>NZ_SJKD01000026.1 GCF_004331485.1 Kribbella capetownensis
GCGCAGCATCGATCCTGCGCGCCGAGCTCACCTGACTCACTCAGCTGTCGTACTGGATATCAGGTGGATTTGTGGCGGGCGCCGCCTTCGATGTGGACCGTCTCGCCGGAGATGAAGCCCGCGCGGAGGAGCCACATCACCGTGTCGACGACGTCCTCGGTTTCGCCGTGGCGTCCGACGAAGGTGCCGGCCGCGCTCTTGCTCAGCAACCCGGCCTTGTTGTCACCAAGGCGATCCCATACGCCCGAGTCCACGACACCGGGCGAGACGGCGTTGACCCGGACCGGAGCGAGATCCGCCGCCAGGTGGCGCGCGGCGTACTCGACCGCACCGTTGGTGATCCCCTTGACCAGTGAGCCCGGCCCCGGCCGCCAGCCGACGACGCCGGAGAACATCACCATCGACCCGGTCGGCCGCAGTACCGAGGCGAAGTGCTTGGCGACCAGCAGGGGCCCGACCACCTTCGCCGTGAACGCGGCCAGCAGCTTGTCGCGATCCAGCTCGGTCGCGCGTACGTCGTGTGGCGCCGAACCGGTCGTGACGAGGTGATCGATCCCGTCCTTCAGCTGTTCTGCCGCGGCCGCGATTGTCGACTCGTCCTGCAGGTCGACCCGCAGCGCGGTGGCGCCGATCTCGCGTGCCAGTACGTCGGCCGCGGCCAGATCACGTGCACCGACAACTACGTCGTACCCGTCCTTGACCGCACGCCGCGCCACCGCCGCGCCGAGCGCCCGTGCACCGCCGATGACCAGGATCCGCTCCATGTGTATCGCTCCCTCTCGTAGGATCGAGTGCAACGGTATGGATTTGATACCGGTATCTTCAACGGAACTGGG
>NZ_SJKD01000027.1 GCF_004331485.1 Kribbella capetownensis
GCCGCGGTGGTCCAGCTCGCGACCTCGAACACCTACCTGCGCTACGTCAAACCCGGTATGCGCTGGATGCTCCTCGCCGCGGGACTGATCCTCATCGCCCTCGCGGTCGCCGACGTACTCGCCGACAGCCGGAAGAAGGAGCCCGGCGACGACGGGCACGCGGGCGAGCCGGCGGATGACGGGCACGGCCACCCCGGCCTGCCGCGCGCCGCCTGGTTGCTGCTGATCCCGATCTTCGCGCTGCTCGTGGTCGACCCGCCCGCCCTCGGCGCCGACGCCGCCCAACGCCAGTCCCCCGTCGCCGCCAAACCGGCTAACCCCGAGAGCAACTCCTGGCTCGGCAACAACGCCGAGGGCGACGCGCCAGTCGCACTCGCGGTCCGGGACTACGCCGTGTGGGCGGTCTGGGAGAAAGACAGCATGAAAGGCCGCGCCTTCCAGCTCACCGGCTTCGTCACACCGGCCAAGAATGGCACCTGGTACGTGACCCGCATCGGCCTGACCTGCTGCGTCGCCGACGGTACGGCGTTCATGGTCGA
>NZ_SJKD01000028.1 GCF_004331485.1 Kribbella capetownensis
GTTCCCGGCAAGGCGTACGACTTCGGCGGTTGGGTGCAGATGCTGGACCGCCGGCTCTACCCGGCGTGGGGCAGGCTGACCGAGGCGGTGCGAACCAATCGGCCGACGAGCTGGAACCCCGACGAGCAGGAGCACTTGTTCGCGGGTGAGGACCCCAAGTTGCTGGCCTTGTTCTGGGAGGCGATGCATTCGCTGTCGACGCTCACCGCGCGCGAGCTCGGTGCGTACGTCGACCTGTCGGCCTCTACCGCCCTGCTCGACATCGGCGGTGGCTCCGGGGCCTTCGACATCGAGTTGTGCCGGCGTTACCCGAACTTGCGGGCAACGGTGTTCGATCTGCCGCCGGTCTGCGAGATCGCCGCGAAGAAGGTCGCGGCGGCAGGGTTCGAGGACCGGATCGGGGTCGCCCCGGGCGATTTCCTCGCCGATCCCGAGCTCCCGGCGGGCCATGACGTCGTACTGCTGTCCATGATCATGCACGACTGGACGCCGGAGCAGGACCTGGCGATCCTGCGCAAGTGTTTCGCGGCC
>NZ_SJKD01000003.1 GCF_004331485.1 Kribbella capetownensis
CCCGCACCCCCTGGCGCCTTCGCTTCGCTCGGCTTTGCTGGGGTTGCTCGCCGAACGGACAGTGGCCGGCCGGGGTTGCCCGCCGCGTGACAGTTGCCGGCCGGGGTTGCCCGCCGCAGGACAGTGGTCGGCTGGGGTTGGCCGCCGCGTTGATGGTTCCGGCTGGGGTTGGGTGCCGCGGGACAGTTGCCGGTGGTGGTTGCTCGCCGCGTTGATGGTTCCGGCTGGGGTTGGGCGCCGCGGGACAGTTGCCGGTGGTGGTTGCTCGCCGCGTTGACGATTCCGCCTGGGGTTGGCCGCCGTGTAAACACCATCGAGAGCCCTCGGCCCGGCGCCCAACCCCCGCCGGAACCGTCGTCGCCGGTTGAGCGGTTGTGGTGGGGCTGTTAGGGGCGCAGGGCTTTTAGGGCTACTGCTGTTAGGAGGAGGGCGGCGCCTGTGAGGGTGAGGGGGGTGGGGTGTTCGTGGAAGAGAACTACAGCTAGGGCTGTGGCTGTTAGGGGTTCTAGTAGGGCTAGGACGGCTGCTGTTGAGGGGGTCAGGGTGCGGAGGCTTGTGTAGAAGAGGGTGTAGGCGAGGGCGGTGGGGATGAGGCCGAAGTACGCGAGGGTTGGCCAGCTTGCGGCGTGTGGGATCAGGCCTTCTAGTAGGGCTAGGGGTAGGAGTGCCAGGGCTGCGGTGGTGAAGCCTAGGAGGGCTGTGGTGGTGGGGGCTGGGTGGTTGCGGTTGAGCAGCGTGGTGGTGGCGTAGCCGGCTGCTGAGAGGAGGGAGAGGAGGATGCCGGGGAGGGATGTGGTGATGGCGGCGCCTGGGGCTGTCATCAGGAGGGTCAGGCCTAGGACTGCTAGCAGGAGGGCCGGCGTGATGCGTTCTCGGGTTGCCGCGGCTATGAAGAGAGGGCCTGCGCCTAGGGAGACGACGGTGGCCACTGCCACGCCTACGCGGGGTATGGCGGCGAAGTAGCCGAGTTGGCAGGCGGTCAGACCTAGGCCGGTGAAGATGTATTGCCTTGGCGCGGCCATGAAGGTGGCGCGGATGGGGGTCCTGGTGAAGAGGCGGTTGGCCAGGAGGAGCCAGGCGGCGCCGGTGGCCAGGCGCCAGAAGGAGATGGCGGTGGACGTCAGGCCGCTGGATTGGAACAGCAGGGCGCCGGTGGGACCGCCGGTGCCCCAGGCGAGGCCGGCCAGGGCAACATAGGCGAGGGCGCGCGTCTTCGTGGGTCGGTGCAGCATCGAAGTACTCCGGGATGTTCGCGGGAGAGGTGGGTCGTCTGCGAACAGCCCGAAGAAGCCCAGGTCAGAACCTGGGCGCTAACCGAGTGACCGTCCGCCTAAGCGGCGGTCGGCGGGGTGATGATGCGATGCACGGGCAGGACCTTAGCCCGAAAGCGTGAGCCGGCCGAGCGAATTACATCCGCAGCTGGGAGCCGCCGTTGAAGTCGAGGACGGTGCCGGTGGCGAACTCGGCTTCTGGCGACGCCAGGTAGAAGATCGCCGCCGCGACCTCGGACGGGTCGGCGACGCGTTCTAGCGGGCTCTCCATCCGGCGGCGGTCGTACCCTTCGCCGGTCAGGTGTACGGCGGCCATGTCGGTGGTCGTCCAGCCGGGTGCGATCGCTGTCACGGCGATGCCTTCCGGGCCCAGCGCGCGGGCCAGCGATTGGGTGAACGACACGATGCCCGCCTTCGAGGCGCCGTACGCGGGCTGGTTGGGCTCGCCGCGGAAGGCGCCGCGGGATGAGACATTGACGATCCGCCCGCCGCGGCCCAGGTGCCGGACCGCGCACCAGGTGACGTTCGACGGGCCGACGAGATTCACCGCGAGGGTGTCCGCCCAAGCCTGCTGCCATTCGGCGTACGTCGCTTCGCGGATGCGGTGCGGGTGGTAGACGCCGGCGTTGTTCACGAGTACGTCGATCCCGCCCAGAGCAGCCGCGGCGTCGTCGACCATCGTCTGGATCGCGTCCGGATCAGCCAGATCAGCCTGCGCGAGCACATGTCCCGAGCCCGGCAACGACTTCAGCACAGCCTCGGCAGCCTCGGCGGAGGCTCCATAGTGCACAGCAACCCGGTCCCCCGCGGCCGCAAACGCCTGCGCCGTCGCCGCCCCGATCCCCCGCGACGCCCCGGTCACCAACACAGCACGGTCCATGCTCCCGATCCTTTCATCGGGAGCACCCAACTACTGGCGCGGGTTCACGTCGCGGCGGTAGGCCTTGGTCTGGCGGGCCCATTGTTTCTTGGCTTCGGCGCGGAGACGGAGGTTGTTGCGGCGGGCCATGAACGCGGCCTCGCGCTGCAGCTTGGTCCAGCTCTCGAAGCGGCGGATCGGCAGCGTGCCGTCCTCCAGCGCGGCCCGCACAGCGCACCCGGGCTCGGTGGCATGCGCACAGTCCTTGAACTTGCACTGCTCAGCCAGGGCCGTGATGTCCGGGAACGCCGCAGCCAGTCCCTCACCGGACTCCTGCAGACCGATCCCCCGCAGTCCAGGCGTGTCGATGACGACGCCGCCATTCGGCAGCACGATCAGCTCGCGCCGGACCGACGTGTGCCGGCCCTTGCCGTCTTCACGGATGTCCTGCACGTCCAGCAATTCCACACCGGCCAGTGCGTTCACCAACGACGACTTCCCCGCACCACTCGACCCGAGCAGCGCCACAGTCGCGTCACCATCCAGCACCGCCTGCACCGACTCCAGGCCCTGACCAGTCGTCGCACTGCACACCAGTACGTCGGCACCCGGCGCAGCGCGGGCCACGTCCTCAGCGAGGGCGTCGGCATCGCCGACAAGGTCCGACTTGGTCAGTACGACGACCGGCCGAGCACCGCTCTCCCACGCCAGCGCGAGGAAGCGCTCGATCCGGACGATGTTCGGCTCCGGGACCAGACCGACGACGATCGCGATCACGTCGACGTTGGCCGCGAGCACCTGGCCTCTGGACGAACCACCGACCTCCGCGCGCACGATCGCCGTACGCCGTGGGGCCAGCGACTCGACCGTCATCCGGTCGTCCGGCCAGTGCCGCAGTACGGCCCAATCCCCTGTACACGGGCCGGCCTGGTGGTCACTGGCGATCGCGGCGAGGAGCGCACTGGACCACGAGGCGCGGACCGGGCCGTCCTCGGTGAGTACCGTCGCCAGGCCCTTGTCGACCCGGGAGACGCGACCCGGCACGAGCTCGGCCGGGACAGAGCTCAGGTAGTCGGCCGTGGAGCTGTCGAGTCCCAGGGCCTGAAGTGTGGCTGACATCAGCGAACCTTTCGGAGGGTCCGGCCGCGAGGTCAGCTCAGCGGACGGACGGGGTGGGAGACATCGGCCCGATGGGCCTGATCCAAGCTCATGGCGGGCTCCTCCCTTCCAAGTCCTGCGGTCCTGGGTCCAGGACCGGCTGATGGCGTCAGCGTAGGTCGTCGGTGTCAGATTGCGCACCGGGTTTTCCGACCGGCTCGGGCTTGCGCTGCGGCGCCGGCGCGGGGGCCGGCTCGGCGACCTCGGTCTTCGGTCCCGGCTCGACCCCCGGAGCTTTCGGCGGCCGGTCCGGCCGCGACTTGTCCGGCCCCGGCTTGTCCGGCGGGGGCCGATCCGCCGGCGGGGCCTTGGGTGGCTGATCCGCCGCCGGTACGCCGAGACCCTCGACCTTCCGCGCGACCTCGATCTCCGGCCGCTCCTGCTGAACCGGGGTCAGCGGGTTGTCGTGATGCGGCTCCGACTCCGCCTTCATCACCGGCTCGACCTCGTCCACGGTCTCCTTCACCGTCTCCGTCATCCGGACCTTGTGCGGCCACAGCCGGTCGACGACCGCGTTCAGCGCCGCGCCGATCAGCACCGCGATGGCGGTCATGTAGAGCCACATCAGTACGGCGATCGGTGCCGCCAGTGGACCGTAGATCGACGTACCGCCGACCGTGCTCTGCAGGATCCAGCGCAGTACGAAGCTGCCCAGGATCCAGATCGAGAGCGCCAGGAACGAGCCGGGCAGATCGGAGACCCAAGGGGTCCGCACCGGCACCGACAGGTGGTACAGGGTGTTCAAGAAGCCCGCGGACAGGATCGTGACGACGGGCCAGTACAGCTGGTTCAGGAAGTCGAGGCGGTGCGGCAGCAGGGCCTGGACGGCGTCCGGTCCGGCCAGCACCAGCGGGAGGACGATCACGCCGATCACCAGGGCGGCGCAGTACAGCGAGAACGACAGCGCCCGGGTCCGGACGATGCCGCGCTTGCCGCCCATCCCGTACATGATCGTGATGGTGTCGACGAACACGTTCAGCGCGCGGCTGCCGGACCACAGCGCGAGCACGAAACCGATCGAGATGACGTCCGGACGGCCGCCGTTCAGGACCTGGTCCAGGGTCGGCTCGATCACATTCCTGATCGAGTCGTCGGTCAGCGCCCGGGCGGCCAGGTCGACGATCTGCTGCTTGATGTCGTTGATCGTCTCGACCTCGAACCACTTGCTCGCGATGTAACCGAGCGATCCGGCCAGTCCGAAGATGAGCGGCGGCAGCGAGAGGATCGCGTAGAACGCCCCCTCGGCCGCGAGACCGGTGACCCGGTAGCGCAGACACACCCCGACGGTCTGGGTGAGCAGCTTCCAGGTCGTCGCGGGGATCTTGCGGGCCCATGCCAATGAGAGGGAGCTCCCACCAGTGGGTCCTGCCCCTGAACGTGCCATACCGCTTACCGTACTGACATGGCGGACCCATTCGCGGTAACGAACCAGGCTCCCCCACTGCAAGGGGTGAACTTCTTCACGCGCGACACGGCACTCGGTGACGCTCTGCGCCCGTACACCGGCCTCGCGGACGATCCCGGGCTGACCCGGATCGGCGAGCTCGCGGGCTCTGAAGAGGCCCTCGCGCAGGCGCTCCCGGCGAACCAGAACCCACCCGTCCTGCGCACCCATGACCGGTACGGGAACCGGATCGACGAGGTCGAGTTCCACCCGTCCTGGCACTGGCTGATGGAGCGCGCCGTCGGCTTCGGGCTGCAGGCCGCGCCCTGGACGAGCGACCAGCCGTCGCCGCACCTGACCCGCGCGGCCGGCTTCTACGTCTGGTCCCAGGTCGAGCCCGGCCACGGCTGCCCGATCTCGATGACGTACGCCGCCGTCCCCGCCCTCAGGGCCGACGAACGGCTCGCCAAGGAGTGGGTCCCACAGCTGGCCTCCACCCAGTACGACGTACGCCGGTTGCCTGCGGCCACCAAGAGCGGCGTACTCGCGGGGATGGGAATGACCGAGAAGCAGGGCGGCTCGGACGTCCGGGCGAACCTGACCACCGCGACTCCGGCCGGTGACGACGGTGAATATCAGCTGAACGGGCACAAGTGGTTCTGCTCGGCGCCGCAGGTCGATGTGTTCCTGGTGCTGGCGCAGGCGCCGGACGGGCTGAGCTGCTTCGTCGTCCCGCGCGTGCTTGCCGACGGCAACCGGAACGCGTTTGCCCTGCAGCGGCTGAAGGACAAGCTCGGGAACCGGTCGAACGCGTCCAGCGAGGTCGAGTTCCACGGCACGGTCGGCTACCGCCTCGGCGACGAGGGCGCCGGGGTCCGCACGATCATCGAGATGGTCGCCGCGACCCGGCTCGACTGCGTCCTCGGCTCGGCCGCTCTCCAGCGGCGCGCACTGGTGGAGGCGGTGTGGCACACCCGCCATCGCTCGGCGTTCGGCGATCTGCTCGCCGATAAGCCCGCGATGCAGAACGTGCTGGCTGACCTGGCGCTGGAGAGCGAGGCGGCGACGGCGCTCGGGATGCGGCTCGCGGCAGCGGTCGACGCGTCGATCAACGGCAACGAGCAGGAGGCCGCGTTCCGTCGGATCGGGCTGCCGCTGGCGAAGTTCTGGGTGAGTAAGCGGACGCCGTTCATGGCCGCCGAGGCTCTCGAGTGTCTCGGCGGGAACGGGTTCGTCGAGGAATCCGGGATGCCTCTGCTGTTCCGCGAGTCGCCGCTGAACTCGATCTGGGAAGGGTCGGGGAACGTGAACGCGCTCGACGTACTGCGAGCCCTCAGACGGCCGGAATCGCTCGAGGCGTGGCTGCTGGAAGTCGGCGCGGCGCGGGGTGCGGACGAGCGCCTCGACACGGCGGTGAACGACGTACTGCAAGCGCTTGCTGACGTCGAAGGTGCCGAGGCGGGAGCGCGTCGGTTGGCGGCGCGGATGGCGCTGTGCCTGCAGGCGTCGCTGCTCGTCCGGCACTCGACTCCCGCGGTCGCGGACGCCTTCGTCGCGTCCCGGCTGGCGAACGACTGGGGCGGTGTCTTCGGCACTCTCCCGCGGACCACGCCGTTCGGCCTGATCACCGACCGCAGCCTCTGACTCCGAGCCGCGGCCGCACGATAAGGTGGCCGCGTCGCGACTGGCGCGCTGAGGTGGAGAACCACCGGGGAGCGAAGACTGTCGGCACCGTGCGCCTGGGTGCCTACGACCCACTGCAACCGCAGGAGAGACAACGATGACTCAACCCTTCGATGCTGCCGCCGCGTCGGCCGCGTACAACAACGCGCTCCAGGTGATCGCCGCGGTCGAACCCACCGTCGCCGGCGCGATCAAGGCCGAACTGGCCGACCAGCGCTCCTCGCTGAAGCTGATCGCGAGCGAGAACTACGCCTCCCCCGCCACCTTGCTGACGATGGGCAACTGGCTCTCGGACAAGTACGCCGAGGGCACCATCGGGCACCGCTTCTACGCCGGCTGCCAGAACATCGACACCGTCGAGCAGACCGCGGCCAAACACGCCACGGCGCTGTTCAACGCCCCGCACGCCTATGTCCAGCCGCACTCCGGCATCGACGCGAACCTGGTCGCCTTCTGGGCGATCCTGGCCCAGCGGATCGAGTCTCCGGCGCTGGCCGAGGCCGGCGTGAAGCACGTCAACGACCTGACCGAGGAGGACTGGTCCAAGCTCCGCCGGGCGTTCGGTGACCAGAAGATGCTCGGTATGTCGCTGGACGCCGGCGGCCACCTCACTCACGGCTTCCGGCCGAACATCTCCGGCAAGATGTTCAACCAGAGCTCCTACGGCACCGACCCGGAGACCGGGCTGCTCGACTACGACGACGTTGCCCGGAAGGCACGGGAGTTCAAGCCGCTGATCCTGATCGCCGGCTACTCGGCGTACCCGCGGAAGGTGAACTTCGCGAAGATGCGCGAGATCGCCGACGAGGTCGGGGCGACGCTGATGGTCGACATGGCGCACTTCGCCGGCCTGGTCGCGGGCAAGGTCTTCACCGACGATTTCGACCCGATCCCGCACGCTCACGTCACCACCACGACCACACACAAGTCGCTGCGCGGCCCGCGCGGCGGCATGGTGCTCTGCCAGCCCGAGTACGCCGACGCCGTCGACCGCGGCTGCCCGATGGTTCTGGGCGGTCCGCTCGGCCAGACGATGGCGGCGAAGGCGGTCGCGCTGGCGGAGGCCCGGCAGCCGTCGTTCCAGGAGTACGCACAGGCGGTCGCCGACAACGCGGTCGTGCTCGCCGAGGGCCTGATGAAGCGTGGCGTCAAGCTCGTCACCGACGGCACCGAGAACCACCTGGTCCTGCTCGACGTCTCGTCGTACGGGATCACCGGGCGGCAGGCCGAGTCGGCGCTGCTCGACGCGGGCATCGTGACGAACCGGAACGCCGTACCGCGCGACCCGAACGGCGCTTGGTACACCTCGGGCGTCCGGATCGGTACGCCGGCGCTGACCACGCGCGGCTTCGGGGCCGACGAGTTCGACCGGGTCGCCGAGCTGATGGTCGACGTACTGTCCTCGATCACGCCGACCACGACGTCCGCCGGTGCGCCGTCCAAGGCGAAGTACGTGCTGGCCGACGGTGTCGCCGACAAGGTCAGGGCCGCCTCGGCCGAAATGCTCGACAAGCACCCGCTGTACCCGGGCCTCGAGCTCAACTGAGCCCATCGCGCGGCGCCCGCTCTCCCCTCGGGAGCGGGCGCCGCGCTGCTGTGTCAGGCGTCCTGCTTGATCCCCATCAGCGCCTCCTGCGAGGCCTTGGTGGCCTGCTTCGGCATCAGTACGGCGGCCAGTACGGCGCCCGCGACCGCGATGCCGGCCGAGGCCCACATGGTCGTGTTGAGGCTGGTCATGAACGCGTCACGTACGTCGCCGAGCAGGTCCGCCGACCCGACCTTTTCCGCGACCGCGAGCCCGCCGCCCAACCCCTTCTCGACAGCGTCCGCCGCTTGCGCCGGCAAGCCGGTCGTGTCCACGTTGTGCCGGTAGACGGAGTTCAGCACCGTGCCGAGGACGGCGACGCCAACGGTGCCACCAACCTGCCGGAACGCCTGTAGTAGAGCGGATCCGGTGCCGGCCCGCTCCGGGTCGAGCACACCGAGCGCCGCGTTCATTGCCTGCGGCATCGAACAGCCGAGGCCGAATCCGACCACCACGAACCAGATCGCGGTATAGCCGTAGCCCGTACCAAGATCAGTGAAGGCTCCGAGCAGGAACCCGGCAGCCATCACGAGGAAGCCGACCATCACCACCAGCCGGGTACCGACCTTCGCCTCGACCGGCTCGGCCAGCTTCGCGCCGACCGTCATTCCACCGATGAACGGCAGCAGCTTGAGGCCGGTGTGCAGCGCGTCGGATCCGTTGATGCCCTGGAAGTACTGCGGCATCGTGAACAGCAACCCGAAGATCGCGAACACCGAGACAGTGAGCAGCACCGCCCCACCGGTGAACACCTTCTCGCCGAACAACCGCAGCTCGATCAGCGGGTCGGAGTTCCGCCGCTGCCAGAGCAGGAAGACGGCAATGAGTACGACGGCCAGCGCCAGGAAGAGCACCGTCATGCCGTCGGTCCACGAGGTCTCCCCCGCCTTCGTCACGCCGTACACGAGCGAGGCCAGGCCGGCGCTGGAGAGCAGGATGCCGAGCCAGTCGATGGCCGGGCGGCGGGAGCTGCGCGTCTCCGGCACCAGCAGGCTGACGGCGATCGCGGCGATCAACGCGATGGGCACGTTCAGGTAGAAGATCCACTGCCAGCCGGCGTGGTCGAGCAGCAGGCCGCCGACGATCGGGCCGAGCGGCATCCCGATGCTGTTCGCGACCACGAAGAAGCCGATCGCCTTCTTGCGCTCCACGTCGGTGGGGAACAGCACGGTGATCAGCGACAGCGCGACCGGCACGATCATCGCGGCGCCGACGCCCAGGAAGGCCCGCGCGCCGATCAGTTGGCCGGCCGAGTCGGACAGCGCACAGGCGAGCGACGCTGCGCCGAACAGTGTCAGCGCGATGGCGATGATCTTGCGCCGCCCGAAACGGTCGCCGAGCAGACCCGCCGGCAGCAGCAGCGCGGCGAGCACCAGGTTGTAGCTGTTCGCCATCCACTGCAGCTGACTGGTCGACGCGTCGAGGTCGGCGGCCAGGGTTGGCAGCGCGACGTTCAGCACGGTCGTGTCCAGGCCGAGTACGAGCACGGCCAGGCAGAGTGCGAAGAGAACTCCGAAGCGGCGGGCGCCGGTGAGCGTCGGCCCTTCGGCAACGGAGGATGTGGTCATGTTACGCAAATTATCAGATATTTGTGATAGTTGCGATAGATCAAATTACTGTAGTCTTCAACCATGGCGCCCGAACCAACTCCCGAAGAGGTCAGCCAGTTCGTCGAGCGCTTCGCCGGCATCCTGGCGAACAGTGGCGTCCCGACGATGTCTGCCCGGGTGATGGGCCGGATGCTCGTCAGCCCGACCGGGACGATGACGGCGGCTGAGTTGGCGGAGTCGCTGAAGATCAGCCAGCCGGCGGTGTCCGGCGCTGTGCGACAGCTGATCCAGGTCTCGTTCATTACGCGCGAGCGGCAGCCCGGGTCCCGCAAGGACCACTACCGGATCCGGGAGGACGTCTTCGCCGCGATCCTCGAACGGCGGAATCTGGCGTTGAGCGAATGGGAGTCCAGCAGCCGGTCCGGCGCCGACCTCTTCGGCCCCGACTCCCCCGTCGGCCGCCGCCTCTCCGAAGCCGCCGACTTCTTCGCCTTCATCCACGCCGACATGGACCAAATGATCAAGAACTGGCGCGCCGAACACCCGCGGTAAACCCCCACGCGCCGCTACGCGCGCTCCTGTCGTCGCGTGCTCGCCGGTGCTCCCACCGCCCCGTCCCTTGCTTGCGCGGGCTCCTGCATCGCCCCACTTGTGAAAGCAGGGGTTGGCAGGTGCGCGTGTGGTGCTCAACAACCGTGGGGTGGGTGGGTCGACCGCCGAAGGCACTCGAGAGGCGTCCCGAAACGTTGGCCACGCGCTCGATCTGCCTGGGTGAAGACGTCGAGGAGGTGCCCTTTCGCCACGTGCCCGGTCGGTGCTCCCCCTTCCCTTGCTTGCGGGGTGTTCCTTCGTTGCCTGTTGGGGGCGGCTTGGTGCGGGCTTGTGGGGTGGTTTGTAATCGGTTGTTGTGATCGGCAATAGACGGGTGTGGAACGGATGACCGAGCCTGATGGGGCCGATCTTGAGCAGCTTTATACGGAGCACTATCGCGCGATCCTGCGGTACGTCGTACGCCGGATCGGGGATGCCGACGAGGCGCATGATGTGACTGCGGATGTGTTCCTGACGGCGTTGAGGCGGCGTACTGACCTCCCGCAGGACCGGCCGTTGCCGTGGCTGTATCGGGTCGCGGCGAACGTGCTGGCCGATCGGCGGCGCAGTCGGCAGCGGTCGGCTGCCGCGTATCAACGGGCCGGCAACGACCTGGTGACTCGGACCGGACCGGCCGCGGATGAGCGGCTCGAGTGGTCTGACGAGCTGGCCGGGACGTTGGCTGCTCTGCGGACGCTCAGCGCGGCCGACCAAGAGGTGCTGATGCTGGCCGGCTGGGAGGAACTGCGCGGCGCCGATCTGGCGACGGCACTCGGTTGCTCGAGGACGGCCGCGGCAGTTCGGCTGCATCGCGCGAGAGCTCGGTTGAAGACGGCACAGGCGCAGTACGACGACCGCTCTCAGCGCACGCGGGGAGGGTCGGCCGGTTCCACGGTCGTGCGAACAGCTGAGTCCAAGACGCAGGGAGAACGTTCATGAACACCAACGACCTCGACACATTGAAACGCGTCGACCCGGCGTCCGGGATCCCGGACGGGCCTTTGACACCTCGCGAACTGGCGGGGCTGCAGAGGATCGGATCCAGGCTGGCCGCGGAGGAGCACGTTGCTCCGGTCAACGGTATCCCGGCGGCCGACGTACCTGCCCGTCGTGGAAAGGTACAGCGGCGTGCGGTGCTGATCGGCGCGGCCGGGGCCGTGGCGGTCGCGGGCGCGGGGGTGGTGGTTGTCCACCCGTTCGGGTCGGGTGGGGTTGCGATGGCGGCGACACCGCCGTTGCTCGATGCGGAGCTCGCGCAGGGCCGGCCGGGCCAGACGGACCTGCTGGCGCTCGCGCGGAAGGCTGGCGCGGACAAGACGCTGCCGGGCGACGCCGGGTCACACGCAGTACGAATGCGGGCCTGGTACCTGTCGACGGCTGTCGACGAGAAGGAGCGGGTCACTTCGGCGATCATTCCGGAGGAGATCACGCGGACCTGGAACAGCGATCTTTCCGGGCGCATGGTGGTCAGGACCGGGCAGCCGTACTTCCCGGAGGCGTCTCCCAAGGATTCGCGGCGGGAAGGGTCGGTCGAGAAGCCGGGCACAGTGAAAGGTGACGAGTCCTGGCCGCCGGGAAGCTATCAACCGCTGTTCCGGTACCCGCTGCCGAGTGATCCGGCCCGGCTGCTGGCGACGCTGAAGACCGACCACCCCATCGACGCCAACGGACCCGGCTACCTGGCCGACGTGGTCACGGATGTGTACAAGGAGGCGACGCCCACCCCTGCGGTGCGCAAGGCTGTGCTCGAGGTCCTCGCAGCACACAGCGGAGCGGTGTCGCTGGGGACGATGACGGATCGCGCCGGACGTCGAGGCCAGGCATTCGCCGTGGACAGCAGTTACGGTGGCCTGCCGAACCGGCGCGTACTGATCTTCGACCCGGCGACCGGACGGCTGTGGGCCAAGGAAGAAGTGCTGACGAAGACAGCCGGCCGGCTGAACGTCCGGATCCCGGCCGTGATCTCGTACGAGCTCTACTTGTAGACAGCGGTGGCCCCGCACGCCGGCGTACGGGAACGCCCCACGCGGGTGCTTGTGATCAAGGCATGTGCACCGGCGAGCGCGCGGGGAGAGGGGCGCGCGTCGCCGGTACGGGGAGGGGACTACGTGGTGAGCGCGTAGACGGCGATGGCGGCGAAGTCGTCGGCGGGTTCGGAGGCTTGCCAGGAGCGGACGTCGTCGACGTACCGGGAACCGTGGCCGGTGAACTGAGCGTACTGATCGACGCCGTCGGCCGGGCACGGGTTCATTCCATCCAGATGATCGCCAAGGCCTTCCTCAAACAGCTCCTCCGAGTTCGGCCCATTCACCACCGCGCCAGTGAGTTCTCGACCGAGGATGTTCGCGATCTGGTGATGCGGGCACCGCTCAGCGTTCTCCCCGATACCGACCATGAACGACACACCCCAAGCGTTGGCGCCGAAGTTCCAGTCCAGCTGCTGCGTGCCGAAGTCGTCGTACCGCCGATCTCCGGTCACCTGCCGATACAGGTGCGCGGTCGCCGCCA
The DNA here is from genome assembly GCF_004331485.1 of Kribbella capetownensis. GTDB lineage: Bacteria > Actinomycetota > Actinomycetes > Propionibacteriales > Kribbellaceae > Kribbella > Kribbella capetownensis. Next base: position 12,590 of record NZ_SJKD01000003.1, read on the forward strand.
AGCCGAACGCATGCGGTACGGCGTCGAAGTTGTCGTACTGCGCTCCGGCGCGGAACGGATCCGCGGACGCCCGCTCCGCCCCGATCTTCAGCTGCGCGCGCAGATCACCAGCCAACGCCTTCACCAGCGCACGGTCCGATCGGTTGGCCCGGATCAGATCCGCGTGGGCCAGCGCGCTCACGTCGTACAGGTTGAGCGTGTCGCCGCCGGCCTCGTGCTCGATGTACTGCCCAGCCCAGTAGCCGGCCTGCTTCAGCCACGCGTGTCCTCGTGGATCGCGGAGACGTTGCGCGGCAAGCGCCAGTTCGGTGGCACCCAACTCGAGGTCGTCCCGCCACGCCGACTCCGGGTAGAACGCGAACGGCAGCGACGTGACCAATTGCCCGACGTTCTTCGACTGAGCTTGGGCAAAGATCTGCGCCGCAGTCTCGAGATGACGACGAGCCTTGGCCGGGCTCGTCCGCGCCTCGACCTGTGCAGCAAGGGCGAACGCCGCAGCAGTACGGCCCGCCAGGTTCGGACTGATCGGCTGCCCAGGCGCGGCGGCGCGGAACACCGGCCGGTTGCGCAGGAACCGCTCGGACGGATCGGTCAGGTGATCGTCGACCTCCGGCAGCCGCCAGATGTCGTGGTCGCCGATGAAGGTCTCCTCGACGTTGCCGGTGCCGATGCCGACCTGGATGTAGAGCGTCTTCGTCCGCTCGTCCCACATCTTGTCCAGCCAGTCCAGACCGTGCCGCGCCTCGGCCAGCACCTGCTTGTCCGGCTTCCGCGCATCCCGGGTCGATGCCCACAGCAACGACTCCGAGTACGCCGCGATGTGGGTGAACTTCAGGTAGTCGCCGGCGTCGTACCAACCGCCCTCGACATCGACCGGCCCACCGATCCGCTGCAGCTCGCCCACAGTCTGATCGGTGTCGGGATCGACGAAGACCGGCCAGTCGTAGACCTGCGCGGACCTGTCGTTCAGGTGCGCCGGCTGCCGGCCGAGCGACCCGGGTACGACGTTCGCGCCGTCACGCTGCTCGGTGAAGAACGTGACCGCCTTGTCCTTGGCCCCGGTCAGCATCCGGTCGCGGTTCGCCCGGATCTCGAACGCCGCCGACGACGCCACCCCGGGCACCTCGACCCGATACGTCCCCGGCACCTTCAGCGCGGACAGGTCCAGTTGGTACACGTGCTGGTACGTCGCGTTCCACTCCCCCGCGTCGCCGCCGACCCGCCCGGTCAGCACCCGATGCCCGTACCGGTCGACCACCTGGAACTTCTTCCCGGCCGTCGCGTCCCGCGTCATCACGTACGCCGCCTTGCCGTCCAAGGCGCCGTACCCGAGCTGACTCACCCGCACCACGCCGCCGGACGCGGCAGCGGACACCGTACTCACCGGCCCCACCACCAATCCCGCGGCCAGGACGATCGGCCCCACCCGGCGCAACGACCTCACGAGCGACTCCTCCCACCCGACCACCAGGACCACGAACCCCACGAAGACCAATAGGAAAGTTTCCTGTTGATTTTGTCGGAAGGTAGCGCAGTCCCCCGCCGGAGTACAGAGCTCAGCGACCGACTCGAGCGACCGCCCAGACCATCAGGGCGGCGAAGGCCGAACCGATCACCGCACAGGCCACCGAGATCCCGGCCAGCGCGATGAACGCACCGAAGGCCACCATCGCGACCGGCATCAAGCCTTGGTCGGACAGATGCACGATGCTGAAGCTCCGGCCGAGGTACGACGCATCGACCGACAACTGGAACGCGGCCGACAACTGAGCCGACGCGATCCCCGCTGTGCTGCCGATCATGATCATCGCCAGGAAGATGCCTGCCCGCGGCATCACGCCGATCATCACGCACCCGGCCGCCTGGAAGATCAGCGCGATCAGGCCGCTGCGGGCGAGGTTGGCCGGCTTCCAGCGCATCGCGACGATCGCGCCGGCGGCGGCCGAGATCCCCGATACGGCCTCGAACCAGCCGAGCGCGCCCGGGCCCCACCCGTCCAGATGGGTTCGCTGCACCAGGCCGACCGCCAGCACCGGACCGACGCAGAGGTTCAGCCCGGAGAACGCGATCACCAGCGTCCGCGCCCTGTCGTCGCGACCGAGGTAGGCGAAGCCCTCCTTCAGGTCCGCGCGGATCGACGCACCCGTGGAGGCGGGCTGCGGCAGCCGCGGCTTCACCAGGAACGCCAGCACAGCCGCGATCACCGCGAACGACGCCGCGTCGACGAGCATCACGGTGACCAGGCCGCCGTGGGCGACCAGCAGGCCACCGAGTGGGGCGCCGACGAAGATGGCGAGGCGGACGGCCAACTGGTTACCCGCCATGAGCTTCACCTGGTCGTCCGGCTGCACCATCCGGCGCGGCAACGTCCCGGCGGCCGGCGTGTAGATCGCGTCGACCACGCCGAAGACCACCGCGATCGTGAGGAGCAGCAGCAGCGACAACCCCCACAGCGAGGCCAGCACGGCGCCCGCGGTCAGGACGACGATCCGCCCCAGGTTCGCCATGACCATCACCCGGCGTCCGTCGATGCGGTCCGCAAGCGCCCCGCCGAACAGCAGCACGAGAGCTTGCGGCAGGGCGCCGATGCCCATCACGAGTCCGGCGCCGGCCGGCGTCGTGATCTGTGCGGCACTCCAGGCCAGACCGATGTACCAGGCCATGTCGCCGACCTTCGAGACGGCGGCGGCGAAGATCCAGGCGTGCACGCGGGTGTCCCGGCGCAGCGGCGGGAATACGACGGCGGGAGCAGTGGGCGGAAGCTCGCTCATGGCCGGGCCGGCACCGCGTGAGCGAAGAAGAAGACCCGGTGGGCGTCCTCCCCCTCGGACGGTTCGTTGTAGTACTCGCGGACAAGATCCTCGATCCGCTCGCTGAGTTCGTTCAGCCGATCGGGCGTCAATGTGAGCCATCTCTCGGTCGCGTACGCCGCCCGTACCCAGGGCTCCTCGAACTCGTACCTGATGTCGAACCACTGCCGCACTTTGCTGACGTGATGTGCGAGGTTCTGATCCTCGGCCGTGGCCGCGACCAACTCGCCGGCCGGGTCGCCCTGGGCATCCGCGATGGACCAGGAGTACGACGACGTGTCGCCGAGCTTCCACCACCGCTCGCGCCGGTTCTTCGCGAGCTCGGGAGCCTCGACGATCACCCCCGCCGCGCTCAGAACCTTGAGGTGGTGACTGATGTTGCCGACCAGTTCACCGGTGGCCTCGGCCAGCCGGGAGGCGGTCGCCGGGCCGTCGACATAGATGATGTCGAGCAGCCGGCGACGCAGCGGATGGTGGATCGCGGCGAGCACGGACGGCGTCACCGTCCGTCGGTTGGCGGGTGTCATGGACAGCACGATAGCTTCCACAAGAATTCTTGTGCAAGAGTTCTTGTGGAATGAATCCGGAGCCCGAAACAATCTTTATCAGACTGGTAGACATAGTCGTATCGTGAGACCAGCGCTCAGGATGTGGGATTGTGGGTTGATTTGTCAGCCGCTGGAGCTGACTCTTGTGGACATGCTCGCTGCCCAGTCCACCCACCTCGTAGGTCGCATTCATGTCGACCTCGGGCGGATGCGCAGCGCCATCTGTTGTCCTTCGATGTTCTGACAGCGACCCCGCCGGGCCGGATGACGGCCCCTGATCACCCCCGATCACCGCTGGGTGCGCACCGCGCGGAACGCATCGAACCGACGACGCTTCGATCTTGCCGCCTGCGGACGCACCTGTCACGAGGACTAGGACACGTTCCCGATGACTGGCGTCACCTCTGCTCCCGCTCCCCGCAAACCGGCCCGCCCGCGCAAGGGCAAGGGCGAAGGTCAGTGGGCCCTCGGCTACCGCGAGCCGCTGAACAAGAACGAGGAGAACAAGAAGAACGACGACGGCCTCAACGTCCGGGCCCGGATCGAGAACATCTACGCGCACACCGGCTTCGACTCGATCGACCCCGCCGACCTGCGCGGCCGGTTCCGCTGGTGGGGGCTGTACACCCAGCGCAAGCCCGGGATCGACGGTGGCAAGACGGCGACGCTGGAGCCGGAGGAGCTGGACGACCGCTACTTCATGATGCGGGTCCGGGTCGAGGGCGGCCAGCTCAGCACCGAGCAGCTCAAGGTGATCGCTGAGGTCTCGACCGACTACGCGCGCGACTCCGCCGACATCACCGACCGGCAGAACATCCAGCTGCACTGGATCCGGATCGAGGACGTGCCGGCGATCTGGCAGAAGCTGGAGTCGGTCGGTCTGTACACCACCGAGGCGTGCGGCGACGTACCGCGCGTCGTCATCGCCAGCCCGGTCGCCGGGATCGCGGCCGACGAGATCATTGACCCGACGCCGGCCATCGACGAGATCGTCGACAAGTACATCGGCTCCGCGGAGTTCTCCAACCTGCCGCGCAAGTTCAAGACCGCGCTGACCGGCCACCCGTCGCACGACGTCGTGCCCGAGGTCAACGACATCGCCTTCGTCGGGGTGGTCCACCCCGAGCACGGGCCGGGCTTCGACCTGTGGGTCGGCGGTGGATTGTCGACGAACCCGATGCTCGCGCAACGGCTCGGCACCTGGATCCCGAGCGAGGAGGTCGCCGAGGCCTGGTGGGGTGTCACCAGCATCTTCCGCGACTACGGCTACCGGCGGCTGCGTAACCGGGCCCGGCTGAAGTTCCTCGTCGCCGACTGGGGTGTGGAGAAGTTCCGCGAGGTGCTGGAGGACAAGTACCTCAAGCGCAAGCTGATCGACGGGCCCGCGCCCGAGATCCCCGCCGTCCAGGGTGACCACGTCGGCGTGCACAAGCAGAACGACGGCAAGTACTTCGTCGGCGTCGCGCCGATCGTCGGCCGGGTGTCCGGTACGTCGCTGGCCAAGGTCGCCGACGTGGTCGCGGCGCACGGGTCGAACCGGATCCGTACCACCGCCCAGCAGAAGCTGCTCGTACTCGACGTCGAGGAGTCGCAGGTCGACTCGCTGGTCGCCGCGCTGGACGCGCTCGGCTTCCAGGCCAACCCATCCGCCTGGCGGCGGAACACGATGGCTTGCACGGGGATCGAGTTCTGCAAGCTGGCGATCGTCGAGACCAAGGCCCGCGCCGCCCAGCTGATCGACGAGCTGGAGGAGCGGATCCCCGAGCTCGACGTACCGATCACCGTGAACGTCAACGGCTGCCCGAACTCGTGCGCCCGGATCCAGGTCGCCGACATCGGCCTGAAAGGCCAGCTGGTCCGCGATGCCGAAGGCAACCAAGTACCCGGCTACCAGGTCCACCTCGGCGGCGGCCTCGGACTGGACGCCGGCTTCGGCCGGAAGCTGCGCGGCCACAAGGTCACCTCGGCGGATCTGCCCGACTACGTCGAGCGGGTCACGCAGAACTACCTGAAGGAGCGCAACGAAGGCGAGCGCTTCGCCCAGTGGGCCACCCGAGCCGATGAGGAGGCGTTGCAATGAGCGAGCGCGCTGCACCGCTGTACTGCCCGTACTGCGGAGACGAGGACCTCCGGCCGGCGGAGGACGGGCATGGTGCCTGGGAGTGCCGGCCGTGTGCACGGGTGTTCCAGCTGAAGATGATCGGACTGCGGGTGGCGGTGGAATGAGTACAGATCTGAAGACGCTCGCCGAGGAGGCGAACGCACGACTGGGCGACGCCACGGCGCTCGAGGTGCTGGCGTGGGCACGAGAGACCTTCGGTGACGAGCTGGTGGTGACCGCGTCGATGGCCGACGGAGCACTCCCCCACCTGGCGGCCGAGGCGGCTCCCGGTGTCGACGTACTGTTCCTCGACACCGGTTACCACTTCGCCGAGACGATCGGGACCCGGGACGCGGTGGCGGCGACGCTGCCGATCAACCTGATCAACGCGCTCCCGAAGCAGACCGTCGCCGAGCAGGACGCGGAGTACGGCGAGAAGCTGCACGACCGCAACCCCGACCAGTGCTGCGCGCTCCGCAAGGTCGAGCCGCTGAACCGGTACCTGTCCGGCTACAAGGCCTGGGTGACCGGCGTACGGCGGGAAGAGGCGCCGACGCGGGCCAACACCCAGATCGTCGAGTACGACGAGAAGCGCGACATGGTGAAGCTCAACCCGATCGCCCCGTGGACCCAGGAAGACCTGGACAGCTACATCAACGACAACGGCGTACTGGTCAACCTCCTGCAGTACGACGGGTACCCCTCGATCGGCTGCGAGCCCTGCACCCAGCGGGTCGCGCCGGGCGAGGATCCGCGCAGCGGCCGCTGGGCGGGACAGGGCAAGATCGAATGTGGGTTGCACACATGACGGCCACACTGCACGCCCCGGAGGCGACCCTGAGCACCGTCAGCGCCACCCAACCGGTGACCGAACTGGATGCTCTGGAGAGCGAGTCCATTCACGTGTTCCGTGAGGTGGCGGCGGAGTTCGAGCGGCCGGTGATCCTGTTCTCCGGTGGCAAGGACTCGATCGTGATGCTGCACCTGGCCCGGAAGGCGTTCGCGCCGGCCGGTGTCCCGTTCGCGCTGCTGCACGTCGACACCGGGCACAACTTCCCCGAGGTGCTCGCGTTCCGCGACGCCACGGTCGAGTCGCTCGGGCTGCGGCTCGAGGTGGCCAGCGTCGAGGACTACATCGCCGACGGCCGGCTGCGGGAGCGCTCGGACGGGACCCGGAACCCGTTGCAGACGATTCCGTTGCTGGACGCAATCAACGGGCACCGGTTCGACGCGGTGTTCGGCGGTGGCCGGCGGGACGAGGAGCGGGCCCGGGCGAAGGAGCGGATCTTCAGCCTGCGCGACGAGTTCGGCCAGTGGGACCCGCGCAACCAGCGGCCCGAGCTGTGGTCGCTCTACAACGGCAAGCACCGCCCGGGTGAGCACGTCCGGGTATTCCCGCTGTCGAACTGGACCGAGCTGGACGTCTGGAACTACATCGAGCGCGAGCAGATCCCGCTGCCGGACATCTACTACGCGCACCAGCGGGACGTGTTCGAGCGCGACGGCATGTTGCTTGCCGTCGGCCCCTACTCGCAGCCGCGCGAGGACGAGACGGTCGAGCGCCGGGTGGTGCGCTACCGGACCGTCGGCGACATGTCCTGCACCGGCGCGGTCGCCAGTACGGCGTCGTCCCCGGCCGAGGTGGTCGTCGAGGTCGCGGCCAGCGAACTGACCGAGCGCGGCGCGACCCGCGCCGACGACCGGGTCAGCGAAGCCGCGATGGAAGACCGCAAGCGAGAGGGGTACTTCTGATGACCACGCTCCTCCGCCTGGCCACGGCCGGCTCGGTCGACGACGGCAAGTCCACACTGGTCGGCCGCCTGCTGCACGACTGCAAGGCGATCCTGGCCGACCAGATCGCCCACGTGCAGACCGTCTCCGAGGCCCGGGGCGGTGACTTCGACTTCGCGCTGCTCACCGACGGCCTGCGGGCCGAACGCGAGCAGGGCATCACGATCGACGTCGCCTACCGGTACTTCGCGACCGAGAAGCGCAAATTCATCCTGGCCGACTGCCCCGGGCACGTGCAGTACACCCGCAACACCGTGACCGGCGCGTCCACCGCGGATGTGGTGATCATCCTGGTCGACGCGCGGCACGGCGTACTCGAGCAGACCCGCCGGCACCTGGCCGTCGCCGGACTGCTCCGGGTGCCGCACGTCGTACTCGCGGTGAACAAGATCGACCTGGTCGGCTACGACGAGGCCGTGTTCAAGGGGATCGCGAAGGACGTCGCGCAACTCGCCGACCAGCTCGGGATCTCCGATGTCCAGGCCATCCCGGTATCCGCGCTGGTCGGGGACAACGTGGTCGACCACTCGACCGAGACCAGCTGGTACGACGGTCCGACACTGCTGGAGTACCTCGAGAACGCGAACGGCCGCATCGACTCCTCGGACCAGCCGCTGCGGTTCCCGGTGCAGTACGTGATCCGGCCGCAGACCGACGATCAGTACCGCGACTACCGCGGCTACACCGGCACCGTTGCCTCCGGCACCGTTGCGGTCGGCGACCCGGTGATCGTGCTGCCCGCCGGTCGCCGTACGTCGATCGCCGGCATCGACCGGCCCGTGGTGACCGCTACCAGCACCGCGGTCGCCGAGAGGCCGTCCGCGGTCGCCGGTGAGGCCGTGACCGTCCGGCTGGCCGATGACATCGACGTCGCCCGCGGCTCGGTGATCGTGGCGGCCGAATCCTCCCCCGGCACCCGCCGGGAGGTGGCCGCGACGGTGTGCTGGTTGTCCGACCGCCCGCTCGCAGTGGGCGCCCGGGTGCTGATCAAGCACACCACCACGACCGCCCAGGCGATCGTCACCAAGATCAACGGGGCGCTGGACCTCGACTCGCTCGGCGTCATCGATGCCACCGGGCTGGGCCTCAACGACATCGGCAAGGTGCAGCTCAAGGTCGCCGCACCGCTGGCCGCCGATCCGTACTCCAGCAACGCCATCACCGGATCGTTCCTGCTGATCGACGCCCACGACGGATGGACGCTCGCGGCCGGCATGATCGACGACGAAGAAGGGGAACTGCTGTGACTGCTCCAGCGCTCGTGATCCTCGCCCACGGCAGCCGCGATCCGCGTTCGGCCGCCACCGTCCACGGCCTCGTGAAGTGCCTGCGTGACCTGCGCGACGACCTGCGGATCGAAGCCTCCTTCCTCGACCACTGCCCGCCCACGCCGTACCAGGTGATCGGCAAGCTCGCCGCCGAGGGCGTGGAGGAGGTCGTCGTCCTGCCGCTGCTGCTGTCCTCGGCGTTCCACGCGCGGGTGGATGTCCCGGCCGTCGTCGACGAGGCGCGCAGCCGCTTCCCGGACCTGCGGATCATCGCTTCCGACGTGCTCGGGTACGACGAGTCGCTGCTCGACGTACTGGATCGCCGGATGCGCGCCGAGCTCAAGGACGGCCGGGTGCGCGAGCTGGACGCGCTCGTCCTGGCGTGCGCCGGGTCGAGCGACTCGCAGGCGAACGCGAGCGTGACACGTCTGGCGCGGCTCTGGGGTCAGCGCCACAAGCTGCCGGTCACAGCGGCCTTCACCGCTGCTGCCACACCGTCGCCGGCCGAGGCCGTGCTGCAGTGGCGGCTCGAGGGTCGTCGGCACGTGGCCGTCGGTTCACTGTTCCTCGCGCCTGGCGTCCTGCCGGATCAAGCCGAGTCGACCGCTCGCCGGGCCGGTGCTGTCGCGGTGTCGCGGCCGCTGGGTGTGAGTGCTGAGGTCGCCCGGCTCGTGCTGCTGCGCTACGGCGTGGCGGGCCTGGACCTGCTGACCCTGGCGCCGATCGCGCGTCCGACGGTGATCAGCCGCCCGGAGCTCGTCCGCACCGCCTGATCAACCCGCACCGCCTGATCAACCGCAGCGCTACGGATCTCAGCCGAAGCGCAGCGGATCGATGAAGGAGACGTCGGCGTACGGCGTCTCCTTCGTCGTGACCTGGGCGATCACTTCGCCGAGTCCGGCGCTGTGTTTGAACCCGTGCCCGCTGTCCCCGCCGGCGACGACCAGCCGCTCGTCGTACCGCCCGACCAGGAACTGACCGTCCGGAGAGTCGGTGACCATGCACGGGATCGCCTTCACCGGCGCGGGATCCAGCCCCGGGAACGCCCGGCCGACCACCGACGCGAGCTCGGCGATGTCGTCGAGCGGATGGATGTAGCGATCGAGCTCGTCCGCGTCGAACCCGGTCTCCCGCTCACGACCGCCATGCAGGCCGACCTTCACCCCGAAGTCCTCGCCGGACCCGTGACCCCACAGTCCCCGGCCGTCGGCGAACTCCCAGATGAACGACGGGAACGCCTCGAGCCGGAACGCCTCCGACTCGGGATCCTGCGGCTGGAACCAGAACAACGGCGTACGTCGCGGTGACAGCGGCAGACCCGGCACGAGCTTGCCCAGCCATGCACCGGCGCAGACGACAACCTGCTCCGCCCGGAAGTCGACCGTCGGCGTCCGGACCACCACGCCGTCGGAGCCGGACTCGATCGCCGTCACCATCGTGTGCGGATACACCGTCGCGCCCAGTCGCTGCGCCTCGGCGACGTGCGCGCGGACGGTCGGCTCGGCGTAACAGATCCCCGCCTCCGGGTCCCAGACCGCGACCTCATCAGCGGCCAGCCCGCCGTACTGCGGGAAGCGTGAGCGCAACTCGTCATGCGCCAGCTCTGTGGCCTGTGCGCCCGACTCGGTGGCGGCTCGGCGAGCACCTCTCACGGGACTGCTGTTCGGACCGCCGACGTTCAGTGAGCCCGTCTGCCGGACGTACACCTGCCCGGTCCGCTCCCCCAGTTCGGTCCACAGCTCGAGCGACTTCCGCGCTATCGGCGTCAGTGCCGGGTGCTCCAGGCACGCGACCCGGAACAACCGCGTGGTCCCGTGCGACGACCCGAACGCGTGCCCGATCGCCTGCCGCTCGATTCCGACGACGTTCACGCCTCGCGCGGCCAGCCGCCACAGCGCCGCCGATCCGAATGCACCCAGCCCGACAACGACGACGTCCGCCCGCAAACTCTCCATGCTCGACAGTTACCGGCTCTGCACCAGTTGAATCGGATTCCCGTCCGGATCCGCGATCCACGCGATCCGCAGGCTGCCGAGCCAGTCGTGTGGCGCGGACAGCGACGCACAGCCGGCCGCGGTCAGACGGGCGAACTCGCCGTCGGTGTCCTCGCACCAGAGCACGAGCTCGGCGGCCCGGCCGGTGAGATCGGGAGTCAGGCCGTGGTCCTTGCGTGCGGAGGCGACGTCGGCGATCCCGAGGTTGAAGCCCTCGAGCACCAGCTCGACGTGGATCGGATCGCCCTCGGGCGGGTGCTGGAAGCGTTGCGCGAAGCCGAGGCCGAGGTAGAAGTCGCGCAGCACCGGGAGCTGCTCGGAGTAGAACGTGATCTGGGGCGCCCTGAACATGTCGCCGATCCTTTCACGAGTTCTTGCCCCGCCAAGATAGCGTGATATCTTGATAGCCATGACGAAGGATGCGACGAAGAACATCCTGCTGCGGCTGGATCCGGAGTTGGCGGAGCGCCTGCAGACGGTGGCGTCGGTCGAGGGCCGGTCGGTGTCGGACGTGGCGCGCGAAGCGATCGCGGCGCTGGTCGACCAGCGGCGCGAGGACAGCCGGTTCAGCCAGTTGCTGGAGGAGAACCTCGCCCGGCACGAGCAGTCGCTGCGCCGGCTCCGCGGAGACGACTGATGCGCTACCTCGGCGTGTACGACGTTCTGGCGGTGGCGGCCCGGGTGCTCCGGTGCGACTCAGAGGACGCCGTACGCCGGACCGACCTGGACGCGGTCGAACGCGCGCTGGCCGACGTACGCCGCACCAGCGGACTGGCCGAGGCAGCCGGTGTCCTGCTGTCCGGGCTGATCCGGGCCCGGGCGTTCAGCGGAGCGAACCGGACGGTCGCGGTCGCGGTGGTGCTGCAGTTCGTCACGCTCAACCAGGCCGATCTGCGGCTGGAGCCGGTGGACGAACTGGACGACCTGCTGGATCGGATCGCGGCCGATGAGACCAACCGGCACGAGGTCGCCGGCTTCATCCAGGACCGGCTGGAGCACCTCGGGATGACTGCCGCCGAACTGCATGAGCAGCTCCGACTCGATCTGCTGCTGGAGGACGAGATCCCGGCACTGCACACCGACTGGCAAGGGATGGGAGAACGCATGTTCGAGCACTTCAACGCTGAGGCCCGGCGGGCGGTGGTGGTGGCGCAGGAAGCGGCGCGGAGCCTCGACCACACCTTCATCGGGACGGAGCACCTCCTCCTCGGACTGATCGAGGCGGGTCAGGGCGGGGTGGCGAAAATCCTGTCCGACAAGGGCATCGCGGCCCCGGCAGTGCGCGACCTGGTGCTGGAGATCATCGGGCGCGGCGAGCACAAGGCCCCCGGCGGACACATCCCGTTCACGCCGCGGGCCAAGCACGCGCTCGAGCAGGCGTACAAGGAGTCGCGCCGGCTGGGCGCCGAGCAGCTCGGGCCGGAGCATCTGCTGCTCGCCTTGATCCACGATGGCGAAGGCGTCGCCGCACAAGTCCTGACGAGGCTCGGTGGCAAGCTCGACGAGCTCTGCGAGCGGATCGAGCAGTGGATCGACCGGCGGCAGCGGGCCGAGTCCGTGGTCGCCGACGTGCTCGACGACACGGCAGCGAACTGGGCCTCCTTCGGCCGGCGGCATCACCTGATCGCCGAGCTCAACGCCGTACTGGACGAGAACGAGCGCCTGCACGAGCAGGTCGCGCGGCTGCGCGATCTGCTCCGCAAACACGCCATCGATCCCGACAGCTGAAGGCGGCCGACCGGGTTCAGGTCGCGGCGAGGCGCTTCTTCTCGACCGCCACGTCGTAGTCGGCCTGCGGCCACTGCGGGTCGAGCGCCTTCATCGTCTCCAGCAGGATCGTGGTGACGGCCCAGTTGCGGTACCACTTGCGGTCGCTCGGGATCACGTACCACGGCGCCTCGGCGCTGTTACAGCGCTCCAGTGCCGCGTCGTAGGCCTCCATGTAGTCGGGCCACAGCTCGCGCTCGTCGACGTCGCCCGGGTTGTACTTCCAGTGCTTGGTCGGATCGTCCAGCCGAGCCTGCAGCCGGGCCTTCTGCTCCTCCTCCGAGATGTGCAGGTAGCACTTCACCAGCGTCACGCCGTTCGCGTCCAGTTCGGCCTCGAAGTCGTTGATCTGCTCGTAGCGCCGGTTCCACACGTTCGGGGTGACCAGGTTGCGGACCCTGGCGATCAGCACGTCCTCGTAGTGCGACCGGTCGAAGATGCCGATCATGCCGGGATCCGGCAGCGCCTGCTTGATCCGCCACAGGAAGCCGCGCCGCTTCTCGGCCGCCGTCGGCGCCTTGAACGAGGTGATCTTCAGGCCCTGCGGATCCATCAGACCCGCGCCGTGCCGGATCACGCCGCCCTTGCCGGACGTGTCCATCCCCTGCAGCACCAGCAGGATGCTGCGCCGGCCGTCCTTGCGCCCTTCGGCGAACAGCTTCTCCTGCCAGTCCGACACCTCGGCGCCGAGGTCCTCCAGCGCGAGCTTGCCGTCCTGCTTGGACCCGTCGAACCCGGTCGTCGCGCGCGTGTCGTACTTCGTCAGGTCGACCGGACCCGACGGCACCCGCAGTTGCGCGGCCAGTCCCCCAGCTTCCGCCTGCTCAGCTTCCTGGCTCTTCTTCTCCTTCGCCATCAGCCCATCCTGCCTCATCCCCCCCGACATCAGCGGCTTTTGGTACGACGCCACAGCACAAGCTCGATGACTCCGACGGCCAGGATCAGCGCGAGGATGCCGAGCGGGAAGATCCAGCGCTCGCTGCCGAACCCGGAGACGTCATCGAACTGAACGAAGCGGCCGGCGAACAGCAGACCGACGCCGGCGACGAGGCAGACCAGAGACGCTATCCGTCGCCGTGCGTGACCGCTCATGCACTCAGGGAGTGCATGCCCGGGACAGTGCGATCAATCGCGACAGGGCGCGCAGGTACTTCTTCCGGTAGCCGCCCTTGAGCATCTCGGCGGAGAACAGTTGGTCGAGCGGTACGCCGCCGGCCACCAGCGGCAGATCCCGGTCGTACATACGGTCGGCCAGAACCACGAGCCGCAGCGCGACGTTCTCGTCGGTGAGTGGCCGGATGTCGGTGATCGCGATGGCCTCCACGCCGTCGAGCAGTGCACCGTACTTGCTCGGGTGCAGCTCGGCCAGGTGGCGGTGCAGGTCGACGAAGTGGTCACACGACGCACCCGGCCGCTCGGCCGCGATCTTCTCGACCTGCTCGTCCGGCCGCGGCTCCGGCGCCACCGGCAGCCCGCGATGGCGGTAGTCCGGCCCGTCGATCCGCCGTACGTCGAAGTGCGCGGCGAGGGCCTGGATCTCGCGGAGGAAGTCGATCGCCTGGAACCGGCCCTCGCCCAGCTTGTCCGGCAACGTGTTCGAGGTCGCGGCCAGCTCGACTCCCGCCGCCACCAGTTGACCCAGCAGCCGCGAGATCAGCATCGTGTCGCCCGGGTCGTCCAGCTCGAACTCGTCGATACAGATCAGCCGGTACGACGACAAGGCCTCGACGGCGGCGCGCAGGCCGAGGGCGCCGACCAGGTTGGTGAGCTCGACGAAGGTGCAGTACATCTTCGGCCCGGCCGCCTCGTGCCACAGCGACGCGAGCAGGTGCGTCTTGCCGACCCCGAAGCCGCCGTCCAGGTAGATGCCTGGCTTGCCCGCGGGTGTGGCGCCACGTCCGCGCAGACGCGACCAGAAGGTTGGTGCCTGACGCGGCTGGGCCAACTGCACCGCGCGCTCGGTGAGCACGCTCAGCGCTTCGGCTTGTGAGGGCTCGTCCGGATCCGGCCGGTACGTCGCGAAGCGGACCTCGGCGAAGCGCGGCGGCGGCACGCATTCGGACAGCAGCCGATCGGAACTGACCTCCGGCCACCGCTCACTCAGCCGGATCACCATGTCTCAACCTTAGGGGCTATCCGTTCTGCGGATGGCCATCCGTTCTTCTGCGGATGACCCCCCGTTCTGCCATGGATGGAAAGGTCCGGAAACCCGGCTGCGACCTTGACCGCTTTCTTACTTTCAGTTAGGAAGTTGATGTGAGGTTCGTGAGGTGAGCGACTAGGAGTCGGCGATGGGCGAACGGCACGTACGGCGGCGGACAGTACTCAAGGGAGCGGTGGGCGCACTGGGACTGGGATCCGCGCTCGCGGCCTGCGGTGGCAGTGACAGCGGCGGCGGCGGAACGACCAGCGGCGGCAAGGCGGTCGTGCGGATGTGGTCCTGGTACGGCGAACAGGAGAAGCAGTTCCCGAAGCTGATCGAGAAGTTCGAAGCGGCACACAGCAACATCAAGATCGAGAACCGGGTCTTCGGCACCCCGGACCAGTACCTGCCCGCCCTGCAGGCGGCGGTGGCCGGCGGCGACGTCCCGGAGATCTTCGCGCCGCACACCCGGGCACTCACCTACGGGACCGGCGGCATCTCCGCCGATCTGAAGAAGGATCTCGGTGACGACTTCCTGAAGGACTTCTTCGACTCGGCCAACCAGGAGTACACCCTGGACGGCAAGCAGTACGCGGTCGGCTGGATGGCGCAGACGTTCGGCATCTTCTACAACCCTGACCTGCTCAAGCGGGCCGGGGTCGGCGAGGACGAGATCGAGACCTGGGACGACCTGATCGCCGCGGCGGCCAAGATCAAGGCCATCGGCAAGTATCCGGTCGCGCTGAGCTGCAACCCGACGACCAGTTCACTGGACTTCTTCTTGCCGCTGATCACGCAGGTCGCCGACGACCCGACCTTCTACCTCAAGCTCGACCAGTTGAAGGACGGGGCGACGTACGAGGACCCGAAGGTGGTGCAGGCGATCGAGCTGCAGAAGAAGATCGTCAAGGGCGGCGTCTTCCAGCCCGGGACCACCGGCACCAGCGGCGAGCAGGCGCCGGTGATCTTCTACACCGAGAAGTCCGCGATGCTGTTCAACGGCTCGTGGACGCCACAGGGCCTGACCACCGACGCTCCCCCGGCCTTCGTGAAGAAGTACAAGGTGATGAAGACGCCGGCGATCGCGTCCGGCAAGCGGCACTGGACGGCGAACCAGGCCGGCGCCGGCTGGGCGGTCTCGGAGACCAGCAAGAACAAGGACGCCGCGCTGGAGTTCCTCAAGTTCCTGTATTCCGCGGACGAGTACTCCCCCACCATGAACGAGTCCAACTCGATGCCCGCCACCAAGAGCGCGGCGACCCGGATCGAGCTGCCGATCATGAAGCAGATGACGTCGTGGCTGCTCGACGGCGACGGCTGCCCGCACATCCCGTTCGGTCCCGGTTCGGTCGCGGCCGGCGATCCACTCGCGAAGATCTTCGACGGCTCCGGCGAACCGGCAGCGGTCGCGAAGGAGATGCAGCAGGCCGTGCTGAACGCCAAGGGCGGCTGATCGGATGGCGACGGCAACCTACAAGGCGAGCCGGACGGCGACGGTCAGCTCGCACAAGTTCGGTTCTCCGCTCCGCAAGTCGCAGCGGGTCGCGGGGTACGTGTTCATCGGGCCGACCTTCGTGCTGTTCCTGGGCTTCGTGCTCTGGCCGATCCTCTACACGGCGTACCTGAGCCTCACCTCCTGGGGAGGCTTCGGTACGCCGCGGTTCGTGAACTTCGACAACTACAGCCGGATGCTGTCCGACCCGATCGCGCGCCGGGCGATGATCATCACGCTGGTGCTGACCGGCGTCACGACCGTGCTGCTGACCTTCATCGGCCTGGTCACGGCCGTGCTGGTCAACGCGGTCTGGTCGAAGGTCGGGGTGCTGGTCCGGACGATCCTGTTCATCCCCGGCATCGTCTCGTTCGTGGTGTCGGCGGTGTTGTGGCGGCTGATCTACGACCCGAACATCGGCACGCTCAACCGATTGCTCGGGGCCATCGGTCTGGACAGCCTGCAGCATGCCTGGCTGGCCGATCAGAAGACCGTGCTGCCGGCGATCATCGTGGTCACGGTCTGGGGCGGCATCGGCTTCAACATGCTGATCTACTACGCCGGCCTGCAGAGCATCGACCCGAACCTGTACGAGGCGGCGGCCATGGACGGAGCAAACACCGTCCAGCAGTTCCGCCACATCACCATCCCGAGCCTGCGCGTCGTCACCGGCCTGATCGTCAGCCTCGGCCTGCTGAACGGCTTCAAGGCGTTCGACGTGATCTTCGTGATGACCGGCGGTGGTCCGAACCACGCCAGTGAAGTGCTCGGAACCTATCTCTACTCGCTCGCGTTCGGGTCCACCTCGGGCTCGATCCCGCAGCTCGGCTACGCGAGTGCGTTCAGCGTCGTGACGATGGTGCTCTGCACGCTGGCCGTCATCGCTCAGCTCTGGCTGACGCGGAGGGCAGACCGATGAGCGCCTCCAACGCGCGAAGGCCGTGGGTGGGCAAGTCGTTCGCCACCTTCGTCCTGCTGCCGTTCTGTGTGCTGATGGCGTTCCCGTTCGTGTGGATGCTGCTCACTTCATTGCGGGAGCAGAACACGATCTTCAACGGGCCGATCATTCCGCGGTCGTTCACGGGGTCGGCGTACAAAGAGGCCTGGACCTCGATCGAGTTCCCGCTGCACTTCTGGAACAGCGTCTGGATCACCTCGGTCACCGTGATCGGCGTCCTCGTCTTCGCGACGCTGAGCGGCTACGCGTTCGCCAAGCTCGAGTTCCCGTTCCGCAACACGCTGTTCGTGCTGCTGCTGACCACGCTGATGATGCCGTCGACGGCGCTGATCATCCCGCTCTACCTCGAGCTCAAGTCGCTCGGCCTGCTGGACTCGCAGGTCGGCTTGCTGGTGCTCTACATCTCCGGCTCGGCGCCGTTCGCGATGTTCCTGATGCGGGCCTTCTTCCAGACCTTGCCGGACGAGCTGATCGAGGCGGCCCGGGTGGACGGCGGCAGTGAGTTCACCATCTTCCGCGGCGTGATCCTGCCGCTCACCCGGCCCGGCATCGCGACCGTGGTGATCTTCCAGTTCCTGTCCACCTGGAACGAGTTCCTGATCGCGAACACGGTGCTGCGGAACACCGACTCGCTCCCTCTTCAGCCGGTGCTGTTCACCCTGATGGGCCAGTACTCCACCAACTGGCCGGCCCTCACCGCCGGCCTCACGCTGTCCGTCGTACCGGTCATCGTCGTGTACGTCCGGATGCAGCGGCAGTTCGTCGCCGGGATGATGCTCGGCGCCGTCAAGAACTAGCACACGGAAAGAGGCCCTATGCCGATCAAGAACCTCGTGGTCAACTGCACGGACGTACAGCGCTCGGTCGAGTACTACACGAAGTTCCTCGAGTTGCCGGTTCTCGGCGAACCGACCGCGGAGCGAGCCGTTCTGGACGCCGTGACGGCGACGATCGAACTGCGGGCCGTGGGCAACGGCCGGGACCGGACCACGTGGTCGCCGGACGATCTGCAGAAGGGCTTCCGGCACATCGGGTTCAAGGTCGACCGGCTGGATGAGCGGGCCGGCGTACTCAAAGCGGCCGGGGTGGAGTTCAAGCTCGACCCGCTCGATGCCGAGGGCAAGGTCCGGATCTGCTTCTTCTACGACCCTGACGGCACGCTGCTCGAGATGATCCAGGGCGACCTGCAGTACGCCGCCGTCCTCGACGCTGACGGGGTGGCGCGGGAGCGGGCGCTCGGCGTACCGCGGCGGCCGCGGTTCGACCACGTGGCGGTCACGATCGAGGACCGGGACAAGACCAGCGAGTTCTACCGCGACAACTACGGCTTCTCCTTCATCGGCACGATCGAGCAGCCGCACGACCAGCGCGGCTTCCACATCGGCTACCTGAAGGGCGGCGACACGGTCCTCGAAGTGTTCACCTACGAGGTCGAGAAGAGCTCACGGGGACCGCAACTCGACGTCGCCGGGTTCGCGTACGCCGAACTCGCCGGCGACCCGCCGGACCTCCCCACGCAGAACGCTCCGGACGGAACCAAGGTGTACGTCGATCGCGACGGGTTCGCGTTCGCCGTAGGCTCCGAGGCATGAGAGACAACTGGCTGCGGCCGCTCGGATCCACCGGCTTGACCGTCTCCGCCGTCTGTGCCGGCGGCAGTGGGATCGGCGGCATGCCCGAGGTCTTCGGGTACGACGTCACCCGGCAGGAGGCCGTCGACCTCGTCCTCCGCGTCTTCGACGGCCCGCTCACCTGGATCGACACCTCGAACGGGTACAGCGACGGCGAGAGCGAACTGCGGATCGGTCAGGCCATCAAGGAGTACGGCGGCCTGCCCGAGGGCTTCCTGGTCGCGACCAAGGTCGATGCCCGGGGCAAGGACTACACCGGCGCGCGCGTCCGGGCGAGTGTCGCCGAGAGCAAGGAGCGGCTCGGTCTGGACGACCTGCCGCTGGTCCACCTGCACGACCCGGAGTTCCACGACTTCGACTCGATGCGCGATGCCGTCGACACGTTGATGCAGCTCAAGGCGGACGGCGAGATCGGGCACGTCGGCCTGGCCGGCGGCAACACCACCGAGCTCGGGCGCTACCTCGACCTCGGCGGGTTCGAGGTGCTGCTCGTGCACAACCGCTGGAGCCTGGTCGACCACTCGGCCGGCGACCTGTTCCGGCGGGCGCTCGGCGAGGACATCGCGGTGATCAACGCGGCCATCTACGGCGGCGGCATCCTCGCCAACCCGCAGGGCGCCACGAAGTACGGCTACCGCGACGCACCGGCCGCCGTACTCGAGGCTGTCGCGGCGATGCACAAGGCGTGCCGCGAGTACGGCACCGACCTCGCCACCGCCGCGCTGCGGCACTCGGTGGACAACCCGGACATCTCCGGGACCGTGGTCGGCATCACCAAGCCGGCCCGCGTCGACACGCTGGTCGCCGCCCTCGAAACCGACCTGCCCGACGAGCTACTTAACCGGTTAGGTACTCTGCTGCCCAACCCGCAGTACTGGCTCGAAGGCCCAAAGGAGACAACGTGACCAACGGCTTCCCACCCGGCTTCGCCTGGGGCGCGGCGACAGCGTCGTACCAGGTCGAGGGCGCGGTCGGCACGGACGGACGCGGCCCGAGCATCTGGGACACCTTCGCGCACACCCCCGGCCGCATCGCCGACGGCACGAACGGCGACGTCGCCGACGACCACTACCGGCTGTTCGCCGAGGACATCCGGCTGCTCGCCGACCTCGGTCTGACCGCCTACCGGTTCTCGATCTCCTGGTCGCGGATCATCCCGGCCGGCTCCGGCGTCACCAATCCCGCCGGCTTGACGTTCTACCGCCGGCTGGCTGAGGCGTGCCTGGAGAACGGCGTCACGCCGTACGCGACGCTGTATCACTGGGACCTGCCGCAGCCGCTCGAGGACGCCGGCGGCTGGCTCGTGCGCGACACGGCCGAGCGCTTCCGCGACTACGCGGCGATCACGCACGCCGGGCTGTCGGACGTGATCAAGCACTGGATGACGCTGAACGAGCCGTGGTGCTCGGCCTTCCTCGGCTACGGTAACGGCGAGCACGCTCCCGGCCGGACCGAGGGCACCGACGCACTCAAGGCGGTGCACCACCTGCTGCTCGGACATGGGCTCGCGCTCGAGGCGATCCGGTCGGACGAAGGCACGTACGGCATCGCGCTCAACCCGGCGCCGATCCACGCGGCCTCGGACTCGGCCGCGGACCTGGACGCCGCGCGGCGGATCGACGGGCTGCGGAACCGGATGTTCCTGGACCCGCTGCTGGCCGCGAAGTACCCGGCCGACGTACTCGAGGACACAGGGCTGACCGACTGGTTCGCGGCGCAGGAGGCCGACCTGCCGCTGATCGGTGCGCCGTTGGACTTCATCGGCGTGAACTACTACTGCCCGACAACGGTCGCCGCGCCCGAGGGCCCGATCTCCTCCCCCGGTCGGCCGAGCACGCAGCCGGGCAGCGAGAAGGTCGTTGCCGTTGACACCGGTCTACCGCGGACACAGATGGGCTGGCCGATCCAGGCGACCGGTCTGCGCGACATCCTGGTCACGATCAACAAGCTCGCGCCCGACCTCCCGTTGTACGTGACCGAGAACGGAGCGGCGTACCTCGACGAGGTGACCGCGGACGGGACCGTCGAGGACGACGAGCGGCAGGCGTACCTGGAGCAGCACATCGCGGTCTGCCGGGATCTGGTGTCGGAGGGCTTCCCGCTCAAGGGGTACTTCGCCTGGTCACTGATGGACAACTTCGAGTGGGCCTGGGGCTACAGCCGCCGCTTCGGCATCGTGTACGTCGACTACGCGACGCAGCAGCGGATCGTGAAGAAGAGCGGCCGCTGGCTGAAGGACTTCCTAACGACCTGACTTCTGGTGGGGGGTCAGTTGGCTGTGCAGGACGAGTGACGCCGCGCCGAGCGCGGCGGCGCTCGGGCCGAGCTTGGACTGCTCGACGCGGGTCGGGTGCATCGCGCGGACGAACGACAGGCGGTTGATCTCCGTCGTCGTGATCCGGACGTAGATGTCACCCGCCTCGCTGAAGCCCGGTCCGGCCAGGATGATCTGGTCGAGGTCGAGCAGGTTCGTGATCGACAGCAGGGCCTTGGCCAGGTACGTCGCCGACTCCTCGATCAGCTCGGTGCAGCGCGGATCACCGGCGGCGGCGAGCCGCGCGATCTTGGCGAAGTCCGAGCGGACCGACGTCCGGCGGCCGCGGAGCCCGAGTGCGGTCGCCAGGGACGGATCCTGCTCGGCACGCTTCACCACCGCGGCCGGCGCGGCCAGACTTTCGAGGCAGCCGATGCCGCCGCACCAGCACTCCGGTCCGTTCACATCCAGGACCATGTGGCCGATCTCGCCGACGTTGGACGACGAGCCGCGGTACACGTCGCCGTTGGTGACCAGGCCGAGGCCGAAGCCCGCCGCCATGTAGACAGTGGCGAAGTCGTTCGCCGACGGGATCCGGCCGGCCCAGAACTCGCCGATGGCGGCACAGGTCGAGTCGTTCTCCACCACGATCGGGTGGTCGATCGTCTCCATCAACGTGTCGCGGACGGCGAACGGCTCCCAGGCGTACTTCTCCGGGTCGGTGCGCAGCAGCCGCAGCCCTCCCCCGCCCTGCCGGCCGGCCAGCGCGACCCCGACACCGATCAGCGAGGACGGCTCGACGTCCGCCTTGACGATCAGGTCCTCGAGCTCGGCAGTGATCCGCTTGACCGCCGTCGCGGGCGCGTCGCGGCCGATACCCCGCGACGACACCTGCTCGATCACCCGCCCACTCATGTCGGTGATGACGTACGTCGTGCTGGGCGTGTCGATCGAGATGCCGACGGCGTGCCGGGCGCGGGGGTTGAACTGCAGCAGAGTGGCACGCTTGCCGCCGGTCGGGTCGCCGAGGCCGGTCTCGATGATCAGGCCGTCGGCGAGCAACTGCTTGACCACCCGGGAGATGGACGCGCCGGTCAGGCCGGACCGCTCGGCCAGGTCGACGCGGGTGACAGTGCCGCTGGAGCGGATCAGGTCCAGGATCGCGCTGTGCGTCTCCTGCGCGGTCGCGCCCTTCAGAATCTTCGCCACGTGACACCCCTCCCTTACCGCGCACTTTAATACACAACGTAAGAAAGTGGGACAGGTTGACCTCAACAGTCATTGAGGTTCTAGGTTCTGGTAACTGTGAAGACAATGACGCTGCACGAGTTCGGCCCGCCGGAGAACCTGCGCTACGAGGAGGCACCGGACCCCGCTCCAGACCCGGGGACGGTCCTGATCCGGGTGGAAGCCGCCGGTGTCCATCTGGTCGACACGATGCTCCGATCCGGCGCGGCCGGGGGTGGCCCCATCCCCCTGCCTGAGCTCCCCACGATCCCTGGCCGTGAGGTCGCCGGCCGGGTCGAAGCGGTCGGGTCCGAGGCCGACGCAGGCTGGATCGGCAAGCGGGTTGTCGTGCACCTCGGCATGGTCCCCGGCGGGTACGCCGAACTCGCGGTGGCCAAGGTGGAGTCGCTGTACGAGCTCCCTGACCACGTGGACGGCGTACAGGCGGTCGCCGCGATCGGGACCGGGCGGACGACCGCCGGGATCCTCTCGCAGGCGCAATTGACCGCGGACGACGTCGTACTGGTCACCGCGGCGGCGGGCGGGATCGGGAGCTATCTGGTCCAAGCCGCCCGCAACGTGGGGACGACCGTGATCGGGCTGGCAGGTGGGGCGGCGAAGGTGCGGTTGGTCCGGGATCTCGGGGCGCAGTACGCCGTCGACTACCGTGATCCGGACTGGGTGAGTGCGCTCCAGGCGGATCTCGGCGACCGAGCCGTGACGGTGCTGCTCGACGGGGTCGGTGGCGAGAGTGGTCAGCGAGCCTTCGAGTTGCTCGGGGTCGGCGGGCGGGTGCTGATGTTCGGCTGGTCCGGAGGCGGGCCGATCCAGCTCACCACCGCGGACCTGATGAAGCGCGGGCTGACCGCGACCTGGGCGATCGGGCCGAAGCTGACACCGCGGCTCCGGGAGCTCGAGAAGGCGGCGTTGGAGGAGACCTTCTCCGGAGGCTGGGAGGCGCTCACGACGACGTTCCCGCTGTCCGAGGCCGCTGCGGCGCACCGCGCTCTCGAGTCCCGGTCGACCACCGGCAAGGTCGTGCTGATCCCCTGAACCTCAGCTGCTGCGGGGGTCGTGGTTGGCGTGGGCGTCGCCGGCGGTGCGGGTGGGGGTGTCGTAGTCAAGGTCCGGGAAGGGACTCGTCACGTCGATCACGCTGCCCTCCTCGGCGGAACGCTTGGCGGCGAGCATCACCTCGAGGGCGTGGAAGGCGTGGTCTGGCCGGGTGACGGTCGGCGTACCGTTCTCGACGCTCTCGACGAGATGCCGCAGGCCGTCGGTCCAGGGCCAGTTCGGGTCGCGTTCGCCGAACACCTCCCAGGATCCCCGCTCGTTCGACCACTGCTCGAACCCGTTCGGCGCCCAGTCGTCGCCGAGCAGCTGCAGTACGCCGGTGGCGCCGTACAGCTCGATCGCCGGCGACCGGTACTGCTGCATGGTGAACCCGGTCGTGATGGTGGCGAAGCGGGCGTTGCCGAAGTCGAGGGTGATCTGCGCGTTGTCGTCGGCGCGGACCGTCACGAACTCGCCGTTGATCTCGCGCTTGGGTATGGCGGTGCCGACCATGGCGGTGACCCGCCGGACCGGACCGAAGAACCCGCACAGACTGGTCAGGTTGTACACGCCGAGGTCGAACAGCGCGCCGCCGCCGGCCTCGTAGAACCAGCGGCCCCACCAAGGACCGGACCAGCCGTACCGGGCCCGGGCCAGGTGCAGGTCGCCGATCTCACCGTCACGGACCCGCCGATGCATCTCCCGGTACGTCGGCGACAGCACGATGTGCGGTGCACACACGAGCTGCCCCGGTGCGACGGCGGCGGCCTCGAGCAGCACCCGGGCGTCCTCGAGTGAGGTGGACATCGGCTTCTCGACGAGGACATGCTTGCCGGCCTCGAGGGCCGCACGCGCCAGTGAGCCGTGCTGGTTCATGCTGGTGAGGACCAGGACGATGTCGAGGTCGTCGCGCCCGATCAGGTCCTCGGGCCCGCCCGCCGTCGTGTCGATCCCGAACCGGTCCGCGGCGACGGTCCGCTTGTCCGGATCGGGGTCGTAGCCCGCGGCCAGCCGCACGCGTCCTTCCTGCTCGAGCTTGGTGATCAAAGCGGCGTACGGGCCGGAGAACACACTTCCGAGTCCGAGCACACCGATGGACAAAGTCATCGTGGGCGGTTCCTTCCTAGGAGAGGCGCAGTGTGAGCCGGTCACCAGCCCGGCCGGCGGGCCAGGTGACGAGCCAGGCCGCTGCGGTCCGGCTCACGGCAGCATCGCCGTCGACGGAGACATTCCGAGTGGTCTCGATCAGTGCACGGCCCTGGCCTGCCTGTCGCCGCAGCAACAAGGTCGACCCGTCGCCAGGCCCGTCCAGTTCGGCCGTGGACCAGCGCAGTACCGCGTCGTCGAGCCGTACGCCGACCGGCAGGATCAGCCCCTCGCGAGCGTCGAGGTGGAGGTCGAGGGAAGCACCGTCCACGGTCAGCGTGAAGGTCTGAGGTACCGGTGCGACGTTGATCAGATGCACCAGCCGCTGGCCGGTCGTATCGACCGTACTGGTGGTCACCAGGCCAGGAGTGTTGCCCTCGGCAATGATCCGGCGGCGGACACCGATCCGCTCCCACACCAACCGCCAGAAGTCCAGGTGGGACGGATAGTCGCAGGCCATCACCACGACCCGCCCACCGGCGAGCGCCACAGCGACCGGCACACCGGTCGCGATGTCGACAACCAGCGGCTCCGCGTCCGGTGCAACCAGATGCTCCATCATCCCGACCCGGACCTCCGGCTGGTCGCCGGCCCAGGCGGTCGCACGCACTGACGGGAAGAGATGCGGGGTGCCCTGAACGGTGCCGTCGACCTTCACACCGAGCTCGTCGGCGAACACTGTGCACGGCGTACCGTCGTCGTCGTTGACCGGGATCCGGCCGTGCAGCAGCAGCCTGCCGCCCGCCCGGACGTATTCGGCGAGACGCTCCTGGATCGCGCGACTCAGGACCGGCGGCGTCGCCAGCGCGACCACCGGTCCGGCCGGGTCCAGCTCGGCACCGGCCGAGGTCGGCGTACCGGACAGGTCGACAGCGCCGAAGGAGTAGCCGCCGAGCAGCAGGGCGCGGGCGAGGATGTCGCGCGGCCCCATCCCCCGGTATCGCTCCAGCTCGCCGACCTGATCACGGCGTACGGCGGAGTCCGGGTGGTGGTACTCGGTCAGGTAGTGGTCCGGCACGTAGCCGAGGACGACGTCGTCGTGCTCCTCGTCCATGTCGGCCAGCAGGTGTTCGGCAGCATGGACCGCCCGTACCGCACTCGCCGTACCCGCGTAGGTCTGGCTCAGCCGGCCCTCGGGGTCGACCGGCGCCGCGAAGCCGTGCCGCTCACCGGTGAACGCGATCCGGTCGTTGCCGTCGCCAACCGGTTCGTCCAGCGGTGGGTTGTGCCCGCCGGCGAACAGATAGTAGTTGATCAAGCGGTTGCCCTGGGCAACACACAGTCGAGTCTTCAGCTCTGCGGTCTCCGGCGCGGTCAGCGAGCTCAGGTCTTCGCCGTAGTCGCCCGTCCCCGCCTCGAACTCGAGTGACGTGATCGGCTGGTCGGCATCGTGGACCGCGGCCATGAAGGCATTCATCACATACAGGTCCGGCACCTTCTCGACGGTCAGTTCGCCCATGTAGTGGTCGGAACCCGAGGTCGTCTGCGGTACTCCGGCGTACGACTTGGAGAGCTGACTGATGCCGATCGGGAAGTGCCGGCCGCGTCCGGCGTACGTGCCGTGGAGGTTGATCATGAACGGTACGCCGTCGACACCGTGCTGCAGGGCTACGTCGCGCAGCCGCAGCAGGTACCGCGCATAGCGATCGCGGTGATGCGCGCCGAGGTCATGGTGCAGCGCGAGTTGCTGGATCTCCGTGCCACCGCCGGTGCCGCCGGCGCGCCACCACGATGCCCAACGCCCGGTGTCGCTCGGATCGGCGCCGTACCGATCGATGCTGCCCTCGCGGCCCCAGGTTTGGTCGGCCCAGGCGGCGAGGTCGGCCAGCGTTCGGTCGGTCAGCTCCGGAGTGTTCGTGACCCACGAGAGCATGCCGACCTCGTTGTCCAGCTGGACCGCAGCGACCGGTCCGCCCTTGCTGACAAGGCGTTCTGCCAGCACCGGCATGATCGCGGCGTACCACCGCTCGGCCTCGGCGAGGTATCCGGGCTCGAGGTAGTCCAGGGTCGCCGTACTGGCCGGCTTGCCGTCCCATCCCAGCGGTACGGCGTCCGGGTGCTCACGGTAGATCCGGAACGGCACGCCTTCGTTCTTCAACTCAGCCATCACGAACGGGCCCGGCCGGGCGATCACCAGCAGATCCCGCTCAGCGGCGAGTTCGAGAAACCCGATCAGGTCGCGGTACTCACTGGTGGCGCCGGTCAGGTCGACCTCGCCGGACGCGGTCTCATGCACGATCCACGGCATGTAGCTGGCCACCGCATCGCAACCGGCGGCGACGAGCTTGTCGAGCCGGTCGGCCCAGTCCTCACGGTGCAGCCGGAAGTAGTGCACTTCGCCGGCCATCAGGATCCGCGGTACGCCGTCCACCAGGATGCGGCGCCGTTCCAGCCGTATCGATCGGGGATTCGCAGATGTCGTCACAGTCACGTCCTCGCCGGGTCTGGATCGTTCCGGGTCGCCGCGCCGAGCTGTTGCCACTGGGCGCGGTCGTGGTTATGGTCGTGAAACCGGTCTCATGAAACCGGTTTCAACCGTAACGGGAGTTCAGCCGATGGGCAACAGCCGTGTCACGCTCCGCCGGGTCGCCGAGATCGCGGGCGTCTCCCCCGCGACCGTCTCGCGCGTCTCCAGGGGCACGACCCCGGTCTCCCCCGAGGTCCGCGACCGCGTCCTGCGGGTGATCGAGGAGCACGGGTACAAGCCCAGCCACTTCGGGCGTGCACTGGCCGAGCGCCGGCACGGCGCCTTGGGGCTGGTGTTTCCGGGCCTGTCCGGGCCGTACTTCTCCGAATTGATCCAAGGCTTCGAGGCCGAGGCGCTGGAGACCGGCGACAGCGTGCTGGTGCTGGCATCGCACTCGCGCGCCGACACCGACGCCACCGTGCTCGACCTGGCCGACCGGGTGGACGGCATGGCCATCCACGGCGGGACAGTGTCGACCGACACGATCGGCAAGGTGGCCCAGCAGATCCGCGTCGTGGTGATGGCCAGCGAGGCCGGTCCGGCGCAGGCCTCGGTCAGCGCCGCCAACGACACAGTGAAGGACCTGACGAGGCACCTGCTGGTCGACCACGGTTATCGCCGGCTGGCTTTCGTCGGGATGCCGGACGGCTCCCCCGACGTGACCGCCCGCTGGCAGGCGTTCCTCGCGGCGCACAAGTCAGCTCGCCGCAAACCACCGGCCGAGCCGATCCGGGTCGGGCTGCAGCAGTCCGACGGCGCGATCGCCGCGGAGCAGTTGCTCGATCGCGACGACCGGCCCGACGCGGTGGTCTGCGCGAACGACGAGACCGCACTCGGTCTCCTGCTGAGCGCGCTCGGCCGAGGGCTGCGGGTGCCGCAGGACGTCGCGATCACCGGCTTCGACGACATGCCGATGGCCGCCCTGGTGCGGCCCGCACTGACGACGATCCGGCAGCCGATCCGCGAACTGGCCGCGACCACGGCCCGGCTGCTGGCCGACCCGCTCGACCAGCCGGCCGGCGACATCGTGCTACCGACCGAGCTGGTGCTGCGCAGCTCGTGCGGCTGCGGGGGTGTGCCCTGATCCTGCGGAGCTGAGGGGATCGAACGTACGGGGATCGATGGGGGAAACCGCCAACGTCCGGCTGGGGCCGGACACACCCTGAGGAGGACTCCCGATGACGAGACGAGCACGGCTCAAGACCCTCATTGCCGCGCTGGCATGCGTCAGCCTGCTACTCGCCGGCTGTACCGGTACGGAGGGCCAGACAACGGCCAGTTCCGGCGACGGGATGGTCGACTTCCTCAACTACGGCGACTTCGGTGGCGGCGCCGCGCCGAAGCCGAACTACAACCCCTATCTCGAAACCACCAAGCTCAGCGCGGCGGACTACATCTACGAACCATTGATGTACGTCGAGGGCTACAGCTGCAAGGCACTCCCCTGGCTGGCCACGGCGTACCAGTGGACCGACCCGCAGACGCTGGTCTACACGGTCCGCGACGGCGTGAAGTGGAACGACGGCAAGCCGTTCACCGCGGCCGACGTCGCCTTCACCTTCACCATGATCAAGAAGTACCCGGCCCTCGACCTCAAGGGCGTGTGGACGTACCTGTCGGCGGTGAAGGCCGACGGCAACAAGGTGACGATGTCGTTCAAGAAGCCGGCCGCCTCCGTCTTCACCCTGGTGAGTGACGTACGGATCGTGCCGGAGCACGTGTGGTCGAAGGTCGCGGACCCGACGACGTTCACGAACGCGACCGCACCGGTCGGCACCGGCCCGATGAAGGTGAAGTCGTTCAACCCACGCCAGTTGGTCGTCGAGCGGAACCCGGACTACTGGCAGGCCGACAAGATCAAGGTCAAGGAACTGCGGTTCAACAAGGCCGACGCCGGTGGCCAGGTCGAGCAGCTCAAGCTCAGCCGCGGCGAGTACGACACCAACGCGATGTTCGTCCAGGACATCAAGAAGGCCTACGTCGACCGCGACCCGAAGAACCACCACTACTGGTACGCGCCGGGCGGCGTGATCAGCGTGTACATGAACCTGACCGAGACGCCGTTCAACGACGCGGCGTTCCGCAAGGCACTGACGACGGCGTTCAACCACCAGCAGGTCATCGACCGGGCCCAGCTCGGCTACGTCACCCAGGCCAGCCAGAGCGGCCTCGTCGTACCGGGCCAGAAGGACTGGCTGCCGCAGGGTCTGGCCGACGACGGCCGGATCAAGTACGACCCGGCGGCCGCCGACAAGGCGCTCACCGACGCCGGCTACACCAAGGACTCCAAGGGCCACCGGCTCGGCAAGGACGGCAAGCCGATCTCGTTCAGCTTCAAGGTGCCCGGCTCGTACGTCGACTGGGTCGCGGCCGCCGACATCCTGATCAAGAACCTGACCGCGCTCGGCTTCAACGTCACCAAGGACACCCCGACGCCGGAGGCGCACGACCAGGAACGGGCCACCGGCAACTACGACATGATGTTCGGCGTCCACGGCGGCGGCTGCAACATGTACGCGAACTTCAGCGACCCGCTGAACAGCGCCCGCACCGCCCCGATCGGCAAGAAGGCCGACAGCAACGAGATCCGCTGGCAGGACCCGAAGACCGACGAGCTGCTCAGCCAGCTGGAGACCTCGCCGGACGAGGGCACCCAGAAGCAGGCCGTGGCCGGACTGGTCGACATCATGATGAACCAGGTCCCGATGATCCCGATCTGGTACGGCGCCAAGTGGTTCCAGTACGACACCAAGAAGGCCGAGGGCTGGCCGAACGAGCAGGACCCGTACGCCGACGGCGGCAACGGCCTGGTCGTGCTGACCCACCTCGTCCCGTCGTCCGGGAGCTGACCGCCGATGCTGTACTTCGTCCGGCGGGCCGGGTTCTTCCTGGCCACCCTGTGGGCGGCGGTGACGCTGAATTTCCTGATCCCCCGGCTCCAGCCGGGGGATCCGGCCCAGGCGATGCTGAACCGCCTGCAGGGTGAGACCACGGCGGTCAACCCTGCCCAGCTCGAGGCCATCCGAAAGCTGCTCGGGACTCCCGACGGCAACCTGCTGTCGCAGTACTGGGACTATCTGGGCGCGATCTGCACCGGGCACTTCGGGGTGTCGTACTCGTACTTCCCCTACACCGTGACAGCCATGATCAGCAGCGCCCTGCCATGGACGCTGATCCTGGTCGGCGTCACGCAGATGCTGTCGTTCGCGATCGGCACGCTGCTCGGCGCGTGGGCGGCGTACCGGCGCAACTCGCGGGTGGACTCGGTCATCACACTCGGGTCGACGTTCGTCGGCACGCTGCCGTTCTTCTGGCTCGCGCTGCTGCTGATCTTCGTCTTCGCCATCACGCTGAACTGGTTCCCCGACGGCGGCGGGTACGGCGGCGGCAGCAGTCCGAGCTGGACCTGGCTGTTCGTCTCCGATGCGTTCCAGCACAGCGTGCTTCCTGCGGTGGCACTGCTGATCACGGGGCCGATCGGCTGGATCATCGGCATGCGCAACAACATGGTCCAGACCCTCGGCGAGGACTACGCGCGGCTGGCCCGGGCGAAGGGGCTGCCGCGGCGGCGGATCGCGCTGACGTACGGCGCCCGGATCGCGATCCTGCCGAACGTCACCGGGTTCGCGATCGCACTCGGCAGCCTGCTCGGCGGGACGGTGCTGGTCGAGACGATCTTCAACTACCCCGGGCTCGGCCGGCTGCTGCTGGAGGCGGTGTCGAACAAGGACTATCCGCTGATGCAGGCGTTGTTCCTGTTCACCACGATCGGCGTACTGACGGCGAACTTCCTGGCCGACGTGACGTACGGGTTCCTGGATCCGCGAGTACGACGGGCGGAGGCGGTATGACGACCACACCGGAAACCATCGACACCGAGGCCTTGCGGGTCACCGCGCTGGACGCCGACGCGTCCAGCCGGCTGCCCGGCTGGTTCGTGATCCTGTGGCGCAACGGGAAGTGCCGGGTGGGCATGCTGATGCTGGCGGCGTTCATCGTGATCGCCGTACTCGCTCCGGTGATCGCGCCGTACGGCCCGCGGCTCGACGAGTTCGGGGCGTCCGAGGGGCCGAGTGCCGCGCACTGGCTGGGCACCACGGCCCGTGGTGAGGACGTGTTCTCCCAACTCATCTACGGCGCTCGCACCTCGCTCATCGTCGGGCTGGTGGCCGGTGTGCTGAGCACACTCATCGCGATGGCCGTCGGTCTCACCGCCGGATACCTGCGGGGGGTGGTGGACGAGGTGCTCTCGTTCTTCATCAACCTCGGCCTGGTCGTGCCGGTGCTGCCGCTGATGATCGTGCTGGCCGGGTACGCGCCGGTGAAGGGGCTCGGGCTGATCATCATCGTGATCACCGTGACCGGCTGGGCGTACGGCGCCCGGATCAAACGCGCCCAGATCATCACGTTGCGGACCAGGGACTACATCACCGCGGCGAAGTTCGCCGGCGACAGCACGGCCCGGATCATCGCGTTCGAGATCGTGCCGAACATGATCTCGCTGATCGTGGTCGGCTTCATGGGTGCCGCGCTCGGCGCGATCGGCGCGGAGGCCGGTCTGGCGTTCCTCGGTCTCGGCGATCCGCAGACCGTCAGTTGGGGCACGATGCTCAACCAGGCCAGCCTCGGCGGCGCACTGACCACCGGCCAGTGGGCCTGGCTGGTGGCGCCCGGGCTCGCGCTCGCACTGCTGATCACCTCGTTCACGCTGATGAACTTCGGCATCGACGCGCTGAGCAACCCGCATCTGAGGGAGGACTGACATGGCTCTGCTCGAGGTCCGCGACCTGAGCGTCACGTACAGCCCGCGCGACTCCGCCGCCGTCCGGGCGGTGGACCGGGTCAGCTTCGAGGTCCACGACGGCGAGTTCGTCGGCCTGCTCGGCGAGTCCGGCTGCGGCAAGTCGACGCTCGGCAACGCCGTACTGCGGCTGCTGGACCGGCCGGCCGCGATCACCGGCGGCACGATCAGGTTCGACGGGCAGGACGTGACCACGACGCCCGAGGACGACCTGCGGTCGCTGCGCTGGGTCGACCTGTCCACCGTCTTCCAGTCGAGCATGAACTCGCTCAACCCGGTGATCACCGTCCGGCGCCAGTTCGCCGACACGTTCGAGGCCCATTCCGATGCCCTGGGCAACGACCTGGACGTCGACGCCCGCGCCACCGAGCTGCTCGAGATGGTGTCGCTGGACCGCTCGGTGCTGAGCCGGTTCCCACACGAGCTGTCCGGCGGCATGAAGCAGCGGGTCGCGCTCGCACTGGCGCTGGCTCTCGAGCCGCGGTTCGTGCTGCTCGACGAGCCGACCACCGGGCTGGACGTCGTCGTGCAACGCGACATCCTCGACCGGCTGCGCGTGCTGCAGGCGCGGCTCGGTTTCGCCGTACTGTTCATCAGCCACGATCTCGGCACGGTGATGGAACTGGCCGACCGGGTGATGGTGATGTACGCCGGGGAGATCGTCGAGGACCAGCCTGCCGCGGAGATGGTCACCCGCCACCTGCATCCGTACAGCGCCGGCCTGCTCGGTTCGTACGCCGACCCGCGAGACCAGGTCGTCGAGGTCGAGTTCATCCCGGGCCGGCCGCCGGACCTGTCGCAGCCGCACGCCGGCTGCCTGTTCCAGCCGCGCTGCCCGGTCGCGGTGGACGCCTGCCGGACCGTGCACCCGGAGCTGCTGCCGGCGAGTCTCGGCCAGGTGCGGTGCCTGCTCGTCGAGCAGTCCGGCGACGCCCGCGTCGTACTGGAGAAGGCGGCAGAGTTGCGCCGCCGTGATCAGGTGTTCGCCGCCGGCTTGTCGGAGCGCGCCGATGCGGAGCCGGTGCTCGTGGTGGACGGTGTCAGCAAGGTCTACAAGACCAGGCGCGGACTGAACACGACTCTCACCCAGGCCGTGGACGACGTGTCGTTCGCGCTGCGGCCGGGTCAGGTCACCGCGCTGGTCGGCCAGAGCGGTTCGGGCAAGACGACGATCGCTCGCATCCTCACCGGCGTGGAGCGTCCGACCGCCGGGTCGGTCCGGTTCAAGGACGAGCCGGTCGACCACCTCGGACGCGGGGCGCTGCGGAAGTACCGGCGGCATGTCCAGCTGGTCTTCCAGGATCCGTTCTCGGCCCTCAACCCGACCCGGACTGTCGCGTACGCGCTCAGTCGTCCGCTCCGCAACCACCTC
The DNA here is from genome assembly GCF_004331485.1 of Kribbella capetownensis. Taxonomy (GTDB): domain Bacteria; phylum Actinomycetota; class Actinomycetes; order Propionibacteriales; family Kribbellaceae; genus Kribbella; species Kribbella capetownensis. Next base: position 45,413 of record NZ_SJKD01000003.1, read on the forward strand.
GGTCTCACCGGCGCCGAGGCCCGTGCGCGGGCTGCCGAGCTGCTCGAGACCGTCGGGCTGAGCCCGGCGGACCAGTACCTGGACAAGCTGCCGCACCAGCTGTCCGGCGGGCAGCGTCAGCGCGTAGTCATCGCACGGGCCCTGGCACCCGAGCCCGAGGTGGTCGTCGCCGACGAGCCGATCTCGATGCTCGACGTGTCCATCCGCGCCGAGATCATCGCGCTGCTCGACCAGTTGGTCCGCGATCGCGGTATCGCCATGCTCTACATCACCCACGACCTGCTCAGCGCCCGGCTGCTCGCTGACGAGGTTATGGTGCTGAACCAGGGCGTGATGGTAGAGCGCGGCCCGACGCTCGACGTCATCGCAGAGGCCAAGGACCCCTACACCCGCAAGCTGCTGGCCGCCATCCCTCGCCCGGGCGCGCGGGACATCGCCTGAACCACGCGCCCGGGGACGGGGATCAGACGGTGACCTGGATCAGGACTGCCGACGGCTGCGGCAGGTCGAGCTCGAGAACTCCGGCGGTGACCTCGACCGGCTCGGCCGCCAGCTGGTCGGCGCGATGCAGTTCGACCCACTGCGCGTCCGTCGGCCAGTTCTGTACGCCGATCCGCTTGGCAAGGGTCGTGATGTCGCCGTGGTCGGCGTCCAACCGGGTGACTCGCGCCGTACCGCCGTCCTGCAGGCGCAGCCGGATGGTACGACGGAGAGTGGAATCGCCACCCGCCTTGCCCTGGTCCAGCGTGTGGTTCCAGACCAGGATGCTCAGGCTGCCGTCGTCATGCCGTGAGGCCCAGGCCTGCACCAGCCCGTCGGCGCCGTCGCCGGATGCCTCGACCGGCAGCTCGGTGTCGCCGAGCCGGGACAGCAGGTGCAGCGCGTGGTAGCGCGCCTTGGCGATCCCGCCGGCGGTGATCAGCCCGAACCCGCCGTGCAGCAGCCGCGGCGGCCGGCCGAGCTCTTCGAAGTGGTCGCTCGCCACCCAGTAGGACAGCGCGTCCAGCCGGCCCGACGCCGAGTGCATCCCGTGCAGCAGGAACGTCGCCGAGGAGACGCTGTCGTTGACGGGGTTGAAGTGCGTGGGAGTCACACCCCATTCGGTCCACAGGATCCGCGCCGTACTGCCGTAGCGGGCCAGCGTCGGCCGCAGGTCGAGCGGCGAGTTGCCGTAGGTGTGAGTGGTGACGAAGTCGACCGGCGCTCCGGACCGGCTGGTGTGCTCCAGCAGCTCGTCCACCCAGCCTGCGGCGGCCGACGACGGTCCGCCCACGGCGAGCCGCGGGTCGACCGCCTTCACCGCGGCGGCCGTCACGTCGTACAGGCGCATCCACTCGTCGCGGGTGCTGGACCAGAACACCTCGAGGTTGGCCTCGTTCCACACCTCGAAGTCCCAGCGCAGTACCTCGTCCGCGCCGTACCGGTCGATCAGGTGCCGCACCAGCGCGCCGATCAGATCCGACCAGCGATCCCAGTCCTTCGGCGGCGAGATGATGCCGCCGTACTCGAAGACGGTGCGATCCGGGTCGCTGGCCAGGTCGCGCGGCATGAAGCCGAGCTCGACGCACGGGCGCAGGCCGATCGCGAGCAGCTTGTCGTACACCTCGTCGATCCGGCTGAAGTCGTACGCCGGTTCGCCGTCGACCTCCCGGTAGACGCCGAGGTCGTCGTGCAGGATCGCGTGCGCCCGTACGGTCGAGACGCCGATCTCGTCGTGGACGCGGCGCAGCGCGGCCTCCAGTTCGGTCCCGATCACCTGGCCGCCGGAGGTGTCGGTGCACAACAGTTGGCTCAGCCGCTCGCTGCCGATCATCGGCTGCCAGGGCTTCGCGAGCGGCGTACCGTCCGCTGTCGTGGTGACGGTCAGGTCGACCACTGGGACGCTTCCGTCCGCGGGCTTGGCAGTGGCGGTGACCGGATCGCCGACCTCGCCGTGCTCGGTCACGGTCGGCACCGAGGCGACGGCGTAGTCGTAGGCGATGCCGGGCTCGCCGGTGGTGTCGACGTACCACGTCTCTGGGACCGACAGGACGTCGCCGCCGAGGTGGTCGACGGGCGCCAGGCCGGCGCGCGGCGAACCGGCCGGCGCACGGTGCACGAGGTAGCCGATCGCGCCTTCCACCGGCTCCCAGCGCAGCGTCACGTGTCCGAGGCCCTCGACGACGGTGAGGCCGGCGGGCGGTGGCAGCTGCGGCATGGGGACGGTCTCGCGCTCGTCGGAACGACTCGCGATGCGTTGCTCCCAGTTCTCGCGGGCGGTGGTGCCGGTGCTCATCAGTCCTCCAGGGCGTTTGGTCTGAAACCGGTTTCAGACCACCCCATCTCACTCCGGGCGAGGTGTCAAGGCGGATTTCAGGACCGACGGTATGCGCGCGGCGACACACCGAAGTGGGACCGGAACCGGCGCGACAGGTGGAACTCGTCCGCGAAACCGAGGGTCCGCGCGATCTCCCGGTGGGTCAGATCGGTCAGCCGCAGCAGGGTGGCCGCGGCCTGGAGCCGACGCACACTCCGGTACGCCGCCGGCGTCTGGCCGACCTGTTCGGTGAACCGGCGCCGGAAGGTGTCGTAGCTCAGCCCGGACTCGGCGGCCACGGTCGCCAGGTCCGTGCTCGCGGTGAGGTCGTCGGCCAACCGGCCCATCGCGTCCACGATCTCCATGCTCACGTCGGGACTGTCCGCGGTGTCGTCGGTGTCGATCAGCCAGTCGGCCAGCGCCAGCAACTGATGCTCCGCGACCCGGCGCGTCCGCGGTGGCGAGCGCAGTACGGTGCGCAGGGCCTCGATCGACGGCGGGGGCACCGGGTACCGCGGACCGGCCCCGGCCAGGTGGGCGAGCGAGTCGAACAGCGGTCCGGTGAAGACGACGAACAACTCCGTCCACCGCTCCCCCGCATCGGTGCCGTACGTGTGCGGGAACCCTGGCGGCACGATCGTGTGCGCGCCCGGCGTGATCCGCTCGTCGCGCCCGTCCGCGTCGCGATAGTTGCCCTCACCACCGATCAGCACCGACAGCACGTACGCGTCCATCACCCGCAGCGTCGACGGCATGATCGGCTCGTCGTCGACCAGTTCGCCCGCGAGCACGATCTGACCTAGCCGGGTCACCCGCCCGTCGGAGATCGCGACGACCGTCCGCTCCGCCATGGCGGCCACGGTACGCCAAAATGTTCATGCCGCGGTCGCGCGGAGACATTCTCTGCCGGTCCCCGCCGCCCTAGCGTTTGAGGGGTAGGAACGATCCGACCGACCGGAGGACCGCATGACGACCTCGACCGACCTGATCACGCCCCAGCACCTGGCCCAGTTCCGCGACGAGGGCTACTTCGTGCTGGACAGCGTGCTCACCGACGAGCAGCTCGAGCTGCTGCGCGGCGGAGCGCAGTACTCGATCGACAAGCTCGACGCCGCCATGGACGAAGCCGGCACCGACTCGCTCGGCATCAACCACCGGGGCAAGCGGTACTTCAGCAGCATGATCTACCAGGACCGGCCCGAGCTGCGGCAGTTCCTGTTCAGCGACACAATGGCCGAGATCTGCCGGGCGACGCTGGGCGACGACGCCTTCCTGTTCTGGGAGCAGTACGTGATCAAGGCCGGCGACCCGGACACGGCGTTCGCCTGGCACCAGGACTCCGGCTACGTGCACGAGGACCACGACCCGTATGTCACCTGCTGGATCGCCCTCGACGACGTCACCGAGGAGAACGGCTCGGTCTACCTGCTGCCGTACTCGCGGTCCGGCATCAAGTCGTACATCAAGCACATCCAGGACCCGGAACTCAACGACATGGTCTGCTACTTCGGCTCGGATCCCGGCATCCCGATGACCGCGAAGGCCGGCTCGATCGTGGTCTTCTCCAGCGTCGTCATCCACCGCAGCGGGGCGAACCTGACCGACCGGAACCGGCGCGTGTACATCGCGCAGTACTCCAAGGAGGTCATCCCGGCCAAGGACGGTACGACGGCCCACGGCGCGTTCGACCCGTTCCTCGACGGCGGCCGCATCATCACCGACCGTTGACGGTCAGGAGCTGCGCGGCGCGTACATGATCACGACGACGCCGACGAGGCAGATCGTGGCACCGAGGAGGTCCCAGCGGTCCGGACGGAAGCCGTCGACCACCATTCCCCACGCGAGCGAGCCGGCCACGAACACACCGCCGTACGCCGCGAGGATGCGGCCGAAGTTCGGATCCGGCTGGAAGGTCGCGACGAAGCCGTAGGCACCGAGCGCGATCACGCCACCCGCGATCCACCACAGACCCCGATGCTCGCGCCAGCCCTGCCAGACCAGCCAGGCACCACCGATCTCGGCCAGCGCGGCCAGGACGAAGAGCGCCACGGACCGCAGTACGGTCACAGGCGCTCGCCCTGGCCGAGCTCGGTGAATGGGAGTGGGCAGTTGGGATCGCCCGCACAGGTCTGCAGGTCGTCGCAGCCGGCCGCGATTCCCGCGCGCAGGGTGTCGGCGATGACGGTGAGGTCGGCGATCTTCGCTTCCACAGCGGTCAGCTTCTCGCGAGCCCGTGCCTGCAGCCCAGCTCCCTCGCCGAGCGCATGCCGATGCCTGGCTGTGTTGAGCAGCTCGGACACCTCAGTCAGCGTGAACCCGAGCCGCTGCGCCGCTTTGATCACGCGCAACGTGGTGACCGCAGCCTCCGGGTAGACGCGATGCCCGCCAAGACTCCGCACCGGCTCGTCGAGCAGACCGCGGCGTTCGTAGTACCGCAGGGTCTGCAAGTTCACGCCGGCGGCGGCTGCCACCTCGCCGGATCTCACGCCGGCAGCCGATCCGCCAGTCCATCCAGTACGGCGACTTGCGTGGCAGGTACGCCGATGCGCAGGTGGAAATGGCCGTCGGTTGGTTCGGTGAGGGTGAAGGCGAAGAACGAGCAGCACTCGGTCTCGCGGGCGGTCAGGTCGGCGGTGGTGTCGCGGCCTTCGGCTGCGAGGGTCAGGTCGAGTGTCTGGGGGTCGACGCGGTTGGCGTTGCGGAGATGGTCCGCGAAGAGTTGGTCGAACTCGGCCACGCGGAGCGGTTGCTCTGCGGTCGGTAGGGTGCAGGCGGCCGGAGCCCAGGTGAGGTGTTCGGTCATGACATCGACGGTAAACCTGTACCCAAGTACCGGATGCAACTAGTCGGGCTGATCGGTCCAGGTCAGTACGTACGCCACCGCGCCGAAACGGACCTGGTCGCCTGGCCGGACCCGGACCGGGGTGGTGAGGCGCAGACCGTTGACCTCTGTCCCGTTCATCGAGCCGAGGTCGCGCACCATCCACCCGTCGTTCACGTACCGGAGCTCCGCGTGGAACCGGGACACGGACAGGTCGGCCAACCGCAGCGTCGCACCCGGCCCACGACCGATCCGGACCGTCGGCGATCCTGGCGCCGGCAATGCGAGCCCGGGCGGCGGCAGAGCGGGCGTCTTCTGCACGACTGCAACCCGCGGAAGGGACCCGAGCCGCTCGAGAAACCCGAACCACGCACCGACGACCCCACCCGGCTGCTCAGGTGTCCCGGCACCCGGCCAGCCGTCCGCCCGCGCTGGTGGCCGGGCCGGGCTGGGGCTGCGGATGACTTCCAGCCGGGGCAGTCGAGAACGGAAGTCCCGGAGCCGGCGCGTGACGCGTGGCTCCTCGCGAGGCAGGTCGCGAATGGCGTCGGCGAGTTCGCCGCGGCTCTGGGCGCGCAGCACAAAGTTCATCCGGCGGACGAAGGTGTCGTGTGAGAGCCGACCGGTCCCGGCGCCCTCGCGCAGGATGGCCAGGGCACGATCCCGCTCGGCGTCCGACGGACGCGTCCCCTCCGCCGGAACCGATGTCATCTCAGCATTGTCCGGTCCGGTCCGGTTCACTGTCCACCGAACCCCGGGGGCGGCCGGGGACCAGCTCAGCGGTACTGGATCCGGTAGGCGACGTTTGCATCGCCCTGCGAGAGCCCGATGTTCGAGATCCCGACGACCAACTGGTGACCGTTGGCGTCGTTCCGGTACGTCACGTACGTCGTACCTGCCGCACCCTCAGTCGTGATCCGGCGCCAGGACGGTCCGCCGGACGCGGAGATGTTCGTCAACGCCTTCGTCACCGCGGGCGTCGCGTAGTACGTCATCCACTTCGTGTCGCCGCGACCCCAGGCGCGGACCAGGTTGTCGGACCACTGCACCGCGTTCCACGCACGCGGTTCGTTGGCGAAGCTCACGACTCTGGCGGCGTGCCAGCCGTCCGGACCGCGCAGCTCCGGCGCGGCGTTCGCCACCCCGAGGGTGAGATTCCCGCCGCGGGCGTCGTCGTGGTAGGTCACATAGATCGTCCCGGCAGCGCCTTCCTCTGAAATCCTGCGCCAGTGGATCCCACCGGGCGACGCCTGGGCGAACAGAGCCCGCGTGACGTCAGTCGTGCCGTAACAAGCTGTCATTCTCGTGTCACCGCGACCCCAGGCGCGGACCAATCGGTCCGCGTAGGTGACCGCATCGAGCCGAGCGACCGACGCACCGCACGAGGCGGTCGTCTGAGCACCGGCAGCAACGGCCGGAGCCGCCGAACCGCCGAGCACGAGCGGGGCAGCAACCGCGAGCGCGGCCGCCATCCCGCCGGCCTTGGATAGACCCTTGATCTTCATGATCAACCTCCCGAGTTGGTCATTTCGTCCTCACTGGTTCGACGCGCCCGATCGCCCACGAGTTGGCCGTGGGTGAGAATGACGGGATGCGACTGCCTGTGATGCCACCGGTCAAGCCGATGCTCGCCAAGCCCGTGAAGGAGATCCCGCGCGGGGAGATGAGCTACGAGCCCAAGTGGGACGGGTTCCGCTCGATCATCTTCCGGGACGGGGACGAGGTGGAGATCGGCAGCCGGAACGAGAAGCCGATGACGCGCTACTTCCCCGAGCTGGTCGAGGCGGTGAAGGCGAACCTGCCGGAGCGCTGCGCGATCGACGGCGAGATCATCGTGATCGGTGCGTCCGGCGACCGGCTCGACTTCGAGGTGCTGCAGCAGCGCATCCACCCCGCCGCGAGCCGGGTGAACATGCTGTCGGAGAAGACGCCGGCGCGGTTCGTCGCGTTCGACCTGCTGGCGCTCGGCGATGACGACTACATGGAGCGTCCGTTCGGGGAACGGCGTACCGCTCTGATCGACGCGTTGGCTGGAGTGAAGGCGCCGATCCATGTCACGCCGGCGACGACCAACCGCGACACGGCCGCGGAGTGGTTCGAGCAGTTCGAGGGCGCGGGTCTGGACGGGCTGATCGCGAAGCCGTTGGACGTCACGTACCAGCCCGACAAGCGGGTCATGTTCAAGGTCAAGCCGGAGCGCACGGCGGACTGTGTGGTCGCCGGGTATCGCGTGCACAAGAGCGGGCCGGACCGGATCGGGTCGCTGCTGCTCGGGCTGTACAGCGACGACGGCACGCTCGCCAGTGTCGGCGTGATCGGTGCGTTCCCGCTCGAACGGCGCAAAGAACTCTTCCAGGAGATGCAGCCGCTCGTCACGACGTTCGACGATCACCCGTGGGCGTGGGCGAAGCAGGAGGAAGGCGTGCGTACGCCGCGCAACGCCGAAGGCAGCCGGTGGCAGGCAGGCAAGGACCTGTCGTTCGTGCCGCTGCGGCCGGAGCGCGTGGTCGAGGTTCGCTACGACCACATGGAAGGCATCCGCTTCCGCCACACCGCACAGTTCGTCCGCTGGCGCCCGGACCGCACCCCTGAGTCCTGCACCTACGAACAACTTGAGGAGCCAGTCAAGTTCGACCTGGCCGACGTACTCTCCAGCGCCCAACGCTGATGCAGGTTCTGTACGACGTCTACGCCCGGATCCTGCGACGCCAACTGGCCGGACTGCCGATACCGCGGCACATCGCGATCGCGATGGACGGCAACCGCCGGTGGGCACGCCGGACCGGGTACGACGACGTGCGGATCGGCCACCGGTTCGGCGCAGAGCATCTGGAGCTGTTCCTGCGTTGGTGTTCCGAGGCGGGCGTGCACTGCGTGACCGCCTGGGTCGCGTCGGCGGACAACATCCGGCGCCGCGACTCGGCCGAGGTCGACTACCTGATGCAGCTCACCGAGACGGTCCTGGCCGAGCATGTACGGCGTGACCACCGCTGGCGTCTCCACGTCGCGGGCCAACTTGATTTGTTGCCTGATACAACCGCTCGCGCACTGAAGGAGGCGGTCGAGGAGACCCGCGACCGGACGGATGCGGGTGACCTGACGCTCGCGATCGGATACTCGGGCCGGCTCGAGGTGGTGGACGCCGTACGGGCTGTGCTGGACGAGGCTGCGGCTGCCGGGCGTTCGCTGGAGGATGTCGCCGACGAGCTGAGCGAGGACGTGATCGGCCGGCACCTCTATCTGCCTGAGCTGCCGGATCCCGACCTGGTGATCCGGACGAGTGGGGAGCTCCGGATGTCGGACTTCCTGTTGTGGCAGGCAACGCGCTCGGAGGTCGAGTTCTGCGACCTGTACTGGCCCGCGTTCCGGCAGGTCGACCTGTTGCGGGCACTCCGGACCTATGGGCGTCGGAGACTGGAACGATTCAGTTGATTGTTTGAGGGGGTGGCTCGGCCGGGAGCGAATACATCGGGCCTTCTTGGGGGCACTATGGAGGCATACCGACTGGTAGGAACCGGAGGTTGCGATGTACGACGTCGTACTGCTCGTCGAACAGGAACTATCGGCGCCGGACGCGAAACGCGTCGTTGAACTGCACCAGGACATGCCCGAGTCCGTCACGTATCACGTGCTCGTGCCGTGCCACAACGCCGAGGCGGGTGTGGAGGCCTCGATCAGCGCGCTGGGCACCGCGGACCTGTACGGTCCAGGGCTGGCCAGTCAGCGCCAGGATCTCGCCGAGGCGCAGAAGGCGATCGACACCGAGGCGAAGGGCTGCAGCGGACGCAGCGTCCAGCGGCTGCGCGACCTCGGGCAGCACGCGGAAGGCGGCATCTCGCACGACCGCCCGATCGACGCCCTGATCGCCACCGTGGACCACGTGCAGGGCCAGGAAGTCATCATCCTGACCCGGCCACACGTGGTGGCCGAGTTCTTCCACCTGGACTGGACCAATTCCGCCCGCCGCCACCTCGGCGTACCGGTCCTCCACCTGCTGGAACACGACCCAGAGAAGGCGTCCGCTTCGTAGCGGTCAGAACCGGAGCATGACTGCGTAGGTGACGCCGACCGCGAGGGCGGCCATCAGCAGCGACACCGTGGTGCGGATCGTTCGGTCGCCGGTTTCGCCGTAGTGGCGGCCGTCCTCGGAGTGATACGCGAGTTTGTAGCCGGCGTAGCCCGCGGCGAGAGCCAAGGCCAGTCTGATCATCGTCCGCTCCCCCTCACTGCCCCTCACAACCAAAGTAGCTCGCTCAGACGCCGGCAGCGGATCCGGTCTCGGCGAACTGGGTGTGGTACAGGTCGGCGTACTCCCCGCCCTGGGCGAGCAACTGCTCGTGCGTACCCCGCTCGACAATGTTGCCGCGGTCAACGACCAGGATCAGGTCGGCGTTCCGCACCGTCGACAAGCGGTGCGCGATCACGAGCGACGTACGCCCTTCCAGCGCGGTGTCGAGCGCCCGCTGTACGGCGACCTCGGACTCGGAATCCAGATGGGCCGTGGCTTCATCCAGTACGACGATCTGCGGTGCCTTCAGCAACAAACGCGCGATCGCGAGGCGCTGCCGCTCGCCACCGGACAGCCGGTGGCCACGGTCCCCCACCACGGTCTCGAGGCCGTCGGGCAGGGACGACACCAACGTCCACACCTGCGCGGACTTCAGGGCCTCGATCATCTCGTCGTCGGTGGCGTCCGGCTTCGCGTACGCGAGGTTCGCCCGGATCGTGTCGTGGAACATGTGCGCGTCCTGCGTGACGTACCCGATCGTGTCGTGCAGCGACTGCAGCGTCACCTCGCGGACGTCCTGCCCACCGACCCGCACGGCCCCGCCGGTCACGTCGTACAGGCGGGCCACCAGGTTCGTGATCGTGGTCTTGCCGGCGCCCGACGGGCCGACCAGCGCGACCATCTGGCCGGGCTGGACGGCGAAGTTCACGTCTTCGAGCACCTGCGAGGACACCCGCTTGTCGAGCACAGCAACCGACTCCAGGCTCGCGAGCGACACCTGCTCGGCCGTCGGGTAGGCGAACGCCACGTGGTCGAACTCGACCCCGGCCCGCTCACTGCGCAGTTCCCTGGCATCCGGAGCGTCTTTGATCATCGGCTCGAGGTCGAGCACCTCGAAGACGCGCTCGAACGAGACCAGCGCGGTCATCACGTCGACCCGCACGTTCGACAGTGCCGTCAGCGGGCCGTACAGCCTGCCGAGCAAGGCGACCAGGGCCAGCAGGGTCCCGACGGTCAGCGTCTCGCGGACAGCCAGGTTGCCGCCGACGCCGTACACCAAGGCGGTCGCCAATGCGGCGACCAGGGTGAGTGCCGTGAAGAACACGCGGCCAAGCATCGCGATCCGGATGCCCAGGTCGCGGACCCGTCCGGCTCGCTCACCGAAGTCCTTGTTCTCGATCGACGGCGTACCGAACAGCGTGACCAGCAGTGCTCCGCCGACGCTGAACCGCTCGGTCATCGCCGTCGACATCTCGGCGTTGAGGTTCATCTGCTCGCGCGTCAGCGCGGCCAGTCGGCGACCGAGGATCCGTGCCGGGATGAGGAACACCGGCAGCAGCAGGATCGCCACCACCGTCAACTGCCAACTCAGCACCAGCATCGCGCCGACCACGAGGATCAGGCTGATGATGTTCGAGACCACGCCGGACAGCGTCGAGGTGAACGCCTGCTGCGCGCCGATCACGTCGTTGTTGAGCCGGGACACCAACGCGCCGGTCTGCGTCCGGGTGAAGAACGCGACCGGCATCCGCTGCACATGCCCGAAGACCTTGGTCCGCAGGTCGAAGATCAGCCCTTCGCCGATCCGCGCGGAGAACCAGCGCTGCATCAGCCCGAGCCCGGCCTCGACCACCGCGAGCAGGGCGACCACCAGCGCGAGCGCGGTGACCAGTCGGGCGTTCCCCTTGGTGATGCCGTCGTCGACGATCTTCTTGAACAACAGCGGCGAGGCGATGACCATGAACGCCGACAGGATGACCAGCACCAGGAACACCGAGATGTACCAGCGGTACGGCTTCGCGAACCGCGCGATCCGGCGCAGTGTGCCCTTGGCGAGCTTCTGCCCGGTCACGGACGAATCCTGGCGCCGCCAGCCGTAAGCGCCCATGCCGGCGCGTGCCATCCCTGAGGACATGCAGTTCCTCCCCGCTCCTGTGTCGTGAAGCTTCACAACAGTTCAGGTCATCACAATGTTCCCACTGACCGTCATGCAACCAATGGTTGCGGATGCTCTGAGAGTGCTCTACAGTCATAGGCAACCAAAGGTTGCGAAAGGACGGTGGGTGAGATGGCGGACCGGACCATCGAGCGGGAGATCCGGGTGGAGGCAGCGCCCGAGGTGGTCTACGAGGTGATCAGCTCGCCGGAGCACCTGCGCGAGTGGTGGCCTGACGATGCGGACCTCGACCCGGTCGCCGGCGCCACCGGGACCGTCTCGTTCGGTGAGAAGCCGGACGGGAAGGTCGTTGCGCTCACGGTCGTCGAGGCCGACCCGCCGCGACGGTTCGCCTTCCGGTGGGACTATCCGGAGGGCGAGACCGCCACCGAAGCGAACTCGCTGCTGGTGACCTTCGACCTCGTCGCCGCTGGCACGGGCACCGTCTTGCGCTTCGCCGAGACCGGGTTCGACGAGGCGTCCGAGGCGCAGTACCGCGATCACATCAACGGCTGGAACTACTTCCTCCCCCGCCTCGTCCCGTACGTCGACCGGCTGGTGTCCGCGCCGTGATCGACGACGGGCTCTGGTCGGCGGTCGGCGATCCGACCCGGCGACGGATGCTCGACCTGCTGCTCGCGAACGGCGGCGGGACCGCGACCGGCCTGAGCGATCAACTGCCGGTCACCCGGCAGGCCGTCGCCAAACATCTCGCCGTCCTTGAGCGGGTCGGCCTGGTGCACGCCAAGCCGGCGGGGCGGGAACGGCGCTACACCGTGGACGAATCACAGCTTGCCCGAGCGATCGCGCAACTGACCTCGGTCAGTGACGCCTGGGACCGCCGGCTCCAGCGCATCAAGCGGATCGCCGAATCCATTCAACGCAGTACAGACACCTGAACGAGAGGTACTCCCATGCTCGACATCTTGCACCGCGTCGGAATCACGGCGTCCCCCGAGGACGTCTCGAAGGCCCTCACCACGATCCCTGGCCTCGCAGGCTGGTGGACCGACGACACCCAAGGCGACGATTCCGTCGGCGGCGTGATCGACTTCCACTTCCCCGTCGCCGGCGGCTCGTTCGGCATGAAGTTGCTGGAGACCAGGCCCGGCGAGCTCGTGCGCTGGGAGGTCGTGCACGGTCCCGAGGAGTGGATCGGCACCGAGGTCCGCTTCGACCTCAGCACGGCCGACGACTACACGATCGTCCTGTTCAAGCACGAGGGCTGGAAGGAGCCGGTCGAGTTCATGTACCACTGCAGCACCAAGTGGGGCTCGTACCTGCTGAGCCTGAAGAAGTACGTCGAGACCGGTACGGGCGACCCCGCGCCCCGCGACGTACAGATCAGCAACTGGCACTAGGGCCACCCCACCCCACCCCACCCCGGCCCACCCCGGCCCGCCCCGCCGCCGCACGACCCCGCCGACCCCGCGCCACGCATTCCATGGGTTATCCACTGAAATCACCGGTTCTTCCCCCAAAACGCGAGGTGACAACCGGCAATTGCAGGGGTTATCCGTCGAAATGACCCGGCGGGTCGACGGCCGGCGCTGTGCTTGGAGGCCGGACTGCGCCGGCCGGATATGTGGTGGGTCGTGCGTCTCGACAGGAGGTGTCACGCCGGACACGTACTCGGCACGCTCAGCAGTACCTGCGCGAGGCGCCGACCGCTCGACACCTCCTGTCCGCGTGTCCGGCCCAGGCGACCTCGAGCACGGGTCGACCAGATCGGCGGAGCGCTGGTGGTCGGTTGGTGCACAAGGTCGCGCGTTTGCCCCAACATCACCAGCGTCCTGGCCAGGTACATTTCGGCGTTCAGCTGAGGGTTGCGAGGAGCTCTTTGAGGCGGCGTTCCTGGGCCTCGCGTTCGGCCTTCAGCTGGTCCTGGTAGGAACGGTCCGCGGCACCGAGGAGCAGGGCCTTGGTCTCGCGGATCGCGCCGGGCAACGGGGCGAGGAGCGCGTCGGTCAGATCGTTGACCGTCCCGGCGAGCTCCTCCGGTGGTACGACGATGTTCGCCAGACCGAGTTCCTTCGCCTCGCTCGCCTCCACCCACCGGGTGGTCGCGCAGAGCTCCAGCGCTCGCGAGTAGCCGACCAGCTGCACGAGCGGTTGGGTGCCACCGAGGTCCGGCACCAGGCCGAGGGCGGTCTCGCGCATGCTGAAGCGGACGTCCGGCGTGACGACGCGGAGGTCGCAGGCCAGCGCCAGTTGGAAGCCGGCGCCGATGGCGTGGCCCTGGACCGCAGCGATGCTGATGATCTCCGGCCGCCGCAACCAGGAGAATCCCGCCTGGAACCCGGCAATCAGCTCGTGCACCTCGGCGGTGGGCTTCGCCCCGAGCGTGAGCAACGCCTCCTGGCCGTCGACGCCCTCACCCATCATCAGCCGCCGGTCGAGTCCCGCCGAGAACGACGGCCCCTCCCCCGACACCACGACCACGCGAACGTCGGCCGGCAGCGTCGTACCGAAGTCGGCCAAGGCCCGCCACATCGCCGGGGTCTGCGCGTTCCGCACCTCGGGCCGGTCCAGCACGACCCGAGCCACCGGACCCTCCACCGTCAACCGCAGTTCCTTCATGCGAGGAACATTACTCGCGATTAACTTAGGCGAGCGACACCAGGTCGGCGTAGTCGTTGGTCCAGAGATCCTCGACGCCGTCCGGAAGCAGAAGGACGCGCTCTGGTTCGAGGGCCTCGACGGCGCCCTCGTCGTGGGTGACCAGCACGATCGCACCGGCGTACGAGCGGATCGCGTTCAGCACCTCGGCGCGCGAGGCCGGGTCCAGGTTGTTGGTCGGCTCGTCGAGCAGCAGAACATTTGCGGCCGAGACGACCAGCGTCGCCAGCGCGAGCCGTGTCTTCTCGCCACCGGACAGCACCTTGGCCGGCTTCTCCGCGTCGTCGCCGGTGAACAGGAACGAGCCGAGCACGCTGCGCGCCTGCGTCTCGTTCAGATCCGGGGCCGCGGACTTCATGTTCTCCAGCACGGTCCGGTTCACGTCGAGCGTCTCGTGCTCCTGCGCGTAGTACCCGAGCTTGAGCCCGTGCCCGTCGATCACCTCGCCGGTGTCGGACTTCTCCAGCCCGGACAGGACTCGCAGCAGCGTGGTCTTGCCGGCACCGTTCAGCCCGAGTACGACGACCCGCGAGCCGCGGTCGATCGCGAGGTCGACGTCGGTGAAGATCTCCAGGGAGCCGTACGACTTGGACAGTTCGCGCGCCATCAGCGGCGTCTTGCCACACGGCGCCGGTGTCGGGAACGCGATCTTCGCGACGCGGTCGGTCTTGCGCTCGTCCTCGAGCGAGGACATCAACTGCTCGGCCCGCCGCAGCATCTGCTGAGCCGCGGTCGCCTTGGTCGCCTTGGCGCGCATCTTGTTCGCCTGGTCGACCAGCTGGGTCGCCTTCTTCTCCGCGTTCGCCCGCTCGCGCTTGCGCCGCCGTTCGTCGGCCTCGCGCTGCGTGAGGTACGCCTTCCAGCCGACGTTGTAGACGTCGATCTCGGCCCGGTTCGCGTCCAGGTGGAAGACCCGGGTGACGGTCTCCTCGAGCAGGTTCACGTCGTGGCTGATCATGATCACGCCGCCGGGGTACGACTTGAGGAAGTCGCGCAGCCAGATGATCGAGTCCGCGTCGAGGTGGTTGGTCGGCTCGTCCAGCAGCAGCGTCTCCGCCTGGGCGAACAGGATCCGGGCCAGCTCCACCCGGCGGCGCTGACCACCCGACAGCGTGCCCAGCGGTTGCCCCAGCACCCGATCCGGCAGCCCCAGGTTCGCCGCGATCCGGGCCGCCTCCGACTCGGCGGCGTACCCGCCGGCCGCGTGCAGGTCGGCCTCGGCCCGCTCGTAGCGGCGCATCCCCTTCGCGCGGGTTTTGTCGTCCGCGCTGGCCATCGACTTCTCCGCGCTGCGCAATCGGCGTACGACGTCGTCCAGGCCGCGGGCGGACAGGATCCGGTCCCGGGCCAGGATCTCCAGATCCCCGGTCCGCGGGTCCTGCGGGAGGTAGCCGATCTCGCCGGAGGTGGACACCGAGCCGCTGGCCGGCAGACCCTCACCGGCCAGGATCTTGGTCAGCGTGGTCTTGCCGGCGCCGTTGCGGCCGACCAGACCCACCTTGTCGCCGGGTCCGACCCGGAACGAGGCGGGCGCGAGCAACTGCCTGGCACCGACGCGGACCTCGAGGTTGGAGACAGTGATCATCGCGGTCGCAGGCGTCCTCAGGGTCGGGAGTCAAGGCAGGGGGCTGGCGGTAGCGGGTCGGCGGCGCAGCGTCACGACACGCCAAAGTCCCCCGTGGTCAGGTCTAGTCTAAGTGCTGTGAAATTCAACCCGGACGCGGATCTCGACACCAGTGGGGTCGAGGACACCCGTGGGAGTGGCGGAGGCGGCGGCAGACTGCCCGGCGGGATGATCCCGGTGGGCGGCGGCATCGGCGGCATCATCCTGCTCGTCGTCATCCTGCTGCTGAACGGCGGCCTGCCGGGCGGCGACAGCGGCAGCCAGGAGCCATCGGTCCGCAACACCGCGGCCGGCAACCTCGACTCGTGCAAGAAGGGCACCGACCTGCAGGACAACCCGGACTGCCGGTTCGTGTTCTACCAGAACTCGATCGAGGGCTTCTGGGCCGCGGAACTGCCACGCCGGGGCAAGAAGTACACCCGCGCGCCGATGCGGGTCTTCGACGGCTCGGTCAGCACCGGCTGCGGACCGGCCACCAGCGCGGTCGGGCCGTTCTACTGCCCGCCGGACAAGCGGGTCTACCTGGATCTCGGGTTCTTCCAGACGCTCCAGTCCGAACTGGGCGCCAAGGGCGGCAACTTCGCCGAGGCGTACGTCGTGGCACACGAGTACGGCCACCACATCCAGAACCTGTACGGCATCCTCGGCCGGATCAAGACCCGCAACGGCCCGACGTCGGACTCGGTCCGGTCCGAACTGCAGGCCGACTGCCTGGCCGGGATCTGGACCAACCACGCGACGACCGTGCCCGACAAGGACGGCGACACGTTCATCAGCGGCCTGACCGAGGACGACATCGCCCGCGGCCTGGACGCGGCCGCCGCCGTCGGTGACGACCGGATCCAGGAGAAGACCCAGGGACAGGTGAACCCGGAGAGCTTCAGCCACGGCACCGCCGAGCAGCGGATGCGCTGGTTCAAGGCGGGGATGGACTCCGGCGACATGAACGCCTGCGACACCTGGTCGGCCAACCCGCTCTGACCTCGGTACGCCGTCAGTCCGCGCCTGATCGCTTGTCGACGACGCGGCGGACGATCAGGCCGACCGCCAGCGCGGCGGCGACCAGGATGGCCGAGATGATCGCCCATTCGAGCGAGGACGCGCCGAGCTGGGTCCGGCCCCTGCGGGAACGCTGGGCGCGGGCTCGCGCGAGCGCATAGCCGGCCATGGCACGCCAGAACTGCAGTTCCGAGTTCAACCGCTGTCCTCCCTGTGCAATGGCCGCGAGGACCTCAGTATGCCCAGGTGGGATGACGTTCACGCCTCAGCGCGAATCCTCAGGAGGATCGGTCAGTTCGATCCGGATCGCCCGTGCGTCGGCGCCGGCCTGCTCGAGGACCCTCTGTTTCGGATCCGGTACGCCGAGGAACGGCGGCCGCACCAGTCCAGCCACGTCTTTCAGCCGCGGATCCTCCAGCACTGTGTCGACCGCCCGGCGGTCTCCCCCGCACACCAGCGCCTGCAGCCGGGCCGGCCCGAGGATCCGCACCGCTACTTCGGTCGCGGCGGCGAACGCCTCCCGGGCCTGGTTGTCCCGCCGGCGCGCGTACCGCTGCTGCGACCAGCCACCGGCCTTCGTCGTCCCCTGCACGTGGCGTGATCCGACCTTGGAGTCCACAAGCTTGCCCCCGGCAAACACCCCGGCGCCGTAGCCGCCGCGCCGGACGAGCAGCACACCCAGCCGCCACTCGCGCAGCACATGAGCCAGGAGGCCGTCCTTCGACAACTCCTCCAGGGGTGCGAACGGCACCTCGACGACGGCGACGGAGCCGTCCGACGCGGAGGCGGTGACGCTCGTCGGCGTCACGTCGTACCTCACCGCGCCGTGGCGGTCACCGAAGCCGGCCAGCCACCTGTCCAGCCGCTCCGGTGCCACCGACACCGTTCGGGTCACACGTTGAAGCCGAGCGCCCGCAACTGGTCGCGGCCGTCGTCGGTGATCTTCTCCGGGCCCCACGGCGGCATCCAGACCCAGTTGATCCGGAAGTCGTTGACCAGGCCGTCCAGCGCCATTCTGGTCTGGTCCTCGATCACGTCGGTCAGCGGGCAGGCCGCCGACGTCAGCGTCATGTCGATGATCGCCGTACTGGTGTCGTCCACGGTGATCCCGTAGATCAGGCCCAGGTCGACGACGTTGATGCCGAGCTCGGGGTCGACGACATCCTTCAGCGCCTCGGTCACGTCCTCGACCGCGGCCGGGCTGGTGCCGGGCTGTGACCCCTGGGCCGCCGCCTGCAGGTCGACCTCGGGCAGCTCGATCTTCTCGTCGGTCTGGTCAGGCATTGCTCACTCCTTCTTGCTGTGCGGCGTCCTGGGACTCGTTCTGCGCCAGCGCCCGGGCGGTCGCGTCCCGCCAGGCCGACCAGCCCAGCAGCGCACACTTCACCCGGGCCGGGAACTGCGCGACGCCCGCGAACGCGACGCCGTCCTCCAGAACCTCTTCGTCCGGCTCGACATTCCCCCGGCCCTGCATCAGCTCGAGGAACTTCTCGTACGTCGCCATGCCCTCGGCGACCGGCTTGCCGATCACCAGGTCGGACATCACCGAGGTCGCGGCCTGGCTGATCGAGCAGCCGACACTCTCGTGCGTGATGCCGGTGACGGTGTCGCCGTCCAGCTCCACGCGCAGCGTCACCTCGTCCCCACAGGACGGGTTCACGTGGTGCACTTCCACGTCGTACGGATCCGCCAGTCCCGTGTGGTGCGGGCTGCGGTAGTGGTCCAGGATGATCTCCTGGTACAGCGAGTCAAGCTGCATGAGACGTCAGGCCACCTTGAAGAAAGAACGGACGAACCCGAGGCCGTCGACCAGCGCCTCGATCTCCTCCGGTGTCGTGTACAGGTAGAACGACGCCCGCGTCGAGGACTGTACGCCGAACCGCTCGTGCACCGGCCGCGCACAGTGGTGCCCGGCCCGTACCGCGATTCCGCGTGTGTCCAGCACGGTCGCCACGTCGTGCGGGTGCACGCCGTCCAGCTCGAAACTGATCGCGCCACCGTGGTCCTTGGCCTCGGTCGGACCGAGGATCGTCAGCCCCGGCACCGTCTTCAGCCCCTCGAGCGCGTACTCCACGATCGCGTGCTCGTGCGCCGCGATCTTGTCCATCCCGATCCCGGACAGGTAGTCGACGGCCGCACCGAGCCCGACGGCCTGCGCGATCGGCGGCGTACCGGCCTCGAACCGGGCCGGCGGCGGGGCGTACGTCGAACCCGTCATCCGCACGACCTCGATCATCTCACCGCCGCCAAGGAACGGCGGCAGCGAGGCGAGCAGGTCGTAACGGCCCCAGAGCACGCCGACCCCGGTCGGCCCGACCACCTTGTGCCCGGTGAAGCCGACCAGGTCCGCTCCGAGCTCGGCCACGTTCACCGGCAGCTGAGGCACCGCCTGCGCGGCGTCGACCACCATCAGGGCGCCGACCGCGTGCGCCTTCGCGGCGAGCTCCTTGATCGGGTTGATGGTGCCGAGCGCGTTCGACACCCAGGTGAGCGACACGATCTTGGTCCGCTCGTTGATGAGTTCGTCGACGTTGCTCAGGTCCAGCCGGCCGTCATCGGTGACGCCGAACCACTTCAGCGTCGCCCCGGTCCGCTCACAGACCATCTGCCACGGCACGATGTTCGAGTGGTGCTCCATCTCGGAGATGACCACCTCGTCACCCGGCTTCAGCGAGCCGCCGACCGTGTGTGCCACCAGGTTCAGCGCTTCGGAGATGTTCTTGGTGAAGACGATCTCGTTGCGGTCGGGCGCGCCGATGAAGGCCGCGACCTTGTCCCGGGCACCTTCGTACGCCGCGGTCGCCTCGGCACCGAGCTGGTGCATGGCCCGCGCGACGTTCGCGTTGTGCTTCAGGTAGTGGTCCTCGATCGCCTGCACCACCTGGCGCGGCTTCTGCGAGGAGTTCGCCGAGTCCAGGTAGACCAGCGGCAACCCGCCGGCGAGCTCGCGCGACAGGATCGGGAAGTCCGCCCGGACCGACTGCAGGTCCAGCGGACTGCTGAAGGTGGTCCGGGCGTCGGTCACTTGGCGCCTGCCTTCAGGAAACGCTCGTAGCCGTTGGCCTCGAGCTCTTCGGCCAGCTCCGGACCGCCCTCTTCGGCCACCCGGCCGTCGACGAACACGTGCACGAAGTCCGGCGTGATGTAGCGCAGGATCCGGGTGTAGTGGGTGATCAGCAGGATGCCCTTGTCACCCTTCTCCGCGAACCGGTTGACGCCGGTCGAGACGATTCGCAGCGCGTCGATGTCGAGGCCGGAGTCGGTCTCGTCGAGGATCGCGATCTTCGGGTCCAGCAGCTCCAGCTGGACGATCTCGTGCCGCTTCTTCTCGCCACCGGAGAAGCCCTCGTTCACGTTGCGGGTGCCGAAGTCCGGGTCCATCTCGAGATCACCGAGCGCCTTGTTGACGTCCTTGATCCAGGTGCGCAGCTTCGGCGCCTCGCCGTCGATCGCGGTCTTTGCCGTCCGCAGGAAGTTCGCCACCGACACGCCCGGCACCTCGACCGGGTACTGCATCGCCAGGAACAGGCCGGCCCGGGCGCGCTCGTCGACCTTCATGTCGAGCACGTCCTCGCCGTCCAGCGTCACCGTGCCGCTGGTGATGTTGTACTTCGGGTGGCCGGCGATCGAGTACGCCAGCGTCGACTTGCCGGAACCGTTCGGGCCCATGATCGCGTGCGTCTGACCACCCGCGATGGTCAGGTCGACGCCGCGCAGGATCTGCTTCGGGCCGTTCTCGGTGTCGACCGACACGTGCAGGTCGCGGATCTCGAGTGTCGCCATGAGTTCTTCTATCTCCGTCTGTCTTTTACAGGGATGCCTGGTTCAGGGGGTTCTTCACGTCGACGAGTACGTCGTCGCCGTCGAGCCGGACCGGATACACCGGCACCGGTTCGTACGCGGGCAGACCGGTCGGTTCACCGGTGCGCAGGTCGAAGCGGGAGCCGTGCAGCCAGCACTCGATCTCGCAGGCTTCGACCTCGCCCTCGGACAGCTGGATCTGCGCGTGCGAGCACTCGTCCCGCACCGCGAAGAACTGTCCCTCGCTCTTCACGACCGCGACCTCCACGCCGCCGACCTCGACCGGAATGACTCCCTCATCCGGTACGTCGGCGGCAGCGCAGGCGCGCTCGAAGCTGTCGCTCACTGTCCCGCGACCGCCGTGTGTCCGGTGGCCGCCGCCGCGGCGGCGCTGAGCTCGGCCGTCCGGGCCAGCTTCTGCTCGATCACGTCGTGCAGGTGCTCGGCGACCTCGGGAACGCCGATCTTGCCGATGATGTCGTTGAAGAAGCCGGACACCACCAACCGCCGGGCCTCGTCCTCGGGGATGCCGCGGGCCTGCAGGTAGAACAGTTGCTCGTCGTCGAACCGGCCGGTCGCGGACGCGTGCCCGGCGCCCTCGATCTCGCCGGTCTCGATCTCCAGGTTCGGGACCGAGTCGGCGCGGGCGCCGTCGGTCAGGACCAGGTTGCGGTTCAGCTCGAAGGTATCGGTGCCCTCGGCCGCGGCCCGGATCAGCACGTCGCCGATCCACACCGAGCGGGCCTTGTCACCGGCCAGCGCGCCCTTGTAGAGCACGTTGCTCTTGCAGTTGGCCGCCTCGTGGTCGACGAACAGCCGGTGCTCGTGATGCTGACCGGACTCGGCGAAGTACACCCCGAGCAGTTCGGCGTCGCCACCGGGACCGGCGTACCGGACGTTGGTGCCGATCCGGACGATCTTGCCGCCGAGGGTGACCGCGACGTGGTGCAGCCGGGCGTCCCGGCCGATCAGCGCGTCGTGCTGACCCAGGTGGATCGACTCGTGGTCGCCCTGCTGGATGCTGACCACACGGAGCTCGGCGCCGTCGCCGACGACGATCTCCACGTTGCTGCCGAGCTCACCGGCACCGGTGTGGTCGATGATCACGATCGCGCGGCTGTGCCGGCCGGCGTCCACGATCAGGTGGCTGAAGCCGCGGGCGCCGAGGCTCGCGACGTTCACGTGCACCGCCTCGGTCAGCTCGGCCTCGACCGGGATGCGCACCGCCAGCGCCTCGCCCGCCTGGTTCCAGGCGATCGCGGCGGAGCGGTCCTGCGGCGTACCGACCTTCAGCGAGTCCGCGGCGACGGTCTCGAACACCACACCGTCGGGACCGGACGCGTCGACCTTGGGGGTCTCGGTGCCGGCCTCGTCGGCGAACAGCGCCTTGAGGGCCTTGACCGGGGTGAAGCGCCACTCCTCCTCGCGCCCGTTCGGCACCGGGAAGTCGGCGACGTCGTACGACGTCGGCCGCTCGCTCCGGGCCTGGAGCGGGACCGGGGAACCCGGCCCGTGGGAGTGCGCCCGGTTGCCGGTGGCGACCAGGGTTTCAGCGGCGGACATCAGCCGACGGCCCCTTCCATCTGCAGCTCGATCAAGCGGTTCAGTTCCAGCGCGTACTCCATCGGGAGCTCGCGGGCGATCGGCTCGATGAAGCCGCGGACGATCATCGCCATCGCCTCGTCCTCGGCCATGCCCCGGCTCATCAGGTAGAAGAGCTGGTCGTCACTGACCTTGGACACGGTCGCCTCGTGTCCCATCGCCACGTCGTCCTCGCGGACGTCGACGTACGGGTAGGTGTCGGAGCGGCTGATGGTGTCGACCAGCAGCGCGTCACAGCGCACCGTTGACTTGCTGTGGTGCGACCCCGGCGCCACCTCGACCAGCCCCCGGTACGACGTCCGGCCGCCACCGCGGGCCACCGACTTCGACACGATCGAACTGGAGGTGTACGGCGCGTTGTGCACCATCTTCGACCCGGCGTCCTGGTGCTGGCCCTCGCCCGCGAACGCGACCGACAGAGTCTCGCCCTTGGCGTGCTCGCCCATCAGGTAGACCGCCGGGTACTTCATCGTCACCTTGGAGCCGATGTTGCCGTCGATCCACTCCATCGTCGCGCCCTCTTCGCAGGTGGCGCGCTTGGTGACCAGGTTGTAGACGTTGTTCGACCAGTTCTGGATCGTCGTGTAGCGGCAGCGGGCGCCCTTCTTCACGATGATCTCGACCACCGCGGAGTGCAGCGAGTCCGACTTGTAGATCGGCGCCGTACAGCCCTCGACGTAGTGCACGTAGGCGTCCTCGTCGACGATGATCAGGGTCCGCTCGAACTGGCCCATGTTCTCGGTGTTGATCCGGAAATAGGCCTGCAGCGGGATGTCCACCTTCACGCCCTTGGGCACGTAGATGAACGAGCCGCCGGACCAGACCGCCGTGTTCAGCGAGGCGAACTTGTTGTCGCCGACCGGGATGACCGAGCCGAAGTACTCCTGGAAGATCTCCGGGTGCTCCTTCAGGCCGGTGTCGGTGTCGAGGAAGATGACGCCCTGGGCCTCCAGGTCCTCGCGGATCTGGTGGTAGACGACCTCGGACTCGTACTGCGCCGCGACGCCGGCGACCAGGCGCTGCTTCTCCGCCTCCGGGATGCCGAGCTTGTCGTAGGTGTTCTTGATGTCCTCGGGCAGCTCTTCCCAGCTCGAGGCCTGCTTCTCGGTCGACCGGACGAAGTACTTGATGTTGTCGAAGTCGATCCCGGACAGGTCCGCGCCCCACGACGGCATCGGCTTGCGGTCGAAGAGCTTCAGACCCTTCAGCCGTAGGTCGAGCATCCACTCCGGCTCGTTCTTGAGGGTGGAGATGCCCCGCACCACGTCGGCGGACAGGCCGCGCTGTGCGACCGCGCCGGCAGCGTCGGAGTCGGCCCAGCCGTACTGGTAGTTGCCGAGGCCTTCCAGTTCGGGGTGAGCGGTTTGCGTCATCGTGCAGTCCTCGCAGATTCGCCGTCGGTTACAGGGGCAGGACCGGACACGGCCTGGGGGGCCGGGACGTGGCCGGGAATATGTGTGGTGCAGACACCGTCGCCGTGGGCGATGGTGGCCAATCTCTGGACGTGCCGGCCGAGCAACCGGGAGAACACCTCGGTCTCGGCCTCGCACAACTGGGGGAACTGCTCGGCCACGTGCGCGACCGGGCAGTGGTGCTGGCAGAGCTGCTCGCCGTGCGCGGCCTTCGCCGTGGACGCGGCGTACCCGTCCGTGGTCAGGGCCCGGGCGAGTGCCTCCGCCTTGTCGCTGTCGGGAGCGGCGTCGACCAGCTCCCGGTACCGCTGCTCCACCTCGGCGACCCGGCCCCGGGCAAACTCCGCGACCGCCTCGTCACCGCCGGACTCGGCGATGAACTTCAGCGCGGTGGCCGCCAGGTCGTCGTACGCCTGGTGGAACGCGTGCCGGCCGGTGTCGGTCAGCACGAAGACCTTCGCGGGGCGGCCGCGGCCACGGGGGCCGTAGACACGCTCCTCGCGGGACTCGACCAGGCCGTCCTCGAGCAGGTGGTCGAGATGCCGGCGGACCGCCGCCGGCGTCAGCTCCAGGCGCTCGGCGAGCACCGCGGCGCTGGACGGACCATTGGTCTGGATCGAGCGGGCGACCCGGTCCCGGGTGGACTCGTCCCGCGCCGCAACCGCGCCGGTGGGCGCCGCTCCGGTAGTCGCAGGATTTTTCACAACATCAGTGTCGCGTAATTCCCGGGGGCCTTCAAATAAGGCTCACCTAACCGCCTCCGCGCGCACGCGGGAGGCGGGGGCCGATCGTGACCAGCGTCACGCCGCCGGGCTCCGCTCCCCACCCGCGCCGAAGGCGCGGCAGCCCGGTCCTAGACTTCATCCGTGCCAGTCGCGGTGGAGATCGACAACCTCGTCGTGCGGTACGGCGACAAGGCCGCGGTCGACGGTCTCAGTCTCACCGTAACCGTCGGCACGGTGACGTCCGTGCTCGGCCCCAACGGCGCCGGCAAGACCACCACCGTGGAGAGCTGTGAGGGGTTCCGGCGGCCGGAGTCCGGCCGGGTCCGGGTGCTCGGGCTGGACCCGATCGCGGACCACGACGAGCTGATGCCGCGGATCGGCGTGATGCTGCAGGAGGGCGGTGCCTGGTCCGGCGTCCGTGCGGTCGAGATGCTGAGGTACGTCGCCACCCTGCACTCGCACCCGCTCGAGATCCCGGCCCTGGTCGAGCGCCTCGACCTCGGTAGCTGCGGCAGGACGCCGTACAGGCGGCTGTCCGGCGGGCAGAAGCAGCGGCTGTCGTTCGCGCTGGCGATCGTCGGGCGGCCGGAGGTCGCGTTCCTGGACGAACCGACGACCGGGCTCGACCCGCACGGCCGGCGGGAGATCTGGCAGCTGATCCGCGACCTGCGCGACGACGGCGTGACCGTCGTACTCACCACCCACGCGATGGACGAGGCCGAGCAGTTGTCGGACCAGGTCCACGTGGTGTCCGCCGGCAAGGTGATCGCGTCGGGCACTCCGGACGCGCTGACCGAGCACGGCGCGAAGTCTCTGGAGGACGTCTACCTCGCGTTGACGGCACCACCGAAGCGGGAGCGCTCATGACCACCTATGCGCCCCAGCCGGGCAGCGCTCCCTGGCCGCGGAAGGTGCTCGCGCATTCACGGATGGAGTTCCGGCTCCTGATCCGCAACGGTGAGCAGTTGCTGCTGGCGCTCGTCATCCCGCTCGGGATCCTCCTGCTTCTGGGTGGCACCGGACTCGGCGACCGGCTGCCGCTCGGCGACGGCCGGGCGATCGACGACGCCGTACCGCGGGTGCTGGCGCTCGCCGTCCTGTCCTCTTCCTTCACCTCGCTGGCGATCGCGACCGGCTTCGAGCGTCGGTACGGCGTGATCAAGCGGCTCGGCGCCTCTCCCCTGTCCCGGACCGGACTGCTCGCCGGGAAGATCGGCGCGGTCCTGGTCGTGCAGGTGATCCAGCTCGCCGTCCTGATCGGGACCGGCTTCGCCCTCGGGTGGGATCCGGCCGGCGGTTTCGACGCCGTGTTCGGGGTGATCCTGATGGTCCTGTGCGGTACGGCGGCCTTCGCGTCCCTCGGACTGCTGATGGCCGGCGTACTCCGGGCCGAGGCCACCCTGGCCGCGGCCAACCTGCTCTATCTGCTGTTGCTGGTCGGCGGTGCGGTGATGACACCGGTCGACGAGTACCCGGCCGGCATGCAGGGTGTCGTCCGGCTGCTGCCGAGCGCCGCGCTGGCCAACGGGCTGGCGAACTCGACCATCGAGGGTGTGATCCCGTGGGCCGCCGCACTGTCTCTCGCTCTGTGGGCCGGGGTGCTCGGATACCTGGTGTCCAGGACCTTCCGCTGGGACTGAGCAGACCTTTCTCTAGAGTGTGCCGGTGATGAGCACGGAGACCCCGCCACAAGAGACCGAACCAGTCAACGCCTTCTGGCGGCTGGTGCCCGAGCCGAGCCTGGATGTCGTCCGGCGCTGGGGCTGGGCGTCGGTGGTGGCGAACATCGGCATCGTGGTGACCGGCGGACTGGTCCGGCTGACCGGCTCCGGCCTCGGCTGCCCGACCTGGCCGCAGTGCACCGACGAGTCGTACGTGCCGCACGCCGCGCTCGGCATCCACGGCGCGATCGAGTTCGGCAACCGGATGCTCGGCTTCGTGGTCGCGGTCATCGCGATCTGCACCTGGCTCGTGGTGATGCGGTACCGCCCGATCCGCCGGGACCTGCGGCGCCTCGCGACCGCGGCCGCGCTCGGCGTACCGCTGCAGGCCGTGATCGGCGGCATCAGCGTGCTGACCGGACTGAACCCGTGGATCGTGTCGGCGCACTTCCTGGTCTCGCCGGTGATCATCACGCTGACCGTGTCGATGATGCGGCGGTCCCGGACCAGTCCCTACCCGCACACCCCCCCGGTGGTCCGCGCGCTCGCGACCGCCTCTGTGGTGGCGGTCTGGCTGACCGTTGCTCTCGGCACCTTGGTGACCGGCGCCGGCCCGCACTCGGGCGACCCGGACACCGGGCGGAACGGGTTCGACGAGGAACTGATCAGTCAGCTGCACGCGGACTTCGTGTTCGGGTTGCTCGGGATCACGATCGCGCTGGTGATCGCGACCCGCGTGACCGCGACGTCACGCACGTTACGGAAGCTGGCCGCCTGGCTGCTCGCGATGGAACTGCTCCAGGGCGCCGTCGGCTTCACGCAGTACTTCACCGGCCTCCCGTGGGGCCTGGTCCTGATACACATGTTCTTCGCCGGGCTGCTGATCGCTCTCGTCACCGCGGTCTACGCCGAACGCGGCACGCCCGCAACGTAGGACACGTTGCGGGCGCACCACTTACTCTTAGTGCCTCACCTTGTACACGGCGCCAGTGCCGATGATCGGGCCTGCGACGTACAGGTCACCCCACTTGCTGAACGCGGCGCCGCCCGGCAGGTTGAGCTGACCGCGGACCAGTTCCCTCTTGTACCCGGCCTTGTGGTGCTTGCCCGGGTACTGCAGGTACAGCGAACCGATGGTCGAACCGCCCATCTCGAACTTCAGCCAGCTGTCCCTGGCCAGTTGTACGACGGCGAGCGTGCCGTGCGGGCCACCGGCCAGGTCGACGATCGACGTGTAACCGTCGGCGTACCGCTGGCACTTGCCCTTGTACGGCTTGGCCGGATCGCACACCGCGCCCACCGAGCCCGGCTTGATCCGCCAGATCTCCGACGTCCCCGGAGTTGCCGGGAAGCCACGCAGCTCACCGACGTACCAGTAGCCGTCCGACCCGACCGTCACCGACGTGGCGACAGCCTCGGCCACGAACGGCGTTCCGGCGGGCGGCGCCTCCGCCCCGAGACCGGCCGGAACCTTGACCGTGCGTGGCTTCAGCCGCGCGACGGTCTTGATCTTGCCGTTCGGCCAGACCCGGAGCAGGTCGTTGCCGGCGGCATCCGCTACCAGCACCGTCCCGTCCTTCAGCGCCGCGACGCCGAACGGGTTGGTCTCCGTCGGCGAATCTGCCTGGTTGTACGGATCCGGGTCCGTGGCCTGGTACTTCGCGATGTCGGCGACCACCACCGGCGACTTCCCCGGCCGCAGCCGGTACAGGGTCGCGCCGCCCGGCGGGGTCGGCTGACCAGGTTCCCCGCCCGCGCCGGTCAACGCGTACGTCGTACCCCGGGAACTCGTGTCGATCGCGGGCGGGAATCCACCCGGGACCTGGCCGAGCTTCCAGGTCTTCTTGCCGTCGGTGGCATAGACCGAACCGTCCGTGACGCTGTAGATGACCTTCTTGCCGTACGTCGAAACCCCGCGCGGGCCGTCCAGACCCGTTGCCACCGGCTTCAAACTGCTCGAATGCCCACCGGCGTCGGCCGTTCCGGCCACCAGTACGGAACCGGCCAAGGCGAGTGCCGCGACCGCGGCAATGCGTGTTCGTACCCCCACTGCGAACCCCCTGAAGTCACGTCTCCCCAGGTGCGGATCCCCCTCCGCAGACCCCCACATCGCAACATCGGATCACGATTAGGTCAACCGGAGAACTCCCCGCACCCGCGGGGCGACGCTCAGTGCAGGAGCGGATCGATGGCCGCGGCAATGAACAGCAGAGCCAAGTAGATATTCGAGAAGTGGAAGAGCCGCATCGGCCGCAGTGCGGCTCCGTCGGCTCCGGTGTGGGCCCGGAGCAACAATGCGCGGGCCTCGCGGAGGAACAGGAATCCGAGCACGATCGCGGCCAGCGGGTACACGAAACCGGTGCCCGCGACCGGCCACAGCGCGATCGAGGTGATCACCATCACCACGGAGTACGCCATGATCTGCCGGGCCGTGGCGACCGGGGTGGCGACCACGGGCAGCATCGGTACGTCGACCGACGCGTAGTCCTCGCGGTAGCGCATCGCCAGCGACCAGGTGTGCGGCGGCGTCCAGAAGAAGACCACTCCGAACAGCACGACCGGGGTCCAGGCCAGCTCGTTGGTGACCGCGGTCCAGCCGATCAGGGTCGGGAAGCAGCCCGCGATCCCGCCCCAGACGATGTTCTGCACGGTCCGGCGCTTCAGCACCATCGTGTAGCCGAAGACGTAGAACGCGTTCGCGGCCAGGGCCAGCACCGCCGACAGCCAGTTGACCAGCAGGCCGAGCTCGAGGGTGGCCAGAATGCCCAGCACGATGCCGAAGATCGTCGCCGACCGCGGGCTGACCGCGTGCCGGGGCAGCGGGCGGCGGCGGGTCCGGCGCATCTGCTCGTCGATGTCGCGGTCGAGCACGCAGTTGATCGTGTTCGCGCTGCCGGCCGCCAGGATGCCGCCGACCAGGGTGGCCGCGACGACCTGCAGGCCGGGCACTCCCCCGGCGGCCAGGAACATCACCGGCACGGTGGTGATCAGCAGCAGCTCGATGATGCGGGGCTTGGTCAGACCGACGTACGCCTTCACCACGTCGCGCACCGACGGACTGAGAACAGCAGTACCGTCCGGCTGCGGCGTCGGGTACGACGTCGTCGCGGCTGGACGCGGGTCGACGGCCGTCACGAACACCTCGAACTGAGTGGGTTGACGCCGGAGACCCGGCGCTGACGATTCGACAGTCTACGACGCCCCGTAGGAGGGTTCGTTCACCCCCCGGGTCAGTCCGACGAACAAGTGTGGGCCGGTGTTCATCCGGATGTGATTCCGATGGCGTGAAATGGGCCCGGGTGTGATGTCGCGGACGTCCGGAACACCCCGGGAACAACGACGCCACCAACCAGGTTGCGGATCAGTGAAGGCAGGAAAGGTCAGGGCGAGTAGGCTCGCTCACGGTGACGCGCGGGGGCGCGATCGAACCGGCCGGTGAGGCCGGTCGCGATCCCCTCGACGCTGACCGGAAGACCTGACGCAGCCATCGAGAGGAGCGCCGCCGGCGTGACGGAGAAGACCAGCCCGAAGCTTGAATGGACCGACCTCGACCAGCGCGCGGTCGACACCGTACGGGTGCTCGCGATGGACGCGGTGGAGAAGGTCGGCAACGGCCATCCCGGTACGGCGATGAGCCTGGCGCCGGCGGCGTACCTGCTGTTCCAGAAGGTGATGCGGCACAACCCGGCGGACGCGCACTGGGCCGGCCGGGACCGGTTCGTGCTGTCGGCCGGCCACTCCAGCCTCACCCTGTACATCCAGCTCTACCTGGCCGGCTTCGGCCTCGAACTGGACGACCTGAAGTCGCTGCGGACCTGGGGCAGCAGGACCCCGGGCCACCCGGAGTACGCCCACACCAAGGGTGTCGAGACGACCACCGGTCCGCTCGGCCAGGGTGTCGGCAACGCGGTCGGGATGGCGATGGCGGCCCGCCGCGAGCGCGGCCTGCTCGACCCGGACGCCCCCAAGGGCGAGGGTCTGTTCGACCACCACATCTACGTGATCGCGTCGGACGGCGACCTGGAGGAAGGCGTCTCGGGTGAGGCGTCCTCGCTGGCCGGGCACCAGAAGCTCGGCAACCTGACGCTGATCTACGACGCCAACAAGATCTCGATCGAGGACGACACCGACATCGCGTTCTCCGAGGACGTGGCGGCGCGTTACGCGGCGTACGGCTGGCACACCCAGGACGTCGACTGGACCAACGGCGGCACCGGCTACGAGGAGAACGTCCAGGCCCTGTACGACGCCATCCAGGCGGCCGAGGCGGTCACCGACAAGCCGAGCTTCATCCGGCTGCACACGATCATCGGCTGGCCGGCCCCGAACAAGCAGAACACCGGCAAGATCCACGGCTCCGCCCTCGGCGCCGACGAGGTGGCCGCGACCAAGAAGGTCATGGGCTGGGACCCGGAGCAGAGCTTCCAGGTCGCCGACGACGTGCTCGCGCACACCCGCCAGGCGCTCGAGCGCGGCAAGGCCCTGCAGGACGACTGGGACGTCAGGTACGACGCCTGGCGGTCGGCGAATCCGGAGCGCGCGGCGCTGCTCGACCGGCTGTCGAAGCGTGAGCTGCCGTCCGGCTGGAAGGACGTGCTGCCGAGCTGGGAGGCCGACGCCAAGGGTGTGGCCACCCGCGCCGCCTCCGGCGAGGTGCTGACCAAGCTGTCACCGGTGCTGCCCGAGCTCTGGGGCGGCTCGGCCGACCTGGCCGGCTCGAACAACACCACCCCGAAGGGCCAGCCGTCGTTCATCCCGCCGGAGTACTCCACCAAGGAGTTCCAGGGCGACGAGTACGGCCGCGTCCTGCACTTCGGCATCCGCGAGCACGCCATGGGCTCGGTGCTGAACGGCATCACCCTGCACGGCCTGACCCGCCCGTACGGCGGCACGTTCCTCGTCTTCAGCGACTACATGCGCCCGGCGGTCCGGCTGGCCGCGCTGATGAAGCTGCCGGTCACCTACGTGTGGACGCACGACTCGATCGGCCTCGGCGAGGACGGCCCGACCCACCAGCCGGTCGAGCACCTGTCGGCACTGCGGGCGATCCCGGGCCTGGACGTCGTACGCCCGGGTGACGCGAACGAGACCGCGGCCGCGTGGGCTGCGATCCTCGAGCACACCGACCGCCCGGCCGGCCTGGCGCTGACCCGGCAGAACGTGCCGACGTTCCCGCGGGGCACCGACGGCTTCGCCACCACCGAGAACGTCAAGAAGGGCGGCTACACGCTGCTCGACACCGACGGCACGCCGGACGTCGTACTGATCGCGACCGGCTCCGAGCTGCAACTGGCCGTCGCGGCCCGCGAGACGCTGGCCGGCGAGGGCGTCAAGGCGCGCGTCGTCTCGATGGTCTCGCGCGAGTGGTTCGACGAGCAGGATGACGCGTACCGCGAGTCCGTCATCCCGGCCGGCGTCCGGGCCCGGGTCTCGGTCGAGGCGGGCGTCGCGCAGAGCTGGCACGCCATCGTCGGCGACGCCGGCCGCAGCGTGAGCCTGGAGCACTACGGCGCGTCGGCCGCCTACCAGACCCTGTACGACGAGTTCGGCATCACCGCCGGCGCTGTCGTCCAGGCTGCCAAGGACAGCATCGCCGCGGCCGCGCAGATCAGCGGCCCGGGCGTGCCGCCCAAGCGAGCGTCGGCCGGCCCGGTCGGACCCGCCGACGCCAACTGACACTCACACAACAGAACATTCGGAAGGCTCCGGACATGAACGATCGCTTGAAAGCACTCGCCGACGCGGGTGTGTCCATCTGGCTCGACGACCTCTCCCGGCAGCGGCTGACCAGCGGAAGCCTGGCCGACCTGATCCAGGACAAGCACGTCGTCGGCGTGACGACGAACCCGACCATCTTCGCCAAGGCGATCTCCGACGCCGACGCGTACGCCGAGAAGGTCTCCCGGCTCGCAGCCGAGGGTGTCTCCACCGACGAGGCGATCCGGGTCATCACCACCGACGACGTCCGCGACGCCGCCGACCTGTTCAAGCCGGTGTACGACGACACCGAGGGCCAGGACGGCCGGGTCTCGATCGAGGTCGAGCCGAGCCTGGCGCGCGACACCGAGAAGACGAACCGGCAGGCCAAGGAACTGTGGGAGGCCGTCGGCCGGGAGAACGTGTTCGTGAAGATCCCGGCCACCATGGGGGGCCTGCCCGCGATCACCGCGACGCTGGCCGCCGGGATCAGCGTGAACGTGACCCTGATCTTCTCCCTGGACCGCTACCGGGCGGTCGCGGACGCGTTCCTGTCCGGGATGGAGCAGGCGATCGAGAACGGTCACGACGTGACCAAGATCGCCAGCGTGGCGTCGTTCTTCGTCAGCCGGGTGGACACCGAGGTGGACAAGCGATTGGATGCTCTGATCGGCACCGCCTCCGAAGACGCAGCCAAGGCGCTCAAGGGCAAGGCCGCGATCGCCAACGCGCGGCTCGCGTTCGAGGCGTACGAGGAGATCTTCGACACCGACCGCTGGCGCGAGATCGAGACCGCCGGCGCCAAGCCGCAGCGCCCGCTGTGGGCCTCCACCGGCACCAAGGACCCGTCGTACTCCCCCACCCTGTACGTCGACAACCTGGTCACCCGCGGCGTCGTCAACACGATGCCTGAGGCAACCATCAAGGCGGTCGAGGAGCACAGCGAGTTCACCGGTGACACGGTCCGCGGCGAGTACGACGCCGACCGCAAGGTGATCGCGGACCTGGAGCGGCTGGGCATCTCGTACGACGAGGTCGTGCAGGTGCTCGAGGACGAGGGCGTGGCCAAGTTCGACGCGTCCTGGTCGGAGCTGCAGGACACCGTCACCGCGGCACTGAAGGGTGCTGCCAAGTGACCGCACCGAAGGTGAGCACCCACAACGGCGACTGGGCCGAGGTCGTCGACCGGCTGGTGTCGGAGAAGATCGCCTCCCGGATCGCCGCCAAGGACGCGACGATCTGGGGGCCGGAGGCGGAGCACGAGGCCTCGATCCGGCTCGGCTGGGTCGACCTGCACGAGACCTCGCGGCCGCTGCTGGCCGAGATCGAGGCCTTGCAGGCGGACTTCCGGTCCGAGGGTGTGGACCGGGTCGTGCTGTCCGGCATGGGCGGCTCGTCGCTGGCTCCCGAGGTGATCACCCGGACCGCCGGCGTGGAGCTCGTCGTACTGGACTCGACGGACCCGAGCGTGGTCGCGCGGGCACTGGCCGGGGACCTGTCGAAGACGGTCATCGTGGTGTCCAGCAAGTCCGGCGGCACAGTCGAGACCGACAGCCACCGGCGGACGTTCGTCAAGGCGTTCACCGACGCGGGCATCGACGCCGCGTCGCGGATCGTCGTGGTGACCGACCCGGGTTCGCCGTTCGAGAAGCTGTCGGCCGACGAGGGCTACCGCAAGACGTTCCTCGCCGACCCGAACATCGGCGGCCGCTACAGCGCGCTGACCGCCTTCGGGCTGGTTCCGTCCGGTCTGGCCGGCGCGGACATCGCCGAGCTGCTTGACCAGGCGGCTGAGGCCGCTCCGGAGCTGCAGGCGGACTCGACCGACAATCCGGCTCTGTGGCTGGGCGC
This sequence comes from Kribbella capetownensis, assembly GCF_004331485.1. Classification (GTDB taxonomy): domain Bacteria; phylum Actinomycetota; class Actinomycetes; order Propionibacteriales; family Kribbellaceae; genus Kribbella; species Kribbella capetownensis. Next base: position 78,685 of record NZ_SJKD01000003.1, read on the forward strand.
CGTACTCGCGGCCAGCGCGGGGCGGGACAAGGCGATCATCACGGCCGAGGGCTCGGACATCGTCGGCTTCCCGGACTGGGCGGAGCAGTTGATCGCCGAGAGCACCGGCAAGAACGGCACCGGCGTACTGCCGGTTGCGGTTGAGGTCGGCGCTCCGGAGCTGCGGAGCGAGGCGGCCGACCTCACCAACGCGTTGCTGGCCGAGAAGGCCGCGAGCGGTGTGCCGACGGCGCTGACGTCGGGCTCGCTCGGCGGTCAGTTCCTGCTGTGGGAGGTCGCCACGGCGGTGGCCGGCTACCTGCTCGGGATCAACCCGTTCGACCAGCCGGACGTGGAGAGTGCGAAGAAGGCGGCCCGCGGTCTGCTCGACGCACAGCCCGAGCCGGAGGCGGCGGCCTTCACCGAAGGCTCCGTCGAGGTCCGTGGTTCCGAGGGGCTGCTGGACGGCGTGGACTCGCTGCAGGGCGCGGTCGACGCGCTGCTGGGCAAGCTCGACGCCAAGGGGTACCTGGCCGTCATGGCCTACCTCGACTCCGAACGCGACTCCGATCTGGCCGCTGTCCGGCCGGCGCTGGCGACCCGCACGGGCCGTCCGGTGACCTTCGGCTGGGGTCCGCGGTTCCTGCACTCCACCGGCCAGTACCACAAGGGCGGCCATCCGGAGGGCGTGTTCCTGCAGATCACCGGCGCGCACCCGACCGACGTCGAGATCCCCGACCGGCCGTTCACCTTCGGCACGCTGATCTCGGCCCAGGCGGCCGGTGACGCGAACGTGCTCGCCGAGCGCGGCCGTCCGGTACTGCGCCTGCACCTGACCGACCCGGCGAGCGGCGTACAACAGCTTCGTGCCCTCTTCGCAAACTAGCCCTGTTCGGAACCACAACTCGGAGGGAAGCGGCTGATGACCGCTCAGCTCGACGAAGAGTCGACCGGTCCGGTGAACCCGCTGCGGGATCCGCAGGATCGGCGGCTCCCGCGGATCGCCGGGCCGTGCAGCCTGGTGATCTTCGGCGTCACCGGTGACCTGGCCCGCAAGAAGCTGATGCCGGCGGTCTACGACCTGGCGAACCGGGGGCTGCTGCCGCCCGGTTTCGCCCTGGTCGGGTTCGCCCGTCGCGACTACACCAACCAGGACTTCGCGCAGATCGTGCACGACTCGGTCAAGGAGCACGCCCGGACGCCGTTCCGCGAGGAGGTCTGGCAGCAGCTGGCCGAGGGGTTCCGGTTCGTGCCGGGTGACCTGACCGACGACGCGGCGTTCGAGCGGCTGCGGGAGACCGTCGACGAGCTGGACGTGAACCGCGGCACCGGCGGCAACCACGCGTTCTACCTGTCCATCCCGCCCGGCCTGTTCCCGCAGGTCGTGCAGCAGCTGTCCGAGCACGGGCTGACCAGGGAAACGCCGGGCTCCTGGCGGCGCGTGGTGATCGAGAAGCCGTTCGGCCACGACCTGAAGAGCGCGCGTGAGCTGAACCAGGTGGTCGAGTCCGTGTTCCCGCCCGAGGCGGTGTTCCGGATCGACCACTACCTGGGCAAGGAAACCGTCCAGAACATGCTGGCCCTGCGGTTCGCCAACTCCATGTTCGAGCCGGTCTGGAACAGCCACTACGTCGACCACGTCCAGATCACCATGGCCGAGGACATCGGCATCGGCGGCCGGGCCGGGTACTACGACGGCATCGGCGCCGCCCGCGACGTGATCCAGAACCACCTGCTCCAACTGCTCGCGCTGGTCGCGATGGAGGAGCCGGTGAGCTTCGACGCTTGGTCGCTGCGGCAGGAGAAGAAAAAGGTTCTCGCCGCGGTGAAGCTGTCCGAGCGCCTCGACCTGCACACCGCCCGCGGTCAGTACGCGGCCGGCTGGGCGGGCGGCGTCAAGGTGAAGGGCTACCTGCAGGAGGACGGCATCCCGGCGTCGTCGGCGACGGAGACCTTCGCGGCGCTCCGGGTCGACGTCGACACCCGCCGCTGGGCCGGCGTCCCGTTCTACCTGCGCACCGGCAAGCGGCTCGGCCGCCGGGTGACCGAGGTCGCGGTGATGTTCAAGCGCGCGCCGCACCTGCCGTTCACCAAGACCGAGACCGAGGAGCTGGGCCAGAACGCGCTGGTCCTGCGGATCCAGCCGGACGAGGGCATCACGATGCGCTTCGGCGCCAAGGTGCCCGGCACGATGATGGAGATCCGCGACGTGAACATGGACTTCCAGTACGGCGGTTCGTTCACGGAGTCCTCGCCCGAGGCGTACGAGCGGCTCATCCTCGACGTACTGCTCGGCGACCCGCCGCTGTTCCCGCAGCACACCGAGGTCGAGCTGGGCTGGAAGATCCTCGACCCGGTGATCAACTACTGGGCCGAGCACGGCACGCCGGAGCAGTACGCGTCCGGCGACTGGGGCCCGGCCTCCGCGCACGAGATGCTCGCCCGCGACGGACGCACCTGGAGGCGGCCATGATCATCGACCTCACCGGTACGACGTCGAGCGAGATCGCGTCGGCACTGCTCCGGGCCCGCCGGAACGCGGGCTCGCCGGCCATGGGCATGGTCGGCACGATCGTGGTGGTCGTCGACGAGGCGTCCCACCACGATGCGATGAAGGCCGCGAACGAGGCCGGTCGCGAGCACCCGTCCCGCGTCCTGGTCGCGATCCTGCGGCCCGGCCGCGGTGCACCCGGGCTCGATGCCGAAGTCCGTGTGGGTGAAGGCATTCCCGGCGAGGCGGTGCTGCTGCGGCTGCACGGTGAGCTGGCCAAGGTGCCCGAGTCCGTGATCACCCCGCTGCTGCTGCCGGACTCCCCCGTCATCGTCTGGTGGCCGGGCGGCGGGCCGAAGGTGCCCGCCGACGACCCGCTGGGCAAGCTGGGCCGTCGCCGCGTCACCGATGCGGCCGCGACCCGGCGTGCGTCGGTCGACTTCTCGGCGCGGGCCGAGGGCTACGAGCCGGGCGACACGGACTTCGCGTGGTCGCGCCTGACGCCGTGGCGTGCGCTGATGGCGGCTGCCCTGGACCAGTACCCGACCAAGGTGAGCGCGGCCGAGGTCGTGTCCGCGAAGGGCAACCCGAGTGCTGACCTGATGGCCGCCTGGCTGCAGTGCCGGCTCGGCGTACCGGTCGAGCAGAAGAACTCGCGCGGCCCGGGCGTGACCGCCGTGCGCATGTTCACGCCGGCCGGACCGATCGCGCTGACCCGGCCGGATGGTGCGGTGGCGACGTTCAGCATCCCCGGCCAGCCGGACCGGCCGGTCGCGTTGAAGCGCCGTACGACGTCCGAGTTGCTGAGTGAGGAACTGCGCCGGCTCGACCCGGACGACGTGTACGCGCGGACGCTCGAGTGTCTGGTCGAGCGGGAGTCGATGCCGGACGACGTCAAGAAGGTTGCCGCCGCCCAGCGGAAGACCGCGGCCGAGCGTGCGTCTGCCGCTGCGAAGAAGGCGACGGTGGCGAGCACTCCGGTGCAGGAGACGGCGGCGAAGAAGTCCTTCGCGAAGAAGTCTGCCGCTGCGGGCACTCCCAGGAAGACCACCGCCAAGACGACTGTGGCCAAGAAGACGGCTGCTGCGAAGAAGTCGCCGGCGCGGAAGACCGCGGCGAAGAAGGGCACGGGCAAGAGAGTGGCGGGGCGCTCATGAGCGCCCCGTCCGTCCTGGTGAACCGCGACGCCGACGGGCTGGCCCACGCCGTCGCGGCGCGGTTCATCACCCGTCTCGTCGATGTCCAGAGCAGTGGCAGGGTCGCTCACGTCGTACTGACGGGCGGCCGGGTCGCAGCGGTCGTGTACCGCGCGGTCGCCGAGTCCCCCGCCCGGCATGCGATCGACTGGCGGCGGGTCGAGTTCTGGTGGGGCGACGAGCGGTTCCTGGCGGACGGCGACCCGGAGCGTAACGAGACCCAGAATCGCGAGGCGCTGCTCTCGCACCTGGACGTGGATCCAGCCCGGGTCCACCCCATGCCGGCCGACTCCGGCCAAGGCGCTGAGGCGGCCGCGCAGGCCTATGCGGCCGAGTTGAAGGCCGCGATGGGTTCCGGCGATCAGGACGGCGTACCGACGTTCGACGTCTTGATGCTCGGCGTCGGGCCCGATGGGCATGTGGCATCGCTCTTTCCCGGATACGCCCAGCTGAAGGTCACCGACGTCGCGGCGGTTGCCGTCCACGACTCCCCCAAGCCGCCGCCGACCCGCGTCTCGCTGACGCTCCCGGCGCTCGACCGGGCGCGCGAGGTGTGGTTCGTGGTTTCGGGTGAGGACAAGGCTCACGCTGTCGGTCAGGCGTTGAGCGGCGGCGACGTGCCCGCGGCGCGGCCGAAGGGTCTGGACCGCACGCTGTGGCTGGTCGACGAGGCCGCCGCCCAGGAGATCCCACGGTCATGACGACGTTCCACGAACTGCACGCCGGCCGCTTCGTGATGCCGAATGCCTGGGATGCCGGGAGTGCGGTCCTGCTGGGCGAGGCCGGCTTCCCGGCGATCGCGACGACCAGTGCCGGGATCGCGTTCTCGATGGCGAAGTGCGATCACACGCTGCCCGACGGCGCGCCCGCTGTGTCGCGGGACGCCATGTTCGCGCGGATGCAGGAGATCGCCGCGGCGAGCGCCGTACCGGTGAACGGGGATCTCGAGGACGGGTACGGCGCCGAGCCGGCCAAGGTCGCCGAGACGATCACGCTGGCTCGCGAGATCGGGCTGGCCGGCGGGAACATCGAGGACTTCGACGGACGCGAGCTGTACGAGGTCGAGCTCGCAGTGGAGCGGATCGTCGCGGCCCGGGAGGCGGCCGGTGCCGACTTCGTGCTCACGGCGCGCACCGACGGCCAGATCCTGCGCACCCCGACGTCGTTGAGCGACTCGATCGACCGGGCCAACCGCTTCCGGGCGGCCGGCGCCGACTGCCTCTACGTGCCAGGCGTCAACGAGCTCGACACGATCACCACCCTGGTGCGCGAGATCGACGGTCCACTCAACGTCGTGATCGGCCTGGGTACGTCGACGCTGACCGTCGCCGAACTGCAGGACGCCGGCGTCACCCGGATCAGCCTCGGCGGCAGCATCGCCCGCGCTGCCCTCGGTTTCATCCGCCGCAGCGCCCAAGAGCTCGCCACCCGAGGCACCATCACGTTCGCCGCTGACCAGATCCCCCAGGCCGAACTCAACCAACTCTTCGCGGACCGCACCTCCTAGTTGCCAGGCGGACCGCTCGCGGGACACTCTGTTGGTCCGAACTCAACACGCCGGGGGGACCGATGGTGATCGGTCGCGAGGGACGACTGCGCGGGCTGGCCTTGGTTCATGGGCTCGTCGGCCTCGGCTCGTGCCTGTGCCTGATCGTGTACTTCACCGCCGGTGGGCCCTTTGGTGCCATCAACGATGCGGGCAACGGACTTTTCGCCGTACTGAGCGCCGTCCTGGCCTGGTTCTGGCAGTACTCCGACGCTCGCACTCAGGGCGTTCTCGTCGGGACAGCCACCCTCGGCGCCGCGATTGCCGTCGTAGGTTCGATCCTCATCCTGACCGATGCCACCGGCTGGTTCCTGTCGGGTCTGGTGTCGAGCGCCGGCTTCGCCGTGATCGGGATCTGGCTCGTCGCCGTCAACCGCGGCGCCGCCGACGACCCGTTGTCACGACGGCTGCGCCGGAGCGGCCTGATCGCCGGAGTGGTGATGCTGCTCGGCTTCGTCAGCGCACCCGGCATTTTCATGGGCCTCGACGACGCCGACACGGCGCCTGCGTGGACCTACCTCGGCGGCTTCGGCTGGGCCGGCACCTATCTCCTCTTCCCGGTCTGGAGCCTCCGGCTGTCCCGGGCGGACTGACCCGAACGCGGCGTCCAGCGGTGGGAACATCCGGCGTACGTCGCCACCCGTCACCCAGATGCCGATCGCCAGGGCTGCAGTTGCCTCCAGCAACTTCCCCCGACCCAGGCCGCCTGCGGGCACCGGGGTGCAGCCGAGGTCACTGATCAGTTGGCCGACTCGAGTCACCGCGGCCGGATCATCGCCGCACAGCGGCACGCCGAGGCCGTCCGGTGGGCGTTTCCAGACCGAGTCTGCGGCCAGGTTGAAGGCCTTGACGACGTGGACGTGTGGGACAGCTCGGGCGATGCGCTCGGCCATGGCTGGTTCTGCGAGTGTGAAGTCTTGCTGGTCGATCGCGTTCGTACAGTCGATCAGAATCCGGCCCGGTGGGATCTCGAGCCCTCGGACCGCGTCCACAGCAACCTCCGCCGGCAGCGCGAGCAACAGGACGTCACCGAAGATCGTTGCCTCCTGCAAGGTGCCGGCCTGGGAGCCGATGCGCCCCGCCAACTCGCTCGCTCGGCCGGGGTCGCGGCCACCGATCATCACCTCGTGTTCGCGCGCCCAGTGCCTGGCCAGCGCCTCGGCCATCAACCCGTTGCCCAGTGTTCCTATTCGCATGCCGCCGACGGTAGACGGTTCGTTGCACACCTTCCGGTGCGCAACGAGCGAGGCACAATGGGGCCGTGACGTTCTTCGCCGACTGCCAGGCTCGCGTCGCCGCCGAGCTGCTGAGCGGACGCTGGCCGATGGTCGTGCTGTACGCGCTGTCCCACGGCCCCGCCCGTCCCGGCGAGCTCCGGGAGCAGATCGGCGGCATCAGCCAGAAGGTCCTGACCGAGACGCTGCGCCGCCTGGAACACAACGGCCTCGTCCAGCGCCGCCGGTACGCCGAGGCGCCGCCGCGGGTCGAGTACTCGCTCACCAAGCCCGGTGAGGACCTCCTGGTTCCGATCCGCGCGCTCGGTGACTGGGCGACGGCGTACGCGGACCGGATACCGACCGGAAAGAAACCGTAAGACTGCTCGGGCACAGTGCTGGTGTCAGGTCGATCCAGCCAGGAGGTCCCGCTCATGTTCACGCTCACCCAGACCGTCGACGCACCGCCCGCCGAGGTGGCCCGTGCCTTCACCGAACCCGTGCCGTTCGCGGCGTGGTTCGTCGCGGATGGTTTCACCACGCCCGCAGACCGCGTCACCATCGACGCTCGCCCCGGCGGTCTGATCGCGGCCGTCTTCGTCAGCGCCGACGGCTCGAGTGAGGTGCCGTTCACCATCCGCTTCGGCTCGGTGGACCTGCCGCGGCAGGTCGTCCTGTACGTCGATGATCCCGAGGAGGTCACCGTCGAACTGACGGAGGCCGGTGCGGGACGGACACGGCTCGACTACCGCAGCACCGGGCTGGCGCCCGAGCAGGAGAATGAGGTCCGGACCGGCGTCGCGCACATGCTCGGCTGTTTGGCCACGTACTTCAAGTGATCAGCCTTCAAGTGATCAGCCTGGGTAGAGGCCGGGGCGGGCCGGCTCGCCAGGTGAGTAGTCCGGTACGTCGCCCTTGGTGGCTCCGAGGAGTCGGCGGGTGAGCGCGTCCCGGGACGACAGAAGCTCGACGACAGCGGCTCGCAGGTGGCCCGAGTCGGGCGATGCGCCGGACTCGGCGGCCAGCAGGACAGTACGGCGGACGAGTTCCTTCATGAAGGAGGCCGTGGTGCCGTCGGTCTGACTGATCACCTCGTCGATGACGTCCGCGCTGGGCTGCAGGTTCGGGCCGTACAGGCTCAGCAGCCGGGTCCGTCCCTCGGCGTCGGGCAGCGGCACCTCGACGGCCAGATCGACGCGGCCGGGGCGCTGCATCAGCGCCGGCTCGAGCAGATCGGCGCGGTTCGTGGTCAGCAGGAAGGCGACGTCGGAATCCTCGGCCAGACCGTCCATCTCGTTGAGGACCTGGAACAGCAGCGGATTCTCCATCCCCTTCGTATAGTCGCGGGCCTCCGCCACCAGGTCGCAGTCTTCCAGGACGACGAGCGCCGGCTGCAGCAGCCGGGCCAATGCGCAGGCCGGCGAGATGTACTGGATGCTGGTCCCCGCGAGCAGTACGACGGTGAACTCGGGCAACCGCGACAGCAGGTACCGCACGGTGTGCGTCTTCCCCGTCCCCGGCGGCCCGTAGAGCAGCACCCCACGACGCAGATGCTGACCGGCCGTCAGGAGCGTCTCCCGGTGCTCGGCGATCCCGATCACCTCACGCTCGACCCGCTCCAGCACGCCGTCCGGCAGTACGACGTCCGTGCGAGCGACTCCGGGTCGCGGGTGCAGCCGGAACGGGCCGACCCCGTGCCCGAAGTCGTGTCCTTCGAACGAGATCACCTTGCCGCGGAACACGTTGTGCTCGCGGATCAGGTCAGGCATCGCACCGAGGAAGCGATCGCCGGCCTCCTTCTCGACCGAGAGCACCTCCAGGTCGACCGACATCCGCCCGTACTGCGGGTTCGCCGCGCGCAACAGCGCGACGTACCGATCGGAGCCCCGGACGCCGAGATAGAACCCGAACGCGACGCAGTCCATCTCCTCGTCGACGTCGATCTGCAGCCGCTGGTAGTCGACCGCGCCGATGCCGAACCGGTCGTACTCGGCCATCTCGAGCAGCTCACTGAGGGTGTGGTGCCCACGGTTCGACCCGGCCAGGCCGAGCACCTCGAACTCGTCGAACCACGCCTCGACCGCGCGCTGCACGTTCGGCAGGTCGTACGACGCGAAGCTCGCCGTGACCACCGGAACCTGCTCGGGATCGATGCCCAGATGGGCGCGCAGCCGGTCCCGCAGGCTCTCCCGGCCGGCCGGGCCGCTCTGCTGCATCCGCTCCAGGAACCGCTTGAACAGGCGCGCGAACTCGTCCACCCCGTCATCGTCCGGCATGCCGCCGTACCCCCTTCGTGGTCCATTCTCCGGCCCGATCCGGAGGGCCCTCCGCAACGCGGATAGGATCTCTACCATGACAGATTCCGAGTCCATCGACCGTCCGTACGCCGCTTTCCCGGTACGGATCGGCGTCCAGGTCCAGCCCCAGCACGCGCAGTACGCCGACATCCGGCGGACGGTCGCGGCGGCGGAGGAGATCGGCGTCGACGTGGCGTTCAACTGGGACCACTTCTACCCGCTGTCGGGTGAGCCGGAGGGTCTGCACTTCGAGTGCTGGACCATGCTGGCGGCCTGGGCCGAGGCGACCGAGCGGATCCAGTTCGGCGCCCTGGTCACCTGCAACTCCTACCGCAACCCCGACCTGCTCGCCGACATGGCCCGCACGGTCGACCACATCAGCGACGGCCGGCTGATCTTCGGCATCGGCTCGGGCTGGTTCGAGAAGGACTACGACGAGTACGGCTACGAGTTCGGTACGGCGGGCGGCCGGCTCGACGCGCTCGGCGAGGCGCTGCCGCGGATCGAGCAGCGCTGGGCCAAGCTGAACCCGCTGCCGACCCGGGACATCCCGGTGCTGATCGGCGGCGGCGGCGAGAAGAAGACGCTGAAGCTGGTCGCGAAGCACGCCAGCATCTGGCACGGCTTCGGTGACGCCGAGACGCTCGCGCACAAGCACGCCGTCCTGGACGAGCACTGCAAGACGATCGGCCGCGACCCGGGCGAGATCGAGCGTTCGGCCGCGGTCGGCGACAAGTCGCCCGAGCAGATCGGCAAATCGCTGCTGGACGTCGGCAGTCGCCTGTTCACTGTCTCGACGTCCGGCCCCGACTACGACCTCGGCCTGCTCCGTGAGTGGGTCGCCTGGCGCGACGAGATCAACGCCAAGTAGTCCCTGCCGGTGCGGGTAGCCGGATCCTCGGCCACCCGCACCGGAGCCGGCAGCTAGGATTTCTCGCATGTCTACGTTGCCTGTGAACGGTTCGGTGCGGCCCATCACCCGGTGGGGTGAGGACGTCATGCACCGGGTCAACCAGCCTGTGACCGACTTCGGTGCCGACCTGCAGACGCTGGTCGCCGACATGGTCGCGACGATGCGAGCAGCCGACGGCGTCGGCCTGGCCGCGAACCAGGTCGGCGTGGACCTGCAGCTGTTCGTGTTCGACTGCCCGGACAAGGACGGCAACCACGTCCAGGGCGTCGTCTGCAACCCGGTGGTCGAGGTCCCCGAGGGTAAGGACCGCAAGCTGGACGAGGGCGAGGAAGGCTGTCTCTCGCTGCCGGGTGCCTTCACCAAGTGCGCCCGCCCGGACTTCGCCCGCGTCACCGGCGTCGACCAGCACGGCGTGCCGGTCAGCTTCGAGGGCGACGGCCTGCTGGCCCGCTGCCTGCAGCACGAGACCGACCACACCCAGGGCACGGTCTTCGGCGACCGGCTGTCCCGCAAGTACCGCAAGCGCCTGTTCGGCGAGGCCGAGGAACTCGCGCCGGACTACCCGTCGGACTGGCCGGTCTCCCCGATGATCGAGCACGACGAGCACCACCAGGAATCCCAGGCCACCTGAGGTTCTACCAGCGGGCCTTCGGGAGATCCGCAAGGATCGCGTCGACCGACTGCTCCGGGGTCTGGTCACTGGTGTCGAGCCACAGACCCCGGCGCGGCATCGCGTCCAGATCCTTCTGCAGCGCCCGGACCCCGTCCGCGAGCGTGCCGCCAGGTTCCTGCCAGTCGCGGTAGGCGTTGTTGCCTCCTCGCCCGATCTCCCGCTCGACGATCGACTCCACCGACGGGTACAGCACAACCAGGTACGTCTCCACACCACGCAACCCGGCGAACCACTTCTCGACGTGCTCCCCGAGCATGATGTCGCTGCAGACGAAGTCGAACCCGGCGTCGGCGTAGTGCTGGGCGACGAGTGCTGAGGCGTCGTACCGCAGCTCCAACTGGCGGACCGCCTCGGCCGACGGGTCCGGCGTCATCACCTCGGCGCCCGCGACCACCGCCTTGTAGAAGACGTCCCCGTCCAGGGTCGCCGCCGGCGGCCCGAGCCGCGCGGCCAGCAGTGGTGCGATGGTGGACTTCCCCGCAGCCTGCATTCCCGTGATGAGTACTACTTTCCGCATGCCTGCCAAGCCTCCGCGGTCATCGTGTAGACAGTGGCACGAAACGGTACGCCGTCCTCCTCGAGCTCCACCTCGTGGTCGAAGGTCATGCCGAGCCGACGCATGACGGCGATGCTGCGCTGGTTCGGAGTGTCGGTGACGGCGATGATCCGCGGCAGGTCCAGCGTGGTGAAGCCGTGCTCCAGCCAGGAGACCGCGGCCTCCGTCGCGTAGCCGTGACCCCAGTACTCACGGGCCAGTCGCCAGCCGATCTCCAGATCGTCCGGATACCACTGCTCCCGGGTGAGACCGCACGCGCCGAGGAACGCGCCGTCGGAACGTCGTTCGACCGCGAGGAAGCCGTACCCGTCGGAGACGTACCGCTCGTTCACCGCCGACGCGATCCGGTCACACTCCTCCCGGCTGAGCGGCCTACCGAGGTACGTCAGGACCTCAGGGTCCAGGTTGAGCGCGGCCCACGGCTCCAGATCCTCTTCGCGGAACGGACGCAGTACCAGGCGTTCCGTCGTACGCATCGCTCCCCCTAAGACATGGGTCGCGTGGCGTAGAAGGCGACCGCTGCTGAGCTTGCCACGTTCAGCGAGTCGACGCCGCCTGCCATCGGGATGCGCACCGCCAGATCTGCCTTTTCGAGCACATGCGGCTTGAGGCCGTGTCCTTCGGTACCGAAGATCAACGCGAGCCGTTCATCGTTCCGGGCGACCAATTCGTCGAGTGTGATCGAGTCGTCGGTCAGCGCGAACGCGGCTGCGACGAAGCCGCGGTCCTGCAGTTGGGCGAGGTCGCCGGGCCAGGAGTCCAGCCGGGTCCACGGTACCTGGAAGACCGTCCCCATCGACACCTTGATCGAACGTCGGTAGAGCGGGTCGGCGCAGGTCGGGGTCACCAGCACGAGCTCGACGCCCATCGCCGCGGCCGCGCGGAAGCCGGCACCGACGTTCGTGTGATCCACGATGTCGTCGAAGATCGCGATCCGCCTGACGTCCTCGTTGAGGAGCTGTTGGAGTGGCACCCGCGGTCGGCGGCGGTACGACGCGAGGGCGCCGCGGTGGACGTGGAAGCCGGTGACCTGCTCGGCCAGTTCTTCCGAGACGACGTACACCGGCACGTCCGGCCACTGCGCGAGGACGTCGGCCAGCGAGTCGAGCCAGCGCGGCGCGAGCAGGAACGACCGCGGCTCGCACCCGGCGTCCGCGGCCCGGCGGATCACCTTGTCGCCCTCGGCGATGAACAGCCCGTGCTCTTCCTCCAGCAACCGGCGAAGCGTCACCTCCCGCAGCCGGACGTAGTCCGCCAACCGCGGGTCGGCCGGATCGTCCAGCGGGACCTGTGGGCTCATGCGGTCTCAGGCCCGGGTGCCGTCGCGGCGTGCCTGCGCGGCCACGTCGACGACGTTGCCGATGACAACTATCGCGGGGGCGCCGACGCCCGCTTCGGCCATCGTTGCGGCGATCCCGGCCAGGTCGGACGTGACCATCCGCTGACCCGGAAGGGTGCCGTCGGCAATGGCCGCGGCCGGGGTGTCAGCGCGACGACCGGCGGCGATCAGGCGCTCGGTGATGGCAGCCAGATTCTCGACCGCCATCAGGAGCACGAGCGTGCCGGACAGCTGCGCCAACGCATCCCAGTTGATCAGTGAGTCCGGGTGCGACGGCGGGATGTGGCCCGAGACGACGGTGAATTCGTGGGTCACACCGCGATGGGTCACCGGGATGCCGGAAACCGCCGGCACCGAGATCGAGCTGGTGATGCCCGGCACGACCGTCCACCGGACACCGGCCTCGGCACAGGCCAGTGCTTCCTCGAAGCCGCGGCCGAAGACGTACGGGTCGCCGCCCTTCAGCCGTACGACGACCTTTCCTTGCTGACCGCGGTCGACCAGGATCCGGTTGATCTCCTCCTGCTGAGCCGCCCGGCCGCGCGGGAGCTTGGCCGCGTCGAACAGCTCGACATCCGGATGCAACTCGTCCAGCAATTGCTGCGGCGCGAGCCGGTCCGCGACGACCACGTCCGCCTCGGCCAGCAACCGCCGTCCGCGCACCGTGATCAGGTCAGGGTCGCCCGGCCCGCCGCCGACCAGGTAGACGCCGGGGTGCTTCCCGGCCTCGCGTGCGCCCAGCTCCCCTGTCCGGAGACCTTCCAGGATGGCGTCCCGGACCGCGGCCGAACGGCGGTGATCGCCGCCGCCGAGTACGCCGATCGTCACGTTGTCGTGCTGTCCTGATGCCGGCGTCCATGCGGTTGCCCGGGATCGGTCGTCGGACCTGACGCAGAAGATCCGGCGTTCCTCGGCCTCCTGCGACACCTGGTCGTTGACCGCGGTGTCGTCGGTGGCCACGACGACGTACCAGGATCCGTCCAGGTCGCCGTACTGATAGCCGCGCTCGGTCCAGGAAAGGGACGGGTTGGAGAGCAGCCCCTCGATGGTGGGGGTGATCGACGGTGAGATCAGGTCGATCTTCGCGCCGGACTCGAGCAGGCGCGGGAGCCGCCGCTGCGCGACGCCGCCACCGCCGACGACGACCACGCGTCGTCCCTCCAGCACGAGGCCGGACAGGTACTGATCCGTCACGAGGTGATCCCCGCGGACTCGAAGGTCGCCATCTCGGCCAGCACTCGGACCGCGCAGGTCAGGATCGGGTACGCCAGCACCGCGCCGGTGCCCTCACCGAGCCTGAGGTCCAGGTCGACCAGCGGCTGGAGGCCGAGCGTCTTCAGTGCGATCGCGTGACCTGGCTCGGCCGAGCGGTGTCCGGCGACGCAGTAGTCGATCACCGCAGGGTGGAGAGCCTGGGCGACGAGGGCGGCCGCGCCTGCGATCACCCCGTCCAGGATGACCGGGACCTTGTTCGCCGCTGCGCCGAGGAGGTATCCGGCCAGCGCTGCGTGCTCGAGGCCGCCGTACGCCTGGAGTGCTTTGAGCGGCTCGGTCGCTGGTACGTCGTGACTTGCGAGCGCCTCCTGGACGATCGCGGTCTTGTGGGCCAGTGTGGCGTCGTCGATGCCGGTGCCTCGGCCGGTCACCGCGTCCGCGGTCGAGCCGGTGAAGGTGGCGATCAGTGCGGCACTCGCGGTCGTGTTGGCGATGCCCATGTCGCCGGTGAGCAGGCAGCGGTACCCGTCCTGGATGAGGCGGTCCGCCAGGTCGAAGCCGACGGCAATCGCGTCGCGCACCTCGTCCTCGGTGAGGGCGTCCTCGACGTACAGGTCGCGCGTCCCGGGCCGGACCTTGGCGTGGATGATGTCCAACTGCTCCACCGGGGTCGCCACGCCGACGTCGACGACGCGGACATCGACCCGGTTGTTGGCCGCGAAGGCGTTCACCGCGGCGCCGCCGGCAGCGAAGTTCGCCAGCATCGCGGCGGTCACCTCCTGCGGCCAGGGCGACACGCCTTGTGCGTGTACGCCGTGATCCGCGGCGAACACCGTCACCACCGCCGGCGCGGGCACCTCGGGCGGGCAACTACCGGTCATCCCGGCGACGCGGACGGACAACTCCTCCAGCACCCCGAGCGAGCCGGCCGGCTTCGTCAGCTGCGACTGACGCTCCGCGGCAGCCCGCATCGCCGCACCATCCGCCGGCCCGATCCGATCCAGGTACTCCACCACCGCACTCCTCCACTCCACCACACCCCTCCCGCCCGGTTGGGCGGGGTCGAGTCCGATCTTCGCATCCCCGGACGTGTGCCCCGGTCCGGACCAGCGCGATGTGGACAGTAATGTCGGAATCACCACACCTTGCGAGATCCCGGAGGAACACAGATGTCGCTCGATCGTCCCGTCGCCCCGGACCCGTACGAACTGCTCCCGCAGGCCGGTACCTTCACCGTCACCAGCACCGACGTCGCCGACAACGAACAGCTGGCCGAAGACCACGCGTTCGCCGGCGGCAACAAGTCGCCGCAGCTGAGCTGGTCCGGCTTCCCGGCGGAGACCAGGGGTTTCGTCGTCACCTGCTACGACCCCGACGCGCCGGTCGTGTCCGGGTTCTGGCACTGGGTCCTGGTCAACCTGCCCGCGAGCGTGACCGAACTCCCCACCGGCGCCGGCACCCCCGAACGCCTCGACAACGGCGCCTTCCACGTCCGCAGCGACTTCGGCACCAAGGCCTTCGGCGGCGCAGCCCCGCCCCCCGGTGACCAAGTCCACCGCTACTACTTCGTCGTCCACGCGATGGACGTAGAAGCCCTCGAGGTAGACAGCGACGCCTCCCCCGCCGTAGTCGGCTTCAACCTCGCCTTCCACACCCTCGCCCGAGCCATCATCACCCCGACCTACAAAATCGCCGAGTAGCCCCACTCGGGAGTCGCCTCCCCCAAGGCGACTCCCCCGGCGTACTGCTTTCCCCACGCGATGGGCGTGTGCCGACAGGGGTGAGCGTCTAGTAACCCCACTGGTGCTCTCAAGCCAAGCTGTGTGGCCGGGTGTCAGGACGTGGTGGGGTCGAGGTGGCAGGTGCTTGGAGTGGGCGCTGGGGTGGTTTTGGTACGGCGGCCGATTGTGGTGGTGGCGGTTAGGAGGAGGGTGGTGGCGGTGGCTGTGGCGGCTACGGTGACGCAGGTTATGAAGCCGGTGTTGAGGTTGGTGGTGGTGCCTAGGAGGGGGCCGAAGGTGGCTATGCCGATGGCGGCGCCTAGTTGGCGGGACGTGTTGAAGGCGGCGGAGGCTGCGCCGTGGGCGGATGGTACGACGGCGGCCATCGACTGTGAGGTCATGGTGGGTACTAGCAGGCCCGCACTGAAGCCGGCGGGGATCAGAGCGAGTGCCAGTGGCCACAGTGCGTTCGACGTACTGGTCCACGCGACCGCGGCGAGGGTGACTGCCAGGACTGCCTGACCGAGGGCGAGTACGCCTCGGCGGCCGAGGCGCTTGGCGAGTGGAGCCGCGCAGATGCTGCCGATCGAGATCAAGCCGGTGAGCGGCAGGAACAGCAGTCCGCTCACTAGTGGGCCGAGTCCGCGACCTTGCTGCAGCATCAGGCTCATGGCGAACAGCAGCCCGTAGAACGCGAAGTTGAACAAGGCCCCCTGTACGGCGGTGACCACGAACCCGCGATCGGAGTACACGCCCCACGGAAGAAGCGGCGTACGGGTGGAGCGTTCGGCCCAGACGAAGCCGATGAGACCAGCCACGGTCAGGGCGGCTGCGGTCACGACAGGACGGCTCAGCCAACCCTGGGCGGGCGCCTCGATGAGGGCGAAGACCAGTCCGCCGATCAGCACAGTCGCCGTACCCATGCCTGCCACGTCCAGGCGCCGACCGGCACTCGCAACACTAGGCATGAAGCGCAGAGCCCAGATCGCGGCCGGGATGCCGATGACGACGTTCACCGCGAACACGGCCCGCCAGTTGGCCACGGCGACCAACGCACCACCCAGCAGCGGTCCGGCCGCCATGCCGACACCTCCTGCGGCGGCCCACCACCCGACGAGGCGGTGCCGCAGCTGCTCGTCTCGCGCGGTTGCGGTGGCTAGTACAAGCGCGCTCGGCAGGAGCAGCGCAGACCCGGCGCCTTGGATCAGCCGGGCGAGGTTGAGCATCAGCATCGACGTCGAGACCGCACACACCGCGGAGGACGCGGTGAAGATCAGCAGCCCGGCCACGAACGCGCGCTTGGCGCCGAGCGTGTCCGTGATCGCGCCGGCGCCGAGCATCACCGCCGCGAAGGACAGCGTGTAGGCGTTGACGGCCCATTCCAGCTCCGGCCGCGAGGCGTGCAGGTGCTCGGCGAGTTGGGCGAGGGTCAGGTGCACGATCGTGCCGTCGACGAAAACCATGAAGGCGGCGACCAGTGCGAGCACCGTGACACCCCGGCGGTGTTCGATAGTCATAGAACTACTCTAGAACAAGTTCGATGCCGATCGAACTCCGGGTCCGGTTCGAGACGTCGGTGCCGAAGAGCATCCTGAGCCACCACCTTCAGGATCCTTCGCGAGGCGGCCCTGCTGAGTGCCAGGATGAAAGCAGTCGCACGGAAGGGGACACCCGATGTCGCAGGACGATCTGTTCGGCGGGCGGCAACCGACGAGTCATGAGCGGATGTCCGGCCGGCCGTGGGATGCGTCGTACTGGGATGGTTCGGCTCCTTGGGATTTCGGCGGGCCGCAGCCGGCTGTCCAACGGGTCGCGGCGGCAGGCGGGTTTGCCGGTACGGTGCTTGATGCGGGGTGCGGGAGCGGCGAGAACACGCTGCTGATTGCCTCGATGGGGTTGCCGGTGCTGGGCGTCGACGTCGCCGAGACTGGGTTGAAGATGGCGCGCGAGAAGGCTGCCGAGCGCGGGATCTCGGCCGACTTCGCTATGGCTGACGCCCTGCACCTGGAGCGGTTGGGGCGGCGGTTCGAGACGGTGCTGGATTCCGGGTTGTTCCATACGTTCAACACCGAGGAGCGGCAGGTGTACGCCGCCAGCCTCGCGACGGCCACGGAGTACGGCGGGACGCTGTATGTGCTCTGCTTCGGCGACGAAGGGCCGGACGTCGGTCCGCATCCCGTGCGTCAAGAGGATCTGCGGATGGCGTTCTGTCCCGGTTCTGGTTGGAGCATCGCGTCGATCGTGCCGGAGCGGGTCAGGACGGTGTTCCACGACGAGAACGGCGCTCCGGCCTGGCTCGTGACCGTCCAGCGAAGCGCCGCGTAAACCCGTTGCCGGTGCCGATCGTCGCCGTTAGCGTCGGCGAGCATGACGGACGACGATCCGAAGCAGATAGTTCGGCGTGGGTACGACGTACTGTCGCGGCGGTACGACGAGGCGACCGGCGCCGACTCGAAGTACCGGACCTGGATCGACGAGCTGATCGCGCGGCTCGAGAGTGGTAGTCGGGTGCTCGACGTCGGCTGCGGGAGTGGGGTGCCGGTCGCGCGTGAACTCACGGCCGCGGGACATCACGTCACCGGGGTCGACATCAGCGACGTGCAGATCCGTCGCGCTCGTGAACTCGTGCCGGATGGTGAGTTCATCCGCGCCGACGCGACGTCGCTGGAGTTCCCGGCCGAGTCGTTCGACGCCGTGGTGTCTCTGTACGCCCTGATCCACATGCCGCAGGACGAGCAGCAAGACCTGCTGCACAAGATCGCGACCTGGCTCCGCCCCGGCGGATGGTTCCTGTGCACCACCGGTCAGCACGCCTGGACCGGCGTCGACGACGACTGGCTCGACGGCGGAGCGCCCATGTGGTGGAGCCACACCGACGCCGACACCAACCGCACCTGGATCACCCAAGCCGGCCTGACCATCGAACACCAAGCCGTCATCCCCGAAGGCTCCTCAGCCCACGCCCTCTTCTGGTCCCGCCGCCCCCGACCCTGACCAAGAACCTCTGCCGGAGGCGGTGTCCTTCGGGGCTGGATACAGGACCGGCGGGGAGCCTGGTGGACTCCCCGCCGGGGTATTCGCAACTTCTTCAGCGTTCAAGAAGTTGGAGCATTGTGGTGGTCACAATGTATTCGTTGGTGATGTATTTGCGGGCACCGGGGGTGGTTCTCAGTCCTTGATGCCGGATTGGGTTACTCCTTGGATGAGGTAGCGCTGGAGGAAGGCGAAGATCAGGACCAGGGGCAGGATCGAGACGGCGACCGCCATGAACAGTTCGTGGATGTTGATGGTCTGGGCCGTCACGAACGTCGACATCGCGACCTGGACGGTCCACGACGACGAGTCCTGACCGATCACCAGCGGCCAGAGGAACGAGTTCCAGTTGCCGATGAACGTGATCGCGGCCAGCGCGGCGAAGAACGGCAGCGAGTTCGGAACGACGATCCGCCAGAACACCCCGAAGTACCCGGCACCGTCCACCCGCGCCGCCTCCTCCAACTCCTTGGGGAAGCCGAGGAAGTACTGCCGGAACAGGAACGCCGCGAACCCACTGAACAGCGTCGGGATGATCAGGCCGCGCAACGTGCTGACCCAGCCGAGCGAAGACACCACGATGAAGCTCGGGATGAAGGTGACCGCGGCCGGGATCATCAGCGTGGCGACGATCGCGTAGAAGATCTTGTCCGCGTGCCGGTACGGGATCCGGGCCAGGCCGTACCCCGCCATCGATGCCAGCAGCAACTGTCCGGCGGTGCCCAGGACGCCGACCACCGCGGAGTTGTACATCGCCCGCGCCATCGGCACCTGGGTGTCGTTGAACAGTTCGCTGATGTTGCCCCACTGCAGATCCTTCGGGAACAACGTCCAGTCCGGTGCGGTGATGTCCGCCTCGGTGGACAGCGCGTTGCGCACGATCAGGTAGAACGGCAGCAGGAACAGCACCACCGCGACGAACAACGCGATCCAGCGCCCCACCATGCCGACCACACCGAGCGGGCTGCGGCTGAAGCCGATCGGCTGTGGGGTTCCCGACGTACGTTCAGTGGCCGACATCAGTCACCCGCCTTCCCGAAGCCGAAGATCCGGCTCTGCAGCAACGTCACGATCATGATGATCACGGCCAGGATCAGCGCACCCGCGGAGCCGTGGCCGAGGTCCTGGATCGACCCGAGCGAGATGTTGTAGAGGTAGACCAGTGGCGGCCGGCCGTAGTTCTGATTGCCGATCAGGTTGTAGAACTCGTCGAACGCCTGGTACGCCGCGATCAGGTTCAGGATCAGTACGGCGACCGACGTGGCGCGCAACTGCGGCAGCGTGATGTAGCGGAACACCTGCCAGCCGGGCTTCGCACCGTCGACGTACGCCGCCTCGTAGAGCGTCGGCGAGATCCGCTGCAGTCCTGCGATGAACAGGATCATGTAGAAACCGAGTTGCAGCCACAGCCGGACTGTGACGAGCGGGATCCAGTACCACGGCGGATCGACGGTCGACAGCCAGGCGATGCCATCCGCCCCGAACCAGCCGAGGACGGTGTTGGCCAGGCCGAACCGGACGCCGTTGAAGATCGACAGCTTCCAGATCAGCGAGGCCACCACGTACGAGCAGGCGGTCGGCAGGAAGAACACTGACCGGAAGAACGCGCGGGCGATCTTCACCTGGTTGACCAGTAACGCCAGCGCCAGCGACAGCACGAACGTCAGCGGCACGATGAACACCGCGAAGATCGTGAACGTGCCCAGACTGGACAAGAAGTTGTGGTCGGTGAGCATGTCGATGTAGTTCTGCAGCCCGACGAACTTCGACGGCGTGACCGTGTTGTAGGCCTCGAAGAAGCTGAGGACCAGGCTCCAGATGATCGGCAGGTACGAGAAGATCAGCAGCCCGGCGACGAACGGTCCGACGAACAGCCAGAACGACATCGTGGTGCCGGCGATCCCCCGCCGGTGTCGCGTCCTCCGCCGCTCACCAGTGGTGGCGGAGGACGCGGCCGGCTGCGTGTCTGCCGGTGCGCTGCGGCTCACCCGAACAACCGGGACAACTCGTCGTTGACGGTCTTCTCGGCCTTGGTGATCTCGGCGGCGGGGTCGGCTCCCTTCTTGATCACGTTCGTGAGCATGTCGTTGAACGCCGTGTTCATCTTCGGCGTCCAGGCCGGGTCGTCGGTGTGGCCGTAGTCCGCGGTCAGCTTGACCGTCTCCGCCGCGACGCCGCTCTGCAGCTTCGATGCCTTGGCCGCGAGGCTCTTGCGGGGCGGGATGTGGAAGCCGTAGTTCAGCGACCAGTCCTCCTGGAAGTCTTCCTTGTCGATCCACAGCCACTTCACGAACTTCTTCGCCGCGTCGACGTTCGCGCTCTTGGCCGAGACGAACTGGGTCCAGCCGCCGGAGTACACCGCTGGTTTGCCTTGTGCGTCGAGCGCGGGGAAGGGGATCACGCCGAGGTCGTCGCCGAATGCCTTCTGCATGCCCGGCACGGCCCACATGCCGATCCACTGCATCGCTGTAAGGCCCTGGTTGATGGCGCCAGGGTCGGTCCAGTCGGTCGGCGCGCCCAGCAGCACGCTCTTGCTCGCGTACAGCTCGTGCAGCTTCCCGAACGCCTGGGCCGCGCGGGCGTCGGTGAAGCCCGGCTTGTGGTCCTCGGTCAGGCGGTCGCCGCCTGACGACCACAGCGCCGGCCCGCCCAGGGCGAGACCGCCGTCGTTGCCGACGAAGATGCCCTTCACCTTGTTCGTGGTGAGTTCCTTGGCCGCGGAGATCAGGTCGTCGATCGTCTCCGGCGGCTTGATCCCGGCCTTGTCCAGCAGGGACTTGCGGTAGAAGATCACCTGTGGATCCACGATCATCCGGATCCCGTAGACCTTGCCGTCGACGGTGTTGGTGGCCAGGTCACCGGGCTGGAAGTCGTCCTTGACGTCGGCAATGATGTCGTCCAGCGCGACCACCTGGTTGCTCTTCACCATCCCGATGTTGAGCTGGCTCTCGAAGACGTCCGGGCCCTTGTTCGACAGCAGGCCGGACGACAGCTTGGCGGCGTAGTCACCGGGGGTCCACGCGATCGTGACGTTCGCATCGGTGTAGGCCTTGGCGTACTTCGTCGCGGCTTGCTGAGTGCCGGTCTCGCCGTACTGGTGGTACCACTGCGACAAGGTCGCCTTGGCGCCGCCGCCGTCATCGCCCCCGCTCGAGGGCCGGCCGGTATTACCGCCGCAGGCCGCGGTGAACGCGGCGAGCGCGGCCAGGCCGCCGGTCCGCTTGAGCAGATCCCGCCGGGTCAGACCGGCGTTCGGAACATGAGCAGGCATGAATTCCACCTTCCCGAGGAACAGCGCCGCAGGGGGTACGACGCCGGCGGTTCCGAGTTACTTAACGGCGTTAAGCATCTCCGATTTCGCACACGCTACAACTAGATCCAACATTCCAACAGGCTTCGCCACAGGTCTTTCCGGCACGGTACCCATCCGGCGGGAGGATTCCGCTCCGACGCTCCCAGGTGAATCGTTGGAGAAGTGTGTAGCACCATCGCTCAAAAGCGCGCCCGGCGCAAGACCGGGCGCGCTCTTCTTTGTTCGAATCTGTGGAATGTTGCTCGGGCGGTATCAGACCGTGATCAGCCGAACATCTCCCCCGCCGAAGCCTTGCGCACCAGCAGTTCCGGCGGCTCGAACCGGGTTCCGTACGAGGACGCCAACGCCCGCGCACGCTCGACGAACGCCGGCAGCCCATAGCCGTTGATGTACTGCAGCGCACCGCCGTACAGCGGTGGAAAGCCGATGCCGAAGATCGATCCGATGTTGGCGTCGGCAACAGAGCGTAGTACCGCTTCGTCGAGGCACTTGACCGTCTCCAGCGCCATCGCGAACGTCATCCGCTCCTGCAGATCGATCAGCGGTACGTCGTCGTGTCGCGGGAAGTGCTCCCACAGTCCGGGCCACAGGGTCTTGGGACCATCCGCGGGGTAGTCGTAGAAGCCGGCACCCGCGGCCTTCCCGCGCCGGTCGAACTCGTTCACCAGCCGGTCCGCGACCGCCATCCCCGGGTGCTCGTCGAACGCGCCGGCGCTGTCGCCGGCAGCCCTGGCCGCGTCCCGGATCTTCTGGGGCAGCGTCAGCGTGACCTCGTCCAGCATCGCCAGCGGCGGCGCCGGGAAGCCCATCTGGGTCGCGGCCCGCTCGATCGTCACCGGGTCGATGCCCTCGGCGACCATCGCCGCACCCTCCATCACCAGCGTCCCGAACACCCGCGAGGTGAAGAAGCCCCGGCTGTCGTTGACCACGATCGGCGTCTTCTTGATCTGCCGTACGACGTCGTACGCCTTGGCGATGGCACGGTCCGAGGTCTTCTCCCCCACGATCAACTCGACCAGCGGCATCCGGTCGACCGGCGAGAAGAAGTGCATGCCGATGAAGTCGTCCGGCCGGTCGATGCCGTCGGCGAGTGAGGTGATCGGCAGTGTCGAGGTGTTCGAGCAGAGCAGCGCGTCCGGCTCGACCACGCCGGCGATCTCGGCGAACACCTTCTGCTTGAGCTCCTCGCTCTCGAAGACCGCCTCGATCACCAGATCACAGCCGGCCAGGTCGTTCGGGTCCGCGGTCGGCGTGATCCGGCTGAGGAACTCCTCCACCTGTCCCGCGGTCGTCCGCCCCTTCTGCACCTGCTTCGCGAGCAGCTTCTCGGAGTACTCCTTGCCGCGAGCGGCCGCCTCGAGCGTGACGTCCTTCAAGACCACGTCGATGCCCGTCTTCGCGCAGACGTACGCGATCCCGGCACCCATCATCCCGGCACCGAGGACGCCGACCTTGCGGGCCGAGTAGCGAGGTACGCCGTCGGGCCGCGACGCGCCGGCGTTGATCGCCTGCAGGTCGAAGAAGAACGCCTGGATCATGTTCTTCGCGATCTGCCCGGTCGCCAGCGACACGAAGTACCGCGACTCGATCCGCGAAGCCGTGGCGAAGTCCACCTGGCTGCCCTCGACGGCCGCACTCATGATCGCCCGCGGCGCCGGGTACGGCGCGCCCTTCAACTGCTTGCGCAGGTTCGCCGGGAAGGCCGGCAGGAACGCGGCCAGCTTCGGGGACGACGGCGTACCGCCGGGGATCTTGTAACCGTCGCGATCCCATGGCTGCTTGGCGTCACCGTCGTACGCTTCGATCCAGCGACAGGCGGCATCGAGCAACTCCGCGGCGGGGACGACCTCGTCCACGATGCCGACCGACTTGGCATGGGCAGGCTTCATCCGCTGCCCTTGCAGCAGCACGTTCATCAGCGCGTCCTGCAGGCCGAGCATCCGGACAGTCCGGGTCACGCCGCCACCGCCGGGCAGGAGGCCAAGCGTCACCTCGGGTACACCCAGCTCGATCCGGTTGTCGTCAGCAACGATCCGGCGGTGACAGGCGAGCGCGATCTCCAGGCCACCACCGAGCGCAGAACCGTTGATCGCGGCGACGACCGGGACACCCAGCGTCTCCAGTGCGCGGAGTTGTCGCTTGACCTCTTCCACCGTGGCGAAGACCTCGGCCGCATCGCCCGGCTGGATCTGCGACAACATCTGCAGGTTGCCGCCGGCAAAGAAGGTGGATTTGGCGCTGGTGATCACCACCCCCTTCAGACCGCCCTTCTCGGCCTGCAACCGCTCCACGGTCTGCGCCATCGCGGCGAGGTACGCCTCGGTCATGGTGTTCGCCGACGCGTCGGGGTCGTCCATCGTCAGCGTGACGACACCGTCGACGTTCTGCCAGGAGATCATGCCGCAAGCCTCTCGATGATCGTCGCGACGCCCATCCCGCCGCCGACGCACAGGGTGGCCAGTCCGTACCGGAGCTCGCGCCGCTCCAGTTCGTCCAGCAGGGTTCCGATCAGCATGGCGCCGGTGGCACCGAGCGGGTGACCGAGCGCGATCGCGCCGCCGTTCACGTTCACCTTCTCGTGCGGTACGCCGAGATCCTTCATGAAATGCATGACCGCGGCGGCGAACGCCTCGTTCATCTCGAACAGGTCGATGTCGCTCACCTCGAGCCCGGCCTTGGCCAGCGCCTTGCGGGCGGCCGGTGCCGGACCGGTCAGCATGATGGTCGGGTCGGCGCCACTGACGCCGGTGGCGACCACACGGCCGCGAGGTGCCTGGCCGAGCGCCTCGCCGGCCTTCTCGTTGCCGACAGCAACCAGCGCGGCGCCGTCGACGATGCCGGACGAGTTGCCGGCATGGTGGACGTGATTGATCCGCTCGACGGTCACGTACTTCTCCAGGGCGACCGAGTCGAAGCCGCCGTGCTCTCCGATCGCCGCGAACGACACGGGCAGTCCGGCCAGCGTCTCGACGGTCGTACCGGGCCTGACCAGCTGGTCGTGGTCCAGGATCTGCAGGCCGTTGCGGTCCTGTACCGAAATGACCGAGCGGCCGAAGTAGCCGTTCGCCCAGGCCTTGGCGGCTCGGGCGTGCGACTCGGCGGCGTACGCGTCGACGTCGGTGCGGGAGAAGCCGTCGAGGGTCGCGATCAGGTCCGCGCTGATGCCCTGCGGGATGAAGTTCGTCGCCAGGGCCGTCTCCGGGTCCATCGCCCAGGCGCCGCCGTCGGACGCCATCGGCACCCGGGACATCGACTCGACGCCGCCGGCGAGGATGAAGTCCTCCCACCCGGACCGGACCCGCTGCGCCGCCTGGTTGACCGCCTCGAGGCCGGACGCACAGAACCGGTTGAGCTGTACGCCGCCGGTCGTCTCCGGGTAGCCCGCCGCCAGCACCGCGGTCCGGGCGATGTCCATGCCCTGGTCGCCGATCGGTGTGACGACACCGAGGACGACGTCGTCGATCGTGGCCGGGTCCAGCTCGGGGTGCCGGTCCCGCAGTTCGTGCAGGAGGCCGGTGATCAGCTGGATCGGCTTGACCTCGTACAGGGCACCCGTCGGTTTGCCCTTGCCGCGGGGGGTGCGGATCGCGTCGTACAGGAAGGCTTCACTGGTCATCATGATCCCGTCGGTCGAAGACTCCCCACGATTGTGACAGTTCTGGTGTCACGATGGTCAAGGGGGCCTCGTTATGATCTCCGCCATGCCGGAAACCAGTGCGGGGGGAACCGTGGACGAGGCGACACTGACGGTGGACGAGCTCTCAACTCGGGTCGGGATGACGGTGCGGACGCTCCGCTTCTACGCCGGCCGCGGCCTGATCCCGCCACCGATCCGGCGCGGCCGGGTCGGCTACTACGGCCCGGAGCACATCGCCCGGCTCGATCTGGTCCGCGAACTGCAGGCGCACGGCTTCACTCTGTCCGCGATCGAGGGCTATCTGGACCGCATCCCGCCGAACGCGACACCGCAGGACATCGCCTTGCACCGGACGCTACTGACCCCATGGATGCGCGACCTCCCGGAGACCCTGAACCGCACAGCCCTGGTACGACGCACCGGTCGTGAACTCAGCGACGACGACATCGAGATGCTGGTCGCGCTCGGCGTGGTCGAGCCGACGCCGGACGAGGACGTGTTCCAGGTCGCGACCGCGCACCTCAGTCTGGGGGTCGAGCTCCTCGATCTGGATCTGCCGGTCGACGCCGTACTGGCCGCCGGCCGGATCTTCACCGAGCACGGCCGCGCGATCGCTGAGGAGCTGACCGAGGTGTTCCGGACCAAGGTGTGGCCGCACTACCGGGACTCGGGCGGTCCGCCGGAGCACATCCAGCAGTTGGTCGAGCGGTTCAAGCCGGTGACGATCCAGGGCCTGGTGCTGGCGTACGAGCGAGCTGTCGGCGAGACGCAGCGCGACACGATCCGGCGGACCCAGAGCAAGCGCCGCTGACGGCCGGCGGAGCTCGTCTCCCCCGGCCGGTGCGGTGGCCTTCCTAGGCGGGCGGTGATTCCTGCGCCGGCACGATGATGTTCACCCGGCCCTCGACGACGTCGTTGGCGACGTCGGTGAGGCGGCGGTTGTGGGTCCGCGCATAGGTCCGCATGATGGCGAACGCCTCGTCGACGCCGACTGCAAGGCTGTGGGTGAGGAACCCCTTGGCCTGCTCGATCAGGATGCGGCTGTTGAGCGCCGACTGAAGTTGCTCGGTGACGATCTCCTGGCGGGCCAGTGCGCGCTGGTGGATGATGCCGATGCTCGCGGCATCGGCCAGTGCCTGCCCCAGCGCGATCGTGTCGTCGTCGAGCGGTCCGGCGGTGGCGCTGAACAGGTTGACGGCTCCGAGGACGGTACCGCGCAGCCGCATCGGCAACGCGTGCACCGCGAGGTAGCCGGCGTCGATCGCCGCGGCACTGAACCGGGGCCACCGCGTATCGGCCTGACGCATGTCCCCGGACTGGACCGGGCGCCCGGTCGTGAACGCGTCCAGGCACGGTCCCTCGGAGTTCTGCAACTGGGTCAGTTCCACCAACCGCGCCTGCTCGGTGGAGGCCGCCACCAGGTTCAGTGCGCCGTGGTGGTCGACGAGCAGAATGCCGCACGCCGACACCCCCAGCAGCTCGCTGCAGCGCGTGGCGAGCCGATCCAGGAAGTCGATGATGTCGAAATCGTCGACGAGGGTGTCAGCCAGCTCGATGAACACTTCTCTCGCCCTGCGGTCAGACACGCTCATCTTTCATCCTCCTCTTCATTCTCAGCTTGCTCCGATTCCTGCTTGTCCGGACCGTCGGATCCCGGCGGATCCGGGTCCCGTCCCGGCGGATCACCACGGCCGTCGCTCCCGTCGGCGATGACGCCCTGATGGTCGCCATCCAGGTACCGATGACCAGCCATGACCTCGGTGGCGACCCGGTGCAACGGTCTGCCGCTGCTGAACGCGTGGGCACGCAGCAGAGCGAGCGCATCGGTCACGCTGATGCGCTGCTGGGCCGCCACGAGTCCCGCAGCCTGGTGCACCTCCGCACGGCGCGCGGTGAACGCCGCATCGATCACCTGGTCCAAGTCTGCGCTCAACCCATGACGATCGTCGAGCGCAAGGACGAAGACCGCGTCGGCGTACACCAAGGCGTCCAGGAGTTGATCGCCGCCGAGAGGTCCGGGCTGCCGCCGGTAGACACTCAGCGCTCCGATCCTGGCCGCACCCGCACCGATCGGGAAGGCGAAGATGCCGCACACGCCGTGCTGGGCCGCGGCCGGCGCGAACGCGGGCCACCGCTTGACCGCATCCATCGCGGACAGATCGGTCGCCAGCACCGGCGCGCCGCTCGCGATCGCATCGGCACTGGGACCTTGGCCGAGGGTGAACTGCAACTCCTCCAACTCACCGACCTCAGGCCTGGTCGCCAGCAGCGGCTCGTACGGTCCGCCGTCAGGCGACATGGACAGCCCGGCGCCTACGGCCGACAGTGCGTCGGCGCAGGCCGACACGGCGTAGCGCAGCGAAGGCAATGCGCCGTCGATTCGCGCAGCGGCGTCGATCGCCCCCCACACCCTGGCACCGCGGTCTTGATCCACCCGCTCCATCCAGACTCGTGCCGCCGCCGGGCGGATGACTCACCTTAGCGGCCCTACTCGTCGGTCGACTCACCGTCAGGCGGGGACACGCTCGGTTCGGCGTCCGGGACGCGCTCCGGTTCAGGCTCTTTGGCTCGCTTCGGTGCGGAGGCCTTCTCGGCCACGGCTGCGGGCAGACCGATCCATTCGCTCATCGATGCTCCATCCAGTCAGCCCGCGCACAGCCGCCGGGGTCTGGGGCAGCACCTTCCCTGACAGTCTAGGCCGCAGCGTGATTGACTGCCTTCAGATGATTCAGGGGAGGTTGCGATGGGGATTGTGTCGCCGGGATTCAGCGGGCGCCGGCGGAGTGGATCGGAGCTTCCGCCCGGGCAGTACCTGACGCGGGATTTCCCGGTGCTGTCCGCCGGCCCGACCCCGCACATCCGGACCGAACACTGGGAGTTCACCGTCACCACGGAGACGGGTGAGGCGACCAAGTGGGACTGGGCCGCGCTGCTGGCGCTGCCTGCCGACGAGATCACCAAGGACATCCACTGCGTGACCCGGTGGTCGAAGCTGGAGACGAACTGGAAGGGCGTCTCGCTCGACACCTTGCTCGCGGATGTGGAGACCAGCGCCGACTACGCACTCGTGCACAGCTACGGCGGGTACACGACCAACGTGCCGATGGACGACCTGCTCGACGGTCAGGCCTGGATCGCCTACGAGTACGACGGTGAGCCGATCGACCCCGAACACGGTGGCCCGGCCCGCTTGCTGGTCCCGCACCTGTACTTCTGGAAGAGCGCGAAGTGGGTCCGCGGCCTGGTGCTGTCCGACAACCAGGACCTCGGCTTCTGGGAGACCGCCGGTTACCACGAGTACGGAGACCCATGGAAAGAACAACGATACGCCGGCGACTGACCTGGCAGGTCGGCACTGTCACCGACGTACGGCGGGAGACGGCGACCGCTCGAACGCTGGTCGTCGACGTACCGGACTGGCCGGGGCACCTCGCCGGGCAGCACCTGGACGTCCGGTTGACGGCGCCCGACGGGTATCGCGCCTCGCGGTCGTACTCGGTGGCTTCGGCGTGGCCCGGTGACACGATCGAGCTCACCGTCGAGCAGGTGCCCGAGGGTGAGGTCTCACCGTACCTGGTCGACGTGTTGCAGGTGGGCGACCCGCTGGAGATCCGCGGTCCGGTCGGCGGGTGGTTCGTCTGGAAGCCCGAGCAGGAAGGGCCGGTGCAGCTGATCGGCGGTGGATCGGGAATCGTCCCGCTGCGCGCGATGCTGCGTGCCCACGCCGCCGCGGCCAGTACGACACCAGTGCGGCTCCTCTACTCGGTACGACGACCCGCCTCGGTGATCTACGTGCAGGATCTGAAGGAGCTGGCCGCGTCGGACGACGTCGACGTACGACTCGTCTACACGCGGGAGGCGCCGGCCGGAGAGCCGCGAGTGGGGCGTATCGACGCCGATGTGATCGAGCGGCTCGCCTTCAAGCCGGCGGACGAGCCGACGACGTACGTGTGTGGGCCGACGCCGTTCGTGGAGGCGGTGGCGGACCTGCTGGTTGCCGCCGGTCACGACCCGGCCCGCGTCAGAACCGAGCGTTTCGGACCGACAGGAGGCCCGTGATGACCACAGATGCCAGCTACTTGGACGGCAACGCCGCCGCCGGCGCGCTGAGCCAAGTCTTCGCGATGGATGTCACCGCGGCGATCACCCAGTGCAACGGCTGCGGACAGACCGGCGTGTTCGCCGAATCGCACGTCTACGTGAACGCGCCCGGTCTGGTCGCCCGCTGTTCCGGCTGCGACGGCGTGCTGCTGCGCGTCGTCACCACCCCGTCCGACGTCTATCTGGACCTCCGCGGCCTGACCTACCTCAGACTGCCCAATCCGTAGCCTCAGGCGTAGTCTGAGCAGATCCGTCAAAGGTGGCCCCAGACCCCGGCCCTCTACCCTGCCTGGGAGGACCGGTGGCCAACGCAGACCGCGGGGTTGACTATCTAGCACGCCTTGGGCGGTCCGAGCCCTTGGATTTATGGGAATCCGAGGACCTGTCGGCCGCTCTGGCCGTGGTCGACAACCTCCACGCCCAGCAGCCGCAGACAGCAGGCACGGCCAGAGTCATCGACCTGCGGCTGGCGATCTACCGAAGCAGGTTGCGCTACGAGCTGGGCCAGCGCGTCGAGGAGGAGCCTGAGCGTTAGATCCCGAGGCTGCGGCCAACGATCTCCTTCATGATCTCGGTGGTGCCGCCGTAGATGGTCTGGATCCGGGTGTCCAGGTAGGCCTTGGCGATCGGGTACTCGGTCATGAAGCCGTAGCCGCCGTGCAGCTGCAGGCAGCGGTCGACGACCTTCTTCTGCAGTTCGGTGGTCCACCACTTGGCCATCGCGGCCTCGGCCACGGTGAGCGTGCCGGCGTTCAGCTCCTGGATGCAGCGATCCACGAACACCCGGGCGATCTGCGTCTCCGTGGCGAGCTCGGCGAGCACGAAACGACTGTTCTGGAACGAGCCGATCGGGCGGCCGAAGGCCTTGCGCTCCTTGACGTAGCGCAGCGTGTCGTCGAGCAGGTTCTCGCAGGCGGCCGCCGCGACGACCGCGATCGTCAGCCGTTCCTGCGGCAGCTTCTCCATCAGGTAGACGAAGCCCTTGCCCTCCTCGCCGAGCAGGTTCTCCGCCGGGACCCGGACGTGGTCGAAGAACAGCTCCGCGGTGTCCTGCGCCTTCAGCCCGATCTTGTCCAGATTGCGGCCGCGCTCGAACCCGGGCATGCCGCGCTCGACCACCAGCAGCGAGACACCCTGCGCCCCGGCCGCCGGGTCGGTCTTGGCCACCACGATGACGAGGTCGGCGAGGATGCCGTTCGAGATGAACGTCTTCTGCCCGTTCAGCACATAGTGATCGCCGTCGCGTCGCGCCGTGGTCTGGATGCCCTGCAGGTCGCTGCCGGCGCCCGGCTCGGTCATCGCGATCGCGGTGATGGTCTCGCCGGAGCAGAACTTCGGCAGCCACCGCGCCTTCTGCTCCTCGGTCGCATAGTCCAGCAGGTACGCCGAATTGATGTCGGTGTGGATCGTGAAGCCGACACCACTCGCGCGGGCGCGGGTCAGTTCCTCGATCAGCACGGTGTTGAACCGGTAGTCCCGCACACCGCCACCGCCGTGCTCCTCCGGCATCATGAAGCCGAGCAGGCCAGCGTGTCCGGCCGCGCTCCACAGCTCGCGCGGGACGATACCGGCCTCCTCCCAGCTGTCGTGGTGCGGCACGATCTCCTTGTCGCAGAAGGCTCGCACGGTCTGCCGGAAGGCGTCATGATCGGCGTCGAAGAGCTGACGTTCCATCGGGCGGTTCCTCTCAGTTCTGTACGGCGGCGCCGGTCTGCAGCAGGTCGTCGAGGTCGGTGACACCCCACTCGGTCAATGCCTCGCGGGTGTGCTGTCCGGGCCGCGCGGGCGGTCGCCCGAGGCTGGTCGGCGTACCGGAGAAGCGGGGTGCGGGGGCGGCCTGGCGGATTCCGTCGTGCCCCACGAAGGTGCCTCGGGCAACAAGATGCGGGTGGTCGGCGGCGAGCGGCAGCACCGGCGCCACGCAGGCGTCGGAGCCGTCGAAGATCTCCGCCCACTCGGCCTGGGTCCGCTGCAGGAAGGTCTCGGTCAGCACCTTGCGCAGCTCGGGCCAGTCGGCCGGGTCGTTGCGATCCGGGGCGCTGATCGCGAGCTTCGCGATCAGCTCGTCGTAGAACTGCGGCTCGATCGCACCGACGGCGACGTGCTTGCCGTCAGACGTCTCGTACACGTCGTAGAACGGCGCGCCGGTGTCGAGCAGGTTGGTCCCGCGGTCCTGCCGCCAGTTCCCAGCGGCCAGCGCGCCGAGCAGCATCGTGGTCAGATGTGCGGAGCCGTCGACGATGGCGGCGTCGACCACCTGACCGCGGCCGCTGCGCTGGGCCTCGTGCAGCGCCGCGAGCACGCCGACCACCAGGTAGAGCGAGCCGCCGGCGAAGTCACCGAGCAGGTTGGCCGGCACCTGCGGCGGTCCACCCGCACGACCGATCAGATGCAGGGCACCCGAGACCGCGAGATAGTCGATGTCGTGCCCCGCGGTCTGAGCGAGCGGACCGTCCTGACCCCAGCCGGTCATCCGCCCGTAGACCAGCCGGGGATTGATCGCGTGACAGTCCTCCGGACCGACTCCGAGGCGCTCGGCGACGCCTGGCCGGAAGCCCTCGACGAGTACGTCGGCCTGCGCGGCCAAGCGTCGTACGACGTCGATCGCGGCCGGGCTCTTCAGGTCCAGGGCCACGCTGCGACGACCGCGGTTCACCAGCTCGTACTCCGGCGGCCCGAAGGCCAGTCCACCACCGGGCCGGTCGATCCGGAGTACGTCGGCGCCCAGCTCCGCGAGCATCATGCACGCGAACGGCGCCGGACCGATCCCGGCCAGCTCGACCACCTTGACGCCCTGCAGTGGACCCATGTCCGCTATTGTGACAGTTCTACTGTCACAGTCGTCAAGTCACTTGGCGAACCATCGCCAGCGCCGCCGCCGGAACCAGCACGCTCACGGCCAGCACGACGCCGAGCGCGATCGACCACCCGGGCGAGTCGCCCTCGAGGTGACCGAGGTGGAAGAACAGGTGCGGCACCGCGCCGACGAGGTACGCGAGCAGCGCGACCACACTGAGCAAACGATCGAACCGCACCGCGGCCGCGATGAAGATCACCGCCAGACCGAGCGTCGCGCCGCCGAAGTCGCGGAACAGGTGCTCGCTGTACGGCGGCGTCCAGTCCACCGTCGGTACGTCGTCGTAGAACGAGAACGGGAAGAACAGTAGCCACAGACCGAGGACGAGTTGGTACGCCCCGAACACCACCAGCACCGACCGCACATAGCCCCTCATGCGAGGTACTCCGCGAACGTGATCTGGCCGTACGGCGTCCCGTCGACCAGAGGGCCGGCGGTGGCGAAGGTACGAAACGTCCTGCCCGGCACCCGGACTGGAACCGTCGGCCGGTGTGAACCTCTGGCTCGCTTCCACAGCCCGGCGAGGTCGGGGACCCGACTGCGCTCAGGACCGCCGATGTCGGCGACACGCCCGTTGGCGGGTGCGGCTGCGACCAACTCGACGATGCGGCCGGCGACATCCTCGACGGCGATCGGCTGAAGGATCACAGCGGGCGCGAGCAGCACCGGCAGGAACCGCTGCGCGCGGAAGATCTGATCGATCAGATGGTGGAACTGGGTCGCCCGCAGGATCGTGAACTGCACGCCGGACTCCTCGACGAGCCGCTCCACGGCGAGCTTGGTCCGGTAATACGGCATCGGGATCCGGTCGACGGCGACGATCGACATCTGCACGACGTGCGGCGTACCGGCGACTCGGGCGGCGTCGAGCAGATTGCGTGCCTGCCGCTCGTCCCGGCGACCGAGGCTGGTGGCCAGGTTCACGATCACGTCGATGCCCTCGACCGCCGCGGCCAGCCCGGCGCAGGTCGTCAGGTCTCCGACGAAGCGATCAGGCCCGGGCTGCCGGCTGAAAATCCGGACCTGATGGCCGGCCGCACGAAGCCGCCCGACCGTCGGCCGGCCGAGTGTCCCGGTGCCACCGGTGACGAGGATGGAACGCATCTGGTGTCCTTTCTGTCACCAGTTCAGATCCGGTAGCCCGTCGATTCGTGACAACTGGCGGGCGGCGAGCGTGAGTTTGTCCGGGTTCATCACCAGCCGCAGGTCCGTGATGCCCTCGGCACCGAACTCGATGAAGCACACGGCGTGGACGCCGTCGGGGCCGAAGGCAACCAGTGCGGGGCGGCCGTTCGCCTCGGCGAAACCCGCCTCGATGCCACCGCCGAAGCGCTCGATCACGCCGACCAGGTAGCGCGCGACCCGCTCCTTGCCGACCAGCGCGTTCCGGGCCGCGATCACCTTGCCGCCGCCGTCCGCCCGCGACACCACGTCGCCCGCGAGCAGCTTCTCCAGTTCCTCGATCTCCCCCAGCCGGGCCGCGGCGATGAACCGCTCCACCAGCTCCCGCCAGCCGGCCCGGTCGACGGGCTGGTCCCGCCGCGGCTCGGCCGCGATCCGCTTCGCCGCGCGGGACGCGAGCTGCCGGGCGTTGACCTCGGTCGTGCCGATCAGCTCGGCCACCTCGCGATGGCTGTAACCGAACGCCTCCTTCAGCACGTACGCCGCCCGCTCCGCCGGCGTCAGCCGCTCGAGCACCAGCAGCAGCGCGAACGACACCGACTCCCGCTCGGCCACGACGTCCAGCGGCCCGAGTTCGTCGAACTCCGTCCGCCCACTCAGCACCGGCTCCGGCAGCCACTCCCCCACGTAGGTCTCCCGGCGGGCTCGCGCGGAGGTGAGCTGCTTGATCGACAGGTTGGTGACCACCCGGGCCAGGTAGGCGTCCGGGTCGCGCACGGAATCCTGATCCGTGGCCTGCCAGCGCAGCCAGGCGTCCTGCAGGATCTCCTCGGCATCGGTCGCCGTACCCATCATCCGGTAGGCGATCCCGAACATCCGGCCACGCAGGCGTTCGAAGTCATCCACCCGGTCAGTCTGTCAGGAAGGCCTCCGCTGCCCGCTGGATCTTGGCGTAGTACTCCGACCAGCCGGCCGCGTCCATGTGGTCCGCGTCGGACCCGCCCTGGCCGTCGATGAGCTCACGCACGATGTCCGCGTGGCCGGCGTGGTGCGCCGTCTCGTCCACGACCCGGACCAGCAACGCGCCGAACGTCGTACCGCGGCCTCCCTCCGGCCAGTGCGGAACCTCGGCCGGCGTGTCCAGGTCGAGCTCGGCGATGGATCGGTCGCTGTGGGCGCAGGCGTCGCGGTAGAGACCGGTGAGGTACTCCGTGCTCTCGGACGGCAGCGCCCACATGTCACCGCCCTCCCAGACAGTGCCGTCCTCTTCCCACGGCAGCGCCTTCGCCGGTGGTCGCCCGACGCTCGTGCCGAGGTAGACGTACTCGATCCCGACCAGGTGCTTGACCAGGCCGAGCAGGTTGGTTCCGGACGGCACCAGCGGGCGGCGGCGATCGTACTCACTCAACCCGTCGAGCTTGGCCAGCATCACCGCACGGGTGCCTTGGAGGTACTTCTGCAGTTCGGCCTTCATGGACGGGACGCTAGTGCAGGCGTCAGACAGTTTCCGGCGCGCCCGGCGGAATGAACGGCACCGGCCCGGGTCCTTCGTCGATCAGCCTCAGCAAGGCGTCGGTGTCGACGTACTCGTCGATGGCGTCCGCGAGCCGATCCAGCCGAGCTTCGCGCAGACCGGCGAACGAGACCGTGCCGTCCGGTGCCGGCTTGTGGGTCAGCTGACCCACCTCGGTCAGGAACGCGTGCCGGGCTGCGTCGTCGTCGAGCAGCCCGTGCCAGATCGTCCCCCAGGTGTTCCCGACCCGGCAGCCACCCGGGAACGCCGACGCCTCGTCCGTCACGGTCACCACGCCGTGATGGATCTCGTACGCCGTCGGCGCCGGCCGGGCCAGCACCTTCGCCCGGGCGAACTCCGTTGCTACCGGCAACAAGTCCAGGCCGGCGTGCTCACCGCCGCCCTCGACGCCGTGCGGATCGGTGATCGCGCCGCCCAAAGCCTGGTAGCCACCACAGATCCCGAGCACCGGCCGCCCGGCCGCCACCCGGGCGCTGACCGCATCCGCGAGACCGAGCGACCGCAGCCACGCCAGGTCCGACACAGTGGCCCGCGACCCCGGCAGTACGACGAGATCCGCGTCCCGCACCTCGGCCGGGCTGGTCGTGAAGAACACGCTGTTCGTCGGCTCGACCGCCAGCGCGTCGAGGTCGGTGAAGTTGCTGATCCGCGGGAACCGGATCACCGCCACCGTGAGCAACTCGGCCGACGAGGTACGGCGTACTGGGATGTCCAGCGCGTCCTCGGAGTCCAGCCACAGCTCGGGCAGCCAGGGCAGGACGCCGTACGACGGGCGGCCGGTCACGGACGTGAGCATGTCGATGCCGGGCTGGAGCAGGGTCGCGTCGCCGCGGAACTTGTTCACCAGGAACCCGCTGATCAGCGCTTGGTCGGCCGCGTCCAGCAGCGCCACCGTGCCGAACATCGAGGCGAACACTCCCCCGCGATCGATGTCACCGACAACGACCACCGGAGACTTGATGTGCTGCGCCAGTCCCATGTTCACGTAGTCCGACCGCCGCAGGTTGATCTCCGTCGGACTGCCGGCGCCTTCGCTGATCACCACGTCGTACCGCGAGGCCAGATCGTCGTACGCGGCGAAGGCGGCCTTGGCCAGTTCGGCCCGCTCGGTGAGGAAGCCGCGGGACGACAACTCGCCCCACGCCTGCCCCATCAGTACGACGTAACTGCGCTGGTCGCTGCCCGGCTTGAGCAGCACCGGGTTCATTGCCGCCTCGGGCTCCGCGCCGGCCGCGACCGCCTGGATCCACTGCGCCCGGCCGATCTCGGTGCCGTCCGCGCAGACCATCGAGTTGTTCGACATGTTCTGCGCCTTGTACGGCGCCACCCGCACACCCTGCCGAGCCAACCACCGGCACAAACCGGTCACCACGGTCGTCTTGCCCGCGTCCGACGTCGTACCAGCGATCAGGAGTGAGCCCACGCGGGGATCTTAAGCTTCGTCGGACGGTCTCCCCTGGTCGGCCTCCGGCTTCACCGGGGTGATCCGGCGGCCCTGGGCGTCGGTGCTGGGCAGCCGCGGCCGCGGACCCTGGAACCGGGTCCCGGCGCCACCCTCACGGGCCGAGAGCGGCTTCGCGATGTTCTCCAGCGACTTGCCTTCCGCGTCGACCCCGAAGAACCACGCGATCAGACCACCGATCAGCATCACGGCCGCACCGATGATGTACCCGACGGTCAGCGGACCGCGGGCCGGGTTGTCGCCCTCACCGATCAGCGAGGCGAACAGGAACGGCGCGATCACACCACCGGTCAGCTGCGAGATCGCGAAGAAGAACGAGATCGCCTGGCCACGCAGCTCGATCGGGAAGATCTCGCTCACCGTCAGGTAGGCCGACGACGCGCCGGCCGAGGCGAAGAAGAACACCACGCACCACAGCAGGGTCAGCGTGACCGCACTCAGCGCACCGGCGTTGAACAGCAGCGCGGTGATGAACAGCACCACGGCCGACACGGAGTACGTGCCGAGGATCATCTTGCGCCGGCCGATGGTGTCGAAGAAGTGGCCGAGCAGCAGCGGACCGGCCAGGTTGCCGATCGCGAACGGGAAGAAGTAGAGCGCGATGCTGGAGTCGTTCAGGCCGAAGTACGCCTTCAGGACCAGCGCGTAGGTGAAGAAGATCGCGTTGTAGAGGAACGCCTGCGTGACCATCATCGAGAAGCCGAGGAAGGACCGGCTGCGGTAGTCGCGCAGCATCACCCGGGCGATCTCGCGGTACGTCACCGGCGGGTAGTCGATCACGTTGATCGCCTCGTCGTCGGTCACCTCGCGCAGCTCGCCACCCTGCCGCCGGACCGTTTCCTCGATCTCGTCGACGGTCCGCTCGGCCTCCTCGACCCGGCCGTGCGTCATCAGCCAGCGCGGGCTCTCCGGGATGTGCCGGCGCAGGTAGATGATCATCAGGCCCATCACCGGACCGATCAGGAAGCACAGCCGCCAGCCCCACTCGATCGGGATGATGTCCTCGTTCAGGAAGACCAGACCGACCGCAGATCCGATCAGCGCGCCGGCCCAGTAGGTGCCGTTGATGCCGATGTCGACCCGGCCGCGGAACTTCGACGGGATCAGCTCGTCGATCGCGGAGTTGATCGCGGCGTACTCGCCGCCGATACCCATACCGGCGATGAAGCGGAAGAACAGCAGCGAGTAGATGTCCCACGACAGGCCGGCCAGACCGGACGCGACCAGGTAGACCATCAGCGTGATGATGAACAGGCTGCGCCGGCCCCATTTGTCGGTGAGCCGGCCGAAGACCAGCGCACCGACCACCTCACCGGCCAGGTAGACCGAGGCCATCAGGCCGACCTCGGACGTGGTCAGGTGCAGCGTCTCCGGCTCCTTGAGCACGTTCCCGACCAGCGAGACCAGCTGGATCTCGAGGCCGTCCAGGATCCAGGAGACGCCTAGTCCGACGACGATCATCCAGTGGAACCTGGTCCACGGCAGCCGGTCCATCCGGGCCGGCACGAGACTCGGTATCGCTCTGCCTTCTTCCAGTGCGTGCTCGCTCATCCTGCTCCTCCCGAGCCCGTGGTGCCACGGTGTGTCCGGCCGGACACATCTGCAGAGCCCGTACCCCAGGGGTCACGAAGTCCAAACCCACGGTCACGCGGCACCGCCGCCGGGGGCGCTGGTTACAGTGGCGGACATGGAGAACGAGATCAGCGTCGTCGACGCCAAGGAGCGCAGCCGGTACGAGGCACTCGACACCGACGGCCACCTGATGGGATTCGTCGACTACAAGCTGCACCCGGGCGTGATCAGCTTCCTGCACGCCGAGACCCTGCCCGAGTTCCGCGGCCACGGTGTGGCCGGCCGGATCGCGTCGAAGTCCCTCGACGACGCCCGCGCCCTCGGCCTGCGGGTCAAGCCGGCGTGCCCGTTCTACCAGGACTATCTCCAGCAGCACACCGAGTACGCCGACCTGGTCCGCCGGCCGGGTGAGGAGGCAGCCAAGTGACCGCACCAGTGCTGGGCAAGGTCGAGTGGCGCCCCGCTGCCGAGGTGCCGGAGCTCCTGGCCGCGCCGGTGCGTGACGCGCTCGGCGACCTTGCTGCCTACGCGGCCGCGATCGACCCGGGCCTGGCCGACACGGCCGCCTTCTGCGCGGAGTACGACGTACCGATGGAGGCGTCGGCAAACTGCGTGATCGTGCACGGCAAGCGCGCCGGGGAGTCGACGTACGCCGCGGTGATGGTGCTGGCCACGGACCGGGCGGATGTGAACGGCGTGATCCGCAAGCACCTCGGCGTTCGGAAGATCTCCTTCGCGGCCCAGGACGACGCGGTCAGCTCGACCGGCATGGAGTACGGCGGGATCACCCCGATCGGACTGCCGGCCGAGTGGCCGGTGCTGGTCGACGAGGCGGTCACCAAGGCCGGACCGGTCGTGATCGGCAGCGGGATCCGCGGCTCCAAGATCCTGCTGGACGGCGCCGACCTAGCCAAGTTGCCAGCAGCAACAGTGTTGGCGCTGGCACAGGGCTAGCGGCTGGACGGTTGGGGGTGCGATGGAGCAGTACGACTGGCCGGCCGAGTACGCCGAGCTGACGGCTGCCGACCGGCGCAGCCCACTCCCACCGGCCGACCTCGACCGGCTGGCGGTCGCCGCGTTCGTTCTCGGGCATGACGACGAGGTCGCCGGCTACCGGGAGCGCGCGTTCGAGGAGCATCTCGCCCGCGGTGAGGTCGACCTGGCGATCCGCAGCGCGTTCTGGCTCGGGTTCCACCTGATGGGTCGCGGCGAGTTCGCCCGGGCCGCCGGTTGGCGGGCCCGGGTCGAACGGATGATTCCGGCCGAGAACATCGAGCTGACCGGCATGTTCCTGCAGGCCGACGCGGCCACGCGGATGATGACCGGCGACCCCGTCACCGCACTCCCCCGGTTCGAACAGGCCCTCGAGCTCGCGACCGAACCGTCCGCGATCGCGTTGGCAGCGCTCGGCCGCGGCCGATGCCTGGAGATGCTCGGTCGGCGCACCGAGGCGCTGACGGCACTGGACGAGACGATGGTGCACGTCACCGCCGGCCGGGTCGGCCCGGAGGTCGCTGGGATCGCCTACTGCGCCGTGATCGACCTGTGCATGCGGTTGTACGACGTACGCCGGGCGCAGGAGTGGACACACGCGCTGACGGGCTGGTGTGACCTGCAGTCCGGCCTGGTGCCGTACCGCGGTGTGTGTCTGGTGCATCGGGCGCAGATCCTGCAACTGCGCGGTGCGTGGTCCGAGGCGGCGGGCGCCGCAGAGGATGCTTGCCGGCGGCTGGCCCCGGGGGCAGTCGGGTCCGCGTGGTACCAGCTGGCGGAGCTCGCACGCCAACGCGGACGGTATGCGGAGGCCGACCAGGCGTATCAGCGAGCCGGCAGCGAGGGCGCCGAGGTGCAGCCAGGTCTGGCCAGGCTGCGGGCCGCACAGGGAAACCATGCGTCGGCGATCGCGGGGCTCGAACGAGCACTGGCCGAGGACCCGCTGGCTCCGACCCGTCCGGCGCTTCTCGCGGCCAGGGTGGACCTGGCCGTCGACTGTGGTGATCTCGAGGCGGCGCGGAAGGCGGCTGCCGAGCTGAACGAGTTCGCCCGCGTCGACTCGCCGTACCTGGAGGCGCTGGCGGCGTACTGCGACGGGGCGGTCCGGGTTGCGGGTGACGATGCGCGTGGGGCGATGCCGCTGTTGCGGCGGGCCTGGATGTTGTGGCAGGAGCTGGAGATGCCGTACGAGGCCGCGCGGACCCGGGTGCTGGTCGGGCGGGCGTGTGGCGCGCTCGGCGATGGTGATGCGGAG
The DNA here is from genome assembly GCF_004331485.1 of Kribbella capetownensis. GTDB lineage: Bacteria > Actinomycetota > Actinomycetes > Propionibacteriales > Kribbellaceae > Kribbella > Kribbella capetownensis. The sequence continues at coordinate 118,704 of NZ_SJKD01000003.1, forward strand.
CAGATGGAGCTCGCGAGTGCCCGGGCAGCGTTCGAACAGCTCGGGGCACTGGCCGACCTGGCAGCACTCGAGGGCACCGGTCAGACCGGCGGGCTGAGTCCGCGGGAGTTGGAGGTCCTGCGGCTGCTGGCCACGGGCATCACCAACCGGGCGGTCGGTGAGCAGCTGTTCCTCAGCGAGCGGACCGTCGCCCGGCACGTGAGCAACATCTTCGGCAAGCTCGGCGTCTCCAGCCGGGCCGCGGCCACGGCGTACGCCTATGAGAAGGGCCTGGTCTGACTGGGTAGAAATGACCAGTCCGCTGCGCCGTGCTTGGCGTGGTCGGTCGATGTGGCGGCACGGTCCGCGGTCCTACGTTGAGCCGAACGAACGGCACAAGGGGGCTGGGATGAACAGGTTCGGGACTGTGGTGATCGGCGGCGGACAAGCCGGTCTGGTGATGGGCTACCACCTGCGGCGGCGGGGTGAGGACTTCGTGATCCTCGAAGGGCATCCGCGGGTCGGTGACTCGTGGCGACGACGATACGACTCACTGCGGCTGTTCAGTCCGCCGCGGTACGCGAGTCTGCCCGGTCTGCCGATCCCGGTGGACGACTGCCCGACGCGGGACGAGATGGGCGACTACCTCGAGCAGTACGCCGCTCACTTCGAGCTGCCCGTGCGGACCGGCGTACTGGTGACACGGGTGTCGCGTGACGCCGAGGGTTTCCGGGTGGAGACCGACGACGGCGAGTTCCTGGCCGATCAGGTGATCGTGGCCGGCGGATCGCACACGGTGCCGCGGCGGCCGGCGTTCGCGAGTGAACTCGACCCGGCGATCCGGCAACTGCACTCGCTCGAGTACCGCAGCCCGGAACAATTTGCCGACGGCACCGTTCTGGTGGTCGGCGCCGCGAACTCCGGCACCGACATCGCGTTGGAGGCCGCCAAGACCCACCGCACCCTGCTGGCCGGGCGGCATCCGGGGCAGGTCCCGGTCGACATCGACTCGTGGCGCGGGCACCTGATGGTGCCGGTCGTGATGTTCGTCTTCCGGCACGTCCTGACCCGTCGTACGCCGCTGGGCCGCAACGCGATCGCCGCGATGGAAGGGCATGGCGTCAACCTCGTGCGCAACAAGCTCGCGCACCTCGAGGCGGCCGGCGTCCAGCAGCTGGGCCGGATCGAGGGGGTCCGCGACGGGCAGCCGACGACCGCGGACGGCGAGGTACTGACCGACGTAGGGACCGTCGTGTGGTGCACCGGTTCGGACCCGGACCACAGCTTCCTCGACCTGCCTGTCTTCGAGGGCGGCCGGGTGCGGCACGAACGCGGCATCGCGACCGGTGAGCCCGGGTTGATGTTCCTCGGGCTCGACTTCCAGTTCGCTGTCGCGTCAGCGACCATCCAGGGGCTGGACCGGGATGCCCGGTATCTGCTACGGCAGCTGCGTCAAAACGCCCTTCGGGGTGCCAGTCGGCCCGTTACCGTGGACAGGCGGTAGCATCGCGGGCTGAAATGGGTGAGTGGACGGGTGCCGGGTTCCCCTCGCAACCCCGGAGCGAGGGCGTGGGTGAGTCAGTGACAGTGGCTGGTGGCGAGGGCGGGCCGACCGCCCTCCGGATCATGCTGGGCGGACAACTGCGGCGGATGCGGGAGTCGGTCGGGATCAGTCGCGCCGATGCGGGCTGGCAGATCCGTGCCTCGGAGTCCAAGGTCAGCCGGATGGAACTCGGGCGCGTCGGGTTCAAGGAGCGCGACGTCAACGACCTGCTCGGGCTTTACGGCATGGACGACGCGGAGGAACGCAACCGGCTGATGGAACTGGCCCGGGCCGCGAACAACCCCGGCTGGTGGTCCCGGTACGGCGACGTGATGCCGAGCTGGTTCAACAACTACGTCGGGCTCGAGGTCGCGGCCACGCTGATCCGGACCTACGAGGTGATGTTCGTCCCCGGGCTGCTGCAGACCGAGGAGTATGCCCGGGCCGTCGTTCAGCTGGGCAAGTCGTTCCTGCCCGGCGACGAGGTCGAGCAGCGGGTCTCGCTGCGGGTGACCCGGCAGCAGATCCTGACCCGGCTGAATCCGGCCCGGCTGTGGGTGGTCATCGACGAGTCGGTGCTGCACCGGCCGGTCGGCGGCGAGGCGATCCTGCGGGCCCAGATCGAGCACCTGATCATGTGGGCGCAGCAGCCCAACATCACCTTGCAGATCATGCCGTTCAGCAGTGTCGGGTATCCCGGCACCGGCGGCGCGTTCAGCCTGCTGCGGTTCCCCGACGGGGACCTGCCGGACATCGTCTACATCGAGCACGCGGCCAGCGCGCTCTACCTGGACAAGCTCGAAGAGGTCGACGAGTACGTCGCGATCATGGAGGCACTCACGATCGCGGCGGCGCCGGTCTCGGCGACCGAGAGCCTCCTGAAGGAAGCCCTCGCCCGCCTCTGATCGTTACGCGACCACCAGGTCGACCTTGATGTTGCCGCGGGTTGCGTTGGAGTACGGGCACACCTCGTGCGCCTTGGCGACCAACTCCTCGGCGACGGCGCGGTCGACGCCGGGCAGGCTCACCTCGAGCTCCACCTCCAGGCCGTAGCCGGCGCCGCCGTTGATCGGGCCGATGCCGACCGCCGCCGTGACGGTCGAGCCGTCGGCGTCCTGGCGGGCCTTGCGCGCGACCAGCTTCAGCGCGCTGTGGAAGCAGGCCGCGTAGCCGGCCGCGAACAGCTGCTCCGGGTTGGTTCCGTTGCCATTGCCACCCATCTCGACGGGCGGGGCGACGACGACGTCGAGCTTGCCGTCGTTGGTGGCCACCTTGCCGTCCCGGCCGCCCTGGGCGGTCGCGCGCGCGGTGTACAGAACCTTCTCGACTGCGATGGTCATATCTGTCGTTCTCCTAAGTCGTTCAGCGAGTGGGGTCGAGCACGAGCTTGCCGACGGTGCGGCGGGCTCGCAGGTCTTCGTGGGCGGTCGCCACGTCGGACAGCGCGTAGTCGCCGCCGACGATCGAGGTGAGCTTGCCGCTGGCCGTCAGGTCGAACAGCTCGGTCAGCGGACCGCCGACCGCGGCGGGATCACGCAGGCAGTCGACCAGCCAGAACCCGGCGATGGTCTTCGAGCCCTTCATCAGCCGGCCCGGGTCGATCGCCGCGGCGGCCTGCCGGGACGCGGCACCGAAGGTGACCAGCCGGCCGAACGGCGCCAGTGCCGCGAACGACTCGTCGAACGTCGGCCCGCCGACCATCTCCAGCACGATGTCGACCGGCTTGCCGCCGTTCGCCGCGATGATCCGGTCCTTCAGACCTTCCGGCGTACCGTCGATGGCGGCGTCCGCACCGAGCTCGAGGGTCTGGTTGCGCTTCTCCTCCGAGGACGCGGTCGCGATCACTCGGCCGGCGCCCCACAACTTCGCGAGCTGCACGGCCAGTGAGCCGACACCACCGGCACCGGCGTGCACCAGCACGGACTCGCCGGGTGCCATGTGGGTCATGGTCTTGAGCAGATGCCAGGCCGTGGTCCCCTGGACCACCAGTGCGAGTGCCGCCCCGTCACTGACACCTTCGGGTACGTCGAACGCCACCGCGGCGTGCGCGACTGCCTTCTCGGCGTAGCCGCCGGAGCCGACCAGCGCGACCACCCGGCGACCGTCGGGAGTGTGTCCGACCACCTCACCACCCGGGGTCAGCGGCAGCTGCGCCTTCGACAGGTAGCTGTTCTCGACCTGATGCGTGTCCGCGTAGTTGATACCCGCGCGGTCCACCGTGATCAGGAGCTGCCCATCGCCGGCCACCGGATCCGGAACGTCGCTGACCTTCAGCACCTCAGGTCCGCCGAACTCGGCGATCTGTATCGCTCGCACGTTCTCCCTGCCTTCCGTTGTCCGCTCGATACGCCGTACTATACACTGTACGTTAACTGCTTCCAAGGAGGGATCGAGATGGGCCGGACACCGCGCAACACGCTCAGCTCCGAGCTGATCGTCCGGACCGCATTCGAGCTGATGGAGTCCAAGGGGACCGACGCGTTCAGCCTGCGCGGCGTGGCCGCCGAGCTCGGGGTCGGCCCGATGGCGCTCTATACCTACTTCCGCAACAAGGACGACCTGTACGACGCTGTCCGCGACCACCTGATGGGTCTGCTGCCCGCCGTACCGCAGGACGTGTCGTGGCCGGATCAGGTCCGGGCGGTGTGCCGAGGGCTGCGGCTGCTGATGCTCCAGCATCCTTGCCTTGCGCAACTACTCGCGAGCCGGCCGCTGGCCGGGCACGAGACGGCCCGGGTGGCCGAGGGTCTGCTCGGCGTACTGCGCGCCGCCGGGTTCGATCCGGAGACGGCCGCGCGGACTCATACCACGCTGTTCACGTACGTGCTCGGGGCAACGTCGTGGGAGATCCAGATGGCGGCCGAGCGCCGCGATCCGGAGGCATGGCGGCGACTCCGGACGACGATGGAGTCACTCTCGGCGCGGGACTTCCCGACGGTCGTCGAACTGGCACCGGAGCTGTCCCGGACGACGGGTGGCGACGAGCAGTTCGACTACGGCCTCGACCTGCTGCTCGAGGGGCTGCGGGTCAGAACACCATCGTGACGATGGCAAGAATCCCGATGCAGACGATCAGCACGCGCAACGCGATCGGCGGCAGCTTGCGGCCGTAGCGGGCGCCGAGGAAACCGCCGATCGTCGAGCCGACCGCGATCAGCGCGGCGGCCAGCCAGTCGACGTCGGCGACGATGATGAACAGCACCGCGGCGACCGTGTTCACGACGGTGGCGAGGACGTTCTTCAGACCGTTCATCCGCTGCAGGTTCGAATCCAGGCCGAGGCCGAGGATCGCCATCAGCAGGACGCCTTGCGCGGCACCGAAGTACCCGCCGTAGATGCCGGTGGCAAAGACCGCGGGGATCACCCACCAGGCACCGCGATGGGCGTGCGACGGCACGCTGATCCACTTCGACAACCAGGGCTGGAAGGCGACCAGCAGACAGCCGAGCAAGATCAGCACCGGGACGATGGCATGGAACGCGGAGTCGGGCAGGGTGAGCAGCAGCACTCCCCCGACGACGCCGCCGAGCAGCGAGGCCGGGATCAGCCGGATCATCCGGCCGCGCTGGCCTTCCAGCTCACGGCGATAGCCGATCGCGCCGGCTGCCGTACCGGGAGAAAGGCCGACACTGTTGCTGACGTTGGCCAGCACCGGCGGAATTCCCACGGCCAGCAGGGCGGGAAACGTCAGCAGCGTGCCCGACCCCACCACAGCGTTGATCGTGCCCGCGCCCATCCCCGCCACCAAGACGAACAGCGCCTCGAACCATGTCATCGCTGCCAGACTTTACGCACCTGACCGGCGGTCGCGCTCATCGGTCCGTCCGTTGAGCAGTCAGGATCCGATCGTTCCAGCAGAGGACGAAGCCTCGCGCCAGGATCCACGGACCGAGGCTAGGACAGGGCCTCCCCGGACGTACGGGGAAGGCCCTGTCGACGGTTGCTGCTCAGCGATCCTGGGGCGGCTCGGCGGCCGGGGGCTCCGAGTTCGGCGACACCGGCGGTGTCGTCGGCAGGGTCGTCGGCGGGGTCTGCTGGCTGCGGCTGCTGACCGCCGCGTTCTGCGCGGCTGCGATCGCCTCCGCGACGGCGTTGTCGGCCTCGGCTACCGCGGCGTCCGGGACGGCCGCGGGGACGCCCTCGATCTCCGGTGCGTGGCCGTTGTCGAGCTCCGGCGCCTGCCAGGTGCCCTCGGCCTTCTGGGTGATGCCGGCCACCTGGCCGACCGCACTGCCGAGACCCTTGAGCGCGTCGCCGATCTCGCTCGGCACGATCCACAGCTTGTTCGCGTCGCCCTGGGCGATCGACGGCAGCATCTGCAGGTACTGGTACGCGAGCAGACCCTGGTCCGGCTTGCCGGCGTGGATCGCGTTGAACACCGTGGTGATGGCCTGCGCCTCACCCTGTGCCTTCAGGATCCGGGCCTCCCGCTCGGCCTGCGCGCGCAGGATCCGGGACTCCCGGTCGCCCTGGGCGGTGAGGATCGCGGACTGCTTCTGGCCCTCGGCCGACAGCACCGCCGACTGCCGCATACCTTCGGCGGTCAGGATCGCGGCGCGCTTGTCGCGGTCCGCGCGCATCTGCTTCTCCATCGAGTCCTGGATCGACGGCGGCGGGTCGATCGAGCGGAGCTCGACCCGGTTGACCCGGATGCCCCACTTGCCGGTCGCCTCGTCCAGCACGTACCGGAGCTTCTCGTTGATCTCCTCGCGGCTGGTCAGCGTCTGCTCCAGGTCCATGCCACCGATGATGTTTCGCAGCGTCGTCATGGTCAGCTGCTCGATCGCCTGGATGTAGTTCGAGATCTCGTACGTCGCCCGGACCGGGTCGTTCACCTGGAAGTAGATGACGGAGTCGATCGACACCATCAGGTTGTCCTCGGTGATGACGCCTTGGGGCGGGAACGCGACCACTTGTTCGCGCATGTCGATGGTGTAGCGAACCTTGTCGACGAACGGCGTCAACAGGTTCAGGCCCGGCTGCAAACCGGTCTTGAACTTGCCGAACCGCTCGACGATCCCGACGGTCTGCTGCTGCACCACCCGGACGGACTTGACCAATGTGACGATCACCAGCAAGGCGACCACCGCAAGCACTATGAGGAACGCGGTCACTAGACCCTCCACTCGACAGAACCCTCAGGACGGACAGTCTTTCCTATCGACGGGCCACCCGGCGTTCCGGTTCCCGGCGAGTCGGGCGCCTGATCCGTCATGGATCGCTGCCGTCCCTCGATTCCGACAGTACTGCGCGCAGGGGCCGACTCAACCTGCCCGCCGCGTCGGTTGTGTCTCAGACGCCCTCTCAGTTCTTGGGCGGGTCGGTCGGGTTCGGGTTCGGCGTCGACTCCGGGTTGTTCAGCTGGTGGTGCAGCGGGTCGCCGACCGGGTAGACGACGGCCGTCGCGCCGTCGATCGCCATCACCTCGACCCGGGTGCCCGGCGGGATCGTCGACACCTCGTCGTACGGGCGGTCGGTCCAGAGCTCACCGTTCAGCCGGATCGAGCCGCCGCCGTCGGGGTGGATCTCCTTGACCACGGTCCCGTTGCGGCCGATGACGTGCGCCGAACCGGTCTTCAGCTCGCCACCGTGGTGCATCTTGCGCACGAGCAGCGGACGGATCGCGGCCAGCATCGCGCCGGCCGTGATGAGGCCGACGACGATCTGCAGCCAGAGCAGTCCTGGGAGGAAGGCCGCCACCCCGGCGGCCGTGAGCGCACCGGCAGCCAGCATGAGCAGGGTGAAGTCGAGCGAAGCGAGCTCGGCCAGACCGAGGACGGCGGCGATCGTCAGCCAAGCCGCCCACACGTTGTCCCGCAGCCAATCCATCATTTCCCAAGCCTATCCACGTTCCGGTCCCCACACAGGCTCTTGGACGTGCCTGCCCGGTCACAGGATCCAAACCATCTCCTGGGCTGACCCATGAGATGGTGGGTTCACCCCCGCCAATCCGACTGGCCGACCCACCATCTCCCTGGCCCACCCACGAGACGGGCGCGGGGCGGGAGCGCGGTGGGTGGGGCTCAGAGGGCGCGGGCGGTGTATCTGCCGTCTTCGTGGTTCAGGGACAGAGCGAGGTCGAAGGTGTCGCTCAGGGTCTGGGCGGTGAGGGCCTCGGCGATCGGGCCGGCCGAGACGATGCGGCCCTGCTTGAGCAGGAGCGCGTGGGTGAAGCCGGGCGGGATCTCCTCGACGTGGTGGGTGACGAGGACCATCGCGGGAGCACCGACCGCGGTCGCGATCGAGCTGAGTGAGCGCACCAGCTGCTCACGGCCGGTCAGGTCGAGACCGGCGGCCGGCTCGTCCATCAGCATCAGCTCGGGATCGGTCATCAGGGCGCGAGCGATCTGGACTCGCTTCCGCTCCCCCTCCGACAACGTGCCGAACGTTCGCTCGCTCAGATGCGCGATGCCGAGCTCGCTGAGCAACTCCTTGGCCCGCTGGTGGTCCAGCTCGTCGTACTCCTCCCGCCAGCGACCGAGGACGGCGTACGACGCGGAGACGACGACATCCGCGACTCGTTCACCCCTGGGGAGGCGGTCGGCCAATGCGGCACTGGTCAGTCCGATCCGGGGCCGCAGTTCGAAGACGTCGATCGCACCGAGCACCTCACCGAGCAGTCCGGCGACACCTGCGGTCGGGTGGATCTGGGCGGCGAGGACCTGCAGCAGGGTCGTCTTGCCGGCACCGTTCGGTCCGATCACCACCCACCGATCGGCCTCGTCGATGGTCCAGTCGATGCCGTCGAGCAGAAGCGCGTCACCGCGGACGATCGACACCCCGGCCAGCTCCACCACTGCAGTCATGCCCCAAAACCTACGGGGTGGCTCCGCGTGCCCGGTAGCCACCCTGGACCTGCCTGGCCGGAGTCGTCCGGCCGGTGTGTTGGTGGGACACTGTCGGGCGTGCTGACCACCTCCGCCTCGGTCCGGTTCACCGTCTGGACGAACGCGATGCTGACCGGTGCCTGCGACCCCGACACCGCCGCGCACAAGATCCTCGGCGACGACGTCGGGCACCATGTCGCGGGCCTGGCCGGACATCCGGACCCGGCCACTCTCCCCGTGGCGCTGAACCTCTTGCGTGCTGCGGGAGCGACCCAGGCCCACCTCGCGTTGCCGGTCCCGGGTGACCCGATCGGACTCGCCGGACCGCCGTCGTTCAACGAGGCCGCCCTGGAAACGGGTGAGGCCGTCGTACTGTCGGGCGCCGAGATCGGACTGGTTCCGGCGTACGTCGGTCCGGCCGTGCAGTGGAGTGTGATGCCGGCGGCAAGTCCGCTGCCTGCCGACATCGGTGAGGCGGACCGTGGCCTGCGGCTGGCCCTGATCGAGGCCGCGGACTCGCTGGCCGCGCTCGACGTCGCACGCTGGAAGCCCGAGGTCGCGGACGCGCTGATCGACATCCGCAAGATCGGCAGCGGCCGGAACGACGATCTTGCCCCGGGCTACCAACCTCGCGCGGTGAAGGCGGCGGCGACCGCCCGGCGTTGCCTGGCCATCGCGGACGCCGCGCTCGAGGACGATGGCGCGGCGGTCACCGGTGCCGAGGCTGACGCTCGCCGCCGGGCGCTGCTGGACCTCGCCGCCGCGGCCAGGCGCGCGTTGGTCGCGGCCTGCGCGCCTCCTGTTCACGCCTGAGATATGGACCGGACAGCAGACCGACAGGTGATTTGGGTAGCGTCGGTGCTGCGATGACAGAAGAGGCTGAGCTCGAGAAGCATTCACCCGATCGACCGACCGTGCTGGTCACTCTGACCGGCACCGACCGGCCCGGGCTGACGTCCGCGGTGCTCTCGACGATCGCGACCCGCGGCCTCGAGGTGATCGACGCCGAACAGGTCGTGCTCCGGGGCCGGCTGGTCCTCGGCGTCCTGCTGTCCGCGCCGCGTGACCACAAGGACCTGAAAGAGGAACTGAAGGCGCTGGCCGACGTTCTCGACGTCGAGATCTCGGTGGAGAAGGGCGTCGGTGACAACGAGCCGCGGCGCAAGGGCCGCAGCCAGGTCACCGTGATCGGGCATCCGCTGTCCGCGGCCGGGCTGGCCGCGATCGCCGGCCGGATCGCCGACACCGGCGCCAACATCGACCGGATCAGCCGGATGGCGCGGTACCCGGTGACCGCGATGGAGATCGCCGTATCCGGTGCCGACCCGGACACGCTGCGTGCTGTGCTCGCGCTGGAGGGTGTCCGGCAGGGCCTCGACGTGGCAGTTCAGGACGGCGGACTGTACCGCCGGGCCAAGCGGCTGATCGTGATGGACGTCGACTCGACGCTGATCCAGGGCGAGGTCATCGAGATGCTCGCCGGGCACGCCGGCCGGCTGGAGGAGGTCGCGGCCGTCACCGAGCAGGCGATGCGCGGCGAGCTCGACTTCGCCGAGTCGCTGCGGCACCGGGTCTCCAAGCTGGAGGGCCTGCCCGCGTCGGCACTCGACGAGGTGTACGACGCGATCCAGCTGGCGCCCGGAGCCCGGACGCTGGTGCGGACGCTCAAGCGGCTCGGGTACAAGTTCGCGATCGTCAGCGGCGGTTTCAGCCAGATCACCGGCAAGCTGGTCGCGGACCTCGGCATCGACTACGCGCAGGCGAACGAGCTGGAGATCGTCGACGGCAGGCTGACCGGCCGGGTGATCGGCGAGATCGTCGACCGGGCCGGCAAGGCCACCGCGCTGCGGCGGTTCGCCGCACAGTCCGGTACGCCGCTGTCCCAGACGGTCGCGATCGGTGACGGCGCCAACGACCTCGACATGCTCGCCGCGGCCGGTCTCGGTGTCGCGTTCAACGCCAAGCCGGTCGTCCGCGCGGCCGCCGACACGCACCTGAGCGTGCCGTACCTGGACACGATCCTGTACCTGCTCGGCATCAGCCGCGAGGAAGTGGAAGCCGCAGACGCGGACAACCCGGCCTGACCGCGGCTGTCTGCAGACCCGCGGGTGCGGGAAGATCGCGACATGGAGTTCTCCAGCCGGCCCGCGACACCCGACGACGCGGGCGCCATGTACCAGGTGATCGCTGCCAGTGAGCAGGACTGGCACGGCCAGGTCGAGGCGATTCCGGACCAGGTCGCGGCGGACCTGCGCCGTCCCGGGCTGAATCCTGAGCGCGACACCCTCGTCGTCCACGCGGAGAACGGCGATCTGGCCGGCTGGGTCTGGCTCCACCTGGGCAAGCGCGCGCAGGTCGCCGTCCACCCGTCGTACCGCGAGCGCGGGATCGGGACGATGCTGCTCGATTGGATCGAGGCGCGGTCCCGCGAGGCCGGGAGTGCCTGGGTCGCGCAGACCGTGGACGACGCGGACGAGGCCGGCACCGACCTTGCTCCGATCCCGCGGGTACGAGGTACTCGCGACGAACTGGCTGCTTGTGCGGTCGATCGACGGACCCGCTGCTCGCGAGCTGGCGGCTGGGATCAGGCTCGGTGCGTACGACCCGGCGCGGGCGCACGAGGTGCACGAGCTGGTCGAGGACGCATTCTCCACCTTCCGGTCACGCCGGAAGTCCTTCGAAGAGTGGGGACAGCTGACCGTCGAGCGGCCCAGCTTCCTGCCCGCGGTGTCGACCCTGGCGTACGCCGGGGACGAGTTGGTCGGCGCGGTGCTCGCACTCGACCTCCCGGACAGCCGCGAGGGGTACGTCGAGCAGCTAGCGGTCCGGGCCGACCAGCGGAACAAGGGCATCGCCCGCGCCATGCTCGACCAGACCTGCGCCGAGTTCGCCCGGCTCGGGCGCGACAGCTGCATCCTCTGGACCCACTCCGGCACCGGCGCCCTGGCCATGTACGAACACCTCGGCATGCACGTCCGCCGCAGTACGACGGTCTGGCGCCACGCCTAGCAGTACTCGATCGGACCGATGACGGTCCGACCTACGCGCTCGGCGATCACCGGCCCGTGGGCTTCGGCGGCATCACTGTCGCGAGTGGTCACGTACAGGTGGTAGCCGGGCGGCGCCGGGGCCAGATCCCACAGCCCAGTGGCATTGACGGACAGCTCGATCCCGGTGTGCTTCGCGGTCGGTTCCAACCCGAGCTCCGGCACCGCCGGCCAGCAGCCGACAGCCCAGTGCACCGACGTTCGCTCCGGCCCTCCGATCGGTGGGATCACCGACCAGTCGAACTGCGCGAGTGGCAGGTCGTCCACGGACACTTCCGTCTCGACCACCGGGAGCTGATCGAGCGTGCCCACAGCGTCCGTGTCCTCCTCCGACAGCGCCAACCAGAAGCCGCCCTCTCCGTCCGAGACCCCGATGGGTACGTCGGGATCGAGCCCACGGCGCTGATCGGCGGGAATCAACGGATCCAGCCTGTCGAGGAACCGGCTCGTCGTCTCCGCGGAGGTATGCAGCTCCAGCACCACGTTCGCGCCGAACCGTGTCAGGCTCAGGAACCGGCGGGCGGCCCGGGAGTCCGTCCTGACGATCAGCTCGACCTGGACCTGGGCACGATCCGCGGCGATGTCGAGCAGGCGTTCGACTGTCGCCGCGGCGTCGGCGAGCCGGGTGCCGGTCTCGATCAGGTGGAAGGCCGAATTGCTCATGCGCCCATTCTCACGACCGCGGGGATCAGCCCTCGTTCCGCCATGCGGGTCTGCGGCGCGAGAGCACCTATCCTTCCGCTATGTCTGATCTGCAGGGTGGTGGGCCGGGGGCCCTGTTCGCCATTGGTGGCGCCGAGGACAAGCTGAAGAGACGCACGGTGCTGCAGGAGTTCGTCGAGTCGGCCGGTGGATCCAAGGCCCGGATCGTGGTCGTTCCGACCGCGTCCGCGCTCGGCCCCGACGTCGTCGACGTGTACCACGCCCTGTTCGCCGCCCTCGGCGCCGCGAGCGTCGTCGGCGTCCGCCCGGAGAACCGCGAGGACGCCGACGACCCGGCCTTCCTCGAGCCGCTGGAGGACGCGACCGGCATCTTCATGACCGGCGGCAACCAGCTCAAGCTCGCCGGTGTCGTCACGGGTACGGCGTTCGGCCGCGCAGTCACCGCCGCCCACGACCGCGGTGCCACGGTCGGCGGTACGTCGGCCGGCGCGAGCATCCTGGCCGAGCACATGATCGCCTTCGGCCGCTCGGGCGCGACCCCGCGGCAGCGGATGAGTCAGCTGTCGGGCGGTCTCGGCCTGGTCCAGGGGGCGATCGTCGACCAGCATTTCGCTCAGCGGAACCGGTACGGCCGGCTGCTGTCGCTGGTCGCCCAGTCCCCCGGCCTGCTCGGCATCGGCGTCGACGAGGACACCGCCGCCGTTGTCCGCGGTACTCACCTGGAGGTCGTCGGCCGTGGTGCGGTGACGATCTTCGACGGCAGCCGGATCGCGTCCAACGCCCACTACGCCAAGCGATCCGAGCCGATCCTCGCGTCAGGCGTCGTACTGCACGTGTTGCCGGCCACCGCGACGTTCGACCTGGAGGCGCGGGTGCTGCTGTCGTACGGTCCGCAGCCGCCGGCGGAGGAGATCGCCGAGCTCGAGGCCGCCGAGGCGGACCTGCAGAAGCTGGCGAGGGAGATCGCCGCCGAGGGGGTGTCACCCAAGTACTACGCGGATCGCAAGCGGCGAGCGGGACGTCGTACCGCGCAGGCGGAGTCGTCCAAACGGGCCGCCGGGAGATCGTCGGCTGCCGGGGAGTCCAGACCGGAGGCGACCGAGCCGATCACGGCCGGCGCCGACCTCGACGACCCCTCCGACCGCATGCCGCCATCAGAGTAGGACCGAATGACCGACACTGCCGCAACGCAGGGCGCGCCCAGCCCGGACCTGAAGATCATCGAGACCCGCGTGTACCGCGGGCCGAACGTCTGGAGCTACGACCCGGCCATCCACCTGGTCGTGGATCTGGGCTCGCTGGAGAGCTTCCCGTCGAACACCATCCCCGGCTTCACCGAGAAGCTGCTGGAGTACCTTCCCCGGCTCGACCAGCACCACTGCTCGCGCGGCCGCCGCGGCGGTTTCATCGAGCGGCTGCACGAAGGCACCTGGCTCGGCCACATCGCCGAGCACGTCTCGCTGCAGCTCCAGCAGGAAGCCGGCCACGACCTGCGGCGCGGGAAGACCCGCCAGGTCAAGGGCATCCCGGGCCGCTACAACATCACCTACGCGTACGCCGACGAGGCGGTCGGACTGGCCGCCGGGGAACTCGCCGTGCGGTTCGTGAACAACCTGGTGCAGCCGGCTCCGGACTTCGACTTCACCACCGAGCTGGAGAAGTTCATCAAGCAGGCCGAGCGGACCGCGTTCGGCCCGTCGACGCAGGCGATCGTGGACGAGGCGGTGTCCCGCGACATCCCGTGGATCCGGCTGAACAAGGCCAGCCTGGTGCAGCTCGGCCAGGGCGTGCACGCCCAGCGGATCCGCGCCACGATGACCTCGGAGACCGGGTCGATCGCGGTCGACATCGCCAGCGACAAGGACCTGACCACCCGCTTGCTCGCTTCGGCCGGCCTGCCGGTGCCACGGTCGGAGTCGGTACGCACGGTCGACGAGGCGGTGACGGTCGCGCACAAGATCGGGTACCCGGTCGTCTGCAAGCCGCTGGACGGCAACCACGGCCGCGGCGTCTGCCTGAACCTGCAGGACGCGGACGAGCTGCGGGAGGCGTTCCCCATCGCGGCCGAACAGTCCCGTCGCGGCTGGGTGATCGTGGAGAACTTCGTCACCGGCAAGGACTACCGCTGCCTGATCATCAACGGCCGGATGGAGGCGATCGCCGAACGCGTGCCCGCGCATGTGGTCGGCGACGGCATCCACACCGTCGCGGAGCTGGTCGACATCACCAACTCCGACCCGCGGCGCGGCGTCGGGCACGAGAAGATCCTGACCCGGATCACCGTGAACGCGGCGGCGCGTGAGCTGGTTCGGAGCCAGGGTTTCGAGCTGGACGACGTACCGCCGGAAGACGAGATGGTGAAGCTCACGCTGACCGGCAACATGTCCACCGGCGGGATCTCGATCGACCGGACCTTCGAGGCGCATCCGGAGAACGTCGAGATCGCCGAGGAGGCGGCCCGGATGATCGGGCTCGACATCGCCGGTATCGACTTCATCTGCCCGGACATCACCCAGCCGGTGCGCGAGACCGGCGGCGCGATCTGCGAGGTGAACGCGGCGCCCGGGTTCCGGATGCACACCAACCCGACGATCGGCGAACCGCAGTACATCGCGAAACCGGTCGTCGACATGCTGTTCCCGACGGGCGCGACCAGCCGGATCCCGATCGTCGCGGTGACCGGCACGAACGGCAAGACCACCACCTCGCGGATGATCAGCCACGTCTTCAAGGGTATGGGTCGCAAGGTCGGGATGACCTCGACCGACGGCATCGTGATCGACGAGCGGCTGGTGATCCGGTCCGACGCGTCCGGGCCGAAGTCCGCCCGGATGGTGCTGCAGAACCCGCGGGTCGACTTCGCCGTGTTCGAGGTGGCGCGGGGCGGGATCCTGCGCGAAGGGCTCGGGTACGAGCGCAACGACGTCGCCGTCGTGCTGAACATCCAGCCCGACCACCTCGGGATGCGTGGTGTCGACACGCTCGAGCAGCTCGCGGACGTGAAGGCGGTCCTGGTCGAGGCCGTGCCGCGGACCGGGTACGCCGTACTGAACGCCGACGACCCGCTGGTGCGGAAGATGCGGCGGAAGTGTTCCGGGCAGGTGGTGTGGTTCAGCATGGCCGAGCCGGGCAGCGAGGTGCGCGACTACATCGAGGGACACTGCCGTCGCGGTGGCCGGGCGGTCGTGCTGGAGCGGTCCGACCTGGGCGACATGATCGTGGTCAAGCACGGCCGGCGGTCGATGCAGCTCGCCTGGACACACTTGCTCCCGGCAACGTTCGGCGGGCGGGCGATGATGAACGTGCAGAACGCGATGGCCGCGGCGGCTGCGGCGTTCGCGGCCGGGGCGCCGCTGCACGACATCCGGCAGGGTCTGCGCACGTTCAACACGTCGTACTACCTGTCCCCCGGGCGGCTGAACGAGATCGACGTCGACGGGCGCACGGTGATCGTCGACTACTGCCACAACGCGCCGGCGATGCGGATGCTCGGCGACTTCGTCGACCGGCTCGGCGAGAGCCTGAACGCGTCGTCCGAGCTCGGCCGGCCGTCGCGGATCGGTGTGGTCGCGACCGCGGGCGACCGCCGCGACGACGACATCCGCGAGCTGGGTGAGGTCGCGGCGCAGCACTTCGACGTCGTGATCGTCCGCGAGGACGCGCGGCTGCGGGGTCGCAAGCGGGGTGAGTCCGCCGCGCTGGTCGAGGCCGGTGTACGGCGGGCGATGGAGAACGGCGCGCGCTGCCGGCAGATCGACATCGTGCTGGACGAACTGGCCGCGATCCGGCACGCGTTGAGCCGATCAAACCGCGGCGATCTCGTCGTTCTCTGCGTCGATCAGCATCAGACGGTTTTGGCCGAACTCGAGTCCGTCTCACACCTGGCGCAGGCCGGCGCGCGGTCGGGCGACGAAGGTGGCGACCCCGACTTCGTCCAGCCTGACGAGGAGACCGAGGCTGCGACCGAGTGAGGCCGACCGTTCTGGCGTACTACTTCCCCGATTGGCATCGGGATCCCCGCAACGCGGCGTGGTTCGGTCACGGGTGGACCGAGTGGGAGTTGCTGAAGGCTGCTCGTCCTCGGTTCGAGGGGCATCGGCAGCCACGGACGCCGCTGCTCGGGTATCGGGACGAGTCCGATCCTGCGGTCGCTGCCTCGGACATCGATCTGGCGGCGGCGCACGGGATCGACGGGTTTCTGTTCGACTACTACTGGTACGACGACGGGCCGTATCTGTCGGGTGCCTTGGACGACGGGTTCCTGGGTGCGGCCAACAGTTCGCGGCTGCGGTTCGCGTTGATGTGGGCGAATCATCAGTTGGTCGACATCTTCCCGGATCGCGGCGGTTCTGCACCTGGGCTGCTG
The DNA here is from genome assembly GCF_004331485.1 of Kribbella capetownensis. GTDB lineage: Bacteria > Actinomycetota > Actinomycetes > Propionibacteriales > Kribbellaceae > Kribbella > Kribbella capetownensis. Next base: position 135,129 of record NZ_SJKD01000003.1, read on the forward strand.
AAGGACGGTGCGCTCGATCGGCGGTCGTTCGAGGCGATGGCGGCGTACGTGATCGAGCGGTACTTCTCGCGGCCGAACTATCTGACGGTCGACGGCCGGCCGTGGTTCACGGTGTACGACCTGGCGAACTTCATCGACGGGCTCGGTGGGGTCGAGGCGGCGCGGGACGCGATCGACTGGTTCCGGGAGCGGGTGCGGTCGGCCGGATTTCCGGGACTTCATCTGGACGCCGTGTTGTGGAGCTCGGCGGTGATTCCGACGTCGGCCGAGTCGCCACTGGTGGTCGATTGGGTGCGGGCGCTCGGGTTCGACTCGGGGACGTCGTACGTCTGGGTCCATCACCATGACGTGGGCGGATCGTCCTTTCCGGAGGCGTCAGTGGCCGAGCTGCGGGAGTCGGCGTTCGCGGAGTACGAGCGGTACGCCGGACTGCTCGACGTGGACTTCCATCCGAATGTCACCGTCGGGTGGGATCCGTCGCCGCGGACGGATCAGTCGCTCGAGTACGTCGCCGGGCGGTATCCGTGGACGTCGGTGTGGGATCAGGGTCCGGACGAGTTCGCGGTCGCGGTGCGGCAGGCGGTGGACTTCGTCGAGCGATGGAAGCCGCGGTACCCGGTGATCACCGTGAACGCTTGGAACGAGTGGACCGAGGGGTCGTACTTGTTGCCGGAGACCACGCATCGGCTCGGGTACCTCGAGGCTATTCGGGACATCCTCGGAACTCACTGACCGTGGCGGTCGTTGGCTGTCCGTGAAGATGAAGTTGTTGGCGGCCACTATGGCACTCGCCCTCCCTGTCCTGTTGTCCTCCTGCGGATCGTCCGCTACCACCACCCAGGAGGCGGCGGTGAGTACGCCGAGTGTGCTGGTCGAAGACGCCTGGGTGCGTGCCACCACCGGCGCCGAGGACACCACGATGACGGCCGCCTTCATGTCGCTGACGAACCCGGGCAACACCGACATCAAGTTGACCTCGGCAGCTTCCCCGGTGGCCGGCCTGGTTCAGCTGCATGAGATGGCGGCGAAGGACGGCAAGATGGTCATGCAGGAGAAGCCCGGCGGCATCACCGTCCCCGCCACCTCGCACACCCACCTCTCCCCCGGCGGCGACCACGTGATGCTGATGGGTCTCAAACAAGCCCTCAAGCCCGGCGACGAGGTCCCCCTCACCCTCACCTTCTCCGACAACACCACCCACGACCTCACAGTCCCCGTCAAATCCTTCACCGAAGAACAAGAGCACTACCACCCGACAACCAAGTGAGCGGCAGACCTTCACGACGGCAGCTGTTCGGGTACGCCGGGGCTGCTGCCGCGGGTGGAGCTGTGGTTGGGGGTGTAGTTGCTCTGGGCAAGGACGGTCCGGCTGAGGCGGTTGGGCGCGGGATCGAGCCGTACGGGGTGCATCAGCCGGGAATCGCGGCTGCTTCTCCTCGGCACGCTGAGTTGGTGGCGTTCAACCTGAGGCACGGTGTGGACAAGGCGGCGCTTGGGCGGTTGATGCGGTTGTGGACCGGGGACATCGTTGCCCTGGCCAACGGGCGGGCAGCGCCCGGTGACACCGCGCCCGAGCTGGTGATCGGCAATGTTGCGCTGACGACCACGGTCGGGTTCGGGCCGCGGGTGTTCGAGTTGACGGGCGAGAAACCGCCCGGGCTCGACGACCTGCCGGTGATGAAGCGCGACCGGCTCGCCCCCGCGTGGTCGGGCGGCGATCTCCTGATCATGGTCGGCGCCGACGATCCGGTCAGCGTCGTACACGCCGTACGACGCCTGGTCGCGGACGCGAAGCCGTTCGCGACACCAACCTGGCGCCAGACCGGGTTCTGGAACGGCACTGGATCCGACGGCCAACCCGTCACCGGCCGCAACCTCTTCGGTCAGGTCGACGGCACCGGCAATCCGGCCGTCGGTACGCCGGAGTTCGACGCCACCGTGTGGTCCTCCGACGGTCCCGACTGGTTCCGCGGCGGTACGACGCTCGTCGTACGCCGGATCCGGCTGAACCTGGACACCTGGGACGAGCTCACCCGCTCGGAGCAGGAACGCGCCATCGGCCGCAAGCTCTCCACCGGCGCACCCTTGACCGGCGCGGCCGAGCACGACGAGCTCGATCTCGAAGCCCGGGACGCCGACGGCCGCCCGGTGATCGCGGAGAACGCCCATGCCCGCCTCTCTCACCACTCCGAGAACGACGGCCGCCGGATCTTCCGCAAGGGCCTCAACTACGTCCAGGACACCGGCCCGGCCCGCGAATCCGGCCTGATCTTCCTCAGTCACCAGGCCGACGTCGCCGCCCAGTTCCTCCCGCTCCTCGCCCGCCTCGACGCGGCCGACGCCCTCAACGAGTGGACCACCTCGATCGGCTCGGCCGTCTTCGCCCTCCCACCCGGCTTCCAGCCCGGCACCTGGCTCGCCCAGAACCTCCTCGCCTGACCTGTCACCCTGCGACGCTGGCAACGGCGTTCAGAGGGGGTGAGGAGAGGATGCCGATGAGAGTTGAACCCGATGACGACTTCGATGCGTTTGTGCGGGCGCGGTGGACGACCACTGCGCGGCTGGCCTACGCGCTGACCCTGGACCACCAGCAGGCCGAAGATCTCGCCCAGGAGGCCTTCACCAAGCTGTGGTTCCACTGGCGCAAGGTGAGTGGTGGTAACCCGGAGGCGTACCTGCGGAAGATCGTCACCACGACGTTCCTGTCCGGCCGGCGCCGCCGCTGGATCGGCGAGCGGCCGACCGAGACGCCACCCGACACCGCGGTGGGCGCAGGCACGGCCCAGGTGGACGAGCGGCTCGCCCTCCGCCAAGCGATGGCCCAGCTGAGCCCGCGGCAACGCGCCGCCGTCTACCTGAGGTACGCCGAGGACCTCTCCGAACGCTCCGTCGCCGACCTGCTCGGCTGCTCGGTCGGCGCGGTCAAGCAGCACACCCGGCGCGGCCTGGACGCGCTCCGCACTGACATTCATTTCGGCACACCTGACGAACTGGCCGACCTGGCCGGGAGGGGGATCGCATGACCGACGACGACCTGACCACGAAGCTCTCTGTACTGACCGACGACCGTCCCGAGCCGGCCGACCCCGCGGCTCCGATCCGCTTTCGCATCAAGCGCCGGCGGCGTCGCCGTCGCGGGGCCGCCGTCGTCCTGACTGTGGCCGGCGTGACCGCCGCCGCCCTGGCCGCCGGCCCTCTGCTGAACTCGATGCGGCCGACCGAACCCGCCGTCGCCGGCTTCGGTGCTCCGTCGCCGGCGTCGGTCCAGCCGAGTACGCCGCTGCTACCAAGCACGATCACCACACCAGGGAGCACTCCGAGTACCAGGTCGGGCACCACGCCGATACCCACCGGCGATCACCACAAGATCTTGCCGGCGCCGTGGTCGGCGGAGCGGTTCACCAAGATGCCGGACGCGAACGCCTACCGGCCGCACGCGTACTACGTCGCCAAGGGCACCATCCCGACCGAGTCGTGGGCGGTCCTGGTCTACTCACGCGAAGGGTGCCTGGTCACCGACGAGGGCCCAGCGGTCAGCTTCGGCCGCCCGCTGATCTGCTTCAACCCGCCACACAACGGCACGCACTGGGTGGTGCAGGGCCACGGCAAGGAGAAGGGCAGCGCGAAGATCGACGCCACCCTGGTGATGGGATCGGCCCCGATCGGCGCCCGCAAGGTGCGAATCGTCGCCGGCGGCAAGACCTACACGACGAACGCCGTCGCGACCCCGGCCACCGACACCCTTCGCTTCTTCGCGATCGTCATCCCCCGCCGCGACCTCAAGATCACCTCGGTCCAACCCGTGAACGCGGCCGGCCACCCGGTCAGCTGAGGGCACGTGGGGAGGAGCCGGCACGGTCTCCTCCCCACCCAGCCGGCTGACCCACGCGGAGGGTCGTACCGCCGACGGTCAGGAGGCTGGTTCTTGGCGGCGGGCGAGGAGACGGCGGCGGGGTTCGTCTCGGTCGATCCAGTCGAGGTCGTCGGACAGGACGGCGTCGTTGGACCTGTCGGCGTACGGGTCCGGTGGTGGCGGAGGTGGCGGCAGGGCGCGGAGCTTGAGGACCACCATCGGGATCGCCAGGAGTACGGCGAGCACCAGCCAGACGCCGTACTCGCGCAGGACCGGTTCGAAGGACTGGAAGAACGCGTCGGTGGCGGCGTCCGCGGTGTCGTTGGCGGACTGTGCGGCCGGTGCCCGATCGACGACCCGGATCGCGTTCACGATGCCGAAGGAGGCCAGGTAGAAGCCCGCCAGCGGCACCCAGAAGTACGCCGATCGCCAGCCGCGCCGCCAGCAGGCGACGTACAGAACGAGAGCCAGACCGACCGCCACGAGCAGGCCGTTCAGCTGCCAGAGCCAGCGCCACTCATCCAACTGGTTCGCCGGCCGCAAGGCGTACCACGCGATCGGCAGGGCGAGAGCGAACGCGGCGACCACCGAACTTCTGGTGCCCAGGGCACCGAACAGGCCACCGACAGCGGTTGCCACCAGCAACGTGGTCAACAGCGACCGATCCGACCAGTCATTGCCGGTCAACCACCACATGCCGGCGCCGACAGCCACGACCAGCGGCACGGTGATGCGCACCCGCATGACCAGCAGCCCGGCCAGCACACCACCGGCGAACCCACCCAGCACCAGCAGGTCCACCCGTGGCGGCACGAACATCGTCGTACCCTCCGGCAGACCCTTCAGGTACGTCGCGGAGAACCCGGCCACGAACCAGGCGACCACGGCGGCCGGGATCGACCACAGGTAGCGCATGACACCCCGTTCCCGCCCCAACCGCGGCGGAGGGGCTAGCGCTGGGCTCTCTCGACCTTGGCTCTCAAGGTCTCCGGTGTGTCGACGGTAGCCCCCTCGGACCGCAACCAGGCGTCAAGACTCGCCCGATCCTGCAGAGACATCACCGCGACCACATCCCCGGGCTCCGCCTCGGCGACCAGCGCCTGCGCCGCTTCCAACTCGGACGGGTACGCCGGTACGTCGTCCACGCCGACCGACGCGGTGCCCTCGCGAAACACCGCCTCCAGCTCCTCCGGCGGCCGTCCGCGGAGGTAGTCGGTCTTGTGCCCGATCATCACCCGGTCGGCCCCTCGGGCCCCGATGGCACCGAGCGTGGCGACCATGTCGTCGGCCCGGTCCCCCGGCGAACCGAGCGCCAGCAGCAACCGTCCGCCCGGTCGCCGGACGCCGTTCATGATCTCGAGCAGCGCCTCCAGGCCGGCCTCGTTGTGGGCGAGGTCGATCACCACGGTGAAGTCGCGCAGCGAGTACATGTTCATCCGGCCGGGATTGTTCTCGTTCGGCGCGAAGGTGCTCAGCCCCTCGATCACGGCCGCCCGCGGCAGCCCGAGGCCGAACGCCGCCGAAGCCGCGGCCAGCGCGTTCTCGACGTTGTAGTGCGACAGGCCCGACAGCGTCATCGGTACGTCGACGACCTTCAGCAGCGGCTCCGGATCGGCCGCCTGGTCGAGCACGGTGATGAACCCGTCCAGTACGGTCGTCGCCCGGCCGCCCTCGTCGAGCACGGTCCGGATCGACGGCGAGTCGGGGTTGCGCGAGAACACCCAGCACTTGGCCGGCGAGCCGAGCCGCATCGCGAAGGTCCGCGGATCGTCGCCGTTGACCACGCACCAGCCGCGGGGCTTGGTGATCTGGGTGATGACCGCCTTCACCTCGGCAAGTTGGTCGACTGTGTCGATCCCACCCAGGCCGAGATGGTCCGCGGTCACGTTGGTGACGACCGAGACGTCGTTCGAGGCCACCCCGACCCCACGACGGAGGATGCCGCCGCGGGCCGTCTCGGTCACCGCGAGCTGGATGCCGGGCTGGGAAAGCACCTGACCGGCGCCGCTCGGTCCGGAGAAATCGCCGTACTTGACCAGCTTGCCGTCGAAGTAGACGCCGTCGGTGCTGGACCAGCCGACGTGCAGACCGGCCGCGCGGCCGATGTGCGCGATCATCCGCGAGGTCGTGGTCTTCCCGTTCGTCCCGGTCACCGCGACCACCGGCACCTTCGGCCGGATCGTCGGCGGTGGGTTGCCGGGAGGCTCGTTGCGGACCCGATCGCCGACCGTCGCGATCAGCTCGGTCAGATCCTCGGCGCCGAACGCGTCCAGCACCTCGACGATCGCCGCACCGAGCGCCCGCGCCCGCTCCTCGTGCGCCCACGGGTACGCGACGACCAGCCGGCGTACGTCGGACTCCGCGCGCACCCGGACACCGATCCGGCCGATCCCGGCCTCCCGCGCGATCCGTCGTACGACGTGACCCGCGACGCGGATCGCGAACCGCTGCCGGAACCCGGACCCGATCCGCCCGGGCCGGGTGGCACCCAGACCGATGGCCTGCCCGTACGCCTTCGCCGCCGGGGCGGGTGCGTCGACCAACGCGGAGACGTCGAGCGTCAGCTTGATCGCGGCACGACTGAAGTAGAGGTTGGCGCCGTCGAGAACCCGGAGCTCAACCAACGAGGTGGCCACGGCCACTACGCTCCCATCGCGTGGTAACCGCCGTCGACGTGAACGATCTCGCCGGTGGTCGAGGGGAAGAAGTCACTCAGCAGCGCGACGATGGTCCGGCCGGTCGGCTCCAGGTCGGTCGGGTCCCAGCCCAGCGGCGCACGGTCCAGCCACGGCTCCTCGAACTTCTCGAAGCCGGGGATCGCCTTCGCGGCCAGCGTCTTCAGCGGACCGGCCGAGACCAGGTTGCAGCGGATGCCCTGCGCGCCGAGGTCGCGGGCCAGGTACCGGCTCGTGGACTCGAGGGCCGCCTTGGCGACGCCCATCCAGTCGTACCCGGGCCAGGCGACGGTCGCGTCGAAGGTCATCCCGACGACACTGCCGCCACGGCTCATCAACGGCGCGCACGTCACCGCGAGCGCCTTCAGCGAGTACGCCGAGACGTGCACAGCCTGGGACACGTCATCCCACGGGCCGTCCAGGAACTTCCCGCCGAGGATGGTCTCCGGGTTGCCGTACGCGATCGAGTGGACCACGCCGTCCAGACCGTCGACGTGCTCGCGTACGGCGTCCGGCAGTGCGGCCAGATGCTCTGCGTTCGTCACGTCCAGTTCGAGGACCGGCGGCTCCTGCGGCAGGCGTTTCGCGATCCGTTTGGTGATGCTGAGCGCCCGGCCGAAGTTGGAGATCAGCACGGTGGCGCCTTGCTCCTGCGCCACCTTCGCGGTCGCGAAACCGATCGAGGAGTCGAGCGTGACGCCCGCGACCAGGATGCGTTTGCCGTCGAGGATGCCCACCGGCATGCCCTTTCTCGAAAAGAACGTTAGTTGCCCATGCCGATGCCGCCGTCGACCGGGATCACCGCACCGGTGATGTAGCCGGCCTCGGGCGAGGCGAGCCAGCGGACCGCGTTCGCGATCTCCTCGGTCAGGCCGAAACGGCCGAGCGGGATCTGGCTCAGGTACTGCTTCTGGGTCTCCTCCGGCAGGACCGCGGTCATGTCGGTCTCGACGAAGCCGGGGGCGACCACGTTCGCGGTGATGCCGCGGCTGCCCAGTTCGCGGGCGATCGAGCGAGACATGCCGATCAGGCCGGACTTGCTGGCGGCGTAGTTCACCTGGCCGGGCGAGCCGAGCATGCCGACGACCGAGGAGATGAACACGATCCGGCCCTTGCGCAGCCGCAGCATGCCCTTGGCCGCGCGGCGGGCGACCCGGAACGCGCCGGTGAGGTTGGTCTGGATGACGGTGTCCCAGTCGTCGTCGGACATCCGCAGCAGCAGCGTGTCGCGGGTGACGCCCGCGTTGGCCACCAGCACCTCGACCGGACCGTGCGCCTCCTGGATCGCGTCGAACGCCGCGTCCACCTGCTCCTGGTCGGTGATGTCGCACTTGACCCCGAGGAAGCCCTCCGGTGGCGCGCTGGTGTTGTACGTGACGGCGACCTGGTCGCCGGCCTCCCGGAACGCGGTAGCGATCGCCAGCCCGATCCCCCGGCTGCCACCGGTCACCAACACAGACCTGCTCACAAGCCCTCCTCACTCGTCACCAGTCGCACGAACGCTATCGCCCGCCGTCCGTCCCTGCGGACGGCGGGTACTCACCGGACTGCCGCCGTACGGCGGATCAGGAGTCTTCGAGCCGGAAGCCGACCTTGAGGCCGACCTGGTAGTGGTCGATCTCGTTGTCGATGATGTGGCCGCGGATCTCGGTCACCTCGAACCAGTCCAGGTGCCGCAGGGTGTCGCCGGCCCGGCTGATGGCGTTGGTGATGGCCTGGTTCAGGCCCTCTTTGGACGTGCCCACGATCTCGGTCACGCGGTAGGTGCGATCGGTCATCGAACGTTCCTTCCATCCTGCCTGCGCCCGGGCGGCCGGCGCGGCGTACCGTTGGTGTTGGTGAGGAGGATAGATGTCGAGACGTCGTGAACGGACCGGCGAAACCGTCATCTCGGTGACGAATGCACAACCGGGCCGATCCGAGGATCTGGACAGCCGGATCGCTCGGTATGCCTGGATGATGTCGATCCGCATCGTCTGCTTCGTGCTCGCGGTGCTGACACCGTCGCCGTGGCGCTGGATGTTCATCGTCGCGGCGGTGTTCCTGCCCTACATCGCGGTGGTGCTGGCGAACGCGCAGCGCTCCTCCACGGTGTCCGGTGCCGAGCCTTTCATCGCCCCGGAGCGTCCCGCGATCGGCTCGCATCCCGGGGTCGTCACGCAGCCGGATCCGGACCCGGATACCGACCGTCCGATCGACACCGAAAAGTGATCTGTGCCGGGACTGGAAACTCAGACAGGATCCGTGTCAGAATCTCCCGCGTGCTCTGAAGTTCATGAGTGGAATTCAGGGACTTGATGCGGCGTCGGACGGCTCCCCCCGTGGCTGTCCGACGTCGCTTCATTTTCCCCACACTTTTGATTATTGAGTGGTCAGGAACAATTGCCTGCGACCACCGGAATGGCTCTGACGATGACCGAAGAAGCACTCCCGTCCGTCTGCTCCGCCAAGGGATGTGGGCAGCCGGCCACGTGGGCGCTGCAGTGGAACAACCCGAAGATCCACACTCCGGAGCGGCGCAAGACCTGGCTCGCGTGCGACGAACACAAGGAGAGCCTGTCGGACTTCCTGGCCCGCAGGTCATTCCTGCGGGAGGTCGAGCCTTTCTCCTAAGTGTTAGGCCCGCACCGAAAAACTGCATTTCCGGATTGGGCCGGTATGACGGTCAGCCGCCGATCGCCGACATCGGGCGGGTGGGCTGCAGGAAGCTCGGGTCGTTGATGCCGTGGCCGGGCAGTTTGTTCCGCATCGCGCGCCGCCAGCGGTCCGCCAGTTCCTCGTCGTCCGCACCGCCGCGCAGCGCCGATCGCAGGTCCGACTCGGTCCGCGCGAACAGGCAGTCGCGGACCTGACCGTCGGCCGTCAGCCGAACGCGGTCGCAGTCTCCGCAGAACGGCCTGGTGACCGAGGCAATGATCCCGACCGTCTGTGGTCCGCCGCGAACTGTAAACGATTCCGCCGGCGCACTCCCCCGGGTCGCAGCGTCCGTCGGCTGCAGGTCGAACCGATCCGACAACTGGTCGAGGATCTCGTCAGCGGTCACCATCGTGGCCCGGTTCCAGCCGTGCTGGGCGTCGAGCGGCATCTGCTCGATGAACCGCAGTTCGTAACCACGCTCGAGGCAGTACTCCAGCAATTGCGGCGCCTGCTGGTCATTCACGCCGCGCATGAGTACGGCGTTGACCTTCACCGGAGTCAGTCCGGCCGCCTGCGCCGCATCGAGTCCGGCCAGAACGTCCTTGAGCCGGTCCCGTCTGGCCAGCTCGATGAAGGTGTCCTGCTGGACCGTGTCGAGGCTCACATTCACGCGGTCCAGGCCGGCGTCCTTGAGTGCCTGCGCCTGCCGCGCCAGGCCGATCCCGTTGGTGGTCAGCGAGACCTCAGGTCGCGGCGTCAGCTCCGTCGTACGGGCGACGATGCCGACCAGGCCACGCCGCAGCAGCGGCTCGCCGCCGGTGAAGCGAATCTCCTGCACACCAAGGTGTTTCACGGCGATCGACACCAGCCGGACCACCTCGTCGTCGGTCAGCAGCTCCGGTTTGGCCAGCCAGTCGAGGCCTTCCTCGGGCATGCAGTACGTGCAACGCAGATTACAGCGGTCCGTCAGTGAGACCCGCAGGTCAGTGGCGACGCGGCCGAACCGGTCCGCCAGACCCAGCTGCGTCACTTCCTCCGTTGCCGTCATCTCTCCAGCCTACGTGCCGGGGACCGACCGTTTCAGGTGATGGCTTAAGTTCGAGATGTGGGTCGTCTCCTGAATGTCCGCTGGATCGCCGCCGCGCTGGCGGTCCTGGTGCTCGCCGGCGTGTGCGTCGAGCTCGGTCGCTGGCAGCTGCATCGCCTGGACGACCGGAAGGCCCGCAACGACGTGACGCGGGCCAATCTGGCCGCTCCGCCGGCGCCGATCGACCAGATCGTCGGCGCACAGGGCCTGGTCGGCGACCAGCACGCCTGGCGCACGGCGGTCGTCACCGGCCGGTACGACGCCTCCCAGCAGATCGTGCTGCGGTACCGCAATGTGGACGATCGTCCAGGCTTCGAGATCGTCACGCCCTTGATCCTCTCGAACGGCAAGGCGGTACTGGTCGACCGGGGCTTCCTGGCCCGTCAGGGCGCCGAACTCGCGCCCGGCCACATCCCCGCCGTACCCACCGGTGAGGTGAGCATCACCGGCCGCCTGCGCCGCAGCGAGCGCGGCGGCAGCACCAACGGCGGTACGCCGGACAACGGTACGGCGCGCCTGATCAACGGACCGGACTTCGCCAAGGCCCTCGGCCTGAACCTGTACGACGGCTACCTCACCGTGGACAAGCAGGAACCGGCCAACGACCCGGACTTCGGCGCGTTCCCCGGTCCGGAGATCGACGACGGGCCACACTTCTTCTACGCGCTGCAGTGGTTCTTCTTCGCCCTGCTCGCGATCGGCGGACTGGTCTACTTCTCCCGACAGGACTCACGCGGTGACACCTCCTCCAGCGACGACGAGCCGGCAGCAGCCACAGCAGAGGAAGACAAACCCGAAGAAGCTCGCGCCGGAGCGCCGGATTGAGGACTACGCGCTGATCGGAGACCTCCAGACCGCCGCGCTGGTGTCCCGGCGAGGCTCGATCGACTGGTTGTGCGTCCCGCGGTTCGACTCCCCCGCCTGCTTCGCCGCGCTGATCGGTACCGACGACAACGGTCACTGGCGGCTCTGCCCGCAGGACGCCGACGCGACCAGCAGCCGGCACTACCGCGGCGACACGCTCGTGCTGGAGACCGAGTGGTCCACCGACAGCGGTTCGGTCCGGGTGATCGACTTCATGCCGCCGCGGGACGCCGCGCCCGACGTCGTACGGATCGTGCAAGGGATCAGTGGCCGGGTCGCGATGCGGTCCGAGGTGCGTCTGCGCTTCGACTACGGGCACGTGGTCCCGTGGGTGCGGAGCATCGACGGTCAGGTCGTGGCGATCGCCGGTCCGGACGCGGTGTCGCTGCGGTCCGACGTCCATCAGTACGGCCGTGACTTCGCGACGTACGCGGACTTCGAGGTGTCGGCCGGCGACCAGGCCTGGTTCGTGCTCACCTGGCATCCGTCGCATGAAGACGTGCCGAATCCGATCGACGCTATCGACTCGCTGGAGCCGACGGAGTCGTTCTGGACCGAGTGGATCGGCCGCAGCACCGACGCCAACGGGACCAGCGAGGAAGTCACCCGATCCTTGCTCACGCTGAAGGCGCTGACCTACGCACCGTCCGGTGGCATCGTCGCGGCGCCGACGACCTCGCTCCCCGAGGCGCTCGGTGGGTCGCGCAACTGGGACTACCGGTTCTGCTGGTTGCGGGACGCAACGATGACGCTCTCGGCGATGCTGCGGACCGGGTACACCGAGGAGGCGCACGCGTGGCGGGACTGGCTGCTGCGTGCCATCGCCGGCTCACCCGCCGATCTGCAGATCATGTACGGCGTGACCGGTGAACGGCGGCTGCCGGAGTTCGAGGCCGGCTGGCTGCCCGGGTTCGCGTCCTCGGCACCGGTACGGATCGGGAACGCGGCCGCCGAACAACTGCAGCTCGACGTGTTCGGCGAGGTGATGGACGTGCTCGCGCTGGCCCGGGAGTCGCAGGTCGGGGCGAGCGACGACGCCTGGTCGATGCAGCGCGGGCTGATGCGGCACCTGACCGAGGTGTGGACCCAGCCGGACGAAGGGATCTGGGAGGTCCGCGGCGGCCGGCAGCACTTCACCTACTCCAAGGTGATGGCGTGGGTCGCGTTCGACCGCGCGGCGCGGGCGGTCGAGCGGTACGGGATGGGTGGGCCGGCCAAGCAGTGGCGGGCGACCGCGGACGAGATCCATCGAGAGGTGTGCGAGAAGGCGTACGACTCCGACCGCAACACCTTCACGCAGGCGTACGGCAGCAAGGCGTTGGACGCCGCCGTACTGCTGATCCCGCAGGTCGGGTTCCTGCCGCCGGAGGATCCGCGGGTGGTGGGCACAGTCGAGACCGTGCGCCGGGAACTGGCCTCCGACGGGTTCGTCCGCCGGTATCTCACCGAACACACCGACGACGGGTTGGGCGGTGACGAGGGCGCGTTCCTGATCTGCTCGTTCTGGCTGGCCGACTCGCTGGCGATGATCGGCCGGGTCGGTGAGGCCAGGACGCTGTACGAGAAGCTTGTTGCCTTGCGCAACGACGTGGGACTGCTCGCGGAGGAGTACGACCCGGTGGCGGGACGGATGCTCGGGAACTTCCCGCAGGCGTTCTCGCATCTCGGTCTGGTGAACACCGCGTGGCACCTCAACACGGCCGAGTCGCCGCTGCGCAGGTCGGCGTACTAGACCGTCCACCGGTTCTTGCCGTCGGCCACGAACAGTCAAGGTGCGCGACGGGGTGTGGTGAGGCAGGATGGTGGTCGTGGACCTCGGACTTCGCGACCGCACGTACATCGTCACCGGAGCCAGCGCAGGACTCGGCTTCGCCACCGCCAAAGCCCTCGCGGGTGAAGGTGCCCGGCTGGTGATCTCCAGCCGCAACGAGGAGTCGATCGCGCGGGCCGCGGCCGAGCTCGGGGAGAACGTGGTCGGCATCCCGGTCGACAACGCCGATCCCGAGAGCGCCGAGCGGCTGGCTGCGACGGCGATCGCGAAGTGGGGTGCGTTGCACGGTGCCCTGGTCAGCGTCGGCGGTCCGCGGCCAGGGACAGCGCTCGACACCGACGAAGAGGACTGGCGGGCCGCGTTCGACAGCGTCTTCCTGGGTGGACTGCGGATCGCGCGGTCGGTCGCCCGGGCCGGATCCGAGGGTACGTCGATCGCGTTCGTCCTGTCGTCGTCGGTGAAGTCACCGATCACCGGACTGGCGATCTCCAACGGGCTGCGTCCGGGGTTGGCGATGGTCGCCAAGACCCTCGCGGACGAGCTCGGCCCCAACGGGATCCGGGTCAACGGCCTGATGCCGGGCCGGATCGCCACCGACCGCCTGAAGGAACTCGACGCCAAGGGTGGTGACCCCGAGGCCGCTCGCCGCGCCTCCGAGAAGACCATCCCGCTGCGCCGCTACGGCGACCCCGACGAGTTCGGCCGCGCCGCCGCCTTCATCCTGTCCCCCGCCGCCTCCTACATCACCGGCGCCATCATCCCCATCGACGGCGGAGCCCTCCGCACGTTCTAACGCCGTACCGGTTCTGCTTGCTGACGCCGTACCCGGATCCACCGGTTGATGCAGTACTCGATCGGCTGGCTGGCTGCTTGTCCGTCCACTGGCACCTTCATATCCGGCCAGCCACGAGCAACCCGCCAGCAACGCAAGCCGAATCCCCGCGGCGCCGCTCCAGATGTGCTCGATGTCGGATTGGCTACCCGCTGGCGGCTTACATCCCGCCAGCCGTGAAACAACCCGCCAGCGAGGGCCAGCCTCGGACCAGGTCCGGGCTGGCCGGTCGGGTTGCTGTAACAGTCCGGTCAGTGCTTGCGATGTCGCAGGCACAGAGCGGGGACTGGAGCAAGGGGGAGATTATGCAGGCCGGCTGCAAGACCCAGGTGACGTTCTTCTCGTTCGACAACCCGAAGGCGGATGTCGCGGTACTGGCTCAGGCGAGTCTCCGCTACGACGGGCTGGACTTGCGAGTCAGCCGCAACGACGATGGCGACGCCCAGGCCTGGGCCAGCATGACGATCCCCAGCGGTCACCTGCAGGTCAGCCTCAGCCATCTCGTGGCGCTGCTCGCCTTGGCAGAGGACACGACTCCGAACGAGATCCTGGAGCGGACCCGCAGCGAACTGGTCAGGCAGGGCTACGAGCTCAAACGCCGACCACGGCAACGGATCGAGAGGGGGCGCTGATCCGTCAGCGCTCCACCCGTCATCTCAGTCCCTCGGGCGGTTCGCCGTCGCGTGCGCGGGCATCCGACGAGACAACACCGAAGGCTGTCAGCACTACTCCGCGATGCGGTTGCCTTTGTCGTCCCAGTGGTCGGCGACTTTCTTGCTCGGCTGCACGCGCGGCGGCTCGCCCGGCATCTTCGGGTAGTCCGGCGGGAAGTTCAGCTCCCCGCCCGGCAGTTCCTCCCACAGCCGCAGCAGCGGGTCGAGCGAGTACGCCGTCTCGTCCATGTCCGCCCACGGGTCGCCATCGGTGAGGTACTCCGGGACGGTGTGCAGGTTGAACGCCCGCGGATCGTCGACCTCGGCCAGCCGTTCCCACGTCATCGGCGTACTGACCGGCGCGCCAGGCCGCGGGCGCAGTGACCACGCACCGGCGACCGTGCGGTCGCGCAGGTTCTGGTTGAAGTCGAGGAAGACCGCCGCGTCGCCGCGCTCCTCCTTCCACCAGGCGGTGGTGACCGTGTCGTCGCGGCGCTCCAGCTCCCGCCCGAGGCCGATCGCCGCGTGCCGGACCTCGTGGAACGACCACTCCGGCCGGATCCGCACGTAGATGTGGATCCCCCGGTTGCCGCTGCTCTTCGGATACCCGCGAAGACCCAGCTCCTCGAGCAACTCCCGGGCGACGCCGGCCACCCGCCGGGCGTCGGTGAAGGTCGCCCCCGGCTGCGGGTCGAGGTCGATCCGCAGCTCGTCCGGATGGTCGAGATCGCCCTTGCGCACCGCCCAGGGGTGGAAGGTCAGGGTGCCCATCTGGGCCGCCCAGACCGCGGCCCCGATCTCGGTCAGGCACAGCTCGTCGATCGGGCGGTCGTTCGGCGTCAGCACTCTGCAGGTCTCGAGCCAGTCCGGTGCGCCCTTCGGCAGGCGCTTGGAGTAGAAACCGTCGCCGGTCTGCCGGCCGGTCGCGTCCACGGACAGCGTCATCCCCTCGCGCCAGCCGCCGGGCCAGCGCTCCAGCGCGACCGGACGGTCGCCCGACGCGTGCATGAAGGCGGCACCGACGCCGACGAAGTACTCACAGACCTGGAGCTTGGTGACCTCCGGGGCCCAGTCGGTCGCCTCGTAGACGATCCGCTCCGGGCTGGAGACGCGCACTTCCCGGTCCCCGGCGGGGAGCATCACCGCTGTGGTCTTCGCCATGGCGAGACGGTATCGCCCGGAGCCGACCAAACCGGCGGCAGAAGGGCGGAAAGCCAACTTTTCTCCACCTCTGGCCACGCCAGGTGACCGAGCGGTAACGTTCCAGCACCTCGTTCCCGGGGCGTGAGGCTCCCGGAACGCTGATGAAGGAGCGCGAGGATGAACAGATCCGCCCTGTTCGCCGCTGCCACCGCAGTGGCGACCACTACCGCCCTCGGTCTGACCAGCGCCACCACCGCCACCGGTGCGCCGACGGCAGACCCAGTCCCCACTCCGGCCGCCGCCGTCGCCCGGGCCAAGGCCGCCATCGGTGACAATCTCGCCGTACTGCGAGCCACCGGTTCGGACGCGTTCGTCGTCCGCACGGTCCTCGTCGACCCCGACGGATCCAGCCACGTCCGGATGGATCGGACCATCGGCGGGCTCGAGGTCCTCGGCGGCGACGTCGTCGTGCACCAGGCCAAGGACGGCAGCTGGACGGGTGCCAGCCTGAGCCTGACCCGCAGCGCGAACGTCGGCCGTAGCCCGAAGGTCAGCCTCGCCACAGCCACCTCCAAGGCACTCGCCCGCGGTCAGAAGGCCGAGGGCAAACCCCCGCTGGTGATCGAGGCCCGCAAGGGCGCGCCGCGCCTGGCCTACCTGGTCACGACCGTCGGGACCCAGCCGGACGGTACGCCGAGCCACATCACCACCACCGTGGACGCACTCACCGGCGCGAAGCTGGTCAGCGAGCAGCACATCGAGACCGCGACCGGCGACGGCCAGAGCCTGTACTCCGGCACCGTCCCGCTCGACACGACGGCGGCAACCGGCGGTTTCACGCTGACCGACCCGGTCCGCGGCAACGGTTTCACCGCCGACGCGAACAACAAGACCGACTCGATCCTGTGCCAGCTGCTCGGCATCGGCTGCCCGACCCCGACCCGGTTCACCGACGCCGACAACCACTGGGGCACCGGTACCACCGCGAGCCGCGCCACCGCCGCCGTCGACGCGCACTACGGCGCCGCGACCACGTTCGACTACTACAAGAACGTGCACAGCCGCAACGGCATCTTCAACAACGGCACGGGCGTCCCGAGCCGGGTGCACTACGGCACCAACTACGTGAACGCCTTCTGGGACGGCAAGCAGATGACGTACGGCGACGGCGACGGTGTGACCGCCGGCCCGCTGGTCTCGATCGACGTGGCCGGCCACGAGATGTCCCACGGCGTCACCTCGGCGACCGCGAACCTGACCTACTCCGGTGAGTCCGGCGGCCTGAACGAGGCGACCAGCGACATCTTCGGCACCATGGTCGAGTTCTACTCGAACAAGGCCTCCGACCCGGGTGACTACTACATCGGCGAGGAGATCATGAAGGACCGCCCGGCGCTGCGGTACATGGACAAGCCGAGCAAGGACGGCAACTCCCCCGATTGCTGGTCCTCCGGCGTCGGCAACCTCGACGTGCACTACTCCTCCGGTATCGCGAACCACTTCGCCTACCTGCTCGCCGAGGGCAGCGGCGCCAAGACGATCGGCGGCCTGCCGCACAACTCGCCGACCTGCGACGGTTCGACGCTGACCGGCATCGGCCACCAGAAGCTCGAGAAGATCTGGTACCGCGCGCTGACGACGTACATGACCACCGGTACGACGTACGCCCAGGCCCGGACCGCGACGCTGAACGCGGCCACCGACCTGTACGGCGCGAGCAGCCCCGAGCGGGCGGCGGTCGCGGCGGCCTGGACCGCGGTCAGCGTCAACTGACCGCCGGTCATGGGGCCGGGAGCCAAGGCCCCATGACCCGTCGTGCCGGAGGCACGGCAGTGTGCACTGACTTCACCGGTCCTGTCCCACTGGGGCGGACAGGACCGGTGAACAAACGCTTTGTCCATTGCCCTGCGGGGGCGACCCACCTACCGTCACAACCATGGGTGGGGAGCCCGGGGGACATTTCGGACGGCGTGAGGCCAAGCTGCGTGAAGCCAGGCCACTACTGCTGGTCGTCGACGCTGACCCGGAGCGTCTGGAACGGTGTGAAACCGAGCTGGAGCGAGGCTTCGGCGTCGACTACAGAGTCCGCGGCGAGTCGACCACGGCAGCTGCACTGACCTGCCTACAGCTCGCACACGACCTGCAGCACCGGGTTGCCGTCGTGATGGTCGACAATGCTCTGCCGGACAACGAGCGGGCCGAGATCCTGGCCGCGTCGAGGACTCTCCATCCGGACGCACGCCGTGCCCTGCTGATCGAGTGGGGTGCGTGGGCGACCCGCAGTACGGCGTCCGCGATCCTGACCGCGATGTCGGTCGGCGACATCAACTACTACGTGCTGAAGCCGTGGATCGCGCAGGACGAGCTGTTCCACCGGACGGTCGCCGAGTTCGTGCAGGAATGGTCGCGCTACGAGGTCGCGAACCTGCGTGAGGTGGTCGTGATCGCGTCCGACCACTCGGTCCGCGGTCAGGCGGTGCGCAGTCTGCTGGCGCGCAACGGGATCCCGAGCGCGTTCCGGGTCAGCGGTTCGGTGCCGGCGAACGCTGTACTGGAGTGGATCGGTGAGCCGGATCCCGGGGACAGCGTGCTGGTGTGGATGCCGGCCGTGGGCGGCAAAGTGCTGCGCGATCCGACCGACGTGGAGATCGCCGAGGCGTGGGGCGTGTCGACGACGCTGGCCGACGGCGAGGACTCGTTCGACCTTCTCGTGATCGGGGCCGGCCCGGGCGGATTGGCAGCAGCCGTCTACGCGTCGTCCGAGGGGCTGCGCACGCTGGTCGTGGAGCGGGAGGCGATCGGCGGGCAGGCGGGGACGAGTTCGCTGATCCGCAACTATCTGGGATTCTCGCGCGGGATCCGCGGCTCCGAACTGGCCCAACGCGGCTATCAGCAGGCGTGGGTGTTCGGAGCGCATTTCGTGCTGATGCGGTCGATCGACCGGATCGAGCAGCGGGACGGCCATTTCGTCGCAGAGATCGGTGACGTGGGCCAGGTGACGGCCCGGGCGGTCATCCTGGCGACCGGGGTGGCGTACCGGCGGCTCGACGTACCGGAGCTGGAGCAGTTGATGGGGACGGGCGTGTACTACGGCGCCAGTGTGTCGGAGGCCCACGGTCTGAAGGATCGCGACGCGTGCGTGGTCGGTGGCGGCAACTCGGCCGGGCAGGCGGTGCTGCATCTGGCCCGCTACTGCAAGCTCGTCACGTTGGTGATCCGGGGCAAGGATCTCGTCGCGAGCATGTCGAAGTACCTGATCGATGCCGTCGATGCCGCGCCCAACGTGGTCGTGCGGTCCTGGAGCGAGGTCGTCGGCGGTGGCGGCGACGGGCGGCTGCAGTGGGTGACGTTGCGCGACCGTACGTCGGGCGGCGAGGAGCGACTCGACGTCGACGGGTTGTTCGTGATGATCGGCGCCGTACCCGGCACGCACTGGCTGCCGGACGAGGTCGGCCGGGACGAGCGTGGCTTCGTACTGACCGGGTCGGACGCCGCGGCGGATCCGGGCTGGGCCGAGGACCGGCCGCCACAGCCGTACGAGACGACGATGCCCGGCGTGTTCGCGATCGGCGACGTACGCAGTGGTTCGGTGAAGCGGGTGGCGTCGGCGGTCGGTGAAGGCTCCGTGGTCGTCTCGCAGGTCCACACCCATCTCAAGGTGTCCGAGGATGCCTGAACGGCGGTTCGTCTACACCCCGGCGATGGTTGTCCTGACCGCGCTGGTCCTGCTGGTGCCGTTGGCCGGGTTGTTCCTCCTGGTCCAGAGACCGCGGTTGGATGTGCACTGGGAGCACCATCCGTCGCATTTCTGGCTGGTGCTGATCACCGCGGTGCTGAGCGCCGTACTGGCGTACCTCACGGGCGCGGCGGCGCTGCGGCGAGGCGATCCGCGGGTTCTGCTGGTGTCGCTGGCGTTCTTGTCGTCCGCCGGATTCCTCGGGTTGCACGCCTTGGCGACGCCGAAGATCCTGCTGGACACACCGAACGCGGGTTTCACCCTCGCGACGCCCATCGGGGTCGCCGTCGCGTCGATCTTCGCAGTCCTGTCGAGCCTGAACATGTCCGGCGAGCGGGTGACGGCCTGGGTCCGGCGGGGGCGGATCCTGCGTGCTGCGCTGCTGACGCTGATGGCGTTGTGGGCGGTGGCTTCGATCCTGCGCCTGCCTCCGTTGCACGACACCGCCGTACCGGAGGTTGCCGATGGCATCCTCACTGCTCTCGCCGTACCGGCCGTGCTGTTGTACGCGGTCGCGGCCGCCCGCTACCTGCACCTTTGGTGGCGGAAGCCGTCGTTGATGCTGCTGTCGATGATCGCCGCGTTCATCCTGCTCGCCGAGGCGATGGTCGCGATGGTGTTCGCGACGAACTGGGCGCTGTCGTGGTGGGAGTGGCACGTGCTGATGCTGGCCGCGTTCGTGCTGGTGGTCGCCGGCGTCCGGATCCAGTGGTACGAGGAGCGGTTCGCCGATCTGTACCTCGACGACACCGTGTCCGGCCGGCGCGAGTTGAGCGTGCTGTTCGCGGACCTGCAGGGATTCACCACGTTCTCGGAGAACCACGACCCGGCCGAGGTCACCACGATGCTGAACACCTACTTCCAGGTCGTCGTACCTCCCGTCGTACGACGTCATGGCGGTGACGTCGACCGGATCATCGGCGACGCGCTGATGGTGACCTTCAACAAACGCGGCAACCAGCCCGATCACGCGGCCCGGGCGGCCGCGGCCGGGTTGGCACTGCAGGAGGCCGCGGCGGCGGTGCAGGCGGCGCACCCGAACTGGCCGCGGTTCCGGGTCGGGATCAACAGCGGGATCGCCTCGGTCAGCCTGCTCGGTACCGAGGGCGGCCGGACCCACACGGTCATCGGCGACACGGTGAACGTCGCCTCGCGGATCGAGGGCAAGGCACCGGGCGGCGGGGTCGCCATCGGCCCGGCTACGAAGGCGATGTTGCCCGATGCGGTGACGCAGTCCCTGGGCCTGGTCGACCTGAAAGGCAAGGCCGAACCGGTCGAGGTTCACCAGCTGCTGGCACTGTCCGGCGAATGATCACCCCTGCCTTCAGGGGCCGCACCTGGTGTTCACGTGTTGGACCTTGGCGGCGACTGGTCCGGGTGTGAGAATCCGGCTCATGTCTGCCCCGAACCGATCACAGCGCCGCCTGGGCGCCCTCGTGGTCACGTCCAGTCTCATCGTCTCCGGCCTGGCAGTGACACTGGCCGCCGCGCCCGCGGACGCCGCGTCGACCGATGTGGTCATCACCGAGGTGTACGGCGGCGGCGGTAACAGTGGCGCGCCGTACACGAACGACTTCATTGAGTTGACCAACAACGGTACGGCGCCGATCGACGTGAGCGGCTGGTCGGTCCAGTACGCCTCCGCGACCGGTAGCTCCTGGCAGGTCACCGACCTCGCCGGCAGCATCGCCCCGGGCGCCGCCTACCTGGTCCAGGAAGGCGCCGGCGCCGGCAGCGGTCAGCCGATGCCCGCGCCGGACGCCACCGGCAGCATCATGATGGCGGCGGGGGCCGGGAAGGTTGCCCTCGTCACCAATCAGACCGCACTGGCCTGCGGTACGTCGGCCTGTCACGACGCGGCCGGGGTCAAGGACTTCGTCGGCTACGGTTCGACGGCGAGCGACTCCGAGACCAGCCCGGCGCCGGGCCTGTCGAACACGACCTCGGCGACCCGGAAGGTCCCCACCCAGGACGCGGACAACAACGGGGCCGAGTTCGCGGCGGTCAACCCGTCCCCGAAGACGCTGACCTCGACGCCGCCCGACCCGGACCCGGTGGACGCGAAGATCCACGACATCCAGGGTGCCGCGCACCTGTCGCCGCTGAACGGCAAGCCGGTCAAGGACGTCACCGGGGTGGTCACCGCGAAGAGCACCAACGGCTTCTGGTTCCAGGACCCGCAGCCCGACAACGACCCGGCCACCAGCGAAGGCATCTTCGTCTTCACCAGCTCCGCGCCGACCGTGGCCGTCGGTGACGCACTGACCGTCCAGGGCACCGTCGCCGAGTTCCGACCCGGCGGCTCCGGCGGTACCGACAACCTGACCACCACGGAGATCACCAACCCGACGATCACCGTCACCGGCACCGCGTCCGTACCGGCCCCGACGATCGTCGGCCCGGGCGGCCGGGTCCCACCGTCGACCGTGATCGACGACGACTCCAACGGTGACGTCGAGACGACCAGTACGGCGTTCGATCCGGCCAACGACGGCCTCGACTTCTGGGAGTCGCTGGAGGGCATGTGGCTCGGCATCAACCAGCCCGAGGTCACCGGTCCGACCAGTTCGTTCCGCGAACTGTCCGTCGTACCGGCCGGATCCTCGGTCCGGACCGTGCGCGGCGGCATCCTGCTGCAGAAGACCGACAGCAACCCGGAGCGGGTGCTGCTCGACGACGTGCTGACGCCGATCCCGGACGCCAAGACCGGCGACAAGCTGGCCGGCGTGGTGTCTGGTGTTCTCGACTACTCCTTCGGCAACTTCAAGTTCCTCCCGACGCAGACGCCGACCGTGGTCGACGGTGGCGTGAAGCGTGAGACGACCAAGGCGACCTCTCCGTTGCAGGTGTCGGTGGCGACGTTCAACGTGGAGAACCTCGACCCGTCCGACGGCGATGCGAAGTTCGACGGACTGGCCCAGGCGGTGGTGAGGAACCTCGCGTCCCCGGACATCCTCGGTCTGGAGGAAGTGCAGGACAACGACGGCGCGACGAACTCCGGCACCACCGCGGCCAACGTCACCCTCGACATGCTCGTCGCGGCGATCCGCAAGGCGGGCGGACCGAAGTACGCCTACCGCCAGATCGACCCGGTGAACAACCAAGAGGGTGGCGAGCCGGGCGGCAACATCCGGGTCGCGTTCATGTACCGCACCGACAAGCCGGTGAAGTTCGTCGACCGTCCCGGCGGCGGCTCGACCGTCCCGACCACCATCACCACCGACCGGTTCGGCCGGCCGCACCTGAGCTCGTCGCCTGGTCGCGTCGACCCGGCCAACGAAGCGGCCTGGGAGGCCACCCGGGTCCCGCTGGCCGGCGAGTTCACCTGGCACGGGCAGAGCCTGTTCGTGGTGGTCAACCACTTCAGCTCCAAAGGCGGCGACGACCCGCTCTGGGGCCGGACCCAGCCGCCGGTCCAGGTGACCGCGGCCAAGCGGCACCTGCAGGCGCAGGCGGTGCGCGGGTTCGTCGACCAGATCCTGGCCAAGGACAAGGGCGCCAACGTCATCGTGCTGGGTGACCTGAACGACTTCGACTGGTCGGAGACCGCCGACATCCTGGTCGGGTCCGGCAAGACGGCACTGATCGACATGCCGCGGACACTGCCGCTGAAGGAGCGCTACAGCTACGTGTTCGAGGGCAACAGCCAGATCCTGGACCAGATCCTGATCTCCCGGAACCTGCAGCCCGCCTCGACGTACGACGTGGTGCACATGAACGCAGAGTTCCCGGACCAGATCAGCGACCACGATCCGCAGGTGGTGCGGGTGATCCCGCTACCGTCCTGGGTGCACTGATTGCGGGAGTCTTACGGCGGCCGTCCGGGCGGGGTTTTCCTTGCCCGGACGGCCACAATGGAGTCGTGACAGACGACACCAAGCAGTACGCCGTGACCAAGTCCGATGCGGAGTGGAAGGCGCAGCTCTCCCCCGCCGAGTTCCACGTGCTGCGCAAGGCCGGTACCGAGCGCCCGTTCGTCGGTGAGTACACCGACACCAAGACGGTCGGCGTCTACAAGTGCCGCGCCTGCGACACGGAGCTGTTCCGCAGCGAATCCAAGTTCGACTCACACTGTGGCTGGCCGTCCTTCTTCGCCCCGCTCGCCGAGGACCGGGTCGAGTACATCGAGGACAGCACGCTCGGCATGAAGCGCGTCGAGGTCCGCTGCGCCAACTGTGGCTCCCACCTGGGCCACGTCTTCGAGGGCGAGGGCTACGACACCCCCACCGACCTCCGCTACTGCATCAACAGCATCAGCCTGACGCTCACCCCCGCCTGATCACCAGGCCACCCCGAGATCAGATCGGGGTGGCGAGGGCTATCGGGTTGCCTTCGGGGTCGGCGGTGTAGGCCTGGCGTTCGCCCCAGGGCATGGTGGCGGGTTCCTGGAGGATGGGATGGCCGGCCTCGCGGAAGAGCTCGACGGAGGCTTCCACGTCGTCGACGTACACGAAGAGCTCGAAGCGGGGTGCGGTGCCGACGGTGATGCCGAGCTGGGCCTGGGGCCAGTTGGCATCGGCGATACCGAGGGACGAGTCGCCGCGCTCGAGGCCGACGTAGTGCGGGTCGCCCTCGAGCGGGAACTGGTACGTCGGTTCGTACCCGAGCAGCGAGTAGAAACCGACGGACCGGCGTACGTCGCTCACGTACAGCACCGGGAAGGCCTTGCGGTGCCCAGCCACGGGCGTCAGGCCAGGTTGGCGACCAGCTCGCCGAGCTCGGTCCGCTTGCCCGTGTAGAAGGGCACTTCCTCGCGCACGTGCCGCCGGGCGGTGGACGCGCGCAGGTCGCGCATCAGGTCGACCATCCGGTGCAGCTCGTCGGCCTCGAACGCCAGGATCCACTCGTAGTCGCCCAGCGCGAACGACGCGACCGTGTTCGCCCGGACGTCGGGGTAGGTGCGCGCCATCTTCCCGTGCTCGGCGAGCATGAACCGCCGCTCCTCGTCCGGCAGTAGGTACCACTCGTACGACCGCACGAACGGGTAGACGCAGATGTAGGCCCGCGCCTCCTCGTCGGCCAGGAACGCCGGGATGTGGCTCTTGTTGAACTCGGCCGGCCGGTGCAGCGCGAACTGCGACCAGACCGGCGCCAGGTGCCGCCCGAGCCGGGACCGGCGCAGCGCGTGGTACGCCTTCTGCAGCGCGTCCGACGTCGGCGCGTGCCACCAGATCATGAAGTCGGCGTCGGCCCGGAAGCCCTCGACGTCGTAGATGCCGCGGATCACCACGTCGTCCGTGGCCAGCTTGGCGACCAGCTCGGACAGTTCGGCGGTCAGCTCGTCCCGGTCCGCGTCGCCCAGCGGGGTCTCCACCTTGAAGACCGACCACAGGGTGTAGCGGATCACATTGTTCAGCTCACGCGCCTTCGGCTTCTCTGTCACGGAGCCATTGTCTCCAATGTGGATAAATGAGCCTGCACCCGGGTGGCTGCCTGCCCACCCGATGCCACGCAGGCAGCGATCCCGACACCTCGGTACGCCGCTCCGCACACAGCCAGACCAGGCTCCGCCTCAACCGCCGCCTCCACGCGATCAACGCGGTCCAGATGCCCCACGGCGTACTGCGGAAGCCCGCCGCCCCACCGCGTCACGAGCGACCCCACCAGGGGTGCCTGGAGCCCGACAGCTCGACCCAGATCGGCTGTGGCCAGCTCCACCAGCTCCTCGTCGGACCGCTGCAGGACGTACTCCTCCCCCAGCCGCCCGACCGAGCACCGCAGTACGGCGAGCTCTCCACCGGCCGCACCCGACCACTCCCACTTCGCGTGCGAGTACGTCGACGCCTTGATCGTCCGCCCCTCCACCGACGGCACCAGGAACCCGGACCCGGCAGCTGCCTCGGGCCAGTCCTCCTTGCGGACCGCGAGCGTCACGATCGCCATGCTCGCGTACTCGATCGTCGCGAGCTCCGTCGATGCCGCCGGAACCAGCTCCGCGAGCATCCGAGCCGCCGGTGTGGCCGGTACGGCGACAATCACCGCGTCGGCCTCCAACAGAGTCGGCGCAGGCACCGGCCCAGCCTCCAGCGCGTAGCCGTCAGCGGTCCGCGTGATCCGTCGTACGGCGAGCTTGCGCCGGATGTCGACGCCTCGGGACGTCAGGTCCTTCTCCAACGCGCTGATCAGGCGGTTGATCCCGCCGACGATTCCGGCGAACACCGGCGCACCCGCCCGCCGCTGCCCAGCCTCACGCATCTCCGCGGTCGCCGCGAGCAAGCTCGGCGCCGTCCGCAGCTTGGCGTACAGCTCCGGTACGGCGGCCGCCAGCGAGATCTCCTCCGCCCGCCCGGCATACACCCCGCCGAGCAGCGGGTCGATCAGCTTGTCCGTCACCGCCGGACCCATCCTCGAGGCGACGAACCGCCCGATCGCGACGTCCTCAGTCAACGACGGCGCCGGCAGGTCGGCCTCGTGCGCCACCGCTTCGGCACCCTCGGAACCGAGTACGTCGGCCGTCGCGGCAGGGTCCATCGGGACACCCATCACGGTCGGCGGGATGGCCCGGATCCGGTCACCGATCCACAGTCCGGCCGAGGTCGTCGCCGGATGCACCACGTCGTCACCGAGGCCGACCGCCTTGATCAGGTCGACCGCCTCCGGCCGCCGCGCCAGCACCGACTCGGCCCCGAGGTCGACCGGCACACCCTCGAGCACGTCACCCGCGAGCTTGCCGCCGAGCCGCGGTGACCCCTCCAGCACCGTGATCTGCGGCGGATTCGGCCCGGTCGCCAGCGCATACGCCGCCGCCAGCCCACTGATCCCGCCACCGACCACAACGACCCGGCTCACACGTCCTCCAGCGTCAACTCGAAACCAAGACGAGCCGCCGGGTCGGCCACGCGGCGGAAACCGGCACGCGTCAGCACCGCCTGTGACGCCACATTCCGGTCCGACGTCCCCGCTCGCAGCATCTTCAGCCCGTACTCCGACGCGGCGAGCCTGGCGACCGCCCGGACCGCCGCCGACGCGAGCCCCTGGCCGGTCGCCTTCTCCGCGATCCGGTAGCCGAGCTCGGCCGAGCCGTTCTCCAGATCCATCAGGTTCACCCGTCCGACCACCGCGCCGGACGGATCCACCAAGACGTGGAACCGGCATGTCCCGGCCTCCTGCTCGGCCAGCAGCGCCTGATGTCGCTCCGCGAACGAGGTGAAGAAGGCGTCACCGCGATCCTCGATCCAGGCGGCGAAGTACGTCCGGTTCTCCCGTTCGAAGGCGAGTACGGCGTCGGCGTGCTCAGCGGTCAGCGGCTCGAGCGTCACGTCGTGGTCAGGCAGGTACACGGGCCGACTTCGCGTGGACGCGCTCGACGACCCGGCGCAGCACCTCGGGGTCGGCCTCCGGCGGGACCCCGTGCCCGAGGTTGAAGATGTGGCCGGGTGCGGCCTTCCCCTCGGCGAGGATCCGGTCGATCTCCGGCTCCACTGCCTCCCAGGGAGCGAACAGGAGGGCCGGGTCCAGGTTGCCCTGCACCGGCTTCGGACCGCCTCCGGCCGCGGTGATCCGGCGTACCGCCTCATCCAGCGGCACCCGCCAGTCGACACCGACGACGTCAGCCCCGGCACCGCTCATCAACCCGAGCAGCTCGCCCGTGTTCACTCCGAAGTGCACCCGCGGTACGCCGTACGACGCCATCGCTTCGAACACCTTCGCGGAGTGCGGCAGCACGAACCGTTCGTAGTCGCGCGGCGACAGCCCGCCCGCCCACGAGTCGAACAGCTGGATCGCGGACGCGCCCGCCTCGACCTGCACCGACAGGTACGCGATCGCGACGTCAGCCAGCCGGTCGGCGAGTGCGTGCCAGAGGTCCGGGTTGCTGTACATCAGCGCCTTGGTCTTGGCGTGGTCCTTGCTCGGGCCGCCTTCGACCAGGTACGACGCCACCGTGAACGGGGCCCCGGCGAAGCCGATGAGCGGCGTACCGTCCAGCTCCGAGACCAACTGCTTCACGGCGTCCGTGGTGTACGGCACGTCTGCGGGAGTGACCGGCCGGACCGCGGTCAGGCCGGCCGCGTCGCGGATCGGATCCGCGACCACCGGGCCGACCCCCGGCTCGATCTCGATGCCGAAGCCGACCGCCTGGAGCGGGAACACGATGTCGGAGAAGAAGATCGCCGCGTCGACGCCGTAACGGCGGACGGGCTGCAGCGTTATCTCGACAACGAGGTCGGGCCGCATACAGGACTCGAGCATCGTGATCCCCTGACGGATCGCGCGGTACTCAGGCAACGCCCGCCCGGCCTGCCGCATGAACCACACCGGCGTGTGCGGGCCCGGCTCACCTCGAGCGGCGAGCAGAAAGGCGGAACGGTCGAGCGCGCGGGACTGTGGCAGAGGCACACAGCGATAATCCCACGTGCGGAATTTCGCCCGTGAGCGGCCGTCGCACGCGGTTACCGGCGCGTCGCCACAGGCGTCGGTGAGTAATCAGTCGTAGGCTGCCAAGCATGGGTGCCCGCAAGCAGGTCGACGCGCCACCCGCGGAGTTCGCCGAGGCAGTGTCGCAGCTACGCAGTGCCCGGTTCCGGCCCGAGGTATTCGTCGAGGAGATGCCCGCACCGCAGCGGATCGCACCGCATGCGGCGGCGGTCAGTGCCGACGTGACGGTCGACGGTGACGATGTCGCCACCGGCCGCCTCGTCATCCTCTACGACCCGGACGGGAACGACGCCTGGCAGTCGACCTTCCGCTGTGTCGCGTACGTGCGCGCCGCCGTCGAACCGGAGATGGTGACCGACGCGCTGCTCGGCGGCGTGGGCTGGACCTGGCTGATGGAGGCGCTGGCGGACCGGGGCGCGGACTTCCAGGCGCCGAGCGGTACCGTCACCAGGGTGGTATCGGAAAGCTTCGGCGGTATGGCCGACGACGACGCGACGGCGGAGATCGAGATCCGTGCGTCCTGGAGCCCTGTGCCGGGGCCAGGTGGTCTGGTGGATGTGACCCGGCACGCCGAGGCGTGGGGCGAAGTTCTCTGCACGGCGGCCGGACTGCCGCCGGTTCCGCCGGGGGTCGTGGCGATGCCGACCCGGCGCGGACAGCGGGGCCGATGAGCCCGGCCGAAACCCAGCAGCCGCCCGTCCCGGACGACCCGACCGCGAACCTGCCCCTGCTCGAACTCCGTGACGGCCTCTCCGAGGTCATCGACACCGACCCGGCGCTGACCGACGTGGTCGAGGCCTTCCAGGCCGGCACCGGCCCCGTCGCCGTCGACGCCGAGCGCGCGTCCGGCTACCGCTACTCCCACCGGGCGTACCTGGTGCAACTGCGCCGCGAGGGCGCCGGCTCCGCGCTGGTCGACCCGATCCCGTTC
Organism: Kribbella capetownensis; assembly: GCF_004331485.1. Taxonomy (GTDB): domain Bacteria; phylum Actinomycetota; class Actinomycetes; order Propionibacteriales; family Kribbellaceae; genus Kribbella; species Kribbella capetownensis. The sequence goes on from NZ_SJKD01000003.1 coordinate 163,687, forward strand.
GGCGACCTGTCTGCGCTCGGCGACGCGATCGTGGACGCCGAGTGGATCATCCACGCCGCGAACCAGGACCTGGCCTGCCTGGCCGAGCTCGGGATGGTGCCGCGGAAGGTGTTCGACACCGAGCTGGCCGGCCGCCTGCTCGGGTACCCGAAGGTCGGCCTCGCCTCGCTGGTCAGCGAAGTCCTCGGCTACCGGATGCGCAAGGAGCACTCCGCCGCCGACTGGTCGACCCGTCCGCTGCCGGCCCCCTGGCTCGTGTACGCCGCTCTCGACGTCGAGATGCTGATCGAGTTGCGCGACGCGATCGAGGCCGAGCTGCGCCGCGAGGGCAAGTGGGAGTGGGCCGAGCAGGAGTTCGCCTCGATCCTGTCCGCGCCGCCGCGTGAGCCGAAGCCGGATCCGTGGCGCCGCACGTCCGGGATGCACCGCGTCCGCAATCGCCGCAGTCTGGCCGTAGTACGGGCGTTGTGGGAGGCACGGGACCAGATCGCCGAGTCCGCGGACATCTCCCCCGGCCGGATCCTGCCCGATGCCGCGATCGTCGAGGCCGCGTCGGCGATGCCGACCGACCGGGACACGCTTCAACGGCTGACCGCGTTCAAGGGCCGAGGCGCCCACCGGCACATGCGGACCTGGTGGGAGGCGATCGATCACGCACGCCGCCTCCCGGACTCCGAGCTGCCGAAGCAAGGCCCGCGGTACGACGGCCCGCCGCCGGCTCGCGCGTGGGCCGATCGGGACCCGGATGCGGCAGCCCGCTTGTCGGCCGCCCGCTCCTCCGTCGCCGAGATCGCCGAGGCGCACCGCCTCCCGACCGAGAATCTGCTCTCCCCCGACACCATCCGGCGACTGGCCTGGTCGCCACCACCTGAGCTCAGCCTCGAGGTGGTGACGACGTTCCTGCGCGAGCACCATGCCCGCGAGTGGCAGATCGGCCTCACCGCCGGCGTGCTGACCGACGCGATGGAGTCCGAGGCCCCGAAGGAACAGCTCGACTGATCAGCCGGCCGGGCGGAACAGCGAGCTCTGCACGTACTCCAGCGCCTTGGTGAACTTCTCGTCGCCGAACCGGCGACCCATCTCGGCCTCGTCGACCTCCTCGATCCGGGTCTGCAGCCAGTAGAAGTTACTTCAGTGCGACCACATCCTGTTGCTGGTCCGGCCAGGTGACGACAACCTTGGCTCCGTCGACCTCGGCTGTGATGCCGTCGGTAGTGCAGTCCTGACCGCTGAGCAGCACGATGGCGGCGTACACGCGTCCGGGTTCGAGGCTGGTCTCGACCCACGGAGTGACAGACACCTCGCCGAAGGCGTTCACGCCCTCCCGGGTCGTGCTGCCCTCTTGCCACTCGCCGATCAGCGGTACGACGGTCGATTCCCGACCAGACCCAGTCAGCGCGTAGCCGGAGATCGTCAGGGTCAGCGGTTCACCGTCGTACTGACCGTCCACACGGGCGATGCGGACCTCGAAGGGACCACGGAGGACGGATGCGGCGACCACCGACAGGTCGGCCGTCTCCGGGTCCTCCGCCCCGAACTGCAGGGGGAACCGGCTGACCGCCGTCCGCGGGCCGAGGCTCAGGAGGGTGATCGGGCGCCGCTGCGACCATCGCCCGTCGGGCCTTCGTACGGCGACCTGGTTGTCCGGGACCTCGTCTGCATCGACCAGATCAGGCCCGGTGATCGTCGAGTAGGCGTGGCGGCAGTAGAGCGGATCCTCCGCAGTCAGTTCGGTCCCGGCGTGGTCGGTGCCGTGGTTGACGACGCGCACGATGCCGTCGGCCGTCGTACCCGAGATCAGCCAGCCCGGCGGCCGAGCCACGACCGAGACGTCGGACTGCTCGAGCTGCAGCGGCTCCTCGCGAGCCCTCCAGACCGGATGACCAGCCGGCAGCACGAGTCCGGCGAAGCCCAGACTCGCCCAGTACGGCGATCCCGGACCCGAGTACGACTGCCGCATCCGCGGGAACGCCGTACGCCACCCAAGACCGAGCAGACCGCGGTCGTCCCAGGCACCGGCGTCGGCGAACCAACTGAGGATGCCACTGGTCAGACGCCGGGTCGCTCCGGGAGGCAAGGGACTCGCGTCGAAGATCGCGCCGGCCCAGTACGGCGACGCGGTCGCGAACCGGTACACGAGCGAACGGCCTTGGTGGAGAGGCGCACCATCGGCTCCGACGAGATGCTGGACGGTGCCGAGGTACTCATGCAGCCGCCCGCGATAACCGTCGAGCAGTTCCCCGGTCTCGCCGGACATGCGGCAGTACCACAGCGAGAACAGGTGCATGACCCAGCCGTTGTACCAGTCGTAGTGGGTGGTCCTGCCCTCGCGGATCCCGTCGGTGTACCAGCCGTCGCCTTGGTAGAACGTGTCCAGCGTGGCGATGTTCCTCTCGATCACGGCCTCGTCGCACGGTCCGCCCACCGAGCGCAGGAAGGCGAGGGTGACGTTCTGGAACCACAGCCAGTTGCTCGCGGAGTACGTGACCTGGTTGGCCGGGGCCAGCCATTCGACGACCTGCACGCGCGTCCGGTCGTCCAGCTTGTCCCACACCTGGGCACGGGACTCGTGCAGGGCGATCGCCATCGCGGCGGCCTCGACGCGCGGCTGACCGAACTCCGTCAGCCGCGGCCACGCCTCCGGGGACGCCGGGTCTGCACCGGCGGCGAGGCCTTCGGCGTACCAGCCGGCGTGATCGTGCGGGTCGTCGTCCGACCCGGCGAGCCGGAATCCTGCGGTCAGAAAAGAGCGGGCGAACCCTTCCAGCCCGTCGCTCGCCGTCCCGGATCTGGACGCGGGACCGGGAGGGTCGAGATTCGCATGGCGCGGGCTCGCGAAGTCCCGCAAGGCGAGCAAGGTCCGATCGGCCGTCTGCTCCCAGTGCGCCCGCGTCCATCCTGTGTACGGCGACAGCGTTCGATCTTCTGTCAGTCGCTCGGCGTGCCGTCGTTCACCCATGGCCATCCCTCCGCATCCCAGTGCAGCTCGTCCATCATCAGCTTGCGGGTCTGCACGGACGGCAGGTGGTTGCCCTCGGCGTCGTACCACGGATAGCCGTGGTAGAAGATCATCTGCCGCTGCTGGCCGCCGATGCGGACGTCGGTGATGAACTGGTGGCCGGGCGAGGCGACCCGGTCGTCGCCGCGCAGGATCGGCGTCGGGTGCTTGCCGGCGTCGAAGTTCCCCATCGGCGAGGTGGCCCGGGCGACACCGACCGCGTAGTTGCCGTTCCAGGTGTAGAGGTTCCCGCTGTAGAAGAGGTAGTAACTGCCGTCGCGGTACAGCATGCTCGGGCCCTCGACCGAGTTGCCTTCCCACGGCAGCGTCACGTGCATGATCTCGGTGGCCGGACCGACTCGGGTCAGGCCGTCCGGGGAGAGCCGGCCGATCGAGATGCGCTTGGTGAGCGTTCCCTGCCGGTCCTCCTTGTAGATCAGATACCTGGTGCCGTCGGTGTCCAGGAACGTCGTCGCGTCGATCAGCGAGAAGTCCGTCTCACCCGCGATCGGGGTCGGATTGAGGACCCAGCCCTTCTCGAGGTTGTCCGAGGTGGCGACGTAGATCTTGTTGAACTGGCCGGGCGCCGTACGCATGTTGAAGTAGGCGACCCACTGACCGCCGATGTGGTAGACCTCCGGCGCCCAGAAGTCGACGTACCCGGCCGGCGGCTCGACGAAGCGACCGAGGTCCTCCCAGGTGTGCCCCGCATCCCGCGACCGGTACTCCTTCAGCCCGGTCGTGAACGCGTACCAAGTGTTGCCCCGGACAACAATCCCCGGATCCGCGGCCGGACATTCGTGCAACGGATTCGGATAGTCGCCGGAACCAACGCGCGACGCACAGGGCACCGCGGTTCCAGCCAAGGCGGGCATCGTGGCGACGACGCTGCCGCTTCCTGCCAGGACGAGCGCCGCGGCTGTCGCCGCCGCACGTATGACCAGTCGGGGTAATCGCATAGTTCCTCCGTAGGCGGACGGTTCAGGTTTGCTGGAGTATCAGGGCGCAGACGCGCCAGTAGCCCTCGCGGAGATCGCCGGTGAGCTCCAGGTCAAGTTCCCGGCCGTCGGCACCGCCGTCGACCGTGAAGTCGATCCACCGGAACTGTCCCTCGGGAATGACGTCGTCACCCGACCCCGCCACCAAGGCTCCGTCGATCCGGACCATCGTGTTGCCGGAGGCAAACGACGCGTCACCGGTCAGCAGCTGGACGGTGTGCGGACCGGCCGGCACCGCGAGCCTGAGCACCGACGGCTCGCCTCGTGACAGCGTGAAGTCCCGGCGGAGGGCATCGAGCTTGCCCCGGTCACGAAAGTCGACCTCGGTCAACCAGCCGTACCCCTTGACCGGATCCCAGAGGTCGAGCTGAGACAGCCTTTGGTGCGTCGTGAGGAGCGGGGTGCTCGGTCCACCAGAATCGAGCGCGAGCAGGACATCGTCACCGGACGGCACGGAGACCAGCTGCAGCCGCATGGGTGGTCCGAAGATCGGCGCGTCCCCAGCCGTCACCCGCACCTCGCTCATCACCGTACTGGGTCTGTCTGCCGGCGGAGTGATTTGCAGCGCCAAGGTCGTCGAGGCCGATGGCGCAAGAGTTGCCGCGCTGGCGTCGCTGGACCAGCCCGGCGGTGGCGTGATCGCGGCCGTGACCACGACGGCTGTGTCGGTCGAGTTGGTGACCGCGACCTGCAGCGCGTTGGGCCGGCCTCCGATCATCACGTCGGCGGTGATGCCGGTGACCTCCACACCGGGGACTCTCACGGCACCCGGCGTACCGTCCTCGACGACGAACGAGGCAAGCGTGCTGACCGGCGACTGGGAATCGGACGCGTTCGACACCGCCCGGATGTCGGTCCGCCAGCTGTCCCGGGAGACCTCGCAGCGTAGGTAGCCGCGCAGGCTGCCGTTGAAGAACTTCACGTGCGGGTTCGCCGGCAGCGCCTTCACGACGTCGGCGCTCCACGGCGCGCCCGAACTGACAGAGGTGCTGACGAACTCCGTCGCCAGCGTCTCGGAGTCCGGAGCCGCGAAGTCGGCCTTCAGGTCGTTGACCCAGCTCGAGTGCCAGTCACCACTGAGTACGACGGGATTCGACGGCCGGATCCCCGCGATCCCGGACAGGAAGCGATCGCGCGCCGCCGGGTAGCCGTCCCACTGGTCGAGGTTGACCACGACACCGGGGCCGGGGTCGTAGTCGAACTCCGCCATCACGATCTGCTGTGCGACGACGTTCCACTTGGCGGTCGAGTGCGCGAGGCCGTCGAGGAGCCACCGCTCCTGCTCCGGACCCATGACGGTGCGGTTCTCGTCGTACATCTCGGGACACGGCTCCTTGCGGCCGTCGCCGCACGCCTGGTCGTCGCGGTACTGACGGGTGTCCAGGATGCTGAGCTCGGCCAGGTCGCCGTACCTGAACCTGCGGTACAGCAGCATGCCGGCCCCGTCCGGCCGTGCTCGGGCCCGCAGCGGCAGGTGCTCGTAGTACGCCTGGAACGCGCTCGCACGACGCGTGAGGAAGTCCGGGTCGGGCGACTTCGGGGTGTCCCCCGCCCAGTTGTCCTCGACGTCGTGATCGTCGAACACGACGACGAACGGGAAGGCCGCGTGCGCCGCCTGCAGATCGGGCGACGTCTTGTACAGCGCGTGCAGGGCCCGGTAGTCGGCGAGGCTTCTGGTGGTCGAGTTCTCGTAGGTGTAGTCACCGAGATGGAGCACCAGATCGAGGTCTTCGTCGACCATGTTGCGGTACGCCGCGTAGCCGCCACCCACCCATTGCTGGCAGGAAGCGACCGCGAAGCGAAGGCGATCAGGCCGCGATCCCGGCGCCGGTGCCGTCCTGGTCCGGCCGACCGGGCTGATCTCCGGCCCCGCCTTGAAGCGGTAGAAGTACTCCCGGGCCGGCGACAGCCCGTGCACCTCGACGTGGACCGAGTGCGCGAGCTCGGGGACGGCTTTGGCCACACCGCGCTTGACCACCCGCCGCATTCCGGGATCCGTTGCGACCTCCCACTCGACCGCCACTGGCGCCGGCGGCATGCCGGCCGCCTCCGGGTCGATCAGTGGATCGGAGGCAAGGCGCGTCCACAACACCACGCCGTCGGGTTCTGGATCTCCGGACGCGACGCCAAGCGTGAACGGATAGCCCGGCAACCGCACCTCCGCCGCGGCGCTCTCGCCGGACAGCCCCTGCGCTGCCAGAGCAACCGCGGTGGCGCCCATACCGGACATCCTGACGAACTCCCGCCGGGTCACTCGCCGGATCATCTCTTCCGGCCATCGAATCGCAGCAGCACCGCACCGAGCGCCGGGACGCGGAAGTCGACGTGCCCGTCGACCACCCGGCTGTGTCCGGCCCGAGCGTCCTGCCGACTCTCACTGAACTCCCACATCTCGCCCGCGCCCCCCTGCAGGTGCTCGGTCAGATCGGCGGTCACCTCGTGCGCCGTGTCGGTGGCCGAGTTCACCGCCAGCAGCCAGACGTCTCCGTCGTGGTCGCGGGTGGTGATGGCCAAGACGTCCGGCGAGCCAGAGACGCTCTCGTAGGTCACGCGGCCGCCTTGCAGCGCTCGGATCCCCATCCGGAGCGCGTAGTACGTGACCCGGCGGGTGCCGTCCTTCCCGATCAGGTACGCCCGGTTCGGCGCATCGTAGAGATTGACGATGTGGTTGCCGTAGACATACGAGTCCGGACTGGACATCCGGATCAGGTTCTGCAGGATCAGGATTCCGGACGAGATCTGCTGATACGAGTCGCCGCCGTGGTTGTAGACCGGGCCCCACTCCGTCACCCACAACGGCCGATCGGGTTGGCCGGCCGCGTTCATGAGTTGGTGCACCTCGCGGAGGTTTCCGCTCGGGTCGTCGGAGAAGTCGTGGTAGTCGACGGCGTCGAAGGAGTCCGGAACCTTCTCGAGCGCGTCCTTGATCCAGCCGAAGCGTTCGCCGGCGTCGTTGACCGACGTACCGGCCGACACCGGTGCGTAGGTCTGGTACGCCCGATGCGGGAGGAACCGCTGATAGGTGTAGTCGATGGCGTCCTTCGTCAGCCGGACGAAGTCCCAGTAGTCGTCCTCGGTGCCGAGCCAGCCCTGGCCGTCGTGATTCGGTTCGTTGCCGAGTTCCCAGTCGTCGACCCGGTAGTCGTTGCGGACGTTCAGCCAGTAGACACAGGCGAAGACGTGCTGCCACCACTCGTTGCGGCCCTCGGGCGTGTTCGGTGGGTTGAGCGGCGTGGCCCAGTCCGGATCCAGGGTCGCGTTCTGGACCCGCAGCGACACCATCGGCTTGACGTGCGCGTCCTTGAGGCTGCCGAAGATCTGACGCCAGTTGCCCTGCCATCCGTCGCCCGGATTCGTCGCGTACCAGAACGGGCTGCCCTCGGGCGGATGGGTGAAGGCGTTGTCCCACCAGGCCCAGTTGACGACGTTCGGGTCGGACTTGATCTCGTCGATCGTCGGTGAACCGAAGACGCCGTCATCGTCGTCCCATTCCCACGCGTACATGTGACCTTCGTAGAAACGGTAGGTGTTGATGCCGAGATCCTTGAGGTCGCGGATGTCGAAGTTCGTGGTGCCGCGATCGGCGCCGATGTAGCGAGTACTCACTCCCCACGGCTCGCCGGCGACCTTGATCGTCGTCTTCGCGGTGGCGACAGCCGGTGCCGCGGCGGCCGGCAGCGTCGGCAGCAGGACCGCTCCCGACGCGATCGCACTCGCCTTCAGTGCGTCTCTTCGCGAGATCTTGCCAGGCATAGCATCTTCTCCTTCGTCAGAGCGCAGCACGGACCAGACCCTTACCGCTCTTCTCCCAGACGTGCCTGCCGCTACAGCGACCCCGCGATCTCCTGAGCCGGCGAGATCGGGCCACCGGCCATGCCGACCATGTCGGTGAGCACCAAGGCCGCCGCACCGAGCGCACCGCCTCGCGCGCCGAGGCGACCGAGCCGGATCGTCGGTGGCGCGAACGGCAGCCGGCGGTCGGTGACCTCCTGCAGCGGACCGACGATGAAGTCCCCTGCACGCATGGTCGAGCCGCACAGGACCACCAGCGGTGAATCCGTCACACACAAGGTCGCCGCAACCACCGCGCCCAGCCCGCGGCCTACATCGGCCAGTACGTCGGCCATCTGCACGTCGCCCGACAACGCCTCGTCGATCACGACGTCGGCGTCGACGCGCGACAACGGCACGCCACCGAGACGCCTGCGGTTGGACGCACGGAGCCGTCCGACCGCGGCGCGAATGATGGCCGAACAGCCGACCACGTCCGACGCCTTCACCGGTGTCACGCGACCCTTGCCGTCGTTGAGCTCCAGGATCATCCGGCCGACCGCTCCGGCAGCACCGTCGCCGCCGGTGAACAATCGACCGCCGCTGATCACGGCACCGCCCAGACCTTCGTCCACCACCAGGCACAGCAGATCGGTGGCTCCCTGACCGGCGCCGAACAGGTGCTCGCCGACGGCCACCGCATGAGCGCGGTTCTCGGCCACGACAGGGAGCTCGAACCGCTCGGCCAGGAACGCATGCAGATCCAGGCCTGTCCAGCCCGGCGCCTGCTGCGGAAGGAACATACCGGGTCTCGAGCGCTGCATCCGGGTCGGCACGGCAACCCCGAGCCCGGTCACCCGGTCAGGCGTCTCCACCGTCGCGAGGAGCCGACCGACGAGACGTTCCAGAGTCCGCTCGAAGCGCCGTTGTCCGTCCTCGAGGTCACAGTCCGCCGACACCTCACCGTGGATGTGGCCGGACAGGTCCGAGACAACCGCCGAGATGTGATGCCGGTCGACACTCACTCCGGCGGCCAGCAGTCCGTCCATTCTCAGGCCGTACAGGATCGGCCGGCGGCCACCGGACGACTCCCCCTCGCTCACCGGCCGGACCACACCCTCGGTCTCGAAGCCGGCCAGGATCTCCGAGATCGTCGGCACGCTCAGCCCCAGGTCGCGGGCCAGCATCGCCTTGGACAAGTTGCCGTGAGCCCGGAGCCGGCCGAGCACCTGGGCCCGATGCTCGTCCCTGACTCGTCGCACGCCGCCCACTTTCGAAACCCTCCTGAAGAAGTGCGTGCCGACCATGATGCGGGTCCGGCGGACCGTGCGTCAACAGATGCCCAGAGAACGTTTTCTGATGGGGCGGGAAGTTTCCTCCGGTGTTGACGCCTCATTGGGAGGATGTCACCATGATGCGATCTTCTTAAGGACGGTTACAAAAGTGGTCCCGAAGAGTCCCAACATCCTGTTCCTGATGTCCGACGAGCACCGGTACGACGTGGCCGGGTTCGCCGGTGATCCGGTGATCAGGACCCCCACCCTGGACTGGCTGGCCGAGACAGGTGCGGTCTTCGGCAACGCCTACACCCCCTCCCCGGTCTGCATCCCGGCCCGGCAGAGTCTGATGTCCGGGCAGTTGCCGCAGACGAGCGGCTGCCTGCGGTACGGGCAGGATCTGCTCCCTGGGCACGAGACGTTCGCCCGCACGCTGGCCCGGCACGGCTACGCGACAGTTGCCTGCGGCAAGCTTCACCACCGCGGCGCCGACCAGATGCAGGGCTGGACCCGGCGGATCGGCTCCGACACCACCATCGGCGCGGACGCCGTCGACAATCCGGCTTCCGAATTCGCCGAGCGGGTGCCGTCGCTGGCCACCGTGAAGTGGAGCGATGCCAAGGAGGTCAAGCGGGCCGGGATCGGCCGCGGACCGCTGGTGGCACAGGACGAATACACGCTGACCGGCGCGCTGGACTTCATCGAGGAGTTCTTCACCGACCCGTACTACGACCGGCCCAACCGCGAACAGCCCGTGCTGCTCAAGGTCAGCCTGAACCAGCCGCATTACCCGTACTTCGCGGACGAGGAGCGCTTCACGCACTACCTCAACCGCGTCACGCCGTACCTGAACCAACCGGTGTCCGAGCATCCGTTCCTGGCCCAGCGTCAGGTGCGTCCGGGGATCGACGCCACCGAGGTCGAGATCCGCCGGGCCACAGCGGCGTACTACGCGATGGTCGAGAACGTCGACGCCATGTTCGGGCAGGTCCTCAAGGCGCTGCAGCACCAGGGCCAGGACCTGGACGACTGGGTGATCGTGTACACCGCCGACCACGGCGAGATGCTCGGGCAGCACGGCATCTGGGAGAAGCAGAAGTTCTACGAAGCCAGTGCGCGGGTGCCGTTGATCATCCGCTCGCCGCAGCACTTCGGCGGCAGTCACATCGACGCGAACGTCAACCTCTGCGACCTATACGCGACCCTGTGCGAGTTGGCGGCACATCCCGTGCCAGACGGGCTGGACAGCCGCAGCCTGGTCCCGTTGATGCGCGGCGAGCCGGCGGACTGGTCCGACGAATCGGTCTCCCACTTCGGCGACACGAACCTGATGATCAAGCAGGGCCACCTCAAGTACCAGTACTACGGCGAAGCCATGCCCGAGGTGTTGTTCGACCTCCACGCGGATCCGTCGGAGGAACGCGACTTCGTCGCCGCACCCGAGTATCGCGAGGTGCTGGCGCAGTTCCGGAGCAGACGCGCCGCCCTCGGCTACGGCCCGGACGCGGACCCCGGCTACCGCAACGCCGGCTACCCGGAAGTCCAACCGATGGTTCGTGGAAGGAGCTGACCGTGGCATTGACCATCGACAAGAGGCCGGCGGTGAAGTCAGCTCCGCCTGGATCACCGCACTCACTGGGCCGGCTCGCGCGCCTCAAGCGGGACTGGGGCCTGCTCGTGTTCGCGGTGCCCGGCCTGCTGGTCTTCCTGGTCTTCCACTACGTCCCGTTGCTCGGCAACGTGATCGCCTTCAAGGACTACCAGCCGTACCTCGGCGTCCGGCAGAGCCCATGGGTCGGCTTCTCGAACTTCGCACTGATCTTCAGCGGCGATCCCGAGGTGCTCAACGCGCTGAAGAACACGCTCGTGCTGACGGTCCTCCAGGTCGCCTTCGTGTTCCCGGCTCCGATCGTGCTCGCGCTGGTGCTCAACAGCCTGATGTACGAGCCGATCAAGCGGTTCGTGCAGAGCGTCCTGTACATGCCGCACTTCCTGTCCTGGGTGATCGTCGTCGCGATCTTCCAGCAGATCCTCGGGAACGCCGGTCTGCTCAACACCTACCTGCGGCACAAGGGCATCGAGCCGATCGAGATCATCGGCAACCCGGACGCGTTCCGTGCGCTGATCACCTCGCAGGTCATCTGGAAGGACACCGGGTGGGGAACGATCCTGTTCCTGGCCGCGCTGTCACGTGTCGACCAGGAACAGTACGAAGCTGCCTCGGTCGACGGCGCCGGTCCGGCGCGGCAGATGTGGCACGTCACGCTGCCGGCGCTGCGTCCACTGATCATCCTGCTCGGCATCCTGCGCCTCGGCGATTCGCTCAGCGTCGGCTTCGAACAGATCCTGCTGCAACAGGGGGCGGGCACCGAGGTCACCGAGGTCCTCGACACCTACGTCTACCACCACGCCTTCCAGCAGGGCGAGTGGGGCATCAGTGCCGCGGTCGGCCTGGTCAAGGGCGTCGTCGGCCTGGCCTTGGTCCTCGGCGCGAACAAGGTCGCGCATCTCTTCGGAGAGGACGGAGTGTACCGATCGCGATGAACACCACAGCCCGTACGAGGACCAACGGCCGATCGCCCGCGATGGCGCCCGCGTCCGTCCCGATCAAGATTCTCAAGGCCATCGTGCTCCTGATCGCCTGTGGGCTGGTCGTGATGCCGTTCGTCTCGGTGATCTCGACGAGCCTGGCCGACCAGCAGCAGATCACCGACGCCGGTGGCTACGTGCTCCTGCCGGACCGGCCGTCGTTGTCGGCGTACAGCTCGATCCTGGCCGGTGGCGTGGTCGCCCGGGCGCTGCTCGTCAGCGTCGGGATCGCCGTCGTCGGCACGGTTCTCGGCCTGATCGTCACCTCGGCGATGGCCTACTCACTGTCGCGGCCGACGTCCTTCGCGCACAAGCCGATCCTGATGGTCGTCCTGCTCACCATGCTGTTCAGTCCCGGGATCATCCCGAACTACCTGCTGATCAAGCAGTTGGGACTGCTGAACAGCTGGTGGTCGCTGATCCTGCCCGTGCTGGTCACCGGCTTCTCCGTCATCGTGCTGCGCTCGTTCATGATGGGACTGCCGCCGGACATCCTGGAGTCGGCCCGCATCGACGGGGCCAACGACCTGCAGATCTTCGTCCGCATCATCCTCCCGCTGTCCAAGGCCGCCCTCGCCGTCATCGGGCTGTTCTTCGCCGTCGGGTTCTGGAACTCGTGGTTCAACGCCCTGCTCTACATCAACGATCCGTCGAAGTTGCCGCTCCCACTGGTGCTCCGCACGTACGTCGTCGACAATGCGCGGCTCGGTGCGGAGCAGCTGTCCGGAGAGGCCGGCGTACTGCCGCCGACCCAGTCGCTCCAGATGGCCATCCTCGTCATCTCGCTGATCCCGATCCTGCTCGTCTGCCCCTTCCTGCAGCGCCATTTCACGAAGGGCGTTCTGGTCGGCGCCGTCAAAGGCTGAGCCGTCGTCCACCGCCGGCTTCGAAAGGAGAACCCATGTCCGAATCAATGAGTCGCCGTACCCTTCTCCGGCTGATGGGAGGAACCGCGGCCGCCGCCATTGCCGGCCCGACCCTCAGCGCCTGCTCCAGCTCCCCCGCCACGAGCCAGCAACAGCAGAACTCCGGGGTCCAGCTCCCGTCGTACATCCCGTATCAGGGGGTCAAACCGGACCTGGCGCCGACGAAGGACGGCGTGATGTCGGGCTTCCTGCGCTACCCCGCGACTCCGATCGTCGGGATCCCGGACCGGCCGGGCACGGGCTCGGAGGAACTGACCGCCTTCATCCAGCAGTTCCGGCCGATCCCACCGGCGGCGTCGAGGAACGAGTACTGGCGCAACGTCAACGACAAGCTCGGCGTCACCCTGAACCTGCAGATGGTGCCGAGCGCGAACTACGCTGACAAGCTGCCGACCGTGCTCAGCGGCGAACTGCCGGACTTCACGATGATCGTCAACACGCCCAACATGCCGCAGTTGCTGGACGCCAAGTGCCAGAACCTCAGCGAGTTCCTGGCCGGCGACGCGATCAAGGACTACCCGATGCTGGCCAACCTGCGCCCGGAGGCCTGGCGCACAACAGCCTTCAACGGCGGGATCTACGGCATCCCGATCCCCCGGGAGCGGGTCGGTGTCATCTGGTTCACCCGCGTCGACATCGTCAAGGCGCACGGCCTGAATCCGGCGCCGGCGACGTTCGCCGAGTTCAAGGAGCTGGCGAAGGGCGTCACCAACCCGAAGGAGAACCGCTGGGCGTTCCACGGCGCGCCCGGAGTTCGCGACCTGATCCTGCGGATGATGGGAGCTCCGGTCGGTTGGCAGGAGGAGGGCGGCAAGTTCACCTCGATCAACGAGCTGGACCAGACCAAGCAGGCGATCAGCGACACCCGGGAACTGGTCAAGGCCGGCTACTTCCATCCCGACACGTTCACCCAGGGTGCGCCGTTCAAGGACTGGATCGGCGGCGGACGCGTCGTGATGGTCGCCGACAACTACTCCGCCTGGCCCCAGTACGTCACCCAGAACGTGAAGCCGGGCTCCCCTGTGCAGTTCGACGGCATGCTGCCGCCGAAGTACGACGCGAGCTCGACGCCGAACCTGGGGCGCGGAGTTCCGTCGTTCAGCACGACCGCGTTCAAGAAGACCGACGACAAGGAGCGGATCAAGCTGATGCTCCGGGTCGCGAACTACCTCGCTGCGCCGTTCGGCACCCAGGAGTACCTGATCAACCGGTACGGCAAAGAGGGCGTCGACTACACCATGGTGAACGGCGACCCGATCCTGACCAGCAAGGGCGAGGTCGAGCACACCGCCGAGTTCTACCGGATCGCCGACGCACCCTGGCCGCTGTACGAGCCCGGTCACCCCGAGGAGACCAAGAAGGAGCACGCCTACCAGGTCAAGGCGGTGCCGATGACGCTGGCCAACCCGGCGGATGCCCTGTACTCCGAGACCTACAACCGCAAGCGGAACACGCTGAACAAGCTGCTCGACGACGCGCTCGCCGACGTCCTTCAGGGCCGCAAGGAGCTGGCGGCCTGGGACGACGCGATGGACCGCTGGCGCAAGCAGGGCGGCGATCAGGTCCGCAAGGAGTACGAAGAGGCCTTCGCCGCGTCCAAGTGACCGGTCAGAGCAGGTCGGCTCCGGAGGTGGGATCCGCCTCCGGGGCCGGGACCGGCTGCACCGATCGGCGGTCGCCGCTGGTCAGATCCGCGCGGATCTCGCCGCGCAGCGTGAGCACCGTCTGGAGTACGCCGAGCAGGATCACCGTCGCGATGATCGCGAAGATCTGCCGGTAGCTGAGCAGACTGACGAGCAGGCTGCCCAGCGCGAGCGAGATCGCCTGCGGCGTCGACACGAGCACCTCCACCGCGGTCGAGACCCGGCCGATCAGATGGCCCGGCGAACGCCGTTGCATCAGCGTCGTGAAGGCGACGAACGTCCACGGCAGACCGACTCCGCAGATGCCCGCACCGACGAGGACCAGGACGATGCTCGGCGCGGCCGCGCAGACGATCGTTGCGACGGCCAGTGCGGTCAGGCCGAGTGCGCAGGTGGCGATCTCACCGAGGCGGCGTACGGCGCGGCTCGCGGTGAGACCACCGATGACCGCGCCGACGCCTTGGCAGGTCACGAAGACGCCGGAGAAGGTCGGCGGCTTGCCGAAGGCGTCCATCAGCGCATAGATCGACGACTCGAAGAAGCCGATGACCAGGATCGAGATCGCGAGCCCCAGCAGGACGTGGCGGAGGATGCGGTCGTTGATCAGGAACCGGACGCCCTCGAGGACGTCTTCTTTGAAAGTGTGCTTCGCCGGCGCGGGCGTCTCGGCGATCTTGATCGTCGCGATCAGCAGTCCGGCGATGACGAACGTGGCGGCGTCGACGACCGCGACCAGCCAGCCGCCCGTGGTCGCGAAGATCGCGGCCCCGACCAGTGGACCGAACAGCCGGTAGCCCTCCTTGATCGTGGCCAGGCTCGAGTTCGCGTCGACCAGGAGTTCCTCGGGCAGCAGGTCCTTGAGCAGCCCGTTGAGGGCCGCCGGGAGTACGACGAACGAGACGCCGTACAGGAAGGCGACGACCCAGATCAGCCAGACGTCGTTCGCGTCCCGCACGAGCACCAGCGGGAGGACCGCGGCCGCGCTCGCGAAGTTGCCCCAGACAAGGATCGCCTTGCGGGGCAGCCGGTCCACCCAGACGCCGAGCAGCGGCGCACCGAGCGCCGGCAGCACCATGAAGAAGAAGGTCAGGCCGGCCATCGCGTTCGAGCCGGTGAGCGTCTTCACCCACATGCTCAGCACCAGCAGCATCACCGAGTCGCCGAGCATCGACGTACTCAGCCCACTGAAGAGGCGGGGGAACCCGGGCTGCGCGAACAGTTTCCTCATGCCGGCTCAACCCCCGGGAAGTACGTCAGGACGCCCCACGCGACGAATTCACACGGCCGCGCGCCGGGTGGTCGCTGTTGCGGTTCGGTCAGTCGCTCCACAAAGCGGTCCAGGACGGCATTGATCGCCTCGTTCATCTCCTTGAGCTCGTCCGCGGTCAGCCACGCGACCATTTCGGTGTTGCTGTGCGCCGCGCGCCATTCCTCGGACTCCTCCGGCGCGCGCTGCTGGGACTCCCGCAGCCGGTCCATCGCGCGGCCCATCGTCACCTCGGACAGCGCCTGCGCAGCCCGACGCCCGTCGATCGACGCCGTGGAGTGCTCGTCGTCCCAGCGGAAGCCGAGTCCGGGGACCTTCCACGGCCGCTGCCGGCCCTTCCCGCCCTCGGCCTCCTCGACGAACCCGTGCTGCGCCAGCTTGCGCAGGTGCCACGAGCAGTTGGCCGGCGTCTCGTCGAGCCGGTCAGCCAGCTCGGTCGCGGTCAGCGGTCCGCTGATCGACAGCAGCTCGACGATCGCCATCCGCACCGGATGGGCCAGGGCGTTGAGCTCACGGGGGTCGCTGAGGCGACGATGCGGCGTCGGCATGCGTCGAAAGTACTCTTTCGAAAGAGTTGTTGCAACACCCTCAGCGTCCCCCTCCCAGTTCCCTGCATTTCAGTGGTTGACCAGGCAGATGGTGGGTTTGCCACCGTGATTCCGGGTGGCAAACCCACCATTTGGCTGGTCAACCAGCCAGATGAGGTCGCGGCTGGGCGCAAAGAAGTCGCCCGCCGCGGATACGCGGCGGGCGAGGGGCGAGCGGCGAGTCAGGCCGGGAGGTGGGACTCGATGGCAGTGACGATCTCGGCGGACTCCGGCTCGGTGCGGGGGCGGAAGCGGGCGGCGACCGTGCCCTCCGGGGTGATCAGGAACTTCTCGAAGTTCCACTGGATGTCACCGGCCTCGCCGTCGGCGTCCGGCGTCAGGGTCAGCTCGGAGTACAGCGGGTGCCGGCCCTCGCCGTTCACCTCGAGCTTGTCCAGCATCGGGAAGGTGACGCCGTACGTGGTCGAGCAGAAGGTGGAGATCTCGTCCGCCGTACCCGGCTCCTGGCCGCCGAACTGGTTGCAGGGGGCACCGAGCACCGTGAAGCCGCGGGCGCCGTACTGCTTCTGCAGGTTCTCCAGGCCCTCGTACTGCGGGGTCAGGCCACACTTCGACGCGACGTTCACGACCAGGACGGTCTTGCCCTTGTAGTCAGCGAGCGAGGTCGCCGCGCCGGCGAGCGTGGTCAGCGGGATGTCGTACAGGCTCATGCGGATCCTTCGGAGGTTGGGAGGTGACGGGAGAGGAAGTCTGCGGTACGCCGCCAGGCCAGCTCGGCGGCCTCGGCGTGGTGGAAGGCGGGCAACGGGTTGTCGAACGCGTGACCGGCATCGGGATACCGATGGATCTCGGCGTCACCCAGGGAGGGAATGACCTCGTCGGCGTGCAGGTACGTGTCGGCGTCGCCGAAGTGGTGCAGGCTCGTCGCCTGAACCTTCGGCGCCAGCTCGAGCAGGGTCGGCAAGGACGAGCCGTAGTAGCTCACCAGGACATCCGGCGAGGAGACGGCCGCGACGTTGAACCCGAGCCCGCCGCCGAAGCAGAACCCGAGTACGCCGGTGCCGTGGCCGCGCCCGCGCAGGTACTCCAGCGCTGCCACGGAGTCCGAGACCGCGAGATCCCAGTCGAGCCGTTGCAGGATCCCCATCGCGCGCTGGAGCAGATCGGGTGCGGACTCGTCCAACTCGGTGTGGTCGAGCCGCCAGTAGATCTCCGGCGCGATCACGTAGTACCCGAGCGCGGCGAGATCCGCGCCGCGCTGCTTGATGTAGTCGGAGACCCCGAAGATCTCCTGGAGGAGCAGCAGCCCGGGCGCCTCACCGCCGGCGGCGCCCCACTCGTGGACTGGCATCAAACCTGAACCGGTATCGATCTCCAAGGTCACACGGTGAAGCGTACTGGCTGTCAGATACGCCCCTACCGAACTTCCACGGCCTCCGTGTGGATCGGGGTGGGCGCGGGAGCCGGGGCCGGCATCCAGAGTTTGCACTCGGTGATGGCGGCGGTCAGCAGGTTGTACAGCCGGTCGTCGGGGTCCGGCACACAGGCCTGCGAGATGCCTTCCACCGCGCAGGACACAGCGCGTGGCGCGGTCCGCTTGGCGAAGTCCGGCGTACCCCGATGGGCCCTTGCGGTGAAGGATCGCGCCCACTTGGTCGCGGCCGGGACCGCCTCCAGGACCGCCTGCGAGTCGGGCTCGAGGTCGTCCAGCGGCCGCCCGTCCAGTGCGGCGAGTCGCCTCTCCCCCACCAGCAGCGCCACTGCGAGGATGTACTGCCGCTCCTGCGACACCACCGGCAGCGCGTGCTGGATACAGCGGGCGGTCACCCGCGGTACGACGTGTGGATCGTCGGGAGTCAACCCGATCACGGATGGGATCAGCGGCGCCAGCCGGGTCCGGCCGGCGTCCGTCGTGCAGTCGTTGACGTCGCGCGCCACGCCTGCCAGCAGCGGATGCGTACAGGCCGGGTGGTCCGACCATGGCTCGCCTGCCAGGTAGGAGGCGAACTCCATGAAGCAGGCACCCTTGCGCGGGTTGCGGTGTTTGCCCCGGCTCAGCACCGGCACGGAGAGATCAGCATTGTTCATGAACGGCTCCAGACACACGGACCTTGCCACCAGCATGCGCCGAATCGCGCCGGTGCGCCACGGGTTGTGGTCTGCGTGAGCACCCGGTTGTGCGCTGTGAGCAGCCGCACAGGCGTGGCTGCTTGGGGAGTTCTGTTACCGACGGGTAGCATCGAGGTAGCTTTCCCGACCCCAGAGGAGGGCCCCTGTGCCCCGTGAGAACAGCCCCCGTGAGATCCGCGATGTCGTGTTCGTCGACGGCGTTCGCACTCCGTTCGGCAAGGCGAAAGGTCAGTACGCCGAAACTCGCGCGGACGACCTCGTGATCAAGTGCATCCGGGAGCTGCTGCGGCGGAACCCGGAGCTCCCGCCGGAGCGGGTGGACGAGGTCGCGATCGCGGCCACCACCCAGATCGGCGACCAGGGCCTGACCATCGGCCGGACCGCGGCCCTGCTGGCCGGCCTGCCGAACACCACCCCCGGTTACGCCATCGACCGGATGTGCGCGGGCGCGATGACCGCGGTCACCACGACCGCCTCGGGCATCGCCTTCGGCGCGTACGACGTGGTCGTCGCCGGCGGGGTCGAGCACATGGGCCGGCACCCGATGGGCGAGGGCGTCGACCCGAACCCCCGCATCATCGCCGAGAAGCTGGTCGACACGTCCGCACTGGTGATGGGCTCGACCGCCGAGAACCTGCACGACCGCTTCCCCGGCATCACCAAGGAGCGCGCCGACGCCTTCGCCGCCGCGTCCCAGGAGAAGGCCGCCAAGGCGTACGCGAACGACCTGATCCAGCCGGACCTCGTCCCGATCGCGACCCGGTCGGCCGAGCAAGGCTGGGGTTACGCGGCCACCGACGAGCCGATGCGACCGGGCACCACGGTCGAGGACCTGGCCACGCTGAAGACGCCGTTCCGCCCGCACGGCCGGGTCACCGCCGGCAACTCGGCCGGCATCAACGACGGCGCGACCGCCTGCGTGCTGACCTCCGCCGAGGCCGCCGCCGAACTCGGCCTGACCCCGAAGATGAAGCTGGTGTCCTACGGTTTCGCCGGCGTCGAGCCCGAGGTGATGGGCGTCGGCCCGATCCCGGCCACCGAGAAGGCGCTGAAGCTCGCCGGGCTGACCATCGACGACATCCAGGCGTTCGAGGTCAACGAGGCGTTCGCCGTCCAGGTGATCGCGTTCCTGGAGCACTACGGCATCGCCGACGACGACCCGCGGGTCAACCCGTACGGCGGCGCGATCGCGTACGGCCACCCGCTGGCGTCGTCCGGCGTCCGGCTGATGAACCAGCTGGCCACGCAGTTCGAGCAGCGGCCCGAGGTCCGCTACGGCCTGACCACGATGTGTGTCGGCCTGGGCATGGGTGGAACGGTCATCTGGGAGAACCCGAACTGGGAAGGGAACGCGGCCGCATGAAGCTGCAGGAACTGATCGACTCCGCTGTTGCGCTCTCCGACGACGAGGTCGTCACCTTCGCGCACTCCCGTGACGTCGTACTGCCGGGCAAGGCGGGCACGATGGCGCTGATCACGCTCGACAACGGGCACGACCACACCAAGCCGAACACGTTCGGCCCGAAGGGTCTGGCGTCGCTCAACACCGCGATCGACGCAGCGCTCGCGCGTGACGACATCGCCGCGATCGGTGTCACCGGCAAGCCGTTCATCCTGGCTGCCGGTGCGGACCTGACCGGTGTACCGAAGTTGACCGACCGGGAGCAGGCGCTGAACCTGGGCCGGATCGGGCACGGCGTGATGCGCAAGCTGGTCGACGGCGGCAAGCCGTCGTTCGCGTTCGTGAACGGCGTCTCGCTGGGTGGCGGTCTCGAGGTCGCGCTGCACGCCACCTACCGCACCGTGTCGGCCGCGGCCGGCGTGCTCGCGACGCCCGAGGTCTTCCTCGGCCTGATCCCGGGCTGGGGCGGCAACTTCTTGCTGCCGAACCTGATCGGTGCGGACAAGGCGGTCAAGGTCGTGGTCGAGAACGCCCTGAACCAGAACAAGATGCTGACCGGGCCGGAGGCGGTGAAGTTCGGCATCGGCGACGTACTGCTGGACTCGGCCGACTTCCTCGAGCAGTCGCTGAGCTGGGCGAGCAAGGTGCTCGCCGGGGCGATCACGGTCGACCGGCCGGTGATCGACCGGGGCGAGGCGTGGGACACGGCTGTTGCCCGGGGCAAGGGGTTCGCCGATCTCAAGGTGAGCGGCGCGGCGCCGGCGCCGTACCGGGCGCTCGAGCTGATCGCCGCGGCAAAAGACAACGACCGCGACCGTGGGTTCGCGGCCGAGGACGAGGCGCTCGCTGATCTGATCATGAGCGAGGAGCTGCGCAGCGGCCTGTACGCGTTCGACCTGGTGAACAAGCGGGCCAAGCGCCCGGCCGGAGCGCCGGACAAATCGCTGGCCCGCCCGGTCACGAAGGTCGGCGTCGTCGGCGCCGGTCTGATGGCCGGCCAGCTGGCCCTGCTGTTCGTCCGTCGCCTCGAGGTGCCCGTCGTACTGACGGACCTGGACCAGGAGCGGGTGGACCGCGGGGTCGGGTATGTGCACGGTGAGATCGACAAGCTGCTCGGCAAGGGCCGGATCCGTCCGGACAAGGCGAACCAGTTGAAGGCGCTGGTCACCGGGGCGGTGGACCGGGCCGTGTTCGCGGACGCCGACTTCGTGATCGAGGCGGTCTTCGAGGAACTGCAGCTGAAGAAGACGATCTTCGCCGACCTGGAGAAGATCATCCGGCCGGACGCAATCCTGGCGACGAACACCTCGTCCCTGTCGGTGACCGAGATGGCCGCGGATCTGGAGCGCCCGGAGCGGGTCGTCGGCTTCCACTTCTTCAACCCGGTCGCCGTCCTGCCGCTGCTCGAGATCATCCGGGCGGATCGGACCGACGACGCTTCGCTGGCGACTGCGTTCGCGGTGGGCAGGACGCTGAAGAAGTCTTGTGTGCTGGTGAAGGACGCGCCCGCCTTTGTGGTGAACCGGCTGCTGACCCGCTTCCTGGGTGAGGTCAGCGCGGCGGTCGACGAAGGTACGCCGATTCCTGAGGCGGACAAGGCGTTGTCGGCGCTCGGGCTGCCGATGCCACCGTTCGTGCTGCTGCAGCTTGTTGGTCTGCCGGTGGCGTTGCACGTCGCGGAGACGATGAACCGGGCGTACCCGGAGCGGTTCTCGGTGTCGGAGAACCTGGCCAAGGTGGTTGCCGCGGGCAAGAGCTCGTTCTACCTGTGGCCCGAGGGCAAGCCGGTCGTCGACCCGGAGGTCGCCGCGCTGGTGACGGTCGGCTCCACCCCGTCAACCCCGGACGAACTCCGCACCCGGGTGCTGACGGCGCTGGCCGAGGAGATCCGGATCATGCTGGACGAGGGTGTTGTCGCGGAGGCGCAGGACATCGATCTGTGCCTGCTGCTCGGCGCCGGCTGGCCGTTCCACCTCGGCGGCGTCACGCCGTACCTGGACCGCTCAGGCATCGCCGAAAAGGTCAACGGCACTCGCTTCCTCCCCAAGGGCACCGCCAGCCTGACCTGACCGTTGGGGCCGTCGCAGGAACCTTCTAACCCTTGAAGGATTTCGCGGCGGCAACCAGCTGGGCTGGGGTCTTGCCGGTGTGCTTCTTGAGGATGGTGGCGAAGGCGGCCTGGGTGGTGTTGTGCTGGGCCAGGTCGGTGTAGAGGGCGGCTAGTTTCTTCTCACCCAGTTGGTGCTCCAGGTACGACGTGATCCACCAGCTCTGGCCGTAGGCGCGGTCGCCGTCGGCGTTGAACTCGGCTTGGCCGGGAAGGACCTTCATCGACGGCAGGTACTTGGTGCGGACCGTCTTGCGGTAGGGGTCGACGGTCCACTTCGGGTCGTCCTCGATGGAGGCGGCGCGGACGTACTCAGCGATGCCTTCGACCAGCCAGAGTGGTGCGCGGGTGCCGAGGCGCAGCGTGGCGACGTGCGTCATCTCGTGCACGAGCAGATCCTGGTCGAGCTCCTTGCGGACCGCCGGGTTGACCACGATCCGGCTACTCACCGGCGCGGTCTGGTGGTGCGTCCAGGGATCGCCGTCGTACAGGCTGACCGCCTTGGCGGCGATGGTCCAGCCACTGCCGGCGCCGGACGTCCACAGGATCGAGAGCACCTGCGACTCGGACATCGCGACCACCATGACGGCACCGTTCCACGGCCGCGGCCAGTGCCTCCGGACGCCGTCGACGGCTCCTTGGGACGCCTTCGCGATCTTGTCCCCCCGCGCCTTCTCGCCGCGATCGACCACGACGACAACCTTGCCGCGGCGAACCACGGCCACCGGGCCGAAGTCCCACGGCTGCCGATGCCCGTCGGGGCTGAGGGTCTCGTCGATCGCGTTGTCCGCGACCAGGACCCACGCAGTACCGCGCCGGACGAAGGTGTACCCGACGTCGGTCTGCACCGGCTTGGCGTCCAGCCCGGTCAGCTGGTACCGCATCATCACCCGGGTCGAGAACGTCGTCGGTCCGTACCGCGCCACCTGCGCGGGAGCCGGCCGTTCGTCGCCGACGAAGTACGTCAGGCTGGTGAACGCGAACTGGCGCAGGTTCGTGAACAGGGTCCGCTGTTTCGCCACCAGTTGCGGCTGCTTCGGATCGACCGCCGCGAGGAAGCCCATGACGTCGCCCTTCAGGACCGCCGTGGAGCGCCGCGCGAGGACCGCGTCGACCTCTCGCTTGCGAACCACCTTCTGCGCGTCGGTGAGATCGCCCGGCGGCGTCGCCTCGACCGCCGCCGCGCTGCTACCCGGCGTCGACCCACCGTGCTGGAGCCGGACCACCACGACGGTCGCGCTCGCGGCGAGCGCCAGCACGGCAACGCCTGCGAACAGGCGTCTCGGGTGTTTCATGCCGGGGTCCCCTCTGATGGTCGGCTGATCCTACCGCCCGCCGACCATCAGAGCAGGTAGCCTACTGCTCAGGCTTTGGTGACCTCGCCGGTCCGCTCCTCGATGCCGACCCGGCTCTTGCGGTAGCCGTAGGCGAAGAAGACGATGAAGCCGAGGATCATCCAGATCACGAACCGCAGCCAGGTCTCGATCGACAGGTTCAGCATCAGGTAGAAGCAGATCAGCGCGGCCAGGATCGGGATCACCGGGTTGCCCGGCACCCGGAAGGAGCGCTGGATGTCCGGCCGGCTCTTGCGCAGCAGCGGTACGGCGATCGACACCAGCGTGAACGCGGCCAGGGTGCCGATGTTCACCATCTCCTCCAGCTTCCCGATCGGGGTCACGCCGGCCACGATCGCGACGATGATGCCGATCGCGATCGTCAGGCGGTACGGCGTACCCCACTTGGGGTGCGTCTTGCCGAGCTGACGCGGCATCAGGTGGTCGCGGCTCATCGCGAACACGACGCGGGCGGCGCCGATCATCAACGTCAGGACGACGGTGGTCAGACCGGCGACCGCACCCGCGGAGATGAGGGTCGCGAAACCGCTGCGCCCGACCGAACGGAACGCTTCGGCCAGCGCTGCCTCGCCGCTGATGTCGGTGTAGTTGACCATGCCGGTGATGACGATGCAGACGAGCACGTAGAGCACGGTGCAGATCGCCAGCGAGCCGATGATGCCGCGGGGCAGGTCGCGCTGCGGGTTCTGCGCCTCCTCGGCGGTGGTCGCGACCACGTCGAACCCGATGAACGCGAAGAACACCAGCGACGCACCCGAGACCAGACCCATCACCCCGAACGTCGACGGCGTGAAGCCGAAGATGGCCTGGAACAGCGGCGTAGTGGCGGTGACGTCACCGTTGGGTGCCGGGACGCTCGGCGGGATGAACGGCGACAGGTTCGAGCCCTTGACGTAGAAGAGGCCGGCGATGATCACGAACAGGACCACGAACAACTTGATTGCCACCAGCACCAGGTTGACCCGCAGCGACTCCTTGATACCGATCGTCGCCAGCGTCGCCAGGACCAGCACCAGCAACATCGCCAGCACGTTCACGTTGCTGTCCGGCCCGATCGAGTCGGGCCAGCCCAACCCGATCTGATCCAGGAACAGCGCGGCGTACGTCGACCAGCCCTGGGACACAACGCTTGCCCCGAGCATCAGTTCGAGCAGCAGGTCCCAGCCGATGATCCAGGCGAAGATCTCGCCCAGGGAGAAGTACGAGAACGTGTAGGCCGATCCCGACACCGGCACGGTCGACGAGAACTCGGCGTAGCACAACGCGGCGAGCGTGCAGCAGATCGCGGCCAGGACGAACGAGAGGGCGATACTCGGCCCGGCGTACAGCTTGGCCGCGCGGCCGGTCAGCGTGAAGATACCGGCACCGATGATGACGCCGATTCCGAAGACGGTCAGATCGATGGCGGTCAGGCGTTTCTTGAGCTGGTACTCCGGCTCGTCGGTGTCAGCTATCGATTGCTCGATCGTCTTCTTCCGCAACAGACTCAATCTGCTCGCCTCCTCGCAATGGACGGAACTCTCCGAGCGTGCCTCTCTGACACCGCGAGGTCAAACCGCCACTCAGCGTGGCGGTTCGTAGTCTTGGAGTGCCACCCACAGGGTGGCTTCGGTGAGGCCGCTGCGGCTGAGCAGGATCCGGTCCCGGGACGCCTGGTCGGTGCCGTGCTTGGCCATGTCCTCGTACAGTTCCTCGACCATCGGGAGCCCGATCCGCTGGACCAGGAAGCGCACCGCGAGCCAACTCACGCCGTACACGTCGGCCGAGTTCTGGTAGAAGCCGGCGTCGCTCGGCAGCGAGGTCAGCGCGGGCATCGCGTCGTCGATGACCTCCTGCTCCCACTTGCCGACCTCGCCCGGACCGCTGATCGCCTCGATCCCCCGCCACGACACGTACTCCGCCGCGCCTTCGGCCAGCCACAACGGCTCGTACCCACCGAGGTCGGCCGTGGCCACGTGGGTGATCTCGTGCGACAGCAGGATCTCGTCGACCCGGTCGCGCTCGTTCGGATTGATCACGATGTACGAGCCGGCGACCGTACCGTCGGCGGTGTCCTGCCCGGGCAGCGAGGAGAACGTCGTCCCCGCGCTCGCGGCCGACTCGATGTCCTCGTCGGCGAAGCGCGCGTCCCGTACGTCGGTCTCGTCGAGTGCGATCACGAACACCGACCCACGCCACGCCCGCGGCCAGTACGACGTCACCTCGCCGATCGCCTCACGGGCCTCGGCGGCGATCGACTGGCCGCGCTTGGCGTCGCCCTTCTCGACCGCGACCAGGACCCGCGGCGACCGCAGTACCTCGATCCGTCCGAGGTCCCACGCCTCCTTGTGCGCGCCCGGCCCGAGATCCTTGTCCAGATCGTCGTCGTCGGTGAGCACCCAGTGCCCGCCCCGGGCGACGAAGGTGTAGCCGAGCTCGGTCGTCACCGGCGTGACGTCGACGTTCGGGATCTGGTAGCGCATCAGGACCCGGACCAAGTACGTCGTCCCGCTGTGTGCGTGGACCGCGGATTCGTCGAAGCGTTCCTCGGCCTGGCTGTAGCCGAGCTCGCTGAACCCGATCTCGACCAGGTTCGCGAACAGCACCTTCTGCGCGGCGCGGAGCCTGGTGTTGGTGGGGTCGAGGTCCTGCAGGAAGAGTGCCTCGTTCACGGTCTGCACGGCCCGGGCCCGGCGGAGCAGGATCGTGTCGACGGCGACCCGGCGGGCGGCGGTCGCCGCCGCGGTCTTCGACGGTGGCTTGGTGCCCTGGTTCGGGCCTGGCTGGGTCGCGACCACTCGCGCCTGGGCGTCCTGGTTCCGCTCTTCAACGGTGTAGGCCACACCGCCCGAGACCAGCGCGACCGCAACCAGCAGCCCCACCCAGCGGCGGGGGCCTGGCGGCGGAACCTGAGCGCCTGGCGGTTCGGCGCTAGGGATGGTCGCACTCACTTCGGGTCATTCCTCCGAGTACCCGTCAGTCCAGCCCGGCTACCCTACTCGGTTCCCCGCATTCCACCACCGACACGCCGATGGCGGTGTCTCATGGTCCCGCGCCGTCGCGAGCAGGTGCTCGGTGCGGTGCATCGTCGTGCTGGAGTGAAGGCCTCGATGTGGATCCATCGTGGCCTTTGCTCCAGTGCGGCGAGGTGCCGTGCCGAGTGCCGCGCAGTAGGCGCGGGATCATGAGACACCGCCTAAGCTGCGGCGGCAGCCTTCAGGGCTTGGAAGAGACCGGCCTCGGTGATGCCGACGTGTTCGAGCATGATGCGGTCGCGCTCTGCCTGCGTCGAGCCGAGCGCGGCCAACTCCTGGTAGAGCGTGCCGACCTCGGTGCCGCCGAACCGGGTGAACAGATAGTCGACCGCCAGCCAGGCCATCGGGTACGAACTGTCGGCGTGCTGGAAGAAGACCGCGTCAGCCGGCAGGCTGTTCGCCTTGGCCAGGTACTTCGTCCGCACGTCCTGCCTGAACTTCCCCAGCGCCAGGTCCTCCGCGCCGTCCATCGGCAGATATTCGACGTACGTCGCCGCGCCCTCGACCATCCAGCGCGGGGCATGGGCGCCGTACGGCGCGGTGGCGACGTGGGTGAACTCGTGCGCCAGGGTGCGGGCGTCGACCTTGGCCCGGTTGCGCGGGTTCACGACGACGTACGAGTCGGCCCGCTGGCCCTCGCCGGTGACCTCACCGGGCAGCGTGCGGTAGACCCAGGTGGCCATCGCGATCGCGTCCTCGGCGTTCTTCGGCACGGTGTAGTCGGCGCCGCGGACGATCCTGTCGTCGAGCGCGATCACCACGCCGGAGCCGTTCCAGCCGCCGGGCCAGCTCTTGGTCACCGCCTTCACCGCGCCGCTCGCCATACCGGTCAGGCGCGTCGCGAGCTGGTCCTGCCCCTTCTCCACCACCACGAGCACGCGCGGCGCGCGCTTGACCAGCACTTCACCCGTGTCCCACGCCTCCTGATGCGAACCGCGGGGAAGCCGCTTGTCCAGGTCGCTGTCCGAGACCAGCAGCCAGCGGCCGGTCTGCGTCTCGGTGAACGTGTAGCCGAGCATCGCCCGGACCGGCACGGTGTCGATGCCGCGGATCTGGTACGTCATCGCGATCGCGACCAGGTACGTCGACGGGCCGTACTTCCTGGTGATGGCGTCGTCGTACTGCTGGGACAACTGCTGGTAGGCGAGCCGGGCGAAGCCGAACTGCCGCAGGTTGCTGTACAGCGTGGTCTGACGCGCGACGAGGCCCTTGTTGCCGGGATCGACGTCGGCCACGAACGCCTTCTGGTCCGACTGCAGGACAGCCTGCGCGCGCTTCTTGAGGACCTGGTCGACGGCAGCAGCACGCGCGGCCAGGTCGATGTCCGGTGTCCTCGGCGCAGCCTGGTCACTGCCGTCGGCCTGCTCCGTGGACCGGTGCAGGGCAAGTCCACCGGCGACGGCCACAACGACAAGGATCAGGGAGAGCAGCAGCGGCCAGACGCGGGTCCGCCGTCGAGCGGCGGCGTGACGGCTCCGCGGCGGTGCGGTATGCCGCCCTGTGTCAGGCACTGTCCGGCTCGGCCATCATCCGGGCATGATCCGGCTCAGGCGCTCCCCGGGCGACCGCTCGCCCGGTCCGGCTCGCTCATCGCGTCACCGTGGTGCTTTGCGATCAGCTCGGTGATGTCCCGGGCCAGGTCCTGCCCGGTGAGTCCGATCTCCTGCAGGACGGCGGGACGCTTGGCGTGGTCGAGGAACTTCTGCGGGATGCCGAAGTCGCGGACCGGCGTCTTCACCGCCGCGTCGCGGAGCGCCTGGGCGATCATCGATCCGCAACCGCCGGCCCGGCCGTTGTCCTCGATCGTCACCACCAGCTTGACCGTCCCGGCCAGCTCGATCAGCTTCGGGGCGACCGGCTTCACCCACCGCGGGTCCACCACGGTGACGCCGAAGCCCTGCGCCTCCAGGCGGCCGGCGACGTCCATCGCCGTGGCTGCCATCGCGCCGATCCCGACCAGCAGGACGTCGGAGCCGGACCGCTTCAGCACGTCCAGACCGCCGATCCGGTCGATCGCGTCGATGTCCGGGAACACCTCACCCTTGGCAAAGCGCAGTACGGTCGGCGCGTCCGACACCTCGACCGCCTCGTTCAGCAGCTCCTCGAGCCGCTTGCCGTCGCGGGGCGCGGCGAGGCGAAGGCCGGGGACGACCTGGAGGATCGACATGTCCCACATGCCGTTATGGCTCGGGCCGTCGTCGCCGGTGATCCCCGCGCGATCCAGCACGAAGGTGACGCCGAGCTTGTGCAGCGCGACATCCATCAGGACCTGGTCGAAGGCCCGGTTCAGGAACGTCGAGTACAGCCCGACGACCGGGTGCAGGCCGCCCAGCGCGAGACCGGCGGCGCTGGTCACCGCGTGCTGCTCGGCGATGCCGACGTCGAAGATCCGGTCCGGGAACTCCGCCGCGAACGCGGCCAGGCCGGTCGGGTGCAACATGGCCGCAGTAATCGCCACCACGTCCTGGCGGCGGTGACCGATCCGGATCATCTCGTCGGCGAACACGTCCGTCCAGCCGCGCGGCTTGTTGACCGGGCGGATCTGGTGGAAGTTGTCCTCCTCGTCCTGCTCGGCGGCGGCGTACCCGAAGCCCTTCTGGGTCACCGCGTGCACGATCACCGGACCGCCGAACGCCTTGGCGCTGCGGAGCGCGTCCTCCATCGCCTCGCGGTCGTGACCGGCGACGGGACCGACGTACTTGAGGCCGAGGTCCTCGAACATGCCCTGCGGGGCGAGCATGTCCTTCAGGCCCTTCTTCACGCCGTGCAGCACCTCGTACATCGGCGGGCCGACGTACGGCGTCCGGGCCAGGTTCTTCTTGATCAGGTCGAGGACCTTCTCGTAGCGCGGGTTGGTGCGCAGGCTGGTCAGGTGCGTGGCCAGGCCGCCGACGGTGTCGCTGTAGGAGCGGCCGTTGTCGTTGACGATGATGATCAGCTTGAGGTCCTTGGCGGCGGCGATGTTGTTCAGCGCCTCCCAGGCCATGCCGCCGGTCAGGCCGCCGTCGCCGATCAGCGCGACCACGTGCCGGTCCTCCTTGCGCAGCCGGTAGGCCTTGGCCAGGCCGTCGGCGTACGAGAGGGCGGTCGAGGCGTGGCTGTTCTCGATGATGTCGTGCTCGGACTCGGCCTGGCTCGGGTACCCGCTCAGGCCGCCCTGCTGACGGAGCGTGTCGAACTTCGGCGCCCGGCCCGTGACCAGTTTGTGCACGTACGCCTGGTGACCGACGTCGAAGACGAGCCGGTCGTGGGGCGAGTCGAACACCCGGTGCATCGCCAGGGTGATCTCCACCATGCCCAGGTTCGGACCGAGGTGACCGCCGGTCCGCGACACCGTCTCGACCAGGACATCCCGGATCTCTGTCGCCAGATCGGTAAGCTCCTGCGCGGTCAGCTTCTTGAGGTCCGCCGGCCCTCCGACCGTCTCCAGCACGCGCATCGAGCTCCTCCCGCGTCATCCTCGAATGCTTGAGTCTATGCACCGACCGCCCGGAATCCGAACTCGATAGCGGGCACCGGGCCAATCTCACACTCCAAGACGCCGGCTGCGTGTGCATTGTTCGCGGTGGTGTGCGTCTCACTTACAGTGATCGCATGCAGCCAGACCGGGGCGGTGAAGCGGGGCAGGTATGAAAACAGTGAGGACGCTGTTCCAGAAGTACGACGGACAGCCGCATCGCCTGGTGGAAGCGGTCCGGCTGGGTGAGGACGAGCACGGCCTCTGGGTCGGGTCGGTGCCGGGCCAGCGCGGCCGTCGCGCCGACGGCACCTGGGTCTCCATCGATCACCACCGGGTCCGGCTGTTCCCGCACGGCCAATGGTGGAGCGCCCTGTTCAACGACGACCCGCACCAGACCCGGATCTACTGCGACGTGACCATGCCGGCCGAGTTCGGCGTCGACACCGTCACCACCGTCGACCTCGACCTCGACATCCGCCTGATGCGCGACGGCACAGTGCGCGTGATGGACGAGGACGAATTCCGTCAGCACCAGGTCAAGTACAACTACCCGCCGCAGGTCGTCGCCACCGCCCAGGCCACCTGCGACTGGCTGGCCGCCCACATCACCACCACGGAACCCTTCGCCTCGGCGTACCTGCCGTACCTGGAGCAGATCCGCGCGCTCAACCAGACCCCTGAGCAGACCACTTGAGCGCACACCAACCGGCCCCCACCGGCTAGGAGCCCCCCTGAGCCGGCAAGGGCCGATCAACGGCGCCGGCCTCGTGTAAGCCGACCGGACCATGCTCGAACACCAAGCGTGTCTGGTCCACACCTCAGAGCAAAGTTGCACGAAGCTGCAGGTCTTGGATTCCAGGCCCGGCCTGGGGTGCAACCCTGCGCCGATAGGTTGAGCGCATGCGGAACGTCCGGGTGGTCTATCGCAAGTACGACGAGAAGCTGCACTGGCACCAGTGGATGCGCTACCTGGGCGAGGACGAGTACGGCGTCTGGCTCGGGGCGCCACCGAACTCGGTGGCGCAGCGCGGCGACGAGCCGGAGATCGTCCAGTCGCAGGCGGTGGTGCAGCTGTTCCCGCGGGACAAGTGGTTCACCGCGGCGTTCAACGACGAGCCGCGCTGGACCGAGATCTACTGCGACATCACCACGCCGGTGGAGTTCGGCGAGGACGTGTTCACGATGATCGACCTCGATCTCGACGTGATCCGGCGACGGGACGGGACGACGGTGCTGGTCGACGACGAGGACGAGTTCGCCGAGCACCAGGTCAAGTACGGCTACCCGGCCGACGTGATCAAGACGGCGCAGGAGACCTGCGACTGGCTGGTCGGGGCGGTCGTGACCGAGGAGCCGTTCCTGACCGTTTACAAGACCTACCTGGACAAGGTGCGATAGCCCGATGGCAACGATCCGGGTGTACATGACCATGTCGCTGGACGGTTACGTCACCGGTCCCCAGGACAGCATGGACGATCCGATGGGGGTCGGCGGGTTCCGGCTGTTCAACTGGCTCGACCGGCGCAACGACCCGGGGGTGAGTGGCCAGGTGGTCGGGGAGTCGATGGCCACCCGGGCGCTGATCGCGGGACGCCGTACCTATGAACACGCCAATCACTGGCAGGGCGACCACCACAACGGCGTTCCGATGTTCATCCTGACGCACAACGTGCCGGACGGACCGCCGCCGGGCACCGTCCGCTTCGTCACAGACGCGCGCGAGTGCGCTGCGCAGGCCCGTGCGGCAGCCGGCGACGGAGACGTGATGGTGCACGGAGCCGGGGCGACGCAGGCGTTGCTCGCGGCCGGTGAGGTCGACGAGCTCGAGATGCACGTCGTACCGGTCCTGCTCGGTCAGGGCCGGCGGCTGTTCGACAACCTGCCGCCGGATCACGTCGAGCTGGAGTTGATGCGGCAGCTGACCCCGGGCGACGAGGTGGACCGCCTCCAGCAGGTCACCCACCTGCGCTACCGCGTGGTGCAGTGAACGCTCACTCGAAGTGACCGACGGATGCCGCTGACCTGATCCGGCTCCGCTCAGGGCGAACCGAGGGGGCCGAACCGGCTCCGCACTGCCACACTGTGCGCGTGCATATCGCGATCGAGGTCGTGGCCCTCGTCGCCGTGGTCGCGGCCGGGGCCGCACTGGCCCGGCGGCTCGGGATCTCGGCTCCCCTGCTGCTGGTGGTCATCGGGATCGCCGCGTCGTACCTCCCGTTCGTGCCCCGGGTCGAACTCGAGCCCGAAGTCGTCCTGGTCGGTTTCCTCCCGCCGCTGCTGTACTCCGCGGCGATCAAGACCAGCCTGGTCGACTTCTCCCAGCACCGGCGCTCGATCGGACTCCTGTCGGTCGCACTGGTCGTGTTCACCGCCCTCGGCGTCGGCCTGGTCGCGTACTGGCTGCTCGGCGCCGTCGCGGAGTCCCAGGGCCACGAGCCGCTGCCGTTCTGGGCCGCCTTCGCGATCGGTGCGGTCGTGGCGCCGCCGGACGCCGTGGCAGCGACCGCGATCGCGAAACGAGTGGGTCTCCCCCGGCGCGTGGTCACGATCCTCGAGGGCGAGAGCCTGCTGAACGACGCGACCGCGCTGGTCTGTCTCCGGACGGCCATCGCGGCCGCTGTGGTCGCGCCGACCGTGCTGCACGTCAGCCTCGACTTCCTCCGCGCGGCCGGTGGTGGTGTCGCGATCGGCCTGCTCGTGGCGTTCGTGCTGGCCAAGGTCCGCCGCCGCTTCACCGACCCGGTGCTCGACACGACCCTCAGTCTGACCGCGCCGTTCATCGCCTACATCGCGGCCGAGAACCACTACGTGCACGCGTCCGGCGTTCTCGCCGTCGTCGTCACCGGGCTGCTGCTCGGCCACAAGGCGCCGATCATCCAGTCGGCCAAGTCGCGGATGTCGGAGCGCACCAACTGGCGGACGTTCCAGTTCCTGCTGGAGAACACGGTCTTCCTGCTGATCGGCCTGCAGACCCGGTGGATCCTGGACGACCTGTCCGAGAGTCCGCTGCCGGCCTGGCTGATCGCGGTGACGACGATCGCGGTGTACCTCGCCGTCGTACTGCTCCGGCCGATCTGGATCATCCCGACCACGATGCTGTCGCGGCGGGTCCTCGGTCCGTCGCGGCCCGGTCCGGTGTCCTGGGGGGCGCTGATCGTCGTCTCATGGGCGGGTATGCGCGGTGTGGTGACGCTTGCCGCGGTGTTCACGTTGCCGGAGGAGACGCCGGACCGCGAGGTGCTGGTGTTCATCGCTCTGGCTGTCACCGCGGGCACTCTGCTCGTGCAGGGGTCGACGCTGCCGTGGGTGGTACGCAAGGTGCGGCTACCCGGGCCGGACCCGGCGGAGGATGCGCTGCAGGAGGCCGCCGTGCTGCAGGGAGCTCATCGTGCTGCGATCGAGAAGCTGGACGAGATCGCCGGGCCAGAGGATCCGCCGGAGGTGCTCAACGTCCTGCGTCAGCGGGGCGAGGCGCGGTCGCAGGCCGCGTGGGAGCGGCTCGGGCGTCCGGAGACCGAGTACGAGACTCCCAGCGAGGCGTATCGCCGGTTGCGGATCGCGATGCTGGGGGCTGAGCGGGAGCACATCCTGAAGGTCCGGGACGCCGGCCTGGTCGCCGACGAGGTGCTGCAGCGGGCGCAGATCGCACTCGACATCGAGGAGTCCGTCCTGGATCGCGATGAGGACGACGACGTCGGCGGCCAGTCCGAGGACCTGCGGATCAAGATGCCGCCGGGCGGCGCCTGCAAGCACCTCGAGCAGACGCCCCTGGTGCGGACCCCGAACACGCCGGACGGCTGTGAGGAGTGTCTGGCCGAGGGCATCACGTGGGTGCACCTGCGGCTCTGCCTAGGCTGTGGCCATGTCGGCTGCTGTGATTCGTCGGTGATGAAGCATGCGAGCAAGCACTATGAAGAGACCAAGCACCCGGTGATGCGCAGCTTCGAACCGGGTGAGAACTGGCGGTGGTGTTTCGTGGACGAGAAGCTCGGCTGATGGCGGACTGTCTGTTCTGCTCGATCATCGCCGGTACGACGCCGGCCCAGATCGTGCTGGAGACCCCGGAGATCGTCGGTTTCCTGGACATCCGGCCGGTCTTCAAGGGCCACACGCTGATCGTGCCGCGCGAGCATGTGCCGACCATGGTCGAGATGACCGACGAACTGCTGGTGCCGCTGTTCGGCACGGCCCGGTCGGTGGCTGCTGCCGTGCGTACGGCATTCGATGCGCAGGGGTCGTTCGTCGCGGTCAACAACGTGGTGTCGCAGTCCGTCCCCCACCTCCACGTCCACGTCGTGCCACGCACCAAGGGAGACGGCCTCCGCGGCTTCTTCTGGCCCCGCACCAAGTACGCCGACGACACCGAAGCCGCCGAGTACGCCGGAAAGCTCCGAGCTGCCCTAGCTGACTAGGTGTATCCGGTCAGGAGGTTGGTGCCAACCACGATCGCGCCGACCGGCATCACGGACCCGCGACGAGCCTGCTGAACCCGCAGGATGCGCGCGGGCCGCCCACCTCACACCCACGACCTTGTGCACCGGCCAACCACCCGCCGCCAGCTGACATGGTCGACCCGAGCACAAGGTCGCAGCCCGCCCCGGTGACTACCCCGGCCGGATCACGGTCCGCACCGGTGGCCGGCCGCCACGGGCGGACCCGCAGCACTCACCAACCATCCGCAGACCGAGGCCGCCGCGCTCACCTCAGGCCTGCAGGTCACCCGACAGAAACGTTGATGAGTGCTGCACGTCCACACCACCCCCGCCACCATCACCCGGGATATCGTGCGCCTCCCCACCAGACGCGCTACATCGACCCAGTGATCCCAACCGCAACCAACCCCCTGGCCGGGTACAAGTAGGACTGCTGGGGGGAGCCCGGATGACCGGGCTCACCCGACTCGGCGTGCTACGGGCGGGCGGTTGCCCAGGCGACCGTGTCGTCCGTGGCGGACGTGGCGGACGTGGCGGACGTGGTTAGCGTCCGCGCGGTGAGTGGTCCCAGCCCTTGCTGATCCTGCCGCGCGAGGCGACGTACCCGTCCCAGGCGTCCATCGAGGTCCGGCCACGGGTCGCCGCTGGCGACGCCGAGGGTGAACGGGTCCTGCCGGACCGGCGTCGCGGCGGTAGTCGTCGGGGTGGTCAGGGTCGAGGTCAGGCCGGCCACAGCCGCAGTGGAAGCCAGACCGGCTTTCAGGACGGATCTACGGGAGGTCTCCATGCGCCGACCGTTCCCGCCGAGAGTGTGCGGCTGCTGACCTCCAGGTGACCATCGGGTGACTAGGTACGCCGTTCGAAACGGCGATCCAGCCGCTTCTCCAACCGAGCCAACGCTGCCTCGGCGGCGGCTCGCACCGCCGGATCGGGGTCGTCGACCAATTCCTGCAGCGGCTCCGCGTGCTCGGCCTCGCCGGCGGCGCCGATCGCCCGGGCGGCTGCGGCGCGGACCCGGGGAAGCTCGTGCGACAGGTCCGGGACGAGCGCGTCCGCCAGTTGACCCAGCTCGTGCTTCGCGGTGATGCGGGCGACATGCTCACGAACGCGCCAGGCCGGATCTTCGACGGCGACGAGCAAAGCGTCGACGACGTCGTCGCGCCAGACGTAGAGGAAGACCCGAGCCGCCCAGACCCGGATCCAGTAGTAGTTCACCGGGTCGACCGGCTCCGACCAGCCGCCCGGGTTGGCGCTGCCCGTGATCGCCACCAGCTTCGGCAGGTCGGCGCCGTACGCGTCCTCCCCCGAGATCTCCCCGGTGAGGAACGCGATGCACCAGTCGATCACCGTGTCCTGCCCGTGCTCGGCACATGCGCGCAGCACGACCTCGCGCGGATGGTCACGACCCTCGGCAGCCATACCGTCAGTAAAGCCGCACCCGCCGACAAATTCTGGACGCCGACCTGTAACGACCCCCGCGGTCCCGGACATGGATCCGATATGACGAGTACGCCGAGTCCACCCCGAGCGGTGGCACTTCGTGCTGTTTCGGATCGTGAGCTCCGCTTCCGCGAGCTCTTCGAGAACAACTACCGGCACCTGCTCGGCTATGCGCTGCGACGCGTGGCTTCTCCCGACGACGCCGCCGATATCGTCGCGGACACGATGCTCGTGGCCTGGCGCCGGTTCGACGAAGTACCGGTCGACGGCACCGCGCGGCTGTACCTGTACGGCGTGGCGCGCCGCGTCCTCGCCAACCACCGGCGCGGCGAGATTCGGCGGGACCGGCTGGCCGAGCGGCTGCGCCTGCAACTGGCCGAAGCCACGCCGGACCAGACCAGCCTGGCCGACTCCACGGTCGCGATCCGGGAGGCGCTCGCCAAGCTCAGCGACAACGATCGGGAGCTGCTCATGCTCACCGGCTGGGACGGTCTCGATCCGCGTGAGGCCGCGGTCGTGCTCGGTGTCCCGGCCCGCACCGTCCGGACCAGGTTGCACCGGGCCCGGGTGAGATTGCGCCGGGTCGTCGGAGACGCTTTCACCGGTGACGGACACGTACGGGATGACCAGCACGCGCCAGCAGTTCAGGAGGAGCGATGAACGACCACGAGCTCGACCGGCTGCTCGCGCGGGCCAACCCGTTCGGCGACGACTCGGTCCGGCGACTGCCGGCCGATGCCGCCGCGTCCGACCTGTTGGAGGAGATCGTGACCACCACCGCACCGACCCCCGAGCTGAGACCGAACCGCCGGCGACGCGTCATCGTCCTCGTCGCTGCAGCGGCTGCGATCGTCATCGCGCTCACCGGTGTGTTCTTCCCGCGCGGCAACCCCGCCGCACCGACCTCGGCGTACGCCAACGAGGTCCGCGCCGTCGCGGAGGCGAACCAGCGCCTGCTCGTCGACGCGCCTGGCTGGAAGGTCAGCCGGGTCGACGAGTTCACCACCGACCTCGGCGAGATGACCTTTGCCAACGGCAACCAGCGCCTCGAGGTGTTCTGGCGGCCGGCGGACCAGTACCAGACGTACTTCGACGACCGGGCCCACGACAACGCGCACGAGCCGATCACACTGCTCGGGCAGAAGGGGACGATGTTCCGGTACACCGACACCGACTTCACCACGATCCTGCCCGCGAAGGGCAAGAACTTCCTCGAGATCCGCGGCGGCGCCGGCGACGAGACGGCGTACCGCGCGCTGGTGCGGAAGCTGAAGCCGGTCGGCGTCGACGAGTGGCTCGACGCCCTGCCCGCGTCCGCGGTCAAGCCGGCCGACAACAAGAAGACCGTCGACGCGATGCTCGAGGGCCTGCCGACGCCCGACGGTTTCGATACCGCGAAGCTGTACCAGCAGACCGTCGGCGACCGGTACCAGGTCGGGGCACGGGTCACCGGAGCGGTCAGTTGCGCGTGGCTGGACCAGTGGACCGCGGCGAAGAAGTCCGGTGACCGGGCGAAGGTTGCCGAAGCAGTCGCCGCGATGAAGACCAGCCACGGCTGGCCGATCCTGAAGGAGATGGCCAAGGACGGGGCCTACCCGGACGTGATCTGGGAGTACGCCGACAGCATCGCGAAGGGCCAGGCGCCGGCAGGGCTGGCGAAGACCCCCGATGCGGAGCTCGGCTACGTGGATGGCCTCGGCTGCAAGTAGTCCACAGACGAGTACGGCGTACTCCGGTTGAGGGGCCGGGGTACGCCGTACTTTCGTTGCTGCTTGTCAGCCCGCGATCAAGGACCGGAGCACGTACTGCAGGATGCCACCGTTGCGGTAGTAGTCGGCCTCGCCGGGGGTGTCGATGCGGACGACCGCGTCGAACTCCTTCACCGAGCCGTCGGGCGCCGTGACCTTGACGTGCACGGTGCCCGGGATGTCGCCGTCGTTCAGCGTGGTGACGCCGGTGATGTCGAAGGTCTCCTCGCCGGTCAGACCGAGCGACTCCGCCGTCTCACCCTCCGGGTACTGCAGCGGGAGGACGCCCATGCCGATCAGGTTCGACCGGTGGATCCGCTCGAAGGACTCGGTGATCACGGCCTTCGCCCCGAGCAGCGCCGTACCCTTGGCGGCCCAGTCACGCGACGAACCTGAGCCGTACTCCTTGCCGGCCAGGATCACCAGCGGCGTACCGGCCTCGGCGTACGACTGCGCCGCCTCGTAGATCGAGGTGACGGGTGCGTCGTCCTTGGTGAAGTCGCGAGTGAAGCCGCCCTCGGTGCCAGGGGCGATCTGGTTGCGCAGCCGGATGTTCGCGAACGTGCCCCGGATCATCACCTCGTGGTTGCCGCGGCGCGAGCCGTACGAGTTGAAGTCCTTGCGCGCGACGCCGTGGTCGGCCAGGTACGTGCCGGCCGGGCTGTCGGCCTTGATCGAACCGGCCGGGGAGATGTGGTCGGTGGTGACCGAGTCGCCCAGCTTGGCCAGGACCCGTGCACCGGCGATGTCGGTGACCGGCTCCGGGTCCTTCGCCATCCCGTCGAAGTACGGAGGCTTGCGCACGTACGTCGACTCGGCGTCCCAGGCGAACGTCTTGCCCTCAGGCGTCGGCAGCGACTGCCAGCGCTCGTCACCGGCGAACACGTCGGCGTAGTCCTTGGTGAACATCTCCTTGTTGATCGAGGAGGCGATCACCTGCTCGACCTCGTCCGCGGCCGGCCAGATGTCCTTCAGGAACACGTCGTTCCCGTCGGTGTCCTTGCCCAGGGCATCGGTCTCGAAGTCGAAGTCCATCGTCCCGGCCAGCGCGTAGGCGATCACCAGCGGCGGGCTCGCCAGGTAGTTCATCTTCACGTCGGGGTTGATCCGGCCCTCGAAGTTCCGGTTCCCGGACAGCACCGAGACGACCGCCAGGTCGGCCTCCTGCACGCCGGCCGAGACCGGCTCGGGCAGCGGGCCGGAGTTCCCGATGCAGGTGGTGCAGCCGTAGCCGACCAGGTGGAAGCCGAGCTTCTCCAGGTACGGCGTGACGCCGGCCTTCTCGTAGTAGTCGGTGACGACCTTCGACCCGGGCGCGAGCGACGTCTTCACCCACGGCTTGGACGCCAGGCCCTTGTCGACCGCGTTCTTCGCCAGCAGGGCGGCCGCCAGCATCACCGACGGGTTCGACGTGTTGGTGCAGGAGGTGATACTCGCGATCACGACATGGCCGTGGTCGAGCTCGATCTCCGCGCCGTCCATGCTGATCGTGGTCTTCTTCGACGGACGGCCCGGACCGCCGTGCGGCACGTGCGGCTCGTCGTTCACGTTGCCGTGGCCGTTCGGCGCGTCGCTGGCCGGGAAGCTCCCGGTCTCCGACGGGTCGACGTCCAGCTCCTCGGTCGCGTAGTCGGTCAGCGCACCGCGGAACGCCTCCTTGGCCTCACTCAGCGCGACCCGGTCCTGCGGCCGCTTCGGCCCGGCGATCGACGGTACGACGGTCGACAGGTCCAGCTCGAGGTACTCCGAGAACCGCGGCTCGACCGACTGGTCGTGCCACAGGCCCTGCTCCTTGGCATACGCCTCGACCAGCGCGACGTCCTGGTCGCTGCGGCCGGTCAGCCGCAGGTAGTCCAGCGTGACGTCGTCGATCGGGAAGATCGCGCAGGTGGAGCCGAACTCCGGGCTCATGTTGCCGATCGTCGCGCGGTTTGCCAGCGGCACCGCCGCAACACCCTCGCCGTAGAACTCGACGAACTTGCCGACCACACCGTGCTTGCGCAGCTGCTGGGTGATGGTGAGCACCACGTCGGTCGCGGTCGCACCGGCCGGCACCGAGCCGGTCAGCTTGAAGCCGACGACCTTCGGGATCAGCATCGACACCGGCTGGCCGAGCATGGCCGCCTCGGCCTCGATGCCGCCGACGCCCCAGCCGAGCACGCCGAGGCCGTTCACCATCGTGGTGTGGCTGTCGGTGCCGACACAGGTGTCCGGGTAGGCCACGCCGTCGCGGACCATGACGGTGCGGGCGAGGTGCTCGATGTTCACCTGGTGCACGATGCCGGTGCCCGGCGGGACAACCTTGAAGTCGTCGAACGCGGTCTGGCCCCAGCGGAGGAACTGGTAGCGCTCACCGTTGCGCTGGTACTCGAACTCAACGTTGCGCTCGAACGCGTCCGGCCGGCCGAAGACGTCAGTGATGACCGAGTGGTCGATGACCAGCTCGGCCGGGGCCAGCGGGTTGATCTTGGTCGGGTCGCCACCGAGCTCGGCGACCGCCTCGCGCATGGTGGCCAGGTCGACCACACACGGCACACCGGTGAAGTCCTGCATGATCACCCGCGCCGGGGTGAACTGGATCTCGGTGTCGGGGGCCGCGTTCTGGTCCCAGCTGCCGAGCTTGGTGATGTGCTCGGCGGTGATGTTCGCGCCGTCCTCGGTGCGCAGCAGGTTCTCCAGCAGCACCTTGAGCGAGTACGGCAGCGTGTCCGCGCCCTCGATGCCCGCCAACCTGAAGATCTCGTACGACTGTCCGTTGACCTCGAGTGCACCCTTGGCACCGAAGCTGTCGACGCTGGCCATCAGCCTGCTCCTCTATCCGGTCCTGTTCGCTGAACCCATCCTGCCGAGCACGCGGCCCGGCCGCGAGGTCAGGTTCCCCTAACCTCGCGCCACAAACTCTCTCGACATCAAGATACACGACATCGAGCCAACTTTCCCGCCGTCAGGAAACCTGTGGAAGAACTTCCGCCGCGATCAGGTCGAGGTGGTCGAGGTCCTGGAGGTCCATGATCTGGACGTACTGGCGCTGGGATCCGACGGCGGCGTACTGGCTGAGCCGGTCGACGACCTCGGCGGGGGTGCCGGCGATCGAGTTCTGCCTCAGGTCGTCGACGTCGCGGCCGATCGCGTCGGCGCGCTGCTTGACCTCCGCGTCGTCCTTGCCGACGACAACGGTGTGTGCGGTGGACAGAGCGAGGGTCTTCGGGTCGCGGCCGATCGCATCGCAGGCGGCCTGGACGCGCCGGAACAGAGTGTCGGTGAGCTCGACGGTGCGGAACCCGGCGTTGAACTCACTCGCGAACTGCGCCGCGAGAGCCGGCGTACGCTTCTTGCCCGCGCCGCCGACGATAACCGGCGGGTGCGGCTGCTGGACCGGCTTCGGCAGCGCCGGCGAGTCGGTCAGCTGGTAGTGCTTGCCGGCGAAGTCGTACTTCTCCCCCACCGGTGTGTCCCACAGGCCGGTGATCAGCTCGAGCTGCTCGGTCAGCAGGTCGAAGCGGCCGGGGGTGTCCGGGAAGTCCATTCCGTACGCCTTGTGCTCGGCCTCGTACCAGCCGGCCCCGAGGCCCAGCTCGGCGCGGCCGCCGCTCATCTGGTCGACCTGGGCGACCGTGATCGCGAGCACGCCCGGGTTGCGGTACGTCGCCGAACTGACGAGCGTGCCGAGCTTGATCCGCTGCGTCTCACGGGCCAGGCCGGCCAGCGTGATCCATGCGTCGGTCGGTCCGGGCAGGCCGTCGTGATCGCCCATCGCCAGGTAGTGGTCGGACCGGAAGAACGCGTCGAACCCGTTCTCCTCGGTCTTGCGTGCCACCGCGAGCAGATCGTCGTACGAGGCACCTTGCTGGGGTTCGGTGAAGATTCTGAGAAGCATGGCGCCAACGCTATCTTGCGGTCGTGTACAGCCTTTCCAGGTACGACGGCTGCCACTGCGGACCGCGACCGTACAGTCGCCGGACCAGACCGTTGACGTCGAGCCGCGGCTCCACCGGGTTGTCCCACCAGTCCGGGACGCGGTCGTACCAGCGGTCCACCCGCATGGTCCGGCCTGCCGCGTCGATCCGGGCGAACAACCAGCCGCCGAGCTCGCTCTCCGCCTCGGTCACCCACAGATCGCCGAGCAGCCCGCTCAGCTTGTCCGCGGCGAACTCCGGGTCGTCCACGTCCGGCGGCTCCAGGTCGAACCGGTACGACGGCGCGGCCGGGTCGAGCACCTGGACCTGGATGGTGAACCCCGACGGGACGATCGCGGTCCGCGCGCGGCACCAGGCATGCAGCGCCTCGAACGCCACCGACTCCTGCGGCCGCGGCCGAGGCCGCTCCACCTCGGCCCGCAACGCTTCCTCGATAGACCCCGGCACGAGCTCGATCGCCGGCCCATCAGACCCAGCCAACGCGAGCCCAGGAATAGACATCCGCTCAATAACCCGAGCCGCCGGAACACCCAAGTCCGCTCCGACCCCATCCGACTCCGGCAGGCCGTCAGCCCCGGCGACCGGTACGACGCCCGTCTGAGTGTCGTCATCCGCGTCCTGCTCGGCACCCACCACCGGCACAGCGCCCGTCGGAGTGTCGTCATCCGAGAAGCCGTTGTCCCCCGCGAACGCCACAGACTCAGCCGGCACGTCCCCCGGGAAGCCACTCC
Organism: Kribbella capetownensis; assembly: GCF_004331485.1. Classification (GTDB taxonomy): domain Bacteria; phylum Actinomycetota; class Actinomycetes; order Propionibacteriales; family Kribbellaceae; genus Kribbella; species Kribbella capetownensis. The sequence goes on from NZ_SJKD01000003.1 coordinate 205,441, forward strand.
CCTGCACAACCGGCACAGACCCAGTCGGCACGTCATCGTCATCCACACCCGAGAACCCGTTCGGGTGTCCGACCGGCACAGACCCGCCAGGCGCGTCGTCGCCATCTCCACGAAGGACACGCCCGCCCGGCTCCCCACGCGTGAAGCCGTTGGCATGCCCGACCGGCACCTGTCCGGCAGGCGCGTCGTCGTCCTCGGACCTGGCGTCCGCGTTCACCACAGGCATAGGCCCGGTGGGCGCCTCGTCGTCCACCAGACCTGACGCCGCGCTCGCCTCGGGCGCATTCACGATCGGCCCAGGCCCGGCAGCGACGTCGTCCTCCACCACCGGGATCTCCCCGGTCGGCGCATCCGCATCCGCCACCGGCACGGAGTACGCACCAGCCTCCTCCGCCTGCCAACCCCGGTCCGCAGACCCGCCCCACACCTCCGCCCGGGACACATCCGACCCGGACACGTCTGGAGTCGACGCCTGTGGAGCCGACGCGTGCGGTTCCGGCGTGTGCGGAGCCGACTCCGCCTCCGCCTGAGTCCAGCCTTCCTGCATTTGTGCAGGTTCAGCCTGCGCCCACCGGTCGTCTTCCGGATCGGGGTGCTGCCAGGACCCGTTCTCATGCTCGGACTGTTGGTACTGCACAGCCTCGGCCGCCGGCTCACCCCACCGCTCGTGTTCACGCCCCGGCTGTGAAGCCGGCTCCGGGTGGGGCCACTGGTCCGGCTCATGCTGCGCGGCCGGCTCTGGCGGGGGCCAGTGGTTCGGGTTGTGCTGGGGACCGGGAGCCGGCTGGGGCTGGTGGCCGGGGATGGGGTGGGGTTCGGTGTGGGGGTGGGTCCACTGGTTGGGGTTGGGGTCTGGGGTTGGCCAGGGCCCTTGGTCTGGGTCGGGTTCTGGTTGTGGTGCTGGGGTTGGGTCGGGTTCTGGGGTCAGTGGTTCTGGCTCGGGGGCGGGCCATGGCTCGCGGTCCGGATCTGGGTCTGGGTGCGGCTGCGGGTCCGGGGTCGGGCTCGGTGCGGGCTCTGGGTGGGGCTCTGGGCGCGGGAATGGGTCCGGGGTTGGTGACGGCTGTGGGTCCGGCTGCGGCCAGGGGGCCGGGTGGGGCTCTGGTTGGGGCCAGGGCTCCGGCTGGGGCTGCGGCCACGGTTGTGGTTGAGGGTGAGGCTCAACTTGAGCTTTAGCCTCGACCGGAGCCTCAGGCAGCTCCGCCGACACGGCTGGGACCTCGGCCGTCTGGTCGTCGAGCTCGTCGACCCGAACCGCAGGAACCTCAGCAGTCTGATCGTGCTCGGGCTCCCCCGCCCCCACCGGCGCGAACGGCGAAGGCCCAGTAAACGACGCCAGCTCCTCCTCGTCGTCGTCCTCAAACGAGTCCACGTCGCCCCGCGCAACGCCTGCCTCGCCTGGCGCAACGCCCGCTTCGCTCCAGGCACCGCCGGGCTCGTCCCGCGAAGCGTCGGCCTGGTCCCGCGGAGCGCCTGCCTCGTCCCATGCACCAGCGGCTTGGCCTCGCGCTACGCCAGCTCCGCCCCGCGCAACATCACCCTCGAACCGCGCAACGCCAGCCTCGCCACGCACGACGTCAGCGTCCGGGGTGACGCCTGCCTCGTGTTGGGCGGTGTCGGATTGGGCTTGGGCAGGGGTGGTTGCGAAGGGCGACTGGCCGCGGTCTGGGGTGGCGGGGGCGAAGGGGGATTGGGCGGCTTGTGGGTCGGTGTCGGGGACGGCAGCTATTTCTGCGGTGGGGGCTTCGTCGTCGTCTGAGGAGGTGGCGGGCTGGGGGTGGTAGTTGGCGGCGTCCTCGACCCACTGACCGTTGATCCAGGCGCCGCCGACCCACTCTCGTTCGGGCTCGGGCTCAGGAGCGGCGGTCTCGTCGGCGAACGGGTTGTACTCGCTGGTGGCTTCCTGCTCGCTCCAGCCGGCCTGCTCGGCGGTCTCCCAGTCCTGCTCAGCAGCATCCTGCTGGTACGACGCCGCCGAGGGACCGTCCGCGAACAGGCTCGCGTAGAAGTCCTCCCCCTCGTGCACCCCACCACCGACACGCGGCGGCTCCGACGAAGGCAGACCACCGCCGTACGCCGGCAGCCCGCCACCCGACACATCGTCCGGCAGATACGTCCCAGGAGCCGGCCCACCAGCCGCGCCGCCAGCCGCGCCACCGCCCTCGCCCCCGAAACCGGCCGGATGCTCAGGAGCGTTCTCGTGCTTACGCCGCCGCAGCCACCCCTGCTTCTTGCCGGTGACCCCGTACTCCGCCGGCGCCTCCGGCCGGTACGCGACCTGCTGATACACCGCCGGCCCCTCGAACGCAGGCTCCTCCTGAACAGGCTGCTCATGAACAGGCTGCTCGTACGACGGGACCAATGGGGCCTCGTCGATCGGCTGGCCGGTGAACGGGCTGATGCCGGGCGGCACGATGAAGGACTGCTCGTCCTCCTCGTCCACCGGGGCAGGCCCGTCGGATGCTCCAATCACAACATCCTCAACGACCGACACCTCGGCTGTGTCAGGGTCGTCGGCGAAACTTTCCGCGACTGCAAAGTTCCGGGTGAAGTCCTCGGCCGCGACGACGCCGGACGGCAGGTCCGGCTGGACCGGCGATCGCGCGTCGATCTCGAAGTGATCGAAGAACGCCTGCAGCGCCTCCAAGGAGATGCCGGACGAGCCGGCGGTCTGGATCAACTGCACCCCGAACGGCTGCAGCTCGTCCAGGCCGCCGAGGTAGTCCGCCCACTCCGCGACCCACTCGATCATCTCCGCGGCGGCGTCCGCGTCCGAGGTGATCCACTGCCCGATCTGCGTGAACCCGTCCTCGGCCGGCTGCCACGGATCTCCCGGGTACGCCGCCCGCGCCCACGTCCCGTTGAACGCGCCGTACACGAACCCGAGCTCGCCGGCGGTCTGGCGCCGCCGAACCTCCGGCTGGCCGATCCAGTCCGGCGACCCCGCCAGCAGGTCGGCGCGCCTCGTCTGGCTGTGCTGCGTCTGGAACCCGAACAGGACCGCGCGCCCGTCCTCGAGCCGCTGCATCCGCAGCACCGACCCGGTCTCGTCCTGGTGGTGGTACCCGTCCTCGTCGGCGTACCACCGCCGGTCGAACCCGGTGGCATGGGCGACCGCGGCGAGTGCGGTCCAGCGGGCGCGCAACTCCTCCGGGTCGTCCAGGTCAACCAGCGGCATCAGGTCTCCAGCGCATTGGAATCCAGGGCCAGAACGCTACCCGAGCCCTCCGGACACCACCACTTCACCTTCCACGGGCTCGAGGATGGCGACGCACTCGATGTGGTGGGTCATGCCGAACAGGTCGAAGGCACGCAGCGACGCGATCCCGTACCCGAGCTTCCCGAACGTCTTCAGATCGCGCGCCAGCGCCGCCGGATCACACGCCACGTACGCCACCCGCCGCGGAGCCAGCGCCGCGATCCGCCGTACGACGTCCTTGCCCGCACCCGTGCGTGGTGGGTCCAGCACGACCAGGTCCACGTGCTCGAGTCCCTGCCCGGCGGCCGCGTTCAGCACGCGGTCGACATCACCGGTCTCCAGCGTGACGCCCGGCAGGTCGTGCAGGTTCCGCCGCGCGTTGCGCACCGCGTCCTTGTCGCCCTCGATCGCCAGTACGGCGCACCCCGCCTCGGCCAGGAACGCCGCGAACAGTCCGACCCCGGAGTACAGATCCAGCGCGGTCTCCCCCGCCGCAGGCTCCAATCCACTCAGTACGGCGTCCACCAGCGTCTCCGGAGCGGCCGGGTGCACCTGCCAGAACCCGCCGGCCTCCACCCGGAACCGCCGGTCGCGCACCACCTCGACGACCCGTCCGCCGGGCTCATCGCCCGTCAGCAGGGCGGTCTTGCCCTCCGACGACACAACAGCCTGCACGGACGACTCGCCCGGCCATCGCTGCCCCAGTACGTCGGGCGCGTCCGGGTGAGCGATCAGGCACTGCTCGATCGGGATCAGGTCGTGCGAGCGGTGCGCGTACATGCCCGGCCGGCCGTCGACAACGGCGTACCGCATCCGGGTACGCCAGCCGAGACCGTCGTCGCCCGGCGACTCCATCACCACCGTGCGCTCGATGCCACCGATCCGCCGGAGCGTGTCCGACACCACTGTGGCCTTCAGTCGCCGCTGCTCGACGATGTTGGCGTGCTGGAAGTCACACCCTCCGCACAGGCCCGGTCCGGCGTACGGGCAGGGCGCCTCGATCCGCTGCGGTGACGGTGTCAGTACCTGCACGGCGTCAGCCCGCAGGTACTTCGCGGTCTGCTCGGTGATGCGGGCATGGACCAGCTCACCCGGCAACGCGTGCCGGACGAAGACCACCTGCCCCTCGTGCCGGGCCACACAGTGTCCCCCGTGCGCTACTGGTCCTACTTCCAGCTCGACTACCGTCCCGACGATGTCCTCGTCCGTCACCGATCTCCTGACGCCTTGCGGGCCCCACGCCGTACCTGGCCGGCGACCCGTTCCACCCGGTCCTGCCGTTCCTGGGCCACCTGCGAAGAGATCAGCTGGTAAGGAACGGACGTAACCATCACACCAGGTGTGAACAAGAGCCGCCCCTTGAGCCGCAGTGCGCTCTGGTTGTGCAGGATGTGCTCCCACCAGTGCCCGACCACGTATTCGGGGATGTAGACCATCACCACGTCCCGCGGCGACTGCCGCCGGATGTCGCGCACGTACTGCAGGATCGGCCGGGTGATCTCCCGGTACGGCGAGGCGAGCCGCTTCAGCGGAACCGGGATGCCCCGGTTGTCCCACTCGGTCTGCAGGGCCTCGGACTCGTCCCGGTCGACGTCGACCGTGACCGCCTCGAGCATGTACGGCCGGGCCGCCTTCGCGAACGCCAGCGCCCGCAGCGTCGGCTTGTGCAGCTTCGACACCAGCACGATCGCGTGCACCCGCGACGGCAGCATCAGCGGCTCGTCCCCCTCGACCGCCATCTGCTCGCTGACCCGGCTGTAGTGCCGGCGGATGCCCTTCATCAGCATGAACAGCACCGCCATCGCGATGATCGCGATGTACGCGCCGAGCAGGAACTTGGTGATCAGCACGATCACCAGCACCACGCCGGTCAGGGTCAGGCCGACCGTGTTGATGATCCGGGACCGGATCATCCGCGCCCGCGCGCCCGGGTCCTGCTCGTCGCGCAGCAGCCGGGTCCAGTGCCGGACCATGCCGGTCTGGCTGATCGTGAACGAGACGAACACGCCGACGATGTAGAGCTGGATCAGCCGGGTCACCTCGGCGTTGAAGGCGACGATCAGCACGATCGCGAAGCCGGCCAGGATGACGATGCCGTTGCTGAACGCGAGCCGGTCACCGCGGGTGTGCAGTTGACGTGGCAGGTAGCCGTCCCGGGCCAGGATCGAGCCGAGCACCGGGAAGCCGTTGAACGCGGTGTTCGCGGCCAGCACCAGGATCACGCCGGTGGCGGCCGCGACCAGGTAGAAGCCGGGCGAGAAGTGGTCGAAGATGCCCTTGGCCAGCTGCCCGATCACCGGGTCCTGGTGGTAATCGGGGCCGACGGGAACTCCGTCGCGGGTCAGCTGGGTGGCCGGGTCCTCGGCGAACCGGACCTTCATCACATTCGCCAGCGTCACCACGCTGATCACCATCAGGATCGAGATGCTGCCGAGCAGCGCCAGCGTGGTCGCGGCGTTCCGGCTCTTCGGCTTCTTGAAGGCCGGTACGCCGTTGCTGATCGCCTCTACGCCGGTGAGCGCGGCGCACCCGGAGGAGAACGCCCGCAGGATCAGGAACGCCATCGCGAACCCGCTGGCGCCGTGGGCGAACGGGTCCTCGGCCGCGATGCCGAAGCCTGCGCTGGACGCATCCGGCAGGTGGCCGAACAACAGCCGGCCGAAGCCCCAGGCGGCCATCCCCAGGATGGTGAACATGAAGATGTACGTCGGGATCGCGAACGCGGCCCCGGACTCGCGGACACCGCGCAGATTCATCGTGGTCAGGAACAGCACCGCGATCACGGCCGCCGTGGCCTGGTGCCCTTCCAGCGCCGGGATGGCCGACGCGGCGTACTGCGCGGCGGACGAGATCGACACCGCGACAGTGAGCACGTAGTCGACCATCAACGCGCTGGCTACCGTCAGGCCGGCCGTCGGACCCAGGTTGACGTTGGCGACCTCGTAGTCGCCGCCACCGGACGGATAGGCGTGCACGTTCTGCCGGTAGGACAGCACCACGACAACCAGGACCACGGCGACCGCGAGCGAGATCTTCCAGGAGATCGTGAGCGCCGCCAGACCGGCGATCGACAGGGTCAGGAAGATCTCGTCCGGGGCATACGCGACCGACGACAGCGCATCGCTGGCGAAAACGGGGAGGGCGATGCGCTTGGGCAGCAGGGTCTCGCCCAACTGGGTGCTGCGCAGTTTGCGTCCGAGCAGCAGCCGTTTACCGATATCGCCGAGAGCGGGGGTCACACCGGTGATGTTAGAGGGAAGCGCGGTCCGTGATGTTAGAGGGAGCCCCGGTCCGGTGTAGCGTCTATCCCTGCCGAGTCCGACCCAGCCGCCCCAGACGGGGCAGGGAGTGATCACCGAGTGCACGTCGTCATCATGGGCTGCGGCCGCGTCGGGTCGACGCTCGCGCGAGGCCTGGAGAAGCGGGGCCACACGGTCGCGATCATCGACCAGTCGGCCGATGCCTTCCGCCGGCTGAGCCCGAACTTCACCGGCCGGACCATCGTCGGGATGGGCTTCGACCGCGAGATCCTGATCGAGGCCGGGATCGAGGACGCGGAGGCCTTCGCCGCGGTCTCGAACGGCGACAACTCGAACATCCTCGCCGCCCGGGTGGCCCGGGAGACCTTCGGCATCAACAACGTGGTCGCCCGGATCTACGACCCCGGACGTGCCGAGGTGTACCAGCGGCTCGGTATTCCGACCGTCGGCACTGTGCGCTGGACCGTCGACCAGATGATGCGCCGGCTGCTGCCGGAGGGCTCCGAGCCGGAGTGGCGCGACCCGTCCGGGACGGTCCGGCTGGCCGAGGTCCATGTGCACTCCGAGTGGGTCGGCCGGCTCGCGTTCGACATCGAGAAGGCCACCGGTGCCCGGGTCGCGTTCCTGACCCGGCTCGGCGAAGGAGTCCTGCCCAAGGCCGACACGGTCATCCAGGAGGGCGATCTGGTCCATGTCGTGATGCTGGAGCGGGACGCCGCCGCGATCGAGTCCCAGCTCGGCACCAAGCCTGAGGAGCTGTGATGCGGGTAGCCATCGCCGGCGCCGGCAACGTCGGTCGTTCGATCGCCGCCGAGTTGCTGGAGAACGGCCACGAGGTGCTGCTGATCGACAAGGACCCACGAGCGATCAAGGCCGAGTCGGTGCCGCAGGCCGAATGGCTGCTCGCCGACGCGTGCGAGCTGTCCTCACTCGAGGAGGCCGCGCTGCAGCGTTGTCAGGTGGCGATCGCCAGCACCGGCGACGACAAGGTCAACCTGGTCGTCTCGCTGCTCGCCAAGACCGAGTTCGGCGTTCCCCGGACTGTTGCCCGGGTCAACCATCCGCGGAACGAGTGGATGTTCAACGAGGCCTGGGGTGTCGACGTCTCGGTGTCGACGCCGCGGATCATGTCCGCACTGGTCGAGGAGGCTGTTTCGGTCGGCGACCTGGTCCGGCTGTTCACCTTCCGCCAGGGCGACGCGAACCTGGTCGAGCTGACTCTGCCCGAGGACTCCCCCATGATCGGTCAGCGCGTCGGCGACATCGACTGGCCGCTGGACACCGCGCTCGTGGTGATCCTGCGCGAGGGCCGGGTCCTGCGCCCGGACCCGGAAGGCACCCTGGAGCTGAACGACGAGCTCCTGTTCGTCGCGGCAGACGAGACCGAGGAACAGCTCGAGGACATCCTCTCCCCGCACCACCGCAAGAGCGAGTAGGGCCTTCTACTTCTTGTTGCCCCGGAGCAGGTGGGTGACGTGGTCGCGTGCCTCGTCCCACTTGTCCGGCGGCAGCGATCCGCGCAGTACGGCGTACGCCATCCACAGCGCCAGGGCGTAGAACGGAAGGCCGAGGCCGACCTTCGCGATGCCCAGCGCGTTCAGGTAACCGGCCAGGTACAGCGGGACCTGGACGATCAGGCGGATCGCGAACAGGCCGACGAACACCATCGTCGCGCGCGAGAACCCCTTGAGCATCGCCGGGTCCTTGCGCCAGGCCGTGCCGGTCTGGGTGATCACGCCGTACAGGACGCCGAACAGGGGCCAGCGGATCAGCACGGTGATCAGGTACAGGGCGCCGTACCCGAGGTTCGTCAGCAGGCCGGGAACGTAGACGTCCTTCGCGTCGCCGGTGCGGTTGGCGACCCAGGCGGAGATCAGGACACCGACGAAGCCGCCGAAGACGTTGCGCAGCGGCTGCTTGCGGATCAGACGGAGTACGGCGGCGAGTGCACCCGAGCCGACCGCGACGATCAGCGCGAGCCGCAGGTTGTGGTCGGACGCGCCGTAGACGATCAGGAACGCGATCCAGGGCAGGCCGATGTCGAGCAGGGCGCCCCAGCCACCGAGCGCGTGGAAGAAGTCCTTGTCGGTGGTCTGCGGCTTCGCGGGCTTCTCGGCCGGCTGCTCCGACTCCGGAGCGGGCTGCTGGTCCGCGGTGAGTTCGTGCTCGGCGGCGTCGAGCTCGGGGCGCAGGATCTCGACCAGCTTCTCCTCGAGGTTCTCCTCGACCTGGTCCCGGCGCGACTGCGGCCCGGACTGCGGCTCAGCCATGCGCAGCCGTCGGACGGAGTTCGTAGCGCGGGTTGAACATCACCCGGTCACCGTCCACGACCCCGATCCGCCCGGAGGCGATCAGTTCCGAGCCGGGATGGATCCCAGCGATCCTGCGCCGGCCGAGCCAGATCAGCTTGACCGTCCCGGTGCCGTCGTACAACTCACCCTCCAGTGCCGGTACGCCGCCGCGTGGGCTGAACGTGATGGTGCGCAGCGTGCCGTACAGCGTGACCAGTTCGCGGTCGTGGCAGCCGGTGATGGACCGGGCACCGCAGTCCTGCGCGAAGTCCTGGAGAACCTCGGCGTCCTGCTGGTCCCGGTCACCGGCCAGCCCCCGGAAGGCACGCCGAAACAATCCCTCGGGTTTGTCGCTACCCATGATTCGAGTGTAGTCCGTTCAGCCCTGTTCTTCGTCCGCGGGCTGAGCGCCCGGCGGGAGCCGCAACGGCAGCGATTCGCGGACGGCCATCGGCTCACTCCCGCGGACCACGATGACGTTGCGCAGCGCCTGCTCCATCGTCGACGCGGCGTCGGGTTCGACCGCGGCGCGGCCGAGCACAGTAGCTCGCAGCAGCCAGCGCGGGCCGTCCACACCGAGCACCCGCGAGGTCTGGCTGAAGATCTGGCCCTCCGGGTCCTCGACCGGCACGACCAGCACCAGCTCGGTGCCGAACGATCCCTCGGACTCGGTCGCCGTACCGCCCATCCGGCTGGCCTCGGCGGCGATCTCTCGCCGTACCTCGGACCAGATGCCGCTCGTCTTCGGCGCCGCGAAGGCGCGCAGTTCCAGAGCGGAGTCGTCCAGCACCAGCAGTACTGCCTGCACCTGGCCGCTCTGCTCGTCGACCTGCAGCCGCAGTTCCATCCCGGGCATGCCGGTGACCACCAGCGCGCCCAGGTCGATGCGGTCCTCCGCCTCGAGCACCTCGGGGTCGACCTCAGCGGAGTCGAACGGCCCGACGGCAGGCGCCTGCGGCGCGGCGTCCTGCTCGGTCGTCTCGGGGTCGTCGTTCTTGGCCTTGCGGCGGAAGATCACTGTTCTCTACTTCCCTGGTTCTTCGTCTTGGTACAGCCGCCGTAGTTTCGCGCATCCGTCAGGTCAACGGGCGCAGGTGTTCAGCGTGTCACATCACCGAAACCGCCGGTCGAGCCGTACCCCCCGTCACCGCGGGCGGAACCCGGCAGCGACGTCACCTCGACGAACCGCGCCTTCTCCACCTGCTGGATGACCAGTTGCGCGATCCGGTCGCCGCGCCGCAGCGTCACCTCCGCGTGCGGGTCGTGGTTGATCAGGCACACCTTGATCTCGCCGCGGTAACCCGCGTCCACGGTGCCCGGAGCGTTGACGATCGAAACGCCGTGCGTTGCCGCCAGGCCGGACCGTGGGTGTACGAAGGCGGCGTACCCGTCCTGCAGCGCGATGGCGATGCCAGTGCCGACCAGACCGCGCTCGCCAGGCTTCAGAGTGATGTCGCCGGCCGCCACCAGGTCCGCGCCGGCGTCGCCCGGATGCGCGTAGGACGGAACGGGCAAGTCAGGGTCGAGTCGCTGGATCAGTACCTCGGTCACGAGAGCAGACCCTATCGACGTGCCTGGACCGCCCACGTGCCAGGCTGGTGCTGTGCCAATTTATCGTGAACGCCTGAGCGTGCCGGTGTCCTGGTGGATCATCGCCGTGGCCCTGGTCGTCACGCTGTTCGCCATCGTGACTGTGCCGGTCGGGATGTTCGCCGGCACCCTCGTCGGCGGCGTCGCCGCGCTCATCCTGGTCCTCTGGTTCGTCCAGTACGGCGCCGCGCGGGTCGTGGTGGACGGTGAGCGGCTGCAGGCCGGGCGGGCCGTGATCGGACGGGCGTTCCTCGGCAAGGTCGAGGCACTGACCGGCGACGACGCGCGGCACGCGTTCGGACGGGACTGCGATCCGAAGGCCTACCTACTGCTGCGCAGCTATGTGAAGGGCGCGGTCCGGGTCGAGATCACCGATCCGCGCGACCCCGCGCCGTACTGGGTGATCGCCACGAGGCACCCGGACCGGTTGGCAGCGGCGCTGACGGGGCACAGCGTGGCAAGATCCTGACTGTCGGGGACTTGCGTTAGGGAGGCTGCTGTGGTCGGAGCGAAGATCGGCTGGAAGCTGGTGCAGGCCGCGTTCACCATCGTCGTGGGTCTGCTCGCGAACAAGGCGGTGACCACGGCCTGGAAGATCGGCTCAGGTGGCAAGCCGCCGAAGAACGGCCAGGGCGGGTACGTCGAGGTCGTCAGCTGGGCGGTGGCGAGCGGGGCCGCGGCGGCGGCCGCGAAGTTGTTCGCGGAGCGGCGGGCGGCGTCGTACTGGCTCAAGTCGACCGGGTACGCACCGCCGGGGTACGAGCAGGACGCGAAGGCCCCGGGCGGCCTGGTCAAGAGCGTCGAGAAGCAGCTCGAGAAGTAGGGCAGACAACAGCGGGACCGTTCCCAGGGGTCTGGGAACGGTCCCGCTGTGGGTCAAGAAGAAGGGCGCTGGTGTCAGGCTGCGCAGTCGCGGCAGATCAGCTGCCCGTTCTTCGTCTCGGCGAGCTGACTGCGGTGGTGTACCAGGAAGCAGCTCGAACAGGTGAACTCGTCGGCCTGGCGCGGGAGCACCCGCACCGCCAGCTCTTCGTGGCTCAGGTCGGCGCCGGGCAGCTCGAAGCTCTCCGCGGCCTCGGCCTCGTCCTCGTCGACCTTGCCGGAGTTCTTGTCGTGACGGCGAGTCTTCAGTTCCTCGATCGACTCTTCGGATGCGTCCTCGTCCGTCTTGCGCGGGGCGTCGTAATCAGTCGCCATGGTGTTTCCCTGCCCTCTTCGTACCCGTGGTGTTGCCTGCTGAGCCCTTGAACGGGTAAAGCGGCCGAGAAATTCCGCGCCGAAGCACCGCGCTGAATCTTCGTCCCCCGAAACCCTTGACAGTCAGGCCGGGACCGGCAACTACCGTTCCCGAGGACGGGATTGTGCCCTATGAAGGGCCCTTCGCGCGCGTCGGGGTCCATGTATTGACCCGCGTGTCTCCACAAATGTCAGGACCGAACACCGAATTGCTCGTTAGTGCGCACTCCTGCGCAGCAATGTGCACTCAGCGACATCTACGCGCGCAAGGGGTTCGCTTCGGCCAGCAGGTCGTGGAACGGGCCGAACAGCGCCGGACTGGCCGCGATCGACATCTCCGGCGACACCGGGGCGCCGTGCAGACCGCCGATGGTCCCACCGGCCTCGGCCGCGATCAGCGCACCCGCTCCGTAGTCCCACGGATTCAGTCCGCGTTCGTAGACAGCGTCCAGCCGGCCACAGGCGACATAACAGAGGTCGAGCGCGCCCACCCCGATCCGGCGGATGTCGCGGACCTTGGTGATCAGATGCTGGACCACCTCGGCCTGCACCTGGCGGCGGTCGGCGTCGTACCCGAAGCCGGTCCCGACCAGAGCGGTATTCAGGTCGGTGCAGCCCGAGACCCGGATCGGCTTCCCGTCCACGAACGCGCCGCCACCCTTCGTGGCGGTGAACACCTCACCCTTCGGGGCGTCGACGACGACACCGGCCACTGTCGTCCCGTCGTACTCGACCGCGATCGAGACGGCGTACGTCGGGAGGTCGTACAGGTAGTTGACCGTGCCGTCGATCGGGTCGACGACCCAGCGCACGCCGCTCGAGCCGGCGACATCGTCACCCTCCTCGCCGAGGAACGAGTCGTCCGGCCGGGCCTGCAGGATCCGCGCCCGGATCAGTTCCTCGGATTCGCGGTCCACGGCGGTGACCACATCGGTGACCGTGCTCTTGGTGTCGGCGACGGTGATGGTGCCGCGGCGGCGTTCGACGATCAGCCGGGCCGCCTCCTCCGCCACCTCCACCGCGAGCTTGAGGAGGTCTTGCGGGTTCTCGGTCGTCATACGGCTTCCTTGGCAGTTGGTCGGCGCAGAGGTGGGCAGCAGTCGTGGCGGCAGTCGTCCCAGCCCGGCCCGAGCTTGCCGACGCAGGGTCGGGCCGGCTCCTCGCCGCGTTCGGCGGCGGCCCGCTCGACGACCAGGTCGCGCAGCATCGAGACGAACTGCGGGTCGGTCCCGGGCGTCGCGGCCCGGGCCATCGGCAGACCCAGCTTCTCGGCGGTCTTGGCGGCCTCGGTGTCGAGGTCGTAGATGACCTCCATGTGGTCGCTGACGAACCCGATCGGCACGACGGCCACGCCCGGCACACCCTCGGCCGCCAGCGACTCCAGGTGGTCGTTCACGTCCGGCTCGAGCCACGGCACCTGCGGCGGACCGGAGCGTGAGCAATAGACCAGGTCGGTCCGCCCAGTCTTCCCAGTACGGCGCTCGAGCGCGGCAGTGATCTCCGCGGCCACGTCCAGGTGCCAGTCGACGTACCCGTTGCCGTCCGGGCCGCTGGTCGCGTTCATCGCGGCCGGGATCGAGTGCGTCACGTACGCGATCGCGGAGCCCTCGGGGAGCTCGCCGAGTGCCTCGGCGGTCGACTCGACGAACGATCCGACGAAGCCGGGGTGGTTCGCGTAGTGCCGGAGCTTGTCGATCCGCGGCGCGTCCGGGACCTCCTTGGCCGCGTCCTCGAGGTTCTCGCGGTACTGCCGGCAGCCGGAGTACGACGGGTAGGCGGACGTGACGATCACCACCGCACGGCGGATGCCGTCGGCGGCCATCTGGCGCATCGTGTCGGTCAGGTACGGCGCCCAGTTGCGATTGCCCCAGTAGATCGGCAGATCCAGGCCGATCTCGTCGAACGACGCCCGCAGCGCCTCGAGCAGGGCCCGGTTCTGGTCGTTGATCGGGCTCTTCCCGCCGAACGCGTAGTAGTGCTCGCCGACCTCCTTCAGCCGCTCGTCCGGGATGCCCCGGCCGCGGGTCACGTTCTGCAGGAACGGCAGCACGTCCTCGGGCTTCTCGGGACCTCCGAAGGACAGCAGCAGGACGGCGTCGTACGGGACAGCGGCAGGCGACTGGGGCAACGGCATATTCCGAGTTTCTCAGACCGCCAAGAGCTAGGGTGTTGCCGGTCTCTCATGCTCAAGCCTTATGTCCATCTCATGCGCCGTCCCGGTGCCAGTGCGTTCTTCACCGCCGGGATCCTCGGGCGTATGCCGATCTCGATGCTCGGCCTCGGCATCGTCATCCTGATCGCCCGCGAGACCGGGTCGTACGGCCTGGCCGGTGCGGTGTCCGGGGTCGGTGTCATCGCCGGCGCACTCACCGGTCCGATCCAGGGGCGGCTGGTCGACCGTTTCGGCCAGCGGACGCTGCTGCTGGCCGGTTCGATCGTCTGCACGATCGCGCTCGGGTTCCTCCTCGTCGCGGTGCGTGCCGACGCACCCATCTGGGTCCTGTACGTGCTCTCGTTCGTTGCCGGTGGCACCCGCCCGCAGGTCGGCTCGTTCGTCCGGGCCCGCTGGACGCATCTGCTCGGCCGGGGCCGGGCGCTGCAGACCGCGTTCGCGCTCGAGGCGGTCGGCGACGAGGTCGTCTTCGTCGTCGGCCCGGTCGTCGTGACCGCGCTCGCCACCCAGGTCAGCCCGTACGCCGCTCTGTCGGCGGCCGGACTGCTGGGACTGGCCGGCGGGATCTGGCTGGCGTTGCTGCGCGCCTCCGACCCGCCCGGCCGGGGCAAGGCCCACGGCAAGGAGCAGGCACCACTCCCCTGGCTCTCGATCTTGCTGCTCAGCCTGATCGGTCTCGGACTCGGCGCGACCCTCGGTGGTGCCGAGGTGGTCACGATCGCGTTCACCACCGAGAAGGGCCAAGCCCAGCTGTCCGGCGTCGTACTGGCCGTGTGGGCGTTCGGCAGCTTGCTGGCCGGTCTCTGGTACGGCTCGGTGCACTGGCAGGCTCCGGTGGAGCGGCGGCTGCTGTTCGGCACGATGTTGCTGGCGATCACCCTGGCGCCACTCCCCTGGGTCAACAGTGTGCTGCTCCTCGGAGTGGTCCTGTTCTGCTGCGGTCTCACCATTGCGCCGACGATGGTCGCCGTCACCGCCTGCGTCGAGGAGTGGGTCCCGCCGCAGCGCCTGACCGAGGCGATCACGTGGACCGTCACCGGCATGCTGCTCGGAGTGGCTCCCGGAAACGCCCTCTCAGGTCACGCAGTGGACCTCTGGGGTCCGTCCACGGCGTACTGGGTCCCGTTCTCCTTCGGGATCGCCTGTGCGTTGGTGGCGGCCGTCTCGACGACCTTCGCCCGGCCCAAGACCCGCTTCGCCCACAACTAGGGCTTGCACCTCCCGTTACGGGAGGTGTGAAGGTGTGGGTATGGAGTACTCGATCGGTGAGCTAGCTCGGCTGGGTGGAGTGTCGGTGAAGGCCGTGCGCCACTACTCCGAGTTGGGCCTGCTGGCTTCGCATCGGACCGCTGCCGGACATCGGCGGTACGAGGCGGACGCCCTTGCGCGGCTCGAGTTGATTCGGACGTTGCGAGGATTGGGCATCGATCTGCCGACGGTGCGGGCAGTGCTGGAGCGGGAGCGGACGCTGGGCGAGGTCCTGGCCGCGCATGCCGCCGCGGTGGCCGTCGAGATCCAGAGCCTGCGAGTGCGCCATGCCGTGTTGTCTATCGCAGCTCGGCGCCATTCCACCCCGGAGGAGCTTGAACACATGCACAACCAGACCGCTCAGTCTGAGGACGAACGCCGTACCTTGATCGCGGACTTCCTGACCGCGGTCCTCGGCGAGGATCCACGCTTCGCCGCGATCCGGCAGAACCTCACCCCCGAACTCCCCGACGACGCCGACGTGGAGCAGGTCGAGGCTTGGCTGGAGCTTGCCGCGCTGGTCCAGGACGATGACTTCCGGGCAGCGGTACGACGGATGGTCTCGGGGTATCGGGCGATCGCGACGGACGCCCCGCTGTGGCACGATCCAGAGTTTCGTGACCGGCTGATCGAGCTCCGCCGTACCGAGGCAGGCCCGCAGTGGGATCGCTATGTCGAGCTACTCGCCATCGTCAACGGTTGGGCACCGCCGTCACGGATTGCGGGGTAGCGGCGCGTTCCAGCCGCGGCGGATGGCGAGCAGCCGGATCCCGAAGCAGGTCACCGCGGCGACGATCGGCACCCAGGTCGCGTCGTACTCGAGAGCCGCCGCGACGACGATGCCCGCGCCGAGGAACGCCGGCGTGGCGTAGATCTCCGACCGCAGTACGACGGGAACGCGGCCGCTCAGCAGGTCGCGGATCACGCCGCCGCCGATCCCGGAGATCGTGCCGAGCAGCGCGGCCGACAGCGGCGACAGGCCGTGCTCGATCGCCTTCTGCGCACCGGTCACGCAGAACAGCGCGAGGCCGGCCGCATCGAAGATGTTCACCAGTCGCTCGACGCGCCCGATGCCAGGATGCAGGAAGAAAGTGATCAGCCCGGCAAAGACCGGGACGACCAGATAGCGCCCGTCCTGGAGCGCGGCCGGTGGGGTCTCGCCAATCAGCACGTCCCGGATGAAGCCGCCGCCCAGCCCGGTGACCAGGGCAAGCACCAGGATGCCGAACACGTCCAGCTTCTTGCGTACGCCGACCAGCGCACCGGTGATCCCGAACACGAAGATGCCGACCAGGTCTGGCACATGCAAGGCCACGGATCCACTCACAGGCCGCACGCTAAACCACGGGCGCCCTCGACCCTGGCAGCTCTATCGTCTGTGGACATGACCGGAGCGCCCGACGTCGACTACACCGCAACCTCCCTGCGACCGGGTTGGGATGCCCTTCCTGCTGCTCTCCACGAAGCACTCGCCGTTGCCCTCGGCACCGAGATCGCGGCGGCCGGGCCGTCGGTCGGCTCGGGATTCACCAGTGGTTTTGCCGCGCCGGTCCGGCTGGCCGACGGCCGCCGGGTCTTCGTGAAGGCGTCCGACGAGACCATGCACGCCTACGGCGCCTACCAACGCGAGGCCGAGATCGTTCCCCAGCTCCCCGCCGCCATCCGGGTCCCCGCCATCCTCGCCACCGCCCACGCGGTCGCAGACGAGCGGAAGTGGTTCGCGGTGGTTTCCGAGTGGGTGGCCGGCCGGATGCCGGGGGCGCCTTGGTCGGTCGAGGACTTCGCCCTGGTGACGGAAACCTGGGAGCGGATCGCGGACGTGATGGATCCGAGTCCGCTCGCCGGACTCGACCCCTTCGTCGACGACCTGGCAGGTGACGAGTCGCCACTCGAGATCCCGGCGCAGATCATCGCAGGCGATCGCCCGCTGCCCGAGCGCCTGCAGCCCTGGCTGCCCCGGATCCTGCCCGAGCTCGCCGACCTGATGCAGCTCGCGCCGGAGGCGTTCGCCGGCAACACCGCGACACATGGTGACCTGCGGCCGGACAACCTGCTGCTCGACGACGCGGGCACCTGCTGGACGGTCGACTGGAACTGGCTCGCTCTCGGCCCGCGCTGGATGGACTGGCTGTGTCTGCTGCCGATCGCGCAGTACCAGGGCATCGACACGTTCACCGCGGTCCGCACCAACCCATTGACTGCGGACGCGCCGGCCGACCATCTCGACTGCTTCGTCGGCGCCATCGCGGCGTACATGATGCGGAACGCCGACGTGCCACCACCGCCTGGCTGTACGCCGGCGCTCCGGGAGCACCAGCGGCTGTACGCCTGGACCTTCCTCGACTGGCTGGCCGCGCGGCGCGGGTGGTGACAGCGGCCTACCGTGGACGTATGAGCAAAGGTCCGACCACCAGGTTCAAGGTCGAGGTGCTGGACGGCGACCGGACGTCGCGGCGTGAGGACGTGGTCACCACCGAGGAGCCGCTCGAGCTGCGGCTGGAGTGGCCCGGTCGTCCACCCGAGCCTCTCGTCGTGACGATGCGCACCCCGGGCTCCGACTTCGAACTGGCGGCCGGCTTCTGCCTCGGCGAGGGCTTCGCCGTCCGCCCGGACGCGATCCGGACCGTTGCCTACTGCACAGATGTGAAACTGACCCAGGAGCAACAGTTCAACACCGTCACCGTCACGTTCGACGGCCCTCCGGACCGTGAACCACCCCAGCGGTACGGCGTCACCTCGGCGGCCTGCGGCGTCTGTGGCCAGCAGAGCCTCGACGAACTGGCCGAGCGGGACTACGACCCGGTTGACCCCGTGGAGGCCCCGCTGGACGTCGTACGACGCCTGCCTGACGTGCTCCGGGAAGCCCAACCGACGTTCAGCCGTACTGGCGGCCTGCACGCGGCCGGCCTGTACACCACGGACGGCCGGAAGGTCGTCGTGAAGGAGGACGTCGGCCGCCACAACGCCGTCGACAAGGTCGTCGGCTGGACCGTCCTCAACCAGCACAGCCGTCAGGGCCTGGTCCTCGTCGTCAGCGGCCGGGCCGGCTACGAGATCATCCAGAAAGCGGTAGCCGCCGGCCTCGGCATGATCGTCGCCGTCGGTGCCCCCTCCAGCCTCGCCGTAGACCTGGCCCGCCGCTTCAACATCACTCTCGCCGGCTTCGCCCGAGGCGACCGCTGCGTCCTCTACAGCGCCCCGGAGCGCGTCCTCCGCTGATCTGAGGGGTCTAGGCGGCCAGATCTAAGGGGGTATGCCCGATGTGCGGTTCTCCCTGCCACCGGAAGGTGGAGATAGGCGGCGATCGTCGTCGCCTAGGGAGGAAGCCATGAAACACCGCTACACCATCCTCGCTCTGCCGGTGCTCGTCTGCGGGGCAGTCGTGGCCGGTTCGGCGCAGGCGTCGGCACGACCGATCGATCCCGACCAGCGCCACCAGCGGCCGCCGGTCGTCTACGTCGACCGGGTCGCGCCGACCACAGAGGTGCAAGTGGACGACAACATCACCGAGGCTCTGCAGACGGGAGCCGGAGTGCTGGGCGGAGCCGGGCTGGCCATGGCCGGCGTCTGGGCGTACCGCCGCCGTCATCCACTCGGAGTCCACTGAGGCAGACGGTCCTGGTGCAGCTCAGGCTCCAGGACCGTTCAGCCGCACAGCCAGCGCCGCAGCCTCGAGCCGGCTGGCAGTCCCGGTCTTGCGGAGGATGTTCGAGACATGGGCGCTCACCGTCTTGTCGGTGATGACGAGGTCCTTCGCGATCTCGCCGTTCGACCGGCCGGCGACCAGGAACGCCAGGATCTCCCGCTCTCGCGACGTCAACGTGGACAGTGGCGTCCCCGGCTCCTCCGGTACGGCGACCGGCACCGGCGCGCGCAAGCTGATCCGCGACCGCCGCGCGAGTGACTCGACCTCGGCCTGAAGAGGCGCGGCACCCAACTCGACCGCGCAGCTGTGCGCCTGACGCAACAGGTTCGCGACGCCGACCGGCGGTTGCCCGCCAGCGATCGCTGCTTCCGCGCACCGCCAGCGCGCCACCGCCTGATGCCAGCGTGCCCCTGCCGCACCGCAGGCGTCGACGGCCCGCAGCCAGCGTTCCGGTTGATCGGCGTCGTTCCGGCACCGGGCGAGTTCGGCGCTGATCTGTGCGCGATACATCGACTTGAACGCGGAGTCCTGCGAATCCGTGCTGGTGAACGGCTCGCCGGGCCGGCTGCTCAGTGTGTCCTCGAGGATGCCGACAGCCTTGGCGGCCGACTCCTGGTCGCCGGCGTCGCGCGCGACCCGCGCCGACTCGGCGACCGCGTGGGCATAGAGCACCAGCAGGTCGTCGTCCTCGTCGATGGGAGCCGCATCGAGCAGCGTCAGCCGGGAACCGATCCAGTCGATCGCGGCCTGCGGCTTGTGCTCGGCGAGCAGCACCTCGCCACCGCCGGTGGCCAGGCTGTGGCGGATCCCGCGGAAAGTCGCCGGGATGAGCTCGACAGCCCGGTCGAGATGCTGCCGGGCTTCGGCGACCCGACCACGCCGAACAGCGAGTGACGCGGCCGTGAGCCGCAGCCCTGCGCCGCCGGTGTTGACGCAACGAACGGCCAGCCCGGCCCGCAACAGCTCGTCACACTCCTGCCAGCGTCCGGATTCCAGCAGACCTTCGGCGGCCAGGTACGCGAGAAAGTAAGCGAACAGGTCCCGGCCGGGCGCTGCCATGTCGGCATAGTTGCGCAGCGCCGCCTCGGTGGCTTCCTCGCGCCGGCCGAGGTTCCAGAGCGCATGCCGCTGCCACACCACGCCCCTCAACCACTCGAGCGTCGCTCCACAGGAGCGGGCCAGCCGTTCGGCCTCCTGCCCGTCGGCGAGCGACTCCAGCGGCGATTGACTGGACAGCACCATCGAGCGCTGGGCCAGCGCCGCAGCAAGCGCTCGGGGCGAACCGGCCCGACGGGCGATCCGTACGGCTTCGTCCGCGTGTGCCACCGCCCCGGGCAGTCCCTGCCATCTCTCCGCCCAGGCCAGCGCGGCGAGCGCCCGCGCATGCTGAGCAGAGTCCGGCAGCGCGCTCGTCGCCTCGAAAGCATCGTGGATATCGGTCGCGACAGCTTCGATCGACTCGGCCCGGTGCCAGCGCACAGTGCTGCGGTCGATCAGGAGATCCGCGGCCGGCAGTGGATCGCGAGCCCGGTCGACCAGGCTGATCGCCTGCGTGAGCAACTCGATGGCTTGGTCGTTCCGGGCGACTCTCGAGCCGATGGCAGCCGTCTTGAGGATGAGCGCCGTCCGGTCGGCCGTCGTACCGCGAAGTTCCGGGGAGACCTGCTCCCACAGGTCGCACATCCGCTCGAGCTGGATGGCTTGCTCGGCCGGAGCACGCAGCATCACCGCGTGCCCGGCGGCGACCTCGGACCAGCGGTAAGTGTCGTCGATGCGTCCCGCCTGCAGGCTGTGCACCGCCAGATCGGCGGCCACCGGTTCGACCGGATCCGACCGGGACTCGAGCACCTCGAGGTACGTGGTGTGGATGAGCGCGGCCTCGCCGGGCGGCAGACCGTCGTACAGCACGTCGGCGAGCAGCGGATGGCGGAACCAGGGCGGGCCGTGGCCGCCCCCGATGACGCCGCGCTCCTGTGCTTCGGCGATGTAGCCGGGCAGGCCGCCGACCTCGACGCCGTGTGCACCGGCGACCGCCGCCAGGATCGGGAGCGGGGTCGGACGGCCGCCGACCGCCAGCACTCGAACCAGCTGACGTGCCTGCGCGGACAGCCGATGCCACGCGGCCAGGAGCGCGTCGCGGAGGGCGCCCGAAACGGTGTCCGGCAGGGTTGACTCCGCACCGGACAGGTTCTGCACCAGAAGCTCCGTGAGGTACGGGTTCCCGTCCGACCTCGCCTGTACCTGGTTGACCAGAGCGATATCCGGGATCTGTCCGACCAGGTACTCCACCTGGAGACCGGTGGTGTCCAGGTCGAGCCGGTCGAGGTGGAGTTCGTGGAACGACGGCATCCGGCGCATGTCCGCCAGCCAGCTGTGCAACGGGTGTCCAACACCCCGGTCCTCGTCGCGGGAGGTGCCGAGCACGGTCAGTTGCTGGGCACGGAACCCGGTGATCACGTAGGCGAGCACATCCAGTGAGGCGAGATCGGCCCAGTGCAGGTCGTCGACCACGACGACGGTGCGATGCCGGTCCGCGATCCGGTTGAGCACGAGGTCGATCAACGGGATCAGCCGGGCAGTCGGCGTACTCGGTAAGCCGCCCAGAGCGGGTAGCAGCGAACTCAGCTCGTCGGCACCGGTCAGAACCGCGGCGCGCTCCGCCGCGTCGGCCTGGACAAGCCAGTCCTGGAGTACGCCGATGACCGGTGCGTACGGGACCGACGCGCCGCCGAAGTGAACACAGGACCCCCACAGCACCAGGAGCTCCGGGTCGCCGCAGACCTCCTGCACCAGGCGGGTCTTCCCGACCCCGGCTTCCCCGTGCACGACCATCGCGGACGGCCGCCGCTGGGCCGCAGCGGCCACCACACCGGCCAGTGCGTCGCGCTCGGCGCCCCGCCCGGCGAGCCGATGATCAGGCCCTGCCCGGACATCCCCCACGCGCTCAGTGTCCACCCAGGAATGGACCGCCGCCACGCACAATCAGGCGTCGAGCTTGATGAAGGTTGCCTTCGGGACGTACTCGTAGCGGTCGGGCATGCAGGTGAGGATGATGATCTGGCCGTGGTCGCCGGCTCGGCCCAGGAGGGCGCCCATGTCGCGGAGGCGGGCCTTGTCGGACCAGCCGAGGGCGTCGTCGAAGATGACCGGGACGCTGCTCTCGCCGGTGCTGACCAGGTGGCTGATCGCGAGCCGGGTGATGATCGCGAGCTGTTCCTGCGCGCCCGTCGACAACGCCTCGACCGGCAGCCGCGCGCCGTCCAGCTCGCGCTCCGCGACGGCCAGGTCGTCGTCCAGCCAGACCCGGAACGACGGCCCGTAGACACTCCGTCCGAGTGACTCGATGCGGCTCTGCAGTGGTTCGGAGTACTTCGTCTGTGCCTCGGCCCGGTGCCGGCTCAGCGTCTCATGGACCCGGCGAGCCGCCTCGGCCCGGCGCTGCAGACTGTCGTGCTCGGCCCGTACGCCGGCCAGCTCGAGCTCGGCCAGATCGCGCCGGGTCGCCAACCCATCCCGGCCCGACTGCTCCAGCCTGCCCTCGGTCGTCCGCAACGCGTCGCGCAACGTGTCCCGCTCGCCCTGCAGCCGCGCCGCGACCGCAAGCGCGTCCGTCAACTCGCCCGCGATCTGATCGGCCCCGGCCGCATCTGCCTGCTCCTGTACGGCGGCCAGCTCCTCGAGCACCGCCTCGACCTCACCAGTCGCCTCGGCCTCGGCCGCGGAAACAGCGTCATCGTCGAGAAGATCCCGCGCGGCCTCCAACGCCTCGACCGCAGCCGCGAGCCGCTCCCCCGCGAGCTCCGAGCGAGCCCGAGCCTGCTGCGCCTCCGACCGGTCCTCGTCAGCCGCCTTCCGCGCCTGCGCCGCCGCGAACTCCGCGTCGCCGAGCAACCGCTCGACCTCGGCCAACGCGTCCCGCGCC
Source organism: Kribbella capetownensis (assembly GCF_004331485.1). GTDB lineage: Bacteria > Actinomycetota > Actinomycetes > Propionibacteriales > Kribbellaceae > Kribbella > Kribbella capetownensis. The sequence goes on from NZ_SJKD01000003.1 coordinate 228,006, forward strand.
TCTTCCAGCGCACGCTGTGCACCGGCCAAATCATCCGGCGCGCTGACCGGCACCTCGAAATCCTCGAAGTCGAGCGTGTCGTGGGGTGACGCGAACTCCTCGAACAGCGACATCTGCCCGGGCACGCCCTCCACCGCGGGCTGCTTGCCGCCCCCCTCTTCGGCCTCCACGTCGTCGTCCGCACCGACGCCGAGCCGCGCGGTCAGCACCGCGATCCGCTCCCCGGGATCTCCACCGGTCGTCAGCGTCCGCTCGGTCCGGCGGGCTTCGTGCAGCTCGGCGGTCGCCGTGTCGGCCTTCCGTAGCAACTCCCGAGCAGCGGCGACGTCCTTGACGCCCGCCTTCTTCAGCAGGTCCTTCTCCCGCCGGACCGCCTCGTCCACGCGCGACCGCAGCGTCGCCGCCTCGCCTCCGGCGCGAACGGTCACCTCGACCTGCCCCGGTACGCCGACGACCAGCTCACCGGAGACCAGGACCTCGGCCGACTCGTCGAACCCCAACTCCGACGGCACCTCACGAGCGCCGCCGTCCAACCCGGTCCCCGACAACTCGACCGGCTCCGCGCCGAGACGCCGTACCGACACCTCGGGGACGCCGGCCGCCAGCGCGGCACGAGCCTCGACCACCTCAGCACGCGCGGACTCCAACGCGACGACGAGCGCGTCGTCGACCTTGATCCGGTCCAGGACCGTCCCGGCCGCGGCGATCCGGGCGCGTACGTCGACCAACTCCGCCTGCTGGCCGAGCAGCCGGTCCAGCTCGGCGCGGTCCATCAGCTCCGAGACCTGCCGCTCCGCCTCCTGGACGTCGGTACGCCGGGCGTCCTTGAGCTCGACCACCTCGGCCAGCGCGGCCTCGGCCGCATGCACGCTCTCGACTGCGGTCCTGGCGACCGTCTCGGCATCGCTACGACGTTCGGCCAGCTCGGCATCGATCTTGGCGAACCGCTCGGCCTCGTCCAGCAGCCGCTCGCGTTCGACCCGGGTCCGGGTGTGGTTCTCCAGCCGGGCCCGCGCGGTCTCGGCGCGGTGCCGGACCGAGTCGCGGCGGAGCAGGATCTCGTCGGTCGCCTTCTTGCGTTCGCGCAGCTCCTCGACCGAGGTGAGGTGGTCGGTGAGCCGGCCCGTCACGTCCTGCAGATCGAGGGTCAGCCGCTCGGCGCGGCGGATGTCCTGCTGGACCTCCTCCATCGCCTTCAGCGCTTGGGCCGCAGTCAGCTCGGCCGTGGCGACGGCCTTCTCGGACCGGGCGAAGTCGCCGGTCGCCCGTCCGCCACGGGTCCAGTAGCGCAGGTACTCGTGCTCGACCGCAGTCACCAGCGGCATCGACGCACCGTCGACCGGTGTCCCCGACTCTGCGGTCACCGCGGTGATCAACGGCTCCGCGTCGGCCGGCGTTGGCAGCACCAACGACTGCCCCTGGCTGACCATCAGCGTCTGCCACAGCACCGGGTCGACGTGCTGGCGGAACAGCCGCTCGGCCTCGTTGTGCGCCTCCCGGCCGGTCCACGAACGGCGGCGGCCGTCGGCCTCGACCACGGCCAGCTCGGTGGAGCGGTTCTTCAGCCAGCGTTTGGTGTAGCTCAGCTCGCGGTTGCCGAGGGTCAGCTCGACCGTCACCTCCGGGCCGACGTCCTGGCCGACCGGCTGGATGTCGCGGATCCGGGTCGACTTGGAGTCGTCCGGCAGGTCGAAGACCAGCCCGAACGCCTCGACCAGGCTGGACTTGCCGACCTCGTTGTCACCGACCACCACGGTGGTGCCGAGCGCGGGGAACCGGACAATGCGGTCCCGGACGCCACGGAAGTCCCGCAGCGCCAAGCTGAGCAGCCTCATCCCGCGTCCCGCGCCAATCTGTGCATCAGCGACAGCGCCGCACCCGCGCCCTCGTCGCCACCGGCCAGCGCCTGGCGCAGCTCTTCCATCGCGGCCCGCGCCGGACCGCTCAGCTGCAACGCGTCCAGATCCGCCGCGTCCGGCGCCGGCCGCACGGTCCAGAACTTGGCCCAGCGCTCGACGCTCGCGAACACCTCGCCCTGCGCGTCGATCATCGCGTCCAGCCGACTGAGCAGCGGCAGCGCCAGCGAACCGTCGCCGGCGAGCCGGACGTACGTCCGCTCCTTCTCCGGCAGCTCCGCGAACCAGTCCTCGAGAGCCGTGAGCGACTCCTCGTCGAACAGTTCGACGCGGTGGTCGACCATGTGCCAGGCGCCGACACGCACCGGCTCGACCTCGATCTCGCCGGCACCGACCGTCACCTTGAGCACGTTGCCCGGTGCGTCCTCCTCGGGCGACGTGACCTCCTGCGTCCCCGAGAACCAGATGCGATCGGTCACGCGCGTCGTCGAGTGCCGGTCGCCGAGACCGACGTACTGCAGTCGTCCGTCCGCGACCGCCGCCTCGAGTGCGGCCTGATCGATCGTCGGTACGTCGGACATGCCGCCAGAGAGACTGGTCAGTTGGCCGTGCGCCAGCAGGATCCTCGTCGTACCGGGCTCGGCCGGGGTCAGGTCGGCGTACCCGGGCGCGGCCGGATCCGACAACGGCCGGCGCGATCGCCACGGCGCGCCGACGATCTCGACGCCTGGCGCGATCTCCAGCGGCTCGGTGCCGGTCAGGACGGTCACCTGCTCAGGCTGGTGGGCCTGCCACTGGGCCGAGGTCCACAGCGAGCCGGGCTCGAGCGCGTCGTGGTTGCCGGGCAGGAGGACGACCGGGACCGGGATCCGCTTGAGCGCTTCACAAGCACGCAAGATGGTCTGCCGCTCGACCTGGTTGTGCTCGAACACGTCGCCGGTGACGACCACGAAAGCCGCACCGGTGGCCGCCGCGACCTCGCCGATCCGCGCGACAGCATCCAGCCGGGCCTGCCCCCACCGGGCTTGACCGTCCGGCCCCAGGAACCGGCGCATCATCCCCAGCTGCCAGTCCGAGCTGTGCAGAAACGTGATCGAGTCGTCCATTGCGGTGAGAACGCTAACCTGCCCCGCCGACAACCGCGCAACCCAACACACCCCAACCCCCACACCGCCCACACTCCGGACAGCGGTCAGGCTGGGAAGTCAGCGCTCCGGGAGAGGGTTTCCCACGTGGTCAGCTCGGTCTGGGAGTTGCTGTAGACCGCAGCGAGCGCATCGACCGCGTCCGAGCCCAGCGGCAACCGCAGCGGCGGCTCCGCAGTGGCGACGGCCGTCAGGATCGCCTGCGCCGCCCGCACCGGATCACCCGGCTGCTTGCCGTTGCCCTCCTCGAGAGCCGTACGCACCGCTCCGACCGACTCCGAGTAGATGTCACTGAACTCCGACACATGCAGTGCGGTCGGCTCGTTGAACGACGTACGAAAGGCTCCAGGCTCGACAAGCATCACCCGCAGACCGAACGGCCTCACCTCAGCGGCCAGCGCCTCCGACCAGCCCTCCAACGCGAACTTCGTACCGCAGTACGCACTCACCCCCGGGAACGCGAACCGGCCACCCTGACTGCTCAACTGAACGATCGTGCCGCTCCCCCGCTCCCGCATCGACGGCAGCACCGCACGAGTCAACGCGACCGGCCCGAAGAAGTGCAGCTCCATCAGGCCGCGCAACTCCGCGTCGGTCGTCTGCTCAGCAGCCCCGACCATCCCCCGGCCGGCATTGTTGACCAGTACGTCGATCCGCCCATGCTGCTGCAGTACGTCGTCCACGACGCCGGGGATGGCGGCCATGTCGGTGATGTCGAGCTTCACCACGGACAGCCGTTCGTGGGTCAGGTCCATCGCATCCGGTCGTCGTACCGCGGCGACGACGGTGTGACCCGCCGCGAGTGCCTCCTCGGTCAGTGCTCGCCCGAATCCGGCGTTCGCGCCGGTGATCAACCAGATGTCCGCCATGCGTCCCAGAATGTCACCTGCGGGGTCCTAGGATCCGGGGGTGGATGTGTACCTGGAGACCGAGCGGCTGATGATGCGGCGGTTCACGGTGGACGACGTGGATCTGCTGACCGGGCTGGACTCCGATCTCGAGGTGATGCGGTTCCTGACCGGGAAGGCGACGCCGCGCGACGAGATCGCGAACGTCGTACTGCCGGAGATCCTGGCCGTCTACGCGGAACATCGGGAGCTCGGGACGTTCGCGGCGTACCAGAAGAGCGACGGTGTGTTCATCGGATGGTTCGGGATGCAGCCGACGAAAGAGCCGGCCATGGTGGGGGTGGGCTACCGGCTGAATCGGACGGCGTGGGGCAAGGGGTACGCGACCGAGGGGACGAAGGCGCTCATCGACAAGGCATTCGGTGAGCTCGGGATGGACCGCGTCGTCGCCGACACGATGGCCGTCAACCACCGGTCCCGGGCGGTCATGCGACGGTCCGGTCTGCGGTTCGTCCGCGTCTACCACGAGGTGTTCGACGATCCCCTGCCCGGGACCGAGTTCGGCGAGGTCCAGTACGCCGTCGACCGGCCGACCTGGGAAGCTGGACGATGTGCCTGACGACCAACGGCCGTACGCCGTACTCGACATCGACGCGACGCTGTCCGACACCAGCGAGCGGATCCACTTCCTGGCGAAGCGGCCGAAGGACTGGGACTCGTTCTTCGCGCATGCGAAGGAGGACGCGGTCCTGGACGAGGGGCTCGCGGTCGCCACGACGCTGGCCGCCGACCACGAGATCGTCTACCTGACCGGCCGGCCCGAGCGGCTGCGGCGGGACACGCTGAAGTGGCTGAAGGACAACGGCTTCCCGGACGGCAAGGTCTACATGCGCGGCAACACCGACCGCCGGCCGTCGGTGCTGATGAAGCTCGGCCGGCTCGAACGCCTGGCCGAGGACCGCCCGGTCGCCGTCCTGGTCGACGACGACGCCAAGGTGTGCGCGGCCGCGGAGAAGGCCGGGTACACGGTGATGAGGGCCGACTGGGGGCTCGATGCCGAGACCCAGCCGACCCTCTTCGACGCTCAGGAGTCCGAAGGACGGACCTGAGGCCTTACTTGCTCAGACCTACGATCAGCTGGTTCGGGTACGGCGGGTAGGCGGACAGATAGAAGTTCTGCACCTTCGACCCGTGCAGGAACGCGTTGCGCGCGTAGATCAGCGGCACGACCGGCGAGTCCTGCATGATCTGCTTGTCCACCGCGCTCCACATCCCGGCGGCCTTGCCCAGGTCCGACTCGGCCGTCGCCGCCGCGATCGCGGAGTCCACCGCGGGGTTGGAGTAGCGGGAGATGTTGTACCCGCCGTTGCCGATCTCCGACGACGCGAACAGCGGCTGGATGTTGCCGAGCGCGCTCGGGAAGTCCGGCAGCCAGTTGGACACGGTCAGGTCGAAGTCCGGCTTGTTCCCGGTGATCAGGTCGGTCAGCGACTCGCTGTCGAGGCCCGGCAGGAGCTTGACCGTGATCCCCGCCCGCTTCAGGCCCTGCTGGATCGCCTGCGCCACCGGGAGGCCGGTCGCGGTCGAATTGTCGGCGACGATCGTCAAGGTGAGGTTGCTGACGCCCGCGGCCGCGAGCATCTGCTTGGCCTTCTCGGGGTCGCCCTGCGGCGGCGCCGGGAACAGGTCGAACTTGTTGAAGCCGTCGATGCCCGGCGTGATCAAGGTGGTGGCGAGCTCGCCGCCGAACTCCGGACCGCCCTCGGCGACCTGGACGGCCTGCTTGTCGACGGCGAACTGGATCGCCTTGCGGACCTCGGGGTTCGAGAGCGCGGGGCGCTTGGTGTTCATCGCCAGGTACTGCAGGGCGCCCGACGACGACGTGGCGACGCGGGCCTTGACGGCCGGATTGCCGGTCACCGTCGGAATCAGCGCGGCCGGGACCGAGGTGCCGGTGGTGGCCGCGAACTTGTCGTCGCCGGCGTCGGCGATCAGGCGCTGGTTCACCACGTCAGGCTGCAGGCCCATCTCGAACACGATGGAGTCCGGCAGGCCGGTGCGGGCCTGGTCGGTCGACTTGTCCCAGCCCGGGTTGCGCTCCAGCTCGAGCTTCGAGCCCGGGGCGAGTGACTTCACCTGGTACGGCCCGCTGGCGACCGGCTTCTCACCGTAGTGCGCCGGGTCGGTGTCGGCCTTCTTCGGCACCGGCGCGAACGCCGGCATGCTGACGATCCAGGGCCAGTCGCCGAACGGCTTGTTCAGCTTGAAGACGAGGGTGGTGTCGTCCGGCGTCTGGACCGAGGCCAGGTCGCCACCCTTGTACGGGCCGGTGTACTTGTCCCCGCCGACCAGCAGCGACTTGTGGTAGCCGAGGCCACCGGACAGCTCCGGCGCGAACGACCGCTCGATGCCGTACTTGATGTCGGCGGCAACGATCGGCGACCCGTCGGGGTACTTCAGACCCGGCTTCAGCTTGTAGGTCCAGGTCTTGCCGCCGTCGGAGACCTGACCGGTGTCGGTGGCCAGGTCAGGAACCAGTTGCGCCCCCTTGCCCTCCTCGGTCTTCCACGAGGTCAGGCCGCGCAGCACCAGGTGGATCGTGCTGATCCCCAGGTTCTGGCTCTTGGCCGGGTCGAGGTTGACCTCCTTGCTCGTGGTGAGCACGTGCCAGGTGCCACCCTGCTCCGCGGCCGCGGTGCTGCCGCCACTGGCGGACTTGTCGTTGGCGTTGCAGGCGGCCGCTGCCAGCGCCAATGCGGCCGCTACCGCGACCGCTCGGGTTAGGTGTTTCATCGTGTCCTCTCAGGAGGTGGGGGCTCAGGGAAGTAGCAGGCGGCCCGGTGTTCGGTGCTCCCGTGGACGGGTTCGAGCACGGGCCGTACGGTGGCGCACACGTCCTGGACCTTGTAGCAACGGGTCCGGAACGGGCAGCCCGACGGAGGCGCGATCGGCGTCGGGACATCGCCGGTCAGCACGATCCGGTCCCGCTCGACACCCGGCTCGGGCACCGGAACGGCGGACAGCAGGGCCTTCGTGTAGGGGTGGGCCGGCGCCGAGTACACCTGGTCGGCCGGACCCTCCTCGACGATCGTGCCGAGGTACATGACCGCCAGCCGGCTCGTGACCTGACGTACCACGGCCAGGTCGTGGGCGACCAGCACATAGGACAGGCCGAGCTCGTCGCGAAGGTCGGCGAGCAGGTTCAGCACCTGGGCCTGCACCGACACGTCGAGGGCGGAGACGGGCTCGTCGCAGACGAGCAGGTCGGGCTTCACCGACAGCGCCCGCGCGATCCCGATCCGCTGCCGCTGACCGCCGGAGAACTCGTGCGGGTAGCGCTCGAGATGCTCCTCGGACAACCCGACCTGCTGCAGCAACTCGACCAACTGGGCTCTGGTCGGCCGGATACCTTGGGCGCGGAACGGCGTACTCAGGATGGTGCCGACCGACTGCCGCGGGTTCAGTGACGCCTGCGGGTCCTGGAACACCATCTGGATCTTGCGGCGGACCGGCCGGAGTTTCCGGCCGCGGACATTGGTGACGTCCACGCCGCCGATCTCGACACTGCCCTGGGTCGGGTCCAGGAGCCGAGTCGCCACTCGGGCCAGCGTGGACTTGCCGGAGCCGGACTCGCCGACCAGGCCGACCGTCTCACCCTTGCGGACGACGAAGTTCACGCCGTCGACGGCCTTGACCGCCTGCGCCTGGCGCCACGGAGCGCCGGGGAGACCGAAGTACTTCCGGACGTTCTTGAGGCGGAGCAGTTCCTCGCTCACGCTCTGTGTTGTCACAGGAGGGCCTCCGGACGACGCCCCAGGTGGCAGGCGGCCTCGTGATCGCCCTCGCCGGGCCGGGGCGTGAGCTCGGGACGCTCCGTGATGCAGCGTTCGCCGACCAGGTGGGTATAGGCGCATCGCGGCTGGAACGGGCACCCGGTCCGGATCGAGCCGGGCGACGGCGGGGTGCCGGGGATCGTGGTCAATCGTGGCTTCGGGGGTACGTCGACCCGCGGCATCGCACCGAGCAGACCCAGGCTGTACGGGTGCGCCGCCCGGTAGAACAGATCGCGGACCGTGCCCCGCTCGGCCGCGCGACCGGCGTACATGACCAGAACGTCGTCGGCGACCTCCGCGACCACTCCGAGGTCGTGCGAGATCAGGACGAGCGCAGTACCGAACTCCTCCTGGACATCGTCGAGGAGGCGGATGATCTGTGCCTGCACGGTCACGTCGAGTGCGGTCGTCGGCTCGTCCGCGATCAGCACTCTCGGGTCGTTCACCAGAGCCATAGCAATCACGACCCGCTGCCGCATTCCCCCGGAGAACTCGTGCGGGTAACTGTCCACCCGGCGGGCCGCGTCCGGGATGCCGACCTTGTCCAGCATCTCGACCGCCCGCCGGTGGGCCACCTTCTTCGACACATCGTGATGCAGCCGGTACGCCTCGGCGACCTGCCAGCCGACGCTGTAGTACGGGTTCAGTGCGGACAGCGCGTCCTGGAACACCAGCGCGATGTCGTTGCCGCGGATCTTGCGGAGCTCGTCGTTCGGGAGGCCGATCAGTTCCCGGCCGTCCAGCAGCACCTCTCCAGTGGTGGCGGCGTTGGACGGCAGCAGACCCATCACGGCGGCGGAGCTGACGCTCTTGCCGGAGCCGGACTCGCCGACGATCGCGAGCGTTTCGCCGGGTGCGACCGAGAAGTCGATGCCGTCGACGGCCGGGACGAGACCGCCCTCGGTCGTGAACGTGACGTGCAGGTCGTGTACTTCCAGGACCGGCTCAGCCATGGCTCACCCTCGGATCGAGCACACCGTGCACTATGTCCACCACCAGATTCGCCAGGATGATCAGGAAGGCCGAGAACAGCGTCACGCCGACGACCACGGCCACGTCCAGCTGGGCGACCGCGCTGATCAGGAGGTCGCCCAGGCCCTGCATGCTGAACACCTTCTCGGTCAGGATCGCGCCACCGAGCAGAAACCCGAGGTCCAGGCCGAAGAGCGTGATGATCGGCACCAGGACGCCGCGCAGGCCATGGGTGACGACCACGCGGGTCTCGCCGGCGCCCTTGGCCCGCGCCGTGGTAATGTAGTCGAGGTTCAGCTCCTCGAGCATCTGCGCACGGGTCAGGCGGATGTACGCCGCCGCCTGCAGGACCGCGAGCACGAGCCACGGCGTGATCAGGTGCCAGGCCCAGTCGACCGGGCTCTCGGTGAGCGGGACATAGCCGTTCACCGGGACCATGTTGAGCCAGAACCCGAACACCAGGATCGCCAGCAGTCCGAGCAGGAACGACGGCGTCGACACTCCGACCAGCGCGACCCCGACGGACAACCGGTCGAGCAGACGTCCCCGGTTGAGCGCTGCGACCACGCCGAGCGACACCCCGAACAGCAGCCAGAGGATGGCCGCACCGATCGCGATCGACGCCGTGATCGGCAGCCGGTCGAGGATCAGCGTGGTCACCGGGCGGGCCAATGGGAACGAGTAGCCGAAGCACGGTGCGTTGCAGTGCACCGCGGCCGCACCGTCGCCGAAGGTGCGGCCGGCGAAGATGCCCTTGAGGAAGCTCAGGTACTGCTGGATGGCGCTCTGATCCAGCTGCATGAAGTGCCGGGCCTGCTCGAGGCGGTCCGGCGTACAGGGCTTGCCACAGGCGAGATGCGCCGGGTCGGCCGGGATCGCGTAGAAGACCAGGTAGACGGCGAAGCTCAGCGCGAGCATCACCAACGCGGCCCCGAACAGGCGGCGGATCACGAACCAGAGGAGGTCGGGCATCAGGTCGTCCTCCGCAACCGGACGTCGAACGCGTCACGGACGCCGTCGCCGAGCAACGTGAAGCCGAGCACCGCGACGAACAGCGCGACGCCGGGGAAGAACAGGAACCAGGGATCCGCGCCGGTGTAGACCCAGGCGATCGAGTCGGAGATGGACCGGCCCAGGCTTGGTGTCGGCGGTGGTACGCCGACGCCCAGGAACGACAGCGCCGCCTCGGCCCCGATGTAGCCGGGGATGGCCAGGGTCGCGATCACCAGGACCGGGCCGAGCAGGTTCGGCAGGAGTTCACGGGTGATCACATGCCAGCCGGACGAGCCGACGCTGCGCGCCGCCTCGACGAACTCGCGCGCGACGAGAGACCTGGCCTGGTTGCGGATCAGCCGGGCCAGGCTGGCCCAGCCGAACACGCTCAGCACCAGGATCAGCAGCAGCCAGCGCGGGAAGCCCGCGGGCACGATGATGCCCAGGGCAATCATGAAGACGAGCTGCGGGAAGCCGAACAGGAAGTCGAACACCCGGGACGCGACCGCGTCGTACCAGCCGCCGAAGTAGGCGGCGCTGATGCCGATCAAGGTCCCGACGACGGAGGTGACGAGGGTGACCACGATCGCGATCGTCAGCGAGGTCCGCAGGCCGAGCACCACGATCGAGAACAGGTCCCGGCCGGTCAGTGGTTCGACGCCGAACCAGTGGTCGCTGCTCACCCCACCGAGCGCACCTTTCGGCGCGTTGCCGCGCGCCGGGTCGAGCAGGTCGAGGTGGTAGGTGTACGGATCCTGACCGGACAGCTTGACCAGCAGCGGCGCCGCGGCCGCGACCAGCACCAGCAGCACGACCAGCACCGCACCGAGCCGCGCACTCCGGTCCTTGCGGGCGCGGCGCAGGGCTTGCCGGGTCGGCGAGACGGCCGCGGCCACCGAGGAACTCACAGGCACTCCTGACAACGTTGAACAATCCCAGCCGGGAGACGGTAGGCCGAAGTCTTCCACCATCGCAGTTCCATCCCGAATCCCGAGAATCCCACTGGATCTACTCGGCGTCTGTGCGCGACACCCGACCGGCTACTCTCCGCACCGTGGACAAGGAACTGATGGTCGGCGAACGGGTGCTCAAGTACAGCGTGTACGGCGACACCGGTGGGGTGCCGGTGCTGTCACAGGGCGGGTCGCCGAGCACGCGGTGGAAGCGCCCGGACGTCGGACGGGCTGCCGAGGAGTGCGGCGTACATCTGGTGATTCCCGATCGGCCGGAGTACGGCGGATCCACGCGCAAGCCAGGGCGGACCGTTGCCGACGTCGTGGAGGACGTGACCGCGTTGGCCGACGTACTCGGGTGGGAGCGGTTCGCAGTCTCTGGTGGATCAGGTGGTGGACCGCATGCGCTGGCGTGTGCTGCGCTGCTGTCTGACCGCGTCACGCGCTGTGCGGTGAGTGGTGGCATCACACCGCCATTGGTGGATGGCCCTGAACCGGACGGCGACGAGGAGGATCCGCGGCGGAATCGCACGTCGTGGCTGGCGGCCCGCGGTGAGCAGTACATCCGCCCGTCCATCGAGGAGGCGGCCCGGAGCATCATGTCCGGGGTCGAGGCCGGCGGACCGGAGTTCCCGCCCGACCCGCACTTCCCCACGCCTTTGGTGCCGGCGCGGGACGATCCGGACGCCATGGCTCGGCTCACGGCGACGTTCGTCACCAGCCACGACGGCTGGGTCGACGACAACCTCGCGTTCGCGAACGACTGGGGTTTCAGCCTGGATGAGGTCCATGTCCCCACCAGCATCTGGTTCGGCTCCGCCGACGACCGCGCCCGCAAGTATGCCGACCTCCTCACCGCAGCGATCCCACACGCCGAGCCCAGGCCCTACACAGGCGGCCACATCCAGCCGGCAAATGCGTTTCGCGACCTGCTGCAGTGGTTGACACTGTCCTGATGGACCCGAAGGACCTGGCGCGACAGTTGGTGGTCGAGCAGTACCCGGACGCCCGGGCGGCGTGGCTGGGCGGGAGCGTGGCACGTGGGGACGCTTCCTCGACCTCCGACCTCGACATCACGGTGCTGCTCGACGGACCGCCTGCGCCGCTCCGGAAGTCGCTGGAGTACGGCGGCTGGCCGGTCGAGCTGTTCGTGCACACCGAGAAGTCGCTGGCGTACTTCTCCGACAAAGACCAGAAGCGCCGGCAGCCGACGATGATGCGCTTGGTCGGAGAGTCGGTCGTACTGCTGGACAGGGACGGCTCGGGCGCGCATTTCCAGCAGGCGGGCCAGGCCGAGGTAGCAGCCGGCCCGGCTCCATTGAGCACGAGCGAGCTCGAGCTGCTCCGCTACACCATCACCGGCCTCTTGGACGACCTGGCGGACGCGTCCGGCGACGTACGCACCGCTCTGTGCTCGGCGCTGTGGCAGGACGCGGCCCGACTCCTCCTCACCGGTGCCCGCCACTGGTCCGGCACCGGCAAAGGGCTGCTGCGCGAGGTGATGGCGTACGACGAGTCGCAGGGCACCGACCACGCGACGGCGCTGATGGACGGGGTCCGGGCGGAGGACGACAGTCTGGTCGAGGAGGTCGACCGCATCCTGCAGCCCTACGGCGGGCGACTGTTCAGCGGCTTCGAGCTGACTGGGACTACGCCCTAGCTCTACTCGGCGTCGATCAGTTGCCAGTTGCGGCGCTTCGGGAGCAGGCGGATGGCGAGTACTGCGACCAGTGCGCCGATCAGGACGCCGGGGATGATCCAGCGCCACCCGGTGAGGACACCTGTTGACGCGGTCTGGGCCTGTGGGGGTGCCACCGGCGCGGTGGTCTGAACGGGCTCGGTCGCCGGGACGGGAGCCGGCTGGAGATTCCAGTCCATGCTGGTCGGGCCGCCGTACGACCCTGGTTGCTCCTGCTGGCTGGGCAGCAGCTTGAGTGAGCCGAGCAGCTTCAGCAGCGCGGCCGGGTCGGTCGAGGTGTGCCAGGTGGGTTGGGCCGGCATCGTCTTACCGTCGAGCGTCTCGGTCGTGGCGATCCACGGTCCGCCCTCCACGTTCGGGTAGATGATGTCGAGCCGCCAGACGGACATGTCGTGGATCATCCACGCGGCGCGGATGAACGCACCGGCGTCGTGCCGCTCATCCCCGACGGCCGGCTTCGACCCGGCGACCTGCGTCAGTCGCTGGAGCTCTTCGTAGGCGCGATCGTCGTACCCGACCGCTGTCACCCGTGGTGGGGCGCTGAGCAGCACGCTGGTCGGACCGCCTGCGTCTGCGGGTGCGGCTCCGACAGCGGCGACAGCGATCACGGCGGCAAGCAGTGCGAGCGTACGGCGGACCATGGCGGCTCTCCCTGGAAAGACGAGGACTCACCCCTGATACACCGCCGGTCTCTAGGAGGTTCCGCGAGCCAACTCGACCGCTCCGGCCTTGTCGGGCGCTCCTTCGAGCCGGAACGTCACGCCGTTGCTGACCCAGACCAGAGTGGGGCCGGCCACGCGGACACGCTGCTCCACACCGTGCTCGTCCTCCAGCACGAGCTCATGCGGGGTCTTGAACCAGTAGCCGTTGATGTCCTGCACGTACTCCAGGCTGTCGTAGTACTTCTTCAGGTACAGCGGCGACACCTCGGCCCGGAACTGCTCCAGCCGGATCCCACTCCGCCAGCTGATCGCCACGAAGCCCTTCGAAGCCTCAACACCTTTGGGAGAGCCCAGCGTTTGCGGCAGTGCTGGCTTGAACCCGGCGATCCGCTCTGCCTCCTCCAACGACAGCTGGCCGTTGACACCAGGCGCTGGCGGCGCACTGGTCGGGCCGGTGCCGACCGGACGAGCCTGCACTCCCCCGATGTTCAGCCACTCCGCCACCGTCGCTCGGACCGGCGGCGTCAGCGCCGCACCCGCGATCAGCACGAGGAAGCCGGCCACGAACGCACGCCAGCGGTCCCGCAGCCGCCTGCGCACCGGTATGCCGGCCACCCGCGACAGCACTGCGGCCGTCAGCCCCTCGTCGACCGGAGGTACGACGGCAGAACGCCCGAGGACCCGTAGCTCGTCGTCCAAGTTCATCGCTGCACCTCCTTGTCGGGAAGTTCGGTCCGTAGCCGGCCCAGTGCACGGTGCAGGCGGGACTTGACCGTCCCACGCGGCCAACCGAGCACCACTGCCGTCTCTTGCTCGTCAAGCTCCAACAGGTAGCGACAGGTCACCACTTGGCGCATGTTGTCGGGCAGCGCACGGACAGCGGTCAGCAGCTCTTGCCGCCGTTCCAGTGACACCGCCTCCTCGGCCGGATCCAGTACGACGTCCAGCGGCGCGGCCAGCTCCTCACGGCGGGACCGGCGGCTGCGGGACCGGAAGACGTTGCGCGTCTCGTTCGCGACGATGCGCAACAGCCACGGCCGGAACGCCGATCCGTCCCGGAACCCACCCAGAGCCCGGTACGCCTTCACGAACGCCTCCTGGACCACGTCGTCCGCGTCCGCACCGGCACCGAGGAAGACCGCCGTACGTTTGGCCACCGGGACATGCCGCAGCACCAGCTCGCCGTACGCGGCCGACTCACCACCGCGCACCCGAGCCAGAATCTCCGCCTCGTCGCCCTGGCTGATCACGCCTCCTGTCAACTTCCAGACATTGTGACTACACCACCGGACCATCCGCGGTTCCCGTGTATAAGGTCGGGAACGTGCCAGAAGTCGATGCGTCCTTCCTCGCCCTTCCCCGTCACGAGCTCGCCGAGGCCGCGCTGCAGCGCGCCCGAGACCTCGGCGCCACCTTCGCCGAGTTCCGGCTGGAGCGGATCCGGTCCGAGTCCATCGCGTTACGCGACAGCCTGCTGGAGAGTGCCTCCGACGACGAGGATCTCGGCCTCGCGGTCCGCGTGATCCACGACGGCACCTGGGGCTTCGCCGCCGGGGTCGCGCTGACCACCGACGAGGCGGTCCAGGTCGCCGAGCAGGCCGTCAACATGGCGCAGGTCGCCCGGCCGATCAACGCCGAGCCGATCGAGCTCGCCGACGAGCCCGTGTACGACGACGTCAGCTGGGTGTCGTCGTACGAGATCGACCCGTTCAGCGTGCCGCGCGCCGAGAAGGTCGCGCTGCTGACCGACTACAGCGACCGGCTGCTGAAGGCCGACGGCGTCGCGCACGTCAGCGTTCACGTCGCCTCGGTCCACGAGTGCAAGTTCTACGCCAACACCGAGGGAACGTCGTACACCCAGCAACGGGTCCGGATCGGCCCGGACATCACCGCCTACGCGGTGGACAACGAGACCGGCCGGTTCGACTCGATGTCGAGCTGCGTCCCCCCGGCCGGCCGTGGCTGGGAGTACCTGACCGGCACCGGCTGGAACTGGGACGAGGAGCTCGCCGAGATGCCCGGCTGGCTTGCCGAGAAGATGACCGCGCCGGCCGTCGAGGCGGGCAGCTACGACCTGGTGATCGACCCGAGCAACCTGTGGCTCACCATCCACGAGTCGATCGGCCACGCCACCGAACTGGACCGCGCCCTCGGCTACGAGGCGAACTACGCCGGCACCAGCTTCGCCACCACTGACAAGCTGAACACGCTGAAGTACGGCTCGCCGGTTATGCACGTCACCGGCGACCGCACCGCCGAGCACGGCCTGTCCACGGTCGGGTACGACGACGAGGGTGTCGCCGGCCAGCAGTGGGACCTGGTCAAGGACGGCACCCTGGTCGGCTACCAGGTCGACCGCCGGATGGCCAAGGTCAACGAGGACCTGCTCGGTACGCCGCGCTCCAACGGCTGTGCGTACGCCGACTCGTCCGGCCACATCCCCATCCAGCGGATGGCCAACGTGTCGTTGCGGCCGGCCCCTGACGGTCCCTCGACCGAGGAGCTGATCAGCCGGGTGAAGAACGGCATCTACATCGTCGGCGACAAGTCCTGGTCGATCGACATGCAGCGGTACAACTTCCAGTTCACCGGTCAGCGGTTCTACAAGATCACCGACGGCAAGCTGGACGGTCAGCTCCGCGACGTCGCCTACCAGGCGACCACCACCGACTTCTGGGGCTCGATGGAGGCGGTCGGCGGCCCGCAGACGTACGTCCTCGGCGGTGCGCTCAACTGTGGCAAGGCACAGCCCGGACAGTCCGGTGCCGTCAGCCACGGCTGCCCGTCGGCCTTGTTCCGCAGCGTCCGCATTCTCAACACCACGCAGGAGGCCGGCCGGTGACGACCGCCATTCAGCTCACTCCGCAGGACACGATCGAGCGCGGGCTCGACCTGGCCGCGGCCGAGGGCGCCGACGGCTGTGTCGTCATCGTCGCCGAGACCTCCAGCGCCAACCTGCGCTGGGCCAACAACACCCTGACCACCAACGGCGCCATGCGCGGCTCCAGCGTGACCGTGATCGCGACCGTCGGCGCCGGCGAGGGTACGGCGGCCGGCGTCGTCGGCCGGTCGTCGGCCACGGATACCTCGCTCGGCGATCTCGTGTCCGCCGCGGTCGCCACCGCTCGCGGGTCCAGCCCGGCCGAGGATGCCCGCCCGCTCGTCGACGGCAGCGTCGGCGCGGACTGGGCCGCGGAGCCGGAGGAGACGTCGGTCAGCGTCTACGAGAAGTTCGCCCCGGCCCTCGGCGAGACGCTGAAGCGGGCCGGCAAGGAGAGCCGCTGGCTCTACGGCTTCGCCGACCACGAGGTCACCACGCTGTACCTCGGCTCGTCCGCCGGGCTGCGGTTGCGGCAGGCGCTGCCTCGCGGATTCGTTTCGGAGACGGGCAAGTCCGGCGACCTCAGCCAGTCCGCCTGGGTCGGTGCGGCCACCCGCGACTTCGCCGACATCGACCCGTTCGCGCTCGACACCGAGCTGAATCGCCGGCTCGGCTGGGCATCGCGGACCGTGTCGGTCGACGCAGGCCGACACCCGACGATCCTGCCGCCGGCCGCAGTCGCCGACCTGATGACGTACCTGTTCTGGCAACTGGACGGACGAGAGGCCTTCGAGGGCCGCAGCGTCTTCTCCACACCGTCCGGCGGAACGCGGATCGGCGACGCGCTGTCGTCGCAGCCGGTCAACCTGCTGTCGGACCCGCAGCTGCCTGGGCTCGAGACCTTCCCGTTCGCGGTGGCCCGTTCGTCCGGCGGAGCGTCCAGCGTGTTCGACAACGGGCTCACGCTGTCCGCGACCGACTGGATCCGCGGCGGCAAGCTCGAGCACCTGATGACCAGCCGGCACACGGCCGACCTGATCGGCGCTCCGGCCGCGTCACCCGGTATCGACAACTACGTGCTGTCCGTGGACGGAGCTTCGGGGTCGACCGACGACCTGGTCGCCGGGGTCGAGCACGGCCTGCTGCTCACCTGCCTCTGGTACATCCGGATGGTCGACCCGCAGACGTCGTTGCTCACCGGTCTGACCCGTGACGGCGTCTACCTGGTCGAGAACGGCGAGGTCACCGGTGCCGTGAACAACTTCCGCTTCAACGAGAGCCCGGTCGATCTGCTCGCGCGGTTCAGCGCCGCGGGGGCGACGGTCCCGTCGTTCTCGCGCGAGTGGGGCGACTACTTCTCGCGGACCGCGACGCCGCCGCTGCTGGTGCCCGACTTCAACATGTCGAGCGTCAGCCAGGCCAGCTGACACAGCGCAACGCCCCGCGAACCCTCCTCGGGTTCGCGGGGCGTTCTGCGTGCTGGGTCAGACGGTCGGATACCCCGGCTCAGCCGGCCCGCCCGGCTGCCCGAAGCCCTGGCCGCGCTCGGCCGCCTTCGGGTCCGGACCGAACCGGTTGTCACCGATCGTGCCCTCCTGGGCCTGCCAGATGATGAACCAGATCCACCCGATGCAGGGGATGAGCCAGATCAGCACCCACCAGCCGCTGCGATCCTTGTCGTGCATGCGCCGGACCGCGACGGCGATCGTCGGCACCAGCAGCGCCAGGCCGTAGATCGACGACAGCCAGCCGCCGCTGCGAACCCCGCCGTTCTCGAAGTCCAGGCCGAGGATCCGGTCGAGGATGCCGACGATGATCGACCCGATGAAGTAGAAGAGAACGTACATCCAGAACTCTTTGCGCCGGGCACGCCCGCTGAACTGCGCATACCGTTTCGTGATGACGTCGATGAACCACTGCATTGCTGATCTCCGATGGTCGAAGGTGAGACGCGGACAGAGCCTGTCGGAAGCTCGCTACTCCGTCAATGCAACTTTTCCGTATGGTGACCACACCGCAACCTGGCACGCCGTTGCCGACGCCAACGTCACCTTTCCGGAACCGGCCAACTGTTAGAGCCGACTTCAGGTTTGCGGCTCAGGTTTCGCCAGCGTGACCCGCCACATCCGCAGTGGCCGCGGTCCTTCGTCGTACGGCGTCTCGTCGTCGAGCCGCCAGCGGTCGGCCAGTTCCTGGATCAGCGGCTGGTCGAAGAACCGGCCGACGAACCCGTCGTGCACGGCCAGGCCCTCCTCGAGTTCTTGCCAGTGGCCCGCACACGGGTCGTCGGCCGACCACACGGCGTACACGAAGAGTCCGCCCGGGCACAGGACACGGTAGATCTCGGACACGAGGGAGCGCAGTTCGGCACGGGAGAAGGCCATGTTCAGGAGCAGGTTCGCGAACACCGCGTTGACGGTGGCGTCGGCGGGCGGCAGCGGATCGCGTACGTCGTGCAGCGCGGCGGTGACGCGGTCGTCGAGGCCCTCACGCTGTGCTTCCAGCCGCAGCTGGTCGAGCGCGGACTCGCTGAAGTCCGTCGCGTGCACGCTGAATCCCTGTCTGGCCAGGAAGAACGCGTCGCGGCCGTGCCCGGCGCCGAGTTCCAGCACATCATCGATGCCTGCGGCACCGAACACCTCCGCGGCCCACTGCGCCGCTGCGGACGGCTCCGAACCGTGCAGCTGCGGATGATGCACGTAGGCCCGCTGCCAACGCTCCTGCTGAGCTCTCGCGAGCTCGACATGCCCAGTCTTCATCTTGCTCCCCGTGGTCGTCTCGCCGGTCTGGACAACCGGCAGACCGCAGCAGCCTACGTCACAACCAGGTCCGGCCCCCAGTCCAGCGGTCCTGCCTCAGCCGCCGCGACGCCAGATTGTTTGCTGACGGCAACGACAGTGGGCGGTGGATCGCGGGCGCCCGTGGTCGCCGGATCCGGACACTCTTCGTGACCGGCGCCGCCCGGGCGTGACCCGACGCGCGCAGCCGGTTTCCACCCTGGCCCGCGGGTCCGCATACTTGGTTCGAGGATATTCACGACCCGGGGGCCGGATGACGAATCGCAGCGACAAGCAGACGGCTGACGTGCTGCTGCTTGCCAGCGTGCTCGAGAAGCTCCGCACCCACGACGGCCTGACCATCGCCCGGCTGAAGGCCGGCGAGTCAGGCACGACGGCGCCCCTGCTGGAGCTGCCGGCGACCCGCAGGTTCGCGTCCGTGCATGAGCTCGACCGCGCCCGGGCGGCACGCGAGCTGGTCATCAACTGCGTCCGCGACGACCTCAAGGGCACCACACAGATCGTCGCCGACGCGATCCTCGCCCTCGGTGTCCACACCACGTCGTACGCGGAGGCAGGCATCGAGGAGCGGGTCACCCGGTCGCTCTATAACCCGTCGCTAGGTCCGCGCCGCGAGGCGTTGCTGAACAACTGGCACCGCCTGCACCAGGCGCTCGGCCACCAACCTGGCGAGGCCCCGAGCGACCGCTCCCTGCGCGGTACGACGGAGCCTGCCGTACTGCGCGAACTCGCGAACCAGCTGATCCGCCGGGCGATCTACTCGGTCGGCTCGAAGACCGTCACCATGCTCGACGCGGCCCCGGCCGCGGACGCCGCTCCGGCCGGGCGCGTGATCGTGGTCGGCGGCGCGGTCATGGACGCGACGTTCCGGACCAAGACCCTGCCGGAGCCGGAGACGTCGAGCGAGGCCTACGGCTTCGACCTCTCCCCCGGCGGCAAAGGCCTGACCCAGGCTGTCGCTGCGGCGCGCCTCGGCATGCGAACCTCCTTGATCGCGGCGGTGACCGACGACCGCTTCGGCGAGGAGATCCTCCAGTACCTGCACGACGAGGGCGTCGACACGTCCCTCGTCAAGCGCATCCGCGGCCGCCGTACGCCGTTCACCGGAGTCTTCGAGAAGGAGCTCGGCGACAGCATCGCCGTCAACTGGCGGAACGAGAAGCAGGTCTTCCTCTCACCCGAGGACCTCGACGACCACCGCGACCACCTGGCCGGCTGCGACGTACTGCTGACGACCTTCGAGGTCCCGCGCGAGACGATGCAGCAATCGCTTGCTCTCGCGCACTCGGACCCGCTCAACCGGCCGCTGGTGATCGTGACTCCGGGCCAGCCCTACGTCGACGAGCGCATCTCGCGCGACACCTTCCTGCGGATCGACTACCTGGTCGCGCACCCTTGGGAGCTCGGCCACTTCGCAGCCCAGGGCCAGACACCGTTCGATCCCGACCCGGTCGCGCGGAACCTGCTCGCCTTCGGGGTGGAGGCGCTCTGCGTGCTCGTCAACGGCGGCTGCACGGTCTACTCCGGCGCGGCCCACGACGTACTGAGCGTGCCGACGATCCCGTCGATCTACAAAGAGTCCTCAGCCGCGCGCGACGCCTTCTGCGCCGCACTGGCCGCCAAGCTCGTCGACAACGACGGCAAGTTCTCCGCGGCGGTCGCCCTCTGGGCCACCGCCGCGATGTCGTGCGCCACCGCCGACTTCCCCCTCACCAACTCCATGCCCGACCGCCAACGCGTCGACGCCCTGCTGGCCAGATTCCCGTTCTCGATGAACGGCGGGGCGAGCACCTGATCAGCGGCGTAGGCGGCGTTGGTCTTCGACGGCGACGGGAGCGGTCTCGCCGCGCAGGCGGCAGCAGTAGATGACCGAGTCGAGGAGTTTGGCGCGGCTCTGCTCGAAGCGGGTGCCGGTGTGGGTACGCCGGAGCTCGGTGAGGTTCGCGCCGCCGTAGCGGGTCCGGAGCTGGCGCGGGCTGGCGTAGATCCCGTCGACGTACAGGTAGGGACGCGCCTCGATCGACATCCACTGTTGCCAGTTGGCAGCCCGGTAGCTCGAGCCGATGAATCCGAGATTCGGATCGACCGCTGTGGTGAGCAGTTGCACGCTGGGAATCTCGCGCCGGATCACCTGCCGGACTTTCGACAGCAGGAACGAGATCGCATTCACCGGAGCGACGTCGAAGGAATACACCCTGGACACGTCCCAGGCCGCTCCGAGTGGTACGCCGAACTGCGCCTGGAGTTGCCGTCCGACCCGCATCCATTCCAGCGGGGAAACACTGCACAACGTCACTGGCAGCTTGTTCACCGGGTCAACCAGGGCGAAGTTCACCGACCCGGCCCGAGCACTGCGCAGGTAATGCAGACGACTGAAAACCTGGTCCGCGTCGCTGTTCCCGAGTCGCACGAAACGCAGGTCGGGCAGCAGGTACTTGTCCTTCGGAATAAGGCTGTCGATGGCCTGCTGATCGCGCTGTAGCCGGGCTGCATTGCGATTCAGTTCGGCGATCACCTGCTGGCGTGCGACCGTGCCGTTCGGGCGGGCCAATCGCGGCAGATGCAGCAAGGTCCGGACACTGAGCGCGCGGTTCGGGACGCCGTGCCGGCGCACGGCATCGTCCAGCAGATCGGCGAAACCAGGAGCATGCCTTCGGCAATCATCGAGCGAAAGTCTGGCTACTGGGGACGCGGGAACTGCTGGGACCACTGAGACTGGAGGCCGCGGGACAGCGGCGGCGCGCACCGCCGGGCCGGCGGCATTGATCACCACACCCGGATGCTATCCGACAGTTGCCACGGCACCGCAACTTCCCAACTGGACGAGTTTTGGCGGCGTGTTGGCGCCGGAACTGCCAGTTGGCAGACCGATCCTGCCAACTGGCGGAAAGTGATACGCGCAAACCTGCCAGCGTACCGCCGGCCACTGCCAAACCTCGGAGCCGCTGGGACGCGAGGCTGCCAAAATCATGTCCGGACAAAGATTGTGGTGCCAACTTTTCTGGATTGACAACCGATTGTCGCGGCGTTCACTGAAAGCGTAATCAGTTACGCCGAGCCGCCGACTCACTCTAACCGGTGAGTGGCAAATGACAAGTCACCAAGAGGAAGTGAATCGAAGGAAAAGAGGAAACGCCATGCCTCCCAACGAATTCGTCGCGACCGTCGTCGTGCTGGCCAGTGCGGTGCTCCTGATCTCCTTCTGGAAGCAGATCCTGTTCATTCTGCTCTTCGGCGTCGTGATGGTCTTCTGCTTCGGCCTCTACAACGTCGCCACCGCCATGGGGCGCTGACCGGCAGCGCTGCCGCGCACCTCTCGACACCCGCCCGGGATCCCCGGGCGGGTATTTTTTCGTAGGCTCGCAGACGTGAGTGACTCCGCCGCGGACCTCAGCCTGACCGAGGTGCTCCAATTACTGGGGCAACGGAAACTCTCCGCGCGCGAACTCGTCGAGGATTGTCTGCGCCGGATCGACCTGTCCGAGCCCGCCGTACGCGCATTCGTGACCCGCACTCCTGACCTCGCCCTCGACGCCGCAGTTCGCGCCGACGAGGCCCGCGCATCGGGCGATCGGGTCGGACCGCTGGCCGGCGTACCGGTCGCGGTGAAGGATGTCTTCCTGACCAAAGGAGTCCTCACGACCGCGGGCAGCCAAGTGCTCGCGACGTACGTCCCGGCCGAGGACGCCGCCGTGTGGGAGCGGCTGTCCGCAGCCGGTGCGGGCCTGCTCGGGAAGACGACGACCCACGAGTTCGCCTACGGGACCGCGTCGACGCCGACGGCCAACCCATGGGACGTACGTCGCACCCCGGGTGGATCCTCCGGCGGATCGGCCGCCGCACTGGCCGGTCGCATGGCCCCGATCGCAACCGGGACCGACACCGGCGGCTCGCTCCGCATCCCGGCCGCCGCATGCGGTGTCTGCACCCTGCGCAGCACCCCAGGCCGCATCTCCAGGTACGGCGTGATCCCGCTCAGCCCGTCGTTCGACGTCGCCGGCCCGATGGCGCGCCGCATGCTCGACATCTCGATCCTGATGTCAGTCCTCGCCGGTCACGACCCCCGCGACCCGGCTACCCGTGACGAGCCGTGCCCTCCGTACCCCCTGGAATCCCCGCACGACCTCAGTGGCGTCCGCATCGGCCTTCCGACCGAGATGTCCTGGCAGCAGGTCGACGACCGCATCTCCGTCGTCTGCCATGAGGCTCTCGGCCTTTTGGCAGCCCGCGGCGCTCAATTGGTCGAGGTCGAGAACCCGGCGAACACGAAGGTCGTCCTGGAGAAGTCCATCGGCGTCTTCGACACGATCACCGAGAGCGAGGCGCACCAGATCCACGACGCCCTCGAACCCCACAGCCATCTCTACACACCCCAGGTCCGCGAACGAGTCCGCAAGGGCGAACGCGTCAGTTCCGAGCGGTACGCCGAAGCCCTCCGCCTCCGAGCCGGTTGGGCCAACGACTGGCGAGGCATCATGGCCGCCCACAGGCTCGACGCGATCGCCCACCCCACCATCGACGCCGCCCCACCCCTGATCGACCCCAACGGCCCCCCGAAGGGCCCCAAGATCCGTCTCTCCACGCCCTGGTCCGTCGCCGGCTTCCCCGCCCTCAGCGTCCCCGCCGGCTTCGACAACCGAGCCCTACCCGTAGGCCTCTCCCTAGCCGCCCTCCCCGAACGCGAAGCCGACCTCCTAGGCCTAGCCCTCGTCATCGACGAAGAACTACAACTCTGGCGCCACGGCCCTCCATCGCGGTTCTAGTGGAGCGGCTCGGCCGTGTGCAGTGGGTTGGGGATGCGGCCGGTGGTGGGGATGGGGGGTCTGGTGTCGAGGTCGGTGTAGCCGAGGGTTAGGCGGTAGCCGTTGAGGGGGTAGCGGGCGAAGGTTTCGGCGGTGAGGGCGGTGGCTGTGAGGCGGTCGGCGTACTCGGGATGGGTGGTGGTGTAGAGGTCGACCTCGCCGCGGGTGAGGCCCCAGAACTCTTCTGGTGGGAGGAGTTCGAGGTCGGCGAGGGGATTGAGGACGCCTAGGAGGAGCGCGTCGACGAGGTATTGGCGGAGGATGTGCCACGGCTTGCGGGGCAGGACGCGGTCGTGGGAGTCCGGCTCGATGCCTCGGGCAAGTACCTGTTCGGTGGAGACGTTGATGTCGTCGACCAGGTCCTTGATGACGAGGCGAGCCGGGAGGCCTTCGGGGCTGCAGATGACGGCCAGGTTCTCGCCGTGTGGGTTCACCGTGATGCCGTAGTGGTGCATCAGGTGGAGCAGTGGGCGCAGGAGCGTGCCGAGGAGATGACTGACCCAGGTGCGGGCGTCGGCGCCGGAGCGGGCGATCATCTCCTCGACCAGACCCGGATGCAGTACGGCGGCCAGCGGCCAGACCGTCTCACCGGGCTGGAGACGCGGGTCCACCGGGTCGCGCCAGATGCAGCCGAGCGTCTCGGTCCACTGGTACGGAATGCCTGGAGCACTGGACAGCTGCGGATGGCGCACGGTCACAGACGCGACCTCACCGAGCAGCTCGGTGCCGAGACGCCCCAGCACCTCGTCGCGGTACCAGAGTCCGCGCAGCCACTGCGTGACCATCGGCGCGGCCAGCGTGCAGTGCTCCGGGATGCCGCGATACACCGAGGTGTTGAGGATCTTCAGCGGCAGCTTCACCTGGTAGCGCAGCGTCTGCGTGATGTTCACCATCGTCCGGATCGATTGGGTCGGCAGATACTCGTCCGGTCCCTCCCCCAAGACGACGATCTCCCCCGCGGCCAGCTCGCGCGCCCACTGCGTCCGTACGACGTGGTCCAGCTGCCATGGATGGCACGGCAGCCACACGTACGAGTCCGGGTCGACCAACTGCCCGCGGAAGGTCTCCAACGCGTCAGGACCCAGCTCACGCCCTACCACCGAGTGCTCCGACAGGTCCGGCGTACCACGGAACTCTGCGAGCCCTCGGCGTACGGCGAGCCAGGTCAGACGCAACGGAGTACGTGCCTCCGGCGCGTATCGCAGGCTGTCCTCGGCGGAGAACCCCAGACGGCCCTTGTTGGCCACCAGCAACGGGTGTCCGGTCAGATGCCCCTCCACCCGGCTGTGGTGCAGGTCCAGCAGCTCGGCTGGCGCTACCGCGGTAGATGCCATCCGTACGTCGGCAGCCAGCGTGCTGGCCAGCTCCGCGACGTACCCGGCCACCGTGGGTCCGTCGAGTCCGAGTACGTCGGCCGCGTCGACGAGGAACTGCACTGGGTCGACCGCGACCTCGCTCTCGTCGTTGCCCAGGATCCCCGCGGTCGTACGCCGGACCGAGTCCGGTGCGACCCGCCAGCTGCCAAAGGCGCCGCGGGTCGCGGTGAACGTGTAGGACAGGGTGCCGAGGTCCAGCCGGTTGTCGACCGGTTGGAGCAGGTTCTCCGTGCAGAACTGCGAGATCAGCTTGGCCAGCAGCTCTGCCGAACAGCGATTCCAGACACTCATCCGGGGATCGCGAACGTCGTGAAGGCCGTGGACTTCGGCAGCCGGAACACCTCGCGCCCGGCCACACTGTTGAGGATGGTGGCGTTGCGGATGGCACCGATCCCGAGGTCCGGCGCCGAAACGCCGTGGCTGTGCAGGTCCGCGTTCGCCACGAAGAGCCGGCCGGCGAGAGCGGCGTCGGTCGCCACACTGTGGTCCCGGTTGATCATCCATCGCCCGGCGGCGTCGCGACGTACCTGATCCTCCAGAGCGACCACGAACGGCAGCGGGCGGTTGCGATAGCCGGTGGCCGCGACCACGGCGTCGCAGTGGTGCTGGAAGGTCTTGCCGCTGTCCGCGTGCTGCAGCGTCAGCTCGATGCCGTCTGCACGGGCGACAGCGGACACGACGGCCACACCGCATTGCAGCTCGACCGGTGCGGCAGTGAGGTCCCGTGCGTAGAGCACATCGTGGATGTCGTCGAGCGTCTCCGACGAGATGCCCTTGTAGTGCCGCCATTGCTCCTTGACCAGCTTGTCGCGGCTGGCCTCGTCGAGTGCGTGGAAGTAGTCGACGTACGCCGGCGTGGTCATCTCCAGCACGAGCTTCGAGTAGTCCAGCGGAGTGAACGACGGCGTCCGGGTCAGCCATGACACGGCCGGGCCACCGTCCGCGTTGGCCCGCAGCAGGTCGAGCGCACACTCCGCGCCGGACTGACCGGACCCGACAACAGTCACCCGCCCGGTCCTTAGGAGGTCGTCCCGGCGGAAGAGGTAGTCCGCCGAGTGCAGGAACCGCTCCTCGGGCAGTCCGGCGAGTGCGACGGGCACAGCGGGCTCAGTACCGACGCCAACCACCAGATGGCGCGCTGCAAACGTCTCAGTGGACTTACCACGCTCCACCGTCAGCTCGAACACCTCACCAGTCCACGAGACCTCGCTGACGTGGTGTCCGAAGTGCAGCGAGTCCAGCTGTGCCGCACACCAGCGCAGGTACGTCTCGTACTCGCGGCGGGTCGGGTGGAACTTCTCCCGCACGTAGAACTGGTACAGCCGGTCGTTGTCGCGCAAGAAGGACAGGAACGACAACCGGTGCGCCGGCTCCACCAGGCTGACCAGGTCGGCCAGGAACGACACCTGCAGCATCGCGTCGCCGAACATCAGTCCGCGGTGCCAGGTGAACTCCGGCCGGCTGTCGAGCACTGCCAGCCGTACGTCGTCCAGTCCGTCGGCCAGCGCGGCCAGCCCGAGGTTGAAGGGTCCACAGCCGATCGCGATCACGTCGTACGGCGTCGAGGTCGGGGCGGTCGTCATGTCAGTACCTCCACGGTCCTGGTGCGGACCATCAGTAGTGCGGTCTTCTCAGGCAGCTGTAGTTCGCCGTGCTTGACGAAGCCGGCCGCGTCGAACGCCCGGACGGAGGGGGTGTTCGCGATGTCGGGTTCAGCGACGACGCGCTGACAGGCGGGGTCGGAGTGCAGGAGAGCGTCGGCGAGCGCTCGCAGCAGCCGACGCCCGAGGCCGCGGCCTACGCGAGTCAGGTCGCCGATGGCGACGTGGATCCCCCAGTCGTGCACGTCGCTCGGGTAGTACTCGGCCAGGCGGTCGTGCCGGACCCGGTAGAGCTCGACGTACCCGAAATCCTCTGCCTCGGCTGCGACCACGCACGGGACGGAGTGCTCGCCCGCCGTCTGCCGGCTGAGCTCCTGCGCCCAGTGCTCCACCGACCAGTCCTGCTGCCACCACTGCTGGATGTGCGGCTGCGCCATCCACAGCGCGATCCTGGCAGCGTCGGTGGCTTCGGCCGGGCGGAGGTCGAGGCCGTTGTCCAGGTGAAGCATCGGCCGAACGTCACACCTCATCGGAGCGGGTTCGGGATGTCGAGGTACACCGACTGGGCGTCCAGCGGTGCGACCACCTCGTCGATGCCGCGCAGCCGGGTCATCATGTTGGCCTTGCACGGCAACGTGTCCGCCTCCAGCCAGCGGCGGGCCAGCCGGTCGCCGTCTGGACCGGCAGCCTTCAGCAACGGCAAGGCCAGCGTCAGCCGCTCACGCACCACACCGAGCAGCTCCGCCTCGTCCGCGACTCCGTCGACCGCCAGACAGCCGACAACGGCCAGCGCCTGGTTGTGCAGCAGGTAGTACGTCAACCGGTCGTCCACGATGGCGTCCTCAACCACAGCCAGCGTGGAGTCCCGCAACCCGGTCACACCGAGCAGACCACGCAGGTACGACGAAGCCAGGTAGTAGCCCTGGTTGTCGCGGTACGCACCACCCTTGATCCGGCCGGAACCGTCGGTGCGCACCAGAGTGTTCTGCTGATGCGCCTCCAGGCCGATGCCCGTCTCGGCGTACAGGTGCAGCATCGGGATCAACACGTTGTCGATGTACGACGCCGTCCAGCCGAGCGGATCGTCCGCGGCGTACTCGCTCAGCCGCGATACCCCGCCCGGTCGTGGCGCTACTAGACCCGCCAAACATTGATAACTGTTGACGTCTCTTGGCACTTCTCGTACAGCAACGTCAAGTCCAGTCAATGTTGGTCCACCCTCGTCAAGAGCAACCCAGGCCGGGTCGCGGACGATGGAGAACCGCGGGTGTGCGGTCGCCGTACCGGCGTTGTAGGCCGCATCCAGCAGCCGATTGATCTCCAGCCCGCGGCGCAACTCGGTCGCTGTCGATTCGCGTCGCGAGTTGGTGATGCGCAGACCGAGCGACAGCTTCAGCATCACGGAGATGTCCGGATGGAACACGGTCCGCAGGCTCGAGGTCGGGTACCACTCCGGCCCCTGAGCTCCCAGAGCCTTCACTCGACCGGCGGCGACAAGCTCAGCCACCCGCGGCCGCTGCATGACGGACGCCGCCTGCCACGGGTGGGCCGGGATCAGCACCCGCCCGGCCGACGGAGTGATTTCGGCCAGCGCGCCCATCAGCTGCACAGCGTCCAGACCCT
Source organism: Kribbella capetownensis (assembly GCF_004331485.1). Classification (GTDB taxonomy): domain Bacteria; phylum Actinomycetota; class Actinomycetes; order Propionibacteriales; family Kribbellaceae; genus Kribbella; species Kribbella capetownensis. Next base: position 255,988 of record NZ_SJKD01000003.1, read on the forward strand.
GCAGCGAAGGCGCGCCGGCCACCTGGTCCGACGACACCAGCTCGGCGTCGGCTTCGAACCAGTGCACTGCGAAGCGGCCGCCAAGCTCCGGTGAGTACGCCGCCAACTCGTCGCCACTCAATCCGTCCCGGCTCTTCGGCGCCGGATGATTCAGGTGACCGAACAGCAGCGCCTGCTCGACCTCCAGGAACCGACCTGGTCCGCGCTCACCGCGGGCCTCACCGACGAACCGCGCGACGTTGCGGACCGATTCCGCCGTACGCGCCGCCAGGTCGGCGATCTCGGCCGGGTCGGCGTCGGCCGACAGCACCCGGACCAGGTCCTCAGGTGACGGCGGTACGCCGTCCAGCAGCACGTCGGTGAACTGGTGCAACCCGGTCCGGGACGCATGCTCCACCCGCGCCGTCACAGTCGTGTCGCCGACCGCCAGAGTCAGCGGACCGACGGCGACCGGCACGGATGTCTCCCGGGTGAAGCACCGCAGGATCGCGTTCAGATGCGCAGCCACCGCCGTACGGGCCGGGGAGGTCATTGGGTTCGACGAGGCCGATGAGGTCACGCTGCTCCTTCGCTCTCCGCCAGGACGTTGTGGCCGGTGGCCACGACTTGATCGAGGAGGTCCTCGATGTCCGTCGCGGTGGCATTCGGGTTCAGCAGCGTCAGTTTCAACGCGACCACCGCCGGGCGGCCGCCGCGCGCCGGCAGCTTGGTCCGGCCGATCAGCACCCGCCCGGACGTCAGCAACCGGCGCCGGACCTCACCCTGGAGAGCATCCGCCGCGACCGCCTCCAGGCCCTGCCCGGCGACCCGGAACAGCACCGTGGTCAGGGTCACCGGTGCCAGCAACTCGAGGTTGCTGTCGGCAACGACCCGGGCCGCGGCGGCGTGCGCGAGCTCGTGACAGGTGTCGAGCATCGTGCCCAGTCCGGCCCGGCCGTAGGCCGTCAGCGTGGTGGCGACCTTCACCGCGTCCGGGCGGCGGGTGGTCTGCAGGCTGCGGCCGAGCAGCCCGTCCAGGCCGGAGTCGATGTCGTCGGTCGGGTTCAGGTAGTCGACCGAGCGGCCGAAGGCCGCGAACCGGTTCCGGTCACCCACCAGCAGCACGCTGGTCGCGGCCGGCTGCCAGCCGACCTTGTGCAGGTCGAGCGTGACCGAGTCGGCGTGCGACAAATCGGCCAGCAGCGGAGCGAGCCGGTCGGAGAACAGCGCCCCGAACCCGTACGCCGCGTCCACGTGCACCCAAGCGCCGTACTGCCGGGCCAGCTCCGCGATCGGCGCGATCGGGTCGATCGAGCCGAAGTCCGTCGTACCGGCCGTGGCGATCACGGCGACCGGCGTACGACCCGGCCTGGCCAACTCGTCGGCCAGCACGTCGGTGCGCATCCGGAACTCCTCGTCGGAGGCGATCGTGATCGCCGCCTCCTCACCGAGCCCGAGGGCGGCGCAGGCTCGCTGGACCGAGAAGTGGGCGAGCTCCGAGCAGAACACGACGGGGTGCTCGAGTCTCTGTACGCCGTCCCGCCGTACGTCGATCCCGATCGCGGCGCCGGCGCTGTCGCGGGCGATCAGCACGGCGAGCAGGTTCGAGATCGAGCCGCCCGGCGTCAGCACGCCGTCCGCCTCGGGGCCGAACCCGGCCAGCCCGGCGAGCGCCTTCACCACCCACTGCTCGATCGCGAGCGTCGCAGGACCGGAGTCGTAGGTGTCCATCGAGGCGTTGCTTGCCGACGCCAGCGCGTCGGCGTCGACCGCCACCTGCAGCACCGGCGGCTGCAGATGCGCGGCTGCGTGCGGGTGGCTTAGATCGATGCCGTGCTCGTCCAGCAGTCCCGCGATCAGGTCCAGCGCGGCGGACTCGCCGACCCCGGTCGACGGCACCCGCGGCTCGCCCAGCACCTCGGCCGTGCGGCGCAGCACCTCCACCGGCGACCCGGGCGGGAGCGGCCCCCGGTCACGGTCGGACACAGTCGAGGCGAACGGCCACGCGGAATCGAACGGGTTGCGCACAGGCGAGGGCAACGCGGTCAGACGCGCAGGATGCGGCACCAGATCTCCCGGGAAAGTTGTCGAGTAAGGCAAGCCTTACTAAGGCAGCCCTAACCTTTCTCCCGCCTCACGCACCGTGTCAACTCCACCACCCAAGGAGTGGGCATCGTCACGGTTCAGCCCTGGTTCAGCGAGCCGGTCGCAGGGTGAGGATGAACGAAGGGAGCACTGATCATGTTCGGTTGGCTCACTCCTGGTGTCGTGCTCGCGGCGGTCGCTCTGTTCGCGGGCTCGACCGCGCCGGTCGGCACCACCTGTCGACCACCGGACCACCACCCGGCGGTCTGCAAGCTGCCGATGTTCGGTCCCGGCAGCCGCTATCAGCCGAAGATCGACCCTGGAGACTTCTCGCCGAACGTGACCAACCCGTGGTTCCCGCTCCTACCCGGACGGACGCTGGTGTCCACCGGCGTCAAGGATGATGAGAAAGCGCTCAACCTTGTCATCACGACCTCACGCACCAGGCTCGTCGACGGCGTCCGGACCCGCGTCGTCGAGGACCGGTTGTACCTGAACAACGTGCTGAACGAGCGCACCAGCGACTACTACGCCCAGGACCGCTGCGGCAACGTCTGGTACTTCGGCGAGGACACCGCCGAGCTCGACTCCCGTGGCCGGGTCGTCAGCACCGAAGGATCGTTCCACGCCGGAGTCGACGGTGCCCAGCCCGGCGTCTTCATGCAGGCCCATCCGCAGCTCGGCCGCAAGTTCCGCCAGGAGTGGTATGCGGGCCATGCCGAGGACGTCTTCTGGGCCGTCGCCCGCAACGCAACCGTCGCGGTCCCGCTGGGCGCCTTCCACCACGCCCTCAGAACCGCCGAGACCAACGCTCTCGAACCTGACGTCCTGGACAACAAGTATTACGTCCGCGGCATCGGCCAGGTCGCCGAGTTGTCCGTGAAGGGTCCGAAGGAGGGCCTACGCCTGGCGGAGATCATCCGCTAGCACCGTCAGCGTCTGTCAGTCGCCCAGGGCCCAGTGCTTGCCGACACTCCAGCCGAGCAGACGGCGCCCGTCCGCACCAACGCGACCCGCAGCGTCGAAACGCTCCCCGACGACAACCGCCGCCAGTCCCTCGACGCCAGGCGCCAGACACCCGCCGTGAGAGCGCGCCTGGTCCCGTAGCCGCCCGACCGCCCGAAACCGGGTCGCTCTACGCTGACCATCCCTCAGGCGCCGTAGGGGTTGCGGGTCAGGGCGAAGGTGGCGACGGTGAGGTGGGTGATGCGGGAGCCGTCGCGGTGGACGCGGAGTGTTTCGCCGGCCAGGTAGCCGTCGCGGCCTTGGTAGAGGTCTCGGCCCAGCGGTGACAACCGCGTGGTCAGCCCGCCGGTCAGGGTGAGGATTCCGGCCGAGACGGAGATCGTCAGCGGGGTGTTGCCCCAGTACCAGTGCCCCAGCAGGTCATCGCCTTGGGTGAGCGACGGCTCCGGCACCCATTCCTGCGGCAGGACCGGCTCGTGGGCGACGAGGATGCGCACGAGGTCCGGCGGCAGGGAGGCGACACGGCCGTACGTCGCATTGCCCAACGTCACCGCACCCACGCTGCGGGTCCGGTCGACGAAGAGCCCGGCGAGGAAGCCGGGCATCGAGCCGGTGTGCCCGATGAACAGCTGCGGGTCGTCGGCGATCAGCCGGAGCCCCAAGCCATAGGAAGCGGTCAGCTTCTCGCGCGGGTCAGATGCCGCCGGCGACGCCATCTCCTCGACCGTGTCGCGGCTGAGGATCTCGTGCACCGGGTCGATCCAGAACATCGCATACTTCGCCAGATCCTCGATCGTGCTCCACAACTGCCCGACCGGCGCCATCGCACCGGAGTCGTACGCCGGCTCCTCCAGCAGCCGCCCACTGAACGGATGCACCGAGAAGCCCTGGGCAGCCGAACCCGACAGGAAATACGTCGTACGCCGCATCTCCAGCGGATCGAGGATGCGGGACTGCACCAGATCCAGCCAGGACTCGCCCCGCAACCGGGCCACCATCTCACCGAGCAACGCGTAGCCAAGGTTCGAGTAGTGATGCCGACGATCGGCCGGCCCGACCGCCTGCGACTCGTCCATCGCCGCGGTCAGCTCGTCGAACGAGACGCCCGGATTGCGTTCCCACCAAGGCCCTTCCGGCTCGGCGTTCATACCGCCCGAGTGCGCGAGCAGGTGCCGCACAGTCCGGTCGCCGAACGCGATCCCCGGCAGATGCTTGCCCACGGCATCGTTCAACGCGAGCAGCCCGTCATCGCGGCACTGCATCGCCAGGATCGCCGTCAGCGTCTTGGTGATCGACCCGATCCGATACTGCACATCCGGACCGGGCGCACCACCGTCCGCTGTCGCAGACCTCCCGCGCGACCCGCTCCACACCAGCGCACCATCACGCACCACCCCCGCAGTGACCGAAGGCAACTTCCATTCGCTCTGCGCGACAGCGATCTCGGCGTACAGAGCGTCGGCGGTAGCAGGACGAACTGAAGTCACTCAAAGGCCTCCGGGGCAGGGCAGGAGCAGATGAGGTTGCGGTCGCCGTAGGCGCCGTCGATGCGGCGGACGGGCGGCCAGTACTTCGAGGTGCGGTCGACCGAGCGGGGGAACGCGGCCTCTTCGCGGGTGTAGGGGTGCTCCCACTTGTCGTTGATGACGGACTCGGCGGTGTGCGGCGAGTTGACCAGCGGGTTGTCGGCGGCCGGCCACTCCCCCGCGGCGACGCGGTCGATCTCGTGCCGGATCGCGATCATCGCGTCGCAGAACCGGTCGAGTTCGCCGAGGTCCTCGGACTCGGTCGGCTCCACCATCAGCGTGCCCGCGACCGGGAACGACATGGTCGGGGCGTGGAACCCGTAGTCGATCAGCCGCTTCGCGACGTCATCGACGCTGATCCCGGTCTCCTTGGTCATCGGCCGCAGATCCAGGATGCACTCGTGCGCGACCAGGCCGTTCTCGCCGGTGTAGAGCACCGGGAAGGCACCCTCGAGCCGCTTCGCCACGTAGTTCGCGGTCAGTACCGCGGCCTTCGTCGCGGCGGTCAGGCCCTCGGCGCCCATCATCCGGATGTACGCCCACGAGATCGCCAGCACGCCGGCCGAACCGAACGGCGCCGCGCTGATCGGGCCGACGCCGGACTCCGGACCGGCCTCGTCCAGCAGCGGGTGGTTCGGCAGGTACGGCGCGAGGTGTTCGGCCACGGCCACCGGACCGACGCCCGGCCCGCCACCGCCGTGCGGGATGCAGAACGTCTTGTGCAGGTTCAGGTGGCTGACGTCGCCGCCGAACTCGCCGGGCTTCGCGAGCCCGAGGAGTGCGTTCAGGTTCGCACCATCGACGTACACCTGGCCACCGTGTTCGTGAACGATCTGGCAGACCTCGCGCACGCTCTCCTCGTAGACGCCGTGCGTCGACGGGTACGTGATCATGATGGCCGCAAGCTTCGAAGCGTGCTCGGACGCCTTCGCCCGCAGGTCGTCCAGGTCGATCGTGCCGTCGTCGTTGCCCTTGACAACGACCACCTTCATGCCGGCCATCACCGCGGAGGCGGCGTTCGTGCCGTGCGCGCTGGCCGGGATCAGGCAGACGTTGCGGTCCTGGTCGCCCTGCGCGTGGTGGTACCCGCGGATCGCGAGCAAACCGGCGAGCTCACCCTGCGAGCCCGCGTTCGGCTGGATCGAGACCTTCGCGTAGCCGGTGACCTCGGCCAGCCAGCGCTCCAGTTGATTGATCAGCTTCACGTACCCGGCCGCGTCCTCGATCGGGGCGAACGGGTGCAGGTCGGCGAACTCCGGCCAGGTGACCGGCTCCATCTCGGTCGTCGCGTTCAGCTTCATCGTGCACGAGCCGAGCGGGATCATGCCGCGGTCGAGCGCGTAGTCGTAGTCGGACAGCTTGCGCAGGTACCGCAGCATCGCCGTCTCGGACCGGTGTGTGTTGAACACCGGGTGCGTCAGGTACTCCGACGTACGGCGGATCGTCTCGGGCAGACCGGCTGCCTCGACGGAACCATCGTACTGGACGCCGAAGGACACGCAGACCCGGGTCAGCGCGGCGACGTCGGTCTTCTCGTCGCAGGAGATGCCGACGTGATCCGCGTCGACGAGGCGCAGCCAGATCCCGTTCTGCCGGGCGGCGTCGACCACGTCGGCGGCGCGACCGGGGACGCGCGCGAGGACGGTGTCGAAGAAGTTGCCGTGGACAACCTCCACACCACCGGCGGCCAGCGACGCGGCGAGCTTGCCCGCGTACTCATGGACACGGTCGGCGATCGCCTTCAGTCCGTCCGGCCCGTGGTAGACGGCGTACATCGACGCGACCACAGCGAGCAGAACCTGCGCCGTACAGATGTTGGAGGTCGCCTTCTCCCGGCGGATGTGCTGCTCGCGGGTCTGCAGCGCGAGCCGGTACGCCGGTGCGCCGTCGGCGTCGACGGAGACACCGACCAGGCGACCGGGCAACGACCGCTCCAGACCGGCGCGGACGGACATGAAGCCGGCGTGCGGACCGCCGTAGAACAGCGGTACGCCGAAGCGCTGCGAGGAGCCGATCACGATGTCGGCGCCGGCCTCACCCGGTGCCTCGAGCAACGTCAAGGCGAGCAGATCGGAGGCGACCGCGACCAGAGTCTCGCGCTCGTGAGCGGCGGCGACGAGCGGCGTCAAGTCACGGACCACACCGCCGGCGCCCGGGTACTGCACCAGGAAGCCGAAGAAGTCGCCGTCCGGCAGACCGTCGGTGGTGTCGGCGACAACGACCTCGATGCCGAGCGCCTCGGCCCGGGTCCGCACCACCGCGATGGTCTGGTCGAAGCAGTCGGCATCGACAAGGAAGCGGTCGGACTTGCTCTTCTTGTTGGACCGGTGCGCCAGCGTCATCGCCTCGGCGGCCGCGGTGCCCTCGTCGAGCAGCGACGCGTTCGCGGTCGGCAGGCCGGTCAGGTCGGACACGACGGTCTGGAAGTTCAGCAGCGCCTCGAGCCGGCCCTGCGAGATCTCCGGCTGGTACGGCGTGTAAGCGGTGTACCACGCCGGGTTCTCGACCAGGCGACGGACGATCACCGACGGGGTGAAGGTGCCGTAGTACCCCTGGCCGATCATCGAGGTGGCCACGGTGTTGCGCGCGGCGAGCTGGCGAAGCTCGGTCAGCGCATCGACCTCGGAGGCCGGTTCGGGCAGCCGGAGCGCCTCGGTGGACCGGATCGACTCCGGTACGGCGGCGTCCACGAGCGCGTCGACGTCGTCGTACCCGAGCAGCTGCACCATCCGGGCGACCTCGTCCGGCCGTGGTCCGATGTGCCGGTCGGCGAACGCCGCAGAGATCTGGGGTGAGTTGTTCATCAAGAGGCTCCGTTGCTGACAGTGCTTCCGGTCGCCTCCCCCTCTGTCACGCCGAGCAGCGCACGCTCCAGAGTCGCCTGTGACACTCGGTCCATGGGCCTGAGAGGTTCCGGGGAGGAATTGCCCCTTCGGCGCCCGATCGCACGGGTCTCTCCCGAGTGCTGTGAACGGCTGTCCCGAGGCTACCAGGAATCCGCGAAGAGTTCGGGCAGCAGTCGCCGGGCGGCCGGGCGGGCCGCATCGACCTCGGCCTGGGTGGCCGGCACCATCGGCCACCGGACCCGCGTACCGACGTCCGCCCAGTCCCCCACCGCGGCCAGGAACTTGTCCAGCGCCGGGTTCGACAGGCCTGCCTTCTGCAGCGGTACGACGTGCTGCCCGAAGAACTCGCCGATCCGGCGTTCGACGTCCAGGTTGCGGGCGTGCTGCACCGAGCCGTTCGGTGAGAGCGCCGCGACGTTCGAGTAGCTGCCGTGCGCACCGAGTAACGACATACTCGCGAGGAAGTGTCCTGGCACGAAGATCGACAGCCCGGACTCCAGCGCCTGCTCGAACCAGGCCTTGTCCCCACCCGCGGCCTTCAGCCCGATCAGACTGGGCACAGCCGCCGCCAGCGTCCGCAACAACCGAGGGCCAACCGGCGTCTTGGCGTGTGGTGGGTTGTAGAGGACCAGCGGTACGTCGCCCGCGGTGTCCGCCGTGCGACGGAGGAAGTCCAGGACCTCTCGGTCGTTCAACGAGAGCCAGTCGGGCACGATCACCTGGATCGCACCAGGTCCCAGCGCGGCGGCTCGACGTACGCGATCCAACTGCAGCTGGGCGGACGGGTGACTCGCACCGATCTGGAACGGCTTGCCCGCACCCGCGAGCACCTCGTTGATCCGGTCGAACTCGTCCTCGGTCAGCGTTTGAAACTCGCCGGCCGTGCCGTGCGCGTACAAGCCGTCCAGCTGTGTGGCACCCAGGACATCTACTTCAGCCTGCAGACGCGCGAAGTCGATGGAGTCGTCGGCGTTCAGGGGCAACAACAGAGTCGCCCACACACCGCGCAGCGAATCAGCGGTGAGTGGGCGCACAGGATGGATGGAGGTGTCAGCCGGTCATGCGGGCGCGGCGGCGAGCCGCGAGTTCATCATTCGCGTGCTGATCGCCGTCCTCATGACCGTCGGCCCGCTCGGTGGGCAGCTCGGACAGCGAACCCTCGACCTCGCGCCAGACACCGCCGAGGGCGATGCCGAACACACCCTGGCCTCCGGCCAGCAGGTCGATCACCTCGTCCGGCGAGGTGCACATGTAGACCGACGCGCCGTCGCTCATCAGCGTGATCTGGGTCAGGTCGTCGATGCCGCGCTTGCTCAGGTGGGCGATCGCGGTCCGGATCTGCTGCAGCGAGATCCCGGCGTCCAGCAGCCGCTTGATCACTTTCAGCAACAGGACGTCACGGAAACCGTACAACCGCTGCGTCCCGGAACCGGTCGCCGGGCGCACCGACGGGGAGACCAGGCCGGTGCGGGCCCAGTAGTCGAGCTGACGGTAGGTGATTCCGGCCGCGTGGCACGCCGTCGGTCCGCGGAACCCGACATCCTCCGGCATCGGCCGCAGGTCGTCGTCGAAGAGCAGGCCCTGGACGCCGGCGGTAGCGGCCGCCTCGGCGCGTGCTTCGGACGTCGACTGCGCCGTCAGATCCGTGTCGCCGGTGCGTGTCACGCCTGAGCCTCCCTGGGTACCGACTGGAACGGGTCACTTCCGTGGAGTGACAACACCCCACGACTCCTTCAAGGTAAGCCGCCGACCAGGGAGGGTCAACGACAACCGCTCCGAGCCGTGAGCGTGTCGCGGTTGCCGCTCGAATCGTTACCTACCTGGTCTTGTACCACGCGGGTCGAAACCAGCCCGGTCCTCAGCTCTTGTCGAAGTCCTCCGGAGTCACCTGGTCGAGGAACTCACGGAACCGCTCGACCTCCTCTTCCTCCTCCACCTCGTCGGTGTTCGCCGTCTCACTGTCCGGAACCGGGATGCCCGCCTCGGCCAGGATCTCCTCGGTACAGAACACCGGTGTCCCGGTGCGCAGCGCCAGCGCGATCGAGTCCGACGGCCGAGCCGAGATCTCGGTCTTGTCGTCGAACACCAGGATCGCCTCGAAGACGCCGTCGGTCAGATTCACGATCCGGACCTGGCTGAGCGTGTGCCCGAGCACTCGCAGGGTCTCGGCGAACAGATCGTGCGTCAACGGCCGCGGCGGCTCCATGCCCTGCTGGGCGAAGGCGATCGCACTCGCCTCGGCCGCGCCGATCCAGATCGGCAGGTACCGCTCTCCGCCGACCTCCCGGAGCAGCACGATCGGCTGACTCGAGGGCATCTCAACCCGGACTCCGACCACGTCGACTTCGCGCACACCTTCAGCCTACTCCGCGGGGCAGGCCCGGGCAGTCCCCGGCGGGTGCCGTGGCCGGTGGGCTCAGTGTGGTAGGCGGGAGCGGACCAGGGCGGCATGCAACCGGACCGCCAGCGCCGCGAGTTCGCCGGTCTGTTCGGTACGGCGTGGCCCGGTGACCTGCTCGATCAGGCCGGCCTCCCGATCGGCCGCCGTACGGAACAGGCGCAGGTGCCGGGGCTCGATCCCGTAGCCGGCCAGTTCACCGGCCAGCTTGGCGACCAGGATCGCATCGCCGTCGTAGTGGTTGCCGCGGGCCACCACCAGCCCGTGGCTCTCGACCTGGTCGAGCAGCTCGGCGGAGATGCCCGCGGCGGCTCGCAGTTCGTCCCGGGTCAGCTTCAGCTCGATGCCCGCGGCACCGAAGTCCTCGGCGACCGGCAGACCGGGAGTCTCCGGCAACGACCCCGGCGCGACCGGTGGACCACCGGCCGCCGGGCGCAGGCCGCGGTCGATCGCGCCGAGATGTTCCTTGATCACCTTCAGTGGCAGGTACTGGTCGCGTTGCGCGGTCAGCACGTAGCGCAGCCGCTCGACGTCGGCCGAGCTGAACTTCCGGTAGCCCGACGCGGTCCGGGCCGGCGTCACCAGTCCCTCGGCCTCGAGGAACCGGATCTTCGAGATGGTGACGTCGGCGAACTCGGCCCGCAGGAGCTGCAGCACCTCCCCGATGCCGCGGCCTTCGGCGGACGATTCAGGCTTGGCCACTGGCGTAGTACACCAAGCGGTACTTGCCGATCTGGACCTCGTCGCCGTTGCTGAGCTGGACCTCGTCGATCCGGTCGCGGTTCACGTAGGTGCCGTTCAGGCTGCCCACGTCGCGCACCTTGACGCCGTACGGGTCCCGGCGGAACTCCGCGTGCCGGCGGGACACGGTCACGTCGTCGAGGAAGATGTCGCTGTCCGGGTGCCGGCCGGCGGTGACCACGTCGACGTCGAGCAGGAACCGGCTGCCCGCGTTCGGTCCGCGCTGGACGATCAGCAAGGCGGAGCCGGCCGGTAGGGCACCGACCGCGGCCTCGTCCTCCAGCGACAGCGGCTCGCCGGCCCGCTCGGGCTCCGGCTCGGCGCCGATCGGGGTCAGCATCGCGGTGTCGGTGACACCGGGAGTCGGCGGCGTCGCCGGGGCTGCCGCCGGGCGATCCGCGCCAGGAAGCATCGCTCCGCACTGCGAACAGAACCGGCTGCCCTCGGAGTTCTCGTGCCCGCACTGGTTGCAGAACGGCATGCTGTGATCCTCCCGATCGCCGGCGGTCCGGCGACGTTTTCGTAGACCCCGTATGAACAAGTGTGGACGCAGATTCGCGGACCTCAACCCTCGACCAGCGGTTGAGGTCCGGCCAACCTATCAGGAGCCGGCAAGCCGGCTGCGCTCAAGTCGGGTCAACTCGGGTCGAGCTGACCCTGGTAGGTCTCCGCGTCCATCAGCGCCTCGACCTCGGCGGTGTCCTCGACGTCGATGTCGAGCAGCCAGCCCTCGCCGTACGGGTCGCTGTTGACGAGGTCCGGCTGGTCGGCGAGCGACTCGTTCACCGCGGTCACGGTGCCGTTCACCGGGGCGAACAGGTCGCTCACGCTCTTGGTCGACTCCAGCTCGCCACAGGCGTCACCGGCCCGTACCGCGCTGCCCACCTCGGGCAGCTGCACGTACACGATGTCACCGAGCGCGTCCTGCGCGAAGTCGGTGATGCCGACCCGCACCGGGCCGTCGCCGTCGGCCTTCACCCATTCGTGCTCGGCCGTGTACTTCAGGTCTTCGGGATACACCTTCGTTCCTCTTTCGCTCGAACAGCTACTTGGTCGGGCTGGGCGCCGGGCGAGCGTAGCGATGCTCCTCCGGGGCGTGCAAGGCGGTGATCTGGACCTGCGGAAGCTCGGTCACCTCGGCCGTACCGCCCACCTGCGGACCGGTCACCTCGCTGACCAGGCCGCCGGGGAAATTGGCCGCCTCGGCCAGGTTGTGCGACTCCCCGATCGCCTCGATCACGTACGGCGAGTTCAGCTTCTGACCGTCGATCCGGATCCCCGGGGCGTCGTCGACGAAGTCCGTGCTGGCGACCACCCGGGCGGCGCCGTTGATCTGGATCGCCTCGGCGCCGGCGTCGCGCAGTTCCTCGATCGCGTCCAGCAGGTTGCTCGAGGTCATCTTCGACTCGGGGTCGTTCAGCGTGATGCGCACTCCCGGGCCTTGAGCGGGCAGCGTGCCGGCCAGGATGCCGAGCGTACGCACCTGGGCCTCGGCCTGCTCGCGGGCCGTCTGGGCCTTGTCCGCACTGGAGGACAGCGAGTTCTTCCGCTCCTCCAGCTCGGCGATCTCGCTCTCCAGCCGGCGGGTGTTCTGACCGAGGCCGTCGAGGATCGCGATCAGGTCCTCGCGGCGGGCGTTCTGGTACCCGTCGTCGGCGCGGTTGACCCGGACCTGGACGACGGCCACGCAGGCGACCAGCGCCAGTACGACGGCGACGATCGCCTGGCCGCGGGACGGCTTGAACCCGGTCCGCAGCCGGCGCAGTGCCAGGTTCGGCGTCCGGGGCTTGGGCTTGGCCTGGGGCATCGGCGTCGGCTCGTCCGGATGCGGCTGCTCGACCGGGTCCGGCTTGCTGGTCTCGGGGGTGTCGTCGCTCATGTCAGGCCCGGAAGATGTGCCGCCGGATCGCGGCCATGTTGGTGAAGATGCGGATGCCCAGGACGACGACCACGCCGGTGGACAGCTGGGAGCCGACGCCGAGCTGGTCGCCGAGGTAGACGATCAGCGCCGCGATCAGCACGTTGGACACGAACGACACGACGAACACCTTGTCGTCGAAGATCCCGTCCAGGAACGCGCGCAGCGCCCCGAAGACGGCGTCGAGCGCGGCCACCACCGCGATCGGCAGGTAGGGCTGGGCCCACTCCGGGACATCGGGCGCGACCAGCAGGCCGATCACGACACCGATCACCAGTCCGAGTACGGCGATCATCTCGGTCCACTCACCTTCGCGTATCGCAGCGCGATGGTCGCATCGGCCGGCACCAGCAAGGAGTCCTCCGTCGTGATCGTCATCCGGACATCGAAGTTGCTGACCAGGTACTGCACCCACTGGCCGCCCGAGCTCTGCGAGAACCGGGCCGGCATGGTCGTGGTGTCCCCGATCGCGAGCACCGTGTACGGCGGGGTCAGCGAGCTGTAGTCGACCGTGATCGCACTCCCGGCACCGCGGATCGCGGTCATCGAGGTGAGCCGGTGACCGTTCACCGAGATCGCCTCCGCGCCCGAGGTCCACAGTCCGTTGACCAGCTGCTGCAGGTCGACGTCGAGCAGCCGGCCCTCTTTGTCGGCGTCCTTCGCGTCGTCGATGACCGCCTTGATGCCCGGACCGGTGGCCGCGATCGCGCCGGTCTGCAGCTCGAGGGCGTCCAGCTGCTGCTGCAGCACCGCGCCCGAGCTCGTGTTGCTCAGTCCGCTCGCCTGCAACCGGCGTACCTCGTCGGCCAGCTGCGACTGCCGGGTGCGCAGGCTGTTCAGCTGGGTGTCGGCCTGGTTGATCCGGGTGATCAGCTCTCTGCGCTGCTTCTCCGCCTCGGGCGCGCTGCGGTAGTTCTGCGAGGCCGCGACCGCGAGCAGGAACCCGAGGACGAGCAGCGCCACCACCAGCATCACGCGGTGCCGGGTCTTCGCCGGGCGCCCGTCCTGTTTCGGGCGGGTCCGGGCGGCGACGGCGTACCCCTCGTCGAGCGGGTGGGCCATGAGGTTGTTCAGCAACGACATCGACGCGTCGACGCGCCGCGGCTTGGGTGGGCCATCCTTCGGTGGCGCAGTCTGGGTCACGGCGCTACCCGGCCGGGTCGTTGATCGGTTTCACCGTCTGGACGAGGTGGCGGAGCTGGGCGAAGTACAGGGCACCGGCCCAGTAGTACAGCCCGGTCCCCCAGATCGCGAACGCCCAGCCGAAGACCCTGGCGAGCAGGTTGAGCGTGCTGTCGCCGTCGCCGAGCAGGAGCAGCGGGAACGCGTACAGCAGGCAGAAGGTGGCCGACTTGCCGAGGAAGTGCACCGGCAGCGCGTTGAAGCCGCGACGGTGCAGCGCCGGCAGGGTGAGGGTGAGCAGCAGGTCCCGCAGCGGCAGCGCGATCGCCAGCCACCACGGGATGATGTCGCGCAGCGCCAGGCCGATCACGGTGGCAAAGATGTAGAGCCGGTCCGCGACCGGGTCGAGCATCTGCCCGAGCCGGGTGGTCTGGTTCATCCGCCGGGCGATCTGGCCGTCGGCCCAGTCGGTGAACCCGGACACGGCCAGCACCAGCAGTGCCCAGCCGTCCTCCTGCGGCCCGAGGATCAGCCACAGGAACAGCGGCACCCCCAGCAACCGGAGGAAGCTGAGCGCGTTCGGGATCGTGAGTACCCGATCGGACACTTCCACATCCGGCACGCGACCCCTCCCTCTCACCCTGGATACCGGTCGTAACTGTACTTGGGCGGCCGGACAGGTTTACGCCCGGCCATCCCGGGGCAGGCCCGGACATTCCCCTGATACCAGAACGCGTCGCCACCGATCCCGCTACGCCCGCTGCAAACCAGTGACCCGATCGATACTCAAGGGTGATGCTTAGCTTGGAAAACGGGAGAGGTGCGGATGAAGTTCCTGGTGTTGATCTACGGCAATCCGGAGTCGCGCAAGGTCTGGGACGCGCTGAGTGACGAGCAGAAGAAGGAAGGGATGGCCGGGTACGCGGCCCTGCACGAGGCGCTCGCGGCGCGCGGCGAGCTGGTCGCGTCGGAGTCGCTGGACGACCCCGCCGCCACCAAGCAGGTGCTCATCCGCGACGGTCTCCCGATGACCACCGACGGCCCGTTCGCCGAGGTCAAGGAGCAGCTGGCCGGGTTCTACCTGCTCGACTGCGACTCCATGGACCGTGCCGTGGAGATCGTCGGGCAGATCCCGGAGGCGCCGTTCAGCATCGTCGAAGTACGGCCGGTCCGCGATCTGTCGGCGTACTCCTGATGCCGATCGAGGAGCTGCTGCGGGAGCAAGCACCTCAGGTCCTGAGCGCACTCGTCCGCCGGTACGGCGACTTCGATGCGTGCGAGGACGCGGTCCAGGAGGCGCTGCTGGCCGCGTCGCTGCAGTGGCCGGGCGACGGCGTACCGGACAATCCGCGCAGCTGGCTGATCACGGTCGCGTCGCGGCGGCGGATCGAGGTACTGCGGAGCGAGGCGGCCCGGCAGCGGCGCGAGGAGACCGTCGCGATGGAGACTCCCCCGGATCCGGACCCTGCGCCGTCGGTCGACGACTCGTTAACTCTGCTGATGCTGTGCTGCCACCCGGCGCTGACGCCGCAGTCCCAGATCGCGCTCACTCTGCGCGCGGTCGGCGGCCTCAGCACCGGCGAGATCGCCCGGGCGTTTCTGGTGCCGGAGGCAACGATCGGGCAGCGGATCAGCCGGGCCAAGGCGAAGCTGCAGGGTGCCCGGTTCGCGCTGCCGCCGACGGCCGAGCAGCCCGAGCGGCTGGCCGCCGTACTTCAGGTGCTGTATCTGATCTTCAACGAGGGGTACACCGCGTCGTCCGGTTCGTCGCTGCACCGGGTCGAGCTGAGTACCGAGGCGATCCGGTTGACCCGGCAGCTCCGCGAGCAGTTGCCCGACGAGGGCGAGGTCGCCGGGTTGCTGGCGCTGATGCTGCTCACGGACGCACGCCGGCCGGCCCGTACGACGGGCGACGGTGCGCTGGTGCCGTTGCCGGAGCAGGACCGCTCAGTGTGGGACGCCGGCGCGATCGCCGAAGGTACTGAGCTGATCGCCTCGACCCTGCGCAGCGCACCGGTCGGGCCGTACCAGTTGCAGGCGGCGATCGCTGCGGTGCACGACGAGGCGAAGCGCGCCGAGGACACCGACTGGCGCGAGATCCTGATGCTGTTCGAACTGCTCGAGACGATGGCGCCCGGCCCGATGATCACCCTGAACCGGATCGTCGCCGTCGCCATGGTGCACGGTCCGGCGGCCGGGCTCGCGCTACTTGACGACGCCGACCCCGCGTTGCGCGACCATCACCGGCTGGCCGCCGTACGCGCGCATCTGCTCGAGCTGTCCGGCGACCGGGCCGCCGCTCGGGAGGCGTACCAGGAGGCTGCGCGGCTGACGCAGAGCGATCCCGAGCAGCTCTATCTTCAGGGCCGCGCGGACGCGCTCTAAGGTGCGAGCGGACGGCCCCAGCTCAGCTGCGCGACCACCTGCAACTCCAGAACGCCGTCCTTCGCGTACGGCGTGACCGCCTGCTCGATCGCGGTGTCGAACTCGGCAGCCTCCTCGCCGGACATCAGGTCCCGAGCGAGTGACGACGTCGAGTGGAACTGCTCGATGTAGTCGGCAACGCGCTGCTCGAAGGTGATCGGCGTGGTCCGCACCGTGCCTGTCGGCTCCAGCAGCCCGCGCTCCTGGATCGCATCTGCCACGCTGTACGCCGGGTTGTAGCTCTGGTTGCGCGAATGACGCTTGATGGTGGCCGCGACGCCGTCCCACCACGGCATGTCCACCGGGCCGTGCTCGATGATCACGAGCTGCGCGTTCGGTGTCAGGTGCGGGACGATCCGGGCGAACGTCTGCTGCCACGGCATCCAGTGGATGCTCGCGCCCGCGGTGACCAGGGCGTACGGACCGTCCAGCTCGGCGGTCTCGATGCCGCTCACTTGCCAGCGCAGGTTGGGATGATCGCCGCCCGGCTGGTTGCGGCCCGCGTCGACCATGGCCGGGGAGATGTCGATCGCATCCACGCGCTCGACTGTCGGCGCCAACGGCCGCGCGAGCGCTCCCTCGCCGGCGCCGATGTCGAGCACCGTCCTCGGCTCGTCGGTGATCAGCGCTTCGAGCCGGTCGAACACCTCGTCCGGGTACGGCGGACGATGCCGATACGCCTCTGCCACTGCCTCGTGCTGGAACGTTCCCGCCAGGTCGCTCATGCCGACAGCCTCGCACGGACCTCGTCCATCGCCCGCTCGGTCGACCAGCGGGCCAGTTCCGGCCAGCTGTGGTCGCGGCGGAGCGCCTGGATCAGCCGGGTGCCGACGAAGTACCCGATGCGCCGGGGGAAGTCGGTCTGTCCGCTCATCCAGAGGAACCGTCCGCTCACCGCGTCGTCGTCGGAGTCGAGGTCTGCCAGGATCGCTGCCTCGGCCTCCTGCCGCCGGCTCTCACAGTCGGCGAGCCAGTCGTCGTACCCGGGTCCGAACCAGAGATGGTCGGCGAGGTCGTACTGCGGGAACAGCTCCGCGGTCAGTGCGGTGGCGAAGCCCTCGCTGTAGATGCGCTGGCCGAGCGGTCCGCCGCCGGGCCAGGGGCTCTCCGGCAGAGGGAGCTGCAGTGCATGGGCGATCTCGTGGGCGGCGAGGATCTCGGCCGACCGCTCGTCCGGGATCAGCTCGACCGCCAGGTACAGCGTGCCGTTGTCGACCCAGCCGTTCGACGTACCGAGCCCGACCATGGCGATGCCGTGGATGTCGAGGTGCTCCCCGTCCAGGACCGGTGCGACGCATGCGGCGGCCTCCTCGATCCAGCGGGTGGCGTGCGGTGCGTTGGCGCGGATGCGTGCTTCGAGTTCGGGGTAGGTCGCCAGGGCCTTCTCCAGGCGCTCCGGCTCGAGCGTGCGTCCGATCCGGGTGAAGTCGTTGAGCACTTCCGGGTGCTGGCCGGCGTACTCGTCCCACTGTCTGTTCGGGTCGGTCCAGAACTCCAGGAAGGCGGGCACGAGGTCCCGGACGACGACTGTCATTCACTCCCCCAGGCGGTCGAGTGTTCGGTGAAGTACTCCGGCTCGCTGTGCACCGGAATCACGCAGAGCAGATGCCCACCGGGCGCCCGCAACGTGTGACAGCCCTGCCAGCTTGATACTTCGACAGCACCCAGATCGGTCAGCCGTGCGACCTCTGCGGGAACGTCGTCGGTCTCGATGTCCAGGTGGTACCGCGGCGCGTCGTCGATCGACTGGATCGCCAGCACATACCCGGGTACGCCGTCGTGCAACGACGTGAACTGCGGCTCTCCGGGCGGCGACGAGGTCCGCACCCCGAGCGCCTGCGACCAGAACCCGACCGCTCCGGGCACCTCGTCCTGGTGCACATCGATCAAGAACGTCGACACCCTGCTCCTGTGCATGCAGCCAAACCTAACTGCGCCGAAGCTCGGAGGCGCACGGAATATCCGGGCCGGGCCAGAGGTTGTCGGCGGTCACCGCTGCGGCCGATCGGAAGGACCCTTCATGCGTGCGCTTGCCTTCAGGACCAACGGTGGACCCGAGGTCTTCGAGGAGATCGATCGTCCGGTCCCCGCGGCCGGCGACGGGCAGGTGCTGATCCAGGTGGCGTACGCGGGCGTGAACTTCGCGGAGGTGCAGCACCGCCGGGGCGAGTTCGGTGCGCCTGACGGACCCGACGGGTACGACGTACCGGGCCTGGAGGTCTCCGGGGTGATCGCCGCGATCGGAGCCGGCGTTGGCGGTCTCACCGAGGGCGAGGCAGTCGCGGCGTACCTACCTGGGTTCGGCGGTTACGCGGAGTACGCCGTCGCCGATGCCACCTTCGTCCGGCCGATCGGCGGCGTACCGGCGGCGGTGGCGGCCGGACTGCCGTGCGTCTTCCCGACGGCGTACGGCGTACTCCACGACGCCGGCCGGTTGCGTGCCGGCGACACGGTGCTGATCCACGCGGCAGCCGGTGGTGTCGGCTCGGCCGCGGCCAGGATCGCGCGCACGCTGGGTGCGGACCGGATCTTCGGCACGGTCGGCTCGGCGGACAAGCTCGCACTGGCCGGATCCCTCGGGTACGACGCCCTGTTCAGCCGCGACGACTTCGCCGGACAGGTGCTCGATGCCACCGACGGCGGTGGCGCCGACCTGGTGCTCGACCCGGTCGGCGGCCCGGTCCGCACGGCGAGCCTGGAAGCACTCGCTCCGTTCGGCCGAGTCGTGGTGTACGGCGACCTCGGCCGGCACGAGGACTGGACCGCTGACGTCTGGGACCTGTGGAAGACCAACAAGGCCATCGCCGGCTTCAACATCGGCGATCTTGCCCGGCGCTCTCCCGCCACCATCGGTGACTATCTGGCGGACGCGTTGAGCGCCCTCGAGTCCGGCGGGCTCACGCTGCCGGATCCCCAGATCGAGCCGCTGGCGGCCGCGTCGGCCGTTCATCAGCAGCTGGAATCAGCCACCACCTCGGGCAAGACGGTCTTCCGGGTGGCCTGAGTCTCAGTCGTAGGTGGCTTGGGCTTGCCAGGTGGTTCGGTGCAGGGTGAAGAGCCAGGCGCGGGTGTCGGCGGTCTGGAACTGGAAACGGGCCTGGCGGGACTCGGTGCTGGGATCCCACCAGCGTTCGTGGGTCAGCCAGGGGCCGGCCCAGGCGGTGATCGGGTGCAGCTTGTTGCTGTCGGCAACTTGTGGGGCCGGGTCCAGGCGGAAGGCGGTGGGGGCGCTGGAGAGGGCGCCCCGGGCGCTGACCGAGACCTCGCTGCCGTCCTCGGCGTACACCTTCGCCCGCAGCGGCGCGGGGAAGATCGTGGTGGGCGCGAGCGTCGGCCAGCGGGACGGGTCGACGGAGCTGATCGCGCCCGGCCACGGCTGGTCCGGTGGATGAGCCGGCACCGGGCGGTCGCCCCAGGGGACCAGGGTCTGCCGCTCCGCGAACCCCCGGCCGCCGCCGATCACCACCGACGCGACAGCGCCATGACCGAGCATGCTCTGCACCCGGGACAGCGCTCGGTGGATCCGCTCGTCCGGCCCGCCGCCCCACAGTCCGTCGACATGTGCACCGACCGGATCCGCCTGATCGGGGACCAGCCGCAGCCGCACGACGGGTGAGGTCAGCTCGCTGGTCGCCGTACCGCTCCCTTGCAGCTGCCAGCGGACCCGGTCCACCACGTCGGCCGCCGAGAACCAGCGCGGATGCAGCCACTCCCGCTCGTGGATCCGCCCGGACTCGGTGCCGACCTCGACCCGGAGCGTCGTACACACCAGGCCGAGCTCGGTCAGCCGGGCGATCAGCTCGTCGGCGACCGAGCGGACCGCGAAGGCGACCTGGTCGACCCGGTCCACGGCCGGCTCGAAGTCGAGGGTGCGGGTGAGCTCGGGCGGGATCTCCCGAGCCACCACCGGGCGGTCGTCGGACCCACGGGCCAGCCGGTGGGCGAAGGCACCGTCGGGACCGAACCGCGTCAGCACCTCGGTGGCGGAAAGCTGCGCGAACGCACCCAGCGACCGCAGCCCGAGCCGGCGGAGCAGGTCCGTGAGCTGCGGTTGCTCGAGTACGTCGACGGTCAGCGGCGCAAGGAACTCCGGTGACCCGCCGGGCGGGACCACCAGGATCCGCGTCCGCGCCGAGCTCGCCCGGGCCGCCTGCTCGGCCGCGAACGGGCCGTCGGCGATCCCGACCCGGCCACCCAGGACCTCGAAGGTCTCGAGCCGGTCGAGCAGCTTCTCCGCGGCCGCGAACTCACCGCCGTAGAACCGGGTCGGGCCGCGCGCCTTCAACGCGCACATGCCCGGGCGGATCACCTGGATGCCGGGCGTGATCGCCTCCAGGCAACTGATCACCGGGTCGAACGCCCGGGCGTCGATCACCGGGTCGTACTTCAGTACGACGAGCTCCGGGCAGCGTGACTGCGCGTCCCGGGCGCGCAGACCGCGGCGTACTCCGCCGGCCCGTGCGGCGGCGGAGGTGGCGAGGACCTTGCCCTTCTCGAGGATGGCAATCGGTTCGTCCGGGGAACGGCCCGCTGCCACAGCGGCCGCGGTCACCGGCCAGTCCGGCACCCAGATCACCAACGTGCGCGTCAGCCCACCACCCATCAGCCCACCGCCTCCTCCGGCCAGGCCGTTCCTTTGGCCCAGGCGGTCTCTTCGGGCCAGGTGGTCTCTGCCGGCCAGCCTGGGGCTTCTTCGTGGGCGGGGCCGACCGGGCGGATGGTGCCGTCCGGGGCGGGGAGCCAGAGCTGGTGCCGCCGGGAGCCACCGACGACTCTGCGGCCGCTCACCACGACGGTCGCCTGCCGGGCCGAGAGCAGCCCTTCGCCGTCACCCAGGCCGGTCCAGGCGTTGCTCTCCACCTCCAGCCGGGCCTCGCTCCCCGGCCAGGAACCGACCGAGATCAGCGTCGCCTTCCGGGTCCGCAGGCGGGCGGCGAGCCGGGATGCCTCCCCCGGGGTCACCTCGCCAGGCGGCCGGACGACGACCACGGTCAGGGCGTCGACCAGTGCGGCGACGACGTTGAGCCAGTCCTGCCCAGGGTCCGGCACCAGCACCAGGCGCTCCAGGTCGACCCCGAGCCCTCGCGCCGCCTCCGCGCCGAACGACGGCATCCCGACCACTCCGCACCAGGCACCCTCGGCGGACGGACCGGCCATCATCGCCATCACGAGGGCGGACGAAGTACTCACGGAGTAGACCGCCCCGCTGCGCAGGCCGGCCCCGGGCAGAAGCTCGGCGACGGCCGGCAGCGTGGGCAGCTGCCGATCCACCTCGCCGGCGTCCAACGCCTGCTGCACCCGCCGCATCCGCTCCGCGGAAGGCACAAACCGAGCAGGCTCCGCGGACGAACCGGAGTGGGACGAGGAGAAGCGGGCGGAGTGGGACGGTACGCCGGAGGGCGTGAGGTCGGAGGGGTCGCTGGAGAGGGTGGGGTGAGCAGGCTCGGTGGACGAACCGGGGTGGGGCGAGGAGAAGCGGGCGGAGTGGGATGGGACGCCGGAGGGGGTGGAGTCGGAGGGGTCGCTGGACAGGGTGGGGCGAGCAGACTCGGCGGGAGGGGTGAGGTGGGCGAGGTCGCCGCCGGAGGTGGGACGTGCGGGGCAGGAGGGGGTCAGGTGGGTGGTGGAGGCGTCGGAGGAGGGGAGGCGGGTGGTGGGGGTGAGTTCGGGGTCTGGGGGCTGGGATTGGGCGGCTTTCTGGGCTTTGGCTCGGGCGAGGAGTTGGCGGGCGTGGTCGAGCGCCGTGACCTTCTGGCCCGGCTTCTGGTCCATTGCGCTGACCCCCGTCATAGACCTATGTTCGAACACCTGTTCGATCATGTCAATGCGGCTGTCCACAGCCCTCGCGACAGCTAGAGTCCAGAGCATGCGACGGGTCGATCATCCGCGGTTCATCACCGCCGTGCAGCGGATCGAGGACAGTATCGACGCCGCCTGGCAGCGGTTCTGCGCGGATTCCGGCGTCCACCAAAGTACGCCGGAGGAGCGTGAACTGGCCGAGGTCGTCCTGCAGGACACCTCCGAGTTCGGGTGGCGCGTGGTGGACGGCGCACTCAAGCAGCTGACCTGTCCGGAATGCGGCTCCGGCCTGGGCGCAGGCCCGGCCGGCTGCACGAGCTGCGACCGCGCCAACGGCTTCCGGTTCGCCGCCCGCGAGGTGGACCGGCCCGACGTACCTGCCGGCAACGAGCACGCCATCCGGGTCGCCAGCGCCGTGGCCAGGACCAGGCACCGGTACTCACCCCGCGCCCGCGCCGGCTACGAGCTCCTCCTGCCCGACCTGCTCGACGGCGTACTCCCCACGACCCCGCAGGCGCAGCGCGCGAAGCACCTGATCAACCGGCTCAGCGACGACGAGCTGGAGCAACTGATCACCCCAGCGGACCTCCCCGTGTGCTGATCGAACATAGGGTGGGAGGCATGCCGAGGACCATTGCCACCAACACCAAGACCGATCTGGACGGACTGCTGGAATTCGTCCGGCCCCGTCACCACATGCTGCTGATCACCACGCGGGCGGACGGTACGCCGCAAGCGTCGCCGGTGTCCGGTGGTGTCGACGGCGAGGGCCGCATCGTCATCTCGTCGTACCCGGAGCGGGCCAAGAGCACGAACGTCGAGCGCGACCCGCGGACCAGTGTGGTCGTGCTGTCCGACGAGTGGAACGGCGCGTGGGTGCAGGTGGACGGCCGGGGCGAGGTCATCCAGCTGCCGGACGCAGTCGAGCCGCTGGTCGACTACTACCGGTCCATCTCCGGTGAGCACCCCGATTGGGACGAGTACCGCGAGGCCATGCGGGCGCAGGGCAAGTGCCTGATCCGCATCACGCCGGAGCGCTGGAGCCCGATCGCGACGGGCGGCTTCCCGGCCCGGCTGGCCGACTGACCACGGGATGCGTACGGCGCTCGTGGTCCACGCCCACCCGGACGACGAGGTGTTCGCCACCGGCGCCGCGACCTGGGTGCTGAACTCCACCGGCTGGCGCGTCGTCCTCCGCGTCGCCACACCGGGCATGGGTACGGCGGCCGAGCGGCTGACCGGCTCCTGCGAGCTGCTCGGGATCGACGAATGGGACTGGCTCGGAGAGTCCGGTCAGTGGATCGACGACGGCGGCAGGAACGGACCGCGGACAGTGGCGAGTGCTGACCAGGGAGAAGTCGCGGAAGCGGTCGAGCGGACGGTCCGCGACATCTCGCCGGAGCTGGTCCTCACCGTCGGCAGCGACGGCCTCACCGGTCACCCGGACCACATCGCCGTCTCCCGGGCCGTGCAGCTCGCCGTCCAAGGACACCCGTGCCGCACCCTGGGAGCCAGGCTGCGCGCCGAGGACGTCCGCGCCGGCGAGGAGCTCGTGCGGCAATTGCTGCCGGACGAGCAGGTCGGCTCCGGACAGGTGGTCGGCTGCCCCGACAGCAGAGCGCTGGAGGAGATCTCCGGCGCACCCGAGCTGTCCCGGCGCCGAGCGATGGACCAGTACTACGACGGTCTCGGGACCAAGGTGCTGCCCGAGCTCGTCACGACGTACGGCGGCCGCGGCGATGGACTGCTCCTCAGAGCGGTCTTCGACGCGTCCGGTTGGCAGCAGGACCGGTTCGAAGTACTGGCCTAGGGCTTGGCGGAGCGGCGGGCCATTGTCTCGCTGATGCGCTGCATGGCGCCTTCCAGGTGGTCACGCAGGGCCGCCTCCGCGCCCTCCTCGTCGTGCGCGATGCACGCGTCGAGGATGGCCTGGTGCTCGCGTCGGGTCTGCTCGATCCGCGCCTTCGTCTGCCGGGATCCGAACCGGTAGCGCTCACTGTTCTGCCAGACCGGCTCGATCGCCCGCGGCAGCCACCGGGATCCACCGGCCCGGTAGATGGCGAAGTGGAACTCGGTGTGCGCCTGCCGGGACGCGATGTTGTCGCCGAGCTTCGACAGCCGGACGTGCTCGGCCAGCGCGTCGCGGGCCTGGGTCGCATCCGAGTCGGCGAACCGGGTCGCGGCCGCCCGGACCGCCAGCGTCTCCAGGGAGAGCCGGGTCTGGTGCGTGTCGCGCAGATCCTCCATCGAGAGCTCACGCACCCACGCGCCCTTGTGCGGCACGATCTCGACCAGTCCGAGCGCTGCCATCCGCCGCAGTCCTTCGCGGATCGGCATCTGGCTCATGTCCAGCCGCTTGGCGAGCTCTTCGAGCCGGAGCGCGGTACCACTCGGGAGCTCACCGGAAAGGATCAGTTCGTGCAACTCGGCGGCGGCTTCTTCGGCGAGAGTACGACGGCCGGTCGGTCCCCCAGGTGTGAGCTCGAGTCGTCGGGTCATCGGGTACGGGCTGCCTCTCTCCTTCAGCGCAGACAAGCTCTGGGAGGTAACCGTATCCGCCACCGGGTGTTCTCGGGCATTCCGGCAACAGATTGCCCAGCCCGGAGCATCACCGGTCTAGCCCAGGCAGCCTAAAACAGGCAGTCAGTTCAGCGTCGTGAGGTCCAGCAGAACACGTCCACCGATCATCGACCCGTCCAGAACCTCGCCCACGCGATCCGCCGCCACCAGTTCGGCGTCCGCTCGGGGTTGCGCGAGTGCGACGTCCGCGAGCGCCTGGCCGACCGCACCGGGCTCGATTGTGGTCCGCTGGACGTTCACCGGCAGCACCCGCAGGTCCCGACCGATCAGCTGATGCAGATCGATGGTGGTGAACTCGCCGGCCTTGTAACCGAGTACGGCGATCCGTCCGCCCGGAGTGATGTGTCCGAGCACCCCACTGGTCACCGGACCACCGACGGTGTCGATCGCGGCATCGCACCACTGCAGCTCACGGCCGACCTGCCCCAACTCGTCCACTCGGACGATCTGGTCGACCAACCCAGACACCGCATCGACACGCTCACCGGCCCAGGCCAGTCCGATCACCCGCGACGCACCGGCCGACCGCGCCACCGCAGCACACAGTCGCCCGACCAGTCCGCCGATCCCGGTGACCACTACCGATTCACCCTCGAGTACGCCTGCAACCCGTCGTACTGCGGTGTGAGCGGTCAACGCGGGAGTCAGCAGGGTCACAGCCGCCGCAGGCTCTAGCCCAGCAGGCAGACGATGTACGGCGGCGTCCGGTACAACGGCGTACCGGCCCCACAGGCCGGGCCTGGTGAGGCCGACGCCCTCGCCGCGGATCACCACCGGAGTCCCCGCCTCATGGACGGAAGAGCTGACCACGACGCCGGCGCCCTCCGAGCCCGGGACGAACGGCTGGGTCGGCTGCTTACCGGCCAGCACCGACCGGTCCTGCTGGGTCACAGCGGCAAGCCGCATCTCGACCAGCGTCTCCCCTGGCCCCGCGACCAGATCGATGTGCTCGGTCTTCAACTGCAGTCCCGGCCCATGACTTCGCAGGACCGGCCCCCGTACGTTCATGCCTCTACCCCGTTCACGATTTGATATCTGATCACACCCACGCTCTGACGAAGAGCGCGTCTCACGAAGCGACAACCTCCCGAGCCAGCGGCCTGGTCAGCTCGTCGGCCGCCGTCGCTCGCGCGGCCACGATCCCGTCGCTGCCCATCGGGAACGGCCAGTCGCTCCCAGCCAGCACCCGCTCCGCCCCGAAGGTCTTCCCGAGCAGCTCCAGCACTCCTTCGTCGTGCACCAGGTCGTCCACGTAGAACCGGCGCAACGCGTCGGCCACCGGCAAGGAGGGCGCGACGATGCCCGGCCGCGCCTGATCGATCCCACGCTGCCACCGCCCCGCCACCGCTGCCGTCACCCCACCCCCATGGCACAGACAGAACCGGATCCCCGGAAACCGGCCCACCACATCCGCGAAGACCAGTGACGCCGCGGCCAGGCCGGTCTCGTACGGATTCCCCAACAGGTTCGTCAAGTAGAACGACTGGAGGCGCTCGTCGTCACTGTGGCCCGGGTGAACAAGAGTGAAAGCCTCGATTTCGTGCAGCACCCGCCACACCGGGTCCAGCCCGGCGTAGCTCGGCGTACCCAGGGCGAAGCCGCTGAAGACACCCTCACCGGCCAGCGACGCGGCAACAGACGGCGCCTCGGCATCCAGCAGCGGCAGGTGGCCCAGCACGCGCAGCTGCGGCGTGGCGAGCTCACGAAGGCCTTGGTTGACCAACTCGGCCCACTCGACGCCGGCGTCGTACCGGAACAGTGCGGGCGGCACGGACACCACCGCGCCGTCCAGGTCCTGCTCGTCGATCCAGCGCAGCAGTGCGGCCGGATCCGCCAAACGCTTGAGCGGCAGCCGCTCCTCGCCGGCCACCAGCGAGCCGCTGTCGACGCCCAGCCCGAACTCACCCTTGTACGCCGCCGACAGAACGGTCGGCGGTATCAGGTGGGTGTGGATGTCCCAGCCGGCCATGTCAGCGGGCGTCCTCGTCGTTGTCGTAGAACGACGGGCGCTCCGGATAGTGCGGCCCGTCGTACACCTCCAGCAGGATCGAGGTCTCCTCGGCCCGGGTCGGACCGTGCACCACACCCTTGGGGTTCCAGTAGAAGCTGCCCTTGGTCAGCGTGGTCCCGGTCGGCAGGTACACGTACCGCCCGGACAGGCAGAACATGAACTGGTTCGACGCGTGCTTGTGCTCCGACGGGATCCCCGACCCCTTCTCGAATCGCACCAGTGCGATCGAGGCCTCGGTCTCCGGGTCACGCCACAGCATCTTGTGCGACAACCCGTCGAGCGACTTCTCCACCCACTCCAGGTCGTCCGTCTGCAGCAGCACCTCTCGCAGCGACTCGTCGAAGCTCATGGGACCTCCCGCCCGGTCACATGGGTGTACAGCTCCTCGGCCACACCGGCGGCGATCGGAGCCACCGCGGCGATGTGCCCATCCGGCCGGACCAGTACGACGCTCTCCGCGGGTACGCCGTACCTGTTCGTGGCAATGCTGCCCGGGTCGAACAGGGACCGGTCCCGGAGACCGGAGTCGTGCGGCGCGTCCCACCGGGAGACGGCGTAGTGCTTCAACGCCGGCGAGTCGTTGACGGGGATGTCCGGACGACGCCGTACATCGGTGAAGTACAGCGCGACGAACGAGTCCCGGCACAGGTCGTGGATCGTCACGCGACCGGTCGGGCTCTGCAGCACGAGGTCAGGCGCCCGGTCACCGGCCCGTACGGCGGGAGGGGTTGCAGCGGTGGCCACCATCGACCAGTCCCCGGTGCCCTCCACATCCAGCCGGACGCTGAGCAGCGTGCGGTTGTACGCCGTCGCCCAGTCGCCCGCGGTCTCGGTGACGGCACCACGCTGGTGCGACATGTACTTGCGGGCAGCCTCGGCCATCTCACCCGAGCCGTTGATCGCCACCGGGCGCTGCTCCTGCTCGTAGCCGTCCAGCAACGACGGATCGGCCCAGCCGCGCAGTACCCAGGCCAGCCGCCACGGCAGGTTGGACGCGTCCAGAGCACC
This sequence comes from Kribbella capetownensis, assembly GCF_004331485.1. Lineage (GTDB taxonomy): Bacteria > Actinomycetota > Actinomycetes > Propionibacteriales > Kribbellaceae > Kribbella > Kribbella capetownensis. Next base: position 283,391 of record NZ_SJKD01000003.1, read on the forward strand.
CGTGTTCAGACCCAGCGCCCACATCGGTGTGATCAGGTGCGCCGCATCACCCATCAGGAACACCCTGCGGTCCGCAGTCCACTGCTCAGCGACCCGGTGGTGCACGTTGTAGACCACCGAGCCCATCAGCTCGATCCGGTCCACCTCGCCGATGAACTGCTTGACCTTGACCAGCATGTCCTCGTCGCTCGGCGGCTCCGTGCCCGGGCCGAGCGGGAACAGGAACCGCCAGTTGTCCGGCTGCCGGATCAGCACCATCCACTCGGACTTGTCCGCGAAGTACGCCAGGTAGGGGTAGTCGCGCGCGTTGTCGACGTCCAGATCGACCACGACGTCGATCAGCATGTACCGCTCCGGCAGGGTCTCCCCCACCACCTTCACGCCGAGCGCGTCCCGGATCTTGCTCCGGCCGCCGTCACACGCGAGCAGGTACGACGCCTCCAGCTCACGCGGCCCGTCCGGCGTCTCCAGTTGCAGCACGACGCGGTCGTCGCGCACCTCGAACGACGTCATCCTGTGCTGCGTCAGGACCGGCTGCGGCAGAGCGGCCGCGAGGATCGGCTCCATCTTCTGCTGCGGCAGGTTGATCACGAACGGGAACTGGGTGTCGTTGACCAGTTCGGCCAGCTGCACCGAGGCCCGCGGTGTGTTGGTGGCCCGGTCGATGTCACCGATCTCGTCGATCCGCAGCGCGGCGGCCAGGATGCCGTCGACGGCGCCGTACCGGTTCCAGATCTCCAGGGTCCGGCTGAGCGTCGTCCCGGCCTTGGTGTCGGAGGACAGGACGGCGTCCTCCTCGAGCAGCACGAACGAGACACCGTAGTGGGCCAGGCCGAGAGCCGTCGTCAGGCCGATCGGGCCGGCACCCACCACCGCAACAGGCAGCTGATCAGTCACACATCACTCCACAAAGCTCGTGAGCTTGGCAAAGGCGCGTTCCCGGGTCAGCATCGACCCGGTCATCGCCGCAGCGTCGGACAGCAGGAACAGCAACGGGCCGACCACGTCCTCGGGGTCGCCGATACCTATGGTGTCGCGCCAGTGGTCCCGGTCCGCACCGGCGTTCGCTCCGCGGAACTGCTCGGTGTCGATCACGCCCGGCGAGACCACGTTCACCCGGACCCGGTGCTCGGCCACCTCCGCGGCCAGCGACTTGGCGAACGCGACCAGCGCCGCCGTGCTCGACGCGTACGCCGACGCACCCGGATAACCGCTCGCGGCCAGACCGGACGTGAACACGACGACCGATCCGGACCGTTGAGCCACCAGATGCGGTACGACAGCCTGACACGCCCAGACCACACCGTTGAGGTTGACCTGGAGTGCCCGGGCCCAGTCAGCCGGATCCGTGTCCAGCACCTGCGCCCGCGGCTGCACTGCCGCTCCGGCGACCAGACCATCGATCCGCCCGTGCCGAGTCAGCACGGACGCGACAGCCGACTCCACCGCCGCCCGGTCCGCCACGTCCACCTCGACGTACTCCACCGCGGCGTCGGCCGGCTTCACGACATCGAAGACCACCGCCGTTCCACCGCAGGCGTTGACAGCCGCTGCCAGCGCCGCACCGATGCCCTGCGCGCCGCCGGTGATCACCACGACTTCACCGGCCGCGTCGAAGTTCACCTTCATGACGTCTCCTTCTGGGTCGACGGGCCGCGCTGATTCCCTTCGGCCCGCCTCGTCATGGTCTCGGTGATCCGCTGGAACGCGCCGGCGAGATGGTTGCGCAGAGCCCGCTCCGCCGCCGCCGAGTCGCGGGCGACGCACGCGTCCAGGATGGCCTGGTGCTCCTGCCTGTTCCGTTCGATCAGGAAGTCGGTCGGCCGGCTGCCGAACCGGTACCGCTCGCTGTTCTGCCAGACCGGCTCAATGGCCCGGGACAGCCACTGCGAGCCGCTGGCCCGGTAGAGCGTGAAGTGGAAGTCCGCATGCGCCTGCCGGGCACCGATCGAATCCTCCGCCCGCGACAACCGCAGGTGCTCGGCTAACGCCGCGGCGGCCCGCTGGAAATCTCCGTCGGTGAACCGCTCCGCCGCCGCACGCACCGCCAGGCTCTCCAATGCCAGCCGGGTCTCGTGCGTGTCCCGCAGATCCTCCAGCGACAGGTCGCGGACCCATGCACCGCGGTGCGGGATGATCTCGACCAGTCCGAGTGCCTCCAGCCGCCGGAGTCCTTCCCGGACCGGCATCTGACTCATCTCGAGCCGATTCGCCAGCTCCACCAGGCGCAACGGCGTACCACTCGGGAGCTCTCCGGACAGGATCAGCTGGTGCAGTTCGGCGGCGGCATGTTCTGCGAGGGTACGACGGCCACCGCGTCCGCCACCGGGCAACAGCTCGAGTGGACCGGTCATGACAACACCTGCCGGACCACGGTGTTGCGCAGCTCGCCGATCTTGTCTGCCCGCGTCACCACGACGTCACCCTCTTGCAGGAACACCTGCGGCTCCCGCGCGTTGCCGATGCCCGCCGGTGTGCCTGTCAGCAGCAGGTCACCGGGTCGCAGTGTCATGCCGAACGACAGCTCGCTGATCAGAGTGGCGATGTCGAACGCCATCTGGCGCGTCGACGCGTCCTGCCGCACCTCACCGTTCACCAGGCACTGCAGCTGCACATCCTGCGGATCTCCCAGCTCGTCGGCTGTGACGATCCACGGGCCGAGCGGCATGGTCGCATCGATGCTCTTCCCCTTCAGCCACTGCCCGCCGTGCGCCCGTTGCAGGTCGCGCTGCGACACGTCGTTCGCCAGGGTGTAACCCCAGACGTGGTCGAGCGCCTGGTCGACCGGGATGCTCCGACCGGTCTTGCCGATCACCAGTGCGACCTCGGCCTCGTAGTCCCACTTCACCGAGATCGCCGGATCCCAGGCGATGTCGTCGTACGGGCCGATCACCACGTCCGGGCCCTTGGTGAAGAACGTCGGGTGCTTCGGCCGGTCCACGTCCTGGCCCTCGCGCTTGCCCTGGCTCTCCTCGAAGTGGTCCCAGTAGTTCCACCCGGTGCACAGGATGTCGCGGCGGAATCGCCGCAACGGCGGCCGCAGCAATCCTTCGGAGAAAGGAATCTTCTCCCCCGTCGGTACGGCGCCGGTCGCGATCACCGCCGTCAGGTCCGTTGCCTCCAGCAACAAGACCGAATCCCCGTCGAGCACGCCCGGCCGCTCCCGGCCCGCGTGCTCGACCATCACGTACCGCATCTCAGGTCCACTCGACGCCGCGCATCAGTCACCCCCGGTCATGAGACCACCGCGATCGCGTTGATCTCGATCAGATAGTCAGGATGCGCGAGCTTGCTGACCTCGACCATGGTCGAGGCCGGCAGCGGTTCGGCGAAGTACTGCGCCCGGATCTCGTGGATCTTGGCGAAGTCCTCCATGTTGCGCACGTACACATCCACCCGGCACACGTCGGCGAGCGTGCCGCCGGCCGCCTGGACCGCCGCCTGCACGTTCTCCAGCACCTGCCGGGTCTGCTCCCTGATGTCGCCGGCACCGGCGATGCTGCCGTCCGGACGCCGGGCGGTCATCCCGGAGACGAACACCAGCCGCCCGGTCGCCTCGATCGTGGTGGCCTGTGAGAACACCCCGTTCGGGCTGTGCAGCGTGTCCGTCGAGATCTGCTTCTTCGGCATCAGCTCAGTACCCCTCCCGCCGGAACGACGGCACCGACCGCCCGCGCGGCAGCCAGCAGCGCGTCCAGCCCCGACCTCTCGATCAGTACGCCGTGCCGCCGCTGGTGTGCTGCCCGTTCCGCTTCGATCTCCCCCGGCAGGTACAGCCGGTTCACCCCTGGCGCGGTCGCACTCCCGCGCACCCGCGCGGCCAGCCCCGACGAGCGCCGCCGGAAACTCTCCACCCCGCCCATCAACTCCGGGTCGATGGCCAGGAACAGATGCGCGCAGTCGTTCGGCCGATCCGGCTCCCGGTACAGCGGCCGGACCTGGTCACCCCAGCCGCCACCGCTCAGTACGCCGGTCAGTACGTCGATCATCAGCGCCAGACCGAAGCCCTTGTGCCCGGCCGCCGGCAGCAGCATGCCCAGGACGGCCTCTTCGGCATCCGTGGTCGGTGTGCCCGACGGGTCGGTGGCCCAGGTCTCCGGGATCGGCCGCCCGGCCGACGCGGCCAGCCGGATCTTGCCCAGGGCAACCGCCGACAGAGCCATGTCGAGGACGATCTCCACCCCGGCCGAGGTGGGCACCGCGATCGCCAGTGGGTTGTTGCCGACAAGCCGCTCCGCGCCACCGGGCGCGGGCATCAGCGGCGTGGTGTTGGACATCGCGACGCCGATGCATCCGGCCTGACCGGCCTGCATGGCCCAGCGGCTGGCCGCACCGAAGTGGTGTGCGTTGCGGACCGACACCAAGCCGAGGCCGTAGCGGCCGGCCCGCTCGATCGCGTGGCCCATCGCCTGCGGGCTGGACAGTTGTCCCATCCCGCCGCGCGCGTCCACGACCATCGCCGCGCCCGCGTCGTACAGCATGTCGAGCTCGCGTTCCCGGGTGACGCCGCCGGCGTTGAGGCGCTCGACGTACATCGGGACGAGCATGATGCCGTGCGAACTTACTCCGCGTAAGTCCGCCTCGACGAGGGCAGCCGCGATCTTGGTGGAGTCGGCCGGGTCGAAGCCGAGCGCGGTGAAGACGGCCGAGACGGTGGCTTCGAGCCAGGCCGGCCGGACCAGGACCCGGCGGTCGGCGTCGGAGGCTTGTGCGGTCACCGGGCCCTCACCGCGATTCCTGCGCCCACGGCAGCAACAGATGCTCCAGCAGGACCAGTATGTAGAACAAGACGATGCTCAGGATGCTGAGCAGGGTGATCGCGGCGAACGCCAGCGGCGTGTCCGCACTCGCACCCGACTGATAGATCACGTAGCCCAATCCGTGGGTCGTGCCAACGAACTCGGCGATCACCGAACCGATCACCGCCAGCGAGATCGCCACCTTCAGGCCGGTGAACATCTGCGGCATCGCGTACCGCAGCCGCAGCTTGAAGAACTCCTGCGTCCGGCTCGCGTTCAGCGACCGGAGCAACTCGACCAACTCGATCGGCGTCGATTTCATCCCCTGTGCGGTCGAGATGACGATCGGGAAGAAGCAGACCAGCAGCACCATCACCACCTTCGGCCACTGACCGAAGCCCATCCAGACCACCAGCAGCGGTGCGATCGCGACCTTCGGGATCGCGTTCACCATCAGCAGCAGCGGGTACACCAGCCGCTCCAGCAGCACCGACCGGACGATCAGCAGCGCGATCGGTACGCCGACCACGATCGCCAGCAGGAAGCCCTCGACCGTCTCCAGGATCGACGTCCCGGTCTCGGTCAGCAGGTACGACGGCTGGTCCATGAAGCTGATGACGACGTCCCTGGGACTCGGCAACAGGTAGGACTCGATCCCGAACACGATCGTGGCCAGCCACCACAGTGCGATCGCACCGGCCAGGCCGATGATCGGCAGCAGCACCGCCGCGGCCGGCGAGTCCTTCAGCCAGGACCGTTTGGTCATCGCGGCCGCACCTCGTCCACCTGCCGCGGCGCCGGCTCCTCGACCGGTGCGACCTTCTCCGCGAGCAGACCGTGCAGCAGACCACTGATCCGCGCGACCTCGGTCAGGTGTGCGTTCTGGCCCAGGGTGCGTGGCCGCGGGATGTCGATGTCGACGACCTCACGCAGCCGGCCCGGCCGCGGAGTCAGCACGACCACCCGGTCGGCCAGCAGCACGGCCTCCTCGATCGAGTGGGTGACGAACACGATCGTCGTGTCCAGCTCCATCTTGATCCGCTGCAACTCCTCGGACAGCTCGGTCCGGGTGAGCGCGTCGAGTGCGGAGAACGGCTCGTCCATCAGCATCACCTGCGGATCGCGGATCAGCGACCGGCACAGTGAGACGCGCTGCTGCATGCCACCGGACAGCTCGTGCGGCAGCCGCCGCTCGAATCCGGTCAGCCCGGTCAGCTCCAGCAACTGGTGGGCCCGGTCGCGGTACGCCGCCTTGCCCCGATCGCCCTCGCCGCCGTCGATCTCGATCGGCAGCATGACGTTCGACAGTACCGACCGCCACGGCAGCAGCGCCGGCCGCTGGAACATGAACGAGACGTCCCGGCGCGGACCGGTGACGGGGTCGCCCGCCACCCGGACCGTGCCGGACGTCGGTGAGATCAGGCCCGCGATCAGCCGGAGCAGGGTGGACTTGCCACACCCGGACCGGCCGATCAACGTGACGAACTCGTTCTGCTGGACGTGCAGGTCGATCTCCTCGAGGGCCGTGACCTGGCCCTCGCGTCCGTCGAAGACCTGCCCCACACCGTCCAGCCGGATCATTGACGCGATTCAGCTCTTCGGCGCGAGGTCGGCGCTGACGACGTCCTCGGCCTTGACCGAGCCCGCCGGCTTGATCGCGCCGGCCTCGTCGAGCAGGTTCAGGATGGTCTGCACCCGCTGCGGGTCGACCGAGCCGAGCGGGTCGTTGAAGCCGTCCGGCTTGACGTACGGCTTCATCAGCTTGAGCTCTTCGGTGGCGACCCCGACGTCGGTCTGCGGCACGTACTTCTTGAGCGTCGCGGCGGCCGCGGCCGGGTCGTCGATGGTGTCCTGCAGGCCCTTGAGCAGCGCGGCGGTGAACTTCTTCACCTGGTCCGGGTGGTCCTTGGCCAGGTCGGTCCGGGTGATGATCGCGTTGCCGTACAGGTCCGGCAGTACGTCGCCGTAGGGCAGTACGACGGCCTTGCGGTGCTTCGGGTCCGCCTTCTCGACCAGCGGTACGCCGACCACGAACTGGCCGATCGCCGGCACCTTCCCGGACGCGAGCAGCTGCGGCAGCGCCGGCGGCGGGGAGGGAATGAAGTCGGTCTTGTCGGCGGGAATCTTGGCCGCCTTGGCGTAGACCGGGAACATCACCGTGTTGGTCGAGCCCGGCTGGTCGCCGACAGACTTGCCGACCAGGTCCTGCGGCTTGGTGATGCCGTAGCCCTCCAGCGAGACGATCGCGGCCAGCGAGCGCTGGTGGATCATCCCGACCGTGGTCACCGGCAGCTTCTGCTTGCCCAAGGTGATGACGGCGCCGGTGAAGTCACCGATGCCGTAGTCGGCCTGGCCGCCGGCCACCAGCTTCATCACGTCGACCGTGCCGGAGCCCGGGTTGATCGTGACGTCGAAGCCGGCGTCCTTGAAGTAGCCCTTCTCCAGGGCCACGTAGGCGTAGGCCTCCCGGCCGAAGGTGTTGAAGGAGGTCAGATAGCTGACCTTGGTCAGGCCGGTGTCGGCCTGCTTTCCCTCATCGTCGTTGTTGCACGCGCTGACCAGGGCGAGCCCCAGGACCGCCACCAACGCGATGACGGAACGCCTCAACCTCATATCGACCTCTCTCGTCCCGATATTTGATCAAACATCAAATACAGAAAGGTGGTCAATCGGCCTTCGGCGACTTCACCGGGACTTTACGTCCCCGTGCCAGGTCCCCGCAGAGCCCTCCGGCCACCCGTCCTGGAGCCGTTTCCCCTACCTGCCCGTGGTGGACAGGCATCCCGCCCCGACCACAGACCGTACCTGCCCGGACAGCAGATCGCGACGGCCGCAGGCTCAGAAACTGTCCGTTCGGTGTCAAATTTGTGTAAACCGTCAGTTTTGAGTGACGCACGGCACGTAACCGGGGCCATGACCCGGGGCTGACCGGCCCGTCGCGGTGCTCACTCCCCGGAGGGAGGTCTCCGGCCCGGGCATTTGACACCATGGAGGGGTGGCGAACGGGCTGGTGCGCGGATCGGCGCGTCCCGTGCGTGGGGCGCCGGCCCTGCTGCACGCGGTCACCAGCCTCGGCCGGGCGTCGACGTACCTGCGCTGGGTCTACCTGCTGCTGGGTGCGGCGCTGGTGCTCGCGTTCATCCTGGTGGACAGTGCGCTGGTCGCGGTGGCCCAGGATCTCCAGCTGCCGAAAGTTGCCATCGGCATCGTCATCGCGGTGATCGCGGCCGGTCCGCCGATCGCCCTCGGCGTACTGCCCGCGGTCCGTGAGGTCGAGGGGATCGCGGTCGAGTCGCTGCTCGGCGTCCGGTTCGAGGAGCGGCCGCTCGGTCCGGCTCGGACCTGGCCGCAGCGCCGCCGGACGGCGAGTTGGTTCTGCCTGCATCTGGTCGCCGGCGGCGCGATCGGCATTCTCAGCACGATCGTGTTCGGCGTCGGAGCGATCTGGCTCGCGGTGCCGTTCCGCTCCCGTGGCACCCGGGACATCGTGCCGGGCTGGACGTACGAGATCACTGGCGGCTGGAGCGATCTGTGGCTACCGGCCGCGGCCGTGGGCGGGATCGTCGGCCTGTTCCTGCTCTCTGCGGCTGTGGGTGCCCTGCTCGCCCACCTGGCTCCGCGCGTACTCGGGCCGACCGCCGCAGAGCGCATCGAGTTGCTCGAGCGCCGTACGGCGACACTTGCCGAGCGCAACCGTTTGGCCCGCGAGCTGCACGACAGCGTCGGGCACGCGCTCAGTCTCGTCACCATCCAGGCGGCCGCCGCCCGCCGGGTGCTGGCGACCGATCCGGAGTTCGCCGAGACGGCACTGGCCGCGATGGAAACATCCGCCCGATCCGCACTGGCCGAGCTCGACCACGTGCTCGGGCTCCTGCGCGACGACCGGCGTCCAGGGTCGCAGACGACCCCGCAATCGACGCTCGGCGACCTCGACCGACTGGTCGACGCCACCCGGGCCGGCGGTATCACGGTCGACGTACGGCGAGACGGCGACCTGGAACGGCTGCCGGCGGCGGTTTCCCGGGAGGCCTACCGGATCGTCCAGGAGGGCCTCACCAACGCGATCCGCCACGCTGGCCACCGGGCCGGCGAGCTCACGATCGACCTCTCCATCCGGCTGGACGGCTCCGGTCTCCGCCTCGAGCTGACGAACCCGGTGAGCGGTACGTCCGACCACTCGGGCGGCGGCCGTGGTCTGGCCGGTATCCGTGAAAGGGTCGCCGTACTGCAGGGCACCGTGGCGGCAGGTCTGGACGGGCCGCTCTGGCGGCTGGCCGTGACCTTGCCGGTCGCCGTGACGACGAAGGGATGACATGAATCTGTCGGTGGTCGTGGTCGACGACGAGCCGCTGATCCGCAGCGGGCTGCGCGCCATCATCAACGCCGAGCCGGATCTCACAGTGGTGGGCGAGGCCGGCGACGGTGCGGAGGTGCTGCCGGTCGTCCGCCGTACCGGCGCCGACGTGGTGCTGATGGACGTCCGGATGCCTGCCGTGGACGGGATCCAGGCGACCCGGCTGCTGTTGGAGAACCTCGACCCCGCGCCGCGTGTGCTGGTGGTGACGACGTTCGAGAACGACGACTACGTGTACGACGCCCTGCGCGCGGGAGCGTCCGGGTTCCTGCTCAAGCGGACCCCGCCGGACGACATCATCGCGGCGATCCGCACGGTCGCCGGGAGCGAGTCACTGCTGTTCCCCGAGGCGATCCGCGCGCTGGCCCAGGCCCACGCAGGAGGGCGGTCGCCGCGACCGACCGGCCTGGACGAATACCAGCTGACCGAACGGGAGCAGGAGGTACTGCGTCTGATGGCGCGCGGACTGTCGAACGCGGAGATCGCCACGGAGCTCATCCTCGGCCTGCAGACGGTCAAGACCCACGTCGCGAACGTCCTCGCCAAGCTGAACGCCCGGGACCGCACCCAGGCCGTCATCCGGGCCTACGAGTCGGGCTTCGTCCCGCTGCACTGACCCAAATCGTCAGGTGTCGGCCGGGTCCACGTTCTCGTCGGCGAGGACACACGCGTTGTGCAGTGGGTCGACCGTGTCGGCCTTGACCGCCACCCGCTGCAGGAGCATCCGGAAGCTGGCGCGCTCGGAGTCCTCCAAGCTTCCGAGGACCTCGTCCTCGGCCGTCGCCAGTCGCTCTTCCAGCTCACACAGGGTCTCCCGGCCCTGCTCGGTCGCCACGATCAGGCGCGCTCGGCGGTCGGCCGGGTCAGGCTGTCGCTGGACGAGGCCGGCGTTCTCCAGGTCGTCCAGCAGGTAGGTCATCACGGTCCGGTCCACGCCGAGTTGGGCCGCCAGATCGAGCTGGCGCTTCGGGCCGTCCCCATGCGCGGTCGCCAGCACCTGGTAGCCGCGCGGGCCGCCCGGTACGTCGTCGAGCACCGCGGCGGCCGCCTTCGCGTAGCGCCGGAAGACGACGCCCAGGGCCCAGCCGAGGTCCGTCTCGACCGGCGCACCGCTGGCGCTCCGGTGCGGCGCTCCTCTGGCTGCGCGGGTCCCGATCTCGGACGAAGCACTGGTCACGGCTCCCATCGTACGTGGTGTACGCCACTCGGAATACGATCTGACTTGAATATGTTCTGCTTCACAGATTATCTTCAGGACAGCTCGTTAACGAGCCGCCCCCAAACCTGATGGAGATGAACGAATGACCACCCTGTTACGCGTCGACGCCAGCATCCGGGTCGAAGGATCGGTGAGCCGCGCCCTGGCGGACAGCGCCGAGGCGGCCTGGAAGGCGGAGCACCCGGACGGCATCGTGGTCCGCCGCGATCTCGGGTTGCACCCGCTGCCTTCGACCATCTGGCCGACGCTGGCCGCGGCTCAGGTGGGCGCCACGCCCGCCGAGGGCGCGGACCGCACTCCGCTGGCGGAGGCGAAGGCCCTCGCCGAGCAGCTCGCGAACGAGGTCAAGGCCGCGGACGCGATCCTGCTCGCCGTCCCGCTGTACAACTACGGCATCGCCAACAACGTGAAGACCTGGATCGACCTGCTGCTGATCGACCCGGAGCTGGTCCGCGGCACCGGTGGGACTGCGGGCCGGCCGGTCATCTTCACCCTCGCCCGCGGCGGCGGCTACAGCCCCGGCACCCCGAAGCACGGCTGGGACCACGCCACGCCGTACCTGGAGCGGGTCTTCGCCGACATCTTCGGCATGAACATCCGTACCGCCGCCGCCGAACTCACCCTTGCCCCGGTCACCCCGGGTATGGAGGAGCTCGTCGATGCGTCCAAGGTCTCCGAGTCCGAAGCCCGCGTCGCCGCTGAGCAACACGGCACCGTGGTAGCCCGCGAACTCATCGCCAACGCAGCCTGACTGTGAGCCTGGTGCGGTGCCGTGCTAGCCGGCATCGGATCGGGCGAGCTGCCAGGTCGACAGCGTGACCGACAACGTGACGATCGAGGGTTCGGGCAGTACGGCGAGCCGCTGCGCCAGCTCGCGATAGTTCAGATGACGCGCACTCGGCGTCATCAGTACCAACTGCTCCACCGCACCCCGGTCGAGCCGCATCGTCTCTTCGACGACCTCCCGGCCGGTGTTCACGAACGCACCGGAGAGTGATTCCTGTAGCCGGCGTTCCTTCTCTTCATCGACCGTGACGAGCCCCAGTACGCCGACCAGTTCGGCGAGGTGCTCCTGATTCGGTGTCACCACCAGCAGCGAACCACCCGGTGCGAGGACCCGCGCCATCTCGGTAGCGTTGCGCGGCGCGAACACGTTCAGCATCAGGTGGGCGGAGTTGTCCATCAGCGGCAATTGCTGCCACGCGTCGCACACCACGGAACCGATCCGCCGATCCACCTTGGCCGCGCGACGGGCGGCGTACCTGGAGACGTCCAGGGCGAGGCCGCGGCGGGCGCCTGAGGCACCGACGACACCGGCGAGGTAGTAGCCGGTGCCGGCGCCCACCTCGACGATCAGCTCCTCGCCGTCCGGCTGCAGGCTCGCGGCGGCGTTGAGGATCAGCGCGTCCCGGATCGGGGTGTAGTGACCGCCGCCGAGAAACACCGTACGGGCGCCGACCATCGCAGCCGAGTCGCCGTCGATCCCGGTGGATGCCGAGGGCAACAGATTGAGGTAGCCCTGCTTGGCCAGGTCGTACGCGTGCCCCTGCGGGCAGCGCGCCGTACGGTCGGTCAGGGCGAGGGCGTCCGCGCAGACGGGACAGCGCAATACGGCGACCAGGTCGGCATCCACCGACCCAGTGTCTCAGTGCCTCGGGTGCGTCAGGTGATGTCCCGGCTGGTGAGGCGCGCCCAGGCGGCGGTGTAGAACACAACCAGGTAGGCGCCCTGCACGAGCAGGTTGCGGGCGATCTCATGCCAGTACGGCGGATCTCGGAGCAGGTCGGCGAACGACTGCCACCGGTAGATCAGGAGCCACGGATGGATCGCGTGCAGCTGCGGGATCGCGGTCATGATGCCGAGCACGATGAACGCGCCGAACGTCGCTGCCATCGCGGCCAGCGGAGTCGACGTGAGCGACGACACGAACAGGCCGATCCCGGCCAGCCCGAGCAGCGACAGCGAGATCACGATCGCGATCAGGAGAGCCCGGAGCAGGCCCTCCCCCAGCGAGACCGTCGTACCGGACAGCAGGAGTACGTCGCCGACCGGGAAGAGAATGAAGCCGACGATCAGCCCGGAGATCCAGATCGTCATCGTCGCGGCCAGGCAGAAGACCGCGAGCGCGACCATCTTGGCCGCGAGCAGCCGACTTCGTCCGGCCGGTGCGGTGAGCATGGTGCGCAAGGTGCCGAGGCTGGCCTCGCCGGCGAGGGACTCGCCCGAGATCACGGTCACCGCGGTCGGCAGGAAGAACGGCAGCGAGAGGCCGAGGCTCGCGACGATGAGGAACAGGCCGTTGCCGGCGACCTGACCGAGGAAGCCCTCCGCGTCGCCGTCCGAGCCGGACAGCTTGATCGCGATCCCGATCAGCAGCGGGACGGCGGCGAGGACGCCGAGTCCGGCCTGCGTGCGGGCTCGCCCGAAGACGAGACGCAGCTCCGAGCGGAACAGACCGAGCGTGTGCCGGCCTGCGGTCAGCCGCCGTCCGCCGTCGACCGTGCTACTCAGCGACATCGAATCCCTCCCCCGTGAGCGCGACGAACGCCTCTTCCAGGCTGGGGCGTTCCAGCCCGAAGCCGTGGATGCGAACATCGGCGGCGACCAGGGCCGCCGCGAACTTGTCGATCGGGAGGTCGCCGGAGTCGCCTTCGACGGTCTCCTCGGTGGTCTTCAGGTCGGTGGCGCCGAGGCCCTTGAGGGTCTCGGCTGCCTGCGCGAGGTCCGGTGTACGAACAACCAGACGGGGACGAAGCTCGGCGCGCAGATCGGCCACCGTCGACTGGCGGACGAGTTTGCCGCGGCTCATCACGGCCGCATGGGTGCAGACCTGCTCGACCTCGGCCAGCAAGTGTGTCGAGGTGAAGACTGTGGTGCCGTCGCTTGCCAGCTCGCGGATCAGGTTCCGGACCTCGCGGGTGCCTTGCGGGTCGAGGCCGTTGGTCGGCTCGTCCAGCACCAGCAGATCGCGACGCTGCATCAGCGCGACCGCGATGGCCAGCCGCTGCCGCATGCCGAGCGAGTACGCCCGGACTTTCTTGCCTGCGGCATTGGACAGGCCGACCCGCTCGAGTGCTTCGGCGGCGCGGGCCTTGCGGGTCCGTGGATCAGCGGTCCGGTCGGCCGCGTCGAAGCGCAGCAGGTTCGCCTGTCCGCTCCAGAACGGGTAGAACGCCGGCCCTTCGACCAGCGCGCCTACCCGCGGCAAGACCTTCAGCTGGGCCTTCGGCATCGATTCGCCGAGCAGCTCGACCGACCCCGAGGTCGGCGCGATCAGCCCCAGCAGCATCCGGATCGTCGTCGTCTTCCCGGACCCGTTCGGTCCGAGGAACCCGAACACGCTCCCTGCGGGGACCTCCAGGTCCACGGTGTCCACCGCCACCTGGCCACCCCGGAACCGCTTCGTCAGTCCCCGCGTGACGATGGGTGGGGCGGCCGATGCCGCGGGTGGCGGCGGCTCCTGCGGGGTCGTCACGTCAGCGGGGAGCCTTGGCTGCGGCAGCCTGCAGGGTGTCGGGGGTGACCAGACCGGCGAAGACCCGGCCGTCGTCGGTGATCAGGGCGCTGACCATCTTGCTGGTCAGGATCTTGCCCTTCCCCCAGGAGCCCTGGACCGTCCGAGCGTTGGCGAGCAGCTGGTCGACCGGTCCGTTGCCAGTGGTCTTCACGCCGCGGACCATCACCACGCTCTCCCAGCCTTCGCCGAGCACGGTCGGCTTGTCGCCGCGCTGGGCCGGAGCCTTCTCACCCTTCGGCCCGACCGCCTTCGGCGGCTTCACCGGGTGCGGGGCCTGGCGCGTCGCGGGCACCTTCTTGTCCGTCACCTTCACGCCCTTCGGCGGGGTGAAGGTGAACGTGCTCGCCGCCGGTACGTCGAACGAGACCGAGGAGAAGCCGAGTTCCACGGCCGGGTCGTTGCCGGTCCGCGGCATCACGGTCACGTCGAGCGGGACCCACGTCTTCGAGTCGATCGCCAGCGTCACCGAGCCGACCGTCGTACGGTCCGTCTTCGGCACCAGGCGCAGCTTGTAGGCGTCCCGGCCGGCCACCTTCTCCGTGCCGCTGACCTCGACCTTGGTGGTCGGGTCGATCGCGTCCAGGAACTGCTTCGCGACCGCCTGCGGGTCGTAGTTCTTCGGGGCGGCCTGGGGCTTGTCCGGCTTCGCGGAGCGCGCCGGCAGCGTCAGCTTGACGGCCTCACGCCGGGACGAGTCGTACGCCCAGGCGGACTTGCCGTCGGTCGTCCAGACCCGCTCGGCCTGGTTGTCCAGGACCGACACCCGGGCCTTGTCCGGGGTGGCGAACGCGACGCGTGCGGTGTGCTGTCCGCTCAGCAGCTCGGACAGCTGGTTGCCGCCCTCGACACCGGGGATCGAGGGCAGGCCGAGATTCGCGGACGAGCGGACCGTGCCGCTCAGGCCGTCGACCTTGGCCGTCTGCACCTTGGCGAGCAGATCCTGCGCCGTGATGCCGGGCAGCTTCGGGGAGGCGTCCGCGACCACTGGCCCGAGTGCCCCCACACCTGCCACTACCGCGACTGCCGTGACCGGAACCAACCACCGTCGACTGCGCTGTGTTACGCCCATGTAGTCAAGACTCGCACTGGGTGGCGGCGGAACCAAGAGGTCTCAGGGTGGGTTCACCCAAAAGAGTGAGCCCGGCGTACGACCTGGGTCGTACGCCGGGCCCAGTACGGCGGCTCAACGGCTCTGCAGCGCGTCCAGGGCCACGGTCATCGCGGCGGCCACGCGGAAATCCAGGCGCGGGTCCTCGACCGTGATCCGGTAGCGGTCCCGGACCGAGAGCCTGCGCTCCACCGAGAGTACCGGCTGCCCGCTGCTCGCGTCGGTGAAGTCGAAGTGGAAGATGAACGGCAGCGGGATCTCGCCGATGAACGGCACGAAGTCCCAGAGCCGGCGGACGATCGCGACGGTGGCGTTACGCTCCGTCCCGGTCGTGTGCACATGGCCGGCGCTCAGCTGCCAGCTGGACCGCAGCAGGCTCTTGCCGAACTCCTTCTTGAACCAGCCGATCGGCTGGCCGTCGGCGTCCATCACGTCGTACCCCGAGCCCAGGTCGATCGTCTTGCGCGCCTTGAACGAGAACACCGGCCGGGTCTTGGTGTCGTCGGTGTAGAAGGTGACCTGTTCCTTGAACGCCATCCGCTTCTGCTGCGCGAACGCCAGCAACGGCCCGTCGGAGCCGTCCGGGTTGGTCGCGATCAGTTCGTACTTGTTCGCCATCAACGTGACCCGCTGCTTCATCGAGAACGCGGCGACGTACATGGAGGCTGGGCCCTCAGGAGGAACAGTCATGCCCAGGAGTGTGACAGCTCCCCCGGCTCATCCAGCCGTCGTCACACCGCAAGCCGACGCGCCTACCCGCAGTCCTCGGGCTATCGCGTCCGCCAGTTCGGATTGCTCGACGAGCTGGATGTCGAACTCGCCTACGCCCTGCAACGCAAGGTCCCGTGCGAGCTCGACACCGAGCTCGACCGCCTCGACCGGCGTACGCGCGGGCCGCCACAGCACACCGAAGTCGGCTGACGGCTTCTCTGCATGGAGGTGTACGACGAGCGCCTCGGGCTGCTGCAGGTACTGCGCCGGATCGCCGCCGACGATGAGTCGGACAAGCTGACGGCTGTTTGTCTGTACGGCGTTCGGCTTCGCCTGCACCGCGTCGTTCACGATCGACGTGGGTGCGATGCCGGGGAGACCGCGGTGGCCCCACTCCTCTTGGTGGACTGCCCAGGCGAGAGGGCGGCGTTCGGCCCAGCCGGTGCGTACCAACTCGGGCGCGGTGGCGAACTCCTCGACGTACCCGACGCAGACGTAGCCGACGAGCTCGATGTGGGCGGGGAGGTTGAGTACGGCGGCGACCTCAGTCGGCTCGAAGAAGGAGACCCAGCCGACGCCCAGCCCTTCGGCTCGTGCGGCCAGCCACAGGTTCTGGATCGCGATCGCCACCGAGAACCAGGTGGTCCGTGGGTCCGCGTGCCGACCCAGCACATGCCGCCCGCCGCGGCCCGCGTCGCAGGTGACCGCGATGTTGAGCGGGGTATCGAGGATGGCTTCGATCTTCAGGCCGTCGAACGACTGCCGGCGGTCAGGCGGCAGACTCGCCGCGAATGCGTCTCGCTGAGCCGACGCCAGATCATGCACCTTGCGCCGCGTCGCCACGTCCCGAACCAACACAAAGTCCCACGGCTGACTCAACCCCACACTCGGAGCCCGATGCGCCGACTCCAACACTCTTGTCAGCACGTCCGCGGGAATCGGACGTCGCACAAACCCCCGCCGCACATCCCGCCGCTCCGCAATCACCCGGTGCACGACGTTCCGTTCTGCAGGTGCATAGCCAGGGGCAGCAGGCAGGCGGCCGATGGCTGTTGTCGCGTTGGACGAGCGTCGCTTCGTGACGAGCAGTTGGGCGCCGGTCAGGAGTACCGCAGCTTCTGCGACGCCTGGGGTGCCGGTTAGGTGGTTGACCTTCTCGCTGGGGGTGGGGACAGGTTGGCGGGCCAGCTCCTCGGCGGGCGCGGTGTGTAGCTCGGCGTTGAGCGAGGCGACCAGGCGTTGTACACCTGGCTCGGTTTCCCGGCCGGCGACCGTGACGACGAGTCGGACCGTGCCTCCGCCGGCCTCCTCCAACGCGCTGGCGACGAGGTCTCGGAGTTCGCGGTACGGCGTACCGGAGCGAAGTCCGATGCCGACGACGAGGTTCACTTCTCGAGCCCCGCATGCCTACGCGCTTCCGCGACCAGCCGGACCGGGACGTCCGGGGTCGCCGTCCAGTGCAGATGCAGGTACGACGCGTGCACCCGAGGCAACGCGATGCCTTCGACACCAGCGGGCAAGTGCCACGCCGGATCCACCTCGGCGTCCAGCTCGATCGCGGTCCGGTGGAACTCGTGGCCCCGGACCCGACGACCCTCGTCGAAGAACACAGTCGTGGTGGCGGCGATCGCCGTCCGGTAGCCGAGAGTCAGGCGGTCGGTCATCCGCGCGGTCGCGGGCAGTACGCCGGTCATCGGGTGGCCGTCCAGCTCGCGACATAAATAGAGCAGTCCAGCGCACTCGGCGATCACCGGCAGCCCGGCCGCGATCTCGGTCGCCACCTGCCGACGGAGTACGTCGTTGGCCGACAGCGCTTCAGCGTGCAGCTCCGGGAAGCCGCCACCCAGATACAGCGCCGAGGTTCCTTCAGGCAATGGGTCCGACAGCGGGTCGAAGGCAACGACTTCGGCGCCTGCGGCAACCAACAACTCGCCGGTCTCGGTGTAGCGGAACGAGAACACCGGGCCACCGGCAACTGCCACCACCGGCCGAGGTTCACGGCCGCCATCGCGCCCGGGCGGCGGCTCCGTTGGGCAGTCAGCTCGTGGCTCAGTCAGAGTCACCGCCGCGGCCGGGTCCCACGCCTCGACGTCGAGATCCGTGGCAGCGCGGGCAGCGGCGACGAAGGCTTCCAGGTCGACGCCTTGGCGGACCAGCTCGGCGGCAGCCTCGACCGGCGCCGAGGCTTGCTCCCGCTGCTCATCGGCCGGGACCAGACCGAGATGACGGCTGGGCACAGTGAGGCGGGTGTCGCGCCGGAGCACACCGAGCACCGGTACGCCGGTCGGCGCCACCCCCGCCCGGACCTCAGCCTCGTGCCGGTCCGAACCGACCTTGTTCAGAATGACGCCGACGATCCGGATCTCGGTGTCGAAGGCAACGAAACCCTGGACGACGGCACCGACGCTACGACCCGCCGCCGACGCGTCGACGACCAGCACGACAGGTGCCTTGAGCAACTTCGCGACGTGGGCGGTGGACGAGAATCCCTCGGTCCCGAGGGCGCCGTCGTACAGGCCCATCACGCCTTCGACAACGGCGAGGTCGGCGCCGGTTGCACCGTGTGCGAAGAGCGGGCCGACGCGCTCCTCGCCAGACAGCATCGGATCGAGGTTCCGCCCGGGACGACCGGTGGCGACCGCGTGGAACCCAGGATCGATGTAGTCCGGGCCCACCTTGAACCCCGCAACCACATGCCCGGCCCGCCGCAACGCCGCCATCAACCCAACCGCAACCGTAGTCTTCCCGGCCCCCGAAGCCGGCGCCGCAACCACAACCCGCGCGATCACCCGATCACCCTCACACCCGAACCCGACCGCCGCACCAAGCTCACACCCGACGGCCGCACCACACCCCCACCCGACCGCCGCACCCCGCCGGGCGTTACCACTCGATGCCTTTCTGGCCTTTTTGGCCTGTGTCCATTGGATGTTTGAGCTTGGTCATCTCGGTGACCAGGTCGGCAGCATCCAGCAGGCGCTGGTCGGCGTTCCGGCCGGTGATCACGACGTACTGATGACCGGGCCGGTTCGCCAGGGTCTCGACCACTTCGTCGACGTCGACCCAGCCCCACTTCATCGGGTACGTGAACTCGTCCAGGACGTACAGATCGTGCGTCTGCGCGGCGATCCGGCGCTGGATCTCGCGCCAACCCTCGAGCGCGTCGGCGGCGTGGTCCTCCTCGGTGCCGGCCTTCCGCGACCAGCTCCAGCCCTCGCCCATCTTGTGCCACTCAACTGGCCCGCCCTGACCGGTCGCAGCGTGCAACTCCCCGAGCGCCTTGAACGCGCTCTCCTCGCCGACCTTCCACTTCGCGCTCTTGACGAACTGGAACACGCCGATGTTCCAGCCCTGGTTCCAGCCGCGCAGCGCCATCCCGAAGGCGGCCGTCGACTTCCCCTTCATTTCACCGGTGTGCACCATCAGCAGCGGCCGGTTCCGGCGCTGGCGGGTGGTGAGGCCGTCCTGCGGCACCACGCTGGGCTGCCCTTTCGGCATCAGGCCGCCCTCCGGTCCGTGACCGTCCGGATGAGGTTGCCAGCGGCAACTTCACCGAGGTCGAGGTACTCCGCGCCCAGATCGGCAGCAAGCTCCCCGGCCAGCCCGAGCCGGACACCGCGACGCGGCTCGCAATCGACCACGACGGTGGCGATCCCGTGCTGCGCGAGCCAGCCGGCCGCCTGGCGGGCGCGGGCGAACGCGTTGTCGCCGTGGGTGGCCCGGCCGTCCGTGACGAGCACGAGCAGGGGGCGTCGACGTGGGTCGCGGATCGCGGCGATCCGGAGTACGTCGGCGGCTTGCAGCAGTCCCTCGGCGAGCGGCGTACGTCCGCCAGTTGGCAGCGATTCAAGCCGACGTACGGCGGTCTCGACGCTGCCGGTGGGCGGCAACGCGACCGTCGCGGCGGCGCCGGCGAACGTGACGAGCCCAACGGTGTCGCGACGCTGGTACGCGTCCAGCAGGAGCGAGACGATCGCGGTCTTCACCTCGCCCATCCGCTTCTTCGTCCCCATCGAGCCGGAAGCGTCGACGCAGAACAGCACGAGGTTGCCCTCACGCCCTTCCCGTACGGCGAGCCGCAGATCCGCCGTCCGCACCGCAAGCCCCGGCCCGGTCCGCCCGCGCACCTGCTGATGTGGCGCCGCAGCCCGAATGGTCGCCAGCAAATGCGGCCGCCCAGCCTCCCGCCCAACCCGAGCCCGATCCCCCACCACGCGCCCAACCTCAGTAAGAGCCCGAGACCGCCGCCCCGCAACCCCCACCCCAGCCCCCTGCACACTCAACAGCCGAGCCTTGTAAGGCTCGGAACTGCCCGCGACCTCGCCTGCGGGTGCGGGACCTGAGGGACCAGGCGCACTGGCATCACCAGCACCAGACTCACCAGGATCAACGGGATCCACACCCCCACCCGGGCCACCTGGATCATCCGGACCATCGGGGCCGTCGGGGTCGTCGTCTGGATCCGGTGGTGGGGTGCTGTTGTTGATGGCTTCTTCGAGTTGTTCTTCGTCGAGGCCCGGCGCGTCGAACGGGTTCCGCCGCCGGCGGTGCGGGAGGGCGAGCTTGGCCGCGGCGCGTACGTCGTCCACCTCGACCACCGTCCGCCCGGACCACGCCGCATGCGCAACCGCCGTTCGCGCAGTCACCAGGTCAGCCCGCATCCCGTCGACATCGAACGACGCACAAATCTCCGCGATCTGACGCAACGCGGCGTCCGTGAGAATCACCTCGGTCAGCAGATCGCGAGCCTTCACGATCCGCTCAGCGAGCTCCCGCTGCGGACCGTCGTACCGCGTCACGAACCCGACCGGATCAGCCTCGTACGCGAGCCGCGCCCGCATCACCTCGACCCGCACCGCAGGATCCCGGCTGGCAACAACGTCCACTGTCAGCCCGAACCGGTCCAGCAGTTGCGGCCGCAGCTCGCCCTCCTCCGGGTTCATCGTCCCGACCAGCACGAACCGCGCCGGATGGGTCACTGACACCCCGTCCCGCTCGACCGTCGCACGTCCCATCGCCGCGGCATCGAGCAGTACGTCGACCAGATGGTCGTGCAGCAGGTTGACCTCGTCCACGTACAGCAGACCGCGATGCGCCGCCGCGAGCAGCCCAGGCTCGTACGCCGTGACGCCCTCGGCCAACGCCTTCTCCAGATGCAGCGAACCGAGCACCCTGTCCTCGGTCGCACCTACGGGAAGCTCGACCAGCCGCGCCGACCGCGTCTGCGCACCGGCCGCATGCGGACCATCGGGACAGGTCGAGTCCGGATGCTCGGGATCGCAGGAGAAGCGGCACCCGGGTACGACGTCCACCGGCGGAAGGATCTCGGTGAGCGCCCGGACCGCGGTCGACTTCGCCGTACCCTTCTCGCCCCGGATCAGCACACCACCGATCGCCGGCGAGATGGCGGCCAGGATCAGCGCGAGTTGGAGATCCTCCATCCCGACCACAGCGGTGAACGGAAAACCGGAGGAGGGTGGCGCAGACCGCACGGCGGGGAGTCCCTTCGTCGAGCGGGTGTCCACGCCCGCTACGGCTGGTACGCCGTACCACGGAGACCGCGGCCCGGCGGACGGACGCGGATGTCCTGGCTTCCGGGCCGTCGTCGTGTACGTGACCCGGTCACAGTGGCGGGACCGCCCCGGACTCCCGGCCGAAGCCAGTCACCGGTGTTCCTCCACAACCGTCGGCCCGATCATGGCACACCTCACCCCATCCCTCAGCGACCAGGTTCACACCCGCATCCCGCGGCGGCTCTGGGCTGTCGTCGGGGCCGTAGCGGGTGTTCACTGGATGAGATGGGGGTTTTTCGGGGGGATCGTCGGCTGGCTGGGCGGGTTGCCGAGCGGCAACTGCTCGGCGATACCGTGCGCGGTGCTGCGGCCGGAGTCCCGCAGGCGGTTGTCATTCACGGCGAAGCCGGGATCGGGAAGACTCGACTGGCTCGAGAGGTCTGCCGGGATCCGGGGCTGACGGTGCTCTGGGGATCGTGCGTGCACTTCGGCGCGGCGTCGGTTCCGTTCGCGCCGATCACGGGGGTGCTGCAGCACTGGCTGACTCGGGCAGGTCCGGAGGAGAAGGCCGAGGTCCTCGACGGGATCGAAGGTCTCTCGGCGTTGGTGCCCCCGCTCGGAGGCGGCACTGTCGACACGACCAGGCTGCCGGTAGTGGTCGACCTCGTGCTGAACCGGATTGCGGTACGGCGCCCGACAGTCGTGGTCGTGGATGATCTGCACTGGGCCGATGTCGCATCACTCGATGTGCTGTCGTACCTGATCGCGGGGTTCCGCGACCAGCCGCTGCTACTGATCGCAACCTGCCGGACCGAAGAGCGGCCCGAGGGACATCCGCTGCACGGCTGGCTGGCGGACATGCGGCGGATGCCGATGTTCAGCGAGCTTCGACTGGAGCCACTTGACCTGGATGCGGCCGACAGCCAGATCGAAGGGCTGCTCGGGACAACTCTGGACATCGAGCTCGTCAGCGAGGTTCTGGCCAGATCGGACGGCAACCCGTACCTGATCGAGCTGATGGTCCGCGGCCTGTACGGCTCCGAGCACAGCCTGCCCACGACCGTCCCCGCAGAACTTCGCGAAGCACTGCTTGCCGCTTGGCACAGCTTGTCCGATCAGGCCCGGTCGATCACCAGGATGCTCGCCGTCGGCGGCCGCCCGACGTCATACGCCGTACTGACCGAGGTCGCGGCCGGCCATGGGCTCGAGGCGAGCCGGATCGGCCCGTGCCTGTTGGAGGCGCAGGACCGCGGGGTGGTGCAGACCCCGGGCGGCGGAATCTGGTGGTTCCGCCATCCACTGCTCGCCGAGGTCCTGTACGACGACCTGTCCCCCGACCAGGCCGCACAGCTCCATGCCGACTACATCCGCGTGCTCGAACCACGGCCCACCGAGGTGACGGCCGCCGACCTGGCGGTCCACAACGAACGAGCCGGAAACGTCGACGCGACCTTCCGCTGGTCCCTCGTGGCAGCCGACCAGGCGGAACGGCTGCGGGCGCCGGTCGAGGAGGCGATGCAACTCCGCCGTGCGTGCGCTCTCTGGGAGACGGTGTCACCGACCACTCGCGGAGGGCAGGACGAGCGGATCAGCCTGCTGAGACGCACCAGCACCGCCTGCCTACGAGCGGCTTGGCCGGAGGCAGCGGTCGCACTCCTCACGGATGCGTTGGCGCTCGTCGACAAACAGCAGGAACGCTTACTGGCCTGCGATCTGCTCGTCAACCTGTCGGATGCCGACTGGCAGTCGACGTCACCCGGTGAGCCCAATCTCGACCTGCTCGAAGAAGCGATCGCGCTGACCACGGAAGCTCCCAACTCCGCGGAGCGCTCGATCGCGTTCGCCCATCTGACCGAGCTCGAGGCCATGTACGGCATGCCGGACGCCCCAGCCCATGCGGCCGAAGCCGTCCGGATCGCGCGCAGCTCCGGATCAACCCGTTCCTTCGCACGAGCTCTCAGCGCCCGCGCAGCCGCGCCGGGTCACCGCGGGCCACAGGCAGCGCTCGCCGACGCGGAGCTGTCGGTGAAGCTGGCGATGTCGTGCGATGACATCGACACCGCCACGGACGCGGCCCTCTGGCGGGCCTTTGCCCTGCAGAAGGCGGGCCGACGAGCCGATTTCGCCGAGGGCAACTGCTCCGCCTACTACGAGGCCGTCGCCGGTGGGATCGGCAGTTGGGCCTACTTCTTCGCGTACCTGGCCGCGGCTGAGCTGATCGAGCTCGGCCGCTGGCAGGAGTGCCGGACCTTGCTGCGATCAGCGCTGGCAGCCCGCTGCACAGGGATCCCGGGAGGCGGCGTCAGGTTGGCCGCGAGTCTGCTGGCGGTGCGGTCGGGACGGATCGGGGAGGCTCGGCAGCATTTCGAGCGCGCACTGGAGCTGGTTTCCGCGGACTTCAAACGACTCCACGCGTTCATGACGGTGACCGGTGTCGAGCTGATGATCGCCGAAGGCAGAGTGGCGGACGCCGTGAGCTGGGCACGCCCGCGGCTGCTGGAGCCCGGCTATCCCGAGCCGGACTACGACGATGCACTTCCTGCCTTCGCCCGCGCGGTGGCTGATGCTGCCCTGGACGGCGGCGTACGCGGACTCGCGGCGTCGGAGCCGATCGATCGTGTGCTCGCAGAATGGCCGTGGGAGCCGTTCGCCGACGCCCGCAGCGGCCGGGAAGTCCAGGCGATGCAACGAGCCCTCGTCGCGGCCGAACTCGCCCGCTGCCGGAATGCTCCGGATCAGCCCGAGCGCTGGCGCGAGGTCGTGGACACCGCTGGTACGGCGGGAAGTCGCTGGTACCAGGCGATGGCGCAGTGGCGCCGCGCCGAGGCGGGCCTGACGAGTGGCTGGATCCCTTCGAAGGCACGCGATCTGCTCCGCACGGCCCACGAGTCCGCAGTCCAACTCGGCGCAAAGCCCTTACGAACCGAGATCGAATCCCTGGCCCGACGAGCAAAGGTCGACCTCAGTACGCCGGCCCCGGTCGACACCAAGCCACCTGTCGACGACCCGCGCCTGTCCACCCTCACCGACCGGGAGCGGGAAGTGCTGGCCTTTCTGGTGGCGGGCCGCTCGAACAGCGAGATCGCCAGAGACCTTTTCATCAGCGACAAGACCGTCAGCGTCCACGTCTCGAACATCCTCCGCAAGACCCGCACCACCAGCCGGGTAGCAGCCGCCGCACTGGCTGAACGGCGGATCCCGGATCGGTGAGGCCGGACCCGATCGCGCCGCCACTCGCACACCAGGGCCTGTCGGTGGGGCCGTGATGGGTGTTCACTGAGGTGACATGGGGGGTCTTCGGGCCGATCATCGGTTTGCGGGACGGGCCGTCGAACAGGAACTGCTCGGCGACGTGCTGCGCGATGCCGTCGGCGGGATCCCGCGAGCGATCGTGATCCACGGTGAAGCGGGCATCGGGAAGAGCCGCTTGGCGCGTGAGATGTGCCGGGATCCGCGCCTGACTGTCCTCTGGGGATCGTGTGTGCATTTCGGTGGCGCGTCGGTTCCGTTCGCCCCGATCAGTGGCGCGCTACAGGACTGGCTCAGCCAGGCCGACGCGGACGAGCGGGAGCGGGTCCTCGCCGCCACCGACGGACTGACCGCCTTGCTTCCCTCGATCGGCACGAGCGGCAGCGGCGGCGCTGCCGACGGCATCGACTCGACACGGCTGCCGATGCTGGTCGATCTCGTGCTGAACCGGATCGCAGACCAGCGCCCGACGGTGGTCGTCATCGACGACCTGCAGTGGGCCGACGTCGCCTCGCTGGACGTGCTGTCCTACTTGATCGCCGGATTCCGGGTCCAGCGGCTGGTCCTGATCGCCACCTGCAGGACGGAGGAACGCGGCGAGGGGCATCCACTCCACTCCTGGCTGGCCGACATGCGCCGGATGCCGTTCTTCGGCGAGATTTCCTTGCAACCACTGGACCTGGACGCCACCAGCAGCCAGATCGAAGGACTGCTCGGCCACCCGCCCGACATCGAACTCGCCAGCGAAGTCCTGGCCAGGTCGGACGGCAACCCGTACCTCGTCGAGCTGATGGTCCGCGGTCTGTCCGGCTCCGAGCGCAGTCTGTCGCCAACAGTCCCGGCCGCACTCGGGGAAGCCTTGCTCGCCACCTGGCACGGCCTCTCCGAACAAGCCCGGCTGCTCACCAGAATTCTCGCCGTCGGCGGTCGCCCGACGTCAGCCGCGGTACTGACCGAGGTCGCGTCCGGCCGTGGGCTCGAGGCGAATCAGATCACCCCGAGCCTGTCCGAGGCGCAGGACCGCGGCGTCGTGCGCAGCGAAGGCCGCGACTGGTGGTTCCGCCATCCGCTGCTGGCCGAAGTCCTGTACGACGGCCTGTCCCCCGACCAAGCGATCGAGCTGCATTCCGACTACGTCCTGGTACTCGAGTCGCGGCCCACCGAGTTGACAGCCGCCGACCTGGCGGTCCACAACGAACGAGCCGGAAATACCGATGCGACCTTCCGCTGGTCGCTGGTGGCGGCCGACCAGGCAGCACTGCTGCGCGCCCCGTCCGAAGAAGCGATCCAACTCCGCCGAGCATGTGCCCTCTGGGAGTCGGCATCACCGGCGGTCCGAGGCGAGCGTGACGACAGGATCCGCCTGTTGCGGCGGACGAGCACGATCTGTCTCCGGGCAAGCCTGGCCGACGCGGCCGTCCCGCTCCTGACGCAGGCATTGAGCCTGGTGGACAAAGCGCGCGAGCCGTTGCTGGCGTGCGATCTCCTGGTCGCGCGATGCGACGCTCGCTGGAACTCGACCGCGCCCGGGATGCCGGACCTGGCCGACCTTCGGGAAGCGATCGAGTTGACGACAGACTTCCCCGCGAGCGCGGAGCGCGCAGCCGCGTTCGCCGAGCTGTCCGAGGACGAGACACTGCACGGCCTGCCGGACGACGTGCTCCACGCAGAGGAAGCGGTCCGGATCGCGCGCAGGTCAGGCTCGGCACAAGCCCTCGGGCGCGCCTTGGGCGCACTTGCGGCCGTGTCCGACAGTCGCGCGCCGCTCAAGTCGCTCGCCGACGCGGAGCTTGCGGAGCAGCTGGCCAGGTCCTGCGGAGATGTCGACACCGCCACCGGCGCCGCCATCTTCCGTTTCAACTCCCTCCACACACTCGGCCGGAGATCCGACGCAGCCGAGGTCACCCGCGCTGCGTATTTCGACGCAGTTTCCGCCGGCGCCGGCGTCTGGGCGTATTTCCTCGCCCACGAGGCCACCAGCGAGCTGATCGACCTCGGTCGCTGGGACGAGTGCCGTGCGTTGTTGCGGTCCGCGTTGGCGGCTCGCGCGGCCGACATCCCTGGAGCAGGTGTCAGGCTGGCCGCAAGCCTGCTCGCCGTGAGGTCGGGCCGGACCGAGGAGGCCAGGCTGCATTTCGATCGGGCGTTGGAGCTGATCTCCGACGACTTCAATCCGCTCCGCCCGTACATCACCCGCGTCGGCATCGAGCTGATGACCGCGGAAGGCGAGGTCGCAGACTCCGTGGCCTGGGCACGCCCACGTCTGACCGCGATGGATCAGGTGCCCGATGCGTGGGATGACGAGGTACTTCCTGGCTTTGCCCAGGCGGTGGCCGACACAGCCTGCGCCGCCCGGGACCGCGGTGATGTCGCCGCCGTTGCCGCGGCCGCGGACGTGCTCGACAGCGTCATCGACGGATGGCCGCGGGCGCCCTTCGCCGATGCCATGGGTGGCGTGGATGTCCAAGCGATGAATCAGGCACTCCTCGCGGCCGAGATCGGCCGCTGCCGGAACACCCCGGATCAGCCTGAGCTTTGGCACCGCGCGGCAGACGCGTGCGGTATTGCCGGAAGTCGCTGGGATCAAGCGGTCGCGCAGTGGCGGTGCGCCGAGGCTGAGCTCACCAATGGACCGACCTCGGCGCAGGCACGCGGCCTGCTGCGGCGGGCTCATGAGTGCGCGGTCGAGTTGGGCGCCGAGCCCTTGCGCCGAGCGGTCGAGTCGCTGGCGCGGCGGGCGAAGGTCGACCTGAGCCCAGTCGAGGTCGTGCCGCCCGTTGACGACCCACGGCTGGCGGCTCTGACCGGGCGGGAGCGGGAAGTGCTGGCCTTCCTCGTGGCCGGGCGGTCGAACGGCGAGATCGCCAAGGACCTCTTCATCAGCGACAAAACAGTCAGTGTCCATGTCTCGAACATTCTGCGGAAGACCGGGACGACGAGCCGGGTGGCGGCCGCCGCTCTGGCTGAGCGGCGGCTGCCTGATCAGTGAACGTGGGCTGGATGGCGACGTCGGTACGCCCAGAGGGCGGCCAGGGCGATGCCGGCCCCACCGATGGCGCTTGCGCCGGCCTGCAGACCTTCGGCGACGTTGTCGTCGACCTCGATCGTCGGGCCCGGATCGTGGACGACCACGACAGGCTGCCGGTAGTCGCCTTCGGGATAGATCTCGCGCGCCGACGCCTGGGACGCGACCGCCAGCGTGATGCCGACGGTGAGCACAGGTACGGCGACGAGGGTACGGATGTACTTCATGGGTTCCTCCTCACGGCGCGGATCGCCGTCTGCATTCACCCTGCGTCCGGGCCCGGAGTCGCCATATCGGGCAGTCCACCTCAGATCCGCCGCATACCCCCTTAGGTAGCTTGGGGACGGTGCGGAGCGGATCGCGGAGTTGTTGATCGCGCGCGACATCGGGGTCGAGGCTGGGTTGTTCACGCCGGCGGCCGCTGACAAGTACCTCGCCTGGGGTGGTCCGGTGGTGCGCGTGGTGGTCGAGGCGATCCCGTGGGTGTCGCCGGAAGCGGATGGCGTGGCAGCGGCTCAGGCGGTGCTCGCCGAGCTACCGACGCGTGACGTGCTTGTACATGGCGAAGGCGAGTGGGCCTGGCCCGTACTGCGCTGGGCCTCGGCGCAGGGTTACGACGTACGGGGCGGGTTGGAGGACATGCTGACGGGGCATGAAGGACAGCCCGTCCAATCGAACGCGGACCTACTGGGCTACCGCTAGGACAGGCGCTTCGCGAGTGCCGTGGCGGCCGCGTCGTCCTTGACCTCGCGGATGCCGACGATCGGGGTGACGGTGACGTACCCGGCCTTCAGGAGAGCTTCGTCGGAGTCGGGCACCGCGTTGGGCAGCGGTGGTTCGAGCTCGATCATCGGCTCACCCGTGGGAGCGGTTGTGCCGACGACACGCGAACGTTTGATCGGCGCCAGCGAAGCGTGCCGGACACCGCTGAGCTGGTCGAGCGGACGGTCTGGGACGTTGATGGTCAGAACAGTCCCGGCCGGTTCCGGCACGATCCACGTCAGCGCCTCGGCAGCCACCGCAGCCGCCGTCGGCCAGTGGTCCGGATCATCGGAGTCGATGCTGATCGCAACCGCCGACAACCCCTGCCCCGCCGCGGTCAGAGCCGCCGCAACAGTGCCGGAGTGGAAGATCGGTACGCCGATGTTGTGGCCGCGGTTGATCCCCGACAACATCACGTCCGGAGCCCGCCCGAACGCCCCGACGGACGCCAGCGTCACCGCGAGAGCCGGCGTACCGTCGACGCCGATGTAGGTGACGCCGTTCTCCTCCAACGTCGCCGTCCGGATCGGCCGCCCGACCATCCCGGCACGCGCCGACCCGACGCCGCTCTCGTCATACAGCGGTGCCAGCACAAGCACCTCATGCCCGAGCCCGGCGATCACGGGTGCGAGCGCCCGGATCCCCGGAGCCTGGTAACCGTCGTCGTTGGTGATCAGGACTCTCAACCGTGGAGGCGCCATACCCCCACCCAATCACAGGACCTCAGCTGCGGTCCTCGATATCGCCTTCTGTCTCGAGTACTGCGCTGCGGAGCGTGTCCAGCGCTTCCGGTGACGGCTCGGACCATAATCCGCGTTGAGCTGCTTCGAGGAGGCGTTCGGCGATGCCGTGGCGGGCCCAGGGGTTGGACTTGCGGAAGAACTCGGCCATCTCGGGGTTGGCGACGTACTCGGTGGTGAGGGTCTCGTACATCCAGTCGTCCACCACGCCGGCGGTCGCGTCGTACCCGAAGAGGTAGTCCACCGTCGCGGCCATCTCGAAGGCGCCCTTGTAGCCGTGCCGCCGCATCGCCGCCATCCAGCGCGGGTTCACCACCCGGGCCCGGAAGACACGCTTGGTCTCCTCCTCGAGGGTCCGCGTCTTCACCTGCGCCGGTACGGCGGAGTCCCCGACGTACGCCTTGGGGTTGGATCCGGTCAGGTGACGGACCATCGCGATCATGCCGCCGTGGTACTGGAAGTAGTCGTCGGAGTCCATGATGTCGTGCTCGCGGGTGTCCGCGTTCTTCGCGGCGACCTGGATCCGGGCGTACGCGCGTTCCATCGAGCCACGGGCCTCGGCGCCGTCCAGATCCTTGCCGTACGCGTACCCGCCCCAGACCGCGTACACCTCGGCGAGTTCGGCGTCGGTCCGCCAGTTCCGCGCGTCCACGAGCGGCAGCAGGCCGGCGCCGTACGAGCCGGGCTTGGAGCCGAACACTCGAGCGGTCGACGCCCGTACGTCGTTGCCGGCCGCAACATCGGCGTCGACATGCGCACGGAGGTAGTTGTCCGAAGCCCCTTCCTCCAGTGCAGCGACTGTGCGCACCGCCTCGTCCAGCAGCGCGACCACGTGCGGGAGCGCGTCCCGGAAGAACCCGGAGATCCGGATCGTCACGTCGACGCGCGGCCGGCCCAGCTCGTCCAGACCGACCACCTCGAAGCCGGTGACCCGACGGGAGGCCTCGTCCCAGACCGGACGGCAGCCGAGCAGCCACAACACCTCGGCGAGATCGTCGCCCTGGGTGCGCATGGCCGACGTACCCCAGATCGTCAGACCGACCGACCGCGGCCACTCTCCCGTCTCGGCCTTGTGCCGGGCCAGCAGCGACTCGGCCAGCGCGACTCCGACGTCCCAGGCGTTACTGCTCGGGATCGCCTTCGGGTCGACGGCATAAAAGTTGCGGCCAGTCGGCAGCACGTTGACCAGACCGCGGGTCGGCGAACCGGACGGACCGGCCTCGACGAAGCGGCCGTCCAGGGCACGCAGTACGTTCGTCAGCTCGTCACCGGTTCGCGCGAGCCGCGGCACGACCTCAGACGCCGCAAAGCTCAGCGAAGCCTCGACCTGCGCCGACGACCTCCCGAGGACCTCGATCACGACGACCGGGACCTTGCCGGCGTCCCAGCTCAGCGTCTCCATCCCGACGACAAGCTTGCGCGCGACGGCTTCCAGCAGGTCGACACCGTCGGCGCCACTCACCGCGGGCAGGTCTGCGAGCGTGGCCAGCTCGGCCAGCTCCGGCACGGCCCGGCCGGGGTCGGCGAGCATCGCTGCCTCGTCGACTCCGAAGGTCTCCCCCAGCGCCGTACGCAGACCGGGAATCGAGTACGACCCGCCCCAGAGCTGCCGCGCACGCAGTACGGCGAGCACCAGATTGACCCGTGCTTCACCAGTCGGCGCACCACCGAGAATGTGCAGACCGTCGCGGATCTGAACGTCCTTGATCTCGCACAGATAGCCATCCAGGTGGAGCACGAACTCGTCGAAGTCGTCGTCCTCGGGCCGCTCGGACGTGTGCAGGTCGTGATGCAGCTGAGCCGCCTGGATCAGAGTCCAGATCTGCGCCCGCAGCGTCGGTACCTTGTCCGGGTCCAGAGCTGACACGGTCGCGTACTCGTCGAGCAGATACTCCAGCTTCGCCATGTCGCCGTACGTCTCGGCCCGCGCCATCGGCGGCACCAGGTGGTCGACGACGGTTGCGTGCGCGCGCCGCTTCGCCTGTGTCCCCTCCCCGGGGTCGTTGACGATGAACGGGTAGACCATCGGCAGATTCCCGAGGACGGCGTCCGGCGCACAGTCGGCCGCCATCCCGATCCCCTTGCCTGGCAGCCATTCCAACGTCCCGTGCTTGCCCAGGTGGACTACCGCGTGCGCACCGAAGCCACCATCCGATGGCGCGGCCTCCAGCCAGCGGTACGCCGCCAGGTAGTGGTGCGACGGCGCCATGTCCGGGTCGTGGTAGATCGCGACTGGGTTCTCCCCGAACCCCCGCGGCGGCTGGATCATCAGTACGACGTTCCCGAAGCGCAACGCGGCCAGCGCGATCGCGGGCTCGTCACCGGATGTGTCGACGTACAGCTCGCCGGGTGCCTCGCCCCAGGCCTCGGTCATTGCCTCGCGCAACGACTCCGGGACGCGGCCGAACCACTGCTGGTAGACCGACCGCGGGATCTGCGCGACGGCGTTGGCCAGTTGCTCGTCCGTCAGCCAGTCGACGTCGTGACCACCGGCCGCGATCAGCCGGTGGATCAGCCCGTCTGCGCCATCCGCACCCTGCAGCTCACCGAGGTCGAGATCGCCCAGGTCGTACCCGGCCGCCTGCAGTTGCCCGAGCAGGACGACCGCCGACGCCGGAGTGTCCAGCCCGACCGCGTTCCCGATCCGCGCGTGCTTGGTCGGGTACGACGACAGCACCAACGCGAGTCGCTTGTCGCGGTTCGGTACGTGGCGGAGCCGTGCATGCGCAACCGCGATGCCGGCCAGCCGCGCGCACCGCTCCGGATCCGGCGCGTACCGGGCCAGACCATCGGCGTCGTACGCCTTGAATGAGAAGGGGATCGTGATCAGTCGCCCGTCGAACTCGGGGATCGCCACCTGCGTCGCGGCGTCCATCGGGCTGATCGCGGCGTCACTGGCCAGCCACTGCTCGCGGGTCGAGGTCAGCGCGAGGCCCTGGATCAGCGGGATGTCGAGCGACGCGAGCGCACCGGCGTCCCAGGCATCGTCCGAGCCGCCCGCGCTCGCGTCGGCCGCGACGGATCCGCCGGCGGCGAGCAGGGTCGTGACCAGTACGTCGCACTTCCGCAGCAGGTCGAAGAGCTCTGCGTTCTCAGAGCTGGTCGGATCGAGTCCGCGGAGCGTCCCGCAGTACACAGGTAGCGGCTGCGCGCCGGCGGCCTCGACCGCACCGGCCAGCGCGTCGACGAAGGCCGTGTTCCCGGAGATCTCGTGCGCGCGGTAGTAGACGATCCCAACCACCGGTCGCTCATCCTCGACGAACATCCCACGGACGCCGTACGCCGCGAGCGCGCGGGGCGGATCGAACTCGTCACCGGTCAGCAGCAGCGTGTCGCTCAGGAAGCCGGCCAGGTTGCGCAGGTTCTCGGAGCCGCCTTCGCGCAGGTAGGCCAGTGCCTCGGTGACCGCACCCGCGGGCACGGTCGACAGCGACATCAGCTCGGCGTCGGGCGCGGCCTCACCGCTGACCACGACGGCCGGCTTGCCGGAGGCGAGCACCGCGTCGAGGCCCTCCTCCCAGGCTCGGCGGCCGCCGAGCAGCCGCACCACGACGATCTCGGCGGCCTCCAGCAGCGGAGTCAGGTCCGCGAGGTCGAGCCGGGCGGGGTTCGCGACGTTCCAGCCGGCGTCCGCCTCCGCGGCGGCGAGCAGATCGGTGTCGGCGGTGGAGAGCAGCAGGAGGTTCGCGGGCATGCGCGACCGGTCCTTCCTCGGGGTGTCCACGCCCCGTCCGGAGGTGCGACGGCGGCAGTTCCTGACTCCCCCACGCCCGACTGCGGCGCTGGGTCACAGTGGCGGGACCGTCCCGGACTCACACCGGGTTCCTACCCATGCCATCGCTTGACGCCGAGACTCTATCCGACTGTGCGAACCGCCAGGCCATCACAATCGGCGCGGTCGCGCGCTAGTGAGCGAGGCGACATCACCGCGACGGCAGTTGTGATGGTCTGGAGGTCCGCTCAGCGGTGCATGGCGTAGTGGGCCGCGAGAAGGTCGGTGCCCCAGTCGTTGCGGACGTCTCGCCAGACCGAGTGGATGTGGTTCGCGTCGTCCTGGGTATTGTCGTACTCGGCCAGGAACGTCGGGCCGGCGATCGAGTAGTAATGGCGGTGGCCGACGCCCGGTTCGGTCTCGCCGGCCCAGGCGAAGCTGAGGCGCTCGATGCCCTGGTCGGTGATGTCCTGCCAGGTCTGCAACCCGATCGGTCCCGCGGCCCGGCCGACGTACTGGCCGATGAGGAGGCTGAACAACTGCCGTTGGTCCGCGGTCATGTCGCCGTACGCGAGGCCCTGGTGGAGAAGCTTGGCGTCGGCGACCGGGTCGTGCCGGGTCAGGATGTCGTCGGGGGCCTCGGGCGAGACGATGGCGACCTCGCGCTGGGCCGGCTCGAGGGCGTGCAGGAGCTGGAAGCCCAGGTCCTGCTCCGCGGCGAGGAAGCGCCGCCCCGCCTGTGGACCGGAACGCACCTCGGCTGGGTTCGATCCGAGGAACTGCGGGGTGAACGAGATCGCGCCGTCCACAAGCGTCACGTGCAAAGCCAGGTGGTGACCGTTCAGCCGCCAAGCCCACGGCTCCGTCCCGGCGGGATCACCCAGTACGCGGAGGTAGTACCGGTCGGCGACGACGGATCCCTCCCACTCCCCCGTCGGCGGGAGCTCCGGGATCCCGCGCACGATGATCTCCGCCTCCCACACCGCCCAGACGTCGGCCACACCGCGCTCACTGCACCCGATCGCGACCAGCCGCTCCACCAACTGCTGCTGGGCCGGAGTCAGCTCCGTCAGCGGAAGGCCCGGTACGGCGCCCGGCAGGTACGTCCACTGCTTGTGGTCCGGGGAGTCGAACGCCGCCTTGACCTTGTCGAGCTGCGTCGGCGAGAGGCTCGCCAGCAGATCGAGGACAGCTTGCTTGGTCTGCTCTACAACCATGCCGATCGCTCCCGTTCCGTCGCCCAGAGTTGGCCCGCCAAGCCTACGACGACCACCTCAGCACGGTTGCGACACGGGAGAACGTCGCGGTGGTCGCTGTCACGCCGGCGCGGACCTGTGCCGTCGTACGCTGCAGGAGTGTCTGGACGGCCACGATCGCGGACCGAGCACGGACGGACGACTTCGACTCGGTCCCCGTGGGTCGATGTCCTCCGTCGGCCCGCCACGCTGCTGGTGGTCTACCTGGTCTTCCTGTTCATTCTGTATCTCGTCACCGCGGACCCGTACAAGGCCGTCACGCTCCCGTTCGCGGCCGTCATCGGCTCGCTGGGCTTCGCAGTTCTGCGGTGGACGTGGACCAGGCGCATCCGGCCCTTCACCATCGGCATCGCACTCCGGACGATCCTGCTGACGCTGCCCGCGCTGGCGGCGATCCTGCTCGCGGCGTTGTTCGTTCTCGCCGCAGTCCGAGCCTGAGGCCGCAGTCCGCGCGTGAAGCTGTCTCCGGCCGCCGCGCTACAGCCAGGCCGATCGCTCCCGTTCCGTCGGTTCGTAGGTTGTTGTCCACTGCTCGAACGGCCGGTCCAGCTTGTACCGGAAATCCGGCTGCCGCAGCAGGACACGGGTTTCCGCGTTGTCCGGGTTCCGCAGCGTCTCGAAGAACTTGACCGACCAGTGGAACCAGCGCATGCAGAACAGCCGCATCGTCAGCCCATGCGACACCAGCAGCACGTTCTGCGGCGCGTCCGGCGCCTCGAAGTCGCGGTGCATCGTCTCCAGGAACGTCGACACGCGGTCGTACACGTCCGACCCCGACTCGCCGTGGGTGAACCGGTAGAAGAAGTGCCCGAACCGATCCCGGAGTACCTCCTGCCGCTCGATATCCGCGGTGTCCTGGTAGTTGGCCCAGTCCTGCTCCCGCAGCCGCGGCTCTTCCCGGGGCTCACCGATCAGGTCGTCCAGCCCGAGTGAGTCCAGCGTTTGCCAGGCCCGCACGTACGGCGAGACGTACACACGGGCCGGCTCGTTCTCGAACACCTCCCGCAGGTACTTGCCCGCCTTGGCCGACTGCTCGTGCCCGTGCGGCGTGAGCGGGATCGCGTGGTCGGGTACCCGCTCGAAGATCGACTTGTCCAGGTTCGCCTCGGACTCGCCGTGCCGGATCAGTGCGATCCGCATCGGGCGGTGACTCAACCCCATCGTGTTCCCTTCCGGCCTGCGACGGCCAGGATCGCGGCGACCCCAGCGGCGACCACATCGACGCGTCTGGCCAGCGCAGCAGTGCGGCGTACGTCCGCTACCGCCGGTGTGGGTCCGTCACCCAGTGTGCCTCGGTCCTCCTGATACGACCCGTAACTGTTCATGCCTCCGAGCGTCAGCTCGAGTGCACCGGCGAACGCGGCCTCGACCGGCCCGGCGTTCGGGCTCGGGTGCTTCGACGCATCCCGCTGCCAGACCGCGATCGCCTCTCGTGGCCGGCCCGCCGCGAGTCCGGTGAGCAAAGCGCACACGCGCGCGGGCAGCAGGTTGAGTACGTCGTCCAGCCGCGCGGACGCCCAGCCGAAGTTCAGGTACTTCGCGGACTTGTAGCCGACCATCGCGTCCAGGGTGTTGGCGGCGCGGTAGGCGAGCAGCCCCGGTACGCCGAGCACCCCGCCCCAGAGCAGTGGTGCGACGCACGCGTCGGAGGTGTTCTCGGCGACCGACTCCACGGTCGCGCGGGCGAGCTCGTCGGCTTCCAGGCTGGTCGCGTCCCGAGCACACAGATGGTTCAGCCGGTCGCGGGCCGCCGGGATGTCCTTCTCCTCGAGCAGCCCGGCCATCACCTCGGCCTCGCGGTCCAGGCTGCGGGCGCCGAGCGCGGTCCAGGTCGCGGCCGCGGTGACGAGCGTATGGACGATCGGACGATTCCGGGTCAGCCGCTCGACCACGACTCCGGCGGCTGCCGTCGTACCGACCAAGGCGACCGTGTACGCCGTACCGGCCGCGCGGGAGTCGGCGTACCAGCGGGACTCCAGCCGGGACGCCGCCTGCCCGAACCCGGCCACCGGGTGGAAGCGGCGAGGATCACCGAGAACACGGTCGGCCGCGAAGCCGAGGAGGAGACCCAATGCCCTGGACACCCTTGGCAGTCTGCCAGGGGCGTGGTGTGGTTGGGTGATCGGCATGGGAATCGCGGAACTGCTCCGGGACGTCGACGGGAGCGGCGCCTTCGGGGTTTGGCTGGGGCGACTGGACGGCGTACCGGTGTTCGAGCATCTGGCGGAGCGGACGCACTACTCCGCGAGCACGATGAAGCTCCCGGTGGCGATGGCGATGATGCGCAAGGTCGAGGCCGGTGAGCTGTCGCTCGACCAGCCGGTGACCGTGCACAACGACTTCGCGTCCGCGGCCGGCGGGCGGTTCGGGGTCGACCCGGCCGAGGACGAGGCGCCGGCGACCTGGACGAAGCTGGGTGAGCAGGTGCCGTTGGGTTGGCTGGCGACCGAGATGATCACCCGGTCCAGCAACCTCGCGACGGACCTCGTGCTGGAGCAGGTCGGGATCGACGCTGCTCACGCGGTGCTCGCTGAGTACGGGCCTGGGGACAGTGCGATCCGGCGCGGGATCGATGACGGGCCGGGCGTACGGGCCGGCATCAGCAACCTGATGAGCCCGGCGGGTCTGGCCGGCGTACTGGTTGCTGTCGGCAATCAGCAGGGCGCCTCGGGCAACTACCTGCGCGACCTGCTGGCCGGCAACCAGTGGAACGGCGAGATCCCGGCCCTGCTGCCGGCCGGGATCCGGGTCGAGCACAAGAACGGCTGGGACACCCGGATCCGGCACGACGGCGGCATCGTCCGCCCGCCGGACGCCGATCCGTTCGTGCTGGTCGTGTGTACGACGTCCGACCTGGCCGATGCGGACGCGCAGAAGCTGATCGCGAACATCGCGCTCGAGGCGTGGAACCACCGGCGCGACCTCGGAGGGGTCCGGTGAAGGTCAGCACGCATCTGGTTTCGGCGCCGCT
The DNA here is from genome assembly GCF_004331485.1 of Kribbella capetownensis. GTDB lineage: Bacteria > Actinomycetota > Actinomycetes > Propionibacteriales > Kribbellaceae > Kribbella > Kribbella capetownensis. The sequence continues at coordinate 320,267 of NZ_SJKD01000003.1, forward strand.
GCACACGCCGTTCATCACGGCACTGCGGACGGCGACGCACGCGGACTCGCTGCTGGTCGAGGTGACCGACGGCGAGCTCAGCGGCTGGGGCGAGGCTCCGCAGGTGTGGAAAGTCACCGGCGATTCGCTCGCCGGGTCGCAGGCCTGCGTCGAGGGACCGATCACCGCCGCCCTGGACGGTCTCGGCCCGGACGACCTGACCGAGGCGTTGCGCCGCGTGCAGAACGCCGCGACCGGCAACTTCGGCGCGAAGGGTGCGGTCGACGTCGCGCTGCACGACCTGGCCGCGCGGCGTCGCGGGCAGACGCTGCACGGTTTCCTCGGCTCGACCGTCGACACCGTGCGCACCGACATGACGCTGTCCGTCGGCGACCCCGATGCGCTCGCGGCCGCTGCACAGGCCCGGCTCGCGGACGGTTTCGACGTACTGAAGGTCAAGGTCGGCACCGACGCCCGCGCGGACGTCGAGCGGGTCCGGTGCGTCCGCGAGGCGATCGGCCCGGAACCGACACTCCGGCTGGACGCCAACCAGGGCTGGTCCCGGCGCGACGCGGTCACCGCCATCCGGGCGATGGAGGACGCGGGCTGCGACCTCGAACTCGTCGAACAGCCGGTCGTTGCCGCCGACCTCGAAGGGATGGCGTGGGTGACCGACCGGGTCCGTACGCCGATCCTCGCCGACGAGTCCGTGTACGGCGTACGCGACCTGGTGAACGTGATCCGGCACGGCGCCGCGGACATGGTGAACGTGAAGCTGGCCAAATGCGGCGGGCTCGGACCGGCCCGGACCCTGCTGGAACTGGCCCGCGAGCACGGGATCCGGACGATCGTCGGCTCGATGATGGAGAGCCATGTCGGCGTCGGCGCGGCGGCCGCGCTCGTGTCGGCGTATCCCACCTCAGCGGTCAACGACCTCGACGCCGCCTGGTGGTTGAAGGAGGCGCCGGTGACCGGCGGGATCCGGTACGACGGCGCGCTGATCCACCTGCCTGCGGCTCCTGGCCTCGGCGTGACAGGCTTGACCGTATGAAGCTAGTTGCCGCCAAAGTCCCGGTCAGTACCGTCTGGACCGCGCCGGATGCGCCCCGCGACATCGATGCCGCGGCCGTCGCCGCCCAGCCCGATGTGGCCGCGTGGGCGAAGTCCATGGACACCGAAACCCGGCTCGGCCTGCACGGCCGGACCCTGACCCAACTGCTGTTCGCCGAGCCTGTCCTGGTCCGCTCAGAGCGGGACGGGTGGTCGGAGATCCTGGCGCCCTGGCAGCCGTCGTCCAACGACGAGCTCGGGTACCCGGGCTGGGTCCCGTCGAGCCATCTGGGCGAGCTGCCCGGCAGCGCGACCGCGCCCGTCGCGATCACGGTCCCGACCGCGACGCTGCTCGCCGAGCCGGGCGCGGGTGAGCCCCTGGGGGAGCTTTCGTTCGCGACCGTCCTGGCGTCGACCGAGCACGCCGACGGGTACACCCGGGTGGCGACCCCGGATGGCGGGTCAGGCTGGCTGGCGGACGACGTACTGCGGTCTGTCGAGCAGCCGTCCGCACCTGAGGATCGGCTGCGGTTGGGGGCGATGTTCCTTGGGCTCGAGTACCTGTGGGGCGGTACGTCGGCGTACGGGCTGGACTGCTCCGGCCTGACCCACACGGTCTGCCGGGTGCTGGGTCTGCGCATTCCTCGCGACGCGCACGACCAGGCCGCGATGCTGGAGAACATCCCGCTCGACGAGGCGCAGCCCGGCGACCTCTACTTCTTCGGGCGGCCCGGCAAGCAGATCCACCACGTCGGCTTCGCCTCCGCCTGCGGGATGATGCACGCGTCGGAGACCGGCAAACGCCTGGAAGACGCAACGCTGGCCGACGACCGCAGAGCCACGCTGGTCGCCGCCGCCAAGCTCTGACCTACGCGACGTCGCCCCGGACCAGGTCGGTCCGGGGCGACGTGTGTCCTTCAGGTCAGGATTTCTTGGCGTCCGACTCATGCGGCTCGGGCTCGCGGATCGAGTCGAGCTCGGCCTGGGTCTTCGGGTCGAGCTCGGCCGTCGTACCGTTCGGGCTGTCGACCGGGGTCGACTCGTCCAGCTCGCCACCCTCGGCCGGGGGGTCGGCCGGGTCCGCCGGCTTGGTGATGCGGGACTTCCGCAGGCTGGCGACCGTGGTGATGCCGAGGGTGATGATGATGAAGCCCAGCGAGAACCAGATCGGGATCTCCGGGGCCCACTCGATGTGGTGACCGCCGTTGACGAACGGCAACTCGTTCACGTGCATCGCGTGCAGGACCAGCTTCACACCGATGAACGCGAGCACCACCGACAGGCCGATGGACAGGTAGACCAGCCGCTTCAGCAGGTCACCGAGCAGGAAGTACAACTGCCGCAGGCCCATCAGCGCGAACACGTTCGCGGTGAAGACCAGGAACGGCTCCTGGGTCAGGCCGTAGATCGCCGGGATCGAGTCGAGCGCGAACAGCAGGTCGGTCGTACCGAGCGCGATGATGACGATCGCCATCGGAGTGACGAGCCGCTTGCCGTTCTTGACGATGGTGAGCTTGACGCCGTTGTACTCGTCGGTGGCGTTCAGGCGCTTCTTGGCGAACCGGATGACCGCGTTCTCCTTGAAGTCGTCGTCGTCGTTCTCACCCTGCCTGGCCAGGTGGATCGCGGTGTAGACCAGGAACGCTCCGAAGATGTAGAAGATCCAGGAGAACTGGTTGATCGCGGCCGCGCCGACCGCGATGAACACACCGCGGAAGACCAGCGCCAGGATGATGCCGATCAGCAGCGCGGTCTGCTGATACTTCCTCGGTACGCCGAACCTGGACATGATGATCAGGAAGATGAACAGGTTGTCGACGCTCAGGCTGTACTCGGTCAGCCAGCCGGCGAAGAACTCGCCCGCGTACTGCCCACCGGAGAACAACCAGACGCCCAGGCCGAACACCACCGCGAGACCCACGTAGAACGCGATCGCGGTCGCGGACTCCCGGGTACTCGGTTCGTGTGGACGACGGCCGATGATGAAGACGTCGAAAGCCAGCAGCGCGAGAAGCACGCCAACCGTGATGTACCAAACGTAGTCAGCAACGTGCACAGACACCTCCGGAGCTCAACTGAAACAGGACTCCGAAGGTCTCTTCCGCCCGACCCGCACTGCGAGCCTGGCCGGTGGCACCGGGCGCGGGGGCGAACCCCTGACCGTGATGACGATGCCGCCGCGAAGGAATACTCCCCTTCTCCACGTCTATTCTGACTGGTCGATGTCCAAGTCTCCAAATTCCCGGGCACCGTGTCCGGCTGTCGGAATGATCACAACCGGCCGAGGAATAGTTGCGCTGTGTGATCAGTCCGTCAGCTTCACGCGTGTCGTCCGCGGCTAGGTCGGACGCTTGCTCTTGGGGAGTTTGCCCACGATCGTCTCGTACGACGCATCGATCAGCTCGAGGATCTCGTCGTCCGGCACGCTGCCGCCGAGGCGGACGCTGTTCCAGCCGGAGCGGCCGATGTAGGCCATCTTGGTGACGTCGCCAGGGTAGGTGTCGACCAGCTCGTCGGCCTCCTCGCGGTTGGCGCCGCACTTGATCCCGACCCCGTGCCCGCCACCCAGGAACGCGAAGATCTTGTCGCCGACCTTGGCGACCACATCGCCCTCCCAAGGCTCGTCCTGCCACGCCCCCGGCTTCGCCAGGCAGTGCTCGAGCACCTCCGAGCCACTCAGTCGCGTCATCTCACATCCCTACCGGTCCGAACGGTTTCACGGCGTTGTCATGGGGTCAGCTGTGTGAGACGGCCTCGACGTTGTTGCCGTCGGGGTCTCGGACGAAGACGGCGTAGTAGCCGGGGTGGTACTCCGGCCACTCCTTCGGCTCGTGCAGGATCTCGGCGCCCAGGTCTCGGGCGGTCCGGTGGACCGTGTCCACGGTCGTCCGGTTCGGGGCCGTGAACGCGACGTGGATCTCCCGCTGCGTACCGCCGGTCGTCTGCTTCCCGAGCCAGAACTTCGGTGCGCCGTCCGGCCCGCCCAGGGCCAGTACGTCGCCGAACTCCATGACGACGGAGATCCCGATCGGCGCGAGCAGCGTCTCGTAGAACCGGCGACTCGCGTCCAGGTCGTCACATTGCAGCGACAGGTGATCGAACATGGCGTCCTCCCCTTGGTGATCCTGGAACGCACGCTAGCCCCTCCCGGGGACAGAACTCGACCGTCGGACACGACCTAGGCTGCGGGGCATGAACTCAGTCGTCGTTGCCGCGATCCAGGCCGGCTCCACTCTGTTCGACACGCCCGCGACCCTGACGAGGGCGGAGCGATACGTTCGCGAGGCGGCCTCGGCCGGTGCACGGCTGATCGTGCTGCCGGAGGCGTTCCTGGGCGGGTACCCGAAGGGTCTGGACTTCGGCGTGACGGTCGGTTCCCGATCGCCGGGGGGACGCGACACGTTCCGTCGGTATCGCGAGGCGGCGATCGACGTACCTGGATCGGAGACGGGACGGTTGGCGGAGTTGGCCGGCGAGCTCGGCGTACGCCTGGTTGCCGGCGTGATCGAGCGCGCCGGTGGAACGCTGTACTGCACGGCCGTGTTCATCGATCCTCGGCAAGGGTTGGTGGCGAAGCATCGCAAGCTGATGCCGACCGCGGCCGAGCGCTTCCTGTGGGGTCAGGGAGATGGGTCGACGATGCCGGCGGTGCGGACGCCGTACGGGGTGCTGGGGGCGGCGATCTGCTGGGAGAACTACATGCCGCTGTTCCGGCAGGCCATGTACGCCAAGGGAGTCGAGATCTGGTGTGCGCCGACGGTCGACGACCGCGAGCAGTGGCAGGCGACGATGCGGCACGTCGCGCTCGAGGGGCGGTGCTTCGTGATCAGCGCGAACCAGTACCTGACCCGGGCCGATCTCGCCGACGATCTGCATCCCGTCCAGGGTGAGGCGCCGGACACAGTCCTGATCGACGGCGGGAGCGTGGTGATCTCACCGCTGGGCGAGATCCTCGCCGGCCCGTTGCGCGGTGGCGAGGGCGTCCTGCTCGCGGAACTCGACCTCAGCGACCTGGACCGCGGCAAGTTCGACTTCGACCCGAACGGCCACTACGCCCGCCCCGACCTCTTCACCCTCCTCATCAACGAATCACCCCAGCACACAGTCGAACCACGCCCCTGAGCAACCGACCCGGCCGACACAGGTCGGCCGGGGCTGATCGCTCTCCTACTTCATGCCGGCGTTGGTCATCTGGCGAAGTTCCTTCTTCAGCTCGGAGATCTCGTCGCGGTACCGGGCCGCGACCTCGAACTGGAGCTCGGCCGCCGCGTTGTGCATCTGGTCGGTCAGCTGCTGGATCAGGTCGGCCAGGTCGGACGACGGCAGCCCGCCGGCCAGCTCCTTCGCCTTCTCGCCTGCCTTCGCCTTGCCGCCACCCGGCACCGGCGCCTTGCCCCGCGACTGGGTCCGGCCGGAGCCGAGCAGGTCTGCCGTGTCCGCGTCCTCGCGGGCCAGCATGTCGGTGATGTCGGCGATCTTCTTCCGCAGCGGCTGCGGGTCGACCCCGTTCGCCTCGTTGTAGGCGATCTGTTTCGCGCGGCGCCGGTTGGTCTCGTCGATCGCAAGTTCCATCGACGGGGTGATCTTGTCGGCGTACATGAACACCTGGCCGGACACGTTCCGGGCGGCACGGCCGATGGTCTGGATCAGCGACCGGCCGGAGCGCAGGAAGCCTTCCTTGTCCGCGTCCAGGATCGCGACCAGCGACACCTCGGGCAGGTCCAGGCCCTCACGCAGCAGGTTGATGCCGACCAGTACGTCGTACTCGCCCTGGCGCAGCTCGCGGAGCAGCTCGACCCGGCGCAGCGTGTCCACCTCGCTGTGCAGGTACCTGGTCCGGATGCCCATCTCCAGCAGGTAGTCGGTCAGGTCCTCGGACATCTTCTTGGTCAGTGTGGTGACCAGGACGCGCTCGTCCCGCTCGACCCGGAGCCGGATCTCGTGGATCAGGTCGTCGATCTGCCCCTTGGTCGGCTTCACGATCACCTCGGGGTCGACCAGACCGGTCGGCCGGATGAGCTGCTCGACGAAGCCGTCCGACTTGTCCTGCTCGTACTGCCCTGGCGTCGCGGACAGGTAGACGGTCTGGCCGATCCGCTCCAGGAACTCCTCCCAGCGCAGCGGCCGGTTGTCCATCGCGGACGGCAGCCGGAACCCGTGCTCGACCAGGGTCCGCTTCCGGGACATGTCGCCCTCGTACATACCGCCGATCTGGGGGACGGTCACGTGGGACTCGTCGATGACCAGCACGAAGTCCTCGGGGAAGTAGTCCAGCAGGCAGTGCGGCGCCGTCCCGGGCTCACGGCCGTCGGTGTGGCGCGAGTAGTTCTCGATACCCGAGCAGGTCCCGATCTGACGCATCATCTCGATGTCGTACGTCGTCCGCATCCGCAGCCGCTGCGCCTCCAGCAACTGGCCGCCGCGCTCGAGCTCGGCCAGCCGCTCCTCCAGCTCGGCCTCGATCGACGTGATCGCGCGCTCCATCCGCTCCGGCGCCGTCACGTAGTGCGTCGCGGCGCCGATGTAGACCTCGTCCTCCTCGCTGATGACCTCGCCGGTCAGCGGGTGCAGCGTCATCACGCGCTCGATCTCGTCGCCGAAGAACTCCACCCGGACGGCGAGCTCCTGGTACACCGGGAAGACCTCGAGCGTGTCGCCGCGGACCCGGAACGTGCCGCGGGTGCCGGCCAGGTCGTTGCGCGCGTACTGCACCCCGACGAGCTTGCGCAGCAGCCCGTCGCGGTCCATCTCGGTGCCGACCTTCACGTGGATCATCCGGTTCAGGTACTCGTCGGCCGAGCCCAGGCCGTAGATGCAGGAGACGGTCGCGACCACGATCACGTCGCGGCGGGTCAGCAGCGACCAGGTCGCCGAGTGCCGCAGCCGCTCGACCTCCTCGTTGATCGAGGAGTCCTTCTCGATGTAGGTGTCGGTCTGCGGGACGTACGCCTCCGGCTGGTAGTAGTCGTAGTACGAGACGAAGTACTCGACGGCGTTGGCCGGGAAGAAGTGCCGCAACTCGTTCGCGAACTGCGCGGCGAGGGTCTTGTTCGGTTGCAGGATGAGCATCGGGCGCTGGACCTTCTCGGCCAGCCAGGCGATCGTGGCGGTCTTGCCGGTACCGGTCGCGCCGAGCAGCACGACGTCCTGCTCACCGCTGTTGATCCGGCGTTCCAGGTCCGCGATCGCGGCCGGCTGGTCGCCGGCCGGCTCGAAATCGGACACCACCTCGAGTGGCGCCACCATACGTTGAAGATCTGAGACCTGTCTCATGCCCTCCACCGTACGGCGCCGCGCCGACAGTTCCGAAAAACCCCAGGTCAGGGGCCAGATCAGAAGCTTTTCATCAGGGTGTTGTTCATGTAGACGAGCTCGCGGACCCGGCGCTTGTAGACGCTGAGTTCCAGGGCCGCGTCGGTGGCGGTGATCTTGCCGGACTGGTCGGCGTACGCCGTGACGAAGCCGCGGAACGGGAGGAACTTGCCGGCGGCGGCCGCGACGAGCGCGTTGAACGTCACCGCGTAGCAGGCCTTGATCGCCGGGTTGGTCGTCTTGCAGGCCACCGTCTTGCCGATCCGGACGTCCTTGAACCCGTCCGACTCGACGTCGACCAGGTGCTCGGCGAACCCCTTGGCGTCGTACTGCGTGGTCTGGCGGACCCAGTAGTAGCCGTCGATCCGGCCGCGCGCCCCGGGCTGCTGCAGGATGTAGTTCGTCCCGCCGTTGGACTTGTCCCAGTCCGGCAGCCACCCCTTGACCGGGGTGAACCAGAGCCCGCCACCGATCTCGACGCCGGTGTCGTACCGGCCCTTGGTGACGGCCGCCTTGGTCGGCGACGGCGTCGGCGGCGTGTACAGCGTGCCGGTCGGGTCCGGCGTCTGCTCGGCGACCGGCTGCTCCTTGTCGCCACCGGTCACCAGTACGACGACCCCGACGGCGATCAGCGCGATGGCGACGATCGTGCCGCCCATGATGATCCACCGGGATCGCATCGACCCCGACGACTGCCGTTGCGGCCGGCCCGGCCCACGTCCCCAACCGCCCGGCGCGGAGTTCGGGGGCGGCCCGTACTGCTGACTCATAACTCTTCCTCGCGGTCTGTCTGGGATGTCGTCGTCACAGGCTGTCGAGCACCGACTGCTTCATGGTCGCGGCGTCGGCCTCGGCTTGCGGCGCGAAGTCGATCCGGGTCCGGAAGTCCAGCGCGGTGACCACCTGGTCCTTGCGCCGGTACGCCTCGACGTACCCCTGGACCTTGACCTGCAGTCCGGTCTTGTCCTTCGTGGTGGAGGTGTAGCTGATCGCGACGCACTCCTCCAGGACGTCCTTCGGGCAGGTCAGGTTCCGTACGTTGCCGAGTTGGGCGATCTCGTTCTGGGTCTCGCCCTCGACGATCCCGAGCACGTACGCCTTCGCGGTCACGTTCTGCTTCTGCCGGACCCAGAAGAACGCGCGGGCGTCGCCGCTGGCCGCGTAGGAGACGAACTCCCTGCCCTGCGTCTCCTTCTCCAGCAGGCTCCAGCCCGCCGCCGGTACGACGGCGACGCCGGACCCGACCAGGACAGCGTTCGGCGGCGGCGTGTACGTCGACGTCGGCGTACTCGCGGTCGCCGTCGGGGACGGCGGTGGAGCCGGGTCGGCCTTGTCGTCCCCGCCGGACAGCAGGTAGAGCCCGACCGCGACCGCCACGACCACGATCAGGCCGGCACCGGCCGGGATCAGGTACGTCGGGATCCGCGGACCCTGAGTCGGGCCTGCGGACCGGGTCGGTCGCGACCGACCCGGCATTCGCCGCGACGGTGGCGGCTCCGGCGTACCCGGAGCCGCACCGTCGTCCGGCGCTGGGTTCCTCACCCAAGGGTTCGACCTGCCGGTCCCACCCTCGGCGCGCTTGCGGATCACTGGCTCTTGAGCACCGACTTCAGCATCTCGTTCGAGTCCTTGTTGATGGCATCGAACTTCGTCTTCAGCCCGTACACCCGCACCAGCGTGATCACGCCGTCGTTGCGCTCGACCACACCGACGAACCCGACCACCGGCTCGCTGCCGTTCTGGCTGGACGAGGTGGCGGAGAAGCTCTGCGTGGTGAGGATCTTCACCGGGGTCTTGTCGTCCGGCCCCGGCTTGGTCACCTTCGGCTCGTTCTTCTTCACCGCGGACAGGTCCCCGGTCTCGGCGCCGATCAGCTTCGGCAGGATGGTGTCGGTGTTCTCACCCTCCTTGCCCTTGAAGGCCTCCACCATGAAGTAGGCCTCCTTGGCCTTCAGCAGGTAGACACCGTCGAAGTCCTTCAACTCCTTGCGGACGTAGCCGGGCTGCGGCTTCACGAAGACGCCCTCGGCGACCTCGATGCCCTCGTCGACGTTCTCGGTCGGCTCGGTGCTCTGCCCGTTGGTCGGCTGCGGGGTCGGCTCGGCCTGCTTGTCGTCACCACGACCGAAGATCAGCGCCAGCACGACACCGATCACCGCGACGACGACGATCGCACCGCCGGCCAGGAACAGGATCTTGTTCCCGCCCTTGCTGCGCGGAGTCTGACCGCCGTACTGGCCCCACTGCTGCTGCTGGCCGGGGTACTGCTGTTGCTGACCCGGGTAGCCCTGCTGCTGGCCTTGGTACTGCTGCTGGCCCTGGTACGGCGCCTGCTGCTGACCGGGGTAGGGCTGCTGACCCTGACCCTGGTACTGCGGTTGACCCGGCTGACCGTAGCCCGGCGGCGGAGCCTGCGGCGGCCGTCCGGGCTGCTGCCCGTAACCAGGCTGCCCCTGTGGCTGCTGACCAGGCTGTTGATTGGGCTGACCGTACCCAGGCTGGCCCTGTGGTGGCTGCCCCGGCCGCTGGCCGTAGCCAGGCTGCCCTTGCGGCGGCTGCCCAGGCTGTTGACCGGGCTGACCGTAGCCAGGCTGACCCTGCTGACCCTGCTGACCCGGCTGGCCGCCGTACGGGGGCTGCTGCCCGGGGTGGCCACCCTGACCGTAGGGCGGTGGCTGGTTGCTCATGCCTGCGTCTCCCCAGTCGTCGCGTCGTATCCACCAGCCCCGCCGCCTGCCACGGCCTGTGCTGCCACACCGCGGGCGGACTTCGGTACGGATCGCACCGAGTTGCCGCACGCGGAGCAGAAGTCGGAATGCGGGAGCAGCGGCATCTCACAGCGCGAGCAGAACGCCAGGTCGCCCGACGCGTGGTTGGAGCCGCCGCGGGCGGCCGACTCCAGCGCCGCCTCCAGCAGACCCTTGTGCAGGACCGTGCGGACCCGGATGATCAGCGCGCCGAGCAGCAGCAGGCCCCAGACCACACCGAGGATCGCGCCGACGGTCGAACCGTGGCCGCCGACGAACCCGAGCAGGTAGACCCCGCCCTGGAACAGCGCGTTGATCACGATCGCCTGGATCACACCGAACACCCAGCGAGGGGTGAAGCCGTCGTACCCTTCGCCCAGGCCGGAGAACTCCGCACCGGCCAGGCCGGTCGCCGAGCCGTAGATCAGCGGCTTGATGAAGCCGTGCAGCAGGACGATCGAGATCCAGGTGCCTGCGCTGCTGCCCGGACCGGCGAAGCCGCCGCTGATCCAGCCCCAGTGCAGCACCAGCGTCTCGAAGCACGCGTAGCCGACACCGGCCACGACGCCGAACGTGAAGCCGTCCATCAGGTCGTCGTACCGCGGCCGCGAGGCCAGGTAGAGCGGGCCGATCTGGCGGATCAGCTCCGACACCACCGGCACCAGCAGGAGCAGGATCAGCAGATCCCGCCCGGCCGGACCGGCGTCGTTGCCGCCGATCGTGTCCAGGCTCAGCGCGATCTTGTCCGACCAGATCCAGGTGAACACCGCGGCCAGTACTCCGGTGAGCACGAAGGCCGCGGCGACGACCGGGATCGGCTCGTCCTCCCAGAGGTTCACGTCGTACAGATAAAGGATGTAGACGATCGGGATCGAGAACGCCGCCACCATGATCGCCACCGGCAGCGCGCCGAGCGCGGCGGTGAGAACGGTCAGCAGCAGCGCGACACCGAGCGCCACCTTGTAGGTATAGGGCTGCTTGCCCGAGCCCTGCGGCATGATCGTCGAAACCAGCCGGAACGACGCCACTGGCTCATCGGGCCTGGCGGCGTACGCCTTCTTCCGCTCGGCATCCCCGGAGCGCAGATCATTGCCACAGTGGTGGCAGAAATGCGACACCTCGGGGACGTCTGAGTTACAGCGCGGACAGACCACGCCATCCTCCCAACCTTGGACGTCCGGACCGGCGCGGGGGCGCGCCGTCGGTGCCCGGCCCAGAGCCTGGGCCGAACCGGGACAGATTCTTGTACAGCCGGTCCCGGATTCATCATTTACCGCGCAGGGGTCACCTTTTCGTGTCCGGACCGTGCCCTGCCCGTCGTACCAGCTCCGCCCACACCTCGCCGACGCGGCGATCCAGCTCTTCGAGCCGGCCGGAATTGTCCACGACGAGACCGGCGACGGCGAGCCGATCCTCCCGCGACGCCTGGCTCGCGATGCGCTGTTTCGCTTCTGTGTCAGGCATTCCGCGCTGCGCGGTCAGCCGTTCGACCTGTACCTCGACCGGCACGTCCACGACCAGCAGTACGTCGAACGAGTCCGCCTGACCGGTCTCGACCAGCAGCGGGATGTCGTGCACGACGATCGCTCCGGCCGGTGCCGCGGCCTCGATCTCGGCGGCCCGCGCCCGCACTCGCGGATGAATGATCGCCTCGAGCTTGCGCCTGGCGTCCACATCACCGAACACGATCTTGCCCAGTGCGGGTCGATCGAGGTCGCCGTCGGCAGTGAGCACGCTCTCACCGAAGATCCGGACCACCTCGGCCAGCCCATCGGTGCCGCGCGCAACTACTTCCCGCGCGAGGACGTCGGAGTCGATCACCACCGCGCCCCGCTCGGCCAGCCGCGCGGACACCGCGCTCTTCCCGGCCCCGATGCCCCCGGTCAGTCCCACTCTCAGCACTCCTGCACCCTAGTCCTCCCCAGCTCCGCCCCACCGCCATTTGAACGGATAACCCCTCGGCTTGCCGGTTCTCCTGCCGGAATTGGGGCAGACAACCAGCAACCTCAAGGGTTATCCGTTCAAATGCCGTCGGGCCAGCGGGGCGGGTGGTGCGAGGCGGTGTGGGCGGTGCGAGGCGGTGTGGGCGGTAGGTGGACGAGCGAGACCCCCGCATCCAGTACGGGGATGCGGGGGCCTCGGGTCCTGCGGTGGATCAGCCCTGGCCGGTCAACTTCTCGCGGAGGGCCTGCAGCGCCTCGTCAGAAGCGAGCGCGCCCTCGACGGGAGCGTCGTCCTTCGGAGCCGCGGCCGAGGAGTACGTCGATGCCTCGCCGGCCTCGACGTCCGCCGTCTTGGCGTCCTCGATCTGCTTCTTGTGGGCCTCCCAGCGCGTGTGGGCCTCGGCGTACTGCCGCTCCCACTCCTCGCGCTGCGCGTCGAAGCCCTCGAGCCACTCGCCGGTCTCCGGGTCGAAGCCCTCGGGGTAGACGTAGTTGCCCTGGTCGTCGTACGTCGCGGTCATGCCGTACAGCGTCGGGTCGAAGTCGTCCGAGACCGGGTCCAGTCCCTCGTTGGCCTGCTTCAGCGACAACGAGATCCGGCGACGCTCGAGGTCGATGTCGATGATCTTGACCATCGTGTCGTCGTTGACCTGGACGACCTGCTCCGGGATCTCGACGTGACGCTCGGCCAGCTCGGAGATGTGCACCAGACCCTCGATGCCCTCCTCGACCCGCACGAACGCACCGAACGGAACCAGCTTGGTGACCTTGCCGGGCACGATCTGGCCCATCTGGTGGGTCCGGGCGAACTGCTGCCACGGGTCTTCCTGGGTCGCCTTCAGCGACAGTGAGACGCGCTCGCGGTCCATGTCGACGTCCAGCACCTCGACGGTGACCTCCTGGCCGACCTCGACCACCTCGGTCGGGTGGTCGATGTGCTTCCAGGACAGCTCCGACACGTGCACCAGGCCGTCGACGCCACCGAGGTCCACGAACGCACCGAAGTTGACGATCGAGGACACGACACCCTTGCGGATCTGGCCCTTCTGCAGCTGGGTGAGGAAGTTCATCCGCACCTCGGACTGGGTCTGCTCCAGCCAGGCGCGGCGGGACAGGACCACGTTGTTGCGGTTCTTGTCCAGCTCGATGATCTTCGCCTCGATCTCCTGGCCGACGTACGGCTGGAGGTCGCGGACCCGGCGCATCTCGACCAGGGAGGCGGGCAGGAAGCCACGCAGGCCGATGTCGAGGATGAGGCCACCCTTGACGACCTCGATGACGGTGCCGGTGACGACGCCGTCCTCCTCCTTGATCTTCTCGATCGTGCCCCAGGCCTTCTCGTACTGGGCGCGCTTCTTCGAGAGGATCAGACGGCCTTCCTTGTCCTCCTTCTGGAGTACAAGGGCCTCGACGTGGTCGCCGACGTTGACGACCTCGTTCGGGTCGACGTCGTGCTTGATCGACAGCTCCCGGGAAGGGATGACGCCTTCGGTCTTGTAACCGATGTCGAGCAGGACCTCGTCCCGGTCGACCTTGACGATGGTGCCCTCGACGATGTCGCCGTCGTTGAAGTACTTGATGGTCTGATCGATCGCCGCGAGGAAGTCTTCCTCCGACCCGATGTCATTGACCGCTACCTGCGGGGTGTTGCGCACTGCGGGGTCGAGAGGTGCCTCGATGCTGGCCGTCATGTGGTGGGTTGCTCCGTGGACTGGTGGTGTCGTTCGGTCGCGCCATGTTCCGTTGGATCGCACCAAACCGCTGGATTGCCTGAAGAGGACAGATTCACCACCGACTGCTGCGAGCACGAGCCTGCTCCGTCCGAGGTCGCGCGGGCCCATAGCGCATCTGACAGAATACGTGTACTGACGAAGGCAGGGCAACCCGGGGCACCCGGCCTCCACCGGCTGCCCGCCGAGGCTTCCCGACGTTTCACTGATCTCAATGTACGACGTCCAGGTCGACTCGGCCCCCCGCGAGGGTACTCGTGTCCGCCATTCGGGAGACCAGGTCGTGCGCTGCGGCCGCGATCTCGTGCTCGGTGGAGCGTGCGGCCAGATCCAGCAGCGCCCACAGATCCGCCGCCCGCCCGAGGTCGACCAGCGGCTCGCCCAGCCCCGGCCCGCTCCCCCGGATCACGCTCAGCACCGCGCCGGCCAGCACTGGATCGGAGCAGAACCGGAAAAGGTTTCCCATATCCGTGTACGGCGACCCGGCGTGGCTGAACTCCCAGTCGATCAGCCCGGTGATCCGGGCCGTGGCCGGGTCGACCAGCAGGTTCTTCGGATTGAAGTCGCTGTGCACCAGGCAGACCCGGTCGACCCCCTCGGCCAGCACGTCCTCGGCCTCGGCGATGACCACGCCGAACCGCTCCAGCTGCCCCGGATCCAGGCCGAGGTCGAGGCCTCCGACGTACTGCTCCAGATCCCCGAGACCGAACGGCTCGATCGCCAGCTCGCCGCCGCGGAACTCGCCGAAGGTCAGGAACGGCATCCCGCTCAGCCGCACCAGCAGCTCACCCAACTGCTCCCCGACCGTCCGCCGCTCCGACTCCCCCGCAGTCTCGAGGTACACCTGCAGGTTGATCCCCGGCAGCCGCTCGGTCAGCAGGTACGGCGGATCGTCCGCCGACCCCTCGCGCTTGGCCTCCAACACCTTCGGGACGGGCAGCAGCCCACGGACCAGCTGCAGCAACGCGGCGTCCACGGCCGCCCGCTCCGGCTGCTTCACATACAGCTTCAGTACGGCGTCCTCACCGCCGGCGCTCACGGCGTACGTCTGCCCGCCGTACCCACCCGCCAACGGAACAGCACTGGCCGCGAAGTCGCTCATACCGCTGAACATTAGAGTTTGGTTCGTGAGCGGGCCGGTGCGGGTGGAGTTGAGCGAGGCGGAGACCTCCCGGGCCAGCCGGGCGTACTGGAACTCCGCGGCCGACGAGTACTTGTCGGAGCACGGCGAGTTCCTCGGCGACGACCGCTTCATTTGGAGCCCCGAAGGTGTCGACGAGGAGTCGGCCCAACTGCTCGGGCCGGTCCGGGGCAAGCGCATCCTCGAAGTCGGCTGCGGCGGTGCCCAGTGCTCGCGCTGGCTGGCCGGCCAAGGCGCCGAGGTGGTCGCGTTCGACATCTCGCTCGAGCAACTCCGGATCGCCCGGCAACTCGACGCCCGCACCGGCATCGCGGTCCGCACTGTCGCCGCCGACGCGGTAGCCCTCCCCTATCAGAGCAGTACGTTCGACATCGTCTGCTCGGCGTTCGGTGCGCTGCCGTTCGTCGCCGACGCCACCATCGCACTCCGCGAGATCGCCCGGACCCTGAAGCCGGGCGGACTGCTGGTGTTCTCGGTGACACACCCGATCCGCTGGGCCATGCCGGACGACCCGACCCCCGCCGGTCTGCGGATCACCCATTCGTACTTCGACCGGACGCCGTACGTCGAAGTGGACGACGCAGGTACGCCGATCTACGCCGAGCACCACCGGACGACCGGCGACTGGATCCGGGCGCTCACCACCGGGGGCTTCGTCGTGGACGACCTGCTGGAGCCGGAGTGGCCGGCCGGGCACGATCTGGTCTGGGGTGGCTGGGGACCAGACCGCGGCCGGCTCGTTCCCGGCACCGCGATCTGGTCCGCCCACAAGGCCTGAGCTCAGTCCGCCTTCCTGGGCCGGAGCTGGAAGAACCCGACCGATGCCAGCAACAGCAGACCGAGGATCAGCGACAGCAGCGGCACCCAGAAGCCGATCAGGTGCAGTTGCGCTGCCTTCGACTGGTAGCCGCCCTCGGCGACACCGTTCTCGGTCGCGCCCTTCACGTTCTTCGCGACCGTGGCGTCGTCGTACTCGATCGTGACCTGGGTGGCGATCAGCTTGTCCTCGCCGTTGTACGCGATGGTGGCGAGTTGCTGCTCCCGGCCCTTGATGATCGCGCCGGTGATCGGCTCGACCCACAGGGTCCGGGTGTTCTTGTAGGTGCGCTGGACGACGACCGAGTCCTTGCCGGAGTCACCGACCAGGCTGCCCGGTACCTCCAGCGGCTTGGCCTGCGGGACCTCCTTCTTCGGGATCTCCTGCTCGAAGACATAGACGTTCAGCCCGTCGAGCGGCTCCTCCCCCTTGAAGTCGATCGGGAACGCCTTGCGCAGTGTGGTGTCCCAGAAGGGGTACGTCTTCTTCTCGGTGCCGAACGGGAACTTCAGCACCAGACCCTCGTGCCCCGAGAACAGCGCGCTGTTCTGGCCGGGCTTCAGCCGATCCGCCTTCTCCAGCGTGGTCGCGATGTACTCGCCGCTGTTGTCGTCGCCGGACGGGTTCCAGCGCACGGCCTCGCCGGTGTGCGCGTCGAGCACGACCCGCTCCTGGACGAAGCTGAGCGGCAGCTCGGCGGTCTTCGACGAGTCGTCGGGGAACTGGTAGTTCTTCGAGTCGTCGGTCACCACGGCGGTGTCGAACACCACGACTTCGCGGTTCAGCGCCTTGCTGATCTTGTCCGCCGCGACCACGTCGCCGCGGACGGTCCGGCGTGCCTCGAGCTCGACGCCGGTCTTCTGTTTCAGGTCGGCGGCGCTGAAGATCGTAGCGTCCTTCCCGACCGACACCGTGTGCGCAGTCTGGTCCGCGGGCGCCACCGCGAGCGTCGGATACGCATAGAACCTGGCCAGCGCCGCGATGCCGACGAAGAACACGCCGAGCCCGATCAGCACCACACGACTACGAGTCCCCACTGCTTCCCCTCCCGGTCTGTCCGCGGGACGCTACCAGCGGGTAGGCACCTTGAACAGACGGCGGCGACAACAAAGTTCGCCCAGGTCAGAACTGACATATAGTCGCGCCGCATGAGGGGGATCTGGACACTGCCGGACGCGCCGAAGTCATCGGTTCTCCGGGGTCTCGTGGTGGCTGTCGCGGTGGTGCAGTCGGTGGTTCTCGGGCTGCTCGCGCGCCGCGGTTCGTGGCTGAGCGACGACCTCGACTTCCTGGTCCAGGGCAGTCGCGGATTCGCACCGGCCGAGCTGCTCACCCCGGTGAACGACCACATCGCGCCGGGCCTGCGGTTCGTCTACGCGGTCTTCGCGAAGGTCGCGCCACTCAACCACGACTTCACCGTCGGGTGGCGGACGGTGATGCAGGCGCTCGCGATCACGCTGATGGGTCTGCTGCTCCTGCGCCTGCTCGGCTCGAGCTGGTGGGTCCTCCTCGGCACCCTCTTCTACGCGCTCACCCCGCTGAGCATGCCGTCGTTCATGTCGCTGTCGAGCGGTGTCAACAACCTGTCCGCGCACGTCTTCGGCCTACTGTTGCTGCACGCAACCATCGACTGGTACGACGGTCACCGTCGGGCGCTCGCCTACGGCCCGCTCGCGCTGCTGATCTCGCTGGCCTGCTGGGAGAAGTCCGGGCTGATCCTGGTCACGGCCATCGCCTTGGCCCTCTACCTTCGCGAGCAGCCGATGCGCGTCTGGCTTGGCAAGACCTGGCCCTTCGCTGCCGCGCTCGCCGCTCCGATAGTTGCCTTCGGCACTCTCTATCTGACCCGCGGCAATCCGTCCCGCGGCCGTGTCCTGTCTGCGTCGCAGCTGCTCGAACTGATCGCCCGCGGCTTCGAGGTACCGGTCTCCGCAGCGGTGGGCGGACCCTGGAGGTGGGCTCCGGCGGGACAGCCGCTGAGCCTTGCCGCTCCGCCGGTCGCAGCGGTGGTGCTCGGTGCGCTGGTGGGCGGTTTGCTCCTCGTGGTCGCCTTCCGCCACAACCACCGTGCGCTCCTGCTGTGGGCCTCAGTGGTCTCCTACGTCCTGGTGACCGTGGCGCTGGTGTCCTACGGACGCTTCACCGGATTCGGGTCGGTCTTCACCGTGCACTACCACTACTGGTCCGATCTCTCGATCCCGTTGACGTTGGCCGTCGTACTGTCGGCGTCCACGGTGCGGATCGCCGTACCTGCCGTCGGACTGGCCTGCCTTCTCGTCGGAGTGGTTGTGTCGGACGTCGGGTTCGCCGGGCCGTGGGGAAGGAATCCGGCCAAGGCCTACTTCGCGACGGTCACGGCCGAGCTGGATCGGACCGGACCGAACGTGAACCTGTGGGACACCTCGATGCCACAGCCGATCGGCACCGCACTCATGTCCGACCCCAGGTTGTCACCAGTACTGCGGATGGCGGGGAAGGAGTTCCGGCTGCAAGCGGCGGGAAGTGAGCCGCTGCTGGTCGACGACACCGGACACATCCGGCCGGCGCCGTTCGCGGTGTGGTCACGCGCCGAGCCGCCTACCCGCGGGAACTCGTTCTGCAACCTGCTCGTGCACGGCACCGAGCCGCTGACCATCCGCCTGACACCGGTGCAGAACGAGGTCGCGACCGCCGAGTGGTTCATCAAGGCCGCGTACTTCTCCAATCGCGAGAACCAGGTATCCGTCGAGCTACTCGATGCGGACGGCAACATCGCCGCACTCCCGGCCGCCGACTGGCCGGCCGGTGTTGGGAGCATGTACCTCGGCCCGTCGCACCGGATCAGAGCCACCGAGGTTCGGCTACGCTCCTCCGATCCCGCGACGAACCTCTGCGTAGAGAACCTCGAGATCGGACTGCCCAGATGAATCGAACACGCTTCCCGGCGCTGGACGGGTTGCGGGCGATCGGTGCGCTCGCGGTACTCACCACGCATGTCGGGTTTCATTCCGGCGCTTCGCTGAACGGGCCGTTCGCCGGTCTGCTGGCGCGGCTCGACGTCGGGGTGGCGATCTTCTTCGCGATCTCCGGGTTCCTGCTCTACCGGCCGCATGTGGTCGCGTGGTTCGACGGCACGCTGCCACCACTGACCTTGCCGTACCTGCGCAACCGTGCGCTGCGGATCCTGCCGGCCCTGTGGGTCGCGGTGCTGCTCGCCGCGTTCCTGGTCCCGCGGAAGGACGGCGTGGGCTGGGCGACGTACCTCCAGCACGCGTCGCTCACCCAGATCTACTTCGATGGACCGCCCGCGGACGGACTGACGCAGCTGTGGAGCCTGGCGACCGAGGTGGCGTTCTATCTGCTACTCCCGGCGCTGGCGAAGCTGCTGACCGGGTACGAGCGTCCGACCCGACGCAGCGTCCGCTGGCGTCTCGCCGTACTGGGTGTCCTCACTGTGCTCAGCCCGATCTGGATGGCCTCCATCAACGCGACCGGCCACCCCCGCGCCGGTCTGTGGCTGCCTGGGTATGTCGGTTGGTTCGCCGTCGGCATGGGATTCGCACTGTGGCAGGTCGCGCGCAGCAGCGGTCGCCTCGAGCCGTCCACGCTCGACACCCTCACGAAGATCCCCGGCACCATCTGGGGCGTCGCCGCGGCGCTGCTGGTCATCGCTGCGAGCCCACTGGCCGGCCCGTACGGTCTCTCGCCGTCCACTCCAGGTCAGGCGTTCCTGAAGAGCCTGCTCTACACAGGCATCGCGGCATGCATCCTGTTCCCAGCCCTGAACCCGACAGCGAGAACGGTCCGCATCCTCGGAGGCAAGATCGGCCACATCGCCGGAGACATCTCGTACGGCGTCTTCGCGTACCACCTGATCGTGCTGAGCGTGGTCGAGCGAGCCACCGGCTACGAGGTGTTCAGCGGCAAGTTCGCACTGCTGTTCTTCCCGACGCTGGTGGTGTCCGCCGGCGTCGCGGCCGCGAGCTACTACGGGATGGAGCGGCCCATCATGCGCCTGGGTAGGCGCGACAAGGAGTACGACGTCTCACCGGTCGGCCGGGCCAAGAGCGCCAGCGCACAGGCGAACAAGGTCGATGCCTGGACCACTCCGGGCGCCAGCCCCGCTCCCTCGTCCGGCCACGGCTGAACCGCTGCGATCAGCGCTCCGACCGCCACCGCGGCAGCTAACACCCCTATCGCCACACGCGGCGACAGGAACCACGAGCACACCGCTGCGACCGCCACTGCAACCAGTCCGATCCAGCCGGACATGAACCACCCCGCAGCCAGCCCACCTGCGAGCGCGACCCATGGCCCGACGTCGCGGCCTTCGCGGAGTCGGTGACCGGAGTGCCTCGACCGGCGCCGGAAGAAGACCGCGAGCGCAACCACCGACAGGAGTGCGACCAGCCCGACCAGCAGACCGGCGCGGTAGAGCCGGTCCGGCATGAACCGCGCGGTGACCACCTGCTCAGGCCCTTCGGGCAGGACCCATCCCTGCTGCCAGCCGCCGATCCGGATCGGCGTCAGCTTGCGGCCAGTGCGGTCGTACGCTTCCCAGCCCTCGTTGAAGTTCTGCGCGACGGTCAGCACCGACTGCTCGTCCGCGGCCGGAACCTCGATGCTCAGCTCGGCCGGATTGGGGCGCCACACATCCACACCCTGCACCGGCGTCTTGGACACGTTGCCGAAGCCTGACCTGGTCAGCGTCGCCTCGGTCGGCACGAACCCACCACCGGCCAGTACGTCGACGTTGTGGCGTCCGGCCTGCAGCGGGACCTCGCTGTCCTTGCCACACGTCGTGAACGTCACCGGACGCCGCTGCAGCAGGTCCCGCACAGTCGCCTTCACCTGCGTATCCGCTGGTACGCCGTCCACGCGCACCCCCGGGCCGTAGCCGCAGTACGCACCGGTCTGGCCGTCCAGGTCGAGCGCCTTGCGCAACTCGTCGGCGCCGAGCACACGGACCTCGGCGACGCCGACCGGTGCTGTCCGCGCGTAGCCGGTGGCGGAGTCGAAGTCGGTCAGCGGTCTGGTGGCGGTGAACGTCAGCTCGACTGTTCGTGCGCTCCGTGCGGCAAAGCGCACGTAGCCCTCCGGATCCACGGTG
This sequence comes from Kribbella capetownensis, assembly GCF_004331485.1. Taxonomy (GTDB): domain Bacteria; phylum Actinomycetota; class Actinomycetes; order Propionibacteriales; family Kribbellaceae; genus Kribbella; species Kribbella capetownensis. The sequence continues at coordinate 341,075 of NZ_SJKD01000003.1, forward strand.
CCCTTCGTCGGTGGGCCACCATCGAAGCGCAGCGACACCTCGGTCGGCTGCGAGGCGGTCAGGTAGGAATCGGAAAGGAACTGCAGCCCGCTGATGCTCCTTGCCACAGGCAACTTCACCGTGAGCGCCGGGTGCTGGTCGGACGGGTCCGCGACCCAGCCGGTGCCCAGATCGCGATCCACCGCGGCGCCCGGACGTCCCTCCGGAGCCGTGACCGCTCGGGAGGTTGCCGACGCCGTGATGGCGCCCGGCACAGTCAGCAGACCTTCGAGCGTGGCACCGTCCTTCGGCAGCGCCGTCCCCTGCAGTTGGTACGACGCGGCCTGCGGAAGGTCGACGCTACGCAGCAGTCCGGTCGGCTCCTCGGAGTCCTTCGCCGAGTCCTGTCGGCAGAGCGGACGCGTGGCAACGTGCAGACAGGCGGAGCGGCCGATCTGCTGGTTCCTGAACACCAGTGCACTCGGCTGACGCTCGTCCGACGGCACGCTGAGCCGACTGACCGGGAGCATCCCGGGCAACGAGACCTCGGCGATGGAGACGCCGTTCGGGTTCTTGCCGTCGGTCACACCCACTCTCAGGCGCAGCCGCTTGGTCTGGCCGGGCGGGGCCGGAATGCTCTGCGGATCGGTCGATCCGGACACCACTGAGGTCAGTGAGCCCGCGTCCGTGTCGACCTGTAACGTGCGCACCGGCTCGGTGGTCGGCGGCGCCAGCGAGAACTGGACCTTCAGACCGTCGACACTGCGCGGCGACGCGAACGTCAACTCGATCCACTCGCCGCTGCTCCGGCCGAACGTCCCGGAGATCCAGCGACTCGACGGGTCACCGTCCACCGCCGCGAACGGCCCGTTGCCCGGACCGGTCCGCAGCGTCGCGTCCGCATCCGCCGCCGAGGACGACGCCCGTACGTCGACGACGCCGCCGCCCCACGTCCGCGTCGTGACCGGCGCCGCGGGGTCGACGTCGTACCCGAGGGTGCGGCGCCCCTGACGGCCCGCCTCGGTCGCGGTCAGCACAGGCGAGTAGTTCTCCGCGGGACGACCAACCGAGACCTCACGGCGTTGCATGCCGTCGGTCTGGATGAGCGGGAGCCCAGTCAGTCGACCGGCCGCATCAGAACTCGTGACCGCGTTGCGATTTCCGCCGAGCGCGGTCAGCGCGGCCGGCACGTCCTCGGCCGCGCCGCGCACCTCCACCAACTGCGACTTCGGGATCAGCCGCCCTGGACTGGTGGCGCCGACGTCGTAGATCTCCACACTCGGGTACGGGAGCCGGGTGTGTCCGTCGAGCGTGACACCAGGCTGTTCGATCGTGCTGCCGGTGCCTGGACCGAAGTACGCGACGCGGTCGATGCCGGACTCGTCCAAGGTCTCGTGGACTGCGAGAGTCGGTGTCACCTGGGCGTCGTACCGTAGATCGTTGCGGACGACGACGTACCGGACTCCGGCGCGGGTCAGTGCCTGCTTGAGGGTCTTGTCGCCGACCCCTGTGCCGAGCCGGCGCTCCACCTCGTCCAGCCAGCGCGTCGTACCGGCAGAGCCGAGCGGTACGGCGTCTCGCACGGCCAGCGGGCGTTTCAGCAGGGCCTGGAACGGTTCGTCCTTCGTCGACCCCCAGGTGAAGTCGGCGAACGACGCGGCCGGCACCACGAGAACGCTGCCCTTCGTGGTCTGGTTGTCGAGCCACGCCGCCGCCTCACGCCAATGGGCGGGGATGGCGTCGTACCCCTCGCGTCTGGGTAGCTGGCCGAAGATGGCCGGCGTCGCCACCGACACGATCAGACAGGCGACCAGTACGGGCACCACGCGGCGGTGGATGCCTCGGACGGTCGCCCACTCGGTGAGTCTGCTCAGCGAGTGCGCAGCGGCGAGGGCGAGCGGTAGCCGAACGACCAGCTCGAACTTGTGCGTGTTGCGAAGTGCTGCGAGCGGTCCGTCGAGCAGATCCTGGATCTGCGGCGCCAGCGGCGAGCCGGCCGTACCTGCATGGCCGAGCGTCACGAGCAGCAGTCCCACGACGAGTGAGAGCCGCAGGAAGCCGCGGTGCTTGAGCGAGCCCATCGCCAAGCCGGCCAGGCCGAGCAGTGCGACGACCGCGGTGATCAGGATGAGCGTCGGCTGGGTGACGTACAACCAACCAGCCGGCCAGCTCGGTCCGTCGGCGCCGGACAGGAAGTTGAGCCACTGCGACGTACCGCGGAAGGACTCGAAGACGCTGGCCGTTCCGGTGGTGACTCCGGCGTCCTCGATCCAGTCGAGGAAGGGCGGGCTGTATCGGCCGAGCAGCACGAGCGGGACGAGCCACCAGATCGACACGGCGACGACGCAGCCGAGCCAGCCGACGATGACCTTCACCGTCGACCGGTCCAGCCGGCGAGTGATCAGCCACAACGCAGGCAGCAGGAGCGTCGCACCGGTGGCGACCGCGTTGACTCCACCGACCAGTGCGAACGCGACCGCCGACCAGCCGACGCGCCACCAACCGGAGCGAGCCCGCGGGGTGACGAGTGGCAGCAGTACCCACGGAGCCATGGCGATCGGCCACACCTCGATCGAGGTGATCGACACTTCGCCGAGCATGCGCGGGCTCAGCGCGTAGAGCAGCGCCACCGCGAAGCGCGTCCACGGCACGCCGTACTCGAGGGCGTTGCACAGCTTCCACACACCGAGGAAGGCGACGCACAGCACCAGCGACCACCACAGCCGTTGCGTCACCCAGTCCAGCACCGACAGCGAGTCGAGCAACCAGTGGAACGGACCCATGGGCAGCAGGTAGCCGTACGCCTGGTTCTGCAACTGGCCGAAGGCTCCTTGCGGATCCCACAGGTGCAGTGCGCGGACGAGGAAGCCACCAGGACTGGCGGTGAGGTCCAGCTTGGTGTCCGGCACGATCCTGCCCGGCGCCTGGTGGAAGCACAGAGCGATCAGGACCAGGCAGCCCAGCACGAGCCTCGCTCGCCAGACCACCTGCTCGGAACTTCCGGCCTTCAGTCTCCTCATCGCCGCCGGAGCACCAGGACGAGGTTCCACGTGACGACCTCGCGTACCCCGGGAACGGCGAGTACGCCGTACGCCCAGCGCGGGTGATACCTCGGCACCGCCGCCACGAGGTCGGCCGCGGTGCAAGTGCGTGCCCACCGCAGTCCGGCGGCGACACTGATCGGGAAGAGCGACGCACCGAACTTGTTCTTCGGCCGGTGACCCACTCGGCGTTCGTAGCGACGGGCCGCCCTGTCTCCGCCGAGGTAGTGCCAGGGCGCCGTCTCGTGACCGCCGTGCGGACCCCACCAGCCGGTGTACGACAGGAAGACCGTGCCACCGGGCCGCGTGACCCGGACCAACTCGTCAGCCATCAGCCACGGGTCCGGCACATGTTCCAGCACGTTGGACGAGAAACAGACGTCGACTGTGGCGTCCGCGACGGGAAGTGCCATGCCGCTGCCGAGCACTGTGCCTGGTACGGGTTCGCCCCGGCCGCTCAGCTCACCGAGGTCGGAGTCGATCGCGTAGTACGTCGCACCGGCCGCGCGGAACGCATCGGCGAAGTAGCCCGGTCCACCTCCCACGTCGAGCATCAGTGCACCCCGCAGGTCGGCGTACTGGCCGACCTGTCCGACCGAGTCCGCGGCAAGCGTTTCGTAGAAGCGATCCGGGTCTGTCTGCTCGACGCCGAACGCGCGGAACAGCCGGACGGCCCGGCCGAGATCGGCCGTCCAGCCCGCAGGTCCCGTCGTGTTCGTCATCACTGGCACAGGCGGGACATTAACGGATCTCGCGAGGTCTGGTGGACATCGTTACTCCTTGGTAACGTCCCCGCCCATTACCTCGGGGGAGGTGACCGGAGGGGTGGGGTTGACGAGGTGCGTGCTCAGAGCGTGCTGATGCTGAACTGGCGGGACACGACGAATCCTGAGGGCGGGGGCTCCGAGCGCTATGTGGAGGAGGTGGCGAGAGGCCTTGCCGCGTTGGGCTGGTCGGTGACGGTGTTGTGCGCGGCGTACCCCGGAAGCCCGCGTGAGGCGCTGCGCCACGAAGTGCGGTACCTGTACCGCGGTACCAAGGTCAGCGTGTACCTGCGCGGTCTCCTGCACGCCTGGCTGCACCGCCCGGACCGTGTGGTGGATGTGCAGAACGGACTGCCATTCTTTACCCGCCTCGTACGTCGTACTGGCGTTGTGGTTCTCGTGCATCACGTGCACCACGAGCAGTGGCAGGTGGTGTACCCGGGCTGGCGCGGCCGGCTCGGGTGGTGGCTGGAATCGCGTGTCGCTCCACAGCTGTACGACGACTGCCGGTACGTGACCGTGTCGTCGGCCTCCCGCGATGAGCTCGCCGGACTGGGAGTCGCCGACATCACCGTGATCCACAACGGCACCGATCCGGCGCCACCACGGCAGCGACCGCAGGCCGCCGTACCGACAGTGGTCTGCGTCGGCCGCATCGTTCCACACAAGCAACTCGAGCACGCCGTCGACGCGATCGCCGAAGCACGTAAGGCGCTTCCGGACACGCGTCTGGTCATCGTCGGCTCGGGCTGGTGGGAGGACTCGCTGCGCGACTACGTCGAGCAGCGCGGTCTGCAGGAGGCGGTCGAGTTCACCGGACATGTGAGCGAGGACGACAAGCACGCGGCCTACGACGAGGCTTGGGTGCTCGCACTGCCGAGCCTCAAGGAGGGCTGGGGACTGGTCGTCGGCGAGGCCGCGGGTCACGGCGTACCGACGGTGGCCTATCGGAGCGCGGGCGGTCCGACGGAGTCCGTGCACGACGGAGTCACCGGCGTCCTGGTGGACACCCCGGACGAGTTCAGTACGGCGATCGCCCTGCTGCTGCAGGACACCGAGCTTCGGCGCCGGCTGTCGGACGGTGCGGTCGCAGGTGCGGACAACTTCACCTGGTGCGCGGCCGCACTGTCCTTCGACCGGCTGCTGTCTACTTCGTGCCGTAGCCGACGATCGGTACGTCGGCCTGCCCCTGAGGCTGTCCGGCCGGCGGTGCCGGGTCCTCCTGCACCGACTGCACCACCCCGACAACCGTGGTGGTAGCAACCGCCAGCCCGGCAAGTACGGCGAGTGCCGCACCGATCAACGTTCCCATGAACTGTGTCCCCTCCCGGTCAAGTGAACCGAAGAGTAACAACGCCGGACCACCGAGACCAGAGCGGCGATCAAGGTCATTGCGGCGGCCGCCCAGGCAGCCAGTACGACGATGGTCCGCCAGAGCGCATGGGGCCGCGGAGCAGGCGTGCCGGCAAGTCGGTACACCGTCACGGTCGGACCCGAGAACTCCTCGGTGAGACCGGGCATGAGGCTGGATGGAGTCGGCCCGCCCGCCTCGCGATCGACCACGATCCAGCCAACGCCTTGCCGCAGCAGCGCGGACGTCGGATCCGTCTTGTCGCGCACGGCCGACCGGATCGCGGTTGCCACTTCACGCGCACTCGGATCCTCACCGGCCAACCGGTGACCGCCGACGATCAACTCGTCCGGAACGACCGAGGGCTGGACGAAGTACCGCGGCATCGGATCGAGCAGCGGGCGCCGTCCGTTCCAGGACGGCGCCCGGTACGACTCGAACGGCCACGGGACGAACCGTCCCGCGACGGCCTGCTGCGCCTGCTCCCAATCGGCCGGGTAGTGCGACGCCTTCAATCCCCCGCCGCCGGAGAGTGCCGGCAGTGCGGCGATCGGCAGCAGCATCGCGGTGATGCCGACGACTCGGTACAGGCGGACATGCTCGAGGGCGACGGTCAGCGCGACACCGAAGCCGACGGACTCGAGCAGGGCGAGCGGACCGAGATAGCGCTGGCCGTCACGGAACAGGCCTGCGCCGGGGACGTGGGCAACAACCTGAGCAAAGGCTCCGGATGCGACCACACCGGCCAGGCCGAGAAGCAGTGCGATCACCGCAGCCACGACCAGAGCCCCCGCCACCGGGTCCTGCCGCCACCACACCACGACACCGATCACGGAGACGACCAGCAGGACGAAGGCGAAGATGACCGGCATCAGATCGCCCCGATTGCCCGGCACAACATCTGCGTTCCAGATCCCGCCCAAGGTGAGCAGCGTGGGCAGCACTCCCCCATAGCCCTCGTTGCGCGCCGCGAACGAGGTGACCGAATCTGGATCGGTGGTCGCATTGCCCGTGTGCGCGAGACCTGCCATCAGCCAGGGCGCGTTCAGCAGGACCGCTGCGCCCAACGGCCACAGCGACCTCGCCCGTGGTCGCCACAGCAGGAGCAAGCCGCCGACGAGCAGTCCGGTGATTCCACCGGACGCGGTGAGCGCACAGCCCGCGGATGCGAGCACGAAGCCCGGCCACCCCGCTCCCCTGCGCAGTCGCAGCGCGGATCGCACCAGCCACGGCAGAGCGGCGTACCCGAGGAGGAGTGCCCAGGCGCCGAGGCGGAGTCGTTCGGCGACGAACGGGTTCCACATGTAGAGGGTGGCAGCCGCGGCACCGGGTAGTGCACCGCCCAGCCGGAGCTCACGCCAGAGTGCGGTCAGGCCGAGACCGGAGAGTAGCGGGATGGCTACCAGCACGAGCTTGTTGAGCACCTGACCGCCGGTGAACTCGTCCAGTACGGCAACCAGCACGTCCGACGGGACCGCTCGCGGCATGGCCGTTGTGACACCGAACAGGTCAAGCCGTACCGTGAGGTCCGGCACGAACACCATGTCGTAGCCGACCACGTAGCCCGGAGCCAGCAGCGGAGCAGTGATCAACAGGGTGAGCAGGACAGGCCACAACCAGGGCAGGACGCGCAGTGCACGTTCTGACATGACCACCTCCCCACCCAGCGCTTGCGACCTGAGGCAGTAGAGCATGAGTTCAGACACCACTCCGGAGCAAGAGCCCATGGCACCTCGGTTGGCATTCCTGCGCGGTGCCACTGTTGTTGCCGTCGGCATGGCCATCATGAACGTGGCCGCCTACGGTTTCACGATCCTCGGCTCCCGCCGGCTCACTCCGGAGGAGTTCGGCGCCATCACCGCCCTACTCGGGCTGCTGCTGATCGGCAACGTCGCCTCACTCGGTCTGCAGGCGACCGGCGCGCGGATGATCGCCACCCACACCGGCGACACCACCGAGTCTCTGGCCGATGCACTGGTCAAGGCAGGCCGCCGCGGAGCGCTCGGGCTGACCGCAGTCCTGCTCGTGGCCACCCCGCTGTTCATGTGGCTGCTGCACATCGACTCCGTCCTCCCGGTCCTGCTCCTCGCGCCGACACTCGGCTGCCTCACGCTGATGGGCTCGGAGCTCGGCGTACTGCAGGGCAGCAAACGCTGGACCGAACTGGCAGCCGTCTACACCGCGGTCGGTGTGGGTCGCCTGGTGCTCGGCGGCGGTGCGCTGCTGATCCACCCATCGCTGGACTCGGCGATGATCGGTCTGACCCTCGGCGCCGTCGTACCGACTCTGCTGGGTGCCTTCCTGCTGCGTGGATCGTCCGGTGCGACCTCGGAGCACATCAAGGAGGTACTGCGGGAGACGGTGCACGGCACGCACACCCTGCTGGCGTTCTTCGTCATCGCGAACGCGGATGTGCTGCTGGCACGGGCGCTACTCGACGGCACGGACAGCGGGTACTACGCGGCCGGTGTGATCGTGGCGAAGGCGTGCCTGTTCCTGCCGCAGTTCGTCATCGTGGTCGTGTTCCCGACACTGGCCAGCTCGCCGGGCGACACCGTGCGGCTGCGCCGCGCGATCCAGGCCGTCGCCGGGCTCGGGGTCTGCACGGTGATCGGCACCCTGCTGCTGCCGGATCTGGTGGTGGCGATCATCGGCGGCGAGGAGAAGTACGCGCCGCTCGGCCCGTACACCTGGCTGTTCGCGATCTCCGGCTCGGCGTACGCCGTACTGCAACTCGTTGTCTATGCGGCGATCGCGCAGCAGGAGAAGCGGGCCGCGCTGCTGATCTGGGTCGGTCTCGTCGTCCTCGTGATCGCCGCCGGAATCGTGCTCGGCACCGACATGGCGACCGGACTGAACGGAGTGAAGGTCCTCGTCGCGATGACCAGCACGTGTGCGTTGCTGTTGTCGGCCGGCCTGGCGGCAGGACTCCACCGCCAGGCCTCCGACGCGAACTGAATCACCAGAGGCTGGACTTGGCGAACCGGCGGGCGAAGGTGTTCGCCAGCACCAGCAGCACCAGGCCGATCACCGATCTGAACAATCCGATCGCGGTCGCGTAGCTGAACTGCGGCACAGCCGAGGCCAGACCGATCTTGTACACGTAGGTGTCGATCACTTCGGCGACGTCGAGGTTCAGGCTGTTCTGCATCAGCAGCACCTTCTCGAACCCGACGGACAGGATCGAGCCGATGTTCAGGATCAGCAGAATCACCGCGACCGGCACGATCGCCGGCAGGTCGATGTGCCAGATCCGCCGCAACCGCGACGCCCCGTCCACGATCGCCGCCTCGTGCAACTCCGGCGGCACACTGGTCAGCGCGGCCAGGTAGATGATCGCCGCGAACCCCATCGTCTGCCACGCTCCGGACCAGACGTAGAGATGCCGGAACATCCCCGAGTCGCCCATCACATCGGTGGGGCCGAAGCCGAACAGGCCGATGAGCTTGTTCGTCACCCCGGTGTTCGGGCTGGTCAGTACGACGAGCAGACCGACCACGACCACTGTCGAAATGAAGTGCGGCGCATAGGTGATCAGCTGGGCCGACCGGCTGAACCACTTCTTCCGGATCGTGTTCAGGCACAGCGCGAGGATGATCGGCAGCGGGAAGGTGGCCACCAGTTCGTAGATGTGCAGGTAGACGGTGTTCTTGATCAGCCGCCAGAACTGGTACGACTCCACGAACCGGTCGAAGTACTTCATCCCGACCCACGGGCTGCCCCAGATCCCGGACACCACGTTGTAGTCCTTGAAGGCGATGATCACGCCGTACATCGGCCAGTAGGCGAAGATCGCCAGCCAGATCAGCGGCAGTGCGAGCATCGCGTACAGCTGCCAGTTCCGGCGCATCCGCAGTCCCAGGCCGACCCGCGACTTCACCGCCGCCCGCTTGTGGGCCGCCGTCCGGACCGGCGAACGGGCCTCTGTCCCGGTCGAGGTCGTCATGCGCTCATCCCTTCAGGGAGCCGATCATGGCTCCCTTGACGAAGTGCTTCTGCACGAACGGGTAGACCAGCAACGGCGGAATCATCCCGATCACGATCAGCGAGTACTTCAGCTGCTGCTGCAGCTCCTTCAACTGCAGCAACTTGCTGGTGTCGGGCATCTGGGACGGGTCGACCTTCGACTGGATCAGGATCTGCCGCAACACCACCTGCAACGGGAACAGGTGCTCGTTGGTCAGGTAGATCAGCGCGTTGAAGAACGAGTTCCACTGGCCGACCGCATAGAAGAGCAGGTTCACCGCGATGATCGGCTTGCTCAGCGGCAGCACCACCCGCCAGAAGAACCCGAAGTCGCTGCAGCCGTCCACCTTCCCGGCCTCGACCAGCTCCTCCGGGATCGTCACCATGAAGTACGTCCGGGTGATGATCACGTTCCAGACCGCCAGCGCGGTCGGCAGGATCATCGCCCAGCGGGTGTTCAGCAGTCCCAGCTCGTGCACCACCAGGTACGTCGGGATCAGGCCACCGCTGAACATCATCGTGAACACGAACGCACCCATGATCAGTCCCTTGCCCGGCAACCCCTTGCGGGACAACGGGTACGCCGCCAGCAGCGTGAGGATCGTGGCCACCACAGCTCCGGCCACCGCGTAGTACACGGAGTTGCCGAAGCTGCTGACGATCGAGTCGTAGTCGAAGATCGCCTTGTAGGCGTCCAGGGTGAAGCCGACCGGCCACAGCCACACCTCGCCGGCCGCCACCCGCTTGGTGTTGCTGACCGACGCGCTGAGCACGTAGATGATCGGGTACAGCACCGCCAGACAGAAGAGTCCGAGTGCGGTGTAGATGCAGGCCATCGCGATCTTGTCGGCGCGGGTGTCCTGGATCGCCGCACCGACCGCCAGCCGCCGCTCGTCCGGCGGCAGCGTTCCTGCCGCGCTCATCCGTTGTACGTCTCGTAGGCGGCCTGCTGGAGATCCAGGTACGGCCTCACGCCGATCTTCTCGACCCGGTCCTTGTAGTCGTTCCAGGCGCCGTCGTCGTTCGGGTCGAGCTGCCCGGTCATGAACTTGGCGAACGACTGGTTCACCTCCCCCTTGAGGTTGGTCCGCAGCTCCGACTCCTGCGCCGCCTGGTCCTGGTCCAGCGTGACCGGCGGGAACTGCATCTCCTGCGGCTGCTTGTGCGGGAAGAAGCGCTCCTTGGTCTGCTCGTAGAGCGGCTTCTCGAAGGTGAGGTCGTTCGGCTGCACCCGCTCACCGAGCCGGAAGTCCTGGGACCGGTACATCGGGTTGTCCTGGCTCCAGTTGATGTTCTTCTGCGAGTTCCAGGTCGCGTCGAACCCGTAGATCGCCTGCTTGCCGTTGATCCCGAGTTCGCCCTTCTTCGCCCACGCGTACTTCGGGCCGCCGTACCCGCGCAGGATCGCTTCCAGTTCGTACTGCGCGTCGGCCCACCGCACCAGCAGGTCCGGCTTGGCACACTTCTTCGTGATCACCAGGTGGGCGACCTCGACACCGACGGTGAGGTAGTCCCAGGCGGCGTACTGGACGCCGTTCGGTCCCTTCAGCGGCGGACAGGCCTCGTACTGGCGCCAGCGCGCGTTCGGGTCCTTCTGGTCGATGTCGAGGAAGTTGCCCCAGTAGTTCGACCGGGCGCCTCCGATCAGCGGCTTGCCCGGTGCGTTGCCGTACCGCTGCAACTGGTCCTCATCGGCCGTGAACACGTCCCGGTTGATCAGCCCTTCGCCGTACAGGCTGTTCGCGTACTTGAGGCCCTCGCGCCACTGGTCCTTGTCGAACGCGACGTCGACCTTGCCGTCCTTGACCACCAGCCACGGCTCGCCCGGGTCGTAGAGGAACGGGTTCATCAGGAGCGGGTCGATCGGAGCATCCTTGTAGCCGGCGAACGGGATGGTCTTGCCGTTGCCGGCCAGGTCCGCCTTCTTGAACGCGCGCAGAACCTCACGGAACTCGTCGGTGGTCTGCGGCATGGCCAGGCCGACCTGCTTGATCCAGGCCGAGTTCAGCCAGCCCCGGCCGTCGATGGCCCGGCAGTGGTAGCAGTCGTTGATACCGGGGAACGAGTAGATCTTCTTGTCCGGTGCCTGGATCAGCTTGCGGGTGTCCGGGTAGTCCTTCATCGCCTGCTGCAGGTTCAGGGCATAGGCGTCGATGTACTGGCCGACGTCGGTGAACAGGCCCTGGGCGCCGTACAGGAACAGTTGCGACCGGGTGAACCCGATGCCGAGGAAGGCGTCCGGGATGTCGCCGGCCGCGATCATCGCGTTCACCTTCGTCATCACGTCGTCGTCGGTGCCGCCGATCTGGCTCCACTCGATGTGGACGCCGGTCTTCTGCTCCAGCCATTTGGTGAACGCGTTCGTCTTCCAGTCACCGATCGTCACGTCCTGCTTCACGACGATCTTGAACGTGACCTTCTCGGTCGTGAGCGGCTTCAGCGTGCGGGCGACCGGTCCGACGTATCCCTGCGGGTACTGCACGGTCGACAACTTCGGGCCGAGGGTGACGCTGGGGGCGGCCTGGCCGGCGCCCGCAGCCGCGCTGTCGGTAGTGCTGGAGCCACTGCAGCCGCTGAGCAGACCGCCGCCTGCGGTCGCGGCGGTCAGTCCTAGCGCCCCCGCGATCAGTGATCGACGGCTGAGCCCCGGCGGTCGGAAATCGTCGTTCGGCATGGGTTCCTCCTGGGCGGCTGGATCGGAACGAGCACGAAATATCCGAGACGGATATCCGATAGGATCTCGGATCTTGCCCGGCAGAATGACAGAGAAAGGGACGGCACGGAAGAGTTCGGCGGCAACCGACCGGAGTCAGTCGCCTACCGTCCGCATCTTGCGTGCAAACGCTTTCCGCTTGCTGTGTATCGGACATCTTTCTTGCGGAAAGTAAGTGGCCCGGCCCCGCTCGATAGGGTGCTGGGCATGCCGACCCCGAAGTTCATCCTGGAGCTGCGCGAGAAGATCGGTCACGACCTGCTGTGGCTCACCGGGATCACCGGCGTGGTCCTGAACGACAACGCGGAGGTCCTCCTGGTACGGCGTGCCGACACCGGCCGCTGGAGCTTGGTCGCCGGCATCCTCGAACCGGGTGAGCAGCCTGCCCTCGCCCTGGTCCGCGAGATCCACGAGGAGACCGCGGTCGAGGTCGCCGTCGAGCGCCTGCTCAGCGTCGAGGCCCTGCCTCCGTCCAGCTACCCCAACGGCGACCAGGTCCAGTTCCTCGACCTGTGCTTCCGCTGTCGCCCGCTGCGCGGCGAGCCGCGCGTGAACGACGACGAGTCCCTCGAGGTCGCCTGGTACCCGCTGGCCGGCCTGCCCCCGCTCACGCCCCGCGAACTGACCTCGATCGAGCGAGCCCTCTCCGCCACCTCTACTCCAGCCCTCCCAGGACTAGAGCCCTGACCGACGAGCGCCGGTCCCCTCGGTACCGAGGGGACACCGGACGTGGGTGGAGTCGGGGCGGTCGGGCTAGTGGGCGGCCTCGTGCCAGGTGCGGCCGACGCCTACCGAGACGTCGAGGGGGACGGTCATGTCGACGGCGTGGCCCATGTCGCGGCGGACCAGTTCCTCGAGGGGCTCGCGCTCGCCCGGTGCGATCTCGAAGACGAGTTCGTCGTGGACCTGCAGCAGCATCCGCGACTTCAGGCCGGACTCACGCAGTGACGCGTCCACCTTCAGCATCGCCATCTTGATCACGTCCGCGGCCGAGCCCTGGATCGGCGCGTTCAGCGCCATCCGCTCGGCCATCTCCCGGCGCTGCCGGTTGTCGCTGGTCAGGTCCGGCAGGTAGCGCCGACGGCCCAGGATCGTCTCGGTGTAGCCGCTCTTGCCGGCGTCCAGCACGATGCTGCGCAGGTAGTCGCGGACGCCACCGAAACGCTCGAAGTACTCGTCCATCAGCCCGCGCGCCTCGTCGACGCCGATCTTCAGCTGCTGGCTCAGCCCGTACGCCGACAGGCCGTAGGCGAGACCGTAGTTCATCGCCTTGATCTTGGCCCGCTGCTCCTGCGTCACCTCGGCGGTGTCGACCGAGAACACCCGCGACGCCGTCACCGAGTGGAAGTCCATCCCGGAGTTGAACGCCGAGATCAGGCCCTCGTCCTCCGACACGTGCGCCATGATCCGCATCTCGATCTGGCTGTAGTCGGCCGACATCAGCGACTCGTGCCCCTCGCCGACGATGAAGGCCTGCCGGATCCGGCGGCCCTCCTCGGTCCGGATCGGGATGTTCTGCAGGTTCGGGTCGGTCGAGCTGAGCCGCCCGGTGGCCGCGATGGTCTGGTTGAACGTGGTGTGGATCCGCGCGTCCTTCGGGCTGATCGTCTTCAGCAGCCCCTCGACCGTCTGCCGCAGCCGGGTCGCGTCCCGGTGCGCCAGCAGGTAGGCCAGGAACGGGTGCTCGGTCTTCTCGAACAGCGCCTGCAGCGAGTCCGCGTCGGTCGTGTACCCGGTCTTGGTCCGCTTGGTCTTCGGCATCTGCAGCTCGTCGAACAGCACCACCTGCAGCTGCTTCGGCGAACCGAGGTTGATCTCCTTGCCGATCACCTCGTACGCCGCCGTCGCGGCCTCCCGGACACCGGTGGCGAACCGCGCCTCGAGCTCCTCCAGGTACGGCCGATCGACCGCGATGCCGTCGCGCTCCATGCTGGCGATCACATCGATCAGCGGCAGCTCGACGTCCGCGAGCAGCGCCGTACCGGCCTGCTTCTCCAGCTCGGCGTCGAGCGTGTCGGCCAGGTCGGCGATCGCCCGCGCCCGCAGCATCGTGTGGTCCGCGGCCGGACCACCCTCGATGTCGTCGAAGCTGAGCTGACCGTTGTCGGCCTCCTCGTTGCGCAGCTCGCGCTTCAGGTACCGAACGGTCAGATCGGCCAGGTCGTACGACCGCTGGTCGGGGCGGACCAGGTACGCACTGAGCTGCGTGTCCGAGCTCAGACCGGCCAGAGTCCAGCCGCGCTCCAGGAAGCCGAGCAGCGGACCGTTCGCGTCGTGCAGCGCCTTCGGCTGCTTCGGGTCCGCGAGCCAGGCCTGCCAGGCGGCCTCGTCATCCGGCGTCAGCGTCAGCGGGTCGAACCACGCGGCCGCACCGGCCGTGGTCGCGAGCGCCAGGCCGGTGATCTCACCGGTCCCGCGACCCCAGCTGCCCTGCACCGCGACGCCGGCCCGCTCGCCGGTGTGCACGTTCTCCTTCAGCCAGCCGGCCACCTCGCCCGGCTTCAGCTGCACGCCCTCCAGCTCGAAGCCGTGGTCGACGGTCGCGTCGACCTCCTCGTGCTCGGCGACCAGCCGCTCGCGCAGCACCCGGAACTCCAGGCTGTCGAACAGCGTGTGCACCTTGTCCCGGTCCCACGCCGTCCGGACCAGGTCGTCCACCGCGACGTCCAGCGTGAGGTCGCGGACCAGCTCGTTGATCTGCCGGTTCCGGATCACGTCGGCCAGGTGCTCGCGCAGCGACTCGCCGGCCTTGCCCTTGATCTCGTTCACCCGGTCGACCACGTCGTTCAGCGAGCCGAACTGGTTCAGCCACTTGGCCGCCGTCTTCGGGCCGACGCCCGGCACACCCGGCAGGTTGTCGCTCTGCTCCCCCACCAGCGCGGCCAGATCCGGATACAACTGCGGGGTCACGCCGTACTTCTCCTCGACCGCGGCCGGGTCCATCCGGGCGATCTCGGACACGCCACGCTTCGGGTACAGCACCGTGACGTCGTCGCTGACCAGCTGGAAGGCGTCCCGGTCACCGCTGCTGATCAGCACCTCGAAACCCTGCTCGGAGGCCTGGGTGGCGAGCGTGGCGATCACGTCGTCGGCCTCCCAGCCGTCGATCTCCGTGGTCGGGATCCGCAGCGCCTCCAGCACCTCCTTGACCAGCGACACCTGTCCCTTGAACTCGTCCGGCGACTTCGACCGGCCCGCCTTGTACTCCGCGTACTGCTCGGAGCGGAAGGTCTTGCGGGACACGTCGAAGGCCACACAGATGTGGGTGGGCTGCTCGTCGCGGAGCATGTTGATCAGCATCGAGGTGAACCCGTACACCGCGTTGGTGTGCTGCCCGGTGGTGGTGGAGAAGTTCTCCACCGGGAGCGCGTAGAACGCCCGGTACGCCAGCGAGTGCCCGTCCAGCAGCAGGATCCGCGGCCGGCCGGTGCCTGGCTGCGCGGGGTCCTTGGTCATCGTCGAGGTGTTGGTTTCTGGAGCCACGTACCGACTCTAGTGGTTCCCACGGACAGTTCTCACACACCCGCGCTGCTGCCGTAGTCTGCCCCTGTGACTGATCACATGGACCTCGGCCCGGGTATGGGTCTGGAGGGCACGCTCCTGCAGCTGATGGGAATCGTTGTCACCGAAGCCTCCCCGGAGCGGGTGGTCGCGACCATGCCGGTCAAGGGCAACACCCAGCCGTACGGGCTGCTCCACGGCGGCGCGTCCTGCGTGCTCGCCGAGAGCCTGGGCTCGATCGGCTCGGCCCTGCACGCGGCGACGTACGACAAGGTCGCGGTCGGCGTGGACATCAACGCCACCCACCACCGCGCGGTCCGCGAGGGCACCGTGACGGGCGTCGCCACCCCGATCTACCTCGGCCGCACCACCACGTCGTACGAGGTCGTGATCACCGACGATCGGGACAAGCGGGTCTGCACCGCACGGCTCACGTGCCAGCTGATTCAGGCTCCGCCGGGTAAGTGACCTCGGCCGGTCCGTCGACGTGCGCCACGTCGGTGGGCAGCGGACGGCCGAGCTGCGCGCGGCGGGCGATCACGGACCGTCGCGACGACAGCAGGGCCAGCAGGTTCGGCGCGTGCTCGGCCGCGAGCCGGCGGCGCACCGTGTGCGTGGTCGCATAGCGCAGTACGCCGGCCTGGGCCAGCCCGAGTCTGGCGAGGAACCTGTTCGCCTCACGGGCGACCGGGGGCGCGACCGCGGCGACGTGTGCGCAGTTCTCGTGCTCGGCCCACGAGGTCGCCTCGGCGATGAGTGCCTTGCCCAGTCCGTGGCGGCGGGCCTCGTCACTGACGTGCAGGTACTCGACCGTCACCGCGAGGTCCTCGTGCAGTGGGCTGATCGCGGCCCGGCGCAGATACGCCATGCCGTGGACGGCGCCGTCGAGCTCACCGACGACGAGTCGGCCGAACGGATCGTCCAGATGCTTGCTGACAGCAACCTCGACCGCTGCCGACGACGGCGCCGCCGGCAGCCGGGACGGATGACCGGCTCCGGTGGCCAGCTCGCGCCACAGCGCGACCAAGGCGGCGGCATCACCGCGTTGGGCGTCCCTCACCTCGATGGCTGATGCCACAGCGACCTCCTGCTTCGGTCCACCCCCGAGGTGAACGGGACGGCGGATACGCTCGTCCCCGCGCAACAGTAGGCCCTTGCGGGTCACTTGCAAAGCTGCGCCGCGAGGTGATCGGAGACCAGGTTTGTTCATCGGAATCGGCACTGCTGTGAACGTCGCGACGGTGCTCGTCGGGTCGGTACTCGGCGTGCTCGTGGGCCACCGGCTCAGTCACCGAACCAGGGATCTGGTCACCGACGCGCTCGGTCTGGTCACGCTGCTGATCGCGGTCAGCAGCGCACTCACGGTGGGCGACGCGGTCCTCAGCGACGCGGTCGGTGACAGCGCACCGATCCTGATCGTGCTGGGCGCGATGCTGATCGGCGGGATCACCGGGTCGCTGCTCCGGATCGAGCTACGACTGGAGGAATTCGGGGCGTGGCTGCAGCACCGGTTCCGCCGTGCTGAGGGCGAGAGCACGTTCGTCGAGGGATTCGTGACGGCCTCGATGGTGTTCTGTGTGGGGCCGCTGACCTTCCTGGGCTCGCTGTCCGACGGACTCGGCCGGGGCGCGGATCAACTGTTCCTGAAGGCGGTACTGGACGGGTTCGCGTCGATCGCGTTCGCCGCGTCCCTCGGCTGGGGTGTGACGGCGTCGGCGCTCGTCGTCCTGGTGGTGCAGGGGTCGATGACCGCGGTCGGCGCCGTATTGGGCGACGTACTCCCCGACGCGCAGGTGACCGCGCTCGGTGCGACTGGTGGCGTGATGCTGATCGGCGTGGCTCTGCGGTTGCTGAAGATCAAGCAGATCGCGGTCGCCGACCTGCTGCCCGCGCTGATCGTCGCTCCCCTGCTGGTGCAACTGCTGGTCGTCATTCGTCGCTGAACCCCCTGGTGGGTGGCACCAGGGGGTTCAGCCGACGAGTGTCAGTCCTCGCCGAGGTAGGCCTTGCGCACCTCGTCGTTGACCAGCAGGTCGCGGCCGGTGCCGGACAAGACGATCTTGCCGACCTCGAGCACGTAGCCGAAATCCGCGCGCTTCAGCGCGGCCTGGGCGTTCTGCTCCACCAGCAGGATCGTCGTACCCTGCGACTGCAGCTCGCTGACCGTCGACATGATCCGCTTCATCATGATCGGCGACAGCCCCATCGACGGCTCGTCCAGCATCAGCAGCTTGGGCCGGCTCATCATCGCCCGGCCCATCGCCAGCATCTGCTGCTCACCACCGGAGAACGTCCCGGCCGGCTGCTTGCGCCGCTCCCCCAGGATCGGGAACAGGTCGTACGCCGAGTCCAGATCGGTGCGTACGCCGGCCGGGTCCTTGCGGGCGAACGCGCCGAGCAGCAGGTTCTCCTCGACCGACAACCGCGGGAAGATCCGCCGCCCTTCCGGCGAGTGGGCCAGACCGCGGGCGACGATGTCGTGCGCCGCCACCTGGTCGATCCGCTCGCCCTGGAACAGAACCTCGCCCGACGTCGGCCGCAGCAGCCCCGAGATCGTCCGCAGCGTGGTGGTCTTGCCGGCGCCGTTGGTGCCGATCAGCGACACCACCTGCCCCTGCTCCACGCTGAAGCTGATCTTCTTCACCGCGACGATCTTGCCGTAGGCAACTTCCAGGTCGCGGACCTCCAGCATCGCGCTCATGAGCGGCCCTCCTCGTCGGCGACGGTCGTGTCCTGGACGTGCGCGTCCTGGACCTCGTCCTCGTCGTCCTCCTCGCCGGTGCCGATGTAGGCCTCGATCACCCGCGGATCGGACTGCACCTCGTGCGGGGTGCCCTCGACCAGCGCCTCGCCGCGGACCAGGCAGAGCACCCGGTCGCAGAGGTTGAAGATGAACCGCATGTCGTGCTCGATCACCACGACCGACAGGCCCGAGTCGCGGATCTTGAAGATCAGGTCGCTGGCCTGCCGCGTCTCCTGCGGGTTCATGCCGGCCGTCGGCTCGTCCAGCAGGATGAGCTTCGGGTCGGTGGCCAGCGCCCGCGCGATCTCGAGCCGGCGCTGGTCGCCGTACGGCATGTTCCGGGCCAGGTGCTCGGTCGACTTGCTGAGACCGACGAAGTCGAGGAGCTCCTGGGCCCGCGCCCTGGTGGCAGCCTCCTCGCGGCGGAACTTCGGCCCGCGCAGGACCGAGGTGAGCGCGCCCGAGCTGGTCCGGCAGTACCGCCCGACCATCACGTTCTCCAGCGCGGTCATGTTCGCGAACAGGCGGATGTTCTGGAACGTCCGGGCCATCCCGGCGCGGACCACCGCCCGCGGCTTGGGTGGCAGCGGGGTGAGCGCACCCAGCGGCTCCACCCGCACGGCCTCCGGGTCGTCCGCCTGCTTCCTGGTCGCCTTCGGCGCCTTCCGCGGTGTGCCGGCGAATCGGACCTGACCGCCGGTCGGCTTGTAGAGGCCGGTCAGGCAGTTGAAGAACGTCGTCTTGCCGGCGCCGTTCGGGCCGATCAGACCGACGATCTCGCCTTCGCGGACCGTCAGGTTGACGTTGTTGACCGCCAGCAGACCACCGAACCGCATGGTCACACCGGATGCCTCCAGCACCGGCTGCCCTCCAGTCCGGGCCGGTTGGCGCTGCGTGTCGGTGACGGTCATTTCGCCTCCTCGACGGCGAGGCGTTCTTCTTCGACCTCTACGGCCAGCGCCTCGTCCTCCTCGTGGAACTCCAGCTGCCGGCGTCTGCTCGCGACCAGGCCCTCCGGCCGGAACCGCATCATCAGCACCAGCAGCAGGCCGAACAGCAGCAGCCGGTACTCCGAGAAGAACCGCAGCTTCTCCGGCAGCAGCTTCAGGATCGTTGCCCCCAGCAACACACCGGCGATGGTGCCCATACCGCCGAGCACGATCGCGGCGAGCAGGAACGCCGACTCCAGGAAGATGTACTGGTCCGGGCTGACCGCACCGTCCTGATGGGCCTTGATCGTGCCGGCCAGACCAGCCAGGAAGGCACCGACCGCGAACGCGAGCAGCTTCAGCCCGAAGGTGCTCACGCCCATCGCCTCGGCCGCCTTCTCGTCCTCCCGGATCGCCACCCAGCCACGGCCGATCCGGCTGTTGTTCAGCCGGGAGAAGACCAGGATGACGAACGCGGTCAGGATCAGCAGCAGGAAGTAGTAGTTCGAGAAACGGCCGAGCTCGATCCCGGCGACCGTGTGCACGTCGCCGAAGTTGAACCCGCCGATCTCCAGGTCCGGGATGCCCGGGACGCCGTTCGGTCCGTTGGTCAGGTTCGGCCCGTTGTTGCCGTCCAGGTTGAACATCGAGAACCGGAAGATCTCACCGAAGCCGAGCGTCACGATGGCCAGGTAGTCACCCGAGACCCGCAGTGTCGGCGTACCGATGATCAGACCCAGGGTCGCCGCGACACCGGCACCGATCAGCATCACGACCAGGAACGGCGGCTTCCACCCGATGGTGGCGAACGCCGAGGTCGACATGGTGGCGGCCACGTAGGCGCCGGATCCGAGGAACGCGATGTACCCGAGGTCCAGCAGACCGGCCAGACCGACCACGATGTTCAGGCCCATCGCGGTCGCCGCGAAGACCAGCACCTGGGTGGCGATCGACATGTTCGCGTCCGACCCGCCCTGGGTGAACGGGAACAGGAACGCCACCAGGAACGCCGACAGCGTGAGCACCTTGCGGTTGCGCTGAGCGACATGGCCGACCCAGCTCAGTGCACCGGTCCGGAACAGTACGGCCGCGACGGCCGCGATGAAGACCAGGCAGAGGATGAACGACCAGGCGTCCTCCAGGCCGAGCGCGTACGCCGCGACGAACAGCACCGCGGCCATCAGCACCGCGATCGAGAGGATCTCGAACCAGGCCGGCAGTCTCGCCTCGCTCATGTCCCGCAACTGCCGCAGCGGCAGCAGCCAGGCACTGACCAGGATCAGCGCGGCACCGGCGAACGAGATGTACCCGCCGGGGTTCACGTTGATCAGGCCGTCGGAGTCGGCCGAGATCGCGACCAGGACCAGCAGCATGTACAGCGTGAGCGTCAAGCCCAGGGCCCGCAGACCGGCGGTGACGTCGAGCCACGCGCCCAGCTTGGTCAGTGGACCCTTCTCGGCCAGCAGCAGGACCAGCGCGATCAGCGCGAGGATGATCGCCAGGATCTGCAGGCCACCCGGATAGAAGTTGATCGACAGGTCGCCGAGGATCTGGCCGTCGTAGCTCCACGACAGGAACGAACCGGCGATGACCAGCACCACCCCGGCCAGGCCCAACGGCCAGGCGAGAGGCTTGCCCTGCGGCTCGGCCGCGGTCTCCGGCTCCGCCGGAGGCGTCTTCACATCGGTCATGCCCGGTCCACCACCCTCGCGCCGAGCAGGCCCTGCGGCCTGAACACCAGTACCAGAATCAGGATCACGAAGGCCCAGACGTCCTTCCAGGTGCTACCGCCGAACTGGCCCGGGATGTACTGCGTCGCCATCGCCTCGACGACACCGAGCACCAGACCACCGACGACGGCGCCGTAGATGTTGCCGATTCCACCGAGGACCGCGGCGGTGAACGCCTTCAGACCGGCCAGGAAGCCCATCCGGAACTCGATGTTGTTGTTCTGCAGACCCTGCGAGACACCCGCGATGGCCGCGAGTACGGCGCCGAGGGCGAACGCGACCACGATGATCCGGTCCACGTTGATACCCATCAGCCGGGCGGTGTCCGGGTCCTGCGACACGGCCTGCATGCCGCGGCCGAGCCGGGTCCGGTTGATGAAGAACCACAGCAGGATGGCGCAGATCGCCAGCGCCGCCATGGTGAAGATCGCCGACCGCTGGATGGTCACGCCGCCGATGTCGATCGCCGTACCGGTGACCACATCGATCTGGGGGAACGGGATGCGCTGCTTCGCGCTCGGCCAGGTGATGCTGGTGATGAGCTTCTCGAAGAGCACCCAGCCCACGACCGCGGCGACGGCCGCAGTGGCCGCGGCCGCTGCGATCGCCTGGATGCCGATCGCGGTGCGTGCGTTCCGCTGGGTGGCCAGACCGGCCAGCCAGCCGATCCCCGTACCGACGGCGGCGCCGACGATGACGACGCCCAGCGCCAGCAGGACGCTCACGTCGCTGTCGACCAGCCGGACCACCACCCAGGTCCCGACGGCGCCGAGCACGGCGCCGATCAGCGGGGCACGGTCGTACCACTTGCTCACCGGGTGGTTCAGGTCCGCCTTCGACACGAGCGCGCCGACGTAGTACCCGATGCCCACTGCCAGGCCGGCGAAGGCGAACAACGTCCAGCCCGGGCGTTCGTAGAACAGCCGGACGAACTCCTGCAGGAAGACCGAGATGCCGATCGCGGTGATCAGCGGTGCGAGTCGTGGCGCGTTCCGCAGGGGACGGTACGCGACACGTTCCATCGCCACGGCCGTGCCGACCGAGGCGATCATCGCGCCGATGATCATGATCGGCAGGATCCAGACGCTGGTATCGCCGTCGAAGAACAGCAAGTACGTGGTCAGTGCGCCGAACGCACCGATCATGAAGACCTCGCCGTGGGCGAAGTTGATCAGCTGCACGATGCCGTAGACGACGGTGTACCCGACTGCGATCAGGGCGTACAGCGACCCGAGTGTCAGCCCGTTCACGAGCTGCTGGAAGAACTGGTCCACGTCGACCTCCCATCTGCCTCAGTTATGACATGCCACGGGGGTGGGAGGATCGCTCCCACCCCCGAGGCATCAGGTCGACTCGAAAACTACTTGGCCACGAAGTCCTTGGTCTCGACGGTGGCCCACTTGCCGCTGGCAACCTTGTAGACGGTCAGCACCTTGGAGGTGGTGTCGCCGTACTGGTCGAAGGCGACCTTGCCGGTCACGCCGTCGAACGAAACCTTGCTCATGGCATCGACGGTGGCCTGCCGGGCGGACTCGACGTCCTTGGCGTCCTTCAGCGAGGTCTTCAGCGCGTTGATGATCGAGTTGGCCGCGTCGTAGGAGTAGCCGCCGTACGCCGCGTACGGCTCCTTGAAGCCGGACGCGTTGTAGTCGGAGACGAACTTCTTCGCCGACTCCAGCGTGTCGACCGGGGCGCCGACCGAGGTGGCCAGGTCGTTCTCGCTGGTCTTACCGGCCAGCGTGATGAACTTCGGGTCGTAGATGCCGTCGCCGCCCATCAGCGGGACGTTCAGACCGGCGGCCTTCATCTGCTGCGAGAGCGGACCGGCCTGCGGGTACTCACCACCGTAGTAGACCGCCTGCGGACCCGACGGCTTCACCGCGGAGATCACGGCCTGGTAGTTCGAGTCGTCCGGGTTGATGGTCTGGGCCGCGACCACCTGTCCACCGAGCTTCTCGAACTCCTCGGTGAAGGTGCCGACCAAGCCCTGGCCGTAGGCCTTCTTGTCGTGGATGGTGGCGACCTTGGTGATCTTGGCGGTCTCGTACAGGTACCGCGCCGCGAACGGACCCTGGACCGCGTCCGTCGTGCAGGTGCGGAAGTACGACGGGTACGGCCGCTTCGGGTCGGTCTGCCAGTTGGCGCCCTGGGTCAGGCCCGGGCCGGTGTTGGCCGGCGAGACCTGGACGATGTTCTTCGGCGCGAGAACCGGCTGGACCTGCTGGCTGGTGCTGGTGTTCAGCGTGCCGACCACGCCGATCACGTCGGCGTCACCGGCGAGCGCAGTCGCTGCGTTCTTGCCGGTGTCCGGCTTTGCCTCGTCGTCCTTCGCCTCGACCTCGAGCTTCCAGCCCGGGATCGCGTTGCTGTCGTTGGCCTGCTTCACGGCCAGCTCGACGGAGTGCTGGATACCCAGACCCAGGGCCGACAAGTCTCCCGACAGAGGCGCGATCACGCCGATCTTGGCAGTCTTCGTCGCGCCGCCGGAGTCCCCCCCGGAGTCGTCGCCACTGCGTGAACCGCAGGCAGTCAGGGCCAACGACGCAACGATCAGCGACGCGCCGACCCGTACTACGGAACGCTGGTGCACTGTTCCTCCCATGTCTGGATAGTCCGGCAAACCCCGGACTCCCGCGTTTGCCGCGAGCACCCGCAGGTTAGACCTCCGGTGGCTCTCGACGCGATGTCACGGAACGTGTGTTGTGAGGTCGTTACAGCGGTAAGTAGCGTGAGTGAAGGTGAGTGCTGTACGCGCGCTGAACGTCGTACGCGGAGAGTGAGTCAGTCACTACCGCCAGCCTCGTCAACAACCAACTCGGCAACCTGTCGCATGGAAACTCTTTTGTCCATGGCGGTTTTCTGGATCCAGCGGAACGAGTCCGGCTCGGACAACCCGAACTTCGTCTGCAGGATCGACTTGGCCCGGTCGACCAGCTTGCGCGTCTCCAGCCGCTCGGCCAGGTCGGCGACCTCACGCTCCAGCTCAGCCAGTTCGACGTACCGGGAGGCGGCGATCTCGATCGCGGGCAGCAGATCGGCCTTGGAGAACGGTTTCACCAGGTACGCCATGGCGCCGGCGTCGCGGGCCCGCTCGACCAGCTCGCGCTGCGAGAACGCCGTCAGCATCAGCACCGGGGCGATCCGCTCGCCGGCGATCTTCTCCGCCGCGCTCAGTCCGTCCAGCTTCGGCATCTTGACGTCCAGGATGACCAGGTCGGGCCGATGTTCGGTCGCCAGCCGGATCGCTTCCTCCCCGTCCCCCGCCTGCCCGACAACGTCATATCCCTCCTCCGCCAGCATCTCGGCCAGATCCATCCGAATCAAAGCCTCATCCTCAGCGATCACCACACGCTTAGCAGTCACCACCACACCTTATCGACCTCATCCCTTGGCGCCGACGAAGGTGTCGAGCCGTTCGACCCCGGCCTTCCTGCTCACCGCGATCGCATTCCGACGCGGCCGCCGCCACGCGATCCCCAGCAGATCCAGCGCCTCAGTGAGGATTCCCAGGATGTCCTCCGACTCGTTCGAGAACATGTACCGCGGGTAGTAGTACCGCCTGCCGTCAGGCTTGCTCGCCCAGTTCACGAACCGGCATCCGTCGGAGTGGAACAGGCCGCGGAGAAGCTTTTCGGGGTACATGGCAACGATTTCCCGCTGCCACTCCTCGAGCTCGATCTTCCGCAGATGTTTGCGCCCGGGACCATGCTGCGGGAAGAGACAGGGCCAGTGCTTCCAGCGCGCCTCGATCCGGACCGCGCCGCCACCGCCCCGCAAGCACGGGCTCGCAGTCGGCTTGACCCGCCTGATCGTGTCGGCGATCTCCTGGTTCAGCTGGGTATACCGCTGATCGTTGATGATCTGCAGTGTGAACACGCCCCGGCGAGCGCGGGCTATCGATCCGTCACCCAGATACCACCCCAGCAACAGCGCATACGCGGACTCGTCGAGCTCAGCGCCGTCGCAGCGCGGGCACGGCGTCCCCTGAAACCCGGTGCCACGCGGCAGACCCCGCCGCTGGTACAGCCGCCGCCAGCGCCGGATCCTTGATCGCGACACCGTGGATCTCAGCGTTGACCCGATCGGGGACGCCCTCGTCGGACATCCGCAACGCGGAGTCCACCGTCTCCTGCGACCTGAAGTGAGGCATGCCACATACTCACGCCGTCCACCGACAAAATTTGTGCCGGGTGTGGGATTCGAACCCACACGCCCTTGCGAGCAATGGATTTTGAGTCCATCGTGTCTGCCATTCCACCAACCCGGCAGGGTATGCAGGAGAACTGTATCGGTTCGGGCCGCGATCGTGCTCATCGACCCGGCCGCCTCGGTCGCACGGTGTGTGGGCCGGGCCGAGGACACGCTCCGTGACGAGGCGGGCGGTCCAGGGACCGCCCGCCTCGATCAGAGCTCTGAAATCTTTGTGTACTTCTTTCGTTGCCCGCCTCTTAGTGCTCGGGGTTTCGGTAGGCGGGGGCTATGCCTTCTATGGCGTCGCCCATGCGGTGTACTCGGAGGGCGTTGGTGGAGCCGGGGATGCTGGGTGGCGAGCCGGCGACGATGACGACGAGGTCGCCTTTCTTGAGCTTGCCTAGTTCGAGGAGGCGCTGGTCGACCTGGCGGACCATTTCGTCGGTGTGGTCGACGGTGGGGACGATGTGCGTCTCGATCCCCCAGACCACGCTCAGCCAGGAGCTGACCGACGGGACCGGCGTGAACGCGAGCAGCGGGACCTCGGTGCGGTAGCGGGCCAGCCGCAGTGCGGTGTCGCCGGACTGGGTGAAGGCGATCAGGTACTTCGCCTCCAGCCGCTCGGCCACGTCCGCCGCGGCCTTGGCGATCACGCCGCCCTTGGTGCGCGGCTCCCACTCGATCGCCTGCACCCGGCCGAGTCCGTGGTCCTCGGTGGACTCGACGATGCGAGCCATCGTCTTGACGGTCTCGATCGGGAACCGGCCGACGCTGGTCTCACCGGACAGCATCACCGCGTCGGCACCGTCGAGTACGGCGTTCGCGACGTCGGACGCCTCGGCCCGGGTCGGCCGCGGCGCGGAGATCATCGACTCCAGCATCTGGGTCGCGACGATCACCGGCTTCGCGTTCAGCCGGGCCTGGTCGATGATCAGCTTCTGGACCAGCGGGACCTCCTCGAGCGGGAGCTCCACGCCGAGGTCGCCGCGGGCCACCATGAACCCGTCGAAGGCCTCGATGATCTCGTCCAGGTTGGCGACCGCCTGCGGCTTCTCGATCTTGGCGACGACCGGGACCCGCAGGCCCTCCTCGTCCATGATCTTGTGCACCAGCTGGATGTCGGACGCGTCCCGCACGAACGACAGCGCGATCATGTCGGCCGGCAGGTGCAGCGCCCAGCGCAGGTCCTCGGCGTCCTTCTCCGACATCGCCGGCACGCTGACCGCGACACCCGGCAGGTTGATGCCCTTGTGGTTCGACACCGGCCCGCCGACGGTGACCCGGCAGACCACGTCGGTCTCGGTCACCTCCTCGGCGACCAGCGCGATCCGGCCGTCGTCGATGAGCAGCTGGTCGCCCGGACTGACGTCACCCGGCAGACCGTCGTACGTCGTACCGCAGATGGTCACGTCGCCCGGGACCTCACGGGTGGTGATGGTGAAGCGCTCGCCGTAGGTCAAGGTCACCTTGCCCTCGGCGAACTCGGCCAGCCGGATCTTCGGGCCCTGCAGATCGACCAGGATGCCGACGTTCTTCCCGGTCTCCGCAGCGGCGGTTCTGATCCGCTGATAGATGCGCTCATGCTCGGCATGGGCCCCGTGGCTCAGGTTGAGCCTGGCGACATCCATACCGGCTTGGACGAGTTCAAGGATGCGCTCGGGGGCGGCAGTAGCCGGGCCGAGCGTACAAACGATCTTTGCGCGACGCACGTCACAAAACCCTACTCCTACAAGACCACTGGCCCGCTGGTCCGCCCCCCTTACCAGGCGGTCAACACCTCGTGACAGCTCGAGTCGAGAGCCTGAATCGTCAAGAAGGCAAGGGGCTGTAGGCACCTACCCCGACGTCGCCGTCGATCTGGGCGGTGACCGTCTGCAGGCCGATCGGCTTGCCGTCGGCGTACGTGATCAGGGTGACCTCACCGGGCCGCCGCAGCGTGTACCCGAGGGCGAACGCGTACGCCGCTCCCCCGGTCGTGCCGTTCGTGTACGTCGTCACCGGCCGGCCGTCGACCACCGTGTGCTCGGGCCCGACCTGGCGATGCAGGTGGCCCGACAGCAGCAACGTCGCGCAACCCCGGGCGGCGGTGTCGGCGAACGACGACGGATCGTGCACCACCATCGTGGAGATCCGCCTGTCGTCGGGCTGGTCGCAGGCGATGTCCGCGAGCCGCTCGGACTGCTCGGCGGTCGTCTCGTCGCCCGGGGCGTCCGCGGAACCCAGCCCGGTCTTCGTCGGGTCGCTGTCGCCGAGGAAGCGGATGCCCTCGACCTCGACCGGCTTGCTGTCGAGCACGGTGAAGCCGTTCTTGCGCATCGAGTCCTCGATGTGCCCGCCGGCGTCGTGGTTGCCGGCCACGGCGACGACCTTCAGGTCCTTGAAGTGCTGGCGCAGCGAGTTGATGCTGAACACCTCCCAGGACTGTCCCGAGGACGAGTCGTCGCCCGCGTCGATCAGCAGCTCGGCGCCGGCCACCTTCCCCACCTCGGCCGCGAACCGGTCGATGCCGATGTTGTCGTGCCGGTCCGACACGAGCAGCGCGACCGTCTCCCCCTCGCTCGCCTGGTGGATCCGGCCGCCGACCCGGCTGACCCGCTCCTCCAGCCGGCCGTAGAACTCGGTGGATCGCTCGTAGGTCTCGACCGCGGTACGAATCACGCCCACTCCGCCGGTGGTGGAGAACCCGGCCGCGACCTCGACACCCTTCAACCGCTCGTCCAGCGCCAACTCCGGCAGCAGTTTGGCCAGCGGCCGCCACTCGGTCGGAATCACGTCCGCGGTCCGCATCTGGCCCGGCCCGAAGATCGACGCGATCGTGATCAGCATCGCCACGAGTACGACGATCGCCCGGTGCTCGACCCGGCGTTCGTGCGAATGGACCAGCTCCCACAGCTCGCGGCGGCGGCGCCGGCCGAGCATGGTCCAGATGGTCGCGACCACCACCACGACCAGCAGGCCGGTGCCGGCGCCCGCGACCGCGTTGTCGACGGCCATCTGCTGGACGACCTGCTGGATCTTCGCGATTTCACCGTCGGGCTGGGAGGCGATCAGGGCGTCGCGGTTGAGGAGTTCGGTGAGGTTGTCGGCGTCGGTCTCCTGGATGTCGATGTTGATCCCGATGCCGCCGGGCGTGTCGGCCGGCAGCCGCAGCCGCGGCAGAACAGCGCCGAGGTCGAGCGTGGCGTACCCGTCGAACGTGGGTGAGACGGTAGCCGCGTGCGCACCGATGGTGACGCGTTCGGAGTCGTTGACGAAGCCGAGCAGCCCGACGGTGACGGAGGTGACGAGGAAGAGCAGGGTGAGCGAGGCCCACGGCGCGATCGCGCGGAGCCGGGCTCTGGTCAGCAGGCGGCTAGCCACGAATCCAACCTATTGGGCTGGTCAAGTCATCGCATCTCGAACCGGGTGGCCGTTGCCGGCCGTTCACACAGGTGCGGGCTGCACGCAACGTTTTGTTGCCTGCAGCCCGCATTTCATGTCCGGGGGTCAGACCGCGAGTGGGCGGGCTGTCGGCGGGATCGGGGTGGGCAGGGTCGACGAGCCGGTGAGCAGCGTGTCCACGCCGTTCGCGCAGGAGCGGCCCTCGGCGATGGCCCACACGATCAGCGACTGGCCGCGGCCGGCGTCGCCACAGGCGAAAACGCCCTCGACCGAGGTCTGGTAGCTCTTGTCCCGCTTCACGTTGCCGCGCTCGTCGAGCTCGACCCCGAGCTGCTCGAGGAAGCCCTCCCGCTCCGGCCCGAGGAAGCCCATCGCGAGCAGCACCAGCTGCGTCGGGATGGTCCGCTCGGTGCCCTCGACCGGGACGAACCGGCCGTCCTTGAACTCGACCTCGACCAGGTTCAGCCCGGACACGTTGCCCTCGGCATCGGCCTCGAAGTTGACGGTCGAGACCGAGTAGACCCGGTCGCCGCCCTCCTCGTGGGCCGAGGCGACCCGGTAGATCATCGGGTACGTCGGCCACGGCTGGCCGGTCGGGCGGTCGTCGGACGGCCGCGGCATGATCTCCAGCTGGGTCACCGAGCGGGCGCCCTGCCGGTGCGCGGTGCCGAGGCAGTCCGCACCGGTGTCACCGCCACCGATGATCACCACGTCCTTGCCGGTGGCAACGATCTGGTCGTCCACCGTCCGGCCGAGCGAGGCCCGGTTCGACTGCGGCAGGTACTCCATCGCCTGGTGGATGCCGCCGTACCCGCGGCCGGGCACCGGGAGGTCGCGGGCCGCGGTGGCACCGGTCGCGATCACGACGGCGTCATACCGCTGCTTGAGCTGGGTGCCGGTCACGTCCACGCCGACGTTGACACCGGAGCGGAAGACCGTGCCCTCCTCCTTCATCTGCTGGATCCGGCGGTCGACCTGGAGCTTCTCCATCTTGAACTCGGGGATGCCGTACCGCAGCAGGCCGCCGGGCGCGTCGGCCCGCTCGTACACCGCGACGGTGTGGCCGGCCCGGGTCAGCTGCTGGGCGGCGGCCAGGCCGGCCGGGCCGGAGCCGACGACCGCGATCGTCTTGCCGGTCAGCCATTCCGGCGGCTGCGGCTTGACGTCACCGCTCTCCCAGGCCTTGTCGATGATGGCGACCTCGACGTTCTTGATCGTCACCGGCTCCTGGTTGATGCCGAGCACGCACGCGGGCTCGCACGGTGCCGGGCAGAGCCGGCCGGTGAACTCCGGGAAGTTGTTGGTCGCGTGCAGCCGCTCGATCGCACCGGACCAGTCGTCCCGCCAGACCAGGTCGTTCCACTCCGGGATCAGGTTGCCCAGCGGGCACCCGCTGTGGCAGAACGGGATCCCGCAGTCCATGCAACGGCCGGCCTGCTTGGTGATGATCGGCAGCAGCGCCTTGCCCGGCCCACCGGGGTAGACCTCTTTCCAGTCCTGCACCCGTTCGCCCACCGGCCGCCGGTCGGCGACCTCGCGCGGGGTGGTCAGGAAGCCCTTCGGGTCAGCCATCAGATGGCCTCCATCATCGCTCGCGTGGTGGCATCCTCGTCCAGCCCGTCCCGCTCGGCGGCCGCCTTGGCCGCCAGCACCCGGGCGTAGTCGCGGGGCATCACCGTGGTGAACCTGACCTCGGCCGCGGCCCAGTCGGCGAGCAGCTTGGCCGCCCGTTCCGATCCGGTCTCCTCGTGGTGCCGGCGGACCAGGTCCTGCAACAGTCCGGACTCGTCCTCGGTGAGCGGGAGCAGGTCCACCAGCTCCGGGTTCACCAGGGCGCGGTCCAGATCGAGCACGTGAGCCACGCCGCCCGACATGCCCGCCGCGAAGTTCCGGCCGACGGCGCCCAGTACGACGACGCGCCCACCGGTCATGTACTCGCAGGCGTGGTCGCCGACCGCCTCGACGACCGCGGTGGCGCCGGAGTTCCGGACACAGAACCGTTGCCCGACGCCACCACTGATGAACAGTTCGCCGGACGTCGCGCCGTACGCGATGACGTTGCCGGCGATGATCTGGTCGGCGGCGTCGAACCGCGCGACCCGGTCCGGCCGGATCACCACCCGGCCACCGGACAGGCCCTTGCCGACGTAGTCGTTGGCGTCACCCTCGAGCCGCAGCGTGACACCGCTCGGGACGAAGGCGGCGAACGAGTTGCCGGCCGACCCGGTGAAGGTCAGGTCGATGGTGCCGTCGGCCAGGCCGGCCGCGCGGTACCGCTTGGTGATCTCGTGGCCGAGCATCGTGCCGACGGTCCGGTTGACGTTGCGGATCGGCAGCTGCGCCCGGACCGGCTCGCCGCTGTCGAGCGCCGGCTGGCAGATCCGGATCAGCTCGTTGTCGAGCGCCTTGTCCAGGCCGTGGTCCTGCTCGACGACCTGGTGCCGGGACGCGCCCTCGGGCAGCGCCGGCACATGCAGGATCGGCGACAGATCCAGGCCGTCGGCCTTCCAGTGGTCGACCGCGCGGTGGATGTCCAGAACCTCGGCGTGGCCGATCGCCTCGTCCAGGGACCGGAAACCCAACTGGGCCAGGTATTCCCGGACCTCCTCGGCGATGAACTCGAAGAAGTTCACCACGAACTCGGGCTTGCCGGAGAACCGTTCGCGCAGTACCGGGTTCTGCGTCGCGACGCCCACCGGGCAGGTGTCGAGGTGGCAGACCCGCATCATGATGCAGCCCGACACCACCAGCGGCGCGGTGGCGAAGCCGTACTCCTCGGCGCCGAGGAGCGCCGCGACGACCACGTCCCGCCCGGTCTTCAACTGCCCATCGGTCTGTACGACGATCCGGTCGCGCAACCCGTTGAGCAGCAGGGTCTGCTGGGTCTCGGCCAGGCCGAGCTCCCACGGACCGCCCGCATGCTTCAGCGACGTCAGCGGAGCCGCACCCGTGCCGCCGTCGTGACCGGAGATCAGTACGACGTCCGCGTGCGCCTTGCTGACACCCGCGGCGATCGTGCCGACGCCGACCTCGGAGACCAGCTTCACGTGAATGCGCGCTGCGGGGTTGGCGTTCTTCAGGTCGTGGATCAGCTGGGCCAGATCCTCGATCGAGTAGATGTCGTGGTGCGGCGGCGGCGAGATCAGGCCGACGCCCGGCGTCGAGTGCCGGGTGCTGGCCACCCACGGGTAGACCTTGTTGCCGGGCAGCTGACCGCCCTCGCCCGGCTTGGCCCCCTGCGCCATCTTGATCTGGATGTCGTCGGAGTTCGTCAGGTACTCCGCGGTCACGCCGAACCGGCCGGACGCGACCTGCTTGATCGAGCTCCGCCGGGACGGGTCGTGCAGGCGGTCGGAGTCCTCGCCGCCCTCACCGGTGTTCGACTTGCCGCCGAGCTGATTCATCGCGATCGCGAGCGTGGTGTGCGCCTCGGCGCTGATCGAGCCGTAGCTCATCGCACCGGTGGAGAACCGCTTGACGATCGCGCTGACCGGCTCGACCTCCTCGACCGGGATCGGCTCGCGGTCGGAGTTGAACCCGAACAGGCCGCGCAAGGTCATCAGCCGCTCGGACTGCTCGTCCACACGGGCCGTGTACTGCTTGAAGATGTCGTAGCGCCCGGTCCGGGTGCTGTGCTGCAGCCGGAACACTGTGTCCGGGTCGAACAGGTGCGGCTCACCCTCACGCCGCCACTGGTACTCGCCGCCGATCTCCAGCTTGCGGTGCGCCGGCAGGATGCCGTCGGCTGGGTACGCGCGCAGGTGTCGCCGGAGTACCTCCTCGGCGATCGTGTCCAGGCCGACGCCGCCGAGCTTGGACGACGTACCGGTGAAGTAGGTGTCGACCAGGTCGGGCGCGAGGCCGTTGGCCTCGAAGATCTGGGCACCCGTGTACGACGCCACCGTGCTGACGCCCATCTTCGACATGACCTTGAGGACGCCCTTGCCGAGGGACTTCACCACGTTGCGCACGGCCTGCTCGGGCTCGACGCCCGGCAGGTAGGTGCCGCGGCGGCAGAGGTCCTCGACCGACTCCAGCGCGAGGTACGGGTTGATGGCGGCAGCGCCGTACCCCATCAGCAGGGCCACGTGGTGGACCTCGCGGACGTCGCCGGCCTCGACCACGAGGCCGACCTGCGTACGGGTCTTCTCCCGGACCAGGTGGTGGTGGACCGCGGCGGTCAGCAGCAGCGACGGGATCGGCGCGCTGTCCGCGTTCGAATGGCGGTCGGACAGCACCAGAATGCGGGCGCCGTCCTTGATCGCGGCGTCGGCCTCGGCGCAGATCTCCTCGAGCCGCGCCTTCAGCGCGTCTCCCCCGCCTTCGACGTCGAACACGCCGCGCAGGACCGTCGTGGCCAGGCCTGGCATGTCGCCGTCGAGGTTGATGTGGCGAAGCTTGGCCAGCTCGTCGTTCGTGATCACCGGGAACGGGATCACGACCTGCCGGCAGGACGCCGGGCTCGGGCTGAGCAGGTTCGCCTCCGGGCCGAGCGACGACGACAGCGAGGTGACGAGCTCCTCGCGGATCGCGTCCAGCGGTGGGTTGGTGACCTGCGCGAACAGTTGCGCGAAGTAGTCGAACAGCAGCCGCGGCCGGTCGCTCAGGACCGCGATCGGCGTGTCGGTGCCCATCGAGCCGATCGGCTCCGCAGCGGCCCTGGCCATCGGGGTGAGGATGACCCGCAGTTCCTCCTCCGTGTACCCGAACACCTGCTGGCGACGGGTCACCGACGCGTGGCTGTGCACGACGTGCTCACGCTCGTGCAGGTCCTCGAACCGGATCAGGCCGGCGTGCAGCCATTCGTCGTACGGGTGCTCGGTGGCGAGCGCGTTCTTCACCTCGGAGTCGGTGATGATCCGGTGCGCCTCGACGTCGACCAGGAAGATCCGGCCCGGCTCGAGCCGGCCCTTCTCGGTGACGGTGGCCGGGTCGATGTCGAGTACGCCGGCCTCGGACGCCAGGACGACGAGTCCGTCCTCGGTGACCCAGTAGCGGGAGGGACGCAGGCCGTTGCGGTCCAGCACCGCGCCGACCTTGCTGCCGTCGGAGAAGACCACCGACGCCGGGCCGTCCCACGGCTCCATCAGCGTCGAGTGGAACTCGTAGAACGCCCGCCGCGCCGGGTCCATCGTGGTCGCGTTCTCCCACGCCTCCGGGATCATCATCAAGATGGCGTGCGGCAGCGACCGGCCGCCCAGGTGCAGCAGCTCGAGCACCTCGTCGAACGACGCCGAGTCCGAGGCGGACGGCGTACAGATCGGGTAGAGCTGCTCGAGGTCGCCGGGGATCAGGTCGCTGGCGAGCAGGGCCTCGCGAGCCCGCATCCAGTTGCGGTTGCCCTGGACGGTGTTGATCTCGCCGTTGTGCGCGATGTAGCGGTACGGGTGGGCCAGCGGCCAGGACGGGAACGTGTTCGTCGAGAACCGTGAGTGCACGACGCCGATCGCGGAGGCGAGGTCGGGGTCGGTCAGCTCGGGGAAGAACTTGTCCAGCTGGTCGGTGGTCAGCATCCCCTTGTAGGTGATGGTCCGGCCGGACAGCGACGGGAAGTAGGTCTCGGTCTCCTTCTCGGCCCGCTTCCGCAACCGGAACGCCATCCGCTCCAGCGCCAGTCCGAGCACCCGGCCGGCCCGCGCGGCCACGAACAGCTGCTTGAACGTCGGCATCACCGAGCGAGCGGTGGCACCCAGCAGGTCCGGGGAGGTCGGCACGTCGCGCCAGCCCAGGACGGTCAGCTTCTCCTCGGCGGCGAGCTCCTCGATCCGCGCGATCGCCTTCGCGGCGTCGTCGGCATCGGTCGGGAGGAACGCGATTCCGGTGGCGTAGCTGCGCGGTACCGGCAGCTCGAAGTCGCACACCTTGCGATAGAAGGTGTCAGGGATCTGGAGCAGGATGCCGGCACCGTCGCCGGAGTCCGGTTCGGCACCGGAGGCGCCACGGTGCTCGAGGTTGCGCAGGGCGGTCAAGGCCTTGGCCACGATGTCGTGGCTGGGTTCACCGGTCAGGGTGGCGACGAAGGCGACACCACAAGCGTCGTGCTCGTGGGCTCCGTCGTACAGTCCCTCGCTCGGGAAGGGGGCGCGACCAAACATTCAGGGGCTCCCGTCGTCCTACGGTCAACAACTGGCCGCGGGACAACATTGGCCCAAGCCGGGTGTCCCGAGACTACCTCATGACGCCCGACAGATGGACAGCCGTTCCACCGTCACCACGCCCTACTAACCCACAGTAAGCAAGTGCTCACTCCTAGCCCCAATCTTCCCAGTAAGCCCTGCTCAGAACCACCCACGGCACCGGAGATTCATCTGCCCCGAACGGCCGGTCCTGATGTCGTCGCGGCGGCGCCTGCTGCGATCAGGCAGACAGCCCCACAGCCGAGGAAGATCGCGCCGGCTCCCCACGCAGCGGCAGCCAAGCCGGTCAAGGGGTAAAGCAGCGGGCTCAGGCCGACCGTCGCGACTGCCGTCACCGAGCTCACCCGGCCGAGATAGCGGGCGTCGGTCCGGCGTTGCAGCAACGCGTTGGCGACTCCCATCGAGACGCCGCTGATCGCCCCGAGCGCTGCCGCCACCACGACGACCGCCACCGCCGCGGACACCTGGCCGACGGCCGCAACCAGCACAGCGGTCAGCAGCAGCGACGTCGCCAGTGTCACGTCGGCCCGAGGGATCCGGCGCGCGAGCGTCAGCAGTACGCCGGCCACAGCTCCCCCGATACTGAACACACTCAACGCCCAGCCCAGCACCCCGGCACTCCAGTTCCGCTCGCCGACGAGCAGGACGAGGCCGATCCCCACTGGTCCGCTGAAGCACAGCTCGCTCAACCCGATCACCACGACCAGTCTGCTCAGGTGCTTGTTGCGACGCAGATAACTCAGCCCGGCACGTACTCCGTCGTCGGCCGGATCCCCTTGCGCAACAAGCGGTTTGACCCGTACGCCGATCAGCAGCACCACCGACAGCCCGAACAGCGACCCGGCCACTGCGAACCCACCTGCCGCCCCACTCGCCGTGAGGACGACCGCGGCGATCAGCGGTCCGGCCGCGTTGCTGATCCGCACGGCCAGCGTCCGCAGCCCCTGGACCCGCGCGAGTTCCTCCGGCTCGGCAATCCTCGGCGGCAGCGCCCCGACAGCCGGCATGAACAGAGCGTCGACCACGCCGAACACCAGCGCCAGACCGAAGAGCAGCCAGAGCCGCGTGCCGGCCGCGAACACCGCAACGGCCACCGACAGCACGAGCAGGCAGCGGACGAGGTCACTGGCGATCACGATGCGCCGTGGTCCGAACCTGTCCGCGACGACACCGCCGACCAGCATCAGCACGGCCCGCGGCACAGCTCCGACCGCGAGCACCGCACCGACCTCAGCAGCACCGGCGCTTCGGGTGACCGCCCAGGCCAGCACCAGGAAGTAGACGACGTCGCCAGCCACCGACGCCGTGTAGCCACCCGCCCATCGCAGTACGTTCGGGTCGCGGTAGGCGGCCTTGGGCGTACTAAGCGCCATTGGCAGGCTCCTGCACCGGGAAGGCCTGCAGCTGCACGGAGATCGGTGTTCCGTCGTCGGAGCGGTGCCGGTCGAGCACAGCCTTCAGCTCACGCTTGACCTCCTCCAGCCCGGCCGGTTTCAGCCGCAGCGTGTAGTCACTGAACGTCGAGGCGGCCAGCCACTCGTCGGAGAGCAGGGCGACGTCGTCGGCGACCCGGCGCAGTTGATCGCTGTAGGCGAGCACCGCGGCCCGTACGTAGGCCCGATCGTCCTCCGCACCGGACGGATGGTGCACCGACACGGCCGTGCGCGCCCGCCACCAGCGGTCCCGCCGGTTGCCGCGCTCGACGTCCTCCTCGATCAGACCGCCCTCGCCCAGCCGCCGGAGGTGGTAGCTGGCCGCACCCGAGTCGATGGCGTACTGCGCCGCGAGCTGCCGCGCCGTCGCCGGGCCGTGCTGGCGCAGATGCCGGAGCAGCGTGAGCCTCATCGGGTGCGCCAGCACGCGCAAGGTGGCGGCGTCGAGCCGCAGTTCCTGGTCGGTCACACCATCCAGGATAAATGCAGAAGAGTTCTTCGCAAAGACTTCTTCTGCTTTTGGCTACCGTGCTGACAGCCAGGCGGCGTGGAAGGCGGCGTACGACGGGAAGCGGGTGGTGGTGGCTTCCTGGAGGACGGCGTACTGGGCCGGTGGAGGGTCGGACAGGAAGACGAGGGCGGTGCGGGCCATGACGTAGGCCGTCGTGCGGGTGTCGATGGGGGCGTCCAGGGAGAGCTGTTCTGGGGCCATGAACCGGGTGGAGCCGAACATGCGGCCCATGTGATTGCGGTGCGGACCGCGGCGGTAGGTGTCGAGGTCCATCACCGTGAGTCGGCGGGTCGGGAAGTCGTACAGCATGGCGCTGTCGTAGAAATCGCCCTCCACCCAGTCGGCCGCGTCGAGATCGGCGTGCAGGTCGTAGAGCGTGTCGAGCGCGGTCAGGATCTCGTCGACGGGCAGGGCGCGGAATCGTTCATGCGCTGCCGAGCGGATGCCGAGCAGTTCGCCGTCGCGCCAGTCGTAGACGAGCAGGGGGCCGCCCGGCGACTCGATCACCGCGTGCAGCGTCGGCAGGGCGGGGTGTACGACGGACTCCGCGAGCGCGACGGCGTTCCGCAGTAGGGCGACGCGGCCGCCGAAGCCCAGGTACGGGTCGGTGTTCGCAGGGTCGCCCGCGGTCTTGACGAAGTACCGGGCGGCACCGGTCTGTACGCCGTACGAGACGTTGCCGGAATCCTGGGTGTCGGCGCCGAAGCGGGCGAAGATGGTGCCGAGGTGGTCGAGGTAGATGGACGGCTGGACATCGATCTCGCCGGGGAACATCTGGCCGACCCTAGTCACGGCGGCGGCGCCGGGCGATCGAGTTTCGGGAGGAACCATGGCACTGTCCGATTTCCCACGGTATCCGCTGCTGTTCGGGCCGAGCCCGGTGCATCCGCTCGACCGGCTGAGCACGTACCTCGGTGGGGCCCGGATCTGGGCGAAGCGGGAGGACTGCAACTCGGGACTCGCGTACGGCGGGAACAAGACGCGGAAGCTCGAGTACCTGCTGCCCGACGCGCTCGCGCAGGGTGCGGACACGCTGGTGTCGATCGGTGGATATCAGTCGAACCACACCCGGCAGGTGGCGGCGGTCGCGGCGAAGGCCGGCCTGAAAGCCGTGCTGGTGCAGGAGAACTGGGTCGACTGGCCGGACGCGCTGAACGACCGGGTCGGCAACATCCTGCTGAGCCGGATCATGGGTGCCGAGGTCCGCCTCGACCCGGCCGGCTTCGGGATCGGCTTCAAGGACAGCTGGAAGGAAGCCCTCGCCGACGTCGAGGCCCGCGGAGGTACGCCGTACGCCATCCCCGCGGGTGCCTCGGACCACCCACTCGGCGGGCTCGGGTTCGCGGGCTGGGCCGGCGAGGTCGCACAGCAGGAGCTGCAACTCGGCGTGTTCTTCGACACGATCATCGTCTGCGCGGTCACCGGGTCGACGCAGGCCGGGATGATCGCCGGCTTCGCCGGGCAGGACCGGCCGCGGCGGGTGATCGGGATCGACGCGAGCGCGAAGCTGCAGGAGACCCACGACCAGGTCGCGCGGATCGCGCGGGCGACCGCCGAACTGATCCAGCTCGGCCGGGAGCTCCGCGACGACGAGATCACCGTGCTCGAGGGCTGGGCCGGTGACCTGTACGGCATCCCCGTGCAGTCGACGCTCCACGCGATCCGCCTGACCGGGCAGCTCGAAGGGATGATCATCGACCCGGT
This sequence comes from Kribbella capetownensis, assembly GCF_004331485.1. Classification (GTDB taxonomy): domain Bacteria; phylum Actinomycetota; class Actinomycetes; order Propionibacteriales; family Kribbellaceae; genus Kribbella; species Kribbella capetownensis. The sequence continues at coordinate 379,149 of NZ_SJKD01000003.1, forward strand.
CTACGAGGGCAAGTCGATGGCGGGCCTGATCGACCTGATCCGCGAGGGTGAGATCAGCAAGGGCTCGAACGTCCTCTACGCCCACCTAGGCGGCCAGCCTGCCCTGAACGCCTACAGCGGGCTGTTCACGCATACTCAGCCGATGCCGGGTCCTACCAGCGTTCCGACGAAGTAGGTGAGGGCTGCAGCCAGGCCGCCGAGGAGCAGTTGGCGGAGGCCGGAGTACCACCACGACCTACTCGTGACGCGGGAGACGACAGCGCCACAGACGAAGAGCGCGGTGAGCGACATGATCAGTGCCGGTACGACGCTGCCGGCGCCGAGGAGGTACGGCAGGAGCGGGATGAACGCGCCGACCGCGAAGCAGACGAACGAGGACGCGGCCGCGACCACCGGGTTCGGCAGGTCGTGCGGGTCGATGCCGAGCTCCTCGCGGACGTGCTCCTCGAGGGCCTGGTCGGGGTCGGTGTGGAACTGCTTGGCGACCTTGCTGGCCAGGTCCGGGTCGAGGCCCTTGGCGCGATAGGTCTCGGCGAGCTCGATTTCCTCGTCGACCGGGTGGCGCTGGATCTCCTTGCGCTCCACCTCGATCTCGGCCCGGGCCAGCTCGCGCTGCGAGGCGACGGAGGTGTACTCCCCGGCCGCCATCGAGAACGCGCCCGCGGCAAGGCCCGCCAGCCCGGCCAGGACGATCACGTTCGAGCCGGACTCGGTCCCGCCGTCCATGCCGGCGATCAGGGCGAAGTTCGACACCAGGCCGTCCATCGCCCCGAACACCGCCGGCCGCAGCCAGCCACCGTTCACATCACGATGAGTGTGATCTCCGTGATGCTCGGCAGAATCCTCAGGTATGTCAGTCACGAGACCCGTCGGGATCGGAACCGTTGGTGCTGTTCGCCTCGACCTTGGGCTCAGCGTCTACCTTCGGATCGTCGTCAGGGCCGGTCTCGGTCTCGGGCGTCGCCTCGTCCTCGGTGGGCCGGCCGGCGGCGGGACCGCCGGAGATGTCCTCCTGGCCGGGCTGGAGCCGAGCGCTGACGATGAAGTAGACGACGGCGATGACGAACAGGATCAACGACGTCCACACGTTCAGCCGCAGGCCGAGGAAGTGGTTGACGGTGTCGATCCGCAGGTTCTCGACCCAGGCGCGACCGGCGGTGTAGCCGGCCACGTAGAGGGCGAACGCGCGGCCGTGGCCGAGCTTGAAGCGGCGGTCGACCAGGATCACCAGCGCCACCACACCGAGGTTCCAGATCGCTTCGTACAGGAACGTCGGGTGAAAGGTGGCGAAGTTCTGGTACCCCTCCGGCCGGTGCTCGGGCGAGATCTCCAGGCCCCACGGCTTGTCGGTCGGCTTGCCGAACAGTTCCTGGTTGAAGTAGTTCCCGAACCGGCCGAGGACCTGCGCCAGCGCGATCCCGGGCGCCATCGCGTCCGCGACCGCCAGGAACGGCACCTTGGCCCGCCGGCAGGCGATCCAGGCGCCGAGTGCGCCGAACCCGACCGCACCCCAGATGCCGAGCCCGCCGTGCCAGATCTTCAGCGCGTCGATCGGGTGCCGGCCCTCGCCGAAGTACAGCTCGGCGTCGGTGATGACGTGGTAGATCCGGGCCCCGACCAAACCGAACGGGATGGCCCAGAACATGATGTCGGCCAGCACGGTGGGCGAGCCGCCGCGGGCGACCCAGCGCCGGCGGCCGAGCCAGTAGCCGATGAAGATGCCGGCCAGGATGCACAGCGCGTACGCGCGGATCGGCAGGTCGAAGACGTGCCAGACACCCTGGCTCGGGCTGGGGATGAACGCCGGAACCATCACGGCGGGAATCAGACTAGACATGGCAAGTGGGAACGCTACTCGACCCGTCCCACCGCGACCAGAAACTCATGGTCACGATGGGGACTCGGTGCGTCAGCTCGCGATCGCGTCCACGGCCTTCTGCAGGCCTTCCGCGGTCAGTTGGTCGGCGTCGAGTTGCTTGTCGTTGACGTAGACGGTCGGCGTACCGGTCACGCCGCGGTCGTCCGACGCCTTGGAGACGGTGTCGAGCCAGCCGGCGTACGTGTTGTCCTGCACTGCCTGCTGGAACTTCGCGTCGCCGATGCCGAGCTGTTTGCCCAGCTCCATCAGCTGGTCGGTGGTCCAGGACTTGCTGAAGTCGCCGTACATCTCGTCGGCGAAGCTGAGTGCCTTGCCGTTCGCGGCCGCGGCGGCGAAGGCGTTGGCCAGCCGCGGCGAGGCGTCCGGGTTGACGAAGCCGAGCGGCCAGTAGGTCAGGGTGGCGGTGCCGTCCTGGACCAGCTTGTCGACGGTCGCGCCGGTCGCCTCCTCGAACTCCGCGCAGTGCGGGCAGCGGAAGTCGAGGTACAGGTCGATGTGCGCCTTCGCGCCGGCCTGGCCGACGGTGACACCTTTGCCGGCCTGGCCGGGGCCGGTGATCACGGTCGGCTCGGGCCGCCCGTTCGCGCTCACCTCGATCTTGGAGTGGCCGCGCCAGTACTGCACGCCGACGCCGGCCCCGAGGGCCAGCACCAGCACGATCACCACGATGATCCCGGGCGAGATCCGCCGCTTGGTCTGCTGCACCAGCGGATTCACGGGGGCTTTGGTCTTGCTCACGACGCGGTGGCTCCTGTCCGGGCGGACGATTCGGTGGATGGGTCGGTCTCGAGGGCGTACTTACTCACAGGGTTCAGCCACAGCCAGGCCGCGAGCAGCAGCAGGCCGACGTCCCGCAGGATCTCCTGCAGGTACTTCGTCTGGCTAGGGGCGATCTGTCCACCGCCGCCGAAGCAGCCGCAGTCGATCGCGAGGCCGCGCACCCAGGCGGACGAAACCGCGACGATGAACACGATCATGAAAACACCTGCGGCCACGGCCGCGGCGCGGACACCGAAACCGACGATCAACAGCAACCCGATCGCGATCTCCAGGAACGGCAGCCCCCAGCCGACCGGCGAGACCAGCCCGCTCGGCAGGATCTCGTACGCCCGGACCGCCTGCGCCGCGGTCTCCGGGTCGGTCACCTTCAGCGCACCCGCCACCAGCATCACCACGCCCAGCACGAGCCGTGCCGCCAGGGAGACCCAGGGGAACCACGGCTGTCGCCACTTGCTCACTGGTTGTCCTCCACCAGCTTCCCGAAGTCATGCGCCAGGTCGCCGATGGCGGCGTTCGACAACCAGAGCACGTTCGCCTTGTCGTTCTTGCCGAAGCCGATCACCTGGGCACCGTGCCCGACCTCGTACCCGCCGGAGGGAAGCTTCTGCATCCCCTCCACCGCTACGCCGACGGCCTGTGCGATGTCCTTGATCGAAGTCAGCGAACCGGACAGCCCGACGAACGACGGGTCGAACCGGTCCAGGTACTTACGGATCACCGGGCCGGTGTCGCGGGCCGGGTCGGTGGTGATGAACAGCAACTGGACCTGGTCGCGCACCGACTGGTCCAGCTTGGTCAGCGCGGACGCCACGTCGGCCATCACCGTCGGGCAGACGTCCGGGCAGTTCGTGTAGCCGAAGAACACCAGCGTGACCGGCTTCTTCGTCGAGGTGACCAGGTTGAACGGATTGCCACCCGTGTCGGTCAGGGTTTTCGCCGGCATCGCGTACGGCCGGTCCAGACTCGCCCCGCGCAGACCGTTCGGGTTCTGGGTGGTGCGGATGACCGCTCCACCGGGGTTGTCCGCCTCTTGTTTGCCGCCGCTGCAGCCCGCGAGGGCCAGCAGAGCCACCGCGGTCAGCAGGAGTGCCGCGTTCCTGGTTCGACTCACGGCGGTTCTAACGACTGGCGGCGGTGCTGGGTTCCCTGCGGACACCCTCGGCCAGGCTCTCCGTGAGCCTTCGCACACCCGCCGGGCCTTCACCGGCCTCGACCACCTTGACGAACGCCGAACCGACGATGACCGCGTCTGCGAACGCCGCCACACCGGCGGCCTGGTCCGCGTTCGAGACACCGAGGCCGACACCGACCGGAACACCGGTGGCCGCCTTCGTCCGCGCCACCAGTGGCGCCGCCAGGTCCGACGGCTTCTCCCGGGTCCCGGTGACACCCATCACCGCGGTCGCGTAGACGAAACCGCGGCACGCGGCGGTGGTCATCCGGATCCGCTCGTCGGTCGACGACGGCGACACCAGGAACACCTTGTCCAGGTCGTGCTTGTCCGCGGACGCGATCCACTCCGCGCCCTCGTCCGGGATCAGGTCGGGCGTGATCAGCCCCGCTCCCCCGGCCCCGGCGAGGTCGGCGGCGAACCGGTCCACGCCGTACCGCTCGATCGGGTTCCAGTACGTCATCACCAGCACCGGCACGTCGGAGTACGACGCGAGCTTCTCCACCGTGCTGAGGACGTCACGGGTCCGCAGCCCTGCGGCCAGTGCGGCCTCGGAGGCGCGCTGGACCGTGACACCGTCCATCACCGGGTCGCTGTACGGGAACCCGATCTCGAGCACGTCGGCGCCACCGTCGACCAGCGCCTTGATCGCATCGATCCCACCGTCGTACGACGGGTAGCCGGCCGGAAGGTACGCGACCAGGGCGCCGCGGCCCGCGTCGTTCGCCGTCCGGATCGCGGCCCCGGCCTTGCCCAGGGCAATCACTTCACTCACGACCGGCCTCCGGCGCGTCGATCAGTCCGAACCACTTGCTCGCGGTGTCCATGTCCTTGTCACCACGACCGGACAGGTTCACCAGGATGGTTGCCTCCGGCCCCAGTTCCTTGGCGATGTCCAACGCACCGGCGACCGCGTGCGCCGACTCGATCGCCGGGATGATGCCCTCGGTCCGCGACAGCAGCCGGAACGCCTCCATCGCCTCGGCGTCCGTGATCGGGCGGTACGACGCCCGTCCGGTGTCGGCCAGCCACGCGTGCTCCGGCCCGACGCCCGGGTAGTCCAGCCCGGCCGAGATCGAGTGCGACTCGATCGTCTGCCCGTCCTCGTCCTGCAGCAGGAACGACCGCGCGCCATGCAGTACGCCGACCTGCCCGGCGCTGATCGTGGCCGCGTGCCGGCCGGTCTCGAAGCCGTCACCACCCGGCTCGATGCCGTACAGCTTCACCTCGGCGTCGGGGATGAACGCGGCGAACAGGCCGATCGCGTTCGATCCACCGCCGACCGATGCGACCGCCGCGTCGGGCAGCCTGCCGAGCAGTTCGAGCGACTGGGCCCGCGCCTCGTCGCCGATGCCACGGACGAAATCGCGCACCATCGCCGGGAACGGGTGCGCACCGGCCGCCGTACCGAGGATGTAGTGGGTCTTGTCGACGCTGGCGACCCAGTCGCGCAGCGCGTCGTTGATCGCGTCCTTCAGCGTCCGGCTGCCGGTCTTCACCGAGATCACCTCGGCGCCGAGCAGCTTCATCCGGGCCACGTTCAGGGCCTGCCGCTCGGTGTCGACCTCGCCCATGTAGACCACGCACTCGAGGTCGAGGTAGGCGCACGCGGTCGCGGTCGCGACGCCGTGCTGGCCGGCGCCGGTCTCGGCGATGACGCGGGTCTTGCCCATCCGCTTGGTCAGCAGCGCCTGGCCGAGCGCGTTGCGGACTTTGTGCGCACCGGTGTGGTTCAGGTCCTCGCGCTTCAGCAGGATCCGCGCCCCGGCCGCCTCGGACAGCCGGGTCGCGTCGTACAGCAGGCTCGGGACACCGGCGTACTCACGCAGCATCCGGTCGAACTCGCCGGTGAACTCCGGGTCGGCCATGGCTTCCTGCCAGGCCCGGGTCAGCTCGTCGAGTGGCGCGATCAGCGCCTCCGGCATGAACCTGCCGCCGAAACGGCCGAAGTGCCCGAGCTGGTCGGGCAGCACAGTACTCATCCGAAAAGCCTTCCAAAGAAACACCGGCCTGAGGCACGGGAGGGTCTTCCACCACCCCCGCGCCGTTTGGACCGACGCGAGGAGAGGTCTAGTGCCGCTGCTGGATGGCGGGGTGCGACCCGGCGGCGACGAGGTCGGCGACCGAAGCACGCGGATCGCCGCCGGTCACCAGGGTTTCACCGACGAGGACGACATCGGCCCCGGCGCGCGCGAACTCGATTACATCATGCGGACCGCGAACCCCGGACTCCGCCACCCGGACCAGGTTGGCCGGGATGGTCGGCGCGACCCGGGCGAAGGTGTCCCGGTCGACCTCGAGGGTCTTCAGGTTCCGGTTGTTCACGCCGATCAGCTGGGCGCCGGCGTCCACCGCACGCCGGGTCTCCTCCTCGTCGTGCACCTCGACCAGCGGGCACAGCCCGATCGAGTGCGCACGCTCGATCAGCGAGACCAGCGCCTCCTGCTCCAGCGCCGCGACGATCAGCAACACCATGTCGGCGCCGGCCGCGCGGGCCTCCCAGAGCTGGTACGACGAGATCACGAAGTCCTTGCGCAGTACCGGCACGTCGACCCGGCCGCGGACCGCCCGCAGGTCGTCCAGGCTGCCGTTGAACCGGCGCTTCTCGGTCAGCACCGAGATCGCCGCGGCGCCACCGCCCTCGTACTCCCCGGCCAGCGCGGCCGGGTCGCTGATCTCGGCCAGCTCGCCCCGGGACGGGCTGGACCGCTTCACCTCGGCGATGATCGCGATCCCGTCGCCGCGGAACACCGGCATCGGGTCCTTGGCGCCGGGCTTGCGCTGCGCCTCCAGTTTGAGATCGTCCAGGCTGACCCGCGCCTGGCGCTCCGCGAGGTCTTCCCGAACCCCCACGAGAATGTCGTCAAGCACCGTCGTCATCGGTCAACTCCTCAGTGGTGGCCGTCTGCCGGGACACCGAAGCCCAGCAGTTGCAACACCTTGCCGGTCAGCGCGCCGAGTACGGCGATCGCGACCGAGATCCAGAACAGCAGCCAGTTCGGGCCGAGCACCATTGCGATGGCCCCTAGCGTGAACGCGACCAGCACAATCACCACGGCGGTCCAGGCCGCCGGGCTGTTGCCGTGCAGGTCGTGAGCCTCCTCGCTCACTCGCGTCACCGCTTGATCGGCTGTCGTATTGTCCATGGTTGGCGCCACTCCTCGTCGTCGTCCCGTCCTATTGTGGCGGTAGCCCGCCGAGCTCAGAGAGTCGGGTCCTCTCCTGCGTCGATCGCCTTCCACTGATCGGCCGGTGTGGCGGCCGGATCACGCTCGTAGCGAGCGGTCGCGCGGCGCCAGCGATGCGCTGTCAGCAAGGCGATCAGGCCCGCCCCGATCAGCGCCACTCCCCCGGCCAGCGCGAACCACGGAGCCGGACCTCCGGTCACGGACACGTGGTCGGTGAGCGCTTGGCTCAGCTCCGGGCGGATCCGGCCCAGCTCGTCCGAGCCCGGTCGCACCTGCAGCGCGACACCGATGGCGCCCGCACCCATCAGCAGCACGAGAGCACCCAGCACGCGCCGCAGCGCCGTACCGGCGAGTTTGGTGACCACGACCGCGACCAGCGACGCCAGCGCCAGTGTCACCGGCGCCTTGGTGACGGTGTAGCCGTTGAAGTCCACGACCGGCCGCCCGCTGCCCGGATCGGCCGACGACCAGGTCAGGTACGCCGACAAGCCGAGCAGGACGAGCCCAATCAGTGCGAGCAGGTCAACCAGTCGCTGCGGCTTCATCACACATCACTGAACGTTCCCGCGACGGCGATGGCGTTCAGCACCGCGGCCGCCTTGGTCCGGCACTCCGCGTCCTCGGCGGCCGGGTCGGAGTCGGCGACGATGCCCGCACCCGCCTGCACGTACGCCGTCGTACCGCGCAGGACCGCGGTCCGGATCGCGATCGCGGTGTCGGCGTCACCGGCGAAGTCCAGGTAGCCGACCACGCCGCCGTACACGCCGCGCCGGGTCACCTCGAGCTTGTCGATGATCTCCATCGCCCGCGGCTTGGGTGCCCCGGACAACGTTCCGGCCGGGAACGCGGCGGTGAGCGCGTCGAACGCGGTCCGCCCAGCGGCCAGCTGGCCGGTGACCGTCGACTCCAGGTGCATCACGTGGCTGTAGCGGCGGACGTCCATGAAGTCGACCACCTCGACCGTGCCCGGCGCGCAGACCTTGCCGACGTCGTTGCGGCCGAGGTCGACCAGCATCAGGTGCTCGGCGCGCTCCTTGGCGTCGGCGCGCAACTCCTCCTCCAGCGCGTGGTCCTCCTCCGGCGTGGCGCCGCGGCGGCGGGTGCCGGCGATCGGGTGCAGGATCACCTTGTTCTCGGTCACCTTCACCAGCGCTTCGGGGCTGGAGCCGACGATGTCGAAGCCATCCAGGCGGACCAGGTACATGTACGGGCTCGGGTTCGACCGGCGCAGTACCCGGTAGACGTCCAGCGCGGACGCGGTGTTCTGCAGCTCGAACCGCTGGGACACGACGATCTGGAACGCCTCCCCGGCCCGGATCTCCTCCTTGGCGTGCTCCACAGCCTCCCGGTACTCGGCGCTGGACCGCTGGCGGTGCGGATCCGGCTGCGCGCCGCGGTCCGCGCGGACGACGTACGACGGTGTCGGCTGGGCGAGGTCCGCCTCCATCGCGTCGAGGCGGCGGACCGCATCGGCGTACGCCTCGTCGACCCGCTCGTCGGAGTCGTCCCAGTTGACCGCGTTCGCGATCAGCCAGATCTCGCCGGTCTCGTGGTCGAGCGCGGCCAGGTCGGTGGCGAACAGGAACGTCAGCTCAGGCAGGCCGAGGTCGTCGGTCGTTGTGTCCGGCAACCGCTCCAGCCGGCGGACGGCGTCGTACCCGAGGAAGCCGACCATGCCGCCGGTCAGCGGGGGCAGGTCGGGCAGGCGGGGCGTGTGCAGGATCTCCAGCGTCTCGCGCAGCGCCTGCAGCGGGTCACCGGTCTCGGGCAGGCCGACCGGTGGGTTGCCGGTCCAGACGGCCTGGCCGTCGCGTTCGGTCAGGGTCGCGGCGGAGCGGACACCGATGAACGAGTAGCGCGACCAGACCCCGCCGTTCTCGGCCGACTCGAGCAGGAACGTGCCCTCGCGCTCGGCCGCGAGCTTGCCGTAGACACCGATCGGCGTCTCGGCGTCCGCGAGCAGCCGGCGCGTCACCGGGATGACACGGCGGTCCTTGGCGTACTCCCGGAAGGTCTCGAGGCTGGGGCTGTTCACGGCTTCCTTCGCGATCGTGGTCTCGGTGACGCTCTGGTTCACGGCTTGACCTCGATCTCGCCGTGCTCGAAGCAACTGCGGGTGCCGGTGTGGCAGGCCGGGCCCTCCTGGTCGACCAGCACCAGCAGGGTGTCGGCGTCGCAGTCGACGAGGATCTGCTTGACGTGCTGACGATGGCCGCTGGTCTCGCCCTTGACCCAGTACTGCTGCCGGCTGCGGGACCAGAACGTACTCCGTCCGGTTTCCGCGGTACGGCGTACCGCCTCGGCGTTCATCCAGCCCACCATCAGGACCTCGCGCGTGTCGTATTGCTGCACCACTGCCGGGATCAGCCCGGCCGCGTCGAAGGTCAGCTCGTCGATGCTCACCGACCCATTGTCGCCGATGCACGGCCGCCGCCTGACCGCGGGCAGAATCTGTCAGGATGGCGAGATGACATCGAGTGAGGCGAGGGTCCGGGACGTCCTGACGGCGCAGCCGGTGATCGACGGGCACAACGACCTGCCGATCGCGTTCCACGAGTTGTGCGACTACGACCTGGACGCACACGACCTGAGCGGTTCGGTTCCCCAGCTGCACACCGATCTGCCACGGCTGCGGGAGGGACAGGTCGGCGCACAGTTCTGGTCGCTGTGGGTCCCGCAGGACGAGCACTCGGTCCGCCGGACGTTCGAGCAGCTCGACTTCGTGCTCCGGCTGGTGGAGCGGTTCCCGGACGCGCTGCAGCTGGCGTCGACCGCCGCCGACGTCGACGCGGCGATCAAGGCCGGCCGGGTCGCCTCGCTGATGGGGATGGAGGGCGGCCACTCGATCGGCGAGTCCCTCGGCGTACTGCGGGTGATGCGGGAGCTCGGAGTCCGGTACATGACGCTGACCCACAACAACAACGTGTCCTGGGCCGACTCCGCGACTGACGAGCCCGTGCTCGGCGGACTGAACGACTTCGGCGAGGAGGTCGTCCGGGAGATGAACCGGATCGGCATGCTGGTCGACCTGTCGCACGTCTCCGCCGACACCATGCGGCACGCGCTGCGGGTGACCAGCGCACCGGTGATCTTCAGCCATTCCTCCTCCCGGGCGGTCTGCGACGTACCGCGGAATGCACCGGACGACGTCCTCGAGACACTCGCGCGCAACGACGGCGTCTGCATGGTCACCTTCGTCCCGTACTTCGTCTCCCAGGCGTACGTCGACTGGGTCGCGAGCGCTCGCGAGGCGGCGGAGAAGCAGGGCCTGGACCCGAACGAGCCGGAGACCCGGAAGCGGCTGGCCGAGATCTACGGCACGCCGAAGCCGCTCGCCACGCTGGCCGATGTGGTCGAACACGTCGAGCACGTGCGCGAGGTGGCCGGAGTCGACCACATCGGCGTCGGCGGCGACTACGACGGGTGCCCGGAGTTCCCGGTCGAGCTCCCGGACGTGTCGTCGTACCCGGCGCTGTTCACCGCTCTCGCCGATCGCGGCTGGAGCGATGACGAGCTGGCAAAGCTTGCCGGTGGCAACATCCTCCGGGTACTCCGGGCCGCCGACGACGCGGCCGCCTAGTCGTTGCGGTACAGGTCGCGTTTGTCCGGCAACTGCTCGAAGCCGGCCGCCTTGTAGGTGGCGACGGCTCCGACGTTGAAGCCAGGCGTGCACACGATCGCGCTGGACGAGCCCATGTCCTGCAGGGCTCGCGCCGCCGCGACCGTGATGGCCTGGCCGTAGCCGCGGCCTCGATGCAGCCGGTGCACGCCCATCGGCTCCAGCAGCCCGGGCCTGCCCTCTCCCGCCGACCACACGGTGACTGCGGCCACGGACTCACCGATCTCGTTGCGCCCCACCAGGCAGCGGGCGTCCGCGTACGGCACGCCGTCGGCCATCGCGTGCCAGCGCGCGTCGGTGAACGTCGATCCGTCGAACGACGCCCGCTGCACGCCCGTCCGCTCGTGCGCCTCCTCGGCTCCGATCACGTCGACGCGCAGGCCGGGATCCGGCACCGGCTCGCTCAGATCGCGACGCAACGGCACCCACGGGTCGTCCGTCATCCACCCGTCCTTGAACAGCAGGTCCTGGACGAGCGAGCCCATCGGGGCCTCGACGTACACCTTGCCCTCGATCAGGACATTGCGCTCCGGCGCGGAGACGTCCTCGGCCAACTGCTGTGCGAGCTCCTCGTCGTGCTGCAGGTCCGGCCTGATCGCCAGGCGGATCAGCTCCGGCTCGTCGAGCATCCCGGCCGCGACGACGTCGCCGTCGCGGCTCCACGTCCTGGTGGCCGCTGCCGTCCGCTCCGCTCCGAACCGCCAGAACCACCCGAGATCCCCCGGATGCAACTGGATCGGAGCCGCATCGTCCTGCCACTCGCGCAGCGCCCGCACAACGTTGCCCAACTCATCAACCGCCGGTGTCCCCAACACAATCGCCATACCGGCATCACACACCACCCCACCGACACTCCGCACCCACGTTTCCGCCGCACCCGGGTTTCCGCCGACTCCCACTTTGAGCACCCACCAACCACAATCGGCCACCGAGATACAGCCACCCCGAGCACAAGGTGGCGTAGTTGTCCACAGGCGAGCGAGACGTGGAGTGCGGCGTGGGGTACGGCGGTGCAGTCTGGGTCGGTGGATCGACTCGGGGACGGGGTGCGTGGGCGGCTGCTGGCGACTCGCCTGACGGCTCAGCGCCGAGCGATGCTGCTGGGGCTCGGGCTCAGCGATGCCGACCTGCGCCGTCTGCTCCGGAACCGCCAGCTCCAACGCCGCCACGGGCACTATCTCGACGGGGCCGTCGACGAGGAGACCGCGAGGATCGTCTGCGCTCAGGCCGCGTATCCGGGCTCGGTGGTCAGCCACTTCAGTGCGGCGCGGCTGGCCGGCGTACGGACCTGGATTGATGCCGCACGTCGCTCCAGCCCGCCGGAGCAAGCCGTGTGGCTGACCAGACCGCCCGCGGCCAAACGCAACCAGCGCCGCCGGGACATCGTCGTACGACGTGCCGGGCTGACAACTGCCGATCTGTCGCGAAACCAGCGCCTGCCGGTCACGAGCGTGGCCAGAACAGTCGTCGACCTCGCCCGGGAACTGCCGCTTCGTGAGGCGATCGTCAGCGTCGATCATGCGTTGGCGATCGGTACGACGCGGGCCGAGCTCGAAGCCGTCGTCGGACGTCAGCATCGCTGGCCCGGGATCGGGAGGGCACGTGCCTCGATCGGCTTCGGCGACCCGAGATCGGAGTCGGCGCTGGAGTCGATCGTCCGAGTCGCGTTCGCCGCCGCGGGGCTGCCCGCACCCGTCCTCCAGGCCCAGTTCTTCGACGGCGTCGTCTGGATGCCTGAGCGGGTCGACTTCTGGTGGCCGACGTACCGGACGGTGGCGGAAGCTGATGGGCTCGCGAAATACGAGGCCGGCAGCGCCACGGAGCGCCGACGCCTCCTGCGCCGGAGCCATCGACGCGACCAGCGGCTGAGCGACCGCGGTATCGAACTCGTCCACTTCGGCTGGGAAGACGCAGTCGACCCCAGGTCAGACCTGTTCGCCCGGCTCCGAGCAGCCTTCCACCGCGGCCAAAACCGCCCCGGCGAACCCCCCACCTGGCGCGCCCCACAGCCCTCTCCACCACCCTCGTCCCACGCCGCTTAAGCCGCCAACGCCTACCTTGAGCACCGCTCGACCACGTACGACGTGAACCCGTGGCTGGTGGGTACACAAAGTCAGCCGAAGCGCGGACTTTGAGCACGGGGTGACCATATTTCGGCGCCGATTGTGGTTGGTGGGTGCTCAAGGTGGCGAGTCACAGGGGTGGGGTTTGCGTTCGGGGGGATCGGGCACGGGGCGGGCTCAGTGAAACCGACGGATGGAGTGGGCTGTGCTTACCCTGACTGAGAACGCGACTCTGGTGATCAAGAGCATCACGGGGGTCGAGGGCGCGCCGGAGGGGGCCGGGGTGCGGATCTCGCAGGAGAACCCCGCGGATCCGGCGCTCGCGGTGACGACGACCGAGGCGCCGCGGCCCGGTGACCAGGTGGTGGAAGAGGCCGGAGCACGCGTGTTCCTGGAGCAGAACGCCGCGAACGCCCTGGACGACAAGATCCTGGACGCGGCGGTCGACGACAAGGGCGGTGTCGAGTTCCTGCTGGTGCCGCAGCCGGGAGCCGGCCAGCAGAACGGTTCGGCCCCGACTTCCTGAGCATGACCGTGGGTGCGGCCGGGACCCATCCTCCCGGGTCCCGGCTCCATCCCTCCGTCCAGCGGTCAGGCCACGCTGCGCTGCGCGATCCAGCTGTCGTGCAGGCGCTCGTACACTCCGCCGGCGCCGACCAGCTCCGCGTGCGCGCCGCGCTCCACGATCTCCCCGTTGTCGAAGACCAGCACCTCGTCGGCCGCCTCCGCGGTCGACAACCGGTGCGCGATGGTGACGGACGTACGCCCGGCCATCAGCCGCTCCAACGCCGCGTTGACCCGGACCTCGGTGCCGGGGTCGACAGCTGACGTCGCCTCGTCGAGCACCAGCAGGTCTGGGTCCGCGATGTTCGCCCGGACCAGCGCGACCAACTGACGCTCACCCGCGGACAGCGACTCACCACGCTGCCCGACCGGCGAGTCCAGGCCGTCCGGCAGCGACTCCAGCCAGTCCGTCAGGCCGAGCGACTCGAACGCCGTCAGCAGCTCCGCGTCCGTGACCTCCGGCCGCCCGAACCGCACGTTCTCGGCCAGCGATGCGTCGAACAGGTAGCCGTCCTGCGGCACCATCACGACCCGCTCGCGCAGCGACTCGAACGAGATCTCGCGCGCATCCACGTCGTCCAGCAGCACGGAACCCGAGGTCGGATCCATCAACCGGGTCAGCAGCTTCGCGAACGTCGTCTTGCCCGACCCGGTCTCGCCGACCACCGCGACCCGCCGATGCGGCTCGATCCGTACGCCGACATCGCGCAGGACCAAATCGCCTTCGGGATAGGCGAAGTCCACGTCCGCGAACTCGACCGTGATCGGCCCGCGCGGCTGCTTCACCCCCGACTCTCCCGGGTCGACCACATCGGCCGGGGTCGCGATCACGCCGAGCACCCGCCGCCACCCGGCGAACGCACTCTGCGCGTCGGTCAGCACCTGCGTCGCGATCTGCACCGGGTCGGAGAACAGCGCGACCAGGAACATGAACGCGAGGAGCTCGCCCAGCGTCGCCTGCTTGTCGACACCCAGCAGCACACCGACCGACAGCACGCCGGCGTTGGCCAGACCCGCCGCCAGACCACCGATCGAGAACGTCACCCCCGTGAGCGCCTGGGCCTTCGTCGCCTGCCGCCGGTAGTCCTCGATCGAGGTGTCGATCCGGTCCTGCGTCCGCTTCTCGATCGCGTACGCGCGGACCACCTGCGCGCCGACCACCGGCTCGGCGACCGCGGACAACATCTCGCCGACCTTGGCCCGGACGATGCCGTACGCCTTCGACATCGCCCGCTGCAGGTATTTCAGGCTGGCGAACAGCGGGATGAAGCACAGCAGCACCACCAGCGCTAGCTGCCAGGAGTAGACGAACATCACCACGGTCGCGAGCAGCATCTGCCCGATGCTGACCAGGAAGATGAACCCGCCGAACTGCAGGAACTGCGACACTGTGTCCACGTCCGACGTGACCCGGCTGACCAGTGCGCCACGCCGCTCGGTGCTCTGGGTCAGCACCGGCAGGTCGTGCACATGGCGGAACGCCTTGATCCGCATCGTCGCCAGCCCGTTCTCGGAGTTGATCGCGAGCCGCACGGTGGTCAGGTACGACGCTCCGGCCGTGACGAGGATGCCGAGCGTGCAGACTACGCACATCCAGGCGACGTACGACAGGTCCGCTCCGCCCGGACCGGACAGCCCCTTGTCGATCGTCTGCTGCACCGCGATCGGTACGACGATCCGCCCGGCGGTCATCGTCAGCGCGAGGATCCCGGTGACCCACCACCCGTTCGCCAGCTCGGGCGACACCTTCAGCCCTTGCCGCAGGGTCTCGAGACCACCGGCGTCGTCGCCATGGTCCAACCGGCTGGCTTCTGCCGCACTCACGCGGATGCTCCTTCCGAGTCCAGATCGTCGATCTCCGCGGCCAGCTCCGCCTCTTCCTGGCGGCGCTCCGCGTCCTTCTCGTAGGCGTCGACCAGATCCCGGTAGGCGGCCGACGTCTCCTGCAGTTCGGTGTGCGTGCCCTGCGCCGCGATCCGGCCCTCGTCGAGGAACAGCACCTCGTCGGCGAGCGAGATCGTCGCCTTCCGGTACGCGATCACCAGCACGGTCGTCGCCGCGGCGGCGTCCTGTACGGCGGACCGCAGCCCGGCCAGGATCCGTGCCTCGACCTGTGGGTCGACCGCGCTGGTCGCGTCGTCCAGGATCAGCAGCCGAGGACGCCGTACCAGCGCGCGGGCCAGGGCGATGCGTTGCCGCTGGCCGCCGGACAGCGTCGTACCGCGCTCGCCGACCTTGGTGTCCAGACCGTCCGACAGTTGCTTCACGAAGCCGTCGCCCTGGGCGATCCGGAGCGCGTCCCAGACGTCCTCGTCGCTGTAGTCGCCACCGAGCGTGATGTTGCCGCGGATCGTGTCGTCGAACAGGAACGCGGTCTGCGCCACCAGCGCGACCGATCCGGCCAGCTCGTCCCGGGCCAGGTCCCGCAGATCGACCCCGTCGACCTTGACCGCGCCCTGCTCCGGATCGACCAGCCGCATCAGCAGCGTGGTCATCGTCGACTTCCCGGCGCCCGTGGGACCGACCATCGCGACGGTCCGTCCGGGGTCGAGGGTGAAGTCCACTCCGGCCAGTACGTCGCGGTCCGGCAGGTACCCGAACCGTACGCCGGCCACCTGCAACCGGGCCGCCTTCGTCGAGGTCAGCCGCGCCTCGCCGTACTCGATCCCGCCCTCGGCGGTCAGCACCCGCTGGATCCGGTCCCAGCCGACGACCGACCGCGGCAACTCACCGAGCACCCAGCCGAGCGCGCGGATCGGGAAGCCGATCAGCGTGAACAGGAACGCCACCTGGACCACGTCACCCGCGTCCGCCCCACCGGACCGCACCCGGGCGACGCCGACCAGCAGTACTGCGAGAACACCCAGCCGCGGCAGACCGTCGATCACCGGGTCGAACAGGCCGCGGGCCTTGTTCACCGCGATGTTCGCGTCCCGGAGCTGGTACGTCGGCTCCCGGAAGCGCTCGGTCTCGGCGGCCTCGCGGCCCAGCGTCTTCACCACCAGTGCGCCGTCGAACGACTCGTGCGCCACCTCGGAGACGTCAGCGCGGAGCTGCTGCGCCCGGGTGGCGAGCGGCTGCAGGTAGCGCTGGAAGATCACGTTCGCCACGAACACCAGCGGAAACACCAGACAGCCGACGAGCGCGAGCCACGGATCGGCCGCGAACATCGCCACGGTCGCGAACGCCAGCATCGCGAGCACACCGATCGCCATCGGCAGCGGAGCGATCACGAACCAGGTCGACTCCACGTCCGCGTTGGCGTTCGACAGCAACATGCCGGTCGAGTGCTGGTGGTGCCACTCGAGCGGAAGCTTCAGGTACTGCCGGGTGACCCGGCGGCGGTACGTCGCCTGCAGCCGGAACTGCATCACGCCGGCCCCGAGTCGCCGCCCGACCACACCGATCGCGTTCAGGATGGCGATCCCGATGAACAACCCGATCAGCGAGGCGATCGAGCCGAAGGTGGTGTGGCCGCTCTCGAAGGCGGGCCGGAGGACGTGATCGGTCGCCCAGCCCAGCGCCCAGCCACCGGCCACGGTCATCGCTCCGTAGAGCATGGCGGCGAGCACGGAGAAGGCGAAGATCCACGGCTCCTCCCAGATCGCGACCCGCAGAACCGCGAGCCCCCGCCGGGTGACGCTTCCCTTGTCGGGGACTTTCGGCTGCAAGGCACTCTCCAGGGCAGTCAGGTGCGAACACCAGGCATAGACATGACAACGATTGACATTCTGCCATTCCCCGCGCCCCTTCCTGTTTCTTTTCTTTCCTCAGGTCGCCTGTGGAGGATGAAGAGAAGAAGCAAGTAGTAGTTGAAGTTAGGATCGAGTTCGTGACCGACTACAGCCGGGTAGAACGACTTGCTCTGTGTGATCTGTTCGATCAGCTCGGGCCTGATCAGCCCACGCTGTGTGAGGGGTGGTTGACGTACGACCTCGCCGTGCATCTGTATGTGCGGGAGGCCGATCCGATGGCCGGGCCGGGCATCATGATTCCGGCGTTGTCGGACACCACCGCGCGGCGGATGGCGCGGGCGAAGGGGCGCTACAGCTTCACCGAGGTCGTCGACAAAGTCCGCAACGGCCCGCCCCGAGCCTCGATCTACGCGTTCCCGAAGCTCGGCCACCAGCTCAACACCACCGAGTACTTCGTGCACCACGAGGACGTCCGCCGGGCCCAGCCGTCGTACCAGGTCCGCACGCTGCCGGCCGAGCAGCAGGAGGGCCTGTGGAAGGGCGTCCGGCTCGGCGCGAAGTCGTTCCTCCGGAAGGCCCCGAGCGGCGTGGTGCTCAGACGCCCCGACGGTACGACGTCCGTCGCCAAGCGACCCACCGAGCGCGGGTCCGTGACGGTGACCGGCGATCCGGCCGAGCTGGTGCTGTTCTGCATGGGCCGCCAGCAGGTGGCCGACGTCCAGCTCGAGGGTGACGCGGAGCTGGTCGAGCGACTCCGCAGCGCGTCATTCGGCGTCTG
Source organism: Kribbella capetownensis (assembly GCF_004331485.1). Taxonomy (GTDB): domain Bacteria; phylum Actinomycetota; class Actinomycetes; order Propionibacteriales; family Kribbellaceae; genus Kribbella; species Kribbella capetownensis. The sequence goes on from NZ_SJKD01000003.1 coordinate 396,886, forward strand.
ACTTCGCCCGGCGCCGCCGACGCGCGCGCTGGACCAGGCTGCTGAGCACGGTGGTCAGTACGACGAGCACGATCGCGGCCAGCACGCCCTGCCACGGCTCGTCGAACAAGGCGAAGCCGAGGAGTCCGATCGCCATGTAAACCGCCGCCCAGAGCGAGGACGCGGCCAGGTCCACCACCGCGAACCGTTCCCAGCGATACCCGGCCAGCCCGGCCGCGAGCAGCACCGGAACCCGGCCGCCCGGGATGAGCCTGGACGTCAGCAACACACCTATCTCGTGGTCGGCCAGACGGTCGCGCAGTGCATCCAGCGAGGCGTTGTCGCGCAGCCAGCCGATGCGTTTGGCCAGCCGCTCTCCGCCGAACCGGCAACCGGCGTACACGATCAGGTCGCCGACGTACGCACCGGCCGCGCCGGCGATCAGGACGCCGACCAGCCCGATCGGGTTGCTGTGCGACGCCAGCACGGCACCGGCCGAGACGGCCGCGCCGGTCGGCAGCACCGGCAGCACCGCTCCGATCAGAACCGCTCCCGCGAGTGCGAACAGGTACCAGAGGTCGAAGCGCGTGTCGCCGCTCATCCGCGGACCTCGGTCGACTCGCCGGGCACCAGGAGCTCGACGTTCACCGCGGGGTCCAGTTCGGCCATCGCGGTCTTGAACCTCTCCCCCGGTGGCAGGAACAGCTCCGGCTTCAGCCAGTCACACCCGATCGGCCAGAAGGTCCCGAAATGTACCGGCACCGCCGTCGTGGCCCCGACCCGCTGAACCGCGTCCGCGGCGCGGACCGGATCCAGGTGACCCTCACCGAGCGACGGCCCCCAACCCCCGACGGGAACCACGGCCAGGTCGACCGGACCGGCCTCCGCGGCCAGACCGTCGAACAGATCGGTGTCGCCGGCGAACCAGACACTCGGCGATGTGTCCACGCGGTAGCCGAGAGCAGGTCCGGCGTACGACGACCACGGCAGCCGGCGACCGTCGTGGTGGGCAGTCACCGCAGTGATGTCGAGTGAACCGATGCGCACCTGGTTGCCCGGGGCGACCTCGATGCAGCGGTCCGACAGCGCGGCACCCTGGTCCTGGTGGATCAGCTTCGCCGATCCCCGCGGCACGACCAGCGCGGCGTCCGGCGCGACCAGCGCGAGCGACGGCAGGTGCAGGTGGTCGGAGTGCATGTGCGATACGAGTACGGCGTCACACCGGCTCGCACCGGGCAGCGGTGCCGGTCCACGGCGCCGACGCAGATGAGCGATGCGCGAGGTCAGGACGGGGTCGGTCAGGAGCCGCGTGCCGTCCGCCTCGATGGTGGTGGTGGCGTGCCCCCACCAGGTGATCCGCACGCGTCAGGCCTCCACACTCGTCTCGACCTGCTGGTCCAGGTCCTTGCGATGGCCCAGGAGCTCCAGCCAGCTGATCAGCAGTCTGTGGACCGCGTCGGAGCCTACGGGAGGCTCAGCCAGCACCCAACGACTCGGGTGCACCAGGACGGCGTCGGTCTGCCAGCCGCCGATGCCGCCGTGGCACCCGACCAGCTCCTCGAACGCCGCCACCTCGTGCGTGTAGTCGTCCAGCCTGCTGACCACGACGATGTCCCCGTTGTGCGGCATCTCCGCCTGCCACAGCAGCGACGCCGCCGCGTGCTCACCGAACGGCGTCAACGGGTCCGTGCCCTCGATCCGGCCCGTCCTCAGGACGTGAACCCCCGCACCGCCGATCGCCACCGGCCCTTCGGCCAGCGAGTCGACCACCACGAAGCCGATGCCAGGGTGAGTGGCCAGACCGGGGATCAGCTTGGGGTGCAGCAGCTCGATCTCCTCCAGCGGCACCCGCCCGGGTGTGGTCGCGAGGTAGAGCAAAGCCAGGTTGCCCGACGCCGTGACCACCATCTGCTCGTCGGCGGCCACCGGCGGCTCGCAGTCCTTCGGACCGAGCTCCACCTCGCCGCGGGACGCCTTGCCGTGCAGCGCCTTCCGGGTCACCGAGCCCGCCACGCTCCGTCGCAGGCTCAGCTCGGTCAGGAACGCGTTCACGGGTCCCCAGCCCTCGGCCTTGCCGACCGCCGCGACCGGCTCCTTGGTGGTGTCGACCAGGTCGTCGACGACCTCGGTCAGGGTCCGGCCGTACCGTTGCAGGAAGGTCGAGCCCTGGCTCTGGCCGTGGTCGGACAGGACGACGATCTCGTACGAGTGCGGCAGGGTGTCGATGATCCGCTGCAGCGCACCGAGCACCCGGTCCAGACCCTCCAGCGTCTGCAGGGACTCCGCCCGGGTCGGCCCGGCGTGGTGCGCGACCTCGTCGTAGTCGACGAAGTCGCAGTAGATCACCGGCGTGCCCTTGACCAGCTCGTCGGTGATCAGCGAGACGTTCAGGTCGCGCAGCAGGACGTTGGTGATCGCGCGCAGGAAGATGTACGCGCCACCGCGCTTGACCCGCGGGACCAGGTGGCGAACCCGCTGGCGCCGCGCCTGGTGCAGTTCCTTGAAGATCTCCGCGAAGCACAGGATCAGTCCGCGCGCGGCGCCCTGCGGGCTGGAGAAGAACCGCACGTAGCCCCGGCTGCGGCTGTTCGGCAGTGCGGCCCGGCTGAAGACCAGTTCGCACTTGTCCGCGTCCCCGGACCAGTTGTTGCTGATGCTGACGCCGCCGTCGGCGAGCAGGCCGCGCCCGGTCGACATCCGGGTCTCGATCTCGGCCGCGTCCCGGCCCCGGTTGGTCACCATCACCCGGCCGGTTTCCTTCTCGTACCACCGGAACGCCGGGATGTGCCTCGAGCCGCCGTGCAGGATGCCGGCCTGGCTGGCCGGGGTCGTCGCCGGTACGCCGGTGTGCCAGCCGACCATCGAATGCTTGCCGTCCCGGATCCAGCCGCCCAGGTTGGGAAGGTTGCCGGCCAGGACCATCCAGTTCAGCAACGGAGCGGACAGCCCGTCGATCTGGATGATCAGCATCCCCGTCTTCGGCGCCGCCTGGATCTTCCGCGCTCTCCGGTGCACGACTCGCATCACTTCGGCGACGTACGCGTCGTCGCTCCCGGCGTACGCGATCCAGCCGACGAAGGCGCTGACCGAGGCCATCACGACCGCGACCAGCAGCGGAGCGCCGACACCACCGTGCAGAGTCACGCCGGGATCCACCGTGATGCCGAGGTAGACGACGCCGAACTGCGAGAGCAGCCCGCCGACCAGTACGCCGATCGACCCGATCAGGATCGCGACTCCGGCCAGCACCCAGCGCATCACGATGCTGAACAGCGCGAGCAGCAGGACCAGGCGCAGGATCGGCAGCCGGCCGTCACTGCTGATCTGCGGCAGCGTCCAGAACGTGATGATGAGCGAGATCAGCGACAGGAGACCGCCCAGCAGCATCGCTTGCAGTCCCCGGCCGGTACGGCGCAGGTCGAGCCAGAACGGCCGTTGCCGCCGCCGATCCGAGATCTGCTCAGGTGGTTTCGCCATTGCCGCCTTCGTGCTCCCCGTCCGTCCTGCAGTGCTGTACCGAGGGTACGAGGCAGGCTGCAGCACAGTTGCACCGCGCCACGCCCTGGACGGGTGGTTCCCGGGTCGGACCCGGGGTACCGCCGGGTGATTCCCTGACCCGGCAGCCTACTGATGCCCCCCACCACCGCCGAAGGCGGCGCTTTACTGCAGTTCGAGGTAGTCGACCTCGGTGTAGAGATCGCCCTTCGTGAGGCGGATGGTGTTCCAGCCGGCGTTGAGGGTGACCTGGACCGAACTCTGCTGCCAGTTGTCCCAGCCGGTGACCGGGTAACTGACCGATCCCTGGTTGTTGCCATTGACAACCAGGCCGTGGCTGGCAGTGGCACCCGAGCCGTTCGCATAGCCGACGTGCAGGGTGTAACCGCCCGTGACCGGCGCGAACACCGAGTTCTCCACCCACGAGTCCGCGAAATCGACGTAGGCGACCACCTTGCCGTCCGATGCACCGGCGGCGTTCGCGCGGACCTGGCAGTGGTTCAGCGTGCCGCGCTCAGCCTCGTATCGGACCCGGCTGCCCCGGACGACCGGGTAGTCGTTCGCCCAGCCGACGTCGGCGACGTACAGGTGCCGCGACCCGTTCACCCATCCGTGCACGAAGACCTTGTCCCCGACGAAGTCAGCGCCACCCGGCCCGCAGATGTGCTTGTCGAAGGTCCCGGTCGTCATCAGCGGGCGGAACGCGGTGGTCCACGGGCCGTTCAGACCGGGCGACGTCGCGTACGACGTGAGGTAGTTGCAGTCGGTGTACCCGCCGCCGGAGAAGAACAGCAGGTACTGGCTGCCACGCTGGACCAGATCCGGCGCCTCGATGATCCCGCTGGACGTCAGCAGCGCGGTGTTCCCGCCGGCGAGCGTCGTACCGTTGTTCGCCGTCCGGGTGAGCCAGAGCGTCGACGGCTGGCCGATCGCGTTGCCGTCGTTCTTCCAGACCAGGTAGCGGGTGCCGTCGTTGGCGACGAAGGTGTTCGCGTCGATCGCGCCACCGAGGTCGAGCGGGCAGATGAGCGGCGCGCTGCCGACCGGGTTGAACGGGCCGAGCGGTGAGGTCGCAGTCGCGACGCCGATGCACTGTCGGCCGGACGCCTTGTGCCAGGCCGTGTAGGTGAGGGTGTAGGTGCCGTCCGGGTTCGCGTAGACGTCCGGTGCCCAGGTGCGGCCGGGTTGCGCCCAGCCCGCGGACGGCCCACCGGGCATGGCGTCGCCGCGGATGGTCCACGGCCCGCTCGCGCTCGGTGCACTGGCCACCGGCACATGCCCGCGGCCGTTGTTCGTCGAGTACGCGTACCACGTGCCGTTCTGCTCGAAGGCGTCCGGATCGGGGAAGTCCTCGCCGATGATTTCGGCCGGGAACACCGCCGCGGCTGTCCGCTGGGGTGCGGCCTGCACGGGCGCCGAGAGCAGAGCGGGCAGGCTGAGTGCGGCCAGCGCGGCCACCAGAAGTCGTCGGAACATCGGTACTCCTCAGGTGGGGCGGAACCTGTGCGGAACAGTTTTCCATCGATTCACCTGGATGGACAGAGCGGATTCGCGCCAATCCCTGGACCTGGAGCGATCCGGGGTACAGACTCCCGCTGTTGGTTTCCGCCTGGGTTTGAGGGAGTTCTCGTGAGCTATTTACCGAGAGTGTCGGGGCGCGGGGTGGTCGCCGCCGTCGCCGTTGTCGCAGCGGCCGTCGGCGGTGTGGTGTCACAGTCGACCGGAGCACCGGCCATGCTGCAAGGAGCAGCACAGGAAACGGCGTTGCAGCAACAGCTGGACACGCTGCTGAACGATGCCCGCTACGACGGGTCGCAGGTCGCGCTGGTGGTCCGGGACGCGACGACCGGAGAGACGCTGTACGACCGGAACGGCGATCAGCGGATGCTGCCCGCCTCGAACACCAAGCTCTTCACGTCGACGGCCGCGATGCACACACTCGGCCCGTCGTACCGCTTCCACACCGATGTCCTGGCGACCGCGCCGGTTCGCGGCGGGAAGCTGCAGGGGGACCTCTACCTCAAGGGGTACGGCGACCCGACCGCGCTCGAATCCGACTACGTGGGACTGGCCAAGCAGCTCCGCGCGGCCGGTGTCCGCCGGGTCGACGGCGACCTGATCGCCGACGACACCTACTTCGACCACGTCCGGCTGGGTGACAGCTGGGCCTGGGACGACGAGCCGTTCTACTACTCGGCCCAGATCTCGGCCCTCACGCTCGCTCCGAACACCGACTACGACTCGGGTACGGCGATCGTCGAGAGCCGGCCCGGTGCGGCGGTCGGAGCACCCGTCAAGCTCACGCTCGTTCCGGGGAACGGCGTACTCAAGCTGGTCAACACCGCGAAGACCGGCGCGGCCGGGACGTCGAACACGCTCAGCATCGAGCGCGACCACGGCACCAACATCGTCCGGGTGACCGGCTCGGTCCCGCTCGGTGCCTCGGTCGGCCAGGAGTGGGTGACCGTGTGGGAGCCGGAGCTCTACGCGGCCGACGTGTTCGAGCGCGCGCTCGCGGCCGAAGGCATCCGGGTCGACGGTCACATCAAGAACGCCGCCTCCCCCGCCACCGCCCGTCGGCTGGCCCGGGACGAGTCGATGACAGTCGGCGAACTGATGACGCCGTTCCTCAAGCTGTCGAACAACATGCACGCCGAGACGCTGGTCAAAGCGATGGGCGCGGTGGTCGAGGCCAAGGGCAGCTGGTCCGCGGGTCTCGGCATCGTCACCGACTACGCCAAGAGCGTCGGCGTCGACACCAGCCGGATCCGGCTTTCCGACGGTTCCGGCCTGTCCCGCAAGGTGAACGTGACCGCGGACAGCGTCACCGACATCCTGATCGGCGTCCAGAAGGAGCCGTGGTGGCAGCAGTGGTACGACGGCCTGCCGATCGCCGGGAACCCGGAACGCTTCGTCGGCGGCACCCTGCGCAGCCGGATGCTCAACACCCCGGCCGCGAACAACCTGCACGGCAAGACCGGCTCGCTCACCGGCGTGACGGCATTGTCCGGCTACGTCAGCAACGCCGACGGCCGCAAGCTGGTGTTCTCGATGATCAGCAACAACTACCTGGACAGCCCGCGCTCGATCGAGGACGCCGTCGGCATCACGCTCGCGTCGTGGAGCGACCAGGCACCGCCCGCCGCGGTGAGCCCGAACACCCTGCGGACCACTCAGACGACCTGTGACCTCGAGTGGGAGAAGGCCTGCTGATCGGTCTAATCGGTTCGACAGTACGGCGGTCGTTCACCACGATGTGGGGATGACCGCCGTACTGCCTGACACGTACTCCGTCCGACCGCCGGCCAAGGAGGACGCGGAAGCGGTCTTCGAGCTGGTCGCCACCTGCAACACGGCAGTGATCGGTTTCGCCGACTTCACCCTCGACGACGTCGTCGACGAGCTCACCGCACCCGGCTTCGAGCCCGCGACGGACGGCTGGCTGGTCTTCGACGGCGATCACCTGACCGGCTTCGCCACCATCTACGGCAAGGGCGACCGCCGCCAGCTCGATGCCTACGTGGTCACGGCCGAGCCGATCGTCGAGGCGTACCTGCTCGGCGAGCTGACCCGGCGCGCAGCCGAGATCGCGGCCGCCTACGGGCACGCCTCCGTGCCCTTGGACGTCGGCGTCTACCGCGCCGACCAGTCCCGCCGCGCGCGCCTCGCGGAGTACGGCTTCGTGACCGGTACGACGTACCACCGGATGCGGATCGATCACGCCGGACCGGTCGAGGCTCCCGCGGTACCGGCCGGGATCACGGTACGTCGGGGCGCTCCGGACGAGGCGGGCCGACGGGCGGCTCAGGACGTACTGAACTCGTCGTTCGCGGGCCAGTTCGGGTTCAGCCCACGGACCTTCGAGGAGTGGCACGCGTCGCACGAGAACCAGTCGTCGTTCGACTGGTCGCAGATTACTTTGCTCGAACTGGACGGCAAGGTGGTCGCGTTCCGGGAGTGCACCGACCAGTTCCTCGAGGACGAGAACTGCAACTACATCGGGCGGCTGGGTGTGGTCGCGGAGGCACGCGGGCGAGGACTGGCGAAGTTCCTGCTGCGAGATCAGTTCGCGCTGGATGCCGCGGCCGGGCTGGCTGGGACGATCCTGCACGTGGACACGAACAACCCGACGCCCGCCCTCGGCCTCTATCTGTCGGTCGGCATGTCGGCCTCACTGGTGATCGACGTCTGGCGGCTGCAGGTGGAGGTCGCATGACGTTGCCCGCCGGCTACACCGTCCGCCCGATGCGAGTGGAAGACGCCGCGCTGATCGCCGAACACTCCGGCGCCTACACCAGCGCGCTGATCGGATTCGCGAAGCACAGCGTCGAGGACGTGGCGAACTACCTGCGCGACCCGGGCTTCGACCCGGCCACCGACGGCTGGGTCGTGACGGACGCGGCAGGCGAGTTCGCCGGCTCCGCGACCGCGGCCGCGAACAACGACCGGACCCGGGCGAATCTCGAGGTGCTGAGTGAGAACCCGGCCATCGTCGAGTGGCTCCTCGACCGGGCCGTGCAGCGGGCGTCCGACGGCGCGACCGGCGAGGTCGTGGCGAGTGTCGGCGTGATCCGTCAGGACCAACTGCTCCCGGAGATCTTCGCAGCCCGCGGCTTCACCATCGGTACGTCGGTGCACCGGATGCGCATCAACTTCGACGGTCAGGTCCCGGCGCCGACGCCGCCGGACGGCGCGACGGTACGACGCGGGGCCTTCGACGACCGCAGTCGCCGGGCGGCGCACGCCGTACTGGTGGAGGCGTTCCGCGGGCAGGCCGGGGCCGATCCACGCCCGTACGACGAGTGGTTCGCGTCGCGGGAGAGCCGCTCGACGTTCGACTGGTCGCAGCTGACGACGGTCGAGCTCGACGGGCAGGCGGTGGCCGTGACCGAGTGCAACGACAACTTCGTGAACACCGACAACTGTGGCTATATCGGGCGACTGGCCGTCGTACCGGCGGCGCGTGGTCGCGGGCTGGCGAAGTTCCTGCTGCACGACGCGTTCGCCGTGGACGCCGCCGCCGGCCGCTCCGGCACGATCCTCCACGTCGACAGCAGCAACCCGACACCCGCCGTCGCCGTCTATACCTCGGTCGGGATGAGCCCGGACCTGATCAGCGACATCTGGCGCAAGACCGTGTAGACGTCTCGCCGGGGTGGTCGCGGTCCACCCCGGCGAGGCGTCAGTTCAGGACGACGCGCTGGCCGCTGCTGCCCGCGTAGACAGTGCGGTCGCCGACTGGAGTGCGCAGGTCGAGGTCCAGGGCGATCGCACCGGTGGACGGCCTGCAGTGCCGGGTCTCCGGCTGTTCAGCGACGGCGGTGTAGCGATACGCCGCGATCCGGACCGAGTCACTGTCCTGGGACAGGATGCGGACGACCGTACTCGGCACACACGGCTCCGGAACACCCATGCCGGGTCCGACGCTCACCATCAGCACGGACGGGTGGTCCGGTACGGGCGTCGCGGACATCACCCCGATCTCACCCTGCAACACCATGACCGTCGTACCGACCTGGAATCGGCTCGGCGGTGGACCGTCGTCGAGGGAGTTCGTGGTCGTCTCCGGCCCGGCCGGCTCCTCGCCCGCGCGCGGTAGGCCAACAGTGGCGGCGACTCCCCCGATGACCACAACAACCGCCGCCACCGCAGCCAGCACAACCCGGCGCCGGTGACGACGCTGCCGGGCCGTGCGCTCGACGTACTCGAACGGCGGCGCCTCGGCAGGCGTGAGCTCGTCGACATACTCCATCAGGGCTTCACGCATGCTCGGACACCTCCTTGACCGTGAGCAGTGGCGCCAGGGCCTGCCGCGCCCGCGCCAGGCGGGACTTGACCGTGCCCGGCGCGACCTGCAGTTCCTCGGCGATCTGCTCCACCGGCAGATCCATCACGTGGTGCAGTACGACGACCGCCCGCTGCTCGGGCGTGATCCGCGCCAGGGCGGCAGCGACATCCAGTGCGTCACCATCCGGGCCCTCGACGGCGGCCGGCCGGCCGCGGAGCTTCGCCAGTGCACGTGTCGCCACCTGCTGCCGGCGCAAGCGGCTGACCATCGTCCGGACCGCGACCGCACGCACCCAGGCGTCCGGGTCGTCGTACCGGCGGATCGAGTCCCAGCGGCCGAGCAGCTTCACGTACGCATCCTGGGCGACCTCCTCGGCGTCGGCCCGCGATCCGCCGATGGACACCAGCAGACCGATCAGCCGCGGCCACGTCCGGCGGTACAGCGCCGCCATGTCGGCAGCCGGGTCTCCGTCGCTGTCGTGCACGCCGCGCACCTCCCGAACGGGTCGTCACACCGCTAACACGCGCCACCACCCCGCCCGGTTCCATCCCGGTCCGGAGAAGTTTCGCGCCACCCCGACCAGAGTGCCAGGCCTTGCCGTCGCAAGATCTGAGAGATTACTCTCGAAATATGTCTCTCAGAAATCCGTACGGCGATTTCGAGATCATCGACCCGCAGGCGATGCGGGCGCTGGCTCACCCGGTCCGGCTGGCCGCACTGAGCTGGCTGCAGCGCAACGGCCCCGCCACCGCGACCCAGCTGTCCGAGCACGTGGGCGCATCGCCGTCGGTCACCAGCTGGCATCTGCGGCACCTGGCGAACTTCGGGCTGGTGGTGGACGGGCCTCCCCCGGACGGCGGCTCGGACCGGCGGCAGCGCTGGTGGAGCGCGGTCTCGCGTGGGTTCCGCTACGAGATGCCCGACACTCCGGAGGGCGCACAGGCCGGCCGGCTGCTCCGCGCCGAGATGATCAACCAGTCACTGGAGGCCGTGCAGCAGTGGCTGGCCGAGACCGAGCCCGGACTCGAGCCCGGGTGGAGCCGCGTCGCCGGGTCCGCCAACACCCGGCTGGTCATCACACCGGCGGAGGCCGAGGAGATCGAATCCGCGATCGAGCAACTGCTGGCGCCGTACGTCCAGCGTCGCGACGACGGCGAGACGCCACCGGAGGCCGGCTCGGTCCGGTACCTGCGGATGACGTTGCCCGAAGCAACAACTCCGCCGGAGGGATCACCGTGAGTACGCTGTCCGCCACCAGCCTCTGGCGGGACCGCCGGTTCCGGACCTTCTGGTCCGCGCAGGGCGTGTCGGAGTTCGGCGACCGGATCACCGAGCTGGCACTGCCGCTGATCGCGGTCACCATGCTCAACGCCTCACCCAGTCAGGTCGGGTTCCTGACCGCGGCGGTCTGGCTGCCGAACCTCGCGTCGCTGTTCATCGGCACGTGGGTCGACCATCGCCGGGACAAGCGCCCGCTGATGATCGCGGCCGACCTGTCCCGGACCGTCCTGCTGCTCTCGCTGCCGGCGGCGTACTGGCTGGACCTGCTCACCCTCGGCCAGCTCTACGTGATCGCGATCCTGGCCGGTACGGCGCATGTCATGTTCAACACGGCGTACGCGTCGTTCTTCGTCGCACTGGTCGATCGGGATCAGTTCCTGGAGGCCAACAGCAAGCTGTCCGCGACCAGGTCCATCTCGTTCATGGGTGGTCCCGCGCTCGGCGGCCTGCTCGTGCAGTGGCTGACCGCACCGGTCGCGATCGTCGTCGACGCGTTGACCTTCACGTTCTCGGCCCTCCAGATCAGCCGGATCAAGATGATCCCGGCCGCATCGGACCAGACAGCGGAGCCGCTGTTGCGCCGCGCCCGCGCCGGCATGCGCTACCTGCTGCGGCACCCGTATCTCCGCCGCAGCCTGGCCTGCTCGACCACAGTCAACTTCTTCAACCTGATCAGCACCGCTTTGCTGGTGTTGTTCGCCAGCCGGGAGCTGGAGCTGTCCGCGGGGACGATCGGGATCGCCTTCGGCATCGGTGCGGCGGGTGGGCTGCTCGGCGCGGTCTCCGCCTCACCGCTCAGCCGCATCTTCGGCGTCGGTCCGCTGATCGCGGCCGGTGCCGTCGTCTTCCCCGGCGCCATCGCGATCGCTGCGTTCGCCGACGGCCCGACCTGGGTCAAGGCCACCGCGCTGGCGGCAGCCGAGTTCGTCGGCGCGTTCGCGGTGATGTGCTTCGACATACCGAACAACTCGCTGCAGGCCGCCGTCACGCACGACTACATGCGGAGCCGGGTGTCGGGGGCCTACAGCACCATCAACTACGGCATCAGGCCGCTCGGCGCGGTCGTCGGCGGGTTGCTCGGCACCTGGATCGGTGTCCGGGCAACCCTCCTCGTCTCCGCGGCCGGCGGCCTGCTGGCCGTCCTGTGGCTCGTCGGCTCGCCGAACATTCGCACCCGCGAACTCGACGGTCTCGAGCCTCCTGAGTTCTAGTCGTGGACCGCGCGGTCGGCGAGATCCTCGACGTCGTCGACCTTGGCGACCGTCAGCCGGAGCGGGACCTCCTTGATGAACAGCACCGCGATCAGGCTGACCAGCGCACAGGCGGCCGCGATCAGGAAGATCCGCCCGGTCGCATCGCCGTACGACTGCCGGACGAGCTCCGCGAGCTGCGCCGGCAGGTGGCCGACATCCAGCAGGCTGGTGCTGCCGGAGCCACCCTCCTGCAGTTTGCGCGCGGCGTCGGCGCCGCCCGGAGTGGCGAGCAGACCGGCGACGATCGAATCCTGCACCCGGACCGCGAGGACGGCACCCAGGGCCGACACGCCGACGGCACCACCCAGGCTGCGGAAGAACGAGACCGTGGCGCTCGACGCACCGATCTGCGAGACGTCGACGGTGTTCTGTACGGCGAGGACCAGGTTCTGCATGGTCATCCCCATGCCGAGGCCCATCGCCAGCATGCCGAGTCCGACGTACCAGTACGGCGTGGTGTGGTCGATCGTGCCGAGCACGACCAGGCCGCCGACCAGAAGGATGCCACCGGCAACCAAGTAGCGCTTCCACTTGCCGAACCTGGTGATCATCTGACCGGACCCGACCGAGCCGAGGAACGACCCCAGCATCATCGGAATGGTCAGCAGACCGGCCTCGGTCGGGCTGTAGCCGCGGGCGATCTGGAAGTACTGGCCGAGGAACAGCGCGCTGCCGAACATCGCGACGCCGACCGCCAGGCTGGCCACGATCGCCAGCGCGGTGGTCCGCTCCCGCACGACCTTCAGCGGAACTAGCGGCTCCTTGGCCCGGTTCTCCACCACCACGGCGAGGAAGCCGACCAGCAGCGTGCCGCCGACGAAGAGCGCGGACTGCCAGGACATCCAGGCGAAGTCGTGACCGGCGAAGGTGACCCAGAGCAGCGGCAGGCTGGCCGCGATGCTGATCAGCACCGCGCCGAGGTAGTCGATCCGGACCTTGCGCTTGATCAGTGGCAGGTGCAGGTACTTCTGCAGGATGACCAGGCTGACCACGGCCAGCGGGACGCAGACGTAGAAACACCAGCGCCAGCCGAGCCACGAGGTGTCGACGATGACGCCACCGATGAGCGGACCGCTCACGGTCGCGACGGCCATCACGGCACCCATGTAGCCCGAGTACCGGCCGCGGCTGCGCGGCGGGATCGCCGCTCCGATGATCGCCTGGGCCAGCGCCATCAGGCCGCCCATCGCGAGGCCCTGCAGGACCCGGGCGCCGATCAGGAACGGCACGTTGTGGGCCATGCCGGCCAGTGCCGACCCGACCACGAACAACGAGATCGCCAGCTGGACGAGCAGCTTCTTGCTCATCAGGTCGGAGAGCTTGCCCCAGATCGGCGTGGACACCGTGGTGGCCAGCAGGCTCGCCGTCAGCACCCAGGTGTACTGCGTCTGGGTCCCCTGCAGCTCGGCGATGATCGTCGGCAGGGCGTTGCTGACGATGGTCGAGCTCAACATCGCTGTGAACAGCGCGGCGAGCAGGCCGATCAGGATCTCGAGGATCTCGCGGTGGGTGAGTTCCGGCGCGGTGGGCACAGGCGCACGCCGGGTCTCGGTGACAGTCATCAGTCTCCTGTTGGTTGAGAACGCCTCACGCCCGTGGCGGCGTCGGTGATGGCGCGGGCGATCCGCTGCATGGTTTCCGCAGCGACAAGGAGCGCGTCGTCGTCGAAGTCCGCCAGGGCAGTTCGAAGTTGCTGGGTGTAGGTGGAGTACAGGGCCTCCAGCTGAGCCTTGCCGTGGGGGGCCAGACTGACCAGCCCGACCCGGGCGTCGGCCGGATCCGGTCGACGGCTCACCAGTCCGTCGGCCTCCAGCGCGGTCAGCTGCCGGCTCACCACCGACGCATCGACGCCGAGCTTGGCCGCGATCTCGCCGCCGCGCTGCTCGCCGTCCCTGAGCAGGACCTTGAGCACGCTCGCGTCGGAGCGGCGCAGCCCGCCGTCAGGGGTCAGATGCCGATGCTCGATACAACGCACGGCCCGTACCAGCGAGCTGACTCCTTCGAGCAGCTCCTGGGCCGACGCGTCCCGCTCTACCCCCGGGACGAGGGGTTCCTGGGCTAGTTGCATAACCCAACTATATACGTAGATAGTTGGTTTCTGCAACCATATGGCAGACTGGGCGGTTTCGTTTACGGAGCGTGAGATATTCTGGGGAACCGCACAATTCCGGCCACTCTCCGTCTATCATCCTCCGAAGGGGAGCATTTTCTGGGGAGTGCACCGAAGTCCAGGGGAGCGACTGAGGTGAGGCCATGAAGGCCACCGGAATCGAGCAAGCGCGCTTTGAGCCGACTGTCCTCAGTGCGGTACGCCGCTACTGGGTGATGGTCACGGTCATCGCGGTGCTGACGGCGGTGGCGGCGGTGGGGTACTCGATGACGCAAGCCGAGATCTACCGCGCGTACGCCACGGTCACGGTGCCGCAGAGCACCCTCGCCGAGGGTGAGGCCCGCACGCAGTACTTCGACAGTCAGGTCCTGCTGCTGCAGTCCCAGGAGGTCGCCGACCGCGCGGTCCGCTTCGCCAACGCGGAGCTGAACGAGAACCTGCTGACCCGGCGCGACTTCACGGGCGAGAACAGCTCGTTGGAGATCACGCCGCCGGAGCAGGCCACGCCCGGCGGCTTCGGTTCCAGCATCGTCGCCCTGACCTTCACCTGGCCGAGCAGCAAGGTCGCCCAGGCCGGTGTCAACGCAGTACTCCGAGCCTTCGACGACGCCCGGTCCGCCGCCATCGCGGCTCAAGGTGCGGCCGATGTCGCAGCTGTCCAGCGAGCCATCGACGACGCCCGGACCCGAGGCCAGCGCAATGACCTGCAGAACCAGCGAACCCAGACACTGGTCGACCTGCAGCTGGCCCTGGCCACCCACCCGACCGTCACCTGGGCCGCCGAACCGCAGCTGCCGATCAACGGCAACGCGAAGCGTTCCGGTGCGATCGGGCTGATCGCCGGCCTCGCCCTCGGTGCCGTGCTGGCCTATCTGCGGGCCGGCCGCCGGCGGTGTCTCGACGACCGCCTCGATCCGGTTGCCATCTACGACGCGCCCCTCCTCGGTGACATCCCCCCGACCGCCCGGACCCGGATCCGGTCGACCTTGTCGGCGACCGCCCATCCGCTGCCGATGGCCGCCGATCCGCAGTCCGCGGCAGCCGAGGCGTTCCGCTTCACCGCGGGGTCGGTCGAGCGCCTGCGCTCTGCCCAGGACCACCGGATGGCCGTCGTCTTCGTCTCGGCCGAGAGCGGATCCGAGCGCAGTACGGTCGTCGCCAACGTCGCGCTGGCGGTCGCCGAAAGCGGGACGCCAGTACTGGCGGTGGACGCCGATGCGGGCGCGAGCGCCCTGACTGGTCTGCTTCTCCCTGGCAGCCCGCAGTCCGACGGCTTCGAGCAGGTCGTCGCCGGGTGCTGTCCGGTGTCGGACTGCATCGAGCCGAGCCCACTCAACGCGGACGTCACCGTCCTCCGGGCCGGCCCCGCCCGAGTGCGGCGGACCAGCGGCACGGCGTACGCCGAAGCGGTGGGGAAGCTGATCGCCGAGGCCAAGGAGTCGTTCGAACTCGTCCTGATCGACAGCCCCGCGGTGCTGACAGCGGCGAACGCCGTCGAGCTGGTGCAGGACTCCGATGCGACCGTCGTCGTCCTCGGCCCCGGCGAACCGGTGCGGGACCACGTCACCGTGGTCGAGCGGCTCGAGCACGTCGAGCCCAGTGTCGCCGGCTACATCTACCGGCGGACCGGTCCTGGGCCGAAGTTCGTTCGCCGGCTGCGGGAACGGATCGGACCTGAGCCCTTGCAGCCGGTCGAACTGCTGGCATTCCGGCCTGCCAGAGGCCCCCGCCAACCGCAGGACTGATGCGGGATGTCGTCGCCCGCGGGTGCTCCGCGCGAGGTCAGCGGTGCCCTGGTCGCGCCGCCACCGCAAGCATCGGGACGTCTCTGGGTCCTGTACGGGCGGTTGCTCGGGCCTCTCCTGGCCGGCTACCTGCTGCTCGACCGGGCCTTCGCCTACCTCCATCTGCCCGGCAGTCCGTTGTTCGTCGGCGAGATGGTGCTGGGAGTCGGCGCTGCTGCCGCCATTGTGTCCACCCACTACCTCAAGGTGCCGATCAGGGACGAGTCCATCCTCACGCTGCTCGTGGCGTTCGCCGCCTGGGGACTGATCCGGACGGTGCCCGGCGTCGCGACGTACCACCTGGACGCCGTGCGGGATGCCGCGCTCTGGTTCTACTGCTTGTTCGCATTCTTCGTCATCGCCGCGCTGGCCAGATCCCCGGAGCTCCTCGACCGGTGGATCAACGGGTTGAGTCGGTTGGCTCCGTGGCTGCTGCTCTGGCTGCCGTTCGCGGTTGTGCTCTATCCACTCGGGGACAATGCCCCGACGGTCCCGTTCACGACCGTGTCGGTGCTGTCGCACAAGGCCGGAAGCTCGGCCATCGCCGCGCTGCTCGTGCTCGGGTGCATGTGGCTTCTGCCGGGGACGCGCAGCGCGCGCAGCCGCACGGGCTGGAGTCTGATGGCGCTCGTCGTGGTCGCGCTCGCCGCCACACAGAATCGGGGCGGCCTGCTCGGTGTGATGGCCGGTGGGGCCGTCGGGCTGGCGTTCCTCCGCAACCGCGCCGGGCTCGCTGCCCGCGTCGTACTCGTGATGGCTGTCGGCCTGGGACTCGCGTCACTGCTGTCGCTGAAGGTGCCGCTCGGCGGACTGCAGGGGCGAGAGTTCTCGGCCACGCAGCTGATCTCCAACGTCGCGAGCCTCAGCGGCAAGGAGACACCCGGCAACCTGGGTGGAACGGTCGAGGGGCGTGAGCAACTCTGGTCGCGGATCCTCGCGAAACAGGTGGCGGACGGCCATCTCATCGACGGGTCCGGCTTCGGCCAGAACCTGGCCAGCGAGGTCGGCATCCTCGACGCGGGCAAGGACTCGCTGCGGAGCCCGCACAACTCACACCTGCACATCATGGCCAGGATGGGTGTGGTCGGCATCTCGTGGTGGATCGCCTTGTGGGTGGGATGGTTCTGGCGCATGATCGGCGGCTGCCGGCGGTTGGCCCGCGAAGGGCTGCACACCAGACGTCAGGTGGGCGTGCTCTCGCTGATGGTGACGACTGCTGTGCTCGTGTCCTGCTTCTTCGATCCGCAGTTGGAGGGTCCGCAGGTCGCGGCATTGCTGTGGACCGCGTTCGGCATCGGGGTGGCGGTGACCACGGTCCGGCCCTGGTTCCGTGGCGGGATGGGACCGTGAGACGCAGGACGCCTTGGATCGTGGCGATCTGCCTGCTGGCGGCATTGCCGGTTTCCTGCGACGGCGAGTCGATCGACGCCGCTCTGCCTGGCCGCGCGGGACTCATCGCGCCGGTCGGTCCGGTTGCGAGGGGCTGCGCCGGCGTCTCGGTGCATCCATCCGAGGACGTCCAGTCGGTCATCGACGCGCATGCGGCCGGTACGACGTACTGCCTCTCCCCTGGCGTCTACCGGCTGGAGCAACCGCTGGAGCCGAAGCGGGGTGACGCGCTCATCGGCCGTCAGGGGGCAGTGGTCAGCGGGTCGAAGGTGCTGACCGGCTGGCGGCGGAACGGCGGGGTCTGGTCGACCACGGGCTTCCTGCCCGCGAAACCGGGCAACCACGGCGAGTGCCTGGACTCCGTGCCGACCTGTGCGTACACCGAAGACGTGTTCGTCGACAAGCGGCGGCTACGTCGGGTCGGGTCCAAGTCGGCCGTGACCGTCGGCACGGTCCATGCCGACTACGGCACGAACACGATCACCATCGGCGACGATCCGCGACTCCACCTGGTCGAGCAGGCGGTCGCACCCAGCCTGATCAGAGCCACGGTCGACAAGGTGGTCGTCGCCAATCTCGTGCTCGAGCAGGCCGCCAACGAGGCCCAGGTCGCCGCCGTCGAGGCCCGCCGGACGACGCCGTACGGGATGGGGTCCGACTGGCGGATCTCGCACAACGAGGTGCGTCTCAACCACGGGGTCGGCCTGGGCCTGGCCGACGGTGCCGTTGTCACCGCGAACCTCGTGCACCACCAGGGCCAGCTCGGTTTCGGTGCCTGGGGCAACGGATCGGTGGTCAGCGGCAACGAGATCTCGTTCAACGGTATGGCCGGCTACTCGCCGGACTGGGAGGCGGGCGGGAGCAAGAGCTGGCACACCGACCGGCACACGGTCAGGCACAACTACGTGCACGACAACCACGGACCGGGGCTGTGGACCGACGGCGGCAACATGCGCACCGACTACTCGTTCAACAAGATCACCGGGAACTGGGGAGCCGGCATCCAGCACGAGATGAGCTATGACGCGACCATCAAGGAGAACGAGATCACCGGCAACGGCCGGCGGCACAAAGGCTGGGCCTGGGAGGCCGGCATCCAGATCCAGTCGTCGGGCGGGACGGGGCTGATCGAGGTCGCCGGCAACACCCTCGGTGACAACGCCAACGGCATCGCCCTGATCGAGAGCGGCGGCCGTCTGGACGAACAGCCGGCTCCGTACGGACCGCACGTCGTCCGGAACGTCTGGGTTCACGACAACCGCGTCAGACTGTCCGCCGGTCAGACCACCGGTGCGGTCCAGGACATCGGAGACACGACCGTGTACACCGGTGCCGGCAACCGCTTCGAGAACAACACGTACGTCGTGTCGTCGCTGAACGGACGGTACTTCTCCTGGAACGACACCGACCTGACCTGGACCGAGTGGCTCGTGGCGGGCAACGACAACGGCGGACGGGCCGAACGCACCGGCCGCTGAACCCCGACCGGCCGCGGTGGGACGGTCAGGTGAGGTCGGCGTTGAGGCGGGCGAGGAGGCGGCCGAGGTCGGCCAGATCGGTGGGATTCCAGCGGTCCAGGATGGCTCTGAACTCGGTCTGGCGCTGGGCCCGCATGGCGTCGAAGCTGTCGGCGCCGGTGGCGGTCAGGCGGAGCAGACGGGCGCGGCCGTCGTCGGGATCGCCGACGCGTTCGATCAGGCCGAGGTTCTCCAGCTGGGTGATCCCCCGGCTGACGGTGGACTTGTCCAGGCCGAGCGCCTGGGCGACGTCGGACGCCCGTACGCCGGCGCGACCGCCGGACGTGCCGAGCTCGATCTGGGAGATCAGGGCGTAGCCGGCCGCGTCCATGTCCGGGTGCACCCGGCGCGCCAACCGCAGCGACGCCGACCGGGAGCGCCGGAACAGCGCCGACAACTCCTGCTCGATGTCCGCGAGCATCCGCTCGCTCCGCTCGGTCCGCGGCGACTGAACGATCTCGTTCACCGGACCACGATCCCGGCATCGCGCAGCGCCTTCTTGACGTCGGCGATCCGGAAGTCGCCGAAGTGGAACACGCTCGCGGCCAGTACGGCGTCCGCACCGGCCTCGACCGCGGGCGGGAAGTGCTCCGGCGCCCCGGCTCCCCCGCTGGCGATCAGCGGGATGTCGACCACCTCGCGGACCGCCCGGATCAGCTCCAGGTCGAAGCCCTGTTTGGTGCCGTCGGCATCCATCGAGTTCAGCAGGATCTCTCCCGCACCCAGTTCGGCGCCGCGCTTGGCCCACTCGATCGCGTCCAGACCGGCCGACTTGCGGCCACCGTGCGTGGTCACCTCGAACCCGCTCGGCTGGTCCGCGGCCCGCCGTACGTCGAGTGACAGCACCAGCACCTGGTTGCCGAAGCGGTGGGCGATCTCGCGGATCACGTCCGGCCGGGCGATCGCGCCGGTGTTGATGCCGACCTTGTCGGCGCCGGCTCGCAGTAGCCGGTCCACGTCGGCCGCCTCGCGCACTCCGCCACCGACGGTGAGCGGGATGAACACCTGCTCGGCGGTCTGCCCGACCACGTCGTACGTCGTCTCCCGCGAGCCCGAGGACGCGGTGATGTCGAGGAAGGTCAGCTCGTCGGCGCCCTCCCCGTCGTACACCTTGGCCATCTCGACCGGGTCCCCGGCGTCGCGCAGGCCGGTGAAGTTGACCCCCTTCACCACCCGCCCGTCGTCCACGTCCAAACAGGGGATCACCCGCACGGCAAGAGTCACGCGGTCAGCGTACCGAGTCAGCCCCAAACTACTTCCAGGCGCGGCGCTTGGAGCCGGCCGGCTTGATCGGGGCGGTGGACTCCCAGACCCGGCGCCAGCGGGCGGCGTCGGGGCCGGACTGGGATGGGGAAGCACCGGCCGCGACACGGCGGCGTGCCTCGTACCAGGTGGTCGACTCCTCGTCCAGGAGGGCCGAGACCGCCGCGGAGATCTTCGGTGCGAACTCGCGGGCGCTCTCCCCCTCCGCCGGGCTGAGCGGATCGCCGTACCGGACGGCGACCGAGGGACGGCCGGGCACCGGCCAGCCGCGGCCGCGCGGCATCGCGGCGAACGAGCCCTTGATACCGACCGGGATCACCGGAACGCCGTGCTCGACGGCCAGGTACGCCGCGCCCATCCGGAACCGCTCCATCCAGCCGTCCGGCGACCGGGTGCCCTCCGGGAAGACGACCACGTTCCAGCCGTCCGCGAGCAGGTCGCCCGGGGTCGCGCTGAGCTTGCCGCCGCGGCGCTCGATCGGGAACGTGTTGAACACGATCGCCGACGCGGTCGCCCGCCACCAGGTGTCGAAGAAGTAGTCCGCCGCAGCGGCCACCGCGGTCTTGCGGCGCATGCCGTCCGGCAGCGTGCACAGCAGCAACGGGGTGTCCAGGTGCGACGAGTGGTTCGCCACGATCAGGGCGGGACCGTTGAGCTTGAGCAGTGAGTCGAGCCCGCTCACCTGCGGGTTCACCTCGAACCGCAGTACCGAGTTGAGCGCGCCCTTCTGCAGCACCTCGCGGACCGCGATCGCGGCCGGCGTCCGGGCCCACTTGGTCGGGAAGACCGAGGTCTCCATCGGGATCACGTACGGCTCGGCCGACCGCGGTACCTGCGGCCGCCGGCCCCATCGCCACCCGCGCGCGACCTGCTTCACGTCGCGCGCGGTGTCGCGGCTGAACTTCACCAGACTGGTGCCCATCAGCGCACGTCCGCGAGCAGGTGCGGCGGGTTGTGCAGGTACGTGATCGAGGGCGACCGGCCGACCGAGTGGCTGACCATCTCCAGCGCGTCCTGCAGCGTCGAGGCGGACCGGAAGCCCATCCGCTCGACCGTCTTGCGGTTCGCGCCGACCCAGACGATGTCACCGCAGTGGTCCAGGGCGTGGGAGATCCAGTACCACATGTAGAACGGGTGCACGCCGTGGTACGCGTACGACGTCCGGTACAGGTGGATGTACCACGGGTCCTCGGCGTACTGCTTCTCGAACTTCGCCTCGATCGTGGCCGGGTCGGTCGACTCCGACAGCACCTCTTCGAAGAAGTCGACGTACGACGGGTGGTGCAACTGGCTGAACTCGTAGTCGACCGGGTGGTACAGGATGACCGCGCCGTCCTTGCGGACGATCGGGTTGCCCCGGTAGGAGTTGAAGTAGTAGCCCAGCCCCATGCACGCGGCCAGGATCGGGTTCATCACCGAGTTCACGTTGTACGGGCCGATGAACGGCACGCCCATGATCGCGACGTCGGACTGGCCCTGCACCTCGACCAGGTGCTGGCGATGCACGTTGTCCAGCGTCTTGTCGTGCACCGGCTCGATCTTGCCGGCGTGGATCCCGGTCAGGCCGTAGTTCGACCGGACGTCGGTGAAGATCTTGTGCCGCAGCTTGCCCGGCGCGGCCGCGAGCGCGCGCTTGGTGCCGAGCATCGAGGCCTGGTCCTTGATCGACCACTCCCACTCGCGCTTCTGCAGGAACTCCAGCGGACCGCCGAAGATGTCGTTGTTCAGCGACGTCTCGATCTGGAAGACCTTGACGTGCTGGGTCAGGATCTCGCCCATCCGCCAGGCCGAGTGGTGCATCTTCGAGGCCTTGTGGTCCATGAAGGACCGCGAGTGGATCATCGTGTGGCTGTTGTGGTGGTGCTTCAGCGACTTGTACGACGCCAGGCCGATCGACGTCGACTTGTGGCCGCCGTCCATCGCCACCAGGTTCACGTTCACGTAGACGAGCAGGTCGGACTCGGCCGCCCGCTTGGAGATCTCCACGTCCTCGCCGTGCTTGGTCTGCCCCAGGTGGGTCAGGTTCGCGGTGTCCTCGGCGTCGAAGTTGTAGAGCTTGCCGTCGGGGAAGAAGGACCGGAACACCCGCTCGCCGACGATGTCGCGCAGCTCGTTCGGGGTGAGCCGGCGGTGCAGCGCGTTCGCCGAGATCAGCTCGACGTCGTCCACTCCGGCGGCCGCGGCGAGCTCGAGGACCGCCTCGATGATGCGCTGCCGGATGTCCGGCTTCTTCATCGGCGGCAGCGGGATGGAGATGTCGTCGAACGCGATCGTCAGGCGCATCCCGGCGAACAGCAGCTCGGGCAGCGGCTCGGACTCCAGCGGGTTGAGCAGCGCGTTCTGGATCGCCTCGTCCACGTCCCGCACCGGTGGCAGCGCCTCCGGCGGGTACACCACCCGGGTCCCGAGCGGGAACCGCTCGAGCAGGAATCCCTCACCGTTGTGGACGAGCAGGGGCGGAGTCCGGTCGTCCACCTCAAGCACAAACCCTGGCCGAGACATGTCAGAACCTCTCTCGTACGTCGTGCAGCGCTGTCACGGCCCTCATGAGGCCCTCACATCGAAAGCAACCTTGACCGTGCCCAGTCGGCCGGCCGAATGCGCGTGGTCGATCGCCTCGCGCCAGCGGTACAGCGGGTACCGCGCGCCGACCACGCCGTCCAGCGGGGACTTGGCGGCCAGCTCCAGCGCGGTCTCGAAGGCAGGCTGGCCGTTCGGCTCCTCCCGCGCGGACGCGTAGGTCCCGGCCAGCTCCAGCTCGCGGAACCACACCGGCGACAGGTCCGCGCCGGTCGACGGCATGCCGGACAGGACGACCCGGCCGCCGGCCTTGGTCACCCGGAGCACGGTGTCGATCGAGTCCTTGCTGCCGACCGCGTCCACAGCGATGTCGACACCGCCGAGCAGGAACTCCTTGGCCATCTCCGGCTTCAACCGGAACGCACCGGTCGAGCGTCGGACGCCGCGGAAGACCTCGTCGGGCGCGACCACGTCGCTGGCGCCGAACGCCCGGGCCAGCTCACGCTGCTTGGCGTGCTTGGCGACGACCGTGATCCGGCCGGCCTGGGTCAGCTCGCGGAGGGCGAGAGTGGCGAACAGGCCGACCGCACCTGCGCCACTCACCAAGACCGACTGGCCCGGCTCGACCTTGGACCTCAGGGCCGTGTGCACGGCGCAGGCGAGCGGCTCGACCAGCACTGCCCGCTCGTTGGTGAGTGTCTCAGGTACGGCGTACAGCTGGCTGCGGTGCGCGATCATCACGTTGCCCCAGCCGCCGCCGGTGTCCTGGCAGAAGCCGGTCTGCAGACCGGGCGCCACGTGTCCGACGGTGATCCGGTCGCACTGGTTGGTGTTGCCGGAAGCGCAGCCCTGGCAGGGCTCGACACCGCGAGCCGCGCAGGTCAGGACGCTGTCCATCACCACCCGGGTGCCCTTCGGCAGGTCCTCACAGTCGTCGAGCAGCTCGCCGACGATCTCGTGACCGGGGACGAACGGCATCGACACCATGGCGGAGAAGTACAGCTTGGTGGATCCGGTCACCATGCCGAGGTCGGAGCCGCAGATGCCGGACAGGATCGGGCGGATCCGCGCCCAGCCCTCCCGGTCGGGCTTCGGCTCGTTGATGGTGACGAGACGCAGCGGCGCGGCCGGACCGGTCAGGATGCCGGGAATGCGGCCGCCGACCGCCTTGGCCGCCAGGTACTTGGCCGGCGACCGGTACATCTCGAGCGCGAGCATCATCAGGCCATCCCTCCAAAAGAACGCTGCACTCCCGGCAGCTCCAGTCGGGACGAGGTGGACGGGGTCTTCCAGTCGACGATCTGCCAGCGCGCCGCCCGGGCGGCCCGGAACAGCGACACGTCGGGCGAGACCGCGACCGGGTTGCCGACGGTCGTCAGCATCGGCAGATCCGAGTGGCTGTCGGCGTAGGCGTACGACTTGGACAGGTCGATGTTCGTGCCGCGGGCGCGGTGCTTGATCCACGCGGCCCGGGACTCACCGACCAGCGGCGGCCCGGACAGGAAGCCGGTGCAGCGACCACGGTCGTCGACGGCCAGCTCCGCGGCGACGATCTCGTCGAACAGCGGCTCCAGCGGCCGGGTCAGTGGCCGCACCGCGCCGGTGATCAGGATCGTCTTGTGCCCGGCCGCGCGGTGCTCGCGGATCCGCCGTACCGCGGCGCCGCTCAGGCGTTCGAGCACGTGCTCCGCGAGGATCTCGTCGACGATGCGGTTCAGTTCCTCCAGGTCCGCGCCCTCGTAGCGGCGGTAGATCGTACGGAGGAACGTGCCGCGGTCCTTGCGCTCGGCCGAGATCAGCTTCGGCAGCCGGCGCAGCATCGCGCCGATCTCACCGACCCGCTGGTGGCTGTCCAGCTCGGGCAGCCGCATCCACAGGTAGGTCTCGATCACGTTCGACGACAGCAGCGTGCCGTCCATGTCGAACGCGGCGATCACCTCGGTGTCAGTGTTGCTACCAGCAGGCTCGTCGATTCTCTTCAGTACGCCGGCCGACTCGAGCAGCGCCTTGTTCCGCTTCTTCCGTACGACGTCCAGCCGGCGCATCGACTCGGTCACGCTCGGGCAGTGCAGCTCCTGCAGGTAGTACTGCCAGTCCACGATCGAGGTGTCGCACCAGAACTTCTCCCGGTCGTCGCCCTCGAGTCCGTTGTGCAGCGCCAGCACGTTGTCGTCGATGAACTGCAGTTCGGCCTGCGCGTACTCGGAGTACAGGTCCATGTAGCGGCGGAGGAAGTCGAGCCGGCGCTTCTGCACGTCCAGCTCGCGCGCGTACTTGCGGACTCTTTCGCTCCGCGGCACGGTCGTGATGATCTTGTCGGCGATCTTGTGGGCCTTCTCGCCGTACCGGAGCATGCTCTCGACCGAGTCGCCGCCGGGGAACTTCCAGACCGGGAGCCGGACCGCGCCACGCTCACCGAGGTCGAACGGGTGCTTGGAGAAGTACGCGCGGACGCCGGCGTACAGCTGCTCGAAGGTCAACGGGTTCCGGGCGCCGGAGCTGACGTGGTAGTACTCCGGCTTGCTCAGCTCGGGGTCGGTCGCCATCACCGCGCAGATCGCGCCGACGACGTGGTCGACCGGGATGATCTCGACGACGGAGTCGGGGCTGGCCGGGAACTCCGGCAGCTCACCGCGGCCGTAGGCCAGGATCAGCGGCTCGGCCATCTTGAAGCCCTCGATCCAGCCCGGGTGCGGGCTCTGCACCGCGGACTCGATGATGGCCGGACGGACGATCGAGGTCGGCAGCTTGCTCGCGAACTCCTCGACCACGCGCTCGCCGAGGGCCTTGGTGAACGTGTAGCAGTCGGTCCAGCCGAGGCTGCGGGCGCGCTCGGTGCCCGTCTCGACCAGCTTCTTCGCGACCCACTCGGTCCGGCGGCGCTCGGTGTCGGCCGCGGCGGTCAGGTGGCCGGCGCGGCGGTGCAGCTTCTCGGCGTCCTTGCGGAACTTCGCCAGCATCGGCGCGGACCGGGACTGCTCCTCGATCCGGGATCTCATCGCCATCCCGGCCTCGGCCTCGGTCCGCCAGTCGACACTGTGCTCGACCGGCGCCTCGGGAATCGCACCCCGGCGACGGCCCGCGGTGTACGCGGTGGAAATGTGCACGTAGTGGACCGGGCGACCGGTCTCGACGATTCGCTCGAGCAGGCTCTTGGTGCCGAGCACGTTGGTGGTGAACGCCTCGTGGATCGGCGGGTCGAAGCTGACGTCGCCGGCGCAGTGCACGACGATGTCGAGATCCTTCGGTAGTTCCGGTACGTCGGACAGGTCGCCGTCGATCACCTGGATCCGGGCACTGCTCAGTGCCTCGGCGTCGGCGTACTCGGTGCCCTCGCCGTAGAACGGCTTGAAGATGTCCTTCTTCAGCAGTTGCGCCATCCGGTCGGTGCCGTTGAGCGACCCCTTCGGGCGGATGATCGCGACGACGGTCGTCCCGGGCAGGTCGCCGATGATCCGGTGCAGCAGCGCCTCACCGACGAATCCGGTGACGCCGGTGACCAGGACCTTCTTGTCCTTGAGTTTGTCGGCCAGACTCACTGGTCGCCTCCACGCGTGAGTTCGAGTGCCTCGGTCAGTGTGAACGCGCCGGCGTACAGGGCCTTGCCCACGATCACGCCCTCGACGCCGTCGGCGACCAGCGTGCTCAGCGCCTTCAGGTCGTCGAGGCCGGAGACACCGCCGGAAGCGATGATCGGCTTCGCGGTGCGTGCGCACAGGTCGCGGTACAGGTCCAGGTTCGGCCCTTGGAGCATGCCGTCCTTGGTGACGTCGGTGACCACGTACCGCTCGCAGCCGGCCGCTTCCAGCCGCTCGAGCACCTCGTACAGGTCGCCGCCGTCTTTGGTCCAGCCGCGGGCCGCCAGGGTCCGGCCGCGTACGTCGAGACCGATCGCGACGCGGTCGCCGTACTGCTGGATGATCCGGTCGCACCACACCGGGTCCTCGAGCGCAGCGGTGCCGATGTTGACGCGGCGAGCGCCGGTCGCCAGCGCGGCCTCCAGCGAGTCGTCGTCCCGGATCCCGCCGGACAACTCGACCTGGACGTCGAGCTTGCCGGTCACGTCGGCGAGCAGTTCACGGTTGCTGCCCCGGCCGAACGCGGCGTCCAGATCGACGAGGTGGATCCACTCCGCACCGGCGTCCTGCCAGGCCATCGCGGCCGCCAGCGGATCGCCGTACGAGGTCTCGCTTCCGGCCTCTCCCTGCACCAGCCGGACAGCCTGACCGTCTGCCACATCCACGGCAGGCAGCAGCACCAGGTTCGACCGGGGCGGTGGGGTGGGGGAGGAATCCAGCACAGACATGGCCACACCCTAGATGGCGTTAGTTCGAGTTTCGTAACCCGCTGCCCCGCTGAGTCGTTTGATTTCGATCTGTCGCAGCAATACCAGTCTAGCTACTGGTTTCATGGATCTAAGGTGGCTGAATGGTCACGCTGGAGGAGCTCGAGACGGATCCGCACCCGGCGCTGGCGGCCTTGCGGCCGGTGGGGTGGGTCGAGGCTTTGGACAGCTGGGTTGTCGCGAGCCGCGAGCTGGCGATGACGGTGATGCGCGATCCGGACACGTTCACCGTGGACGATCCACGGTTCTCGACCGCCCAGGTCGTAGGTCCGTCGATGCTGTCCCTGGACGGTGCGGCCCACAAGGCGCATCGGGATCCGTTCGAGTCACCGTTCGGGCTCGCGGAGACTCGCGGCCGGTTCACCGAGGTCGTGCAACAGACCGTGGGCGAGTTGGTCGGTGCTCTGGAGCCTCCGTCGGCGGATCTGCGCCGCACAGTGGCCGGCCCGTTGTCGGTCGCGGTCGTGGCCTACTCGCTCGGCCTGCCGCCTGCTTCGGCCTCGACGGTGCTGGACTGGTACGCCGCGATCTCCGACTCGGTCACCGGCGTCTCGGCCGGTCGTCCGGTGACTCCGGAGGGTGCCGAGGCCTTCGCGCTGCTGCACGCACACGTTGCCTCAGGCATCGAGTCGACCGACTCCCTGATCGCGGCCGCGGCCCGCGCCGGGCTCGGGGTCGACGACGTGGTCGCGAATGCGGCCGTGCTGATGTTCGGCGGGATCGAGACCACCGAAGGCATGATCACCAACGCGCTGTGGCATCTGCTGACCCATCCCGATCAACTCGACCTGGTCCGAGCCGACCCGTCGCTCCTGCCCAACGCGATGGAGGAGTCACTGCGTCTCGAACCGGCCGCCGCCGTGGTCGACCGCTACGCCACCCGCGATGTCACCTTGGCCGGCGCACCGATCCGCCGAGGCGACCTGGTCACGGTGTCGCTGGCCGGCGCGGGCCGCGATCCTGCCGTGTTCTCGTCGCCCGACGAGTTCGACGTACGCCGTCCCAACGCCCGCCGTCACCTGGCCTTCGCCAGCGGACCTCACATCTGCCTGGGCATGCACCTGACCCGGCTGGAAGCCCTCACAGCACTCACCGCACTCCTTCGGCTGCCGGGCCTCCGCCTCGATCCGTCATCGCCTCCACCTCTCGGTCTGGTCTTCCGCAAGCCTTCGGCCGTCAACGTGTGGTGGGACGCCTGAGCACCAGCATCGCGGCCGGATAGACCGGCATCAGGCGGTCCGGATCGCGCTCCGCGTCGGCTGCGAACCGTTCGAAGCCGGGATCGATCTCCTCTTGCGGCAGGTGCTCGAACGTCGACAACGCCCGCAGACTCACGCGCTGGTAGCTCTCCCGGAGGGTACGAGGGTTCTCGGTGCTGACCCAGACCGGGTCGTCGGCGGCGAGCAGCCCGGCGGCGCGGGCCATGGTCGCCGCCTCGGCGACGGACCGGTACATCGCGGCGTCGACCTCGCGGGCGGACGGGAAGTATGCGTACCAGAACAGATCCGGCATCTGATCGGAGAACTGGCTGCGCAGGAACGCCACTCCCCCGGGCTTCAGCACGCGGTACACCTCGGTGAGCGCCTTCTGCTGGTCACGGTAGTGGTGGAAGGACAGGAACATCAGCACCCCGTCAACCGATGCCTCAGGCAACGGAATGTTCTCCGCGCCGCCCTTGAGATAGGTGACGGACGGGTGGGCGGCCGTCTCCGCGGCGATCTCCCGCATCCGGTCCGACGGCTCCACGCCGTACACAGGCCCCTGGAAGACCTCGGCGAGACCTGGGGCGAGCCGGCCGGTCCCGCTGCCCAGGTCGAGGAACGTCAGCGGGCGCTCCTCCGGCAGGTACGCCGCGATGGCGGCGGTCCACCGCTGCACCTCCCCTGGTGACATCCCGCGTCCGGCGGCGTACACACTGCTCAAACGACCGTCGTAGTCCACCATGGTTCGACCCTATGCCTTGCGGGGATCGCTGGTGCGGGACAGCCGCGGCGTCGCACAATGAGGCCATGACGGACCTGATGGCCGATCTCGACGCGGCTGAGACTCTGGTCGAGGTCGGGGATGTGGTCCGCGTCGAAGCCCGGCGACGCAGCGGCGCCCAGGGCGCGACCTTCGTACTGCGCGAGCACGATCGCTGCTTCTACGCCGACGAGGACGCGATCGCGCCGCTGTGGAAGGGCCAGCGCTTCCCGATCACTTCCTGCGTCAGCGGGTGGGCGATGCTGCACGACGAGATCGCGGTCGTCCCCGACATCGCCGTCGACGAACGCATCCCGCTGGACGCGTACACCCCGACGTTCGTCCGCAGCCTCGTGATGGTCCCGGTGGGCTCCCCGACCCCGGTGGCGGCGATCGGCGCCTACTGGTCGCGGCGCTACCACGCCTCGCCGGACGAGATCGACAGCCTGCAGACCCTGGCCGACCACGCCGCGAAGGCGATCCATCGCATCGGCCTCGACGACGCTCCGTGGGCGCCGACGTTCAGCAAGCACTGACGCTGTCGTCAGCCGAGGAAGACGTCGTACGCCAGGCGCAGGATCAGGGCTGAGACGACGACCAGGAAGATCACGCGGACGAAGCGGCTGCCGCGGGCGACCGCGGTCCGGGCGCCGAGGAGACCGCCGAGCATATTCGCGGCGCCCATGATCAGGCCGAGTTGCCACAGCGGTGCGCCGTGCAGCGCGAAGATGACGATCGCGCCGAGGTTCGTGGCGACGTTCGCGATCTTGGCCTTGGCGCTGGCCTGGAGGAAGTTGTAGCCGAGGAAGCCGACCAGCGCGAAGATCAGGAACGAGCCGGTGCCCGGCCCGACCGCGCCGTCGTAGAAGCCGATGAGTACGCCGACGCCGCTGGCGGCCAGGTAGTGGTTGCGGCCGTCGAAGCGCAACGCCGTACGCGCTCCGAGTGACGGCTTCATCGCGGTGTAGATCGCGACGCCGACCAGCAGCACCAGCACGATCGGCTTGAACCACGACATCGGGATCTTCGTCGCCACCAGCGCTCCGGCCGCCGACCCCAGCCCGGCCAGGACCGCAAGCGGCAAGACGGTCCGGCGATCGGGCCGCACCTTCACGCCGAACGTCACCGCGCTGGTCGCCGTACCGCACAACGACGAGATCTTGTTCGTCGACAGGATCTGCGCGGGCGACGCGTTCGGCAGGCCGAGCAGCATCGCGGGCAGTTGCAGCAGTCCGCCGCCCCCGACCACCGCGTCGATCCAGCCGGCCGAGAAGGCCGCGACTACCAGGAAGACCAGGGTCCACAACGAAACGTCAGGCACGATGCCACCGCGGGCGGAAGAGCTTCACGGACCGATGATCAGGTAAGGGCGTTGTGCCACTCAACCCTTACAGCGGGGAATGAGAGACAAACCACTGCGGCGGTGCCAGAGTAGGCGGATGGCGTCCTCGATCCTGCCGCCCGAAGGCGAAGCGCTCGCCACCGGCTGGGAGCCGGACCTCGCTCCCGCGGACTCGCTCGTCCGGCAGGCCGTGCTCGCGCACGCTTCGTGGGCGACCGACGCCGCTCGGCGAGCGGGCAAGCCCTGGTTCGACGGGGACAGCTGGGCCGGCAGTGTCCTCGGCGACAGCGGCCCGATGACGAACTGGGTCATCCAGAAGCAGCCGGTCGATCCGGCCGAGGTGATCCTCGAGGCGGCCCGGGAGCTGCCGAACAACGTGCCGTACCTGTTCGTCAGCCCCTGGCCGACCCGCGACCTGCGGGAGCACGGCCTCGCCCTCGCTGGCCACCCGCCGCTGATGGTCCACCTCCCGATGACCGAGATCGTCGCGCCGACCACGGACGTCGACATCCGCCAGGTCACCGACGCCGCCGGGCTCGCACAGGCTGAGCGCGTGCTGATCGAGGGCTACCCGCTCCCCGAGCTGCAACCGGTCCGGGCGGGCTGCATGTACGACGCGTCGTTCCTCGAGGGATCCACGGTCTGGGTCGGGTACGACGGCGACGTACCGCTCGCGACATCGACGGCCCACAGCGCCGCCGGTGTCACCATCGTCGAGAACGTCGCGGTGATGCCGGCTGCCCGTGGTCGTGGCGCCGGCGCGGCCATCACATGGGCTGCGACCAAGCACCATGACCAGCCCGCGGTACTGATCGCGTCCGACAACGGCCAGCCCGTGTATCAACGCCTCGGCTACCTCCGCCTCGAACGCTGGACGGTCTGGGTACGGCCGTGACCGGTCGGCGCGGGACAATGGCGGCGTGAAGTTCTTGCTGCTGATCCACAACAACCCCGAAGCACTGGACGGACTGAGCCCCGAGAAGAGGCTCGAGCTGATCGGTGGTCGTGACTTCCTCCTCGACCAGGTGCGCGCGCTGCGGGAGAACGGCGAACTGCTGACGATCCTCGCCCTCGAGCCACCGTCGGAGACCAAGTCGGTCAAGGTGACGGCGGGGACGCCGGTCATCTCGGACCGGCCGTTCCTGGAGACCAAGGAGTTCCTCGCCGGAGCGCTCATGGTCGAGTGCGCCACGATGGACCGGGCGCTGGAGATCGCGGCCGGCATTCCGTTCGCGGCCCTGCTGCCGATCGAGGTCCGGCCGGTGCGGGAGCTCGGCGACGAGGATCTCGCCGCGCTGTCCCGGGAGCGGTGAGCTCCACGCACGGCACCCGCGACGCCGACCTCGAATCCGCGATCCGGGCCGGCGCTCCGAAGGCACTGGCCGCGCTGCTGCGGCGCTACGGGACGTTCGACCAGTGCGAGGACGCCGTTCAGGAGGCGCTGCTGGAGGCGTTCGTCCAGTGGCGAGCCAACGGCGTACCGGAGAAGCCGGTCGGGTGGCTGGTCAGCGTCGCGACCCGCCGCCTGATGGACGGCTGGCGGCGGGACAACGCCCGGCGGCAGCGTGAGGTCAACGACCATCTCCGCACGCCGGCGGTGGAGGAGGATCACGACCAGGACAGCGACGACACGCTGCGGCTGCTCGTGCTGTGCTGCCACCCAGCGCTGACACCGGCGTCGCAGATCGCGCTGACGCTGCGGTCGGTCGGTGGGCTGACCACTGCCGAGGTGGCCGCGGCGCTGCTCGTCGGCGAGACGATCGTGGCGCAGCGGATCAGCCGGGCCAAGCGGACGATCAAGGATTCCGGCGCGCGCTTCGAGCTGCCCAGCGGGCCGGAGTACGACGAGCGTCTGCACGCCGTACTGCATGTGCTCTACCTGATCTTCAACGAGGGACACACCGCGAGCGCAGGCGATGACCTGCAGCGGCTGGACCTGGCGGCGGAAGCACTCCGCATCACTCGCATGCTGCGCCGGGCCGCTCCCGGCGCCGATGAGGTGACTGGCCTCCTGGCGTTGATGATCCTCACGCACGCACGGCGTGACGCCCGGACCGGACGTGGCGGCGACCTCGTCCCGGCCGATCGGCAGGACCGTTCCCGGTGGCACGCCGACGAGATCGCCGAGGGCACCGCGCTCGTCGAGGGAGTGCTGACCTCGGGACCCGTCGGCCCGTACCAGCTCGAGGCGGCGATTGCCGCCGTACACAGCGAGGCCGACTCCGTCGAGACCACCGACTGGGAGCAGATCGCCGGCTTGTACCGGATCCTGGCCGAGGTCGATCCGGGCCCGATGGTGACGCTCGGCTCCGCCGTCGCGGTGGCGATGACCGAGGGTCCGCAGGCGGGGATCGACCTCGTCGAAGGCCTCGCCGGCGATCGGTACCTCGGCGATCACCACCGCCGGCTGTCGGTGCTCGCGCATCTCCAGGAGCTTGCCGGGCGGCCAGATCTGGCCCGTGAGCACTATCTGGCCGCACTCGACCGCACGCGCAACACCGCGGAGCAGAACTATCTCCGCGAGCGCATCACCCGCCTCACCCGCTGACTGCTGGAGGCACGGTCAGGGCGGTGCGGAAGACGTCGGCCGGATCGACCGTCTGCTTCAGCGCCGCCAGCCGGGCTCGATGCGGTCCCGGGTAGCAACGGTCGAGGTCCGCCGCCGTCGGGTCGGACAGGAAGTTCAGGTACGCGCCCTCCGGCATCAGCTCGGCCCAGAGCGCTTCGAACCCCTCGATCTGGTCTCCGTGCAGCTCGGTCGATCCGATCAGTACGGCGTTGACCATGAACCGCGCGTCGCGATGAGCGAACGCGGTGGCGTGGCGAGCGACCCTTCCGAACGCACCGCCGAGCGCCCGGACCTCCACAGCCATAGCCGGCAGCCGCAGGCGGGCGTCGGCCAACCGCTCGCCCAGGTCGGGCGACCACGCGTCGAACAGCCCGTTGCGGTTGCGCGGAGTCCAGCCCGGAGGCATCGCCTCGTCGGCCAGCACCTGCGCGTACGGCACCTCCGTCACCGTGTCGGTGAGCACTGTCCCGAGGCTGCGCAACGGAGCCAGGATCTCCTCACGCCCGGCCGCATCGCCGGCAACGCACACCTTGATGGCGACCGGAGCCTGGCGATCCGCGACCATCGTCGGCGGCAGCTGGACCGAGGACGTCAGCTCGTCCGGAGCGACGGCCATGTGGTCCGCCCAACCGGACAGCACCTGATCAGCCTGTGTCCACGGAAACAGCAGACTGCCGAAGAGCACCGTCGGCTGATGTACGGCGCTGATGTCGTATGACGTGACGACGCCGAGACCCCCGGCCGCGCCACGTAGGCCCCAGAACAGTTCCGGCTCGGCGGTCGCGTCGACACGGCGGACCGAACCGTCCGCGGTCACCACCTCGGCCGCCTCGACACTGTCGATGGCCAGGCCATGCCGGCGTACCATCCAGCCGATGCCGCCACCGGCCATCAGCCCGCCGACTCCGACGCCGGCCGTGTCGCCCGACGAGATCGCGTGGCCGGTCTTCGCGAGGTACGCCGCGACCGTGCCCCAGGTCGCGCCGGTACCGATCCGGAACGTCGCTTTCTCGCCGGGTCCGTCCGAGACCAGGGTCACCTCGTCCAGCGGCCGGACGTCGATCACCACGCCGCCGTCGTTCGTACCGAACCCGGCCATGTGGTGGCCGCCGCTGCGCACCGAGACCACGAGGTCGTTGGCCTCGGCGTACGCGAGAGCGGCTGCGATGTCGGCGGCACTTGCGCACCGGACGACGACCGCCGGCCGCCCCTGTCTGGTGAGTGTGTGATTCGCCGTCTGGTAGCCGGTATCGCGTTCGGTCAGGACTTCGCCGGTCACCGCGGCCCGCAGGGTCTCGATCCCGCGCGTCACCCGAACCGCAGGAGTATTCGTCATCGTTCGCCCCTCGTGGATCACAGACGCCCCTTGTGGGCGTCTCCTCCAGGGATCGGAGCGAACCTTCGTTCCTCGACATCGATCAGCAAAGAATTTTCGGCGACTCTCAATCCTCGGAGCCGACGAGCTGCTGATGGATCTCGTCGAGCTGGTGCCGGGCGTCGTCGTCCGCGGTCCAGTCATTCAACGGCCGGTCGCCGCGCCGCCGGGGCACGAGGTGGAAGTGCAGGTGGAAGACCTCCTGGCCCGCCGCCGCACCGTTCGCCTGGAGGACGCTCACCCCATCGGCCTTCAGCCGGTTCACGAGAGTCCGGGTGGTTGCCTGCAGGGCCGGCCCGATCGCGGCCACGGCGTCGGGGGCGCCGTCGGCGCTCAGATCAGGAACATGCGGGCGAGGGACGACGAGCGTGTGCCCGGCCCGCAGCGGCCGGATGTCCAGGAACGCGCAGGCGTGCTCGTCCTGGTACACGAACCGCGCCGGCATCCGGCCGGCCACGATGCCGCAGAACACGCACGAGTCGTCCATGGATTCCCCAGGAAGAACGCCGGCCTCACTCCTGGGGAGCGAGGCCGGCGGCTGGTCAGCTGCGGACGGTGGCGACCAGGTGGTCGACGACCTCGGCGACCGGGATGTCGGCCCGCTCGCCCGTACGCCGGTCCTTGACCTCGATGGTGCCGTCCACGAGACCCTTGCCCACCACGGCGATGGTGGGGACACCGATCAGCTCGGCGTCCTTGAACTTCACACCCGGCGACACCTTCTCGCGGTCGTCGTACATGACCGACAGGCCGCGCGACTCCAGCTCGGCGGCGATCTCGGCCGCCTTCGTGAACACCTCGGAATCCTTGCCGGTGGCAACGAGGTGGACGTCGGCCGGAGCGATCTCGCGGGGCCAGACCAGACCGAGCTCGTCGTGGTTGCCCTCGGCGATCGCGGCCACCGCACGGGTGACGCCGACGCCGTACGACCCCATCGTCACGGTGACGAGCTTGCCGTTCTGGTCCAGCACCTTCAGGTCCAGCGCCTCGGCGTACTTGCGGCCGAGCTGGAAGATGTGGCCCATCTCGATCCCGCGCGCCGACTCCAGCGGACCTGAACCGTCGGGCGCCGGGTCACCGTCGCGCACCTCGGCGGCCTGGATCGTGCCGTCGGCGGTGAAGTCACGGCCGTGCACCAGGTCCATCACGTGGAAGCCGGGCTTGTCCGCACCCGTCACCCACGCCGATCCCTCGGCGATCCGGGGGTCGAGCAGGTAGCGGATGCCGGAGGAGTTCTCCGCACCGAGCACGCCGGGACCGATGTAGCCCTTCGCCAGCGAGGGGTGCTTCTCGAAGTCGGACTCCTCGAAGGCGGCCACCTCGGCGGGCTCGAGCTGCGCACCGAGCCGCTTCTCGTCGATCGCGCGGTCGCCAGGCACGCCGATGGCCAGCGGCTCACGGGACCCGTCGGGGTGCACGAGCATGACGAGCACGTTCTTCAGCGTGTCCGAGGCGGTCCAGGCCCGGCCGTCGCTGCGGGCGTGCTTCGCGTTCATCGCGTCGACGAGCGTGTCGATGGTGGGCGTGTCCGGAGTGTCGACCACCTCGGCGGCCGGCACAGCCGACGCGTCCACGGCCTCGGCCTGCGGGACCACGACCGCCTCGACGTTGGCGGCGTACCCACCGGGCGAGCGGACGAAGGTGTCCTCGCCGTTCTCCGCGATCGCGAGGAACTCCTCCGACCGCGACCCGCCCATCGCGCCGGACATCGCCTTGACGATCACGTAGTCGAAGCCGAGCCGGTCGAAGATGTTGATGTACGCCTTGCGGTGCAGCTCGTACGACACCGCGAGACCGTCGTCGTCGATGTCGAAGGAGTAGGAGTCCTTCATCACGAACTCGCGCCCGCGCAGCACTCCGGCCCGCGGCCGCGCCTCGTCGCGGTACTTGTTCTGGATCTGGTAGATCGACAGCGGCAGATCCTTGTACGACGAGTAGAGCTCCTTCACGACCAGCGTGAACATCTCCTCGTGCGTCGGCCCGAGCAGCATGTCGGCGCCCTTGCGGTCCTTCAGCCGGAAGATGTTCGGCCCGTACTCGGTCCAGCGGCCGGTCGCCTCGTAGGGCTCGCGAGGCAGCAGCGCGGGGAACACCAGCTCCTGGGCGCCGATCGCGTCCATCTCCTCGCGCACGATCCGCTCGACGTTGCGCAGCACCCGCAGCCCCAGCGGCAGCCAGGTGTAGATGCCGGGCGCGGTCCGCCGGATGTACCCGGCGCGGACGAGCAGCTTGTGGCTCGGGACCTCCGCGTCCGCCGGGTCCTCGCGAAGGGTGCGGAGGAACATCGACGACATACGCAGAATCACGGGAGTCTCCAAAAGCACGACGAAGGGATGAACGGAACTACGGACGTCACAGAGGATATCCGTCCCGGGACAGTGCTCTCACCACGTTATCCACAGGTGTGGCGTCGGAGGCGACCACCTGTGGCCCGGGTGATCGCCTCCGGTAGCTCCCTCGATCAGGCCTCCGGGTCGTACCCGAACTCGCGGACATCCTGCGCACAGCGGCAGGCGACCGCGATCTTGGCGGCCCACTTCAGGGCCTCCTCGCGGGTGGGAACGTCGACGATCGTCAAGCCGCCGACGAGCTCCTTGGTCGCCGGGTACGGGCCCTCGGTGACGATCCCGTCAGTGGACACCACAGCGGGCTCCATGTCGTCGTAGTCCAGGCCGCCGCCGAAGACGAACACGCCGGCGTCCCTGATCTCCTGGATCGCCGCGTGAGAGTCCTCGACCACCTGGGGAAAGTCCTCGGCGGGGATGTGGTCCATCGCACCCCGCTCGAACGAGATCAAATACCGCGCCATCTCATCACTCCTAGTCCCGGCAACCGTCGTCCGGCCACCTCTCACCCCTGCTACGAACGCCCCACTCCGAATCCGACAGGCTATCGGCCGAACTTCTCCGGGACCGCGGAGCTTAACCGACAGTGATCGGTAGTTTGCCGTATGGCGTTGCGGCGGCCTGGGCGGCGTACATCAAGGCCGGTTTCAGTGTCGGCCAGAACAACGACGCCATGCACGAGTACGCCGGTAGGAACCCACCGCACGACCCGCCGTCCGGCCCGATCTCGAACGTGTACGACGGTACGCCGCGGGTGCCGTACAACCAGTCGTCCGTCGCTCCGGGCGCGAAGTACCCGACGCCGCCGTCGCCGGTCGAGACCGGATAGCCGGTGAGTGCGCCCATCTTCTTGCCCAGGGCAACCAAGGCCGCCTTGTCCGGCGCATCGTCGTTGGTGTATCCCCACGGCGCCAGGATGTCGTTGCCGAAGCTGTGCAGGGTGAGGAAGACGCCCGTCGTACTCGCGGCGGCCGGGTCGTCGATGTCGCCCTTGGTGTCGGCGAAGAGCTTGTCCAGCAGACCCTGGATCGCCATCGTCTCCGGCTCAGACAGCGCCTTGGCGCCCGGGTACGTCTCGTCGCACGGCCCGCCCTCGTTCACATTCCACTGGAACGACGAGTTGCGGTTCAGGTCGACGCCGCCATCGGACGCAGGACAACCGCCGGCGCTGTCGTCGACGTTCTTGCGCTGCAGCACCGGCCGGTCCGGGTTCGACGCGACCACGTCGACGCCGTCCGGATTCGCCATCGGCACGACCCACAGCTCACGGGTGTCCATCAACTCGGTGACCTCGGGATCGGTGCCGTACGACGAGACCAGCAGGTCGATCCACTGGTACGCGGTCTCGCCGGTCACCAGTTCGCGCGCGTGGATCTGCGTGTGCAACACGAACTTCGGCTTCTTCCCGGTGCTGTTCAGCGCGCAGTCGCCGGCAGCCAGCTTCGTGATGCACAGGGCCTGGATGTCGTGCCCACCCTGTCCCTGCGTCTTCAGCCACGAGTCGCCGGTGTCGTAGAGCTTCACCAAGTCCGGGTGCGCCGCGGCGACGGCAGCGTTGTGCTGCTCGTGTCCGGCGGCCGTGTGATAGCCGCCGTAGTACGTCGCTCCCCCGGGCTCAGACCGCGATACCGGGTGATACACGTCCCCGGTCTTCCCCAGTACGACGCCTCGTGCCCGCAACTGCTCGGCCTCGGCAGGAGTCGCGACCACCGTCGGCCGGGTGCCATGCGTGACGTCGTACCCGTCCTTGATCAGGTCGGCGACCGTCAGGCCGGTGGGCAGGCGCATCGAGTAGTACGAGAGATCCGGTGGAGCGGCGGCGGAGACGCTGGTCAGCGAGACCAGGACCAGGGCAAAGCTGCACAGGGCAACGACAAGCCTTCGCATGCTGTGGGATTCCTTCCGCGGGGCGGGGCGGCGTAGAGACTCAGCCAACCCCACCCGCGGTCACCGCACTATCACGGAGAGCACGCAGTATCAGAACAAGATCGTCGCGAACGTCTCGATCGTCCGGAAGCCGACGCGCTCGTACGCGGCCCGGGCCGGCGCGTTGAACGCGTTGACGTACAGCGT
This sequence comes from Kribbella capetownensis, assembly GCF_004331485.1. Lineage (GTDB taxonomy): Bacteria > Actinomycetota > Actinomycetes > Propionibacteriales > Kribbellaceae > Kribbella > Kribbella capetownensis. Next base: position 435,276 of record NZ_SJKD01000003.1, read on the forward strand.
CACCACCGGCGCGACCTGCCGCGCCAGCTCGACCACGGCGGCCATCCCCGGCGCGGCCAGACCGCGACCGCGGAACTCCGGATCGACCCACACGCCCTGGATCTGGCACACCCCGGTCCCGACCGATCCGACCTCGGCCTTGAACACGACCCGGCCGTCCTCGATCCGCGCGAAGGCACGTCCGGCCCGGATCAGCTCGGCGACCCGGGACCGGTAGAACGTCCCGTCCGGTCCGGTCTGCGGCGGTACGCCGACCTCCTCGGTGTACATGGCCACACAGGCCGGGTAGAGGATCGGCAGCTCGACCGGTTCGACCGCGCGGACCAGCGGATCCGCGGCGATCAGCGGCGGGTCCTCGATGACCATGAACGGCTGGTTGTCGCGCACCTCGCGGGCCGGACCCCAGTGCGGCTCGAGCGCCGTCCACAGCTGCTCGACCTCGCGGGCCGGTCCGAGGATCTGGAAGCAGTTCCGGCCGCGACGCAACGCGTACGCCGCGAACGCACGCAGTGCCGCGTCGTCCGCGCCCACCGGCACCATGTTGCCGCCCGCATGGCACAGTGCCTCGAGTCCGCCCTTGTCGACGTACCCCCAGACCTCGGCACCCCGCCGTGGATCGAGCCCGGACGCCTGCACCAGGCTGTCGACGAACACGTTGACCACCGGGTCGCGGGCGATCACGGCGCGCGCCGCCGCGAGGTCACGAGGACCGAGAACCCGTACGCCCACGCGCAGAACCTAGCGGATGATCCTCGGTTCGGCATGCAACGGGGCGTCGGCGGGCCGGGGCTGGACCGGTTCAGGCCACCACCGCTCCGTGCCCGGCCGCGATCCGGCGCAGCGGCGACGTCCACGCCACGGCCACTGCGACGAAGATGAAGCATCCCATCACCACCATGCCGGTCCGGATGCCGTAGTGGTTGCCGAGCACACCGCCGACCACCGAGCCGAACGTCCAGCCCACACCCCACGACAGCATCCGGGCGGCCGTGTTCACCCGGCCCAGCAGGTGCTCCGGCGTCACCTGCTGGCGGTAGGAGACGGTGTTCACGATGACCAGCACGTACGCCGATCCCCACACGAGCAGTGCGATGGCGGCCATCTCCCAGCCTCGCGCCAGCGGCGTGATGACGCCGAGGAGAGCTGACACCGGCAGTGCGTAGAGCGTGATCGCGGCCGGCGACATCCGCTTCAGCAGGCGGGGCAGTCCGACCGCTGCGATCAGTCCGCCGATCCCCCAGGTCCCCCACACGAGTCCGAACCGCAGTCCCGACGTACCGACGTCCAGAACTCGGTCGCACCACACCACCATCAGCGCCATGAAGCCGCCGCCGGCGAAGGACTGCAGGCTGCCGACGATCGTCATCGTGCGCACTCCGGCGTGCCCGACCAGGTAGCGCAACCCTTCGGCGATGTCGGCGAGGACCACCCGCGTCCGCAGCGGCTGCTGTCCGTCTCGCCGCTCGGACATCGCCCGCATGATCCCGCGGACCGCGAGAGCCGACCCGACGAAGCTCAGTGCGTCGAGGGTGAGCAGGCTGGCCGGATTCAGCACCGCCAGCGACAGACCGGCCAGCGGTGGGACGAACAACTCGATCAGGCTGGACGCTGTCCAGACCACCGAGTTCGCCTGCGCTACCCGCGCTCGGCCGACCAGCACTGGCAGCGCACCGAAGTTCGCACCGTCGAAGAACGTGTAGACGCTCTGCACCAGGAACGCGACCACCAGCACGTGCGCCACGGTCAGCACGTCGAGCAGATGTGCGACCGGGACCGAGCCGACCAGCACCGCGTTCACCAGATCGGAGTTGACCATCACCCGCCGCCGGTTCCACCGGTCGGCGAGCGCGCCGGCGAACAGACCGGTCACCAGGTACGGCGCTGCTTCGAGCGCACTCACCAACGCGGTGAGAACGGTCGAACCGCTCAACCGGTAGACCAGCACCGGCAACGCGATCGCGGTGACCATCGATCCGGTGACGGACAGCGCCCGTGCGAGCCAGTACCGCCGGAAGTCCGGATCGTCCCGCAGCCGGTCGGGCATCGTCGTCGTCATGCGGGGCACTCTGCAACTTCAAGTCGTCTGGAGGTCAAGGCGCATCCACATCAGTTCGACGCCGAGATCGCGGTCCGGGGTCTTCGGTGCCTCGCCGAACCCGTTGGCCCGGTAGAAGCCGATCGCCTGCTCGCTGCCGACCAGGACGTCCAGCAGGAGTTCCGTCGTACCCTCCGGCAAGGCTTTGACGGCCGCATCGAGGAGCGCCTTGCCGACGCCGTTGCGCTGGTGGTCCGGCAGAACGTACAGCTTCCACATCACCCAGAAGCCGCCCTCGCGGCCGAGGCCGACGATTCCGACCAACTGGTCGCCGTCGGCCGCGACCAGGGTGATGCCGTTGCGGATGCCGCGTTCGACCGCCTCCGGCGACCACCACTGCGCGAGTCCGTCGGTGATGAACCCGTCCGCCACCAGACCGGCGTACGCGACCGGCCAGGTCGTCAGCCCGATCTGCCGGATCGCCTCGACGTCACCGACCTCGGCCCGGCGGACCGTGATCATCCGTGCACCACCATCGGCAGCCCGTCCGGATCCACGATCTCGAGCGTGCCGCCGGTCCGCGTCACCTGATAGCCGGCGTCCGTCAGGCGCCGCAGTACCGCGGCCAGGTCCTCGCTCGTCGACAGATCCATCCGCACGCCCTCCTTCTCGCCTGGGCCGAAGTACACCTGCTGTCGCGTCCCGAGGAGGTCCAGGATCTGCGTCCAGCCCGCCTGGTCCGTGTCGGTCAGGTATGGCGTGACGCTCCAGCGGTCGTCCGGCGGCGTCTCGTTGAGCCGGTAGCCGTACAGGTCCTCGCTGCGCTCGTCGACCCACAGCTTCGTCCCGTTCGGGGCGATCGCCGACAGGATCCGGCCGTACGCCTCGTCCCAGATCGACACGTCGGCGTACCCGGCATCGTCCAGCGTCGCCTTCAGCGCGTCGAGGTCCTCGGCTTCGAAAACCAGGTCCGTCTGCCCCGGCCGGCCACCGGTCGAACTGGTGGCGGCGTCGTGCAGCGCGATCATCCCCTGCCCCGCGAGCATCACCGCCCACCCTCCCCGCTCGGACTCGATCCGGGCCGTCAGGCCCACAGTCTCCAGGAACGCCCGCATCGCGTCCACGTCATTCGTGAACCGCAGCGGCCGGATCACCACGCCCGTCATCCCCTCGCCTCCCCACGCTTGTCCAGGTACTCCGTCAGCGCCTGCTCCACCAGTGCGGACAGGCTGGCCGCCTCGTCGATCGCCTTGTGCTTCACCCGGCGGACCAACTCGGGCGGCAGATACACGTTGAACTGCACCTTCTTGCCGCCGTCAGCACTCATGGCTATATTGCTAGCATCCTAGACAGCTACCAGTCAACGGAGGAGTACGACGATGAACCTCAGCTTCGACCACCTGGGCCTGCTCTCCGACACGAAGGCGAAGAACCAGGACTTGGCCGACTTCTTCTCCGGCGTACTCGGCCTGGAGATCTCGGGCAACGCCGGCGACGGGTACGCCGAGGTGAAGGCCGGTGCGATCACCATCGCACTGCACACCGGCGCGATGGTGGACGGGTTCGGTGCGCATGGGGGGACGTTGCTGCAGTTCCGCAGCGACGACGTGCGGGCCGACATCGAGGAGATCCGCGGGCGCGGCGGGAACGTCGCGCTCGAGCCGGTCGACACCGACTGGGGCACGACGTCCGCGTACGTCGCCGGCCCGCACGGCGTACTGGTGGAGCTCTACAAGTTCAACTGACCCGAGCGGCGAGCGCGTCGTCGAGTTCCTTGTTGAGCTTGGCTCGGGGGCGCGCGCCGACGACGGACCAGATGACCTCGCCGCGGTGGAACAGCATCAGCGTGGGCAACGCCATCACGCGGTAGCGGGCGGAGATCTCGGGGTTCTCGTCGGAGTTCAGCTTCACCACGGTGAGTTGGTCCGCGCGTTCGGCGGCGACCTGGGCCAGCAGCGGGGCGATCTGGTGGCAGGGCGGGCACCACTGCGCCCAGAAGTCCACCAGCACCGGCTTGTCCGCGCGCAGTACCAGCTCGTCGAACGTCCCCTCGTCGACCGCTTGCAGGTCAGTCATAGTTGCTTCATCCTCCAGTTCTCGGCATCGGACAGGAGGTCGGTGAGCCGGGCCCGCAGGTCGGTGAGTTCGGTGATCCGCCGGTCCACTTCGGCGATCCGGGTCCGGTACGCCGTCAGCGACGCCGGGCAGACGTCCGCCCGTTCGTTCCCGGCCCGCAAGCACTCGATGAACGGGTACGTCTGCTCCGCGGTCAGCCCGAGACTCAGCAACGCCTTCACCTCACGCACCACGACCACGTCGTCCGGCTCGTACGTGCGGTACCCGTTGGCCTCGCGCCGGGGTTTGAGCAGTCCCTGCGACTCGTAGTACCGCACCGCCTTGACCGTGACTCCGGCCTCGGCCGCCAGATCGCTGATCCGCATCCCGCCTCCTTCACTCCGACGCTAAACCTTGCCCCTGGGGTCAAGGTCAAGTCAGGATAGCCCGCAGGCTGTTCGCCGGCGTCAATGGCCGCGGAACGCCTCCTCCAGCCACCACGACGGCTGGTCCCCGACGACCTTCGCGTCCACCAGCAGCGGCGCCGAGCGTGGACCGTCCAACCAGTCCCTGACCGCGGCGAGGTCGCCTGTGGTACGCACAGTCGCGGCCTCGAAGCCGAACCCGAGGCCGATCGCGGCGAGGTCGGTCGGCGGGAACGTCACCGTGTCCAACGGGTGCCCGCCGGCACCGAAGTGGTGCACCTCGGCGCCGTACGCGTCGTCGTTGTACACGACCACCAGCATCGGCAGGCCGAGCCGGCGTACGGTGTCGAGCTCCGCGGCGCTCATCAGCGCACCGCCGTCGCCGAGAGCGGCGACGGGCAGCCGTTCCGGCTGTGCCAGCGCGGCGCCGATCGCGGTGGCAAGCCCCAGCCCGACCGACTGGAACGCCTGGGTGAAGCACAAGCCGTTCTCGTCCGGCACCGACAGGAACGCGCTGGGGTAGCCCATGAAGTTACCGGAGTCGACGGCGACCACGCGTTCGGCCGGAAGGAGATCATCGAGCGCGATACTCAGCGTCCGCGGGTCGATCCGCTCCGCCGTGCTCGTGTCGTGGTACCCGACGTCCCGCCAGCGCACGCTGCCGAGCTCGGCCGTGCGGCAGCCCACCCGCGGTTCGCCGAACGCGTCGAGCACCATCGTGGCGGTGAGCCCGACGTCGCCGGTAACGCTCAACTGGATATCCCGATGGGCACCGAGCGCCGAGGCGTCGTCGTCGACCTGCACGACGGTCGTGCCGGGTCCGATCAGCTGACCGTGCCGCGTCGTCCACATGTTCAGGGCGCATCCCCAACCCACGATGAGGTCGGCGGCACGGATCAGCTCGGCGCTCCGTGGCGAGGCGAAGCCTCCTGAGATCCCGAGCGACCAGGGGTTGCCACGGAACAGCCCGTGCGCGACGGCCGACGTCGCGAGAAGCGCGCCACACCGTTCAGCCAGCAGTTCAAGGGCCTGTCGACGTCCACGCGACCCACGTCCCGCGACGAACACCGGTCGCTCCGCACGCTGCAGCAGGCCCGTCAGAGCGGTGACCTCGGTGGCGTCCGGCACCACCCCGTCCCGTGGGGGTGGCGGCGCGACGGCCGGTGCCTCAGCGGCAATCTCCAACGCCTGCACGGGAAGCGGTACGTTCAGCAGCACTGTCCGGCGTTCGTGGATGGCCGTCGCCACTGCGCCCAGTGCCTCCGCCACCGCGGTCTCCGCCGAGGTGACGCGCACCGGCACCGCACCCACCGAACGGGCGAGCGCCTCCTGGTCGACGTAAAAGTTCGACCTCGGCTCGGTGACTTCCGCCGCCACGACGACCATCGGCGTCCGGCTCTTCGCCGCCTCGGCGATTCCGGTCATCGCGTTCGTCAGGCCGCACCCCTGATGGACCGAAAGCGCGGCGACCGTCCCGCTCATCCGCGCGTACGCGTCTGCCATCGTGGCCGCGCCGCCCTCGTGCCGCGCGGCGACGAACCGCGCGCCGGCGGCCACCATCGCGTTCGTGAGGTGGAAGTTGCCCGACCCGATCACGCCGAACACCTGGCGGACGCCCGCGGCCGCCAGCGTCCGGCCGACGGCGACGGCGACGTTCATCGGGATTCGACCAGCGCGAGCACCCGTGCGGGAGCGCCGGAGCCGGTGACGATCGGCAACGGTCCGGCGATGACGACGGCGCCGATCGGTGGCAACTTGGCGAGGTTCTGCAGCTGCGTCAACCCGTACTTGTCACTGCCCATCAGGTAGGAATGGCACGGGAACGGCGGGTCGAACGAGTGCGCCCTCCCGGCGTCGGTACCGACGGTCTCGACACCGAGGCCGAGTACGGGCGACTCATGCGCCACCCACCGCGCGCACTCAGGCGACAGGCCCGGCGTGTGCGGCCCGGTCTCGTCGGCGTTCAGGAACGCCTCCTGCGAGTGTGACCGGGTGTCCCAGCCCGTGCGAACGAACAGCCAACCACCTGACGGCAGCGGCACGTTCTCCGCCTCCCAGGCTTGGATGTGGTCCACCTCGACGAGGAAGTCGGGGTTCTTCTCCACCTCCGCGCTGAAGTCGAGCACGACCGCCGGCGCGATCAGCTTGCGGACCGGGACCGACGCCACGTCGGCGAGGTCCTTGCCCGTGACCCAATGGTTCGGCGCGTCGAAGTGGGTGCCGGTGTGCTCGCCGCTGGTGAAGTTGTTCCAGTACCACGCCGGCCCGCGCTCGTCGTACCTGCTGATCTCCTCCAGCGCGAACGGCGCCGTCTGCCCGAACTCCGGGGGCAGCTGGATGACCGGCGTCGACGCGGACAGCGGCGACGTCAGGTCCACCACCTCGACCGACCCATCGGCGAGTGCTGCGACGAGTACCGACAAGGGCGACGAGGCGGTCATGCGGACCTCCGAGGGAGTGGCGTACGAGACCCCCCGACGCTAGGGCGACGACCGTCACCTCGTCCAGGATTTCGCCCAGCGCCACGGATCAGCCAGCATGGGCCGCATGCTACTGGCAGCCTTTCGTTCGCCCGAACTCTCGCCTGGTGGACGGCTGGTCGAGCGGACCGCGGTCCGAGGTGTGCTCTCTCGCGGACGGGAGTTGCTACTGCTCGCCTCGCGCCACGGCGACTACAAGTTCCCCGGCGGCGGGGTCGAGCCCGGCGAGTCGTTCGGGTCTGCGCTGCACCGCGAGTTCCGCGAGGAGTGCGGGTACGCGGACGTGGTCGTCGGCGCCGAACTCGGCACCACCCGCGAGGAGGTGCCGGCGGCCGAGCCGGAGTACGACGTCTTCGGCATGACCTCGCACTACTTCGCGTGCTCCGGTGGATCGCCGGTCAGCGACCAGCAGCTCGAGCCATATGAGGCGGAGCTGGAGCTCACGCCGCAGTGGGTGACGGTGGACGACGCCCTCGCGGCCAATCGGGCTGTGCTGGCCAGTGGGGTCGGCGTGATGCGGTGGCTGGTGCGGGAGATCGCCGTACTGGAATGGCTCAGCGCACGTAGTCGCTGACCCACTCCCCCAGGACCTTCGCGCTGGCATCCACGAGCGCCGGCCAGTCGAGCGCTGCCTCGTTGGCAGAGTCCGACACATGCTTCACGACCCGCACCGGTACGCCGTACTCCCGGCAGGCATAGACGACGCCGTACGCCTCCATGTCGACCAGATGCGCCCGCTCAGCGAGCCGCGCCCGCACCTCCGGGTCGGTCACGAACACGTCGCCCGACGCCAGCACCGTCCCGTCTCCACCCTCGACGTGCAACGCCTCCTGCGGGTCGAGCCCGATCGCCCGGATCGCGCCGGCATTCAGATCGTGATTGATCACCGTGCTAGGCAGGTACACCCCTGAAAGCCCATCCCGCAGAGCTCCCGTCGTCCCCACATTCAGCACCACCAGCTCCGACGTATCCCGCCCCGCCAACATCCGCGCGGTCGCCACCGCGGCCGCAGTCTTCCCCACCCCGGTCACCACCACCTCCACCCCACCCGGCACATACCGAGCCTCCCCCGCCACAGCACTAACCACCACAAACTCGGTCACCTCAGAGCGATCCCTTCGGTGCGACCCACTCCACCGGCTGCCCGGTGATCTTCGCAATCCGCTCGTAGTCCTCGTCGTAGTGCAAGACAGTGAGCCCAGCCAGTTCAGCGGTCGCGGCAATGATCAGATCCGGCAGCCGGAAGTGCCGATGCTGACTCTTCGTTGCGAGCTCGCGATGGACCTCGAGGGCGCGATCCATCGCCTCGCTGGTCGTGTCGACCCACCGCTGACCGTGAACCGCTCCCCACAGCCGCTCGTACCACAGGGCGTCGGAAGCGTTGTTGAGATACTCCAGCGCGGTCATCTGACATGCCGCGAGCCGGCCTTCGACCAGCAGCGACTGGAATCTCCGGAACACCACGTCTGATCGCGCCTGATGGACGTAGACCGAGGTGTCCGCCAGGTAGACGGCTCCAGCCATCATGCGGTGCGGTCCTCCCGAGCACGTTCGGCCAGCCCGTCGAGGTCGCGCCCGCCGCCGTAGCCGAAGGCTTCAACCGACCGCGAGAAGTCCATGGGAGCACTCGCGAACACCTCCGCGATCTCTCGGCCACGCCGACGCACGGCGACCTCATGCAGGGCAGCGTTGATCGTCGCCACCTTGCTGTCGGTGCCCAGCTCAGCCCGAGCGGCGTCCAGCCACTCGTCGTTCACGTCTACGGAGATGCGCGTCATATGACCAAGGCTATACCAAGGTCACTCCGTCATTAGCACCAAACTCTGGGCCTACCTTGCACCAGATCTCTGGAGACCGTGGTGCTGTCAGCCGGTGGTGACGGTTGGGGTGCCGGGCTCGGCTGGGTCGTCCATTTGCTCGGCGATGCGCATGGCTTCTTCGATCAGGGTCTCGACGATGGCTGCTTCGGGGACGGTCTTGATGACCTCGCCCTTGACGAAGATCTGGCCCTTGCCGTTGCCGGAGGCGACGCCGAGGTCGGCCTCGCGGGCCTCTCCGGGGCCGTTCACGACGCAGCCCATGACCGCGACGCGGAGCGGGACCTCCATCCCCTCCAGGCCGGCGGTGACCTGCTCGGCCAGGGTGTAGACGTCCACCTGGGCGCGGCCGCAGGACGGGCAGGAGACGATCTCGAGCTTGCGCTCGCGCAGGTTCAGCGACTGCAGGATCTGCAGGCCGACCTTGACCTCCTCGACCGGCGGCGCGGACAGCGAGACCCGGATCGTGTCGCCGATGCCTTTGGACAGCAGCGCACCGAACGCGACCGACGACTTGATCGTGCCCTGGAACGCCGGGCCGGCCTCGGTCACACCGAGGTGCAGCGGCCAGTCGCCCTGCTCGGCCAGCAGTTCGTACGCGCGGACCATCACGACCGGGTCGTTGTGCTTCACGGAGATCTTGAAGTCGTGGAAGTCGTGCTCCTCGAACAGCGACGCCTCCCAGACGGCCGACTCGGCCAGCGCCTCGGGTGTCGCCTTGCCGTACTTCTGCAGCAGCCGCGGGTCGAGCGAGCCCGCGTTCACACCGATCCGCAGCGACGTCCCGTGGTCCTTCGCGGCCTGCGCGATCTCCTTCACCTGGTCGTCGAACTTGCGGATGTTGCCCGGGTTCACCCGGACCGCCGCACAGCCCGCCTCGATCGCGGCGAAGACGTAGCTCGGCTGGAAGTGGATGTCGGCGATCACCGGGATCTGCGAGTGCCGCGCGATCTCGGGCAGCGCGTCCGCGTCCTCCTGCCGCGGGCAGGCGACCCGGACGATGTCGCAGCCCGCCGCGGTCAGCTCCGCGATCTGCTGCAGCGTCGTGTTGACCTCGTGCGTCTTCGTCGTCGTCATCGACTGCACCGAGACCGGTGCGTCCCCACCGACCAGCACCTTGCCCACCTTGATCTGGCGGGTCTTGCGGCGCGGGGCAAGGGTCGGCGGCGGCAGCGCGGGCATGCCCAGGTTGATGCTCATGTGTCCTTAACCGTTGAGTGAGGGTCAGCCGTTGAAGAGACGGATCGGGTTGACGATGTCGGCGATGACGAGCAGGACGCCCATCACCACGATCACACTGGCCGCGACGTACGCGATCGGGAGCAGTTTGGCCACGTCGACGTACCCGGGGTCGGGCCGGCCGAACAGCTTGGCGAAGCCGCGCCGGATGCCCTCCCAGATCGCACCGATCATGTGGCCGCCGTCCAGCGGCAGCAGCGGGATGAAGTTGAACAAGGCAAGGAACAGGTTCAGCGAGGCGAGCAGCGAGATCAGGAACGCGATCCGCGAACCGGCCGTCAGCGACTGGTTGGACGCGATCTCGCCAGCCACCCGGCTGGCGCCGACGACGCTCATGGGGCTGTTCTCGTCGCGCTCGCCGCCGCCGATCGCCTTGGCCACGCCGACCAGCTTCTGCGGGAAGTTCCCGATCGCCTTCACCGTCGCCACGGTCAGCTCGCCCATCTTGCTGACCACGAACCCGAAGTCCTGCCGCTCGGTCTTCATCTCCGGCGAGACGCCGAGGAACCCGACCGAGACGATCTTGTCCGAGCCCGCCTCGTCGGGGACCTGGTTGATGATCGTGTGGGTCTGCAGCGTGGTCTGCCGGCCGTTGCGCTCGACAACGATGGTCGCGGCCTTGTCGGTGTTCGCCCGGATCAGCGGGGTCAGCTGGTCCCAGCTGGAGATCGCGGCGCCGTTGAACGCGACGATCTTGTCGCCGACCTGGAACCCGGCCTCCTTGGCCGGCGACACCTTGTCGGTGTCGACGCACTTGCGGTCGGTCGATGCCTGTGAGGCCGGGATCACACAGTCGGTGACCGTGGCCACGGTCGTCTGCGCGACGTTGGCGCCGTACAGCATGAACAGGCCGCCGAACAGCACGAACGCGATCACCACGTTGACCAGCGGCCCGGACGCCATCACGATCAGCTTCTTCCACCACACCTTCTGGTAGAACAGCCGGCCGTCGTCTTCGGGCTCGATCGTCTCGTAGTCCGCGGTCCGGGCGTTCTCGACCATCGACTGGATCGGGCCGGTGTTGGCCTTGCGCACCTTGGTCGGGTCCGCACCCTTGGCGGGCGGCATCATGCCGATGATCCGGACGAACCCGCCGGCCGGGATCAGCTTCAGGCCGTACTCCGTCTCGCCGCGCTTGGTGGACCACACGGTCCGGCCGAAGCCGACGAAGAACTGCGACACCTTCATCCCGAAGGCCTTGGCGGGCAGCATGTGGCCCATTTCGTGCAGTGCGACCGAGATCAGGATGCCGGCCGCGAACAGCACGATGCCGAGGAGAGTGAGAAGCGCGGTCATGCCTTGGTGGTCTCCTGTACGCCGGTGAGCTCACGGGCCCGGGCGCGGGCCCAGCCGTCCGCGGCGAGTACGTCGTCGATGGACAATTCCTCATACGAGGGTACGTCGTGTTCGGTCACTACCCGGGCCACGGTGTCGACGATCGCCAGGAACGGCAGCCGGCCGTCCCGGAAGGCCTGCACACAGACCTCGTTCGCCGCGTTCAGCACGGCCGGTGCGGTGCCGCCGCGGGTGCCTGCCTCACGGGCCAGTTGGACCGCCGGGAACGCCTCGTCGTCCAGCGGCTCGAACTCCCAGCTGCTCACCGTAGTCCAGTCACAGGCCGGCGCGACGTCCGGAATCCGGTCAGGCCAGCCGAGGGCGAGGGCGATCGGCAATCGCATGTCGGGCGGCGACGCCTGGACCATGGTCGCGCCGTCCACGAACTCCACCATCGAGTGCACGATCGACTGCGGGTGCACGACCACCTCGATCCGGCTCATCGGCAGCCCGTAGAGCAGGTGCGCCTCGATCACCTCGAGGCCCTTGTTGACCAGGTTGGCCGAATTGATCGTGATCACCGGGCCCATGTCCCAGGTCGGGTGGTTCATCGCCTGCTCCGGGGTGACGTCGGCCATCTCGGCCCGCGACCGGCCGCGGAACGGACCGCCGCTCGCTGTCACGACCAAACGGCGTACCTCGTCGGCTGTGCCGCCGCGCAGACACTGGGCGATCGCGCTGTGCTCGGAGTCGACCGGCACGATCTGCCCGGGTTTGACGCGGCGGGTGACCAGCGGGCCGCCGATGACCAGCGACTCCTTGTTGGCCAGCGCGAGCGTCGTACCCGCGTCGAGTGCCGTGAGCGTCGGCTGCAGCCCGACCGAGCCGGTGATGCCGTTGAGGACCACGTCACACGGCATCGCCGCGAGCTCGCTGGACGCGCCCGGGCCAGTGATGATCTTCGGGATCCGGAACTCGCCCTGCGCGTACCCCTGGCGCTTCGCCTCGGCGTAGAACGCGAGCTGCAGGTCCTGGGCGACCGTCGCCTTCGCCACCGCGACCACTTCGACGCCGAACTCCAGCGCCTGCGCGGCGAGCAGACCTACGTTGCCCCCGCCGGCCGAGAGCGCCAGCACCCGGAACCGCTCACGATTGCGCCCGATCAACTCGAGCGCCTGGGTCCCCACAGAGCCGGTAGAGCCAAGAATGACAACGGATCGCGGATTCACACCCCCATCCTCCCAGGTGACCACACAAGGTGACGAGGTGGTGGCTGCTACGAGAGGTACAGGTGGAGGGGGAAGTTGCCGAGGCGGATTTCGTCGCCGTCGCCTACGTGGATGGTGCGCACTGGTACGCCGTTGACGGTGGTGCCGTTGGTTGAGCCGAGGTCGCGGAGTTCGAAGGTGACCTGGTCGATCCGGAGCAGCTCGGCGTGGTGCCGGCTCACCTGCGGGTGGTCCAGGATCAGGTCGCAGTCCGGCGACCGGCCGATCAGCACCAGGTCGAGGATCGGCATCGCGTCACCGTCCGGACCCACGAGCACCGGCTGCCGTGGAGCGGCCAGCGCCGCCTCGATCTCCGGCATCCCCTCGGTGTGAATCGCCAGCGACAGGAGCAGGTCGTCGCCACTCGCCAGGTGCAGGTTGTGCTGAGCGCCGTACCCGAGCAGCAGGTCCTCTTCCGCATCGATCACGACAGCAGACACGTGGTAGTACCCCGGAGGCAGCCGCGCGTACGTCGCACCGCCGAGCGACGTGGTCAACACCACAGCATCGAACTCCGGGTGACTGACATCGGTGATGGTGACGACCACCGGATCGTTCGCGGTCAGGTGTGCCTGCGCACCACCGTCGCCAGGCGTGAACTCGACAGTCAACTGCGGCGCCGGCTCGGCCTGCTCCAACCCCGCCAACCGGTCCACCGCCGGGACCGTGCCGGCCGGAATGAACAGCGGCTCGTACTGGCCGTGCGCCCTGATCAGCACGTCCAGCTGCGGCTGGACGGACCGGTCACCCCCGGACGCGCGTGCCTTGCCGCGCGCCTCCAGGAACGCAGCCACCATGCCTTTGCCGAAGGTGAAGTTCACATCCCCCACCACGGCCCTCACGAACCCACTGATCGGCTCCATCCGCACACCCCCAGCAACTCAGTATCGCGGAACCACCGCTCGGTACGGCGCTGTCCGGTGTGCCGCGAGTGGCATATCTTTGGGACTTGTGTCCTCCCCCGCCACTCGCCATACGAAGACAGTGCTGATCATCGAGAACGATCCGGGCAGTGGTCCGGGCCGGCTGCTCGACTGGCTCGAGGGACGGGGGTTCTCCCCCGTCGTCATCCGCGCCTGGGACGGCGAGCCGATTCCCGAAGGTATCGACGACCATGCCGCGCTCATCCTGCTCGGCGGCGGCATGCTGCCCGACGCCGACGACGCCAAGCCGTGGCTGAAGGCCGAGCGGGAGCTGCTGCGAACCACCACCGAGCAGGACCAGGCGCCGGTCCTCGGCATTTGCCTGGGCGCCCAGCTGATCGCGCACACGTTCGGCGGTGAGGTCCGCGGCAAGTACGGACTGCCCGAGAAGGGCGTCACCGAACTGCGGCTGCTACCCGGCGCCGAGGACGACCCGTTGCTCGCGGGCCTGCCGTCGACCGTCCGCGCGATCGAGAGCCACCAGGATCAGATCACCCGGCTGCCGGCCGACGCCGTACTGCTGATGTCGAGCGAGCGCTGCCCCAACCAGATGCTGCGCATCGGCCGCAGTTGGGGCGTGCAGTTCCATCCGGAGGTCGCCGCCGAGCGGGTACGGCGCTGGAACCCGGAAACCCTGCGCTCGTGGGGATTCGTACCCGAGGAAGTCGTCGCCGGCGCCGAGGAGCACGAGGCCGAGTTGGACCAGACGTGGTCGGCTGTCTTCGGCCGGTTCCTGGATCTGGCCGACTGACGTCCGGAGGGACCGGTAGCGGCGCTACCTTTGGGGGCATGAGTCTGGAGCAGCCGTCGCCCGGGCAACGGGCGTCCGACAACGATCGTGAACGCGCCGCCGCCGTTGTCCAAGAAGCACACACCGATGGTCGGCTGGACTTCCAGGAGTTGGACGAGCGGCTGACCCAGGTTTACTCGGCCAAGACGCAACTGGAGTTGCGGACCGCGACGGCCGATCTCGTGCCGGTCGCGCACGGCAGCGCCGCCGAGCTCACGCTCCGGGCGAAGCACAGCGCGCAGAAGCGTGAAGGTGCGTGGACCGTGCCTGAGCGGATGACAGCGATCGCCGAGCACTCCTCGGTGAAGCTCGACTTCACCGACGCGCTGGTGCACTGGTCGGTGATCCATGTCGAGGCGCACGCCAAGCACAGCTCGGTCGTGATGGTGATTCCGGAGGGCTGGAGCGTCGACATGGACCAGGTCGACATGGTCCACAGCAGCGCCAAGAACAAGGCCGGCCCGCCCAGGTCCGGCGGCGTACGCCTGCACGTGACCGGCCAAGCCCGCCACGGCAGCATCGTCGTCCGTCACCCGCGCAAGCGCCACTGGTGGTGGCCCTGGTACCGGAAGTGACAGCGATCCCGTTCGAGGAGTCGTACGCCGGCATTCTGCGCAAGCACGTCGGCGCCCAGCGGATCATCACCCCCGGTCCGCGTGCGGCGATCGTCGACGCCACCGGCGCCGTACTGCTGGTACGGCGCAGCGACGACGACACCTGGGTGATGCCGGCCGGGGGCCTCGAGCTGGGTGAGTCGATCTGGGATGCGCTCGTCCGCGAGGTGCGTGAAGAGACCGGGCTGGTCGTCGAGTCGGCGACAGCGATCGCCCTGTACACGGGGCCGCAGTACTGGTTCACCAACGCGTACGGCGGGCAGCACCAGATGTTCTCGGTCATGTTTCGGGTCGACCGTTGGAGGGGGTCACTGGTCGCCGAGACCGACGAGACCCGTGACGCGCGGTTCTTCCCGCTCTCGGAGCTGCCGCCGCTTCGGCCGGTGTACCAGGAGACGCTTGCGGACCTCGACGCGTTCGACGGGACGTTGATCGTGAAGTGAGGGTGTGGCTTTCCACACCACCGCAGCGCAGTGCGGACAGGTTAGCGTTCGGGTATGACCGTTTCGCTGGATCTGGTGGATGTCGACTCGTTGCTGACCGCGGAGGAGGTCGACGTACGGGCGACCGCTCGGCGGTTTGCGGATGAGCGGTTGCGGCCGGCGTTGCCGGAGTGGTTCGAGACGGCGAGCATCCCGGCGCGCGAGCTGGCCAAGGAGCTGGGGGCGCTCGGGTTCCTCGGGATGCATCTGACCGGTTATGGGTGCGCCGGGGTCGGACCTGTCGCGTATGGACTCGCCTGCCTGGAGATCGAGGCGGCGGACTCCGGGATGCGGTCGCTCGTGTCGGTGCAGGGGTCGCTGGCCATGTACGCGATCTGGAAGTACGGCAGTGAAGAGCAGAAGAACGAGTGGCTGCCCCGGATGTCCGCGGGCGAGGCGATCGGGTGCTTCGGCCTGACCGAGCCCGACTTCGGCTCCAACCCGGCCGGCATGCGCACGAACGCCCGCCGCGACGGCGACGACTGGGTACTGAACGGCTCCAAGATGTGGATCACGAACGGCTCCGTGGCCGACGTCGCGGTGGTGTGGGCCCGGACCGACGACGGCGTACGCGGCTTCGTCGTACCAACCGCGACATCTGGCTTCTCCGCACCGGAGATCAAGCAGAAGATGTCACTGCGCGCCTCGGTGACGTCGGAACTGGTACTGGACGACGTACGGCTGCCGGCGTCGGCAATGTTGCCCGAGGCACGCGGTCTGTCCGGGCCGCTCGGCTGCCTGAACGAGGCCCGCTTCGGCATCATCTTCGGCGCGATGGGCGCGGCCCGCGACTGCCTGGAGACGACGATCGCGTACGCCGGCGAGCGGATCGTGTTCGACAAACCACTGGCGGCGTACCAACTGACCCAGGCCAAGCTCGCCGACATGGCGGTCGAGCTGAACAAGGGCATTCTGCTCGCCGTCCACCTCGGCCGGCTCAAGGAGAAGGGCACACTGCGCCCGGAGCAGGTCAGCGTCGGCAAGCTCAACAACGTCCGCGAGGCGATCGCGATCGCGCGCGAGTGCCGGACGATTCTGGCCGCGAACGGCATCAGCGGCGACTACCCGATCATGCGGCACGCGAACAACCTCGAGTCCGTCCTCACCTACGAGGGCACTTCGGAGGTTCATCAGCTCGTCATCGGCCAGGCGCTGACCGGTCACTCCGCCTTCCGCTGACGCATGGTCGAGCGCTGATCGGGTACCAGGAGTGAGATCAGCTACTCAACGTGACCACTTCGGGAGGTCAGGAAGGAGCCGGTATGAGGATCGGGGCCGGAATCGCGCTCATCGCAGCGGGAGCCATCATCGCGTTCGCCGTGCGGGACACGTCCGACACTCTGAACCTCACCGCCCTGGGGATCATCATCATGCTCGGTGGCGCCGCCGGGATCTGGCTGTCGTACCGACTGGCCAATCGGCGCCACGGACACGATGAGGTCGTGGTGATCGACCCGGAAGTCGAGAAGCAGTACAACACCACCCCGCCCGACCGGGTCGCCGAGCATCCCATCGACGTCACTCCGACGCATTTGCGCGACGACTCGGCGAACCACCGCGGCACCCGCAACTGATCCACTGCCACAGATAACCTCCCCGCCGTGACAGCGCGGTGGGGCCGATACGCTCGTTCAACCGTACGATCATCGACGCCGCTGACGGTGCGGACCATGACAGCGTCCCTCGCCACGGAGAACCGGGCGGTGGCGGCCAACGCGCTGTACCGCGCCGGCCGCCGGCATCGCCTGACTCAGAGAGCCTTCAAGAAGTAGTCACATTCGTCGGCGTGGGTGCGGACCACTGTGCCGTCGGCCGCTTGCTCGGTCCACTCGTCGACGACGGGTGGACCGGACCACGGCCGATAGTCCAGGCGCTCGTAGAGCCGGCGGGCGTCGGGGTTGTCGGCGCCAACGGCCAGGCCGATGGCGGGCTTGTTCCACTCCCCCGCGATCTCCTCGGCGACGCGGATGATCGCCGTACCGATGCCTTGGTTGTAGACGACAGCGCTCAGGGCGTTGATCTCGGCCGGATCCGCGTCGGCGCGGACCTCGGCGTACTTCGATTCCCGCAGCAGCATCGTCTGGCCGACGATCTCCCCGTCGCGGTGGGCCAGCAGGAACAGCCCGTCGCCGCCTTCCTGGATGGCCCAGCGGGCGCGGAGGTGATGCTGCGCGGCCGGATGCTCGGCGACGCCGGCGATCAGTTGTTCGACATCGGCGGGGGTCGCGGGTCTGATGTCCATTCGCAGACTTTAAGACTGATTGAAGGGCCGTCGCGACCGTAAATCATGGACCGGAATCGTGAGTTGCTGGAGCGGTTGTGGCCGACCGACGACCAGTTGGCGCTGTCGGCGGAGGCCGAACACGAGCTGCGCGCCGAGGACTACGTGCTGGAAATGCCGCAGTCCGGCGAGCGCATCGTCGGGCGGGACCGGATGCGGGCGATGCAGCAGGAATACCCTGCGCCACCGTCGATCCAGATCCTGCGCATCACCGGCGCGGGCGACCATTTCGTCGTACTGGGCCGCTCGGACTACAGCGGTGACATCTACTACGTCGCGAACATCGTCGAGTTCAAGGACGGGCGGATCGCGCGGGAGACCCGGATCTACGGGTCGCCGTTCGATCCGCCGGAGTGGCGGGCGAAGTACGCCGAGTGACTACTTGGCGACCTCGGTGGCGCGGGACTCGCGGACGACCGTGACCCGGATCTGGCCGGGGTAGGTCAGCTCCTCCTCGACCTGCTTGGCGATGTCGCGCGCCATCACCTGCGCGGCGATGTCGTCGACCGCGTCCGGCAGCACCATCACGCGGATCTCCCGGCCGGCCTGCATCGCGAACACCTTCTCGACACCGTCGTGGTGCATCGCGATCTCCTCCAGCCGTTCGAGCCGCTGCACGTACGCCTCCAGCGATTCGCGCCGCGCACCCGGCCGGCCGCCACTGACGGCGTCCGCGGCCTGGGTCAGGACGGCCTCGACGGTCCGTACCTCGACCTCGTTGTGGTGCGCCTCGATGCAGTGCACGACGTCGTCGTTCTCGCCGTATTTGCGGGCCAGCTCCGCACCCACGATCGCGTGACTGCCCTCGGACTCGTGCGTCAGCGCCTTGCCGATGTCGTGCAGGAACGCGCCACGCTTGCACAGCTTGGGATCCAGCCCGAGTTCGGCCGCCATCATGCCGGCGATATGCGCCGATTCGATCAGGTGCTTGAGCACGTTCTGCCCGTACGACGTGCGGTAGCGCAGCAGGCCCATCGTCCGGATCAGCTCCGGGTGCAGATCGGTGATGCCGACCTCCGCCATCGCGTCCTCGGCCGCACGCTCGCACAGCTCGGCGACCTCGCCGCGGCTGCGTTCGTAAATCTCCTCGATCCGGCTCGGGTGGATCCGGCCGTCCAGCACCAGCGAATCCAGGGTCAGCCGCGCGGTCTCCCGGCGTACCGGATCGAAGCAGGACAGCAGCACGGCTTCGGGGGTGTCGTCGATGATCAGGTTGACGCCGGTGGTCTGCTCGAACGACCGGATGTTGCGGCCCTCGCGGCCGATGATCCGGCCCTTCATGTCGTCGCTCGGCAGGTGCACCACGGAGACGACCGACTCGCTGGTCTGCTCGGATGCCAGCCGCTGCACCGCGCCGGTGATGATCTTGCGCGCCTTCGTCTCGCCCTCGTCCAGGGCCTGCCGCTCGATCTCGCGGACGATCGAGTGCGCGTGCCGCTTGGCCTCTACCTCGATCGACGCGACCAGCTCCGCCTTCGCCTGCTCGGAGCTGAGGTTCGCGACGCCTTCGAGGATCCGGCGGCGCTCCTCCTCGAGGTTCCTGATCTCGGTCTTGCGCTGGTCAAGCTCCGCGAGTTGCGCGGTCAGCTCGGTCTGGCGTTCCTCGATCGAACGGTGCTGCTCGTCGAGCCGCTCCTCACGCTCGGTCAGCCGGTGGTCGCGGCGCTCCATCTCCAGGCGCTGCTCCCGCAGGTCGTCCCGGATCGACTGCGCCTCGGTCTCGGCATCCCGGCGTACGTCGGACGCGCGGTGCTCGGCCTCACGCCGTACCTCGGACGCGCGGTCCTCCGCGGCGCGGCGGATCTCCTCGGCGCGTTTCTCGGCCGTCTCCGCACGGGTCCGCAGTACGGCGGACTCCTCCTCGGCCTGGCGGCGTACCAGCTCAGCGGCGGACTTGGCGCCGGCGGCGATGGTGGCTGCCTCGAGCTGGGCGTTGGCGGCGGCCGCGGTGTTGTCGGCGGCCTTGCGGCGGGAGAGCGTGAAGCCGATCCAGGCCAGCAGGCCCGCGATCAGCAGTCCGATCAGGGTCAGCCCGACTGACGTCGCTGTCGGCATGGCCGCGAGTGACATCGGCTTCTCCCCTCGTCGAGTCACGCACCGGGCGGGACTGTGGCGTCGGTCGAAGGGATCCGCCTACGGTCGAGGAGACGGTACGGCTGAACGCACCACCGGGGTTTCCGGGGTGCGCGGTCCGTCCGTTGTGACGGTACTGCTCACTGACGGTGCCGGTCGTGACCGCTGCCGTCGCCGTTTCCGGGTGTGCGTCACCCAGGAACAGACTTCGGGCCGCTGTCACCGCCGGATCCGTCCGCCGCGGTGCCGTCCAATCGACGGCGTACGAGTCGCCGTCGTCATCCTTCAGCTCGGTCGAGCGTGGTTTCGTGTTTTCTCCGGCCGGTCAGCCGGTGATCAACCGACCCGCCGGTGCTATGTCCGCCACCGTCAGGTGGAGTGATCCCTTACTGATTCCGAGGCTAGGCGCGCCCCACCACCCGGTCAAGAAGGACACTCACACCCCACCCGCCCAAACCACACCTCCAACTGGTCTATTCCACATCCACGGCTAGAGCACAGGTAGCAGCCGTCCTCGGTGAGAGGACGACTGCTGGGTGGATTGGGTCAGGGGCGGGGGCCGGGCTAGGGCCGGGGGCCGGGGAGGTCGGTAGAGTCTTGGCCGGTGACCGTGCTGCCGGGTTGGGTGCCTTCGGGGGTTGAGCCGGCTGAGCTGGTGGGCTCGGTGGACGGGTCTGGTGCGTCGCCGCCGACTACGCCACCGTCGGCTGCTTCCTCGGTCGACTCGGCCGCATCACGAGCCGCCTCGGTGGTGTCGCTGCCCGCTTGGGTGGTGTCGCGGGGAGGCTCGGGGGCTTCGCCGGTGGTCGCGGGGTCGACACCGCCGCCGGGCGACGGGACTCCGCCTGCCTCGCCTTCGGGAGCCTGGCCGTCGACGTAGTCGCCGACCTTCTTCTGCATGGCGTCGACCTTCTCCGCGTATTTCCCGCCGGTCTGCTTGTCGATCAGGTCGCCGGCCTTGTCCACACCGGCTTTGATCTTGTCCGGGTTCTGCTTGACGACGTTCCGGAGCCAGTTCTTCGCCTGTTCCTGGAAATCGCTCATTGCACCCTCCGCGGTGTCAGGGGCGGATCGACGAAAATCCCCAGCGTACGGGCCGGACCAAACACCGGCCCCACTCCGGATAACACACCGTCACACCGCACCCGTCAACGCCCCTCGCCGCCCACACCCCCGCAGATTCCGCCCTTCACTCTCCGTCCGCACCGCCTCCGGCGGCTAAGTCTTGCTCTTGCCGAGGTGCGCTTTCGCCACCGCCGCGGGTGCGTAGACCAGCCAACCGTCGAGGAGCGCCTCGCCCAGAACGGACTCCGGGACCTCGTCCAACTGGAGCAGTACGGCGGCATAACCATTGAAATGCGGGATCGTGAAGAATCCGTCGGCCGATCGAGCCGCGAGCACCGCTTCCTTCTCGCCGAGATCCTCCACCCGGACCGCGAGAATCGGTCCGTCCGGCGGGGATTCATCGCCGAAGCGGCGCAGATCCGCCTTGCTGAAAGGCCGTTCCCAGGCGTACGCCTTGCCTCCGACAGCCCAGGTGCGATTGCCGTACTTCGTCGTCTCCACGGTCTCGGGCAATGCCGCGACCAGCCGCTCCACGTCCTTCAGGGTCGCCATGACCCTCAAGCTACAGCGTCGTTCAGGCGTCTACCGCACGATCGCGTACACCGCACGACGGCGTAGACAGCACGATGGCGTGACCAGGCGATGGGGCGATCGCCTGGGCACGCCGGTTCGTCAGAGCCGGTGGCGGGAGCCGCGTTCCTGGTGCGGAACCACCTGCGCGGCACCGGGGAATGTCGGAGCCGGGAACTGCGCGGTCTCGTAGGTGGCCAGGTTCAGCCGGGAACCCGTCTCCGGGAGGAGCGGGGGCTTCGCGGCGTGGTCCTGCCGGAAGACGGAGGTGAGGTCACCGAAGGTCTTGCGACGCCACTGGCTGATGTTGGCCTCGCGTACGCCGGTGAGCTTCTCCAGGAACTGCAACACCGAGGTGTGGTCGAACTTCTGGCTGGTCACCCAGCCACCCGCGGTCCACGGCGACACGATGATGCACGGCACCCGGAACCCGCCGCCGATGGGCAGATCGAGGGCGTACTCGTCCGGGGTACCGGCCGGAGCAGTCGGCGGTACGACGTGGTCGAACAGGCCGTCGTTCTCGTCGTAGTTGAGGATGAAGACGGTCTTCTTCCACACATCCGGGTTGGCGGCGATCGCGGCGATCTTCGAGGCCACGAAGTCGGCGCCGGCGGCCGGCATCTCCTTCGGGTGCTCCGAAACGCCACCGGCCGTCATCAGCCAGGACACCGTCGGCAGCTGGTCGTGCAGAGCGTCGTACTCGAACTGGCCGAGCGACGAGACCTTCATGCCCTTCTCGTACAGCGGCGTACCGGGCGCGGCGTCCTGGAACTGCTGGAAGTGCGGCAGCATGTTGTAGCTGTTCAGGCCGACCTGGTCCTGGTACACCTTCCAGCCAACGCCCGCAGCCTCGAGACGTTCGGCGTACGTCGTCCAGCGGTACGCACCGTTCGGCAGGGAGTTCGAGGTGATCGGACCACCGAGTGTGCCGCCCGGGTCGACCATGCCGGTCTGCCAGTACAGGCGGTTCGGCCAGGTCGGGCCCTGCACCGAGCAGTGGTACTGGTCGCAGATCGTGAAGGCGTCGGCGAGCGCGTACTGGAACGGGATGTCGTCACGGGTGTAGTAGCCCATCACGTACGGCCCGTTGGCCTTGTCCGCGGCGCGGTGCGCGGGCAGCCAGTTGTCCATCTTGCCGCCGTTCCACGCCTGGTGCTGGACCGAGTACGCGTGGCTGGTGGACGGAATGGCCTGCGAGTTGGTCGAGTGGGTGTCGAGGTGGAACGGCAGCAGGTAGCCGTCCGGGTTCTCCGCGTCGGGCTGGTGGAACACGTTGCGTCCGGTGGACAGCTTGATCGCCTGCGGGTCGTCGAACCCGGCTACCCCGGACAGCGTGCCGAAGTAGTGGTCGAAGCTGCGGTTCTCCTGCATCAGCATCACGACGTGCTTGATGTCGCGGAGCCGGGCCGGCCGGGGAGGCGGGGTGGCCAGAGCCTTCTGCACGCTCGCGGGCATCAGGGCTGCTGCGGCACCAAGGCTGGCGGTCGCAGCGGCGCCGCTCAGGAAGCGGCGGCGGGTGAAGTCGGACATTGGGCGGAACCTCTCGAAGGTAGGCGGTGATTCCGTCAACGACCTTCCGCCTCGAAGATGGCCATGACCCGGCGCATGCTCCAACGCTGCGGAACTAGTTTCCGAGCACAACCTTTTGCGGAGATGAACTGCCCAACCACACGCCGACCCCACCCGCGCGCCCCACCTCACAGTGGTAGTGCTCTTCCCGCCTCACGGCGGCAGACGCCCGTCCCGACTCACGGTGGCGAGGGCGCGTTCGACCTCGCGGTGGCAGCAGAGGGTTGGGACTGGCCGAGGTGCGGTGGGGTCAGTCGGGTTCCAGGCCGGAGGGGTCCAGGAGTGGGAGTTCCTCGTGGCTGGCTGCGAGCTCTTGTTTGATGACTGTCATCGCGAGGCCGCCGGGGTAGCCCTTGCGGGCCAGCATTCCGAGCAGGCGGCGCATGGCGACCTGGCGGTCGAGCGAACGCATCGACGGAAGCTTGCGCCGAACCAGCGCCCGCGCGGTTTCTTCCTCCTGGTCGGGATCCAGTTCGTCCAGCGCGTCGCGCGCCAACTGATCGTCCACACCCCGACGACGGAGCTCCTGAGCCAGAGCTCGTTTGCCGAGCCCGCGACCGCGGTGCCGAGACTCAACCCACGCGTTCGCGAAGGCCGCGTCGTCGATCAAACCGACCTCGGTAAACCGATCCAGCACCTCCTCCGCGACGTCCTCCGGAATCTCCCGCTCGGCCAGCAGATCCGCCAACTCAGCCCGAGTCCGCGGCTGCCCGCTCAGCTTGTCCAGCAGAATCGTCCGAGCCACCGACTGCGGATCCTCCACCCCATCCAACGCGGGATCGCCCGGCCCGTCAGGCTCACCCCCCGACCGCCGACTCCCCCGCCGCCCCCCACCAAAACTCCGCCGAGCCGCCGTCCTCCGCCCGCGACTCCCAGTCCCGCCAGAAGACTCCCCCGACCTCGACCCCCGCTCCGCCATAGGCCGAGCTGGGCCCCTGTCCAGCGACTCCTCCGCAGGAACCCCGCGACCTCCAGCTACGCCCGCTTCCAACGGATCCTCCAGAGGAACCCTTCGACCCCGAGCACGGCTCGGGTCCGCCGGATCCGCCGCACGAACCGTCCGACCTCGACCTGAGCTCATGTCCGTCGGGTCCACCACAGGAACCGTGCGACCTGGGCTCGCGTCCAGCGGGTCTACCGCAGGAACCGCTCGACCTCGAGCCGGGCTTGCATTCAACCGGTCAGCCGCAGGAAGTGCCGGGTCGGTCGACTGATCAATCGACTCCACCTCTGAGGCAGTTGCCTGCGTGGAACTGCCTACTGACGTGCGTTCGCCTGATGTCTGGACAACAGGTGATCGGTCGCGGGCAGGCTGGCTGGTTGTGGCCGCTGTACCTCGACGCGGCTTGATGACGGCTGAAGCATCAGCAGCAGAATCATCTGAGTCGCCCCATGGATCAACCACAGTCGAGCTCTGATCCCGCACAGGAGTTCGCCGCGGCTGATCGTTGCCTGACGTCCCGTCCGCTACCTCCGGCTGGTCAAATGCAGGATCGCGCTTGGTCGTGTCTCGCGCTGGGCTCAGCTGCGAGGTGTCGGCGGCGAAGGCTCGTGCTTCCGCCTGCCGGTCAGCGCTTCTCGCCTCGGATGCTCGTACGACGGTGTCGTCCAGATCGCCCCACGGGTCGACGCGCTTCGGATCCGCGCCACGTCTCGAGGTGTTCCGGGGCTGGCGGCGCTGACTTGAGGTTCGATTGCTGTCATCCGCCTGTTCCTCGGTGCTACTCGAGGAGGCTTCGGAGTCTGCCCACGGATCGTCGGCGCCGGCGGTTCGCCTGATCCTGCCTGCGCGAGGCCGGGCCGACGTCGGCTCCGACGAGTCGTCGTCCGCGAACGGATCCGACCACGCTTCGGCACGGTTGGTACCAGCGCCGCGGCCCGCACCACGAGCGGCTCGACCTGAACCGCGGTCGGCAGACCGACGACCAGCCCGGGATGCATCACCGGATGGTTCGTTGCGTTCACCGGATCCTGTCGCAGCACCACCGGCTACTGCCGGGCCGCGGGCGAGGAGGTCTCGGGCCAGGGCCAGGCGGTCGGCGTGTGGGAGAGACAGCGCCGCGGGGGCAGCGTCGTCGGCAGCGGACTGCCGAGGATCGCTGCCACCCGCGGTGGGGTGATCAGAAGTCGACATCGACCTCGGCCGTGGCGGCCGCGTCGGCCGGTGCGTCCAGCGTCGGGCCGATGCCCATCTTCTCCTTGATCTTCTTCTCCAGCTCGTTGGCCAGATCGGGGTTGTCGCGCAGGAAGTTCCGCGCGTTCTCCCGGCCCTGACCGAGCTGGTCGCTCTCGTAGGTGAACCAGGCGCCGGCCTTGCGGACGAAGCCCTGATCCACACCGAGGTCAAGCAGGCTGCCCTCGCGGCTGATGCCCTGGCCGTAGATGATGTCGAACTCGGCCTGCTTGAACGGCGGAGCCACCTTGTTCTTCACGACCTTGACGCGGGTCCGGTTACCGACAACGTCGGTGCCGTCCTTCAGCGACTCGATCCGGCGTACGTCCAGCCGCACCGACGCGTAGAACTTCAGCGCCTTACCACCGGTCGTCGTCTCCGGGGAGCCGAACATGACGCCGATCTTCTCGCGCAGCTGGTTGATGAAGATCGCGGTCGTGTTCGTCCCGCTGACAGCACCGGTCATCTTCCGCAGCGCCTGGCTCATCAGCCGGGCCTGCAGACCGACGTGGCTATCACCCATCTCACCCTCGATCTCGGCCCGCGGCACCAGCGCGGCCACCGAGTCGATCACGACGATGTCGATCGCGCCGGAGCGGACCAGCATGTCGGCGATCTCCAGCGCCTGCTCACCGGAGTCGGGCTGCGAGACCAGCAGCGCGTCGGTGTCGACGCCCAGCTTCCGCGCGTACTCCGGGTCGAGGGCGTGCTCGGCGTCGATGAAGGCCGCGATCCCGCCGGCGCGCTGAGCATTGGCGACCGCGTGCAGGGCGACCGTCGTCTTACCGGAGGATTCCGGACCGTAGATCTCCACCACGCGACCGCGCGGCAGACCGCCGATCCCGAGCGCGATGTCGAGTGCGATCGACCCGGTCGGGATGACCTCGATCGGAGGCCTGTTCTGCTCCCCGAGGCGCATCACCGAACCCTTGCCGCACTGCCGCTCGATCTGCGTCAGCGCAGTCGCGAGCGCCTTCTCGCGATCGCTCGCCGCGCGCTCCGCACTCGCCGTTGCACCAGCCATGTGACTGCCACCTGACCCATCTCATAATCGGGGCCGCTTCCCAGCCGCCCGGAGGACTTCTCGTGTCGCCAGAGAAGGTATCCATCACGTCGGACAGTTTTCGCCGCCACTTCGAATCTGTGGACAACTTCGGCCGTCCGGCGCACCTTCAGGCACCAAACTATCCCGAACACCTGTTCGAATCGCAACTGACACGCCGAAGTCTGCCCGGGCAACCACCCTGGACCTGCCACTCCCTACCCTTGCGGGCGTGGCAGACCGTCCCGACGTCCCCGACGCAGCCGTCGTCCTGGCCCTCAGCCGGGTCGAGTTCGGCGTCGACTCCGTGCTCGACGCGCTCCGCACCCAGGATCCGTTCGGCATCCGCAGCATCCTGGTCGAGTACTCCGCGCAGGAGCGACCCAACCTGGCCGAGAAGGCCCTCATCCTGGCCATCGACCGGCTGCTGAAGATGAAGGTGCCCGGTCATACCGAGTGGCCGACGCTCCCGTTGGCCGAGCGTTGCGATTGGTGGGTGGAGCGCCTCGGCGGGTTCGCCGCGATCGTCGCCGGCCTCCCGCGGATCAGCGGCGCCGCCGCGGACCGGCTCCCGATCAAAGACACCCTCGGTGCGGCCGTCCAGGCCATGGTCATCGGTGCGGTCTGCCGCGAGTACGGCGTCGAAGCGCATGCCGACCGTACGGCGGTGATCGCACGCGTACTCACCGACCGGCCCATCACGCCGGACGACGTCCTCGAGTACGACGACCCGACCGCGGCCGGCCAGGACGTCGCCAAGCAGTTGGGGTTCGGGGACGAGTCCGAGGAAGCCGGCCTGCGCAAGGGCGTCCGCCTGGTGTGGCGGATCAGCAAGCTGTTCGGCGGGCTCGGTGACGTGTTCGAGGAGCGCCCCCGCGGCAGCCTCGGAGCCAGATTCGTCGGCAAGGTGCCAATGGTCGGCATGGTCGGTGGGTTCTTCGACGAGCGCTTGGCCATCCGCAAGGCGGCGTACCGGGCTGCGGACCTGCTCACCACCAGCGCGTTCCGCGTCAAGCCAGTCTGAGCCCCGACTCCGAGGACTGGGCACGCCGAGGACTGGGGGCAGCGACGTCGGCCTGGGATGATCTCGGCATGACTGGGATCGTCATCGTGCGTCCGGACGACAGCTGGCCCGCGCAGTACGAGAAGACCGCTCGGGTGGTGAGCGAACTGCTGGGCGAGACCGCACTGCGGATCGACCACATCGGATCGACGTCCGTACCGGGCCTGCCCGCCAAGGACATCATCGACATGCAGGTGACCGTCGGGACGGAGCCAGAGCTCGACGACGTGGTGGAGCGCATGGCGGCCGCGGACTGGGAGGTCCGCTCACCGAAACGCGACCACCCGGTGCCCGGCCTGCCGGCCGACGACCTGCAGTGGGTCAAGCGAGTACTGGTGGAGCCGATGTACCGGCGACGGGTGAACCTGCACATTCGCGTCGCTGGGCGAGCCAACCAGCGCTATGCGCTGCTGTTTCGGGACTACCTCCGCAACCACCCGGACACCGCCCGCGCCTACGGGGAGTTCAAGGTACGCGCGGCTGCCTTGCCCATCGAGTCGACGGCGGAGTACACCGATCTGAAGGACCCGGTCTGCGATCTGATCTACCTGCCAGCCGAGGAATGGGCCGCTCGTACCGGCTGGACTGCCTGAACACAGGGTGAGGGCAGTACTACTCCGGGGTCGTTGACCCTGTCACCGTGCAACCACCAGGCTGGATTCGGGGGGTACGTGGCGTCCCTCCGTAGGGGGCGTGGTCGGGGTGGGCGGAGTGGGTCGGCTAGCGGCGTTGCCGTGCGGCAAGGTGTCGAAGTGGATCGTGCTGGGGCTGTGGATCGTGGCCATGGCCGCGGCGTTCAGCCCGGCCGGCAAGCTGACGGGGGCTCAGGAGAACGACGCCGTCTCGTGGTTGCCGGGCAAGGCTGAGTCCACCGAGGTCCTGAAGGCGACACAGCAGTTCTCGTCGCCGGACGAGATCCCGGCAGTGCTCGTGTACGAGCGATCGTCCGGCATCACCGCGGCCGATCGGCAAGCGGTCACGCAACACCTGGCGCAGTTCGCGCAACTGGAGAACGTCGACCGCGAGGTGGTCGGGCCGATTCCGTCCGAGGACGGCAAGGCACTGCAGGTACTGGTACCGATCAACGCGGGCACCGGAGGCTGGGAGACGATCGGCGCACGCGCGGACGACATCAGACACGTTGCCGCGGACCGGCCGGATGGTCTGTCGTTCCACCTCACCGGACCGGGCGGCTTCGCCGCCGATTCGCAGGAGGCGTTCGCCGGCATCGACGGCAAACTCCTGTACTCCGCAGCGGCTGTGGTGATCATCATCCTGCTGCTGACCTATCGCAGTCCGGTGCTCTGGTTGCTGCCATTGGTGTCGGCAGGTGTCGCACTCTTCGCAGCGCAGGCTGTCGTCTACTACCTCGCCACTAGGGCGGATCTGACGGTCAATGCCCAGAGCGCAGGCATTCTGACCGTTCTGGTGTTCGGTGCTGGGACGGACTATGCCCTGTTGCTGGTCGCTCGCTATCGGGAAGAGCTCCGAAGGCACGAGGACCGGCACGAGGCCATGGCCTTCGCAATGCACCGCGCAGGTCCCGCAATCGTTGCCTCCGGCTCGACTGTGGTGGCAGGCATGCTCTGTCTGCTCTTTGCGTCGATGAACTCGACCCGTGGCCTCGGACCGGTCGCCGCAGTCGGCATCGTCGTCGCACTGCTCGCAATGCTGACTCTGCTACCCGCTCTACTCGTCATCTGCGGACGCTGGGTGTTCTGGCCGCTGCGACCGACGTACGGCTCGGACGACCACACCGAGAACAGTGTGTGGGGTCGTATCGGCCGCCGGATCGCCGTACGTCCGCGGCTGACCTGGATCACCACGTCCGTCGTCCTGGGGATCGCGTCCCTCGGCATCCTCCGCCTGGACCCGACCGGACTGTCCAACGAGGAGTCCTTCGTAGGTACGCCGGACTCCGTTGTCGGCGAGAGGATCCTCGCCACCCACTTCCCGGCCGGCGCGGGCAACCCGCTGGTCGTGGTCAGCAACGAGGCCCAGGCAGAAGAGGTCCGTACGGCGATGGCCTCGACGCAAGGCATCGCGTCGGTGGCGGAACCGCAGGAGGCCGATGGGCTGGCCTATCTCGAGGGCACCATGACGGACGCGGTCGACAGTCAGGCCGCGAAGGACACCGTGGATCGCGTCCGGGACGCCGTGCACGCCATACCGGGTGCCGACGCGCGTGCCGGTGGTGGCGCGGCGATTCTGCTCGACACGCAGCGGGCGGCCGATCAGGACAACAAGGTGATCATCCCGATCGTGCTCGTGGTGGTGTTCCTCATCCTCGCCCTGCTACTGCGGGCGCTGCTCGCACCGGTGTTGCTGGTGGCAACGGTCGTGCTGTCGTTCGGCGCGGCGCTGGGGATCAGCGCGCTGGTGTTCGACGCGCTCGGGTTCGGGGGGGCGGACACGTCGCTGCCGCTGTTCGTCTTCGTCTTCTTGGTTGCCTTGGGCATCGACTACAACATCTTCCTGATGACGCGCGTGCACGAGGAGTCGAAAGTGCACGGCACCCGGCGTGGTGCGCTGATCGGCGTCGCCGCGACCGGAGGGGTGATCACGTCGGCCGGACTGGTGCTGGCGGGGACGTTCGCGGTGCTGGCGACGCTGCCGGTGGTGGCGTTCGCCGAGATCGGCATCGCGGTCGCGCTTGGCGTCCTGCTCGACACCATCGTGGTCCGCTCGGTGCTGGTCACTGCGCTCAACCTCGACATCGGCCGGCACCTGTGGTGGCCGAGCAAGCTGGCGCACAAGCGCGATCCGGAGCCTGCCGACGAGCTGCCCGAACCGGAGCCCGAGCTGACCAGCACCTGACCGTCAGCGCTCGCTGGGTGGCAACTGCAGGTGGGCCCAGACAGCACGCCAGACGGTCTTGGCGTGCTCGCCGTCGGCCAGCGCCTCGACGACCGTCCGTCCGTCGAGGTCGCGAACGACCTGCGTCTCGGCCCAGGTCCGTGCGTACGCGGGACCGAGGTGCTGGTCCATCCGCGCCCAGAACTCCGTCAGTCTCATGCCTGCCCGTCGTCATCCTTCGGTGGCTGTCCCCAACCACCCTGTGAGCCTTCCTGCGGTCCAGGCCGGCCCTGCTGAGGCGGCGGCGCCGGCCGCTGTCCTGCACCAGGCTGTCCCTGACCAGGCTGCCCTGGACCCGGCTGTCCCGGACCAGGCTGATGGCCCTGACCAGGCTGCTGCCCCCAACCGCCCTGCCCCTGCTGCGGCGGCTGTCCTTGCGGACCCCACTGCCCCTGCTGAGGCTGTCCAGGGTACTGCGGCTGCCCAGGCTGCCCCTGGTGCGGCGGCTGCGCCGGCTGTCCCGGGTACTGCCCCGGTTGGCCGCCGTACTGCCCTGGCTGGCCCGGCTGACCTCCGTACTGGCCGCCTGGCGGGTAGCCGCCCTGCCCGTCGTACCCAGGCTGTCCCGGGTACTGCCCCGGTTGGCCGCCGTACTGAGGACCCCACTGCCCCTGCTGCGGCTGGCCCGGATACTGCCCCGGGTACTGCGCGTATGCCTGTTGTCTCCTGCGACCACGCAGCACGAAGAACACCACCGCCGCAGCGGCCAGCAACAGCAGCACAGCGATCACGATGATCAACCAGAGCGGGAAGGTGCTGCCCGCCTCCGACGTCAGCGACACCTTGCCGAGCTTGTCCAGGCTGTCGTACGTCGCTGTCCGGCCGCTGATCGACGCACCGTCGTCGTGCTCGAGGATCCTGCCCGGCATGGTGATCTTGAAGTTCACCGAGGGCTGCGTGCCGGACGGGACCTGACCGAGATCGGAATCCTTCACCGAGACGATGATCCGGTCGCCCTCCTTGCGGAAGCCGACACCCTCACCGGTCGACGTGCCCATCTTCTCGAACGGAACACTGTCGAACTGGCAGGTGGAACCGACGTACTGATCGTCCTCGAACGGCTTGCAGCTGACGCCGTCGGTGGTCAGCTCCTTGATGGCGTCCTCGACCCGGCCGCGGATCTTCTCCAGCGACTGGCCGCTGGACTCCACCAGTTGCTTGTCGACGCCCATCTCCATCGTGCCCGAGACCGTCTCGTTCGAGCTGACCTTGAGGTCGGCGTCGAGCTTCACGCATCCGGTCAGCGCGACCAGGCACGCCACGACGACAAGCGCTGCACGTACGCGGTTGATCATGCCCACGATCATTCCAGACGGTGCGGACAGTGCCCTCGGTCCGCGGCGATCCGGGCGGGCGTGAAAACTGTCGGCGGTACCCGGCAAGATGGTCGACGTGACGAAAACCAGCGCGTTGAGCCGGTTCTCGCCCGCGACCCGGGCGTGGTTCGGCGACGTCTTCGAAGCGGCCACCCCGGCCCAGCTCGAGGCGTGGGACGCCATCACTGCGGGCCGGGATGCGCTGGTGGTCGCTCCGACGGGTTCAGGCAAGACCCTGGCCGCCTTCCTGTGGGCTCTGGATCGCCTGGCCACGACTCCCCCGCCGGATGACCCCAAGCTGCGCTGCCGGGTGCTCTACGTCTCACCGCTGAAGGCCCTCGCGGTCGACGTCGAGCGGAACCTGCGCGCCCCGCTGATCGGGATCCGGGAGACGGCACGACGGCTCGGTGAGGCACCGCTCGAGATCGAGGTCGCGGTGCGCTCCGGAGACACGCCGGCCGGTGAGCGACGCCGCTTCGCCACCCGGCCGTCCGACGTACTGATCACCACGCCCGAGTCGCTCTTCCTGTTGC
Source organism: Kribbella capetownensis (assembly GCF_004331485.1). Lineage (GTDB taxonomy): Bacteria > Actinomycetota > Actinomycetes > Propionibacteriales > Kribbellaceae > Kribbella > Kribbella capetownensis. The sequence continues at coordinate 467,220 of NZ_SJKD01000003.1, forward strand.
TGACGTCGCAGGGACGCGAGTCGCTGCGGGGCGTCGAGACAGTCATCATCGACGAGGTGCACGCGGTCGCTGGGACGAAGCGCGGCGCACACCTGGCGCTCACACTGGAGCGGCTGGACTCACTACTGCCCCAACCTGCGCAGCGCATCGGCCTCTCGGCGACCGTGCGACCGGTCGATGAGGTGGCGCGCTTCCTCGGCGGCGAGCGGCCGGTGACCGTGGTCCAGCCGAAGTTCGCCAAGCAGTGGGACCTGAGCGTGGTCGTGCCGGTCGAGGACATGGCCGAGCTGGCCACCACCGAGCTCGAGACCTCGGGATCGGCTGCCGGTCCGCCGCAGCACGCGTCCATCTGGCCGCATGTCGAGGAGCAGGTCTTCGACCTGATCGCGCAGCACAACTCCACGATCGTCTTCGCCAACTCACGCCGCCTGGCTGAGCGACTCACCGCCAGGCTGAACGAGATCGCCGCCGAGCGAGCCGAGCTGGAGCTTGCCGAAGCCGGTTCGCCGGCGCAGGTGATGGCTCAGTCCGGTGCCTCGCTCGCCGCTCCGCCGCTGGTCGCGCGGGCGCACCACGGTTCGGTCAGCAAGGAGCAGCGGCAGCTGATCGAGGCTGATCTGAAGTCGGGGCGGCTGCCGTGTGTGGTCGCGACGAGCAGTCTCGAGCTCGGCATCGACATGGGCGCGGTCGATCTGGTGGTCCAGGTCGAGGCGCCGCCGTCGGTGGCCAGCGGGTTGCAGCGGGTCGGCCGTGCCGGTCACCAGGTGGGTGCGGTGTCGCGCGGAGTGCTGTTCCCCAAGTTTCGCGGCGACCTGATCGACACGGCTGTCGTCGTGCAGCGGATGCGGGACGGGCTGATCGAGAGCCTGCACATCCCGGCCAATCCGCTCGACGTACTGGCGCAGCAGATCGTCTCGATCGTCGCGCTGGACACGATCGACGCCGACGAGCTCTTTGCCTTGGTACGACGCTGCGCCCCGTTCGCGACGCTGCCACGATCGGCGTACGACGGGGTGCTCGACATGTTGTCGGGCCGGTACCCGTCGGACGAGTTCGCCGAGCTGCGACCGCGGATCGTGTTCGACCGGGTCAGTGGCGAGATCTCCGGACGACCCGGTGCGCAGCGGCTCGCGGTGACCAGCGGTGGGACGATCCCCGATCGCGGGTTGTTCGGTGTCTTCCTGGTCGGCGAGTCGACCAACCATCGCGTCGGCGAGCTCGACGAAGAGATGGTGTACGAGTCGCGGGTGGGCGACGTGTTCACCCTCGGCGCATCGAGCTGGCGGATCGAGGACATCACGCACGACCGCGTGCTGGTCTCGCCCGCGCCCGGACAGCCGGGGCGGTTGCCGTTCTGGAAGGGTGACGCGGTCGGCCGTCCGGCCGAGTTGGGTGAGGCGACCGGTGCGTTCATCCGGAAGATGGCCTCCCTCCCGGCGGCCAAGGCAGTCGAGCGCGCGCGAGCGGCCGGCCTGGACGAGTACGCGGCGAACAACCTGGTGTCGTACCTCGCCGAGCAGCGGGACGCGACGAGCCGGGTGCCCGATGACGTGACCGTGGTCGTCGAGCGGTTCCGCGACGAGCTCGGCGACTGGCGAGTCTGCGTGCATTCGCCGTACGGCGGTCAGGTGCACGGACCGTGGGCGCTGGCGATCGCGGCGAGACTGCGCGAGCGATACGGCATGGATGCCCAGTCGGTGTCGGGAGACGACGGGATCGTGCTGCGGCTGCCGGAGACGGATGAGGCGCCGCCGGGTGCGGAGCTCGTGCTGTTCGACCCGGCGGAGATCGAGGATCTGGTCACCGGGGAGGTTGGCGGTTCGGCGCTGTTCTCGGCGCGGTTCCGGGAGTGCGCTGCGCGGGCGTTGCTGCTGCCCCGGCGGAATCCTGGCCGACGTTCGCCGCTGTGGCAGCAGCGGCAGCGGTCTGCGCAGCTGCTGAGTGTGGCGAGTAAGTACGGCTCGTTCCCGATCGTGCTGGAGACGCTGCGCGAGGTGCTGCAGGACGTGTACGACCTGCCGGCGCTGAAGGAGTTGCTGACGGGGATCAGCGAGCGGCGGATCTCGGTGGTCGAGGTGGAGACGTCCGAGGCCTCGCCGTTCGCGAAGTCGTTGCTGTTCGGCTATGTGGGCGCCTTCATGTACGAGGGCGACACGCCGCTCGCGGAGAAGCGTGCAGCCGCGCTCGCGCTGGATCAGAGCCTGCTGGCGGAGCTCCTCGGGCGGACCGAGCTGCGTGAGTTGCTCGACGCCGAGGTAGTTCTGCGGACCGAGGCCGAGCTGCAGCGGCTCGCCGAGGAGCGCCGTGCCCGCGATGGCGAAGGTCTGTTCGACGTACTGCGGATGGTCGGTCCGCTCTCGGTGTCTGAGGCGTCGCAGCGGTGTGTGGATGGTGCTGATGCGGAGTCTTGGCTGACCGAGTTGGCGGCCGCTCGCCGGGTGGTGCGAGTCCGGATCGCCGGCGAGCACCGGTGGGCCGTGGTCGAGGACGTCGCACGTTTGCGCGACGCGCTCGGCGTGCCACTGCCACCGGGGGTTGCTGAGGCGCATGCCGAGCCGGTCGCCGATCCGCTCGGGGATCTGGTGTCGCGGTACGCGCGGACGCACGGGCCGTTCCGGGCCATCGATCTTGCGACGCATCTGGGCATCGGCGTCGCCGTGGTTACCGATGCGTTGCGTCGGTTGGGTGCCGCGGGGCGCGTCGTCGAGGGCGAGTTCCTGCCCGGTGGCATCGCGCTGGAGTGGTGCGACAGCGAGGTGCTGCGTTTGCTCCGGCGCAGGTCGCTGGCGGCGTTGCGCAAGGAGGTCGAACCGGTCGATCCCTCCGCACTCGCGCGCTTCCTGCCTGCTTGGCAGGGCATCACCAGTAGCCGCGGGCGAGGGTACGACGTACTCCTTGGAGCGGTCGAGCAGTTGGCGGGATGCGCTGTGCCGGCGTCGGCGCTCGAGTCGATCGTGCTGCCGTCGCGGGTGCCTGGGTATCAGCCGTCGATGCTGGATGAACTGACGGCGACTGGTGAGGTCGTGTGGGCGGGTTCGGGTTCGCTGCCGGGGACCGACGGGTGGGTGTCGTTGCATCTCGCGGACAACTGCGACCTGACGCTGCCCGATCCGGATCCGGCGTTCGAGCCCGGTGAGACGCATCAGGCCGTGCTGGACGCGTTGTCGGGCGGCGGTGCGTTCTTCTTCCGCCAGTTGAGTGATGTCGTCGGCGCAGCGTCGGGTGTGGTGGACGACCAGACGCTGGTCGGCGTGTTGTGGGATCTCGTCTGGGCCGGACATCTGACCAACGACACACTCGCGCCGGTCCGATCGCTGGTCGGCGGAGGTCGCGGTAGTCATCGGACCCGTCGTACGACGCCTCGTGCTCGGCCGGGTCGTCCGATCCGGCCTGGCCGCCCAGCCATGCCGGCGCGCAGTGGCCCTCCGACCGCTGGTGGGCGGTGGTCGCTGCTGCCGGAGCGGAACGAGGACGCGACCCGGCGCGCGCATGCTGCCGCTGAGACGCTGCTCGATCGGTACGGGATCGTCACGCGGGGATCGGTGATCACCGAGCGGACGCCGGGCGGGTTCGCGGCGGTCTACAAAGTGCTGAGCGCGTTCGAGGAGTCCGGTCGGTGCCGTCGTGGGTACTTCGTGGCCGGTCTCGGTGCGGCGCAGTTCGCGCTGCCCGGTGCGGTCGACAGGCTGCGGGCGATGGCCGAGCTGCCTGGCACGGCGGGGAGCGCCGACATCCGTCCGGTGCGAGTTGGTGCGGGACGCAATCGTCGAGATGAGGAGTTGTCGGCGCGGGCCGTCGTACTGGCGGCCTCGGACCCGGCGAACCCTTATGGCGCGGCGCTGCCGTGGCCGGAGCGCGAGAGTGCGAGCGGGCATCGACCCGGGCGGAAGGCCGGAGCGTTGGTCGTAATGGTGGACGGGCAGCTCATCGTGTACGTCGAGCGCGGCGGGCGGACGGTGCTGAGCTTCGCCGAAGACCCCGATCTGCTGCAGCCGGCCGTTGACGCGCTCGCGCTGTCGATCCGCGACGGCCAACTCGGGAAGCTGAGCGTGGAGACAGCCGACGGCGAGCAGGTCCGGCATACCGCGTTCGGTGATGCCTTGGCCAAGGCAGGCTTCCATGCGACGCCGCGGGGCCTGCGGCTACGGGCCTGAGCCATGCCTGAGGGAGACACCGTCTGGCGAGCCTGCAAGAGGCTGCATCAGGCGCTGAGCGGCCAGGAGTTGACGGCGACGGACTTCCGCGTGCCCACGCTGGCGACGACCGACCTCTGCGGCCGGACCATGCTCGAGGTCATTGCACGCGGCAAGCACCTGCTCATGCGCGTCTCCGGCGGAGTGACAGTGCACAGCCACCTACGGATGGACGGGAGCTGGCATCTGTACCGGCCGGGCGAGCGTTGGCACGGCGGGCCGGACCACCAGATCCGTGCGGTGCTGGAGACCGCGGCGTGGAAGGCCGTCGGCTACCGCCTGCCGGTGCTCGAACTGGTGGCGACCGACGCCGAAGACACCGTGGTCGGCCACCTTGGGCCGGATCTGCTGTCTCCTTCGTTCGACCGCGACCAAGCGATCGCGAACCTGGAGGCCGACCCCGCGCGGACCATCAGCGAGGCGCTCCTGGACCAGCGGAACCTCGCCGGGATCGGGAACTTCTACCGCAGCGAGGTCTGCTTCCTGCTCGGTCTCGACCCGTGGAGACCAGTCGCGGACGTCGACATCCCGGCTGCCGTCGACCTCAGCCGACGGCTGATGAAAGCCAACCTGCGCAACGGCGCCCAGGTGAGTACCGGCATCGACCGGCCAGGCCAGCGGTCTTGGGTGCACGAGCGGGCCGGCAAACAGTGCAGGCGCTGCGGCACGACGATTCGGACGGCGTCGATCGGCGAACCGACCCGCGAGCGGGTCAGCTACTGGTGTCCGGTGTGCCAGCCCGGCGCGCCGGCCGTGGAGCCCTCGAACTGACCTGTGGACAACCCCGGCGACAGGCCGGAACACGGATATCTTCTCCGGCGTATCGAACATCTGTTCGAACGAGAGGAGAAGGTGATGTGCGACCGGTGCGGTGGTTTGACCGACGAGCAGTACTCGCGGCAACTGGTCCAGAACATCCAGACCTACGGCTGGACGATGCAGTATGTCGACGGCGACGGCGACCGCAATCCCGGGTTCGGCTACTCGCTCGGGCTCAGCCTGCACGATCATCCCGAGATCATCGTGTTCGACAGCGATCCACGCTGGGCCTATCTGGGTGTGAAGCCGCTCGCCTGGGCGGTGATGGCTGGCGCGGTGTTCGACGAGGGTGACGACCTGTCGGAGTACTTCCCGCCGCCGGAGCAGGCCGAGTTGCTGCGGTTCCCGGACTCGGCGACGCATCTGTTCACCGCGAACAGCATGTTCAGGGAACGTGGCGCAGACCCGATACCGGCTTTGCAGCTGATCTGGCCGACCAGGACCGGCCTGATCCAGCCGGTCGCTCCCGGACGGAGCGTGTGATGAGGTGCCTGAGCGTGGTGTCAGGCGGCGGAGGCAACGACCTCGGGCTCGATGGCCGGATGCGTCAGGACCAGGGCCTCTTCGCGGGCCAGATCCTCACTCACCTCGGCGAACACGGTCGACAGCGGGACCTCGAGAGCCATGCAGATCGCCGCGAGCAACTCGCTGGAGGCTTCTTTCTGGCCGCGCTCAACCTCGGACAGGTAGCCGAGACTGACGCGAGCATCGGCGGATACCTCGCGGAGAGTGCGCCCCTGGCGCAGCCGCTTACGCCGCAGTACGTCGCCCAGCAGGCCACGAACCAGCACCATGAGCTTTCTCCCTTCCGCCTGTCCGGTCGTCTCTACCCGCACGGTAGCCCGACCGTAGGAACCAACGGTACCCGTTGCTGGGTCACTACTCCTCGCAATGTCCAGCTTCGGTGCGCCGTGCCAGTCTGCCCTACCTGTCTCCATGCTGGTCTCAACACACCGATCAGTCGAGATCTTCCGGCACAAGATCGATCGCGAGTTCCAGAACTGCCTGCACGCTCCGCCTGCGGACCGTTGCCCGGTCACCGCTCAACGCAAGCTTCCGCACCTGAATCGTGCCCGGTCCGGCCACCGCGACGTACACCGTCCCCGCCTCGATGCCTCCCTGCGGGTCGGGCCCGGCTACACCGGTCGTCGCCAGCCCGTAGGTGGCGTCCAGACGCTCTCGTACGCCGTTGGCCAGGGCTTCGGCCGTGTCCGGGTGAACTGGCCCCACAGCCGCCAGCAGGTCCTCGGGCACGCCGGCCAGCTGGGCCTTCAGGTCGGTGGCATAGACGACCAGACCGCCCCGGTAGACGGCCGACACGCCGGGTACGTCGGTCAGCACTGCGCCGACCAGTCCGCCCGTCAACGATTCAGCAGTGGCCAGAGTCTCGCCGCGGTCCTTCAGCCGCGCGACCAGCCGCCGGACTGCCTCTCCCAGCTCGTCGTCCGCTCCCCCACCAACTACGACGCCGTCCGACACTGCACCCTCCATCCGCTCGACACCAGTCACCTATCCAGCCACCGTGCACCCGAGACGCCGATCCGGCCGACGATCGCAGGGGGTCATGGGAGGGGGCGCTTGGCCGCGGCTCGCAGGCGGAGGGCCCGCCCTACGTAGTCGATGCCGGTGACGATCGTCACGATGACGGCTGCGGCCATCACCACTACAGCGGTCCAGTGGACGACCGCCACCGACTGCCATGGAAGGAGGTAGAGGCCGAGAGCGATCGCCTGGAGGACGGTCTTCAGCTTGCCGCCCCGACTGGCGGGCATCACACCATGCCGGATCACCCAGAAGCGGAGCGCCGTGACACCCCATTCGCGGACCAGGACGACCACGGTGACCCACCATGGGAGCTCGCCGAGGATGGACAGGCCGATGAAGGCCGCTCCGGTGAGCGCCTTGTCCGCGATCGGGTCGGCGATCTTGCCGAAGTTCGTGACCAGGTTCCACCGGCGGGCGATGTCGCCGTCGAAGCGGTCGGTGACGATCGCCACCACGAACGCGGCGGTGGCGAGCAACCGGTTGCCGTCTTCGGTGCCGCCGTCGCGAAGCAGCAGCCAGACGAAAAGCGGGACCAGCACGAGCCGCAACACCGTCAGCGCGTTCGGCACGTTCCACGCGCTGGGCGCGTGAAGGTGGCCGGCTGCGCGCGGCGCCGGGTTCGGCGGGTTGGTCACGCGGTCAGGTTAACTGCCGGACGGCTGTCCTGGGGGCTCACGAGTGCCGCAAACTCCGCGATCAGGTCCACACCGTCCGTCCCGACCACCTTCGCCGAGACCATGTCCCCGACCTTCACCCCGTCCGGAAGGCCGATCACCGTCGTCGAACCGTCCACCTCGGGGCCTTGATGAGCCGCCCGTCCCTCACCCGACCGTCCGTCTGCTGGGCCGGTTTCGGCGTCGACGTCGGCGTCGGTGTCAGCCGCGGCTGCGGTGGCGGCTGCGGTGGCGGTGGCGGTGGCGGTGGCGGTGGTTGCTTCGGTGGCGGTGGCGGCTTCGGTGGATGGGTCGGTGGTTGGGTCGACGGACTCGAGGAGGACCTCGAGGAGTTCGCCGACGCGGGACTCGGCGCGGGCGGAGGTGAGATCCTCGGCGAGACGGGTCACTCGGTCGAGGCGGGCGGCGATGGTGTCCTCGTCGAGCTTGCCGTCGTACGTCTCGGCCTCGGTGCCGTCCTCGTCGGAGTAGCCGAAGACGCCGATCGCGTCGAGGCCGGCCCGGGAGAGGAAGTCGCAGAGGATATCGACGTCCTCCTCCGTCTCGCCCGGGAAGCCCACGATCACGTTGCTGCGGATGCCTGCCGTCGGCGCCGTGGCGCGGACCTGGGCGATCAGGTCCAGGAAGCGTTCGGCGTCACCGAAGCGGCGCATGCGGCGCAGGAGCGGGCCGGAGGCGTGCTGGAAGGAGAGGTCGAAGTACGGGACGACGCCAGGGGTCGACGTCATCGCGGTGATGAGCGTCGGGCGCATCTCAGCGGGCTGGAGGTAGGAGACGCGGACGCGGGCGATACCCGGGACGTCCGCGATCTCGCTGACCAGGGTCTCGAGCAGACGAAGGTCGCCGAGGTCCTTGCCGTACGACGTGGAGTTCTCGGAGACCAGGAACAGTTCGCGTACGCCGTTGTCCGCGAGCCACTGGGCCTCGCCGAGGACCTCGGTGGGACGGCGGGAGACGAAGGCGCCGCGGAACATCGGGATCGCGCAGAACGCACAGCGCCGGTCGCACCCGGACGCCAGCTTCAGCGGAGCCATCGGTCCACCGTCCAGCCGACGACGCACAACCCGCGGCCCACTCGCCGGCGCCGACGCGAGGTCGGGCGCGTCGATCGTCAACTCCTCGGGCGCAGTCGTGACGAAGCGCCCCTTGAGAGGTTGAGGTCCTTCGTCAGACTCCACCGACTCGGTGGACCGCACGGGCTTGAGCTCGGCTGGGATGTGGTCTCCGTGGCCGGGGATGGCTACGCCAGTGGTGGCGGCGCGGGCGGAGGGGGCCAGCGGAAGAAGCTTGCGACGGTCGCGCGGGACGTGGGGCTGGTGCTTGGTGCCGGAGAGGATGGAGCGGAGGCGATCAGAGATGTCCGCGTAGTCGTCGAAGCTCAGGACCGCGTCGGTCTCGGGAAGCGCGTCGGCGAGTTGTTCGCCGTACCGCTCGGCGAGGCAGCCGACCGCGACGACTGCCTGGGTGCGGCCGGAGTCCTTGTAGTCGGCCGCGGCCAGCAGGGTGTCGACCGAGTCCTTCTTGGCGGCCTCGACGAAGCCACAGGTGTTCACCACCACGGTGTCCGCATCGGCGGCGTCCTCGACGAGCCGGAAGCCGCCGGCTTCGAGACGGCCGGCGAGTTCCTCGGAGTCGACATCGTTGCGGGCACAGCCCAGCGTGACCAGGGCGACGGTGGTGGGAGGCGTAGTCATCCCCACGAGTATGACTCGCCGCGCAGTCCCCCACCTAACCAGCCGTCACCTTCCGTACCGCCCGCGCACCCCACCGCACGCACCAGTTCTACCGGGCGGAACAGGCGGACCGCCGTGGCGTCAGGAGGACTTCACGATCGTGCCGTCGGGTTTGACGGTGAAGCGGTAGAGGGTGGTTCGCAGGCGGTCGCCGTTCAGACTCATGACCAGGTTGGCGGGCGCGCCGATGGAGACGCGGACGATGCCCTTGTTCGTGATGGTCTGGGTCACGCCGGGACCGACCATGCCCTGGAAGAGACGCTTGCCCTTGCTGTTCCGCAAGGTGACGTACGAGCCATCGCCCTTCGCGGTCAGCACCAGCTTCACGTGAGTGGGGGCCGGCGGTCTCGGTGGCGGCTTGGGGGTGGCCTTCGACGTCGCCGTGGGAGTCGGCTTCGGCGCCACCGGCGTGGTCACGGCCGGAGTGGTGCTCGCGGTCTTCGATGCGTTGGCCTCGATGTCGCTGGGCAGCGTGAAGAGTCGGACCATGCCCCAGCCCATCAGGCCGACCAGGATCGCGCCGACCACGACGGCCCAGCGCGGGCGGGCCGGATGGAGCGAGGGCCGCTTGACCACGGCACGTTCCTCGCGGCGGGACTTCTCCTCCTCGACGGCATGTTCGGCGTCGAAGGTCGCGAGCAGCGGCGCGGGGTCGGCCTTGACCACGCGGGCGATCGAGCGGATGTGCCCGCGGGCATAGAAGGTTCCACCACAGCGAGAGAAGTCGTCGGCCTCCATGGCGACGAGCAGCCCGGTTCTGATCCGGGTAGCGGCACTCAGCTGCTCGATCGTCATGTCGGCCCGTACGCGGGCCGCCGTGAGCTCGCTGCCGATGCTCACGTCCCCACCGTCCTCTCCATCGCCCGACTGGTTGCTCGGGCCGTCGTCGTCTCGCCGACGGCTAGGACCCTCGACATCAAGTCAACGGCCTTGGTGCGACGGGGTCACGCCAGACTCAGAGTTGTTCCCTGACCGGACACCTGGCGTCCGCCAGCATGTGCAGTGCCTGTACGACTTCCCCGTTCGACGGGCGTGCCGTCAACCCGAACGGTATCGCGAGTGAGGAGCCGGTCAACCGCCGATTCGCATCAGTTGTCTTGCGACTCGAACTCGGCATCGCGCCGAGGATCGGCCCAGGATCCTGTAAATGAACGGCAATCCGGCCGTCGTCGAGCGGATGGCGGCGCTTCAGCACCGTCACCTGGTCGATGTCCTCCCACCGGGTCCCGATCCATTCGTTGCCGATTCGCAACCGGATACCCACATCGTCGGCGACCAGCATGTCCCCGACCGTCAACGCCCGCGCACAGATCACGGCGAGTACGGCGAACGCCGCGGCCGCGATCCAGCGCAGTACGCCGGTCGGACTGGTGGAGGCCGACGCGGCGAAGCCCACCGCGACCAGGGCCGCGCCGAGTGCCAGTCCTCCATGCACTTTCTGGGAGGAACGGATGGTGAACGGCACCGGCTTGGGATCCACGTCGAAGCGATCGGTCCGGGGCTGCGCACTAGCGGCGGTCACGTCACTCTCCTCGCAGGGTCGCGATGAAGTCCTCTAGATCGTCCGGCTTGACCAGTACGTCGCGCGCCTTGGAACCCTCGCTCGGACCCACGACTCCGCGGCTTTCCAGGATGTCCATCAGGCGACCCGCCTTGGCGAAGCCGACGCGCAGCTTACGCTGCAGCATCGACGTGGAGCCGAACTGCGTCGACACGATCAGCTCGGCCGCCTGCACGACCAGGTCGAGGTCGTCGCCGATCTCGTCGTCGAGGTCCTTGCTCGGCCCGGCCACGGCGGTGACGTCCTCGCGGTACGTCGGCTCGAGCTGGGTCTTGCAGTGCTCGACCACGCCGCGGATCTCGGACTCGGTCACCCAGGCGCCCTGGATACGCATCGGCTTGCTCGCGCCCATCGGCAGGAACAGGCCGTCACCCTGGCCGACCAGCTTCTCCGCACCCGGCTGGTCCAGGATGACTCGGCTGTCGGCCAGCGACGAGGTCGCGAACGCCAGCCGGGACGGGACGTTCGCCTTGATCAGACCGGTCACCACGTCCACCGACGGCCGCTGGGTCGCGAGCACCAGGTGGATGCCTGCCGCACGGGCCAGCTGGGTGATCCGGACGATCGAGTCCTCGACGTCGCGCGGCGCGACCATCATCAGGTCGGCCAGCTCGTCGACGATGACGAGCAGATAGGGGTACGGCGTCAGCACCCGCTCGCTGCCGGGCGGCGGCTTCACCTTGCCGCCACGGACCGCCTTGTTGAAGTCGTCGACGTGCCGGAACCCGAACGCGGCCAGGTCGTCGTACCGCATGTCCATCTCGCGGACGACCCACTGCAGCGCCTCGGCCGCCTTCTTCGCGTTGGTGATGATCGGCGTGATCAGGTGCGGGATGCCCTCGTAGTTGTTCAGCTCGACCCGCTTGGGGTCGACCAGGATCATCCGCACCTCGTCCGGGGTGGCCCGCATCAGGACCGAGGTGATGAGCGAGTTCACGAACGACGACTTACCCGAGCCGGTAGCACCCGCGACCAACAGGTGCGGCATCTTCGCCATGTTCGCGACGACGAAGCCGCCCTCGACGTCCTTGCCCAGGCCGGCCACCATCGGGTGGTGGTCGTTGCGGGCGGTCGCCGACCGGATCACGTCGCCGAGGCTGACGATCTCCTTGTCGGTGTTCGGGATCTCGATGCCGATCGCGGACTTGCCCGGGATCGGCGAGAGGATGCGGACGTCGGCCGAGGCGACCGCATAAGCGATGTTCTTCGACAGCGCGGTGACCTTCTCGACCTTCACCGCCGAGCCGAGCTCGACCTCGTAGCGGGTGACTGTCGGGCCACGGGTGTAGCCGGTGACCTGCGCGTCGATGCCGAACTGGTCGAACACCTCGGTCAGCCGGTCGACGACCTGGTCGGACGCCTTGGTCCGCGCCTTGTGCACCGAGCCCGGCTTGAGCATCTGGCCGTCGGGCAGCGTGTACGTGATGTCGCCGGACAGGCTGAGTTGCTCCACGCGCTGCGGCAGCGGAGTATGTGGCGGCGGCTCGGGCGGCCCGTCCGAAGACTTGCTCGCGGCAACCACCGGCCCGGCCGCGGCAGCAGCGGCGGCCGCATCCGCGTCGACGTCGTACGCGTCCTCGTCCGGCGCAGGCGTCGCCTTCGCCTTGCGGCCGCGCTTGGAGATCTCCCGGCCCTCGAGCACGGGCGAGTCGTACGGCTTGACCGTCGGCTCCCCGTCCTCCTCGTCCGCAGCGGCCTTGGCCCGGCGCTCCTTGCGGGTCAGCCGCACGGTGTCGTCGGTCGGTGCCGCGGCGACGGACGGAGCGTCCTCGGGCAGCGCCGTACGTCCCATCAGTACGTCGAACGCCGCGCGGACGCGCAGCGGGATCGCGTAGACCGGAGTCGCGGTGATCACCAGCGCACCGAAGATCGCCAGCAGGACCAGCAGCGGCGCGGCGACGTACTGCGTGAGCAGGTCCGAGAGCAGTGAGGAGACGACGTACCCGATCGCGCCGCCAGCGTCCTGCAGCGGGGCGTCGGCGGGGTTGCCCGGACGGGGCAGGCCGTTGGCGATGTGGATCAGGCCGAGTACTCCGAGCGAGACCGCGGTCCAGCCGATCACCTGACGCCCGGCCGGACCGTTGCGGTCCGGGTGACGCAGCGTGCGGACCGCCACGAAGAGCAACAGCAACGGCACGGCCCAGCCGAGCATGCCGACGCTGCCGCCGACGACGGTCCGGATGCCATGGCCGACTGCGCCCGGGAGGTCCCACCAGATGGCGGCGGCCACCACGACCGCCAGGCCGATCAGGAACATGCCGGCGCCGTCGCGGCGGTGCTCGGGATCGAGGTCACGGGCGCCGTGGCCGATGCCGCGGACCATGCTGCCGAGCAGGTGCGCGATGCCGATCCAGATCTTCACGACACCGCGGCCGAGAGCGATCATGGCGGCCGCGAACGGGCCCGCTCCGCCGTTTTTGGGCGTACTGGTCCGCGCGGCGGAGGATCCACCGCGCTTCGCGCTCTGCCCACGTTTCTGGGCGCCTGACGGACGGGAGCGTCCACCAGCAGCCGAACGAACCGTACTCGGCCGTTTGGCTGCCGACTTCTGCGCCCGCGCCGGGGAAGACGTGCGGGTCGCCATATCTAGCAGGCTACCCCGATTACCTCTCGAGTCCCACGTGTCACACGCCGATCACGCTGCCCCATCCGTAGCGTCACAGCGCGGCCACACGGCCGCGGAGCCGGAAGAGGTGCCACAGGACGACGTACCAGGCGAGCGCCGCCAGGCATCCCGACGCGACACCCGTCAGCACCGACCGGGCGGCGGTCTCGCCGACGAGGTCCGTCCTGCTCAACTGGACGACAGCTCCGGCCAGACCGATGAGCACCATCGCAGCCAGTACGACGTACCGCACCCAAGACGGGACGTGGTCATCCCCCGCGACCGACTGCGGATCAACCCGCCGGTACCAGCGGTAGAGCCAGACGGCGAGGATCAGGCAACCGCCGACGGTGCTCACGGACTGCAGCATGCGGTTGACGTCCCACGCACCAGTCACCTGCGCCGTGAAGAACGAGTGATACCGGCGGACGAAGTAGCCGTCGTAGTGGGTGAACGAGTCCCAGAGGACGTGCGTGAGAGCCCCGATTACCGCCGACACAACCGTCCACAGCAGGACAGCCGTCGAGGGCACCCGCAAGGAGGGGGTGGGCAGGCGAGCAGCCAGACCGGCCGGGGCCAGGGCCAGCAGCGGGCGCTCAACCACCACCGTGAAGGCGACCAACAAGATCAGAGCCAGGAGAGGGTCCAGCCACAGCGCGGACGAGAGCTTGTGCGTGAGGGTCAGCGTGAAGTTGCCGTTGATCCCTTGGGTGGCGAAGCGGTAGATCGGGTCGAGGTACAGCAGGTCGGGCGCCACCGCCCCTGCCACCAGGGCCGACGCCACCAGCGGACGTCGGACCAGGGGCAGGATGGCTGCGGGATGCGCGAGCGTGAACGGCACGTCCCGCAGCCTAGGAAGACCAGAGGTCAGAAGGTGGGCCAGCTTCCAGCCAGCGGCTGCTGGCCGACGCCGGGTGCCTTCCAGTTGCAGACACCGTTGGGGAATGCCTGCCGCAGCGACTCCCACTGGGCTTTGGTGAACGGCACCTTGTAGTCCGATGGTTTCAGCGGCTGGAGCCGGCACTTGATGATGTCGTTGGCAACGGATGCGCCGGCCACCTGCCGCGGCGACGGCCACACCGGATACAAGGTGTTGCACCGGGTCGTCCCGATGCCGTTGACCTGCGTCTCGACGATCTTCTCGCCCTCCGGGCTCCAACAACCCTCAGCCAGCGACGTCGGCTTGTTGCGCAGCAGCCGCGCGTGCGATGAGCCGGGCCGGGTGTCGGCGTCCGCGGCGTCCATCCAGTGGTCCAGCGCCGTCAGCGCGTCGGCCAGCACCGGGTTCGTCGTACTGAATCCGCCCGGAGCGTCACCTGCCTGCACCAGCATCACCTCGTTGGCGGCGTCCCCGTTCGCCTTGCGCAGCCGCTCGCGGAGCGAGAACGAGTGGAAGATCAGGTGGATGTCGCCGTTCGGCAGCTCGTCCCAGTACTGCCGGTAGTCGATGATCGGCGTACTCGCCAATCCCCCACCACCGTTGATCAGCTGCCCGGTCCGGTACGCCGTACTGATCGCGGACGGATCCGCAACGGTCCGGGCGGGGACGAAGTTCGCGTCAGTGTCGAAGCCGCCGACCGTCCGGTTCAGATCGAGGAATTGGTCCGCGGTGATCTTGCCGGAGTTGAGCGCGTCCAGGCCGTACTGGATGCCGACGTTGTCCAGCGGACGCCGCGCCGCGCCGGTCACGGGATCCTTGCCCCAGACGTTGACCTGATGGTCGTAGACGTCGCACCGCGCGCCGCCGGGATTGGTCACCGGGTCGTACCGCTGCTCCACCGGAAGTTGCCCAGGGCAATAGACTCGCGGATCGATGCGGCGGCCGGCGCCGGCCAGGTTGGCGATCGTGCCGACCTTGCCGAAGCCCGCCGCGGCCTGCTTCTGCTCGTCGGTCCAGCCCGGCGCGGACTGGAAGTAGTGGTCGAGCAGCAACGCGTCCGTGATCGTGTGCAGGGTCGCGAACCCGACCTCGGGGAACACGCAGGACGCGACGATGCCATCCAGCAAACCCGGGTAGTCGTCGGCGATCTGGAACACCTGGTACGACCCACCGGAGCAGCCCCAGCCGACAGTCTGCCGCGGTACGCCGATCGTCTCGACGATGTGCTCCCGCGTCATCGACATCGTCTCGGCCGCAAGTACGCCGTTGCAGTTGACACCGAACACGTTCAGGCTCGACGACGCGACGGCATACCCGCGACCGAGCATCAGGTCGTCGTTGATGCCGCCGGTGCCGCTGCCCTGCTGGTACCAGCCACCCGGGCAGCCGCCGCCGAAGGTGTAGATCAGCCGGCCGTTCCAGCCGGTCGGCGCGTGCCGCACGTCCGGCTCGCCTGCCGCTGGGTCGTGGAGTACGGCGTACTCGTAGATGGATCGGTTGATCACGCCCGTCTCGACGCGGACGATGTACGGCACGGTCCGGCCGTCCGAGGTGGTCGTGACCGCCAGGTCCGCGGGCTGATCAGCGGGCAGCACCTTCAGCGAACGGTCGATCGTCGAGCGGTACAGGTAGTCGACGCGGGTCGGCACCGAGCAGTTCGCATCCGTCGGCGGTCCGAGCCTGACCTTGGCAAGCGTGGTGAAGTCGGCCGTCCCACAGATGTACGGCGTCTCGTGCGGACCCGCGAGCATCGGACCGGTGCGCGGGTGGTTCGTGACCACCAGCCGCTCGCGGTCGGCCGTGATGGTGTTGCGGCCATCGACGAGACCGTCGACCAGGCCGGTCAGGTGATCACCGGTCCGGGCGAAGGCGTCGGTGACGTCGCGCCCATCCAGCCGGACGGTGAGGCGGTCGAGGTGCGGGCCGTAGACACCGACCAGCACGTTGCCGTCGCTGACCATGTCAGGTCGTGGCGACGAGAGCACCTCCAGCCGGATCCCCGCGGCGTGCGCGGGCACCGCGAGCAGGCTGGAGAGTACGGCGATCAGGAGCAGAACGAGGGCGGTCGGTCGCTTCATGCGACGAGTCGATCACAGCGCGATGCAGACCGGAAGGGTCAAGGCAATCGATTTCCAGATTCGAGTGGACCACTCACGCGCCGGTGGTGCCGTCCAGTTGCTCACGGACGAGGTCGGCGTGACCGCAGTGCCGGGCGTACTCCCCGATCAGATGGATGTAGATCATCCGCAGCGTCGACTCGGTGCCACCGAAGGTGAAGCGATCGTCGAGCGACCGCCCGGCGGCCGCGTCGTCGGACAGCTTCCACTCCGCGATCAGACCGTCGTACGCCGCCTGCGCCTCGGCCGGATCGATCAACTCGAAGTCGGCGTCCTTGCCCAGTTCGGGAGCGAACAGCGGCTCGGCCGGCGCGTCGCCGGCGAAGTGGATTCGGAACCAGATGCGCTCGACCTTGGTCAGGTGCCGGATCAGTCCGAGCAGTGAGAGGTTAGACGGCGGCGACGGGCGCTCAGCAAGTTGCGCCGCGGTCAGACCGGCGCACTTGAGCAGCAGCGTGGTGCGGTAGAAGTTCAAATACCCCTGCAGCAGCTCGCGTTCCGGTGCGGTCAGCGACCCGTCGGGCCGGTCTACGTCAGGCGCTGTCCACTCCGTCGTCATGGCGCCTATCCAACACCAGCCTCCAGGAAGCGCAGCCCCTGCTTTATCCACTCGCGCGGATTGGTGTCGAGCCGCTCCGCCCAGGCGGGCTCGGACTCGCCGCGCAGCCAGGCGTACCGCGCGAGTGCGTACCCGTACATGGCCTCGGTCAGGTAGCCGAGCTTGGAGGTCCCGTAGTGGGTGTGGGTCCGGTAGAACTCGAAGGACGCGTTCGCGCTGAAGATCCCGAAGCCGACGAAGACGGTGAACAGGTCGGTCAGCGGTTCGCCGTCGCGCCGGTCCGGATCGATCCGTTCCTCACCGAGAAGCCGCTCGTGGCCGAGCTCGTGCACCATGGTCGCGACCAGAGCCACCGGCCGTTGCGCCTGCTTCATATCCACCGTCACCACGGTGGCGCCGCCACGCTGACGCCAGTGCCCCGCCGCCCCGGACGACTCGGAGTTCAGACCCACATGCGCGACGAGCTCGTCCGGCTCATCCGGCTCGAGGTCCAGCCGGACCCGGTCCGCCGGCACCTGCACGTGATCGCACAGCTTCCGGAACACCGCCCGTACGTCGTCCTCCGAGCCGGTGTAGCCGGCCGGGAACCACGACTCCTCGGGAACCACCACCGGCCGGCGCAGGAGCTCGTCACCGAACTCCGCGACGAACCAGTCGAGGTTCTCCTCGATCCAGAGTTGCTCCACGCTCCGGACCGGGCAGCTGGCCTTCTTCCACCACATCCGCCACCACCTCCCGCCCGGTCGGACGCAACAGCCGCACGAATGGTTGCGGTCCGGACCGGAGTCTCAACATGCGTTCGGCAGTCTCACATCACGAGATTAGGGCTGGCGTCGATCCTGGCCCGTTCGTTACCGTTCTCGGCAGGTCATGAGTGCCAGCGTCAAGCCCCGGCTTGCTGGCCGGCAACCCTCCTCCGCGGTGGGGTGCCCCGGGTGAAGACCGGGCCGTGCGGACACCCCGTTCGGCAAGCGCGGACTTCCTGGGAGCAGCACCATGTCGATCCTCTCCATCCTCGAGCCTGCCAGTACGACGGCCCCGCGGCCGACCGTCGCCCGGCTCTCCACCGGCAGCGTCCCGGCCACCGTCGGCTCGGACCTCCTGGTCCCGCTGGCCGACGGCCGAGTCACGGACTACGCGAACTTCGACCATGGGGCCAGCGCGCCGTGTCTGGAGTCGGTCCGCGCCAGCGTCGAGGCCGCACTGCCGTCGTACGCGTCGGTGCATCGCGGCAACGGCTACGCCTCGCGCATCACCACGCAGTGGTACGAGCGGGCCCGCGCCGAGGTGCACGCGTTCGTCGGCGCCCGTGCGGACGACCAAGTGATCTTCACCCGGCAGACCACCGACGCACTCAACCTGCTGGCGCACGTCGTGCCTGCGGACACGACCGTGATCGTCTTCGAGTCCGAGCACCACGCGGCTCTCCTCCCCTGGCCGGCCGAGCGGACCGTCCGCCTCGCCGCTCCGAGCTCCGCCGCCGAGGCGGTGACGAACGTCGCGGACGCGCTCCGGGCCGCACCCGAGGGGCCCCGGCTGGTCGTGGTCACCGGCGCGTCCAACGTGACCGGTGAGATCTTCCCGATCGCCGAGATCGCCGCAGTCGCCAAGGCCCACGGAGCCAGAGTCTGCCTGGACGCCGCCCAGCTCGCGCCGCACCGCGCTGTTGACATCGAGAAGCTGGACGTCGACTGGGTCGCACTGTCCGGCCATAAGCTCTACGCCCCATACGGCGCCGGTGCGCTGATCGGCCGCTCGGACTGGTTCGACGCCGCCGACCCCTACCTGTACGGCGGTGGCGCCACAACCGCAGTCACCGGCGACACCGTGGTCTGGGCGACCGGGCCGGCACGCCACGAAGGCGGGTCCCCCAACGTCATCGGTGCGATCGCACTGGCCTCGGCGTGCGCCGCAATCACCAAGCACCGCGACGCGATCGAGCAGCACGAGCGCAGCCTGCTAGCCCGCCTTCGCACGGGTCTCGCCCAGCTCCCCGGCGTTACGACGTACTCGATCTTCGCTGAGGACGCGGACCGCGTCGGCACCGTCTGTTTCACCATCGCCGGACTGAGCTCGACGCTCGTGTCGGCGGCGCTGAGCGCGGAGTACGGCATCGGTGTGCGCGACGGCAAGTTCTGCGCGCACCCTCTCGTCGGACACCTGCTCGCCGGCTCCGCCGAGCACGGCACCGCCGTACGGGCGAGCCTCGGCCTCGGTACGACGCGTGAGCACGTGGACCGTCTCGTCAACGCCGTACGGACGCTCGCCACGAGCGGACCGCGGACGGAGTACAAGGACGCCGCCCACGGCTGTCAGCCCGTCGACGACCCCCGCGACCTCAGGGCCCCCCGGATCTGGTGACCCGGCCCTCCTACTGCTCAGGAGGTACGAGACCTACGTGGTGAGCAGCGAACGCCAGTAGGTCCGCCCATTCCGACGCGACCATGGCGGCGGGCTTGCCGAAGCCGTGGCCGGTGTTGACCTCGATCCGGGTCAAGATCGGTGCGGCCGAGGACTGAGCATGCTGCAGCGTCGCGATGAACTTGTGGCTGTGCAACGGCACGACGCGGTCGTCGTGGTCACCGGTGACCACGAGCGTCGCCGGGTACGCCGTCCCGTCCCGCAGACTGTGGAGCGGTGAGTAGGCCAGCAGGTCCTCGAACTGCGACTCGTCGTCGGGATGCCCGAAGTCGGACGCCCACGCTGCTCCCACCGTGAACAGGTGGAAGCGCAACATGTCCATGACGCCCACCCCCGGCAACGCGACTGCGAAGAGGTCCGGGCGCTGCGCCATCACCGCACCGACGAGCAGGCCGCCGTTGCTGCGGCCGTGGATCGCCAGCTGCTCCGGAGTGGTCACGTTGGTGTCGCGCAAATGCTCAGCCACGGCGATGAAGTCGTCGAACACGTTCTGCTTGTTCTTCAGCCGCCCCGCGTCGTGCCAGTCGCTGCCGTACTCACCACCGCCACGCAGGTTGGTGATCACCAGCACTCCACCGGCTGCGAGCCACGCCGGCCATCCCGGCCGGTAGTCCGCCAAGACCGGGATGCGGAAGCCGCCGTACCCCCACATGAGCGTCGGCCGGGGCTGTGAGAAGTCCAAGTCGGAGCGAGTGATCAGGAAGTACGGCACGTCGCGGCCTGGCGCGATCCGGCGAGTCACAGTGACCGAAGGCGGAGTGAAGCCACCTGCGCCACGAACCAACTCCGGCAGCGCACGGACAGCGCCTGACTCGGCCGAAACGACGTACGACAGCGTGGGATCCGTGGTGGTCGACAGGCCGATGAAGATCTCGTCGTACTCCGGCGACGCGTTGAGACCGACCACTCCGCCGCCCGGCACGTCGACGACCCGCGCACCCGAGCCGTCCAGCGCGTAGAGCGTCAGCACCGGCTGTGCGTCCACCAGCGTGAGCGTGGTCAGGCCGGCCGCCGTACCGCGGACCGCCTGCAGGGTCGCCTCGCCCTCGGGGATCAGATCGGTGAACGTACCGTCCAGCGAGGACAGCACCACGCGACCACGGGACGCGTCCCGGTCGGTCCGCAGTACGAGCTGATCACCGGACATCCGCACGAACGCGATCTCGTCGGCGAACTCGTCCACCACCTTGACCGGATCGCCGAGGCCGTCCGACGTGATCGGGAAGACCCAGAGCCGGGTCGCCGGGTCGGTGCCCTCGGTGATGTGCACGACCAGGTAGCGGTCGTCCTCGGACACCTCAGGCGTGATGAAGAAGCGGTCCTGGTCCGGGAAGCTCAACACCAACTCGTCCGACGACTGCGGGTCGCCGACCTTGTGCAGCATCAGCCGGCCACCGGTGAGCGACTTCGTCTCCGTGCCCTCGCTCCGGCCGGTCGGCGGATAGTGCAGATAGAGGTACGCCGAACTGTCCGGGAGCCACGTGGCCTCGCAGAACTTGGCCTCGGTCACCCCGTCGTCCGCAGCGGTGCCGGTGGCGATGTCGAGCAGCCGGAACGTCGTCCAGTCACTGCCGCTCTCGTTGATGCCGTAGGCGAAGTACTTGCCGTCCGGGCTGACGGTGAACGAGCCCAGCGAGTCGGTGCCGTCGGCGGACAGCGTGTTCGGGTCGATCAGGACCCGGCCGCCGGCGAGCAGTTCCTCGAGCGACTCCGCGACGTACACGACGTCCTGCGCCTGTGTCCCGTCGTTGCGGCCGGCGAAGTACCAACCGGCCTTCTTCGCCGGTACGCCGGCCCGCGGCCGGGCAAGGATCGCGGACATCGTGGCCTCGAACCACGTCCGCTCCGGGTACGTCGAGAGCTCGGCCTGGGTGAACTCGTTCTGCCGGCGGACCCAGTCCTGGGTATCGTCGGAGTCCGGGTCCTCCAGCCAGCGGTACGGGTCGGCGATCTGGTGGCCGTGCAGCGTGTCGACGACGTCGTCGCGACGGCTCTCGGGGTAAGCGGCGGTCATGCGATCCAACCTAACCGGCGAGTGCGACTTTCAGCAGAAGCTCGTACGTCGGCCGCGGGTCGACGTCGTCGTGCCGCGCGATGCGGTGCAGGATCATCCCCTCCGAGGCCGCCGCGATCGCCCGGGCTGCCTCGCGCGGGTTCGGCGCGCCAAGCTCGGCGAGTGCTGCAGTTGCCGTCGTCTCCATGGCCTCGCGGCCACGCGACAGCGCCTCCCGCAGGACGGGGTCATGGCTGCCTTCCAGGAACAGGATGAGCCGAGCGGTGGTGCGGACCCGGTTGAGCCGGGTGATGTAGTCGAACAGCGCGCACATCGCGTCGACGAACTCATCGGCCGAGCCCAGCCTCAACTCCGAACCGATCGCCTCCGACTCGCTCGCGGCGATCCAGTCGACGACGCCGGTCAGCAACGCCGCCCGGGTGCGGAAGTGGTTGGAGGTCGAGCCCTTCGGCAGTCCGGCCCGCTCGTCGACGCGAGCGTGGGTGAGGGCACGCAGTCCCTCGGTGCCGAGCAGGTCGACGGCGGCTTCGAGCGCACGAGTACGCGTTGAGGTCACCCGAACACTATAAACGTAGTGACTTCGTACTACGTTCGTAGTACCGTCGACTCCATGCTTCCTCAACTCGATGGGGTGACCCATCACTTCGTCGAACTGCCGGGCCTGCGGATGCAGGTGGCCGAGGCCGGCAGCGGCGAAGCCGTCCTGATGCTGCACGGTTTCCCGCAGCACTGGTGGGAGTGGCGTGACGTCATTCCCACGCTGTCCCAGCACTACCGGGTGATCTGTCCCGATCTGCGCGGTGCCGGGCTGACCGACGCGCCGCCGGACGGCTACACCACCGACCAGCTACTGGCCGACGTACTCGCGCTGCTGGACGAGCTCCACCTCGACCGCGTGCACCTACTGACGCACGACTGGTCCGGGGTCCTCGGCTTCCTGCTGTGCCTGCGCCATCCCGAGCGCGTCCGGGACCACCTGGTCATCGCGATCCCGCCGCCGGCCGTGCGACCTGACCGAGGGTTCGCGCTGCGAGCCCTGCGGTACGGGTGGTTCAACCTCGTGCTGCCGTGGCCGGGCCTCGGCCCCTGGGCGCTCCGCTCCGGCCGGCTACCCCGTCACATGATGCGCAGGCACTCGACCACGATGCCGGAGGAGCTCATCGAACTCTTCGCCGATCAACTGCGTGATCCGGCCAGGGCGCGGGCCGGGTCAGCGTTGTACCGGAACTTCATCCAGCGCGAAGGGATGCGTGTCCTGCGGGGCAAGTACCGCGACCTGCAACTGACCACACCGACTCGAGTGCTGCTCGGCGCGGAGGACCTCGTCGTGCGGGCCGAGTCCATCCCCAGCCAGGACGGCATCGAGGTCGCGGAGATCGCCGGCGCGGCTCACTTCCTCGTCGACGACCGTCCGGACGCGGTCGTCGAGCATGCACTGGAGTTCTTCCAGCAAGAGTGAGCGTCGTACCCACCGCCCCCGGTGGGCGGCATCCCGCGCAGGCGCCGGAGGCCGGTGGGTACGACGGGCCCTCAGTGGCGGGCCGGGTTGATGTCCTGGGACCAGAGCACGGTGCCGAACAGGTTGCGCAGGGATGCGGTGAACACACCGCTGCGCGGGTCGATCGAGACGTGACCGAAGAACTGGTTGCCGCTGGCCGGCGACTGGCTCGGGAAGTCGGCCGCCTTCACGAACTCGACCTTCGGCCCGAACGTCGAGTCCAGGGTGTTCGGGCCGAACGCGCCCGCATTCACCGGGCCGGCCACGAGCTCCCAGAACGGGTCGAAGTCGGTGTAGGCCGCGCGGGACGGGTCGTAATGGTGGGCCGCGGCGTAGTGCACGTCCGCGGTCAGCCAGATCGTGTTGCGGACCTTGCGCCGCTTGAACTGGCTCAGCACCCAGGCGATCTCGTGCTCACGGCCGCCGGGCGCGCCGCTGACGCCGTTCGCGACGGCCTCGATCAGCGTGCCGTCCGGGACCAGCAGGCCGAGCGGCATGTCGCTGGCGATCACCTTCCAGGTCGCCTTCGACGCGGCCGCCTCGCGGACCAGCCACGCGGCCTGCTCGGCGCCGAGCATCGCGACCGGGCCGACGGTGTCGGGCGTCGGGTTCGCACCGCGGTACGTCCGCATGTCGAGGCAGAACACGTCGAGCAGCGGCCCGTAGCTCACCTTGCGGTAGATCCGGTTCCGGCCGGCCGAGTGCACCATCGGCAGGTACTCGAGGAACGCCTTCCGGGCCCGGGCCGCCAGGACGTCGACCCGCTTCTCGGTGTAGCGGTCGTCGGTGAGGATCTCACCGGGGTACCAGTTGTTCAGCGTCTCGTGGTCGTCCCACTGGCTGACGATCGGGACGTCGGCGTACAGCGCCCGGACGTTGTCGTCGAGCAGGTTGTACTTGTACCGGCCGCGGTACTCGGCCAGCGTCTCGGCGACCTTGGACACCTCCTCGGTCACCACGTTCTTCCAGACGGTGCCGTCGGCAACCTTCAGCTCGGCCTCGATCGGGCCGTCGGCGTAGATGTTGTCGCCGGAGTGCAGGAAGAAGTCCGGCCGGGTCTGGTGCATGGCCCTGTACGCCGCCATGCCGCCAATCTCGGGGTTGATCCCGTACCCCTGGCCGGCGGTGTCGCCGGTCCACACGAACGACAGTCCGCGGTTGCGGCCCGGCGTACCGAACGAGCCCTCGAGGGTCTCGCCGCGGCGGCCCGAGGAGTCCTCGAACGCGATCCGGTAGTCGTAGCGCTGACCCGGGCGCAGGCCCTTCAGCGGCAGCTGGGCGGTGAAGTCGTCGTCGGGTCCGGTGATCGGGCCACGCAACCGGATCGCCCGGTCGAACCGGCCGTTGCTGGTCAGATCGACGACCAGCCGGGCGCGGCGGTCGGTCCGGGACCAGACGACGGCGGAGTTCTCGGTGACGTCGCCCGACATGATCCCGGACGGCAGCGCGGGCCGGTCACGACGTGCGACGTTGGGGGTCGCGCTGGCCACCCCTGGCACAGCCAGGGAGGCTCCGGCGACGGTGGATGCGGCCAAGAGCTGGCGGCGGCTCAAGTTCATGCCGCCAGCTTGCTCCGCACCGGTGACGACCGGGTGAACCCCGGATGATCAGCTCCCTGTCTCACACTGGCGCGGACCGGTTGCGTCGGCTCCGCGTCCATGGTTCCGTTGGGTACCAGCCACAGCTACGTGGCGCTGCCCTGGACCCGGTAGCGCATCGCGGTCGATGCACTCCCGAAGTGGGGCGTTTCTCATGTCACAACTCGTCGCCGATGACGACCATCCGCAGCAGCGGTACACAAGCCTCTACACCGACCTGTCCCGAACGGTGCGCGAGCTCGGGCTGCTGAATCGGCGCCACCGCTACTACTGGATCCGGATCGCCCTGGTGACGCTCGCGTTCGCGGGTGTCTGGGCCGGTGTTGGTCTGCTCGGTAACTCGTGGCTCGTACTCCTGCTGGCCGGCGGGCTGGCGCTGGTGCTGACCCAGGTCGCGTTCCTCAGCCACGACGGCGCGCATCGGCAGATCTTCGACTCGAAACGATGGAACGACTGGACCACGCGCCTGCTGGCCGCCGTACTGGTCGGGATGAGCTCGAGCTGGTGGCACTCCAAGCACAGCCGCCACCACGCCGCACCGAACCAGCTCGGCCGCGACCCGGACATCGGTGCAGGGGTCATCGCCTTCACGCCCGGAACGTTTGCCCAGCGCAAGGGTCTGGCCGCCTGGCTGACCCGGCGCCAGGGCTGGCTGTTCTTCCCGCTGCTCACCCTGGAGGGCCTGAGCCTGTACGTCGCCAGTCTGCGCCACCTCTTCCGGCGTACGGCGTCCTCGATGGAACGCATCGAAGCCGCGATCGTGCTGACTCGCTTGGCCGGATCGGTGGCGGCGTTGCTGATCTTGCTGCCGGTCGGCAAGGCAGGAGCGTTCTTCGGGCTGCAGCTGGCCGTGTTCGGGATCTGCCTCGGTGGGTCGTTCGCGCCGAACCACAAGGGCATGCCGCTCGTCCCGGCGACGATGAAACTCGACTTCCTCCGCCGCCAGGTGATGATGTCCCGCAACATCCGCGGCGGGATGATCGTCGACTTCGCGCTCGGCGGGCTCAACTACCAGATCGAGCATCACCTGTTCCCGAGCATGCCGCGACCGACGCTGCGGCAGGTCCAGCCGATCGTTCGCGAGTACTGCGATCTGCACGGGGTGAAGTACACCGAGGTCGGGCTGTTCACGTCGTACGGGATCGTCGTCGACTACCTGAACAACGTCGGGCTCAGAGCACGGGATCCGTTCCAGTGCCCACTGGCGGCGGAACTCCGCTCAGCCGGCGGGCGGGATCTCGCCTGAGCCGCGGATCGTCAGCTTCACCGGGACGCGGACCGTCCGGCCCGGTCGGTGCGGCTCGGGCAGCCGCTCGGTCATCAGCTGGATCGCGGTCCGGGCCATCACGTCGGCCGACTGCGCGACCGCGGTCAGGCCCGGGCTGAGCAGGTCGCCGAGCGCGAGGTCGTCGAACGACACCAACGCCACCTTGCCCCGCCGGCCGGCCAGTCCGCGGAGCACCTCGGCAGTCGTCATGTTGTTCGCCGACAGCAACGCCGTGGCCGGCTCCGCCCGATCCAGTACGGCGGACAGCGTGATGCCGATGCCCTCCGTGGTGGGCTCGGACAGGTGGACCAGGTCCTCGTCCACGTCGATCCGGTGCCGGGCCATCGCGGCCCGGTAGGCGACCACGCGCTCGCGGGCAGTGAAGATCCGCTCGTCGTCACCGAGGTACGCGATCCGCCGGTGGCCCTGCCGGATCAGGTGGTCGATCGCCTGGTCGATGCCACCGGCGTTGTCGGCGAGCACCGCATCGGCCTCGATCCCGTGCGCCGGCCGGTCGATCGTGACGACCGCCATCCCGGCGTCGACATGCGGGGCGAGGTACTCCTGGGTTTCCCCGATCGGTGCCATGATCAGCGCGTCCGGCCGGCGGGCGACGAACTCCAGGCAGACGTCCCGCTCCCGCTCCGGGTCCTCGTCGGTCAGGCCGATCATCACGACCGAACCGCTCGAGCGGGCCCAGAGCTCGACCGCGCGGCCGAGCGAAGCGAAGAACGGGTCGCCGATGTCGCGGATGACCACCGCGATCGTCCCGGTCTTGCCGCGGCGCAGCATCCGGGCGCTCTCGTTCGGCGTGTAGTTGAGCTCCTTGATCGCCGCCTGGACCTTCGCGGTCAGCTCCGGGCTGACGTTCGGCTCCTCGTTCACCACCCGGGAGACCGTCTTCAGCGCGACGCCCGCCCGGGCCGCGACCTCCTTCATCGTGGGCCGGCGCTGCCCCGTGCCGTTCACCCCGCTGATGCTCAACCGCCGGCCCACCCTTCCTGGTTCTCAGCTCTCCACGACGACCGGGATGATCATCGGGCGGCGGCGGTGGGTGTCGCTGACCCACTTGCCGACCACCCGCCGGATCACCTGCTGCAGCTGGTACATGTCGTCCACGCCGCCGCCGATCGCCTTCTCGATCTCCGCCTCGATCCGCGGCTTCAGGTCGTCGAAGACACTGTCGTCCTCGACGAACCCGCGCGCCTGGATCTCCGGCCCGGCAGTCAGTTTGCCGGTGACGGAGTCCATCACGGCGATGACCGAGATGAAACCCTCGTCACCGAGGATCCGGCGGTCCTTCAGCGAGGTCTCGGTGACGTCGCCGACGGTCGAGCCGTCGACGAAGACGTACCCGCAGTCGACCTTGCCGGCCACGACGGCCTTGCGGTCGATCAGGTCGACAACCACCCCGTCCTCGACGACGACCACGTTCTCCCGCGGTACGCCGGTCTGGATCGCGAGGTCGGCGTTCGCGTGCAGGTGCCGGATCTCGCCGTGCACCGGCATCACGTTGCGCGGCTTGACGATGTTGTAGCAGTAGAGCAGCTCGCCGGCGCTGGCGTGACCGGACACGTGCACCAGCGCGTTGCCCTTGTGGATCACGTTCGCCCCGTGCCGGGTCAGGCCGTTGATCACCCGGTAGACCGAGTTCTCGTTGCCCGGGATCAGGGACGACGCCAGTACGACGGTGTCCCCCGGCTGGATCTGGACCACGTGGTGGTCGTTGGCCGCGATCCGCGACAGCGCCGACATCGGCTCACCCTGCGAACCGGTCGAGACCAGCACGACCTGCTCCGGCGGGTAGTTGTCCAGCTCGCGCATGTCGATCAGCGTGTCACCGGGCACGTTCAGGAAGCCGAGGTCACGGGCCACACCCATGTTGCGCACCATCGAGCGGCCGACGTACGCGACCTTGCGGCGGTGCTTCACCGCGGCGTCCATCACCTGCTGGACGCGGTGCACGTGCGAGGCGAAGCAGGCGACGATGATGCGCTGGTTCCTCGCGTTGGTGAAGACCCGGTCCAGCACCGGCGCGATGTCGCGCTCGTGCGTGGTGAAGCCGGGCACCTCGGAGTTGGTGGAGTCGACGCAGAACAGGTCCACGCCCTCCTCGCCGAGCCGCGCGAACGCGCGCAGGTCGGTGATCCGGTTGTCCAGCGGCAACTGGTCCATCTTGAAGTCGCCGGTGTGCAGCACCATGCCGGCCGGCGTCCGGATCGCCACCGCGAGCGCGTCCGGGATCGAGTGGTTGACCGCGATGAACTCGCAGACGAACGGGCCGATCTGCAGCTTCTCGCCTTCGACCACGGTCTGCTGCGGCACGTTGCGGTGCCGGTGCTCCTTGAGCTTGCCCTCCAGCAACGCGAGCGTGAGCTGCGAGCCGATGACCGGGATGTCACCCCGCTCACGCAGCAGGTAGGGCAAGCCGCCGATGTGGTCCTCGTGGCCGTGGGTCAGAACCACCGCGACGATGTCGTCGAGGCGGTCCCGGATCGGCTGGAAGTCCGGCAGGATCAGGTCCACGCCGGGCTGGTTCTCGTCCGGGAACAGTACGCCGCAGTCGACGACCAGCAGCTTCCCGTCGTACTCGAAGACCGTCATGTTGCGGCCGACCTCGCCGAGGCCGCCGAGCGGGATGACCCGCAAAGCGCCCGGGGTCAGAGGTCCGGGCGCGTCGAGATCTGGGTGGGGATGGCTCATGCAATCAGTCCTGCCGTCTTGAGGTCGGTGGTGAGCCAGTCCACTTGCTCCGCGGTCGCCTCAATCAACGGCGACCGGAGTGTCGCGTGCTCGATGACGCCGGCCAGCTTGAGCGCGGCCTTCACCATGATGGCGCCCTGGGTCCTGGTCATGATCGCCTCGACGGCGGGCACCACCCGTCGGTCGATCTCTCGTGCGGTGGCGAGGTCGCCGGCCACCACGGCGTCGATCAGTTGGCGGTACGGCTCACTCGCGACATGCGCGACGACGCTGGCGATACCCACCGCGCCGATCGCGAGCCAGGCGAGATTCAGCTCGTCCGCACCGCAGTAGTAGAACAGATCGGTGTTCGCCAGCACCTTGGTGGCCCCGGCGACGTCGCCCTTGGCGTCCTTCACCGCGACGATCCGCGGGTGCTCGGCGAGCGCGATCAGCGTCTCGGTCTTGACCTCGACGCCGGCCCGGCCGGGGATGTCGTAGACCATGTTCGGCAGGCCGGTGGCGTCGGCGACCGCGGTGAAGTGCGCGCGCAGCCCGTCCTGCGGAGGCTTGTTGTAGTACGGCGTGACGACCAGGAGGCCGTCTGCCCCCGCGGCCTCGGCCTGCTTCGCGCACTCGATCGTGTGCCTGGTGTCGTTGGTGCCGACTCCGGCGACCACCTTGGCCCGGTCACCGACCGCCTCGAGCACCGCCTTCACCAGCTGGACCTTCTCCGCGTCGGAGGTGGTCGGCGCCTCGCCAGTGGTCCCGTTGATCACCAGCGCGTCGTTGCCGCGGTCGACCAGGTAGCTGGCCACCTTCTGCGCGGCCTCGAGATCGAGCGAGCCATCGGGCCGGAACGGAGTGACCATGGCCGTCGTCAGGCGGCCGAAGGGCAGCGCCGACGAGGCAGAAGAATCTGGCGAGGACATGGGGCTCAGATTACCGCTCCGAAGCCGCAGAGAAATGAGTAGGCCTGATAGCTGTCCGCTCGGGGGTCCGGGCAGCTACCAGGCTCACTCGTCCTATCGGGCCGGCGCCGGCAGTCGTTACAGCTTCGACCAAAAAAGTCCGGAAAAAATTCTGCGAATACTCTCGGTGGTCACACCCTCGCTCCGTGTTCATCGATTCATGGCTCCCCGACCCGATAGCCTCACGCCGTGCCGACCGTGTCCCCCGCCCAGCGATCCCTGACTCTCGTGACCGGCGCGATGCTCGCCGCGATCCCGGTCATCACCCTCGTCGTGTGGGTGACCCTGGCCGCCGACGGTGTCGGCGAGTTCCCGCCCACCTGGGCGCCACTGGTGGTGCTGGTCGCCGCGGCGCTCGCCTATGCCTTCTGCGAGTTGGCCGGCTTCCGCGCGCCGGCCCTGGAGTACTCCGCCCGGCCGGCGGCCGAGATCGAGGCCGAGTCGTGGCGGCGGTTCACCCAGTCCACCTTCACCCGCTTCGCGGTCTGTGAGGGCGTGTTCATGCTCTCGATCGCGCTCGCGTTCGTGGTCGACAGTTTCTGGGTGGTGCTGGTCGGCGCGGTGCTCGCGCTGCCGCTGGTGGCGTGGGAGGTCTGGCCCGGTCCGCGCGACCAGCAGCGGTTCGCTGCGTCGCTCGAGGCCCGCGGGACCCCGTCGTACCTCACTGGACGGCTGCAGGACTGACTACCTGCCGGCCAGCCAGATCGAGGTGGCGTCGAAGAGTTGCTCCACTGCTTGCAACGCGCCAGGGAGTAGCAGTACGCCGCCCGCCAGAAGCAACGGCGCAATGAGGATGCGCTCGACCCAGCCGCCGGTGCGGAAGCGCAGTGGACGCGGGAGCCGGATCTCGTACCAGGTCTCGCCGCGGATCGGCAGCGGCCACAACCACGGGCAACCGGAGCGGGTCAGGCTGTCACCAAGGCAATGCGTGAACATGCCGAGCGCCACCGCGACACCGATCCATCCGCCGATCCCGGTCAGACCGGCTTGTACGGCGTCCGCGGTCGACGTACCAGGGAGCGCCGTACCGATGACTGACCAGCCGACAGCGGCGAGGACCGCGAGGATCAGCCAGTCGCCGAGCACGTGGGCAGCCAGGAGGAGTCCGGTCGCGGCGATGGCGAGCACAGCCCACTTGCCTCGGTCGCCAAGGCTCGCCGCGAGTACGCCGAGCAGGATCGCGGCGGCCAGGGTGTGCGTGGCGTGGCGGTGCTTCCCAGTGCTGTCCTCATCCCGTGGTCCTTTGGTGAGGTCGTAGAGCAGACCCGAGAACGTGCGGATCATCGCGGACACCAGTCCGGTCACCGGACCGAGCAGCCGGGACGCACTCGCACCCGGGTGATCGAGGTCGGGGACGAGCGCGTAGCCGGCCGTAGCCGCCGCGAACGGGACCACCTCCGCCACCGACGTCAGCCCCACCAGCGGTGCGACCGCCAGTCCCAGGCACCACCCCGACAGGGCATGCGACCGACCCATCACCTGCGCCTCACCACTCCCTCACCCTTGCCTCACCATGGCAACGGCCCATCCTTTCAATCCGGATCCCACGCCCCGGGGAGGCTCGCCCGAGGTCCCGTTTTGCATAATCATGCAGACAGGTGCATACTTTTCCTGTGTCCAAGGTGCTTACGTCATTGCCGGTTGGTGAGCGGGTCGGGATCGCGTTCTCGGGAGGTCTCGACACGTCCGTCGCGGTCGCGTGGATGCGCGACAAGGGAGCGGTGCCCTGCACATACACCGCCGACCTCGGTCAGTACGACGAGCCCGACATCGCCTCGGTCCCCGGCCGCGCCACGGCGTACGGCGCGGAGATCACCCGCCTGGTCGACTGCCGCGCGGCGCTGGTCGAGGAAGGGCTCGCCGCGCTGGCGTGCGGGGCGTTCCACATCCGGTCCGCCGGGCGGACGTACTTCAACACCACCCCGATCGGGCGGGCCGTCACCGGCACGCTGCTGGTCCGGGCGATGCTCGACGACGACGTCCAGATCTGGGGCGACGGGTCGACGTTCAAGGGCAACGACATCGAGCGGTTCTACCGCTACGGCCTGCTGGCGAACCCGCAGCTGCGGATCTACAAGCCGTGGCTGGACGCGCAGTTCGTGCACGAGCTGGGTGGTCGGAAGGAGATGTCCGAGTGGCTGGTCACGCACCAGCTGCCGTACCGGGACAGTACTGAGAAGGCCTACTCCACCGACGCCAACATCTGGGGCGCCACCCACGAGGCGAAGACGCTGGAGCACCTCGACACCGGGATCGAGAACGTCGACCCGATCATGGGTGTCAAGCACTGGGATCCGGACGTGGAGATCCTGCCCGAAGAGGTCTCGATCGGCTTCGAGCAGGGCCGGCCGGTGACGATCAACGGCAAAGAGTTCGGCTCCGCGGTCGACCTGGTGCTGGAGGCGAACGCGATCGGCGGCCGGCACGGTCTGGGGATGTCGGACCAGATCGAGAACCGGGTGATCGAGGCGAAGAGCCGCGGCATCTACGAGGCTCCCGGGATGGCGCTGCTGCACTCGGCGTACGAGCGGCTCGTGAGCGCGATCCACAATGAGGACACGCTGGCGAACTACCACAACGAGGGCCGGCGGCTCGGCCGGCTGATGTACGAAGGCCGCTGGCTCGACCCGCAGTCGCTGATGCTGCGGGAGTCGCTGCAGCGGTGGGTCGGTACGGCGGTGACCGGTGAGGTCACGCTGCGGCTGCGGCGGGGTGAGGACTACTCGATCCTCGACACCACGGGCCCGGCGCTCAGCTATCACCCGGACAAGCTGTCGATGGAGCGGATCGAGGACTCGGCCTTCGGCCCGGTCGACCGGATCGGTCAGCTGACGATGCGGAACCTGGACATCGCCGACTCCCGCTCCAAGCTCGAGCAGTACGCCGGCCTCGGCATGTTCGGCAGCTCGAACCCGGCCCTCGCCTCCTCCACCGACCTGATCGGCGCCATGCCCACCGGCGGAGCCGAAGCCATCGCCTCCCGAGGCGAAGTTTCCGAGGAAGACGAGCTGCTGGACCGCGCCGCGATGGAGTCAGGCACCGACTGACCCCGCCCCGAGCCGCCACCCCACCCGGCCCCCACCACCTCTCCCCGCATTTGGCTGGTTAACCCCTGCGCTTGCGGGTTCTCCAGCCGAATTCCGGAGGGAGAACCCGCTACGCGGAGGGTTGACCGGCCAAATCGTCGGGTGGGGAGGTGGGGGGTGATGGCTGCCGGGCGGGGGGTCAGGCGTCGTAGTCGAGGATGACGATCGGGGTGGTGGGGTGGGATTGGCAGGTCAGGACGTAGCCGGCCTGGATTTCGTCGGGTTCCAGGGCCCAGTTGGTGTCCATGCGGACGGAGCCTTCGAGGAGCTTGGCGCGACAGGTGCCGCAGACACCGCCCTTGCAGGCGAAGGGGGCGTCGGAGCGTACGGCGAGAGTTGCGTCCAGGACTGCCTTCGAGTGCTCGGCCAGGGCGAACGTCGAGCGGCGGCCGTCGAGGATGACGGTCACTTGGGCCGCGTTCTCGTCGGTGGGAGCCTCCTCGACCGGAGTTGCCGGAGCCTCGTCGCCGACGTGGAAGAGCTCGGCGTGCACGTGCTCGCGCGCCACGCCCTCCCCCAGCAACAACTCCTGCGCGCCGACGACCATCGCGTACGGACCGCACAGGAACCACTCGTCCACGGACCCCAGCGGCAGGATCGTCGCGAACATCCGGCCCAGCCGGTCCGCGTCGATCCGCCCGCTGAACAGCTCCACCTCGGTCGACTCCCGGGACAACACATGCACCAGGTGGAACCGCTCGGCGTACCGATCCTTGAGGTCGGCGAGCTCGTCCGCGAACATCACCGATCCCGCGGTCCGATTGCCGTAGAGCAGAGTCACGCGCGACGACGATTCGACCGACAAGATCGTCGCGACCAGCGACAGCACCGGCGTGATCCCGCTGCCCGCGGCGACGAAGGCGTAGTGCTTCGCGTTCGCCGCATCGAGCGTCGTACCGAACCGGCCGAGCGGCGTCATCACCTCGAGCTCGTCGCCGACCTTCAGCCCCTGTGCCGCGTACGCCGAGAACTCGCCGCCCGGGATCCGCTTCACACCGATCCGCAACACGCCCGAACCGGCCGGTGAGCAGATCGAGTAGCTACGCCGTACCTCCTCGCCGGCACGGCGGATGGTGAGATGCTGCCCGGCGCTGAACTCGTACTCCTCGGCCAACTCCGGTGGCACCTCGAACGTGATCGCGACCGAGTCGTCGGTGATCGCCTCGATCGCGGCCACCTTCAGCGGATGGAAGACGGCCCGGCGACGGGCCACAGTCGTCGTCATCACAACGCCTTGAAGTGATCGAAGGGTTCGCGGCACGAGTTGCACCGCCACAGCGACTTGCACGAGGTCGACCCGAAGTGACTCAACTCGGTCGTGTCCGGGGAACCGCACAACGGACACCGCACAGTCAGACTCAGCATCACCGGACCGCCGACGGCCCGACGCCCGGTCGGCGGCGCGATCCCGTACTCCGTCAGTTTCGCCTTCCCGGACTCGCTCATCCAGTCCGTGGTCCACGCCGGCGACAGCACCGTCTCGACCCGTCCGTCCACCTGCAGCGCCTGGAGCGTGAGCTCCACCTCGTGCCGGATCAGATCCATCGCCGGACAGCCGGAGTACGTCGGGGTGATCGTGACGACGACCTCATCGCCCTCGTGCCGCACACCCCGCAGCACGCCGAGGTCCGCGATCGTCAGCACCGGCACCTCCGGGTCCGCGACCTCACCAACGGCTTCGAGGATCGCGGTGTCGGTCACCATGTCGCCCCCGGATGCGAGCGGGCTACATGCTGCAGTTCCGCGAGCAGATACCCCAAGTGCTCGGTGTGCCGCCCCTGACGGCCACCACTGTGCTGGTACGACGCCGAGGGCCGGCTGCACGTCGATTCGTCGATCACCGCCATCACCCGACGCGTCCACTCGTCCTGCAGCGTCGACGGATCCACTGCGACCGCGAGACGACGTACGAGCTCGTCGGACTCGAACAGCTCGGCGGTGTAAGGCCAGAGCGCGTCCAGCGCCTGCTCCATCCGACGGTGGCTCTCCTCGGTCCCGTCGCCGAGGCGCAGCACCCACTGGGTGGCGTGGTCGACGTGGTACGCGACCTCCTTGACCGCCTTGCCGGCCACACCGGCCAGCTGCTCGTCGTCGCAGCTCCGGAGCTCGTCGTACAGCAGTTGCTGGTACGTCGCGAAGTACAGCAACCGTGCCATCGCGTGCGCGAAGTCGCCGTTCGGCAGCTCGCACAACTGAAGGTTGAGGAACTCACGCTCGTCCCGGAAATACGCGAGATGGTCCTCCGAGCGACCAGCACCCTCGACCACCCCGGCGTACTGCAGCAGCGACCGGGCCTGGCCGAGCTGGTCCAGCCCGATGTTGCCGAGGGCAACGTCCTCCTCGAGCTGCGGCGCTGCCGCGATCCACTCGGCGGTGCGCTGCGCGGAGATCAGCGCGTCGTCGCCGAGCCGGAGCGTGTAGAAGAACAAGTCGGACAGAGAGGCGCTCATAGGTGTTGAACGCCTTCCGGGACCTGGTAGAAGGTCGGGTGCCGGTAGACCTTGTCGCCGGCCGGGTCGAAGAACTCGTCCTTCTCGTCCGGGCTGGACGCGGTGATGTCGGCGGCGCGGACCACCCAGATCGACACGCCTTCCTGGCGGCGGGTGTAGACGTCGCGCGCGTTCCGCAGCGCCATCGTCGCGTCCGGCGCGTGCAGGCTGCCGACATGCGTGTGCGACAGTCCACGCCGGGACCGCACGAACACCTCCCACAGTGGCTCGATGCTCATCCACGTCCTCGCTTCGCTGCGGGCGCGGCTGAGCATCGTAGGATGCTGTGCTCAATCATGAACTCGCTCCGCTCGTTCATGCTGCCCGCACCGCCTTCTTGGCCGCGTACGCCGCTGCCGCCTCGCGGACCCACGCACCGTCCTCATGCGCCTTGACGCGGTGCGCGAGTCGCTGCTCGTTGCAGGGACCGTTGCCCTTCACCACGTCGTACAACTCGGTGTAGTCCGGCTCGGTGAAGCGGTAGTGCCCGGACTCCTCGTCGTACGACAGCCCGTCGTCAGGCACGCGAATCCCCAGTACGCCGGCCTGCGGGACGGTCATGTCGACGAAGCGCTGGCGCAGTTCGTCGTTGCTGTGCCGCTTGATCCCCCACGCCATCGACTGCTCCGAGTGCGTCGACGCCGAGTCCGGCGGACCGAACATCATCAGCGACGGCCACCACCACCGGTCCAGCGCATCCTGGGCCATCGCCTTCTGCCCCTCAGTGCCGTTGCACAGCGTGTGCAGGATCTCGAAACCCTGCCGCTGGTGGAACGACTCCTCCTTGCAGACCCGCACCATCGCGCGCGCGTACGGCCCGTAGGAGCAGCGGCACAGCGGCACCTGGTTGACGATCGCGGCACCGTCGACGAGCCAGCCGATCGCGCCGATGTCGGCCCAGGTCAGGGTCGGGTAGTTGAAGATGCTGGAGTACTTCTGCTTCCCGCTGTGCAGCAGGTCGAGCAGGTCGGCCCGGTCCACGCCGAGGGTCTCGGCGGCGGCGTACAGGTAGAGACCGTGGCCGGCCTCGTCCTGCACCTTGGCCATCAGGATCGCCTTGCGGCGCAGCGACGGCGCGCGACTGATCCAGTTGCCCTCCGGCTGCATGCCGATGATCTCGGAGTGCGCATGCTGCGCGATCTGCCGGATCAGGGTCTTGCGGTACCCCTCCGGCATCGCGTCCCGCGGCTCGATCCGGCCGTCGGCGTCGATGGTCGCCTGGAAGCTGTCCATGCCGGTCAGCATAGCCGAGATGTGACACTTTCTGGCCAGATCAACGAGAAGTGTCACAAAGTCGGACAGGAGTGGTGGTAGGTCCACCCCAGGAAGTGGTGGCAACGCGCTGGGTGCGGCCGCCGTGGCAGGCGAGGATTTCGAGTAACAGCTCAAGCACTACACAGTTTCTCGAAAGGGTGTCCCGTGACTACGCAGACTCTCCCGGCCGTCGATCACCGCGGACCGGTCTCCGGCAAGGAGCGCGCCCTCGCGCCCGACCTGATCCGCGGCGCGATGCTGCTGCTGATCGGGCTCGCCAACGCCGCCAACTTCGCCTTCGCCGGCCAGCCCGGTGTGGAAAGCGCGCCGCACGGCCTCGAGCGGCTGCTGAACTTCGTCAAGCTCACCTTCGTGGACGCCCGTGCCTACCCGGTGTTCGCGGTGATGTTCGGCTACGGCCTCGTCCAGCTCGCCCGGCGCCAGCGCTCGTCCGGCGCGACCACCGGCGCAGTCCGGCGGATCCTGCTGAAGCGAAACACGTGGCTGATCGCCTTCGGCCTGGTGCACGCGACACTGCTGTACTTCGGCGACTTCCTCGGCGCGTACGGCATCGTCGGGATCATCTGCACGCTGTTCCTGCTCAACCGCGGCGACAAGTTCCACCGGATCGTCCTCGGCATCTGGGTCTTCGAGGCCCTCTATGTGTTGACCACGGCGGCCCAGGCAGTGATTGCCACACTGAACAGCTCCGGCCCGGCGCACGCCCTGACCAACGAGCCGAACCCGTCGCTGGCCGCGGCGTCGTACGGTGCCGGCCTGGTCGACCGGCTGCACGAGTACCCGCTGCACACCGCCAGCGTGGTCGGATTCATCATCGTCGTCTGGCTGGGCATCTGGGCGGCCCGCAAGCAGATTCTGGAGAACCCGGCCGCACACCGCACCCTGCTGACCCGTGTCGCCGCCGTCTGCATGGGCTTCACGATCCTCGGCGGCCTGCCGCTGGCTCTGGTCGGCGCCGACTGGCTGCACGTCGACGAGGCCACGGTCGACGCCATGAGCAACCTCTCCCACGTCAGCGGCATGTTCGGCGGTCCCGGGTACGTCGCTCTGTTCGGTCTGCTGGTCTCCCGCATCACCACGCTGTCGCTGCCGGTCCGGGCGATCTCCTCGCTGGGTCAGCGCTCGCTCTCGGGCTACCTGTTCCAGTCGGTCTCGTGGATGGTGCTGCTGGCGCCCTTCACCCTGGACCTCGGTCACCGCTTCGGCAGCACGGCGTACACGGCCTTCGGATGCGCTGTCGCGGTGTGGATCGTGTCGGTGCTCGGCGCCTACGCGATGACGAAGCGGTCCTACCGCGGACCGGCGGAGACCTTGCTGCGGCGGCTCGTGTACTGACCCCTCACCTGTTGCCGGCCGGACCTGGTGTCCGGCCGGCAACACTGTCTTGCGAGGATTGTGGATATGAGTGACTTCGGCGTACCGGAACCCGCCAACCTGTCGGAGCTGTCCGGTGAGAGCCCGGTGGCGGAGACGAGCGTGCGGCTGGCCCTTCCGGCCGAGGCCAACGAGATCGGCGAGATCCAGGTCGCGGCGTGGCGTGCGTCGTACGCCGGTCTGCTGCCGGCCGAGGTGCTGGCCGACCTCAACCCCGCGCAGTTCGCCGCGCAGTGGCGGGGCGCGCTGCTCGCGCCGGGCGAGGCCCGCAACCGGGTCATGGTCGCGCTGGCCGGCCGGACGCTGGTCGGGTTCGCCGCGATCACTCCGTCGGACGACCCGGACGCGGACCCGCAGCGCGATGCGTTGATCGCCGAGCTCGCCGTCCAGCCGGACGCGACCCGCACCGGCCACGGCTCCCGGCTGCTGAACGCGGTCGTCGACACCATCCGCGCCGACGGCTTCAGCCGCGTCACGGTCTGGGTCAACTCCACCGATGACGTCCTGCGCGCCTTCTACACCGAGGCCGGCTGGGCCCCCGACGGCGCCCACCGCGAACTCGACCTCTACGGCGACGAGTCGGTCCGCATCAAGCAGATCCGCCTCCACACCGACCCCGGCTCGACTGACTGAGCCTCAGGCAGGCCCAACGCGGGCAGGGTGGTTGCTCCCCACCTGGGCGCGGTAGAGGTCGCGGAGTAGGCAGATCTCGGCGCCGTGGTGCATGACCTCGCGGTTGATGTGGGTGATCAGGCCGAGCATCGGGTCGTCGGCGTAGTTCGCGCCCTTCGGGCCGAGCGGGCTCCACAACGCGTCCTTGTCGAGACCGCGGATCGAGTCGTGCCAGCGCTCGTACCAATGGCGCAGAAACTCCAGGCCGTCCGCGGCGGTCGCGGGGACCTCGGCCGGGATGTGCCGCGGGTCGAACATGTCGGCGTCGTCCGGACCGTCCTCGAAGAACGCGTTCACGCGGATCGCGAAGCACCCGACCCCGATGTGCACGATCCGCCAGGCGATCGTGGTCAGCGGCGGTGGATCCGGCACCGGATCCGCCAGCTCGTAGATCGTCTGCCCGTTCTCGTCCGGCCGCACGGACCACATCCCGTCCACCGGCTCCCAGCGGTACTCCTCGTCGGTCAACCCCTGCAGTCGCGGCCAGAAGTGGACGTCCCAGTAGAACTCCAGCTGTCCGATCAGTAGGTCACCACAACCGGCCATCACGACTCCTCGTCTCTCGTGGGCAGAAGCCTAGAAGCCCAGACCGACAGATCCCTTAGCACCTCGCGGATCCGCGACCGGCCGGGGGTGGTGCTCGACCGCGGACAGCAGGCATGACAGATTGCGACGGTCCGATTACGCAAGGCCATTCGCTGGAGTTTGCATGAAGTACCTCGCCCTGGCCATCGGTCTGGGGATTTCCGCTGCCGCCGTTCTCATCGTCCCTGGATCGGGGGCGACCGCCTCGACCGAAGCGACGACCGCGGTCGACCGGCCGCATCCCGTGGCCGGCAAGTACCTGAAGCAGAGACCGGCCTGGAAGCAGTGCGGCGAGCCGTCGCTGCGGACGTACTGCGCGAAGATCACCGCGCCCCGCGACTGGGCGAACCAGTACTCGGGCACCGACATCCAGCTCGCCGTCAGCAAGGTCGCGCCGGCCAAGGGCAAGCCGAGCCGGGTCGTGTTCGGCAACCCGGGCGGTCCGGGTGGCGCCGGTCTCGGCATGGCGCCGTACCTGGCCGATCAGGCGCCGCTGCAGGAGGACTTCCTCGCCGTGGGCTTCGACCCGCGCGGCACCGGCGACAGCACCAATGTCACCTGCGAGGGCGCGCCCGGTTACACGATGGACGCGCGCGACCGGGACCCGTCCAACCTCGCTCTGGTCGCCTCGGCGTCGCAGCTCAGCCAGCCGTACTGCGACCGGCAGTCACGCGGCCTGCTGCCGTACGTGAACACCGCGCAGACCGTGCAGGACCTCGATCTGATCCGGCAACTGCTCGGCTTCGACAAGATCGACTTCGTCGGGTACTCCGGTGGGACCTGGATGGGCGCGTACTACCAGACCTACTTCCCCGAGCACGTCGGCCGGTTCGTGCTGGACTCGAACACCGACTTCACCCGGCCATGGCTGGACACCTTCGCCGCCCAGCCGCAGGCCTTCGAACGCCGGTTCCGCGAGGACTTCGCGACCTGGGCCGCGAAGTACGACTCCAAGTTGCACCTGGGCACCTCGGCCGGCGCGGTCCTGCGGACCTACGAACACCTCCGGCGGGACCTGAAAAAGCAACCGGCGGTCGAGGAGTTCCTGGACGGCTCGGTGAAGATCAGTTACGACCAGAACACCCTGGACCAGATTGTCTCCGGGGACATGTATACAAAGATTGATTTCTATTCGTTGGCAATCGATCTGGCATTTCTGCGCGACCTTTCCGTAGCTCAGTCAAAGGGCGGTCCGCGGGCCGCACAGAACCAGGTCGACGCTCTCTCGCTGACCCGCCAGCACGAGCTGGTACGGCGAGCCGCCCGGGGTGGCGTCGGCCTGCCACCGATGGGCCGCGTCGTCGGCGAGGACGACGCGGAGGACGCCACCTTCACAGCGGTCACGTGCAACGACACCGCCTGGCCGCAGGGTCGCGAGTACGGCGATCAACTGGCCGCGCGACTCGGTCCGCACTACCCGTTGGTCGGCTGGACGATGAACCAGAACCCGTGCTTCTTCTGGAACCGCCCGAACCTCACCATGCCGCAACCAACCGGCAAAGGCTTGCCCACAACGCTGATGGTGCAGTCGATCCACGACCCGGCAACGAGTTACGAGCTCGCGGTCTCGGCCCACCAGCGGTACGCCGGCTCGCGTCTCGTCACCGTCACGCACGAAGGCGACCACGGCGTGTACGGCGGCGTGAACGCGTGCGCGGACAAGATCGTCAACACCTTCCTCACCACCGGCAAGGCACCGGCCAAGGACGTCACCTGCGCCGGCCACGGCATCCCGGCACCGTCGATGCCGACCCCTGGCGACGAGACCGCCACCGGCGCCGGACAGCCGGAGTACGGCGACAACGCGCCGTTGCGCCGGATCGCGGGATTCACCAAAGCGGTCTCCGGATATCTGCACTGACCGGGACGTGCCTTCGCGTGCTGCCCGATGGGACAAAGAAATGCGCGGAATTCCGCCGGATTTCCCTTACCCACGGGCAGTTCCCGGTCACCGTCGGCGAAATCCGGCCAGGGCTTTCGTTGTCAGGACATATTTGTCAGGGCGATGTCAGGGTTCCGTCCCTGTGCGACACAGTGTGATTTCGACAACCTTGAGTCAGCGCGGAGGAACGGGGCGTCGACCGGGAGGGCTCGACGGCACGGACATTCGCCACACGGCTTCGGCCGGCTGTGAGGTGGGGGGACTGCCTGGGGGGTCAGACAGAGACACAGCCGGCTGAGCCGTTCATCCCGCGCTCCCAAGATCCCTCGCGGGGTACCGTCGATCCCCCAGGTCGTGGTGCTCCGCGAGGCAACCTTCCGATCAGCAGACCTGGTGGACTGCTGATCGGTTTGTTATGCCAGGCCGACTCGGACTCAGAGCCGGCCGCTGTGATCCGGACTGGAGGCCGATCCCGGTGGTGGATAGCCGTCCGCCACGGCGGCGAGCGGCGCGGCGCGGCCGGCCGACCACGCGGTCCGGAAGGCCCGGCGCTCCAACGACTCTTCGATCGCTGCCCGGGTCGACTGGTAGTCGGGCTTCTCGATCTCCGGAATCGGTGCGCCGATCACTTCCCGCACCCCGTCCGCAGCACCGAGGAGGAAGGCGGCGTACTCGCTCCTCCCCCGCTGCTGGGCGACGGCAGCGAGCTCCTCGAGCACACTGGCCGACCGCCACCGATCACCAAGGTCGCGATGTTCGGCCAGACTCTCGTCCAGGAGGTGAACAGCTCGTTCGGTCAGACCGCGGCGCCGTTCGATGATGCCTAGCTGGTTCAGCGACCACGCAACCCCTTCGCGGTATCCGAGCCGCTGCGACAGCGCCAGACTCTCCTGCAGCAGGTCCTCGGCCCCGGTCAGGTCGCCGCGGTACTGCGCTATGGTCCCGAGGCTGATCAGTGACCACGCCTGCCCTTCGCCGTCGCCCAGCATCCGGAAGCTTTCCCGCGCCCGCTGGCACCGCCGAGCACCGATGTCCAGATCGCCGCGCAGCCACGCCACGAACCCGAGGTGGTTGTGCGCCCAGGCCATCCCCGACCGGTCGCCGAGACTCTCGTACAGGTCGTAGCTCTGGCAGTGCAGGTCCTCCGCGGCCTCGTAGTCACCGCGTTCCCGCGCGACTCCGCCGAGCCGCTGCATCACCAGCGCCGTACCGGCCGTGTCGTCGAGATCCTTGTACTGCGTCAGCGCGGTCTCCAGC
This sequence comes from Kribbella capetownensis, assembly GCF_004331485.1. Lineage (GTDB taxonomy): Bacteria > Actinomycetota > Actinomycetes > Propionibacteriales > Kribbellaceae > Kribbella > Kribbella capetownensis. The sequence continues at coordinate 508,977 of NZ_SJKD01000003.1, forward strand.
CGGGTCGTCGCGGCGTCGTACTCGCACTGCAGGAACGCGAGCATGCCTGCGCCCAGATTCGCCTTGGCACAGTACGGTCCCATTCCGTCGAGCTCGGAGACCGGCACGTTGTCGGCAAGGGTGAGCGCACGCTCCAGCCATTGACTGCCCTCGGAGTAGTGGCCGCGCAGGTAGCAGAACATCCACAGCGCACCGGACAGCCGCAGCGCTTCGTGGATCGAACCGGTGCGCAGCGACCAGGCCATGGCGGCACGCAGATTGCCCAACTCGGCGTCGAGCCGCTCGAGCCACACTTCCTGGTTCGGACCGCGCAACTGCCCTTCCGACTCCTCGGCCAGGGCGACATAGAACTGCGCGTGCCGCTGCTTCGCTTCCTCGACCACGCCGTCGGCGGCGAGCCGATCGGCGGCGAACTCACGGATCACCGCGAGCATGTAGTACCGCGCGACGTTGCGCCGCCGGATCACGCGGATCAGCGACTTGTCCACCAGGCGTCCGGTCAGGTCGAGTGCCTCGGCGCGCTCCAGCGGACCCGGCAAGGCCTGACCCGACATCACCGTCGCGGCGGCACTCAACGTCCAGCCGCCGACGAACACCGACAAGCGGGCGAACACCTCGCGCTCGGTCGGCGTGAGCAGATCGTGGCTCCACTCGATCGCGCCGCGCATCGACTGCTGCCGCGGCGATGCCGTTCGTGAGCCACCGGCAAGAATGCCGAACGAGGTCTCCAGCTCGGCGGCCAGTTCCTCGATGGTCATCACGTTCGTCCGGGCCGCGGCGAGTTCGATGGCCAGCGGCATCCCCTCCAGCCGGCGGACCACCCGGGCGACCTGGTCGAGCTCGCCGTCCGGGTCGTAGCCGCGCGCCACGGCCCGCTCGACGAACAACCGCACGGCCGCGGACGACTCGATGTGATCCTCGTCGTGCGGCAGCGCCAGCGCCGGTACGACGTACACGCTCTCGCCGGGGACTCGCAGGAGCTCACGGCTGGACGCGAGGATCGACAGATTCGGGCAGTTCTCGAGCAGCGCGGCACAGACCTGGCCGACCATCGCGACGACATGCGAGCAGTTGTCGAAGACCAGCAGCATGTGACTGCGACCGATCTGCTCGCCGATCTCCTCCACGGGTCTGCTGCCGTCCATCCGGTGCAGTCCGGCAGACGCGGCGATCGCCGGAATGACCGCCGCCGGATCGGTCAGTGTCGCCAACGGCACCCAGCAGACGCCGTCCTGGAAGCTGTCCGTCAACTCGTTCGCCAGGGCTGCGGTGAGGCGAGTCTTGCCCACTCCACCCGGACCGGTCAGCGTCAGCAGGCGAGTGAGGCGCTGGTCCAGCAAACGTTTGGTTGCGGTCATTTCGGTGGTGCGGCCGATCAGGTTGTTCGGCGGCGCGGGCGGCTGGCGCATCGGCGCACGGGGCGACTCGGTGTCGCGGCGCGCGGCCGCGGTGAGTTCCGCGCGCTCGGGATCCTCGAGGCGCAACGCATCCGCGAGCAACCGCAACGTGTGCGCTCGCGGCGCACGCCGACGTCCCCGCTCCAAGGCCGCGATCGCATCAACACTCAGACCGGCGCGCTCGGCCAGTCCCTCCTGGGACAGCTCGGCCTCTCGCCGATGCCGTCGCAGCAAACCGCCGAACCCCGCGCTCTGCATGTCGTCCGAGCCGCGGCGAGACCCGTCTGATGGCACAGGACGGCTCCACCCAGTCTCCGACCTGTACGTGGCGGTTGCCACGCACTTCCCCTGAAAGTATCCCGTTCCACACCGCGTTGTCAGTTACCGCGGCGTCCTTCACAGCCAACTCCCAGGTAACTCCCGGTCAGTTCACCGGCCGTTCCTGCCCTTCATGCTGTGCGATGGCGGTCCGCATGGTGGCGCGAGCGCGCTTGCGATCACCTGCCGCGTCGTACGCGGTCGCCAACCGGAACCACACTCGCCAGTCCCCTGGCGCTGCCTCCGCCTCGGCCTTGTACTTCTCGAACGCCTGGTCCGCCGCCGCCCGGTCGATCCGCCCGGACGGCCGGCGTGGAAGGTCGTCGACCGGCAACCCACCGGCCGCCTCCAGCTCCCGCGCCAAGACCTCGGTACGACGTCCGAACTGCAACTCCCGCCAGACCAGGAAGGCACCGAGCACCGGGATCACCAGCACCGCGATGCCGAGCCCGACCGCGATCGGGTCGCCGGTGCCGATCAGCAACACCCCGCGCCAGCCGAGCAGAGCGGCGTACGCGACGAAGACCGCCGCGAGCAGGATCGCCGCACGCTTGGCATTCACGTCAGTACAGTTCCTTTCCCCACCCCACCGCCCCGGTCAGGGCAGTTCCTTTCCCCACCCCACCGCCCCGGTCAGGCGAGGTCCATGAAGTGTTCGAGGCCCACGGTCAATCCGGGCGTTCCGCCGATCCGCCGGACACCGAGCAGTACGCCGGCCATGAACGAGACTCGCGCCATCGAGTCGTGCCGGATCGTCAGCGTCTCGCCGGTGTCGCCGAAGAGAACCTCCTGGTGCGCGACCAGACCACGCAGCCTGATGCCGTGCACCCGGATCCCGTCGACGTCCGCGCCACGGGCGCCATCCAGTGAGGTAGTCGTCGCGTCCGGGATCGGGCCGGCGTTGGCCTCGCGCCGTGCGGCACCGATCAGCTCGGCGGTCCGACGTGCCGTGCCCGAGGGGGCATCGACCTTGTCCGGGTGGTGCAACTCGATGATCTCGACGGACTCGTAGTACCGCGCGGCCTTGGCGGCGAACTGCATCATCAGCACAGCACCGATGGAGAAGTTGGGCGCGATCAGTACGCCGGTCTCCGGGTTCTTCTCGAGTAGCGCGCGGAGCGTGGCGAGCCGCTCGTCGTCGAACCCGGTGGTGCCGACGACCGCATTGACGCCGTGCTCGATGCACCAGGCCAGGTTGTCCATCACCACCTCGGGCCGGGTGAAGTCGACCACCACCTCGGCGCCGGCCGCGGTCAGCTGCTCGAGCTCGTCGCCCAGGTCGAGCCGCGCGACCAGCTCGCAGTCCTCGGCCTCCTCCACCGCGAGGCACGTCTGAGCGCCCATCTTGCCCTTGGCCCCCAGCACACCGACCTTGATCATCCGCACCCTCTCAGCTGTGTGGTCGAAGGGCTACAGGATCTCATCCGCCCCGAGCGAGCCGGTCAGGGTGTCTTGACCGCGCGCTCGCGGCGCGGGACGTAGACCTGCAGACCCATGGTGTCCTTGGCCGGCGCGAGCAGTTCGTAGTCGGCCCGGAAATCCAGCAGGCACGCGTGCAGCGCGGTGATCTCGACGTCGGAGATGCGGCGGTTGAGGATGATGATCGGCGGCCGGCCCGGGCTCCACGGCTGGCCCTTCTGGCAGACCTCCTCGATGCCGGCGGCCGTCCGCGGTCGTTCCTTCGGCGCGACCCACGCCTCGCCGACCGGCTTGCCGCCCAGCATCAGGACCAACCCGGCCATCTTGTCGAACGCCAGCATCGGTCGCCCGGCAGGCTTCAGGTACGGCTTCAGTTGAGCCTCGAGTGCGGTGTAGTTCTGCGCCGCCGTCTCGTCGAGGTAGAGGCCCTTCAGCGGCGGCATGGTCGCCGCCACGGTCAGCTCGTTGTGACCCTTCGACCGGTACGGGTACTGGAACAGGCCGGTGTACGAGAGCGACGCGACGGCGACGAGCGACGCAATCGTGACGAGCCCGACGAGCAGCCGTGCCGTGATCGGCGCCACCCAGATCCCGGTTACGACCGCGATCATCACCGCGGCCCACGCAGCGAACGCGCTGAACCCGATGACGTAGAGAGGGTTGTTCGTCCCGAACGCCTGCACCATCGGCAACACCGCGAGCAGCGCGAGCACAACCCATCCGCGGGCATTCTCACGGCTCAGCGCCGACCGGCCCGTCAGCCTCAGTCTCCCGGCGATCAAGGCCGCGACGGCAACCACCAGCGCCACCAGTACGGCGGCCAGCAGGGTCACCGGGTAGTCGAACACATGCGCCGAGCCACCGATCGCGGCATCGTCGACGACAACCCGGCGTACCGAGAGGACCAAGGCGGCCACGGCGAGGACCGCGGCGACGACCTGGAGCCACCGGCTGCGAGCGAACACCGCGATCACGGCGGCGACCAGCAGGGGCCAGTGGTCGCGAAGAGTCTGGCCGAGCAGGTCGACGGCGGTGGACCAGTACATCTGCAACAGCTCGGCCGGCGAGTACGACGTTCCCGCGATGAACCTGTTCACGGTCATGATCCCGGGCACCGCGACGTTCAGCTTGATCACGAACAGTTGCACGACGAGCGCGGTGAGTGCGATCCCGGCGGCCGCGAAACCGATGCCCCGGGCAACGGCTTTCACACCCTGCCCGGCCAGCACGACCAGCGCGGCGATCACGGCCAGGCCGATCACCACGGCCGACGTCCACTTCGCCAGCACCATCGTGCCGATCACCACACCGGCGATCATCAGCACCCAGAACGGGACCGGCCTGCCGCGGTCGACAGCGGTCGCCATCCACAGCACGCACGAGACGAGCGCGAGCGCGCCGATCAGGATCACGTCGTTGTAGCCGGGCGACTGCGGCATCCAGGTGTAGGACACCCCACCCGCGGCGAGGATGACGGCCATCCCGGCCAGCTCCCACAGCTTCGTCGGCGCCGCATTCGGCCGGCGGCCGCGCAACCAGCGCATGAAGCTGTAGCCGAACAGCAGGTGGACCACGACGAGCGTCACCAGCCGGAACAGCCGCAGGCTGAGGATGTCGTACCCGAGCCACTGGAACACCGGCCCGTACAGGTACTGCACCCCGGTCAACGCCAGCGGATTGTGGGCCCACCACCGATACGACAGCAGGTAGTAGCCCTCATCGGTGATGTCGAACCCCTCGTTGGCGGCCCGGACCGCGGTCAGGATCCACGAGGCTGCCAGCGCTCCCGCCACCACAACCACCCCGGCGAGCACCACGGACCGCCGAGGCAGCGCGTCCGTCGGGTCGCTCGTCCTTGCCTTCACGGCGGCCACCCTAGGCCATCGCCGTCAGGTAAGGCGTTTCGCGTAGCACCGCGCCAGCGGATCGTGAACGTACTTGCCGTACGGCGAGATCGCCCGATAACCGAGCGACTCGTACAGGGCGACCGCCTCCGGCTGGCGAGTGCCAGTGGCGAGGCGGAGCGAGGTCGCACCTCGGTGCCTCGCCACCGCCTCGACCGACGCCACCAGTCGCCGGGCGATCCCTTGCCCGCGGTGGTTCTCGTGCACGAACATCCGCTTGATCTCGCCGACCCCGTCGTGCACCGGCATCAGTCCGATGCAGCCGAGCCCGTCACCGTCGTCCAGCGCGACGAGGAAGCTGGTGGCCGGATCGACCCAGTGGGTCGAGGGGCTGTCCGGGTAGCGGGTGAACAGTTCCTTCAAGGCGAGGTCCAGCAGCAAGGTGAGCGCGGGATCGTCCGATGGCCGGGGATCGATCAGCATCAGACCGAGGCCGCGGAGGCGTAGGCGGTTTGGGCGTCCTCGGCGAAGTGGCAGGCGACCGTCTGGCCGGAGGTGAGTTTCCGCAGTTGTGGTTCCTCAGTGCTACAGCGCGACTCCGCACGGAGACAGCGGGTGTGGAAACGGCAGCCCGATGGAGGCAGGACCGGAGACGGCGGATCGCCGGCCAGGACGATGCGCTGGCGGCCTTGCCGAGCCAGTCCGGGCTCTGCGGACAGCAGCGCCTGCGTGTACGGATGCGCGGGTACGTCGTACACCTGCTGGTGCTCGCCCAACTCGGCAACCCGGCCCAGGTACATGACCGCGACCCGGTCCGAGACGTGCCGGACCACGGACAGGTCGTGGGCGACGAAGATGATGCTGAGACCGAGCTCACGCTGCAGCCGCATCAACAGGTTCACCACCTGCGCCTGCACCGACAGGTCCAATGCGGACACCGGCTCGTCGCACAGCAGCACGTCCGGGTTGAGCGCGATCGCCCGCGCGATCCCGATCCGTTGCCGCTGCCCACCGGAGAACTGGTGCGGGAACTTCGACTCGTCCTCGGCCCGCAGGCCGACCAGGTCGAGCAACTCGCGTACCCGGGCCCGGATGTCGATGCCCTTCGAGACGTCCGGGTGAACCTCCAGCGGCTCCGCCACGATCTCGCCGACGCGCATGCGCGGGTTCAGGCTCGAGTACGGATCCTGGAACACCACCTGCACGTTCTGGCGCCAGCGGCGCAGTTCCCGGCCACGCAACCTGCTGACGTCGACACCGTTGTACTCGATCTGGCCCGAGGTCGGCTTCTCCAGGGCGGCGAGCAGCCGGACCAGCGTCGACTTGCCACAGCCGGACTCGCCGACGATGCCGAGCGACTCGCCCTTGCGCAGCGTCAGATCCACACCGTCGACGGCCCGGACCAGTGTCTTGGCGCCGAAGGACAGCGCCGGGCTGATGTCGTAGTGCTTCACCAGATCCGTTGCCACCAGCAACTCTTCGGCCATCAGACCGCCTCCCGCTCGGAGATGGACGTGCGAAGGATGCACGCGGCGTCCCGTCCTGGCGCGACGGTGAGCAACGGCGGGACCTCCTTGGCACACTCGTCGATCGCCATCGGGCACCGGGTCCGGAACGCGCATCCGGACGGGATCGCCCGCAGCGACGGCGGCGTACCGGGAATCGTCGGCAGCTCCTGACCCTTGAGGTCCGCCGACGGCATCGAGCCGAGCAGACCCTCGGTGTACGGATGCACGGGATGGTCCAGCGCCTCCGCAGTCGATGCGCGCTCGACGACGTGACCGGCGTACATCACCACCACGTTGTCCGCGACGTCCGACACCACGCCGAGGTCGTGGGTGATCAGCACGACGCCCATGTCCCGCTCGGCCTGCAGGTCCGCGATCAGCTCGAGGATCTGCGCCTGGACAGTCACGTCGAGCGCCGTGGTCGGTTCGTCCGCGATCAGTACGTCGGGATCCAGCGCGAGCGCCATCGCCAGCATCACCCGCTGTCGCATGCCGCCGGAGAACTCGTGCGGGTAGTCGCGCACCCGTCGCGCCGCGGCCGGGATCCGCACCTGGTCGAGCATCTCGGCCGCCCGCTTCAGTGCGTCCTTCTTCGACAAGCCCCGATGCACCCGGTAGCACTCGGCGATCTGCGTCCCGACCGACTGCACCGGGTTCAGCGCCGACAGCGAGTCCTGGAACACCATCGTGATCCGGTCGCCGACGATCTTGCGGCGTTCCTTCACGGTCATCGCGATCAGGTCGGCGCCGCGGTACTCCGCCGTACCCGACACGATCCGGCCCGGCGGCATCTCCAGGATGCCGGTCAGCGCCTGGGTCGAGACGCTCTTGCCCGACCCGGACTCGCCCAGGATCGCCAGTGTCTCCCCCGCCCTGACCTGCCAGGACACTCCGTCGACGGCCCGGACCGGGCCGTGCGGCGTGTCGAACTCCACGGTCAGGTCGTCGACCTTCAGCAGTACTTCACCAGGTGTCGTCATCTCAGCAACTTCGGGTCCAGGGCGTCGCGGATCGAGTCGCCGATGATCATGAACGAGATCGTCATCGTCGAGATGAACAACGCCGGCCAGAGGAACAGGTGCGGGGATTCCCGGTACGACGCAGCCACGCCGAACTGCGATCCCCAGGAGATCGACGGCGGTTGCAGGCCGACGCCGAGGAACGTCAGCACGGCCTCCAGCCCGATCAGACCGCCGATACCGAGCGTGGTCATCGCGAGCAGCGGCGCCATCGCGTTCGGGAACACGTGCTTGCGCAGGATCCGCAGCGGTGGCACCCCGACCGACCGGGCCGCCAAGACGTACTCGCGGTTGCGGACCGAGAACACCGTGGAGCGCATCACCCGCATCCCCTGCGGCCACCCGGTCACGAGGATGATCGCGACGATGATCCAGATGCTGCGGTTCGGCACCGAGTTCAGGATCACGATCAGCGCGATCAGGCCGGGCAGCGCGAACAGCACGTCCGCGACCCGCGAGATCGCCGTGTCGACCAGACCGGGGAAGTAGCCGGCCAGCAGGCCGAGGATGCCGGCCACCACGAACCCGCCGATCCCGGCGACCAGGCTGACCAGCACCGACGGCCTGGCACCGTAGATCACGTTCGCGAAGTAGTCACAGCCCTGGATGTCGAAGCCGAAGGGGTGCCCCGGCTCGCGACTGTGAGCGGACTTGGCGAGCGCGCAGAAGTGCGGGTCGACCGAGGTGAACAACCGCGGCACCGCGGCCATCAGGAAGAACGTCAGCACCAGCACCAGGCAGATGACGAACTGCGGTTTGCGCAGCAACGCCCGGAGCAGTTGGGTGTTCGACAGGGTCCGGCCTTCGAGGTCCTGTGTCTCGGCCCCGAAGACCTGCGAGGTCTCAGACATTGCGCACCCTCGGATCGATCGCGCCGTAGATGACGTCGACGGCCAGGTTGATCAGGATGAACATCAGGAACGCCAGGGTGGACAGCAGCACCACCACACCACCCTCCTTCAGCTTGATCGCCTGGAACATGAACTGGCCGAGCCCGGGCAGGTTGAAGATGCTCTCCGCCAGCACCGCACCGGCGAAGATGCCGGCGAAGTCGATGCCCATCAGCGTCACCACCGGCAGCAGTGCGTTCGGCAGCACGTGCCGCCACAGGATCCGCTGCTCGCCGAGCCCCTTCGCCCGGGCGGTCTTGACGAAGTCGGAGTTCGCCGTGTCGACGATCGACGTCCGGGTCAGCCGGGCCAGTCCGGCGAACCCGGTGATGCCGATGCAGATCGCCGGCAGCAGGTACGACATCGGCCAGCCGTCGCGGGTACCGGAGACCGGCAGCCACTTCAGCTCGACACCGAACAGGTACTGCCCGGTGAAGTACAGCACCAGCCCCGGCACCGCGAGCACGACAAGTGTTGCCAGCAGCAGCAACCGGTCCATCACGCCGTTGCGCTTGAAGCCGGCGTACAGGCCGAACAGCAGGCCCGCGATCCACTGGAAGACCAGGCCCAAAGTAGCCAGCTTCAGCGTGACCGGGATCCGCAGCCGCAACTGGTCGGCGATGTCCGCACCGGCGAACGTCGTACCGAAGTGGCCGGTGAACATGTCCTTCATGCTCAGCAGGTACTGGACGATGAAGGGATCGTCGAGGTGGTACTGCGCCCGCTTGGCTGCCAGCACGGCGGCCGGGATCGGCTTGTCGCCGGCCAGTTCCCGCAGGGGGTCCCCGGGCATCGCGAAGACGAGCGCGAAGACCCCCAGCGTGACGATCAGGCCGATCGGTATCGCCGCCAGGATGCGGCGCAGGATGAACCGGATCACTTGAACGTGGCGTAGAGCGCCGAGACACCGACGTACTTGGACACTCTCGGCTCGATCTTGGCCGAGTGCAGGTACGCGTTCGACTTGGTGTACAGCGGGATCAGCGGCATGTCCTCGAGCGCGATGTCCTCGGCCTGCTGGTAGATCTTGATCGCCTTCTCCTGGTCCGGCTCGGCGTCACCCTTGGCCAGTACGGCGTCCAGTGCCGGGTTGTTGTAGCCGGCGAAGTTCGCGTCACCGTTGGACTTGAACATCGGCGTCAGGTAGTCCTCGATCGACGGGTAGTCGTGACCCCAGCCGCTGAACCGCAGGCCGTCCAGCTTGCGGGTGTCGGCCAGCGTGGTGATGTCCGAGCCCGCCTTGCCGGAGTACTTGACGGTCAGGCCGAGGTTCTGCCGGAGCATGTTGCCGATCGCCTCGGCGAAGATCTGCCCGGTCGCCGACGTGGTGCTGTAGCTGATGATGACCGGGTCGGAGAACCCGCCGGCCTCCTGCAGCAGCTGCTTGGCCTTGGCCGGGTCGTAGTCGCAGTACTTGCAGGCGTTGTCGCGGTAGCCGTCGATGTCCGGCGCGATCAGGCCCTTGGCCGGGTCGGACAGCCCGACCAGGTCCGCGAACGCCTTCCGGTCGATCGCCATCGAGAACGCGTGCCGCAGCTTCGGGTTCTTGTACCGCGCGTCCCAGGCCGGCATGACCAGGTAGTTGGCGCCGGAGCTGACCGCCGTGACCCAGCCGTCGGGGGCGTCGGACTTGAAGGTCTTCACCTTGGTCGGGGGTACGTCGACGAAGTCCACGTTGCCGGCCAGGAACTCGTTGTACGCCGTGTCCGCGTTCGGAATGAAGCGGTAGGTGATGGACTGCGCCTCGGGCGCGTTCGGGCCCTTGTAGCCGTCCCACTTGGCCAGCTTGATGTCGTCGCCGGCGTTCCAGTCGGCCGCCATCTTGTACGGGCCGTTGCCGATCGGCTTGCGCTTGTAGGCGTCCGGGTTCTTGCGGACCTCCTCCGGCAGCGGCGCCAGGCCGAAGTACTGCAGGGTCAGGCCGAACTGCGAGAACGGCACCTTGAGCTTGACCGTGAAGGTCAGGTCGTCGACCTGCTTGAGTCCGCTCAGCGTCTTCACCGAGGTCGGCTTCGGGGTGGCGCCGTCCGGGGTCGGCGGGTTCAGCGCGTCGTACCCCTCGACCTTGGAGAAGAAGCCGTTGTTCTTCCAGGCGTTCGAGCCCTGCGCGGTCATGTTCCAGCTGTCGACGTAGTCCTTGGCGGTCAGCGCCTGGCCGTTCTGGAAGGTGTTGCCGGGCTTCAGCTTGACCGTCCAGGTCTGGCTGGTCTTGTCCGGCGTGATCGAGTCCGCCATCACGTTCTGCAGCTTGCCGGTGTTCGGGTCCGTGGTCACCAGCGGCGCGAACACCGCCATCGCGACCTGGATCCCCGGGCTGCCGTTCTCGTTCAGCGGGTTGATGTACTCCAGCGGGTCGGCGGCGATCGCGATGATCTCGCTCTTGTCCCCGGAACCGGAGCCACTGCTGCTCTTGCCGTCACCACAGGACGACAGCAACAGCGCAAGGCCGACTGTCACCCCCAGAACCCCAGTCAGACGTCGCACGGTCGAACCAACTTCCTCGGCAAAGCGCCGCTAGGCGGGCGGATCAAGCGTCATGCTCCCTGGTCGAAACTGCGCATGTCAACGTTGTCAGGCGCAAAGCGGCGGCGCGTAACGCAGGCGTTACTTTCCCAAGACCTCAGACGACCAGTGATCCGATGGGCAGGCCCGGGCTACCTTAATCCGATAAGCGCGCCGAGTCATCAGACGTCACGTCAGATCTCGGCCAAAACCCAGATGCTCACAAATGCGCACTCGCCAGGCCGTCGACGAGTGCGGTGAGTGTTCGACCCCATGCATGCTGTGCCGGCGCGCCGTACCCGACCACCAGAGCCGGCGGCAGACCCGCACCGAAGTGGGACATGCCGAAGGTGACCACCTCGTGCTCGGCGAGGGTGCGCAGGACCGCGTCCTCGTCGCGGCCGGTGAGGTCGACGACGACCTGAAGACCGGCGGCGATGCCGCTGGTCCGGTAGTTGCCGAGGGCCCGTATCAGCTCGTCGCGGCGGCGCCGGTACCGCAGCCGGGACGCCCGGACGTGGCGGTCGTAGGCACCGGACTCGATCAGGGCGGCGAGCGTCATCTGGGTCAGCGTGTCGCTGTGCCGGTCGTCCCAGGTCTTCTCCTCGACAACCGGCTCGACCAGCCGCGGCGGCAGGACGAGCCAGCCCAGGCGGAGGCCGGGTGCGAGGGTCTTGCTCGCCGACCCCGCGTAGGCGACGACATCGGGAGCGAGTCCTTGCAGGGCGCCGATCGGCTGCCGGTCGTACCGGAACTCGCCGTCGTAGTCGTCCTCCAGCACGATCGCCCCAGCCTCCCGAGCCCACTCGAGCACTTCGGTACGCCGCTTGGGCGCGAGCGACACGCCCGTGGGGAACTGATGCGCCGGCGTGAGTACGACGCCGCCCGCGTCACCCAACTGGCCGACGACGGCTCCGTGGTGATCGACCTCGACCGGCCTGAGCTCGAGTCCGGCGCGTTCGAGCTGAGCCGGGACCGCGGGTTGGCCGGGACGTTCGTACGCGAACGATTTCGTACCCTGTGCGGCGGCCGCGCGGGCGAGGAGCGAGACAGCCTGGCGTGCGCCGTTGCACAGCACGATCTGGTCAGGTTCGGCCCGGACACCCCGGGCCCTGCTCAGGTAGCCGGCCAGGACCTCGCGCGCGTAGGCGGGCCCGCGGGCGTCGTCGTACTGGAGGGCCTCGCGGGGGCGGGTGTTGAGGACGCGACGGGTGGCCGAGTTCCAGGCGGCGACGGGAAAGTTGGAGACGTCGGGTCTGCCTGGGCGCAGGTCGTGGACGACGGCCGGCTCGGTCGTCGTCGCGGGCCGCTCGGCCGGCCTCTGCGGACTCGTCGCGGTGCGGGTACCGGCCCCACGGTCACCGGTGAGATAGCCCTCTTGGACGAGTTGGCTGTAGGCCTCGGCGACCGTGTTGCGGGCCACGCCGAGGTCGATCGCCAGCGCCCGTGAGGACGGCAGCCGGGTGCCGGGTGGCAGGGTGCGGATCGCCTCCCTCAGGGCGTTCTCGACCCCGGCGCGGACGCCAAGCGAACGGTCGACGATCAGATGCAGATCCCGCATGGCCCAGGATTCTAGACCCGGCTTGGACCAGGATCATGGGACAAAATCGACCTAGCGTCGTACCCCGTGACTCATCCGATGTTGTTGCTGATCTCGGTGGTGGGGCGGTCCGGGTCGGGGATCGCCGCGACCCTCTCGGCGCTGTTCGTGACCCAGGTGGTCGGGTTGAGTCTGCGGTCGGTCGGACTCACCCTGACGGCCACGACTGCCGTGGCGGTGAGCGCGAGCATCTGGCTCGGGCACCTCGCGGACCGGCTCGGGGCGCGGGAGATGTACGCGGCGATGTTCGGTCTGCAGGCTCTGGCGACAGCCGGGCTGGTCGTCGTCGGGGACGTACCCGGCTATGCCGTGGTGGCCTTGGCATTGGCGGTCGCGGACCTCGGCTACCGGAGCTCACAGGGCGCGGTGATCCACGCGGTGGTGCCACCCGAATCTCGGCTTCCGGTCCGCGCCCAGGTGCGGGTGGCGGCCAACATCGGCTTCGCCTGCGGCGCCGGACTCGGCGGGATCGCGCTGGCGGTGGGGTCGCCTGCCGCGTATCGCATCGGTTTGCTGACGACCGCTGTACTGGTTCTCGCCACCGGTCTTCTGGTCTTCCGGTTGCCCCGGGTGCCGGCGATGAAGGCTCACGAGCTGTCGTCGTGGCAGGTACTGCGTGATGGACCGTTCGTGCGGTTCATGGGGCTGAACGGCGTACTCAACATCCACAACACGATGCTGAACGTCGCCCTGCCGGTGTGGGTCGCGACGCGGACGGACGCGCCGCATTGGGTCATCTCGGTCCTGCTGATCGTCAACGCCGGCGCCGTGATCCTGTTCCAGATCCGTCTCACCCGGGGCACCGACTCCTTGACCGGCGCCGGCCGGGCAGGCCGTCGCGCCGGTCTGCTGCTCGCCGCGTCCTGTGCCGTACTGTCCCTGACCACCATCACGTCGAGCGGACTGACGATCGCCCTGCTCCTGCTCGCTGCCTTGGCCCACGTCGCCGGCGAGATCCTCGAAGCTGCCTCCGGCTGGGGCGCGAGCTACGCCTTGGCCCCACCTGGCCTGGTGGGCCAGTATCAAGGCGCCCACGCCACCGGCAGGGGCATGGGCGACCTCGCCGGCCCGATCGTCCTGACTACCCTGGCCATCCCGCTGGGTCTCACCGGCTGGCTCCTGGTGGCTCTGCTCTTCGCGGCCGCCGGTCTGCTCACTCCGGTGGTGTTGCGAACAGCCGCGCGAACCGACCGTCGGGCTGAGCCATCAGCTCCGGATACGTCCCCTGCTGAACCACGGAGCCGGCGTCGATGACGTAGATGCGGTCCATCTCGCGAAGCGTCCAGGCGCGGTGCGAGACCACGATCGTGATCCGGGTGTCCCTGGTACGCCGCAGTTCGGCGAAGATCTCGCGCTCGGCCTCGGCGTCGATGGCGGACGTGGGTTCGTCCAGGATCCAGACACCGGCGTTCCGCAGCCGGATCCGTGCCAGCGCGAGCCGCTGCCACTGCCCGCCCGAGATTCCGGTGCCGCCCCACTGCTGGCCCAACTGCGTGCCGAGCGGAACGTCCGCCGCGAAGGTACCCGCCAGCGCAGCCCGGATCTCGTCGTCGGACACCGGCCCCGGGGAGCCGAGGGCGATGGCGTCGCGGAGCGTGAACTCGAACCGCCCGAACTCCTGCACGAGCAGCCCGAAGTGTCCCAGCCGCTCGCTCTCGCTCAGCTCCACAGCGTCCCGACGGTCGATCAGCACCCGCCCGGTATCCGGCGCCAGGCTGCCGACGAGGAGGTTGACCGCGGTCGACTTGCCCGCCCCGTTCACGCCGACCAATGCGACGAGCTCACCACGCCGTGCCTCGATACACACGTCCAGCAAGGCCGGCTCCGGCGCGCCCGGATAGCGGAAGGTGACGTTGTCCAGGGCAACAGACTCGACCCGCGGTACGACGAGCTGCGGCTCCCGCTCGGGAGCGCTCCGGACGAACCGGCGATAGATCCGGGCCTGCGGCGCGGTCGTGACGATCGTGCCGAACGCGTAGCCGCACAACCGGATCGCGTTCAGTCCGGAGATGGTTCCGGCAACGGCCGCGGCAGCTGCTCCCCCGGTCGCCCCGCCGAGCACCAGGGCGACCAGCGCACCGCCGAACAGCAGGACGGTCGCGACGGCAGCCGCGAGCTCCGCCGTCATGGCCATCCCGATCATCCCGTCCTGGATCCGGGTCGCGCCGGCCCGGCGCTCGGCGACCAGCCGCGCGACCTTGACGCCGGAGCCGAGGGCCGCCAGCTCGGTTGCAGGACGCTGCTGGATGAGCTGTTCGGTGGCATACCCGGCGACGCGGTCCTTCTCCGCAACCTTCGGCCACTTCGCGGACTCCATCCGCGCGATGGCAGTGAACGCGACCACCGTCGGTACGAGCGCGGCGAGGACGAGTCCTCCGGACCACGGATTGATCGACCAGATCGCCGCGCACAGCACGACCGAGGTCACGCCCGCGCCGAGCACCTGGACCGGCCGTCCGGGCACGTCCGCCATCGGCCACGTCGCCGACTGGGCGGCTTCCAGATCCGTCGTCACGTCGGGGCGGGACAGGCGGCTCGGGCTCAGCCGGGCGGCAACCTGCGCGAGCTCGGCGCGGTAGTGCAACCTCAGCCGCAGCATCATCCGCTGGCCACAGCCGGTCGCCACCTGCGCGAGCGGATACATCAGGCCCACCACCACCGTGAGCCCGATCAGCGGCACCCAGGCGTGGCCTCGGTCCAGGCCGTCGATCAGACGGCGCAGCAGGACGACCTGAGCGCCCGGAAGGACAGCTTGGCCGAGGACAAGGGTCGAGTAGAAGAGCAACCAGCCCGGAGCGACCCGGACGGCGTCGGACAGGGATTCGCGGGCGGTACGAAACGCATCCCACAGCGGAGTCAGCACGGTGATCCTCATTCGCAGACGGCAGGCCAAACCGCGCTGGGTCGATCCAGCGCGGTGCGGCACGTCGGGCCGTCAAGTGCTTGACACCCTTGCCGTGGGACACAGCCCGTTCAGCGAGGGATCCAGAGGCAGATCACGTGGTGACGCGACACAACAGCTCGAAGACTATCGCGTCAATGCGGCCGGATGTTCTGGTTCAGGTGGAACAGGTTGCCCGGGTCGTACTTCTGCTTGAGGTCCTTCAGCCGGTCGTACGTCGTGGCGCCGTACGCGGACCGGATCCGGTCGGTGCCCTCGTCGCTCAGGAAGTTGACGTACACGCCGGACTGGTGCGGCTCGAGTGCCTGCCACGAGTCGCGCACCCACTGCCGCTGCTCCTCGAACCCGTCCGGACCGAGCGTCACACCGACGAAGTTGAACGTGTGCCCGCTCGATCGCGCGCCGAACGCCGTACTGTCCGGACTCACCCTGGAGATGGCGCCGCCAAGCTGGAAGATCGGGTACGACGTGTACGGCGAGGTGATCGCCATCCCACGCGCGGCGGCGATGTCGATCACCTCGTCCGACAGCGTGCTGACGTCCGAGGACCGCGTGTAGTACCACCGGCCGTGCGGGAAGCTCGGGTCGAACATCGCCTGCAGGTCGACGTACGGCTTCGGCGTGCACATGTCCAGCACCGGTGGCGCGAACGCCTTGAGCGGCGCCACGACCAGCTCGCCGTCCTCGACCGAACCGGCGTAGCAGGCCAGCACGACCACCACCGGACGGCCGTGCAGTTCGGCCGGAATCGACGGCAGCGGCGGGATCCACCGATGCATCACCGCGGTGGTGAGGTCGTCGGGTACGCCGGTGATCCAGTCGCGGTAGAACCGCATCAGGTCCGGCGACTTCTCCATCGGCCACATGATCGGGCCGCCGTAGATGACCGGCCCGACCGGATGCAGCCGGAACTCGAACTCGGTGACGATGCCGAAGTTCCCGCCGCCACCCCGGATCCCCCAGAACAGATCGCCGTTCGCGTCTTCACTCGCGGTCACCAGCTCGCCTTCGGCGGTGATCACGTCGGCCGAGATCAGGTTGTCGATGCTCAGCCCGTACTTCCGCATCAGCCAGCCGATCCCACCGCCGAGCGTGAGTCCGGCGACCCCGGTGTGCGTGACGATGCCGGACGGCGTGGCCAGACCGAAGGCCTGCGTCTCGCGGTCCAGCTCACCGAGCAGGACCCCTGCCTGCGCACGCGCCGTACGGCGAACCGGATCGACCCGGATCCCCTTCATCCGGGCGAGATCGATGAGAATGCCACCGTCGCAGGTCGAGTGACCCGGGAAGCTGTGGCCGCCGCCGCGGACCGCCACCTGCAGGCCGGTCCGGCGGGCGAACGCCAGCGCGGCGCGGATGTCGGCGGCTCCGGTGCAGCAGGCGATGAGTGCGGGCCGTCGGTCGATCGATCCGTTCCAGACTTTCCGCTGCTCGTCGTACGACGGATCGCCCGGAGAAACCAGGTCACCGCGGAAGTCGTCGGCCAATGCTTGTGTTGCCGATGTAGTTGTCGTGGTCATGCTGGGACCCCCTCCCAGCTCGATAGTCTGCCCCTGCGCCGCGGGGCTGTCGAGGGTGAACCTCAGACCGCGAAGGCGGTGCTGTCCTCGTCGAACGGGCCCATCACGGTGAGGGCGGGGGTGCCGGCGTACAGCTCGGCGGCGAGTGCGGAAACCTCGTCGAGGGTGACGGAGTCGATCCGGTGCAGGATCTCGTCGACGGTGGGCAGTTCGCCGTACACGAGCTCGGCCTTGGCGATCCGGGTCATCTTCGCGCCGGTGTCCTCCAGGCCCATCACGACCGAGCCGCGCATCTGGCCCTTGCCGCGGAGCAGCTCGTCCGGCGTAATGTTGCCGCTGGCAATCGACTGCAGCTCGGACCGGACCACGTCGAGCACCTCGGTGGCCTTCTTCGGCAGGCAGCCGGCATACACGCCGACCATGCCGGAGTCCGCATACGCCGAGCCGAACGTGAAGACCGAATAGGCCAGGCCGCGCTTCTCCCGGACCTCCTGGAACAGCCGCGACGACATGCCGCCACCGACGATCCCGTGCAGTACGCCGGCGACGTACCGGCGTGTGTCGCTGCGGACCAGGCCCGGCATCCCGAGCACCAGGTGCGCCTGCTCGACATCACGGTGGTGCACGCGCACCCCGCCGTACGTCGGCGCCTGCGTGGCGACGGCACGGCGTACCGGAGCCGGCTCGGCCTCGGTGGTCACCCAGTGGCGCTCGAACGCCTTGCGGACAAGGCGAACGACGTCGGCGTGGTCGACGTTGCCGGCGACCGAGACGACGATGTTGGCCGGCTTGTAGCGGCGGCGGTACCAGCCCACCACCTGCTGGCGGGACAGTCCGGCGACGGACTCCGGCGTCCCGGTGATCGAGCGGCCGAGTGGCGACCTGCCCCACAGCTGCTCGGCGAAGAGGTCGTGGATGTGGTCCGACGTCTCGTCGGCGTGCATCGCGATCTCTTCGTCGATGACGTCGCGCTCACTCTCCACGTCCGCATTCGTCAGGGTGGCGGAGGTGATCATGTCGCAGATGACGTCGACGGCGAGCGGGAGATCGGAGTCGAGCACCCGCGCGTAGTAGCAGGTGTACTCCTTGCCTGTGAACGCGTTCATCTCGCCGCCGACCGCATCGATCGCGGCGGAGATCTCCAGCGCGTCACGGCGCTCGGTGCCCTTGAACAGCAGGTGTTCGAGGAAGTGCGTCGCGCCGGCCAGCTGCTCCGGTTCGTCCCGGGAGCCGACGCCGACCCAGACGCCGAAGGTGACCGAGCGGAAGCCCGGCACGGACTGGGACAGCACACGAAGCCCGGAGGGCAGGACGGTCCGTTTGACCGGACCGCCCGCCTCCGGGCTCAGCAGTGTGCTGGTGATCGCTCGGGTCACTCGGCGGACTCGGCCGCCTTGTCGTCACCCTTCTTCTCGTCCTCCTCGAGGACGGGGATCAGGGAGAGCTTGCCGCGGTCGTCGATCTCCGCGATCTCGACCTGCAGCTTCTGGCCGACCGAGAGCACGTCCTCGACCGCCTCGACCCGCTTGCCACCGGCCAGGCCACGCAGCTTGCTGATGTGCAGCAGGCCGTCCTTGCCCGGCAGCAGGCTGATGAACGCACCGAAGTTGGTCGTCTTGACGACCGTGCCCAGGTAGCGCTCACCCTTCTCCGGCATGGTCGGGTTCGCGATCGCATTGATAGCGGCTCTCGCGGCCTCCGCACTCGGACCGTCGGTCGCGCCGATGTAGACGGTGCCGTCGTCCTCGATCGAGATGTCGGCGCCGGTGTCCTCGGTGATCTGGTTGATCATCTTGCCCTTCGGGCCGATGACCTCTCCGATCTTGTCGACCGGGACCTTCACCGAGATGACCCGCGGCGCGAACTCGCTCATCTCACCCGGCGCGTCGATGGCCTTGGCCATCACGTCCAGGATCGTCAGCCGCGCGTCCTTGGCCTGCGTCAGCGCACCCGCGAGCACGCTGGCCGGGATGCCGTCCAGCTTGGTGTCCAGCTGCAGGGCGGTGACGAAGTCCTTGGTGCCGGCGACCTTGAAGTCCATGTCTCCGAACGCGTCCTCGGCACCGAGGATGTCGGTCAGCGCGACGTACTGCGTCTCGCCGTCGACCTCACCGGAGATCAGGCCCATCGCGATACCGGCGACCGGGGCCTTCAGCGGCACACCGGCGGACAGCAGCGACAGCGTGGAGGCGCAGACCGAACCCATCGAGGTGGACCCGTTCGAGCCGAGCGCCTCGGAGACCTGGCGCAGCGCGTACGGGAAGTCCTCGCGGGACGGCAGCACCGGCACCAGGGCCCGCTCGGCCAGCGCGCCGTGACCGATCTCGCGGCGCTTCGGCGAACCCACCCGGCCGGTCTCACCGGTCGAGTACGGCGGGAAGTTGTAGTTGTGCATGTAGCGCTTGCGGGTCTCCGGGGACAGCGTGTCCAGCTGCTGCTCCATCCGAAGCATGTTCAGCGTGGTGACACCCATGATCTGGGTCTCGCCGCGCTCGAACAGCGCCGAACCGTGCACCCGCGGGAGCACCCGCACCTGCGCCTTGAGCGGCCGGATGTCGGCCAGCCCGCGGCCGTCGATGCGGACCTTGTCCTTCAGCACCCGCTGCCGGACCAGCTTCTTGGTCAGCGACCGGAACGCCGCGGACAGCTCCTTCTCGCGGCCCTCGAAGTCGGCGGCCAGCTTGTCCACCGTGGCGGCCTTGACCGCGTCGGTGGCGTCCTCGCGCTCGTGCTTGCCGGCGATGGTCAGCGCCTGCGCCAGCTCCTCGGACGCGGCGGCCTCGACCGCGGCGAACGCGTCGTCGGCGTAGTCCGGGAAGATCGGGAACTCACCGGTGGGCTTCGCGGACCGCGCGGCCAGGTCGGCCTGCGCCTCGACCAGGGTCTTGATGAAGCCCTTGGAGGCTTCCAGGCCCGCGGCGACGATCTCCTCGGTCGGCGCCTGGACTCCGGCGGCGACCTTCTCGAAGGTGCCCGGGGTCGACTCGGCCTCGACCATCATGATCGCGACGTCGCCGGTCTCGGTGACCCGGCCCGCGACCACCATGTCGAAGACCGCGTCCTCGAGCTCGGTGTGGGTCGGGAAAGCCACCCACTGGCCGTCGATCAGCGCGACGCGGACGCCGCCGATCGGGCCGGAGAACGGCAGGCCCGCGATCTGGGTCGACATCGACGCGGCGTTGATCGCGAGAACGTCGTACAGCGTGTCCGGGTTGAGCGCCAGGACCGTGATGACGACCTGGATCTCGTTCCGCAGGCCGGACACGAACGACGGCCGCAGCGGGCGGTCGATCAGCCGGCAGGTCAGGATGGCCTCCTCGGACGGACGGCCCTCCCGGCGGAAGAACGAGCCGGGGATCCGGCCCACGGCGTACATCCGCTCCTCGCAGTCGACCGTCAGCGGGAAGAAGTCGAACTGGTCCTTGGGCTTCTTGCTGGCCGTGGTGGCCGACAGCACCATCGTGTCGCCGTCGAGGTAGGCGGCGGCGGAGCCGGCGGCCTGCTGGGCCAGACGGCCCGTCTCGAAGCGGATGGTGCGGGTGCCGAAGCTGCCGTTGTCCAGCACGGCCTCGGCGAATTCGGTGCCCTCCATGGGCGTACCGGTGGATCCCGTCACGGGATACCCCTCTCTCACTGTGGACGACAGCGAGGCGCGAGCTACCGGGGTGCCGGTCTTCGATCGAGGCCCGCGGGTGAACTGTGAGTTCTCCCGAAAGCCACTACCGAGGACCGGTCGTCCTCCCGCCACGCGCTTCGCGTCGCCTCGTTCGTCTTTCTTGCTGTTATTCAGTTGTTGAGCTCGTGCCTGGGCACGAATACGCCAGGAGCGGCCACCCGGGACTCGGGGGCCGCTCCTCGCGACGTCATCGGCGAAGGCCGAGCCGCTCGATCAGGGACCGGTAGCGGTTGATGTCCTTCTTCGCCAGGTAGTTCAGGAGCCGGCGGCGCTGGCCGACGAGCAGCAGCAGGCCACGACGGCTGTGGTGGTCGTGCTTGTGCTCCTTCAGGTGCTCGGTCAGGTCGGCGATGCGGTGCGTCAGCAGCGCGACCTGGACCTCAGGAGACCCGGTGTCACCCTCGGTCAGGGCGTACTCACCGATGATCTTCTTCTTCGTTGCAGCATCAACAGATGACACAGAGTTCCTCTCGATTTCCGTTGCGCGGCGCACCGGGGCATTCTTCACCCGAGCACTCTCTGTCCGCGGCCGTTCAGACGGCAGCAGCCAGCGTATCAGTCCGTGGACGCGTCACCCTAATTCAGAACTCCCTAGGGAGTCCCGGTAAGGATCCGGCGTGCGCCGTCGACATCGGCCTTCATCTGCACCAGCAGCTCGTCGATCGAGTCGAACCGGATCTGGCTGCCGCGCAGCCGGGCCACGAAATCCACCGCGATCCGGGTGCCGTACAGCTCCAGGTCGTCGCGGTCGAGGACGTACGACTCCACTCGCCGGTCCACACCGTCGAACGTCGGGTTGCTGCCGACGCTGATCGCCGCCGGCAGCGGTTCGTCGTACGCCGGAGCTCCGGGAGCGGGCTCGAGGACGGTCAGCCAGCCGGCGTACACACCGTCCAGCGGCACCGCGGCCCGTGGGTCGGCGGGGATGTTCGCCGTCGGGTAGCCCAGCTCCCGGCCGCGCTTGTCGCCCTCGACGACCACGCCGGTGACGCGCAGCGGGCGCCCGAGCGCCTCGGCCGCCGCCTCCACATCACCCTCGGCGATCCGCTCCCGCGTGTACGTCGACGACCACGGCTGCTCGCCACCGGCCAGGCTCAGACCCTCGACCTGGAAACCGGCCTCGGCACCGGCCGCGACGAGCGTGTCCACGTGCCCGGCCGCCTTGTGACCGAACCGGAAGTTCTCCCCGACCACGACCGCCTTGGCGTGCAGCGTCCGTACCAGGACCCGGTCGATGAACTCCTCCGGCGGCCAGCTGGACACCTCCTTGTTGAACGGGAGGATCAGCACGGCGTCGGCGCCGTGCCGGCCCAGCAGCTTGGCCCGCTCCTCGGGCTCGCTGAGCATCAGCGGCGCCCGATCCGGCCGCAGCACCATCATCGGGTGCGGGTCGAAGGTGAGCGCGACGACCGGCAGTCCACCCAGCTCGGCCGCCCGCGCCTTGGCGTGCGCGAGCACCTCCTGGTGACCCCGGTGCACGCCGTCGAAGTTGCCGATGGTGACGACCGACGGGCCGAAATCCGCACCCACCTCGTCCAAACCGTGCCAGACACGCATGAGAGCAGGATTCCATGTCCCGAGGGCGTTCCGTGCGGCAGGTCCGCGATCACCCCTTGTGATCAGGCGGTGACTCAACTTAGGGTGGGGCCGCACTGCCGAGCCTGGGGAGGGTCCTGTGAAGCTACGCCGCCTGGTCGCCGCCTGCGCGTCGCTGGTTCTGGTCGCCGCGCTGCCCGTGTCCAACGCCAACGCCGAGCCCGCCTTCCACAAGTACGTCGCGCTCGGGGACTCGTACACCTCTGCGCCGCTGGTGCCGCTGCCGGATCTGCTGTCGCTCGGGTGCGCACGCTCGTACAGCAACTACCCGAAGATGCTGGCCACGATGCTGCGGGTGCGCCAGTTCACCGACGTGAGCTGCGGTGGTGCCGACACGACCAACATGACGCAGCCGCAGAGCACGATCCTCGGGACGGCCGCTCCGCAGTTCGACGCGCTGACGCCGGACACGGATCTGGTCACGCTGGGGATCGGCGGCAACGACTTCGGCGTGTTCGGCGACATCGTCGGCACCTGCCCCGGGCTGCGGGCCTCCGATCCGACGGGGGCGCCGTGCAAGGCGCACTTCACGGTCGACGGCGTGGACACGCTGCGGGCGAAGATCGCCCAGACCCAGACGCGGATCGCGATCGTTGTCCAGGGCATCAAAGCACGGTCGCCGCAGGCAACGGTCCTGCTGGTCGGCTACCCGAAGATCGCGCCGGAGCAGGGCACCTGCCCGTCGATCCTGCCGTTCGCCGACGGCGACTACTCGTACCTGTACTCGATCGAGCAGGCGCTGAACACCGCGATCTCCGCGGCCGCGGCCGCCGGCGGAGCGACGTACGTGGACACGTTCGGGCCGTCGACCGGGCATGACGCTTGCGCACCGGACGGACAGGCGTGGATCCAGGGCAAGGACATCAACGTCCTCCGGGCGCTGAACTACCACCCGCGCTTCGAAGGCCAGGCGGGTGTCGCGTCGCTGACCTTCAAGACATTGACCGGTGCCCCGGCTAGAGTGACCGCCGCGGAGCAGTCGGAGTGGGCCGCACACGCTCGGGTGCTGACCCGGCAAGCCGCCGCCTCCCCACAGGCCGTCAAGGCCTCCCTGAACCGCCTACGGACCAGCGCGCAACGCTGACCCTTTCCAATCCGTAGAGCGGCCCCCGGGCCGGACCACATCACGCGCGGTCCGGCCCGGAGGTGTTTCTACAGCTCGGTTCTTTGGAGCTGCTCCATGAGCTCGGTCAGGGCCTGGCCGAGGGGGAGGTTGACGCGGTACTCGGCGTACGGGTCGCCGCGGGTGATGCCCTGGTTGATGATCAGCACCGACTTGCCGGCCTTCGCGGCGTGCCGGACGAACCGGAAGCCGGACATGACGGTCAGGCTCGAGCCGAGGACGAGTACGGCGTTCGCGTCGTCGATCAGGCGATAGCACCGTTCGACGCGGGACTTCGGGACGTTCTCGCCGAAGAAGACGACATCGGGTTTGAGTACGCCGCCGCAGACGGTGCACGGGACCACGGTGAACGTGCGGACGATGTCGTCGGGCAGTTCCACATCGCCGTCGGGGTTGATGCGGGTCGCCTCGCCCTCGAACGTCGTGTTGGCGGCTCTCAGCCGACGGTCGAGGACTTCCCGCTGGGACGTCGTACCGCAGTCGAGGCAGATGACGCGGTCGAGGTTCCCGTGCAACTCGATCACGTCGCGGGCGCCGGCCGCTTGGTGGAGACCGTCGACGTTCTGGGTGATCACGCCGTCGAGGTAGCCGCGGGCTTGCATTGTTGCGACCGCACGGTGGCCGGTGTTGGGGTTTGCTCGGGCGATCGTCCGCCAGCCGAGGTGGCTGCGTGCCCAGTAGCGTTGGCGGCCGGACTCGCTCGCAGTGAAATCGCCGTACGTCATGGGGGTGTGGGTGCGAAGGCTGCCTGTCTCGCCGCGGTAGTCCGGGATGCCCGATTCGGTGGAGATCCCGGCGCCACTCAGTACGACGACTCCCCCAGTGGCGACCACGTCCGCGATCGGCGTGACGTCCGCCGTACCAGGCTCAAGCGCCAACACCTCAGGCCCAGGAGCCCACTGCAAAGTCGGACGAGAACGCACCCCTCCAGCGTAACCAGCACATCCCACCCACGCGCTGTAATCCGACAGACGGCGGCGGCAGTCGACGTGACCGGTTAGCGGGATGGCCGGGGTGACCTGGTTGGTGGGTGACGTGGGGTCTCAGTTCACTCGGGGTGGGCCTGCTTTTAGGCGGCGTTCGGCTGTGGAGCGGACGGTTGTTGGGTCTAGGGAGGTCCAGTCGGCGTCTATCCACCAGGTGGCGCCGGCTTCTGACCAGGGGCGGACTGTGGTGGCGGGGTTGGGGTCGTCGGCGGTGGTGCTGCCTTCGGCGACTATGTCGTAGTTGTCCATGGTCAGGCCGTGGGCGGCTCGCTCGTTGCGGATCCAGGTGACGCCTTCGGCCAGGAGGTCTGGTGTCCACTCGCCTGGCTTCTCGCCGGGCGGTACGACGTAGTTCGGGAGCCAGCCGTCCTGCAGAGCCGCGCGGCGCATGGACTTGGGTCGGGGCCAGGCGCCGACTACCCAGGTCTGGATCCTCGGCTGTTGGACCGGTGGTGGCGGCGCGGGTGGGACGAGGTCTCCGACCTTCCTGGAGCGGTAGTGCTTGCCGGCGTACTCGAACGATTCGTCGCGCCACAGGTACTGCAGCATCTCCAGCGACTCGTCCATCAACTCCGCGCGCACCTTGCGGCCCGGATCGTCCTCGAACAGCCAGAATCGATCCTCGCCCGAGACCCCGAGCCCGACCGCCAGCGTCACCCGGCCGTTGCTCAGGTTGTCGACCGTCGACGTCTGCCCGGCGACGTCCCACGGCTTCCGGCGCGGTAACGGCGTCAGCATCGTCCCCAGCCGGATCCGCTCAGTCGTCATTGCCGCGGCGCCGAGCATCACCCAGGCGTCGATCCCCCAGACGGCTTCCCACACGAAGAAACCGTCCCACCCACTCTCCTCCGCGAGCGCCGCCAACTCCGCCGCATCCCGAGCATCCCCCATCGGCAACACGAACCCATATCTCATCCTCCGACGGTAAGACCGCCCACCGACAGAAACCGCCGTCGTCCAGACCCCCCGCTCTTCGGAAACTTCTCGTCGCCTGGCGGCACTTTGTTTCCGCAAACCCGCCACCGCCGTCCACCAACCCGCCGCACCGCACCGGCGCGCCGGACCGGCTGGCCCAGGTCAGCTGACGAAGACGGCGGTGGGTTTGGCGACGGGGCCGTGGGGTTCGTAGAGGGCGAGGAACGTGCCGGTGGGGTCGAACATGGCGGTTTGGCCGAGGGCCAGTTTGAGGCCGGACAGCGGTCGGCCGGTGCGGATGGCGGCGGCCTGTTCGGGGCTGGCGTCGTACCGCGGGAAGGTTTCCGCGGCGACCTCGGAGATCGGGCGCCAGACGAAGTCCTCGGCCAGGGACTCCAGCGTGTATGCCGTCGACAGGTCGAAGGCGCCGACCCGGGTACGACGGAGTGCGGTGAGGTGACCGCCGACGCCGAGCTCGGCCCCGAGGTCACGTGCCAGCGCACGGATGTACGTCCCGCTGGAGCAGTCGACCGACACATCCACGTCGATCCAGTCCGCGCCGGGGCGTACGTCGAGAATGTCGTACCGCGACACCGTGACGGCGCGGGCCTTGAGGGCGACCTCTTCGCCGGCGCGAACGCGTTCGTACGCGCGGCGGCCGTCGACCTTGATCGCGGAGACCTTCGACGGCACCTGCGAGATCTCGCCGCGGAAACCACCCACCGCCGCCTCGATCGCCTCCGCGGTGAAGCCGTCGACCGGGGCCGTGGTCACGATCTCGCCCTCGGCGTCGTCGGTCGTCGTCGTCGCGCCGAGCCGGATCGTCGCGTCGTACGACTTGTCCGACAGCTGTAGGTGACCCAGCAGCCGGGTGGCGCGGTTGAGACCGACCACGAGGACGCCGGTCGCCATCGGGTCCAGGGTGCCGGCGTGGCCGACCTTGCGAGTGCCGGCGAGACGCCGGATCCGGGCCACGACGGTGTGCGAAGTCAACCCCATCGGCTTGTCCACGACGACGACGCCGTCGGACGACGGGGTGAAGACGGGACCGCTCACTCGGCCGGCTCGTCCTCGTCGTCCTCGCGGTGCTTGTACGGATCGGCGTCGCCGGCCGGCTTGGCGCCTGCGGCGGCCTTGGCCACCTCGGCGTCGGCCTCCCGGGCCTTGGCCAGCAGGTCCTCGATGTGACCGGCGCTCTCCGGCACCGCGTCGAGGAAGAACGCCACGCTCGGCGTGTGCCGCAGCCCGAGCGCCTTGCCGACCTCGCTGCGGATCAGCCCGCGGGCCGACTCGAGGGCGGCCGCGGTCGCGGTCCGCGCCTGCTCGTCGCCGTACACGGTGTAGAAGACGCTCGCCTCGCGCAGGTCGCCGGTCAGCCGGGCGTCCGTCACGGTGACGAACCCCAGCCGGGGGTCCTTGACCCGGCGCTCGAGCAGCTCGGCGACGAGCACCTGGATCCGGTCGGCCAGCTGCTTCGCCCTTGCTTCACCCATCAGGGCTCACTCCCTCATTCATGAACAACGTCCGGAGAGAACACCGCCTCTCCGGACGTTACTCCGGTGGCCCGGCACAGTGCCGGGCCACCGTCGCGGATCAGTTGCGCGGCTTCTCGCGAAGCTCGAAGGCCTCGACGACGTCACCGATCTTGATGTCGTTGTAGCCGTTGATGGTCAGACCACACTCGAAGCCCTCGCGGACCTCGGACGCGTCGTCCTTGAACCTCTTCAGCGACGACAGCTCGGTGTTGTCGACCACCACCGCGCCGTCCCGGATCAACCGGACCTTGGCGTTGCGGCGGATCAGGCCACTGGTCACCCAGCAACCGGCGATGTTGCCCACCTTCGAGGAGCGGAAGATCTCGCGGATCTCCGCCTGGCCGAGGACGGCCTCCTCGTAGATCGGCTTCAGCATGCCCTTCAGGGCCGCCTCGATGTCGTCGATCGCCGCGTAGATGACCGAGTAGTACCGGACATCGACGCCCTCGCGCTCGGCCAGGTCACCGGCCTTGCCCGCCGGCCGCACGTTGAAGCCGATGATGACGGCGTTCGACGCGATGGCCAGGTTGACGTCGTTCTCGTTGATCGCACCGACACCGCGGTCGATGACGCGCAGGTTGACCTCGTCGCCGACCTCGATCCGGACCAGGGCGTCTTCCAGCGCCTCGACCGAACCGGACACGTCGCCCTTGAGGATCAGCAGCAGTTCCTGCGCCTCGCCCTTCTCCATCGAGGCCATGAAGTCCTCGAGGGTCCGGCGCGCACGACGCTTGGCGTTGGCGGCCGCACGAGCCCGGGCTTCCCGCTTCTCAGCGATCTGCCGGGCCATCCGGTCGTCGTCCACCACCAGGAACTTGTCACCCGCACCTGGTACAGCGGTCAGACCGAGCACCAGGACCGGACGCGACGGGGTCGCCTCCTCGACGGGGTCGCCGTGCTCGTCGAGCATGGCCCGGACCCGGCCGTACGCCGGTCCCGCCACCATCGAGTCGCCGACCCGCAGCGTGCCGCGCTGAACCAGCACGGTCGCCACCGGACCACGGCCCTTGTCCAGGTTCGCCTCGATCGCGATGCCCTGGGCCGGCATGTTCGGGTTGGCCCGCAGGTCGAGGGCCGCGTCCGCGGTCAGTACGACGCCTTCGAGCAGACCCTCGATGTTGATCCGGGACTTGGCCGACACGTCGACGAACATCGTGTCGCCGCCGTACTCCTCGGGCACCAGGCCGTACTCGGTCAGCTGACCGCGCACCTTGGCCGGGTCCGCACTCGGAACGTCGATCTTGTTCACCGCGACCACGATCGGGACGTTCGCCGCCCGGGCGTGGTTCAGTGCCTCGATCGTCTGCGGCATCACGCCGTCGTCGGCCGCGACCACCAGGATGACGATGTCGGTGGCCTGCGCACCACGGGCACGCATGGCGGTGAACGCCTCGTGACCCGGGGTGTCGACGAAGGTGATGGCCCGCTGCTCGCCGTCGACCTCGGTCGTCACCTGGTACGCACCGATGTGCTGGGTGATGCCACCGGCTTCCTTGGCGACCACGTTGGCCATCCGGATCGCGTCCAGCAGCTTGGTCTTACCGTGGTCGACGTGACCCATCACGGTCACCACCGGCGGCCGCTTGACCAGGTCGCCCTCGTCGCCTTCGTCGGAGCCGAAGTCGATGTCGAACGACTGCAGCAGCTCGCGGTCCTCGTCCTCCGGGGACACGATCTGGACGTCGTAGTTCAGCTCGGTGCCGAGCAGTTGCAGCGTCTCCTCGTTGACCGACTGGGTCGCGGTCACCATCTCGCCGAGGTGGAACAGCACCTGCACCAGCGACGCCGGATCGACGCCGACCTTCTCGGCGAAGTCCGTCAGCGACGCACCGCGGGCAAGGCGCACGACCTCGCCGTCACCGTGCTTGACGCGAACGCCGCCGACTGCCGGCGCCTGCATGTTGTCGAACTCCTGGCGCTTCGCCCGCTTCGACTTGCGGCCACGGCGCGCCGGACCACCCGGACGCCCGAAGGCACCCTGTGTCCCGCCACGGCCACGGTTGCCCGGACCCGGACGGCCACCGCCGCCACCGGGCGGGCCGCTGGGGCCGCCGCCACCCGGACGGAAGCCACCGCCGCCACCGCCACCACCGGTACGAGCGCCGGGTCCACCACCCGGACCGCCGCCACCGGGGCGACCACGGCCACCGCCGCCGCCACCGCCACCGCTGCCGCCGCCAGGGCCGGACGGGCGACCGGTGAAGGTGCCCGCCGAGGACTTCGGCATCATCGCCGGGTTGGGGCGCGGAGCACCCGGTACGCCGCTCGGACGCGGCCGGTCGTTGCCGCCACCACTGCGGGCCTGCGGCGGACGCGGCGCCATCCCGGCCGGGCTCGCACCCTGGCCGGAGCCGCCGCCCTGTCCACCACCCGGACCCGGGCGAGCGCCACCGCGCTGCATGCCCTGGGTGGAGCTGAACGGGTTGTTCCCCGGACGCGGTGCGCCCGGACGGGGACCGCCACCTTGACCGCCCTGACGCGGAGCGCCGGGACGCGGAGCACCCGGACGGGGGCCACCCTGACCACCCGGACGCGGACCGCCGGGACGCGGCGAGGCCGGACGAGCCGGGCTGTCGGCGGCCGGACGCTGCTGCGCCGGACCAGGGGTCGGCCGGCTCGGAGCCGGCGTACGGCTCGGGGCAGGCGCGGCCGGCGCCTCGGAGGTGGCCGCCTTGGCAGCCGGAGCCTCGAACGAGGGCGCGGGCGTGGTCTCAGCCGGGGCCTCGACCTTGGCCGCCGGAGCGGACTCGACCGGAGCTGCCGGAGCCTCCTGCCGGGGAGCCGGCTTCGGACCTGGACGCGGACCCGGCTTGATGCCCGGTGCGGGCGCCGCCTTGACCGGAGCCGGAGCGGCCTCGGCCTTCTCGCTCACGGTGGACTCGGCCACCGGAGCAGGGGTCGACTTCGGGGCCGGCGCCGGGCGCTCGGCCGGAGCTGCCGGGGCAGCCTTCTTGGCCGGCTCGGCAGGCGCGACCGGAGCTGTCGCCTGCGGCGCGGCAGATGTACTGGCGGCGGCCTTCTTGGCCGCGCGCTTCTTCGGCGGGTTCTTCTCGAACTCCTCCGCCAACCGCCGGACGACAGGTGCCTCGATCGTCGAGGATGCCGACCGGACGAACTCGCCCATGTCGTTCAGTCTGGTCAGAACGACCTTGCTGGTAACTCCGAGCTCCTTCGCGAGCTCGTAGACCCGGACCTTTGCCACTACTCTCCCTCTGGTCCGAGCCTGGGCGCGGACCGTTAGTTGACGTACGTGCTCATCGCATTGCACTCATCGGTAGACACTCATCGAGTGGTCATGAGTCGATGACCCGCCTTCATGTCGTCACAGCGGTCTGGACCGCTGCGGGCGGCCGGGTGGCCGCCGTTTGCACTGCACTTACCTCTTGCTTATCACGCTGCGCGACGTACTCCTGCAGCCCGGTCACGTCGAGCGGCCCCGGGACCCGGAAGGCCCGTGGGAACGCCTTGCGCCGGACGGCGAGGTCGAGACACTCGGCCACCGGGTGCAGATGCGCCCCACGGCCAGGTGCCCGACGATCGGGATCCGGAAGGACAAGCCCTCCAGAAACCGTCATCCGCAACAGATCAGCCGGACCGGACCGCTTCCGGCACCCGATACAGGTGCGCTCCCGGGGCTTGCCAGGGCGCGCGTCTGTAGTCACTGTCACGTGAACCTCAGGGTGTGGTTGCGACTCAGTCGACCGACCGAGAGATCAGTCTACCTTCTCGCTCTCACGAGTCACATCGGTATCCGGCCTGATGTCGATCCGCCAGCCCGTGAGCCGGGCGGCCAGGCGGGCGTTCTGCCCTTCCTTGCCGATCGCGAGCGAGAGCTGGTAGTCGGGTACGACGACCCGTGCCGCGCGTGCCGCGGCGTCGACCACCTCGACGGACGTAACCTGCGCCGGGGACAGCGCATTCCCGACGAAGGTGGCCGGGTCGTCGCTGTGGTCGATGATGTCGATCTTCTCGCCGTGCAACTCGTGCATGATGTTGCGCACCCGCTGCCCCATCGGCCCGATGCAGGCGCCCTTGCCGTTCACCGACGGGTTCAGCGTCCGTACGGCGATCTTGGTCCGATGACCGGCCTCGCGGGCGATCGCGGTGATCTCGACGGTGCCGTCGGCGATCTCCGGGACCTCGAGCGCGAACAGCTTCTTGACCAGGTTCGGGTGAGTTCGGCTGACCGTGATCTGCGGTCCCTTGAAGCCCTTGCGGACCCCGACGACGTACACCCGCAGCCGGTTGCCGTGCTCGTACTTCTCCCCCGGCACCTGCTCCGGGGCCGGCAGCACCGCCTCGATCTTGCCGAGGTCGACCATCACCGAGCGCGGGTCGCGGCCCTGCTGGATGACCCCGGAGACGATGTCGCCCTCCTTGCCGGAGAACTCGCCGTACCGGACCTCGTCCTCGGCGTCGCGCAGCCGCTGCAGGATGATCTGCTTGGCCGTGGTGGCCGCGATCCGGCCGAAGTCGGCCGGGGTGTCGTCGTACTCGCGGGCCAGCGTGCCGTCCTCGGCGAGCTCGCGGGCGTACACGGTGACGTGCCCGGTCTTGCGGTCCAGCTCGGCGCGGGCGTGCTGCTGGGCGCCCTCGGTGCGGTGGTAGGCCACCAGCAGCGCCTGCTCGATCGCCTCGACGACCACGTCCAGGGAGATGTCCTTCTCCCGCTCCAGCGACCGCAGCACGGCCATGTCGATGTCCATGTCAGTTCTCCTCCACCGTGCCGTCGGCAGGTGTTTCTGTTTCGTCGTTGCCGGCAGCCCGGTTGAATTCGATCTGGACCTTGGCCTTGGCCACGTCGGCGTACGCGACGGTCTGGGCCTTGCCGTCCACGTCCAGCTCGGCCGCCTCGTCGGAGGCGGACTTGATCCGGCCGGTCACCTTGCCGCCCGCGGTCAGCGTGACCGCGACCAGGCGCTTGACGTTGCGGCGCCAGTGCCGGGGCAGAGTGAGTGGCCGGTCGACGCCGGGGCTGGAGACCTCCAGCGTGTAGGCGCCGTCGCCCATGATGTCGTCGGCATCGAGCGCCTTGGAGATGGCTCGGGTCACCTCGGCGATGTCGTCGAGGCTGATCCCGCCGTCGCGGTCGACCAGCACGCGCAGCAACCGGCGGCGGCCGGCCGGCGCGAGGTCGGCGGCCTCCAGGTCGCAGCCGAACTGCTCGACGATCGGCCGCAGGAAGTTCTCGAGGCTCGTGGTGTCCGTGTGGTCAGTCCTTCGGCTCACAGGTTGACCTGCCTCTCTCTCCAGTTGTGCACCCGTTCCGCCACCCGGCGATCCGACCGAGGGCAGTAGCCCACCATATCCGGCCCGCGGCATTGTCCACGTCACCGGCTCGTCCCAGGCCGGTCACCGGCGCGTCACCGGGTATCGTTCCGGCGTGCCGACCGAACCTCGCCTGTCCCGCCGCGCCGTCATCGCGACTGCCGTGGTGCTGCCCGGTGCCGTCGCGCTGGGCGGCTGCAAGGACGACGAGGCGGGCTCCGGTACGCCGGGCGCCGTCGACCCGAAGACCGGTCAGGCGGTCGAGGAGACGCCGACCGTCGATCCGGCCGTGGTCGCGTCACTCAGTGCGGCCGCGGCCCAGGTGACTCTATTGTCCCTCGGCTACACCAGTACCAGCCGGAAGTTCCCGGCCCTGCGCACGCAGCTGGCCGCCGGGGCGAAGTACCACGCGAGCCACCTGGCCAAGCTGAAGGAGACAGCCGGCGTGCAGGCCACCACTCCGAAGGCCCCGGCAGCCGCGAGTACGTCGTCTGCCGCACTCGCCGCCCTGGCCAAGCAGGAGAAGGCCGCGGCGGCCGCCCACGCTGCTGCGGCGGTCAAGCTGTCGGGTGCTCCCGCCCGGTTGCTGGCCATGATCGCGGCGTCCGAGTTGCAGCTCGGGACGAAGCTGACCCCGGCGAAGAAGAAAGCGGACGCATCGTGACCGAGGTGGAGGCCCTGCAGGCGGCGCTGGCCGGCGAGCACGCCGCGCTGTACGGCATCGGCGTTGCCGGCGGCAAGCTCAGCGGCGCCCGGTTCCGGTCTGCGACCGATTCCTACGAGCAGCACCGGCTGAACCGCGACCGCCTCAGCCAGCTCGTCGTCGCCGCGGGCGAGACCCCGGCCGCGGCCGAGCCGGCGTACGACCTGCCGCAGGCCGTGACCAACGCGGCGACCGCGGCCGCGCTGATCCTGCTGATCGAGCGGCGGCTGGCGGCGGTGTACGGCGATCTGGTCGAGTCGGCGGAGAAGCCGGCGGTGCGGACTTTCGCCGTCAACGGGCTGCTCGCGAACGCCGGCGCCCAGCTCAGCTGGGGCGGTACGCCGGTCGCCTTCCCCGGCGCCGTCTGATTCCCGGCGAAATTTCTCTGCGTATTCCTCTTTACTCGCAGCGCGACCTTCCTTATATTTTCGGCCACGGAGACTGGGGGGTCGCCGAGCTTTTCACGTAGCCGACGTTGGTGGCGTCGCGCGTGCTCGTTCCAGGGCTGATCGCAGCGTCTTGTTCCGTACCAACATTCCGCTGTCATTCAACTTCTTCAGCCGCGCCTGGCGCCGGCTACGGAGGGTGGCGAAGCATGCGCACATTCGATCTGAGCACCGGTGACGACCAGTACGTGAAGGACCTGCGGGTGGTCCGTTGGGAGCAGTACGGACTCGAGCGGGACCTGCCCTTCCAGGCGATGTGGTACTCCGTTCCGCCGGGTTCGGAAAGCCCGGTCGACCAGCACCCCGAACTCGAACTGTCCGTCGTCGTCGCGGGAACGGCGTACGTCGTCGTCGGCGGCCGCGAACACGTGGTCCCCCAAGGCAACGCCTTCCTGCTCAGCAGTACCGAGGCGCACGTCGTACAGAACCGGTCGGCCGACACCGAACTGACCGTCTTCAGCGCCTATTGGATGCCGATCACCGCCGAGCCCGGCCATGGCTGATCCGGTCACGGTCTTCACTTCCCCACAGCCGACCGTCAACGGCCCGTTGCACGTCGGCCATCTGGCCGGTCCGTACCTCGGGGCCGACCTAGCCGCCCGGGCCGCGCGCGCCCGCGGCGAGCGCGTCGTGGTCACCACCGGCCTCGACGTGCACCTGAACTACGTGCTGACCCGCGCCGAGGGCGAAGGCGTCGAGGTCGGCGTGATGACGGCGGAGTTCCGCGACGACATCAAGGCCACCTCCGCTGCGACGCCGTTGCGCGAGATCACCCTGCACGCCTGCGCGGATTGCGGCCGGACCCTGCACGAGTCCTACCTGCGTGGCCTGTGCGGCGAGTGCAAGGCACCCGCAGCAGGCGGCGCGTGTGAACAGTGCGGCAGCCTCACTCAGGTCGACACCATGGTCGATCCGGTCTGCGGCCACTGTGGTGGCGAGCCGCGTCCCTTCGCCGCGACGGTGCCGGTACTGCGGATGGAGGACCACCGCGAAGCCCTGATCGCGATGTGGTTGCGCGCCGATCTGCCACCCGCCGTCCGCGACCTGATCGACCGGACCCTGCAGGCCAGACTCCCGGAGCTCGCACTCGCCTACCCCACCAACTGGGGACTTGAAGGCGACGGTCCGCTCACCGGCCTGCGGATCGGCCCGTACACCGAGATCGCGCTCTCCGACCTGTACGCCGTTGCCCGCGGCATCGATCCGGAGGCCGCGGATGTACCGGAGTACCTGACGGCGCTGACCCAGGTCGGATCGCTGTGGCACTTCCTCGGCCTGGACAACGCGTTCTGGTACGCGTTGTACTGGCCGGCCGTCCGGGCCGCGGCCGGCGTCGCCCGGCTGCCCCTTTCCGGCCTGGTGGTGAACGAGTTCTACACGTTCGCCGGAGAGAAATTCTCGACCAGCCGGAAACACGGGACCGGCGCGACGGAATTGCTGCGGACCGAAGACCCGTCAATCGTTCGCTTGTTTCTGGCCTGGGACCGGCCAGACCGCTTCCGTAGTGATTTCAGCTTCAATTCCTTCCGCGCCTTCGCCGAGCGGGTCGAACCCATTGCTCGCCGGCGGCGAGAGCGTTTCCGAGCCACTCGATCCAGACCTTTCCTCGATCGAACTCGCCCGCGGCGAAAGCGCCTTGCGGCCGGACGGATTCGATCCACCGCTGGCGGTCCGCAGTCTGCTCACGCTGCTCGCCGGCGGCATCCAGGAGACCGGGTCACTGCGCGCCGCGCTGACCGGGTCTGAGCAGGAGTAGGGCGATGCGAGTCTGCGTCATCGGAGCCGGCATCGCCGGTGCCCTGCTGGCCTGGCGCCTCAGCGAGAGCGTCGAGGTCGACCTGGTGACCGGTGAGGCTGGGACGGATGCGACCGCGGCGTCGGGCGGCGGCGTACGTGGGTTCGAGACCCATCCGGTCCAGCGTCGGCTGGCCATCGAGAGCCTGACCGAGTTGTTCGAGGGTCTGCAGGAGCAGGCCGGCTACATCGAGACCGGCTGCACCTACCTGTTGCCGTCGTACGCCGGGCTCGAGGCGGCGGTAGCCGAGGTCGAACACGCCCACCCGGGCTCGACCGAGATCGTCGACGGCGCCGACCTTCGCCGCCGGGGCTGGCACGGCCTGCCCGACGACACGGTCGGCGTACTCGAGAAGCGGGCCGGCTTCATCCGGCCGGACCAACTCCGCTCGGCCGTGATCCGCCGGCTCGCGAACGGCCCGCGCAGCCGAGTGCTCAACGGTCCGGTACTCCGGCTCGTGCCGCACCCGGACGGATCGGTGAGCTGTCGCCTCCCCGCGTCCAGCCACCGGTACGACGCTGTCGTCGTCGCGGCCGGACCGTGGACACCCGGACTGCTCACCGGCAGCGCGCTCCCGGCCCAGCCGTATCGCACGAAGGCAATCCAGGTCGCCACCTACCGCGTCACCGGCGCCCTGCCGACCATGTTCGTCGACGAGACCAGTGACCTGTACGGGCGGCCCACCGCCGACGGCCGGCTGCTGCTCGGTGTCGACACCCACCACTGGTCCGTCACTCCCGGCAGCAGCCGGCCGATCCCGGACCTGGCCGAGCAGGCCGTCCGGATCGCCGCCGAACGGCTGCCACACCTCAAGCTGTCGGCGCCCGACCTGATGGTCAGCAACGCCGATTGTTACGCCGATCCGCCGGTACTGACCCTCTGGTCGGTCCTCGGCAGCTCACATCGGCTCTACACCTTCACCGGTGGGTCCGGGGGCAGCGTGAAAACCGCGCTGGCCGCAAGCCGGACGGCCGCGAGCGACCTGATCGGCACATCGCGCACCACCACTTCGCGGACGGAGAACAAGCGCATGACCATCACGGAACCAGGCCCGCAGCGAGGAACGCCCCGCTACCACACCATCGGTATCGGGGCCGGTCCCTCCAACCTCTCGCTGGCGGCGCTGTACCAGAACGTCACCACCGAACCGCTCGCCCTGTTCGACGCCCGCCCGGGCACCGGCTGGCACACGCCCCTGCTCTACCCCGGGGTCCGGATGCAGACCGGCTGGATGAAGGACCTGGTGTCGCTGGTCGACCCGCGGCACGAGCTGACGTTCCTGAACTACCTGGTCACCTCCGGGCGGCTCTATGCGCTGATCAACTCCCAGTTCGACTCGCTCCCCCGGATCGAGTACGAGCGCTATCTGGCCTGGGCGACCGAGCGCCTCGGCGTCGTGCACTTCACCTCCCGGGTGGACTCGATCTCGATCACCGACGACGGCTTCGAGGTCAGCGTCGACGGTGTCCCGGCCGGCGTCTCCGAACACCTGGTCCTCGGTCTGGGCACGCGCCCGGTCCGGCCGGCGTACATCACCGAACTGCCCGCCGAGCGTGCCTTCATCGCCGACGACCTCGGCGTACGGATGGCTGGGCTGGACACGGCCGCTCCGACAGCGGTTGTCGGCGGCGGCCAGACGGGACTGGAGTGTGTCCTGCGGCTGCTTGGCTCCGGCTTCACCGACATCCACTGGCTCGGCCGGAACCAGTGGTTCCGCAGCATCGATGACTCGCCGATGGCCAACGAGCTGTACCGGCCGTCCCACATCGAGTACCTGCAGGGCCTGAACCGCGGCAAGCGCCGTGAGATGATCGACGACTCCCGCTACAGCGGGGACGCCATCACCCCCGGCGGCCTGCGAGCGCTGTACCAGGCCAACTACGACGGCATGCTGACGCTCGGCCGGTTCCCGGTCACCCTGCTGCCCGGCCGCGACGTCAGGACGTCCGAACTGCTGGCCGACGGCAACATCCGCCTGTGCTGTACGACGACCTCAACGCCGGAGGAGCACGTCGTACGGCAGGTGGTGGTCGCGGCCGGGCGCGAGCACGTGACGGCACCGTTCGACGACGATCTGCGGGAGCGGATCGAGGTCGACGACGACGGTGAACTGCTGGTCGAGCCGGACTACTCGGTGCGCTGGAAAGGCATGAACGGGCACCGGATCTACACGTTCAACGCGAGCCGGTACAGCCACGGGCTGACGAACGCCGGGCTGACGCAACTGCCGGTCCGGGCCGCGATCGTGCTGAACTCCATGTTCGAGCGGGAGATCTACCCGATCTCCGACGAGTTGTGCGCGGTGCAGTGGTGACCGCGACAGTCCCGGAACCGCTGGTCCCCGACGTCGACGGGGTGTGTTTCCGGCTCGAGGTCGACGATCCGGCCGGCTCGTTCGATGCGGCGTACTGCCCTGGTCACCGCGACAGGCGACCTGGTCAGGGAGGCCTGAGATGAACGAACGACCTCACCTGCTGGTGGTGGCCACCGGCATGCGGCTGTTCCGGGAGTACATCCTGCGGTCGATCGCACCGCAGTACCGGATCCACATGTTCCTGCACGCCGAGCCCACCTGGGAGACGGAGTACATCGAGAACTGGACCGTGCTGGACAGCACGCTCGACGCCGACGCTCTGGTCGCCGCGGCGAACGAACTCAACGACAAGGAGGCGATCGACGGCGTGCTGTGCTGGGACGAGGCACGCATCCTGCAGACCGCCCGCATCGCCGAAGCGCTCGGGCTGCCGGGCGGTGATGTCGCGATGGTGAACCGTTGCCGCGACAAGCACCTGACGCGTACGGCGCTCGCCGAGCACGGCATCCCGCAGCCGAAGTCGATCCTGGTGGCCACCGTCGACGAGGCACTGGCAGTCGCCGGCGACCTCGGCTACCCGGTGATCCTCAAGCCTCGCGCCCTGGCCGCCAGTCTCGGCGTGGTCAAGGTGAACTCGCCGGAGGAACTCGGGGCGAACTGGGCCTTCGCTCACGACACGACCGTGCCGGAGGCGCCGCACTACGACGTCAACGTGCTGGTCGAGGAGTTCGCCGACGGCTACGAGATCAGTATCGACGCGGCGATCTACCAGGGCCAGGTGACGCCGTTCTGCCTGGCCCGCAAGGAGATCGGCTACCCGCCGTACGCCGAAGAGATCGGGCACGTGGTGGATGCGGCGGATCCGTTGCTCGCCGATGACCAACTCCTGCAGGTGCTCGTCGATGCGCACAAGGCGATCGCGTTCACCGATGGCGTGACGCACACCGAGCTCATGATCACCGCCGACGGACCGAAGCTGATCGAGATCAACGCCCGGATCGGCGGCGACCTGATCCCGTACCTCGGTCTGCAGGCGACCGGTGTGGATCCGGGGCTGGCGGCGGCCGCGGTCGCGTGCGGGCGTCAGCCCCTGCTGCTGCCGGACCGCACCATGGTCGGCGGCGTCCGCTTCTTCTACGTGGACGAGGACGACACGGTGCTCGACTCCGTCGGCTTCGACTCCGACGGTCTGCCGGGCACGATCGACCAACTGGTGCCACTGATGGAGGTCGGCGCCACGACCAGCCCTCCGCCGGCGGGCACGCTGTGGGGCCGGATCGCCTACGCCACGACCGTCGCCACCACGGTGGACGACTGCCGCGCCGGACTCGACGCGGCGGAGAAGGCGCTGCGCTGGTCAGGCCATCCCAAGGAGCCGACGCCATGACGTCGACCGACGAGAGCACCGGCATCTGGGAGACCATCCGGGATGCTCCGGTGCCGGTGAAGGCGCTGCTGGTCGGCGTGTTCGTGAACAAGCTCGGCTGGTTCCTGCAGGTCTTCCTGGTGTTGTTCCTGACCACGTCGAAGGGGTTCACGCCGGTCCAGGCCGGCACCGCGCTCGGCGTGTACGGCGGTGGCTCGGTGATCGGCCTGATCATCGGCGGATCGCTGTCGGACCGGGTCGGGCCACGGGCCGCGGTGATGATCAGCATGTTCGGGATGGCGGGATTCGTCCTCGCGATCGCCTACGTACCGAGCTACACGGCCGTGGTGGTCGTGGTGGCGCTGGCCGGTGCGGTCGGCCAGTTCTACCGCCCGGCCTCGGCCGCCCTGCTGACCGAGCTGACACCGAAGAACCGGCAGGTGATGATCTTCGCGGTCTACCGGCTGGCCATGAACCTCGGTACGACGGCAGCGCCGCTGATCGGCGCCGCCCTCGTCGCGGTGTCCTGGAACCTGCTGTTCATCGGCGAAGCGGTCGCCGCACTGGCCTACGCGGCAGTGGCGATCGTCGCGCTGCCGAAGCGATCCGCAACCGCCGTTGAGCAAACCCCGGACGACCAGCCGTCGGCCGGCGGCTACGTCGCCGTACTGCGGGACTACAAGTACGTGCTGTTCCTGCTGTGCATGTTCATCAACGCGGCGATCTACATGCAGTACTTGGCCGTGCTGCCGCTGCACATGAAAGCGGACGGGCTGTCGACCTGGTGGTACAGCGCGATCGTCGCGCTCAACGGCTTCGTCGTGATCACCTGTGAGTTGCTCGTGACGAAGGTGGTGCAGAACCGACCGGCGAGAGTGGTCGCGATGACCGGTTTCGTACTGCTGGGCGGCGGCCTCGCGTTCTACGCCCTGCCCGGCGGGTTGGCGATCTTCGTGATCGGCACCCTGCTCTGGACACTGGCCGAGATCATCGGCGGCCCGACCATGTTCGCGTATCCAGGTATGGCCGCACCGAAGCCATTACTCGGCCGGTACGTCGGATCCGCGCACGCCATGTTCGGCCTCGGGTCCGCCCTTGGCCCGTTCCTCGGAGTGTGGGTGTGGAACACGTCCGGCAGCCAGGTCTGGGTGTGGTGCGGGCTGGCCGGCGCGATCGGCGTCGTCCTCGCGTACTTCGGCATGACGCCCACGACCGCCGAGGACACCAGCATCGACGCCACTCCGGCCGCGGAGCCGGAGCTTGTAGGAGGACAAGATGAGTAGCTACACGATCATCGTGGACCCGCTGTCCACGGGACAGGAATATCCGGCCGCGTTCCGCGAGGCCGGCCGGCTGCCGGTCGCCGTACTCAGTGCTTCCGAGCCCCCACCGGCCTACACGACGAGCTGGCATCCGGAGGACTTCGAGCACGTGCACTACTTCACCGGCGACGTACAGGCGCTCGTCGAGGAGCTGCGGCAGTACGAGCCGGAGTACCTGGTGCCTGGTGCGGAGAGCGGGGTCGAGCTGTGCGACCGGCTGATCGGGCTCCTGGCTCCCGGCACCGGCAACGTCCCGGAGCTGGCGCCGGCACGGCGGGACAAGTGGGAGATGGCGCAGGCGCTCGCGGCCGCGGGTGTACCGCGGTTGCGCCAGTTCCTGACCGCGGATCCGGTCGAGGCGGAGCGGTGGCTGAAGGAGAACGACCTGCTCGGCAAGCGGCTGGTGATCAAGCCGTCGAAGAGCGCCGCCGGCGACGAGGTGTACGTCGTCTTCGAGGACGGTGACTGGCGGGAGCGGTTCGACCGGGTCCTTGGCCGGACCAACAAGATGGGGCTGACCAACGACGCCGTCCTGATCCAGGAGTACGCCGAAGGAACGGAGTACCTGGTCGACACCTACAGCGTGGACGGGAAGCACGCACTGGTCGACGTGTGCCGCTACACGAAGGTCGGCCGGGGCGACAAGATCGGCATCTACCGGCGGATCGACTTCCTGGCCGAGGCCGACGCGGAGGTGCAGGCGCTGTGGCCGTACACCAGGGACGTGCTCGACGCGGTCGGCATCCGGGTCGGCTGCGGTCATGTCGAGGTGATGATGACGCCGGCCGGACCGCGGCTGATCGAGGTCGCGGCGCGGCCCGCCGGCGGTGGTCACCAGATGGTCAGCGACCTCGCCACCGGTGACAACCACATCAAGCGCACGGTGGCGCACCGGGTGCGCGGCGAGGTGCGGGACGGCTTCGACCTGGTCCAGCACCTACGCGGCATCTTCGTCATCGCACCGCGGGAGGGGTACTTCCGCAACCGCGAGATCTTCGACGACATCGAGTCGCTGAAGTCGTTCCACTGGATGAAGATCCTGTACGACGAGGACGCCGTCGTCCCCGAGACCGTGGATCTGTTCACCTGCCTGGCCTGGGTCATCCTGATCCACAGCGACCCGGCCACCCTCGACGCCGACTACCACCGGGTCCTGGAGATGGAGTCCGGCATCGTCATCACCACCGCCTGAAGCCGGCGGGGTATCCCTTGAAAACAAGGGATACCCCGCCGTTGCTCAGCGGCGACGGCGCCAGGGCCCGGTGACGGCGTAGGTGATGCCGGGGTTGTAGACGTTGAAGAACATCGTCCGGCCGTCGGCGGAGAAGCCGACGCCGGACAGTTCGCCGTACGCCGGCTCCTCCGGCGTGCCGAGGTTGACCCGGTTGCGGGCGAACTTGAACACCTGGCCGTCCTCGGTGGTACCGAGGATGTGCTGCTCACCGAGCCCGTCCTCGCACATCATCAGACCGCCGTACGGCGACATCGTGATGTTGTCGGGGGCATCGAACTCGGGGTCGTCCGAGCCGGGCTTCGGCCGGGTGAAGATCACCTCGAGGCGCAGCGTCCCCTTCCGCGGGTCGTACCGCCACACCTGCCCGTCGTGGTCCACCTTGGGACCCAGCTCCGTCCGGGCGAACGACGAGACGAAGTACACACAGCGGTCCCGGTCGCCCCACCAGCAGCCCTCGAGCTTGTAGCCGCCGGTGATCGGCTTCGCGTAGTCCTGCGCCCGGACCGACTCGGTCGTCGCCAGCGGGTCCGGAACCTTGACCCACTGCACGCCGTGGAACAACGTGCCGGCCTCCTGGACCACGGACAGGTCGGGCAGATCCGGGATGTGCATGGCCTGCAGTTCCCCGCCCGCCCGCAGCGTTCCCCAGCCGCCGCGTGGACGGTTCGGCAGGAAGCGGTAGAAGCCGCCGAGCGGCGCGACGAACGCGTCCTCGGTCTCGTACACGATCCCGGTGGACGGATCGATGGCCACCGCCTCGTGCTGGAACCGCCCCATCTCCTTCAGCGGGGTCGGGTTCACGTTGCGGCGGTCGTCGTACGGGTCGACCTCGAAGATGTAGCCGTGGTCCTTGGTGTAGCCGCTCTCGCCGGCCTTGAGCTCGGTCTCCTCGCAGGTCAGCCAGGTGCGCCACGGCGTGTGGCCGCCGGAGCAGTTGATCGCGGTGCCGCCGAGGCTGACGAACTCCTTGGTGGTGCCGTTGTGCCGGTCCACCGCCAGCGTGCTGGTGCCGCCGGCGCCGGCGGCGTCGTACGTCCGCTCGGCCGGGGCGACCACCTTGATCACCGATGTCGGACTGCACTCGTGGTTGCGGACGAGCCGGGTCCCGCCGTTGCGGTCCGGGAACACTCCCATGCCGTCGAACCGGCTCGGGATCTCCAGCCCGTCCGGCCGGACGGTGCCCTCGCGGGACAGGATCTTGTAGTCGAACCCGCGCGGCAGGTCGAGCATGCCGTCCGGGTCCTCGATCAGCGGGCCGTAGCCGATCTTCGGGCCGGAGGTGCCGAGCGCGGGTTGCGCGGTGTACAGCGCCTCGACCGAGCCGGCCAGGCTGACCGCCACGCCGGCCGCGGCGGCACGGCTGACGAACTGGCGTCGGGACAGGGGATTCGGATCAACGGACACGGTACGGCCTCCTCGGG
This sequence comes from Kribbella capetownensis, assembly GCF_004331485.1. Classification (GTDB taxonomy): domain Bacteria; phylum Actinomycetota; class Actinomycetes; order Propionibacteriales; family Kribbellaceae; genus Kribbella; species Kribbella capetownensis. The sequence goes on from NZ_SJKD01000003.1 coordinate 551,596, forward strand.
GGCGGAAAAGATCTGCCGGTCATCGATGAACGTATGGTGAACGGCAGTCAACGACAAGGCGAACCGCGCGCCGAGGTACCCGCGGGTGTCAGACCCGCGGGTACGTCGACATTCAACGACCTACTGGTAACAGGGCTTGGTGAACTGGTACTTCTCGGCCGTCTTGCCGGTGAAGAAGTCCTTCTCCACCTTCACGCCGGTCGGCGCCGACGGGTCCACCTTGGAGATGATGCTGCTCCGGAACACCCGCTCGTCCGGCGTACCGCCGAACTTGCCGGCCTCCGCGGGCAGCATCCCCTCGTAGTCCACGGTCTCCAGCGACTTCACCGCGGCCAGCAACCCGGCGCGGGTGAGGTCCTTGGAGTCGACGGCCTTCTGCAGGGCCGCCTTCATCGGGTACGACCAGACCCAGCCGGCCGTGTAGCCGTCGTTCGGCGCGGCCTTGAACATCGCCTGGTCCAGCGCCCCGGCCAGCGCCTTGTGCCCCGGGGTGTCGGTGCCGTACGGCGCCCATGGTCCGGACTGCCGGTAGAGCGCGGTCAACGCGGGAGCGGCCGGGCTCTTCAGCAACGCCGCGTTCCAGGTGGGGCTGGTGCCGATGAACTGCCCCTTGAACCCGTTCTGGGCCGCTCCGCCGACGATCGTCGCCGCCTCGGTCGGGCCGGTCGACACGATGACCAGATCGGGCTTGGCCGCGAGCAGCTTCTGCACCGCCGCCCCCTGGTTCTCCTGGCCCGGCGCGGTCGGGATGTCGGTGAACGTCATCCCGTTGGCCTCGGCCGCGAGCTTGGTCCCGGCGGCGGCGTCGTCACCGTAGTCGCCCGGGAAGTGCACCGCGGCGACGGTCTTGGCCTTCAACGTCTCCGCCCCGAAGTCGACCGAGTTCATCGACTCGAAGCAGTAGTTCGTGCCCGACTCGAGGATGACGTCCTCGAACGCCCAGGCCGACGTCCACGACGCCGGTACGCTGACCACGTTGCTGGACTTCAGGTCGCCGAGGATGGCGGCCGTGGTCGGTGAACCGAGCGTCTGGGCCAGTCCCAGGACGTCGGGCTTGATCTCGGCGTACACCTCGTTGTGGGTCTGCGGGTTGTACTTGTTGTCCTTGACGAACTTCGTCACGTCGACCTCGAAGTCGCCGATCCCACCGGCCTTGTTGACCCGCTTCCAGAAGGCCTTCTGGGCCTCGGTGATCGGTACGCCGAGCGCCTTGAACGGCCCCTCGGTCAGGTCCGAGATCGACCCGAGGTAGATGCAGCCCTTGGCCGCGTCGACCGCGCCCGGGCACGGCTCGCTGGTGACCCCGACGTCGAACTTGACGCCCGAACCACCCTCCTGGGTCTCCGGGGCGTCGTTGCGGCACCCCACCAGCGCGGCCATCGCCGTTACCAGCGCGATGGCGATTCCCTTCCGAACGCTCATCGATACTCCTTCTCCGGCCGATCGGTGGCCCCAGGGCACGCGGGGTCAGTGCGAGAACGGCCACGACTTCCAGTAGGTGCGCAGCCGGTTCCAGATCCCGAACAGCCCACGCGGTTCGAAGATCAGGAAGCCGATGATCAACAGGCCGTACAGAATCGTCTCGACCTGGAAGACCGTGATGCCCCCGGAGCCGGAGCTGCTGCTGATGAACGGCAGCACGGCCGGAAGCTCGCGGGTGACCCGCGGTAGCAGCGTGATGAACAACGCGCCGAGCACCGATCCGGAGATGGTGGCGACGCCGCCGATCAGGATCATCGCGATGTACTGCACCGACAACGCGAGGTTGAAGGACCCGGGCTCGACGAACCCGATCATCACGTACAGCAGCGCGCCCGCGACGCCGGCGTAGAACGACGACACCGCGAACGCGATCAGCTTGTACCGGGTCACGTCGACGCCGATCACCTCGGCAGCCAGATCCCGGTCCCGGACCGCGGCCAGCGCCCGGCCGACCCTGGACCGGACGAGATTGCGGGCCAGTACGCCGAAGATCACCAGCAGCACGAGCATCAGCAGATAGAGCTTCTGTGCCTTCGTGAACACCTCCCCGTCGACCGCGAACTGGATCCCGAACAACTCCGGTACGGCGGCCGGACGGCCGACCCCGACTCCCCCGGTGAGGTGCTTCCAGTGCTTGAAGATGTGTTCCCCGATGAACACCAGGCCGAGCGTCACCACCGCCAGGTACAACCCGCGCAACCGGGCCGCCAACGGCGAGACGATCAGCCCGGCCAGACCGGCGACCAGACCGGCGCCGAGCAACCAGATCGGCACCGAGGTGATCCCGAAGCCGATCAGCCGGGTGCTGTCCGGATCACCCGAGATCGCCGCCGCGGTGTAGGCGCCGATCCCCAGGAAGAACGCGTGCCCGAGCGATACCTGCCCGCCGTACCCGGTGACGATGTTCAGGCCGATGGCACCGATCGAGGCGACACACGCAGTGGCCAGTACGACGAGCAGGTCGTCGGTGAGCAGGAACGGCAGGGCCACCGCGCCGATCGCCAGCACCAAGGTCCAGCCGCGCTTCGCCGAGGTGTTGAGCAACGCCATGTCCTGCCCGTAGGACAGGTAGAGCAGAGGCCGTCCGGTGCGCGCGGTCATATCCGCTCCACTTCCTTGGTCCCGAACAGGCCGTACGGTCTGACCAGCAGGACGAGCAGCATCAGCAGGTACGGCACAACCAGGAAGAAGTCGCCGCCGAAGATCGGGTGCAGGTCGCCGCCGTAGCTGCCGACGAGCGCCTCGACCACGCCGATCGAGAGTCCGGCGACCACCGCTCCACCGAGCGAGTCGAGACCACCGAGAATGATCACCGGCAGAGCCTTGAGGGCGGTCAGCCAAAGGTTCTGCTCGAGTCCGATGCCGGTCGACAGGAACACACCGGCCAGTCCGGCGAGGGCCGCCGCGAGCGCCCATGACAGCGAGAACACCCGCCCGACCGAGACGCCCTGCGCGAGCGCGACCTCCTGGTCCGACGACGCGGCCCGCATCGCCAGCCCGGTCCGCGACCAGCGGTAGAAGGCGAACAGCGCGGCGACCACGATCAGCGTCGTCACCAACGTCGCCAGGTGCCGCTGATCGACCTTCACCCCCAGTACGTCGACCTGCTGCAGACCCCACGGGTCGCCCATCTGACGGATGTCCAGACCGATGAACGCGTTCACCACCGTGCGGACCACGATGTCGACGCCCAGGGTGATGATCGCGATCACGAACACCGGTTTGCCGATCATCGGCCGCAGCGCCAGCCGCTCCACGCCGGCCCCGAGCAGCGCGGTCAGCAGCAGCGCGACCACGACGGCGAGGAAGAAGTTCATCGACAGCACGAAGTAGCTGACCAGTAGGGCGCCGGCCATCATGAAGGCCGGCTGGGCGAAGCTGATCACTCGCATCGACTTGTAGACGATGACGAATCCCAGTGCCAGCAGGGCATAGATCGACCCGTTGCCGAGTCCACGGACCACTGTGGCGACGAATTCGTTCACCGGGCATCACCCGCGTACATGGACTCGACCAGGTCGGCGAACGAGTTCGTGACGGCGCTGCGCTTGAGTTTCTGGGTCGCGGTCAGCTCGCCGTCCTCGTGATCCAGCAACTTCGGCAGCAGCCGGAACGACCGGACCTGCTCGACGGTGGCGAACCGGACGTTCACCTCGTCCACGACGGTCTGCACCAACGCGATCACCTCAGGCTTCGCGGACAGATCGCCGTACGTCGAATAGGGCAACCGGTGCAGTTGGGCCCAGTGGCCGACCGTGTCCGGTTCGATGCCGATCAGCGCGGCGAGGAACCTGCGGCGATCGCCGACCACGAGCGCCTCCTTGATGTACGGCGAGGCCTTCAGTGCGTTCTCGATCTCCGACGGCGCGACGTTCTTGCCGCCCGCGGTGATGATGATGTCCTTCATCCGGTCGGTGATGCGCAGGTGCGTGCCGTCGACCCACTCCCCCACGTCGCCGGTGTGCAGCCAGCCGTCCGGCTCGATCACGCCGGCGGTCGCGTCCGGGTCGTGCCAGTAGCCGGCGAACGTGCCCGGGTGCCGAGTCAGGATCTCGCCGGTGCTCTCGTCGATCCGCACCTCGACGCCATCGTGCGGCTCGCCGACCGTCCCGACCTTGACCCGGCCTGGCCGGTTCGCGGTCGCCACCGCGGTGTTCTCGGTCATGCCGTACACCTCGTGCATCGGCAGGCCGAGGCCCATGAAGAACCGCAGTACCTCGGGTGCGATCGGCGCGGCACCGGAGGCGGCGTACCGGACCTTGCGCAGGCCGAGCCGGTCCTTCAGTGCCCGGTAGCAGAACAGCCATCCGACGGCGTAGACCGCTCGGGACGCAGCAGTATGACGACCTCCGTTGGCCGCCAGTACGTCGCCGATCCAGTCGGCGCGGCGTAACCAGAAGCCACCGATCGCGCGTTTCACCGGATCGGCGGACTCGACCCGGATCTGCACCCCGGCCGCGATCTTCTCCCAGATCCGGGGTACGCCGAACAGGACGGTCGGCTGGACCTCGTGCAGGTTGGTAGCGACGGTCTCGATGGACTCGGCGAAGTGCACGCAGACACCGGCGCCGGCGCCGAACCAACCGCTGAAGATCCGTTCGGCGACATGGCACAACGGCAAGTAGGACAACACGCTGTCGCGGGGCGACGGTGGTGGTGCGGTGAAGCCGCCGCGCTCGATCAGTTCCTGGATGGCGAAGTCGACGTTCGCCGCTGTGAGCATCACGCCCTTCGGCGGGCCGGTGGTGCCGGAGGTGTAGATCAGCGTGACCACGTCATCCGCTCGCGACTCGTCCATGCGCTGGGTCACTGCCTGCGGGTGCGCCTGTCGATGCTTCTCGCCGAGGGCCAGGAAGTCGGGCCAGGCGAGCAGCCGCGGGTCGTCGTACCGGTTCCGGATCCCGCGGGGTTCGACGTACACGATGTGCGTCAGGTCGGGCAGGTCGTCGACGGCCACGGCTTTGTCGACCTGTTCCTGGTCCTCGGCGATCAAGACCTTCGCGCCCGAGTGGCGGAGCAGGTGGCCCACCTCGGCGACCGGGTTCGTCGGATAGAGACCGACCGTGGCGGCGCGGACGGCGACCGTACCGACGTCGGTGTAGAGCCACTCGCGCCGGTTCTCTGAATGGATCGCGACCCGGTCGCCCGGTTCGATGCCGAGGGCAAGCAAGCCGTGACCGACCAGCTCCGCGGTGTCCCAGTACCCCTGCCAGCTGACCTGCTGCCAGATGCCCAGATCCTTTTCCCGCAAGGCGATCAGGTCCGGCGACGCGACGGCACGATCCCGTACCCGGGTGGCGATCGTCGCCATCGTGACCGGAGCCGCGACCGTGGTCATGACCGCTCCACCACCCGGTGTTCCTCACCCAGGTAGGCCCGGACCACATCGGGGTCGGTGGCCACCTCCTTCGGCGTACCGGTGCGGATCGGCCGGCCGAAGTCGATCACCATGATCCGGTCGGCCAGATCCATCACCAGGCCCATGTCGTGCTCGACCATCACCATCGGCAGCCCGAGTTCGTCGCGGATGTCGAGGATGAACCGGGCCATGTCCTCGGTCTCCTCCAGGTTCATCCCGGCGACCGGCTCGTCCAGCAGCAACAGCTTCGGTTGCGAGGCCAGCGCCCGGCCGAGCTCGACCCGCTTCTGTACGCCGTACGGCAGCAGGCCGACCGGGAGTCGCCGCCACTGCGCCAGCTCGAGGAAGTCGACGATCTCCTCGACCGCCTCCCGGTTGGCCAGTTCGTTGCGACGGGCCTTGCCGATCCACCCGAGGGCCGCGAGGACGCCGTACGGGTGATGGAGGTGCCGGCCGAGCATCAGGTTGTCCAGCACGGTCAGGTTCGAGAACAGTTCGATGTTCTGGAAGGTCCGGGCGATGCCGAGCCGCGCGATCGTGTGCGGCCGGCGCCCGATCAGGTCCTCGTCACCGAACCGGACGGTGCCACGCTGCGGCCGGTAGACGCCGGACAGGACGTTGAAGATCGAGGTCTTGCCGGCGCCGTTGGGTCCGATCACCGCGAACAGTTCGCCCGGATCCACCTGGAAGGTCACACCGTTGAGAGCGGTCACCCCGTCGAACCCGAGCACGACGTCCTCGAAGTTGAGCACCGGTGCCGCGCGCGTGGTTTCTCCCGGCCTGGCCTCCGTCGCGGTCATGACAACCACCGCTTCCGGCGGCGGTAGTGCTTCACGTCGCGGAAGGACTTCGCCGAGCCTTCCGCGCCGAGGCCCAGATAGAACTCGCGGACGTCGCCGTCGGCGAGCAGATCGGCCGCGGGCTTGTCCATCACCATCGCGCCGTTCTCCAGCACGTAGCCGTGCTCGGCGATCGACAGCGCCATCGCCGCGTTCTGCTCGACCAGGAGCACGGTGGTGCCGTCCTGGTTGATCTGCACGATCACGTCCCGGATCTGATGCACGATCATCGGCGCCAGGCCGAGGCTCGGCTCGTCCAGCAGCAGGTACTTCGGATCGGACATCAGCGCCCGGCCGATCGCCAGCATCTGCTGCTCGCCACCGGACAGGTAGCCGGCCAGCGAGCGACGCCGATCGGCCAGCACCGGGAATAGTTGGTAGGTCCGGTCCAGATTGCTCCGGATCGAGCGCGGGCTGACGTGTCCCCCGATCCGCAGGTTGTCCTCGACGGTCAGGTCGGACAGGATCCGCCGCCCCTCCATCACCTGTTTGATGCCCAGGGCAGCGATCCGGCTGGCGCCGTAGGAATGGATCGGCTCACCGTCGAGAGTGATCGAGCCGCGCCGGACCTCGCCGTCATGGACGTCGAGCAGGCCGGACAGCGCGCGCAGCAGGGTCGACTTGCCGGCGCCGTTCGCCCCCAGCAGGGCGACGATCCGTCCCTGCGGGACCTCGAGGCCGACGCCCCGCAGCACCAGCATCACGTCGTCGTAGACGACCTCGAGGTTCTTCGCCGCCAGCACCCGGCCTCCCGGATCCCCGATGGTTCGCAACCGCTCTGGCGAGTGAGTGTGACACCACCGCTGACATCCGTGAAGGCCTGGCAGCCCGGAAATCGGACACTGTGACCCAAACCGTGATCCCCGGTCAGGAGTAAAACCAGCTATGCAACTGGTATTGCGCCGCCGATCCGCTGCGGGTGCGCTTCCTCGTCAGTGATGGAAGCCGGCGGGCGCCCGCTCCGGTGGCATCGGAGCCACCAGCCCGTCGAGCCAGTCGACCGCGACCCGCAGGTCGCGCAGGAACAACTCGGCCATGTCGTGACTGAACCCGTTCCGCACGACCACGCGCAGGACGACCAGATCCTCCCGGTTCGGGGGCATCGTGTACGCCGGCACCAGCCAGCCCCGCTCGCGCAGCTTCCGGGACACGTCGTACGCGGTGTACTTCGTGACACCGTCGGCCATCCGGAACGCGAACACCGGCAGGTCCCGACCGTCCGAGACCAGCTCGAACTCGGGCATCTTGTTGATCGCGTCGCTGAGGTGTACGGCGACGTCCTGGCAGGTCTGCTGGATCCGCCGGTAGCCGTCCCGGCCGAGCCGGAGGAACTGGAAGTACTGCAGCAGCACCTGCGCACCGGGCCGGGAGAAGTTCAGCGCGAACGTCGGCATGTCCCCGCCCAGGTAGTTCACCTTGAAGACCAGTTCCTCGGGCAGGTTCGCGCTGTGCCGCCACAGCACCCAGCCGACGCCCGGATAGACCAGCCCGTACTTATGACCGGACGCCTGGATCGAGGCGACCCGGGGCAGCCGGAAGTCCCAGGCCAGATCGGGCTGGATGAACGGAGCCACGAAACCACCGGAGGCCGCGTCGACGTGCACCGGCACGGACAAGCCGGTCCGCTCCTCCAGGTCGTCCAGTGCGGCGCAGATCTCCGCGACCGGCTCGTAGCTGCCTTCCATCGTCGAGCCGAGCACCGCGACGACGCCGATGGTGTTCTCGTCCACGGCGCGAACGGCCCGGTCGGCGGTCAGGTAGAGGTTGTCGCCCTCGAGCGGCACGTACCGCGGCTCGACGTCCCAGTACTCGGCGAACTTCTCCCACACGACCTGCACGTTCTGGCCCATCACGAGGTTGGGCCGGTCGGTGGGCAGACCCGCGGCGCGGCGGGCATGCTGCCAGCGCCGTTTGAGGGCGAGTCCGCCCAGCATGCAGCCCTCCGAGCTACCCGTCGTCGACGTCCCGATCGCGTCGGCCGTGTCGGGCGCGTTCCACAGGTCGGCCAGCATCAGCACGCAGCGGCTCTCGATCTCCGCCGTCTGCGGGTACTCGTCCTTGTCGACCATGTTCTTGTCGACCGTCTCGGCGTACAGCCGGTCCGCCTCGTCGTCCATCCACGTGGTCACGAACGTGGCCAGGTTGAACCGGGCGTTGCCGTCCAGCATGACCTCGTCCCGGACGATCTGGTACGCCGACTGCGGCAGCATCTCGTCGCCCGGCATCCGGTCCTTCGGGACCGCAAGGACGGTGTCCCTGGTGAACCGGGGAACGACCGCCCGATCGCCGGTGTCCGGATTCTTCGTGCTGTGGATCCCGCCCATCGCCGACCCGCCCCCTCCGATCACGACGGCAGGCTTGCCGCCGCAACCCATCCCATCCCGCGGCGACCGGAGTTGTCCTCACCCGCTCCGAGTGAGGCACACGCTGTACGCCGCAGGTGCGGTCAGAGTGAGCGGACCCAGTTCGCCAGCAGGGCGGCGCCGGCGTCGCCGGACTTCTCGGGGTGGAACTGGGTGGCCGTGAGCGGTCCGTTCTCGACCGCGGCGACGAACCGGTCGTCGCCGTACGACGTCCAGGTCACCAGCGGGGCCACCGACTCGCGCGCATCGGTCAGCCGCCACTCGCGGACGCCGTACGAATGGACGAAGTAGAAGCGTTCCTTCTCGATGCCGTCGAACAGTGCGGTGCCGGAGGGTACGTCGACCGTGTTCCAGCCCATGTGCGGGACCGGCTCGTCGTGCTGGGGCCTCAGCCGCTCGACCGTGCCGGGCCACTGCTCGCAGCCCTCGGTCTCGACGCCGTGCTCGATACCACGAGCGAACAGGATCTGCATGCCGACGCAGATCCCGAGCACCGGGCGCGCGCCGGTCAGCCGGCGGTCGACCACCACGTCACCGCGAACGGACTTGAGCCCGGTCATGCAGGCCTCGAACGCTCCGACGCCCGGGACGAGCAGACCGTCGGCGTTCAGCGCCTCGTCGAAGTCGGACGTGACGGTCACATCCGCGCCGACGCGCTGTAGGGCCCGCTCCCCCGAGCGGATGTTGCCTGATCCGTAGTCGAGCAGCACGACCTTCTTGCTCACAGAGCGCCCTTGGTCGACGGAATCCCCGGCTGCCGCGGGTCGAGCTCGGCCGCCGCGCGCAGCGCCCGGGCGAACGCCTTGAACTGCGCCTCGACGATGTGGTGCGGGTCGCGGCCGGACAGCACCCGGATGTGGATGCAGATCGCGGCGTTGAACGCGAGCGTCTCGAACACGTGCCGGGTCAGCGAACCGGCGTAGTCGCCGCCGATGATCGCGTACACCTGACCGTCGGGCTCGCCGGTGTGGACGCAGTACGGCCGGCCGGACAGGTCCACCGTGCAGTGCACCAGCGCCTCGTCCAGCGGCACCGTCGCGTCGCCGAAGCGCCTGATCCCCCGCTTGTCGCCGAGAGCCTCCTTCAAGGCTTGGCCGATGCCGATCGCGGTGTCCTCGACCGTGTGGTGCGCGTCGATCTCGAGGTCGCCGACCGTGTTCACGTGCAGGTCGAGCAGCGCGTGCTTGGCCAGCGCGTTGAGCATGTGGTCGTAGAACCCGACGCCGGTCGAGATCTCGGCCCGGCCCTCGCCGTCGATGTTCAGCTCGACCAGGACCTTGGACTCACTGGTCTCCCGATCGATCCGCGCGATCCGGCTCATGTCAACCTTCCTACGTCAGTCTTCAGAACGCGCTCGAGTGAAGCGCGGAATGCGGCCATCTCGGCGCCGGTGCCGATGGAGACCCGCAGCCAGCCGTCCGGCCCGGTCTCGCGGATCAGTACGCCGTCGTCCAGCAGCGACTGCCAGACCGCGTGCCGGTCGGCGAACGTGCCGAACAGGACGAAGTTCGCGTCCGAGTCGACCGCGCGCAGGCCCTGTGCCCGCAGCCAGTCGACCGTCTCGTCGCGCTCCACGCGCAACTGCTCGACCCGGCCGAGCAGCTCGTCGGAGTGTCGCAGTGCTGCCCGCGCGACCGCCTGCGTCACCGCGGACAGGTGGTACGGCAGCCGCACGATCCGCAGCGCGTCCACCAACTGCTTGCTCGCGGCAAGGTATCCGACCCGGCCGCCGGCCAGCGCGAACGCCTTCGACATCGTCCGCGCCACCGCGAGATTCGGGTACGACGGCAGCAGCGTCACCGCACTCGGAGTCCCGGTACGGCGGAACTCGGCGTACGCCTCGTCGACCACCAGCACCGATCCGACCGCGGCGGACCGGGCGGCGATCGCCTCGACCACGTCGATCGGCAGCGCCGTCCCGGTCGGGTTGTTCGGCGAGGCGAGCAGCACGACGGACGGGTGATGCCGGGAGATCGCGGCCAGCGCCTTGCTCGGGTCGAGGGTGAAGTCCTCGGCCCGGCGACCGGTCACCCAGGCCGTGTTGGTGTCCCGCGCGTACTCCGGATACATCGAGTACGTCGGCGCGAACGAGAGCGCCGTACGTCCTGGTCCGCCAAAGGCCTGCAGGATGTGCAGCATGACCTCGTTGGAGCCGTTGGCCGCCCAGACCTGCTCGGCGGTCAGTTGCGCGCCGGACTCCCGGCCCAGGTACGCCGCGAGATCCGCGCGCAGGTCGAGGAACTCGCGGTCCGGGTAGCGGTTCAGGCCGCGGGCCGCCTCGGTGACCGACGCGGCGATGTCGGCGACGGTCTCCTCGCTCGGCGGATACGGGTTCTCGTTGACGTTGAGCAACACCGGCACGTCGAGTTGCGGGGCGCCGTACGGCTCGAAACTCTTCAGCTCGTCGCGGAGCGGCAGCCCGTCGAAGGCGCCCATCAGCCCTCCCCGGGGAATCGCACCGACACCGCGGCGCCGTGGGCCGGAAGATCCTCGGCGTGCGCCAGCGCGACCACGTGGCCGGCCACCTCCTGGAGCGCGTCGCGCGAGTAGTTCACGACGTGCATCGCCTTCAGGAAGCTGCGCACGGACAGGCCGGACGAGTGACAGGCACAGCCGGCGGTCGGGAGAACGTGATTGGACCCGGCGCAGTAGTCGCCCAGCGAGACCGGCGACCAGCCGCCGACGAAGATCGCGCCGGCGTTGGTGATCAGCCCGGCCCGCTCTTCCGCGTCCGCGGTCTGGATCTCCAGGTGCTCGGCGGCGTACGCATTGACCACCGCGGTGCCCTGGTCCAGATCGTTTACGAGTACGACGGCCGACTGCTGACCGTTGAGCGCTTCGGTGACCCGGTCCTGGTGCTTGGTCTTCGCGATCTGCACCGACAGCTCGGCCTCCACCTTGGTTGCCAGCTCCTCCGAAGGCGTCACCAGCACGCTGGCGGCCATCGGGTCGTGCTCGGCCTGGCTGATCAGATCGGCGGCGACGTGCTGCGGGTCCGCCGTGTCGTCGGCGAGGATCGCGATCTCCGTCGGGCCGGCCTCGGAGTCGATGCCGACCTCACCCAGCAGGAACCGCTTGGCCGCGACCACATAGATGTTGCCGGGACCCGTGATCAGGTTGACCTTGCGGCACCCGTCGAAGCCGTACGCGAATCCGGCGATCGCCTGCGCGCCGCCCATCGCGTACACCTCTTCGATCCCGAGCAGCGCACACACCGCAAGCACAGTCGGGTGCGGCAAGCCGCCGAAATCCTTCTGCGGTGGGGATGCGACAGCCAGCGACGGGACGCCGGCGACCTGCGCCGGTACGACGTTCATCACCACGCTGGACGCCAGCGGCGCGCGGCCGCCGGGTACGTACAGCCCGACGCGCTGGACCGGGACGAACCGCTGTGTCACCCGCCCGCCGGGCGCGGGCTCGGAGGCGATGTCGGCGGTGAGCTCGTCCTGGCTGACCTCGCGGACCCGGCGGATCGACTCCTCGAACGCCGCACGGACCTCGGGGTCGAGCTCCTCCAGCGCGGTCTTCAGCGCCTCGGCCGGGACGCGGACCTCGTCGACCCGCACATGGTCGAACTTCTCGCCGTACTCCTTGATCGCCTCGAGTCCACGATGGCGGACGTCCAGACAGATCGGTCGGACGACGTCGAGAGCCTTCTCGACGTCGAACACGGCTCGGGGGACGAGGGCATGCACTTCGGCTTGGAGGTCGGACACCTCTCCGGCCGCCACTCGGCCCCGCAGGTCGACGCGGCGAATCATGGCTTCAGTCTAGTGGTGACGGCCCGCCGTCCTTGCGCCCTATCCACCACGCGGCCGATCACGGGCCGTGATCGGGGTGATCGTCCACTACGCTCGACAGCATGGACTCCCGCCTGCCGCTGCTCACTGTCGAGACGGTGATCTTCCCCGGGCTGGTGCTCCCCATTCCGGTCACCGATGTCCAGGGCCGCGCGGTCGTCCGCGACCTGGTCGAGAACGGCGGTGAACTCGTCTGCGGCGCGCTGGCCGTCCGGGACGGGTACGAGCTGGGTGAGCGGGTGTTCCGGTCGCTCTACGGGACCGGTTGTGCGGCGACGATCTCCGAGATCACTCTCGATGCCGACGACGACGGACCGGTCGAGCTCACCCTCACCGGCAACCGCCGGTTCAAGGTGGCCGAGCTGGACGGCGGCGGCGACTACCTGGTCGCGGACGTCGAGTGGCTCGACGAGGAGCTGGGCGACGACCCCCTCGGTACGGCGACCATCGCGATCGAGCGGTTCCGCCGGTACGCCGCGGCCGTCACCGAGATCAGCCGCCCGGGTCTGCACATCGGCGAGCTGCCGGACGACCCGAACACGCTGTCGTACCTGATGTCGGCTGCGATGACTCTGCTCACCCCGGACCGGCAGAAATTGCTCGAGGCCACCGACACCACCGCCCGGCTGGCCCAGCTCGTCGGCCTCCTCGACACCGAGCTCGCCGCCATCGCCGCGCTCCCCTCGCTGCCCGACACCGACCTCAGCTGGTCGACAATGTCGCCGAACTGACCCCCGCCGGGGTTCTAGTAGTCCCAGGGGATCTTCTTGAAGGGGCTGGGGATGGACGGGAAATACGTACTGATCACCGGGGGAACCAACGGAATCGGGCTGGCGGCCGCCCGCGAGCTGAGTCAGCAGGGCGCCCGCATCGGGCTCGTGGCGCGGAATCGGGCGAAGGCCGAGAAGGTCGCGGCGGACCTCGGCGGGGCGGACGTCTTCGAGGCCGATCTGACCTCCCAGGCCTCGATCCGGACGATGGTCGCCGACGTGGTGGTCCGGGCGCCGGTCATCGACGTCCTGGTGAACAACGCCGGCGCGATCTACGGCTCCCACCAGCTCTCCTCGGAAGGGATCGAGCTGACCTGGGCCTTGAACGTGCTCGCGCCGTACCTGATCACCAATCTCCTGACTGACCGCCTCGCCGCCGGCGGCCGGGTGATCATGACCGTCTCGGACGAGCACGCGAAGGCGAAGCGCATCGACTTCGACGACCTGGCCGGCGAGCGGTTCTACTCCACCACCGCCCGGATGACCGGCGGCCCGCTGCGCCGGTACGGCGAGACGAAGCTCGCGACGATCCTGCTCACCGCGGAACTGGCCCGGCGCGGGGTTCCGGCGTACTCGTTCGAGCCTGGGCTCGTCTCCACCGGCTTCAACACCAACAACGGCCGGCTGATGAAGGCGATGATGGCGATGACCAAGCCGTTCGCCAAGACACCGGAGCAGGGCGCCGAGACGCTGGTATGGCTGGCGGCGGGAGCTGAAGCCGAGGCCGGCGGCTACTACTCGGACAAGAAACTCACCCAGCCTTCCGCTGCGGCCCAGGATCGGGCGACCGCCGAGCGGCTGTGGCAGACGTGCGTGGAGCAGACTGCCCTACCGAAGTGAATCCCAGCGCGGTATGGTTCTGGTATGAGCAAGCAGATCACCGTGCGGTTGCCGGATGAGCTCGTCGACTTCATGGACGAGTTGGTGGCGACCGACAAGGCAACGAGCCGGGCGTCCGTGGTCGCCCGGGCGATGGAGCGCGAGCGCCGCCGCGAGCTGGCCGCCCGCGACCTCGCGATCCTGACCGAGCACGGCGACTACCCCGACCTGGAGGGCCTGGCCCCCGCGGCCGCCGGCACCGTGCTCACCGACCTCGACTGATGCGGCCACTCCACATCGCCCGGCTCGACAAACCGCGGCCGGTCGTGGTCCTGACGCGCGAGCTCATCCGCCCACGCCTCACCAACGTGACAGTCGCACCGATCACCAGCACGATCCGCGGCCTGTCCACCGAGGTACTGGTCGGCCCGGAGAACGGGCTCGACCACCAGAGCGCGATCTCCTGCGACAACATCCAGACCATCCCGAGGGTCCAGCTCGGCCGCCTGATCGGCTACCTCCACCCCGACCAGGAACCTGCCCTGGCCGAGGCCATTAATCTCGCCTTCGACCTCGAGCTCTAACCCCGCCCGCCCCCGCACACCACACCCGCCCCCGACACGGCCCGTCCCGGCACACCCCAGCCCAGACGCGCCCGCTCTTCCCCGCGCATTCGAGCGGATCTCCACTTCCGTTGTGGGTTCTCCCTCGGTATTTCGAACGAACAACCCACAAGTCGCGCGGAGATCCGCTGAAATGCCGACGGGTTGGCGCCGCCACCCCAACCGAACACCCAGCCGGCGGATTCGGGGTGGTGGACTGGCTTTGGGTCAGCCGAGCTTGCTCACGTCGCGTACCGCGCCCTTGTCGGCGCTGGTCGCCATGGCGGCGTACGCACGGAGCGCCTGCGAGACCTTGCGCTCACGATTCTTCGGCGCATAGACGCCGCCGAGGGCATCGCGGCGTACGGTCAGCTCGGCCTCGTCGACCAGCAGTTCGATCGAGCGGTTCGGGATGTCGATGCGGATCTGGTCGCCGTCCTGGACCAGAGCGATCGTGCCACCGGACGCGGCCTCCGGAGAGGCGTGGCCGATCGACAGGCCCGACGTGCCCCCGGAGAAGCGGCCGTCGGTGACGAGCGCGCAGACCTTGCCCAGGCCGCGGCCCTTCAGGAACGAGGTCGGGTACAGCATCTCCTGCATCCCGGGGCCGCCCTTCGGACCCTCGTACCGGATCACCACGACGTCACCCGGCTGGACCTGCTTGGCCAGGATCTTCTCGACCGCTTCCTCCTGCGACTCGCACACCACCGCAGGACCCTGGAACGTCCAGATCGACTCGTCCACCCCGGCCGTCTTCACGACGCAACCATCGACGGCCAGGTTGCCCTTCAGTACGGCGAGGCCGCCGTCCTTCGAGTACGCGTGCTCGAAGTCGCGGATGCATCCGCCGGCCGCGTCGGTGTCGAGCGTCTCCCACCGCTCCGACTGCGAGAACGCGGTTGCCGACCGCTTGCAGCCGGGCGCCGCGTGCCACAGCTCGACAGCCTCCGGCGACGGCGAACCGCCGCGCAGGTCCCACGTCTTCAGCCACTCGTCGATCGAGTCGCTGTGCACGGTGTGGATGTTCTCGTTCAGCAGTCCGGCCCGGTGCAGCTCACCGAGGATCGCCGGGATACCACCGGCCCGGTGCACGTCCTCCATGTAGTACGTCCCGCCAGGCGCCACGTTCGGCGCGACCTTGGCCAGGCACGGCACCCGGCGCGAGACCGCGTTGATGTCGTCCAGGTCGAAGCCGACCTCGGCCTCCTGCGCGGCCGCGAGCAGGTGCAGGATCGTGTTGGTCGACCCGCCCATCGCGATGTCCAGCGCCATCGCGTTCCCGAACGCCTCGCGGGACGCGATGTTGCGCGGCAGCACGGTCGCGTCGTCGTTGTCGTAGTACCGCTTGGTGATCTGTACGACGGTCTCGCCGGCCTTCTCGTACAGGGCCTTCCGCGCGGTGTGGGTCGCGAGCACCGAACCGTTGCCGGGCAGCGACAGGCCGATCGCCTCGGTCAGGCAGTTCATCGAGTTCGCGGTGAACATGCCGGAACAGGAGCCACAGGTCGGGCAGGCGTTCTCCTCGATCCGCAGGATGTCGGCGTCGGAGACGTTCTCGTTCACCGCCTCGGACATCGCGTCGATCAGGTCCAGCTTGCGCACGGTGCCGTCGACCAGGGTGGCCCGGCCGGCCTCCATCGGGCCGCCGGAGACGAACACGGTCGGGATGTTCAGCCGCAGCGCGGCGTTCAGCATGCCCGGGGTGATCTTGTCGCAGTTCGAGATGCAGACCAGCGCGTCGGCGCAGTGCGCCTCGACCATGTACTCGACCGAGTCGGCGATCAGGTCCCGCGACGGCAGGCTGTAGAGCATTCCGCCGTGGCCCATCGCGATCCCGTCGTCGACGGCGATCGTGTTGAACTCGCGCGCGATCCCGCCGGCCGCGTGGATCGCCTCGGACACGATGCGGCCGACCGGCGCCAGGTGGGTGTGGCCGGGCACGAACTCGGTGAAGCTGTTCGCCACCGCGATGATCGGTTTGCCGAAGTCCTCCCGGGCGACCCCGGACGCCTGCATGAGGGCGCGGGCGCCGGCCATGTTGCGGCCGTGGGTGACGGTACGGGACCTCAAGGCTGGCACGACGGCACTCTCCTCGCTCGCGGGACGACTGATCCGATGGTGCCACGTGCGTCCGGATGGCGGTACGCGGGTCCCGGATACTGGCGCGGATGATTCTGTCCGAGGCCGGATCTAGCCTGTGACCATGGGTGGGATGGAGCATCACACGCGCGCGGTGCACCCAGCCTTGCGCCCGTACGTCGGTGACGTCAGCGGGTACGCGTACCACGGCGATCCGCCCGACCTGCACCGCGGCCTGCCGTCGCGGTACCTGACGCTCGTCATCACGCTGGACGATCCGCTCGGCGTCGCCTGGCCGGACTGTCCGGTGGAGAAATACGACGCACTGGTCGGCGGACTGCACTCGACCGCGGTCCACATCGGCGCGACACCCAGCCGGGCGGGCGTCCAGCTGTCGCTGACACCGGCCGCGGCGCGCGTCCTGCTCGGCCTGCCACCCGGTGAGCTCGCGTCGACCGTCGTCGGCCTCGATGAGGTGCTCGGCCGGCCGGCCCGGATGCTGACGGAGCAGCTGCGGGAGGCCCCGGGTTGGGACGAGCGCATGGACCTACTCGAAACGCTGTTCCTTCGGCGGATGGCGGACACGCCTGCACATGAGGTGCGTCCGGAGGTGAGTTGGGCCTGGCGACGACTACGTGACGCCGGCGGGGCGATCGGCGTACAGGAACTGGCCGCCGAGGTGGGGTGGAGCCGGCGGCATCTGACCGATCGCTTCACCGCCGAGTTCGGGCTGGCGCCGAAGGTGGCGGCGCGCGTGCTGCGGTTCGAGCGGGCGGTCGGGCGATTGCGACGGCAGCCGACGATCCGGCTCGCCGACCTGGCCGCGGAGTTCGGGTACGCCGATCAGGCGCATCTGACCCGCGAGTGGCAGGCGATCGCGGGCTGCTCGCCGCGGCAGTGGCTGACCGAGGAGCTCCCAAATCTTCAAGACTTCGTCCCGGCCTGGGCCGAAGAGTTGGAGGTATGAACACGACGACTGAACAGCAGAAGAACGTGATCGGCGTCTGGCCCGGCCTGCACTACAAGGACGGACAGGCCGCACTGAAGTTCCTCACCGAGGGCCTCGGTTTCGTCCTGGTCGCGTCGTACCCCGGAGCGGCCGAGGGTTCGGTTTTGCATGCCGAGCTGTCCTGGCCGACCGGTGGCGGCATCATGGTGGGCTCGAGCGATGCCAAGTCCGAACCAGACGAGTTCACCGCGCTGGCCGACGTACCCCAGTCGGTCTATCTCGTCCACGAGGACCCCGACAGCCTGATCGGCCGCGCGATCGCCGCCGGCGCGGCCGTGGTCCGCGGGCTGTCCGACTCGGACTACGGATCCCGTGGCTTCACCGTGCGCGATCCCGAGGGCAACATCTGGAGCGTCGGCACCTACGCCGGCGAGATCCCCAAGTAATCCACAGGTTCATGCTGCACGCCCAGCATCGGCGCGGCGATCTCACTAGACTCGCGGGGTGACCGAGACATCCGGGCTGCCCGTTTCCGAAGCTGTCGAAGTGCTGAGCCGAGTCTTCGGGTACGACGCCTTCCGCGGTCAGCAGGCCGAGATCATCGACACGGTCGTGGCCGGTGGTGACGCCTTGGTGCTGATGCCGACCGGTGGCGGCAAGTCGCTGTGCTACCAGATCCCGGCGCTGGTCAGATCCGGCGTGGGTGTGGTGATCTCGCCACTGATCGCGCTGATGCAGGACCAGGTCGACGCGCTGACCGCGCTCGGGGTCCGGGCCGGGTTCCTCAACTCGACCCAGGACTTCGAGCAGCGGCGTGAGGTCGAGCAGGCATTCCTGGCCGGCGAATTGGACCTGCTGTACCTCGCACCCGAGCGGCTGCGGGTGGAGTCGACCGTCCGGCTGCTCGACCAGGGCAAGATCGCACTGTTCGCGATCGACGAAGCGCACTGTGTGTCCCAGTGGGGCCACGACTTCCGGCCCGACTACCTGATGCTGTCGGAGTTGCACGAGCGCTGGCCCGACGTACCGCGGATCGCCTTGACCGCGACCGCAACGGAGGCGACGCACCAGGAGATCGCGACCCGGTTGAAGCTGACCGACGCGAAGCATTTCGTCGCGAGCTTCGACCGGCCGAACATCCAGTACCGGATCGTGCCGAAGGACAGCCCGCAGCGGCAGTTGCTCGACCTGCTCCGGACCGAGCACGCCGGTGACGCGGGCATCGTCTACTGCCTGTCCCGCAACAGCGTCGAGAAGACGGCGGCCTTCCTGACCCAGAACGGGATCGAGGCCGTGCCGTACCACGCCGGCCTGGACAGCCGGACCCGCGCCGCCAACCAGGCCAGGTTCCTGCGCGAGGACGGCCTCGTAGTGGTCGCGACGATCGCGTTCGGGATGGGCATCGACAAGCCGGACGTCCGCTTCGTCGCGCACCTCGATCTGCCGAAGTCGGTCGAGGGCTACTACCAGGAGACCGGACGCGCCGGCCGCGACGGGCTGCCGTCGACCGCGTGGCTCGCCTACGGACTGCAGGACGTCGTACAGCAGCGGAAGATGATCGACACATCCGAGGGCGACCTCGCGCATCGGCGCCGGCTCAGTTCGCATCTCGACGCGATGCTGGCGTTGTGCGAGACCGTGCAGTGCCGCCGGTCGCAACTGCTCGCGTACTTCGGACAGCACGGCGACACGTGCGGGAACTGCGACACCTGCCTGACCCCGCCGGAGTCGTGGGACGGGACGATCGCGGCGCAGAAGCTGCTGTCGACCGTGTACCGGCTGCAGCACGAGCGCGGCCAGAAGTTCGGCGCCGGCCAGTTGATCGACATCCTGCTCGGCAAGGAGACCGAGAAGGTCAAGCAGTTCCGGCACGACCAGCTGAGCGTGTTCGGGATCGGGACCGAGCTGAAGGACACCGAGTGGCGCGGCGTGATCCGGCAACTGCTGGCGCTGCGGCTGCTCGCGGTCGAGGGCGACTACGGGACGCTCGTCCTCACCGACGAGAGCGGTGAGGTGCTCGGCCGGCGGCGCGAGGTGATGATGCGCCGCGAGCCGGAGCGGGTGCGGTCGAGGTCCTCGTCCGGATCGAAGAAGAAGGCCGCCGCGGCGGACCTCTCCCCCGAGGCGGCTCCCGTGTTCGAGCGGCTACGGACCTGGCGTGCCGCCGTGGCCAAGGAGCAAGGCGTTCCGGCGTACGTCATCTTCCACGACGCGACGCTCCGCCAGATCGCCACCGACCTTCCCGGCAGCCTGGCCGCGCTCGGCACCATCAGCGGTATCGGCGAGAACAAACTCGCCAAGTACGGCGAGGGCGTCCTGGAGGCGTTGTCCGCTGCGGACTGATGTCGAGTCCGGCCGGGTTCCTTCGACGCGAGGGTATGAGCGCGGGTCGGCCGCGCTCTCCGGAGTGAAGGAGCAGGATCATGTCTTCATCGGTGTTGTTGATGGCGATGTCCCTCGACGGGTACATCGCGGGACCGAACGACCGTCCGGGCAACCCGGGCGGCGACGGCTTCATGCGGTTGCACAAGTGGTACGAGCGGCCGGACGGCGAGTTCGGTCGGCCGGAGGGTCCGGCCGGCGATGTCTGGGACGAGCTGAACGCGACCGGCGCGGTGCTGGTCGGCCGGCGAACCGCCGAGCAGGTCGACTACTACGGCGGGGAACACCACGACGGCGTACCGATCTTCGTGCTCAGCCGCCAACCGGCGCCGGCGATCGAGCAGAAGTACCCGCAGGTGAAGATCGTCTCCGACATCGAGACCGCGATGGCGCAGGCCAAAGCCGCGGCCGGGGACAAGGACGTCCTGGTCCACGGTGCGGTCACCGCCCAGAAGGCGCTCGAGGCCGGCGTCCTCGACGAACTCCAGATCGACCAGGTCCCGGTCCTGTTCGGCGAAGGGCTCCGGCTCTTCGACGTCCTGCCGAACCGCGTCGAGCTGGACGTCGTCCGCGTGATCGACACCCCAGCAGCCACCCACATCCGCTACCGAGTCCACCGCTGAGGCGAGCGCCGCCTGGGCAAGTCCTCCAGTCCGCGCTCAGCCGAGCAAGGGCTGGAGGGCCGTGGTCAGCCCGGTGATCGCGCTGTCGAGGTGCCTGCCGCCGTCGGCGACCAGCAGGGCGACCGAGACCTTCTTCGCCGGGACCACGACGAGCAGGCTGGTGTGGTCGGGCATGTCCCCGAAATGGCCGTACGCCGTGCCGAGGCCGAACTGCAGCGTGAACAGCATCGTCCCCAACCCGTAGGGCGCGTTGCCCTTCGTGGTCATCTGGCTGACCAGGTCAGGCGGCAGCACGCGTCCGCCGTACAACTGGTATCCCCAGCGCGCGACCGTCGGTGCGTCGGCGGCGAGTCCGCCTGACGCAGCCACCGCACTCGCCCACGCGCGGCACGGAAGGTAACCGTCCGGTTCGCCGCAGGAGTCGTTGTGGTCCACAGCCGCAGGGGGCTGCGGCTTCTCCCCGTCCTGGAAGGCGGCGTGCTTCAGCCCAGCCGGTGCGGCCAGATCACGACGGAGTACACCGGCGAGCGGCTGGCCGGTCACCTTCTCGACCAGCAGCCCCAGCAGCTGATAGCTGGGGTTGCTGTAACCGGAGTCGCCGCCCGGCGCCCCGACCGTAGCGGTGTGGTACGACAGCGGCTGATCGAGCGTCCAATGCTTACCTGGTGCCGCTGCGACCGCCTGGTCCACCGCGCGGTAGTCCCCGTCCAGGTAATCCGGCACGCCGGACGTCATCGACAGATGCTGCCGGACGGTCGCGCCGTTCGCCGTCAACTTGTGCTGCACGTACGTCGAGATCGGCTTGTCCAGTTCGACCTTCCCGGCCTTGGCGAGCAGCATCACCTCCGCCGCGACGAACGTCTTCGTGATGCTGGCGACCGCCATGCTCGTGTCCGGGCGCAACGCTGTTCCGGCGCTGTCCTTGCCGGCCGCTCCTGACCACGTCCAACGATCGGTGACGACCGCCGCGGTCGCACCCCGTGAACCTGCCGGGCTGTCCGGAAACGCGACGATCTTCGCCAGTACGGCCTGCAGGGCCTGGGCTTTCCCCGGGTCAAGCGCGGTCGTTCCCGGATCCGGGAACGCCGGCACCGTGACAGGGACGACCGGCGCTGCTGCCGGCTCCCCTCCCCCACCAGAGCACCCCACCAGCGCGATCACCAGGAGGGCGGCCGCGCTCCACCTCATCCTCCGATCATGCCACCGAAACCGTCCGGCGTCATTGCCCGATCCGGCCTCGCCACCGGGTCCGTAGCCCGGGTCCGATCAGCCGAGCAGGGGCTGGAGGGTGGTGATGAGTTGGGTCATCGCGGTGTCGACCTGTTTGTTGCCGTCAGCAAAGAGTAGGGCGACGGAGAGCCTCTTCTCCGGGATCACGACCAGGAGGCTGGTGTGGTCGGCCAGCTCACCGCGGTGACCGAACGCCGTACCGATGCCGAACTGCCCGGTGAACCGCATCGTGCCCAGCCCGTACTCCCCCTCGCCCTTGGTCATCTCGCTCACCAGGTCGGCCGGAAGCACGCGGCCGCCGTACAGCTCGTATCCCCAGCGCGCGATCGTCGGCGCGTCCGCGGCCAGCCCTCCGTTCGCCGCCGACAAGCTGGCGATCGAGCGGCACGGGAGGTAGCCGTCGTTCGCCGGGCCACACCCGGGATTGGCGTCGACCACGGCCGGCGGCTGCGGCTTCTCGCCGTCCTGGAAGGCAGCGTGTTGCAGCCCCGCCGGCGTCGCCAGGTCCCGGCGGAGCACGGTCGCGAGCGGCTGCCCGGTCACCTTCTCGATCAGCAGGCCGAGCAGTACGTAGCTGGGATTGCTGTAGTTGTAAGTGCTGCCCGGTGCTCCGACCGGCGCGGTGTCGTAGGACAAGGCCTGCTCAGGTGTCCAGTGCTTACCCGGCGCGGCCGAGATTGCCTTGTCCATCCGCGTGTAGTCGTCGGGCCGGTAGTTCGGTACGCCGGACGTCATCGAGAGATGCTGCCGGACGGTCGCGTTGTTCGCGGTCAGCTTGTGCTTCACGTACGTCGAGATCGGCGCATCCAGGTCGACCTTCTTCGCTTTCGCCAAGAGCATCACTTCTGCCGCGACGAACGTCTTCGTGATGCTCGCGACCGCCATACTCGTGTCCGCGGTCAGCGCCGTACCCCTGGCGTCCTTCCCCGCCGCCCCGGACCAGGTCCACCGATCGGTGACCACCGAGGCCGTGACACCCCGCGAGCCCGACTCGACGTCCGGCGTCGCGACGATCTTCGCGAGCACGTCCTGCAAGGCCATCGCCTTGGCTGGATCGAGCGGCGTCGTCGCGGGATCAACGAAGATGGCCGCTGTGGCAGGCGCGCTCGCCCGCGGGCTCCCGCCCGAACAACCGACCAACGTCAGCACCACCAGCGCCGCCACCCCCGACTTCAACATCCTTCGATAGTGGCACCGAAGGAGTTCAGCGCTGCGGAACTGGCAGAGTGGGGGCCGTGGCACGGATTCTGATCACTGGTACTGCGGACGGGCTCGGTCGGCTGGCCGCGGCCGAGCTCATTGATCAAGGGCACAGCGTCGTACTGCATGGGCGCAACGACGTCCGTGCTGCCGATGCGATGGCCGCGCTGCCTGGGGCCGAAGCTGCGTTGATCGGTGATCTTGCGAGTATCGCGGAGACGCGCGACCTGGCTCGGCAGGCGAATGAGTCGGGGCGGTTCGATGTGGTGATCCACAACGCTGCGGTCGGTTATCAGGAACCGCGGATCGAGACCGTCGACGGGCTGGAACACGTGTTCGCCGTCAACGCGTTGGCGCCGTACCTGCTGACGGCTCTGATCGATCGGCCGGGCCGGCTGATCTACCTGAGCTCGGGCATGCACGAGAGCGGGGACGTCGTACTCGATGATCTGCAGTGGGTACGGCGGCGGTGGCGGGGAGCGCAGGCGTACTCGGACTCGAAGCTGCACGACGTGATCCTCGCGTTCGCGGTCGCCCGGCTGTGGCCCGACGTACTGTCGAACTCCTTGGATCCGGGCTGGGTCCCGACCAAGATGGGCGGCCGCGGTGCACCCGGCGACCTGGGCCAGGCGCACCTGACCCAGGTCTGGCTCGCCACCGCGGCGAGCACGCCGAGTGGCGGGTACTACTACCACCTCCGGCCGCATCGGACGCATCCGGCTGCGTCCGATCCGGAGGTGCAAGCGGCCTTCCTGGACGCCTGCGCCGCGCTCACCGGCGTGACGTTGCCGGATCATTCCTGAGAGACGTACAGCCGGTTCCCGTCCTGGTCGCGGAGGCTGAACATCGGCGGGATGCCCGGCCACTTCAGCAGTTCGTCGGTCTCGACGCCTTCGGCGCGGAAGTGCTCGTGCGCCGCCTCGGCGTCCGGGCTGGACAGGCGGATGCCGGTGTCGACGCCGGCCGGGCTGTCGTCCCTGGCCGGGGTGAGCGCGATGCTGGCCGCGGCGCCCGGTGGCGCGACCACGATCCAGCGACCGCCGAACTGCGGCAGCGGAGCATCCATCAACAGCTCGAATCCCAGCGTCTCGGTGTAGAACGCGACCGCACGATCCTGGTCGGTGACCGGTACGCCGACGGTCCGAATGCCGGTGAGGTGGTTCATCTCGGTTCTCCTTTGGGTGAAAGGTGCTTTCACTCAGGAGGTAGAGACCGATCCGGAGATTTCGACATCGTCCGGCAGCGGATTCTCCAGGCCGTACACGACGAGGTACTGGTCCGGGGCGTCGAGAACGGCGAGGACCTCGTACGGCAGGGTGAGGCGGCCGAGGGTGGGATGGGTCAGGCGCTTGTGGCCGGTGACGTGACCCTGGGATGGAAGACTCCAGCCCAAGCCCTCAACGAGGCACTACGTGCAACAACCGATTGAAACCGCCCGCGCCGGCGTGGTCGACCCGCGCCCAAAGTCGCGATTTTCCCCGAGGCGGGCCTCTCACCGGCCCGCTGCACGGAAACTTTTCGCCGCCTGACGGCAACTTGTTTCCGCGAAGCCCACCACCCGATTCCCGGCCGAGTGCGGCTAGCTGCTCCGCCCGGCTGGACCGGCTGCGGGCAGAGCAAGCCCCGGGCGGCGATCGCGATGCCGGCCGGGGCTTGTCTGGTGTTGAACTACTTCGCGACTACCCGGAGGGTGAAGTCCGCTTGGCCGTCGCCGGTTGAGCGGGCGACGAAGCCGCCGGACTTCAGGGCGGCCAGGTCCTTGTCGGAGCTGAAGCGTTCGCTCAGCGAACCCGCGGCCTCGAAGTCGATGTAGCCGATCGACACCGCGCCCTTCGTGTCGGGCAGGGCCTGCTTGAAGTTGTCGGTCTGGCCCAGCGTGCCGCCTTTCAGCACCTGGTCCGCGTAGTCCTTGTCTGTCGCCAGCACGAGCGTGTCGTCGTCCTTGGCCGACTCGACCGGGATGTTCGCCCGGGACTTGTCCCGCAGCAGCGTGGTCAGCTTCTCCACCACCGGCTCGGCCTTGGCCGGGTCGGTCTCGAGCCGGGCCGCGATCTTCGGGCCGTTCGAGGTGTCCTTGTCGATCGCGAGGGCCAGGTTCTTGCCCAGGACAACCTTCAGGTCGTCGGGGAGCTTCAGGCCGGTCTCCTCCGCGAAGCCCTGGGTGAGCTGCTCGAGGTTGCCGTTGGCCGCCTTCTCCATCTGCTTCCACATCGTGTCGATCAGGCTCTCGCCACCCGACACCGCGAGCGCACCGGCGGTGCTGTCCGGCAACTGGCTGATCACGTCAGCGGCGTCGGCCGAGTTGACCTTGATGCTCTGGTCGCCCGACGCGATGCCCTTCAGCTCGACGTACTGCGAGTCGAACCGCAGCGCCGCCGCCATGCTCGCGTCGCCCAGGCCGGCCAACTGCTCGGACTGGACCCGGCCGGACAGCGAGGCGATGCCCTTCATGTCCGCCCACGCCGACACGAAGCCGCGCTCGCCGAGCTTGTCCATGTCCGCGGTGAACTTGGCGTTCTTCTCCAGCGGGTTGTCCTTGGCGGTGGCGACCGCCGCGTCGACGATCGCCTGGCTGTCGGCGAGCAGCACGTAGCCGTTGCTGAACGCACGGCCCGGCTTCTCGTCCTCGTTGGCCAGCAACTTGTCCAGGCCCTTGTTCGCGTCGCTCTCGCTCTTCACCTGAACGGCGAGCACCACGGTCGGGTCCTTCTTGCCGTCGGTGGCGGGCAGTGCGGCCACGCCGGCACGCTCGCCGAGCCACGGCTTGATGTCCTTCTCGTAGTTCACATCGGCCAGGTCGTCACCGGCGTACTTCTTGATCTGCTCGAACAGCTTCTGCCGCAGGTCGTCCTTGTCACCGGTCAGGCCGAGCTTCTCCTTGACCGACGGGAACTTCATCAGGAACCGGATCGCGGCGACCTTCTGGCCGGCCGACGGGTTCAGGTCCACCCGGGCGTACGCGACCGCGGTGCCGGGCAGCACGGCCTCCGGCTGCTTGCCGCCGTTCAGCTTGCCGTAGGCAAAGATTCCGCCGCCGGCGACGACCAGCACCATGGCCAGCGCGGCGATCAGCGGGATCACCTTGCCGCGGCGCTTCTTCGGCTCCTGCTGCCACTCTCCCGGACCGAACCCCGGTCCCTGCGGCGGCTGCCCGCCGATGTTCAGCTGCTCGTACGCCGGACCGCCAGGCTGCTGCCCGTACGGCGCCTGACCCGGCTGACCCTGCGACGGCGCCTGGCCGTACTGCGGTCCACCCTGGGGCGGGCCCTGGGTCCACGGAGGCTGCTGGTTGCCGGGAGCACCCATCGGGCGCTGTCCCTGCGGAGCACCGTGCTGAGCGGGGCCGCCGTACTGGCCTTGGCCCTGCGGCGGACCGGCGTACGGACGCTGTCCCTGCGGGGGTCCGCCGTACGGGTTCTGGGGGTGCTGCGGACCGCCGGCGCCTGGGTACGGCGGGTTGGGCGGGATGTTCTGGTCGGACATATGCTCCCTCGCGTGGTCCGGTGGCCTCACCCACCGGCTAGGTCGTCCGGCGCTCCCGCGCGGCACGACCTGGACACACTAGTGCACCGGTGGCGGGGTGTTTGACGCACCAGGTTGCGAAGTGGTTGCAACCGGCTCGCTGCGCCAGGTGGTGGCGGCGATGACCGCTGCGGCAAGGGCGGCACCGACCAGCCAGGCCGCGGCCGGAGTCCAGGTATGCAGCTCCAGCGGGGCGGACACGAGGTCTCCCGGCTTGGCCGCCTCCAGCCGCTGCTGGAGCGGCTCATGGCCGAGCAGCATGCCGACGCCCCACGCGATTCCCGAACCCATGCAGGCGCCGAGTACGACGATCGCGACCGACCACGGGCCGTAGTTGCGCAGCCACCAGAAGAGTGCGGCACCCAGCACCAGCGCGGTCACGAACCCGATCGAGGTGAACGTGCCGTCCGGCCCGAAGATCCGGGTCATCTGCTCCTCGCCGAGAGCACCGCCGCGCTCGTCGACCGTGTACTGCGCCAGCGGGGAGAACTGCTGCCAGGCCCACCCGGCCACCACACCGGCGACCAGGAACACAACCACGGTCACCAGGATCGCCTTCGCCCACGGCATCGCCGGCTCCGAGGCCTGCGGCGTACCGAACGGCACCCCCGAGGGCGGTGCGACGTACGGCGAGGGCTGAGCGGACTCCTGTTGACTCACCTCGACAGTGTGCCGCACAGCGGAAGAAGACTCGTTCACAGGTCCCTCAGCTGGCCAGGCAGGACGGGCCGAGGAGCGCCTTGAGATCCGCCATCAGCGACGATGTCGGCGTCACCCGGAACCGGTCGCCGATCCGCATCACCGTGGTCTTCTGCCGGGCCTGCAGGCGCAACTGCACCTCGGTCATCCCGGGATGCGACTGCAGCACGTCCCGCAGTTGCTCGACCAGTGGCGGAGTACACCGGTTGACCGGCATCGTGATCACCACCGGACCGCTCGGGCCCTCGGTCAGGTCCGGCACGATCACCTCGGAGCCGCTCAGCTCGAGCCGGTCCTCACGACGCCGGACCCGGCCCTTCATCAAGATGATCGCGTCGTTACTGAGCAGATGTGCGTGCAACTGGTACGCCGAGGAGAACATCATCACCTCGATCGAACCTTCGAGGTCCTCGATGGTGACGATCGCGTAGATGTCGCCGCGCTTGTTCACCTTCCGCTGCACCGCGGTGACCAGGCCGCCGATGGTGACCTGGGAGCCGTCCGGCCGGTCCTCGTCGGCGAGCAGCTGACCGATGGTGCAGTCAGTGCCGTTGGTGAGCACGTGCTCGACGCCGAACAGCGGGTGGTCGGAGACGTACAGCCCCAGCATGTCGCGCTCGTGCGCGAGCTTGGTCGCCTTGTCCCACTCCTCGATCTCCGGGACGGTGACGGTGAGCCGGCTGTTCCCCTCGCCCTCGTCCGCCTCGTCGTCGCCCATCGAAAACAGGTCGAACTGACCGTGCGCCTCGTTCCGCTTCAGGTCGATCGCTTCGTCGACGGCCTGCTCGTGCACCGCGACGATCGCGCGCCGGGCGTGGTTCATCGAGTCGAACGAACCGGCCTTGCCCAGCGACTCGATCACCCGCTTGTTGCAGACCGGCAGCGGCACCTTGTCGATGAAGTCGACGAAGTCGGTGAACCGGCCCTTCTCCTCGCGGGACGCGACGATCTCGGCCACCACGTTCACGCCGACGTTGCGGATCGCGGACAGACCGAAGCGGATGTCGGTGCCGACCGGGGTGAAGTTCGAGTCCGACTCGTTCACGTCCGGCGGCAGCACCTTGATGCCCATCCGGCGGCACTCGTTGAGGTAGATGGCCATCTTGTCCTTGTCGTCCTTGACGGACGTGAGGACCGCGGCCATGTACTCCGCCGGGTAGTTCGCCTTCAGGTACGCCGTCCAGTACGAGACCAGCCCGTACGCCGCGGAGTGCGCCTTGTTGAAGGCGTAGTCGGAGAACGGGACCAGGACGTCCCAGAGCGCCTTGATCGACTGGGCCGAGAAGCCGTTCGACTTCATGCCCTCCTCGAAGCCGACGTACTCGGCGTCGAGGACCTCCTTCTTCTTCTTGCCCATCGCCTTGCGGAGCAGGTCCGCTTTGCCCAGGCTGTAACCGGCCAGCTCCTGGGCGATCTTCAGCACCTGCTCCTGGTAGACGATCAGCCCGTACGTCGGTCCGAGGATCGGCTCCAGCGCCTGCTCCAGCTCCGGGTGCAGGTACGAGACCTCCTGCTGCCCGTTCTTGCGGAGGGCGTAGTTGGTGTGGGAGTTCGCACCCATCGGGCCGGGCCGGTAGAGCGCGCCGACGGCCGAGATGTCCTCGAAGCCGTCCGGCTTCATCAGCCGCAGCAGCGCCCGCATCGGGCCGCCGTCGAACTGGAACACGCCGAGCGTGTCACCGCGGCCGAGCAGCTCGAAGGTCGGGCCGTCGTTGAGGCTCTTGGCCAGCTCGTCCAGGTCGAGCGTGATGCCGCGGCTGGCCTCGACGTTCTTGACCGCGTCGTCCATGATCGTCAGGTTGCGCAGGCCGAGGAAGTCCATCTTGACCAGGCCGAGCGTCTCGCAGCTCGGGTAGTCGAACTGGGTGATGACCTGGCCGTCCTGCTCGCGGCGCATGATCGGGATCAGGTCGATCAGCGGCTCACTGGACATGATCACGCCGGCCGCGTGCACACCCCACTGGCGCTTCAGGTTCTCCAGCCCGCGCGCGGTGTCGACGATCTTGCGCACGTCCTGGTCCGACTCGTACAGCTGCCGGAACTCGCCGGCCTCGGAATACCGCTTGTGCTGCGGGTCGAAGATGCCGGACAGCGGGATGTCCTTGCCCATCACGGTCGGCGGCATCGCCTTGGTGATCCGGTCGCCCATCGCGAACGGGTAGTCCAGCACCCGGCCGGCGTCCTTGATCGCCTGCTTGGCCTTGATCGTGCCGTAGGTGACGATCATCGCGACCCGGTCGTCGCCGTACTTCTCGGTGACGTAGCGGATCACCTCGGGGCGGCGGCGGTCGTCGAAGTCGACGTCGAAGTCGGGCATCGACATCCGCTCCGGGTTCAGGAAGCGCTCGAAGATCAGGCCGTGCTGGAGCGGGTCCAGGTCGGTGATCTTCATCGCGTACGCGCACATCGAACCGGCACCGGAACCACGGCCCGGGCCGACCCGGATGCCGTTCTTCTTGGCCCAGTTGATGAAGTCGGCGACGACGAGGAAGTAGCCGGCGTATCCCTTCCCGACGATCACCTCGATCTCGTACTCGGCCTGCTTGCGGACCGCGTCCGGGATGCCGTCGGGGTAGCGGAAGTGCAGGCCGGTCTCGACCTCGGAGACGAACCAGGACTCCTCGTTGTGTCCGTCCGGGCAGGGGAAGCGCGGCATGAACCGGCCCTCGCCCTCGGTGAAGCTGACGTCGCACTGCTCGGCGATCAGCAGCGTGTTGTCACACGCCTCCGGCAGTTCCTTCCACACCTCGCGCATCTCGGCCGCGGTCTTGACGTAGAACTCGTTCGCGTCGAACTTGAACCGGTTCGGGTCGGACAGCGTCGAGCCCGACTGCACGCACAGCAGCGCGGCGTGCGCGGTCGAGTCCTCGGGCTTGGTGTAGTGCAGGTCGTTGGTCGCGACCAGCGGCAGGCCGAGCTCCCGGGCCAGCTTGAGCAGGTCCTTCTGGATGTCCCGCTCGATGCCGAGGCCATGGTCCATCAGCTCGCAGTAGAAGTTCTCCTTGCCGAAGATGTCGCGGAACTCCGCGGCGGCCTCGACGGCCTCCTTGTACTGCCCGAGGCGGAGCCGGGTCTGCACCTCACCGGACGGGCAGCCGGTGGTCGCTATCAGGCCCTGGCCGTAGGTGTTCAGCAGTTCGCGGTCCATCCGGGGCTTGAAGTAGTAGCCCTCGAGACTGGCCAGCGAGCTCATCCTGAACAGGTTGTGCATGCCGGAGGTGTTCTTCGCCAGCAACGTCATGTGGGTGTACGCACCACTACCGGAGACGTCGTCGCGACCCGAGTTCGCGTCGCCCCACTTGACCCGCTTCCGCTCACTGCGATGCGTGTGCGGGGTCAGGTACGCCTCGACGCCGATGATCGGCTTGACGTCGTACTTCTTCGCGGTCTTCCAGAACTCGTAGGCCCCGAACACGTAGCCGTGATCGGTGGTCGCGATCGCCGGCTGGCCCATGTCATGGGCGGTTTTGAACAACTCGTCGATCCGCGCGGCGCCGTCCAGCATGGAGTACTCGGTGTGCACGTGTAGATGCACGAAACTGTCGCTGGACGCCATGTCTTCGCAGACCTCCCAGGGCGTGAGTGAGCGGGACTGGAACAGCCTATGCGGGCCTGCCGACAGTTCTTCACCGGCTCACCGATCCGCGCGGGCACCGCCCGCTATCCGGTCGTGGATCAGACCAGGATCACACCAGTTCGCGGTGGTTGCCGTCCACGACCAGGGCCTGGCCGTCGCGCATCGGGAGGTAGGCGACGCCGGTCCGGTCGTACAGTTCGGCGACCTTCTCCAGGAACTCCATCTCCGGGTGACCGGGCGAGTTCAGGTGCGGGACGATCGCGTGGTCGAGGACGCCCAGACCGTCCCAGATCACCTCGCCGTCGACCGCATCGACGTCGTCGCACAGTTCGAGCCCGCGCAAGCTGGGTGCGAGGACGCACGGTCCCGCGCTGTACCCGGCGTACACGAGCTGCTCGGAGCGGATCAGGTCGGGCAGGATCCGGTCGGCGCCGGAGCGTGCCATCGCCTCGCGGAGGACGAAGACGTTCCCACCGCGGACCCAGACTCCGTCGTACGTCGAGAAGTCGGCGGACTCGCGGAGATCGAGCTCCTCGGGACGCAGACCCAGCTCGGTCAGCCAGGCGATCTCGGCTGCGACCTTCTCCTTGCGTTCGCCAGGCTCCTCGAAGTCGATCGAGTCGCAGATGACGGCCACCCGGCCGCTCGGCGGCAGGAGAGCGACCAGGCGCTCGGGATGATCGCCCAGGCGGAACGAAGACAGATACAGCCTCACTGCGAGTCCGCGAGCAGGTCCAGCGCGTGGTCGAGGTCGTCCGGGTACTCCGAGGTGAACTCGACGTACTCGCCGGTGCCGGGATGGTTGAAGCCGAGGCGCATCGCGTGCAGCCACTGCCGGGTGAGCTGGAGCCGCTCGGCGAGCACCGGGTCGGCGCCGTACGTCAGGTCGCCGCAGCACGGATGGCCGATCGCGGACATGTGTACGCGGATCTGGTGGGTGCGGCCGGTCTCGAGGGTGATCTCGAGCAGGGTCGCGTACCGGAACGCCTCGAGCGTCTCGTAGTGGGTGACGCTCGGTTTGCCGCCCGCGACGACGCCGAACTTGTAGTCGTGGTGCGGGTGCCGGTCGATCGGTGCGTCCACTGTCCCGGTGAACGGATCCGGATGGCCCTGGACCAGTGCGTGGTAGATCTTCTTGACCGTGCGCTCCTTGAAGGCGCGCTTCAGCACTGTGTACGCGTACTCCGTCTTGGCGACGACCATCAGGCCGGAGGTGCCGACGTCGAGCCGGTGGACGATGCCCTTGCGCTCGGCGGCGCCGCTGGTGGAGATGGTGAAACCGGCTCCGGCCAGGTGACCGATCACGGTCGGGCCGGTCCAGCCAGGTGACGGGTGCGCGGCCACTCCGACCGGTTTGTCGACCACGATGATCTCGTCGTCGTCGTACACGATCCGCAGGTTGTCCACAGTCTCGGGCACGACAGTCACTTCGCCGGGCGGAGGCGGTAGCTCGACATCCAGCAGTACGCCGGCCGCCACCCGGGACGATTTCGGCGCCGGGGCACCGTCGACCTGGACCAGGCCGGACTCGATCAGCTCGGCGGCCTTGGTCCGGGACACGCCGAACA
The DNA here is from genome assembly GCF_004331485.1 of Kribbella capetownensis. Classification (GTDB taxonomy): domain Bacteria; phylum Actinomycetota; class Actinomycetes; order Propionibacteriales; family Kribbellaceae; genus Kribbella; species Kribbella capetownensis. The sequence continues at coordinate 583,959 of NZ_SJKD01000003.1, forward strand.
GGCGGGACAGAGCCGCGTCCAGGCGCTCGCCGGCCAGCCCGTCCGGCACCATCACGGTCCGGGAGTCACTCACTTCCGCTGGTCTTTCGTACCGTCCAGGCGGACGCCGCGCAGGGTCTGGAGGACCAGCAGGCAGGCGGCCGTGGTGACCGCCATGTCGGCGACGTTGAAGATCGCCCAGTGCGGGGTCTGCAGGAAGTCGATCACGTGTCCGTGGAACGGCGACGGCTCCCGGAAGACCCGATCCATGATGTTGCCGACCGCACCGCCGAACAGCAGCCCGAAAGCGATCGCCCAGCCCACCGACCCCAGCCGCCGGGACAGGTAGACGACCCCGGCCGCGACGGTGATCTGGATGACGCTGATGTACGGCGTATACCCGGCGCCGAGACTGAACGCGGCGCCGGAGTTCCGGATCAGGTTGAACTTCAGCAGGCTCCCGATCACGTTCACCGGCTCACCCGGCGTCAGATGCTGCAGCGCCAGCGCCTTGGTCAACTGATCCAGCCCGAGGATGACCAGCCCGACAGCGGCGAAGATGAGGGTCCACTTCCAGGACTTCTTCGGCGGCGGCGTGGCAGGGTCCGGAGACGACGGAGAACCGGCCGACTCGTGGTCGGCCGGTTCCGGCGTCGGTTCAGCGTCGTCCCCCGCCTGACGGGACGAGGTCTGGTTCAGCGGCGTTCTTCGCGTTCTTTGCATGACACGCACAGTGTCGCACGCGGGAACGCCTGCAACCGACCCTTGCCGATCGGGTTGCCACAGCTCTCACAGACGCCGTAGGTGCCGTTCTCGATCCGGGCCAGGGCCCGCTCGATCTGGTCCAGCATGTCCCGGGCGTTGTTGGCCAGCGACATCTCGTGGTCGCGCTCCAGCGTGGTGGAGCCGACATCGGCCTGGTCGTTACCCGCTCCGTCACCGCCGTCGCGGAGCAGTCCAACGATCTCCTGCTCGGCGTCGCGGATCTCCTCCCGCAGGTGCACCACGTCGGCTTCCAGCTCGCCGCGCAACTCGGCCAGCTCGGCCGTCGTCCACGGGGTCTCCCCGGATTTCACCGCGAGGGTCTCAGCCTTGCGTGCTGCGGACTTCGCCGGCGCCGTTGCCGGGGCCCTGTTCTCGTTCGTCTTCATGGCCACCCTCTTCGTCGGAGCTTTCTTGGCAGGGGTCTTCGCAGCTGTCTTCTTCGCCGCGGCGGTGGATTTCTTCGCCGCGGAAGTCTTCTTGGCCGGTGAGGTCTTCGCCGGCGCCTTCTTGCGGGCCGTGGTCTTGGCCTGCTCGGTCGTCTTCTTCGCGGCGCTCTTCTTGGCCGCGGCGGTGCGTTGGGGGGCGGTCTTCTTGGGAGCCGATGTAGCCATGGTCAGCTACCCCCTGCCTTCGTCGGAGACTGAAGCGGACTGGTCGCAAGACAGTAGGCCACGCGTTCACCACGTGCCAGTCCGACGCGCAGACCGTGGACATACGGTAGTCGGTTCTTCAAGGCCACTCGATGTTCCGCGCGTCACAGTCGCACTTGCGACTGCCTCACCACCCGAGTCTGTTTCGTTCCGAACGAGCATCAGTTCGGACCCAACTGGAATTCAGCCGGACATCTGTTCGATACCCCGGCCGGATGTCGCTCTCCTCCCCCTTTGACGTCCTGCCACGGACCGGTCGTGATCCGGGAAGCACCCGGTCCGGCCCGCAGGAGAATTCTCATCCCTGAATTCTCACCTGACCACTGATTAACGATTCGTAGTTGCCTGGTACTACGCCGTACACTGACAACCGCGATCCGCAAAGGCAGTGATGGGGCCATCACCCCGGAGCCGCCGGAAGAACGGTCCGCAAGGACCTATTAGAACCGGCCGCGGCGCGGGAAGGAAGTGGGTAGCTCCACCAGGAGTTACCAAGGAGGGTGGTACCGCGCGGTATCCGGCGACCAAAGCCTGGTACTTCGTCCCTCGTCAGCAGGTCACTGGCGACGAAGGACGACGGAAAGATGGCGGCAGACACCCCGGGGACCCCATGGCGGCAGGTCCCGGCGCAAGTTGACTTCCCCGCGCTCGAGCGCGAGGTGCTCTCCCGGTGGGAGGAGCACGACCTCTTCGCCAAGAGCCTCGAGCAATCCGCCGGCGGACAACCGTGGACGTTCTTCGAGGGCCCGCCGACGGCGAACGGCATGCCCGGCACGCACCACATCGAGGCCCGCGTCTTCAAGGACGTGTTCCCGCGCTACCGGACCATGAACGGCTTCTGGGTCGAGCGCAAGGCCGGCTGGGACTGCCACGGCCTCCCGGTCGAGGTCGCGGTGGAGAAGGAACTCGGTTTCACCGGCAAGAACGACATCGAGGCGTACGGCATCGCCGCGTTCAACGCCAAGTGCCGCGAGTCGGTCCTGCGGCACGTCGAAGCGTTCGAGGACATGACCCGGCGGATGGGCTACTGGGTGGACCTGGAGCACCCGTACTGGACCATGGACGCGCCGTACGTGCAGTCGGTCTGGTGGTCGCTGAAGCAGATCCACGACAAGGGCCTGCTGGTCGAGGACTACCGCATCACGCCGTACTGCCCGCGCTGTGGCACCGGTCTGTCCGACCACGAGTTGGCGCAGGGCTACGAGACGGTCGTCGACCCCTCGGTCTACGTCCGCTTCCCGCTGACCTCCGGACCGCTGGCCGGTCAGGCGTCGCTGCTGGTCTGGACGACGACACCTTGGACGCTCGTTTCAAACACTGCTGTCGCAGTTCATCCCGACGTCGCGTACGTCGTCGCCACCGACGGCACCGAGTCGCTCGTCGTGGCGGAGCCGCTGCTGGACCGGCTCGGTGAGGGCTGGACGGTGACCGGCCGGTACGTCGGTCGTGAGATGGAGCGCTGGACGTACCAGCGACCGTTCGAGCTGGTCGAGTTCCCGGAGCCGGCCCACTACGTCGTACTGGCCGAGTACGTCACCACCGAGGACGGCACCGGTCTGGTGCACCAGGCCCCAGCGTTCGGTGCGGACGACCTCGCGGTCAGCCGCGCATACGACCTGCCGGTCGTGAACCCGGTCGACAGCAACGGCCACTTCGCCGCGGACGTACCGCTGGTCAGCGGGCAGTTCTTCAAGAAGGCCGACGCGACCCTGGTCAAGGACCTCCAGGACCGCGGCCTGCTCTACAAGCACGTGCCGTACGAGCACCCGTATCCGCACTGCTGGCGGTGCCACACCCCGGTCATGTACTACGCCCTCCCGTCCTGGTACATCCGCACCACCCAGGTGAAGGACGCGCTGCTCCGGGAGAACGAGAAGACCAACTGGTACCCGGACTCGGTCAAGTGGGGGCGGTACGGCGACTGGCTGCGCAACAACATCGACTGGGCTGTCTCCCGATCCCGCTACTGGGGTACGCCGCTGCCGATCTGGCGCTGCGCCGACGACCACCAGGTGTGCGTCGGCTCGCTGGCCGAGCTCGGCGACCTGGCCGGACGCGATCTCAGCGAGACCGACCCGCACCGGCCGTACGTCGACGACATCACCTTCGCCTGCCCGACCTGCGGCGCGGAGTCCCGCCGGGTGCCCGAGGTGATCGACGCCTGGTACGACTCGGGCTCGATGCCGTTCGCGCAGTGGGGCTACCCGTGGGTCGAGGGCTCGAAGGAGAAGTTCGAGCAGACCTACCCGGCCGACTTCATCTCCGAGGCGATCGACCAGACCCGCGGCTGGTTCTACACGCTGATGGCGATCGGCACGCTGGTCTTCGACGAGTCGCCGTACCGCGATGTCGTCTGCCTCGGCCACATCCTGGCCGAGGACGGCCGGAAGATGTCCAAGCACCTGGGCAACATCCTCGAACCGATCTCGCTGATGGACGACCACGGCGCGGACGCGGTGCGCTGGTTCATGGCCGCGTCCGGGTCGCCATGGAAGGCGCGCGGCATCGGGCCGAACGTGCTGAACGAGATCGTCCGGAAGGTGCTGCTCACCTATTGGAACACGGTCGCCTTCCACGCCCTGTACGCGCGGCTGGCCGACTGGTCCCCCACGGACGCGCCGCCGGTGGCCGAGCGATCGGTGCTGGACCGCTGGCTGGTCGGCGAGACGCACCGGCTGGTCCGCGACGCGGACGAGGCGTACGCCGGCTACGACACGCAGAAGCTCGGCACGGCGATCGGCGGCTTCGTCGACGTGCTCTCGAACTGGTACGTCCGGCGTTCGCGCCGCCGGTTCTGGGCCGGTGACCGCGGCGCGCTGGCGACGCTGCACGAGACGCTCGAGACGCTGACCCAGGTGATGGCGCCGCTGACGCCGTTCGTCACCGAGTGGGTCTGGCAGGACGTGTTCCGTCCGGTCACGCCCGATCTGCCGGAGTCGGTGCACCTTTCGACGTTCCCGACGTACGACGAGAGCCTTATCGACGATGCACTCGCGCAACATGTGTCGATGGCGCGTCGCGTGGTCGAGCTCGGCCGGTCGGCGCGGGCGGAGGCCAAGGTGCGGACGCGCCAGCCGTTGTCGCGGGCCTTGGTCGGATCGGCCGCGATCGCTGACCTCTCGCCACAGTTGCTGCGGGAGATCGCCGACGAGCTCAACGTGGGTTCGGTCGAACCGCTGTCGTCGGCCGGCGCGGACCTGGTCGAGTTCTCCGCGAAGGGCAACTTCCGCGAGCTCGGCAAGCGGTTCGCCAAGCAGACCCCGGTGGTCGCCGCCGCGATCGCCGCGGCTGACGCCGCCGCCCTGGCCGCCGCCCTGAAGGAGTCGGGTACGGCGACCGTCGTGGTGGACGGCGAGAACGTCGAGGTCGGCGAGTCGGAGGTACTGCTGTCGGAGCGGCCGCGCGAAGGCTGGTCCGTGGTGAACGAGCAGGGCGAAACCGTTGCCCTCGACCTCGAGGTCACGCCGGAGCTCAAGCAGGCCGGTCTGGCCCGTGAGGTGATCCGGACCCTGCAGGAGGCCCGGAAGAACGCCGGCCTCGAGGTCTCGGACCGGGTCAAGGTCTGGCTCACGTCGACGGACACCGAACTGACCGATGCCCTCGGCAAGCACGGTGACGAGATCGCCCGCGAGGTACTGGCGGTCGAACTCGCGCACTCGGCCCCGACGGAGTCGGCGGATGTTGCTACCGGCACCGAAGAGGAACTGCAACTGACCTACTGGCTGGCCAAGGCGTGAGCTAACGGGGCGGACGGACGGCGCGGGCCCGGATCGACGGGCTCGCGCCGAGCCGTTTGATCGTGTCGACCAGCAGCAGCCGCGCGGCCTCGACCCGTTCGTCCCCGAAAGCTTGACGAAGTTCTGACTCCAGCGCCGCCCGCTGCCGCCGGGCCGCGCCGATCACGGCCTGTCCGCGGTGGGTGAGGACGACGTTGCGGGCGCGTGCGTCGGCCGGATCCGGCTCACGGCTCAGGTAGCCGCGCTTCTCCAGGTCCACGACCGACTTGGAGGCGGCTTGCTGCGTGACGCCGAGGCGCTCGGCCAGTGTGCTGATCGTCACCGGGCCGGCGACCAGATGCTGGAACACCACGCCGTCGGCGAAGCGCGCATCCGCGAAGCCGTCGGCGGCCAGCCTGCGCTGGAGTTCGTCCGCCAGTGCCCAGCCGGCGAACAGCGAGGCGAGCGAGAGGTCCGCACCGGCCGGGTCGAATTCCATGTCGCGAACTATACAACCCTGGTTGTGTATCACTTAACCTACAACCATGGTTGTGCAAAAGGAGTTTCTGGACCGTGCGCACCGGATCGTGTGGTGCACCGTCGCGACCGTCGGCCCGGGTCAGCGGCCGCGGACCCGCATCCTGCATCCGGTGTGGGAACTGGCGGATGAGCTGACCGGGTGGATCGTCACGCGGGCGACGCCGGTGAAGGTGCGACACCTTGCCTACAGCCCGTATCTGAGCTGCAGCTACTGGGAGCCCGGTCATGAGGTGGCAGTCGCGGACTGCCGCGCGGAGTGGATCGCCGATGTGGCGACCCGGCAACGAGCCTGGGAGCTTACCGGGGCGAGCCGGCACCGCTCGGCTACGACTTCTGGAGTGTGTTCCCCGACGGCCCGGCCGGGGAATCGCCCTCGCTGCTACGGCTGACGCCGTACCGGCTGCGGCTCACCGATGTCGAGACACTCAGTGGCCGGAAGGATCCGCTTGCCTGGCCCTGACACCCTGTCACCACGAAGGGACGGTGTGTCAGAAGTGGCCAGACATGCCGAAGAGGCGGTGCCGCCGGAAAGCACCGCCTCTTCTCGAGGTTTCTTTAGACGCCGTGACCGTGAGCCTGGGCGCGAGCCTCCGGGCGGAAGCCGTTGCGCGGGCTGAGCGTGTCGTCGCCGTTCCCGAGCGCCTTGAGCTGCTCGGTGAAGTACGTCTTCAGCCGGCTGCGGTACTCGCGCTCGTAGGCGTGCAGGTCGTCGATCGTGCGTTCGAGCTGACCCTTCTGCTTCTCCAGCGTGCCGAGCATCTGGGCGCGGCGCTCGGCGATCTCGCCGTCCAGCTTCTCGGCGCGGGCACGAGCCTCGCCGGTCATCCGGTCGGCCTTGCCACGCGCCTCGTTCTCCAGCCGCTCGGCCTTGGCGCGGGCCTCGCCGATGATCTTGTCGGCGGTGTCCTTCGCCTCCTGGACCAGGTCGTCGGAGTGCTTGGTCGCCATTTCCAGCAGCCGCACGGCGGAGCTGGACGCGTCCCCGACAGTGCCTGCTGCCGCAGCAGCCCCCGCAGCCGCTACAGCGGGCACCACGGGTGGCTTCTCCTCCGGCTTCTCGACCACGACCGGGGGCTTGGGCTGCTGCACGACAGGCGGCAGCGCAGCGGTCTGGTCGACGACCGGCCGCTCCTGTCCCGCGCCTGCGCGCTGAGCCGCCGCGAGCTTGGCCCGCAGCTCCTCGTTCTCGGCGAGAAGTCGCTCGAGCTCGGCCTCCACCTCGTCGAGGAAGGAGTCGACCTCTGTGACGTCGTAGCCCTCCCGTAGTCGGACGGGCGTGAATTGCTTCGAGCGGACGTCATCCGGCGTCAGCGGCATCTTTCACCTCGTTTGTCTGTGTCTTGGCGGAGTCCCCGTGGCCTTCACCCCGGCGACTCAGTAGATCACGTTATCGCTTCGTTGTGTTCTGACGGAATCCGGGCGGGCGATAACGCTCCACTGCCCCCGCGGAGCGGCTCGACAACTCAGCCGTTTCGTCGAGACTCTACCTACCCAGTCCCCGGCGTCCTCACCCTCGGACCCGGCAGAACCTCCGCCGGTTCCCTGTCCGTCCCGATCCGCTGGGTCACAGCGATCCGAGCGCGGTCGAGTTGATCGACATCGCCACGGAGACGATCACGAACAGCATCAGCATGGACAGGTCGATCCGGATCCCGCCGGCCCCGATCGGGGGCAGGATCCGCCGGAGCGGGCGCAGGAACGGATCGGTGACCGAGTAGATCAGTTCGAACAACAGCAGCAGCGGGCCTTTCGGGTGCCACTGCGGCGCGAACATGACGATCAGACTGAGTACGAACCGCGCCACCAGCACCAGGAAGAAGGCGAGCAGCACCCAGTACAGAACACTGAGGACGAGCGCTAGAGCAACCATGTCGTCAATGAGTGTAGAAGACCGGCGAAGGGTTCGGGTCAGCTCTGGTTGTAGAACCCGTCCGCGGCGATCTTCTCCTTCTCCTCGGCGGCCACCGTCACATTCGGCGGGCAGACCAGGAACACCTTGGTGGTGATCCGCTCGATCGAACCACGGCAGCAGAAGATCAGCCCGGCGGCGAAATCGACCAGCCGCTTGGCATCTGCGTGGTCCATCTCGGTCAGGTTCATGATGACGGGCGTGCCGTCACGGAAGTGCTCACCGATGACTCGCGCCTCGTTGTAGCTGCGCGGGTGCACGGTGGTGATGCGGGCCAACTCGGTAACCTCCGGGGACGGTGCGACACCACGTCGATCTGGAAACTTGCTCACCGTTGCGCCCTGCTCCTCGCGACCCGAGTGTGACTGCGACTCGGTCCGGGATTCACGGGCTTCGCGGCTCTCCCGGCCGGCGGGCACCGGCTCGGGCTCGTGGGACTCCCCGTCGACGGCTTCGTCGTCGTACTCTTCGTAGTCGTCGTACTCGTCGTCGTAGCGAGCGTTGTAGCGCTCCCCGTCCTCGACCAAGCCGAGGTACACACCCATCTTGCGCAGTGCGCCGCTCATGGCCCTCCAGCCCCTCGATCCCGGTTCGACGACAACGGTGAGCAGGAAGCAAAACCTGCTCGATGTCGACACTAACCGAGTGGAGGACGCGTACCGAGTAAGGCGCGCCCGAGCCGGACGTGTGTCGCGCCGCGCCTGATCGCGGCCTCCAGATCGCCCGTCATCCCGGCCGAGATCCAGTCCGCGCCGGGGTGTTCGGAGCGTAGCCGCGACGCTACTTCTTGCAGCCCGGCGAAGGCTTCGTCCGAGTCCGATCCGAGCGGCGCGACGGCCATCACGCCACCCAACTCCAGCCCGTCCGCGGACGCGACCTCGGCGGCCAGATCCGGTACGGCGTCCGGCGCGACGCCACCCCGCTCGGCGCCGGTCGCGGCCTCACTCGATCCGTACGACGCCAGGCTCACCTGGAGCAGGCAGCGAAGGGTCTTCTCCTCGGCGACAGCGGCCTTCGACAACGCGACCACCAGTGACGACCGGTCCACGGAGTGCACGATCGACGCGTTTCGGGCGACCGAGCGGGCCTTCTTCGACTGCAGTTGCCCGACGAAGTGCCACGTCAGCTCCGGGCAGTCCGGCGCCTTCGCCCTGAGCTCCTGCTCGCGGTTCTCCCCCACGTCCCGGATCCCGAGGGCCGCCAGCGCCCGTACGTCGCTGACTGGGAAGGTTTTGGTGATCGCGACGAGGGTGACCTCGTCCGGAGACCTCCCGGCCGCCTGGCAGGCCTTCTCGATCCGCTCCCGGACCTGCTGCAGACTGCTCCGCAGTTCGTCGGCGCGTGTGCTCATTCCGCTGCCAGCTTGACCAGACCGGCCAGCCGCCCGCTGACCTTGCCTTCGCGCCGGTACGAGTAGAGGTTGTCCGACTCGATCGTGCATGCGGTCGCGTCGATCACCTCGACCCCGAGCTCGGCCAGCTGCGACTTCACCCCGGCGGCCACGTCGATGGCCGGCGTACCCCAGCTGGTCTCGGAGTACGACGCCGGCACCCGCTCCGCGATCTCGGCCCGCATCTCCGCAGGTACCTCATAACACTTCCCACACGCATGCGGCCCGAGTACGGCGGTGATGTTCCGGGCACCGAGGTCACGCATCGCCTCGACGGTCGCCGGTACGACGCCGGCGTACATCCCCGGGCGTCCGGAGTGGGCGGCACCGATCACGCGCTGCTCGGAGTCGGCCAGCAGAACCGGGAGACAGTCAGCGGCACGGACAGCGAGCACCACATCGGACCTGGTCGTGACGATCGCATCCGCGGTCGGCGTCGGATCGGCAGGCAGTACGTCGCCGGGCCGGACCACGTGAACGTCGCGACCGTGGACCTGGCTGACCCGGACCACGGCCTCCGGCTCGACGCCGAAGGCTTCCGCGACCCGGCGGAAGTTCTCCGCGATCAGCTCCGGATCCTCCCCCGACCCGCCGAGGTTCAGTTCGCCGTACGGCGCTGTGCTCACGCCGCCGAAGCGGTCGGTGACGGCGAAGCGGGCAGCGGAGTGAACCTCGTCGTAGCTGAACACGAACAAAGGCTACCGGCCCGGACGCTCCTTACTTCAGGAAGTCCGGGATGTCGAGGTCCTCTTCCGGCTCCGGCTTGCGCACCGGGCGGGCCGGGGCGGGCTGCGAGGAGGTGGAACCGGACGACGAACCGCCGGCCGGCGAGTTGCTCGGACCGTTGGTCGGCCACGAGTGCGGCGAGGTCGGAGTGGCCGGCGTGTGCGGCGCGGGCTGCGACGGCACGGTGCGAACCGGGTCACCGGACTGCGGGCGCGCCGAGTTGGTCGTGCCCGCTCCCGGACGGCCCTCGGTCGGGGCCGGCACCGGGACGGTGTCGTCGGTGGGAGCCGGCGGAGTCGTGGCCTGGCCTGGGGCGCCCGAGGCCGGCTGAGCCGGGCCGCCGTTCTGCCCCGCGCTGCCCTGCCCGGACCCGGCCTGCCCCGGCGCGCCCTGTCCTGTCGAGCCTTGTCCCGTCGAGCCCTGACCCGCGGCCGGCTGACCGGCTGCGGACTGGCCGGCGCCAGGCTGACCTGCCGGCGGCTGACCCGGCTGACCGGTCGCGGGCTGACCAGCCTGCTGACCGCTCTGGGCCGGCGGGTTCGTCGTCCCGGACATCGGGGCCGAGTACGTCTCGGTGGCCGGACGGGTGGTCTGCGGGCGGGCCGAGTTCATCGCCTGCTCGCGGCGCTTCGGCATGCCGCCGTCGAACCCGGCCGCGATCACGGTGACCCGCACCTCGTCACCGAGCGCATCGTCGATGACCGCACCGAAGATGATGTTGGCGTCCGTGTGCGCGGACTCCGAGACCAGTTGGGCGGCCTCGTTGATCTCGAACAGGCCCAGGTCGGAGCCGCCGGCGATCGACAGCAGGACGCCGTGCGCACCCTCGATACTTGCCTCAAGCAACGGAGACGAGATGGCCGCCTCGGCCGCCGCGACCGCGCGGTCCTCGCCGCGGGACGAGCCGATGCCCATCAGTGCGGACCCGGCGTTCGACATGACTGCCTTGACGTCGGCGAAGTCCACGTTGATCAGGCCGGGCGTGGTGATCAGGTCGGTGATGCCGGAAACACCCTGCAGCAGCACCTGGTCGGCCTGCTTGAACGCGTCCAGCACGGACACGGCGCGGTCGGAGATCGTCAGCAGCCGGTCGTTCGGGATCACGATCAGCGTGTCGACCTCCTCGCGGAGGGTGCTGATGCCGTCCTCGGCCTGGGTCGCGCGGCGCTTGCCCTCGAACGAGAACGGCCGCGTCACCACACCGATGGTCAGGGCGCCGAGCGAACGGGCGATCCGGGCCACGACGGGTGCGCCGCCGGTACCGGTGCCGCCGCCCTCGCCGGCGGTGACGAAGACCATGTCGGCGCCCTTGAGCGCCTCCTCGATCTCCTCTGCGTGGTCCTCGGCGGCCTTCTGCCCGATCGCCGGGTTCGCGCCGGCGCCGAGGCCCCGGGTCTCCTCCCGGCCGATGTCGAGCTTGACGTCCGCGTCGCTCATCAGCAACGCCTGCGCGTCGGTGTTGATGGCGATGAACTCAACGCCCTTCAGACCGTGCTCGATCATTCGGTTGACGGCGTTCACGCCGCCTCCGCCGATGCCGACGACCTTGATGAGTGCCAGGTAGTTCTGCGGTGCCGCCACGTCCGCGCCTCTCGCCTCGTTCGTTTCCCGTTGTCCAGCGAAAAGACTGAACCTCAAGTGAATGCTTAGACTTATGTCAACTTTAGATTACGACGCACGGTACGGGACGCTTCCGACCAAAGTCCACGCGCCTCGCCGCACTGTCCCGTGATGTGATCCGTCATCGCTTTTCCCCTTTGGTGACAGGGAGATCGGGCGCCGAGACGTCGTACACCTTCGCCTTGCGCTTCATCAGCACGCTGAGTACCTCTGCCTTGCGCTCGCTGTCATCGGAGCTGCCCCAGACCACCTTCACCCCGGACGAGAGGTTGAGGGTGATCGAGTCCGGCGACGCGGCCGAGATCGACCCGACCTGGGTGCGCAACGTGTCCGGCAGTGCGGCCGAAACCGTCACCACCGAATGCACCGTCACGTCCCGCCGCGACCCTGTCACCTTGGCCTCCGGCAGCCCGGCCGGCCGAGCGGCCACGGTCTTGAACGTCGTACCGGTCGCGTCCACCAACTCGAACCGCGACCCGTCGGTGACGACCACCACCGGGACCCGTTCGGTGACCACGATCACGACCTTGTTCGGCCAGGCGCGCGTCACCTGCGCGTCCGCCACCGCGGGAATCGTCCGGACCCGATCGGCGATCGATCGCAGGTCGACCTTCGCCAGCGGTGTCCCGACCGGCGCCTCGGCGACGTTCTGGATCGTTGCCACCGGCACCGTGTCCGCACCGCTCACCCGGACGCCGTCGACTGCCAAGGCGGACGAGTAGTAGAACAACCAGACGATCACAGCGGCCACGACGACCAGTGCGCCGCCGATGGCCCACGGCAGCCAACTCCGCCACCGCACGAGCCGTTGCCGGCGCGCGAACCGCTGCTGTGCCCGAGCCAGATCAGCGCTCTGGCTCATTCAACAATCCCCACCCTTTTACTCCACCACAGGGGCAAGGGCTTCCGCGGCAGACTCGCGGGCGGCGGCGCGTTCGGCCAGCAGACCAACGACTTCCGGCCCGATCAGGGTCACATCGCCGGCGCCCAGCGTCACCACCAGGTCGCCCGGCTCGGCCAGATCGGCGACCAGCTGAGGTACGGCGGACCAGGACGGCTCGAAACGGACCTGGTCCGGCTTCAGCGGCACGTGGTTCGCGATCAGGGCACCGGTGACACCGGGCTCCGGGTCCTCCCGGGCGGCGAACACGTCCATCACGACGACCTCGTCGGCCAGCGCGAGTGCCTCGGAGAACTCAGTGGCGAAGATCCTGGTCCGGCTGAACAGATGCGGCTGGAAGCACGCGACGACGCGGCCCTCCCCCGCGACCTGCCGGGCCGCGGTCAGGTCGACAGCCAGCTCGGTCGGGTGATGGGCGTACGAGTCGAACACCCGCACCCCGTCCTCGAGACCCTTGAACTCGAACCGCCGCCCGGTGCCGGTGAACGACGCCAGCCCCTCGGCCAGGTCGGCCGCGGAGAACCCGAGGCCTAGCCCGACCGTCAGGGCAGCCGACGCGTTGAGCGCGTTGTGCTTGCCTGCCTGCTGCAACTGCACGATCGGCAGCTTGCGGCCGCGGTACACCGGCACGAACGACTGCGTCGCCCCGGTGGCCGTGATCTCGGTGACGCGCAGGTCCGCATCCTCCGACTCGCCGTACGTCCGGACGTCGATGCCCTGCTCACGCGCGTACGCCGCCAACCGGCGCGCACCCGCGTCGTCGTGGCAGATCACCATGAAGCCACCGGCCAGGACCCGACCGCAGAACTCCTCGAAGGCCTTCCGGTAGCTGGCCTCGTCACCGTAGTTGTCCAGGTGGTCCGGCTCGACCGACGTGACGATCGACACCTCGGGCGTATAGGTCAGGAACGACTTGTCCGACTCGTCCGCCTCGGCGACGAACAGGTCGCCGCTGCCGTCGTGGGCGTTCGAACCCGACTCGTTCAGATTGCCGCCGATCGCGTACGACGGATCGGCCCCGCAGTGCTGCAGCGCGACGGTCAGCATCGAGGTCGTGGTCGTCTTGCCGTGGGTGCCGGCGATCGCCAGCGTCCGGCGGCCGACCATGACCGACGCGAGCGCGGCGGCCCGCGGCAGGATCGTGATCCCGGCGGCCCGTGCCGCGACCACCTCGGGGTTGGTCTCGCGGATGGCGGTCGACACCACCACGGTGTCCGCGGCCGCGACATGTTCGGCGGCGTGGCCGACCCAGCAGGTGGCGCCGAGCGCGCGCAGCGCGGCCAGCACCTTGCCGTCCTTGGCGTCGGAGCCGGACACCTCGATGCCGCGGGACGCCATGATCCGGGCGATCCCGGACATACCGGCGCCGCCGATACCGACGAAGTGCACCCTGCCCAGCTTCTCGGCGGGCAGAATGGTGGCGTCAGGACCAAAATTCAATACTTCGACGATCACGAAGCAGACCCCACCACATCCAGGATGATCCGCGCCAATCGATCGTCGGCATCCGTGCGGATCACACCCGTCGCTGCTGTGGACATGGCTGTCAGACGCTCGCGGTCGTGCAGAAGTTGCGGCACGTTGGCCCGGACCCAGTCCGTCGTCATCTCCGCGTTGTCGATCAGCACACCTCCACCCACGTCCACCACCGGCTTCGCGTTCAACCGCTGCTCACCGTTACCGATCGGCAGCGGAACGTAGATGGCGGGCAGGCCGACACCGGACACCTCAGTGACCGTGTTCGCCCCCGAGCGACACACGACCAGGTCGGCCGCGGCGTACGCGAGGTCCATCCGGTCGACGTAGTTCAGTACGACGTACGGGTAGCGACCGGTCTGCGGGACCTCGAGGGTGTTCTTGGGGCCGATCGCGTGCAGTACCTGGATCCCGGCTGCCTGCAGGTCCGCGGCGGCGCCGGAGACGGCCTGGTTGATCTGCTGCGCGCCCTGCGAGCCACCGGTCACGAACAGCGTCGGAGCGTCCGGGTCCAGTCCGAAGAACTGACGGGCCTCGGCGCGCAGCGCGGCCCGGTCCAGCGTGGAGATCGCTCGCCGGATCGGCAGGCCGACGTACTCCGCGTGCGGCAGGTCGGAGCCGGGGAAGGACGTCTTCACGTGCTGCGTGCAGTAGCGGGCGGCGAACTTGTTCGCGATCCCCGGCACCGCGTTGCCCTCGTGCACCACGATCGGCGTCTTCCGCCGCCAGGCCGCGACGTACGCGGGCGTGGAGACGTAGCCACCGAAGCCGACCAGGACGTCCGCCTTCGCCTCGTCCAGGATCTTCCGGGCGGCGCTGACCGAGGCGAGCATCTTCCCGGGGACGGCGAACAGGGCGGGCGTGGGCTTGCGCGGCAGCGGCACCGGCGGGATCAACTCGAGCCGGTAGCCGGCCTCGGGAATCACGCGGGTCTCCAGGCCACGCTCCGTGCCGAGGGCGAGGATCTCGACCGTCGGGTCGATGCGGCGCAGGGCGTCGGCGGTCGCGATCAGGGGTGAGGTGTGGCCGGCGGATCCTCCACCGGCCAGGACGATGCTGGGCACAGCTTTCAACGCTCCCGCGTGTTCTCGTCAGGACGTACGCGAGGACAGCCACCCGAACCGCGACCGCCTGGTCTCCTTCAGGGCGGCCTGCGCGCCGGGTTCGGCCTTCGCGAAGGACAGCAGCATGCCGATCGCGATCAGCGTCGGCAGCAGTGCGGAACCACCGTACGACAAAAGCGGGAGCGGAATCCCCACGATGGGTAGCAGTCCGATCACAGCACCCAGGTTGACCAGGGTTTGCGCCATGATCCAGACCGTGATCCCGGCCGCCGCATAGCGGACGAACGGCTGGGTGTTCCGGGTCGCGATCCGCACCCCGGCGTACGCCAGAGTGAGGAACAGGGCGAGCACGGTGAGTGACCCGAACAGGCCGAGTTCCTCACCGATCACGGAGAAGATGAAGTCGGTGTGGGCCTCCGGCAGGTTGCCCCACTTCTGCCGGCTGTTGCCGATCCCGACGCCCCACCAACCGCCGGTCGAGAGCGCGTAGAACGAGTGGTACGCCTGCCAGCCGACGCCGGACGGGTCGGTGAACGGATCCAGGAACGACGAGACCCGGTCCATCCGGTGCTTCGCGGTGATGACGAAGTACGACGCGATCGTGCCGACCACCGTGATGGTCGCGATGAACAACCGCGTCGGTGCGCCGACCACCCAGATCATGCCGATCATCACAGCCATCAGCACCAGCGCCGTACCGAGGTCGTGCTGCCCGACGACCAGTGCGATCACCAGACCGCAGACCGGCACCATCGGGACCAGCAGGTGCTTCCACTGGGTCAGCAACTTCTCCTTGCGTGCGTAAAGGTCCGCACACCACATCACCAGCGCCAGCTTGGCGAACTCACTCGGCTGGATCTGCAGCGGTCCACCGAGGTTCAGCCAGTTGGTGTTGCCCTTCACACCGACGCCGAGGCCCGGCACGTAGGTCAGCACCAGCAGGAACACCGAGCCGAGCAGAGCGACGTACGCGAGCATGCGGAAGTGCCGCGGCGTCATCCGGGAGGCGACGTAGGCCATCGGCAGGCCGACGCCGACCCAGATCAGCTGGCGGACGAAGATCGTGTAGCTGTTCCCGTTCGCCCGCAGCGACAGCACGCTGGACGCCGACAGCACCATCAGCATCCCGAGCACCAGCAGCAGGCCGGTCGCACCGAGCAGGATGTGGTACGACGTCAGGGGCCGGTCGAGCACCTCGCGGATGGCGGCCAGCCACGGCCGCTCGTCCTGCGCTTTCTTGGGCTGATCCGCGATCGACGTCACGCGATCACTCCCGGATCAGTTGTCGCCCAGGGGGTGTCTGATGGTCCTGCGCCGTCGCGAGCAGGTGCTCGGTGCGGTGCATCGGCGTGCTGGAGCGGAGGTCTCGATGCGGAGCATCGTGGCCTTTGCGCCAGTGCGGCGAGGTGCCGTGCCGAGTGCCGCGCAGTAGGCGCAGGACCATCAGACACCCCCTAACCGGCGCACGGCTTCGGCGAAGGCGTCCCCACGGGCTCCGTAGTTGGCGAACATGTCCCACGATGCGCAGCCGGGCGCGAGCAGCACGGTGTCACCCACCTGTGCCAGCTTCGCCGCCTCCCCCACCACGATCTGCATGGCTCCAGTGTCCGTTGCCTCGACAGTGATTACCGGGACATCCGGTGCGTGTCGGGCAAGTGCTTCGGCGATCACCTGCTTGTCCTGGCCGAGCAGTACGACACCCCGCAGCCGTTCCCTTGCCGCGAGCACCAGTCCGTCGAACGTCGCACCCTTCGCCTGACCGCCGGCGATCCAGACCACGTGCTCGTACGCGAGCAGCGACGCCTGCGCCGCGTGCGGGTTCGTCGCCTTCGAGTCGTCGACATAGTTGACCCCGGCAACTTCTGCGACATGGGCGATCCGGTGCTTGTCCGGGGTGAACCCGCGCAGCCCGTCCCGCACCGCCGTCGCCGGTACGCCGAACGCCCTGGCGAGTGCTGCGGCGGCCAATGCGTTCGCCACGTTGTGCGGTGCGGCCGGGGTGATGTCCGCGAGCTTCGCCAGCTCCAGCGCCGACGTCTCCCGCTGCTCGACGAACGCGCGGTCGACCAGGAGATCCTCGACCAGGCCGACCATCGACAGGCCCGGCGTACCGAGGGTGAAACCGATCGCGCGGCAACCTTCGATCACGTCGGCATCGATCACCAACTGTTCGGTGACCGGGTCGGAGACGTTGTAGACGCACGCGATCTGGCAGTTCTCGTAGATCCGGCCCTTGTCCTTGGCGTAGGCCTCCATCGACCCGTGCCAGTCGACATGGTCCGGCGCGAGATTCAGTACGGCGGCCGAGTGCGCGGACATCGAGTGGGTGAAGTGCAACTGGTAGCTGGACAGCTCCACCGCGATCACGTCGTACGGTTCGGGGTCCATCACGACTTCCAGCAGCGGCAGCCCGACGTTGCCCGCGGCAACGGCACGGTGGCCGGCCGCGGTCAGCATCGCGGTCAGCATCTGCACGGTCGTGGTCTTGCCGTTGGTCCCGGTGATGCACAACCACGGAGCAGCGTGCGCCGGGTCCCGCAGCCGCCAGGCCAGCTCGATCTCGCTCCAGATCGGCACCTCGCGCTCATCGGCGTGCGCGAGCAATGGCGCGTACGGCGGGATGCCCGGCGACGTCACCACGATGTCGACGTCCTTGGGGAGCTCCGCCGTAGTGCCCGGGCCGAGGGTGATGGTGGCGCCGAGGGTCTCAAGGATCTGCGCCTTCTCGCGCAGTGCCTCGTTGTCACGGTCGTCCAGAACGGTGACGTGCTCGGCGCCGGCCTGCAGCAGCGAGTCGGCGCACGCGTAGCCCGCCGTACCGAAGCCGAGGACGACGAAGCGGGTCGTTGCCCAACCGTCGGAGGTGCGTGTTTCGAGACTCATCCGGCCACCCATTCCGCGTAGAACAGCCCGAGACCGATCACGACGCACAGGCCCTGGATGATCCAGAACCGGATCACCACGTTGACCTGTTCCCACCCGAGCATCTCGAAGTGATGGTGCAGCGGTGCCATCCGGAACAATCGCTTGCCCCCGGTCAGCTTGAAGTAGCCGACCTGGAGGATGACCGAGGCGGTGACGATGACGAACAGCCCGCCGAGCAGCAGCACCAGCAGTTCGGTCCGGGTCATCACCGCGAAGCCGGCCAGCGCACCACCCAGCGACAGCGAGCCGGTGTCGCCCATGAAGATCTTCGCGGGCGACGCGTTCCACCACAGGAAGCCGAACAGCGCACCGGTCAGAGCGGCGGCCACCACGGCCAGGTCGTGTGGATCGCGGACCTCGTAGCACTTGGCGGTCGGGAACGACGCGCAACTCTGGTTGAACTGCCAGATGCAGATCAGGGTGTACGCACCGAACACCATCATCGACGCGCCGGTGGCCAGACCGTCCAGGCCGTCGACCAGGTTGACGCCGTTCGACATGCCGGCGATCAGCAGCAGGATCCAGATCACCACCAGGATCCCGGCCAGGTGCAGCCAGTTGATGTCGCGGATGAACGAGATGAACGGCGAGGCCGGACGCTGGCCACGTTCGTCCGGGAACTGCAGCGCGAGGACCGCGAAGGCGACCGCGACCAACGTCTGGCCGGCCAGTTTCGCCTTGCTGCGCAGGCCCAGGCTGCGCTGGCGGACGATCTTGATGAAGTCGTCCAGGAAGCCGACCGCGCCCATGCCGGCGAACAGGAACAGCACCAGGAGCGCCGAGGCGGTCGGTGCGCTCCCGTGGCCGCTGATCATCGTGAACAGCTTCGCCGCGAAGTACCCGACGATGGTGGCGACGATGAAGACGGTGCCGCCCATGGTCGGCGTACCGCGCTTGGTGTGGTGCGAGGTCGGGCCGTCGTCGCGGATCTCCTGGCCGTAGCCACGTCTGGACAGCAGGGTGATCGCCCAGCGAGTGCCGAGCAGCGTCAGCACCATCGACACGGCGCCGGCGAACAGGATCGAGATCACTGCGCGGCTCCCTCAGATTTGGACAGCTCATCGCGTCCGGGCAGCAGAGCATCGGCGAGGCTGCGCAACTTCGCCGCCTTCGAGGACTTGACCAGTACGACGTCACCCGGGCGCAGCTCGGACCGCAGCAGTTCCAGCGCCTCCGGGATCGTGTCGACGTACGCCGACTCGTTGCCCCAGGATCCTTCCAGGGAGGCACCGAGATGGATCGGTTTCGCCCCAGCACCGACCACGAGCAACCGGTTCACGTCCAGCCTGACCACGAGCCGGCCGATCGCGTCGTGCTCCTCGGTCGAGGTGTCGCCGAGCTCGAGCATCTCGCCGAGCACCGCCCAGGTCCGCGCGCCGCGGGACCGTCCGATCGCGACCAGCGCCTTCAGCGCCGCCCGCGTCGAGTCCGGGTTCGCGTTGAAGGCGTCGTTGATGATCGTGACGCCGTCCGCCCGCTCGACCAGCTCCATCCGCGCCGCCGACACCCGGCCTGCCGAGTTCAACCCGGCCACGATCTGTTCGGGGGTGAGGCCGAGCGCCGAGGCGACGGCTGCCGCGGCCAGTGCGTTCGACACGTGGTGCTCGCCGATGAGCTGCAGCTGCACTTCGCCGGCGAAGTCGCCGAGGTGCACGGTGAACGCGGGGCGACCCTCGGCGTCGAGCTTGACGCCCTCGGCGCGGATGTCCGCCTCCGGCGCCTCGCCGAAGGTCAGCACTCGCGCCTGCGTCCGGCTCCGCATCGCCGCGACCCGATGGTCGTCGGCGTTGAGGATCGCCGTACCGCCGGGGACGACGGCCTCGATCACTTCGCCCTTGCCGAGCGCGATGTTGTCCTGGGAGCCGAACTCGCCGATGTGCGACGTCCCGACGTTCAGGACCAGACCGACCCGCGGCGGCGTGATCCCGCACAGGTACGTCAGATCGCCGATGTGCCGCGCACCCATCTCGGCCACCAGGTACTTCGTGCTCTCGGTCGCCTGCAGCGCGGTGAGCGGGTGGCCGATCTCGTTGTTGAACGAGTTCTCCGGCGACACCGTCTCGCCGTACGGGCGGATCAGCTGTGCGATCAGGTCCTTCGTGCTGGTCTTGCCGGACGAGCCGGTCAGGGCGATCACGACCAGGTCGGGCAGCCGGCTGACCACTAGGCGGGCCAGGTCACCGAGCGCCTTCTGCGTGTCCGCGACGACGATGCAAGGAGCACCATCGATCGGCCGCGACGTGAGTGACGCCGTGACGCCGGCCTCGGACGCCGTACCGACGAAGTCGTGCCCTTCGACCCGCTCACCGGGCAGGGCGACGAACAACCCGCCGGGAGCGGCGGCTCGCGAATCGATCACCACCGCACCGTCGACGACGGCCGACGGGTCCACACCCACCAGCTCGCCGTGGACCGCCTCGGCGATCTCACCGCACCTGACTCCGATCACCGCTCAGCCTCCAGCAACTCACGCACAGTTTGGCGGTCGTCGAACGGGTGGATCACACCGCCGACGTCCTGGCCTGTCTCATGGCCCTTGCCCAGTACGACGATGGTGTCGCCCGGTCCGGCCAGGTCGATCACGGTCGCGATGGCCCGCCTCCGGTCACCGATCTCGTGCAGGTCGACGCCCGGAACCGCCTGCCGGGCACCCTCGAGCGCGGCGGCGCGGATCGTCGCCGGGTCCTCGCTGCGCGGGTTGTCGTCGGTGACGATGACGACGTCCGAGCCGCGCGCGGCCGCGGCGCCCATCTGCGGGCGCTTGCCCGCGTCACGGTCGCCGCCGCAGCCCACGATGGCGAACAGCCGGCCCTTCGTCGCGCCGCGCGCGGCCTTCAGCGCGAGCTCGACCGCGTCCGGCGTGTGCGCGTAGTCCACGATCACCGCCAAGCCGTCCTCGCGGGTGAATGTCTCCATCCGCCCGGGCACGGTCGCGGTCCGCAGTCCGGCCGCGATCGCCTCCGCGGGTACGTCGAGCTGCCGCAGCATCGCGGTCGCGAGCAGGGCGTTCGCCACGTTGAAGTCACCGGGCAACGCGATCTCGACAGTCAGCGTCTCCCCCGGCCCTTGGATGTCCAGGACGGTTGTGCCGTGCTCGGACTGGTGCCGGCTCGCGACCGTCCAGTCGGCTTCGCCGGTCGTGGACACAGTCACGAGCGGTACGACGGTCTGCGCGGCCAACCGGCGTCCGTACTCGTCGTCGATGGTCACCACCGCCACATCACACCGCTCCGGGGTGAACAGCGAGGCCTTCGCGGCGAAGTACTCCTCGAACGTGTTGTGGAAGTCCAGGTGGTCCTGGGTCAGGTTGGTGAACCCGGCCACCGCGAAGCGCGCGCCGTCCACGCGGCCCATCGCCAGTGCGTGGCTCGACACCTCCATCGAGCACCACGCGACCGCGTGCTCCCGCATCACCGCGAACAGCGCCTGCAGATCGGTCGCCTCCGGAGTGGTCCGGACGCTCTTCACCACCTCATCGCCGATCCGCGTCTCGATCGTCCCGATCAACGCCGCCTGGCCGATCCGGCGCAGTACGGCGTCCAGCAGGAAGCAGGTGGTGGTCTTGCCGTTCGTGCCGGTGATACCGAGCAACCGCAGCTCACTGGTCGGCTCGCCGTAGATCCGGGCGGCGACCGCGCCGAGCACGTCTCGCGGCTTGTCGACCACCAGCACCGGCAGACCGGTCGCGTTCGCCCGCTCCTCGCCGGTGGGATCAGTCAGTACGGCGACCGCCCCGGACTGCTCCGCCTTTGCCACGAAGGCCGCACCGTGCGTGATCGCACCCGGCAGAGCGGCGTACAAGTCACCAGGAAGGATGGAACGCGAGTCGAGCGATACACCCGTGACATGGACGGACGCTGCCGGGGTCCGCGCGTGGGCGACCCTGGCGACCTCGGCGAGATCGACCGGCACGATGTGCCGTGGCCTGATCGCTGCGACGGCGCCGCCTGCGGCGGAAGGGGTGGACACGGGCCCAGAGGCTACCGCTCCTGGCACTGTGACTCCTACCTGACCCTGCGTCACCAGGTGGTGGGAACGTCGGGCTGCTTCGCCCCCGTCGGCGGGACGACGTACTTCTGCAGCGCGTAGCTCATCACGTCTCGGAACACCGGTCCTCCTTGGAAGCCACCACCCCGCGCACCCCGCGGGTCGTGCAGTACGACGTACGTCACGAACCGTGGGTTGTCGGCTGGGGCAAATCCCGCAAAAGAAGTCGCCCACTTGCGGTAGCAGCCGCAGGCCGAGTCGACTTCCTGGGCGGTTCCGGTCTTGCCGGCCACCAGGTAGCCGTCGATTGCCGCCTGTGGTGCGGTGCCCTTCTTCGCGGTCACCGCCTCCATCATCGTGGCGACCTCCTTGGCGGCCTTCTCGCTCACCACCCGGCGCGGCGGCGCGGTCTGGTTCGGGGTCGTGGTGCCGTTCGCGTCGACGTAGTTGCGGACCAGCTTCGGCGGCACGTACACACCGCCGTTGGCGACCGCGTTCACCGCGGCGGCCATCTGCACCGCGTTCGCCGACAGGCCCTGACCGAACGCGACGTTCGACCGGGTCAGCTCGGTCCACTCGTCCCCCGGCGGCATCAGGCCCTTGCTCTCGCCCGGGTAGTTCAGCCCGGTCGGCGCGCCGAAGCCGAAGTCGTGCAGATACTTCACGAACTGCGGGATCCGCATCTGCTGCGCGGCCATGATCGTGCCGACGTTCGACGACTTCGCGACCACCCCGGCGATGGTGAGGTTCAGCGAACCGTGGTCCCAGTGGTCCTTGATCGTGCGCCGCTGCACCTCGATGCTGCCCGGCACCCGGAGCTTGGTGTTCAGGTCGATCAGGCCGGCGTCGGCGAGAGCGGCCATCGTGACAACCTTCTGCACACTGCCCGGCTCGTAGGTCCGCTCCAGCGCGGGGTTCTTCAACTGGCTCGGCGAGGTGACCTTCTTGTTCGGGTCGAAGCTCGGGTAGTTCGCCATCGCCAGGATCTCGCCGGAGGGCACGTCCAGCGTGACGACCGTGCCGGAGCTGGCGTGGTACTGCTCTACCGCCTGCTGGATCCGCTTCTCCGCGAACCACTGCAGGTCGGCGTCCAGGGTGAGCTGCACGCCGACGCCGGGCTTCGGCTCCTCGACCGTGTGGTTCGCGTTCGGGATCTTGTTGCCCTTGGTGTCGACCTCGTACATCGCCTTGCCGTCCTGACCGGACAGCTTGTCGTTCAGCCCGTACTCGAGCCCGGACAGGCCCTTGCCGTCGCCGCCGACTACACCGACCACGTTCGCGGCGATGGTGCCGTTCGGGTGACTGCGGACCGGGTCGTCCTCGGTGTAGAGACCGGCCAGCAGCGGGGCCTTCTGGTCCTGCGGCTTGGCCTTGTTCTGCTCGTTGATGTCGGCGTTGCGCTGCTTCATCGCGGCCTGGATCTCGTTCCAGGTCTGCGGGGCGACCTGACGGGCCAGACGGACGTACCGGCCCTTCCCGGTCATCGCGGTGACGAGCTTGTCGTACGTCGTACCGGAGACCTTGGGAGCCAGGATCCCGGCGAGCTGCGTCGCGACCGGGCCGGTCTGGGTCGGGTCGGCGGTGATCGCGACCGCGTCCTCGGAGACCGAGAACGGGACGCCGTTGCGGTCGACGATCGCGCCGCGGGAGGCGTACAGGGGGAACGGCTTGGTGTTCTCCCGGCTGGCCGCCTGGGCGTAGCTGTCCGGGTCGACGCCCTGCAGCAGCACCAGCCGCCCGGCGAACAGCGACAGTACGAACGCCATCACCCCGAACGTCACCCGCAGCCGCAAGGTCGGCCGTCCCAACTTCAAAGTCCGAGGCGCCCGCTTCACCTTCCGCTTCTTGGGCCGAGGAGCCGGCCGGTTCTGCGGAGGCCTCTTCTTCGCCGGACTCTTCTTCGCGGCAGGGCCCTTCCGGGCCGCCGTCTTCTTGACCGGCCTCTTCCTCGGGTCGGTCTCACCCGTCGTACGGCGGGTTGCCGGGCGGGCGCCGTTCGAGCTCACGCGCTTCTTCGGTTCCGCCTTCTTCACCGGACGGCGCGGAGCGGGACTCGGCTGAGCGGCGCGCTCCTGCTCTTCGCGGGCTTGGCGGAGGAGACGGTCCCGGGTGGATTCCGGACGCTGGGGGGTGGAGCGATTGCTGTCGGTGACGGACGGACGGCGAGGCTGAGCCTTGCGGGGCGTGCCGCCCCGGCCCGGCTCGGTGCCACGCCTGCGTGGCGGCTCGCTGCCCCGTCGGTCCGTCATCCGATCATCCCCCGGTGGTCGTGGTGCCCTGCGCCCCTGTCGTCGTACCGGTGCGCGGGGAGTTCGTGGTGGTGGCGGGCGGCTTGTTACCCGTCGCCGTTCCTGTCCGTGCGGTCGCCGTACCCGGCTTCACCGTCCCCGGCTTGACCGTCCCGGCCGGAGGCTTCACCGTGCCGGCCGGCGGCTTGGCCGTGACGAGCGGAGGTTGAGGCGTGACGACCGGAGGCGTCGGCGTGACGGCCGGCTTCGGTGCCGCGCTGGGACCGAACATCGCCGCGCCGGTCCCGGCCTTGCCTTCCTGCGGCACACCGAGCACCCGCCCGTCGGACAGTCGCAGGAAGACCGGGTTGGGGTTCGGCACCATGCCCATCTTCAGCGCCCGGTCAGCCAGGTTCTGCGGCGACTCCAGCGTGCGGACCTGCTTCTCCAACTGCTCCTGCTGGTCCCGCAGCTGATCGGCCTGCTTGTTCAGCTCGGTGACGTGGAAGGTCCCGCTCTGCAGCTCGGTGTTGAGCAGCAGCAGACCGACCAGGCCGGCCGCCAGCAGCGACACCACGAAGATGACGAACGGCATCCGCGGCGGCCGGAACGGCGCGCCGTAGACGACCCGCAGCTTCGGCTCCGACCGCTTGGCCGGCGCCGGCGTGACCCGTGCCTTGGACGGACTGAAGACAGTACTCATCAGGCCACCAGCCCTTTCTCCCGGATTCGTTCGGCGGCTCGCACGCGAGCGGAGGCGGCCCGCGGGTTCGCCGCGACCTCTTCCTCGGTCGGCCGCTCGGCACCGCGGGTCAGCAACTTCAGGTACGGCTCGTGCCCGGCCGGAATGACCGGCAGGTCGTCAGGTACGTCGGACTTCGTGGCAGCCGCGAACGTCTGCTTGGTGATCCGGTCCTCCAGGGACTGGTAGCTCATCACCACGATCCGCCCGTGCAGCGCCAGTGCCGCGAGCGCGGCCGGCAGCGCGCGCCGGAGCACCTCGAGCTCGCCGTTCACCTCGATCCGCAGCGCCTGGAACGTCCGCTTCGCCGGATGTCCGCCAGTACGACGGGCAGCCTGCGGGATCGCGTTCCGGACCAGCTCGGACAGTCGCGCGCTGGTGGTGAACGGCTCGGTCTCGCGCTCCCGCACGATCCGGTCCGCGATCCGCCGGGCGAACTTCTCCTCGCCGTACTGGAACAGGATCCGGGCCAGGTCCGCCGCGCTGTAGGTGTTCACGATGTCGGCCGCGGTGGTCGGACCGGTGCTGTCCATCCGCATGTCCAGCGGCGCGTCCTGCGCGTAGGCGAATCCACGGTCGGCCTCGTCCAACTGCATCGACGAGACGCCCAGGTCGAACAGGATCCCGTCGATCGCCGGTACGCCGAGGTCCGCGAGCGCCCGCGGGAGTTGGTCGTACACCGCGTGCACGAGGGTGATCCGCTCCTCGTACGGCGCCAACCGGTCACCGGCGAGGCGCAGCGCCTCGGGGTCGCGGTCGAAGCCGATCAGCCGGGCGTCGGGAAAGCTGCGCAGGAACGCCTCGGAGTGACCACCGAGGCCGAGGGTCGCGTCGACGAGGACCGCGCCGGGATGCGCGAGCGCCGGCGCCAGCAGCGCGACCACGCGCTCCAGCATCACCGGCACATGCCGCTCCGCAGCGTTCATCCTCGACCCTTCCCGTCGCCGCGGGAGCGACCCTGCCCCCGCAGGTTCTGTACTGCTGTGCTGCCCGTCGGGCCTGCCGGCCTTCCGGTTGGTCGCCGCTCCGGATGTCGCGGATCCGGGTCGCCGTCGTACGTGGTACCTGTCCTGCGGTGGGGCGGGGTGGAGGGAGTCGCTGTGGTGCGGGTGTTTCGAGTGATCCTGAGTGATCCTGAGTGACCCTGAGTGACACCGTCCGGTCAGATCGCGGGTACGCCTTCCGGGGAAGTACCTCGTCGGTCTTGGCGCCGGGGAAGTGGCGCCAAGGGCTTGAGGTCGGAAGTCGGACCCGTGATCTCACCGGACGGTCGGTGTGTTCTCGGTCCTGCTCGCCCACTGTTCAGCTGGAAACGCTTTGCCTTCAGAAGATGCCTGGCAATACCTCTTCGGACAGGTCCGCGAAGGCCTGCTCCTGCTCTTGCGAGTACCTGTTCCAGTTCTCGGTGTTCCAGATCTCCACCCTGTTCATCGCCCCGATGACGACGCAGTCGCGATCCAGTCCGGCGTAATCGCGCAGCATCGGCGGGATGGTGACCCGGCCCTGCTTGTCCGGCACCTCGTTCGAGGCTCCGGCAAACAGCATCCGCAGATAGTCCCGCGCACCCTTGTTGGTGATCGGCGCCTGCTTCAGCTGCTCTGTCAGTTGGATGAACTCGCGCTCGGGCCACACGGACAGCGACCGCTCCTGTCCACGCGTGATCACCAGGCCGTCGGCCAGTTCGTCGCGGAACTTCGCCGGCAGGAACAACCGGCCTTTGTCGTCGAGCTTGGGGAAGTGAGTTCCGAGGAACACGCTCCACCTCCCCGTTGCGGACTCTCCGTCTCAGGCGAGCTGTTTCCACCACTTCGGTTCCACTGCGCTCCACCTTACTCCACTTTCCACCACCGTCAACCAACTTCCGCCCGTTTCCCCCACCCGCGCCGCGAATCCCACCCGGCGTTCCCGCGTGTCGCTGCCTGGTCAGGCGCCTGGCCTTCCTCCACTTCGCTCCACCGGCGTTCTCCACTCCGCTCCACCGGACATCTCCACTTCGCTCCACTCGGTGCTGTTTCCACTCCGCTCCGCATCGGGATGAACCATTCGGCGCCCAGAGCCGTCGTAACCCCCGGCAGTTTGTTTTCGCCGCCCGTACGCTTGGAGGGACGACTTTCCGACCCAGCCGGTGAGGGCCTGTGCCGATGAACACCGAAACGCCAGGTAACGAAACTTCCGATGCTCTAGGCCCGGCCCCTACAGCGGGTGAGAATGTGTCGGCCGTCAACGAATGGGGAGGACTCAGGGTGAGCAGTACCGCGACCAGCTCGGCGCTGGCAGGAGCCGGGGACTTCGACGAACTGGCCGAGGTGGCGGGACGAGTCCGCCGGGCCATCGAGCAGGTGATCGAGGGCAAACCCGACGTGGTCGAGGTCGCCGTCACGGTCCTGCTGGCCGAAGGCCACCTTCTGATCGAGGACGTACCGGGCGTCGGCAAGACGATGCTGGCCAAGGCGCTGGCCCGGTCGATCGACTGCACCGTGCGCCGGATCCAGTTCACCCCGGACCTGCTGCCGTCGGACATCACCGGCGTCTCGGTCTTCAACCAGGAGATCCGCGACTTCGAGTTCAAGCCCGGCGCGGTGTTCGCGAACATCGTGGTCGGCGACGAGATCAACCGTGCGTCGCCGAAGACCCAGGCCGCGCTGCTGGAGTCGATGGAAGAGCGCCAGGTCACCGTCGACACCACGACGTACCAGCTCGAGGCGCCGTTCATGGTCATCGCGACCCAGAACCCGATCGAGATGGAAGGCACCTACCCGCTCCCCGAGGCGCAGCGCGACCGCTTCATGGCCCGCGTCTCGATGGGCTACCCGGAGCCGGCCGCCGAGCTGCGGATGCTCGACGGTCACGCCGCCGACGATCCGCTGAAGAGCCTGCAACCGGTCACTGACGGCCAGCAGATCCTGCGACTGGTGAAGACGGTGCAGTCGGTGCACGTGTCCGAGGGCGTCAAGGAGTACGCCGTCGCCCTGGTCGGCGCGACCCGTCGATCGCAGGAGCTCCGGCTGGGTGCGAGCCCGCGGTCCACCCTGCATCTGATCCGGGCGGCCCGCGCGGCGGCGGCACTCGACTCCCGGGAGTTCGTGCTCCCGGACGATGTTCAAGAGCTCGCGGTGCCCGTGCTGGCGCACCGTGTTCTTCCTGCGGCTGAGGCGCATCTCGGTGGGCGCGGTGCAGCCGACATCATCTCCGGGCTGGTGTCCACAGTGGCACTCCCCCGCACTCGTCGGGACTGAGACATGCGGCAGGCACTGCGCGGGCTGACCACCAGAGGGCGGGCGTTCGTCGCGGCCGGCATCACCGCGTCGCTGTGTGCACTCCTGCTCGGGCAGAAGGACTTGCTGCGCGTCGGCATCCTGCTGGTCGCGCTGCCGGTGGTCGCGGCGCTCGTGGTCGGACGGACCAGGCTGCGGTTGCAGGTACGACGCAGCCTCGCGCCGGACCAGGTGCCGGTGGGGACGCAGGCGACGGTGGAGCTTGCCTTGAGCAACCAAGGCCGGATGCCGGCTGGTCTGCTCCTGCTCGAGGACCGGATCCCCTACGTGCTGGGTCACCGGCCGCGCTTCGTGGTCGACCGGGTCAGCCCGAACTGGCGTCGTACCGTCACCTACTCGGTCAAGTCCGATGTCCGTGGGCTGTTCCAGGTCGGGCCGTTGATGCTGACCGTGGCCGACCCGTTCGGACTGGTCGAGACGAGCCGTACGTTCACCCGCAGCCAGCATCTGCTGGTGACGCCGCGGGTCTACCGGCTGCCGGAGATCCGGCTGGGTGCGGACCGCGCCGGCTCTGGTGAGAATCGGCCGCGGGCGATCGCATCGGCCGGCGAGGAGGACGCGACGGTTCGCGAGTACCGCGACGGTGACGACCTCCGCCGGGTGCACTGGCGGTCGACCGCCCGCCGCGGTGAGCTGATGGTGCGGCGGGAGGAGCAGCCCTGGCAGAGCCGGTGCGCGATGTTCCTGGACGCACGGACCATCTCCCACCACGGCCACGGCCCGTCGTCGAGCCTCGAGTGGGCCGTCAGCGCGGCCGCCTCGGTCGGCATCGACCGGATCCGCCGCGGCTACGCGACCACGATGCTCGGTGGCACGACCACGCTGTCGGCGATCACCCACCGCACCTCGGCCTCCGTCCACCAGCCGCTCACCACACAGCAGTTGCTGACCGAGTGCGCGACCGTCGAGGAACACAAGTACGCCGAGATCGGTCCGCTGCTGACCGTCGACCGGCATACCCATGATCCGAGCCTGGTGATCGCGATCCTCGGCGCGTGCAGCTCCGAGGACGTCACCTCGCTGAACCGCTGGCGGACCAGCCAGGCCATCGGCGTCGCGCTGCTGCTCGACGCGGCCAGCTGGGCGGTCGGCGCCGAGGCGACCGAGAAGGCGGCCCGCCTGACCGCCGCCGCGGACGCCACCGAGAACGAGCTGCGCCGGAGCGGCTGGCGAGTCGCCAGGGTCCGGCGCGGCGACCACCTACCCACCGTGTGGTCCGGCCTCGGACTGCGGAGCGGAAGGATCGCATGACCGGACACGTGAGGATCTCTCTCGCCGCTTGGGGAGCGACCGTGTTGGGGTCGCTCGTGCTGACGCCTGTGTTCTCCGGGCCATTCCTGTTCATCAGCGCGTTTCTTTGCGGCGCTGTCACCGGCGTCGGCGTGCTGCTGCAGAACCTGCGCGCCCCGCGGATCGTCGTACCGCTGGTTCAACTCCTGGTGCTGATCGAGCTGCTGTCGCTGTTCTTCCTGAACAGCACGCTGAAGTTCGGGCTGTTCCCGTGGAAGGGGACAGCGATCGAGTTCAACACCCAGCTGGTCAACGCGATGGACTCGATCAATCGGTTCAGCGCGCCGCTGCCGCCGGACTCGCATCTGACCCTGTTCGCCGTGTCGGTCATCTCCGCGACCGGACTGCTGATCCACGTCGTCGCCGTACAGCTTCGGCAGGCGGCCTGGGCCGGACTGCTGCTCCTGATCATGTACACAGTGCCGGCTGCGACCGTGCACGGCGGACTGCCCGCGTTGCTGTTCATCCCGCCGGCGATCGGCTACATCGTGCTGCTGTCGGCCGAGGGCCGCAGCAGGCTGAGCCGGTGGGGCCGCCGGATCTCTGGTGTGTCACACCTGGACGCGGCCGAGCCGGTCGAGGCGTCCGCCCTGGGACAGGCCGGCCGACGGATCGGTCTGAGCGTTGTTGCGCTCGCCGCCCTACTGCCTGCGTTGCTGCCGGCTCTGCCGGAAGGTGTCGTCGGCAACGGCCTGGCAGGCAGCGGTCCGGGCAACGGCGTCGGCGCGTCGATCTCGTCGACCGACCCGATGCTGGACATGGGCAAGAACCTCAAGCGCGGCGACAACGTGGTCGCGCTCACCTACAAGGGCGGTCCGGACGTCGGCAGCTACCTGCGGCTGACCGCGCTCGACAGCTTCGACGGCAACACCTGGCGGATCGCGCCGCGTCCCGAGAACCGCAAGATCGACGGCGAGCTCGCACCGCCGCCCGGGTACAACGGCGACCTGAGCAAGGCTCCGCAGACCAAGATGGAGATCAACGTCAGCCGGAGCTTCCGGTCCCAGTTCGCGCCGGTCCCCTATCCGCTGCGGACGATCTCGCTCAAGCGGGACTGGCGGTACGACGCCAGTGCGCTCGACGTGGTGTCGTCGAACGGGCAGGTGGTCGGCGGCAAGAAGTACAACCTGAGCGCGTACGACCTCAAGCCCAGCCCGGACCAGTTGCACAACGCCCTGCAGGGCGGTCCGCCGGACGAGTACACCAGCCGGGTGCCGAAGCGGACCCCGCAGGACATCACCGACCTCACCCACGAGGTCACGGCCGATGCCAAGGGCAACCAGTTCGACGAGGCGGTGCTGTTGCAGAGCTGGTTCCGCAGCAGCGGCGGCTTCACCTACAGCACCGACAACGCCCGCGGCAGCGGGATGCCGGCGCTGCGCGACTTCCTGCTGGAGAACAAGACCGGGTACTGCGAGCAGTTCGCCACCGGGATGGCGCTGATGGCGCGCATCCTCGGCATCCCGTCCCGCGTCGGCATCGGGTTCCTGCCCGGGACGTCCGACAAGGACGGCCAGTACACGGTGCGGATGCACGACATGCACGCCTGGCCCGAGCTGTACTTCCAGGGCTACGGCTGGGTCCGGTTCGAGCCGACCCCACCGGCCCGAGTCGCGACCACCCCGAGCTGGACGGTCGGCACCGGCTCGGACTCGATCAACCCGTCGACGGCACCGAGCACCGCGCCGATCACCCCGGGCGGCACCGAGGACCCGCTGATCGACAAGCCGAACGGCGACCGCAACCTGCCGAACGACAGCGGCGTCGCGGTCCTCGACCAGGGCAACTGGTTCACCAACGGAGGCGGTCAGGCGATCGGCATCAGCGCGGGCGTGATCCTGCTGCTGTGCATCCCGTGGCTGATCCGCAGTCTGACCAGACGCCGCCGGTTCTCCCGGCCGCCGGGCCGGTCCGGTGCCGAAGGGCTCTGGGCGGAGATCCGCGACACGTCCCGGGACCTCGGTCTCGACTGGTCGGAGATCTCCACGCCGCGCCAGTCCGGTGAATGGCTGCTGACGAAGCTGCCCGCCGAGGCGCATCCGCAGGCGCTCCGGCTCGCTCGTGGCATCGAGGCTCTGCGGTATTCCGGTGACGTGAATCCGAGCACGGACCTCCGTGCCGAGGCGGCCGCCGTACGCAAGGCGCTCTGGTCGCAGGCACGGCAGGTGCGTCGCTGGCGGGCTCGGCTGCTGCCACCGTCCTGGCGCTGGTACCTGAACCGGGGCAGCACAGAGGCCTCCGACCTCCTGGACGAGTTCGACCTCCTGCTCGCCCGGCTCCGGTCCCTGGTCCTCCGCGGACGCCACGCCAACTGACGACCCGGCCTCGGGCGCGCAGTAGGCCCGGCCGCACAGTCGACTCTCGGCCGCGCATTCCATCCCGGGATGCGCGGCCGACTTAACTCGGGATCCCGTGATGCCGACGGGCCTGTGGATGCTTGGGCAGCTCAGGGGTGGCTTCCCACCTGGGACAGATCTCAAACCATACGTGCACAAAAAGAACCACACCCGCCCCACCAGGGCACGGGTGTGGTTCTTCGACTGGTCTCGCGCTCAGCCGGCGCTGCGGCCGGTCAGAGGTCTTCGTCGCGGCGGCGGCGCCAGCGATCCTCCATGCGCTCCATGAAACTTCCGGACGAGTCGTGTTTGGTCCGGTGCCGCTTCGACGGCGGAGGCGGCGGGATGTCGTCGGAGTCCCCCGCGTTGCTGATCCGTTTCATGCTGAGCGCCGCGATGTAGAGGCAGGCGACCATCATCACGAAGCCGATGACTCCGATGATGGTGTTGGGGATGATCGCGCCCGTCATCAAGACCACGATGCCCAGCACGAATCCGACGCCGGCAAGCACTGCCCGGCGCTTGTAATACAAGCGCACATTGGTCCCTCGCATGGCGGAGACGAACTTCGGGTCTTCCGCAGCGAGGGCGCGTTCGAGCTGCTCGAACTGGCGCTGCTCTTCTTCCGAGAGGGGCACCGTCGATCCCTCCATGGTGAGCGCGATCTCGATAGGCCGCCTCCAGTCTAGGACGCGCATGCCTCACACGAAACCCTGGCCGCCTGTCCAGCGCGTCACGGTCCGGAAACTGCCCGCCTCGACGGCCGCTCCCGAACCACCGCGCCACCAGCCGAAACCCTGTTCCAGCCTACGGTTGCCGCCCCATCACGTTCCGTCGCATTCGGGCGTTCCGGGCCGTCTGTGGGCCGCGACACGCCCGGGTGTGCTCAGGCGGTACGGCGTACGTCCTGGAGCCTTCCCGTGTCCGGTGGTCAGTGGGTGGCGAGGATGTGGAGCTGGGTGGCGAGCGCCCGGAAGGCGGGGTGCTGGCTGGCGGCGCGCTCGAGCTCGGCCAGGGAGTCGGCGGCGCCTGGCTCGGAGTCGACGAAAGCAGACGGGACCAGATCGGCGAACGTGCGGACGCCGTGCACGGTGTGGACCATGAACCCGGCGTCGGCCAACTGCGCGATGATGCCGGCTTCGTCGAACCGCCGCGGCATCGGATCGTTCGCACCAAAGCGTCCGTCCGGGTCCTGCAGGGCGACCCGAGCCTCGGCCAGGTGACCGGCCAGGGCCCGCGCGAGTACGACAGCGTTGCGCTGGGCAACGAGCAAGCTCAGTACGCCGCCTTCGCGCAGTACCGAGGCCATTGCCTGCAGGGCCTGCACCGGATCGTCGACGACCTCGAGTACGCCGTGGCACAAGACGGCATCCGCACTCGACTCGCCGGCGAGACCGGGAAGCTCGGCCGCATCGCCTTGGACGCCACGGACCAGGTCGCTCACGCCTTCGTCCCGCGCCCGCCGCTCGAGCGACGCCAACGCGTCGGGACTCGGGTCGACCACGGTCACCCGGTGACCTTCGACGGCCAGCGGTACGGCGAATCCGCCGGTGCCACCACCGAGGTCGACGATGTCCAGCCCGGCACCCGGATTGGTCCGGGCCCGCCCTGCCAGAGCAACCCGCAGAGCCTCGCCCACCAGCGCCGTCCGCAACGAACGCCGCCGCCGATCGACCATCGTCATGACCCTCCTAGCAGTCCCCCAACCAATCACCCCACGTCCGCCACACCCTACTTCCCACCACCTCCCCGCCAACCGCCTAGGGCGGCGAGGTGCCCGGCAGGTTTGCCGGTGGGGGTATGGGGACCAGGCGGGTTGGGGTGTGGGGTTAGCCGGGTTGGTAGGTTTCGGGGTCTATTAGTTCGACGGGTTCGAAGCCGGCGCCGTTGCAGCGGTCGCAGGTGTAGCCGGCCAGGAGGCCGCCGCCGGCGCATTTGCTGCACAGGCCGTCGTCCCAGGACTCGCCTTCGAGCGACTGATGCGGGCGTGGGTAGTGGGCGTCCGCCAGATAGCACTCGACCCCGAGCACCGCATGCACGCGACCACACAGGTCATGGCCGACACCTCTGCGTACCTGACTCAATGTCGTTTCTCTCCGAGTGACTGCCGTCGTGGGTTGCTGCTAGCTGGCCTGCATCCAGGACTGGGTGAGGACCGACTGGGGGTCTGTGGTGGCGGTCAAGGCGGGCGTGCTGGACAACCGCAGCGAGGACTCGACCAGGCCGTAGAAGGTCTCCACGGCGCGGATCAGATCATCGGCCTCGCGGGTCGTGACAGCACGCTCCAAGCCGGCCTCGGCGGCAGCCCGCTGAGACGCACCGGCCGAGAAGAACGTAGCCCACTCGGCGAACTCTGGGGCGACCTCCGCCAGCAGCACCCAGGCATTCCGCTGGATGCGACGGCGAGCGCCGGAGCGCACCGGCCGGGCACGGACGGCCAGGACCGCCGCCGCGACCCTGAGAGCCGCGATGTGAGCACTCGAGTAGCGGATCAGGTGGTCGCTCGTGTCCAGCGCCTCGGCCAGAGCGGCTCGTGCGCGGGACAACTCCCGGCTCGCCGCGCCGGCAGCCGCCGGAGACACCGGTGAAACGGTCATCGATCTGTCACCCTTTCCAGTTGCCAGCGGCCGGAGTCCGGGTCGTGCGCGAGATCGAACAGCTCACGCCGACCGTGCCGGCCGCATCCCGCCTCCACCCGGTACACCGCGCGCCGCGGTCCCCAGTCCGCATCCAGTACGCCGACCGCCGCGCCACTGGCCCGAGCCGGAGCGGGAGCACCGGCAAGGACAGGCGCTTCGGCGACGGCCGGAGCGGCCTCGGCGTGATGCCAGTCGGTCGCGCGATGGATCGGGGTGCCGATGATGCCGCGTTCCCACCAGGCGGCGGTCTCGGTCCAGTGCGCCTGGACGGAGCAGACACGCCACAGACGGCCACGCCAGAGGAACTGCTCCGGGGTCTCGACGCCGTCCACGACACCCGAACGCACCTCGACGGCTTCGTCGAACTCCCACATGCTCCATCGCCTCCTGTGTACGAACTGCTGCTTCCCCTGGTCGACGGCCCGGTCGGAGGCCCGGCGGGTGGGCACGAGGTGGGGGTCGAGGTCCACCTCGGTGCCCGGCCCGCCGGAACCACCGGATCCCGATGCGGCCGCAACTCCGCACCGGAGCCGTCCAGCTGTCCGAGTCACCTCCGGCAGGCCTCCCGACGAAGCCGGGCCGGAGGTAATCGAACATCTGTTCGAACACTGGAAGCGTATCGCCGCCCGCCGACAATCGTCAACGGCCCGTAAGCCCGGCGCGCCGCCGCGCGACCGATCCGGCCGCCAGACTGGGTGCACCGAGGCGTTGACGAAGGGACGGACCGTGAAGAAGCGGGCAGCACTGGTCACCGCGGCGGCCGTTGCCGTCGTGGTCGCGGCAGTCGCGCTGCCGCTCTTCCAGCCGTGGCGGCTCTTCACCGACACGGTCGTCGACGAAGCGCTCCCGGGCGCTGTTCCGATCTCCACACAGACATCGTCGACGACGCCACCGACAGTTTCCGTTGCGCCGAAGCAGGTCCCGCCCACACCAAAGGTTCTGCTGACCGGGAAGCTGATCACGCATGAACACGAGACGTCCGGCACGGTCGCCGTACTCCGGTTGCCCGACGGCAGCCGGGTGCTGCGGATCGAGAACCTCGACACCTCGGACGGTCCCGACCTGAAGGTGTGGTTGAGCGATGCGAACGTCGTTCCGGGCCGAGCCGGATGGCACTTGTTCGACGACGGGCAGTACCGCAGTCTCGGCAGCCTGAAAGGCAACCACGGCAACCAGAACTACCCGGTCCCGGCCGGCGTCACGCTCGACGACTTCCGCAGCGTGGCCATCTGGTGCGACCGGTTCAACGTGTCCTTCGGAGCAGCCGAACTGAAACCGGCGTGACCCGCGTCGACGCACGCGCATAAGGTGCCGAAGGTGAGCAGTCATCCCAACGTGCAGAAGGTGGCCGACGCCTTGAAGGCGGCCGGTGCCACCGGTGAGATCGTGATCCTGGACGAGGCGGTGCCGACGGCTGCGGCCGCTGCGGCCGAACTCGGGTGCGAGGTCGGCGCGATCGCGAACAGCCTGATCTTCGACGGCGACGGCGTACCGGTGCTGATCCTGACCTCGGGCGCGCACCGGGTCGACACCGCGAAGGTGGCCGCCGGGCTCGGCATCGGCAAGCTGCGCCGCGCCACGCCGGAGTTCGTCAAGGAGCACACCGGCCAGTCCATCGGCGGTGTCGCCCCGGTCGGTCACCCGCACCAGGTCCCGACCTACGTCGACGCCGCTCTCGAGCAGTACGACGTCATCTGGGCCGCGGCCGGCATCCCCCACTCGGTCTTCCCGACCACGTACGCCGAGCTCGTCACCATCTCCAACGGAACCCCGATCACCGTCAACTGAGCACGGCGGGGATTGCGGTCTGGACGAAGCGGCGGGTCAGCACCGCGCGACGGTGGCGCCACCACGGGGTCGCGAGGCGGCGGGAACCGTAGCGGCCGCGGGTGATGTCCGCGACGACGGCCGCGGGTGCTCCCAACGACGGCAGTACGTCGAGGGCCGCCCGCTTGGTGATCAGCTCCCCCGTCGTCAGCGTGACGTGAGCGCGGGCGATGGTGAGCAGGCTGAGATCGACCCAGACATCCACGTACCAGTTCGTCCACCGAGCCACGGCAGGCAGCCAGAACTCCCGCAGGTCGCGGCGGATGAAGGAGAACAACTCCTCGTCACTGGTAGCCGGTAGCAACGAGGACGGCGGCGGGCCGAAGAGCGAGACGTTGCTCAGGGCAAGCTCTCGTCGCGTCACCGGCGTCACCGGCCGGTCGAAGTACCGCTCCTGAGCAAAGGTCACATGCCGGATCGACGCATCCGCCAGCTGGTCGGCGAGCATGTAGGAGCAATGCAGCTTGGACGCCGGCGGAGACTCCGCGATCAGTCGCCGATGAACGTCCTCGACGGCAGCCGGCGGTGGTGACGACACGACCGCGACGACATCCAGACCGCTGCGCCCCAACTGGTAGTCGCCCAGTGCCAGCGAGCCGTGCAACCAGATCGCCTCGACCGCGGCGACCTGGCGCACCGATGCGACGAAGCCGTCCAGCAGTTGCTGGACGGCTTCGTCATACACAACAGCAATCTAGACGGCCGGCCTGATGTCCACGTCGGCGGCTCGGACGTAGGCCATCCGGTGTCCGAACCAGATCTGGTAGTACCGGTCCTTGCCGAGCACCTGCACGTGGTCGGTCGGGGGCTGACCGGCGAAGGTGACGGCGCGGTAGTAGTCGGTCTCGATGTTCAGGTCACTGACCGGGTAGGCCTGACCGGCACCGATCGAGTACTGCAGCGGCGTGACGGTCTGGTACGGAATACCCGCCGGGTACGCCGCCTCTTCGGGGTAGGCACGCCCGTAGACCGGCACCGAGGCCTTGCCCGCCTTCGGCTTCACCACGAGACCCGGCTTGGCGAACGCGTCCGGCGCCGACGCCGGGCTCTTGAACCAGCCCAGCGCGCCCAGGTACCAGACGGCCACCCAGTCGCCCTGGCGCTGCGCCACGACGTACTGCGAACCCGCAGCGGCCCGTGAGCCCATGTCCGAGACGTCCGTGGTGCCGTCGATCCCGTTCGGGTGCAGTCCGATGTCCTTGACCAGCGGAGCGTTGTCGTCAGGCGCCTGACGCAGGTAGACGAAGTTGGTGGCCTGCGGCGTGCACGGCGTACCGGGGGCGTCGCAGTTGCTGACCACCTGCACGTTGCCCTCGAAGCCCGGCTTGATGGTGACGATCGAGCCGGCCTTCACCGGGAAGATCTTGTGCCCGTAGATCGGGGCGCCGAGCAGGTCGAAGTAGTGCTCCCAGTCGAAATAGGGTCCCGGATCCCAGTGCATGCCGGCCACCGTGCTGGGAATCGTTCCCGGCACCTGGTCGTGGCCGATGATGTGGGCCCGGTCGAGCGGGATGTGGTTCTTGGCGGCGAGGTAGCGGACCAGCTTGGCCGAGTTGCGGTACATGGCCTCGGTGAACCAGGTCGCGCCCTGGGGTGCGAAGCCCTCGTGCTCGATGCCGATGCTGTGCATGTTCACGTACCAGTTGCCGGCCTGCCAGGCGACGTCGTTCGCCTTGACGTGCTGCCAGGTGTGGCCGTCGGACGAGCGCATCGTGTACTGCCAGCTCACGTACGTCGGGTCCTGCACCAGGTTCAGCGTGGTCTGCCAGCTGCCCTCGGTGTCGTGGATGACGATGTAGTCGATCTTGCCGGTCTTCGGCCGGTTCGCCAGGTCGTGGTTGCCGTAGTCACCAGCCCCCGCGCCGTACTGGGAGTACGGCGCGGGCAGCCACTCACACCCGAGGGTCGGAGGGCACTCGACGCCGCTGTTCGCGGGCTTCTGCCCGGCAGGCAACGCCAGCTTGTCGGCCTGTGCCTTGTCCGGGGTCACTGCGACCGGAGCCATCGTGATCTGCTGTCCGGTGTTCGTGGTCCGGGACGCACCGCGGGCCATGATCGAGTAGACGTCGTCGGCGAAGCCGGACGCGGCCACGCGGTCGCCGGCCTCCGCGTACGACGCCACTGCGCCGTACCACTGGGCCGGAGAGGTGCTCGCACCGACCGGCAGCCCCAGAGAGCGTTGGTACGACGCCAGTAGCGCGGCACCACCGTTGATGTTGGCAGTGGTGTCGTTCCGGAGGGAGGCCGAGTCCAGCCCGGTCAGCTCAGACGCCTTGTCGAGGGTCCGCAGCGACGCAGCGTTGGCCACCTTGCGCTTGCCGGACAGGTCGGCCACTTCGTTGGGGTCGACGGCGGTGAGGTGCATCGGGCCGTAGCCGCCCGACGTGCTGGGGGCACCGAGATGGTCGTCCCACCGCGACTCGGAGTACGACACGGCGAGCAGGACCGACTCGGGTACGCCGTACTTCGCGGCGGCTGCGCTGAACGCGGAGGCCGCGCCGGCGGAGGTGGTCGCGGCGGATGGCCCTGGGGGCGCGGCGGCAGCGGGTGGGCCTCCGGTCGACACGCCGAGCGCGGTGATGGGCAGCGCGACCGCTGCCAGTGCGGCGAGAATCTTCGGACGACGAAGCATGTTGATCTCCTGAACCCAATGGCGGGGAGTGCCGGTCACACAGACTGGCAGCCTGCTCACTGTGAGTCGAGGCGCACCGGATGTCAACGGTTAACCAAGTCTCACACCAGCAGGTTCGATACTGACGAAACATGCCGTCTCACGGGGTGGCGACCGAGCGTTACGGAGCAAGACGATGGAAGCGTTGCCGTTGGCGTTCACGACGGGATGGGCCAGTGGCATCAACGCCTATGCCTGCGTGCTGATTCTCGGTCTGCTCGGCCGGTTCGCCGGCGCCGAGGACGTACCGACCGCACTGAGCACCACCCCCGTTCTGATCGCAGCGGGTGTTCTTTTCGCGTTCGAGTTCGTCGCCGACAAGATTCCGTACATCGACTCGGCCTGGGACGCGATCTCGACGGTGATCCGGCCGACCATCGGCGTGATCATCGCCGCGTTGCTGGCCGGTGAGGCGAGCACCCTGCAGCAGGCCGTGATCGCGACCACCGGTGGAGTGGTGGCGCTACTCTCACACGCTGTGAAGTCGAGTCTGCGGCTGGCGATCAACACCTCTCCCGAGCCGGTCACCAACATCGCCGCGTCGTCCGGTGAGGACGTCGCCGTCGCCAGCGTGGTGGCGCTGGCCGCGTTCCACCCGGAGGTCGCGCTGATCATCGCCGGTGTGCTGTTGCTGCTCGGCCTGATCGGGGTGTACTTCGCGTTCCGGTTCATCCGGCGGGGCTTCGCACGCTTCCGGGCCTGGCGGGAGAAACGGGGCGCCCCGGCGACTGGGAGCAGTGCCGCCTGATGGCCCGCGTAGTAGTCATCGGGGCCGGTCTGGCCGGTCTCGCCAGTGCAGTCCGGCTGGCCAAGCTCGGCCATCAGGTCACCGTGTGCGAACGCGGCCAGCACCTGGGCGGCGTGCTGGGTCGCGTCGAGGCGGACGGGTTCAGCTGGGACGCAGGAGCAGCCAGTACGACGCTCCCAGCGGCGCTGCGGGACCTCTTCCGCAAGAGCGGCCGCCCGATCGAGAGTCTGGTCCAGCTCGAGCCGGTGACCGAGCCACGGCGGCACATGTTCGGCGACGGGTCGGTGCTGGACCTGCCGGTCGGTGACCGCGGTGCGCAGGAGGCGGCCTGGACCGATCTGGCCGACCAGAAGACGGCCAAGCAGTGGACCGCTCTGGTCGACGGCTACGGCGAGACGTGGCAGATCCTGCGGAAGACCTCACTCGAACCACCACTGCACGACAAGCTGTCGCTGAGCGCAGTGCGGTCGCTCAAGCCGTGGCAGTCGCTGGACAAGGTGGCGAACCGCGAGCTGGATGACGACCGGGCCCGTGCGGTACTGCGGCACTTCGCAGCGCAAGGCGGCTCGGACGCCAAGCTCACCCCCGGGTACGTCGGGGTGTGGTCCTACCTGGAGCGCACGTTCGGCCGCTGGACGATCGCGGGCGGCTTCGGTGCGCTCGCGGACGCATTGGCCCAGCGTGCAAGCGAGCGGAAGATCAACGTCCGCACCGGCGCCGAGGTGGTCGGGGTCTCCACGACCGACGGCAGTGTGACCGGCGTACGGCTGGCCGATGCGACCGAGCTGCCCGCCGACATCGTGGTGAGCGACATCGACCCGCGTCTGCTCTACACCGAGCTCCTGGACGACCCGGCGGCCAAGAAAATGCGCAAGAAGGTGCTGTCGACCCACCAGGCCCAGGCGGCGTACGTCGTACATCTCGGGCTGCAGGAGCCCTTGCCGAGCCTCCCGTTCGAGACGGTGCTGCACGGTACGCCGACAGTGGTCGTCCGGACCGCCGGACAGGCACCGGCCGGACACCAGGCGTGGTCAGTCCTGGTGCACGGCTATCCGACGGACGACGTACTCGACCTGCTCGTGGCCCGCGGGCTGCACATCCGGGACAAAGTGGTGTCCCGTCAGACGTCACCGTCCTGGTGGGCCGGGGTGGCCTGGGAGGGGTACAAAACGGCCCGGCGGAGGGCATCCAACGTCTCCCCCGTGAAGGGCCTGTACTGCGTCGGCGCGGGCGCTCACCCGGGCTCCGGTGTGCCCGCCACCACACTCGGCGCCGCGATCGTGGCGGACGCCATCGGCAAGGCCTGATCCTGAGCCTGATACCGGGTGGGGTTCGGTCACCCGACCCACGTAGGATTGATCGTTCATGTGTTCCGTGTCGGGGCAGGAGCCCGGCAGTAGAGAGGACCTCGGTGGATCAATCCCCTACGTCGGCCGATCACGAGAACGTCGAGCGGGCCGAGCTGGCGGCGGAGCAGCACCACGTCGACCGGGTGTACGACCGGGTCGCGGAGGCGGCTCGATCGGCGTCGCGGATCGCGGTCGAAGGGCACCAACGCGGGCAGGCGCAGAACGTCGGCCGGGTCCGCGAGGAGGAGCAGACCGGTCTGTACGAGCGGGACGTGCTGGTCTTCGCCGCCGCCCGCCGGATCGCCGAACTGGACGCGGAGCACGAGGGCCTGGTCTTCGGCCGGCTCGACTCCGACCAGGGCGACGAGGAGCCTGCGGCCGGTACTGCGGCGGACCTGGAGAAGCTGTACGTCGGCCGGCTCGGTGTCCGTGACGCCGAGTACGAGCCGCTGGTGATCGACTGGCGCGCGCCGGCCGCGGAGCCGTTCTACCGTGCCACCTCGACCGATCGGCTGAAGGTCGTCCGGCGGCGGGTGCTGCGCAACAAGGGCGCCCGCATCGTCGGCCTCGAGGACGACCTGCTGGCCCCGGAGCGCGCACCTGAGGACCTGCCGGTGATGGGAGAGGGCGCCCTCATGGCGTCGCTGTCGCGCGCTCGCGGTCACACGATGCGCGACATCGTCGCCACCATCCAGGCTGAGCAGGACGAGGCGATCCGGGCGCCGGCTCGTGGCGTCACCGTGATCGGCGGTGGACCGGGCACCGGTAAGACCGTGGTGGCTCTGCACCGGGCGGCGTACCTGCTGTACAGCGACCGCCGGCGCTTCGAGCGGGGCGGCGTACTGGTGGTCGGGCCGTCGGCCGCGTTCATGGCCTACATCGAGCGCGTGCTGCCGAGCCTCGGCGAGAACACGGTCTCCCTGCGGGCGGTCGGCGAGATGGTCGACGGCGTCAAGGCCACCGCGGTGGACGAGGCGCAGGTTGCCGCGATCAAGGGTTCGCTCCGGATGAGCGCACTGCTGTCACGGGCCGCTCGCGACCGCGTGCCGACGGCGCCTGCCACTCTGCGCGTCTTCCTCGGCGGCGCCACGATCGAGCTGGACGCCAACCAGCTGGACAACGTCCGTCGGAACGCCCTGCGCCGTACGCCGCGCAACCGCGCAGCCACCGAAGCCCGCAAAGGTCTGGTGGGCGCGCTGTGGCAGCGGTTCCCGGAGGACCTGCGCACCGGGGTGTACGGCGACCGTGAGGCGTTCGGCGACCAGGTGACCGACACACCGGCGTTCCGGTCGTTCTTCAGCCAGTGGTGGCCAGTGCTGACACCGGAAGCGGTACTGCGTTGGTTCGGTGACGCGCGGCGGTTGCAGCGGTGGGCCCGCAACGACCTGACGCCGGCCGAGGTCGACGCCCTCGCCCGAGCGATCCGCAGCACCAGCGAGTTCACCATCGCCGACGTGGCTCTGCTGGACGAGCTGGACACGTTGCTGGGACGCGCTCCGGTCTCGGAGACCAAGGACGAGGAGTTCGACTGGCTGGAGGGCTTGTCGGACGGCGTCAACGAGGTGCTGACGACCTCGGAGCGGCGTGCCCGGGCAGCGGCGGCCAGAGAGGCCGAGGAGCCGGAGGAGTACGCCCACGTGCTGGTGGACGAGGCACAGGACCTCTCCCCCATGCAGTGGCGGATGGTGACCCGGCG
Organism: Kribbella capetownensis; assembly: GCF_004331485.1. Taxonomy (GTDB): domain Bacteria; phylum Actinomycetota; class Actinomycetes; order Propionibacteriales; family Kribbellaceae; genus Kribbella; species Kribbella capetownensis. The sequence goes on from NZ_SJKD01000003.1 coordinate 626,408, forward strand.
CGGACCGCAGGCGAGCTGGACCATCGTCGGCGACCCGGCACAGAGCTCGTGGCCGGACCCAGACGAGGCTCGTGCGGCGATGGACTCGATGCTGTCGCATCTGCAGCGGCACGCGTTCCGGCTGTCGACCAACTACCGGAACTCGGCCGAGATCTACGCGTTCGCCGGTGAGGTGATCCGGCAGAGTCTGCCCGACGCCGATCTGCCCAACGCGGTCCGCAGTACCGGAGTGGAGCCGGAGCACCGGATCTTCGACGACGGCAAGATCGTCGAAGCCACCGCCGACGCGGCCACCGAGCTGCTCCAACTGGTCGAAGGAACGGTCGGCGTCATCGTCACACCCAAGCTGCGACCTGCCGTCGACGCGGTGCTGGCCGACGTCGGCAACCCGCGGGTCGTTGCCGTCAGCCCCCTCGAGTCCAAGGGCCTGGAGTACGACGCTGTGGTCGTGGTCGAACCGGACCGCATCGTCAGCGACACCCTCGGCGGCGTCCGCGCTTTGTACGTGGTGCTGACCCGGGCCACGCAGCGGTTGATTACCATCAACAGCACTACCCATTGGTTGCCCGCCCGCACCTCCTGAAAAGGAAGTAGGACGGGGCTTGACCAAGAACACCCTGCGGCGCGGCGCGGCTGTTGCTGTCGTCGTCGCATCGCTGACCGCACTGGTCGCCGGGCTGTCCGGGCCCCGGCGACGGCGCGTCGGAGCTCGACGACTTGCTTGCCTCCAGCCTCTACACCCAGGACTCCTGGCCGAGCCTGGCCGAAGCGGTCGTTGCCTACCGCAAGGGTGATCCCACCGGCGTACTGAGTGCGACCGACCAGCTCGCGACCCAGGCAGTGGGACACGGGCCAGCTCGCCTACAACTGCATGGATCCCGGCTGGCCGCGGGACTGGAGCCGCTGGCGCCAGGACACCGAACTGGCCGACCACCTGACGCCGCGGTTCGCCTGGTTGAACACCTGGTACGGCGCACCCTGTGCCTTCTGGCCGGTACAGCCCGCCAAGCAGGTCCGGATCGGGTCGCCGAAGGTGCCGCCGATCCTGCTCCTGCAGGGCCGCTACGACGCGGCGACCCCGGTGATCGGCGCACGCCGCATGCGGGCTGTACTACCGGGCTCCAGGCTGTTGATCGACAAGGGCGGCAATCACGCGTCGTACCTGTTCACGAAGAACCCGTGTATCGACGACAAGGCGGAGATGTATTTGCTCACCGGTGAGCTGCCGGCCGACGGCGTCTGCCCGGCGAGCTAGCCGCGAGGTACGACGTACGAGACGAGGTCGGCGTCGTTCGCGGACAGGTCCGACCAGCGGCAGGTCAAGTGAAGGATGGTCAGGCCCGACGTCGGGTATTTCCTGGTGAGTTCGACCCGCTCCGGACTGGTGCCGTCCAGAGCGAGCTCGTCGGCGAGCCACGGGATGGCCGGCGCATGGCCGATCATGATCGCGGTGCGAACCTCGGCCGGTACTTCGTGGATGACGTCGAGGAGCTCGTCGGTGTCGGCGTTGTAGATGCGCCGGTCGTACCAGATGTCGGTGGTGGTCGCGCCGCCCTCGGCGGCGTACTGCCAGGTCTCCCGGGTGCGCTCCGACGGCGAGCACAGGACCAGTCCGGCTTCGATGCCTTGGGCAACTAGGTGGCGCCCGGCCGCGCGGGCGTCGGCGCGGCCGCGGTCCGCCAGCGGACGCTGCAGGTCCGGCATGGTCTCGGGCGGGACCGCCTTGGCGTGCCGGAGCAGGACGAGGGTGCGGTCGATCAACAGATCCGACGGGTCAGCCATCGCCACAGGATACGGCCGGGTGCCGCGGTCAGGACACGACCGACGAACGCAGGTTCAGGAAGACCTGACGGGTCGCTGTCGATCGGTTCAAGGTGATGAAGTGGATGCCCGGTGCGCCGCCGGTCAGCAGCTGTTCGCACAGCTCGGTGGCGATCTCGACGCCGACCTGCCGGACCGCGGCCGGGTCGTCCTCGACCGCGAGCAGGCGGTCGGTGACAGCCGTCGGCAGCGCCATCCCGGTGAGCTCCGCCATCCGCTGGATCTGCTTGATGTTGGTGACCGGCATGATGCCCGGCAGCACCGGGATGTCGCAGCCGAGAGCGGCCGCCCTGTCCACCAGACGGAAGTAGTCGTCAGCACCGAAGAACATCTGGGTGATCGCGTAGTCCGCACCCGCCTGGGCCTTGGCCGCCAGCACCTGGGCGTCCGCCTCCAGCGAGGTGGCCTCCGGGTGCTTGTCCGGGAACGCCGCGACGCCGACGCAGAAGTCGCCGAGCGACCGGATCAGCTCGACCAGCTCGATCGCGTGGTTCAGGCCCTCCGGGTGCGCGACCCAGGGCTGGTTCGGGCCACCCGGCGGGTCGCCGCGCAGCGCCAGCATGTTCCGCACCCCGGACCCGGCGTACGCACCGATCACCGACCGCAGCTCGTCGCGTGAGTGCGCGACACAGGTCAGGTGGCCGAGTGGCGTCAGCGAGGTGTCCTGGGCGACCCGCTCGGTGACGCGGATCGTGCCGTCCCGGGTGGTCCCGCCGGCACCGTACGTGATCGAGACGAAGGTGGGCCGCAGCTGCTCGATCTCCCGGATCGAGCGCCACAGCACCTCCTCGGCCTCGGGTGTCTTCGGCGGGAAGAACTCGAACGAGAAGGAACGGCCCCCGCTCGCGAGCAGCTCGCGAATCGTCGGCCGGTTGCCGGGACGCGTCGAAGCAAGACCGTTCGCCATGGCGACAGGTTACCCGCGGTGTCCACCGCTGTCGTCGTACCGACTACGCTCCGAGACGTGTATGGCGATGTGGACATCCCCGCCGAGGTGCAGCGCGCGCTGACCGGTTTCCTCGACCTGCAGCAACGGCGCCTGGAGGCGATCGGGCCGGAGCTGACCGAGCAGGTCCAGGCCGCCCGGGACGCGACCAGCGGGGGGAAGCGGCTGCGGCCGGCCTTCTGCTACTGGGGTTTCCGCGCCGCCGGTGGTGACCCGGCCCGGCCGATCCTGAAGGCCGCGGCCAGTCTGGAGATGCTGCATGTCAGCGCTCTGGTCCACGACGACGTGATGGACTCCTCCGACGTACGCCGGGGTGCACCGGCCGCGCATCGCCGGTTCGAGGCGTTGCAGCGGGCTCGGTCGGAGCAGTCCGGCCGTGGCGGGGATGCGGTGAGCTTCGGCGTCGGTGCGGCCATCCTGCTCGGCGACCTGTGCCTCATCTGGGCCGACGAGCTCTTGCACACCTCTGGCTTCGACGCGGCCGCGCTGGCCCGGGCGGAGCAGTACTTCGACGCCGTCCGGGTCGAGGTGACAGCCGGTCAGTACCTCGACCTGCTCGCCCAGGCGAGTGGCGAGTCCGACATGGACCTGGCCCTGCGAGTACTGCGCTACAAGGCGGCGACGTACACGGTCGAGCGGCCGCTGCATGTCGGGGCGGCGCTGGCCGGTGCGGATCAGCGGTTGATCGAGTCGTTGTCGGCGTACGGACTGCCCGTCGGTGAGGCGTTCCAGTTGCGCGACGACCTGCTCGGGGTGTTCGGTGACCCGGCGCTCACCGGCAAGCCGGCCGGCGACGATCTGCGCGAAGGCAAGCGGACCGTGCTGGTGGCCTACGCGGTCGACCATGCGTCCGAGGTGCAGCTGACCGAGTTCGACCGGCTGTTCGGGCGCCCGGACCTGGACGACGACGAGATCCAGTTGCTGCGGGAGATCCTGCAGGACTCCCGGGCGGTGCAGGCCTGCGAGGACCTCATCACCGAGCGGACCGAGGACGCCCTCGACGCGCTCGACCGCGCTCCCCTGGCCGACGACACCGCTCGCAAGGCGCTGGCCGACCTCGCGATCGCAGCCACCTCCCGGCAGCTCTAATGCCCTAGGTCATCATCTCGATCAACCGGAGTAGCTCGGCGGTCGGCGCGAGGTCGCCGAGGATGATCACCTTCAGTACTGCGCGGTCCTCGTCGTACACGGTCTCGACGCGAAGGCGGCCGATCCCGCTCTGATTGAGCGAGCCGATGACGTGCGTGCTGATCCGGTCGGCGGTGGCCCGGTCGACCGCGTCCATGTGCACGATGCTGGACGCCTCGACGTGCCGGGTCTGCTGGTCCACCTCCAGCGCGGCCGCACTGGTGCCTGTGAACGCCTCCAGGTCCTCGCGGGCGATCCTGTACTGCTTCCCGATCCGGACCGCCTTCAGCCGGCCGTCGCGGACATAGTTCCGGATCGTCCGCACGTGCAGCCCGAGCCGCTGCGCGACCTGCTCAACCGAGTACAGCTCCTGAGGCATCGACGATTCCTTAGAATTCCCTATAAATCATTTCATAGGGAAGTTTAGAGTAGTTTCATGACAGATGAGCGGGTTGAAGAAGTCTCCGGTGTCCGTGTCCTGGTAAGCCCGGTCGGACTGGTGGACGAGCGGGGTGCGGTGGATCTGATCTCGCAGGCGGTGTACGACCACGACGCGACCTGGGTCGCCCTGGGGGCGGACCTGCTCGGGGACGAGTTCTTCGACCTGCGGACCGGACGGGCGGGCGCCATCACGCAGAAGTTCGTCCAGTACGGCGTGGGGTTCGCGGTGATCGGGGACCTGACGGACCGGCTCGCGGAGAGCAAGCCGTTGCGGGACTGGGTGCGGGAGAGCAACCGCGGACGATCGGTGGTCTTCGTGCCCGCGCTGGACGAGCTCGCCGATCGGCTACAAGGCAGGTAGTGAGCTGATCAGGTCCGGCGTGGACGCGGCCGAGGGCTCACGGACCAGGACGCGCAGCTGGCCGGAGTTCGTGATGTCCTCGGCGAAGATCTGGAGCGCGACGTCGACGGTGTCGTGGTCGTGCTCGAGCAGGTGGTGCAGGCCTTCCCAGAGGACGATCTCGGGCGCACCCGTGGAGTGGTCGCTCAGCGAGTCGGCCAGCGCATCCCAGTTCCGGCCGAACCATCGCGGCAGATCGAACGCGGTCGCGCACTGGTCCAGGAAGCCGGCCTTGTCCGTCACATCGCTGGTGTCCAGCAGCACGAAGTCCCAGCCTGCGGCCGCCACGTCACGGCGTACCTGGTCCGGCGTGTGGTCCGACTGCCAGCGGTAGACGCCGGGACGCACTCCATCGGTCAGCAGCGTGCGCAGAGCGGTCATCCGTCGGTGCCCCCGTCTTCCGCGATCCGGCGGAACGACTCGTAGTGGTCCTCCGTGTAATAACGCTCGCCGCCGGTGCCGGTCACGACCCGGCGGGCACCACGGTCCTTCTCGCCCGGCGTCTTCACCGTGTACTCGTGGTAGTAGCCGCGGTCGTGCTTCGGCAGGATCTTCTCGAGGTTGCCGAACACGACGCCGTCGCGGCTGTACGGGTACGGTCCGCCCGCGTCGATCAGCTTCAGCGTGTCCTGCGCCTCCTTCGGCAGGTCCGCCACCGCGACGATCCGAAGACCACTGTCCGGATCCGTGCTCGACGTGCCCGACGGCTGGGTCTTGGCCGCGGCGCAGCCGAACAACGACGCGGCCAACGTGATCACCAGCATGGCGATCACGATCGCGGCGATGATCCGGGCGGTCTTCGGGTTGTTGATCACCCGGCACCCCGCAGCCGCCGGCTGAACTCCGCGGCCGCCGCCTGCGGGTCGTCCGCCTCGGTGATGGCGCGGACGACGACCACGCGGGTGGCGCCGGCCTCGATGACCTGGTCGAGCCGGTCGAGATCGATGCCGCCGATCGCGAACCACGGCTTGGACTGCGGCCGGCTGGCGGCGTACGAGACGAGATCCAGGCCGGCCGCCTGACGCCCCGGCTTCGTCGGGGTCTCCCAGGTCGGACCGACGCAGAAGTAGTCGGATCCCTCTTCGGCGACCACGGCGTTCACCTGACTGAACGTATGCGTGGACCGCCCGATGATCGGGTCCGGTCCGGTGACGGCTCGCGCGGCGTGCACCGGCAGGTCCCGCTGGCCGAGGTGCAGTACGTCGGCCCTGGACGCGAACGCGATGTCCGCCCGGTCGTTGACCGCCAGCAGCTTGCCGTGCCGCTTGCAGGCGTCCGCGAACACCTCCAGTGCAGCCAGTTCGTCGGCCGCCTCCATCTCCTTCTGGCGGAGCTGCACGATGTCCACGCCACCGGCCAATGCGGCGTCCAGGAACTGTTCGAGGTCACCCTGTTTCTCGCGGGCGTCGGTGCACAGGTAGAGGCGGGCGTCGGCCAGGCGATCGGTGTGGTCAGTCACACCGCAAAGCCTGCCATGTCGTGCTGGACGTACGCTTTACGGCATGCCTGAGCACACGTCCGAGGTGGTGGTGATCGGCGCCGGGCTGATCGGTCTGGCGACCGCCTGGCGCCTCGCGGCAGACGGTATCCAGGTGACGGTATGCGACCCGACACCTGGCAGCCAGACCTCCACCGTCGCCGCCGGCATGCTCGCACCGGTCACCGAAGTCGAGTACGGCGAAGACGACCTACTGGCCCTCAACCTCGCCAGCGTGGCCGCCTGGCCGACGTTCGCGGCCGAGCTCGAAGAGCTGACCGGTCTGCCCGCAGGCCTCCACCAGACCGGCACGTTGTCCGTGGCGTACGACGTGGACGACGCGGCAGCACTGCGCAGACTGGCCGACTACCAGCGCCGACTCGGTCTGGACGTCGAAGAGCTGTCCGGCCGGGACGCCCGCAAACGCGAGCCACTGCTCGCAGCCGGCGTCTCCGGCGGCGTGTGGGTGCCCGGCGACCACTCGGTCGACAACCGGCAGGCAGTCGCCGCCCTCCTCCGCGCAGTCGAACTCTCCGGCGCCACCGTGATCCGTCAGCGCGTGTCCCACGTCATCACAGCAGGTACGACGGCTGCCGGCGTACAACTGGACAACGGGGACACCGTGCGAGCTGCGCACGTGATAGCGGCGACCGGACCTTGGTCATCGCAGTTGGAAGGCGTTCCCGATGAGCTGCGGCCACCCGTGCGGCCGGTGAAGGGTGAGGTGCTGCGGCTGCGGGTGCCAGAGGCGTACCGCCCGGCGCTGAAGCACACGGTGCGCGCGACGGCTCGCGGTTTCTCGGTCTACCTGGTGCCGCGACCCAACGGCGAACTTGTCGTTGGTGCGACCACCAGTGAGCTCGGCTACGACACGCGTGTACTCGCAGGCGGCGTCTTCACGCTGCTGCGGGACGCACGGACCGTCCTGCCGATCACGGACGAGCTGGAACTGGTGGAGTCCATCGCCGGGCTCCGGCCGGCCACGCCGGACAACGCGCCGATCCTCGGGCCGTCCGGTCTGGACGGGATGCTGTGGGCGACCGGCCACTACCGCAACGGCGTACTGCTGACTCCGATCACCGCGCAGATCATCGCCGACACCGTCCGCACCGGCGTCCTGCCGGAGCTCGGAAAGCCGTTCTTGGGCAGTAGGTTCGGCCACTCCGCCGAGCACCTAAGGTGAGGCCATGAGCGATGACACCTTGCTGATTGCCGGACGCGAGCTCACGTCGCGGTTGGTGATGGGGACGGGCGGTGCGCCCAGTCTGGAGGTACTCGAGGAGGCTCTGGTCGCGTCGGGGACGCAGCTGACAACGGTGGCCCTGCGCCGCCTCGATCCGAGCCAGCAAGGGTCGGTCCTCGACGTACTGCGCAAGCACGACATCGCTGTCCTGCCGAACACGGCCGGCTGCTTCACCGCCGGCGAGGCCGTACTGACCGCGCGGCTGGCGCGGGAGGCGTTCCACACCGATCTGATCAAGCTGGAGGTCGTCGCCGACGACCACACCCTGCTCCCCGATCCGGTCGAGTTGCTGGACGCTGCCGAGCAGTTGGTGAACGACGGATTCCAGGTGCTCGCCTACACCAACGACGACCCGATCCTGGCCCGCCGGCTGGCCCAGGCCGGGTGTGCGGCCGTGATGCCGCTCGGCTCCCCGATCGGGTCCGGCCTGGGCATCCGCAATCCGCACAACATCAGCATGATCGTCGACGAGCTCGACGTGCCCGTCGTGCTCGATGCCGGGATCGGTACGGCGAGCGACGCCGCGCTGGCGATGGAGCTGGGCTGTGACGCGGTGCTGCTGGCGACCGCGGTCACCCGGGCCGAACACCCTGCGTTGATGGCCGCCGCGATGCGCGACGCGGTAGTTGCCGGACGCAACGCACGGCGCGCGGGCCGGATCCCGAAGCGCTACCACGCGAATCCCTCGTCACCGCTGGAAGGACGCGCCGCCCTGTAGCGGTGCCGTAGCCCCGGCGGTTGCCCTGAGCAACATCGGTTTGTGAACTACATTAGTGTAGTTCAGCTTTGAATTGTAAACATTGAGTTACAGGCGTAACAAGCACCCCATTCGCCCCTGTTGTCACATCCGTACCAGCACTTACGGTCAAGAGACGCTCACACGGGGAGATGGATCGATGCGTAACGTCGTACGGATAGTGACCGGGCTTGCCGTTCCAGTGCTGGCTGCCGCGGTGATCACCGCAGGATCCCCCGGCTTCGGGGCGTACAAGGTGAAGGACGGCGACACCCTCAGCCACATCGCCGCCCGCTACGGGACCACGGTCAAGGCCTTGGTTGCCCTGAACAATCTCCCGGGCAACGGCAACGCGATCTACGCCGGCGAGACCCTCAAGGTGCCGGGCCAGAAGGCCAGGACCGCCTCCGGCCACCCGACCAAGCGCACGGTTGCGGGCGGCCGCGTCACCTATGTGGTGAAGCCGGGCGACACGATCACGAAGATCGCCAAGCAATTCCGGTGCTCTCAGGCGAATCTGCTGGCCGCCAACGGCTTGAAGGTCAGCGACCGCATCTACGCCGGGAAACCGCTGCAGGTGCCGGTCACGATCAAGCCGAAGCCCAAGGCCAAGACACCGGCCAAGACGAAGAACAACACCTTCGCCGGCCGGACGTACGCCGACCACATCGTCACCCAGGCCAACCGCAACCGGGCGGCCCTGAAGAACCGCAAGCTGCCGACCCGGACACAGATGCGCAGCCTGATCGTCAGCACCTCGAAGCGGTACGGCGTCGACCCGGAACTGGCGCTCGCGGTCAGCTGGCAGGAGTCGGGCTGGAAGCAGCGGGTCGTCTCCCCCGCCAACGCCGTCGGCGCGATGCAGGTGATTCCGTCGACCGGACGGTTCGTGTCCAGCATCGTCGGGCGCAACCTGGACCTGCTCAAGCCGCAGGACAACGTCACCGCCGGTGTGGTGCTGCTGGACCGGTTAACCGGCGCCGCAAAGCTGGATATCGCGGTCGCTGGCTACTACCAGGGCCTCGGCGGGGTCACGAAGAACGGCATGTACCCGGACACGAAGCTGTATGTGAAGAACGTACTCCGGATCAAGGCACAGCTGGAACGCGGCTGGGACCCACTGCGGTGAGCCTGGCGCCGTCACGCTGAGCCCTTATCTACACTCTCAGAGCAGGACGGCTTCGAGAGGCGGCTCACCGCAAGTGACGGACGACGTGGACACGCAGGTCAGCGACCGCCTCGTCGGGCGAGTGCTCGACGGACGGTACCGCGTGGGCGCGCGTGTCGCGAAGGGCGGCATGGCCACCGTCTACCAGGCCCTCGACATGCGGCTGGACCGGACCGTCGCCCTGAAGGTGATGCACGACGGACTCGGCGACGACGCCCAGTTCGCCCGCCGGTTCGTGGCCGAGGCGCGGGCCGCCGCCCGGCTCTCGCACCCGAACGTGGTCGCCGTGTTCGACCAGGGTGACGACGACGGCACCCTGTTCCTGGCGATGGAGTACGTGCCCGGCCGCACGCTGCGGGACGTGATCCGTGAGCAGGCGCCGCTCGCCCCCGCCCGGGCGCTGGATCTGCTGGCCCCGATCCTGTCCGCGCTCTCCGCCGCCCACGACGCGGGCATCGTCCACCGCGACATCAAGCCCGAGAACGTGCTGATCGCCGACAACGGAGTGGTGAAGGTCGCCGACTTCGGCCTGGCGCGGGCGGTCAGCGCGACCGGCAACACCGCGACCCAGGGCCTCCTGATGGGCACGGTGTCGTACCTGGCGCCTGAGCTCGTCACCGACGGCAGTGCGGACGCCAGGTCGGACGTCTACTCCTCCGGCATCCTGCTGTACGAGATGCTCACCGGGAACAAGCCGCACTCCGGCGACACCCCGATCCAGGTCGCCTACGCGCATGTGCACGCAGACGTTCCCGCACCGTCGCTCGAGGTGCCGACCATCCCGCCGTACGTCGATGCGTTGGTGCAGCGTGCGACGGCACGGGACCGGGATCTGCGTCCGGCCGACGCGCGAGTGCTGAGCCGGCAGGTGCATCGCGTCCGCAGTGCGCTCGAGGACGGCCTGCCGGACGACCCGGAGCTCACCGGCGACCTGACCGTGCCGATCCAGCAGATCCGTCAGGACAGCGGGTACGACGACGGCTACACCCGCGACGTACCGACTCTGGCGGGTGAGAACGGTCACGTCCTGCGCCACGACACGATCGTCGTACCGGTGGAGAGGGGGCGGCCGACCGGCGGGCCGGCGACCCGGGTGCAGGCGCCGCCACCGCGCCGGGGCCGCGGACTGGTCGCGCTGGTCCTGATCCTGGCCGCAGCCATCGGGATCGGTACGGCGGCCTGGTACTACGGCATCCACCGCTACACGACCACGCCCAACCTGGTGAGCATGGTCCCGGCGGTCGCCGCCGTCGAGGCGGAGAAGGCGGGGCTGCGGACCACCCTGGCCAACCAGGACTTCTCCGAGAACGTGCCCAAGGGTCAGGTGCTGTCGACCGACCCGGCCGCGGGCGACCGGATCCGGAAGAACGGCGAGATCGGCCTCACCGTGTCGAAGGGCCCGGAGCGGTACCGGGTGCCGCAGCTGGCCGGACTTGAGCTGGAGGCCGCGAAGAATGCGCTGGCCCCGATCAAGCTGAACGCCGGCCAGATCGTCGAGCAGTACAACGAGACCGTGCCGGCCGGGCGGGTGATCGCGTTCAGCCCGAAGTTCGACACGGTCGTGAAGCCCGGGGACGCGGTCAACTTCGTGGTCAGCAAGGGCAAGAAGCCGATCACCGTGCCGGACACGACCGGGAAGTCGTACCAGGACGCGAACCGGCAACTGCGCAAGCTCGGCCTCCAGGTCGGCCGCACCGAGCAGTACGACGAGAAGGTGCCGGAGGGCAACGTCATCAGCCAGACCCCGAACACCGGCACCCTGTTCGCCAAGGACAAGGTCCAGCTGGTGGTGTCGAAGGGCCCACCGCTGCAGGACGTTCCGGACGTCAAGCGCAAGAGTCTCGCCGACGCGCAGAAGATCCTCACCGACGCGGGCTTCATCGTGAAGGTGGAGAAGGCGCCGTTCAACCTCGGCCTGAACATCGTCGCCGCGCAGAACCCGGGCGCCGGCAAGAAGGCCCAGCCCGGCAGCACCGTCGTGATCACCGTGCTCTGATCCGTTTTGCCTTCTGTGCAAGGCGTCTGATGAGATGTCCGGCGTGAACCACCCACGTCTGGCCGTGCTGGCCCTGCTCGCGGTCGCGGCGGCGTGGGGATCCACGTTCTTCCTGACCAAGGACCTGCTCACCAGGATGGACGTCGCCGACTACCTGGCGTTGCGGTTCCTGATCGCGTCCGTCGCACTCGTACTGGTGCACCCGCCCGCGATCTCCCGCCTGAGCCGGCTCGACCGCGGCCGGGCCGTTGCCCTCGGCATCACCTACGGCATCGCCCAGCTGGTCCAGACCGAGGGCCTGCGGCACACCTCGGCGAGCGTGTCCGGGTTCGTCACCGGCATGTACGTCGTCTTCACCCCGCTGTTGGCCGCGGTCATCCTCCGGCACAAGATCGGCCGGTGGGCCTGGGTCGCTGTGTTCCTCGCCACTGTCGGACTCGGCGTCCTGTCGTTGCAGGGCCTCAGCCTGGGCACCGGCGAGCTGCTCACACTCGCCTCGGCCGGCCTCTACGCCCTGCACATCATCGGGCTGGGCGCCTGGTCCACCCCGCAGAACGCCTTCGGCCTGTCGGCGCTGCAGATGATCGTCATCACGGTGGTCTGCGCGATCGGAGCGCTGCCCGGCGGATTCGCGGTGCCGGCCACCGGAGGCGACTGGGCCAGGGTGATCTACATGGCGCTGGTCGCCGGCGCGCTCGCGCTGATCGTGCAGACGTGGGCGCAGGCGCATCTCACCCCGACCCGGGCGGCCATCGCGATGACGATGGAGCCGGTGTTCGCGTCCGGTTTCGCGGTCCTGTTCGGGTCCGAGAGCGTGACGTGGCGCATGCTGGTAGGTGGCGCATTGGTCGTGTCAGCGATGTACTTGGTCGAGCTCGCACCGCGGCGCAAGTTCGAAGCGGAAGTGCAACACCTGGCCCAGTAGGGGGAACGATGCGGGACGACAGCACGCGGCGGGACCGGTGGTTCCCGGCCGTCGTGATCGTCGTCCTGCTGGCGATCCTGGCCGCCGGTACGGCGAACAACCTCGTGCGCAACCCCCAGCCCCGGCTCGTCGCCGACGGCGTACCGATCCATGGCGCCGCGCAAGCCGCGGGCGAACGCGGCGAGCTCATGCAGCATGCGATCGCCGATCTCGACGCACTCACGCTCCCCAGCGGCGCCACCCTCGCCGGCTGGGATGGTCCTTGGCGGTTCGTGTGGCCGCGCGACGCGTCGTTCGTCGCTGCGGCACGGTGCTCGATCGGACAGTACGACCAGGCCGACCGGGTGCTGCATTTCCTCGACGGAGTCAGGCCGTCGTCCGGCCGCTGGGAGGCGCGGTACTCCGCGACCGGCGAAGTGATCCGGGACGGACGTGAGCCGCAGCTGGACGGTTCCGGATGGGTGCTCTGGGCAACCTGGTTCTGCCGGGCCGGCGGCAAGTATTGGGACCTGGTCCGCGAATCGGCCGACGAGATTGTGGCCGTCCTGACCCCGGACGGGCTGCCCGCGCCGTCCCCCGATTACTGGGAGCGTCCCGAGTCGAAGGTGACGCTGGGCGTTGTCGCGCCGCTGCTCACCGGCCTCCGCTCCGCGATCCGGATCGCCACGCAACAGAACCACGCCGACGAGGCCGCGCGCTGGCGGACCGCACTCGACGAGTTGTCCAGAGCAACAGATCGCGCCTTTGGCCCGGACTATCCACGGACACCGGCCCGCGCGGTGAGCTTCCTGGAGCCGGGCCTCGAGCCGATCGGGATCGGTGGTGGTGCCGATGCGATCGTCACCGTGCTCGGACCACCGTTCGCCCCGGCCCGGGAGGTCGTGTCCACGGCGATCAACCGGACTCGCGGCGTACTGACGCAGCCGAACGGCGGCGTGACGCCGGGCGAAGACTGGCGCACCGACGGCGTCGCGTGGACGCCGCAGACCGCCTTGTTCGCGCTGAGCGCGGCGGCCCGCGGAGATCGGGCGACCGCTGAATCGTTGCTGTCCTGGCTTGATCGCTACCGGACCAGATCCGGCGCGCTGCCGGAGAAGGTCAATCGCGATCTGGAGCCGGCCGGCGAGGCTCCCCTGGGCTGGACCTCGGCCCTGGTCGTCCTCACCGGCGCGGCACTGCAGAAGCCGTTACCGATTCCTGGCTAGCAGATCTCCATCACATCGTGCACTGGCGCCTCCGGGCGCGCCGTACTCGTCTTGGCCGAGTAGAAGAACGCGGTCGACGCGATGTCGTCCTGGAGGGGGAGGTAGCGGCCGCCGGAGCGCCAGCCGAGGGCCTGGACGTCGACGCGGAGCCTCTCCTTGAAGCGGATCGGGTCTGGCAGGTGGAAGCGGTACATCCCGAACCGCTGCTGGCTCGCGTACTGGCCGTCCGGCCGGATCACCTGTGGCATGCCGAGGTACGGCGTACTGAACTCGGTGTAGCCGCCGAGGTGGGGTACGTCGAAGTTCCACGCGCCGCCGAAGTAGTCCTCGGTCCCGGTACCGCAGACGGTCGGGAACTCGTCGTCGCCGTCGAGGTAGAACTTGACCTCACCCTCACCCCACCAGCCGGTGCTGTTGACGCCCCAGGCGACGTACGTCCCGACGTAGTGGCCTGGGCCTTCTACGCCATCCAGCAGCGTGTGCACGGTCTGCGACTGCAGCGGGTTGCTCCGTCGCCACTGCGCATGCAGGTACGCCGACTTGTCCGGTACGGCGCCCAGCCAGTAGTCCACCTGGAAGTACACGACGACCTTCTCGTCGTGCGTGTTCTCCAACGTGATGGTCGCCTGCTCGGCGAACGGCATCTCCCAGTAGCAGTTGAAGCCGCCGTTCGGGTTCACCGCGACCGGCAGCGAGCTGACCTGGGCGAACTTGCCCCAGCCGGAGCAGAAGAAGTCGCCGACCGGTGTCTCGATCGCGGGCGCCTCGTCGCCGTCCCAGTGCGCGCGCAGCACCAGCCGACGCCAGTGGTCGACGTGTGTGGTCAGCCAGATATGCGTGATGCAGCCCGAACCAGCGATGTCCGCGAGCGTGGCGGTCTCGCCCGGGCCGATCTCGATCGACGGCGACACCTTCCAGCCCAGACCGAGATCCCGGGCCGCGCGGGCACCGGTCCCCTCGGTCCGCCGGCCGCCCTGCCCGGGCTCGCCGGTCGGGTTCTCCGCACTGATGGACCGCGACTCGACGTCGGCGAGCGCGCTGATGCCGGACAGATTCCCAAGAGTCATACCGCGACCCTAGGCCGCCGCGGGGTCCCTGAGAAATCGATTGCCCACCAAGTGGACCCCCCTCGACCGAGCCCAGGAGCTCGCCGCTGTGTACGCCGGCTGCTCAGCAGGGGCGGACCTCTGCGTCGAGGCCGTGCTCGAAGGACACACAAGCCCACGGACGGCCCTGGTCCGCCTTGGCGCGGACGATCAGGGGGAACGCGGTGGCGCCGCGCACCTCCGGGCTCTTGTCGGTCTTCAGCGAGCCGATCGCGCCACCACGGGACTCGGCCGCCGACTTCACGTCCTCGACGGTGACCGCACTGCGCGCGTCCTTGGTGGCCGCGTTCTCGGCGTCCGTGGCGACCGCGAGAGCGAAGTCGATCTCCGGCGGCGTGGCCCAGGTCGTCTGGGTCACCGGGATGACCAGGCCGAACATGACCAGACCGATCGCGGTGACGATCTGACGGATGCGGCGGGTCTGGTCGGAGAGCAGCAAGGCGGCGCAGCACAACGCCAGCAGGAGGGTGAGTCCGCGCAGGATCCAGTGCCGGTCGAGCCGGCTGTCCACCGCGAGCCCGGCGACGAGTGCGATCACGATGCAGAGCACGGCGGCGCCGAGCGCCTGGAGCCGGGGAGACACGGAAGGCATGGCGCAGACGATAGACGTTCGCCGTTCGTCGCAGCGCACGGGCCGTTGGGCGATCAACCCGGCAGTCAGGATCGTGGACCAGCGACGGTCCTGGCAGCCTCAGTGAGGTCCCACCGCCCCCTAGGGATTGGAATCGCATCGTGCCTCATGACGCCCACACCCCTGGATCCTGGAGCATCTCGCGGCGCCGCGCTCTGCAACTCACCGGTGGTCTGGCCGCGGTCACCACCACCGCATCCACAACCTCGACCTCGCCCGCCGCCGCTGCGCAGGCGGCCGGCCATCAGGCCCTGCTGTCGGAGGGCACCAACTTCATGGTCTCGGTCTCACCCGATGGGCGCTGGCTGGCGTTCGACCTGGTCACCGCGATCTGGGTGACGCCGACCGCGGGCGGCGAGTCGCGGCGGCTGACCGACGACCTGCAGGACGCGACCAGGCCACGCTGGTCGCCGGACGGCCGGCGGATCGTGTTCCAGTCGTACCGCGACGGCAACTTCCACCTGTGGACAATCGACCCCGACGGCCACGGTCCCCGCCAGCTGACCAGCGGCCGGTACGACCACCGCGAACCGCACTTCAGGCCCGATGGCCGGTCGATCGTCTTCTCCTCCGACCGCGGCGGCAACGGCAGCTACGGCATCCACCGACTCGACCTGTCCGACGGCACGATCGTCGCCCTCACGGACGACCCGAGCGATGAGGCCGAGCCCGCCGTCTCCGCCGACGGCACCAAGGTCGCCTTCACCGTCGACGCCACGTCGATCGTCGAGCTCGACCTCACGACCGGTGCCCGTACGACGCTGGTCGCCGCAGAGACCGGGATCACTTTGTACGGACCGGCGTACTCGCCGAGTGGCCAGCTGGCGTACGTCCGGCTGGCAGGCCCGGTGTGTGACCTGGTCGTCGGCGAGGAGAAGGTGACGAGCGGGAAAGACGTGTTCGCCGTACCTCCCTCGTGGGCTTCCGCGAACGACGTCTTCTACACCGCCGACGGACACGTGCTGCGTCATACGGTCGGCGGCGCGCACACCGTCGTACCGTTCACCGCGGCCGTGCCGGTGACAGCGAAGCGGCCCCGGCCGAAGGTGCCGGACATCGAGTCGACTGCGCGCCGGCCGGTCCTCGGGATCGCCTGCCCGACCGTGTCGCCGGACGGCGAGTGGATCGCGTTCCGGTCCCTGAACGCGTTGTGGCTGGCGGCAACGAGTGGCCGAGGGCAACCACGTCAACTGGTTGCTGACGGCTACTTCAACTCGGACCCCGACTTCTCGCCGGATGGCAGCAAGCTGCTGTACGCGAGCGATCGGGACGGGACCGCGGACCTCTGGTTGCACGACCTGAAGACCGGTGCCGACAGCAAGCTCTCGTCGTTGCCCGGGGCACAGACCGCGCCGCGGTTCTCTCCTGACGGGAAGCAGGTCGCGTACCAGGATCAGGACGGGATCGCCTGGGTGCTCGATCTCTCCTCCGGACAGGTCCGTCAGTTGACACCTACGCTGTTCCAGCCCGGACGGGTGAGCTGGTCGCGGGACGGGAAGACGATCGTTCTGGCGGCGGTCAAGCCGTTCTCCAAGCGGTTCCGCGAGGGCACCAGCCAACTGCTGTACGTCGACGTCGCCACGACAGCGCTCGAGTACGTCGAGCCGATGCCGTTCCGCTCACTGGCCACCCGCGGCGACGACGGCCCGGTCTTCTCCCCCAACGGCAAGTGGCTCGCCTTCGTCGTCGAGAGCCTGCTGTACGTCGCTCCCGTCGACAAACGCGGGCGGTTCACGGCCGAGCCGCGGGCGATCACCGATGAGGTGACTGACTCGCCGGTCTGGCGAGGCAACGAGACTCTGCTCTACCTGAACAACGGCCGGCTGCGGCGCGCGAGTCTGCGCGGCTCCCGCCCGCAGACGATCAAGGTCGACCTGCAGTGGCGCCGGGCGATTGTCAACCAGCACGTCACGATCCACGCCGGCGCTCTGTGGGACGGCCGCGCGACCACGCTGCGCCGCGACGTCGACGTCGTACTGGACGGGTCGCGGATTGCCGCCGTACGGCCACATCAGGGACGGGCGGACATCGATGCGTCGGAGCTGACGGTGATGCCCGGGTTGATCGATGCTCACAACCACTGGCATCTGCGGGGCCGTGCGTGGGGTGCGCGGCAGGGCAACCTGTGGCTGTCGTACGGCATCACGGCCACGCGGTCGCCGGGCGATCCGGCGTACCAGATGCAGGAAACACGGGAGGCACTCGCGCACGGATCGTTGGTAGGGCCGCGGTACTTCGCGACCGGTGAGGCGATCGACGGGTCGCGGGTGTACTACAACTTCATGCGGCCGACGCTGTCGGTGCGGCAACTCGGTCTGGAACTCGACCGGGTCGAGGGTCTTGCGTACGACCTGGTGAAGACGTACGTGCGCTTGCCGATCGACTACCAGCGTCGCGCGATCGCCGCCGTCCACCGGCTCGGACTGCAACTGTCGTCGCATTACCTCTACCCGGCCGAGCACCTCGGCATGGATGGCATGGAGCACACCGGCGCGACGAACCGGCTGGGGTACTCACACACGGTCAGCCGGCTGGGCCGCGCGTACGCCGATGTCGTCACGCTGTTCACCAAGGCCGGACTGTCCGTCACGCCGACGCTGTTCAACTCGACGATGGCGCATGTCGACGACCCGTCACTGCTCACCGACCGGCGGACGACCACGCTGTTCCCGACCTGGGAGTACGCCGCTCTGCAGACCGAGGTGAACACGGCGGCCGGTCCGGCGGGCATGACCACTCGCGAACTGCTGCGTGGGAACGTCGACATGGTGCTGCGGATCCACCGCGGCGGCGGCTTCGTGATCTGCGGCACCGACAGCCCGCTCGACAACATCGCGGTGTCGACGCACGCCAACCTGCGATCGATGGTCGCCGGGGGCTTCACGCCGTACGAGGCTCTGACGACCGCGACGCGCAACCCGGCGCGGTGGCTCAACCTGGAGGACAAGCTCGGTGTGATCAAACCCGGCGCTCAGGCCGACCTGTCGTTCGTGACCGGCGATCCGCTGGCTGACATCCGGGTCGCCGCCGCAGTCGACCGGGTGATGGTCGCCGGCAAGCTGCACACGGTCGACGACCTGCTCGCGCCGTACGCCAGTGCTGCGCGGACGACGGCCGCCGTACCGGCTCCCGCGAATGCGCCGACTCCGCTCACGCGGGAGCAGGCGCACTCACACGACAGCACCTATTGGTGGCACGAGCCCGAGTGGCTGCACCGGGTGTGCTGCGAGGGCTGACGCCTTCGGGCCTCCGTGACCTTTGGGCCTCCGTGATCTGTCAGAACGTGGTCGTGAGGTTCTGCGTCTGACCGGTTGCGGAGGCCCGGTACGCGGCCTCGATGATGTCGATGACGTGGCGCGCGTGCTCGGCGGTGACGATCGAAGGCTTGCCTTCGCGGACCCAGTCGACCAGCTGCATAACGTCCTCGTACACGTGCTGCTCCTCGATCTCACGGTGCACCCCGGTGACGTGCGGAAGCAGTGCCTGGTTGCCCGGCCCACGCGGCGCGAGCTCGGCTGGGTTGCGGTTGGGGAAGTCGAACGGCTCATCGTTGAGCAGCAGCCCGTCGATCGTCCCCTTCGTCCCGTAGTACGCACCACCGAAACCGCCCCGCATCCCTCCTGCGGCAGTCCCGGTCGCGACGCAGAACAGGTTGTCACCGAAGTCGATCAGCACGATGGTGTTGTCGTCGGCATCCGTCCGTACCTCCGTCCCTCCGCTGGTCCGGACGGGAACCCGTACGCCGGACATCGCCGTCACGCGCTTGGCGGGACCGAGGATCCCGGTCACGGCGTGCAGCCCGTACACCGTCATGTCGTACATCGGCCCGCCTCCCGGCTTACGGAAGTACCACGACGGATCGATGTTCGTCAGTACGTCGCTGCCGCCGCGCACCGCCTCGTCCTGGTGATAGGTGCCGAACGCCGCACCACAACTCACCCACGACAACGTCCCGATGGCGCCCTCGGCGATCAACTCACGCGTCCGGGCGTGATGCGGCCGCAGCATCTCACCCGGCGAGGCAACAATCCGCAGATCGTTGGCGGCGGCAAGCTCAATCAGCTCCGTCGCCTCGGCGACGGTGATCGTCATGGTCTTGTTGAAGTGCACGTGCTTCCCGGCCTGCAACGCCAGCTTGCCCTGCTCGTAGTGCAACCCGATCGGCGAAGCAATCGTCACGGCATCAACGTCGCCCCGTGCCAGCAGGTCCTCGTACTCCGTGAACCCCTGCTCCACCCCGAACTTCTCAGCCGCCGCCTCAGCCCGCCCCGGCACCGGATCACACACCGCCGCCAGCTTCACCTGCCCGGCAAGATCCGCCTGCCCCAGATGCGGAAGAAGCCCCCGCACCGAAATACTCCCCGCCCCAACAACACCAATCCGCACCGCATCAGCCATGCAACAGATCCTCCCACGGGGCAGCGGATTCGCGGCCGGCGATCGGAAGGGCGCGATCCATCTGCTCCCTCGGTTCGGATAGTTTCGGCGGCATGAGCGTTGTCGAGCATGTTGTTCTCATTCATGGGACCTGGGGTCGCGGGAGCAGCTTCCGCGAGGCCCGCGCTGCGTTCGAAGCTCGTGGGTTTGTTGTTCATACGCCGACGTTGCGCCATCACGAGCTGCCGCTGCAGGAAGGATCGGCGCAGATCGCGACGCTCAGCCTGACGGACTACGCCGACGATCTGGTCGAGGTGTGTGAGTCACTGGATTCGCCGCCGCTGATCGTCGGACACTCCTTGGGCGGGTTACTGGGCCAACTCGTCGCGGCCCGCACGACGCACGCCGGTCTGGTCGGCGTGTGCCCAGCCCCGGCGGCCGGGATCTTCGCCATGTACCCGTCCATGAGCCGGCTGTTCCTGAGCCACTACCTCCAGCCGCGTCCCTGGGCCAAGCCGCTCCGTCCGACCTGGGAGAAGTTCCAGGTGGGCGGTCGGATCACGCAGACACTGGAGGACTCCCGCGCGCGGTACGCGGACCTCGTCTGCGAATCGGGCCGCGCGTACTGCGAGATGGCCTTCCCACAACTCGACCGCCGCAAGGCATCCCGTGTCGACTACGCCGCGATCTCCGGCCCGGTCCTGATCTTCGGCGGCGCCCAGGACCTCACCGTGGTCCCGGCAGTCTGCCGCGCCACCGCCTCGAAGTACTCCACCGCGACGTACCAAGAAATCCCCGACGCCGACCACATGCTCCTGTTCGGCAAGATCCTCCAAACCACCATGACCCACATCGACAACTGGCTAGCCACCAACAACCTCACCTCCCCCGAACCAAGGCACACCCCGCCACCGCACATCTAGCGGTGGCTGTAGTCAGCGTTCGGGGTGTGGCAGAAGGAGAAAGCCCAGGGCCATGCCGAGGAGGCAGGGTAGGCCGTGGTTGTCTTGGAGGATCGTGTCGACTACGGCCAGCACGGGGACGGCGAGCGCCATGATCCGGAGCTGGAGGGGCGGCATGACGCCGTACCGGTGTGGAGCCACAAGAACCACCGTGGTGAGTCCGCCGATCAGGCCGGCTACGCACATCGAGTTGCCCGCCCCCACCGGGTTGAGCCACAGGTAGCTCATGAGCTGGCCGAACCATCCGCAGCCGAAGTACAGGATCAGCCACCGCCACCGCCCGAACACGCGCTCGGCAACGGTGCCGAACACCGCCAGCAAGACCAGATTCGACACCAGTCCGGACGCCCAGCCGTCCTGGAAGAACATGCCCGTCAGCAGGCGGTACCACTGACCGGCGTCGATGTACGACGGGTCCCGCACGACGTGGTCATACAGCGGCCGATACACCAGTTGCGCGATCCCACACGCCAGCGTCACCAGGAACACGACATCCAGTCAGCAACGGCCGCCGCGGACCGAAAGCAAGCGCCGCAAGAGGCCTACGAACCGCGGTACCAGTAGTCACAACCAGAACCTAACGCCCCGACGCCGCCCCACCCTCGCCGTTTGTCATGATCAAGTCTGCCGTTTGTCATGACGCGCCGACCGGCGGCCTCTGGTAGACACGAACACTGCATCCTCGAGCAGCCGTCACCGCTGTCGCACGTCTGCCAGTAGCAGCGAAGACCGCTCCAAGAAGGTCTGCGCACGATGGAGAGCTTGGGCACCAAGAGGTACGGGGCTGGCTCCACGGTTCCGGTCATCACGGTCCGCTGGACCGAGGGCGCCGGCCGAGTAGTCGCACGCGGGCGGTAGCCGCAAGCGCCGGCGGTAGCCGGCAAGGGGACCCGGTACGCCCTAGAACGGGAGTTTGGGTTGGGGTGGGGCGTGGGTGGGGTCTACGCCGTCGAAGAGGCTGCTGACGGATTCGCCTTCGTGGATGCGTTTGATGGCCTCGGCGAAGAGACCGGCGACCGAGCTGACCTGGAGTTCGGGGAAGCCGGCGGGGCGTGGGACGGTGTCGGTGCTGATGACTTCGGTGACGGATGGGTGCGACCGGAGTCGCTCGACCGCCTTGCCGGCGAACAGGCCGTGGGTGGTGGCTACGGCTGCTTGGGTGCAGCCGAGGTCTTTCAGGCGGTCGAGGAGTTCGATGATCGAGCCGCCGGTGGCGATCTCGTCGTCGAGGATGATCGCTCGCTTGCCGGCTACGTCGCCGACGATTGCGTCGATCACGACGCGGTCGTCGGCCAGGCGCTGCTTGCTGCCGGCGGCGACCGGCAGGCCGAGCAGGCGGGAGAACTGGGTGGCGGTCTTCGCGTTGCCGAGGTCTGGGCTGACCACGACTGTCTCGGTCAGGTCGCGGCCGCGGAAGTGGTCGGCGAGTACGCCGATCGCGGTCAGGTGGTCGACCGGGACCGAGAAGAACCCGTGCACCTGGGGTGCGTGCAGAGCCATGGTGAGGACACGGTCGACGCCGGCTGTGACCAGCATGTCCGCGACGAGGCGACCGCCGATCGAGATGCGGGACGCGTCCTTCTTGTCCGACCGTGCGTACGCGTAGTGCGGCATCACGGCGGTGATCTGCTGCGCGGAGGCACCGCGCGCGGCGTCGATCATCAGCAGGAGCTCCATCAGGTGCTCCTGCGTCGGCGGCACCAGTGGTTGCACGATGTACACATCTCGCTGCCGACAGTTCTCCTGCAGTTGTACCTGCAGGCAGTCGTTGCTGAAACGATGGATCTCGACCGGTGCGAGCGGTACGCCGAGATCGGCACAGATCCGCTCCGCCAAATCAATGTGGGCACTTCCGCTGAACACGACGATCTCTCGCACGGCTCTCCCCGAACGCTGCGAACCCCGACGCCTGCAGCCTATCCCGGCCCGAACAGCCGATCCGCCAGAGGTCGGCATCCGGTCAAGAGTCCCGCGCGGGTCGCGAGAAGTCCCGACCCGCGGGAGCGAGTCGCGGGAGGCCGGGAACTGATGAGGGGGGTTCGGGCAAGTGGGTGTGTGCCCGTCTGTCTGGACGGGCTCTGTCCAGTTGATGAGGAAGCACATGGTGCACTTCAGACCCGGGCCGCGGTGGATCGCCGCCGCGGTTCTCGCCCTGTCCACCGGCCTCACGGCCCAGAACCCGGGCCTTCCGGCGGCCGCGGCCGGCCCGCCCGCGACCACGACCGCCGGCACACCCACCACCACGACCGCCGGCCCGACGGCAGGCACCCCAGCTGCAGCGGACAGGACCATTACCTTGATCACCGGTGATCGGGTCACTCTGCTTGGCGGGGATTTGACGAACCCGAGCGTTCGGCGGGGGCCTGGGCGTGAGCGCGTCAGCTTCCGAGTGCTCCGGATCAAGGGGCGCCTCAGCGTCATCCCGTCGGACGTGGAGGCCGACGTTGCCGCCGGGAAGCTCGACCGGAGGTTGTTCGACATCGGCGGCCTGCTCGAGGACCACTACGACGACGCAAGTACGCCGGCCATCCCGTTGATCGTCACGTACGCCGCCCACGCCAAGCGCTCGGCGATCGAGGGCGTGACCACCACCCGCGTCCTGCCGGCGATCAACGGCAGCGCGGTCAAGCTGGCGAAGGAGGACGCGGCCACGGTGCTGCCCCGACTCCGTGCGGGCGGTCCGGCCAAGATCTGGCTCGACGGCAAGCGGACAGTGAGCCTGGACCAGTCGGTCCCGCAGATCGGCGCCCCGGTCGCCTGGCAGGCCGGCGACACCGGCAAGGGTGTGTCGGTCGCCGTACTCGACACCGGCGTCGACGCGACCCACCCGGACCTGGCCGACCGCATCGCCGGTACGAAGAACTTCACCGACCAGCCTCCGGGCGACACAGTCGGCCACGGCACCCACGTGGCTTCGACCATCGCCGGTACGGGCGCTGCCTCGGACGGCAAGTACCGCGGTGTCGCACCCGACGCGAAGCTGTACGCCGGCAAGGTCTGCCCCAGCAGGCAGTGCTCGGACTCCGCCATCCTGGCCGGGATGGAGTGGGCCGCGACCGAGCTGCACGCGACGGTGGTCAACATCAGCATCGGCGCTCCCGACTCCCCGGAGCTCGACCCGCTCGAGGAGGCCGTCAACCGGCTCACGCAGGAGACCGGCACGCTCTTCGTGATCGCGGCGGGCAACTCCGGCCCCGGTGTCTCGTCGCTCGAGTCGCCCGGCAGCGCCGAGGCCGCGTTGACGGTGGGCGCGGTGGACAAGCAGGACCAGCTGGCCGACCTCTCGAGTCGCGGCCCGCGGCTCGGTGACGGCGGGACGAAGCCCGATGTTGTCGCTCCCGGGGTCAATATCGTCGCGGCCCGCGCGAACAGCGAAGGCGGCGAGCGGTACGTCGCGATGGACGGTACGTCGATGGCCACGCCGCACGCGACCGGTTCCGTCGCCCTGCTCGCGCAGCAGCACCCGGACTGGGAGGCGGCCGATTTCAAGGCCGCGATGATGGCGTCCGCGAAGCACCTCGACGGGCTGACGCCGTACGAGCAGGGAACGGGCCGGATCGACGTCGGCCGGGCGACGCAACTGCTGGCGACGGCGGCTCCGGCGAACCTCATGTTCAACGCCCCGTGGCCGCACACCGACGACACACCGGACACCAAGCCGGTGACGTATCGCAACCTCGATGACCAGCCACTGACGCTGAGCCTGAGCGCGACCGTGACCGGCCCGGATGGCAAGCCCGCTCCTGAGGGTGCGATCAAGCTCAGCGCCAGCAGCCTGACGGTTCCGGCCGGAGGCACTGCCTCCGTCGATGTCACCTCCGACACCCGGCACAACGGACCGGACGGCCGCTACAGCGGCATCCTCACCGCCACCGGTGCCGGTGCGACGCTGACGACACCCGTCACGGTCACCAAGGAGGTCGAGAGCTACAACCTGACCGTCAACTTCGTCGGCCCGGACGGAAAGCCGGCGGCGGCCCAACCGATCATCTACGGTCTCGACAACGGGTACTACGAACTCGCGGACGCCAACGGCACGCTCGTACGACGCCTGCCGAAGGGCCGGTACCTGATCGACGACTACCAACTGGTGCCGAACGGACCGTCGGACGACAGCTATCTGCTGGTCAAGCCGAACACGGTTCTGAACGCCGACACCACGGTGACCTTCGACGCCCGGGAGACGAAGCCGCTGGATCTCACCGTGCCCGAGCCCGACGCGAGTCCGATGATCGCCGCGGTGCACTACGAGTTGCCGCAGTCCCCCGACGGCTACTCGTCGGCGATCCTCGGCTACTCGCCCGCGCAACTGCACACCGCGCAGGTCGGCGAGCGGCTGCCGGCCGACCAGCTGAGGGCGTGGTTCCACACCGAGTGGGCGAAGAAGGCTCCGGACGGTTCCTGGGACGGGTCGCCGTTCGTCTACCAGACGATGAACCTCGTCCCCGACGGCTTCCCGACCGGATTCACCCGGCACATCCGTCCCGGTGACCTGGCGGTCGTCGACCAGTCACTGCACCGCACGTCGCACGACCAGGGCGTGGTGAGCATGACCGGATGGATGGACGGCCGGAGGGTCGAGGCGTGGCCGCTGTGGCTCAGCTACCAACTGCCGGCCAAGCGCCGGCTGTTCCTCGAAGGTGGACAGTTCGGCTGGTCGACCCGAGTGGACGAGGTCGAGGACGGATTCGGAGTCGCGGCCGCTGTCGGCGCTCCGAAGAGCTACCGCGCCGGTCACACCGAAGAGGATCGCCTCAACGTCGCCGCGTTCACTCCGACACCGCGCACCGCGACCCGTTCGGACGATCAGCTGTCGGTCACCTTCTCGCCCACCACGGATGCCACCGGCGCAACCGGACTGGTCGAGACCGACACCGCGAGCAGCCGCCTGCTCCGTGACGGGAAGCCGGTGGCAGAGTCCGCCACGTTCGGGAGCATCACGGCCGGCGGTCTGGCTCCGGAGAAGGCGCAGTACGTCCTGGAGTCGTCGCTCACGCGGCCCAGCTACGCGACCTACTCCACCAGGATCGATGCGCGCTGGAGCTTCACCTCGGCGGCGGACACCAAGAACCTCCCGATCCTGGGCGTTCGTTACCAGCCGACGGTCGACATCAACAACACCGCAGCGCGTACGCCGGTCACCACTCTCCCCGTGGTCGTCCAGGCTCAGCCCGGCGCCACGCTGCCCAGCATCCGCACCGCGACGCTGCAGTACTCCGCGGACGGCGGCACCACCTGGCGTGCGGCACCGCTCGCTCCTGGCAGCGGCGGAAAGTACACCGCGATCTTCCCGACTCCGAAGGAGGGCAAGACCGTCTCGCTCAAGCTGCACCTCGCCGACGCGGACGGGAACACGACTGACCTGACCACGATCGACGCGTACCAGCTGCGCTGACCGAATGCGCCGAGGCCCTCGCCTACTGCAGGATGCGGGCGAGGGTTTCGGCCGCGGTACGGCAGTCGGCGGTCGAGGCGTCCAGGTGTGTGACCACGCGGAGCTGGGTGTGGCCGACACCGCCGACGAGTACGGCGGTCGCGCGGGCAGCCTCGACCACCTGGGCGACGGTCTTGCCGGTAGCGGCAAGGTCGGCGACCACGATGTTGGTCTCGACCTGGTCAGGTTTCACGGACCCTGGAGCGGCGTCGGCGAGGACCGAGGCGACGAGCCGCGCGTTGGCGTGGTCTTCGGCCAGACGCTCGACATTGTGCTCCAGCGCATAGAGACCAGCGGCGGCCAGTACACCGGCTTGACGCCAACCCCCACCTAGCCGCTTGCGCCAGATGCGGGCCTCGCGGATCAGCTCGGTCGAGCCGACCAGCACTGACCCGACCGGCGCACCCAGGCCCTTCGACAAGCACACGCTGGCAGCGGTCGCACGACACGCGTACGCCGCGACCGGTACCCCGGACGCCACCGATGCGTTCCACAACCGCGCACCGTCCAGGTGCAGCGGCAGCCCCAACGCGTCCAGCTCGTCGGCGAGAGCGTCGTACCCGTGTTGGATCGCGCCGCCGCCGAAGTTGTGTGTGTTCTCGACCGACACCGCCGCGGTGGACACGAAGTACGACCCGAGGTCCGGCGCGATCAACGCGCGGATCTGCTCGAGGTCGATCTGCCCGGCCGGCGCGCTCCACGTGCGCGTGGTGACGCCGTTGACGGCCGCGTGGGCGCCGAGCTCGGCCCGGGCGATGTGTGCGCTTGCCTCGCACAGGATCTCCGCCCCAGGCGGCACCAGTGCCCGTACGCCGAGCATGTTCGCGAGCGACCCGGTGACGGTGAACAAACCGGCCTCGTGACCGAGCAGCCCGGCGACCGTCTCCTCCAACCGGTTGATCGTCGGGTCCTCGCCGTACACGTCGTCGCCGAGGGGTGCCGAAGTCATCGCCGCCAGCATCCCCGCCGACGGCCGCGTGACGGTGTCGGACCGCAGGTCGATCATGCCCGTGCGCCCCGCAGCCGCTCGGCGACCAGGAAGGCGAGCTCGAGCGACTGGTGCCGGTTCAGGCGCGGGTCGCAAGCGGTCTCGTAGCGGTTGACCAGGTCCTCGGCGACCAGCTCCTCACCGCCGCCCAGGCACTCGGTCACGTCGTCGCCGGTGAGCTCGATGTGCATGCCGCCCGGCCAGGTCCCGACCTGCTCGTGCGCGTCGAAGAAGCCCT
The DNA here is from genome assembly GCF_004331485.1 of Kribbella capetownensis. Classification (GTDB taxonomy): domain Bacteria; phylum Actinomycetota; class Actinomycetes; order Propionibacteriales; family Kribbellaceae; genus Kribbella; species Kribbella capetownensis. Next base: position 653,630 of record NZ_SJKD01000003.1, read on the forward strand.
GGACCTCGTCCATGACGTCCTCGAAGTTGCGGGTCTTGTACCCGTTCGGCGTCTCGAAGGTGTTGCCGTGCATCGGGTCGCACACCCACGCGATCGGCGAGCCGTGGTCGCGGACGGCCTCCAGTAGCGGCGGCAGCCCGTCGCGGATCTTGCCCGCGCCCATCCGGGTGATGAAGGTCAGCCGGCCCTCGATGCCCTTCGGGTTCAGCTTGTCGATCAGCGTCCGGATGTACTCCGGGGTCGTGGTCGGCCCGATCTTCACACCGAGCGGATTCGACAGCGAGGCCAGGAACTCGACATGCGCGCCGTCGAGCTGCCGGGTCCGCTCCCCCACCCACAGCAGGTGGCCGGAGACGTCGTACGGCTGCTGGGTGCGCGAGTCGATCCGGGTCAGCGCGTGCTCGTACTCGAGGATCAGCGCCTCGTGGGAGGCGTAGAAGTCGACGGTCTTGAACTCGTCCGCGGTGGCGCCACAGGCCCGCATGAAGGCGAGCGCACGCTCGATCTCGGACGCCAGCCGCTCGTACTTCTGCCCGACCGGCGAGGACTTCACGAAGTCGGTGTTCCACGCGTGCACCTGGTGCAGGTCGGCGTACCCACCGGTGGTGAACGCACGGGTCAGGTTGAGCGTGGCCGCGGCCGCGTTGTAGACGCCGCGCAGCCGGTTCGGGTCCGGGTTTCGTGCCTCGGGCGTGAACTCGAGTCCGTTGACCGCGTCACCCCGGTACGACGGCAGCGTGACACCGTTCCGCGTCTCCTCACCGGAGCTGCGCGGCTTGGCGTACTGGCCGGCGATCCGGCCGACCTTCACCACCGGCACACTCGCGGCGTACTGGAGTACGACGGCCATCTGCAGCAGAACCCGCAGCTTGGCCCGGATGTTCTCCGCGGTCACGCCGTCGAAGGTCTCCGCGCAGTCGCCGCCCTGGAGGATGAACGCCTCGCCGCGGGCGACCGCACCGATCTTCGTGGTCAGGTCGTCGCACTCACCGGCGAACACCAGCGGCGGCAGCTTGCGCAGCTCGCCGATCACCTGGTCCAGCGTGGCCGAATCCGGCCACTCCGGCTGCTGCAGCGGCTTCAGCGCCCGCAGATCGTCCAGCCCCGGCACTCCGGGGACTTCCCCCGCACTCAACGTCGCGAATTGCATGGCCCAACTCTAGGCCAGCCGTCCGGACGGACTGTGATCGTCTCAGGTCAGCGAGCCAGGATCCGCCGGTACGTCGACCGCGTGCTCCCGCAGCACCGTCAGCGGAATGGTGTCCAGCGACCGGGCGTGGGTCGAGGCGAGTACGACGGGCGCCGCGGCACCGTCGCGGTACGCCTGCAGCCAGCGGACCGCGACCACGCACCAGCGGTCACCGGGCTGGAGGCCGGCGAACTGCAGCTCGGGTCGCGGCGTGACCAGGTCGTTCCCGACCGAGACCTGGTGGGCCAGGAACTCCGCGGTCATCACGGCACACACCGTGTGGCTGCCCAGATCCTCGGGGCCGCTGGTGCAGCAGCCGTCCCGGTAGAAGCCGGTGACCGGATCGGTCCCGCACTCCTCCAGTGGTTCGCCGAGCACGTTCAGGTCGCTGTCCATCCGGACATCCTCACCCGTGGACGAGGCCGGAACGGGTCAGCTGGCCTTGGTGTCGCCGAGCCGGACGTGCTCGTCGATCGACTCGCCCTTCTTGAGCAGCTCCTTGGCCTTCTCGGCGTACATGTCGACGTACTCCTGGCCGGACAGCTCCATCATCGCGTACATGATCTCGTCGGTGACCGAGCGGAGTACGAACCGGTCGCGCTCCATGCCCTCGTACCGCGAGAAGTCCAGCGGCTTGCCGATCGCCACGCCCGGGCGAACCAGCCGGGGCAGCCGGCGGCCGGGCTCACGGACCAGCCACTGCGGCCAGAGCGTGCCCGGCGGCTGCAGCTTCTCGGTGTCGATCATCGCGACCGGGATGACCGGGACGCCGGCCACGATCGCCATCCGGGCGACGCCGGTCTTGCCCTTGTACAGCCGGCCGTCGGGCGAGCGGGTGCCCTCGGGGTAGATCCCGAACAGCTCGCCCTTCTTCAGGATGTCCAGCCCGGTGTTCAGCGCGGCCAGCGAGGCGCGCCCGCCGGACCGGTCGATCGGAATCTGGCCGACGGACCGGAAGAACGTCGCCACCAGCTTCCCCTTCAGCCCGGGCGCGGTGAAGTACTCCGACTTGGCCGGGAAGACGATCTGCCGCGGTACGGCGACCGGCAGGAAGATCGAGTCGCAGAACGCGAGGTGGTTGCTGACCAGCAACGCCGGCCCCGTGGTCGGGATGTTCTCCAGCCCGCTCACCCGGGGATGGAAGAGCAACTTCACCAACGGGGCGACGATGAACCGCCTGAGGAACAGGTACAGCATCCGCCTCGACCTCCGTCGCTCGCCCGACACCTTCACCACCGACCATCGTCGGCCCGTACCTCGTCCGGCACCAGTGCCCGCCGGTGACGGCCGCGACAAGCACTGGTACCCACCGTCGGTGCGGACACTACGTTCCAGCTTCCCCCTCAGGCAATGTCACCGCCAGGAATCTCCGTGTTGCTCACCGTGTTGTCACCTTGTTGCAGACTGGATGCAGCCCAAATGCGACCATGGAGTTGCGAGCAGGCCGGTGCGGCCTGACCGTCTGTGAGGACCCTGACGGCGAGGAGTGACCGTGCCAGTGCAAGGCCATGCGGAGGACTACCGCAGTCCCGGGACCGGGGACAACGCCGCGATCGGAGTCCTGCTGAGCCACGGATTCACCGGCTCGCCGAAGTCGATGCGCCCGTTCGCCGAGCATCTGGCCGCCGACGGGTACGGCGTCGCCGTACCGCGGCTGCCCGGCCACGGGACCAGCTGGCAGGAGATGAACAAGACCAGCTGGCCGGACTGGTACGCCGTCCTGGACAACGAGTTGGAGCGGTTGCGCAAGGAGCACGACCAGGTCTTCCTGGCCGGGCTCTCGATGGGCGGCTGCCTGGTCCTGCGGCTGGCCGAGGAGCACGGCACCGACATTTCCGGTCTGGTCCTGATCAATCCGTCGGTGCGCACCGACGACAAGCGGCTGGTGCTGCTGCCGGTGCTGTCCCGGCTGGTCCCGTCGTTCCCCGGCATCTCGAACGACATCAAGAAGCCGGGCATGGACGAGGGTGCGTACGACCGGATGCCGCTCCGCGCACTGCAGTCGCTGTCGCAGTTGTGGCAGCTGACTCGCGACGATCTGGCCAAAGTCACGCAGCCGGTGCTGATGTTCCGCAGTACTGTCGATCATGTGGTGGAACCGAGCTCGGGGCGGACCGTGCTGGCCTCGATCTCGTCCCGCGATGTGACCGAGACCCTGCTCGAGGACAGCTTTCACGTGGCAACTCTGGACAACGACGCACCGCGCATCTTCGCGGACTCGACCGACTTCATCCGCCGGGTCGCTGCCGATGCGTGACAACGGCCTCACCGCCACGGCGTACACGTCGCTCGGCGGAATCGACCCACTGGTCGCCGAACCGGTCCTGACCGCGCTCGCCGAGGCCGGCATCGCGGCGTACTGCGAGGTCCAAAGCGAGGCCAAGACACCGGAAGAGGCCGAGGAACCGGTCCACATCCCGGCCGGATACGACGTGATCTTCGTTGACGCGGAGGCGGTGGAGCGGGCCCGTCCGGTGATCGAGCGAAGCACCGAGGACGCCGAGTGGAAGTCGCTGGTCGAGCAGTTCAACGCGCCGTCGGCGCCCGGGCACGACGGCGACGAGACACCCGTGCCGCGATGGCCGGCCAGTGAGGACGTCGACGACAAGTACGAGCCGCTGATCGACGTACCCGCCGGGCTCGTGATCAAGGACACCCCGGACGACGACGAGGACGACGAGAAGCCGGCCAAGCGCGAGGACGACCCGCACGACCATTTCGTCCCGCCGGAGCCGCCGCGCGCACCCCGGCTGGACTGGATCAGCAGGATCGCCTGGCTCGGCCTGATCGGCGGCCCGCTGCTGCTGATCCTGGCCGCTGTCCTCGACTTCGGCACCGGCCGGATCACCACCCTCGCGGTGGTCGGATTCATCGGCGGATTCCTCACCCTGGTGATCCGGATGAAGGATCGGTTGCCACCTGATGACACGCCTGATGACGGGGCGGTCGTCTGAGCTAGCATGCGGATCGTCGGACAATCCGACGAATGCCGAGGGAGGTACCCGTGCAGGTCACCGAGACCGTCGAGATCACCGGCCACCTGATGGACTCCGGGCTGCTGTCCCGGGTCCTGGACGACATCCGCGGGTACGGCGGTGAGTACACGCTGGACAAGTTCGACCTCGGCTACGACAAGGACGACCCGTCCACGGTCCGGATGACTGTCGGTGCCGAGGACGAGGAGTCGCTGCAGCGGCTGCTGATGCGGATCCAGACCAAGGGCGCGAACCTGGTCGACCCCGGCACGCCGGAGATCACCGAGGTGTCCCAGGACGGCGTCTTCCCGGACGGCTTCTACTCCACCACCAACCTGCCGACCAAGGTCCGGCTCGGCGGCCACTGGGTCGCGGTGCAGAACCCGGAGATGGACTGTGGCCTGCTGGTCGAGGGTGAGACCGTGCGCACGATCCCGATGTCGGACGTGAGGGCCGGGATGCGGATCATCACCAGCGCCCAGGGCGTCAAGGTCACTCCCCCGATCGTCGCGAACGCCGAGGAGTCGTTCGGCTTCATGGAGTCGGACGTGTCCAGCGAGAAGCCGCAGCGGGTGCTGGTCATGCAGGTCGCCGACGGCATGCGCGAGGCGAAGGCGAACGGCCAGAAGGTGCTCTGGGTCGGCGGCCCCGGCATCGTCCACACCGGCGCCGCGCCGGCGATGGTGGCGCTGGTCGAGGCCGGGTTCGTCGACGTCCTGTTCGCCGGGAATGCGCTGGCCACCCACGACATCGAGTCCTCGCTCTACGGGACGTCGCTCGGCGTCGACCTGGCCCGCGGTCGCGGCGTGGAGCACGGTCACGAGCACCACATCCGTGCGATCAACACGATCCGTAAGGCCGGCTCGATCGCAGCCGCGGTGGAGCAGGGCGTGCTCACCTCGGGCGTCATGCACGCGCTGGTGAAGAAGGGGAAGAACTTCGTCCTGGTCGGGTCGGTGCGCGACGACGGCCCGCTGCCGGACGTGTACACCGACGTACTCGAGGGTCAGCGGGCGATGCGGGCCGAACTGCCCGGCGTGGGCTACTGCCTGATGGCCGCGACCATGCTGCATTCGGTTGCCACCGGCAACATCCTGCCGTCGTCCATCCCGCTCACCTGCGTCGACATCAACCCGGCGACGGTGACCAAGCTGGCCGACCGCGGCTCCTCCCAGGCCCGCGGCATCGTCACCGACGTCGGCCTGTTCATCGAGCACCTGGCGCGCGAACTGTCCCCGACGTACGCCGACGGCAAGTAGACCCCGGGCCCCGTAAACTGCCCGGAGTGACCGAGAGCTTCGAGGCGTTCCTGGACCGGTTCGAGCAGGCCAACACGGCCTTCGTGAACGGGGACTCGTCGTTGTGGATGCCGCTGGTGTCGCACAGCGAGCAGACCTCGATCTTCGGTGGCTTCGGCGGGCTCGAGGTCGGCTGGTCGCAGGTCGGTCCGCGGTACCAATGGGCCTCGGCGCAGTTCCGCCACAGTGGCGCCAAGGTCGAGTTCGACTACCTCGACAAGCACGTCGGCAGTGACACGGCGTACTCCGTCGCGATCGAGCGCTGCACGGTGAAGTACGTCGACCAGCCCGACGAGTTCCCGCACGTGCTGCGGGCCACGATGGTGTTCCGCAAGGAGGACGACGGCTGGAAGATCGTCCATCGGCACGCCGATCCGCTCGGCCCGCGAGGATCCTGACCTGACCGGCTTGTGCGGCTGGTTACAGCCGCCGAGGGCCGAGCGGGTGTTGGATGTCTCCATGACGGAACTCGTGCATCTGACCGTGGCCGACGGCGTGGCGACCATCACGCTCGACTCGCCGCACAACAAGAACGCACTCTCCCAGCAGTTCACCGGCGAGCTGCTGGAGCGGCTGGACGGCGTGGGCGCGGACGAAACGGTCCGGGTGATCGTGATCCGGTCGGCGCTGGACGTGTTCTGCTCGGGAGCCGACCTGTCCGAGGCGACCACCATCGGCATGGGCATCGGCGCGCAGCGGATGGTCGACGTCCAACGGGCGATCGTCGCCAACCCGAAGCCGGTGGTCGCGCGGGTCGCGGGTCCGGTCCGGGCCGGCGGCATCGGCATCGTGGCCGCCGCCGATATCAGCGTCGCCGGGGCGAGTACGACCTTCGCGCTCACCGAGGTCAGGCTGGGACTCGCGGCGGCGACGATCTCGCTCACCGTGCTCCCCCGGTTGACCGATCGCGCCGCGGCGTACACCTTCCTCACCGGCAACAGCTTCGACGGCGCCGAGGCCGCGCGGCTCGGGCTGGTCACGGTCGCTGTCCCGGACGCCGACCTCGACACCGCGGTCAACTCGGTCGTGGAGTCGCTGCTGATGGGCGTGCCGCAGGGCCTGGGCGAGACCAAGAAGCTGCTCAACCGCGAACTCCTCGCCGACATCGATGCCCGCGGCAAGGATCTTGCCGACCTGTCGGCCAGTCTGTTCGGCTCCTCCGCGGCCCAGGAAGCAATGCTCGCCTTCCTCAACCGCAAGAAGAGCTAGACCTTCAGACGCTGGGCGACTCCGGCGGTCAGGGTGACCGGGGTGCGGCTGTTGCCGTGGCGAATGGTGCGTTGCTGATCGCGGTCCGCGGTGAGGACTGCCTCGGAGCCGTCGGGTGACCAGGTGATGTCGACGGTCACGCCGCCGCGGGCGCGTAGGCCGGTGACCTGACCGGTCGTCCATTCAGTCGGCAGAGCCGGCAGGAGTTCGATCTCGTCGGTGTGGCTCTGGAGGAGCATCTCCGCGATGCCCGCGGTCGCGCCGAAATTGCCGTCGATCTGGAACGGCGGGTGGGCACAGAGCAGGTTCGGGTACACACCCGCGCCACTGCCGACGTAGTCCGTCTCGGTGTCGTCGGCAGGCATCAGGAACGCGCGCACAAAGCGGTGTGCCGCGGCCGCGTCGCGCAGCCGTGCCCTCAGGTTGATCTTCCAGGCCAGCGACCAACCGGTCGCGAGGTCGCCGCGGAGGTCGAGCGTCCGAGCCGCGGCAGCCGCCAGCGCGGGAGTGCGATCCGGCGTGATCGAGTCCCCGGGGTGTACGCCGATCAGATGCGACGTGTGGCGGTGGTGCGGATCGTCCTCGGTCAGGTCGGCAGCCCATTCCTGTAGTTGCCCCCGGCTGCCGATCGACGGCTCGGGGATCCGCTTGCGTGCCGCGGCGAATCGCTCGACCAACGGGTCGGTCAGCTCGAGCACCTCGGCGGACATCACGCACCGGTCGAACAGGTCGGCGATCAGGGCGAGGTCCATCGTCGCCGACACAGTCACCGACGCCGGCTCGCCATCCGGCGCGACGTAGTCGTTCTCGGGTGACGTGGACGGCGACGTACCGAGGCTGCCGTCGGGCAGCTCGGTCAGCCAGTCCAGGCAGAACTCCGCCGCACCCCGCAGTACCGGCCAGGCACGGTCGAGGAAGTCACGATCACCCGAGAACGCGTAGTGGTCCCACAGATGGCGGACCAGCCAGGCGCCGGCCATCGGCCAGTTGGACCACTTCGGGTTGCCGTCGACCGGGATCGTCCAGCACCACGCGTCGGCGTTGTGGTGCGCGGTCCAACCACCACAGCCGTACCGCTCCCGCGCCGTACGACGCCCTGCCTCGGCCAGGTGCTCGAGGTAGCTCAGCAGCGGTTCGTGGCACTCGGCGAGGTTGGTCGTCTCGGCGGGCCAGTAGTTCATCTCGGTGTTGATGTTGACCGTGTAGTTCGAGCTCCACGGCGGCTGGAGGATGTCGTTCCAGATGCCCTGCAGGTTGGTCGGCAGGCCGCCGGGCCGGGAGCTCGCGATCATCAGGTAGCGGCCGTAGTTGAAGATCAGCGCGGCGAGCGCGGGGTCGTCACCGTTCCGCAGCCGTACGTCGGTCGGTTGGTCGGCGCTGTCGGTGCCGGGCAGCTCGAGCGACGAACGGCGGAAGAGTGCCTGGTGGTCCTGCAGGTGCTCCGCGCGCAGGTCGTCGTACCCGCGGGCGAGGGCAGCGCGCACCTTCTCGTCGGTCTGGGCGAAGCAGTCCTCGGCCGATCGAGTAGGTGGCGTCGACGGGCCGTCGTACCCGGTGGCGGTCGACAGGACGACGGTGACGTCGGTGGCGTTCTCGATGGTCAAGCCCGTGTCGTCGGCACGGATCTCGCCGTCGGTCGTCGCCCGGAGCGAGATGGCTGCCGCCATCCCGCGGTCGGGCCCATCGGAGTAGTGGACAGGGTCGGGTACGTCGCGGTGCGGTGGCGCGACGTTCGCCGGCGCCTGGAGCAGGAGGCCAATGCCGTCGTCGGTCCGGTGCGTGCGGGCCTGCAGCTGCGAGGTGAGGCGGGCGGTCAGTCCGATCGGTTGCGACGCTGTGAGCCGGAGTACGAGGGCACCGGCCGGCTTGCTCACGAAGACCTGCTGCCGGACCACCAGACCTCCGACCTCATACCCCGCCGTCGCGGTAGCCGTATCCAGGTCGAGCTCCCTGCGGTACCGCGTGACGCCGCCGGAGGTCGTGTACTCGAGCAGCAGGTCACCGAGGGGCAGGTAGGCCTGCGAGTGGCCCGCCTGGAAGCCGCTCGCCAACTCCTCCGCGCGACGGATGTCGCCGGCCGCGACCGCGTCCCGGACCGCCTGCACTGCTTGGGCTCCGGTGTCGCCGAGCGGCGTCGACAGCATCCGCTGCGTCTCGGGACTCCCCGACCAGAGCGTCTCGTCGTTCAGGCCGATCCGGTCCGTGCCGGCACCGCCGAAGCACATGGCCCCGATCCGCCCGTTGCCGAGCGGAAGGGCCTCCAGCCACGTGCCTGCCGGGCGGTCGTAATACAGGGAACTCACCGAGGTACGCATGAGCAGAGATCCTATGTCTAAGCCGCCCCCACTGAGACCCACCCAGGAGCGCCGCTACTGGCGGCGCTCGGTGCTGGACAGTTGCCGGTCGACGACGAAGTCGTTCGGGACGACGGGCAGCCGGCGTCGGCTCCTCACTAGGCGTGGCATCAGCCTTGGCGAGAACAGGGCTTGCGGCTCGTCGATCAGGTTGAGCACGCGCAGGAACGCGGCACTCACGGCGGCGTCGACGGGGACCGCGGCCAGGACACGGTCGAGGTACTTGTTGACGACCTTGTCCATCCGGGTCTGAGTCGCGCCGACGGTCGTCGGATACCGCAGGTCTGAACCGGTCGCCAGCATCCATGACCCCTTGACCCGGGTGGCGATCACACCCTGTGCACCCTCGAGGGCACGAGGCAGATCCGCCGACGTACGGCACTCTGCCAGGATCCCCGTCAGCATCTCCGCCTCCTTCGCCGCGACCGTCATCCCCTGCCCGTACGCCGGGTTGAAGGCGCACAGACTGTCGCCGATCACGAGCAGGCGCCCGGGCATGGCCAGCTTCTCGTAGTGGCGCCAGCGATTCGCCGTACGGCGGTAACCCCAGATCGGCGAGGCCGGTTCGGCGACATCGATGATGTCGGACAGCAGCGGGCTGCGCAGGCTGGCCGCGAAGTCGCGGAACCCTTGCTCGTCGGTCGGCGGGTAGTCCCCACCACCACCGATCAGCGTCAGCACCCACCGGTTCCCCTCGATCGGGAACATGATCCCGCCACGCGAGTGGACCGGCGGAGCGGGCTGGAGATAGACCGCGTTCCAGCGAGCGGTGAACCCGGCAGGAATCTCGAACATCCTGGTCGCGTAGCCGAGGAACGAGTCGATGGTGCTCTCCTCCGGAGCCGCGAAGCCGGCGTCCGCCAGCCACTCGGGAAGCTTCGAGCCACGGCCGCTCGCATCAACGACCAGATCGGCGGGCAGCTCAGCGGTGGCCCCCGAGCGGCGATCCCGTAGCCTCAGCCCGGCCACCTCGCCCGGCGGCCGAACGTTCAGGCCGGTGACCTCGTGCTCGGTGAAGAAGCGGAGGTTGGTCAGCTTCTCCACGTGGCTGCGCACGGTCCACTCGAGCAATGCACGGGTGGACGAAACGATCCGCTGGCTCGCCGGGAACGCTTGGCTCCATCGACCCGAGGGCGTCAGCCAGGCCATCTCCGTCGGCAAGCCCAACGGCACCGCACCCGCGGCGATCAAGTCGCTCCCGACGCCGGGCAACAAGCGCTCGACGACCTCCATCCCACCGGCCCAGAAGGCGTGCAGATGGCGCGTCTGTGGCACCCCCTTGCGGACCTCCGGGCCGTCAGGCAGCCGGTCGCGCTCGATGATGGTGACCTGGTCGAACCGGTCGGCCAGCACCCGTGCGGTCAGGATGCCGGCCATGCTGCCGCCGATGACCACGGCGTGGCCCAGTCGGTCGTCGTTCATGATGAAACTCCCCCTTGGATGGAACGGGGGCGGCCACCCCTAGCCGCCACCCGTCGGATCACCGTCGCAGCTCCCGCGCCCGCGAGTCATGAAGAAGATGTGCAGAGATCCCGAGATCGACTGCGGTCCACGCCGCGGCCGGATCGTGGCAGACTCGATCGGAGGGGCCTGACGATGTATCGCTTCCGCGACTGCGAAGTGGATCCCCGCGGTTTCGTACTCCGGCGGGGCGGCGATCAGGTGCGCGTCGAGCGCCAGGTGTTCGGTGTCCTGGTCCATCTGATCGAGCACCGCGATCGCGTCGTACCCAAGGTCGAGCTTCTCGACGCGGTCTGGGGAAACCGCTTCGTCAGCGAGTCCGCGCTGACCAGCCGGCTGAAGGACGCTCGCCGCGCCGTGGGGGACGACGGGCACCGGCAGGAAGTGATCGCCACGGTGCACGGGGTCGGTTACCGCTTCGTCGCGGCGGTCGAGGTGATGGGCGATCCGGGCCTGCCGCCGGTTCCGGCGGCGCGGATGGTCCAGGAGATCCACTACTGCGACTCCCCCGACGGCGTACGACTCGCGTTCGCGGTCTGTGGCGAGGGCCCGCCGCTGGTGAAGGCCGCGAACTGGCTCACGCACCTCGACCACGAATGGAGCAGCGTCATCTGGCGGCACTGGATCCAGTGGCTCGCGGGTGCCCACTACCTGGTCCGGTATGACGAACGCGGCAGCGGACTCTCGGACTGGGACGTGTCCGAGTTCGGTCTCGACGCGTGGGTCGAGGATCTCGAAGTCGTGGCCGACTCCGCCGGCGTGGACCGGTTCCCCTTGCTCGGTGTCTCGCAGGGCGGCGCGGTCGCGATCGAGTACGCCGTACGGCACCCGGACCGGGTCAGCCGGCTCGTTCTGGTCGGTGCCTACTCACGCGGCCGGCTCGCCCGTGCGACCTCCGACGAGGAGCGGCAGGAGGCATCCCTCGACCTGGCGCTGGGACGAGTGAGCTGGCGCCGCGACGACGCGACGTTCCGGCAGGTGTTCGCCAGCCAGTTCCTGCCGGACGCGCCGCGGGAGACGTGGGACGCGTTCAACGAACTGCAGCGGGCCACCACGTCCGTGGAGAACGTCGTACGGTTCCTGGACGCGTTCGCGCACATCGATGTCTCAGCCGTGGCGCCGAATGTTCGCTGTCCCACTCTGATCGTGCATGCACGGCGCGACATCCGGGTGCCCGAGTCGCAGGCGCACGAACTGGCCAAGCTCATCCCGGGCAGCCGGCTGGTGTTCCTGGACAGCGGCAACCACATCATCACCGAGCACGAAGCCGCCTGGCCGGTGCTGGTCAGCGAGGTCAACCGATTCCTGGCGAACTGAGCTCGATCAGCATCGGGAGGTGGTCCGATGCGGCGGGGAGGTCGGGGCGCGCCGAGGCGGGGACGGGGATGATGCGGGCAGTCAGGTTGGGACTGGCGTGGGCGCCGTCGATGCGCTTGTGGGGGTTGGAGGAGCTGTACGTCGGGCCGGCGTCGGCGCCGAGGTCGGTGAGGCCCTCGGCGGCGAGACGCTTCCAGACCGGGCCGTCGGGCTCTTCGTTGAGATCGCCGACGAGGAGGTACGGGAGGTTGAAGGAGCGGCAGCCTCGCAGGACCTGTTCGAGTTCGTGCCGGCGGCCGCGGATGTGCAGGCCGAGGTGGCAGACGATCAAGGCCAGATTCGTCGGGCCGAGGGTGACGCGGCCGCCGACGGCGCCGCCGGGGAGCTGGGTCGCGATGAGGTTGAGCCGGCGTCGTACGAACGGGCGCCAGATCCGCCAGTGCAGCGGCTCCACCAGATCGGTGCCATCGGCAACCAGGATCGCGTTCCGGGCCGACGCGGCGACGTACAGCATGCCGAAGCTCGCCGCCATCGCACGCCGCTTCCGCCGGGTCCCCCACCAGGTCGGCGCTTCCTGCACCAGCATCACGTCCGGCGCACACACCCTCACCACCCGCGCGAGCGCAGCCCGATCATCCCCCCACCGATGCACGTTGTACGACAACACCCGCAGCAGAGGCGGGCCTTCACTCATGCTTCAGGGTCGCCGTTCAGGTCCGCGTGCTGGAGGTCGGGGTCGGCGCGCATTCCGGTACGCCGGGCGGCCGACTTGCGGGCTGCTCGTTCGAGCCGCGTGGAGCGACTCCGGGCGGCCGCGGTCTTCGCGGTCACGGCGGTCGTCTTCACGCGGACCCGGCGCAACCAGGTCGCCTCTTCCCGAGCGAGGTCAGCAGCACCGACGAGACCAGCCTCCGGGCCGAGGACAGCACGCACGATTCGCGCCTCCGGTCGGAACCCGCGACCGGTCAGCGTCCGCTTGAACGCCTCCCGGGCCGGCGCCAGCAGCAGCTCCCCAGCGTCCGACACACCGCCACCGATCACGAACGTGCCCGGATCCAGCGCGGCGGCCAGGTTGGCCAGACCGATCCCGAGCCACCGGCCGACGTCCTCGAGCAACTCGACCGCTACCGGATCGCCGTCCTTGGCCAGCTCGGTCACCATCGGACCGTTGATCTTGCGCGGATCGCCGCCGGCCGCGCGCAACAGGTTGTGCGCCACCGGCGAACCCGACAGCGCCAGCTCCCGCGCCTCCCGGGTCAGCGCGTTGCCGGACGCGTACTGCTCCCAGCAGCCGCGGTTGCCGCACTCGCACCGATGCCCGCCCGGCACGACCTGCATGTGCCCGAACTCGCCCGCGATACCGAACTTCCCGCGCTGCAGCGCACCGTCGTTCAGGATCGCGCCGCCGATGCCGGTGCCGAGCGTGACACAGACCAGGTGGCTCTCACCCTGCCCGCCGCCGAAGCGCCACTCCGACCAAGCCGCCGCGTTCGCGTCGTTCTCGACCACGACCGGCAGCCCGAGCCTGCGCTCGACCGCGTCCCGCAGCGGCTCGTGCCGCCAGGCCAGGTGCGGTGCGAACAGCACCGACGACCGGGTCCCGTCGACGAACCCGGCCGCGCCGATGCCGACCGCGATCACGTCGTGCCGGGACTCCAGGTCGCGGACGATCTCCGCGATCGCGTCCTCGGTCTCCTTCGGATCCGTCGTCGGCGTGTCCCGCCGCACCCGGTCCAGGATGTTGGCCTCCGGGTCGACCACCCCGGCGGCGACCTTGGTCCCGCCGATGTCGATCCCGATCGTCAAAGCCTGCGTCAGAGCCACTGCACGACCCTCCTCGCCGTACCCCCAGCCCCCGCCGGACTAGGTCGTGTCTGCTCGCTACGGCGCGTGACCAGCAGACACGACCTGACTCCAGTATCCCGCGCGGCGCCGATCACCGGGTCTTCTCCGCGGGTGGGGCGGGGCGACGGGCCAGGTCGGCGGCGCCGATCAGGCCGGCGTCGTTGCCCAGTTCGGCCAGCCCGAACGACGGGTGCGGGCGGTTGGCCTTGGCCGGCAGGTTCCGCTCGAAGGCGACCTGGGCGGACTTCATCAGCAGGTCCTTCGCCGCACTCACGCCGCCGCCGATCACGATCGTGGTCGGGTCGAACATGGTGGCGAGACTCGCCAGGCCCTCCCCCAGCCAGCGGCCGAGGTCCTCCAGCAGTTCGACCGCACACGGGTCTCCGGCGGCCGCTGCCTCGGTGATCATCGGCCCGGTCAGCTCGGCCGGGTCGGAGATACCGCACTCGGTCAGCATCTGCATCGCCGCCAGCGAACCTGCCTCCGCCTGCGCCCGCCCCTCACGGACCAGCGCACGCCCGGACGCGTACTGCTCCAAGCACCCCCGCGATCCACACCCACACCGATGCCCACCCGGTACGACGCGCATGTGGCCGAGCTCGGCCGCCACGCCATAAGCACCGCGCAGCAACTCGCCGCCGATGACGACCCCGCCGCCGATCCCGGTGCCGATGGTCAGACAGAGCATGTGCTCGACGTCCTTCGCGGCGCCGAAGGCGAACTCACCCCAGGCCGCCGCGTTCGCGTCGTTCTCGACCACGACCGGGATCTTCAGCTGCTCCGCGACCCGGCGGCCGAGCGGCTCGTCCCGCCAGGCGAGGTTCGGCGCGAACAGCACCGTCGACCGGTCCGAGGACACGAACCCGGCGGCGCCGATCCCGACCGCCTCCACGTCGTGCGCGGCGATCAGCTCGGCCGCGGCGTCGCAGATCGCCGCCGCGGTCTCGTCGACCGAGTCCGCCGGGGTGTCGCGATGCGCGCGGGCACCGATCGTGCCGTCCGCGTCGACGACGCCTGCCGCGATCTTCGTTCCGCCGACATCGATGCCGATGGTCAGTCCCATGGTTCGGGGTCCTCACTCACGTCGATCCGGTCCACCTTCGGCCGGCTCGGCTCGTCCTCCTGCTTGGCGGGGCGCGACGCTGCGTCCTCCTGGGCCTGCCGGGCTGCCGCAGCGGCTGCCTCCAGCAACGATCGCACCGAGCCGAGTACGTGCGCGGCCGCGGTGGACAGCTGCTCGATCGTCTCCGGGCTGGTGTTCCGCACCTTGTGGATCAGCTGGCAGACCGGGCACCAGACGCAGTCCGGCCCGAGCTTGTGCTGGTGCTCTTCATCCGCTGCAGGTGTCTGTTCGGAATGCTTCGTCGCATCCACATCAGCCGCATGCTGGAGTACGGCGAACAGCTTGGCCGCCTCCTCGGCGAGGCTACCGACCGGCTCCTTACTCAACGGCCCTCCCCGATCGCTGTCTCGCGCGCACGCTGCTGTGACAGCTGCTCGTGGTACTCCGCTGTCAGGCCCTGCGCCAACTCCTGCGCGGACTCCAGCGGTCCACTCCCGCTCGGCACCTCGCCGGACGGCACCGGACGCGCCGACTCGCGCGGAGCGAACCGCACCTGCAGCCGTCCCTCGTCCAGTCGTGCACCCGCGACCACTCCACGGGCGAGCGCCGCCGGAAGCGGCAGCACCCGGCGGTACGACCCGACCGTGATGATCAGCTCGTCGCCATGCCGGGCCAGCTCCAGCTCGCTCGCTGAGGCCAGCGGCAACGGCATGGTCAGCGTGTACGTGCGGCCGTCGGTGTCGATGTGCCGGTCCACCCACAGCGACGTCTCGTCCGTGGCCCGGGCGAACGGGTCGTCTCCGCCGTACATCTCGACCGCGAAGGCGGCCAGTTCCTCGACGCCCACCGGCTCACAGACCCGGTACGGCGATTCCCAGATCGGCAACGGCCGGAACGAGTCGGCGACCTCCTCGAGGATCCCGCGTTGCGCCGCGACCCACTGACGCCGCCAAGAGTCCGCACCCGCGGCCGGGAACACGCGGTTCGCCACGACACCGTCCACGCGGTAGCCGTACAGCGACAGGCGAGTCAGCGAACGCCGCGCCTCAGCGACGACCACAGCCTCCGGCGTGAGCACCAACCGCACCGATGCGTCCGGACCAGCCAGCAACGTGCGGATGTCCGACAGGTCGCTCTGCAACCGCCGCAGCGCGTCGAAGACTGTGTCGTCCGGCACCGGGATGCCCGACGGACGACTCAGGAACGGCCGGAAGGTCCGCATCACCTTGCGCTCGGCGTTGAAGATGCGGCCCATGTACCAGTTCAGGGCCTCGGGCAACGCCAGCAGGCGGAGCGTCTCGGCGGTCGGCGCGCAGTCGACGACGATCACGTCCCAGCGCCCGGACCGGAAGTGGTCGCGCACCTCGAGCAGCGCGAGCACCTCCTCCGCACCGGGCAGCACGGTCAGCTCCTCGGCCTCCATCGGGTCGACGCCGACCATGTTCAGCACCGAGCGCAGGTACGCCTGGATGTCGCCCCAGGACCGCTCGAACCGGCGCTGCGCGTCGATCTGCTGCACGAACAGCAGGTCGTCGACCTCGGTCGGCTCACCACCGACCTCGCAGTCGAACGCGTCCGACAGCGAGTGCGCGGCATCGGTCGACAGCACCAGCGTGCGCAGCCCGCGCAGCGCGGCGAGCGTGGCCGTTCCCGCGGCGGAGGTCGTCTTGCCTACGCCGCCCTTACCCGTGTACAGCAGGACCCGAGTCACGGACTTACGACTCGACGCGCTTCTTGAGGCCCTTCAGGGCGGTGTCGATGATGACCTTCTCGGCCTTGCGCTTGAGCATGCCGATCATCGGGATCGCCACGTCCACAGCGAGCCGGTACGTCACCTCGGTCCCCTCCTGGCCGTCAGGACCCAGGTCGCGCAGCACATAGGCGCCGTCCATCCCCTTCACCATCTTGGCCTGCACCAGCGTCCAGGTCACCTCGTTGCGGGACCACGTGTACGCCAGCGTGTACTCGTCCGAGATCGCCCCGGCGTCGACCCGGAAGCGTACCTGCTTCGGCCGGCCGGCCTCGTCGGTGGACAGCACCTCGGTCTCCCGCATCGAGTCGGCCCATTCCGGGTACGCCGCGAAGTCCGCGATCACCGCCATGATCTGCTTCGGGGTCGCGTTCACCACGATGGTCGAGGTGGTCTGTTCCGCCATTGATACACCTCTTAACTGCCAGGGCTGGTGGTGCGGGAGCTGATGGGAACTGCAAGAACTGAAAGTGCGTGGTGATGCTAGTTGCCGGGGCTGGTGGTGCGGGAACCGGTGGGACGAGTGATGCGAGGACGGCCGGGTGCGGTGTCCTCACCGGAGACTATCGCGGGATCGGATCCGGGACGGTGCTCGCCCGCCGCGCGGCCTGCCTCGGCTTCGTCCTTGAACCGCCACATCCGCTCCCGGTACGCCGCGACGTACCGCTCACCCAGCCTGGCCAGAGCCCGGCCGCGGACCGGCCGGCGCGGATCGACACGCAGGTACCAATGCACCACGACCCCGTCGCGGACCGGCTCCAGCCACCACTCCGCCGTACCGACGGCCGCGCCGGTCACCGACCAGCGCACGCCCTCCAGGCCGCGCCGCTCGGACGGGGTCAGGGTCAGGTCCGGCCACCACTCGCGCCAGAGGGTGTCCGAACCGAGCCGCTCGGCGACGTAGGCTGGATCAGCAACGACCAGGTCGTCGCAACTGAGGTCGAGCGTGGGCATTGCTGCGGGCACCTGTTCCTTGGGTCACATGAACCTGGCTACTTATGGGTAGGTGACTGTAGCGTGCGCCGGAAGTCGACAATTCGTGACCGACTGAGGAGACGCGGATGCGTGAGTACACCGTTCCTGCTGTGACCGAGCCACCCACCGGGAGCCTGAGCGACCCCGTCTGGGCGAACGCGTCCTCCCATCCTGACACCGCTGTGTTCAGCCGGCGGGTCGGGTCGGACTCAGGGGGAGGCTGGCTCGACGTCTCCGCGGCCGAGTTCGCCCGCCAGGTGACCGGCGTCGCGAAGGGCCTGATCGCGGCCGGCGTGAAGCACGGCGACCGGGTCGCCCTGCTCAGCGCCACCCGGTACGAGTGGACCCTGATCGACTACGCGATCTGGACCATCGGCGCGGTCACGGTGCCGATCTACGAGACCTCGTCGGCGTCGCAGGTGCAGTGGATCCTGACCGACTCCGACGCGGTCGTCGCGATCACCGAGAACGCCGCGCACGGCGCGGTGGTCGAGTCCGCCCGGTCAGAGGCGCCGCACCTGCAGGAGGTCTGGCAGATCGAGGCGGGAGCGGTCGACGAGCTGACCGTGCTCGGCCAGGAGATCAGCGACTCCGAGTTCGACAAGCGCCGTACGGCGGTCGTGCCGAGCGACCTGGCCACGCTCATCTACACCTCCGGTACGACGGGCCGCCCGAAGGGCTGCAAGATCAGCCACTCGAACTTCCTGGACGAGCTCGGCCCGGCGGTGAAGATCCTGGACGGCCTGTTCGACGTCAACGGCGCGAGCACGCTGCTGTTCCTGCCGCTGGCCCACGTGTTCGCCCGGATCATCCAGGTCGGCTGCGTGATGAAGATGGTCAAGGTCGGCCACACCGCCGACGTGAAGAACCTGGTGCCCGACCTCGGCGAGTTCAAGCCGACGTTCATCCTCAGCGTGCCGCGGGTGTTCGAGAAGGTGTTCAACTCGGCCAGCCAGAAGGCGCATTCGGAGGGCAAGGGCAAGATCTTCGACGCTGCCGCGGACACCGCGATCGCGTACTCGCAGTCGCAGGACAAGGGCGGCGCGTCGTTCGGGCTGAAGGCCAAGCACGCACTGTTCGACCGGCTCGTCTACAGCAAGCTCCGCAACGTCCTCGGCGGCCAGGTGCAGTACGCCGTCTCCGGCGGCGCGCCGCTGGGTGACCGGCTCGGCCATTTCTTCCGCGGCATCGGCGTACCGGTGCTGGAGGGCTACGGCCTGACCGAGACCACGGCCGCGGTGGCGGTGAACCTGCCTGACGACATCCGCATCGGGACCGTCGGCCGGCCGCTGCCCGGGGTCTCGGTCGGGGTCGCGGGCGACGGCGAGCTGCTGTTCAAGGGCGGCCAGGTGATGCAGGGCTACTGGAAGAACGACGAGGCGACCGCCGCCGCGATCGACGCGGACGGCTGGTTCCACACCGGCGACCTGGGTGAGTTCGACGTCGACGGCTTCATCAAGATCACCGGCCGGAAGAAGGAGATCCTGGTCACCGCGGGCGGCAAGAACGTCGCGCCGACCGTACTGGAGGACCAGATCCGGCTGCACCCGCTGGTCAGTCAGTGCATGGTCGTCGGCGACGGCAAACCGTTCATCGCGGCACTGATCACGATCGACCCGGAGACAATCGTGCCGTGGGCAACAGAGCGCGGGAAGCCCACCGACGTCGCGTCCCTGACCGCCGACGAAGACCTGATCGCCGAGATCCAGAAGGCCGTCAACGAAGCCAACGGCTCGGTCTCCAAGGCTGAGGGAATCAAGAAGTTCCACATCCTCGAGACCGACTGGACGCAGGAGACCGGCGAACTGTCCCTCAAGCTCTCGCTCCGCCGCCACATCGTGATGAAAAACCACGAGGCCGACGTCGAGGCCCTCTACACGAAGTAGGCGGCGTACCCCGGTATCAGCCGATTGGTTGATGGTGGGTCGATCTTGATGGGCGATGTGGGTTGGGTGGGTCGTCCGCGAGGCTCGGTGTATGACCACGGCGAGTACGAGAACGGCGGCCCGCGGGGCTGTCGTCGAAGTCAGTAATCTGCGCAAGTCCTACGACGACCGGACCGTCGTCGACGGTGTGTCGTTCACCGTCGAGGAGGGCGAGATCTTCGGGATCCTCGGTCCGAACGGTGCCGGCAAGACGACCACGGTCGAGTCCATCGAGGGCCTGCGGGTCCCCGACGCGGGCCGGATCCGGGTCGCCGGGCTCGACCCGGTCGCCGATCACGCGGCGGTGACCCAGGTCCTCGGCGCCCAGCTCCAGGAGAGCGAGCTGCAGGCGAAGCTCACCGTGCGCGAGGCCCTCGAGCTGTACGCCGCCTTGTACCCGAACCCGGCCGACTGGCGGCCGCTGGCCGAGCGCCTCGGCCTGACCGCTCACCTGAAGACCCGGTTCGGCGTCCTCAGCGGCGGCCAGAAGCAGCGGCTGTTCATCGCACTCGCGCTGATCGGCAACCCCAGGGTGGTCGTCCTCGACGAGCTTACGACCGGGCTCGACCCGCGCGCCCGCCGCGACACCTGGGAGATCGTCGAGGACGTTCGTGCGCGCGGCGTCACCGTTCTGCTCGTCACGCACTTCATGGAGGAAGCGCAGCGGCTGTGCGACCGGATCGCCCTGATCGACAAGGGCCGCATCACCGCGCTCGACACACCGCGTGGCCTGATCAGCCGGACGGCCGGATCGACCGTCATCTCGTTCACACCATCGGCACCGCTCGACGAGGAGGAGCTCGCCGCACTGCCGGCGCTGGCTTCCGCCGAGTACAAGGACGACCGGATCACGCTCGGCGGGACCGACGACACCGTCACGGCGTTGCTCTCGCTCCTCGCCCGGCACCGCATCACCGCGCACCAGCTCAGGGTCACCGACGCCACGCTGGACGACGCCTTCCTCGACCTGACCGGAGCTGCATGATGACCACCACCGCCACCGTTCCGGCCGCGACTCCTCGCGGCACTGCCTCTCCGTTCGCCGCCGTACTGCGTACCGAGGCCAGGCTGTTCCGGCGCGAGCCGGGCATCCTCTTCTGGACGCTGGGTTTCCCGCCCGTGCTGCTGGTCATCCTCGGCAGCATCCCGTCGTTCCGGAAAGTCGACGCCGGACTCGGCGGCCTCCGCCTGATCGACCTGTATGTGCCCATCCTGGTGCTGGTCGCGCTGATCGTGACCGGCCTGCAGACGATGCCGCCGGTCATCACCGGCTATCGCGAGCGCGGCATCCTGCGCCGGATGTCGGCGACTCCGGTCCGTCCGTCCGCCCTGCTGATCGCGCAGATGGGACTGAACGGCGCCACGGCGCTGGTGTCGGCGCTGGTCTGCCTCACCATCGGTCGGCTCGCCTTCGACGTGAAGCTTCCGCAGCAGGCGTTCGGGTACGCGCTGGCGCTGCTGCTCACCGCCGCCGTCGCGCTGGCCATCGGTGCGCTCGTGACCGCACTCGCCGGTACGGCGAAGGTCGCCAGCGCGATCGGCTCCGCGGTGTTCTTCCCGAGCATGTTCTGCGCCGGTGTGTGGCTGCCGGTGCAGAACATGCCGGATGTCCTCCGGCACATCGTCGAGGCGACCCCCTTCGGAGCGGCGGCCCGTGCGCTGGGCCAGGCCGCGGCCGGAGACTGGCCGGCGTGGTCGCACCTCGGCGTACTCGCCGCCTGGGCGATCGTGCTCTCGGCGGCCGCCATCCGCTGGTTCCGCTGGGAGTAGGAGACTGACAGGGTGACGACAGCGGAAGCGGACATCGATCGGCGGCAAGAGGTGTTCCGGCGGTGGCAGCCGCTAGGTCTGCTCGTCCTCGGAGCCCTCCTGTCGGCCGCCACGGTCGAGCTGATCATGCCGACCGCGGCTCGACAGATCACGGCCGCGACCCTCGTCGTCGCGGCCGTGCTGCTCCAGCTCTGGTGGGGCGACCGCACCCGCCGCGGTCCGAGCCGGCTGTCGGTCGCGTACTACGCCATCCGCTACGTGATCGGCTTCGCGCTCACCCTGACGAACCCGTTCTTCGCCTTCTACACCGTGGCGGGGTACTTCGATGCCGAGGAACTGATTCCCGGCCGACGCTGGAGACGAGTCGCGCTGTTCGCCTGCTCGATCCCGGTGGCGGGGGCGCAGACCAGTGGGATCCCGGTCGACGGCGGGATGAAATGGGTCGTTTTCGCGGTCCTGCTGGCGGGCAACAACGTGATGCTGACGCTCGTCACCCACTTCAGCGAACAGGAAGAACAACGGTCCCGGGGCCGAGCGGCCACCATCCTCGAGCTCCAGCAGGCCCGCGACGAGAACGCCGCGCTGCAGGCTCAACTCCTCGTCCAGGCACGGGAAGCGGGCATCGCCGACGAACGCCGGCGGCTGGCCGCGGAGATCCACGACACGATCGCCCAGGGCCTGACCGGCATCATCGCCCAGCTCCAGGCGGTTGCGACCACGTCCGACCATGAGGCCGCGCGAGAGCACGTCGGCCGCGCGACCGAACTGGCCCGGCACAGCCTGGGCGAGGCCCGCCGCTCGGTCCACAACCTCGCGCCCGCGGGTCTGTCGTACGACGGACTTCCCGAGGCGCTGCACAAGACGGTCGACCAGTGGGCGGACCGTACCGGCGTACGCACGGAGTTCACGCTGACGGGTACGGCGGAGCACCTGCACGGAGAGGTCTCGGCCACCCTCCTGCGTATCACTCAGGAGGCCTTGGCGAACGTGTCCAAGCACGCGGCCGCGACCAGGGTCGGGGTCACTCTCAGCTTCATGGACGACGAGGTCACGTTGGACATCCGCGACGACGGCAAGGGGTTCGAACCGATGGCACTGCCCTCCCGCAGCAGCACCGGAGGCTTCGGCCTGGAGGGCATGCGCGCCCGGGCCGAACGGATCGCCGGCTCGCTCACCGTCGAGGCCGAGCCAGGCTCCGGTACGGCGGTGTCGGCTCGCGTACCGTTGGTGCTCCATGAGTGAGATCTCGCTGCTTCTCGTCGACGACCATCCGGTCGTCCGCAACGGCCTGCGCGGCATGTTCGAGTCGGTGCCCGGCTTCACCGTGCTCGCGGAGGCGTCCGACGGCGTGGAGGCGGTCGCGCTGGCCGCCGACCTCGACCCCGACGTGATCCTGATGGATCTGCGGATGCCGGGCGGCGGCGGGCTCGACGCCATCAAGGAACTGAGCCGCCGCGGCGCTCGCGCGAAGGTCCTGGTCCTCACCACCTGGGACACCGATGCCGACACCGTGCCCGCGATCGAGGCCGGTGCGACGGGCTACCTGCTCAAGGACGCCCCACGGGACGAGCTGTTCACGGCGGTGCGCGAAGCGGCGGCCGGGCGGACGGTCCTCTCCCCTGCCGTTGCTTCCCGTCTGGTCTCCGCGGTCCGCACGCCGGCGCCGAGTCCGCTGGCTCCCCGGGAACGCCAGGTCCTCGCACTCGTTGCCATGGGCACCTCGAACCGCGAGATCGCCCGCGAGCTGTTCATCAGCGAAGCGACGGTGAAGACGCATCTCAGCCACCTGTTCACCAAGCTCGGCGTGAACGACCGCGCCGCGGCGGTCGCGAAGGGCTACGAGCAGGGCATTCTGGGCCGGGACTGACTGCAACTCAGGGGAAGGACCCGGCACGCAGCAACGCGCTGGGCAGGGTCTTGCCGAGTTGCTTCTCCAGCCACCCGGCCGAGGCAATGGTCTCGGCGAGGTCGAGCGTCGTACTCCAGCCCATCCGTCGGAGCAGATAGAGCAGGTCCTCGGTCGCGAGATTGCCAGTGGCCGCCGGCGCGAACGGGCGCGTTGCCTGTTCGAGCGCGCGCTGCGGGAGATCAGTGGCGACACCGATCAGCCGGGACGGCTCGTCACTGCGCCGCTGGTGGTGCGGTCGAGCGCCTGACGGGCGATCAGCAGGGTGGCCGCCGTACCGAGGACTCCGGCGGCGGCGATGGTGAGGTTTGGCGCGAGGAAGGTGCCGACGACACCGGCCAGCGCGATACTCACGCCCTGGATCGCCATCAGGCCGCTGGTCTGGACGGTGAACAGGCGGCCTCGGTACGACGGCTCGACCGCCTGCAGGATCAGCGGGTCGATGCCCTGGTTGAACGCGTACCCGGCGCCGGCGATCGCCAGCAGCACGGCCGCGATCGGGACGTTCGGCGTGGCCACAAAGGCGATTGCGGGGAGCTGACTGGCGAGCAGCAAGGGAACGACGAGCCGTCGCCGCGTGGAAGGGGGAAACCGCGCGACGACGAGCTCGCCGAGTACTGTGCCGGCTGCGTAGCCGGTGAAGAGAGCGCCCGCCTTCGCGGCCACCGAACCCGCTTGGGCGGTGTAGGCGACCGCGAGTCCGTCCGGGACCGAGGAGAAGGCCGGCGCGACCCAGGTCAGCATGATCAGGTTGCGGAGCCGGGCGTTGGCGAACAGGTAACGCAAGCCCGTCCAGGAGTCGGCGATCGTGGTGCTCGAACGGCTGCCAGCCGGGGTGTACGGCGTACCGAACCCGATGAGGAGCGCGGACGCGAGGAACGTCGCCGAGTCGAGCGCGAGCAGCCAGGTGGAGCCGATCGCGGCGACCGCGATCGCGCCCAGCGCGAATCCCATCAGCACGGTCACCTGGCTGATTGCCCGAAGCAACGAACGTCCGATCGGGAAGAGGTCCTGCGGCAGCAACTGCGCCAGACTCGCCGCCCGCGCCCCGGCGAAGACCGGCGCGATGATCCCGCTCACCAGCAACAACCCGAGCAACGCGGCCACCGGCATACCCGGGATCACCATCACCCCGATGCACACCGCGCTCAACACATCGCAAATCACGAGCACCCGTCGCGCCGGGAACCGGTCCGCCACCGACGAGAGCAGTACTCCGCCCAGCGCATAAGGCAGGAAGGAACACACCAGCACCAGTGCCGACAACAACGCCGACCCGGTCCGCTCGAACACCACGATCGACAGGGCGACCTGAGCCGCGACCGTCCCCACCATCGACACCGCGTGCGCCAGGAACACGCTCCGCATGCCAGGAACCTGGAGGACGGATCGATAGCCGTACGTCGCCGGGGTACTCACACTCACGCCGCGAGCGTGCACGATGAAGATCGACCGGGCGTAGAGTTTTGGGTGTGGCCGAAAGTTCTGTGCGATGACGGTGTTGCGGTTCACGCAGAAGGACGCGTTGCGGTGCCGGTTCGGGGCCTCGCAACTGTGGGAGACGATGTCCGCGGTGCGGGTGCTGCACGGACTGAAGCACCGGCAGTTGTACCTGCCGTGGGTCGCGGCGAAGCGGGAGGCGGCGGCGCAGCTGGATCTGCGCGGATTGAAGGCACTGCAGCCTCGCGTCGGGTTCACGCCTGACTTCCTGACCCCGCCGCCGAAGGCGTCCCGGGCGAAGTTCGCGACCGAGATCGCGCGCGTCCGCAGTACGCCGCTCGATCGGGTCCGGGCCGAGTTGATCCGGTCCCGCGACGAACTGAACAACCCCGCCGCGCCGGAGATCAACCGGATGCTCGAGGACCCGGCCGGAGCTCGGGAACGGCTCGCGGACGAGATCGAGACCGCGTGGACCACGCTGATCCGGCCCGACTGGCCAATGATCAGCCGCGTCCTCGAGGACGACATCGCCTACCGCGGCCGCCAACTCACCGACGGCGGACTGGCCGGGTTGTTCGACGACCTGCACCCGACGCTCACCTGGGAGGACGACCGCCTGGTCGCCGCCCGCCACCGCGATCAGGATCGAGAGCTCACCGGCCAGGGACTCCTCCTCGTTCCAGGAGTCTTCCAGTGGCCGTACCTCGTGATGGTCGTCGACCCGACGTACCAACCCACCGTGGTCTACCCAGCCCGCGGAGCCGCCCGGCTCTGGTCCGATGCGCCTGCTCCCCCGGACCCGCTTGCCCGTCTGCTCGGTCGCACCCGTGCCACCCTCCTCGTCGCATTGGACCCGCCGTCCACGACCAGTGCGCTCGCCGCGGAGTACGGATTGGCACTGGCCACGGTCGCCGAGCATCTGGCCGCTCTCCACGACGCGGGTCTGGCCTCACGGCGTCGTACGGGTCATCAGGTGCACTACCGACGTACCGAAGTAGGACAGGCGGTCGTCGACGCCTCCGTCGGTTGAGGGCAGTCGCGGGTCAGAATGCTGGAGTGAACAAGGATCCGAAGACTGCGGCACGCAGTATGCGCCACATCCGGCGCTGGCCGGCTTCGCTGGCGGTGATCGCGGCACTGGTCCTTCAACTGCTCGTGCCGACCGAGATCAGCACCTTGCCGCGCTGGCTGATGCCCGCCATCGGCGCGGCCTTGCTGATCCCCCTGGTCTGGGCGAACCCGTTCCACCTGACCCGCGACGAGCCGTGGTTGCGCTGGGTCGAGATCGTGCTGCTCGCCGTACTCGTGCTGGTGAACGCGTTCTATCTGACCGGGCTGATCCTCTTCCTCGGCTCCGGTGAGGCCGACAACGGCAGGGTGCTGGTCAAGGCGGCGCTGCTGATCTGGGTGACGAACGTCGTCGCCTTCGCCGTCTGGTACTGGGAGATCGACCGTGGCGGACCCTTCGCGCGGGCACCCGAGCACGAGCGCGAGGCGGAGCGGGCGGACCTGCTGTTCCCGCAGATGACGGTCGACCTGCCGGGCTGGGACCGTTGGCTGCCCGGATTCACCGACTACCTGTTCGTCGCGTTCACCGCCGCGACCGCGTTCAGTCCGACCGACACAATGCCGCTGAGCGCCCGCGTGAAGACGCTGATGACGATCCAGTCGGCGATCGCGCTGCTCACCGTCGGGATCGTCGCGGCCCGCGCGATCAACGTGCTCTGACCACCTGCCGAGAATCGCGCTCGACAGCCATGTAATGGGCATGAGACTGTTATGCCCATGTACAGCACGAAGTCGGTGGGGTTGGGGTTCGCGGTCTTCTCCGCGGTCACTTTCGGTGGGTCGGGGCCGTTCGCCAAGGCCCTGATCGGGGCCGGCTTCTCACCGGAACAGGCGGCCTGGTTACGCATCCTCGGCGCCGCCGCCCTGCTCGTGCCGCTCGCGCTGGCGTTCCGCGGCTCCGCGGGTCTGCGCGCCGCCCGCGCGTCCTGGAAGGCCCTCGTCCTCTACGGCCTGACCGGGATCGCGGGCTGCCAGACGCTGTTCTTCATCGCGGCCAGCCGGCTGCCGGTGGGCGTCGCGCTGATGCTGGAGTTCTCCGGGCCGGTGCTCGTGGTCGCGTGGCTCAAGTTCGGTCAGAAGGTCGCCGTACCGCGGACCGCCGCGGTCGGGGTCGGCATCGCGTTGATCGGTCTGGCCACGGTGGTGGAGATCTGGTCCGGCGTACAGATCGACGCGGTCGGCCTGATCGCGGGTCTGGCCGCGGCCGCGTGCCAGGCGACGTACTTCATCCTGATCGAGAAGCTGACCGGTGCCGCGGATCCGCTGGTCATGACCGCGGCCGGCAGTGTGGTCGGTGCGGTCGTGCTGACCGCGATCTCGGCACCCTGGGGCGTCCCGTGGCACACGCTGGTCGACACGATCGCGATCGGCGACCGGCACGCGCCGGGCTGGCTGCTGGCCGGCTGGCTGATCGTCGTCAGCACGGTCGTCGCCTACCTGGCCGGCGCCGCCGCGGTGCAGCGGCTGTCGGCGGCCATCGGCGGCGCGGTCGCGTACGTCGAGGTGGTTGCCGCCAGCATCTTCGCCTGGATCCTGCTGAACGAGACGCTGCGGACCAACCAGATCATCGGCGGCGTCATCGTCCTGGCCGGCGCCTTCGTGGCCCAGTCGTCGGTCGGGAAGGTCGTCCCTCCGGAGATCCCGGATTCCGACACTCCCCGCACCGACGTCCTGGACCCGGCCGGCATCTGACTACCGCAACGAGTCCACGAGTTCCCGCGGCAGGCCGTGGGTCTCGTGCAGGTACTCGTAGTCGGTGTCGTCGAGCGACTTGTGGAACCGCTCGTGGCTGAGCACCTTCCGGCCGCGGTCGAGCAGGTTGCTGAACCGGATCTCCTCGTCGATCAGAATCCGCCGCACCAGCGTGACGGTCTCGCCCTGGTGGAAGTGGTTCAGCGTGTGCTCGAACAACTCCAGCGGCAGATCTGACAGCGTTCGCGACTCGTCGTCGCGCCACAGGATCGTCAGCACCCGGCGGATCAGCCGACGCAGCACGTAGCCGCGGCCGGTGTTCGACGGATGCACGCCGTCGCCGACGATCACCATGCTGGAGCGCAGGTGGTCGATCACGATCCGCTGGGACTGCTCGTCGAGCCGCCACAGCTTCGGCACGATCCGCATCCACGGCTCGAACAGCGAGGTCTCGTAGACCGAGTCCTTGTCCTCCAGCAGCATGGTCAGCCGCTCGAGGCCGAGCCCGGTGTCGATGTTCTGCTGCTTGAGTTCCTCGAGCGATCCGTCGTCGAGGCGGCGGTAGCGCATCATCACGTGGTTCCACACCTCGACCCAGCGCTTGTCCGTGCTCGGCGTACCCTCCGGGTCGCCTTCGCCGGTCCAGACGAACATCTCCGAGTCGGGGCCGCAGGGACCGGTCGGGCCGTTCGACCACCAGTTGTCGTCGGTGGTCAGCTCGATCGGCACGCCGAGCTCCTGCCAGGTCTGCAGTGACTCCTGGTCGAGCGGCACCTGGTCGTCACCGCCGAACACGGTCACGTACAGCCGGCCCGGGTCAATCGTGAAGCCCTCGGTCAGCAGTTCGTAGCCCCAGCGCAGGGTCTGGCTGCTGCCGTAGTCCCCGAGCGACCACGAGCCGAGCATCTCGAACACGGTGAGGTGGGTCGGATCCCCCACCTCGTCGAGGTCCGTGGTGCGCAGGCATCGCTGCACACCGGTGAGTCTGTGCCCCAGCGGATGGGGTTCCCCTTCCAGGTACGGCGTCAGCGGATGCATCCCGGAGGTCGTGAACAGCACGGGATCACCCAGGCGTGGGATGAGCGTGGAACCCGTGGTCGGAACGTGGCCCCGGTCGAGGAAGAAGTCGATGAAAGTCCTGGTGATGGTCATGATTGTGGTTCCTTGTCTGTACTGACCGGAACCAGACCACCGGGCTACGGAAACAACAACACCGGCGAACCGTTTCCGGTCGCCGGTGGAAGTTTCAGGATGTCAGGCCGCGGCAGCCGGAGAGCATTGAGCTCGTACGGCTGCGGCAAGTCGGGACATCTGATGCATATCCGCAGAATACACGAACCGACCACAGGTTCGTCCACCGCGTTCTGGTCACACCTCGAGGAGCTCCCGCAGTACGGCGCCGCTGCGGTCCCACGACCACTCGCGTCGTACCCAGTCGCGGCCCGCCGCGCCCATCGCCCGGGCGTGTGCAGGGTCGGAGAGGAGCTCGGCGATCCGTACGCCGACCGGGACCGGGTTGTACGGGTCGACCAGGTAGCCGGTCTCGCCGTGGCGGACCGTGTCACCGGCGCCGCCGGAGTCCCCGACTACGACCGGCTTGCCGGTAGCGGACGCCTCCAGCGTGACGATCCCGAGCGCCTCCGGCTCGAACCCGAGCCGCCGGGTCCGGCACGGCATCGCGAACACATCCGCGGCATCGACGTACGGCGGGATGTCCGCCCACGGAACCGGCCCGGTGAACACCACGGACGGCCGGACACCGACCGCAGCCGCGAGCCCTTCGAGACGCTCGCGATCGGGACCACCACCGACGAGCAGGAGCATCGCCGACGGTACGGAGGCCAGGACGCGCGGCCAGGCGCGGATCAGAGTGTCCTGCCCCTTGCGTGGAATCAGCCGCGACACGCAGGCGACGAGCGGGACGCCCTCGAGCCCGAGTCCCTTGCGGACCTGCTCTCCCCCGCAATCCGGGATGAATCGCTGGGTGTCGACCCCGGGCGTCAACCGCCGCATCCGACGTACCGCGGCCGACGACAACGCTGGAGCAATCTGGTCCGCGCACCACGACGACACGGTCGTCACCGTGTCCGCGGCGTCGCCGATCCGCCGCAACGCCTGCCTCGTGCCGGGTACGCCGGCCCACCATGTCTCATGCCCGTGGGTCATCGCGACGATCCGCCGCGCCCCGGCCCGTCGCAGCGCCGGTCCCATCAGGCCGAGTGGCGCGGCCGCGCCGAACAGCACCCGGTCGGCGTCGTACTCGCGCATCAGGCGTACGGCGTACTTCGTGACGCGGGCCGTCGGCAACAACATCGCGGTCCGGTCCCGTACCACCGGGAACCGCAGACCGGCGTCGTACACCGCGTCGCCAGGCGAGCGGGAGGTGTAGACGACCACCTCGTCGAGCTGATCGCACAACGATCGGACGAACGTCTCGATCCCGCCCTGCCGCGGCGGGAAGTCGTTGGTGACGACGAGGACGGTCATCGGTCGACCAGCGGCGGGACGGTCTCGCCGTGTGCGGTGGCCCAGGCCCGGCCCATCGCGATCCGCTCCGGCGCGGTCGGGTGGGTGGCGAACATCCAGTACCGCCAGCGGTTCGGGTCCAGACCAGAGATGTTCGTGACCGCCAGGTCGTGCTGCATCGCGACGAAGTCCTGCGGGTCGTGCGTCAGCTCGAGCGAGTGATGGTCCGCGCGGGCCTCGATCTTGCGGCTGACCAGGTTCTGCACCGGCGAGGCGAGCGTCGTACCGACGACGATCAGGGCCAGCAGCATCGCCGTACGCCGTGGGTCGGCCATCCGGGCCCCGAGCAACAACTTCAGCAGCGTCACCGCGAAGGCCGCGCCGAGGACGCCAATCAGTGTGCCGTGCAGTACGTCGTTCTCCGCGGCGTGCCCGAGCTCGTGCGCGACCACGAGTCGGATCTGCGCGGGTGGGGTGTCCTTCAGGAGCGTGTCGTAGACGACCAGTCGACGGGTCGATCCGAAGCCGGAAACGTAAGCATTCAAGGCGGTTGTGCGCTTGGACGCGTCCGCCACCAGCACATCCTTCACCGGTACGCCGTCGTCGGCGGCCAGTTTCATCAGGTCGTCGCGGAGCGCGCCGGCCGACATCGAGGTGAAGGAGTTGAACCGCGGCTCCACCAGCACCGGGTAGGCGAACGAGACTCCGAGCACCAGCAGCGCGGCCACGATTGCCGCGGGCAACCACCAGCCCTGCCGCCAGCGCTTCGCCAGTGCGATCAGACCGAGGGCGACGACCGCCAGCGCGAACGACATCAGCAGCCAGTTGACCGCGCGGTCGCGGGTCCACAGACCCCAGCCCTGCACCGAGAGGCCGTACTTCCGGGAGACCCGCTCGGCCATCACGTCGGTCGGCACGGTGATCAGGCTGGTGATCAGCCCGAGCCCAGCGACCAGCAGCGGTACGACGATCCACCAGCGGCGAAGGCGGATCGCGTCGTACAGGCGGCGGCCCAGCGGGCTGAAGCCGATCACCAGCGGGACCAGGACCGAGAGCACCCAGGAGGTCGTTGACCACGGCAACAGCTCGTGCCGGAACGCGTTCTGGCGGGCGATCTCGGCTGGGGTGAAGTCCAGGACCGTCTCGGGCTTGGGCAGGTCGATCAGATGCCAGGGCGTCGTGATGACGATCGCCAGGACCAGAGCGACGGCGAGGATCAGGGCGGACGCACGGGGTGTCCACCGTGCGGCCGACTCAGACACCGGCGAGCCTCTTGAGGTACTTCTGCCACTCGACGACGAACTCGGCCTCGGTCATGTCCAGTACCGACTTGAACGCGTCCGCCAGCCCCGTCGAACTCTTCGACGCGTGCACCGCGCGGTAGAACTTCACCAACTTGCTCTGCCCCTCGCGCTCGGCGATCAGCCGGCAGGCGAGCCAGGCCGACTCGTACGCCTGCGGAAGGTCCTTCGCCGACGCCGCGAACGACTGCGTGGTGGGCAGAGTGGCCGGCACGTCGCCCGCCCGGATCGCCTTGAACAACTCCTTTGCGGCCGACTCGTCCTGCACGGGGACGGCGGTGAAGGCAACGTAGTCCGCGAACCCTTCGGCCAGCCAAAGCGGAACCGGTGACGCGGTGGCCGTCGACGCGACGTGCGTGGTCTCGTGGGTCAGCACGATCCGGCGGCCCTGCTTGCCGAGCTCCTCGAAGAGCTTCGGGTTCGCCACGATCCGCACCGGCGCACCGACCTGTGGCGTGTCCAGCTCTGCCATCGTGACGGCTGCGATCTGGGTATACGTGTTCGGCGCGGCGCCGAGAATGGCCTCCATCTGGGCCTGTTTGGCGGGCAGGTAGACGATCACCTTCTGCCGCCAGTTGGTCTTCCCCCAGACCTCGCTGACCGACTCGGCCGCACGATCCGCGACGGAGAGGTAGGTCTTCGCATCCGACTCCGAGCCCAGACTGATGACCAGGCTGTGCTCGCTCTTGGCCACATCGATCGGGCCGAGCGTCCAGATCGGCCGCCGCTGCCCGGCCACGAACCGCTCCGAGAACGAGGCCGCGAACGTCGTCCCGTCGCGGGAGACGAAAGTGACCGGGAGCATCTCGCGGGCCGGCTTCGTGTCGTAGCCGGCGAGCTGCCAGGAGACCTCGACCTGGGCCAGCCAGGACTCGGACCCGCCGAGCTCGGCCTGCCGGTCCGGCGTCAGCGCGCCGGTGTCATCACTCACGTAGCGCAGGGTGAAGGAGCCGATCGGGAGGTTGGTCAGGTTGGCGAAGATCGTCCGGGCGGCGGCCCGGAACTCGGCCGCCCGCGGGTCGATGGTGGCCAGGAACTCGGTGCGGTTGTCGTTCTCGACCGCGTCGGCCATCTTCTGCAGCACCGCTTCGCCGGCGACGGCACGTCGTACCCCTTCGGCCGCCTCGTCGGGCGTCGTGGAGGTCTGCGGCGGCTGGGCGACGGGCGAGTTCGGATCGGCCGGAGCGTCGGCGATCTGCCGGAGTCCGGCGTACCCGGCGCCGGCGACCAGGCAGATGGCGAGGCCGAGCGCCACCTTCTTCACGATCGGACCGAAGGCCGGTGGCAGCTTGCGCACGAGCGGCTGCGGCGGGTGATCGTCCGGGGGAACCACCGGGAGAGGCACCGTGTCGCCCTGCTCGTCGATCACCTCGGCCCCTCGCTGCTCACCTGCCCCAGTCAGGCGGGACACTACGTGCCTCCTCCGACAGTAGAGCACTTGGACGATGGTGAAACGACTCGGCTCCGGGGGAAGTGCCCCGGAGCCGAAGAGTATGTCAAGGGTGCAGGTCAGCCCGGACGGACCGCGGTGTTGTACGGCATCAGGTCGATCGGGTCGGTCTTCACCGGCTTGCCCGGACGGCTCGCGTGCACGATCCGGCCGTTGCCGATG
Source organism: Kribbella capetownensis (assembly GCF_004331485.1). GTDB lineage: Bacteria > Actinomycetota > Actinomycetes > Propionibacteriales > Kribbellaceae > Kribbella > Kribbella capetownensis. The sequence continues at coordinate 686,246 of NZ_SJKD01000003.1, forward strand.
TACATCGCGACGTGGCTGATCGGCGAGTAGTAGAAGACCAGGTCGCCCGGCATCAGCTGGCTCTTGCTGACCCGGCGGCCCTCGCTCGCCTGCGCCTTCGAGGAGTGCGACAGCGAGACGCCGGCCTTGCCCCAGGCGTACATCATCAGGCCGGAGCAGTCGAAGGAGTCTGGCCCGTCGGCACCCCACACGTAGGAGTCGCCGAGCTGGGCCATCGCGGTCTGGACCGCCGTACCGGCGCGGCCGTTGACCGGCACCGGAAGACTGTCGTCCATCCGGTCCTCGTCACGGCTCGGGCGCTCGTCGCGAGCGTCCTCGGCTTCCTTCTCGTTCTCCGCCTGGATCTTCGCCCGCTCCGCGTCGCTGAGCTTGTCGAGGACCTTCTCGGCCGCGTCCAGGTTGGTCTGGATCTGCTTCTTCAGCGTGTCCTGCTGGGCCTGCACGGCCTTCAGCGAGGCCAGCTCGGACTGCTCGCTGGCCTGCAGGTCGCCGAGCTTGCCCTGGGCCTGCTGGAACCTGCGGAGGGCCGAGTTCTGCTGGCCGGCGAACGCCTGCGCGGTGGAGGCCTGGCTGAGGAACTGGTCGGGGTTCGTCGACAGCAGCAACTGCGCCGTCGTCGTCATCCCGGAAGTCTGGTACCCGGCGACCGCCAGGGAGCCGATCTGCCGCTTCACCGCGTCCACCTGGGCCTGCTGCTTCGCGATCCCAGCCTGCAGCGCCTTCACCCGGACAGCCGACGCGCTGATCTGCCCGCGCAGATCGTTGGCCGACTCACCGGCCTCCTCCGCCTTGTGCTGCAGCGTGGCGACCTGCTTCTTGGCCTGGTCCAGGGTGGGCTTCGGATCCGCGTCCGCTCCCGTCTGGATGAAGATCACGCCCGCAGCGACAGCCGTGCTGGTGATGGCGGCGAGGGCGATTCCCTTGGTGCGGTTGATGCGTCCGATGGACACAGCCCGGTCGGTCCCTTCCTCTGCTCGACGCCGTCCCCGTCGACCACGCCGGCCGCGGGTCTGCACCCACGTCCGCCGACGGGTCACTCCCTCGGCATTGCCGCTGCCCGGCCGGCCCGATCAGCCGACACCCTGAGGCAACGAGACGTAACAGTAGTGACCGTTTCGTGACCAGTGCAATTCGCCCCTCGGGTTTGATCCAAAATTAACGAAGGATCATCCCGACCCAACGGCCGTTTCACCTTCTCCGTCAGGGGTTGGGGCAGCAGCGTCCGGCTCGATGCTGCTGACAGCGTGCACGAGGCGTAACGGCGGCACGAGTCCGGACTCGGCCAGCACGTCCAGGGCGGCGCGCTCGTCGTCATCGATCCGCAGGGTGCCGGACCGTTCCGCCGAGAAGCCCAGCACCACCGTGACCACGCAGTCCTGGCAACCCGGACCCTTCATCACACAAGCGTCGCAGTCGATCAGCACAACGTCCTCCAAAGTGGGGAAGCACCCGGACTTGCATCCGGCTGAGAAGGACGCTAGAGAGCCCCGCCGACAGTTTCTGAACTCAGGCGCGGGCGATACGCGAAATGAGGCTGGTGGCGGAGAGTGAGCGGGCACCGAGCTTGATGGTGCTTTCGGCAACTTCGCGATCGGTCGAGACGACAACGATCGGGCGCCCCTGCGGTTCGGCCCGGACCAGTTGCCGGATCACCTCATCCGCGATCACTCCGGCCGGACTGAACCGCACCCGCACACCGCGTGGTGGGTTCAACTGGACCGGTCCGGACAGCTCGGCCCCGTCGAACACCACCGTCACTTCGATCCGGCGCTGCGCCACCAGCGCACCCAACGCCGTCACCAGCCGCTGACGCTGCGAATGCAGCGGTGAGTTCGGCCATGCGGTCTTCGTCACGTTGTAGCCATCGATGATCAGATGCACCTGCGGCAACGCCAGCAGTTCGTCGAACAGGGCCGGATCGTCGTCCGGAGCCGTCCGTCCCATCGGAGCGGCCTCAGGCTCCGTCCCCGCGACCGTGTCGGCCGGTCTGAGGTCTCCCCCGGGTGGCAGCGCCAGTTCACGCCGCAGCCCACTCGCTGCCTCCAGCAACGTGTCCAGGAGCAGTCTGGTCCGCGTCGACGCCATTTCCCGTTCCTGTCCCGCCGTACGACGGGCCGCGTAGTCGACTGCTTCCAGTTCGGTGATGCGGGCGCGGAGCTTGCGCAGCTCACGCTCAACTTCGGCACGTGCGGCGTCGACGCGTTCGTCGGCCGTCTCGGCTTCGGTCGTCCGCAGTTCGAGATCGCTGTGCAGGCTGCTGATCCGCTGCCGCGCCTCGTTCAGCTTGCGCCGGAGCGTGACGTTCTCGGCCTTGAGCTCGTTGACCTGTTCGCGAAGCCGTTCGCGGACCTGCCGCGCCTCGGTCCGGGCCTGGTCGAGCTGGTCCGACAGTCTGCTGACGGCTTCCTCGTCGGCGCGCGGCGACTCGACCGGGACCTGTGCGGCCGCGGCGACGTGCTGCTCCCAGTCGTCAGGACGCAGCAGGTACGCCAGCGCCGCGACCTCGACCGGGTCCGCGGCCGGCACCGGCACTCCTTCTGCCACCGCGTCGCCCAGCTCCGGGTGCTCCCGGCGTACCTGGAAGGCCGCGAGCCGGCGGAAGTGGTCGTCGGTCTCCAGGATCGGGCCGAGCACGGACGCCGACAGCTTCGCGCGTTTGGCCGGCGCGAAGCTCGCGAACCGGCGCAGCGGTGCCGGGATGTCGGACGCGGGCAGCTGGCCGAGAGCGTGCGCGGCGAGGGCAAGAACCCGTTGCCGGACCGGTTCGGGCAAGGAGGTAGCGGCGGAGCTCGCGGCGGTGCCTGTCTCAGTCACCGGTCCGCAGTCCGGCCCGGACGATGGCCTGGCGGCACGAAGACCGTGGCCAGTGATGCAGACCACAACGGCCCGGCGCTACGGCCGGTTTCGCGGTGATCGCCTGTGTACGCATACAGAGAGCGTAGTCGACTCTCTCGCGTGTCACCTGCGGAATTGTCGGTGGGGGCTCTTAGCGTCTTGGACATGACCAGCCCAGTGCGCGCGCCGGAACCGGAACCGCTGATGCCGATCCGTGGCGTCCAGCCGAGTTTCGACGACCTGGGTACGCCGCTGCGCGACATCACGTTCTGCATCGTCGACCTGGAGACGACCGGTGGCGCGCCGGGCGAATCCGGGATCACCGAGATCGGCGCGGTGAAGGTGCGCGGCGGCGAGGTGCTGGGCGAGTTCCAGACGCTCGTGAACCCGGCCGATCCGATCCCGCCGTTCATCGCCGTGCTGACCGGGATCACGAACCTGATGGTTGCCTCGTCACCCCGGATCGATTCGGTCCTGCCGGCGTTCCTCGAGTTCGCCCGGGGCTGCGTGATGGTGGCGCACAACGCGCCGTTCGACATGGGCTTCCTCAAACACGACAGTCTGGTGCACGGGTACGACTGGCCCGATTTCGCCGTCGTCGACACGGCGCTGCTGGCGCGCCGGGTGATCACGCCGGACGAGGCGCCGAACTGCAAGCTCGGCACGCTGGCCAAGCTGTTCCGCACGACCACGACACCCAACCACCGCGCGTTGTCGGACGCCCGCGCGACGGTCGACGTGCTGCACGGACTGTTCGAACGCGTCGGCTCGTTGGGCGTGCAGACGCTCGAGGACCTGCAGACGTTCTCGTCCCGGGTCGCACCGGCCGTGCGGGCCAAGCGGCATCTGTCCGAAACGTTGCCCCACGCACCGGGCGTGTACCTGTTCACCGACGACCGCGGCGAGGTGCTGTACGTCGGCAAGTCGAAGGACCTGCGGAATCGGGTGCGGTCGTACTTCACCGCCTCCGAGACCCGCACCCGGATCGGCGAGATGATCGGCATCGCGACCGGCGTCCGGGGGATCGAGTGCGGGACGTCGCTCGAGGCGGAGATCCGCGAACTGCGGCTGATCGCGGAGCACAAGCCGCGGTACAACCGCAGGTCGAAGTTCCCGGAGCGGCAACACTGGCTGAAGGTCACCGTCGAACCGTTTCCGCGACTGTCGCTGGTGAAACAGGTGAAGGACGACGACGCTGGTTATCTCGGCCCGTTCAGCTCGCGGAAGACGGCCGAGCGAGCGATGGCTGCGCTGCACGAGGCGTTCCCGATCCGGCAGTGCACGGCGCGGATGTCGCGTACGCCACAGCTGTCCCCATGTGTGCTGGCGGAGATGGGCCGCTGCGTGGCGCCGTGCGACGGGCGGATCTCCGCGGATTCGTACGGCGAGTTCGTGACGGCGCTGCGGACGGCGCTGACCGCGGACCCGACACCGGTGGTCGAGGCGCTGGACCGGCGGATCGACCTACTGTCGGCGGACGAGCGGTTCGAGGACGCCGCCGTCCAGCGGGATCGGTTGAGTGCGTTCGTGCGGAGTTCGGCACGGATGCAGCGGATGGCGTCGGTGACCGCGTGCGCGGAGATCTGCGCGGCCCGGCGTACCGACGACGGTGGTTGGGAGCTCCACGTGATCCGCCGCGGCCGGCTCGCGGCCGCCGGGATCAGCCCGCGGGGCACGGATCCGCGGAAGTACCTCGACATGCTGCGTGCGTCTGCCGAGACGGTCCTTCCGGGCATCGGTCCGGTCGCGTCCGCCTCTCCCGAGGAGATCGACCTCGTGCTTCGCTGGCTGGACCAGCCCGGCATCCGGCTGGTCGAGATGGACGGCACCTGGACCTGCCCCATCTCCGGCGCCGCCCGCCACCTGACCCGCCTCGACAACTCCCATTCCGAGCAGCACCAACACCCCACCGAGCGCCGCCGGCGGATGCGCCCAGTCGGCCCCGCACTCAGCCCTCGATGAACTGATAGTCCTTCCGGATCCGGCCGTCCGCGCCGAGCACCAACAGGTCGATGCCCACGGCAAGCACCTCTCCCCCGCTCGCCGGCACCATCTCCCAGCGCAGCTTCACCAGGTCGCTCAGCACCGCGGCCTCACCCCGCCGCCGGAACACGAACTCCCCCGGCGCCACGAACTCGTCGTACGCCCGCGTCACCCGTCGACTCAGCGCGTCATGACCACGAGCCTCCAACGCCGCGACCACCCCGATCTCTGCCGCCCGCGTCACCATCTCCTCCGGCGGCTCGAGCAGGTGCACACCGTCCTCGGTCCACAGTTCTTCGACCGCCTTCCGGCGTACGTCGGGATCGGGCTCGTTCCACACCGCGACGTACCGATCGGCCAGTTCCTCGGCCGGGTTCTTCACATCGGACAAGACGTTCCTCCTCGCAACCGGGACGACGTGGTGCCGCCCTGACTACGACCTTGCCGAGGAGCCCTGCTCGCGACAATTCCCTGCCAGGTATAGCAGCGGAACTGTCGGTGCCATCGGTTAGACAGGACAGGTGCTGATCTCGACACGTCCCTCCGAGCTGTCCGCCGGCCTCCGCCACTGGCGGACGCGCCGACGTGTCAGCCAACTGGAGCTCGCCGTACGCGCCGGCACGACCCAACGCCACGTCAGCTTCATCGAGAGCGGCCGCTCGGTCCCCGGCCGCGAGATGGTCATCCGGCTGACCGAGTCGCTCCAACTCCCGCTGCGCGACCGCAACGCTTTGCTGCTGGCGGGTGGGTACGCCCCTGCGTACGACGAGACGCCGTACGACGATGTGGGTCTTGGGGCGATCCGGACGGCGCTGACCGAGATCCTCGAGGGCCACCGCCCGTACCCGGCTGTCGTCGTCGACCGGCGCGGTGACCTGGTGCTCGCGAACCGGGCCTTCCACGTCCTCACCGCCGGGAGCTCGGACGCTCTGCTGACCGCGCCGATCAACGTCCCGCGCCTGCTCCTCCACCCCGACGGACTTGCGCCCCGGATCCTCAACTTTCCCCAATGGTCCTGGCATGTCATTGACGCACTGACGCGCGAGGCCTTGCAGAACCCAGCTCCCGAGTCCGATGCCCTCATCGAGGAACTCACCGCCCTGGTCCCACCGCGACCCGACCTCACGCCCGACCACCTGGGGTTCGCCGTACCGCTGCGGCTCCGATCCGCCCAGGGCGACCTGCGCCTCATCACGACCCTCACGCGCTTCGGCACGGCTGTGGACGTCACTGTGTCCGAGCTGCGCATGGAGGCGTTCCTTCCCGCCGATCCCTCGACCGCCGCTGCGCTCCAGCGGCTGGATCCGGTCTGATCCCGGACGTGCCGGCAGCGGGGCCGGCATTATGCTTCAGCGGGTTGGGATGTGAGCTCGAGGAGAGGACGGCATGGTCACCGCGATCGTGTTCATCAAGGCCGACGTCGCACGGATCCCGGAGGTCGCCGAGCAGGTGGCGGCGATCGAGGGTGTCAGCGAGGTGTACTCCGTCACCGGCGGGCTCGACCTGATCGCGATGGTCCGGGTCGCCCACCACGAGGACCTCGCCACCGTCATCCCCGACCACGTCAACCGGGTGCCCGGCGTCGTCAGTACCGAGACCCACATCGCGTTCCGGGCGTACTCCTCGCACGACCTCGAGGCAGCCTTCAGCCTCGGCCAAGAGGACGGCATCTGACGCAGTAAAACGACCGCTCGACTGACACGCGCCGAAGTTACCGTGACTTCATGAGCAACCCTCCCGCAGGCTGGTACCCGGACCCCACCGGCCAGCCCAACACCATCCGCTGGTGGAACGGGACCCAATGGACCAACCGCACCGAACACGAGCACCCCACCGCCGACCCCGCACAGCCCGCGGGCGGCGGCAGCACCACCCAGGCACAGCCTGCGGGCGAGACCACCACGAGTTCGGCACCGAGTGCCAACGAGCCGGCTGACCACATGCCGTCCGTCGAGCAGCACACGCCACAAGCCAACCTGGACCCAGCAGACCGCCCCCGCGCGACCTGGAACCCCCAGCTGGTTACTCCCACGTCCCCAGACCAGTGGGCCCCCCGCAACCCCCAGGACCCCTCACAAGACCACCCCGACATCCAGACCCTCAAGCCGCAGGACCCGGCGAACCAACCCAACGAAAACGCGGGCCAGCCGCCCGACTGGGCAACCCACCAGGCCAGCCAAACCTGGGGAGTCAAACAAGCCGACGCCAACGAAGCCCAGCGCCTCTGGGGCGTCCAGCAACCCCCCACCTCCGACGACAAGCAGAACCCCGGCACTCCCAGCGACGACCAAACTCCGCCCGGAGAACACCCGTCGCGCCAGGCAACCGCAAAAGAAACAGCCGCTGAAAGATGGGGCGAAACCCCACAAGTAACCGGCCGCACCTCAACCAACGCCCCGAACACCACCCCGTCGGTCCAACATCCCCCAGCCGACCACCCCACCGCGCAGCCTCAGGCGGAGCAGCAACCCAACAACTCCTCGCCAAGCCGCGAACAAGTCCCCACCAGCTCGGCCAACCAGGCAACCGACGCCCCTCGCCGCAACGCAACCGACGAGACCTCGCGACCGCTCGCGCAGCAGAAGCCCAGCGACGCCAGCGATCAGGCACCGACAGAGTCGCCAACCCAGCAAACCTCAGGGGACAGCAACCAACCAACCGCCCCACAGGCACCCCAGACCATCGACGCTGACCAGTCAACCGCCACCCGTCCGCGCACCGCACAACAAGCAGCCGACGAGGCCTGGCAAAGCCACCCCCAGCCGACCACCGGCGACGCCAGCACCGACATCGGTGCCGAGGCGACCGCCGAGTCGCCGACCCAGCACGCAGCCGGCGACGCCGGGACCAACGCTGATCCTCACGGCAGGGCGCAGCAAGCACCGGACCAGCCCCCGACAACCGCCGTACAAACGAACGCCGATGCCGAGCCGGCCGACGCCGGGTCAGCAATACAGCAAACGACCAACGGCGCCCCGCAGGCGAACCACAACCCGTGGGTCCGCGATTCCAACGAGGCCACCAACCAGCCGAACACCGAGCCAAGCGGGCAGACGCCCAGCGACGACCACTCGACCGACGCAGGCCAGGTGGACGACCCGACCCCGGCTGGTGCAGAACAAACAACTGACGAGACCACGGACGCACGTGCGGAACAGGCAACCGACGAGACCTCCAGCAGTCGTCCCGATCAGGCAGCCGACGACCCGCAGCCCACAAACGTTGTCCCATTGGGCGTAGCGCGGCCTGGTAGCCCAGCAACGGATCCCGACGACCAGACGGACGCGAACAACCCGCAACCGACCGCTGCCCCATCGGCTGACGACGTACAGCAGCACCCGGACGACGCGCAGCAGGCGACCGCCGAGCCATCGAGCGGCGGACAGACCGAGAGCGACGAGCAGACAGGAACCGGTACGCCGACCGCCGCCGGACCACCCCGCGGCGCGGACGAGACGCCTACCGCCGGCGAGAACCCCGTACCGCCGAGCGGCGCGCAGACGACGGTTAGTAGCTCGGTGACCGCCGGTCCTTGGACCGACGGCGAGCAGACGGGTGCCGGCCGGGACAACGCCGTACCGCCGAACACCCAGCAGACCGATAGCGGTGAGCAAACGACGAGCGGTAGGTCTGTGGCCGCCGGACCTTGGGGCGACGGCCAAGCAGTGACCGCCGACCGGACGGATGCCGGAGCCCGCGGCGGGGAGCAGTCGGCTGGTGGCTCGTGGGGTGGAGAGCCGACTGGTGGTGCGGCTCGGGGAGGCGGAGAGCAGCCGGAGGCGGACGACGCGCGAGGCAGCGCTGGCTCATGGGGTGGTGGTCAGCAGACCGGTGGTCAGGCGAACGCCGGGTCGTGGGGTGACGGTGGACAGGCAAGCGGTGACGGCTGGGGGCGTCAACCGCAGGCCGGCGGTCAGGCCGGAGCCGGGGCGTGGGAGCGCGGACAGCAGGCAGGTGATGGCCAAGCGAACGGTGGCCCCTCGCGCGGCGCCGAGCAGACCGGTGGTGACGGCTGGGGTCGTGAACAGCAGGGCGGTGGCCAGGCTGGAGTCGGGTCGTGGGGTGGCGGGCAGCGAGCTGGTAGTGGTCAGGAGAGCGCTGGGGCCTGGGGTGGCGGTGGTCAGGCAGGTGGTGGCGGCTGGGGGCGGGAACCGCGGGAGGGTGGGCGGGCCGGTGGTGACGGGCGCGCCGGTGGTGATGGGTGGGGTGGTGGATCGGAGGCCGGCGAGCAGACGGTTTCTGGAGCCCGGAGTGGCGGGCCGGCGGGTGGTGGGTCGGACGCTGGTGGCGAGCAGGCGGCTGGTGGTGGGTCGGTGACTGCTGGACCGTGGGGTCGTCAGCCGGAGGCGAGTGGTGAGCACGCGGCCGGCGGGGCGTGGGGTGGCGGGGAGCAGGCCAGCGGTGGACAGGCATGGGGTGCGCAGGCGGCTGGCGGTGCGGGCTGGGGGCGGCGGGAGCAGGGTGCTGGTGCAGGGGCGGCTGGTGCAGGGGCGGCTGGTGCAGGGGCGGCCGGTGCAGGGGCAGTTGGTAGTCGGGCCTGGGGTGGGCAAGCCGCCGATGGCACCTGGGGTCGGCAGCAAGGTGGGGCTGACGGATGGGGCCGCAAGCAGCAGGGTGGTGGAGTTGGCGAGTCGGGCAGGCGGCAGGGTGGGGCTGACGGATGGGGCCGCCAGCAACAGGGCGGCGGATCGGGTAGGCAGCAGGGTGGGAGGAAGAGGTCTGGTGGGGCTGGGGGCAGGGTTTGGTTGATGGTGGGTGGGGCTGTCGCGTGCGTGATGTTGGTGATTGCTGGGTTCTTTGTGATCACTTCGGGGGACGACGAGAAGGCCGAGCCGGAGAACCAGCCGACCAGTCAGCCGACGGTTGAGCCGAGTGGGACGCAGCCGACGGGGCAGCCGAGTGCCTCGGGGACTACCACGCCGGGGCAGTCGAAGAATCCGAAGTTGCATGAGGGTGAGCGGATCTCGTCGGACGCGATCTCGTTCCCGCGCCGTAGTTCGCCGTGGTCCGACCGGAAGCGGCTCGTACCGCAACTGCAGAACTCCAGCGGCCAGTACATGCTCCTGCAGGCGAACTTCGACGGCCAGAACGACTGGTACGCCGACATCTTCGTCGGCGCGCTCGGTACCGCCTCAGGCTTCAACGGCGAGCCGAAGGCGACCGCGGGATGGCTTTCGCGCGAGGTGCAGACGTCGATGTACGGCGACGTACCGGTCACGTTCAAGAGCGCCGGGAGCGGGGCGGTGACGCGGTCCGGCAAGCCGGGGTGGTTCATCCAGCAGACAGTGACGGCGAAGTCGACCCAGTTGACCGCCCGAGTGCTTAGGCTAACGGTGGCCGTCTTCGACCTCGGTGACGGGACCGCCGTCGCGTACATCAGCGACATACCGATCAACCGGCCGGATCTGAGGACCGCCGAGAGCCAGGCCTACAAGGGAATCAACGTTGGCTGAGAACGAAGACCAGACCCCACAACCGCCCCAGCGCCCTCCGGCGCGGCACAGCGCACCCCCACAACCGCCCGCCGGCTACAACCGCTCGGACGCTGACCCTCGCGATCCCTCATCAGGAGATCCGCGCGGGCCGTACGACGCGACTGATGCGCACGGGCAGTCCCGGCCGGGTGATGCGCTCGGGCAGTCCGAGGCGGGTGAGTCGCTTGGGCAGTCTGGGGACTCGTTGTCCGGTACGTCGCCTGCGCCGGCGGCACCGGATGCGTGGTTCACGTCTGCACCGCCGTCGGCCGCGGATCGGCGGCACGCGGTCCCGGATCCGCTGGATCATGAGCCGCTGAGTGGGACGTCTGGTGGGCTGGGTGCGTCGTCTGATCCGTTGTTCGGTCAGTCCCCCGCCCCTGCGCCGCCGCCTCCTCCCCCGCCGCCACGTTCATCCAGTCCGTCGCACGGACAACCGCCGGCGCAGCAGTACAGCCAGCCGCAGCAGCCCAGTCAGCAGTACGGCGGACAGCCGCAGAGCCAGCCGTACGGCGGGGAGTCGGGAGTCGGGCAGCCAACCCAGCAGGGTGCTAGCCAGCAGCCTGGCTATCAGCAGGCGCAGCAGCCGGGCCGGCCGCAGCACGCGGCTCAGCCGCCGGCCTCGCCTCAGCAAGGTCAGCAGCCGTATGGCGCTCAGCCGCAACGGCCAGCGTCCGCGGCACAGCCCCAGCACCCGGGTCAGCCGCAGCAGCCGGATCAGCCGCCGTATGGGCAGCAGCCACAGGCTCAGCAGCCGGGTCAGCGGGCCTACGGGCAGCCGCCGCCTGCCCAGCACTCCGGGCAGGGTCCGGCGCAGCAACCGCAGACGCAGCGCCCGGGTCAGCCGCCGTACGGACAGCAGCCCGCGCAGGCGGGGCAGCAGCACGGGCCGTCCGGGTCGCAGGCGTACGGCGCGGGTGCGGGTGCGCAGGGTCTTGGGGGTCCGGGAGCGGGCCAGCACGCTGGGCAGGCGTCGTACGGGCAGCAGCCCGGGCCGGCGCCGTATGGACAGGCCGGGCAGCCGTCGTACGGGCCGGCCGGTCAGGCGTACGGGCAGCAGTCCGGGGCGGGGGCGCAGGCGTATGGGCAACTGCCGTCGGGACAGCATGCGGGACAGGCGTCGCACGGGCAGGCGGGGTACGGCTCGGGTGGTGAGGACGAGGGGTATGGGATTACGAAGCCACGGCGGCGGAGTGGTGGTGGTAAGGCTTCGCTGGATGCGGCTGCGAGGGCTCGGTTGATTGGGGCTCTGGTGCTGGTCGTCGCCGCGCTTGCCACGACCGGGCTGAGCGTCGGCTGGATCTGGACGAAGGCCGACGCGGTCACCCCGGTCGCCTTGCCGACCGGGATCTCGAAGCCGTTGCAAACGGTGTCCCCATCGGTGAAGCCGTCGGAGACCCCGCCGCCGATCGGCAAGGTGCTCGGTACCGAACTGATTGCCGCCAACAACGACACGATGCCGATCATGAGCTCGGCCTGGCAGAACCAGGACGCGCAGCGGTCCGGGGTGTACGGCGGCGCCGCGATCTTCTTCGTCGTCCACAAGGACTACACCGGCCAGAAGGGCGTCGACTGGGGCAACTATGTCTCGTTCGGCCAGCTCGCCCCGGACATCAAGTTCAGTACGACGCCGGCCGGCCTGAAGGAGGCCGCGGTCCAGGCGGGTACGCGGGCGATCGTCGGCCTGTACTCGAAGGACGCGAAGCTGTCCGGCACCACGCACAAGGCGATCACGATCAACGGCCACAAGGGGCACGAGATCACCACCAAGGTGGCGGTCAGCGTACCCAAGCTGAAGGAGACGTTCTCCACGATCATGATCGTGGTGATCGACCGCGGCGACGGCACCGCGATGGTGTCGATCGCCGACATCGCCGGCAGCACCCCGGCCTGGCAGCAGATCTGGCGCAACAAGGTCAAGCAGATCAAGCTCAACGGCTAGCCACCGGGCGACCGAAAACAGAAGAGCCGGCGGGGAGCACCCCCGTCGGCCCGATCCGGATCACCCAAGCAGTCAGCGCACCTCAGCACACGCCGCGATCCACCGATCCAAAGTCTCCTTCGCCGCCCCCGAATCGATCGCCTCCGCGGCCCGGTCCATCCCGGCCCGGATTCGCGCGGTGATCGGTCCTTCGGTCGGCTCGTACGCCGCCAGCGCAGCACCGGCGTTCAGCAGTACGACGTCCCGCACGGCACCCGGCTCGCCCTCGAGCAGCGCCCGCACAACCTTCGCGTTGAAAGCAGCATCCGCGCCACGCAACGCCTCCGCAGTCACCGGCTCGATCCCCAGCTCCCGCGGGTCGACCGTGAACGGACCGTCGACCGTTCCCCCGCCAACAATCCACACCTGCGACGTGGTCCGGGTGGTCAACTCGTCCAGCCCGTCATCGCCGTGGAACACCAACGCGTCAATCCCACGCCGCGCCAGCACCCCGGCCATCAGCCCGGCGATCCGCGCGTCCCCGACCCCAACGGCCTGTGCGGACGGATCACCCGGGTTCGCCAACGGGCCGAGGAAGTTGAACGTCGTCGGTACGCCGAGCTCCCGCCGAGGTACGGCGGCATGCCGCAGCGCCGGGTGGAACGCGGGCGCGAAACAGAACGTGATCCCGGCCCGCTCCCCCACCTCCGCGACCTGCGCTGCAGTGAGGTCGAGCGGAATCCCGAGCTCCTCGAGTACGTCGGCCGCACCGCAAGCCGATGAGGCCGCGCGGTTGCCGTGCTTGACCACCTTCGCGCCGGCGCCCGCGGCAACGATCGCCGACATCGTGCTGATGTTCACTGTGTGGGCTTGGTCACCACCGGTGCCGACCACGTCCAGGGTCCGGCCCGGGACCGAGACCCGGGTGGCGAAGTCGCGCATCGTCGCGACCAGGCCCTCCACCTCGGTCACCGTCTCGCCCTTGGACCGCAGCGCGATCACGAACCCCGCGAGCTGCGCCGGCGACGCCGCGCCGGACAGGATCTGCTCCATCGCCCACGCGGTGGCGGACGCCTCCAGGTCCTCGCGCCGCAACAGCGGATTGAGCACCTGGGGCCAGGTGTAGGCAGGCATGGTGCGTCAGGCGGTGGTGGCAGGCAGGGTCGCCAGCCGCTGCCGGAGCAGGTCCGCGGTGACCTCGGCCATCCGCACCGGGTCGATCGGGTGCGAGACCGCGCCCTCGGCCCGCGACCACGTCGCCAGCCACGCGTCCTGCGGGCGGCCGGTGATGACGAGGACCGGCGGGCACTCGAAGATCTCGTCCTTCAGCTGCCGGGCGATGCCCATGCCGCCGGCCGGAACCGCTTCGCCGTCCAGGATGGCCAGGTCGATCCCACCCTTGTCCATGGACTTGATCACGGCCGGCTCGGTCGCGCACTCGACGTACTCGAGCTCGGGCAGATCAGCGGCGGGCCGCTTGCCCAACGCCAGCCGGACGGACTCCCGCGTCGTGCGGTCGTCGCTGTAGACCAGCACCTTCAGCGGACGCTCTGAACTCATCGATCCATCCCAAGCTGTGTTCTAAGAAGACTGGACACGGCGAATGCTACCGGGGTGCCTGTCCGGCCCGGCGAGCCTGTTCCTCCAACCGGTCCAGCCGGCGGTCCTCGCGGCGGGCTTCCCGCTGCGACTCACGCACCCATTGGACGAACAGCACGCCGAAGAACACCACCCCGACGATGTCACCGGACCCCCAGAGCAGGCCGCCGGCGATGTACTGGTCGTGCAGCGGCGACGGCGGCCAGGACCGGCCGAAGCTGGTGTACCAGTCCTCGGCGATGAGCTTGTTCGCGGACATGATCGTGATGCCGAGGAAAGCGTGGAACGGCAGCGTGAGGAAGGTCAGCATCAGCCGGAACGGGTAGATCACCCGGCCGGGCACCGGGTCGAGGCCGAGCAGCGGCCAGAAGAACAGCGAACCGACCAGGATGAAGTGCAGATGCAACAAGTCGTGCAGTACGGCGGAGTGCAGCGTCGCGTCGTACCAGCTGCTGAAGTAGAGCGCCCACGGGCTCAGCACGAACAGCGTGAAGCCGATCAGCGGGAAGCAGAGCACCTTCGCGAGCCGCGAGTGCAATACGGAGAGCAACCACTTCCGCGGTCGCTGCGGCAGGGTCCGCAGGGCCAGCGTGATCGGCGCACCGAGCGCGAGCATCAGCGGCGTCAGCATCGACAGGATCATGTGCTGGGCCATGTGCACGCTGAGAAGCACCGTGTCGTAGGTGCCGAGCGCCGACTGGGTGGCGATCACGGCACTGCCCAGGCCCAGTCCGACGAAGGCGAACGTCCGGGCGCGGGACCATTTGTCACCCCGCTTGCGGAGCCGGTGGACGCCGTACAGATAGAGGGCGCCGAGGACAACGATCACGGCGAGTAACACCGGTTCGAGGGTCCAGCCCGTCAGCAACCGGAGGGCCGTGAACGGCTCGATCTGGTCGCCGGGCCCGGCGTGGAGAGGAAGCACGCTTCCACAGTAGGAACACCGAGTTCACGACATGCATGGGGGTGGTCGTGGCGGTGGATACCTGGAACGACATAATGACCGCGTGGCCACTGCAACCGCGCTCCCAGCGTCTCGTGAACACGGACACCACGACCGTCCCAGCATGGTCAGTGTCGGCACGATCGTCTGGCTCTCGAGCGAGCTGATGTTCTTCGCCGCCTTGTTCGCGGCATACTTCACCATCCGGTCGGTGACGACCGCTGCCGCCGCTCCGGGTACGGAGACGCTGTGGCAGGCGTCCACCGAGATGCTGAACGTCCCGTTCGCCTCGGTGAACACGTTCGTCCTGGTCGCGTCGTCGTTCACCTGCCAGGCGGGTGTCTTCGCCGCCGAGCACGGCAAGGTGGGCCGGTCCGGCGCACTGGCGAACATCCGGTCCTGGGGCATGCGTGAGTGGTTCATCCTCACGTACCTGATGGGCGCGGTCTTCATCGCCGGCCAGGTGACGGAGTACGCCAAGCTGGTCCACGAGGGCGTGACGATCTCGTCGTCGCCGTACGGGTCGGTCTTCTACCTGGCCACCGGGTTCCACGGTCTGCACGTGACCGGCGGCCTCATCGCTTTCGTGTTCGTCCTCGCCAGGACGTACATGGCTCGAAAGTTCACCCACGAACAGGCCGTCTCGGCGATCGTCGTGTCGTACTACTGGCACTTCGTCGACGTGGTCTGGATCGCCCTGTTCGCGACCATCTACCTGCTCAAATGAGTGAGAAGAGACCTTCCTTGTCACCGGCGCGCTTTCTCTCCGCGCGACGACGGCACCGGTCCGCCGGCCTCGTCGTGCTTCTTTTCGGCCTCCTGGCAGTGGGCTCGGCGTACGCCGCGTTCGCCCCTGACGACGCGGTGGCGGACAACTCGGCCCAGTCCCAGCAGATCGAAGAGGGCAAGAAGCTCTTCGCGGTCGGCTGCGCCAGCTGCCACGGCCTGAACGCCGAGGGTGGCGCGAACGGCGAGGGCAAGATGGCCGGCCCGTCGCTGATCGGGGTCGGCGCGGCCGCCGTCGACTTCCAGGTCGGGACCGGCCGGATGCCCGCCATGCAGCCCGGTGCCCAGGTGCCGCGCAAGACGCCGACGTACACGCAGGAGGAGATCGAGGCCCTGGCCGCGTACGTCGCCTCGCTCGCCCCCGGCCCGGCGGTTCCGGCGCAGGAGTCGTACGACATCAGCAAGGCCACCGACGAGCAGATCACCCGCGGTGGCGAGCTGTTCCGGACCAACTGCACGGCGTGCCACAACTTCGCCGGCCGCGGTGGCGCACTGCCGAACGGCAAGTACGCGCCGTCGCTGATGAACGTCGACCCGAAGCACATCTACGAAGCGATGCTCACCGGTCCGCAGCAGATGCCGGTCTTCTCCGACCAGGTGATGCAGCCTGAGGACAAGCGCGACATCATTGCCTACCTGAACGCGCTTCAGCAGCAGAAGGACCCGGGCGGGTTCGGCCTCGGCCGGCTCGGCCCGGTCTCGGAGGGTCTGTGGGGCTGGCTGATCGGTATCGGCCTGCTGGTCTGTGTAGCGGTGTGGATCGGCGCCAAGGGCGTCAAGGCCAAGGGAGCGAAGGCCGAATGAGTGACGAGAACCTTCCTGCCGTGAAGGCAGACGAAGAGCACAGTCAGGTGCAGGTGGCGGAGCCGATCCCGGACCCGGGTATCGAGCCGCACGAGTACCGGATCACCGACATCGACCCCAAGGCGGCCGACCGGGTCGAGCGCCAGGTCTCGGCGATGTTCACCCTGGCCGGTCTGCTCGCCCTCGGGTCCTGCGTGGCGTACTTCGCCATCCCGCGCGACTCCACCATCGCGTTCGGGCCGTTGTCCGGCAACGCCAACAACATGATCATCGGCCTGTGCATCGGCCTGGCCCTGTTCCTGCTCGGCGCCGGCGCGATCCAGTGGGCCAAGAAGCTGATGGTCGACGAGGAGATCTCCGAGGACCGGCACCCGGCCCACTCCTCGCCGGAGCAGATCGCCGACATCAGCGACGCCTTCAAGCAGGGTGTCGCGGAGTCGGGCTTCACCCGGCGCAAGCTGATCCGCCGCGGGCTGTTCACCGGACTGGGCCTGCTCGGCCTGCCGGCGATCGTGCTGCTGCGCGACCTCGGTCCGCTGCCGGGCCGCGCCCTCTTCAACACCATCTGGGCGAAGGGCATCCGGGTCGTCAACGACGTCACCGACCGCCCGATCAAGCCCTCCGACATGATCGTCGGCCAGCTGGTCAACGCCGCGCCCGCCAACCTGGCTCCGCTGCAGGAGGAGAGCCCGGTCGAGTACCAGAACGCCAAGGCGAAGGCCGCGGTGATCGTGGTCCGGATCAAGCCCAGCGAGATCCGTACGCCGCCGGGCCGGGAGAACTGGGGTGTCGACGGCATCCTGTGCTACTCCAAGATCTGCACCCACGTCGGCTGCCCGATCTCCCTGTACGAGCAGACCACCCACCACGTGCTCTGCCCGTGCCACCAGTCGACGTTCGACCTGGCCGACGGTGCCAAGGTCGTCTTCGGCCCTGCGGCCCGGCCACTTCCTCAGCTACCGTTGGCAGTGGACGCAGAGGGCTACTTGGTTGCGCAGAGCGGCTTCACCGAGCCGGTCGGCCCGAGCTTCTTCGAACGAGGGTGACTGCAGTGTCAGACAAAGAGTTCCCGCCACCGGTCAAATATCTCGACGATCGCCTCGGGATCGCGAAGATCGGCCGGAAGAACCTGCGCAAGGTCTTCCCGGACCACTGGTCGTTCATGCTCGGCGAGATCGCGCTGTACAGCTTCATCATCCTGATCCTGACCGGCATCTTCCTGACCTTCTGGTTCAAGCCGTCGATGGGCGAGGTCGAGTACCAGGGCTCGTACAGCCTGCTCAAGGGCCTGCACATGTCCGAGGCCTACGCCTCGACGCTGGACATCACCTTCGACGTCCGCGGCGGTCTGCTGATGCGGCAGATCCATCACTGGGCGGCCGTGCTGTTCATCGCCGCGATGATGGTGCACCTGCTCCGCATTTTCTTCACCGGCGCGTTCCGCAAGCCGCGTGAGCTGAACTGGGTGATCGGCTTCACCATGCTGTTCCTCGGCATCATCGAGGGCTTCATCGGCTACGGTCTCCCCGACGACCTGCTGTCCGGCACCGGTCTACGCATCACCCAGGGGATGATCGGGGCGTCCCCGGTGATCGGGACGTACCTGAACTTCTTCATCTTCGGCGGCGAGTTCCCGGGTGACGATTTCGTCTCCCGCTTCTTCACCATCCACGTGCTGCTGATTCCGGGGTTGATCCTTGCCCTGGTCACGGTCCACCTGTTCCTGGTCGTGTACCACAAGCACACGCAGTACGCCGGTCCCGGCCGGACCGCGAAGAACGTGGTCGGTTACCCGCTGTTCCCGGTCTACACGGCCAAGGCCGGCGGCTTCTTCTTCGTCGTCTTCGGCATCACCGCGCTGATGGGTGCGCTGCTCCAGATCAACCCGGTCTGGCTGTACGGGCCGTACAACCCGGCGGAGGTGACGGCGGGATCCCAGCCGGACTGGTACATGGGCTGGCTGGAAGGCTCGGTCCGCATCATGCCCGGATTCGAGTCGCACTTCTGGGGCATCACGCTCAGCTGGAACCTGATCATCCCGGCCCTGCTGATACCTCCTGCCTTCGTCACCCTGGTCGCGCTCTATCCGTTCATCGAGGGCTGGATCACCGGTGACAAGCGTGAGCACCACCTACTCGACCGGCCGCGGAACATGCCGACCCGGACCGGTATCGGTGCCGCGTTCATCACCTTCTACGCGCTGCTGTGGATCGGTGGCGGTAACGACCTGATCGCCACCCACTTCGGCCTCTCGCTGAACAACGTGACCTGGTTCCTCCGGTTCGCGGTGTTCATCGGCCCGGTGCTCGCCTTCTGGGTGGTCCGGCGGGTCGCGATCTCGCTGCAGCGGGCCGACAACGACCGGCTGATGCACGGTCTGGAGACCGGTGTGATCGTCCGCTCCCCCGAGGGCAAGTACACCGAGAAGCACGCGCCGATCTCGAACTACGAGGCGTACAGCCTCACGGCGCACGACCGGATGCTGCCGCTGGACATCGGTCCGGAGACCGACGACAACGGCGTCCGCGCACCACGCCGGGCCCTGAACAAGCTCCGCGCCCGGCTGTCACGCTTCTACTACGCCGACGCGATCCAGAAGCCGACGACGCACGAGTTGGAGGCGGCTCACGAGCACGCTCACGACTCGGACGAGATCCACGACATCAGCGAGACCGAGACGTATCGCGAAGTCACCAGCGACCGCTCCTGATCGCAGCACGACCCAAAAGGCCCCGGCCGGGATGCCGGGGTCTTTTGGTTTATTCGAGGGTGTCAGCAACCGCGGACAGGTAGTCGCTGACGACCGATCTGTCGCGCTGGTCCAGGTGCTCGGTGATGCCGATCAGGCGCTCGAGGAGCGGCCCGAAGAACTGCCAGCCGAGGTCGACTGCCGTCTCGGACACCTGCAGGCGAGCGCTGCGGCCGTCTGAGCGGCTTCTGAGGCGTTCGACGTGCCCGGCGGCCTCCAAGCGGTGGATGACCGCCGTCGTCGCCTGAGAGGTCATTCCGAGCTGCTGGGCGAGCCATCCCGGCGTCGCCTCCACACCGGCCCGCTCGGCGTCCAGCAGCCGCGTGAGCGCCCGTACGTCGGTCGCGTGCAGACCGGTCGCGCGGGCGAACTCCCCCACTGCCCGCTCGAGCCGCAGTGCGACCTCCCGCAGTCGGTGCACCAGCTCCAGCGCCGCGGCCCGCCCCGGGTCGGCCGGCATCACTCCTTCACGCATGCCCGTCAACTTACCTCACTCAGTGAGCTATTCTCGCGCCATGACCTTCCAGGACGCGTACGACGCTCTCCTCCGCCGCTGGGGTGTCCCGGTGGAACAGCTCGACCTCGCCGGCACCCACGTGAACGCGTGCGGCCCGGCCGACGCCCCTCCACTGGTCCTGCTCGCCGGCCACGGCGCCACGTCACCGGTCTGGTTCACCGTCGCGCCCCGACTCGCGGAGCAGTACCGCGTCTACGCCCTCGACCTCCCCGGCGACGCAGGCCGCAGTACGGCGACCCCACCGAGCACGGTCGAGGACCTGATGGCCTGGCTGACCGGCGTACTGGACGCCTTGGAGATCGGGCAGGCTGCGCTGTGCGGGCATTCCTACGGCACCCGGATCGCACTGACATACGCCCTCCGGCATCCGGTGCGGGTCAGCAGGCTCGCGCTGATCGACCCGACCGACTGCTTCACCGGCCTGAAGCCGCGGTACGTCGCCAGAGCACTCCCCTCGCTCCTGCGGCCCAGCCCCGCCCGTACGGAGTCGTTCCTGCGCTGGGAGACGCAAGGCCTGCCGGTCGACCCGGACTGGTTGCGCTTGGCCGGCCTGGCAGCTGTCGAGCCCACCACCCGACCGGTCCTGCCGCCCAGGCCCGACGTACATCAACTCCAGACCGAGACCCTGGTCGTTGTCGCGGATCGCAGCAAGGCCCACAACCCCGACCAACTTGCCCGGCGAGCCAGTGCCGCCGGGGCAAGCGTCGTACGGATCGAGACCGCGACCCACCACTCGCTGCCCGTCTTCCATGCCGACGAAGTGGTCGGGGCCTTGCTCCGGGCAGAATCGCTCTGATGGGTCAGGACAGGGCTGAGCCGGCCTTGTAGTTGGCCCAGGTCGTGTTCCAGTCGGTCCAGCCGTTGCCGGGCTCCATGTGGCGGGTGGTGCCGGTCACGATGACCGGGTCGCCACGGAGGGTCTGAGCGAAGTACCACTGGGCGTCCTTGAGGCTCATACCGACGCAGCCGTGGCTGACGTTGGCGCTGCCCTGGCTGCCGGCGGACCACGGCGCGCCGTGGATGAACTCACCGGAGCTGGTGACTCGCTCCGCCCACTTCACGTTGCTGATGTTGTAGTACTCCGGGTCGCCCGGCTTGATGCCGACCGTCGCCGCGTCCATCCGCTTGGTGGTGAACTTCTCCATGATCACCTTCACCCCGCTGCGGGTGGTGAAGCCGTCCTTGCCGGCGGTGATCAGGATCGTCCGGGCGAGCTTGCCGTTGATCGTCACCGTCATCGAGTGCGTCTTGACGTTGATCTTGCTGACGACCGACTTGCCGATGTTGAAGGCGATCGTCCGGCTCGCCGTACCCCAGGTGTTGCTGCCCGCGTTCACGCCCTGGGTGGCGATGTCGACGGTGACCTTGGTGCCGGCCGGCCAGTAGTTCATCGGCCGGTAGTTGACCTGCTTGCTGTTCACCCAGTGCCAGCTGCCGGTGACCGGGACCGAGGTCTTCACCGACAGGCGCTTCTCGACCGCAGCACGGTCCTTGACCGGGTTGTTCCAGTAGATCTGGATCGGCATCGCGACGCCGACGGTCTCGCCGTTCAGCGGGGCGACCGAGGCCTTCAGGCTCTTCGCCGCCTTCAGCGTCTTGAACGTCGAGCTGATCGGGACCGTGGCGCCATCGGTGCCCTCGGCCGTGCCGCTCAGCTTGTACGACGCGCCTGGCTTGAGCTGCGGGGTGGACGTCCACTTGGTCCGGTCGGCGTTGAAGCTGCCGGTCACCTTGTCGCCGTCGTCGTCCTTGAGCGTGATCGCCTTCAGGGTGCCGACGGTGGTGCTCACGGTCACCGGCTGATCCGGCTTGACCGACGCGGCGCCCTTGGCCGGGACGACCGAGATGCTCGCCGACGCCGGGTTCTCCGACGGGCTGGACGAGCTGCCCGGGCTGGTCGAGGCACCCGGCGTACCACTGGTCTGTGTGGCCCCGGACGACGGCGATCCGCCCGCCTCGGTGTCGCTGCACGCGGTGCCGACCAGCAGCAACGCGCAGATCCCCACCACGGCAAGGCCGTGTTTCCTCACCGAACCGCTCACCATTCCCCAGCTCTCCCCTGTTTGCTTCAACCGCCGCAAGGGTAACCCGTAGTACCGGAATACCCGCGCAAGCACACCGCCACCACAGTGGTACGGACCACAACGGCCCATTCTCCGGTGGCACCCCTTAAGACGCACGAAAGCGCCATCCGGTTGGCTCCCGGATGGCGCCCGTACGAGCTTCAACTAGTGAGCGTGGTCACCGCGGTAGTACTCGAAGATGAACCCCGAGAGGGTGACAATGCCGATCCCGCAGCCGGCGATGAACAGCCACCAGCCGAACACGATGCCGAGGACGACGACCGCCAGGGTCAGCCCGCACCACAGCGGCCACCACGAGTACGGCGGGAAGAAGCCGAGCTCACCGGCGCCCTCCACGATCTCGGCTTCCTTGCGGTCCTCCGGCCGGGCGTCCATCCGCCGCGCCGTGATGCTCAGGTAGAACGCCACCAGCAGCGACAGGAAGAACGTCATCACCAGTGCGGTGGTGCCGGTCGGGTCTTCGGCCATCAGCCAGTAGATCGGCGTCACGACCAGCACGAACACGCTCAGGATCCCGAAGACCCAGGCTTCGACCTTCACGCCTTGTCCTTCCCCTCAGCGTCGGTATCGGCGGCGATCTGCTCCAGGTGCTCGACCCGGCCCTCGTCCTCACCGGCGTCCAGCAGGTTGTCCCTGCCGGCCCGGTTGTCCGGGTACTCGGCCAGAGCCAGTTCGGCGTGGTGCAGGTCGAACGCCGGGCTCTCGGACCGGATCCGCGGCAGCTTCTCGAAGTTGTGCCGCGGCGGCGGAGAGCTGGTCGCCCACTCCAGCGACCGGCCCCAGCCCCACGGGTCGTCCACGCCCACCTGCGGCGACTTCCGCGACTTGTAGACGTTGTAGAAGAACGGCAGCATCGACAGGCCGAGGATGAAGGCACCGACGCTGGACACCTCGTTCAGCGTGGTGAAGCCCTCGTTCGCGCCGTACGACGCGTAGCGCCGCGGCATGCCCTCGACACCCAGCCAGTGCTGCACCAGGAAGGTCGTGTGGAAGCCGATGAACAGCAACCAGAAGTGCAGCTTCCCGAGCCGCTCGTCCAGCATCCGGCCGGTGAACTTCGGCCACCAGTAGTAGAAGCCCGCGAACATCGCGAACACCACGGTCCCGAACACCACGTAGTGGAAGTGCGCGACCACGAAGTAGCTGTCGGACAGCTGGTAGTCCAGTGCCGGCGAGGCCAGGATGATGCCGGTCAGACCGCCGAAGAGGAAGGTGGTGAGGAAGCCGATAGACCACAGCATCGGCGTGTCGAACGACACCGAGCCGCCCCAGATCGTGCCGATCCAGTTGAAGAACTTCACCCCGGTGGGCACCGCGATCAAGAACGTCATGAAGGAGAAGAACGGCAGGTTCACCGCGCCGGTGACGAACATGTGGTGCGCCCACACCGCCACCGACAAGACGGCGATACCGAGGGTCGCGGAGACCAGACCGATGTAGCCGAAGACCGGCTTGCGGCTGAACACCGGCAGGATCTCGGTGATGATGCCGAAGAACGGCAACGCGATGATGTAGACCTCTGGATGCCCGAAGAACCAGAACAGGTGCTGCCACAGCAGTGGCCCACCGTTCGCAGCGTCGAAGACGTGAGCCCCTAGGGCTCGATCCGCCTCCAGCATCAGCAGCGCGCCGGCCAGGATCGGGAACGCGATCAGCACGAGGATCGACGTGACCAGGATGTTCCAGGTGAAGATCGGCATCCGGAACATCGTCATACCCGGCGCCCGCATGGTGATGATCGTGGTGACGAAGTTGACCGCACCGAGGATGGTGCCCAGACCAGCCATCCACAGACCCATGATCCAGAGGTCTCCGCCGATGCCCGGCGAGCGGACCGCGTTGGACAGCGGGGCGTAGGCGAACCAGCCGAAGTCAGCCGCGCCGCCTGGGGTGAAGAAGCCGCTGATCGTGATCAGGCCGCCGAACAGGAACAGCCAGAAGCTGAACATGTTCAGCCGCGGGAACGCGACGTCCGGGGCACCGATCTGGATCGGCATGATCTCGTTCGCGAAGCCGACGAACAGCGGGGTCGCGAACAGCAGCAGCATGATCGTGCCGTGCATGGTGAAGAGCTGGTTGTAGACCTCTTCGTTCACGATCTGCAGGCCCGGCTTGGCCAGCTCGGCGCGGATGAGCAGAGCCATCACGCCGCCGATCAGGAAGAACGCGAACGAGGTGATCAGGTACATGTGGCCGATCAGCTTGTGGTCCGTGGTGGTGATCCACTTGACCGCGAGCTGGCCCTTGCTGCGCCGCCGCGGCAACACGGTGGTGCTACCGATGGCGCCGGTGCGCTCGGCGAAGTCGGTCACTTCTCCCCCTCCTGCTCCCCGTGACCGGGGATGGTGGTGGCGTCTTGTCCACCGGTGGCGGCGCCGGTCTGGCCTCTGGCGGCCAGGTCACGCAGATGCGCGTCGTACTCGTCCTTGGTGACCACCTTGACGGTGAACACCATCCGGCTGTGGTAGAGCCCGCAGAGCTCGGCGCACTTGCCGGCGAAGGTCCCGGTCTTGGTCGGGGTGAGCTCGAACCGGTTGGTCCGGCCCGGGATGACATCGAGCTTGAAGTAGAACGACGGCACCCAGAAGGAGTGGATGACATCCGGCGAGGTCAGGTCGAAGTGGACCGACTCGTTCACCGGCAGCCACAGCTCGGCGGGCTTCTGCAGCGTGCCGGTCTCCCAGACGCCTTCCTGCCCGTCGACGGTGTCCTTGTAGTTGAAGGTCCACTGCCACTGCTGGCCGACCACGTTGATCGTGTGCGCCGGGTTGTCCGACATCGCGGTGATCTTGTTGCCGTGCTCGACGGTGTAGAAGAACAGCACGCCGATGATCGCGAACGGCGCCAGCGTGTAGAGCACCTCGAGCGGCAGGTTGTACCGGACCTGCCGGGGAGCCTCGTCGTTGCGCTTGCGGTAGCGCACGGAGACGTACAGGATCAGGCCCCAGACCATCGCACCGACGATCAGTGCGGCGATCCAGGCACCGACCCAGAGGCTTCGGACAGCCTCGGTCCGGTCCGATGCGCCCTCGGGGAGACCGAGTCGTTTCCACTGCTCAGTGGTCGCCGACGAACAACCGGTCAGCAGCAGGGTGGCGACCACCACTCCCGTACCGACCAGCAGGCGTCGCTTCGCCGGACGTGTGGCGCCGGCAAGACCTGCCGCGCGCTCGTCCACTCCGGGCGTGCCGTTCGAACCCACGGGGCGCCTTTCCCTTCCCAAGTGAGACTGACGACCAAACACTACTGGACACCTTTCTCACTCCCGCGCATAGGTAGGGCCAAGAGCATGTCTTCCCCTCCGCTGCCGACTGCGGGGCACCGAGCACCTCCTCGCGACGGCATCGGAGGGGAAGACATGCTCTAGCGTTTCCCGTGTGAGTGAGCGTGCGTATCTGGACGCTGCGTCGGCCGAGGCATTACACCCGGCAGCGCGGGAAATGTTGCTCTCGGCAGTCGATTCCGGCTGGGCCGATCCGGTCCGCCTGCACCATGAGGGCCGGACCGCCCGACTGCTGCTGGACAACGCCCGCGCGGTCCTCGCCGACGCGGTCGGGGTGCGGCCGGACGAGCTGTTCCTGACCACCTCCGGTACGGCGGCCATCCACGCTGGACTGACTGCGGTCACGGCTGCCCGCAGGCGCGTTGGCACTGCCGTCGTCCACAGTGCCGTCGAGCATTCCGCCGTACTGCACACCGCTGGGGACGCGGGGGTCGAGGTCGGCGTGGACATGGTCGGACGGGTCGACCTGGATGTGTTCGGGGAGGCGGTGCGGGCGCCGGGTGTCGCGGTGGCGGCGTTGCAGTCGGCCAACCACGAGGTCGGTACGCGACAGCCGATCGAGGCCGCCGCCGAGGTCTGTGGCGACGTACCGCTGTTCGTCGACGCGGCCGCGTCCATCGGGCACGACGCCGTACCGACGGGATGGTCGGTGCTGACGGCAAGCGCTCACAAGTGGGGCGGGCCTGCCGGCGTCGGTCTGCTGGCGGTGCGCAAGGGGACCCGGATCGCGCCTACCTGGCCGATGGATGAGCGCGAGGACGGCCTCTCCCCCGGCTTCCCGGACATCCCCAACACGCTCGCCGCTGCGGCTGCCCTTCAGACCCGTCTCGCCGAAGCCGCCGAACTGAACAAGAACCATCACGCCTGGATCGACGAGCTCAGGCAACGAGTGGCGGCCGGGATCCCGGACGTCGAGGTGGTCGGCGACCCCGAGGACCGGTTGCCGCACGTCCTCACCTTCTCCTGCCTGTACGTCGACGGCGAGGCACTCGTCACCGCCCTCGACGCGAAAGGCTTCTCTGTCTCCAGCGGTTCGGCCTGTACGTCGAGCACCCTGCGACCGTCCCATGTCCTCGCAGCGATGGGCGTACTCACCCACGGGAACGTGCGCATCTCGCTGGGCCGGACTACGACGTACGACGAGATCGACCGGTTCTGCACGGTCTTGCCTGGGATCGTGCGCCGGATCCGCGCGGAGGTGGGGATGTGAACGTCGACCTGGACTGCCGCGGCCTGCTCTGCCCACTCCCGGTGATCAAACTGGCGAAAGCGCTACCGACCGTCGCGATCGGCGACACCGTCACCGTCCTCGCCGACGACCCGGCCGCCGCCACCGACATCCCAGCGTGGTGCCGGATGCGCTCCCAAGACCTGCTGTCGGCGGACGAAAACAGGTATGTGATCCGCCGAGTCAGCTGAAACACTGCGCGTCGTGACTGACTTCGCGGAGAAGCCGACTCTGACCGGTGAGCTCGTGATCCTTCGCCCACTGGACGAGAGCGACTACGACGCGCTGGTGGCGGCGATGGCCGATCCTGAGGTGACGAGGTTCACCGATCCTCACGACGACGGCAGCGGCGTCGAGGAGGAGATGTACCGCGAATGGCTGCGGACCCGGAAGGACCAGACCGATCGCCTCGACCTGGCGATCGTGTCGAAGGCGACCGGCCGGACCGTCGGCGAGGCAGTGCTGAACAAGTGGAGTCCGGACGACCAGTCCTGCAACTTCCGGATCATGATCGGTGCGGACGGCCGCGGCCAGGGACTCGGGACCGAAGCGACCCGGATGGTGGTCGACTATGCCTTCGAGCAGCTTGGGCTGTACCGCATCTCGCTGACCGTCTTCGCCTTCAACCCCCGCGGGCGGCGGGTGTACGAGAAGGCCGGCTTCGTCGAGGAAGGCCGGCTGCGGCAGGCCGTCGCGCTGGACGGCGAACGCCACGACGACATCCTGATGTCGATCCTGGCCCCCGAGTGGAAGGCAGTACGTTCGACTGCGTGATCGACAGATTGATCGACGCTGAGCGCATTGCCGTACTGACCGGGGCCGGGATCTCGACCGCGTCCGGGATCCCCGACTTCCGCGGCCCACAGGGAGTGTGGACGAAGAACCCGGCCGCGCAGGCGATGTTCGACATCGACGAATACGTCGCCAGCCGCGCGGTCCGGGTTGAGGCGTGGAAGCACCGTCTCGCCGTACCGGTCTGGACGATGGAGCCGAACCCGGGCCACCTCGCGCTCGTGGAGCTCGAGCGACAGGGCCGCCTGACCGGACTCATCACCCAGAACGTCGACGGCCTGCACCAGAAGGCCGGCTCGTCACCGGACCTCGTCCACGAACTGCATGGGACCGTCCGCTTCGTCGACTGCCTGGGGTGTGGCCGTCGGATCCCGATGGCCGACGTACTGCTGCGTCTCGACGCCGGTGACGAAGACCCGGCCTGTGAGGTGTGCGGCGGCATCCTCAAGTCGGCCACTGTCTCCTTCGGCCAGTCTCTGGACCGCCGCGTCCTCGACGCCGCCGTCGCGGCCACCGAGGCAGCCGACGTGTTCCTGGCCGTCGGCACGTCCCTGCAGGTCTACCCCGCCGCCGGCCTCTGCGACATCGCCCTCAACGCCGGCAAACCCCTGCTGATCCTGAACGCCGAGCCAACCCCATACGACGACCAGGCGACCACCGTCCTCCACACCCCCATCGAAAGCACTTTGCCGAGGCTCGTGATCCGACCGTGACATTTGAGGCCTCCTCTCGGTGAAAGTGGCGGGTTAGCGTCCCGGCAGGCTCAGTCGGCTGGGAGGGGACCGGGATGCGCGGGTTCAGGCGATGGACGGCAGGGTTCACCGCGGTAGCGGTGGTCGTGCTCGGACTCGGTACGGCGGCACCGGCGCCCGCGCAGGTCGCGGCCGATCGGGTGATCACGCTGGCCGGGTCGCTGCAGAACGAGCTCGGCTGCGCGGGCGACTGGGATCCGGGGTGTGCGGCGACCAGTCTGGGCGCGGCCGCGCCGTACGCAAAGGTCTTCGACGTGCCGGCCGGATCGTACGAGTACAAGGTCGCGGTCAACGGGAGCTGGGACGAGAACTACGGCGCCGGTGGGGTGCTGAACGGCCCGAACATCCCGCTGCGGATCGAGGGACCGGCCAAGCTCGCGTTCAGCTACGACGACACCAGCCACGTCGTCGGTGTGAAGCCGGTCGACCTGGCCGGGTCTGCAGTGACCCCGGCCGACAGAGCGCTGTCGTCACCGAGCCTGCGCCAGGACCTGACCAAGGAACGGTTCTACTTCCTGATGGCGGACCGATTCGCCAACGGCGACAAGTCCAACGACGCCGGAGGGCTGACCGGTGACCGGCTGCAGACCGGCCTGGACCCGACCGACAAGGGCTTCTACCACGGTGGCGACCTGACCGGCGTGATCCAGAAGCTCGACTACATCAAGGCCCTCGGTACGACGTCCATCTGGCTGACGCCGTCGTTCAAGAACCGGCCGGTGCAGGGTGCCGGCGCCGACGTGAGCGCCGGGTACCACGGCTACTGGATCACCGACTTCACCCAGATCGACCCGCATCTGGGCACCAACGCGGACATGAAGCGGCTGATCGACCTGGCCCACCGCAAGGGCATGAAGGTCTTCTTCGACATCATCACCAACCACACCGCGGATGTGATCGCATACCAGTCCGGTCAGTACGGCTACATCCCGAAGTCCACCTCGCCGTACCAGGATGCTGCCGGCAACGTCTTCGACGACAAGACCTATGCCGGTGGCGATGTCTTCCCGCCGCTGGACCGGAACACGTCCTTCCCGAACGTTCCCGTCTTCCGGACTCGGGCCGACGAGACCGTGAAGGTGCCGGCCTGGCTGAACGACCCGACGCTGTACCACAACCGCGGCGACTCGACCTTCGCCGGTGAGAGCGCGGAGTACGGCGACTTCGTCGGCCTGGACGACCTGTTCACCGAGCAGCCGCGGGTCCGCGACGGGATGATCGACGTCTACAAGAGCTGGGCCGAGTTCGGCATCGACGGGTTCCGGATCGACACGGTCAAGCACGTCAACCTGGAGTTCTGGCAGAAGTTCTCGCCGCAGATCCTGGAGGCGGCCAACGGCGCCGGCGCGAAGGACTTCTTCATGTTCGGTGAGGTGTTCGACGCCGACCCGAAGTTCATGTCGACGTACACCACGGCCGGCGCGCTGCAAGCCACCCTCGACTTCGGCTTCCAGCAGAACGCGGTGGCGTTCGCGAAGGGCGATCCGAGTACGAAGCTGCGCGACCTCTACGCGAACGACGACTACTACACCGACTCCGACTCGAACGCGTACCAACTGCCGACGTTCCTCGGCAACCACGACATGGGCCGCGTCGGAACGTTCCTCAAGCAGGGCGGCGCGAACGGCCAGGAGTTGCTCGCCCGCGACAAGCTGGCGCACTCGCTGATGTTCCTCACTCGCGGTCAGCCGGTCATCTACTACGGCGACGAGCAGGGCTTCACCGGTCCGGGTGGTGACAAGGACGCGCGGCAGGACATGTTCGCCACCAAGACGAGCGACTACACCGACGACGAGATCGTGGACGGCACCGGTACGACGACCATCGGCAGCCAGGACAGGTACGACGGCAACGCGGTGATGTACAAGCACATCGCGGCGCTGCAGAAGCTGCGGGCGAAGTACCCGGCGCTGGCCGACGGGCGGCAGGTGCACCGGTACTCGTCGAACACCAGTGGGCTGTACGCGTTCAGCCGGCTCGGCAGCGACAACGTCGAGTATCTGGTGGTCGCGAACAACTCGAAGTCCGCCGCGACTGCGACGATCCCGACGTACGGGGCGAACACCTCGTTCAAGCCGGTCTACGGTGGCTCCAAGTCGGTGCGGACCGACCGCGAGGGCCGGGTGCTGCTGAGCCAGGCGCCGCTGTCCGTGACCGTCTATCAGGCCCAGAGCAAGGTGCCATCGCCGTCCAAGGCACCAGCTGTCTACATCAGCTCGCCGGAGCTCGGTGCGACTGTCGGCGGGCGTGCTGAGATCGCGGCCGCGGTTCCCGCGAACACTCCGGTGGCAGTGACCTTTGGCTACCGGCCCGTGGGGACGACTGCGTGGAAGCGGCTCGGCTCTGACGACAATGCGCTGTACCGGGTGTTCCAGGACGTGTCCGGGGTGCCGAAGGGGACGCTACTCGAGTACCGCGCGGTGCTGCGGGATGTGTCGGGCCACTACTCGGTGTCCGGGTCGTACGGCGTCGTCGGCGACCCTGCTGCTCCGGGCGGCGGTGGCGGCGGCACCGGTCCGGTCGTGCAGCCCGCCAACGTCAGCGTGCCGGGCGACCACAACAGTGAGATGGGCTGCCAGGCGGACTGGTCGCCGGACTGCGACCAGGCGCAACTGACGCGCGACCCGAAGGACAACGTGTGGAAGGGCACCTACACCATCCCGGCCGGTGAGCACGCCTACAAGGCGGCGATCAACAAGGCGTGGGACGAGAACTACGGTGCCGGTGGCAACCTGAACGGCGCCAACATCTCGTACACCGCGCCCGCCGGACCGGTGACGTTCTACTACGAGCACGGCAGGCACTTCGCCACCTCCAGTGCGGAGGGGCCGATCATCACCGTGCCCGGTTCGTTCCAGTCGGAGCTGGGCTGTCCGGCCGACTGGGATCCGGCCTGCATGCGACCCTGGCTGACGGACGAGAACGGCGACGGCACCTACACCTGGTCCACCAGCGAGCTGAAAGCGGGCAGTTATGAGGCGAAGGTCGCACACAACCTGTCCTTCGACGAGAGCTACCCGGCCAACAACGTTCCGATCACCGTGCCGTCGGACGGGCTGGTCGTCACGTTCTCGTACGTGCTCGCGACCCACGCCCTCACTGTGACCACGTCCAAACCCGGTGCGCAGCCTGACCTGAGCCAGGCCAAGGCCTACTGGCTCGGCCGCGACCTGCTCGCCGTACCGCCGGTTGCCCACCCGGAGCGGTCGCGCTGGCGGCTGCACTGGTCGGATGACGGTTCTCTGAAGGTGGATGCGGACGACATCGGTGGTACGTCGGCCGGACTGCGCTATGACAGCGCTGGGATCCCTGCTGCGGTGCTGGCGAAGTTCCCTGCTTTGAAGGGGTACACCGCGCTCCGACTGGACCACGCGGATGCCCGCAAGATCCTGACCGGGCAGCTCGGCCTCGCACAGTACGACGACGCCGGGCGTCTGCTCGATGCGACCGGCGTACAGATCCCTGGAGTCCTCGACGACCTGTACGGCAGGTCGGCGGCTGGGCGCTCGTACGGCGTGACCTGGCAGGGTGGCGCGCCGCGGTTCACGCTGTGGGCGCCGACTGCACAAAAGGTCAATCTTCTCGTCGGATTGCAGACAATCGCCATGAAGCGCGGCGACGACGGATCCTGGTCGGTCAGCGGGCCACGGTCGTGGAAGAACGCCGCGTACCGCTACCAGGTGACCGCCTTCGCACCGTCGACGGGCAAGGTGGAGACGAACGTCGTCACCGATCCGTACTCGGTCGCGCTCACGACCGACTCGGCGTACTCGGTGGCGGTCGATCTGAACGATCCGGCCGGGAAGCCGGCGCTCTGGTCGAGTACGCCGTCGCCGAAACTCGCGCAGGCGGTCGATTCGACAATCTACGAACTGCACGTCCGCGACTTCTCGATCAGCGACAGCACCGTCCCGGCCGCACACCGTGGGACGTACCTCGCCTTCGCCGACGAGGGGAACGGGACGAAGCATCTGCGCGCCCTCGCGGCCGCCGGGCTCAACACCGTGCACCTATTGCCGACATTCGACATTGCATCAATCCCGGAGACCGGGCAGCAGTCGCCGGCGTGTGATCTGAAAGCGCTGCCGCCCGACTCCGACCAGCAGCAGGCGTGCGTGACCGCTGTCGCGGCGAAGGACGGGTTCAACTGGGGCTACGACCCGTACCACTGGCTCGCGCCGGAAGGCTCGTACGCCACCCAGCGCGACGGTCTCGCCCGCGTCGCCGAGTTCCGCACGATGGTCGGCGGACTGCACAAGTCCGGGCTGCGCGTCGTACTCGATCAGGTCTACAACCACACACCGGCGGCCGGTCAAGCGCCGACGTCGGTGCTGGACAAGGTTGTGCCCGGGTACTACCAGCGGCTCAACGCGACCGGGAAGGTCGAGACGTCCACCTGCTGCAGCAACATCGCGACCGAGCATGCGATGGCCGAGAAGATCATGGTCGACAGCACGGTCAGTTGGGCCCGGAACTACCGCGTCGACGGCTTCCGGTTCGACCTGATGGGCCACCACAGCAAGGCGAACATGCTGAAGGTCCGGGCCGCGCTCGACAAGTTGACGCTCGCCAAGGACGGTGTCGACGGCAAGAAGATCTATCTGTACGGCGAGGGCTGGAACTTCGGCGAGGTCGCGAACGACGCGCTGTTCGTCCAGGCCCGGCAGGGCAACCTCGGCGGCACCGGGATCGGCACGTTCTCCGACCGGCTCCGGGACGCGGTCCGCGGTGGCGGTCCGTTCGACGAGAACCCGCGGATCCAGGGCTTCGGCTCCGGCGCCGCGAGCGACCCGAACGGGGACCCGGTGAACGGCTCGGAAGCGGACCGTGCGAAACGGCTCGCCCACGACACCGACCTCGTCCAGCTCGGCCTGACCGGCAACCTGCGCGCGTTCAGCTTCACGTCCGCGGAGACCGGTGCGGTCGTCCGCGGTGACGGGGTCGACTACAACGGTTCACCAGCCGGGTACGCCGACCAGCCCGACGAGGTGATCACGTACGTCGATGCCCACGACAACGAGACGCTGTGGGACTCGCTGACCTACAAGTTGCCGACGGCAATGACGATGCCGGACCGGATCCGGATGAACACGGTGTCGCTGGCAACGACCGCGCTGGCGCAGACCCCGTCGTTCTGGCACGCCGGTGCGGACATGCTGCGGAGCAAGTCGCTGGATCGCAACTCGTACGACTCCGGTGACTGGTTCAACATGCTCGACTGGACGGGCGCCGACAACGGCTTCGGCCACGGCCTGCCGCCCAAGCCGGACAATGAGGCCAAGTGGCAGTACATGCAGCCACTCCTCGCCAACCCAGCCCTGAAGCCGACCGCCACGGACGTCGCGACCGCCTCCGCTGCCGCAGACGACCTCCTGAAGCTCCGCTTCTCCACTCCCCTGTTCCGCCTGGGCACCGCGAACCTGATCAACCAGAAACTCAGCTTCCCCCTGAGCGGCACCACCCCCGGCGTCATCACCATGCACGTCGACGACACCACCGGCCCCAACACCGACCCAACCCTCAAGGGCGTAGTAGTCGTCTTCAACACCACCGCTTCCGCGGTGACCCAAACCATTCCGGCCCTGGCCGGCCAATCTCTGTCACTGTCCCTCGTCCAGGCCGCAGGCTC
Organism: Kribbella capetownensis; assembly: GCF_004331485.1. Taxonomy (GTDB): domain Bacteria; phylum Actinomycetota; class Actinomycetes; order Propionibacteriales; family Kribbellaceae; genus Kribbella; species Kribbella capetownensis. The sequence continues at coordinate 719,625 of NZ_SJKD01000003.1, forward strand.
GGATCCGGTGGTCAAGGCAACAACCTGGACCTCCAGCACCGGCACCGCCACGGTTCCGCCCCGCACAGTCGCCGTACTCGTGCAGCGATAGTCGCTCGAGGAGACCGGCCGGCACCTGGCCGGTCTCCGGCGGCTCTGCGGGTGGTGCCTTTCAGGTCAGGGCGGCGAAGCGGGTGGCTGCTACGAAGGCGGCCAGGGCCAGGAGGGTGGTGTTGGCGGCTACTGGTTTGGGTTCGCGGAGGGAGGCGTGGGAGGTCGCGGCGCCGATCATGACGATCGTGAGGCCGACCGCAGCCAGCGGCGTCAGGACGCGGGCTGTGTCGGTCAGCCATGGCGCGAACAGGCCGGCGACGGCGAACAACTCGCAGATCGCGACGGCTCGAACCAGTGGCATCGGGAACGGCGCGATGCCGGTCTGACCGGTCGCGATCAGGCGATCGCGGGACATCGTGGACTTGGCGACACCGGAGACCGTGAAGACCACGGCCAGGACGCCGGTGAAGATCCAGGTGACTGTGTTCATGTCGATTGCAGACGATCGGACAATCGATCGTGTGACAGTGTCACTCAGAGACCGCCTCGATCGTCTGTGAAGGTGTGATGGAGGAACTCAGGCCACTGCTGCTGTCGATCGCGTACCGGATGCTGGGGAGCTTCGGCGACGCGGAAGACGTCGTTCAGGAGGCCTATCTCCGGCTGCACCGCGAAAAGGACGTCGAGTCGCCGAAGGCGTTCCTCACCACCGTCACGACCCGGCTCGCGATCGACCAACTGCGGTCCGCGCGCCGCAAACGCGAGCTGTACGTCGGCCCGTGGCTGCCCGAACCGGCCGTCGACGAGTACGTCGATCTCGCCGACCGAGCCGCGCTCTCGGACTCGCTATCGACCGCGTTCCTCGTCGTTCTCGAGCGGCTGTCTCCCGATCAGCGTGCGGTGTTCCTCCTCTGCGACGTCTTCGGCTACCCGTACGACGAGGTCGCCGGCATCATCGGCAAGACCCCATCAGCCTGCCGCCAACTCGCCGTACGCGCGCGTCGCCGGCTCGCCGACGAACGCCCGCGCTTCGACGCGTCCCGGCAGGAAAGAGACGAGCTCGTACGGCGCTTCGTCGCGGCGGCGCAACGTGGTGAGCTCGAGGAGCTGGTCGAGTTGTTGACACCGGACGCGACGTTCACCGGCGACGGTGGTGGGAAGGGTGGGTTCCCACGGCCGGTGCATGGAGCGCGGAACGTTGCCCGGATGCTGGTCGGTGCGTTCGTCAAGCTCCGCGGTCATGACCTGACCGCCGAGCCGGTACACGTCGGCGGTCAGCCCGCCCTCCGCATCCGCGACCTCGCGAACCGCACGGCCGCCGTCTGGTCCTTCGTCGTTGCCGAGGGCCAGATCACCACCATCCACGGCGTCGTCAACCCCGACAAACTCGACCACCTCCAACCCTCAGACCAGGCCGACAACCAAGGCTGAAGGACCCACCCGCACGGTCGCGTCCCCGCCTGTCTCGACATCAGCCACCTTCACCGATTCAGGATCACGGCTGCCCGCTGGGTAGAACGCACCTGATATTTGTCCGATCCGGGAGATAACGTGCCTGGGGTGAGCAGCCTTCCACGGAGTACCCCAGAGGACCAGGGACTGTCCGGCGCCGCACTCGATGCGTTCGTCGTCGCCCTGGACGAGTCCGAGCCAGAGATCCAGACCGTGATGCTGCTGCAGCACGGTCACGTCGTACTCGAGGAGGAGTGGTCGCCGTACCGGCTGGCCGATCCGCATCTGCTGTTCTCGGTGTCGAAGAGCTTCACCTCGACCGGGGTCGGGCTGGCGATCGACGCCGGCCTGCTGGCGCTGGACGACAAGGTGATCTCGTTCTTCGAGGCCGACGAGCTGCCGGAGACGATCAGCGACAACCTGGCCGCGATGACGGTCCGGCATCTGCTCACCATGACGACAGGCCACAGCGAGGACACCGTCGCGGCGCTTTCACGGGACCGCCGGATGGTCAAGATCTTCCTCGGTCTCGACGTCGACCACGAGCCGGGAACGGTGTTCGTCTACAACAGCGGCGCGACGTACATGCTGTCCGCGATCCTGCAGCGGCTGACCGGTGAGCGGCTGTTCGACTACCTGAAGCCGCGGCTGTTCGAGCCGCTCGGGATCACCGAGGCGACCTGGCAGGTGTCGAGGGAAGGCATCACCGTCGGCGGCTGGGGGCTGAGCATCAACACCGAGTCGCTGGCGAAGTTCGGCCAGCTCCTCCTGCAACACGGCGCGTGGGAGGGCAAGCAACTCGTCCCGGCCGAGTGGTACGAGGCGGCGACCTCCAAGCAGGTGCCCAACGACCACCAGGAGAACCCGGACTGGCAGCAGGGCTACGGCTTCCAGTTCTGGCGCGGGCGGAACAACACCTACCGCGGCGACGGCGCGTTCGGTCAGTTCGTCATGATCCTCCCCGACCACGACGCGGCCCTGATCGTCACCAGCGCGACGGGCGACATGCAGGCCATCGTCGACACGGTCTGGGACCACCTGCTGCCCGCGCTCGAGGGCAAGGAGGTCACGCCGGTGGCGCGGCCCGATCGGCTCGAGCTGCCGCCGCCGACCGGTCCCGCACCGACGGGCGGGGACGGCCAGACGTACCGGTTCGCAGAGAACATCGTCGGGCTGACGGCAGTTCGCCTCGACCCCGACGGGACCGGCACGTTCTCGCTGCTCGGCGTCGAGCGGGATTCGGACGGGCCGACCGAGATCGTTTGCGCGGGCGGCGACTGGCGTGAGCAATCGAGTAACGGCGTACTCCTGGATGCGGTCGCCCCGGAGGTGCAGCGCGTCGTGACCAGTGCCTACGGTGACGGCGACGCGTTCGTCGCGACGATCCGTTGGCTCGAAACGCCGTTCGTCGCGAGGCTCGCCTGCCGCACGGCCGACGGGCAGATGACGATCGACGTCAACCTCAACGTGTCCTTCGGCCCGACCGAGCTGACGCTGACATCGGAGTAACGGTCGGCTGATGGGGGCTGCCGGCGGGCGGCGTCAGTCGGCGGGCGCGGCGGTCGAGTGCCGAACGACGAGAGACGCGGGCAGGAGCTCCTCCTGGGGCACCTGCCCGGTCTCCAACTGCTGATGGAGACCGGCCCACGCGCGGCGGCCGAGCTCCTCCTTCGGCAGACTGACGGTGGTCAGCGGCGGGCCGAGGAACGCAGCGACCGGGATGTCGTCGAACCCGACAACAGACAGCCGCGACGGCACGTCCATCTCGAGCTCCCGCAACCGCGCCAGCGCACCGATCGCGACCAGATCGTTGAAGGCAATCACCGCCGTCACACCCTGATCGAGTAGCTCGGGCAGCTTGGCGTGACCGTCGTCGCTCGTCGACCCTGCCTCCGTCGACGACACGCTGACGCCGAGGTCCGCGGCCGCGGTACTCAGGCCCTCTCGCCGCAAGCCGTCCGACCACGAAGTACCCGGACCACCGAGGTAGCCGATCTGCTGGTGCCCGAGCTGCGCGAGATGTGCAACCGCCTGCCGCATGCCCGAGGCGGAGTCGATCCCCACGGTCCCGAACGGCAAGTCGCCCACCGAGCGGTTCGTGCAGACGATGGGTACGCCGAGCGCCGGCAACGTGGCGAGACTGCTCTGCGGCATCCGCGGTGAACACAGGATGATGCCGTCGCAACTACCCGCCAACTGAGCCACGAGCTGCAGCTCCTGATCAGCGTCCTCACCAGAGTCCACCACGAGCAGGCGATGATCACCGGCAGACACCTCCTCGGCCAACCCCTTCAGCACATGCGGGAAGAACGGGTTCGCCAGATCGGGTACGACGACACCGATCGTGCTGGTCACGCCACGCCGGAAGTCTCGCGCAACCATGTTCGGCCGGTAGCCGAGCTCGGTCGCCGCCTTCCGCACTCGGGTCGCGAGCACCTCGTCGGCGACCGGTCGCCCGTTCAGCACCCGCGACACAGTGGAGATCGACACCTCGGCTTGACGCGCGATGTCGACGATCGTCGTGCGCTTCCCGGATCTGGTCACGGTCCTCCCCTACAGGTCTGCGGGCACGAGGCTACCCGCAGCGCGCGGTCAGCGATCCGCGGGAAGTTCGCCACGCCCGAGGGGTTGACATGGTTAGAATCTCACAGAAGTCTAATCAGACAACGTTTTCTCAGCCACTCCGGTGCCCTGCCGGAGCCTCCCCAGAGGTTGATTGATGAGCCGACGCGGCCCCAGGCGCCGGGCGGTCGTTACCGCCCTCGCGCTGTTCGCCCTCCCCCTGACCTTGCTCGCACCCAGTACTCCGGACGCCGATGCCGCGCCCGACGTACTCCCTGCGGCACCGAGAGCTGTGGCGAGCGACTTCGTCGGGCTGAGCATCGAGTGGTCGCTGATCGAGCGCTACATGGGCCCGACCGCGCGGCCGGCGTTCGTGCAACTGCTGCGGAACCTCGGCAGCGGCGTACTGCGCATCGGCGGTTCGTCCCAGGACCTGATGCCGTTCGACCCGGCCGCGCCGAACACCGACGAGATCATCACGCCCGAGGATCTCCGCAACATCCGCGCGACACTCGACCAGGCAAGCCACGGCCACGACGCCTGGCGGGTTGTGCTCGGCACGGCGATGTCGCCGCCGAAGGAGACGCGGCCGTTCGTCAGCCCTGAGCACGCCAAGGCGTTCGCGACCGCGGTCCGCGAGACCTTCCGGCCCGGACAGGTGATCGGCATCGAACTCGGCAACGAACCCGATCTGTCGTACGGCACCTCCGGGCTCGACCGGTACGTCGCCGATCTGCCCCTGTACGCGGCCGCGATCAGCCCGACCAAGGCGATCACGCCGAACACGAGCGAGGACATCCTGCCCTGGGAGCAGATCCATGAACGCACAGTCCCGACGCGATGGTTCTGGAACTGGCAACAGATCCTCGACACCCAGCGTCCGGTCCACAGCAGCGACCACTTCTATCCGCTCGCGCGGACCTGTGTGAACAAGCCGTACCGCTGCCCGTCCATCCCAGCGCTTCTCTCCGCCGAACACCTCGCGAGCCTCGATTACCAGGTGGCGGTGCACAGCGCCGACGCGGCTCAGCGCGGCCTGACCTACCGCCTCGAGGAGACCAACACGGCCGCCGGTCGTGGCGCGGACGGCGTGAGCAACGTCGCCGCCAGCGCGACGTACGCCGTGGACATGATGTTCCACGTCGCCTGCCCACAGCCGCCGGACGAACCCGGTAGCAACGCCGACTGCCGGATCGGCGGGGTCGGCGTCAACCTGCACAACGCCGAGGTTCGTGCGTTCTTCGAGCCCGAGGAAGGCAACGGCTACTACAACGCCGTCAACTACGACCCGTCCCCGGCGATCGGTGCGCCCACCGCGCAACCGGAGTACTACGCCCTGCTCCTCTTCTCGCACTTCGTTCAAGGCGCGAAGACGCTGCGGCCGGTTGCCACCGGCACCGAGGTCCAGGGGTGGCGCGCCGACGGCCGCCTCGTCCTGATCAACAAGACCGACCATCCGATCACCGTCGCCACACCGCGTGGTTTTGTCGACCGGTTGACGCCGTACGACCCGACTGGTGCCGGCCGGACCCTCGACGCGCCTCAGGTCCGTATCGACGAGCAGGCAGTCCGGGCCGACGGCAGCTGGCCCGGGTTCCGTCCTCGGCTCACCCACCAGACAGCCACCACCCTCGTACCCGGCGAGGTCGTTGTCATCAGCAATCATCCGTGAGGAGACCGCCCCGATGAGATCCCTGCTCGCCACCACCCTGGCGGTGGCGCTCGCCGGCACCGGAACCCTGGTCGCCGGCGCCGCCCCGCCACCTACCAGCGACACACCGCCGCCGCTCGCCAGCGATGTCCGGCTGACCGTCACCAGCGACCGGACCAACGCCTCGATCACGGGTGACAACCAAGGCTTCTCGGTCGAGTCCGCCGACTTCGCGCACGGGTACCTGACCCGCCAACGGATGGCGCAGCGGCTGAAGACCCTGGGTCCGGGCGTACTGCGCCTCGGCGGCTACTCGATGGATCTGGTCTGGCCGGCGTTCGGCGCCGCGAAGGACACCCCGGCACCCGACTGGGCCATCGGTGGCACCGTCGACCAGGGCGACTTCACCGAGCTCCGTTCCCTGCTGCACGAGTCCGGCTGGAAGGTCACTCTGGGAGCGCCGCTGCTGTCGGTGCTCAACGGACAGGTCACCCTCGACCAGGTGGTCGAGGAGGTCGCCGCCGCCCACGCGACGCTCGGCGACGACCTGCTCTCGGTTGAGCTCGGCAATGAGTACGACCACGTCACGACGCTGACGCCGGCGCAGTACTGGGAGACGATGAAGCAGTACGCCGCGGCCATCGAGCAACGGTTGCCACACGCAAGGATCAAGGTGACCGGGCCATCGGCGAACACCGCGAAGACGAACACGAAACTGGACGAGTTCACCGCCGCTGTTGCCGCGGACACCAGCGTCAAGCCGGACGAGGTGATCAGCGAGATCGCCTCGCACTGGTACCCGGGTAGTCACTGCGGCTCGTCCAACCTGACCATCCCGCAGTTGATGTCGGCCACCACGCACACGAATACCGACGCCAAGCTGCAGGGCATCATGCAGCTGAGCAGCCGGCTGCCGGGCATCCCGATGACGATCAACGAGTCCAACAGCGCGTCGTGCAGCGGCCAGCCCGGCGTCAGCACCAGCTTCGCGACGTCACTGTGGTCGCTCGACTACCTGCTCCAGACCGCTCAGAGCGGTGTGAGCCGCGTGCAGTTCCACACCAACACAGCCGCCATCTGTGGTGACTTCAAGCCGCGCGACTCGCCGGAGTACCCAATCTCGTACCGGTACTACGGTGCGTTCTGCGCCGCCGATCAGGCGGCGATGGACAAGGGTGAGCTGTCCGCGACACCGCTGTACTACGGCATCTGGGCGTTCCGTCAGGTGCCTCGCGGCCGGTTCGTCGACCTGGATCTGCCGGAGACCGAGCTCGGCAAACTGCGGGCGTACGGCGTCGAGGGCCGGCACGGTGAGCTGACCGTCGTACTGATCAACGTTCAGGACCCGGCCGCGGCGGACAGCACCGCCTCGCGTGTCACGCTCGACCTGCCCTCGCGGTTCCGTCACGGCAAGAGCGTCACGCTGCGCTCGAGCGACGTTGCCGGCCTCGCCTCGTCGGACGCTTCCAAGGTCACGCTCGGCGACCGGCAGATCCGTCCGAACGGCACGGCCACCGGCGCACCGGTCGGGCAGCGGGTCCCGGTGGACGGCAACACCCTCGCCGCCACGGTCCAGCCAGGCACCGCACAACTCATCACCTTGACGCGCTGACCCCTCCCCCAGCGTGCGTCGTACCCCGGCCTGGCGGGGTACGACGCACGCGCGTGACATGGATCACGTCACAAGGCGCCGCCGTCGCGTGTCCTCCGGGTCGTAACAACAGACGACGGAGGAATGACAATGAAGGTATTGGTGGCAGGCGCGACCGGCGGACTGGGCCGGTCGCTGGTCCCGCAACTGGTGGCGGCCGGTCACGAGGTGGTCGGCATGATCCGGTCGGAGTCGAAGGCGGCCTCGATCAAGGCGCTCGGTGCGAACGTCGTCCTGGCCGACGGTCTGGACGCGGCCGCGGTGAAGGCCGCGGTGGACACCGTCCGCCCGGAGGTCGTCGTACATCAGATGACCGCGCTCAAGAGCGGGATCAACTTCAAGAAGTTCGACGAGAGCTTCGCGATGACGAACCGGCTGCGCATCGAGGGCACCGACAACCTGCTCTCCGCATCCCAGGCTGCCGGCGTACGACGGTTCGTCGTCCAGTCGTACGCCGGCTGGAACCTGCAACACGGCGGATCCGCGACGAAGACCGAGGCGGACCCGCTCGACCCGAACCCGGCGGCCGCCCAGCGGCAGTCGATGGCCGGGATCAAGCACGTGGAGTCGGCGGTCACCAACGCCGCCGGGATCGAGGGCATCGCCTTGCGGTACGGGGCGTTCTACGGTCCGACCGGTGACATCGGCAAGGGTGGATCGATGGTCGAGATGATCCGGAAGCGCCAACTGCCGTTGATCGGCGACGGCGCCGGTGTGTGGTCGTTCATCCACTACGACGACGCGGCCGACGCCACCGTGAAGGCGGTCGAGAGCGATGCGACCGGCATCTACCAGATCGCCGACGACGACCCGGCTCAGGCTGCTGTTTGGCTGCCGGAGTTCGCCCGCATCCTGGGCGTGAAGGGTCCGCGCCACGTCCCCGTCTGGCTGGGCCGCCTGGCCGCCGGCGAGGTCGGCGTCGCCGCCTTCACCACGATGCGCGGTGCCGACAACTCCCTCGCGAAGGCGACCTTCGACTGGCAACCCGGCTACGCCTCCTGGCGCGAAGGCTTCCGCAAGGGCCTCTAACCCACAACAACAACCGCACCCCGGCAGACAACTGCCGGGGTGCTCTCGTGCTGCCGGGTGCTTCAGTCGCGGCGGTCGAAGCTCAGCGTCTCGCCGCGTGCGCCGCCCATCCACAGATCCTGGCAAGCCGCCGCAAAGCCATCCAGATTGTCGACAATCGCACCGAACACAGTGCCCGGCACCCACCCCTGGTCGCCGTTGATCAGCAGATTGTTCCGCCCGTAGAACACAGCCAGGTCGACAATCGCCCCCGTCGTACCCGTCCCCGTCGTGTTCTCGTACCCGTACGCCGGATTCCCCAGATCATCGGAGTCGAACGAGAACCAGCACAGATCGCCCGGAATCGGCGTGACAGTCGTGTTCTCCTTGCCAGGATCAGCCGCCGCGAACCCAGGCAGCAGCGTGTAGATCTCGTTCCGCGCGTACTTCCCATGAAACACCGGCGCCGACAACGGCAGCGCATCCCACACCGCCTTGCAGGTCCGCGGCGCGACGTCCTCGAGCAACTGCGCAACGCAGCTCACACCGCGCTTGTCCAGGCTGACGGTGACGTACTTGCTCATCGTGCCTCCAAGGTGGGTGTGCGCTGGTGCCAATCAGTGGCGGCCTCGTACGCCCGCCCGACCCGCAAGGTCAGCGCGTCCGCATGCCGAGCGCCGACAATCTGCAATCCAACAGGCAGGCCGGCCTTCGTGAACCCACACGGAACGCTGAGCGCGGGCTGCTGGGTCAGGTTGAACGGATACGTGTACGGCGTCCAACTCGTCCAGTCCGGCGACTCCGAGCCATCCGGCACGTCCTGACCAATCGGGAACGCCGTGATCGGCAACGTCGGCGTCAGGAGTACGTCGTACTTGCGATGGAACCGTCCCATCAGCAACCCGAGCTCCATCCGCGCCGCGGTCGCGTCGAGGAAGTCCGACGCCGAGTACGCCGACCCGATCGCAGCGACCCGGCGGAGTCCGGGATCAACGCGATCGTCGACTGTGTACGCCTCCAGAACCTTGGCAGCGCCGGACCACCACAGCACGTTGAACGCATCGATCGGGTCGGTGAACCCAGGATCGATCTCGGTCACCTCGGCACCTGCGGCCGCGAGAACACCGACCGCCGCTCGGACCAACTCCTCGACCTCCGGATCATTGTCAACAAAATCAAGATCAGACGAGAAGGCAATCCTCAGGTCGGCGACGCCGTCATCGATCCCGTCCAGGAACGAGGTCGTCGGCGTCGGCATCGAGGACCAGTCGCGGGCATCGAATCCAGTGATGATGTCGAGCAGCGCCGCCGCGTCCCGGACCGTCCGCGTCATCGGGCCCGCGTGCGACAGGGTCCCGAACGCACTCGGCGGAAACAGCGGGATCAGCCCGTACGTCGGCTTGAGCGCAACCGTGCCCGTGAACGCGGCCGGAATCCGGACCGACCCACCGCCGTCGGTGCCGACCGACCACGTACCCATCCCGAGCGCGACCGCGGTCGCCGAACCACCGCTCGATCCACCGGGCGTCTTGGACGGATTCCACGGATTGCCCGTCGCGCCGTACTTGTGGGAGTCAGTGACGCCCTTCCACGAGTACTCAGGAGTCGTGGTTTTGCCGACAATCACCGCGCCGGTCTCGCGCAGCCGGGCGACGGCCGGCGCATCCTCGCTCCACGGCCCGGCCTCGTCGATCATGGTGCTGCCGCGTAGCGTCGGCCAGCCTTTGGTCCACAGGGCGTCCTTGATCGAAGTCGGTACGCCATCGCCGGGGCCCAGTGGCTCCCCGGAATGCCACCGGGCCTCCGACTCCTTCGCGGCAGCGAGCGCGCCTTCGGCGTCGACCAGCACGAAAGCGTTCACCTGCTCGTCGTATCGCTCGATCGCATCCAACGCGGTCTGCGTCGCCTCCACCGGCGACACCGCCCCGGACCGGTACCCCGAAACCAGTTCGCCTGCCTCCACCAGCACTCTCCCGTCGGTCTGCGTCATCGGCTTCTCGTGGGGATGTAGCCGAGCTTCTTGTCCACCACATTGAGCAGCGGCTCGCCGGCCAGCCAACGGCGGACGTTGGTCGCGAACTGTTCGGCGAGGGTGTTGCGCCAGCCGATCACGTCGCCTGACATGTGTGCGGTGATCGTCACGTTCGGCGCGTCCCACAGCGGATGGTCCGGCGGGAGGGGTTCACGGTCGAACACGTCCAGCGTCGCGGCGATCTCTTCATGCTCGAGCAAGGCACGTTCGTCGACAATCGGACCACGAGCAACGTTGATGAGCTGCGCACCCGATCGCATCGCCGACAAGACTTTGCCGTCGACCAGCCCTCGCGTCGCCGCCGTCAGGGGAGCCGCCAGGACGAGGTGGTCCGCGCAGGCCACCTCGTCCGCGAGGTTGCTGCTGGCAACAACCTCACCGAAGTCCGGGTCGTCGGTGCGAGCGACCCTCCCAACACCGCGCACCTGTAACCCGGCGACCCGCAGGAAGCGGGCAGTCTCTCGTCCGATCGCCCCGGTGCCGACAATCAGCGCGGTTGCACCGAGGATGCTCCGCGTCTCCCGGTGCCGCCACTCATGCCGACGCTGGAGGTCGAGACTGCGCCGGCTGTCCTTGGCATGAGCGATCACCGCACCGAGCACGTACTCCGCGATCGGCCGGTCGAACACCCCATGCGCGTTGGTGACGACCACATCGGAGTCGCGGAGTTCGTCGAACAGCAGAGTGTCGACGCCTGCCGCCGTCACATGGATCCACTCCAGCGTGCCGGCGTCGGCCCAGACGTCGCGGACCGCAGTCGAGAAGAAATCCCAGAGCATCAACGCGCGGGCACCGCGAACGGCCTCCGGCAGACCGTCCGCGGCGCAGTACCGGAACTCGACCGCGAGGTCCTCCAGCCCGGGCGGCCGGTCGGTCGCCCGCTCACAGAGCACCGCGACGACGGGACGCTCGGAGGTGGCTGGCACGCATCGAGGCTAGAAACCCGTCCGTAGGATTGTCAACAATCCTCGGTGAGCCGCACACTGACCGCATGACCCTGCGGCCTCCCACGCACCCGCTGCCGGCGCCGGTGCCCAGGCTGCTCCAGACCGGCATCGGCGTCGTCGCGCCGTACGACTTCGCGCTCGACCGCGAGCTGTGGCGCTGGGTCCCCGACGACGTCACGCTGCACTTCACCCGGACCCCGTACGCCCCGCTCGCGGCGACGGTCGAGATGGCGCTTCACATCTCCGATCCGGAACTGATCGCCCGGACCGCGGTCAACGTCCTGCCGGTCGCACCGCTGGCCGTCGCGTACGCCTGCACGTTCGGGAGCTTCGTCGGTGGTCTGGCGGGTGAAGCCGCGCTCGTCGACGCCATGGTGGCGGCCGGCGCCCCGGCCGCGGTGACGACGAGCGGGGCGTTGCTGATGGCGCTGCGACACCTCGGCATCACGCGGGTCGCGACGGTCACGCCGTACACGAACGACCTGACCGAAGGCCTGACCACTTTCCTCGCCGAAGCCGGCGTCGAGGTGGTCGCGACGGCTGGGCTGGGCCTGATTGCACAGATCTGGGCGGTGCCGTACGAGACCACGGTCGAACTCGTCCGCAGCGTCGACAACCCTGCCGCCGAGGCAGTCTTCATCAGCTGCACAAACCTCCCGACCTACGACATCATCGCCGGCCTCGAAGCCACCCTCGGCAAACCGGTCCTCACCGCCAACCAAGTCACCATGTGGGCCGCCCTGGACCTGGTGGGCCACCACCCTCAAGGCCCCGGCCAACGCCTCCTTCACACCTAACCACCCACCCCGCCACCCCCAACGACCACGACCGCGCTCACCGCTACCGTCCGCCGACCCTCACCACACACGACTGCACTCCCTGGCCTACACCTCCTCCAGACCCGACCAGCTATCCCGACCACACCCACCCCCAACGCGCTTACCGCCCAGCGACGCCGTCCGCACACGACCGCGTTCGCTGGCCACGCACCCGGCCAACGCCTCCTCCACACCTGACTGACCAGCCACCCCGACCACACACACCCATCCCCACGACCCCACTCCCCACTCCCCAATCCCACTCCCCGCACTCCGCACTCCGGCGCACACGCCCGGCGCTGGCTGGGCGCGCGGCGTGGCTGCTCTTCTTTCTGGGAGTGATCTGACGTTAGGATTGTCGACAATCTGCAACCAGGTGAGGTGATGAGTGTGCCGGACCTGCTGGAGCAGGCGGTTGAGCCGACCGAGTACGCCGGGCGGCTCCGCCGGGTCCGGGCGGCCCTGGCCGAGCGTGGTTTCGGCGCGCTGGTGGTTAGCGATCCGGCGAACCTCTTCTACCTGACCGGGTACGACGCCTGGTCGTTCTACACCCCGCAGTGCCTGGTCGTCCCCACGGATGGGGAACCACACCTGTTCGCCCGCGCGATGGACGCAGCCGGGGCGTCGTACACCTGCAACCTGCGCGACGACCAGATCCACGGCTACCCGGAGGATCTGGTCCACCGACCGGACGTCCATCCGTACGACTGGATCGCCGGCATGGCCGGCGACCTGATCCCGGCCGGCGTGGACGTCGCAGTCGAGGCCGACGCACACTACTTCTCCGCCCGCGGCTACCTTGCCCTCGGCAACGGCCTGCCCGGCCATCGGCTGGTCGACTCCACCGAGCTCGTGAACTGGATCCGCCTGGTCAAGTCACCGCACGAACTCCGCCAACTCAGAATCGCCGGCGCGATCGCAGAGAACGCGATGCGCATCGCCCTCGACCAACTCCAGCCGGGCAAGCGTCAATGCGATCTGGTCGCCGAGATCCTCGCCGCGCAGGCGACCGGCACACCCGAGCACGGCGGCGACTACCCCGCCATCGTGCCGATGCTTCCGACTGGCGACGCCGCCGGTACGCCGCATCTGACCTGGACCGACCGCCCGTTCGTGTCCGGCGAGGCGACCACGATCGAGCTGGCCGGTGTCTTCGGCCGGTACCACGCTCCCCTCGCCCGCACCGTGATGCTCGGCGATCCACCACAGCGACTGCGCGAAACCGCCAAGATCGTCGCTGAAGGTATGCGCGCCACATTGTCGACAATCCGCGCAGGCGTCACCGGCAGCGTCGTCCACTCCGCGTTCAACGACGTGATCGCCGCGCACGGTCTGGTGAAGGACTCGCGGATCGGGTACTCGATCGGCATCGGATACCCGCCCGACTGGGGTGAGCGCACCGTCAGCCTGCGCCCTGGCGAGACCACGGTGCTGACCGCAGGCATGGCGTTCCACGTGATCCTCGGCATGTGGATGGACGGCTGGGGCTACGAACTGTCCGAACCCGTTGTGGTCACCGAAGACGGCGTCGCACGCCTGACCGGTCTCCCCCACGAACTCACGATCAGGAGGTAGCCCGTGCAAGGAAGTGATCGGGTGCCAGGAGCCGGAACCACCCAACGTCTCCCGTACGCCGGACGTGTCGCCGGGCTGGTCGGGTCGGTGATCGACTCGAGTACGTCGCTGCTGCACAAGCAGACCCATGACATCGTCCGGTTCGCGATGGGGTCGCCGGCCGCCGAAGCCGTACCGTCGACAATCCTCGCCGCGATCGCCGCCGAGCAACTCAACCGCCCCGACGCGTACGACTACGCGGCCACCGAGGGCGACCCGCCGCTGCACGACGCCCTGCTCGAGATGCTCCGCGGGACCAGCGACGAGACCACGGCCGACCGGCTCACGATCACAGCCGGCGGGATGCAGGGCCTCGACCTGTTCTGCAAGATCTTCGTCGACCCGGGCGATCTGGCCGTCGTCGAATCACCGACGTACACGAACGGCAGCGCCACAGCCCTCTCGTACGGCGCCGAACTGCTGGAGGCCCCGGTCGACGACAACGGGATGATTGTCGACGATCTACCGCGCCTACTAGGGGATCGTCGACCGAAGGCGATCTACACGATCCCGACGTTCCAGAACCCGTCCGGCGCGACCCTCTCCCTGGAACGACGTCATCGGCTGCTCGAGTTGGCCAGGAGCTGGGGATCGATGGTGATCGACGACGATCCGTACGGACTCCTGCGCTTCGCCGGGGACCCGTTGCCGACGCTGCGTGAGCTCGGCGCCGGTGACCCGCTCGTCTTCGCCGTACGGACGTTCTCGAAGATCATCGCGCCCGGACTCCGGGTCGGATGGGTCGACACCGACCCCGAACTGCAGCCGCTGCTCATCAACGCGAAGCAGGCAATGGACACCTGCACGAACCTGCCGGCCCAGCGACTGCTCGCTGGTTTCCTGACCGGCGGGCACCTCGAGGACCACCTGGTCACCCAGCGACTCGAGTACAAACGGCGCAAGGACGCGATGTATTCGGCCTTGCAGGAACACTTCGGCGACATCGCCCGCTGGACCGACCCCGAGGGCGGCTTCTTCCTCTGGGTCACCCTGGAGAACGGCGTCAACACCGCCGACCTGTTCGAGATCGCGCTCGCCGAAGGTGTCGCCTTCATCCCCGGCCCGGCGTTCTCCCCCACCGGCCGTTTCACCGACGCCCTCCGGCTCTGCTTCGCCTCCACCCCACCCGACCGCATCCACGAAGGCGTCGCCCGCCTGCGCCGCGCCGCCGACAAGTTGTTGCCCTAAGCAACGCCTGGCGATCCACGGAGCCACAGCAGCAGACGGACAGCCTCTCCGCTCTCTCGCCAGGTCCGCCCCCGGTGAGAGGATTCCTTTACGCCGCCGTTACACGCGAGGACGCCCGCTGAAACCGGAGCGCCCTGAACTGGAACAGACCCGCCTGAGGCGGGGCGCCCCTAGGGTTCCGCTGCCGCTGACCGGCAGGCCTGGTCCGAGAGGGGAGGCGGTGCTGCGGCACCGCTCCACGGCGGGACAAAAGCCCGGGAGGCCTTGAAGGCCCCGGGCTGCCGTGCGCATTCCGGGCCGATCCGACGGAGACCGGAATGTCAGCCACTTCTGAAACCGATCTGGGCCGCTTCGGCTACACCCAGCAGCTCTCACGCCGGGTCGGCAGCTATGCGTCGTTCGCTGCCGGCTTCTCGTTCGTGTCCATCCTCACCACCGTCTTCCAGCTGTTCGGCCTGGGATTCGGCTTCGGTGGAACGGCCTTCTTCTGGACCTGGCCCGCGGTGCTGGCCGGTCAGCTCACGGTGGCGTTGTGCTTCGCCGAGCTCGCCACCCGCTACCCGTTGTCCGGGGCGATCTACCAGTGGGCCCGACGGCTCGGCGGCGCCGTCATCGGCTGGTTCGCCGGCTGGGCGATGGTGATCGCGCAGATCATCACGCTGGCCACCGCGGCGATCGCGCTTCAGGTCGTCCTGCCCGCGGTCTGGTCCGGCTTCCAGCTGGTCGGGACCGACTCCGCGCTGTCCTCGAAGGACGGCGCCACGAACGCCGTCGTCCTCGGCTGCCTGCTCCTCGCCGCGACCACGCTGCTCAACGCGACCAGCGTCCGGATCACCGCGTTCGTCAACTCGGTCGGCGTGACCTGTGAGCTCGTCGGCGTCGTACTGATCGTAGTTTTGTTGACAAGCCGAGCCGAGCGCGGTCCGTCGGTCGTCCTGCACACGACGAACCTCGACAGCACCACCGGGTACGTCGTGCCACTGCTGATCTCGACCTTGATGGCGGCGTACGTGCTGGTCGGGTTCGACAGTGCGGGCGAACTGTCGGAGGAGACGCACAAGCCGCGTGCGACCACCCCGCGGACGATCATCCGCGCCGTCATCGCCTCCGGGATCGGCGGCGCGTTCCTGATCATCGCCGCGCTGATGGCCGCGCCGTCGCTGACCGACGGCGATCTCGCCACCCAGGGCCTCCCCTACGTCCTGACCAGCAGCCTCGGTACGACGCCCGGCAAGCTGCTGCTCCTCGATGTCGCGCTCGCGGTGTGCGTCTGCACGCTGGCGATCCAGACCGCGGCCGCCCGGATGATCTTCTCGATGGCGCGCGACAACGTCCTGCCGGCGTCGGCCCAGTTGCATCAGGTGTCGCGTCGTACCGGCACTCCGGTCGCGGCGACGATCGTGCCCGGGGTGCTGGCCGCCGTGTGCCTGCTGGTGAACGTGGGCAACACGGGCCTGTTCCTCGGCCTCGCGAGCGTCTGCATCATGCTGCTGTACGTCGCCTATCTGATGGTGACCACGCCGCTGCTGGTACGGCGGTTGACGACCGGCGGACTGTCCTCCGGCGTGGACGAGAACGGGCGCCCGTTGTTCTCGCTCGGGCGGTTCGGTCTGATTGTCAACATTCTTGCTGTCGGTTACGGACTCGCGATGGCGATCAACCTCGGGTGGCCGCGCGCGGAGGTCTACGACCCTGCGGGCGAGGGGTGGTACCTGCACTATCTGCCGCTGCTCACGCTCGGAATCGTGGCCGTCGGTGGGCTGATCGCGTACCGCGGTCAGCGGCGTGCGTACCACGCATCGATCGTCCCCAGTACTGAAGGCAGCCTCGGTGAAGGCGCCCGTGTGGAAGGTGCCGTCGCATGAAGCACGAGATTCCCGCCGCCGCAGCCTGGTCCGCACCCGTCCGGGCCGGACGCACCATCACCCTGACCGCGTTGGCCGACAACGCGAACGCCTCGACGCTGATCATCGGCGCCGACCGACTCGACCGCCTCAACATCCCAGACACACTGAAGTCGCAGATGTCCGCGCGTATCCGGGCCGGCATGGTCCTCATGTCGGACCGCGGTCTCGCCCTGGCCACTGTCGTCGCCTCCGGATCCGACTGGCACGACTGCCTGATCGGAGCCCCGCCCGACCGCTTGCTGCAGCTCGAGCTGGCCAAACACGGTTTCGGCGCCGCAGATCTGCACGGCTCGGTCAACTTCTTCTCGAAGGTCCGCGTCACCGACGACGCGCGAGCCTCGCTGACCTTCGATCCGGACCACGCTCGCACCGGCGACAGCGTCACCCTGCGGGCGGAACAGGACCTGCTCGTGTTCGTCTCCACCGCCGCGCACCCGTTGTCCACCACGGAACCCGCGCCGATCGCCGTACACATCGAAACCTCCGTACAGACCGAACCCGCCGAGCCCGGTGGTCCGGAACTCCGGGCCGAAGCCGTGCGTGCGCTCGAGTTGACCCGGGAGTTGATCGCATGAGCCTGGACACCGTGGTGGAACCCGGCGACGGCGCCCTGCTGACCGTACCGGCGAACGGCCGGCTGCGGATTGTCGACCTGCACGGCAACCAGGCCGTGGACACCTTGTTCTACGACTCCCACGACATCGACAACCGCTACTCCGCCTTCGACACGATCCGCGCGCAACGAGCCGTCTACCTCACCACCGGATCGCGTCTGCTGTCGACCAGCGGCGACGAGCTCGCCGTGATCACCGACGACACCTGCGGCCGGCACGACACCGTCGGCGGCGCGTGCTCCCAGGAGAGCAACGTCATCCGGTACGGCGTACACACTCGTCACCAGCACGCGTGCCGCCAGACCTTTCTCACCTACGGCGCGCGAGCCGGCATCGGGCAACGACAGCTCACCCACAACGTCAACTTCTTCATGAATGTGCCGGTCACCTCCGTAGGCGACCTGAGGTTCGACGACGGCCTTTCGGCACCCGGCCGGTACGTAGAACTGACCGCGAGCCGCGACCTCCTGGTCCTGATCAGCAATTGTCCGCAGGTCAACAATCCGTGCAACGGCTGGAACCCGACCCCGGTCCAGCTCCTGGGCTGGTGGTGACGATGGCCGTCATCACCGTGGTCGCCCCGGGAGTGCAGACGACCGTTCAGGACCTGGCCGGCCGGCCGGGGCTGTGGGACGTCGGCGTACCCCCGTCAGGAGCGGCCGACGAACTCAGCTTCGCGCTGGTGAACGCCGCCGTTGGCAACCCCAGCAGCGCGGCCGGACTCGAGTGTGTGCTCACCGGACCCGTCCTGACCTGCGACGAGGATCGATTGATCTGCGTGGGCGGCGCTGTCCACAATGCGACGATCGACGGCTGGCGCGTTCGCCCCGGTCTGGTCGTACGGCTGCCGGCCGGATCCGTCCTCGATCTCGGGCCACTCGATGGACCAGGCACGCGCGGGTATCTGGCGATCGAGGGCGGCCTGGACGTACCCCTCGTTCTCGGCAGCCGCGCGACTTTCGTGCTGGGCGGGTTCGGCGGGCACGAAGGCAGGCCTCTCGCGGCCGGTGACCAACTCCCTCTTGGACGCCGGGAGAACCTGCTCAGCCCGCAGTCGGTCGAGCCGCCGGCGATGTCGGACAGCTGGCAGGTCCGGGTCATCCCCGGACCGCACGGTGCGCCGGATCATCTGACGGCAGACGGCGTCGACGCGTTCTTTGCCAGCAATTGGATAGTCGACCATCGCTCCGATCGCACCGGGATCAGACTGACCGGCCCGATGCCCGGCTGGGCCCGGACCGACGGCGGCGAGGCCGGACTGCACCCGTCCAACGTGCACGACTCCGCCTACCCCGTCGGCGGCATCATGCTCTCCGGCGACACCCCGGTGATCGTCGGCAAGGACGGGCCGTCGCTCGGCGGTTTCGTCGTACCGGCCGTGGTGATCGAGACGGATCGGTGGATGCTCGGGCAACTACGAGCCGGCGACTCCGTCCGGTTGGTCCCCGTGACGGTAGAGACGGCGGCCGAGGCGATCGAGGAACGACGAGTCTGGCTGTCGGACCTCCGGCAGGAACCCGCACCACCGGTCGCGATCGCAGCCGGTCCGGCGCGGCCCGACGTACTCCATCGGTCCGACGGCACACCGCCGTACACGATCCGCTGTGCGGGCGAACGGCATCTGCTGGTCGAGGCCGGGCCGACCGAGCTCGACCTCACCGTCCGGGTCTGGATTCACCTCCTCGCCCAGGCCTTGCGAGCCCACCGGCCGGACGGCGTGACGGAGATGGTGGAAGGGGTGCGATCACTCCTGATCGCGGTGGACTCCGCCCGCCTTGGGTTGGTCGAGCTGGCCGAGCGGCTCGCGTTCCTGGCGACCGGTCTGGCGGATCCCGAGACGGTGGTGCTGCCGGCGCGTGAGGTGACGTTGCCGATTGCCTTCGACCACCCGGAAGCCCACGAAGCGATGCGCCGGTACGCGACCTCGGTCCGGCCCGACGCTCCCTGGTGCCCGGACAACGTGGAGTTCATCCGTCGTGTCAACGATCTGCAGCACCGCGACGAGGTGTTCGACATCGTCCGGGCCGCGACGTACCTGGTCGTCGGACTGGGCGACGTCTACCTCGGTGCGCCGGTCGCCGTACCGATCGATCCCCGGCACCGACTCGTCACCACGAAGTACAACCCGGCCCGGACCTGGACGCCGCAGAACGCGGTCGGGATCGGGGGGATCTACCTGTGTGTGTACGGGATGGAGGGTCCGGGTGGGTACCAGTTGGTCGGACGGACCGTCCCGGTCTGGCGGCTCGCGCCCGGCGACGAGCAGCCGTGGTTGCTGAGGCAGTTCGACCTGATCAGATTCACGCCGGTGACCGCTGAGGAACTCGCCCACGAGCGGGCCGAGATCAGCGCCGGACGAGCGGACCTGCGGGTCGGCCCGGCCACGTTCTCGATCGCCGACGTACGCCGGATCGAGCAGGAGGCACCCGTGGACATCGCGACCGTACGAGCCAAACGACGCGCCGCTTTCGAGGCCGAGCGGGCACGGTGGGGAGCATGAACGAGTGGATCAGCCGGGTCGAACCGATCCAGCCGGCCGCCGGTCCGTTGCACGGGCTGACGATGGCTCTCAAGGACAACATCGATCTGGCGGGTGTGCCGACCACGGCCGGCGACCCGCGCAACTCACGTCCTGTTGCGCGGAACGCCTTCGTGGTCGATCGGCTGCTGGAGGCCGGCGCCGTCCCGTTGGGAAAGACGAATCTGGATCAGTACGCGACCGGTCTGGTCGGCAGCCGATCGCCGTACGGCGCTTGCCACTCGGTCCTGTCCTCTGAGCATGTCTCGGGCGGCTCGAGCTCGGGCAGCGCGGTCGCGGTCGCATCCCGACAGGTCGATTTCGCGCTCGGCACGGACACGGCCGGCAGCGGTCGGGTGCCGGCTGCCTTCAATCGGATTGTCGGCATCAAACCGTCGCGCGGTCTCGTCTCGACCCGAGGCGTCGTACCCGCCTGCCGGTCGCTCGACTGCGTGACAGTGATGGCCCGCTCGGTCGAGACAGCCCGCCAGGCCTTCGACGTGATGGTCGCGTTCGACCCGGACGATGCGTGGTCACGGCGATGGTCGGCGCTTCCGCATCGCCGGCCCGGCCGCCGGGTGGGGAGCTCCCCTGTCATCGGCGTACCCGATGCTGCGCTGGAGCTCGATCCGCTGCACGAGCAGGCGTGGCAGCGGACGCTCGATCAGGCGGATCGTCTCGGCGACGTGGTGAAGGTGGACGTACAGCCGCTGCTCGCCGCGGCCGAACTGCTGTACTCCGGGCCATGGCTGGCCGAGCGCTGGCTCGCCTTCGGCGACAAGCTCGACGACTCGCCCGCAGTGGACCCGACTGTGCGGACGATCGTCGGTGGTGGCGCAGCCCTGACGGCCGCCGAGGCGTTCGCGGGGTTCGATCGACTCGCCGCGCTGGCCCGTGCGAGCGAACACCTCTGGACCGGGCTCGACGCACTCCTGCTGCCGGTGACACCCGGGCATCCGACCCTGGCCGAGGTCGCCGAGGATCCGATCGGCGTCAACAGCCGGCTCGGGCGGTTCACGAACATGGTCAACCTGCTCGATCTCTGCGCCGTCGCGGTCCCGGGACCGGATCGGACGGATGGTCTGCCCTTCGGAATCCAGCTTCTGGCTCCGGCCGGTCACGACTACGAAGTGATCGACCTGGCGGCTGTCTGGTGTGGTGAGCCTGTGCCGGAGCGCGAGGATCCGGACGCCGACGTACTGCTCGCGGTGGCCGGCGCTCACCTGTCCGGCCAGCCACTGAACGATCAGCTGGTACGGCGTGGTGCTCGACTCGCGTTCGCTGCACGGACCGCGTCGTCGTACCGGATGTATCTGGTCGACGGACCGCGCCCGGGACTGACGCCGACGGTCTCGGAAGCGGACGGCCCGGGAATCGAGGTGGAGGTGTGGAGTCTGCCGGCCGCGGAGCTCGGTGGCCTTTTGTCAACAATCCAACCGCCGCTCGCGATCGGGCCTGTGGAGCTGTCGGACGGACGGAGCGTGCTCGGGTTCGTGTGCACGGCCGATGCTGCGGACGTGGGGCGTGACATCACGTCGTACGGCGGTTGGCGTGCGTACCTGGCCGGGAGGTCCGACTAGGGTTGGTCGGCATGAGC
The DNA here is from genome assembly GCF_004331485.1 of Kribbella capetownensis. GTDB lineage: Bacteria > Actinomycetota > Actinomycetes > Propionibacteriales > Kribbellaceae > Kribbella > Kribbella capetownensis. The sequence goes on from NZ_SJKD01000003.1 coordinate 741,217, forward strand.
GTGACGCCCGCCGAGCAGGCAGTCCTGGATCGGATCGACGAAGACCTACTGGTGCGGGTCACCGCGGACCTGGTGCGGGCGACCGGTCAGAACCCACCAGGTGAGGAGGCCGCGACCGTCGCCGTACTCGCCGCGGCCGGACGGGAGCTCGGGCTCGACGTTGCGACCTCGCCCGTCGAGCCAGGTCGCGACAACGTCGGCATCACGCTTGCCGGGGGCAACGGTCCGGGGCTGTTGCTGCTGGGGCACACGGACGTCGTACCGATCGGCGATGGCTGGACGACGGCTCCGTTCGGCGGCGAGGTGCGGGACGGCCGGATCTACGGCCGAGGCGCGTCCGACATGAAGGGCGGTCTGGCCGCGGCGCTTGTTGCTCTGGCCGCCTTGCGCGGTACCGAGCTGAGCGGTCCGGTGGAGCTCGCGGCCGTGGTCGATGAAGAGGAGACCGGTAAGGGGATTCGCGCGTACGTCGCCTCCGCGGGCGGACGGCCCCGATCCTTCCTCGGCTGCATCACCGCAGAACCGACTGATCTGCAGACAATCATCGCGGCCCGCGGTGACTCTTACCTGCGGGTCGCGATCCATGGCCGCGCCTGTCACGCGGGTAACCCCGATGATGGCGCGAACGCGATCTACGGCGCCGCCGCGGTCGTCGCCGAGATCGAACGCCTGCACGCCGACCTCGCCGCAGCACCTCATGCGCTACTCGGTCCGGCGACGTGGAGTGTTGGCCAGATCAACGGCGGCACCGGCGGTTCCATCGTCCCGGCAGAGTGCGTCATCGTCGCCGATCGCCGCCTGCTCCCGGGCGAATCGCCGGCGACTGTCCTCGACGACCTCCGGAGCCGGGTCGCGGGCTTGGATCTGAAGTCGCGCGGTCTCACCGTCGACCTCGACATGCCGATGGAGATGCCGGCCTTCGAGACCGCGGCCGATGACGCGCTGGTCGTTGCGACCGAGGCCGCCCGGCTCGACGCCGGCGGCGCTGCACTCCCGCTCGCCGGCTGGACCGCCGCTTGCGATGGTGGGTACGTCGCCCGCGACCTCGGCGTACCCGTCGTCGTACTCGGACCAGGCTCGGTCACCACCGAGGCCCACCGCGCCGACGAGTCGGTCCCCATCACCGAACTCGTCACCGCGGCCCGCACCTACGCGCTCACCGCACTTCGCCTGCTCAGCTAGACATTGTCAACAATCCCACGACTAGGTCGCCGGGTGGGGCGGCGCGCATTCATCACTCCATCCTGCTGCCCGGGACGCCTGCGGGGTTGATTTGGCTTCCCGCTGCGCTGGAGGCGGCTGGCGGGTAATCGTCGACAATCATGGAGTTGTACACGCGTGCGCTCTTGGTTGTGAGGCGAAGAAGCGCGCGGCTGGGCCCCGCGGGCAGGACAGAGATCAATCGGGAACCCTGGGCCAGTCCTGCAACGCCGAGACGGGACGTGGGGATCAGAGTCTTCGCCGCGCTCAGCCCGACCGCGCGGCTCCCGCGCACGTGCTCCGCCATCGCCCGCTCGTAGGCAGGGAAAGCGCGCTCGTGATCGCCCCCGGCGCGAGCCAGCTCCCCAGCGAGGACGTACGCGCCGACGACGGCCAGGGTGGCGCTCCCACCGACAGCCGGGCCGGGGCAGTACCCCGCATCGCCGACGAGCGTCACCCTCCCGCGCGACCACGTGTCCATGCGGAGCTGAGTGATCGAGTCGAAGTAGAACGCCGCCGTACGGTCGAGCTCGTCCAGCCAACGATCCACTTCGGGGTGCATGCCGGCGAACGCACCGCGCAGCAGGTCCTTCTGCCGGCGTACGTCGCGGTGGTGGTACTCGAGCTCGCCCTCGCTCCGGAACAGGAACAACGCCCGGGCGTCGCCGAGGTGCGGAGCGCCGTACATGCCGACCGTGCGACCGATACCGACGTGGATGAGGAGCTCGCGGTCGAGGCCGGCGGTGTTGGGCAGGTTCAGGACCCCGAGGTAAGCCCCGATGTACGAGCTGAACTGGGACTCGTCGCCGAAGACGAGGCGGCGCACGTTGGAGTGCAAGCCGTCCGCGCCGATGACCAGGTCGAAGCGACGCGGCGCGGAGTTCTCGAACCGCACTGCGCCGTCGGGTGAGATCTCGGTGATCGAGTCGCCGAAGAGATACTCGACGTCGTCACAAGCGGCGTCGTAGTAGATCTCGCTCAGGTCGTCGCGCATCACCTCGACGTGCCCCTCGGAGGCGGCGCTGAAGATCTTCGCGAGGTTCACCCGGACGGGACGCCGTACGCCCTCCCGATACAGGGTCATCCGGTTCGTGCCGGTGGCTCGCTCCTCCACGCGCGGGAGCACGCCCATCTTCTCCGAGATGTCCATCGCGGGCCGGAACAGGTCGACCGCGTGGCCGCCTGTCTTCCGCAACGCCGGCGAGCGTTCGACGACGGTGACGGAGAAGCCGTGTCGGGTGAGCCAGTACGCCAGTACCGGACCGGCGACGCTGGCGCCGGAGACCAGGATCCGCATGAGCATGCCTCCCTTACTTAACGGTCGGTAAGCTTAGCATGATTACTTACCTATCGTTAAGTCAGATAAACTGGCGACATGCCTCGCCCCTCGGACACCAAGCAGCGGATCCAGGAGGTCGCCCGCGAGCTCTTCGCCCAGCAGGGCGTGCAGCGGACCAGCCTGCAGGAGATCGCCGACCGGCTCGCCATCACCAAGCCGGCGCTGTACTACCACTTCTCCTCCCGCGAGGAACTGGTCCGCAGCATCGTGCAGCCGATCATCGACGAGGAAGAGGCATTCCTGGTGGCTCAGGAGGCGCTGGGCGAGGTCGAGCCGCGCGCCCTGCTGGAGGGGTACTTCGACTTCCACTACCGCAACCGCCGAGAGATCGTGCTCATGCTCAGCGAACTGACCACGCTCGCCGACCTGGGCCTGATCGATCTCGTGCTGGAGTGGCGCGGGCGACTGGGCAAGCTCCTGCACGGCCCCGAACCCACGCTGGAGCAGGCCGCCCGAGCCGTCATCGCCTTCGGCGGCATCCAAGACTGCACGATCCAATTCGCCACCGTCCCCCAGGACGAACTCCGCCGCGTGGCCGTAGACGGCGCCCTCGCAGCCCTAACCATCAAGCCACCACGCAAGCCCGCCCGAAAGGCGTAAGCGGTCAGCCGTCTGAACGAAGGCGCGAAGCTGAGTAGGAGCAACGGCCACGCCGCACGCGAGGAGTCCGGCGAGACGGCTGGGATGCCGGGTGGCGCAGCGGGTGATCTGAGTACGGCGGCACGAGCACTGGTCCGCGGTGACATCGCCGTACCGGCCGTGCGAACGGCGTGGTCGGCTAGCTGTTGGTTGGTTGGGGTAGGGCGGCGGCTAGGAGTTCGGCGAGGTGGTGGGGGTGGCGGGTGGTGCCGTGGGTGATCTGGGTGCGGCAGCTGAAGCCGTCGGCGAGTACGGCGGTTGCCTCGGGCAATGAGCGTACGGCGGGGAGCAGGACACGCTCGCCGATCGCCTTCGAGACGGCGTAGTGGTCACGCTCGAAGCCGAAATTGCCGGCCAACCCGCAGCAACCGGAGTCGGGGATGGTGGCGTCAATCCCGGCCGCGGTCATCAGCCGGCGGTCAGCGTCAAAGCCAAGCGCTGCGTGCTGGTGGCAATGCGTCTGCACGAGCGCCTCTCCCCCGACCTGCGGCGGCTCCCACTCGGACTCCGCGAGTAGCTCGGCGAACGTGCGGGTCGCCTTCTCCGCCTGGTCGGCAAGAGGATTGTCGGCAATCAGATCCGGTGCGTCGTGGCGGAGTGCCGCCGTACAGCTCGGTTCAAGACCGACGATCGGCGTACCGGCGGCGAGGTGCGGCTCGAGGATCTTGAGCGATCGATTGAGCACGCGTCGAGCCTTCTTCAGCTGGCCCGTCGAGATCCAGGTCAGCCCACAGCAGACCGGCTTGTCAGGCAGCACAACCTCGAACCCTGCCGCCTCCAGCACCTCAACCGCGGCTCGCCCGATCTCCGGCGCGAGGTAGTTCGTGAACGTGTCCGGCCACAGCACAACCTGTTGTCCACCGGTCGACAATCGCCCGCCACGCTTGGCGAACCAACTCGTGAAGGTCTCCGAAGCGAACGCAGGCACAGCGCGCTCGGCCGCGATTCCACCCAACTTCTTGACGAGACCCAGCCCGGCGAACCTGTTGGCCAACGCGGGCACCGGCGAGGCGAGCCGTGCCCACAGCGGGAGCCAGCCCATCGACCAGTGCGACATCGGTCGCGCCCACGGACGGCGTGCGTAGTGATGCTGCGTGAACTCGGCCTTGTACGTCGCCATGTCGACGTTCACCGGACAATCGGACAGACATCCCTTGCAGGACAGGCAAAGGTCGAGACCGTCGCGTACCTCGGTCGACCGCCAGCCGTCCGTGACCACGTCACCCTGCAACATCTCCCACAGCAGATGCGCTCGGCCGCGGGTCGAGTGCAGCTCGTCCTTGGTGACCTGATAGCTCGGGCACATCACTCCACCCGAACTCTGCCGGCACTTGCCGATCCCGACACAGCGGCGCTGGGCCTGGGCGAAGTCGTTGTCGTCATCCGGGTACGCGAAGATTGTCAACAATCTGCGGTCCTTCGCCGGTCCGTCGTGCCGGATCGCCAGGTCCAGCGGCGGCGGGTCGACAATCATCCCGGGGTTCATCGCTCGCGTCGGGTCCCAGATCTCCTTGAGTTCCGCGAACAGCCGCACACCGTCGACGCCGTACATCCGGCCGAGCAGCTCACCCCGCGCCCGCCCGTCACTATGCTCGCCGGACACCGAACCGCCGAGCTCGACCACAAGGTCCGTCGCCTGCTCCACGAACTCCCGGTACGTCGCGAGGCCGCGCGCACTGAGCAGGTCGAAGTCGATCCGCATGTGCATGCAGCCCTCGCCGAAATGCCCGTACGACGCTCCGGACAGACCGTGGCGCCCCATCAGCTCATCAAGCCCGCGAAGGTAGTCACCCAACCGCTCAGGCGGTACGGCGGCGTCCTCCCAACCACCCCAAGCCTCAGCCCCATCAGCCCGCCGCGTCGCCAGCCCCGCCGCATCGGTCCGGCAACGCCACAACACAGCCTGCGCCCCCGCATCAGTAACCAAAGAAGCCGTCGGCCACCGAGCACGCCCTCCGCCCGCGAGAGACGATCCGGCCACATCAACCCTCCCGCTCCCGCTGCCGTCGGCGCCGGGGATACCGCTGACACTCCCACCAACGCTGCGGCTGGGGATGCCACTCCCGATCCCGATCCCGATCCCGCTCCCGCCGGCGCTGGCATTGGCGCCGCGCGACGTCGTGGTGGGTGATGCGGAGTTGCGGAGGTCTTCGAGCATGGTTTGGGCGGCAGTGGCGGCGGAGTGTTCGTCCTCGCCGCCCATTTCGATCAGGAGCCAGGCGTTGCCCTCGGGCAGACCGGCGCGCACGGCCGCGTCGCGGACCTCGCGTGGTAGGCGTTCGACCAGGTCGCTGTTGATGGACTCCATCGTGAGCGGACCGTGCCGCAGCACGATCGGCACGCAATCCGCCGAACTGATCGAGTCAGCGAACCCGAGCACACACAGAACCTTTGCCTTCGGCAACTCAGTCAACGCCACCGTCGCCCGCAGCGTCGCCGCGAGTCCGCCTTCGCTCCCGGTCAACAATCCGGCCACGTTGTACCCGTACTCCGGCAGCAGACGATGCAACGCGTACCCCGAGATCTGCCGGGTGAACTGCCCGAACCGCCGCCGGATCAACAGTTCATGCCGATCGACAAACGCCTGCAGCGCACGATGCAGCTCCCCCTCCCGCCGCGGCCGCGCCGCACACTCCGCGCGGTCCGCAGTGGAATCCACTGTCATCCGCGTCCCGTCAGCAAGCACCACATCGAGCGAGCGCAGATTGTCTGCAGTCGTCCCCCAGGCCACCGAATGTGCACCACACGCATTGTTGGCAATCATCCCGCCCAACGTCGCCCGGCTCCCCGACGACGGATCCGCCCCGAACGCCAGCCCGTACGGCTTCGCCGCAGCCAGCAGATCCGTCAGTACGACGCCCGGCTCAACCACCGCCGTCCGCGCCTCCGGATCGATCTCCAGAATGCGATTGACGTGACGGGACGCATCGATCACCACTCCCCCGATCGCATTGCCCGCCATCGACGTACCGCCGCCACGCACCACCACCGGAGCGCCGGCCGCTGCAGTCAGCGCGACCGCAGTAGCCAAGTCTTCGGCATCGGCGGGTACGACGACCAGGTCCGGGACAGCGCGGTAGTTCGAGCCGTCCGCGGCATACAGCGCCCGGGTCCGCCGATCGTCCGCGACCGCACCACGCAGTTCCCGGCGCAACCCGGCCACCAACCGCGGGACGTCGTACGCGACATTTCCGGTGCCGGGGCTCTCACGGGTTAGCATTGTCGACAATCTACCTATTGCGACGCGGGTCAGCCAGGAGGCGGAATGGTCACGGTGGGGCTGCTCTATCCCGGGCACAGCGCGGAGGACGACTACCCGGCGCTCGAGGCGCGGCTCGACGGCGCGGTCCGGCTACCGGTCGTGATCACGTCGGTGGGCGAGGACGCGCATCGGGTCGACGCCCTCCTCGACCTCGGTCGCGCCGAGCGGCTCGCCGAAGGCGCCTCCGAGCTCGCGGCCGAAGAGCCGGACGCCGTGATGTGGGCGTGCACGTCGGGCAGCTTCGTGTTCGGCCCCGAGGGTGCCCGCAACCAGGCGTCCGGTGTCGCCCAGGCGATCGGCGTCCCGGCGTCGTCCACCTCGATCGCGTTCGTGGACGCCTGCCGGGCTCTCGGCGTACGGCGGGTCGCGGTGGCGGCGTCGTACCCGGAGGACGTGGCGCGGCACTTCGTCCGGTTTCTGACCGGCGGCGGGGTCGAGGTGGTGTCGATGGGCAGCCACGGAATCGTCACCGCGGCCGAGGTCGGGACGCTCGCGCCGGACCGGGTGATCGCGATGGTGAAGGCCGCCGACCATCCGGACGCCGAGGCGATCCTGGTGCCGGACACCGCGATGCACACGCTGGAGATTGTCGACGATCTGGAGACCGCGGTCGGCAAGCCGGTACTGACCGCGAACCAGGTGACGGTCTGGAAGGGCCTCGACTTGCTCGGCCAGGTACCTTCTCTGCCAGGTCTGGGAAGTTTGTTTGCCTCAAGGGGGACGGAAGTGTGACCAGTTACATCGAGCCGCTGGCCCAGGAGTCGACGCCGAGCATCATCGCCGACAAGCTGCGGAAGGCCATCGGCCACGGGGAGCTCAAGCCGGGCACGCAGCTCGGCGAGGCGGACCTCGCGCGCAAGCTCGGCGTCAGCCGCGGGCCCCTGCGAGAGGGCATGCAGCGGCTGACCCAGGAAGGGCTGCTGGTCGCGATCCGCAACCGTGGGCTGTTCGTGGTCGACATGACCGCGGATGACGTCCAGGACATGTACCTGGCCCGCGAGGCGATCGAGCGCGCCGCCGCCCGCAAGATCATGCTGGGCGACCACAAGGCCGCCGGCGAACAACTGCTCGCCATCGTCCACGACATGGCCGCCGCGGAGGGCGACCCGGCGGCCGTCGGCGAGATCGACATCGCCTTCCACGAGCGGCTGGTCGAGCTGGCCGGTAGTCCGCGGCTGTCCCGGATGCACCGGACGTACATCACGGAAACCCGCATGTGCATCCACGCCCTCGAGGAGACCTACACGACGTCGGAGGTTCGCGTCGGCGAGCACCAGCGCCTGGCCGAAGCCATCCTCAACGGCGATGGTCTGCACGCCGACGATCTGCTGGTCGCCCACATGGACGACGCGATCGCTCGCCTCACGTCGCGGTAGGGTTTCGTCCCTTCGCGATCAGGGCATCGCGATGCCGATGTACTTCGTCTCGAGGAACTCCTCGATGCCGATGGACCCGCCTTCCCGGCCGAGGCCGGATTGTTTGACGCCACCGAACGGGGCGGCGGGGTTGGAGACGACGCCCTGGTTGAGACCGACCATGCCGGTCTCGAGGGCCTCGGCGATGCGGAGAGCGCGGCGGAGGTCGTTGGTGAACACGTAGGCGACCAGGCCGTACTCCGTGTCGTTCGCGGCCGCCAACGCCTCGTCCTCCGTCGTGAACGGCGTCAGCGGCGCCACCGGGCCGAAGATCTCCTGGTCGGCCATCGCAGCGTCCCTGGGTACGCCGGTGAGCACCGTCGGCGGATAGAAGTAACCATTGCCCGGGGCAACCTCTCCGCCGGTGAGGACGGTGGCGCCGCGGTCGACGGCGTCGGCGACCAGCGACTGGACCTTGGTGAGACCGGCCTCGTCGATCAGCGGGCCGACCTTGACGTCGGGTTCGGTGCCGCGACCGACCGTCAACGCGGACATTTTCGCCGCGAGACGCTGCCCGAACTCGTCGATCACCGAGGCATGCACGAAGATCCGGTTGGCCGCCGTACACGCCTCGCCCATGTTGCGCATCTTGGCCGCGATCGCGCCGTCGACCGCCTCGTCCAGGTCCGCGTCCTCGAACACCAGGAACGGCGCGTTGCCGCCAAGCTCCAGCGACGTACGCAGGACCTTCTCGGCGCACTGCTCCAGCAGGATCCGCCCGACCCGCGTGGAGCCGGTGAATGACAACTTGCGGGCCAGTCCGGAGCGGATCAGCGGCTCCATCACGCCGCCCGCGTCCATCGCGGTGATGCAGTTGACCGCGCCCGCCGGTACGCCGGCCTCCGCGAGGATCCCCATCAACGCGAGCATCGACAGCGGTGTCTGGTGCGCGGGTTTGATCACACTCGTGCAGCCGGCCGCGATCGCGGGGCCGAGCTTGCGGGTGCCCATCGCCATCGGGAAGTTCCACGGGGTGATGAGGAGGCAGGGGCCGACCGGCTGCTTCGTGATCAGGAAGCGCGCGTTGCCGGCGGGCGCGGTCTGGTACCCGCCGTCGATCCGGAGCGCCTCTCCCGCGAAGTGCCGGAAGAACTCGGCGGCGTACGCGATCTCTCCGCGCGCCTCCGCGAGCGGCTTGCCCATCTCGAGCGTCATCAGCAACGCCAGATCGTCGACACGCTCCATCAGCAACTCGTACGCCGCCGTCAGCATGTCGGCGCGTTCGCGGGGTGATGTCTTGGCGAACGCCGGCTGCGCCGCGACGGCCGCCTCAAGCGCGGCCCGTCCGTCGGAGGGTGTTGCGTCGGCAACCGCGCAGAGCAGTTCGCCCGTCGACGGGTCGACTACATCGAACGTCGTACCACCCTCGGCCTCAGTCCACTTGCCGTCGATGTAGAGGCGCTTCTCAACCGCCTCGACAACCCTGACCTCGTCCTGAGAGACATCGTTGGTTGCGTTCCGCTCGGTCATTCGCACCCCTTCACCGGCCTCGACAGCTGAGATACGCTGATTGTCGACAATCTACCAGTCGACAAGTGCAGGGGAAGTCCGTGGCTGAGCTCTCGCAGATCCTGAAACAGGCGACCGGAGTCGTCGCCGCCCGCGGTGAGGGCGTGCAGCTGTTCGACGAGGACGACCGCCGGTATCTCGACTTCACGGCCGGCATCGGCGTGACCTCGACCGGGCACTGCCATCCCCGCGTCGTCGCGGCTGCCCAGGAGCAGGTCGGCAAGATCATCCACGCGCAGTACACGACCGTGATGCACCGGCCGCTACTGACACTGGTCGACCGCCTCGGCGAGGTCCTCCCCCAGCACCTCGACCGGATGTTCTTCGCGAACTCCGGCAGCGAGGCGATCGAGGCCGCGCTGCGCCTCAGCCGGCAGGCGACCGGACGACCGAACGTGATCGTCTTCCACGGCGGCTTCCACGGCCGGACCGTCGCGGCGGCGTCAATGACGACCTCCGGCACGAAGTTCCGATCCGGCTTCAGTCCCCTGATGGCCGGCGTACATGTCTCGCCGTTCCCGGACCCGGGCCACTTCGGCTGGCCGGTCGAGCAGGCGACGGACTTCGCGCTGAGCCAGCTCGACTACGTGCTTCAGACCTTGAGTACGCCGGCCGACACTGCCGCCTTCTTCGTCGAACCGGTGCTCGGCGAGGGCGGCTACGTCCCGGCGAACGAACGGTTCTTCGCCGGCCTGCGGGAACGCGCCGACGAGCACGGGATCCTGCTGGTTGTCGACGAAGTGCAGACCGGCTTCGGGCGGACCGGGAAGTTCTGGGGCGGCGACCACTTCGGTTCGCAGCCGGACATCCTGGTCACGGCGAAAGGGCTGGCGTCCGGCTTCCCGTTGTCGGGCATCGCGGCCTCGTCGGCATTGATGGAGAAGGCGTGGCCCGGTTCGCAGGGCGGGACGTACGGCGCGAACGCGGTGGCGTGCGCGGCGGCGGTGGCGACACTCGACGTGATCCAGGACGAGGGACTGGTGCAGAACTCGGCCGAGCGCGGTGCTCAGCTCAAGCAGGCTCTGCAAATGGTGGCGGACAAGCACGAGCAGATCACCGATGTGCGTGGGCTCGGGTTGATGGTCGGCAATGAGTTCCGTGATGCCAACGGCAAACCCGACCCGGTTACAGCAGCCGCCGTACAGCAGGAGGCCGCGCGCCGAGGGCTTCTCTTGCTGACCTGTGGGGCCTGGAGCCAGGTAGTCCGTTTCATCCCCGCCCTCGTCGTCAGCCCAGACGAGATCGACGAAGCCGCCACCGTCTGGTCGGACGCAGTCTCGGCCATCACCACCTAGCCCACACCTGTCAGGCGCGGTAGGCGGGAAAGTCTCGCAAGGTACGGATCGGCGTGGCCAGCGGGAGCGTGCGGGTGCAGGCGAACAGGACAGCCAGCGCCCACATGGCGGTTCGGATTCCGAAGGTGGCCGCCAACGCTCCGGCGGTCACCGCGCCGAGCGGACCTGTGCCGAAGACGAGGAACCGCGAGCTCGCTGTGACTCGGCCGAGTAGCTGAACGGGAATGTAGTTGCCTCGGAACGTGGCGGTGATGACGTTCGAGACTGTGGAGCCAGTCAGCACCACGAGGGATCCGGCCGCGAACAGCGACAGCCGCCAACCGGAACCGGCCGCCGGAAGGAGCAGGATGAACGGCGCGATCGCGAGATTCGCTGCCAGATAGGTGCGCGCGTTGCCGAAGCGCCGCACGATCCGCGACGCGAACACGCCGCGATCGGGACGCCGGCCAGCACCACCGCCGACACCAGATCGGCCGCGAGCAAGACGCGTCGACGCGGCCAACGGTCGACCCACGCCCCGGCCGGCAGCCCGATCACCAGAAACGGCACCCAGTTCGCCGCGGTCAGCAGGGCCACCATGCTCGTGCCGGCGTGCAGGGTGGTCATCGCCACGAGGGGCAGGGCGACAGTCGTGATCGCCGAGCCGAATCCGCTGGCCGACTCGCCGACCCAGAACAAGCCGAAGTTCCGCGTCCGCAGCAGACCACCAACCGGCCCGCGTCTTGGTCCGGGCGCGCGCTCGTGCGTAGTAACGGTCTCAGCGTTCATGCAACCGTCTCTTCTCTTGCTCCACGGATGTCCGACGATTTCGATCGAGCAAGTTACTACGACCGCCATCAAACTTGCGGCCGGTTCTCGGTCTCGGACCCCCCATGGCAGCGCTCTGCCTGAGCGCGATGTGGGCAACTGTGAGCCGTTCCCAGTGGCCCTTGGGGTTGCGACGATGCGGGAGTGACTGGTCGCCTGCTGCTGCATTCCGGATCTGTGCTCGATGTCGCGTCTGGTGAGGTGCGTGCGGCCGACGTCGTACTGGCCGACGATCGGATTGTTGACATTGGACCAGGGCTGGACGGGGACGAGGCAGTCGATTGTTCCGGTGGGCTACTGCTGCCGGGGCTGATCGACTGCCACACACACGTGTGTCTCACGCAGATGCTGAGCGATTCGGACGGCCTGCCACAGTCGACTCGGCCGCTGTCCGCCGTACCGGTACTCCGGATGTTGCTGAGCCTTGGCGTCACTACGATTCGCGACGCGTGGGGAGCCGATGCCGGCGTACGGCTGGCAGTCGAGCGCGGGTGGATCGATGGACCTGAGGTGTTGATCAGCCTTCGCCAGGTGTGTACGACGGGCGGCATCGGCGATCTGTGGACACCCGACCTCGGGCCGGTCGACTACTTCGGGGATCCGTCGATGCCGGACCCGGTGTTCGACGGCGCGGACGGAGCGCGGGCGGTCGTACGGCGAATGGTGCGGGCCGGAGCGGATTGGATCAAGCTCACCGCGACCGGATCGATGGCGCTCGGGATCGGTGTGCATGACGTCCAGCTGACTGTCGACGAGATGACGGCGCTGGTGGACGAAGCACGGCGGCAGGGCGATCGCCGCGTCATGGTGCATGCGCATGGCGCGCGAGCAGCCGAGGAGGCGGCGCGAGCCGGGGCGGCGAGTATCGAGCACGGGACGTACCTCGACGAGGCTGCTGTTCAGGCGATGGCGGCTGCCGGCACGTTCTACGTGCCTACATTGTCGACAACACAACCTGATCCTGAGCATGTCCCTGACGGCGCTCCGGAGGCGCACCGCGAGTCGGTCAGGCTCGCGCTCGATGCGGGCGTGCCGATTGCGATGGGGACGGACAATCCAGTACGGCCGCACAGCGAGGTACTGCGGGAGCTTGAGCACCTGTCGGCGGCCGGTCTGGGTGATGCCGGAGCGTTGCGCGCGGCAACGATCGACGCCGCCCGGCTGCTCGGCCTGTCGGACGACCGCGGCGAGATCTGCGCGGGTAAGCGAGCCGACCTGGTGCTGGTCGACGGCACGGATCTGGACTGCACGTCATTGGAGTCCCGCATCCGGACGGTCTTCCACAACGGGCGCGCGGTCGGTCGACCCTGAGGTTGACGGTGACGTTGACCCTCACACGGTGTCAGACCGTAGACAATCCGCATGATGACAACAGCAACCGAGATCGCGCGCCGGATCCGGGCCGGTGAGGTGACGTCGCGCGAGGTCACGGAGCAACTGCTGGCGCGGATCGCGCACGACCACAGCGTGAACGCGGTGGTCGAGACGAGGGCGGAGTTCGCTCTGCGGTGTGCGGACGAAGCTGATGCGGCGGTTGCGGACGAGCGAGACGTCGGGCCGCTGCACGGCGTACCGATGACGATCAAGGAGTGCTTCAACGTCGCCGGCCTGCATACGACCTGGGGCAATCCGGCGTTCGCGGAGTACGTCGCGGATCGGGATGCGGTGGTGGTGGAGCGGCTCACTCGGGCCGGCGCGATCATTGTCGGCAAGAGCAATGTCCACACGATGCTCGCGGATTTCGGACAGACCACGAACGAGATCTACGGGCGGACGAACAATCCGGCGGATCTCACCCGCACCCCGGGCGGCTCGAGCGGAGGCGGCGCGGCTGCGCTCGCGGCGGCGCTGAGTTACCTGGAGTACGGGTCGGATCTGGTCGGGTCGATCCGGCTGCCGGCGGCGTACTGCGGCGTCTATGGCCTGAAGCCGACATCCGGGCTCGTCCCGCTGCAGGGCTTCCAGGTGCCGGGGCCGCCGGAAGTGCCGAACGAGTTCCCGAACTTGTCGACAATCGGACCACTCGCGCGATCGGCCGCCGACCTGCGGACCGCGCTGCGGGTAACCGGCGGCCCGCCCCCGCCGTACTCCTGGGAACTGCGCCGGTCGCGCCACGACCGGCTCGCGGACTTCCGCGTCGGCGTGGTGACCGACCATCCCGCCGCGCCGGTGTCGCGTGAGGTAGGCGACGTCCTGTCGGCGACGGTCGATCGGATCGGCCGGAGCGGCGCGAAGATCGTCGAGGGTTGGCCCGATGGTGTCGATCCGTCAGACCAGGCCGAGGCGTTCGGATCCCAGGTCGAACTGTTCTTCGCGCTGCACGGCGGCGAACCGTCGCCGTTGAGTCTCGCCGAGGTGATCGAGCAGGAGCGGCGGAGAATGAGCGCACGGATGAAGTGGCAGCAGTACTTCGAGGAGGTCGATGTGCTCGTGTGCCCCGCCAGCTTCACGGCGGCGTTCCGCCATGACGAGCGTCCGTTCGAGGAGCGCACCATTACGACGTCGTACGGCGAGCAGCGGTACGACGCCCAGGTCTTCTGGATCGCGCACGCTTCACTGACTGGGCATCCCGCACTCAGCATGCCAATCGGGCAGACACCAGACGGGCTGCCGGTCGGCGCGCAGGTGATCGGTCCATGGCACGAGGACGACACCGCGATCACGTTCGTGGAACTGCTGGCCGGTTGACGTCACTGCGGAAGGAGGCGGGCATTGTTCGCAATCGGAGAGTTCGCGCGGCACGGGCGGGTGTCGATCCGGATGTTGCGGCACTACGACGCGATCGGTCTCCTGCGGCCGGCGTACGTCGATCCTGCGACTGGCTATCGCAGCTACACCGCGGGGCAGCTCGCCGACCTCAACCGGATCGTCGCCCTGAAGGATCTCGGGTTCTCGCTCGAGCAGGTACGGACGATGGTCGCCGACGAGATCAGTCCGACCGAGCTGCAAGCATTGTTGACAATCCGACGCGCGGAGCTGGAATCCACTGTCGCGGAGAGCTACGCCCGGCTCGCGCAGGTCGAGTCCCGTCTGCGCGGTATCGAGGCTGACCTCCCCACCGCCGATGTGGTGATCAAGGAGCTGGCGGCTGTCCGGCTGGTCGGATTGACCACCACCGCCGCCAGCTTCACGCCCGCGGACATCAGCCCGGTGGTCCATCCGCTCTGTGCCGAACTCGGCCGCCGGCTGCCCCACGCCGCCGTCCGGCCGTCCGGCCACTTGACCTGCCTGTACGAACGCTCCCACCAGACCGAGGACGAAGTCGTGGTCCGCGCGACCGTTCCGGCGGCGATCGATGCCGAAGGCAACCTCATCGGCCTGGACGTGATCGACCTGCCCGCGGTACACGCGGCGACGCTGGTGCATCGCGGACCCATCGACCATGTGCTGCCCGCGTGGCAGGCGCTGGCCCGCTGGATCGACGACAACGGTCATCGATCCAGCGAACCTGCGCGAGAGCTTTACCTCGACTGCCCGGACGATCCGGACGGCTGGGTCACCGAGCTGCAGGAGCCGATCGAGTAGTCAGGCTCTGGCCGGCTCGGGTTCCAGAGCGACCGGGGGTGGAGCCCCGTCGGTACCTGGAATCGCGGTCCCGTTGAGTGGGCAGCGGGTGGTTTCGGGGACCTTGACGAGGGCGATGGCGCCGATGATGCAGGCGGCCATCATGTAGTACGCCGGCGTCAGGGCGTTGCCGGTCTTTGCTGTGAGCCAGTCGTTCACGGCGGGCGCCGTACCTCCGAACAGAGAGGTCGACACGTTGTAGGCAATCGCGAAACCGGCGTACCGGACATGGGTCGGGAACATCGCCGGGAAGGTCGCCGAGATCGTCGCGAGCTGCGGGACGTACAGCAGACCGAGTACTGCGAAGCCCACGATCGCGCCGAGCATGTTCGTCCCCATCAGCAGGAACATCGGCGCCCCGAAGACGAACAGTCCGGCCAGCGAGACCCACCACAGCGGTTTGCGGCCGACCCGGTCCGATAGTCGACCGGCGAACGGCAGGAAGATCATCATTGTCAACATTCCGATGATCGGCACGATCAGCGATTCGTCCGCGGTGAGCTTGATCTCGCTCTCGAGGTACGTCGGCATGTACGTCAGCAGGGTGTAGTTGACGACGTTCAGGGCGACGACCATGCCACCGAGCCGGAGGATCGGCTGCCAGTAACCGGCCAGCAGATCCCTGAACTGGTGCGAGGTCTGCTCTTCCTTCTGGCCCTTCGCCTCGAGCTCGCGGAAGATGGGCGTGTCCTCGAGACGCGATCGCAGATAGACGCCGACCAGGCCGAGCGGCGCGGCGACCAGGAACGGCAAGCGCCAGCCCCACGCGTGCATCTTCTCGTCGCCGAGCACCAGGGAGAAGAGCAGCATCAACAGCGCACCGGCAGAGAAGCCGGCCAGCGTTCCGAACTCCAGGAAGCTGCCGAGGAATCCGCGCCGGCGACTCGGGGCGTACTCCGCCATGAACGTCGCGGCCCCGCCGTACTCACCACCGGTCGAGAAGCCTTGGATCATCCGGAGCACGACCAGCAACGTCGGCGCCCACAGCCCGATCGAGTTGTACGACGGGACCAGGCCGGCCAGCAGTGTCGCGCCGGACATCATCAGGATCGTGATCGCCAGCACGTGCTTGCGGCCGAGTCGGTCTCCCAACGGCCCCCAGACCAGACCGCCCAGCGGCCGGACCAGGAACGAGACGGCGAATGTCAGCAATGCGAGCAGCGTCGCGCTCTCGGTGTCGCCCGGGAAGATCGCGGCCGAAATGTAGGTCACGCCGTACGCGTAGATGCCGTAGTCGAACCACTCGGTCGCGTTCCCGATCGCCGATGCGGCGATCGCCCGCTTCAGTACGCCGGGCGGCGGCTCAACATCAACCGAAGTCCGCGAGTCACCCGACCGCCCACCTCCCCCAGACGCACCCCCACCACCCGAGGCGCCACCTCCACCACGACCGCCTCCACCACCCGAGGTGCCACCTCCACCCGACGGACCACCTCCGCCTGGCGATCGGCCCCCGCCCGGACTGCTGACGGGCGGCCGGCTCTCGACGGGTGTGTTCCTGAGCGGCTGGGGCCCGACTGGCGGTTGGGTCTCGGCGTCCACGGTGGTCCTCCTGTCGTCACACGGCCTCACCCGGGTGCCCACCTCACGCCTTCGGCACACACTGACGGCCAGGTCGTAGTTTTGTTGACAATCCGAAGGTTAACCATGTGCATTAGTGAACAGCAAGCAGTCACGCGCAGTCGACCACTAGTTGCCAGTCGGTAACACGCCGCCGGACCGGCCGAGGGTCCGTCGACTGGAGCAGGCCCGGCGCCGGCCGGCGGTGCATCCGGCGGACCGGCGGGAGCGCTCGGAGGTGCCGGCATGCGGGTGCGCGGCGAGGACCCGGTGCGCCCTGCAACAGCTCGTCCCGCTGGACCGTAGTAGCGACCCACTCCCCGACGGGTGGCCGGGAGGGGGTCAGGTCTTCTGCACGAGGGCGGCCAGGCCTGCTGTGATGACGGTGATGCCGAATTCGAAGCGTTCGTCGCCGGAGGCGCCGGAGGTTAGAGAGCCGGCGAGGGCGATGGTGATCGGGAAGCGGTCGGCGGGGAGGGATTCGAAGTAGGTGCGTAGGCCGGTGACGAAGCCTTCGACGTCTTCGGGGGTCCAGGCCCAGGCACCTTGGACGGTTTCTTCGAAGGCGACCGCGGTGACGTAGAGCGGGATGAGGTCGACGGCCCAGGCGGCGGCCTGGTCGGGGATGTTGCCGGCTTTGAGGATCGCGAGGATTCGTTCGGTGCTGAGGAGGGCCCGCTCCCCCAGCGGGACTTGACCGATCGCGGCTCGGGCGACCCCGGGGTTGGCGCGCATCACGCGGAGCATCTCGCGCATGGCGTCCTTGAGTTGTTCTTGCCAGCGCTCCGGATCCGGCTGCTCGGGGAGTCGCATCTCTTCGGCGGCCCGGTCGACCAGGAGTTGGTCGAGTTCCTTCTTGTTGGCGACGTGGGCGTAGAGCGAGGCGGGTCCGGTGTCGAGCACCTGAGCGACCTTGCGCATGGAGACGGCGTCGTACCCCTGGTCGACCAGGAGGCGCATGGCCGCGTCGACGATCCGATCCCGGGTGAGCGGTTCCTTCGGCGTACGGGCGGGCTTCGCGGGGCTGATCGGCTGCCAGGGCGAGTGGGTCATGGGACCACTGTAGCGAACACCGTACTTGACAGGAACAGTGTTCGTGAGTAGAACGGTGTTCGCTAACGAACACCGTTCGCGCTATGTCCGTCAGGAGCCACCGATGAGCACCTCAACCACCACAGAGTCGAGCGCCGCCGGGCCGACGACCACCCCCAACGTGACGAGCAGTACGCCGTACAAGTGGCGGTGGATCGTGCTCGCGACCGTGCTGATCGCGGAGATCATGGATCTTGTCGACGCGACGATTGTCAACATTGCGGCGCCGTCGATCCGGGCCGAGCTCGGTGGGTCCGAGTCGGCGATGCAGTGGATGCTCGCCGGCTACACACTCGCGTTCGCGATCGGGCTGATCAGCTTCGGCCGCCTCGGCGACCTGGTCGGGCGCCGCCGGCTGTTCCTGATCGGAGCGGTCGGCTTCACCGTCGCCTCTGCGGTCTGCGGATTCGCCACCTCACCCGAACTGCTGATCGGCAGCCGAGTCGCACAGGGGCTGCTCGGAGCCGTGATGATCCCGCAAGGGTTCGCGATCCTGAAGGCTGTCTTCCCCGCGGAAGAGATCGGCAAGGCGTTCGCGATGTTCGGTCCGGTGATGGGATTGTCGGCAGTCGCCGGCCCGATCCTCGCCGGCGTACTGATCGACGCGAACTGGTTCGACGCCGGCTGGCGGATGATCTTCTTCATCAACGTCCCGATCGGCATCGCCGCTCTGGTCGGCGCGCTCCGATTCATGCCCGAGGTGAAGACGCCCGGCGCGTCCCGGCTCGACACCACCGGCGTCGTCCTGGTCAGCCTCGCGTCCGGTCTGCTGATCTACCCGCTGGTCCAGGGCCGCGAGCTCGGCTGGCCGGCCTGGTCGATCGCGATGATGGTCGCGTCCATCGGGGTGTTCGCACTGTTCGGCTGGCGTGAGCGCCGCTCGGGCAACCCGGTCATCGACCCGTCGCTGTTCCGCAGCCGCGGGTACGTCGCAGGCCTCGCCGTCATCACCACGTTCTTCCTCGCGATGTCCGGCTTCACCCTGGTCTTCAACCTGTTCACCCAGCTCGGTCTGCACTACAGCCCGCTGAAGGCAGGCCTCGCGATGGTGCCGTTCTCGCTCGGCATCGCGATCGGTGCACCGCTGTCCGGCGGCCTGCTCGCACCGAAGTTCGGCCGCAAGGCGCTGCAGCTCGGTGTCGCGGTGATGACCGTGGCGATGGGCGGCGTGTGGTTCACCCTGCACACGTACGGCGATGCCACCACGATCTGGAACCTGGTCCCGGCAACCCTCGCGACCGGTATCGGTGCCGGACTGGTGTTCGCCCCGCTGTTCGACATCATCCTGGCGTCGATCGACGACCAGGCGGCGGGTTCGGCGTCCGGCGTACTGACCGCGATGCAGCAGTTCGGCGGCGCGATCGGGGTCGCGGTGATCGGCACGATCTTCTTCCAGCTGCTGCCCGCGCACGCGTTCCTCGGCGCTACCAAGACCACGGTGCTGGTCGCGATCGGGATGTTCCTGGTCAGCCTCGCCGTCACCTGGCTGCTGCCGAAACGCGCCCGCGAAGGCACACCAGCGCACTGACCGACTGACGGGTTGCTCTCCCAGGAGCAACCCGTCAGTCGCGGTTGATGAAACCTTCCTTCACCAGCCAGTCCATCGCGACATCGGCCGGCTCCCGCCCGTCCACATCGACCTGAGCATTGAGCTCGATCAGCACCTGGTCCGTCAGCTTGTCCGACACCGGCTCGAAGAGATCCCGCAGCTGCGGGTACTTGTCCAGCACCTTCTTGCTGATCACCGGAGCCACGTTGTACGCCGGGAAGTACTTCTTGTCGTCCTGCAGCACCACCAGATCCAGCGACTTGATCCGCCCGTCGGTCGTGAAGATCTCCCCGAAGAGGCAGTCGCCCTTGCTGGTCGCGGCGTACACAGCACCCGTGTCGAGCGTCCGGATGTTGTCCCGCAGAACGCCGGTCCCGAGCGGTACGCCGTAGTGCTTCAGCATCGGCTCGAACCCGTCGTTCCGGTTCGCGAACTCGGACTCGACGCAGAACGTGCGCTCCTTCACCGGCAGCGAATCGAGCTGCGACAGCTTGGTGAGGTGCAGCTTCTCGGAGTTCTTCCGGGTGACCGCGAAGCCGTAGCTGTTGTTCATCGGCGCGGGCTTCAGCCAGATCAGTCCGTACTTCTCCTCGTCCTCCTTGCGGACCGCGTCGTACTGCTTCTGCTTGTCGGGGATCCCGGTGTCGTGCCCGAGGTACGAGATCCACGCGGTGCCGGTGTACTCCCACGACATCTGGATCTGGCCCTGCAGCATCGCCTGCCGAGAGGTGTCGCTGCCGGGCATGTTCGTCAGGTCCTTGACCTCGGCGCCCGCGGACTGCATCAGGATCGCGGCGATCTTGCCGAGGATCAGTTGCTCCTGGAAGTTCTTCGACCCGATCCCGATCGACAGCCCGTCCAGGCTCCGCACCGATCGCAACGAGCCGTTCAGCGAACCGGTCGGAACGAATCCGCCGCTCGTGCCAAGACCGCAGCCGGTCAGAACAAGCAACGATGCACTGAGTACCGCCAGGATCCGCCTCATCCGAGCCCCCTCGGTCGCGCGACCTCTTCGAGCACTCGGCCCGCCCAATCGATCAGCAACGCCAGCGCGGCGACGAGCAACGCGCCACTGATCAGCACCGGAAACCGCAGCAGCCTGATGCCGGTCGTGATCAGCGTGCCCAGGCCACCCGCGTCGATGAACGTCGCGAGGGTCGCGGTGCCGACGACGAGTACGAGCGCAGTCCGGATGCCTGCCATGATCACCGGCACCGCCAGTGGCAACTCGATCCGGCCGAGCACCGCCGGGCTCGACATACCCATCCCCCGGCCGGCCTCCACCAAGGTCGGGTCGACGCCATGCAGTCCGACGATGGTGTTCCGCAGTACCGGCAGGATCGCGTACAGGCACAGCGCCAGAATCGCGGTCCAGAAGCCGAAGCCGAGCCAGATCGCGAGCAGCACGATCAGTCCGATCACCGGCGCCGACTGGCCGGCGTTGGCCACCGCCACCACGACCGGAGCCGCCCGACGCAACCGCGGCCGGGTCAGTGCGATGCCCAGCGGTACGGCGATCGCCAGCACGATCACCGTGGCCACGGCGGTGAGTTCGAGGTGTTCGATGGTCAACCGGCCGAGAAGCTTCCAGTCGAGT
The DNA here is from genome assembly GCF_004331485.1 of Kribbella capetownensis. Classification (GTDB taxonomy): domain Bacteria; phylum Actinomycetota; class Actinomycetes; order Propionibacteriales; family Kribbellaceae; genus Kribbella; species Kribbella capetownensis. Next base: position 762,045 of record NZ_SJKD01000003.1, read on the forward strand.
TGGCGTTGCTCGATCGAGTCGAGCTCGGCCTGTGACCGCCAGATCGCCCAGCCCGCCAGGACGACCGCCACGAACAGGGGCTGCCCGATCAGGAGTCCCCACGACGGCCGGCGACGGCGCTCGGCGGCCAGCCCTGCGGCGGTCGCCTTCGCGTCGGCGAGGTTCTCCGGCATCGCGTCGATGTCGGGTCCCGGGTCCAGCGCGGTCACGTCGCTACCTCTTCCGCCTCCGGATTCGTGCCGTCCTGGATCCGGGCCAGCACCGCCTGGAAGTCGACGACGCCGAGGTACTCGTCCCGTCGCCCGGTGACGACCGCGCAGCCATGGCTCGAGACCAGCATGGTGTCGAGCGCGTCGTTGAGGGTCGCCCGGCGATCGATGGTGACGAGGTCACTGTCCTCGGGTGGCGCCGGCACCTTGTCGACATCCGACAGGTCTCTGGTCCACATCCAGTCCACCGGCCGGCGCCGTCCATCCAGTACGACGACTGAGTCGTCGCCGGCGGACTGCGCAGCACGCAGTACGTCGGGAGCGGAGTCGCCGACCTCGGCGACGGTCGGGAGGCTCAGCTCGATCTCGCTGACCCGGCTCAAGGTCAGTTGCTTCAACGCCGCGCCCGCGCCGACGAAGTCCGCGACGAATCGATCGGCCGGCTTCGCCAGGATCGCCTCCGGCTTGTCGTACTGGGCGATGTTCGCGCCCTCGGTCAGGATCAGGATCCGGTCGCCCAGCTTGACCGCCTCGTCGAAGTCGTGGGTGACGCAGACGATCGTCTTGCGCAGCTCCTCCTGGATGCTGAGCAGCTCGTCCTGCAGGCGCTGCCGGGTGATCGGATCGACCGCGCCGAACGGCTCGTCCATCAGGATCACCGGTGGATCCGCGGCCAGCCCGCGGGCCACTCCGACCCGCTGTTGCTGACCACCGGACAGCTCGCGCGGATAGCGGCCGCGGTAGCGCTCCGGATCGAGGCCCACCAGCTCGAGCAGTTCGTCCACTCGCTCGGCGGTCCGCTTCCGGTCCCAACCGAGCAGACCCGGGACGAGCGCGATGTTCTGCGTGACCGTCATGTGCGGGAACAGACTGCCGCCCTGGATCACGTACCCGATCCGTCGGCGCAGGTCGTCGTCGTTCTGCCGGCCGACGTCCTCGCCACCGATCCGGATACTGCCGGAGGTCGGCTCGATCAGCCGGTTGATCATCTTCAGCGACGTGGTCTTGCCGCACCCCGACGGTCCGACGAACATCACGATCTCGCCGGCCGGGATGTGCAGCGTCAGACCCTCGACGGCGGGCTTGCGCTGACCGGGGTACCGCTTGACCACGTCGGTCAGTTCGATGTCGACACCGCTGACTTCGGTGCTGTCGCTGCTCTCGGTGATGTCGGTGCTCTCGGTCATGGTGGTGTCAGACACGGATTCCCCTCGAGGTGGTCAGGCGGCCGACGAACAGCAGCACAGCGTCCAGGATCAGAGCGAGCAGCACCACGCCGAGGGTGCCGACCAGAGCGGAGTTGAGCGCGTTCGCGCCGCCGATCTGGGTGAGTCCGGTGAAGATGAAGCTGCCCAGGCCGGGCCCGAGCACGTACGCCGCGATCGCCGCGATGCCCATCGACATCTGCGCCGAGACGCGGACACCGGCGAGAATGACCGGCCACGCGAGTGGCAGCTCGATCCGCAGCAGAGTGCGGGCGGCGCCCATGCCCATGCCGCGGGCCGACTCGATCAGGGTGGCGTCGACACCGGCCAGGCCGACGACCGCATTACGCAGGATCGGCAGGGACGCGTAGAAGGTGACCGCTATCACCGAGGTGGCGGTGCCGATGCCGGCGAGCGGGATCAGCAGCCCGAGCAGTGCGAACGACGGGATCGTCAGGCCGACCGCGCTGATCCCTCCGGCCAGCGCGGCGATGCGGGGGTTGCGGTGTACGACGACGGCGAGCGCGACCGCGATCACCGTGGCGAGCACCACACATTGGATGACCAGGCTCAGGTGCTGATAGCTCTGGTAGAGCAACTGCGAATGACGCTCGGTGATGTAGTCCCACACGGCGGATCGATCGACCTCCCACGGGTTGGAACCCCGTAGTGATCGGGGTGCTACGCCGGGTGCTCAGCCCCTCCACCGTAGTCAAACGATTGGTTCACCTGCTCGGCGTACCCCTGGTCTGTGCAGGTCAGGCGGCGTGTCGCCGGACCGGGTCCGGACACGACGAAGCCCCCGGCACCAACCGGTGCCGGGGGCTTCGAGGAGGCTCAGTTGAACGAGTCGCCGCAGGCGCAGGAGCCGGTGGCGTTCGGGTTGTCGATCGTGAATCCCTGCTTCTCGATCGTGTCGACGAAGTCGATCGAGGCGCCCTTCAGGTACGGCGCGCTCATCCGGTCCGTCACCACGTTCACGCCGCCGAAGTCGGCCACCACGTCACCGTCGAGCTGACGCTCGTCGAAGAACAGCTGGTACCGCAGCCCGGAGCAGCCGCCCGGCTGCACGGCGACCCGCAGCGCGAGATCGTCGCGGCCTTCCTGCTCGAGCAGCGCCTTCACCTTGGCGGCGGCCCCGTCGGTGAGGAGAACACCCGTGGCGACGGTCTGCTCGGTCTGCGCTTCAGTCATTCCTGACTCCAGTCATCTCGTGAGCGCCCGGCTGCCGTGTGGGCAGGCAACCGTGCGCGGAAAGTCCGCTGTCATTTCGAATCAACATGCGCCGATTCGGAACCATTCCCATGGTCGCACACCAATTTCCAGGATCAACAACCCCGGTCGCAGGGTGATCAGCGGGCCCAGGTCCGGGCGACACGCTCCGCAACCGCCGCCAGCGAGCCGTGCGGGTCGGCGAAGGCGCGCTCCTCCCCCACCGCGTCGACCAGCGAGTACGCCGACTCGACGCCCATGGTGCGCATCTCGCGGGAACCGATCTGCACCTTGCCGGCCAGAACGACGCACGGGCGCATGGCGTCGTTCGCGACCTTCGCGACGCCGGCGATCACCTTGCCATCACGGGACTGGAAGTCGAACGCACCCTCACCGCTCAGCACCAGGTCGACCCTCGACGCTTTCTCCTTCAGGCCGGTCAGGTCGGCGACCAGGTCGATGCCGGAGATGCGATCGGCACCGAGGAGTAGCAGCGCGTAGCCGAGACCACCGGCGGCGCCGGCACCCTTTTGGTCGGCGGTCTTCCGGCCGGCGAGCTCGGCGAACCTGGTCAGCCAGCCGTCGACCGCCGGCTTGCGCTCGTCGGTGATGCCCTTCTGGGTGCCGAAGATGTTGGTCGCGCCACGCAGACCGAGCATCGGGTTCTCCACGTCACTCGCCGCGACGAACTCGATCCCGGCCATCCGCTCCCGGGCCGGCTCCAGGTCGACGGCGGTCAGCTCCGCGAGCCCGGTGGCACCGGCGTCCAGGCGCCCTCCGGTCGCGGTTGCGCCGAGGGCCGCCAGCAGGCCGGCGCCGGCGTCGTTCGTTCCAGAGCCGCCGAGTCCGAGGATGATGCGCTTGGCACCGGCCTCCACCGCGGCCGCGATCAGCTGACCCACGCCGTACGTCGTCGCGTCCTCGGGCCGGCGCTGCTTCGGCTCGATCAAGTGCAGGCCGCACGCCTGCGCGGTCTCGACGTACGCCGCTTCGCCCGCGAGCAGCACGGTCGCCGGGGTGTCGTCACCCAGCGGGCCGCGGACGGTGACCGACAGGAGCGTCCCGTCGACGACCGCGGACAGTACGTCGATGAACCCCGGACCGCCGTCGGCCATCGGCGCGACCAGCACCTCGGCCTGCGGATCCTGCCGCCGCCACCCTTCCTCGATCGCCGCGGCCGCCTCGACGGCCGTCAGCGTGCCCGCGAACTTGTCCGGCGCAATCAGCACTCGCATGCCGACATCCTCTCCCACCGCGTGCGTTGACGTGCGCGGGTGCCGTCAGTTGGATCGTCAACATGAAGACAATCCTCTTCGCGTTGCGTGTGAGTGACCTCGAGCGTTCGCTCGCCTTCTATCGGACTGTCGGGTACGCCGAGCTCGGCACGGTGCCGTTCGACGACGGGTCGAGCCTGGTCTGGCTGAAACTGCCCGACGAAGCGGCCGTGTCGCTCGAACTCGTGCACCGCCCCGCCGACGGGCCGGTCGTCGTCGGCGGGTTCGCGCACCTGGCAATCGAAGTCGAGTCGCTGACCGCAACCGTCGACCGGCTGACCGACGGCGGGCTGAAGCCTGGCGCTCCCGAGCTGCCTGGAGGTCCGGACGGTCCGAAGACGTCGTGGGTGACAGACCCCGACGGGTACCGCATCGAGCTGGTCGAGTGGCCCCCCGGCGGCCCACCCACGCCCGAGCAGTCGTGAATACTCAGCGACGGAACAGCCGGCGGAGGACGAGCGCGACCACGGCCCCGATCAGGTAAGGCCGGACCCGGCGGGCGAGGACCGGGAGCATGCTCGCCACCAGGTTGAGCTCCCCCGACCCGGAACCCGCGCCCACGCGGGTTTGGTCTGCAGACTCGGCTGGTTCCGCGGCTGGGGCTGGGCCGGCGGGCTGAGCCTGAGCAGTGGGTTCGGTGGAGGCAGCGGACGCCGACGGGGTCGCGGGGGTGGTGGATGGGGCGGACGTTGCCCCGGACGTTGGGGTGGTGGATGTGGTGGGGGTTTGGAGAGTTGTGGTCAGGCAGGTGGTGAATTGGTCCAGGAGGCGGTCGGAGACCTCTTGGATGAGGCCACGGCCGAATTGGGCGGGGCGGCCGGTGATGGTCAGGTCGGTGTCCACGGTGACCTGGGTAGAGGTCGCGTCGGCCGCGGTCAGGCGGGCTACCACCCGGACGCTTGCCGTGCCGTTGCCGCGGCGGTCCTTGCCCTTGGCCTCGATCACGGCGTGATGGTCGGACTCGTCGCGCTCGACGAAGGTCCCGTTGCCGGAGTACTGGAGTGACACCGGTCCCAGCTTCACCTTGCAGGAGCCGGTGAACTCGTCGCCCTCCGTCGACGTCAGGGTGGCGCCGGGGAAACACGGCACCACCCTTCCGAGGTCGTTGAACGCGACCCACGCCTCGTCGACGGGAGCCGGTACGACGAACTTGTGCTCGAGCTTCATCCGGTCCCCGCCGCCGAGAGCACCGCACGCCGCGTCAACACCGACGCGAGATGCCGGCGATAGTCCGCATCGCCGTTGAGGTCGGACACCGGAGACGTCCCGTCGGCCGCCAGCGCCGCGGCCTCGCGCACGGCCTCCGGGGTCGCGGGCCGGCCGACCAGCGCGGCCTCGACCGCGCTCGCCCGGATCGGGGTCGAACCCATGTTGGTGAGCCCGACCCGCGCCTCCGCGATCGAGTCCCCGTCCAGCCGGACCGCGGCCGCGACGGCCACGATCGACCACTGCTGCGCGACCCGGTTGAACTTCTCGTAGTGCGCGCCCCAGCCGGTGTACTTCGGCACCCGCACCTCGACCAGCAGTTCGTCCTCGGCGAGCGCCGTACTGAACACGCCCTCGAAGAAGTCGGCAGCGGCGACGGTACGACGGCCGTCCGGGCCGGCGATCACGAACGACGCATCGAGGGCAACCGCGACGGCGGGCAGATCACCGGCCGGGTCCGCATGCGCGAGCGAACCGCCGAACGTACCGCGATGCCGCACCTGCGGATCCGCGATCGTTGCCGTCGCCAACGACACCAGCCGGGCGTGCTCGCCGACCAGCGGATCGGCCTGCACCGTGCTGTGCGGCGTCATCGCACCGATCACCAGCGCATCGCCGTCGTCGCGAACGCCCTGCAGTTCGCCGATCCGCCCGATGTCGACAATCGTCTCGGGCGCCGCGAGGCGCAACCGCAGGACCGGCATCAGGCTCTGGCCACCGGCCAGCACCTTCGCGTCGGGCTGGTCCCGCAGCAGCGCGACCGCCTCGTCGACCGTCGACGGCGTGAAGTACTCGAAAGCTGCCGGGATCATGACTGCGCCCCTTCCTGCAAGGCCTTCCAGACCCGGTACGGCGTACAGGGCATCGGCACGTCCGACACGCCGAGGTGGCGCACGGCGTCGACAATCGCATTGACGACAGCCGGCGTCGAGGCGATCGTGCCTGCCTCGCCGACTCCCTTCACGCCCAACTGGTTCGTCGTCGACGGCGTCTCGGTCCGGGCCGTGGTGAACGACGGCAGATCGGCCGACGACGGGACCAGGTACTCGACGAACGAGCCGCTCACCAGCGTGCCGCTCTCGTCGTGCACAGCCTCCTCGAACAGCGCCTGCGCGATGCCCTGCGCCAGGCCGCCGTGTACCTGACCCTCGACGATCATCGGATTGACGACAACCCCGACATCGTCGACGCTCACGTACGACCGGATCGAGGTGGCACCGGTCTCGGTGTCGACCTCCACCGCGCACAGATGCGTGCCGTGCGGGAAGGAGAAGTCCTCCGGATCCAGGGTCGCGTCCGCGTCCAGGCACCCTTCCGCCGAGCCATCCAGCTTGTGCCCCTGGAAGACCGCGAACGCGAGCTCGGCCATCGTCATCCCCGACTCGGTTCCGCGGACGCCGTACCGGCCGCCGGAGAACTCGAGGTCGTCGACGTTTGCCTCCAGCAACTGCGCCGCGATCGGCTTGGCCTTCTCGATCACCCGGTCGGCCGCGGCGAGCACCGCCATCCCACCGACCGCCAGCGACCGCGAGCCGTAGGTGTCCAGGCCGCGCGGCGCGACCTGCGTGTCACCGTGCAGTACTTCGATGTCGTCGAAGCCGACGCCGAGCCGGTCGGCGACGATCTGGCTCCACGCGGTCTCGTGTCCCTGCCCGTGCGGACTCGTTCCGGTGATCACCTCGACCTTGCCGGTGGGCAGCATCCGGATCGACGCGTGCTCCCAGCCACCACCGACGTACCCCATCGAGCCGAGCCACCGCGACGGCGCCAGCCCACACATCTCGGTGTACGTCGAGACGCCGATGCCGAGCTGGACCGGGTCACCGGACTCGCGCCGCTTCAGCTGTTCGGCCCGCAACTCGTCGTACCGGAAGAGCTCGCGGGCCTTCGCGGTCGCGGCCTCGTAGTTGCCGGAGTCGTACTTCAGCCCGGCCACCGTCGCGAACGGGAACTCCTCGTGCTTGATCCAGTTCCGCTCCCGGATCGCCAGCGCGTCGGCCCCGACCTTGGCGGCCAACTCGTCCATCAGCCGCTCGATCGCGAACGTCGCCTCCGGCCGGCCGGCACCGCGGTAGGCATCGGTCCAGGTCTTGTTCGTGAACACGTTCGTGCACTTCAGGTGGTACGACGGGAACTTGTAGATGCCGTTGTACATGAAGGCACCGAGCAACGGGATCGCCGACGTGACCAGGCCGAGGTAGGCGCCCATGTCGGCGATCAGTTCGACCTTGAGGCCGGTCACGTCACCGTCGTTGGTCGCGGCCAGCGTCAGCTTCTGCCACTGGTCCCGGCCGTGGTGCGCGGCCATCAGCGACTCCGACCGGGATTCGCTGTATTTACAGGGCTTCCCGGTCCGCCGGGCCGCGATGACGGTGAGCACTTCCTCCGGCGTGAACTGGAGCTTGCCGCCGAACCCGCCGCCGACGTCCGGCGCGATCACCCGGATCTTGCTCTCCGGGATGCCGAGCACGAGCGCGATGAAGATCTTGACGAAGTGCGGCACCTGGGTCGAGGACCACACGGTCATTTGTTCGGGAGTCGGATCGACGACAATCGACCGCGGTTCCATGAACGCCGGGATCAGCCGCTGCTGGCGGATCTCCTTCTCGATCAGGATCCCGCCGTCGCGGGCGGCCGTGATGGCAGCCTCGACGTCGCCACCGGTGCCGGCCGAGGCCGAGTCGAACGACCACACCGCAGACACGTTGGTGCCCAGGTCCGGGTGCGCGAGCGACGAGTCGGTAGCGGCCTGGCGCAGGTCGAGGACCGGCGGCAGTTCCTCGTAGTCCACGTCGATCAGGTCGGCGGCGTCGTTCGCCTCGGCCGCGTTCCGGGCCACGACCATGGCAACGATCTCGCCGGCGAACGCGACGTGGTCGACCGCCATCGACGGGTGCACCGGCGCCTTCTGCTCCGGCACGATCGCCCAGGCGTTCGGCAACGCACCCTGCTCGTCGGCAATGTCGGCCCCGGTCAGTACGGCGATCACCCCGGTGGCGGCCCGAGCGGCCTCAGTGTCGATCGCGGTGATCCGCGCGTGGGCGAACGGGCTGCGCACCATCGCCAGGTGCAGCATGCCCGGGAGCACGATGTTGTCGGTCCAGCGGGTCCGGCCGGTGACGAGGCGGGCGTCCTCCTTGCGTCGGCGCGGGTTGCCGACCTCTGCGGTCGGGCGTGCCTCGGTCGTCGTCATTGCGCACCTCCCGCAGCGGCGGCGGCGCGGACGGCCTTGACGATGTTCTGGTAGCCGGTGCACCGGCAGAGGTTGCCTTCGAGCCCTAGCCGGACGTCGTCCTCGGACGGATCCGGATTGTCGGCGATCAGATCGAGGGACTGCATGATCATCCCTGGCGTGCAGTAGCCGCACTGCAACGCGTGGTTCTCGTGGAAGGCCTGCTGCATCGGATGCAACTGCCCGTTGGCCGCGAGGCCCTCGATCGTCGTCACCTCGTGCCCGTCGGCCTGGACCGCGAACAGCGAGCAGGACTTCACACTCCGGCCGTCCAGATGAACCGTGCAGGAGCCGCAGTTGCTGGTGTCACAGCCGACCACAGTCCCTGTCTTCCCCAGTTGCTCGCGCAGGTAATGCACGAGCAGCGTGCGCGGTTCCACTTCGTCCGTGAAACTGCTTCCGTCGACCTTCACCGTGATCCGGGTCATCGCCCCGCCTCCAGAAGTGAGCACAGTCGTCCGTTGGGATCCTGCTCTCCTGTGATGTCCACCACAAGAGATGTTCAGTGATGAATCGGCCCTGCCACTGCCGTCAGCCGGTCGCCGGCACCGCCCCAGCGCAGGGCGATGATCTCGGCGGCGATGCTGACCGCGGTCTCCTCCGGTGTCCGCCCGCCGAGGTCGAGACCGATCGGACTCGCCAGCCTGGCCAGTTCCGCGTCGGTCAGCCCGGCCTCCTGCAGCCGCTTCATCCGGTCGTCGTGGGTCCGCCGCGAACCCATCGCCCCGATGTAGGCCAGCTGCGGCAACCGCAACGCCACCTCCAGCAGGGGTACGTCGAACTTCGGGTCGTGGGTCAGCACACAGATGACGGTCCGGCCGTCGATCCGCCCGGCCTCCGCCTCGGCCTTCAGGTAGCGATGCGGCCAGTCGACGATCACCTCGTCGGCCGACGGGAACCGCGACGCCGTCGCGAACACCGCCCGCGCATCGCACACCGTCACCCGATACCCCAGGAACGATCCGAGCTTCGCCACCGCCGCAGCGAAGTCGATCGCGCCGAACACCAACAGCCGCGGCACCGGCGCGTGCGACGAGACGAACACCCGCATTCCCTCGCCGCGCCGCTGCCCGTCCGGCCCGTACTCCAGCGTTTCCGTCCGCCCTGCCGCCAACAGCCCGCGCGCGTCGTCGGCCACCGCATCGTCGGCCCGCGACGATCCGAGCGTTCCCGCCGTCGGCTGACCGACCGGGCGCACCACCATCCGCCGGCCGATCCTGGCCGGATCGGGATGCGCGATCACGGTCGCCACCGCCACCGGCCGACCGGCCTCGACGTCGGCCGCCACTTCTCCCAGCTCCGGGTACGACGAGCGATCGACCCGCTCGACGAAGATGTCGATGATCCCGCCACAGGTGAGCCCGACGGCGAACGCCGACTCGTCGCTCACGCCGTACCGCTGCAGCGTCGACTCGCCGGACTCGAGGATCTCCTCGCCCAGCTGGTACACCGCGCCCTCGACACAGCCGCCCGACACGCTGCCGACCGCCTCGCCGTCAGGCCCGACCAGCATCACCGCACCTGGCAACCGCGGCGCCGACGAGAACGTCGCGACAACCGTGCCCACGGCAACCGACTCGCCCGCGCGCCACCACTCCATCAATCGCTCGAGCACATCACGCATCGGCAACCACCTCCAGGAGATCAGCAAAACTGGCCAGGCTGTGCCCCGCGACGAGTTCGTCCAGATGGGGTAGCACCGCAACGATCCCGGTCTGCACCGGCAGGTATCCGGGCTTGCCTCGATGCGGATTCAGCCAGACCACCCGATGCGCCAGCGCAGCCAGCCGTTGCACCTGCGCACCGAGCAAGGTGGTGTCGCCGCGTTCCCAACCGTCGCTGCACACCACCACGATCGACCGGCGCGCCATCCCCCGCTGGCCCCACCGGTCCAGAAAAACCTTGAGCACTTCACCGAGCCGGGTGCCACCCGACCAGTCCGGTACGACGTTCCCCGCCGACCGCAGCGCGGACTCCGCATCGCCTCGACGCAACGCCGGAGTCACCCGGGTCAACCGAGTCCCGATCGTGAACACCTCGACGGACCGTGGCGCGCGCTGGACCATCGTGTGCGCGAGCCGCAACAGGCTGTCGGCGTACGGGCGCATCGAACCGGAGACATCGACGAGTACGACGACCCGGCGCGGTCGGGTACCGCGGCGGCGGTAGTGGACGCGGGCGGGCTCGCCGACCTGCCGCAGTTGAGCCCGGAGCGTGCGCCGCGGGTCGATGTCGCCGCGATGCGATGGGCGTCGCCGGACGGTACGGCGTACCGGGATCCGGGGACGCAGGGAACCGAACAGGCGGTTCAGCTGAGCGCGATCGCTGGCGGACAGTTCGGCGACGTCGCGGTGCCGGAGGACCTCCGTCGTACTCGCGGAGGCGTTCGACGACTGGTCGCCGTCCTCGCTTCCCGCACTGTCGTCCACCTCGAGGGCGGCCTGCACCGAGGGCTGAGTCGTCGTACGCCGGGCCGCGCCGTTGGACCGGTCTCCGGAGAACCACGCGGCGAACACCTCGTCGTACCGGGCGGTGTCGTCGGGTCCCGAACACAAAGCGGCGCGGCCGGCCCAGTAGACGTCCGCGGTGACGCCCGCATCAAGCGTGGCGACCGCCTGGAGGAAGAGGTGCACCCGATCGGAAGTGACTGCCAGTCCCGCGTGCCGGAGCGCCGACGCGAAGCCGGCCAACGCGAGATCTGGTGCGGTCATCTGTCCTCAGCTCGCCAGTAACCGGTCCAGTGATTCGCGCACCCGGTCGGTGTCCTCGCGGTACTTGAGCACGGCACCCAACGTCACCGCCGCGGTCTCCACGTCGAGGATCTCGGTGCCGAGGGCACCGAGTGCGCGAGCCCAGTCGAGCGTCTCCGCCACCCCGGGCGGCTTGAGCAGATCGAGCTCACGCATCCGCTGCACCGAGCGCGCCACCTGCTCGGCCAGCCGGTGCGACACCTCGGGCAGCCGGGTGCGGACGATCTCGACCTCGCGGGCCAGGCCCGGGTGGTCGATCCAGTGGTAGAGGCAACGACGCTTCAGCGCGTCGTGGACCTCGCGGGTGCGGTTCGAGGTGAGTACGACGATCGGCGGCGTCTCGGCGGTGATCGTGCCGAGTTCGGGGATGGTGACCTCGTACGTCGACAGGACCTCGAGCAGGAACGCCTCGAACTCGTCGTCGGCGCGGTCGATCTCGTCGATCAGCAGCACCGCCGGACTCTCGCGGAGCGCGCGCAGCACCGGGCGGGCGAGCAGGAAGCGCTCGTCGAACAGCGACTTCTCGACCTCTTCGACGGCCGGGTCCGAGCTGGTCGCCTCGACCGTGCGCAGATGCAGGATCTGGCGAGGAAAGTCCCAGTCGTAGAGCGCCTGGGTCGCGTCGATGCCTTCGTAGCACTGCAGCCGGATCAGCTGCAGGTCGAGTGCTTCGGCGATCGCGGCGGCCAGCGAGGTCTTGCCGGTGCCGGGCTCGCCCTCGAGCAGCAACGGCCGGTGCAGGGCGAGGGCTAGGTACCCGACCGTGGCCAGGCCGTCGCCGGCCAGATATCCGGTTCCGCGCAGCCGCTCGGCGAGCTCTGCCGCGGAACCGAACAAGTTCATCTTTTCAGCATCTCGCAGCCGCAGCGCCGTTGCCAAGGCTCAGTCGGCGTGATGTCCATTCGGCAGTTGCTCGACCGTGTCGACGTCATCGCCCTCGGCGACATCCGCACATTCGGCCTTCTCTGCTTGGTGTTTCCGCAGATACCCCCGGGCTCCGCTGTCTCCCTGCGCAGTTGCGATAACCCCGTCCCAATGGTCCCGGCCCAGGAATACGGGGTGACCCGGCTCGCCGTCGTACACCGCTCGTACCAAGGACGACCTGTTCCCCGCGACCCGACGTACTGCGGCTGCCGTCAGGCCCGGGACATCCACCGGTACGACGACCACTCCGTCGGCATCCTGCGGCGCGGCCTTCAAACCCTCTCGGAGCGAAGCGCCCATCCCCTCGTCCCAGTTCGTTGCCTCGACCACCTGGACGGGCTCGTCAACCAGGACCGCTCGGACCTGGTCGGCGGCGGCGCCGATGACGACCAGGATCGGAGAGCAGTCGGCCTCGACCAGGAGGCGGATGGTCCGGACCACCCACGCGAGGCCGTCGGGGTCGCGGACGAGCGCTTTGGGTGTGCCCATCCGGCGGCCGGCGCCGGCGGCGAGGACGAGGCCTGCGATCTTCACAACCGGAGGGTACCGATTTCACAGTCTGGGCAGTGACGTGCAGCACGCGGCGAGGGGCGTGCAGCCTGATGTGTGAGTCAAGCGGCGGTGAGTCTTTGGCGGGCCTCGTAGGGGGTGCGGGTGCGGAGTATGGCGTGGAGGACGTTGACGCGTCTGC
>NZ_SJKD01000004.1 GCF_004331485.1 Kribbella capetownensis
GTCGCCCGACAGAAACGTTGATGAGTGCTGCACGTCCACACCACCATCACCCGGGATATCGTGCGCCTCCCCACCAGACGCGCTACATCGACCCAGTGACCCCAACCGCAACCAACCCCCTGGCCGGGTACACCTAGAGCATCAGCTTCGCTACGTCGAGGTTGCCGCCGCTGACCACGCTGGCGGTGACCCCGGCCGGCTGGATGCTGCCCTCGATCATCGCGGCGAACGGCGCTGCGGCCGCGGGCTCCAGCGCGAGCTTGGTCCGCGACATGACGAGCCGCGTCGCCTCGAGCAGTGCGTCCTCGCTGACGCGGACGACCTCGTCGACGTACTGCTGGATCAGCGGGAAGTTGCGTGTGCCGCAGACCGGCGCGGCGAGGCCGTCGGCGATCGAGCGTGCGGTCGGGAGCTTCTGCGGTTCGCCGGCCGCGAGGCTGCGGCTGACGACGTCCGCCTGCTCGGGCTCGATGCCGATCACGCGGATCTCCGGCCTGACCAGCTTGACCGCGAGCGCGACGCCGGAGATCAGGCCGCCGCCGCCCACCGGGACCAGGACGGTGTCGAGATCCGGGCGGTCCTCGAGGAGTTCGAGGCCGAGGCTGCCGTGACCGGTGATCACGTCCTCGTCGTCGAACGGGTGTACGCCGGTGAGCTTCCGCTCGTCCCGGATCCGCTCGTACTGACCCATCAGGTCGCCCTCGACGAGTTCGACCGTGGCGCCGTACCCGCGGGCCGCGTCGACCTTGGCCTGTACGGCGGTGGTCGCCATCACCACGGTGGCCGGTACGCCGGCGTCCCGGGCGGCCCAGGCGAGCGCGCCGGCCGCGTTGCCGGCCGAGACCGTGATGACGCCGCGCTCGCGCTCTTCGGGGCTCAACCGCAGCAGCTTGGTGAGCAGGCCGCGGACCTTGAAGCTGCCCGTCTTCTGGAACAGCTCGGCCTTCAGCACCAGGTCTGCGCCGAAGCGCTGGTTGAGCGCTGTCGAGGTGACCATCGGCGTGCGGTGGATGCGGCCCTGCAGCTGCTGCGCGGCCAGGCGGATGTCATCGAGCGTCGGCATGCTCCCGACCTTATCCGCCCTGGTTTTCTACAGGCGGGCGGCGACGGTGGCGGCGAGTTTGTGGGTCGCCCCGGGGGACTGGGGGAGGTAGAGGTAGGGCTCGATCAGCTCGAGCTCCATCAGGAGGAAGCGGCCGTTGACGACGACGCCGTCGATGCGGGCATAGACCGGCGTGGGACCGGCCGCTTGCAGAGCCGCTTGGGCGCTCTCGAGGATGGCCGGCGACGGCTCGGTGACCGTCGCGTGGCCGCCGTACTCCTCCTGGACGCGGTAGTCGCCGGCCGCCGGGCGCTTCACGACGGCGTGGGTGAACTCGCCGTCGATGAACATCAGCGACCACTCGCCGTTGGTCTGGATCTCGGGCAGGAACGGCTGGACCAGGTACACGATGTCGGGGAGTTCGTCGATCGCCCGGGTGAGCTCGGGGGAGCCGGCCACGCCGCGGACGGTGTGGCGGGCGGTCGCGCTCACGGTCGGCTTGATCACGATCTCCCGGCCGTCGAGCCCGGCGACGACCTCGCGCAGGCAGGCACCGGCCGCGATTTGCGACGGCACGATCGCGACGCCGCGTTCGCGCAGTTCCAGCAGGTAGCGCTTGTCGCCATTCCAGCGGACCAGACCACTGTCGTTGAAGACCGGTACGCCGCCCTTGTCGACGAGCGCGAGCCATTCGGTGAACTCGTCGTACCGCAGGTGGTAGTCCCACACCGAGCGGAGCAGGATCCCGTCGTACGCCGACCAGTCGACCGACGGGTCGGTCCAGACCTCGGGGACCGGGTCGAGGCCGGCGGTACGGAGGGCGTCGACGAGGGGGAGGTCATGCGCGTGCAGCTCAGCGTGATCCGCCGAGGTTGCGAGGGCGATGCGTTTCGTCACGCCGATCAGTGTTGGTGGTGGCCGCGATCGCGTCAAACCGCTTTGGTGTAACGGATCTGTGACGCAGCGTTAGTCCGGTGGCGACGATGACAGCGGCGGCGACGTAGATCAGGCTCTGCCGGGTCTCGTGCCCGAAGCTCCCGTAGGCCAGGTACGACGCCAGTGGTACGGCGAGCCATTCGGGGCGGCGGGCCAGGGCCGCGAGGGCGATCAGCGGGAGGCCGTACCAGGGGTACGTCGGGGTGGCGACGAGGAGGGCGGCGCCGTACAGCCAGCAGCAGGTGATCGCGATCGGCTCGTGGCGGGCGCGGTGGAAGGCCAGGGCGGCGAGGCCGATCGCGAGGGCGGCCGCGGCGAGTTGACGGGCCTCAGGAGGCAGCAGGAGCGCGAGAATCGCGGATCGGGAGCTGCCGTCGGAGAACCCTTCCTGGGTGAGGTAGCCGGGGAGGAAACCCAGGACCAAGGGGCCTGCGGCAATCAGGTGTGGGATGTACGACGCGGCAAAGGTGCTGACGGCAACGAGGCCGGAGCGTTTGCGGAAGGCTGGGAGGAGTAGCAACGGCAGGAGCTTGACGCTGGCGGCGGCGCCGAGTATCAGGCCGGCGAGTTTCGGGCGGCGGGCGGAGGTCATCACCGCCGCTGTGATCAGGACTGCGGCGAGGACGTCGATGTGCGCGGCGTTGCCGGCTTCGAGGGCGACGATCGGTGACCAACCCCACAACGCGGCCCAGCGCGGATCGCGGCCGCCTACCGCGAGTAGCCAGGTGAGCGCGATCGCGAGCAACGCGGCGGCGAGTTGGAGCCCTAGGGTGCCTGCGGACCACGGGGTGACGAAGGCGACCACGGTGACGTACGCCTGCGCGACAGGCGGGTAGATGGTCGGAACCCGGGGCCGATTGATCCGCGTCCTGGGATCGTCGGTGGACAAGGCGGCGAGTGCCGCCGGATCCTTCGGGAGGCGCGGGGGACCGGTCACTCCCGATCTCTCTGCGGGTGACAACCCTGGAAACAGCACCGGGTCCCTCAGCTGCGCCAACGCGTCGTCCAACGGCACATGCGAGTACGGCGAGCTCCCCGACAACTGCACCCGCCCGTCCCACACGTACCGATAAGCATCCGTGCTGGTGATCGGCGCGTGCATCAAGCCAGGCACCTGACAAACCCCAGCAACCACCACAACCGCCACCACTCCCAGCCGCCGGCCGAACCGCCACACCACCCCCGCAACCACCAAACTCCCCACCACCAACAGGAGATTGGGCCACCACTGCTTGTTCGCTGCGAGAATCACCACCGAAGCAACGCCCACCGCCACACCCCCAGCAACCAGGGCCATCCCCGAACTCACCCGTCCAGGCATCAGGCGGTGGGGCGGAGGGTCAGGAAGGCTCGGTGGCCGGCGCGCCAGTCTTCGGTCGGGTGGAGGCGTACGGCGTGGGCGTGGCGAAGGAGGGCGCGGGTTCCTACCCTTGCCCACGGCAACGGAGTCGACCGTCGCCCGGTGGAACTGCGCAGGACGATCGGAGCAGTCTCGTCCAGATCGTCGTCGGGATCGACCTCGACCAGGACCAGCCCGTCCGGCCGGACCAATTCGGCACAGCGCCGCAGCAGGTCGGCCGGGTCCCCGCCGATGCCGATGTTCCCGTCCATCAACAGAACGCTGCCCCAACGCCCCTCACCCGGAAGCCGCTCCTGCACCGGCCGCCGCAGCGCAGCCGCACCACGCGACGTCGTCAGCGAAACCGCCCGCGGCGAGATGTCCACCCCAAGCGCAGGGATCCCACGCTCCGCCAGTGCAGTCACGATCCGCCCAGGCCCACACCCGACGTCCAGCACCGGCCCCTCGCACCGGCTCAGCGCCAGCCGATCCACCTCATCCGCCGGAGACCGCCACCGATCCAGCTCCGACAACGAGGGCACAGTCCGCCCATCGATGCCGGTAGCAACCACCCTCGTCGTACCGCCCAACGCCTGCTCGAACAGCAACCCCGGATGTGCCGCGTGCTGCAACCGCCGGTACAACCGCGACATCCGCAACGACGGATGCGCCGCCGCGATCACCGACGCGTCCCGAGGCGTGTCCATGTCTCGCAACGTCGGCAGCATCAGCACCCGCAGCCCGAGATCCTGCAGCCGCCGGAGCTGATCCCGCCCGGTGTGATCCGTCGACATCGGTACGCCGATCAGCGCGCGAGGATCCGGCTTGCGCAATCCAAGGCACCAGTAGCCGCCGTCCTCAGTCAGCCCGAGCACCGCGTCGTACCCGGACCACCGAACACTCAGCAGATCAGCCGTGAGCTGCGGCGTATCCATCCCGACAAGCACCATCGGCGTACCGTCGAAGGCGTCCTCGAAGGCCGCGGCCAACCGCTCGTCGAGCCCGTCGCCGCGCTGTCCGATCACCTCGAAACCCTCCGGGAGCCAAGGCCCTGGATCGCCGTCGAGCGCAAGGACACGGCGGGATGCGCGCGCCGACCGGACCGTGTTGAGGGTGTCGACCAGCGACGCCCGCGCCAGCGCCGCGGCCTCGTGCGCGGTGAACTCGGTCTGCAGCCGTGTCTTGACCCGGCCCGCCACCGGTTCCTTCGCGATGACGATCAGAGTGCCGCGGTTCATCCGGCCAGCACCTTCGACATGTCGAGCACGGCCCGGGCAGCGCCGAGCGGCGTACCGGTGACCTTGGAACGCCCGGATCGAGGCAGGTAGTCCACATCAACCTCGGCGATCCGCCAGCCGGCCTCCGCGGCACGGACCACGGTCTCCAGCGGATAGCCGGACCGCCGGTCACGCAGATCCAGACCCAGCAACGCGGACCGGCGCGCGGCCCGCATCGGTCCGAGGTCGTGCAACGCAACTCCGGTACGGCGTCTGATCCGCCGGGACAGCTCGGCATTCGCCAGCCGCAGGTGCCACGGCCAAGAACGCCGGGTGAGCGCCCTACGGCGTCCCACCATCAGATCGACCGCGCCCGCGAGGACCGGTGCTGTCACCCGGTCCAGCTGCAGCGGATCGAGCGATGCGTCCGCGTCCATGAACGCCACCACCTCCGCCTCGGCCGCTTCGAGACCGGCATGACACGCGGCGCCGTACCCGCGAACCTCGCACCGGACCACCGACGCGCCGAAGCGCGCGGCGATCTCGGGCGACCCGTCGGTGGAACCGTTGTCGACGACAACGGCCCGGACGCCCACGGGCAGCCGTTCGAGGATCCAGGGCAGCGCCGCCGCCTCGTTCAGGCACGGCAGGATGAGATCGACTGACACTCTTCGACCGTAGGGACAATCGCCTGCCGTCGGGCGCCGGACCTGACTACGGCTCGCTTACGTCCGGTGTCACCCAGGGAGCACCGGGCTCGGCCCGTCCCCGGAACATCTAGGCTCTGATCGTGGCTACTCGTGTACTCGTGGTCGACGACGACCCGACCGTGTCCAACGTCGTCTCGGCGTACCTGACCAAGGCCGGGTACGACGCCCGGGTGGTTCCGGACGGTATCGCGGCGGTCGAGGTCTGGCAGCAGTGGAAGCCGTCGGTCGTCGTCCTGGACGTGATGCTGCCCGGACTGTCCGGGCTGGAGGTGCTGCGCCGGATGCGCGCGGCCGACGACGGGGCCGCGGTAATCATGCTGTCCGCCCGGGGCGAGGAGGAGGACCGCCTGGTCGGCCTCGAGGTCGGCGCGGACGACTACGTGGTCAAGCCGTTCAGCCCGCGCGAGCTCACGCTGCGGGTGCAGGCGATGCTGCGCCGCGAGGAACGGCTGGCCGGCCTCGATCTGACCCCGACGAAGCTGAGCGCGGGACCGGTCACGATCGATACCGCTGCCCGGCTCGCCTCTCTGGACGGCAACGAGCTGTCGCTGACGCACCGCGAATTCGATCTGCTGGCGTTCCTGGTGTCGCACGCGGGCAAGGCGTACACGAAGGCCGAGTTACTCCGGCGGGTCTGGGGCTGGGACTTCGGCGATTCCTCGACGGTCACGGTCCACGTACGCCGGTTGCGGGAGAAGATCGAAGCGGATCCGTCCGATCCGCGGCTGGTGCTGACCGTGCCGCGGACGGGCTACCGGTTCGTCGGTGATGCCGAATGAATCGAGACATGGTCACGATCCTCGCGCTCACCACGCTGTGGACGCTGGTGGTCGCGGCGATCGGTGGCGCGATCCTGTGGCAGTTCCGGCGTCGTTCGCTGCGCATCACGATGATCGTGGCGGCGCTTGCACCGATGGCGGCCGCGCTCGCCGCGGTCATGCAGAGCGTGCGGGCGATGTTCATCTCCGAGCACGACTCGTGGGTGGTGCTGTGGACGCTGGCGTTCGCGGCCCTGCTCGGGCTCGGGATGTCGGTGCTCCTGGGTCAATGGATCAGCACCGGTTCACGCGAGGTCGGCCGGCGGTTGCGCCATCTGGGCACGTCGTACGAGCCGTCGGAGGTGCGCAGCGGCGCGGTCCCCGCAGAGTTGGCGGCGCTCACGGAGGAGCTGGAGCTGACGCGGCGCAAGCTCGCCGCGTCCAACGAGCGTGAGCGTGCACTCGAGTCCAGCCGGCGGGAGCTGGTCGCGTTCATGTCGCACGATCTTCGTACGCCGCTCGCCGGGTTGCGGGCCGTGTCGGAGGGACTCGAGGACGGCGTGGTCGACGACGTACCAGGGGCGCTGCGGCAGATGCGATCAACGGTCGATCGGATGACCGGGCTGGTGGACGACTTGTTCGAGCTGTCGCGGTTGTCCGCGGCGCCGTTGCCGCGGCGGCGGTCCGCAGTCAGTCTGCGCGAGCTCGCGGAGGATGTGGCGGGGGAGAACGGGGAGCACGCACGGGCGTTCGGCGTACGGCTAGCGCTCTCGACGCCGGGTGGTGACGATCGACTCGCCGTGCAAGGCGATCCGGATGAGCTGACCCGAGCGGTGACAAACCTGGTCGGCAACGCGATCCGTCACACCGAATCCGGCGGGACGGTCACGCTGACAGTCGACCGCGAGGCCGATGGCCGCGTCCGCCTCGCGGTAACCGACGCGTGTGGCGGGATTCCCACCGACGATCTGGACCGCGTCTTCGACGTCGGCTGGCGCGGCGACGAGCAACGCACGCCCGCCAACGCAGCCGGCTCGAGCGGCGGCGGCCTGGGCCTGGCGATCGCCCGTGGCGTCGTCGAATCCCACGACGGCACCATCGGCGTCACCAACGTCGCCGGCGGCTGCGCCTTCCAAATAGACCTACCCCCGGTCTCCGCCAACAACTGACGCTCTCCAGCTCAACGCCGAGCTGAGCCCGCCCAGCTCACCGCGGAGCTGGGTTCCTTCGGTTCAGCTGTGCGCGCCATCGCTCGGCTCTTCTTCACCTCCGGCTCAGGCCGGGGCTGGGTCTGGGGATCGGAGGAGGTCGGCCAGGCCGGTGGCTAGGTCGTAGGTCGGCTTCCAGCCGAGGTGGTCGCGGAGGCGATCGGAGTTCGCGGTGATGTGGCGGACGTCGCCGAGGCGGTATTGCCCGGTGGTGACCGGGGTCGGGCCGTTGTAGGCGCGGGCGAGTTCGGCGGCGACGTCTCCGATCGTGTGGATCGTGCCGCTACCGACGTTGTAGGCGGTGAATCGCTCGGACAGCGCTCCCGCGGCGGCGCTCACGGCGGTGGCGATGTCGTGGACGTGGATGAAGTCACGGCGTTGCCGACCGTCCTCGAAGACCGTCGGCGCCTCGCCCCGCTCCAACGCGGACCGGAAGATCGCCGCGACCCCGGCGTACGGCGTGTTCCGCGGCATGCCGGGGCCGTAGACGTTGTGAAACCGGAGAGCGCTCACGTGCCCCTCGGTCTCGCGCGCCCAGGAGGTAGCAAGGTGTTCCCCGTTGAGCTTGCTGGCGGCGTACGCGTTCCGCGGATCGAGTACGGCGTCCTCCTCGACAAGACCGGGCCGGAGTTGAGCGCCGCATCGCGGGCAGGGTGGTTCGAAGCGGCCGGCGTCGAGGTCCTCGGTCCGGCGTGGGCCTGGCGCGACCTGGCCGTGTACGTCGCAGTCGTAGCGGCCCTCGCCGTACACGACCATCGAGCTCGCGTAGACGAGGCGCCGGATCTTCGCGTGCGCGAGTCCGCGGAGGAGGACCGCCGTACCGAGGCTGTTGCTGGAGACGTAGTCGTCCAGATCGTCGAGGTCGACGCCGAGTCCGACTTTCGCGGCCAGGTGGACGACGGTGTCGATGCCGTGGAGCGCACTCTGGGCGACCTCGGCGTCGCGGACGTCGCCGACGATCAGCCCGGGTCGCGGCGCGGGCTTGTGTGCGTGGACGTCGGGGCGGAAGGAGTCGAGGACGACGACCTCATGGCCCTCGGCAACGAGTTGGGTGTGGACGTGCCGGCCGATGAAGCCGGCGCCGCCGGTCAGTAGGACTCTCACCAGACGTCCTCCGCCGCCGTACCGTCGAGCACATGCCGGCAGCTGCAGTCGGCGTCCGTCTTCGGCAGCTGACTGATCACGTCGGTGACGAGACTCCGCAGCCGCTCGATGCTGTGCTCGAACGCCTGGAAGACCTCGGCCTGCGTGACGCCGCCGCCGGTCTCCACACCGGCATCGTGGTCGGTGACGACGGCGATCGAGGTGTAGCAGAGCGCGAGTTCCCGCGCGATGGACGCCTCGGGCGCACCGGTCATACCGACGACCGACCAGCCCTGTGCGGCATGCCAACGAGACTCCGCACGCGTCGAGAACCGCGGACCGTTGATCACCACCATCGTCCCTTCCGGTACGACCTTGCCGGTAGCAATCACCGTGGATCGGCCGACCGGGCAGTACGGGTCAGCGGCCGACGTGTGGACCACCGGCGACTCGTCGTACACCGTGTGCGCTCGTCCCCAGGTGCGGTCGACGTACTGGTCGGGGACGACGAAGGTGCCGGGCGTGAGCTCAGGTTTCAGCGAGCCGACCGCGCACGGTCCGAGGACCTGGCGGACGCCGAGCGACCGGAGCGCCCACAGGTTGGCGCGATAGTTGACGCGGTGCGGTGGGAAGCGGTGGTCCGCGCCGTGCCGGGGGATGAACGCCACCTCGCGACCGTCGAGATCGCCCACGACCGGCGGCTCACTGGGCGCGCCGAACGGGGTGTCGACCACGACAGGTTTCGCGTCGGACAGGAACGAGTAGAAGCCGGAACCGCCGATCACACCGATATCAGCCATGGTCCCGACGCTAGTGGCGGCGGGGGTGGCGATGACCGGATTCGCCTCGTCCGTCAGCGCTCCGTAAGGGGTGATCGAATAGATTCGTGAAGGTGTCCTGGGCGCTGCTCGCGATCGGTGTGGTGCTGCTGCTGTTCGGCGCCTACGCGAGCTGGACGGCCGGGCGGCTCGATCGCCTGCACCACCGGGTCGAGCTCGCCCGGGCGTCACTGGACACGGAGCTCGCCCGGCGTTCCGCGCTGGTCGGTGAGTTGGGCGGCAGTGGGATGCTCGACCCCGCGTCGTCCCTGCTGCTGCTCGACGCGGCGCATCGCGCCCGGACCGCGTCGCCGGAGGAGCGCGAGCAGCGGGAGTCGGCGCTGACCCGCGCGATCCATGCCACCGGCACCGATGTGGAGCCGTGGACCGCTGAGCTGAACCTGGCGATGCGGCGGGTCCAGTTGGCACGCCGCTTCCACAACGACATCGTGGTGTCGACGCGCGAGCTGCGTCGGCGGCGGCTGGTCAGCTGGTTCCGGCTGGCCGGGCACGCGCCGATGCCGGCCACGATCGAGTTGGAGGACGGCAGGTGAGCACCGACTTCGAGGACCTCGAGAGGTACCGGCATGAGCTGCGGGTGCACTGCTACCGGATGCTCGGCTCGTACGACGACGCCGAGGACCTGGTCCAGGAGACGTTCCTGCGGGCGTGGCGCCGACGCGACGACTTCGAGGGCCGCTCATCGTTGCGTGCGTGGCTCTACCGGATCGCGACCAACGCCTGCATCGACGACGTACGGCGTCCGCAGCGAGTCCTCCCGTATCAGCTCGAACCGGCGTCGTTCCCGGCGACCGCACTTCCGCCGCGCGACGATCTGCCGTGGCTGCAACCGTTCCCCGACGTACTGCTCGATCGCGCCGAGGAGCCGGATGCTCAGGTGGTACGCCGGGAGACGATCGAGCTGGCGTTCTTGGTGGCGATCCAGCAGTTGCCACCGCGGCAACGCGCCGTACTCATCTTCCGCGACGTCCTCGGCTGGCCGGCTCGCGAGACCGCCGACGCCACCGACCTGACCGTCGCGGCCGTCAACTCAGCCCTCCAACGCGCCCGCCCGGTCCTCCGCGACCATCTACCCCCACACCGCTCCGAGTGGTCCGCCACCCCCTCATCCGCCGACGAACGAACCCTTCTTCGCAAGTACGTCGCCGCCTGGGAAGCCGGTGATCCCGACGCCCTGGTCGCGCTGATGCACGAGGACGTCCGCATCACCATGCCGCCGTACCCCTTCTGGTTCGAAGGCCTCACCGCAGCCCACCGCTCCCTGGCCCCCAACCTCGACCCGACGTACCGCGGCCACTGGCGCTTCCTCCCCACCACCGTCAACCGCCAGCCCACCCTCGCCGCCTACCTCAAGCCCCCCAACGCCCCCACCTACACCCCCTTCGGCCTGGACATCTTCCGCGTCGAACAATCCCGCATAGCCGAAATAACCGCCTACGAAACCACCAACTTCACCCGCTACGGCTTACCGGACGGGACTGTCCGTCTAACGGTGTTTCCGGCCCGACGCGCCGACTGTGGTGGTTGGCGGGAAAGGTGCGGCTATGACCGCGACACTGCCGGATGTGGCAGGCAAGAGGAAGCAGGGCAAGGAGTCGGCGGAGCAGCGGGCTGCGGCTGAGATGGTGCGGCTGGCCAAGGAGCAGGGGCTGTCGCTGACCGGGCCGGACGGGCTGCTCAAGCAGCTGAACAAGGCGGTGCTCGAGACCGCGTTGAACGAGGAGATGACCGAGCACCTGGGCCATGAGCGGCACGGGACCCCGGTGTCGGGCAACGTGCGTAACGGGTCGCGGTCCAAGACCGTCCTGACCGAGAACTCCGGCCCGGTCGAGCTCGAGGTACCGCGGGATCGGGCCGGCACGTTCACCCCGCAGATCGTGAAGAAGCGCCAACGCCGGTTGTCCGGTGTCGACGAGGTGGTGCTGTCGCTGTATGCCAAGGGACTGACCACCGGCGAGATCGCGGCGCACTTCGCCGAGATCTACGGTGCCTCGGTCAGCCGGGAGACGATCAGCCGGATCACCGACAAGGTGATCGAGGAGATGACCGACTGGGCCACGCGACCATTGGACGAGGTCTACGCGGCGGTGTTCATCGACGCGATCGTGGTCAAGGTCCGCGACGGGCAGGTCGCGAACCGCCCGTACTACGCCGCGATCGGCGTGACGCTGGCCGGTGAGCGAGACGTTTTGGGGTTGTGGGCCGGTACTGCGGGCAGTGGTGAGGGCGCGAAGTTCTGGATGGCCGTGCTCACCGACCTGCGCAACCGCGGCGTGCGAGACGTGTTCTTCGTCGTCTGTGACGGGCTGAAGGGCCTGCCCGAGGTGGTGGCGAACGTGTGGCCGCCGGCGATCGTGCAGACCTGCATCATCCACCTGATCCGCAACACCTTCCGACTCACCTCCCGCAAGCACTGGCCCGAGCTGTCCCGCGATCTCAAGCCGATCTACACCGCCGTCAACGCCGGCGCCGCCCGGTCCGCGTTCGACGACCTGGCCGGCAAGTGGGGGCAGCGCTACCCGGCGGTGATCAGGCTGTGGGACAACGCCTGGAACGAGTTCATCCCGTTCCTGGACTACGACGTCGAGATCCGCCGGGTCCTGTGCTCCACGAACGCGATCGAGTCCCTGAACGCCCGCTACCGGCGCGCGATCAGGGCCCGCGGCCACTTCCCGACCGAACAGGCCGCGCTGAAATGCCTCTACCTCGTGACCCGCTCGCTGGACCCCACCGGCACCGGCCGGGCACGATGGGCGACGCGCTGGAAACCAGCACTCAACGCGTTCGCGATCACCTTCGGCGACCGATTCCCGGCAGCCGAAACCTATTGATGAACACCGCCGGAAACACCGTTAGCGAGATAGTCCCTACCGGACCGCCTACCTGCGTGACTCCCGAGCGTGAGCGATGGTGGGACGTGGTCGGCAGGAGGCGCGCATGGGAGTTGGTAGGTCGAGCGTGTGGGTGGAGTGGGTGGATGTTGAGGCTCGGATGCCTTGGTTGACGACGGCGCCGTATCTGGTGGAGGCGAGGGAGCTGGACGCGACTCTGCGGGGGTTGGGGCAGCTCGGGTTCTGGGTGGTGCGGGCGGAGGCACCTGAGGGTGGGGATGTGAAGGACGGGCTGCTGGTGGAGTTGAGTGTGCGGTTGGGGTTCTCGTCGCTTGGGGCGGGGAGTTGGGCTGCGTTCGGCGATCGGTTGTGGGACCTGCTGACGGCGCGTGACGAGACGCCGGTGGCGGTGGTGATCGAAGGGGCTGACCTGCTGTTGCGCCGGAGCCTGCACACGTTGGTGCGGTGCGTGCACAAGCTGGTGTCCATGACTGAGGGAGTCGGGTTGTCGGACGCGCACGCCCAGCGTCAGGTCGAGTACTTCTTCGTCGGTGAATGGGGTGGTGATGCGGGCGCACCTGCACTTGACGGCTGATCAGGAGCTCGACTCGGCCGTGGATCTCATTCTCGAGCGGCGCGACGGCTGAGGATTACTTGGCGTCGGCGTAGGTTTTCGTGGTCGTGGTGGTGAAGGCGAAGTTGGTCGGGGTGGGGCCGAAGGTGAGGGTGCCGGCTAGGTTGCTGGCGGCTTGGATGGCTTCGACCACGACTGGGGCCTCTTCGGTGGGGCAGTGGACTATGACCTCGTCGTGCTGGAAGAAGACGAGCTCGGCTTTGAGATCCGCCAGGGATTGGCGGAGGGCGGCGAGCATCAGCAGAGCCCAGTCGGCGGCGCTGCCTTGGACGACGAAGTTGCGGGTGAAGCGGCCGCGGGCTCTTGCGTGGCGAGCGTCGGTTTGCGGCTCGTCTGCGGGTGGACCTTCGAGCATCGCGTCGTCGAGCTGTGCGCCGGTAGGTGGGCAAGTGCGGCCGAGCCAGGTGCGGACGAGGCGGCCTTCCTCGCCGGCGCGTGCGGCGTCGTCGACGTACGCGACGGCCAACGGGAAGCGTCGGCGCAGCATGGCCAGGTTCTTCAGGCCGTCGCCGGACGTCTGGCCGTAGATCGCGCCGAGTACGGCGAGCTTCGCCTTCGCGCGGTCACCCGAGAACGCCTGGTCCGACACGGCCTTGTAGAGATCACCGGGATCACTCGAGACCTCCATCAAGGCCGGGTCGCGAGAGATCGCCGCCAGGATGCGCGGCTCCAGTTGGGACGCGTCCGCGACCACGAGGCTCCAGCCGGGGTCGGCGACGACCGCGCGACGAATCACCTTGGGGATCTGCAGACCACCACCGCCGTTGGTGATCCAGCGCCCGGAGACCGTCCCTCCAGGCACGAACCCAGGCCGGAACCGACCGTCATGCACCCAGTCCTGCAGCCAGGACCATCCGTTCGCCGTGTAGATCCGATAGAGCTTCTTGTACTCGACCAGCGGCTCGACCGCCGGATGATCGATCGTCTCCAGCTCCCACCGCCGGGTCGACTTCAGCTGGTACCCGGCCTGCTTGAACGCCTTCAGCACATCCGCGGGCAGATCCGGCCGCACCCGCCGCCCGAACGCCTCCGACACCTGGTCCGCCAGCTCGGTCAGCCGCCGCGGCTCTCCGGTCCCGCCGAACCGCTCACCCAGCAGCTCGGACAGCACGGCGCGATGGGCGTCCGAGCTCCACGGCAAGCCGGCCCGATCCATCTCCGCGGCGACCAGCATCCCCGACGATTCCGATGCCGTGAGCAACCGCATCCGATCCGGGTACTCCGCCTCCCCGTGCCGCCGGAGCTGATCGGCGTACACCCGAAGCAGCGCCTCGAACGCAACCGGCTCCTCCTGGATCTCGAACAAGGACGACTGCTCACCCGGTACGACGGCCCGCAGCGGCGGGTCCGGTGGGACCGGCCCACCGCTCAACCGCCCCCAAGCCGCAGCCGCCGAGCGCGGCTCACCCAACCGGCCCGCATGCCCAAGCAACAACCCTTCGCTGTTCTCGATGTCGTAGCAGCGCTCCACCCGTACGCCGCCGGCCAGCAACCGTGGATAGATCTCGGCCGAGGACCGCCACACCCACCGGGACACCTGCGGACGCGAACCGACCGCGCCCGCCAGCGACGGCTCGTGCAGCACCGGACCAGCAGGCTGCCCGTCCGGATGCAAGGCGACGAGCACCGCCCCGCCACCCTCCTCCGGCGCAATCGCCCACCGTTCGTCCACCTCCCAATCCTCACACCCCCCACCGACACCCACCACCGACCAGACCATCCCGATAGCGGGTTGTCGTGTTGCTGGCGGGATGTCAGCCGTCAGCGGTGGAACAACCCGCCAGCCAGCGGACGGAGCGACGCCCATCAGGCCAGTGGTGTCAGACTGGACTTATGTGGCGGAAGATGGATCTCGACCCGGCGGACGGGACGAAGACCGAGCAGGTCGAGGCGCTGGTACTGCGCCGGATCGAGCGCGGCGACCTGTCCATCGGCTCACGCCTCCCCTCGGAACGCGTGCTGGCCGACCGGCTCGGCGTGAGCCGGGTGACCGTCGTACGGGCGCTGGACCACCTGCGCACAGACGGCGTACTGGAGACCAAACGAGGCTCCGGCACCCATGTGAGACCACTGGACCGCCTGCTGGACCCGATCGCGCCGGCCTCCACAGTCACGGCGGGCGACGAGCCGGTCCTCGACCTCCGGTTCGCAACCACAGCGGCGCCGCACGACGTGGCGGAAGTGGCAGCCCAAGTAGTCGCGAACGCACTACCGCACGCCATGGGCGGCGACGGTCCGCCACCGGGCGGCTCATTGGAACTGCGCCAAGCCTTGGCAGAGCGCCTCACGATCGAGGGCGTGCCGACCGAGCCAGACCAGCTCACGCTGACCGTCGGCGCAGCAGCCGGACTGAACGCCGCACTGGCC
Source organism: Kribbella capetownensis (assembly GCF_004331485.1). Classification (GTDB taxonomy): domain Bacteria; phylum Actinomycetota; class Actinomycetes; order Propionibacteriales; family Kribbellaceae; genus Kribbella; species Kribbella capetownensis. Next base: position 14,965 of record NZ_SJKD01000004.1, read on the forward strand.
GGTCTGGATCTCGGACCAGGCGTAGCAATCACCGAGACACCGACGTACCCCGCTGCCTTCGACCTGCTGCGCAAGCACCACCTCGACGTGGCCGGCTGGCCGGCAGGTGTCTGGGACACCGACCAGCTCGCCCACCTCTGCCGACGGCACCGCCCCAAGGTCATCTACCTCCAGGCCGACAACCACAACCCCACCGGCCTGAGCATCCCGGCAGATCGCCGTACGACGATCATCGAGATAGCCCGCAGGTACGGTGCTGCGCTGATCAGCGACGAGACCATGCGACCGCTCTGGCTGGCCAGCGGGGAGCAGGCCGAGCCACTGAGTCGCTACCCGCGCACTGTGAGTGTCGGCTCGCTCTCGAAGACGGTGTGGGGCGGACTGCGCGTCGGCTGGGTCCGGACCGGCAAGCAGCTCCGCAGACGCATCAACACGGCCGCACAGCTCAGTGTGGCGTCGCCGAGCGCGCTCGACGACCTCCTGGCCCAGGCGATCATCCAGAAGCTCGACAAGGTGATCGGCCGCCGCCGTACCCGGCTGAGGGCGAACCTGATGGCGCTCGAGGCCGGTCTCAAGGCGCTCGACGGTGTGGCGTGGCCCACGCCGACCGGAGGTATGACGCTCTGGCTCGAGCTGACCGAAGTACGCGCACGACGGGTGCTGGAGGCGGCGAGGGAGCACGGACTGCTGCTGGGCGCCGGTGACCTGTTCACACCAGAGGGCACGGACCGGCGTCACATCCGCATTCCGTTCACCGCGCCGCCTGCCACGCTCCGGCTGGTGGTGGCCCGTCTGGGCGCTGCGCTGGCTCAGTCCACTTGATCCGAGGTGGACTGAGGATCGGTGCCTGCTGCCCCCTAATCTGGAGGGGAGCCCCACGACCAGGAGGATGTAGTGACCGAGAACCAGACCCCCCAGACCGGCCCCCAGACCGGCACCGCGAAGGTCAAGCGCGGCATGGCGGAGATGCTCAAGGGCGGCGTGATCATGGACGTCGTCACCGCCGAGCAGGCCAAGATCGCCGAGGACGCCGGCGCGGTCGCGGTGATGGCGCTGGAGCGGGTCCCGGCTGACATCCGCGCGCAGGGCGGCGTCTCCCGGATGAGCGACCCGGACATGATCGACAGCATCATCAACGCTGTCTCGATCCCGGTGATGGCCAAGGCCCGGATCGGTCACTTCGTCGAGGCGCAGGTGCTGCAGAGCCTCGGTGTGGACTACATCGACGAGTCCGAGGTGCTCACCCCGGCCGACTACGCCAACCACATCGACAAGTGGCAGTTCACCGTGCCGTTCGTCTGCGGTGCGACCAACCTGGGCGAGGCGCTGCGCCGGATCACCGAGGGTGCGGCGATGATCCGCTCCAAGGGCGAGGCCGGCACGGGTGACGTGTCCAACGCGACCACCCACATGCGCCAGATCCGCCAGGAGCTCCGCAAGCTGCAGGGCCTCCCCGAGGACGAGCTGTACGTCGCCGCCAAGGAGCTGCAGGCGCCGTACGAGCTGGTCAAGGAGGTCGCTGCGCTCGGCAAGCTGCCGGTCGTACTGTTCACCGCCGGCGGGATCGCCACCCCGGCCGACGCCGCGATGATGATGCAGCTCGGCGCCGAGGGCGTGTTCGTCGGCTCCGGCATCTTCAAGTCCGGCAACCCGGCCCAGCGCGCCGAGGCGATCGTCAAGGCCACCACCTTCTACGACGACCCGGACGTGCTCGCCAAGGTCTCCCGCGGCCTGGGCGAGGCCATGGTCGGCATCAACGTCGACGAGATCCCGCAGCCGCACCGGCTCGCCGAGCGCGGCTGGTGACCAACAGCCTGCAGTCAGTGGACGAGCGGACCGCGCGGGAGCTGCGCGGTCTCGCTCGTGTCCTGGTGCGGTCCGGGTACGCCGACCACGCGACGATCACGGCTGCGCTGACGGAGGCGGTCCAGGAGGACGCACCGTCGATGGACGCGGCTGCTCTGGTGCCGCTGCTCATCGGCGAGGCCGTGATGGATCTGAGCGCCGAGTCCGCCGAGTGGCCGGCGGAGACGGATCCGGACCGGCTGGACGCCGTACTCTCCGAGCTCGAGAAGCGGGGACTCGTGGTGGTCCGGTACACATCGGACCACCACGCCGCCCGGCAGGCGCTCGAGGCAGCTTCGGATCCCAAGGGGCTGGTGTTCTTCACCGACACCGACGTCTGGCACGCGGTCGACTTCAGCATGCTCGAGCTCAAGCTCTGGCATCCGGACACCGCGAACGTCGCACCCGGTGAGCCGCTCCTGGAGGACGTACTCGCCCTGCTGGACGAACACGACCTCCCCGCCACGTTCGACGAAGGCCGCATCGAGGTCACACTCGACTGGAAGCGAAGGCTGACGCTATGACTGTGATCGGTGTGTTCGCATTGCAGGGGAATGTGCGGGAGCACCTGGCGATGCTGACCGACGTGGGCGTCGAGGCGCGGCCGGTACGGCGTCCGTCCGAGCTGGAGCAGGTGGACGCGCTCGTGCTACCGGGCGGCGAGTCGACCACGATGGACAAGCTGGCGCGGGCGTTCGAGCTGTTCGAGCCGCTGCAGAAGCGGATCGCCGACGGGATGCCGGTCTTCGGCACCTGCGCCGGGATGATCATGCTGGCGAACGAGATCACCGGCGGGATCGAGGGTCAGGAGACCCTCGGCGGACTCGACGTGACGGTACGCCGCAACGCGTTCGGGCGGCAGGTGGACTCGTTCGAGGCGGACCTGGACTTCCCGGGTCTGGGCCCAGGGTTCGGCACGCCGTACCACGCCGTGTTCATCCGGGCACCGTGGGTGGAGCGGGTCGGACGGGACGTCGAGGTACTCTCGACCGTGAGCTCAGGCCCGGCCACGGGTAGGATCGTCGCCGTTCGCCACGATCGGCTGCTGGCCACGTCGTTCCATCCGGAGATGACCGGGGACGCCAGGCTGCACGGCTACTTCGCCGAGCTGGTCCGCGGCCTCTGAGTCGGTAGCAGCAGTAGAAGGGTTGGGTTCGCCATGTCAGGCCACTCCAAGTGGGCCACCACGAAGCACAAGAAAGCCGTCATCGACGCGAGGCGCGGCAAGCTCTTCGCGAAGCTGATCAAGAACATCGAGGTGGCCGCCCGGATGGGCGGCGGCGACCCTGGCGGGAACCCGACCCTGTACGACGCCATCCAGAAGGCGAAGAAGTCCTCGGTCCCGAACGACAACATCGACCGCGCGGTCAAGCGTGGTTCCGGTGCCGAGGCCGGTGGCGCGGAGTACCAGACGATCATGTACGAGGGCTACGGCCCGAACGGCGTGGCGATGCTGGTCGAGTGCCTCACCGACAACCGCAACCGCGCGGCCGCGGATGTCCGTACGGCGATGACGCGCAACGGCGGCTCGCTGGCCGACCCGAACTCGGTCGCGTACCTGTTCAATCGCAAGGGCGTCATCGTCGTGGCCAAGGACCAGGACGGCAAGTCGCTGTCCGAGGACGACGTGATGGAGGCCGTGCTCGAGGCCGGTGCCGAGGAGGTGAACGACCTCGGCGAGTCCTGGGAGGTCGTCACCGAGGCCACCGACCTGGTCCAGGCCCGGACCGCGCTGCAGAACGCCGGCATCGACTACGACTCGGCCGACGTGCAGTTCGTCCCGTCGATGACGGTCGAGCTGGACGCCGATGGCGCCGGCAAGATCTTCCGCCTGATCGACGCGCTCGAGGACAGCGACGACGTCCAGAACGTCTACGCGAACTTCGACGTCTCCGACGAAATCATGGCCGAGGTCGGCTGATTGACAGCTACTGGAGGGCGCGGGGATCCCGCGCCCTCCAACTGTTTACGGGTTGACGATCTGGTCGCCGACCAGCGCGAGCGTCTGGATGGCGGCCAGGCCGTAGAGGGCCGTGGTGTTGGTGGAGACCCACTTGGCGGCCTGCGTCGGGTTGAGCGTCGACTTCACCTCTTCGGAGGCCCACGGGAGGTTCGGGCCGTAGCCGTCGCCGGTGTAGAACTCCTTCCACGCCCGCGCGGCCAGGTCGTCCCGATCCAGGCGTACGGCGGCGTACGCGGTGAGCCGGGAGTGGCCCTGGCGGAGGATCAGGTTGCCGAAGTACGCACCGCACTCCGCCGTCTGCTCCTCGCGGGTGGCGTTGAAGAGGCGGCAGTACTGCAGCCAGGCCGCCTCGAACGCCGGCATCTCCACCAGGTCGAGGATCTCGGCGCAGATCTCCACCTGGCCGAACATCGCGCTGAGGTGCGACACACTCACCGTCTTCTCGGTGACGGGCGCGAACCGCCCGGTGTCGAGGTCGTACAGACCGCCGCCGGTGACGAAGCCGTTCGGCATCGCGCCGATCGTTTCCATCGTGCCGAGAAGCTTGCTGTGGGCAACGTCTGCCTTCGGCCCCTGCCGCTCCCACTCGGTCAGCCACGCGGCAGCCAGACCACTCCAGTCCGTGCCGAGACCGATGGCGAGCGCGTGCGGGTCCGGCTCGTACGGCTCGGTCCTGATCTTCCGCAGCGGATCCAGCACCAGGAACGTCTGGTCCGAGTCCACGAGCTCGGACAGCAGATCGCCAGTGCGTTCGTCGGCCGTGAGGTAGTAGTAGAACCGCCGGTAGATCGCCGTACTGATCCGCTGTTGCTTTGCACTGTCAGCCCAGTGCTGTACGCCGTGCCGCGTACCCAGACCGGCCCACTGCCCGAGGTGATAGACGTCGACCTCGCCGGTGTGACGGGTCATCGCCTCGGCGAACCGGAAGATGTCGGCCCGTCCGGAGCGCAGGAACGAGTACCAGAGCCACAGATCCGGTGACAGTTCCGAGTTGTCCCATGCGTACCCGCCGACGTCGTACCGCCAGACCAGCCGGTCCTCGTCGAACGTGTGCATGATGTCGCCGTAGTCCCAGAACCCGTACCAGTGCCGCGACTCGACCTGGCCGCGATAGAAGTCGAACAGGAAGTCCAGGTGGTCCTCGATCGCCTTCCTCGCCGGCACCGACCGGTCGACCGGCGAGACGAGCCCGCCGAAGACGCGCGTACTGATGAGCTGGTCCACCGGGTTGATCAGCTGCGGGGGAGTCCGCACCTGGTCGGCCAGGTCGCCGAGCCGGGCGGCCGTCGGCGTCGCCGCGAGCGCCCAGAAGGTGAGCTCGGACGTCCGCGCGATCCCGTACGGCGTACCGAACTTGGGCTCGTAGTCCTCGTAGGTGATCTCGAGAGCGTCCAACTGCTCCGGATACGTGTCCTCGCCCATGCCGTCGTGGTAGAAGCGCGTGTCCATCGCGCCGGCATCCGGCGACCACAGCCACACCGTGACCTCGGCCTCCTCGGTGTACGCACCCCGGATGTCCAGTTGCGTGGGGTGGCGCTGCCAGAAATCCCTCAGGCCGAAGGCGAACCCGCCGCTCACGCCACCAACGTACCCGAGTCCCGACGCGCGGCCACCCTGGTCGACCGAGACCCAGCCGTACCCCTTCTTGGTCCGCTTCTTCACCGTGAAGCCGTCGGCGTTCAACTGGCTCAGCGTGTAGTCACCCCACTCGGGGATCCACTTCAACCGCGTAGTCACGCGCTGGTCCCAGGTGGCCGGATCGGGCAGCTTGGTCCCGGCGATCTGCGCCGCGCGCACGGTCGCACCCGGGTCACGCCGCAACCCGGTGATCCCCTTCACGGCTTCGGAGACCATGCCATGGCCCTCACCCACGAATCGGATATGACGGTCGTACGCCGCGTCGCGCATCGGCACCCGGAAGCGCACCCCGAGGCCGGCGATGTAGTCCTTCTGCCCGTCGCGGTCGTACACGAACGTGTGCACCATCCGGACGTTCTCCGCACCGGCCACGAAGTACAACCGGACCGAGAACGGCAGCCAGGTCTTGCCCTTCTTCGACTTGTGCCGGCCCTCGATCCGGACCACCGCGCGGACCGGGCCGGACTGCTCGACGGTGACGCGGGTGACGTCGCTCTCGTAGCGTTCGCGGACGCTGCCGCCTTCCTCGTCCTCGGCGATCTTGTCCTGCTTCAGGTTGACGAGCTGACCCTTGCGCGCGATCAGCACGTCATCACGCCAGATGTGACTGATCAGCTCCGGGCCGCTCTTGCGGATCCGGGTCTTGATCACCCCCGTGTCGACATCGACGTACGTCTTCTCGTTCTTGACCGTGACCGGTTGCGGCGGTGCGGCCGCCGTACCGGGGCCTAGGGTGTACGACTCAGCCGGTGCGTCGACTGCGATGGCGTGCGCGCTCCACTTGAGCGAGCCGTCCGGCCAGTACGCCGTCGGCCAGCTCTGCACGGGTACGGCGCTGCCGTCGGCGGCCTTGAGCGCGAAGGTTTGGTCTGCAGGTACGGCGCCCTTCGGCCACGGCGTACCCCAGGTCGTGACGGCAGCCGTGGTCGGCTTGCCCTCCAGCCAGCTGAGCTTCACTTCTGGTACGTCGGCCACCGCCGTGGAGCGGGTGTCGAGCAGGGACGCCGCGGGGACTGCGGCCATACCTGCCAGGACTGTACGTCGGGAGACCTCCATGCCTTTCCACCTCTGTCGTTTCGGTGTTCAGGGATGTTCGGGGATGTTCCGGTGTTCGGGGATGTTCCGGTGCTCGGGGATCAGGGACAGGTTCTGGATCGCTGCGAGTGCGTACTGCGACGCGGAGTTCGTGCTGACGAAGGCGGCCTCCTCGACGGGCATCAACGCACCGTTGACGTGGGTCGTCTTCCAGTCCGTCTCGCGCTGCAGGGCGCTGCGGTAGAGCTGGTCGCCGTCGCCGACGAAGAACTTGCGCCAGGCCAGCCGTGCCAGCTCCGCGTCGCCGGTGCGTGCGGCGGCGTACGCGGCGAGACGGCTGTGCGCCTGGACGAGTGCGATGCCTTGGAGTGGGTGGCCGACCTCAGCGGTCTGCTCCTCCGGTGTTGCCAGGTAGATACGGCAGTAGTCCAGCCACGCCTTCTCGAACCCGGGTACGTCGAGGTCCAGGTCGATGAGCTCCGAACAGATCTCCGGAAGTCCGAACAGCGAGGACAGGTGTGAGACCGCGATGCCGCGCCGGCTGGTGTCGAAGCGTCCGGTGGACAGGTCGAGCCGGCCGTTGCCGGTGAGGAAGCCATAGTGCATCGCTGCGATGTCGGCCATCGTTCCGACCAGCCGCGCACGGGCTCGCTCGTCGCCGTACCGCTCCCACCGCGTCAGCCACGCCGCTGCGAGTGCGCCCCAGTCCACGCCCAGTTCGACCGAGAGCGCATGCGGATCGGGGGAGTAGACGTCGGGTCGCACCTTGCGCTGCGGGTCGACGACCAGCAGCGTCTCCTCGACCGCTGCGAGCTCGTCCATCAGGTCACCGGTCCGCTCGTCCGCGGTCAGGTAGTAGTAGAAGCGCCGGTAGAGCGCACTGGAGATGCGGACCTGCTTGCAGCTGCAGCCCCAGTGCTGCACGTTGTGCCGCGAGCCGAGGCCCTTCCATCGGCCCAGGTGGAACACGTCGACCTCACCGGTATGCCGGGTCATCGCCTCGGCGAACCGGAACACGTCCGCCCGGCCGGTCCGCAGGAACTGGTACCAGAGCCAGAGGTCCGGCGACAGCTCCGAGTTGTCCCACGCGTACCCGCCGACGTCGTACCGCCAGGTGTGGCGATCGCGGTCGTAGGTGTGCATGACGTCGCCGTAGTCCCAGAAGCCGTACCAACGCCGGTCCTCGCGCTGACCGACGTAGTACTGGAACAGGAAGTTCAGCCGCGCCTCGATGTCCTGGTCGTCGGCGGTCGGCAGACTCCAGCTGCCGAAGACGCCGGCCTCCAGGAACCGTGCCGGCGCCGCCGCGAGCAGACCGGGGGAGTTGAGCAGCGCAACGTGCTCGGCGAGGTCGTCTGCCGACGGAGTGGTGTCGTGCACTCGTAGCGTCAGCTCGTGCGTCCGGGCGATGCCGTGCGCGTTGCCGAAGCCGGGTTCGTAGTCCTCGTAGGTGATCTCGAGGCCTTCGAGTTGTTCGGCGTAGCTGTCCTGGTCCATGCCGTCGTGCCAGTAGCGCACGTCCATTGCCGGCGCGCTGGGCGACCACATCCACACCGTCGCGGTGGCCACGTCGGTGGCCGCGTTGCGGATGTCCAGGCGGGTCGGGTGCAGCTTCCAGAAATCGCGGAGCCCGAATCCGAGTCCGCCGCTGACACCACCGACGTACCCGTAGCCAGGTGATCTGGTGCCGGCCGGGATCGTGACCCAGGCGTGCTCCGATCCGGTGCGCTTGCGCAGGGTGAAGCCGTCGGCGCTGCTCTGGTCCAGCGTGTAGTCGTTCCACTGCGGGATCAGGTGCAGCCGGTCCGACACCTCGGGGTTCGGGATGTCCTCGACCTCGCGGCCGGCGACCTGCGCACGACGTACCTCCTCGCCTGGGTCGCGGCGTAGACCGGTCAGGCCGCGGACCGCCTCGGTGAGGAAGCCGGATGGGCCGGCCAGGCGGATGTGCCGGTTGTGCGGCTCGTCGCGCATCGCCACGTCCGCACTGAGCCCCAGCCCGGCCAGGAAGTCCCGGTCCGGCTCGCCGTCCCAGATGAAGCTGTGCACGATGCGTACGTCGGTCGCACCAGCATAGAAGTAGAGGCGGACCGAGAACGGCAGCCAGTCACCGTGCTTGCCGTCCAGCTTGATGACGGCCCGCACGGGTCCGTCTTGTTCGACGATAATATTGTCAACAATCGCCGTCGTCTGCTGGCGATTGCGGGTCAGATCCTCGTCCGGCGCATCCTGGCGAATGCTGACCAGCCGTACGTCGCGCACGACCTCCTGGTCGTTGTCGACAATGGACGCGATCAGCAGCGGCTTGGTGAGCGTCCACGTGACCTGACCGGTGGTCGCCCGCACGCCGTCCGCCGTCCGCTCGACCCGGACCGGCGTACTCGGCGTGGTCGGCTCTTGACCCGGCACGAGCTCGTACGACGACTCCGGGTGCTCGGACGGCCCGATCGCGTGCGCCGACCACTTGATCGAGCCGTCGGGCCAGGTCGCGGTGGTCCAGCTCTGCACCGGCGTGCCGTCTGTCAGGGCGAAGTGTGTGCCCTCGGCAACGGTGCCGCGCGGCCAGGGCACACCCCAGGAAACGCCTTGCCGGCAAGGAGTTTCAAGCCATTGCAGTGTGGTCATTCTTTCACCGATCCGATCAGGACGCCTTTGGCGAAGTGCTTCTGCAGGAACGGGTAGAAGAACAGGATCGGCAGCGTCGCGACCACCACGACCGCGAACTTCAGGCCCTGCTCGGGGAACGTGACGGTCTCCAACTGCTGCAGTACGTTCGCCGAGTCCGCGTTCGCCGCGGTCAACTGGCGGACGATCATCTGCAGAGTCCATTTCTTGCTGTCGTCGATGTAGAGCAATGGCGACATGTAGTCGTTCCAGATGCCGACCGCGTAGAACAGCGAGAACGTCGCGATGATCGGCTTCGACAGCGGCAGCACGATCCGCAGGAACACGTTCAGCTCGTTGCACCCGTCGATCCGGGCCGCTTCCTCGAGTGCCTCGGGCAACTCCTGGAAGAAGCTCTTCACCACGATCAGGTAGAACGGGTTGATCGCCAGTGGCAGGATCAGCGCCCAGTAGCTGTCCAGCAGGCCGAGATCACGCACCACCAGGTACGTCGGGATCATGCCGCCGCTGAACACCAGCGTGAAGATGACCAGGTTCAGCATCAACGCGCGGCCGGGCAGGAACCGCTTGGCCAGCGGATAGGCCATGGTCAAGGTGAGCGCCAGCTGGATCACCGTGCCGACCGCGGTCACGGCGATCGTGGTCAGCAAGGCGCGCACGAAGGTGTCGGTCGAGAAGATGTAGTGGTACGTGTCGGTCACGAACCGGTGCGGCCACAGGAAGAACGGCCGCGAGCTGATCTCGGACTCGGTCGCGAACGACCCCGCCAGTACGTACAGCAGCGGCAGGACCGTGACGATCGCCAGACCGGTCAGCAATACGACATTCAGTACGTCGAACACCCGGCTGCCGGCCGAGTCGTAGTACCGGACCCGTTGTTTCATGTCGTCTCCTCAGAACAGCCCACGCTGGCCCAGCCGCTTGGCCAGCAGGTTGGAGCCGAAGATCAGGACCACGCCGACCACTCCCTTGAACAGGCCGACGGCGGTCGCATAGCTGAACGAACCCTGGGTGATGCCGATGTAGTAGACGAAGGTGTCGAAGACGTCGGCGACATCGCGGTTCAGTGATGTGGTCATCAGCCAGATCTGCTCGAAGCCGGAGTCCATCAGGTGGCCCGAGGTCAGGATCGCCATCACCACGATCGTCGGCCGGATCGCCGGCAGCGTGATGTGCCAGAACTGCCGCCAACGCCCGGCACCATCGACCCTTGCCGCCTCGTACAGCTGCGAGTCGACCCCGGCCAGTGCGGCCAGGTAGATGATCGTGCCCCAGCCGGTCTGCTTCCACAGCAACTGCAGCACGATCAGCGGCCGGAACCAGTCGGCCTGGGCGACGTAGTCGGTCTTCTGCCCGCCAACCAGGCCGTGGATCCAGTTCGCGATCACGCCGAAGTCCACGGAGAAGAGCAGATAGGTCAGCGACGCGACGATCGTCCAGGACAGGAAGTGCGGGATGTAGATCAGCGACTGCACAGAGCGCTTCAGCACGCGGAGCCGGAGTTCGTTCAGCATCAGCGCGACGACGATCGGCGCCGGGAAGACGAAGACTATTGTCAACAATGCGAGCAGCAGAGTGTTGAACATCAACCGGCCGAAGTCCGGTCCGGTGAACAACTCCTGGAAGTGCTTCAGGCCGACCCACTCACTGCCGGAGTACCCCAGGAACGGCACGTAGTCCTTGAACGCGATGGTCAGGCCGTACATCGGCAGGTACTTGAAGACGACGAAGTACACCAGACCGGGCAGCAGCAACAGGTAGAGCCAGCGGTAGCGCAACAGGTCCCGCCACAGCGGCACCGGCCGGGGGCGCCGCTTGCGGCGCGGCGCCTCCGGGGTGGCCTCCGCCGACGGCGGCACCACCTGGCTCGGGACCAGATCGGTGGCCATCTGTCAGCCGCCGGCCTTGGCGGCCAGGTCGTTGACCTCCGTGGCGATCTGCGTGCCGCCGCTGTCGTACCAGCGCTTGATCTGCGCCTTCAGCTGGTCCTCGGTGATCGCACCTGACAGGTACTTGATCCGGGCGTCCGGGATGATCGTGTCCAGCGTCTGACCCTTCGAGACCGCGGTCGGCGCGACGATGCTGAGTGCGGGGTTGAAGACTGCCGTCTTCAGGTCCTCGTTCATCAGGACGTCGAAACTCTCCCGCATCGCCCGGCTGGTCGCGTCGTTCGGCCGCGGCTGGTACGCACCGATGCCGACACCGGCCCGGGTGCCGAGTTGGATGAAGGCCTTGTCCACGTCGTTCTGGATCGCCTTGACCTTCGGATCGGTCTCGTTGATCGGTACGGCGTACTGTCCGTCGGCCTTGAAGTTGCGGCCTTCGATGCCGTTGGCCAGCAGGACCGAGCCCTCCTTGGACTCGAGCTTGTCCAGCGTCTGCAGGACCTGGTCGAGTTGCTCATCGGTCCGCACGTGCTGCTTGGAGATCGCGATCACCATGTTGTAGCCGGTGAACGGGTAGGAGTGCTTCTCGCCGTCCGGACCCTTCAGGTTGCCGACCAGCGTGACCTTGTCGAAGTCCTTCGGGTTCTTCTCCTTGAACAGGTCGAGCAACTGGGTGGCGCGGACATTGACGTCGATGATCATGCCGCCCTTGCCCTGGACGAACGGGTCGTTCCAGTTCGCGCTGTCCAAGGTGGCGAAGTCCGGATTGACCAGGCCCTCCTTGACCCACCGACGCAACCACTCGTTGGCAGCCAGGAACTCCGGAGTGTCGAAGCCGGGGACCAGCTTGCCGTCGCGCTCACCCCACCCGTTCGGTGCGCCGAACCAGGTCTCGACCACGTCGTACGGGCTCGCACTGGCGTAGTTGCCGGGCCACTTCGGGATGATCAGGCCGTAGGTGTCCTTCTTGCCGTTCCCGTCCGGGTCGCGCTCGGTGAACGCCTTGGCGATCGCATAGAGGTCGTCGACGCTCTGGGGTTCCTTGAGCCCGAGTTTGGCCAGCCAGTCCTTGCGGATCACGATGCCCGACCGCAGCAGCGGGCGGTCCCGGTAGATGCCGTAGGTCTTGCCGTTGGTCTGTGAGTTCTTCGCCCGCTGCTCGTTGTCCGGCTTGAGGTTCGGGTACTTGTCGAGCTTGCCGGTCAGGTCCCAGAACGCGCCGGCCTCGGCCGCCTTGAGGAACGACGGGCCCTTCTCGTTCACCACCATCACGTCCGGGATCTTGTCCGAGGCGAACGTGACGTTCGACTTGTCGCCGTACTCGGCGTTCGGCACCCAGGTGATCTTGAGCTTCTTGCCGATCTGCTTCTCGACCGCCTGCTGCAGTTCGCCGCCGGGGTCGGGTGCGGTGCCGAACAGTGGCGCCATCACGGTCAGCTCGTCACTGGCCGCCTGGCCTTTGCTGTCGTCGCCGCCGGAGCAGGCAGACGCGGCGAGCAGTGCCGTCGAGGCGGCGACTGCGACGGCGAGACGCCGTCGGGAGAAGATGGTCATGAGTTCCCTTTCAGGTGCAGGCGCGCCTCGTTCTCGGCGAAGAAGCGCAGGCAGAACCAGGTGTTGAGCTGGATCCAGCCGCCGCCGGCCAGCACGATCCCGAGAACGGGGAACCGGCTGGAGACGTAGGCGATGGACACCGCGACGAACAGCAGGACCAGGGACGAGGCCGGCCGCGCGAGCGCGACCAACGATGCCTTGGGCAACAACTCGCGGACCCGGAGGTCGTAGTGCACGGCCATCGGGAGCAGGTAGGCGGCGATCACACCGAGCGCGACCAGGGCTACGAGGCTGGCCAGCCGGGGGAGTGACGCCTTGGTCCCGAGCGACGCGAAGTACAGGTAGTTGCCGATCAGCAGGACCGCGGCCGCGACCAGTGGGAGTACGACGAGGCAGCCGCGGCGGAACTCGTGGCGGAACGCCGTACGGAAGGCAGGCAATGCATGAAACGATTCACCGGAAGACCTGCGTCTGGCCAATGAATATGCTGCGAGCGTCGCCGGGCCGATACCCAGCGCGACACCGCCGACCAGGGTGAAGCCGATCCACAGCGCGTTCAACTTGATCGCCCAGACGACCTCGTCCGCGGCCTCGTACAGCCGGATCGACCAACCGGTCGCGCTCATCATGGGCCGCCATCAGGCCGGCGGAAGGCCTTGTCGGGTTGGTGATTCATGCGGGTCCCTGCCTTGTGACGAGGGTGATTCGGGCGAAAAGTGATGTGACCATATGGTTGAATCGTCTCAATTGTCAACGGCTGGGAAAGCGTTTGTCGGAGAACGGTCAGGCGGGGACGTGCGGACTGCTTGAAGTCGCAGTCAGGAGCGGGAAATCCGCAGGTTCGCGTACTCGCCGATGAGCGGCGCCATCTGGCGGAAGCCGAGCCGGCCGCCGGTCAGCGGCTGGTCGTCGTACCACTGGAAACTGACCAGGTCGTTGACCGCGAACGTGATCTCGCCGCGATGGACCGAAAGCCTCAGTTTGTAAGGACCTTGGGCGTCCTGGACGCCGGGGATCGGGTCCGCGCCCTGCGCGACGAGGTGGAAGCCGTAGCTCTTGCGCAGGTTGCAGGTGTGGAACGCGCGCTCGGCCGGCCAGCGACGGCGGAAGTACGAGACGTGGTACGTGTCGAGGTCGCCGTGGTGGTACTGCTCGTACGGGCCGGTCCTCGGCGCGAGGTCGAAGAGATCCTCGCCGCGGCGGCCCTTCGCGTGGAAGAACAGGATGCAGAGGCCGGGCTCGTGGATCGGCCAGAAGTCCCACTCGACGGTGATGTCCGGCGGGAAGTCCTCGGGACACCACAGCACGACGTTCGCGTCCTGCCCCTCCTCGGGCGGTCGCGTACTCTCCAGCCGCAGCCGGCCGAGCGGGAACGAGACGGCGCCATCCCCCTCGAGCCGGAAGCCCTGGAGATCGGCTTCAGACGCGAGAGGATTCTCGTACAGCACCTGCCGCGCTGGGATCTGGACGCCGGGCATCTGCTGCGCTGGGGTCTGGTCGTCCGGCGTCTGCTGCGTGTGGTCGCTCATTTGCCGCGCCGGGTGTGGTCGCTGGACTCGCGGACGATCAGGTCGGGCTGGAAGATCACCTGCCGGTGCCGGTGCTGCTCGGCCGCCTCGACCTCTTCCTGCAGCAACTCCATCGCCGACCGCCCGAGCATCTCTGCCGGCTGCCGCACCGACGACAGCGGTACGGCGGCTGCCCGCGCGAAGTCGATGTCGTCGTACCCGACAATCGCCATGTCGCGGGGGACCTGCAGACCGGCGACCGACATCGCCTGCAGGAAGCCGAGCGCGAGCAGATCGTTGGCCAGGAAGGCGGCGGTCGGCCGGGACCGCGGTGGAAGCGCCGCGATCTTCTCGCCGATCGCGCGGCCCTCCACGACACCCATCACGTCGACCTCGTACCGCTGCAACTCGACGTCGTCGGCCCGCTCGACCGTGGCGGCGAACCCAGCCATCCGGTCGGAGACCTGCTGCATGGTGAAAGGCCCACCGATAAAGGCGATCCGGCGATGTCCGGACTCGATCAGGTGGTTCCCGGCGAGCCGTCCGCCCAGCTGATCATCGACCGACACCGAACAGAACCCGCGATCCGCGGCACGGTCCACGAGGACGACCGGCGTACCGCGCGAGACCAACGCCGTCAGCCGTGGATCGTTGCTGTCGAACGGTGTGATCAGGATCCCCATCACACGCTGCTGCTCGAGCTGGTCGAGATGGTGCCCTTCGCGGACCGGATCGGTCTTGCTGTTGCACAGCATCACCACGGTGTCGTGCTCGTAGGCCAGCGCTTCGGCGCCCTCGGCAAGGTCGGTGAAGAACGGGTTCGCCACGTCGAGCACGACCAGCCCAACCGTTCGGCTCTTGCCGGCGCGCAGGTGCCGAGCAGCCTCATTACGCACAAACCCCAGCGCGCGAATGCTGTCCTGCACGCGCTGCCTGGTCGCAGGAGCCACGATCCACGGCCGATTCAGTACGTTGCTGACCGTCCCGACCGACACACCCGCGCGATGCGCGACCTCTTTGATGCTCGGCGTTGCCATCGTCCCCCGGTCGCGGCCGTAGATCCTCGTCCCAGCCACTCTATCCACCCCACATTGAATCGTCTAAATCCTCACCTCAGCCCCCGCAACGAAGACCACCCCCTCGGCTGGAAGGACACCGCTACGCCGCAGCTGCTCTTGTGGCCGCCTCCGGCGGCGAGCCGCACACCGGTCACACGCGCGAGGTGATCGGCGGATGCACTGCCGGTTGGACGGGAGAGGACGCCGGCTTGTGGTGGCTGCCCTCTGGCCGGGCGTCGTACCTAAGGACAGGAGGTAGTCCAAGAATCTGGGTCTCGGCTCGGCCCGGTGAGCGGGCGGCGGCGACTCGTCGTCGACTACCTCCTGTCCTTAGCTCCAGCTAGGCCGTCGGACGTGCCAGCGGACAGCTGCGGGCGAGCCGATCGGAGACCTACCGTCGGTCGGGAAAGGACACCGCTCCCCGGCGGCTGCCTTTCTGGCCGCCTTCGGCGGCGGGCCGCGCACCGGTTACATGCGCGAGGTGTTCGGCGGACAACACGGGCCGGCGCGATGCTATCCAATCCATGGTGGCGGGGTTATGTGACTCGTGGGTAACGTAAGCGCATGGCGAGTCGGGTGTTGGGGATGTGGGAGCGGTTGCGGGGGCTGCCGGGTGGGGAGCGGGTGTTTTCGCGGGCGTTCACGTGGCGGGCGCCGTACTTTCGGTCGATTCGGCCGCGGTTCGTGCAGGTGAGTCCCAACTACGCGGCGCTGGTGTTGCCGAAGCGGCGGGCGGTGCAGAACCACATCGGTACGGTGCATGCGATTGCCGTGTGTAACGGTCTCGAGGCGGCGATGGGGGCGTTGGCGGAGGCGACCGTTCCGGTGGGGAAACGCTGGCTGCCGAAGGGCATGGAGGTTGCGTACCTGGCCAAGTCGACGTCCGATCTGACCTGCTCGGCTGAGACGGATCCGGACGCTTGGACGGCAGGGCCGGATGTGCCGGTGCGGGTCCAGGCGACGCGGGACGACGGCACAGTTGTTGTCCAGGGCACCATCCACCTCTGGGTGACGGACCGGAAGTAATGGTGACGGACCGGAGGTAATAGTGAGCAGCCCGCCGAGGGCTCACGTAGGGTCTTCGGCGTGATGGATGCGCTGCGGGTGGTGGATGTTTCCGAGGCTGATCTGGACTCGGTGTGGGAGGTCCGGCTGCGGTCGTTCGGGCCGGGTGGGGACAAGGACGAGTGGCGCAAGGATGCGCTGCGGTTCATCGAGGACGGCCGGTACGTCGGAGTGGCCGACGGGGCCGTGGTCGTCGCGGCGGCCCGGATCTGGCCCTTCCAGCAGTGGTGGGGCGGCCGACGGGTCCCGATGGCCGGTATCGCGGGCGTGGTGGTGTCGCCGGAGTACCGCGGTCGCGGAGTCGGCAGCATGCTGATGCGCGGGGTGCTGCAGCGCAGTGTCGAGATGGGCTGTCCGCTGTCCGGGCTCTATCCGGCGACGACTGTGCTCTATCGGCATCTGGGATACGAGTTCGGCGGCGGTCGCTACAAGTTCTCCTTCCAGTCCTCCGACCTGCGGTCACTCGGCGGGAAGGGTGTGACGCTGCGGAAGGCCGGGCGGGAGGATGCTCAGCTGGTCATCGACCTGGCCAGCAAGGTGCATGAGGGCCGCCGATCCAACGGTCCGCTGATCTGGCCGCTCGCCCAGGTGGAGTCCTGGCTGGAGGACGAGACCAACTTCGCGTACGTCGCCGACGACGGTTTCGTCGTCTACAACTGGTCCGAGCAGAACCTGTCCGTCGACGAACTGATCGCCGGGTCCGAGGAGACCACGCGGGCGTTGTGGACGACGGTCGGATCCGGTGCGTCGATCGCCCGCACGGTGCACGCGTACACCCCGCCGACCGATCCGATCAACCTGATGGCCGAGCACGAAGCGGACTCCACCGCGAACGTCTCGCGCTGGATGCTCAGGCTGCTCGACGCCCCGGCCGCGATCGCGGCGCGCGGGTTCGCGTCCGGTGCAGCCCTGGAGGTCGACGTGCGGATCGACGACCCCGACCTGCCGGCGAACACGGCCGACTGGCACCTGTCCGTTGCCGACGGCTCCGGCAGTCTCACGTCTGCACAGCAGTCTGGTGACGCACTGCGCCTCGGCCCGCGTGGACTGGCTGCTCTGTACGCCGGTACGCCGCTCAACACCCTGCGATCGGCGGGATTGGCCACGGGCCCAAGCACTGCCGATCAAGCCATCGACACGGCCTTCGGCGGCCCCACGGCGTACATGCTCGACTTCTTCTGAGGCGCGGCGGCGCGTCGATTTCCGGGGCCTCGCGGGCGGCCGTTAGGGTTGTCGAACAAACGTTCGGAGGTGGTCCATGCGCGTGCTCGGCGTCGACCCGGGACTGACCCGGTGCGGCCTCGGCGTCGTCGAGGGCACCCCGGGCAAACCGCCGGCGCTGGTTGCCGTCGGTGTGATCCGGACGCCGGCCGAGCTGGACGTGTCCCGGCGGCTCGTGCAGATCGAGGCCGAGCTGGACGAGTGGATCACCGAGCACAGGCCGGATGCGGTCGCGGTCGAGCGGGTGTTTGCACAGCACAACGTCCGCACGGTGATGGGGACGGCGCAGGCTTCGGGGGTCGCGATGGTGGTGGCTGCTCGGCGTGGTCTGCCGGTTTCGCTGCACACGCCGAGCGAGGTGAAGGCGGCGGTCACTGGTTCGGGACGGGCGGGCAAGGAGCAGGTGACGACGATGGTCACCCGGATCCTCAAGCTGGCCGAGCGTCCGACGCCCGCCGACGCCGCCGACGCGTTGGCGCTGGCGATCTGTCAGGTGTGGCGCGGCGGCGTGACCAGCAAGCTGCAGGAAGCAGCCGCCAGCCGGTCGAATCTGGAGGCCATGGCACAGGCGCAATCGCGTCTGCAGGTGGCCAGACTGCGTGCGGCAGTAGCGGCGCAGGAGAGCAAGAGATGAGCACGGTCGTGCGAGGAGGTCGGGGATGATCGCGTTCGTGCGCGGCCCGGTGGCGGCAATCGGGGTGGACAGTGCCGTGATCGAGGTCGGGGGAGTGGGCCTGCAGGTGTTTTGTCACCCGGGCACGCTGGCGGGATTGCGTCCCGGGCAAGAGGCGCGGGTGTCCACCTCGATGGTGGTGCGCGAGGATTCCCTGACGCTGTACGGGTTTGCCGACGACGACGAGAAGAGCCTGTTCGAGTTGCTGCAGACGGCGTCCGGAGTCGGGCCGAAGCTGGCCCAGGCCGCACTCGCCGTGCTCAGCCCGGACCAGTTGCGCCAAGCCGTTGCCTCCGAGGATCTCGCCGTACTGGTGAAGGTTCCGGGGATCGGCAAGAAGGGTGCGCAGCGGATCGTGCTGGAGCTGAAGGACAAGATCGGTGCGCCGTCGAAGACGGTGACCGGCAGGCCGCTGCAGTCCGCCGAAGCCTGGCGGGACCAGGTGCATGCCGGTCTGGTGGGCCTGGGCTGGTCGACCCGCGATGCGGAGGACGCCGTGACCGCAGTGTCGCCGCTGGCTGCCGACAACCCGAATCCGTCTGTTCCCGACCTGCTCCGCGCCGCGCTGCGCGTGCTCTCGAAGGCTTGATCCATGGAGGACAACGTCCGGCCGCTGGTGTCCGCGGACGCGGTGGACCTCGAGGAACGCAAGATCGAGTCCGCGCTGCGGCCGCGCACGCTGGCCGAGTTCGGCGGCCAGCGGCGCGTCAGCGAGCAACTCGAGCTCGTGCTGCACGCGGCGCGGGGGCGCAACCGAACGCCGGATCACGTCCTGCTGTCCGGGCCGCCCGGCCTAGGCAAGACGACGCTGGCGATGATCATCGCCAGCGAGTTGTCCGCGCCGCTGCGGATTACCAGCGGGCCGGCGATCCAGCATGCCGGTGACCTGGCCGCGATCCTGTCCGGTCTGAGCGAGGGCGAAGTCCTGTTCCTCGACGAGATCCACCGGATGTCCCGCCCCGCCGAGGAATTGCTCTATATGGCGATGGAGGACTTCCGCGTCGACGTGATCGTCGGCAAGGGACCGGGCGCGACCGCGATTCCCCTCGAAATTCCGCCGTTCACTCTGGTCGGCGCGACCACGCGGGCCGGGCTGCTGCCGGGGCCGCTGCGTGACCGGTTCGGATTCACCGGTCACTTGGAGTTCTACGAGGCCGCCGAGCTGGAGAAGATCGCGAATCGGTCGGCCGCGCTGCTCGACGTCGACATCACGCCGGAGGGCGCGGCCGAGATTGCGTCCAGATCCCGCGGTACGCCGCGCATCGCGAACCGGCTGCTTCGCCGGGTCCGCGATTACGCAGAGGTGCGAGCGGACGGAATCATCACGCTCGCATTGTCGAAAGCGGCCCTCGAGCTCTACGAAGTGGACAAGATGGGCCTGGATCGGCTGGACCGGTCGGTCCTGGACGCCTTGTGCCGCCGATTCGGAGGCGGTCCGGTGGGTCTTTCCACGCTGGCTGTTGCGGTCGGCGAAGAACGTGAGACTGTGGAGGAAGTGGCCGAACCATTCCTGGTCCGGTCGGGCTATCTGGCCCGTACGCCGCGTGGTCGCGTCGCCACGCCCGCGGCCTGGCGGCACATCGGCCTGAAAGTCCCGAAGGGCGCGACGTTCGCGGACACGCTTTTTGACGAAGACTGAATACTGTGTGTTGATCGGTCCGCCGGCCGAGTCGAGTAACGCAAACGTGACCCGGTGTCATGAGGTACTTGTTGCCGCCCACGGCTAGACTCCCCGGTGGCCTGACCTAAGGTCATTCCGCTGCGACCTGCGCGCTTGCAGAGCGTGCCGGACGCCCGTACTCCCAACGACGAAGGATTCTGAGTCCCGATGCAACTCATCGCCGTACCGCTCGCCTCTTCCGGGGGCGGTGGCTCCGCCTTCACCTTCCTGCTTCCGCTGATTCTGATCGTCGGGATGATCTGGTTCATGAGCCGCACCCAGCGCAAGCAGCGGGCGCGCCAGGCCCAGACCGTGGCCGCGCTCACCCCGGGCACGAAGGTGATCACGACCAGTGGCCTGGTCGGGATCGTCGAGGAGACCGACGACGAGTACGTGACGCTGGAGATCTCCGAGGGCGTGCTGGTGCAAGTGGTCAAGGCCGCGGTCGGCCGGGTGGTCCCGGAGGAGGACCCGACGACGATCGAGGAGCCGGCCGGCGACGACCTCGCCGAGGCCGGGAAGGACTCTGTCGACGTACCGGACGCCGGCAAGGACAAGGCCGCGGACAAGGTGCAGGACGCGCCGAAGCTCCCGCCGACGCACACCGAGAACTGATCCACCGCCCCTGACGGAGTGCGGCGCGGTCATCAGCGTCCACAAGATGGTGTGGCGCGCCCAGAAGCACAAAGGTTGAAACTGACGTGGCAACGACGACGACATCCCGCCCCGCGCGGCTACTGATCGTATTGGGGGTCATTGTGGTCCTGCTGTTCGGGATCATGGGGCTCACCAAGACGTGGAAGCCCAAGCTCGGTTTGGACCTGCGCGGTGGTACCACCATCACGCTGACGGCCAATTCCCTCGCCGGTGGCGGTTCGGTGACCGCCGACCAGCTGAACGAGGCGAAGAACATCATCTCCCAGCGGGTCAACGGTGCGGGTGTCGCGGAAGCCGACATCACCACCTCCGGCGCGAACCACATCAACGTGGCCGTGCCGGGTGCCACGCAGGACGCCCTGGTGAAGCAGGTCGGTCAGACCGCGCTGCTCTACTTCCGGGTCGTGTACGACGCCCAGTCGACAGCGCCGGCGCCGGCACCGACGCCCACTCCCACGGGTACGCCGGCCACGACGCCCAAGCCGACGACGACGCCCAAGCCGAGCACGACGGTCAAGCCCAGTACGCCGGCGAACACGCCGAACGGCCGGGCCTGGAGCAGCGCCCTCGGCAACGCCACGCCGACGCCGACCCCGAAGCCGAGCACCCCGGCGACCGCCAAGCCGAGCACTCCGGCGGCGACGCCGAGCACGCCGGCCGCTGCCGGTGACCCGCTCAAGTACACGCCGGACGCGGCCACCCAGGCGGCGTTCGCGGCGTTCACGTGCGACGACAAGGACGTCGCGCAGCAGAACGACGACCCGAACAAGCCGTTGTTCTCCTGCAACCGGGAGAAGACGTCCAAGTTCCTGCTCGGTCCGGCGATCATGAAGGGCACCGACCTGTCCGACGCCACTGCGGGCATCCCGCAGGGCGGCTTCCAGTGGCAGGTCAACCTGAAGTTCACCGGCGAGGGCGGCGACAAGTTCCTCGACGCGACGACGGCCATCTCCCAGCGCGGCGAGGGCCAGAACCTGTTCGCGATCGTGCTGGACGGCGAGACCATCTCGACCCCGAGCGTCGCGCAGCCGATCCCCGGCGGCCAGGCACAGATCACCGGTACCTTCACCGAGACCGAGGCCCGCGACCTGGCGAACGTGCTGAAGTACGGCGCGCTGCCGGTCTCGTTCGACATCTCCTCGGTCGAGACGGTGTCGCCGCAGCTCGGTGGTGACCAGCTGTCGGCCGGCATCTGGGCAGGCCTCATCGGTCTGGCCCTGGTCGTGATCTTCTCGTTCCTGTACTACCGCGGTCTGGGCATCGTCGTGGTCGCGTCGCTCGCGACCGCCGGCGTACTGACCGGCGCCTCGGTGATCCTGCTCGGCAAGGCGATCGGATTCACGCTGAGCCTGGCCGGTATCGCGGGTCTGATCGTCGCTGTCGGTATCACCGCGGACTCGTTCATCATCTACTTCGAACGACTCCGCGACGAAGTCCGCGAGGGCCGCAGCCTGCGCTCGTCGGTCGAGACCGGCTGGGCCCGGGCCAAGCACACCATCATCGCGGCCGACTCGATCTCGCTGCTGGCCGCGGTGGTCCTCTACGTCCTCGCCATCGGCAGCGTGAAGGGCTTCGCGTTCACGCTCGGCCTGACCACGCTGATCGACCTGCTGATCGTCTTCATGTTCACCAAGCCGGTGGTCACGCTGCTGGCCCGGACCGACTTCTTCGGCCACGGGCACAAGCTGTCCGGTCTGGATCCGGAGCATCTCGGTGTGGAACGGCTGCCAGGTCAGATGAAACCGACGGTGCGGCCGCGCAAGACGCCGTCGACGCGCAAGCCGGTCGGAGGGGAGGTCTGATGTCGAAGCTCGGACAACTCGGTGCCAAGCTGCACCGCGGTGACGTCTCCTACGACTTCATCGGTCATCGCAAGCTCTGGTTCAGCGTCTCCGCGATCCTGGTGATCGTGTCGCTGGCCGGCCTGTTCGCCCGCGGCCTGGCGCTCGGTATCGAGTTCAAGGGCGGTGTCGAGTACCAGGCGAAGGTCAAGGTCACCGGCGACACGGTGCAGAACTTCACCGACGCGGTGAAGGCGACCAACGCCAAGGACCTCGGCGACCCGGTCGTCACGACCATCGGTGACGGCGCGGTGCGGGTGCAGACCAAGCCGCTCGGGCAGGACGACATCGCGAAGGTGCGGGCCGCGGTCGCCAAGGAGGCCGGCGTACCGATCGACCAGGTGACCTCGCAGCAGATCGGCGCCTCCTGGGGCAAGCAGATCGCGAACAAGGCGATCCTGGCGCTGATCGTGTTCCTGGTCCTGGTGTTCGCGGTGATCTGGCTGTACTTCCGAGAACCCAAGGCCTCGATGGCCGCCATCATCGCGCTGATCCACGACGTGACGATCACGGTCGGGATCTACGCGATCATCGGCTTCGACGTCACCCCGGCCACCGTGATCGGCGTACTGACGATCCTGGGTTACTCGCTGTACGACACGGTCGTGGTGTTCGACAAGGTGCGGGAGAACACCCGGGGCATCACCGGGTCCAACCGGTACACGTACTCCGACGCGACCAACCTGGCCGTCAACCAGACCGTCGTCCGCTCGATCAACACGACGATCACGGCGCTCCTGCCGGTCGGCGCGATCCTGGTCGTCGGTACGGTCGTGCTCGGGACCGGGCCGCTGAAGGACCTGTCGCTGGCGCTGTTCGTCGGTATCGCGGTCGGTGCGTACTCGTCGATCTTCATCGCTCCGGCTCTGCTCGCGGTCTTCAAGGAGCGTGAGCCGGGCATGCAGGCGCTGCACCGCCGGGTGATGGCCAAGCGGGCGCAGACCGCGGCCGCCGGTACTCCGGCTCCGGCCGTGGCGACTGCCGGCGCCGGTCCTGGTGCTGGGGCGGTTGCCGCGCGGAGCGCCGTACAAGACGCGCCGCGCAAGCAGGACCGGCCGGCTGGTACGGCGCCGACGCCGGCGCCACGCCCGATGAAGGCGACCGCGGCCGGACGTCCGCAGCCGTCACGCAAGCCGCGCTCGAAGCGCGGCAAGTGACGATGCGGACGCTGGAGCAGGTCCTCGCCGACGGCATTCGCGACATCCCGGACTACCCGCAGCAGGGGGTGGTGTTCAAGGACATCACCCCGCTGCTGGCCGACCACAGCGGGTTCGCCCAGGTGGTCGACGCGCTGGCCGCGTTCGGGCGTGACGACGATGGCAACCCGGTGGTCGACAAGGTGGTCGGGATCGAGGCGCGCGGGTTCATCCTGGCCGCCCCGGTCGCGCTGGCCCTCGGTGCCGGGTTCGTGCCGGTGCGCAAGAAGGGCAAGCTGCCGGCCGCGACATACGAGGAGTCGTACGCGCTGGAGTACGGCGAGGCGACCATCGAGGTGCACCAGGACGCGTTCACGCCGGGTGACCGGGTGCTCGTGATCGACGACGTACTCGCCACCGGCGGGACGGTCGAGGCCTGTCTGCGCCTGATCCGCCGCTGCGAGGCCGAGGTGGTCGATACGGCGGTCCTGCTCGAACTCTCGTTCCTCCCGGGCCGCAAGCGGCTGGCGGGGGAGCAGTTGAGCGCCCTCGTCACCGTCTGACAGTTCCGATTCCGGGCAAACTCTCCGCGACCGGGAGTTGACCCGGCGTGTTGTCCACAGGGTATTTCTGCCTCGTTGGCCCACGCCCCCTAGACTGGTGCTCTGTCGGCGGAGGGACACAACGTGGGCGAAGACCCGGCGATTGCATCAGCGGTGCCGAACGTTGCACCGCAGGAGCCTCCGCGCGCGCCGTCACCGGTGCGCCCGGCGCCGGTGCCGCCTGCCGCTCAACCGCCGCGGATCGCTCCAGCCCGCGTCCGGGCTCGTCTGGCCCGCCTCGGCGGCACCAGGCACCCGAACCGGGCGCCCATGCTCGAGCCGCTGTTCCGGGTCGTCCGGGCGACCCACCCGAAGGCCGATCTCGGCATGATCGAGCGCGCCTACCGGACCGCGGAGAAGTACCACACCGGCCAGATGCGCAAGAGCGGTGACGCGTACATCACCCACCCGCTCGCCGTCGCGACGATTCTGGCCGAGCTCGGTATGACCGCGCCGACCCTGTGCGCCGCGCTGCTCCACGACACCGTCGAGGACACGCCGTACACGGTGGACGAGCTGACCCAGGACTTCGGCGAAGAGATCGCCATGCTGGTCGACGGCGTCACCAAACTGGAGAAGGTTCGCTACGGAGAGTCAGCGCAGGCCGAGACCATCCGCAAGATGGTGGTCGCGATGTCCAAGGACATCCGGGTGCTGGTCATCAAGCTCGCCGACCGGCTGCACAACATGCGCACACTCGGCTTCCTGCGGCAGGAGAAGCAGGAGCGCAAGGCCCGCGAGACGCTCGAGATCTACGCCCCGCTGGCGCACCGGCTCGGTATGAACACGATCAAGTGGGAGCTCGAGGACCTGTCCTTCTCGACCCTGCACCCGAAGGTGTACGACGAGATCGTCCGGCTGGTCGCCGAGCGCGCACCGTCGCGGGACGAGTATCTGGCGTCCGTGATCGACCAGGTGCACGAGGACCTGCGCGCGGCCAAGGTGAAGGCGACCGTCACCGGCCGGCCGAAGCACTATTACTCGATCTACCAGAAGATGATCGTCCGCGGCCGCGAGTTCGGCGACATCTACGACCTGGTCGGCATTCGCGTGCTGGTCGAGTCGGTCCGGGACTGCTACGCCGCGCTCGGCATCCTGCACGCGCGGTGGAATCCGGTGCCCGGCCGGTTCAAGGACTACATCGCGATGCCGAAGTTCAACATGTACCAGTCGCTGCACACCACGGTGATCGGCCCGCAGGGCAAGCCGGTGGAGCTGCAGATCCGGTCCTTCTCGATGCACCGGCGGGCCGAGTACGGCATCGCCGCGCACTGGAAGTACAAGGAGGACCCGACCTCGGGTGTGCCCGAGGCGGCCGGTTCGTCCAGCGCCGAGATCGGCGGGCCCAACGAGATGCCGTGGGTCCGGCAGTTGGTCGACTGGCAGAGGGAGACCTCCGACCCGTCGGAGTTCCTCGACTCGCTGCGGTTCGAGATCAACAACTCCGAGGTGTACGTCTTCACCCCGCGCGGTGACGTGATGTCGCTGCCGACCGGCTCGTCGCCGGTCGACTTCGCGTACGCGATCCACACCGAGGTCGGGCACCGCTGCATCGGCGCCCGGGTGAACGGCCGCCTGGTGCCGCTGGAGAGCACGCTCGAGAACGGCGACGTCGTCGAGGTCTTCACCTCGAAGGCGCAGGGCGCAGGCCCGTCCCGCGACTGGCTGTCCTTCGTGAAGAGTCCGCGAGCGCGGAACAAGATCAAGCACTGGTTCTCCAAGGAGCGCCGGGACGAGGCGATCGAGCACGGCAAGGACGCGATCGCCAAGCAGTTGCGCAAGGAAGGCCTGCCGCTGCAGCGCCTGCTGTCGCACGAGACCCTCACCGCGGTGGCGAACTCGCTGCGCTACCCGGACGTCACCGGCCTGTACGCCGCGGTCGGCGAGAGTCACGTCAGCGCACAGGCCGTCGTACGCCGTCTGATCGAGACGTACGGCGGTGAGGAGGGCGCGGCCGAGGACCTGGCCGAGGGCGTCCACCTGCCGGCCACGCGTGAGCGGCGGAAGCGGACGGCTCGTGGCGATGCTGGTGTCATCGTCAAGGGCGCGACCGACATCCTGTCCAAGCTGGCGCGCTGCTGTACGCCGGTTCCGGGCGACGAGATCATCGGCTGGATCACCCGCGGCGCCGGCGTCTCGGTGCACCGGGCGGACTGCGCGAACGTCGAGAACCTGCAGACCCAGCCGGAGCGGATCGTCGAGGTCGAGTGGGCCCCGACTGCCCAGTCCGTCTTCCTGGTCGCGATCCAGGTCGAGGCGCTGGACCGGGCGCGGCTGCTGTCCGACATCACCCGCGTGCTGTCCGACTACCACGTGAACATCCTGTCCGCGGCGCTGACCACGACCCGGGACCGGATCGCCAAGTCCCGCTTCACCTTCGAGATGGGCGACCCGACCCACCTCGGGCACGTCCTCAAGGCAGTCCGATCCGTCGAAGGCGTCTTCGACGTCTACCGCGTGACTCAGTAGGGGCGGTGGGCAACGCTTTCGGCAGTTCGGACGCCGGGCCGCGGGTGCGGCTGTCCAACGGTGGTTCGGACGTGTTCCTGGACGTGCTCGCGCTGGCAGCGTGCGAGCTGGCGGAGACCGATTTCCAGCGCGGATTCGCGTTGCTCTTGTGCAATTCGCGGATCGGGCTGGGCAATGAGAGCTTCGATCTGGACGAGTTGCCGTGGCCGTCGGTCGGCTGGGAGGCGGAGCGTGGGTTTCTGCTGCGGGTGATCGGGTTGGCGAAGGCGCGGTTCCGGTGGGAGATGCTGTCGTACGAACCGCCGTACGCGGAGAAGTATCTGGCGGACTACGAGGAAGTGGTGCGGGACTACCGGCCGCCGGCTGAAGCGGTGGAGCTGCCGCGGATGTGGGATCCGGAGCCGGCCGCTACGGCGTTCACTCGTTGCCGTGAGCATGGGTTGTTCCTGGGTGACTACACGGACTGCCGAGTCTGTTCGTGAAACGCCGCAGTCTGCTGATCGTCGGGGCCGGATTGCTGGCCGGCTGCAGCAGTCCTGCGAGCCCGGCTCCAACGACCTCAGCTTCTTCGAGTACGCCGACCTCAGGTGCACCTCCGACGGCCCCACCTACGCCGGCCCCACCTTCGACGACTCCGCCTCCGAAGGCCTCTGTTACCCCGCGTCCGACGGTTGCGCTGCCGTCAGTGCGCCTGTGGGTACCGGGCGCGGGGGAGATCCATCCGGAGGTCAAGCGGGCCGCGGTGGCGGCGGTGGTGAAGCTGCTGGGGCGGCCAGGCGCTGCGGTTGACGTGATCGACGCGCAGTACGGCGGGATCCTAAGCGACTCGGCGAGTGTGTTGGTGCCTTGCCGTGTGTACTCGATTGCTGGCGGACGCGTCGTGACCAGCGGCACGACGGTCGACGTACGGCTGAGCAGGTCGGGCGGGAGCTGGCGGGTGACCGCGACGCATCCAGCGCAACCTGGAGCGGCGGCGTCCCGGTTGTCGGCGGATGCTCGGCAGGTGCTGGCCAGTGGGCGCATCGCACTCCCGCCTGCGTCCGCGGCGGACATCCGCTCGGGGCAGGTGCACGACAGTGTGTTGCGGACGATGCTCGAGCTTGCGAAGACCTACCGCATCGGCATCAGCGTGATCCGCTCCGGCCATCCGATCAACGTCTTCGGGACCAGTCGCCCCAGCGACCATCCGCGCGGCCGGGCCTTCGACACCTGGCAGATCAACGGCCACGCGGTCGTTGCCCCAGGCACCTCACGCGCGCTGATCACGTCGTACATGCGTGCCGCCGAATCCCTCGGCTCCTACAACGTCGGCGGCCCGTACCAACTCTCCGGCGCCGCCTTCTTCTCCGACCAAACCCACCACGACCACGTCCACGCGGGCTTCACGGCCTAGTCCCACTCCCACGCGATTCCGACTGTGCCGGGATCGGCGGACGGCTCCACGACGTGTGCGCGGCCGTCGGCGGTGAGCATCAGGTCGCGGCGCAGGAGATCGGGGCCGCTGGTGTGCCGGCGACGGAACTCGTTCACGCGGACCGGCAGAGCAGCCCGGTCGAACTGCACCTCGAGGACGTAGTGCGCCCCGCCCCACTCGCTGAACCGCTGGTAGTCCACCGACGGCAGGCCGGTCCGGTCCTCGATCTCGTAGTGCACGACGGCCGTGTCGCCGACGGCGAGAAGGCGATCCAGCAGGAGTTCGGCCAGCATCGCGCCGGCCTCGGGAGCACGCGCGACCCGGCCGGTCCGGCAGCCGCTCACCGCGTGCAGGGCGAGCTGGTCGACGTCGCACCCGGGTTCGCCCTGGTGCGCGATGATGAGCCGATCCACCGGCTCCACGGCGACAACGCTCTGCGTCACCCGTCTCCGTTGGGCGCTCCGGTCCGGGCCGAGGCGGATCTCGTCGAGCACGGTGAGAGTGCGGAGCCGGCCGTGGGCGTCCCGGCGGAGTCGATCGAGCAGCCGGGTGAGGGACACGGCGTAGTCGACGACGGCGTACGGCGGCGTCGTGGCGGCCGGTTCGCTGCGGGCCGGCGGGATGCGGACCGTGAGCCAGCCGGGCGGCAGGTGGAGGAGCTCCTCGAGCGCACTGATGACGGCCAGCGAGTCCTCGCGCGGGATCCGGCGGCCACTCTGCCAGGTGCTGAGCGTCGCGACGCCGACGTGGAGCCCGCGGTCGGCCAGATGCGTGCGGATCCGGTTCAGGGCCAGGCCACGGCGCGCGATCGCCTGCCGCAGCGCCTCGGCGAACGACGTCTCCGGAGTCACAGGCCGCACCGACGATTCGATCATGGTGATGCTCCTTGGGTCCCGCCGGTCAGTGTAAACATTCACAGCACTGTCCGGCAGTAGTTCGTCACACGCTGTTCACGGTTGCCTGGCGTTCACAGCGGCACTCGGGCGGTTCGCCAGTTGTTGCCGGGCACGGGTGTGCTCCTGACGATGGACCTCTTCCAACCCACCGAAGGAGGATCCATGCGCAGGCTCCGCCCCCGCCGTACCTGGTCATTGCTTCTGGCAATGATCATCAGCCTGGCCACGCTGGTACCGCTCGCTCCGCCGGCCTCGGCCGCGCCCGCCAGCTACTACCTCAACGTCACCGGGCAGGCGCAGCAGAAGTCGAACTGGTGCTGGGCCGCCACCGGCAACAGCATCGCCGCGTTCTACGGGAGGCCGTACTCGCAGAACCAGTTCTGCAACCTGGCCTTCGGCAACAGCATGAACGTGACGTGTCCGAACAACCAGGCCACGCTGGCGAACGACCAGCGGGCGTTCCGGTCGATCGGGATCAGCGCCGGGAGCTACGTCTCGTCAACGCTCAGCTTCAGCACGCTCGTCAGCGAGATCGCGGCCGGGCGGCCGGTGATGACGCGCATCGGCTGGTCGTCGGGCGGCGGCCACATGATGGACATCATCGGATACGACTCCTCCGATTCCACCCTCGAGTACTACAACCCCTGGCCGGACGACCCGCGCTACAACTACTCGACGTACAACTGGTACCGGTCCAACTCGCAGTTCACCTGGACCCACTCCCTGTACCGGATCGGAGCCTGACATGCCCCGCCCGAAGAACATCCTGCTCCGTCTCGGCGCCGTACTGGCCGTCGGTCTCGGCCTTGCTCTGACCGTCGGTGCTGCTGCCGGCGCGGCCGGTCCCGAGCCGGTGTCCGGCAATGAGTTGTCAAAGGCAACCACCGCGGCGCATTCGCCGACGGCCCTCAGCCTGCTGGGCAAGGTCCCGGCCGGAGCGGCGAAGACCGCGGCCACGGTCTCGCCGGACACCCACGCGGTGTACGCGCTGAACCCCGCTTTCGTTCGCGACGCCTCGGCGCCGGTGGCGACCTTCTGGTATGCCGCGACGCCCGCCAGCAAAGGAGGTCAGGCGTTGACGGTCTACACCGCTCCCGACCCGGCCACCGGCAGTTGGCAGGCGGTCAACGTGGCGAGCGGCGACACGGAAGCCCGCATGTTCGCCGCGGCCCGAGGCGCGCTCGTCTTCACCGAGCCTCAGATCGGCGCCTGGTACGCCGTCACCGGCACCCAGATCCGCCCCCTCAACCCCTCCGCCATCAAGTCCATCGGCCGTTTCCCGATCACCGTCGCCGCCTACAACGACCTCATCTCCACCCGCTACAACGACAAACTCCCCGGCACCCCCTATTCCACCGAAGGCAAAGCCGGCGGCTACGACACCACCGCCGCAGCACCCACCCACACCTACAACGACCTCATCCTCCGTTCCTCAGCCGGCGCCATCACCCTTGTGGGCCTGGCGTTCCTCTATCACCGCCGCATCAACCGGAGGCCCGCAGCCACCCCCCGCACCGTGCGATAGGTCCTAGAGCAATCGGCAGGTCAGACCGGGCTGTCCCCACCGACCTGACCTGCCGACCCACCACCCGTCACCACCGCCGAGGCAACCGAGGCTGCCGGCAAAGGAAGGCGCCTACGGCGAGTTCGAGGGCGGGGTAGCTGCCCCAGAGGTCGGTTCGCCGGACAGGGATGACGTGCCAGCCAAGGGCGTCCAGTTCGGTGCGGCGGGTCTCGTCGCGCAACTGTTGTTTGTGCGTGGAGTGCCACTGGTCGCTGTCGTACTCGAGCCCCAACCGCTTCCCATCCACTGGCCGATCGGGGTAGCCGAGGTCCAGACGGTAGGTGCGGTTCCGGCCGTCCACGCGGACTTGGAGATCGGGCCGTCCGAAGCCGGCGTCAATCAATCGCAGCCGTAGCCACGACTCACCCGGCGACGCTGCGCGGGCGTCTGCGTAGGTCAAAATCTGCCGCCCCTGGGAGTTGCTGTGCTCGGGGAAGTACGCCGCGGCCGCGCTTTCCAACTGTTGCCGACTGACGACCTGGGAGTGCAGGAGAGCGTCCACAGCAGACAGCGCGAAGGGGCGGTCCAGGTGCTGCGCGAGTTCAATTGCAGTCGCGGCAGGCGTGATTACCTTGAGGCCCAGCACTTCGACAGTTGGGCAGGGATGGGAGGTCCACTGCGGGCTGATCGCGGGCTCGGGGCTCAACGCCGTCGTGTCGATCCCGTGCAGCCACGCGGCGGCTCGGCCCCGCACGACAGCCTCGGGTGGTACGACGAGGCGCAGTGAGTCAGCTCGGAGCGCGGGGGAGTCCGGCACCCGGATGTCGACGTACACCCCGCGCATGACTTGGCGGATCTCGCCGCGCGCCAGGAGCCAACGGAGCTTGCGGCCGACCTGGTAGGCGCGGAAAGGGATGCCACAGAAGTACAGGGGCAGTTCAGCAGGCAGCATCCGGACAGGATGGCTTAACTAGGCTGCTGCGTGCTGAACGTCATCCACAGGCTTCAGCTGAAGTCGGTGAGGGCGTTTTGGGCTTGGGTTAGCCATTCCCGGCGGGCGGCTATGGCTTCGCGGGCTTCGGTGGCTTTGCGGGTGTTGCCTTGGGATTCGGCCTTGGCGGCTTGCTTCTCCAGGTCGGCGATGAGGGACTGGAGTTGCTTGACGGTCGCCTCGGCTCGGGCGCGGGCCTCGGGGTTGCTGCGGTTCCAGACCTCGTCTTCGGCGGCCTTGACGGCCTGCTCAACGGCGCGCAGGCGGGAGTCTACGGAGCGCATCGCGTCGCGCGGGACCTTGCCGATCTGGTCCCAGCGGTCGAGGTACTCGCGCAACTGCTCGCGGGCGGCCTTCGCGTCGTCCACCGGCAGGATCGTCTCGATCTCCACCAGCAGGGCCTCTTTGGCGCGGAGGTTCTCGACCTGCTCGGCGTTCTCCTCGGCCTGGATGGCGTCGCGCGCACCGAAGAACGTGTCCTGGGCGGCGCGGAAGCGCGCCCACAGCTTGTCGTCCACCTCGCGCGGCGCAGGCCCGGCGGCCTTCCACTGCCGCATCAGATCCCGGAAGCGGCCCGACGTCGGACCCCACTCGGTCGACCCCGCGAGCGTCTCCGCCTCGGCCGCGAGCCGCTCCTTCACCACAGCCGCCTCCTCACGCTTGGAGGACAGCTCGGCGAAGTGCTGCTTGCGATGCCGGGTGTACGTCGTCCGCGCGGACGAGAAGCGGTGCCACAGCTCATCGTCCGACGACTTGTCCAGCCGCGGCAGCGCCTTCCACTCGTCGAGTAGTTCGCGCAGGCGGGTGACGCCGTGGCGCCAGTCGGTGCCGGCTGCGATGGTCTCGGCCTCGGTGGCGATCTTGGTCTTGGCGGAGCGCGCTTCCTCGACCTTCGCGGCGCGTTCGGCCTTGCGCCGCTCGCGCTGCTGGGCGACGAGCGGGGTGAGCGCCTCGAGCCGGGTCCGCAGGCCGTCGAGATCGCCGACCGCCTGGGCCTCCTCGATCGAGCTGGTCACCTTCTTCACCGCGGCGCGGGCGTCGTCGGGCGACACGGTGCCCGCCTGGACCCGCTGTTCGAGCAGATCCACCTCGAACGCCAAGGCGTCGTACCGGCGGGTGTAGAAGGCGAGGGCCTCCTCTGGCTTGGCGTCCGGCCACTGGCCGACCGCGCGTTCACCGTCCTTGGTCCGTACGAAGACCGTTCCGTCCTCCGCTACCCGGCCCCAGCTCTCTCCGGCCACAACTCGCCCCTTCCGGCGGTATGTACTGCGCTCGTGCCCATTCTGGTCAGTCCCTGGTCCAACCACGCGATCACGGCCTGTCCGGGCGCGTCGAGGCGCTTTCTCGACGCTTATCCCTGAACAATCACAAACTCCCGTCGCGGACGCAACGGTGTTGCGTCACAATCCGGTTCGTTCTGCACGACGAACCACCGGTAGCCTTGGGTGGTCCCGAACCGTTCCAGGAAGGTCAGTCGTGCTCATCGCCGGGTTCCCCGCGGGGTCGTGGGGTACGAACTGTTACGTCGTCGCCACCGGCCAGGGCGCGGAATGCATCGTTGTCGACCCGGGCCAGGACGCGGCCGCGGGCGTCGAGCAGGTGGTCCGGGAGAACAAGCTCAAACCGGTCGCCGTTCTGCTCACACACGGTCACATCGACCACATGTTCTCGGTCCTGCCGGTCTGCGGGACGTACGCCGCGACCGCCTGGATCCACCCGGACGACCGGCACCTGCTGACCGACCCGATGGCCGGCCTCAGCCCGGAGACGGCCCGGATGCTGCTGGGCGGCAACCACGAGTTCGCCGAGCCTGACGACGTCTCCGAACTCAAGGACGGCCTGAGCCTCGAGCTGGCCGGCCTCGGCTTCACCGTGGACCACACGCCGGGGCACACCCGGGGTTCGGTCACGTTCACCACGCCGTACGACGGGCCGGAAAACAACGGAGCCGTGCCCGCAATTCTTTTCTCCGGTGACGTGTTGTTCGCCGGGTCGATCGGCCGGACGGATCTGCCTGGCGGCGACCATCCGGCCATGCTGCATACGTTGGCCACCAAGATCCTGCCGATGCGCGACGAGATCGTCGTCCTGCCGGGTCATGGTGGCCAGACCACGATCGGCCGAGAGAAGGCGACCAACCCCTACTTGCAGGACCTGGAGATACCGAAACCATGAGCAAGGTGACCCCACTCAGCGGGTTCCCCGAGTTTTTGCCGGCAGATCGCATCGTCGAGCAGCAGTTCCTCGACGTGATCCGGGAGACGTTCGAACTGCACGGGTTCGCGTCGATCGAGACCCGCGCGGTCGAGCCGGTCGAGCGTTTGTCCAACCAGGGCGAGGATGCGGACAAGGAGATCTACGGCGTACGGCGCCTCGCGGCCGGCGCCGACGAGGACGCGGCGCTCGGACTGCACTTCGACCTGACCGTGCCGTTCGCGCGCTACGTGCTGGAGCACAGCGGCAACCTGGTCTTCCCGTTCCGCCGCTACCAGATCCAGAAGGTCTGGCGGGGTGAGCGCCCGCAGGAGGGCCGCTACCGCGAGTTCACCCAGGCCGACGTCGACATCATCGACTCCGGCGAGCTGCCGAACCACTACGAGGTCGAGCTACCGCTGGTGATCGCCGACGCGCTGCGCCGGCTGCCGGTGCCGGAGTTCGTGATCAAGGTCAACAACCGCAAGATCCCCGAGGGCTTCTACCGCGGCCTCGGTCTGGACGACGTCACCTCGGTGCTGCGGATCGTCGACAAGATCGACAAGATCGGCCCGGAGAAGGTCGTCGAGCGGCTGATGGAGGCGGGTGCGACCGACAAGCAGGCGCGGCTCGCGGTGCAACTGGCCGACATCTCCAGTACGGACACGTCGTTCGCCGATCAGGTCCGCGCGCTGGGCGTCGAGCACCCGACGCTGGACGAGGGCCTCGAGCAGCTGAGCCACGTGATGGCGGCGGCCGCCGAGCACGCGCCCGGCCTGCTGATGGCCGACCTGCGGATCGCCCGCGGCCTGGACTACTACACCGGCGCGGTCTACGAGCTCTACCTGGTCGGCCAGGAGTCGTTCGGGTCGGTCGGTGGCGGCGGCCGGTACGACGCCCTCGCGTCCGACGGCAAAACGACGTACCCGGGTGTGGGGATCTCGATCGGCGTGTCCCGGCTGGTGCACCGGCTGGTCAGCCAGGGGCTGCTCAAGGGCACCCGCAGTACGCCGACCGCCGTACTCGTGGCCCTGACCGCGGAAGAGGACCGGGCCGAGGCGATGCGGACCGCGGCGACGCTGCGCGGCCGGGGGATCCCGGTCGAGGTGGCGCCGGCCGCGGCGAAGTTCGGCAAGCAGATCCGGTTCGCGGACCGGCGGGGGATCCCGTTCGTCTGGTTCAGCACCGAGAACGGTCCCGAGGTCAAGGACATCCGCAGCGGTGAGCAGGTGCCCGCCGACGCCGCGACCTGGACGCCGCCCGAGGCCGACATTCGTCCACGCACTGAATCGACACAGCTCGACACCACTACCCAGGAGAACTCGTGATCCGTACCCATTCCGCAGGCTCGTTGCGCGCCGAGCACACCGGGCAGACCGTGATCCTGGCGGGCTGGGTGGCGCGGCGGCGCGATCACGGTGGCGTGGCCTTCATCGACCTGCGCGACTCGACCGGCACCGTGCAGGTGGTCATCCGCGACGAGGACGCCGCGCACGGCCTGCGCTCGGAGTACTGCCTGAAGATCGTCGGCGAGGTCGCGCTCCGCCCGGAGGGCAACGCGAACCCGAATCTCCCGACCGGCGAGATCGAGATCATCACCACCGAGGTCGAGGTGCTGAACGAGGCCGCCCCGCTGCCGTTCCCGGTCGAGGAGCACCACGCGACTCCGGTGAACGAAGAGGTCCGGCTGAAGTACCGGTACCTCGACCTGCGCCGCCAGGGCCCGGGTACGGCGATCCGCCTGCGCAGCGACGTGAACAAGGCGGCTCGCGAGGTGCTGGCCAAGCACGACTTCGTCGAGATCGAGACGCCGACGCTGACCCGCTCCACGCCGGAAGGCGCGCGCGACTTCCTCGTGCCCGCTCGCCTGCAGCCGGGCAGCTGGTACGCGCTGCCGCAGTCGCCGCAGCTGTTCAAGCAGTTGCTGATGGTGGCCGGGATGGAGCGGTACTTCCAGATCGCCCGCTGCTACCGCGACGAGGACTTCCGCGCCGACCGGCAGCCGGAGTTCACCCAGCTCGACATCGAGATGAGCTTCGTCGACCAGGACGACATCATCGCGCTGTCCGAAGAGGTCCTGACCGCGCTCTGGAAGCTGGTCGGGTACGACGTCCAGACGCCGATCCCGCGGATGACGTACGCCGAGGCGATGGCGCGGTTCGGCAGCGACAAGCCGGACCTGCGGATGGGCCTGGAGCTGGTGGAGTGCACGGAGTACTTCAAGAACACGCCGTTCCGGGTGTTCCAGGCGCCGTACGTCGGTGCCGTCGTGATGCCCGGGGGAGCGGACCAGCCGCGCAAGCAGCTGGACGCGTGGCAGGACTGGGCCAAGCAGCGCGGCGCCAAGGGTCTCGCGTACGTCCTGGTCGGTCAGGACGGCGAGCTCGGCGGCCCGGTGGCCAAGAACCTGTCCGACGAGGAGCGCGCGGGCATCGCCGACCACGTTGGTGCGAAGCCGGGTGACTGCATCTTCTTCGCTGCTGGCCCGGTCAAGTCGTCGCGGGCGCTGCTCGGCGCGGCCCGGTTGGAGATCGGCCGCCGCGGTGGATTGATCGACGAGTCGACCTGGTCGTTCGTGTGGGTCGTCGACGCGCCGCTGTTCGAGCCGGCCGATGAGGCGACCGCCGCCGGTGACGTTGCCGTCGGTTCGGGTGCCTGGACCGCGGTCCACCACGCCTTCACCTCGCCGAAGCCGGACTCGCTGGAGACCTTCGACACCGACCCGGGCTCGGCGCTGGCATACGCGTACGACATCGTCTGCAACGGCAACGAGATCGGCGGCGGGTCGATTCGTATCCACCGCGAGGACGTGCAGAAGCGGGTCTTCAAGGTGATGGGCCTGACCGACGAGGAGGCTTCGGAGAAGTTCGGCTTCCTGCTCGACGCGTTCAAGTTCGGCGCGCCGCCGCACGGCGGGATCGCGTTCGGCTGGGACCGGATCACCGCGCTGCTGGCCGGCACCGAGTCGATCCGCGACGTGATCGCGTTCCCGAAGTCCGGCGGCGGGTACGACCCGCTGACCGCCGCGCCGGCGCCGATCACCGCCGCGCAGCGCAAGGAGGCCGGCGTCGACGCGAAGCCGGAGCCGAAGGACAAGTCGTAGTCGAAAGGGTTGAGCTCGACCCGGTCGTGAAGGAAACTGGCGGCGTCGTGAGAAGGCTTGGTCAGCTTTTCACGGCGCCGCCCGTCTCCTTCCGCCCCGGGAGTGCTCATGCGTCGTCTGCTCACTGCGGTGTTCGCCTGTCTAGGCATCACCGCGACCGCCTTGGTCGCCGCGTCACCGGCGTACGCGACCGTCTTCCAGACCTACGGCACCGGCGTGAACGTCCGCGCCGACGCCTACCTGTCGTCCGCCGTCGTCGGGACGCTGGCCGGTCCGACGTCCATCGACGTGGACTGCCAGAAGGAGGGTGACCTGGTCACCGTCTCCGGCGGTTCGAGCAGGTGGTGGGCGCACGTACCGGCCCTCGGCGGGTACGTCACCGTCGCGTACGTCGCGATTCCCGAGGACAAGTTGCCCGGCGTGCCGGACTGCGACGGCGAGGTCCCGCCGCCGGCCGGTGACATCACGCTGGCCGACGTCCAGGCGATGTTCGGCACCCGGATCGCGAACCCGTCGATCGTCCAGACCGGATTGCCGTCGCTGAACCAGGCGATGCGGGACGCCAGCATCAACACGCCGTACCGCAAGGCCGCGTTCCTGGCCACGCTGGTGCACGAGTCGCGGCTGGAGTACAACATCCGTGAGATCGGCGATACCCGCCCGTACGGCGGCCGCGGCTACATCCAGCTGACCGGCGACTTCAACTACGGCCCGGCCGGCCAGTACCTCGGTATCGACCTGCTCGGCAACCCGGACCTCGCGCTGTCGCTGCAGTGGAGCGCGCCGATCGCGCGCTGGTACTGGACCGTTGCCCGCAACATCAATCCGTACGCCGACAACCTCGACATGGGCCGGGTCAACGCGGCCATCGGCTACCCGGCCGGCGCGGAGGACCAGCGGCGCTGCGACTCGTTCAAGAACGCGATCCGCTATCTCACCGGATCCGTCCCCGGCGGAGTCATCTGCACCCGCCCGGCCAAGCTCGCCGGCGACACCAGCAAGCTGACCCGCACTCAGTTCGACGCCCTCGCCAAGAACGGCGGCGGCCTCGGCTGACCCCTCTACAGCCGAGGCGAGCCGGCCGGACCCCCCCGATGGTCCGGCCGGCGGCCGCCTCAGCCGTACTCGACGTCGCTGAAGACCTGCTTGCCCGTGGTGTCGAAGGCGCGGACGTCGACCTCCATCTCCCCCCGTTTCGCGACAGCACCGAGTTGCGAGGCCGCGATGTAGCCGGCGCCGTCCGAGAACGTCACGCCGTACCAGGGTGAGGCGCCGGCGGTCCACCGGATCCGCAGTTCCATCCGGACGACGCTCGGTAGGGTCACGAAGGAGTACTCGGCGAGCAGCAGCGGACCGCCTGCTTCGGTGCCCTGCTGGAGCCTCCAGTCCCCGAGGACCGGATCGGCCACGTTCAGGCCGCCCCGTGAGTCTGCGCTCGGCCGCGACCGCACCAGGTCGTCCCCCAGGCACTGGAACCAGTAGCCCTTCGCGGTGGTGAAGGTCTGCATCAGGATCTTCGCAACGCCGGACCCGGCCATGGTCTTGATCCAGCGAGCTTGGCGCACGGTCGCTGAGTCGGCGTCCTGCGGCTTCGCCGGGGCGTTGCCGCCCTCACGCGGGCTCAGGTCGGCCAGGCAGTTCCGGGCAGCCGCTCTCGCCTCGCTCGCTGTGGCCTGGCCGAGGTCGAGGGAGACGCGGGCTGACTTCGCGGGCGGGACCTGCACGACTGTCGGTGTGGCTGTCGGCGCGGAGGTGTTCGCGGCTGGTGCACCCGAGTCGTCGCCGGGCCGGCTCAACAGAACGACCGCGGTGGTGATGACTGCCATCCCGCAGGCAGCCGCGACCACCGGAACCCAGGCCGGGCGCTGCCGCTTGCGGGCCTTGCGAACCAGATCGCGCCGAACCTGGTCGGCGTACTCGGCGTCGAGCTTCTCGACCGGAGGCGGTGTCAGAAGGTTCATCGGTTCTCCTCCAGCAAGGCGGGCAGGCGGTGACGGGCGCGCGAGAGACGCGCCTTGACGGTCCCTTCCGCGACTCCCAGTACGGCGGCGGCCTCGGCCACGGAAAGCTCTGCCCAATAGACGAGCTCGATCGTCTCGCGTTCGTGCACAGGGAGGGCGGCAAGCGCTGCCCGGACCGCCTGGATGTGCTTCTCCGAGTCCACCCGGGCTGCGACCGCCTCCGCGTGGTCCGGTTGGTGCAGCGGCGCCGGCTGCCGGCTGAGGAACTGCGTCAGCCGTCGGCGGGCCCGGGTGGTGTTCCGCAGCTCGTTGCGTGCGATCGCGAGGAGCCACGGTCGGGCGCTGTCGTACCGCAACGGACCAGGATCGGACCGGGTGAACTGCCGCCACGCGTTGATGAACGTCGCCTGTACGGCGTCATCCGCGGAGGCGTACGAGCCCGTGTGCCGGACCGCGAAGGCGTGTACGACGCCGGCGTAGCGGCTGAACAGCTCACCGAGCGCCTCCGGCTCCGCACGACGCAGCGCGTCCCACAGATCGCCGTCGCGCGCGGCAGCGGGCGGCTGACTGCGCCGGCTCGAAGTCATGGCCATACCCAACAGGGTCCGCGAGATCCTGTCAGGTTGCCGCGGTCAGATCGGTCGCGCTCGGACCCAGGTCTTGTCGGGGGTCAGGTATTCGGCCAGTGTCAGCCCAGCGTCGGTCAGCTGGGCTGACAGCTGGTCGTCGCTGAGGTTCTGGGTCAGGATCCGCTGCGACCAGGAGCGATCGCCGATCGTGTGGGTCAGCGTCGCCGCCTGGCGGTTGCCGGGGAGCTCCTCGACGTCGGA
Source organism: Kribbella capetownensis (assembly GCF_004331485.1). Lineage (GTDB taxonomy): Bacteria > Actinomycetota > Actinomycetes > Propionibacteriales > Kribbellaceae > Kribbella > Kribbella capetownensis. The sequence continues at coordinate 54,293 of NZ_SJKD01000004.1, forward strand.
AACGACCAGGCGGCGGTGGTCGTTCACCATCACGGTGGGACCGCGGAGCATCCCGGGGACCTGCTGCTGGAGGAGGACAGCGCCGCCCGGGCGGACGTGGTGCGCGCAGGTGCGCAGCAGGCGCAGGCGTTCCTCGTCGTCGGCGACGTTGATCAAATACGACATCATCAGCACCACGTCGAAACGGCGGTCCAGCCGGAGGTCGCCGATCGTCGAGCAGATCGTCTCGGTCTCGGTGACCCGCGCGACCATGTCGGGTGATTCGTCGACCGCGACCACCTGATGCCCGAGGGCGAGCAGCGGCCGGGTGATTCGCCCGGTACCGCAGCCGAGCTCGAGGATGCTGCTGCCCGGTTCGATCGCGGCGTTGATCAACTCGTCCTCACCGTGTGCCGGTGTGACCTCGTAGAGTTCGATCGCACTGCCGTCCGGTGTGTGTGGCCCAGGTCCGGTCCCGCCTTGTCCGACTCTCATACACGCCAGCTTCACGAATCGGCCGGTAGTCTCCAAACCTTCGGTCCACACCGAAAGAAGGGGGAGTGATGCGGCCCGTCGTACCGGTGGAGCTGCTGGCGCATCTGCGCCGTGCCCGGGATGTTGCCGATCGCAACTATGCCGAGCCGCTCGACCTGGCTGGGCTGGCAGCCGCCGCGGGCGTCTCGAAGTACCACTTCCTGCGGTGCTTCGCGGCCGAGTACGGCGAGACTCCGATGCAGTACGTCACCCGCCGGCGGATCGAGCGGGCCACCGATCTGTTGCGGGCGACCAACCTGACCGTGACCGAGGTGTGCGGCCTGGTCGGGTACAGCAGCCTGGGGTCGTTCTCGCAGCGCTTCACCGAGCTGGTCGAGATGACGCCGACGCAGTACCAGCGGACCCAGACGGGTGCGCGGATCCCGGGCTGCTTCGTGTTCATGCTCGGGTTGAACTCCGCAATTCCGGAGAAGCACGCCGGGTCTGGCGAGGCCTACCGTCGTACCAACGATGAGGAGGAACAGTGATCACCAACGTCAGCTTGGTCACGGTCTACGTCAACGACATCGACGAGGCGAAGGCGTTCTACACCGACAAGCTCGGGTTCGCGGTGGGGGACGACATCACGCTCAGCGAGGACTTCCGCTGGTGCACGGTGCATCAGGCCGACCATCGCGAGCTCGAGCTCGCGCTGATGCTGCCCGGGCCGCCGATGGACGCCGAGTCCGCGGATTCGATCCGCCGGATCATGGCCAAGGGCTCCATGCACGGGTTCGGCATGGCCACCGACGACTGCCACAAGACCTTCGCCGAGCTGGTCGCCAAGGGCGTCGAGTACATCCAGGAGCCGTCCGACCGCCCGTACGGCGTGGAGGCTGTACTGCGCGACAACTCCGGCAACTGGTTGGTCCTGGTGGAGCCGAGGCCGTACACCCCGGCGGACTTCACTTGATGGTGCTGGCCACTGGGGTGCTGTGGACGCGGCGCCGGAGGGCCGCGCAGACGGAGGTCAACCGGTTGGTCGGCCGCGGCAGCCTGCCGCCCGAGCCCGATCCCGATCCCGTGGAGGCGGCGCCTGCTGGCGGCATCGCGACGCTTGGACTCAGCTACCGGACCGTCCGGGCGTCGCGGACCGATGGACCCCGATGGCCGCACTGCGGCCTCGCTGGCTGAGTGACTACCTGAGTCCGATCGAGACCGCGATCCACTACGGCGCTGCTCGGAGCGTCGATCCCGATGTCCTTCCAGTGGCCGTCAGCCGCCCCAGCCTTTGCCGAACCGCTGTCCGTGGTGCTATTCGTGGTGGCCGTGAGGCTCTTATGTGTGATGTGGACGGCAGCCGCCAGCCGCCGCGGCCTACGACGAGTGCACCGGGTCGTCGGATGATCATCGCGGTCGACCCAGGCGCGGCCAAACCGCCGTACGAACAGGTCAAGGACCAGATCGACGGTCTGATCCGGGCTGGTCAGTTGGCGCAGGGGACGCGGTTGCCGACGGTCCGGCAACTGGCGGGGGATCTTGGGTTGGCGGTGAACACGGTGGCGCGTGCGTACAAGGAACTCGAGGCCGATCGTCTGGTCGAGACCCGCGGGCGGAACGGCACCTTCGTCCTCGCCTCCCGCAGCCGGGTCGACGACGAGGAAACCCGCGCCGCCGCCACCGTCTTCGCCCGAGCCGCCCACCGAGCCGGCCTCAGCCAGGCCGAAGCCACCGAAATCCTCCACCGAGCCTGGTAAGCCTGCTGAGTCCAGTTCACGCGCGCTCCTTCCTCACACGCGTTGACGGCTGACCTCGCCCCCTCCCACAGGCGACCGTGTCCACGACAACCGCAGACCACCCAGCCGTGCCACCCGCCACCTCGCCAGATCACGACCCGGTGGAGCAGTAGTCTGCGTGGTTCATGTTGATCGGGGCACCATGAATTTCACGCGCTATCGCAGACCGTCGGCCGTCCTACTGCTGGCGGCGGCAGTCGTGCTCGGCTCGGCGATCGTCGTTGGGCTCGAGTCGGGAGGCGAGGGTGCGCTCGTCCTGCTGCTCGGGCTTCGCGAGGGCGTCCTTCTTCTGGCGTGGCTCGCGCTGGCCGCGCTGACCGGAGCGGTCCTCTTGGGGCTGAAGGACTCCAAGCTGCGCGTGCCTCTGGTCGCCATACTGCTCGTCGTCGGCATCCCGGCGTTGCTTCTCGGTAGCTGGGTCTCCGCGATCTTCGGTGGCCCGGGCGAGGAGGTAAAGACCGAGTCGGCACCCGGCCGCGGCGACCGCCGGCTGATCGTGGTCGAGACGAGCAGTTTTCTCGACCCGGTTTGGTGCGTCTACGTCTACCAGGGGAACCCGCCGCTCGAGCGCCGCTGGAGTGTCGGCTACTTCAACGGCGACGCCGAACACAACGAACTCAGCGAGACCGTGTGGACAGCCCCTGACCGGATCCGCATGACCACGGAGGGCGGCGCGGTCCACGAAGTGACCATCACCCCAGGCGGCCGACCCGACCGCGTCGTCTCAGTCGGCTAGTGATCTGAGTGGGAATGTTCTCCACCGCGATCGATCGGTGGCCGTCACGCGAACAACCGCCTGCGGGTAATTCACGGCGAAAGTCCGAGGTTAGGTTGGCGGTATGAGCCTCGACATTCCTGACCAGGTCCGTAAGAAGGTCATCGCCGACGGGAACGAATCCTGGTTGGACGAGCTGCCAGGCGTGGTCGACTCGCTGGCCCAGGAGTGGTCTCTGGTGATCGGGTCCAGCTTCCAGGGCGGTCACGCCGCCCTGGCCGTCGAGGTGACGCTTGCTGACGGTACTCCGGCGGTCCTCAAGATCGGTGTGCCCGGTCACGACGTCGGGCACGAGGCCATGGCGTTGCGCCTGGCGAACGGAGAGGGATCCGCCAACCTGTTGGCCGAAGACCTGGGTCGACAAGCCCTTCTGCTGGAGCGCCTCGGGGCTCCGATGTACGACGTCGTGGCCGACCCTGCAAGCCGCCACACCTTGCTGTGCGAAGTGGCGGTTCGCCTGTGGCGTCCGATCGATCCCGACGTTGACCTTCCAACCGGCGCGAAGTTGGCTGAGCAGTACGCCGATCGGTTGCCAAAACTGTGGGAGCAGGCGGGGCGACCGTGTTCGCCGGCCACTGTGGCGGACGCGCTGAACTGCATGGATCGTCGTCGCGTTGCCCACGACGATCGGTCCGCCGTTCTGGTCCACGGTGATATCCACGAGATGAATGCCCTGCAGGCAAGTGACGGCAGCTACAAGCTGATCGATCCAGCCGGGCTGCGGGCCGAACCGGCGTGCGATCTCGGCACCATCGTGCGTTGCAATCCGGACCTCGGCGATGACCTCTGGGCGCGGACTGAGCAACTGGCTTCGCGCACGGGCGTGGATGTCACCGCCATCTGGGAATGGGGAACCATCCACCGAGTGGTCAGTGGCGTCTACGCCTGCAGTATCGGCTTTCAGCCTTTTGGCGATCTACTGCTGGCCGAGGCGGACCGCCTCACGGCGTAGTCACCGGAGCGTGCAGCTGTCCGAACTCTGAATGTGCACGCCGTAGCTATTCACGCGAAAGGTTGGCGGCCAGGACTGCCGCGAGGCCTTCTTGCAGGTCTTTGACGAAATACCCGGGAACCTCGAGCGACGGGAAATGGCCCCCGGCCTCGGGTGTCCGCCAGCGGACGATCTGCCGGTACCGCTCCTGTGCCCAGGGGCGCGGACACTTCTCGATGTCGCGGGGATAGATGCTGATGGCTGCCGGTACGTCGACCCGAAGTTCGGGGTCGAGCGAGTTGTGGCTTTCGTAGTAGATGCGGGCCGCCGATGCGCCGGTCCGCGTCAGCCAATACAGGGTGACGTCGTCAAGAAGGCGGTCTCTGGAAATCCGCTCGAACGGGCTGTCTTCGGTGTCCGACCATTCGGCGAACTTGTCGAGGAGCCAGGCCAGAAGCCCGACCGGTGAGTCGACGAGCGAGTAGCCGATGGTCTGCGGCCGGGTCGCCTGCTGCTTCGCGTACGCCGCGCGGTGGCGCCAGAAATCGTGGGTTTCCTCGGTCCACTGGCGCTCGGCCGCCGTCAGCCCGTCCGTTGTCAGTCCGGGCGGTGCCTGCGCCAACACGGTGTGGATGCCGAGAACATGCTCCGGGAACCTGCCGGCGAGGACCGTGGTGATCACGCCTCCCCAGTCGCCGCCGTGGGCTACGAACTTGCTGTAGCCGAGCCTTGCCATCAGTCCCACCCAAGCGGCCGCGATCTTTTCGGTTCCCCACCCGGTCGTGGCCGGCTTGTCGCTGTAGCCAAAGCCGGGTAGCGACGGGACCACGACGTGGAACGCCGGCGTGTCGGCATCTTTCGGATCTGCCAACTCGTCCACCACATCGACGAACTCGGCAATGCTGCCTGGCCAGCCGTGCGTCATGATCAGCGGAGTGGCATCTGCGCGCGCGGATCGGCGGTGCAGGAAGTGGATCCCCAGATCATCAATGGTCGTGCGGAACTGGCCGATCCGGTCGAGGCGCGCTTCGAACGAGCGCCAGTCGTACCCGGTGCGCCAGTAGCTCGCGACCTCGACGAGATCGGCGAGCGGAACGCCCTGATCCCATCGGTGCGGGTCAGGCCCGGCGCGATAGACCGTCTCGGCCTCCGGCAGTCGCGCAGCGGCCAATCGCGCGCGCAGATCGTCGAGGTCAGCGTCGGTTGCGTGGGCTTCGAAGGCTTGTACGTCGCTGGCTAGACGGGGCATGAGACCTCCTGGTCGTCGTGGAACTCGCTACGAACTGATGCGAACCGTCTAAGATGGTTCTAACACGCCTTCACGCCGACGTGCAACCAGCTAAGGTGGTTCCATGCATGCTGCCTTCCCCGACTTCCGCCTCGGTACGGTGCTGGCGACCAGCTTCACGGGGACTCTGTCGGAGCGTCATGGCAACGCTGTGGAGCGCATTCCCACACCGCAGCGACTCGTCGACTGGCTGGCAGTGAATGGCCTCGCCGTCGACTCCTGCACCACTGCACAACTCGACCGCGCCCGCGAACTGAGGGAGTCGATTCACGCCGCTGCGACAGCGGCCGCGATCCAGGACGCTCTCCCTGCAGCAGCTGTCCAAGTCATCAATGACTGCAGCGTTCAGGGTCGGGCCGCGGCGGTCCTGACGCCCGAGGGGAAGCGGCGATGGCAGCTGAGCTCGGCTTCCCGTGTGGAAGATGCCCTCAGCGTGATCGCTGCCGACGCGATCAGCATCATCGCCGGCGAACGAGACGGAAAGCTGGCCTTGTGCGCATCGCCAACCTGCCAGGCCGCCTTCTTCGACACCAGCCAAAGCCGCACCCGCAGGTGGTGCGACATGAACACCTGCGGGAATCGTCAGAAGAAGGCGCGCTTCAACGCCAACCACCCCAGAACCCCAGACCAGCGGAGTGACCGGTACACGCCATAAGCCGAGCGAGCCTGGACGGAAATGCTGCACTGCCGTCGCGGCGGCGGGTGTGGCGGTCTGGAGTTATGGGTGGGGGCGGGCTGGGCACCCTGGGTACCGCAGTTCCCGCAGTGCAGGGGCGGAAGGCCTATGGCCGGGCGCGGCTGGACCCTCGCCCGCGACCACAACCGCCTGGCCACAGCAGTAGCCGCCGGCACCATCCCCATCACCCCCGAAACCTGACCCGTGGTGTTGGAAGCGGTTGAAATCAAGCGTTCTCCCGTCTTCTTTCTCTGATATTCGCATGCGGGTGAGCGTCGGATATTCTGTTAGCTGAGGGACTCTGGGAGAAACCTCCCGCGGGGAGGGCTTTATGGCTAATCGGTCACGTCGGTTGGCGGCCTGGCAAGAACAAGTGATCGCCAAAGCGGGGTTTGTTCGCGGTGAAATCGAGCGGCTTTCGACCGCTGGCAGTGCACGTGAAGTCGCGATCGGCCGCGCGATCAACGATCGCCTCGAACACGCACTCCTCTGCGTCGGCATGGCGGAAGGCGCGGGTGAACCGCACCGTCGTACGAGAGTGAGGTTCACGAGCCGATGGTCCGGTGCGCACGTCGAGGGAGCGTTTCTCAGCCTTCACCTGGCAGAAGTCCAACTGGTCGAGCTCTACACCGATGAGGACATCTCGGCGCACAGCCCGGGCGTGTTGGCGCGGATGCAAACCTGCTTCGCACCGACGGATCAGCGCCGCGTCGAGGCCGAGTCCCTCTTCGGTCGTCGGCAGCACAGCGGGTCAGAGCGTGCGGAGAGCGCCGGCCAGCGTTCCAAGCGGTTGGCCGGACGGTACCCCCATCGAGCGGCCGACGGACCGGGACTGCACTCGCGGCGGGCTGCATTCCGCGAGGCCATGAAGGTTTCGTACGAAGCCGCGGACGAGCAGCACGCCCGCCTTCGCCACGTCAGGAATGTTTTGGTCGTGGCGACGCTGCTGCTGACCGCTCTCGTTGTCGCGATATGCCTGACAGCCGCTGCGCATCCAACCGCGATCCCACTCTGTTTCGCGAATGCCTGCCCTTCAACAGCTGGGACCTCTCCGGACTCTGGCGATGTCACGATCGTCGCCCTGATGGGAATCCTGGGCGGCGCTCTGTCAGCCACACTCGCCGTCCAGAACCTTCGCACGACCGCGACCTCTACGCCCTATGGAATCCCGGTTTCACTGGCGCTTTTCAAACTGCCTGCCGGTGCACTCACGGCGATCGGTGGACTCGTTCTCATTCATGGCGAGTTCGTGCCTGGCCTGTCCGACCTGGACAGCCAGGGACAGATCCTGGCCTACGCCATTGTGCTGGGCGTCGCGCAACAGCTGGTCACCCGGTTTGTCGACCAAAGGGCTCGATCCGCACTGGCCGCTGTTCCCAGCAAGGTGACCCTCAAGCGCCCAACGAAGGCCGACAGCACCCGAGACCAGTAAGCGAACGAAGCTGTTCAGCTCGGTGTGGGGTGTGCTTGCGTGCCGAGAGGGGCGCGGTGGGCGGCTGCGTAGCCGCGTGGGACAGACCAGTCTCGGAAACGATTCCAGATTCTTGGGTCAACGTTGTAGTGAGCTCTGTACACGGTGTCGTCGGGTTGCTACTGTCCCGGCTGATTTGACATCGATGTCAACGACAGGGAGTGGTCACGATGGTGTCGAGACGAACGTTCCTGGCGGGCAGCGGTGCCGTGACGGTGGGTGGGTTCGGGATGGTTCCGGCCCTCGCATCTGGCGCACAGGCTGCGACTTCATCGACGTCCGGCAGCCCCGCTCGGCTGCTGCCGGTGTTCAGCCGCCCGAAACACCTGGATTACGGCGACGTCAGCAAACTCAGCGGTGGAGACCAGACATTGCTGACAACGTTGCAAGGCGTCGTCAACCGTACCGAGCCCGAGCTGTACTTCCTTTACGACACGGGCACCATGAGCACGCCGGACGCCAAGTGGCTGGCCGACATGCACTTGCCCACGAAGCTGTACAAGAACCCGCTGGACCTGGTCGCCAAGTACCGCAACCGCGTCCGCGGTGCGATCGTGCACGACCCCGCCGTACCCGACTCGCTGAACGTCGCCACAACCCTGGCCGGCTTGGAGAATGCGGTCGTCGCCGACGCGGACCAGGTCAAGGCGCACGGGCTGCGGATCGTGAAGGACTTGCGCGGGATGTTCGACGACGACCGGTTGAAGACGTACCGGTGGCAGCTCGACAACCTGTTCCCGCGCGTCACGAAGAAGCTGCTCGCCGGACTGCCGCCGACCCGGGTGGTCGCGGTGGAGAACGTGCAGTGGCAGGAGATTGCGCGGGAGACCGAGCAGATCCGGGACTCGTCGAACAAGGGCAACTACGACCTCGACGTGTCGGCCAAGCTCGGCAAGGAGGCCGTGTTCGTCCGGTTCCAGGACTCGTTCACCGACGACGGCTGGGGTCCTTCGGTCTCCGAGGTCACGGTGAAGGCGAACGGCACCGAGATCGCGCACTTCCTTCCTGGTACGCCGGAGGAGGAGCCGTACCTGTTCGACGGCGTCAACTCGTCGATCGGCGGGGACGCCAACCGCTTCAGCGACGGCGGCGGCTACTTCATCTATCGGTTCGAACCACCGGCCGGTACGACGTCGCTCGTCGTCACCGTGACCATGTGGAACCAGTACCTGGTCACGGCCACCGACACTGCCCCCACGCGGATCGAGGCCTTCCCGTACTTCCGCGACTATGTGGTGGCGACCAAGGCCATGGTGAGCTGGCTGCCGCCGTCCGGCGAGACGGGGGAGTTGCTGATCGAGCACTTTGCCAAGTGGCCCACGCTCGCGCCGTACATGGGCTGGTTCGCCAACGATGTGGCCGGTGAGTGGGACGGGGTCGACCTCGCCTCGCAGGGCGGTTCGCCGGTGGTCGCGGCCGACTTCTACATGAACGGCACGGTCCACTCCGGTTTCCAGGCGCCGATCTCGGACAAGGTCCGCCCGGTCCGGCGGATCACGAAGCCCAAGAACAAGGTCTATGTGACCCTGACCTTCGGCGAGGGCGACAACATCCAGTACTGCCAGCGCCGGCTGCGCGACATCTGGGACGACCCGAAGCGCGGTCAGGTGCCGACCAACTGGACGATCAGCCCGCTGCTGGCCGAGACCGGTCCGGGACTGTACAGCTACTTCCAGCGGACGGCGACGTCCAACGACCTGCTCGTCTGCGGTCCGTCCGGCGGCGGCTACGCCTACCCCGGCTCGTGGAAGCCCGAGGAACTGACGCAGTATCTGCAGATGACCGGCGGCTTCATGCGTCGTACCGGCCTCGACCAGGTGTATTCGTACAGCAGCCGGCAGGACGGCAAGTGGATCCTGTTGTCCGAGGAGATCGCCGCGGGGTTCGCGAAGTACACGCCGGTGAAGGGGATCATGCAGACCTGGGACGGCGACCCGCTGGTGGTTCGGCAGGGTGGTCTGCCGATCACCAACGCCTGGGGCGCGCCGGGCAAGGCGGCCGAGTTCAAGGCCGCGCTCGACCAGCGGATCGCGAACTGGGACGGTGCGAGCCCGTTGTTCGTCTCGGGCCTGATCGGCGCGTGGTCGTGGACGCCGTCGGACATGGCCGAACTCGCGCCGTTGCTGACCGATCCCTATGAGCTGATCCTCGCCAACTCCTTCTACGACCTGCTCAACCGAGTGCTGTAGGCAAGCAAACAGCGCGGTCGCCCGGAGGAGGATCCGGGCGACCGCTGGGTGGGGGCTTACCAGTGGTGGGCCACGTCGAGCACGAGGCGGGTGTTCGACCCTGGACCGGCCAGGGTGAAGACACGGAACGGGAGCCTGGCGCGCACGCCGACGCCGAACGTGGTCTGGCCCTCGAAGCTGCCGGCGAGCGCCACCTGGCGGAACGTGCTGTAGCCCGCCACCGTGGACAACTCGCGCGGCGTGGCCGGGTTGTACGTCGATCGCCCAGCCGCGTCGTACGACGGTGCGTGGACGACGAGTTGCAGCTTCGCCCCACCGCGCAGTGGGACGAGGTGGCCGGCGCCGTCGGTGAAGACGTTGCTGACATAGCGGACGTCGTACCCGGGCACGCGGCCGCGGATGTCGACGACGAGCCGGTCGAAGCAGGCGTGCCGTCCGGTGCGAACGGCGGTGACCGGTGCCTGCGTCATCCGATTGTTCGCCTCGGGCAACGAGCCCCAGCCGGTCGGGCAGGACGCGGCGGCGAGGGTTGCGGTCGAGGTGGTGCGGGGGGCGGAAGTGGAGCCGATGACGGCCGGTGCGGCGACCGCGGCCGCGGGGATCGCCAGGCAGGCGACGGCGGCGAGGATCGTCTTGCGAGTGATGCGGTGGATGTTCATGATGTTCCCCCCTTTGAGGACACTTACTTGGACGAGACCAGTGGCGAACTGGTTGGCCTTCAAATCTGGTGATTTCAGGTAGTCGATCGGGCACGATGTGCCGATGACCCCTGATGAACTGCTCGACGAGTTCCACCGCCGGATCCGCCTCCCGGACGCCGACACGATCCCCGGCTGGAAGCAGGAACACGACGGCCTGGTGCACCGGTCGTACGTCGAGGGACCGGATGGAGCGGGGTTCGTCGAGACGCCGCGCGGTCTGGGCGACGACCCGGACGCGGTGATCGCCGGCCAGTTGGAGTTCTTCCGCGACCGCGGGCTGCCGTTCGAGTGGAAGACGTACGCGTACGACGAACCGGCCGACCTCGGCGACCGGCTGGCCCGGGCGGGGTTCGTCAAGGGCGAGCCGGAGACGCTCATCCTCGGTGAGGTGGACCGGATCCTGCAGCGGCCGTCCGCGTTGCCGTCGAAGGTGCGGTTGCGGGAGGCCGATGGCCCGGGCGACTACCACCGGATCGCTGTACTGATGGACACGCTGTGGCACAACGGGCTCGAGCGGATCGAGGAGCGGCTGGCGGCGGAGGCGCGGATGTTCCCGGACCGGCTGTCGGTGTTTCTGGTCGAGGACGCGCTCAAGGGACCGGACGGACCGGCGCTGACCGCCGCCTGGGTCCGGTTCCATCCAGGCACCGGATTCGCGAGCCTCTGGGGCGGCGGGACGCTGCCGGAGTGGCGGCGGCAAGGGCTGTACAGCGCCGTCCTCGTGCACCGGGCCCGGCTGGCGAAGGAACGCGGCTACGAATTCCTGCGAGTGGACGCGTCCGAGAACTCCCGCCCGATCCTGCAGAAGCTGGGTCTGTACGGCGTCACGACGACCACGCCGTACGAGTGGGAACCAGGTTGCTGACGGCGCCGGGAGCTGACACCCGGGGGTGTGCTACGGAACGACGGCGCGACGCTGTACGTTGCGGTCATCATGGCACTGAAAATCGCGTCACGCTTCCGCCGGCTCCTGCAGCGCCCCGGTTCGATCGATCTCGGCCCGTACGAGCGGCTCACCCAGCTGGTCGGTGAGGCGGAGGAGTCCGTCGTCGCTCTGACCGACGAGGAGCTCACCGAGGCGGTAGGCGAGCTGCGGACCACCGGTGGCCTGCACGAGGACGAGCAGATCGAGTTCCTCGCGCTGGCCCGGGACGCGGGCAACCGCGCGATCGGCGAGCGGGCGTTCGACGGCCAGGTCGTCGGCGCGCTGGCGATGCTGCAGGGCCGCGTGGTGGAGATGGCCACCGGTGAGGGCAAGACGCTGGCCGGTGCGATCGCCGCGGCCGGCTACGCGGTCGGTGGCCGCAAGGTCCAGATCCTCGCCGTGAACGACTACCTGGCCCGCCGCGACGCCGAGTGGATGGGCCCGGTGTACGAGCTGCTCGGGGTCACCGTGTCGCACATCGGCCAGGCGTCCACGCCGGACGAACGGCGTACGGCGTACGAGGCGGAGGTCTGTTACGTCCCGGTGAGCGAGGTCGGGTTCGACGTACTGCGAGACCGCCTCGTCACCGACGTCGCCGACCGGGTCACGGCGGAGCTGGACGTGGCGCTGGTGGACGAGGCCGACTCGGTGCTGATCGACGAGGCCCGGGTGCCGCTGGTGCTGGCCGGTGCGACCCGGACCGAGGAGCTCGACGAGGACGTCGTCCAGCTGGTCCGGACGCTGCGGGCCGGGGTGGACTACGAGATCGACGGCGACGGCCGGACGGTTGCGCTGACGGACAAGGGCACCGACAAGGTCGAGGCGGCGCTCGAGGGGATCAACCTGTACGAGGACGACAACCTCGATCGGCTGACCCAGATCAACGTCGCGCTGCACGCCGAGGTGTTGCTGCGCAAGGACGTCGACTACCTGGTCCGCGACGGCAAGGTCAGCCTGATCAACAACAACCGGGGCCGGATCGCCAAGCTGCAGCGCTGGCCCGACGGTCTGCAGGCCGCGGTCGAGGCCAAGGAGGCCGTGCCGGTCAGCGACTCCGGTGAGGTGCTCGACAGCATCACCGTGCAGGCGCTGGTGAAGGGCTACAAGACTCTGTGCGGCATGACCGGTACGGCGGTTGTCGTCGGGGAGTCGCTGCAGGAGTTCTACGAGGTCGACGTGGCCGTCGTACCGCCCAACAAGCCGAACATCCGGATCGACGACCCGGACCGGCTGTACCTGACGATCGAGCAGAAGAACGTCGCCCTGGTCGAGCACATCGCCGAGGTGCACGAGGCCGGGCGGCCGATCCTGATCGGCACCCACAGCGTGGAGGAGTCCGAGCAGCTGAGCGACCGGCTCGAGGCCGCCGAGATCCAGCACGTCGTACTGAACGCGAAGAACGACGCAGAGGAAGCGGCGATCATCGCCGAGGCCGGCGTACCCGGGACGGTGACCGTGTCCACGCAGATGGCCGGTCGCGGAACGGACATCCGCCTCGGCGGCCGGGACGAGACGCACGACAAGGACAAGGCCATCGAGCTCGGCGGTCTGTACGTCATCGGCACCGGCCTGCACGCGTCGCGACGCCTCGACGACCAGCTGCGCGGTCGCGCCGGACGCCAGGGTGACCCGGGCGGATCGCTCTTCTTCGCCAGCCTCGCCGACGAGCTCGTCACCCGGTACTCCGTGTCGTCCGGCCTGCGACCGCATCCGGACGACACGGGCCGGCTCACCGACCGCAAGTCGCTCGGCGTTCTCGAGCACGCGCAGCGCGTCGCCGACGGCGCCAACGCGGAGCTGCACCGGACCACCTGGTCGTATCACCGGCTCACCGGTCAGCAGCGCGCGATCCTCCTCGACACCCGCGAGAAGGTCCTGACCGAGGACCTTGCCGCCGCCGAGCTGGCCGAGAAGGCCAAGGAGCGGTACGACGAACTGGTCGAAGAGGTCGGCGAGGACACGGTCAAGGACGCGGCCCGGCGGATCGCGCTGCACCACCTGGACCGGCGCTGGACCGACCACCTGGCGTACCTGGCCGACCTGCGCGAAGGCATCCACCTGCGGTCGTTGGCCGGCGGCATCGTCCACCTGAAGCCGATCGACGAGTTCAACAAGTCCGCGATCGCGTCGTTCGACACGTTGGTCGCGGACTCGTGGACGGACGCGGCGGAGACGTTCAAGACGGCTGAGATCACGTCCGAGGGGCTGGACGAGGCGGCCTCCGGGGTGCCGCGGCCGACGGCGACGTGGACGTATCTGATCAACGACAACCCGTTCGGCACCGAGGCGGACCGGATCCTCGGGCGGCTGCGGAACGCGATCAAGCCCGAGTCGGTGGCTGAGGCCGAGGAGATCCTTCCGGAGGAGTTCGACGAGGACGAACTGCCGGAGGAGTTGCGGGACGCGGACGACGAGGACCTCCCGGAAGAACTCCGCGAAGCCGATGACGACGACGAGGAAGACCCCAAGGACAGCAAGAAGTAAGGAGTCACCCCCGACTTTGGTCTAGGGGGTGATCCGAAGGGCTTGGTCGGGGCAGCCATCGGCCCGATGCCGGGTGGCGGCCTGTTGGGCGAGTCTCAGGTCATGTCCTCCCGGTCCGGCCGCCCGTGGCTCCTCGTTCTCGACATCGCGATCCCCGTTGCGCTGTTCTACGGCCTCCGAGCCGCCGGCGTCAGCAACGTGACCGCGCTACTGATCAGCACCGTACCGGCGTTGGTCAGCTCGGTGGCCTCGCTGGTGCGCCAGCGTCGTGCCGACTTGGTAAGTACGGCGGTGATCTTCAGCCTGGTCGGGAGCGCGGTCATCGCGTGGCTCGGTGGGGATGCCCGCATCCTGCTCGTGCGCGGAGCGTGGATCAGCCTTCCGTTCGCCGGCGTGACGCTGTGGTCACTCAGGCATCCTCAGCCGCTCTGCTACACCTTCACCCGGGCGGTCATGCCGAGGCGGGCCGCCGTCATGGACCGCCTGTACGACGAGGACCCGCGCTTCCGGCTCGCCTGGCGCCGGATCACGGTGCTCTGGGGGATCTTCTCGATCATCGACGCGGTGCTCCGGGTCGTGCTCACGTACACACTGCCGCTGTCCGTCGTACCGGCGCTGGAGCCGATCATCACGGTGGCCACCATCGTGGCCCTGCAGGTCCCGACTCATGTGCTGCTTCGGCGCAGCGGGACCATTCACCTGGTCTTCGGCCCGCGGCGATTCGTGGACCAGCTGGAGCGCTCCTGACCTCGACGGATCCGAGTGTCGGTGCGGTTGGTTAGGCTCAGGGCGTGAGTGAAGGTCTGTTCGATCTGCCAGGCGCGCCTGCCCCTGCTCGTGGGGGTGGCAGCCTCGCCGACGTCGACCACACTGCCGCTCCGTTGGCCGTGCGGATGCGGCCGCGGAGTCTGGACGAGCTGGTGGGGCAGCAGCACTTGCTGGCGCCTGGATCACCGCTGAGGCGGCTGGTGGAAGGTGACCAGCCGATGTCGCTGCTGCTGTGGGGTCCTCCCGGCACGGGCAAGACGACGATCGCGGCGGTGGTGTCGCATCAGACCAACCGGAAGTTCGTCGAGCTGTCGGCCGTCACCGCAGGGGTCAAGGACGTCCGGCAGGTGATCGACGGCGCACGCCGTGAGCTCTCCAAGCCGTCGGGTTCAGTGGAGACGGTGCTGTTCATCGACGAGGTGCACCGGTTCACGAAGGCGCAGCAGGACGCGCTGCTGCCAGGTGTGGAGAACCGGTGGGTGACGCTCGTCGCCGCGACCACCGAGAACCCGTTCTTCTCCGTCATCTCTCCGCTGCTGTCGAGATCCTTGCTTCTCACCCTCGAGTCCCTCACCGACGACGACATCGCCGTACTGCTGGATCGGGCGCTGACCGACGAGCGCGGGCTGAACGCCGAGTTCGAGTTGGCCGAGGACTCGCGGGCGCACCTGCTCCGGATGGCTGGGGGAGATGCTCGCCGGGCGCTGACCTATCTGGAAGCTGCCGCCGGCGGTGCACGGGCCAAGGACGCCAAGATCATCGACCTGAAGACGTTGGAGACGGCGGTCGATCGGGCCGCGGTGCGGTACGACCGGGCCGGCGATCAGCACTACGACGTGGCGTCGGCGTTGATCAAGTCGATCCGTGGTTCGGACGTGGACGCGGCGATGCACTATCTGGCCCGGATGATCGAGGCCGGCGAGGACCCGCGGTTCATCGCGCGCAGGCTGGTGATCTCGGCGAGCGAGGACATCGGCATGGGCGACCCGACCGCCCTCGGTGTCGCGGTCGCCGCGGCCGACGCGGTGCAGTTGATTGGTATGCCGGAGGCGCGGATCAACCTCGCCCAGGCCGTTGTTGCGTTGGCCCTGGCACCGAAGTCCAACGCGGTCATCATGGCCGTCGACGCGGCCATCGCGGATGTGAAGGCGGGGAAGGTCGGCCCGGTCCCGCCGCATCTGCGCGACGCCCACTACGCCGGGGCGAAGAAGATCGGCCACGGCAGCTCGTACCAGTACTCGCACGACGACCCGCGCGGCATCGTCCCGCAGCAGTACGCGCCCGACGTGATCGACGGGACCGACTACTACAAACCCACCCGCCGTGGCGGTGAGGCGGCGTACGCGGATCGGGTCGCCAACATCCGCAAGATCCTGAGGGACCGCAAATGAGCCGGACCACCGAGCACGTGGACGCCTTCAACCACGCCGTCACCAGCGGCGACTGGGACACGTTCGCCCAGCGTTTCGCGGCCGACGCCGGGATGTCCTTCGTCGGCGTCCCGGCCGGACCGTTCGAGGGCCGTCCGGCGATCGCCGCGGCGTACCGGGAGAACCCTCCGACCGAGACGATGACGCTCGAAGGAGCGGACGACGACAACGTGAAGTTCCGTTGGGCCGGCGGCGACACCGGCACGATGGACCTGACCTGGGCACCCGACGGAACCGTGCAGGCACTCACTGTCAGCTTCGACTGAGTACGCGGGGGCCCGCTCAAGCGGATGAACCAGGTCGGTAGGCTGCTAGGCGACCTGGGGGTGAAAGGCTCTTCGTTGTGAGGCAGTACAACCCGCCCTTCGCTCGTCACCGAAAAACCGGAAGACCGCCCGCACTGAAGATCGCCGGAGTCGCGGCGATCGTGCTGGTGCTGACCGGCCTGCTGATCTTCGGGCCGTTCTCGTCACCTGACTCGACCAGCAGCACACCGTCGATCGCGGCGTCGTCGCCGAGCACCTCCACGAGTACGGCGTCCGAGTCACCGCACGGCGACGTCACCGGATACCGGCCGCACCTCGGGCCGGCCAGTCCCACGCAGGAGCCGACGGCGAACAAGGAGAAACTCGCCAACCCCGCTGCGGGTTGGTTCACTCCGACGCAGGCCGCGGCAACTCCCAGCGCACCGAAGCCGCCATGGTCACCATCAGCGTCGCCGCGGTCGACCTCGTCCGCGCCGACGATGCCGTCCTCGACCCAACCGCCAGGCCGGCCGACCAGCCCTGCACCGTCTGAGCCGTCCCCGACCCAGCCGAGCACACCGACCACACCGGCCCAACCGACCACACCAAGCCCGAGCACGCCGTCCCCGACCGATCCCGGCACCACGCCAACGGATCCGAGCACGACTCCGACGCAGCCGAGCGCCACTCCAACGGAGCCGAGCGCCACTCCAACGGAGCCGAGCCCCAGTACGCCGGAGCCCAGCACCACCCCGGCGGACCCGACGCCCAGTCCCTGACAGTGGCCACCCACACCGACCCCCGTTGACGCGGTTTGGTGGGCGACTGTGATGTGAGGGATGGTGTCCTGGAGCGGAGTGCGACTACGCCGCGCGATAAGGTCGGGCGGTCCACGTGGTCGCAACGGGAAGGTGGATCGTTTCCATGAGCGTCGGTGAAGTCGCCGGGTTGATAGCCGCCTGCGCGCTGCTCATCCTGGTGGGCCTGCTGGCCTATCCGATCCTGAAGCTGGGCAAGGTCTTCGACGAGACCCGGATCCTTGTGAAGGGCGTGTCCGACGAGACCGTCCCGCTGCTCGGCGAAGTGACCACCACCGTGTCCACCACGAACGCTCAGCTGGCCAAGGTCGACACCATCACCGACAACGCGACCACCGTGACCACCAACGCGGCCGCACTGATGTCGTTGTTCTCGGCCACCGCCGGCGGCCCGCTGGTGAAGGCGGCCGCGTTCACGTACGGCGTGCGCCGGGCCTTGGGCGAGAGCCAGCGCCGGGACGTGTCCCGGCGGGTGAAGGAAGAGATGAAAGCGGAGCGCAAGGCGCGCAAGCGAGGTGACGTCCGGTGAAGCGGATCTTCTGGTTGATCATCGGTATCGCCGTCGGTGTCTATGCGGTGACCCGGCTGAAGAAGCGGGCCCAGGTGCTCGCGCCGGAGGGCCTGCAGGAGTCCGCGGCCAAGCTGGCCTCGGCGGTCCGGCATTTCGGCGACCAGGTCCGCGAGGGCATGGCCGAGCGCGAGACGGAGCTGCGTGACGCGCTGGGCATCGACACCGCACCCAACCCAACTGACACGACGCAGCGTGAGGATTACCGGTAACACCCATGGAAACCAGTGAGATCAGGCGGCGGTTCTTGCAGTACTTCGAGGACCGGGGCCACACTGTGGTGCCGAGTGCGCCACTGCCGTCGCCGGACCCGAACCTGCTGTTCAACGTGGCCGGCATGGCCCAGTTCGTCCCGTACTTCGTCGGCCAGCAGACGCCGCCGTACCCGCGGGCGACCAGTGTGCAGAAGTGTGTCCGCACCCTCGACATCGACGAGGTCGGCAAGACCACCCGGCACGGCACGTTCTTCCAGATGAACGGCAACTTCTCCTTCGGCGACTACTTCAAGGAGAAGGCGATCGAGTACGCCTGGGACCTGGTCACCCGGCCGCAGAACGACGGCGGCTACGGCTTCGACGAGTCGGTCCTGTACGCGTCGGTGTACTACGACGACGACGAGGCGATCGACCTGTGGAAGCGGATCGCCGGCCTGCCCGACGACCGGATCGTCCGGCTCGGCATGAAGGACAACTTCTGGTCGATGGGCATCCCCGGCCCGTGCGGCCCGTGCTCGGAGATCCTGATCGACCGCGGCCCGGAGTTCGGCGCCGACCGGGACTGGGAGGCGGGCGACCGCTACCTGGAGTTCTGGAACCTGGTCTTCATGCAGAACATCCGCGGCGAGGGCGGCGGCAAGGACGGCTACGAGATCCTCGGTGAGCTGCCGAAGAAGAACATCGACACCGGCCTCGGCCTGGAGCGCGTCGCGTACCTGCTGCAGGGCGTCGACAACATGTACGAGATCGACGAGATCTACCCCGTCATCGAGCGGGCCGCCGACCTGAGCGGCCGCAAGTACGGCGCCGACCACGTCGACGACGTGCGGTTCCGGGTGGTCGCCGACCACGTCCGCAGCGCGATGATGCTGATCGGCGACGGCGTGAACCCCGGCAACGAGCAGGGCGGCTACGTACTGCGCCGGCTGCTCCGCCGCGCGATCCGTTCGATGCGCCTGCTCGGCTACGAGGACCCGAGCCTGGTCGAGCTGCTGCCGGTCAGCCTCGAGCAGATGAAGAAGTCGTACCCCGAGCTGGAGCCCGACTTCGGCCGGATCAGCCAGGTCGCGTACGCCGAGGAGGAGGCGTTCCGGCGTACTCTCACGGCCGGGACGAGCATCTTCGACGTCGCCGTGCGCGAGACCAAGGCCGGCGGTGCGCACCAGCTCGAAGGCTCGAAGGCGTTCCAGCTGCACGACACCTACGGCTTCCCGATCGACCTGACCATCGAGATGGCCGCCGAGCAGGGCCTGCAGGTCGACACCGAGGGCTTCAAGTCCCTGATGAAGGAGCAGCGCGAGCGGGCCAAGGCGGACGCGCGCGCGAAGAAGGCCGGTCACGCGGACACCTCGGGCTACCGGGAGCTGCGCGAGAAGGGCGTCACCGAGTTCACCGGGTACCAGGAGCTGTCCACCGACTCCCAGGTCCGCGGCCTGCTGCGTGAGGGCGTCGTCTCCGACGCCGCCGAGCAGGGCGAGACCGTCGAGGTCGTGCTGGAGAAGACGCCCTTCTATGCCGAGTCCGGTGGCCAGATCGCCGATGAGGGCCTGATCGTCGCCGACGGCGTGAAGCTGAAGGTGCTCGACGTCCAGCGGCCGGTCAAGGGCCTGATCGTGCACAAGGTCGAGGTGGTCGAGGGAGTACTGCGGCCCGGCCAGGACGTGCACGCCGAGGTCGACCACGAGTGGCGCGTCTCCGCCTGCCAGGCACACTCCGGCACGCACGTCGTGCACGCGGCGCTGCGCCAGGTGCTCGGCCCGAACGCGCTGCAGAGCGGTTCGTACAACAAGCCCGGCTACCTGCGGCTCGACTTCGCCTGGTCGTCGGCGCTGGACCAGTCCACCCGGACCGAGATCGAAGAGGTCGCAAACCTCGCCGTCCGCCAGGACCTCCCGGTGTCCGCGCAGTACATGTCGCTGCCGGAAGCCCGGGACTGGGGTGCGCTGGCGCTGTTCGGCGAGACGTACGACGAGTCGGTCCGCGTCGTCGAGATCGGCGGCCCCTGGTCGCGTGAGCTCTGCGGTGGCACGCACGTCAAGCACTCGTCGCAGGTCGGTGCGCTGACCATCACCAGCGAGGCGTCGGTCGGTGCCGGTGTGCGCCGGCTGGAGGCGTTCGTCGGCATGGAAGCGCTGCACTACCTCGGCCGCGAGCGCGCACTGATCCGGCTGCTCAGCGAGAACCTGAAGACCCGCCCGGAGGAGCTGCCCGCGAAGGTGGCGGACCTGTCCGAGCGGCTGCGGGCCGCGGAGAAGGAGCTCGAGCGGGTCCGGGCCGGCCAGGTCCTGGCCGCCGGCGCCGAGCTCGCCGCGAACCCGAAGGACGTCTTCGGAGTCCAGTACGTCGGCCATCGCGCGCCGGACGGCGTGAACGGCGGCGACCTGCGCAAGCTGGCGCTGGACGTGCGCGGCCGGATGCCGGCCGACAAGCCGGCGGTCATCGCCATCCTGAGCGTGAACGACGGCAAGCCCGGTGTGGTGATCGCCCTGAACGACACCGCCCGCGAGTGGCGGCTGAAGGCGGGCGACCTGGTCCGGGTCGCGGCCGAGAAGCTGGGCGGTCGCGGCGGCGGCAAGGACGATGTCGCGCAGGGTGGCGGCACCGATCCGTCGGGTGCCGAGGACGCGCTGAGCGCGGTGGAACACACCGTCGGCCAGCTGGTCACGGGTTGACCCTGATGGTCCGATCGGCACACCCGGGGGCTCGCTGATGCGCCGGGGCGTGCGGCTCGCGCTGGATATCGGCGACGCCAGGATCGGCGTCGCCAGCAGCGATCCGCACGGAATCCTGGCCACTCCGGTGGAGACGGTCCGCCGTGGCCCCGGCGATCTGGATAGGATCGCGGCACTCGCCGCCGAACTGGAGGCGGTCGAGATCGTGGTCGGTCTGCCCCGCTCCCTGTCCGGGGGCGAGGGGCCGGCGGCGGTGAAGATCCGGGAGACGGCGGAACAGGTGCGAGACAAGGTGCGGGAGGGGAACTCGGGGCCGGAGGTGCGGCTGGTGGACGAGCGGTTCACCACGGTGACGGCCGAGCGGATGCTGCGCGAACGGGGAAAGAAGGGTTCCAAGCGACGCGCGGTGGTCGACCAGGCCGCGGCGGTCGTGATTCTGCAACACGCGCTCGACCTCGAGCGCGAGTCCGGCAACCCGCCCGGGAGGCCCCTGTGAACAGACCATCGCTGGACGAAGATCTGAACGAGAGCGAAGACCTGGGCTCCGGTCTCGGACTGCGGCCGGAGAGCCGGGTCGAGCGCCGGGCGAACCGCCGCAAGGCCCGCGCCCGCCGCGGGTTCGGCTGCTTCGCCGGACTGATCTCGCTGCTGGTCGTCGGCTCGCTGGTGGCCGGCGCTGTGATCGGTTTCGGCAAGGGCAAGGACGCGCTCGAGCAGATGTTCGCCGCGCCGGACTACACCGGCGAAGGCACCGGTTCCGTGGTCGTCGAGATCACCCAGGGCCAGAGTTCGCAGTCGATCGCGGACACACTGGAGAAGAAGGGTGTGGTGAAGAGTGCCCGCGCCTTCGAGCGGGCCGCCCGCGACGATCCGCGGTCGCGTCAGGTGCAGGCCGGGACGTACACCCTGCACAAGGAGATGTCGGCCAAGGCCGCCCTCGAACTGATGCTGAATCCGGCCAAGTCGATCCTGATCACCCGGATCAGCTTCCGCTCCGGCCAGACCAAGGCCGAGGTCAGCGACACCCTGCAGAAGTCCAAGCTCAAGCTGCCGGCCGGCGCCGCCGCGGCGGCGATGGCCAAGCCCGCCGCGCTCGGCCTGCCGGCGTACGCGAAGTACAACCCCGAGGGCTTCCTGTACCCGGGCACGTACGACATCCCGAAGGGTGCGACGGCGTACACGATCCTCAAGCTGATGACGGCGCAGTACGCGAAGAACGCGGCCGCGCTGGACCTGGTGAAGACCGCCCAGCGCAAGAAGCTCGATCCGTACCAGGCGGTCATCGTGGCCAGCATCATCGGTGCCGAGACGAACCGGCCGCAGGACTACGCGAAGGTCGCACGGGTGATCTACAACCGGCTGCAGGCCGGCAAGATGCTGCAGATGGACTCGACCATCCACTACGTGGTCGGCCGGGACGGCGGGGTGTTCACGTCGTCCGAGCAGCGCGAAATCGACTCGCCGTACAACACGTACAAGGTGAAGGGGCTGCCGCCGACGCCGATCAACTCGCCGACCAAGGACACGCTGCGGGCGGCGATCAACCCGGCGGCGGGCTCGTGGATGTACTTCACGTTGGTCAACCTGGACACCGGCGAGACCGCGTTCGCGAGCTCGGCGGACGAACACCTGCAGAACGTGAAGAAGCTGCAGACCTGGTGCGCGGCGCACAAGGGCCGGTGCTGATGACCCGTTGTGCCGTGCTCGGTTCGCCGATTGCGCACTCGCTGTCGCCGGCGATGCACCGGGCCGCGTACGCCGGGCTCGGCCTGGACTGGGGGTACGACGCCTTCGAGATCGGGGAAGACGAGTTGCGCGGTTTCGTCGCGTCACTCGGGGACGACGTGCGCGGGCTGTCCTTGACGATGCCGCTGAAGCGCGTCGCGCTGGACCTGGTCGACACGGTCGACCCGGTCGCGGAGCTGATTGGTGCGGCGAACACGATGCTGTTCGAGCCGGATGGCTCCCGCTCGGCGCACAACACCGACGTCCCCGGACTGGTGAACGCGTTCGCCGAGCGTGGGATCACCGCCGCGGAATCGGCCGTCGTGCTCGGTGGCGGCGCGACCGCCGCATCCACGCTGGCCGCCTTGCGTGGGTTGACGGTCAGCGAGGTGACGGTCGTCGTACGCGACCTCTCCACGGCCGAGCGGCTGCTGGACCTCGCGGCCGAGCTCGGACTGAAGACCTCGGTCGCGGACTTCTCGCAGGTCGAGCAGATCGGCGGGTTCGACCTGTGCGTCTCGACGCTGCCGGGCGGCGCCGTCGACCCGTGGGCCTACCACTTCGCGGGTGTTGCGCCGGTGGTGTTCGACGTGGCGTACCACCCGTGGCCGACACAGCTCGCGATCGCGGCGCACCGGATCGGTACAGAGCTGTTGAACGGCCTTGATCTCCTCGTGCATCAGGCGGTCCTCCAGGTGGAGATGATGACCGGTAGGTCGCCCGCACCACTGGCGGCCATGAGGTCCGCTGCCCGTGAGGAGCTCGACGATCGTGAGCCAGCTTGACCGCCGGACGGTACTGAAGGCAGGCGGTGTTCTCGCCGCCGCCGCGCTGACCAGCTGCACCGACACCAAGGACGCCAGTGCCGGCGCCTCGAACGGCCTCACGGTGGCCGCCCCGAACTGGAACAGCCTCGCTCATTCGCTGACCGGCCGCGTGTACCTTCCCGCGTCCTCCGGGTACGCCGCCTCGCACCAACTCTTCAACCCACGCTGGGACTCCGTCCAGCCGGCCTGCGTGGTCAAGGCAGCGAACGCCACGGACGTACAGAAGTCGATCCTGTTCGCCCGCAACAACAAGCTCGCCCTGGTCCCGAAGGGCGGCGGGCACTCGTATGTCGGCGCGTCCACCATCAGCAAGGGCCTGATGCTCGACCTCGGTGCGATGCGCGGGATGAGCTACGCGAACGGCATCCTCACCGTCGGCGCCGGAGCACGCCTGTACGACGTGCACGCGTTCCTGGACAAGTACGGACGCTCACTGCCGACGGGGACCTGTCCGACGGTCGGCGTCGCGGGGCTGGCCCTCGGTGGCGGGATGGGGATCCACACACGGACCTTCGGCCTGACCTGTGACCGGATCGTCTCGATGGGCGTGATCACGGCCGACGGCAAGGCGCACAACGTCAGCGCGACCGTCGATCCCGATCTGTTCTGGGCGCTGCGGGGGAGTGGCGGCGGGAACCTCGGCGTGGTCACGTCGTTCCGGATGGCCACGATTCCGGCCACCAAGATCGGATTCTTCCGGCTGACCTGGCCGGAGTCGAAGGCGGCGGCTGTGGTCAGCGGCTGGCAGAAGTTCGCCCAGACCGCGCCGGTCACCTCCTGGGGCAACCTGCACATCGATGCCCGGAGCAACGGAACGCTGTCGATCCATGTGCTCGGGATCTCCACCACCGGCAACGCGTCGGCCGCAGCCGCGCAGCTGGAGTCGTTCGTGGGGTCGAAGGCAACGGTCCGGTCGATCACCGTGAAGACGCACCTGGAGGCGGTGAAGTACCTCGGTGGCGGGACCACCAGCCCGCGATCCGGGTTCCTGGCCGGGTCCGACGTAGTCAAGGGGCCGATGGATGCGGCGACGATCACCGCGCTGCTCGGTGCCGTGAAGGCGGCCGCGCGGGCCAAGACGCCGGCGTCGGCGATCATCGACCCACTCGGTGGGCAGGCGGCCAAGCAGCCGGCCGGTGGTGCGTCCTGGCCGTGGCGGTCCGCGCTCGGCGTGATCCAGTGGTACTCCGGGACGGCGGCGCATCCGAGTACGGCGCAGTTGCGGATCGCGCAGACCTTCGTCAGCAACGGGCATCGCGCGGTCCAGAAGTTCTCGGCCGGCGGCTACGTGAACTACGTCGAGACCGGCCGTTCCGTGAGCACGTACTACGCTGCGAGCCTTGCCCGGCTGCAGACGGTCAAGCAGAAATACGACCCGGCGAACTTCTTCCACACTGCTTACACCCTCGGCTAGCTACTCTCCCGCCATGAGATTGTGGCGGGTTCTCGCAGGAATGCTGGCGGCCGGATTCGTTGCGGCGGGCGTGACTCCCGCCTGGGCGTGCGCCTGCGGCGGCTACTTACCCGACGCCCAGTCACAGGCCCGAGCGTACGGCGAGCATGCCCTGGTCCGGCACGACGCGGGCACCGAGCAGATCACCTTGTCGATGGCAATCAACGGTTCGTCGAAGAAGGCGGCCTGGATCATGCCTGTGCCGGCGGCGGCGAAGGTCGAACTCGGCGACCCCGACCTGTTCTACCGGCTGAACCGGATGACCCGTCCGAAGGTCGTCGAGCGCAAGACCTACTGGCCGTTCCGGAACCTCGGGATCATGGCAGGTGGTGACACCGCCGGTGCCGCCGCGCCCGGGTCCGGGGTGGACGTGCGCGAGCAGATGGTGCTCGGTCCGTTCCAGGTCGTCCGGCTCGGCGGATCGACCGGGTCCGCGGTGACGGACTGGCTGCGCACGACCGGGTACGTCGTACCGGCCGGGCTGGCCGCGAACCTGACGCCGTACCTCAGCGAGGGCTGGGAGATCGTTGCCGTGAAGCTCGCACCCAAGACCGGCGGCGAGAGGATCAGTGGCGAGACGCCGCCGCTGCGGTTGACGTTCGCGTCGGACCGGATCGTCTACCCGATGCGGCTGAGCAAGGGCGCATCAACCGCGCAGACGGTCACGGTGTACGTCGCCTCGGCGCATCGCGTGGACGCGACGAAGCTGCCGGATGCGGACGTGCGGCCGGAGCTGCTCTACGCCGGCCGCGTCCAGGACGATGCGATGGAGGCGCCGGCCGACTTCCTCACGGCGTACGCGGTCACCTATCGCGACCCGAGCAAGATCACCAGCGACTTCACCTTCGACCGGGCGGCGACCGATGACGAGTTCCAGCGGATCGAGTACGTCACCCGCAACGACGGTCTGCTGAGCACGATCGGCGTGCTCCTCGGCGGCGTACTGCTGATCGGCGCCGCTGCGGCGGTGATCGCGCGGGTGCTGGTGCGGCGGTCGTCCACAGACCGTCCGGGGCGGCCGACCGACATCGTCTAGGCTCCTGCATCGTGCCGGCTGACAACGCGTTGCTCGCCGCAGGGGCCGGTGTCGTCCTCTGCGGACCGGCCGCGTTCGTGCTCGGTCCCTGGCTGATGCGGCGAATCCCCGAGCCGTTGCTCGAGGAAGGCGATACCAAGATCCCGTACGCCGACCTGGCCGTGGCGCGGGCGGCGTACTGGTGTGGCGCGCTGGCGGCCGTGTCCGGTGGGCTGCTCGGGTGGATGCTCGGGATCACCGCGGTGTTGCCGGCCTGGCTGTTGATGGCGATCTCCGGCGCGGTGCTCGGCTACATCGACGCGAGGACGCGGTACCTGCCGTCGGCGATCATCTGGCCGTCGTACGCCGTGGTCGGCGTCGCGCTGATCGGTGCCTCGGCGGGATCGGGGGACTGGGGTGCGTTACGCCGGGCCGTGATCGCGGGCGTGATCGGGTTCGCGGTGTTCTACGTGCTGTGGTTCGTGTTTCCGAGTGGGGTCGGATTCGGTGACGTCCGGTTGTCCGGGCTGCTCGGGCTGCCGCTCGGGTGGCTCGGGTGGGGAGAGTTCATCAGCGGGTTGTACGGCGGATTCTTCATCGGTGCCCTGGTCGGGATCGCGCTGATCGCGGCGCGCGTGATGAAGCGCAAGCAGATGGTCCCGTTCGGTCCGTTCATGCTGATCGGCGCGCTCGGCGGCGTACTGCTCGGCGGTCCGCTGGAGCAGTTGTACGTCGGATAGCTGAGGCGCCGGGTCCGCCAGATGGCTGATGTGTGCGCAGCGGGCTCCTTTCTAGGCTCGAAGCAATCGATCTCTGGGGAGGAAACACATGCCAGTCACTCGTCGAAGCCTGTTGGCCGGGACCGCCGTCGCCGGCGCCGCACTCGCCGTTCCCGGGACCGCGTCCGCCGCGGTCGCCGGTGGTGTCGCGAGCGGTGCCGGCAAGGGTGAGAAGATCCGGCCGAGCGACGCGCGGTACCAGGACCTGGTACAGCGCGGCACGAACCGGCGGTTCGTCGGCAAGCCCGAGTACGCGCGCGTGATCCGGTCGACCGAGGACGCCGTCGACGCCGTGCAGGACGCCGTCCGGTCCGGCAAGCGGATCGCGGTCCGCGGCGGTGGGCACTGCTTCGAGGACTTCGTGGACAGCAGCGACATCGAGGTGCTGCTGGACATGTCGACGTACGACGAAGTCACGTTCGACACCCGCTACCGGGCCTTCTCGATCGGCGCGGGCGCGACGCTCGAGACCGTCTACAAGGAACTGTTCTACGGCTGGGGCGTGACCGTGCCCGGCGGTGGCTGCCTCGGCGTCGGGGTCGGCGGTCACTTCAGCGGTGGCGGGTACGGACCGCTGTCGCGCAAGTACGGATCCGTCGTGGACCACCTGTACGGCGTGGAGGTCGTGGTCGTGGACGCACACGGCCGGGCCCGCTCGGTGGTCGCCACGCGCGACAACGCCTACAAGGACCTGTGGTGGGCGCACACCGGCGGTGGCGGCGGGAACTTCGGTGTCGTCACCCGCTACCTGATGCGCACCAACGGCGCGTCCGGGCGGGAGCCGTCCGAGTCGTTGCCCAAGGCACCGGCCGCGCTGCTGTCCAGCCTGATCGTGTACGACTGGAAGACGATCGGGCAGGCCGGGTTCGTCCGGGCGCTGCGCAACTTCTTCGACTTCTACGAGAAGAACAACACCGCCGACTCGCCGTACGCGACGCTCTACAGCCCGCTGATCCTCACCACCTCGGCCGCTGGGAACTTCCTGCTGTCGACGCAGCTCGACGCGGCGGTGCCGAACGCCGCGGGGCTGATGAAGGCGTTCAACGCCGCGATGATCGAGGGCCTGGACTCCAAGCCGCAGATTGTCGAGGTCGGCGCAGGCCCGTTCCTGCACACCACCATGCAGAGGTCGATCGCGGATACGCCGGCGCCGGGGCGCGGCAAGTACAAGGCGGGCTACCTGCGGAAGGGCTTCACCGACGCGCAGCTCATCACGCTGTACAAGGGCTTGACGGATCCGTCGTACAACGGGCCCGACTCGTCGGTGCTGTTCGTGCCGTACGGCGGCAAGGTGAACACCGTGCCGTCCGGCGCGACCGCGACGGCCCAGCGCAACGTCATGTGCAAGATGGTGGCCACCGCGACGTGGAACGACCCGGCCGAGGACGCCAAGCAGCTCGCCTGGGTGCGGAAGCTGTACGCCGATGTCTACCGCGACACCGGCGGTGTGCCGGTGCCGAACGAGACCAACGCCGGGTCGTACATCAACTACCCGGACACGGATCTGGCCGATCCGGCGTACAACAAGTCCGGTGTGCCGTGGCACGACCTGTACTACCTCGGGAACTACCCGCGGCTGCAGCAGCTCAAGGCGAAGTGGGACCCGCGCAACGTCTTCCACCACAAGCTGTCGATCGAAGCCCCCTGACTCACCACCCCGGGGAACGCAGCCATGTCAGAACCTGGCGATGGTGGTGTCAGCGCTACCCCCAAGACGGGTTCCAAGGCCCGTTTGCCGGCGCCGTCCGGCTTCTACGGTCGTTGGTAGGACACAACGATCGCCGAGGAGCGCATGATGACCCCCGCATTCCGTCGTACCGCCGGGCGCCTGGCCGTGGCGGCGCTGGCCACCACCGCCCTGGCCGGCGCCGCGATCACCGGCGGTCAAGCAGCCACCACCTCCACCTCCTGCGACACCTCCGCCATCGTCAAAACCGTCGACCTCGTCCTCTCCGTCCGAGACGGCCTGACCCAAGAACCCGACACCTGCCACTGAGTTGCTCAATCCGTTCGGGGACGGGGCGGATGAGACCGGGGTCTGAGGGTTGGGATGGGCGTGGGAGGATTGCGGCATGCTGCGCTGGCTTACCGCCGGCGAGTCGCACGGACAAGCGCTCGTCGCCGTACTCGAAGGTCTTCCCGCTGGTGTTCAGGTCACGACTGATGACGTGGCCGACGCCTTGGCTCGTCGTCGGCTGGGGTACGGCCGCGGCGCCCGGATGAAGTTCGAGCGGGACGAGGTGACGTTCGTCGGCGGGTTCCGGCACGGTCTGAGCCTGGGCAGCCCGGTCGCGATCCAGGTCGGCAACACCGAGTGGCCGAAGTGGGAGCAGGTGATGAGCCCGGACCCGGTCGACCAGGCCACGCTGGCGGACCTGGCCCGGAACGCGCCGCTGACCCGCCCGCGCCCCGGCCACGCGGATCTGGCCGGCATGCAGAAGTACGGCTTCGACGAGGCCCGCCCGGTGCTCGAGCGGGCCAGCGCCCGCGAGACCGCGGCCCGGGTCGCGCTCGGCGAGGTCGCGGCCCGGTTCCTCCGGCAGGCGTACGGCGTGACGATCGTCAGCCACGTGGTCGAGCTCGGCACCGTCAAGGCGCCGTACGGCGTGATCCCGGCGTACGACGATGTCGCGAAGCTGGACGCGGACCCGGTGCGCTGCCTGGACGCGGACGCGAGCAAGGCGATGGTGGCCGAGATCGACGCCGCGCAGAAGGCCGGCGACACGCTCGGCGGCGTGGTCGAGGTGGTCGTGGACGGCCTCCCGCCCGGCCTCGGCAGCTACGTGCACTGGGACCGCCGGCTGGACTCCAAGCTGGCCGGTGCGCTGATGGGCATCCAGGCGATCAAGGGCGTCGAGCTCGGCGACGGCTTCGAGCTGGCCCGTACGCCGGGCTCGCAGGCGCACGACGAGATCGTCGCCGAGGACGGCATGGTCCGCCGGACCAGCGGCCGCTCCGGCGGCACCGAGGGCGGCATGAGCACCGGCGAGACGCTGCGGGTGCGCGCCGCGATGAAGCCGATCGCGACCGTGCCGCGGGCGCTGCGCACGATCGACACCAGCACCGGCGAGGCCGCGGCCGCGCATCACCAGCGTTCCGACGTCTGCGCCGTACCGGCCGCTGGCATCGTGGCGGAGGCGATGGTGGCGCTGGTCCTGGCCGAGGTCGCGCTGGAGAAGTTCGGCGGCGACTCGGTGGCCGAGTCCTCGCGCAACCACAAGTCGTACCTGGCGAGCCTGCCGTCGACCATCACGCCGCGGGAGTGGGCAGAGCAGTGAGTCCGGTTGTCGTTCTCGTCGGCCCGCCTGGTTCGGGCAAGTCGACCATCGCCGCGTTGCTCGCCGAGCGGCTGAAGACCACCCACCGCGACACCGACACCGATGTCGCGGCGGACGCGGGCAAGCCGATCTCGGACATCTTCGTCGACGAGGGCGAGCCGCACTTCCGAGCGCTCGAGCGGGCCGCGATCGTTGCCGCGCTGCAGTCCGGCGGCGAGGTGCTGTCGCTCGGTGGCGGCGCGATCCTCGACGCCGACACCCGCGCCGACCTCGCCGGCCACAACGTCGTCTTCCTCGACGTCAGCCTCGGCGAAGCGGCCAAGCGGGTCGGCCTCGGCGTGGCCCGTCCACTGCTGCTCGGCAACGTCCGCACCCAGCTGCGCAACCTGATGGAAGCGCGTCGCCCGCTGTACGGCGAGGTCGCCAAGCTGACCGTGCTGACCGACGACAAGACCCCGGAGCAGATCGCCGACGAGATCCAGGAGCAGCTCGGATGACCGCTGAGCCGACCAGGATCCGGGTCGCCGCGGCAGCGCCGTACGACGTTGTCATCGGCAACAATCTGCTCGGTGAGCTGCCGGGGCTGCTGGGCGAGGGCGTGCAGCGGGTCGCCGTGATCCACCCGCGCGCGCTGCGGACGAGTGGCGACGCGATCCGCGACGACCTGACCGGCTCCGGGTACACGGCCCACGCGATCGAGATCCCGGACGCCGAGGATGCGAAGACCGCGGAGGTGCTGGCCTACTGCTGGTCGGTGCTCGGGCAGGCCGGGTTTACCCGCTCGGACGCGATCGTCAGCATCGGCGGCGGTACAACGACTGACCTGGCCGGCTTCGTTGCGGCGACCTGGCTGCGCGGCGTGACGGTCGTGCACATTCCGACCACTCTGCTCGGCATGGTTGACGCGGCCGTGGGTGGCAAGACCGGCATCAACACAGCCGAGGGCAAGAACCTGGTCGGCGCGTTCTGGGAGCCGGCCGGCGTGCTGTGCGACCTGGCCGCGCTCGAGACCCTGCCCCGCAACGACTACGTCAGTGGTCTCGCCGAGGTGGTGAAGTGCGGGTTCATCGCGGACCCGGTGATCCTCGACCTGGTGGAGAAGGACCCGGCCGGCGCCGCGGGCCCGTCGTACGACGCGACCGAGGAACTGATCGCGCGGTCGATCCAGGTGAAGGCGGACACGGTCGGTGCGGATCTGCGCGAGCGGACCACGACGGCCGGGCGAGCGATCGGCCGGGAGGCGCTGAACTACGGGCACACACTCGGCCACGCGATCGAGCGCGTCGAGCGGTACAAGTGGCGGCACGGCGCCGCGATCAGCATCGGCATGGTGTTCGTCGCCGAGCTGGCCCGCGCGGCCGGTCGTCTCGACGACGCCACGGCCGACCGGCATCGCGCCGTACTCGAGTCGCTGGGACTGCCGGTGACGTACCGCGCCGACGCCTGGCCGCACCTGCAGGACGCGATGAAGCTCGACAAGAAGACCCGGGCCGACAGGCTCCGCTTCGTCGTCCTGGACGCGTTGGCCCGGCCGACGATCCTCGAGGCGCCCGACCCCAGCCTGCTGATCGCCGCGTACGCCGAAGTCAGCTGAGCGGCCGGAACCGGTCAACGCGCGGGTCCGAGTTGTACATCGGTGGAATCCGTCCGAGGATTTTGGAAAAGGCTTTCCAGCTTCCCGAAGGGCACTCTATGTCTGACCGCAAGCACCGGATCGCAATCGTCGGCACCGGCGGGATCGCTCGCTCCCACGCGCGCGCGGTCACCTCCCACCCGGACCGCGCCGAGCTCGTCGCGGCCGTCGACGTCGACCTGGATCGGGCCAAGGAGTTCGCGGCCGCGTGGGACATCCCCGCGGTGTATCCGAGCCTGACCGAGCTGCTCGCGGCCGGGGGAGTCGACCTGGTCCATCTGTGTACGCCGCCGAACTCGCACGTGCCGTTGGCGGTGGAGTGTCTGGCGGCGGGCGTCGACGTGTTCATGGAGAAGCCGCCGACGCTGTCGCTGGACGAGCTCGACGAACTGATCGACGCGGAGGCCAAGTCGTCCGCGCAGGTCGCCTGCGTGTTCCAGCACCGGTTCGGGTCCGGGGCGGTGCGGTTGCGGCGGCTCGCGGACGAGGGTGTCCTCGGCCGGCCATTGGTTGCCCTGTGCAACACCGTTTGGTACCGGGACGACGCGTACTTCGCCGTACCGTGGCGCGGGACGTTCGAGGTCGAGGGCGGGGGGCCGACGATGGGGCACGGGATCCACCAGTTCGATCTGCTGCTGTCGATCCTCGGACCCTGGCAGAAGGTGACCGCGCTGGCCGCCCGGCAGGCGCGCCCCACGCAGACCGAGGACGTCTCGATGGCACTCGTGACGTTCGAGAACGGCGCTGTCGCGTCGGTCGTGAACTCGCTGGTGTCAGCACGGCAGACCTCACAACTGCGCTTCGACTACGAGAACGCGACGGTCGAGCTCGAGCACCTCTACGGCTACAAGGACGAGAACTGGTCCGTCACGCCGGCGCCCGGCCAGGAGGCGGTCGCCACCGCCTGGTCCGCCGATGCCGTCGACGTACCGAGCGGCCATGCCGCCCAGTACGCCGCCGTCCTGGATGCCCTGACGTCCGGCGCCCCCACGCCGGTCACACTGGCCGAGGCGCGCAACACCCTCGAGCTCGCGGCCGCCATCTACGCCTCGTCCTTCACCGACAAGCCGGTCTATCGCGGTGAGCTGCTCCAAGGCACGCCGTACGCCAGCCGCATGGGCGGACCCGGCGCACCTTGGAGCTCGACGCCCTAGGTGACTCTGTGCACGGGTCAACCACCTGAGCGACCCTTGGGTGGTTGATCGGTGCACAAGGTCGGTCGGCCTTGTCGGCGCATCGGGTTGATGCGCTACTCGGAAACAAGTTGCCGTCGGGCGGCGAAAAGTTTCCGAGCAATGGGCGGGCGAGGAGCTGGCGTCCGGAGTGGGAGACCGCCGGTGGTCCGTTCGGCGGGTGGGACTGTGAACACCTTCTGGTGACCGTGTACAGGTCATGCCGTGTCCGCGGTCACCAGATCCTGTCCGAGGCCCCCGGCGACCGAGCGGCTGTACCCCATCGCCACCCCCAGGGTTGGTGTGCTCATACCCGGGAGAGTCCGGCTGTCAGGCCTCGGTTCCCTCCAGCTGCGACGGAAGGTCGCGGCAGTGCAGCACGTCCAATCTCGACACCGCTGTGGTCAGGATGACGTAGAGACGGTTCAGGCCGCGCGGCTCGGCCTCGATGATGGTGGCCGGCTCGACCGCGATGACGTGGTCGTACTCGAGTCCCTTGGCCAGGCTCGCCGGAACCATCGCGACCCGGCCGTCACCGTCCGGCGCGGTCGTCTCGATGCCATCCACGCGGAGCGCTTCCGCGAGTGACTCGAGCTCCGCGTCCGCGGGCGAGCGTCTTGAGGTAGAAGCCGAGGCGCTCGGCCGTGTACCGGTCGCCCCAGGTGTCCTCGCCGATCACCACGTTCTCCCGGGCGCCGGCCACCATCCGCCGCAGTGCCTCCCGGCACCGCTCGGCGTACGCGCGCTCGTCGTCGAGGTCCTGCATCGCCCTCCTAGAAAACCTTAACCCGGTCAATCTTTTGTCCAAGTTAACATGATCCCTGTGACCGGACTCAGGGAGCGGAAGAAGCAGCAGACGTACGACGCGCTGTCGCAGGCGGCGATCGCGTTGTTCCTCGAGCACGGCTTCGACGAGGTCTCGGTCGCGGACATCGCGGCGGCGGTCGAGGTCTCCAAGCCGACGCTGTTCAAGTACTTCGCGACCAAGCAGGACCTGGTGCTGCACCGGATCGCCGATCACCAGCACGAGGCCGCGCGGGTCGTCGAGGCCGCCGAGGGGTCGCCGATCGACGCGCTGCATCGGCACTTCCTGGCCGGGCTGGAGCGGCGCGATCCGGTCACCGGGCTGAACGACGTACCTCAGGTGCTCGCGTATCACCGTCTCGTCTTCACCACGCCGGCGCTGTCGACGCGGATGCACGAGTTCATGGACGAGGACGAGCGTGCGCTGGCAGAGGCGCTCGGGGGAGACGCGACGGCCGAGTTGACGGCTGCCCAGGTCGTGGCGGTCCAGAGGGTGCTGGCCCGGCGCAACTGGTCGGCCATTCATGCCGGCAGTTCCGCCGCGGATCGCTACCCGGCGGCGGTCGCGGAAGCCGACGCAGCCTTCGCCAGGCTGACCACTAGGGTGGAGCCGTGACTGACGTGAGTGGGCGGCGGGTGCTGGTACTGAACGGGCCGAACCTCGGGCGGCTCGGGTCGCGCGAGCCCGACGTGTACGGCGCCACGACGTTCGCCGACCTGGTGGCCGACTGCGAGAAGACCGGCGCCGAACTCGGGCTGGACGTCGAGGTGCGGCAGACCGACGACGAGGCCGAACTGGTCCACTGGCTGCACGAGGCGGCCGACGGCAAGATCCCCGTGGTGCTGAACCCGGCGGCCTTCACCCACTACTCCTACGCCCTGCGCGACGCCTGCTCGCAGCGCACGGCGCCCCTGATCGAGATCCACCTGACCAACCCCGCCACTCGCGAGGAGTTCCGCCACACCAGCGTCGTCGCGGGCGTGGCCACCGGCACCATCGCCGGATTCGGCGCCGATTCCTACCGCCTCGCGCTGCGCGCGATCACCTCTCTCACCGCCTGATTCGAACCAAAGTGCCCTTTCGGGCATCTAGGGAGTGTGGGGCCGGCCGGGGGCGGCGACGCGGCCAAGAGATCAGGCTGAGATGCCGCTGAAATGTGGATGCCTCACGCTGGGGATCGGGTCGTGTTGTGGCCGTCACCAGTTCTTAAGGCTGGCTGAAGGCCAGGGGGCACGATCGGATTCGACGATCTTGGGGGTTCGTGTGATCCGTTCCGTTCATCAACGCTCTGGGGGAGTGACGAGTATGACGACGCAACACCGTATTCCGGTCTGGGTGAAAGCGCTGGATCCGCTGTCGCAGTTCGGGCTCGTGCATGCGCTCAGGCAGCGGCCGGAGGTTGCGCTGATCAACGAGACCGACCTGGCCGCGCTGCACAGCCAGTCGACCGACCAGCGCACCGCCCCGCCAGCGGTTGCCCTGATCGCCGTCGACTCGCTGGACACGGCCGCGGTCCAGGTGCTCCGGTCCGCCATCCAGCGGGGGTGTCGCCGTACCGTGCTGATCGGCAGCGTGATCGACGACGACGCGCTGATGACCGCGGTCGAACTGGGGGTGTCCGGCGTACTCCGGCGGACCGAGGCGACGGCCGACCGCATCGTGCACCTGGTGCAGTCCGCGGCCGCGGGTGACGGCAGCCTGCCACCCGATCTGCTCGGCCGCTTGCTCGGTCAGGTGTCGCGGATGCAGCGGCACGTGGTCGCACCCCGCGGGCTGTCGCACTCCGGGCTGTCGGACCGCGAGACGCAGGTACTGCGCCTGGTGGCCGACGGCAAGGACACCCAGGAGATCGCCCGGGAGCTGTCCTACTCCGAGCGGACGGTGAAGAACGTCCTGCACGACGTCACCAGCCGCCTGCAACTGCGGAACCGCTCGCACGCCGTCGCCTACGCCCTCCGTGCGGGCCTGATTTAGCTGTGATGTCCAGGACAACCTCCCTGGACATCACAACTAGCGCAGTACAGCCGATCGGGCGGCCCCGCTGCCCGAGGTGGCCCGCGACTACGCTGGATGCATGACCGATCAGCGCAGCGACGCGGCCCAGGCCGATGCGCTGCGGGCCGCGCTGACCCGCCATCTGGTTGCCGAAGGCACCATTCGGGACGAGCGGGTGGCGGCGGCCTTCGCGGCGGTGCCGCGGCACCTGTTCGTTCCGCAGAGCAGCCTCGACATCGCGTACGCCGACGACGTCGTACTGATGAAGCGCAACGCGGCCGGGGTGGTGATCAGTTCGGTGTCGCAGCCGAGCATCGTCGCGCTGATGCTGGAGCAGGCCGATGTCCGTCCCGGCGATCGCGTGCTGGAGATCGGTTCCGGCGGCTACAACGCCGCGCTGCTGCGTGAACTGGCCGGGCCGAAAGGCGCCGTGACCACGGTCGACATCGACCCCGAGGTCACCGATCGGGCCCGGGTCGTGCTCGACGACGCCGGGTACGGCGACGTCCGGGTGGTCGAGGCCGATGGGGAGTTCGGCGTGCCGGAGGACGCGCCGTACGACCGGATCGTGGTGACCGTGACGGCCTGGGACATCGCGCCGGCCTGGAGCGACCAGCTCGGCGCCGGCGGCCGGATCGTCGTACCGCTGCGGTTGCGGGGGCAGACGCGGTCGATCGCGTTCGATCGGGTGGATGAGCATCTGGAGAGCCGGTCGACGACGCCGTGCGGTTTCGTTTCCATGCAGGGAGCGGGCGCGAACTACGAGCGACTGATCTCGATCTGGGGCGACGCGGCGAGCGTGAGCTTCGACGAGGATCAGGTGCCGGAGGAGCACCCGTTCGACGGGGTCCTGGACCAGCCGCGCGAGCAAGTCTGGTCAGGCGTCGTGGTCAACCGCGAGGAGCAACTGTCGGACCTCCAGCTCTGGCTGGCCAGCACCCTGCCCGGGTACTGCGTTCTGTCCGCGGAGCGATCGCTGCAGGAGGAAGGCGTGGTCACGCCATCGCCGCACTGGGGAGCGGCAGCGGTGGCGACCGGCGACAGCGTCGCGTATCTGACGTCGTGTCCGGCCCGGCGGCGGCCGGAGTCGCACATGGAACTCGGGGTGAACGGCCACGGCCCGGACGCGGACGACCTGATCGATCGGCTGATCGACCAGGTGCGGATCTGGAACCGGCGGCTCCGGCACGGTCCCGGGCCGCGCTACCGGATCGACGCGGCGGGCACCGAACTGCCCGCCGGTTTCCACATCGACCGGCGGCACAGCAGCGTCACCGTCAACTGGCCGGAGTAGTTCCGGGGCGCGCTGCGTTCCGGACCGTCTCCCAGAGCTCGTCGATGTCCGAACGGTCATCGGGCTCCGGCTTGTCGACCCAGCCGCTGGCCCAGGTCTCCTCGCCGCGGTCCAGGTCGAAGATCGACTCGGCGAACGCGGCCGAGCCGATGTACCGGGTGTCCTCGTCGGCCTCAGCCTCAGGCTCAGGGGTCTTCGGCGCCGGCTTGTTCTGCGCCGGTTTGCTCTGGGTCCCCGTGGGCTTGGTGCCGGCCGGAGCGACCAGGGAGCGGGCGTAGTCCTGGGCTTCGAGCAGGCCCATGTCCAATTCGTCGGAGAGCAGCCGGACCGCGCCCACCTCGTGGCCCGCCGTCATCAACTCCCGCACCCGGGTGTCCACATCCTGCCGGGGAGCCTTCTGACGCTGCTGGAACTGGATCTGCGGGTACGGAGCCGGCGGCTGGTACTGCTGCGGCTGGACGGGCTGTGCAGGCTGGGCGTACTGCGCGTACTTCGGCCCGAGCTCGAGCGGCGGGCCGCCGTTCTTCTGCACCTCGGCCTGGATCCGGTTGATCACCGCCTGGACGCGGGCGTTCGGCGTACCGCTTCCCTTGCTCTGCTGCTTGGCCTTGGCGACCAGGCTGACGATGATCATGATCACGACGAAGATCGCGAACTCCACGGCTGACCTCCCGGTCGTCACGTCCGGAAGCCAAGCCTACGGGTCGACGGGGGCCGCCCACATTACGCCGCGACCACGGAATCGGAGGATGCCGGCTGTGACCGCTACAATCCACTGCTAGAGCGCGTCCGGGAACTCAGCGCCTACTGCGCGGCACTCCGCCGAGTAGCTGCTCGCGACGGCGCTGAGTCCCCGGACGCACTCTGACCGCTGATCGATTTCGAAGGGCATACCCGCGTGGCAACGACGAACGACCTCAAGAACGGCATGGTGCTCGACCTGGACGGGCAGCTGTGGTCCGTGGTCTGGTTCCAGCACCACAAGCCGGGCAAGGGCGGCGCCGTGGTCCGGACGAAGCTGAAGAACGTGCTGTCCGGCAAGGTGGTCGACAAGACGTTCAACGCCGACGTCAAGGTCGAGGTGGCCCAGGTCGACAAGCGCGACATGACCTATCTCTACAACGACGGCTCGGCGTACGTCTTCATGGACAAGTCCACCTACGACCAGCTGCAGATCCAGCCCGAGGTGGTCGGCGACGCCTCCCACTTCCTGCTGGAGAACCAGGACGCCATCGTGGCGGTGCACGACGACCTGCCGCTGTACGTCGAGCTCCCGGCCTCGGTCGAGCTCACGGTCGAGTACACCGAGCCGGGTCTGCAGGGCGACCGCTCCAGCGGCGGCACCAAGCCGGCCAAGCTGGAGACCGGCTACGACATCCAGGTCCCGCTGTTCCTGACCACCGGCGAGAAGGTCAAGGTCGACACCCGCACCGGGGACTACCTCGGCCGCGTCACCTCCTGACGTTCGAGAGAGCTGACAACAGAACATGTCTGCCCGTAGCAAGGCCCGTAAACGCGCACTCGACGTGCTGTTCGAGTCCGAGGTCAGGGGGCTGCCGGTCGGCGGCACCCTGGCCGACCGGGTGGCGGACAACGACCCGCCGGTGAACGAGTTCACCGTGGCGCTGGTCGAGGGTGTCGCGAAGCACATCGACGTGATCGACGACCTGCTCCAGACGCACTCGGTGGGCTGGTCGCTGGACCGGATGCCCGCGGTCGATCGCAACATCCTGCGGATCGGCACCTACGAGCTGCTGTTCGACGACCAGGTGCCGGATGTGGTCGCAGTGAGCGAAGCGGTCGCGATGGCGCGCGACCTGTCGACGGACGAGTCGCCGGCGTTCGTGAACGGCCTGCTGGCAAGACTGCTGCAGTTGAAGCCCACTCTGGGCGTCTGACCGAGGAACGAGGGGGGCGAGCCCTGCCGGGAATCGGGGCCCGGTGACCGTCTCGGTACGGTCCCGGGCCGGCTTGGCGTCCCCGTGGTGTGGCGCGGGGGGAACGGCCCCGGCCTGGTGCGGCGGATGAGGTGGTGCCCGCCACTGGTCCTGCATTTTGCGGTATTGCGTTCTCGGTACTGCGTTCCTGCCTCTTCTGGTCGAGCCCGGCCCCGGAAGGGAGCGGGCGGGCGGCCGCGGGCCAGCTGCTACGAGCCCCGACCGTCTCTCACGCCTCGCTTCAGGCGCCGGCTACCTCGGACTCCTCGACGTCGCCCTTCGCCTCCGGGTTCAGAACTCCCCAGGAGATGAAGCGCTCGGTCAGAGTCGTCGGCGACTCGTCGTAGATCACCGCGAGCGTGCGCATGTCGTCCTGACGGATCGACAGCACCTTGCCGTTGTAGTCCCCGCGCTGAGCCTGGATCGTGGCCGCGTACCGCGTCAGCGGACCGGCCTCACTCGCGTCGAGGTGTTGCAGAGCCTCCAGGTCGAGGATCAACCGGGGCGGAGCGGCAGCCGCAGCGGCCGCGCTGGCGGAACCAGGCAGCAGTTCACGGATCGGCACGCCGTAGAAATCGGCGAGCTCCGCGAGCTTCTGGACCGTGACGGCTCGATCGCCGCGCTCGTACGAGCCGACGACGACCGCCTTCCAGCGACCCTTGGACTTCTCTTCCACGCCATGCAGCGACAGTCCCTGCTGCTGGCGGATGGCACGTAGCTTGCCACCCAGTGTCTTCGCGTATTCGCTAGGCACGCTGGTTCTTCCCTCCGACTAGTTTCGTCTAGTCCGGCCCGCCGGAACGGGCCGGTCGGTGAAACCCCCCTCGATTACACAGAGTAACAATATTCCGGGCCAGAGGCCAGCGTCAAGACGGCGTGTCACATCCGATACCATGTCAAGCGGTCCGAACGTCCTTTAAAGACCCGTCCAGAGAGGCGGGAAAGGAGGAACGGTAGCGATGAGCCCTGCCCACAGCGCAGAGTCCCCAGACGTCGCGGCCGCGCCGAAACCGGCGCCCCGCACGGTCCTGGACGCTTCCGACATTTCCCGGGCATTGACCCGGATCGCGCACGAGATCCTCGAGCGCAACCGCGGTGCCGACCCGGTCGTCCTGCTCGGCATCCCCACCCGAGGCGTCGGTCTGGCCCGGCGTGTCTCCGACCGGATCGCGGCGGTCGAGGGGCAGAGCGTGCCGACAGGGTCACTCGATGTGACCATGTACCGCGATGACATCCGGCTGAAACCACCCCGCGGTCTGGAGCACACCGACATCCCGCCCGGTGGCATCGACGGCAAGGTGGTGGTGCTGGTCGACGACGTGCTGTTCTCCGGCCGCACCATCCGGGCCGCGCTGGACGCGATCGGCGACATCGGCCGGCCGCGGGCGGTCCAGCTCGCCGTTCTGGTCGACCGCGGCCACCGCGAACTGCCGATCCGCGCCGACTACGTGGGCAAGAACCTGCCGACCTCCCTGGTCGAGCGCGTCACCGTCCACCTCACCGAGTACGACGGAGCCGACGCGGTACTGATCGCGGACAAGACCGGAACGGGGGCGAAGGCATGATGAAGCACCTGCTGAGTGCGGGGGATCTGAGCCGGGACGAGGCGAACCTGATCCTGGACACCGCCGAGGAGATGCGGTCGCTGGCCGACCGCCCGATCAAGAAGCTGCCCGCGCTGCGCGGCCGGACCGTGGTGAACCTGTTCTTCGAGGACTCCACCCGGACCCGGATCTCGTTCGAGGCGGCCGCCAAGCGGCTGTCGGCGGACGTGATCAACTTCTCCGCCAAGGGCTCCAGCGTAAGCAAGGGCGAGAGCCTGAAGGACACCGCGCTCACCCTGCAGGCGATGGGCGCCGACGGAGTGGTCTGCCGGCACGGCTCGTCCGGCGCGCCGCACCTGCTCGCCACATCGGGCTGGATGACCGGCTCGGTGGTCAACGCCGGTGACGGCACCCACGAGCACCCGACCCAGGCGCTGCTCGATGCCTTCACGATGCGCCGTCACCTCGGCTCGCTGGAGGGCCGCCGGATCACGATCGTCGGCGACGTCCTGCACTCCCGCGTCGCCCGGTCCAACGTGCTGCTGCTGTCCACGCTCGGTGCGGACGTCACCGTCGTGGCGCCGCCGACGCTGCTGCCCGTCGACATGACGAGCTGGCCGTGCGTCACGTCGTACGACCTGGATGCCGCGCTGCCGAAGAGCGACGCGGTGATGATGCTGCGGGTGCAGCGGGAGCGGATGAACGACGCGTTCTTCCCGAGCGCCCGCGAGTACACCCGCCGCTACGGGCTCGACGTGCACCGGATGGCGCAGTTGCCGGACGAGGCGATCGTGCTGCACCCCGGCCCGATGAACCGCGGCATGGAGATCAGCGCCGACGTCGCGGACTCGACCCGCTCGGTCATCGTCGAGCAGGTCAGCAACGGAGTGGCCATCCGCATGGCCGTGCTGTACCTACTGCTGTCCGGAAGCAACCAAGAGGAGCCCACCGCATGACCGCGTACCTGATCACCGGAGCCAAGATCGTGGGCGGTGAGGTCGCGGATCTGCTGCTGGACAACGGCGAGATCGTTGCTGTCGGCACCAACCTCGACACGCCCGCGGAGGTCGAGACGATCGACGCCAGGGGTCTGATCGCGCTGCCCGGGCTGGTCGACCTGCACACGCACCTGCGCGAGCCCGGCCGGGAGGACGCGGAGACCGTCCTGACCGGCACCCGCGCCGCCGCGGTGGGCGGGTTCACCGCGGTGTTCGCGATGGCCAACACCGACCCGGTTGCCGACACCGCCGGTGTCGTCGAGCAGGTCTGGCGTCTCGGCCGCGAGGGTGGGTACGCCGATGTGGTCCCGATCGGCGCGGTCACGGTCGGCCGGCAGGGGTCGCAGCTCGCGGAGCTCGGCGCGATGGCGGACTCGGCGGCCCGAGTGCGGGTGTTTTCCGATGACGGCGACTGCGTCTGGGACGCCGCGCTGATGCGCCGGGCGCTGGAGTACGTGAAGGCGTTCGGCGGCGTGATCGCCCAGCACGCGCAGGAGCCGCGGCTGACCCAAGGTGCGCAGATGAACGAAGGAGCGCTCTCCGGCGTCCTTGGTCTGACCGGCTGGCCGAGCGTCGCGGAGGAGGCGATCATCGCCCGCGACATCCTGCTCAACGCGCACGTCGGCTCGAAGCTGCACATCTGTCACCTGTCCACCAAGGGCTCGGTGGAGATCGTCCGGGCGGCGAAGCAGCGCGGGCTGGACGTGACCGCCGAGGTCACCCCGCACCACCTGCTGCTGACCGAGGATCTGGCCGCCTCCTACAACCCGGTCTACAAGGTGAACCCGCCGCTGCGGACCAAGGAGGACGTCGAGGCGGTTCGTGAGGGCCTGGCCGACGGGACGATCGACATCGTCGCCACCGACCACGCGCCACACCCGGTCGAGGACAAGGACTGCGAGTGGAGCGCGGCGTCGCCCGGCATGATCGGTCTGGAGACCGCGCTGAGCGTGGTCCAGCACGCGATGGTCGACACCAAGCTGCTGACCTGGGCCGAGGTGGCCGACCGGATGAGCTACCGCCCGGCCGAGATCGGCCAGATCGGTGACCACGGCCGTCCGCTCGAGGCCGGTGCGCCGGCCAACGTCGTACTGATCGATCCGGCGGTCGAGCGGACCGTCGTACCGTCGGAGTCGACGTCGCTGTCGCGGAACACGCCGTTCGAGGGGATGACCCTGCCGGGCCGGGTGGTGGCCACGTTCCTGCGCGGTAGGCCGACCGTCCTGAACGGAAAGCCGGCCCGGTGAAGGACTTCCTGGGCATCCTCGGCACGCTGGTGGTGCTTGCGTTGGCCTACTACGGCATGCTCCGGGGCTGGCGGAACCGCCAGGCCCGGCAGGCCGAGCTGGCACCGCTGCCTGCGGTGCCCGAGAACGACAAGACCAGAGGCGTGGAGGGCGTCTACGTCGCCACCACCTCGGCCGGCGACTGGATGGACCGGATCGCCGTGCACGAACTGGGCGTCCGCAGTACCGCGGACCTCGCCGTCAGTGCGGCCGGCCTGATCTTCCACCGGCAGGGCGCGGCGGATGTGTTCATCCCCGCGGACCACCTGACGGCCGTCCGGACCGACCGTGGCATCGCCGGCAAGGTGACCGCGGAGAAGTCCGGCCTGGTGGTGGTCACCTGGAACCACGACGGTCGCGAGCTCGACACCGGCTTCCGCCCCCGCCGCAAGGCAGACACTGCCCCGCTGACCGAAACCATCGCGACCCTGATCGGAGTCGAGCAAAGATGAGCCAGACCGCCCATAATCCAGCACTGCTGGTCCTGGAGGACGGCCGGGCATTCACCGGTACGTCGTACGGGGCGACCGGCGAGACGTTCGGCGAGGCGGTGTTCACCACCGGGATGACCGGCTACCAGGAGACGCTGACCGACCCGTCGTACCACCGCCAGATCGTCACCCAGACCGCACCGCACATCGGCAACACCGGGGTGAACGACGAGGACGACGAGTCGCAGCGGATCTGGGTGGCCGGGTACGTCGTCCGCGACCCGGCCCGGGTGCCGTCGAACTGGCGCGCCACCCGCTCGCTCGACGACCAGCTCAAGGGCCAGGGCATCGTCGGGATCGCCGGGATCGACACCCGGGCCCTGACCCGGCACCTGCGCGAGCGCGGCGCGATGCGGGCCGGGATCTCCACCGAGATCCTCGACCCGGCAGCGCTGCTGGAGAAGGTTCTGCAGCAGCCGCCGATGGTTGGAGCGGACCTGGCCTCCGAGGTCACCACCTTCGAGCCCTACGTGATCCCGGCCGAAGGCGAGAAGCGGTTCACCGTGGTCGCGCTCGACCTCGGGATCAAGTCGATGACGCCGAAGCGGATGGCCGAGCGCGGCATCGAGGTGCACGTGCTGCCGGCCACCGCGACGCTGGAGGAGGTGCTGGCGGTGAACCCGGACGGCATCTTCATGAGCAACGGCCCGGGCGACCCGGAGACCACCGAGCACCCGACGGACCTGCTCAAGGCCCTGCTGCAGCGGGGGAAGCCGTACTTCGGGATCTGCTTCGGCAACCAGGTCTTCGGCCGGGCGCTCGGACTGGGCACGTTCAAGCTCAAGTACGGGCACCGCGGGATCAACCAGCCGGTGCTCGACCGGGCCACCGGCAAGGTCGAGATCACCGCGCAGAATCACGGGTTCGCGGTGGACGCGCCGATCGGGGAGACCGTCGAGACCGAGTACGGAACGGCTGAAGTCAGCCATGTCTCCCTCAACGACAACGTGGTCGAAGGGCTGAAGCTGACCGGGCAGGACGGTCGCGTGCTGGCCTTCTCGGTGCAGTACCACCCGGAAGCGGCGGCGGGTCCACACGACTCGGCGTACCTGTTCGATCGCTTCGTCGAACTGATGGAAGGTAGGGCCTGATGCCGCGGCGTACAGACATCGAGTCGGTCCTGGTGATCGGCTCCGGTCCGATCGTGATCGGTCAGGCCTGCGAGTTCGACTACTCCGGGACCCAGGCCTGCCGGGTGCTGCGCGAGGAGGGGTTCCGGGTCGTCCTGGTCAACTCCAACCCGGCCACGATCATGACGGACCCGGAGTTCGCCGACGCCACCTACGTCGAGCCGATCACGCCGGAGTACGTCGAGAAGGTGATCGAGAAGGAGCGCCCGAACGCACTGCTCGCGACCCTTGGCGGCCAGACCGCGCTGAACGCGGCGATCGCCCTGCACGACAACGGCGTACTGGAGAAGTACGGCGTCGAGCTGATCGGGGCGTCGGTCGACGCGATCCAGCGTGGTGAGAACCGGCAGTCGTTCAAGCAGATCGTCGAGAAGCTCGGCGCGGAGGTCGCGCGGTCGCGGATCTGTCACACGCTGGACGACGTGTTCGGTGCGGCCGCCGAGCTCGGCTACCCGCTGGTGGTGCGGCCGTCGTTCACGATGGGCGGCGTCGGCTCCGGGATGGCGTACGACGAGGCGGACCTGCGCCGGATCGCGGGCGCCGGAC
Organism: Kribbella capetownensis; assembly: GCF_004331485.1. GTDB lineage: Bacteria > Actinomycetota > Actinomycetes > Propionibacteriales > Kribbellaceae > Kribbella > Kribbella capetownensis. The sequence goes on from NZ_SJKD01000004.1 coordinate 98,606, forward strand.
TGCAGGCCAGCCCGACCACCGAGGTACTGATCGAGGAGTCGATCCTCGGCTGGAAGGAGTACGAGCTGGAGGTGATGCGCGACAAGGCCGACAACGTCGTGATCATCTGCTCGATCGAGAACGTCGACCCGATGGGCGTGCACACCGGCGACTCGGTCACGGTCGCACCGGCGATGACGCTGACCGACCGCGAGTACCAGGTCATGCGGGACCTCGCCATCGGCATCATCCGCGAGGTCGGCGTCGACACCGGCGGCTGCAACATCCAGTTCGCGGTGAACCCGGCCGACGGCCGGTTGATCGTGATCGAGATGAACCCGCGGGTGTCCCGCTCGTCCGCGCTGGCGTCGAAGGCGACCGGCTTCCCGATCGCCAAGATCGCCGCCAAGGTGGCGATCGGCTACACCCTGGACGAGATCCCGAACGACATCACCCGGCAGACGCCGGCCAGCTTCGAGCCGACGCTGGACTACGTGGTGGTGAAGGTGCCGCGGTTCGCGTTCGAGAAGTTCCCGGCCGCGGACGCGACGCTGACCACGCACATGAAGAGCGTCGGCGAAGCGATGGCGATCGGGCGCAACTACACCGAGGCGCTGCAGAAGGCGCTGCGCTCGCTGGAGAAGCCGGAGGCCCGGTTCTCCTGGGCCAGCCGGCCCGCGACCGAGCTGGAGCCGTTGCTCGAGGCAATCAAGACGCCGCACGACGGCCGGCTGCGGACCATCATGGACGCGATCCGGGCCGGTGCGACGCCGGAGCAGGTCTTCGACGCGACGAAGATCGACCCGTGGTTCGTGGACCAGCTCTACCTGATCCACGAGATCGCCCTGCAGACCGCGGCCGCGCCGCGGCTCACGCCCGAGGTACTGCGACTGGCGAAGCGGCACGGGTTCTCCGACCTGCAGCTCGCCGAGATCCGCGGGCTGACCGAGGACGTCGTCCGCGGGGTCCGGCAGGCGCTCGGGATCCGGCCGGTCTACAAGACGGTCGACACCTGTGCGGCCGAGTTCAAGGCCGAGACGCCGTACCACTACTCGTCGTACGACGAGGAGACCGAGGTGGCGCCGCGGACCGAGCCGGCGGTGCTGATCCTCGGATCGGGGCCGAACCGGATCGGGCAGGGGATCGAGTTCGACTACTCCTGTGTGCACGCGTCGATGGCGCTGCGCGAGGCGGGCTACTGCACCGTGATGGTCAACTGCAACCCGGAGACGGTCTCGACCGACTACGACACCTCGGACCGCCTGTACTTCGAGCCGCTCACCTGTGAGGACGTGCTCGAGATCGTGTACGCCGAGATGCAGGCCGGACCGGTCGCCGGAGTGATCGTGCAGCTCGGCGGGCAGACGCCACTGGGTCTGGCCCAGCGGCTCGCGGACGCCGGCGTACCGATCGTGGGTACGTCGCCGGAGGCCATCCACCTGGCCGAGGAGCGGGGCGCGTTCGGCAAGGTGCTCGCCGACGCGGCCCTGCCGGCGCCGAAGCACGGTACGGCGATGTCGGCCGACGAGGCGCGTGAGGTTGCCGAGGAGATCGGGTTCCCGGTGCTCGTGCGGCCGTCGTACGTGCTGGGCGGCCGCGGGATGGAGATCGTCTACAGCGAGGCCGAACTGACCGCGGCGCTGGGACGGCTGAGCGGTGGCACGGGGTCGTGGGAGCACCCGGTGCTGATCGACCGGTTCCTCGACGACGCGGTCGAGATCGACGTGGACGGGCTGTTCGACGGCGACGAGTTGTTCCTGGGCGGCGTGATGGAGCACATCGAGGAGGCCGGGGTGCACTCCGGCGACTCGTCCTGCGCGTTGCCGCCGATCACGCTCGGGAACGCGGACATCGAGAAGATCCGCCAGTCGACCGAGGCGATCGCGCGCGGCGTCGGCGTACGCGGGCTGCTGAACGTGCAGTACGCGCTGGCCGGCGACGTGCTCTACGTGCTGGAGGCCAACCCGCGCGCGTCCCGGACCGTGCCGTTCGTCTCGAAGGCGACCGCGACGCCGCTGGCGAAGGCGGCCGCCCGGGTGATGCTCGGTGCCACGATCGCGTCGCTGCGCGACGAGGGCATGCTGCCGGCCGAGGGCGACGGCGGGACGCTGCCGACCTCGACGCCGATCGCGGTGAAGGAAGCCGTGATGCCGTTCAACCGGTTCCGGACCGTCGACGGCCGGTCGGTGGACACCGTCCTCGGGCCGGAGATGCGTTCGACCGGTGAGGTGATGGGGATCGACGACACCTTCGGCACGGCGTTCGCCAAGTCGCAGGCGGGGGCGTCGCAGCCGCTGCCCGGCGCCGGCAAGGTGTTCGTGTCGGTGGCGAACCGGGACAAGCGGCACATGATCTTCCCGGTGAAGCGGCTGGCCGATCTCGGCTTCGAGATCTACGCGACCGACGGGACGGCCGACGTACTGCGCCGCAACGGGGTCGAGGCGATCACGGTCCGCAAGAACAGCCAGGGACCGGGCCCGAACGGCGAGCCGACCATCGTCCAGATGGTCCACGACGGCGAACTCGACCTGATCGTCAACACCCCGATCGGGATCACCCAGGGCGGTTCGCCCCGCCTGGACGGCTACGAGATCCGCAGCGCCGCGGTGGCCCGGAACATCCCGTGCATCACCACGGTGCAGGGGCTGGCGGCCGCGGTGCAGGGGATCGAGGCGCAGCGGGCCGGCGACATCGGCGTACGGTCGCTGCAGGACTGGGTGCCGAGGATCCGCGGTGTCTAGGCGGTCGGCGTATGGCCGCGTCGTCCGGCCGGTCCTGTACCGCCTGGGGAAGGGCGACGCCGAGGTCGCGCACGAGCAGACGCTCAACGCCCTGCGACGGCTGGGCCGCGTCCCGGGTGTCGTCCGCGTGATGTCGCGTATCCAGACCGGCTCGGAGCGGACGGTCTTCGGCGTCCGCTTCCCGGGCGCCGTCGGCCTGGCCGCGGGCATGGACAAGAACGGGATCGCGCTGCCGGCCTGGCGGGCGCTCGGGTTCGGCTTCGTCGAGGTCGGGACGGTCACCGCGCACCCGCAGCCCGGGAACGAGAAGCCGCGGCTGTTCCGGCTGGTCGAGCACGAGGCCGTGATCAACCGGATGGGGTTCAACAACCTGGGCTCCGAGGCACTCGCTGCCCGGCTGGCGGCGTACGGGCCGCTCGGCTATCCGCTGGGCGTCTCGATCGGGAAATCGAAGGTGACCCCGCTCCAGGATGCCGTCGAGGACTACGTGACCTCGCTGCGACGGCTCTACCGGTACGGCGACTACTTCGCGGTCAACGTGTCGTCGCCGAACACGCCGGGGCTGCGCTCCCTGCAGGATGCCGGGCACCTTCGGGAGCTGCTGACGGCGCTGCGGGCTGAAGCTTCGTCGTTGAGCGTCTGCGGTCTGGACGGGAAGCCGATCCTGGTGAAGATCGCGCCGGACCTGACCTCGTCGGCGATCGACGAACTGCTGCGGGTCTGCACCGACGTCGGCATCGCCGGGATCATCGCCACCAACACCACGATCGGCCGGCCCGGGGTGGAGTCGCACCCGCTGGCGTCCGAAACCGGCGGCTTGTCCGGGCGGCCGCTGACCGAGACGGCGGCCAAGACGGTCGCCCACATCCATGCGGAGACCGGGGGAGCGTTGCCGATCATCGGGGTCGGCGGCATTCTCGACTCCGCCGACGCGACCCGGCTGTTCGACGCCGGTGCCAGTCTCGTCCAGATCTACACCGGGCTGATCTACCGCGGCCCCGGTCTTGTCCGTCAGATCAATCGGGGAGTGAGATGAGCGAGATGAGCAACCTACCCTTCGGCGCCCGGCTCCGGGCCGCCATGGACACCCGCGGCCCACTGTGCGTGGGCATCGACCCGCACGCACATCTGCTGGCCGCCTGGGATCTGCCCGACGACCCGCACGGCCTCGCGACATTCACGTACGGCGTGGTGAATGCGCTGGCGGACCGCGTCGCGGTGTTCAAGCCGCAGTCGGCGTTCTTCGAGCGGTTCGGGTCGGAGGGGATCGCCGTACTCCAGGAAGCGACGATCCGGCTGCGGGAGGCCGGCGCGCTGGTGATCATCGACGCGAAGCGCGGTGACATCGGCTCGACGATGGACGGGTACGCGGCCGCGTACCTGGCGGAGAAGGCGCCGCTCGCGTGCGACGCGCTGACGGTCAGCCCGTACCTCGGGTTCGGGTCGCTGCAGCCGGCCATCGATGTGGCGCGGGAGTCCGGCGCTGGTCTGTTCGTGCTCGCGTTGACGTCGAACCCGGAGGGACCGCAGTTCCAGTCGGCTCGCACTGCCGACGGTCCGACGGTGGCGGGCGCCGTGCTGGACGGGCTGCGATCGCTCAACGCCGACGCTGACGGGCTGGGGTCGTTCGGTGCGGTCGTTGGTGCGACCATCAAGCCGACCGAGGAGGTCCTCGACATCAACGGTCCGCTGCTGGCGCCGGGGCTTGGTGCGCAGGGCGGCACGGCCGAGGGCCTGGCGGCGGTCTTCGGGTCGGCGGTGCGCAACGTCGTACCGTCCAGTTCGCGCGAGATCCTCGGTGCCGGTCCGGGCATCGGTGCGTTGCAGGACGCGGCCGACCGCGCCAACGACGCGTTCCGGACCGTGCTGGGTTACTGACAAAGGCCGGTCTGTTCCGGTAGAATTTGATTTACCAAATGGCGCGATGAATTTCGCGTCATTTGGTGTTTTTTCTTGAATTCCACCGCGTCGGCATGCGATCTTTCCGGTATGTTCATTTCTGGGGTGGAATTGAGTCGGCGTTTCTATCAGGAGAAGGTCCGGCCGGTTGTCGGCGTACCGCACAGTGCGGGGCTGATGGGTCGCGGCTCGGAGGTGCTCGGGTTCGACGACGAGATGTCGGGCGACCACAACTGGGAGCCGCGGGCGCTGCTCTTCGTACGGGAGGGCGTCACGCTGGAGCCGGATGTGCCGGACAGGTTCGAGGGGCGGCCCGCGATCGTCGAGGTGCACACGCTCCGGTCGTACTTCCAGAAGCAGGTGGGATTCGATCCGGATCAGGAACTCGTGGCCCGGGATTGGCTGACGTTCCCGGAGCCGATCCTGCGGCAGCACACGGCCGGTGCGGTCTTTCACGACGAGATCGGGTTGCAGGCCGTGCGGGACCGGTTGAATTACTATCCACCGGACGTCTGGCGCTATTTGATGATCGCGGCCTGGTGGTGCGTGCACCCGGAGATGAATCTGGTCGGCCGGGCCGGATATGCCGGGGACGAGCTCGGATCGGCTCTGATCGGTGCGCAACTCGTCCGCGACCTGATGCAGTTGTGTTTCCTGCTGGAGCGGCAGTACGCGCCGTACCGGAAGTGGTTCGGTACGGCGTTCAGCCGGCTGTCCTGTGGTCCGACGGTCGGACCGCTGCTCCGCGACGTGCTGCGGGCCGGGACGTGGCAGGAGCGAGAGGCCGCGCTGATGGCGGCGTACCGGCCGATCTGTGAACTCCACAACCGGCTGGAGATCACGCCGCCTGTCGAGCTCGGGGTCGAGCAGATGTGTGGCCGGCCGTTCAAGGTGGTCTGGGGTGACTTCCCGGGCGCGCTCGCAGCGGGGATCGAGGACCCGGAGGTGAAGCGGATCGCCGAGCGCTGGCCGGTGGGTCGCATCGAGCGGGTTCGCAACGTGTTTTGGGGCGTGAACGACCGCCGTCAGTTGGTCGAGCTCGTGGACTCTTGATACAGGCCGGACAGGAGGTCGACAGCCGCCTGGGTCGCGGGGTGCGGGTCCTGACGGTGCCAGATCAAGTGGACATCGACTGGCGGTGCGTCGCGAAGCGGGCGGTAGACGACGCCATCCCGGCGGTACTGCGTTGTCGTCGCCTGCGGAGTGACACCGACACAGCGGCCGGACGCGATGGCGGACAACCAGTCGTCGACGTCCTGGGTGTATTCGATCCGTGGGCGCGCTTCCTCGGGCCAGAGGTCGGCCGTCGTACTGCCGGTCCTTCGGTCGATCACCAGGACGCGGTCGCGGAGTTGGTCGAGCGTGACGGTGCGTTTGCGGGCAAGCGGGTCGTCGGCGGGCAGCGCGCAGTACCGGCGTTCCTGGGCGACTGTGGCGTGCGCGAACCGGCGCAGGTCGATGTGCGTGCGGACGACCGCGAGATCGCACAGTCCTTCCGCGAGGCCGCCGGTCGATGTGTTGGTCCGGATCAACTGCAGCTCGATCTCCGGATGCTCAGCCGCCCATCGCCGCTGGAACTCGGCCGTATGACGTCCCATCGCCGACCACGCATGCCCGATCCGCAACCGCGTATGCCCGGTCGTCGCCTCGGCCACCAACTCGTCGACGTCGTTGAGGATCTGGCGAGCTCGCGCGAGGACCTGCACACCTGCGGTTGTCGGCGTCACCGATCGGCTGGTCCGGTGCAGCAACCGAACTCCCAACCGGCCCTCCAGCGCGAGCAGGTTCCGCGACACCGCGGCCTGCGAGACCCGCAGCTCGATCGCCGCGTCCGTGAACGTCCCGGTGTCCACCACCGCGACCAGGCAGCGCAGATGCCGGAGCTCGAGATCCATAACCACAGCGTATAGATCGCTGCGTTGATGCATTTTGCCGAAGACGCGGCGGCACGGAACCTCTGAGCATGCAGAGAGGTCGGCTGGGTGGGGTAGCGATGATGCTCGGGAGCGGGCTGTCGACTCAGGTAGGTGCGTCTGTCGCCGCGCTCGCCTTTCCGGTCATCGGGCCGGTCAGCGTGGTGGCTGTCCGGCAGTGGATGGCTGGGGCTGTGTTGCTGGCGGTCGGTCGGCCGAAGCTGTGGACCATCACCAAGCGGCAGTGGCGGGCGGTGCTGGCGCTGGCCGCCGTGTTCGCGGTGATGAACCTGTCGCTCTACACGGCGATCGACCGGATCGGCCTCGGGCTGGCGGTGACGCTGGAGTTCCTCGGCCCGTTGGCGGTGGCGTTGCTCGGGTCGCGGCGGATGGTCGATCTGTTGTGCGCGTTGACTGCCGCACCCGCGGTCCTGCTGCTTACCCGGCCGCAGGCGACGTCGGACTACCTCGGCATCGCCCTCGGGTTGCTGGCGGCGGTCTGCTGGGCCTGCTACATCCTGCTGAACGGGATCGTCGGGCGTGAGTTGCCGGGTGTGACCGGATCGGCCGCGGCGGCGGGGGTGTCCGCTCTGGTGTACGTCCCGATCGGTGTGCTCGTGCTCTGGCAGCACCCACCGACGGTTGCGGCGGTGTCGTACGCGCTGGTCGCCGGAGTGCTGTCGTCGGCGGTGCCGTTCCTGGTGGACCTGCTGACGCTGCGCCGGGTGCCGGCGCAGTTCTTCGGCGTCTTCATGAGCGTGAACCCGGTGCTGGCCGCCCTGGTCGGACTGGTGGTCCTCGATCAGCACCTCGGTCCGATCGACTGGATCGCGATCGCGGTGATCGTGACCGCCAACGCCGTCGCGATCTCTGTCGGAGCTGTGACCCCACGGTCCGGAAAGCTGTCCGCTGACGGGGAGTGACGGTCTCCTCGCAGCAGAGTAAGGAACGCAATTTGCGTAAGGTGGCGGCCCTCGCGGCGGTACTGACCCTGGGCATCGGCACGCTGACGGCGTGCTCGGGTGGCGATTACTGCAGCGAGCTCCAGAACTACGCCGAGGCGGCCAAGCACCTCGACATCAAGGACTCCGAGGCGGTCGGCAAGATGCTCGACGAGGCGAAGAAGGTGTCCAAGTCGGCGCCGGACGACCTGAAGGACGACTGGAAGGTCGTGCTCGACTACGCCGAGAAGGCCAAAGAGGCGAACGGCGACATGACCAAGCTGGCCGAGCTGGGCAAGAACGACGGCGAGAAGGTCGCGTCGGCCGGCGCCGCCATCGCCAAGCAGGCCAAGGACACCTGCAAGGTCACCATCGACGGCTGACCCGCCAGGACGGCGGCCGTCCCCGCCGTCCTGGTCTGGCTGCGGAAAGTATTCGTTTCTGATGATTTGGTCACCGCCGGTAGCCTCGGCTGGCATGAAGCGCACCCTCGCCCTGGCCGCCACCGTCATCGCCGGTACCGCCACGCTGACCGCCTGCACCGAGGAGCAGGCCTACTGCGTCGATCTCGCCGGGTACGCCGCCAACGCGGTGAACGTCGACCCGCAGAAGCCGGCCGACTACGTGAAGATCCTCGAGGACGCCAAGAAGTTGCGCGATTCCGCCCCCGCGGACGTGAAGGACGACTGGGGCGTCGTGGTCGGCTTCGCCGAGAAGGCCCAGAAGGCGGGCTCGGACCGGGTCGAACTGGCTCGCCTGAGCAAGGAGACCGGCACCGTGATGACGGCGTACAAGGCGATCAGCACGCACGCGAAGGACTCCTGCAAGGTCGACGTTCCGGCCCTGAACTGACCGTCTGATCGATCCAATCCGCCGCCTGGCCGCCGACTCCGCCCGCAGCGGGCCTGAACATGGCCGATTGAGCGCTGGAGGCGCCTGTAGCCGTGTTAGGTTCCCTTGCGAAGCCACACAACGGGACAGGTGAAACGGTGCCACTTCCTTCTTTGACCCCGGAGCAGCGAGCGGCGGCTCTGGACAAGGCCGCGGCGGCGCGGCGTGAGCGAGCCGAGATCAAGAACCGGATCCGGCATTCGGGAGCGTCTCCGACGGAGGTGCTCCACGAGGGGCAGAAGAACGACGTGATCGGCAAGATGCGGGTGAGCGCGCTGCTGCAGTGCATCCCCGGCGTGGGCAAGGTCCGCGCCCAGCAGATCATGGAGCGGGCGGGGATCTCGGAGACGCGGCGGGTGCGCGGCCTCGGCTCGAACCAGATCGCCGCGCTCGAGCGCGAATTCGCCGAGTGAGCCGAACCGAAGTTCTCCCCGGCTCGTTGGACACTGGTGTGACGATGACCACGCACCCGAGGAACCAGACTGACAACCCGGCCGGTTCCGGCCGGACCGGCAAGTCGACGAGTGGGGGAGCCGTGCTGACGGTGCTCGCCGGGCCGACCGCGGTCGGGAAGGGCACGGTGGCCGCCGACGTCCGGGAACGCTACCCCGACATCTGGATCTCCGTGTCGGCCACGACCCGCAAGCCCCGGCCGAACGAGGTGCACGGCGTGCACTACCTGTTCGTGTCCGACGCCGAGTTCGACCGGATGATCGCCGACGGTGAGTTGCTGGAGTGGGCGGTGGTGCACAAGGCGGCCCGCTACGGCACCCCGAAGCAGCCGGTGCTCGACAAACTGGCCGAGGGCCGGCCGGCCCTGCTCGAGATCGACCTGCAGGGTGCCCGCCAGGTCCGCGAGACGATGCCGGAGGCACAGTTCGTCTTCCTGGCACCGCCGAGCTGGGACGAGTTGGTCCGGCGCCTGGTCTTCCGCGGCACCGAGACTGCGCAGGAGCGGGAGCGCCGGCTCGAGACCGCGACGGTCGAGCTGGCCGCCGAGAAGGAGTTCGACGCGACGATCGTGAACGCGTCGGTTCGGGAAGCCGCTGATCAGTTGGTAAAGTTGATTCGATCACCCTCCATCTCTGGAAAGAGCTGACCTTGTCTGGCAACCAGCCCGTCGCCATCGGCATCACGTCCCCGCCGATCGACGACCTGCTCACCCGCACCGACTCCAAGTACAAGCTGGTGCTGTACTCGGCCAAGCGGGCGCGGCAGATCAACGCCTACTACTCGCAGCTAGGCGAAGGCCTGCTCGAGTACGTCGGGCCGCTGGTCGAGACCCACGTACAGGAGAAGCCGCTCTCGATCGCCATGCGCGAGATCAACGACGGCGTGCTGACCTGCACCGACATCGACCCCGAGGCCGAGGCGGAAGCCGCCGCCGCGGAGAAGTCCGAGTAGTTCTCCGGCGATGGCGACCGGGTCCGCCGGCACGGGCCGGCCGAACGTGGTGCTCGGGGTCGGCGGCGGTATCGCGGCGTACAAGGTCTGTGACCTGCTGCGACGGCTGACCGAGTCCGGGCACAGTGTGCGGGTGGTTCCGACCGCGGGTGCGCTGGAGTTCGTCGGCGCGGCGACCTGGGCCGCGCTGTCCGGTCAGCCGGTGACGGCCGATCCGTTCGACAACGTGCATGAGGTCCCGCACGTCCGGATCGGCAAGGCTGCTGAGCTCGTCGTGGTCGCTCCGGCAACGGCCAACCTGATCGCCAAGGCCGCGCACGGCCTGGCCGACGACCTGCTCACCAACACGCTGCTGACCGCGCGCTGCCCGATCCTGTTCGCGGCCGCGATGCACACCGAGATGTGGGAGCACCCGGCTACCCAGGCGAACGTCGCGACGCTGCGGTCCCGCGGCATCACGGTGCTCGACCCTGCCGTCGGCCGGCTCACCGGCACGGACACCGGCCGCGGCCGGTTGCCCGAGCCGTCGGAGATCTTCGCGATCAGCCAGCTGATGCTCGCCGACGAGGCCTCCCGCGCGGCCGGTCATGAGGTCGCCGACCTCACCGGCAAGCACGTCCTGGTCAGCGCCGGCGGGACCCGCGAACACCTCGACCCGGTCCGCTACCTCGGCAACTCCTCGTCCGGCAAGCAGGGCTACGCCCTGGCCCGCATCGCCGCCGCACGCGGCGCCAAGGTCACTCTGGTCGCGGCGAACTCCGAGCTGCCCGATCCGGCCGGGGTACAGCTCGTCCCGGTGACGAGCACGCGGGATCTGTACGACGAAATCACCAGCCGCGCTGCCGATGCGGACGCGATCGTGATGGCGGCGGCACCGGCCGACTTCCGCCCGGCCGACGTCGCGGAGCACAAGATCAAGAAGACCGCGGACGGCTCCGTCCCCGCGGTCAGCCTGGTGCAGAATCCGGACATCCTGCAGACCATCTCGCACGACCGCGGCCGGGCCGATCAGGTGATCGTCGGCTTCGGCGCCGAGACCGGCGACGCGGAGCATTCGGTGCTCGAGCTCGGTCGAGCCAAGCTCGAGCGCAAGGGCTGCGACCTGCTGGTCGTGAACGACGTGTCCGGCGGCAAGGTCTTCGGCAGCGACACCAACGAGGCCGTCATCCTCGACCGCGACGGCGGCGCTCTCCCGGTCCCTTCGGGCAGCAAGGACGCACTGGCGGGAGTGATCTGGAACCTGGTCGCCGCGCACTGGAAGTGAAGAAAACCAGAAGTTGTGAAATGGGTGTGATCTGGAACCTGGTCGCCGCGCACTGGAAGTGAAGAAAACCAGAAGTAGTGAAATGAGGGTGATCTGGACTTGGCCGCCGCGCGCTGGAAGTAGAGGCCAGGTTCTGTCCTCTTCGGCGGTTAACGTCGGGGTATGGAGATCAGCTGGCAGGGCGTCGTTGCTCGGCGGATGGAGCGACACCACCTGACCGACCCCGGTGCCACTGCGGTCGACGTCGTACGGGCCATGTGTGGGGCGCATGCGCAGGTGTTGTCGGCGGGGGAGATGTCGGTGGCTCTCCGGCTCGCGGACGCCACGCGGGAGACGGTGCAGCAGGCCGACGGACTTGTGAAGACGTTCGGGCCGCGCGGGACCGTGCATCTGCTGCCGCTCGACGATCTGCCGATGTGGACGGGGGCACTCTCCGCTCTGCCGACCTCGCTCGCGCCGCCCTTCATGCGGATGACTCCGGAGCAGACCGCCGAGGTCATCGTCGCCGTCGGTCAAGCGCTCGTTCACGACGACCTGACCGTCGACGAACTCTCCGACGAGGTCGTACGGCGTACTAGGCCCTGGGCTGGCGACCTGGTGATGCCGGCGTTCCAGGGCTACTGGCCACGGTGGCGGCAGGCGATCTCGGCCGCGGCCAACGCCGGCTTCCTCTGCTACGGACCCAACCGCGGCCGCAAGACGACGTACACGAATCCGCACCGCTTCCAGCCCTTCGAGCCGATGAACGGCGACGCAGCGCTCACCGAGCTTCTCCACCGCTACCTGCACTCGTACGGCCCCGCGACGCCGCAGCAGTTCGCCCGCTGGCTCAACACCACGCCGACCTTCGTGAAGCCGTACTTCGCCGGCCTCCCGCAGGTCGAGCTCGACGGCCAGCCCGCCTGGCACGCACCCGGCGACGGTCACTTCGACGACGAGCCCCCGCGAGGCGTCAGGCTGTTGCCGTACTTCGATGCGTACGGCGTCGGCAGTTACCCCAGAGAACTGCTGTTCCCGGGCAAGGCATTCACGAGAGCTCTCGCGCGCGGCCAGGCCGGCAACTACCCGCTGGTGCTGATCGACGGCATCGTCGCGGGCGTCTGGCACCACAAGAAGGCCGGTCGGACGCTGCAGGTGACCGTCGAGGTGCTCACCTCCCTCAACCGCACCCGGCGCCGGCAGCTGGAGACCGAGGTGGACCGGTCGGCTGCGATCCTGGCCTGCACACCGTCGCTCACCGTGGGCGACGTAGCGGTTGGCCCGCACGCCTGAAACCCGACCCGGTGTCCACGATATGGCGCCGAGTCCCGTATGGTGGATGAATTCGGAGCGTCACCGGGACGCGGGCGGAAACTGCTGGCATACTTCCCAAGATGCATCGCCAACCGCCGGTGCATGGGGGGATCGCACGGCTGCCGCAGACAGCCGCGTGGCACAAGAGGAATCCGAGGGAGAACTGTGGCGAGGCGCCTTTTCACGTCCGAGTCCGTGACCGAAGGTCACCCGGACAAGATCGCTGACCAGATCAGCGACTCCATTCTCGATGCCCTGCTGGCCGAGGACCCGCGCAGCCGGGTCGCGGTGGAGACCTTGATCACCACCGGGCTGGTCGTCGTCGCGGGTGAGGTCACCACGACGGCGTACGTCGACATCCCGGGGATCGTGCGGGCACGCATCCTCGAGATCGGCTACGACTCGTCGCTGAAAGGCTTCGACGGTGCGTCCTGTGGGGTGCAGGTCGCCATCGGCAGCCAGTCGCCGGACATCGCCCAGGGCGTGGACACGGCGTACGAGAAGCGTTCGGACGCGTCGAGCGACGAGCTGGACCTGCAGGGGGCAGGCGACCAGGGCCTGATGTTCGGCTACGCGTCGAACGAGACGCCCGAGTTGATGCCGCTGCCGATCACCATCGCGCACCGGCTGTCCGAGCGGCTGTCCGAGGCTCGCAAGGACGGCACACTGGCGTACCTGCGGCCGGACGGCAAGACCCAGGTCACGGTCGAGTACGACGGTGACAAGGCGGTCCGGATCGACACCGTGGTGGTGTCCAGCCAGCACGCGGCCGACATCAGCCTGGACTCGATGCTGACGCCGGACATCAAGAAGCATGTGGTCGACCCGGTGCTCGAGCAGTTCGACATCGACTCGGCCGGCTACAAGCTGCTGGTGAACCCGACCGGCCGGTTCGAGGTCGGTGGCCCGATGGGTGACGCCGGGCTGACCGGCCGCAAGATCATCATCGACACCTACGGCGGGATGGCGCGGCACGGTGGTGGCGCGTTCTCCGGCAAGGACCCGTCGAAGGTGGACCGTTCCGCAGCCTACGCGATGCGCTGGGTGGCGAAGAACATCGTCGCCGCCGGCCTGGCCGACCGGGTCGAGTGCCAGGTCGCCTACGCGATCGGCAAGGCCGCGCCGGTCGGTTTCTACGTCGACACCTTCGGCACCGAGAACGTGCCGGTCGACAAGATCGCCGACGCGGTCCGCGAGGTGTTCGACCTGCGTCCGGCCGCGATCATCCGCGACCTGGACCTGCTCCGGCCGATCTACGCCCAGACCGCCCGCAACGGCCACTTCGGCCGCACCGGCGAGGACTTCACCTGGGAGCGGACCGACCGGGTCGAGGCGCTGAAGGCCGCGATCAACAAGTAGTTGTCCACAGGGGGACGGCAGTGCTCACTCGCACTGTCGTCCCACCGGACTAGAGTTTCCCGGTGACATCGAACGGGGACTCGCCGGAGCAGCTGACTCTGCTGCGGGACACCGTTCGCAAGTCCCGCACCAAGCAGCCGGCCGGGATCACCGAGACGTTACCGGTGGCCCGGATCGCGGTCGATGTCTCGCTGCCGCATCTGGACCGGCCGTTCGACTACCTCGTGCCGGAGGATCTGGCCGCGGCGGCGCAGCCCGGTGCGCGGGTGAAGGTGCGTTTCGCCGGCAAGGACCTGGACGGGTTCGTGCTGGAGCGGCTGGAGTCGTCGGACCACGAGGGCAAGCTCGTCCGGATCCGGAGGGTCGTGTCGCCCGAGCAGGTGCTGACGCCGGAGATCGCCGACCTCTGCCGCGCGGTCGCCGATCGGTACGCCGGGGTGTTCGCGGACGTGACCCGGTTGGCGGTGCCGCCCCGCCACGCGAAGGTCGAGGGCGAGCCGCTGCGGTGCAACCAGCCTGCGCCACCACCGGCGTCCACCTCGCGCTCCGAATGGTCGCCGTACCCGGCTGGATTCCTGGACGCGATCGCGCGATCGGAGTCTCCGCGCGCGATCTGGACCGCCGTGCCCGGGGCCGAATGGCCGCTCGCGTTCGCCCAGGCCGCGGCTGTGTGTGCGGCGTCGGGGCGGGGTGCGTTGCTGCTGGCACCGGATGCGCGTGATCTCGAGCGGCTGGCAGCGGCGTGTACGGCGGTGCTCGGCGAGGCGGGGTTCGTCACACTGTCGGCGGATCTCGGGCCGACGGCTCGCTACCGCGCCTTCCTCACGGCATTGCGAGGGTGCGCGCGGGTGGTGATCGGGACGCGGGCGGCCGCGTTCGCGCCGGTGGCGGACCTCGGGCTGGTCGCGTTGTGGGACGACGGTGACGACTCGTACGCCGAGCCGCGCGCGCCGTACCCGCACGCTCGTGAGGTGTTGCTGCTGCGGGCGTTCCGGCAGAAATGTGCGGCCTTGGTCGGTGGGTTCGCGCGCTCGGTGGATTCGGCGGCGTTGATCGAGTCGGGGTTCGCGCATGAGCTGATCGCGGATCGGAGTGTGATCCGGGCGGCTGCTCCGGCCGTGCACATCGCGGGGGAGTCGGACACGGATCTCGCGCGCGACCCGGCGGCTCGGGCGGCGCGGCTGCCGCATCGAGCGTTCGAGATCGCGCGGGAGGGGCTGCGGTCCGGGCCGGTGCTGGTGCAGGTTCCGCGGGCTGGGTATCTGCCGAGCCTGGTGTGTCAGACCTGCCGGGCGCCGTCCCGGTGTTCGACGTGTGGTGGGACATTGCGTCGTACTGGTGGCAGCGGGCCTCCGAGTTGCAGCATCTGCGGTCGTCCTGCGGCAGATCACCGTTGCCCGGAGTGTGGTGACACCCGGATGCGCGCCGCCGTCGTCGGAGCCCGTCGTACGGCGGAGGAGTTGGGGCGAGCCTTTCCCGGATTGGTGGTTCGTACGTCGGGCGGCGACAACGTGCTGGACGTCGTCCCGGACAAGCCGGCGCTCATCGTCACTACGCCGGGCGCCGAGCCCGTCGCGGAGGGAGGCTACAGCGCGGCGCTGTTGCTCGACACGTGGCTCATGCTCGCCCGCCCGGATCTGCGCGCACCCGAGGAAGCGGTGCGGCGGTGGTTCAACGCGGCGGCTCTGGTCCGGCCGGCCCGCGACGGCGGAACGGTCATCCTGGTCGGCGAACCGTCGGCGCCTCCCCTCCAGGCCGTCGTTCGCTGGAGTCCCGAAGGCTTCGCCGCTCGCGAGATCGAGGAGCGCCGGGCCGCGCGCCTCGCGCCCGCCGCCAAGCTCGCCGAACTCACCGGACCCGCCGACGCGGTCGCCGACCTCATCACCCGCCTGCGCCCGCTGCTCCCCGTTGCCGCCGGGCTCGAGGTGCTGGGCCCGGTCGACGTCGACGATGAGACCGTCCGGGCCGTCGTCCGTACGCCGCGCGCGGCCGGCACAGCCCTCGCGCGTTCCCTCAAGGAAGCCCAGTCGGCCCGCACAACCAAGAAGAACCCCGGCTCCGTCCGGATCCAGGTGGACCCACCGAGCTTCGGCTAGGCCGTCGGTGGACCTGCGCCACTCACCAACCTCGCTGGACAGCGCGGACGCCGGTCCGAGTAAGCCGGGACATGGGTGCGCCGGAGTCCTTGGTGAGTGGCGGGGATCCGCTCCGGTCAGGCGGTCGAAGCCAGGGGAGTGGCGGCGGTGAGGAGTTGGCTGCCGAGGGAGGTGCGGTAGTAGAGCACGGTCCGGCCGTCGCGGCGCGAATCGACCACGCCGGCGTTCCGCAGGATGCTGAGGTGCACGCTCAACGTCGGCGCGGACACCCCGAGTTGATGGGCCAGATGCGTCGTCGACATCGGCAGATCCAGGTGACTCACGATCGCGGCCCGGGTCCGCCCGACCAGGTCAGCGAGCGGCGAGTCGGCCGTCTCCTGGCGGTCCTCCCACAGCCGCCCGAGTCCGCGCGGCGGGTACGTGATCGTCGGCACGTGCGGCGCCGCGGTCACCGCCAGCGCGGCCGGCCAGTTGAACACGCACGGCACCAGCAGCACACCCTGCCCGGTCATCGGCTCGCCGTGGCAGCAGAACGGCCGATCGATCTCGATCCGGTCGCCGGTGAAGCCAACGGACGGATGCAGACTCCGGAACAGCCGCTCCAGCCCGCCACTGGCCAGCTGGTCCAGCCGGAAGGCCAGATCCTCCTGGAGCAGCGAGCGCATCCGCCGCCAGTCGGGCTCGATCGCCCGCCGCCAGTACGACTCCAGCGACGAAGTGATCAGCTCCAGCGCCTTGGCCGGGTGGGCGATCAGGTCCGGCAGCAGGGGATGTGGGTTGTCCGCGTGCAGGCGGCCGATCTCGTCGACCACCAAGTGGTGCGGTGTGGCGGCGATCGCATCCAGTCCCGACTCCAGGCTGGTCGACCGGCGCGGCGGCGCCGGCGTGATGAAGTCGGGGATGTAACCGACCGGCGGAATGAGTGCCCTCAGCAACGTCAGATCCGGACCCTCGATGATCGGCCGGACCTTCTGCAGCCAGGGGCCGTGCACGCTGCGGGCGGTGTTGTTGCTCAGCGCCCGAACACTGGTCACCGCCTCCCATACCGGTGAGAGCGCGAACCGGATCCGGCCGACATCACCGGCGTTCAGGCTGATCGTGATCACCTGGGCAGGCTACCCCTCGATTAGTCCTGTGCCTAATGTTCGACACCGCCCGAGCTCACCGGGAGAGTTGTCACCATGAGTGCTGTCGCCGTCGAATCCCCTGCGCCCGCCGCCCTGCCGAGGGCGTTCTGGGCGCTCTGGGTCTGCCAGCTCGTCAACCGGCTGGGCAGCTTTGTGCAGCCGTTCCTCGTCCTCTACCTGACCCACGACCGCCACCTGTCGGCCGGTACGGCGGGTGCCGTGGCCGCCGCGGTCGGTGCCGGCAGTGTCGCCGCCCAGCTCAGCGGAGGGTGGCTGGCCGACCGGGTCGGGCGCCGCCTGACCATGCTGATCTGCTTCTTCGGCACCGGCGCCGCCCTGATCCTGCTCGGCTCGGCCCGATCGATGGCGATGATCTGGGTGACCGCCTTCCTGGTCGGCCTGCTCGGCGACCTGTTCCGACCGGCTGTTCAGGCGACCGTGGCCGACCTGCTCGAGCCGGGCGAACGCGTCCGGGCGTACGGCCTGCTGTTCTGGGCGATCAACCTCGGCTTCTCGGTGTCCACCGTGAGCGCGGGCGTGCTGGCCTCGGTCGGCTACGGCCTGCTGTTCTGGCTGAACGCCGGTACGTCGGTGATCGCCGGTCTGGTGATCTGGGCGATGGTGCCGGAGAGCCGGCCGGCACCGGAGGCCGGCGTACCGCACCGGCCGCTGCTCCCGGTGGTTCTGCGCGACACCGTGTTCTTGTTGATGATCCTGCTCCAGATCGGCTACGCGACCATCTACATGCAGGGCTACTCGACGCTCCCGCTCGCCATGGCCGACGACGGTCTGCCGTCCTCGACGTACGGGTTGGTGATCGCGCTGAACGGCGTGGTGATCGTGCTGATCCAGCCGTTCCTCGGTAAGTGGCTGGTGAAGATCGACCGGCCGAAACTGCTCGCGGTGTCGATGCTCGTGGTCGGTCTCGGGTTCGGGATCGGTGCCGTCGTCCACACCTGGTGGGGCTACGGGGTGTCGGTCGTGGTCTGGACGATCGGCGAGATCGGGTTCGCGGCTGTCATCGGTGCCGTGTTCGCCGACCTCGCTCCGATCGACCTGCGGGGCCGCTACATGGGTCTGGCCGGGATGGCCTTCGGCGTCGGCACGGTGGTCGGCCCGCTGACCGGGACCAATGCCCTCGAGCACTTCGGCCCGACCGTCACCTGGCTGGGCTGCGCAGTACTCGGTGTGGTGATCTTCATCGGGCAGTACTCGCTGGCGCCGGCGCTGCATGCGCGGGCTGCCGCGAACGCGGCGACCGCATGAGGTGAGCCGTGACCAGGGTCGCGGCGATGGCCGCGGTCGCGATCCAGAAGGCTCGGTGCGCCGTCGCCGGGTGATGCAGAAACACCGTGCCCAGCCCCGGGACGCCGAGCGTCCCGCCATGCTGGACCGCATTCAGCAGCCCAGCCGCCGATCCGATCTCGTAGGGTTGCGGGCATGACTGAGCGGACGATCGACGCCGTGGTGTTCGACATCGGCGGAGTGTTGCTGGACTGGAGCCCGGACTATCTGTACGCCGACCTGATCCCCGACGAGCAGGAGCGGACGCGGTTCCTGTCCGAGGTCACCTCCCCGGCGTGGAACCACCAGCAGGACGCGGGCCGGCCCTGGTCCGAGGCGGTGGCGGAGCTGACGAGCCTGCACCCGCAGCACGCCGACCTGATCGAGGCCTACGACACCGGCTGGCTGACGATGGTGAAGGGCGTCTTCGAGGACACCGCCGCGGTCATCACCGAGCTCCGTGCGCTCGGCATCCCGACGTACGCGCTGACCAACTTCTCGGCGGAGAAGTGGGAGGTCGCCAAGGAGGCGTTCCCGATCCTCACCCGCTTCGACGGCGAGATCGTGTCCGGGGTCGAGCAGACGGTGAAGCCGGACGAGAAGATCTACCGGATCCTGCTCGAGCGCTTCCACCTGGACGCCGCGCGCACGTTCTACACCGACGACATGCAGCACAACGTCGACGGCGCTCGCGCGGTCGGCCTCGACGCGGAGCAGTTCACCGGCGCCGCCGACCTCCGCGACCAGCTCCGTGCCCGGGGGATCGCATTACAGTGAGACGGTGACCTCTGTACCGAACGACGACCGCTCATCGTTGATCAGGTCCGACGACCGCGACACGGCCGTCGAGCGTGTGCAGGAGGCCTTCACGGCTGAGCTGATCTCGTACGAGGACATGGATCAGCGCCTCCACCAGGTGCTCACCGCCACGACCCAGCACGACATCGATGCGGCTCTGTCCGGGCTGCCGGCGCCGGATGCCGGCACCACGTCCACGATCTCCGCAGTCGCCGGGCGGATCCGGCGGCGCGGCGAATGGCTGGTGCCCAGGACGCTGAAGGTCCACTCGGGGCTCGGACGAGTGCAGCTGGATCTGTCCCGCGCGATCATCAAGCACCGGGTCGTGGACATCGAGCTGCAACTCGGCACCGGCGGGGCCAAGATCACCGTGCCGCGCGACGCGATCGTCGACATTGAAGGCCTCCGCACGGGATGGAAGGACTCGCAGTACCAACCGCCGCGGCGGACTGGTGCGGCAGGACCGACGATCCGGATCTCCGGGTCGATGGGATTCGGAAAGCTGCGCATCCGCCACGCGCGGCGCTAGGCCCTGCACTAGACGAGGGCTGCTGAGATCGCCTCGGTGTACGTCGGACTGCCGGACAGGTCGGCGGCCTCGACGTACACCGTGTTGTCCTGGCAGGTCATCGGTGTGAGTGCGGTCCCGGCCTTGCCGGCGTACATGCGCTGCGGCGTGCCGAGGCCGGGGCGCCAGCGGTTGATCTGGTAGACGTCGTCGCCACCCGTGACGGTCCGGGTCTCCCAGAGGATCCAGTTGCCGCAGGCAAGGATGGTGTCGGTGACCACAGTGCCGAGTGGACGCGCGGCGGAGTCGGCAGCCTCCCGGACGTACGCCTTGCTCTGGTACTGGTCCGGGTCGGTAGCGCCGACCTCCGACCACACCGTTGCCCCGCGCACCGATGCGCCGCTCCACTGGATGCACTTGGTTGCTGCCGGCACCGGCTGGGCCGGGCCGCCGGACAGCGGCGCGGTCAGGAGGCGCTTGCAGCGGCGGGCGGTCTCGGGTGCGGTGATCTCGCTGAACGTCACCGAGTCCGCCGACACCACCGGATCCGCGACGTACCCGGGATCGGCGACGCAGGTGACGGTCCGACCCTTCAGCGTCGCGAGGTCGGCGACGATCAGGCAGGATCGGTTGCGCGCGTCGGTCGAGCTGTAGGCGAACGTACCGTCGTACGCGCCGATCTCGGGTTCGGAGACCTTGGGGAGCTGGGACAGTTCGGCCGAGCGGCCGGTGGTCAGGTCATAGCGCAACACCGTGATCTCCGGCGCCGGACCGTCGGACCGGATGTCCTCGATCAAAGCCCAGTGGTCGTCGATCACCACCGGCGACTGCGCGACGAAGCCCGCGGCCGGGGTGTGCCTGATCACGACCTTCTTGCTGCTGCGGTCGGTCACGGTGGTGATCCCGGCCTCGTCGCTGGCGCGGGTGACGACGTACTTGCGCTGTTGGGTGACCAGGTGCAGGCCGTCCACCGGTTGCCGCATCACCTTCGTCCAGGCCGGGACCGCCGTACCGGAGTCGGTCGGCGGGCCCGGCGTTCCGGTGGGTGTCCGGCTCGGTGTGCTGGATGGTGAGGGGCTCGATTCGTCCTTCGAGGAGGAGCAGCCGGCCAGCAGCAGGACGAGAACGGTGCCTACGGCAACGGTGGTACGGCACATCCGGTCAGAGTCCGATGTTCTTGAAAGAGTTGGCCAGGGTGGCGTTGAACAGGGCGGACGCCGGGATGTTCTTCGGGCCGTCGGTGACGTTGCCGCGGCTGTTGAACCGGCGTTCGTTGAAGACCTCGAAGATCGCGATCGTGTTCTTGGCCCGGTCGTAGCCGCGGCCGACCTGGTAGTGGCCGCTGTGGTTGAAGGCGAGGTACGGGAAGTACCGCTTCAGCAGTTGGACGTGCTCGATGACGGGTGCCTTGTAGACGCCGAGATGCTTCTCGTGCACGGTCATGAATGTCTTCGAGTTCCAGCCGGAGACGTTCTGCACGATGTACGTGCCGGCGGACTTCGGCCAGGCCGTCTTCAGGTTGGTCTGCTTGACCATCGCGGAGATCGCCGTACCGGACGTGGTCGCGCCGAGGTCCTTGGCCCAGGACGCCTGGGTGTCCTTCTGGTTGTCGTCGGCCCAGTCGATCGACTGGAACGTCGCCGGCCCACACCAGTACCCCTTCTCCTGCGAGGTCTGAAACCCCTTCATGATGTACGCCGAACCCGGCGCCGTCACCGGCACCACCGACGGAGTAACCGGCCCGGGAGTCCCCTGAGTAGGCACTCTCTGCGTCGGCGCCACCGTCGGAGTAGCAGTAGCAGTAGGAGTAGGTGTTGGCGTGGGTGACGCTTCTGGTGCATCCGGAGCTTCAGCTAGGAGCCGCAACTCCCGGGCCTTGGCCCGGCCGTCCCAGGCGGCTTGCATTTCGTCCAGTTCGGTGGTGACTCGGGCGCTCGTCGGCATCGCCGCGCGTTCCGCCACGAAGGCGGCCGGGGTGAGATCCCCGGTCGGGATGTCCTGCTCGACGCCGACCTCGCCATCCGCGCGAACGGTCGGCGGGCTCATCACCTCCTGCAACTGAGCACCGGTCGGCACCTGGTCGACGAACCCCAGCCCGAGGCAGTAGTTCTCCTCCTCCAGATTGAAGCAACGCATGATCGACGACGCCTGCGCGGAAGCATCCGCCGCCTTCAGTTGGAGGTTGTTCGGCGACGTCTCCGTCACCTGCTTCACCACATCACTCCACGACCGCGCAGCCGCAGGCTCAGCAACCGGCTCAGTAGGCGATGCGCTGGGTGACGCGGTAGTCGGGGTAACCGTGGGCTCCGCGGAGGGGACCATGGTGCGGGGCGGTCCGGAAGTCTCCGGGTCGCGCGGTTCGTAGGCGGCGGCGGTGAGGGGTGCCTGTGCAAGCAGTGCACCCAGGAGGATCAGAGTTGCCCCCCGTGCTGCTGTGGGCATTGGGTCTCCCGTTGGGCGTGTGACGACAGTGACTGAGGGTACGCCTGGGACCACAGTACGTGCTTGTGGCAACAATGTGGAGAGCCCCCTGCCACCTGAATCCACTCGCCGCGCCAACTAGACTTGCTCGGTCCCGGTCCGTGGAACGCTGTGGAGAGTCTGTGTCGGTCCAACCCATCCGCCTGTTCGGCGACCCCGTCCTGACCACCAAGGCCGAGCCGGTCGTCGACTTCGACGCCGAGCTGCGCCGTCTGGTGGCGAACCTCACCGACACCATGCAGGACGCGCCGGGCTCCGGCCTGGCCGCGCCTCAGATCGGCGTCGGCCTGCGGGTGTTCACGTACCACGTCGAGGGCGAACTCGGGCACCTGGTCAACCCGGAGCTGACGCTGTCCGCGGACGAGCAGTTCGGCCCGGAGGGCTGCCTGTCGATCCCCGGACTGACCTTCGACTGCCGCCGCGCCCTGTCCGTGATCGCCAAGGGCTTCAACATGTACGGCGACCCGGTCGTGATCGAGGGCTCCGACATGCTGTCGCGGGCGATCCAGCACGAAACCGATCACCTGGACGGCATCCTGTTCCTCGACCGGCTCGACACGGTCACCCGCAAGCAGGCGATGAAGGCGATCCGCGAGGCCGAATGGTCCGGTCTGAGCGGCCCGCCGCAGGTCAGAATCTCGCCCCACCCGACGAACGGATTCGGTCTGTGAGACTCGTCTTCGCCGGTACGCCGGAACCTGCTGTCGCCGCGCTGAAGGCGATCGTTGCCAGCCGCCACGAACTCGTCGGCGTCGTGACCCGTCCGGACGCGCCCGCCGGCCGTGGCCGCAAGCTGGTCGCTTCCCCGGTGGCGCAGTACGTCGAGGAGCTCGGAGGCATCGAGATCCTCAAGCCGGTCAAGCCGCGCGACCCGGACTTCCTGGCCCGGCTGACCGAGATCGCTCCGGACTGCTGCCCGGTGGTCGCGTACGGCGGTCTGCTGCCGCAGACGGCCCTCGACATCCCGCCGCAAGGCTGGATCAACCTGCACTTCTCGGTGCTGCCCGCGTGGCGTGGTGCGGCGCCGGTGCAGCACTCGATTATCGCTGGCGACGACGTCACCGGCGCGAGCACGTTCCGCATCGTGAAGGCGCTCGACGCCGGTCCGGTGTACGGCGTACTCACCGAGCCGATCGGTCCGCACGACACCTCGGGCGACCTGCTGACCCGGCTGGCCGAGTCGGGCGCGAAGCTCCTGGTCGACACACTCGACGGGATCGAGGCCGGAGTACTCGAGGCGCGGGAGCAGCCGAGCGACGGGGTGACGCTCGCGCCGAAGATCACCGTCGAGGACGCGGAGCTGGATCTGGCCGCGCCGGCGCAGCGTGTGGATCGGCTGGTGCGCGGGTGCAACCCGGCGCCGGGCGCGTGGACGATGTTCCGTGGTGAGAGGTTGAAGGTGCTCGCGGTCCGGCTCACCGACGAGGAGCTGAAGCCGGGGGAGTTGCGCGCGACCAAGTCGAGCGTCACGGTCGGCACTGGGAGCAAGGCGGTCGAGTTGGTGACGGTGCAGCCCCAGGGCAAGAAGCCGATGGCCGCGGCCGACTGGGCCCGAGGTGTCCGTCTGACCGACGAGGACCGCTTGGGACCCTCCGCGTGAGCGACCGGTCGCCCCGAAACCGCGCGCCGCAGCGTCGGCCGGATCGGGTACGTGGGGTCGCGTACCAGGTCATCCGGCAGGTCACGGCCGAAGGCGGTTACGCCAACCTCGCGCTCAACAAGGCACTCCGCGAGCAGCGTCTCAGCGGTCGTGACGCGGCGTTCTGCACCGAACTCGTCCACGGCACGCTGCGTTGGCAGGGCACGTACGACGCCTTCCTCGCCCGCAGCGTGTCGCGTCCCCTCGCCGATCTCGACCCCGAGCTGCTCGACCTCCTCCGCCTCGGCACCCACCAACTCCTCCGGATGCGCGTCGACTCGTACGCCGCGGTCTCGGAGATGGTCACGCTCACCCGAGCCGAGATCGGCCAGAAACGCAGCGGCCTGGTCAATGCTGTCCTCCGCAAGATCAGCCAACGCACCCTCACCCAATGGATCGACACCGTCCCCCCACCCGCCGAGCAGGACCGCCTCGGCCACCTCGCGATCGCCAAGGCCCATCCTCGCTGGGTCATCGAGGCCTTCGCCCAGGCACTGGGTGACGACGGGTTGGAGGAGCTGCTGGATGCGGACAACGAGCCGCCTCGGGTGACGCTGGTGGCTCGGCCTGGGGTGTCGGACGTGGACGAGTTGGTGGCGGCGGGTGCGACTGCGGGCCGGTGGTCGCCGTACGCCGCCGTGCTGGAGGGCGGCGGTGATCCCGGCCGGATCGATGCCGTCGCGACCGGACGGGCCGGCGTACAGGACGAGGGCTCGCAGTTGGTGGCGACCGCGTTGGCCAACGCGTCCATCGAAGGCGCGGACGGTGCCTGGCTGGATCTGTGTGCGGGACCCGGCGGGAAGTCGGCGTTGCTGGCAGCGCTCGTGAACCAGCGGGACGGTCAGCTGACCGCAGTAGAGCCGCTCAAGCACCGCGCCGAACTGGTCCGCTCCAACCTGCGTGCGATCCCGGGGGAGCACAAGGTCCTCATCGGTGACGGCACCAAACCGACCTGGCCGGCCGGATCGTTCGACCGCGTGCTCGCCGACGTCCCCTGCAGCGGCCTAGGCGCACTCCGCCGCAGACCCGAGGCCCGCTGGCGCCGTACGCCGGAAGACGTCGCCGAACTGCGCCCACTCCAAGAGGACCTGCTCGACTCAGCCATCACCTCGGCCCGCCCGGGCGGCGTGGTCGCGTACGTCACCTGCTCCCCGCATCCGGACGAGACCCGAGCGGTAGTGGACGCCGTACTCGCCAAGCGCGACGACGCCGAACTCGAGGACGCCCGCCCGCTGTTCCCCGGCGTACCCGATCTCGGCGACGGCCCCGACGTCCAGCTCTGGCCGCACCTGCACGGCACGGACGCGATGTACCTCGCGCTCATCCGCCGGACGTAAGGGGACCATCACCTGGACCTGCTGTCAGGTGCAAGACGCGCGACGGTCATGATAGAGGGGTGACAACGATCGCCCCAGCGCCGCGCTCCACCCGACAGCACCACCTGATCGGGCTGACCGCCGCTTTCGGTATCGGCATGCTGGTCGCGGTCCAGTCCCGGCTGAACGGTGAACTCGGCGACGTCCTCGCCGACGGTATTGCCGCCGCCCTCATCTCGTTCGTCACCGGACTCGCCGTCCTGCTCACCGGCGCCGCGCTCGTGCCGCAGATCCGCCACTCGCTCGGTAACGTCTGGCGAGCGATCCGTATGCCGATGCGCGGGTACGGCGGCCTGCGCTGGTGGCAATGCCTCGGCGGCCTGTCGGGTGCGTTCCTGGTCGCCACCCAATCGATCACGGTCTCGGTGATCGGCGTCGCCGTCTTCACCGTGGCCGGCGTCGCGGGCCAGGCGATCAGCAGCCTCGTCGTGGACCGGCTCGGCTTCGGCCCGGCCGGCCCTCAGCCGTTCACCACCGTCCGCGTCGTCGGCGCGTTGGTCGCGCTGGTCGCCGTAGTACTGGCGGTCTCGGATCAACTCGGTCACCCCGACGGCCTGCTGCTCGCGATCCTGCCCGCACTGGCCGGGCTCGGCGCCGCGGTCCAGCAGGCGATCAACGGTCGCGTCGCCCGGACCGCTTCACCGGATGCGTACGGCGCGATCGCGGCCGGCGTGGTCAACTTCCTGGTCGGGTTCGCCGCCTTGCTGCTGGTGTTCCTCGTCGATCTCGGGTTCGAGGGCTTGCCGCACCACCTGCCGAGCGAGCCGTGGCTGTACCTCGGCGGCACCTGCGGCGTGATCTTCATCAGCGCCGCGGCGGCCGTGGTCCGGGTGGTCGGCGTGTTCGTGCTCGGCCTCGGCACCATCGCCGGTCAGTTGATCGCGAGCCTGTTCATCGACCTGTTCCTCCCGGCCGCCGACAAGGCGGTCACGTCCCCGGTCGTCGCCGGCACCGTGCTCGCCCTCGCCGCCGTCGTGATCGCGGCAGTGCCGAACCTCCGCCGCCACTAACCGGTGGTCGCCGGCGCCACGACCGCGGGCTTGCGCCGCAGCGACGCCAGCAGCCCCTGCGACACCGCGACGCCGAGCAGTACGACGAGGCCGCCGACCGGCTGGTACCAGGCGATGTGCTCGTGCAGCACGATCACGCCGACCAGGATCGAGAACACCGGCATCAGATACGTCACCATCGACGACCGGCTGGCCCCGATCAGCCGGATGTTGCGCAGGCTGAGCACGAATGCGAGTCCGCTGCCGAGCGCACCCAGCGCCACCACACTCAGCACCACCTCGATCGACAGCGACCACGGCGCCGGCGGCGCCTGCCGGGTGACGATCGGCGCCACGATCGCGAGCTGGACCGTTGCGCAGAGCAACAAGCTGGCGGACAGCGCCGTACCGGACAGTGTGGTCCCGGCGATGAACCGCTTCTGGTACGGGATCGCCAGTCCGTAGAACACCGCCGCGAGCATGCACAGCGCCTGCCCGGTCAGATCCGCGCCGCCTTCGACATTCCAGGCGCCGAGTACGACGAGCATGCCGGCGAACCCGATGATCAGGCCGGACACCTTCTGCAGCGAGAACGTCTCGGTCCGGAAGAGCAGCACCGCGATCGGCAGCACGATCAGCGGAGTGATCCCGTTCCAGATCCCCGCCAGCAGCGAGGGGATGCGCTGCTCGCCGTACCCGAACAGGGTCCAGGGGATCGCGGAGCCGATCGCGCCGACCACGAACGAGTGCAGCCACAACCGCGGCTCGCGGGGCAGCGACTCGCGCTTCACCGCGAGGATCGTGACCAGGACGAGAGAGCCCGCGATCACCCGTCCGAGCGCCAGGTAGAGCGGCGGTAGCTCCCGGACGCCGACTGAGATGAACAGGAAGCTGCAACCCCAGATGGCCGCGAGGACCAGCATCGTCGGGAGCCAGGCCTGCAGCGGTGCCTGGTCAGTAGTCGTCTCGGTGCTCACTCCTGACATCCTGCACTACCTGATCGACAGTTCGTATATATCTGCCCGGCATCGGGCAGTGATGGTGGGAAATGGCCACCCGGTGACTGAGGTCTTGCCCGGCGGGGGAGGATGACGGCCATGGGTGCCTTCGACGTGATCTCGGTCCGCAAGCAGTTCCCCGCGCTCGACGAGGGCGCCGCACATTTCGACGGTCCGGGCGGCTCGCAGACGCCGCGCGTGGTCGCGGACGCCGTCGCGGCCACGATGGTCGCGGCGATGGCGAATCGTGGTCACCTCACCGCGGCCGAGCGACGGGCCGACGAGATCGTCGTCGCCGCCCGCGAGGCGACGGCCGACCTGCTGGGCACCGATCCGCGCGGCATCGTCTTCGGCCGCAGCATGACTCAGTTGACGTACGACTTCTCCCGCACCCTCGCCAAGTCGTGGGGACCTGGCGACGAGGTGATCGTCTCGCGCCTCGACCACGACGCGAACGTCCGCCCGTGGGTGCAGGCCGCCGAGGCCGTCGGCGCGACCGTCCGCTGGCTCGGCTTCGACACTGCGACGTCCGAACTGGACGACATCGCGCCGCTGCTGACAGACCGCACTCGCCTGGTCGCCGCCACCGGCGCGTCCAACCTGCTTGGCACCCGCCCTGATGTCGCCCGCATCGCCGACCAGGTCCATCAGGCCGGTGCACTGATCTACGTCGACGGTGTCCACCTGACCGCACATGCGCCGGTCGATGCGACGTACGCCGATTTCTACGCCTGCTCGCCGTACAAGTTCTTCGGGCCGCATCTCGGCGTGCTGACGGCTGCGCCCGAGTTGCTCGAGACACTGCATCCGGACAAGTTGCTGCCGTCCGCGGACGTCGTACCCGAGCGCTTCGAGTTCGGGACGCTGCCGTACGAACTCCTGGCCGGGACGACCGCGGCGGTCGACTTCCTCGCCGGTCTCGGTGGGACCGGGAGCACCCGACGCGAGCGTCTGCTGGACTCGTTGCGGGTGGTCGAGGAGTACGAGGACAGCCTCCGGGAGGGCCTCGAATCCCGGCTGGCCGCCATCCCCGGAATCACACTCCACGGCCACGCCTCCCGCCGTACGCCGACCCTGCTGTTCACCGTGGACGGCTGGGAACCGTCGACGGTGGCCGCGCGACTGGCGGCGGCCGGCGTCAACGCCCCGGCCGGCTCGTTCTACGCCTACGAACCCGCCCGCCACCTCGGTCTGGGCCCGGCGGGAGGGGTCCGTGTCGGCCTCGCGCCGTACACGGATCAGTCCGATGTGGACCGTCTGGTGGACGCGATCACCCGTCTTGACGATTAATCAGGCGACTATCTAAAGTCTGTGGGGAAATTCGTTCGAGGGGGTTGGGTGAGAGAACCGAGCGCGGTCTTCGTCCAGGTCGGTTCTGCGGACGCCCTGATCACAACGGTCCGGAACGGCACGGCCTGGTCGGCCGCCGGAGTCGACGTGGAGTGGTCCGACGGCGCCGTCGAGGTGACCGCCGCAGCCGTCTCGCGAGTCGCCCTCCGCTGGGCCGAAGCGTTGCCGGCCGAGGCGCTGGTGCTCGGCGACGCCTGGGAACGCTCGTACGGCGACCTGCAGTGGCGTCATCTGCAGCCCGAGCGACTGCTCCCGTGGCACTTCCTCGCCCACGATCCGCGGACCGGGAGCACGGCCGGCGCAGGCGTGGACGTCCAGCCGAATGCGTTCTGCGCGTGGACGGTCGACGCGGATGGGTTCACTCTGTGGCTAGACCTTCGCAACGGTGGCGGTCCGACCCAGCTGAACGGCCGGACCCTGACCGCCGCGATCGTCCGCAGTTTCGACGACGCCGGCACCCCGTGGCAGACCCTGGAAGCAGCGGTCGCCACCATGAGCTCCCGGCTACCGGCGCGACCTGAGCCCGCGCCGGTAGTCGGGGCCAACAACTGGTACTACGCGTACGGCCAGAACTTCGACGAGAAGGCGGTGCTCAAGGACGCCGCCACGATCGTCGAACTGGCCGACGGTCACCCGGTCAAGCCGTTCAGCGTTGTCGACGACGGCTGGTACCCGGGCGGTATCGCGTCCGGCGGTCCGTGGGACCTCGGCAAGCCCGGTGTCTTCGACGACCTGGCCGGTACTGCGGCCGCGATCAAGGAGCTCGGTGCCCGGCCAGGCCTGTGGTTCCGTCCGCTCCTGGTCCGCGAGGCCGGTCCGTTGGGTCGCTCCGGACCCGGCAACGGCCGCGCGCTCGACCCGTCGTACCCCGAGGTCCTGGACCTCGTCCGCGCGGATCTGCAGCGGTTCAAAGGCTGGGGTTTCGAGCTGGTGAAGCACGACTTCAGCACGTACGACGTCTTCGGCCGGTTCGGGCCGGCGATGGGGTCGCGGCTGACGGACAGCGGTTGGCAGCTCCACGATCCGGCGCGGACGACGGCCGAGATCGTGCTGGCGCTCTACCGCGCGATCCGGTCCGCGGCCGACGACGTCGTACTGATCGGATGCAACACCGTCGGGCATCTCGCGGCGGGACTGGTCGACGTACAGCGCACCGGTGACGACACGTCCGGCCGGGACTGGGAGCGGACGCGGAAGATGGGCGTGAACACACTCGCGTTCCGCCTGCCGCAGCACAACCGGTTCTTCACCGTCGACGCGGACTGCGTCCCGTGTACGCCGGAGACGCCCTGGGAGCTGAATCAGCGCTTCCTGGAGCTGGTCGCCCGGTCGGGCACGGCGCTGTTCGTGTCGGTCGATCCGGCGGCCCGGACGGAGCAGACGGACCGGGCGTTGAGTGACGGTATACGGTTGGCGCTCAGTGGTGGAGACGCGTCCGGGATCGAGCCGGTGGACTGGCTCGTGAACACCACACCGAGCGCGTGGCGCACGGGGAGCGGGACCGTCCACTACGACTGGTCACGTCCGTGGGGTGCGGACCCGGTTTCCGGCTGATGGGGGAGTTGTGAGCGTTCGCCGGGGCACGAACCTCGATCGCGTCGGCGGTTTCAACGACGCGGTGGTCCTCGACGCGATCCGCCGCAGTGCCCGGCTGAGCCGGGTGGAGCTTGCCGAGGTCACCGGCCTGTCCGGCCAGGCGATCTCCAACATCACGCGCCGACTGCTCGAAGCGGGACTGCTCCGCGAAGCCGGTCGGCAGAAGAGCACCGGCCTGGGCAAGCCACGCACCCTGCTCGAGCTAGAACCCGCCGGCCAGTACGCCGTCGGCGTTCACCTCGACCCTGCGGTCGTGACTGTCGTCGTACTCGACCTCACCGGTGAAGTGATCACGCGTCGCAGCGTTGGTACGCCGTCCACGGACGACCCGGAGGTCCTGATCGACAGGATCGCGGCCACGATCGAGGACGTGATCACCGAGGCCGGGGCACCACGCGATCGCGTCACCGGTGTCGGGATCGCCGCACCCGGACCGATCGACGTCGAACGCGGCGTAGTCGTGGACCCGCCGAACCTGTCCGCCTGGCATCTGGTCCCGCTACGGGACGAGTTGCGCGAGCGGATCGGGTTGCCCGTGCTCCTGGACAAGGACGTGACGGCGGCGGCTTCGGCCGAGAAGTGGGCCGGCGGAGATGGCAGCTTCGTCTTCTTCTACCTCGGTACTGGCGTCGGCGCCGGGCTCGTGATCGGCGACGAGGTGGTCCGCGGGTCGTCCAGCAATGTCGGCGAGATCGGTCACGTGATCGTCGACCCGGACGGCCCGGTCTGCTACTGCGGACGCCGCGGCTGCGTCGGCGAGACCAGCCAGCCGCGCTACCTGGTCCAGCAGGCGATGCAGGCCGGAGTACTTGCTCAGGGCATCGATCTGGACGATCGCGGCGCGGTCGACGCCGCCTTCGCCCGGCTCTGCTCGGAGGCCGGAGACGGGCCGGGACTCGCGCGGGAGATCGTCGCGGTGCTGGCCCAGCGGATCGCCAAAGTGGTCGAGGACATCGCGAACCTGCTCGACCTCGAGCGCGTGGTGTTCGGCGGCCCGCACTGGGAGCAGCTCGCGCCACTGCTCGGCGACGCGGTCCGCGTCGCCCTCGAGGAACGGTTCCTGGTCCGCTCGGTGCACCCGTTCGAGGTCTCCGGTACGGCGCTCGGCGTCGACGTCGGCGCGATCGGCGCGGCCAGCCTGGTGCTCGACCAGACGTTCTCGCCCAATCCCTCGGTGCTGCTGCCCGAACGTGAACTCGTTGGTGAAAGGTGATGTGTCGATGATCGATCCCGAGGTTCTGTCCCGCGCCACCGAGGCGGTCCACCGGGCGACCGGCGACGAGGTGATCGCGGAGATGTTCCGGCGGTCGATGGCCGAGAACCTGCCCGCGGTGGCCGAGCGGCTGCCCGACGGCACCACGTTCGTGCTGACCGGCGACATCCCGGCGATGTGGCTGCGCGACTCCGCCGCCCAGCTCCGGCCGTACCTGCTGCTGTGCAAGGACGATCCCGCACTGCAGGACGTACTGATCGGCGTCGTGCACCGCCAGCTCGAGTACGTCGTCCTGGACCCGTACGCGAACGCGTTCAATCGGGAGCCGAACGGTGCAGGACATCCCGACGACGAGACCGTGATGACGCCGTGGGTGTGGGAACGCAAGTACGAGATCGACTCACTGTGCTTCCCGCTCGACCTGGCGTACCGGCTGTGGCGGATCACCGGCCGCGCGGACGTGATCGACGAGCGCCTGCGGGCCGCGGCCGACGCGATCATCGACCTGTGGACCGTGGAGCAGGATCACGAGGCGAGGTCGCCGTACCGGTTCCAGCGGGACGAACCGGACATGCTGCCGACGGACACTCTGGCCCGTGCGGGGCGCGGCCGGCTGACCCGCCCGACGGGGATGTCGTGGAGTGCGTTCCGGCCGAGTGACGATTCCACCGAGCTCGGGTTCAACGTGCCTGGCAACATGTTCGCGTCCGTAGTGCTCGGCTACCTGCAGGAGATGGCGGCCGAGGTGTTCGCGGACGAGTCGCTGGCCGCGCGAGCCAAGGAACTCAAGGCCGACATCGACGACGGCATCGCTCAGCACGGCATGGTCGACCACCCGGAGTACGGCCGGATCTACGCGTACGAGGTGGACGGCGCCGGTGCGACCCTGCTGATGGACGACGCCAACATGCCGAGCCTGCTGTCGATGCCCCTCAGCGGGTACGCCGCCGCGGACGATCCGGCGTACGTCGCCACTCGCCGGCTGCTGCTGAGCGCCGAGAATCCTTTCTACTACAGCGGAACGTACGCCGCCGGCATCGGCAGCCCGCATACGCCGCCGGACCAGGTGTGGCCGATCGCCCTTGCGGTGCAGGGTTTGACGAGTACGTCGGCGGAGGAGCGCCAGCGGTTGCTGGAGCTCCTCCGCGACACCACGGGTGGTACCGGCCAGATGCACGAGTCGTTCCACGTCGAGGATCCGGCCAACTTCACCCGCGAGTGGTTCTCCTGGGCGAACGCGATGTTCTGCGAGCTCGCGCTCGTCCACGCCGGGATCAGGTGATGTCCCGCCGCCGGGTCGTCCAGGCGGCCAGTCCGGCGAAGAGCGCGCAGTAGACGAGCAGGGTCAGGAGGGCACGGCCGCCGCTGACCGCGTCCCGCACTCCGGGAGGTGCATCGGCCGCGGTGATGCCGGTGACGGCGAACACCAGCGAGCCGGCGTTGGTGCCCGGCAATGCGTTGGTCACCACGTCGAGGTCCGGCAGCAGGCTGCTCACGACGCCGGCCAGCAGGGTCTCGATCCCCAGGATCCACACGACGCCCAGCCCGATCGGCAGCGCGACGTTGCGGAAGGCAACGGCCAGGACCGCACCGGCCAGGCACCACATCATCAGCACCAGCCAGCCGCCGGCGAGCCCACGCAGCAGGTCGAGCGGTCCCGGCCAGCTCATCGAGCCGTCCTCGGCCGCGGCGATCCCGATACTGCACAGCGCGGAGGCGACGAAGATGCCGAGCACCCAGACCACGATCATGGTGCCGAGGGCAAGGAACTGTGCGGTCAGTACGGAAGCGCGACCGGGCCGCTGGGTCAGGATCGTCTTCAGCGTGCCCCAGGTGTACTCGCCGCCGATCACGATCGCGCCGAGCACCAGGGCCAGCGCACCGGCGAAGATCGGATAGCCGCCGATCGTGTTGTCCAGCACGTGGCTCGGCAGCATGCCCTCGAGGACCTGGGCCCGCGGTACGCCGTCGGTCCCCGGGTTGTCGTCGCCGGTGGTGTAGCCGAGGTATGGCAACAGATAGCCGAAGATCAGGCTCAGCACCAGCCCGGCGCCGAACAGCACCCACACCGCTGATCGCTTGCGGAGCTTCAGCAACTCCGCTCGGTAACTACCCAACATCAGCCCTCTCCTCGCTGGTGGTGAGCTCGAAGAAGATGTCCTCCAGAGCCCGTTCCGTGCTGTGCAACTCCGACACCGCGATGCCGGCCTCGACCAGGACCCGGTTCACCTCGGCGGCCCGGTCCGGGGCCACCTTGACCCGCAGCGTGTCGTCGTACAGGTGGACCGTGCCGGCGCCGAGGAACTCGGTGAGGACCGACTGCGCGGTCTCCCGCGGTGCGGCCCGGACGACCAGTTCCTGCTCGCCGCGCAGGTCCTCGACGTTGTGCTCGGCAACCATCCGGCCGGAGTTGATGATGCCGACCCGGTCACAGATCTGCTGCACCTCGCCGAGCAGGTGGCTGGACAGCAGCACGGTCCGTCCCTCGGAGCCGAGCTCCCGGATCAGCCGGCGCATGTCCCGCATCCCGGCCGGATCGAGCCCGTTGGTCGGCTCATCCAGGATCACCAGTTCGGGGTCCTTCAGCAGCGCGGCCGCGACCCCGAGCCGTTGCTTCATCCCCAGGGAGTACGTCGAGAACCGGTCCTTGGCCCGATCGGCGAGATCGACCAGGTCCAGCACCTCGTCGATGCGTTCCCGCGGCACCTCGGCGTACTCCGCGAGCAGCCGCAGGTTGTCCAGGCCGGACAGGTACGGGTAGAACGCCGGCGACTCGATCATCGACCCGGTCCGCCCGAGTACGTCGGCCTGGCCCGGGGAGCCACCGAGGACGCGGACACTGCCGCTCGTCGGTGCGATCAGCCCGGTCAGGATCCGCAACGTCGTCGTCTTCCCGGCGCCGTTCGGCCCGAGGAACCCGTAGACCTCGCCGGGCAGCACCGTCAGATCGACACCGTCGACCGCCAAGGTGTCGCCGTACCTCTTCGTCAACCCGGTCACCTCGACCAGCGGAGCAGCTGTCTCGTTCATGGCAACGAGACTGCCGGTCGAGCGCCTGGTGCCGCGTCGGCCGGAGGGAGTGACCGCTCCTACCGCAGCCGGAGTACTCCGGGGTCAGCCGAGCCACCCCGGGCGGACCAGGCCGGTCTGGTAGGCGACGACGACGAGCTGGGCGCGGTCGCGGACGCCGAGTTTGATCATCGCGCGGCTGACGTGGGTCTTGGCGGTCGCGGGGCTGAGCACGAGGCGCTCGGCGATCTCGTCGTTGGACAGGCCTTCGCCGACCAGGGCGACGATCTCCTTCTCGCGTTCGGTCAGGACGTCGAGCTCCTTGCTGGCGTGCGGCTGCCGGCTCCGCGTCGCGAACTCGGCGACCAGCCGCCGGGTCACGCCGGGGGAGAGGAGCGCATCGCCGCGCGCCACCACCCGGACCGCCTGCAGCAGCTCGACCGGCTCGGTGTCCTTGACCAGGAACCCGCTGGCCCCGACCCGCAGCGCCTCGAAGACGTACTCGTCCAGGTCGAACGTCGTCAGGATCACCACATGGACGTCGGCCAGCGCCTCGTCGGCCCCGATCAGCCGGGTCGCCTCCAGCCCGTCGGTGCCGGGCATGCGGATGTCCATCAACACGACGTCCGGCTTCTCCGCCTGCGCGACCGCGAACGCCTCGGCGCCGTCGGACACCTCACCGATCACCGTGATGTCGTCCTCGGCGTTCAGCAACGACCGGAACCCGGCCCGCACCAACGCCTGGTCATCCGCCAGCAGCACCCTGATCATGCGCTCACGCTAGAGCATGGGTCAGGCCAAGCCGCTGCGTCAGGCGAGTCCGGCGTCGTGCGCGAGGAGGGCGATCTGGGTCCGGTTGCCGAGCTCCAGCTTGGTCAGGATGTGCGAGATGTGCGCCTTCACCGTCGCCAGACTCATGTACAGCTCGGTGGCGATCTGCGCGTTCGCCTTCCCCTGCGCGACGGCGAGCATCACGTCGTACTCGCGCGGTGACAGCCGCTCGAGCGCATGCTGCGCCGTCGTGTGCGCGTCCGCCTGCGTGGCGGCGCGGTCCATCAGCCGCCGGGTGATCGCCGGCGACAGGATCGGGTCGCCCGCGGCCACCCGTCGTACGGCGTCGACGATCTGCGCCGGCGGCGTGTCCTTCAGCAGGAACCCGCTCGCCCCGGCGCGGAGCGCGTGCAGCACGTTCTCGTCGGTGTCGAACGTCGTGAGTACGACGACCTCCGGGGGATTGGTCCGGGCCCGGAGCCGGCGGGTCGCGACGATGCCGTCCACCCGGGGCATCCGCAGATCCATCAGCACGATGTCCGGGAAGTGTGCGTCCACCGCGGCCGGGACCTCGTCGCCGTCGGCCGCCTGACCGACCACCGCGATCCCGTTCGTCCCGTCGAGCATCATCTCCAGGCTGGCCCGGACGAGCGCGTCGTCGTCCACCACCAGCACGCGGATGGTCGCGTTCTCGTTCCCGGTCATGCAGGCCACGGTAGCGAGGCTTCGAGCCGGAACCCGCCGCCGGGCGCCTTTCCGTGGTCGAGCGTGCCGCCCGCCAGGTGGACCCGCTCGGTCAGGCCGACCAGGCCGGTCCCGCTGCCCGGGGTGAGCGGCGTTCCGTTCGACGCCGGGTTGATCAGCTCGATCCGCAGGCCGTCGCCCGGCCCGCCGGCCACGCTCAGCCAGACCGGATGCCCGGCCGCGTGCTTGCGCGCGTTCGTGAGCCCTTCCTGCACGACCCGGTACGCCGTCCGTCCGGTTGCCGGAGGCAACGTCGTGGCGTCGGCGACATGATCGTCGTACGAGACCGTCGTACCCGCCTCGCGGGACTCGGCCACCAGTGCGGGGAGATCGCCGAACGTCGGCTGCGGCCGCCCGCCGGGCAACTCGTCGATCTCGGTGTCACGCAGAACGCTGATCACCTCCCGCAGTTCGTCGAGTGCCTGGTGGACGCCGGTGCGGATGACTCCGGCGGCCTTGGCGAGCTTCTCCGGTGACGAGTCCGGCCGGTACTCGAGTGCACCGGCGTACGTCGCGAGCAGGGACAACCGGTGGGCGAGAACGTCGTGCATCTCGCGCGCCATCTGGGTCCGCTCGAGAGTGCGCGCCTCGGCGACCCGGCGACCTTGCTCGGCCTCGGCGCGGTCGGCGCGCTCA
This sequence comes from Kribbella capetownensis, assembly GCF_004331485.1. Classification (GTDB taxonomy): domain Bacteria; phylum Actinomycetota; class Actinomycetes; order Propionibacteriales; family Kribbellaceae; genus Kribbella; species Kribbella capetownensis. The sequence continues at coordinate 134,905 of NZ_SJKD01000004.1, forward strand.
CGCAGGGAGTCGACGAGTTGCCGGTGGGCTTGGTTCCACTGCCCCCAGCCGAGCAGCGCGGCGTGGACGGCGACGTCGAGGATGGTGAACCACAGGTAGGTGATGTTGCCGTTCGGACGCCAGAGGCCCTGGACGAGGTGGCCGGCAGTCCCGGCCAGGGCGACGAGGGCCGCCGTACGCAGCGGGAACCGTTGGGCAACGGTCAGCGTGCCGACGGTCGACGGGGGTGTGGCGGCAGGGGAGAGGGTTGCGAGCACGGCCAGGCCGACCGCGGTGGACAGGGGCCGGCGGGGTAGCAACAGGAGGAGTCCGGTCGAGACGATCCCGACGATGATGTCGAGCGGCAGCCACTGCGTGTCGTCGGTGCTGGCGACCCGGCCGTAGACGCTCGCGGCCGACAGGACACCGACGATGGCCACGCCGACCAGGAACGCCCAACGATTCCGCCTCACCGGCGCACAAACCTCCATGCCGTTGACCCTAGGGCGGGCTCCGGTTCCTCACCACCGACCAAAGTCGATCCCTTCCAGACTTCGGACCACCCCGCCCGAGCCCCGCGGCCGATGCCGGCACCCGCCGCACTCAGCCACCGTGAACCCACCACCAACCACGGAGGCACCACCATGGCAACCACGCCTTATCCCACCGCACCGGAGTCCGTCGCCGAGCCCAGGCCGACCCGCGTTCCCGGCCGCAGCCGGCTTCTCGTCGTCGGAGTGACAGCCGCCGCCGCACTGGCGCTGTGGGCGATCCTGGCTCCACTCGCCGGCATCACTCTGGACGCCCAGCAGGGAACCCTGATGCACATCGGCGCCGGCCAGGTCTTCTTCGCCTCGGCCGCGATGGCCTTCGCGGCCTGGGGTCTGCTCGCGATCCTGGAACGCCGTACCTTCAACGCCCGGAACGTCTGGACAGTCGTCGCAGTGATCGCGTGCGTCTTGTCGCTCGGTAGCCCGCTCGTGAACGGCATCGGCGTCGGCGCGAAGCTCGGTCTCGCCTCACTCCACCTTGTCGTCGGCGCGGCCGTCATCCTCGGCCTGCGTCGCACCACCCTGACAGCGCAGGAACGCTGCTAAGGAGTCTGCAACTGGGCAGCCTGATAGAAGCCTCGGATATGCGCGGTCACCAACTCGGCCGCGCTCTCCGGCTCACCCGCCCGGATCGCCGCGACGATCGCCCGATGCTCGCCCCGCAGCGTGACGGCCATCGCCTCCCAGTCCGGCAGATTGGGTACGGCGGCCAGCACGTACCCATGGATCGCGGACCGCAACGACGCCATCACCGCGGCGATCAACACGTTCCCCGCGAGCCCGGAGAGCGCAACGTGGAACTCCGCGTCCAGCAGATGGAACTCCTCCGGCGACAACCCATCGGCGTCCATCCGGTCCAGCAAGTCATCGGCGACCTTCAACTCGGCCGCGTCCAGCCCCGGCGCACGCCCGGCGGCCTCCCGCGCGGACCACGACTCCAGCAGGATCCGGGTCTGTACGACGTCGCTCATCGGCAGGTGATTGGTTGCCAGGTGCAACCGCAGTACGGCGGTCAGCGGCGACACCGGCTCCGCGACGATCACCGCGCCGGCCTCCGGACCGGATCCGGTCGCGGTCCGCACCACGCCCATCGCCTCGAGCACGCGGACGGCCTCGCGCACCGACGGCCGGCTGATGCCGAGCTGCTCGGCCAGCGTCCGCTCACCGGGCAGCCGCCCGCCGATCCGCAACCGCCCGGCGGCCAGGTCGGCCTCGACCCGGTGCAGGACCAGTTCGTAGTTCTTCACGCGACAACCCCCGCCTCGGTTGTGGGCGACTCTACCTGTGTGGTCGGACCACACGCTATGCTGTGGTCCGACCACACGATCAGGTGCGCCTGGTCGTCCGCCGAACCGGCCGTTCCGGAGTTCTGATGACCGATCGACAGCTGCCCAAATGGTCCGAGCTGAAGCCGCTGCTGCGGCCGAAGCCGATCACGGTGAACGCGACCGACCGCCGGCTGGAGAAGGCGCTCACCATCGCGGACCTGCGAACGATCGCCAGGCGGCGGACGCCGCGGTCGGTGTTCGACTACACCGACGGTGCGGCCGAGGCGGAGATCAGCCTGCGCCGCGCGCGCCGGCTGTTCGCGGAGATGGAACTGCAGCCGTCGATCCTGCGGGACGTGTCCGACATCGACCTCGGGACGTCGATCCTGGGCGGACGCTCCGAGCTGCCGTTCGCGTTCGCGCCGACCGGGTTCACCCGGATGATGAACCACGAGGGCGAGAGCGCGGTCGTCAAGGTCGCCGAGGAGATCGGCATTCCGTACGCGCTGTCGACCATGGGCACGACCTCGATCGAAGACGTCGCCGCGGCCGCGCCGGACGCGCGGAAGTGGTTCCAGCTGTACGTGTGGAAGGACCGCGACGCCGGTGAGGACCTGGTGAAGCGATCGGCTGCCGCGGGGTACGAAGCCTTGATGCTGACAGTCGACGTACCGGTCGCCGGTGCTCGGCTGCGCGACGTACGCAACGGATTCACCATCCCGCCACAACTGACGGCCAAGACTGTGCTGGACGCGTCGCTGCACCCGGCGTGGTGGGCCAACCTGCTGACCACGCGGCCGTTGACGTTCGCGTCGCTGTCCACCTGGGACGGCACGGTCGCCGAGCTGCTGGACAAGCTGTTCGACCCGACGATGACCATCGACGACCTCAACTGGTTGCGCTCGATCTGGGACGGCCCGCTGATCGTCAAGGGCATCCAGACCGTCGACGACGCCCGCCGGGTGGTCGACGCCGGCGCGGACGCGATCGTGCTGTCCAACCACGGCGGCCGCCAGCTCGACCGGGCACCGACACCGCTGCGCATCCTCCCGGACGTCCGCAAGGCAGTGGGCAGCGACGCCGAGGTCTACCTCGACACCGGCATCATGTCCGGCGCTGACATCGTCGCGGCGATCGCTCTGGGTGCGGACGCGTGTCTCGTCGGCCGTGCGTACCTGTACGGCCTGATGGCCGGCGGCCAGCGCGGTGTGGCTCGTGCTGCGGAGATCCTGACGAAGGAGGTCCGCCGCACGATGGCGCTGCTGGGCGTCTCGCAGGTGGCGGACCTCAACCCGTCACACGTCCGCCTGCCGGAGTAGGCGGCTACAGCGGCAGGTTGGCGATGATGCGCAGGCCGCCCGTCGGGGTGCGGGTGGCCGTGAGCGTCCCGCCGAGGGCGGTGGCTCGCTCACGCATGCCGATGATGCCGTTGCCTTCCTTCGGCGGGCCGATGAGGGACCGACCGTCGTCGTCGACCTGCAGTACGAGCGACTGTTCGCCGTACTGGATGCGGACGGTCGCCTCGCTCGCCTTGGCGTGCCGGACGATGTTGGTGAGCGACTCCTGGATGATGCGGAACGCGGCCCGGTCCAGTCCGGTCGGGAGCTGATGCGGGTCGCCGTGGACGACGGTGTGCACCTCGAGGCCGGCCATCGACGTCCGGCTGATCAGATGCTCGAGCCGCTCGAGTCCTGCGACCGGCTGGCGTGGTGCGGTCTCGTCGGACTGCCGCAGGATGCCGACGATCGAGCGCAGCTCCACCAGGGCCTCCTTGCTGGCGTCCTTGATCGCGGAGAGCGCCGGTCCGGCCTGTTCGGGCTGCCGGTCGACCAGATGCAGGGCGGTCGAGGCCTGCACGTTGATCAGCGAGATGTGGTGCGCCACCACGTCGTGCAGCTCCTGTGCGATCCGCAGCCGTTCCTCACCGGCCTTGCGTAGTTCAGCCTCGCGCCTGGTCCTGGCCGCAGCCATGACGCGGTCACGGTGTGCACGGAAGAGCTCGGCAATGAAGCCGAGTACGACGAAGCATGTGGCGACGAGGAGGACCTGGTACACACCGTCCTCGTTGATCCCGAGCACCAATCTGCCGAGGAGATGTCCGACGTACAAGGTGATGAGGCCGGTCCAGCCCGCCAGCCGGTAGCCGCGCCGGATCACGCTGAAGACGGTGATCACGAAGGCGAAGATCACCGGGCCGTAGGCGTACTGCATCAGCATGTAGACGAGCGTCGAGCCGACCGTTGCCCACAGCACCGGGATCGGCCGGCTCTGCAGCCAGTACAGCGACACCGTCCCGATCAGCACCAGGACGACCATGAACCAGTCGGCGGCCCGGCGTTCCGGCTCGCCCCGGGACGCGCCGAGCGAGCCGACCACTCCGATCAACGAGAGCACCAGCGGCAGCGCGATACGTCGTACCCGGGCCATGGCGGTGGGTGCGGTGTCGGTGGTCAGGTCAGTCGTGCTCACAGTACGAAACCGTACGGGGCCGCGCGGTCAGGTGTCATCGTCGCCACGGAGTACTTCGGTCTGCTCCGCGGAGAGTATCCGGAGTCAGTACTTGACTTGGTAGATCTTCTCCTCGTACGCCTTGCCGTAGTACTCCTCCAGCTCGGCCAGGTCGATGTCCTTCTTCTCCAGCGCCTTCGAGATCTTGGCCCGGCTCGTCATCGCGTCCGGGTCCCAGGTCTCGGGCTTCCACAGCTGCGAGCGCAGGAACGCCTTCGAGCAGTGGTGGAAGACCTCTTCGATCTCCACCAGCAGCGCGAGCTGCGGCCGGTTGCCCTTCACGATCATCTCGTCGAAGAACGGAGCCTCGCGGACGATCCGGGCCCGGCCGTTGATCCGGAGCGTGTCACCGCGGCCGGGGATGAAGTAGACCAGGCCGACGTGCGGGTTGGCGAGGATGTTGGTGAAGCCGTCGACCCGCCGGTTGCCCGCGCGCTCGGGGATGGCGATCGTACTGTCGTCGAAGATCTTGGTGAACCCGGCCGGGTCGCCCTTCGGCGAGACGTCGCAGCTGCCGTCGGCCGCGGACGTGGCGATCAGGCAGAACGGCGAGACCGACAGCCATTGCCGGTCGAGCTCGTGGAGCTCCTTGCGAGTCTTGTTCCGGGCGGCCTTCGGTGCCTCGGGGACCACGCTGCGCAGCTCGTCGTACGTCGTGATCTCGACCAGTCCGGGGATGTCCATCAGGCGGCGTTCTCCTCTACCGGCAACGGCTGGTCCGTCTCGCTGACGGTCCTCGTCCGTGCGGCCCATCGTACGGCGGGACCAGTTGCGCAACTGGTCCCTAGGAACAGTGCTCCGACAGCGATCCAGCCGATTGGGCCCCACCCGAGGACCACGGCTGTCAGCAGTGCCGGACCGAGCATCCGGGCAATCGCAGGGCCGGTGCCGAAGAAGCCTTGGTACTGCCCCTGCTTGTCGGCGGGCGCCAGACCGAAGCTGATTTCCCATGCGCCGGACGCCAGCTTCATCTCGCCGAGCGTCAGCAGTGCAGCGGCGACGACCAGTACGACGGCTGCGGTCCAGGCGCTCATCTTGGCGGCGGAGATGGCGAACACGGCGCAGGCGGCCAACATCGCGACTCCGGCGTACCGGACCGAACGCGTGGCGGTGCGCAGGTCCCGCACGCTGCGGGCGATCCGCACCTGGAAGAACGTGACTCCGAGCGTGTTGACGATCAGCAGCGAGGCGACCACCCAGTCCGGTGCGTCGGTGTGCGAGACGATCCACAGCGGTGCCACCAGGCTGAGCAGCGGCATGAACAGCAGCATGATCGAGTTCAGCAGCGCGAGGACGGCGTACGGACGATCGTGCAGTACGGCGAGGCGCGGCTCACCCTTCACGCGCAGTCTGACCGCCACTGACGGCACGCGGTGAAGCAGTCGGGCCGCGATCAGGAAGCTGAGTGCATCCAGCGCGAAGACAGTCAGGTACGCCGTTGACGTGTCGAAGCGGAGCGCGAGACCGCCGAGTGCGGCACCAACTGCGAGGCCGGCGTTGACCGTGGACTGCAGGAGGGCCCGTATGCGGGTGCGCTCGGCCGGTGAGACCAAACCAGCCAGGAGTGCTTGCCGGGCGGCCGTCAGACCGGTCTGGCTGCACGCGTAGACGATCGCGGCCACCAGAAACAGCGCGAAGCTGCGAACGAAGAGGAACGAAGCGACCGAGGTCGCGGTCGTCAGCGCGAGCAGGACGGCCGTCCCACGTGGCCCCCGACGGTCGGCAAGGTTGCCAAGCGGGACCCCGGTGAGAAACCCCACCAACCAAGCCACCGTGAGCCCGAGCCCGACCTCACCGGTCGACAGCCCGACCACCCGGGTAAAGAACAGCGCCGATGTAACAACGAAGGCCCCATCCCCCACCGAGTTAGCCAACTGCGCCAACGCAAGCCCCCCACCCGCCCCCACCGACGGCAAAATCCCACCACCCCCACCGCGCAGCCCGCCGTTCCCGCTCCGAAGGCTCCCGCGCCCGTAGCGGACGCTGGCGCGCCCGCTACGGATGCGGTCTGTCGTGACGCTCATCGGAGTCTCCCTCGGCTCGGTCTATTTCGAGCCTAGAAGCACAGCGGCCCAGCAGGCAGATCCACTTCAACCCTCCCGCGATGGGCCATTTGTGAGTCGAGAAATTCCTCTGTGGACAACTCTCCACGGCCGTCAGAACGACGGCACCTTCTAGGTATGAGCTTCCACAACCTCCCACCCACCTGGACCAACCAGCCTCTCTCCGATCCCGCCCGCGCAGCCGATGTCGTCGACCTCATGGTCACCCTCGGCGACCGCCGCCGCGGCACCTTCACAGTCCTCCTCTGCGACCCCGACAACCACTACCGAGCAGCCCTAACCCTCAACCTCCCCAAAGACTTCGCCCACCCCGAACCCCCATCAGAGCCCCCCGCCCCACCACAAACCGCCAACCACCACCACACCGAAACCGCCGGCGCCGCACACCACCACGACGCTGGCACTCCCAACACCCCGCACCACCAGGCTGGCGCCCCACACCACCACCGCGCCGCAACTACCGACGCCTGCTCGTCCGCCCTCGACCCGATCCTGCCCGCAGTCCGAACAGCCCCAGGCACCGGTCTCATCCTGGCCCTAGGCCGCCCAGGACCACCGTTCCAGCCGGAAGTCGACATCGAGTGGGCCGAAGCCGCCACCCGCATCTGCCAAGCCGCCGAAGTCCGCCTCCTCGGCTTCTACGTAGCCTCAGCCGACCACGTCTACCAACCCCAACTCCAAACCAAAGCCGCAGCCTGACCACCCCACACCCAGCCACAGCCACAGCCACAGCCACAGCCACAGCCACAGCAACAGCAACCACTCCGCACCCCACCCCACGGTCGTCTGACCACCCCACACCCCATCCACAGCCGCAGACGACCGTCACTGCACGCCCCCGCCCCAACCGGTCACCACCGCCCGACCAGCCACGGCACGCACCGTGCAGACCGACGGGTCACCGCAGACTCGCCGCCCCGACGGGTGAGCGCATGTCTCCAACCGGTCACCCAGCCCGACCAACTGCGGCACGCGCCGCGCAGACCGACAGGTCGCCGCGTGTCCAGCAGCGCGAATGGTCAGCGCACGCCTCGGGGCCGGAATTGGATGCTGATTCGGGGGCCCACTCGCCCGGACGCCTTGGGGATTGCGTGTTCCCAGGTGCGTTGACATGAACCGCCCATCACGATGAGGTCCCCATGCCCGAGCGGATAACGCACCGTCGAACTGACTGGCCCACTGGTCGCCCCGGGCCGCGGCCGCAGCGCGAGCACACGCGGCTCGCCGACCGACAGGATCGCCACCATCGTGTCCTCGTGATTCCCGCGCCCGATCCGGTCCCCATGCCAGGCAACGCTGTCCCGCCCGTCCCGGTAGAAGCACAACCCCGCCGTCCGGAACGGCTCACCCAACTCGTCCGCATAGTGCTCACTCAGCAGATCCCGAGCCTCATCCAGGATCGGCACCGGAAGCTCCTCGTTCTCCCCGTAGAAGCACAACAGTCGCGGTACGTCGACCACCCGGTCGTACATCTGCCGCCGCTCCGCCTGCCACGGCACATCCCGCGCCAACCGCTCGTACACCTGATCGGCCCCGGTCAACCACCGCGGCAACACATCGATCCACGCCCCAAGCCCCAGCTCCGTCCGCCCGACCCCCGCCAGCGAACCGAGCGCAGGATCCTCGAACGCATCCAGCAACGACCCTTGAAGCCCAGCAGTCATACCGTCCACCATACCCCGTGATTCGAACATAGGTTCCCTTAATCTCAGATCTTTCAGATGGATCTGAGACCTGGCCTACGTTGTGGACGGTGTCCCTGGCGTGGGTGAATGCGCCCCTTCCGCCGTCGGCAGACGCTCCCATGCCGGACCGTTCCGCGGGCTGAGCCCAGGTCCACGAGGAGCATCCCTGCACCCTGTCCCTGCGCACCCTGTCCCTGCGCAGTGTCCGTCAGGGTTGTGGAGACCAGCCGCTATGGGCGACCGTCGGCTGGGGCCGTCAGCCGCTGGTGGCGGTCGGGGACGGGACGCCGCCCTGTGCTGGTGCGTCCTGCGGTGCAAGGAGTACCGGTGCACCCCGTCCCTGCGCACCCCGTGCCTAAGGGTTGTGCAGACCGGCCGGGCTGTGGGCGCCTGTCAGCCGCTGGTGGCAGTCGGGGGCGTGCGGGTCGCCTCCGGAGCTGCTGCGCCCTCCGCCGCGACCCCCTGCGCCGACGCGTTCTGTGCCGGTGCGCCTTGTGCTGGTTCGTCGTGTGCCGGTCTGGCTGGCGCTGGGGTGTCCTGTGTGGGTGCGTGCTGGGATGGGGGTGTTTGGCGGGCTGTGCGTAGTAGGGCGATGGCGGCGGCGATGAGCCATAGGGCGAAGGCTACGGAGGCTAGGCCTCCGCTCCAGAAGCCGGATAGGCACAGTACGGCGACCGCGTAGGACGTCCAGGTTGCCCACGTCGGTAGGGCACGCGCCTGCTGGGCGATTCGCGTGGTGACGGCGACCATGACGCCGCCGCCGATCAGGCCGGTTAGCGCGAGGACCTGTCCTCCCATGCCAAGCGCGCGGACGGTGTTCGGGTCGGCGGTGAACTCGTCCGACCATGCCGCGAACGCGCTCCCCACATCGAGTGAGACACCCGTGATCATCAGCCCGCTGAACAGCGCCGCGGCCGGCACGATCGCGTGCGCGAGCGGGTCGCCGCCGGACAGTCGGTCCAGCACGCGCCGCAGACCGGTGGCGAACCAGAGCAGCAGCGCGACCCCCGCAGCGAGCACGGGCAGTCCGATGCCGGCGGCGGCCTGCCGCGTGTCGTCGTTGAGCCTTTCGAGGATGGCCGCGTCCGACATGCCTGCGTCGTCGACGCCGACCAGGTAGCCCAGCGCCACCGCGACGACGAGCAGTACGACCGAAGCAGCCCCCGCCCATGCCGCGCGCCGAAGAGCTCGTGACTCGTCCATGCCGCCTCCCTCCCACGGTCGCGGCCACGGGTGGGTCGGAGGTGCTGCACGCACCAAAAGCCGGCCCGTGGCGCGACTAGCGTCAGTCCGAGCATGCGGCCGTACCGGGCCGCCAGCAAGGGGTCGGCAGCCGATCTCAGTGCCAGGCGTCTCAGCGTGGTGGGCCGGTGCCGCGCCGTGGGCGGCGAGCATCGACTCCGCGAGGGGCGCGGGAGTAGATCGGGGTGCGCTGGCGGCGCCGACCTCCGGAGTGTCACCGCCCAGGGCGAGCGTCGGTCCTGCACGTGGGGATCCTGCGCGGGTCCTGCGCGTGAGGTCTCCCGCAGGTCCATCACGAACCGGTGGTAGTGAGCGCCGTCGTGCCACGTCCATCGTGGTGGCGTGACGCTGAGCTGGTCGCCTGCTCAAGCTCGCGGGGGCCTGAGCGAACGTACGTCGCGGCAACACGCGCTGGATCGCGCTGTTCCCATCGATTGCTGTGCTTGGCCTGGTGGATGGACAAGACTTCGTAGCAGCGCGCATGGGTTGTGACCGGCTGCTGGAGGACCGATGGCTCGACTGGTGATTCGGAATGTGTCGGTGCTGGTGGTGCCTGAGGTCGGGGAGTGCCGGGTCGACGAGTTTCAGGATCTGCACATCCACGACGACCGGATCACTGCTGTCGCTCCGACCGGAGCCGACCCCGAAGTCGGGTTGGAAGAGGCCGGCGATTCGCGGGAGACCGGTTCGCTGGGGGACGGCGGCGGAGGCGGCGGTTCGCTGGGGGAGGGCGGCGGAAGCGGGGGTGGGCTGGGGGAGGTGGAGGTGATTGACGGGACTGGGTTGCTGGCTGTGCCGGGGTTGGTGAACTCGCATACGCACAGTCCGATGGTGATGATGCGGGGCGCCGCCGAGGACGTGTCGATCGATGACTGGTTCAACCAGCGGATCTGGCCGATGGAGGTCAACCTGACCCCGCAGCGGGTGCGCGTCGGTGCGCGGCTCGCGTGTGCGGAGATGCTGCTGGCCGGCGTGACCACGTTCGTCGACCACTACTTCCATGCCGACCAGATCGCCCAGGCCGCGCTCGAGTCCGGCATCCGCGCCGACCTCGCTCCGACGTACTTCTCCTCGACCGGCCCGGAAGCCATCGACGCCGCCATCGCCACCACCCGCGACCTCAGCACCCTCGACCCTCGCATCACCGCCAGCCTCGGCCCACACGCGACGTACACGGTGACGGACCAGGATCTTCGTCGTACTGCGGAAGTCGCGCGAGCCGAAGGGCTCCGGATCCACCTGCACGCGGCCGAGACCGAAGAGCAGACCCGTTCGTCCGTGGAGCGTCTCGGTGTCACGCCGATGCAGGTGCTCGACCGCACCGGTGTGCTGGAGGCCGGCGCTTTGATCGCGCACGGTTGCGGCATCCGGGAGTCCGACCTGGCGATTCTCGAGCGCCAGGCCGATCGCATCGCCGTTGCCAGTTGCCCGAAGGTCTATCTGAAGCTCGCGATGGGTTCGGTGACACCGATCCGAAGCCTGCAGTCGATCGGCGTACCGGTCGGCGTCGGGACCGATGGAGCAGCGGTCCACAACACGCTCGACGTCTGGGAGTCGTTGCGCATGGTCGCCCTCACCCAGAAGCAACGCGAACAAGACGCCGAGTGGATGACGGTCTCCGACACCCTCCGCCTCGCTACCCGGGGTGGCGCCACGGCGGCCGGACTCACCGACACGATCGGTGCCCTCGAACCGGGCCGCCAAGCCGACATTGCGTTGCTCGACCTCTCCGGCCCGCATTGCCAACCACTCCACGACCCTCGAGCAGCCCTCGTCTACTCCATGAGAGCCTCCGACGTCGTCACCGTCCTAGTCGCCGGCCAGGTCGTCGTACGCGACCGCCGACTCACCACCCTCGACCTCGACGACGTCATCGCCGAAGCTCGGGACCTGGCCCACACCCTGGTGGACCTCTCGAAGGGCGGCGCCGTCCAGCACTACGCCCCCTGACCTCCAGCGCGGCCAGCACCACTCTCGTGATCCAACGCAGCAGCACAGCCCGGCCGATCGTCCCGCGAGCGGCCGGCAGCGCGTGCAGGGCGACGGGTTGTTGCTGGTTGTGCACTCTAGGCTTTGGGGACGACTTCGAGGAGGCGTGATGGCGGCATCGAGCTCCGATCTGTCCGGCTGGCGGCGAGGACCGTTCACCGGCGCCGGACTGACCTACGACTGCTTCGAGAACGGGTCCGGTCCAGGAGTCGTACTGATCCCCGAGATCCCGGGACTCACTCCCGAGGTCCAGGCCTTCGGCGAGCACTTGGTCGACGCGGGGTTCACCGTCGTCATCCCGTCGCCGTTCGGTACGCCGGGACGCGACCCGAGCATGGGTTACACCCTCCGGACGGTCGCGCGCCTGTGTGTGTCCAAGGAGTTCCGGGCCTTCGCGAGGGACGCGGAACGGCCGATCACGAAGTACCTGCGGGCTGTCGCCGCCGACCTGGCCACCCGGACGCCGGGCCGTGGGGTCGGCGTGATCGGGATGTGCTTCACCGGAGGGTTCGCCCTGGCCGCGGCCGTCGAGGAGTCGGTGGTGGCGCCGGTTCTCAGTCAGCCGTCGGTGCCGTTCCCGGTGACGCGCACGATGCGGCAGGATCCGGGCCTGTCCCGGCGGGAGTTCGAGATCGTCAAGGAACGGACGCGGAACGACGGACTCTGCGTGCTGGGTCTGCGGTTCAGCAAGGACCGGGCGGCGCCGCCGGAGCGCTTCGCCACACTCCGCGCGGAGCTCGGTGACGCGTTCGAGGTGATCGAGCTCGACTCCGGCCCGGGCAATCCGGATGGCTTCAAGTCCTCGGCGCACGCGGTCGTGACCCACGAGGTGCGGACCGACCCACCCAACTCGGCGTACCGGGCGCGGGCCCGGACGGTCGAGTTTCTTCGCGAACGCCTTGTGCAGCAAGGCGAAACTCAACCGCACGATTGAACTCCGCGGTAACCAGGCGGTCCGTCACAGCGTGCCGGGTAGCTATGACCGTCGGTGCCGAAATGTTAAAGCGGTGTCGAGGAATACGCAGCGTGTGAGTATCCGGACTCCGGGTGGGGAAACATACCGGAATCTGGGGTGGATCGTTGCGTTGTGCAAGGGAGGGGGAGCAGTGGGTGACGCTCGGTGATTTCCTCTGGTATCAAGCGCCGGGGACATGGCACGATCGGCCCCCGGAGGCACATCAGGGGGCGGGCATGGCGATGGCCAGGCACTTGAAGAGTGAGGCTGTATGAACGGGCGGACAGCACAGGACAGCCGGCTACCGGTCAACGGGACGGCGGCGGCTAACGGGACCAATGGTCACGGCCCGCAGCCGCAGGCTCCACTCGGCCACTTGCCGGCGGACGAAGGGGCCGACGAGCACAGAGCTCCCGCGGAGCATCGCGACCACAAGAAGCGGGGCCGCGGCAAGGCGGCGGAGAATACTCCCGCACGCGACGCCGGTGCTCGACCAGCCAAGCCCGCGAGCGGACCCGAGGCTGGTCCTCAGGCCGGCCCTCAGAAGGGCCCGGAGGGCGGTCCAGAGAACGGTCCCGAGCAGGTGCATTGGTCCCAGCGGCCGAGCACGCGCGTGAACGGTACGCCGCTGGGCGAGTTCAACACTCCGGTCCGCGTCGACGAGATCGCGGTCGCGGCGATGGCCCTGTCCGAGAACCTGCAGGCCGCCACCCGTGGCATGCCTGAGTCCGTCGAGTTGCGCCGGTTCCGGCGTGAGCTCGACCAGGCCGCCAGCACGTTCCGCACGATCGCGGGCGAGCTCGAGGCGACCGCCGGCAGCCTCGTCCGCCTGGCAGCGAACGAAGCGCAGGCCTGCGGCGTCGGCTGGGGCGTCTGCCCCGAGCACGGCCTGACGTTGATGAACGTCGGCGACACCGTCACCTGCCACATCCTCGGCTGCCACCGGCAGAACGAGGGCGCGGTCGAGCGCTGCCAGCACCCAGTGGCCTATCGCGTCGTGGACGCGGCCGGCCCGTCGCTGCTGACCTGCGCCGGACACGCCATCGCCTGCCGGCTCTACCTCGACAACCCCGTCATCACAGCCGCCGCCGACAGCATGGAGCTGTTTTAAGCGGGCCACGGCTGCGTGGGCCGGGTTGCCGTCACGGGCGCCTGGCCCTGGAACATCCGGCCGCCGTCGTTGGTCAACCGCAGGTAGTAGTCCGACGTACACGCCGTACCGTCCTCGTCGAGGGCGCGGATCCCGGAGCCGGCCGGAACCCAGGCACCGCTCTCCGCGGTCTTCGCGATCTGGTTGCCCTCGTTGTACTCGTCGAACATCGAGATGTAGAGCCCCTGCACCCCGACGCGGGTGAGGTTGTAGAACTGGCGCCACATCAGGTCACCGTGCCGCCGGTGCCCGGACTGCAGGTCGCCCGGGATGACGCACGGCTGGTAGTCGATGCCGTGGGCGTTGCAGTCGGCCTGGTCCTGCTGGTTCACGTTGTTGTAGTAGTGATCCGCGCCGGCGATGTCGCTGATCCGCCCGACCATCCACGGCGACAACATGTTGAACGCGTGGTACACGTCGAGATAGCCGGGCCGCGAGTCCTCGTTGCCGGGCAGCCAGTGCGTCGGTACGCCGCCGATCACGTAGCACCCCTGGCCCTTGAACCAGTTGACGACGTCGAGGCAGACCGACGCCGGCCACGCCTTGTTCGCCTCGTCGAAACCGAAGCCCCAGATGCACACGACCGGCTTGCCGTTCTGCCGCGCGTACGCCGGTGACGACGTGTACGCACTCATCTTCGCCGTCCAGTCCGCCTTCATCTCCGACTGCATGTTCGTCCAGCCGGTGGCGTCGTACATGATGTAGAACTTGCGGCCGTACTGCTCGGCGGCCTGGCGGACCTTCACGGCCATCGCGTCGCGGGTCGGTCCTTCGCCACCGGTCGGGTTGAACCGCTGCAGGGCGGCGGTGTCGCAGCCGTTCTGCTGCATCCACTGGAAGTGTGTGTTCACGGTCTGCTGGTCGTACGACGAGAACAGCCGGGCGCCCTGCCCGTTGCCGAGATTCGGGTACGCCGTCTGGTACGTCGAGCTGTAGTCGCGGACGTCCGGCCAGCTCACGATCGCGGTGTTGGTGGGCGACGGCGGTTGGCCCCAGTTGCTGCTCCAGTGCCACCACCCGTTGATCGGTGCGCCGTCGCCACCGCAGGCGAACCAGCCCTGGTAGCCGACGGTCACCTTGCCGACGACGTCACCGGGTGGACTGGCGGCGGATGCGACCTGAGGGACTGCCCCAGCCAGAGCGGTGGCGGCAGTCGAGGCAAGGAAAGTACGGCGGGAGAGCTTCATGGGGGCGGACTCCTGTCGGGGCGGAGGAAATCTCGAACAGGCTCTTGCAAGAAAGCGATCGTGACAAGGCCTTGACGGCCCCACCGCTGAAACTTAGTTTGTTGCCTCAACAGACAAAGTCTGCGGGAGGGGTGGTCTGATGACGCTGACCGATGGCCGCCGCCCGGGCGACCGGGCCGTTGCCGCTGACCACGTCTCGCTGCGCCGCAACAACCTCTCCGTGGTCCTGCGCCACGTCCGCGAGTCCGGCCCGAAGTCGCGAGCCCGGATCGCGGCCGACACCGGCCTGAACAAGGCCACCGTCAGCAGCCTGGTCGCCGAACTGGTCGAGCGCGGCCTGCTCCGCGAAGGCCCGGCCGACTCCACCCGTGCCCTCGGTCGGCCCGGCCAACTGGTCGAGTTGGACGGCAGCGGTGTGTGCGGCATCGGCGCTGAGATCAACGTCGACTACATCGCCATCTCCGCCCTCGACCTGGCCGGCGACACGGTCATCGAACGCCGCGACCCGCTCGATGTCGCCCACCTCGACCCCAGTACGACGCTCGACAAGGTGGCCGACCTGGTCCGCGAAGCAGTGACGGCCGTGCAGGCGCGCGCCGGACAACTCGCCGGCGTGACGGTCGCCGTACCAGGGCTGGTCCAGGGCGACACTGGAGACCTCAAGCTCGCGCCGAACCTGGGCTGGGGCGAGATCCAGGTGATCCAGGAGATGCGGTCGCGGCTCGGCGAACCGTCGTATCCGCTGCACGTCGACAACGAAGCGAACCTGGCGGCGCTGGCGGCGTACTCGGAACTACGCAAGAACACGCCGGTGCAGGATCTCGTGCTGCTGACCGGCGCGGTCGGTGTCGGCGGCGGGATGGTGTCGAACGGGCATCTGCTCCGCGGCGGGCGAGGCTATAGCGGCGAGGTCGGCCACATGCCGGTCGCGCCGCCCGGCCGGACCTGCGGCTGCGGCCGGACCGGCTGCTGGGAGACGGTCGTCAGCCTGAGCGCGCTGTTGCACAAGGCAACGGATAGGGACGACCCGGTCCGGGATCCGTCCCTGGACGTGGAGCAACGGCTGGCCGGGATCACCCGGCGGGCCGAAGCGGGAGACGCGCGGACACTGACCGCGCTGAACGAAGTCGGTACCTGGCTGGGGATTGGGGGAGCGATCCTGGTGAACATCCTGAACCCGGACGTGCTCGTGCTCGGCGGCTACTTCGCCGTCCTCGGGCCGTGGCTGAAGGAACCACTGGAGAAGGCGATCCGCGACCGCGTGATCGCGCCGGACGGCGGCGGCTGCCAGGTGGTCCGGTCGGACCTCGGGTTCGCCGCGGCGGTCCGCGGCGGGGCGCAGATCTCGCTGGAGCAGGTCCTGGTCGATCCGACCGTGATCGGCCGCGTGGACTCGGGGGTGGCGCAATGAACGACCTGCTCATGATGACCGGAATCGTCAAGGAGTTCCCCGGCGTACGGGCGCTCGACGGCGTCGACCTGGACGTCCGGGCCGGTGAGGTGCACTGCCTGCTCGGCCAGAACGGCGCCGGCAAGTCCACGCTGATCCGGGTGCTGACCGGCGCTCATCAGCCCGACGCCGGGGCGATCTCGATCAACGGTGAGCAGGTCCAGCTGAACAGCCCGACCGCCGCGATCCAGCGCGGTATCGCGGCCATCTACCAGGAGCTGGACCTGGTTCCCGAGCTGTCCGTGGCCGAGAACATCTTCCTCGGCCACGAGCCGTCGCGCTTCGGCTTCAGCCGCCGGCACGAGGCGACGGCTCGGGCACGCGAGATCCTGCAGGGCCTGGGACACGGCGAGATCCCGGCGCACCGATCCGTCGGTTCGCTGCCCGCCGCCGGCCAGCAGGTGGTCAGCATGGCCCGCGCACTGTCACGGGAGGCGCATCTGATCGTCATGGACGAGCCGTCCGCGGTGCTCGATCCCGAAGAGGTCGCCAATCTGTTCCGCGTCATCCGCGGCCTGACCGCGCGCGGCGTAGCGGTCGTCTACATCTCGCACCGGCTCGAGGAGATCCGTCAGATCGGCGACCGGGTCACCGTGCTCAAGGACGGCGCGACGGTCGCCACCGGCCTCGACGCCCGCGCGACGCCGACCAAGGAACTCATCCGGCTGATGACCGGCCGTTCGATCGAGTACGTCTTCCCGCCCCGCCGGGAGATTCTCAGTACAGCGCCCGTCGTGCTGGAGGTGGAGGACCTGACTCGGCCGGGCGAGTTCGCCGGCATCGGGTTCACCGTGCGGGCGGGCGAGATCGTCGGGCTGGCCGGGCTCGTCGGTTCGGGCCGGTCCGAAGTCCTCGAGACCGTGTACGGCGCTCGCCGGGCCGCGACCGGATCGGTGCGGGTCGACGGCGTACCACTGCGGCCGGGTCGGGTGCAGGCCGCGGTCAAGGCCGGCGTCGGGCTGGCGCCGGAGGAACGCAAGAGTCAGGCTCTGCTCCTGGACGAGGCCGTGTTCAAGAACATCACGGTGTCGAGCATGGGGCGGTTCGCCAGCGGGGGATTCCTGAACGGCCGGGCCGAGCGGGAGGCCGCTGCGCAGCTCACCACAGCGCTGGATGTCCGTCCGGCCGGGGTGGAGTATCCCGTGCGCAACCTGTCCGGAGGCAACCAGCAGAAGGTCGTGCTGGCCCGCTGGTTGCTGCGGGAGTGCCGCGTGCTGCTGCTCGACGAGCCGACGCGGGGCGTCGACGTCGGTGCGCGGTCCGAGATCTACGCGTTGATCCGCAATCTGTCCGCCAATGGGGTCGCGATCGTGCTGGTCTCCAGCGAGGTCGAGGAAGTGCTCGGTCTGGCCGACCGGGTCGTCGTACTGCGGGAGGGGCGTGCTGTCCACATCGGGCCTGCGCAAGACATCGACGAGCATCAGGTCCTGGACCTGGTGATGGAAGGAAGTGCCGTGTGATGAGTGAGGCACCCCATGACTGTTGAGGATGGCGCACGACCCCCTGAGCAGACCGCATCCACTCAGGCGACCGTCACACCGCCTGCCGCGCAACGCTCGACCGGGCTGATGCACAGTGGCGTGGGACGCAACCTCGGTCTGGTGGTGGCGCTGGTTCTGCTCTGCATCGTCGGCGTGATCACGGCGGGGCACACCTTCGCCACCGGCGCCAACGTGTTGACGATCCTGCGGCTCGCGGCCGTGATCGGCGTTGTCAGCATCGGCATGACGTTCGTCATCACCGGCGGCGGGATCGACCTGTCCGTCGGCGCGATGGTCGCGCTCGCCTCGGTCTGGGCGACCACGTTGGCCACTCAGCAACTGGCGTCGGACCTGCACTGGATCTTCATGGTCACCACGGCGCTCGTCGTCGGTGCCGCGTGTGGTCTGGTGAACGGCCTGCTCATTGCCTACGGCAAGGTGGTGCCGTTCATCGCGACGCTGGCGATGCTGGCCGCGGCTCGCGGTCTGGCCGAGATCATCTCGGACCGGAAGACCCAGATCATCACGGTGAACTCGTTCGTCGACTTCTTCGGCGGATCGCTGCTCGGCGTACCGGTGCTGGTGTGGATCTTCCTGCTGGTCGCCGCGGCCGGCTGGGTGCTGCTGAACCGGACCACGTTCGGCCGCCGCACCTTCGCCGTCGGCGGCAACTCCGAGGCCGCCCGGTTGGCCGGCATCAAGGTGCAGCGCCATACCGTCGCCCTCTACGTCCTGGCCGGGCTGTGCTGCGGGATCGCCGCGGTGATGCTGATGGCCCGGACGACGACCGGCAGTTCGACCCACGGCCAGTTGTACGAGCTGGACGCGATCGCGGCCGTGGTGATCGGCGGCACGCTGCTGTCCGGCGGCCGCGGCACGATCGTCGGCACCGTCTTCGGTGTCCTGATCTTCACCACCCTCAACAACGTCTTCACGCTGAACAACCTGAGCATCTCCGCCCAGTCGGTCGCCAAGGGGGCGATCATCGTGATCGCCGTCCTCCTCCAGCAGCGACTCGCCGCCCGGGCAACCAGCCAATGAACCACCGCCACAAGGAGGGGACAACGATGTCCGCACGAACACGAACATTCGCCACCGCCGCCATCGCGGGCCTGGGTGTGCTCGCCCTGGCCGCCTGTACGAGCAACACCCCGAAGGCCGAGGAGAGCGACAACGCGCCGGCACCCCAGGCGGTCGCGGCTGGGAAGAACGACGAGCCCGGCCAGAAGGTGCGGATCGGGTTCTCCGCGCCGGCCGCCGACCACGGCTGGATGGGCGCTATCACCAAGGCGACCCAGGCGGAGGCGAAGAAGTACTCCGACGTCGAGCTGATCGTTGCCGAGGGCACGAACGACGTGAACCTGCAGATCAGCCAGGTCGAGACCTTCATCAACCAGAAGGTCGACGCGATCGTGCTGCTGCCGTTCGACGGCGCGGCGCTCACCCCGGTGGCGACCAAGGCGATGGAGGCCGGCATCACGGTGGTGAACGTGGACCGTGAGTTCGACAGCCCGTTCGCGGCCCGGACCACGATCCTCGGCGACAACCACGGCATGGGTGTCTCGGCCGGCACGTACATCTGCCAGCAGCTGAAGGACAAGAAGGACGCCGTGGTCGCGGAGATCGCCGGCATCGACTCGCTGCCGCTGACCCAGGACCGCAGCAAGGGCTTCAAGGAAGCGCTGGCCGACTGCGGCCTGAAGGTGAGCAACCGGGTCGCCGCCGAGTTCACCGTCGAGTCCGGTGAGAAGGCCGCGGCCAACCTGCTGCAGGCGGCGCCGAAGATCGACGCGATCTGGAACCACGACGACGACCAGGGTGTCGGCGTGATGGCCGCGATCAAGAACTCCGGCCGCAAGGAGTTCTTCGTCGTCGGCGGGGCCGGCTCGGCGAACGTGATGCGGGACATCAAGTCCGGCAACTCGTTGCTGAAGGCCACCGTCATCTACCCGTCCACGCAGGGCGCCGACGGCGTCCGGCTGGCCCGGCTGCTGGTGCAGAAGAAGGCCCTCGGCGACCTGGTGGAGGTCGAGGTGCCGCGCACCGTGCAGCTGTACGCGCCGGTCGTCACCAAGGACAACGTGGACCAATACATGCCGACCGCATTCGAGAGCTGACGAGGAGAGTTATGACGAACCTGGGCATCGGCCTGATCGGCTACGCGTTCATGGGTGCGGCTCACTCGCAGGCCTGGCGGAGCGCACCGCGCTTCTTCGACCTGCCGCTGGACCCGGCGATGAACGTGCTCTGTGGCCGCAACCCCGACGCCGTCCAGGCGGCCGCGACGAAGCTCGGCTGGAAGGAGACCGAGACCGACTGGCGCAAGCTGCTCGGCCGCGACGACATCCAGCTGATCGACGTGTGTACGCCGGGGGACAGCCACGCCGAGATCGCGATCGCCGCTCTGGAGGCCGGCAAGCACGTCCTGTGCGAGAAGCCGCTGGCCAACACGGTCGAGGAGGCCGAGGCGATGACGGCCGCGGCGGAAGCGGCCAAGGCCAAGGGGATCAGGTCGATGGTCGGGTTCACCTATCGCCGGGTGCCGGCGATCGGGCTGGCCCGCCAGCTCGTTGCCGAGGGCAAGCTCGGGACGATCCGGCACGTCCGGGCGCAGTACCTGCAGGACTGGATCGCCGATCCGGAGGCGCCGCTGTCGTGGCGGCTGGACAAGGAGAAGGCCGGCTCGGGCGCGCTCGGCGACATCGGAGCGCACATCATCGACCTGACGCAGTACATCACCGGCGACAACATCGCCGAGGTGAGCGGTCAGCTCGAGACGTTCGTCAAGGAGCGTCCCGTCGCGGCCGAGCACTCGGGCCTGGCCGGTACGGCGGGCACCGAGCGCGGACCGGTCACGGTCGACGACGCCGCGGTCTTCCTGGCGAAGTTCGGTTCCGGTGCGCTCGGCGTGTTCGAGGCGACCCGGTTCGCGACCGGCCGGAAGAACGCGATCCGGATCGAGATCAACGGCAGTGACGGCAGCCTCGCGTTCGACTTCGAGGACATGAACCTCCTGCACTTCTACGACGCGACCGAGGACGCGAGGACCGCCGGCTTCCGCCGCATCCTCGCCACCGAGTCCACCCACCCGTACGTCGAGGCGTGGTGGCCGCCCGGCCACCTGCTCGGCTACGAGCACGGGTTCACCCATCAAGCCGTCGACCTGGTGACCGTGATCGCCGAAGGAGCCGATCCGACGCCGTCGTTCGCCGACGGGCTGCGGGTCCAGCGTGTGCTGGCCGCGGTCGAGGCCAGTTCGACCTCCCGACAATGGCAGGAGATTTCTGAATGAGCAGCTACACCCCGACCAAGGACGACAAGTTCTCCTTCGGTCTGTGGACCGTCGGCTGGCGAGGCGTCGACGTGTTCGGTACGGCGGTCCGCCCGGCGATGGACCCGGCCCACGCGGTCGAGAAGCTCGCGGAACTGGGAGCCGCGGCGGTCACGTTCCACGACCAGGACGTCGTACCCGACGACGCCACCCGCGGACAGGACCTCGAGCGTTTCACGAAGGCCCTGGCCGACACCGGCATGGTCGTCGAGATGATGACCACCGACCTGTTCAGTCACCCGGTCTTCAAGGACGGTGGGCTGACCGCCAACGATCGCCAGGTCCGGCGGTACGCCCTGGCGAAGGTGCTCCGCAACGTCGATCTCGCGGCCGAGCTGGGGGCGACGACCTATGTGCTCTGGGGCGGTCGCGAGGGTGCGGAGTCGGGCGGCTCGAAGGACGTCCGCGCGGCCCTGGACCGCTACAAGGAGTCGATGGACCTGCTCTGCGCGTACGTGCGCGAGCAGGGCTACAACATCCGGTTCGCGCTCGAGCCGAAGCCGAACGAGCCGCGCGGCGACATCCTGCTGCCGTCGATCGGGCACGCGATCGCGTTCATCAACGATCTCGCGGACCCGGAGCTGGTCGGCATCAACCCCGAGGTCGGGCACGAGCAGATGGCCGGCCTGAACTACGCGCACGGCATCGCGCAGGCGCTGTGGCACGGGAAGCTGTACCACATCGACCTCAACGGGCAGCACGGTCCGCGCTTCGACCAGGACCTGCGGTTCGGTGCCGGGAACCTGCGGGAGGCCTTCTGGACGGTCGACGTACTGCAGGGATCCGGGAACCAGCCGGCCTACGACGGATACATCCACTTCGACTACAAGCCGCCGCGGACCGAGGACGAGGAAGGCGTCTGGGAGACCGCGCGCGGCTGTATGCGCAACTACCTGATCCTGCGCGACAAGGTTCAGGCGTTCCGCGCCGACCCCGAGGTTGTGGAGGCGCTGGCCGCCGCACGCGTGGCGGAGTTGTCCGAGCCCACCCTGGCCGAAGGTGAGAGCCTGGCCGACCTCCGCAACGACAAGTACGACCGGGAAACGCTGGCCGAGCGTGGTCTCGGGTTCGAGAAGCTGGACCAGCTGGCGATGGAACACCTCCTGGGTGTCCGGTAGGGAGCACGGGACATGGCTCGACCGATCACGTTGTTCACCGGCCAGTGGGCCGACCTGCCGTTCGAGGAGGTCGCCCGGCTGGCGTCCTCCTGGGGCTACGAAGGGCTGGAGATCGCCTGCTGGGGTGACCACCTCGATGTACGGCGTGCTGCCGAGGACGAGGCGTACGTCCGCGATCGCCGCGACATCCTGGACAAGCTCAACCTGAAGGTGTGGACGATCTCCAACCACCTGCTCGGCCAGGCGGTCTGCGACGACCCGATCGACCAGCGGCACCAGGCGATCCTGCCCGCACACATCTGGGGCGACGGTGATCCCGAAGGGGTGCGGCAGCGCGCCGCCGAGGAGATGAAGACGACCGCCCGCGCGGCCCGGGCGCTCGGGGTCGACGTGGTCGTCGGCTTCACCGGGTCGTCGATCTGGAAGACCATCGCGATGTTCCCGCCGGTGCCGCCGGCCATGATCGAGGCCGGGTACGCGGACTTCGCGGACCGCTGGAATCCGATCCTCGACGTCTTCGACGAGGTCGGCGTCCGGTTCGCCCACGAAGTCCATCCGTCGGAGATCGCGTACGACTACTGGTCGACCACCGCGACGCTGGAGGCGATCGGCCACCGGGAAGCGTTCGGCCTGAACTGGGACCCGTCGCACTTCGTCTGGCAGGACCTCGACCCGGTCGGCTTCCTCTGGGACTTCAAGGACCGGATCTACCACGTCGACTGCAAGGACGCGAAGCGCCAGGTCGGCAACGGCCGCAACGGGCGGATGGGTTCGCACCTGGCCTGGGGCGACCCGCGGCGCGGTTGGGACTTCGTCTCGACCGGCCACGGCGATGTCCCGTGGGAGGCGTGCTTCCGGATGCTGAACACGATCGGGTACGCCGGTCCGATCTCGGTCGAATGGGAGGACGCCGGCATGGATCGCCTCGTCGGCGCCGCCGAAGCCCTCCAGTTCGTCCGCTCCCTCGCCTTCGACCCACCCACCGCCTCCTTCGACGCCGCCTTCTCCTCGTAGGACCTGTTGGGAGGTCCTTCCGGGGACCTCCCACGGCGGCTGACACTGTGGGGCTACGCTCTGACTCATGACAGCTGGCAGGTACGTCGCGCGCATCGTCGAGGTGCCGGATCACGGCATCAAGCTCGAGCCGGCGGAGGACTCGACAGCCCCCGATCAGCCGACCGAGGTGAACCTCCTCGGCATGGCGATCGCGCTGGCTCTCGGTGCCGCCGGGTACCGCCATCACGCCGAGCAGCGCGACCCGGAGCTGCAGACGCTCGACGCGTTGCTGAGCGGCGAGGCGGTCATGCCCTGGCGGTCCCCGGACGAGTCCTCGACGCCGTACCTGGTGTGCCAACTGAACGACGGCCTGCCGACCTGCGAGGTCCGTCCGACCATCGACTGAACGGGTGGACGCGACCTGGCCGGACGCTCCGGAGCTCGAGCGGCCACGGATCCTGCGGCAGCAGTGGCTGGATCTGACGTTCCTGCACTGGGCGCTGGATCCGGCCGAGGTCGCGCACTTCTTCCCACCGGGTACACGTCCCGACACCTTCGAGGGCCGCACGTACGTCGGGCTGGTGCCGTTCCGGATGACCGGCACCGGGTTCCCGCACGGTCCCGCCGTACCTGTGCTGGGCTCGTTCCTCGAGACGAACATCCGGCTGTACTCCGTCGACGAGTCCGGGCGTCGTGGTGTCGTCTTCCTGAGCCTCGACGCCGACCGCCTCGCTGTGGTCGCGGCGGCCCGCACGATCTTCGGCCTGCCGTATCGCTGGGCGCAGCTGACGCACACGAAGGTCGCCGACCAACATACGTACACGTCGGTCCTCCGGTGGCCGGGTGCGCACGCGACGTCGACGATCACCGTTGAGATCGGCCCGCCTGTCCCTTCAGACCCGCTGACCGACTTCCTCACCGCACGCTGGGGCCTCCACACGCAACGAGCCCGGCGTACGTGGTACCTGCCCAATCACCATCCGGTTTGGTCGTTCCGCACCGCCGCTCTCAGGACGTTCGAGATCGGCGGTCTCTTTGCCTCCGTCGGCCTCGCCGAGCCGACCCGCCCACCCGACCATCTCCTCCACAGTTCCGGTCTTCCTGCGACTTTCGCGCTGCCGATCCGGATGTGATGTCAAAGTCGCTCGATCGGCTCCGACGTAGGGGTATAGGCGCCGGGAGGCGGTGCCTGGAGCCGGAGGACGGGACAATGGAACCGCTGAACCTGATGGTGTCGCTGAGTCACAACGCCGCGGACCGACGCGAGCAGAAGACCGATCCGATCACGACGGAGAGTGACGTCCGCGTCGAGCGCACGAGCACGCAGCGCCGTCGTCGGAGCGCTCGCCGCTGGGTGCGGTTCGGGTGGCGGGGTGTGACGAGAGTGGCGACACGCTGAACTCACGGTGAAATGGGACGCGGGATCACGCGGAAGCGTGCCAGAGTCCTGCCGTGACCGATGCAGCGAAGACTGACCTGGCAGAGCGCCTGCTGGTCGTGTACGACGAGCAGATGCGCGGGACGAGCGAGACCGCCGACGTACCGACGAGCTGGGACGGACCGGTCGTCCGCGTCGAGTACCCGAGCCGGGGGTTCGTCAGTTACCGCACTCTCGAGGGCCTGGACGACGCCGAGGTGGACGCCCTGATCGCACGCCAGCGGGACTTCTTCGCGGCGAAGGGTCAGGCGGTCGAGTGGAAGCTCCGCGGCCATGACCTCCCGGCGGATCTGCCGGACCGGCTGCGTGCGGCCGGCTTCGAGCCCGAGGACCAGGAGACCGTTCTCGTCGCCGACAGCGCGGACATCGCCGAACGCCTGCGCGGCCGTGCGACCGTCGAGGGAGTGACGATCGGCCTGGTGAACGCCCGCGCCGACTTCGAGCGCATCGCCGCGATGGAGTCGACCGTCTGGAACGAGAACTGGTCCTGGCTGGCTGACGACCTGGAACGTCGCCACGCGACCGGCCTGACCGACATCTACGTAGCCGAAGCCGACGGGGAAGTCGTGGCGGCGGCGTGGGCGGTCTACAAGAAGGGCACCGAGTTCACCGGTCTCTGGGGTGGCTCGACGCTGGCCGACTGGCGCGGCCAGGGCATCTACAAGGCGCTGGTTGCGGTTCGCGCCGCCCGTGCGGTCGAGCTCGGCTACCGCTACCTCCATGTCGACGCCTCCGACGACAGTTCCCCGATCCTTCAGCGTCTCGGCTTCCTCGCCATCACCACGACGACGCCGTACGTCCACACGCCCTAGTGACCTGACCTCGCCGGCCGGTAGAGGGCGTAGTGGATCGGGCCGTCATGGGGGAGTTGCAGTTCCGCGACGGTGACGAAGCCCAGGGACTCGTAGAACGGCAGGTTCGCCGGGTCCTGGGTTTCGAGGAACGCCGGTGAGTGCTCCTGATCAGCCGCGGCCAGACCGGGCGCGACCACCGCACGGCCGAGTCCTTGGTGCTGACGGTTGGGCTCGACACCGAGCAGTCCCAGGAACCAGATCGGCTCCCGCGGACGGAAGGTGCCCATCGCCTGCTCGTACTCCGCGGCGAGCGGCGCCCGCGAACCGGCGAGCGCCTGGAACGCGTCCGCATGCGGCGCGAAGACGTCGACCGGCGTCGACGGAGTCGTCCAGACCGCGACGGCGCTGACATCGTCAGTGACCCAGACACGTCCTTGGGCCAGGCCGATCTCGGTCAGGAACAGGCGCTGGTACTGCGCGAGTCTGGCCGGATAGTCGTCCGGGTCGAGGCCCATCCGGGTCATCGGATAGTCCTCGAACGCGCGCGCCAGCGTCCGGACCGCGGGCTCGACGTCCGAGACCGTTGCCTGCCGCACCTTCTGGCTGCCCATCGCGTCAGACCCTCAGTGCGCCGATCACGAGCTCCGCGACGGCGCGCATGCCGGCCGCGTTGGGGTGATACGGGACGACGCCGCCGAGCAGTCCCGGCGGGCGCAGCGTGAACGCGGTGGTCCACGGCTCCGGCGAGCCGATGGCGTGGTCGCGGCTGGCGGCCGACACGGCGACCAGGTCCGCGCCGCCGGCCGCGGCAGCCTTGGCGAACGCGGCAGCGAGACCATCGGCCATCATCGCGATGCTCGGCAGCTGCTCTTCGTTCAGCGGTACGTCGAGACGCGGCCGGGTGCTCGGTCCGACCAGGGTCAGGTAGTCGACGAGCACGATGCGGGCCTGCGGAGCTCGCTCGCGGACCTGCTCGACGACGTTCGTGAGCGAGTCGGTGATGGCCTGGTAGTCCGCGTCCTCCTTGAGGTAGCTGACCCGGGCGCGGATTCGGTTCGCGACGCGGCGGCCGAGGAGAGTGGCCGGTTTCGCGAGGGTGTTGAGCATGCTGCCGCGGATGAACGTCCCGACGTAGTCGAGATCGTTGCCTCCGACCGTGATCGTGACAAGGGCGGCGTCCGGCGTGACGGCGTCGAGTTGCGGTGGCGCGTCGTCCTGCTGTGTGTCGAGGACGTGCGCAGTGGTGGCGCCGGAGTACGTCACGTCCACGAGGTCCAGGCCGAACTCCGCGGCGACCAGGTGCGCATAGTTGCTCCCCGATCGACCCGCCGGCCGGTGCACGATCGGGTCGATTCCCGGTCCCGCCGCGAAGGAACTGCCAAGGGCGACGTACCGGCTGCCGGGATCGATCACCTGCCCACGATAGCGACCCGACACCACGAGCCGACCACCCCGTCCGGAGCGGCACCCGGCATACTGCACCGGTGAGCGACGACGTGTTCGGTACGGCGGGGATTCGCGAGCGGGTGCTGGCCGGGTGGTCGGCGGCGCCGGTGCGGTTCCGCGAGGACGCCAACGCCGAAGAGGATCTCGTCCTCGGCGGGTACGCCGACCGCCTGGTGATCGAACTGGCGCAGAACGCGGCCGACGCCGCGGCACGGGCCGGTGCGCCGGGTCGCGTTCTCTACGAGCTCCGTGGCAGCACGCTGGTCGTGGCGAACACGGGTACGCCGTTGTCCGCCGAAGGAGTCGAGTCACTCGCGACCCTGCGCGCCTCGGCCAAGCGGGACGAGGCCGCGGTCGGGCGGTTCGGGGTCGGGTTCTCCGCTGTCCTCGCGGTAACCGACGAGCCGGTGATCCTGTCGCGCACCGGCGGCGTGCGGTTCTCGAAGGCGGACACGGCGGCGGCGATCGTGGCGGTCGGGTCGTCCGGGCTGGATACCGAAGTACGGCGGCGCGACGGGCAGGTGCCGGTGTTGCGGCTGCCGTTCGAAGCCGACGGTGAGCCGCCGGAGGGCTACGACACCGCCGTGATCCTGCCATTGCGGGACGAGAACGCGGCCGCGCTGGTTCGCCGGCTGCTCGAGGAGGCGGGCGACGCGCTGCTGCTCGCGCTACCGGATCTCGAGCGGATCGACATCGACACCGTGGACGGGCACAGGGTCCTGGAAGACGCCGAGGCCCGCTGGTGGGTCGGTCGCTCCGCCGGTGTCTTCGACGACCGCGAACGCGAAGAACTGCTCGCTGATCGCCCGATCGAAGAGCGCGCTCGTCCGACCTGGTCGATTCTCTGGGCGCTCCCACGTGACCAGGTGGAGCTGCCTGGGGTCGTGCAGGCGCCTACTCCGACCGACGAACCGTTGTCGTTGCCGGCGCTGTTGCTGGCGAGCTTCCCGCTGGACCCGACCCGGCGGCACGTCGCCAAGGGTCCGCTGACCGATCGACTGGTCCGCGAAGCTGCGACGGCGTACGCCGGTCTGCTGCAGGCGCGTGTCGAGGACGGCGACGACGTACTCCACCTCGTGCCGACCGGACTCGCGGCGGGAGCGCTTGATCGCGCACTCCGGGGGGAGATCGTCGCCGTCCTGCCCGGGATCCCGATCGTGCGTGCCGTCGAGGACGGGACATTGCTCCGGCCGCGGGACGCGGTCGTGGTGGACGGCGCCGATGCCGCGTTCAACGCAGTACTCGCGCCGATTGTCCGAGGATTGATCAGGTCGACGCTGCAGGACAGGCTGGCCCTCGAAACGCTCGGCGTCCGGAGGCTCGAGCTGGCCGAGGTTGTCGATCAACTCGGGGGAGTGGCCGCCGACGAATCTCCCGCGTGGTGGAGCGCTCTCTACGCGTCGCTCAGTGGCATGGTCACCGATGCGCTGCTGCGTGAATCCCTCGGCACGCTTCCGGTCCCGCTCGCCGACGGTCGGCTCGTGCGTGGGGTCCGCGGTCTGCTCTTGCCAGGACCGGAGATTCCGACCGGCGTCCTCGCTGCCTTTGGGGAGTACGGCGTACGCATTGTGCACCCGGAGGCGGTGGACCCGGCGCTTGAGCGGCTCGGGGCGCTTCCCGCGGCGCCGCGATCGTTGCTCGAGGACAGCGCCGTACGGACGGCAGTCGAGCACTCCGTCGATGCCGATGATCCGGATGCGATCGCGGATGCCGTGTTGAGTCTGGTCGCTGCGGATCCGTCGCAGGCCGATGGACTGTGGTGGCTCTCGGACCTTGTCCTGCGTGAGGCCGACGGGGAGTTGGTGCCGGCGAACGCGCTGGTGATTCCCGGGTCCGAGGCCGCGGAGGTGCTCGACGACGAGGAGGTCGCGCCGATCGATCGCGCCGTACTCGACCGGTACGGTCTGCCGGCGCTGGAGGCGGTCGGCGTACTCGCGACGCTCGGCCTGGTGACTGCCTCGGACGTCGCGCTCGACCAATTGCCCGAGTCATTGAAGGACTTGGACGGCATCGAGGACTGGGCGTACGACGTGGCGCCGGATGGATCTCGGTACGGCGCGACCGTTGGCGAGCTGAGTGCGATCCGCGACCTGGACTGGATCACCGACGACGCTTGGCCGCGGGTTCTCGAGCTGCTCGGATCGTCTCCGGACCTGCGTCGAGCACTGGTGACGCAGGTGCGCGTTGTCGGGCCGGACGACCGGCCGCTCGGCGTACCGTCGTACTCGGCCTGGTGGATTCGCGAGCGCGTGGTGCTGGAGGATGGAGAGCCGCTGGCCGGGCGGGCCGATCCGGATGCGGAGCCGGTGCTGGCGACGTTCCTCGACGAGGCGCCCGAATGGACCGCGGGGCTTGATCCTGAGGTGCGGACGGCGATTGGGCTGGTTCGCGAGGTCGGCGATCTCGATGCCGATGGCATCAGTCTGGTGCTGGAGCGGATTGCCGATCCTGAGCGCGAGGTCGACGAGAGCGCCCTCCTGCGTCTCTGGCGTCAGCTGGGCACGCTGTCGCTCTTCCCGGGTGATGCGCCGGATCACGTACGGGTGCTTGGCGACGACGGGCTCACCCAGGTGATCGACGCGGGTGAGGCGGTGGTCGTCGACGGACCGATGTGGTTGCAGCGCGAGGATCTCGGTGGTTTTGTGGTGGCGTCCGGTGCGGCGGCGGACGGCTTGAGCGACCTGTTCGACGTACCGATGGCGCAGGAAGTTGCCGAGGGCAAGATCGATGGGGAGGGTACGGCGGCCGACGTGCCTGAGATCGTCCGTGAGCTGGTCCCCGGGGTCCCGCAGACCTGGTGGGAACACGAGGAACTCACCGTCGACGGGGTCGAGGTGTCGTGGTGGGTCGACGGCGACGGCGCGCCACACGCCGCGACGTTCGACGGCCTGGCCAAAGCACTAGCGTGGGCCAGCGGCCGCTGGGACCAGCGCCACGTAATCCGCGCCGTACTCAACGAACCCCACCGAACCTCCGAACTCCTCACCGACGCCGCCTACGACTGACGGTCGGCGATAAGTTGGTGGAGGGCGGGGTTGTCGATTGTGGTGCTGAGGGTTTGGGCGGTTTGGGCTGCTTGGGGGTTGCCTAGGTGGCTTAGGTGGAGGTTGGCGTGGACCAGGAGTTCGCGGAGGTCGCAGCGGGCGGCCAGGGTGGATAGGCGGCCGGCTAGTTGGAGGGCGCGGTCGTGGTCGGACTGGTCCAGGGCTGCGGTGATCGCGGCGTCGAGGACGTGGGCGTGGACCCACTGGTAGCGGTCCGGTTCGGTGCTGGCGCGGGTGAGGGCGAGGTCGAGCCACTTGGTCGCCGCGGAATGGTCGCCTTGCTGGGTGTTCAGCATTGCGAGGCCTCGACCCGCCATCCCTTCCCAGCAAGGGTCGCCGAGCTGGCACCCCAACGCCCAAGCCTGTTCGAACCCTTCGACCGCGACGTCGAGTTTGCCGGCCTGCAGGTCGAGTTCGGCGGCGAGTGCTTGCGGCCAGGGCAGGAAGGCGATCCAGCGCTCCCGGTGGACCAGGTCGAGGGATTCCGCCAGCGCCGCCGCGGCCTCGCCGTACTCACCACGCAGTAAATGTGCGCGTCCGACCAGCGACAGCGACCACGCCTGCTGACGCCGGTCCCCGCAGCGTCCGGCGAGTTCGACGGATTCGCCCAGTTGCTCGAATGCGGTCGGGTAGTCGGATCGGTCGGAGGAGTTCATCCCGCGTACGCCGAGGATCGCGGCGTTCTCCTCATCCGACTCGGCCAGAGCCTGGGCCTTCGCCAGCCACTCGTCACCGGTCTTCCGGCGACCGGCCTGGACCTCGATGAATCCGAGCTCGCGGAACGCGAGAACGGCCGTGGATCGCTCACCGGCCTGATCCGCCACGAGCAGTGCCTCGTGCAGAACGATCGCACCCTCCTCGTCATGACCGCGGATCGCGTGCACAAGCGCACCGCCGAGAGCCGCGAGCGCACGCGCTTCCAGCGTCTTGTCACGACACTGCACCGCCAGCGCAGCAGCCTGACGCAGACACTGCAGACCGGCATCGACCGCACCGGCAACGATCGCGGCACGTCCTGCCTGAAGCTGACTGACGGCGGCCGCGCGACCGCTCAGGGGAGCGGGTGACTGCGTCGCGGCCTGCTGCAGCGACGTCGACACCTCGATGCCTAGTTCGCGCCGGAACAGGTCTTCGCAGATCGCGATCTGCCGCAGTGCGGCGACCCGATCACCCGACGTGGCGAGGCTGCGGATCAGGAGTTCATGGTTGCCCTGCTCGTGCGGATTGATCGCGACAGCCCTGGCCGCAAAGGGAATCGCCTGGTCAGCCTGCCCGGCCGCGAGGTGAGCGACCGCGTTCTGACGCAGCCGTGCCTCGACTGCGCCGGCCACCCGGCGCCGCTCGACCAGCAACCACGACTCGAACTCCGGGCACGACTCCAGCTCCACGCCCTCCAAGAGCTCTCCGCCCAATGACAGCAGGGCT
The DNA here is from genome assembly GCF_004331485.1 of Kribbella capetownensis. GTDB lineage: Bacteria > Actinomycetota > Actinomycetes > Propionibacteriales > Kribbellaceae > Kribbella > Kribbella capetownensis. The sequence continues at coordinate 166,005 of NZ_SJKD01000004.1, forward strand.
TCCGGTGCCGTCGACGGTTCGCCGACGAGCAGTACGTCGACCGTCGTGGCATCGTCGAGAGCCGTCACCACCGGATCACCCGTGAGCAGATCCGGTACGCCGATCGCCCGGCGGAGCTCTGCCAACGTCCAGCGCAAGGCACCCAGTGGATCCTCGGCGTCGGCGAAGAACAGTTCGGCGAGGCGACGCCGGCTGGGCGGCCGCTCGGCCAGTAGCAGATAGCCGAGCAGCGCCCAGGCCTTGCGCCCCCGAGGTTGACGGCCCGGTTCGCCGTCGCGCTCGATCTCCGGTGGCCCCAGCAGACGGATCGTCGCCAAAGACCTCACCCCCTCCGTGAGGTCTCCAGTGTCACCCGCCTCCACCGATCCGGCGAGTGCACAACCTAGCGGCGGGTTCCGACCGCCTCGAGGTATTCGGCGCGGGCGGCAACGGTTCCGTCGTCCGCGTAGTCGAACGCTCGCGGTACGTCGGCGAGGTCGCTGGCGAAATGGCGATAGTCCTCGCCGTCCAGGCTGCCCGCGATGCGCGTGATCGGGCCGTAGAAGTCCATGAACCACTCGGCGAAGTGCTCCGGCGAGTGGTAGCGGAACACGTACTCGCGCTTGGTCAGCGCCGTCCACTCGACCCGGTCGCCGAACAACTCGAACAGGTGCTCCTCGGCCCCCCACAGTGTGGCGGGCTGGACACCGGCGGGTGGCGGCGCCCACTTCGAGACGACCTTGAACAGCTGGCCGATCATCCCGGCCGGCGTCCAGGACGCCAGCGCGATCTTCCCGCCCGGCTTGGTGACCCGGACCAGTTCGTCCGCGGCCTGCTGATGGTTCGGCGCGAACATCACGCCCACGGTGCTGCCCACGAGGTCGAACGACTTGTCCGGCAGCGGAAGGTTCTCCGCGTCCCCCTCGGTGAACGTCACCGGCAAGTGCTCCGCCGCAGCCCGCTCACGCCCCTGCTCCAGCAGGTTCACGGCGTAGTCCACGCCGGTCGCTTCGGCGAAACGGCGTGCTGCCGCCATCGCCACATTGCCCTGACCGCACGCGACGTCGAGCACCTGTTGCCCGGCGCGCACATCGGCGGCCTCGACCAGGAGCTCGGCGATGATCTGCAACGTGTTGCCCACGCGTGGGTAGTCGCCGGTCTGCCAACCGGCCCGCTGCTTGTCCTTGATCGCCTCGAAGTCCACGGTCGTACTCGTCATGTCTCCCCCTGGAAGTCACTACCACTTCGGAATCGTTTCCGGCCGCTGTGATGGCCGATACCGGACATCGAACTCGGTCACCGTGTGACGCGGCGTGTGACGACGACGACCAGACCAACCGTGCGCCCGGTCACGCAGAGCAAAACATCGTTGTCAGAGGTTGGTATATCCACTGATCTGCGCATTCGATGATCAGGTTCCAACGTGGCAATGAACTCTTGCCAACGTTGTCAACGCTACTTATAGTCCGTGACACCTCTCGGTCGGTGATCGCCCTGTCCGCGCAATGAAAACGGAGGTGACTTTCGTCATGAACGAAACACCGCGCCCCCAGTTCGAAAATGTCGAAGAGGTCGTCCGCTATCAGCTGAGTCGGCGAAGCGTGGTCGGGGGAGGTGCCGCGGCGGCGATGGCCGCCTTCCTGGCCGCCTGCTCCGGTGGCGGCGGCTCGTACTCCGACAAGCCCGCCGACAACAAGCCCGCCGCGACCAAGTCGGTCCAGATCGGCAAGGCCAACATCCCCGTGCCGCGGGAGCAGACGGTGATCGTCGGTCAGGTCGAGTACACCGTCTTCGACAGCTTCAACGGGATGATCCCGAACGGTACGCCGGGCGGTGCGGGTGTCGAGCTCACCACCGAGCCGCTGTTCTACCTGAGCTTCGCCACCGGCAAGCTGACCCCGTGGCTGGTCACCGAGTACAAGTACAACGACGACCACACCGAGCTGACGTTCAAGTTCGACCCCAAGGCGCACTGGAACGACGGCAAGCCGCTGGGCGCGAACGACTTCAAGTTCACCGTGATGCTGCTGAAGGACCGCCCGGACCTGTTCGGCGGTGGTGGCGAACTGAAGGAGTTCGTCAAGGAGATCGAGGTACCGGACCCGCAGACCGCGGTGGTCAAGTTCCTCAAGCCGACGCCCCGGTTCCACTACAACTTCATCTCCGCGATCGCCGGACCGCCGGTCGGGATCATGCCCGAGCACATCTGGAAGTCGCAGGATCCGACGAAGTTCAAGGACAACCCGCCGGTGCACAGCGGGCCGTACAAGCTGAAGCAGGCGATCCGGAACCAGAAGATGTTCGTCTGGGAGAAGGACCCGAACTACTGGAACAAGGACAAGCTCGACGTCAAGCCGCAGTACGTCGTCTTCCAGAGCACGTCCAAGCAGCTCGACCAGGCCTCGCTGGCGTTCGAGCGGGCCGAGTTCGACGTCGGCTCGGTCGACGAGCCGCACGCCAAGCAGCTGCGCAACACCGGCTATCCGAGTCTCGTCACGACGCAGTTCCACGACCCGAACCCACGGGTGATGTGGCTGAACTGCGACCCGTCGCGGGGCGTGATGGCCGAGTCGAAGATGCGCTGGGCGATCAACTACTGCCTGGACCGGGAGAAGATCGGCAAGTCGATCTGGCCGGTGCCGGTGCCGCCGGCGCAGTACCCGTGGGCGGACTATCCGACCAACGACAAGTGGAAGAACGACGAGCTGGCGAACAAGTACAAGTTCGAGTACAACCCGGACAAGGCGACCCAGCTGCTGGACGAGATCGCGCCGAAGAACGCGGCCGGCAAGCGCTCGTACAAGGGCAAGGAGATCAACCTCGAGATCATCACGGTCTCACCGGTCGACGGGCCCGAGTACGCGATGGCCAACGTGCTGAAGGCCGACCTCGCGAAGGTCGGTGTGCCGGCCACCCTGCGCAGCCTGGCCGGCAGCGTGCACGACGAGAAGTTCCAGCGGGGCGAGTACGACATCGACTCGAACTGGGAAGGCATCGAGATCGATCCCGAGCAGATCTACACCGACTGGGAGAGCAGCAAGGCGCAGCCGGTCGGCAAGAACGCGGCGCAGAAGAACAAGATGCGGTTCCGCAACCCCGAGTTCGACAAGATCTCGGCCGAGCTCGCCGCGCTCGACCCGGAGTCGGAGGAGGCCAAGCCGCTGCTGGCGAAGGCCCTGGAGATCTACTTCCAGGAGTTGCCGTTGCTGCCGGTGATCCAGACCGGCTACCCGCAGTACTTCAACACCACGTTCTGGAAGGGCTGGCCGACCGACGACGACTTGTACGAGGTGCCGTTGAACTGGTGGCAGCACTTCATCTTCGTGCTCGGCAGGATCGAGAGCACCGGGCAGAAAGGGCCGGCGTGACGGCGGAGGCCCCGCCGGTGGTAACTGTCGACAAGGGTCAGGACATTGCACCGTCCTCGGGGGTGCGGGCCTGGCTGTCGCGGCATCCGCTGGCGGCGTACGCGATCCGCCGGTTCGGGCTCTACCTGGTCGAGCTGTGGGGAGCGCTGACCATCGCGTTCTTCTTCTTCCGGCTGATGCCGGGTGACCCGATCCAGACACTGATCCAGACCCTGCAGCAGAACTACATCTACAACCAGCAGGCGAGTGTCGAGATCATCACCCGCTACCGGCACGAGTTCGGTCTCGACGGCAATCTGTTCTCCCAGTACCTCAAGTACATGCAGAAGCTGGTCCTGCACGGCGACATGGGGCCCTCGCTGATCAACTACCCGACCTCGGCGCAGACGGTCATCCTCAGATCGTTGCCCTGGACAATCGGTCTGCTCGGCATCTCCGCGGTGCTGGCCTGGATCTTCGGCGTCGTGATCGGCGCGGTCGCGGGCTGGCGCCGCGGCAAGCTCGGATCGCGGATCGCGACCAACCTGTCGATCGCGCTGTCGCACGTGCCGTACTTCTTCGTCGCGCTGATCCTGGTGTACATCTTCGCGTACTCACTCGGAATGCTGCCGGCCAGATCGGCGTACGACTCCAACATCAGTCCGGGGCTCACGCCGGAGTTCTTCGGCAGCGTGCTCAAGTACGGGCTGTTGCCGGCGTTGTCCATCGTCCTGATCGGGACGTTCAGCTGGATCCTGTCCACCCGGATGCTGATGATCCCGATTCTCGGCGAGGACTACCTGGTGTACGCCGAGGCCAAAGGCCTGAAGGGCTCGCGGATCCTGACCCGGTACGCGCTGCGCAACTGCTACCTGCCGCAGATCACCGCGTTCGGCATCTCGCTCGGCTTCATCTTCAACGGCAACGTGCTGGTCGAGCAGCTGTTCAACTACCCGGGTCTCGGGACGACGCTGGTCACCGCGATCCAGCAGCTCGACTTCAACACGATCCTTGGGGTGACCAACATCGCGATCTTCTCGGTGCTGACGGCCGTCCTGATCCTCGACCTCCTGCTCCCGCTGCTCGATCCGCGGGTCAAGTACTGGAATTGACGTCCTCCCCGTCCGCTCGGGACGGGGATTCCAACTACTACGTGGAGGTAGTCAGTTGAGGTTCACGCTTCGGCGAGACCGTTGTGTGCGTCTCTCGGCGTGCGCTGACGGCCCGTCCGGCCGCGATGTTGGTTGCCGCGTTCACGTCTGCGTTGCGCTGGTATCCGCAGGCTACGCATCGGAAGATCGCTTGGCTCTTGCGATTCTCCGCCGCGCGGTGCCCGCAAACGCTGCATGTCTGCGACGTGTGCCTCGGGCTGACTTCGTCGACCCGCCCCGGTGCCTTGTGCTTCAGACGCCGTACCAGCTCACCCCAGCCACTGGCCAGGATGCCGCGATTGAGCGCGGCCTTCGCGCGTCTTCGGTTCGGCAGATACGCTCCCGGCCGCTCCGGGTCTGGCTTTGGCCGTGGCCTTCTGGTCAAGTGGGTGATGCGCAACTGCTCGACACGAATGACGTCGAACCGGCGCGCAAGGTCTGTGCTGATCTTCTCCACCCAATCCTTGCGTCGGTCGCGGGTGCGAGCGTGCAGCTTCGCGATCGCCGTCTTCACCCGCTGCCGGCGGTTGGAGCTACGACGGCAGCGGGCAAGACGACGTTGCAACTGCTTCAGCCGTTTCTGTTCAGTTGGCGACGGCTTGGAGAACGACAGCAGTTCACCCGTGGACAACGCCGCCGGGACGGTCACGCCCCGGTCGATGCCGACGATCCCACCCGTTCCTGGTGCGGGGATGGCCTCGGGAATCGTGGCGAAAGCGATGTGCCAACGGCCGGAGCGGTCGCGAGTTATGCGGTACGACTTCGCCTCGGGGACTGGCCTGGAGACTCGAAACCGGATCCAGCCAACCTTGGGCACATTGACGGCGGCCCACTTCCGGCTCAGCTTCGCGATGCGGCGTGCCTGAGCTCCGACGATGCGGAACCCTTCATGCAGTCCGGCCTTCCGCCATGTCGGCTGCCGGTGAGTTCCTCCGTAAAGGTTCCTCAGGGCTTGGTCGAAGTCCCGCAGCGCTTGTTGCTGGACGGTCTGCGATCCTGCCCGCAGCCAGGAGCAAGCAGCTCGCGCTTCAGTCAGTTGCCGGCATTGCTCGGTGAAGCGGGGCGCTACGACTCGCTTGCGTTTCCCAACCAACCACTGCTCCAGGGCCAGGTTCCACACGTAGCGGGCATGCGTGCATTGCTGCAGCAACGAAGCGGTCTGTGTGGGCGTTGGGTTCAGCCGGAAACGGGACATGGAAGGAATGTAATCACCCGGTACCGACAGTTCTGCTGTCTGAGCGGAGGAATTCGTGTCTCTTCCACGCTCTGGAAGGCCGGGCCGTATCCACGACAACTCAGGTGGTCGCGATGAGAAGAGCGCTTTCCGCGATTGTGCGGACCATTCGAGGAAGCAGACGGTTGGCCATCGGGCTGGTGGTCCTCGTGCTGCTGGTGCTGGTGGCGCTGTGCAGCCCGTTGATCGCGAAGGCCGTCGGTGGTGGCCAGGATCCGATCGAGCTGGCGGCGTACGAGAAGTGGCTGGTGCCGTCGCCACAGCACCTGCTCGGCACCGACCAGTTCGGCCGGGACGTGTTCGCGATGGTGGTGAAGGCGCTCGCGGTGTCGCTGCAGATCGGCGCGATCGCGGGCGTGATCTCGACCGTCGTCGGCGTGATCGTGGCGTTCGTGGCCGGCTACAAGGGCGGGTGGATCGACGGGGTGCTGTCGACCTTCACCGGGATTCTGCTGGTGATCCCGACGTTCCCACTGCTGATCGCGTTGTCGGCGTACGCCAAGAACGTGAGCCTGTTCCAGGTCGGCGTGATGATCTCGATCTTCTCCTGGCCGTTCGCGGCGAAGACGATCCGGTCACAGGTCCTCAGTCTGCGATCGCGCCCGTATGTCGACCTCGCCAGAGTGAGCAAGTCCAGAGACCTGGAGATCATCGTCACCGAACTCCTGCCCAACCTGCTGCCGTTCATCGGCGTCGGGTTCGCGTCGTCCGCGCTCGGTGCGATCTTCGGTCTGGTCGGTCTGGAGATCATCGGGCTCGGGCCCGGTGGGGTGATCGACCTCGGGCAGATCATCTTCAACGCGATCGGCACCGGGGCGCTGACGCTGGGAGCCTGGCCGATGTTCGTCGTCCCGATCGTGTTGCTGACCTTGCTGTTCGCGGCGCTGAACATGGTCAACATCGGGCTGGAAGAGGTTTACAACCCGCGGCTGAGAGGAGTGGCCGGTGAGTGATTCCGTGCTCGAAGTGAAGGGCCTCGACGTCACGTACTCGACCAACCGCGGTGACGTGAAGGCCGTGCGCGGGCTGGATCTGGACGTACGGCGCGGTGAGATCCTCGGGATCGCGGGGGAGTCGGGCAGCGGCAAGAGCACCCTCGCGGTCGCGCTGCTCCGGCTGCTCAAGCCGCCTGGCAAGGTGACCGGCGGCTCGGTGACGTTCTATCCGGGCGGCCGTTCACCGATCGACCTGCTGAAGGTGGACGGCGAGGAGCTTCGGGTCCTGCGCTGGAGCGCGCTGTCCTATCTGCCGCAGGGATCGATGAGTTCGCTGAACCCGGTGATGCGGGTCCGGGACCAGTTCAAGGACGTGATCCTCGAGCACGCGCCCGGCCGCAGGGGCGAGGTCGACACGATGATCCCGCGGCTGCTCGGCGAGGTCGGCCTCGAGCCGCGGGTCGCGAGCATGTACCCGCACGAGTTGTCCGGCGGGATGAAGCAGCGCGTGCTGATGGCGATCGCGGTCGCGCTGGAGCCGGACCTGATGATCGCGGACGAGCCGACCACCGCGCTGGACGTGACGATCCAGCGGGTCATCCTGCAGTCGCTCGGCGACCTGCGCCGCGACTTCGGCGTGACGCTGATGGTGATCTCCCACGACATGGGAGTGCATGCGCAACTGGCCGATCGGGTCGCGGTGATGTACGAGGGCCGGCTGGTCGAGGTCGGCGACGTACGCCAGGTGTTCAAGGACCCACGGGATCCCTACACCCGGCAGCTGATCGAGTCGATCCCACGGGTAGGACGGAGGGCCTCGTGAAGTCCGAGCTCGAACTTCGTGGCGTACAGCAACGATTCCATGCGCGTGGTGTGGAGGGCGGTTACATCACCGCTGTCGATGACGTGAGCTTCACGCTCGCGGCCGAGCCACCGCAGGTCGTCAGCCTGGTGGGCCAGAGCGGCAGCGGGAAGAGCACGATCGCCCGCAACGTGCTCGGCCTGCAGAAACCGACCGAGGGCTCGGTGCTCTACGGCGGCAAGGACATCTTCAAGCTGAGCAGGGCCGAGTACGACGAGTACCGGCGCGACGTCCAGCCGGTGTTCCAGGATCCGTACGCGATCTTCAATCCGTTCTACCGGGTCGATCGGGTGCTGTGGAAGGCGGTGAAGAAGTTCGGGCTCACCAGCAGCCGGTCCAAGGGACTGGAGCTGATCGAGGAGTCACTGCGGGCGGTCCGGCTGGAGCCGGAGAACGTCCTCGGCCGGTATCCGCACCAGCTGTCCGGTGGCCAGCGGCAACGGATCATGCTGGCGCGGGTGCACATGCTCAGGCCGTCGTTCATCATCGCCGACGAGCCGGTGTCGATGCTGGATGCCCAGGTGCGCAAGCACTTCCTGGACATCCTGCTCGACTTCCAGCGTGAGCACGGGATGACGACCCTGTTCATCACCCACGACCTGTCGACGGTCTACTACCTCGGCGGCGAGGTCATGGTCATCACCAAGGGCACGATCGTCGAACGCGGCCCGGTCTCCACGGTGATGCACGAGCCGTCGCACCCCTACACCCAGCTCCTGCTCGACTCCATCCCCCAACCCGACCCGGACAACCGCTGGTCCACCCGCATCAACGTCGACGCCGTTGAGGAGCTGGATGACAGCACCCCAGCCGACGCCCCCAAGCCGGAAGCGCCCATCCTCTAGAGAGGGCTGGCACTAGGCCGGGGCCGCCTCGATGACGTGATAGCCGAACGGAGGCAGCGACTCGCTGACGGCGACTGTGGTGAAGTCCGCTTGCTCGAGGAGCCCGCGGAACTCGTCCGCGGTGCGCTCGCGTCCGCCGGTGATCACCAGCATGTGCAGGTCGACCAGCAACGTGGGCAGGTCGTCCGGGCCGGTCAGCTCGGGCAGCAATCGTTCGAGGACGAGCAGCCGAGCGTCCGGCGACATGGCCGCGCGACAGCTGCGGAGGATGGCGACGACCGCCTTGTCGTCCCAGTCGTGGAGGATCTGCTTCAGCAGATAGACGTCGCCTCCTCCGGGTACGGCGTCGAAGAAGTCGCCGGCCTCGATGCGGCAACGATCGCTGACGCCCGCTGCCGTCAGCGTCGCGGCAGCCGCGCCGAGTCCGGACTCCAGATCGAAGTCGATCCCCTCGAGAGTGGGCTGTGCCTGGAGCATCTCCGCGAGGAGGGTGCCGTCGCCGCCGCCGATGTCGACGCAGGTCCGGAAGCGATCCAGCTGGGCTGCCTCGATGAGGGCGGGGGCGGCGGCTCGGGTGTGCTGCGACATCGCCTTGTTGAAGTTGGCGGACGCTTGCGGTCGCCGGTTGTAGAAGTCGATCCAGCTCATCCCGTGAGCACGACTCCAACCGGTCTCACCGGTACGAACGGTCCAGGCGAGTTCACCCCAGGCCGACCACGCTTCGGGACCCCAGAGCATCGTCATCAACGCGTGGATCGAGGCGGGAGTCCCGGTGCGGAGCGTCGTACCGAGGTCCGTGAGGGCGAACTCGTCGGGTTGACGCTGCGTCACGAAACCCAGCCCGGAGAGCATCCGCAGGACTCTGTACAAGGACGGCGGGTGCGCGCCGATGCGCTTGGCAAGATCCTCGGTCGACTGTGGTCCGTCCGCGAGCAGGTCGGCTACGCCGAGTTCTGCCGCGGCGGTCAGGACCTTCGTTGCGGTGGCGCCGCGGAGCAGGTCGTGGTCTGTCCGCGGGTCGATGTCGTTGGTCATGCCCTCGACGTTCGCAGGCCTCACACCGCAGCGCATGACTACGAGTGCACAGCTCTTGCGCACGGGTGAACGAATGGCGGGTATCGCCGTACGGTGGATGGTATGAGCATCGTGTTCAGCGCTGATGATCAGCCCCTGAACGCGCGGGCCGACTATTGGCACCACGTGGTCGGGGATTCGCTCGGGCGCCTCGACCTGGTGCCACCGGCCACCGGGCTCGATGCCCGCGACCAGCTACGGATCGAGGATCTCGGGCCGGTGCGAGTCATCGAGCTCGCCACGGGCGAATCGAGCCAGGCGAGCCGGAAGCGGTCGCACATCAGCAGTTCGGACCCCGAGCTGTGCAAGATCGACGTCCAGGTTCGCGGACGGGGTGTGATCGCGCACGGCGGTCGCGAAGCCCGGTGCGCTCCCGGAGACTTCGCGCTGGTCGACCTGCTGCGCCCCTGCAGTTGGGCGAACGGCCCGTCCGCCGGAATCGTTGCCGTCACGTTTCCCCGCGCACTGCTGCCGCTGTCATCGGCCGACCTCACAGAGCTCGCAGGCGTCCGGATGCGCGGTAGCGAAGGGGTCGGTGCGCTCGTCTCGTCCTTCGCCCGTCAGCTCCCCGGGCAGGTCGACGACCTCGCCCAAGCCGATGCAGCACGCCTCGGGACGACCATGCTGGACCTGCTGACGGTGACGCTGTCCCGTCGGCTCGGCAACCGCCGCCCGATTCCGTCCGAATCACGACGCCGGACGCTCCTGGTCCAGATCCACGCCTTCATCGACGAGCACCTGTCCGACCCGGCGCTGTCCCCACGCATGATCGCCGATGCCCAGTACATCTCCGTCCGCTACCTGCACAAACTGTTCGAGACCGAGCCGGCCACCGTCGTCGACCACATCCGCCGGCTCCGCCTCGACCGCTGCCGGCACGACCTCCTCGACCCGGCGCTGCGAGCCCTGCCGGTCAGCGCGATCGGAGCCCGCTGGGGCTTCCCCAACCCCTCCCACTTCAGCCGCCTCGTCACCTCGACGTTCGGCGTCCCACCAGTAGAGCTCAGACGTCTGACCGACGTCGACCACTGGTCATAAGGAACTGGTAGAACCAGGCCTTGAAACCCGGATTGGTCAGCAGGGCTCGGTAGCGGGTCAGGTGATCCGTCACGACCTGCGCGACGGGAGGCCGGTCGACGGACCGTTCGATTTGATCCACGCCCGCGGGTCGGTGCGGATCCTGGTGCTCGGCGGAGGCCCAGATAGACGACGGGATGTCTGCCTGGGCCTTGCCGGGGTAGGCGTGCTGACTGAGGTCAGATGGTTTTGATTGCGGGATCGCTGCGGCCTGGGGTGCCGGTTTCTACGTGGCCGGCCAGGCGGCGGGTGTATGTCGCGTCTGTCGTGGTGGTGATGGTGACGTCGTACCAGTGTTCGGTGGTGGTGATGGTGTGGGTGGTCTTGCCCGGGCGGAGGTCGAGGCGCTTGGGCTTGCCGCCGTACGCGTTGGTGATGGTGACGCGGCGGGCGGTGTCGCTGGTCAGCGTGAGGTCGACGTCGCCGGTGCGGGTGTTCTCGCGGGCGGTGATCTCCAGGCCGGTGGCGGGCTTGCCCTGGAAGGTGCGCAGGAACCCGTTCGGTCCGTGCACGGTCAGGTCGTAGACGCCGTTGGAGTAGATCGTGTTCCAGCTGTCCGCGATGCTCTTGCCCGCCTCGGTCGTGTACGTCCACGGCCCGTCGGTCCGGTTCGCCGACGTGATCAGGAACTGCGCCCCGGCGTGCGCACCGGACCGGAAGCTGAGCGTGTACTTGCCGCCAGCAACCGATCCGTCGACGATCGGTGCATAGGGCAACGGCCGGGTACGGCGGGCGCCGCGCTCCTGACCGGGGACGCGGCCGACCGACGGCGGCGTCGGCACGTAGTCCGGGTGGCGCTCGTTGTCCGGCGGCACGTACGCCGACGTGTCCGGCAATTGGGCCGGCCGAGTGCTCGTCGTACCGAAGTCGAAGGCCGACGTCAGGTCACCGCAGATCGCCCGCCGCCACGGCGAGATGTTCGGTTCGTGCACACCGAACCGGCGCTCCATGAACCGGATGATCGAGGTGTGGTCGAACACCTCCGAGCAGGTGAAGCCACCGGTGCTCCACGGCGACACGACCAGCATCGGCACCCGCTGACCGAGACCGTACGCACCGTGCGAGGCCTTCGTGCCGGTGTACAGGTCGGGCGCCGGGTCGATTGTCGACAATCCCTGCGCCGCGGACAGCGGTGGGTACGGCGGGACGGCGTGGTCGAAGAAGCCGTCGTTCTCGTCGTACGTGATGAACAGCGAGGTCTTGCTCCACACCTCCGGGTTCGAGGTGAGCGCATCGAGGACCTGGGAGATGTACCAGGCGCCGTAGTTGGCCGGCCAGTTCGGGTGCTCGGTGAACGCCTCCGGCGCCGCGATCCAGGAGATCTTCGGCAGCCGGTCCGCCTTCACATCGGCGGTCAGCCGGGCGAACAGGCTCTCGCCGGCCTTCGCGTTCGTGCCCGTGCGTGCCTTGTCGTACAAGGGGTTCCCGGGCTGTGCGTTGCGGTAGTTGTTGAAGTACAGCAGCGAGTTGTCGCCGTAGTTGCCGCGGTAGGCGTCGTCGATCCAGCCCCAGCCGCCGGCCGCGTCCAGCCCGTCGCCGATGTCCTGGTAGATCTTCCACGAGACGCCGGCCTGCTCGAGCCGCTCCGGGTACGTCGTCCAGCCGTAGCCGGCCTCGTCGTTGCCGAGGACCGGGCCGCCGCCGGTTCCGTCGTTCCCGGTGTAGCCGGTCCACATGTAGTAGCGGTTCGGGTCGGTCGAACCCATGAACGAGCAGTGGTACGCGTCGCACAGGGTGAACTTGTCGGCCAGCGCGTAGTGGAACGGGATGTCCTCGCGGGTCAGGTACGCCATCGTGGTCGCGGTCTTGGCCGGGATCCACTGGTCGTACTTGCCGTTGTTCACCGCCTGGTGCGCGTCGGACCAGCTGTGCGCGAGGTCCTGGATGAACTGCAGGCCCAGGTTGTCCGCTTCGGGCCGGAACGGAAGGATCTCCTTCCCGGCGCCGTCGGTCTGGTGCCACACGGGCTTGCCGCTGGGCAGCGTCACCGGTCGCGGATCGCCGAAGCCGCGGACGCCCTTGAGAGTGCCGAAGTAGTGGTCGAACGAGCGGTTCTCCTGCATCAGGACGACGATGTGCTCGACGTCGGTGATGTCACCGAACCGGCGGTGCGCGGGGATCGCGGCGGCCTGCTCGATGCTGTTGGCCATCGCGGCGGCCGCGGCGGACGCACCGGCGAGCTGCAGGAACCTGCGGCGGTTGATGTCTGGCATGCCTGCTCTCCTTGTGGGCGGAGGGGACGGATGGAGGGTTCAGCACCAGCACGGCATCGCAGGCACCCTAGCTTGAACGATTAACCCACGGAAGATGAACTCTGCTGTTCATTGCATGTGCTCTTCACGCCATTCCGAACAGTGCAAGGTTGGTCGATCACCCGTGGAGTGATTGCTCTCCGCGATGATCGGCGGGAGACTGGACTAGCGCGGCCTGGGGGATTGGGGGAGGCTGCGATGGGCGGGCGCGCGCTCTTCGGCGCCAGGGAAAACGGACTCGAACGGCTCCGGGGGGAGTTCGCCGCACTGAGCGACCAGTTCGCCGCGGCCAACGAGGTCCTGTCGGCGGTCGGTCGCTCGGCGGGCGACCCGGACACAGTCCTGACCACCATCGTCGAGAGCGCCTGCCGCCTGTGCCGATCGCAGGCCGCGCAGCTGTACCTGCTCGACGGCGGGAACTTCCAGTTGAGCAAGGCGGTCGGGCTGTCGGCCGAGGCGACCCGCTATTTGATCGAGCATCCGACGCCGCTCGACCGGGCCACGCTGATCGGCCGGGTCGGCCTCGATCGCGCCACCCAGCAGATCCCCGACGTGCTCGCGGATCCGGCGTACGGGCGTCAGGAGCTCCAGCGACTGGCCGGGTTCCGGACCACGATGGGAGCGCCGATGCTCGTCGACGACGAGGTGGTCGGCGCGCTCGCAGTCTGGCGCAACGAGGTCAGCCCGTTCGGCCAGGGCGAGCAGGATCTCGTCACCGCCTTCGCGGGCCAGGCGGCGATGGCGGTGAACAGCGTCAAGCTCGTCCAGCAGCTCGAGGCGCGAGGCGCGGAGCTGACCCGCAGGCTCGGCGAGCTGGAGGCGTTGCGCGAGGTTGGGGAAGCGGTCAACTCCAGTCTTGATGTGGCGAACGTATTGTCGACAATCGCCAAGCATGCGGTGCGGATCTCGGCGACCGACGGCGGCTCGATCATGGAGTACGACGAGGACGAGCAGTGCTTCCTCGTTCGCAGCGTCTACCAGACCGCTCCGAGCGTGATCGAACGGTTGCGCCTTACCCGCATCCATCTCGACGAGACCCTCGTCGGCCGCGCGGCCAAGCTCGGCCGCCCGTTGGCGGTGCCCGACCTGAGTGCCGTCGAGCGCGACCCGCACCTGGCCGTTCTGTACGACGCCGGCTGGCGCTCGCTGGTCGCCGTACCGATGCTGCGCGAAGGACAGATCGTCGGCTCGCTGGTCGTCCGCCGGATGCGACCGGGTGAGTTCGCCGAGGAGACGCTGACGTTGCTGGAGATGTTCGCCGACCAGTCGACCCTCGCCCTGCTGAACGCGCAGCTCTATCGAGAGCTCAAGCAGCGCAGCGCCGAGCTCGAGGTCGCGAGCCGGCACAAGTCGGAGTTCCTCGCCAGCATGTCGCACGAGCTCCGTACGCCGCTCAACGCCGTCCTCGGGTTCTCCGAAGTCCTGCTGGAGCGCATGTTCGGCGACCTGAACGAACGCCAGGAGGAGTACCTGCGCGACATCCACGGCTCGGGCAAGCACCTGCTCGAACTGCTGAACGAGATCCTCGACCTGTCCAAGGTCGAGGCCGGCCGGATGGAGCTGGAGTACTCCACCTTCCCGCTGCGCCGCGTGCTCGACAACACCGCGTCGATGCTGCGCGAACGCGCGGCCGCACACGGTATCGACCTGCACGTCGAGGTCGGTCCGGGCATCGATCAGGTGTACGCCGACGAGCTCCGGCTGAAGCAGGTCGTGCTGAACCTGGCGACGAACGCGGTGAAGTTCACCGGCGACGACGGAGCGGTCGTGATCCGGGCGACACGGTCCGGGGCCGAGGTCCATATCTCCGTCACCGACACCGGCCGCGGCGTACCTCCGGAGGACCGGGAGCGGATCTTCGAGTCGTTCCAGCAGGGCGGTCGCGGTCCGTCGCAGGAGGAGGGCACGGGCCTCGGGCTGACGCTGTCGCGCCGGATCGTCGAGTTGCTCGGTGGGCGGATGTGGCTGGACAGCGAGGTCGGGGTCGGCAGCACGTTCGGATTCTCCTTGCGAAGCAGGGAAAGCGAGCCGGGCCGGGATGCGGCCCGAACCGTCGGCGACGTGGTCGTGATCGAGGACGACCGTCCGTCCCTCGACCTGATCACGGCGTACCTGTCCGGTGCTGCGCTGCGGGTGACGGTGGCCGGCGACGGTCAGTCCGGACTGGACGCCGTACGCCGGGTCCGGCCCGCCGTGGTCCTGCTGGACATCCGGTTGCCGGGGATCGACGGCTGGGCTGTGCTGCAGGCGCTGAAGGCCGAGGCGGCGACCCGCGACATCCCGGTGATCATCGTGTCGATTGTCGACGAACGGACTCGCGGTACGAAGCTCGGTGCCGCCGCCTATCTGGTCAAGCCGGTGAGCCGGGACGCGTTGCTGCAGGCCTTGCGCGCGGTGGGAGCCGTCGCGGGAGACGAGGGGGAGGATCGATGAGTCCAGGACTGATCCTGGTGGTGGAGGACAACCCGAAGAACCTGAAGCTGTTGCGCGACGTGCTGCGGTTCTCCGGCTACGACGTGATCGAGGCGACCTCGGGTGAGGACGGTGTCCGGCTGGCCGAGTCCGAGCAACCGGATCTGATCCTGATGGATCTGCAGCTGCCAGGGATCGACGGTGCCGAGGCGTTGCGCCGGATCCGTTCGAGTGAGCGCAGTCGCGCCGTACCGGTCGTCGCGGTGACGGCGTTCGCGATGGACCACGACCGCGAGCACGCGTTCGCCTCAGGCTTCACCGGGTACGTCGAGAAGCCGATCAGCGTCCGCCTTCTGCCACAGCAAGTCCGGGACTTCCTCCAACTCGGAGGTGCACGATGACCAAGGTGCTCGTCGTCGACGACCAACCACCGAACGTACGGCTGCTGGAGGCGATCCTCACCCCCCGCGGGTACGACGTCCTGACCGCATCGTCAGGAGAGCAGGCGCTGGAGGTGATCGCGGCCGAGGACGTCGACCTCGTGCTGCTCGACATCCTGATGCCCGGGATCGACGGCTACGAGGTGTGCCGCCGGATCCGCGACCAGGTGGACACGGCGTACCTGCCGGTGGTGATGGTGACGGCCAGCGGCGATGAGCAGAAGGTGAAGGCGCTCGAGGCCGGCGCCGACGACTTCCTGACCAAGCCGGTCAACCAGAGTGAGTTGCTGGCGAGGGTCGCCTCGCTCGCGAGGATCAAGGACTACCAGGACACGATCAAGCGCCAGGCGTCCGAGTTGTCGGCGTGGAACCAGGAACTGGAATCGCGGGTCGAGAGCCAGGTGTCGCAACTGCAGCGGATGAACCGGTTGCGGCGCTTCCTCAGCCCGCAGTTGGCCGAGCTGATCGTGGACTCCGGCGACGAGTCGTTCCTGGCCAGCCACCGGCGCGAGATCGTCGTGGTCTTCTGCGACCTGCGCGGCTTCACCACGTTCGCCGAGGCGAGCGAGCCGGAGGAGGTGATGGGCGTGCTGGAGGAGTACCACCACGCGCTCGGCGACCTGATCTTCCGGTTCGAGGGAACGCTGGAACGCTTCGCGGGCGACGGCTTGATGGTGTTCTTCAACGACCCGGTCCGCTGCGAGGACGGACCGCTGCGGGCGCTGCGGATGAGCGTCGCGATGCGTACCCGGGTCCGCGGACTGGCCGAGACGTGGAGCCGTCGCGGGCACGACCTCGGGCTCGGTATCGGTATTGCCCAGGGCTACGCGACGCTCGGCACGATCGGGTTCGACGAACGACTGGACTACGCCGCCATCGGCAGCGTGACCAACCTGGCCGCGCGACTGTGCGCCGACGCTGAGGCGTGGCAGATCCTGGCTACCGAACGGGTGTACAGCGCCGCCGGCAACGCGGTCATCGGCGAGGACGCCGGGCTGCGGGAGGTCCGCGGTTTCAGCCGCACCGTGCATGCGTACAGCATTCGCGGTCTCGACAACTCCAAGGTCGCGTCATGACCGGCGATCTGTGGACCGCTCCGGACGAGGCGGCTCGGAGCCTGTCCTCCCTGACCGAGGACGAGCGGTACCAGTACTTCGACCAACTGCAGTCGAGGATGGCCGGGGTGTGGGCCGCGATGCGCCTCAACCATCCCGACGAGTCGGTGGTCGTCGTACCGTCGCTGACGCTGGACCGGACCGAGTCGGCCGGCACCGGGACGATGATGCAGGCCTACGAGGAACGGTTCCTGTTCCTGCTGATCCTGCTGCGGGAGCCGCGGCTGCGGATGATCTACGTGACCTCGGTGCCGATCGCGCCCGAGATCATCGAGTACTACCTGGCGCTGTTGCCCGGCGTGATCCCGAGTCATGCGCGGGCCCGGCTGTCGTTGATCGCGGTGAACGATGCCACGCCGATCTCGCTCAGCGAGAAGCTGCTGGCCCGGCCGCGGTTGCTCCAGCGGATCGCCGACCTGATCCCGAATCCGTTGCGTTCGCACCTGATTCCCTACAACACCACCGAGCTCGAGCGTGACGTCGCGATCAGCCTCGGCATCCCGATGTACGCCGCCGATCCGCGGCTGGCCCCACTGGGCTCGAAGTCCGGCTGCCGCCGGTTGTTCGCCGAGATCGGCGTACCGCATCCGCTCGGGGCGGAGAACCTGCGCACCCTCGACGACATCGCCGACGCACTGCTCGCGATGCGGGCCGAACGTCCCACGATGGACAGCGCGATCGTGAAGCTCAACGAAGGCGTGTCCGGCGAGGGCAACGCGGTCGTGCGGCTGAAGGGGTTGCCCGCGCCGGGGTCGGCGGGGGAGCGGGACGAAGTGCTGGAGCGGCTGCGGGCGATGGAGCTGGAGTCCCAGAAGATGCCGTTCGAGACGTACATCGCCAAGTTCGCGGAGAACGGCGGAATCGTCGAGGAACGGATCGTCGGCACGGAGTTGCAGAGCCCCAGCGTTCAGCTGCGAGTCGTGCCCGGTGGTGCCGTCGAGCTGTTGTCGACGCACGACCAACTGCTCGGCGGCGCGAGCGGCCAGAGCTACCTCGGCTGCATCTTCCCGGCAGCGCGGCAGTACGCGCGGATGATCTCCGAGCACGCCGCGACGATCGGGCGGCGGCTGGCGAGCGAAGGAGCGCTCGGGCGTTTCGCGATCGACTTCGTCGTGGTCAAGGACGAGCTCGGCGCGTGGACGCCGTACGCGATCGAACTGAACCTGCGTAAGGGCGGGACGACACACCCGTTCCTCACGCTGCAGTACCTGACCGACGGGCGCTACGACCCGCGGACCGCACTGTTCTTGACCTCGAGCGGCCAGGAGAAACATCTGGTCGCGACCGATCACCTGGAGTCGGAACTGCTGACGGGCTTGATGCCTGCGGACCTGTTCGACATCGTCGCGCGGCACGGGTTGCACTTCGACCAGGCCAAGCAGGTCGGTGTGGTGTTCCACATGATCAGCTGCGTGACCGAGAAGGGCAGGCTCGGGCTGACCGCTGTGGGCGACACTCCGGCCGAGGCGGACCGCCGGTACCGTGAGGCTTCCCGCATCGTGCTGGCGGAGGCCGAGCAGGCCTCCGTGGAGCGTGCCCTCCCGGTCTGAGAGGTTCGATGGAGCGAGTCTGGTACGTCGCCTACGGTTCCAACCTCGCCCTCGACCGCTTCCGCTGCTACCTGGCCGGCGGTCGCCCGGCCGGCGGGATGCGGGTGTATCCGGGCTGCCGGGATCGCAGCGACCCCGAGCAGATCGCGGGTGTCGACGTACCCGGGCGTCTGCTCTTCGCCGGGGCGTCGAAAGTCTGGGGCGGCGGGTCCGCCTTCTACGATCCGGCCGGTCCCGGCCGCGTCGCCGGACGCGCGTACCTGCTGACTCCGGACCAGCTCGGCGACGTCGCCGCGCAGGAGATGCGTCGTGAGCCGGGCGGGCCTTTCGCCCGCGACCTCGCCGGCCTGCTGGCCAACGTCGAGTCCCTCCACACCATGGGCCCGGGCCGCTACGAAACCGTCGCTCGCCTCGGCGAACGCGACGGTCTCCCGATGTTCACCGTCACCCACGGAAACGCATCCGACCTGGATCCGGCCGCCCCCACAGCGCCGTACCTCCGCTGGATAGCCACCGGCCTCACCGAAGCCCACGGCTGGACCACGCCGCAGATCGTCGACTACCTGTCGGCCGCGCCGGGCGTCCAGTTGTCCTGGACGCCCGACGCACTGACCGAGCTGCTTACCGCCTGATCGCGATGCAGGTGGCGGTGGACTTCTTGGTGGGGTCGCTCTCGGAGGTGGCGGTGAGAGTGATCTTGGCGAGCGGAGCGATGCCGGCCTTGGCGTAGACCGGAACGTTCACGTGCTGGCCGGCGTTGGCGGTGGCCAGCGCGTTGGGGAGCTGGACGTCCCAGTTCTTGCCGTCCACCTTCGCGGAAACGCGGTACACATCGCCCTTGAGGTACGGCGTGACGTCCTCGGGGTGCTGTGCTCCGGTGCCGGCCTTGCCGGTGTTGGTGAGGTTGAAGTTGCAGGTCTGGACGCCGCCCTGACCAGGCTTGGCGACCGTCGGCAGGACCCGGACGCCACGCTTCTGTGGGCCGGCGCCGTCGAGCGAGCGGATCGCGACCGTGTAGGACAGGACGGCCTTGCCGTTGCGGTGGATGTTGGTGACGTAGAAGTGCAGCCGGTTGGCGGTGTCGGTGTACTCGTACTCGCTGCCGGAGTTCGTGCCCGCGTGGAACAGGGCGTCGGACAGCTGACGGTAGTCGCCGATGGTGATCGGTACCTCGGTGCCGTCGGGCAGCACGTAGTCGGTCATCTTGATGTCCTGCGGGTTCGCGTCGACGACCCACTCGAACGGCGCCCGGTCCTGGTTCTTGGTCTTCGCGAGCAGCACCCCGGAGTCGGGCGTGAACGAGTCGGTGCCCATCCGGTCGACCACCTCGACCGTGTAGTTCTGGTAGCCGCGGCCGTCACACAACGCGTCGGTGTTGACGTCACAGGGCGGTGCCAGGTCGCCCGCTCCACCGAGCGCGATGTTGACGCCGGACAGGCCCTTCGCTCCCGGCTCGACAGACCGTGCGGTGACGTCAGCGATCACCACGCCGGACGACGCGAGGGCTTCGCGGGACAGCCGAAGGACGTTCTGCTCGTCGACCATCTCGAGCTTCATCTTGTTCCGCAGCATGTGTTGCGCGCCCATCGACGCGCCACCGGTAGCAGGGATCATCCACCGGCTGTGTGGTCCGCCGGGACCGTTGAAGCTGCCGCGGCTGAGCATCTCCCAGATGCCGGTGTAGGAGCGTCTCGGCGGGACGCCGTACGGATTGTTGTAGTTGTCGCCGATGCCGAGGATGTGGCTGAACTCGTGGGCGAAGACACCCATCCCGGAGCTCTCGGCCTGGGTGGACGACCCGCCGCCGGCGTTCGGCCAGATCGACGCGCCGGCAGCCCACGAGGTCCAGTCGACGTACCGGGTGTCCGACCAGTTCGGCAGCGCCGGGTCCGGCGGGCCGAAGTCTTCGGTGACGTCCTCCTTGTTCGGGAACTTCATCATCCCGAACTCCTGCCAGGTGGACGATTCGTCCTGCCCGGCGCTGAGGAAGAACACGAAGTCGAACCCGGCCGGGACCTCAGGCCCCTGGTCGGCGACCCAGGCGGCGCGACCGTCGGCACGGATGTCCTTGGTGCAGTCGTCACCGGCCGGGCAGGCGGAGTCGCCCTGGAACTCCATCGCGTACTCGTGCGACTTGCCGGGCATCCGGTACGGGCCGAACGCCGTCAGGTCCACGCCGTACCGGCCTCCGGAGTCCTCCATCCAGTACTCGTGCAGGGTGTGGCCGCGGTTCAGCGCGCTGGGTGTGTTGAGGAAGTTCTTGTAGAACTGCGCGACCTGGTCCCGCGGTACGCCGTTCGCCTCGGCGCTCGGGTTGCCGAACGGCGTGGAGCCCTTCGGCTTGGTGATGACGAAATCCTGGTTCGGGTAGTCGACCAGCACCAGCGCACCCTTGAACGTGCGCACCGATCCCGGCACCGCGGGATCGGCCCAGTTCGTCCCGGGCGGCTTGCGGTAGTCGTTCCAGGTCATGTGGTCGGGGTTCTCCCAGTTCTGCGGATCGATCGGCCCGGGCAGGCCGTTCTTCGCCGTGGTGGCGATCCGCTGTTCCGGCCCGGCCGTGCCCGACTCCTGCCACGGTTGCTTCTGTGGCCAGTGCGGGTACTGCCAGGCGTTCGCGGGATCCGGGGGAGCGGTGGCGTCCGGCGCGGCGAGCGCGAGACTCGGCACCGAGACAGCAGCCAGTACGGCGACCAGCCGCACAACGACAAGACGGTATTTCCGTAGCTCAGACACGGGCGGGCATCCGATCAACGAGTGGGCGGGACAGCCCTGAGCATGCCCGGCCACACCCCCGACGACAACAGGTGAGATCACTGTATACAGTATGGAGTGGAGTGGTTAGCCTGGGCGCTTGCGTCGTCTTTGGATGGAGGACCCATGTATTCAGTCACCGACCCGGCCACGGGTGTGCTGATCGAGGAAGTCGCCAACTCGACGGACGAGGAGGTGCGGGAGTCGATCGGGCGGGTGCACTCCGGCTATCCGGGGTGGCGACGCCGGACCGTCGAGGAACGCGCCGCGATCGTGGCGCGCGCTGCGGACCTGTTCGAACAACGGACCGACGAGCTGGCCGCGATCATGACGCAGGAGATGGGCAAGCGGATCAACGAGGGCCGCGGCGAGGTCGGCATCGTGGTCGACATCTTCCGGTACTACGCCGAGAACGGGCCGGCGTTGCTGGCCGACGAACCGCTGGACATCAAGGGCGGACGGGCGGTCATCACCAAGGGCCCGATCGGCGCGCTGCTCGGGATCATGCCGTGGAACTTCCCGTGCTACCAGGTGGCCCGGTTCGTCGCGCCGAACCTGGTGCTCGGCAACACCATCCTGCTCAAGCACGCGTCGATCTGCCCGCGTTCGGGCCGCGCGATCGAGGAGATCCTGCGGGCGGCCGGCGTACCGGACGATGTGTACGTGAACACGTACGCGTCCAGCCGGCAGATCCCGGCGATCCTGGCCGACCCGCGGATCGTCGGCGTCTCGCTGACCGGCAGCGAACAGGCCGGTGTCTCGGTCGCCGCCGAAGCCGGTAAGAACCTGAAGAAGACCGTGCTCGAACTCGGCGGCTCCGACCCGCTGATCGTGCTCGACACCGCCGACATGGACGAGACCGTCAACTCGACCGCGACCGCCCGGATGCGCAACTGCGGCCAGTCCTGCAACGCGCCGAAGCGGATGATCGTGCTCGCCGACATCTACGACGAGTACGTCGACCGCCTGACCAAGCGCGTCGCGGAGTACTACGTTCCCGGCGACCCCGCCGACCCGGAGACGAAGCTGCCGCCGCTGGCCTCCAACGCGGCCGCGGACGAGGTCGCAGGCCAGGTGGCGAAGGCGGTTGAGCAGGGCGCAACCCTGCGCACCGGCGGCCGGCGCGTCACGCCGGGTGCGTTCCTCGAGGCAACCGTCCTCACCGACGTCACGCCGGAGATGGACGCGTACTACGAGGAGATCTTCGGGCCGGTGGTGATCGTGTTCAAGGCCGAGACCGAGGCCGAGGCGATCGCGCTCGCGAACGACACGCCGTTCGGTCTCGGCGCATCGGTCTGGGGCACCGACGACGAGCGTTCCCGCCGTGTCGCCGAACAGATCGAGGCCGGCATGGTCTACCTGAACCGCGCCGGCGGATCCCAGGCTGACCTTCCGTTCGGTGGCATCAAGCGGTCCGGCATGGGCCGCGAACTCGGGCCGGCCGGCATCGAGGAGTTCATGAACAAGAAGTCCATCCGCCTGTAACTGGCAGCAACCGGCCACGGCGCGGCGGCGGCCGGCGGGACGCCTCATGCTCTGAGCGCGAGGCCGGCGACTGTGGGGCGTGACGACAGCCGAGCAGAGGTACTGGTTCGGCCACCGCGTCGTGGACGCGCCGAAGACCGCGCGCGGCGAGGCCGACGTCAGTGCGTCCGAGGCGGATGACTACACGACGAAGCTTCCAGGCAGCTGGAAGACGACCGACCCGACCGTCGCCTCCCTGGTCGTCTGTGCAGACGATCCCGACTACGGAACGGCGGTTCGCACCTGCCCGTACACACCGGTGAAGAACCCGAGCGCCTTCCCGACCGACGTGACCTTCCACAAGATCGCGATCCCGGTGAAGGCGTACGAGTTGCGCACCGGCTGGCTCGTGGCGCGCACCACGCTCCAGATCAACAGCTCGTCGTGTCCGCGGACGCTCCACTTCACGTCGTACTTCGACTCCGACTTCTACGTGCCGTCCAAGGAGTAGGTGACCCCGACCAGTGCCAACGTCCAGGCTGCCTTCCAGCCGGTGGTCGTCCGGCCGTGATCAGGAGTTGCCGTGGTCGCAGGCGATGCCGTCGCCGTTGCGGTCCAGGTCGCGCGAATAGCCGGGGTCGCCACGATGGAGCGGCGCCTTGCCGGCGGCGCGGACCTCGTCGCAGTTCTCGTAGTGGACCGCGCTCACGACCGAAGTCGACGGCGTCGACGACACGGTCGCTGACGGCCCTGGGGCGGCCGTCGGCGGCTCCGCCGGCTCGGCGGTGGGCTCGACGACCGGTGATCGTTCCGGCGTGGCCGACGGTGCGGGCGTCGACGTCGGCCTGCGCTCGATCTGCCGGGTCGGCTTCTCGGTACGGCGCAGTGCGGTCGGCTCGGTGGTGGGTGCGACCGAGGTGGACCGGATCGTCGTTGGTTCCGGACCCGTTGCCGAGGTGACTGTGTCGCCGCTGCTGAACGGCTTGTAGAACAGCAGCGCGCCGATCAGGGCGAGCGGGATCACGGTGATCGCCACCAGCTTGACGCTGCTCGGACCGCCGTACCCGTCCGAACGGCCCACGGACCGGACACCCCCGCTCGTCGACCCAGAAGGACCATCCCGCCGGGGCCGGCGGCCACGACTCGTTCGGCCTCCAGCGTCTGGGTGGCCGCCACCGCGCCGTCGGCGGATCGGGCCATTCAGGCGGTGTGTTGAACTGCCTCACGCAAACCTCCCCCAGTACGCCCAGCAGCCTAGCGAGGGCGGCGCCAGAGGCAAGTGCCGGGGTCGGAGCCCCTTGTTTTCATGCGCTTGAACGACAGTGAGTGCTAGGTCTCGTTGACGGACCCAGCTCGGCGTGTGAAGCTCGGTCCATGACGGAGACTCAGGAGCAGACCCGGAGCCGGACCTTCTCGTGGTCCGACCCGGCAGTGGCCGCCGCGCGGATCGGGACCACGTCCGGACTCGAGATGCTGCACGCGATGGGCAACGGCGAGATCCCGGCGCCGCCGATCCTGCAACTGGTCGGCGCCACCGGGCTCGAGGCCGAGGAAGGCCGGGTCACCGTGCTGATGCCGGCGCAGGAGTTCCACTACAACCCGCTCGGGACCGTGCACGGCGGGATCATCGCGACCCTGCTCGACACGGCCGCCGGCTGTACCGTCCACTCGACGCTGCCGGCCGGGTTCGGCTACACCTCGCTGGACCTGATGACGCGTTTCATCAAGCCGGTGACGATCAAGTCCGGTCTGCTCCGCTGCGAAGGCGGCATCATCAGCCGCGGCCGCCGTACCGCGGTTGCGGAGTCGCGGTTGTTCGACGAGGCCGGCGCGCTGCTGGCTCACGCCACCTCGACCTGCCTGATCTTCGAGTTGCCGACCGCCTGACAGCGGTCGGCAACTCGAGAGCGGGCGTCAGCCGGCCAGGAGCTTCTCGGTGCCGACGAGGCGGACACAGGTGGCGAGGCCGGAGATCGCGGCCTCCACCTCCGGGAGTTCCGGGTACGTCGGGGCGATCCGGATGGTGCGGTCGGCCGGGTCGTCGCCGTACGGGTGGGTCGCGCCGGCCGGGGTGATGGCGATGCCGGCCGCCTTGGCCTTCGCGACGACCTCGCGGGCGCAGCCCTCCGGCACCTCGAGGTTGATGAAGTATCCACCGGCCGGGCTCGTCCACGTCGCCAGCCCGGTGCCGCCGAGCTCTGCGGTCAGGATCTTGTCGACCGCGTCGAACTTCGGCCGGATCAGGCCGGCCAGGTTCCGCATGTGCTCGTGCAGCCCGTCGGCGTCGCGGAGGAACTGCACGTGCCGCAACTGGTTGATCTTGTCCGGCCCGATGCTGCGCTTGACCGTGTGGCTCAGCCACCACTCGACGTTCGCGGGCGAGGAGCCGAAGAACGCGACGCCGCAACCGGCGAAGGTGATCTTCGAGCTGGACCCGAACACGAAGGCCCGGTCCGGGTGACCGTTGTCCGCGCAGAGTGCCAGGACGTCGGCGATCTCCGCCGGTGCGTCGGTCAGGTGGTGTACGGCGTACGCGTTGTCCCAGAAGATCCGGAAGTCCGGTGCCGCGGTCTCGATCGCCGCCAGCCGCCCGACGGTCTCGTCGGAGTAGACCGAGCCGTCAGGGTTGCTGTACTTCGGCACACACCAGATGCCCTTGATCCGGCCGTCCTCGGCGACGAGGCGCTCGACCACGTCCATGTCCGGGCCGTCGGGTGTCATCGGCACCGGGATCATCCGGATCCCGTACCGCTCGCAGATGCCGAAGTGCCGGTCGTACCCCGGCACCGGGCACAGGAACGCGATCTCCGGCTGGTCGGCCCAGCGCTGCTCGGCGCCCGGCACCAGACCGAGCAGCGCGAACACCACGGCGTCGTGCATCAGTTCGAGGCTGGAGTTCCCGGCGGCCAGCAACTGCTCGACCGGCACCTGCAGATCCGCCGCGAAGATCGCGCGCAGCTCGGGCAGTCCGTTCAGGCCGCCGTAGTTCCGCAGGTCGGTCCCGTCGGCTCCGACCGGATCACCTTTGAGCTCGAGCAGACCGTTGGCGAGATCGAGCTGCCGGGGTGACGGCTTCCCGCGCGTCAGGTCCAGCTTCAGCCCTTGGGCCACCAGCGCCTCGTAGTCCTGGCGGGCACGGTCACGCTGGGCGGTCAGCTCGTCGACGCTCACGGGAGTCCTTTCACGGTCGGGTGATGGTCCAAGCCTAGTGATCACCCGACCGTGACTGCGGACAGGGTCAGCGCCGCCGGCACTTCGGGTAGCGCGGGTCCGTCGGTGGGCAGGTCGGCCAGCCCGGCGGCAGCTGGATCGTCGGCGGCGTACCGGGCGGTCCCGGTGTCGTCGGCGGCGGAGGCGGCGTCGCCTGGCTGCCGTTCGACAGGTACAGCGTGATCTTCGCACCGGCCGGTGCGCCGTCCTCCTGGCGCGGACTGGTGTACGCGACGGTGCCCGCCGGTGCGTCCGAGTCGACCGGCGCCGGCGCGACCTCGGCCTGGAAGCCGAGCTGCTGCAGCTGGGCGATCGCGATCGGCGGCAGGACGCCCTTGAGCTGTGGCAGGTCCTTCACGTTGCCGCGGATCGTCAGGTCGTCCGGCCGCACGAAGTGGGTCGACGGCAGACCCTTCAAGGCACCCTGCAGTGCGGTCTCCCAGATCGGTCCCGCGGTCCCGGAGCCGGACGCGTTCCCGATCTCCTTGCCGTTCAGCGTCAGCCCGGCCAGGTCCGTGTACTTCGGCGTCGCGTCGGCCACCACCGACGCGGCCGCGAGCCTGGTGGAGTAGCCGGCGAACCAGACGGCGATGTTGCCGTTGATCGTTCCGGTCTTGCCGGCCAGGTCGCTCCGGCCGAACTTCAGCTTGCTACCGGTGCCGCCGGATCCCATCACCTGGTTGAGCACGTAGTTGACGCCGTCGGCGACCTTCGCGGTGAGCGCCTGCTTGCAGCTGCGGCCCTTGACCGGGATCGACTTGCCCTTGCTGGTGGTGACCGCGGTGACGAGGATCGGCGTGCAGTACTTGCCGCGAGCGGCGAAGGTCGCGTAGGCGTTGGCCAGCATCAGCGGTGTGATCAGACCGGCGGACCCGAGCGTGAACGACGGGACCTGCTGCAGCGGCTTCATCGTCTGGGCGTCCTGCATGCCGAGCTTGGACGCGATGGTCGCGATCGGGCACAGACCGACCTGCTCGGACAGCTGCAGGAAGTAGGTGTTCGTCGACGCCTTGGCCGCGTCGATCATCGACGGGTCCGCGATCGTCTTGGTCGAGTTCTTCGGCTTGTAGTCCGGGGCGGACGTCGTACCGCTGCAGGTGCTGAACTTCTTGCCGCTCAGGTCGATCTGCTGCGGCGAGTTGATGCGGTAGGTGAGGGGGACACCCTTCTCGATCGCGGCGGCGATCGTGAACGCCTTCATCGTCGAACCGTTCTGGAACCCGCCGTACCCGCCGGCGTAGGACTTCTCGACGTTGTAGTTGTACGACGTCTGACCCTTCTTGTTGCCGTACGGCTTGCTCTGCGCCATCGCCTTCACCAGGCCGGTGCCGGGCTCGACGATGGTGACCGCGGCCACCGCCTGGTCACTGGGCTTGGAATGCTTCTTCATCGAGTCCTCGGCCGCTTTCTGGATCCTCGGGTCGAGCGACGTCCGGATCACCAGGCCGGCGGTCTCGATGTAGTTCTCCGCGGCCTGCGGAGTCTTGCCGAAACTCGGGTTGTTCTTCAGCTGGGAGACGATGTACTCGCAGTAGAACGGGTACTTCGAGTTCGCGCAGCCGTTGGGTACGTTGCGGACCTTCTTCGGATCGATCACCGGGGTCTTCAGTGCGGCCGTGGCCTGTGCGGCGGTGACGATGCTCAGTTCCTGCATCCGCCGGATCACCACGTCGCGGCGCTCCTTGGCCCGCTTCATGCTGTTCGTCGGGTCGTAGCCGGTCGGGTTCTTCACCAGACCGGCGAGCATCGCGGCCTGCGGCAGCGTCAGCCGGGACGCGTGCACGGAGAAGTAGTGCAAGGCGGCGGCTTCGATGCCCCAGGCACCATCACCGAAGTTCGCGAGGTTGAGGTACTTCTCCAGGATCTGATCCTTGGAGTACTCCTTCTCGACCGCGATCGCGTACCGGAGCTCGGCGACCTTGCGTTCGTACGTGTCAGCCGTGGCCGCCGCGGCCTCGTCCGGCGTCTTCGCCTTCTCGACCAGGTTCATCTTGACGTACTGCTGGGTGATGCTGGAGCCACCCTGCTGGACCCCACCCTGCGACTGGTTCCGCAGCAGTGCGCGCAGAGTGCCCTTGGCGTCCAGCGCGCCGTGCTCGTAGAACCGGTCGTCCTCGATCGCCACGATCGCCTTGCGCATCATCGGGCTGATCTGCCGCAACGTCACCGGTACCCGGTTCTCCTGGTACAAAGTGGCGATCAGCGAGCCGTCGGCCGCCTGGATGATGCTCTTCTGGGAAACCGGCGCCGCCTTGAGGTCCTGCGGCAGGTACTGGACCGTGTCGTGGGCCTTCGCTGTGGTCACCCCGGCCAGTCCGGCGAGCGGAAGGGCCAGGCCGGCGACGAGCGCTCCGGCGAGAGCGCTGGTCAACAGGAAGAGAACCACCGACTGGACGACCTTGGGGCGGGCCGGCTCGCGTCTGTGCATGGTCCGGCAGATTAGCCCCGGAGGGGCTTCACCGGGACATTTTCGTCACGGAATTAACACATCTGCCCAACGATCTCACCAATTGTGACGGAATGGTCACTGCCGGCCGACAACGGCGGCGCCGGCGATGACGACGGCCAGGCAGTCCCGGAACAGGTCGTCCACGCTCCGGCCGGGTTCGAAGTACTCCTGGATGGCGGTGACCGACGCCGGGTGTGCGGCCCGGAAGGTCTCCAGGTCGAATCCAGTCACGTCGGGCGGTGGGCTCTGCTCCTCGAGGACATGGCCGACGGTGAAGCGTTCCACGGTCAGCGCGATGATCCGGGCGTCACGCAGACTGACACCGCGCTCGGCGAGTGAGCTGATCGCGAGCTCGGAGATCGCGGCCAGCTTGAGGGACAGGTGTGCCGCCGAGACCACGCGGGCGCCGTTCAGGTCGCCCGCCTGCTCGGCGCCGGCCGGATCGTCGCCACCGGTCGCGACGACCAGCAACTCGCCGAGGTCGAGGCGCTGGGCGCGGACACGGTCATCAACACCGCGGTCTCCGACGACGAGCTCACCCAGGCGTTCATGGATGCCAAGGGCAACGGGTACGACGTGGTCGTGGACATTCTGTGGGGCCGTCCGACCGAGGTGCTGCTGCGGTCGCTGATCCCGGAGTCGTTCGCCTTCGCCCGGCCGACCCGGATCGTGCAGATCGGCGAGTCGGCCGGCACGGACGTCGTCGTACCGGCGGCGAGCCTGCGTACGTCCGGGGTCGAGTTGTATGGCGCGGCGCGGAACCTCAGCCCGGAGACGATGGGCGAGGCCTACGGCCAGGTGGTCGAGTGGACCCTGTCCGGCGCCCTCACCTTCGCCCTCGACCGGGTGCCGCTGAGCGAGATCGAATCCGCCTGGCAACACACCGCTCGACGCGGTCGCCGACTGGTGGTCCTGCCCTAGGGTCTCCAGTTCAGGACCTTGAGGGCGTCGCGTGACTCGAGGACGACGTGGGTCCCATCGCCACCGGTGAGCTCACGGACCTGGGTGTGCGCGGAGTACGGCGTACCTGACTGATTGGACTCAGGAGACGGAGCGGATGCGGTTGGGGGCGGCGGAGCCACGGATGATCAGGGTGGTGGCCAGCTCGACGTGGTGTGAGGCAACCTTCTCGCCGGCGGCGAGTTGGAGGGCGGTGCGGAGGGCGACGGCTCCCATGTCGCGGAGCGGCTGCTTGACGGTCGTCAGTGGCGGCGACGCGAGCCGGGCGATCTGGGTGTCGTCGAAGCCGACCACGCTCAGATCCTCGGGGACCCGCAGACCGCGGGCGCGCGCTGCTTCCAGTACGCCGAGCGCGGCCTCGTCGCTACCGGCGAAGATCGCGGACGGCCGGTCGGCCAGGTCCAGCAACGCCGCTCCGCCGGCGAGGCCGTCGTCGTACAGAAAGTCGCTGAGCCAGATGTAGTCGCGTGGCACCGGGGCGCCGACCGCCTCCATCGCACTGCGGAATCCGCTCATCCTGGCCTGGTTGCAGCCCGAGGTCGGCGGACCGCCGACGTACGCGATCCGGCGATGGCCGAGCGACAGCAGATGCTGGGTCGCCGCCATCCCGCCGGCGAAGTTGGTCGAGCCGACGCTGGTCACGTCGGGCTGCGGGATGTTGGCCGGGTCCACGACCACGAGCGGCAGCCGGGCCCGCGACAGGGCGGCCAGGTCGGCGTCGGCCAGCTCACTGGTGATCCCGATCGCGGCGCGCCGCCCGGCCGCGATCACCTCACGGATCCACCGGGCCGCCCGTCCGGAGCTGGTCGTCTGCGGGTGCGGCGGGTGTGCGTTCAGTACGACGTCCACCCCGGCTGCCTGGCCGGCGTCGACGACACCCTGGATCACCTCGACCGAGTACGCGTTGACGATGCCCTGGTAGAACAACTCGACGGTGTCGCGCTCGACCGTCTCCGGCCGGCGGCCGACGTACCCGTGCTTCTCCAGGATCTCCTGCACCCGGGCCCGGGTGACCGGCGAGACGTCGCTGCGCCCGTTCAGCACCTTGGAGACCGTGGCGATCGACACCCCGGCGGTGCCGGCGACGGTGGCGAGGGTGACGCGTCCCTTCAGCCGTGACATCTCATCACCCTCCTCCCGGGGCGTCGGCGGTGACCGGGGTGCGGTCGACCGGAGTGGTCAGCATGCGCTCGTGACCCACCACCCTCACATCCCCGGTGATCCGGACGACAGCGCGACACGGCAGGTCCTGCGACGACGTGCCGAGCATCACTTCGAACTCGCCGGGCTCGACGATCCGGCGCAGATCCGGTCCGGTGTACGCCGTGCGATCCGCGTGCACACGGAAGGTTATGTCAACCGCGGCCTGGGGTTCGAGCGATATCCGCGCGAACCCGGTCAGCAGCTTCAGTGGCCGCGCGATCCGCGCCACCACGTCGTGCAGATAGAGCTGAACGACCTCGTCGCCGGCCCGGTCGCCGGTGTTGCGGACCCGCACGGTCGCGGTGAACTCACCGTCGTTCCCGATCTCGGTCGCGCTCATCCGCAGGTCACCGACCTCGAACGTCGTGTACGACCCGCCGTACCCGAAGGGGAACAGCGGCGCGGCCTCGAGACCACTGATGCCCGCACTCTCGACACTGCCGAGGGCCGGCTGCAGGTACGTCCCCGGCTGCCCGCCCACGTGCCGCGGGATCTGCACCGGAAGCTTGCCACTCGGCACGATCCGCCCACTCAGTACGCCGGCGATCGCGGCGGCACCCTCCTGGCCGGGGATGAACGCCTGCACCAGTCCGGCGACCCGGTCCGCGATCTCACCGAGCGCATACGGACGCCCGGAGACCACCACGACGACGACCGGCTTGCCGGTGGCAAGCAACTGGTCGAGCAACTCGCCCTGGACGCCGGGCAAGCGCAGATCCTCGGCGTCACAACCTTCCCCGGAGGTGCCGTGGCCGAACAGTCCGGACAGATCACCGACGTATGCGATGCAGACATCGGCGTCTTGGGCCGCGGTGACAGCTGCTTCGAACCCGCAGCGGTCGTCTCCCATGACGTCACATCCCTTGGCAGACAGGAGTTCGACGTCCGGGAGTTCGTTGCGGAGGGCATCGACCGGAGTGACCACCTCGACGCCGAGGCCGCGGTCCGGGTACCGCGGCAGGACGTGGTTGGGGAACGCGTAGCAACCCATCAGGGTCCGCGGATCGCCCGCGCACGGGCCGACGACGGCGATCCGCCGCAGGTCTGTTGACAGCGGCAACGACGATCCCGCATCGAGCAGGATGACCGACCGCTCGGCGAGCTGTCGCGCGATGGCGCGGTTCTCGGCCGAGTCGAGGTCGACCGCCGCATCGCCGACCGAGCCCGCCGGGGTCCAGTCGGGATCGAGCAGACCGAGCCGGGCCTTCTGCAACAGCAGCCGCCGGGCGGCGCGATCGATCAGTTCCTCGGACAGTTCGCCCGATTTCACCTGGTCCAGCAGGCCGGCGAAGCCGATGGTGTCCGGCAGTTCGACATCGGTGCCGGCCGTCAGCGCGACCATGCCCGCGTCGGCGTTGTCGGCGGCCACCCGATGCATCGACGCCAGGAACGGCACGGCCCAGTAGTCCGAGACCACCGTGCCGCCGAAGCCCCATTCGTTGCGGAGAACGTCGGTGAACAACCATGAGTCCGCGCCGGCCGGCAGACCGTCGATGTCGGAGTACGAGCTCATCACCGATCCGGCGCCGGCCGTCGCGATCGCGGTCTCGAACGTCGGCAGGATGATGTCGAGCAACTCCCGCCGTCCCATCGACACCGGCCCGTGGTTGCGGCCGGCGCGGGACGCGGAGTACCCGGCGAAGTGCTTCAGCGTCGCCAGCACGCCCGCGCTCTGCAGCCCGCGCGCGTATGCCGACCCGAGCATCGCGACCAGATACGGATCCTCGCCGATCGTCTCCTCGACCCGTCCCCACCGATAGTCGCGGACCACGTCCAGCACCGGCGACAACCCCTGATGAACGCCGACCGCGGCCATGTCCCGCCCGATCGCGGCCGCCATCCGCTCGACCAGGTCTGGGTCGAACGTCGCACCCCAGGCGATCGACGCCGGGTAGACGGTCGCGCCGTACGTCGTGAATCCGGTCAGGCACTCCTCATGCACGAGCGCGGGGATCCCGAGCCGGGAGCTCTCGAGCACGACCTCGTGCTGCCGGATCAGTTCGGCCACGCCCTGCTCGACCGACTGCGGGACGCTGCCCCAGACCCGGGTGAGGTGACCGAGGCCGTCCCGGCTCGCCTCGGCCAGGGATGGCGCGGCGTCGGTGGCGAAGACGTCCTCCATCGGCGCGACGTTGATGGTCTCGTCCGCGGGCAGCTCGGCGTCGGCCATGTCGTTGCCCACCCAGCGGCTGCCGAGCTGCGCGATCTTCTCCCGCAGCGTCATCGCCTGCAGCAGCAGTTCGACCCGCTTGTCGGCCGGCAGTCCCGGGTCCCGCCACGGCTGGTCGCTCGAGCTGGACAAGAAATTCTCCCTAAATCGGCGCCGTTGGTTGTGACAAACTATCGAAAAAGTTTCGATAGTTTCAGCGATCTTCGCCGTCGTCACAAAGTCTGGGAATCACCCGTGTGACCAGGCGATTCCGTGACCTCACTGTGACCGCAAAGAGCCGGTAGTTCAAGTCTTGACAGCGACATGTTCGAAATCTACGTTACGAAACATCTTTTAATTGTCCGGTGCTTCCGCGACCGGCGGAGCAGCATGGAGTACGGAGATCACAGTGGATCCCATGGCGACATCTCGGCGTACGTTCCTCGGCCTGGTCGGCGGGGGCGCACTGGCGGCCGGCCTCGCGGCCTGCGGTAGCTCCGGCCCGAAGACCACACCCGGTTCGACCACTGGTGCGGCCGCCGGCACCGGTACGACGTACTGGTACCTCACCGGCCAGCCGCAGGAGGCGATCCGGGACGCGCAGGTCAAGCGGTTCAACGACGCGAACTCGGGCAGTCAGATCAAGACCACCAAGTTCCAGAACGACGCGTTCAAGGCGAAGATCAAGACCGCAATCGGTGCCGGCCAGGGGCCGACGCTGATCTGGGGCTGGGGCGGTGGCGGCCTGAAGGCCTACGTCGAGGCCGGCCAGGTCGAGGACCTGACCGACTGGTTCAACCAGCAGACCGACCTGAAGAACTCGATCTTCCCGTCCGCCTTCACAGCAGCGACAGTCAACGGCAAGCTCTACGCGGTGCCTGGTGAGACCGTGACGCCGATCGTGCTGTTCTACGACAAGCGCTCGTTCGAGAAGATCGGTGCCGAGCCGCCGCAGTCGTGGGGCGACATCATGGACCTGGTGCCGAAGTTCAACGACAAGGGCATCGCGCCGTTCTCACTCGGCGGCCAGTCGCGCTGGACCAACATGATGTGGCTGGAGTTTCTGTTCGACCGGATCGGCGGCAGCGAGGTCTTCCAGAACATCTACGACGGCAAGAAGGACGGCTGGTCCGACCCGTCCGCGCTCAAGGCGCTCGACGAGATGCAGAAGCTGATCAAGGCGAACGGCTTCATCAAGGGCTTCTCCTCGATCACCGCCGACTCCAACGCCGACCAGGCGCTGCTGTACACCGGCAAGGCAGCGATGATGCTGCACGGCGCGTGGACCTACGGCAACATGAAGTCGGCCGGTAAGGACTTCGTCACCGGGGGACACCTCGGGTACATGAACTTCCCGCCGGTCGACGGCGGCAAGGGCGACCCCACCGACACCGTGGGCAACCCGGGTCAGTACATGTCGATCTCCTCCAAGGCGAGCCAGGCCGACAAGGACAACGCGAAGAAGTTCATCGCGAACAACACTCTCGACGACGCCACGGTGGATGCCTGGGTGAAGTCGGGCAACATCCCGGTCGTGAAGAGCGCGAAGGACAAGCTCTCGTCGATCACGGACAAGAACGACTCCGAGTGGCTGAACTTCGTCTACGACACCGCGGCGAACGCGAAGAACTTCGCCCAGTCCTGGGACCAGGCACTCAGCCCGACCGCGGCCGAGACGCTGCTCGACAACATCGCCAAGCTCTTCCAGCTGTCGATCTCCCCGCAGCAGTTCGCCGACAACATGAACGCGGTGATCGGACAGTGACTCTGACCGCTCCGCCTGCCGTCTCGGCCGGCGCTCGTCAAGCTCCGTCCGGTGCCGTCGGGCGGAGCGGTCGGGTCAGCTGGATGGTCCTGCCCGCACTGGTGATGTTCGTCGTCTTCGGTGTCGTCCCGCTGGTCGGCGTACTCGCCCTCAGCTTCACCGAGTGGGACGGCCTCGGCCCGATCCATCCGGCCGGGCTGTCCAACTGGCGGTCCGTGCTCTCCGATCCCACGCTGCTGCACAGCATCCTGGTGACCTTCGAGATCATGATCCTGTCCTGGGCGGTGCAGACTCCGATCAGCCTGCTGCTCGGAACCTTCCTGGCCGGACGCCAGCGGTACCGCGCGTTTCTGGCCGTCCTCTACTTCATTCCGCTGCTGCTCAGCTCGGCCGCGATCGCCATCACCTACAAGGCTTTGCTCGACCCGAACTTCGGTCTGGGCCCGGGACTGCACCTCGACTTTCTGACCCAGGACTGGCTCGGCCAGAGCAACCTGGCGGTCGGGGTGGTCGTCTTCATCGTCTCCTGGCAGTTCATCCCGTTCCACTCGCTGATCTACCAAGGCGGGGTCCGGCAGATCCCGACCACGATGTACGAGGCCGCGTCGATCGACGGGGCCGGCCGGGTCCGGCAGTTCTTCAGCATCACCGTGCCGCAGCTGAAGTACACGATCATCACGTCGTCCACCCTGATGGTGGTCGGGTCGCTGACGTTCTTCGACCTGATCTTCGTGCTGACCGCGGGCGGTCCCGGCGACGCGACTCGCGTCCTCGCCCTCGACATGTACAAGCGCGGATTCATGTCCAACCAGATGGGCCCGGCCAGCGTGATCGCCGTCTTCCTCGTGTTGCTCGGCCTGGCCCTGGCCCTGTTGCTGCGCCGGCTCGGCGGCAGTACGACCGCCAGCCAGCAGGAAGGTGCGTGACATGGCATCCGGCACGACAACGGCCACGAGAAGCACGAGTACGGCGACCCGGCCCGCGCGCGGCGGACCCGTCCGCGCGCACAAGCTGCTCCAGCTGAACTGGTTCGGCGGCGCGGCGGGCTGGGTGTGGCTGGGGATCGTGCTGATCCCGCTGTACTGGATCGTCGTCACCAGCTTCAAGGACCAGGGCGACTACTTCACCCAGAACCCGTTCGCGCTGCCGACCGCCCCGACGGCAGAGAACTACAGACTGGTGATCGAGTCCGACTTCCCGCGGTACTTCGCCAACAGCGTGATCGTCACGGCCGGCACGATCATCCCGGCGGTCGCGATCTCGTTCATGGCGGCGTACGCGATCATCCGCGGTGCCGGCAGCCGCTTCCTTGCCGGGGTCAACGGTCTGTTCCTGATGGGGCTGGCGATCCCGCTGCAGGCCACCATCATCCCGGTCTACCTGCTGATCATCCGGATGCATCTCTACGACAGCCTGCTGGCACTCATCCTGCCGTCGGTCGCGTTCTCGATCCCGCTGTCGGTACTGGTGCTGACGAACTTCATCCGCGACGTACCGAAGGAACTCTTCGAGTCGATGCGCGTCGACGGGGCGACCGAGTGGGACATGTTGCGCAAGCTCGCGCTGCCGCTGACCCGGCCCGCACTCGTCACGGTCAGCATCTACAACGGCCTCGCCGTCTGGAACGGCTTCCTGCTGCCGCTGATCCTGACCCAGAGCCCCGACAAGCGGACCCTGCCACTGGCGTTGTGGACCTTCCAAGGCCAGTACAGCGTGAACGTCCCTGCTGTCCTGGCGTCGGTCGTGCTGACCACGCTGCCGATCGTCCTGCTCTACGCCATCGGCCGCCGCCAACTCCTCAGCGGCCTGACCGCCGGCTTCAGCCGCTAACTACAACCTTCTGCTGCCGGGTCTGATGGCCCACGACGCGAGCGCCAGTACGGCGAACGTGGCAGGGGCGATCATCCCGGCGTACTGATGGTCGGCGGCGTTCGACGCGGCTGCCCCGGTCATGTTGATCAGTACGCCGGCGTACGCCCACTCCTTCAGCTTCGGCAGGCGGGGCGCAAGCAGCACCACCGCGGCCGCCACCTTCGCGACGCCGAGGATGGTGGCCAGGTAGCTCGGATACCCGAGGTCGATCATCATCGGGTAGAACGGCGGCAGCCGCAGCAGATCCATCGTGCCGCCGACGGCACACTCGCCCACCACGATCGTGGTCACTGCCCAGTACGTCCCGGTCTTCATCCTGACTCACCTGCTATCGGTACGGACCCGTACTCTTATCTATCGGTACGATAGCGTTTCGATGGAGGCGGATCAATGGCAGCGGTCTCGCGCGGTGACGGGGCACGGCAGCGAATGCTCGCGGCTGCGCTGGAGGTTCTGGACGAGGCAGGGCTGGCCGGCTTCACGATGGAGGCGGTCGCCCGGCGTGCCGGCGCGAGCAAGGCGACGCTCTACCGGCGCTGGCCGACCACGGGTGCCCTGTTGATCGACGCGATGGACGCGACCTTCCGGCCGTTCCCGGTGCCGGACACCGGGAAGGTGGAATCAGATGTGGCCGCGATCCTGAACGCGTTCGTGCAATTGATGGAGCACACGCCGTTCCCGCGGTTGCTGGCCGCCTTCATCGACGCGGCCGAGCGCGACCCCGCCCTGTCCCGCCTCCACACCGACCTGACCGACCGCCGCCGCGACCCTCTCCTCGCCGTCCTCGAACGCGCTCGCAACCGCGGCGAGCTTCCCGAGGACACCGATCCCGAGCTCACCACAGACCTACTCACCAGCCCGTTCTTCTACCGCCGCTTCGTAGCCCACCGCCCCATCCCATCCACGATGGTCGACGAGGTCGTCAGCCGCGTCCTGGCACGCTGACTCCGGACCACCCGAGGCTTTCCGTGTCCGGACCTGGATCTGTTGCCGGTGCCGGGTCGGCCAGTGAGATTCGGGACCGGAGGGCGAGCGCCTCGATGTCACGCTGCAGCGGCGTCGCGCCCATCTGGACAGCTGGACGGTACGCCGCGCGGAGCGACTCACTCAGGGTCGTGGCCGGCCGGCCTTCGCTGAGACCCGACTCCACGAAGCGGAACAGGGCGCGTGCTTGGCCCCAGACGTTCCCGGTCTCGCGGCACGCCGCTGCCGCGTCGAGCCATCGATCGGGCTGATCAGCTCCGGCCCGGCAGCGCTCCCGTTCGGCCTCGAACAGTGCTCTGTGCATCGTCGCAGCAGGGGTGCCGGTCGTGAACGGCTCGGTCGGCCAACCGGCCAGCACCTCGTCGAGGGTGGCGATCGCCTCGGTGACCCCGGCAGGATCCTGGTGGTCCCGTGCGGTCCGGGCGAGTTCGGCGGCGACCTCTGCGTAGGCGAAGAGAACCTCGTCACCCAGGTCGTCGGCCGCCTGGTCGCCGGTCGGTACGCAGCGCTTCAGCCAGTCGAGCGCTTCCCGGGGCTTGCCCTCGGCAAGCAACGTCGCCGCTCCACAGAGCCCGAAGCCCTCCTGGAGGCCGGGGAAGGTGCTGGGCACGAGTTCTTCGGCGCGCTCCAGATGCAGTGTCGCCTCCGCGACCTGACCCGACCTGACGGCGAGCAGGCTGGCCGCGAGCCGGACGCCGGCGCCGCTGATCCCACCGCACCGTGCCGCCAGCGCCGTCCGGATCATCGCTCGTGCCTCGTCCCAGCGGCCGTTGTCCAGCAACCCGTCGGTCAGCATGAACGGCAGGAGATGGCAGAACTTGCCCGCACCGCCGTCGATCAGTCGCCGGTACGCCGTCAGACCTTCGGTCAGGAACTCGTCGTACCGGCTCAGCTCAGCCAAGGCGTTGAGCCGCCAGATCGTCGCGTCCTGCAGGTCGCGCAGGTTTCCGTGCGACAACGCGAGGTGCGCGGCTCGGGTGGCGTCGGTGAGCGCGTCCGGCGGACTCGTGACGCACGTCGCGGCCGCACGCTTGCAGAGTGCTCTCGTCAGGGCCTCGTCCGAGCCTGATCGCTCGGCGGCCGCGACTGCCTGGCGTGCATGCACGGCGCTCGCGGTCGGGTCGTCCCACACTTGCAACGCAGCCAGTTCGGCGAGCGCCATCGCGTGTTCGGGGCTGTCCGGATCCGACGAGCTGAGATCGACGGCGTCCTGCGCGTCGGTCAGGTCCGGCGTCGACGGCGAGCTGGCGCTCCAGCGTGCCGTCGATCTGCTGGTCAGGATCGCGGCGGCCAGGAGCGGCTCGGTACGCCGGTCGACCAAGTCCATCGCCTGGTCCAGCAAAGCACTGGCCGCGCCGGGTTCGCCGATCTTGGCGTAGGCCGAGCTGGCACGCCGCAGCAGTCGGATCCGGTCGTGCACGCTGCCGCGGATCGGGTCGGAGACCGACTCCCACAGATCGCAGGCACGGCGCAGATGGATCGCCTCCTCGGCCGGCGCACCCAGCCGACCCGAGTCGTCGGCAGCTTGCAGCGACCATCGGTAGGCATCGTCCGTCCGCCCGGCCAGGTGGCTGTGCGCGGCCAGGTCGGCCGCGTCCGCGTCGGGCGTGGCTTCGAGCACTCGCACGTACGTCGCATGCACCTTCCCGGCCGCGGTCTGCGGGACACCGTCGTACAGGATGTCGGCGATCAGTGGATGGCGGAACCATGGTGTCCCGTTGGTCGACTCGATCACGCCGTGGGTCTCGGCCTCGGTCAGGCAGTCGGTGACGTACTCGGGGTTGATGCCGTGCTCTCCGGCGACCCTGGTCAGGACAGCGAGTGGCACCGGTCGACCGGCGGCCGCGAGCAGCCGGGTGAGGTCCCTGGATTCCCGGGGCAGGCCGTGCCACTGGGCGAGCAGCGCATCCCGCAAGGCGTCGGGCACAGCGATGGGAGCGGCCTGCGGGTCCGGGAGATCGCGGACCAGCAGTTCGGTCAGGTACGGGTTGCCGTCGGACATCGCCTGCACCTGCGCGGCCAGTTCCAGATCCCGCGGATGCCGGGTCAGGCCGGCGATCTGATCCGCCGTCGACTCGAGGTCCAGCCGCTCCAGGTGGATCTCCTCGAACGACGGCATCCGGCGCATGTCGGCCAGCCAGCCGTGCAGCGGGTGGCCTTCGGACCGCGCCTCGTCGCGGCAGGTGGCGATCAGCGCCAACGGCTGGTTCCGGAAGCCCGCGATCAGGTACGCCAGTACATCGAGCGACGCCGCGTCCGCCCATTGCAGATCGTCGACGACCACCACCGTGGGCCGGCGGTCGGCCAGCCGGCTGATGACGAGATCAACCAGCGGTACCAGTCGTCCGCCGGCGATCGCCGTACCGAAGCCGATCGAAGGGAGCAGTGCGGCGAGATCGTCGGCACCGGCGAGGACCTCGTCGCGCTCGGTCGGACCGGCGCTGTTCAGCCAGTCCTGAAGCACACCGGCGATGGGCGTATACGGAACCTCGGCGGCGGCGAAACGGACGCAACTGCCCCAGGCTGTTCGCAACTGCGAGGCCTGGCAGGCCTCTCGGACCAGTCGCGTCTTGCCGACACCTGCCTCGCCGTGGACGAACAGCGCCCTGGGACTTCCTTCGGCCGCACTCTGCAAGGCGCGGGCGAGCAACGCCTGCTCCCGGTCGCGGCCGGGGAGCGATCCATGGTCTCCGTCCGTTCCCCCCATGCGGTCAGTGTGCGCCCCAACGCAAGAGCCGACCACAACTTTGCATGGTGCGTCACTCCTTGCGGTCGGCGATGCCGCGGGTTGCGAGGAGGGCGGCAGCGAGGATGGCTGCGCAGAGAACGGTCAGGAGAGTCAGCGGTACGGCGTCCTCGGTCGCCGTGTGGTCGTTGGACAGCAGGGTCATGATCGGTCGGATCGGGGAGACCCAGCGGATCAGCAGGACGACGAGGATCGCGGCGGCCGCGGTCAGAGTCGCGATGCCGATGCGGGGGATGACGAGGCGCGAGCAGAGCAGGCCGATCGCGGTGCCGATCATCGCGGCGGCCAGTTGGGCAACAGCGCCGACGGTCAGGTTGCCCGCGGTGATGACGTGCTCGCCGGTGACGATCGGGTAGATCAGGCCGACCGCGATGAGCGGGATGCTCCAGGTGAGGACGACGGCGACCGTGATCGCGAGCACGCGCAGCGAATCGCCCATCATCACCAGGGTGATCTTGCGCTGGGTCGGGTCCTCGTGGTTGACGATGCTGACGGCCAGCCAGGTGCTGCAGATCAGCATGGCCAGCACACAGAACGCGTACGACGCCTGCAGCGGGCCGTTGTCCGAGGTCACGCCGACCGCGAGCGCGGCGAGGAAGATCAGGGTCGGCGGCAAGTAACGCTGGGAGAGCAGGACGCTGGCCAGGAGGTACCGGTAGAGGGCGCTCACTCGGGCTTCACCTGCCGGACCGACACCACTGACCAGCCGTGATTGAGGGCCGTCAGCAACGCTGCGTCGTGGCTGCCGGTCGGCAGGACCAACGTGACGCCGGCGTCGTGGTGTCGTACCTCGAGAACGTCCGGCTGATGCGACCAGTCGAGGTCGGCGCCGGGGATCAGTTCGATCTCCGTCAACTGGTGCGGTGTGGTCGTGGTGCGTTGGATCAGTTTGCCCTGATGGATCTCGCAGACCCTCGTGGCCGTTGACTTCACGACCTGGTCGGAGTGCTCGGTGAACGCGACCGCGCCGCCCTCGCGGGCCGTCTCGGTGAGCAACGCCCGGAGCGTTCCGTGGGCCGTGGTGTCCAAGCCGGACCACGGTTCATCGAGGACCAGCAGTTGCGGTGGTTCGAGGAGTGCTTGGGCGAGCGCGACCTTCTGCGCGTTGCCCTTGGAGAGTTTCCGCATCGGAGTGTCCGCGCCGCCGGTCAGTGCGAGCCTGTCCAGGAGTTCGCCGGACCGTTGCCGGGCAGCCCGAGCGCTCAAGCCTCGGATCCGTCCCATGTGCCGCAGGTAGGCCGATGCCGAGAGGCGGTCGTGCGAGGCGAAGACGTCGGGTACGTAGCTCACGATCTGCGCAGTGCGCCGTACTGTGCCGGTCGTCGGCCGGGACAGGCCGACCATCAGCTTCAGCACCGTCGACTTGCCGGAACCGTTGGCGCCGACGAGAGCCAGCAACTCACCCTCCTGCAGGTGCAGATCGACGTCGGTCAGAACCTCCCGTCGGCCGTACCGCTTGGAGACCTTCCTCAGCCGCGCTACCTCCATGCGGCGAGACTATCCGGCCGCCGGTCCGCATCACCTTCGCCAGCGGGCGGGTGAGGACGAGCGAGACCAGCAACGACGCGGCCGCGAAGGCGGTGATCGAAGGTGCCGGCGCGGTGAGGTCTGCGAGTGTGCCGGCGAGGATCGCGAAGATCCCGAAGGCGGTCATCCGCAGTGCGGACTCGAGGCCGAGCACCTGCCCCCTAAGGTCTGCCGGCGTGAGATCGACCAGCACCTCCTGTTGCGACAAGGACGCCGAATAGCCGCTACTGCCGACAGCGACCAGAGCCGCGAGTACGCCGATCGGTAGGTCGAAAGCAAAGCCGAGGAACGGGACGGCGAGCAGATAGCGCAACCAACGACCGGCGGTACGACGACCGGACGGGGTAAGGAAGCGGCCGACGACGAGATCGCCGGTCATCATCCCGGCGGCTCCCGCGGCCAGCAGCCAGCCTGCACGCGGACCGGCGTACGGAACGAAGAGTGCCTCGCAGCCGACGATCAGACCGTTTGGTAGCGACAGGGCGAGCAGGAGCGGGCGGGTCCTGGTCTGGCTGAGGAGACGGCGGTTGCCCCGCCAGGTCTCGCCGAGCCCAGTCCGGGCCCTGCGTCGCGGTGCGCGATCGCGGAGACCGAAGCGCAGAACCGGGATGCTCAGCGCCGAGCAGGCCGTCGCCATCCACAGCACCGTCGCCGGGCTCAGTGCCTGCAGCAACAATCCGGCGATGCCGAAGCCGGCGATCTGCATCGCGCCGACGGACAGGTTCATCGCGGACCGGCCGAGGATGAACTGATCCTCGTCGACCACTTCGTTCAGCAGTCCCCAGCGGACGCCACCTCCGATCGAGAGTCCGTAGGCGACGAGGAGTGCGAGGAGAAGCCGCATCCCTGCGCTGAGATCGAGGGCGGCCTGCGTGGCGACTGCCGCCGTCGACAGCGTGGCGAGTGCTGTCAGGACTCGCCGCGGCCGTGCGGTGTCGGCGGCCGACATGAGGGTAGAGGCCCCGAGCACCTGGGCCAGCGACGGGCCGAACATCACCAGGGCCGCCAGCAACGCCGACCCGGTCGCGGCGTCGACCATCAGGGCGAGGGTGAGGCTGGTCATCGTCGACGACGCGTTGCCGAGGGCGCTGCTGAACCAGAGGTTGCGGAACTCGGCGTTCCTGAAGATCTCCCGGTAGGTGCTCATGTCCGGAAGCTTCGACGGCAGCGCGTCCGCGGCCTACAGTTTCGGATGGAGGCGAAACCTTGTCCGAGTTCCTCGTCGACGCCGACACCCTGGCCCTGGCCAGGTTCGGGACGTCGCAGCTGACCGAGACCGTGTCCGCGCTGAAGCTGCTGGAGCGGCCGGTCGAGCCGTGGTTCCGGGCCTGGAAGGACGAGCACAAGGCCGCCTTCGAGGCTCAGTTGGCCGCCCGGCCGGTCTGGGCCGCGCTCGTCGAGAACGCCTTCGGCCGGAGTTGGGTCGCCGACTTCCTGACCGTGCCACCGCTCGAGCCGGACCAGGCGCTGGCCGACGAGCTCGAGTTGCTGACGGTCCTGGACGACGACCAGATCCGCGCGGACCTCAGCGTCGTACGGACGCCGCTGCCCGAGATCCTGCTGACGTCGACAGGACTCGCGGACGCGGCGGCGGAGCTCCTGCGGTGGGTGTGGACGGAGACGGTCGAGCCGGACTGGCCGCGGCGGTTGCGGGTGCTGCAGGCCGACATCGTGTCGCGGACGTCGAGGCTCAGCGAGCAGGGATGGTCCGGCGTACTGCGTGGGCTCGGTCCGGATGTCCGCTGGCTGGGAGACGGGCGGATCCAGGTGAACCGATGGGACTACCCGACCACGGACGTGCGGGGTCGCGACCTGATGTTCATCGCGGCCCACAGCCCGGGCGTCAATGTCAGTTGGCGTAAGCCGGACCGGTTCGCGCTGACGTATCCGGTCACCGGGATCTTCGCCGGGACCGAGGCTCCGGCCGAGCCGTTGGTGCAGCTGCTCGGCCGTAACCGGGCCCGCATCCTGGTCGAGGCCGCGGAGCCGGTGAGTACGACGGTCCTCGTCGCGACCACCGGTCTCTCGCTGGCCACCGTCTCGGACCACCTGCGGGTGCTGACCGATGCGGGCCTTCTCGAACGTCGACGGTCCGGACGCTCGGTCTTGTACTGGCAGTCCGACACCGGTCGTCGCGTCGTACGACGACCGGCGCCGGTCAGCGGATTTCGATCGGGCAGGCGAGCGGGAGGTCGGTGACCGACGAGCCGGCGCGGAGGGTGAAGGTGCCGGGTTCGGTGGTCCAGCCGTTGTCCCAATGCTCGAAGGTGTGGTTGTGCAGCTGGACGGTGATCTCCCGAGCTTCGCCCGCGGCGAGACGTACGACGGCGAAGCCGGCCAGCCAGCGGGCCGGACGATCCACAGTGGTTGAAGGGCGTTCGGCGTACACCTGGACGACATGCTTGCCGGCGCGGTCGCCGGTGTTGCGGACGGTCAGCGCGACCGACGACGGATCGACCGCGCGCAGATCGGTGAGCTCCCAGGTCGTGTAGCCGAGGCCGTGGCCGAAGGCGAACGCCGGCCCAGTGCCGGCCGTCAGCCAGGCGCGGTACCCGATGTGGACGCCTTCGTCGTACCGGACGATCCCGTCGCGTGGTGTCACGTCGATGACCGGTACGTCGGCCTCTTCGCGCGGCCACGTGGTCGGCAGTCGCCCGCCGGGCTCCACGACGCCGAGCAGTACGTCGGCCAAGGCGTTGCCGTACTCCTGGCCACCGAAGTAGGTGACCAGGAGCGCGGCAACCTCGCCACGCCAGGGCAGCAGCACGGGCGAGCCTGCGTTGACGACCACGACCGTGCGCGGGTTGGCCGCGGCCACGGCCCGAACCAGGTCGTCCTGGTGGCCGGGAAGTGCGAGCGAACTGCGGTCGTAGCCCTCGGACTCGACCTTCGAGTTGGTCCCGACCACCACGACCGCGACCTCCGCCGCTGCGGCCGCCGCGACGGCCTCGTCGATCAGCGCCTGCGGGTTGGAGCGGTCCGGCTCGACGCCGACGGTGATGCTCATGGCGTTGCCCAGCTCACCGCCACGCTCGGGCAACTCGAACTCCACCCGAACGTCGACCGCCTGACCGGCTGTCACCTCCAGCGGCGCCGAGATCGACGGCGGCGACAGCAGCGCCGCACCGAGATCGGTCCCCACCGGTACGGCGACGTCCTCGCGGAGGAGCTTGCCATCGGCAAAGATCCGGCCGCGGCCGACGGACGCGAAGCCGAGCAGGACGGAGCCGGACCCGGCCGGGGTGTAGCTCGTGTGGAACTCGAAGATCTTCGTCCGGGCAACCGGTGCGTTGCCGCCGAGGTAGACGAGCGCGCTGGAGAGCCGGTCCTCGACGAACAACTCGGCACCCTCGGCGTCCAGGAAGCGAACCCGTGCGCCCGGCTGCCCGGTCTCCGGATTGACCATCGTGGACA
The DNA here is from genome assembly GCF_004331485.1 of Kribbella capetownensis. Lineage (GTDB taxonomy): Bacteria > Actinomycetota > Actinomycetes > Propionibacteriales > Kribbellaceae > Kribbella > Kribbella capetownensis. The sequence continues at coordinate 210,775 of NZ_SJKD01000004.1, forward strand.
GCGGTAGCTCGGCGACACCTTCCTGCACGACGGCGCCGACCGAGTAGGTGACCTCGGCATCCGGCAGCGCGGCCCGGAGCCCGTCCAGCGGCGAGACCACGGACGGCGGGATGACGGTCGCACTGCCGCCGCCCTGGGTGCGCGCGTCCCGCGCGTTGTGGCCGATCACCGCCACCTGCGAGACAGCGCTCCACGGCAACTCTCCAGCGTTCCGGAGGAGGACCGAACCCTCGGCGGCCGCGGTCCGGGCGAACGCAACGCCGTCGACCTGCGGCACCTCGGCCGGCTTCTCGTATCCCTCCAGCGCGCCGACCCGGGCAGCGAGCGCGAGCAGCCGCAGTACCTTCCGATCGATCGCCTCTTCCTCGACCTCACCGGCCCGTACTGCGTCGACCAGCGCATCACCCCACGCGCCGACCGGTCCCGGCATCGCCAGATCCTGCGAGTACTTGGCGCTCTCGACGCTGCGTACGGCGGTCCAGTCGCTCACCACGACACCGTCGAAACCCCAATCGGTGTTGAGCGGTGTCTCCAGCAGGTCGTTCTCCGTAGCGGTGGCTCCGTTGATCGAGTTGTACGCGCTCATCACGAGCCACGCCTTCGACTCGGAGACCGCCTTCTCGAACGCGAGCAGATAGACCTCGCGCAGCGCCCGCTCGCTCACCTCGACGTCGGCGGTGAAGCGGTCGGTTTCGAAGTCGTTGGCGACGTAGTGCTTCGGCGTCGCGCCGACACCCAGCTCCTGTACGCCGGCCACGTAGGCAGCGGCCAGGTCCGCAGTCAGCACCGGATCCTCGCTGAACGCCTCGAAGTGCCGGCCGCCGAGCGGGGAGCGATGCAGGTTGATCGTCGGACCCAGTACGACGTCCACGTCCTTGCGCCGTGCCTCGAGTGCCGACACTACGCCGTACCGGTGGGCGACCTCGACGTCCCACGACGACGAGAGGGCGGTGGCCGACGGCAGGTTCAGCGACGGATCCCGCTCGTCCCACACGGGTCCGCGGACGCCGCTCGGCCCGTCGGACAGAACCATCGAGCGCAGGCCGATGCCGGGCAGCGGATGGGTCGACCAGAAGTCCTGTCCGGTCAGGACCCGGACCTTCTCCTCGAGCGTGAGGCGGCCGAGCAGTACGGCGAGATCGGCTGAGCTGGGGTTCATGCGACGACTGTACGCCCCAAAACCGAGTACCGCTAGGTTTTCGTTCCGGGTCTCGGTAGCATGCCCGCATGGCTGCCAGAGGTCCGTACGCGAAGGGGGTCGCGAAGCGGGAGGAGATCCTGACCGCGGCGCTCGAGGTGATCGCCCGGCAGGGCTATCGCAAGACCTCGACCAAGGAGCTCGCCGCCGCGGTCGGGCTGAGCGAGGCCGGTCTGCTGCACTACTTCGGCTCCAAGGAGAAGCTCTTCGACGCGGTACTGCGGGCCCGCGACGAGGCAGATGTCGACCGTTTCGACGAATCGGACCTGATCGACAAACTGACCGCGATCATTCGTCACAACAGCGACGTACCGGGGCTGGTCCAGCTCTATTCGACGTTCTCGGCCGAGGCCGGCGACCCACAGCACCCGTCGCACCCGTACTTCGTGGAGCGCTACGCACGGCTGCGCGAATCACTGGCCGACGCTGTCCGTGCCCGTCAGGCCGCCGGGACGTTCAGTCCGGCCGCGGACCCGGTGCTGATCGCGACCCTGCTGATCGCACTCTCCGACGGTCTCCAGGTCGAGTCGCAGTTCGGCCTGCCGGTCGAGCCCGCCGACCTCCTGACTCACGTCGTGGACCTGCTCGGCTCGGCTGGGGGAGCAGTGGATAGTTGAGGCATGACGAGCTCCGCGGGTGAGGCCGCCGGACCTCCCGCGGCCCCCGTGGCCGATCGACGGGTCCTGACGAAGGAGATCTGGCTGGTCCTGGCGCTGTCGCTGGGCGCGTCGGCCCTCTCGGCGGTGATCTCGTTCACCGGTGTACTGACCTCGGCGAAGCCGATCAGCGGGCAGACGGCGGTCATCGTCGGTTCGCGGGCGCCGGGACGCCCGTGGCTGGATCTCACCTGGCAGGTGTTCGCGATCGTCAACGCCCTGGTCCCGGTCGCGCTCGTCGCCCATTTCCTGGCCCGCGGCGGCGAGTCTCTGCACACGATCGGCTTCGATCTGCGGCAGCGGATCCGCGATCTTGGCCGCGGCACCGCAGTCGCCGCCTGCGTGGGCGGAGCCGGTCTCGCCTTCTACCTCGCCGCCTACGCCACCGGCGCGAACCTGTCCGTCGACCCGTCGCAGCTCCCCGACTACTGGTGGCGCATCCCGATCCTGGTCCTCGTCGCCGTACAGAACGCCGTACTCGAGGAGGTCATCGTCCTCGGCTACCTCAACCACCGGCTGGACCAGCTGGGCTGGTCGACCACCCGGTCGACGGTCACCAGTTCGCTGCTGCGAGGCTCGTACCACCTCTACCAGGGCCTCGGCGGGTTCGCCGGCAACGTGATCATGGGTGTCATCTTCTGCCACCTGTACCGGCGCTGGGGCCGGGTCGGCCCGCTGGTCGTGGCTCATACGTTGATCGATATCGCTGCCCTGGTGGGGGCGACGTACCTGATCGGCAAGGTCGGCTGGCTGCCTGGCGGAGGGTGATCAAAACGACTGACACGTAACCGATCGGGGGTGGATCGGGTTGAGGATGCGTGACTGTTAACGGGGAAATCGCAAGTCCGCCCGAGATCGATCCGGGGTTGGCGGCGGCCGCACTGGCCGTCTTCGCCCACCGGCACGAGGTGGTGCACCTGCTCCACGCCGCCACCGACGAACCGGACGCGCTGGCCCGCATCGCCGGCCTGCTGCGCGTCGACGAGGCGACCATCGCCAGAGTCCTGGACCAGCCGCTGCGCTGGATGCTGCCTCAGTTCCGCACCGAACTGGAGGCCATCGCCGCCGCTCCACCGCCGGCCAGGCCGGCGCCACAACCCGAGCCGGAGCCCGCCACCCACTGATCGCCCGGGCGGTGGACGCCTGCCGCAGGCGTCCACCGCACCATGGGTTGATTAGGTTGTGTTCGTGGAGAGTCATGGGGCTGGCGTGCTGGAGATCGCGGACGAGTTGACCGAGGCGTACGTCGAGGTGTTCACGGCCCCGCCGTGGCAGCACCGGGATCCGGACGAGACGCGAGTCGCGTTCCGGCGGCGGTTGGAGGGCGACGCCCGGCGGGACGGGTTCCAGGCCTGGGTGGAACGGTCCGAGGACGGGCGGATCGCGGGGTTCGTGACCGGTTGGATCACGCCGGCGCCGTTCCGGACCGATCGGTCCTACGGGAGCGTGCAGAAGCGGCTCGGCCCGGAGCAGGTCGAGGAGTTGCTTGTCGGTGGCTTCGAGATCGACGAGCTGGGGGTGCTCGCGCACGCCCGCGGGACGGGCCTCGGGCGGCGGTTGCTGGAGACGGCGACCCAGGAGCAACCGCGCGCCTGGCTACTGGCCTGGAACCAGAATCACGACACGCTCGCGTTCTACCGCAAGATCGGCTGGCAGGAACCACCCGTCCGGGGCCCCGAGACCGACATCGTGGTCTTCGTGTCCCCGAACCAGGCGCTCAGAGGCTGAACAGACTGGTGGCGTTCTGCCACATGATCGCGTCGTGTTCGGTGGGCGTGAGGTTGGCGGCTTCGAAGGCGCCCAGGGCGACCGAGGGGTCGATGAGGGTCGCGTCGGTGCCGAACATGAGCCGGGAGTGGCCGATCTGGTCCAGGACCCAGCGGATCCGGTTGGCGTCGGGGGCGGACCAGCACGGCTCGAACCAGATGCGGTCCGAGCGGGACGCGGCCTCGGGCAGGTGCGGCCAGCCGAACGCGCCCATGTGGCCGGCGATCACCCGAGCGTCCGGGACGCGGGCCGCGACGTCGGCGAGGTCGAGGACGTTGTCGCCCCAGGTGTGGACCAGGGTGGGCAGTCCGAACTCCGTGGTGAGCTCGATCGCGGCCTGCATGCCGGGAGACGCGATCGGGGTGCGGCTGTACTCGGTGTGGATCTTGGCCCCGACCCACCGGGAGCGACCGTCGCCGGCGAGCAGTTCGTCCAGATCGGCCCGGGCCTCGTCCAGCCGCCGCGGATCCACCACGAGCATCCCGCGCAGCCGCGGGTCGGCCGGGAGTTGCTCCGCGAGCGAGCGGTTCCCCGCGGGGGCGTCGTACACGATCGCCTCGATCGCGGAGACCAGTTGGAGGTCGATGCCGAAGCGGTCGATCAGGTCGATGTTGACGTCGATGCTGCGCACGTCCATGGAGAAGAACCACGGACCCCAGTGCGCGTGTACGTCGATCAGCATGCCGGCTCCAGGAGGTTGGTCAGGGACTTGCTGCCGGCCTGGGCGATCTCGGCGTGCGTGAGCTTCGAGGTCAGCAGGCGGCGTACCACCGAGTGGGTCTCGTGGAACGGCGTCCGGCAGCCGAGCAGCAACCGCTCGGCGCCGACCTCGCCGGCGACGATCTCCAGCGAGTCCGGCCCGGTGAGCATCCGGGTCGAGGTGTGGAACCCGCTCTCCGCGCGGGCGAGCACGATGAAGTCGCCGAGGTGGTAGAAGTGCGTGTCGAGGAACACGACGCGCGCCCCGAGACCGCGGAACGGCGTACCGATCTTGCGTACGTCGCCCTCCACGAAGATCGTCAGGTCCGCCTCCACCAGCAGCCGCACGACGTGGTCGAACGACGGGAAGCCCGGCTCCACACCCTGCGCGGTCGGCGCGAGCCGGATCGTCCGCGGGCGGTCCGGCTGAGCCAGGATCCGCTCGAGTTCCCGCTCGGCGCCCAGCACGTCGCGCAGGTCGAGCACCGGGGCCGCCGACCAGCCGTTGCTGTCGGCAACCTGCCGCGCCCCGTCGTTCCCGGTCGGTACGTCGAAGTGCACGGCCCGCAGCGAGGACACCACACCACCGGAGATCCCGGTGGCCTTGAACACGTCCTGCACCGCGTCGGGACGACTCCAGCGACCGGTCGTGACGTCGTGCCCGACCAGTACGTCGCAGTCCAGCAGGTGCGGGGTGTCGTTCATCAGGCCTCCCGGGCCAGTGCGCTGTGGACCTTGCGGATCGCGGCGACGATGTCGTCGACGTCCGCGTCGGTGTAGTTCTCGTTCCAGGGCAGGACCAGCAGCCGGCTGGTGATCAGGTCCTCGGCGTTCGGGCACAGACCCGGCGGATACTCGACGTCCTGCAGGGGGAACTCGGACTGTCCGTAGGTGACCCGCTCCCGCACCGCGGGCGCGGCGTACAGCGGGCTGGTGAGGTAGCCGCCGACCGCGGGCACGCCCTCGGCGGTCAGGGCCGCCGCCCACTCGCGCATGTCGCCCGCAACCTCCGGGTCGATGATCAGCGGGTACTGCCAGTACACGTGATCGCCGCCGTCCGGTGGCGCCGTGATGCCGGCCAGGTCGCCGATCCCGGCCGTGGCGCGTGCGGCGCCGGTACGACGATCCGCGACGATCTCCCGCACCCGCGACAACTGCGCGCGGGTCACCGCCCCCACCAACTCGGTCATCCGGTAGTTGAGGGCGAGGAACAGGTAGGTCCGCTCGTCGGTGTCGCGCGGCCAGCCCTTGTCGGCGAACAGCCGCATCCGCCGGGCCAGTGCGGCGTCGTCGGTGACCACGAGACCGCCGTCGCCGGCGCTGATGTGCTTGGTCTGCTGCAGGCTGAAGCAGCCGATGTGCCCGATCCGCCCGACGTACGTGTCGCCGACCGGGGCGAGGTAGGCCTGCGCGCAGTCCTCGATCAGGACGATCCCGTGCTGATCGCACAGCTCCCGCAGTTCCCGGATCGGGGCCGGCTTGCCGAACAGGTGCACCGCCATCACGGCCTTCGTCCTCGGCGTGATCGCGGCGGCGACAGCGGCGGGATCGAGGTTCCCCGTGATCGGGTCGACGTCGGCGAACACCGGTACGGCGTTCTGCATCATGATCGGGAACACGGTGCCCATGTCGCTGATCGGCGTGGTGATGATCTCGTCACCCGGCTCCGGGTTCACCGCGGCGACCGCGAGGTGCAGCGCCGCCGTACCCGAACTGCACGCGACCGCATGCCCGGCGCCCAGCAGGTCCGCGAACTCCCGCTCCAGGGCCGGGACCTCGGTGCCCCAGGTCGCCGAGAGCATGCCACTGCGCAGCACCCTCTCCACGGCCTTGACCTCCTCGTCGCCGAACCGGCGGCCGGAGGAGTCGAACACCGACGGCAGGGGAGTGGTGCGCACCGGCGTACCGCCGTCACGGGCGAGCGTGCTGTTGTCCATCGAAACGCGTCCTCACGTGGTTGAGGTTGCTTACGGCAACGGTAGTTGGACGAGATCGCGGTCGGCGAGACCCCGGACGACGTGCCGGCGGCCGGCCACCGGGGTCAGCTGGGGCACGGTGTACCACCCGGTCACCGGGTTGTTCACCAGCAGCTCCGCCCCGGTCAGGCCGGGCCGAGCCGGTACAGATTGCCGCCGAAGTTCGTTTCACCATAGACCCCGGAGCTGTCGATGAAGATCTGGCCGTAGCGTACGGCGGGATAGCTGGGTCATCGGCTCACTTCTCCCGGGGAAGGTTGCCGGTGCGGACCAGGTCCCGGCCCTTGATCGTGTAGAGGGCGTCGCCGGTGGGCGACGTCGTGATCAGCGGATAGCTGTAGATCTGCGCGGCCAGCCCGGCGACGACCGTGGTCACGGTGGGCGCGCCCTTGCGGTTCGGGACGAGTTGGAACACGCGCTGACTGTCCGTCCCGAAGAGCCCGGAGCGCGCGATCGTCAGCCGGCTCTGACTGGTGCCGAGGACAACGGTCGACAGCAGCTTGCCGGTGTGTGGATCCAGTACCGCGAGCCGCCCGTCGTCGGTGGTCGCGTAGAGCCTGCCGCGATACGTCAGCAGGTCGCTGTAGCTCTGAGCGCCGGCGAGCGGCGCGACCTCCCACAGCGTGCGGTTGCTGCGCAGGTCGAAGGCGACAACCGTTGCCTCGGGCAAGATGGGCGTCGTACCGAGGCTGTTGCGCGTGGCCCCGCCGAGGTAGGCGATGCCGGAGTCCGTGGTGACCGAGCGGACCGACTGGTGCGGTACGACGCCGCGGTGGACCTCGCGGACGCCCGTGTCCAGGTGCTGCTCGGTGAGCGTTCCGTCGTACTTCCCGTAGTCGGGCTCGGTCGCGATCAGCCAGGTCCGCGAGCGGGCGTCGTACGCGTCGTCTGTCGGGCGGGTCTGCTCGTGGCCGATCTGGCCGAGTTCGTGCAGGCCGGAGCCGTTCGGCGTCATCGCCCACAACCGCGCGAGCGTGTAGACGCCGAGGTAGACGTCATCGCCGACCGGGGTCAAGGTCTTGGCCTCACCCGGCAGGAAGGTCCGCGTGCTGGTGCCGGTGGCGAGATCGTGGACCTGGATGCCGGCCTTGCCGCTGACGAGCACCGAGGTCTTCGTGGCCGCGATCCCCATTGCCTGCTCGGGCGCCGGTGGCAGCCCGGCCTGGCCGAGGTCGGTGCCGCTGAACGTCCCGGTCGCCTCGTCGAAGTCGACGACCTGGCTGGTCAGCTCGGCCCGGATCGTGGAGCCGTCGACGAAGATCCGGTTGAAGTACGCGCCGTCGTACGGCGAACCGAGCGGTGTGAGCGTGGTGTCGCGGTACTTGTAGAGCGTCCCGGACGGGCGGGTGCCCAGATACACGTCGCCGGTCGGCTGGTCGATCGTGATGGCGGTGACGTACTGGTCTCCGCCGGGCGTCTGCACCTCGACCGGGTTGCTGAGGTCGGTCGTGTTGAACAGCAGCATCGTGCCGGTCGGCGAGAGTCCGGCGGCGAGCGTGGTGCCGGACAAGGTGAGCGTTGCGACAAAGGTGCGGTCCGCGTACCTCGCCGGGAGGACGTCGTGACGATCGCCGGTCGCACGGTCGATGGCGATCAGGTGGGCCTTGGTGCCGACGCCCGCGTAGATGGTGGTCGCGTCGGCGGCGATGCTGCGGACGTACTGTTCGCCGGCGATCGCCGCGCCGTACGACTTGGTCGTGCCGCTGGCCGGGTCGTACTCGTGGACGGCGCCGTCGGGGTAGGTGCCGGCGACGATCTTGCCGTCCGGGGTGGCGGCGATCGACCAGATGAACGAGCCGAACTGCGCGACCCTGGTGGCGGTCCCTGTGGTGGTGTCGATGCGGTAGACGTCGCCGGGGGTGTAGAGGGCGACGTACAGATCGGTGCCGATGTGCGCCATCGCCCAGGCGCCGGCGCCGGTGGGAAGCGCGAGTTTGCGATCGACGGTGCGCGTGGCCGGGTCGAAGGCACCGACCTGCACCGGGGAGACGCTGGACGTCACTGTCCAGATCCGGTCACCGACCTGCTCGGCGACGCTGGTCGAGGTGACGGCGGACGCCGGGCCGAGGGTGTCGATCGTGACCGGCGTTTCGGGCTTGGCCGGAACTTCGGCCCGGGCGGTGACTCCGGCACCCAGCAGTGCCGCGCAAACGACGACGGTGCCGATCAGTCTCCGTGTGAACCGCTTGTCCACAAGGCCTCCCGGGGTGAGCCAACCGCTATTACGGTCATGGCTGTAATTATCCCGGAACCCTACGCGGGCCCGATTCGGGGCGTCAACAGGTCAGAGATGGACGCGGTAGATGATCAGCGGGCGGCCGCTGCTGGGGCCTGCCTGGGTGCCGGTCGCATCGGCCAGGCCGGCGCGTTCGAGGCGGTTGAGCACACGGCGGGCGGTGCGCGGCTGGATGCCGAGGTGGTCGGCGACCGTGCGGGTGGTGAGACCGGCCTCCGGGGTCGCGTGGACCAGCTCCTGGAGTCGCTCGAGGGTGGCCTTGGACAGGCCGGCACGTTGCGCGAGGAGTTGGAGCTTCGAGCGTTGCTGCGCGCGGGGCGCGCCGCCGCCGACGAGGACCAGGTCGATGTCGTTGCGCAGCGAGATCACGGCCGCGGTCCGTCCGGCGGTCTTCGCCCGGCCGAGGGCGCGGCGGGCCAGCGCCTCGGTCTCGGTGCCCGAGCCACCGATGCCGAACCCGATCCGCACCGGTCCGAACTGCTCCTTGAGCCTGTTCAGCATGCCGAGCTCGGTGAACGCCGCGGTCGCCTGCTCCAGTGGTCCCCGCGTGGCAACGACCAGGAACCGCTTGTCGTCGTACCGGATGACGCTGCCGCCGAGAGAGCCGGCCTCGCGTCGCAGAGCGTTCTCGCCTTCCGCGGCGATCTCGACCAGGCCGAGCGCGATCTGCGCATCATCACTGCGCAAAGCGTCGTGGACGAGGAGCAGACCGTTGACCGCCGCGCGGACGGAGTGCACCGAAGGCGCCAGCCGGAGCGTCGTCTGCTCGGTCCGGAGCTTCTCGTACGCCGACCGGATGCAGGTGATGGCGACGGTCGCGTGGGCCTCGCGGTGGAACGCGAGTACGTCGTCGGAGCTGAGGCCGGGGCGATACGGGAGGACGCGGATGCCTCGGGTCGGCAGCCCGACCTCGTCGAGCGTCTCGTGCACCTGAGCCTCGTCCAGGATGTCGATGCTCATCGAGGTGATGTCGCGGCCCTCGCGGAGGAGCTGGACCAGCGCGCGCATCAGGGTCGCGCCGGTGTACTCGACGTGGACGGCCGGACGGTCGAGGAGATTGTTCGCGGCGGCGATCTGATACGGCACGACGCCGGTGAACAGCCAGGCGTCGACGGTCGGCGGCGCCTCGGCCATCACCTTCGGGGTGTCGGTCTCGCGGCGGTAGCGCAGCGGCACGACCTCGATACCGCGCTGGGAGGCGAGGACCCGTCCGGTCGACGTGACCAGATCCGACGGACCGACAACCCCGATCGTCGTCACCATCCGCGGTCCTCCTCACTGTGCGCATCTGTCCGGCGCGCTCAGTCTCACCAGATCACCGACCCCCTGCAACAACGCGCGCCGTACGCGGCCGTCCGAGGGTTCACTCCGGTCCGCTAGGTTGCGAGCATGACGCGCACACTCGCCACCAGTAACGGTTGGGTTGCCCAAGGTACGGAGCTCTGCGCGAGAGCGCTCGCGGACGCGGATCTCGACGCCCCGTCGTCCCTCCCGGGATGGACCCGCAAGCACGTCGCCGCGCACCTGTCCAACAACGCCGAGGCCCTCGGCAACCTGGTGCACTGGGCGCGGACCGGCGAGGAGCGCCGGATGTACACGTCACCGGAGCAGCGCAACTCCGACATCGAGGCCGGGTCGCAGCGTCCCACCGAGGAACTGGTGCAGCGGTTCCAGCAGACCGCGCAGACCCTGGCCGAGGCCATGTCGGCGCTGACCGAGGAGCAGTGGCAGGCCGAGGTGCGGAGCGCGCAGGGGCGACCGATCCCGGCGACCGAGGTGGCGTGGATGCGCAGCATGGAGGTGATGATCCACGCCGTCGACCTCGACGCCGGCATCACCTTCGCCGATCTGCCGACCGGCTTCCTCGAGGAACTCTGCGCCGACATCCGCGCGAAGAGCGAGACCGATCCGCAGGTGCACGGTCCGCTGCACCAGTGCGCGGCGTACCTGACTGGCCGCTCTTACGACGACGTACTCACGCCTGACGGCAAGCCGGCGCCACCGCCGCCACCCTGGTTGTAAACCTCAGACCTCGACGTGCGACCCGATGATGACCGTCCGGTCGCGGGGCAGGTTGAAGTACTCGGCGGCGTCCGCGGTGATGTGTGACGTGGCGATGAACAGGTGCTTGCGCCAGCTCGCCATCGTCGCCGCCGGCCCCTTGCGCAGCTCGATCTTGGACAGGAAGTACGACGCCCGGTCCAGGTCGATCCGGCCCTCGGTCGCCTCCGGGTCGAGCAGGGCCAGCGCCGCGGGCACGTCCGGCGTCTCCATGTACCCGAACCGCGCGGTGACGTGGGTGATCCCGTCGTCTCCGTACCCGAGTTCGTTGGCGGTCACCCGTTGGTCGTCGGCGACGCGAGGTACGGGCTCGGTCTCGATCGAGACGATCACGACATGCTCGTGGCGCACCTGGTTGTGCTCGACGTTCGCCCGCAGCGCCAGTGGTGCCGTGGTGCGGCCGCGGTTGAGAAAGATCGCCGTTCCCGGAACTTCCTGAGCCACCAGCCCGCCGGAGCGGAGCTCCTCGATGAACTCGTCCAACGGGCCCTCGAGCCGTTTGCGTTCGGCGGTGACGACCGCGCGGCCGCGCTGCCAGGTGGTCATGACCGTGAAGGCGGTCAGCGCGATCAGCAGCGGCAGCCAGGCACCGTGCAGCAGCTTGGTCAGGTTCGCGCCGACGAACAGGACGTCGACTGCCAGCAGTGGTACGGCGCCGACGGCGATGAGCCACTTGGGGACGTGCCACCGGTAGTGGGCGACGTAGAAGAACAGCAGCGTGGTGATGCTGATCGTGCCGGTGACCGTCATGCCGTACGCGTAGGCTAGGGCAGCGGAACTGCGGAAGGCGAAGATCAGCGTGAGCACCGAGGCGAACAGCAGCCAGTTGATCCAGGGGACGTAGATCTGGCCGATCGTGGTCACCGAGGTGTGCGCGACCCGGAGCCGCGGCAGGTATCCGAGCTGGGCCGCCTGTGACGCGACCGAGTAGGCACCGGTGATGACCGCCTGGGACGCGATCACCGTGGCCGCGGTCGCCAGCAGCACCAGCGGCAGCCGCCCCCAGCTGGGCACGAGCAGGAAGAACGGGCTGCTGATGTTGCCCGGGTCCTCCAGGATCAGCGCGCCTTGCCCGAGGTAACTGAGCGTGCAGGCCGGCAGCACCAGAAAGAGCCAGCCGCGGCTGATCGCGCGCCGGCCGAAGTGACCCATGTCGGCGTACAGCGCCTCGGCGCCGGTGACCGCGAGCACGATCGCGGCCAGGGCGAAGAACGCGATGTGGAAGTGGCCGATCAGGAATCCGATCGCGTACGTCGGCGCGAGCGCCTTGAGGATGTCCGGGTTCCCGACGATCCCGCCGATGCCGCAGGCACCGATCACCGCGAACCAGGCGATCATCACCGGGCCGAAGACCCGGCCGACCGTCTCCGTGCCGCGGCGCTGGACCAGGAACAACACGATGATGATGACCGCCGTGATCGGTACGACGTAGTGCCCGAGCGGCGGCTCGACGACCTTCAGACCCTCGACCGCGGACAGCACGGAGATGGCCGGGGTGATCATGCCGTCGCCGAAGAACAGCGAGGCGCCGAACAGACCCAGGGCCGCCAGCACGGTCGCTGCCCGGCGCCGCCCGGGGTGGCTGGTCCGCCACTGGCGCAACAGCGTGATCAGCGCCATCACACCGCCCTCGCCGTCGTTGTCGGCGCGGAGCGCCAGCAGGATGTAGGTGACCGTGACGATGATCATCACCGACCAGAAGATCAGCGAGACGACGCCGTAGATGTTGTCGGTGCTGACCGGGACCGGATGCGGGTCCTCGGGGTTGAACACGGTCTGCAACGTGTAGATCGGACTGGTCCCGATGTCGCCGAACACCACTCCGAGTGCCGCGACGACCACCGCCAGCCGCACTGTGTTCTGCGCAGCACCGTGCGGCGCGCCTGAAGCGTTCACGGAAGCGGACCCTACCCCTCCGGGGTGGTCAGTCCGGTGAGCGGCGTCGAGAACCCGCGACCGGCTCCGACGTACCAGGTGACCGAGAAGGAGGGACCTGATGAGTCCGGAGCGGATCCTGCGCACGTACATCACGCTGACCGCGGTGGCGACCGGGGCGTCGTCGATGATCTGGGGCATCAACACGTTGTTCCTGCTCGACGCAGGCCTGAGCATCGGCGAGACCTTCGCCGCGAACGCGTTCTTCACCGTCGGCATGATGCTGTTCGAGGTGCCTACCGGTGTCGTCGCCGACACGGTCGGCCGGCGGGCGTCGTACCTCCTCGGGGCCGCGACCCTGTTCGGGTCCACGCTGCTCTACCTGTTCCTTTGGCAGCACCACGCGCCGTTCGTCGCCTGGGCGGGTGCGTCGGCGCTGCTCGGGCTGGGGTTCACGTTCTTCAGTGGTGCGACCGAGGCCTGGCTGGTCGACGGCCTGAACGCGACCGGGTACGACGGCGAACTGGACGCCGCCTTCGCGAAGGGCCAGATCGCGAGCGGCGTCGCCATGCTGGTCGGCTCGATCTCCGGCGGCTTCCTGGCGCAGTGGACGAACCTCGGTGTCCCGTACGTCGTCCGCGCGGTCCTGCTCGCGGTCACCTTCGTGGTGGCGTGGTGGTCGATGCGCGACGTCGGCTTCACGCCGAAGCCGCGGGTGTCGGTGGCCGGTGAGATGCGCGGCATCCTCAAGGCGTCGCTGACTCATGGACTGCTCAACCCGCCGGTCCGCTGGCTGATGCTCGCGGGTCTGTTCGGGGCCGGGGTCGGCGTGTACGGCTTCTACGCCGCGCAGCCGTACCTCCTCCAGCTGTACGGCAACCCCAACTCGTATGCGGTCGCCGGCCTGTCCGCCGGACTCGTCGCCGGTGCGCAGATCGTGGGCGGGGCCTCCGCGGCGTATCTGGCCCGGCTGTTCCGTCGTCGTACGACGCTCCTGCTCGTGGCGACCGGGGTCATCGTCGTGACGCTGGTGCTGATCGGTCTGGTCCCGGGTTTCTGGATGGCGCTCGTGCTGCTGAGCGTGTGGGCCATCATGTTCGCTGCGATCGGGCCGGTCCGGCAGGCGCTGTTGAACAGCCAGATCCCGTCGGCTCAGCGGGCGACCGTGTTGTCGTCGGACAACCTGCTCGCCTCCGGCGGCGGAGCGGTCATACAGCCCACGCTCGGCCGGTCGGCTGATGTCTGGGGCTACGGCTCGGCCTATCTGATCAGCGCAGTGATCCAGCTGCTCGCCATACCGTTCCTCCTGCTCGCCGGACGGAGCTGGGCCCGGACCAGTCCCAAGCCGTTGGAATCGCTATCGTTGCCGGCGTGACGGGTCGGCTGATGGTGGTCAACGGTGGGTCCAGTTCGGGGAAGTCCGGGATGATCCGGTGTCTGCAGGCGATCCTGGACGAGCGGTGGCTGACGTTCGGGGCGGACAGCTTCGTCGAGGCGATGCCGGCCGCGATGCAGGCGTCGGACGACGGGATCCACATCGGCCCGGACGGCGAGGTCGTGGTCGGCCCCGAGTTCCGGCACCTGGAAGCGGCCTGGACGGCCGGGATCGTCGCGATGTGCCGGGCCGGCGCGAACGTCATCATCGACGACGTGTTCCTCGGCGGAGCCGCATCGCAGCAGCGCTGGCGCGATGCGGCAGGCGACGTCGAGATCCTCTGGGTCGGCGTCCACTGCGATCCCGACGTAGCCGCCGGGCGGGAACTGGCCCGCGGCGACCGGGCGGTCGGGATGGCGGCGTTGCAGGCCACCCTCGTCCACGAGGGCGTCAGCTACGACGTCGAGGTCGACTCGAGTCACACCGAAGCCTTGGACTGCGCCAGGACTATCGCCCGGCACCTGAAGTGACCCGCGCGAGAGCTGAGCCGATCCGCGTCCGGTGATCCGCGGCGACCTCAGCCTCGTCGTCACCGGCCAGAATCCGCCGGATCGACTCCAGGTGGACGGTCCGGTACGCCGCAACCGCCAGCGCAGCGGTCAGGCGAGCATCGGGGACGCCGGTGGCCTCCATCGCAGCCGCGATCGCCTGCTCGAGGTGGTCGAGCAGCTCGCGAGCGCGGGACTGCAGCGCACGCGAGGACTCGACCAGCCGCCAGAACGCCGCGAATCGACTCCGGATCGTGGACAGCGGATGCCCCTCGTCCGCCAGCTTGATCATCAGCTCGGACAACGCGGCGACCGCGGAGGTGCCGGCCGGGCGATCGGTGACGGCGGTAACCACCAGAGCCTCGGCTTCCGGGTAGCGGTCGAAGAGCAGGTCCTCCTTCCGCGCGAAGTGGGCGAACACGGTCGGCCGGGCGACGTCGGCGGCCTCGGCGATCTCCGTCACCGACACCGCGTCGAAGCCGCGCTCCAGGAAGAGCGCCGTGGCGACGTCGGAGATCCGGGTCCGGAGCTCGGCCTTCTTGCGCTCGCGGCGCCCGGGCGCTGGCTGCTGGTCCACGCCGTTCAGGGTAGGTGAACTCGTACTCGATAAAAAGATGTACCGAGTATGAGATTGATTGCTACCGTAGAGCCCATGCGTCCTCTCGGGGTGAACTACGACACCGGCCTGCAGTACGACGGCCGTTCGACGCGCCGGCGCTTCGACGCCGGCACGGTCCGCGACGAACTGCGGACCATCGCCGACGACCTGCACGCTCCCGCCGTGCGGGTCTCGGGCAACGACCCGGACCGGCTCACGATCGCGGGGGAGGCGGCCCTCGACGCCGGATTGGACCTGTGGTTCTCGCCGGTCCCGATGGATCTCGAGCCGGACGAGTTCATCGCCTTCCTGTCCGACTGCGCGACCCGCGCCGAGACGTTGCGGACGTCCGGCCGCGGCGATGTCGTCCTGGTGCTGGGCTGCGAGCTTTCCGTGTTCTGCAAGGGATTCGTGCCCGGCGACACGTCGGGGGAGCGGCTGGCGACGATGGCCGATCCGGCGACCTGGGCCGATCAGGACAAGCTCGCGCAGCTGTCCGAGGGCCTCGCGCGGTGGGGCGACGTACAGCAGCGACTGGTGGCTGCGGCCCGCGCCGAGTTCGGCGGCCGGATCACGTACGCCGCGGGGATGTGGGAGGACGTGAACTGGGAGCTGTTCGACATCGTCAGCATCGACGCGTACCGCGACCAGCAGAACGCGGCGACGTTCCACGACGAGTTGGTGGCCCGGCAGAAGTGGGGCAAGCCGGTCGCGATCACCGAGTTCGGCTGCTGCGCCTACCGCGGCGCCGCTGCTCGGGGCGGCTCGGGCTGGATGATCGTCGACCGATCCGTCGACCCGCCCGCGATCAACGGGCACTACGAGCGCGATGAGGGGGAACAAGTGGAGTACCTGCTGGAGCTCGTCGAGGAGTTCGACCGGATCGAGCTCGCGGCCGCGTTCTGGTTCAGCTTCGCCGGGTACGAACTGCCGCACCGGCGGGGCGACCCCGCCCACGATCTCGACCTGTCGTCGTACGGGCTGGTCGCGACCGATGACGACGGTGGCTGGCGGCCGAAGCGTGTCTTCGGCGCGCTGGCCGACCTGAACGGCGATCGGCGCTGATGGACTCCGTCCGGCTGGGAGAGACGGGTCTGCGGGTCTCGCGGATCTGCCTAGGGATGATGAGCTTCGGCACCGGTGGCGCCCGCGAGTGGCACCTGGGCGAGGAGGCCGCGGAGCCGATCGTACGGCGGGCAGTCGACGCCGGGGTCACGTTCTTCGACACCGCCGACGCGTACTCGAAGGGAACCGGCGAGGAACTGACCGGCCGGCTGCTGCGGAAGTTCTTCGGCCGCCGCGAGGACTATGTACTCGCGACCAAGGTGTACTACCCGACCGGCCCCGGACCGAACGACCGCGGCCTGTCCCGCAAGCACATCCTGGACGCGATCGACGCGTCGCTGCGCCGGCTCGGCACCGAGTACGTCGACCTGTACCAGATCCACCGCTGGGACGACGAGACGCCGATCGAGGAAACGATGGATGCTCTCGCGGACGTCGTCCGGGCCGGGAAGGCCCGCTATCTCGGGGCGTCCAGCATGTTCGCCTGGCAGTTCGCGAAGGCGCAGCAGGTCGCCCAGCAGGTGACGCAGATCCCGTTCGTCTCGATGCAGAACCACTACAACCTGGTCTACCGCGAGGAAGAGCGCGAGATGATCCCGCTCTGCGTCGACCAGGGCGTGGGCGTGATTCCGTACAGCCCGCTCGCGCGCGGCCTGCTGGCCCGGACCGGCGGAGGTACGGCGCGTTCCGGCAGCGACCCGGTCGCCGACGACCTGTACGGCGAGAGCGACCAAGCCGTGGTGAAGGCCGTTCACGCGGTCGCCGCGGATCGTGGTGTGCCCCCAGCCCAGGTCGCATTGGCCTGGCTCCTCGGCGCTCGCGGCGTCACCGCTCCCGTGGTCGGCGCTACCCGCGCGCAGCACGTCGAGGACGCGGTGGCTGCCGTCGACCTCACGCTCACCGCCGAGGAGCGGGCGCTGGTGGAAGCGCCGTACCGTCCGCATCCGGTGACCACCTGACTGGACCGGCCGCGGGGCGGCTGGTGGCCGGACGGTTTGTCGGCGACTTGGCGCCGGCGTTGACCAGCCGGCCTTGGTACTCCGGCATGAATGATTGAGTGGGAGCCGGCGTCCTCTGACGAAGGAGATCGGACTGTGGGGTTGTCGGAACGGCAGCGGTTGGTAGTCGAGCGGTTGGCGGAGCTCGCGATCCCGGCGGACGACTTCCCGTCGGCGGCCGAGGCCGGAGCGGTGGGGTTCATCGAGCGAGTGGTGACCGAGGACCGGCCGGACTGGCTGGTGCGGGTCGAGCGCGCGCTGGAGGTCGCGGGCGATGAGCCGGACCTTGAGGTGGTGATGGCAGATCCGGACGGCGCCTGGCTGGTGCGGATCATCGCGCAGGGGTTCTACGCGGGGGATGGGCAGGTCCGGCCGCCCGCGTGGACCATGGTCGGTTGGCAGGCGGACAAGGCCGGGGCGTGGGCGCCGGTGCAGACCGACCTGCGCATCACACGGCGGTCGGAGTTGGCGGATCGGTACGACTGCATCGTGGTCGGCTCCGGCGCAGGCGGCGGTGCAGCCGCACAGGTGCTGGCCGAGTCCGGGCGGTCGGTGCTGGTCGTCGAGACCGGTCGCTACCCGACGACGGAGTCGTTGTCCCGCGACCACCTGCGGAACCCGCGGTCGGTGGCCGGTCTGCCCGCACTGACCGACCCGGATCCGTTCGGACGCCCTCGGGTCGCGGTGATCGACGGCGTACCGCGGCAGGTGCTGCCGCCGGACGGTGGCTGGGGCAACAACGCCTTCACGGTCGGCGGCGGCACCCGGGTGTACGGCGCTCAGGCCTGGCGGTTCGTGCCGCGCGACTTCGCGATGGCGAGCACGTACGGCGTTCCGTCAGGGAGCGCTCTGTCGGACTGGCCGATCACGTACGACGACCTGGCGCCGTACTACACGTTGGCCGAGCAGAGGTTCGGTGTGAGTGGTGGCGGTGTCGACCCGTGGCATGAGCCGCGGGAGCTCCCGATGCCGCCCATGCCGCGTACCGGTCCGGCGACGCGGCTCGCGGCGGCCGCGGAGCGCCTGGGTTGGGGGACTCTCGACGTACCGCTGCTGATCAACTCGGTCGACTACCAAGGGCGAGCGGGCTGCGTGCGGTGCGGGCAGTGCGTCGGATTCGCGTGCCCGGTCGAAGCCAAGTCCGGCACTCACAACACGGCGTTGCCGGCCGCGCTCGCGACCGGACGGTGCACGTTGGTCACCGAGACGACGGCGGAGCGACTGGTCACCGATGCATCCGGCCGTGTGACCGGTGTCGCGCTGGTCGCCGAGGATTGGCGCCGGACCGTGCAGTGTGAGGAGGTCGTGATCGCCGCTGGTGCGAGCGAGACGCCGCGACTCCTGCTCAACAGCGCTCACCATCGCGAACCCGATGGCCTCGGCAACAACCAGGACCAGGTCGGCCGGCACCTACAGGCGCACGTGTACGCCGGTGCGGTCGGGCTGTTCGATGACGAGCTGGCCGATCTGATCGGCCCAGGTGTGTCGATCGCGACCTGCGACTTCCGGCACGGCAACGACGGGATCGTGGGCGGCGGGATGCTGGCGAACGAGTTCGTCCCGACACCGGCCTCGACGTACGACTATCTGACCGGCGCCGGGCTGATCCCGCGGGCCGGTGCCGCGGGGAAGCAGGCGATGCGGCGGGAAGCGCGGCGCATGCTGCGGGTCGTCGGGCCGATCCAGGAGGTCACGTCGGCGGAGTCCCGGGTGCAGGTCGATCCGCTGGTCCGCGACCGCTTCGGCAATCCGGTCGTGACGATCAGCGGCTCGATTCACCCCGAGGACGTCCGGGCGCAGGCCTTCATGAGCGCGAAGGCCCGCGAGTGGCTGGCGGAAGCGGGCGCGGTCCGGACGGCTGTCGGTGCGATCGGTGCGACGCGGCAGGCGAGCAGCGGGCAGCATCAGGCGGGCACCTGCCGGATGGGCGACGACCCGGCGCGATCGGTCACCGATCCGTACGGCCGGGTCTGGGGTCACGCCAACGTCCGGATCGCCGACGCCTCGGTGCACGTGACGAACGGCGGAGTGAACCCCGTGCTCACCGTGCTGGCCAACTCACTGCGGATCGCCGAGCACCTGGCTGGGTGAAAGTCAGGCGAGGACGCGGGAGATGCCGACGCCGCTGCGGGCGTCGCGGCCGTACTTGTCCACCTCGGCCGCGAGGTCCAGGCGGCGTACCCCTGCCTTCGCCCGGTCCTCGTCGGTGAGCAGGTCGGCGGGGATGATCCAGACGACCTCGAACTCGAGCCCGTTCGGGTCCTTGCCGTACAGGGACTTGGTGGTGCCGTGGTCGGACTGACCGACCAGGGCGCCGGCCTCGGTCAGGGTCGCGGCGAGGTCCTCGAGGTCGCCGAGGGTGTCCACCTCCCAGGCCAGGTGGTAGAGCCCGACGGTCGTCTGCCCGGCACCGGACGGGCCGGCCTGCGGGCCGAGTTCGAACAGGCCGAGGTCGTGGTCGTTGGTCGAGCCGGGCGCGCGGAGGAAGGCCGCGCCCTGGTAGGCGTCGCCGCCCTCGGTGTAGCCGAACCCGAGCACGTCGCGGTAGAAGGCGACACTCTCGGCCACGTTCCGCACGTACAGCACCGCATGGTTCAAGCGGAAGATCGCCATCGAACAAACCTCTCTCGTCGG
The DNA here is from genome assembly GCF_004331485.1 of Kribbella capetownensis. Lineage (GTDB taxonomy): Bacteria > Actinomycetota > Actinomycetes > Propionibacteriales > Kribbellaceae > Kribbella > Kribbella capetownensis. The sequence continues at coordinate 230,461 of NZ_SJKD01000004.1, forward strand.
GACTCTTCCGATGATAGTTGAAGACTCAACCGAAAGCCACGGCTAGCGGCGACGCGGTCTGCCGGTCCTCTTCCCGGCACCCTTGGCCAGGGCCTTCTTGGCCGGGGCCTTCTTGACCGGAGCCTTCTTGGCGGGCGTTTTCCCGGTCGGCGTCTTGGCCGCGGGTTGTGCGCCGCGGCTGCTGTTGACCGTCCGGCCGCGGACGATCCCGATGAACTGCTCCACCAGTTCTGACGTCTCGTCCTCGGGCCAGCACAACGCGACCTGCGACTCCGGCGCGTCCAGCAGCGGCCGGTAGGTGAGGTCCTTGCGGTGGTGCAGCCGGGCCAGCGACTGCGGTACGACGAGCAACCCGGTGCCCATGGCAACGAGTGCGATCGCGTCCGCCGTGGTCGGGGGACGTTCGTCGATCACCCGTCCAGGTGGGCGTTCCCAGGCGAAGACGTCGTCCTGCGGGTAGAGCATGAGTTCGCCGGCCAGGTCGTCGGTGGTCACCTCGTCGGCCGCCGTCACCAGGTGGTCCTTCGGAACCACGACCACCGTCTGCTCGACGTACAAGGGGATGGCGTGCAGGCCGTCGCGGTCGATCGGCAGCCGGAGGAGTACGGCGTCCGCCTCGCCGCGACGTACCAGGGCCGGTGCTTCGGCGGCGGTGACCTGGATCAGCTCCAGCGGGATCCGGGGCAGGCGCTCGGCCCACATCCGCACCCACTTGGCAGGTGTCACGCCGGGCACGTAGCCCAGCCGGAAGGTGGGTCGCGGGCCGGTCACGGTGGCCAGGTTACCGGGCGTGACGGTGGCGGTCGCTAGTCTTGCCGCATGACGGCGCGTAAGACACCCCAGACGATGAAACCGGCCACGGCGGCCAAGAAGCTCGGGGTGTACCTCCAGGCGACCCCCGCGGAGTTCCAGCAGGGCGCGGTCTCCCGCGACGAGCTGAACGCGCTCCAGACCGACCCGCCCGAGTGGCTCCGCGAGCTGCGCCGGACCGGTCCGCACCCGCGGCCCGTCGTCGCGGCCAAGCTCGGCGTCTCGATCAGCGGCCTCGCCCGGGCCGGCATCTCCGAGGCGCTGACCACGGACGAGATCGAGGCCATCAAGTCGGAGAACCCCGACTGGCTCGAGCACGAACGGGCCACCCAGGCCGACGTCCGCCGCCAGGCCGCCGAGCTCAGGAACAAGACGGACCCAAGGCCCGACCCCTTGACGTGACCCGTCACTCAGGCACTATTTTCGGTCATGACCGTAAATGCGGTTACCGCCGTGCGTGCGTCTGGGAGGTCCTGATGAAGGTCGGAGTCAGCCGGGTCGTGGGGTCCGTGGCCGCAGTAGCGGTAGTGGCCGGATTGAGTGCGTGCGGCGGTTCCAGCGGTTCCGGTGGGTCCTCGGACCAGGCGGTCGTGACGGTCTGGATGTACCCCGTGATCGCCGACGAGAAGGCGGCCACGACGTACTGGACGCAGATCGAGAAGGACTTCGAGGCGGCCAACAGCGGGATCGACCTGCGGATCGAGCAGCAGCCCTGGGCGAACCGGGACCAGAAGCTGGCGACCGCGTTCTCCGGCGGCAAGGGCCCCGACGTCCTGCTGCTCGGGCCGGACCAGATCCCGCAGTTCGTCACGTCCGGCTCACTCGAACCGGTCGACAAGGTGCTGGACGCGGACAAGGACAAGTTCCTGCCCGGTGCTCTGGACGCGCTGAAGGTCGACGGCAAGCTGTACGCGGTGCCGATCTATCACACGGTCACCACGACGGTTTACAACAAGAAACTGCTGGCGAAGGCCGGTATCACCAAGCCGCCGGAGACCTGGGACGAGATCAAGGCCGCCGTGCCGAAGTTCAAGCAGGCCGGCGTCGCCACGCTGGACTACTCCGCCTCGCCGGAGGCGTCGCTGAACCTCAGCTTCTACCCGCTGCTGTGGCAGGCCGGCGGCAAGGTGTTCGCCGATGACGGCAAGTCGGTGGCGTTCAACCAGGCACCCGGCGTCGAGGCGCTGACGTTCCTGAAGGGCCTGTACGACGACGGCGGAATCCCGAAGAGCGCCCTGTCGAACGCGAACGTGGTCGCCGACCAGGCGCTCGGCAAGCAGCAGGTGGCGATGGGCTTCACCAACACCCTGATCGACGCCAAGACCGTGGCCGCGAGCTGGGGCGCCGCGAACGTCGTGGTCGGCGTACCGCTGGAGAACAAGAAGCGGGTCGGGTTCGGGCTGCCCGGCGGGCTCGCGGTGAACGCGGGATCGAAGGACGTCGATGCGGCGGAGAAGTTCCTCGGCTTCATGACCCAGCCGAAGCAGGAGATCAGCCTCGCCACCGCGTCCAACTTCCTGTCCCCGCGCACGGACGCGCCGGTGCCGGCCGCCGACGAGCAGGCGAAGAAGTTCGAGGAAGCACTGCAGTACGCCTACTCCGGCGAGGTCAACCCGGCCGCCCGCCAGGTGATGACGTTGCTGTCGGTCGAGATCCAGGCCGTGCTGACCGGCAAGAAGACACCGCAGGAAGCCCTCGACGCGGCGGCCAAGCAGTCCAACGATCTGCTCTCCAGACAGCGCTGACCGGATGAGAGTGGTCGACGTCAATCGCATCGTCGGTCCGGTGCCGACGGGCGACGTACCAAGTGCGGACGCGCCGGGTCTGCTCGCCGAGCTCGACCGGTTGGCGATCAACGCGGCGTGTGTGGTGCATTCGCACGATCTGTACTACGACCCGACCGCGGCGGCTGAGCTGCCGGCGGATCCACGGCTGATCCGGGTGCCGGTCGCCGTACCCGGGCCGTTGGGAACCGGCGTGCCGGCGGGTGCTCGGGTGGTGCGGATGTGTCCGGCCGAGCATCGCTTCCTGCTGACCGCGCCGCACGGGATCGCGTTGGCTCGCGAGCTGGCCGAGACCGGTGTCGCGGTGTTGCTGGCGCTGGAGTCGGTGGGTCCGGGGGAGATCCACCGGCTCGCGACCGAGGTGCCGTCGTTGCGGATCGTAGTGATCAACACCGGCTACCGTGCGCTGCGCGAGCTCGCCGACCTGATGGACACGCATCCCGAGGTGCGGGTGGACACCGCGACGTTGTGCGGTCACCTGGCAGTGGAGTGGGTCGCACGCCGGTACGGCGCCCAGCGTGTTCTGTTCGGGACCGGTGCGCCACTGACCGACGACGCCGGCCCGCGGTTCCAGCTCGACCACCTGGAACTGCCCGCGGACGAGGTCGAACTGATTGCTAGCGGCAACATCCTGGAACTGCTCGGATGACGGGCATCATCGACGCCCACGGTCATCTCGGGGCGTGGTTCGCCTTCGCGATCCCGGACAGTTCGACCGAGAGCCTGGTGCGCGTGATGGACGGCTGCGGCGTGGCCACGATGTGCGTCTCGCACATGCTCGCGATCGGCCCGGACTCCCGCGCCGGGAACGCCCTGCTGCTCCAGGAGATCGAGCGCTTTCCGGGACGCTTTCTCGGGTACGCCGTCTACGACCCGCACGACCCCGAGGCCGCGCGACGGACAGCCGATTTGCTCGACGTGCCGGGGATGATCGGGCTGAAGCTGCACCCGGACACGCATGAGCACGCGCTCGACGGACCAGGGTATGAAGCCGCCTTCGAGTTGGCGGCCGAGCGCGGCTGCGTCGTACTCGCCCACGGCATGTTCGGTTCGCCGTGGTGCGGTCCCCAGCACTTCGCGACCGTTGCCGCACGGCATCCGTCGGTGAAACTGTTGATGGGCCACGCCGGCCTGTTCCCGGCCGGGTTCCCTGCGGCTGCCGAGGTGGCGTCGAAGTACGCCAATGTGACGTTGGAGCTCTGCGGGTCGCGGACGACGGCGCGGCACGTGGCCGGGCTGGTCGATGCGGTGGGTGCGGACCGGATGGTCTTCGGGTCCGACGCGTTGTTCCTGGATCTGCGAGTCGGAGTCGGCCGGGTGCAACTCGCACCGATCGATCAGGCCGACCGCGACCTGTTGCTGTTCGGCACGATGACTCGGCTCCTGGAGGGATGTCGATGACAGAGGCAACGACTTTGGCGCTGGACGGTGGTAGTCCGGTCCGGACCGCGAGCTGGCCGAGTTGGCCACCGCCCGCGACCGCGGAGCAGCGCGAGCTCCTGCTCGAGGTGCTCGACAGTGGTGACTGGGGTGCGACCTCCGGTCAGAAGGTGGCCGAGTTCACCACCGCCTTCGCCCAGTCGATCGGAGCGCAGTACGGCATCTCGGTCGTGAACGGGACGGTCGCGCTCTTCCTCGCGCTGCGCGCTCTCGGGGTCGGCCGGGACGACGAGGTGATCGTGCCTGCGTACACGTTCGTCGCGAGCGCGACCGCGGTGGTGCTGGCCGGCGCGCGACCGGTGCTGGCCGACGTCACGCCGGAGACGCTCCACCTCGACCCGGCCGCGGTCGGGCGGCTGATCGGGCCGCGGACGAAGGCGATCATGCCGGTACATCTCGCCGGAGCTCCCGCGGAGGTGGATGCGTTGCGAGAGTACGGCGTACCTCTCGTCGAGGACGCGGCGCAGGCGCATGGCGCGACCTGGCGTGATCGACCGGTCGGGACGCTGGGTGATGCCGCGTGCTTCAGCTTCCAGTCCAGCAAGGCGATGACGGCCGGCGAGGGCGGGCTGATCGTGACGGACGACGAGGCCGTGTACCGGAAGGTCTGGGCGCTGCACAACGTCGGCCGGAGTCTCGAGGGCGAGTGGTACGAGCATCCGGATGTCGGGTGGAACCTGCGGATGACCGAGTTTCAGGCCGCCGTGCTGCTGCCGCAACTCGGCGTACTGGACGACCAGGTGAAGACCCGGCATCGCGCGGTGGAGTTCCTCCGCCGGGAGCTGGCCGACGTTGATGGTCTGGAGGTCCTGCCGGAGCCGCCGGGCACCACCGCGAGCAGCCATCACCTCGGCCTGGTCCGCTACGACCCGGCTGCGTTCGGCGGGCACGGCAAGGACTACTTCCTCGCGGCGATGGCGGCCGAAGGGGTTCCGCTGGATTCCGGCTACCGCTCGCTGTCGCGAGAGAGCGCGCTTCAGGCCTACTCCGACCTGCAGCCGTGCCCGGTCGCGGAACAGGCCGCGGACACGGTCGTGTGGATCCGCCAGAGTCTGCTGATGGCAGACGAGACGGAGCTGTCCGACATCGTCACCGCCGCGACGAAGGTGCAGCGGGCGTTCGTCAGCTCGTGACCAGTGCCTCGAAGGCGTCGAGGGCACGCCGGATGTTCTCGACCGAGTTCGCGTACGAGAACCGCAGGTGGTCTTCGCCGTACGCGCCGAAGGATGTGCCCGGCAGACAGGCGACCCCCGCCTCGTCGAGCAGCCGATCGGCCAGCGTCGCCGCGGACAACCCGAGCTCACCGATGTTCGGGAACGCGTAGAACGCTCCACCCGGCTCGACACACGACACACCCGGTACGGCGTTCAGTCCGGAGACGATCACTTCCCGGCGTTCCCGGAACGCCTCGAGCATCCGCTCGACGTCGTCCCACGGTCCTTCCAAGGCGGCAATCGCGGCGTACTGACTGAAGGCCGACGTGCACGAGACCGAATTGATCAGCAGCCGGGTCACGGGCTCGACCAGCGGCTGCGGGAACACACCGAACCCGAGCCGCCAGCCGGTCATCGCGAACGTCTTCGACCAGCCGTCGAGCAGGATGGTCCGCTCGGCCATGCCGTCGACGTCCAGCACGCTGTGGTGGTCCCCGTCGTACCGCAGTGCCCAGTAGACCTCGTCGCTGAGTACGACGAGGTCGTTGGCGATCGCGATCTCGGCGATCGCCTCCAACTGCTCGGGTGTCGAGGCACTGCCGCACGGGTTGTGCGGGGAGTTGAGGATCAGCAGTTTGGTCCGGTCGGTGACCAGCGACGCGAGCTCCTCGGGGTCGATGACGAACCCGTTCTCCTCGCGCAGCGGCACCGGCACCGGTTTGGCGCCGGCGAACGCGGCGATCGAGGCGTACATCGGGAAGCCCGGGTCCGGGTAGAGGACCTCGTCGCCCTCCTCGCACAGCGCCATGATCGTGAAGAACATGATCGGCTTGGCGCCCGGCGTGACGAGCACCTTGTCCGGCGTCGTGGTCAGCCGGCCGGTGCGCTCGAGGAAGTCCGCGACCGCGGTCCGCAGTTCGGGGATGCCCGGTGCCGGCACGTAGTGCGTATGGCCCTTGTCCAGCGCCTGCTGCGCGGCGGCGACGACATGCTCGGGTGTGTCGAAGTCCGGTTCGCCGATCTCGAGGTGCACGATCTCGCGGCCGCGTGCCTCCAGGGCCTTCGCCTTGGCCAGCACCTCGAACGCCGATTCGGTACCCAGTCGATTCATCCGCCCAGCAAGCTTCACGGCTTCGAGCCTAGGCCGAGTGTCCACTTCCTGGCCAACGGTCCTGTGTCGTGAGACGCGTGCCATCATCGGATGGTCGGTCAGCGAGCGACTCGAAGGAGTGCGGATGGCACGGGTAGCGGTCACCGGAAGCAGCGGGAAACTCGGCCGGGTGGTGGTCGATCACCTGCAGGACAACGGCTGGGACGTGGTCGCCCTGGACCAGGCACCGCCGGCGCGGACCGGTGTCGTGGCGTCGCGGGTCGACCTGACCGATTTCGGCCAGGCCTACGAGGCGATCGCCGGAATCGACGACCGCCACGACGGTGTCGACGCCGTCGTCCATCTGGCCGCCGTCCCGGCGCCCGGACTACGGCCGAACGCGGCGACCTTCCACAACAACATGACGGCGACGTACAACGTGTTCTCGGCGGCCCTGCGGTCCGGAGTCCGCAACATCGTCTGGGCGTCCAGCGAGACCGTGCTCGGCCTGCCGTTCGACGAGTTCCCGCCGTACGTGCCGGTCGACGAGGACTACCCGCCGCGGCCGAACAGCACGTACTCGCTGGTGAAGACCCTCGAGGAGGAGCTGGCCCGCCAGCTGTGCCGGTGGCATCCGGACCTGAAGCTGATCGGCCTGCGGTTCTCGAACGTGATGTACCCCGAGGACTACGCGCGCTTCCCGTCGTTCGACGCCGACGCGCAGGCGCGCAAGTGGAACCTCTGGGGCTACATCGACGCCCGCGACGGCGCGCAGGCCGTCCGCCGCGCGCTCGACTACGACATCACCGGCACCGACGTGTTCATCGTCGCCAACGCCGACACGGTGATGTCACGGCCGAACGAGGAGCTTCTGGCCGAGGTGTTCCCCGGCGTACCCGTCAAGCGCCCGTTCGGCCCGAACGACACCCTGCTGTCCATCGACAAGGCCCGCCGCCTGCTCGGCTACGAACCCGAGCACTCCTGGCGCGACTAGGAGGGCCCGTACGGGAACAGCTCCTGCGGGTCGTACGACGCGCGTACCTCGGCCAGCCGGGCGAAGGTGTCGGCCGGCCACGCCGCCTCGTACGAGCACGGCAGCGAGAAGGCGGCCGCGAAGTTGACGGTGGTCTCCGGGGAGACCCAGGCCGACAGCCGATCCAGCACACCACCCGCCGCGGCGGGCAGCACAGTCTCGAACAGGCCCGGATCGGGGACACCGATCATCACCAGGCTGTACGCGCCACCACGCCCACCGACCGCGCTGCCTTCCGGTACGTCGCGGTGCGCCGCGCCGCCGAGATGCCGGATCTCCACCGCGACGAGTGGCACCTGCTGTTCCGGCCCGACGACCTCGAGGAAGGCGGAGGCGAAACCGGCGTCGATGTCACGGAGCAGAACACCTTGGTCCCACGCGGCCACCGGGTCCTTGGGATCGTTGTGAATGAGCGCGATGTCGGTGGCCGGCATCTCGCCGACGCTGTCGACGATCGCCGTACCGGCGTCGCGGATCGGCCGGAACAGGCGCTGGCCCTCGGCCGGGTCGCCGATGAAGGCGAAGCGGACGTTGAGCACGGTCTTGCCCCGCAGCGGCTCGGGGATGAACTCCAGCGGCGGCAGCCGCAGGATCACGACCGACGAGTTCGCGGTCTCGGGCAGCGTCTTGGTCCAGCTCGCCCAGGTCATGAACACCCTGGCGATGTCCGGGGCGTCGAAGAACACCGAACCGCCGTACAGCGTGGTCAGTTCGACCAGGGCGAAGTCCATTGACGTGACCAGGCCGAAACCGCCCTTGCCGCCGCGCAGCGCCCAGAACAGGTCGGAGTGCTCGTCCGCGTTGGCCGTCACCACCTCACCGGTGCCGGTGACGATGCGGAAGCCACGCGCCCAGTCCGACGAGACGCCGTAGGTCCGGGCCAGCGGACCGAGTCCGCCCCCGAGGGTGTAGCCGATGCACCCGACCGCGTCGGAGGCGCCGATGATCGGCGCGAGCCCATGCTGTCCGGCCGCGGCAATGACTTCCGCCCACCGCGAACCCGCGGCGATGTGGGCGACCTTCTGGTCCGGATCGACCGTGACGCCCGTCAGCCGGGACGTGGTGACGAGGACGCCGTCGGTGACCGCAGGCGTTCCGTGCCCGGTCGCGAGCATTCGGATCGGCAGTCCGGCGTCGGCCGCCGCCCGTACGACGGCTGCGGCATCCGCCTCCGACGTGATCCCGACCGCGACGGCCGGACTGTGAGTGACCGCCGTGTTGAAGCCGGCCACCTCCTCCGCGAACCCTTCGTCACCAGGAACCAGGACCGGCCCGCCAACCTCGCCCCGCAGTCGCTCGACCAACTCATCCACACCCGACACAGTGCCTCCCCTCCAGAGACTCCACCCTTCGCCCGCAGTCTTTCGCACCCGCGGGGTCATGCCGAAGAGGGCGAAAACACGCTTGGATGGGGGGCCGACTCGACGGTAGGCAGGCAAGGCTGAAAACCTGTGCCAGCGGTTGGCGATCCCAACTGTGACAACAGGGTGAGACACGGAGGCGGTCGATGTTCAAGCGTATCGCAGTGGTGAACCGGGGTGAAGCCGCCATGCGGCTGATCAACGCGGTCCGCGAGGTCAACGCCGAGGGCGGTGACCCGATCGAGACTGTCGCCTTGTTCACCGACGGTGAGCGGACCGCGACCTTCGTCCGCGAGGCCGACATCACCTACCCGCTCGGGCCGGCCTCGGCGCGGCCGTATCTGGATCTCGCCGTACTCGAGCGCGCCCTGCGAGAGACGAAGGCCGACGCGGCCTGGGTCGGCTGGGGATTCGTGGCCGAGGACCCGGCCTTCGCGGAGCTGTGCGAGCGGATCGGCGTGACGTTCATCGGGCCGTCGGCCGAGGCGATGCGCAAGCTCGGCGACAAGATCGGGTCCAAGCTGATCGCCGAGGAGGTCGGCGTACCGGTCGCGCCGTGGAGTCGCGGCCCGGTCGAGTCGCTGGCGGCGGCGTTGCAGGCGGCCGAGACGATCGGCTACCCATTGATGCTCAAGGCAACGGCCGGCGGAGGTGGCCGCGGGATCCGGGTGGTCCGCTCGGCGGACGAACTCACCGATGCGTACGCGCGGACCAGCGACGAGGCCGCCCGAGCGTTCGGCAGCGGCGTGGTGTTCCTGGAGCGCCTGGTCACCGGTGCCCGCCACGTCGAGGTGCAGGTCATCGCCGACGGCCAGGGGACCGCCTGGGCGCTCGGCGTTCGGGACTGCTCCGTGCAGCGCCGGAACCAGAAGGTGATCGAGGAGTCCGCCTCACCGCTGCTGTCGGCCGGCCAGGTCGAGGACCTGAAGGCCTCCGCCGAGCGGCTGGCGCTCGCGGTCGGCTACCGGGGTGCGGCGACGGTCGAGTTCCTGTATCACCCCGGCGAGAAGAGCTTCGCCTTCCTCGAGGTGAACACCCGGCTGCAGGTGGAGCACCCGATCACCGAGCTGACCACCGGGTTCGACCTGGTGAAGGCCCAGTTGCACGTCGCGAACGGCGCCCTGCTGGAGGGCACGAAGCCGGTCGAGAGCGGGCACGCGGTCGAGGCACGCCTCAACGCCGAGGACCCGGACCGCGACTTCGCGCCGTCGCCGGGGCGGATCGCCGTACTCGACCTGCCGTCCGGACCCGGCATCCGGGTCGACACCGGAGTGAGTGCCGGTGACAGCATCCCGGCCGACTTCGACTCGATGATCGCGAAGATCATCGGCTACGGGCGGACCCGCGAGGAGGCGATGGCGCGACTGCGGCGGGCGGTCGGCGCGACCACGGTGCTGATCGAGGGCGGTGCCACCAACAAGAGCTTCATCCTCGAACTGCTGGACCAGCGCGAGGTGATCGACGGCAGCGCCGACACCGGCTGGATCGACCGGGTCCGCGGTGAGGGCCGGCTGGTCTCGCACCGGCACTCGGGCGTCGCGCTGGTCGCGGCCGCGATCGAGGGGTACGAGGACTCCGAGCAGGTCGAGCGCGTCCGGCTGCTGGAGACCGCGCACGGCGGTCGCCCGCAGGTTCAGCACGAGGTGGGTCGCGCGATCGACCTGAAGCTGCGCGGTGCGAGCTACCGGGTGACGGTGGCGCGGATCGGGCCGGATCGGTTCCGGGTCGGAGTCGGGACCGGCAACGACCACCTCAAGGTCGTGGACGCCGAGCTGGAGCGGCTGGACGAGTACACCAGCCGGCTCGTGGTCGGCGGGCAGCGGTTCCGCCTGGTCACCGCGACACACGGGCCGGTCCACCTGGTCGAGGTCGACGGCGTGACTCACCGGGTCAGCCGCGACGAAGGCGGCGTACTGCGTTCTCCCGCGCCGGCTCTCGTGGTCGCGACGCCGGTGCAGACCGGGGCCGAGATCGAGGCCGGTGCTCCGGTGCTCGTTCTGGAGAGCATGAAGATGGAGACGGTGCTCTACGCGCCGTTCAAGGCGACCGTGAAGGAACTGCTCGTCGCCACCGGCAGTCAGGTCGAGACCGGTGCGCCGCTGCTGCGGCTGGAGCCGGTCGCTGACGAGTCCGGTGCGGAGGCGGCTGCTCCGACGGAGAACGGCGTACAGCTGGATCTGCCGAACGGGTCCGGGGAGAAGTCTGCGGCCGAGCGGGTCGAGCGAGGGCTGGACGACCTGCGCAGCATGCTGCTCGGGTTCGACATCGATCCGTCGGACGAGGGCGGCATGCTGGCCGACTACCTGTCCGCGCGGTCCGAGCTGGCGGACCCTCCGGTCGTCGCCGAGATCGATCTGCTGCGGGTGTTCGCGGACTTCGCCGAGCTGAGCCGCAACCGGCCCGCCGGCGAGGAGATCAGCACCGAGAACCGGGTGCACAGCCCGCGCGAGCACTTCCACACCTATCTGCAAAGCCTCGATCCGGACCGCGGTGGTCTGCCGGCCGAGTTCCGCGCGCGGCTCACTCGGGTGCTGGGTCAGTACGGCGTGACCGATCTGGAGCGCAGTACCGAGCTCGAGGAGGCTGTGTTCCGGATCTTCCTGGCCCAGCAGCGCTCCACCCCGGACGAGCTGCTGGTGTCGTCGCTGCTGCAGCGCTGGATCGCCGAGCCGCGACCGGTGTCGCCGGTGGACGAGTCCGCGCACGACCTGCTCGACCGGCTGGTGCTGGCGACCCAGCTGCGCTTCCCGGTGATCGGCGATCTGGCCCGGAGCGTGCGGTTCCGGTGGTTCGACCAGCCGCAGGTGGACGCGGAGCGGGCCTCGGTGCTGGAAGGCGTCGGCGACGAGGTCGCTGCGCTCGCGGCGGACCCGGAGGCGCCCGACCGCAAGGAGCGGGTCGACGCGCTCGCAACCATCCCGGAGCCGATCGTCCGGTTCCTGGCGCACCGGCTGGAGGGCGGCTGGGGTGAGCGCGAGCCGATGCTCGAGGTGCTGATCCGCCGGCACTACCGCGAGTACGAGCTGCACGACCTGCGCGAGTTCGCCGTCGACGGACGGCCGTTCGCGACCGCCGACTACACGATCGACGACCGGCCGAGTCACCTCGTCACCTCGGTGGGAACGGTGGCCGAGCTGGCCGACCCGGACAGCGGCCTGTCCCGTGCGCTGACCGCGCAGATCGACGCGCGCCCGGCCCGGCACGAGGCTGTGGTCGAGCTCTACCTGTACGGCCCGGACTTGCCGGCCTCCCAGCAGGAGGCGTCCGACCTCTACCGCCGGATGGTCGCCGACCAGCCGGTCGCCCAGCGGGTACGCCGGTTCTCGGTCGCGATCGCACCGGGCCAAGGCCGGCCGGTGTCGTACTTCACCTACCGTCCGGCCGGCGGTTCGGTGGCCGAGGACGACAACGTCCGCGGCGTGCACCCGATGGTCGGCCGGCGGCTGAACCTGTGGCGGCTGCGCGACTTCCGGATCACCCGGCTGGAAGGGCCGGACGACGTACTGCTCTACCACTGCGTGTCGCGGGAGAACGATGCCGACCAGCGACTGGTCGCGCTCGCGCAGGTTCGCCAGTTCGTCGTGGTCCGGGACGAGGACGGGCAGGTGACCTCGCTGCCGCACGCGGAGCGGGCGATCGCGAACTGCCTGGAGGCGATCCGCCGGGCCCGGACCGACCGCGGCGCGGCCGGTGCCAAGCTCGACATGAACCACGTCTGGGTGCACATCTGGCCGGTGGTCGAGGCTCAGGTCGACGAGGTGACCGCGCTGCAACGCAACATCGCGCCGATGACCGCGGGCGCAGGGATCGAGGAAGTGCTGGTCCAGGGCCGGGTCGCGGCGCCGGACGGCAGCATCAACCCTGTGGCGGCGCGGTTCTACTACCAGCCCGGTGCGGGCGTCGTCACCTCGGTCGAGCAGCCGCCGACCGGGCGGCTGATGCCGCTGGACGACTACGCCCAGAAGGTGCAGCGGTCGCGCCGGCGCAACACGATCTACCCGTACGAGGTCAGCGGCATGGTCGCCGGTGCGGGCGGCTCCTTCGTAGAGTACGACCTCGACGACAGCGGCGCGCTGGTCCCGGTGGACCGCCCGCGCGGCCTGAACAAGGCCGGCGTCATCCTCGGCATCGTCAGTACGCCGACCACCCGGCACCCCGAAGGCATCACCCGGGTCGCGCTCAGCGGCGACCCGACCAAGGCGCTCGGCGCGGTCGCCGAGGGGGAGTGCTCGCGGATCATCGCGGCCCTCGACCTGGCCGAGCGGATGCGGGTGCCGGTCGAGTGGTACTCGCTGTCCGCCGGCGCCCGGATCTCGATGGACTCCGGCACCGAGAACATGGACTGGGTCGCCAAGGCGCTCAAGCGGATCGTCGAGTTCACCCAGGACGGCGGCGAGATCAACGTCGTCGTGGCCGGCATCAACGTCGGCGCGCAGCCGTACTGGAACGCCGAGGCGACGATGCTGATGCACACCAAGGGCATCCTGGTGATGACGCCGGACAGCGCGATGGTGCTGACCGGCAAGCAAACGCTGGACTTCGCCGGTGGCGTCTCGGCCGAGGACAACTTCGGCATCGGCGGTTACGACCGGGTGATGGGTCCGAACGGCCAGGCGCAGTACTGGGCTCCTGACCTCAGGGGCGCGCGCGATGTGCTGATGGCGCACTACGACCACTCGTACGTCGTCCCGGGGGAGATCGGGCCGCGCCGGGCCGAGACGTCCGACCCCCTGGATCGCGATGTCACGACGTACCCGCACACTGCGCCCGGCAGCGACTTCCGGACCGTCGGCGAGATCTTCTCGGCGGCGACGAACCCGGACCGCAAGAAGGCGTTCGACATCCGCACGCTGATGCGATCGGTGACAGACCAGGACCACCCGGTGCTGGAGCGCTGGGCCGGGATGGCCGACGCCGACACCGCGGTCGTGCAGGACGCCCGCCTGGGCGGCTACCCGGTCTGCCTGGTCGGCATCGAGTCCAAGTCCGTGCCGCGGCACGGATTCCCTCCCACCGACGGGCCGGACACCTACACCGCCGGCACACTGTTCCCGCTCTCGTCGAAGAAGACGGCCCGGGCGATCAACGCGGCCAGCGGCAACCGGCCGCTGGTGGTGCTGGCGAACCTGTCCGGCTTCGACGGCTCGCCGGACTCGATGCGGAACCTCCAGCTCGAGTACGGCGCCGAGATCGGCCGCGCGATCGTGAACTTCCAGGGCCCGATCGTGTTCTGCGTGGTGTCGCGTTACCACGGTGGAGCGTTCGTGGTGTTCTCCAAGGCGCTCAACCCGTCGATGACCGTGCTGGCGGTGGACGGCTCGTACGCGTCGGTGATCGGCGGAGCGCCGGCGGCGGCGGTCGTTTTCGCCGGTGAGGTCGACGCCCGGACGGCTGCCGACGAGCGAGTCGCGTCGCTGGCCGAGCGGGTCGGCGAGGCGACCGGGGCGGAGCGGGCAGCGCTCGCGACCGAGTTGGCTGAGGTGCGGACCGCCGTACGCGCGGAGAAGTTGGGCGAGGTCGCGGTCGGGTTCGATCGCGTGCACAACATCCAGCGTGCGGTCGAGGTCGGATCGGTCGATGCGGTGATCAGTGCGAACGAACTGCGCCCACGGTTGATCGAGGCAATCATTTCCGGTCTACCGGGAGTTGGACCACTCGCCTAACCTGGAGGTATGCGGACCGAGAGGGGCGGTCGCAGTAAGGCTCACTCGTTGATCACTTTCATCGGCGTGAGCGTACTGTCCGGTGCGCTGGCGGCCGGACTGGCGATCCCCTTCGCCGGATTCGCGGGGCAGGGCAGCGAGCAGGTGGCCAAGTCGGTGCAGGATCTGCCGCGGGAGCTCGTGGTCGATCCGGTGGCGGTGCGCAGCCGGATCCTCGCCTCGGACGGCAGCCTGATCGCGACGCTGTACGAGCAGAACCGGATCCCGGTGCCGCTGGACCGGATCAGCCCGATCATGCGCCGGGCGATCGTCGCGATCGAGGACTCGCGGTTCTACGACCACGGCGCCCTGGACGCGAAGGGCACGATCCGGGCGATGGTCCGCAACCAGACCGAGGGCGAGGTCCAGCAAGGCGGGTCGAGCATCACCCAGCAGTACGTGAAGCTCAGCCTGGTCGAGAAGGCCAAGACCGCCGAGGAACGCCAGCGGGCCACCGCGGTCACCTACGAGCGCAAACTGACCGAACTGCGGTACGCGATCGCGATCGAGAGCCAGCTGTCCAAGGACGAGATCCTGGAGCGGTACCTGAACCTGGTGAACTTCGGCGACGGCGCGTACGGCGTCCAGGCCGCGGCGCAGCACTACTTCCGGACCACCGCCGACAAGCTGACCCTGCCCCAGGCCGCGATGCTGGCCGGCCTGGTGAAGAACCCGACCGGCTACGACCCGACCAACAACATGGCGCGGGCGAGGGCACGGCGCGACGTGGTGCTCAAACGGATGCTCGAACTCAAGGTGATCTCGCTGCGCCAGGCCAACCAGGCGCTCAAAACCCCGGTGATCAACCTGAAGCGGGTCCTGCCGGTGCCGAACGGCTGCGCGAACTCCCGCTACCCCTTCTACTGCGAGTACGTCGTCTCGAAGCTGCTGGACAACCCGGCCCTCGGCGCGACGGTCAAGGACCGCGACCATTTCCTGAAGACCGGTGGGCTGCTGATCCGGACCTCGATCGACCCGCGGATACAGAAGGCCGCGCAGAAGTCGATCAGTGCGCACAGCAAACCGACCGACACCGCGATCGCGGCGATCACGATCGTCCAGCCGGGCAGCGGCCTGGTGAAGGCGATGGTGCAGAGCAAGCCGTACGGCAACGGCCGAAACCACACGAACTACAACTACAACGTCGAGAAGTCCTATGCCGGCGGGTACGGCGGGTTCCAGAACGGCTCGACGATGAAGGCGTTCACGATCGCGGCCGCGATCCAGAAGGGCGTGCCGCTGAACTACCGGATCAACTCGCCGGAGCAGATCAACCTGAGCGGGAAGAAGTTCCGCACCTGCAAGGGCTGGACCCGCGACCCGGACTACACGCCGCGGAACTCGACCCACAGCGGCAACCTCACGATGGTCGAGGCAGCCCGGTTCTCGACCAACACCTACTTCCTGCAGTTGTCGCAGCGGGTCGGGCTGTGCCCGATCGCCCGGGTCGCGGGCAAGCTCGGGATGTACAACGCCCAGACGCTGCATCCGCTCGACCAGGTCGTGTCGATGACGCTGGGCGTCGGTTATGTGACCCCGCTGATGCTATCGAACGCGTACGCGACGTTCGCGGCCCGCGGCAAGTACTGCAAGCCGCTCGTCGTCGCGTCCATCCGGGACAAGGCGGGCAGGTACATCGACACGCCGCAGATCGACTGCGACCAGGCGCTCTCCCCGCAGGTCGCCGACGGCGTCAACCGGGTGCTCAGCGCGGTGATGGAGCCCGGCGGCACCGGCGGCCGGCTGAACTTCGGCAACTGGGACCTGGCCGGCAAGACCGGCACGATCCAGGACAACCTCGCGGTCTGGTACGCCGGCTACGCGCCGAACCTGGCCGGAGCAGCGGTCGTGGCGGACGCGAACCTGCCGTACACGAACCTGATGTACCGCCACACTCTCGACGGCCGGGACATCTCCGACCCGACCGGCTCGGGCACCGCCGGGCCGCTGTGGCAGACCGCGATGCAGGGCGCCCTCAAGGGCATGCCACTGCGCCACTTCAAGGCGCCACCGCGCAAGATGCTGGGCGCCGCCGAGCCTCGCCCAGCCGACGAGGGCAGACCCCCGGACGAGAACGGCGGCGGCCCCGGGCGCCGCTAGTTGTCAGTCCCGGTGATTGGGTGCGACGTCGAGTGCCGGGTTGCGGTCGAAGAAACCGAACGGCTTCAGCCAGAAGGCGATCGTGTCCACCGGCATCACCGGCCAGTCCTCGACCCGGGTGACGTGGTGGATGCCGAACACGTACCAGAGCACGACGTCGGTGTTCTCGAGCGATTCGTCGTCCGCGATCCAGCGCGTCATCCCGTGGTCGACCGTCGACTGGGTCGGGTAGTCGCCGCACGGCCAGCGTTCCTCTTCGTGCTGCCGGGTCACCCACACCGTGTGCCCGATCACGGGTGCCCGCAGGTATTGCGGCGTACCAGGGTCCATCAGCGGCGGGATCGACGCGCTCGGGATCAGTTGGTACGCCGGATTGGTGCCGACGGCGTTCACGCGGTTCGGGTTGACCACCTTCCAGGTGCGTTGGGCCGCCCAGTTGAAGTCGCGGGCGGCCTCGGACTCGGACCGGATGGGGGTCGTGTCTGTGACGACGGCCAGCCCGTGCGGGTTGTCGTCCGACACCGGGAGGCGCGGGAGTCGACCTCCTGCACGGTGTTCGCGTCGCCGTCCACGTCGAGGTCGAGCCGCGCGATCAGGAAGTGCCGGTGGCCGGTGGCGTACCGTCCGCGGCGAACGGCGTGGTGACCATCAGCCCGGTCGCCCGGACCTCGCACTCGATGTTGCCGTCCTGATAGAAGCGCCAATAGATCAGGTACTCGTAGTTCGCCACTGTCGCGTGACAGGACACCACCATCCGGCGCATCCGCCGTACCTCGGCACCGGTCGTGTGGTCGACGTGCTTCCACAAGACTGCGTTGTCCTCCTCGTGCAGGCAGATCGCGTTCGTGATCGTGACCGGCTCGCCGTGGGTGTCGTGCAGTACGGCGTCCAGGAAGACGATCTCGCCGAGGCAGTCGCAGCCCAGTTCGAGCGCCAGTCAGGCCGTTGCCGGCCGGGAAGAGCGAGAGCAGGTCGCTCCGGTCGGCTTGGTGCATGGTCAGTTCTCGGCGGCGCGCCCGGCCAGTTCCTCGGCCCGGTTGCGCGGTACGACGAGGACCGGGACGGGGGAGTGCCGCAGGATCTTGGTCGCCCGCGAGCCGAGGAACACCCGTGCGACCGGCCCGAGCTCGCTCGACCCGATCACCAGGATGTCGCTGGGATCCCAGCCGACGTCGTCGATCGCCTCGGCCCAGTTCGCACCGGAGCCGATCACGGTCTCGACCGTTCGCGGCCCGTGCGGCAGGTGCTGCACCTGGGTCAGCGTGGCGGTGACGGTCTTCTCCACCTCCGTCCGCCATTCGTCCATCACCAGGTCCTCGGAATCGGTGCCGAGCCGGGTGGTGTACGCCGGACGCGACCACACCGCGAACGTGGCGATCCGCAGCGAAGCACCGGCTTCGGCGCTGACCGCGGCCGCGGCGAGGACCAGCTCCTCAGCGCTCTCGGTGCCGCCGAAGGCCGCGGTCACCCGCTGGACGCTGGCGTCCCCCGGGCAGCGGAATCCCCGGGTGGCCAGGGCGAGCGAGACATGCGAGCTGTGCAGCAGCCGGTCCGTAACGCTGCCGAGTGAGATGTGGCCGAACGCGCCGGCCGACGACGACCCGAGCACGATCAGCCGGGCATCGTTGTGCGCGGCCATCTCGAGCAGACCGGCCGGCGCCGACCGGGCGCTGTACCGAACGTACGTCGCCGGCACATCACCCGGCAGGTAGTTCCGGGCCCGCTCGAGCGCTTGATCGGCAGTCTGCGCCAGATAGTTCTGGTACTCCGCATCCACCCGCGCCATCCCGGGCGTCCACGGCGCCGGTACGACGGTGCAGACAATCAGATCGTCATGCGCGGACCGGGCCAGCATCGCGGCGAGGTGGAGCGCCGCCTTCCCGCGCTCGTCGGAGGCGTAGCCGATGATCATCGTCATGACGCCGGCCCGTCGTCGTCGTGGATCAGCCCGACGTGCTCGTGCCGGCCGAGATGCGAGTGCCGGAAGCCGTAGATGAAGTACCAGGCCAGGGCCACCGCGAGCCAGATCAGGAACACCCAGATGGTGACCGCGCGCAGGTCCTTGATGATCCACAGACAGCCGAGGATCGACAGGATCGGTGTGACCGGATAGCCCGGCACCTTGAAGCCGCGGGGCAGCTCGGGATGGGTCCGCCGCAGCACCATCACACCGATCGACACGACCAGGAACGCGACCAGGGTGCCGATGCTGGTCATCTCGGCCAGGAAGTTGATCGGGATCAGCCCGGCCAGCAGGGCGATCAGCACGGCCACGATGATCGTGTTCGGCACCGGGGTGTGGGTGCGCGGGTTCACTCGGTGGAACAGCTCCGGGATCATCCCGTCGCGGGCCATCGCGAACAGGATCCGGGTCTGCCCGTAGATCACGATCAACGTGACGCTGAAGATCGAGATCACCGCGCCGGCGGCCAGCACGGTGGCCGGCCAGGTCGCTCCGGTCACCTTCTCCAGGATCGCCGACAGGCCGGCCTCCTGGTTCTCGAAGTCGCCGGACGGCTGGGCGGCGACCGCGACCAGGGTGACCAGGATGTAGAGCCCGGTGACCGTGACGAGCGCGATCAGGATCGCCAGCGGCATCGTCCGCCGGGGGTTCTTCACTTCCTCACCCGCGGTCGAGACGGCGTCCAGACCGATGTAGGAGAAGAAGATGATGCCGGCCGCGGAGGTGATCCCGCTGATGCCGAAGGGGGCGAAGTCGGACAGGTTGTTCGCGTCCCAGCCCCTCAGCCCGAGCACGATGAACAGCAGCAGGACACCGATCTTGATGCACACCATGACGGCGTTCGTCGTGGCCGACTCGCTCGCGCCGCGGATCAGCAGCAGGGTGCAGAGCAGCACCAGGATGACCGCGGGCAGGTTGAACACACCGCCCTGCTCCGGCGCCTGCGACAGGCTGTCCGGGATGGTGAAGCCGAAGATGTTGTCGAACAGTTCGTTCAGGTACTGCGACCAGCCGACGGCCACCGCGGCCGCGGACACGCCGTACTCCAGCAGCAGGCACGCGGCGACGCCGATCGCCGGCAGCTCACCGAGGGTCGCGTAGGCGTACGAGTACGACGATCCCGACACCGGGACCGCACTGGCGAGCTCGGCGTAACAGATCGCGGTCAGTCCGGCGACCACGCCGGCGATCACGAACGACCAGATCACCGCCGGTCCGGCGACCGGCACCGCCTGGGCGAGGACGAAGAAGATTCCGGTGCCGACGGTGGCGCCGATGCCGAACATCGAGAGCTGGAACAAGCCGATCGTCCGGACGAGTTCGCTCTGACCGGTGTCGGTGCCGCTCTCCTGCGACATCTCCGGGACCGGCTTGCGACGGAACAGTTGCTGCGGCGTCATCGCCATGATGCCCTCCCCTCGAGGGAGGTCACCCCGCCCCCAATTCGGAGTGTGGCACTCGGAATTGGCCGACGGAACAGGTCAGCCAGGCTCCGGCCGGTCACTCAGCAGCGGGTGGGCAGGATCCCACCGCGTGCCATCGCGCTCGTCCTGGCGCTTGCGGGCGATCGCGGACACCGCCTCGAGCACCACGCGATTCGCCAGCGCCCCACAGCGAGCCGAACTCGATGTTGCCGGTGTCGGCGTGTGCGTCGAAGTGCAGCATCGACACCCGGCCGTGGCCGAGCACATTGGCGACACGCTTCGCGTCCGGGAACGCGATCGAGTGGTCGCCGGAGTACATCTCCACGTCACCGGCGTCGACGACGTTCAGCTCGACCAGACCATCGGTGCGCGCAACGCAAGACTCGGCCGCGAGCCGTCGTGTCCGAGATAGTCCCGCATCCGGATCGCCGTCGGACCGAACCGGGCCCCCGGCCGATGCGACGTACCGCCGTCGAACGGCGCGCCGAGGATCACGACCTGCGCGTCCGCGTACGACGCCGGATCGTCCAGATGACACGCCGGCACACCCGGAAACGTGAAGTCCGGCCCGAACTGCTGCCCGTAGCGGGTCATGCTCGGAGTCTGGCATCCAGCCACCGCATGTCAACCAACGGCGACGTAGTCTGGCCGCCGTGAATCTCCTCGTCGTGCAGCCGGACGAACTCTGCCCGCCCGGCCATCTCGCCGACTGGCTGCCACCGTTTCAGGTCTGCCGCGCGTACGGCGGCGATCCCGTGCCGGAGAACGCGGACGGGCTCTCCGGATTGATCGTGCTTGGTGGTCTGCCCGGTGTGCACGACGCGGATCGGGTGCCGTGGCTGACTCCGATCAAGACGCTCCTCGCCGACGCGGTGCGACAGGAGGTGCCGACCCTCGGCATCTGCCTTGGCCACCAGTTGCTCGCCGACGCCTTGGGCGGCACGGTGATCTCCCGGCCGCACGGCCAGAACTCTCGCGTGCTCGGGCCGGTCTGGACTGCCGAGGCCGCCCTGGACCCAGTGGTCGGTCCAGGGCTCGATCTTGGGTCCGCCCGACTGCCTGCGGTGGCCTGGAACGCCGACACGGTGGCCGTACCGCCGGCCGGCGCGATCGAACTGGCCAGAAGCGATGACGGTGACTTGCTGTCGTTCCGGATCGGTCGATCGGCGTGGGGCGTTCAGTGGCACCCGGAGGCGTCGTACGGGATCGTCAAGGGGTGGTACGAGGCGCAGTGCAGGGCCGGCACCGCTCGTCCGGAGCTGGAGCGCGGGCTGGCCGAGATCCGCGCGGCCGAGACCGAGATGTACGCCGCGTGGCGTCCGCTCGCTCTCGCGTTCGCCGCCCTGGCCACTGGTTCGCACGAGCCGGCCTGCTGAGGCTACGCCGAGCAGCGGGACACGACCTCCAGCAGACGATCGTGGGTTGCGGTGTCCGCCGCGACGACCAGGCCTGGGCCGGTGTGCACCGGTTCGCCGCTGAAGTCGGTGACGACGCAGCCCGCCGCCTGGCACAGCTGGATGCCGGCGGTGAAGTGGACGCTGTCGACCAGCGCGCCGTTGGTGATGTAGCCGGCCCGGCGACCCACCGCCACCCAGGCGAGCGTGAGGGTGGTCGACGACACCCGAAGCCCGAAGGTGGCCAGGAGGGTCGGGTCGGTCAGGATCCGGGCGCCGACGAAGTCGCTCCCGGGCGGATCGTCGACATCGACGTCGATCAGGAGTGAGGTCGCCGACGGTGTGGCCGGCGAGTCGGTACCGTCGCGGCGCACCATGGCAGTCGTCCCGTCGGTCCAGAACACCTCACCGGTGAGCGGCTGCGCGACGGCCGCGACCCCCGGCCCCTTGAGGGCGACGTTCACCGAGAACAACGGTGTCTCGGCGGCGAAGTTGAGGGTGCCGCAGAGCGGATCCACCAACCAGGTCCGGGCCGCCTGACCGTCGGCGCCGTACTCCTCGCCGATCACCGCGTCGTCGGGCCGCGCGGCACGCAGTACGTCGAGGATCGCCTGCTCCGCCTCGAGGTCCGCCTCGGTGGCGAAGTCGGTGGGCGACTTGTCGTACCTGGCCAGCGGTACGCCGTACTTGGCGCGGACGACCGCGGCGCCGGCCTCGGCCGCCTGGATCGCCACCTCCGCGTCGGTCTGAGTGCTCATGCCGCCCATCCAACCCGACTGGCTACAACGGGCGGAGGTCGGTGCCGGGGATCCAGGTGATGTGGCCGTCCTTGTCGCAGACCCGGCCGAGCCACTCGCCGTTGTCGCGGATCCAGACGTCGAGCTGGCCGTCCTGCCACTGGGCGCGCTGGACCGGTTGGGCCGGGTCCACCCGCCGTACGGCGTCGGCCGGACGCGGGCCGTGAGCGTCGTACTGGACGTCGAGATCGCTGGCTATCCGGTGGGCCTCCGTTTCATTGTCGATACCCATCGCACGCCACCCGTTGACCGCACCGTCCCAGACGCCGAATCCGTTCGATCCGTCGTCGGCCGGGCGCACCGTGAACCGACCAAGCATGTTTTCAGATTACACGTTCTTCGAACATGTGTTCTAGTCTTGATCCGGATGGGAGGTGTGTGTGATGGGCTACAACAATCCGCCGATCAAGTGGTCGGAGCTGGAGCGGAAGCTGTCGGACCGGTCCCGGCCGGGCAGCCACGGCGGGCGGCCGGTGACGGGCGACGGCGGCGACAGCCCGGCGTGGTCACAGCACCGCGGTCCGTATGTGCCTGACACCGTTCGTCGCCCGGAGCACGCGGTGCCTTACGCGGAGCTCCACGCGCATTCGAACTTCTCCTTCCTGGACGGTGCTTCCCAGCCGGAGGACCTGGTCGAGGCCGCGGTCCGGCAGGGCTGCACGCGCTGGCGCTGACCGATCACGACGGGTTCTACGGCGCGGCCCGGTTCGCCGAGGCGGCAGCGGCGTACAAGTTGCCGACCGTGTTCGGAGCGGAGTTGTCGCTCGAGCTGACCGGCCCGCAGAACGGCGTGGCCGATCCCGAGGGCAGTCACCTGCTGGTGCTGGCGGACGGCCAGGAGGGCTATCACATACTGGCCGGCGAGATCACGGAGGGACAGTTGGCCGGTGGGGAGAAGGGCCGCCCGGTCTACGACCTGGAGAGGCTGGCGGCGAAGGGTCGCGACCACTGGCTGATCCTGACCGGTTGCCGCAAGGGGCTGGTCCGGCAGGCGCTGGAGCTCGGTGGGCACGCCGAAGGTCCGGCCGCCGCGGGGCGTGAGCTGGACCGGCTGACCGGACTGTTCGGCAAGGACCGGGTGGTGGTCGAGCTGATCGACCACCATCTGCCCGCCGACACCACCCGGAACCGGATCCTGGCCGGGCTGGCGGCCGACCGCGGCCTCCCGGTAGTTGCCACGAACAACGTTCACTACGCCACCCCGGCGCAGCACAAGCTGGCCGCCGCGCTGGCCGCGGTCCGGGCCCGGCGGGACCTGGACACGATGGACGGCTGGCTGCCGCCGAGCGGGATGGCGTTCCTGCGCTCGGGGCAGGAGATGGCGTTCCGCTTCCGCCGGTACGACGGGGCCGTGGCGCGATCGGTGACACTGGCCGACCAGCTGGCCTTCGACCTGGCCCGGGCGAAACCCAAGCTGCCGCTGCGCGACGTACCAGAGGGGGAGACGCCGATGTCGTGGTTGCGGCACCTCACCTTCGAGGGCGCAGCCAAGCGGTACGGGACCCGCGGGCAGCGGCCGGACGCCTACGAGCGGTTGGAGCGGGAGCTGGCGGTCATCGAGGAGAAGGAGTTCCCGGGGTACTTCCTGATCGTCGAGGACATCGTCCGGTATGCGCACGACAACGGGATCCTCTGCCAGGGCAGGGGATCGGCGGCGAACTCGGCGGTCTGCTACGCGCTCGGGATCACCGCGGTGGACAGCATCCTCTACGACCTGCCGTTCGAGCGCTTCCTCGCCACCACCCGGACCGAGGAGCCGGACATCGACGTCGACTTCGACTCCGACCGCCGCGAGGAGGTGATCCAGCACGTCTACCGCAAGTACGGCCGCCGCAACGCCGCCCAGGTGGCGAACGTGATCTCCTACCGGCCGAAGTCCGCCGTCCGGGACATGGCCAAGGCGCTGGGGTACTCGGTCGGTCAGCAGGACGCGTGGTCGAAGCAGGTGGACGGCTGGAGCCCGGAGATCACCTCGACCGAGCACGACATCCCGCCGAAGGTGGTGGCGATGGCGACCGAGCTGCTGAAGTTCCCGCGGCACCTGGGCATCCACTCCGGCGGGATGGTGCTGACCGAGCGGCCGGTGGGGGAGGTGGTGCCGATCGAGCACGCCCGGATGGAGAACCGCACGGTCCTGCAGTGGGACAAGGACGACTGCGCGTGGATGGGGCTGGTGAAGTTCGACCTGCTCGGGCTCGGGATGCTGGCCGCGCTGCAGTACTGCATGGAGCTGGTCCGCGAGCACATCGGCGAGTCGTGGCTGCTGCACACGATCCCCAAGGAGGAGGCGGGGGTCTACGACCAGCTGTGCCGCGCGGACTCGGTGGGCGTGTTCCAGGTCGAGTCGCGGGCGCAGATGGCGACGCTGCCGCGGCTGAAGCCGCGCCGGTTCTACGACCTGGTCACCGAGATCGCGCTGATCCGGCCAGGCCCGATCCAGGGCGGCGCGGTCCATCCGTACATCCGCCGCCGGACCGGTGAGGAGCCGATCACCTACCTGCACCCGAAGCTGCGGCCGGTGCTGGAGCGGACCATGGGTGTGCCGCTGTTCCAGGAGCAGCTGATGCAGATGGCGATGGCGGTCGGCGAGATCGACGGCGACGAGGCCGACCTGCTGCGCCGGGCGATGGGGTCCAAGCGCGGCATCGAGAGGATCTCGTCACTGAAGGACAAGCTGTACGCCGGGATGGCGCGCAACGGGATCGCCGGGGACCTGGCCGACGAGATCTACGACAAGATCGAGGCGTTCGCGAACTTCGGGTTCGCCGAGTCCCACTCGATCAGCTTCGCCCTGCTGGTCTACTCCAGCACGTGGCTGCGGCTGCACTACCCGGCCGCGTTCCTGGCCGCGTTGCTGCGCGCCCAGCCGATGGGTTTCTACTCACCCCAGTCCCTGGTCGCCGACGCCCGCCGCCACGGCGTCGAGGTACGGCGCCCGCACCTGCACCTCTCGGGAGTCGACGCCGGGCTCGAGCAACTGGTCGACGGTCAGGAGCTCACCGGCCCGACCGGATCGCCGGCCTGTCTGAAGGATCCGCAGCCGCTGGTCGGCCCGTTCGATCCGAAGGCGCCGTCCGACACCACTGTGCACCGTCGCGACGGCGTGTTCTCGGTCCGGCTCGGGTTGTCCGAGGTGCGCACGATCGGCGACAAGGGCGCGAAGCTGATCGTCGAGGAGCGCGAGCGCGGTGGGCCTTTCACCGAGATGGCCGACCTGGTCCGGCGTACTGGGATCACCGCCGCGCAGGTCGAGGCGCTCGCCACGGCCGGGGCGTTCGACTGCTTCGGCCTCGATCGCCGGCAGGCGTTGTGGGAGGCCGGTCGCGCCGCCGAGGAGCGGCCGGGCCAGCTCGCCGGGATCACCGCCGCCGGACCACCGCCGACCCTGCCCGGGATGAGCGACATCGAGGCCGACATGGCGGATCTGTGGTCCACCTCGATCACCACCACCAGTCACCCGATGCAACGCGTCCGGGAGCGGCTCCGCGCCGAGGGCATCCTGTCTGCGGCCCAACTCCGCGAAGCCCCGAACGGCGCCCGGGTCCGCGTCGCCGGCGTGGTCACCCACCGCCAGCGCCCGGCGACCGCCTCCGGCGTCACCTTCATGAACCTCGAGGACGAGACCGGCATGGCCAACATCGTCATCACCGTCGGCTGCTGGCACCGCCACGCCACCGTGGCCCGCACGGCCGGAGCCCTCATCATCCGAGGCCGCGTAGAACGAGCGGGCGAAGTCACCAACCTCTCTGCCGACCACCTCGAACGCCTCCCCCTGGCCGCCAAGACTGCCTCCCGCGACTTCCGCTGATCCAGCGAACCGCATCGGGCAGTTCGTTGCCTCAATCAACTGGCGGGTGGGAGGGAGCCGAGACGGCCGCGGATCGACTCGGCCAGGGACGCGCGGCTGGTGTCGCTGCCCCAGTCGCGGCTGATCTCCGGGGAGGCGAGGGCCTCCTGCAGATCGGTTCGCTCGGTTGCTCCCAGCGAGGAGACCAGCAGGTTGGCGACGGTCAGCGCGTGGTACTGCTCGAACGCGGACCTCGGCGTACGGATCGCCGTCAGGACCGAAGCGAAATCGGCCAGCCCCAGGTCGCCCTCCATCAGCGCCAGCGCCACCACCCGGCAGCCATCGGTGCCCTGGTTGAACAGCTGGGTGACGTCGAGTGCGGTGAAGCGCTCCGTCTGGGTGAGCTGCCGTGCCTGCCGGACGAGATCCTCCATCGCCGAGGTCCGGCGTGGCCCGGACGGCAGGGTCGCGCGCAGTTCCTCGTAGCGGCTGATCAGGTCGGTCGTCCCGGTCCGGGTCGCCGCCGGCGGAGTCTCGGCGCCGAGGGAGAGCTGCGTGAAGGTCTTCGCAGCCTGCTTCGCGGCCTCCGCGGTCTGTGTGTCCCCGGCTCGGTCAGCCCGGCGGGAGAGTTCGAGCATGGCGTCGGCGCTGCTCATCGCGAGTCCGAGCCGCAACCGGGCGTACAACCAGCCGCTCAGGAACCCGATCACGAAGAAATAGATCACGATGCTGCCGGCGAAGGCCGCCGCGCCCTTGCCGTCACCGAGCGCCGGGGCGAGGGACCGGAACAGCGCACCGGCCTCGCGCTTGATGGCGGGGAACTGGGTCAGACCCACGCCGACGAGGATCTTGGTCAGCCAGTCGGAGATCTGTTCCAGGTTCGTGTTCGCGCCGATCGAGGGGATCGCGATGCCCGCGACCGGCTGCGCCCGATCGGTGCCCGCGCCGGTGCGGGGGACGCCGAACAGGATGCCGAGCAGCCCGCCGCTGCCCAGCGACGCCACCGCGATCATCACCGCGGACGACAGCGTGGTCCAGTTCGTCCCCGGTCCGGCCACCGAGTACACGATGGTCGCGATCAGGCCGCCCACCACGGCGGTGATCTCGACCGCGTACATCGCCGAGAACCGCCCGGACAGCTGCCACCATTTACGCGTGTCCGGCTGCTTCTGATCCACCGCCATTTCCCCCACCCCCAGCCTGAGGATGGCGGCGCGGACACTCTCTGTAAAGAGCTCGGCTACTCCTTGGCGCTCGCCGCTCGTACCGGTGGGCCGGCGGCGATTCGGCTGCGCACCTGGTGCATGCGTTCGGGGGAGTGGTGGGGCATTTCCCAGCGGGTTTCCAGCCACCAGGTGGCTCCGGCGTCGGCCCAGGGCTTGACGAGGGCGGAGGCTGCGGCGGGGTCGTGGGCGGGGGTTTCGCCTTCGGCGATGATGTCCAGGTCTGGTGAGCCGCCCTGGGCGGTGAGCCAGGAGCGGACCTGCCCCAGGTCGTCTGGGGAGTCGTGGCCTGACTGGTACTGCGGGAGTACTCCGTCGCAGCGGAGGACGCGGCGCATCGACTTGGGTCTCGGCCAGACACCGACCACCCAGATCGGGATCCGGTCCTGGACCGGCCGCCCGACCTGCGCCAGGTCGTCGCGGCCGCACTCGTAGTCGTAGTACTCACCGTGGTAGCTGGATCGTCCGGCCCAGAGTTCGCGGATCAGGTCGATGCCCTCGTCCATCATGGCCGCCCGGGTCCGCAGGTCCAGCTCCTCGCCGGTGCGCGGCAGGTCCGTCTCGACGGCGCCGACCCCGACCGCCAGGGTCGCGCGACCCGATGACACCTGGTCCAGAGTGGCGACCTGGCTCGCAACCTTCCACGGCCGTCGCCACGGCAACGGCGTCAGCATCGTGCCGAGCCGGAGCCGGCTCGTCCTGGCCGCGATCGCCGTCAGCAGCCCCCACGCATCGACGCCGTACGCCGCCTCCCAGACGAACACCCCGTCCCAGCCGGCCGCCTCCGCAGCGACCGCCTGCTCGAGCTGCTCGACCGCAGACCCACCCGGAAGAATCAGTCCATATCTCATTCCCCCTTCCTACTCGCCGCCACCGACAGGACGACGCGGCCCGTTGCATTCCCCGCCGACTCGTGGGCTCCTAGGTAGTGGGGGCTGTGATCGAGGGGGTAGCCATGCCGTTGACGACGTACGGCGTACTGGTCGGCCGGGCGGTCGGCGTACGCCGGGAAGGCGATTCGGACACGCCGCACTACCAGATCCGGCTGGTGGACGACGCCAGAGTGGACTGCCGGATCGCAGTGAACGTGAAGTCGAAGGAGTTCCCGTCGGAGCTGCTGTACCGGGTCGACGAGGACTTCCGGCATCCGGTCACCGCACAGCTGGCCGGACTGACCCGGGGCTGGCATCGGCTCGACACCGGTGCTGCCGGGGTCAACCTGGACTACGTCCGGCAGACGTTGTTCGATCGCACGCTGCTGCGGCCGTTGCCGGCCGAGGTCGAGGGACCGGGCAACGATCTTGCCGACCTGCTGGACGATCAGGTGCAGCGGGCGATCCGCGAGCCGGCCGCGGTCGTGTACGCGTTCGGCGAGCGCTGGGGTCCGCAGGACGACGCGCAGGACAAGGTCTTCGGCTTCCGGCCGGGCAACGGCGTACACGACATCCACATGAACCAGGGGAACGTCGGTGCCTTCCGCAAGGACGACGGGGTGTGGCAGGACGGCGGGATCATCATCGGGCTGCCGGACCAGCAACGCTGGGTCGGGATCTTCCTGGCGTTCCAGAGCCAGTCGTGGCACACCGACGACAAGACCGGTCACGCCCTTGTCGACGCACCGGTCGCGGAGTTCGGCGCCGAGGCGGTCCAGATCGTCGCCGCCTTGATCAACCCGGTCGGCCCCGCGCCTGAAGCCGAGACCGTCACCCTGCTGAACGCATCGCCGGACGCGGTCGACCTGACCGGCTGGCATCTCGTCGATCGAGCTCTCCACGTCGGGCCCGTCCCGGCCGGTGTGCTGGCACCCGGCGCGACGCTCCTCGTTCACCTCCCACCGACTGTCCAACTGGGCAACAAAGGCGGTGAGATCACGCTGCTGAACACTGCCGGCCTCAAGATCCACGGCGTCGCCTATACCGCGACCGAGGCACAGCGCTCCGGCTGGAGCGTCGTCTTCTGATCCCACCTGTTGTCGGCATGAAAGCGATCTGAAAGGGTGGGCGGCTTGGCTGGGCGACGGCAGCAGGTAACGACGGAGCGCTTGGAGTTGCAGCGATGGACACGTCCTCGTATTTGAAGTCCGTTGTCGAGCAGACGAGGACGTTCGCCGAGTGGGTGGACGGCCGGGAGGCGGCGACCCCGGTGCCGACGTGTCCGAAGTGGACGCTGGCCGACCTCGTCGACCATGTCGGCGCCACCCATCGCATGGTGACCATGCTCGTGGGTGAGCAGCTGAGCGAGCCGAGCAAGGCGTTCGCCGCCTACGTTCCGGCGCCGGCCGATTCGAGCCAGTGGGGCGCCTGGATGAGCGACGGTGCGGCCGCGGCGAAACAGGCGTTCGACTCGGTGGCCGATGACGCGCCGGTGTGGGATCCGTCCGGTGCCGCGGCGGGCGTGCCGTTCTGGTCGCGTCGGTTGTTCGGTGAGGCGTCCGTGCATCGCGCGGACGCGGCGGTGGCACTCGACAGGCAGTACGAGCTGGCGCCAGAGCCTGCCGCTGCGGCCCTGGAGGACTGGCTGGACACGATGACATCGCGTGGCTACTGGGAGAACCGGTCGGACTTCGCCGATGGGATGCGCGGCGACGGCGAGACCCTGCACTTCCACACGACCGACGCGCCCGGGGAGTGGCTGGCCCGCCGGGAACCGGACCAAGTTGTGCTGGAACGCACGCATGCTGAGGCGGACCTCACGCTCCGCGGCCCAGCCGCTGACCTCCTGCTCGTGCTCAGCAGGCGCCGCCGCCTGGATGCGGCACCCAGTCTGGATCTGCAGGGCGACCGGGCACTGCTCGACCGCTGGATCGACCACATGGACTGGGTCAGCGACTGACGCTCCAGCCGATGGCCGCGCTTCAGCGCTCTGGATGAGCGAGGCGCCCAGCCGTTGACCTGGCCGTCCCCGGCGGCGATTCTCGACACATACTGCCTCCGGGGGTGGGGGAGAGATGGGGCAACGCAGTCCACTGGTGACGCTCGCGGCCGCGGCCGTCGGGCTCGTCGCGCTGCTTGTCGTGAACAGCACGCAGACCACCTCGACCGGCCCAGCATCGTCCGAGGCCGCTGTGACGAGCGCGCCGGTCACTCCGCCTAACACCGCCCGGCCGGCGGCCAGCCCGCCACCGACCAATCCGCAGCCGACCGCCACGAAGCAGGCCGCCCCCACTCCGACCCAGCAGGTAGCAGTCGTCTACGCCGGTCGTACGGCGAACCGCGAGGCGAGTCTCGCGATCGCGGTGAAGGGCGGCCGGGCGGCGGCGTACGTCTGCGATGGCCGTCGCGTCGAGGCATGGCTGACCGGCACGCGAACCGGCGACGCCCTCGCGCTCCGCTCCCGTGCCGGTGACCGCGTGGTCGGGACCCTGGGCAACGGCCAGGTCACCGGCACAGTCACGGTCCACGGCCGCACGCTGCGCTTCACGATCTCCAAGGCTGACCCACCGGCCGGCCTGTACCGGGCGAAGACCTCCGCCAACACCATCGGCTGGATCGTGCTCGCCGACGGCAGTCAGGTCGGCATCGACAACGACGGCACGCCCGCGCCCGCCCCGCCGCTCGATCCGTCCACCGGTACGTCGACCGTCGGCGGAACCGCGGTCACGGCCACATCGGTCACCGGCGACGAGACGTTCTGAGGAGAGCCATGTCGACAGCAACGATCGGCGCGACGAGCAGGGTCGCGATCCCGCTGTCGATCGGCGCGGCGGTCGCCGTCGTCCTCGGTCTGTACGCGCGGCTGCACGAGCCGACCGGCGTCGCGGTGAACCTGGCCGGCTTCTCCAGCACACAGTCGGTCAAGGCGTGGCTGGCCTCGCTCGCGTTCGTCCTCGCCCTGGTGCAACTGATCTCCGCCCTGGCGCTGTTCGGGCACCTTCGGCCGCTCGCGGGCCGGAGCTGGATCGGACCGCTGCATCGGTGGTCGGGCCGCGCCGCCGTCGCGGCCACGCTTCCCGTGGTCGCCCATTGCCTCTATGCGTTGGGATTCCAGTACGACCAGCCACGGGTGCTGATCCACTCGCTGCTCGGCTGCTTCTTCTACGGCGCATTCGTCGCCAAGATGCTGACCCTGACCCGGACCGACGCGTCCCGCTGGCTGCTGCCGGCGGTGGGCGGCGCAGTCTTCGCCGGCCTGGTCGGGGTGTGGCTGACCTCCTCGCTGTGGTTCTTCACCACGTTCGGCATCATTCGCTGAAGGGACCTGCCCGTGGACGATCCAAGTCGCCGTACCATCCTGGCCGTGGCCGCGATGGCCGCCGTCACCGGATGCAGCACGTACGGCGAGTCCAACAGCCCTCCGGCGACCACGCCGCAGGCCGGCGCCGCGCTCGCGAAGACCAGCCAGATCCCGGTCGGCGGCGGAGTCATCTTCGGCGACAGCAAGGTGGTCGTCACGCAGCCGACTGCCGGCACGTTCAAGGCGTTCACGTCGGTGTGCACCCACCAGGGCTGTCAGGTCGCGAGTGTTGCCAACGGCACCATCAACTGCGACTGCCACGGCAGCAAGTTCTCCATCAAGGACGGCTCGGTCGTCCACGACCCGGCCCCGCAGCCCCTCGCCGCCAAGAAGATCACCGTCTCGGGGGACACGATCACGCTCGCCTAGGCCGAAGACTGATTCTTCGACTGCGGTACTTCGTGGTGTGGCCGCGACTGCCACAGCGCCCACTCGGCGCTGACGTCGCCGGCCGTGCGAAGGAGCAGCGGGAGATGATCCCGCAGCAGCTTCTCGGTGCTGGTTTCCGCCGCGTGCACGGTCACGTTCATCGCGGCGCGGACGGCGCCCGTTCCGTCGCGCACCGGCGCCGCCACCGACCGGACCCCGGGCGCGAGCTCTTCATCGGCCAACGCCCACCCACGCGCGCGGATCTCGGTCAGCTCGTCCCGCAAGTGATTCGCAGTACGCCCGATGTACGGCGGAAGCCCCGCGCGACTCGGCAGCGCGAGCGTCTCGGCGAGTTCCTCGGGGGAGAGGGCGGCGAGCAGGACCTTGCCCTGTGAGGTCTGTGCCGCCGGGAACCTGGTACCGATGTCGACCCGCAGCGCGATGATCTTCGGCACCGACACCCGGGCGACGTAGACGATGTCGGAGCCGTCGAGTTGCGCCATCGACGACGACTCACCGGTCCGCGCCACCAGTTCCTCGAGATGCGGTTTCGCGATGTCCCACAGCCCCAGCGCCCCGACGTAGGCCATGCCGAGCGTCAGCACCTTCGGCGTCAACTGGAAGGAGCCCTCGACCGAGCGAACGAAGCCGAGCTCCTCCAGCGTGAGCAGCAGCCGGCGCGCGGTCGGGCGGGCCAGCCCGGCCGCGGTCGCCACCTCGCTGAGCGACATGGTGCGGTGATTCGCGTCGAAGCAGGCGAGCACGTCCAGCCCCCGAGCCAGCGACTCGACGAAGTCCGGACCCGCACCGCGTCCTGCCATCAGTTCCTGCCTCCCCGTCGTACGACGTTCCGTTCCGGACGAGAGCCTACGACCCGGCCACTGTCACTGGCCGGAGCCGGGGTCGCCGAAGATGGTGCCGCGGGCCTCGCGGGTGGACTCCGACTTGTACTCGGTGTACTGGTACGGGTTGTCCAGCACCTCGTCCTTCGGCAGGTCCGGGTTCATCCCGGCCGCCCAAGCGTCCTCGCCGAGTGCCGACCGGAGGAAGTCCACGGTCGCCTCGACCTCTCCTCGGACGGCGGCCAGGTCGACGCCGACCAACTGGTTCGCGAACTTCACCACCTTGCCGTCGACGATGACGGTGTGGACGTCGCCGCGTTGCGCCTGGAACGCGACCTGGCCGTACGGATGCACCATCGGGAACGACACCGGCGACGCGTCGTTCTTGATCAGTACGACGTCCGCCTTCTTGCCGGGCTCGAGACTGCCGAGATCGTCGCGGCCGAGCGCCTTCGCGCCGCCGCGAGTGGCCCAGTCGACCACATGTTCGGCACGCAGATGGCTGTGCGTCACGGTGTCGCCCTTCATGTGGGCTTCGAGGTGCTCACGGGCCCGGTCGGCGCCGAGCGTCGTACGCATCGCGCTGAACAGATCGCCGCTCCACCAGACGCTGGTGTCCATCGACAGCGAGACGGGGATGCCGTACTTGCGGACCTGCCAGGTGGGTGGGTAGCCCTGGCCGGCGCTCTGCTCGGACTCGGTCGAGACCGAGACCGAGCCGCCGGTCGCGGCCATCCGCTGGTAGGAGTCCTCGCTCAGAGTCGCGCTGTGCACGTAGATGTTCTGCGGTGTCATGAAGCCGTTCTCGTGCATCAGCCGGATGCCGTCGTCGTTCGTCGCGCCCCAGACACCGGCGTGCGTCGTGACGCCGACCCCGAGGTCGCGAGCCACCTCGAACGCGGCGCGTTCGGGGAAGGCCGGGTCGCCGGTGACGTCGAAGGCGAGCTGGAGCCCGAGCTCGTCGTCGTCCCTGATCCGCTCCAGGAACGCCCGGACGGCCGGGTCCGCGGACCACTGCCACGGCCCCGCCTGGATGTTGCCGTAGGCAAGCACGAAGCGGCCGGGGACGGCGCGCAGAGCGTCCGCGGCGGCCTCGGCGTGATCGACGGACTGCAACCCGTGCGACCAGTCGACGGTGGTGGTGACACCGGCCTCGAGGGACTCCCAGGCCGAGGTCAGGTTGCCGGCGTGGATGTCCTCGGGCCGGAAGGTCTTGCCGTGCTCGAGGTAGTACCAGACGAAGTACTGCGTCAGCGTCCAGTCGGCGCCGTACGCGCGCATCGCGGTCTGCCACATGTGCCGGTGCGTGTCGATCATCCCGGGCATCACGATGCCGCCGGTGGCGTCGATCACCTGCGTGCCCTCGGGGACGTCGACCGAGGGTCCGACGGCGGCGATGCGGTCGTCGACGACCAGTACGTCGCCCGCGGTCAGCACCGTGTGGTTGTCGTCCATCGTCAGTACGGTCCCGCCGCGCAGCAGTAACGGCCGGCCCGCGACCGGCGTCTCGGCAGTGGTCATGATCCCCTCCAGAAAACGGTCGGACAGACGTCCGTATGCCGGTCATCACGGCGATACGGTCACTATCGAAGCGCCTGTCGGCGGTGTCAAGGGCTCGCCGTCCGGTGCTTGACAGTGCCGGACCGGCGCGCTGAGACTGGGGCGACTAGGTCCATGCGGACAAGTGTCCGGAATAATCGGGGAGGTCGCGTCATGCCCGCTGGGAGAGGTCCGTTGTCCGGGGTCCTGGTGGCCGATTTCTCCCGCATCCTGGCCGGCCCGTACGCGACCATGCTGCTGGCCGACCTCGGTGCCGAGGTGGTCAAGGTCGAGGCGCCCGGCGGTGACGACACCCGGTCCTGGCAGCCGCCGGTCCGCGACGGGATCTCGACGTACTACCTGGCGGTCAACCGGAACAAGCGGTCGATCGCGCTCGACCTGAAGGACCCCGGTGATGTGGCCGTCGCGCAGGAGCTCGCGCGGCGGGCCGACGTATTGATCGAGAACTTCAAGCCGGGTGGGTTGGCGCGCTTCGGCCTGGACTACGAGTCGGTCTCGGTGGTCAATCCGCGACTGGTCTACGCATCGATCAGCGGATTCGGGAGCGGGCCGCGGGGAGCCGCCCTGCCGGGGTACGACCTGATCGTGCAGGCCATCTCCGGGCTGATGAGTCTGACCGGCGATCCGGACGGCGAGCCGTTCCGGGCCGGGATCTCGGTGTTCGATGTGATGGCCGGGATGCACGCGACCATCGGCGTACTGTCCGCCCTGAACGCGCGGCACGAGACCGGGCGCGGCCAGCACGTCGAGGTCAACCTGCTGTCCTCGGCCCTGTCGGGGCTGGTCAACCAGTCGAGCGCGTACGTCGCGGGTGGCGTCGTA
Source organism: Kribbella capetownensis (assembly GCF_004331485.1). Taxonomy (GTDB): domain Bacteria; phylum Actinomycetota; class Actinomycetes; order Propionibacteriales; family Kribbellaceae; genus Kribbella; species Kribbella capetownensis. The sequence goes on from NZ_SJKD01000004.1 coordinate 265,349, forward strand.
CCGCTGCGGATGGGGAACAGTCACCCGAGTCTGTTCCCATACGAGCCGCTGCCATGTTCCGACGGCGAGCTGATCATCACCGCGGGCAACAACAATCAGTTCCGCCGCCTGACCGAGGTGCTCGGCGTGCCGGAACTGGCCGACGATCCGCGCTTCGACCGGAACGAGAAGCGGACCGCGAACCGGGAGGAACTGCGACCGCTGCTGGTGGAGCGGTTGCGGACCAGGACCCGGATGGAGTGGTTCGGCGACATCATCGCCGCCGGCGTTCCGTGCGGGCCGATCAACACGATCGACGGTGGTGTGGCCTTCGCCGAGGACATCGGGCTGGACCCGGTGGTGACGATCGACTCGATCCCGTCCGTGCGCAACCCGATCACCTTCTCCGAGACACCGGCGGAGTACCGGCTGCCGCCGCCGTCGCTGGACGAACACGGAGCCGAGCTGCGGAGGTGGCTGAAGGAATGAGCTTCCCAACGTCCCTGGGTACGTCGACCGCCGACGAGATCCACCTGCTCGGTCAGGACCTCACGGCCGACCTGATGGGCAAGGTCGGGTTCGGTGAGCTCGCGTTCTGGCTGGTCGCGCTGCGCCGCCCGACGCCGTCGGAAACGCGGGTGTTCGAGGCGGTCCTGGTCGCACTCGCCGACCACGGCTTCACCCCGACGGCGATCGCGGCCCGGCTGACCTATCTCTCTGCGCCGGACTCACTCCAAGGTGCGCTCGCGGCCGGACTGCTCGGTGGCGGATCGCGCTTCCTCGGAGTGACCGAGGACTGCGGGATCTACCTGCACGAGGCGCTGGAGGGCCGGGACCTGCCGACCGACGACGCCGGGTGGGACGCGCTGGCACTCGAAGTCGTCACCGCGACGCGGGCGGCGGGGAAGTACGTTCCCGGCCTCGGGCATCCGGTGCACAAGGTGCAGGACCCGCGAACGCCGGTGCTGATCGGCATCGCCGAGGACGAAGGTCTCCGCGGGCCACACCTACGGCTCTTCGAAGCCATCGGCCGGGTGCACGAGCAGGTGCTGGGCCGCAAGCTTCCACTGAACGGCGCCGGTGTCTGCGGTGCTGCCCTCGCCGATCTCGGCCTTCCGGTCGAGCTGTTGCGCGGATTCGCCTTGCTGGCAAGGGCTGCCGGCCTGCTCGGTCAGCTCGCCGAGGAACGCCGCCGGCCGATCGGCATGGACGCCTATCTCACCGTGGACCGCAACGCCGTCTACGTCGACCCCAACGAGTGACAGTTCCCGGAAGCAGAGGAGCTCTTCATGGCCACCGTCGCCGCGGTCATCGCCTCGACGCACCATCCGTTCTACTACCGGGCCAGCACCTCGACCGGTGCCGACCGGCCGCCGTTCGCCGACGAGTGGGTCGCCAAGATCGAGGCGTTCCGGGAGACGCTGACCAAGGCCCGGCCGGACATCCTGGTGATGGTCGGCAGCGACCACTTCCACCAGCTGTGGCTGGACAACATGCCGCAGTTCCTGGTCGGCAAAGCGCCGTACTTCGATGCGAACTGGTACAACGAGGAACGCGAGTTCGGGCTGCCACGGATGACGCTGCCGGGTGAGGAGCGGCTGGCCGGGCACATCCTGCGCAACGGGCTGGACGCTGGCTTCGACCTTGCCTTCAGCAACGAACTTCGGATCGACCACAGCATCACCTGCCCGATCATCACGCTCCGCCCGGACGCGGACCTGCCGATCGTGCCGATCTACACCAACATCTTCGCGCCGCCGCTGCCGCGGCCGCAGCGGTTCGTCGAGCTGGGCCGGACGATCCGGCAGCTGGTCGAGTCCTGGCCGGACGACAAGCGGGTGGCGATCATCGGCACCGGTCACCTGTCCCTCGAACTCGGCGGGCCGCGGCAGTTCGGTGCCCACGGCCCCGATCCGGAGTTCGACCGGAAGGCGGTCGAGTGGATCGCGAGCGGCGACGTCGAGGGCTGCCTGGCCGAGGTGACGCTGGACAGCCTGCACCTGCCGGGCAACGCGACGCACGGGTTCATGGACTTCATGCTGATGATGGGCGTGGCTGGGGCCGGCGCGAAGGCGGATCACGTCGACTCGCTCGACCTGTTCCACACCATGGAGGCGTACTTCACCTGGTATCCGAACGGAGTACCGGAGTGAAGGAGCGAAGCGAGTTCACCATTGAGCACAGCGCGGCTCGAGCCTCATCCGCGCCCGGAGCGAAGCGAGGACGTGGATGAGCAAGTACCTGCTGGACAAGTTCCTGTTCACGGTCGACCGCGATCCTGAGTTGGTCGAGCGGTATCGCGAGGACGCGGCCGGGACGGTGAGCTGGTGGGAGGAGGAGATGGCGAACCGCATCCTCAACTGCACGACCGGCGAGAAGTCGACCTGGCAGCAGCTCACCGACGAGGAGCGGACAGCGTTGCGCGAGCACAACCATGTGGCGCTGTTCGAGCTCGGTGCGCATCCGTTCCTCACGCTCACCCTGTTCATCGCGATGTTCGAGCGCGACCATGGACCGCTCGAGTATCAGCAGGCCTACGGCAAGGCGATGGAACACCTCACCCTGCCGTACCCGGACATCGCCACCTGAGTCTGGAGGAGGAGACGCGTGCGAGCAGCCGTCCTGCGCGCCCACGGCGAATCGCCGGCGCATGCTGAACACCCGGACCCCGTGCCGTCCGCGGGCCAGTCCATCGTCCGCGTCACCGCGGCCCCCGTCGTACCGCTGGATCTGCTGTGTGCCTCCGGTACGTCGTACTTCGGTCAGCAGCCGTTGCCGTACGTACCGGGTGTGCAGGGGGTCGGTGTGGTCGAGCAGTCGGATGTCGTGGCCCCCGGGACCAGGGTGTTCTTCCCGACGTCGGCCGGGATGTCTCCGGGTGATGGCAGCTTCGCCGAGCGGTGCGCCGTACCGGACGACGATCTGATCGTGGTCGATGCCCCGGTGGCCGATGCCCAGGTCGCGGCGCTCGGTCTGTCGGCGGTCGCGGCGTGGATGGTGCTGACGTGGCGCGCCCAGTTGCAACCGGGAGAGAGTGTTCTCGTTCTCGGAGGCGGCGGAGCCGTCGGTCAGGCCGCGATCGGTACGGCGCGGGTCCTCGGCGCCAGTCGGATCGTGGCGGAGTGCCGGTCGGAGGAGGCCAAGCAGCGGGCGCTTGCGGTCGGTGCTGATGAGGTCGTGTCGATGACCGGTGATGTCGGAGAACTCACGCGGGCGTTCTCCGAGGCGACTGGTGGCTCGGTTGATGTCGTGGTGGATCCGGTCTTCGGTGCTGCGGCGACCGCGGCATCGCGGGTCCTGGCCGCTGGCGGGCGGTTGGTGAATCTCGGTGGTGCGTCGGGGGACGAGGCGACGTTCTCCTCTGCGGTGCTGCGGAGCCGGTCGGTGAGTGTCCTTGGCTACACCAACAATGCGTTGACCTCGGAGCAGCGTCGGGACGCCTTCACCGCGGTGCTGCAGCACGCCGCGGTCGGTGAGATCGCGGTCGCCTACGAAAGCGTTCCCTTGCACGAGATCGCGGCGGCGTGGGAGCGACAGTCAGCGGGCCTGACTGCGGGCCGTCTGGTGCTGACCATCTGAGACGGCTGCCGTTGAGATAAGAACGAGCGGTATCATCTCCGCCATGGGTGTTCCGGTCCGGCGGTTGTGGGTGGCGGTGCTGTGCGGGTATCTGGCGTTCGGCGCGACGTTGCAGGCCTTGCCGGCGTACGTGCCGGAGAAGTTCGGCGGCGGCGCGCTGGCGAGTGGGACCGCGGTCGGGATCGCGTTCCTGGCCACGGCGTGCGGTCGTCCGGTCGCGGGGTGGCTGGCCGATGCCGGGTGGTCGCGCCCGGTCGTGGTGGCCGGGGGTGTGCTGACTGCGCTCGGTGGACTTGGACAGCTACTGGCGCCGAGTCTGATCATCTTGATGATCGCGCGACTCGTGATGGGCGCGGGGGAGGCGGCTCTGTTTTCCGCTGCGCTGCCGTGGGTCCTGTCGGGGATGCGGATGGCGCAACGTGGGCGCGCGGCGGGGTGGTTCGGTCTGTCGATGTGGGGTGGCTTGGCCGCTGGACCTGTGATCGCGTCGCTGATCGGAGATCGCGTGTGGTGGGTCGTCGTCGGTCTCGCGGCCGCATCGGCTCTGCTGGTGTTGACGACGCGCTCGGATCCCGGCCGAATCGAGCCTCTGGTCCGGATCCGGAGGTTCCGTGACCTGGTCCCGGTGGGAGTTCCGTTGCCTGGAGCAACCGTTGGGTTGGCGGCGTACTGCTATGGCACAGTCGCGGCGTTGCTGGTGCTGCGGCTGCGCGCGGACGGGATCGGCGGCGACGGCATCGCGCTCGCGGTGTTCGCGGCGGCGTTCCTGGTGATCCGGTTCGCCGGCAGCCCCGCGGTCGATCGGTACGGCGGGCGCACGGTGGCAGCTGTCACCGTGACGATCGAGGTGGTGGCGTTGGTGGGGCTCGCGCTGGTCGGCGAGGCAGTCGGTGCGCTCGTGTTCACTGCGTTGGCCGGATGCGGGATGGCGCTGATCTATCCGGCGTGTGTGTCGATGACTCTGGACCGAGTGCGCGGGCTGCGGCCCGGTGTGTCGATGGGCGTGATGACGTCGTTCTGGGATCTCGGTGTGATGGTGGCCGGACCGCTCGGTGGACTCGTCGCGGAACGACTGGGATTCCCAGCCGCGTTCTACCTGGCCGCCGTGTCCGCCGCGGCCTGCGTCGTCGTCTGCCTGGTGTTCCTCAGGCAGCGTCGAGCAGTGTCTCCACGATGACGCGCGCCTCGGCGCCCAGGCCCGGATCCCGATCGACCGCACTGATGATCGTCGCGCCCTCCAGGACGATGACCAGCTGGCGAGCCGTGGTTTCGGGGTCGCACACACCGGTCTCGGTCAGCAGTCGCTGGAAGAGGTTGCGATAGAAGCTGAGATGGTCCTGCGCGAGTCGCCGGGGTGCGCCGTCCTGACCGCGATCCTCGGTCGCCGCGTTGATCATGGCGCAACCGCGGAAGCCGGCCTCGGCGTACCAGCTCGCGACCAGGTCGAAGACGGCGAGGATCCGCTCCCGGCCGGCCGCGGCCTGCTCGACCGCCTGCTCGTGCCATGCGCGGACCCGCTGGGTGCGGTCGGTCAGCACCGCCTCGACGAGGCCGTCCTTGGAGCCGAAGTTCTTGTAGATGGTGAGTTTGGACGCGCCGGCCGCCTCGGCGACCTCGTTGATCCCGGTCGCGTGGATGCCCCGCTGCGTGAACACCTCCGAGGCCGCCTTCAGGATCCGCGCCCTGGTCGCCTCGGGGTCCAGCCGTTCTCCGGCCTTCACCGGCATCGTGCACCACCTCCGCAGAACAGGATACCGATCGGTGTCATCTCGGAGTGGCGGGGAGATGGAGTGGCGGGAGATAAGACCGATCGGTACTATCTGTTCATGATCGATGGGTGGACGGCAGCAGGATTCGAGCAGGTGGCGGATGCGTTCGCGCGGAACTTCGCCGAGCGAGGCGAGCTGGGCGCGGCCTTCGCGGCGTACCAGGACGGGCGGCCGGTGGTCGACCTCTGGGGCGGTACGGCGGACCCGGACGCCGGGCGCGGCTGGGATCGGGACACGATCCAGCTGATGTTCTCCGGCACCAAAGGGCTCGCGTCGGCGTGCGTCCTGCTGATGGTGCAGCGCGGTCAGGTGTCTCTGGATGATCGGCTCAGCCGCTACTGGCCCGAGTTCGGTGCCGCCGGGAAGACCGAGACGACGCTGTCCGACGTACTGTCCCACCAGGCCAGGCTGCCCTGGGTCGAGGCCGGGTACGCCGATCTCCTCGACCACGACGTGATGGCCGGGCACTTGGCGGCGCAGGCTCCGTCGACGGATCCACGCGCCGCGTTCATGTACCACGCGATCACCTGGGGCTGGCTGGTCGACGAGCTGGTACGACGGGTCGACGGCCGGACCGTTCAGCAGTTCTTCGCCGAGGAGTACGCCGTACCGCTGGGGCTGGAGGTGTGGATCGGTCTGCCGGAGGACCTGCACTGGCGAGCGACCACGATGGTCGCGCCAGACGGCGTACTGATCGACGAACCACAGACCGACCGGCTTCTGCAGCTGAACCGCAATCCGCTCTGGGTGCCCGGCGCCGAGAAGATCTGGAACAGCACGGAGTACCGCAGCGCCGGGCTAGCCGCTGTAGGAGGCTTCGCCACTGCCCGCGGCATGGCTCGCTTCTACGCCTCGCTCGTCGGCGAGGTCGACGGTCAGCGCATCCTGACCCCGGCCACCGTCGAGCTCGCCCGCCGGGAGATCCGTCGCGGCACCGAGCCGACCTGGGGGAGTGAGATGGTGTACGGCGCCGGCTTCGAACTCCACGTTCCAGGCAGTCGTCTCGGCCGGCCGATCGATGCCTTCGGCCACGTCGGTGCCGGCGGCTCGACCCACGGCGCCTGGCCGTCGCGCCGCATCACGTTCTCCTACCTGATGAACCAGGTTCGCACGGTGCCCGACCCGCGGCCGCAGACTCTGCTCGACGCGTTGGAAAGCGCCGTCTGAGATCTCCCGGAAATCGGGTGTATCAATCCGCGCCGACGGCGACTCCGCGTAGTGGGGCGCCCTTCGAAATGCTCTGGGGGGAGAGCAAGCGGGGGGTACAGAGGGGGGAGCGTCGACGCGGTGCGGGAGGACTCCGGTGGTCAGACCGGATGGGGGCCGCGCCGCGTCGACACACTCACACGCTCACTGACCCAAGGACGCCAACGCGTCGCCGGTGGTCAGAACAGGCCCGACCCCCGGTGACGGCTGGGTCAGCGCGAAGGCGAGTAACGCGTCCGCGGACTGGCGCGCACTCTCCCCGGTCAGCGACATGCGACCGGCGATGAGCGCGGCGACCAGCGGTGTCGAGAACGACGTACCACTCCAGCGTGCCATGCCGGTGAAGTCCCGGACCTCGCCCGTGTTCGGTGGCTCGGTGCACTCGTAACTCCCGGTCAGGAACGCGTTCACCAGGTTCTCGCCCGGCGCGTAGACGTCGACCCAGCCACCGAAGTTGCTGAACGACGCGCGATCGCGCCCGTTGTCGGCGAGCGCTCCGACCGACACGGTCTCCGGGAACGCGGCCGGCCAGAAATAGTCCCGGCTGTTCTCGTTCCCGGCTGCGGCCACCAGGACCAGACCGTTCACCCGATTCAGCCGGGTCTGGACGAACACGTCGAGGCCGAGCGCCGGAAGGTCGAAACGCGTCCTGGTTCCGGCCGACAGACTGATGATGTCCGGAGCGAGATCGAGTACTTCGTCAAGAGCCTGGGCGAGATCGAACTCCCACATCGCGCCGACACTGGTGAAATAGCTCTTGACCACCACCTCGACATTTCGCGCCACCGCCCGCAGTACGCCGGCGATGAAGGTGCCGTGACCCGCGTACGGCCGGATCCGGCCGGAGGGAAAGAACGCGTCCTCCGGATCGCCGGTCACGCCGTTCAGCCAGTACGCCGCGGGTGCCTCGGACCAGCCGACGTCGAGCACGACCACCTTCACTCCGCGCCCGTCGGCGGCACCGGCGGGCAGGAACGGAGTCGGCAGTACGGGGTCCGGCGGGATCCCCTGCGCAACCTCCTCGGGTTCGGTCGCCGGACACGGGCTGACGCTGGGAGTCACGTAGAACAAGTGCTCTGGAGTGACGACCCCGCGGCCGAGCCGTTGGTCGGCAAGAGCCAGGAAGCGTTGCGTGGGGTTCGGTCCTTCCGGTGCGTTCGGCGGAACCTTGTCCGGCAGCAGTAGCCGGCTGACCCCGCCGATGCCGCCTTCACCAGTCGTGCCGCCCTGGAAGAGTTCGACCACACGCTGCAGATCCTCGTCGCGGACGAGCACTGTACCGATGCGGTACAGATAGTCGGCGCCTTCCTTTTCCCACTCCGGCGGATGGACGCCGGCGTCGCGTCCGAATGCCTCCAGGATGAGTTTGATCTGGGCGATGTACTTCGGGTCCTGTTGTTCGGTCGTTTGATTTCCCGTTTTTTGCGCCATTCGGTGGGCGATCCCCCTTGAATCGTTAACCCGGAACTCGACGAAATCGTCGAGCGGACCGATATCATTTCACCGTGCAGACGGCCGGGGGGAGTGTCGAAACGGCGGTTGCACCGAACGATCTGCTGCCGCTGGCTCTCTCGCGTCCGCACGACGCCATCGCGGCGGCCCGATCGTTGCTCGCCGGCGACCTCGATCCGGACGCCGCGTCCTGCGCGCACCAGGCGATCGGGATCGGCCTGCGCCAGCTCGGCGATGTGGACACCGCGATCCGCGAGCTCCGGATCGCGCTGCGACTCACCCAGACCGCGGGCCGGCCGGAGCGAGAGGCCGATGTTCTCGCCACCCTCGGCGCGACCCTTGGCCGGGCCGGCCGCAGCCGCGAGGGACTCACCCACCTGGACCGCGCGGTGAGGCTCAGCCGGGGAGCGCTCTCGGGGCGCGTTCTGCTGCGCCGTGCCGACGTACTGCTGATCCTGGGCAGGCATCGCGAGGCGCTGGACGATCTGCGGATCGCGATCAGCCGGCTGCGGCGGTCCGGTGACCGGGTCTGGGAGGCACGCTGCCGCAACTACCGCGGGTTCATCCAGCTCGAGATGGGCATCACCCGGCAGGCCGACACCGATTTCGAACAGGCCGGCCGGTTGTACGCCGCGAGCGGCCAGGAGTTCGAGTACGCCGAAACCCGTCAGAACCGTGGCCTGGTTGCGTTCTCGCGCGGCGATCTGCCGGCCGCGCTGCAGTACCTCGACGAGGCCGGGCGCGGGTTTGCCGAGGTCGGCGTGGTCTGGCCCGAGCTCGCGATCGACCGGTGTGCTGTCTTACTAGCGGCGGGTCTGCCGACCGAGGCGCTCGCCGAGGCGGACCAGGCGATCGACCGGATGGAAACCGTTGGTGGGCAGGCGACGAAGCGAGCCGAGGTGCTGTTCGCGGCGGCGACCGCGGCGCTGGCGGCCGGTGAGCTCGAGACCGCGCGATCCCGTGCAGAGAGCGCCCGCCGGTTGTTCTCGGCCCAGCGTCGTCCGTGGTGGTCGATCCGCGCGTCGATGGTGCAACTCGATGCTCGGTACCAATCCGGGGAGAGCGGTCCCAAGTTGCTGCGGCAGGTGACGGAGACCGCCAGGCGGCTCGACACCCTCGGCGCTACAGAAGCTTCGGCCGCGCACCTGCTCGCCGGCCGGCTCGCGTTGGCCGACGGACGAACGCGGACAGCCGAGCGGCAGTTGGAGTTGGCCGGACGGCGGACCCGAGACACTCCGCCACTCGCCCGCGGTGCCGCATGGCTCGGCAAGGCGTTGCGGTCCGAGGCCAGAGGCGACGTCCGCGGAATGCTGACCGCGTGCGCCCGTGGCCTAGACGCGCTGGACGAACATCGCCTGATGATGGGCGCGACCGAACTGCGAGCACGCGCGAGCGGTCATGGCGCCGAGTTGGCCGGACTCGCGCTCCGCGATGCGTTGCGGCGCGACGACGCCAGGAGCCTGCTGAAATGGGGCGAACGCTGGCGTGCCACCGCGCTGACGATCCCGCCCGTGCGTCCACCGGACGACCAGCAACTCGTCCACGATCTCGCCGCCCTGCGCGACATCGTACGACGGCTGGACGCGAAACGCGATGGGGACGGGACGGATCCGGCCCTCGATCGTGAACGGCGCCGGCTCGAGAAAGCAGTGCGAGAACACACGCTCCGAGCGCACGGGCATCGCTCGCACCCGGAGACCTCCGGAGTTCAGCTCGACGAGTTGATCGACGAACTGGGCGACACGGTGCTGGTCGAGTTGATCGAGATCGACGGAGTCCTGCACGCGGTGGTGGCGCGCGACGGCCGGATCAGCCGGCTGACGGTTGGGCCGATGGCGACGGCCGAGATCGAAGTGGAGCGATCTCGGTTCCGGCTGCGCTGGCTGGCCCACGGACGATCGAAGTCCGGTCCTTCGCTGGATGTGCTCGGGGCCCGGCTTGGCAGCGCGATCCTCGGTCCGGTGCAGGACGTGCTCGAGGATCGGCCTGTGGTGATCGTGCCTCCGGCGCGACTGCAGGCGTTGCCCTGGGGCCTGGTGCCGTCGCTGGATAGTCGCGCGGTGAATGTCGTACCGTCAGCGGCGACCTGGTTGCGGGCACGACGGTTGCAGCCGCCGTCCGATCGCCGGGTCGTCCTCGTGCTCGGCCCGGGTCTGCCGGCCGGTCGTGCCGAGGTCTCGCGCCTCGCCGAGCGGTACCCGGGCGCGACCGTCCTCGCGAACGGCGACGCCACCGCCGACAGGGTGCTGAAGGAACTCGACGGCGCGTGGATCGGCCACATTGCTGCTCATGGCACGTTCAGGTCCGACAGTCCTTTGTTCTCTTCGCTGCGACTGGACGACGGTCCGCTGACCGTCTACGACTTCGAGCGGCTGCGGCGGGCGCCGTACCGATTGGTGTTGTCGAGTTGTGAGTCGGGGCTGGCGAAACCGGTCGGCGCCGACGAGTTGCTCGGACTGAGCAGCAGTCTCGTGCCGCTCGGCGCGGCCGGCATCCTGGCCAGCGTCGTGCCGGTGAACGACCCGGCCACCGTGCCCCTGATGACAGCGCTCCACGATCACCTGCAAGCCGGTGAGCCGCTGGCGGGTGCGTTCGCGCTCGCCCGTGCCAAGGTCGGCGACGACCCTGTTGCCCGTGCGGCGGGCCGGTCGTTCGTCGCACTGGGAGCGTGATTCACACCATGTATCAACGCGCGGCCCGCGGACTCCGTATCAATGACGGCGGGCGGAAGGAGCGGGGGAATGCGGGATGATCCGACCGTCGTCAGCCTGGTCGTGCGCGCCGGGGACGGGGACCAGGAAGCCTGGGACGAGCTCGTCGAGCGGTACGCCCCACTGATCTGGTCCATCTGCCGCCGGTACCGGCTTCAGCCGGGAGACACCGACGACGTGGGTCAGGGCGTGTGGCTGCGGCTGATCGAGCATCTGCCCGGGCTTCGCGAACCGGCCGCACTGCCGGGCTGGATCGCGACGACCGCGCAACGCGAGTGTCTGCGCCTGCTGCGGGTGTCGAGCCGGGTCGACCCTGTCGACCCGGTGGACTCGCGGGAGGTGGGAGAGCACGCCGTGGAGCATGCGGTGGCGGAGGAGGAGGTGCTGCGGCACGAACGACGGCGGATCGTCCGGGCCGCCTTCGGCCAGCTGTCCCAGCGCTGTCAGTTGCTGTTGGCAATGATCACGCAGGACCCGCCGGCGCCGTACGACGAGATCAGCCGCAAGCTGCACATGCCGATGGGCAGCATCGGCCCGAACCGGGCCCGCTGCCTGGACCGGCTGCGGCGGGCGCCGGCTCTGGCGACACTGGTGGACTAGCACTGAAATGAGCGCTGAAGACGAACACTGAGGGATCAGTGCGGAGGTGGGAGGCATGACGGAGACCGGCTGGAACGACGACGAGCTCCTCGACGCGTTGCGCGACGCGCTGCAGACCGAGCGGGAGATGCCCCGCACGTTCGTCGACGCGGGTAAGGCGGCGTTCGTCTGGCGGACCATCGACGCAGAGCTCGCCGCCCTGACCTACGACTCGGCCTGGGAGAGCGCGGATGCCGCGCCGGTCCGATCGGAGAGCCGAGCTGCCACCTTGCGCGCACTCACGTTCGCCTCCGACGGCTGGACGATCGAGATCGAGCTCACGCCCACCGGCGTACTCGGCCAGCTGGATCCGCCCGAGTCCGGCACGGTCAGTGCCCGCGGCCACAGCGGGGAGTTGGCTTCGGCCGAGATCGACGACCTCGGGTTCTTCGTGCTCTGGCCGATCCCGACCGAGCCCTACCGCCTGATCTGTACGCCGGCCTCCGGGCCGACGATCCTCACCGGCTGGGTGACGCCGTAGCCGACCCCTGGGGGGCCGGCTACGGCGGTCAGCCTCAGCCCAGGTAGTCGCGCCACGGGCCGGTGATGGCCAGCGTGATGCCCGGGGTCTGGATGTTGACGAAGAGCACCTTGCCGTCGGCGGAGAACGTCGGACCGGTGAACTCCGAGTCGTTCAGCATGTTCCGGGCGATCGCGTACGTCGGGCCGCCCGGGGTCGCGCTGAGCACGTGGCTGCTCGCGGTGCCGTCCTCGGCGAGGATCAGCGAGCCCCACGGGGTGACAGTGACGTTGTCCGGACCGTCGAAGTTGTAGTCGTCGTACTTCGCCTCGGCACCCTTGTTCGCGGCCGCGCTCTCCGGGAAGTACGTGACCAGCTGGATGGTCTTGGCGTCGTAGTTGTAGAACCAGACCATGCCGTCGTGCGGTACGCCGTCGGCCGGCAGGTCGGCGGTGCCGCCTTCGGCGAACGAGTTGACGACGTACACGCCGTCACGGGTGCCGTAGACGCCCTCGAACTTCTTGCCGCGGGTGACCTGGCCCTCGGTGAACTGGTTGCGCACCGAGACGGTCAGCCCGTCGCGGTCGGCCACCGGCACCCAGGCGACCCGGAACGGCCGGAGCAGCTGCGCCGAGGTCAGGTAGGCCACGTCCGGGATCGGCTTGCCGTCGTCACCGAGGATCGCCATCGCCTCGAGCGTGCCGAAGTCCTTGTCGGCCAGGTCCTTGTAGCTGCGCGAGCTGAGCTTGTAGCCGCGCGGCGCGGACCAGCGGTAGAACAGGCCGTTCGGGCCGCTGGCGTCCTCGGACAGGTAGATGTGGGTCCGGTCCTCGTCGATCGCCAGCGCCTCATGGGCGTAGCGGCCGAGCGCCTTCAGCGGCAGCGGGTGCGCGGTCTTGCCGTCGGCCCAGACCTCGAAGACGTACCCGTGGTCCTTGAGCCGGCTGGTGCCGTTGGCCTTGCTCTCGGTCTCCTCACACGTCATCCAGGTGCCCCACGGGGTCGGGCCGCCGGCGCAGTTGGTGAGGGTGCCGGAGATGCCGACCCACTCGCCCTTGTTGCGGCCGTCCTTGTCGACGGAGATGACGGTGCAGCCGCCGGCCGAACCGACCGCCGAGTCGTACACGGTGCCCGGGATCTGCGGTACGCCGAGCGGGTCGTTGCCGCCGATCTCGTGGTTCTGGATCAGCGTGTAGCCGTTGCGGTCGTTGTCGACCACGGCGGTGCCGTCGTGCAGCGACGGAGTCGGCTGGCCGCTCTTCAGCTTGGTCTCACCGGCGTGGGTGACGACCTTGTACTTGAAGCCGGCCGGCAGGGCGAGCAGGCCGTTCGGGTCGTCCAGCAGCGGTGGGAAGGGACGGTGCGTCGGGAACGGCCCGGGACCGTGGTGCGAGTGCGAGACCGGGGTGGCCTCGGCGAGCGACGGCACCGAGCCGACGGTGGCGAAGCCGACGCCCGCGGCGCCGACGGCGGCACCACGGAGAACGGAACGGCGATCGACTGACATGGAATGCTCCTCAAGCATTTAGTGGCGGACCGGCGCGGGCGACAGCCGCTGATCCTGTGTTCTCGAACCGCACAGAGTCGCTCGGCGGCACTGCGGGCCGGGACCTCTCCCACAGGGCGACGGTGTCCGCCCGAGCGTGGATGATCCTGCCGTCGGTCGGCTGCCAGCCGGCAAACACCATCTGAACAACTCAGTGGTAATCGCCGAGCGGTCTCGGGTTGTGCCGTGAGGTCTATTGACAATCGATAGGTAGCCACTGATAGTCGATGCATGAATCTGGTCGACCGGGTCGTCGTACCCCTCCGGATCCTGCTCGTCATGTTGTTCGCCGGCCTGGTGTTCGCGCAGGCGCTGAGCATGCCGGGACAGTTCGCCTACATGGCGAGGGAGGAACCCGACCTGGCCTACCTGCGCTGGCCGTTGACGATCTGGTCGATCCTGGGACTGCTCTGCGTGCAGGTCGTGATCGTCTGCACATGGCAGTTGCTGACGATGGTGAAGGCCGACCGGATCTTCACCGAGGACGCGTTCGTCTGGGTGGACGCGATCCTGTGGGCGCTCAGTGCCGCCTGGGTGTTGCTGTTCGCCGGGTTCGTCTACCTCGGCTGGCTGGCGAACGACCCGGGGCTGCCGATCGTTCTGTTCGGCATGGTGCTGACCGGCGCCGTCCTGGTGCTGCTCATGGTGGTGATGCGGGCCCTGCTCAGGCGCGCCACCACGCTGCGGGCCGATATGGAAGCGGTCATCTGATGCCCATCATCGTGCGCATCGACGTCGAGTTGGCGAAGCGGAAGATGAGCGTGGGGGAGTTCGCCGAGAAGGTCGGTCTGACGCCGGCGAACATCGCCGTACTGAAGAACGGCCGGGCCAAGGCGGTCCGCTTCAGCACCCTGGAATCCATGTGCCGCGTGCTGGAGTGCCAGCCCGGCGATCTGCTGGAGTTCGTCGAGGACTGACGCTCGCTAGTGCCCCGCGGGCACTAGGCTGCGTGGATGACAGGGCTCTCGGGCGCTGAGGTCCGGCGCGTCGGCAACCACTTCGTGAAGAGGGATCCGGCTGTCGCCGCGGAGGCGGAGCGGCTGGAATGGCTGGCACAGCAGGGGATCAAGGTGCCTCGGATCGTCGATCAGCGCGACGGCGTACTGACGACCGAGGCGGTCCCGGGCGTACCGGCGTCGTACGACTGGACCGACGAACTGCGGCCCGCGGTCGTGGCGACGTTCGTCGAGCTCGCCCGCGCCCTGCACAGCCTGCCGATCGAGGACTGCCCGTTCCGCCGCGACCTGGACACGACCATGGCGGAGGCTCGCTCGCGGGTCGCCGCGGGCCTGGTGGATCTGGACAACCTCGAGGATTCGTACGCCGGCTGGACCGGTGAGCAACTGCTCGCGGAGCTGGAGCGGACCCGGCCGTCGAGTGAGGACCTGGTCGTGTGTCATGGCGATCTGACCCCGGACAACGTCCTGGTCGATCCGCGGACCGGCCGGCTGACCGGGGTGATCGATGTCGGGCGGTTGGGCGTCGCGGATCGGTGGCTCGATCTGGCGATCCTCCAGCGGGAGCTGACGCAGGAGCCATTCGCCGCGTTCCTGGCCGGCTACGGACTGACCGGGCCCGATCAGGACAAGCTGGACTTCTACATCCTGCTGGACGAGCTCTTCTGAGGCTGCAACGGCGGGCGCCCGCGGAGCGTCTAGGGTAGGAGGTGATTGTGATGCGAGTGTTCACTGTGCTGGCCGCGCCCTTCCTGCTGGTTTCGTGCAGCCTGCTGGTTGCGTGTGGCAACGAATCTGACGCGGGAGAGGAGCCGTCGATGACACCGTCCAGCAGCGGCGTGTCCGAGAGCGATTCGCCGCCGCCGTCGGGACCGGCCGAGCAGGCGAAGGCCGATCTGGTGAAGCGGCTGGGCGTCGACGCGGCGCAGGTCTCGGTGGTCAGCTCCGCCGAGGTGATGTGGCGCGACGGCAGCCTCGGTTGCCCCGAGCCCGGCATGCACTACACGCAGGCGCTGGTGAACGGCAGCCGCGTCGTACTGGAGTCCGGCGGCAAGGAGTACCACTACCACTCCGGGCCCGGCCGGCCACCGTTCCTCTGCACGAATCCCCAACCACCCGTAGGCGGCTGACCGATGGCAGTTCCCGGACAGAAGGTGCCGGACAACGCCCCGGCGGCGCTGGCCGACACCGAGTTGTACGCCGTCGACGCGTACCTGGCCGAGTTCGACTCGCCGATCGTCGAGGTCGACGCGGAGCAGCGTCGCGTGGCCTTGCGTCGAACGGCGTTCTTCCCGGGCGGTGGCGGTCAGCCGTACGACGTGGGGAGGCTGCGCTGGGCCGACGGTTCGGCGCCGGTCACCCGCGTCAAGCGGGAGGGACCCCTGCTCTGGCACTGGCTGGACGGCGAGCAGTTGCCCGGTCCCGACGACGAGGTGCACGGCGAGCTCGACTGGGAGCGCCGCCACCTGACCATGCGGACGCACACCGCGCTGCACATTCTCTGCGGTGTGATCTGGGCGGATCACCACGTCGCGGTGACCGGCGGCAACATGGATCCGGGCAAGGGCCGGCTGGACTTCGCCTTCGACTCGATGTCGGCCGAGTTCGGCCGCCGGATCGAGGCCCGGATCAACGAGGAGATCGCGGCGGCCCGCGAGATCGTCGTCGACTTCGTCGGCCGTGAGGTCGCCGACGCGGATCCGGCCCTGATCCGGATCGCCGCGCACCTGATCCCGCGCGAGATCGACCCGCTCCGCGTCATCGACATCACCGGCCTGGACAAGCAGGCCGACGGCGGCACCCACGTCCTCACCACCGCCGAGGTCGGCTCCGTCAAGGTCACCGGCACCGAATCCCGAGGCAAGGCCAACAAACGCATCCGCCTCGAAGTCCACTAGGCCCGGTGGCGGGTTGTTTGCTCGCTAGCGTGACAACTTCCCGTCATCGGTGGAACAACCCGCCAGCGAGGCTCAAGCGTTCAGGGCCTCCTGGATGGTGGCGGTGACGGCGTCCGGCTCCGAGACGCTGAGGGCGTGGGAGGCGCCGGCGATCTCGCGGACGTTCTTGGCGCCGGCGCGGTCGGCGAGGAAGCGGTGCAGGGTGACCGGGATGTTGAGGTCCTGGTCACTGAAGACGAACCAGGACGGGAGCGTCTTCCAGGCCGGGGAATCGGTCGGCAGGCCGGTGGTGAGCGCCGCCTGGGTGACCGGGCGCTGGGTCGCGGCCATGAGTGCGGCGGTTTCGGCCGGTACGTCGGCGCAGAACTGCTGGTGGAAGACATCCGCACGGATGGCGAGCTCGTTGCCCCCGGTGCTCACCGGGTAGGCGTTCAGCGCGTCACCGAGCGTGCTGCCCGGGAACTTCAGCGAAAGGTCGAAGGCGTTCTCGCCGGTGTCCGGAGCGAACGCGCAGACGTAGACCAGGCTCTTCACCGCGTCGTTGTTCGCCGCGGCCTCGGTGGCCACGAAGCCGCCGTACGAGTGAGCGACCAGCACAACTGGCCGGCCGAGGCCGGCGATCACGTCGCGGACGTACGCCGCGTCACCCTCGACACTGCGCAGCGGGTTGGCGACGGCGACGGCGTCGATGGACTGGGTCTGCAACCGCTCGACGACGCCGTTCCAGCTCGCGGACTCGGCGAAGGCGCCGTGCACCAGGACGACGACCGGGTTCTGCTCGGGCATGGTGAGTTCCTCCCCTTGATTCGGTGTTGCTCCTTGTCCATCAGGACCGGACACCCGTCCGGGTTGTGACAGCGGCCAGTTCCGGACCGGCCGTCACAAGCCGGGGTGGTGCCCTGTCTTAGCTGGTGACCGGCCGGCATCGGACGCCGGACGGCAACGGAGGGACAGCAATGAAGATCGTCGTCATCGGTGGTACCGGACTGATCGGCTCGAAGGTGGTGGCGAAACTCGGCGAACACGGGCACGAGGCCGTGGCCGCGTCGCCGAACACCGGCGTGAACACCCTCACCGGCGAAGGGCTGGCCGAGGTTCTGCAGGGCGCGGACACGGTCGTCGACGTGTCGAACTCGCCGTCGTTCGAGGCGAAGGCGGTGATGGACTTCTTCACTACGTCGACCATCAACCTGCTCGAGGCCGAGACTGGGGCCGGCGTACAGCACCACGTCGCGCTGTCCGTCGTCGGCACCGAGCGGATGGCCGAGAACCGGTACTTCGCGGCCAAGCTGGCCCAGGAGAAGCTGATCGAGGAGTCGTCGATCCCGTACTCGCTCGTGCACGCGACGCAGTTCTTCGAGTTCGTCAAGGCCATCGCGGACGAGGACAGCGACGAGACGACGGTGCGGATGGCGCCGGTCGCGTTCCAGCCGATGGCCGCCGAGGACGTTGCCACGGCGGTGGCCCGTACGGCGTCCGGCGCGCCGCTGAACGGCCGGATCGACATCGCCGGGCCGCAGGAGTACCGGATGGACGAGTTCTTCCGCAAGGCGCTTGCCATGCGCCACGACCCGCGCGAGGTGGTGACCGACCCACAGTCGACGTACTTCGGTTCCGTGCCGCAGGAGCGCACCCTGGTCCCGGCCGGCGAAGCCACCCTCGGCGCGATCCAGTACGACGACTGGTTCGCCACCCAGCAGAACCCCGGGAAGTGAGGTGACCTACTGACCGGTCTGTGAGACGAACCGCCGGGAACCTGCGCGAGCACCCGTTTGTCTTGGCAAAGTACTGCGGGAGACCGTCAATGACTTGCGCGAGGAGGACAAGGTGTCGAAACCGCTCAACATCGCGGTCCTGGGATTCTGGCACGTTCACGCCAAGGACTACGCCCGGCAGACCCAGCAGCATCCGGGGACTGAGCTGGTCGCGGTCTGGGACGACGACCCAGGGCTCGGCCAGGCGGGTGCGGACGACTTCGGCGTCGCGTACACCGACGACCTGGATGCCCTGCTGGCACGGGAGGACATCGACGGCGTCACGATCACGACGCCCACCGACGTCCATCGCGACGTGATGGTGAAGGCGGCCAACGCCGGCAAGCACATCTTCACCGAGAAGCTGTTGGCGCCGACCGTGGCCGAGGCCGAGGAGATCATCGCCGCCACCGACGCGAACGGCGTCAAGCTCATCGTCTCCCTGCCGCGGCTGTACCACGGCTACACCCAGGCGATCCGCGAGGTGATCGACAGCGGCCGGCTCGGGCAGCTGAACTACGGCCGGGTCCGCCTGTCCCACGACGGCGCCCTGCCGCGAGACGGGCAGGAGGGCTGGCTGCCGCAGCGGTTCTTCGAGCCGAAGACCGCGATCGGTGGCGCGCTGACCGACCTCGGCTGCCACCCCGTCTACCTGACCCAGCTGTTCCTCGGCTCCACGCCGGAGACGATCAGCGCGACGTACCGGTCGGTGGCCGGCCGCGGCCTCGAGGACAACGCCGTCGTCACCGCCGGGTACGCCGACCAGGCGATCGGCGTGATCGAGGCCGGGTTCGCCAGCCGGAACCCGTTCACGATCGAGCTCTTCGGGACCGAGGGCACGCTGACGTACACCGACGACGGGAACGTGCTGAAGGTCGGCGACGAGCAGTTGCCCGTGCCTGAGCACAGTCAGGATGCGTTCGGGCAGTGGGTCGACCACATCACCGAGGGGACCCGTGCCGACGACAACCTCAGCCGGGCGGTCGAGCTGACCCGCCTGGTGGTGACCGCGAACGAAGCCGCGGAGACCGGACGATCGATCGCCTACAAGTGAAGGGACTGCCGATGATCAAGGTTGGGCTCATCGGGGCCGGCGGCATCGCCTCGGCACACATCCGCGGTTACCAGGAACACTCCGCCAAGATCGGCATCACCGCTGTCGCCGACGCCGTGGAGGCCACGGCTGCCGCGCGGGGCGAGGAGCTGGGCGCGACGCCGTACACGGACTACCGCGAGATGCTCGCGAACGAGGACCTCGACGCGGTCGACATCTGCCTGCCGCACCATCTGCACCGCGACGCGATCGTCGCGGCCGCTGAGGCGGGCAAGCATGTGCTCTGCGAGAAGCCGCTGTGCCTGTCGGCGGACGAGGCCGCGGACGTTCGCAAGGCGGTCACCAAGAGTGGCGTGACGCTGATGTGTGCGCACAACCAGCTGTTCATGCCCACGGTCGCGAAGGCCAAGGAACTGCTCGAGGCCGGCACGATCGGCACCGTCTACGAAGTACGGACGACCGACAGCTTCTACAACAACTTCGACCCGAGCAGCATGGGCTGGCGGGCGAGCAGCAAGACCAGTGGGGGTGGCGAGCTCATCGACACCGGGTACCACCCCACCTATCTGATGCTGTACCTGGCCGGCGGGCTGCCGGTCGAGGCGACGGCGATGCTGTCCACGCACCGGCTGAAGTTCATGGAGGGCGAGGACTCCGCGCAGGTCCTGATCAGGTTCGACAACGGGGTTGTCGGGCAGATGGTGACCAGCTGGGCCTACCAGCCGGCCGACTCCACCGAGCGGTTCTCCGCGGTGGGGGAGCTCGGCTCCCTGCACAGCGACGGTACGTCGTTGTCCTACCGGCTCCGGTCCGGCGAGACCGAGACGTTCGAGCTGGAACCGGTCGACACGTTCGTCGCCGAGATCGGCCACTTCGCCGACTCGCTGCTCGGCAGGACCCGCCCCCTGCACACCGAAGAAGAGGGCATCGCCGTCCTCGGCATCCTCCTCGCCGCCTACGAAGGATCTCGCACCAAAACAATCGCTCCCATCCCCAAGGTCTAGCCGCACCCCGACCAGCAGCCTGCTCGCCGCCGCCCGCTCACGCAGCAGCAACCGCGCCCGCTGCACGACTTTGAGCACGGGTCAACCATCTGAGCGAGCTTTGGGTGGCTGACCCGTGCTCAAGGTCTGGATGTACGGCGCGGCGCGGCGCAGCGCGAGAGCTTCATGGGCGGGGGCTAGGACTTCTGGAAGTAGAACCCTTGGGCCAGGTCGTCCAGCAGGTCCGGGTGGGTGGGGTGCCAGTTGAGCAGCTCACTCGTCCGGGTCGCGGAGGCCGGGTGGTCCAGGGCCGTGAACGCCGCCAGGTAGCCGATGTATTCGGCTGCCTGGTCCGGCGTGACCGAGCGGGCCGGTACGTCGATGCCGCGTCCGATCGCCTCGGCGATCCGGCGTAGCTCGACGCCCTCCTCCGCGACCGCGTGCAGCCGGGTGC
Organism: Kribbella capetownensis; assembly: GCF_004331485.1. Taxonomy (GTDB): domain Bacteria; phylum Actinomycetota; class Actinomycetes; order Propionibacteriales; family Kribbellaceae; genus Kribbella; species Kribbella capetownensis. The sequence continues at coordinate 285,789 of NZ_SJKD01000004.1, forward strand.
CCGCGGGCGCCGACTCGAGCGCGAGCCGGTACAGCCGGGCCGCGTCGAGCGTGTGCACCGACGGCCAGCGGTTCGTCCCGTCGCCGACGTACGCCGCGAATCCGTTCCGGCGGGCGAAGGTGATCAGCCCGGGCACGAACCCGGTGTGGTCGAGCGGGCCGTGCACGATCGGCAGCCGGACGACCGAGGACCGGATGCCCTTGCCGGCCAGGTCGATGACGAAGTTCTCCGCGTCGATGCGGTAGCCGCCCGGCAGGGTGTCGTCCTCGGTCCCGCGCCGACCGAAGCCGGCGTGACCCAGCAGGCCGGTTCCCGACGTACCCACGAACGGCTTGTCCGTGCCGGCGAGCGCGTCGCCGATCGTTTGGACAGCGGCCAAATCGGTCTCGGCCGCGCCGGCCAGGTCGCCTGCTTGCATGGCGTCGTGCGGGAACGCGAGGTGGACGACGCCGTCGGCGGCTCGGGCTGCGGTGCGCAGACCGTCGAGGTCGTCGAGGTCGCCGCGGACCACGTCGGCACCCCACTCGGTGAGCCGGGCGGCGGACGCGTCCGAGCGAGCCAGGCCGGCGACCGAGTGGCCGTGCTGGAGGAGTTCCGGGACGACGGCCGAGCCGAGGTGACCGGCGGCTCCCGTGATGAACACGCGCATGATGGTGGATCCTCTCGAGTGATGTCATTCAGTGACATCACTCAGCCTACACCCGTGATGTCACTCGATGACATCGGCTAGGATCTGAGCCATGGCGCGGTGGGAACCGGATGCGGCGGGACGGCTGCGAGAAGCGGCGATGGCCCTGTACGCCGAGCGCGGCTACGAGCGCACGACCGTCGCCGAGATCGCGGACCGGGCCGGCGTGACCGCGCGGACGTTCTTCCGGCACTTCGCGGACAAGCGCGAGGTGCTGTTCGCCGGCTCGGAGGAGCTCGAGCGGCGGATGGTCGAGGCGGTGCTGGCGGCGCCCGAGTCAGCCGGCCCGATGGACGCGGTCGCGGCCGGGGTGCTCGCCTCGGGCGAGTTCTTCGTCGATCGTCGCGAGCACTCGCGTCGCCGTCAGGCCGTCATCACGGCGACGCCGGAGTTGCGCGAGCGCGAGTTCATCAAGATGGCGTCGCTCGCCGCAGCCTTCACCGATGCCCTGCGCAAGCGCGGCGTCGCCCCCGAGATCGCGTCCCTCGCGGCGGAGACCGGAGTCGCGGTCTTCCGGGTGGCGTTCGAACGCTGGGTCGCGGACCCCCAGGACGCCGACATCACCGACATCATGCGAGCCACCCTCGCCGACCTCTCCAGCCTGACCGCCTGACGCCGCGGCGGCTTGAGGTCAGCTGTCGAGGTGGTTGCGTAGGGCATCGAGGTTGGTGTCCCAGTCCCGGGCCATTGCGGCGAGGAACTGTTGCGCCACCTGCATCGGGGCGGACTGGAGCCGGAACCGGACACGCCGGCGCTCGCCGTGTTCGGCGGTGACGAGGCCGGCCTCGGACAGCAGGGTGAGGTGTTTGGCGATCGCCTGCCGGGTGATCGGCAGGCGATTCGCCAGGTCGGTGGCGGTCGCCGGGCCGCCGGCGGCGAGCGCGGCCAGGATGTTGCGCCGGCTCGGGTCGGCCAGGGCGACGAAGACCTGCTCCGCGACCGCCTCGACGCCGGGTGCTGACGGCGTACCGGACTCAGGCGGCATCGAGGTAGTCGACCAGTTCGCCGAGTTCGTGGGTCCAGCCGGTGCTGTTGCCGCCGAACGCCTGGTCGTGTGCCTCCGGCGGCAGTTGGGCGAAGCCGGACTCGACCACGGTGAGGCGGGTGCCGGTGCCGGTCGGTTCGAGGGAGAACTCGACGTACGTCCGGCGCGGGTCGTCCGCGGGCAGTCCGTGGATGTGCCAGGTGAACGCGAAGACGGTCGGCTCCTCGACCCGCTCCAGCGTCAGTTCGGCGGTGTCACCGCTGGTCCAGGTCAGCCGCGCCACACCACCCGGCCGGAGATCGATCGTCGCCTCGTTCCCGAACCACGTGCCGAGGCCCTCGGCCGTGGTCAGCGCGGTCCACACCTTCTCCGGCGGGTGCCCAAGCTCCAGCACCCGCTCGATCCGATCAGGAAAACCCACGACAGCCTCCGATTGCAACCATATGGTTGCTTGGACTATAGCGTGCCGAAAGGACCGAGCCGGTGACTGAGGGCTCAGCGCGGGATCGGGTTGCCTGTGGGGGTGTACTCGACCAGGAGGATGCGGTTGTCGAGGACGCGCTGGCTGGTGAGGGTCAGTTCGGATTCGTTCAGACCGTCGTACGCCCACTCGCGGCCGGTCGGGCCGCAGAACAGCGGGAACACCATCAGCCGAAGGTTGTCCAGCAGACCCGAATTGATCAGCTGCTTGACCACCGAGACGCTGCCCATCGTGCGCAGCGGTACGTCGCTGCTTTCCTTGAGCGCGAGCACAGACTTGACCAGATCGTCGGACTCGATCGTGCTGTTCGGCCAGTCGACGGTCTTCAGCGTCCGTGAGAACACCGTCTTCGGCAGGTTCGCCATCCGCTCGTACCCCGCGTCCTTGACCTCCTCCGGCAACCCGGCCAACGCCTCGTACGTCCGTCGTCCCATCAGCACGTGCTGCGGGGCCGCAGACTCCTCGTCGATCCACTGCTGCAGATCCGGCCCGAGGTACCCGAAGTACCCGGGCGATTCCGCTCCGCGAGCCCAACCGTCCGCAGAGATGAACAGATCCGCAGTCACCGTGGTTCCCATATCGAACACCTTCCGTAGCCGAGGTCATACCTTTCCCGCAACGTCGGAGCACACACCGGAACTTCGACATGGCCCAGCTTGGCCCGATGATGGGGCGGTGACAGGATTTCGGTCGGCGGTTGAGGTCAGTCGTGGGTTTTATGCCGAGGTGATCAGGCCGGTGGTGGAGGTTCCGCACGCGGCCGGGCTGCTGGGGTGGGGGTCCGACGTACTGGGGTATGACACCGAGCGGTCGATGGACCATGGCTGGGGTCCGCGGTTGCACGTGTTCGTCGACGACGTCGAGCCGGTGCGGGCGGCGATCGAGCGCAACCTGCCGGAGGAGTACGACGGTCACGCGGTGCGGTTCGGGTGGGACGCCCATGAGCCGACTCACCACATCACGGTCACGACGCTGTCCGGCTGGCTGGTCGATCACCTCGGATTCGATGCCGGCAAGGGCGTCGGCCTCGAGGATTGGATGGTCACGCCACAGCAGCAGTTGCTCGGGGTGGTTGCAGGTGCGGTGTACGCCGACGACGGTCGGCTCGAGCCGGTCCGAGCCGCACTGCAGTGGTATCCGGACGAGCTGTGGCGCTGGTTGCTCACGTGTCAGTGGTCGCGGATCGCGCAGGAGGAGCCGTTCGTCCAGCGGACGCACCAGGTCGGCGACGAGTTGGGCTCCCGCGTCGTCGCCACTCGGCTGGTTCGGGACCTGATGCGGCTTGGGTTGCTCCAGGCGCGCGCCTACGCGCCGTACACGAAATGGCTCGGTACGGCGTTCGCCCGGCTCGGGCACGCCGACGGTCTGGACCGAGTGCTCGCGGAGGTGCTCGCGGCCGGCGACCACGCCGATCGGGAGCGCGCCCTGACCACGGCGTACGGGCTGGTCGCGCGACGCCACAACGCGCTGGGCATCACGCCCGAGGTCGATCCCTCGCCACGCCAGTTCCACGACCGCCCGGCGCTGGTGCTCGGCGCCGAGCGCTTCGTCGACGCCTGCCAGGCCACGGTCACCGACCCGCGGGTGCGAGCGCTCGGGATGTTCGGCGCCATCGACCAGTTCGCCGACAACACCGACCTCCTCAGCAACCCATCGGCGTACCGCAAACTGATCGGCGCCTTTCGCCCTCCAGCGGGAGCCTGAGCCCAGCGTCCTCGAGCGTCCCGGCGCGCCAGCGCCCTCGAGCGCGACCCCCCCCGGCGCTGTCCCGACAGCCACTGCCATTTGATGGGCTGGCCCACCAGATGGCGGGTTGGCCACTATGAATCACGGTGGCCAACCCACCGCCTGGTGGGCCAACCCATCAAGGTGGGGGCACTGCGACGTGGGCCTACTAGGATCGGTGGGCAATGAGTGGTCAGGCGAGGTCGAAGCTTTCGCGCGTGCTCGAGGATCTCGGGCGGACGTTGCTGGATGTGGTCGCGTCGCCGGGGACGCTCGACGCGGAACTGACCGGCGTACTGATCTACGACCCGGACGACGAGTTGGTGGTCAGTCCGGGGGAGTTGGTGCTCGGGGTCGGCGTCCGGGATGCGCAGACGACGATCGAGTTGCTGCGGCGGCTCGGTGAGTGCGGTGCGATCGGACTCGTCGTGAAGCATCCGGTCGAGACCTCCGAGGCGGTCGTCAGGGCAGTCCGCGAGAGCTCGGTCGCACTGCTCGGGCTGACCCGGGCGGCGTCGTGGTCGCACGTCGCGGCGCTGCTCCGGACGATGTCACTGGCCTCGGCCGACATGGTCGGCGGCACCGACGACTTCGCGGGTGCTCCGGCCGGCGATCTCTTCGCCCTCGCGAACGCGGTCGGCGCTCTGCTCGACGCGCCGGTCACGATCGAGGACCGGGCGTCGCGCGTACTGGCGTTCTCCGGGCATCAGGAGGAGTCCGACCCCGGCCGGGTCGAGACGATCCTCGGCCGCCAGGTGCCCGACCGGTACACCCGGATGCTGCACGAGCGCGGCGCGTTCCGGGAGCTCTTCCACGGCGACGAGCCGGTGTACGTCGAGGCGCTGACCGAGGAGATGCTTCCCCGCGTCGCCATCGCCGTACGCGCCGGCAACGAAGTACTGGGCTCGATGTGGGCCGTCGCCCGGGAGCCACTGACCGCCGATCGCGCCGCGGCCTTCGCAGACTCGGCGCGGATTGTTGCCCTGCACATGCTTCGCGCCCGGGCCGGCGCGGATGTCGAGCGACGGCTCAGCGCGGATCTGGTGGCCACTGTGCTGGAGGGTGGCGCGGGTGCATCTGAGGCTGCCCAGCGACTCGGGCTGGCCGACGGCCGGTTGTGTGTGATGGCTGCGCAGGTCCTCGAGGGCGATGCGGCCGACAACGAGGCCGCCTCCCAGCGGCTGCGCGATGCGCTGGCTCTTCACTTCGCCGCCGTACACCCAAGGTCGGCGGCCGCTCTGGTCGGCGGTGTCACGTACGTCGTCCTGCCCGCCGGCCACGGTTCGGCACGAACAGTGCTGAACGGCGATCGCGACATCATCCGGCTGGCCGAGGACTTCCTGGCCCGGATCGGTGCCCGCGCCGACGCCGTGATCGGAGTCGGCCGGACGACCGAATCGCTCGCCGAAGTCGCACTGTCCCGCCGGGAGGCGGACCGGGCATTGCGGGTGCTACTGGCCGACCGCCGCGGCCGCCGGATCGCCCGCTTCGACGACGTCCAGGCTGACTCACTCCTGCTCCGGCTCGCCGACCTCGTCATCGAGGACGGCGAGCTGCACCTGGGACCGTTGGCCACGCTGATCGAGTACGACGAGCGGCACGAGATCGGCTTCGTCGACACCCTGGTCGCCTATCTCGATGCCTTCGGCAACGTCGCGGACGCGGCCGCCGCGGTTCACCTGCACCCGAACTCGTTCCGCTACCGCCTGCGCCGCCTGTGCGAGATCAGTGGCCTCGACCTGGACGACCCCGACGTACGCCTGGCGACCATGCTGCAACTGCGGCTCCGCCGGCTCGCCGGGGACGCCTGATCAGGAGAAGGCGACCCACTCCACCCCGGTCGTGATCTCGTCGAGCCAGTCGCGATCGATGTCGACGCCGAGCCCGGGACCGGTCGGCACGGTGACATGCCCGCCTTCGAGCACGAACGGCGTGGTCACGTCGCGCGCGTAGTACCGATTGGACGCGCTGGTGTCACCGGGCAACGTGAAGCCCGGCAGGGCCGCTAGTGCCACGTTCGCCGCGCGGCCGATGCCCGTCTCCAGCATGCCGCCGCACCAGACCGGGACGCCGTTCGCGGCGCACACGTCGTGTACGCGACGAGCCTCGAGATACCCGCCCACGCGCCCGGGTTTGACGTTGACCACTGAGGTCGCTCCCATCGCGATCGCATCGGCCGCGGACCGGGCCGAGGTGATCGACTCGTCCAGGCAGATCGGCGTCGACATCATCCGGGCCAGCTCCGCGTGCCCGCGCAGGTCGTCCTCCGGCAGTGGCTGTTCGATCAGCGCGAGGTTGAACGCGTCGAGCTGCGCCAGGTGCCGGGCATCTCCAACCTCGTACGCCGTGTTGGCGTCGACCTGCAGGATCAGGTCGTCACCGAACCGCTCCCGCACCGCACGCACCGGCTCCAGATCCCAACCCGGCTTGATCTTCAGCTTGATCCGTACGTAGCCCTCGGACAGATAACCGCCGACAGCCTCGAGCAGTACGTCGACCGATGGCATGATCCCGACCGAGACCCCGGCCGGCACCGACGGCTTGACCGCACCGAGGTAGTCGCCGAACGACACCCCCGCCGCCTTCAGTTGCGCGTCGAGCACGGCCGCCTCCAGCGCTGCCTTCGCCATCGGATGACCGTGGTACGGCGCCAGCACCTCGGCAATGAGCGGAGCCGTGATCGGCCCAGCGGCGGCGACCGCGGGCAGCAGGAATCGACGCAGTACGTCGGCAGCACCGTCGACGTACTCGGGGGAGTAGACCGGCTCCGACATCGCCACGCATTCGCCCCAGCCCTCACTGTCCGCGGTCACCACGCGGAGCAGCAGGATGTCGCGATGGGTCTGCGCACCGAAGGACGTCTCGAACGGAGCGACCAGCGGCAGCCCGATCCGCCGCAGTTCGACACCTGTGATCTTCATCGGTTGTTCCTCTCCCTCGTGAACACGTACCAGCCGTCCTTCGTCACTCCGGCCACCCGGGCCCCGCTCGCCAGTACGTCCTCGAACGCAGCCCGGACTTCCATTCGCCAGACCTGCGCGAGCGCTGGGTCGTCCAGCCGCATTCCCTCGATGTCGGCGGGTACGGCGCACCGGATCGTCGGACTGTCCGGCATCGCCAGCCGGCGCGGTCGCCCGTCGCCATCGGTCTCGAGGATCGTCGCGCCTTCTGCCGCGGGTGTCTCGATGTGATGGCCCGCAGCGGCGGCGATCACCTCCGGCGCCCGCAACGGCCAGCGCACCAGCAGCCGGTCGCTGCCCTGACCCGCGTTGACGCCGTCGGCCATCTCGCCGTAGAAGTCGACCAGGTATGACACCACGTGCGCGCCGAGCTTGGTCAGGTTGAAGTACGCGTTGCGGCGTACGAGCGGGTCGAACGTCCACGCGATCGACTCGATCCCGCGTTCCAGCGACCAGGCCCGCTGATGCAGCTTCAACGCCCAGCCGACCTGGCGGCCCCGGACCTCGGACACGACGCCGGTGATGTGCGAGTGCAGCTCGGCCGAGGAGCCGGGACGGTTGGCCAGGAACGCCGCCGTGACACCGACCAACTCGCCGTCCAGGAACGCGCCGGCGACGTACGCACCGGCGTGCGACAGGGCGCGCATCAGGTCGCCCGAGACTGGTGGGCTGGCCGGTCCGGTGCGCCAGACGCGTCCTAGGAGGCGCTCGGCGTCGCGATGCTCGGTCGGCTCGTGGAGCTCGCGGATGGTCAGATCGCGAGCGTGCGCGACCGCATCGGCCACCTTCCGGGCCTTGCGCACCTCGGCTTCGAGCACGGCCGTCATCCGCGCGCTCCGGCGGCGATACGGTCGATCAGTCCCGTCAGCAACCGGGTGCGTTCGCCGAGCGCGGCGACGTCGGCCCACTCGTGGATCGTGTGCGCACCGTTGCCCACAGCACCTAGTCCGTCGAGCGTCGGGATCCCGAGTCCGGCGGTGAAGTTGCCGTCCGACCCACCACCCACGTGGGCGCCACCCAACGACGGCAGTCCGAGTTCGGCAGCCACCTCCTGAGCCATGGCGAAGAGATCGGCCGACAGACTCGCTTCCAGTGGCGGGCGATTGATCCCGCCCAGCACCTCGATCGACACGCCGTCGACCGGGCTCGGCAGCGCCCGGATCGCCTTGTCCACCCGTTCCTGCTCGTCCTTGCTCGCGGCCCGTACATCGATCGCGAGCGACGCGGTGTCCGGAACGGTGTTGATCGTCACGCCCGACCGGGCCACCGTCGGAGTGACAGTGGTCCCGACCGAGGTGTCCGCGAGATCGCTGACCGCGAGGATCGTCTGTGCGAGCGCAAGGCTGGTGTTGGCGCCCTTCTCCGGCTCCAGCCCGGCATGCGCCGCCCGGCCGGTGAACCGCAAGTCGTACGTGGACACACCCTTGCGAGCCGTCTTGAGCTTGCCGTCGACGCTTGCTTCGAGCACCAGTACGGCCCGACTCTCCGCAGCCGCCGCCTCGATCACAGTCCGGCTGGCCGGAGATCCGAGCTCCTCGTCGGCGGTGACCAGTAGGCCAACGTCATCACGAGACGCGCAGGCGGCCATGGCATGCAGGGCCTGGACCAGCCCCAGCTTCATGTCGAACACACCAGGCCCATACACGCGCCCGTCGATCACTCGGTACGACGTCTGCTCGAGCGTGCCGATCGGGTGGACCGTGTCCAGGTGCCCGAGCAGCAGGACGGCCGGGTCGGCCGGTCCGAACCGGAGGACCGGCCGGCCGCCGGCCTCCGTCCGGACCGGTGCCTGACCGAGGCGCGTCGTACCGATGCCGGTCAGGACATCCGCGCAGCGGTGCAGCGCGTCGAGGTCTGACGAGGGCGACTCGCAGCAGATCAGCCGCTCGAGATCTGCCAGCATCAGGTCGTGCATCGGGGTCGTCCTTCCGCGGTGGTCGTCATGAGCCGTCCAGCAGTCCCCACTGCTCGGTGTTGTAGGTCGGGAACGCGAGGCTGTTCTCCCGGATGTTGCCGACCTTCGCGCTGTAGGCCAGGAACGACCGGTTCTGGTAGAGCGGCAGGACCGCGTAGTCCGAGGACACGATCTTGTCGGCCTCCTGCAGATCCTTCGTCGCGGCGTCGGCGCTGGTCGCGGACAGGGCGGCGTTCAGCAGTTTGTCGACCTTCGGGTTGCCGTAGTTGTTCAGGTTGAACCGGCAGAAGGTGACCCCTGCGGGACAGCTCAGGTAGTAGGGGATGTTGCTGGTGGCGGAGAACGGCGACTGTGTCACGGTGCCCACGGTCAGGTCCCAGTTGCCGGCCTGTACGCCGTCGATCGTGTTCGGCACCGGAGTGGATTTGACCTGGATGCCCAGGGGCGCGACCGCAGCCTGCACGAGTTGCGCTTCGCTGGCGCGGAGCTTGTCACCGGCCTGCACGATGAACCGCAGCGTCGGTACCGGCGTACCGTCCGGCGCGACGACCTTCGAGCCCACGCCGGTGTAGCCGGCATCGGTCAGAGTCTTCTTGGCCTTCTCCACGTCACCGATGCCGTACTCGTTCGCCGTGTCCACGTCCGAGTAGCCCGGGTAGCCCTCGATGAAGAGGTGACTGCGCAACGGTTTGGCGGTGGGGTCGAACTGCCCGATCGTCTTGTCGATCACCCCCTGCACGTTGACGGCCTGGATGATTGCCTTGCGCAACGCGATGTTCTTGAGCGCCGGTGCGTTCAGATTGAGCCAGACCTGATGGACCGACGCGCCGGGCGTGACCTGGTACTTCACCCCGGGTAGGTCGTCGACCTGCTGGACGATGTCGACCTGTGGGTTCGGGTAGATCACATCGACTTCGCCGTTCGCCAGTGAGGTCGGCTGCTGGGAGACGTCGGTGATCAGGCGGAACACCAGCTTGTCGAGGTTCGGCGCCTTGCCGTACCACTTGTCGTTGCGGACCATCACCACCGAACCGTCCGAGGTGTACTCCTGGATCTTGAACGGCCCGGCCGAGAACTTCGGCACGTTCTTCGCGAAGCCCTCGTTGAAGCTCTTCTCCAGCCCGGCCGGTGTCGTCACCGACCCGTACGTCGCGGCCACGTGCGCCGGCAGGATCGGGGAGAACAGTGCCTTCCAGTCGACGTACGACTGATCGAACACGACCGTCACCGTCTTGCCGCCGTTCGATCCGGTGACCGACTTGATCCGGTCGTACCCGGCCGTGTTGGAGGCCTGGCACTTCGGGCACTGGCGCGGATCGAGCACCCGCCACGTGTAGGCGAAGTCGTCGGCGGAGATCGGCGTACCGTCGGACCAGACCGCCTTGGGGTTGATCGTGTACCGGATCGTCTGCGGTGAGTCGGCAACCTTCTCGACCTTCGTGGCGACCGGCTCGTTCGGGGCCAGCGAGCCGTCCGGCTGGATCAGGAACACACCGGGCAGTAGGACGCTCGAAACGTCCAGCACCGAGTACGTCGCGCCGCCGGAGTTCAGCACGTTCCAGTTCGAGATCGGGTAGGTGATCGTGTAGGTCACGGTGCCGCCGGATCGCACGGTGGCGGTGTTGGCGGTGTTGAGCGGATCGGACACCCGCCCGTCGCCGGAGGACGTCGTACCGCCACCGCCGCTGCACGCGGCCAGCAGCAGTACGACGGCACCAGCAGCGGCCGCGACTGCGGTTCGAAAAGCCATCATCGGCTCCAGGGGATGAGAAGGATCAGGAACGCAGCTGGGCCACGGCCTGCGCGGCCGCCCAGCCGATCAGCCCGTCGAACTGCGGGGCATTGGGAGCCGGATCGGCGGCCCGGGTGAACACGCCCACGGCGTACCGGCCGCCGTCGGGGAACTCGACGACGCCGACCTCGTTGCGCACCAGTGGCAGCGTGCCGGTCTTGCCGCTGACCGTGATGTCGTCACCGGGGAATCCACTACTCAGGCGATGCGGCCAGACCTGGTTGCCCATCCAGCCGCGCACCAGCGCACAGGCTTCCGGGTCGGCGGCCTCGTCGCGCCAGATGCCGGCCAGCAAGCTGGTGATCTCGTCCGGCGTCGTCCGGCAGGTCCCCGCCGGATCGAGGGCCCGCAGCGCACGCAACTTCTCCACCGGTACGTCGGCCAGCTCGCGTTCGTCGTCGGTGTAGCTGATCGCGAGGTCGGCCTCGATCGACGCCAGGATCTCCGCACAGTTCTGCGGTACGGCGGTCCCCGGCAACCCGAGCTCGGCCAGCAGCGCGGCGACCCGATCCTTGCCGACCCGATCGATGACGAGATCAGTGGCCACGTTGTCGCTGATCACCATCATCAGCAGGGCGAGGTCGTTGTAGGAGATGAGCGTCGGATCGCGGTGCATGGCCAGCCCGTACGGCGAAGCGACGAGGCCCTCGGTCGGCACCGTGATCCGCTCGGTGAGGTCCACCTCGCCGGCCACGGACTGACGCGCGAGTTCGAGCGCCACCGGGACCTTCAGAACCGAGGCGGTGACCACCGGAGTCTCGGCATCGACGCCGACCGTCCGGCCGGTGGCGAGGTCACGCGCGTGCAACCAGATCTCGGCGCCGAGCTCTCCGGCGTACGCGCGGATCTCGTCCGGGGTCGCTGCGGTTGCGGTGACCGGCGAACGGAGTTTGGTCGGGACAGACCTGAGATTGTCGACGAGGATCCGCGCCACCGATCCCACCGCGGCGTCGACCGCGGGGAGACGGTAGTCCGGGTCGTCGGTCCGTACGAAGGACGCGACGGCGTACTGGCGTCCGTCGGGAGTTCGGACGACGCCGGCCTCGTTCCGCCAGAACCGGAGCGTGCCGGTCTTCGCGCTGACGATCGTGCCCGTCTCGGTGAACGCGCTGCGGAGTCGGTGCGGCCAAGCTTGCCCCGCGAGAATGCGACGCATCTCCGCGCACTGCTCGGGAGGGGCTGCCTCGTCGTTCCAGATCGCGGCGAGCAGTCTGGTGATGTCGCGCGGCGTCGAGGCCTGCAAGGTGCGATCCGGATCGATCGCCCGGGCAGCTCGCCACGCCTCCAGTTCGAGCTTGTCGGTGTCCGGGATGTCGGTATAGATGGTCTGGTAGATGTCGTCGCAGGTGCCATCCACCCGGGTCGCGGTCAGCCCGAGCTCCCGCACGGTCGCGTTGATCGACTCCGTGCCGAGCAGGTTGACGAGGATGTCGGTGGCCGCGTTGTCGCTGACACTCATCATCCAGTACGCCAGATCGCATAGCGACAGCTCGATCGGGTCGGCCATCACCGACAGCCCGGTCGGGCCCGCCGAGCGACCGTCGACCGGTACGTCCATCCGGGTCGCCGGATCGAGCCGGCTGTCGCCGAACCGGCGGAACAACTCCACCAGCACAGGGATCTTGAACACGCTCGCCAGTACCACGGGCGTGTCCTCGCCGTACCCGGTCTCCTTGCCCGTGGCGAGGTCGACCGCGTGCACCCAGGCTTGCGCATGCACGGGCCCGAGCACCTGCTCCAGCTGTTCCTTCATGCCTTCTCCTTCGCGGGGCTACTGGCCACGGCGCAGCGCGCGGCCGGGCAGGTTGCCGGTGGGTACGCCGCCGGCGAGCGCGACCGTGCCGTTCACGACGACGTGCTGCATGCCGACGGCGTACTGGTGCGGTTCCTCGTACGTCGCCCGGTCGGCGACGGTGCCGGGATCGAACGCGATCACGTCGGCATAGTTGCCCGGAGCAAGCACACCGCGATCGCGCAGTCCGAGGTTGCCGGCCGGCAGGCTGGTCATCCGGCGGACCGCTTCAGGCAGGGTGAGTAGCGACTCCTCGCGGACATACCGGCCGAGGATGCGGGCGAACGTGCCGTAGGACCGCGGATGCGTCGCACCGTCGGAGTACGGCGCCTCGGTCGCGAACGTCTGCGCGTCCGAACCGACCGAGACCCACGGATTGCGGAGGGCGCTGCGCAGCACGTCCTCGTCCATCATGAAGTACATCGCGCTCAGCGACGGCTCCTGCTCGACCAAGCGGCAGAGCATCTCGACCGGGTCCTGGCTGTCGGCGTCGGCCGCCTGCTGCAGACTGAGTCCGCGGTACTTCGCGACCGGCCCGTTCGGATCGGGGAGCAGCATCACGCCGTCGGCACCACCGGCGGCGAGGTAGAGGTTCTCCCAACGCGGTGAGGGAGTCACGACGGCCTCGCGGATCCGGGCACGTTCGGCGGGGTCGGCGAGGCGCGCGGCGAGCGCCTCGTGACCGCCGTCGTGGAAGTCCGGCGGAATCGATGCTCCCAGCGAAGTCTGACCTGCCAGGTACGGGTAGATGTCCGCGGTGACCGGCTGACCGGTCGCGCGGGCCGCCTCGACGCGCTCGATCGCCTGCGCCATCTTCGGCCAGTTGTGCCGGCCCGCCGCCTTGAGGTGGTAGATCTCCGCGTGCACGCCGGCCCGGCGGCCGATCTCGATCAGCTCGTCGACGGCCTCGAGGAAGTGGTCGCCCTCGCTGCGCATGTGCGAGATGTACATGCCGCCGCGCTTGGCGAGGACCGTGGACAAGGCCACGAGTTCATCCGTCGAGGCGAAGCATCCGGGCGGGTAGATGAGTGCGGAGCCGATCCCCAGGGCGCCGTCGGCAAGCTCCTCGTCCAGGATGCCGGTGACCGTCGCCAGTTCGGCCTCGGTCATCGGGCGGTCGTCCGCGCCGGCGCCGATCATCCGCAGGTTGTGCGCTCCGACGAAGCTGGCGACGTTCTGCACGACGCCCTTGGTCTCGAGGTGGGCGAGGAACTCCGACAGCCGGTCCCAGACCAGCTCGGGATCGCCGGCGTCGCGAGTGGCCTCGAGCTCGGCCCGGATCGCCGGGGTGAACGGGCCGATCGAGATCCCCTCGCCGAAGATCTGGGTGGTGACGCCCTGGCACAGGTCGGACAGTCCGCGACCGTCGCGTTCGAGCGTGAAGTAGGAGTGACTCAGGACGTTCACGAAGCCCGGCGCGACCGCCAGACCGGTCGCGTCCAGGACCTCGGTGTCCTGGTCGTCGCGGGCCAGCTCGGGCCCGATCGCGACGATGCGGTCGTTCTCGATCACGACATCGGCGGCCCGGCCGGGGCCGCCGGTGCCGTCGTGGACAGTACCGCCTCGGATGATCAGAGTCGTCGACATGCGAGCATCCTGAGCCGCTGCGACGGCCGCGGTACTCGTCCAATCGGCCGAAGTCGGCGCCGATCTTGTGTGCGATACGACGAAGAGCCGACCTGGACCCACCGGCTGCACTGGGCTGCGAGGTCCGGACGACGACACGGAGGTCGGGAATGGCGAGCACACCCTCGAGACGGACGCTCCTGACGGCGTCCTTGGCCGGCGTCGCCGCGGCGAGTCTGACGGCGCCGGCTGAGGCGGCAGCGGGGTCCGCCCGCGGGACGACCCAGCGGATCGACGAGATCGTGGCGGCGATCCGGCCGCCCGGCGTCGGCATCACCGTTGCGGTGAGCAAGCACGGCCGCACGATCTTCACGAAGGGTTACGGCCTGCGCGACCGTGGCAAGCCCGACGTGTTCACCGGCGAGGACTTCTTCGAGGTCGAGCAGCTGGACGACCGGCTGCACCTGTCCCGCGGCAAGCGTCCCGCGACCGGCGACACGATCTACAACCTCGGCTCGATCAGCAAGGGCTTCACCTCGGCCGCCGTACTGCGATTGCACGAACGCGGCAAGCTGTCTGTCCACGATCCCCTCGGCAAGTACCTGCCCGGGTTTCCCCGTGGGGCCGCGATCACGTTGCTCCAACTCCTGCAGCAGGTCAGCGGCATCACTGACTACAACCAGTTCCCGCTGTTCGAACCGGCGTACGACGCCTTTGTCGCGAGCGGCGAGCGGGATCACTCGGAGGTGGTGGCGAAACTGCAGACCCTGCCGCTGCAGTTTCCGCCCGGATCGCAATACGCCTACAGCAACACCAACTACCTGCTGCTGGGGCTGGTCGTGCAGAAGGTGACCCGGATGACGCTGGGGGAGTACCTCGCGCAGTCGTTCTTCCGGCCGCTGCGGATGCGCGACACCAGGCAGAGCTATCCGGAACTTGGCAGCCGGGATGTTGCCCTCGGCTACTACGCCGCAGCGGACGGCGTACGCCGGGCGTACCAGTGGAACCTGCCGTGGATGCTGGGCGCGGGTGGAATCACCGGGACCGCGGAAGATCTGGCCCGATGGGATGCGGCGCTGCTGCGACCAGGGTTGTTCCGGGCCGAGACGCTCCAGTTGATGTTCACGCCGAACCTCGGCAGTTATGCGTGTGGCTGGGTCGCCCAGACGTACGAGGGCAAACCGCTCATCTGGCACAACGGCACGGTCGGCGGCTTCCACGCGATGCATGCGTTGTTCCCCGACGACGGCATCGCGGTGGTGCTGCTCGGGAACGACCAGACGACGCAGGCCCAACTCGACCCGAGTGCGACCGCCGTGTTCGACGCGATCACCGCGGCGCGGTAGGCCGACGTGCTGACCTACACCATCCGCCGGTTGCTGGTCTCGATTCCGGTGATCATCGCGTCGACGTTCATCGTGTTCCTGCTGGTCACGCTGTCCGGGGATCCGCTGGCGAACCTGAAGGGACGCAACCCACCACCGTCGCCGCAGGTCGTTGCGGTGGAGGCGGAGCGCCTGCATCTGGATCAGCCGATTCTGCAGCGGTACTGGACCTGGATCACCGGGGTGGTGCACGCCGACTTCGGGCCGTCGGTCCGCACCAACGTCGACATCGGCCACGAGATCGTCACCCGGTTCGGCGTCACGCTGCGGCTGATCGCGGTCGCCGTCGTGCTCGCGCTGCTGCTGGCGGTGTTCGTCGGCGTGGTCAGTGCGGTGAAGCAGTACTCCGGGATCGACTACGGCTTCACCTTCGCCGCGTTCCTGTTCCTGTCGATGCCGTCGTTCTGGTTCGCGGTGCTGCTCAAGCAGGGCGGGATCTCGCTGAACAACCTCGTCGGCGGGCAGGTCGTCTCCACGATCGGGGAGAGATCGGTCATCGTCGAGGGCGGGACCTGGGCTCATCTCACCGATGCGGCCGGCCACCTGGTGCTGCCGACCATCTCGCTGGCACTGATCTCGTTCGGTGCGTGGAGCCGCTTCCAGCGGGCCTCGATGCTCGACGTACTGAACAGCGACTACGTCCTGTTCGCCCGGGCGAAGGGACTCTCGCGACGCCGGGTGGTGGTCAAACACGCGCTGCGGACCGCACTGATCCCGATGGTGACGATCACCGCGCTCGACTTCGCCGCGCTGATCTCGGGAGCGGTGATCACCGAGACCGTCTTTCAGTGGCGTGGACTCGGCGACTTCCTGGTCAGCTCTGTCAACGAGCGCGACGCGTACGCCGTACTCGCGTGGCTGCTCGTGGTCGCGGTCGCCGTCATCGTCTTCAACCTGATCGCCGACCTGCTGTACGCCCTCCTCGACCCACGGATCCGTTATGAGTGAGCATCTGTCGACCGTCGCCGCACCCACCACGCGGCCGGTCAGCACCGTCAAGCAGCGCAGCCAGCGCGAGTTGGTCCTGCGCCGATTCCTCCGGCACAAGGCGGCCGTGATCAGTCTGGTCCTGTTCATCGCGATCGTGCTGCTGGCCTTCGTGGGCGGCGCGGTCTGGCGGTACGGGTACGCCGACATCACGCCGGCGGCGTCCGTACCACCGTCGGCCGAGCATCCGTTCGGGACCGACAACTTGGGCCACGACACGTTTGCCC
This sequence comes from Kribbella capetownensis, assembly GCF_004331485.1. Taxonomy (GTDB): domain Bacteria; phylum Actinomycetota; class Actinomycetes; order Propionibacteriales; family Kribbellaceae; genus Kribbella; species Kribbella capetownensis. The sequence goes on from NZ_SJKD01000004.1 coordinate 302,292, forward strand.
AGGTACTGCGAGGCACTCAGCGATCGATCGAGATCGCGCTGCTGATCGCTTTGCTGGCCGGCTTGTTCGGCACGCTATGGGGTGCCTTCTCCGGCTACTACCGCGGTCTGACCGACAGCATCATGATGCGCATCGCCGACCTGGTCCTGACTCTGCCGCTGCTGGCGGTCGCCGCCGTACTGACCCGGGCGACCTCGGGCTCGTGGTGGTTCGTCGCCCTGGTGATCGCCGCCTTGCAATGGGCGTACGTCTCCCGAGTGGTGCGCGGCGTGGTCCTGTCGCTGCGGGAGAAGGAGTACGTCGAGGCCAGCCGGGCACTCGGGGCAACCGACCGGTGGATCATCTTCCGGCATCTGATTCCGAATGCGCTCGGCCCGATCATCGTCAACGTCACGATCCTGGTGGCGGCGGCGATCCTGGTCGAGACCGCGCTGTCGTTCCTCGGCCTCGGCGTTCAGCCGCCGGACACCTCGCTCGGTCTGCTGGTCAGCGAGGCCGACACAGCGGTCAGTACGCGGCCCTGGCTGTTCTACTTCCCGGGCGCGTTCATCGTGCTGATCGCGCTCACCATCAACTTCATCGGCGACGGACTGCGGGACGCGTTCGATCCGACCCAGCGGAAGGTGCGCCCGTGAGCGACCCTGTGCTCGAGGTCGAGGACCTCACCGTGTCCTTTCCGACCGAGGACGGCGTGGTCCGCGCGGTCCGCGGCGTCAGCTACCAGTTGCGCCGTGGCGAGGTGCTCGGCATCGTCGGCGAGTCCGGCTCGGGCAAGTCCGTCACCTCGATGGCGGTGATGGGCCTGCTGCCGGCCTCGGCCCGGGTCGGCGGCTCGGTCCGGTACCGCGGGCAGGAGCTGATCGGCGCCCCGGACAAGGAGTTGCAGCGGATCCGCGGCGGCCGGATCGCGATGGTGTTCCAGGACCCGATGACGTCGCTGAACCCGGTCTACCCGGTCGGCGACCAGATCGCCGAGGCCGTCCGTGCGCACAACGACGTCAGCGTGGCGGCCGCACGCGAACGCGCCGTCGACCTGCTCGCGGCGATGCAGATCCCGCGGCCGCGGGAACGCGCGCGCGATTTCCCGCACGAGTTCTCGGGCGGGATGCGGCAGCGGGTCGTGATCGCGACCGCGATGGCGAACGATCCGGACGTGATCATCGCCGACGAACCGACAACGGCCCTCGACGTCACCGTGCAGGCCCAGGTCCTGCAGGCTCTGGAGACCGCCCGGGCCGCCACCGACGCCGCGATGGTCCTGATCACCCACGACCTCGGCGTCGTCGCGGGATCGGCCGACCGCGTCCTGGTGATGTACGCCGGACGCCCGGTGGAACTCGGTGGTGTCGACGACATCTACTACACGCCGCGGATGCCGTACACACTCGGACTGATCGGCAGCCTGCCACGACTGGACGGGCGATCGGAGCGCCTGGTCCCGATCACGGGTGCGCCGCCGTCGTTGCTCGATCTGCCGCCGGGCTGCCCGTTCGCGCCGCGATGCCCGATGCGGGCGGAGATCTGCGACACCGACGAGCCCGATCTCCTCGCGGTCGGCGCGACCGATCATCTCGCGGCGTGCCACTTCTCCGCCGATCTGGACGGAAGGCGACCCGAGGACGTGTTCGCCCAGACCTCGCTGGACAGTGCGGGAGGAGCCCGATGAGCGAGCAGCCGCTGCTGTCCGTGCAGAACCTGGTCAAGCACTATCCCGTCCGGAGCAAGGGCGTGCTCCGCCGTCGCAACGGCGACGTACATGCCGTCTGCGACATCTCGTTCGACCTGCATCGCGGTGAGACGTTGGGCCTGGTCGGTGAGTCGGGCTGCGGCAAGTCGACCACCGGTCGCGCCGTACTCAACGTGCAGCCTGCGACGGCGGGCAAGGTGGTGTTCGACGGAGAGGACCTCGGGGCGGTCGGCTCGGCCCGGATGCGCAAGCTCCGGCAGCGGCTGCAGATCGTCTTCCAGGACCCGTACGCCTCGCTCGATCCGCGGATGACCGTGACCGACGCGATCGCCGAACCGCTACGCATCCACGGCCGGTACGACGACGAGGGGCCGGGCCGTGTGCGTGAGCTGCTGGCTACGGTCGGACTGAATCCCGAGCACGGCAACCGGTACCCGCACGAGTTCTCTGGTGGCCAACGGCAACGAGTCGGCATCGCGCGATCCCTTGCCCTGCGCCCCGATCTACTCGTTCTCGACGAGCCGGTCTCAGCCCTGGACGTGTCGATCCAGGCTGGCGTGGTGAACCTGCTCGAGGACCTGCAGCAGGAGCTCGGGCTGGCGTACTTGTTCGTTGCCCACGACCTCTCGGTGGTGAGGCATATCGCTGATCGGGTTGCGGTGATGTATCTCGGTCAGATCGTTGAGATCGGCAACCGGGATGAGCTGTTCGACCGTCCGGCCCACCCTTATACGCAGGCGCTGATCTCCGCGATCCCGCTACCGGATCCACGCCGGGAGCGAATCCGGGCCAGGGAGCGGATCGTGATCAGCGGTGACGTGCCCAACCCGGTGAGTCCGCCGAGCGGTTGCCGCTTCCGCACTCGTTGCCCGAAGTTCGCCGTACTGACTGAGACCGAGCAGCGCCTGTGCGTTGAGGAGACGCCGGCGCTGACCGAGCGTGGCCAGGGGCATCCGGCCGCGTGTCACTACGCCGAGGTGCTCACCGTCGTGTAGCCAGCGCCCGGAGCGGATCGGCGAGCTTCGTGGCCAGCTCCGGATCCGCGGCGTCGATCTCGGGCAGGAGTACGTGGATCGCGGCGCGGAAGGCACGGGTCAACTCGCCGATGTCGAGGGAGCGGACAAGCGTGTCCTCGACCGGTTTGGTGATTGCCTCCGGCAACAGGTGGAAGCCGCGACCCTGCGATGTCGGTACGCCGTGACGAAGGCACATCAGTGCGAGCAGATGATCACGGAGTCCGCTGATCATGTACTCGGCCTGCCAGTCCTTGCCGCGGGCAATGCTGGAGCGGGCGTGGAGCGCGTACAGCCAGGCCAGCCCGATCAGGTCCTTCGCCGCGGCCTCGGCGAATGGCTGCTGCTCGCTGGCCTCGCCGAACAGCAACGCGAACGTCGGACCGAGCGCGCCGAAGTCGCCCGTGGGAGCGAACGCGATGTCCACCTGGAGGGTGTTCCGCAACAGGAAGACGCGGTACACCGTCCCGCGCACCCGCATGTCCATGTGGTCCACGCAGCCGTGGTCGGCGTACATCCGGCCGGTCCAGTCGGCCAGCACGGCGGCCTGATCGGCTCCGTGCGCGAGGCCGAAGGCGAGGTCGATGTCCGACCACTCGTCCTCGGCCCCGGCGGCCGCCGAACCGGTCAGCGCCGCTGCGGCGATCCGGTCGTCGTGCTCAGCTGCTGCGATCAGCCGGTTCCGCAACCGCAGGCGTTCCTCCACTGTGAACATCCGCCAAACTTAACTTGGGCAGGGCAGCCTCGTTCACGAAGGCGTCCCGGGGGCGTTGGACCGACGCCAGTGAGACGATGTCGCGGCCATGGATCGCGGCGGCGAGCCAGACGGACAGCACCCGCATCTTGCGGTCCCAGGTCGGCACGGCCAGGACGTGGTAGCCGCGGTGCATGAGCCAGGCGAGGAAGCCCCTGACCACGATCCAGCGGAACTGGAAGATCCCGGTGCCCAAGCCGAGGGTCGCAACAGCTCCGAGCGTGTGGTGGACGTAGTTCTTCGGTTCGCGGCCACGCAGCGACGCCAGCAGGTTCTTCGCCAACCGCTTCCCTTGCCGTACGGCGTTCTGCGCGTTGGGCACCGTGAAGGCGCCGGGGACCGGGGAGGCGAGGTCCGGCACGGCGGCATCGTCGCCGGCGGCCCACGCGTCCGGGACCACCTCGGTCTCGGTGCCGACCCGCAGATCGGCGCGCGTCTGGATCAGACCGCGGTCCGTCACCGGCAGGTCGGTGTGGCCACGCACCAGCCGGGTCGCGGCGTTGCCTGCCGTCCAGACGAGCAGTTCCGTGTCGTACTCCGTACCGTCCGACAGGATCACGTGGCCGTCGTCGGCCGACAGGAGTGTGGTGTCGAGGTGGAGGTGGGCGCCACGCCGTACGAGCAGCGAACGCACCCATTTCCTGGGGCCGTCGGTGACCTCGGGCAGGATCCGCTGGGTCGCCTCGACCAGGTGGAAGGCCAGATCGTCGCGGCTGAGCTCCGGGTACTTCTTGAGCAGGGCGTTGGCCAGCGACAGGAGCTCACCGAAGCCCTCGACCCCGGCGAAGCCGCCGCCCACGAACGTCACGGTCAGGAGGCGCCGCCGCTCCGGCCCGGGCGGGAGCACGGACGCCTCGTCGAAGGCGGTCAGCAGCCGGTCGCGAATCGCCACCGCCTCCTCGACGTGCTTCATGCCGATCGCGCGGTCGGCGACACCGGGCAGGTCGAACGTCCGGGTGACCGCACCGGCCGTCACCGCGATGATGTCGTACTCGAGTTCGTACTCAGGCCCCTTGACCGGCTGGATCGTCACCGTGCGCCGGCCATGCTCGACCTTCGTCACCGAGCCCGCGATGAGCTTCGTGTGATGCAGGTTCCGCCGCAACGAGATCGCCGCGTGCCGCGCCTCCACCGATCCGGACAGCACCTCAGGCAGGAAGGGTTGGTACGTCATGTACGGCCGCGGATCGATCACGATCACCTCAGCCTCACCGCGCCGCAGCTTCTTCTCCAGCTTCCACGCCGCATAGAAGCCGGCATACCCACCACCGACCACAACAATCCTGCGCACCGCTGTCTCCATCCGTTCGAGTTCTCACCAACTAGGACAGGGCAGCCCACCGATTTGTGACATGGATCAGCTCGAGCCGAGTGGCGGGCCCCGCATGGTAACTGCCGCGCCCTGAGGGACGGCACGATGACCGAACCCCGTCGATGCATTGCAGCATGATGCAATGACAGGGAGTTCTCTTGACGTGACGGTGTGTAGGTCCCCATGCTCGTACGGCGCCGGGTGCGGCTGGGGGCCAAGGGGGTTCTGGGGCCGGCGCGTGACTGGGGATGATCATGCGTCGTTTCGCTGCGTTGCCATTGTCTGCCCTTCTGGTGTCGCTGCTGGTTCCGCAGGCTGCCGCGTCGAGTGCTCCCGCTGATCAGCGGGCCTCGGTGCCGGTGCAGGTGGTGCAGGCCGAGACCGTTCATCGCGCGAAGCCGCCGAAGCCTGCGATGTCTGTGGCGGCGCGGCACGAGCAGGTCGAGCAGGATCTGCCGAAGGTGGGCCATGGCTTTGACTTGACGAAGGCGAACTCGGCTACTGGCAACGAGAAGTCTGCCGCGCCGGCGGTGGATTGGTCGATCAGCAATGAGCGGTATGCGCCGTTCAGGAAGCCTGCTTTCACGGTCTGGGGTGACGCGATCGTTGACTTCTCCGGTCCGGTCGTGGCGAACTCCTGGACAGTGGACATGGCCGTCGTCGATGTGGCCAGTGGTCAGGAGATCAGTCTGCCGAGTCAGCCCTTGTTTTGCGGCGGTGCGTGCAGGACTGCGGCGATCTGGTCGGACACGCTGGGCGCGGGGTTGACGCCGGGCAGGTTGTACAAGGGCAAGTTCCGGGTCAGGAACTCCAGCACCAGTTCGCCGTGGTTCACGTTGAGTCAGTCGCAGCCGGCGTTGTTCACGCCCGGGATTCCGGGTGATCTGGCTGGGCAGTGTGCGTGTAATGCCGGGAGCCAGGCATATCGGGGGGATCCGGTCAACACGGCTACGGGTGCGTTCGTTGAGTCGTTCACGGACGTGCAGGGGACGGGTCCGGGTGTCCCGTTGCAGGTGTCAAGGTTCTATTCGTCGTTGTCAACGGCAGTTTCGTCGTTCGGCAAGGGGTGGAGCTGGGCGTACGACTCTTCGTTGACCGCGTCGGCGAGCGAGGTGGCAGTGCGGTTCGCTGATGGGGCGACCATCAAGTTCACGAAGGACGCCGGTGGCGCATGGCAGTCGCCTGCCGCGGTGAAGCAACGGCTTCGACCTGTCGGCACAGGGTGGGAGCTGCGGACTTCGGACGGCACGACGTACAGGTACGACGCAGCCGGGCTGCTGACCGGGATCGTCGACGCTGGTGGGATCGGTGTGGCGCTCGCGTATTCCGGGGGGAAGCTCGCGACGGTCACCGAGCGGAGTGGGCGGGTCGCGACGCTGACCTGGGACGCGGATCGGATCGCGAAGCTCAGTCTGTCCGATGGTCGCGAGGTGTCGTACGGGTACACGAGTGGTCTGTTGACGCAGGTTACCGATGTTCGCGGTCAGGCCACGTCGTACGGGTATGACGCGAGCGGCCGGATTGTCACGGTCACGGACGCGCTGGGTCGCCAGACCACGAAGAACACCTACGACGCCACGACCGGCCGGGTGTCGAGCCAGACGAACGCGACCGGGGACGTGACGGGTTTCGAGTGGGACGAGGCCCGGGGTGAGTCCGACACGATCGATCCGAACGGTGGCGTGTGGACCGATCTGTATTCGGGCGGTGTGCTGGTCGCCCATTACGGTCCGGACGGCAGGCGGACGACGTATGACTACGACGGTCGCCTGAACAAGGTCCTGATCACGGATCCGCGGTTCGCCGAGACGGTGATGACGTACGACGCGCGGGACAACATGTTGACCCGGACCGCGTCGGCGCCGTTGTCGTATGTCGAGTCGTGGACGTACGACGACGAGGACAACATCACTTCGGCCACGGATGGGCGTGGGCAGAAGACGATCCTCACCTATGACACGGCGAATCGGTTGATGTCGTCGACGGATCCGGGCGGCGGCAAGACGGAACTCACCTACACCGCGGTGGGGCAGTTGGCGACGCAGAAGACCCCGGCCGGGCATGTCACGACGATGGACTACGACACCGCCGGGAATCTGATCGCGAAGACGAGCCCGCTGGGGTTCGTGGAGCGGTTGGAGTACGACGCGGCGGGCCGGGTGATCGCGAGTCGTGATCCGCGCGGCAGCGTGGAAGGCAGTACTCCGGAGGAGTACACGACGCACTTCACCTACGATGCCGCCGGCAACATCTTGACGACGACTGCGCCGGATGACGCCGTGACGACCAACGTGTACGACGAGGTCGGCAAGCTGTCGAGCGCGACGGTCGCGAACGCGGGCGGGACGGTGCTGTCGGCGACCGGATACAGGTACGACGCAGCCGGCCGCACGGTCGAGACCTCCGACGCGGCGGGTGTCACGTCGACGACCAAGTTCGACTCGCGGGGCAACCGGAGCGAGTCGACCGACGCGACCGGTGCGAAGACCACCTACAGCTATGACTCGATGAACCGAACGGCGTCGATGACGACACCGCGCGGCTATGAGACCGGTGCGGATCCGGCGGCGTTCACCTGGTCATACACCTACGATGCCAACGGCAACCAGCTGACCAGCACCGACGGTGCCGGGCGGCAGACCAAGCAGACCTTCGACGTGCTGAATCGGGTCAGCACGGTCACCGCACCCGGTGGTGGGGTGACGACCACGACGTACGACGGTGCGGGGAATGTGTTGACGTCGAAGGATCCGCTCGGGCGGATCACCACGAACGTGTACGACGCGGCCGGCCGGCTGCAAAGCACGGCGGTACCGGGACTGCAGCCAACGACGTACACCTACGACCTGGACGGCCACCAGTTGTCGATGAAGTCGCCGAGCGGCGGCTCGGTCACGACCTGGACCTACGACGCCGACGGCCGGCAGATCACGCAGACCGATCCGCGGGGCAACGTGTCCGGTGGTACGCCGGCCGACTACACGACCACCTACGGCTACGATCCGGCCGGGAACCAGACAACCCAGACCGACAAGCTGGGCAAGGTCACCACGCAGGCCTATGACCCCAGTAACAACGTCACCAGTGAACGCGACCCGCTCGGCAACACCACCAGCTACGCCTATGACGCGCTGCAGCGGTTGACTTCGGTCACCTCGCCGGTCGCCTCGGCCACGACGACCTACACCTATGACTCGGTCGGCAACCTGGCCGAGCGCAAGGACCCACGCGACGGCGTGACCAAGTACGGCTACAACCCGCGCGGTGACCTGACGTCGGTCATCGACCCGCTGGATCGCAAGCAGACGTTCGGGTACGACGCCGAGGGCAACGTCACCGAGATCATCAAGGCCCGCGGCTACGCCTCTGGGGATCTGCCGGCCTACACGATCAGGCAGGCCTACGACCTGCGCGGCCTGCGGACCTCGCTGACCACCGCCTCGACGGCGGCGAACGCGACCTTCGGCTACGACGCCGACGGGTTGCTCAAGACCTACACCGACGTCACCGGCACCACGACCCTCACCCGAGACACCGCCGGACAACTCACCGGGGTGACGCAGCCGCAAGGCAACTACGGCTACACCTACACCCCGTACGGCGAGGTCCTGACCCGCACCCAGCCCGGCAGCGTCACCAGCACCTACGGCTACGACACCGACGGCCGCGCGACGACGCTGACCTCGGACGGGCAGACGACCGGCTTCGGCTACGACGCCGACAGCCACCTGACCTCCATCGTCTACCCGGCCACCAGCGGCTACACCCAGACCCGGACCTACGACCGCACCGGCGACATCGCGGCCGTGGCGAACCAGAAGAGCGGAGCCACCACGCCGCTGAGCCGCTACGACTACACCCGCGACGCCAACCACAACCCGACAGTCGTCAAACGGACCCGGGGCACCACGGTCTACAACGAGGCGTTCGAGTACGACGCCGCGAACCGGATCACCAAGAACTGCCTCGACGCCACCACCTGTACGGGTGCTGCGGCCTCCGTCGGGTACAGCTACGACGCGAGCGGTAACCGGCTGACCGAGGACCGGGCCGGCGTCACCAACCCCGGCACCACCGCCTACAGCTACGACGCTGCCAACCAGATCATCAACCGCACCGACCCCGGCGGCACGGTCACGCCGTACAGCTACAACGCCGACGGGCAACTCGAGGGCAACCGCACCTGGGACGTCCTCGGCCGCATCACCACCGAAACCACCGGCACCCAGACCACCAGTTTCACCTACGACGCGCTGGGGCTGCGGCGCACCGTCGCCAACACCGCCGGCACCAAGAAGCTGTCGTGGGACATCAACAACCCGATCCCGATGATCGGCGTCGAAACCCGCACCGACGCAAGCCTCTGGCGCCACCGCTACGCCCCCGACGGCACCGCCGTCTACGTCGAACACCCCGCCAAGACCTACCCCCGCTCGCTCCTGTTCGGTGACGCCCTCGGCAGCATCACCGACGTACTCGACCAAACCGGCGGCGCCCGCTGGCGCTACGGCTACGAACCCTTCGGCGCCAAACGCACCACCGAAAAACTCAACACCACCGCCGAAGACCCCTCCCTCGGCTTCACCGGCGCCTACCTCGAACCCACCACCGGCAACTACCACGTCCGCGCCCGAGACCTCGACCCCTCAGGCACCTTCCTCTCCCCAGACCCCCTCGCGCCGGACCTAGCTGACCCGTACGTCACCGCCTACGCCTACGCCAACCAACAACCAACCCTCCTCACTGACCCCACCGGGTTGACGCCGAAGTCGTTGGGAGACTTCTGGGATGGCCTCAAGGCAGTTGGCAAGAAGCTCGGTGAAGTCGGCAGAACAGAGCCACAAACCCGAGGCCGGCAGATCGCTGTAGGAATAGGCGGCGGCGCGGCAAGCCTCGGTGATATTCGGCTTGGCGGCGGACAGACGGACCTATCTAGAAGCACGTACTACGGCTGGACGGCAGATCACCTCGGCGTCGACGGTACCGAAGGCGGCGCCATCCTCGGCGAACTCATCTTTGCCAGCATGCCCATCCCAGGCGCAGGAGCAGCCGGGGTGGGCACCGCCTGCAGAGCAGCTGAGCTGGCACGCCTAGGGCTGATGCCGACTGACGCCGCCAGGGCTCTGAAAATAGCCACCGAAGCTGCACGCTCCGGAGCGGGTGCGGACAACGTCGTAAATGGGCTGCGGCTTGCTCAGCAGTTGGCCCGAGAGTCGGCTTCGTCGGCCTTCACAGGCTCTGGTAAATTGAACCCCGGCGCGATCAGTGGCGCGAATCTGATCATTCCAGGCAACAAGTTAGGGAACAAAGCACTAATTCAACGGCTGACGGCCGATGGTAGCGATATCGCGGACTGGGGTAAGTACACCTCTCGTACCTATCAGAGTCTATCTGGTAATTTCCAGGTTCATTTCTACATGAATCGGCGTACGGGAGCCGTCGACTATGGATACGATTACAAGGTAATTTTTAATGGAGTTCCTCGATGAGAGTTGTCTGTGTCGACGTACCCGTTCCCGTGATCGGGATGGAGGTGGAGTCGAGTCCTTGGGTCACCCTTGATCGTGAGTATGTTGTGCTTGCCATCTCGGCTGAGGCTGGTGGCCGAGTTCAACTGCAGTTGGTGACCGATGACAAGGACACGCTGGGCTGGTTTGATGCGGGCTGCTTTGTTTGTGTGGAGGGCGATGTTCCATCAACTTGGGTTGTCCGGCTTGGAGAGAAGGGTCTCCTCGAGTTAGGTCCTGAGGCCTGGCTGGCACCTGGTTTTTGGGAGGCGTACTACGACGGTGATGCATCGGCTGCGGACGCAGTGGAGTCGCAATTGGCAGCGATCCTCGGTACGGGAAGTCCAGGGTAAGACCGTATCTGTCGGGGCGACGTTTCCCCGACTGGCTCAAGGAAGGCGTCATCGGTGCCGGCGGCGGGCTTGCCAAGACGGGAGAGGAGTTCGGCGGGATTGGTGAGCTGAGGCAACTCGGCTGGCAACTCGCCACCGGAAAGAGCGAATCCGAGTGGTACTACCACTTCGCGGACAAGTACACAGGCGTCGACGGCACCGAAACCGTCACCCGAGGCGCCGAGTTCGTCGCCCCCCTCCTCATCCCCGTCGGCGGCGAAATCGGCGCCGCCTGCCGACTCGCCAAACTCGGACCCTTCGGTCTCGACCTCGCAAAACTCGGCAGGCCACCCGCTTTGGCCACGAAGCCGCTGCCCGTAGGCTTCGCCGAAGACGCCGTGAGGACGGCGTACCAAGGAATGAACAAGGGAGGTGGCCACGCGATTCGACATCTCCGCGAGGAAGGTTTGATCCCGAACTCTGGCAGCCTTGCGTCTCAAGTCAAGGTGTTTGAGGAACTCACCTCGCCAATACTACAGTCGCCAGCTAAGACGTTCGATTGGAATTTGGGTCAGATTGCCACACGAGCCTTCGCAGGGTCAGTCAATGGTCGGACGGTTGTCTATTTGTCGCCAAAGAAGGCGATTATCAGGGGAAGGTCCTCACCGCGATCGTTCCTGATCTCGGCCAGATGGCCGAATGGGGATTGAGATGAATCAGTTACTTGAAGGAATTGGCTGGTTGCCTTCGAAGGTGATTCTGTCTCTGTTCGTCGTAGGTGCGGACGATGTCGTGAGGCGTCCGCCGGGCAGCGTGAATTTGGTGAATCCCATCGAAGTGAAGTCGTACTGTATGGAGGATCCGGATCGAGAGTTGGGTGATCGGGCGGTCTACGAGCATGATCTGATCTTCGATGCAGTCCCAGACGCACTGGAGACAGTCGTCACCGGATGGCTGGGGGCAGCGGTCGATGCGGGGGCCGAGGTTGCATGGTTCGGGTTTGAAGGATCCTTTCACTTCGACAATCTGCTTACCGGTGGTGTTGCCGGCGAATTGTACGGCGTTGCTGATGTCTCGGGAGTCGTAACGGCCCTGGATGATGAGCGCCGCAATAACGAAGCCTGGACTCGACAAGTGGAAGATTTCCGGATGCGACTACTGTCCGGCACATAAGAGCACCATGGAGCGGCCCCGCTTGGAGCGGTGCGCCGCTCCAAGCGCGTCGAGTCGCGAGCTTGAGTGCCTGAGGGAGTGACTAGCCGGTCAAGGGGTTGGGGGTGGGGCGGAGTTGGCGGCGGGAGGTTATGCCTAGTTTGGTGAAGACTTTGCGGAGGTGCCATTCGACGGTGTGCTGGCTGAGGAAGAGCTTGGCGCCGATCTCGGCGTTGGTGAGGCCGGTGCCGGCCAAGTCGGCGATGTGTGCCTCCTGCGCGGTCAGGCCGTCGCGCGCGCGTTGCGTCACTCCGTTGACGACCTCGCCGGTGGCCGCTAGCTCGCTGCGCGTCCGTTCGACGAAGACGTCGGCGCCGGCTGCGGTGAACATCTCGTACGCCGTCCGGAGTTGCGTGCGAGCGTCCTGGCGACGGCCCTCCCGGCGCAGCCATTCGCCGTACAGCAGATGGGTCCGAGCGAGATCCACCCGGGCGCGCGTCCGGCCGAGGAGTGCGATGGCCTCCTCATAGTCGGACTCTGGTTCTTTGGCCATCACGGCGCGCGAGCGGGCGAGCAGACCGAGGGCCCAGTTGGTGCCGCTGGCTCGCGCCATCTCGGACAGCCGGTCGAAAGCGTCCGAGGCCAGGTCGGCCCGGTTGCACCGCATGGCGGATTCGATCAGCTCCGGCAGGGCCCAGTTGGCGACGCCGAGGTCCTTCGGATCCTCGGTGGCGGCCCGGGCGAACTCGAGCGCCTCCGGGTAGCGCGCGAGTCCGTTCATCAGGAACGAGCCGACCCACTGCGTGAAGGACATCCCGCCGCCTTCGCCGCGTGCCCTGACATCCTCCAGACTCGCCGCGATCAGCGGGGTGGCCCTGGCGACATCACCTCGCCACACCGTCAGGCCGAGCGTGCCGTACGGCGCCAGGCCGAGTCCGGTCGCGTCGGAGATCGTCCGGATCTCGGCCACGAGCGACGTGGCCGCCGCGAACTGCCCGGCGAACAGATGCAGGAACACTCGCGAGTTCAGCACCAGCGGGAGCCCGGCGAGATCGCCGAACTCGCGGGCGATCCGGATGTGCCGGGCGGTCAGTACATCCCAGTACTCGTCGTCCCAAAGAACCACCGCATAACGCGCAGCCAGCCACAGCCAGCGCAGATCGGCCGGCTCGGCGAGTTGTTCGTCGGCGAACGCGCGGAGCGCCTCCCGAGCCAGCGGGAACGCCGCCGTGTACCCGTCAGTGAACATGGCCGCCTCGGTCTCCAGCAGCAGGTCGTGCTTGCGGCGGGTCGTCGGCGGCGGTGCTGTGCGAGCGGCCTGCGACACAGCGGCCTGGACGGAGTCCGGGACGAGGCGGCCGGCGAACATCGCTGCCATCATCGCGTCGAGGTAGGTGTCGCGGGCGAGATCGGCGTCCAGCGGCTCGATGCGCCGGGCCGCGTCAAGGAGCAGATGGACCGAGTCCGCGGTGTGACCGGAGGCGAACCCGATCTGTGCCCGGAGCAGGTTCACCTGAGCAGAGTGGAGCGCGCTGACCGAGACCTCGTCGGCGGTGACGAGCAGCTTCAGCGCCGTCTCGAACGCGCCTGCCCCGAGGGTGACCTGGGCCGCGGTGACGGCGCGTTGCGCGCGCAGGGCCGGGTCCGGAGTCAGCTCGGTCGCTCGCTGCAGGAACGCGGCCGTGGCCGCAACACCGCCGCGACGCTGGGCCCGATCGGCGGAGCTGATGAGTTCAAGTGCGATGTCCTCGTCGGGGCCGTCCGCTCCGTTGGCGCGGTGCCAGGCGCGGCGGTCGGGATCGTAGCCAGGGTCGATCGCCGCCGCGATGGCCTGGTGGACCTCGCGACGATCGGCCGAGGTCGCCGCCCGGTACGACGCCGATCGCACCAACGGATGCCGGAACCGCACCCGGCGACCGATCTCGAACAGCCCGGCCGTCTCGGCCGGCCCAGCAGCACTCACCGGGATCCCGAGAATCCCGAGCGCCCGGAGCAACAGCGGTACGTCGCCGACCGGCTCGGCTGCCGCGGTGAGGAGCAGCTTCTGCGTCTCCGGCGGAAGCGCCCGCAGCCGCTGGGCGAAGTTCTGCTCGATCTGACTCGCGAGCGGCCGGGCGTCCGGGCGCTCGAACCCACCGGCCAGTTCGGCAGCTGTCAGTCCGTGCGGCAGCTCCAACAGCGCCAGCGGGTTGCCGCGGGTCTCCGCCACGATCCGGTCCCGGACATGCTCGTCCAGCCGTCCCGGCACCACGGAGTCGAGGAGCGCGCCGGCCTCGGGATCAGAGAGTCGCCCGACGACCAACTCCGGGAGACCTCGCCATTCAGGACCGGTGACGGGCTCGCGGACGGCGAACACCAGCCCGATGCGATCCGCGAACAGCCGGCGACCGACGAAGGTGAGCGCCTGCGCCGAGGCTTGGTCGAGCCACTGTGCGTCGTCGATCACGCACAGAAGTGGCTTCTGGTCGGAGGCCTCGGCCAGCAGGCTCAGCGCCGCCGCACTGACCAGAAACCGGTCCGGTGGGCCACCTGCCTCGAGGCCGAACGCGACGGCGAGCGCCTCGCGTTGCGGCCGGGGCAGCTGATCGACGTGGTCCATCAGCGGCAGGCACAACTGGTGCAGACCGGCGAACGGAAGCTCCATCTCGGCCTCGACGCCCGCAGCCCGGGCCACCCGGCAGTCACCGGCGTGGCCGGCCAGGTAGTCGAGCAGTGCGGACTTCCCGATGCCCGCCTCGCCCCGGACGACCAGGACCTGGCCCTGACCGGAACGCACGCCGGACACCACCCGATCCAGTTGGGCACACTCAGCCCGCCGCCCGCGCAGCTCCTGTGCGGCCCCGCCGATCGTCACGAATCACCACCCCTCACCTGAGGCTAGTGCCCTGCGCCGATCGATGACAGCGAACCCCGTGGATGTCTCAGATCCGCGATCTGCTGGGGATTTGCATCAACTTGCCTGCGCGGCGAGGTCCGCGGTGAGGAGTTGTTCGAGGCCGGTCAGCTCGCCGGCGCTGGACGCCGACGCCAGGGCACGACGGAGCCGATCGTGTGCCGCCGGGGCGACCGGATGACGGCGGTCCGACGACAACCGGTCGCGGGCCCGCTTCACCAGTTGCCTGGCGTTCGGCGCACCGATGTGCAGCGTGTCGGCGATCTCGCGGTACGGGTACTCGAAGCCCTCCCGGAGTACATAGGTGGCGCGTTCCGCGGGTGACAGTCGCTCCAGCAGGAGTCGTACGGCGTGGTCGACGGCCTCCTGGCGTTCGATCACCGCGTGCGGATCGGCACCACCCTCTGCGCTCTCCTCGGACAGCCATGGGGCGACGTACGTCTCGTGCCGGTGCCGCGCGGACTGGACGACGTTGATGGCGAGCCGGCAGGTCGCGGTGGCGAGGAACGCCGCTGGGTCGGCGACGGCGGCCCGGTCGGTGCGCTGCCAGCGCAGCCAGACGTCCTGGACGAGGTCCTCGGCCTCGTGCACGTCGCCGACGATCCGGTACGCGATCCGGAACAGCCGTGGGCGGAGCCGGACGAAGTCCGACACCGCTTGATCGAGAGTGGCGGTCTGCGTACTCACGTCAGAGGGCTCCTTCAGTCGTCGCTGGGGGCTTGCGAAGGACTCCTGACACCGTCCCCGAAGGACCGTGGCGGGCGCGCCCTGGAAGTCCGTGGTCGAGCCCGTGGTCTCCGTGGGGTGTCACGGGTGCGAACCTTGTGCGGTCAGAGAAGTGCCGACTGGTTCCTTGAGCCCAGGAGCGTGAGATGAAGCCGACGATCGAGACCAACCGACTGGTCATCAGGCCGTGGCGCGACGCGGATGTGCCGGACGCGTTGGTCATCTACGGCGACGAGGAGGTGACCCGCTGGTTGACACCGGCGATGAGCCGGATTCCGGACGAGTCGGCCATGCGGGAGGTGCTGCACGACTGGGCGGCCCAGGACGTGGCACCGGCCAGTCACTGGGCGGTCGAACTGCGTGAGTCCGGGCGGGTCATCGGCGGAGTGGCTCTGCTCCGGCTGGAGCCATGGCAGGACCTCGAGGTCGGCTGGCAGCTCGCCCGTACGGCGTGGGGTCACGGCTACGCCTCGGAGGCAGGGGAGGCGGTGGCGCGGTGGTCGATGCACAAGGCGGACGTCGAGGAGCTGTTCGCCCTGGTCAATCCGAAGAACGCCCGCGCCGCGGCGACGGCCGAGCGGGTCGGCATGGAGGCGATCGGCGAGACGGATCAGTACCACCACCAGCGGCTGAACCTGTACCGCCTGCGCCACGACGATCTGGCCTACCGCGACGACGAGTCCCCGGCGGTGTGACTGAGCAGACAGTCACAGATCGGTGCCCCGCGTGGTCCTAGCTGGTGAGACCACCGCCTGCAACGCGAGGAGATTCCGATGAGTACCACCGAACAGCAGATCGCCACGTCCGTTCTGGTGATCGGATCCGGTGGTGCCGGTCTGCGGGCCGCGATCGAGCTGGCCGAGCAGGGTGTGGAGGTACTCGTCCTCGGCAAGCGTCCGCGGTCGGACGCCCACACCTCGCTGGCCGCCGGCGGGATCAACGCGGCGCTGGCCACGATGGACCCGGAAGACACCTGGCAGCAGCACGCGGCCGACACCCTGCAGGAGAGCTACCTGCTGGCGAACCCGATCACGGCACAGATCGTCACCGAGGGTGCGGCCCGTGGCATCGAGGACCTCGAGCGGTACGGCATGCCGTTCGCCCGGGAGGCCGACGGCCGGATCTCGCAGCGGTTCTTCGGCGCCCACACGTACCGGCGGACCGCGTTCGCCGGTGACTACACCGGCCTGGAGATCCAGCGGACCCTGGTCAACCGCGCGGTCCAGCTCGGCGTCCCGATCCTCGACACGGTGTACGTCACCCGCATCCTGGTCCGGGACAACACCGTCTTCGGCGCCTACGGGTTCGACCTGACCACCGGGCGGCGCTACGTCATCCACGCCGACGCGGTCATCCTCGCCGCGGGCGGTCACACCCGCATCTGGCGTCGTACGTCGTCTCGTCGCGACGAGAACACCGGTGACTCGTTCCGCCTGGCGGTCCTTGCCGGGGGCAGGATCCGCGATCCCGAACTCGTCCAGTTCCACCCGTCCGGCCTGCTCGAACCCGAGAACGCCGCCGGCACCCTCGTGTCCGAGGCGGCACGTGGTGAGGGCGGTCAGCTGCGGAACGCGCTGGGGGAGCGATTCATGGCGCGGTACGACGCCGAGCGGATGGAGCTGTCGACCCGGGACCGGGTCGCGCTGGCGGCGTACACGGAGATCAAGGAAGGTCGCGGTACGCCGAACGGCGGAGTGTGGCTCGACGTGTCGCACCTGCCGCGGGAGACGATCATGCGGCGACTACCGCGGGTCTACCAGACGCTGCTCGAGCTCCAGATGCTCGACATCACCAAGCAGCCGATCGAGATCGCGCCGACCGCGCACTACTCGATGGGTGGCGTGTGGGTCCGTCCGGAGGATCACGGCACCGGTGTCGACGGGCTGTACGCGATCGGCGAAGCGGCCAGCGGGCTGCATGGCGCGAACCGGCTGGGCGGCAACTCGCTGATCGAGTTGCTGGTGTTCGGCCGGATCGTTGCCGAGGAAGCGGCGAAGTACTCGATCGGCCGGCAGTCCCAGGAGCGGTCCGCGGAGGCGGTCGCCGAAGCGCGGGCCGAGGTGGACGGGCTGCTGGCGAGCGACGGTCCGGAGAACGTGCGGGCGCTGCAGCGAGTACTCCGCGACACGATGACCACGCGGGCCGGTGTCGTGCGCGACGAGGCTGGACTGCAGGCGGGTGTGTCCGAGCTGACGGACATCGAGGACCGGATGACGCGGGTCGGCGTACATCCCGACATCGCCGGCTACCAGGACCTGGCTCACGCGTTCGACCTGAAGTCCTCGGCCCTGGCCGCGCGGGCGACTCTCGACGCGGCGCTCGAACGGCGTGAGTCCCGTGGCTGCCACAACCGGTCCGACTACCCGCACCTGGACGAGTCGCTGCAGGTCAACCTGGTGTGGTCCGGGCCGGGAGCAGTGGAGCGTGAGGCGATCCCACCGATCCCGGCCGAGCTCCGCAAACTGATGCGCGACGACATCTCGACCGAGGGCAAGCTGGTCGAGTGACCCGTACACCGGCCCGGCGCTGGGTAGAGCGGCGGGCCGGTCCGACTACTGGCCCTGGGTCAGGGCGTCGGCGAACTTCTTCCCGTCCTGGATCAGCTGCGCGTCGGTGCGCGGGCGCTTGGTCGCCGATGTCCAGGCGGTGCCGACCATCACGACGATCTTGCCGTTGGTGACGGCGCAGTCCCGGGCCCGTTCGTCCGAGCTGTAGCAGGAGCCGCCGGCAACCTCCTCGATCGGTGCCTTCACCCCGAGGAACGCCTCATCGAGTTCGGCGAGCGGGCCGTACGCCGTCACCGTGTACAGGTACGAGCCCGGAGTACCGCGGGAGGCGGGCGGCTTGTTGGCATAGAACTCCGCGGTGACCCACTTGTACTTCTTCGCGCGGGTGTCGTGCCACGACGGCGCGGACTCGACCGCGTAGTACCCGCCCGGCAGCGTCTTCGGCCAGCTGATCTGGGCGATGTCCGGGGCCGACGAACCGCTTCCGCCGCCGATGCCGTCCTTGAGTCCGACGGCGTCGAGGACGTTGTTGCGGAAGTTCTTGTCGATGACGAGGAAGAACGCCAGCAGCGCGACCACCAGGATCAGGATCCCCACCACCCGCTGCCCGGCAGACGGCTTCTTCTTCGGCGGCTGCCCAGGCGGCTGCTGCTGGAACCCCTGCGGTTGCTGGAACCCTTGCTGCTGGAACCCCTGCGGTTGCTGGAATCCCTGCGGTTGCTGGAAGCCAGGCTGTTGCTGGAAGCCAGGCTGTTGCTGGAAGCCAGGCTGTTGCTGGAAGCCAGGCTGTTGCGGGTATCCCGGTTGGGGTTGGTATCCCGGCTGGTAGCCGGGCGGGGGGTAACCACCTTCTGGGGGTTGAGACATGAACGACAGAACCTTTCGTCGGCAGCTCGATCCCCCCGGCGGAGATCCTAGGCGATCCGGCCTAGACCGCGGGACCAGGGTCGGCTGACCGGTAGTGGTCGAATTCGTTGACGGCAGGTTGCCGGTCGCGATGGGGTGAACGAACCGAGACAACCGAGTGCGGAGGCCGGTCCTGTGGCGACGGTGGACGACGTACGAAGGCAGTTCCGGACACCGCCCGCGGAAGGGCGGCCGATGGTGCGCTGGTGGTGGTTCGGCCCATCGGTGGAACGCGGTGAGCTCGAGCGTCAGTTGCGGGCGATGGCGGCGGCCGGCCTGGGTGGTGCGGAGGTCGCGTTCGTCTATCCGATGGGGCCGGTTGAGACGCCGTTCGGATCGGACGAGTTCCTGGAGCTCGTCGGGTACGCCGCGCGGACGGCGCGCGAACTGGGATTGCGGTTCGACGTGACGTTGGGCAGCGGTTGGTCCTTCGGTGGTGGGCACATCGGGCCGGAGCACGCGGCGCGTCGCCTCAGCTGGGATCGACGCGAGATCGGTGCCGACGCGTACGACGTACCTGTGGTGGCTGCGTGGCCCGGTGACGAGGTGGTTGCGGCCTTCGTGGGCGAGGGGTCGGCCGGCGTACCGGCGTCGTACGTCGAGGTTGCTATGAGCAACGGGATGATCCGGGTCCCGGCCGGGCGCGGACCGCGTGAGGTGCTGATCGCGTCGTCGCGGTTGACCGGGCAGAACGTGAAGCGGGCCGCGGCGGGCGCGGAAGGGCCGGTGCTCGATCACTACTCGGCGGCTGCGGCGGCCGAGCACATCAGATGCGTGGCCGAACCATTGTTGCTGGCAGCAACGCCAGAGCTGCCCGGGTCGGTGTTCTGTGACAGCTTGGAGGTGTACCGGGCGGACTGGACGCCTCAGCTGTTCGACGACTTCTCGCGGCGGCGTGGCTATGAGTTGCGTCCACGGCTGTACGAGTTGCTCGTCGACACGGCTGAGTCCGCGCAGGTGCGGATCGACTTCCGGCGGACGTTGTCGGAGTTGTACGAGGAGAACTTCGTCGCGGTCTTCCAGCGGTGGGCGGCGGGGCACGGCGTACCGTTCCGGATCCAGAGTTACGGCGAGCCGCCCGCGACCATGAGCAGCTATCGCTTCGCGGACCTGTTCGAGGGCGAGGGGTGGGGGTGGACGCGGCTGCCGGAGACTCGATGGGCGTCGTCGGCCGCGAGCCTCTACGGGCGGTCGGTCGTGTCGGCCGAGGCGTGGACGTGGGTGCACTCGCCGTCGTTCCGGGCGACTCCGCTCGATCTCAAGGGTGAGGCGCACGAGCACTTCCTGTCGGGCGTCAACCAGCTGATCGGTCACGGCTGGCCGTATTCGCCATCGAGCGCGCCCGGCGTCGGCTGGATCTTCTACGCCTCCGGCGCGCTGGACGACCGCAATCCTTGGTGGCCGGTTGCGCCGGATCTCTTCGGGTATCTGCACCGGTTGTCCTGGTTGCTGCAGCAGGGGACGCCGGTGCGGCCGGTGAAGGTGTACGTGCCTGCTGCTGAGGCGTACGCCGAAGGGTCGTTGAACTTGTATCGCACTGCGCGCCGGTTGATCGGTGACGAGGTCCCGCGGACGATTCGCGAGTCCGGTTTGGACTTCGACCTGGTCGATGACGATGCGCTCGAGTTGGTCGACCCGGGGCTGCTCGACCTCGGGCTGGTCGTCGTACCCGAGGGGTCGACGTTTGCCGGGGGAGTGGCGGTCGGTGAGCTGGTGGAGCGTTTGGCGGAGGTGCCTGGGCCGAGGGTGAGTCCTCGCGATGACATCGGTGTGGTGCATCGGCGGCTCGACGACGGGGATGTGTACTTCCTCGCGAACACCGGCAACCAGACCCGGACCTTCCAGTTCGACATCCCGGACGCTACCGCCGCCTTCGAACAATGGGATGCCGCTACCGGCAAGATCTCGCTGCACCGCCGCTCATCCGACGGCATCTCGCTGACGCTTCACCCCTACGAAGCAACCGTCGTCGTCCCCACTGACGACGCGGCGCCCGACCTGACCACCGAGAAGTTGACCAGGGCAACGATCCAGGCGTCCTGGCAGGTCAGTTTCGACAACTCCCCGTCGTCGGTCGAGCTGCCGCATCGGTGGGAGGACGATCCCGCACGGGCGGCGTACTCGGGCGCAGCGTCGTACCAGACTGAGCTCGAGTTGCCGGAGCTCGATCCCAAGACACGGGTTCTGCTGGACTTCGGCACCGGCGAACCCGCGCCCGCCGACACCGAGACGTACCTCCCCCCGAACTCCTACCGCGCGACGCTCGTCCCCCCGATCGGAGTCGCCGCCGAGATCTGGCTCAACGACGTTGCCTGCGGCACCCTCTGGTCCCCGCCGTACCGCGTCGACCTCACCGACGCCGCCGTACCCGGCCACAACACCCTCCGAATCACCATCCACAACACGGCCGCCAACGCCCTGTCCGCCGACCCCCACCTCCTTCCCCTCGTCGAGTCGGTCACCACCGACTACGGTCACCGCTTCGACCTCCAACACATCTCCCACGCCGCCGACGACCTGAACTCCGGCCTCCTCAACCCACCCACCCTCCTCCTCACCACACCCGCCTAGGCGGGTTCTCGTTCGTCGCCGCGCCAGTCCGTGTTGAAGCCGCCCAGATGCGGGTGGTACATGTCCTCGCCGTTGTGCTGGGTGAACTCGACCTTCAGCCAGACTGCGTCCAGTTCGAACATCTCGACACAGGTGTCGATCAGGGACTGCGCCAGCTGGGCGCGGACTTCGTTCGTGCGACCCTTGCGGATGTCGCACATGATCAGACCCGAAGCAGTGGGCGGACCGGACTGGTGGCACCGCCACACGCCTCCCGCGCCGAGGTCGTGGACGGAGACCGTGAGGAGGTCCATGCCGACCTGCATGATCTCCGCGTAGATGACGCCGACTCGCTGCGCCAGCGCTTGCTTGGTCGGTGCGTCGATGGTCAGCGGCAGGTCGATCTGGATCGATGGCATGTGCTTCCTTCCTTCAAATACTGGTGGTTTCGAGTGCCTGCGCCGCCTGGAACATGAGGTGCTCGTTGCCGGGGGCCGTGACAAGCTGAACGGCGACCGGCAGCCCGTCGAGCCGGCCGGCGGGCACGCTGAGCGCCGGTACGCCGGCCAGGTTCCAGGGACTGGTCAGGGAAAGCAGAGCCGCGCGTACTTCGAGCTCGGTACCGGCCACGGTGATTCGGCGATCGCCCAAGAGTGGCGCAACGGTCGGCACAGTCGGCAAAGCCAGTACGTCGTACGCCGACAACAGCTCGTCGACCGTGGCACGGAACTCGCGGCGGGCGTCGTCGGCTTCGGCGTACTGCGCTGCGGAGATGTCCTTGCCGCGATCGAGCCGGGCAACGACCTCCGGGTCGATGCGGTCCCGGTCGTCGTCGAGGTGGTGTTCGTGCACTTGGTACGCCTCGCGACCTTGGAGCGTCGAGAAGACCTCGAACAAGTCGTGATTCTTGGGGAAACCGCGCACGGTCGCCACGGAAAAAGGCGCACGCGTGACGAGATCCAGGGTCAGCTCCTCGATGCGTAGGTCCGCCACAGCGAGATCACCGGGCGGGATCCACCCGACCCCGAGTCGCTCGCCGCCGCGTGGCACGACGTGCCGGCTGCTGAGTGCCTCGTACTCGATCAGGACGTCCTCGGCGGTTGCCCCGAAGAGCCCGACATGATCCAGCGACGGGGCCAAGGGGTAAACGCCCGTGCTGGGGATGGCGTCATACGCGGGCTTCAGCCCGACGACCCCGCAGAGGGCTGCCGGCACACGGACCGAGCCGGCGGTATCCGTGCCCACCGTGAGTGGCACCATGCCGGACGCCACCGCGACCGCACTTCCGCCGCTGCTGCCGCCGGACATCCGGCTGGGGTCGGCCGGGTTGCGTGAGGCACCGTGAACAGAGCGGTCACCGGTCGCACCGTAAGCGAACTCATGCAGCGTGGTCTTTCCGATCATGACAGCCCCGGCGTCGCGCAACCGCCGTACGACCTCGGCGTCAGCATCCGCCGTGGCACCGAAGGACGTCGCGGATCCACAGGTGGTGGGCAGTCCGGCGATGTCGATCAGGTCCTTGATCGCCACCGGCACACCGTGCAGCGGGCCAAGATCGATGCCCGAGGCAAGCTGTTCGTCCGCTGCCCGCGCCGCCCTCCGCGCGCCCTCGTCGTCGATCAGGGTGAACGCGTTCAGCGTCGGGTTCAGCTCGTGGGTACGGCGCAAGGCCGCGTCGGTCAAGGCGCTGGCGGACGTCTCGCGGTCGCGGAGCGCTCGCGCGAGGCCGGCGATGGTGGGCAGGCGTTCCGTGGTTGAGGTCATGAAGTGAATCCCGGGAAGAGATCGAGCAGCGGCACCAGCAACGCCGTACAGATGGTCATTGAGGCGACGTTCCCGATGAACGGATGGACGGTGGCCGGCAAGCGGGCCGAGATGGCGGCCGCGACCGGTGGAGAGATGAGTGCGCCGGCCAACGCACCCACCACGATGGCCTGGGCCGTTCCGCCGAAGGCGAGTACGACGGCCGGCGCCACAGAAACGACCGGCACGAAAGTCGGGTAGAAGCCGTGCGCCTCCCAGCGTCGCCGCCAGATGAGTACTCCGGCGAAGGCGGTGAGGATCTGGCTGATGAGGACGGCCAGGAACAGGCCCGACCCGTACGCGATGCCGGCGGGGCTGATCAGTTGGGCGGCGACGGCTCCGAGGATCAGCGCCGCGCTGGCCCACTCGTTGCCGAAGAACTGTGCCTCGCTGAAGTCGGCCAAGGCACGGCGAGGAACCCACAGCAGACCTCTGGCCGGGGCGCTGCCCGGCGTGCCCGCGCGCCATGCGCCGGGAGCAGGCATCCAGGGCAGGCCGCGGCACAGCCGGAAGGCCACGATCGCCGCGAGCCACATCCCGGTGGTCGCACCGACGACGGGCGGAAGGTCCCACGGCTTGCAGACGTACTCGACCACGAGGATCGAGGCCGGCGGGGTCAGGAGAGCTCCGAAGGTCGCCGCCGTCACAGCGACCCTCCACCCAGGACCGTAGAGGACGACCATCGCCGGCGCCACCGAGACCAGCGGCACGAACAATGGCTGCCAGCTACCGGGCGCCAGCGTCCAGCCCCACGCGAGGTTCCCCAGCAGCAAGCCGGCGAGCGCGCTGCCGACCGCCCAAGGCCACAGCCCCGAACCGCACGCCTGGACGAATCCCTGCCAGCGCCACGACCTCCGGTGCGCAAGGTGACCCAGCAACCCGCCGACGAGCAGGAAGGCACCGGCGGGAGCCACCGCGTAGAACTGCGGTTCGCTGATTGATCCGGCCAACCAGGAGATCAGCGCCTCCGGATCGGCGTAGTCGCCGTCCCACGAGTGAGCTGCGGTACCACGAATGACTTGGCCAACCGTCCAGGCCGCCAAGGCGATCAGCAGGACGCAACCCAGCACGGCCACGGCGGGTGTGATCCAGCGGGTGCGCAGCAGGTTCGTCGTACCGCGGACTGTCGTCATGGCGTCACCGCGGCAGCGGAGCGCTGCGGTTGTAGCCGAGCATCTGGTCGTAGAGATCGGTACGGCGGTCGCGATGCAGATCGTTCAGCTGGTTCCAGATCGGCGCGGTCCGGGACGCCGTCAGATCGATGTCGGCGTAGACGATCGTGTCCTCGTCCGGGCCGGCGATCCGGTCGATCGGCCAGCCGTTCGTGCCCGCGATCAGGGAGTTCCCCATGAACCCGGCGCCGCGCTCCTGGCCGATCCGGTCCGCGGTGGCGATGAAGACGTTGTTGGCGTGGGCGGCGGTGATGGTCAGGTACGCCGCCATGCAGACACCGCTCGCGTCGTACAGCGGCGGTGGTGTCCAGACCCAACCGGTCGGGATGCAGATGATGTCCGCGCCCAGCTGTGCCACGATCCGCGCGGTCTCGGGGAACCAGATGTCCCAGCAGACGAGCAGTCCGATCCGGCCGATCTTGGTGTCGAACACCGAGAATCCTTCGTCGCCCGGCGTGAACCACAGCTTCTCGGTGTTCCACAGGTGGGTCTTGCGGTACCGGCCGATGTAACCCTCGGGACCGACCAGGACGGCGGTGTCGTAGAGCTTCTCGCCGGCCCGCTCGGCCACACAGCCGACGATGTAGACGTTTCGCTCGGCCGCGATCCGCGCGAACGACTCGACCGTGCGACCGTCGGGAACCTGCTCGGCGTGGCCGAAGGCCTCCTCGCGGGTCTCGAACACATAACCCGTGGTCGCGAGCTCGGGCAGCACGATCAGGCCGGCTCCCGCGTCCGCCGCGGCCGTCAGCCGCTGCTCCACCGCCACGGCGTTCGACTTCAGATTCTCGACTCCGACCCGCGGCTCGAACTGCACGACCGCGACCCGCACCGGACTCACTCGCTGGTCGGCCGTGCCCTCTACCTGTGCCGTCATGACGATCCTCCTCACGCAAATCTGGTTTCAACTTGAAACCGATTCTGGGAGCGTAGAGGACCTGGTTTATACTTGCAACCACTTGTTCGCGGGAATCTCCAGTGGTGAGGAAAGGGGTCGCGGATGCCGCGGCGTGTGACGCACGAGGGGGCGGAGTGCCCGGTCGCCCGGACGGCGGACGTCATCGGGGACCGCTGGTCGCTGCTCATCATCCGGGACGCCTTCGACGGCATCAGCCGGTTCAGCGAGTTCCAGCGCAACCTCGGGCTGGCGAAGAACATCCTGTCGTCGAGGCTGCGCGACCTGGTCGCGCAGGGGATCCTCGAGGTTGTTCCCGCCGCGGACGGCAGCGCCTACCGCGAGTACGCGCTGACCAGCAAGGGGCGGGACCTGTTCGTCATTCTGGTCAGCCTCAGGCAATGGGGTGAGGACCATCTCTTCGAGCCGGAGGAACCGCACTCGGTGCTGCTCGACACCAGAGACCAGCAACCACTCCGCAAACTCGAGGTCACTGACGCGACCGGCCACCCTGTGGACTCCACCGAGGCCTACGTACGCAAGGTCTGACGTCGTTCAACCGATCAGGAATCAAGAAGCACCAGCGGCTGGCCGGCTCGTAGCGTCTTTGTCATGGACATCACCATTCAAGCGAGTTTCCTGGCACATGAGGACGCGGAAGCGTCAGTTGCGTTCTACCGCGACGCGTTGGGCTTCGAGATCCGGCTGGACGTAGGTTCCGGCCAGCAGCGCTGGATCACCGTCGGCCCACCCGGGCAGCCCGACACATCGATCGTGCTGCACCCGCTCGGCACGAACAGCGACGACGAGCGGACGGCGATCACCGAGATGATGGCCAAGGGCACCTACGGCGTCATCATCCTGGCCACCGCGGACCTGGACGGCACCTTCGAGCGGATCAGGAAGACCGGTGCCACCGTCGAGCAGGAACCGACAATGCAGCCGTGGGGCGCCCGGGACTGCGTGTTCCGCGACCCCGCCGGAAACACCGTTCGCATCAACGAGATCGCGTCATGAGCCAGCAGCAGACGGCCCGCAGGCGGTATCCGGTCATCCGGGTCACCCCGCGGTGAGGTGGGTGGTGACGGCCGGCGTGATCACGTCCGGCCGTTCCGCGTTCGCCAAGTGTGCGGACCCGGGGACGACGATCAGCCGGCCGTCGGCGACCGTGGTCACGATCTGCTCCAAGTGGTACGGCGGAGTCGCCGGATCGTCAGCACCCGCGATCGCCAGCGTGGGCGCGGTGATCGCGGGCAGGTCGGGCCGCAGGTCCATCGTCGCGATCGCCTCACAGCACGCGGCATAGCCTTCCGCGGCGGTCGAGCCGACCATCTCCTCACATTCCTTGCGCAGCAAGGGATCCGCCTGCGTGAACCATCGCCGTACGACGGCCTCCGCGATCGCACCCGCGCCATGCACACGGACGGTCGCCGCGCGGTCCGTCCACGCCTGCACCGGTTCGAGTCGCGCGCCGGTGCACAGCACCACGAGCCGATCCATCCGCTCAGGGTTGCGGGCCGCGAGTCGTAGCCCGGTCATGCCGCCGAGGGACAGGCCGACGAAGTGCGCGCGCTCGACGCCGAGCCGATCGAGCAGAGCGATCACGTCGTCGGCCAGATCGTCGATCGTGTAGGGCCCCGCAGGACCGGCGGAGCGCCCATGACCGCGGGTGTCGTACCGCACGACGCGGAAGTGCTCCTCCCACGCCGCGAGATTGGCATCCCACATCGACCACCTGGCGCCCAGGGAATTGGACAGTACGACGACCGGCCCGCCGGCACGGCCGGTGACGACATGGTCAACGGCGTTCATCGCCTCACCGTAGGCGGTCGGACCAAGAGCGAGAAGTATCCATTTCGGCGTGATCAAGACTCTGCGAGTATGAATCGATGGAGCTCCGACATCTGCGGTACTTCGTCGCCGTCGCCGAGGAACGGCACTTCGGCCGCGCAGCGGCTCGCCTGCATATGGCCCAACCGCCGTTGTCCCAGCAGATCCGGCAACTGGAGGACGAGCTCGGACTGCGGCTGCTTCAGCGGACCACGCGCCGCGTCGAGCTGACCGCGGCGGGGGAGACGTACCTCGTCCGCGCCCAGGAGATCCTGACAGCGGTCGCGGCGGCAACGGACGAGGCCCAACGAGTGGCGGCGGGTTCTCAGGGCCGGCTCGTGATCGGGTGCGTCGGCTCAGCGACGTACAGCCTGCTGCCGCCGCTGGTGCGTCAACTCCGCGAAGACTTGCCCGGCGTCGAGGTGGCAGTGCAAGGCGAGATGCTCGCGCCTGCTCAGGTCGCCGCACTGCAGGCGGGTCAGATCGACCTCGGCCTGCTCCGCCGTCCGGTCGACGAGGCAGGTTTGCTCGTGCAGACCGTGCGCTCCGAGCGGCTGATCGTCGCCGTACCCGAAGGACATCGGCTGGCCGCACGCAAACGGCTGAGGCTGCAGGACCTGGCCGCCGAGGACTTCGTCATGCACGCCGGCTCCGGGCGGTCGGTGATGCACGGGACGGTTCTGGAGCTCTGCCGCGTCGCCGGGTTCGAACCGCGGATCCGGCACGAGGTCGCCGAGACGTCGACGTTGGTGACCTTCGTGGCGGCCGGCCTCGGCGTCGCGGTCGTGCCTGCGTCGGTCGCGGAACTCCAGGTGCCAGGAGCGGCGTACCGGCCGTTGACTGGCAAGCTCACGGTCGAGCTGGCTGTGGCGACGCGCGCCGACGACGATGCGCCGCCACTCCAGCGAGCGCTGGAGGTGTTGCTCAGAAGAATCCGTCGCGAGCAGGGATCGACGGCAGCGGTGCGTGGTTCCCGACCAGCCGGAGATCGTCGCTGATCGCCTTGGCCGTCTCCAGCATGAGCGGCACCACCTTGTCGACCACCTGCTCGGCTGTCATCCGCCCGGCCGTCGTCGAGTAGGCGAGCGCCGCCAGTACGTCGCCGTGCTGATCACGCACCGGGACCGAGGCAGACAGCAGCCCGTCTTCGAGTTCCGACTCGACGACGGCGTACCCCTGCTTGCGGACTCGATGGAGCGCGTCCCGGAACGTGGTCGGATCGGTGATCGTCCGGTGGGCCAGGCGCCGCAGACCGCCGGCGATGACGGCGTCCACGACCGACGCCTCCGCCCAGGCGGTGAGCACGCGGCCCATCGAGGTCGCGTACGCCGGAACGCGGCTGCCGACATCGACGGCGACACTCATGATCCGGCGGACCTGGACCCGGGCGACGTACACGACCTCGCTGCCGTCGAGCTGAGCGAGCGAAGCGGACTCCTGGGTCGCCTCGGCGAGCCGGAGCAGATGCGGCTGCGCCGTCTCGACGAAGCCGTGGGTGGCCGCGTAGTGCTGGCCGATCGTCAGCACGCGGGGCGTCAGTGACCACCGGCTGCCGTTCGCGACGACGTACCCGAGGCGTTGCAGTGTGAGCAGGATCCGGCGGACCGCCGGGCGGGAGAGCCCGGTCGCCGTGGCGACCTCCGCGAGGGTCGGATTCGGGTGCTCGGCGTCGAAGGCGAGCAGGACGGCGAACCCGCGCTCGATGCTCTGCACGTAGTCGCGCTCACTGCCCTCCGCGGTCATGCGCGTCATTCTCCCTCACGAAAATTGTTGAGCCCTTGACAGTCACCCGCGAGGACTCCATGGTCGTGGTGTACGCCAAGCGTACGAAATGTACGCAGAGCGTACAACACCTGGAGGTGACCCCCAGATGGATGCACGAGAACTGCGCAACGCCTTCGGGCAGTTCGCCACCGGCGTGACCGTGGTGACCTGCGTCAGCGACGACGGCGGTCCGCACGGCGCCACCGTGAACGCCTTCACCGCGGTCTCGCTCGAACCGGCGCTGGCGCAGGTCACGCTGAACCGGACCTCGAAGGCCTGTCAGTACCTGACCGGCAAGCCGTTCGCGATCAACGTGCTCGCCGACGACCAACTCGATGTCGCCTGGCACTTCGCCGGGCGCCCCGCGGACCGCGCCCCCGGCTGGGTCGACGGTCCGCTCGCTCCGCTGCTGGAAGGCGCGGCCACGACGATCTCGTGCCGGCCCTGGCGGACGTACGACGGCGGCGACCACCTCATCGTGATCGGTGAGGTGACCGCGGTCGGCATCACCGCCCGCGAACCGCTGCTGTTCCACGGCGGCCGGTTCGGCCGCCTCCGCCCGCCCGAGACCGGAGTGCACTGGTCCGGCTCGCTGGACTGCCCCGATCACGGCTGGTTCAACGCCAGCGCCGTCTTCACACCCCTCGCCCTTGCCTGAAAGGACCTTCCATGACCACGACCACGGCCTCCCCGGCCTCGCCGGACACCGCGCCGACGACCCGGCCGATGACCGGTGCGGAGTACCTCGATTCGATCCGCGACGACCGCGAGATCTGGATCTACGGCGAACGCGTCAAGGACGTCACCGAACACCCGGCGTTCCGCAATCCGACCCGGATGACGGCCCGCCTGTACGACGCTCTGCACGACCCCGCGACCAAGGACAAGATCACCGTCCCGACCGACACCGGCAACGGTGGCTACACCCATCCGTTCTTCCGTACGCCGCACAGCTCCGCCGACCTGCAGCGCGACCGGATCGCCATCGAGCACTGGGCTCGCCAGACCTGGGGCTGGATGGGCCGCAGCCCCGACTACAAGGCCAGCTTCCTCGGCACGCTCGGCGGCAACACCGAGTTCTACGCGCCGTACGAGGAGAACGCGAAGCGCTGGTACAAGGAGTCGCAGGAGAAGGTCCTGTACTGGAACCACGCGATCATCAACCCGCCGGTCGACCGCAACCTGCCGCCGGACGAGGCCGGCGACATCTTCATGCGGGTGGAGAAGGAGACCGACGCCGGCGTGATCGTGTCCGGCGCGAAGGTGGTGGCGACCGGTTCGGCGATCACCAACTACAACTTCATCGCGCACTACGGCCTGCCGATCAAGAAGAAGGAATACGCGCTGATCTGCACGGTTCCGATGGACTCCCCGGGCGTGAAGCTGATCTGCCGGCCGTCGTACACGATGCAGGCCGACGTGATGGGCAGCCCGTTCGACTACCCGCTGTCCAGCCGGCTGGACGAGAACGACACGATCTTCGTCTTCGACAAGGTGCTGGTGCCGTGGGAGAACATCTTCCTGTACGGCGACGTGGACAAGATCAACGGGTTCTTCCCGCAGTCCGGGTTCATCCCGCGGTTCACCTTCCACGGCTGCATCCGGCTGTCGGTGAAGCTCGACTTCATCGCCGGACTGTTGCTCAAGGCCCTCGAATGCACCGGCAGCAAGGACTTCCGCGGCGTGCAGACCCGGGCCGGCGAGGTGATCGGCTGGCGCAACCTGTTCCGCGCGCTGGCCGACGCGATGGCGCTGAACCCGGACGAGGGGCCGAACGGCAGTGTGCTGCCGAAGCTGGACTACGGCCTGATCTACCGCCAGTTCATGATCACCGGCTACCCGCGGGTGAAAGAGATCATCCAGCAGGACGTCGCGTCCGGCCTGATCTACCTGAACTCCAACGCGGTCGACTTCAAGACCCCCGAGGTACGCCCGTACCTGGACCGGTTCGTGCGCGGCTCGAACGGCTACGACGCGGTCGAGCGGACCAAGCTGATGAAGGCGCTGTGGGACTCGGTCGGCACCGAGTTCGGCGGCCGGCACGAGTTGTACGAGCGGAACTACTCGGGCAACCACGAGAACGTCAAGGCCGAGATCCTGTTCGCCGCCGAGGCGCAGGGCCAGACCGCGGCGATGAAGGGCTTCGCCGAGACCATGCTCGACGAGTACGACCTGGACGGCTGGACCGTCCCCGACCTGATCAACCCGACCGACGTCAGCCGGATCCTGAACCGCTGAAGGAGAGCATCATGACCACCATGCAGGATTCCCCGACCGCCGCCGGCTCCGGCGCCAGCGCGAGCTCGAACTTCAAGGCCGCGGCGCTGACGAGCGCCGGCGCGTCTCCGGAACGCGTGAGCACGGTCGTGACCGCCGTACTGCAGGGCGTGCACGCCGCGATCCGCGCGAATGCTGTGACCTACCCCGAGTTCCAGGCCGCCAAGGCCTGGCTGATGGAGGTCGGCGAGGTCGGTGAGTGGCCGCTGTTCATGGACGTCTTCGTCGAGCACGTCGTCGAGGAAGTCGCGGCCGACGCGCAGCACGGGACCAAAGGCTCGATCCTCGGGCCGTACTACCTGCCCGACCAGACCCGGCTGGCGGCGGAGTGCGAGCTGCCGCACCGGCCGGACGAGAAAGGTGAGCCGCTGGTGCTGTCCGGTCAGGTCCGCGACCTCGACGGTACGCCGCTGGCCGGCGCGGACGTCGAGATCTGGCATGCCGATGCCGACGGCTACTACTCGGGCTTCGCGCCGCACATCCCGCTCGGCAACCTGCGCGGTGTGGTGGAGACCGATGCCGAGGGCAAGTTCTCGATCCGGACCGTGCAGCCGGCGCCGTACCAGATCCCGACCGACGGGCCGACCGGCAAGCTGATCGAGGCGGCCGGATGGCACCCGTGGCGTCCCGCGCACCTGCACCTGATGGTGCGCGCCGACGGCCACCGCACGGTGACGACGCAGCTGTACTTCGCCGGTGGTGACTGGCTGGACTCCGACGTCGCCGAGGCGACCAAGCCGGAGCTGATCCTCAACCCGGCCGACGACGGCACCGGTACCCGGCGGGCGTCGTACGACTTCGAGCTCGAACCGGCGTGATGCCCAGCTCGGACGACGATCTCGTCATCGACCGGCTCGAGACCGTCATCATCGACGTACCGCTGCGCCGGCCGCACAAGTTCGCCCGCGTCACGATGACGGCCCAGCCGGTGCTGCTGGCTTTCGTCCACACCCGCGGCGGGGTTGTGGGTGTGGGCGAAGGTGTCGTCCCCGGCGGGCCGTGGTGGGGCGGTGAGTCGGTCGAGTCGATGAAGGTCACGCTCGACACGTACGTCGCCCCGCTGCTGCCGGGGCGGCGCGTCGACCGGATCGAAGAGGTGTGGCAGGACATCGCCGACCACGTGAACGCGAACCTCTACGCCAAGACCGCGGTCGAGGTCGCCCTGCACGACGCGTGGGCGCGGGTGCTGGGCGTACCCGTGCACACGCTGCTCGGCGGGCTCGCGCGGACGAGCATCGACGTGACCTGGGCGCTCGGGGCGGAACCCGAGGACCTCGTGGTCGAGGAAGCACTCGCCAAGCTGGAGTCCGGTGAGCACCGGACCTTCAAGCTGAAGATGGGTGCCCTCGATCCCGAAGCCGACACCCGCCGGGTCTGCGCGATCGCGGAGAAGCTGTGCGGATCGTCCGGCGTTCGCGTGGATCTCAACGCACGGTGGGATCTGAGCACCTCCAAGACCTACCTGCCTCGCCTCGCCGCGGCCGGTGTCGAACTGATCGAGCAGCCCGTGCCGGGGGAGCAGGTGGAGGCGCTGGCGGAGCTCAACGCGCTGCTGCCAATCCCGGTGATGGCGGACGAGAGCCTGCGTACGCCGGTCGATGCGTTGCGGCTGGTGCGGTTGCGGGCGGCCGACGTGTGGTCGATGAAGACCACCAAGGTCGGTGGCCTGCGTCGGGCCAGAGACATCGTCGCGATCGCCGCTGCCGCAGGGATCCCGTGCCACGGCGGTACGTCGATCGAGACCGGCATCGGCACGGCCGCCTCTCTGCACCTGGCCTGTGCTGCCCCCGGCGTCACCTGGGGGAGTGAACTGTTCGGGCCGAAGCTCTTCGCGGAAGAGATCCTCCGTACGCCGCTGCGCTACGAGGACGGCTCGCTACATCTGCCCGATGGGCCCGGCCTGGGCGTCGAACTCGACCACGATGCCGTCGCCGCGCTCCGTCGTACCGGCCTGACCCGGGAGGTTTGAGGCATGCTGTTCCACGTTCGGATGGACGTCTCACTGCCACCCGACCTGGACCCCGAAGTCCGCGCCGACCTGGTGGCCCGGGAGAAGGCCCGGGCGCTCGAGCTCCAGCGGGCCGGTGTCTGGCCGCAGCTGTGGCGGATCGTCGGCGAGTACGCCAACTTCAGCATCTTCGACGTACCGTCCAACGACACCCTGCACGACCTGCTCTCCAGCCTCCCGCTCTTCCCGTACATGCGGGTCCAGGTCACGCCGCTCGCGCACCATCCGTCGAAGCTCGACTGACTGGGCGATGATCTCGAGATCAGGTACAGCACCGACAAGTTCTGGAACCTGCACTCAAAGCGGCTGGCAGAGGACCCCGCGGACCTGAAGATCGACGGCTGGAACGCGTGGTTCACCTGGGACGATCTGGTGAACGCGCAGAAGAACGGCAAGCCGCTCTACGAGCCAGGCCCGGACAACGGACTGCGGATGGAGCGCAACGGCGTGGCGATCACCATCCGCTTCCTCGGCGGCAAGGCCGACAAGGCCCAGCTCCGCAAGATCGCCGAATCCCTCACCCTGCCCAAGGACCCGCGCGCCACGTCCCAGTGGTTCGACGCCACCAAGGCCATCCCGCGCTGACCGGCGTACCCGCGGCTCGCACCTGACCCTCAGGTGCGAGCCGCTTCACGCCATCGGGCCAGGATGTCGGCGGACTCGACCAGACGGTCCGGCTGGTTGAACCGGAGGAACTCGCGGACGGCGCGGTTGTCGGTCTCGTCGCCGAAGTCCTGCCCGGACACCAGGTCGGGCGCGACGAGGTAGTGGTAGCCGCGCTCTGACGCGCCGAGGATCGCGTAGAGGACGCAGCAGACGAGCTCGACGCCGCAGATGACCAGGCCGTCGATGTCGTTGGCGGACAGGAACTCCACGAACGACTCGCTCTGCCAGGAGTCGAAGCGGTCCTAGACGATGACGTCGGAGCCCGGAACCGGCGGGATGAACAGCTCGGCACCCCAGGAGCCGGCGGCGCAGAGGCCGTCCGCACGTTCCCAGCGGCGCTGGCGTTCGGTCAGGCGGTCCAGGTCGAGTACCTGCTGGGTGTACACCACCCGAGCACCCAGCTCGGCCGCTTTCCGGGCGAACTCGTTGGCCCGCAGTGCGGCGGCGGCATTGCTCGTGTTGGTGGGCGGTCCGTCACCGGCGATGTCCGGACTGCAGAAGTCGTTCTGGAAGTCGATCAGGACCACGGCGACGCGGTGGGGTTCGAGTCAATAGAAGGAATCCATGCCCCGATCCTACCGAGGCCGAGGTTCTGAAGCCCTCGCTTGCAGGAGCGAGAGAGCGCAGAATTGTGTGCGAAGGCAGCGTCGTACACATGAAGGAGCAATTCTGTGAGCTCATCAGCGGAGTCCGGGCGGTTGCGGATCGGGATCGCGGGGATCGCGATCGAGTCGAGTACGTTCTCGCCGCATCGGACCAGGCTGGACGATTTCCACGTGACCCGCGGCGACGAACTGCTCGGTCGGTACGACTTCCTCGCGCCGGGCAAGCCGCTGACCGAGGGCGTCGAGTGGGTGCCACTGCTGCACGCCCGCGCGGTCCCTGGCGGTCCCGTCGTACCAGAGGTGTACGACGAGCTCGCGGCCGAGATCTACGAGCGCCTGGGTGAGGCGGGACAGCTGGACGGCGTCTTCGTCGACATGCACGGCGCAATGAGCGTGATCGGCCGGACCGACATCGAGGCCGACCTCGTCGCGGGGATCCGCCGGATCGTCGGTCCCGACGTACTTCTCTCGACCGGGATGGATCTTCACGGCAACATGTCGCGCGAGTTGATCGGGCTGCTCGATCTCGCCACCTGCTACCGCAAGGCCCCGCACACCGACGCGTGGGACACCAAGGAGCGCGCGGCACGCAACCTGGTGGCACGGTTGCGTTCGGCCGGCCGGCCGCTCAAGGCGTGGGTGCAGGTGCCGGTGCTGCTGCCGGGGGAGAAGACCAGCACCAGGATCGAACCGGCCAAGAGCATCTATGCGCAGGTCGACGAGGTCGAGGCGATGGACGGCGTACTGGACGCGGCGATCTGGGTCGGGTACGCGTGGGCGGACGAGCCGCGCTGCCAGGCGGCGGTCGTGGTGATGGGCGACGACGAGCAGGTGATCACCGCTCAGGCGAAGCGGCT
This sequence comes from Kribbella capetownensis, assembly GCF_004331485.1. GTDB lineage: Bacteria > Actinomycetota > Actinomycetes > Propionibacteriales > Kribbellaceae > Kribbella > Kribbella capetownensis. Next base: position 337,508 of record NZ_SJKD01000004.1, read on the forward strand.
CGCGGACGCCTACTGGGACGCGCACGACAAGTTCGAGTTCGTCGCGCCGACCGGCACGCTCGGCGAGTGCCTTGACCAGGCGCTCGCGTCGACGGCCCGGCCGTTCTACATCAGCGACTCCGGCGACAACCCGACAGCCGGCGGGGCGGGAGACACCTCGTGGACCCTGGACAAACTGCTGCGCATGCCGGCGATCACCGAGTCCGAGCTGACCACGATCTACGCGGCGATCGTCGACCCCGAGGTGACCACGGCGGCGATGGAGGCCGGTGTCGGCGCGACGATCAGCGTCGAGGTGGGCGGCAAGATCGACTCCGAGCCGTGCGGTCCGGTTGCTCTGACCGGCCGGGTGACCGGGATCGACACCACTGCGGGCGCGGTGGCGCTCGCGGTCGGCGGGTTGCACGTCATCGTGACCATGCGCCGCAAGCCGTACCACATCGAGTCCGACTTCGTGGCCCTTGGACTGGCGCCGCGCGACGCCGACCTCGTCATCGTCAAGATCGGCTACCTCGAGCCCGAGCTGTACGCGATGGCCGCCGACTGGCTCCTCGCCCTCACCCCAGGCGGCGTCAACCAGGACCTCATCAGCCTCGGCCACCACGGCATCGACCGCCCCATGTTCCCCTTCGACCCCGACATGCCCGACCCCGACCTCACCCCCGAGCTCATCTGACGACAGGTGTCAGCGGCGTACCTCGTCGTCCTCCTCCGGCCGGTCGCCGTTCGCGGCGGCTGGAGGGGGAGGGGCGTCCCGCTCCGGGCCAGTGGGGGACAGCCAGGAGCGGGCGAGGGCCAGCGCGGCCTCGACGAATGACGGTCGCTTCACGAATCCCTCCCCGACGTGCTCAGGAAGTGAGACTCGCAGACCGCTCTTTCAGTTCACTTTCACGACTGGCGGTCACTCAGCTCCGGGCAGGAACAGGACGCGGTTCCCGTCCGGGTCGTGGGCGTCCGGCCGCGGCTCGGCCACCGCCAGACCGAGGTGGTTGACGTGGGTGCTTGCCGGCGGCAAAGACTTGCACAGCTTCACGGCGTCCGCGCCGATCCGGAAGTACGCCGCGTCGGCCTCGCCGGACGGCACCCGGTCCATGCCGAGGTGGTCGCCGTAGAACTCGACGGCGGCGTCGAGGTCCGGTGCGTCCAGCGCGATGTACGACAGCCGGCTGACCGGTCCCGACGTGATCGGCGGGACGCGAAACTCCTCCGACCGCTGGAGAAGCTCGACGCGTACGCCGTTCGGATCGGAGAGGAATGCGAGCCGGCCCTGGCCGCTGCCCGCCACCCTCGGCGTGCTGAGCTCGGCGTACCCGGCTCCGATCAGCCGGGCGTAGTCACCGTCCAGGTCGTCCGTCATGAACCCGACGTGGTTCAGCCCGTACGCCGCGTCCGGGTCGACCTCCTCGTTGTGGAGCAGTTCCACCAGCCCGGTCGCCAGCTGGATGTGCACCCGATGGACTCGCGGGCCGCTCATGAACAACCGGTCGACCACCTCGGCGCCGATCCCGGAGTAGAAGGCCAAGCTCGCATCCAGATCCTGGACACGACCACCGACATGGTTCAGTTCATAGATCACCGGACCATCATGGCAAACGTTTACCGATGACGCCACGAGGGATGACCGGATCTGGACTCAGCGGATCCGGGACAGGCGGCCGCTCGGCGTCACCCGGACGGTGGTCTGGCGCGCGCCGACGGTCAGGTCGACCAGCAGCATCGATCCCACGGTTCTGGTGCTGAAGGCAACTTTCTCGCCGGCTGCGGCCGGTACGACGGCCGACAGGATCGAGGCGGTCGGTCCGCTGCGGTTGAACTCGACCACGGGAGCCGGCACGTGGTGGAAGATGTCGGGGAAGTACCAGCCCTGGACGGGATCCTGCTTGCCCTGCTCGACTGTGATCGCGTCGGCCGGAAGCTGTTGCCCGTAAGGGATCTGCAGCAAGTACGTCTTCGTGCCGTCACCGGGTTTCGCGGCGACCGCCGTGGTCGGGGACTGCACTGTCACCTTCTGGCCCGGCGCCAGGTGCCACAACGTTTCGTAGCGCTGACTGGTGTTCGACTCACCGCGGTCCAGCGTGACGATCAGATCGGGATCCTTCAGCACGAGAACGTCCCTGGTCCGTTCCACCCCGGCCGCGGGTGTGTCGCGGAACTCGTAGTACTCCGAGGTCGGTGCCATCGCCGCGCTGAGCAGCGTGGTCTCGACCGGCGCGCCCTTGGCGGACGGGATCGTCATCACGTTGTGGGATGCCTGGCTCCTGGTCCACTCCTGCCACTTGTCGAGCTGGTATCCGGGGTGGCCCGGATCGATCAGGATGTCGCGGCCATGCGAGTTGTAGGTGATCGACATGTGGTCGTCGTGGCCGTGGTACCGGCGCGCAGCCCCGAACCGGATGCTGTACGTCGACTCCTGCGTGAACGGCCTCGTCTCGCCCCATCCGGTCCGGCCGAAGACGTAGCCGGCGTCGAAGATCGCGGTCCGCTTGGGCGGCTTCGTGCCGCGTGCCCCGAGGGTGGCGGCGTACTCCAGCGACGTACCGGCCGCGGCCTGCGGCTTCTGGCGTTCCGCGTCGCCGACCTGCGGGATCTCACCAGCTGCAGTGGTGGCGAGCGCGAGGAACTCAGCGAGCGCGTGTCGTCGCTGCTCGATGACGGATCCCGGATCGGCGCCGCAGCGTTGCAGTGCGGTGACCGCCTTGCCCCACAGCTGGTAGTTGAACATCGCGTACCCGATCGACTGCTCGTTCGTCGATCCCTGCGGGTCGATCGCGGTGGTGATTGCCTTGGTCAACCGTTCGGCCGCCCGGTCCTTCAGGTCGCTACGGCCGAGAGTGCAGCCGACGCCGAACATCGCGATGCTCTCGTCCGTCCCGTGGTTCGAGGGCCCGCTCCAGTTCTCGGTCATGAACCGCGCGTGGTCGAGCAGGGACTCGTCGAGCCAGGCGTACTGCGCCGGCAGCTTGCGGACATGCAGTCCGGACAGCACGGCCTGGCGGGCACAGATCAGCACGTTGGTGCGATGCATGGTCGACTCCCACGCGCCGACGTCGCCCTTCCACGGGTACGGGTTGTCCTTCACCCAGTCGCGGATGATCGCCGTCGTATGCGTCATCGCCTTGCGGTCGCCGGTCCGGGCCGCGATGATCCCGTGCCCCAACCACCGCAACGAATGCAGCCACATGTACCAACTCGGCTTGTGGTACGGGTCGGATCGCCACCGGATGTCCCCGGAGCCGTCGCCCACCTTGTAGGCCGGATCATTGCCCCAGGCAAACGTATCCCGCATCATCATCGCGAGCGGTACGTCCGCCTCGATCCCACTGAACCCTGGACACGCATACGTCCCATTCGGAGCAACCGGCGTCGACTTCACCGCACTAGGAGACGGCGTACTCCGCACCACCGCACTCGGAGTCGGATCCGCCGACACCACCGTGGCCTTCTCCCGCCCACCAGGCATCAACACCCTGATCGCCCCGGCAAACGCCACCGCACACACCACCACACAAACAACAGCCAGCCCAACCCCACTACCCCTATGCCGCGAACCCACCCCAGACCCCCTTCAGCCGCCGCCTCACCAAGAGAGACGCGACAACCCACCGGATAAGTTGCTCCGGTTACGGGGTCCAGCTTGGAGAGCTCAGCAGACTGACGGCGTGGGTCAGGTGACGATGCCGTAGTCGCGGATTTTTCGGTAGATGGTGGCTCGGGACATGCCGAGGGCGGAGGCGGCGGCGGTTTTGTCGCCGTGGTGGGAGGCGAGGGCGCCGACGATGGCGTCGCGTTCCAGGGCTTCCATCCGGGTGAGGTGGCGGCGGGTGGTGGCGTGGCATTCGGCGGGGAGGTCTTCGAGTTCGACGACGCCGGAGCGGCGGCGGCGGGCTACGTCGGTCAGGACCTTGCGCAGGTGCGTCACGTTGCCTGCCCACGGAAGCCGCATCAGCTGGTTGAGTGCGGCCCCGGACACCGTCACGCCGGTGATGCCGGCCCGCCCGAGCAGGTACCGCACCAGGACCGGGATGTCCTCGAGGTGATGACGCAGCGGAGGTACGGCGACAGTCCGCGGGAAGAACCGCAGCAGTTGGGTACCGAGCTCGTCCTGGCCGCGTGACTGTCCGGTCAGCAGGGTGAGCGCGACCCACGGCTCCCGGGCCACCGAGCTGTCGCGCACCGACTGCAGGAGGTCGACCAGACCCTGGATGACCTCCGCGGAGAGCAGGTGGGCGTTCCGGATGATGAGATCGGAGCCGGAGTCCAGTTCGCTGGTGGCGGACGCGAGCAGATCAGCCTGATCGTCGGCGTCGAGCACCGCGAGCCGCCGGCCGGGCGAACTGTAGTCGTGCACCGCGCGGAGCAGAGTCAACTTGCCTGAACCCGGCTCACCTTCGGCGACCAGCCACTCCGCCCGGCGACAAGCGTCGAGCACCTCCTGCGTCGTGTGCCGCCACAGCGCGCTCGTCCCGGTCATGCCGGGGAGCGACGGGATCCTTCCACCACCGGTCGACCGCGGTCCGGACCGCTGCTCCTTGATCTGCACGATCCCGCCGGCCAGAGCGTCGCCGAGGAATGTCGGTTGGTACGCCAGCCGGGCGTTGATCCCGCTGGGCAGGTCGGCGAGGAACGTGACCGGCTTGGTCCCGCCGCGGGCGTCCCGGGTCCGGTCGATCAGCGCGGCCTGGTCGGTGGAGTCGAAGCGCTGCTGGGCATGGGCGTTGATCATGAAGACCTCGTCGCCGAGGGCGATCACCGAACCGCCGGTGTGCCGGCAGACCGCGTAGTACTCGGTCAGCAGCGCCTGGTCGAGGGCGTTGGCCTCCTCCAGGATGCGTTCCTGGATCCGCCGGGCCGAGAGCTTGGCGAACGACAGCAGGATCGCGTTGGAGTTCTTCGCCTGGGTGGTGATGTCCAGGATCCCGAGCAGGCCGCCGGTGACCGGATGCGTGATCGGCGCCCCGGCGCACGAGAAGCCGCGCAGTACACCGGTGTAATGCTCGGCGCCGTCGATCAGGATCGGGCCGCCGACCTCGAGCGCGGTGCCGATCCCGTTGGTCCCGACCTCGGACTCGGCGTACCGGAAACCGGGTGCCAGCTGGACGGAGTCGAGCCGGCGGATCAGTGTCTTGTCGCCGCCGCGACGGTCCAGGACGATGCCGCGGGCATCGGTCAGGATGATGCACACGGGCTCATTGGTGAGCTCCGAGGCCAGCGCGTCGATCACCGGCCGGGCCGCGCGGGCCAGCGTGGTGCCGAGGTCGAGGCCGTCGAAGTAGGCAGGCGCGGGCCGGTCGGTGTCGACCAGGGACGCCTCCGAGCGCTGCCAGGACATCCGGATGGAGTCCCGGACGGCGGGTGTGGGGGCCATGGTCAGCTCCTTCCACTCGGCTGACTCTTCGAGAGAAGAACACGACCAACGGTAATTGGCAAGCTTGTGACTCGCGTCTCACATTGAGACAGAACGCCCCCGTCGGTGCGGCTTTCATGCCTGGAACGCAGCTCAGCCGTACCGCTGGAGCCGGGCAGAAGCCGGCTCCCGACCCTGGAGGCAGACATTGAGCAGGCAGAGTCTCACCAAGGCGCATGCCAAGATCACCGAACTCTCGTGGGAACCCACCTTCGCCACCCCGGCGACCCGGTTCGGGACTGACTACACCTTCGAGAAGGCGCCGAAGAAGGACCCGCTGAAGCAGATCATGCGGTCCTACTTCCCGATGGAGGAGGAGAAGGACAACCGTGTGTACGGCGCCATGGACGGCGCCATCCGCGGAAACATGTTCCGCCAGGTCCAGCAGCGCTGGCTGGAGTGGCAGAAGCTGTTCCTCAGCATCATCCCGTTCCCGGAGATCTCCGCGGCCCGGGCGATGCCGATGGCGATCGACGCCGTACCGAACCCGGAGATCCACAACGGGCTCGCGGTGCAGATGATCGACGAGGTCCGGCACTCGACGATCCAGATGAACCTCAAGAAGCTGTACATGAACAACTACATCGACCCGGCCGGGTTCGACATGACCGAGAAGGCGTTCGCGAACAACTACGCGGGCACCATCGGCCGGCAGTTCGGTGAGGGGTTCATCACCGGTGACGCGATCACCGCGGCGAACATCTACCTGACCGTGGTGGCCGAGACGGCCTTCACGAACACGCTGTTCGTGGCCATGCCGGACGAGGCCGCGGCCAACGGCGACTACCTGTTGCCGACGGTCTTCCACTCGGTCCAGTCCGACGAGTCGCGGCACATCAGCAACGGGTACTCGATCCTGCTGATGGCGCTGGCCGACGAGCGCAACCGGCCGCTGCTCGAGCGCGACCTGCGGTACGCGTGGTGGAACAACCACTGTGTCGTGGACGCGGCGATCGGCACGTTCATCGAGTACGGCACCAAGGACCGTCGCAAGGACCGTGAGAGCTATGCGGAGATGTGGCGCCGGTGGATCTACGACGACTACTACCGCAGCTACCTGCTGCCGCTGGAGAAGTACGGACTCACCATCCCGCACGACCTGGTCGAAGAGGCCTGGAAGCGGATCGTGGACAAGGGTTACGTGCACGAGGTCGCACGGTTCTTCGCCACCGGCTGGCCGGTCAACTACTGGCGGATCGACGCCATGACCGACAAGGACTTCGAGTGGTTCGAGGACAAGTACCCGGGCTGGTACTCGAAGTACGGCAAGTGGTGGGAGAACTACAACCGGCTGGCCTACCCGGGCCGGAACAAGCCGATCGCGTTCGAGGACGTCGGCTACCAGTACCCGCACCGCTGCTGGACCTGCATGGTGCCGGCGCTGATCCACGAGGACATGGTGACCGAGAAGGTCGACGGCCAGTGGCGCACCTACTGCTCCGAGACGTGCTACTGGACCGACGCGGTCGCGTTCCGCGGTGAGTACGACGGCCGGCCGACCCCGAACATGGGTCGCCTGACCGGCTTCCGCGAATGGGAGACGCTGCACCACGGCAAGGACCTGGCCGACATCGTCTCCGACCTCGGCTACGTCCGCGACGACGGCAAGACCCTGATCGGGCAGCCGCACCTGGACCTGGACGACCCGAAGAAGATGTGGACCCTCGACGACGTCCGCGGCAACACGTTCAACAGCCCGAACGTGCTGCTGAACGAGATGACCGACGCCGAGCGCGAGGCACACATCGCGGCGTACAAGGCGAACGGCACCAAGGCCGTCGCCTGACCCCACCGAACCGGCTGGTGGCGGCGCGGGGATGAGCGTCGCCACCAGTCGTTCCACCCGAGCGTGAGGAGGCCCGGACGTGGCCGACACCCACCGGATCCGCTTCGAACCGGTCGACATCGAGATGGACGTCACCGAGGACGACAAGATCCTCGACGCGGCGTTCCGGCAGGGCATCCACCTGATGCACGGCTGCAGGGAGGGGCAGTGCTCCGCCTGCAAGTCGTACGTGCTGGAGGGCGACCTGCAGATGGAGCGCTACTCGACCTTCGCCTGCAACGACGCAGAAGTTGCCGAGGGCTACGTGCTGCTGTGCCGGGCACACGCCTTCAGCGACTGCACGATCGAGTTGCTCAACTTCGACGAGGAGGAGCTGCTCGGCGGGGTCCCGATCCAGACGCTGAGCGCCCGGGTGGAGGCGATCGAGCCGGTCACCCGGGACATCGTCTCGCTGCTACTCAAGGCCGAGCGGCCGTTCGAGTTCAAGCCGGGCCAGTACGCCGACATCACCATCCCCGGCACCGACGACCACCGGTCGTTCTCGATGGCGACCACCCAGTCGACGCCGGACGAACTCGAGTTCCTGATCAAGAAGTACCCGGGCGGCCGGTTCTCGGCCCTGCTGGACGGCGAGCTCGCGGTCGGCGACGAACTGTCGCTGACCGGGCCGTACGGATCGTCCACGCTGAAGGACGGCCACGTACTGCCGGTCGTCTGCGTGGCCGGCGGGGCCGGGATGGCGCCCATCCTGTCCATCCTCCGGCATCTGCGGGAGACCGGCAGCACCCGTCCGGTCCGGTTCTACTACGGCGCCCGGACCGCGGGCGACCTGTTCTACCTGGACGCGATCCAGGAGCTCGGCGCGGAACTGCCCGGCTTCGAGTTCGTGGCCTGCCTGTCCGAGTCGGCCGCGGACGCCGACGGTCTCGTGGTCGAGGAAGGCAACGTCACCGACATCGTCCAGCGGCGGGAGGCGGAGCTGCACCGCAGCGAGGTCTACCTGTGTGGGCCGCCGCCGATGGTCGACGCCGCCCTGGCGTTGCTGGAGGCAACCAAGGTGCCGAAGGACCAGGTCTTCTACGACAAGTTCACCAGCCCAGCGACTACCGATGGAGTCTGAGATGGAGCAAACCAAGCAACGCAGTTTCCCCAGGATCGAGTTCACCGACTCCGAGGCGGGGGCGCTGGAGTTCCCGAGCTCGAAGAGCCGGTCGTACAACTACTACAAGCCGGCCAAGCTGCGGGCGACGATGTACGAGGACGTCACGGTCGACGTCCAGCCGGACCCCGAGCGGCACCTGACGCAAGGCTGGATCTACGGCTTCGGCGACGGCCCCGGCGGCTACCCGAAGGAGTGGACCGCCGCGAAGTCGTCGAACTGGCACGCCTTCCTCGACCCGAACGAGGAGTGGAACCAGACGATCTACCGGAACAACTCCGCGGTCGTCCGCCAGGTCGACCTCGGCCTGCAGAACGCCAAGCGGGCCAGGGCGTACGACGCCTGGAACCCGGCCTGGCTGAAGTTCGTCGAGCGCAACCTCGGCGCCTGGATGCACGCCGAGAACGGCCTCGCGCTGCACGTCTTCACCAGCATCCAGCGGTCCGGCCCGACGAACATGATCAACACCGCTGTGGCTGTCAACGCCGCTCACAAGATGCGCTTCGCCCAGGACCTGGCTCTGTTCAACCTCGACCTGGCCGAGGCCGAGGTCGAGTTCGACGGCTCCGCCCACAAGGAGGTCTGGCAGAGCGCGCCGGAGTGGCAGCCGACGCGTGAGGTGGTCGAGCGTCTGACCGCCGTCGGCGACTGGTGCGAGCTGCTCTTCGCCACCAACATCGTGTTCGAGCAGCTGGTCGGATCGCTGTTCCGGACCGAGCTCGTGATGCAGATCGCAGCCCGCAACGGCGACTACCTGACGCCGACCATCGTCGGCACTGGCGAACACGACTACGACCGCGACCTGGCCTACACCCGCAACCTGTTCCGCCTCCTGACCCGCGACGAGCAGCACGGCGAGACCAACAAGGTGCTGTTCGGCGAGTGGCTGACGACCTGGGTGCCGCGCTGCCTCGCCGCCGCGCAGGCCCTGCAGCCGATCTGGTCGCAGCCGGCCGACAAGTCTGTCACGTTCGCGGACAGCCTGGACGCGGCCAAGCAGAAGTTCCGTTCCCTGCTCGAGGACCTCGGGCTGGACATTCCGAAGGAGCTGGACAAGTGAGCATGCAGTTCGGATCTTCCGCCGAGTTCTCCGACAAGACCGGTGTGACCCTGATGAACACCCCGGTCGGCCGGGTCGTCGCCCAGGTGATGGGCGCCAAGGACGGCGTCGAGCTGACCGAGTACCCGTCGATGATCCGGGTCGACGGCACCGGCGTACTCGACTTCGACTACGCCGAACTGACCGACGCGCTCGGCTCGGAGTTCGACGGGTCGGTGTTCAAGGAGATCAGCTCGACCCACTACGGCCGGATGGTCCACCTCGACGACAAGACCCTCCTGTTCGCCAGCCCCGAGGACGCCGCCGAATACATCGGCTTCGACCTCACCGCGCACTAAACGCTGTGCCGCTCCGGTCCGGGGCCTGGCCCGCGCCCGGACCGGAGCTCATCCCGAGATCAGCCCGATGAAGCGAGGACGTCATGTACGAGAAGAACGGCGAGAAGTACTACGTGGTCGACGCGCACGTACACCTGTGGGACGGCCGTGAGTCGAACCTGAAGAACGTGCACGGCAAGCAGTTCATCGACTGCTTCTACGACTACCACCGCAACCTGAGCCCCGAAGACGAGGTGTGGGACTACGACACCTACACGTACTACGGCGCCGACCGGTTGATGAAAGACGTCTTCGACGACGGGTACGCCGACCACGCGATCTTCCAGGCCACCCTGCTCAGCGACTTCTACAAGACCGGGTTCGGCCAGACCGAGGAGGCGTTCGGGCTGGCCTCGAAGCACCCGGACAAGCTGACCTACAACCACGCCTACGACCCGCGCAACGGCGAGGAGGGTCTGGAGCAGCTCCGGCGGGACGCCGAGCGGATGAACCTGAAGGGCGTGAAGCTCTACACCGCCGAATGGCACGGCGACTCGCGCGGCTACAAGCTCGACGAGCCGTGGTCGCGCCGGTACCTGGAGGAGTGCCTGAAGCTCGGCATCAAGAACATCCATGTGCACAAGGGCCCCACCATCCGCCCGCTCGACCGGGACGCGTTCGACGTCGCCGACATCGACAAGGTCGCGACCGACTACCTGGACCTGAACTTCGTCGTCGAGCACGTCGGCCTGCCCCGGCTGGAGGACTTCTGCTGGATCGCCACCCAGGAGTCCAACGTGTACGGCGGTCTCGCGGTCGCGATGCCGTTCGTACACGCCCGGCCGAAGTACTTCGCCCAGATCATCGGCGAACTGCTCTACTGGCTCGGCGAGGACAAGATCCTGTTCGCCAGTGACTACGCGCTCTGGACGCCGCAGTGGCTGGTGGAGAAGTTCGTCGACTTCCAGATCCCCGCGGACCTGCCGGAGTACGCGCCGATCACGACCGCGCAGAAGAAGAAGATCCTCGGCCTGAACGCGGCCGCCCTGTACGACCTCGACGTACCGCAGGAGCTGCGGCTGCCGACCGACGCCGGTGACACCTCTGTCGAGGTGGCGGCCGGCGCACGCGCATGACGGCCGTCGCGACCTCGGTGGTCGACGAGATCGTCGCCGCACTGTCGACGGTGACGGATCCGGAACTGGACGAACCCATCACGACACTGGGGTTCGTCCGGTCGATCCGGGTCGACGACACCAAGGTCGTGGTCCACCTGCGGCTGCCGACGTCGTTCTGCTCGCCGAACTTCGCCTACCTGATGGCGTCCGACTCCGTCGATGCGCTCCGGAGGGTCGGCGGCCTGGGACGGGTCGTGGTGCTGCTCGACGATCACCACGACTCGGACAAGATCAACGCCGGCCTGGCCGCCGACGCCGGGTACGTCGGCACGTTCGGTGTCGAGGCGGAGACGAGCCTGGACGAACTGCGGCGGATCTTCCGGCACAAGGCGCACACGGCCGCGATGGAGCGGTGCGCCGAGGCCCTCCTGAAGGACAGCGCGATGACCGTCGACGATCTCCACCAGGTCACCCTCGCCGATCTGCGGGAAGGTCCGCACAAGGAGGCGTTGCTGCGCCGACGGGTCGCCATCGGTCTCGGCGTACATCCCGACGATCCGGTGCTGGTGGACGAGGACGGCGCGCCACTCGCCGCCGACGCGGTCCCGCTGCGGCTCCGGTTCGCCAAGGCCGTGCGGATCTCGATCGAGGGGAACTCCCACTTCTGCCGCGGCCTGCTCGCGACCCGGTACGCCGACGTGGAGCCCGACGGAAGTTCCATCCGAGTCACGAACGCAAGGAGCACGTCATGAGGGCGGTCCAGGTAGTCGGCTACCACACCAAGTTGCAGCTCACCGACATACCCGAACCCGAGATCCAGGGACCGCTCGACGTCATCGTCAGGATCGGCGGCGCTGGGGTGTGCCGGACCGACCTGCACATCCTCGAGGGGCAGTGGGCCGAGAAGAGCGGCGTCGCGCTGCCGTACACGATCGGCCACGAGAACGCGGGCTGGGTGCACGCCGTCGGCGACGCGGTCACCAACGTCCAGCCGGGCGACAAGGTGATCCTGCATCCACTGATGACGTGTGGCCTGTGCCGTGCCTGCCGGTTCGGCGACGACGTGCACTGCGAGAACAGCCGGTTCCCGGGGATCGACACCGACGGCGGGTACGCCGACTACCTGCGAACCACTGCCCGCAGCGTGGTCCGGATCGACGACAGCCTCGAGCCGGCCGACGTCGCAGCACTGGCGGACGCCGGACTCACGGCGTACCACGCGGCGGCCAAGGTGGCCCGGGCGACTCGGCCCGGCGACGTCTGCGTGCTGATCGGTGCCGGCGGCCTCGGCCACATCGGCATCCAGGTGCTGAAGGCGATCTCGGCCGCGACCCTGGTCGTGGTCGACCGCAACCCGGCGGCGGTGAAACTGGCCGTCGCGATCGGCGCCGACCACGGCATCGTTGCCAACGGCACCCAGGTGGACGACGTGCTCGAACTGACCGGCGGGAAGGGCGCGGAGGCGGTCGTCGACTTCGTCGGCGAAGGCGGCGCCACCTCCGAGGGCGTCCGGATGCTCCGCCGGGCCGGCAACTACTACGTCGTCGGGTACGGCGAGGACCTCGTCGTACCGACGATCGACATCATCTCGACCGAGATCAACTTCGTCGGCAACCTGGTCGGCTCCTACACCGATCTGCAGGAACTGATGGTGCTGGCGGCGCAGGGCAAGGTCGCCCTGCACACCACGAAATACCCACTCGCCGACTTCCAGCAGGCTCTCGATGACCTCGACGCGGGCAAGGTCCGCGGCCGGGCGATTCTCATCCCGTGACCCGAAAGGTGGTCTGACCATGGCAAAGGAACTGCGGTTCAACGAGGAGGCGCGCCGGCTGCTCGAGTCCGGCGTGAACTCGCTCGCCGACGCGATCAAGGTGACGCTCGGCCCGAAGGGACGCAACGCCGTCCTGGAGAAGCTGACCGGCCCGCCGACCATCACCAACGACGGCGTGACGATCGCGAAGGAGATCCAGCTGCGCGAGCCGTTCGCGAACATGGGCGCCCAGTTGGTGAAGGAGGTCGCGATGAACACCAACGGTGCCGTCGGCGACGGCACCACGACGGCGACCGTGCTGGCTCAGGCGATGGTCCGCGAGGGGCTGCGCGCGGTCGACGCCGGCGCGAACCCGATGCGGGTACGTCGTGGCATCGAGCAGACGGTGCCGGTCGTGGTGGAGACGCTGCGCTCGTGGGCGGCCGACGTCGGCGGCCCGGACGACCTGCGGCACATCGCGACGCTGGCGGCCAGTGACGACGAGACGATCGGCGAGGTGATCGCGGAGGCGGTCACCCGGGTCGGCCGCAACGGCGTCGTCACCACGGAAGAGTCCGATGCCGGCGGTCTGTCGGTCGAGGTCGTGGACGGGATCGAGTTCGACCACGGCTACGTGTCGCTGTACATGGTCACCGACAAGGAGCGGATGGAGGCCGTCTACGAGAACCCGGTCATCCTGCTCACCAACAAGAAGATCTCCCAGGTCCAGGACATCATGCCGACCGTCGAGGCGGCCAAGCGCGCGGACCGGCCGCTCGTCGTACTTGCCGAGGATGTCGACGGTCCCGCGTTGCAACTGCTTGTCGGCGGCAACATGCACAACACCATGCAGTCGGTCGTCGTCCGGGCTCCCGGCTTCGGGCACCGCCGCGTGGCCGAGCTCGAGGACCTCGCGGTGGCACTGGGCGGTCAGGTCATCGCGACCGACACCGGGCTGGACCTGGCCGAGGTCGCGCTGAACCACCTCGGGTCGTGTGACCGGATCACCATCACCGAGGACCGGACGACGATCGTCGGCGGTCACGGCGACGCGAACCTGGTGGACGCTCGCCTGACCCAGCTGGACACGCAGTTCGAGCGGGCCAGGATCGACGCCGACCGGGACAACCTGCAGCTGCGGATGGCCCGGCTGTCCGGCCGGGTGGCCGTCATCCAGGTGGGCGGCGCGACCAGCGTCGAGCGCAAGGAGCGGATGCTGCGCGTCGAGGACTCGCTGGCCGCGACCCGCGCCGCGGTCGAGGAGGGCGTGGTGGCCGGCGGCGGTACGGCGCTCGTCCAGGCACAGGAGGCGGTGTCACGGGTCGAGCTGACCGGAGACGCCGCGGTCGGCCGCGAGGTCGTCCGTCGGGCGTTGCCCGAGCCGCTGCGGTGGATCGCGATCAACGCGGGGTACGACGGTGACGAGGTCGTCGCCAAGGTCGCCAGCCAGCCGCTCGGCACCGGCTTCAACGCGCTCACCGGCCAGTACGCCGACATGTTCGACGAAGGCGTGATGGACCCGCTGAAGGTGACCAGGGCAGCCCTGGAGAGCGCGGCGTCGATCGCGGCGCTGCTGATCACCACCGAGACCGCGGTCGTCGAGGAGATCCTCGGCAACCCCGGTGCGATCATGGCCCCCGGTTTCGGCGATCTGGCCGAAGGCATGGTCCGTCCGTCCAACATCTACTGAGTCATGACCGAGCCGACCAGTCTGCAGCTGCACGCCGCGGTCCGCACCCTCGGGCTGCTCGTCGCGCCCGTGCGGCTGCACCTGGTCTGGCTCGCCACCAACGGCGAGTACGACGTGGGCACGCTGGCCGATCGCGCCGGCGTCAGCATCACCACGGCCAGCCAGCACCTCGCCAAACTCCGCCTCGCCGGTCTCATCTCGCTGCGTCGGGACGGCCGCCGCCACATCTACACCGTCGACGACCCCCACATCGTGGCCCTGGTCGACCAGATCCTCGCCCACATAGCCCCCGACGGCACCCTCGCCCCCGACCCACCGGCGCGTCTCCGCGCCTGACCGCAGTGACCCGGTTCCGCAGCGTCAAAGCGGGTCGGCGCGCCTTGCCAGCGCCTGCGCTCGGGAGGAGCGTGGCGACCAGGAAGGGGGAAAAGATCATGTCGAACGTGGAGCTGCACAAGCAGGCACACAGGGCGATGACCGAGGAGGGGGCCGAGCAGACCGCGACGTTCTTCGCGCCGGACATCGTCTTCACCGACCACGCGCAGGGCGTGACGATGAAGGGCAAGGAGGAGACCACCGGCTGGCTGGCCGTGTGGAAGACGGCGTTCTCGGACGCGGCCGTCACGGAGGGTACCTACCTGGACGCGGGGGACTGGACAATCGCGCGGTTCCAGGCCAGGGGGCACAACGACGGAGAGTTCGCGGGTCTGCCCGCGACGGGACGAGAGGTCGACTTTCCGTGCTGCGAGCTGATCCGCTGGCAGGACGGCAAGTCGGTGGAGGGCGCGTTCTACTACGACACCATGACCGTGCTGGTCCAACTCGGTCACGTCACGCCACCTGGAAGCTGAGATGGCACCGCCGGCTCGAGCAGAACGCTCGAGCCGGCGGGCGGTGGAGGGTCAGCCGACCGACGGGCCGAGACCCAGGGACTGAGGTGTGCTGGAGTCGGGGGAGGGCTGGTGCAGCCCTTCGTCCAGAGCGCCGTACTCGGTCATCAGGGCGGGGCTGCCGCCCCACGGTGTCTGTTCCTCGGCGATCAGGGTGTTGGTGGTGAGCAGGAGACCGGCGACCGAGGCGCCGTTCTGCAGTGCCGAGCGGGCAACGCGCAGGGGATCGACGATCCCCATGTCGAGCATGTTGCCGTACTTGCCTTCGAGTGCGTCGAAGCCTTCGTCGACTCCGAGCTGCGAGGTCCGTTCCAGCACCTCCGCGCCGTTGTAGCCGGCGTTCGCGGCGATCAGGTACGCCGGTTCGCGCAACGCCCGCCGGACGATCTTCACACCCGTGGCGTAGTCGTCCTTGACGTCGAGACTGTCGAGCGCCGACTCGGCGTGCAGCAAGGCCATGCCACCACCGGCGACGATGCCCTCGGCCATCGCGGCGCGGGTCGCGGACAACGCGTCCTCGACCCGGTGTTGCAGTTCCTTCAACTCTGCCGGCGTCGGTGCGCCGACCCGGATCACCGCGACCTTGCCGGACAGCGCACCGATCCGCTCGGTGAGCACGTCCTCGTCGACCCCGAACGTCGCCCGCTCCAACTCGGCGCGCAACTGCGTGAGCCGGAACTCGATGTCCTTCTCGTGCCCGGTCTCGGCCACGATCGCGGTCCGGTCCGCGTTCACCCGGACCTGGTCCGCCCGGCCGAGCTGCTCGAGCCGCATCGTCTCGAGGGTGAAACCGGAGTGCCGGCTGTAGACCGCGCCGCCGGTGATCGCCGCGATGTCCTCCAGCTTGTGCAGCCGCCGGTCACCGAAGCCCGGCGCCTTGACCGCGACGCACTGGAAGAGACCGTTCACGTGGTTGTGCACCAGCATGCTGAGCGCGGTGCCCTCGAGGTTCTCCGCGATGATGACCAGCGGCTTGGGCTCCCGCATGATCTTGTCGAGCAGCGGCATGACCTCCTGCACCTTGGTGATCTTCTCGCTGCACAACAGGATGTACGGATCGTCCAGCACCGCCTGCAGGCTGCCGGGATCGGTCACCATGTACGGCGACAGGTAGCCGTTGTCGAACTCGAACCCCTCGACGAAGTCGACCCGCATGCCGTGCGCGGCCGACTCCTCGACGGTGACGATGCCGCCGTCGCCGACGGTGTGCAGGGCGTTCGCGATCACGGCGCCGACCATGTCGTCGTCGTTGGCCGAGATGGCCGCGACCCGGGCGAAGTCGTGCTCGGTGGCGACCGGGTGCGCCACCTCACGGAGCCGCTCCACCAAGCGGGCCACGGCCAGGTCGATGCCGCGCTTCACCAGTACCGGGTTGCCACCCGAGCTGATCGCGGCCATGCCCTCACGGATGATCGCCTGGGCGATCACGGTCGCCGTGGTGGTGCCGTCGCCGACGATGTCGTTGGTCTTGATCGCGGCTTCCTTGACCAGCTGGGCGCCCATGTTCTCGAACTGATTCTTCAGATGGATCTCCCGGGCGATGGTCACGCCGTCGTTGGTGACCACCGGCGAGCCGGTGATCTTCTCCAGGATCACGTTGCGGCCCTTCGGGCCCAGGGTCGATTTCACCGCGTCCGCCAGCTGGTCCACTCCGGACAGCAGCAGGTCGCGGGCCTGCTCACCGAATCGCAGTTCCTTGGCCATCAGAGCCCTCCCGGTCGGTCGTGCCGTGACTAATGTGCACTTACGGAACGAGGATCGCGCGGCCGCGGACCCGGCCGGCGTCGAGATCGGCGACCGCATCGACGGCCGCGTCCAGCGGGTAGGTCCGGGTGTGCAGGGTGACCTTCCCGGCCTGGGTGAGCGCCATCAGCTCGGCCAGTTCGTTGAAGGTGCCGACGATGTTGCCGATGATGTTGCGCTCGGTCGAGATGATGTCGAGGGTCGGGATCTGGACCTGGCCGCCGTACCCGATGACGAAGTACGAACCGGCCGGTGCGGTCATCGCGAAGCCGTCCTGCTCCGCGCCCTGCTCGGCGACGAAGTCGAGGACGACGTGCGCGCCGACGCCGCCGGTCAGGTCGAGGACCGCTTCCACCTGTTTGCCGTCGGCAACCAC
Source organism: Kribbella capetownensis (assembly GCF_004331485.1). GTDB lineage: Bacteria > Actinomycetota > Actinomycetes > Propionibacteriales > Kribbellaceae > Kribbella > Kribbella capetownensis. The sequence goes on from NZ_SJKD01000004.1 coordinate 354,804, forward strand.
TGTCTGGTCGGCACCGAGCTGCTCTGCCAGCTTCAGGGCGTCGGGGTTGCGGTCGACGACGATGATCCTGGTCGCGGTCAGCGCGGCCAGGCACTGGATGCCGATGTGCCCGAGACCGCCGGCACCGATCACGACGCAGGTCGTGCCGGGCGGGAGCAGCGAGATGGCCTTGCGGACCGCGTGGTACGCCGTGATGCCGGCATCGGCCAATGCCGCGACGTCCTGCGGCCGGGTGCTCGGGTCGAGCTTCACGCACGCGCGCGCCGACGTGAGCAGGTACTCTGCCATCCCGCCGTCGCTGTCGAGTCCCGGGAACGAGCTCTGTGCGCAGTGCATGTCGTTGCCCGCTCTGCAGGCGGCGCAGAGCCCGCAGGTCGGGGTCGGGTGCAGGATGACCGTGTCACCGACCTGGACGTTGGTCACCGCGGAGCCGATCTCGTGCACCCAGCCGGCGTTCTCGTGGCCGATCGTGTACGGCAGGGTCGGGTGCATCGCTTCGGCCCACTGGCCCTCGATGATGTGCAGGTCGGTGCGGCACACCCCGGCGCCGCCGATCTTGACGATGACGTCCAGCGGGCCCCTGACGACCGGTTCCGGTACGTCGTCGATGACCGGCTGCTGGTGGTATCCGTGCAGTCGAACGGCCTTCATCCCTACTCCTCCTCGCCGACGCCGGCTTCGGCGTACCGGTGGCGCAGCATTCCCCTGCAGATGCCGGTGTTGGCCTCGATCCCGGTCCGGGTGACGCGGGCCAACCCGAGATGCCTCGTCGCCTCGGCACCGGTGATGGGGGAGCCGGTGCCGGGGTCGACGAGGAGCGGAGCGGACGGGTCGGTGCGCAGCCCGAGTTCGGCCCGCCGCCGCAGCAGCCGCTCCAATTCGGCAGACGCGGGGACGTCGCCGAGGGTCATCGTGGCGAGCCGGGCCGGATCGGCGCCGGCGGCCCGCAGCGGCCGGCACACCTGGTCCGTCCCGGCCAGCATCGCCTTGGTCACGAAGGTCCGGCGCAGCTCGTCCAGCTCGCCGGCCGCCTCGCCCGTGAATGAGGCGGCGAATCCGGCCCGCGCAGCCACGCCGGCGTTGATCTGGTCGGCCGCGAAATGGTCCACGAGCGCGACGTCGACACCGCGGACGCCGGGCAGGGCGGCGACCACGTCGTAGGCGTCGGCGACCATCAGGAACGCGAAGTTGGGCGCACAGAAGTACGTCGGCAGCCGCAACCGCACCACGACGTCACCGGCGGCCGACACGACGCAGGTGGACACGAAACCCAGCGTCGTGATCGGCTCGTCCAGCTCCGGGTCCCGGACCGCGTCCAGCGCGGTCAGGACCCGGGACTTCTCCCCAGCCACCGCCGTCATTACTGGGTGACCAGCTTGGCGTCGTCCTGCGCGGCCGGCTCCGCCTCCTTGAGCTGGAGCTCGTCGGGGACCTTGAGGTCGTACAGCTTCGCAGCGTTCAGGCCCAGGATCTTCTTCTTGCCCTCCACTCCGAGTCGTGGGTAGTCGGCGAACTCGTCGCCTTCGGGGAAGTCCCAGTCGACGAGACCCTCGATCTGCCACTTCGGTTCCCAGATGCCGTAGTCGCTGCCGAAGGTCATCTTGTCCTCGCCGACCCAGAACAGCAGCTCGCCCATCACCTTGGCGAAGAACCGCGGCCGTGCGTGCATCAGGCCGCCGATGACCACCGACAGGCCGGCGTACACGTTGGGTTCCTGGGTCGCCATGAAGCAGAAGTCCTCGATCCGCGGCAGTCCCACGTGCTCGACGATGAAGTTGAGCTCGGGGAAGTCGGTCGCGGCGTGGTCCACGTCGGAGACGTCGAACGCGTCCTTGTCCAGCGGCCAGATCGTGGGGCCCTTGTGGACATGGATGTTCTTGATCCCGAACTCCTGCGCCTTCTCCAGATAGCGGTACGCCGCGGGGTCGGTCAGCTTGTAACCCCGGGAGCCGGCGTTCCACTCGGCGGTGTAGAGCTTGACGCCGCGCGACCCGTACCGCTCGACGTTGGCCTTCAGTTCCTCGATCCCGGCGTCGCCGTCGCGCGGGTCGAACCGGGTGTTGAGCACGAACATGCCCGGGTGCTTCTCGCCCAGGTTGGCGTTCTGCTCGGTCGTGTTGAAGCCCTCGGTGTACCACTCCTTCAGGTACGTCGGCTGGAAGATCGCCACGTCCACGTAGCCGTCCTCGAAGACGTCCTTCATCAGGTCGTCCTCGGTGTAGCTCATGAACTTCTCGATCGGCCAGTGGGTCTCCTTCGGCGCCAGGCTCATGTACGCGTGGAAGCACTCGATCCAGCCCTTCGCGTACTGCTCCGCACCCGGGACCCAGTTGTCCGGTCCTGCCTTCCAGAAGTGCATGTGGCTGTCGACCACGAAGTACTTCTCACCGTTCTTCTCGTACACGGAAGACCCCCTTGTCAGCTGGATGCGGTCAGGTCGAAGCCGATGTACTCGGCGGCGTCCTCGGGGTTGGCGAACATGATGGTCCGGTCGTCGAGGTGGACCATGCGGCCGTAGTGGGTCGACATGTTCTCCTCGAACTCGGCCTGGTCGAAGTACCCGGGCTCCTCGCCCAGGGCCTCGGAGATGTCGTCGTAGACGAAGTCCATCCGGCCGACCGCGTCGACCCGGATCATCGACGGCAGCGGTGTCACCGTGACGTTGTCCAGGCCGCGCATCACGTCGGCGACGACCGCCCCGACCTGGTTGTTCATCAGCGTGACGCCACACCGGTTGGACGCGGTGTTGTCGGACTTGAACGGGCTCTCGACGACTGCCTTGAGCGTGGTCACTGTGCCAACTCCTTCGGTTCCTCGAGGCCCAGCGAGACGACGATGCCGCTGAACCTGCTCTTCACGCGGTCGAGCCCGTCCTCGAACCGCGGCGGTTTGGCGTCCGGCTGCGACCACAGCGGCTGCAGCGCCCGGGCCGCGGCGAGTGACTTGGCGGTCCAGGTGCTCGCCCAGTCGGACATGATCGCCTTGTTGTGGCCGGCGAACTCCCGGTCGTTGGTGAGCAGCTCGAACATCGCCGTGGTGTAGCGCAGGTCGCGCTCGGCGAAGTCGTACTCCGCCGCGCCGATGACCGTCGGGGTGACGAAGTCGCCGTTGCGCGGTGCCGCCTGCTGGACCAGCTGGCTGCGGAACAGTTCGCCGACCAGCGGCTCGAACACGATGTTCGCGGCGAAGATCGCCTCGCACCAGTCGTCGATCGCGGTCAGCTGCTCGGCCAGGTCGCGGACACCCTGCCAGGCCGGGTCGTTGTTCCACGTCTCCAGGTGGGCGCTGCCGTCGAACCCCTCGATCTCCTCGGACAACGTGAGGTTGTACAGCGCGAGGTCCTGGGCGGCCCGGATCCGGTGCATGCTGTTCACCGAGATCGCGTTGTTGTGCATGTTCGTCGGTGCGCGCCGGTTCGCGTTCGCGTACAGGTACAGACCGAGGCCGTGGTCGACGTGCATCCAGGCGCCAATGTGCTGCTCGACGAAGCGGACCCAGTTGGCGTTCCACTGCTCGAAGGCCTTGGACGCCTTGGCGGCCTCGACGTTCTGGGTGACCTGGCGGACGACGTTGGAGTTGTAGCGGTAGAGCGTGAGCTCCCACTCCTCGTTCGGGTCACGGAACTCGTGCCAGCCGGTGGCCGGCCAGTCCTTGACGATCATGCCGCCGCTGCCCGGGCCGCGCTCGGGTGAGGGCTGGTCCGAACCCCAGGCCTTCAGCACGGTCCAGTCCAGCGGGTAGCCGCCACGCCCGTCGGCGAACCCGTAGAGCCAGCCCTGGGTCAGGTAGTGCCGCGGATCGGGCTGTACGTCGACCGTGACGTCCTCGTAGTGGCTCTGCTTGCGCTTCTGCGGCGTGTAGTAGTTGTACCGCCGCGAGTTCGAGTCCGGGAACTCCCGGGCGCCCGCCTCGGCATCGGTGAAGACCGGCTTGGGTACACTGCGTTCGAACTTGGGTGCATCCTGTGTGGTGGTCATCGGCTCTCCCCATTTTTGTGACAGCTCATCGCGTCGGGCCAATCTTGTGACAGCTCATCGCGTCGGGGCCTCCAGCACCTTCGAGTCACCGGCGTCGCCGGTCGTGGTGAACTTGTCGTAGTAGATGTGCTTCGTGACGACGCCCAGCCCTTCGAGCAACGGGATCGCGGCCTCCACCATCGGTGGCGGACCGCAGACATAGGCGTCGGCTCCGGCCAGATCCGGTTCGTGCCGGCGGACGACGTCGGTGATCAGACCGACCTCGCCGTCCCACTCGGCGTCCTCGGCCGGCTCGGACAGCGCCGGTACGTACTTGAACCCCGGCAGCACGTCCTGCAGCGCCCGGAGCTCCTCGTCGAAGCACAGATCCAGGTGGGTCCGGGCTCCGTAGTAGTAGGTCGCCGGCCGGTCGATCCCGCGCTCGGCCATCGACCGCAGCAGCGACAGGATCGGTGCCATCCCGGCGCCACCGCCGACGAAGACGATCCGGGCGCCCGGATTGTCCCGCAGCGTGAAGACCCCGAACGGCCCGCTGAGCTGCAGCCGGTCGCCGACGTTGAGCCGGGTGTCGAGGAACTCCGAGAAGACTCCGCCGGGATAGACCTTGATCACGAACTCCAGTTGCCCGCTGTCGCGGCTGGTCGTGTTCGCCATCGAGAACGATCGGCTCGCCTCGCTGTCGGGGACCAGGATGTCGACGTACTGGCCGGGGAAGAACTTGAGCTCGCCGGGGTCGGTCAGGCGTAGGACGAGATGACGCAGGTCGTGGGTGACGGGCGTGATCGCGACGACTTCCGCGACTCGATCCTGGATCGGCAGCCCGGACCGGATCATGTCCTCGTCGTAGTTGAGCAGCTCGATGGTCAGGTCCTCGTACGGATGGGCCCGGCACAGCAGCGTGTAGCCCTCGTCCAGTTCGTACTCGGGCAGCGCGAACGTCGAGTAGCGGTCCAGCTCGATGTCCTCGCCGTCCAGGACGAACGACTTGCAGGACGAGCACTGGCCCTCCTTGCAGCCGTGCATGAGCATCACGCCCTGCTCGGCCGCGGCGCGCAGGATCGTCTGATCCTCGTCGACCTCGATCTCGATGCCGACCGGCTCGAACCTCACGACATGCTTATCGCCCATGGTTCCTGACGTCTCTGCGGGGACGGACCGGGGCGGGCGGACACGGGGGTGCCCGCCCGCCCCGGGGAGGGGATCACGCGTCGGCGGGTGCGCGGCCGGCGGGGCCACCACGCACGTAGCGGGCGGCGAACGCGGTCCGCTCGTCGTCGCTCATCTCGTTCAGCAACACGTTCGGGCTTGCCAGCGGCGGGCACTTGCGCAGGTGATCGAGCGTCCACATCTTGTCCGGGTTCAGGTCGAGGTGCGGCTGCGCGACCATGGTCTTGCCGTCGTCCCTGACGAAGCCCATGTCGGAGACCACGTCGGCCCAGTTCCAGCCGTGGTACAGCGTCTCCCACTCGCGGTGGCCGATCAGCTTGCCCATGTTCGGCGTCTGCCGGCCCTGGTACGTCGGCCGGAAGGCGACCTCATCGGTCCAGCGGCACATGTCGTGGCAGTAGGTCCGCCACTGGCCGTCGACCTTGGCCATCACCATGTCCTCGCGGACCAGGCACGGGACCATGCAGGTCCAGCACCGGTGCGGGTACTCGTAGTCGACGTCCTCGAAGACGATCGGCTTGTGCCCGTTCGGCATCGACAGGCGGTTGTAGTTCTCCCACCAGGCGCCGTACTTGTCGTACCAGCCGGGGTACTTGTACTCGAACCACTCGAAGTCCTTGTCGGTCATCGGGTCGATCCGCCAGTAGTTGGCCAGCCAGCCGGTGGCGAAGAACTGCGCCACCTCGTGCACGTAGCCCTTGTTCCAGATCTGGTTCCAGGACTCCTCGATCAGGTCGTGCGGGATCTCGAGGCCGTACTTCTCCAGCGGCACCAGGTAGCTGCGGTAGTAGTCGTCGTAGATCCAGCGCCGCCACATCTCCGCGTAGCTCTCGCGGTCCTTGCGGCGGTCCTTGGTGCCGTACTCGATGAAGGTGCCGATCGCGGCGTCGACGACACGGTGGTTGTTCCACCACGCGTAGCGCAGGTCGCGGGCGAGCAGCTGGTGGTTGCCTTCGTCGGCGAGTGCCATCAGCAGCGTCGCGTAACCGTTGCTGATGTGCCGGGACTCGTCGGACTGGACCGAGTGGAACACGGTCGGCAGCAGGTAGTCGCCGTTCGCGGCCGCCTCGGCCGGCATGGCGACGAACAGCGTGTTGGTGAATGCCGTCTCCGCCACGATGGTCAGGTAGATACTGGCCGCCGTGATGGCATCACCGGTGATGAACCCCTCGGCGAACTGACGGCCGATGGTGCCGCAGTAGTCGCTCTGGAAGTTCCGCAGGCTGGAGTTGAAGCCGGCGGGGTCGATGTAGTTGTTCATGTACAGGCGCTTGAGGTTCTGCTGGATCGTCGAGTGCCGTACCTCGTCGATCATCTGGATCGCCTGGCCGTTGTGCAGTTCCGGGTTCGGCACCGTCCGGAACAGCAGCGGCATCGCCCGGGCGGCCGAGATCTCCGGCAGCGGGATGATGCTCAGGAACAGCTTCTGCCATTCCAGCCAGCGTTCCTGCACCTGGCGGAACATGTTTCCGCGGATGGCTCCGTCGGAGGCGCCGTACACGCGGTGGTCCTTCTCCTCCTGCATCGGGAAGTACGACCGCAGGACCTGCTTGAGGGGGTCCTTCTTCTGCGCCTTCTGGAACGTGTAGTCGGTCCCGTAGTGCGAGACCGGCTCGTGATACGCAGGTTCCCAGGACAATTCCTGGATCTTCTGGTGGGCCTTCGCCACACTTTGGCGACTCATGGCACTCCTCACACTCGTGGCCGACTGCACTTGCAGTACATCGCCGCTGTGACCGCCGTGGAGGTCTCAAATTGAGATGACGGACGGTCACCGGCTCAGGGGTTGCCGAACATCGCCTGTCTGAGCTCCGCCAGCCGCGCATCCTTGGCCAGCGCGATCTGCTCGTCACCCTGCGGGTCGGGCTGAATCCCGAACGCCTGCAGGAGAGCGGCGGCCGGCTCACCCGGGTTCCCGGTCGTACCGAGGACCGGATGGAGCCCGGCGTCGGCCAGGTGCTCGAAGACGACGTTCACGACAGTCCACGGGTTGTAGGTCTCGCGGCTCGGGACAGCGCTGTCCATCGCAACCTCCTGATCGCTGCTTCGATCACAATCCCGCCGGGCTCCGATGGGTGTCTCAATCTGAGACGCCGACGGCGCCGGACTGCATTAGGCTCGACATGCGAGCGACCGGTGGGGCGGTGGCACTTCCGCACCCGTCCCCGCCGGGCGTCAGGAGGCCCCGTGGAAGAACTCGTGCTCCCGACGGAAGACGACAGCGGGCGGGCCGCAAAGGCACGGCTGAACTTCCTCACGCTCGACCCGGTCGGGCCGAAGGACGTCCGGCCGTCGATCCTTGCCTCCTGGGTCAGGTCGCGGCGGTGGAATCTGCCGGCCGACCGGATCTCGCTGCCCTACGTCGCGGATCCCGACCTCGAACTTCCGTTGTCCAGGAGCGCGAGACCAGTCCTGCAGCAGTTGCACGAACACCTTGCCGGTCAACCGATCAGCGTCATCCTGACCGACCGGACCGGCCTGGTGCTGCAGCGTCTGACCGCCGACACCGAGCTGGCCCGGCACCTGGACAAGGTCCATCTGGCGCCCGGCTTCAGCTATGCCGAGGAGTTCGCCGGGACGAACGGGATCGGGACCGCCCTCGAAGGCGGCGGACCGATGCATGTCTTCGGGCACGAGCACTACGCCGAGGACCTCGAGGACCTGGCGTGCGCCGGCGTACCGATCAAGCATCCGGTCACCGGCAAGACGGTCGGCGCGATCGACTTGACCTGCTGGCGCAAGGACGCCGGGACCTTGCTGATCGCGCTCGCCAAGACGACGGCCGACAACATCAGAGCGGCGATGCTGACCGACAGTTCGACGCGCGAGCTCGCGCTGCTGCAGGCGTACCGGCAGAGTGCACGCCGGCTCGGCGACATGATTCTCGCGGTCGATGACGACCTGCTGCTGATGAACGCCAAGGCCCGGCAGTGTCTCGACGCCACCGACCAGCGAGCAGTGCTCGGGTACGCCGGCGAGCTGCTGGCGCGCGGTGGCACGGAGCCGGTCGTTGTCGAGCTTCCCACTGGGGGTTGGGTCAGGATCAGCTGCCGCCCGATCGCAGTCGGCGCGCGGGATGAGGCCGGCATCATCCAGGTCAGCCCGCACAACTCGGGCACGGAGAGCCGGATGCCGACCGCCACGCATCGTCCCCCGCCGCGGCCGGTCCTTCCAGGCCTGGTCGGCCGCAGTGCGCCGTGGTTGGGCAGCAGCCGTGAGGTCGACAACGCGTGCCGCGCCGGGCAATGGGTTGTACTGACCGGCGAGCGTGGCGTCGGCAAGGTCGCACTCGCCCGCGCCGCGCACCACCAGAACAACCCGGCCGGTCTGTTCCACATCGTCGACGCCGTCGGCTCGAACGGCGGATTCGGCGCGGAGCTGGAGGCCGAGCTGGCCGACGACATGGTTCAGGCGCTGGTGATCCGGCACGCCGACCGCCTCGGCCCGCGCGATGTCGAGGCGACGATCGAGGCTCTGTACGACGTACTCGAGCGCCGGCCGTCCGAGCCGCCGTGGATCGCGCTCACGATGACGTCCGACGGCACAGACCTGCCCGATCTGGGGGAGTTGCTGGCGCTGTTCCCGCTGACCGTCGAGGTGCCACCGTTGCGGCACCACATCGAGGATGTCCGCGAACTCGTCCCGTACGTCCTCAACCAGGTGAGCCACGGCGACCTGACCTGCTCACCGGAGGCGATGCACCAGCTGATGCGCTCCTCGTGGCCCGGCAACACCGGGGAGCTGTGCCAGGTCCTGAAGCAGGTCGTCCTACGACGCCGGCGTACCGGCGTGATCATGCCGGCCGACCTCCCGGCCCGCGTCCAAGCCATCAGCCGCCGCAGCCTCAGCCAACTCGAGGCCCTCGAACGTGACGCCATCATCCGCAGCCTCGTAGCCAACGACGGCCACAAAGGCCGAGCCGCCAAGTCCCTCGGCATGTCCCGAGCCACCATCTACCGAAAAATCCACGACTACGGCATCCAACCGCCGTAAGGCTCACCGCCTGGTGATGATCCGTTCCACCGTGTCGCTTTCGGCCAGACCGGGCCGCAGCCGCACGCCGTGGCCGGGCGCGTCGGAGATGGTGATTCGGCCGTCGGCGATCTCGGGGAGGCCTTCGACCAGGTCGGTGTACCAGGTGCGGAGGAAGGCTCGGACTGTTTCCTGGATGAGGCCGTTGGGGGAGGCGAGGGTCAGGTGGGTGCAGGCGGCCAGGGAGGCGGGGCCGGTGCAGTCGTGAGGGGCTATGGGGATGCCGTAGGTGTCGGCGAGTGAGGCGACCTTGCGGGCTTCGGTGAGGCCGCCGGTCCATTGGACGTCGAGGGTGGCTACGTCGATCGCGCCGGACTGCACGAGAGTGGCGAACCCGCGCCGTCCGACCGCCGTCTCGCCACAGGCGATCGGTACGTCGACGGAGGACGCCAGCACCTGGAGGGCGTCGACCGCGTCGGAGCGCATCGGATCCTCGACCCAGTACGGGCGGTACGGCGTGAGGGCCTCCATGATCGTGGTCGCGGCGCGGCGGCTCCACAGGCCGTGCAACTCGACCATCAGGTTCATGTCCATCCCGACCTCGGACCGGATGGCCTCGATGACCGCAAGACCTCGCTGCAGGTCGTCAGGGCCGATGGTCAGCCCACCGGTCGCCTCCGCGGCCTGGTCGAACGGCCAGACCTTGAGACCACCGATGCCCTCGTCGAACAGTTCCCGCGCGAGAGCCGCGGGCCTGGTCATGAACGCCTCGAGATCCTCGTACGGACGTTGCTCGTCAGCCGCATCCGGGATACCCCAGTTGTCCGACCGCTGCCGCGTGCTCGAGCCGATGTACCCAGGCCCGGCGCAGGTGTTGTAGATCGGCACCGACGTCCGCACCGGCCCGCCGAGGAGTGCGGCCAGCGGCAGACCGGCGTACTGCCCGAGCAGATCCCACAACGCGAGGTCGACGGCAGCGTTGCCGCGCACCTCCGCGCCGGCACCCTGGAAACCGAGGTACGGCGTGAGCGCCAGCGCCATCGCTTCCGGGGTGGGGTCCTCGGCCTGCAGCACCACCTCGGCGGCGGACTCGTGGATGTACGCCTCCACGGCCCGGGCGCCGAAGAACGACTCCCCGAGCCCGATCCGCCCGTCGTCGGTGTGCAGGCGCAGGAACATCAGATTCGGCTGGATCCGGGGTCGGATCGTCTCCACGGCGGTGATTCTCACAGCGGCTCGCACCTGCCTCAGGCTTCGGGGATTGTCCGGACCATCCTGGCGGCGGTCCGGAATGAACGTGGCGCGACGGGTGTTGACACGTCAACCTAGAATTGTTCAGGCTGACGTGGACAGCAGATGGGAAGTGGACGGATGAGCGACCTCTTGTTCGGGCTCGACACCTTCGGGGACATCCCGGAGGGTGACAACGGCGAGCTCGTGCCGGCCGCGGCGGCGATCCGGCAGGTGGTCGAGGAGGCCGTGCTGGCCGACCAGCTCGGCGTTGATGCGATCGCGCTGGGGGAGCACCACCGGCCGGAGTACTCGATCTCGACACCGGAGACGGTGCTGGCCGGGATCGCGTCGAAGACCGAGCGGATCAAGCTCGGATCCGGCGTGACCGTGCTGAGCTCGGACGACCCGGTCCGGGTGTTCCAGCGGTTCTCGACCGTGGACGCGCTGTCGAACGGACGCGCCGAGGTGATCCTGGGCCGCGGTTCGTTCACCGAGTCCTTCCCGCTGTTCGGTTACGACCTGAAGGACTACGACGTTCTGTTCGAGGAGAAGCTGCAGCTGTTCGTGCGGCTGCTCGACGAGAAGCCGGTCAGCTGGGAAGGCACCACCCGGGCCGCGCTGGACAACGCCGAGGTCTACCCGAAGACCGAGTCCGGCCACTTGAACACGTGGGTCGGCGTCGGTGGATCGCCGCAGTCCGTTGTGCGTACGGCGTACTACGGCCTGCCGCTGATGCTCGCGATCATCGGTGGAGCCCCGGACCGGTTCGCGCCGTACCTCGATCTCTACAAGAAGGCGGCCGAGCAGTTCGGCACCGTCGCGCACCCGGTCGGGATGCACTCGCCGGGCTTCGTCGCCGACACCGACGAGGAAGCCAAGGAAGTGTTCTACCCGCGGTACAAGGTCATGCGCGACCGCATCGGCGCACTGCGTGGCTGGCCGCCGATCAAGCGTGAGGAGTTCGACGCCGAGGTCGCCACCGGCTCGATGTACGTCGGGTCGCCGGAGACTGTCGCTCGCCGGATCGCCGGTGCGGTCCAGAAGCTGGCCGTCGGCCGGTTCGACCTGATCTACAGCGCCGGACCGGTGCCGGCCAGCGCCCGGATGAAGGCGGTCGAGCTGTACGGCACCAAGGTCATTCCGATGGTCCGCGACATCCTGGCGGGCTGACGTCATGAACGGCAAAACCACGATCGCCATCCTCGGTGCCGGCAAGGTCGGCACCGTGCTCGCCCGGCTCGCGGTCGCGGCCGGTTACCGGGTCCTGATCGCCGGCTCGGGTGACGTCTCGAAGATCGCGCTGATCGTCGAGGTCGTCACGCCGGGCGCCGTCGCGACGACGGCGGCGGAGGCGGCGGCGCAGGCCGATGTCGTCATCCTCGCGTTGCCGCTGGGCAAGTACCGGACTATTCCGGTCGACGCGCTGCGCGGCAAGCTCGTGATCGACGCGATGAACTACTGGTGGGAGGTCGACGGCATTCGCGACGACCTGACCGATCCGCGCACGTCGTCCAGCGAGCTCGTGCAGGACTTCCTGCCTGAGTCCCGCGTGGTGAAGGCCTTCAACCACATGGGCTACCACGATCTCGACGAGGGTGCCCGCGCGCACGGATCCCCGGACCGAAGGGCGATCGCGATCGCGGGCGAACCCGCGGACACGAGCGCGGTCGCGGAGATCGTCGACGCGCTCGGCTTCGACCCGGTGATCGCCGGCCCGCTCGCCGAAGGCATGCGACTCGAACCCGGGACCGAGCTCTTCGGTGCGAACGTCGCGGCTGACGAGATTCACGCCATGCTCACCCGCTTTCCGGACACCCCGCGCGGCCGGGCGGTCATTCAGGCCAGGCCGGAAGACTCCCGACTCTCGGCGTGACCCACGCCTCGGTGTCGCGGTGCATACGGGTGGGTACGGGACGTATGCACGTGGCATGTCGAAGGGACGGCCCGCAGTACGTTCGAGGAGTTCGCAGTGAAAGCAGTGAGGTGTTCGGGGGCCGGGCATGTGAGTACACCGCGCGTGGTCCGATCTGCCAACATGCCGACGGACGTGAGTGGACCGTTCGTCTGCGGTTGGTCGGCGGTCGGAGACTGCGCGGTCGTTCGCGTCGCGGGCAGGATCGACGACGTGAGCGCGCCGACGTTCGAGACCGAGTTACACCACGTGATCACCACCAAGCGGCCGACGCTCGTGGTCGATCTGCGCCGGGTGAGTCACATGGATCGTGCTGGTATCGAGGTGCTGAGGACCGCTGGTGAGCTGGCGATCCAGCACGACGGATGGCTCCGGATCGCCGGCGCGGCAAGCTGGTTGGCCGAGCTGTTGTCGGACCTCGGCGAGCGGATCCGTCAGTATCCGAGCCTGGCCGACGCACTCCCGTCGTACCGCCCGGCTCCGTCCACGTGATCACGTCTTCTCGTGGTGCAGTGCGACCGCCGCAACGATGATCGCGACGGCCGCGATCTCGGGGAGGGTCGGGATCTGACGCAGTACGACGGCTCCGATCGCCGTCGCCGTGGCGGGCAGCAGGGCCAGCATCAGGGCGAATGTTGATCGTTTGAGCCGGGCCATCGCGAGTTGATCGCTGACATACGGGATCACCGACGAGCAGACCCCGACGCCGATCGCCGCCGCCAGCAACTTGAGGTCGCTGAACGCCGGCTTGGCCTGGGCGACCCCGACCGGCAGCGCGATCACAGTCGCGATGCCCATCGCGAGTGCCAGCCCGTCGATCCTGCGCAGTCCGTCGACGCGCGACACCCGGTGTCCGAGTACGACGTACGCCGCGAAGAGGAGTGCGTTGAGCGCGGTGCAGAGCAGGCCGATCCAGTCCTGGGACAGTCTGATGTCGGTGAGGATGTAGACCCCGGCGACCGCGAGGACGAGCGCCAGCAGGTTCCGCAGACTCCGTACGGCGATCGCGGCCAGCACGATGACCGGTGCGAACTCGGCCGCGGCGACCGTTCCCAGCGGCACCCGGTCGATCGCCAGGTAGAAGCTGCAGTTCATCACCGCGAGAACGGCGCCCCATCCGGCCAGCAGTTTGCGGGTCGCCGGGTCCAGCGTTCGCCAGGCCCGGAGCGGGCGGCGCCAGAGCCAGAAAATCGTGCCTGCGGCCGCGATTCGCAACCACGCGACGCCGAGCGGCTCGATCCGCGCGAAGAGCAGCACGGCCAGGGCCGGCCCTAGATAGTGGAAGATCGCGCTGACGACGAAGTACGTCTGCGCAGGTACGACGTCAACGATCGCGGCGTCCTTGGTCCTTCGCACCACCCAACCGTAGGTATCGGGCACCTTCGCCGACCATGGCGTTCCGGTCAGCGAATGGTGCCCGATACCTTCGATTCGGCAAGTTCGGCGGGTGTTCAGCCGGTTTGGACCCGCCGGAAACCCTTGGTGGTCATGTAGACGCCGACGGACAGTTCCCAGGCGGCGACGGGCAGCGTAGCGAGCATGGACCAAACGGACGTCTGGCTGATGTGGCCGAAGAAGACGAACATGTCGGCGGTGAGCAGGAGTGGGGCACCGATCAGGCCCAGCGTGGGGATGATGCGGGGCACCAGGCGGGACCGATAGAGCAAGGTGCCGAAGAGTACGGCGTTGATGGTGGCCATGAAGCCGGGGCCGAACAGGAACGTCCAGTCGCGGACGGCGACCAGCGCCTGACCGGTGGCGACGTCGCCGGCCTGGTTCTGCCGCAGGGTGACGACGGCGAGGAGGCTGACGACGCCGATCATGATGACGGCCGCCTCGAGCATGCGTGAGGTGACGAAGCCGAGCGCCATGGACTCGTTGCGTCGCTTCACCACCGGATACACCGCGACCGCGCTGCCGATACAGGTGACGGCGTTGACGAAGTCGAGGAGGCAGCCCCACAGCACGCGGGTGTCCTGGCCGGCGCTGGTGATGTAGCCGGCGTCGTTCAGCACCGGCCCGATCAGGAGCAGCGCGGGCAGCGAGGCGGCGAACGTGATCAGGTAGAAGATCCCGCCGGCCCGGGCGTTGTTCCTGGTCGGGTCCGCGGTACGACGGTCGGCGGATGCGGTGGATGCGGTGATGGTCATGACAGTTCTCCAGGTGTTGAGTGCTTCGCCGGATCGGAGTCGATCCGGGCGACCGACAGCAGTGGGAGGCCGAGGTCGCGCAGCTTCTGCAGTACGCCGTGCAGCGCGGCCTGGTCGGCGACGCGGCCATGGATGACCGTGGTGCCGTCGGCGGCGCTGGTGACAGTCAGGCCGTCGAACCAGGACGCCCACCGCGGGTGGAGTTGCCCTTGCAAGCGGATCTCGTACCAGGCTGAATCGTGCGACATGCCTGGAAGCTACGAGCGGTTGTGGTGACCGGGCATCACATCATGTGGTGATTCAGCGTGTGAGCAGGTTGAGCTGATGCGCTCGCCGGACCGCGCTGCGCCGGTTGGTGACGCCGAGCTTGGCGTAGATGTGCTTGGTGTGCGTGCGGACCGTGTTGAGCGACACGACGAGTTGGCGTGCGATCGAGGGGCCGTCGAGTTCGCCGGCCAGCAACCGCAGTACGTCGAGCTCCCGGTCGCTCAGCGGTTCGACCAGGACCTGCTCTCCGGTCGGCTTCGGAGCCTGGGAGGTGGGTCGGCGTACCGCGTCCAGCAGCCTGCGTGGGTAGGGCCAGTCGGGCCGACGCTGCGCCAGGGAGGCCAGCATGGACGTCATCGGTGGGCCTTCGGCGATGAAGACCCGGACGTAGCCTTCGGGCTCGGCCAGCGTCAGCGATCGTTCCAGCGGAGCGACGTCATCCTGGGCGAGGGCACGCAGTACGAGGATCTCGATGACGGTCCCGATGCGGCCGCCTGCCCAGGCCGCCGCTTGGAGCCGTTCGAGCAGCCGGATGGCTTCACCGCGTGCTCGCTCGGCGAGGAGGATGCGGGCCAGCGTCATGTGCTCGAACTCGCGCAGATACGACAGCCCGTCGTTCGCCGACAGTCCCTGCTGACGAACCCAGTCGCGCGCGGCGGACAAGTGGCCCTGGGCAACCATGACGCGGGCCCGGTGGGCTGCGATCGGGCGAACGTTCGGGGCGAAGTCACCGACGTACACGCGTTCGGCCGCATCGAGCTGATCTCGGGCTCCGACGAGATCGCCTTCGGCCTCCCGGAGGCGGGCCATCGCCACCCGCCATCGATAGGGGTTCTGCGGGAGTCCGGCGGCCGGCCCGAGGTCCTCGGCGCGTCGTAGATAGTTGCTGGCGGCATCGAGATCGTTGCGCTCCAGCGCGAGCCGGCTCAACCCGACGTACATGTCCGCGGTTCCGCGGAGACCTTCGCCGAGGTCGAGGGCTCGTTCGAAGGTGGTCTGTGCCTGCCGGAGGCGACCTTGCGTGGTCTCGATGTCGGCCAGCGTGATCGAGCAGCCGAGGACGTCGGCGATGTATCCGATCCGTTGGAGATCCCGTGCGGCCGTGGTGTAGCCCGCGTGCGCGGCTTCGAGGTCCCCGGCGGCCCAGTTTGCGAGACCCGCCAGCGCCGAGGCAGCGGCGCTGGTGAGGTGGTCGCCGTCGACAGCGCGATCGATCGCGCGGCCGGCATGCTCGATCGTGGCCGCCGGATCGCCGCCGGCGAGCGCGAGAGCCGCACGGTACGTCTCGATCGCGCCGGGCAGCTTGGCGAGTTCGCCACGGTCGACGACCGCCAGCACATCTGCTGGTCCGGCGAGCACGCGCTCGACGTCGTCGATCCGCTGCCCGACACCGTCGAACTCGTTGCAGGACATCAGTGCCCCGATGAATCCGACTGCGAGCACCGGCCGTTTCTGCACGACATCGTTCGGTATGTCGTCCAGCCAACGTCGCAGCGTGGGTTCCAGCCGCTCACGCTGCAAGGCCGGCACGGCCAGCTCGACCAGGTCCGCAGCATGATCCGCGTCGCCGGCCGCAAGGGCGTGCCGCACGGCCGCGACGGTCTCTCCGGCCTCCTCGTACCACCGACTGGCCCGTCGGTGCAGTTCCCCGAGGTCACCACGTTCCTCACGCAGATGCGTCCGCAGTACGTCGCCGAAGAGGTGGTGATAGCGGTACCACCGGCGATGGTCGTCGAGCGGGACCAGGAACAGGTTCTGCCGCTCGAGCGTCTCGAGCATCGCCTTGCCGCCCGACCGTCCGGTCACGGCATCACACAACGGACCAGTCAGCCTGTCCGCGATCGACGTCTCGAGCAGGAACCGGCGTACGTCGTCCGCCTGCCGATCCAGGACCTCGTCGAGCAGATAGTCCACGACGTACCTGTCATCGCCGGCGAATCCTTCGATGAACGCGGTCGCGTCGTCACGCCCTTGTAGCGAGAGTGCGGCCAGCCGAAGAGCGGCGATCCACCCTTCGGTCCGCCCTTCGAGCGTCGCGATGTCCGCCGCATCAAGGTCCAGCCCGGTCAGATCGTTCAGGTACGCCGTCGCCTCGTCGGCGGTGAAGCGGAGATCGGCGGCGCGGATCTCGACCAGCTCGCCACGCGCCCGCAAGCGCGCAAGCGGGAGCGCGGGGTCGGCCCGGGTGCTGATCAGCAGCTGCACCTGTGGCGGCAGATGCTCGACCAGGAACGCCATCCCCGGCTGGATCTCCGGACCGTCGGCGAGGTGGTAGTCGTCCAGCACCAGATCCACGTCGTCCGGAAGGACGCTGAGCTCGTTGAGTACGACGGCCAGCACCGACTCGATCGGCGCCTGACCCGACTGGAGCAACCCGAGCCCGCCCTCGCCCACACCCGGAGCGGCCCGCTCCAACGCCGTCAGCAGATAGGTCCAGAACGTGGTGGCGTGACGATCGCTCTCCTCCAGGGAGACCCATGCGGTCCGGCCCGGGCGCTCGGTTACCAACGCCGACAGGAGGGTGGTCTTTCCGAAACCGGCCGGTGCCGACACGAGCGTCAGCCTGATGCCGTCCCTGCGCCGTAGGCGCTCGGCGAGCCGCGCCCGTGGCACGAGAGCCTGCCGGTTCCGGGGCAGATAGAGCTTTGATTCGAGGAGAGGGCTGTGCATCACCAGCTCCCCTCGACGGCGTCGTTGGAACGAGCGTAGGGCAGGCCTGTGAAACTCGGATGTTTTTGTCGGTGGTCCCCGTTACGGTCGGTCAAGTGCTGACTCTGTTGCGGTACGCGTTGCGTGTTGCACCGTGGAGCACCGCCTTGACGATGAGCCTGGCGGTGCTCGGCTCCTTGCTGGGCATGGCCGTCGTGCTGCTCACCGGCCGCGTGGTCGGCGCCGTTCCCGGGGTGATCGACGATGCGCCCGGAGCGATGTCGATGACCGAGTTCAGCTGGCTGCTCGGCGGACTGCTGGTGGTGTTCGTCCTGGAGAGTCTGACGCCCGCGATCCACCAGGTGGCGACGCTGATCATGGACGCGGCGCTCACCCGCGCGATCGGCACCGGCATCACCGAGCCGCTGCTTCGTCCGCGCCGGATCGCGCATCTCGAGGACACCGAGGTGCTGGATGTGCAGGAGCGGGCCAAGGGCAAGGGCGGCTTCCATCTCGCCCAGGGCCTGGGGAACCTGCCGTGGCTTTTCGCGAGCCGGGTCACCCTGATCGGCTCGGCGGTCATCGTCGGCGTGATGTTCTCGTGGCCGGTCGCGGCGATGCTGGTCGCGGTGACGTTCCTGCTGGAGTGGTACGGCGGCCGCCTGATCGAGCGCGAGATCGACGTGTGGTGGGGCAACACCGAGGAGCAGCGGCGGGCCAACTATCTGTTCGACCTCGGCATGCGGGACGCGCCGAAGGAACTGCGCGTCTTCGGCCTCCACAACTGGCTTGTGCAGCGGTATGTCCGCGAGTGGACCGCTGGTTTCCGCCCGGTCTGGGAGCGCCGCCGCAGGAACGTGAAGTGGTCGATCCTGACCGGCGGCCTGCACCTGGCGGCGAACGGCCTGGCGATCCTGCTGGCCGGCCGCGCCGCGCTGAACGGCGATCTGCCGTTGACCGAGGTCGCGACCACCATTCCGGCGATCCTGGCCATCGGGGTGTCGAGCAACGGGTACGGCGTCGTGCAGGTGCGGCGCGGGCTGTCGGCGTACCGGGCGATGAAGGGGCTGCCGGGGACGATCGCCGAGCGTCATCCCGAGCCGCGCGCGGCCACCAAGCACCGCGTCGAGACGATGCCGGCCCGCGAGGTCCGGTTCGAGAACGTGAGTTTCCGGTACCCAGGCTCCGACGTCGACGTACTCCGCGACCTCAACCTCACGATCCGTTCGCACGAGGCGCTCGCGCTCGTGGGTGTCAACGGCGCCGGCAAGTCCACGCTGGTGAAGCTGCTGGGCGGCGCCTACCGGCCGACGACCGGACGGATCCTGGTCGACGGCGTGGACCTCGCGGACATCGACTTGACCGCTTGGCAGCGGCGCATCGCCGCGATCGTTCAGGACTTCCTGCGCTTTCCCCTGTCGGTGACCGACAACGTCACGTTCGGCGCGGTCGAGCGCGTCGACGACGAGGTCGGGCTGGCCAAGGTCGCCCGCGAGTCGGGCATCGACAACGTCGTACGCCGGTTGCCGGACGGCTGGGACACCGTGCTCGACAAGACGTTCGACGGCGGTGTCGACCTGTCCGGCGGTGAGTGGCAGCGGATCGCGCTGGCGCGGGCGCTGTTCGCCGTCCACGCGGGCGCCGGTGTGCTGGTGCTCGACGAGCCGGCGGCGGCCCTCGACGTACGCGCCGAGGCCGAGCTGGTCGAGCGATACCTGGAGCTGACGTCCGGTGTGGCGTCGCTGATCATCTCGCACCGCTTCTCGGTCGTCCGGAACGCGGACCGCATCTGCGTGCTGGCCGATGGGCACATCGTCGAGGACGGGACGCACGACCAGTTGCTCGACAAAGCTGGGACGTACGCGGCCATGTTCCGCCTGCAGGCCGAGCGCTACGTGACGTCCTCGGACAAGGCCGGTAGCGAGGTCCTCGATGCGTAGCCTCCGGATCTGCTGGCTGTGGCTGTCCACGTCGTTCCGGGCCGCGCCGTTGCTGATGACGATCTCGACCGTGCTGGTCGCGGCCAGAGCGATCACCGCCCCGCTGCAGACGTACGGCGTCAGCCGGCTCGTCGACGGGATCACGCAGGACGAGTCGAGCACGATCGCGCTCGGCATCGGCATCATCGTCGGTGCGCTGGCGGTCTCGTTCGTTGCCGACGTCGTGGGCTGGCCGTTGCAGGACACCGCGCAGGAGCGGATGGCAGGTCGCGTGCACGCCGACCTGCTGGACGTGACCACGGGCATTCCAGGGCTGACGCATCACGAGCGGCCGGACGTCGCCGACCGGCTGGAGCTGGTGCGCGAGCGTGCGTGGCGGATGGGCGTCGGTGCCGAGGTGCTGCTGTGGGCCTTCGCGACGATCGCCAACACGGTGACCGTGCTCGGATTGCTGGGGTCGGTGAATCCGCTACTGCTGATTCTTCCGCTGCTCGGCGCGTCGCGGATCTGGTCGGCGTACCTGAGCAGCACGCGGCAGCACAAGGCGTGGGAGGACTCGATGCCTCAGGAGCGCCTGATCGACCGGCTGATCGAGGTGGCGAAGGATCCGCGGACGGGCCTCGAGGTGCGGGTGTTCGGGCTCGGGCAGGTGCTGCTGGATCGGATCTTCGCGTTGCAGACGGAGCGGTTCCGGCGCCGGGTCGCGGCGGCGCGGTGGGGCGGGAAGGTCGACGGGTCGGTGCGGCTCGTGTTCGGTCTCGCGTACGCCGCGGCCGTGGTGTGGATCATCGCGCGAGCGCGCAACGGGCAACAGACGGCCGGCGACGTCGTACTCGTGCTGCTGCTGGCGCCGCAGGTCGATCAGATGACCGGCGGGATCGCGCGGAACGTGTATTGGGTGGGCGAGGTCGTGCGGAGCTTCAGCCGGTACGACTGGCTGCGCACGTACGCGAAGGAGAACTCCTGGACGTCGAGCACGACCCCGGCGCCAGCCCGGCTCGTGTCCGGCATCGAGCTGCGGAACGTCGGATTCTCCTACCCTGGCACGGATTCCGCCGTACTCACCGATGTCAGTCTCAGTCTGCCCGCAGGGTCGGCGGTCGCGTTGGTGGGGGAGAACGGCGCCGGCAAGACGACCTTGGTCAAGCTGCTGGCGCGGATGTACGACCCGACGACCGGGCGCGTCCTGGTCGACGGCGTGGACCTGTCGACGATCTCACCGGATGCCTGGCGGTCGCAGCTCTCGGCGGGGTTCCAGGACTTCGTCAAGTTCGAGCTGGTGGCCCGCGACGTCGTGGGGTTGGGCGACGTCGACCGTGCGTCGGACGAGGCGGCCATCCGTGCCGCGGTCGCGCGAGGCGATGCGGAGTCCGTCATCGGTGGGCTGCCGCGCGGTCTCGATACGCAGCTGGGCAAGAAGTTCACCGACGGCGTCGAGCTGTCCGGTGGCCAATGGCAACGACTCGCGCTGGCCCGGGCGTTCATGCGCGATCGCCCGCTGCTGTTGCTCCTCGACGAGCCGACCGCAGCCCTCGACCCGGAGGCCGAGCACCGCCTCTACGAGCAGTACGCCGCCGCCGCGAAGATCGCGGCCACCGAGACCGGCGGCATCACCGTGCTCGTCTCGCACCGCTTCTCGACCGTCCGCATGGCCGACCTCATCGTGGTCATGCACAACGGCCGCGTCGAGGAGGTCGGCACACACGAGGACCTCCTCGACGCGGGCCACCGCTACGCCGAACTCTTCGAACTCCAGGCCCGCGCCTACCGCTGATCCCCGGTGTCCGACGACTGTCCGCCGGAGAAGAGTTTGGTGATGGCCCGCAGCGGCGCGTCCGGCGACTGGTACTCGATCTCCTCGACCTCGTCGATGGAGCCGTCCGGGTTGTGCCGCTTGGCCTTCAGTTGGCGCTTGACCCCGCCCGTTTTTCTCAGGTACATGCCGTAGGCAACGGTGATGGCGATGAGAGCTACCTCGATGACGGGCAGTTGCGCCTTGGCGTCCTGCAGAGCCCCGCGGACGGCGTCGCGCTCGGCCGGGTCCTCCCAGGCACCGGCCAGGACCGTCAGGCAGGCGGACTCGATCTGTGCACTGTCCTGCTCGACCATGGTCAGTGCCGCGTCGAGCTCAGGACCGCGATCGCCGGCGGCCTGCCGCATCTCCTCGATCATCCTCGCCGGGTCGAGGTCTCCGGTCTTCTCGGCGACGTAGTACCGCGTGGCCTGCTCGACCGCGTCGGCATCGGGCCGCAACTCGGCCAGCAGTTCCTCGAACGTTTGGCTCATTTCCAGTCCCCCTCCAGCATCAAGGCCCAGGCATAGCGCGGCGGAAGAGTTTCCGCGGCGGCTGTGCAGGCCTGGTGTAGCGCACGGGCCAGATCCAGGTCGCCTGACAGCCAGATCTCGAGCGTTGCGTCGAGAATAGGGGCAACCTCGGCGGGAGGCACCTCCCACCGCGGGGCGATCAGCGCGCGGCTGCCGGCCGGACCGAACGCGGTGAACAGGCCGAGACGTTCGCCCAGGCCCGACCAATGGACGACGCCACTCAAACAGGCCAGCGAGAAGATCACCATCGGTGCCTGCGCCAGGGCCTGCAGCGCCGACCAGTCGAGCCGATGGCGCCGGCCGTGCTCGGTGGCAGCAGCGATCGAGTTCCGCAACGGCAGGGCTCCCGCGTCGGCGACGACGATGCCGACTTCGTTCGTCTGCGGATCCTGATAGCCGTGGCAGAGAAGCTTGGCGACGTCGACTGTGCTCAACAGCGACATCACGGCCGCGGCGTCGGCCGGCGCGTCCTCGGCGGCCTCGAACTCCAGCCCGGACGAGTTCGCGAACGCCTCGGTCCGGGCTGTCGAGGTCACAAGAGCGTCACGGACCTCTTCCGCGTCCCCGTACTTCGGCACCCGCACCACCCCGAGCCGTCGGACGGGTCTCGACTGCGTGTGTTGCAGGAGTGCGAACCATCCGGCTGCGTACGAACACGTCCAGACGCCACCGCAGGCAGCATGCCAGGGCAGACCGACGAGGTCAGGGTGCTCGATGACGACCACATGGTCGCCATCGGTCAGCTCCTCGGACAGTTCCCGCGTCCACCAGGCGACAAGGGCCTGCCACCGCTTGTGCTCCAGTGGGTCACCGGAGCGTCCGCGCCGCCAGCCGCGGATGAGGTTGGGCAGAACTGGCGCGAGGGCGACCGGGTCTTCGTCGGGCGCCTCGAGGAATCGTGACCGCACCTGCCCATCCGGCAGGATCACAGTGAGCACGCACACGTACACGTCGACCGTCTCGATCCACTCCACGACACCGATGGTCCGGTCCGGTTCGGCGAGCGCCGCGAGTCGATCGTCGTCCGGCACAGGCGCGTCGCTACTCCACGATCGGCTGTTCCGGGCGACCGTACGGCCGATCGCGTTGCGGCCCAGGTCTGCCACCTGACGAAGAGCACTCCAGGGCGCGCTCTGGCGATCGAGCACGCTGTCCAGGGCTGCCGCCGCCAACCGTTCGGCCGCATAGCGGAGCGGCTCACTGCCGGTTGACACGGCAGCCAGGTCCCGGACATCGCGATACATCCGGCGCAGGGCCGTCGGCACCTTGCCGAGGAGTTCGCCGGCACCGTCGGAGTCGTCGTACTCGAAGGCGAACGCGGCCAGCCGCAGCAAGACGATGGCGTCGGGAGTCTGCCCGAGCTCGACGGCGAGTCGATCGGCGGCCAGCCATCGGTCCTGGTTGTCGGCCAGACCGAGGACGTCGTGCAGGACGGCCGTCGCGTTCGCGGCGGTGCAGGCGACCGGTACGTCGCCGGCGGCGATCGCACGATCGCGCACCTCGGCCAGGCTGCGGTCGATCGCATCGGTCTGATCCCGATCGACAAGCTCCGGCGCCTTCCCGGCCAGGATGAACAGTGCCGCGGCCGTCGGCAGCACGACGTCCGGATCGATGACCACCTTGGCCGGATCGAGGATCTCGCGCACCAGCTCGGCCGCTCTGGCCGGCTCGACGGGCGACAGGAGGTTGGCGAGCGCAGCCCGCAGCGAAAGAGCACGGTGTGCCTGTGGACCGCCGGCGAGGGCGAGTGCGCGTTCGAGCGCCTTGATCGCCTCTGGCACCCGGTGCAGCATCGCGAGCGTGACAGCGACCGAATGGAACGCCTCCAGGCGTTCCGCGGCGGTGCCCCGGGTGGTCAACTCGGTGAAGATGGCGAGCGCGGCATCCGGTGCGCCTGTCTCGCGCAGGAGGATTCCGATGTTGCGGTCCCCGACCGCCTTGTTCGCATCGCCGGCGTCAGCTGGCAGCGCGGCTCGAGCTTGCCTGGCGACCTCCAGTGCTGCGTCCGGCTGTCCGGCCAGCCGCAGTGCGTTCGATCGCTCGGTCAGGAGCGCCGCTCGGCGCATGTCGCCCAACTCGGCCTCCCAGGGCCGAGGCTCCGAACCAACTCTCGCCAGGAAGCGTTTCGGCTGCCGGAGCAGCTTGAGCCGCGAACCCAGCCAGATCTCGACCGCGGCACGTGCGTCGGCGGACGGATAGAGCTCGATCAGACGATCGGCGAGACGCTCGAGTTCGTCCGCCTGCCCGGCCCGGAGCAGCGGCGCGTCCATGTCCTTGAGGAAGGACAGCGCCGAGTCGACCTCGTCGCCGCGCTCGTGGAAGGCGTCCACGGCTTCGAGGAGTCGCTCGAAGCCGGGCTCAGCGTCGTAGCCGGCGAGGACGTCGTTCACGACGCTGTCCAGATCGGAGAAGCCCAGGAACTCGACCACCTGCTGCACCGTGAGAATCTCCTGCCCCGTGATCCGGCCTGGCCCAGCGCCGGCATCGCTGCCCTGTGCGACCCGGTCCTCCATCACAGTGGCGAGGAGGAGCTGCGCTGCCCACCAGGCGTCCTGTCTCGTCACCGTGGCTCGGGCGAACTGTTCTGCCACGCGCAGCGGGCCGAATCCGGCCGGAACCTTGTCGCTGTCCCGCCGGCACGCGAACTCGAGCGTCGCCAAAGCCATGGCCCATTCGCGTCCATCACCGACCGGGACCTCGGCGCGCAGATGCGCCGCGGCTCTGGTTGCCTCGAGCACGTAGCGGCCGTGGAACGGGAGATCGTCGGTCTCCAGGCTGTCGGCGTAGTCGTCGAAGGCGTCGAGCGCGCCCGGCAGAACGTAGCCGCGCAGGACGTAGCGCTCCAGGTCGAGCTGGAGGGATTCACCTCCCGCCTGGTCCTGCATCCACGAGTAGCACAGTGCCAGCCAGACCTGGGCCTGCATCGACCCGTAGTACCGCAACAGCGCTTCGAACATCGGGGGGTCCGCCTGGCCGGCGTTCGGGTCACGGACCGCGGCGACTGTGGTGCCCGGCACCGGCGCGATCGCGGGCACGATCGCCGCAGCGAACGTCTCGGCGGGAAACTGCCGCCAGTGATCCTCGAGGTACTCCATCAGGCGATGGTCGGCGATGGCCGTCCCGGCAGCGTTGACAGCGGCCAGACGCCCCTTCATCCGGGCAGCAACGCTTCGGGTCAGGCTGTCCGCCGACGGGTGGACGACGTACGGCCGGTCGACCGCCAAGTCACCGCGGGCGATCACCGCTTCGGGGTCCCAGTCCTGGGCCATCCGGCCGCAGAGCAGGTCTATCGCTCGCGGCTCATCCGAGACGCAGACCACGCTGACCTCGGCGTCCAACGGATCGTCGCAGACCTCACACCGTGCCACCAGCAGTTCGCCGCTGAAGAGCTTGCGCAGCCCATCGATCCCCGCGTCGTGGACGACCTCGACGAGGCCGCCGGCTTCGAAGGCAGCACTCGGCGCGCCACAGTTCGGGCACAGGTGTGTCACGTCCTCTTGATACGGCATCCCTGCGCCGTTGGAAAGCCGTCAGGCGTCGGGTTCGGCCACGTGGCAGGCGGCTTCGTGGTTGGTGCCGAGGATGCGGAGGGTCGGGGTGGTCTGGTGGCACTCGTCGACGACGAGCGGGCAGCGCCAGCGGAAGCGGCAGCCCGGGGTCGGGTCGATGACCTTCGGCGGCTCTCCGGTGTCGCCTTCGACGGCGGCAGTCAGTGGGGCCCTCGGGTCGGGGACCGCGCCGAGCAACAGGTCGGTGTACGGGTGCTTGGGGTTGGCCAGCACGGACTCGGCCGGACCGGACTCGACGATGTGCCCGGCGTACATGATGGCGAGACGGTCGGCGACGTACCGCGCGCTCGCGATGTCGTGGGTGATGTAGAGGAACGACACACCCTCGGTTTCGCGCAGCTCGCTCATCAGGTTGAGCAGGCCGATGCGGATCGACACGTCGAGCATCGACACCGGCTCGTCGGCGAGGATCAGCTTGGGTTTGTGCGCCAGCGCTTGGGCGAAGCCGACGCGTTGCCGCTGACCGCCGCTGAGCTCATACGGGTAGCGGTGCATGATGTCGCCGGCAGGGGACAGGCCGACAGCCTCGACGACGCGTTCGGCTTCCTCGAGCCGCTGTGCCCGGGTGAGCTCCGGGCGGTGCAGCTTCAGGCTGCGCAGGATGCCGTGCGACACGCGGAAGGCGGGGTTGAGCGAGCTGAACGGATCCTGGAACACCATCGGTACGTCGCCGCGGTACGCGAGCTGGTCCTTGCGCGACCGCATGCTCGACGTCGGCCGGCCCTGGTAGTAGATCTCGCCGCTCGTCGGTTGGTACACCCCCGCGAGCAGCCGGGCGATGGTGCTCTTGCCGCTGCCGCTCTCTCCAGCGAGTGCGACGATCTCCTGCCGGTCGATGGTGAGGTCGACGTCGTCGACCGCGTGCAGCATCTGGCGGGACAGCCCACGGCCGACGCGGAAGTGCCGGGTGAGCTTCTTGGTCTCGAGCAGCGGCGCCGTCGACGCGCCCGAGTCCTGGCCGGTCGACGACTTGGAGTCCACGCTGACATCGGTCATGACGTCACCTCCTGGACGGGCTCGGCCGGCTGGGTCTGGCCCGGGGCGTGCAGCAGGCAGCGCGCCTGGATCGGACCGACCTGGTAGAGCTCAGGCTCGATCTTCGGACAGTCCTCGAACGCCACTGGGCAGCGCGGATGGAACCGGCAGCCGCTCGGTGGGTGGGCCAGGTTCGGCGGGGTGCCGGGAATCCCGGTCAGTGGTTGCTTCGGGCCCCGGATCGACGGGAACGCGTCGAGCAGGCCCTTGCTGTACGGGTGCGCCGGGTGGTCGAAGACCGCGCGGGTGGCGCCGAACTCGACGACCTGACCGGCGTACATCACCATCAGCTGGTCGGAGAAGTGGCTGACCAGCGACATGTCGTGGGTGACGAAGACGACCGCGAAGCCGAGTTGCTGCTGCAGTTCCTTGATCTGCACCATCAGGGATCGTTGCGCGACCACGTCGAGGGCCGAGGTCGGCTCGTCCATGATGATCATGTCGGGGGTGAACAGCAGCGCCATCGCGATCATGGCCCGCTGCCGCATCCCACCGCTGAGCTGGTGTGGATAGCTCCTGAGGTGGATCGGGTCGATGCCGACCATCCGCATCACCTCGGCCGGGCGGTCGTCGTCGACCCGCTCGTCGTGCGACATGATCGCGTCGCGGAACTGGCTGCCGATGCTCTTCACCGGGTTGAGCGCGTTCATCGCGCTCTGCATCACCACGGAGTAGTCCCGCCAGCGCAACGCGGCCAGCTTCTTCTCGTTCATCGCGACGAGGTCCTGGCCCTGGAAGTGCACGCTGCCGCCGGTGATGGCGGCCGGTGGGCTCAGCAACTGGGCGATGGCGAACAGCAGCGTCGACTTGCCGCAGCCCGACTCGCCGACCACCCCGACGAACTCACCGGCGTGGACGTCGAGATCCACCGAGTCGACCGCGACGACCGGGCTGCTGCCGGTGTCGTACTCGACGGTGAGATCGCGGACCTCAAGAATTGGCTGCTGACTTGGCACGTCGCCTCCGAACCGGCCGCAGTGCGGGGTTGCTGATCTCGTCGAACGCATAGTTGAGCAGGGCAA
Organism: Kribbella capetownensis; assembly: GCF_004331485.1. Classification (GTDB taxonomy): domain Bacteria; phylum Actinomycetota; class Actinomycetes; order Propionibacteriales; family Kribbellaceae; genus Kribbella; species Kribbella capetownensis. The sequence continues at coordinate 382,022 of NZ_SJKD01000004.1, forward strand.
AGGAAACACCGAGCAGCGCGACCGCCAGACCTGGCGACAGCGCCCACGCCGGCAGTCCGTTCACCAGGGCGCCCTGGTTCTGCGCCCAGTAGAGCATCGTGCCCCAGCTGAGTGAGTTGGGATCGCCGAGCCCGAGGAACTGCAGGCCGGCCGCGGTCAGTACGGCGTACAAGGCGGCACCGAGGAAGTTCGCCACGATCAGCGAGATCATCGTCGGCAACACCTCGACCACGATGATGTACGACCGGCGCTCGCCGCGGACCCGGGCCGACTCGAGGAAGTCCCGGTTGCGCAGCGACAACGCCTGCGCGCGCATCTGTCTGGCGCCGTACGACCAGCCGGTGAGGATCAGCACGATGATGATCACGGTCAGGTTGCCCTTGCCGGCGTACGTCGCCAGCACGATGATCAGCGGGAACGTCGGCAGCACCAGGAAGATGTCGGTCATCATCGACAGCACGTTGTCCGCGGCGCCGCCCAGGTAGGCGGCCGAGACCCCGATGATCACGGACAGGATCGTGGCGCCGAGGCCGGCGATGACCGCGATGACCAGCGACTCGCGGGTGCTGTAGATCAGCTCGGCGTACACGTCCTGGCCGAGGCCGGTGGTGCCGAGCCAGTGTGCGGACGAAGGTCCCTGCAACGGCAGGTCACCGATCGCCTGTGGGTCGCCCTTGAGCCACGGGACGAACAGCTTCGGGACGGCGGCCAGCAGGACGAACAGCACCAGCAAGGCCGCCCCCAGCATGGCCTTGCGGTTGTGCAGGATCGCCCGGAAGATGCCGCCCCGCGGGCGGCGGGTCGCACTGGGTGCCGGTGCAGCGGTGCCGGCGACGATCGCGCTCATCGGTTACCCCTTCGTCCGGGCTCGTGGGTCGAGCAGGAACACCGCGAAGTCGCAGAGCAGGACACAGATCAAGACGGCGAGCGTCACCAGCAGGAACAAGGCCTGCAGCAGTGGGTAGTCCGTGCTCACCGTGGCGTTGTAGAACATGTAACCCAGTCCGGGGTAGTTGAAGACGTACTCGACCAGGATCGTGCCGGAGATGACGAAACCGAGTGACATCGCGAAACCGGACAGGTTGGGCAGGAATGCGTTCCGGCCGGCGTAGCCGAACATGATCTTCCGGCTCGGGATGCCCTTGGCGCGGGCCATCCGGACGTAGTCCTCGGCCAGCGTGGTGACCATGTTGTTGCGCATGGTCAGGATCCAGCCGCCGACCGCGGTGATCAGGATCGTGGCGGCCGGCAGGATGCCGTGCTTGATCACGCTGCCGGCGAACTCCGCGTTGAAGCCTGGTGTCAGCCCCTGGTCGTAGTTGAAGTCGTTGGGCAGGATCGGGTTGTCGCCGATCGCAAAGATCGAGATCAGTAGCAGCGCCACCCAGAAGTACGGCAGCGCCGAGGTGACGATGAAGACCGGCGGCACGACCCCGTCGATGAGCCCACCGCGCCGCCAGCCGGCGATCGTGCCGATCAGGGTGCCGATCGCGAACGCCAGCACGGTGGTGATGCCGACCAGACCGAGGGTCCATGGCAGCGCGTCGCCGATCAGGGTCGTCACCGGGACACCGAGGCTGCTGCCGACCGACACGCCCCAGTGCCCGGTGACCATCGATTTCAGGTACTCGCCGTACTGCAACACGATGTTCTTGTCCGGATCGAAGCCGAACTCGGCCAGCACCGTCCGCAACTGCTCCGGCGTGACGACCGAGCCCCCCTTGCTGAGCCGCTCCCGCAATGCCTCCTCGGGACTGCCGGGCATCATCCGCGGGATGAAGAAGTTCAGCGTCATCGCCGCCCAGAGAGTGAGCACGAAGAACCCGATACGACGGATCAGGTATCGCACAGCCACCAGCTCCTCGTGCTCACTCTTGCCACGTTTCCTTCCTGCTTACTTCTGGGCCTGCTTAGTTCTGGGCCGACTTCGAGTACAGGTTCGCCAGCACCTGCCCGGCGTCCGGGATGTTGTACGGCGCCGGCTGGGCGTACGGGTTGTCCTGCGTCGGCCAGCCCTCGATGTCCTTGGTGTTGTACTGGTACCAGTCGACCGACTCGGTGGTCGGGATGAGCGGCACGTCCTTGATCATGTACCCGGAGATCTGCTTGATCAGCTTGACCTGGGTGTCGGGGTCGGCGCTCGCGTACTGGTCGAACAGCTTGTCGACGTCGGGGTTGATGTAGCGCGAGTAGTTGCTGTTGGCCTGCTTGCCGATCGGGGCGGTGTTCTTCGAGTACAGCAGCTGCCGCAGCTCGTAGTACGGCGAGGGTCCGCCGGACAGGCTGGAGTACGCGAGGTCGTAGTCACCGGTGTAGAGCTTCTGGTTGTACGACTGCTGCTGCAGGTCCTGGGTGGTCAGCTCGATCCCGACGGCGGCGAGCTGCTGCTTGACGACCGCCAGGGACGCGTCCCAGTCGGTGTAGCCGGTGACGCTGATGACGTTCAGCTTGAGCGGGTTCGACGAGCTGTAGCCGGCGCTGGCCAGCAACTGCTTGGCCTTCTCCGGGTTCGGCTTGTCGTAGCCGGCCGCCGTCAGTGCGTCCTTGTCGAAGTACTTGTCGAAGGTCGGGGTGACGACGCCGGTCTGGTTGGCGGCCGGCTGGTAGCCGCTCTCACCGATCTTCGAGATCTGCTCGCGGTCGAGCGCGTAGGCGATCGCCTGCCGGACAGCCAGGTTGCTGGTCACCTTGTGCGACGGATCGAGGTTCGGGACGAGTGCGACGTTCGCGGTCGGCGGGAACCAGTAGTTGTTCTCCGGCGACTTCGACTTGTAGAACTTGTCGATGTTCGGGATGTACTGGCCACCCCACTGCGCCTTGCCGCTGGCCAGGTCGAGGTTGGCCGGGTTGTTGTCCAGGTAGGCCGGGTACTGCACCTTCGACAGGTACGGCTTGCCCGGCTGCCAGTAGCTGCCGTTGGCGGCGTAGGTGATGTTGTTGCTGGAGCAGGACTCGACCGTGAACGGCCCGGTGCCGACCGGCTTCGGATCCGCCCAGGTGGCCGGCTTGGACGCCGCTTCACCGGTGGACCAGATGTGCTTGGGCACGATGTTGACCTGGTTGGCGAAGTTGAAGAAGTACGGCTCCGCCGGTGCCTTGAACTTCATCGTGACCTTGTTGCCGGCCGCGGTGACGCTGGTCAGTCCGGCGCCGGTCCACAGCGCGTACAGGTCGAGAGCCGGCTGCTGCTTCATCAGGTTGAAGGTGTAGACCACATCGTCGGCGCTGAACGGCTGTCCGTCACTCCACTTCACGCCGTCGCGGATGGTGAAGTCGATCGAGTCCTTCGTCGGCGACCAGGTGAAGGCCGAGGCCAGCATGGGCGTGGTGGCCCCGCTCTTGAGCACGTTGACGAAGACCAGGGGCTCGTAGACGAAGCCGCCCGCCACGCCGTTGACCGACGGGTTGAACGGGTTGAACTGGCAAGGCCAGGTCTGACCGCCGACGTTGGCGATCGTGACGACGCCACCCTTCTTGAACTGCCCGGTGCTGCCGCCGCTGCTCGTCGAGGACGACGGGTTGCTGGACGCACTCCCGATCGGCTTGTCGCCGCCGCCACAGCCCGCGGCGGCCAGTATGCCGACCGCCATGGTGGCGACGGCGATCCGTTTGATGCCCCTCATCGTCTCTGCCTTTCACTCCTCGATCTCATGGTCATGCGAATGCCTCCGCACCGAGGACCGCGCCCGCGGCCTCGACTCCGAGGGCGAGTGCGCCCACCAGCGGCGCGTCCGAAGGGAATCGGGCCAGCTCCAGTTCCGGTGGGAACGGGACGGCCGCGTCGAGTGCCCGGCGCAGTTCGGGACCGATCCGGTCCCAGGAACCGACCAGGCCGCCACCGACAACGATGCGGGCCGGGTCGAGGGCGATGGCGAGGTTGACGACGTGCATCGCCAGCTCGCGGTTGAACTCGTCGGTGAGGACGGCGGCATCCGGCTGGGTCGCCGACCGGGTGAAGACGTCCGCCGCCGATACCCGCTGTCCGAGCCGGGTGCTGCCGGTTGCCTCGAGTGCTTGGCCGCTGACGACATCCTCGAGGATCGTGCGCTGCGCCGGCTCGATCCAAACATCCGCGGCGGTCCGCAGGTTGTAGGCGATCTCTCCGGACGCGCGGTGCGCACCGGAGATGACCGTGCCTCCGGCAACGATCGCTACCGCGAGGCCGGTGCCGAGGTTGAGGTAGATGCCCGGATCGCAACCGGCCAACGCACCCCACCGCACCTCGGCGGCAGCCGCGGCCTTCACATCGGTCCCGAGCAGGACAGGTACGTCGGGGAACGCCTCCCGCACCATCCGGCCGAAGGGGAGTTCACCCCAGCCGGGAAACGTCGGCGCGAGCTCGACGTGGTCGTCGTACGGAATCCCGAGCGTCGCCGCGCCGACCGCCGCGAGTTCCCCGTCCGCAGCGACCTCCGCCAACAGTTCCTGGGCCGCGGTCAGACCGCGTCGCATTGCCGCCTCGGCTCCTGCCTCGGCCAGACTGTCGATGGTGGTCGTGCCGAGACGCCGGCCGGACAGGTCGCCGACCGCGACGGCGATCTTCGTCCCGCCGAAGTCGAGACCGAGCACAACCGGGGTACGAATCATGGGCTGGCAACTCCACCGTGCCGTCCAATAGAATCGTTAGGAAACTAACTTAACAATCCTGGCGGGCACAAGGCCCAACTTTGCAGCTTGACCAATTCGCGACCCAAAGGAGACCGACGTGACGGTTGTCGCCGGAGGTGCCGCCGCAGCCCGCCCGCAGCTGATTCGCGCGATCAACGAGCAGGTGCTGCTGGAGCACATCCGGCGGTCTGGTCCGGTGTCCCGGACGGAGCTGGCCACGCTGACCGGTCTGTCGAAGCCGACGGTCTCTGCGGCCCTGGCCACCATAGAACGTGGCGGGTTGGTGCATGCGTCCGGCCAGCGGACCGGCGTCCCCGGTCCGGCCGCGCGGCTGTACGACGTACGCCCGGAGGCAGGGTTCGTTCTTGGTCTCGATGTCGGACGCGAGTTCCTGCGTGGAGCGATCGCGGATCTGCGGGGCACTGTGCGTTGCCGACTCAGCGTGCGTACGAAAGCAGTGCGCGAGATGGCTCGGGTCCAGGAGCTTGCCGATCTCGCGGCGACGCTGCTGGACGAAGCAGGCATCACCGCGTCGCAGCTCACCCAGACGGTGATCGGAAGTCCGGGTGTCTACGATCCGAAGCGCGACACTCTGACGTTGACCGGGCGCCTGTCGGGTTGGGATTCGCCCGCGGTGTTGCCGGCGCTGCGCGAGCGGTTCGGTCCGACGTTGATGATCGAGAACGACGTGGACGCGGCCGCCCTGGCCGAGCGGGTCCACGGTCATGGTCGCGATGTCGACAGCTTCGCGTTCGTGTCAGTCGGTACGGGTATCGGTATGGGCTTGGTGCTCGACGGCAAGCTCCGGCACGGCTTCCACGGTGTGGCGGGCGAGATCAGTTACCTGCCGTTCACCGAAGGCAGCGGCAGCGATGCGCGGGACGCACGCAAGCGGGGGAGCTTCGACGCGTCGGCGTCGGCCGCGGCCGTGGTCAGAGCTGCTCGGCGTGCGGGTGTGCGAGGTGCGACGTCGGCGGCGAAGGTGTTCGCGGCAGCGGCGCGTGGTGATGTGATCGCAGCCGCGGTGGTGACCGAAGAGGCACTCCTCGTGGCCAAGGCAGTGTGCAGCGTCATCGCGGTCGTCGACCCCGAGCTGATCGTGCTGGGCGGTGGCATCGGCCAGGCACCGGGCTTCCTCGATGCGGTCGTCGAGCAGTTGCGCCTGCTTTCGCCAGTGATGCCGGAAGTGAAGATGAGCGTGCTCGCGGCCGACACGGTCGTGGCCGGCTGCGTTGCCGCCGGGCTCGACCGTGCGTGGCAACACCTGCTGGGCCGGATAGCTCAGCCGGCCACAGCCTGACGAAGGGGGCGAACTAGGCTGGCGGGGTGGACAGTCAGCCGAGTTGGCGCGAGGAACGGCGGGAGGCAGCCGCCGTCCATGCCGCCGCGCTCGAACGTCGCAGGGCCGCCGAGACCGCGCAGGCCCGCGCACTGCTGACCGACTTCGTCCGGACGATGAAGGAACGAGGCGTCGAGCCACAGCCGCTGCGGGCACAGGTCACCGGATCGGGAGCCAGCTACCGCACCGGCATCACCGGCTGGTACCTGCGCCGCAACCGCTCTCTCGGTACCGACGCCGAGGGCAACTTCTACATCCTCGGTACGCCGGCCAGCCTCAGCGCCCGGCTCTTCGGCGTACGCATCCTGCCCTCCGATCCACCGATCACGGTCGGCCTGGGCGCTCGCGACGGTGAGTCCATGCCGCTCGCGCAGCTTCTCCAGCTCCGGCTGGACGAGAGCGACTGACCCGCGTTTCTCCAACCCTGGGTTGATCTGTGGGTTGATCTTCCGTTGACGACAGTGATCTGTGCGGGGTCGGAGCCTATGGTCGTTCGGTGATCGCCGGAGCCAGAAGTGTGCCCGCGTTGGTGGCGCTGCGTCACGCCCGGGCCCATCACGAGACGACGTGGCGGTGGCTGCGGCTGGTGGGTCCGCTCATCATAGGGCTGCAGATCATCGTGCTGAGCCAGTCGGCGCCTGGTCCAGGTCGGCACGGCGAGGGACTGGTGATCTCGGTCGCGATTGCGGCGTTCGCCGCCGGGGCGTTCGGAACCTTCGCCGCTCGGAGCGGGCCGACCTGGGTGCGATGGCTCTCGATCGCGGTCCTGTTCGTGGCAAGCGTCGTACTGCTGCGGCTGCAGCCGTCCGGGCCGGGAGTGCTCGGGGTGTTCGTCGCCGTGGCTCTGATCGGGCGCAGGCTTCCGCCGATCCCGGGCACTGCGGTTGTCGGGGCGGGGCTGGCGCTTCTGCTCGTCGGGGGTGATCGGTCGCCGTTGCCGGCGCTGTTGACCAGCATCGCGATGGCAAGTTTCTACGCCGTGATGCGTCTGGCCGAGCGACTGAGCGAGACCAACGAAGAGGCGGAACGGCTGCTGCTCGAGCTGGAACGGACCCGCGACGCGCAGGCTCGTGCCGCCGCGCTCGCGGAGCGCCAGCGACTGGCCCGCGAGATGCACGACGTACTCGCGCACTCGCTGTCAGGGTTGGTGCTCCAGCTCGAAGGTGCGACTGTGCTGGCCGCCGGCGACGACCGTCTCTCCGGAGTCATCGACCGCGCGCGGCATCTGGCCGGCTCAGGACTCGACGAGGCCAGGCACGCCATCGGCATGCTCCGCGACGACCAGGCGCTGCCCGGGCCGGGGGAGCTGCCGGCGTTGACCGCTCGGTTCGGGCACGACACCGGCATCCGGTGCGAACTGACCGTCGTCGGCAACGAGCACGCGCTCGACGCAGACGCCCGGCTGGCCGTCTATCGGGTTGTCCAGGAGTCCCTGACGAACATCGCGAAGCACGCCACGCGACAACGGTGCGTCACCGTGAAGCTCACCTACGAACCGGGGCTGGCAAGGCTCATCGTCGAGGATTACGGCGATCCGGCAACAACCTCGGGTTGTTCCGGCTATGGCCTGACCGGTATGCGTGAACGCGCCGAGCTGCTCGGCGGGCGCCTTGATGCAGGCCCGACGCCGACAGGTTTCCGGGTGGAACTGGAGGTGCCGGCATGATCCGCGTGCTGAGCGTCGACGACCAGCGCGTGGTCCGGGAGGGACTGGCACTGGTGCTCGGGCTGCTGCCCGATGTCGAGGTCGTCGGCACCGCCTCCGGGGGCGAGGAGGCGGTGCGCATGGTCGGTGAGTTGAAGCCTGACGTCGTACTGATGGATCTGCGGATGCCGCGCTGCGACGGGGTCGAGGCGACCCGGCGGTTGCGTGACCTGCACCCGGAGGTGAAGGTGATCGCGCTGACGACGTACGCCGATGACGAGTCGGTGCTCGCCGCCCTCCGAGCGGGTGCGCGCGGTTACCTGACGAAGGACGCGAGGTCGGCCCAGATCCACGAGGCGCTGCATCGGGTGCTGGACGACCAGGCCGCGATCGACCCGGCCGTGCAGCATCACCTGGTCGCGGCGATCGCGGCGGATCCCGGTACGCCGAAGCCCACGGCGGTGTCCGACGACGTGCTGACCCGGCGCGAGACCGAGGTGCTGACGCTCATCGCCGAAGGCCTGTCGAACGCCGAGATCGCGGCCCGGCTGGTGGTGACCGAGGCGACCGTGAAGAGTCACGTCAACCACCTCCTCGCCAAGATCGGCGCCCGGGATCGTGCCCGTGCCGTCAGCTACGCCTACCAACACGGTCTCCTCAGGCATCAGTAGCTCGAGGCGCTTGAAGAACGCATGGGCCGGCCCTGGCGGGTCCGGGTCGGCTCCCAGCGGAAGACGGGCAGCGACACCAGCAAGCCGGCGACAGACCAGCCGCACAGCACGAGGACGTCTCGCACCGGGAGCCCGGTGCCGGCGAGCGCGTGACCCGCGGCGTCGATGATCGGACGCACCGGCAGGTACGACGCGATCGTGGAAACCCACGACGCCTTCACCGGATCGCCCACCGTGCCGGAGAACAACACCACCGGCAGGTAGGTCAGGCCCAGAATCGGGAACGCACTGGCCACGGTCGAGATGAAACCCGTGACGGCCGTCGCCGCGGACGCACAGGCGAGCGCCCCGAGGAAGACGGCGGCAAGCATGCCGATCGCATGCCAGACGTCCAGGTCCGTACCGAAGAAGGCCACACCGGCGAGTACGGCGACCGCACCGGCGAGCACCGCGACGAGCACCGACGCGACGATCTGACCACTGAGATAGCACCACGCGGGCAGCGGTGTCGCACGCCAGCGCTTCATCACCCCGGACTCCCGGGCTGCGACCAGCCCGATCCCATGGGTCGTCCAGGCGATCATCGTCGTACCGAGAACCGCGCAGCCCGCCAGCCGGGACGGCGCGATCTGACCGTCCGAGGAGTTCAGCAGGAGCAGCAGGATCGGGAGAACGAGGCCGGTGCTCATCGCTCTGGGAGTGCGAAGGAGCAAGCGGACCTGGTGGGCGATCTGGCCCAGCAGGAGTGGCAGGACCGGTGGCAGTCGCGTTCCCGGATCAGACATGGCTTGCGAAGAGGGCATCGTGAGGCTCCGAGTGGGTGATGGACAGGTAGGCCTCTTCGAGGCTCGGTGGACCGACTTCGAGGGTCGTCAGTTCGAGCCGGTGGTGATCGGCCCACGCGAGGAGGTCCGCGAGGACGGGCTCGATTCGGTCCGTGTGGAGGCTCAGCATGCGTTCGGTGACGTGGGCGGCCAGAGACGGCGGGAGATCGGGAGCCCCGACCGGCAACGGGAAGCGGACAACACTCAGACCACCGCTGGCTCGCATCGCTGCGGGCGTGGTGTCGGCCACCAGCCGCCCAGCGGAGAGCACCATCACCCGATCCGCGAGGTGGTCCGCCTCGTCGAGGTAGTGCGTGGTCAGCAGGATCGTCGTACCCGCGTCGTTCAGCCGCTCCACGCTGGCCCAGCAACGCCGTCGCGCCTCCGGGTCGAGGCCGGTGGTGGGCTCGTCGAGGAACAGTACGTCGGGGTTCCCGATGATCGCGAGCCCGAGATCGACCCGGCGCTGCTGTCCACCGGACAACGCGCCCACCCGCGTTCTCGCGTCGTCGGCGAGGTCGATCAGTTCCAGTACTTCGGCGACCGGCCGCGGGTTCGGGTAGAGCCGTCCGAACACGCGCAGCAGATCCGCGACAGTCGGCTCGGTCTCGAGGCTGGTCGACTGGAGGACGAGGCCAACCTGCGCGCGCCACGCACGGCCGCCGCGCGGCGGGTCCTCACCGAGGACCCGCACCTGACCAGAGGTCGGCTCGGCGAACCCCTCCAGGATCTCGAGCGTCGTGGTCTTGCCGGCACCGTTCGGTCCCAGTACGGCGACCAGTTGGCCCTCGTCGATATCGAAGCTGACGCCGTCGACGGCGGCGAAGTCGCCGTACCGCTTGGTCAGGTCGCGGACGGAGACGACGCCGGTCACCGGTCCCGCCCGGGACGGTCGCGCTGACCGTTGCCCTTGGCATCCATGACGACGTTCGCCGCACTCCAGATGCCGACAGCGGCACCGACGGCGATCAGCAGCGGCCGGTGCGTGACGATCCCGAACACCAGCAGGCCGATGCCGATCAGCGCGCGCAGGTACGGGTTGAATCCCAGGAGTCGAAGCATGTCCAGTCCCTTGCCTTGATTGCTTGCCGCAACCAGCGTCGGCGAACCGACGGGGCCCGGTCATCGGCGTGACTGTTGAAGTCCGGGCAGGACATGCCTCGGTCGGAGGGTGGAAGCGAATCCATCCCTGGTAGGAAACGCGGCAGCCCCTGACCGGCGTGATGCCGGCCAGGGGCCTCGGGTGCTACGTACTTACGTGTTACCTCAGCCGTCGGAGTCCGGGGCCGGGATGTACGAGCCTGGCACGTCCTGCGGTGCGACGATCCTGTCCTCACCGGGGTACGGCGTGGCCCAGTCGTGCGCCTGGTACCACGTGAAGTGGTCCATCTGCGCCGGGTTCGCGAAGTCGGCCTTGGCGTCCGGACCGGTGAGCCGCTGCTGCGACTTCCAGTCGTTCCACGTGGCCGCCATGGCCTGCATGTCCGCCGGTACCGTCGCCTTCGGCGCGGGCGCCGCGAGCGGGTTCTGCGCCGCCGGGACGTCCAGGCCGCAGGACGGCGGGGTGCTCAGACCGCCGGTCAGCGAGGTCCGGTTCGGCAGAGCGGTGAACGGCGTGTTGTCGGGGCGCTGGGTGAACACGTCCCGCATCGGGGTGGCCGCACTGTCCTTCTGGTTCATCGGGTGGATCCCGAGGATCTGCTCGATGGTGCGGATCATCGTGATCTGCGAGTAGTAGTGGTTGTCGACCTTGCCGCGCTGGGCCCACGGGCTGATGATCTGGATCGGCGCCCGGTGGCCGTCGATGTGGTCCAGGCCGGCCTGCGAGTCGTCCTCGACGACGAAGATCGCCGAGTCCTTCCAGTACTTGCTGTGCGAGATCGTCTCGACGATCTTGCCGACCGCGAGGTCGTTGTCCGCGACCTGGGCGGCCGCGTTCGCCGGACCACCGGTGTGGTCACTGGACAGCCAGAACATGTTCAGGTTCGCCGGACCGTTCTTGTCGAAGTCCTGCTTCCAGATCTGCTCCCGGTAGATGTCCGGGACACTGGTGTCGAACTTCGGGAAGCCGTGCACCGACACGTCGTTCAGCGACGGGATCGGCGAGGACGAGACCAGCGGGTACTTCGTGTCCTCCCCGGTGGCGATCATGTTCTTGGTGTCGCAGTACAGGTTCTGCCAGCTGGCGCCGGCCGGCTTGGTCAGGAACTGCTGGAACTCACCGAAGTCGCGCACGGTCTTGTCCGCCGCCTGCGCACCGCTCCAGATGAAGCCGGTCTGCTGGTGGCCGAGCGCGTCGTCCTCGGTGTCGTAGCTGCGCAGGTACTCGCCGGCCGAGGACTCGGTGTACTCCGGGTTGTCGGCCTGCATCAGCCAGTTGTGACCCTCGGCCGAGTTCGTGCCGATGTCGTAGGTGTTGTCGTAGAGCCCGAACTGCTGGGCCAGCGCGTGCTGGTTCGGCGTCACGTTCTCACCGAACTGCGCCAGCGCCGGGTCGCCGTCGCCCTCGGGTATGTCGCCGTAGACCTGGTCGTAGGTCCGGTTCTCCTTGACCAGCAGGAAGACGTGCTTGATCGTCGACGGCTCGCCGAGCCGCTGCGGGACCGGCACCGGCTTCTTCTTCGCCGCCTCGCCCTTGCCGTTGGCCACCTGGACCGAGCCCTTGGTCCAGCCGTTCTGCTGGAAGACCTTGGCCGTGTCGGCGCGGATCACGTTGTCGGTCGGCAGCTTGAACCGCTGCAGGCTCGACGTGGTGTCGTGAGTGCCGCGACCGGCGGCGGTCGTCGTACGCCGGGCGTCGATGCCGCGGGTGTTGGAGACCAGTACGTCGTCGCCGACCGTGGTGATCTCAGCCGGGAAGTAGTCCGTCGGCAGCAGGCCGACGTAGCTGACCGGCTCCAGCGGAGTCGTGTACTTGTAGACGGCGACCGCGTTGGCGCGGCCGAGCGTCACCAGCAGGTGACCGTCGTCGGTGAGCGTCACTCCGTCGGGCTCGTAGCCCACCGAGGCCTCCGGCCATGGCTGGGTGGCGACGGTCTGGACGATCTTGTTCTTGCCGGTGTCGATGATCGACACGTCGTTCGTCTGGGTGTTGGTGACGAACAGCGCCTTGCCCTTGGCGTACAGGGCGGTCGGGTGCAGACCGACGGTGATGCTCGTCGGGGCGGCGGCCGGCTTCGCCAGGTTGATGACGCTGACGGTGCCGGTCGTCGTCGCCGCGGTGACCGGGTTGGCCGGCACCGGGGTGTTGTACGAGTTGATCGTGGTCTCGCCCGGCCGCGCCGTCCGGCCGCCCTCGTTGCTGACGTACAGCTTGTCGCCGACCATGATCAGGTCACGCGGGGCGATGCCCACCGGCCAGCTCTGGATGATGTCGCCGGTGCCCGCGTTGATCGCGACCACGCGGTTCTGGCCGTTGACGGCGGAGTACACGATCGAGCCGTCGGACGAGAACACGGCCTCGCCGACCAGCGCGTGCTTGGGTCCGTCGGCCGGGATCGACACGAACGTCGGGTTGGCAAGGCTGCCGTCCGGGTTCACCGCGAACCTGCGGTAGCCGTCGGTCTGCCCGAGCCACAGCTGCGATCCGTCCGGGGAGTACGTCGGGCCTTCCTGGCCGATGTCGTTGCCCGGGATGCGCAGATTCGCCGCGGCGTTGTTGCCGATCAGCTGCTGCACCTTCCAGTCCTTCAGGTTCACGATCGCCAGCGCCATGCCGCCGTCGGTGATCGAGGCGGCGACGTGGGTGCCGTCGGGGCTGACCGAAGAGGACATGATCTTGCCGGGTTGAAGGAGCAGACGATCGCCGATCGGCTTCAGGTACTGGTCGCTGGAGATGACCAGACCCTTGTCGGTGGTGTCACCGACGTGCGAGGTACCGAACTGCGTGGTCTGGGCCGAACCGGTACCGGCGGCGAGGACGGCGACAACGGTGGCGCCTGCCGTGACGAGTGGTACCCGGCGGCCGATGCGTCGACCGAGAAGGCCCGAAGGCTTCTTCTCGACACGCCGGCGGAGGCGTGTTACTTGCATCTTGGGTTATCCCTTCGGGGTGGGTAGCAGATCGACGTTGCCGTCGAACTGCCACAGGGGGTTGGGCGCGTCACCGATCGGCGTACGGACCAGGAAGAAGCCGTTGACTTCCTTCGGTCCGTCGCCGTCGGCCATGAAGCGCCCGTCGGCGGTGATGTCCAGTTGGTAGATGGCTTGCCCGGTCGCTGCGACGCCGGGCAGGTGCCACGAGACGACGCAACGCCAGTCGTTGCCGGGGCCTACCGGGTCGACCTTGCCGTCGCCCTTGGTGCACGCCGTCGAAGCCTGCAGTTGGGCTTCGGTGACGTCGGGACGGTTGAGCTGCTTGGTCTGCACCCGGTAGAGGTGGGCGAACGCGGTCGACACGCCGGCCTCGACCTTGGTCTGCTGGATGCCGGCCGTCGCCGAGGCCGTCACCGCGGCGAGGATCGCGATGGTGACGGCGAGCAGGCCGGCCAGCGGCACCAGCCCGACGGTGATCGCCCGCCGGCCCGAACCGTCCGAGGTCAGGTTGGTGAAGTCGCGCCGCAGGAAGAGCAGGTACGCGAGCACGGTCGCGGTGACCGCCCAGACCAGGCTGACGACCACTCCGATCAGCAACGGAGCGAGCTGGCCCGGACTGGTGAACAGGCCCTTCCAGGCCGTGAACGCGTATCCGGGCAGAGCCAGCCGTACGGCGACCGGCAGCGGCAGCATCTGCGCCAACTGCATCGCGAGTGCCACGAGCGCCGGAAGCAGCAGGCCCATCGGAGACCGGCCCAGTGCGACGGACCCGAGCAGGCCGATCGCGGCCAGCGCCAGGGTCGGGGCGATCGCGCAGACCCAGGCGAGCAGGACGTTCCCGGCGGCATTGCCGGCCGGCAACAGGTGGCCGTCGAGGCCGACGAGCGGCTGGTTGCCGACCGCGATGAGTCCGCCGACCGCGCTGGACACGGCCAGCCCAGCCATCAGCAGCATGATGACCGTCAGACTGGCCAGCGCCTTCGCTACGAAGATCCGTTGCGGCGAACGGACCGCCACCAGCAGGTGGCGCCAGGTCCCGAGCCGGTCCTCGGAGGCGAACACGTCTCCGGCGACCAGCGAGGTCAGCAGCGGGAGCGCCCAGTTCCCGGAGAAGCCCAGGATCACCAGCGGTCCGGCCCACCCGGTCGCGTGCATCCAGCGGCCGAAGAGGGTGTCGACCGGAAGCGAGGTCTGCTGGCTGACGGCGGCGACGAAGAGCGCGGGTGCGATCCAGCAGGCGACGACGATCAGGCGGATCCGCCATTGCGAGGTCAGCTTGACCAACTCGAACCGGTAGCCGCGGGCCACCGAGACGGGATGGGCGACGGCCGGGCGGGCGTCGGCGACGGTCGCGGTCACTGACCGACCTCCTGCTGCTCGGTGAGGGCGAGGAACGCTGCCTCGAGGGGCGACACCACCGGCGCGAACTCACGTACCGCGATGCCGGCCTGCACGAGCCGTACGACGAGATCGTCGAGCGCGGGCACCAGTCCACGGACAACGAAGAGGTCGTCGTTCGGGGACACGGCCTGGTCGACCGTGATCCCGGCCGTGTCGGCAGCCACCTTGCGGGCTGCTTCTGCATCGGAAGTGACCAGGCGGTAGTCGAGTTCACCGTTCTCGGCCGCGAGTTTGCTCAGCGGTCCGGTGAAGACGATGCGTCCGGTGTTGAGAATGGTGACCTCGGAACACAGGGCCTCGACGTCGTCCATGCGGTGACTCGAGAGCACGACGGTCGTTCCCTCGGCCGCCAGCCGGTTGAGGACACCATGGACATGCCTCTTCCCTGCCGGGTCGAGGCCGTTGGACGGCTCGTCGAGCACGATCAGCCGGGGCTTGGTCAGCAGAGCGGCGGCGAGGCCGAGTCGCTGCCGCATGCCGAGAGAGAAGCCACGGGTCCGGTCGTCGGCGACATCGGTGAGGCCGACCTCGGCGAGGACGGCGTCGATTCCGGCCGTCTCGGTACCGCCGCGGAGATCGGCCAAGGCGGCGAGGTTCTGCCGGGCGGTCAGTGATGGGTAGAGCCCGGGTCCGTCGACGAAGCCGGCCACTCCTTCGGGCGCGGCCAGTGCGCGCCCGACCGGCGTACCCAGGATCTCGAGGCTGCCGCTGTCGGCGACGGCCAGACCGAGCAGGAGACCGAGCAGTGTCGTTTTGCCGGCGCCGTTCGGTCCGACGAGTCCGTGGATCTGTCCCTGCGCGACATCCAGGTCGATGCCGTCGAGGGCGACGACCTCACCGAATGCCTTGGTGATCCCGCGCGACCGGACCGCGATGAGTGCGTCCATGCATCCCTTCCTTCATAACCTCAAGGAACTTAGGAAATGCAGACGACGCCCACGGGGGTTCTGAGGTTAACGGCCAAAGAACGGGCGGCGACCGATATCCATCGGTGTCAAATGTAGTGGCTGACGGGGGCCAGGTAATTGGGTAGCGGCGCGTCGGGCCCGCTGGTAACGTCCTCGGCCTGTCTTTTCGGGTGGCTTCTCTGCACTGCGTGAAGGATCGAATCGAACCGGATGGCTCTCCGGGGCGGGACCCTGTTGATCGCCGCCAGTCCGTTGTTCGTACATCTGCCAACAGAGTCGAGGCTCTTTCGATGGTCGATTCCGCACACACCCTTGCCGGCACCGATGAACTCGAGGCCGAACGGGCCTTCCTGACCGAGGCGCGCGCCGCGCTGGCCCGCATGTACGGCGACGTCTTCGGGCGCGAGATCCCGGTGATCGGGGGCGAGGACAACGACGAGCGCTTCACCAACGAGGCCAACCAGCGCGCGTACGAGCAGCGCACCCGGGCGCTGATCGACCTGCCCGACGTACCGCTGTTCTTCGGGCGGCTCGACTATGAGGCCGGCGCGATCGAGGAACTCGACCGGATCTACATCGGCCGCCGGCATGTGCACGACGGCACCGGGGCGCCACTGGTCATCGACTGGCGCGCGCCCGTGTCGGTGCCGTTCTACCGCGCCACCCGCAGCGATCGGCAGCAAGTCCTGCTGCGGCGCCGGTACGGCTTCTCCGACCATGCCGAGCTGACCGGCTTCGAGGACGAGCCGCTGATCGGGACAGTCGTGGCCGACCAGGCCGACGCGTTCCTGCGCGCCGAGATCGAGCGCCCACGCACCGGGCCGATGCGCGACATCGTGGCCACGATCCAGCCGGAACAGGACGACCTGGTCCGGGCACCGCTGCATCCGTCGGTCTGCGTGCAAGGCGCACCCGGCACCGGGAAGACCGCCGTCGGCCTGCACCGCGTGGCCTATCTTCTCTACACCGAGCGGGAACGGCTCAGCCGCGGCGGTGTCGTGATCGTCGGGCCGAACCGCTCGTTCCTGTCCTACATCCGCAAGGTCCTGCCCGCGCTCGGCGAGGTCGACGTACGGCAGACCACCATCGACGAGTGGATCAGCCAGGCCGCCGTGGCGGCCGACGAGCCGGAGGCCGCGCGGGTCAAGGGCGATGCCCGGATGGCCACCGTGCTGCACCGGGCCTTGTGGTCGTACGTCGGTACGCCGACCGCCGGAGTCCTGTACAGCAAGGGATCCCGGCGCTACCGCGTGCACGAGGACGAGGTCAGGGAGATCGTGTCGTCGCTGCGCGAGTCGACGCGGTACGCGCCGGGCCGCAACGCTCTCGCCCAGCGGATCGCGCACGTCGTCCTGGTCCGGATGGAGGAGCGCGCCGAGTCGCCGGACGACCGCGTGCAGAATGCCGTGGCCCGCTCGAAGCCGGTGCGCGAAGTGCAGGATGCGGTCTGGCCGCGAGTGTTTCCGCAGCAGGTTCTGCACCGACTGTTCTCCGATGCCGACTTCCTCGCGCAGGCCGCCGGCGACGAGCTCACTGAGGACGAACGCGCCGCGCTGCTGTGGACCAAGCCTGCGCGGTCCTGGAAGTCCGCGAAGTGGTCGGCCGCCGACACCGTGTTGCTCGACGAACTCGAGGACTCGATCGAACGCAGCAGCGGCTCACTCGGCCACCTCGTCCTGGATGAGGCGCAGGACCTGTCGGCCATGCAGCTGCGCGCGCTCGGCCGGCGCTGCCGCACCGGCTCGGCCACCGTCCTCGGCGATCTCGCCCAGGCGACAACCGCCTGGGCCGCGGGCTCCTGGGATCGCGTCCTCGGTCACCTGGAGAAGTCCGACGCCGTGGTGGCCGAGCTCGACCGGGGCTTCCGGGTCCCGGCGCAGATCATCGACTTCGCCGCGAAGTTGCTGCCGGACATCGCGCCCACGCTCGGCGTACCGACCGGTGTCCGGACTGTCGAGGCTGCGCTGAGCGTCATCGAGGCCGACGAACGCTCCTTCGTGGACAAGCTCGTCGACGCCTGCAAGACCGACCTCGGCGGCGAAGGTTCGGTCGCTCTGATCGCGGCCGACGACCAGGTCTCGGAGCTGATGGACGCGCTGGTCGCTGCCGGTCTCGAGCCTGCACTTCTCGGCGCAGGGGAGGAGGAGATGGACGCGACGCGCCTGGTCTGCGTGCCGGCCTCCCTGGCGAAGGGGCTCGAGTTCGACGCGGTCGTGGTCGCCGAGCCGGCCCGGATCGTCGCGGCCGAACCGCGCGGCCTTCACCGCCTGTACGTCGTCCTGACCCGAGCCGTCAGCCGTCTCCACATCATTCACACCGAGCCTCTGCCGGCCGCTCTCAGTCAGTAGCGCTGGGGAAGGCCGGGCCGCGCTTGTCGAGGAAGGCTTCGATTCCTTCCTTGGCGTCGGGCGTGCTGACCGCGGCGCGGATCGTCAGAGCCTCGCGGCGCATGGCTTCTGCGGGCGCCGGGGTGGCGGTCATGCGGAGCAGCCGCTTAGCCAGCTTGCGCTCGACCTGGTTGGGCAACCACCCCTAGAGCGGCACGCCCCAGGCAGCGAAGGTGGCGGGAGCCGCGTCGTAGTACTGGCCGGGGTTCTGGTGGAGCCATCGGACGTTGGCCGCGCTGATCGGGGAGTCGAACAGGCGGAGGTCGTCCACGTCGGCCACGGACGAGTCCGGGTTGTCGCCGCCGACATTCAGTTCGGTCGGTTGCAGCAGCGCACCCACCGAGTAGGGCTCGATCGTGAACGGCTTGCCATCCAGGAAGAACCGGATCGCCTTCTGGTCGCACGATGCCGCCACCTGCGTCCAGGTCTCGGCGGCGATCGGTCCTCGCGCCGAACTGAGGATCCCGGTGGTGCCGCTCGCGCCGAACAGGCGCACCCAGAACACCCCGTCCAGGATGCCCGCGTGCGCGACTTCGGAACTGCTGTTCCGCAGGACGAGGAAGCGGGCGCCGCTGCTGCTGGCACGACACTTCACCCACGCCGAGAACGCCCAGCCTGGCGGCGATGCCGGCCAGGTGAGCGTGGTCCTCGACGCACCCGGACCGGTGCCGTTCGAGCCGAGGGCGGACCCCTGGACGCCGGTGATCCAGGACCCGGCCCCGGTGAGCGTGAGATCGTTGCCGGACGGCGACTTGTCGTCCACCAGCGTCCCGGCGTTCTCGTTGAAGTGGTAGATGCCGCGGGCAACATTCTCCGGCCGGTACGGCGTGGCGACCGGTGCGCCACTCCAGTACCCCGAGGTCACTTCGGCGAGGAAGTTCTTGGTGAAGGTCAGGTAGTCGTACGACACCTGACCACCGGCGGTCGCGTCGCCACCGATGTACAGCGTGTCCAGTCCGTCGATCGCCGGCGTCACGTGCGGGACACCGTCGCCGATGTTGACGGTCTCCTGGGCGTCCTCGAGCCGGACCTGCACGTACGTCGGGTTGATCGCGAACAGGAACCGGGTCCATTGGCCGACCGTCAACGTCGCCGTACTGGTCACCGAGACGGTGCCGTCGTCGATGGTGGTCCAGGTGGCGGTGACGGTGCGCGCGGTGTTCACCACGACGCGGACGCGTCCGTTGCCCAGGGCATCGTTGATGGCCAGGACCGGGGCAGCCGTGCCGGTCGGTGCGGTGTCGAGTCGCAGCCAGCCGGAGAGGGCGAGCCGGTCGCAATCGGGGAAGTTGATCGCCCCTGTCGCACCGGCTGCTGCCGCCGCCGAGACCAGAGCCCGTCCGTACAGGCCGGTGGTGAAACTCGCCGATGGAGCGACCGTGAGATCCCGGCCGAACCTGCCGAAGTCGTCGGCGGTGTCGTGGTCGAACGGGTAGATCGCCAACTGGTGGTCGACCTGCTCGGCGGCGATCAGCGTCGGCCAGTACGTCTCCTCGACCGGGTCGTTCCACCAGCGCAGATCGTCGATGATCCCGTTCAGTGCCTCAGTGCCGGTGAGGGTGTTCCGCCCGGCCTCCATGACGACCTCGGTCGCGGAGTAGGTGAAGGCGGCCGTGGCGTTGACCGACAGGACCTCGACACCGTCGACGGCGATCGTCACGGTGTCGGTGCCCGGCGTCGCGTCGTACACGACCAGGACGTGGTGCTCCAGGCCGTCGCGGATGCTCGAGCTCGTGCTGTACGTCGCGCCCGCGATCCTCGCCTCCACGTTGCCGCCGGAGTTGGACGCGTAGACGGCCCAGTTGAGGGTGCTGCTGCTGGTCGCGGACGCGATGCAGCGTGGCGCGGCGGTGGTGTCGTTGAGTTGGACCCACGCGGCAACTGACAGCCCACCGTCGGTGTTGAGTGGGTAGAAGTCCTCTCCGGCCCTCGGCGGCCGGACGACCACATGCAGTGCGCCGCCGGTGCAGTTGAGGCCGTCGCCATACCTGGCCGCGACCAGGACCGCCGATCCGACGATCGTGCCGGGCAGGAAGTAGCCGGCGACGTCTCGTACCGTCGTCCCGTCGACCGTGTCCGCGTTGAACGTGTAACCCGCCGCCTGCGCCACGGTCTACCCGGCCCGGCGGACCCGGATGGTCACCGTCAGATCGGCACCCGAGGCCGTCGATCCGACCTGGTCGACATCGACGGTGAGATAGTCGCCGGCGGCCAGCGCGGTGACGTCCGGCGGGTCGCCGGCGTCGGTGTTCGTCCCGGACGCGATACTCGGCCGCTTCCCCTGGTCTGTGTAGATCGTCGTGCCGTTCCTGTTCACGTCGACCACCAGCGCCGCGCCGGTCGGTGCGGTGTTCACTGCGGCCCGGACGGTCTCGACGACGTATGCGTCTTCGAGGTAGATCCGCGACTTTCCGGTCGCGACCGCGACGGCTCCGGTCACCGAGAACGTGTACGCCTCGATCGGCACCGCCAGGACGCCGTCGATGGTCAGACTTCCCTGGACGTGCATCAATACTCCCCCCACCGGTGGCCCCCTGCCGCCCGGACGCCCGAGCGTACGGGATCAGTGAGCGCTGTAGCCAGGCCAACGGGGCGCACCTAGTCTGGAAAAGTTGCGAGGCGGCCGTGGAGGGGCGGGCGATGCCGGTGGTGAAGGACGAGGGTGCGTCCTTCTGGGGAGGGCCAGACAGACTGCGCGGTCGCCGCTCCGAGTGCGCAACGCTGGACGAACTGATTTCCGCCGTTCGCTCGGGCGAAGGGCGTTCGCTGGTACTGCGCGGCGAGGCCGGCGTCGGCAAGTCGGCGCTCCTGGGCTATGCGATGACGAGAGCCTCGGACCTGCGGGTGCTCCAGGTGGTCGGCGTCGAGTCGGAGATGGAGCTGGCCTTCGCTGCGTTGCATCAGTTGTGTACGCCGATGTTGCACCGGCTGGACCGCCTTCCGGCTCCACAGCGTGATGCGCTGACCACGGTCTTCGGCCTGACCAACGCGGGGCCACCGGATCGGTTCTTCGTCGGACTCGCCGTACTGAGTCTGCTCTCCGAGTTGGCGGAGGAGGGCCCGCTGTTGTGCGTGGTGGACGACGCGCAGTGGCTGGATCGGTCCTCGGCGCAGGTCCTGGGAGTCGTGGCGCGGCGGCTGATGGCCGAGCCGATCGGCGTCTTGTTCGGAACGCGTCAGTCCGGGGTGGAGCTGCGGGCTCTGCGGGAGCTGGAGGTCGTCGGGCTGCGCAGCGACGAGGCGCGGGCGCTGCTGGAGTCTGCGGTTCGGTTCGGACTCGATACGAGCGTCCGGGACCGACTCGTGGCCGAGACCGGCGGGAATCCACTGGCGTTGCTGGAGCTGCCGCGTGGGCTGACCGTGGCGCAGCTGGCGGGCGGCTTCGGGCTGTTCGGCGCGCAGGCGCTGTCCGGGCGGATCGAGGACAGCTTCCTGGCGCGGATCGCTGCGCTGCCCGAGCCGACCCGGATGCTGCTCCTGGTCGCGGCGGCGGAGCCGGTCGGCGACCCGCTGCTGGTCTGGCAAGCGGCTGGGCGGCTGGGCGTCGGAGACTCGGCGGCGGCCGATGCCGAGGCAGAAGAGTTGCTCGTGATCGGCGACCGGGTGGCGTTCCGGCATCCGCTCGTACGTTCAGCCGTCTACCGATCGGCGACGCCACAGGATCGCCGGGCCGTGCATTCCGCGCTGGCCGAGGTGACCGACGCGAGGATCGATGCCGATCGCCGGGCCTGGCATCTGGGTACCGCGGCAGCGGGACCGGACGAGGGAGTGGCTGCCGAGCTCGAACGGTCGTCAGGTCGCGCGCAGGCCCGAGGCGGGCTCGCCGCCGCGGCCGCGTTCCTGCAGCGGTCGGTCGCGCTGACGGCAGAGCTCGAACGCCGTGCGGAGCGTGCACTGACAGCCGCGCAGGTCAGCCTCCAGGCCGGAGAACTCGATGCGGCGCTCGGGCTACTGACGACCGCGGAGACCGGAGTACTCGACGAGTTCCAGCGTGCGCGGGCCGATCTGTTGCGCGGCCAGATCGCGTTCGCCGCAGGTCACGGCAGCGACGCGCCTCCGCTGCTGCTGAAGGCTGCGAAGCAACTGGAGCCGTTCAATCTGGACCTCGCCCGCGAGACCTACCTGGACGCCTGGGGAGCGGCCCTGTTCGCCGGCCGGTTGGCCACGGCGGGCAGTCTGCTCGAGGCGTCGCGGGCCGCCAGAGCCCTTCCGCCCGCCGACGCTCCGCGTCCGTCCGATCTGCTGCTGGACGGGCTGGCGCAACTGGTCACCGAAGGACGCACGGCGGCCGCGCCGATGCTCAGGCGCGCCACCGACGCCTTCGCCGCCAAGGACCTGTCCTTGGCGGACAACTTCCGGTGGGGATGGTTGACCACGGTGCCGTCCAACGTGCTCTGGGACGACGAGAGTTGGTCCACGATCAACGCTCGCCAACTGCGGCTGGCCCGCGCTGCCGGCGCGCTGGCGCGACTGCCGATCGACCTGACCGCACACGCCATCCAGGTCGCCTGGCGGGGTGACTTCACCGAAGCCGATGCGGTGATCGCGGAGATCGGTGCCGTCACCGACGCGACCGAGACCCGCATCGCGCCGTACGGCGCCATGCTGCTGGCTGCCCTGCGCGGGCGGCAGACCGAGGCGACCGCATTGATCACGTCCGCCGCTCAGGATGCGGCCGATGGTGGACAGGGGATCGGCGTTCAGTACTCGCGGTGGGCCTCGTCGATCCTGTTCAACGGACTCGGTCGCTACCCGCAGGCACTGGCCGCGGCGCGTCAGGCCTGTGCGGACGCGCCGGAACTCTTCCTCTCCGCGTGGGCGCTGCCCGAGCTCGTCGAGGCCGGTGCCCGGAGCGGTGAGCAGCACCTCGCGTCCGGCGCTCTCGACCGACTGGTCGATGCGACCGCGGCGGCAGGCACGGACTGGGCGCTCGGACTCGCGGCGCGATCGCGGGCCCTGCTGAGCGAGGGCTCTGTCGCCGAAGCCCTGTACCAGGAGGCGATCGATCGCTTGAAGCGGACGCTCCTGCGACCGGAGCTCGCTCGCGCGCACCTGCTGTACGGCGAGTGGCTCCGCCGCCATCGTCGCCGCGTCGACGCGCGGCGCCAGCTACGTACTGCGCATGAGCTGCTCACTGCGATCGGCATGGAGGCGTTCGCCGAACGGGCCCGGCGCGAACTGCTGTCGACCGGCGAGACCGTCCGCAAGCGGCGGGCCGGGACGAAGCGCGACGAGCTCACGCCCCAGGAGAAGCAGATCGCCCTGCTGGCGCGGGACGGTCTGTCCAACCCGGAGGTCGGCGCTCGCCTGTTCCTGAGCCCTCGCACAGTGGAGTGGCACCTCCGCAAGGTGTTCGCCAAGCTCGCGATCGGCTCCCGCCGAGAACTCCGCGACGCACTTCGCGGCGCCGAGTCCTAGGGCGTGTCTGATGGTCCCCCGCCTACGGCGCGGGACCATCAGACACACCCTATGCCCGCACAGATGGAGGAACGATGACGGACAAGACCTTGGCCGGGCAGACAGTCGTGGTGATCGGCGGGAGCCTGGGCATCGGCTTGGAGACCGCGCGGCTCGCCCGGGCGGAGGGCGCGAGCGTGATCATCACGGCCCGCTCACCGGAACGTCTCCAGCAGGCCGGCAAGGAGCTCGGGGCGGATGTCGCCGCGTTCGACGCGACCGACTTCGACCAGCTGGAGACCTTCTTCGGCGACCTGCCCACCCCGATCGACCACGTTCTCGTCACCGGTCCCGGTCCGTACTACGGACTGCTCGCCGACATGGACTTCGACGCGGTACGCCGGGACCTCGAAGCGCACCTGCTGCTACCGATGCACGTCGCCCGTCACGCGGCCACCCGAGTCCGTCCAGGTGGGTCGTTGCTCTTCATGGGTGGCACCGGCGGCCGCCGGACGGCGCCGGGCCTTGCCTCCATCGGGTCGCTGACGGCCGCGGGGCCGGCCCTGACGAGGAACCTGGCCGTCGAGGTGGCACCGGTCCGGGTGAACCTGATCGCGGCCGGCTTCGTCGACACCCCGCTGTCCGCCACGATCCTCGGCGACCAGTTGGAGGCCCGTCGTGAGCAACTCCGGACCACCCTCCCGATCGGCCGCGTCGTCGGCGGCGTGGACATCGCGAACCTGGCGATCCACCTGATGATCAACACGGCCATCACCGGCGCCACCATCGACATCGACGGCGGCCAGCAACTCGTCGAAGGCTGACTCCGCTACCCGAACGTGACGACGTACGCCTCCACGCCGGCTTCGTCGAACCTCATCTCCACGGTCCGCTCGAGGACGGCGTCGTACTGGCGCACGAGCTGATACATGCGGCCCTCGCGCAGTACGCCGTTCCCGTCCTCGTCGACGTCGACACCGTGGGACCGGCCCGGCGCCTCGCCGTCGAGCAGCACGCGGAACGGGATCGCGTCCGATGCGCCAGGAGCCAGCACCAGGTGGGCGTCGCGCGCCTGGAACCGGAAGGCGAGCCTCCCTCCGGGCTCCTCCAGTACGACGAACTCCGGCCGAACTGTCCACCGGCCGCCGAGAGCCCAACTGTTGAACGCGAGCCGCTCCGGCAACTGGTAGTCGTGGCGGTCGTCGAGCCCGGCACCGCCCGGCAACTGTCCGCCCCGCGCGTAGCCGAGGTACGTCTCCGGCGTGCGTAGCTGGTTCCAGTCCGCCGGCGCCTCCACGCCGGTACCGATCACGGACGCGGGTTCTCGCTCGATGCCCAGAAGTCGCTGGATGCTGCGCTCCGACTCGACGTAGCGTCCTTCACCGAAGTGGTGATCGCGGATCATGCCGCGATCGTCGGCGAAGTACAGCGCCGGCCAGTAGTGGTTGTCGAAGGCGCTCCAGACCGCGTAGTCGTTGTCGAGGGCAACTGGGTAGTCGAATCCGCGCTCCTTGACCGCCTGCCGCACCAGATCGGTCTCGTGCTCGAACTCGAACTCCGGCGTGTGCACGCCGATCACGATCAGCCCGTCGCCGGCGTACGCCTGCGACCAGGCCCGCAGGTACGGCACGGTGCGGAGCCAGTTGATGCACGTCAGCGTCCAGAAGTCGACAAGGACGACGTGGCCCTTCAGCTCGGCGGAACCGAGCGGCTCGGAGTTGATCCACCCGGTAGCCGCCCCGAAGGAGGGCAACCGCTGACCCCGGAACATCAGGACCTACGACACGGTGGCGACGCGCGCCGCGTCGCGGTACGGGGCCAGGAACGTCGTCAGCGCCGCGAGCAGTTGCTCGGGAGCCTGCTCGGCGACCCAGTGGCCGGAGCCGGGGATGACCACGCTCTGTACGTCGTTCGCAGCCGGCCCCATCCCCTCCGCGACGTGCGGACCCCAGCTGTTCTCGCCGCCGATCCCGAGCACGGGGATCGTCAGCTTGTGCTCCTTGCGCTTGACGTTCTGCCCGGTGGTCACCTGCCACGCGCGGTAGAACCCGAAGCTGGCGCGCAGTACGTCCCGGTCGCGGTTGTAGAGGCTGACGTAGTACTCGATGGCGTGCTCGGGCGCCGTCGTACCGCCGCCCTGGATGGTGAATTCGTAACGGTAGTAGGCGTCCGCGTTCGTACCGACCATGTCCACGATCAGCTCGTCGTCGACGCGGTTGAACGGGATGTGCCACACCTTGTCGTTGACCATGTCGGGGACGAACAGGGGTGGACCGTCGACCACTCCCGGTGGTCCAGGCACCTCCGCGACGGCGAGGGACTCGACGCGGTCACGGTAGTCGGCGGCCAGCGCGTAGCTGATCACCATTCCGGTGTCGTGGCCGACCACGGCAAACCGTTCATGTCCGAGCGCGTCCATCAGCGCGGCCAGGTCGGCGGCCAGTGTGGCCGCGTCGTAGCCGGTCCTGGTCTTCTCGGTCAGCCCGATCCCGCGCTGGTCGACGGCGATGACGGTGAAGTCCTGGCCCAGTGCCGGCATCACCTCACGCCACGCGTACCAGTTCTCCGGCCAGCCGTGCACCAGCAGCAACGGCGGACCATTGCCGCCGACGACCACGTGCTGGCGCAGTCCGCCGGCATCGATGATCCGGCTCGTGAACGTGTCGGTGAAGCCTTCCGGCAGCCGCGGAGCCGCGGACACGGATCCAGGATCTGTCGTCGTAGTCGGTTCGGGTGTGCTCATGGGAAGCCCTTCGCAGGCGACGTCTGGTGACGACGTGGATCACCAGCGTCGCCGCTGTCCGCGGCTGCTCGCGCCGGTCGAACACCCTGGCATGCCCTGGACCGTCAGGACAAGGGACTGTTCGTCCGAAACAGGCGCATGATCAGCGGTATGGATGATCTGCAGGAGATGGTGACGGGCTTCCGGGCTTCCGCGGCGCTGAGTGTGGCGGCGGAGCTCGGAGTGTCCGACGCACTGGTGGGGGAGCGGCGCACGGTTGCCGAGCTGGCGGCCGTCGTCCAGGCCGACGAGGAGACGCTGGGACGACTGATGCGCGCGCTGGTGGCTGTCGGGGTGTACGCCGAGCAGGACGGGACGTACTCCAACACCGCGATGGGTGAGCGGTTGCGGTCCGACGTACCGGGAACGTTGCGACCGTTGGCCCGGATGCAGCAGGACCCGGCACTCTGGTCGGCCTGGGGTCACCTCGCTCACAGTGTGCGCACGGGTGAGAACGCATTCGAGGACCTGCAGGGTGTCGATGTGTGGGCGCACCGCCAGAAATATCCGGAGTACAACACGATCTTCAACGACAACATGACCGCGCTGAGCTGGTACGTCGGGAAGGCGGTCGCGTCGGCGTACGACTTCTCCGGGGTGAGCAAGATCGTCGACGTCGGGGGAGGGCAGGGGATCCTGCTGGACGCCGTACTGAATCAGCACGAGCACCTGCAAGGTGTGGTGTTCGACCTGCCGCATGTTGTGGCGAAGGAGCCGCGATCCGCGGCAGTCGCGTCGCGGTGGTCAGCCATAGCGGGCAGTTTCTTCGAGGCGCTCCCGTCCGCGGACGCGTACCTGATCAAGTCGATCCTGCACGACTGGCCGGACGACCGCTGCGTCGAGATCCTCCGAACCTGCGCCGCGGCGCTCAACCCCGGCGGCGTCGTCCTCGTCGTCGAGCTGGTCCTGGACCGGCCCGGCCACGAGGTGGTGGCCGCGTTCTCAGACCTCAACATGCTCGTCCTACCCGGCGGTCGCGAACGCACCGAACCCGAGTACGCCGCCCTGTTCGCAGCCGCCGGCCTCCGCTTGAACCAGGTCATCGACACCGGCACCCGCATGTGCATCATCGAAGCCGCTCTCAGGTGACGTCGACCTCCCGGACCTGGGCCAGTGGTGTGCTCAGGACGGCGAGCGAGCGCGCGAACAGGTTGCAGACCGCGAAGGGGACAAGGAGGGCGGCGTAGCAGAGCACACCGACGGTGGCACCCAGGTGGTCCACGAGCAAGCCGACGAGCAACAGGCCCAGCCAGACCAGGGACTGCGCGGCGAAGTTGGCCACCGAGCCGACCCGGCCGACGAACTCGTCAGGCACAAGACTGGCCAGGTACGCTTCCCAGACCGAGACAGTCGGCACCGACGCGAACACGAACAGCGCGGCGGTGAGTGCGATCTGCCACTGCTGCGGCGACACGGCAGCCAGGGCGAGGGTGACGACGTACACCCACCCGCCGATCAGAAACACCCGCCGGGACCCGGCGCGTTCCAGGATCCGGCCGGCCAGGACGGCTCCGAGCAGGCCGCCGATCAGGACCATCGAGTTGATGACACCGATGGTCCGAGGTCCGGCGCCACGCTCCTTCAGCAGGACGATCAGCAGGAGCAGGAACGAGTTCCCGACCATGTTCGTCACCGCGACCCACACCATCGTGTACCGCAGGAACGGCGTACGACGGACGACCCGGAGACCACCACGCACGTCAGCCAGGAAGCTGGGTTTGCCCCCGGAGTCGTCCGACCTCGGCTCCGGCCCGAGCGGTCGACGGATGAGTGCGGAGAACAGCGAGCCGAGCAGGAACGTGACCGCGTCGAGAGCGAACGGCAGCCAGCGCGCGAGCGTGTAGAGCAGCGCGGCCAGCGGCGAGGCGATCAGTTGGGCCGCTTGGTGAAGACCCTGTTCCTGAGCGGCCCGCGCGGCGAACTGCTCACGCGGCACGATCCTGCGCAGCGCCGGCAGTTCCGCGCCCGAGGCCACGCCCACGAGAAGCCCGGCGAGCAGACCGATGGCGCCGAGCACCGGGATCCAGACGTGCCCGGTCCAGATGATGATGGTGACGCCGGCCATCAGGACGGCCTGCAGCAACGGAACGCCGACCAGGATGAGGCGACGGCTGACCCGGTCGGCCAGCGCCCCGCCCCACAGCGTCGTGATCAGCAGACCGATCCGGCCGGCGGCGGCGATGACACCCGCGCCGAACACCGAGCCCGTGCCGAAGACCACCAGCAACGGAAACGCGACCACGGACACGTTGCTGCCGAGCACCGAGAACGCAGTCCCGGTCCACCAGCTCAGGTAGTCCCGGTTACGCCAGAGCGACTGTGGCTCGGGACTCGTCCGGTCGGCCACCTGCGCGACGGTAGCAACCCTCCGGGTTCAGGTCAGGTCGAAGGAGAGCAGGGTGATGCTGTGCGGCGGGAAGTCGTAGCCGGCATCGGTCAGATCGAGTACGCCGCGATCCCTCAAGGCGACGTTGTCCGGGCTGCTGAGGCTGTTCGAGGCCAGTACGTCGTCCACGTCCACGCCGAGATCACGGACGGCGACCTGCGTCGGCAAGCCCTCGGCTCGGCCGTCGAGCAGGAGGTCGGCGCGGATGGTGGCCGTACGGTGGCGGTTGATCACAGCCAGCCGCAGCGAGCGGCCGTCTTCGGTCCGCGTCGCCGAGACATCGAGGTCGGGCACGGTGCCGCTGCGCGTGCGGAACTCGCCGGCCGCGTCACGTGCATCCCCTTGCCGTACGGCGGCCAGCCGCCCGGATGACCGGACGTCGGCGGTCAACGCGACCGAGCCGAGGTGGTTCTGGTACAGGTCCCACACGTGGTACGTCGTGGCCCGCACCGCGCCACCCGGTCGGGCGACAATGACGCCGTTGGCGTTGAGCAGGTTCACCGTGTTCGCCATCGTCACCGGTACGTCGTGCCCGCTCGCCCGGTGCAGTGCGTGGAAGACGCCCCCATAGAACAGCGCGTCCGCCAGGGTGCGTGGGCTCCACCGATTGACCCGGCGGCAGCGCTCGGTCGAGAGCCCGTCGACGTCGCGCTCGATCGTGCCGCCGTCGTCCGAGGCTTGCGGCTCGGGCCAGGTGTCCGGCTCGACGTGACGGATGTTCCACTCGTCCAGCGCGAGGCCCAGCGGCCGTTCGATTCCGTGCTGCGCGGCCAGGCCGGCAACGAGATCGGCGTACGTCTGGATCTGCTGCTCGAAGTACTGCGACTGCGCAACGATCTCGTCGTACTCGGTGGCGCCGTCGACCAGTTGGGTGGTCGCGCCGTAGAGGTGGAAGGACAGGTAGTCGATCTGGTTCCCGACCGCCTTCAGGACGGTGTCGGTCCAGCCGCGCCGGTCGTCGGTGAGTCCGACGCCGATGAACTTGAGCGACGGGTCGACGGCGCGCATGAAGCGGGCGTGCTCGGTGGCGTCGGCGGCATACGCCTCGGCCGAGCGATGACCCATCTGCCAGCGGCCGTAGACCTCGTTGCCGAGACCCCAGTACTTGACCTGGTACGGATCCGGGTGCCCGTTGGCCGCACGCTTCCGTGCGTACGTCGTGTCGCCGCCGTAGTTGGTGTACTCGACCCAGCGGACCGCGTCGTCGACATCACGACAGCTGTGCGCGAGATACGGATCGGTGCCGACCTCGGCGCACCAGGCGAGGAACTCGTCGGTGCCGAAGTGGTTGTCCTCCTCCTCACCCCACGCGAGCTCGAGCCGCCGCGGCCGCTCGGCGCGCGGCCCGATCCCGTCCTCCCAGTGGTACGGCGAGGTGAAGTTGCCGCCCGGCCAGCGGACCACCGGGAGGCCGAGTTCGCGGCACAGCTTGACGACGTCGCGGCGCAGGCCGTTGCGCGCGCCCGGATCGTCGTACGCCAGGGCTGAGCCTTCGTCGAAGACGCCGCCGTCGATGTTGCCGAAGAACGCCGACTCCAGGAAGTGGCCGTAGATCAGCGGGTCGATCGGGCTGCGCCGGTCGGTGCGGATGTCGATGGTCGCGGTGGTCGTCACGGGTGCGGGTTCTCCTCGTCCAGGGAGCTGAGGGCGGTGTCGTAGGTCTTCGCGCCGACTTCGAACATCGAGGTCATCCAGTGGTAGAAGTTGTCGCCGCGATCCCGCAGCGTCGCGTACAGCCGGCCCATCAGCTCACGCCGTACGCCGGCCAGCTCGGGGTGCTCGTAGCGGTTCTGCAACTCGTGCGGGTCGGTCGCGAGGTCGTAGAGCTCGTTTCCGTCGGCGGGGTTGACGATCAGCTTGTAGCGGTCGGTCCGGATCATCCGCTGCGGATACGGGAAGTGGTGGCCGTGGAACTCCGCGACCACGGCATCCGGCCAGTCCGCGGGGCGGTCGCCCGCGATCAGCGGCAGCAACGACCGGCCTTGGTAGTACTGCGGGACAGTGAGCCCAGCGAGCTCCAGGAAGGTCGGGGTGAGGTCGGTCAAGGTGGCGAAGCCGTCCTCGGACCGACCGGAAGGGTTCCCCGGAATCCTTGCCAGCAAGGGAATCCGGTAGATGTCGTCGTACATCGCCGGACCCTTGTCGTGCAGCCGGTGCGACCCGGTGAACTCGCCGTGGTCCGCGGTGAAGAACACGGCCGTGTCGTCGGTGAGCCCGAGTTCGTCGAGGACGGCGAGGATCCGGCCGACCTGCTCGTCGATCAGCGTCACGTAACCCCAGTACGCCGCGATCAGCTTCCGCCAGGTGTCCGGCGAGAGGCTGTCGAACGTCCAGTGCGAGGAGTAGTGCTGCTGCACACGGGGCTTGTTGGCGAAGGTCTCCGCGATCGAGACCGGCAGCTCGACATCGGCCGGGTCGTAGCGGTGGTAATACGCCTCGGGCAACAAATACGGCAGGTGTGGTCCGAACCAGTTGCAGCCGAGGTAGAACGGCCGCCCGTCCTCGGCGTACCGGCGGAGCTGCTGGATGGTGCGCTCGGCAAGAAAGTACTCGAAGGTGGCTTCCACTGGCTGGTCGAGGATGCCGGCGAGAAGGTTGCCCGGCTCCCCGTTCGCGAAGGTGCCGCGGACGGGGGAGTGCACCGCGAACTGGGGATAGCCGTTGTCTGCGAGGTACTGCAGGTAGTCGGGATGCTGGACGGCGTTGCCCCAGCCGGCGTAGTGCTCACCGTCGTACCCGAAGTCCTTCGGTCCCTTCACCTTGCCGACGTGCCACTTGCCGACGTGGCCGAGCTGATAGCCGGACTCGCCGAGCAGTGACGAGAACGGCGGGAACATGTCGTCGTCGAGCTCCTCGCGGTAGCCGACATTGCGCTCGTAGTTCGCCAGCAGTGTGTGCTTGTAGGGGAGTACGCCGGTCTGCAGCGTGGCCCGGGCCGGAGTGCAGATCGCGGTCGGAGTGAAGCCGTTGGTGAACAGCGTGCCGGCGGCCGCGAGCCCGTCCAGGGCGGGGGTCTCGCACACCCGGTTGCCGTAGCAGCCGAGGGTGTCCAGGCGGTGCTGGTCGGTCATCAGGAGCAGGATGTTCGACGGCACTCGGTCTCCAGAGCTAGGGGTCATTGCTTCACCGCGCCGGCCAGACTCTCGACGAACTGCCGCTGCAGTACGACGAACACGGCCACTACCGGTGCCAGGGACAGTACGGCGGCCGCGGCCATGCCGGCCCAGTCCGTGTCGTTCTCTCCGACGAACGCGGACATACCGACCGCCAACGTGCGCAACTCGGGATGGCTGAGCGTGAACACCAGCGGCAGCAGGTAGGCGTTCCACGCGGCGAGGAACTGCAGGATGAACACGCTCACCGTGATCGGCTTGGCCAGCGGCAGCATGATCCGGAAGAAGACCGTGAGCGGCCCGGCGCCGTCCATCCGGGCCGACTCCTCCAGGTCCTTCGGGATGGTGCGGAAGAACCCGGCGTACAGGAGCGTCGCGGCCGCGTGGCCGCCCGCGCCGAGCCCGAGGACTACGCCGAGGTGGGAGTTGAGCAGTCCGAGTTGGTCGGTCAGCTGTGTGACTGGGATGATCGTGTAGCCCTCCGGCAGGAAGAAGGTGACCAGGAAGACGCCGATCAGGACCTTCTTACCGACGAAGTCGTACCGCCCGAGCACGTAGCCCGCCAGCGCGCTCCGCATGATGACCAGGGCAACGGTGCCCAAGGTGATGAGCACGGTGTTGAGCATGTACGACGAGAACCCGACCTCCGACCAGGCCCGGCTGTAGTTCTCCCACACCGGTGCCTCGGGCAACAGATTGAGGCCCTTGCCGAAGATCTCCGGATTGGTCTTCAGCGAGCCGGAGACCAACCACAGGAACGGGTAGATCCAGACGGCACAGAGCAGCGCGAGACCGGTTCCGATCAGCCAGCGGGAGCTTCTGGTCGCGGTCATGCCATCGCCCGCCGAGCCGCCCGAATCCCCAGTGCTTGGGCGATCGCCAGTGCCATCGTGAGCAGGCCGAACAGCACCGCGGCCGCTGAGGCGTAGCCGAGCTGCGGGACCGTGGCGCCGAACGCGGTCCGGTAGATGTAGACCTCGACCACCTCCGAGGAGAACGCCGGGCCGCCGCCGGTCAGCGTCATCACCAGGTCGAAGACGTTCAGTGCGCCGACCATGTCGATCAACGTGATCACCACGAGGAACGGCAGCAACAGCGGCAAGGTGACGTACCGGAATTCCTTCCAGTTGCCGGCGCCGTCGATCCGCGCGGCCTCGTAGAGCTCGTTCGGGATTGTCTGCAACGCGGCCAGCCAGTAGATCAGCGTGATGCCGAGCCACTTCCACACCCAGACACCGATCACGCTGTACAACGACATCCCGGACGAGCCGAGGAAGTCGACCGGACTGTCGACCAGGGCCGACTTCACCAGCGCCAGGTTGACCGGCCCGCCGGCGTCCAGGATCAGTGTGAACACGACGCCGACGATCGCGCCGGTGGTCACCACCGGCAGGAAGAGCAGAGTGCGGAAGAGCCCGCGGAACGGCGTACTCCGCCGGTTCAGCACGATCGCGAGGAGCAGCGCCAGACCGACCCGCAGCGGTACTGCGATCGCCAGGAAGACCAGCGAGTTGCGGAACGAGTTCCAGAACAGGTCGTCGGCCCACAGCAGCTCGAAGTTCGCGAAGCCGATGAACGTGCCGACGTCGGCGAACCCGGGCCAGTCGAGGAACGCGTACCACCAGCTGGCGACGAGCGGATAGACCGTGTAGAGGCCGTATCCGACCACCGTTGGCAGCAGGAACAGGTAGATCCACCAGTCGTCCCGCATCCGCCGCCAGACGGTACGCCGCTTCGGCGCGGGCGCCGGCGCCTTCTGTCGTACTGGTGCCTCCGTGGTGACGGTCACTTGTAGCTGGCCTGGGTGTAGTCCTGACCGGGCTGCCAGTTGCCGAAGACCCAGTCGTCCTCGCTCACCTCGGCGCCCTTCTTCTTGGCGGCGTCGATCGCGCGCTTGCGTTCCTTGGTGGCCTTGTCGGCGTACTGCTGGAGCGCAGCCTTGTAGTCCTTGGTCGAGCCGGTCAGCACGGCCTGGACGATCTCACCGGGACTCGGGTGCACGTCGCGCATCTCGGCCAGTGCCTTCGCCACACCGCCGTTCCGGACCTCCGGCACCGGCCCGATCCGCACGTCCTGCTGGAAGAACGAGACGTTCTTCTTGTACGCCGGGTGCACGTCGGCCTTGTCCACCGAGTCGAGCAAGATCGGCGGCTGGTCCATCCGGGTGGCCAACTGGGCGGCGAAGTCGGCCGTGGTCATCTGGAACAGCACATCGGCGGCGACCTTCGGGTTCTTGGCCTGGTCCGAGACGAAGAACGAGCCGGGCGCGGGCGCGACGTACACCGTGCCGCGTTGCGTCGACGGCGCCGGGATCTGCCAGGCGCTGATGCCTCGCTTGACGGCCGGCGACTCCTCGACCATGAGACCGCCGATGAACCACGGGCCCCACGGGAACAGCGCCGCCTCACCGGCGGCCCAACGGGCACGCGCGTCGCGCGGACCGAGTGAGGACGACGCCGGATGCAGTACGCCGTCCGCCTTCAACGCGAGCAGGAACTCCATCGCCTGGATGAACGGCTCGCTCGCGACGGCGATCTCCCCGGTCTTCCAGTCGGTCTGACCGGGTGCGCCGGCCATCTGGGCGAAGGCGGTCAGCTTCCCGCCCAGGTAGTCGGTGTCCTTCATCGGCAGCAGCAGGCCGTGCACGGAGTCGGGCGTCTTCTGGTCGAGCGTGCGGACCGTGGCACGGTACTCGTCCCAGGTGGCCGGCGACTGCTCGGGATCCAGACTAGCCTGTTTGGCCAGCGCGCTGTTCACCCAGGTCGTCGAGTCGTGCCACCGGCCGCTGAAGACCGGGAACGTGTACACCTTCCCGTCGAAGCGGTGGATCCCGTCGTACAGGTAGTCCTTCATCGGACTGTTGCCGAGATCAACGAAGTCGCCGATCGGGTGGAACCAGCCGTTGGTGACGAGTGCCGCGACGCTGCCGCTCAGGCCTGCCGTCGAATGGACGTCGGGCAACTGCTTGCTGCGCCGGGCGAGTTGCAGCGCCTGGCCGAGGTCGGCGGGATCGAGCTGACGGCGCTTCACCGTGACGTTGTCGTGTTTGCCGTGGTACTCGACGAACAACTTCTTCTCGAACAGCTCGGTCAACGGCCTGAAGTGGTCCCACCAGTTAACGGTGATCGGGCCACTGGCGTCGGTCGGATCGGCGCCGGCGTTCTGGGCACTCTGGCCGCCGCCGGTGCAGGCGTTGAGCAAGGGAAGGCCGATGGCGAGTCCGCCGGCGGTGCGGAGCAGTTGGCGTCGGGACGGTCGGGGCGTGGTCGAGGTGCTCATGGCGAGTGCCTCCTCAGGGCAGGGCTCAGCCGAGGTCGGGGATCCGGTCCCGCGTGGCCGCAGCCTCGTCGGGATCGGCGGGGGCGGCCGGATAGCCGGCCAGGAGCGCGGAGCGCCGCAGCACGAGGGCGATACCGCCGCGCGCCGCATCGTCGTGGCCCAGCGCGGCGGGAGCGATCTGCAGCCCGTGCCGCACCTGGTTGTGGGTGTGTTTGCGGACGGCGTCACGGATCGGGTCGAGCAACGACGCACCAGCCGCAGCCAGTTCGCCGCCGATGACCACTGTCTCGGGGTTGACGGTGTTGCAGGCTGCCGCGAGGACCTCACCGATCCGGGTCCCGGCCGTCGAGATCACCGCGCGTACTGCGCGATCGCCGTCGGCCAACCGCCGCAGTACTTCGTCGAACCGGCGTACGCCGCACTCCTCGAGAATCGCGGCGAGCGAGACGTAGCGCTCGAGGCAGCCTCGGCCGCCGCACACGCATTTCGGCCCGCGGGGGTCGACGGTGATGTGGCCGAGTTCGCCGGCCGCGCCACCAGCGCCGGAGAACAGATGGCCACCGAGAACCAAGCCGCCGCCGACGCCGTACGAGAGCCGCAGATACAGGACGTTCTGAAGACCTGCGCCGGCGCCCCAGATCGCCTCGCCGAGCGCGGCCAGCCGGGTGTTGTTGTCGACGTACACAGGTACGCCGAAGCGGTCGGTCAACCCGTCGCGGACGAGATGGATGCGGGTGGCTCGGCTCGGCTGGCGGTGGCCGCCGGTCTCCGACACCGGACCGACCACACCGACGCCGACGCCGGCGAGGGCGGACAGCGAGATTCCGTTGTCGGCGGCAAGCGTGTCGACCAGGTCGAGGGCGAGGTCGAGTCGCTTGGACCACGGTGTGCGTTCGGAACAGTCGGTGCCGGCCGAGCCGACGACCTCGTGCGCGACGTTCGCGATCGTCACCTGGATGAAGCGATGACCGAGGTCCATGCCGAGCGCGAGACCGCCGGAGGCGTTGAGTGTCAGCTGGGTGACCGGGCGGCCGCGGCCGCGAGTGGTGGTGTCGTCGATCGCGGTCTCGGTCAGTGCGTCGGCCGCCAGCAGTTCCTGGACGATCGACGACAGTGTCGCCCGGGACAGGCCGGTTCGCTCGGCCAGCTGGGCACGGGTCATCGCGCCCTGCGTGCGCAACACCGTCAGCACCCGATCCTCGTGGGTCTCCCGGAGCAGGCGCAGCGGTCCGGCGGTGTCCTTGGCCATGCGGAGGACTCTGGGCCGTGTTCACGTTTTCTGTCAAGACCTCGGAATTAATCTGCGCGGATTAATTCCGGGCTCTTGACGTAAAAACTCCGACGGCACCAGACTGACGGTGCCGACCTCGGCTCTTGCCTGCCTGATTGCGGGATGGTTTCCTGGAATCCGGGGGTGGTGCTTTGGGGCCGTCGACTGCCGGAGCGACGTACCTGGTCGTGGAGAGCGCGGGATCGGATCACGGGCGGCGGATCAGTCTGGTCGGGAACCGACTGACGGTCGGCCGGCTGCCGAGCTGTGACGTGCGCTTCGACGACATCCAGGTGAGCCGTACGCATGCCGCGCTCTGGCGCCAAGGCGGTCTGGATTACGTCGAGGACCTCGGGTCGTCCGGTGGCACGTACGTGAACGACGTACCGATCGGTTCTCCGCGCCAGTTGTCCGCCGGCGACACGGTGGCCTTCGCGGGGCTTCGGCTGCGCTACGAAGGCGATCGCGCGCCGGCGACGCAGCAGGCGGTTCGCTACGACATCAGGGACCAGCGCGCGGACTCGATCAACAACGTCGGGCGGGACCAGTACAACTACTCGCAGCAGATCATCCAGCAGCGGGAGAGCTTCTTCCGCGAGATCGCGGCGACGAGGACCAAGGCGCGCTGGCTGGTCTGGACGGGAGTCGTCCTCTTCGTGGCCGGTCTGGGCATCGCCTACGCCGGCGGCTACAGCTTCTTCAAGCTGATCGTCGATACGCCGATGGACTCGACCGGTCCGCCGGACAACTTCGGCGACGGCTTCCTGACGACGCTGGTGGGTGGACTGATCAACACCCTCGGCATCCTGCTGATCATCATCGGGATCGTGCTGCACATCGTCGCGACCTCGCGGCGCAAGCGGGTCGACCGGGAACTGCCGCCGCCGCGGCCGTACCGCGGCCCTTGAGAGGGATGCGTGATGACCTTCAACATCGGCAACCAGTCCGCCGGCAACATCAACAACGTCGGCCGGGACCAGCACATCACCGGTGGTCAGCAAGGCGTGATGGTGACACCGGAAGCGGCCCGCCAGGCGGTCATCGATCTACGCGCCGGCCTTCGGCTCGCTCCGCTCGAGCAGCAGACCTCGGCTGCCGCGGAGGCGGAAGTGCGCGAGATCGAGGCCGAGATCCAGAAACCTGAGCCCGATCGGCCCCGCGCCGCGAGCTCGCTGGAGCGACTCACCCGGCTGCTGCTGTCCGCAGGCTCACTCGCCTCCGCGGGCGCGGCCCTGGTCCAGCCCCTGCAAACCCTGGCCGGCTGGCTCGGCAGCCTCGGCGGCCCGATCCTCCACCTCCTCCCGCTGCTGGCCTAGCCGACCTCCTGCGGTGGCTGGCAGGTCCAGGCCACCTTGCCGAACTGAGCCGGTTCCGACGGAGCGGTCCGGGCGGCTGATGCGTCAGACGTTCCTGCGGCTGGACCCGGCCGTGTGGTTGGGTTCTGGGCTGAAGGAGGTGGACGTGGCGGGGTCAGGGGTCTTCGTACTGTCCGTTGTGGTCGTCGGTGCGGCCGGCATCATCTGGGGCATCGTCGCGCTCGTACGGCGGCAGCAGTACATCAAGAGGTTGCGGGATCGCGGCTGGACGTTCGTGAACAGTCCGACGTTCGATGCCGTCGGTCGGCTCGGCAATCCGCCGTTCGGGATGGGTTTCCGGCGTAAGCCGGACGATCAGATCACCGGCCTGACCAGCTCCGGCCGGGCGTTCCAGGTGATCGAGTACGACTCGGAGTACTGGTCGGGCTGGGTCGGGATGGTCACGCTGTCCCGGCGGTTGCCGGAGCTGTGGATCACCGGAGGTCAGACGCAGCCGCGGTCCGGAGTCGAAGCGACCGTCATGCAGACCCCGGCGCACCTCGGCCAGGGCTGGCAGGTCGGTGCACTGGACCCGGCGTTCGCGACAGCGGTGATGACGCCGCAGCTGTGTGAGCGGCTGACCGCGATGGCCGCGGGCCAGCCGGGTGTGAACCTCAGCATCGACGCCGACCAACTGGTCGTCCTGGATCCGCCGCGCAAGGACGTCGAGCTGCTCGGTCCCTGGCTGGAGCAACTGGCCACCGCCGCCGCGGCGATCGATGCCACCGCGCTGGACCAGTGGATCCAGCCGGAGCAGCCACCGCGGCTGACCTTCTACCACCACCCGGAGTGGTACTGGATCGGCGTCGACGACAGCCTGCTGCAGGTCACCCCGGTGACTCGGTCCGGCCACGATCACAGCACCAGTGAGGTGATCCGAGGCCGCGACGGCGACGGTCCGCCGTTCGTCGCGTTCACGCACCACTGGAAGACCACTCGCACCGAGACCTCCACCGACAGCGAAGGCCGGACCCATACCCGGACCGTGGTCGAGAACCACAGCGAGCCGATCCTCGGCTTCCAGTTGCCGGCCCGGATGCCGTGGATCCAGGTCGCCCGGCGAGGCTTCGGCCGCGGCATCAGCTTCGAGAGCGAAGCCTTCAACGACCAGTTCGCCGTCACCGCCCAGGACACCAAGTTCGCGTACGACGTCATCCACCCGCGCCAGATGGAATACCTGATGGCCAACCCGCCGGCGTCTTTCAGGATCGCCGACGACTGGGCCTGGTTCGCGCCAGGCACCCACAGCCATGGGGTCATCGCCCACAGCGCCGACGTCCTCCGCGGCTTCCTGGCTCGCATCCCCCGCTTCGTCTGGCGGAACCTCGGCCTGGCGGATTCGCCGTACCCGCCTCTCGACCCCGCTCCGACGCGCAGCAGTAGCTGACAGAGCGCCTTCATCACGGTTGGGTCACGACGGATCAACACGTGTTGCTAGCGGCCTGACCGGCGCGACATGCTGGCCGCTCCATCCACGCAACTCGTGTTGATCGGAGGCGCGGTGACGGTGCGGCGCTCGGACGTGGCCCGGTTGGCGGGTACGTCGCCCTCGGTCGTGAGCTACGTGCTCAACGGCGGACCTCGTGGGGTCGCGGAGGAGACGCGGCAGCGGGTGCTGGCCGCGATCGAGCAGCTCGGCTACCGGCCGAACGGGATCGCCCGCTCACTGCGGATGGCCCGGACGATGACGCTGGGCCTGGTCGTCCCGGACAACGCCAACCCGTACTTCGCCGAGCTCGCCCGCGCGATCGAGGAGGAGTCGTTCGCCGAGGGGTACACGTTGCTGATCGGCAACTCCTCCGAGGACGACGACCGGCAGACGACGTACGTACAGACGTTCCTGGCTCGCCAGGTCGACGGGTTGTTCCTCGTTCCGGCGCACGGTCCCCTGGGCTGCCTGGAGGATCTGCAGCGCGCGAAGACGCCGTGGGTGACGCTCGACCGTGCGGTGGAAGGGATCGCGCCGGCGGTGCTCGTCGACAACCACGGCGGTGCGTACGCCGCGACCCGGCATCTGCTCGAACACGGCAGGCGGCGGATCGCATGCCTGGCCGGACCACAAGACGTGATGCCCGCGATGGACCGGGTCGCCGGTTGGCGTTCGGCGCTGGCGGACGGCGGCATTCAGCCGGATGCGATGTCGCTGTGGCATGCGCCGTTCGGTCGGCAGGCCGGCTACAGCGCTGCCCGCAAGATGCTTGCCGCGGACGAGCGGCCGGACGCGATCTTCGTGGCCAGCGACGAACAGGCGATGGGTGTACTGCGTGCCGTCGCCGAGCTCGGCCTGGTCTGTCCGGACGAGCTCGCGATCGCGTCGTTCGACGGCGTGGCCGCGGCCATGTACTCGACGCCGGGCCTGACCACTGTCCAGCAGCCGTTCCGCCTGCTGGCACGGGCGGCGGTGAGCCACCTCGTGCAGCAACTGGGCGTGGGCGAGGTCGACGCGGACGAGGCGAGGACCGAGGTTCTGCCGGTCCAGCTGGTCCGTCGCGGGTCGTGCGGCTGCATCGACCCGACGGGCGGAGACGCACCCG
The DNA here is from genome assembly GCF_004331485.1 of Kribbella capetownensis. Lineage (GTDB taxonomy): Bacteria > Actinomycetota > Actinomycetes > Propionibacteriales > Kribbellaceae > Kribbella > Kribbella capetownensis. Next base: position 421,956 of record NZ_SJKD01000004.1, read on the forward strand.
AAACGGAGGACTGAGATGCGTCGATCAGGACTGTGGCACCCGCGGCTGGCCGCGGTGGTGGCCGGGCTGCGACATACGGAGACGATCGTGCTCGCGGATCCCGGGCTGCCGGTCCCATCAGACGTCGAGACGATCGACCTGGTCTGGGCCCGCGACGAGCCCGCGTTGCTGCCGGTGCTGGCCGCACTCATCGCCGAACTGGTGGTCGAGCAGGCTCTCATCGCCCAGGAGTTGACGGACTCGCGGTTGCTGCGGGGCCTCGACGAACACCTCGGCTCGGTCCCGCTGAAACGGACCAGCCATGAAGACTTCAAGATCCTCTGCCGGACTTCGCGGGCCGTCGTCCGCACCGGCGAGACCACGCCGTACGCCAATGTGATCCTGACCGCGGGAGTGCCGTTCTGATGATTCCGGCTGACTACGAAGACCGGGTGTACGCCGGTGTGCTCGGCAAGGTGATCGCCGTGTACCTGGGCCGGCCGTTCGAGGGTTGGCGGTACCAGCGCATCGTCGACGAACTCGGCGACATCACCTACTACGTCAACGACCGTGCGGATCTGCCGTTGAAGAACCACCTGCTGGTGGTCACCGACGACGACATCAGCGGCACGCTGGTGTTCCCGCGGGCTCTGCGTGACCACGGCGTCGAGCCGACCTCCGAGCAGGTCGGGCAGACCTGGCTCGACCAGATCGTCGAGGAACAGACGGTGCTGTGGTGGGGCGGCCTCGGCAACTCGACCGAGCACACGGCGTACCTGCGGATGAAGGCCGGCATCGTTCCGCCGGAGAGCGGTGCGATGGCGCGCAACGGTCAGGTGGTCGCCGAGCAGGTCGGCGCGCAGATCTTCGTCGAGGGGTTCGCGATGACGCGGCCTGGCGATCCGCAGGCCGCGGCCGACCTGGCCGAGCGAGCGGCAAGGGTCAGCCACGACGGCGAGGCGATCCATGCCGCGCGGGTGGTCGCGGCGCTGGTCGCGCAGTCGTTCGTCGAGCCGGACATGGATCGGCTGCTCGACACGGCCGTCACGCTGATCCCGAAGGACAGCCTGATCTACCGCGTCGTCGCCGACGTCCGCGAATGGGCCACCGGCGGCGACTGGAAAGCGACTCGGGAACGGATCGAGGAGCGGTACGGCTACCACCTGTACGGCGGCAACTGTCACGTGATCCCGAACCACGCGACGATCATCAACGCCCTCGCGCACAGCGGCGGCGAGTTCGCCCAGGCGATGACGGTGGTCAACACCTCCGGCTGGGACACCGACTCGAACGCCGGCAACGTCGGCGCGATCTGTGGCGTCCGAGGTGGGCTGGCCGGACTCGACGCCGGACCGGACTGGCGTGGGCCGATCGCTGACCGGCTCTACCTGCCGGCGGCCGACGGTGGGTCCTGCATCACCGATGCGGCGCGCGAGGCCCTGACTCTCGCGAGACACGGCCGGACCTGGGCCGGCGAGCAACCGGTGGTCCCGAAGGACGGCGCCCGGTTCCACTTCGCCTTCCCGGGCTCGGTGCAAGGCTTCACCGTTGCTGAGGGCAACGGTGTGGTGAGCAACGATTCGTCCACGCTCACAGTGCCGGCAGGTACCACGGTCAGCACACCGACGTTCATCCCGCCCGAGGCCCTGGACATGCCGATCTACGGCCTGCTCGCGAGCCCGACTCTCTACACCGGGCAGACGGTCACGGCCCACGTCGACGCGACGGACGACGCCGAGGTCGCGCTGACGATCACGGCGTACGACGAGAACGACGAACTGCGCACGGTGTTCGGACCGGGGACGACGCTGTCGGCGGGCGAGTCCGCGGATCTGGCCGTGACCGTGCCGGAGCTCGGTGGCCAGCCGGTCGCAGCCGTAGGTCTGACGACTTCAGGCACCGTCCAGCTGGACCGCCTGACCTGGGACGGCGCACCCGATCTCACCCTCACGCGACCGGCAGGCGGAACCGTCTGGCGTCGTGCCTGGCTCCGTGCGGTCGACCGCTGGGACCCCCACTGGCCGGAACCGTTCCGCATCGTGCAGAACCGGGGTACCGGCCTGCTCAGCCACGGATCACGGGACTGGCAGAACTACACCGTCACCGCCGATGTGACTCCACACCTGACGGCGTCCGCCGGCATCGCGGCTCGGGTCCAAGGACTGCAGCGGTACTACGCACTCGAACTGGCCGACCGGAACACCGTCCGCCTGGTCCGGCGCCACACCGTGCTCGCCAGCCGCGCGTTCGACTGGGAGTACGGCCACACCTATCAGCTCGCTCTCACGGTGGACGGCGACCGCCTCGTCGCCACTGTCGACGGCGAGGCTCTGTTCGACCTCACCGACTCCACGTACGACTGCGGCGGCGTCGCGCTGGTGGTCACCGAGGGCCGGACAGCGACTCAGCAAGTCCGCATCACCCCCATCTCCCGCGAGGAGGAATCATGACCGCACGTTCGTTCAGCCGCCGCCGCTTCCTGACCGGTGCGAGCCTGAGCGCGGCTGCCATCGCCGCGCCCGGTGTCCTGACCGCTTGTGGAGGCAGCGACGACAGTGGGGCCGGCTCGGGCAGCGGCAAGGTCGACCTGTGGCTCGACATCCAGGGCGACGCGAACCAGAAGTACTTCAACGAGCAGGTCGCCGCCCTGTTCGAGAAGGCGAACCCGTCGGTCGACCTGAACACGACCTACTACAAGGGTGACGACCTGCGCCGGCTCGTCCAGACCGCACTGCAGGCCAGGTCCGGGCCGGACGTGGTCCGCGGCCCGTCGGCGACCCAGACCCTGGCCTGGAGCAAGGCGCATGCGCTCGCCGACCTGACGCCGTACGCGGACAAGTACGGCTGGAAGGACAAGCTGTCGGCCTGGGCGATGAACGCGTTCACGACCGACGACAAGCTCTTCGCGCTGCCCATGCGGGTGGACACGATGATGCTCTACTTCAACAAGACGCTGTTCGCGTCGAAGGGCTGGAAGCAGCCCACGAACCGCGATGAGCTCGAGGCACTGGCGGCCGAAGCACACGGCCAGGGCATCACCGCGTTCGGCTCGTCGAACGTGGACTGGAAGGCCGCCGGCGAGTGGCTGATGACGGTGTTCTGGAACCACTACTCGGGTCCGGACGCCTTGCACCAGGCGCTGTCCGGCGACATCAAGTTCACCGACCCGGTCTTCGTCGAGGCGGTCGAACTGGTGCAGAGCTACTTCGACAAGGGCTGGCTGGCCGGCGGCGTCGACAAGTACTTCGCCGTTCCCTCGCAGGAGATCGGTGCGAACTTCGGCAAGGGCAAGGTCGCGATGATCCCGCAGGGCGGCTGGTTCATGAGCCAGGTCGGCCAGTACTTCGGTGCCAAGGCGAAGAACGACAACGAGTGGGACTGGATGCCGATCCCGGCGCTGCGCAACGAGGTCAAGTACCCGTTGTTCGAGTTGGGCATCGGCGGGTCGCTCGGGATCAACGAGGCCAGCAAGAACAAGGACGCCGCCGCGACGTTCATGAACTGGTACTACGGTGACCGCGGCGCGGCCCTCCAGCGGATGGCCGACGTACCGGCGACGTACAACATCCCGATCGACTTCGCCGACGCCGACATCCCGAAGAAGATCGACCCTCGCTCGGCCCGCGTGCTGACCTCGCTGAACAAGGCGGTCTCGACGGGTGACTACGGGTACGTCACGTGGACCTGGTGGCCACCGAAGACGGACGTGTACGTCTACGAGGGACTCGAGCAGGTGCTGACCAAGAAGATCAAGGCGGCCGACTACTGCAAGGAACTCGACCGGCTCTTCACCGAGGAGAAGGCCGACGGCACCATCCCCGCGCTGCCCGCCCAGGGCCCGGCCAAATGACGACCGCCGTCGCCGGCACCGCCGTACGGGCGCCCGGCGCCGCTCGTGCGCGGCGCCGGTCGGCGGTGATCGGCTGGGCCTTCCTGGCACCGCTGCTGGTGCTCAACCTGGTGGTGGTGCTCGGTCCGTCGATCGCGACGGTGTACTACTCGCTCACCGACTGGTCCGGGCTCGGGCCGGCCGAGTTCATCGGCCTGGAGAACTACACCAAGGCGTTCACCGATCCCGATGTCCATCAAGCCCTGCTGCACAACGTGATCTGGTTCGTGCTGTTCGGTTCGGTGCCGATGGCAATGGGTTTGCTGGGCGCGTACCTGCTCAGTCAGGTCCGCCGGTTCCAGGTCCTGTTCCGGGCGCTCTACTTCATCCCGTACGTCGTGGCCAGCGTGGTCAACGCGGCGGTCTGGAAGATGCTGCTCTCACCGACCAGTGGGATCGGCCACCAGTTCGGGATCGATCATTCGTGGCTCGGTGACACCGCCACGTCGCTTTTCAGCGTGAACTTCGTCGTCGACTGGCACTTCTGGGGCTTCCTCGCGGTGATCTTCCTGGCCGCGATGCAGGGCATCGATCCGCAGTTGTACGACGCGGCCAGTGTGGACGGCGCCGGCAGGTGGCAGCAGTTCCTCTCGGTCACGCTGCCCGGCATCCGCCCGACGATGATCTTCGTGATCCTGATGACGGTGATCTGGACGCTCAAGGCGTTCGACTACATCTTCATCATGACCCAGGGCGGTCCGGCCGGGTCCAGCGAAGTGGTCTCGACGCTGATGTACAAGCAGGCCTTCAACGAGTACTCCGCCGGGTACGCCGCCGCACTCGGACTCTCGATGACCGCCATCACCGCCGTGATCCTGGCCGTCTACCAGTACCTGCGCAAGAAGGGATGGGAGGACGAGTGACCACCACCGTCATCGATCCGGCGACCACCACCCGGACGTCCGATCCGTCGTCCGCGAGCCCGCGGCGATCCCGCCGGCGCGGCTCCGGCGGAGGCGCCGGGGCGTACATCGTGCTGATCGCGCTGGCGTTGTTCGCGATCGGCCCATTGGTCGCGGTGGTGTTCAACGCGTTCAAGAACAACGCGGAGATCGGCACGAATCCGCTGGCACCGCCGACCTCGCTCAGCCTGGACAACTTCACCGAGGCGTGGACCCGCGGCGACTTCGCCACCACCATGCGCAACAGCGCGATCATCTGTCTCGGTGCCGTCCTCGGAACCTGCCTGATCGCCGGCCTCGCGGCGTACGCGCTGAGTCATCTGCAGGTGCCTGGGAGCGGGATCGTGGTCGGGTACCTGTTCCTCGGCAGTGCGCTCCCGGTGCAGTTGTTCCTGGTGCCGTTGTTCTTCCTGTGGACCCAGTTGCACCTGGTCGACAATCTGTTCGGGCTGATCGTCATCTACTGGGCCACGGACGCGCCGTTCGCGACCTTGCTGCTGAGATCGTTCCTGCTGAAGATCCCGAAGGACTACACCGAGGCGGCCCGGCTGGACGGCGCGTCCGACCTGCAGATCGCCCGCCGGGTGGTGCTGCCACTGGCCTGGCCGGGCTTCCTGACCGTCGCGCTGATCGTGGCGTTGTGGTCGTGGAACGAGTTCTTCTGGGCGATCACCTTCATCCACGACCCGAAGCTGCGCCCGGTGGCGACCAGCTTCCTCGCCTTCCAGGACCAGCACTCGACCGACTGGGGGATGACGAGCGCCGCGGCAATCTTCATGCTCGGCCCGGTCGTCCTGCTGTTCCTCGTACTGCAACGCCGATTCGTCAGCGGTCTCACCGCAGGAGGACTCAAGTGACGTCACCCGACCCCCGTCCGAACCTCGTCCTGATCGTCGCCGACCAGTTGCGCCGCCAGGCCCTCGGCGCGTACGGCGACCCGAACGTCTCCACGCCGATCATCGATGCCCTGGCGGCCGCCGGGACTCGCTTCGACGCCGCGTGCTCGACGTACCCGGTCTGTGTCCCGTACCGGTTCTCGCTGATGACGGGGGAGTACGCGCACACCCGGTTCATCCCCTCGATCGAGTGGCGGATGTCGCCGGCCGAACGCACGCTGGCCGACGAGCTGAACGGGGCCGGCTACCAGACCGCGCTCTACGGGAAGTGGCACCTGTACGGGAACTTCGGCCACTACCCCGGCCACACGGTGGTGAAGACGTCGCGGACCCAGGTGCCGCGGCCGTACCAGGGCCGGTTCCAGCGCTTCGCGGGCTTCGACATCTGCAACGACCCGTGGGACACCTACTACTGGAACGAGGACGATCCGCAGGCCCACAAGATCGACGGGTTCCAGACCGACGGCCTGTTCGACCTCGCCATCTCCGACCTGCGCAAGCCGTCGGACAAGCCGTGGGCGACGGTGCTGTCGGTCGAGCCGCCGCACCCGATCTTCACCGCGCCACCGGAGTACGTCGAACGCTGGAAGGATCGCGAGATCGTCCTGCGGGAGAACGTTGACGTCGGCAAGGACTACAACAAACGCGGACCGCACGGCCGGGACCTGATCGACGATCTCCGGGTGTACTACGCGATGATCGAGAATCTCGACGACAACATCGGACGCCTGGTGAGCGCCCTGCGTGAGACCGGTCAGTTGGAGAACACCGTGATCGGGCTGACCGCGGACCACGGTGAACTGCTCGGCTGCCACGGCCTGCTCGCGAAGCAGCGTCCGTGGGAGGAGTCGCTCGGGATCCCGCTGATCCTGTCCGGCGCGGGCATCGCGTCGTCGGTGGTGGCCGATCCGGTCAGTACCGAGGATCTGTTCCCGACCCTGCTCGGACTGGCCGGCGTCGTACCGCGTGACCCGAAGCCCGGGCTGGACCTGTCGCCGCTCGCCCGCGGTGACGAGACCGGCCTCGACCGCGAGGGTGTGCTGCTCGAGTTCGTCGCGGAGATGCGGCCGGGGATGCCGTTCCACGAAGAGACGTGGCGCGGTTTCCGGACCAGTCGCTACAAGTACACGGTGCTCGGCGACGCCCACGGCGGAAAGCCCTGGCAGTTCTTCGACCTCGAGGAAGACCCGTACGAAATGACCAACCTGGTCGACAGCGAGAAGCACGTCGACGAGCTCCGGCATCACCACACGCTGCTGCGGGACCGGTTGGTCGAGACCTACGACCACTACGTGCTCGCGCCCGCGTTCGGGTGCCCGGGCCTGAACGAGTGGGACCCCGAAGCCAAGTTCCAGCGCCGCTTCGGCTGACGGCGTCGCTCTGGCTGACACCGTCGTTTCGGCTGACATCGTCGAGAGGTGAGGCATGATGAAGCTCGCACGTGTGGTCGCCGCGCTCGTCTCGGTCGCGGGGTTGATCGCGGCCGCGCCGGCCGGCGCCCAGCCCGGTCCGCAGTACGTCGGAACGGAGTACGACCAGGGCGGTAGCAGCCAGGCGATCGACGGCCCGCTGCCGCAGGTGCAGCAACTCGCCGACCAGATCACCCGCACCACCGACACGATGCTGCGTGATCTGGCCCGCGAACGCGCCAAGCTCCCGTACGGCTCGATCGAGGCCGATCACCACGCCCGGCCGCAGCTGACGACGTACCCACCGGCGGCCGGCAGCCCGGTCTCCGATCAGTACTCCGTCACGGTCGGTCAGCGGGGCCGGAGTACCAGCTCCTTCGTTTACCAGGTCGCGGCGCGCAAGACCGACACCAACCTGGAGAAGGACACGTCCTGGACGTCGTTCTCGTTCGCCGGGCCAGTGACGGTCGAGGTGAACAAGCTGAGCGGTGCGGCGACCGGTTGCCTGGTGCGGCCGGCGTCGGCGCGGATCCGCACGCACTTCTCCGGCAGCACGTGCTCCTTCACTCTGACCGCGGCCGCCAACGTCTCGGTGGAGTTCACGCCGAACACCACCAACCCGGTGCTGCATCCGATGCTGGTGTTCGCGAATCCGCCCGAGATCGACGTACCACCGGCGAGCGACCCGAACGTGTTGTACCTCGGCCCCGGACTGCATCAGCTCGGCACTGTGCAGTTGCACTCGAACCAGACCGTGTACGTTGCGGGTGGCGCGTGGGTGCAGGGGACGTTCAAGGGTCTCGGCGTGCACAACGTGGTGATCCGTGGCCGCGGCGTCATCGACGGGACGTACCTCGACACCGGTGATCAGGACTCGAACAAGAGTCAGCCCGGGCTGATCGACATCGACTGTCACGATCCCGGCCAGCCTCCGCACGCGGCCTGCTCGACGGGGTCGTCGAACTCGAGCAACGTGGTGGTCGACGGGCTCACGTTCGTCAACGGCCCGCGGTTCAACGTACGGGTGCTGGGCGACCACGTCACCGTGCACAACCTGAAGGTGATGAGCTGGTGGTACAGCACCGACTGCATCTGGGCCGGCACGGCGAGCCTGGTGGAAGGCAACTTCTGCAAGGTGAACGACGACGCGCTGAAGCCGATGACCGGCGACTCGGTGATCCGGGACAACGTGGTGTGGCAGCTCGAGAACGGTGCGCCGTTCATGATCAGCTGGAACATCCTCACCGATCAGGCCGACTTCCACGTCTACGACAACGACGTCATTCATGCCGAGCACTACTGGCTCTCGCCGCAGGCGATCTTCCGGGCCCGGCATGCCACCCCCGGGCAGCTGCAGAGGTTCCTGTTCGAGGACATCCGGGTGGAGGACGCGAACTGGCGGCTGTTCTACATCATCTTGGAGAAGCATCCGAAGTGGTACGACCCGGCGCTCGGCTTCGGGCAGATCTCCGGCCTGGTGTTCCGCGACATCACTGCGCAGACGCCGTTCACGATGCCGAACGTCTTCACCGGTGGGGATCCCGATCACCGGGTCTCTGACGTGACGCTGATGAACGTCGCCATGAACGGCACGTGTGTGGCGAACGCTGCCGACGGCAACTTCCAGATCGATCCGGCGACGACCGATCAGGTCCGGATCGTGAAGAGCGCGCACGCTCCTTGCTCGCATCGTTGAAAGGAACCTCGTGAGACCGAACGTGGTCGTCGTACTGGCCGATGACATGGGTTGGGGGGACCTGGGCTGCTACGGCTCCGCCATCCCGACCCCGAACATCGACCGGCTGGCCGCCGGGGGTGCTCGACTGACCGACTGTCACTCGGCATCCGCGGTCTGTACGCCGAGCCGGTACGCCCTGATGACCGGACGCTATGCGTGGCGTGGGCCGCTGAAGAACTTCGTGCTGATGGGACACGGTCCGGCCCTGATCGAACCGGACCGGGCGACGATGGGGAGCGTTCTGCGCGGCGCCGGCTACACGACCGGTGCCTTCGGCAAGTGGCACCTGGGGCTTGGCTGGCGCCATCGTGACGGATCGGTCCGGGATGCGTTCGAGCCCGGAGCGGTGCTGCACGACGACATCGTGACGGACTTCGGGCACGATATCGACTACACCGCCGCGGTCACCGGTGGTCCGACGGAGCTGGGGTTCGACCGGTTCTTCGGGATCGCCGGGTCGCTGGACATGCCGCCGTACGCCTTCATCTCCGACGATCGCACGGTCGGGGTGCCCGAACGGGAGAAGGAGGTGTACCTGACCGAGCAGCGGCCGGGGCTGCAGGTGGACGGCTGGCGCGAGGACGAGGCCGACGTACGGTTCGTCGGCGAGGCTGTTGACTGGCTGCGGGGGATCGAGCCGGGTACGCCGTACTTGTGCTACCTCGCGCCCTCAGCGCCGCACCGGCCGTGTGTACCACCGGACTTCATTCGTGGTCGCTCCGGACTGGGGGATCGGGCGGATGCTGTCTGTCTGGTCGATTGGGCCGTTGGTGAGGTACTGCAGGCGATCGCCGAGCGCGGCGAGACCGAGAACACGTTGGTCGTCGTCACCAGCGACAATGGTGCGCCGATGATCTTCGAAGACGACGGCGACATGTCGCAGCACCGTCCCAACGGGGACTGGCGTGGGCAGAAGGGCGACCTGTGGGACGGCGGCCACCGCGAGCCGTTCATCGCCTTCTGGCCCGGGCAGATCCCGGCCGGTTCGTTGCTTGAGGCCCCGATCTGCTTGACGGACGTCCTGCCCACCGTCGCGGCCGCGACCGGTACGGCGCTTCCGGATGGAGCGGCCGAGGATGGTCAGGACCTGCTCGGCGCGCTGACTCGGGGCGAGTCGCTCTCGGCGGACCGGCCGGTGGTCCACCACAGCCTCGGCGGCCGCTTCGCGATCCGCTCCGGCCGGTGGAAGGCGATCTTCGCGCCCGGCTCCGGTGGCGGCTTCTCCGAACCGTCGATCAGCGCCCTGTTCAGCGCCGGCTCCGGCAAGGCGCACGCCAACCCCGCCTGGGACGCCGACCACCCCGACGGCCAGCTCTACGACCTCTCCACCGACCCCACCGAATCCACCAACCTCTGGTCCACCGAACCCGAGACAGTCGCCGCCCTCTACTCCCAACTCCAATCCATCTGCCAATCCGAATCCAGCGGCCTCCCCTTCGACGTACCAACACACCGCTCTCCAGTGCCGTAGGTCTCGGTCAGTTGTGGGGGTGGTCTTGGGTGACGAGGCCGCTGCGATAGGCGAAGACGACGGCCTGGGCTCGGTCGCGGGCGCCGATCTTGGCGAGGATTCGTTTGACGTGGGTCTTGGTGGTGGATTCGGCAATGACCAGCAGGTCGGCGATCTCGTCGTTGGACAGACCGTCGGCGACCAGGGTGAGAACCTGTTGTTCGCGGTCGGTCAGGACGGTCAGGAACTCAGCCTCGGCGGAGGTCCCAGGCCGGCCGGTGACGAAGCGGTGGATGAGGTCCCGGGTGACGGCGGGGTCGAGGAGCGCCTCGCCGGCGGCGATCGTGCGAACGGCGTCGATGAGGCGTTCCGGCGAGGTGCGTTTGAGCAGGAAGCCGCTGGCTCCGGCGCGCAGTGCGCCCCACACGTATTCGTCGTACTGGAAGGTCGTCAGGATCAGGATCCGGGAGTCGGGGCTGGTCGCGACCAGGCGCCGGGTGGCTTCGATCCCGTCGATGCCGGGCATCCGGACGTCCATCAGTACGACGTCCGGTGCGTGCTCGCGGCAGAGTTCGACGGCCTGCAACCCGTCCTCGGCCTCGGCGATCACGTCGAGATCCGGCGCGGTTCCCAGTACGACGGCCAGTCCCGCGCGGAGCAGCGCATCGTCGTCAGCGAGCAGTACCCGGATCGTCATGGCAGCGGAAGCACCGCCCTCAGGGTGAACCCACGCCCCGGACCGCGGCCCTGTTCGAGCACGCCGCCGCAGAGCGAGACCCGCTCCGCGATTCCCAGCAGGCCGCGTCCCGGGACGTGCTGTTCGGGCAGTCCAGGCCCGTCGTCCGCGATCTCGATCACGACGGCGTCACCGTCTCGATGAACGTCGACGGTCGCGGCGCACGGGGCGGCGTGTTTGAGGACGTTCGTCAATCCTTCCTGGACGATCCGGTACGCCGACAGATCCAGCGTGTGAGGCAGTTGCAGCGCCGGGTCGAGGCTCAGGACCACTCGCACCCGGGCGCTGGTGAGCCGGCGCACCAGATCGGGGATCTGTGCCAAGCCCGGGACGGGATGCGGTGCCGGGCGCAGGTTGCCGAGCGCCTGGTCCAGATCTGCGAGAGAGTCCCGACCAGTCTGCTCCATCCCGGCCAGGAGTTCGCGGGCCTTGGTCGGGTTGGTGTCCAGGAGCAGCCGGGCCGCACCTGCCTGGACGATGAGCAGGTTCACCGTGTGGCCGACCACGTCGTGGAGCTCGCGCGCCACCCGGATCTGCTCCTCGGCGATCGCCTGCTGCCGGGTCGCACGCCGGGCACGCTCCTGCTCCTCACGACGTCGGGCATTGCTGTAGCCGACCGCCCAGGTGGCGATCCAGGAGAACAGCACACCCACGCCCTCGAAGGCCGCGGCATCGCGGTTGCCGGCGAAGTACATCGCCGTACCGACCACAGCCATCGGCGGTCCGAGGAGGGCGCGCCGCCTCGTGGCGTACAGGCCCAGCGAGTAGATCCCGATCAGGTTCGCGTACGGCGACACCGCGCTGCTGATGCCGGCCAACGCCTCGACCGACAACCCCACCGTGCCGGCGACGAACCCGGCCAGCGGGAAGGAACGTCGTACGACGAGACCGCCCGCGATCATCAGCGTGAGGACGACGGACAGGGTGACCATGGCCGCCCCGCCGTCGACAGGTTCCTGGGTCCGGTCCACCACGACCAGCGCCAGGAAGACGACGGCGATGGCCGCGTCGACGGCCGGCGCCGGGACCGCACGGAGGCGGGCGAGGCGCCGGACCATCGATCGAGAGGGGTTCATGGCACCCCTCGGTTAGCTGATCACCATGGGCAGCAACACCACCAGGAAGAACACCGACTCTACCGAGTGGATGGCGATTCCCATCAGTGCGCTGCGATATCTCTTGGTCGGTCCCGCGGTGAGGAACCCGGTCGCGATGGCGTTCGGGATCACCCACGGCTCGTGCAGGTGGTAGCAGCCGAACAGCACGCCGTTCACGATCCAGTCGGCCCGCCCGAACGCCTTGCCCATCCTCGGCAGGAGGAGCCCGCGGAAAAGCAACTCCTCTCCGATGACCGTGTTCAGGAACAGTTCGAACGCGACCAGTGCGTACAGCCACCACGCGTGATGGAACGTCGCCTGCCCGGCGTCGGACTCGAGGAAGTGACCGAAGTTCCGCTCAGCGGGTCCGCTCGGTCCGAACGGCAGCATGTCCAGCGCCGCCAGGGCCAGGGCGAAGACCACGACCCACCACCACAGCCGGCCACCGCGCCTCGACGCTGTCTGTGGTGGTCGTAGCCACAGCCGGTCACGGACATTCGTCCATGATGGATCACGTCGTTCACGCAGCACCAGGATCACCACGAGAGCTGCTTGCCACAGCAGTCCGAACGTCAGCGCCGACAGCAGCGTGATGAAGAACCGCCTGGAGGACGCGCCGTCGCCCGCGATGGCCGGTGCCACCACCCATGCCAAGACAGCCATCGGTACGGTGGCCGCGGCCCAGACCGCGAGCACCATGCCGCGTGAGTACTGCGGGATCGCCGGCACTCGGGTCGGTGTCGTGCTTGTCGTTGTGTGCATGGCCCCTCCTTGCGTCTGATGCAAGGACGGTAGGCGTGTGGCGGTACGGCGTACGTCCTCCCAACGGGGTCAGTCGGCACACCCCTCAGGGGGTACGCCGTGGGTGCTCGCCGCTGGCGATGTCACAGCTGGCTGGGGTGTCTCGTCTCGGGGTTGAAGGAACAGTCTTGAGATCGGATGGGTGATGATCATGCGGGTGTTCGTGGCAGGTGGAACCGGGGTGCTCGGGCGGCGGTTGGTGCCGCAGTTGGTGGCGCGAGGGCACCAGGTGACCGCTACGACGACCAGCGCAGCCAAGCTGGGCTTGCTGGAGAAGCTGGGAGCCGAGGCCGTCGTGATGGACGGGCTGGATGCCGCGTCGGTCGGTGAGGCGGTGGCCAAGGCTCGGCCGGACGCGATCGTGCACCAGATGACGGCGATCTCCGTGGCCCACGCGGGCAAGCCCGACATGAAGCACATGGATCGGTGGTTCGCCGGCACTAACCGGCTGCGGACCGAGGGGACGGACCACCTGCTCGCCGCCGCCGAGGCGACCGGCGTGACCAACTTCGTCGCGCAGGGGTACGGCGCCTGGAACGGCATTCGTACCGGCGGCTGGGTGAAGACCGAGCAGGACCCGGTGGACCCGATGACCGGTACGCCGGCCGAGCCCGGGATGGCGGCGATCGGTCACGTCGAGGACGTGGTGGTCAAGGCCGGCGGCGCGGTACTGCGGTATGGCTGGTTCTACGGGCCGGGTGCGATGGACGACCTGGTCGAGCCTGTGTTGAAGCGGCAGTTCCCGGTCGTCGGGGGAGGCGGCGGCTACTGCTCGTGGGTGCATCTCGACGACGCCGCGAGCGCTACAGTCCTGGCTGTGGAGCAGCAGGCCAAGGGTGTGTTCGACATCGTCGACGACGAACCGGCGCCGGCCAACGTATGGCTGCCCTACCTGGCCGCGTCGGCGGGAGCGAAGCGGCCGATGCGGTTCCCCACTTGGCTCGCTCGCCCGCTGGCCGGGGACGTGGCGGTCATGATGATGACCGAGGGCCGGGGGTTCTCCAACGCCAAGGCCAAGCGGGAGCTCGGCTGGGAACTGCGCTACCCGTCCTGGCGGCAGGGCTTCAAGGAAGAGCTGGCATGACGCGTGCCGAGGAGTTCGAAGAGCTGCGACCGTTGCTGTTCTCGATCGCCTACCGGCTCCTCGGCAGCGTGAGCGAGGCAGAGGACGCGGTCCAGGAGACCTGGCTGCGTTGGGAATCCTCGCCGACAGCACCCGCCTCGACCAAGGCCTTCCTGTCCGCGGTGGTGACCCGCGTCTCGATCGACGTACTGCGGTCGGCCCGCGTCCGGCGGGAGACGTACGTCGGTCCGTGGTTCCCCGAGCCGTTGCTGGCGGACCCGTATGAGGATCCGGAGCGGGCGGCGGAGCTGGCCGACTCGTTGTCGATGGCCGCTCTGCTCCTGCTCGAACGGCTGAGTCCGCTCGAGCGTGCGGTCTTCGTGTTGCGGGATGTGTTCGGGTTCGGGTTCCCGGAGATCGCGTCGGCGGTGGAGAGGTCGGAGGCGGCGTGCCGTCAGCTCGCGGTGCGGGCGCGGCGTCATATGGATGCGGGCCGACCCCGGTTCGAGGCCGACCGCGCCGAGCGCGACGTACTCGCCTCGCGGTTCTTCGACGCCTTCAGCGAAGGAGATGTCGACGGTCTGCAGGAGTTGCTCGCAGCCGACGTACGCATGGTCAGCGACAGCGGCGGCAAGGCCCCGCAGTGGGGGACCGGCATCGCCGGCGCCGACAAGGTTGCCCGCCTACTCGTCTCCCTGGTCGCGCCGTTCACCCAGATCGGCGGCACCGTCGAACCCCACTCGCTGAACGGCCAACCAGGCGCCATCCTCCGCGACCGCGACGGCAAGGTCATCAACACCTGGACCCTGGACATTTTCGAGGGCCACATCCAGACGATCCGCACCGTCCTCAACCCCGACAAACTCATCCACGTGGGCCCAGTAGCCGACGCCTGGTCAGTACTCCGCCAAGCCACGCAGATCCGTCGCCCGCCAGCCTCTTAGTCAACACTCCACCCGATCGATGGAAGCGGATCCCTCTGCCGGGTGATGTCGCGCGGTCGTGAGCCGTCGTGTACCGCGCCATGGCCCGTGTCGAGGATCGCGGTGGGCGGTCTGGTCTTCGCGACGGCTACTTCCGCGGTGGGTACGTTCGGTCACGTTCTGAGCGCGCGGTGGGAATCGTTCCGTCCGGCACCATTGAGCGTCCGCTCGCACTGATCGCCCGGTCGGTGGCCATCTGGGGCATTCTCACCCTGACCGGCATCACACCCACCGACGCTGATCCCGCGCCCTTCACACACAATCGCCACTCACTCCCACCACCACCGCACCCGCCCCACCTGCACCTGACGAACCCCACCGTTTCCTCAGCGGCCGGCTCCGTAAGCACGCCATAAGTGGCGGGATCTGTTCAGGGCGGACGATCCGGGCCATTGTCGAAAATGATTCTTTCCCGATCGAGGGGGCCGGAGCATGGCCGTTTACAGTAAGTCGTTCGACGAACCCGATGAGCAAAGGACGCCGGACAAGACCGTCGTCAACGTGGTGAAGTTTCCCGGCGCCAGCGTCGCGAAGATCACCTTCCAACCGGGCTGGCGCTGGTCGGAGTGCATTCGTCCCGTCGTCGGCGGCGAGTCCTGCCAGGTCCGGCACGTCGGCACCCTTCTGTCGGGCGAGATCGAGGTCGTGCACGACGACGGCAGCAAGGCGCGACTCGCGGCCGGCAGCGCGTACCTGATCGAGCCTGGGCACGACGCCTGGGTCGTCGGCGACGAGCCCGCGATCGGCCTGGAGTTCGAGTCCCACGCGGCCGAGACGTACGCCAAGTCCTGACCCCGTTCGATCCCTGGGGTGACTTCTTGCAATTGGTTGTGGGCGGGAGGACGCTCATCGCAAGGGGAGATCTTCAGGGGGAAACATGAGTCCTGCGTCGGCACCGGACGAGGTGCACGTTTCTGGTGAGCCGGTACGCCGGATTCCGGGGGATGACTCCCGGAATCCTCAGCCGGGAATGGCCTTGTGCCTGTCGGGCGGTGGATATCGGGCGATGGTGTTCCACGTCGGTGTTCTCTGGCGCCTGAACGAGGCCGGGATGCTGGCTGAATTGGATCGTGTCTCGAGTGTGTCCGGCGGTTCGATCACCGCCGGAGTACTCGGGATGAATTGGAACGAACTGCTGTTCGACCAAGCCGGGGTGGCCAAGCAATTCGTGGATCAGGTCGTCGATCCGGTCCGTGCGATGGCGAGCACCCACGTGGATCTACCGGCTGTGCTCACCGGGATCGGGCTCCCGTTCACCTCGGTGGCCGACCGGGTCGTCCGGGCGTTGCGCAAGCAGTTGTTCGGTCAGAAGACGCTGCAGGATCTTCCGGACAAGCCGACGTTCGTGATCAACGCGACGAACGTCGAGTCCGGCGTACTGATGCGTTTCAGCAAGCAGTATCTGGCCGACTATCGCGTCGGCCGCATCGACAACCCGGGGCTGCCGCTGGCTGTCGCAGTGGCGGCCTCGTCGGCGTTCCCGCCGATCCTTTCGCCCTGCACGGTCGACCTCGATCGGGAGGAGTGGGTGACGCAGCCGGGTAACGACCTGACGTCGCCGGAGTTCCGCAACGAGATCCGGCTGAGCGACGGCGGTGTATACGACAACCTCGGGCTGGAGACCGCGTGGAAGCGGTACGAGACGGTCCTGGTCAGTGACGCGGGCGGTCACCTGGGTGCGGTCGCGGATCCGCCGGTGGACTGGGCCCAGCACACGATCCGCGTTCTCAAGGTCATCGACAACCAGGTCCGGTCGCTGCGCAAACGTCAGGTCATCGATGCCTTCCGCAACAAACGCCCCGGCATGTACGTCGGGATCCGCAGCCACGTGGACGACTTCCCGCTCGCGGACCCACTGCCGTCCGATCCCGTTGTCGCAGCCAGGCTCGCGGGGATCTCGACGCGCCTGAACGCGATGGACGACACCGTTCAGGAACAGCTGATCAACTGGGGATACGTCATCTGCGACACCGGCCTGCGCGCCCACCTGGGCAAGCCCGCCGGCGACGGGACGTTGCCCTATCCCGACAATCCACTCACCAAGCTCTGACAACCTCACCTTCGCCCTCCAGCCGCCGTACCACCCTGCGTGAAAGTTCCCGCCGGCGGCGCGTGCTGGAATGGGGGCGGAGGAGGTGCGGATGCGACTTGACGGGATGATCGCGCTGGTGACCGGTGCGTCGGCGGGCATCGGTACGGCGGTCGCGGAGCAGCTGGCCACAGCCGGCGCCCGGGTGATCGTGCACGGCCGGGACGAGCAGCGTACCGAGGCAGTCGCCAAGCGGATCGGGGGAGCGCCACTCCTCGGCGATCTTGCCGTCCCCGGTGCGGCCGCGCAGCTCGCCGACACCGCGCTCGACGTTCACGGCCAGATCGACATCGTCGTGGCGAACGCCGGCCTGGGCTGGTCAGGCCCGTTCGCCGAGATGACCGCGACCGAGATCGACCGCCTGGTAGCGCTCGATCTCCTGGCACCTCTTCAGCTGGTACGCCGCCTCCTACCACCGATGCTCGATCGCGGAGCCGGCCACGTCGCACTCGTCGGCTCGATCGCCGGTCGCACGGGCGTCGCCGGTGAGGCCGTGTACGCCGCGACCAAGGCCGCCCTCGACGTCTTCGCCGAGAGCCTGCGGCCGGAGCTCCGAGGCACCGGCGTAACCGTGAGCCTCACGATTCCGGGTGTGGTCGACACCGGATTCTTCACCGCCCGCGGCCGACCGTACGACCGCGGCCGCCCGCGCCCAGTCCGCGCCGAGGACGTGGCGAAGGCGCTGGTCGACGCCATCGCGCGTGACCGCGCCGAGGTGTGGGTCCCCGGTTGGCTCCGCGTCGCTCCCGTCGTACGAGCGCTCGCTCCCGGGCTCTATCGGCGTTTGGTGGCTCGGTTCGGAGAGCAGGTGGTATCACGATCCGGGGAGGCACGCCGGTGAGCAAGGAGGAAGGCATGGCCACGTGGCTGCGCGGGACGCCGGGCACCGTCGTGCCGTCCAGTGACGCGTTCTTCCTTCACATCGAGGGCACCGGGGCCGCGCAGCACGTCGGCGGCCTGGTGATGCTGGAAGCAACTGACGACCGGCCCTCGATCGACGACGTACGGGCGCTGGTCCGCGACAGCTTCGCCCGCCTGCCACGGATGCACCAGCGCCTCGCTCCGACGTCACGGTGGCGACGACCGCGCTGGATCGAGGCCGACTACGTCGATCTGGACTGGCACGTCACCGAGCTCCACTCCCCGGACGGGAAGGCCGGACTGATGCGGATCCTGGGAGAGCTCGCCGAGACCTCGATGCCCCGGGATCGGCCGATGTGGCGGGTGGCGATCGTCCGCGATGTCGGGCCGGGCCGCGCCGACGCGCTGGTCGTGCTCGTGCACCATTCGATCGCCGACGGCATCGGAACGGTGCTGCAGGCCCTCAGTCTGTTCGAGCCGCGAGCCACGCTCCCGGTGCCGTCGGGACAGGCGGCCAACCGGCTCCGGCGCGCCGCAGCAGTGGCCGTTGGCCTCGCGCAACTGGCCACCGACGGCACCGCCGCCTCACTGCCACCGAGTTCAGCGCAGCGCGGGTTCGGCGTCGCCGACGTCGAGCTCGAGGTGGTACGTCGTACCGCTGCCGCTCACGGTGTGCGCGTCACCGACCTCGTGATCGCGCTGCTCGCCGACGCGGTGTACGCCGTGGCACCCGAACTCGCGCGGTCGGTGGACGGCCGGATGCGGTTCTCCGTGACGACGATGGTGCGCACACCCGACAGCGTGGCCGAGGGCAACGCGACGGCTGCGGTGATCATCGACGTACCGGTCGACGGCCGGCCGTTCGACGATCTGCTCGTGGAGGTGGCCACACGGACCCGGCGGCTCCGTCGGCCCACCCGGGCGATGGCATCCCGCTTTGTCATGGCCACTGGGTTGCGGCTCGTCCCTGAGCCGTTCGCCCGATGGTTCGCACAGACTGTTTACGGTCCACGCTTCCTGCACGCGGTCGTGTCCAACATGCCGGGGCCGACGGTCGCGCTGACGTTCGCGGGGGTCGGCACGGGACCGACGTACCCGATCCTGCCGTTGGTGCCGGAGACTCCGCTCGCGGTCGGCGCGCTCAGCTGGAACGGCGTGCTGGGCATCGGGCTGGCGACCGATCCGCAACTGCTCGACGCCGCGGCGGTGGCCAACCACCTCGACGCCACCTTGGCACGGCTGCGGGAGAGCAGTCCCGTGTCGGTGTCAGGGAGCAGGCCACTCGAGGGCGAGGAAGAGCCGAGCGCGTGACTCCGGGTCGTCCAGGCGGTCGCCGAACAGCGCCCGGAGTCGCGCCATCCGATAACGAACGGTCTGTGGATGGATCCGCAGCTCCTCGGCGATCGCGTGGCGGTCCCCGAACTGGCGCAGCCAACTGGCGAGCGTCTCGGTGAGCCGCGCTCTCGCAGCCTCGGTCTCGCCCTGCAACGGAGCCAGCATCTCCTCGCGCAGCGCCGCGACCAGCGACTCGTCGCGCCAGACGATCAGCGCATCGAGATGCTCGTCGGCGAACACCGGGTCGTCAGTGAGCACTCCCGTCTTGCGCAGGCGGGCCGCGATCCGGGCGATCTCGAGACTGCGGGGCAGCTCGGCCAGTGGCACCGGATTGCCGACCACGGCGCCGAGGCCGGTGAGCTCCCGGCTCAGCTGAAGCCGGCGGCCGGGACCGGACGGTTCCGGGATGATCGCGCCGAAGACCACGCCGTTGCGGCGGATCGGGAGTGCGCCCGGCTCGAGGCGGCTCACCATCGTGCGAGCGAGCTCGTGGTCGCCGTCGATGTAGATCACCACCGCGGCCGTCTCAGGGATCCGCCACGCCGCCTGCAGCGCGGCGGTCCGGATCGCCTCGGTGCTGGCTCGGCCGGACAGCAGCAGGTTCGCGAGCTCCTCGCGGCGGCGCTCGCGGGCGAGCGCGTCGTCGAGCTGCTCCTGCACGTACCCGTTGGCCGCCGAGAACGAGAGCTGGTTGACGAAGACAAAGACCGAGTCGGCCAGCGCGGCCAGGTTGTCCGGTGCGAAATCCAGCCGCAGCGCTGTCGCCGCGACGTGCCGCCACGCGATCCGGGCACCGAGCTGGAAGGCGGTGAGGAGCCGGGTGAGGTCGTTGCCGACCTGTTGCTGCCGGCGACCGATCTCTTCGAAGACCAGGCGTACCGTTTCGTCGGCACGGTCGAGGCTGGCCCGCTCCGGGCTGGACAGGTCGGCGATCGACATGTCCAGCAGCCGATGCACGAACAGGGCGGCGGGTTCCACCACCGCGTCGCGCTCGGCATCGAGGAACGCGGCGTAGTCCGGCCAGTGCTCGGCGAGCCGGTCACGAACCTCGGAGAGCAGGCCAGGCAGCCCCTCGAGCAAGGCCTCCTCGAGGCGGGCACGGTCGAATGTGGCGACGGTCATGTGAAGACTCCCATGCGTTCCCTGCCGAACGCCGGCCAGACAGGTGTCCTACGGATACGTCATCCCACGGGTAACTGTATCCCCGTGACAAATTCTTGCCGTCCGAATGTGGTCCAGCGGGGCAGAGTTGGCATGAAACCGCTTCCCATCATGGGAACGTGCATCCTGAAGGAGTGCAGAAGGTCCCATCGGACCGGGTCGGCGAACGGGCATTG
The DNA here is from genome assembly GCF_004331485.1 of Kribbella capetownensis. GTDB lineage: Bacteria > Actinomycetota > Actinomycetes > Propionibacteriales > Kribbellaceae > Kribbella > Kribbella capetownensis. The sequence continues at coordinate 442,521 of NZ_SJKD01000004.1, forward strand.
GCTAGGAGGGAGCAAGGCGAGAATTTCCCGGTGGCGCTGAGGTTGCTTCCGGCGCGGCATCGGATGGTGCTGCACGCCGTCTACGGGTACGCCCGGACCGTCGACGAGCTGGGTGACAGCCGGGCGGGAGACCGGACGGCGGCGCTGCGCGCCTTCGCGGCCGACCTCGACCACATCTGGGCCGGCACCGAGCCCGATCACCCGGTACTGCGCCGCTTACGCCCGGTCGTCCTCGAGCACGCCCTGGCCGCGGAGCCCTTCCACCAGCTGGTGCGGGCCAACCTGCAGGACCAGTCAGTCTCGCGATACCAGACCTTTGCGGAACTGCAGGGCTACTGCCGGCTGTCGGCCGATCCGGTCGGCCGCATGGTGCTCGGCGTCTTCGACGTACACGACTCGGAGACCGAGCGGCTGTCCGACCGGGTCTGCACCGCGCTGCAACTGCTGGAGCACTGGCAGGACGTGGCCGAGGACCGGCGGGCCGGCCGGATTTACCTGCCGCAGCAGGATCTCCGGACATACGCCGTTGCGGAGGCCGACCTGGACAACCGCGAGGCAACACCGCAACTGCGAGCGTTGATGAACTTCGAGATCGAGCGCGCCGCCGGCCTGCTCGAGGAGGGGGCCGCGATCGTGACCAGGCTCGATGGATGGGCTCGGGTGAGTGTGGCGGGATTCGTTGCCGGGGGCCAGGCCACAGTCCGCGCGCTGCGACGTACCGGCGGCGACGTCCTGGCCCGGTCTGCTCGTCCGTCCAAGCTGGATACCGCCGCCCGAGCCCTCCGACTGGTCGCCGGGGCGGTTGCTCGATGACGATGACGGGAAGCCCCACGGTCCTGGATGCGTACGTCGCCTGTGCGGAGATCACCCGGACCGAAGCCCGGAACTTCTACTACGGCATCCGGCTGCTGCCCCCGCAGAAGCGCAACGCGCTGTGTGCGCTCTACGCGCTCGCCCGGCGGATCGACGACATCGGTGACGGCGACCTGCCGCTGGAGGAGAAGCGAACGGCGCTGCATCGGATCCGGAAGAACCTCGGGCGGCTCGACGACGTGAATGAACCCGTCTACGTGGCCGTCGCCGACGCCGTACGCCGGTTCCCGGTGCCCATCGGGGCCTTCGAGGAGCTCGTCGACGGAGTCGAGACCGACCTGTCGCAGGTCCGCATCGCCGACTTCGACGAGTTGGTCGTCTACTGCCGGCGCGTCGCCGGCTCGGTCGGCCGGCTCTGCTTGTCGATCTTCGGGCCGACGGAGGCCGATGCCGACCTCGACACCCTCGCGCTGTACGCCGACCAGCTCGGCATCGCGCTGCAGCAGACCAACATCCTGCGCGACATCCGCGAGGACCTCGGCAACGACCGGATCTACCTGCCCGCGGACGAGCTCGAGCGCTTCGGAGTCCGGCTGACGTTCGACGAGCGGGGCAACCTCGACGACCCGCAAGGCCGGCTGGCCGCGTACATCCGCTTCGCCACCGGACGGGCGCAGGACTGGTACTCGCTCGGGTGGCGACTGCTGCCGTCCCTGGACTGGCGCAGCGGCGCGTCCTGTCGGGCCATGTCGGGGATCTATCACCACCTGCTGCGACGGATCGCGGCCAACCCGGTGCTCGTGTACGACCGCCGGCTGTCGTTGTCGGCGGGGGAGAAGGCGCAGGTCGCGATCGCGTCGCTGGCGGGAGCTCGTTCGTGAGCCGGGTGGCTGTCGTCGGCGGTGGCCTCGCCGGCATCACCACCGCTCTCGCGCTGGCCGACGCGGGTCGCGAGGTGCATCTGCTCGAGGCCAGGCCGAAGCTCGGCGGGCTGACCCACTCGTTCGAACGCGACGGCCGGTGGATCGACAACGGGCAACATGTCTTCCTCCGCTGCTGTACGTCGTACCTCGGGCTGCTCGATCGGCTCGGTGTGCGCGACCACGTGCACCTGCAGCCGCGTCTCGACGTACCGGTGCGCAGTGGCCGGCACGCTGGTCTTGGGCGGATCCGGCGTACGAAGATGCCGGCACCGCTGCACCTTGGGCGGGCCTTGGCGACGTACCGCTGGCTCAGCTTCTCGGAGCGTATGCAGGCGGTGCGTGCCGCGCTGGCGCTGGGGCGGGTGGACCGGGAGGACGCTGCGACTGATGCACAGTCGTTCGGTGCGTGGCTGGCCGCGCATGGGCAGGACGCCCGCGCCGTGGAGGCGCTCTGGGAGCTGATCGGTGTCGCCACCCTGAACGCGCGCGCCGACGCCGCCTCGCTCGCGGTCGCAGCCACTGTCTTCCAGGTCGGTCTGCTCGAGCAGACCGATGCCGCCGACATCGGTTGGCCGCTGATCCCGCTGCAACAACTCCATGGTGATGCCGCCGCTCGCGCGCTCGCCGCCGCAGGTGTCGATGTCCGCCTGCACGCGCGGGTGAAATCGCTCGACGACGTGGACGGTGGCTGGCAGATCGACGCCGAGAGGTACGACGACGTCGTACTCGCGGTGCCACCGTCGGAGGCAGCGCGGCTGCTTCCAGAAGGCGCGGTCGACCTGCCGGCCGGATGGGCTGAGGCGCTCGGCAGCTCGCCGATCGTCAACGCACACGTGGTTCTCGACCGGGTTGCTCTCGACGACCCGTTCGTCGCCGGTGTGGACAGCCCGTTGCAGTGGGTCTTCGACCGTACGCCGCAGAGCCTTGCGAACCACGCCGGCAGCGAGCAGTACCTCGCGATTTCGCTGTCGGCCGCGGATGACTTCATCGACATGCCAGTTGCCGAGCTGCGCGAGGTGCTGGTGCCCGCCCTCCGGCAGCTGCTCCCCGCGGCTGCCGACGCACGTGTGAAGGAGTTCTTCGTGACCCGAGAGCGACATGCCACCTTCCGGCCGGCACCGGGTTCCGGTCGCTTCCGGCCCACCGCGACCACCGCACGTCCGGGCCTGCATCTGGCCGGCGCGTGGACCGCCACCGGTTGGCCGGCCACCATGGAGGGCGCCGTACGCAGCGGAGAGTCGGCCGCGGCCTCGGTACTGCGGGCGCCCCTTCGCCCATCGCTGCCGTCCGAGGACGTGTTGTCGTGACGGCGGTCCAGCCCTCGACCATGCCGGCGGACAGCAACGTCCTGGAGCTCCTCGCCCGCAGCCGGGACCTGGTCGAGCCCCAACTGCGTGAGGCCGTGGCTCGTCTCGACGACCACACCCGGCTCGTCGCGTCGTACCACCTCGGCTGGTGCGACGAAGAGGGGAGACCGGCCAGCGGCAGCTCCGGCAAGGCGATCCGACCTGGTCTGGTGCTGCTGGTCGCCGAGGCGGTCTGCGGGTCGCCCGGTCCGGGGGTGCCAGGCGGCGTTGCGGTCGAGCTGGTGCACAACTTCTCGCTGATCCACGACGACCTGATGGACCGGGACACACAGCGACGGCACCGGCGTACGGTCTGGGCGATCTGGGGTGACGCCACGGCGGTCCTGGTCGGTGATGCGCTCGCCTGCTTGGCGGACGAGGTACTGGCCGAGTGCGAGGCTCCACCCGCGCGCTGCGCCGGTCGTGCGCTCGCCGTGGCCACGCGTGAGCTGATCCGCGGGCAGGTCCTCGATGTCGCGTTCGAACGGCGGGACGATGTCGGGCTGGCCGAGTGCCTCGACATGGCCGGCGGTAAGACGGGCGCACTGTTGGGTGCGTCGGCGCAGCTGGGCGCGATCCTCGGCGGCGCCGACGAGGTGATCTCTGACGCGTTCCGCACCTACGGGTGGGAGCTGGGACTGGCGTTCCAGCTCGTCGACGACATCCTCGGCGTGTGGGGAGCACCGGAGCGGACTGGCAAGCCGGTGTTCTCGGATCTGCGTGCACACAAGAAGACGCTGCCGGTGGTGTGGTCGCTCGAGCACGGCGGTGCAGTCGGTCGCGAGCTCGCGGACTGGTTCGCGGACCCCACGACACCGACGGAGGACAGCTTGCGGCAGGCCGCCGTACTGATCGAACGCGCTGGTGGTCGGGAGTGGGCGTTGGCCGAGGCCGACGAACGGGTTCGCAAGGCGGGCAAGGCACTCGACGCCGCAGGTGTCACACCGGCCAACCGTGACCAGCTCGATCAATTGGCGCAGTTCGTTGCGGAGCGACAGCTGTGACGGCCGAAAGGCTTGCCCAGGACGAGAAGTCCGACCTCCGCGTCGAGAACTGTCTGGACGCGGCGGTGGAGTACCTGCGGTCTCTGCAGCACGAGGACGGCTGGTGGAAGGGGGATCTCGCAACCAACGTGACGATGGACGCCGAGGATCTGATGCTGCGGCGATTCCTCGGAGTGGCTACCGCTCAGACCGATGCGGAGACGGCGCGGTGGATCCGGTCCCAGCAACGCGACGACGGCACATGGGCGACGTTCCCCGGCGGACCCGGTGATCTGTCCACCACGGTCGAGGCGTGGGTGGCGCTGCGGATGGCCGGCGACGATCCGGCCGAGCCGCACCTGGCCAAGGCTGCGGAGTTCGTCCGCAGTGCGGGTGGAGTCGAGAAGGCGCGAGTCTTCACACACCTGTGGCTCGCGCTGTTCGGCCTGTGGGAGTGGGACGACTGCCCGGACCTGCCACCGGAGCTGATCTTCTTGCCCGGTTGGGCTCCGTTGAATGTCTACAACTGGGCTTGCTGGGCACGGCAGACGATCGTGCCGTTGACGATCGTCAGCGCGCTCCGTCCGGTCCGGCCGGTCGACTTCGGTATCGACCAACTCCGCGCGGGTACGCCGGCTGCGCGCAAGGCTCCGCCATGGAGTCTCGACGGTGGCTTCCAGCTGCTGGACGTCGTACTGAACGCCTACACGCGCTGGGGTCCTCGCGGCCCGCTCGGTGGGATCCGTCGGCTGGCGATGCGACGTTCGGTCGAGTGGATCGTTGCTCGGCAGGAGGCCGATGGTGGTTGGGGAGGCATCCAGCCACCGTGGGTGTACTCGCTGATCGCACTGCACCTGATGGGCTACGCCACGGATCATCCAGTGATGGCTGCTGGGCTGCGCGGGCTCGAAGGCTTCACGGTTCACGCAGACACCGTTGGCGGTCCCGTGCGCTGGCTGGAGGCCTGTCAGTCGCCGGTCTGGGACACCGGGCTGGTGGTTGGCGCTCTGCTGGACGCGGGCGTTGCGCCGGACGACAAAGCCGTGCTCAAGGCCACCGACTGGCTACTCGACGAGCAGATCGATGCTCCCGGTGACTGGCAGGTGCGGCGGCCGACGCTGACCACGGGCGGGTGGGCTTTCGAGTTCGCCAACGACGGCTACCCGGACACGGACGACACCGCGGAGATTGTGCTCGCGCTGCGTCGGGTGGTGCACCCGGAGCCGCAGGTGTTGCGAGCGGCCCTCGACGACGCGGTGGAGTGGACGGCCGGTATGCAGTCCGCCGACGGTGGCTGGGGTGCGTTCGATGCCGACAACACCGACACGACACCGTTGCGGCTTCCCTTCTGTGACTTCGGTGCGGTCATCGATCCGCCGTCGGCCGACGTCACCGCTCATGTCGTGGAGATGCTCGCGGCCGAAGGCAAGACCGGCACCGACGAGTGCCGCCGCGGCGTGCGGTGGCTGCTCGATTCCCAGGAATCGGATGGGTCCTGGTTCGGTCGGTGGGGCACGAACCACGTCTACGGCACCGGTGCCGTCGTTCCCGCGTTGATCGCGGCTGGAACCTCCGCTGACGATCCGGTCATCCGCTGTGCCGTTCGGTGGCTGGCTGATCACCAGAATCCTGACGGTGGCTGGGGTGAGGACCTGCGTTCGTACGTCGATCCCAGCTGGATCGGCCGTGGTGACTCGACTCCGTCACAGACGGCGTGGGCGCTGCTTGCCCTGGTGGCGGCCGATGAGCGAGACGAGACGGTACGCCGGGGTATCGGCTACCTCGTCGACACTCAGCGGCCTGATGGCGGGTGGGACGAACACCGCTACACCGGGACCGGGTTCCCCGGTGACTTCTACATCGGCTATCACCTGTATCGGCTGGTGTTCCCGATCTGGGCGCTCGGTCGCTACCTCGGCAGAGACCGTCCGCATCACGAGGGGGCGGTCTCGCGATGACCTTGGGAACGGTCTGCACGCCGCTGTACGTCGAGTGGCTCGCCCTGCGCGACAAGCTCACCGCGCCCCCGGTCCGCACCGGGCGGGCGACCGGCACGATCCGCGACGATCCCGTCCTCGTCGCCGGCGTCGCCGGCGCCCTCACCGATCGAATCGCCCCCGGCGACCTGGTGATCGCAACCGAAATCCGCCACGCCCACCAAACCACCCCGAGCCAAACCACCCCGAGCCAGCCCGATCCGAGCCGCGCCGACCCCAGTCACGCGGCCGACCTCGTCGCGGGCGAGCTCCGCCGTGGCGGACGGACCGTGCCGAGTCATGCGGCCGAGATAGTGGCGGGAGAGCTTCGGCGGGCTGGGTTGACCGTGCACACCGGGCCGCTGGTCACTACCGACCACGTTGTCGACTCGGCTGATGAGCGCAGAGCGCTGGCCGCATCCGGCGCGATTGCTGTCGACACCGAGTCGGCTCTGATCGCCGGAGACGAGGGTCGGTGCATTGTCGTCCGTGCGATGGTCGACAATCCCGAGCAACCCCTGGCGCGGGCCGGAATGCCGCTGCGTGGGATCAAGGCACTCGCCTCCCTGCGCCGAGCGGCACCCGTCCTGGATGCCTGGGCCGCCGCGACCGGCGACCGCGAGTTGTTGCTCGCCAAACCACGCTCCTTCTGCGCTGGTGTCGAGCGAGCAATCGAGATCGTCGAGCGCGCCCTGGACCGCTTCGGCGCACCCGTCTACGTACGTCGTCAGATTGTCCACAATCTCCATGTCGTCCGCGATCTGGAGCAACGCGGCGCGGTCTTCGTCGAGGAGGTCGACGAGATCCCCGAGGGCAGCGTCGTGGTGCTCGCCGCCCACGGAGTCGCGCCGACCGTGCGTACCCAGGCTGCCGAGCGCCGCTTGCAGGTGGTCGACGCCACCTGCCCTCTGGTATCGAAGGTCCACCACGAGGTCCGCAGGTACGCCGCACGCGACAGCACAGTCCTGCTGATCGGCCATCCCGACCACGAGGAAGTCATCGGTACGACGGGTGAGGCCGCAGGCAACGTGATCGTCGTTCCCGGCCCGGCCGAGGCGGAGACAGTCCAGGTGCCAGATCCCGCGCGAGTCGCCTACGCGATGCAGACCACGCTCGCGGTCGAGGAAGCCGCCGAGACCGCCGCCGTGCTGCGGCGCAGATTCCCTGCCCTCGCCGGTCCACGCAAGGACGACATCTGCTACGCCACCAGCAACCGTCAGGCGGCGGTCCGCGAGATCGCCCGCCAAGCGGATCTGGTGATCGTGATCGGTTCGCAGAACTCCTCCAACTCACTACGGCTCGCCGAGGTCGCCGAGGCCGAGGGCACCCGCGCCGTACTCGTCGACGACGCCGCCGAGGTGCGGCTGGACTGGCTGACCGGCGCGACGCGGATCGGAATCTCCGCTGGCGCCTCGGCGCCGCCGACCCTTGTCGACAATCTGATCCGCAATCTGTCCGGACTCGGGTCCGTGACCGTGACCGAGAGCGGGGCGGTCACCGAAGACGTCCGGTTCTCACTACCGAAAGAGGTGACCCAGCAGTGAGCATGCCGCTGCGGCAGTCCGTCCGCCTGGGCGGGTACTTGATGAAGCAGAAGCTGCTCCGGCGGGAGAAGTTCCCGATCCTGCTGGAGCTCGAGCCGCTGTACGCCTGCAACCTGAAGTGCGCAGGTTGCGGCAAGATCCAGCAGACGCACGACTGGCTGAAGAAGCGGATGCCGGTGGAGCAGGCGGTGGCCGCGGTCGAGGAGTGTGGCGCGCCGATGGTCTCGATCGCCGGCGGCGAACCGCTGATGCACAAGGAGATCGACGAGATCGTCCGGCAACTGCTCGCCCGCAACAAGATCGTCTTCCTCTGCACGAACGCCGTACTGATGCCCAAGCATCTGCACAAGTTCACGCCGCACAAGAACTTCGCGTGGATGGTGCACATCGACGGACTCCGCGAACGCCACGACCAGTCGGTGTGCAAGGACGGCGTGTTCGACGAAGCGGTCGCGGCGATCAAGCAGGCGCAGGAGGCCGGCTTCCGGGTGATGACGAACACCACGTTCTTCGACACCGACAGCCCGCAAGATGTCATCGACGTACTGGACTATCTGAACGACGATCTCGGTGTCGACAACATGCAGATCTCGCCGGGGTTCGCCTACGAGAAGGCGCCCGACCAGGAGCACTGGCTCGGTCCGGAGGAGACCCGGCAGTTGTTCCGCAAGGCGTTCGCCGACGGGCGCCGGAAGAAGTGGCGGCTCAACCACTCGCCGCTGTTCCTCGACTTCCTCGAAGGCCGGGTCGACTTCGACTGCACGGCGTGGGCGATCCCGCTCTACTCGCTGAAGGGCTGGCAGCGGCCGTGCTACCTGATGGACGACGGGTACGTCGCGACGTACCGGGAACTGCTCGACGACACGGATTGGGACTCCTACGGGCGTGGCAAGGATCCGCGCTGCGCGAACTGTATGGCGCACTGCGGCTACGAGCCGACCGCGGTCGTTGCCACGATGGGCTCGCTGCGACAGTCGCTCCGCGCGGCGGTCGGGGCATGACGATGTCCTTCAGCGCGGGGTGGCTTCGATGAGCACAGTGCTCGGCGCCGACGCGGCGGCGCAGTTCCTCCCCGGTCTGCGCGGTCCCGAGGATCTGCGCGGCTTGCCGGCCGATGTGCTGCCCACACTGGCCGAGGAGATCCGAGGCGAGCTGATCCAGCAGGTCTGCCGCACCGGTGGTCACCTCGGGCCGAATCTCGGCGTGGTCGAGCTGACGATCGCGGTACACCGGGTCTTCCAGTCACCGGCCGACGCGATCGTCTGGGACACCGGGCACCAGGCCTACGTGCACAAGATGCTCACGGGCCGCTGGGATTCGTTCGGCACACTCCGGCAGGCGGGTGGACTCTCGGGCTATCCCAACCGGCTCGAGAGTCCGCACGACCTGGTCGAGAACTCCCACGCATCCACGGCACTCGGGCACGCCGACGGCATCGCGAAGGCCTTCGAGCTGGCCGGGACCCGTGATCGGCGCGTCGTCGCGATCGTCGGCGACGGCGCCCTGACCGGCGGCATGTGCTGGGAGGCCTTGAACAACCTCGCCGCTGCTCCAAGCCGGCCGGTTGTCGTGGTGCTGAACGACAACGGGCGTTCGTACGAACCCACGGCCGGCTACCTGCCGCGGCACTTGCGGCAACTGCGCGACAACGTGGCCCGCGGCAACCTTTTCGAAGATCTCGGCTTCGCGTACGTCGGGCCTGTGGATGGACATGATCTCGCCGCGACGGAAGATGCGCTACGAGCGGCCGCCGTACTGCGTCGTCCGGTCGTGGTGCACTGTGTCACGACCAAGGGCAAGGGTTATCGAGCCGCGGAGGAGGACGAGGCGGATCGGATGCACACCGTGTCGCCGGCCGCATCATCCGCCGCTTCGGGTCCGTCCTGGACGAGTGTGTTCGGCGACGTCATGGTCGAGATCGGCCGGCAGCGACCGGACGTCGTCGCGATCACCGCTGCGATGCTTCGGCCGACGGGACTGCACGCGTTTGCCGTGGAGTTCCCCGATCGGATCTTCGACGTCGGCATCGCCGAGCAGCATGCAGTGGTGTCGGCGGCCGGACTAGCGGGTGCGGGCATGCACCCGGTCGTGGCGATCTACTCGACGTTCCTGAACCGCGCCTTCGACCAGGTCCTGATGGACACCGCACTGCACCACGCTCCGGTCACCTTCGTCCTCGACCGTGCGGGCATCACCGGTCCGGACGGGCCGTCGCACCACGGCATGTGGGATGTCGGCCTCTTCGGGCTGGTGCCGGGTGCCCGGGTCGCGGCTCCACGCGATCCCGACCAGCTGCGCGTCCTCCTGCGTGAGTGCGTCGCGTGCGATGACGGACCGACCGTACTGCGCTTTCCGCGCGGCGACAGCGGACGGACCCTGGCCTCGGTCGGACGCTGGGGGAGTGCGTCCGTACTGCGCGCCGAGCCCGATGCGCAGATCCTGCTCCTGCCGGTCGGACCGCTAGCGGAGGCGGCTGTTGACGCGGCCGACAAGTTGCGGCGTCACGGCGTACCTGTAGTTGTTGCCGACCCGCGCTGGTTGCAACCCCTCGATCCCGCGCTGGTGCAGGCCGCCGGCCGCTTCCGGACCGTGTTCACCATCGAGGACAACGCACCATCGGGCAGCTTCGGCGACGCGTTGGCGAGAGAACTACGCGAAACCGGCGCCACCACTCGCCTACACAGCCTGACCCTGCCGGCCGACTTCGTCCCAGTCAGCTCCCGCAAGGACCTCCTGCACACCTACAGCCTGGACGCGGAGGGCCTCGCCCGAACCGTACTCACTACCGCGCGAGGCTGACAGCTACCCGGGCGGCGACGCCCGCGTTGTTTCGGGCCAACGCGAGGTTCGCCGGAATGCTCTCGCCGTCCGTCTCCTTCTCGATCCGCTCGAGGACGTACGGCGTGACGGCCGGCCCGGTCACGCCAGCGCTCGCACTTGCCGCCAGAGCAGCAGCGAGTACGTCGGTGATCCGTGACTCCGGGATCTCGTCCTCGACGGGAATCGGGACGGTCAGCAGGACGCCGGTGTTCGGCCGCGAGCGGAACCGGAGTACGTCGCAGACGACCCGCTCGTCGTCGACCCGGTGCGGAACCGGCAGACCACTCGACCGGGTGTAGAACGCCGGGAACCAGTCGTGCTGCCAGCCTAGGACCGGGACGCCGACGGTCTCGAGGTACTCGAGGGTTCGCGGCAGGTCGAGGAACGCCTTGGCTCCGGCGCACACGGTGATGACCGGGTGGTTGGCGATCGCGTCGAGGTCGGCCGAGACGTCCCCGCTGCGTTCCGATCCGCGGTGCACACCACCGATGCCGCCGGTAGCGAACACCGAGATCCCCGCCGCGTGCGCCAGAGTGACCGTGGCCGAGACGGTGGTGACGCCGACATCCCACCCTTGTGCCTGCGCCACGGCCAGATCGCGCTCGGCGACCTTGCGCGTGCCCTGCAGCACCCGCTTCTCCTCGTCCGGCGAGAGCCCGACATGGGGACGGCCGTCGAGGATCGCGGTGACGGCCGGGGTCGCGCCTTGGTCGAGAACCGCTTGTTTGCAGAGTTCGAGGGCTTCCGCGTTCGCGGGGGCGGGCAGCCCGAGGTTCGAGAAGATGGTCGACTCGAGGGCGACGACCGCGCGGCCGTGTTCGAGAGCGTCCGCTACGTCGTCGGCCACGATGGGCTGGAAGGTCTGCACCCTGCCATTGTCAGTCACGAGCAACTCCCTGTGGTCAAGGTGGCGCCAGGTTCGGTGAGAACCCGTCGGGCGAGCCGGTGGCCGGCCTCCACCGCGTCGACGACCTCGGCGTGACTGAGCACCGCGGACAGGAAGCCCGCCGCGAACGCATCCCCGGCTCCGGTCGTGTCGCGTACTTCGTCGATCGCCGGCACCTGGACACTGGCCGATTTGTTGCCATCAGCATGCACTTCGGTGGGCTCCACACCGTTCTTGACGACAACTGTCGTACTGGACCTCGCGAGCTCTCGCAGGGAGCCGAGGTCGGCCTCGATGCCGTTGGCAAAGATGTACGTCGGCTGGAGCGCTCCGATCAGCGAGCGGAAGGTGCCGGGTCCGATCGAGTCGATCAGAGCGACCGACGACGCATCGATCGTGAGAATCGCGTTCTCGGCCCGGGCGATCTCCGCAGCCCGGCGGAGGACAGGCAAGGACGGCCCAGTCAGCGAGTACGCCGAGAGATGGACCGCCGCCGCACCGGAGATCCAGGAGTCCGGAACGTCGGCCAACTCGGCCGCGGCACCTCGATCGGGGAACATCGTTCGCTCGCCGGCAGCATCCACGAGGATGACGATCGTGCCCGTCCGACCCTGCCGCTGCACCTTGGCGTCAACGCCCGCCAGCGCCAGCTCCCGCACGAGTGCCTCGCCGGCGGTGTCGTCCCCGACCCGGCCGATGAACCGGACCGGCGTACCGAGGCTGCTCGCGAACACGGCCACATTGGACGCCCCACCACCCCGCCCGCGCCGGATCTGCGCCGAGTTGTCCGTGCCGGTCCGCAGCGCGCCCTCCGACCAGACCACAACGTCCTCAACCAGATCGCCGATACACACCAGGCGACCCTCGGCGCTCGTCACAGGCTCCTACCTCCAGTCCAGGTGGTACGACGCTACCCGTCTATAGTTATCAGGGAGTCCATCCGAACTCCGGGGGTCGCGATGACCGATGAGCCGAGCGGTGGCGATCTGTCCCGGCTGCGGCAACTCAACGCACTGAGCGTGCTGCGAGCCCTGCGCGACGAGCGGCCGTTGACGCTCACGGAGCTGGCGAAGCGGACCGGCCTGTCCAGGGCCTCGACCGAGGATGTCGCCCGCGAGTTGCTGGCCCGTGGCTGGGTGAGCGAGCTGGCGCCGGCAGTGGGCACCGTCGGTCGTCCCGCCCGTCGGTACCGATTCCGCGCCGACGCGGGCCGGATCCTCGGCGTCGACATCGGCGGCCACAAGATCCTTGCCATGGTCACCGATCTCGAGGGCGTCGTGCTGAACCAGACCCGCGTCGCGGTGAGCCCGCGGATCGGACGCCGGGAACGCCTTGCAATGCTCGACGACTGTGTCACCACCACCCTTGCCGGAGCCGGCGTCACCCCCGATCAGATCTGGTCGACCGGAGTCGCCTCCACCGGGCTCGTCGACGGCACCGGCAACGTGATGCTGTCCGACTCCGTGCCGGAGTGGACCGGTGTCAACCTCGCCGCGCACTTTCGCCGACTCGTACCCGGGCCAGTCCGGGTAGAGAACGACTGCAAGCTGGCCGCGCTCGCGGAGTCCTGGCGCGGCGTCGCCCGGTACGCCGGGAACGTCGTCTTCCTGCTCGCCGGTCTCCGGACGGGCGCCGGCCTGATCATCGACGGCAAGCTGCACCGAGGGTTCGGCAACGCGGCAGGGGAGATCGGTGCGTTGCCGGCGGCCGGGTGGCTGAGGGCGCCGCAGCACCTGTACGACTGGCTGGGTGGGGGCGACGATGTCGAAGATGTCTTCCTCGCCGCCAGGGACGGGGACCGGACGGCGATCCGGGCCGTGCGTGCGTACATACGCGACATCGCGGTCGGCGCGTCGGCGCTGGTCCTCACCCTCGATCCGGAGCTGGTGGTGATTGGCGGCGGCTTCTCCCGGTCCGCCGACGTCCTGGTCGAGCCGCTGCGCCGCGAGCTCGATCGGTGGTGCCTGCGGACCCCGGAGATCAGGGTGTCCGGGTTCGGTGCCGAGGGGGTCGCGCTCGGCGCCGTCCGGCTTGCCCTCGAGCAGGTCGAGGCGACCCGGTACGACGGGAAATTGCCCGTCTCGGCGATCTGACCCCGCCGAGCTCTTGACATAGTTTTCCTGGACTCCATGATTATTCCCAGGTCGCAGGATGCGTCAGGGAGGCCCCGCCCATGAGACGGCTCGTCACGATCATCGCCCTCGTCAGTCTGGTCTTCGCGCCACAGGCCGCTGCCGCGGCCCACGGAACCGGGCCGGTCACGACCCGCGACTATGCGCAGACCGACGCCGTGATCTCCAACCAGGAGCGCGGCTTCTACCACCACACCGAGACGCACTACCGTGCCGACGGCTCGGGCTACGTGCCGCTCAACGTGGCCACGCTGCGCAACTTCCGGACCCAGGAGAACGTCACCCAGATCCTCCGGGTGTTCTACCTGGAGAAGTTCGCCGGCCAGGACACGCTCGACAAGGCGTACCTCGACCTGGTCCGCGCCGACTTCCGGACCATCCGCGCGGCCGGCATCAAGGCGATCGTCCGCTTCGCGTACGCCCAGCCGCCCGGCTGGCCGCCGACCATCCCGTACGGCGACGCTCCGCTGGCGCGCGTGCAGAAGCACATCGCGCAACTGACGCCGATCCTGCGGGAGAACGCCGACGTGATCGCGGTCGTCCAGTCCGGCTTCGTCGGACTGTGGGGTGAGGGGTACTACACCGACTACTTCGCCGACCCGCAGGACCCGAGCCAGGTCTCGGACCAGAACTGGGCCGACCGTCGTGCGGTGATCATGGCGCTGCTCAAGGCCCTTCCGAAGGACCGGATGATCCAGGTACGTACGCCGTACATGAAACAGCGAATGCTCGGCGTACCGACTGGGGCTGAAGGCGGTCTCACCGCGGAGCAGGCGTACAACGGGTCGCCCTTGGCGCGGGTCGGTCATCACAACGACTGCTTCCTGGCCAGCCCGGACGACTTCGGGACCTACCTCAGTGATCCGATCGAGCTCGACAAGGAATTCGTTGCCCAGGACACCAAGTACGTGCCCGAGGGTGGTGAGACCTGCGGAGTGAACTCGCCGCGGTCCGACTGGCCGTCGGCGTCGGAGGAGATGGCCAGGCTGCACTTCTCCTTCCTGAACACCGACTACCACCCGGACGTGCTGGCGAGTTGGGGTGACAACATCACGATCGCCCAGCAACGGCTCGGCTACCGGTTCGCCCTCGAGCAGAGCACGGTCACGAGCACCACCCGGCCGCGCGGCACGGTCGACGTCGGCCTGAGGATCCGCAACGACGGGTGGGCGGCGCCGTACAACCCGCGTCAGGTCCAGTTGATCTTCCAGGGCGACAAGCACAGCTACCGCGTGAACCTGCCCGCCGACCCACGTCGCTGGCCGGCCGGCACGACCACGACGCTCGACAAGCAGGTCTGTGCACCGGCCGTGCCCGGCAAGTACCGCCTGCTGCTCAACCTCGCCGACCCGGCGCCTCGGCTGCAGTCCCAGGACCGGCTGCCAGGCTCCACCCAGACTTACAACTCGGCGTACGCCATCCAGCTGGCCAACACCGGCACCTGGCAGGCCGCGACCGGCTACAACGACCTCAACCAGACTGTGACGGTCACCGCGCAGCACCACGCCGCCGGCGCCTGCGGCCAGCTCCCGAAACCGGAGCTGATCCACTGACCCCGGCTATGTACTGCGCCGGGCTGATGCCGAGGAAGACGGCGTTCCCGGCGAGCTTGTGGTGGTCATGCTGATTTGCCCTGATGATGCGTGTAGTGCGGGTTGGTGATGGGCCAGTCGGTGGCGATCCAGCGCGGTACCAGCTCGTCGAGGGCTGCCTCGATCGGCCCGCCGACGAGCCAGTCGACGACCCACCACGAGATCTCCGCGCCCGTCCCGTCCTGGATCGGCGGATCGATGTAGACGCAGCCGAGCAACTCGGTTTCGCCGTTGTCGAACAGTGCGTAGTTGAACGACTCGTGCCGCTCGATCTCCGCCTCGTGCCGGGCCAGGTCCTCGCGGTCCTGGTCGGCGGTCATCGTCGCGGGAGGCCATCCCCAGGACTCGCCGTACAGCGACCAGAGCCGCTCCTGTGAGCCCATCACCGCCTGCATGTCCAGGTCGACGTCGGTCGCCCGGATCGGGCGAAGGTGATGTCCTGTCGTCAGCGGCACCCGCACCGGGTGGCTCCACTCGTCCGGGAGCCATGCGATTGTTGTCATGACTCCAGCCTCGGGCCCGAGCGCGCCACAGACCACAGGCAGGACTCACACAGTGCTCGTACAGTTCGGTGGCGGCCCGCGGCCGTGGCCGAGCTCGCCCTGTAGCGGCTCAGGACTCGGGCTTGAGCAGGTGGTTGTGGATCATGAAGGCGGTGCGGAGTTCCTTGTAGCCGACTCGGTCGAAGAGGACCGTCATGGCGGTGCCGGTGTAGTGCTCGACTTGGCCGCCACCGAAGGTGGGATGGGTGACTCTGCTGCCGACCGGGAAGGGCTGGTCGGCGACTGGGGCAGCGGTGCGTCCGGCGAGATCGTTGTCGCAGTTGCCGCAGGGGCCGTCGTACTGCTCGCCGAAATAGCTGAGGAGCCATTCGCGACGACAGCCGCCGTACTCCGCGTACGCGGCCATCATCTCGACGCGCGAGCGAGCGGCCTCGCGGCGATCGTGCTCGACCGCCGACGCGGCGGCGACTGCCCGGTCGACGTCGACTCGGGGAGCCAGGTGGAAACGGTGGCTGATGGCAACCATTCGTGCGTCCGTCAGCCGGCCGAGAGCGCGTTCGACCCGGGCCGGACTGAGGCCGCTCGCGGCGGCCAGTTCGGGGATGTCCGCCGGGCGGTGCTCATGGATCGCCGTGGCGACGGCGAGGAGGTCGGCGTCGGTCACCCCGCCCGAGGCGAAGAAACGGTTGAGGCCGAGGTTGGCGTGCCGGTAGAACAGTTCGATGTCGGCCGGTTCGCCGTCGCGGCCGGCGCGCCCGATCTCCTGGTAGTACGCGTCGATCGAGCCCGGCGGCTCGGCATGGCTGACCCAGCGGATCCCCGGTTTGTCGATGCCCATCCCGAAGGCGATCGTGGCGACGACGACCCGGCAGTGATCGGCGAGGAAACTGTCTTGGACCTCTCGGCGCTGCTTGGCCGACAGACCCGCGTGGTACGCCTGCGCCGGCACACCAGCGATCACCAACTCGTGCGCCAGGTCCTCGGCGTGGCGGTGGGTCGCGACGTACACGATGCCTGGTCCGCGCGATGACCGGACATGGCTGAGCAGCCGGCGGTTCTTGGTCTCGTCGTCGGCGAAGGTGAACACCGCGAGGTTGAGGTTCGGCCGATCGAAGCCGCCGACCACCACGGCCGGGTCGTGCATCTCCAGGCGGTGGATGATCTCCTTGCGCACCGGCGGGGCGGCGGTCGCGGTCAACGCGAGGACCGGGGGCCGCTGCATCGCGCGGATGGCTGCGGAGAGCCGCAAGTAGTCGGGGCGGAAGTCCTGGCCCCATTCGCTCACCAGGTGGGCCTCGTCGACGGCCACCAGCCGCGGCCGGGACGCAGCCAGCAGGTCGAGTACGTCGGGATGCGTGAGCTGCTCCGGCGACAGCAGCACGAACCCGGGCCGGTCGTTCGACAGCATGTCGTGGGCCATCCGGCGACCGGCCGCGTCGCTCGAATTCAACTCAGCGACCTCGACGCCCGCGGAACGTGCGCACAACGCCCGCAACTGATCGCGCTGGAGAGCCACCAACGGGCTCACCACGACCGTCACTCCACCCAGCGCGAGCCCGGCCAACTGGTAGATCGCGGTCTTCCCGGTCCCGGTGGCAAGAACAGCGAGCGTGTCCTTCCCCTCGAGTACCGCCCGGACAGACTCCTCCTGCCCCGGTCGCAACGAGTCGAACGCCAACCGCTCCCGAGCCAACCCGGCAACATCAACAGACACCCGCACATCATCCATCACCGGCGTCAGGACTGGTGGCGAAGGTTCCCGGGTACAGGTCTTGGGGAGGCGGTCGGTGGCTCGCAGTGACTGCCGTGCCCAGGAGGTGTGACCATGAACCAGCACCGGATGGTCCTCGAAGCGGACAACGGAGCGGAGCTCCTGTTCGTCTGCCCGTACGACGGCTGTGGTCGTCGCCTCGTGCTCAAGCGGTCGGGCGGACTGACGGTCCTCGACCGAGGTGACTTCTTCGCCTTGCACTCCGGAGGCACCCAGGGCCTGGAGATCGAGGCCGGAATCGGCGGCTGACCTGCGGGTTTCCGCTTAGTCAAGGCTGAGCGCGGCCGCTCAGCGCTACTGCGGCGGGTCGCTCAGCGCTGCCGGGCACTCTCTCGGTGAGGCGCGCCCATCCAGGGCCGCCCACCCACTTGGGGGAGTAGTCATGCAGCAGTTCGATCCCAACATTCCCGGCCTGATCCAGGGCGAAGTGACCACCGTCACGATCATCGACCCTGCCGGTGAGTTTCCGCCCTTCCAGGTCGGCAACCACGTCCTGGACCGCACGGACGCGTTCAAGATCAGCGTGAAGTGGGAGGTCACCGGCCCGCTGCGGCCACTGTGGCTGTCCGCGCTCGGTGGCAAGTGGAACGTCCAGGCATTCGCCGAGTCCCTCGGCGGTGGTCCTGAGATTCTGCTGGCCGCCGACAACACCGTGGACGCCGACCCGGCCGTCTCGAACTACGCCGTGGAGCTCAACGTTGCGCCGAACACCCTGGACGAGGGGAATCCGGGCAGCCAGGTCAGCGGGATCTACAAGGTCGTGGTCTCGGTCTTCCTCGACAGCAACCTGGGCGCCCCAGGGTTCGACATGACCGGGTTCAACGAGGGCCCGATCATCCAGGTCGAGGACCCGCAGTAGCCGCGAGTCTGATCCCCTTCGCTTCCCGGGGGTCAGTTGCTCCGTAGCCGACCGGGTCGTGTCCCTGAGCCAGGGACGCGACCCGGTCAGCGGAGCTCGGCCAGTTCCGCGGCGGAACCGTTCCGGATCTGGTCGTACAGCGCGCTGGTGCCGGGTGCAGGACTGGCGTCGATCGTGACCCGCAGGATCCGGGTGCAGAACTCGTATTGCCGCACTGCCTGATAGGTCCGGCCCTGGGCGGCGTAGCACCGCATCAGCAAGCGGTGCGCATCCTCGCGGCACGGGTCGATGTCCAGCATCCGGTGCGCAGTGGCAATGCAGTCGTCCACCCGGCCGTCGGCCAGGTCGATGCGGCTCAGCCGGTCCAACGCGTCGACGAGCTTGATGCGCAGGCTCTCCCGCGGCAGCAAGGTCCATTGCTCGAACGGCGCATCCGCCGCGAAATCGCCACTGTAGAGCGCAATCGCCTGCTGGTACGCCGTTCTGGCCTCCTCGTGAAGGTGCGCCCGCTCAGCCGCGGCGGCGGTGCGCAGTCCTTGTTCGAAGGTCTCGACGTCGACCTCGACGTGCAGGTCCGGGTTGATGCGATACCGACCGTCGGCGTACTCCACGAGGTTGATCGCGGTGACTTCGAGGAAGGCACGGCGCAGGCCGCTGACCGCCACCTGCAGCCGGTTGCGTGCGGCGGAGGCCGGCACGTCGCGCCAGAACTCCTCGAGCAACTCGTCCCTCGAGCACGAGTGATTCCGGCGGGAGAGCAGATACCGCAGGACGCTCGTACCTCTCTGACCGTTCCAGGACGTCACCGGCGAGCCGTCGACCCGCACCTCGAGAGGGCCGAACAGTCGCGCTTGGAGCAGACCGTGTCGCGTCGCCGACCGGTTGCGCAGGCTCCCGGGGTACGCCGGCACCGGCCGATCGCTACTGAACCAGCGACGTTTGGTATCCGTTGGCCGGGTCAGTTCTCGCCGAAGGGATGGACCCCAGATCGGGCGCAGCCAGCCCCACTGCTGCTCCATCGGCACCAACCACGGTCGAAGCTGGCCGGACGCGATCGGTCCCGTGCCCATCTGCGGATGCCAATAGCCAACCGTCAGCGCGACCTGCAGCGCACTCCGCTGATCCGGCGTCAGCTGATCGAGCAGTCCCGCGGTCAAGCGGCCGAGTAGCGACGACAGGCTGCGTGCGGAGCCGAGGGCCTCATCCACGGCGTCCGGGGACCACAGCTGTGCGGCGTCCAGTACGTCTCCGAGCACAGCCGCGTGCCGGCCGGCGTACCTCAGGAGCCGTGCGCGGTTGTGGGCTGACTCGAGAGCAGCTTCGTCAACCAGGTCGGACGCCGGGACCACGCAGTCCGGTCCTCGGCCGAGCGGTGGATGCAACCGGCCTTCGGCGACCACCACCATTCGGACGCTCCGATCGATGACGGCGGGCCGGATCGCCTTGACCAGCCGGGCGACGCCCGGGGTCAGTCGGCTGCCGAGCTCGAGCACGATCACCGCGCCTTCCGGTGCTCCTTGGATCTCGTCGCCGAGTCGAGCAGCCGGAAGTCGTCCGGTCTCAAGCTCACCAGGTGACCAGCGATGCTTGCAGGCCGCGGCCAGGGACTGCGCCAGGTCCGTCGGGCGTACG
Source organism: Kribbella capetownensis (assembly GCF_004331485.1). Lineage (GTDB taxonomy): Bacteria > Actinomycetota > Actinomycetes > Propionibacteriales > Kribbellaceae > Kribbella > Kribbella capetownensis. Next base: position 462,301 of record NZ_SJKD01000004.1, read on the forward strand.
TCGTGGGCACGCAACCAGACGCAATCGTGCAGCCGCTGCCAACTGTCGACCACGCCGGCCAACCGCTCGGCGGCGTACGAACCTGGTACACCTCGGACCACGGAAATCGGAGCCTCCGCGATACGCCGCACCCCCGGAGTGATCGCGCTCGCGGCGGCCAGGGGGCGAAGGACCGGCGGCAGGTACATATCTCTACCCAAGTCCGTCCGTTGTGCGACTCATGGCGATGCATCCCCCTCCGCGCAGGCGCGCGCTCACGGACTGGATGCACACGGTGCCGATCCTGATACGCGTTCAACTGCTAAACCCGAACCGGACTCTCATCGGGCCCTGGTGGTTCGAAGTCGGCCAGATGCGCTTCCAGAACCACGTCCGCTACGTCCCCCCGAGCCAGGCTGCGTCGGTTGCCGGCCTGGCGCCGGCGGATGGTGGTGTGGGCAACGTCCAGGTAGACGAGCACGAACCCGGCGCCGGCGGCCAGGGATCGCCAGCCGTCGCGCAGTGAGCGCAGCGAGCTGGTGTCGTCGACGATCACTGTCCGGCCGGCGTCGAGCAGGGCGCGGACTTCGGCCCGCGCGAGCTCGTGGGTGCGGATCCACTCTTCGACCGGGATCCCGTCACCGCCCCACAGTCCACGGCGTTCGTTGATCTCGTCGAGGCTGACCACCACTGCGTCGACCTTCTGCGCGAGAGCCTGCGCATAGGTGCTCTTGCCGGAGTACGCCGTACCGCACATCAGCACCAGCAGGCCTGGGCCTGCGGGGTGGTTCGACATGTCAGTGACGGCCTTCGAGGCCGATGGACGCTTCCTCGGCGCGGCGGGCGGCGTTCTCGAGCAGGACCAGCAGGAGCAGGTCGAACAGCGACCGGCGGTCGCCTCGCTCGCGAGTCTCGGCCGCGTCACTTCGCTCCATCGTCGGAGCGTAGTGTGCGCTGCTGTCAGGTGCCACTGCCCGCCGGTCCGTCGGCCTGTCGCCACAGGTCGAGCAAGAGTTGGTTCACTTCGTCGGGGCGTTGCTGGTGCGGGGAGTGGTCAGCACCCTCGACCTGGATGAAGGTCGCGCCGGTCTGTGCGGCGATGAACCTTGAGGTGGCGATGAGCGCCTCCCCGGCCGCGGCGCGGTAGTCAGCCGGGGCCGTCTCCCAAGTGCCGGCCAGGACAAGCTTCGGATACGTCGCGGAGCGGATGGGCTCGAGCGGTACGTCGGCGTTCCAGCAGGGACGCTCGTGGAGCGCCGAACCAGCGGCGCGCAGGGACCATTCGTACGGCTCAGGAACGGCCTGGTCACCCCAGACAACCTTGAGATACTCCTCCGCCGTCATCGACTGAGTGCTCGGCCAGTAGCGGCGGTTGCCCTCGAGTGACTTGGCAACCACCGGATCCGAGGTCGCGACAGCCAGCGCCGCCGGCTCGATCAAAGCCAACGAGGCAACCAGCTCGGGTCGACGCCCGGCAGCGAGCATTGCGACCACACCGCCGTACGAATGCCCGACCAAGTGAGTCGGCTTGTCCATCAGAGCGATGACGTCATCCGCGTCGACGTCGTAGTCACTCATGTCCGTGTCCGGACTCTCCCCGAACCCCCGCCGATCCACGACCAGAATCCGCCGATCCCGTCCCAGCCCCCGCTGCCCAGCGAACGACGCCTGCCCCCAGGACAACGTCCCATGAACCAAAACCACCTGCCCACCCGAAGCCCCACCGTCGTCCCACACCGTCACGTGAATCGGCAGCATCCCCAAACCCTAGGCGTCGAGCCGGTCAACCAGGCTGTCAACCGCTCAGGAACCGGCCATTGACCGGAGCTGTTGGTGGGGGGACTTTTGGAGAGGGGGATGGTCGGATGGCAGTGATTTCTGGACGGGTGGGGAGCGCCCGGACTGCAGAGGATCAGGTGCGTCGGGTGGGGTGGGGGTTCATCCTGCTGTACACGTTGGCGTACCTGAGTACTTGTCTGGTGTTGATCGCGCCGCTGCTGGTCACCTTGGCGTTGAAGGTGAACTCGTTGGTGGGGATCGAGCAGGCGCCGAGCAGGTTGGCACTGGTCGCCGGGATCGGTGGCCTGGTCGCGATGGTCTGCAATCCCTTCTTCGGCAAGCTGAGCGACCGTACGACGTCGCGGCTGGGCATGCGGCGGCCGTGGATGGTCGTCGGCCTGGTGGGTGGTTCGCTGGGCATTCTCGTGGTCGCGGTGGCGCCGAACATCCTGGTCGTGCTCGTCGGGTGGTGCACTGCCCAGCTGTTCTTCAACGCTCTGCTCGCCGTGCAGGTGGCGGTTCTGCCGGATCAGGTCCCGGCGACGCAACGCGGCGTGGTCGCCGGCGTACTGGGCGTATGTCTGCCGATCGCCTCGGTCAGCGGGACCTTCTTCGTCAAACTGTTCACCGGGAACCAGCTCGCGATGTTCCTGGCCCCTTGCGTGATCGGCGGGTTCTTCATTCTTCTGTTCGCGGTGGTTCTCGACGATCGCCGGCTGAACAAGGCAGACAGGCCGCCCTGGTCACTGCGAGAGTTCGCCGGCACGTTCTACGTCTCACCGCGCAAGAACCCGGACTTCGCCTGGGCCTTCGTCAGCCGGTTCCTGTTCGTACTGGCGTACGCGTTCCTGTTCACCTACCAGGCCTATTACCTGCTGGAGAAGATCGGGAGTGCCGAGGCCGACGTACCGCGACAGATCTTCCTCGGCACGCTGATCCAGTCCAGTGTCATCGTTGTCGCATCGCTCGTCGGTGGCCGGCTGTCCGACTGGACGGGGAGGCGGAAGGTCTTCGTCCTCAGTGCGTCGATTGTCTACGGGCTGGCGATGCTCGTCATCGGTGTTGCGGTCAGCGTCAACGGCTATCTGATCGGGATGGCGATCGGCGGGCTCGGATTCGGCATCTACATGGCCGTCGATCTGGCGCTCGTTGTCGACGTACTGCCGGACAAGGCCAACGCGGCCAAGGACCTCGGCGTACTCAACATCGCGGGCGCGCTCCCCGGATCGGTCGCGGCGGCGATCGCTCCGGCCATCCTCGCGGTCGGCGGCGGCAGCTACGGCGTGCTGTACGGCGTTGCCGGAGTGTGCGCGATCGTCGGGGCGTTCGCCATCCTGCCCGTGAAGAGCGCCCGCTGACTCTGGGCCCGCGTCGGCGGTGCCAGCGGGGGTCCTCATCTTCCTGCTGGCTGCAATGCGCATCGGGTGCTGGCTGCGACGACACGTGGGCAGGGGCGGGCCAGTCTTGCTGGTACTAGCTTCCCCGCGGTGAAAGGAGCCGCACGATGAGCCTCTCGATGGACCTGCCCGCGGCGGGGGCGATGTCCGGGAGTTGGATGTTCAGCGCTGCGTGTGCGGGCCTGGACCCGGAGTTGTTCTTCCCGATCGGGACCACGGGACCCGCGATTCTGCAGATCGAACAGGCCAAGCAGGTCTGCTGCGGCTGCGGTGTGCTCGAGGAGTGCCGTCGTTGGGCCCTGAACACCCGGCAAGAAGCGGGGGTGTGGGGCGGGCTGTCCGAGGAGGAGCGCCGCGCCCTCAGGCAACGCAGGATCGAAAACCGGCGGCGCGAAGTCCGTCAATTGTTCGATTGAAGCGGAATACCGGTTTTGCAATTGACCAACTTCGGCCTCCTCGAGTGCATCTAACTGGTGTCCAAGGGGGGCATCGTGAAATGTGTTCACACAACTATCCACATCCGCAGACCGATCCGCACCGCGTACGCCCTACCGGCGATCACTGCACCACCGGTGGGAGCCTTCGCTGTACCTGCGTTCGCCGGCGCCACCACATCGACGACCGTCAACGCTGCCACCGCTTGTCCCGCCGCTTGGGCCTCATTGCCTGAGGCAAGTAACCGGCGTGGTTCCGCATGCGCTCAGTGAACGTCGTACTGCCGGATGGCTATGGCGTTCGGACTCCTGAGCCATCCGATGCTGTGGGGATTTTCGGGCTCATGGCGGCGTACAACACGGCGGTGGTCGGGTTTGCCGATTGCACGCTGGACGAGATTGCCGATGGCCTCGTCGAGCCCGGTTTCGATCCTTCGACGGACGGGTTTCTCGTCGTGGCGGCGGACGGGCGGCCGGTCGGCTATGGGATGGCGCTGGCCAAAGGCGACCACGAGGTCGTCGGAATCGAGGTGACGTCAGCGGAGCCCGAGGTCGCTGCCTGGCTGTTGGATCAGACGCTGCTGCGCGCGAGGCAGATGGGGCGTGCGAGAGGACACGCCGAGGTCGCCGTCGATGCGTGGGTCTACCGCGCTGACGAGTCGTTCCGCGCTCTGCTGGCCGACCGCGATTTCACCGCCAGTACGACGTACCACCGGATGCGGATCGACCACACCGGACCCGTCGCCACGCCGGATCCACCAGCAGGCGTCGTCGTACGCCGCGGAGCCTTCGACGACGCAACCCGCTGGACTGCTCACGAGGTCATCATCGACAGCTTCCGCGGCCAGTTCGGCTTCGTCCCGCGTCCGCACGACGAGTGGGTCGAGGCGCTCGGAGCGAGTTCGACCTTCGACTGGTCCCAGCTGACTGTGCTCAAGGTCGATGGGCAGGCAGTCGCTGTGCGGAGTTGCAACGACGAGTTCGTCGAGGCCGAGAACTGTGGGTCCGTCGGAATGCTCGGGGTGGTCGAGGGCTTCCGGGGGCGGGGACTCGCGAAGTTCTTGCTGCGCGACTCCTTCGCCGCCGACGCGGTCGCCGGGCGGGCCGGCACGATCCTGCACGTCGACACCAACAACCCGACCCCGGCACTCGGCCTCTACCTCTCGGTCGGCATGACGCCCACCATGATCTTCGAAGGCTGGCGCCGCGTCATCCCGCTCGACACCTGAGATCTGCACGCGGCGAAAGTCACGCCGCGGTCCTACGATGGCGACACGATGACGCCTACTCAGCTTCGTGCGTTCTCCGCGGTCGTGCGCCTCGGTTCGGTGAAGGCCGCCGCCGGTGAACTCGAGGTCACCGAGGCGGCCGTCTCCCTGCATGTTGCCCAACTGCGCAAGGAACTCGGGGACCAGTTATTCACCCGGACGGCGTCGGGGCTGGCACTCACGCCCGGCGGGTTGCGGCTGGCCAGTCGCGCCGTGGAGTTGCTCGGACTGCAGAACCGGACGATCCAGCAGGTCAGCCAGGCCGGGCGCGGCCGGAGACTGATGCGGATCGCCGCCTCGACCCTGTTCGCCGAGTACGCCGCCCCTGGCCTGATCGAGCTGTTCGCCGGCCGGGCCGATGACCTGGACGTCGAGCTGAGTGTGCATCATCCGCGCCAGTTCGCGGCGCTGCTGTCCGAGCGGTCGGTCGACGTTGCCCCCGGCCCGGTCCCGGCCGGTCTGCCCGAGTCGATCCGCCGCGTTCCCTTCCTGAACTACCGGCTCGTGGTGGGCGCCCTGACTCCTGAGGAGACCGCCGTCTCCGTCTGCGCCGAAATCATCGCCGAACGCGCCGGCCTGGAAGTCGTCCGCCCGCTAGGACAGGTGGAGACACCGATCCACCACTGACCTCAGACGGTGTCGGAGCGTACGTGGACCACGCGCACACCGGCGGGCAGTCGTGCGCTGCGGGTGAGCAGCGCGTCGTCCAGCCAGGCCTCGATCACTTCCGCCAGTTCCTCGGGGTGGTTGAAGTTCACCGCGTGCGCCGCCCCTTCGACGAGCACGACCGCCAGGTGCTGGGAAGCGAGCCGGCCCACCTCGTGGACGCGGGACGGAGGCGGCATGAGTGGATCCCGGCCACCGAGGACGGCCAAGGTCGGTACGGGCGTGTGCAGCAACCGCTCCAGGGACGGGTACAGGGTCAGCTCGTGGAACAGGCGCAGACCGTTGACCGGTCCGAACCTCAGGTAGTCGGGCAGCGCGATCGGGGCCATCCTCGGGCTCTCGCGGATCACGTCCAGCGCCAACTGTCCGAGGGCGCGCGGCAACGGGCGGTTCTGAATGCCGCCGGCGGGCGAGACCAGCACCAGTCGGTGGACGCGCTCGGGTGCTTCGTGCGCCACCTCGAGGCCGATCGGACAGCCCATCGAGTTCCCGACCAGCACTGCCCGGTCGATGTCGAGCGCGTCGAGGACCGCGAGCAGGGCGCCGGCGAGCGCGGGAACATCCAGAACGCGGTCGCGTCTCTCGCTGCGCCCGTAGCCCGGCAGGTCGGGCACCACGTTGACCCATCGGCCGGCCAGCAGGCGAGCCGTGGGCATCATGTAAGACCCGGAGATCGCGAAGCCGTGGATGTGTACGACGGGCACGCCACTCCGGCCGACGCTGCGTCGGTAGAACACCGACCTGCCCTCGACCTGCACGTGCTCGGCTACCCACCCGTGGTCGGTGCCCATGGCGAATTTTCTCTCACCGGGATCAACCGATGGTTCATGCACACCGGATGAGGTTCTGCGGGTGCGGCAGAGACAGGCTGTGAACGGCGACCGAAGTCGCTGGACACCAATCCCAGGGAGAAGCCATGTCGACACCGTCAGTATCAGACACCCCTGTGCTCGACCTTCTGGCGAACATGACCGCGGACTCCTTGCAGGCCACCAGCCTCGACCCGCAGATGATCATGGTTGCCCGGCTCGCGGCGCTGGTGGCCAGTGATGCACCTCCCGCGTCGTACGCGCTGAACCTGGCTGCCGGCAGCGATGTGGGCCTGGACGCCGACGGCGTCCGCGGTGTCCTGACTGCGATCGCCCCCATCGTCGGGACCTCACGGGTGGTGGCGGCGACCGGACGCATCGTGGAGGTGATCGATGTTGCCATCGAGGTGGCCACGGCTGAGCTGGCCGCTGAGGCCGCCGCCGAGGCCAGAGGCACCGCCTAGTCACGCCCTGAGGAACGGGCCGGATCCTTCGGTCAGGTTCGGCTGGGATCGGCCTCGCGGTGGACGGTCAGTTCGCCGGCGATGTCGCGTTGCATTGTCGCGGCGACGGTGGCGGGGTCGAGCCCTTGGCCGAGCAGGACCGCGAGTTTGGTGAGTGCGGCTTCGCAGGTCATGTCGAACCCCGGTACGGCGCCTGCGTGCATCAGCGCGGATCCGGTCACGTAGGCGCCCGGCTGCACGGACCCGCGGACGCACTGCGTGACGACGACCACGACGATGCCCTGGGAGGTGGCGGCCTCGATCGCGGCCAGGAACTCCTTGTCGTGCGAGGGTCCGTTGCCCGCGCCGTACGCCTCCAGCACGAGGCCTTGCAGCGGTGGCCGGCACAGGTTGGTGAGGATCGACGCCGAGAAGCCGGGGAAGAGGCGCACCGCCGCGACGTGCCCGAGCCGGCCGGCGGTCAGCCCTGGCTCGCCCTCGGGTGACCGTGCGAGGGCGTGCTTGACGACGATGTCGATGCCGATCTCGGCCAGCGGCGGGAACCTCGGCGAGTCGAAGGCATCGAGTCCCGACGCGTCGATCTTCGTGGCCCGGTTGCCCCGGAGCAGGACCTCGCCGAAGAGCAGCGTCACCTCCCCGACGTCGGGCCGGGCGGCGACCTGGAGCGCGCCGATCAGATTCTGCCGTCCGTCGCTCCGGGTGCGGCTGATCGGAATCTGCGAGCCGGTCACGATCACCGGCTTGCCGAAGTTCGGCAGCAGGAACGAGAGCGCCGAGGAGGTGTAGGCCATCGTGTCGGTGCCGTGCAGGACGACGAAACCGTGGTGGTCCGCGCGACGCTCGTACAGGATCCTCGCGATCGTGCACCAACTCTCGGGCGTGGCGTTGGCCGAGTCGATCAACTCGTCGAGCTCGGTGAACGCGATCGGCGGCAGCTCGCCGCGCGAGTTCTCCACGATCCAGTCCAGGAACGGACCCAGCGCACCGGCCACAGGAGCCTGACCATCGCCGGTGTCGACCATCCCGATCGTCCCGCCCGTGTGCAGCACCAGCACGCTGTCGCTCATAGCCTGGCCCCCTCCACGCCCGGCGACGTCCGGAGCGCACCTCGTTGTAGCACGCCAAGACGACGAGATCCGGTCGGTCGTCGAGGGCCACCAGGCAAGGACATTTACTTGTCCTCTACTGCGAGCGGTTAGAAGGGGAGCGGGCGGCCTGATGGTGTGCGGAGGTCGAGCGGTGGCGTGTCTCTGCGAGGTCGTACCGGTCTGCGGCGGATCTGGGTCTGGCGCATGAGGCCGCTCCTCTCAATTGATAAGAGCAACTTCCAGGCGCCAAAGTTCAAAGACGTGCCGGGCTTTCCCAGATCGATACCTTCGGTCCCGCTGGGCGCGTCCAGTTGCACCTGGTCCCGGGCTTTGGGTCTGCTCGCGGGGAGGCCGAGGAACTGACTGGCCGGGCAGTTCGACAGGAGGTGTCACGCCGAACGGGAGCTCGGCCTGCTCAGCAGCGGCTGCACAACGCGCCGATCACCCGACACCTCCTGTCCGTGTGTCCCCGTCGGCGACCTTGAGCACGGATCGACCGGATCGGGGGACTGCTGGTGGTTGGTTGGTGCACAAGGTCGCGTGTTCGTCCCACGTCACCATCGCCCACGGGCGCGTGAACTGCAGCCGTCCCGGGTTAGGCAGTCGGCTAACGCCAGGTGGATCGGTCGGCGGGGCCTTTGGGGACTGGTTCGAAGGTGACGTTCTCGGGGGGTACGGCGTTGCCGTCGGGGGTGGTGAAGGCGACCCTGACCACGTCGTTGGATCGCGTGTCTCGGCGGAGGACGGTGGGGCCGGCCTTGCGCGGGACGTGGGTGTCGCCCCATTGCTGGAGGGCGGCGAGGACGAGTTTGAGATCCTCGCCGGCCGGAGTCAGGTGGTACGACGAACGGGTTCGCTCGCCGTCGGCGCGGTACTCGTGCTTCTCCAGCAGGCCCGACTCGACCATCGCGGCCAGCCGGTTCGCCAGGATGTTCGGGGCGATGCCGAGGTAGTCGCGGAAGTCGGCGAAGCGGGTCGTGCCGAGGTGCGCCTCGCGCAGGATGAGGAAGGTCCACCGATCGCTGACCAGATCGAGCGTCCGTGCGATCGAGCAGTTCGGTTGGGTTTCTGTCATCAGGCCTCCTTCGCTGGTCCGCGGCTGCGCGCCGCGAGCAGGCCGGCGGCCAGGATCACCAGCAGCGCCAGCGTACCGATGACGGTCACGCCGAGCAGGAGCGCCGTACTCAAGCCCGACGCGGTCGCCACGAGCCCGAGGGTCAGCGCGATCGTCCCTTGCAGGAGGTAGGCGACCAGGTAGGCGGCCGCGACGGTTCCGCCGCGGTGGTGGGTGGGTGCGTGGGTGGCGATCAGCCCGAGTCCACCGGAGAAGAGCAGCGCGTACGCCGTACCTCCGACGACCGTCGTGGCGACGAAGAACGGCAGGGAGTGCTGGGTGGAAGCAAGTTCCAGCAGGCCGAGATCGACGAGCGTGAGAACGGCGCCGAGCGGCACCAGTCGGGTCGCGGGGAACCGACGGCCGGCGATCGCCGTCGTGCCTGTCGCGGCGGAGAAGATCGCCAGCAGCAGACCGATGACGAAGATGTTGCCGGTGCCCACCAGATCACGGATGATCTCGGCACCGAGCGCCAGGAACACCGAGCCGAACGCATAGGCGGCGGTGACTGAGAGGGCCGCCGCGAGGTACAGCACTCGGATGCCTTTGGCAACGGTAATCGGGCGCGGCCGCCAGCGGCCTTGGCTCTCGTCCTTGGTGTGCCGCGGCATCTGCCAGACCGCTGCGAACACCACCGCGATCACTGCCAGCAGCACCCAGAAGTCCAGGTGCAGTGGCGCGGGCGCGTACTCGATCAGGCCGCCGCCGACGATCGTCGCCAGGGCCAGCCCGACCGCGGTCGCTGCCGTCGTGATGGACGACGCCCGGCTCGCCTTCCCGCGCGCGCTCAACTCGACCGCAGCAGCCGTCGCCGGTGTCAGTGCCAGACCGACACCGGCCCCCATCAGCGCACGCCCGGCGTACACCCAGCCAACCGAAGGTGCGACCGCGAAGAAGAGTACGCCGGCCAGCATTGCGCCGACGCCGTACAGCATCGTCTGCCGGCGGCCGATGTAGTCAGAGAGCTGGCCGAAGATCAGCAGGAAGGCGACCAGGACGACCGGATAGACCGCGAAGATCGCCGTGGTCGCGGTGGGAGTGAGGTGCCAGGTCGCGGCGTACAGCGGGTACGTCGTGGTCGGCGCGGCGCTCGTCCACAGGCTGATCGCTGCGACCGCGGCGGCGACCCAGAAACTGGCCCGCCGGCTGAGGGTACGGCGGGCTGGTGCGGAGGTGGTCGCGGGAAGATCGAGAGCCGTCATGCCGATGTCCTTCGGAAGGTACCTGAGTTGCGCATCGAAACCCAGAACACCTGAGTTGCCCACAACAATCCAGCCCGGCCCATGACCTCCGTCACATCACGACCGGCGACACCGGCGGGGCTCAGGCGGGAGCGACTGTGCGGGTGACGACCCAGCGGTGGGGGGAGATCGGTCGGGTGCGGGTGAAGCCGTGGTTCTCGAAGGCGGCCATCGGGCCGGTATGAAGGAAGGATCCCGACACCGTCCGGTCATCGGTTTCTTCGGGGTAGCCCTCGACGGTGCCGCCGCCGAGGCGGGCGATCTCGGCCAGCGCCCCGCCGAGTGCCGCGTCGGCGACGCCGCGACCGCGGAGACCCTTGCCGGTGAAGAAGCAGGTGATACGCCACTGAGGCAGGGTGGTCAGGCCCTTCTCGTACAGCCGTCGGCTCTTGACCTCCGGCAGCTCCTCGGGGGAGCCGAACTGGCACCAGCCGAGGCATTCATCGTCGGCAAACACCAGCGCCGCGTGGGTGCGGCCTTCGCGAACGCGCTGCTCCTTCTCGTCGCGATTCTGCGCCGCGGTCCGATCCTTGCCCAGCTTGACGTGGAACCCCACACACCAGCACCCGCCCACACGCCGTTGTTCGCCTCGACCAACCGCTCAAACGCAGGCCAGGTATCCACATCCAAAGCCCGAACCGACAGCTCGAGGTCTGCTTTCGGCTTGCCCACGGATCCTCCTTTCCACCGACTATTCGCGCCAGCCGGTGAGGTCCACTGATTTGCCGGTGTCGACCCGGAAGGCGAGGTTGATCTTGGATTCCTGGCCGGCGGCCAGGTTGAGCTTCCAGGTGATGACGCCGAGGTCGGTGGTCTCAGCCGGCTCCGGCTCGGTGCTGGTCGGCCTGACCGTGATCTCGTGGTCGCGGGCCACCGGCAACTGGTCGAGCACCGTGATCCGGGCTGAGCGTGGGGTGTGGTTCTCGATCCGGGTCTCGTACTCGACCTCGCGCCGGCGGGTCGACCCGAGCGTCGCCTTGGTCGCAGTACGGCGTACCAGCTTCCGCTCGACGCGGATCCGGTCGTCCAGGCCAAGTGCGAGCTCGACGTCCTCGCCGGGCGCCCACATCGGCAGCGCGGCCGAGCCGACGAAGTCCGCCTCATGGAAGACGGCGGCCTTCCCGGGAGGCAGCGTGTGCGTGGACGAGTTCACCACCGTGGCCCGCAGGTGGACGTCGGCCGAGCGGACCGGCGCCGTGATGTAGTCCAGCTCGGCCTCGAGACCGATCGAGGCGATCGTGGCGCGGTGCGAGGCACCGTCAGCGGGTACGGCGACCGGCCGGGGCGGGGTGTACGTCGCAGCAGTCACGCCCTGCTCGACGGTCGCGGCGAGCTCGGCGAGGGCGGGCGCCGGGGCGGATTGGAGCTGCTCGGTGAACGCCGCCGGCCGGGCCTCACGGCTCAATGAGACACCGGTCGGCACCGGCGGGTGGAAGCGGTCGAGGTACCACGGGTCCAGCTCAGGCACCTTGACGGCCGTCGTAGGCCGGGCTGTCGACAGCGTGAGGTCGCACTCGGGCCAGTCCTCACCGGTGTGCTGGGTGATCAGGCCGTACCAACTCAGCGTGAGCTTGTCGCCCGCGAGGCGTACGTCGTACGAGCTCGTCCAGCCGGCACCAGGCACGACGTACGAGAGCTCGATCTCCACCTCGGCCTCGGCGTCCAGGGCCAAGGCGACGGCAGCCGAACGACGGTCAGGAGTGCGTTGCTGTGCGACCGCGGCAAGCCGGCGGTCGGCAGCGGCGACGCGTTCCTCGGCTTCGCGCCGCTGCGTAGCGAGCTCCCTGCGCGTCGATCGTACGGCGGTCAGCCGGGCCGCGAGTGACTCGGCGAAGCCGCCCAGCTCGGCGCCTGACCCACCGGAGGCCAGCGTCTTCGCGAAGCTGCCGCCGGCGCGCCGCGCCAGCTGCGCCAGGAACGTGTCGAGCTGGGCCTGGACGTCATCGGCGTCGGTCAGTTCCGCAACCTCGGACTGGGCCTCGCGGCGTTGCCGCTCCAGCTCGGCCACAGTCTCGTCCGGCGCCTGCGGATGGTGGCGCATCGCCAGGTCCACGCCGAGCACAGTGGCCGGACCGTGGCCGGAGACCCGGACCGAGTCCTCCTGCAAGGCGAGCGGCAGCGGCTCGACGTACACCGTCTGATCGCCGGCCGGCACAGTGATCTTGCCGCGCCGAGTGACTCGGGCCCGGTCCGGATAGACAGTGACGGCCGCGATGGGAGCATCCACCACAAGTTCAACCATGACCCGACAGTAGCCGCCCGCTGGGACAGTGAAGCCTGGCCAAGAACCTACGACCGCAGCGAGTGCGTGACCGACCACGTCGACGCCTACCTGCTCACCGGGTCCCTTCCGCCCAAGGGAACGGTGTGCCCGGCGAACCCGAATCCCTTCCTGCCCGCGGCGGCTCGCACCCTCCAACGGACAGCTCCTTTGGTCGGCCTACCGCCACCGGCGCTCCTGCACCGCTGACCGCCGGGCAGACTGCCCAATAAGTGTTTGACGGTTGGGCTGGTCGTGCGGCATCGTTCTCCCCAAGAGTTGTTGGGGAGTGAGATGACCGAGGACGAAGTCAAGGAGCTGCGGGCGGTGGCTCATCCGGTCCGGCTGCGGATCCTGTCGCTGCTGACCGGTACGGCGATGAGCGCCGCCGAGGTGGCCCGGGAGCTGCACCTGACGCATGCGAACGCGTCGTACCACCTGCGGATCCTGCTCGAGTCGGGCGCGATCGTGGAGGCGGGGGAGGAGCGGATCCGTGGCGGGGTCGCGAAGCGGTACCGCTATCCGCACGAGGACCCAGGACAGCCTCGGTCCCGGATCACCACGGAGAGCCGGATCGCCGAGGTGCGTGCGCTGGGTCGCGAGTTGGAGCGCCGGATGACGCAGCGCAAGCCGAAGTCGCCGAACCATTTCAGCGACCTCGACGGATGGGTGCCGCCGGAGGTCTGGGAGCGGGTGCGCGAACTGCTGATGGAGGCCTCGGGCTTGATGCATGACCACAACCAGCCGCCGCGGACACCGGGCACGGTGCATGTCAGCGCCACGTCCTGGACGTTCGAGATGACCAAGAAGGCGCGGTCATGAAGGACGGCTCCGCGCTCGCCCCGCTGCGCGAGCCCAACTTCCGGTACTACTGGATGTCCCGGCTGATCGACCGAGCCGGTACGACGATGGCCGGCGTCGCGCTCGCGTTCGCGGTGCTCCACGTCAGCGATTCGGCGACGGCGCTCGGCACGGTCCTGGCCGCCTACAGCATCCCGATGGTCGTGTTCCTGCTGGCCGGCGGCGTACTGGCCGACCGGTTCGGCCGGACCTTGGTGATCCAGCTGAGCAATGTTCTGTCCGGCCTCAGCCAGTTGGCGACGGCCGCGCTGGTGATCACCGGTACCGCCGAGGTCTGGCAACTGGCGGCGCTCGCCGCGCTCAACGGCACCGCCACGGCCGCGGGGATGCCGGCCCTGGCGGGCGTGATGCCCCAACTCGTCCCGCGCGACCAACTCAAGGCGGCGAACCTCGTACTCGCGGTGCCCGAGAACGCACTGATGGTGCTCGGCCCGGCCGTGAGTGGTGTGCTCGTGGCCGTCGTCGGACCGGGGTGGGCGCTGGCCGTGGACGGTACGACGTACCTGCTCGCGATGCTTGTCCTCACGCGGGTTCGCATTCCTCGCCCGGCCGACGGGCAGCAGCGCGGCGGCGCCATCGCCGACCTGCGCGAGGGGTGGACCTACTTCCGCGGTACCACCTGGCTCTGGGTCGTCGTCGCCTCGTTTTCCTTGCTCAACGCGATCAGCAGCGGCGGACTCAACACCCTCGGCCCGGTGCTCGCCACCCAGACCGATATCGGCGAGGCCGGCTGGGGACTGATCCGGTCGGCCCAGGCGGTCGGCTTCCTGGTGTGCTCGCTGATCCTGATCCGCATCTCCTTCCGCAGGCCGCTCCTGTGGGGGATGGCCGCGGTGGCTCTGAACGGAATCCCGATGCTGGTCCTCGGGCTGCAGCCCGTGCTGGTGGCGGCCATGGTCGGGGCCTTCCTGGCCGGTCTCGGCAGCCAGGTCTTCGGTCTGGGCTGGGACCTCGCGATGCAGGAACACGTGCCGGTCGAGATGCTCTCGCGTGCCTACTCCTACGACATGCTCGGCTCGTTCGTCGCGATCCCGGTCGGCCAGTTGCTGTTCGGTCCGATCGGGCTGGCCTTCGGCGTTCAGCGAGTCATGGTGATCGCCGGAGTGGCGTACATCGTGGTCGCCCTCGTGACACTGGCGTCACGGTCGGTGCGCGACCTTCCGCGGGCGACGACGACAGTGAGTGCAAGGTCACTTCCGCAAGATAGTTAGTGCACTAATCATTCGTGTACACTTGAGCCATGGCGACCAGGGGTACCAGGAGCCGGAGAGCTCCGATGAACATCGAGACGGTGCAGCGATGGGTCGCCTCGGCCATCCTCTTCCACGTCGGCAGCGTTCCCGCGGTCACGCTCGCCGTGTACAGCATCGGGGTCGCGGACACCGACTACGGCAAGGGCGTCGGCCTGTGGATCATGTCGGGCGTCATCGGCCTGCTCACCGCAGCCGGCATCCTGGCGATCTTCCGGCGCTCGCTGCTGTCGCTCTGGCTCATCGTCGGCCTGCTCCCGACCGTCGTGACCGGCTTCTACGTGTTGTGAACCGTCGGCCCGTAGTGGCGAGCGACATCCAGTCGTAGGGTCGAAGAAGGGGCGGCCGACGTCGTCCCGGGTCTGCGGACTGGAGGGCACAGCAATGGTTGAGTCGGTCGCACCGCACGGGCTGCATCACGTCACCGCGATCGCGGAGGATCCACAGCGGAACGTGGACTTCTACACGACGGTGCTGGGCCTCCGCCTGGTCAAGCGGACCGTGAACTTCGACGCCCCGGACACCTACCACCTGTACTACGGCGATTCCTCGGGCCGGCCGTCGACGCTGCTGACGTTCTTCCCGTGGCCGGGAGCGCCGTACGGCAGGCAGGGCACGGGGCTCACCACGGCGACCGCGTTCAGCGTGCCGCCGGAGTCGATCGGCTGGTGGCAGCAGCGGTTGCAGAGCCTCGGCGTCGATGCCGACGCACCGGTGGCGCGCTCGGACGAGGAGGTACTGCGGCTGCGCGACCCCGACGGCCTGGTGATCGAGTTGGTCGCCTCCGACGGTGACACCCGGTCGGGCTGGGACGGCGTCGCCGCCATCCCGTTCGACAACGCCGTTCGCGGCCTGTTCTCGGTCACCATGACCGAGCAGATGCTCGACCCGACCGCCGAGATGCTCGCGGGCATGCTCGGGATGCAGCACGGGCAAGACTCCGCCGATGGATCCCGGTTCGTCATGTCCGGGGGAGCCGAGGGTACGGCGGTCGACGTTCAGCCCAGTACGTCGTCGCGCGGTGTGCAGGCGGCCGGAACGGTTCACCACATCGCGTTCCGGGCGCCTGATGGCGAGACCCAGGCGAAGTGGCGCCTCGAGCTGATCGAGGCCGGCGTACAGGTCACCGAGATTCTCGACCGGCAGTACTTCACCTCGATCTACTTCCGCGAACCGGGCGGAGTCCTGCTGGAGATCGCGACCGACCAGCCGGGCTTCACCGTCGACGAGCCGCTGCTGGAACTCGGCCAGCATCTGAAGCTCCCG
Source organism: Kribbella capetownensis (assembly GCF_004331485.1). Lineage (GTDB taxonomy): Bacteria > Actinomycetota > Actinomycetes > Propionibacteriales > Kribbellaceae > Kribbella > Kribbella capetownensis. Next base: position 478,177 of record NZ_SJKD01000004.1, read on the forward strand.
CCCTGGCTCGAACCGAACCGCGAGCAGATCCAGGCCTCGTTGCCGTCGCTGCGCGTCCCGCCGGCCCCGGACGAGGTCGATCGATGAGCGAGGATCCGCTCCAGCGGCCGCACGTCTGGCAACCGGGGTCGTCCGCGCCGCCGCTGCTGTTGCTGCACGGCACCGGCGGAGACGAGTACGACCTGCTCGTGCTGCGGCAGTATCTCGCGCCCGAGGCGCCCGTGCTGTCGCCGCGGGGAACGGTGTCGGAGCACGGGATGGCCCGATTCTTCCGCAGAGTCCAGGAGGGCGTCTTCGACGAGGAGGATCTGCGACTGCGCGCCGACGAGTTGGCTGCTTTCCTCACGGCTGCCGAGCAGAAGTACGACGTACCTGCTGGGTCCTGGGTCGCGGTCGGGTTCTCCAACGGGGCCAACATGGCATCCGCGCTCCTGCTACGTCACCCCGAGTCCCTCGCCGGCGCAGTACTGCTGGCCGCGATGGTCCCGTTCGCTGCCGACGAGCCCGCGAACGACGCCCTGGCCGGCAAACGAGTCCTCATCGTCAACGGTGACACCGACCCGATGGCCACCGCAGAACAAACCACCCGACTGACCGCCCAGCTCCGCAGCCGAGGCGCCGACGTGGACCTGCTGCCCTTCGAAGGCGGCCACACCATCGACCCGGCCCAGCTGCCCCGCATCAAACAGTTCGTCGACACCTTCAACGACTCGCTGTGAAGACGGCGAGAATCACGCCGCGCCGCTGATTCGGGGTGGTGGTTGGGTGCGCTGGGCGGAGGCGTTGAGGCCGGCCAGTTGGACGCAGGCTGCGGTGAGGGCGTCCTGCTGGGTGGGCCATTGGTCGACGCACCAGTAGGGGTCGTCGGGCTGGCGGTCGTGGTCGTCGTCGATGTCGGCGCACCAGCCGCCGGTGAAGGCTTGATGGATGTGGATTCTGAGGTTCATGGTGGTGACTCCCTGGGGGGCTTCATCGGGATTCCGCCAGCGTTCGTAGCGATGCGGGAGCCGGATGGTCGCGTCGCACCGGGGCGGCCGGCGTCCGCTGTGCGGCGGACGCCGGGGTGGTGCGATCACAGGATGCTGAGCGAGATGGTGCCCGGCGCGAGCCGTCGGGTGTTCACGTCGTCGCGGCCGGCCAGCGTGTCGATCGTCAACTGGTCCGTCGGTTCCGCGTCCTTCAGCCGTACGTCGGCCTTCAGCCCGGACACCTGCACGTCCCCGCTGGAGCCGGAGACCCGGATGTGGTCCCTTCCGGCGGTGCCGGTGACAGTCACAGCGTCGACCGCTGAGTCACCGCCGCTCGCGTTGAGCTGTGCACCGAGGTCGACATCGACGTTCTTGACGTCGGTACCGCGCAGATCGCCGACGGTGACCGAGTCGGCGCCACCGAGCGCGTTCAGCGAGACCCGCTCGACGTTGTCGGTGTCCATCACGATGTTGCCCACGTCCCGGGTGAACCGCAGTCGCGGACCGTTGGCGGCGGCAACGAACTTCTCCGCCGCGGCCGCACCGTTGAACACCAGCGTGTCCTGGTCGCGACCGCCCTGGATCACGTCGCTGCCGTCGCCCGGATCCCAGGTGAACGAGTCGCGGCCGTTGCCGAGCAGTGCGGTGTCGGTGCCACGGTTGCCGTCGACGCTGTCGTTGCCGGCGCCCATCCGGAACAGTTCGTTGCCGCTGCCCCCGACCGCGGAGTCGTTGCCGTCGCCGGTGTCGATGATCGTGAACGGCTGAACCTCGGCGCCGTAGTCGATCCGTACGACGTCGTTGCCGCCCCGGCTGCTGACGAGGATCTGGGTGAAGTCGCTGCGGTTGACCGTGCGCTTGGTCGTACCAGGACCGAAGTCGACCTCGAGAACCGACGTGTTGGTGGCCGGTACGGTCAGCGTGATGTTGTCCGCGTGGTTCGTGCCGGTGACGATCAGCTGGCCGGTGTCGATGACGACGCCACTCGACGGAGTCGCGGATGCCGTGCCTGCCAGAGTCACGGCGATGCCGGTGCTGATGGCCGCGGCAGCTGCCGCGCTCAGACCTCGGCGCAGACGCCTTGTCACACTACTCATGATCTTGTCCCTCCCAATGGGTACGGCGGTCTCGAGTCGACGCGCCGTGCTGTCTATGGGGGGCTACACGCGCCCCGTCGCCGGCCGGTTCAAACATTTCCGACGTAATTTCTGGCACCATGGCAGTTGGTTGCCTGGAGCATCTAAAACCACTCAGGGTGTGGTGAGTGCCGACCCGGGGTTCGATCCGGGGACATCCACCATGTGCTGCGCGGGCCGGACGAGGAGGATCAAGAAGCGTCGAACCGAATGGGCTCGGGGTCCGTATAGGGAGCACGGAAGACCGGCAGAGGGAGGCGATCATGACAACAGTCGAGGTGCGGTCAGTACCGACGGTCGTCGGCCCGGATCGCCTGGTGACTGGTCGCTACCGCTTGAGGACGTTGCTCGGCCGCGGCGGTATGGGCCGGGTCTGGCTCGCCGATGACGAGTTGCTGGGGCGGCGCGTCGCGATCAAGCAGGTGGTGCTTCCCGGCCGCGCGTCCGAGCAGGTTCGCGCCAGTGCGCTGGCCGAGGCGCGCGCGGTGGCGCGAGTGGATCACCACAATGTGGTCAAGGTATACGACGTTGTCGAGGACGCCGGCGATCACTGGATCGTGATGGAACCGCTGACAGGGCGAACCATGGCCGACGCGCTGGCGTCGGACGGTCCGCTACCGGCTGCCGACGTACAGCGGATCGCATTGCACCTGGTCGACGCGCTACGGGCCGTCCATCAGGCCGGTCTGGTGCACTCCGACGTCAAGCCGGCCAACGTCCAACTGTGTGACGACGGACGGGTTGTCCTGATGGACTTCGGCATCGCAACCGCGGTCGACGACGAGCAGACGCTGTCGAGCGAGGCGATGGCCGGCAGCCCGGCGTACATGTCACCGGAGCGAGCCCGCGGGGACGCGGTCGGCCCGGCATCCGACCTGTTCTCGCTGGGCGCGACCTTGTTCGCGGCCATCGAGGGGAAGTCACCCTTCGGCGCCGGCGACCCGTTCAGCACCCTGGTCGCTGTGGTCGAGGCCCGGCCTGCCGCCTTCGTCAACGCTGGCCCCCTGCGCCCGATCATCGAAGCCCTACTGGCCAAAGACCCCACCAATCGCCTCACCGTCGCCCAAACCCTCTCCGCCCTGAACACCAGCTGAAGTCCTGAGCCCGTGCGATCCTGAGCCGGTGACAGATGGCATGACGGCTGGTGCGTGGGCCGATCAGCAGGTGGCCGCGGTTCGCGACGATCCGTCCGTCGTCCTGTGCCGGGTGCTGTACACGCACACCCTCGTCTCGGCGCCGCGGATCGCGCTCGGATGGCTGCGTCCGCTCGCCCCGTTGCTGGGCGATCCGAGGCTCGGCATGGCCGGGATCTTCCTTCAGCTGTCGCGCGTCCTGCCGGACGAGTACCCGCTCCGCGAGAGTGTGCAGTCCTACCTGAAGGACGAGCTCGGGCTCGTTGGTTCTCTGCCTGGCCCACCGCCTGCTGCCGCCGGACCGTCAGCTCGGGGGATGAGGTTTCGTGAGGGCGTCGGTGAGGGGGTGGATGGCGGCCAGGGCGGCGGTGGTTCCCGTTGGTACGTCGTGGCGTTCGCCGATGGTCTCGGGGGGAGTAGTAGGCGAGCCGCGTCGTGCCGGCGTCGTCCCAGATGAGGAGCTTCAAGGGCAGATCGAGGGCACTCAGCGGCGCGGCCTCCATGACCGGGGTGCCGGCCGCCGGATTGCCGAAGATGACCAGGACGGTGTCGCGCAAGGTGAGACCGGCCGCGCGGGCCGCCGCGGCCTGGTCGATGACGGCGAAGACCGTGACTCCCTTGGCACCGAGGATGTCGCGGAATCTCGCGGTCACCTCGGCGACGGTGCCGGTCGCCACCTTCGTGATCACCCGATCGTGATCGTGCATCACCGCGCTCTCCGCGGTCAGTCGACCACTGCGGGTGGCAGATCGCCCTGGACGAGATCCGATTTCGCGCGTTTGCGGGGCAGCATCAGGGCCGGGATCAAGGTGAGGACAACCATCACCCAGGCGACCCAGTAGGTGTTGGCGAAGGCCTGGGCGGCCTCGACCAGTCCGCGGGCGATGGCGGCGGGGTCGATGTGCAGCGGGATCAGGCTCTCCGGGCGGGTGTTGGACAAGATGGCGGCCTGGGTCTCCTTGAGTCCGTCGCCCAGCCCGGGAATGTTCTGCGTACCCGGGATGATCGGCGAGTCGTTGAGCTGGTTGGTGAGGATGACCGACATCGTCGCGACCCCGCAGGACGACGCGATCTGCTGCGTGATGTTCAGCAGGGTCGAGCCGCGCGAGACCTGGGGACCGCGCAGCGTCCGCAGCGCCGTGGTGAACAGCGGCATCATCGTGCCGCCCATCCCGAAGCCCATCACGACCAGCATGACGATGATCAGCGCGTACGGCGTCGTCGCCGTGAGCTGGGTCAGTCCGAACATGCCGATGACGATCAGCCCGAGCCCGACGGGCACGATCCGGCCCACCGGGATCTTGTCCACCAGCCGTCCGGCGATCGGCATGGTCACCATGGCACCGAGTCCCTGCGGCGCCACCAGGAGACCCGCATGCAGGGTGGACTCGCCGCGAATCTGCTGGAAGTACGTCGGCACCAGGAGCAGGCCGCCGAAGAACGCCGCGGCGAACAGGAACATGGTGATGATCGAGACGGTGAGGTTGCGGTCGCGGAACAGCCGCAGGTCCAGCAGTGGGTGCTCCGGCTTGAAGGAGTGCCAGACGAAGGCCGCCATCAACAGCACACCGATCAGGATCGAGACCCACACCCGGGGCGCGGTGAAGTCACCGCCCTCGGCGGGCAGCGAGGAGATGCCGAACAGGAACAGGGCGAGCCCGGGGGACATCAGCGCGACTCCGAGGAGGTCGAGCGATTCCGACGGCTCAGCATGGTCCTTGGCCAGGGCGAACCAGGCGTAGACCAGCGCGATCGCGCCGAGCGGGACGTTGATGAGGAAGATCCAGTGCCAGCTGGCCACCTCGATCAGCCAGCCACCCAGGATCGGTCCCATGATCGGGCCGAGCAGCATGGGTACGCCGAGGATGGCCATCAGCCGGCCCATCCGGTGTGGTCCCGCGGCCTGGGTCATGATCGTCATGCCGAGCGGCATCAGCATGCCGCCACCCAGACCCTGCAGGACGCGGAACGCGATGAGCATGTCGATGCTCGTCGCGGTGGCGCACAGGGCGGACCCGGCGGTGAAGAGGAAGATCGCCGTCATGTACAGCCGCTTGGTGCCGAACCGGTTGGCCCCCCACCCGGTCAGCGGAATCACGGTCGCGAGCGCGAGCGTGTACGCGGTCACCGTCCAGGCGACGTGGGCGTAGGTGACCGGATCGTCGGGTGTGCCGAACTCGAGCTGGAACGTCGGCAGGGCGACGTTGACCACCGTGATGTCGAGGATCGACATGATGGCGCCCAGCACCACGACACCGGCGATCTTCAGAACAGCGGCATCAATGTGGTCCGGGTAGTCGGACTGGGTCGCTGGCTGGCTCAACGTCATCCCCCCTGAGCACAAGGTCTGCTTGCCGCGAGCCTACGCGCGAACCCGGCCCCGACACGAGCAAATTGCTGATCCAACCGGACGATCCCCGAGTGTCAGTCACCGACTACGGACAGTGCGCAGGCGTCTGGCCGGGGTGGCGGGGAATTGCCAGTGGCGGGTTTCGGTCAATTGGTGTGGTGGGTCGCCGTGGGTGGTGCGTAATTGTCCAGCACTCCTCCTACCGCCACGGAGAAAGGGGCCGTCGTGCCCTCCGCCCTTCCGCACCGCCGTCTGCTTGTTTGCCTCCTGACCGCTGTGACCTTGGCCGGCTCGCTGGTCGCCGGACCGGCCGCGGCGGCACCGCCAGGACCCGGTCCGTCCCGTCAGGTGTCGATGCCGGACGGCGGTCACATCGCCCTCGATCCGGACGGCGCAGCTACCCGGACCGATGCCCACGGCAACGTTCTCGGCCGTACGACGATCCTGGTCCCGGACGGTACGGCGGCAGTCGGCGGCGACTGGGCTCCCACGGACGAGGCGGTGCGCGCCACCTTCGCACAGCAGACCGCACACCCCGAGCAGCGTGTCTCGGCGATGTCGACCGGCCCGAAGCCCGTGCCGGCGGAGGCGGTCAGTGCGGCTCGCAAGGCGGCGACTCCAACGGCGGCCAAGACCCTGCCGTCGGCCCTGCCGACGAACTACGGCCTGACCTCCTCCGCGCAGAGCTTCCTCAACGCCGGAGGTACGAACGCGGTCGGCGCCTTCAGCACGCTGCAGGAGCGGTTCGGCCAACTGCCAGGTGCCGGCCAGATCATCACGAACGTCTCCATCGGCGATCTCACCGACCAGGCGATGGCCGATGCGGGCGACAACTACGTCCGCTCCCACGGCCCGACCACGATCGTCCGTGACGGACAGCGCTACCTCGACCTGCCGGCCATGCCGCTGATTCCGACGTACACAGCAGGGCCGGACGGCAAGCTGGACCCGGTCGGCTCGACCGAGGGCCAGGACGCCCAACTCGGTGAGGTGCTGCTCGACTTCGGGGTGATGGCACCGCTGCCGCACGACAAGCAGCGCCCCGAGGCGACCGGCGACGGTCTGACCGATCTGCTCGGCATCGCGCCGGGTGCGCAGTACCGGCTCGTCGTACCGAAGGAGCCGACGTTCGACCAGATCGCGGTGGCGTTGCTGGCCGCGGCCCGGCAGACCCCGCGCCCGGACGTGATCACGGCGAGCCTCGGCTTCGGCACCGACACCCAGGGCTTCCCGGGCCGGTACCTCGAGGACGACCCGGTGATCCGGAACGTGGTCAGCACGATCGTGCACCAATACCACATCGTGGTGACCATCTCGTCGAACGACGGCACCCGGCTCTACACGCCGACCGCGGTCGGTCCGGACGGCGGCAGCACACCCACCGACCTGGTCGCACACCACGAGACCGCGACCGATATCGACGACGTCGCGCAGTCCACCACGCCGACGCGGGTCCCGGACAGTGGTGCGATCGCCGTCGGCGGCACGACGCTCGACGACATTGCTTCGGAGCCGCCGTCGCACAACCCGACCTTCGCGGCCACGCGCACCAACGGTGGCACGACGTTCTCGTCCGGCTTCGGCACGCGCCTCAACGTGTCCGCACCCAGCGACGGCATCCTGGTGTACGAGCACACCGGGGGAGGGGCCGCGCAAGATGTCATGCCCGTACTGAACGGCGGTACGTCGGCGTCCGCGCCGATGGTCGCCGCGGCCGCTGCCGTCGTACTGCAGGCATCAGAACTGACGGGACACCGGCTCAGCCCGACTGATGTGCGAGCCTTGCTGGAACGCACCGGTCGTGCGGTCGCTACCCCGCCGCAGATGGACCGGAAGGTCACCGTCGGACCGCAGCTCGATGTCACCGCCGCGGTCAACGACCTGCTGCGCGACCACAAGGGACAGCACCGGATCGCGCGGCTGTCGGTCGCACACCGCGTCGTCACCGGCGGCCTCGGCAGTTCGTTCCTCGAGTCCAGTGAGCCGGACCGGATCGACCTGCAGACCGGCGGCACCGGCGAAGGCCTTGTCGGACCGGTCACCATTGGCGCCGACATCGTTGGCGCGACCAACGGCAAGGCCGACTATGTGCTGACCGTCAACGGCCACGAGTTCCACTCGTCCGTACCCGCGGTCCGGCTGACGCCGACGGAGCTGCTCGGCGCCGCGGGTCTGCCCGTCGTGTCCGATCAGGATCGCGACGTCAGCGTGACGTTCGACGTACGCAACGGCAAGCATGTGGTCGACTCGGCGGCCAAGACGCTCACCGTCGGACCGACGGACGGGACGTACGCCGAGGCGGTGGCACCCATCGCGCCGGCGACTGTCCGCGCGGGCAGCGCGGTCACGGCTCACTACGACCTGACCGGCGTACGGAACCTGTCCAACCCGCAGCTCGTGGTGTCCACGCTCGGGCATTGGAACCCGCTCACCGCACCGCTGTTCGGCACCGGGTTCGTTGCTCCACTCAACGATCTGAGTGGCGACGTCGTGATCCCGGCGAGCGCGTTCGTCGGCGGGGGTGGGATCTACGGCATCGGGATCGTCCAGCGGTCCGTCACCGGTTCGGCCGGCTCGCCGACGTACGGCGAGTTCACCGCGATTCGGGTCGACGGCGGTACGGCCGACCACCGGCCGCCGGCCCCGGCGCTCGGTACGCAAGCCCACCACACGCTGGAGATCCGGCGCGCCGAGCCGCGCTTCTCGCTCCGGTACGACGTCCGCTCGGTGCCGGGCGCGGCCGGAGCGGCGGTCGAGTTCTCCGCTCCCGCGCCGACGCTCTACAACGCGCTCAACACCTTCACCAACGCCAACGGTGACTCGCGCGACCAGAACGGAGTCAACGCGGGATCCGTTGCGTATCAACGCCTTCCGGCCCTCTCGGGCATCGCGTTCCTGAGTGCGGTCGACCTCGGTCTCGGCGGCTCGGTGGCGTACAACGTCCGGGTCTTCGGGACCGACCGATCCGGCCGGATCCTCGGCCAGGCGTCCGCGTCGTCGCTGCTGACCGTCGACGACGGCCTCGCGCCCGGAGACGGGAGGGTGACGAGCTTCACGGCACAGCCCGGGGGTACGTCGTACGCCGCCCTGCGGACGCCCGGCGGGGGAGAGTCGGTGCTGGAGTACGACGCCGCGGCCGGCACCTATGGCAGCACGATCACCACCGATCCGTCGCCGGACGGTGGCTACCAGGTCCTCGGTGCTGATCCGCAGGCGCACCGCGTCGTACTCCTGCACTTCTCGCCGACCGGCTCGGCCCTGGAGACCTACAACACCACCACGAAGCAGCGCGTCGCCACGGCGGCCATGGACGGCTACACGGTTCGGGGCGGACGCGTCGACGCCGTCCGGCATCGTGCAGCGATCCTTGCCTTGCGCAACGACGATGGTACCGACGTCGTTCTCCCGCTCGCCGTCGCGAGCGGCACCCTGGGTCCGGCGATCGACGCTGATCCGCCGGGTGCGGTGCGGGGTGGGTTCAAGATGATCGAGCTCGACCGGCAGACCGGGAGGGTGTACCTGTCCCGGACCAGCAGCAGCCTGATCTGCATCGGTGGCGGGGCGGGCTCCGCGGTGAGCGTCGACCTCGACACCGGCGCGCTGCGGCTGTCGGACTCGGGCAGCGTCTGCGCCAACGGCCTCGCGCTGGACGAGGGGGCGGACCGGCTCTACCAGTTGTCGTACCGCTCGGTCAGCCTGAACATCGTTGGGACGACCAGCATGAGCGTGCTGGCCGGCGACACCATGACGACCGCGGCGCCGACCATTCCGGTCCGGCAGCAGCAGGCGGCGTACCTCGCGATCGACAGCGTGCACCACGTCGGGCTGGTCGCGTTCCGCACTCCGCCGGTGCTGTCACAGTTCGGCCGTGTCGGCGGAGTTGTCACCGACAGCAACGCGACCAGCCAGCTCGCGGTCATCGATCTGGCCACCGGCCAACAGGTCTCGGTGGTGTCCGGGTTGAACTTCGTCAGTAGTCCGTTCGGCGGCGAGTACAACGCGCAGACCGAACGTGCGGTGCAGCTGGACCCGAACACCCGCACCGGGTGGGTGCCGTCCGTCGACGGTCGGCAGTTGCAGCAGTTCAAGTACTGACCCACCGCTCAGCCCGGCCCGCAGCGGCCGGGATCGTCCACCCCAGGCGGGCAAGCAGCGAGCCGGTCTCGAATACTCCAGACGTCCACTTGGCGCGGTCTTCCGTCTCTGCCGATGGTCATCGGAAGCTAGCAACGGAAACCCCCGCGAAACCTTAAGCGAGCATTAGAGTCCTCTCACCTACGTCGCCTCCTGGAGGGTCAGCGGTTGAGGAGGTCGGCGGCTTGGAGTTGCTGCCAGATCTCGGATTGGTCGACCACGGTGACGCCGAGTTTCTCGGCCTTGGTGAGTTTGGCGGCACCGACGTCGGCGCCGGTGATGAGGAAGTCGGTGCTGGCCGAGACCGACGAGGCGATGGTGGCGCCGGCCTTCTCGCAGAGTCGCTGGAAGGCCGGGCGGGCCACCTTCTCGCCGGAGCGCGGGTCGCTGATGGAGCCGGTGACGACCACTGTCTTGCCGGCCAGCGGCGCGCCGGCCGCGACGACAGGTGGGAGATCCTCTTCGCGTACGTCGAGCGAGACGCCGGCCGCACGAAGTCGTTCGAGCTCAGGCCGTAGCCGGATGAGGTGCTCGCTCAGGGAGGCCGCGACCTTGGGACCGATGTCGTCGACGGCGACGAGCCCGTCGACGCCTGCGTCGGCAACCTCTTCCAGGGAAGCGAATCCCGCGCGGCACAGCCTGGCCGCGGTGCCTTCGGAGGCCATCGGGATCGCGAGACCGATCATCGCCCGGCGGAGGCCGACCTGGCGGCTGGCGTCGATCGACTCGATCATGCGGGCGGCCGAGATGTCGCCGATGCGATCGAACTCCAGCAGCCGTTCAGCGCTCAGCTGGTAGAAGTCAGACGGGTTTTCGAGGATGCCCGCCTCGGCCAGCCGCTCGATCCAGACCCCGCCGATGGCGTCGATGTCGGCGGCCGCGCGGGACGCCCAATGGATCAGTCGCCGTACTGTCTGGGCAGGGCACGCGACGTTCGTGCAGAACAGCTCGCGGCTGTTTCCCTGCTCGATCAGGGGCTGCTGACACGACGGGCACACGGACGGCGGCACGATGTCCCGCTCCGCGCCGGTGCGCTTGGACTCATCGAGGACGCCGGCAACGAACGGGATGACGTCGCCGGCACGGCGTACCAGGACCGTGTCACCGATCTTGATGCCGCGGGCGCGGATGACCTCCTGGTTGGCCAGCGTCGCGCGGGTGACCGTCGTACCGCCGACGAAGACGGGCTCCAGCCAGGCGACCGGCGCGATCTTCCCGGTCTTGCCGACGTCCCAGACCACGTCGGCCAGCACGGTGGTCTTCTCCTCGGCGGCGAACTTGTACGCCAGGGCGCCGCGTGGCGAGCTGGAGCGAGTGCCGGCCGCGGAGAAGGCGTCGCGGTCGGCCAACCGCAGTACGGCGCCGTCCAGGTCGTAGTCGAGCTCGTTGCGTTGCTGCTCGATCGTGGCGATCACCGCCTGCGCCGCGGCCGCGTCGTCGCAGTGGCGCATGTCGGCGACGGTGAATCCCATCGTCTGCAGGGCGCGCTCGAGGTCGGCGTCGGCGCTGTCGCGGTCGCCGAGCAGGTCGAAGGCCAGGAACTGCAGGCGCCGTTCGGCGACGGTGGCCGGGTCCTTGGCGCGGAGTGTGCCGGCGGCAGCGCCTCGTGGGTTGATCAGTGGCTTGTCCGGGTGGGCGGCGTTGTAGGCGGCGAAGGTGGAGCGCAACATGACCGCCTCGCCGCGAACCTCCGTGCGGTGCGGTACGTCGAGCCGGTCCGGGACTCCGTCCGCCAGCGCCCGCACGAGCGGAGTCACGTCGTCGCCGGTCGTCCCGTCGCCGCGGGTGATCGCTCGTGCCAGACGCCCGTTCTCGTAGACGAGGGCCAGTGACAGCCCGTCCAGCTTCGGCATGACCACCACCGGCTGGCCGGGGAAGCGACTGAAGAAGGCCTCGACCTGTTCGGGCCGCGTCGCCTTCTCCAGCGAGAGCATCGGCCGCGAGTGCCGGATCGGCGCGTGCAGGACCGCGGGCGCACCCACCTGCTCCAACGGGTTCGGGTCGGGCGCCAGCTGCGGGTTGGCGTCGATCAGCGTCCGCAGCTCGTCCTCGATCGCGTCGTACTCCGCGTCGGCCACCGACGGAGAACCGCGGTAGTAGGCGTCCCGCAGTACGACGATCTGATCGGCAAGTTCCTGAATGCGCTCCCCAACGTCCACGGGCAGGACACTACCGGCGCGCTCGGACAAACCGTCGGATCAGTCCGTGGTCATCTGGATGATCGTTCTGCCGCGTTCGGTGAAGGCCTTGGGAGCGTCGGCCAGAGGTCGGACGGCGCTGACGAGGGGGACGAGCCGGCCCTCGTGGAGACGGTTCGCCAGCTGGGCCAGCTGTTCGCGATGGGGCTCGACGACGAAGAAGATGGCCCGGCCGTCCTGCGGGTGGACGGTGGGCGGATCGGCGATGGTGACCAGGGTGCCGCCGGGGCGCAGCAGCGCGGTGGAGCGGTCGCGGATGTCGCCGCCGATCACGTCGAGTACGACGTCGACCGCCCCGGCGTCCTCGAGGCGATCGCCGTCGAGGTCGAGGAAGGCGTGGACGCCCAGATCGGAGGCCATGGCCTGGTCGGAGGCTCGGCCGGTGCCGATGATGTGGGCACCTGTATCGCGGGCCAGCTGTGCGGCGACGGAACCGACGGCGCCACCGACTCCGTGAATGAGGACGGTTTGGCCAGCCTTCAGCTGGGCGTGGTCGAACAGCGCCTGCCAAGCCGTCAGACCGGAGATCGGCAGAGCGGCCGCGGTGACGTGGTCGACGTCTGTGGGGAGCGGGGCAAGGTTGCGGGCCTCAACGGCGGTGTACTCCGCGAGGGTGCCGTTGCGGAGCCAGTCGGTCAGTCCGAAGACCCGCTGGCCGATCGTCAGCCCGGTGGTGCCGTAGCCGAGCTCGGCGACGACCCCCGACACTTCGTGGCCGGGGACCGTTGGCGTGCGGTCACGGCCGGCGCGGTCGGTCCACGTCCCCGGCCAGTCCAGCTCGCCACGGGTGAAGCCGGCGGCGTGCACCTGCACGATGACGTCGTTCTCCGCAGCGTGCGGATGGGGGAGATCGGTCAGGGTCAAGCCGGCGACGCCGGCGGCGCGGTCCTGGGCTGTGATGGCACGCATGACGATCCTTGCGGTAGTCGTTGTGATGGTCCGACCTCGACCGTACGCTCTGTTGGTCCGCCATCGGTGGGCCATTTGAGGGTAGAGGTGATGGGCCGCTTCTGCGGTGGATGGCCCATGACCGTTGTGCCGGATTGGACCAGTGGTGCGGTCCGGTCGCGCCGTACCGTCGAAGCATGATTATTCCCGGCACGGCCGCGTCGTCAGCGGCTTTGGAAGTCGCCTCCGCGTATCTGTCACCCGCGATGCTGAGCCATTCGCACCGCGTCTATGTGTGGGCGGCTACGTACGGCACGCAGCAGGGCATCCAGTACGACGCCGAGTTGTTGTTCGCGGCCGCGATGTTCCACGACCTCAGCCTGGTGCCGGAGTTCGACAGCCACACCGTCTCGTTCGAGGAGGCGAGCGGCCACGTCGCGCGGGTGTTCGCCACGGGTGCCGGTTGGCCGACGGAACGCCGCGAACGCCTCGGCGAAGTCATCGTCAGGCACATGTGGCTGGACGTCGACGCGGCCGACGATCCCGAAGGCCACCTGATGTCGCGCGCCGCGGCGGTGGACATCGTCGGAAAGAACCTCGACGACTTCACTCCCGCCTTCCGGGCCGAAGTACTCCAGCAACATCCGCGCCTCGGCCTCACCCCCGAGTTCCTCAATTGCTTCCAGGCCCAGGCCGACCGAAAGCCCACCAGCTCCGCCGCCCGCGCAATCCAGTCCGGCCTCGCCAAGAGAATCGCCGGCAACCCTCTCGACGCTCACTGATCCGGGGTATTGGTGCGGTGGGCAACTGCCCAGGTTTCCGCTTCGTGGCGGGCCTTTTCGGTCGATTCTCCGACCAGTTCGCCGGCCTCGAAGACGGTGACCGGGCCGGAGACGTCGACTCGGTTGGTACGGCGTAGCAGTTCGGCCAGGCCGTGGTCCACGCCGCTGAGGTACAGGCGGCCGCCCGCGGTGTGCAGGGCGGCGGCGTAGTCGGCCAGGACCTTGACGAAGGTCGCGCCGACGGAGGTCCGGCCCCGGAGCCGCAGGACGACGGCGGGTGCTTCGGCGCCGGCCGGATCAGGCAGTTTGGCGCCGAGGGTGCGGGATCCGGCGTAGAGCAGACTGCCGTACACATCGAGCACGATCGTCTGATGGCTCGGCAGCCGCTCGGAGGCCGGGTGCTCGGTCCACCGGCCGTCGCCGGCGGGCTTCAGTTCGACGACCTTGAGATCCATCGCCTCCTGGTTGAGTTGGAGCAGCAGCGACAGCGTCACGCCGAGCCCGACAGCGGCGGCGACCGGAAGGAACAAGGTCGCGAGGAACGTCGAGACGATCGCGATCTGCGAGGTGTGGCCGGTGCGCATGATCGTCTTCAGCTCACCCAGCCGGAGCGAACCGACGGCGGCGAAGATGAGTACGGCGGCCAGGGTCGGCATGGCGACGACTCCGACCACGCCGGAGAAGGCGGCGAGGATCACCAGCATCCACAGACCGGCACAGATCGGAGCCCACCGGGTGCGGCCCCCGACTGTCTGGTTCAGAGCGGTCTGGCCAACCGAACCGCCGACCGGCTGACCGCGGAAGAAGCCGGCCGCGAGATTGCCCACGCCCTGGGCGATGAAGTCCTGGTTCGCGTTCGAGACCGATCCGTCCCGGTTGGGTGCGGCCTCGGCGACCCCACTGCCCTGGACGAGGACGATGGCCGCGACGGCCAGCGCACCGGTCACCAGAGAGAACGACAGCAGGCTGAGGTTCGGCAGGTCCGGCAACGGAATGCCGGGCGGAATCTCCCCGACGTCCTCCACCCGTGCCACCGAATCGGCACCGGCGAGTATCACCACCGCGGTCGGGACAACCAGCGCGACCAGTGCGCCGACCGGAGCCAGCCGGGTCCGGGACAGGCCGGCCAGGATGCCGAGCGCTCCCAGCCCTGCGAGCAGGGACGGGATGTCGATGCGCGCCGGATGGGTCACGACGTCGACCGCCTTGGCCAGCGCGAATCCGCCACTGGCCTGCGCGCCGGTCAGGGCGGAGATCTGGCCGCAGAAGATGTTGACCGAGATCCCGGTCAGGAAGCCGATCATGACCGAGTGCGACACGAACCGCGTGTAGCGCCCGAGCTTCGCGACCCCCGCCAGGATCATCGCCACACCGGCGATGAGCGTCAGCAGGATCAGGGCGTCCGGCCGGTCCGCGGGATCCACGTCCGACAAGGCCGACCCGGCCGCCAACGCCGCCGCCGTGGTCGTGGTGATCACCATCAGCCGCGTGCTCGACGACAGCCCGCCTGCGACCGGACCGGCGAAACACGCATACAGGCCGTGGATCGGGTTCACGCCGACGAGTACCGCGGCTGCCATCCCGTCCGGCACACTGCTGATCGCGCCCGGCAGTCCGGCGACCACATCGGCGCGCACGTTCGGCCGCTCCGACCGCAGCCAACGGCGTACGGGATGTGCGCCCACGTCGGGTCGCCTCCTTCAGAAGGCCTGATCCAGAAGGGCCTCATCCTGTCCCGGCGCTGTCGAGCCTAGGGATCGGCCACCGCTGCGACCTCATCCCGGCAGGACGATCCGGGCGGACGAGCAGCTACTCCGATGTGCCGCTTCGTTCCGGAGAGAAGTCGCCGGACTGAGGTGGTTCGTCGGCCGTGCGCAGTACCTCGGCGGCCAAAGCATCGACAGAGCAGTCGAGATACTCGGCCAGCACGATCAGCAGCATGCCCGCCTCGGCCAGCTCGATCTGGTGATACGCGGCGAGTACGCCGGTGGCCTGCTCTCTGAGCGCGGCCGTCTCGGGGTCGTCGGTCCGGGGCCGATCGATTCCGTCGCTGGGCTGGAAGCCCATGATTTTAGACTTTCTGCTTCGCATGCGGCGTGGTGGTCACCGAATTCCAGCACGCCGACTATAACCCCGCGCAGGCGAACCCGACACCGGGCCCGTGCCGTGGTCACGGCTGGTCGCTGCGAAGGGCGTCGGGGCTGCGCAGACCTCTCGGCGTACGGCGGGATCGGGGTCCGCCGCTCTGGTCTTCGTCGGCCTGCTCGAGGTGCACGTAGCGGCGTCCGAGCGGACCGGCCGTGACACCGTGGAGTACGACGCTCAGGAACACCGTGAGCGCAACAACGGCGACGACCCGCTCGACGACCGCGATCTCGCCGAGCTGCTCGACCGCCAGCAGCGCGAACACCACCGATGCCAGGCCGCGCGGCCCGAACCATCCCACGAAGACAACGGTCGTGCGGTCCAGACCCGCGCCGAGCAGGGACACGGCGACCGGAACGATGCGGACGACAGTCAGACTCAGGACGGCGTACGCGAGGAGCGTGAGGTCGAAGTTGTGAAGGGCAATCGGTACCAGCGCGGCTCCGAAGAGGAACCAGACGGCGAAGGCCAGGACCTCGCCGAGCAGCTCCGGTAGCTCGACGGCGGTGTCCGCGTCGATCGTCTGCTCGTCGAGCGCTGCTCTGAAGGCGATACCGGCCACGAACGCCGCGATGAATCCGTTGCCGCCGAACGTGACGGCGAGGGCGAAGCTGCTGAGTGCGGCCGCAAGTGTTCCGAGTCGCCGTGCGCCCGTCGTCATCCACTGCCGGCCTGAGCCGACTGTCAAGAGCCAGGCACCTACTGTCCCGACCGCAAGGCCGGCGATGAGCCCGACGACGAGTTCGAGCAGCGCGCCACCGCCGTGGTCGGCGGTGCTGTCGTGACTTTCGATCCCGAACTGGCCGGCGGCGACAGCCAGCGTGAACGTGACGACCGGTGTGACGATGCCGTCGTTGAGTCCACTTTCCACGTTGAGTGCGCGCCGTAAACGCATGGGGATCAGGCGATCGTTGATCACCTGGGCGCTGAGAGCAGCGTCGGTCGGAGCCAGCGTGGCGCCGACGAAGCCCGCGAGTGCCCAGGTGAAATCGTCGAAGAACCACGCGGCCAGGAGCGATCCCAGGATCACGGACAAGGGAAGGCCGAGCGCTAGCAGGCGGCCCGGCAGGCGAATGTCTTCTTTCAGCCGTGAGACGTTGACTCTGGCGGCATCGGAGAACAACAGCAGTGCCAGCGTCAGCTCCGCGAGCAGATGGACGGACGGGGCCTCGACGTCGACGGAGAGAGGCCCCCAGTCAGGGTTGCCGAGCGCATAGCCGGCGACAGCGAACACCAGCGGACCGGTGATGTTCAAGCGGGCCAGGAGATCCGAGATCACTGCCCACCCGAGGACGAGAAGCGCGAGTGCCGCGAACGTGCCCTCTGTCACCTCAGGCCTCGGGGCGTGGGGGGAGCAGACCCAGCTCCCATGCTCGCCGTACGGCCTCGTTGCGCCGGGACGCGCTCAGCTTGCGCAGGATGCTCCGCACGTGACTGCGCACCGTGTTGACCGAGACGTACATGATGCTGGCGATCTCTTCGGTGGTCAGCAGCTCGGCGAGGTACTCCAGCACCTCGTGCTCCTTGCTGCTCAAGGTGATGGTGACGACGAGTTCGTACTCGCGCCGGCCCGACGGGGCCGCCGTACCGTCATGTCCTGTTCCCGGCGCTCGGAGCCAGGCGTGACGCCGCATCAGTTCGCCGGTCGGCTGGAGCAACTTGCGCAGTGGTCGCGGCGCGTCCGAGAACGGCCGGCGGAGGTGCTCGGGTGCGGCCAGTCGCAAGGCGCGCTCCACATGGAGGTCGCTCCGGCCGGACTCACCTGTTCTGATCGACTCCGCGGCTTGCACCAGCCAGCTGTCGATCTGGGTCTCCAGGGAGGTCGCGCGCTGCGTGACCGGAGACGGCAGCGCTGGACCCCGTTCACCGGCCTCGGTCGCCGCCCGTTGCAGCACCAGGATCGATTCGACCTGGTCGCGGCCGGGGGAGTGCTCGATCACCGCCCTGGCCTCATGCGGCCGGTGCTGCGCGACGAGAATCTTCGCCTCGTCCACGACGAGGAGCTGGCCGAGCCAGTCGTCGGTTCCGGCGCGATAGCTGTTGGCGGCCGCCTTCAGCTCCGCACGGGCCAGGTCGGCATCTCCTCCGGCTCGCAGCACTCTGGCCCGGACCAGGGCCGCGAAGGCGCCGATAACCCGGACATCGAACGTCGGTACGGCGCTCGCGGCGCGATGCACCAGGTCCCGGGCTGCCGTGAGCTCACCCTGGTCCGCACTCACCCAGGCTCGGGCCACGATCGCCGACTGGGGCTCATCCAGGCGAGCCCCGGACGCCGTCGGCGCGGCGGCCTGTGCCGCGAGCTCGCCGGCCCGCCGCAGGTGGCCCCACACGGCCTCCACCAGCGCGGCCATCCCCGAGGCGTCGGCCAAGGCCTCGGACAGACCGGCTTCGTCGGCCATCGCGATCGCCTCGGCGAACGCCTCCGCGGCGCCAGGGAAGTCTCCGCACTGGAGCAGGACCCGGCCTTTGCATCCGGCAACGAGTAGCCTCAGCTCCGGATGGAAGGCCCTCGATCCCACCGACGCGGCGAGGCCGGCTTCGGCGGCGAGTGCGGCGTCCAGCGCCGTGGTGACGTCGGCCTGGAGGCTTGCACAGATCGCGTGCAACACAGTGATCGACAGCTCGTGCGCAGGTGTCCGAGGCGGGACACCTTGGTCGAGGCTGCCTCGAGCCTTGCGCAGTTCCGCCGTACACAGGTCGACGTCGAACTCCGCGAGTGCTCGAGCGGCCCGCACCACCTCGGCATCCGCTCCCTCGAGGTCGTCGGGAAGGTCGGCGACCAGCCCTCTCAGGAGCTGCCGTTGGCGACCGGCGAGGAGCTGCGCGAAGTCGAAGTCCTCCACCAGATACCGGGCCGCGTCGCCCCACTGTCCCGCCGTGATGGCGTGGCGGACCGCCGTCAGCCGCTGCCCGTTCTGCGCGAACCAGTCGGCGGCGGTGCGGTGAAGCTCTGGGACCAGAGCCGGTCGCTCGAACAACAGCTCGGCCCGCAGGAACTCCCGGAACAGCGACTGGTAGCTGTAGCAGTCGTCGGTCCCGGGAACCGGCTGGGTGAACGCGTTCCCGTGGGACAGGAACTCCAGCGACCGGCGGTCACAGACGCGACCCGTCAGCGCCTCGGCCAGCGCGGGCCAGAGCTGGTCGACGATGCAGGTCCGGAGCAGGAAGTCGCGCAGCGCGGAGGGCTGCGTCTGCAGTACCTCGGTCATCAGGAACGCCGCCACGTTCCCCACATCGCCGCGGAACTCCCGGATGGCCTGTGCGGTGTCGGCCTTCCCGGCCAGATTCATCGCCGCGAACGTCAGACCCGCCGGCCAGCCGTCCGTCCTGGCCCAGAGCTCTGCCACCTCGGCCGGCGTCAGCTCGAGGTTCTCGTGCCGCATCAGGCCCGCGGCCTCCTCGACCGTGAAGGCCAGGTCGGCGGCGCGGATCTCCGTCACGGTGCCCGCCAGCCGATAACGATAGAGCGGTAGCGGCGGATCCGCGCGGGTCAGCAGGACGATGCGTACGCCGGCAGTGCCGCGGATGAGGCGATCGACGCTGTCCCAGAGCTCCGATGCGAGGGTGAGGTCGCCGCAGTCGACCACGAGGACCAGCGCGGGCTCCTCGGCAGCGGCGGAACCCCTCAGGTGGAGGCCGTCGAGGACGGCCTGCAGCGAAGCCGCGGACTGCTCGCCGGCCGCGTCCACAGTGATGTGCCTGACCGGGCCGGCCCAGGTGCCGAGTGCCTCCCACGAGAACAGCAGAATCGTCTTCCCGAAGCCCGCGGGCGCGCTGACAAGCGTCAGCGGGCGCTGTACTCCTTGGCTCACCAGGTCCAGCAGGCGCTGGCGCACCACCGTGCGCCAGGGGATCGCAGACGGTCCCGGCCGGACCGTCTGCTCCTGGTTGTGTATCGGGATCAAGCGACGTCCGCGCCCGTCCCCTGCTTGCTGACCGCCCGGCATGTATCCCCTCCCGGCGATGGACCCCACGAGTGTTCGACGGGACGGTGCGCGGTGGTTTCACCGCAGATTTCGAGACGGGATGACACCGATATTCGTCGACCCTGCCCATGCTGCCTCAGGACCGGCGGCGGTAGCTCACCCCTCAGGGGTGAGGCGGGCCGACGCGTGCCACCGCCGGACTCGTTTCACCCTGGCAGGAGGAGGCGGGGTCCGGTCGGCCCGGTGCATGCTGACGCTGAGCTCGATGGCGGAAGAACGCGATCGAGAACCGGGGCAAAGGACTGAGAACGTGAGCGAGCTGAGGCGGTCATCCGGCGCCGATCTACCCGATCCCGGCACATCCCGCGGCACGAGCCGAACGATCCGGTCGTGGTGTGTCTACCTGGCCACCACCATCGGGCTTGTTTGCGCGATCGCCGCCTGGGGTCTGGTCGGGGTCGTCATCAGTGTGGTCGTCGTTGCGATGGCGACAGCCGTCGTCGCCTCGTCGATGTGGGGAGGGGACGGACGGGTCGCGGTGGCCAGGGTCGTCCGGGTCACGGTGGGTGCCGGGCTGATGACGCCGGCCGCCGTGGGCCTGATCGCGGTCGCCAAGGTCGCGGGCGTACTGGTCGTGGTGATCCTGGCAGTGACCACGCCGGCTCTCACCT
Organism: Kribbella capetownensis; assembly: GCF_004331485.1. Lineage (GTDB taxonomy): Bacteria > Actinomycetota > Actinomycetes > Propionibacteriales > Kribbellaceae > Kribbella > Kribbella capetownensis. The sequence continues at coordinate 498,508 of NZ_SJKD01000004.1, forward strand.
CGCTCGTCCAGGCGCGACGCAAGGCCAAGGGGGATCGTCTCGTCGTACGGCCGGAGCCGACGACACCTCGCGACTCCGTGACGCCGCTCGCCGACGGTCCTGCGGCCAAGGCGGCGCCGGACCTCGGCTCGCTCGGCGACGAGGCGTTGTGCTTGGCCTGGCGCCGGAGCTTCCGCCTGCTGGAGACCGCCCCGACGGCTGCGGAGCGCCTGTCCGTCGTCGAGAAGCGTCAGCAGTACCTCGACGAGCTCCATCGGCGCTCTCCGGACGGACTCGCGGCCTGGCTCGCGTCCGGCGCACGAGCATCCGGCAACCCGCTTCCGTACGTCGACGATGCGCGGCGCCGAGCCAGCTGAGTCAAGGACCCAGCTGGGGCGCCGCGCCGTCACTCAGGCCATCGGGGGGATGCGCTGCTTGGTGGCTGAGAGCTGGATCTCTTCCTGCTCGTTCCAGTCCACGTCGCCCTGCCCGCCGATCCGCTCGCGTACGTCGGACCACCGGACGGTCAGGGCGAACAGTACGACGACGTCCAGCGCGATCATCAGCAGCGACCAGACCGGGTATGCGCCGAGCCAAGCGATCTGCGTCACCGCGTGCAGGCACACGAGCACGATGGCCGCGAACCTGGCCCACGTCTGCGCCGCGAGCAGGCCCGCTGCCACACCGAGCATGAGCAGCCCGGAGATGAGCAGCACCCAGCCGTAGCCGGTCGTGTCGACAACGATGAGGTTGTTCCGCGTCATGGCCAGGCGCTCGTCGTTGAACAGGGCGATGAATCCCTGGAAGACGTTGACCATTCCGATCACCACGAGCAGCGAGCCGGCGAACACGACGATGCCGGCCAGCACGCCCCCACCTCTCTTCTCAGCCATCTCGGTCTCCTCTGAATCGGCCGTCAGGCTCTGGCATCGTGGAGATCGCGACCGTGGACGGCCAGCGCCCAGATGACGAAGATGTCGATGGCGATGATGGTCAGCGCCCAGAACGGGTAGTACGGGATGAAGGTGAAGTTGGCCAGTGCACTCAGCACGGCCAGGATGATGCCCACGACCCGCGCCCAGGTCTGTCCCGCCATGACGGCGAGTCCGGCCAGCAGTACCGCGATGCCGAACAGCAGGTGGATCCAGCCCCAGGCGGTCGCGTCGAACTGGAACAAGTAGTTGCGGGTGGATACGTAGAACTCGTTCTCGAAGAGCGCCACCAGGCCGGAAAATGCCTGGAAGCCTCCGGACATCACCATCATGACGCCGGCGAACAGGATGAAGCCGACCGCCCAGCCGCTGACCTCGTGTGACTCGCTCGCGCCTTCGTACTGCGATGCTGCAGCCCCTTGTGCCACTGTCGTTCACTCCCTTGTGCACGTCGTGATCGAACCGTTCCGCCGCAGCGGAGATGGCACCAGGCTGACCCAGCACCCCGGCCGCGGCATCATCCCCAGGGGACGAGCGCCCGCTCAGATCTCGACGCTGACCGGAAAGGTGGCGATCCAGCCGACGGCGATGACGAACACGAGGCAGCCGACCCCGAGGAGGATCCAGCGCAGCCGGCGGCCGGCGATCTTGGTGCTCATCCCGGCGAAGAACAAAACCACGGCGTACAGGACGACGGTGAGCACATAGTTGCTCGCTATCTGTAGGTGGATCTCTGCCAGGTGCGGCCGTGCTCGGGCCGCTCGTCAGCGCCGGTTGCCGTCATCATCGCACGGAGGGGTCACAGTGAGCCCGATCAACTTGGTCTGGGAATCGATCAGGCTGATGGTTCGCTCCATCGCCGTCGGTTGCAGCCTGCCCACCCCGTCACCGTGCGGGTGGTCGAAGAACACCAGCAGGAACAGCATCAGGGTGATGACCACCGTCACGCTGCCCATCAGGACGCCCTGCGTCACCGCGCGCTCGCCCGGGTCGGCGAAGAACAGCAGGTACACGAAGATCACCGCCGAGATCACCGACAGGACCAGCCACAACGGCGTCGGGATGATCCCCTCCGCGCCGTGCACCCGGTCGATGCGTGCCTGTTCGCGGTCGGCGGTCTGGTCCATCCACCGGTCGTACGCCGACTGCTCGACCGGAGTTCGCGGATCGACGGCCGAGATCGTCCGGAACATCTCCACACCCCACGGGTTGACGGAGTTGCCGAGCGTGCCGGTGTTCACCGCGTTCCACTCGACCCCGGCGACGGACCGGGCGTAGCAGATCAGCTCGCCGGTGAGGTCCGTCCGGGCGTTGACGGGCAGGAACTGCGCCGTCTGAAGCTGCTGCGCCACGATCGTCGCCTCGGACTCGGCGCCGGCCCGCGACTGGTCGTACGACGTGAACGACAAGAAGATGATGAAACCGAGCAGCACGGAGAACCCGGTGGCCAGCACACCGAAGACACCCGAGGCGCGGTCACCGTCACTGAAGTAGCTGCCCTGCGGCGCCCGCCTGCGCACGAAGAGCATTGCGGTGACGGTGACCGCGGTCGTGAGGACCGTGATCACCAGGGCCCAGACGATGTTCATGCGCCGCTAGTTCGCGGTTCCGGGTACAGCTTGGGCTTCGGGCGGTGGGACGGGACGGGAGGCGGTCGTCGCCCGGCCGGCGCCGACCAGGACCTGCACGACGATCAGCAACAGGGCCACCAGTGCGAGCGACCAGAACAAGCGGGACGTCGAGATGTTGTTGCCCCAGAGCAGTACGACGGCGCCGACGAAGCCGATGACCACGCGCAACCACCGGGCGTTGACCGCGACCCATCGGCCCGCGGTGCCGACCGGGCCGTCGGCCAGGGCTCCGCCGATACCCTCCAAACCATCGCGTAGGGCGCCGCGCACGGCAGAGCCGGACTTGTTGGGTCCCGCGAACCAGCCCATCACGATGATGATCAAACCCAGCCGGAAGAAGACCTGCCGGCCACGCTCGAGGTAGGACAGCAGCTGGTCGTAGAAGACCGCGCTCGCCGGACCGAACGTCGTACCCGACAGGGCGTCGATGAACAGCTGCCGTCCGATGGTCAGCGCCAGCGCGATCAGCAGCGCGTTCCCCGCGAGTAGTGCACCGATGATCACCGTCGTCCGCGGACGCCGGCGCGAGAGCACCAGAGCGAGCAGATAGAGCGCCGCCACCACTACGATCAGCCACTGCGCCACCGGGTTCGCGAACGCGTAGATCGTCCGCATTTGCTTCACCTGAGGCGCTTCCACCAACACGATCTGCTTGTCGACGTCAGGGATGGGCACGTTCTGCAGGATGGTGAGTCCCCGGTCGACCAGGCGTTGCTTGACCTGGTCGATGACCTGGGAGACATCGAGGACGATCTGTTCACCCTGCAGCGAGACGGCGCCGGTCTGATCACCCCTCAGCACGCGCTGGAGGGTCTGCTGGGCTCTGGTGTTGGCGGCCGTCCACAGGTCGGCGAACGCGTCGGACGCGAGGAACTCCCGGACCTGGCGGTCGATCAGGCTGTTGATCGCGCCGGACAGCGGTCCGACCAGTCGCTGCAACCGCGGCCGGTCGGTGATGACACCGGAGAACACGTCGTTGAGGAGCGCCTCGATGTCGACCTGATCCTGGATCGTGTCGGTGACCTTGGTGGCGATGGCGTTCTGCACCTCCGGCGAGTTCACCAGAGGGCCGACGGTGTTCACGTAGCGCGTGGTGTCGTTCAGCGTGCGCTGTCCCCAGTAGGCGATCGCCGCCGGCGTCGTCAGCAACGCCGCCAGCACCAGGCAGACGATCACCGCGGCCGTACGCCCCCTGGACGGCCGCTTCGACTCAGTCGCCTCGACGGGCACGCTGCTCACTGGACCACCGGACGGGGTGGAGTCTGGGACAGACATGCCTGCGCCTCCTCACGCCTGGACGGTGCCTGGGTAGCCGGGGGCCTGGCGGCGCTGGGTCCAGCCGGCGCCCCAGTGGGCGACGTCGAGGAGCCCGGCGAGGACGATCCAGAACCAGTCGAAGCCGTTCAGGCCGCCGCCCGTGTACAGGACGACGTACATCAGCGTCGCGAACGGAAGGAAGATGATGCCGAGCAGCGGCCAGAACCATGAGTCGAAGGCGGCGTCCACCAGCTTGGGGCGCGCGATCCAGACGATCAACAGGCCGAGCCGCGGAAAGATCCCGGCGAACAAGGCGAAGAAACACCCCATGTCTGTCCTTTCGCGCACTCGGTCGACTTGGATCGTTGCGCGCGGGGCTGAGGCTGAGCATCATCCGTGCGGGGTGAATCGACCCAGCGCGGCTCACCGCTCACGACCTAGTCCGCCCGGGGTGAGGCTTTCCGCCGGGGCCGGAGGAAAGGTGAGGGCGACAGGTACGTCGGACCGCGCGGTCGCGGTCGCCTGATCCGGAGGAGAGACCCGTGGGATCTGACAAGAACGCCCCAGTCGACCTGTACATCGCCGCGTACACGAACTCGGAGGCAGCCCAAGGTGACTGGGACGCCATCAAGCAAGCCGCCTCGGACGATCTGATCAAGGTCGACGGACTCGTCCTGGTCAGCCGCGGCACCGACGGCAAGATCAACGTCGACGACGATTTCCACACGGCGGCGAAGGGTGCGGCGTGGGGCGCGGTCGGCGGTGCGGTACTCGGCCTCATCTTCCCGCCCAGCCTGCTGGCGAGTGCGGTGGTCGGTGCGGGTGCGGGCCTCGGTATCGGAGGCCTCAAGTCCCACCGGGAGAAGAAGGCGATCAAGGCCGACCTCGAAGACACCCTGCCGCTCAACAGTTCCGGCATCGTGGCACTGTTCGAGGAGACCTGGGTCACCGATGTCGACAAGGCCCTGTCGCATGCGGACAAGGTGACCAAGCACGAGGTCGACGCGGACAGTGCGACGGAGGTCAAGAAGGCCGCCAAGTAGTCGCGAGCACAGGCCATGCTGCGAACCGGGGTCCGTCGATCCGTCGTCGCCGCGCTGGCGACCGTTGCCCTGCTAGTCGTACCGATGGCCTGCAGCGACAGCTCGACACAGGGTACGACGGCTCCGTCACCGACTGCGGCGCCGCAGGCAACGGGGGAGCCGTCGGCGGACTGCGCTGCCGCGACGGCTCTGAAGTCGTCGCTGGACACCCTCATGAACGTGCAGCCGTTGCAGGACGGTCTCACCGCGCTGAACACCGCCATGGCCGGCGTCAAGACCAGCCTGGACGCCGCGGCGGCCTCGGCCTCGGCCAATCTGCAACCCGCCGTCGAGGGTGTGAAGACGGCGTTCTCAGGCTTGGAGACCGCGGCCAGTGGCCTGACCGCGGACACCCTGAGGGAGAAGGCTCCGGCGATCGGTACGGCGCTCGCACAAGTCGGCACCGCGGCTTCGTCGTTCGCCACAACGCTGAAACAGAGCTGTCCGGCGAGCTGAGCGCAGGAGTGGGTATGGGTGGCGTGATCGGCGAGATCCTTCCCCTGGCCCTGGGCGTCGCGATCAGCCCGATCCCCATCATCGCGGCGATCCTCATGCTGCTGTCGCCGAAGGCGAAGGCAACCAGCGTCGGGTTCCTCATCGGCTGGATCGCCGGGATCATCGTCGCGTCCGTCGCCTTCACGTTGCTGTCCGCGGTTCTGCCCGAGAACGACCCGGACGCCTCGAATCCGGTCCAGGGCACGATCAAACTCGTCCTCGGCCTGCTGCTGATCCTGTTGGCCGCCAGACAATGGCGGGGCCGTCCACACGGTCAGGCGCCCGAGTTGCCGAAATGGATGTCGGCCATCGACACCCTGACCCCGGTCAAGGGCGCCGGCCTCGGCTTTCTCCTCTCGGCGCTGAACCCCAAGAACCTCATCATGGCGGCCGGTGCGGGCATCGCGATCGGTGGCAGCAACCTCGGCAACGGTCAGATCGTTGTCGTCATCGCCGTCTTCACGGTGATCGCCGCGTGTACCGTCGCGGTGCCCGTCATCGCCTACCTTGCGGCCGCCGACCGAATGGCCCAGCCACTCGAGACGCTGCGCGAGTGGCTGGTCCGGGAGAACGCCGTCGTGATGGCGGTCCTTCTCCTCGTCATCGGTGTGGTCATGATCGGCAAGGGGATCGGGAGCTTCTAGCCGGTCCCTACTCGCGCATCAGCATCAGGGCGGCCTCGCGTTCGAGATCCAGGTACGGCTCGCCGCTGACGTCGACCGCGACCCGGTTGATCGTGCCGCCGGTGAAGTGGTGCGGCGGCTCGCCCGGGTAGTCGTCGGTGATCGGCTCGCCGTTGTGCCGGCCGATGTACAGGCCCGAACCTGCGATGGCGAAGGCTCCGAGCTGGGTCTTGATCTGTGCCTCGCCGACCTTCTCGTCCCCGTGGAAGAGCGAGAGTGTTCCGGTCGCGGCGTCGGGATCCATTCCTTGCTTCTCGAAGGAGGCCGACAGGATCAGGTTCTCACCCGTCGGGATGTCCTTCGTCCCGACGACCAGTTGCTCGATCGCGCCGACGAAACTGTTCACGTAGTGCAGCCGGTTGTTCTTCACATACAGCGCATGGCCGCCGAACCTGGCACCCAGCGCGAACAGCACGCCTTCGGCTCCCGGCGCCGGGATGTCGACCACTGCGCCGATCGTGAAGGAGCGGTTGCGGGTGTTGACCGCCTGCCACTCCGACACCGGGGCGGTGTCCGGGTAGTACACGTACCGGTCCTTCGCAGCGGTGAGCTGCGGTCGTGGCGTGCCGAGGATCTCCAGTGCCGAGCGGTCGTCGAGCGGGAACGCGTTGTTCGCTCCGGCCTCCGCGAACCACATGTTCACCAGTTCGCGCAGCTTCTCCGGTTGCTCCGCCGCGAGGTTCTTGACCTCGGATCGATCGACGTCGACGTGGTACAGCTCCCATTCGTCGGCGTTGAAGTTGGCCCAGCCGGACACGGTCGGGTGGGTGGTGACAGCCTTCCAGCCTTCGTGGTAGATCGACCGGGATCCGAGCATCGAGTAGAACTGTGTCTTGCGTCCGGACGCGGCGGATGCGTCGTCGACGCTGGCGCGCATGCTCATCCCGTCGAAGCGGCTCTGGGTATGTCCCTTGATCGTCTCCGGGGCTTCGACGCCGAGTACGTCGAGAATCGTCGGGACGATGTCGATCGCGTGGTGGTACTGGTGCCGGAGCTCACCGCGTGCCTGGGCGCCCTGCGGCCACGAGATGATGCAGGGGTCCGCGGTGCCACCGTTGAACTCGTACCGCTTCCACATCTTGAACGGTGTGTTGAAGGCCATCGCCCAGCCGTTCGGGTAGTGGTTGTACGTCCTCGTCCCACCCAGCTCGTCGAGCTTGGCGAGGTTCTCGGCCAGATCGTCGGGGATCCCGTTGGCGAACTTCATCTCGTTGACCGAGCCGTTCGGACCGCCTTCGCCGCTCGCGCCGTTGTCGGACACGACGATGACCAGGGTGTTGTCCAACTGGTCGGTCTGTTCCAGGTAGGCCAGCAGCCGGCCGACGTGGTGGTCGGCGTGCCCGAGGAATCCGGCGTACACCTCGGCCATCCGGGCGAACAGGCGCTGCTCGTCGGCGTTCAGCGTGTCCCACGGACGGGTGTAGTCCAGCTCCGGGTACGGCTGGTGGTCCGGGCCGGTGCGCGTCTGGGGTGTGCCGATCGGGTTCAGCGCCGGCAGTTCGGTGTCCTCCGGTACCAGGCCGAGCTTCTTCTGGCGGGCCAGTGTCTCTTCCCGCATCGCCTCGTACCCCTGGTCGAAGCGGCCGGCGAACTTCTCGATCCACTCCTTCGGCGCGTGGTGCGGTGCGTGGCAGGCGCCAGGTGCGTAGTAGAGGAGGAACGGTTTCTCCGGAGCGATCGCCTTGGCGTCCTGGATGAACTCGATCGCCTTGTCGGTGATGTCGTCGGTCAGGTGGTAGCCCTCCGCCGGGGAACGCGGCTGGTCGACCGGGTGGTTGTCGTAGACCAGGTCGGGGTACCACTGGTTGGTCTCGGCCCCGAGGAACCCGTACCACCGTTCGAAGCCCCGGCCGGTCGGCCAGTTGCGGCGGGTCGACGCGAGGTTCATCTCGTCGGTCGGGCACAGGTGCCACTTGCCCACCATGTAGGTGTTCCAGCCGCGCTCGCCGAGGATCTCCGACAGCATCCCGTTCTCGGGCGGGATCGTCCCGCTCGCGTTCGGGAATCCGATCGCCGCCTCGGTGATGCAGGCCATGCTGTTGCGGGTGTGATTGCGGCCGGTGAGCAGGCACGACCGGGTCGGCGAACACAGCGCCGTCGTGTGCCACTGGGTGAAGCGCACCCCGCGACCCGCGATCGCATCGATGTTGGGCGTCTCGATCGGGCCGCCGTAGCAGCTCATCGCCGAGAAGCCGACATCGTCCAGCACGATGTAGACGACGTTCGGGGCGCCGTCCGGTGCCCTCGGTGGTTCGAACGGCGACCAATCCGGTTCGGAGTCGCGAATGTCGACATTGATCGATCCTCGGAACTGCGCAGGCATGACGTCGTCCTCTTCTCGCGGGGGCAGTTTCTTTCTGCCGAGTTTGGTCAAACCCCCGAGCGCGAGTCGTCACCCCGAAGGGATGAACCGGCTCACCGCCGCGAGCCCTCGTCGTCAGCCTCCGGCTGCGGACTGCGCCAGCTCGCGCCGGTCTGCCGGACGTACTCGGCGACGGCCGCGTCGAGCGTCGGGTGGAAGTGCGCCGGGTTGATCGTGCGGGTGAGTTCGTACCGCTCGATCTTCTTGCGCACCGGATCCTTCATCTCCGCGAAGACCAGGGACACCCCGCGGGCGTTGAGCCAGGCGTCCAGCTCCTGCAGCATGTCGGAGGCCGTGGTGTCGACGTCGGTGATCGGCTCGGCGGCGACGATGATCCATTGCAGGCTCGGATCGTCGGTAGCGGTCTCCCGGACCTTGTCACTGAACATCCGCGCGTTCGCGAAGATCAGCGGCGCGTCGAAGCGGTAGACGACCAGACCACGCAGGAGTTCTGCGCCGGGGTAGCTCTCGGTGTCATGCAGGCCGGCGATTCCCTCGACCCGACCGAGCTCGGCCGTGTGCGGCCACCAGGTGCGCCGGAAGACGTTGAGGATGGACAGGCCCACGGCGACGAGGATGCCGGGCAGTACACCCAGGAAGGCCACGCCGAGCAGCGCGATGATGGACAGCCAGAACTCGGTCCGGCGCTGATGCCACAGCCGGCGCGTGCCGGCGATGTCAGCCAGCGAAAGCGCCGCGGCGATGACGATCGCGCCCAAGGTCGGCTGCGGCACGTACTGCATCAGCGAGGTGGCGAAGACCAGGACCACGGTGATCATCGCGGCGCCGACGATGCCGGTCACCTGGGACCGGGAACCGGCCTGCTCGGCGACGGCGGTGCGGGACCCGCTGGTGCTGACCGGGAAGCCCTGGAAGAACCCGGCCGCGATGTTGGCGGCACCGATGCCGACCATCTCCTGGTTCCCGCGCACCCGATCGCCCCGGCGGGCGGCGAACGCCGATGCGGTCGACATCGTGTCGGCGAGCGCGACGACGGCGATGGCGAGCGCCCCGACGAACAGCGGCGGCAGATCGCCCCAGCTCACCGCCGGGACCGTGAAGGGCGGGAAACCCTGGGGGAGTACGCCGACCGTGTCGACGTCATGGGACTTGAGGTCGAACGCGCTGACCGTGATGGCGGCCAGCACCACGACGATGAGGACGCTCGGCAGTTTGGGCATGAACCGATTCAGCAACAGGATGCCGGCCAGCGAGCACACCCCGAGGACCGCGGCCGTCGCGTTGGCCTCGCCGTCGGCGAGCCCCGAGAAGAAGGCGCGCGCCTCGGCCACCAGCCCGTCGGCATCGACCGAGAACCCGAACAGCTTGGCCAACTGACCGATCACGATGGTCAGCGCGAGCCCGTTCATGTAGCCGATCTGGGTCGGCTTCGACAACAGGTCCGCCACGAACCCGAACCGGGCCAGGCCGGCGACGGTCATCACCACGCCGACCATCACCGCCAGCATCGAGGCGAGCGCGACCGCCCGGGCGGGGTCACCGTTGGCGAGCAGGAGCGGCGCGATCGTTGCCGCGATCATCGGGCCCAGGGACGAGTCGGGACCGAGCACCAGCACTCTGGACGGCCCGAAGACGGCGTAGCCGAGCAGGCACAGGATCGAGGTGTAGAGCCCAGTTACCGCGGGCAGACCGGCCAGCTCGGCGTACGCCATCCCCTGCGGCACCAGCAGCGCGGACAGGACCAGGCCGGCGACGATGTCCTTGGGCAGCCACGCCCGCTCGTACGACCTGGCCAGCCCCACACCAGGCACGTACTCCTGCCACCCGGGCGGACTGATCGCCGGGTGCTTGCCGTCGTCGGCCACGTTCGTCGGACCCCCTCGCTCTACTTTTCGATGAACGGATCGGCCGCCGCGCCCGCCGGGGCCTGTGCCTCGAGGTCACGCCTGATCTCCTGCAACGCTTCGCGTGCCTTCTTCCCGACCGTGGGATAGCGAGGATCGATCTCGATCAGCGTGTTGGCGATCACCGCACCGGCGGCGATGCGTGCGTACCACTTGCGGTCGGCGGGAATCACGTACCAGGGCGCCCATGCGGTGCTGGTCCTGGACAGCATCGTCGAGAAGGCGCGCTGGTAGTCGTCCCAGTAGTCGCGCTCGCGGATGTCGGCCGCGGAGAACTTCCAGTTCTTGTCGGGCAGGTCGATCCGGCGCAGGAAGCGGCTGCGCTGCTCCTCCTTGGACAGGTTCAGGAAGAGCTTCACGATCTTGATGCCGTTGCCGGTGAGGGTCTGTTCCCACTCGTTGATCTCGCGATAGCGCCGTTTCCACAGCCCCCGGCGGGAGCCGGGCGGGAGTTTCTGCCGGTCGAGGAGTTCCTCGTGCACGCGAACGACCAGCACTTCCTCGTAGTGCGATCGGTTGAAGATGCCGATCTGACCGCGAGCCGGCAGGCGCAGCCCGTAGCGCCACAGATAGTCGTGATCCAGCTCCTCGCTGGAGGGGACCTTGAAGCTGCTCACGGCCACACCCTGCGGGTTCACTCCGGTCATGACATGGCGGATGGTGCCGTCCTTCCCGCCGGCGTCGAGCGCCTGCAGCACCACCAGCACACCGTGGGTGTGCTGCGCGTACAGCCGCGATTGGTACTCGGCCAACAGCTCGATGCCCTGGTCCAGCAGTTTGCGGCCGCGCTTCTTCGAACGGATCGTGCCCTTGAAGTCCGGCTCGAAGTCCTTGGCCAGCGTGACCTTCGAGCCCGGTTCGACCCGGAACGGCTCGATGAAGTCGGCGATCCGCTGCTCACGAGATGTCATTGGCTGTCTCCTACCTCTGCGGTGGCCGGCGCGCTCCAGGCACGAGCCGGCGCGACGGCATGGTCCGGTCTGAGCGCCGTACGCCGCCGGCGCCGGCGCCTCCTGACCACCTTGCCCACCTCGACGACGATCGGGAGCAGCGCGGCCAGGCCGATGCAGGTAAGCCACTGACGCGGAGAGAGCGAGACGGTGAGCAGTCCGCTCTGCAGCGTCGGGAGCTGGGTCGCCAGGAAGATCAGCACAACCGGAATCAGGCCGATCACCACGGCCTTCACGATCGGTGCGGTCACGCCGCTGGTCGGGTCGCGCCGGTTGACCACGGCGTTGAACGTGGTCCCCAGCCCCATCACCACGAAGGTCATCGTCATCGACACGGTGCCTTGCGAGGTACTCGGGTCGTCCGGCCCCGCAACCAGGGGCAGCAAGGCGGCGATGAACAGCACCAGGGCATAGCAGATCCACATGATCACGGCGCTCCGGTTCGTGATCGGTACGCCGGCGTCGCGCGGTGGACGATGCATGACGTCGGGATCACCGGGATCGACGGCGATGATCACGACACCGACGGCTGTGGCAAAGAACAAGAGGAACAGCACCATCGACGGGGTCATCGCCACGCCGTCGTTGATGTCGAACACGGTGGCGGCCAGGAAGAGGAAGACCAGCGAGAGCAGTTGCGTCATCTGATACCGCACGTACGAGACAACCTTGTCGTACACGCGCCGCCCGATCTCCACGGCGTGCACCAGGGTGCCGAAGTTGTCGTCGGTGAGCACCATCCGCGCGGCCTGCTTGGTGACCTCGCTGCCGCTACCCATCGCCACCCCGATGTCGGCCTGCTTGAGGGCGGCCGCATCGTTGACGGCGTCGCCGGTCATCGCGACGATCATGCCCTGCTCCTGCATGACCCGGGCGAGCCGCAGCTTGTCCTGGGGGGTGACCCTGCCGAACACGTGCAACTCGGGCATGTGCTGCTTCAGTTGCTCGTCGCTCAGCGTCGCCAGTTCCGTGCCGCTGATCGCGCCGGGACCAAGGCCCAGCTCCTCGCCGATCGCCTGAGCCGTGACCGCATGGTCACCGGTGATCATGCGTACGTCGATGCCGGCGGCCAGCGCCGTACCGACCGCGCTCTTCGCCTCCGTCCGCAGCGGGTCGATGATTCCGGCCAGCCCGACGAACGACAGCCCTTTGGTCAAGGACATCGGATCGTCGGTCATCGCGGTCAGCTCGTGGTCGGCGACCAGGCGGGCCGCGAACGCGAGGATGCGCAGACCCTTGCGCCCCATCCGTTCGTTGGCCTCGGCGATGCCGTCCTTCGACTCCGCGATCGGGACCTGCGAACCGCTGAGCGGTCCACCCGCCTGGGTGCAGCGCGCGAGGACGACGTCGGGCGCGCCCTTGACCAGTTCGATGACGTCCTCGACGCCGTCGACGGTCACTCGGTGGAACGTCGCCATGAACTTGTACTCGGAATCGAACGGGACCTCCGACAGCCGCGGATAGGTACGCCGGGTCTCCTCCGCGTCGATGCCGAGCTTCGCGGCGAGCACGACCAGCGCCGCCTCGGTCGGGTCGCCGATCACCGACCCGTCGTCGCCGACGACCGCGTCGCTGTCCAGCGCGAGTCCGAGGCCGAGGCGGGTGAAGTCGGGCACCGCAGTGCCTGCCACCGAACGGATCGCGCCGCTCTTGCGGTAGCCCTCGCCGTCGACGGTGAACCACGTCCCGTTCGCGTACAACGTCGAGACCATCATCTGGTTCAGCGTCAGCGTCCCCGTCTTGTCGGTGTTGATCGCGCTCGTCGCACCGAGCGTCTCGACGTCGGTGAGGTTCTTCACCACGGCTTTCGCCTCGGCCAACTGCTTCGCGCCGAGCGAGAGCAGGCCCGAGACGAACGCCGGCATACCGGTCGGGATCGCGGAGATCGCCATCGCGATGCCGAGCAGCAGCAGGTCCTTGCCCGGCGTTCCACGGATCAGGCCGACCACGACGATCACGGCCACCGATCCCCAGGCAACGAACCCCAGCACCTTCGTCAAGGAGTCGAGCTCGCGCTGGAGCGGTGAGCGGGTGCGCGTGACCGAGGTGAGCATCGTCGCGATCCGGCCCATCTGCGTCTGCATCCCGGTCGCGGTGATCACGATCGTGCCGGTGCCCCGGGTCACCGAAGTGCTCTGGAACAACATGTTGGTCTGGTCGCCCAGACCGACATCGGCGGAGGCCAGCGCACCAGCGCCCTTGGCGATCGGCGCACTCTCTCCGGTGAGTGCGGCCTCCTGGGCTTCGAGGGTCGCGGACCGGACGATGCGGCCGTCGGCCGGCACGATGTCACCGGCCTCGACCTGGACGATGTCGCCCGGAACCACCTGAGTGGCTGCGATCATCTCCACCTCGCCGTCGCGGACCACCCGCGCCTGCGGTACCTGCAGGTTGGACAGGGCATCGACGCTCGCCCGTGCCGTCAGCTCCTGGCGCGTGCCCAGTCCGATGTTCAGCAGGATGAGCAGGGCAACGATGATGCCGGTCGAGAGTTCTCCGATCAGCAGGCTGACGACCACGACGGCGACCAGCATGAGGTTCATCGGGTCGCGCAGTTGCTGAGCAGCGATCGCCCACATCGAGGGCGGCTTCTCCGCGGCGATCGCGTTCGGCCCGTACGACGACAGCCGGCTCGTTGCCTCAGGCCCCGAAAGGCCCGCATCGGCATCGGACCCGGCCGCGGCAACCACCTCCTCCGCCGCGAGGGTGTACGGCGCTCGCTCGACTTCGGTTGCCGACGACGCTGCCATGCCGGTCTCGCTCATGACTCTGCCCTGCTCTCCGTCGCAGCTGGTTCGGCGCGGTAGGCGCGGAAGGCGTCCACAAGCGTCGGGAAGATGTTGTCCCCGCCGATCGTGTCGAGCGTCCCGTACGCCCGCAGCGTCGCCAGCAGTTGGGTATCCGGCCGGACCAGCACGAAGCGGGCGTTGTGGGCCTGGCTGTACTTGACGAGATTGGCCAGAGTCACGCCGGCCGAGTAGTCGATGTCATCGATCCCGCCGCAGTCCAGCGCTACCCAGCGGACCGGGTCAGGAGCGGCGGAGATCACCGACTCGAGGTCGTCGGCGAAGCGGTTGGCGTTGGCGAAGAAGAGCTCCGCGTCGTAGCGGAAGACGACCAGCCCGGGCAGACTCTGTGCCCCTGGCACGGCCGGCTGGTAGGTCGGTTCGCCGGCGTTGTCCTGACCGATGACGTAGTCGCCCGGTTTGTACTGCCGCCGGACCACGTCGAGCAGCGAGAGCACGATGGCGAGGATGATTCCCTGCTCGACGCCGACGGCGAAGACCGTGATCGCCGTGATCACCGCCACGATGAACTCGTCCTGGCGTCGCCCCCACAGCCGCTTCAGGCCGGGCAGGTCGATCAGGCTGACGCCGATCAGGAACACGATCCCGGCGAGCACAGCCTTGGGCATATCGGCCAGCAGTCCGGTGAAGAACATGGTGAAGAGCAGTGCGACCGCCGCCATCGTCAGGTTGGCGAGCTGGGTGCGGCCCTTCTGCTCGTCGAGGATCTGCGTCTTGGTCGGGCTGCCGTTGACCACGAAGGTGCCGCTGAGGCCGGCGGCGAGGCTGGCGCCGCTGAGTCCCACGATGTCGCGGTTGATGTCGACGGCATCTCCGTGCTTGAACGCGAAGCTGCGGGAGGTGGCGGCGCTCTGGGCGATGATCAGCACGAAGCAGGACAGCGCGGTCGGCAGCACCTTGGTCACGTCCGACCAGGAGATCCCCGAGGGAAGGCCGATCGGCGGGAATCCGCCTTTCACGGCGCCCACCACCGCCACGCCGTGCGCACTCGCGTCGGTCACGGCGGAGATCGCGGTCAGCAGTATGACGGCGACGATGGCACCTGGGACCACCCGGAGGAATCGCTTGAAGAACTGGATGATCACGATCGTGGCCAGTCCGAAGGCGAACGCGCCGACCTGTATCGAGGACAGTGAGCTGATCCAGTGCCACTGCTGTTCGAACCAGTTGCCGCTGCCCTTGGAGATCCCGAGCAGGTCCGGGATCTGGCCGGACAGCACCTGGATGCCGACGCCGGTGAGGAAGCCGATCAGTACGGATGCGCTCAGGAAGTCGCCGATGAACCCCAGCCGCAGCAGGCGCGCCAGGATCAGCAGGACACCGCAGACCAGCGCCGTCAGGCCGGTGAAGGCCAGCCAGTCGGGCGATCCGGGCGTGACTCCGGCGATGCCGAGGCCGGTGAGGCCCGCGGCGAGTACGGCGGCGGTGGCCGAGTCCGCGCCCACGACGAGCAGCCGCGAGGAGCCGAGCAGGGCGAACAGGACGGTGGGGAAGATGATGGTGTACAGCCCGGTGACGATCGGCGTACCGGCGATGGACGTGTAGCCCATCACCTCGGGGATCGCCACCGCGGACAGCGTCAGACCCGCGATGATGTCGCGAGCCAGCCAGGCTCGCTGGTAGCCACGCAGCGGCTCGGGGACCAGTTTCATACCGTCGTCCCGGGTCAGACTTGGGGGGTGGCTTCGATCCGGTGCGTGCTGATGGCGTTGGTGAACTCCGCGAAGTCCCGGTCGTTCTGCTCGGCGTAGCGCTCGGAGAAGTCGGTGATGGCCTTGTCGAAGGCATCGTCGTCGCCGAGATAGGCAGCGATGGACACCGCGTCACCCGATCGTGCGTGCGCACGGGCCAGGGTCCATCCGCAGGTTCGGGCGTAGAAGGCCATCGTCGCGGGCGCCATCAGTTCCACCAGCGCAGACCCCTTCATGTCGCGCAGTTGGCGCCAGTAGAAGTAGCGGTCCGCCTGCACTCCTTTGGACCAGCCGAGGAAGATGTCGCTGCTGGCCTGCATCAGTCGCTGGCCCTGGACCACCCGCTCGCCCGGTTGCCTGAAGGTGCTCTTGCGCAACGGTCCTTCGAGCACCGACGCGGTGGCTTCCTTGACCTGGAGGAACAGCGGGTCACCGCGGTCCCGGCCCTGCAGCAAGACGATGAACGCCCGGGTTCCGACACTGCCGACGCCGACGACCTTCCGGGCCCAGTCGACGATCTCGAAGCGCTCGAGGAGTTGCCGGACGTCGGGCCGAAGGGTGGAACGGTAGTCGCGGAAGAGGTCGAAGACGACGTCCTCGAGCTCTCCGGGTTCGATGCCGTACGCATGGTGGAGCTCGCGCGCGGGGACGATCACCGGCGGGACACTGGCGATGCGATAGCGGCCGTCGACCTCTTCGCTGAGCTTGGTCAGCGCCTGATCGCTGGTGCGAGTGTGCGCCTTCTTCGCGTTCTTCTCGAACCGCTTGGTCGCCTCTTTCCGCTCCTTCGACGTCAGACCGGTCGTACCCTCCATCGCCTCGGCGCCCTTGCGCTTGTGCTTGCCTTTGCCCTTGCCGTCGGTGGCGGACAGGAAATCGGCGACCGACTGCTTGATCTCGTCCTCGGAGGTGTGGGCGTACCACACGTCGAGGGTTTTCATCGAGGCGAACTGGGCCATCGTCTCCCGGTAGGTCGTGACCGCGTCCTTCGTGACGGCATGAGCGTCCGCCTTCGAGAAGCCGTTGTTGAAGGCGGCCACCATCAGACTCGCCGCCAGCCGTTTGACGTCGTACTCGAAGGGGCCCGGCAGCGTCTCGTCGAAGTCGTTGATGTCGAACACCAGGACCCGCTCCGGCGAGGCGAAGACGCCGAAGTTCGACAGGTGCGCGTCCCCGCACAGCTGGACCGTGAGACCCGACGTCGGTGTCTCGGCGAGGTCCGCGGCCATGATCTTGGCAGCACCGCGGTAGAACGTGAACGGCGATGCCATCATCCGGCCGTGCCGGACCGGGACCAGGTCGGCGTCGCGCCGGCGGTTCTGCTCCTCGATCAGCGCCACCGGGTCCGGCCGGTCCCCGGCGGGCTTCCACCCGGCGTGACTGTCCGGATTCGCTCGCTCGCGCGCTTCCAGACCGCGTGCGTTGCGCTCGTCCAGGGTCAGATGTACAACTTTCGTCGCCATGATCGGCCGCCCTCCGGGTCCCGCCCTGCGATGGGCGTACGTCGCCGACGATTCAGCAGAACCCGGGCCGCCGCATCACCCCTGAGGGAGGATCAGGCCCGGTCCGCGGGCCTCACGATCATCCGGCGTGTGGGATGCCTGTCTGGGGCAGGCCGCCCAGGATGGGCATGGCGCCGGGGCCTCGGCGCCGGAGCGGAGATGCTGAGGGCGGGCCGATGGGGTGGAATTCGTGAGGCGGCGGATTGCGGCCGTTGTGGCGCTGTTGGTAGGGGCGGCGACGGCCGTACTTGCCGTCGTGGTCGCGGTGAGTGAGTTCCCGCGTGGGCTTGCAGTGCTGGCCTGTGTCGTGATCGCTGCTGTCGCGGCCTGGTACGGCGTGTTGCGGAGAGGGACCGCGCGCGTGCTGGGGCTGGCCTTGGCCGCGCTGGCGCTTGCCGGTGCGGTGGTCCTTGTTGTCGTCGGTGGGAGCTTCGGCGTCGATCTGATCGTCGTGGTGGGGCTCCTGGTCACGCTGGCAGCGACCCGAGCCGCCTTCACCTCCCATGTGGATCTGCCGCGCGTGCCGCCACCGCAGCATGCGGTGCTGTTCTTCAATCCGAAATCCGGTGGGGGCAAGGCAGAACGTTTCGCGGTCGCCAAGGAAGCGCGCGACCGCGGGATCGAGCCGATCGAGCTGAAGCTCGGGGACGACCTCGAAGCCCTGGTCCGCGACGCCGTCGCGCGCGGCGCCGACGGACTCGCGATGGCCGGCGGGGACGGATCGCAGGCGATCGTCGCCGCGATCGCCGCCGAAGTCTCGTTGCCCTATGCCTGTATCCCGGCCGGCACGCGCAACCACTTCGCGCTCGATCTCGGAGTCGACCGTGACGATGTGGTCGGTGCGCTGGACGCCTTCGTCAACGGCGGCGAAAGGCTCGTGGACCTCGCGGAGGTCAACGGCCGCGTGTTCGTCAACAACGTGTCGCTCGGCCTGTACGCCGAGGCGGTGCAGCGGACCGGCTACCGCGCGGCCAAGATCCGGACCCTGCTCGACACCGTCCCGGACGCGCTCGGTGCCGGTGGCAGCGAACTCGACATGCGCTGGACCGGGCCGGGCGGCCATGCACACCGCGGGGGAGCGGCCGTGCTCGTGTCCAACAACCGTTACCGCCTCGGTCGTGCGGTCGGTTCCGGCACCCGCCCCCGCATCGACGACGGACTGCTCGGCATCACCGTCATGGGGGCGCCCGCGGATGCCGGTCAACGGCACCTCGAGCGTCCGTGGCGCGAGTGGTCGGCTCCGTCCTTCGAGGTCGATGCCGATCGCCCGCTGCCGGCCGGCGTCGACGGCGAGGCGCTCGTCTTCGACGCACCGCTGCGGTTCCGGATCAGGCCAGGAGTACTCCGGGTACGCATTGCGCCGCAGCACCCGGGCTCATCGCCGTCCGCGCTTGCTCCCGAGGGTCTTCGCGACGGCCTGGCCGCGCTGGTGCACATCGCCCTCGGCTCGGATCGCAGAGCTGCAACGTCACCGTGACCAGCTCACTGCGCCGGATCTCCGGCTACGATCGCGCCGCCTACCGAGCGGTGGCGCGGCTGTCGACGCCGGCCTTGGACGAGCCGATCCGGCGAGTGTCCGATCTCGCCAACTTCTCCAAGCTGTGGTTCCTGGTGGCCGGTGCCCTTGCGCTGGCCGGCGGCCCGCGGGGCCGGCGCGCCGCATTGACGGGGCTCACTGCGATCGGGGCAACGTCCCTCGTGGTGAACCAGCCGCTCAAGAAGGTGGCGGGCGAACGCCTCCGGCCCGACCGCACCGGCCACGGCGTTCCCGTGGAGCGGTGGGTGCGGATGCCTTCCTCGGGATCCTTTCCGTCCG
This sequence comes from Kribbella capetownensis, assembly GCF_004331485.1. Taxonomy (GTDB): domain Bacteria; phylum Actinomycetota; class Actinomycetes; order Propionibacteriales; family Kribbellaceae; genus Kribbella; species Kribbella capetownensis. The sequence goes on from NZ_SJKD01000004.1 coordinate 517,560, forward strand.
GACACTCCGCGTCTGCCGCTGCCTTCGCCGTTGCCGCCGGAGGCGTTGTGCCCGAACTCCGGCCGGCTCTGCGGCTGATGGCGTCGGTCATCGCGTTCTCCCGGGTGTACACGGGCGTGCACTATCCGAGCGACGTTCTGGTCGGGGTGACGGCGGGAGCGCTGTTCGGCCGGTTGACGGGGCGGTTGGTGCTCCGCCGCTGGCCACCATCGCAGCCGAAGGACAAGGAGCAGACGTCATGACAGTTCAGCCCCAGCCCGCGCAAGGCGATGCGAACGTGCTGGCGGCCGGCCGGTTGTGGGCCGGAGGCGCGGCCACCGCAGTCGTCGCCGCGCTGATCGCTATTGTCGGCATCCTGCTCGCTCGCGGCGTCTTCGACGTACCGATCCTTGCACCCGAAGGCGAGGGCACCTGGGGAGACGCGGACACCGGCCGGTACGCGTTGTACTGCGCTCTCGCGGCGTTGATCGCGACCGGCCTGCTGCATCTGTTGCTGGTCTCCACGCCCCGGCCCCAGCAGTTCTTCAGCTGGATCATGGGACTGGCGACAGTCGCGGCAGCGCTCGCCCCCTTCGCCACCAACGGATCGACGGAGTCGAAGGTCGCCACCGCGGTGATCAACCTCGCCGTCGGGATCGCCGTCACCACCCTGCTGAACGGAGCAGCGCGGGCAGCGAGGCGAGAAGCCCGCACCGGTCGGTAGACGCTGACGTCAGAGTCTGCGCACGGCTGTCGCCTGCCGCCGCGGCCAGCGCGCGCGGCGGCTCTGGGCGCGGACCAGGAACTCGCCCAGCTGATAGTGCGGGTCGGACGAGGTGGCGAGCGACTCGGGTACGCCGAAGGTGACGTCGGAGATGGTGAGCCGCGAACCTCGACTCAGCGCGTCGTGATAGCCCACGAGCCGGCCGTCCACGCGAAGGTAGGTCTTGCCGCTGGTGTGCCAGTCGAATCTCAGTTCCGCGAAGTGCGTCCGGGGATTCGGCAGCTGGCCGATGTCGTGCCAGGTCCGGTGCAGCCGGACCCGGACCAGGGCCTGGGACGTGGTCAACGGTTCGAGACCGAGGGTGAACTCGTCACCGACGCGAAGGATCGGCAGCGACGTGGTGACGGTCGGACCTGGGTGTTTGATCCGCACCAGGCAGCTGACCCCGATGACCTCGAGCAGGGGAGCATCGAGGACATAGTGGAGGGTGCGGCCTGGTGCGATCAGCACGGTGCCTTCGGACGGGCTCAGCGCGAGCGAACTCGGCGACAGGGTGCCGGGCAGACCCTGGAAGGACCGGATGTTGTGATCCGGGAAGTCGTGCAGCAACACCGAGCGCCACATCGCGATCTCCTCAACCGACCGGCTCGGCGGCGACGTCGCCCGGGGGGAGCTCCGCGGGTTCCGCCGGCGGGGCGTCGCCTGGGAGCTGGTCGCCGGAGATGAGGCCGCTGAGCCAGCGGGTGGAGGGGTCGGCGTCGAGGAGCAGGGCCTTGACCAGCAGCGACAGCGGAATGGCCAGTACGGCGCCCAGCGGACCGAGGAGCCAGGCCCAGAAGACCAGGGACAGGAAGGTCAGAGTCGTGGACAGCCCGACCGCGTCGCCGACGACCTTCGGCTGGATCAGCGACTGGATGATGAAGTTGATGACGCTGTAGGCCACGATCACCCACACCAGGGTCGCCCACCCGTGGTCGAGGAGTGCGAGCAGCGCGGGCGGGATCACCCCGATGAAGAACCCGATGTTCGGGATGTAGTTGGTGATCAGGGCGAGCAGCCCCCACAGCCACGGCAGCGGGATGTCCAGCAGGTACAGCACTCCGACGTCGAACAATGCCACGATCACACCGAAGATGGTGGAGACGATCAGGTAGCGCGTCGTACTCCACGCGAAGCCGGTCAGGGCGGAGGTGACGTCCGGCCTGGCCCGTGCCGCAGCGCGCAGACGGTCCGGGAAATGAACGGCGTCGATGCCCATGAAGAACAGGACGGCGACGATGAAGGCGAGGTCTCCGAAGACCCCGAGGAGTCCGCCCAGCCAGCTTTGCAGAAGGTCGAACAACCTTCCGATGTCGAATTTCTGTAAGGCGGCCTCGAGTTGCGCCTGGCCGATGCCATGGTCGGCCAGCCAGCCGCGGGTATCCGCGACCAGTTCGGCGAACTTGTCCTGATAGGCGGGCAGCAGGCCGGCCAGCTTGGCCAGCGACAAGGCCAGCGCCGCCGCGACTCCCAGCAAGAAGGCGTTCACGACCACGAGCGCGATCAGCGCGGCGAGCCATCCCTTCATGCCGCGCCTGACCAGCAGCCGGCGCAGCGGACTCACCGCGATCGTGAGGACGAGCGCGAGAAAGGCCGGACCGATGATGTCGGCGAAGCTGCGCACCCCGGCCGCGGTCAGGACTGCGGCTCCGGTGCCGAGCAGGACTACGACCCCGCGTGGCAGGTCCACTGGGGCAGGTGATGCTTCGGCTGCCGGAACCCGGCCGTCGGGGGAGTCCGTCGAGCCTGCGGACATCGTCGCAACCTTCCTTTCCCCGGCCCACCTGGGCTTCGAAGATCGCTCAGATCGCCCTGGCCAGCATCCCCCACCCCGGATGATCATTCGCCGACTGCCGGTACGTCGTCCGCCAAGGGTGACGCGCCACCGGCCGGTGCGGTCCTACTGTCGACGCGCTCGACGTCCGTCGAGGACCGAGCAGGAGGGGTGGACACACATGACCGACGACCGTTCTGTCGAGTCGCAGGCCGACTCGGGCTGGGCGATGACCGGAGTCGCCTTCGCCGCCGCGATGCTGCTGCTGATCGGTGCCTTCCACGTGATCGCCGGCTTCGCCGCGATCCTGAACGACGAGTACCTCGTCCGGGTCAGGGGCTACGCCTTCGATCTGGACATCACCGCCTGGGGCTGGATCCATCTGATCCTGGGCCTGGCGCTGGTCGTGACCGCTTTCGGCCTGTTCTCCCGAGCGCGCTGGGCGGGTGTGGTCGCACTCTTCCTGGTGGTGCTGAGCGCGATCGACAACTTCTTCTTCATTCCCTATCAGCCGTTCTGGGCGCTACTGCTGATCGCCCTCGACGTATGGGTGATCTGGGCGCTGACGCGTCCGCGCGCGCTCCGTTCGTGACGGCGGCCAACCGTGTCCACGCCGCTGGTCCGCACCGGCGATCTCGGCCGGATCGTTGCCACCTTCGTCAGCTCGGTCCTGGCCCTCGCGATCGCGGATGCCGTGCTGTCCGGCCTCCACTTCGCGTCGTTCCCGCAGTTGCTGGCCGCGGCCGCAGCGACGTTCCTGGTCGGTGCGTTGGTACGCCCGCTGCTCGTGGCCGCGAGTGCCGCGGTCGGATGGTTGGCGGTACTGCTGCTGGCGGTGCTCGGGCAGGCAGCCATCCTGGCGTTGGCGCTCACGCTGATCCCGGGGGTCGAGGCGACCTCGTTCTGGGTCGTGCTCGCGGCGGCGTGGATCGCGGCGGCCGCGGCGACGATCGTCGCGTGGCTCTGCACCTCCGGTACGCCGGAAGCGTTCACGGCGGTCCTCGTCCGCCGGACCAAGCGGCGGCGGACAGCGGTCGAAGATCCCGATGCTCCTGGCGTCATCTTCGTACAGCTCGACGGCGTACCCTTCCCGGTCCTGCGTTGGCAGCTGATGGCCGCCACGCTGCCCACGATGGGGCGTTGGACCCGCGAGGGCGGCTATCGGCTGGTGGAGTGGACCCCGGTGCTGCCACCCACCACGCCGGCCAGTCAGTTGGGGATCCTGCACGGCCGCATCGACGGCGTACCCGCCTTCCGTTGGTACGACCGGGCCCTGGGGCGCGTGCTGGTGAGCAACCGGGCCGCTGACGCGGCCGAGATCGAGCGCCGGGCGACCGACGGTCGCGGTCTGCTGGCCGATGGCGGCGTGAGTATCTCCAACCTCTTCAGCGGCGACGCCGAGCGGTCGGTGCTGACGATGAGCAAGATCGAACTCAAGCGCGGTTCGGTCGACACGCGTCGCCGCGCTGCCTGGTATCTGGCCCGGCCGGACGGCTTCGCCGGCAGCCTGTTCGGGGCGATCGCGGAGATCGCCCGCGAGAGGTTCGAGTCGCGTCGCCAACGCCGCCGCGATGTTCTTCCGAGGGGACACCGTGGCTGGCTGTTCGCCGGCATGCGGGCGGTGACGAACGTCGTACTGCGAGACCTGAACACCGCACTGGTGGCCGAGGAGATGATTCACGGCACCCGGGTCGTCTACGTCGACTATGTCGACTACGACGAGGTGGCCCATCACGCCGGCTCCTTGCGACCGGAGTCGCTGGGCACCCTGGATCGGCTCGATCATGTGCTGGCGTGCTTGGAGGCCGTGGCCGCGGAAGCGCCGCGGCCGTACCGGCTGGTCATCCTGTCGGACCACGGGCAGTCCCAAGGAGCGATCTTCGCCGATCGGTACGGGATCGACCTGGCGGCGGTCTGCTCGCAGCTGACCGCGGCGCAGGTCGAAGCCGTCGAGCAGTCGGTCGAAGGCTGGGGTCGCCTGAACGGCCTCCTGGCCGATCTGGCCGGCGGCGCCTCCGGAACGCGACGGGTTGCCCACGATGCCGCGGTCCGGGTGCAGAACCGCTCTGCACCGCCGACGGTCACCACCAGTTCGGAGCTGGTCGTCCTCGGGTCGGGCAACCTCGGCCTGGTGTACGCCGCTGAGGAGCACCGGCTGACGATGGAGGACATCACCGATCGCTGGCCGGCCCTGATCCCCGGGCTGGTGAACCACGACGGGATCGGCTTCGTCGCGGTGATGAGCACCGAGCATGGACCGCTGGTGCTCGGACCGTCGGGTGTCCACCGGCTGTCCGACGCCAAGGTGACAGGCGATGACCCGTTGGCGCCGTTCGGTCCGTACGCCACGGCCGACCTGCTGAGAGCCGTATCGATGCCCGAGGCACCTGACCTGTATGTCAACAGCTCTGTCGACCCCGACACCGGCGAGGTCTCGGCGTTCGAGGGGCTGGTCGGTAGTCACGGTGGACTCGGCGGGTGGCAGGGACGGGCGATGCTGCTCGCTCCGCCCGACCTGGTGATCCCGGACCAGCCGATCCGGGGCGCGGACGGGCTCCACCGTGTGCTGGTCGCGTACCTCGAACAGCTCGGGCAGCGCACCGGCGTCTCCCGCGACACCGCGGACGTGTGAGGGGGCGTGATGACCGATCACACTTCCGGGCAATGGTTCCTCCGTCCGCACGAGCGCGGCAATCCCGGCACGGACATCGACCGGGTGGGGGACGTGGACGGGTCCTGGGTCGACGGCAACCTGGTCCGGCCGCTGATCCACGGGGCGACGTACTTCCGGCGCCTGTACGAAGAACTGTGCGCGCTGCGGCCGGGCGACCGGATCTACTTCACCGACTGGCGTGGCGACGCGGACGAGAAGTTGCTGCCCGACGGTCCGGCGATCGGAACCGTGCTGGCCGATCTGGCCCGATCGGGAGTCGAGGTCAGAGCGCTGCTGTGGCGATCGCATTCGGATCACCTGCAGTTCAACGCACGGGAGAACCGGCGGCTGGGGACGAAGCTCAACGAGGCCGGCGCCGAGGTGCTGCTCGACCAGCGGGTTCGGCGCCTGGCCTCGCACCACCAGAAGCTGTTCGTGATCCGGCACCACGGCCGGCCGGATCGGGCGGTCGCCTTCGTCGGCGGCATCGACCTGTCCCACCAGCGCCGTGACGACGGCGAACACCTCGGGGATCCACAGCAGGCACCGATGGATCGCAGGTACGGCGACCGTACGCCGTGGCACGATGCGGCGCTGGAGATCCGCGGACCGGTCGTCGGCGATCTGCTCCGCACCTTCATCGAGCGCTGGGACGACGGTCATCCACTCGACCGGCGGACGCCGTACCGGATGATCGTGCAACGGCTCGCCCGGATGCCGCGCCATCCGCAGTCGCTGCCGGAGCAGTTCCCCGATCCGCCGCCGGCCGGTCCGCACACTGTCCAGGTACTGCGGACATACGGCCACAAACGACCGGGCTACCCGTTCGCGCCACTGGGGGAGCGGAGCATCGCCCGCGCGTACGGCAAAGCGTTCGGCAATGCTCGGCATTTGATCTATCTGGAGGACCAGTACCTGTGGTCCGAGCTGATCGCGCAGGGGATCCACGATGCCCTCGAGCGGTCGCCGGATCTCCGCGTGATCATCGTCGTACCGCGGTATCCCGATGCCGACGGTGCCGTGAGTGGGCCGCCCGCCCGCTTCGGCCAGTTGCGTGCTGTGCGGATGCTGCGGCGGACCGCGCCCGAGCGGGTCGGGATCTACAACCTCGAGAACGCCGAGGGGGCGCCGATCTACGTGCACGCGAAGATCTGCATCGTCGACGACGTGTGGTTCACCTGCGGCTCGGACAACTTCAACCGCCGCTCCTGGACCTGCGACAGCGAACTCACCTGTGCGGTGCTGGACGAGACTCCCGACGACCGGGAACTGGTTGCCGAGGGCTCCCGCCGGCTGGCCCGGGATCTTCGGCTGGAGGTGTGGTCGGAGCATCTCGACTGGCCGATCGCCAGTCTGGCGCAACTCGACCCGTGGACGGGGTTCGAGCTGTGGCAGCGCACCGCCGCGGACCTGGAGGCCTGGTACGCCGGCGGCAAGAAGGGTCGGCGGCCACCCGGAAACATCCGTCCGCACGTGACCCAGCCAGTGACCCGTTTCCAGGCGCTCTGGGCCGAACCGCTGTACCGGCTGATCTACGACCCCGACGGACGCCCCCGCCAGATGCGCCGCGACAACGAGTTCTGACCCTGAGTGCCGAGGACGTCACTCATCCTCGTGGTCTCCCCCACCACGGATGAGGCGAGGCCGGGCCGGCGGACGCAGCATGGTCGCGTGGGTACTTCAGAGCAGTCCGAGAGCCCGCCTGACACGCCGCCGGCGAGCCGTGACGCGATCCTCGTGCTCGACGCGGCGGTCGGGGCCTCTGTGCTGGCAGCGGCTGCCGCGCAGACGGTAGGGCGCCGGCTCGGGGGAGCTCTCAGCCCGGTCAGACGTCGGGTCGGGGGAGTTCTCAACCCGGTCGCCGTCGTGATCCTGCGACCGCCGATGCTGGCGGAGCGCTACCAAGCCGCTACCTGGTTGGAAGGCCTCGCCGAGCGCGGTGGCCGAGGACGTGCGGAGGCGGAGCGTCAACTGTCGGTCATCCTGGACCGAGTGGTTCCCGCGGTGGCGGCAGAGGTGCTGAAGCGACTCGACATGGCCTCGATGGCGGAGGGCGTCATCGCGGAGGTCGATCTCGCCGAGATGATCCGGCAGTCCACCGGATCCGTGGCGTCCGACACTGTGCGCGGCGTACGCATGCAGGGCATCTCCGGCGACGAGGCCGTGGGCCGGGTGGTGGCCCGGCTGAGGCTGCGGCGCGGCCGGACAGAATCTGAGATGACGCCCACGCAACCATGAGAACGGACGAACCCGTGTCGATCGTCCCGCGGGAGGCCCAGCCGTACCAGGGACGACGAGCGGGCCTCGTCACTCGATCGATCGCCAGTGTCATCGACGCGGCCGTCGTGGCGGTCGCGGTGCTGGCCGGCTATGTGGGCGTCAACGGGATAAGGTTCCTGCTCCATCCACGGGGTTTCCAGTTCAGTGAGGCATCGCCCTTGCCGAGCGTGGCGACCGCACTGCTGGTTCTCGTCGTCTACCTCAGCATCGCGTGGGCGACCACCGGACGGACCTACGGCTGCCACGTGATGGGACTGCGGGTCGTCGACCGTCGTGGCCGGCGGGTGCGGCCGCTCGTCGCGCTGCTGCGGGCCGTCTTCGCAGCCCTGTTCCCGCTCGGGCTGCTGTTGTGCGCCGGTGGGCGCCAGCACTCTGTGCAGGACGTCGTTCTGCGGACGTCGGTCATCTACGACTGGCGACCCGGATTGCCACACTGAGGAGGCGACCATGACGGACACCGATCGAAGCACCGCGAAGCCGCGACAGGTCTGGGCCGGCCCGATCACGTTCGCCGGCGTGATGATGATCGTTCTCGGCCTCTCCCACGGCTTCCAGGGGTTCGTCGCCCTGTTCAACGAGGAGTACTACGCGGTCGAGAAGAATGGTCTCGCCATCCATATGGGCTACACCGGCTGGGTCTGGACACACCTGATCGTCGGCACGGTCGTCTTCGTGGCCGGATTCTGCGTCCTCGTAGGTCAGGTGTGGGCCAGGGTCGTCGGCGTGATCATCGCCGTCGTGAGCATTCTGGTGAACGCGGCCTTCCTCGCCGCGGCTCCGGGCTGGAGCACGATCATGATCGCTGTGGACATCCTGGTGATCTGGGCGTTGACCTTCCACGGTCGTGACGTGCGGCCCAGGCATGGCGCCGGTGCCCGTCCGTAGCGCACGAGGGCACGTCCTAGGCCTCTGGGCGTGAGGGCAGCAGTCCGAGCTCCCAGGCTCGCCGTACGGCTTCGTTGCGGCGTGATGCGCTCAGCTTGCGAAGGATGCTCCGGACGTGGCTCCGTACCGTGTTGACGGAGACGTACATCGTGCTGGCGATCTCTTCGGTGGACAGCAACTCGGCGAGGTACTCGAGCACCTCATGCTCCTTGCTGGTCAACGACGTGGTGAGGACCAACTCGGGCCGTGCCACTGCCCAGCGATCGGCGGTCCGGTCGCGACCGTGAGGACTCGGCGCGCGGAGCCATGGGTGATGTCTCATCAGATCACCGGACGGCTGCAGTAGCTTTCGCACCGCGGGCGGTGCCTCCGCGAACGGACGGCGCAGCTGCTCGGGGGCGGCCAGTCTGAGGGCACGTTCCAGGCAGATCCCACCACGACCGGTGTCGCCGGTCCTGATCGACTCCGCAGCTTGGATCAGCCAGCCGTCCACCTGAGTTTCGAGTGCGATGACGCGGTCCGTGCCCGGGTGCGACTGAGCGGGCGGGCGCTCACCGGCTTCGGCGGCTGCTCGCTGCAGCACCAGACGCGATCCGAGCTGGTCGCGCCCCGCGGACTGCTCGATCGCCGTGACGGCCTCTTGTGGCTGGTGTTGTGCCACCAGCATCTTCGCCTCGTCGATGGTCAGAGCCTGGCCGAGCCAGCCACCCTGCGCGCCGTAGCTGTTGCGCGCCGCCCGAAGTTCCGCAGCGGCCAGATCGATGTCGCCGCTTGCGCGCAGCAGCCTGGCCCGGACCAGAGCGAGTGCGGCGGCGAGAACTCGCGCGTCATGGGTGGGTGCGGTGTCTGCGGCCCGCTGCACCATCTCTTCGGCGCTGGGCAGATCGCACCGGTCGGTGTGCACCCAGGCCCCGGCCACGATCGCGGACTGCGACAGCTGCGCCCCCGACTCGGCCAGCGCGGTGGCGTGCGCGACGACCTCGCCGGCTCGCCGCAGATGCCCCCAGGCCGCTTCCACCAGGGCGGCCATGCCGAGGAAGTCGACGAGGGCCTCGTGGGCACCGGTGTCTTCCGCGAGCGCGATCCCCTCGGTGAACGCTGCGAGTGCCGCCGGGAAGTCTCCGCGCTGGAGCAGCACGCGGCCCTTGCAGCCGGCAATCAACAGCCTCGGCTCCGGATGCGCGGCGGCCGACGCCGGCGACGTCGCTCTCAGGTCGGCCTCCGCTGTGAGGACCTCGACCAGTGCGCACTCCGGATCCTCGCTGAGGCTTGCGCAGACCGCTCGGAGCACGGACATGGCCGACTGCCGTCGCGGGGACGTCTGCTGGTCCAGCCGGACCCTGGCCTTGCCGAGTTCCGACGTACAGCGGTCGACATCGAACCCGGCCAGGGCGCGGGCGGCTCTGATGATCGCGGCGTCGGCGCCGTCCAGATCGTCGGGCAGGTCGGCGAACAACGTCGTCAGCTGCCGCCGGCTGCGCCCGACGAGAAGACCGGCGACGTCGAGGTCCTCCACCAGGTACCGCGCTGCGGGCCGCCACTCACCGGCCGTGACGGCATGGTGGATCGCCTCCAGCGGCTGACGGTTCTGGCCGAACCAGGCGGCGGCAGCGCGGTGGAGCGCAGGGACGCCGGCAGGCCGCTCGTACAGCAGTTGGGCGCGAAGGAACTCGCGGAACAGCGGCTGGTAGGTGTAGCTGTCCGCTGTCCCCGCAACGGGCCGGATGAACGAGTTGCCGTGCGACAGGAACTGCAACGACCGCAGGTCACAAGCCTGACCGGTCAGCGCCTCGGCCAGCGCCGGCCGGACCTCGTCGACGATGCAGGTCCGAAGCAGGAACTCGCGCAGCTCGCATGGCTGGGCGTCGAGGACCTCGGTCATCAGGTACGCCGCCAGGTTGCCGGAGTCGCCGCGGAACTCCCGGATGACCCGCCCCGTGTCCGCCTTCCCAGCCAGGTTCATGGCCGCGAACATCAGGCCGGCGGGCCAGCCGTCGGTCCGCGCCTGGAGTTCGGCGACCTCCGGGGCGGTCAACTCGAGCTGGTGCGTGCGCATCAGCGCGGTGGCCTCTTCCGTCGTGAAGGCCAGGTCAGCGGCCCGGATCTCGGCAACGGTGCCCGCCAGCCGGTAGAGGTGCAGGGGGAGTGGCGGGTCGGATCGCGTCACCAGCACGACCCGCACGCGTCCCGCGTTGCCGCGGATGAGGCGATGGAGGCTGCGTCCGAACTTGGGCGTCACCGTGAGGTCGCCGCAGTCCACGACGAGCACCAGTATGTCGTGATCGCGGCCCTGCAGACCGTCGCGCACGGACTCCACGATGGCCGGGGCATCTTCACTGCCGGCGTCCAAGGTGATTCGCTTGACGACGGCCGGGCCGTGGTACAGCGCTGCCCACGACTCCAGCAGGATGGTCTTGCCGAAGCCCGCGGGCGCACTGATCAAGGTGAGCGGCAGCTGAACCCCCAGGCTCACGCGTTCGACCAACCGTGACCGCGGCACGGTCCCCGGTGGGATCGCCGAGGTCCTGAGTCTGGATCTCGGGCGACTGTCGAATGGTGCATCCGGTGAGGTGCTGCGTCGATTGTCCGCCCCTGCGTTCCGGTCGCTCGGCATGGCCCCTCCTGGCGAGTGCGGATCACTGAACAGCTGAGGAGGGGTGCACCGCGAAGCGCACACTCTGACCAAACCACGGAAAGCCCTTTAAAACCAGCGTTTCTCGTCCGATTGCCGGACAATCCGGGACGTAGCTGTCTCATCTTGAGCGCGCCGTGGACGATGGTGCTCGGCCGGGCCGAGCCAGTTCACCCCACAGGGATGAAGCCGCGGTACCCGACCTTTGCGAGCGTAAACGCACACGTTGGGAACGGAGTGGGGCGATGGTCGACGCGACGTACGAGATCCGCGTAGCGGGTGCCGTACCCGAACAGGACCTTCGCGACATGGGCGCGGAGACACTGGCCGTCGACCAGGCCAGCACCGTCGTCTACAGCATCCCCGACCAGTCGGCGCTCTACGGTCTGCTGGCCAGACTCCGGGCCCTCGGCATCGAGGTGGTCGAGGTCCGCCGGATCCTTGACCCGGCGTCGGCATCGAAGGAGTGGACCGAGATCGATCCGGGAAGGGCAGACGGAGACGATGACAGCACATGAGGGCCACGGCCCGTCGTACCAGGTCGCCGTTCAAGGGGAGTTGAAGCCGGCCGTTCTCGTCTTCTGCGCGGGCCCGCAGGCTCATCACCAGACGTCCGGGGTCTTTCGGTTGCGGGTCCACGACGAGCAGGGAATCGCCGACCTGGTCGCGATGCTCGAGACCGCGGGACTGACGATCCTGAGCATCCGGCAGATCAGGCCGCCGGCCGCTGCGCGCGTGTCCGCCTGAGTTCATCCCGCGCGGGTGATGACGTCGCCGGCAGCCGCGCGGCAGGGTGGCGATCAACAGGACGCAGGGTCGTCGAGATCCGTGTGGAGGGATGCAGAGTCATGCCAGATACAGAGGTCCATGGACCCATCGATTACGTGCTCCTCGAGTTCACGGGCAACAAGCTGACCGGTCGAGCGGCCGAGGAACTGGTGAACCTCGTCGAGCGCGGCATCGTCCATGTGTACGACGTGCTGCTGGTCGGCAAGGACGCCAACGGCTCCACCTACATGGTCGATCTGGCCGAGCAGTCGGGTCAGGCCGGCGGCTTCGCCGACCTCGCCGGTGCCCGGTCGGGAATCCTGGCCGAGGACGACCTCCTCGAGGTGGCCGGTGCGATGCAGCCCGGCACCTTGGCGGCGGCGATCGTCTACGAGAACACCTGGGCGATTCCGTTCGTCGCGGCGGCCATGGAATCCGGCGGCCAGCTGATCGCCGGCGGGCGGATTCCGGCCGAGGACGTGATGGAAGCACTCGACGCCCTGGAAGCCCTGGAAACGACGAGTTAGGAGCCCGACATGCCACTGTTGCGAGGATTAGCGAGGACCGCGGCTGTCGCAGGTACCGCGTCGGTTGTCGCGGGCCGGGTCCGGCACCACCAGGACCAAAAGTTCGCCCGGCAGGACGCCGAGGCGGCACAGGAACAGGCCCCCGCACCGACGTACGCCGCACCCCCACCTGCGCCAGCGCCCGTGTACGCCGCACCGGCGCCCGCTGCACCGGCGACAGATCTCACGGCCGACCGCTTGGATCAGCTCAAGACCTTGGGCGAACTGAAGCAGTCAGGTGTTCTCACCGAGGCGGAGTTCCAGGCGCAGAAAGCCAAGATCCTCGCCGGCTGAGCCGTTGTCATGACCGAGGAGACGAGGAGCGTTCCGGCGGGGACGGAGGCCAACCAGAGGCTCGCCGTCCTCCTGGCGATGGCGATGTTCGTCCTCGTCGTCGACACGTCGCTGATGAACGTCTCCATCTCCTCCGTGGTCAGGGACCTCGACACGACGGTGAGCGGCGTCCAGTCCGCGATCGCGCTCGAGGCGCTGGTGTCCGCGGCCTTCATCCTGATCGGCAGCAAGGTCGGCGACCTGATCGGGCGCAAGCGCGCCTACCTGCTGGGTCTGCTCGGCTACGCGGTCGGCGCCCTGGCGATGTCACTGGCTCAGAACCTGGCCGCGATCATCGTGTTCTGGGCCCTGATCGGTGGCCTCGGAGCGTCCCTCCTGCTGCCCGCCATGCAGTCCCTGATCCACGGCAACTTCGAGGGCACGGCGCAGGTGAAGGCCTATGCCATGGTCGGAGCCGCGGCGGCGTTGGCTGCCGCGGTCGGACCCCTGCTCGGAGGTTTCATCACCACGTACCTGTCCTGGCGGATCGCGTTCCTGCTCGAGGTCGTGGTGATCGCGATCGTGATCTCGGGCCAGCATCTCGTTCACGACGTGCCGTACACGGGATCGCGGCGGGTGGACGTGGTCGGTGCCGTCTTGTCGGTGCTGGGCATGGGCGGCATCGTGCTGGGCGTCCTGGTGTGGCAGGAAGGCGGCGAGTTCGTCGGCCTGATCATCGCCACGGGCGCGATCGCGCTGGCGGGCTTCATCTACTGGCTGGTGCGACGCAAGCGGCAGGGCAAGCCGACGCTCCTCGACCCGGCCCTGTTCAGCTCCGCTGTCTACCGGCTCGGCGTCTCCGGGCAGATGCTCCAGCAGATCGCTCTGGGCGGCACCATGATCGTGCTGCCGATCTATCTGCAGATGGTGCTGGAGTACAACGCCATGGAGGCGGGCCTGTCCCTGGCACCGCTGTCGCTCAGCATGTTCGGGATGGCGATCCTTGCCGAGAAGAAGGCGGGCGGGCGAAGCCCGAGCGGCATCATCAGGTGGGGATACGTGTGCTTGACCGGGGGCCTGCTGATACTGATCCCGATCGTGCCCCGTGCCGACTCCGGCTGGATCCTCATCGGGCCCCTGGTCATCGCCGGAGTGGGCCTGGGTCTGCTGGTGTCGCAGCTCAACAACTACACGCTGGGGCCGGTCTCCGAGGAGCGGGTCAGCGAGGCGGCCGGCGTCAACTCGGCGGCAGGATCGTTCGGACTGTCCTTCGGGCTGGCTTTCGCCGGGGCGATCATGCTGGCAACGCTGTCGTTCACTTTCACGAACCTGTCGGACTCGAGCACGGTCCTTCCACCGGCGGAGAAGGCGCAGGTCGCCCAGGCGCTGGAAACCGATGCCGAGGTGATGAGCAACACCGAGCTCGACAAGGTGCTCGCCAAGCAACCGCAGGCTATCCAGGACGAGGTCCTCCGGATCAACACCGAGGCCCGGCCGATCGCCCTTCAGGTGGCGCTCGGGATTCCGATTCTCGCCGGCCTGGCCGGGCTGGTGGTCTCCTTCCGGATGGTCCGCCGCAAGGATGCGCTCAGTCCTCCCGGTGACTGAGATTGTGCTGGACCGCACCGAAGAGAGTGCGAGCGACCAGACCGACGACGACGAGATCACCGATCATCTGCACGATGGTGATCGTGCGCGCCAGCGATGACACCGCCACGATGTCGCCGAAGCCGACGGTCGCGAAGACGGTCACCGTGAAGTACGCCGAATCGAGCCGGCTCAACGGCTCGGAGAAGTTCGCCGGCTGGGCCCGCGCGATCAGGAAGTACGTCGTTGCGAAGACCGCGAGGAACAGGGGCACCGACGTCGCCAGCGAGCCGATCGCTCTGATCCGCGGGTACGGCGAGCGGGCGATGTCGCGGACCTGCCAGGACAGCACACCCGCCACGACAGCCAGGCCGATGACCAGGCCTGCCACGGCGGAGCTGTCCAGGCGCATGGGCAGAACGAAATAGCCGACGATGATGACCAAGGACACCAGCAACGAACGCAGCAGCGACGCCACGGCGAGGCGGCGGCGGGTCCGCCTGGGCAGCTGAGCGTAGCTGACCTCGGTATCTCTCACAGCCTCAGTGAAGCTCGAACCGTCCGCGGCCGATTCATCCAGTTGGGGTGATGCTGGCCGAGCGATGCCCGGTGTTGGCTGGGACCCTGGCGGACCAGGGTCTGACCACCCGGCTCGACATGTCCGGAGGGGGCGATCAGCATGACTGCACGGAGCACGATGGTGAGGGCAGGGCAAGTCCCGCCTACCGCTCGATCAGCCCGCGCCAACGGTGGGCCGACGCCCGCTGCCCATCGTCTCGCTCCGTCCGACCATGCCCGTCTGGGACTCGCGGCGCGGGCAGCGCTGCCGCCGCGCGAGCAGGGGCAACTGGTACTGCCGTCCAACCGTCCGGATCCGGTCGCGCTGCTCGAGGCGCAGGCCCGGACCCGCGTTGCCGAACTCGTGCCGGTGCGGCACGGCCGGATGATGGTGTCGGCCTTCACGTTCTTCCGGGGCAACGCCCTCGGGATGGCTGCCGACCTCGGCGCGGCACCGGTGTCGGGCCTCACCGCACAGCTGTGCGGTGACGCCCACCTGTCGAACTTCGGGGTGTTCGGATCTCCCGAACGGCGACTGCTGTTCGACCTCAACGACTTCGACGAGACCATCGCCGGTCCGTGGGAGTGGGACGTGAAGCGGCTCGTCGCGAGCCTGGCGGTGGCCGGCCGGGGCAACGGGTTCTCGCGCAAGGAACGCCGCAAGTGCGTCCTGGAGACCGTCCGGCGCTATCGCGATGCCAGTGCCGACTTCGCGACGATGCGCAATCTCGACGTCTGGTACGCCCGTGCCGACATCGACGAGGTCGAGGAGGCCCTGCGCAGCAAGATGACCTCGAGCCGGCGCCGGAACGTCGACCAGACCTTGCTGAAGGCACGCGGCAGCGGGAACCTCAAGGCCTTCGCCAAGCTCACCGAAATGACCGATGACGGCGTCCGGCTCAAGGCCGACCCGCCGTTGGTCGTGCCGATCGCCGATCTCCTGCCCGATGCCGGCCGCGAAGAGCTCGAGGCCGCGATCAAGGAGTTGCTGACCCTCTACCGCCGGTCGTTGCCGCCCGAGCGGCGGGACCTGTTCGACCAGTTCGAGTTCGTCGACCTGGCCCGCAAGGTGGTCGGGGTGGGCAGCGTCGATACCAGGTGCTGGATCGTGCTGCTGCGTGGCCGGGACGATGGTGATCCGCTTCTCCTGCAGGTCAAGGAGGCCGGGCCCTCGGTGCTCAAGAGGCGGGTGCCGACCGTGCTCAGGCAGCGGTCCGCCCCGCGCAACGAGGGGGAGCGCGTGGTGCTGGGGCAACGTCTCATGCAGGCGGCCAGTGACATCTTCCTGGGCTGGCAACGGCTCGAGGGCATCGACGGCCAGACCCGCGACTTCTACGTCCGGCAGTTGCGGGACATGAAGGGTTCGGCCGTGGTGGAGAAGATGGACCCGCGCGGCATGACGATGTACGGCCAGCTGTGCGGCTGGACGCTGGCCCGGGCCCATGCGCGATCCGGTGACCGGATCGCGTTGGCGACGTACCTGAACAGCGACGACGCCTTCCCCGAGGCGATGGCCGAGTACGCCGAGGCGTACGCCGATCAGAACGAGCGCGACTACCAGGTGTTCCTGGACGCGATCAAGAGCGGCCGCCTGCAGGCCGAGACCGGCCTGTAGGCCAGGGAGGTCTGGAGATGGATCGGGAGCTGTTCACGTCGAGCTGGAAGATGATGGTGGTCCGCGGAGCCGTCGGCATCGTGTTCGGGATCCTGGTGATCGTCTGGCCGATCGAGACCGGGCTGGCCCTGATGGTGCTGTTCGGATTCTGGGCGTTGCTGGAAGGCATCAGCTTGCTGGTGTCGGCGGTTCGGCCCAGCACGGAGGGCAGTCGGCTGGGGCGTGCGCTACTGGGTGTGATCGCGCTGGTGGTGGCGTTCTTCGCGATCTTCAGTCCGGGCGTGACCGCGCAGACCCTGACCTGGATCTTCGGCATCTGGCTGATCATCCGTGGGCTGTTCGAGATCTTCACGGCGTTCAGCAGCTACCGGCTCACACCTCGTTGGGTACTCCTCCTCGGTGCCGCGCTGTCGATCCTTCTGGGCGTGTTCTTCGTCGCCAACCCCGGCAGCGGTGCCGTCGGGATCGCGATCTGGCTCGGCCTGATCGCGCTGTGCTGGGGTCTGGTCTTCGTCGTGATGGGCTTCATGCTCCGCCGCGAACGCTCCTCGCCCGCCGCCGCACCCGCCTGAGCCGGCGGGTCAGCGCACGTCGACGTACGAGATCTCGATGGCGTTGTTGCCGTAACCGATCCGGTTCCACGGCGGTACGTCGGGCTGGATGTTGCCGGCCGCATCGGTGGCACGCGCCCGCAGGCTGTGCCGGCCGCGCGTGGCCTCCCACGTGTAGCTCCAGTCCTGCCACTCGTACGGCGTCTGCGGCGGCTCGACCACGGCGGGGCTCCATTCGCTCTCACCGGTGAAGCTCAGCCCGACCTCGGTGATCGCCCCGTCGCCCGACCAGGCCTTGCCGCGGATCGTGTACGTGCCGGCGGGGATGGTGGAGGTCGGCGCCGGGTCGGTGATCCGGGCCCGCACCCGCATGTGGGTGACCGGCTCGAACGGCCGGTCCGGCCATTGGTAGATGTAGTGGCCGGTCTGGAACTCGCCCACGAACGGTTCGGTGATGACGTCGAGCCGGGTCAGCCACTTCACCGACGCGACCGCGTACCAGTGCGGCACGACCAGCCGGAACGGCGCGCCGTGGTCGGGCCGCAACGGTTCGCCGTTCATCTCGTAGGCGATGAGGATCTCGGCGGCTGGATCGGCGGCGTTCGCCAGCGGTAGCGAGCGGACGAAGGTCAGGTCGTCGACGTCGTCGAGGACCGAGCTGAGGTGGTACTTGCCGTGGTCGGCACCTTCACAGCGCAGCTCGACGCCGTCCGCGCCGGGCCGAGCCTGTGCGAGTACGTCGGTGAGGCGCGCGCCCTTCCAGTACGCGGTCGACACCGCGTAGCCGCCCCACGGCTCGCCGGTCGGCAACGGCTTGGTGTCGAGGCGGCCGTTGCCGGCGCACTCGAGGGTGACGGCGTGTTCGACGGCCGGCATCGCACGCAGGTCATCGAGCGTGAGCGAGACAGGAGTGGCAACAGCGCCGCCCACGTGCAGGGCCCCGTCGTGCTCCGGCAGCGCGAAGTTGCTGCGGACGTAATGCTCGTCGGTCGAGGTGATGTGATCGCGCAGCGCCGCGTGTGGCGCCTCGGCGTTGAACGGCTCCTCCTTGATCATGGCCAGGGCGGCCCGGTTCGCGGCGATCGCATCGGTGCTGGTGACGGACATGGCAGGTGCTCCTCGGTGCTGGCGGATCAGTAATCGGGGTCCTGGAAGTGCGGGTCGCGGTTGTCGTTGAAGGCGCCGATTCCCTCGATCCGGTCCGGGTGCACCGCGGAGCGCCAGTGCGCCTCCATCATGATCGAGATCGCCTGTTCGACGGGCTGGCCGGCACCCAGCTGGACCGCCCGCTTGACCGCCTGTACGGCGGTCGGCGAATTGCTCGCGATCTTCGCGGCGACACGATGGGCCGCCGGCATCAGCTCGTCCGCGGGATGGAGCTCGTTGACCATGCCCAGCCGGTACGCCTCCTGGGCGGTGATCGGGTCACCGGTCATCAGCATCTGCAGGGCCTTGCCGGGCGGTAGGACCCGCGGCAGCAGGACCGGTGAGCCCCCGCCGGCCGCGAGCCCGATCATCGCCTCGGGCTGGCCGAAGGTGGCGTTGTCGGCGGCAAGGATGAAGTCGGTGCTCTGGGCGATCTCCGAACCGCCGCCGTACGCGATCCCGTTGACCGCGGCGAAGATCGGCTTGCGGAGCTGACGCAGCGTGTACAACGTCCTGTCGAAGTCCTGCCGCTGGCGCAACCACTGCTGTTTGGTCATGCTCTTGCGCTGGCGCAGGTCGCTGCCGACCGAGAAGGCGCGGGTCCCGGCGCCGGTGATGATCGCGACGCGGATCGCCGGCTCCACCGCGATGGTCTCCAGAACCTCGGTGAGCCGAGCGCCCACCTCGGTGGTGATCGCGTTGTCGGCCTGGGGCCGGTTCAGGGTGATGACGGCGACGGCGCCCTCGGACGTGTAGTCCAGCAGCACCGACTCCTCGGGGTCCGCGTCGTCCGGCGCGGGTGGACCGAAGTCCAGGTCCTTCCAGCGGTCGGTTCCGGTGGTTTGGGTCATCGGCTCTCCTCGGTCAGGTCGGCCAGCCAGCGCAGCCCGCGGAGGCCAGGAGCGAAGCAGTACTCGCCACCGCGGGTGACCACGAACGGCGGAATGTCCCGCAGGCGGCGGCGGATCGGGTGCCGGGGCACGGTGAAGGTTCCGCTTCCGTCCTGGGGACCCACCAGCGGATCGCTCTCCTGCGGGGCGCCGATGAAGATGCCGTCGTTGAGCCACTGCGTCTTGACGAACTCGAACTGCCGGCCCGGGTGCGCACCGGCGAAGACGAAGATGATGCCCCGGTCCACCCCGTCGTCGTCCAGGACGCCGTCCGGCAGCGCCGTACCGTAGCTGGTGCCGCGGCGGATCATCCGATGCAGCCGTACGTCGACGGCGTCGTGGTCGAGGGAGTCGCGGGGATTGGCGCGCCGGGCGTGCGCCCCGGCCGGGCACTTGAGTCCACGCGGATCGTCGCGGTAGAGGAAGTCGTTCCTGCGCTTGGGGTCCGCACCGAGCTCCGGATCGTCAGCGTCCGGGGCCAGCGCGAGTGGCGCCCCGGACTGCCAGCGGCCGACCATCTTCGCCCCGAGCAGTGCCTCCTCCCTCCGGTTCGCGGCCTGTTCACGCAGATAACTGCGGTAGGCGGCGACCCGAGTATGCAGCTTGCGGAACACCACATAGGTGCCGTTGCGGCCGAGTACGTCCGGCGTAGGCATCGGCGGCAGCCCACCGGTCTCGTCCGGGTAACCGAGGACGATCTCGCCCGCCTTGATCGGCGGCTCGCCCGGGTTCGTCGGCGCTGTTCCGACACCCTCCACGGCCGGCTGCCCGATCCCGTCCCGGAACCCGAACGACGTACGGCCCGACGCGAGCTGGTGGCAGTCCTGTCGCCAGATCACGTCGATCCCCGGGAACTCGTCCTGGGCACGGCGCGCCCGCTCCACCAGCTCGTCGAGACTCGCCTGGTCCGGGGCGAGCGTGGCGAGCGCGATGTGTACGTCAGTGCTGCCGAGCGGTTCTTCCCAGTGATCGGGGCCGCTGTCACCGACGTCGCCGAGCTCGGCCGCGCGGGCCGCCATACCCTGCTTGAACTCCGGGGCGAAGCTGTCGAGCGACTCCTGCGGTACGCCGAGCGCCTGCAACCCCTGGTAGGTGAAGGCGACTGTCATCCAGGCGGACGGGGTGGCGTCCAGGACGGACCGGGCCGGTGACAGCAGCGGGATCAGCCGGCGGATCAGGCGGCGGCCGTCGTGCGCGTCGTTCACCCGCAGCAGGACGTACGTGCCGACGTACGGCGACGGCCGTTCGTGTAATGCGCCGGCTTGGATGTCATCGAGGTCGAGTGCGTCGGTCATGGCCGCCTACACATGCTCGGGTGGTTGCGGAGGCGAGGGGTTCGCGGGGGACAGGTACGGGAAGACGCTTGACGCCGGCCGCGAGCAGCGGTCGACGCCGTCCCGGATCACCTCGCCGTTGCCGGCGTTGATCAGCAAGGTGAAGAAGGTGTCCATCGCGTCGTCGTTCAGCGCTCTCCCGCCGCAGGTCCTGTGCTCCTGCCCCGCCAGGACAGCTTGCTCGATCTCCAGGAAGGACCCGTGCTCCTGGTACGGCTTGCCGATGTCGATCGCGAGCTGGTCGGCGAGTACCAGGTTGGTCAGTGGATGGTCGCCGTGCTCGTCGGCGGGCCAGTCGACGGTGCCGTCCAAGCCGTCCCAGAACGCGAGGTTCGCGTTCAGCCGCGCCCGGTAGGCGCCGAGATAGCCGTCGGCCAGGTGGAACCCGTCCTCCATGTTGTAGAGGTCGCGGATCTCCAGGTCCCGGTTGACCGGGTCGAACTGCTTCGGCCCCAGCAGCAGGTTCTTGACCTCGGGCCGGCCGGTCCGCTCGATCCGGATGTTCAGCCGGCCGCGGGTCAGGGTCTCCGCGACCAGACCGACCAGGCCGTCCGGCCGGCCGAGCAACTGCGCGCAGTCGAGTTCGACGACGATGCTCAGCACGTTCTTGCCGTCCAGGAAGATCGCCGACGGGTCGGTGAACGCGAGCTTGCCGGTGGCGATCGTCTTCAGTGCCGCCGGGGCGTCGAGGATGAACGGATCCCAGCGGCAACCGGCGAACGCCCGTACCCCCGCACCCTTGCCTCCTTCGGGGTCGCCGACTTCGAAGGTGACCTCGTCGCCGGCCGGCGTGTGGCAGAAGCCGGACTGCCGGCCTGCCTCGGGCGACTGGTCGGAGAAGACGCAGTCGAAGACCAGCTCCTCGGTGCCCACGTCGAACGGCGCCGATCCGCGCGGTCCGCCGGCCGGCGTGAGTGGCCGGAGCCGGAACCGGTAGATCAGACCGTCCGAGAAGCGGCCGTCGGGCGGCGCGAACGGCAGCGTGTTGAGGACCAGGACCAAGTTGCCCGGTGTCTCCGGGCTGGGGAACGCGAAGACGTCGGTGATGTCGGCGATCGGCTCGGCGAGCGCGCGCGGGCCCGAGATGTGATCGGACATGCCAGTCAGTCGCTCGCCTCGGCGAGCAACGGAGCCAGGGCTGGTGCCTGCAGCAACTCGGCCGCCTCCGGGTCGTCCAGGACCTGCTGGAACGCCTTGTTCACGCGCTCGGCCTTGCGGATCTCCTTGACCGTTCCGCCGTAGTTGCGCGAGTAACCACCGGCGGTGAGCTGCGCCGACCTGATGAAGTCCTTGACCGCTTCCAGGTCGGGCAGGCCGTCGTAGCCCTCCACGTTCTGGAAGATGGCGTCGAACAGTTTCAGCGGTTTGGACGCGAAGTCCAGCATGTAGGCGTCCCACGAGCCGTCGAAGCTGGTGGCGAAGAGTAGTCGGGTGTCGTTGTCGAACGGCACGAACCGCGCCTCGTGGATGGTCCCGATCGGCAGGTCGTAGTCGCCGGGCCGGTAGCCAGGGGCTGCCTGCAAGGCCTCCAGGCTCTCTCGCAGCGCTTCGCCGTGCCCCGGCTTCACGTGGAAGAACAGGCTGAACTCACTCGTCGGTCCGACCTGAAGACCCGGCCGGGACGGCGCTTCGGCTGTCATCAGTGATCACCCTCCTGACGGGAACTGGCCGGCTCAGTCTTGGCCACCGCGAGCCCGCAAACCTCATCCATGGCGAGTGAATGGTCCGATGACGCAGTCAGAACGAGTCTCGGTGTGCACAGGGGACGGAGTTGGGCGCATACTGGCCTTGTGGAGCCCTCCCGCGCGACGACGCGTCGTCACCTGTCCACGAGTCCCTTCAAGCCGAAGGTGCCCGAACCGATCAAGACCTTCGAGGTTGGTGATCGGGTCTCCCACGACAAGGAAGGCCTGGGCCGGATCAGTTCGGTCGAAGGGACCTACGCGGTGGTGGTCGACCTGGGCGGCGGCAAACTGCTGCGCGTCATGTCACCCTTCGCCAAACTGCACACCCTCTGAACGCCCTCAGAGCAGACTGACCAGCCGCTCGTCGCTGCCTGGGCGGGGGACCAGGATGGTGAGTTGCAGGTCGGGTGCTGACGACGGTCGCAGTACCGCCTCGTCGACCTCGATCGGCCCGGCCTCGGGATGGACGAAGGTCTTCTCGGTGTCCATCCGGCACTTGACCTCACCGAGGTTCCAGAGCCGCTCGAACTCGGGCTGCTCCTTGCGGAGCCGGGTCAGCAACTGGTCGAAGCCGTCGTCACCGACCAGCCGTCCGCTGGCGAGCCGCAGTTGCGCGACCAGGCCGCGGGCATGACGGTCGCGGTCATCCAGTACGGCGCCGTACCCGGTGTCGGCGAACATCAGCCAAGCGACGTTGCGGTCCGCGGGCGCGGCTCGGCCGAAGCCGAGCAACGCGCCGGCCAGATCGTTCCAGCACACCAGGTCCCAGCGCGCGTCCATCAGGAACGCGGCGGCGGGCCGTTGCTGTTCGACCAGCCGGCGGAGCATGTCGCTCACGTGCGGCCGGCGGGCCGTGTGTCCGTGGACCTCGCGGCGCAGGCCGGCCAGGATGAACACGTGGTCGGTCTCGTCGTTCGACAACTGCAATGCGCGGGCGATGCTGGCAAGGACCTCCTCCGACGGGTTGATCGGACGGCCCTGCTCGAGCCACGTGTACCAGGTGACCCCGACGGCGGCGAGGACGGCGACCTCCTCACGGCGTAGCCCCGGCGTACGCCGCGGGCCGCCGGACGGCATGCCGACGTCTTCCGGGTGAACCTTGCCGCGCCGGATCCGAAGGAAGTCGCCGAGTTCGCTGCGTCGGTAGTCGTCGGCTACATCGTCGAAGGCGGGTTCCGTCCTGGTACTCACAGTGCCAGTATCCGTACGCCCTTCCTCGTGTCGAGGGTTCGGACGGATCGTTTCTGCCCAGGACAACCCTGGGAGGGGCCATGCGTTTCAAAGCTCTCGTGGCACTGTCCACCGCGCTGTTGTTCCTGGCGACACCGGCGCACGGGTCGGCGTTCCCGGAGGTGGTCAACGGTTCAGCGCCGTCGCTGCACCCCGAGGGAACCGCCTACGACCCGACCCGGAACGCTTTCCTCGTCAGCTCGATCCGGCACGGCACCGTCTCGGTGGTGCGGCCCGACGGCCGGACCAGCACGCTGATCTCGCACCCGTGGATGATCTCGACACTCGGTGTGAAGGTCGACGTACGGCGTCAGCGGGTCCTCGTCGCGCACGGTGATCTCGGCGTCGGTGCGCGCAGTACGCCGGAGACCGCCATGCATCGGTCCGGCATCGGCATCTTCGATCTCCGCACCGGCGCACTCCGGCAGTTCGTCGACCTCGCCGCGGTTGCCGGCCCCGGGCTGCACTTGGCCAACGACCTTGCGTTGGCGTCCGACGGAACGGCGTACGTCACCGACGCACTCAGTGACGCGCTGCTGCGAATCGACGTCCGCGGGCGGGCGGCGGTACTGGTACGAGACGCCCGGTTCCACGATCCGGACCCGCCGACCAGCTTCGGTCTGAACGGCATCGTCTGGCATCCGCGCGGCTACCTGTTGGTCGTGAAGTCCTGGGGCGGTCAGCTGTTCCGGATATCACTCGGACACAAGCCGTCGGTGCGCCAGGTCGCGACGGACCAGCCGATCCACAACGGTGACGGCCTGGTGCTGCGACCGGATGGCAGTCTGCTCGCGGTGACCAACCCGCTCGGTCCGCAGGGTGTGTCGGCGGTGCGGTTGCTCCGCAGTCGCGACGGCTGGTCATCCGCCCGGACTACCTGCCTGCTGCCGTGGCCCGACGTCGCGCCGACCACCGCCACCCGTACGCCGGCCGGCAACTATGTGCTCGACGGCCGGCTGGACGTGTTGTTCGGTGGCTCAGGGTCCGATCACTTCACGTTGCGGAAGGCAACGTTCTCGGCGATGTGCTGAGCCGGTCCTGGCCGCGGGTCACGCTCTGGTTCCTGCACCTGGCGATCCCGATGGCCGCACTCTGGTTGCTGGTACGCCGACCCGCAGCCGACGCACGGTGGGAGCACCACCAGGCTCACTTCGGCCTGGTCCTGATCACGGCCGCGGTCAACGTCGTACTCGGCGTGGTGGTCGGCCGTGCCGCCGTCCGGCATGACGACACCCGGCTTTTCCTGGTCTCGCTCGGCTTTGTCGTCAGCGCCGGGTTCCTTGGGCTGCACGCGCTGGCGACGCCCGGTGTGCTGCTTCCCGGCTCGAACGCCGGCTTCGATCTGGCCACCTCGATCGGGCTGCTGCTGGCCGGGTTCCTGTCGGCGCTGTCCTCGGTCGAGTTCGGGTCGGCCGGATTGCACCGCCGAGCGCCGGCGGCGCACCTGATCGTCGCTGCGGTGCTGATCGGGTGGGGCGTCTGGTCGCTGTCCGGGTCGGCGCCGCTGAACCGGCCGCTCCCACCGGCCGACGCCGCTGGTCCGTTGCTGGTTCTCGCCTTCGGCGGCAGCCTGATGTACGCCGTGGCCGCGGCACGGTACTTCCGGGTCCACCGGCGCCGGCCTTCGGTGATGCTGATCAGCATCGTGACCGCGTTCGTGCTGCTCGCGGAGGCGATGTTCGCGGTCGCGTTCGGCCGCAACTGGCACGCGTCCTGGTGGGAGTGGCACGTGCTGATGACGACCGCGTTCGGACTGGTCGCGTACAGCGCGTTCGTCGAGTACCGCCGGGAGGGATCGCCGGCCGGCCTGTTCAGGGGTGTCGCACTGGAACGCACGATCCGGCAGTTACAGCGCGATGAGGCAACCGCGCTGGACGAGCTGACCACCGCGATGCGCCGTTCCGCTGACGGGCTGGCCAGCGAGCCGGTCGCACAGGTGGCGGCCAGGCTCGGCACCCGGTTCGGACTCACCGAGGGACAGGTCGCGGTACTGGAACAGAGCGCTCGGGCACTCGGCCACGAACGGACCCAACGGCAGCGGCTCAGTGGCCTGGTCCGGGTCGCGCGCGAGGCCCGGGTGATCAGGGACGAGGAGGAACTGCTGGACCGGGCGATGTCGGTCGCCTCGGCTGCGTTCGCGCCGGATCAGCTCGAGTTGTCGCTGTCGGTGTCGTCGGCGGATCCGCTGGCGGACGAGGCATTGCGGACCTTGGAGGCCGTCGAGAGCACGGACCGGCGCCGGTACGTCGTGCCGCTGGATGTGAAGCGGCACGCGGCCGGAGTGTTGACCGCGGTGCGGGCGCACGGGGCGTTCGACGAATCGGACCGATCGCTGCTGCGTTCCCTGGCCAGTCAGCTCTCGATCGTGTTGGAGAACGCCCGGCTGTACCGGAGGCTCGAGGGCCTGTTCCGGTCGTACCTGTCTCCGGATGTCGCGACCGCGTTGCTGGCCGATCCGGCCCAGGCCGGGCTCGGCGGCGAGGTGGTCGAGGTGTCGGTGCTGATCGCGGACCTGAGTGGGTTCACGCCGTTCGCCGAGCGTGCCGCGCCGGACGAGGTGGTGGGGATGCTCAATCGGTACTTCGACGCGGTGGTGCCGGTCATCCTGGCCGAGGGTGGAACTGTCCTGCAGTTCGTCGGCGACGAGGTACTGGCGGTGTTCAACGCCCCGGTCAGGCAGTCCGACCATGCGCTCCGCGCCGCTCGCGCGGGACTCCGGCTGCAGCAGGCGGCGACGGCGGCCGGTCGGCCGGGATGGCCGAGGTTCAGGGTCGGGATCAGTACGGGGCCGGCGCTCGTGGGCAACATCGGTACGGCGGAGCTGCGGAACTTCGCGGTGATCGGCGACACCACCAACCTCGCCGCGCGGCTGCAGGCGACCGCCGCCGCGGGCGAGGTGGTGATCAGCCGGGCGACCAGTGAGCTGGTGGGATCTCAGGCCGACGTACGCTCGCTCGGCTCCGTCCTGGTCAAGGGCAAGGCGAGCCCGGTCGAGGTCTTCGTTCTGCGGGCGGTCCACGACGGTGCTTGACTGGCCACTACTGGCACCGCTGCCGGAACCGCAGCGCCGCGACGTCCTGCGGGTCTGCCGGCGGCGCCGGTTCGCGCGGCGCGAGGTGATCTTCCACGAAGGTGATCCCGGTGACTGCGTGCATCTGGTGGAACGTGGCCGGGTCGCGGTCCGGGTCACCACCCCGCTCGGCGATGTCGCGACGCTGACTGTGCTCGGCCCGGGCGACACCTTCGGCGAGTTGTCGGTGCTCGACGCCGAGGCGGTTCGCAGCGCCACCGTGGTCGCGCTGGAGCACACCGAGACCTGGGTGCTGCACAGCGATCAGGTGCACCGGCTGCGTGCGGCGTACCCGGCGGTCGACGACCTGTTGCTCGGGTTGGTCAGCGGCTACGTCCGGAGGCTCACCGACCACCTGCTCGAGGCGCTCTACCTAGCCGCCGACATCCGGGTCGCACGACGCATCCGTGCACTCGACATCGCGTACGGTGGCGGCGCGATCAAGCTGACCCAGGACGATCTGGCCGGCCTTGCCGGTACGTCGCGCGCCACCGTCAACAGAGTGCTCGGCGAGCTGGTCGAGGCAGGTGCGGTCCGGGTCTCGCGTGGCCGGGTCTCCGTGACGGACCGGACCGCGCTCGGCCGGGCGGCCGGCTGACGGGCTGTCACCGCCCTGACGGTGGGATTGTCACGACCTTGACAGACGCCGGCCGCCGACGCCGCGAGTGTTGTCGGTGCCACCTCGACCGGGGCGGCACCGACAACACTTGGGGAGGAAGACCATGCGGATGCTGAGGAACTTGGCAACGCTGACCGCTGCTGCCGGCCTGGCCGTCACGGCTCTCGTCGCGGCGGCGCCGGCCGATGCTGCCGTGATGTGTTACGGACAGGTCGCAACGACGGTCGGCTCGAGCTCGAACGACCAGATTCAGGGTTCGGGTGGCCGCGACGTGATCGTGAGCCTCGGCGGTGACGACAAGATCTTTGCCGGCGGCGGTGACGACGTGATCTGCGCCGGCGACGGCAACGACACCGTTTATGGTGCCGACGGCAACGACAAGATCGCCGGGAACGCCGGTCAGGACCACCTCTACGGGGACGCCGGGCACGACCAGCTCGAGGGCTTCGAGGACTACGACTGGATCAGCGGCGGCAGCGGCAACGACCGGATCGAGTCCGGGGACGGCAACGACTTCGTACGGAACTGGGGCAACTCGGATCTGTACGGCGGTCCCGGTGTCGACCTGGTCCGCGGCAGCGGCGGTGCCGACGACCTCCGCGGCGACGCGGACAACGACCGGCTCGAAGGATGGGGCGGCAACGACCGGCTCTACGACCCGGACGGCCGCAACGACCTCCGCGGCGGCGCCGGCAACGACCAACTGGACACGCGGAATTCAACACCGTTCTCGGCTCCGGACGACGCGGCGTACGGCGACACCGGCTCCGACCAATGCGAGATCGACGACCACGACCAGGCCTTCAGCTGCGAAAGCTTCGCCCCCTGGTCCTTCTGATCCACCTCCCAACCCAGGTGCGGGCCGCCCGAGCGGCCCGCACCCTACACGTTTACCTTCCTGCTGTCAGAGGCCGGCGCATTGGCCGGTCTTTGGGCCGGAGGCGGAGTTGGGTTGGCCTGCGTTGGTCGGGGCGGGGGAGTTGCCCGTGCAGGACAGTGGTCCGCTGATGTGGTTGCCGGAGACAATCGTCGAGCCGGTGTTGTTCTGTACGACGAGCGGTCCTGCCACGGTGGCACCGTCGACCGTCACCTGACCCACCGAACTGCGGACTGTTACCGGACCCTGGACCGTCGTCGGCGCGCACTCGCCGTTCTGGTTGCCGATCCAGACCCGGGTTCGACCGGTCACGCTCACAGGCCCGGACACCGTCGTACCGCAGAGCAGAACGTTTCCTGCGCCGGACGCCGTCACCGGACCGCGGACCACGGACCCGGATGCGTAGAGTCCCGCACCCGCCGCCACGTTGACGGGTCCCGAGACCGTCGCGCCGTCGAGGCACGCGACGCCCGAGGACACTGTGAACGGACCCTGGTGTGTCCCGGTCATCATCGTGGTACAGGACGGGACGGCGGTCGCGACGAATGGCACAATCCAGGTCTGGCCCTGACGGCTGTAGGTGACGGTCCCGTGATAGACGCCGTCGACCGGATAAGTGTGGCTTCCGCTGACGGTCATCAAGCTTCTGCCCTGACGTTGGCTCGCCACGTAGTCGCGTGCTGCGATGGCGGCGGTTTCGGCAGCTGACCCGTCACCCCAATCGATCGCGGCGGTGAACTCACCAGGTGGCGTCGAGCCGGCGGCCAGACGTCCCAGCGGTGCGTTGCTGACGGTCCGGTCCACGCCGAAGTGGGTGACCGTCCCCATCGATTCCGGAGTCCAGTTGACCTGGGCGATGGAGCCGTAGTTCACGTTCGCGAACGCCCACCGTGGTCCGGCGACGCTGAGCCGTTGCACATACGCGTCGTAGTCCTGGGTGAGCACCTTCGGCGACCAGGCCTTCTCCAGGATTCCGGCCAGTCGCGGGAAGACCATGAACTCGTTCGTGGCCAGCCCACGCATCTGCTCGCCCCAGATGGGCGCCTCGATGCCGATGATGTCCTCAGCCTTCGGACCGCCGTACGCCGGTTGTGCCCAGACGTTGCGGTACTTCTCCCACACCCATTCCGGGTCCCAGGAGTAGGCCTTGTCGAGTTCGGTGCGCGGCGTCCGGCCGGGCGAGCCGTCGTACCCGAAGTCGAGGTACGCGTTCCATTCCGGGGTCGTGATGACGCTGCGGCCCTGGTTGAACCACTCGGGCTTGATCAGCGGGGGACCACCGCCGGTGTAATCGGACCAGTAGTGGTTGATGGAGGTCGTGCCCGGTGCGTAGCCCTCGAGCGCGGGGTTCCAGCCCATCATCCGCTTGCCGTTGTTGTTGACGATCGACTCCATCTGCCCGATCCACCACTTGTAGTCCTCGTGGGGCATCCCGATGGCCTCGTCGCCGCCGATGTGGACGATCGGTGCAGGTGAGATCGCGGCAAGCTGTGCGATCGCGTCCCGCCAGAACGCGAGTGCCCGCTCACTGGCCGGGTCGTGCGGGTTGGTGCAGAACCGGTCGGTCTGCGTCTGGCCCTGGCAACCCATCACCGCGACGCCGCCCAGGGACCTGACCGCCGCCGTCGCGTGGGCCGGGCCCTCCAGTTCGGGGACGAGCTCGATGAACCGGTCGGCGGCATACTTGACCAGGCCCTTGAAGTCCTCCTGCGTGTAGAAGCCTGCGATACAACCCGATCCGTTGCACCCGGTGCCGTCCAGCGCCGGGTAGCCCTTGATCTCCAGCCGCCAGGACTGGGAGTCGCTCAGGTGCAGATGCAGCCGGTCGCCCTTCAACGCGGCCAGTTGGTCGATCATGGATCGGATCTCGGCCACGGTCATGAAGTTGCGGGCAGGGTCGAGCTGAAGACCTCGATGCGCATAGCGCGGGTAGTCCAGGACCGTGATGGGCTGTGCTGTCCACGGTCCGACGCCGGTAGCCGGCGAATTGATTGCTGCTGGCAACAGTTGCCGAAGGCTCACGAAGCCGTTGAACAGACCGTGTGCTTGCGGGGCGACGATCTTCGCGCCCGCACTCGACACCGTGAGGGAGTAGCCCTCGTCCGCCTTGTCCGCCGGGATGCCGGACACCGGTCCTGTGCTGAGCGCAACGTCGGAGGCCGTAGCGGAGCCTGTCACCACGGGAAGCACGAACCCGGTGGCCGGCCGCAGGTAGCCGGCGAGCACCTCGGCCGTCGCGGCGAGCGCGCTGCTGGAGACGACGATCCGCGACGTGGCCGTGAGCTCGAACGGCTGACCGGTGCCGGCCGTCTGCTGCACCGGCACGGGGATGATCTGTCCCACGGTCGGCGGCGGCTTGGGGCCTGACCAGAGCTCGAACTCGTTGAGCGTGTACCCGGTGGTCGAGGTCGTGGCCGTGGCTTGCATCCGGACACACGAGATCGGGTCCTTGCGGTCGATCACCTGGGAATCCTTGTCGGCCGGATTCACCACATGGGTAACCGTGGCCCAGGTCTGGCAGTCGGCGTCCGTGGAGACCTGCAGGTCGTACTCCGTCGGTTTGGCCGGAGACGTCCAGCGGCTGAACACCTCGTAGACCGGGGCAGGCGAGGCCAGTTTGACCTGGAACCAGTCCTGCGTCGGGTCGTAGCCGCCACCGACCGACGCGTAGTTCGAGGTCCATCCGTTGTGCACGAAGACGTCGATCGCGTTGGCGGGCGCGTACGTCGCGGCGGGTGCGGTCATGCGTTGAGACTTGGCAGAGGCGACCGCGCCTGGCAGCAGGGCGAGGTTGACGCTCTCGGGGGTCTCGGCGTACGTCGTGGGTGTGCCGGCGGAAGCCTGTCCCACGGTGAGTGGGACCAGGGCAGCGGCCACCAGCGCGCCGATGGTCAGAGCGGGGACAGCCCGAGGCCGAGACCGATGGCCTGCGCCCGGCCTCCCCTCGGGTTTCAGCGACAGGAACGGAATTCTCACGTCACTCCTTACCGGTGCAGGGCGGTGTCACGCGGTCCTTGAGGGCGACCGTACCGGCGATTTTCCGTCCCACTCCCCGCCGGTGCAAGAGCCCGGGCCGGCCCGACTCGCCGGGGCTGGCAAGCGTTTGCCGATCTGGCATAGGGTGAGCGTTGAAACGTTGCCGAGTCGGGAGGAATCCGGGTGACTTCCACGCACGCAGTCAGGTTCGCCGCGGTCGGACTTGATCACGCGCACATCTTCGGTCAGATCGCCGGTCTGATCGGGGCCGGTGCGGAGTTCGCCGGGATGGCGACCGACGACCCCTCGGTCGCGATCGCGACCCGGGTCCGGGAGCGGTATCCCGACGTTCCGGTGGTCGAGAATCCGGACGACCTGATCGGCCAGGATGGAATCGACCTGATCGTGACCGCCGCCGTACCGGATCGACGGGGCCCGATCGCCGTCGCGGCGTTGCTGGCCGGTAAGGACGTCGTCACCGACAAGCCCGGCTGCGTCAGTCTCGAGCAGCTGGACGAGATCGAGAAGGCGGTCGGCCAGAGCGGGCGGTTCTGGTCGGTGACGTTCTCCGAGCGGTTCGAAGTGGCCAGTGTGGTCAAGGCCGGTGAGCTGGTTCGCGAGGGCAAGATCGGGACCGTCGTACAGACCATCGGGCTCGGCCCGCACCGCGTCGGGGACCGCGGCCACCTCGGCGGTGGCGCCGGCCGCCCGGACTGGTTCTATGACAACAACCGGTACGGCGGCATCCTGACCGACATCGCCTCCCACCAGATCGACCAGTTCCTCTGGTTCACCGGCGCCCAGACCGCCGAGATCGTGGCCAGCACGATCGGGAACTTCGCCAACCCGGACGAGCCGGGCCTGCAGGACTTCGGTGAGATCCTGCTGCGCAGCGAGAACGCCCAGGGGTACATCCGGGTCGACTGGTACACGCCGGCCGGACTGCCGACCTGGGGCGACGGGCGTCTGATGATCCTCGGCACCGACGGCTACATCGAGCTGCGCAAGTACGTCGACATCGCGGGCCGTGACGGTGGCAACCACCTCTTCCTGGTCAACCAGGAAGGCACGCAGTACATCGACTGCTCGGACGTCGAGACGACGTACTATCCCGACCTGGTCCGCGACGTACGCGACCGAACCACCACGGCCGCCCCACAGGCCCACACCTTCGAGACCATGCGCCTGGCCCTGAAGGCCCAGCAGCAGGCAACCGTCCGTGGCGCAGCCCGATGATCTAGAGCCCTGACTAGAGCCCTGCCGCGTGGTCGGGGACCTGGGTCTGCATCTCTCGCGGCGTTCGTTCGTAGCCCTTCGACGGCGGGCGCGGCGGCAGGCCCAGCGGTGGTCGCTGGACTTCGTAGTACGGGATGGTCGACAGCAGGTGCGCGATCATGTTGATCCGCGCCGATCGCTTGTCCTCGCTCTCGACGACGTACCACGGCGCCTCCGGGATGTCGGTGTGCACGAACATCTCGTCCTTGGCGCGGGAGTAGTCCTCCCAGCGGGTGATCGACTCCAGGTCCATCGGTGACAGCTTCCACTGCCGCATCGGATCCTCGAGCCTGCTGCGGAACCGGTTCTCCTGCTCGCCGTCGCTGACCGAGAACCAGTACTTGCGCAGCAGTACGCCGTCCTCGACCAGGAGCCGCTCGAAGATGGGGGACTGGTGCAGGAACCGCGAGTACTCCTGGTTGGTGCAGAAGTCCATCACGCGCTCGACGCCGGCCCGGTTGTACCAGGAGCGGTCGAACAGCGCGATCTCGCCGCCGGCCGGCAAATGTTCGATGTAGCGCTGGAAGTACCACTCGGACCGCTCCCGCTCGGTCGGAGCCGGCAGCGCCACGATCCGCGCCATCCGCGGGTTGAGGAACTGCGTCACCCGCTTGATCGTGCTGCCCTTCCCGGCCGCGTCCCTGCCCTCGAAGACCACCACCACGCGGGCCTTCTCGACCCGAACCCATTCCTGCAGCTTCACCAACTCGGCCTGCAGCCGCAGCAACTCCCGCTCGTACACCTTCTTCGGCAACCGCTTCTTCGCGCCACTCATCCCTGAACCATCTCGCACGAAGTGTGACCGGGATAGGTCAAGTCAGTGGATGAGCACCTCGAGAACGACGATGACGATGCCGAACGTCGCGTTCACGGCGCCGGCGGTCAGCGCCATCGGCCAGCCCCAGCGCTGGCGGCGGGCGAACGTTATTCCCCAGACGAGGAGCTGCGCGACACCGCACCACAGCATCAGGCTGATCGCCAGATCGTCCGGCAGTACGTCGAGGGCCCCGAGCGCCAGGAGTCCCAGAGCCGGCAGCGGTCCGGTCACCAGGGGCCACTCTTCGGCCATCGCACTCCGCACCGCACTCCAGTCGAGGCCGTCCGCCGCAGTGAGATGGTGAGCGAGCGCGTTGGCGTACACATGTGCCAGCCAGAAGATGGCCAAGGTCATGACGGTCACCACCAGCAGCCGGCCGATGGCAGTGTGCTGCGCACCGCCGGCAACCACGGCCATCGACGCGATGGTGCCGTAGATCGCGCCGGCCGAGGACCACGCCCGACCTGTACTCCGCCCTGCCTCTTGTTCCCTTGCCTCGCTCATGTCGACGCTCTCCAACCACGGGTTCGACGCACCGGCCGGTACGGCGATGGTTGCGCTATGGTCCAGTCTGTCTTCTCCTGCACCTGATCGCCCGACTCTCATGACCGCTACGCCCAGGAGGCAAGCGTGAGGCTTCTTCTCACTTCCGGCGGCATCACGAACCCGAGCATCCGCGACGCGCTCGTGGACCTCCTGGGCAAACCGATCGCCGACTGCAACGCGCTCTTGATCCCGACCGCGCAGTGGGGTCACCCGATGTGCGGGCCGGCATCGGTACGCGGCTTCGTTGCCGCCGAGCCCACGTGGGACATGGGCAGCCTGGGATGGAAGTCGGTGGGCTTGCTGGAGCTCACCGCGCTGCCCAGCATCGGTGAGCAGCGCTGGGTCCCCTGGGTCCGGGAGGCCGACGTCCTGCTGGTGGACGGAGGCGACGCGACGTACCTGTGCCACTGGATGCGGCAGTCCGGGCTGGCGGACCTCATGCCGTCGCTGCCCGACACGGTCTGGGTGGGGGTGAGTGCCGGCAGCATGGTGATGACACCGCGGATCGGTGCGGACTTCGTCGCGTGGCCGACTGCACCGGACGACCGAACGCTTGGGGTCGTCGACTTCTCGATCTTCCCGCACCTGGATCACGAGTCCATGCCGGACAACACCCTGGCCGAGGCCGAGAGGTGGGCCGCCGACATCGCGGGTCCGGCGTACGCGATCGACGACCAGACAGCCATCAAGGTGACCGACGGCACCGTCGAAGTCATCTCCGAGGGCCAGTGGAAGCGCCTCGACTCCTAGAACCTCATCCTGACGACGCGCACCCGATGCAGGTGCGTGCCGTCGGTCTCGCCTCGAGCCGGCCCTTCGCGATCGGCTGTCCGCACCGTTCACAGATCCCATAGGTGCCGGCCGCCAGCCGATCGCGTGCTGCGTCGACCTCTGCGAGGTGACCCTGGACCTGCAGCACGAGCGACGAAACCTGCGACCTCTCGAACGCGATCGTCGCACCCTCAGGATCGTGCTCGTCGTCGGCGTTGGCGTCACGGGAGGCAGCGACCACCTCGTTGAAGTCGCCGGTCAGGTCCGCGAGGCGACGGAGCGCTTGTCGCCGTTCCGCCTCGAGCAGCTCGCGAGCCCCATCCATCCGTCAATCCTGACACCGCTGGCGCCGAGGCTCCGCATCAGGCTGGGCCGAGGACGCAGAACACGTTCCCCTCCGGGGCAGCCAGAGCTACGTCGCTTCGGCCTCCATCGGCAGACGTCGCGCCAAGCTCCTTCAACCGTGCAACCAACTCCGCGTGATGCGCCGCGGAGGTGGTGCCAAGCTCGATGTGCTCGCGGTACCTCACAGTTTCAGGATCCGGTACGGCGATCACATCGACGCTGATACCGCCCCCAGAAACGCCCCGCCGCCGAGTCATCCCGAGCCTTCAAATTCACCTGAACAAGCCGCAGAGCCATTCCGCAACCCTAATCCTCCAAGGGATCCACCACCGCACTACAGCTCAACGGCGAACGAGGGTTGCGTGTCGTCGAGGACTTTCACTTCGATGCGGTCCGGATGCCGCGACTCCGCATCCTGGGCTTCTTTGATGGCTGCTGCGAGAGCTTCCCGGCGGCTGGCGATGGTGCGGTCCTCGGAGCAGTTGAACCACATCGTGAACCGGCCGGGGCCCTTGAGCCGGGATTCGACGATGGTTGCGATCACCCGCGGATTCGGGTTGCCGTGGGCGCCGTCGCCGCAGAACACATAGTGGTCGGCGTGCACCTGGTCGGCGAACTTCGTGCTCAGGTTGTTCTCCGAGCCGTGATGCTGGACCTTGAGGATGTCACAGCGGAACGGCCCGCCGGCCAGGCGCCCAGCGGCCGCCAGGCCCTCGAGGAGCTCGTCTTCGGCGGCATCCCCGGTGAGCAGGCAGGTCTTGCCGTCTTCCTCCGCGAGCACGGTGATCGAGGCGCGGTTGGGTGGTGTCACTCGCGCCGCATTCGACTCTGCGATGATCTCCGCCGCGTTGCTGATGGAGCTGATGAGGGCCTCGGCCTCGCCCCTCGAGGTCGGCGGGCCGGCCGGCAGCAGACCATCGAGACCGAGCCCGGGTCCGCCGGCCGATCCTTGCCCGTCGCCGCGGGGCCCAGCCTGCCGTCCCGAACCGAGCAGGTCCTCGAGCCACTTGCGCCATTCCTTCCGCAGGTCGTCGAGGTGTTCTTCGGTCGGTCCCAGAACGGTGAGCGTGAGGCTCCCGAAGTGCCGGCGCTGGATGGGCTTGCGGAGCCGCACGAGTTTGTTCCTGAAGCCTTTGTTGCGGGGGACAGGCGTCTGGTCGTCGACCAGGCTCATGAGTTCGATGCCGTCGCTGATGCTCTCGGTGAGGTCGACGATGGACGTGAGCGCGATCCGTGCCGGGCCGGTACTCTCGGCGTCGCTGCGGGGAGCGAGTTCGATGGCCTCGGAGACCTGCGTGGCGATCGCACTGATCGGTCCGGCCAGGTCGCCGAGCTGCGCACGCCACGAGTTGTGCCACAGCCCGAGGATCTCCGGTGGACGCGGACGCTTCGGCTCCGGGAAGGTGGGGTTGTTTCCTTCCTTCACCTGGAAGTCGTGCACCTCCCAGGCCGCGACGTCCTGCAGCAACGGGATGATTCCCGAGATGTGGTCGGCATCGATGTGGCTGACGACGACCAGGTCGAGCGGTGCGCCGTTGTCGGCGAGATCCTGCAGGACCGGGCGCGTCTGTGACTCGAAACTGGCGGTTCGCCCGCCGTCCACCAAGATGTGGTGGCCGTCGGCCGACGTGAGCAGCAGACAGTCCCCGTCCTTGGCGAAGAACACCTCGAGCTTCATTTCGTGCTCCCACTCTCGGTTGCGGCGGTCGACCTGATCACCATGTCGGTGAACTTCGCGGTTGCCCGCACACAGGCGGCGGCGTCGATCAGGCCGAAGCCGGTGTCGTTGCGCCAGCCGAAGGTCTGGCCAGGAAGCGGTGCCGATGTCGACCGCAGGATTCCCTGGATCTGCGCTGACGTCAGATCGGGCTTGATCCCCAGCATCAGCGCGGCGACGCCGCAGACCTGCGGGCTGGCCATGCTGGTGCCGGTCATCTCGATCCACGGGACCTCGCTGTCGAAGCCCTTGGCGGCGATCACAGCGGTGCCGTTCGCGGCGATGTCTGGCTTGGGCCGGCCGTCCCGGGTCGGACCGCGGCTGGACGTGACATGGGCGGCGTTGCGATCGATGTCGACGTTCGCGACGGACAGGAGGCGCTCGGCGCAGGCCAGCGAGCCGATCATCCGGTCGTCGGTGTACGAGCCTGGTGCGAAGTACGACGGATAGCGCCACTGTTGCGCGGATCCGGGCACCCGCCGTGGGTCGTCCCGCTCGATCCAGGCGTCGAAGCTGCCGTCGCGCACGACCGCCCCGGTGAGGCGGACCCGCCACTCCCCGGAGGCGATCGGACCCAGTTGCGGGCTACCGCCTGGCTCCTGCGGCCCGAAGAACGGTGAGAGCAGCACCGAAATCCGGTTCAGCCCGTTGGCGGGGTGATAGGCCTCGTTGTAGACGCTCAGCACCGTGCCGTTGGCCAGCAGCGCATTCCGGGTCATCTGGCCGAGCTTGATCGGCTCCAGCCAGGGCTGACCGGGCGGCTTGACCTCGACGTCGAAGCGGTCCTGCGGGCCGTACCAGATTTCCAGCTCGTTCTCGGAGATGTCCTGTACGCCGTCTCCGCCGACGATCCAGCCGAGTTCGCGTCGCAGGTTGGTCGCGGGGATCTTGCCGCTGGCGTGGATCCGTCCCTTGACGTACCCACGGTCGGTGGGCGAGCCGGGCTCGACCTGGCCCGCGTTGCCGGCCGCGACGGACACACATCTGCCGCGCGTCGCCAGGGCATTGTCGATCCACCGGGCCATGGCGCTCGAGGTGTCGTGGGCGTGACCGTTGGTCCCGAGGCTGATGTTGATCGACAGCGGGAGAGGGGTGTTGCCGTCGCCGAGTTCGGCTGCCAGTTCGATCAGGTACTCGACAGCGTCGGCGATGCGCGTGGAGTCGTAGAAGCTCGACGCCGCAACAGTGTCCTCGGGGCGCAGCGCGAGAAGAACGCCCGCGATGAACGCGTTGCGAGCAACTCCGTCGTTCCCGGCGGCGATCGATGCCACATGGGTGCCGTGCGACCCGATGACCATCTGCGACTGGGGCTCGAGGCTGCTGGCGGCCATGTTCCGGCTGCGGGCGCCCTCGATGGCGGCGTTCATGTGCTCACCGCGAATCTCCGAGCCGTAGTCCAAACCGACGTACCGCCCCAGATTGCGGGTGGCTGGAGCGGGGCGAGAGGTGCCGGCCTGATCCCAGATGGCAACCCAGCGAGTCATGCTCTTGTCCAGGAAGTCCGGGTGGGCGAAGTCGAATCCACCGACGTCGATGATCCCGACCAGGACATCCTGACCGTCGTGGTGGCGAGCGCTCTCCGCCTTCACCCGCCGCACATCGCCCGGGCCGTTCGTGATGTTGTGGCCCACCACCGGCTCCGGACCGCGTAACGCCTGGCCCGGTTCGACGTAGGCG
Source organism: Kribbella capetownensis (assembly GCF_004331485.1). Lineage (GTDB taxonomy): Bacteria > Actinomycetota > Actinomycetes > Propionibacteriales > Kribbellaceae > Kribbella > Kribbella capetownensis. Next base: position 555,419 of record NZ_SJKD01000004.1, read on the forward strand.
ACGGCCGCATTGACCAGCAGGTCTCGCACGTCCTTCGCGGCGACCTCGACCACTCCGGTGTCGAGTTTCCAGCGCGACCTCTTGGCATAACGGTTGACCGCATCGATGGCATCGTCACGGACCTTCGGCGTCAGGTCCCGATCGAGCTTGACGAAGAGGCTGAAGACGACGTTCTCCGGTGGCGCCTCCGGCGGGGCCTTCGCCGCAAGGGCGATCACCTCCGCCGGCGACAGAGCGGTCGGGGCTCGCGGACTCGCGGCGTCGACCGGAGCCTCGCCCCCGACGTCGATGGTCTCGCGGAACTCACCGGGCGCGAGCGCCTCTCTGATGACGGGCGCGGTTCCCGTGCCGTCGACCGCAGGCTCTGCCAAGGCGACGGACGGGCATTGCTCCGCCCGCGCTTGGTTGACCTGGTCGGTCCCGCCCAAGAAGACATCGAGCTTCGGCGACAGCCGTGGATCGAGCGACCTGATTTTCGGCGCGGCCATAGCATCCCCCTGTTTCGTCCCCCAGCGCCGGCCGTCCGGTCACGAAACGCGTCGCGACAGAGCCACTGCGCTACACAACGATGATGGACCTCATCTCGTCGACAAAGTAGAGGCCAACGACCACTTGTGACCTCAGCGGCCGGATCAGGTGATTGAACCTTGAGCCCCGACATCGTTGATCGGGTGTGACGACGGTTACATCCTCAGTGAGGGAGGGAGCACATGGTGGCAAGACGAGCACGTTGGGTGGCTGCGGCCTTCGCGATCGGGCTGGCGGCCACGGCGACAGGCGGTGCCAACGGGACCACCACCACAGCTGACCGACGAAACGTGAGGGCGGGCCGAAACAGCCCGCCCTCAAGCGGAGTTGTTGCCCATCGTGCGGAGGACATCCCCGATGGACTGCACCGACCCGTGCCTGCGCCGGATGAGGTCGGCCACGATCCCGGTCCAGCCGGTCTGATGCGCGGCGCCCAGACCGGCGACGTTGTCGCCGTGGAAGTACTCGTGGAACATCAGGTTGTCCTTCCAGTTCGGGTCACTCTGCAGCCGGTCGACCACGCCGAAGCAGGGCCGCCGGCCGTCCGGACCGACGAGGAAGATCGACACCAGCCGGCCGAACAGGTCGTCGGCGATGGCGTCGAGAGCAAGCAGTTCGCCCGATCCGGTGGGGTACTCGACCTTCAGGTCATCGCCGAAGAAGCGGTGGTAGCGCAGCAGAGCGGTGGTCGCGAGGAAGTTCAGCGGGAACCACACAGGCCCGCGCCAGTTCGAGTTGCCGCCGAACATGTCCGTGGTCGACTCGGCCGGTTCGTAGTCGACCGTGGCGCGCATCCCTTCCACCTCGAGGGTGTACGGGTGGTCGCGGTGGATGGCGGACAGCGAGCGCAGTCCGTGCGGCGACAAGAACTCCTCGGGATCGAACAGTTTGCCGAACAGGCGCAGCACCTGCTCGACCCCGACGGCTCCCATCAGCAGTCGCTGCTGCCCGGTGTCGCCCCGCAGTACGCCGGCCTCCGCCAGACTCTCGCGGTCCCGCAATCCCTGGCGATCGAGGAACTCGGCGAACTGCTTGCCTGGGGCAACAGCTCGCTCGAGCAACTGGTCGTCGATGACGGCCACCGCGAGCATCGGGATGATGCCGACCATCGAGTGCACCTTCACCGGTACGACGCCGCCGGGGGTGGCGATCCGGTCGTAGAACAGGCCGTCGGCCTCGTCCCACATGCCCTGCTGGGCCATCGCGGAGCGGATCGCGGCGAAGTGCTCGAGGAACTTGTGTACCAGGTCGCGCGCGGGCCGGTGCCCGGTCCAGTTCAGGATCGCCGCGATCGTCGTCATCGCCAGCGCGTACGCCGCCATCCAGCCGGTGGCGTCGGCCTGTTCGAGCACCCCGCCGACCGGCAGGTGCGAACGGTCGAGCGGGCCGATGTTGTCCAGCCCGAGGAACCCGCCCTCGAACAGGTTCGACCCGTCGGCGTCCTCCCGGTTGACCCACCAGGTGAAGTTGACCAGCAACTTGTCGAAGATCCGGCTCAGGAAGTCGAGATCGCGGCCGCCGTCGATGGCGAACACCTCGAGCGCCGCGAACGCCTGGACCGGTGGGTTCACGTCGCTGAAGTCCCACTCGTACGCCGGAAGCGCGCCGTTCGGGTGCTGGAACCACTCGCGACACACCAGCAGCAGCTGGTTCTTGGCGAACTCGGGATCGACGTGGGCCAGCGCGATGCAGTGGAACGCGAGGTCCCAGGAGGCGAACCAGGGGTACTCCCACTTGTCCGGCATCGACATCACGTCGAAGGCGTTGAAGGTGCGCCATCGATGGTTGCGTGCGGTGTGCCTCGAAGCCGGCGGCACTGGCTGTCCCGGGTCGCCGTCCAGCCAGCGGGCAACGTCGTAGTAGTAGAGCTGCTTGCTCCACAGCATCCCGGCGAAGGCCTGTCGCATCACCATCGCCTCGTCGGGCGAGGCGGCCGCCGGGGTGAGGTCGGCGTAGAACTCGTCAGCCTCCGACCGGCGGGTCCTGACGACGTCCTCGTACTCCGATCCGAGCGCGGTCCCGGCGTCAGCGCCTGACCCTGCCGGACGCAGCCGTAACCGCAGCTCCGCGGTCGCACCCGGCGCGACCTCGACGCGGTACCAGGCCGCGCACTTGGTACCGCGCTGCGCCGGATCGACGGTCGGTGCACCGGTGACGACGTGGTCGTTGATGCCGTCCTTCGGGTACGGCGTTGACCCGGCAACGCCGTACAGGCGCTGGGTATTGGTCTCGTTGTCACAGAACACCAGAGTCGGCGCCGTCCCGTCCGGTCCCGGTGCCGTGAGTAGTTCCAGCTCGCCAAGGGATGGGTGCGAGACGTGCACGCTCGTCGCGCCGGTGGCGGCGAGCTCGGGTCGTTGTGCACCCGGGCTCCACGACCAGGTGTTGCGGAACCAGGCCGTCGGCAGGACGTGCAGTGTTTCCGGGTCCGGTCCGGCGTTCGTGACCTGGATCGACATCAACAGGTCGGCCGGGCTCGCCTTGGCGTAGTGCACCTCGACGATCCAGTACCGATCCTCGTCGAACGCCCCGGTGTCGAGGAGCTCGTACTCTGGATCGTGCTTGCCGCGCCTGCCGTTCTCGGCGCGCAGGTCCTCGTAGGGGAACGCGCGCTGCGGATAGTGGTAGCGCCAGCGGTTCCAGGCATGGCTCGGTACGGCGTCGAGGTACCACCAGTAGTCCTTGACGTCCTCGCCGTGGTTCGCCTCCGCGCCGGTCAGTCCGAACGGCCGCTCCTTGAGGATCGGGTCGCGCCCGTTCCACAACGCCAGCCCCAGGCACAGCTGCTGTTCGCTGTCGCTGAACCCGGCGAGTCCGTCCTCACCCCACCGGTACGCCCTGGAGCGGGCACTCTCGTGCGAGAGGTACCCCCACGCCTCGCCGTCGGCGCTGTAGTCCTCCCGCACCGTGCCCCACTGACGCTCACTCAGGTACGGACCCCACCGATACCAGTCGCGGCGGTCACCCGCCATCCGCTCGTGTTCGACTCCGGACGCGTGAGGCTCTGTTGTCACGTGGCCCTCCCAGCGGTGGCGCTCCCAGCCTGTGCCCATTGTTCGACAGCCGCGCCACCTCCCGCCTCGTCTGCGGCTGATGATGCAGAGCTGTTCTCGCTACGATCGGCAGGTGCGACAGAAGGTCGGCTACTGCGCGGCGCCGGATGCGGTGAAGCTGGCGTATGCCGTCCATGGTGGCGGTCCGCCGATCGTCCGGGTGGCGACCTGGATGACCCATCTGGAGTTCGACTGGGAGAGCCCGGTCTGGCGCCACTGGCTCGACGCTCTCGGGGACGGGCACACTCTGATCCGGTACGACGAGCGCGGCTGTGGGCTCTCGGATCGCGACGTCGACGACATCTCGTTCGACGCCTGGGTGGCTGACCTCGAAGCGGTGGTCGATGCGGCCGGCGTCGATCGGTTCGCGCTGCTCGGCGTCTCGGCCGGTGCGGCGGTCGCGGTCGCGTACGCGGCTCGTCATCCCGAGCGGCTCACGCATCTCGTTCTCTACGGGGGATACGCGCGTGGCCGGACCCTTCGCGGCGCGGGGGAGCGCCGGCTGCAGGAGGCGCTGGTCGCAGCGATCTCGGCCGGCTGGGCGAACCCCGATCCGACGTTCCGGCACCTCTTCAGCATGCTGTTCCTCCCAGCCGGCACGCCCGAGCAGATGGGATGGTACGACGACTTGCAGCGACACTCCACCTCGGCCGCGACCGCAGTACGTCTGTACGACGCGCGTGGCCGTCTCAACGTGGTGGACCTCGCGGCGCGGGTGCGGACGAGGACGCTGGTCGTCCACGCGGCGGAGGACCGAGTCGTGCCGGCGGACGAGGGCCGGCTGCTCGCCACCCTGCTCCCCGAAGCGCAGTTGGTCCTGCTGGAGTCGGCGAACCACATCCTGTTGTCGGACGAGCCCGCGTGGACGAGGTTCGTCGCCGAGTTGCGTGCCTTCCTCGGGACGGAACCGGTCAGTGCGAGTCCGGGAGCAGGAATCGAGGAGCTCAGTCCGCGGGAGCTGGACGTCCTCGCGCTCGTCGCGGCCGGACTGACGAACGAGGTGATTGCCGACAGGCTGAGCCTCAGTGTCCGCACTGTCGAGCGTCATCTGACGAACACATACGTCAAGCTGCGCGTCTCCGGCAAGGCAGGACGCGCGGCCGCGGCGGCCAGGTTCTCCGAGGCGCAGCGTCCCTGATCCCGGCTGCGTGTTGACCGCCAGCCCAACGCCGCGGCATTGCGTGCTGACTCCGATGCGAGCGACTCGCGCGGCTGCCTACCTTCACAGGTATCAGGACAAGCGCCCGGGTCCCGGGCCGGTCGAAGGAGGCGTTCGATGGAGCACATGGTCATTTCCGATCAAGCAACGGCGGTTCTCGCCGAGCCGACAGCGACGTACGACATCCGCGGTGGGGGAGGTGTCAGGCTGCACGCCCGCGAATGGGGAAACCGGCAAGGACGTGCTGTTGTCTTCATTCACGGCTGGTCGGCCAGCCACGTCTGCTGGGCGCGGCAGATGCAGGGCCGGCTCGCCGACGAGTTTCGTCTGGTGGCGTTCGACAACCGGGGCCACGGCATGTCCGAGAAGCCGTTGGGCGCAGACAGCTATCGCGAACCGCAGTTGTGGGCAGACGATCTCGCGGCGGTCATCGATCAGTTGGGCCTGGACCGGCCAGTGCTGGTCGCCTGGTCGTATGGCGGGTTCATCGTCTCCGACTACATCCGGGCGTACGGCGAGGACCGGATCGGGGCCGTCAACCTGGTCGGGGCTGCCGTGATGATGAAGCCACCCACCTTCGACAACATCGGCCCTGGATTCCTCGAGAACGCTCCGGACGCCAGCCTGCCCGACCTGGCCACGAACATCGCCGCCGTACGACGCTTTCTCGGCGTCAGCACCGCCGAGCCGCTCGAGCCGGACGACTGGAGCGCGGCCCTGGCCTGGAACATGGTCGTTCCGCCCGAGGTGAAGGGGGCGTTGATCTCGCGCCGGATCGACGGCGACGACGTACTGGCCGGGCTGTCGGTGCCCGTGCTCGTGACCCACGGACGGTCCGACACGATCGTGCTGCCCTCGATGGCCGAACACGTTCTCGACGTCTGCAGGACCGCCAGGCCGTCCTGGTACGAAGGCGTGGGCCACATGCCCTTCGTCGAGGACCAGGCCCGCTTCGATCGCGAGGTCGCCGAGCTCGCAGAGGACGTCGCCTGACTCAGGTCGTCGGGGCCGGTCCCGACGACTGGCGCGGGGTGAAGTCCCCTTGGATCCGGAGGGAGGCGGGCTGCTTGCCTGCCATCACCTCGCCCAGTAGATCCACCGCGGCCGCGCCGAGCCTCCCGATCGGCGCGCTCACGGTGCTGAGCTTCGGCGTCAGAACCCTGGCCAGCAGTACATCGTCGCAGCCGACGATGGAGCGATCGCGCGGCACAGAGAGTCCCCGCTCCGCAAGTCCCGCGACGACACCGCACGCGGTCAGGTCGTCGAAGGCGAAGGCCGCCGTCGCGGGGGAGTCGGCGAAGGCCGCGGCTCCCTCCCTGCCCCCCTCGTACGAGGCCTCGAAAGGTCCGAGCTCGATGAGCTCCACCTCGGCTGACGCGGCCCACTTCCTGATCGCGGAGGCACGCTGCCGGGCCGCCCAGGACGCCGACGGGCCGTGCAGCAGGGCGACCGTCTCGTGGTTCAGGTCGCGAAGATGGTCGCCGGCCTGCGCGAGTGCCGCCGAGTTGTCACAGATCACCGTGGTCGTGTGCATCATCTCCCGGTTCACCACGATCGCCGGGGTGGAGCCGAGTGCGTCGCGCAGCCGGGCCGGAGTACCGCGCGGCGACGCCACGATCACGCCGTCCACCTGTCCTGCCAACCGGCGGATGAGCGCGGCCTCCGCCGAGGTGCTCTCTTCCGCGTCCACCATGATGACCGAGGCGTCGTTGTCCGCCGCCGCCTGCTGGATCGCGCGGACCAGTGGCGGGAAGAACGGATTGGTGATGTCGGGGATGTACAGCCCGATGGCGCCCGTACGGCCGGTGGCCAGGCGACGTGCCGACCTGTTCGGCTGATAGCCCAGCTCATCGGCCTTGGCGAGGATCCGCGCCCGGACGTCGTCGCGCACCTGATCCGGACGGGTGAAGGCCCGGGACACCGTGGATCCCGACACCCCGAGGGCGTCGGCGATCGAGTAGATGGTGACCTTCGTCATGGGTCGGCTTCCTTCTGTTCTCGGGCACCGGCGCGATCGGCACTCGCCCCCGCGTGCACTCTATCGACATCGCGGCACGTCTTCCGCGGCTCGGGAAGGCGCGGTCAGGCACCCAGAGTCGCGCGCAGCCGGCTCGCGGCGTCCGCGTCCAGATAGAGGGTGCACCCCGGATGGGTGCGCAGGATGGTGCTCGGGCAGTGTTCGCCCAGTGGATCGAGCAGCGTGGCCCGCACAGCCTCGGCTTTGCCCTCCTTCGACACGACACAGAACAGCCGGGCCGCGTCGAGCAGCCGCGGAACGCTGAGGGTCAACGCGCGCGTGGGTACGTCGGCGAAGGAGTCGAAGCACTCGTCGTCGACCTGCTGTTGCCGGCAGATCTCGTCGAGCTCGACCACCTTCACCGCGTGCGGGTCGTCGAAGTCCGCGACCGGCGGATCGTTGAAGGCGATGTGGCCGTTGACGCCGATGCCCAGGCAGACGATGTCGATGGGTGCCTCCGCGAGCAGATCCGTATAGCGGCGGGCTTCGTCGGCCGCCCCGTGGGTCGGGTCGAGCACGTGTGCGGTGCCCAGTGGCACCCGATTCCACAGCGCTTTCTTGAGCCAATTGCCGAATCCGGCCGGATCGTCGGCGTCGAGGCCAATGTATTCGTCCATATGGAATGCCGTCACGGCGGACCAATCGATATCCGGCTCGGCCAGCAATGCATTGATGGTTTCTGCCTGGCTCGGTGCGGAGGCGAAGATCACCCGTGCTTGTCCCTGGCGGGAGATGACCCGGCGCAGCTCGGCCGCGATATCGGCCGCGGCCGCCCGTCCCGTCGCGACGGGATCGGAGAAGATGCGCACCCAAGGCTCGATCGTTGGCGTTGTCATGCTGCATAGCTTGGGCTGCAACCGCTTGCAGGTCAAGCCGCGCTGGCGTGCCTCCGAGCCTGTCCGTAGGTGTACTGGCGTCGAACGGCCGGGCGGTGCGGCCCGACCGAGCGGTCGTGGAGTCGTTGACCTGCAAGCGGTTGCATGCTCTAATGACCGAACGATCCAGAGAGGGCGGACGTCTCTCGGCCGGCGTGAGGAAATCCTTCACGACTCGGCGGGAGAGTGTCAGTCGTGCGGGTGCGGAGAATCGGTGACAAAGGATCTGCCGAAATGTCCGCGCGGCCATTCCATCGTATTGTCCATGCTTTGTTCGGTTGGCTTGATGGAGCGTTTTACTAAAACGTTCTACCAGGAGGTCGGCGATGAGCTCTGATCGAGTGACGATCCGGCAGATCGCCGAGATGAGCGAGGTCTCCGTGAGTACGGTGTCGAACGTTCTGAACGGCCGCACTCTGCGGATGTCGGCGGAAACGCTGGAACGGGTCCGCGGTGTCATCTCGACGCTCCGCTACCGCCCGAGCAGCATCGCCCGTGGGCTGGTCACCGGACGGACCGCGACCATCGGGCTGGTCGTTGCCGAGATCGAGACGGCGCTGTTCTTCAGCGCGGTCGGTGCCCTCGAGACGGCGGCCCGCGACGCGGGCTACAACCTGATCGTCTGCCACGCCCGCGGTTCCCGGGACGAGGCCGAGGTGGTCACGGTCCTGCGCACGAAGGGCGTGGACGGGATCATCTTCATCGCCAACTCGGAGGCGGTGGACAACACCCATCTGTCTGATCTCCCCGCCGCCGGGATCCTTGCCGTCGTCATCAACCGGCGGCGTCCCGGTCCGGAGTTCGGTCGGGTCAGCTGGGACGATCGGGCCGGCGTCAGCGGCGCGGTCGAGCATCTGCACGATCTGGGGCACCGGCGGATCGCCTTCCTGCGAGGTCCTCGATCCCGTGACAGCACGCGCGAGCGTGCCGCAGGCTACCGCCGGGGCCTCAAGAAGGCCGGCCTGCCGTACCAGGAGGACTATGTCCGCCACGCGGACTACACCGCCGATCCGTTGACCTGGGAGCGGGCCGCCGGCGAGCTTCTCGATCTCGATCCCGCGCCGACGGCCGTCATCGCCTCCGACGATTCGGTGGCGGCTGTCGTGATCCGTACCGCCCAGCGCCGGGGGCTGTCGGTTCCCCGTGATCTGGCCGTGGTCGGGATCGACGACCAGATGTTCGCAGCACTGCTCAATCCTCCGCTCACTACCATCCGGCTTCCGGTGAAGGAAGCCGCTGAGCGGGCCCTGAAAATGCTCGTCGACACCATCGCGGGGCAGTCGATGCGTGCGGTCCGGCTCGACACGGAACTCGTGGTCAGGGACTCCAGTTCGCCAGAACCTCCGCACCACCGTCAGTCAGCCGGATGCCTGCCGTCCGGCAAGGTCGCTGGACCGTCCAGTCCTGGAAGGAAAGAAACATGATTACGAGGCGCAACTTCTTAGCGGCCGCCGGCCTGGCTTCGCTCTCCGCCGCCGGGCTGACCGCCTGTTCCGGAGGTTCGGCCGGTGGTGACGCCAAGGGCGCGGCGAATCTCGAGGTCATCTGGTGGGGCGCCGATGACCGGGCGGCGATCACCAACTCGATCCTTGCCATGTATGGGAAGAAGTACCCCGGAAACACCGCGAAGGGGCAGTTCCTGCCGTTCGGTGACTACTTCAACAAGCTCAACACGCTGGCGGCGTCGAACAGCCTGCCCGACATCATTCAGCTGAACCTGCCGAACCTCGCCGCCTACGTGAAGAACGGCCTGCTGCTCGATCTCGGCGATGTCGATCTGGGTGACTACGCCAAGGCGTCGTTGGAGACCGGCAAGATCGACGGCAAGCTCTACGGCATCAACTTCGGGTACCAGTACCTGACCGTCATGTACAACACCGAGCTCGTGACGAAGAGCGGGCTGGCCGTTCCGAAGGATCCGGCTGACTGGAACGCATGGGGCGACTTCGGCGTCGAGCTGGCCAAGAAGCTCGGCAACGGCGTGTATGGCATGAGTGACAACAGCGCCGAGTCGAACACCTGGGCGTCGTGGCTGACCAGCCGCGGCAAGGGGTTGTTCTCGACCGACGGCAAGCTGGCACACGACGAGGGCGACGCCGTGGCCTGGTATCAGTACTGGAGCGGTCTGCGCGACCGCGGCGCCATCGCTCCCGGTGCGGAGAGCCAGACGTACGTGTCCAACGGCGGCGCGGCTGTCGATCCGCTCACCACCGGCAAGTCCGTGATCTCGATGAGCCCGATCGTGCAGTTCCAGGGCTATCAGAAGGTCAACAAGGTCCCGCTCGGCCTGGCGCCCTGTCCGACCGGCCCGTCCGGACGCGGCGAGGTCAATGCCTTCTTCGGCTGGGGCATCTCCTCGAAGACGAAGAATCCGCAGGCTGCCAAGGACTTCCTGAACCTCTGGTTCACCGACCCGGGGGCGTTCAAGGAACTCGGCCTGGACCGTGCCATCCCGGCCTCGAAGAAGCAGCTCGACACCGTGAGCCAGGGCGCCACCGGGGCGATCAAGACCATGCTCGGCTTCATGGACTCCTACACGATCTCCCCGGCCTCGCAGCCCGCCTCGCCGCCGAGCATCGGCAGCAAGGTCCAGGACAGCCTGACCCGGGCCGCCGAGGCGGTGCTGGCCAAGAAGCTGTCCCCGGAGCAGGCCGGCGCCCAGTACTTCAGCGAGATCAAGGCCGCCGCCGGTGAGTAGTTCGCTGGTCCGGAGCGCGGGCGAGCAGGTCGAGGTGCCGACCCCGGGCACCGCCGACCTGGCTCGCCCGCCGGAGGGCGCGGCGATGAACAAGAAAGGCAAGAGCGGCAAGGCAGGCTACTTGTTCCTGACCCCGTGGATCATCGGCTGCGTCTGCCTCACCCTCGGGCCGATCATCGCCTCGCTGTACTTCTCCTTCACCGACTACAGCCTGCTGGCCAGCCCGCACTGGGTCGGCTTGAAGAACTACAGCGACATGTTCCACGACAAGCGCTACTGGGCCTCGGTCATCGTCACGGTGAAGTACGTGTTCATCGGGGTGCCGATCAAGCTCGGGATCGCCTTGCTGATCGCGATCCTGCTCAAGGACGGTATGCGGCACATGTCGGTCTACCGGGCGATCTACTACGTGCCCTCGCTGCTCGGTGGCAGTGTGGCGATCGCGATCCTCTGGCGTCAGATCTTCGGTGATCCAGGCATCTTCCAGTCGTTCCTGGCCCTGTTCGGGATCGAGAGCCAGGGCTGGCTGACCAGCCCGGCCACCTCGCTCAACACCCTCATCGTCCTGGAAGCCTGGCAGTTCGGCTCACCCATGCTGATCTTCCTGGCGGGCCTGCGCCAGATGCCTCAGGACCTGTACGACTCGGCGGCCGTCGACGGCGCCGGGCCGCTACGGAAGTTCTGGAACGTCACGTTCCCGCTGCTGACCCCGATCCTCTTCTTCAACCTCGTGCTGCAGATGATCGGATCGTTCCAGGCCTTCACGCCTTCCTTCATCATCAGCAGCGGCACCGGCGGACCCGTCGACAGCACGCTGTTCTACACCCTCTACCTCTACATCCAGGGCTTCGGGAACCTCCAGATGGGATACGCCTCCGCGATGGCCTGGGTGCTCCTGGTCGTGGTCGGCGCCATCACCGGGCTGTTGTTCTTCACCGCGAAGTACTGGGTGTTCTACGGAGATTCGAGATGACGACGAGCAGCATCGACGTGGGGCAGGTCCGCACCCGGCCCCAGGTGAAGAACAGCAAGCCGCTGTGGCGCCGGATCGTCAAGCACGCGGTGCTGATCCTCGGAGCGGTCCTGATGATCTACCCCCTGCTGTGGATGTTCGGATCGTCGTTCAAGCCTGAGAGCCAGATCCTCGGTACCGCGAATCCCTTTCCCGGCAAGGGTGCGAACCTCAAGGGCTACATCTCGGGCTGGTCGGCGCTGGGCTTTCCCTTCTGGCGCTACTTCCTCAACTCGTTCGTCATCTGCGTGCTGTGCATCGTCGGGAACCTGCTGTCGTGCTCGCTGGCGGCGTTCGCGTTCGCCCGGCTCGAGTTCCGGTTCAAAGGGAAGATGTTCGCGATCATGATGGGTACGATCATCTTGCCGTTCCACGTACTGGTCGTACCGCAGTTCGTGCTCTTCCGCACGATGGGTATGGTCGACACGATCCTGCCGCTGGTGGTGCCGAAGTTCCTGGCCGTCGACGCGTTCTTCATCTTCTTGATGATCCAGTTCATGCGGAACGTGCCGCGCGAACTCGACGAGGCGGCGGCCCTGGACGGCTGCGGACCGCTCGGACTGTACTGGCGGATCATGATGCCGCTGTGTCTGCCGGCGCTCGCGACCACGGCGATCTTCACTTTCATCTTCACCTACAACGACTTCTTCAGTCAGTTGCTCTATCTGTCCGACACGTCGAAGTTCACCGTGCCGCTGGCGCTGAGATCGTTCATCGACAACACCGCGACCTCGAACTACGCGGGCCTGTTGGCGATGTCGACTCTCGCATTGCTGCCCGTCATCGGGTTCTTCCTCGTGTTCCAGAAACTGCTGGTCGAGGGCATCGCCACGACCGGCATCAAGTGAGGTGACATGTACTTCAAGGATTACCGGAAGGTCCTGGTGGTCTTCGCCCATCCCGACGACGCCGAGGGGCAGTTCGGCGGCACGATCGCCCGGCTGGTCCAGCAAGGCGCGGACGTCAACTACGTGTGCTGTACGGACGGCAGCCGGGGCGGCACCGACCCGGCGATGACCGATGCCGAGCTGACCGCGATCCGCGCGGCCGAGCAGCGGGCGGCCGCCGATCTGCTCGGCGTCAAGGAGGTGACGTACCTCGGCCTGAAGAACGGCACCCTGGAGGTCACCACTGACCTTCGCCGCGACATCGTCCGGGAGATCCGCAGGCACAAGCCCGAGCTGATCCTGACGCTCTCGCCGTTCCGCGTGCTCGACGCGCCCATCGGCCTCTCGCACGCCGATCACATGAACGCGGCGGAGGCCACGCTCGTCGCGGTGTACCCCGAGGCCGACAGCCCGCGGGCCTATCCCGAGTTACTGGACGAGGGGTTCGAGCCGCACAGCGTGCACGACGTCTGGATTCCGGCGGTGAACGGGGCTGATCGCATCATCGACGTCACAGACACGGTGGAGGTGAAGGCACGGGCCTGGCTCTGCCACAAGAGCCAGGCCGGCGCCAAGACGGGCAAACCGGCTTGGTCCTTCGAGCCCCGGATGGGCACGAGGATGCGGGCGGCCGGCGCCAAGATCGGCGTCGCCTTCGCCGAGAGCTTCCGCACCATCGAGATCACGACCTCCGAACCGGCTCCCAGCCCGCAGGCCTGAATCCCGCCGGGTCCATCCCCGGCCGACGCACTCTCGAGGAGACCGATGTATTTCAAGGATTACCGGCGCGTCCTCGCCGTCTTCGCCCATCCCGACGACGCCGAGTTCCAGTTCGGCGGCACCGTCGCCGCGCTGACCCGGCGCGGGGCAGAGGTGAACTACGTGTGCTGTACGGACGGCAGCCGCGGCGGCACGGATCCGTCGATGACCGATGCCGAGCTGACGGCGATCCGTGCGGCCGAGCAGCGGGCCGCGGCGGACGTGCTCGGCGTCAAGGAGGTCAGGTACCTGGGCCGGAAGAACGGCACGCTGGAAGTGACCGAAGACCTCCGCCACGACATCGTCCGTGAGATTCGGCGCTACAAGCCCCAGCTCATCCTCACGATGGCGCCGTTCCGCGTCCTGGACATGCCGATCTCGCTGTCCCATGCCGATCACATGGCGGCGGCCGAGGCGACGCTCATCGCGACGTACCCGGAAGCCAGCAGCCCGCGCGCCTATACGGACCTGCTCGACGAGGGGTTCGAGCCGCACCGGGTCAACGATGTCTGGATCCCGGCCAACGGCGACGCGGACCGGATCATCGATGTGACGGACGTCGTGGAGCTCAAGGCCCGCGCCATCAAGTGCCACACCAGCCAGCTCGGTGGCAAGACCGGCAAGCCCGCCTGGAGTTTCGACGACCGGCCCGGGCCGGCGCTGCGCGCGGCGGGTGCGAAGATCGGTGTCGCGTTCGCGGAGAGCTTCCGCAGCATCGAGATCCTGAAAACCGAACCAGCGAAAGGCCCTCAGGTATGAGTGACGACATTCTCGGCTTCGGCATCGTCGGCTGCGGCGTGATCAGCCGCTGGCACGCCAACGCGTTGAGCGAGATTCCCGAGGCGAAGCTGATCGGCGTCAACGACGTGATCGGTGAGCGCGCCGACGCTCTGGCCGCGGAGTTCGGCGTACAGAGCTTCGCGAGCCTCGACGACATGCTCGCCCGCGACGACATCCACGTCATCTGCGTCGCCACCCCGAGCGGCCTGCACGCCGAGATCGGGATCGCGGCCGCGCAGGCCGGCAAGCACGTGCTCGTGGAGAAGCCCATCGACGTCACGCTGGAGATGGCGGACAGGCTGATCACCGCCTGCGCCGACGCCGGCGTCCAGCTCAGCGTGATCTCCCAGCACCGCTTCGACGACGGGCTGCAGGAAGTGCGTGGCCTGATCGATTCCGGCCGGCTCGGCCGGCTCGTGGTCGGGACGGCGTCGACCAAGTGGTACCGCACCCAGGCCTACTACGACGGCGCCGACTGGCGAGGCACCTGGAAGCTCGACGGCGGCGGCAGCCTGATGAACCAGGGCGTCCACTACGTCGACCTGCTGCTGTGGCTGATGGGTCCGGTGAAGAGCCTGGTGGCCCAGGCCAACACCCTCGCGCACGACATCGAGGTCGAGGACGATGCGGCGGCACTGGTGCGATTCGCCAGCGGTGCCGTCGGCACGGTGCATGCGAGCACCACGATGTACCCGGGGCTTCCGGAGCGACTGGAGATCTGCGGTACGGAGGGCTCCGTGGCGATCGACGACGGGACCATCGTGATGAAGGAGCTCAAGGACGAGAAGGGCGAGACCGGTGCTTATGGCAACCGCAAGTCCTCGTCCTCCGAGGGGGTCTCGGCGACGACGGCCGCCTCCGATCCCACCGCCATCAAGCACGAGGGGCATCGCCGCCAGATGGTGGATCTGATCAGTGCCATCAAGTCGGGCACCCCGCTGCTGAGCTCAGGGCAGGACGGCCGCCGGGCGCTGGAGTTCATCGTGTCCGTGTACGAATCCTCCAAGACCGAAGCGCCGGTCGCGCTGAGCGGAGAATGAGATGTGGACACTGTCCGGCTTCGCCGATGAGATCTCACCCGAACTGTCGGTGCAGTGTGAGGTGCTCAACGGCTTGGGCATCGGCTACCTAGAGTTCCGTAGCGCCTGGAACACGAATGTGCTCGACCTGGACGACGAGCAACTGGCCGCCGTGGCCGCCCAGTTGCGCGACAGCGGCATCCAGACATCATCGATCGGCTCGCCGATCGGCAAGGTCTCGGTCGTCGACGATTTCGATGAGCATCTGCGCCGGTTCGACCGGGCTCTGCACGTCGCGGAGGTGCTCCAGGCGCCGTACCTCCGGATCTTCTCCTTCTACTATCCAGACGGCGACGAGCCGAAGCAGCACCGTGACGAGGTACTGCGACGGCTGTCGACGCTCGCCGAGCGGGCCGCGGGGCGGGAGGTGATCCTGCTGCACGAGAACGAGAAGAAGATCTACGGCGACCTGCCGGAACGCTGCCTCGACATCATCGAGTCCGTCGGCTCAGCGAACCTGAAGATCGCCTGGGATGCGGCGAACTTCGTCCAGTGCGGGATCTCGCCCTTCCCGGAAGCCTTCGAGCTGTTGCGGCCACATCTGGAGTACATGCAGATCAAGGACGCCCTGCTGGCCGACCAGCGCGTGGTCGTGGCGGGTGCCGGCGACGGCGGGGTCGTCGAGACGATCCGCGCCCTGAAGGCGGACGGCTTCGACGGCTTCTTCTCGATGGAACCCCACCTCAGCACCGCCGGCCCCGCCGGAGGCTTCAGCGGCATCGACCTCTTCCAGCAAGCCACAACCGCCTTCACCCACATCCTCGAACAGGAGAACATCGCTTACCGCTGACCCAGTTGGTGCCGGCCGCCGTTGAGGGTTGTTGTGAACGTGTCTTCGAAGCGTGCGCCGTCGGCGGTGTACCCGGCCAGTTGGGGTGTGCCGTCAGGCGAGTCGATCGTGCGGCCTGATGAGGCGCCGTCGAGGACTACGGAGACACGTCGCGGTTGGTATTGGACCAGGTCGTCGCGCGGTCCTAGGACGAGTGACGTGGCGGCGAGTGCGTCCCACCAGAACATGATGTCGAGCTCGATCAGCGGCGGGAGGTCCGGTTGCGTGAGGATCGTGTGGACAAGCCGGGCCTCCACCGTGCGGGCAGAGGCGCCGAGCCGGTCGACGTACGCCTGGGTGATCATCACATGGTTCGTGGCGTCCAGCGGAACGATCCGGACCCGGCCGGCAGGCATCGTCTTGAAGACGAAGTCGGCTGAGTTCGGATCGATCCAGAGGTTGACCTCCTGGGTGTTGTCGAACCCGCCGGTGGTCGAACCGAAGAGATTGCCTGGTACGTCGAACGCTCCGCCCATCATGTAGAGCGACGCGATCCTCTGCGCAACACCCCGGTGCTCGCGCAACGCCGCGGCCACGTTGCTGACCGGGCCGGTAGCCAGCACCGTGACGGGGTCGCGTGAGCTCAGGACCGACCTGGCGATGAGTTGTGCCGCGGTCAACGCGGACGGCTGGTCGGGTTGGTCGGCGTCGTCGAGCGCTCCGGTCAGGACGCGCTCGAACGTCTCCCTCGCCTCTGGCGGGGCCTGGTGCACACCGGTCGGCGAACCGTCGGCCACCGGAACGCGCGGAAGACCGCACTTGCGGAGAATTGTCCGGGCATGCGTCAACGACCGGCCCGCCGTACCGATGCCGTTGTTCACCACCGTGACGGCGCGCAGTTCGATCCGGCCTTGCTTGTGCGCCTGACACAGGAACGCCAGCGTCGACGCATCGTCGAAGTCCAAGTCACTGTCGTAGACAACCGGAACAGGCCGGTGCCCTGCCGTTTCCGTCACGGTGGCCGCCGTGGCCGGAGCTACTCCGACGGAGGCAACGCTCAGCGCCGCTCCGGCTGCCAGGGCGGCGACAGTCTTCCGGAACCGGGATCTCCCTGCGCGGGCACTGACCTGCGTGGCTCGCTTCATCGACAACTCCAAGGTCGAACCGATCGAAGCGACGAGTCTTCCCGACCTCGCTTTCAGACCGCTTTCATCCCGAACCGCGGCGACCACGAACGAGGTGGTCGGTGGCCGGCCGGAAATATCGCTTGCTGGTGGCGATGAACCCAGGCTACCGTGCCTAACGGAAGAGAGTCGATATCCCATTAGGGATGACAGACCTGCTGATGGAGGAGAGAAATGTCAGTGCTGCTTGCCCAGATCAGCGACCTGCACTTGGACGGCAGTGAGCGGGCGACCCGCCGTGCCGTCCGTGTCATGGACTACCTGCGGAATCTGCCGCGACCGGTGGACGGCCTGTTGGTCACCGGCGACATCGCCGATCACGGCGCCGAGGCCGAGTACGAGGAGGCCGCACAGATCCTGGCTGCCGAGTTCCCCGTGCTGATGTGTCCGGGGAACCACGACGCGCGCCCGGCGTACCGAAAAGCGCTGCTGGGGGAGGAGCCCGACGGTTCCCCTGTCAATCAGGTGCACCTGATCGCCGGGACGGCCGTGCTGATGTGCGACGCCACGATCCCCGGCCGCGACGAGGGGAGGCTCGCACCGGAGACTCTGGCCTGGGTCGACACCACCCTCGCCGAGCTTCCGCAGGACACTCGAGCGTTGATCTGCTTCCACCAGCCACCGGTCGAGCTGCACCATCCGCTCCCTGACGCCGGGATGCTCGAGAGTCCCGGCGAACTGGCCGCCGTACTTGCGAAGCATCCGCAGGTCGCCGCCGTCATCACCGGACACGCCCACACTGCGGCAGTCTCGACGTTCGCCGGGCGGCCGCTGATCGTCGGCCCGGCGATCACCTGGACGCTGCGCCTTCCGTGGGAGGGCGATCACGCCGCGGACCTCGAGCAGCCGCCCGGACTCGCCTTCCACATTCTCGACGACGACGGACGACTGACGACGCACTACCGGGTCGTGCTCTGATCCCCTCGCCCCGACCGTGGAGATGCCATGATCCACCGCTCTGCCGTCGCCGGATTCGCCGCGGCGGTCCTTCCGCTCATTGCTACCCCTGGTGCCAGCCTCACCCTGCTCATCCAGCACGTCAGCGACGGTGGGCGCCGGCGGGCATTCCCCGTCATTTCGGGCACGGTCAGCGGTCTGTACGTGCACGCCACCCTGGCGTTGGCGGGTCTGTCGGTTCTGGTGATGCAATCAAGCCGTGCCTTCACCGCGGTCAAGCTCGCCGGAGCCGCCTACCTCATCGGCCTCGGACTGTGGAACTGGTACACAACGACGTCGCGTGCCGGCGCCATGACCACCCGTCGGCGCCTGCCGAGGTCGACGGGATCCCTCTACAGGCAGGCATTGCTCGCCAACGTCCTGAATCCGAAGGCTGCATCGATCTACCTGACGCTGATTCCTCAGTTCACCGCGCCCAGTGAGTCCGTCGCTGGTCAGATCCTGGCCCTGGCTACCGCACACGCGCTGCTGATCGGGCTGTGGCTCGTGCTCTGGACCATCGTCATCCGCCGCGCTTCGCCTGGTTTGCGCGGCGCCCGGGCCAAGCTCATCACCAGCAGGATCACCTCGGTGGTCCTGGTGGGCCTCGGCCTCAGGACAGCAGCAGCGGCACGATGACCGGATCCGGTCGGCTCATCGAACACGCCACGCTCGCGGTCGACGAGCTGGGGTGCTCAGTGGCTGGTGACGACGAGTGTTGGAGGGTCGTGGACGGGGCCGGGAACGGCGTTTGTCTCGTACGGTTGCCGCAGTCCGGGCCGCCAGGCGAGTAGCCGGGTGCGGGAGCCCGCGTTGAGGGCGATCACCAACCAGTCTCCACGCCCGGCGAATGCCAGACCGGGTTGAGACTTGGCGGGCAGTTCGATGCCCGGCACGATGTCGAGCCGGCCGGTGCCGAGCTGCATGATCGCGATGTCCATGGACGGGAGCGGGTGGCGGGCGAACTGTGAGTCTGTCGGTGCCCGTTCGATCAGGAAGGCGATCCTCGTGCCGTCAGGGCTGACGACGCCGCAGCAGGCTGGGCGCGGCAGAGGGGATCCGATGGTTTCCCCGCCGGCGATCGCCCGGCGCCGGAGCATGCACGGTGATGTGTCGTCGTCACAGCCACTGGTCCACAGGACTTGGCCTGCGCCGGCCGCGAGCGGCGCCACGTGTTGTTCGAGCTTTGCCAGCAACCGACCGGTCCGTGCGTCGACGAGCGCGAGCCACGTCGGTGAGATCCCCGGATCGGGCTGCATCTGGCCGACGATCGTGTCGCCCACGATTGCGGATGCGTAGAAGCCGTGCGGGAGCCGCACCCGCTGCCCGCCGGCGACCGGAGTGATCGTCGCATACGGGTTGTCGATGTCACTGGCGAAGGAAGCGATCCACACCCGATTGCCATCGGTCAGCGGTGACTCGGTCGGACCGAGTGGGCGGATGACATTCACCTGGTGATCGACGCTGATGCGCAACATCGCGTAGGGAGCCGTCTCGTCGCACGCCCCGGTGGTCGCGTACGCCGTGATCGGATCGCTTGCCAGCACTGCGGCGTACTCGCCCGGGCGGACGACTGCGTCAGGCAAGGTCGTCGCTTCGCCGCTGTCGAACCCGACGAGTCGGAGTCGATCTCCACCGAGCAGTACCTCGATCCCGGTGTGCTCCGCGGGTGGCGCACTCGACACGATCGGCAGCAGGGTGTCCGCTCCGCAGGCGCCGGGTGCCGTCGGCCAAGCGCGCGCCGTCCGCCCGTCTGGGACCGTGCTGATCAGGTCGGACGGAGTGGGACTCGGCACGGCCTGGTGCGAACGATCCGTCGAGGCGTGGAGGACGATCAGGGTCAGCACCACCAGGGCCAGAATCCATCCGGCCCTCCGGCGCCCACGTCCCGAAGCCTTCCCGACTTCGAGGACCTCGTCCTGATCCGGCTCCACACCACCATGAAACATCGCCCGAGCCCGGAGCCGTGACTGTTTGCCGACCTGCTTATCTCGCCGGGACGGGCGGGAGGAACGCGGAGACGGCCGGCGTGGCGCCGTCCGTGCCCCAAACGAGTCTCGCGGCGTACATGACGCGTCTCTTGTTCGGGTCGGTCACCACGCCGTCGTACTGGCATGGCTGGTCATCTGCCGTGCACACCCAACCGTGGAGGTAGATCAGGTCCGGGCCGCCACCACCGGTCACGACGTCGGCTCCGCCGGGGCCGCACAGGCCGGTGCTGGCTTGATCCAGCAGCACATGCTCTTCCTTGTCGGCGAACGACCATGGGTCGGTCGACCGCCGCCACACGGTCGAGTAGCGGCACTGGTCGAACCAGTTCGCCGATGCCAGCAGGACGTACTGGTCGCCGCGCTTGACCATCGCCGGGTTCTCGATGCTGTCCGCGTGCCGCACCAGTTCGTGGCTGAGCTCGCCACGGCTGTGCAGGCCGTCCGCCGACAGCGGGAACATGCGGATGGTGCCGGGCGTCTTCTGCGTCTTGTACAGCAGGTAGCGCCGGCCATCGGAATCCTGGAAAGGATTCGGGTCGATCACTCCGGCGGTCGCATCGGGCCGGCCCGCGACCGGGTCCTCGCCGCCCAGGATCGGACAGATCAGGGGAGTGCCGGTCGGTGTGTAGGGGCCGCCGGGATCGTCGGCCAGTGCTGTCCCGATGCACCGTTGTCCGGCGAAGCCCTTCGCCTGCGCCGCGTAGTACAGCACCCAGCCGGCCGAGGTCTGCCAGGCATCCGGAGCCCAGACCGCGCCCGCGCCGCTGGCCCAGTCCCCCCAACCGCTCAGTGCGTTCGGCTGGGCTGTCCACGGGCCACCCGGTGTGTTGGATCGCGCGACCTCGGCCAGAGGACCGCCGGTCATGAAGGCGTAGTAGTCGCTACCGACCCGCAACAGACCTGGGTCAGCCGCACTCGGCCCGTAGACCGGCGCGGGCACCGGCCGTCGGGCTGCAGCAGCACCGGACCCGATGGTCGACAGCAAGACAACCGCGCAAGCGGCCAACGCAACGACCATCCGCGTACCCGTTCGACCACTCACGCCACGCCTCCTCAGACCCGCCCGCGAATGAGAGACCCAACCGTATACGCAGCTTTACAACGCTGTAAACCCAAGTTTGTCGGTCGATTGACAGTCCTTGTGACATGTCTCCCGGTCGACCGCGGCGGTCGATACGCGCCTCGGTTGATACGCCTCGCGCTTCGCTGGTGAGGGTTTGACACCGAGGGAAGGACCTGTCACATTCCTGCAGTGCGGGAAGGGTAAGTATTCACAGCAGCGGCGATCCCGCTCGCCGCGGGTGCTCGCGGTCGTCGAGCTGGCTCGGGCGTTTCCAGGCTGGACTGTCTTGCTGGTCGGGTGCATTGTCCTGACCGCCATCTGGCCGGCGATGTTCGCAGCGCTGGTCGCATACCTGATCACAATCCTTCCGGCTGCGGCCAGTTCGGGGTTGAACTCAGCCGCAGTAGCCGACGTCACTTTCGCGCTGGCCGGGGCCGCGTTTGTGCTGGCAGCGCAAGAGGTGACGCGGGCCGCTTATGAGGTGGCGCGCTGGGCTCTGTACCGGCGGTACGAGGAACACTTGACCGGTCGCGTGATCCGAGCCGCCCTCGGCGCAGGCACCTTGGATGTCTTCGAGCGGCCCGACCTGGCCGCCAAGACTGACCGTGCCGTGCGCGTCGCGGGCCTCGAGCCGGGGGACCTGGTCGATGGCTTGAGCATGAAGTGGTCTCTGCAGGCTCAAGGGGTCGCGGCTGCTGTGCTGGTGGCCACCGTCTCCGTCCCGGCCGCCGCAATTCTCCTCCTGGTCTGGATCCTGGTCGGCAACAGGCTGCAGGCGAACATGCTCCGCGCCGATCAGTTCACCTGGGAAGACGCCGTACATGCCGCGAGCTACACGCACCGGATCGGACTGCGTCAGGAGTGGGCGAAGGAGGTCCGCATCTTCGGTCTCGTCGGCTGGCTGTCGGATCGCTATGGCCGCCAGACGTCCCGCCTACTCGCGGAGCTGGCCAATGCCCGCAAGGTCGGACAACGCTCTCTGACCGTGCTTCTCGGCTTGGTTGTCGTGGCCAATGCCGCCGTCGTTGCTCTGGCCACACGGGCGGCTGTGAACGGAAGCCTCGACGTGGGTGCTGTCGTCTTGCTGCTCCAGGGCATGCTGGGGATGAGCCTCCTTGCCGATCAGACCGGCGACGATCTGATCGAGTACGGCGCCAGCCGTGTCCCAGTCGTTCTGGAGCTGGAACGCGTCGTCGCCGACCACTCGTCCACCACCGCACACTCTGGCGCTGTCAGTGCGTCAGGACGTCCGGCGGAAGCGATTGTGTTCGAGGAGGTGACCTTCGGATATCCCGGAGCCGGCAAGATCATCTTCGATCGGTTGAACCTCGAGATCCGGGCGGGAACGTCAGTTGGCATCGTCGGCCTGAACGGAGCAGGCAAGACAACGTTGATCAAGCTGCTCACCGGCCTCGAAGTACCGCAGAGTGGACGGATCCTCGTCGATGGAACCGATCTTCGCGCGATCGATCAGGAATCGTGGCGGAGGTCCGTGGCGGCCATCTTTCAGGACTTCGTTCACTACGAGATGTCGGCGCGGGACAACATCGGTCTGGGTGCAGTTGAGCAGTTGACACAGCCAAGTATCGACGGGGAGATCCGTTGCGCTGCCGCACGAGCCGGCGCGGACGCCGTCCTCGGCGGGCTCCCGCATGGCTTGGACACGACGCTGTCGTCCCGACTCGAGGGTGGAGTCGACCTCTCTGGTGGTCAGTGGCAGCGGGTGGCCCTCGCCAGATCACTCCTGGCGGTTCACGGCGGCGCACGCGTTCTCGTTCTGGACGAACCAACAGCACAACTTGACGTGCGCGCCGAGGCAGACCTCTACAACAAGTTCCTCGATCTCACGGCCGGTTTGACCAGCGTCGTGATCAGCCATCGTTTCTCCACGATCCGTCGCTCCAGCCGGATCATCGTGCTCGACGGTGGACACGTCATCGAAGACGGCAGCCATGAACGGTTGCTCGTGGCTGAGGGGGTCTACGCCCGCATGTTCCGCAAGCAGGCGATGCGGTTCGGCTCCGGTGACGAGGAGGACATCGATGGCTGAGAACGCCGGCAGTACCAGCCGCCTGCGGGTCATCACAACGATGCTGCACCTGGCTTGGCAGGCAGATCGCGTCGCGGCAGTGCTTGCGTTCGTACTGGCCGGGCTCCAGGCGATCACGCAGTCGTTCTATGGTCTGTGGCTGATGTTCATCGTTGATGGCATCCACAGTGGCAGTCCACTTCGCGTGGTGGTCGGCGCTGCCGGAGGCGTCATCTCGATCGCCGCCACTGTCAGCGTCGCGTATGGCGCACAACGTGCCCAGTCTCGGCTCCGCGATCACACCCGGTACATGATGAACGGGCAGATTCTCAACCTGGTCGGCGCGGCGCCAACACTGGAGCTCCACGAGAGCCCACAGCATCTGAACCAGCTGGATGCGTTCCAACGAGAGGGCCATCAGCTCAGCCAGGTCCTGCCGAGGATGGTAGAACTCTGCGCCGTCACGGTGCAGATCATCACGACCGCGGTCCTCATGGTTCGTGTCAGTCCTGTCCTCCTCGCGCTGCCGTTGTTCGCGGTGCCGTCGCTGCTCGTCAGCTTCAAGACAAGCCGGATCTTCCGCGACAGCGGCCGGCGCGCGGCCGAACCCGCCCGGCTTGCTGAGCATCTCGTAGAGCTGACGGCCACCCCGGGTGGCGCGAAGGAGGTCCGCCTCTTCAGGTTGCAAGCGGAGATGCAGTCCAGGTTTCAGCAAGCGCACCACCAGATCCGGCGCTTCGACGGGCGGGCCCAGATCCAGGCCGCCGGCTGGAGTCTTGCCGGACGACTGGTCTTCATCGCCGGATATGTAGGTTCCATCGCATTTGTGGTGCGGCAGGTCACCATCGGCGATGCGACCGTTGGCGAGGCCGCATTGATCGCGGTGCTGGCCGGCCAAGTGCTCGGGCTGGTCAGCGGTTCCAGTGAGGTCCTGCAGCTCACGATCCGCAGCCTTGTCGCCGCGGACCGGTTCGTCAGCCTGCAGGATGTCTTCGGCCGCGCGGCTCAACGTGGCCGCAGCAGGGCCGCTGAGCCCCAGCGGCTGAGTCACGGAATCTCGCTGCGCAACGTGTCCTACCGGTACGACGGAGCAGCACAGCCCGCCCTCGAGAAGATCCACTTGGACCTTCCCGCCGGCTCGACGGTCGCCGTCGTCGGCGAAAACGGCGCCGGCAAGTCGACCCTGGTCAAACTCCTTGCCGGCCTCTACAGCCCGACCAGCGGCACCATCACCATCGACGGGGAAGATCTGGCCTCGGTCGACCTCACCCGATGGCAGGACAGGGTTTCTGCCGCGTTCCAGGATCACGCCCGGTTCGAACTCCTGGCCCGCGAGGCCGTGGCGCTCGGAGACATCGAAACATTGTCCGACGACACCAGTGCCGATCTGAAAGTCCTCGACGCACTCGAGCGCGCCGCCGCCACCGACGTTCTGTCCGCTCTGCCTCGCGGGCTCGACACACAGCTCGGCTCAGGCTGGCCGGCCGGAGTAGACCTGTCTGGGGGTCAGTGGCAGAAGCTTGCGATCTCCAGAGCAATGATGCGCCGGTCTCCTGCCTTGTTGCTTCTTGACGAACCCTCAGCAGCACTGGACCCTGAAACCGAGTACCGATTGTTCGAAGCCTGGTCACACGTCGCGCAGGATCTGCGCGAGCGTGTCGGTTCCATCACTGTCCTGGTATCGCACAGATTGTCCACAGTGCGGATGGCGGACAGCATCATCGTGCTACAGCACGGAACGATCGCGGAACACGGCTCACATGAAGAACTGATCCACAAGAACGGCCTGTACGCCGAACTCTTCCATCTCCAAGCCTCCGGCTACCGATGAGAACCGTGCCGCCGAGGCGTCCTGGCGGAGACGCCGAGTGACTCCACCTCGAGGCGTCGAGGTGGAAGGCTACCTCGCTCGTGGTGCTGGTGGGTGGGGATTGGTTCGGGTGGTGGGGAAAGGTCGGGCGGGGGTCGTGACACAGGGGAGGTATGGCTATGGAATCTGTTGCGAACTCGGTGCAGTTGCCGCCGCTGGACAATCCGAACGAGCGGGCGGCCGTTGGTGAGGAGCTGCAGCTCATGCTGCAGGATCTGATCGATCTGTCGCTCGTCGGGAAGCAGTTGCACTGGAGCGTGTTCGGGGCGTCCGCACGCGGGGTGCATCTGTTCCTCGACGAGTTGGTCGAGGAGTGGAGCGAACTCGCGGATGTCGTCGCCGAGCGTGCGGTCACGTTGGGCTTTGTCCCGGACGGACAGAGCTCGGCGGTGGCGGCCGGGTCCCGGGTCGAACCTGTCGTGGTGCGGTCGCTGGCCGATCACGTCGTGGTCTGGGAGCTGGGTCGGCGGGTGGCGGCGGTGGCCGAGCGGATCCGTGCACGGCTGGGCTCGATCGGTGGTGCGGATCTGGTGACGCAGGATGTACTGATCAGGGTGGTCGGGACGCTGGAGAAGCAGCAATGGCTGTTGCGTGTGCAGCTTGGTGAGAAGGCCTGATGGCTGTCACCAGAGGCTTTCACGGCCGGCGCGCCGCAGACCCTTCGCGGGTACCGCCCGGCCAGTACGTCACGCGGGACTTCCCGGTGTTGTCGGCCGGGCCGACCCCGTACCCGCAACTGGACACCTGGGAATTCACGATCCGTGGGGCTGTGGACAAGCCGGTCTCGTGGTCGTGGACGGATTTCCAGGCGTTGCCGCGCGAGCAGTTCACCGTTGACATCCACTGCGTCACGAAGTGGACGAAACTGGACGTGACCTGGTCGGGAGTCTCTCTCGACACCCTGCTTGCCGCGGTGCCGACCGAGGCGCCGTACGCCGTGGCGTTCTCCGACGGCGGCTACACCACCAACATTCCGCTGGCGGACTTGCGACGTGGAAAGGCCTGGATCGTCGACGAGTACGACGGGCGGCCGCTCGATCCGGAGCATGGTGGGCCGGCACGTCTGCTGGTGCCGCACCTGTACTTCTGGAAGAGCGCGAAGTGGATCCGTGGATTGGACCTGCGGACCGCGGATCAGCCCGGCTTTTGGGAGATGTTCGGCTATCACAACTATGGAGACCCGTGGAAAGAGCAGCGCTATTACGGCGACTGACGTGGCAGACCGGCACGGTGATCGCGACGACCGTCGAGACTCCGCGGGTGAAGACCATCGCGCTCGCCGTGCCTGATTGGCCTGGGCACCGTGCGGGTCAGCACGTGGACGTGCGGCTGACAGCGCCCGATGGGTATCAGACGCAGCGGAGCTACTCGATCGCGTCGGCGCCCGGAGACGACTACCTGTCGCTCACTGTCGAGCGACTCGACGATGGTGAGGTGTCTCCTTATCTGGTGGACGAGCTGCGAGGAGGCGACGAGCTCGAGTTCCGTGGTCCGGTCGGCGGACATTTCGTCTGGGACGAGGAATTCGGTGGTCCGCTGTTCTTGGTCGGCGGCGGATCCGGACTGGTTCCGTTGCGGTCGATGCTTCGGCATCACCGCGCCATCGGGAGCCAGGTGCCTGTCCGCGTGCTGTGCTCGGCGCGCTCGCTCGAGTCGCTGATCTATCGTGAGGAGCTCATGAAGAGGGCGGCCGACGACCTCATCGATGTCTCGATCACACTGACTCGTGAGGCCCCGAGCAGTTGGCGTGGGTACCGCGGACGCATCGACCCGGCGCTGTTGTCCACGGCCGGTTGGGCAGCTGCTGAAGAGCCACTCACCTATGTCTGCGGACCGACAGCGTTCGTCGAGACCGCGGCCGCCGGATTGGTGGCCTTGGGGTACGACGCGGGACGGATCCGGACCGAACGCTTCGGCGGAACAGGAGTATGACGACGATGGAACCTCTCGATGGCAATGCTCTGGCCGGCGTGATGCATGATCTCTTTGCGCGCGACATGACGACGATGGGATACAAGTGCACGAGTTGTGGCCACACCGGAGTCATGGCGGAGATGGTCGTGTACATGTCAGGACCCGGCACAGTGGCCCGCTGCAGGGGCTGTGAAACGATCCTGATGATGCTCACCGAACGCCGCGGGATGTACTGCATTGACATGTCCGGCATGGCGCAGCCAGTGCTCCCTCTGGCCTAGCCCTGGCTTTGGAGTATCCACCTTCGCCCTCAGCTTGAAAGGCACCTGATGACGATCCAGACCCCGCCCGACCCGACGGCCGCCGACCTGGCGAAGCACCTGCCGCAGGCGATCACGAGGTACTTGCGCGAGGCCGATCCCCAGCACAAGGCGAACGCTCACGACCTGCTGTCGGCCTTCGCGACCGACGCCATCGTGATCGACGACGACGGCAAGACCTACACCGGTCACGACGAGATCCACCACTGGCGGGAGACCGAGGCCAGCGAGTACACCTACACGGTGGAGGTCAGCCACGTCGAGAAGTTCGACGACACCCACTACGTCGTCACCAACCACCTGGAGGGTGACTTCCCCGGCGGCGTCGTCGACATCATCTACCGCTTCACCCTCGCCGACGATCTCATCACCAAGCTCGAGATCGCTCCCTGACTCCTTGACGTCTGAGGAGGCACGGACCTCCTCCCACGGTGCTGAGGAACGGCCGTTCCTCAGCACCGCCACCAGGGTTCCTTACGGGCGAAGGCGGATGATCGTCTTTCCCTTGAGCCGCTCGGTGGAATTGAAGGTGGCGACCGCATCGTCGAGAGTCGCCACCTTGCCGATGTTCGTCCGCAGCCGCCCGTCCCGCACCCGCTGGACGATCTCGCTCAGCTGGGCGCGGTTGGCCTCGACCACGAAATCCACCGCCAGGCCCTCCGCCGGCCGCGCCTCGATCGGGCCCACGACAGAGACCAGCGTCCCTCCGGTCTTGATCAGGGCCGCGGAGCGCTTCTGGATGTCTGCGCCGATGAGATCGAAGACCAGATCGATTCCGCCGACGTCTTCCAGCGCGTCGGTCTCGAGGTCGACGAACTCCTGCGCGCCGAAGTCGAGCACCTTGTCGCGGTCGGCGGCGCGTCCGGTGCCGATGACGTACGCGCCCGCCTCGTTGGCGAGCTGGGTCACCATCGTTCCGACAGCGCCGGCCGCCCCGTGCGCGAGGACGCTCTGACCCGCCTGAAGGCGGCCGTGGTCGAACAGTCCCTGCCAGGCGGTCAGCCCGGAAATCGGCAGGCTCGCGCCGACCGAGAAGTCGACGCCGCCCGGCAGTGGTGCGAGGTTGCGTGCCTCGATCGCCACGTACTCCGCCAGGCTGCCGTCGCGATGCCAGTCGGCCAGGCCGAACACCCGCTGTCCCACTGACAGCCCTGTCGTGCCGTAACCGAGGCTGGTGACCACTCCGGCCAGCTCGTGCCCAGGGATCGACGGTGCCCGGTCACGGCCGGCGCGATCGGACCAGGTCGACGACCACTCCACCTCAGTCGGGACGTACCCCGACGCATGAACCTCAACGACGACGTCGTTGATCGCCGGCTGCGGCTCGGGCCGCTCCACCAGCGTCATCCCGGCCGTTCCAGCGGCCTGGTCCGTCACCACAATCGCCCTCATCCGGCACCTCCTGTATCCAGTCTTCGCCTACACAATGGCAGCTCGTAAGAGTTGGCGGCACCGCACCCTCGATGTCTTACCGCGCAGGGCGTTTCCGGCCTGGCGAGATTGTTTCGGTGTACGCCGTAAGATCCGTGCGTAACTCACGTACTAACGGGTATCCAGAAGAGCGGCCGAGGGCAATCGAGCTTGCTGACCAACAGGTAGAGGTGAATTCATGACGGGGTGGAGGGAAAGGCTCGACCGATTCCTGGCCACCGACCCGCGGGACGTCGGGTGCGATGAGGCGATGGCTGTTCTGCACGTCTATGCCGAGCTACTCGCGGCCGGAGTCGATGCTGCCGAGCGCTTCCCCGGATTGGCGGCACACCTCGCTGCCTGTGGACCATGCGCGGAGGATGCCGACGGACTGTTGGCCGCTGTGCAGAACGACGAAAGGACCCTGCATCATGACTAGTGGATTTCACGACACCGGACAGGTGACCCGCAAGCCCGGTGCTGAGACCGCGGTTCTCGCCGGCGGGTGTTTCTGGGGTATGGAGGATCTCATTCGCCGTCAGCCCGGCGTGCTCGACACGCGTGTTGGATACACCGGCGGGCAGAACGACCACGCGACGTACCGCAATCACCCTGGGCACGCGGAAGCGGTCGAGATCGTCTTCGATCCGGCGCAGACGACCTACCGTGACATCCTCGCGTTCTTCTTCCAGATCCACGACCCGTCGACGCTGAACCGTCAGGGCAACGACGTCGGTACGAGCTATCGCTCGGCGATCTTTCCGCTGACTCCCGAACAGGACGCTGTGGCTCGCGACACGATCGCCGACGTCGACGCGTCAGGTCTGTGGCCGGGCAAGGCCGTGACCACGGTCGAGCCCGCAGGATCGTTCTGGGAGGCCGAGCCCGAGCACCAGGACTATCTGATCACGCACCCGGCCGGCTACACCTGCCACTTCGTGCGCCCGAACTGGGTGCTGCCGCGGCGCGCCACCGCCAGCTGAGGTCTGCTACTCACTGGCTACGCGCTTGTCGCTGGTGACCTCGCGATAGGTCTCCGTGTCCTCCGTCAGGTCGTGGATCTCGTCGGCGTCGTGCGCGTGCGCGGCCTCGAGCTCCTGCGTCGTCGGCTTCTGCACCGCGTCGGCGAAGTAGAACCGGGACAACCGGGCGCGGAGCCTGTTCAGGGCCTGGCGCGGGGCGCGGACGCCGTTGTCGTCGGTCCCCGCGCCGGGTTCGTGCGGTAGGACCTGTTCCCGCGCCGTGAGCGAGTAGGCCTCGTACTTCGAGATCCGCTGGTGCTTCTCGGTGTACTTGCCCTCGGGGGAGCGGACGATGACACCGGTCTCCAGACCATGCAGCAACCGCTCCCGGTCGGCACGCTGGAGCGAGATCGCCCAGCGCCGCGTGATCCAGAAGGCCAGGATCGGGCCGAGGATGACCGCGAACCGCAGGAACCAGGTGACGCTGTTCAGCGAGAGGCCGAAATGGGTGGCGACCAGGTCGTTACCACCACCGATCCACAGGAGCGCGTAGAAGGTGATGAAGGCGACGCCGATACCGGTGCGGGTCGGCACGTCCCGCGGCCGGTCGAGTAGGTGGTGCTCGCGCTTGTCACCGATGATCCAGCCTTCGATGAACGGATAGAGCGCGACCAGGGTGACGAAGGCGGGCGGGATGATCAGCGCGGGGATGAGCAGGTTCCAGCTGAGCGTGATGCCCCAGAAGTGCGACTCGAATCCGGGCATGATGCGGACCGAGCCTTCCAGCCAGCCCATGTACCAGTCCGGCTGCGAGCCCGCGGTGACCTCGGCCGGGTTGTACGGCCCGTACAGCCAGACCGGGTTGATCTGTATGAGTGCGCCCATCAGCGCGGTGACGCCGAAGTTCACGAAGAAGAAGCCGCCGGCCTTGGCGACGTAGTCAGGGAAGAACGGGTAGCCGACGACGTTGCGCTCCGTGCGGCCGGGACCGGCCCACTGTGTGTGTTTGTGGTAGACGATCAAGAAGAGATGGGCAGTGATCAGCGCGAGCAGCAGACCAGGAAGGAGGAGGACGTGAACGGTGAAGAACCGCGGAACGAAGGTGTCGCCGGGGAACTCGCCGCCGAAGATGAAGAAGTTCAGGTACGTACCGATCACCGGGGACGCCTGGATCATGCCGTTGGTGATGCGTAGACCGGTGCCGGACAGCAGGTCGTCGGGCAGGCCGTAGCCGATGAAGCCCTCGATGATGCCGAGGAACAGTGTCCCGAAGCCGATCAGCCAGTTGAGCTCTCGTGGCTTGCGGAAGGCGCCGGTGAAGAAGGTGCGCAGCAGGTGCACCATCATCGAGGCGATGAACAGCACGGCCGCCCAGTGATGGATCTGCCGGACCAGGAGCCCGCCGCGGATGTCGAACGAGATGGCGAGCGTGGAGGCGTAGGCCTCGGACATGTGCAGACCCTTGAGCAGGCCGTACGAGCCCTGGTACTCGACCTCGCCCATCGACGGCTTGAACCAGAACGTCAGGAAGATGCCGGTGAGGATCAGGATGACGAAGCTGTAGAGCGCGACCTCGCCGAGCAGATAGGACCAGTGCTCCGGGTAGACCTTCCGCAGCCCTCCCGACCCGTCCTTCTTGGCGCCTGATCTGAGCACGCCCAAGCGTGAGTCGAGCCACTCGACCGGTGTGGGGAGTTGCTGGTCAGCCATCGCGTTCACCTTCGGGTCGGAAACCGTGAGCCCGGTACCAAGGAACTATATCGTCCACTCTAGATACCGTGATCCATCGGTCTTTGTCGAGTTCAGCCCGCTTGCCGCAGACGCGCAATGGACGGTACCGTCCAGTGAAGGTCGATGCCAAGACAACCTGCGGGAGATGCGGTGGCGACAACCGAGCGCGCTGCGCTCAGGAATGTGGAGACGTCGTCGGCCACGGCGTACCCCGGGACGAAACTGGCCGGGTGGCTGACCACGACCGATCACAAGCGGATCGGTGCCCTGTACCTGATCACCTCGTTCAGCTTCTTCCTGCTGGCAGGCGTTCTCGCTCTGATCATCCGGGCCGAGCTGGCCCAGCCGGGCCTGCAGATCGTGAACGAAGAGGTCTTCAACCAGCTCTTCACCGTGCACGGCACGATCATGCTGCTGCTGTTCGCGACCCCGCTGTTCGTCGGCTTCGCGAACGCGATCATGCCGATCCAGATCGGTGCCCCGGACGTCGCGTTCCCGCGGCTGAACATGTTCAGCTACTGGCTCTATTTGTTCGGCGCACTGATCACCATCGGTGGCTTCGCGACTCCAGGCGGTGCAGCGGACTGGGGCTGGACGGGCTACTCGCCACTGTCCGATGCCGCGCGTTCGCCGGGCATCGGCGGGGATCTGTGGATTCTGGGCCTGTGGATGTCAGGCCTGGGCACGATCCTCGGTGCGGTCAACTTCGTCACCACGATCATCACCATGCGGGCTCCGGGTATGACGATGTTCCGGCTGCCGATGTTCACCTGGAACGTGCTGGTGACGTCGCTGCTCGTGCTGATCGCGTTCCCGACCCTGGGCGGCGCGCTGCTGATGCTCGAGGCGGACAGAGCCTTGGGGGCGCACATCTTCGATGCCGCGAGCGGCGGCCCGCTGCTGTGGCAGCACCTGTTCTGGTTCTTCGGGCATCCAGAGGTCTACATCATCGCGTTGCCGTTCTTCGGCATCGTCACCGAGATCCTGCCGGTGTTCAGCCGCAAGCCGGTCTTCGGCTACATGGGACTCGTTGCGGCCACACTTGGCATCGGTGCGTTGTCCACGACCGTGTGGGCGCACCACATGTTCGTCACCGGCGCGGTCAGTCTGCCGTTCTTCTCCTTCATGTCCTTCCTGATCGCGGTGCCGACCGGGGTGAAGTTCTTCAACTGGATCGGCACGATCTGGGGCGGATCAGTCTCGTTCGAAACACCGATGCTCTGGTCGCTGGGCTTCCTGACCACCTTCCTCTTCGGCGGTCTGACCGGCGTCATCCTCGCGTCGCCGGCGCTGGACTACCAGCTGTCCGACTCGTACTTCGTGGTCGCGCACATCCACTACGTCGTCTTCGGCACGGTCGTGTTCGCGATGTTCGCGGGCTTCTACTACTGGTGGCCGAAGTTCACCGGCCGGATGCTGGACGAGCGGCTCGGCAAACTGCACTTCTGGTTGCTGTTCATCGGCTTCCACACGACGTTCCTGGTGCAGCACTGGCTGGGTGTCGAGGGCATGCCGCGGCGCTACGCGTCGTACGGCGCGAACGAGGGCTTCACCACGCTGAACGAGATCTCGAGTATCGGGTCCTTCGTCCTGGGTCTGTCGATGCTGCCGTTCTTCTACAACGTCTACAAGTCGCGCACGTCGCCGCAGGTGGGCGTGGACGACCCGTGGGGCTGGGGCCGTTCGCTGGAGTGGGCGACCAGCTCTCCGCCGCCGCGGCACAACTTCGAGAAGCTGCCGCGGATCCGGTCCGAGAGCCCGGCGTTCGACCTGCACCATCCTCACGTCAACGGGACGGGAACTTCTCACGATCAGATCGATCGCGACAACCTGCTGGTCGAATCTGACCCAACTCGACAACAAGAGGCCATACGCGATGAATGACATGTTGCAGGGAATCCGAGCCGCTGACGACACGGCGGTTGCCGCAGCCGACATCCCGAAGGCCGTGACGGCCGGCCGGCTGCTGTACGTCGACGGTGCGACTCAGGTCTTCACGGTCGACGGGAAGACCACCTACTCCGAACGAGGCGGTGACAGCGCAGGCGAGTGGTACGTCGATGACCAAGGCCGGTTCTGTTCCTTCTGGCCACCGTCGTATCGAGCCTGCTACGCGCTTCGCTGGATGGTCGAGGACACGCGGATCGTCGGGCTCAGATTCACCGGCGTCAAGGACGGTGTGACGTTCGAGGGCCGCTACGAGTAGCTCCTGGGCGGCCGGTCTGGGTAGCGTCCGCGACCAGCGTCTGGAGCGCGGGAATCACCTCTGTCTCGAACCAAGGGTTCTTCGCCTGCCACCTGAAATTCAAGGGTGAGGGGTGGACCAGCGGGATCCGGTCCGGAACGTAGTCTCGATAGGCGCGGACGGTTTCGGTCAGGTTCTTCTTGGCGGTGGTTCCCAGATAGTGCTTCTGGGCGTAGTTCCCGATGAGAACGGTGAGACGAAGTCCAGTCATCAGCTTCAGGATGCGTGGGTGCCACAACGGCGCGAAGGCCGGACGTGGGGGGAGATCGCCGTGGGCGCCCTTGCCCGGATAGTAGAAGTCCATCGGTAGCAGGGCGATCGTGTCGGGGTCGTAGAACTGTGCCTCGCTGACGCCCAGCCACTGCCGCAGTTTGATGCCGCTGGCGTCGTTCCACGGGATCTGGCTGTCCTGAGCCTGCCTGCCGGGTGCCTGGCCGATGACGGCGATTCTCGACCGCGGTGATGCGGAGTAGATCGGCTCGTACCCACGCTCCGTCGCCCACGCGTTCGAGGCGTGGTTCCTGAGCTCGTCACGGATCGCCGTGAGTTCGTCCATGCGGCCTGACTGCGACGTCGGCCACTGTTCGCTCTTCGACATGGAGTTCCCTTCTCACGATCGGCGTACGACGCCCCGGTGCATGTTCGTGTCAGCGGGCCCGGCCGACCTTCCGGGGTCCACATGACAAGAAACAGGACGAGATCGACCAGTTACAGGATCGTTTGAGTCCGGCTCTCAGTTGGCGACGTGTCGTCTGGCGTCGAGTTGGACGGAATGATAAATGGACGGTATCGTCCATGTTGTTGTTTTACCGTTCGGCACAGACGTGCCGGACCTGTGATCACTACGTTGCGTTGATCGCCGGAGATCCATGAAGAGCGAAGGTTCTGAATCGTTGTCGCAGGCACGGCCCGTCTGTCCAGAGGTGGCCCGGGAGAACCGCGCGTGGGTTCGCGACCTGAGCAGTGATGGAGATCAGCGCGAGCTTGCGAGCCGACGGTTGTACGAGGTTCTCCTGCGCGCCGCGAGGGCGGAGGCCGGGCGGCGCGGGGCCAGGCTCCGACTCGTCGGCCCGGAGCTGGACGACATCGCGCACCAGGCCGCCGCGGATGCCCTGCTGGCGATCTGTGGCAAGGTCGAGACGTTCCGCGGTGATTGCAAGTTCACCACCTGGGCGTACAAGTTCGTGATCTTCGACGTGGCCGCCAAGGTCAACCGGCACTTCTGGCAGCGGGCTGGGGTGGCGTTCGACGACGAGGACTGGGAGCGCCTTCCCGCACGGCTGGGGATCGAGCCGGAGTCGCATGCCGAAAGCCGGGACCTGATGAACGCCGTACATCGCGCCGTCGACGAGAAGCTGACGGCGAAGCAGCGGACGGTCTTCGTCGCTCTGGTGCTGAACGGCATGCCCACTGATGTGCTCGCTGATCAGCTCGGCGCGACACATAATGCGGTCTACAAGATGATGTTCGACGCCCGCCGTAAACTACGGACGGCCTTGGTCGACGCCGGCTACCTGCCGGAGCAGCAGATCGCCTGAGCAAGCCGCCGGACGGCGAAGTACGACGGATCGCTCGGTGAGGAGGTTCGGATGGCAGTCGTGAACCGCGGGTTCGAGGGGAGAGGCCGCCCTGACGACCACAGACTTCCACCCGGTCAGCACCTCACCGAGGACTTCCCGGTGTTGTCGGCGAGCGTGACTCCACTGATCCCCAAGGACAAGTGGGAGTTGACGGTCACGTCGGAGACCGGTGCGCAGCGACGCTGGAGCTGGCACGACCTGCTGGCCCTTCCGGCCGAGCCGGTGATGGCCGACATCCACTGTGTCACCAGGTGGTCCAAGTTCGGGACTCACTGGGAGGGGGTCTCCGTTGATGCCGTCCTTGCTGACGTGACCACTGAGGCGACCCATGTCATGGTCAGCTCCTACGGTGGCTACACGACCAACCTGCCGCTGGCAGAGCTCCGCGGCGGGAAGGCCTGGATCGCCTACCGCTACGAGGGACAGGACCTCGGGGCGTTGCACGGCGGCCCGGCCCGTCTGCTTGTCCCGCACCTGTACTTCTGGAAGTCGGCCAAGTGGCTGAACGGGCTGCAACTGCTGTTGCAGGACGAGCCAGGCTTCTGGGAGCGAGCTGGGTACCACAATCACGGTGACCCCTGGCGCGAGGAGCGCTACGACTTCGATTGAGTGGTACCGCGAGCCGGGCCCGCGGCGGTCTACTTGACGGTCTCGTCGTAGAAACTGTTGATTCCGTCAACAATCTCGTCCAGGCAGTCCTCGACCGCGAAGTGTCCGGAGTCGAGGCGAATCAGCTTGGCGTCGGGCAGATCGCGCAGGTACGCCTCTCCGCCGGCCGGGGTGAAGAAGATGTCTCCCTGGCCCCAGAAGATCAACGTCTTGGGCTGGTCGCGGCGCAGCCGAGTCTGCCAGGTCGGGTACTGGGCGGCGTTCGTCTGGTAGTCGTAGAAGAGATCCAGCTGCACCCGGTGCGCGTTCGGCCGCGCCAGGAAGTGCAGATCCAGGTTCCAGTTGTCCGGGCTGATCTTCGTCGGATCAGGATGACCGGCCAGGTAGATCGCTCGCACTGACTCCGGCCCGAGGAGTGCCTCGAGCGGCGCTTCGGTCTCGGCGTTGCGGTTGGTCCAGAGGACGTGACGAATCCCGTCCCAGATCTCGGTGAACCCCTCTGCGTAGAGGTTGGCGTTCTGGATGATCTGCCACTGGAGCCAGTCCGGATGAAGGGAGATCAGCCGGTTCCCGATCGGGCTTCCGTAGTCCTGCATGTACAGCCCCATCGGTCCGGTGAAGTCGATGGCCAGCAACGCCTCGTCGACGATCTCCGCGAGGTGGTCGAAGGTGTAGTCCCACTCCGCCGGATCCGGCATCTCGGTGTTCCCGAAGCCGGGGTAGTCGATCGCGACCAGGTGGAATCTGTCCGCGAGGGCCGGCATGAGGTTCCGGAACTGGTGGGACGAGGAGGGGAATCCGCCCAGCAACAGGAGTTTCGGTGCTCCGGGCTTACCCGCTTCGCGGTAGAAGACCTCCAAGCCGCCGGCGGACACGGTCTGAAAACTCGTCATGGACACTCCACAGTCGTTCCACAGGGACGTGATCGAGCGCTCGCTCGTCAGGGGCATCGTTCGGGCTCACGTGATCGGCCCAGGCGCCCGCTCTCGTACGACTTGGCCTCCGGGACAGATCGGTTTCTTACCTGGCACTTTCGCCCGTCCACCGCGAGGGTTCACAGGATTGAGGAGGCCGGGCAACCGTGCGGCTCGAGGTCGCGCGGCCGCCCGGGCCGCACCGCCATCTGGCATCAGTTGCGGCCGGCCATCACGCCCCCGTCGACGTTGAGAATCGCGCCGGTGATCCAGCTGGCCTCGGGGGAGAGCAGGAAGACGATCGAGGAGGCGATGTCCTGGGCTGTTCCGACCCGTCCCAACGGGTGGAAGCCGTCGAAACTCTTCACGGTCTCCTCGAGTTTGTCGGCGGGGATGAAGCCCTCGTACAACGGCGTGGCCACCACCGCAGGAGCCACAGCGTTGACGCGAATGCCGTCGGCCGCCAGTTCCATGGCCAAGTTGTGGGTCAGGGCATGCAGACCGGCTTTCGCCATCGAGTACGCCGTCGCCGGCGTCGCCGCGATCGCTTGATGTGCCCACATGCTGCCGATGTTGACGATCGCACCGCCGGAACCCGCAGCCTTCATACCCCGCACCACGGTCTGGGTCAGGAAGAACGTCGCCCGGTCCAGCTCCAGGTACGCGTCGTAGTCCTCCTGGTTGTAGTCGAGGAACGGCTTGGGAATGAAGAACCCGGCCGCGTTGACCAGCAGCGTCGCATCGGCATGCTCGTCCGCGAGCTGCGCTTGCACGTCTTCCACCTGCTTGCGATCCGCGAGATCGGCAGTGATGCCCCAGGCCTTCGTCTTCTTGCCGAGTTCGGCGACCGTGTCGTCGACCTTCGCCTGCTGACGGCCGACGATGACGGCCTCGGCTCCTTGCGCCACGGCGTCCGCAGCTGTCTGTCGCCCCATGCCACTGCTGCCACCGACCACGATGAGCTTGCGGCCTTCGAAGTACCCACTCATGAGCTGCCCCTAGATCTGTGCCAGGCCGGGTTGACCCGGATGTCCTGTTCGTGTGCCGATCGGGTGCTGCCCTTACTGGTTCTCGCGATCCGAGTGGGCCTGCGACGGATCGGGTTCGGCCGGGAGGTCGGCGACGTCGGCGGTTCCGAACAGGTAATGAGAGAAGGTCGAATGACGATTCGCGTGCTCCATCGGCTCGTCCGGAAGCCCTCGTCCTTCCAGCTCGTCCCAGGTCGAGTCGGCGATGCGCCACAGCTGGTGTGCTATGCGTCCGGCCACTCCGGCATGCGGCGAGTTGGGGTGCGGTCTGGTCGGCGAGCTCCACTGCCGTTTCGCCAAGGCCCAGGCAAGATCCTCGGAGCCGCCGGCATCATGGAGTTGCTCGAGACCGGACACGATTCTGGTCTCCAACGAGTCGTGCTCATCCAGTAGCCGTTCGGTCTCTCGCCAGATCTCGGCTGCGCTCAGATTCAGAAAGCGCGCGTCGCCGTACACCTTGCCCTTGAGTACCCGCAGCGTCTGTTCGAGCTGTTTGAGGTTGTCGAGAAGGACCGCGGCGTCCTGACCGGAAGAGGACCTGGAAGCGGTGAGCAGAACGTCGGCGGCGGCCGCGGCGTGCTGTGCGGCAACAGCTGTGAACTGGTCGGTGGTGCGACGTCTCTCGAACCCGTCGACCTTCGGATCCTGAGAACGCGCGGCGAGCTCGCTGAGCCTGGCGTGCTGGATCTGCACGAGCCGCTGCAGCGGGTTGGAACGGCCGTCCTGCCGTTTCTCGTCCACCTGGGACTTGGAGCGGGGCTGGATGGGTGGGTGCGACGGATCGAGTACCACCAGGTACTCCGGATTGCCCTGAAGGAACCCCTCGACCGCAGGGCAGTAATTCGTGATCTGGACTCCCTCGGTGATGAGGTCGTCGAGGACCGCCTTGATCAGTGCCGTGGCGAGTCCACGGCCGCGGAGATCCGCTGTGACTTCGGTATGCCCCAGGACACGCCTTCGGCCGAGAACACGGAAGTCGAGGGTCCCTACCGTCGTTCCTTCTGCGCGCAGCTCGTACCTTCGCAGGTCGTAGTTCTCGACCACGGTCAGGTTGCGCTGGGAGTCGTTCATCAAGATTCTCATCAGTTCACCTCTGCGAGCTCCAGCGGCTCGTCGTCCACCACGTGGATCGCGGCCTCTTCGGCGCTCGCAGCGCCCGCGTCGATCCCGACGTCGGCCGCAACGAGCTCTTCCTCGAAATCGAAGTGCGACCCCTCGTCCGGGGTCGCGAGACGACCGGCACGGTCCCGGCCGACCTCCGGGCCATCGCCATACTCCGACGGGTCGGAGACCCCCCGCCCGTCGAGCGTGTCGGAGAACTGCAGCTGATCCTCGTCGTCCACGCTGTAACTGCCGTAATACTCTCGACTGACCTCGCTCATACGTCCTCCTGACTGCGGGCCGGCGGCGTGCCGGCTTCTCACGAGGATTGGTGTCGGCCCCGGCCGAGGTGTTTACCGGTCAGTGAGATCACGCTGAACCTGCCCCCCGCGGCCAGGCAGCATCGATCAAGGACACCACCGAGGTATGCTCCCTCGATGGCGGACCGTTCGCTGATCTCCACGAAGCAGCACCAATCGTTGCTCAGCCCCGATAAGCTCGTGGCGTGCCCGAGACAGTGAACGAGCTCGATCGCCGCCTGACCGCCCGCGGCGCGGCGACGCGAGCCCGGATCGTTGCGTCCGCCGACGAGTTGATGTCCCTCAAGGGTGCTGCCGCGACCACGCTCGACGACGTGACAGCGGCGAGCGGGACGAGCAAGTCGCAGTTCTACCGGCATTTCAGCGACAAGAGCGCCTTGGTCCAGGCGGTCGTCGCCTTGCGGGGGAGCCGGGTGCTCGAGCGTGAGGAACAGTACCTCCGCAGGGTCGACTCGTTCAGTGGCCTCGACCGCTGGTGCCGCGCCATCCTCCAGCGAGTCACAGCACGCCGTGGAGCGCGGGGCTGCGAACTCGGGGCATTGTCGACCGAACTCGCCGACCAGGACGAGGCAGCCCGCATCGATCTCGAGGCGGCCCTGACATCGTGGATCTCCCTGCTGACCGCCGCGCTCGAGCGGATGAAGGCGAACGGCACACTGTCCGAGGACGCTGACCCACAGACGCTCGCAACCGGCATCATGGCCGCGCTCCAGGGCGGATATGTTCTCGCCCAGGCAGCCCGCGATCCCGGACCGATGCAGGTCGCACTCGACCTTGCGATGAATTCGGTCCGAGCGTACGCAACGTCGGCCAACGAGAAGTAGAGCGGCGGTCCGCCGGACGGTGAACATCGCCGTACAGGTAAGAGCCGGGCGTCGTAGCGACTCCAACAACCATGTTCGCAGGCGTGAATCCGGCAGGACCCTTCGCCGGCAGAGTTGCCATGGTGACCGGCGGAGGCAGTGCGATCGGACGGGCGATTGCCGGGCAGTTGGGTGCTGCCGGCGTCGCGGTCGCGGTCGTTGCCCTGTCGAGCGCTCGTGCCGAGGCCACCGTCGAGGCCGTCCGCGCAGCCGGGGGAGAGGCGGCGGGGTTCGCTGCTGATTTCCACGATCCCGGGTCGATTCCTGACCTCGTCCACGCCGTCGAGCAGGTCTTCGGCGAGGTCGACATCCTGGTCAACAACGCCGCCACTGTGACACCGCTCGGCCCTGTCGCCGACCTCGACTCGGCGGCTGTACTGCGTGCCCTCACCATCAATGTCGCCAGCGTGGTGACCCTCGCAGGCATGGTGATCCCAGCGATGAGCCGCCATGGCTGGGGGCGGATCGCCAATGTCTGCGGTGTCATCGGCAACCTGGCCTCCTGGGCCGGTGGAAACGTCTACGCGGCCTGTGCCGCTGCGCTGGAAGCACATACCGTGAACCTCGCCGCGGAGCTCACCGGCACCGGTATCACGGTCAACGCCCTGCGTGTGCACAGGATGGGTACGTCACTGCGGACGTGGCTCGCCGGCGTAGATCCCGCGGCGATCGACGATCCGTTGATCCGGCGGTTCGTTGTCAGCCAGACCGACGTCGGCATCGTCGACTTCGACGGGTCGGCCGCAGACCTGCTGGGTCGCCTGGCGACGACGGAGACAGGCCGTATCTGGAATGCCGTGCACCGTGGCCCGGTGGGCTGACGCCTGTTTGCTACCTCGACCTCCGCCTTCCCCGAAAGATCAGGGCTCGGCCGTGCCACAAGTCAGGTGTCTGCCGGTTCTCAACTGATGCAGTGAACGGACGGAGGCGAGTCGGTGCGCAGAATCCTGGTGATCGGTGGTGGGTACGCCGGGTTCTACACGGCGTGGAAGCTGGAGAAGAAGCTCCGGCGCGACGAGGCCGAGGTGGTCGTGGTCGATCCGCGGCCGTACATGACCTACCAGCCGTTCCTGCCCGAGGTCGTGGCCGGCTCGATCGAGGCGCGGCACGCGGCGGTGTCGCTGCGCCGCAACCTGCCCCGGACCAAGCTGGTCGCGGGCATGGTGAACAACATCGCGCACGCGGACCGGACGGTCACGATCCGGCCGGCACAGGGGCCGGATTTCACCATGACGTACGACATCCTGGTGGTGACCGCCGGCGCGGTGACCCGGACGTTCGACGTTCCCGGCGTGGCCGACCGGGCGATCGGGATGAAGCACGTCGAGGAAGCGGTGGCGATCCGGGACCGGGTGCTGACTGCGTTCGACGAGGCGGCCTGTCTGCCGCCGGGCCGGGACCGGAGCAGGCTACTCACCTTCACCTTCGTCGGCGGTGGCTTCTCCGGTGTGGAGGGGTTCGCCGAGCTGATGTCGCTGGCGCAGGCGCTGGTCAAGCACTATCCGGAGCTGTCCGCGGACGACCTGGCGTTCCACCTGGTCGAGGCGACCGCGCGGATCCTGCCGGAGGTGACCGAGAAGCCCGGCCGGTGGGTGGTGAGGATGCTCGAACGCCGTGGCGCGCACGTGCACCTGGCCACCACGATGGACTCGGCCGAGGACGGCCACGTGGTGCTGTCGGACGGGACGGAGTTCGACTCCGAGCTGGTCGTCTGGACCGCGGGCAATGCCGCGACGCGGCTGCTGCGCAACTACACCGATCTACCGCACACCCCGCGTGGACTGGTCCAGGTCCGCGCAGACCTGCGGATCGGCACCGACGCCGAGATCGTGCCGGACGCCTGGTCCGCGGGTGACGACGCCGCCGTACCCGACCTGGCGTCGTCGGCACCGGGTGGGTTCACGGTTCCGAACGCGCAGAACGCCGTCCGGCAGGGCAAGCGGCTGGCGAAGAACCTGGTCCGGGCGCTGCGCGGCCGCGAACCGAAGAACTACGTGCACCACAGCTTCGGCGCGATCGCGACCCTCGGCCTGGGGAAGGGGATCTTCCAGTACCGCGGCTTCGTGATCAAGGGCCTCCTGGCGTGGCTGATGCACCGCGGATACCACCTGCTCGCCATCCCGACCTGGGATCGCAAGGTCCGGGTTCTCGCTGTCTGGCTGGTCGCGTTCTTGTACGGGCGCGACATCGTCTCGCTGGCCTCGGTCCAGAGTCCGCGCGAGGCCTTCCGGGCCGAGGCCAAGGCGAACGCGCTCGGCTCGGCCCGCTCGGCGTGACGTCCGGCCGCAGTACCCAGCCCCGAAACTCCGGAGACGCCGCGTTGGTTCAAACAACAGAGAGGCACGGCTCGATGCAACAGGTGACACCAAGGACCACCCTGGGCGGTCGGGACAGAACGATCCGGCTGGCGTTCGTCTCCGCGGTGGTCTCGCTGGTGGCCGTGTTTGCCGCGGTGGGCTCGACCATCCCCTTGTTCAACATCTATCGAGCCGAGGACGGGTTCACCAACGCCGGCATCTCGCTGACCGTCGTCGCCTACTCCGCCGCTACCCTCAGCACACTGCTGGTGCTGGGACGACTGTCCAATCATGTCGGCCGACGACCGCCCGCGATCGCCAGCCTCGGACTGCTCGTCCTGGGTTGTCTGCTGCTGTTGAACGTGCATGACATCGGCATCCTGATCGCGGGTCGGCTCCTGATGGGCCTTGGCGCCGGGCTGGCCAGCAGTAGCCTCACCGCCTACATCGTCGACAGCGCGCCGGCCAGGCCGGCCTGGCTGGCCTCCGTTGCCTCCAGCCAAACAGTGATGTTCGGACTCGCCACCGGAGCCATCGCCTCCGGTGCCTTGGTCCAGTTCGGCCCGTGGCCACGTGACCTCATCTACCTGGTTGTCATCGGCCTGCTCCTCCTGTCTGCCGCGCTCGTTGCGATCAGTCCGGAGACCGTGACGCCGTCGCCGGGAGGTTGGCGTTCACTGCGTCCCAGCGTTCGCGTGCCGATCCGAGTCCGGCATCTGCTGCCGGTCGCGGCCGCGGTGCTCCTGGCCACCTGGGCAACCGGAGCCTTCTACCAAGCCTTCGTGCCCGCACTGGTCGCAGATCAACTTCGCACCAGCAACTCGCTCGTTCTCGGACTGGTGTTCGCCGCTTACATGGGCCCCAGCGCGCTGGGCGCCCCCCTCGGCGGCCGGTTCTCACCGGCGGCGGCTCAGCGCATCGGCATGATCGCCTTCCTGGCTGGATGGACCGGCCTCATCACAGCGATTGCCACCGGCACACTGCCGTTGTTCATTGCCGCAACCATCGTTGCGGGAGCCGCTCAGGGCATCGCCATCAGCGCCGTCACCCGTGGACTGCTGGACGGCAGCACCCTGGCCGACCGGGCACCGATCTTCGCCGTGGTCTATCTCCTCAGCTACAGCGGCGCGACCGTTCCCAGCCTCATCTCCGCGCAACTCACCAACGTCTTCTCGCTACCGCACATCGCTCTCGGATACGGCGTACTCGCTCTCCTCGCCACCCTGTTCACCGTCGCCGCCGCACACAACCCGTACCCCGAGGCGACCGGCGAGCATGCACGATGACGCCGATCGCGGTGCACACCTACAACGACCATCGGACCGCACACAAAGGAGTAAGAAGATGAGCGAAACCAAGCAGTCGGCCGAGGATCTGGCCATCCTCGAACGGCTCAACCTCGACTACGTCGAGGCCGACCAGGCCAGCGATGCCACCCGCTTCAGCGAGTTGCTTGCCGAAGATTTCGTCGTACAGACTCCGGGCGTCACCCGCAACCGCGCCGAGTTCCTCGAGTACATCGCCAAGCCGCGGCCCTTCAAGGATCTCGCTGTGCACGACGTCAAGGTCCGCATCCTCAGCGATGTCGCCCTGATCCACGGGCGCAGCACCTACACGCTGCTCGCCAACGGCGCGGAGCAGGAAGCTCTGTACACGGACGCTTACCAGAAGCGTGAAGGCACCTGGGTCTGCGTCTCAGCCTGCGCGATCGCCCCGGGCACCTGACCTCTTTCCTGTGCTGCCGGACACCGGCTCACCGGACTCGTGCGAACAGCTCAGTCGGTGTGATCAGTCCGCCGACTAGCCGGCAGGGCTCGAGTCGGCCAGCGCGTGGCGGAGTTGCTTTCGAGAGGTGATGTCAAGCTTGGCGAACACCTTGCCGAGGTGCCATTCGACGGTGCGAGGGCTGATGAACAGCTGCGCGCCGATCTCGGGATTCGTGAGATCGTCGCGGGCCAGCCGGGCGATCTGCGCCTCCTGTGCGGTCAGGTCCTGGAGCGTGTCGACCGAGGGCCTCCGTATTGTCTCGCCGGTGGCGAGCAGCTCACGCCGGGCACGCTCGGCAAATCCATCGGCTCCGGTGCGGCTGAACGTGTCATGGGCACTGTGAAGTTGTTGGCGGCCTTCCACGCGACGGTTCCCGCGGCGCAGCCATTCGCCGTACAGGAGTTGTGCCCGGGCGAGGTGGACGATGATCCGGGTCCGGGCGAGGCGCTCGACCGCCTCCCGGTAGAGGTCGTCGGCGGCTTGGCCGTCGGACAGCATCGCGCGGGAGCGAGCCTCGATTCCGAGCGCCCAGTCCGTCCCGGCAGCGCGGGTTCGTTCCTCGAGTCGCCGCAGGGCGGTCGCGCCGAGGTCCGGTCGATCGCTGCGCACAGCCGCCTCGACCAGCTCGGTCAGGCCCCAGCCGTAGAGACCCAGGTCATCGTGTTCACAGACCCGTTGCGCGGCGGCGAGCGAATCCTGGTAGCGGCTGAGACCGTTGTAGAGCACCGCTGTGGCGTAGTCCGCCAAGGCGATCGCCCGTCCTTCACCCCTGGCTGTCGCGTCCTCGAGACTGGCCCGAATCAGCGCCATGGCCTCGGCTTCCTGACCGCGCCAGGCGGAGAGCACCAGCGAGGTGTACATCAAGCGGGCGCTGCCGGTTGCTCCGGTGATCACGTCCGCTTCGTCGATGAGCTCGGCTGCGGACGCGAACTCGCCGGCATGTACCTCGACGCCGGCACGATAGGTGAGCGCGAGCGGGAGTGCGGTCAGCGCGCCGGCATCCCGCGCGAGCCGAAGCTGCTGCGTTGCCAGCTCATGCCACGACATGTCATCCCACAGGTCCGGGGCGATTCGGCATCCCAGCCAGAGCCAGCGGGTGACGTCCTGACCTCCCTTCTCCTCGGACAATGCGCGCAGTGCTCGCCGGAGCGGTTGAACGCCTGCCTC
The DNA here is from genome assembly GCF_004331485.1 of Kribbella capetownensis. Taxonomy (GTDB): domain Bacteria; phylum Actinomycetota; class Actinomycetes; order Propionibacteriales; family Kribbellaceae; genus Kribbella; species Kribbella capetownensis. Next base: position 600,336 of record NZ_SJKD01000004.1, read on the forward strand.
GTAGCCGTCGGTGAACCTTCTCACCAGACCATCGAGGAGGAGATCAATCGCACGGGCCGGCTCTGGTGCGCGGGGCGCGGTGCGGGCTGCGTCGGCCGCCTCGGCCACGCCGCCGCCGCTGCTGCTGAGTCGGCCGGCGAAGATCGCCGCTCCGAGCGCTTCGAGGTAAGTCTCCCGCGCCAATTGCGCGTCCAGCGGCTCGAGGTGTTCAGCGGCGTTCAGAAGTAGCGCCGGAGCATCGTTGCCGCGTCTGACAGAGAACGCCAACTGTGCGCGCAGCCGCTCCAGCCTGGCTCTTCGAATGTCGTCGAGCGGCCCCAGCTCTGCCGCCGCAAGAAGCGCCTGGGCCGAGTCCGGCGCGCCGGACTCGAGCTTTGCCTGAGCGGCGGCGAGTGCACGCGCTCCTCGGCGCTCACGATCGGGCGTCAGTTCGGTCGCGCGTTCCAGAAACGCGGCTGCCGCGACCGCGCCGCCGCGGGCGCGTGCCCGGTCGGCCGAACGTTCCAGCTCGTCGGCGACTGCCTCGTCCGGCTCTGACGCCGCCCGGGCCAGATGCCACGCGTGCCGGTCGGGATCGAGCACGATATCGGTTGCTTCTGCCAGCGCCCGGTGCACTGCCTGCCGGTCGCCCACAGACACCGTCTGGTAGACCGCCGAGCGGACCAGCGGATGGCGGAACCGGACTCGGGCGCCGAGTTCGACCAGTCCTGCGGCCACGGCGGGCGCTGCAGCATCGGGTCGGATTCCCTGTAGCGCGGCCGCGCGCCGCAAGAGCGTCAAGTCGCCGATCGGCTCAGCGGCAGCAGTGAGCAGAAGCTGTTGGGTGTCGTCCGGAAGCGATCGGAACTGCCGAGAGAAGCTCTGTTCGACGCGGTTCGCCACAGCCGCCGTGTTCGGAAGGCCGAACCCGCCGGCCAGCTCGGCCGGCGTCAACACGCGCGGCAGCTGCAATAGGGCCAACGGGTTGCCCCGCGTTTCGGCGACGATGCGGTCGCGCACCTGTACGTCGAGCGGTCCACGAACCGCCGATGCCAAGACCAGGCATGAGTCGCGCTCGCCGAGGCCCTGAACCTTGAGCTCGGGCAAGCCAGTCAGCTCGTCGCTGGGCTCACGCACGGCGAAGATCAAGGCCACCGGATCGGCCATCAATCGTCGTGCCACGAAGGCCAGAGCTTGCACGGAGGCCCGATCGAGCCACTGTGCGTCATCGATCAGGCAGGCGAGCGGCTGCTCTTCGGCCGCGCCGGCCAACAGGGTCAGGACGGCAAGACCGATGAGGAAGGGATCAGGTACGTCGCCCTTCTGCAGCCCGAAGGCGACGCGCAGCGCGTCGCGTTGTGGGACCGGCAACCTCTCGACCCGGTCGAGCATCGGCGCGCAGAGCTGATGAAGGCCGGCATAGGCGAGCTCCATCTCCGACTCGACGCCCACGACTCGCACGACGCGGAAACCCGACGTTCGCTCGAGCATGAAGTCGAGCAGTGCCGACTTGCCGCAGCCGGCCTCGCCGCGCAGCACCAGCACGGAGCTCCGCCCCGTAGGTACCGCGGCCAACAGCCTGGTCAGTACCTCGCACTCGCTGCGCCGACCACGCAGGACTGACCGGGGGTGACCGCTGGACGGACCCATGGTCGATGGTAGGTAGTGCCCGCACTGGTTTGGCAACCCTCCACGACCCAATCGGCCCGGTCGGTTCAAGGTCGGCGGCGAGGCGTTCTACGGAGGCGTATTTTCAGAGGGTGAAGCGGACGCGCTGTTCGCCACCTGGAGGCGCTGAGCCGAGCAAAGCTCCACGACATCTACCGCTAGCGAGACTTCCGTTGGAGGACCAGTGGTGCCGACCGAGGACGGCCAGCGGGAGCCGATGCCCACATCGGCGAGCCCAATGCTCGCCACGCTCACCGACGAGCGCTTCTCCGATCCGGAGTGGCTGTTCGAACGGAAGTGGGACGGCGTGCTTCACTGAACCTGTCAACTGGGATCTGGCGGCGACTTTGTGGAGTTGTTCGAGGAGCTTGCGACATGAGGCGGTATGCCGGGCTACCCGTCATTCCGCATCGCTTCGTGTGAGGTGGAGTGGCGTAGTCGGTTGGTGGTCGTGGTGATGTCGGCTGCCTGTTCGGCCAGTGCGGGGTGGCTGTGCTGGAGTCTGTTTCCGGCGTCGGCCAGGGGTGTCAGCAGGGTTGCGCTGTCGTTGTCGCCCAGTGCGTCGAAGACGCGGTCGACGGCTTTCTGGGTGGTCGGTTCGAGGTCGTCGAGCGCGGTGATCTGGGCGGCGAGCCGGCGTAGCCGGGGTGCGCTGTCACGGGCCCATTGGTTGGCGGCTCGGTCGCCGGCGCGGCGGTCACGGGCGGCCTGGACGCGTTCTTCGCCGGTCATGCCGGCGGGGTCGGCGGTGTGCGGGTTGAGTCGCAGGTAGCGGCGTTCCGCGGCCTGGCGGCTGGCGACGCCGAGCGCTGGCGCGATCGCGGCCCAACTGGTCCCGCGGGCGCGGGCGGCGCCGATGAGCAGCGGCTCCCAGGCGGCGAGCTGATCTTGTACGGCCCGCAGGCCGGCCAGTGCGGCCAGTATGTCGTCCGAACTGGCGTTCGTGGTGTCCTGCCGCCTGGCAGCCGGGGTGTCTTGGTGTGCGATGTGGTGGACGGTTTCCTCGACGGCGGCGATCGCGGCCGACGCCGAGGAGTCCAAGACCTGCGTCTCGTCGGGTGTGTTCGTGACTGTCATTGTCACCTCCTTTCCGCTCCATTGTGTCAGCGATCCGCTGACTTTGCCTACTTGTCATCGTTCCGATGACATGTTATAAGAGAGGTGCGTATTGACACCACTGATCAACAGACTTCCAGGAGGTGTAGGACGATGTTGATGCGCACCGACCCGTTCCGGGAGTTGGACCGGTTCGCCCAGCAGTTCTTCGGCAGCCAGACGCCGGGCACGTGGTCGCGACCGACCCCGATGCCGATGGACGCCTACCGCGTCGGCGACCAGTACGTCGTTTCGTTCGACCTGCCCGGGATCACGCCGGACGCGATCGAGCTGGACATAGAGCGCAACGTACTCACGGTGAAGGCCGAGCGCCGGCCGCTCGAGCTCGGCGACGGAGTGGAGATGCAGGTCGCGGAGCGTCCGCTCGGGGTGTTCTCCCGGCAGCTGTTCCTGGGCGACACCCTGGATGCCGACCGGATCGAGGCCGGCTACGAAGCCGGCGTACTGACGCTGAAGATCCCGATCGCCGAGAAGGCGAAGCCGCGCAAGATCGCCATCAGCGCAGCGGACGGCGGGGACCGAAAGCAGATCGACGCCTGACCCTGGGCGAACCATGCCACGGGATCACGCACCAGTCCCGGTGACGTGAGGCGGATTGTCGATGAGGTGAGTTCGATGACGGCGACCAACCAGCAGCAGACCGTCGCCGAGGCCGAGGTCTTCGTCGACCTCGTCCTGGACGATGACGATCTGATGCGCGCCGAGTTCGACGCGCTGATCGGTGCCTGCTGGGAGGCGCCGTCCGAGCCTCCACGCCGCAAGCCGTCGCCACCCGGCGGCGGGTGGGCCGGGCGGCCACCGCACCGGTGGCCACCATGGCAACGGTCCCCCCTTGCCGGCAGCGTCCCGGCGCGACGGCCGCTGAGCCGGGAGCGCGGCCCTCCGCTGCGGCCGAAGCGATGACATCGCCGTCCTGACGATCCCCGATGGAGCTGTGCAACGAAAGCCTTGGGGAGGTGATAGCTAGATTCGATTGTGCTCCTTGACCCGAGCCGGTGGTGCGGCCGCCCGCGCTGGCACACTCTCACACTGCGGCGGCGCTCGACCCGCCTTGTCCTTCCTAGGACCGCACCGTTGTGGGCCGCCGCACCACCTTCCGGGTCACCGAACCCCACTGGACGACGACACAGACAGAGAAGGTGAGCGATATGACCCTCGGCGCTGTCCGGCAGGCGCCGGCAGTGCGGTGGCTGCCGGCCGAGCCGTTCGCTCACCTCGACGACATCCACCACCGGACCAGCCGCGGCCTGCGCCGTCTCACCGCCGCGTCCTCAACCGGCGGCGAACCGGCTCCGGCAGTAGACATCGAGGAAACCGCCGACGAGTTCGTCATCGAACTCGACCTGCCTGGCGCCGTCGCACGCCAGGTGGCCGTGCAGTGGAACGGCCAGCAGCTCGTCGTGCACGGCCGGATCCCCACACGGGTGCACGCCGGGACGCTGCGCCGGCGCGGCCGGCGTACCGGACCGGTGCACTACGCCGTCAACCTTCCCGGGCCGGTGCTTGGCGACAAGATCACCGCGACCCTGGCCAATGGCGTACTCACCATCCACGCCCCCAAGCACCGCCCGTGCCCCGCCGTCTACATCGTCGACGCCGACACGACCGATGGGTACCTGCCATGACCGCGCCGACGCTCGACCCATACGCGATCCTCGGCGTCACCACCGAGGCCACCGACGACGACCTCGACCACGCCTTCCGCGGCCTCGTCCGCGGACTCCACCCCGACACCCGCACACCAGAGTCCGACGACGCGGACGACGCCGACCACCGCCTGCAGGAACTCCTCAACGCTTACGCCACCCTGCGCGACCCGATCCGCCGCGCCGCCTACGACCGCGCCCAGGCAGCCGCGCCCAGTGCACCCTTAGTTGGCGCACCTTCACCACGGCCGCGGAGCTCCGACACTGTCGCATCCGGCGCTGCGCCCATCCGGGTCGATCCGGCGATCCGGGTCAGCCCCGTGCACTGGGAACCGCCACAACCAGGAGGGAAGCACGATGGCCCCCGCTGACGACATCGAGACCTACTGCGACAACGGCGTCTGGAAGACCCGCTGGCGCAACAGCCCGCAACCCTTCGCCGCCGGCGGCAGCCGGGACCGCCAAGTCTCCCAGGGCGCCACCGTCGCACAGTGGTACGGCGTCGACCACATCATCACCAACCCCGACGGCAGCACCGCCGAGCACAACTCCTACCGCTACCGCACGGAAGCCCACGCCGTCGGCCCCTTGGACGTCGCCCCCACGGCACCGGGCAAGTCCACGCTCACCCACACTGCCGCACTGGCCGCTGGATAGGGCAGTCCAGCTGACCTCTGCCCAGTCATGGACACCCCGCCGTGCCCGGCTTGCGGAACTGGCCGCCGAGCACACCGCCACTGCAGTTCACCGACGTCACGACCCCGATCCCGGCTCGCAGGAATGAGCCGACGTACTGCCCGCGGTGGGATCAAGGGACTAGTCCAGGTGCCGGCCGCCCCGAGTGGAAGCGGATCCGTACCGCGGCACCGTCGAAGCCATCAGCGGGGCGAGCACGCCGAGGCACCCGTAGTTCGGCCGGAATCGCGGAACCGCGCTCGAGGTAGTCGGCCGAACGAGACGTGGAAACCCTTGCTACCGCCGACTGTCTCAGCCCCCTGTCGGCGGCTGCGTCGTCAGGCGATTTGTCCGCTGCTGCTCTGCTTCAGCGCGGCGCTGCCGCAGGTGTTTGAGGGAGTCCTCCAAGGCGGCGACCTCCCCGAGCCAGGCCTGATCCTTGGCCTCGGCGAGCCGGTCGGTCGCGTTGGCCGTCATCTCCTCGATGCGCGGCAACTGGGCGGGGTCGAGTCGCAAAACCGGCACTTCACGCAGGCGTGTTCGTGGACGCAACCGCGGCTCGTCGCGCAGATCGGCTTCACCGAGTGGACCCGGGACGGTCTGCTCCGGCATCCGCGCTACACCGGGTTGCGGACGGACAAGAACCCGCTCGAGGTCGTCCGCGAAACCTGACGCTCCAGCTGCTGGGGAGGCGTGGTCGAGCTGTCCCAGACGGCGCGTCCGGCCGCGCCACTGGGTTTGACCCGGGATGGCGGCGGGGTCATCGTGTGGCGGCGCGTTGGAGGTGGCGGGCTGTCGGGCGGTCTTCTTCGTCGAGGCGTACGACGACGTGCTCGTTCCATCGTTCGTCGGAGCGGGGGTAGTCCGAGCGCCAGTGGCAGCCGCGGCTCTCCTGTCGTGCGGTCGCGGCCTCGATGACGGATCGCGCCACGGTCGCCAGCGGTCCGTTGCCCAGGGCCTCTAGTTCCTCTCCGGCAGCGTTGAGCCCCGCGCCGTCGCGACGGATACCGGCGTACTTGGTCAGGATCGCGCGAATCCGTTCCGGTTCGCGATCGTGGCCCAAAGCAACTTCGTGGGAGCGACCCTGAACAGTCGGCGGGAGGTCGAGGGTCAGAGCCGTTGCGACACGCCGTCCGAACACCAGGCCCTCCAGCAGGCTGTTGGAGGCCAGCCGATTGGCCCCGTGGACGCCCGTCGCGGCGACCTCGCCGGCGGCGTACAGGCCTGGTACGTCGGTCGCGCCGTTGCGGTCGGTTCGGATGCCGCCACACAGGAAGTGTTCGGCGGGTGCGATCGGGATCTGCTCGGACAGCAGGTCGACGCCGATCCGTGCGCAGGAGGCCAGTACGGTCGGGAACCGCTGACGAAGTACGTCGGGCGCGATCGCTGTCGCGTCCAGCCACACGTGGTCGGATCCGTCGCGGCGCATCGTCGCCTCGATCTCCCGCGCGACGATGTCGCGAGGGGCCAGATCGGCTCGTGGATGCCGGCCGGCCATGATCCGACGACCATGGATGTCGCGCAGTACGGCGCCTTCGCCGCGGACGGCTTCGGTGACCAACGGCAACTGACCGCTGGTCTCGCCGGTGAAGAGCGCGGTCGGATGGAACTGCACGAACTCCATGTCCACCAGGGATGCGCCGGCCCGCAGCGCCAGCGCGATGCCATCACCGCACACCGTCGACGGATTGGTGCTCGCCAGGTAGGCGTTGCCGATCCCGCCGGTCGCCAGTACTACGGCGCGTGCGTCGATCTGGCTGATCTGTCCTCCGGCCTCGACGAGCACGCCGCCGATGCGGCCGGTGTCCGACTGGATCAGGCCGACGGTCCGCCCGGTGATCGTCTGAACACCGGCGAGCTGTACTGCGCTGCGGAGGGCTCGATGAACCTCGGCGCCGGTGGCGTCACCGCCGGCGTGAACGATCCGGGGATGACCGTGGCCGCCCTCGAGCGTTCTCGACAGCGAACCGTCGGCGTTGCGGTCGAAGCGTGCCCCCTGTGCGATGAGTTCGGCCAGTCGCTGCGGACCCTCCTCGACCAGCGCCCGGACGTTGCGGGGATCGCAGAATCCTGCACCCGCGACATCGGTGTCGAGCAAGTGGTCCAGCGGATCGTCCTCGCCGTACGCGGCGGCGACACCACCCTGCGCCCACGGCGTGCTGCCGTCGCCCGCACTGAGCAGGAGCACCTCGCGGGTCGCCGCCAGTCCGAGCGCGGTCGAGAGACCTGCCACGCCGGCCCCGATCACGACGACGTCGACGGCGCGCGTCATCGAGCACCCGCAGGCTTGCCGATGGCAACCATCCGCTGGACCGACCGCTGGGCACGTTCGACAACCTCGGGCGGCAGCTGGATCTCGTCGCGTCCCTCGCGCAGGCACCGGACCAGCAGCTCCGGGGTGATCATCTTCATGAAGCGGCAGGAGGCCTTCGGGTTGACCGGCAGGAACGTCGTCTGCTGGTTCACCTTGCGCAGTTGGTGGAGCATGCCGATCTCCGTCGCGACCAGGGCGGTCTTCGCGGTCATGTCACGCGCGGCATCCAGCATGCCGGCGGTGGACAGGATGTGGGTCCGCTCCGCGGGCAGATCACCCACGCCGGCGAGCCAGATCGCCGAGGACGCGCAGCCGCACTCCGGATGGACCAGGACTTCGGCCGCGGGATCGGCCGCCACCTGGGTGCGCAGGTCGGCCGCACTGATGCCGGCATGCACGTGGCACTCGCCCATCCAGACGTGGATGTTCTCCCGGCCGGTCTGCCGGCGGACGTGGGCTCCGAGGAACTGGTCGGGCAGGAAAAGGACCGGCTGGTCCGCCGGGATCGAGTTCACCACCTCCACCGCGTTCGACGACGTACAGCAGATGTCGGCCTCGGCCTTCACTGCCGCGCTGGTGTTGACGTAGGCAACGACCGCGGCGCCGGGATGCTGAGCCTTCCAGGCCCGCAGTTGGTCGGCATCGATGGTGTCGGCCAGGGAACAGCCGGCCCGAGCGGTGGGAATCAGCACGGTCTTGTCAGGGCTGAGCAGCTTGGCGGTCTCCGCCATGAAGTGCACACCACAGAACACGATCGTGGACGCGTCGGTACCGGCCGCGATACGAGAGAGTGCGAGCGAGTCGCCGACATGGTCGGCGACATCCTGGATCGCCGGTTCCTGGTAGTTGTGGGCGAGAATCACCGCGTCTCGCTCCCGGGCGAGGCGGCGTACCTCGTCCTGCCAGCTCACTGCCGTGCTCTGCGCAACGGTCACGACCCGATCCTTCCTGAGGCAGGTTTTCGCTTCACAGGCGATAACTAGGGATGACGGTACCATCGGCGACGTGCCCGAAGCCAAGAAAGGTGATCCGGTTAACTTCCCGAGCTATCCCCACGAGGTGCTGGCCGTGGTGCTGTCCGTCCGCGACGACAGGCTGTGCGTTCTGCTCTGGAAACGCGCCCGGGCGCCGCACCGGGGCCGCTGGGCACTGCCCGGTGGGGGCGTCGAGCCCGCTGAAAGGCTCCGAGAGGCGATCACCGCTCATCTCGCGGCGAAGGTGGACGTACGCGGTGTCGCGCATCTGGAGCAGTTGGCCACCCACAGTGCGATCGACCGCGATCCGCGCGCCCGGGTCCTGGCGACGGCCTATCTCGGCCTGGTTCCGTCCGACGAGCGTCCCGATCTGCCGGCCGACACGGCCTGGCATCCGGTGGACGACCTGCCGAGTACGGCGTTCGACCACCACTTCTTCATCGACGCCGCGGTCGGCCGGCTTCGGGCGAAGCTGTCGTACACGAACATCGGGTTCGCCCTGGCCCCGCCCGAGTTCACCATCGCGGAGTTGCGCGACCTGTTCGGCGCGGCGTTGGGCTACGAGCTCGGCGCGACCAATCTGACGCGTGTGCTGACCCGGCGGCACGTGATCGACCCGACCGATCGCACGGCTCGGCCCGGGCAGTCCGGCGGACGTCCCGCGACCGTCTACAAGTTCGTGGCCCACGAGTTGACGGTCACGGACCCCTTCGCCGTACTGCGGCCGCCGCGCTGAGCCGGATCGCGCCGACTGTCGGTCAGTCCGGCCGGAGCAGATCGCTGGTCGTGGTGAGCAGCTCGGTGAAGAGCGTCTCGGTGGGAACCGGGGTGGTGCCGGCGACGAGCAGCCGGTTGCTCCCGAGGGCGAGGGCAATGCTGCGGCCTGGGACGAAGCCCGCCGCGCAACCGACGTACCCGGGATGGCCCAGCACGGTGACGGTCTCGCCGGACAGGTCGAGGCGGTAGCGCCGGAAGCCCAACGCCTCGGACTGATCCGGTAATGCCGCGAAGAACTCCCGGGCGACGTCCGGCCGCCAGAGGGCGTCGTGCTCCTCGTAGTCGGCAAGGGCTGTGGCCCAGCGGAGCAGATCGGGCACGGTCGAGAAGAGGCCGGCATGGCCGGAGACGCCGCCGAAGGCGTGGTAGGAGTTGCCGTCGGCAACTTCCCCGTCGATCGGGTGATGTCGCCAGCCGGTGAACTCGGTACTGCGGTGTGGCACCGGGTAGGGCTGGCCGGTGTCGAGCATCGTCATCTCGACCCGATCGTCGCGGGCACCGGTCGCGACTGCCTCGCCGGCGGGGTGGGCGAAGCGGGTGCTGGTCAACCCGAGCGGCGTGGTGACCAGTTCGGCCACGGCCCGCTCCAGATCGTCGCCGAAGGCCGTGGCGATGATCCGTCCCAGCAGGATGAAGCCGAGATCGGAGTAGTGACGCTGCCGGCGAGGTTCGTACCGCAGCGGGAGTTCCTCCACCTGGCGGGCAGTGATGTAGAGGGGGTACCACTCCCACAGGCCGGCTCGATGGAGGAGGAGATCCCGCACCGTCGCGTCGCCGGTGAACTGCGGCAGATGGCGACGTACGGCGGAGTCGAGGTCGACCAGGCCCGCGGACACCAGCCGGATCAGCGCCGTCGTGGTGGCCACGACCTTGGTGACCGAGGCGAGGTCGTGATGCGTCTCGACGGTCATCGCCGACACCCCGTGCCGCACGTCGCCATCCCACCGGACGGTGCGGTGACCGGCACTCACCGACGACTTCAGGCCGGCCGTGTCGATCCCCAGGACGATGCCTGGGGGAGCCCCGGCACCAGGCTCGGTGACCAGGCGTGCGGCAGTGGCCTGAAGGTCACTCACAACCGGACCGTACCCGTCAGGGTCTCGCGACCGCTCCGACTTCACCGATCTTGCCTGAAGGTGCCTGCCGTGAGCTCTTGACGAGCAGTTCTGCGCACTGGCTAACTGTCCTCAACCGCCCTGCCTGAGGAGACTCGATGCGCCTGCTCCGGTCTGCTGTCAGCGTGCTCGCCCTGGTCACGCCCCTTCTGCTGGTGCCACAGGAGGCCGGCGCCGGCCGTCCCGCCACTGTCGCGGTCTCTCCTGAGCCGCAGCAACTCGTGTCACGTGCCGACGGCTTCCCGATCACCCCGGTGGTCGGCCTCGTCCGGACCTCACGCTCCGATGCGGATGCCGAGCGCGTCGTACGCCAGGCCCTGAACCGTGCCGGTGTGAAGACCATCCGAACCACGGACGGCAGCGATCCCGGTACGCCGACGACCATCTGGCTGGGTCGCGAGGCGTCGGTGCTCAGCGACCTGCGGGTCCCGGACAGCACTGGCCTGGCCGCGGAGGGGTACGTGCTCGCAGCCGGTCGCGACCGGCACGACCGCGGCCACGTGGTGCTCGACAGCGCCGACTCCGACGGCACGTACTACGCCGCACAGTCGCTCGCGCAGTTGATCCAGGCCCGCCCGGGTCGCGACTGGATGCCCGGCGTCGCCATCCGGGACTGGCCGACGATGCGCTACCGCGGTGCGATCGAAGGGTTCTACGGCACTCCGTGGTCGCAGGCGGATCGCCTGGACGAGCTCAGCTACCTCGGTGAGCACCGGATGAACACCTACGAGTACGCGCCGAAGGACGATCCGTACCACCGCGAGCAGTGGCGCGACCCGTACCCGGCGGACAAGCTCGCGCAACTGGCCGAACTCGTGACCCGCGCGCGGCAGAACAAGGTGGACTTCACCTTCGCGCTCTCGCCGGGCCTGTCGATCTGCTACACCTCGGAGGCCGACTTCCAGGCGCTGATCGCCAAGTTCCAGGCGCTGTACGACGTGGGCGGCCGATCCTTCAACGTGCCGCTCGACGACATCGACTACAACACCTGGCACTGCGATGCGGACAAGGCGAAGTACGGCACGGGCGGCGGTGCCGCGGGCCGGGCGCAGAGCGACCTGCTGAACCGGGTGCAGCGCGAGTGGGTGGAGACGAAGCCGGACGTCGCGCCGCTGCAGATGGTGCCGACGGAGTACTACAACGTCAGCGAGACGCCGTACAAGAAGGCGTTGCGGGAGCAGCTCGACAGCGACGTGGTCGTGCACTGGACCGGGATCGGGGTCGTGCCGCGGACCATCACCGCGACCCAGGCGGCCCAGGCGAAGGCCGTGTTCGGCCACGACATCCTGATCTGGGACAACTACCCGGTCAACGACTACGCCGCCGGCAGGCTTCTGCTCGCGCCGTACAGCGGTCGCGAGCCTGCTATCGCAGACCATGTCGCCGGCATCATCTCGAACCCGATGAACCAGGCGGCGGTGAGCAAGATCGCGCTGTACTCGTTCGCCGAACTCGGCTGGAATCCGGCCAAGTACGACGAGCAGGCGTCCTGGCGTCGCGCTCTGGCCGAGCGTGCGGGCGGTGATCCGGCGACGGCTGCGGCGTTGCAGGTGTTCGCGGACCTCAACACCTACGACGGTACGTTGCACCCGGACAGTGCGCCGTCCTTCGGTGCCGCGGTCGATCAGTTCTGGCAGCGGTGGCGATCCGGGCAGCGGGCCGAGGCGATCGCGGGACTGCGGCCACGGGTGACCGCTGTCATCGCGGCTCCCGGCATTATTCGGGCGGGTGTCGTCGACCCGGCGTTCGCCGACGAGGCGGAATCGTGGCTCAAGGCAACGGAGTTGTGGGGCCAGGCGATGGGGAGCGCCTTGGAGCTGCTCGCGGCTCTGGACGCCGGCGACGGCGCGGCCGCCTGGACCGCACGGCAGCAGATGAGTGGCCTCGTCACCCAGGCGAAGGCGATCCGGGACAGCCGGTTGCCGCACAGCGGCACCTATCCCCGGATCGGTGAACGGGTGATCGACGAGTTGATCGCCGAAACCGGCCGGGTCCACGACCGCTGGCTCGGCGTACAGCCGGGTCGCACCGCGACGACGAACCTGGGAACCTACCAGGACAACGAGCCCGCCCGGATGGTCGACGGGGACCAGAACACGTTCTTCTGGAGCAACGGTGCGCCCGTTCCGGGGTCGGAGATCCGGGTCGATCTCGGCGCGCCGGCGACGCTCGGCGCGATCGAGGTGCTGATGGGTAAGGCCTCCAGCCCGGACGACTACCTCCATTCGGGGGCGCTGGAATACTCGCTGGACGGCGTCCAGTGGACGGAGCTGACTCGCGCGACGACAGCCGAAGTACGGGTGACGGCTCCCGCGGGCACGACGGCTCGGTACGTGCGCTACCGCTCGTTGGCTGCGAGCGACTTCTGGCTGGTGGTGCGAGAGTTCTCGGTCGAGACGATCGGCGGTACGACGACGACGCTGACGGCACGCGGTACGCCGGCGCCCGCTCCGGGGTCGTCGTACCAGCGCGCGGTGGACGGCAGTCTCGAGACCGCCTACGTACCGGTCACCGCGCCCGGTGCCGGCGACGCATTGACGGTCACCTTGTCGTCGCCCAGACAACTCGCGGGTCTCACCGTTCTTCAGCAGTCGTCGGCCGTCGGCGCGGCGGACGTCGAGGTCCAGGTCGACGGCGCTTGGCAGCGGGTCGGAGCTGTGTCGTCGGCATATGCCGAGGTGGCCGTGGCCGATCTCCGGGCGGAGGCGGTGCGGCTGGTGTGGAAGAGCGGGACTCCGGCCGTGGCCGAGATCGTGCCGCTGTGGACGGACACGCCACTGGCCGGACTTCGTGTCGGCGAGAACCGCGCGGACGTGGTCCGTGGCGAGGCGTCGACCTTCGTGGTGGACATCACGGCCGAACGTGGCGTCGACGTGAGCGGCACCCTTCGCGTCGCGCCGCCCGCAGGGTGGAGCGCGCAACCGGTGAGCACCGGCGTGGTCGTCAAGCGTGGCTTCACCCAGTCGGTACCTGTGAAGCTGACACCTCCCGCCGACGCCGCCTTGGCCGACGTGGACATCCCGGTGACGTTCACGTCCGGCTCGACCAGTGTCGAGGCCGTACTGCGGGTCGCCGTACGACCGCGTACCGATGCGACGAACGTGGCGCGCGGTCGCCCGGTCGTTGCCTCAAGCATCGAACCCGGTACGTCGTTCTCCGCCGACCTCGCGGTGGACGGGGACACTGCCACCCGATGGGCGTCTGGATACGACGATGCATCGTGGCTCCAGGTCGACCTCGGTACGCCGACTCGACTCGGGAAGCTCGTGCTGCGATGGGAGGCGGCGTACGGCTCGGCGTACAAGGTGCAGGTCTCCGACGACGCGAGCACGTGGACGACCGCGACCGAGGTGTCCGACGGCGACGGAGCGACCGACACGCTGTGGCTCGACACCACCGGCCGCTACGTCCGCCTGCAGGGTGTCCACCGCGCCACGCAGTACGGCTATTCCCTCTACGAACTAGAGCTCTACCCAGCAACCTGACCTGTGTCGCGGGGTCAGTCGTCTACTGGTTCCAGGAGGAAGACGGGGAGGATGCGGTCGGTCTTCGTCTGGTAGTTGGCGTAGTCGGGCCATGCCTCGACCGAGCGTGCCCACCAGAGTTCACGCTCGTCGCCGTTCAGTTCACGGGCGACGAACTCGCTGGTGACGTCGCCGTCCTGCAGTTTGAGCCGCGGTTCCGCTGTGAGGTTGTAGTACCAGACCGGGTGTTTCGGTGCGCCACCGAGCGACGCGACCACGGCGTACTGGCCGCCGTGCTCGACCCGCATCAGCGGTACTTTGCGGATCTTGCCGGACCTGGCGCCTCGCATGGTCAAGAGCACGACACCCTTACCGTGGTCGATCACGGTAGTCGTTCCGGCCTGCTCGATCTTGTCCACCATGTCCGCAACGAACGCCATCGGACTGGGCGCGTACTCACCTTGAGTTGACATGTCACCCAGCATACCGATGACACATCACCAATACCACCGATCGCTGCAACTCACCGTAGCTCCGCCGCGACGTTCGGCGCGCGGCTGATGCCACCTGACTAGTCCGGATTTCATACGCTTGATGGATGGCTGTACTGCTGGAGCGGGAGGGCGCCATCGCGGCGCTGGTGGAGCACATAGAGGTGGCTGCCGGAGGCGATGGCCGTCTCGTGCTGCTGAGTGGCGAGGCCGGGGTCGGCAAGACGTCACTGGTTCGGCACGTCGCTGAACTGGCGCGCCCGCGGACGCGGTTTCTTGTCGGAGCCTGTGATCCATTGGCTACGCCGCGGCCGCTCGGTCCGCTGACGGACATTGTCACGGAGCTCGGTGCCGGAGTGGAGCGCGCGCTGGAGTCCGCATCATCAGATGCTGCCGGGCCCGGGAACGTCTTCCAGGCGGTGCTCCGCGCGCTTCGGGATTCCGAACAGCCCACCATCGTGGTGTTCGAGGATCTGCATTGGGCCGACGGCGCGACGCTGGACCTGGTGCGGTTCCTCGGTCGCCGGATTGCGCGGCTGCCGGCAGCCCTGGTTCTGACCTACCGCGACGACGAGATCGGGCTGCTGGATCCGCTCGCCGTCATGCTCGGTGACCTCGCTGTTGGTTCCGCCGTTCATCGACTGCGGCTCGAGCCCCTGACGGTGCGCGGAGTTTCGCGGCTGGCCACGGGGCGGGGCCTCGACGCGGCTGAGTTGCACCGGGTGACGGGCGGGAACCCATTCTTCGTCGCGGAGGTGGTGCGGTCTGGATCCCTCGGCATTCCGGTCTCGGTTCGCGATGCGGTGCTGGCGCGGATCGCCCGGCTGCCGACCGGTGCGCATCGGCTGGCTGAGGCTGTGGCGGTGATCGGACCGTCGGCGCCGGTCTCGGTGCTTCAGGCGGTCTTGCGCGAGCGCTGCCATGACGCACTCGAGGCCGTTCCGGCCAGCGGAGTGCTGCAGGCCAATCCCGGATCGGTTGGCTTCCGGCATGAACTTGCCCGCGCGGCCGTCGTGGGCGCTATTCCGGACTTCCGCCGGATCGAGCTGCACTCACGGGTTCTGGAAGCGATGCGCGGCTCCGATATTGCGTTGGACGATCTGCCTCACCTCGCCTACCACGCGGAGGAGGCGGGGGACACGACCGCCGTACGGCTGTTCGGACATCGCGCCGCGTTGCACGCAGCAGCGCTCGGCGCGCATCGCGAAGCGGCGGCGCAGTACGCACGCGTTCTGCGTCACGCGACCGAAGCACCGAAGGAAGAACGGGCGGGGCTGCTCGAGGGCCAGGCCTACGCCTTCTACCTCATCAACAGGATTCCCGAGGCAGGACAGGCATGGCTGGACGCCGGCGCACTGTGGAACCAGCTCGGAGCCCGCGTGCGGGAAGCTGATGACCTGCGGTGGGCCTCGTACATGCAGTGGTTGCTCGGGAGGAACCCGCAGGCCTGGGAGGACGGCGTACTGGCTGTCCGGCTGCTCCAGTCCGGGCCTCCGGGAGTTCCGCTGGCCCGGGCCCACGCGAACCTTGCCGAGCAGGCGTGCTTCGCCTGCGACTTGCCGACCACCACCGATCACGCCCAGAAGGCGATCGCTATCGGCGGAGAGATCGGCGCGCTCGCGGTGGTTGTGCGCGCCCGGTTCCATGCAGCGCTGGTTCGAGTGCTGTGCGACGGCACTGGCTGGCCGGAGCTCGAGGCCGCATGGCAGGTCGCACTGGATCACGACATGGTCGAACAGGCGGGGATGTTCGGACCAGTCGCGACAGGCGTGGCCGCCGTACATCGCGACTTCGTGCGCTCGGACCGTTATGCCGCCAAGGGCCTGGCCCTCAGTCGTGACCACGATCTCGACATGTTCCGGCAGTTCCTGTGGGCGTCACACGCGCTCGGACTCGTCCATCGCGGGCGATGGGACGAGGGCGCTGCCGAGGCGGCCGCCGTCCTGGAGATGCCGCTCGGCTCGCCGCTCACCCGGATCTTCGCGGCGGTTGCATTGGCGCTCGTCCGCGCCCGGCGTGGCGAACCGGACGCCGAGTCGCTGCTCGATGAGGCGCTCACCTACGCCGACCCCAACGATCTGCTTCGGCTCGGTCCTGTCTGGGAGGCGCGGGCCGAGGTCGCATGGCTGTGCGGTGACGATGTGCGCGCCCAGGACGAGGCACGCCGGGGACTGACGGCCACACATGGCCGGGATCCGTTCCAGGTGGGCTGCGTTGCGCGCTGGATCGGCATTGCCGGCGGCGATCCTCCAGCGTTGATCGTGGCAGGGCCGGCAGTCGCTGAGCTCGCCGGGGACTGGCCTGGCGCACGACAGGAGTGGTCACAGCTGGGTTGCCGCTACGACGCGGCCATTGCGGCGCTGGCCGGTGATGTTCCCGCGCTGACAGAAGCGCTGGAGACGTTCATGTCCCTTGGTGCGCGCCCGGCTGCGGCGAGAGCGAAGGCGCGCCTTCGGCAGCTTGGAATCCGCTACGGAACCCGAGGGCCCCGAGAGAGCACACGTGCGCACCCGAACGGGCTGACCAGCCGGCAAGTCGAGGTCCTCGAGTTGGTCAGTGCCGGGCTGAGCAGCCCGAAGATTGCCGCGCAGTTGCACATCAGCCCGAAGACTGTCGAGCACCATGTCGCGGCAATCCTTGCGAAGCTCGGTGCGCACAGCCGTGCCGAGGCTGTCGCGAAGTACCGTCAGCGGATCCGCCACTCTGAGTAGTTGGGGTGCTGCAGAGTCGTTTCTGGGGGTACGTACCCGATTCGCCGTAGCGCGCGCGTTCCTACGGTCGATCCATGACTCTCGAACTCGGAGACCATGTCTGGTATTGGAATGGCCAGGTCTCGCAGAACACCGACATTCCACGGGAAACGTGGTTTCCTGGCTGCGACCCGAACGACCGCACGGATTACCTCGGCAACGGCAAGGACATTTACCACTTCGTCGTACACGCCGGTGAACTCGCGCGCGGTCGTCCGCACATGCGGGGCTACGAGGGTAGCTACGCGTGGCTGAACAACAATCCCGGCAACATCACCGGATCGCCCGGAGGACCGGACTACGGACAATATCCGGGCAAGTTCAGCTGGCACAACTTCCTCGTCTTCCCGACGTGGGGAGCCGGTTACGCCGCAATCGCGGCACTGCTGCACTCATCGACGTACGCCGGCCTCACTCTCGCTGAGGCGTTCGCGAAGTACGCGCCCGCCAGTGACGGCAACAAGCCCCAGGAGTACGCGCGGGACGTCGCCGCCGCGGCCGGGGTAGCCGAGACCGTGACGGTCGACCAGTTGGACGACGCCCAGATGGTTCTCGTCCAGGACAAGATCACCGAGATCGAGGGCGTGATCGCGGGCGACAGCTTTGCCTCCGACTCGTCTGAGCTGCCGCCTCCGGTCGCGGCGCTCCTGAGCTGAATCGAGTAGCCGATGTCAGGATTCACCATCGAACTGTCCACCCCATTCCCGTCCGGCTTCACCGGCGGGCTTGGCGGTCCACAACAAGGCGGGCACCAACCGCCGCACTGGTATATCGAGTACGGGATGGACCTGGGTGCCGACGACGGCACCGACGTCTACGCCACGTTCGACGGGCACATCACCAGGATGTCTCCGCACGTGCCGAGTGATGACAGTGGGAAGGTATACGGCGCTCAGCTGTTCGTGCGCGCTCACAACGACATGATGGGCGGGTTCTACACGCACATGACCGACGTACCGCCGGAGCTCACCGTCGGGTCGGCAGTGAGTCGCGGGGACTGGCTGGGCAGGGTGTTCGCCTTCGACGGGATCCCCGCCCATCTCCACCTGGCACTGGTCGAGATCGTCGGCGGCCTGCCAGGTGGCAGTTATCAGGGTGTCGACCTCTACGGGCACGTCGTCGAGGCGGCCAACAGCGATCTCGTCGCCTCCGTCGCTTTCGCCCGGGACGGTACGCCGCCGGTCGTTGGCGGCTGAAGAGGAGAGGAGTAGCGAAATGGAACGCTTCATCCCCGCACGTCCGGGCATCGATATCGGGTACGGCTTCAACACGCTCACCGGCGAAGTGCGTGGCGTCGCCGTCGATGGCGATGTCGAAACGGCCACAGCGTCTGGTCAGAGCGCCCAGTCGAACTCGGTCGTCGTGGAGTCTCAGGAACAGATGATGGAGTCCCTGAACGTGTCCGTCGAGGTGAGTGGACATTACGGTCTGTTCTCCGCGGAGGGACGGTTCGGCCTCGCCGAACAGTCGGCCTTCACATCGCAATCGACCTATGTTGTCGCCAAGTGCGTCGTCGAGAACGCCTTTCGCTCCTTCAGCCGTCCCTCGGTCCTGCCCGAAGCGGCGCAGCGCATGAGCTCCGATGGCCCCGACGCTTTCAAGGCTGGCTATGGTGACGCGTTCGTGCGAGGCATGCGCACGGGCGGCGAGCTGTACGCCGTCTTCCAACTCACGTCGACCAGCTTCGAACAACAGCGGACTATCGCCGCCTCAGTGTCGGCTGAGGTGCAGGGGCTCTTGGCCGGAGGCTCGGTCAGTGCGAGCGTCGAGCACCTGACGAAGAGCAGTAGCCAGGTTTCCTCGATGTCCACCCTCTTCTATCAACGAGCCGGCAAGGACACCACCATCTCGCCGGTCACCACGCCCGACGAGATCGCTCGCCGCCTGAAGGACTTCCCGTCGATCGCCAACGCGGCTCCTGTCGGCTACCTCGCCCAGGTCGTCGACTATCAGGTTCTTGCCATGCCGCCGTTCGACGAGGTCGGGTTCCAGCAGCGGACGGAGGCGCTCGAGGACTACGCCCGTCTCAAGATGAAGTATTCAGGCATGCGCGCCGAGATAGACCTGGTCCGCCACAATCCCGATCTGTTCCTGCCCGATTATGCGGGCGACGTACTCGCGAAGGGATACGACACCTACACCGCGGTCATCAACATGCTCAACCGGCATGCTCGCCGGGTCGCCGGTAAGGAGATCGAACCAAGCCTGTTCAACGCCGGCGAGTATGACCCGGCACTCAAGGAACTACCAGTGTTCGTCTTCCGCAAGAAGGCACCGGACTCGGACCTGGTCCCGGTTCCCAACCTGGTCGGCTCAGCGGTCGACGCGGCCAAGAGCCTGCTGACCTCGCAGGGGCTTAACCCGACCTCCAACGGGGTCGGGATCGCATCGGGCTCGAAGGTCCCTGTGGATGTTGTCACAGGACAGAGCCCGGCAGCCGGAACGTCGGTGCCCAAGGGCACGAGCGTGGTCCTGGAGTACAACTACGTCGCAGCTAACCGTTTCAAATGGGCCCGACTCAGCCGCGACGCCTCCGTCCTGCGCAAACCCTTCACACCAGTCCTCATGAAGCGGTAGCCACGGGCCGCCGGTATATCGGGGTCAAACTTCTAGAAGACGCGGGTGAGATGCATCGGGTCCAGAATCATCGGATGGCATCAGGCGGTTGCGAGGCTCGGCGGCTGGCGTGACCACGTTCTCCCGACCGCCTCGCCCGCGGCAGGTGGTTGACCAGCACCGTGCGGGTGCGGAGCAGGTCGAAGCCGCTGCGTCGAGCGTTCTGCTGTGACTTGGAGGCTGGCTGCGTGGTGCTCACTCCGACGTCGCAGCCCGCGGCCGCGGCATTGGCGAGTCGGGCCGGCATCCGCGCAGCGTGCGGTGGCTGACAGCGATCTGAAAGCGGTGCCTGGCATGCTCGCCGAGCGAGATCATCCATGAGAACGGAGCCAACGATGAGTAGATCGACGAGTCCACGACTTCGCGTCGCACAACGTGCCGCCGTTGCTTTGACGCTCGGCCTGACGCTTGCGGGCGCGACAGTTGCGTCCGCGTCCGCTACGGAAGAAGGCGTTATCACTCGGGAGTTCGGCCACGGCTTCCCCACCTACTCGAGTTGCATGAGTTTCGGGGCGACTCAAGCGGGCCGGCAGCATGCGGACGACTGGGAGTGCTACAAGCAGTCCAACGGCACCTGGACGGGCTACCTCTACTTCTACACGTGAGTTGGGCCTGGTAGCGCAGCAGTCAGCTCCAAGCACCCACGCCGAAACCGGTCAGTGGTCGTTGGGCCAGCCGCGGCGGGGGGAGGGGGAGTGCGGCTGGGGCCCCTGCCCACCGTCCGGTCCACGCCATACGCCGGGGGACGAGAGTCGTCAGCAGACCGATCAGCGGCTGTGATGAGCGCGGTGAAGCCGCTGCCCGGGAGTTCAGGCGAAGGCGAAGTACCGCAGCCACAGGTAGGGCGCGGCGACGGCGATGGTGATCGCGGTGATCACTATGCCTTTGCGGGTGAATTCCCAGAAGCTGATCGGGTACCCGGCTCGCAGCGCGAGCCCGATGACGACCACGTTGGCGCTGGCGCCGATCGCCGTGGCGTTGCCGCCGAAGTCCGCGCCGATGGCCAGCGCCCACCACAACGCGTTCGCCTGGGACGGATCGGCGACGGTCTTGGTGAGTTCCAGTACGACGGGACTCATGGTGGCGACATAGGGGATGTTGTCCACGATCCCGGACAAGACGGCTGAGACGACCAGGATCAGCATCGTCGCCAGCAACGCCCGGCCCTCGGTCGCCGCCCCGACCGCGTCCGCCAGCCTGCTGATCACACCGGTCTTGACCAGCGCACCGACCATCACGAACAGCCCGGCGAAGAACAGCAGGGTCTGCCACTCCACGCTGCCCATGTAGTCCCTGGTCTTCACTCCCGAGATCAGCACCAGCAGCCCCGCGCCGAGCAGCGCGACCACCGAAGGCGCGACGCCGAACAGTGACCGGCCGATGAAGCCGGCGAAGACGAGCACCAGAACCGCACCGCATTTGATCAGCAGGACCTTGTCCGCGATCGCCTCCCGCTCGTTCAGCCGCATCACGTCGTCGACCCGCTCCGGGTCGACTGCGAACGACCCGCGGAACAGCCTGGGCAGGACGAGCGTGAACACCGCCAGCTCGATCACCACCAGCGGCGTCATGTGCACGAGGAAGTCGTTGAACGTGAGTCCGGACCGGCTCGCGATGATGATGTTCGGCGGATCGCCGATCAGGGTGGCCGCGCCGCCGATGTTCGACGCCATCACCTCGGCGATCAGGAACGGCACCGGGTTGATCCCCAGCCGCTCGCAGACCAGCAGTGTGACCGGTGCGATCAGCAACACGGTCGTCACGTTGTCCAGGAACGCCGACGCAGCTGCCGTGATCAGCGTCAGCAGGATCATCACCCGGAGCGGAGAGCCTTTGGCCCGCTTGGCCGCCCAGATCGCGACGTACTCGAACACGCCGGTCCGGCGCAGCACACCGACGATCACCATCATGCCGAACAGCAAGAAGATGACGTCCCAGTCGACGCCAGTGTCAGGGGAGTAGAAGGCATGCTCGGAGTCGGTCACGCCCAGCGCGAGCAGGACCGCCGCGCCGCCGAGCGCCGCCAGCAGCTTGTGCGTCCACTCGGTGGCGATCAGGACATAGGCCACGGCGAAGACGACGATGGCGATCGCAGTCATGCCACAACTCCGGCCACGCACCGCGACGGAGCCGCGGCAGCGGACGAGGTCAGTCCTTGGGCGCGACCAGCTCGAGCAACCGGGACGCGGTGATCGCGCCGATGATCTGCTTGTCCTTCACCACCGCGACCAGGGGACAGCGCAACCGCGCCATGATGGCCGCGATCTCCAGCACGGTGTCGTCGTGGTTGACCACCGGCAGCTCGGCCGGCTCCGACGGCAGCAGTTTGCGCACAGGCACGCCGGACAACTTGTCCGCGACCCTGTCGGCCAACGGTTCGTCGATCACCCGCGCCAGCGACGGATCGTCCTGGACGTAGCTCGGCACCAGGAAGCGAACGACCTGCGAGGCCGGCAGCACGGAGTACGGCGTCCCGTCCTCGCGGACCACGATCAGACCGGGCAGGCGCCGCGCCGCGAGTAACTGGACCGCTTCGCGCGCCTCCGAGTCCAGGCTGACCACCGGGAACTCCTCGGCCATCTGCTCTCCGTGCACACTTGCAGCCTACGCCGCGGCCATCCGTGTCTCGATCGGCTCTCACGGGCTTCTGACACCGATCGGCGAGCGCCACACAGCCTCCAGGGTCGACATCCAGCCCGCACCCCGAACGGGGACGGGCACTGCCGACCAGACTTCCCGGCGCTCCAGGCCCCACCCTCCCTCATCCACTCACAAGGTTCAAACACCGACCCCACCCGAGTCGTGCCGACCGTGGCACCCACCATCACGCCCAGACCGAGACCGTGTACGCCGGGCGGCGGAGCTCGCGGCAGGTTCCGACTGCACCGAAGGAACGAAGCAGGCTGGTGCTGACCGATGGCGAGCTGGAGGTTCTCTCGCAGTGGTCGATCAGTCGTTGGGGACTTTGGACCCTGGTCACGATCGCTCTGTGCGCGCATTGTGATGAGTGCAGGGGGAGCCGAAGGCGTCTGCTACCGACGCCGTCGAGGAGTGCGGTATGAGCAGCGGGGGCGGGCCTTCGTGGGGGCTGATGCTGGCGCGACGGCTGGGGTTCGGCCGCAGCCCCCTGCGCCGCCGGCTCGACCGAATCCAGTCGCTGGTCGTGCTGACCGCGGTCCTGGTCGCCGTCCTGATGATCCCGGTCGCGGTAACGGTGAGTAGTCGGGTTACCGACTCAATCGAACGATCTGACGCCGTACGTCGAGCCACCCTGACTCAGGTCCAGGCACGAGCGTTGGAGGAGACGCCGCCCGCGATCCCGGAGGCCGGCGCCGAGGCGACATCGAGGGTGCGGGTGTCCTGGACCGATCCGGCCGGATGGCTGCACGAGGGACGAGCCAATGTGCCGCTCGGAACCGCGAAAGACGCCGAGGTGACGATCTGGCTGGATCAGTCCGGCGCGATCGCCACGCCACCTCGCCGGCCGGGCGACGGCGCGGCAGTGGGTGGTGCGGTCGGTCTGAGTACGGCGATGGTGTCGTGGCTGCTGATTGCGGGGCTGGCGAGGCTGTCCGTCGTACCCCTCGATCGCCGGCGCCTGCGCGACTGGGACCGTGAGTGGGCCAGCGTCGGTCCACGCTGGCGCCATCGCAGCACCTAGTGCTCTGGTGCGAGATCGGGTGGCATCCCACCTCCGAGAGAGGATGCCACCCGCCAGCTCACCGCATCGGCCTAACGGTTAGTTCATTCCTCCCACTGGAACTGCCAGCCCGGAGCGCAGGGCCACTCGGGGGCGCAGGTCGAGTTTGGGTCGTGGTACCAGACGTCGGACACCGCGTAGCCGTAGTGCCGGTACACGTTCTGCTTCTGAAGGCACTCGTCCTGGCTCGCACAGGTGACGGTGTGGATGGTCTGGGTCTGCGCCTGGGCCACTGTCGCGCCGCCCGCGACCACAGCCACCGCAGCCGCGGCCATCGCTACCATTCGCCCGATCGATCTCATGCAGTATCTGCCTTTCGCGTCAACAAATAGTTGCCCTATGCAACTCTCTTGCCACGTTAGTACCGGTCTAGACAGCCGGGCAAACCATTCGATTCCAAGAGAATGACGTTTGGCGAACGAGTGCCGTGGGCAACAACAAGCGGTCTCCTCTGTCCTCCGCGAACTCAACGTGGAACGCCGCACCGGAGCCGCCGTCTTCGCCATCGTGCACGCCAAGAACCAGCGCAAGTAGCGCGGGTGGAGGCGGTCAGCGGGTCGGATGGCTGTCGAGTGCTGAGGTGGGGATCACGGCGACTGGGCAGGGGGCCTGATGTAGGACGGTTTGGCTGACGGAGCCGAGGAGCAGGCCGGCGAAGCCGCCGCGACCGCGTGAGCCGACGACCAAGAGTTGGGCGTCGGCGGACCACTCGAGCAGCAGCTCGGCTGGGTGGCCGCTCACCTGGACGACCTCAGCCGCCTGCGTGCCCGGTCTGGTCTGCAGGGGCGACGCGACCTCATCCTCGTCCTCTGATCGGACCGTGACGATCCGGGCGACGAGGCCGTGGCGATCGGCGTACTGGAGACCGAAGTCGACGGCGGCGTCTGCGGCCGGAGAGCCGTCGTACCCGATCACCACCCGGTTGCCGATCACTGCGTCTTCTGCGGGCCGTACGGCGACCACTGGGCAGTGTGCGTGGGCGGCGAGCTCCAGCCCGGTGGAGCCGACCAGCAGTCCGAGTGCGCGACCTGCGTCACGGCTGCCGATCACGATCAGCTCGGCGTTCCGGGATTCCGCCAGCAGCACGGGGGAGGAGAAGCCGTCGACTCTGTCGGCCGTGACGGCTACCCGAGGCTCGAACGTGCGCGCCAAGTCCAGCGCGTCGGCAACGATCTTGTCGGCGGCGGCACGAAGCCCCGGCGCGGCATCGCTCGGCCCCGTCGGCACCCGGAACTCCGCCCAGACGAACGCATGGACGAGATGCAGACCGACACCGTGGGCCGCCGCTTCGACCGCGCCCCAGCGGATCGCGCTCTCGCTGTCGCCCGCACCGTCGATGCCGACGACAACTCTCTTCTCAACCATGCGACCACGATGCCGCGGCGAGGCACCACCACCGCAGGGGCGAAAGTCCCGCACGTCCGGTGCCGACGGCCCTATCAGCCTCAGACTACGAAAGGTCGCCGATGATGATGTGAACCGAGGCTGGGGCTACGAGCCGGCCGCGTGGGGACGCTGGGCCCACGGCAGCAGCCGTCGTCCGTGCACCGATTCGATGCCCAGACGGATCAGCTGTGGATCGTCCATCGGGAGCCAGGAGTGCAGCGGCAGCGAGCGGCGCAGAGCCTCGGCCTCATCGGCCGGTACGACGGACAGGTGGCCGATGGCTGTGACGGTCCACCCGACCTGACGAGCAAGATCGACATCGTCGGCCTCGAAGGCCACCACGTCACCGCGCTCCGCCGCGCGGAGCTTCTGACCCGGTCCGGTGTTCAGGACGATGGTGTCGTCGTCCAGCAAGAAGTTGACCAGCCGGATCGCCGGGAGACCACCGAGCGTGTAGACCAGTCTGCCGAGCGGAGCTGAACCGAGCAGCCGCAAACACTCCGGCGCGCTCAGAATCTCGAGCTGGGATTGGTCGAACTCGGTGGTGGTCATCACGGTCTCCAGACAGTAGTGGACGAGACGTCAGGGCTGTGCTTGTCCACCCCATCAACCATCGGCGGCAGTGGAGCCGCGCAGTAGGGCCGAAAGTCCCACGTCGAACTCGCCACCGGCATCGCGGATCCGATCCGGAGAGCCGGTCTCAAGCGTTCGCTGCTTCCGCGCCGGCTCGGAAGAAGGCGAGTACGGCGGCCGCGCCGGGAAGCTCGGACATCGGCCGGCCGGCGCCGAACGGCTGGTTCCAGAAATCACCGGTCCGCGGCGTCCAGGGGCCGACGTACGCGTAGGGCTGGGGGATTGTGTCGTCGCCGGGTGATACGCCGTAGTTGACCTCGCCTACGCTGATGCCGACGTCGAAGTGTTCGGGCCACAGCACCGGCTCCTCGTCCGGCGCCAGCACGCGGAGGGCGGCGTCGCCTTGCGCGAAGGCGTCGGCGAGGATGCGGGCGGCTTGCGGGTCGATCTCGATCCTGTCGTCCGGCCGGAACGCTGGACCACCTGAGTACACGTCGTCGAGCCGGCTGGCCTCCACACCGACGCGATCCGCCAGCTCTGCGAGGCTTCCGGCCAGCGGCACCGAGGCGGTCGGTGTGACCAGTGTGACGCCGTCGACGCGCAGGTCCGGCATCACCACCGTGCCGAACCCACCGGGTACGACGCGCAGCCTGATGTCACTGCTGTGCCGGTACTGCGGTCCCGCCAGCACCATCTCGGCGACACCGTGCAGGGACCGTCGGGTTACGGCGAGCGAACGTTCGTCCATGACTGCAGTCTCCTCCTGTAACGCCCGGGCCGTCGCCCGGCACTGATCTCTCGGATGGTTCGTGTCATGAAAGACGGGAGGCGTTACATGTCGGGCAACTGGCATCGGGTGAACGAGGACGACGTACCGGACGACGGCAGGGTCCGCAGCGCGGTGGTGGACGGCCGGAGCATCGCGCTCGCGCGGTGCGGGCTGCGGCTGGGTGCGCTGGAGAACCGGTGCCCGCATCAGGGCGGCCCACTGGGTGAGGGTTCGATCGAGAAGGGGCTGCTGCGGTGTCCCTGGCACGGGTACGACTACGACCCGATCACCGGTCAGCCGCCGGAAGGGTTCTCCGACGGCGTTCCGTCGTACCCGGTGGACGAGCGGGCGGACGGTGTCTACGTCCAGTTGCCCGAGCCGCCGGCGCCGGTCCGCACCGTTGCCGACGTACTGGTCGAGACATTGATTGCCCACGGCATCACTCATGTGTTCGGCATGGTCGGGCACTCGAACCTCGGGTTCGCGGAGGCGATGCGACGGGCGGAGGAACGCGGCGAGCTGACCTACATCGGGATCCGGCACGAGGGCGCGGCGGCGTTCGCCGCCAGTGCCTACGGCAAGCTGACCGGCCGGCCCGCAGCCTGTTTCGCGATCGCCGGCCCGGGGTCGACCAACCTGCTGACCGGCCTCTACGACGCCAAGCTCGACGGCTCGCCCGTGGTCGCCATCTCGGGCCAGGTGCCGTCCAAGGTGCTCGGCAGGGGCGCGTTCCAGGACCTCGATCTGACCGCCGTCTTCAAGGACGTCGCGGTGTCCAGTACGGCGATCCAGGCCGGCAGCGATCACGCCGAGCTGGCGGCCCTGGCGGTCAAGCATGCGCTCGACGGTCGCGGCGTCGCTCATCTGGTCCTGCCCGACGAGGTGCAGGTGCTGCCGTCCGACGCGGCGGCGAAGGACTCGACCGGACGGCTGTCCCGCCGATGCATCAGGCCCGACGAGGACACGTTGGTCCGGGCGGCCGCGCTGATCCGCGATGCCCGTCGGCCGGCCCTGATCGTCGGTCACGGTGCGCGCGGCGCCGAGGAGCAGGTGCGCGCGCTGGCCGAGCGGCTGAACGCTCCGGTGCTGACGACGTTCAAGGCCAAGGGCCTGGTGCCGGACAGTCATCCACTCGGCGCGGGTGTGCTCGGTCGCAGCGGTACGCCGGTGGCCAGTTGGCTGATGAACGAGTCGGACCTGCTGATCGTGATCGGTGCCTCGTTCTCGAACCACACCGGGATCGCCAACTACAAGCCGATCGTGCAGATCGACGACCACCATGCCGCCATCGGCCGCTTCGACGCTGTCACGGTGGATGTCCTCGGTGACGCCGAACTCGCGCTGACCGCCTTGACCGCGCTGCTGACCGAGACCAAGTCCGAGGACCAGCGCGCCGATGTCGCCGAGCGGTGGGCGATCTGGCGGGCGGAAAAGGCGCGCCGGGTGAACGACGACCGCGGTCGTGGCGTCGCTGCCGCCGCGGTGTTCGACGCCCTGTCACGGCACCTGCCGGCCGACGCGGTCGTGACGGTTGACGTGGGCAACCATGCCTACTCGCTGGGTCGCTACCTGGAGTCGGAGGGGCAGCCGGTGCTGATGTCGGGCTACCTCGGCTCGATCGGGTTCGGGTATCCGGCCGCTCTCGGCGCCTGGGCCGGGGCACCCGGCCGGCCGATCGTCGCGGTGACCGGCGACGGCGGATTCGGCCAGTACGCCGCCGAGCTCACCACCGCCGTCAAGTACGGCATCCCGATCAAGCACGTGCTGCTCGACAACCATTCACTCGGCAAGATCAGCAAGGAACAACTCGCCGCCGACTACCCGGTCTGGCACACCTCGCTGCACAACCCCGACTGGGCGTCGTACGCCGAACTCTGCGGCGCCACCGGGCTGCGCGTCACCCGTCGCGAGGAACTCGACGACGCGATGACGGCACTGTTCGCCACCACCGGACCGGCCCTGCTCTGCGTCGAGCAGGACGCCGAGCTGCTCTGACCACGAAGGAGACACCATGCCCGAGACCATGCCTGAGACCCTGCCTGAGACCATGCCTGACACCTTGCCCGACTACGGCGACCTCCGCGCGCTGTTCCTGAACTGCACGCTGAAGCGCTCGCCGGACGTCAGCCACACCGAGGGGCTGATCGACGTCAGCCGGAAGATCCTGGAGAAACAGGGTGTCCAGGTCGACGTCATCCGCCCGATCGACCACGACGTCGCCACCGGGGTCTGGCCGGACATGACCGAGCACGGCTGGGCGACGGACGGCTGGCCGGCGATCCAGCGGCAGGTGATGCACGCCGACATCCTGGTGATCGCCGGGCCGATCTGGCTCGGCGACAACAGTTCCGTCACCAAGCAGGCGATCGAACGCTTGTACGCCAACTCGTCGATCCTGAACGAGCACGGGCAGTACGCGTACTACGGCCGGGTCGGGGGCTGCCTGATCACCGGCAACGAGGACGGCGTGAAGCACTGTGCGATGAACATCCTCTACTCGCTGCAGCACCTCGGCTACACCGTCCCACCGCAGGCCGACGCCGGGTGGATCGGGGCGGCCGGGCCGGGACCGTCGTACCTGGACGAGGGATCCGGCGGTCCGGACAACGACTTCACCAACCGCAACACCACCTTCATGACCTGGAACCTGTTGCACCTGGCAAGGATGCTGAAGGACGCCGGCGGCGTTCCGGCGTACGGTAACCAGCGCTCCGAGTGGGATGCCGGCTGCCGCTTCGACTTCGAGAACCCGGAGTACCGCTGAAGACCCTGCTGTACCGTCGGCGTGTGGGGGTCATGCCGTCGGACGACGTGCTGGTCGCCGGCCTGCGGGCCGGGGACGAGGAGACGTTCGCCTGCCTGCTGAACGGCTGGTCGGGTTCGATGCTGCGACTGGCCCGGACCTTCGTGTCGACGGCGGCCAGCGCCGAGGAGGTCGTCCAGGACACCTGGCTGGCCGTGTTCCAGGGCATCGGCCGGTTCGAAGGCCGCTCGTCGCTGCAGACCTGGGTGTACCGGATCCTGGTCAACGTCGCCCGCCGGCGCGGCACGCACGAACAGCGAACGGTGCCGTGGACCAGCCTGCTCCCGGACGAGGGACCGACCGTCGACCCGAGCCGGTTCCGCGGGGCGGAGGATCCGTACCCCGGCGGCTGGCGTGCGTTCCCGGAGCGCTGGCCGACGACCGAGAACGAAGTACTCGCCCACGAGGTCAGGGCGACGGTCGCCGCGGCGATCGAGAAACTGCCGCCGCGGCAGCAGGTGGTGCTGACCTTGCGTGACATCGACGGACAGTCAGCCGACGACGTGTGCGTGCTGCTGGGCATCTCCACGGCGAACCAGCGCGTCATCCTGCACCGGGCCCGGGCGGCGGTCCGCGGCCACCTCGAACGGTATTTCACGACGGCCGGAGCTGAGTCATGACCTGCGCTGAACTCGTCGAACTCGTGACGGCGTTCCTCGACGGAGCACTGGACCCCGAGACGGAGGAGCGGTTCGTCCACCACCTCTCGATCTGCGAGGGCTGCGACATCTACGTCGAGCAGATGCGCCGGACGGTCGCGGAGGTCGGACAGGTGGGGCCGGAGGGCTTGTCCGGCGAGACTCGCGACCGGCTGCTCGATGCCTTCCGCACCTTTCCTCGCGACTGAGCTGTAACGCCCGCCCGGGCAGCCGGCACTGATCCGGTATGCCAGCCGTTGAGTTCACCATCTGTTCGTCGCGGCGATCGCGCTGCTCGCCTCACTGCTGCTCGGCCTCGAGATGAGGATCGACGTGTGCGTACGGAGGTTTCACACCTCACGCTCGAGGGCTTCGCTCCGTCGGCGGAGGAACTGGATCTCGGGCTGGGTTCTGGCCAGTTCTGCTGCGGTAGCGTAGGCGTCGGCTGCCTCCTCGCGTCGGCCGAGGCGTTCCAGCATGGACCCGCGCGAGGCGTGCAGCAGGTGGTACTCGGGGAGCTCGCCGGCGATCTCGTCCAGCATGGTCAGGCCGGTGGCCGGCCCTCGGATCTCGGCCAGCGCGACTGCGCGGTTGAGTGCGATCACCGGGGTCGGCATGACGGCCAGCAGCCGGTCGTAGAACCGAACGATCGTGGGCCAGTCGGTGTCGCCGTAGTGCGGTGCTGCGCAGTGGATGCCCTGGATCGCCGCCTGGAGCTGAAACGGTCCTGGGCGGCGGCTCCGAAGGCAGGCAAGGACGAGTTGGTGGCCCTCGGCGATCAGCGAGCGGTTCCAGAGCGACCTGTCCTGGTACTTCAGCAGTACTACGTCGTCACCGCCACCGCGCGCCGGCATTCTCGCCTCGTTGAGCAGCATGAGGGCCAGCAGGCCAGGTGCTTCCGGCTCGTCGGGCATCAGCTTCACCAGCACACGTGCCAGTCGGATCGCCTCGGCGCACAAGCCGCGGCGGTTCCGGATGTCGTCGGCTCCAGCGTTGTAGATCAGGTACAGCACCGAGAGCACCGCGCGGAGACGGCCCGGCAGTTCGGCCTCGTCGGGAACCCGGTAGGGGATGCGTGCGGACTTGATCTTGTACTTCGCCCGCACCAGACGCTTCGCCATGGTCTCCTCGCTCACCAGGAACGCCGAGGCCACCTCCGCGGGGGTGAGTCCAGCGATCAGGCGCAAGGTCAGTGCGACCTGGTGCTCGGTGCGGATGGCCGGGTGGCAGCAGGTGAAGATGAGTCGCAACTGGTCGTCACGCATGAGCTCTGCATCCTCGGAGCTGGAGTCCTGTCGCCGGTCCAGCGCGACCTGCTCGGCGAGTTCGCGTCCGCGCCGGCCGCGGCGGACGACGTCCACGGCTCGGTTGCGCGCGGTGGTGACGATCCAGCCGGGCGGGTTGTCGGGCACGCCGTCGCGCGGCCACCGCTGGACCGCCGTCACGAAGGCGTCCTGTACGGCGTCCTCGGCCAGCGAGATGTCACCGAAGAGACGGGTCAGGGTGGCCACGGCCTGGCCGTGGGCCTCGCGGAACGCTCGCTCGACGTCGTCCATCTACCCGTCCGTCAATGTCCGTCCTGTAGCCGCCCGGTGGCGCGGAACGGCCGGACCTCGATCGCGTGATTGATGGCCTCGACCACCTTCTTCGCCCACTCCAGCGCCTCGTCGAGGTCCTCGGCGTCGATGATGTAGAAGCCGCCGATGTGCTCCTTGCCCTCGGCAAAGGGTCCGTCGGTGGTGACCTTGTCGAGGCCGGTACCCCCGCGCACGACAGTGGCCGCGTCGAGGCCGTGCAGGGCGCCGCCGAACACGAACGCGCCGGCTTTGTCCATCTCCTCCTCGAGCGCGATCACCCGGCGCAGGAAGGCCTGCATGTCGTCGGGCGTCGACGGCGCGCCCTCGACCTGGTTCTCCGTCTCATAGACCGACAGCAGGTAGTGACTCATTGCCTACTCCTCGTCTCCGCGGGGTCATCCCGCTCTGACCTACTGACGAACGGCAGCGCCCGGATCAGGACACTCACGAGACAGGATCTCAGGACTGTCCACGGCCGCGTCTACGCTCCGAACATGAACCGCATCGACCGCCTCTACGCGCTGGTGGAGGAGTTGCGTGCGGCCGGACGACGCGGACGTACGGCGCGGCAACTGGCTGCTCGTTTCGAGGTGAGTGTCCGCACCGTCGAGCGTGACCTGAGCGCGCTCGGGCAGGCCGGCGTCCCGCTGGCGACCAAGCAGGGCAGAGGCGGCGGGTACACACTCGACCGATCGATGAGCCTGCCGCCGCTCAACTTCACGCCGCGCGAGGCGGCGGCCGTGGCCGTGGCGCTGAGCCGGACCGAGCACATCTTGTTCAAGAACGACGCTCGCAGCGCGCTGCAGAAGATCGTCGCCGCGATGCCGGAGTCGGCGCTGCTCGAGGCACGCGACACCGCGGACAAGGTGCGGCTGGTCGTGCAGAAGGTGCCGGACCCTGACGCGGAGGTCGCCGAGATCATCTGGCGGGCCGTGCGCGACAACCAAGTGCTGCGCATCCACTACATCGACGTCGGCGGGGTCAAGACGGAGCGTGAGGTCGAGCCGCAGTACGTGGTGGTCGGCACCAACGGCTCCTATCTCACCGCGTGGTGCCACCTGCGAGGCGACGACCGGGTGTTCCGGATGGACCGCATCACCGCGGCCGAGCGGACACCGCGCCTCCCGAGGCTGCGGCCGGTCGTCCCCGAGCCGATCGTCGACGGTCACGAGATCAAGTTGCCGGCGTCCGTGCTCCGGCCCGAAGATTCTCTGCCGAACTCCGACATAGGGTTGTCGCGAACGACTGCCACGGTGGGTGCAGCTCGTCGTTCCGGCGGGTGATCCGATCAGAAGGAGACGCACATGACCACCCCCGCTTCCGGCACCTTGGCCTGGTTCGAGGTCGCCACCAGCGACGCCGACGCCGCCCAGAAGTTCTACGGCAGCCTCTTCGACTGGACGTTCGAGGCCAACGGCCCCGCTGCGTCCGGCGGATCGGACTACCGCAACATCAAGGCCTCCGGGGCTGACGGTCCGATGGGCGGCATCCTCAGCACCGGCGGACAGGTGCCCGACCATGCCGTGTTCTACATCCTCGTCGCCGACGTCGAGGGCACCTGTGCCGACGCCGAGCAACTCGGCGGATCGGTCGTCAGCAAGCACCTCGATCCCGGCCCCGGCGCGCCGAAGTTCGCCTACCTGCGCGACCCGGCCGGGAACCAGTTCGGGGTCTTCACCCCGCCCGCGGGCTGATGGCGAGACGCACCCAGGGCACGTCCCCGTCGGAGCAGTCCGGCGGGGACCCGGCGGCTCGCGACCTGTACGACGAGCTCACTGACGACCTGCTGTACGACCCTGCCATCGGCCGCGCCACGATGATGGGCTACCCCTGCATGCGGCTGGCCGGGCGCTTCGTGGCGTCGTACAACGACAACGACGGTTCGCTCGTGGTGAAGCTGCCGCGCGAGCGGGTGATCGACCTGGTCGAGACCGGCACCGGCGATCCGTTTGCCCCGGCCGGCAAGGTCTTCCGCGAATGGGTGTCGATCCCGACCCTCGACGCCGAGCTCTGGCGCGGCCTCCTGGCCGAGGCCGTCGCCTTCGCCCGCACATCCCTGGACTGATGACTCACCGCTGGAGCCGGTAGAAGCGCCAGAACGGGTGTTCGATCGGCAGGATCTCGATCCTGGTGAAGCCGGCGGTTTCGGACAGTCGTCGCATCGTGGCCGGCCGGATGTCGAGCGGCCCGACGACCTCGGAGCCGTCCTCGGCGCGGCCTTGCGGAACACACCAGAGAGTCCCGGCCGCGGCCATGAACCGCTCGACCTCGTCACCGGGAGCGGTGAAGTTCTCGGCGACGTTCTCCTCCATCACGATCACCGAGCCGCCGGGTGCCAGCGCGCGCCGGGCGGCCTCGAGTGCCGCCACCGGATGTGGCAGGTCGTGCAGGCATTCGAAGAAGAACGCGACGTCGTACCCGTCGCGGGGGAGCGGCTGGGTGATGTCGGCAACCTCGAGATCGACCCGGCCGCCTACGCCGCGTTCGGCGACGTACCGGCGGCCACGGGCGATGGACTCCTCGTCCAGGTCGTACCCGTCGACCGAGATGTGCGGGAATGCCTCCGAGAGCCGGATCGAGGCCCAGCCGACGCCTGCGCCGAGGTCCGCGACGTGCGCCGGGCGGGTGCCGTCCGCGAGGCGGGCCTGGATGTCCGGGACCTGCGGAAGCCACTCGTCGATCAGCGAGTTCTCGTAGGCGGGCCGGTTGAGCGCTGCCTGTGCGGTCACCGCGTCGGCGCCGTACGCCGTGAGCGGGACACCGTCCCCGGTCCGGAACGCCGCGACCAGTGCCGGAAGCGCTCGGCCCATCGCCGGCGCGATGTAGGCCATACCGCCGGCATAGAACGGACTTGTCTCGTCAACCAGCGTCTCGTGCACACCATCGCGCAAGCTGAACACCGCCTCGTCGCTGACGCTCAGCAGCCCGGCAACGGCCTGCTGGGCCAGCCATTCCTGGGTGTAGCGGACCTCGGCGCCGCTTCGCTCAGCCAGTACGGCGGCCGTGGCGGGCCCGTCGTTCGACAGCGAGCGGTAGAAGCCCAGCTCGACGCCGAGGTAGACGTTGAGGAGCTCGGCAGTGGCCAGCGTCTGCAGGAAGAGGCCGCCGGACACCTCCTCGGCGGCGGATGGGGTGGGGGTCTCCTCGACCTGATCCAGCATCGTGCTCATGATGTTCTCCCTGGTGCTGCGCGGCGCCCGGTGCGCCGCATCTACCAGGAAGGCGCCAGGTCTGATGTGGCGATGCCACACCTGATCGCTAGCTGTGCCAGGTCGCGGATTCCTCCGGGCGATAGACGCAGAACCGTCCGGTCGAGACGGCCAACTCGAGGTGGCGGGCCAGCCCGGGGTGGATCTCGCGGATCGCCTTGATCGCGGTCGCGACGCGCATCGCGACGGCCTTGCGGGCCCGTTCGGCCGGGTCCCCGGTCGTCCGTGCCCGGCCACCGAGGCCGTAGGCCGCGGCCAGTTCGCGGACCAGGAAGTCCCGCTCCTCGACGAGGGTGCCGACCCGCTGAGACGTGCCGTCCTGTTCTGCCTCGGCGATATCGGTCTCGAGTTCGGCCACTCGCCGCTTGTACGCGTCCCTGGCCGTACCGTCGAGCACCGGGCCGGTGTCTCCGCCGGCCGCCGCCCGGGGCGGACCGCCGGCCGCGGCGACCAGGTCGAGGACATGCACGGGCGTGCCGGGTTGGCCGAGCAGCACCGACAGGTCGTGCATTCCCTTGGAATCCGGGACAGTCGCCTCGCCGTCCCGCCAGCGCAGGTGCCAGGTTCGCCCGTCCTTGCGGAACACGCCCTCGATGGTCGCGGTCCGTCGTACCACTGCGCTGATCGCGGCCAGATCCTGCTCCGCCCGGGTCAGCCATGGGACAGCGTTGGCGCCTTGGTACGCCGAGACCGCCTTGGACAGCAGGCGTCGCGCGTCGCCGATCCTGCCGCGGTACGCCGCCAGCCGGCCGAGGAGGTGTGCGGTCACGCCCATCACACCTCCGCCGATCCCGTCGATGACCCACAGGTCTTCGTACGGCGCGAGCCGCCGAGCCACCTCATCGGCGACGTCGCCACGGTCGAGTGCGATGGCCGCATCGCCGGTGTGCCACAGTCCTTCGAGCCATTCGCAGTCGTCGGGGATCGCCTCCAGGCCGCGGCTCATCAGCCGGTCGAAGTATCGTCCGGCCTTCGAGAGTTCTCCGGCCGCGGCGAGGTAGCTGGCACACATGCCCAGGGCAACGGACGTCTCGGTCACAGTCTGGACGGCCGCGTCGATGTCGTCGACGAAGTTCGCGGGGAGTACGCCGGCCGTCCGATGGGTCCACATGCGCAGGGTGAAGACCATGAGTGCGGCGTTGGCGCTGCCGGCCCGACGTCCGATCGCCTCGGCCTCGTCGGCGTACCGGGCCGCCGTTTCGACGTCGCCGGACATGAGGGCTCGCGACCCACGCCACAGCGGGACGTACCAGGAGTAGAGCGGCAGCATCAGGCGGTTCGCCGTGCGTGCGAAGGCGTCGATCTCCGCATCGACCTCAGGCCAGTCGCCTCGCTCCATCAGCGCCACCAGGCGGAGTCGCCGGGCCAGCAACTGACACGGCGAATCGTGCCCGCGTTCGGCGACCGCGAGCATCCGGCCGGCCGCGGCGAACCTCTCGTCGACCTGGGCCGGGCCGGCGATGGCGTCGCAGTACGCCGCCAGCGCACCCGACTCGACGCAGGGATGGCCCACTCGCTCCGCCATCGCCACGGCGGAGCGGGCCAGGTCGAGCCGCTCACTCTCCCGGTCGGTCCCCGCATAGGCGAGCGAGAGCCGGCCCATCGCCGCAGCCCGCATGCCGCCGTCCCGCTCCGGCAGCGACGCCAGCGCTTCCTCGAGTAGTTCTGTCTGCAGTTCGTCGTACTGCGGCACCTCGAACCCGCTCAGGCCGGCGCCCAGGCCGAGGGCGGCCATCGCCAGGTGACTGGCCCGGCCGTTACGCCGCGCCAGTTCCGCGGTCTGTGCGAACGTCTTCCGGGCGCCTTCGAGATCACCGGCGTACATCTGTGCCTCGCCGAGTTCGAGCATCACCTTCGTTCGCTCGATGTCCTTGCCCCGCAAGGCGATCCGGTACGCATCGACCGCCTGCTCGTAGCCCATCCGCTCTCCGGACGAGCGGGCCGCTCGCAGCGCCCACGCGGCTGCATGCTCGGCCGCGTCTGGACCGAAGGCGGCCGACCAGTGCCTAGCCAGCTCACCAGCGGAATCGTCGCCTCCGGCTGTCTCTTCGAGCTGCTCGGCCAGCGCCCGGTGTAAGGCGGCCCGCCGCGCAGTACCGAGCGACGTCTCCAACACCTCCTGGACCAGCGCGTGGGCGAACCAGATCCGATTGTCGACAGGCGGGCCGGCCAGCAACCGGGCGGCGGCCGCCTCCTCGAGCTGAAGCAGAACCGCATCGGTCGGTTCACCGGCGACAGCCTGCACGAGTGAAACGTCGGCACCGTTCCCGGCCACCGCCGCAACCTCCAGGATCCGCTGGCAGTCCTGGCTGACGCGGGCGATCCGCCGGGCCAGTACCTCCCGCACGCCATCGGGTACGCCGGTCGTCGCCGAACGAGCCGCGATCAGTCGGGAGACCTCCCGCACGAAGAACGGGTTCCCGCCGGTGCGACTGTGCACCATGGTCGCCAACTCGTCGGCGGGGGTGTCGCCGAGAACCCGCGCCACCAACTCCGCCACCTCGTCGATCCCGAGGCCGTCGAGCCGGATCCGCTGTACCGCGGTCGGGAGATCCTGGACAACCGCCCGCACATCCTCACCCGTCTTGGGCGGCTCGTCACGCCAGGTGGCGACGAGCAGCACCTGAAGGCCCGGGAGCGCGTCGACGACTTGACGCAGGAGCAGCAACGAAGCGCTGTCGGCCCACTGCAGATCTTCGAGGATGAGAACGACCGGGCCGTCGCCGGACACCTTCTGCAACGTATCGATCACCGAGACGAACAGTCTGGCCCGGACACCGGCGTCGCCGCGCAGCACTCCCAGTCCGTCCGCGCCCTGACCGGCAGGCCCGTCGCCTGCGAGCCGATGCTCTGGCGCCAGTTCACGAAGAATGGTTCGCCACGGCCAGAACGGCGGCATGCCGGCGGCCGAACACCAGCCCCAGGCAACGGTGACACCTGATGCGAGAGCACGATCCGCCAGCGTCTCAGCCAGCGTCGTCTTACCCATCCCCGGCTCACCGAGGACGATCGCGGACCGGCCGCGGCCGTCGATGGCCGCAGCCAGCAGGGCGTCGAGCTCAGCCAGTGGCCGGGCCCGGCCCACCATCATCCGTCGCTCCATCCGACGCCTCCCCGCCTCACATGCTAGGCAGCACGGCTCCCGGGGTCAGCACTTCGCGCGAACCGTCCGCGCCCGGTAATCGCCCCAAGCGCTCCAGCTTCGGCTCGAGGGCGTGCTCCATCGGCAACCTCACCCGCAGGCTCTGGCGCTTCGCCGACACCACGACGGACGACCTCGAAGGCCGCCTCGTTCCGACGCGCATGGCGACGACGCGACGACCTGACCGGTTCGGTGGCCGCCTAGTGTGAGTCGATGCGGCGAAGGATGTCGTCGACGACGAGTTGGAGCGGGGCGGTGGCGTCGATTGCCCATCCCTGAGCAATGCCTTCCTTGGTGTGGTGCAGGTGCATGATGATTTCTCGTTCCTCTTGCCTTCCGCCCCAGTCGGTGGGGTCGACGAGTACGCGCTCATCAATCCGGCGCATCACCGTGTCGAGGTCGTCGACTTCAAGGACGAAAACACCGTCAAGAAGGTCGATGAACTCCGAAGAATTCCTGCAGCCGCCGCAGAAGAACGTCACCGCCTCGTCCTGGCCGGCAATCACGGCCTTGACCTTCGCAACATCCCAGACGGGCGGCAGGTGGCTGTCGGATGCGCGGTCACTGGTGGCTTCACCGGGCTCCGGCGCTGCGCGGAGTTCCCTGTCGCCATGAACAGCCTGATAGCCCCGTCGCTGCAGTTCGTCGCACACCGTGGTTTTGCCGGTGCCGGAACCGCCGTCGATCAGGTAATTTCTCACGCCCATGGCCTGTCCATCTCGGCACAGGACCCTAGCGATGCGGCTGACCGATTGCACGCCAATAACGGCGTACCCGCTGAGATCGGTCAACGGCGCACGCGGTAGCGCAGGTGAAGCACCCTGTTGCCCTGAATCACCACGTCAGGATCCTCCAACAGATGCTGCACGTCGACCGACCCGAAGTAGCGCTTGCCGAACCCGAACACCACGGGTACGACGTCCATGCGCACCTCGTCGACCAGACCCGCGGCAAGCACCTGGCCACCGACCACCGTCCACCGTCCACCGAGCTGTACATGACCACCTTGCCCACGGGGCTCTCCTCTGCTTTGGGGTGCCCTCAAGTTGACGTGTCGTGAGCTGTCGCTCTTGTAAGGAATCAATCGGTCGGCAGCGGCCAACCGCCCACAGCATCGCAGACGCCGCCAGCGTCACCCCAGGTCGCGGACCTGTCATCGATTAGGGTCCGAGTGCTGGCATTCGTGGCGCAGGGCGGAGGGTGCGATGTATATCGGTGTCGAGGAGGTGGCCGGCTTCCTCGGGGACGATCCAGCCCTGGCGATGTGGCTGGGGGAGTTGCAGCGGGCGGGTGGGCCTCGCGACGAGGTCGACGTACCCGTTGCTGACACCGGACTGACCCATCTGCTTCGACTCGGCGTACCGGCGCAGGACGCGGCCGAGATCGTCGCTGGGTTGTCCGAGCTGCAACGCAATCCCGCTCTGTCCTGGCTGGTACGACGTTGTGCTCAGCGGACCGTCGCGGATATGGGCGGGTTTCGGCCGGGTGGATCGTGGCCGGCTTTGCCGGACGCCTGGGGTCGCTACTTCTACGTGTACGTCTTTCTCGCTGTTCTTCCGCATGTCCGCGCGTACCACCAACAACGTGGCATCCCTGACGACATCTCCTGGGCGACGCTCGCGGCGCTCGGCAGCGCCGTCGAGTCTCATCGGCAACGGCTCGGCACCGGCGGGATGGACGCGCCGTTCTGGATCGACCTGCACTTCCGCGGAGGGATCTATCTGCTGGGCCGATTGGGATTCAACCGCGGCGATCTGGGATTCCTTGCGCCGGCGGTGCAGGCCGCCGGACTTCCGGCCCACGAATCCGATCCGGCGCTGGGTGTGCACGCCGCTCCGACCGGACCCTTGGACCCGGTCGCCTGCGACGCGTCCTTCGCCCTCGCGACCGAGTTCTTTGCCCGGCATTTCCCCGAGGAGACGTACCGGCTCGCGCGGTGCGGATCGTGGATCCTCGACGAACAGCTCACCGAATACCTGCCGGCCGACTCCAACATCATCCGCTTCCAACGTCGCTTCCACCTGACACCCGAGACGCACGACGGCGACGCCGACATCCTGTCCCGGATCTTCCAGGCATCACCCGATACCGACCTTGCGACCCTTCCCCGCAGGACGACTCTCCAGCGAGCCGTGATCGATCACCTCCGGGCTGGTCGGCACTGGAACATCGGCTTCGGCTGGCTCGAGCTCTGACTCCGGGCGCACCACCTGTAGCCGGGTCAGTAGCGGCGCGGGCTGCGAGGGGAGGACATGGAGGAGGTGGGCTCCTCGTCACCGATCCAGTCGCCGTCTTCGAGGCGGCGAAGGCTGTTGTCTAGGTCGAGCGACAGCCAGCCGGCGAGCTGCGGGTGGGCCGGGTGTTGCCACAGGCCGTACGGTCCGCGCAGCGTCTCCAGGTAGTCGACGAGGTCATGGACCCGGCGGTCCTGTGCGGAGACGCCGCAACGGGAGGCGAGGTCGAGCAGGAAGGCGAGGTCGTGGGTGGCGTAGAACGTCACCTGTCCCATCGCTCGTTCAAGCCCGACCAGTCGGGACACCTCCCAACCGAGAGTCGACGCGTCCCGGGTCTCGCGGGCGAGGAGGTGGTCGACGCCGATCCGGGCGACGTCGGATCGCCGTCGCTCGGGGTGCAGCGCCAGGCAGGCAACGGCGCCGGTCGTCGCCGATCGGCAACCGAGCCCGCGGGCCAGTCGGCGGTACTCCTTCTCGGGTGGCGTCGGGCGCCCTTCCTCCCCAAGGTCGGCCTTCGGTCCGGCCGGCCAGGATCCGTCCTGGAGGCGGACGCCGAGGAGCCACTCGTAGGCACGCTCAGCGCGGGGATCGGTAGCGAAGCCGGCGGCGGCGATCCCGCGCAGCGGTACGACGGTGTGCATTGTGATGAAGCGAGCACCCTCGATCGGGCCAGGGCTGCCGGTAGGCGGAATCGACCAGGAGCCATCCGGCTGTTGGCCGCCGAAGATCTTCTCGACCGCGGCCGCCATCGCGGGCCCGCGGCACCCGAGGTGGGCCAGCTGACACAGCAGATAGCCCGCGGCGTACGGCTGGGCCGTCTCCAGGCGGTCGACGAGTACGCCGATCTCCGCGCTCCGATCGATCTCGGTACGCCACGCGATGACCTCGGCGTCGTCGTCGGTGGCGCCCTCCAGTTCGCGGGCTCCTCGCCAACGCAGCGAGGGGGACGGGTCTCCGAGCAGCAAGGTGCCGAGGTTCATGGCAGCACCCCGGCAACGTGGGGCGCGGTGGCGGTGCCGGCTTCGGCGAGAGCGTCGGGTGGGCCCTCGAACACGATCCGGCCACCGTCCGGTCCCGCGCCGGGGCCGAGCTCGATGAGCCAGTCGCATGCGGCGAGGAAGCCCGGATCGTGTTCGACGACGAGCACGCTGTTGCCGGCAGCAATCAGTGTGTCGAGCGTGCGGAGGAGCACGGCGACGTCGGTGGCCTGGAGGCCGACGGTGGGTTCGTCGAGCACGTACAGGGCGGTCGCCTTCGACGTACGCGCGAACTCCTTGGCGAGCTTGAGCCGCTGCGCTTCGCCGCCCGACAGGCTCCAGCCCGCCTGGCGTACGACGAGGTAGCCGAGCCCGAGTGCGACCGCAGCCCCGCCCACTCGGCGTACCGCGTCAACGTCGCCCCACTCGTCGACCAACTCGGCGATAGTGAGGGCTTCGATGTCGGCGAGGCTCCGGCCCCGGTGGAGCAGGGTGGCGGCCTCGCGGCGATACCCGGATCCACCACAGGCATCGCAGGTCTGCGGCACCGACGGCAGGAACGACATGTCCTGCTGCCACGCCCCTCTGCCCTTGCAGGCGTCGCATTGATAGGTCAGATCCTTGATCGTGATGCCCTGCTCCACGGCCGCCTCGCTCGCGGCGAACTCCTTGCGCACGGCACCGATCAGCCCGAGGAACATCCCCGGTGAGGTG
Organism: Kribbella capetownensis; assembly: GCF_004331485.1. Taxonomy (GTDB): domain Bacteria; phylum Actinomycetota; class Actinomycetes; order Propionibacteriales; family Kribbellaceae; genus Kribbella; species Kribbella capetownensis. The sequence continues at coordinate 641,643 of NZ_SJKD01000004.1, forward strand.
ATCTCGGCCCGGGACTGGTCGGCCACGACCGTTCGCTTGGGCGCGCCGGAGATGGAGTCGTGCTCGCCGGGCCGGACGCGGACCACGCCGCGGCCCGGAATGTTGGTCTTCGGACGGGTCAGGCCCAGGGCGATGGTGTCGACGACAAGCGACGACTTCCCCGATCCGGACATCCCGCAGACGCCGACGAGTACTCCGAGCGGGATGCGGACGGCGAGTCCGTCGAGGTTGTTCTCGCGCGCTCCGGTGACCTGCATCCAACCGCTCGGCGCCCGGCGTGCGTCGCGGTCGGTCGCCGGAACCCGTCCGTCCAGAACCGCCCGCGTCACCGATTGCGGGCTGTCCAGCTCGACCACGCGACCACCGGATCGCCCGGGACCGGGGCCGATCTCGACCACGTCGTCCGCCGCGCGGATGATGATCGGGTCGTGCTCGACGGCGATGACAGTGTTGCCGGCGGCCCGCAACTCGGTCAGCGTTCGGGCCAGGGCAGTCACCTCGGACGGATGCAGGCCTCTGGACGGTTCGTCGAGCAGTACCGTCATCCCGACCAGACCGTCGCCCAGCACCGAGGCCAGCTTGATCCGTTGCGCCTCGCCGGCCGACAGCGTCCACGTCGTCCGGTTCAGCTGGAGATAACCCAGCCCGACGGCGCGAAGGAAGCCGAGCCGACTCAGCGCGGTCGTCCGCGCCTCGGCCGCGTGTCGATCGTCGGGCACGTCCATCGCGGTCAGTACGGCGTCCAGGTCGGCGAGCGAGGTCGAGTACAGCTCATCCCGCCCGCGTCCCTGGAGCCGAATCGCCAGGTACGGCGTACGCAGCCGCCGGCCATCGCACTCGCGGCACGGAAACTCGGTCGACTCCTTGCCACCGACATCGTTCGCGGCCCACGCGTTCAACCCACACCAGAACGCGTCGCCGTAGAGCACGGCGTGCTGGGCCTCGTCACTCAACGCCTTCCAGGGGGTGTGGTCCATGTCGAACCGGTAGCGCTCGGCCAGCGACCGCATCGGCGGCTCCTCGCCGCGGGTGGTGCCGAACCAGGCCAGACTGCCGCCGAAGACGCCGGCGTAGAGGGGCACGTCCGGGTCCACGATCAACTTGGTGAAGTCGAACTCCCGCTCGACCCCGAGTCCCAGGCACTGCGGACAGGCCGACACGGGCGACCCGACCAGATGACGCGGCTCGATCGGCACCGCAGTGGTCCCACAGTCGTCGCAGCCCCACGCTGCTTCCGGCTTCGGCGACGTACGGCGTACTGTGTCGCGGCCGCAGACAAGGCAAGTGCGGACCCCCGCGCGGGCGATGATCACGGCCAGCAGACGGTCGAGGTCGGTTGACCGGCCAACGGTCACCCGGTCGGCGTCCCAGGCGTAGGAGCCCGGCCCGTGCGCGTCGAAGTTCAGGCCGGACGCGTCGATGCCCATGGTCGGGCCCAGGCCGGTCAGTGAGTCGACCGCGGCCTCCGGTCCCTCGCGGACCGACTGGCGCTCATAGACCGACAGGCACTCGAGCAGCCGCCTGGTCGCCTCGGACTCGACGACGTCATGGACCAACGACGACTTGCCCGAACCCGATACCCCCGTCACGACGGTGAAGCGGCCCTTGGCGAAGTCGACGTCGACACCCTGCAGGTTGTTGGCGCGGGCGCCGCGAACGCGGATGGCATCGCTGGATCGTCGGTCGGTACGCGGCTTGGCGCGAGGCCGCACCCGCGGCTGATTCTCGGCAACGGGCGGCCCGCAGTACTGCAGACGGCCACCATCGGGACCACCGCCCAGGCCCAGCTCGATGCGCCAGTCGGCGGCGGCGATGACATCGGGCTGGTGCTCGACCACGACCACAGTGGAGCCGTTGTCCGTCAGCCGGTCGAGCACCGCGAGCAACCGATCGAGGTCGCCGGGGTGCAGACCCGTCGTGGGCTCGTCGAGCAGCACCAGGTCGCCTGACCGCGCCTTGGCCACCTCGCGAGCCAGCCGCACCCGCTGGGCCTCCCCGCCGGAAAGGCTCGGAGACGGCTGCCCGAGCGTCAGGTAGCCCAACCCGACCTCCTGCAGGGATCCCAGGATGCGGGTCACCGACGGGTGGCCGTCGAACATCGCGGCTGCCTCGTCAACACTCAGCGCCAGTACGTCGGCGATCGACCGATCCGCCCAGGTCGCTTCGAGGACCTCGGGTCGGTACCGCTGGCCGTCGCAGGCCTCGCACGGAACCCAGATCGGTGCCAGATAGCTCATGCCGATCGCCACCGATCCCATCCCCTCGCAGTCCGGGCAGGCGCCCTCGGCCCGGTTGAAGGTGAAGTCCGATGCGGAGCGTCCGGTCTCGTTCGCGAAGACGTCGCGGATCCGGTCGAGCACCTTGCTGTACGTCGCCGGATTCGACCGTGGATTGTTGCCCAGCGGCGCCTGATCCACCGCACGAGCCCGGGTCACCGGCGCGTCGAACGTCGCGCATCCGACCGGGCCACGCTCGCGCGACGACGCCAGCAACACGTCGTGGGAGAGGGTGGTCTTGCCTGCTCCTGACGGCCCGGTGATCACCGTCAACGACCCGAGCGGGATCTCGCAGTCGACATCACGGAGGTTGCGCAGGCTCGCCCCGGTGACGCGGATCCGGTCGTCGGACACCCGCCGTCGCGGTCGATCCCGACGACCGCGGGCGGAGAAGCTGATACCCGACGCGGTGCCGGCCCGCCACAGGTCTGCAGGCGGACCCTGGAACACCAGTTGTCCGCCGGAGCCGCCACCGCCGGGACCGATCTCTACGACATCGTCGGCCATGGCGACAGCCAGCGGGTCGTGTTCGACCATCAGCACCGGGCCAGGCAGGGTGGCGATGGCGTCGAGCAGTCGACGGAGATCGCTGTGATGCAACCCGATGGTCGGCTCGTCGAGGACGTGGAGCAGGTCTTCGAGACGCCCCGAGAGCACGACCGCGAGCCGAGTACGTTGCGCCTCACCGCGCGACAGCGTCGGCATCGATCGGTCGAGGGCGAGGTAGCCAAGGCCCAAGTCCTGCAGCGGACGCAGGCGTCTGACCAACTCCTCGTGGATGCGTCGCGCGCGCGGTGGGAGCCGCTCGACGAAGTCGAGGACCTCAGTCACCGATCGGCCGATCAATTCCTGGAAGGTGAGGCCGGCGATGCGGTGTGACGAGGTGTCGTTGTCACTCTTGAACGCCGACGGGGCGAGTGGCCGGACCCAGGCGCCGCAGTGCGGGCAGATCGGCGCACGGAGTACCGGCGTACCGCTGAGCAACACCTCGGGTCGGCCCAGCGCGTCGGCCCGCTCCAGAGTGGCCCGGACCTCGGCCGCCGACACACCGGGCCGAAGAGTGGCCACTCGTACGACGATGTCGTGAGGCTGCGCCGGATCGAGGCGGGGGACACGACTCGCCGAGTACGGGCGTCCGTCGACGGTGAACTGGCCTCGCAGGCCGGCCAGCAGGCGGGCATGACTCCCGACCAGCGCTCGTACGATTGCGACGTCGACGTCGAGGCTGTCGTTGCGAGCGAGCAGATCTAGTGCAGCGGTGAGGCGCTCCTCGGCGGAGAGCGCTCGGACCGGCACGTGGCAGTGCGGGCATTCGACCTCGGCGAACCGTGAGTACAGGATCCGCAGGAACGGATGCAGACCGACCGACGTCGCGACGGTCGAGGCCGGGTTCCGGTTGAGGACATTCTGGGCAACCGCCACCGCCGGGCCAAGACCCTCGATCCGGCGGACTCTCGCAGCGGGAATCCGCGCTTTGTTCCCACCGAGCGCCAACGACTCGATGAACCGGCGATGCGCTTCGGCGTACACCACGTCGAATGCCAACGACGACTTACCCGACCCCGACACGCCGACGACCGCGGTCAGCCCCGGCCCGAACGACACATCGACCTCGCGCAAATTGTGCTCAGCCGCGCCCTGTACATCGAGGACCCGCCTCCGCACCCGAGCACGCCCGGCCGCACCGTCTCCCACGATTCGGCCATCCACCCCGCCATCCTCGCAGCTCCCGGTCAGCGTTCACCTGTCTTGCGGCCGTCGGCCTGTGCCAGAGCAGCGACGGCGGCGGCGATCTCGTCCGGAAAGTCTTCCTGGAGGAAATGCTTTCCGGGCACACTCGGGATGTGGTCGAGCCGCGCGGCGAGGCGCGCCTGCACGCCATAGGTGCGCAGCGGGAGGGCAGGATCTTTGCTGCCCCACAACAGTCCCACCGGATACGCGCCGGAGCCGACAACGGTCTCGTACCGGCGCCTCTTCTCGGTGGTTCGCTCGAACGAGCGCATGATCCGCAGGAACGCGCGGCCCGAATCGTCGCCCAGAAGGAGGCGCAGATGCGCGTCGAGCTCGGCGGCCGGCACGCTCGGACCGACGCCGATCGTCCGCATCAGCGTACGGAACACCACCGGTACCCCTGCTGCCGTGAGCCAGGCCCGCCCGAGGGAACGATGTGCGAAGGGTTCCATCACCCAGGGCCGACGAAAGGTGTCGACGGCAACGACGGTGTTGAGCAGCAGCAAGGAGCGGACCCGGTCAGGTGCCGCAGCTGCGATCTCGAAACCGACCGGCCCGCCGATGTCATGGACCACGAGGTGTACCCGGTCCATCCCGAGCGCGTCGAGCGCCGCCGTCGCCCATCGCCCCAGGCCGGTCCAGGAATAGTCGAAGTCGTCCGGCCGGGCAGCCAGTCCGAGACCAGGAAGGTCGAAGGCGATCCCGCGCAATCCGCGGCGCGCAAGCTCGGGCAGGACCGCACGATAGACGAAGGACGAAGCCGGTACGCCGTGCAGACAGACGACCGGTTCCGCGTCGGAGCGGCCCTCATCCAGCACGAAGCTCCGCACCCCAGCCGCAGTGAACTCCCGCCCGCGGCCGCGGTGAGCGGCCAGCACCTCGTCCACGCTCACACAATGACGATACGGCTGAGTGGGCAGGATCTGGCACTGAACGGCATCGCACCGTCGGACGGGCCTTCGCCGGGGCCGCGAGGTCGCCGCGGTGTGGCGGGTTGGAGGACCGGCAGGCCGGCCGCGAGCCAGGCGTCGAAGCCGCCGATCATGTCGGTGCTGCGCACAAGACCGATCTGGCACAGTGAGTGCGCGGCGAGGCTCGACGAGAAGCCGCTCTGGCAGGTGATGATCCAGCGAATGTCCTGGTCGATCGCCTCCGGGATCCGCCCGTCGCTGCGCGGATCCAGGCGCCACTCCAAGTGGTTGCGTTCGACAACGATTCCACCCGGCAGCTCGCCGTTGCGACGCCGCTGAGACTCCGGCCGGATGTCGACGAGAAAAGTCATCGGCTCGGATGCTGCCGCCGCAGCCGCGGCAGGTTCCAGCCTGCTCAGGTCGGCCTGGACGCGGGCCAGCGTCTCGTCGATGCCCATCATCTCGCTCCCGCGGGCCGATCCGTTGGGGATCGGTCGGCGACAAGGCGATGTACCTCGTCGACGCGGCGGGTCAGGTTCGCGCGGTCGAGGAGCTCGAGGAGCGGCACGGCGACGCGGCGAGTCGTCGCGAGCGCCGATCGTGCGTCGCTGACAGTGAACGGCTGGGGGAGTTCGGCGAGTCGCTGGACGGCGAGGTCGACGGACTCCGGGGTGAGGTAGACGCCGTCGCCGATCGGGAGGAGTGATCCAATCCGGACGGCGGCAGCGAGCCTCGCCGGGGTCAGGCCGAGGGCCGCGAGCCGTCCGGCATCGGGTGCGGCAAACGGGGACTTCGCCAGGTCGTCGCGGAGCGTCTCGACCGCCGCGGCCACATCCGGGGGAAGAGCGTCTCGGTTCGCGGCCGGCAACACCCGTCCGCCGTTGGCGACGAGGGGCGGTGTCACCAGAGCCTCGACGAGCCGGCGGTCGGGCAGGCCGAGCAACTGGCGGGCGGCCTCGACCGGCAGACCGGGTTCCAGCGGGTGGGCGGTCAGATAGGACTCGACCTCGGTGGCAAGCCGTGTCCTCAGCAGGTCGCGATACGCGGGGTCGAGCAGCCAATCGCCTGCAACCGGAGCGATTCCGGATGGTGCCGGGCACCCCATCCGGCGTAGGTCGGCAACGGTGACGAGGTGCCTTCGGCGCAACTCAGAGACTGCGTCCGGTTGTCCGGTCATCGCTGTCAGCTCGGCACGCCGCAGCGCACCGGATCCACGGCGAACAAGATCCGGAGGTCGTACGTCGAGCACGGTGGCGCCGATGATTCGCCTGCTGCCCGGGTCGCGCAGGAGCAGCCGGTCCCCGATCCGCAGCGGTAGTGGCGTCCCGAGAGTCAACCGGGCGAGGTCCGCGTCGAACGGTCGCACCCGTGCAGGTACAGCCGCTGAGCCGACGTGAACGAGGACCTGAGGTGGTAGCGGCCCGGAGGACCGCACGTCGAGCGCGGTGGTCGTGTCCCAGGCGTCCGGTGTGAGCAGCGCGCTGCCACGTCGTACCTGACTCACGGGCAGGTGCCGCAAGTTGACCGCGACCCGAGCCACGGCATGCACCGAGAACGCGGCCGCCTTCAGCGACTCGACGCCGCGGACACGCACGGCGTGCTCCCCGGGCGCGATCCTGAAGCTGTCGCCCGTCGAGATCGCTCCTGCAGTCAGGGTGCCGGTCACCACGGTGCCGGCACCGCGGATCGTGAAGGCGCGGTCCACCCAGAGCCGCACCGCACTGTCCGGCTCGGGCGGCGGCAGGGTCGCGACCAGCCGCGACAGCGCGGCCCGGAGGTCGTCCATGCCGGTCCCAGTCGTGGCGCTGACGCACACCGACTCGATCCCGCCCAGCGACGTCATGGCGAGCTGGCGACGAGCGCCGACCAATGCCGATGCGGGCTCGGCGAGGTCGCAGCGACTGATCACCAGGATCCCCTGGCGGACGCCGAGAGCGTCGAGTGCGGTGAGGTGTTCGGCGGACTGTGGCATCCAGCCTTCGTCCGCGGCGACGACGAACATGACGGCCGGAGCAGGCCCGATGCCGGCGAGCATGTTGCCGATGAATCGCTCATGGCCGGGTACGTCGACGAACGCGACAGTTGCCCCAGGCCCCAGAGTCGTCCAGGCGAAGCCAAGATCGATGGTCATGCCGCGCCGGCGCTCCTCGGCCCACCGGTCGGGCTCCATCCCCGTCAGCGCGCGGAGCAGGGTCGACTTGCCGTGGTCGACATGTCCGGCGGTCGCGATGACGTGCATGTCATACCTGTCCGGCGACGCGGACGATCGCGTCGTACAACACGTGATCCAGCTCGGGTGGGACGCTGCGCAGGTCGAGCAGGAGTCGACCGGCGTGCATTCGTCCGACGACGGCCGGGTCGTTGGCGCGGAGTGCCTCGGCGTACGCGGCCGGCAGGCTGAGCGCCGTACTGGCCAGAACCAGTCCTGGCGCGCCGCCACCCCCGGTACTGGCCTGGCTCGGCACCGGTTGCACGTCGACGTCGAGCGATGTCAGCAGGGCAAGCATTGACGTGGCGCGCGCCTGCAGTTCCTCGGCGGTCGCGTGCAGCATCCGCGAGGTCGGTGGGGTCGGTCCGCGCAGGGTGGCTTCCAGCGCGGCGAGGGTGAGCTTGTCGACGCGCATGGCCCGGGCGAGCGGATGGCGACGCAGCCGCTCGACGTACGCGCGATCGCCGAGAAGGAGGCCGCATTGCGGTCCGCCGAGTAGCTTGTCGCCGCTGGCGGTGACCAGGGTGGCTCCGTCGGCGAGCGTCGTCGTGGCGTCGGGCTCGCCGGGCAGCGACGGGTCGGGGGAGAGCAGCCCGGAGCCGATGTCGACCACGAGGGGTGCGTCCAGGGCGGCGAGGTCCCGCACCGAGACCTCGGCGGTGAACCCGGTCACCACGAAATTCGACGGGTGCACCTTCAACACGAAACCGGTCCGCGGTCCGAGAGCCTCGGCGTAGTCACGCAGCGTGGTGCGGTTGGTGGTTCCGACCTCGCGCAGGCGCGCGCCGGTGGACGTCAGCAAGTCGGGGATGCGGAACCCGTCGCCGATCTCCACCATTTCTCCCCGGCTCAGCACGATCTCCCGGCCCGCCGCCAGCGCGGTCGCGGCGAGCGCCAGCGCGGCGGCGTTGTTGTTCACCACGTGCGCTGCCTCGGCCGCGGGCACGGCCGCGAGAAGAGCGTCCAGAAGTTGCCGTCCGCGCCGAGCCCGCCGGCCGGTGTCCAGGTCGAACTCGACGTCCACGCATCCCGCTGCCGTCACCACCGCGTCGATGGCGGCCGGAGACAGCGGCGCCCGGCCGAGGTTGGTGTGCAGCAGCACCCCGGTCGCATTCACGACGGGGCGCACTCCGCAGGCGCGCGGCGGCAGCGCAGCCACGACCGCGTCCGGCACCTGCTCGGGGGTGATCTCACCCCGGCGCGCGCGGTCCTGGACGTCGGTGACCACCTGCCTGACCAGTGCCCGCCCCAGCCGGTCCTGCGCGTCGACGAGCCTCGGGTCCGCAAGCAGACCGTCGACTCGTGGGATCCTGCGCCGTACGTCGGTCACTTCTCGACGGTACGGCGACCGGCCCGATTCGTCATCGGCTTCGCGACGAGGTGGCGGAGGCGGACGGGAATCGAACCCGCCGGACCGAGATCCTCGGTCCCGAACGGCTTTGAAGACCGCGGGGGCCACCAGACACCCTGACGCCTCCGTTCGACAGCATAGGACTGACCCGAATCGGCGAGCGAGGGCTCGCGCGAAACCACCGACGCGTCAGCCTTCAACCCCGGAGCAGCACGGCTCTACGCTGTGCGTAACTGGTTCTGCCAGTGGGGAGGGTGCGATATGAGTACCGAGACGGGCACCTATCGGCTGACTCAGTACGCTCACGGCGGCGGTTGCGCCTGCAAGATTCCGCCCGGCGAACTGGAGTCGGTCCTCGCCGGCCTGCTCGGCGGCCCGGTGGACGACGACCTGCTGGTCGGGCTCGAGACGGGCGACGATGCCGCCGTCGTGCGGCTGAGTGCTGACCTGGCCGTCGTCGCCACCGCCGACTTCTTCACTCCGGTGGTCGATGACCCGTACGACTGGGGCCGGATCGCAGTCGCCAATGCTTTGTCGGACGTCTACGCCATGGGCGGGCGCCCGCTGGTCGGAGTGAACCTGCTGGCTTGGCCGCGGGACGTGCTCCCGTTCGAGCTCGCCAAGGAGGTGCTGCGCGGCGGCCTCGACGTTGCCCGCGAGGCGCATTGTCACGTCGGGGGCGGGCACAGCATCGACGACGCCGAGCCCAAGTACGGGATGGCGGTCACCGGCGTCGTGGATCCGGACCGGCTGCTGCGCAACGACGCAGGAGTGGCGGGGGATCCGCTGTCGCTGAGCAAGCGACTTGGGTTGGGAGTGCTCAACAATCGGCACAAGCAGACCGGCGAGGTGTTCCCCGACGCGATCGCGGCGATGACAGCGCTCAACCAGGTCGCATCTCAGGCCGCGCTGGCCGCCGGCGCTCGCTGCGCGACCGACATCACCGGCTTCGGCCTGCTCGGCCATGTCGCCAAGCTCGCCCGGGCCAGTGGCGTGACCGCGGTGATCGACGCTCCGGCCGTGCCATATCTGGACGGCGCGCGCGAGTCCGCCACCGCCGGCTACGTCAGCGGCGGCACCCGCCGCAATCTCGCCTGGGTCCGGCCGCGTACCGACTTCGGATCACTACCCGAGGTTGAGCAACTACTGCTCGCTGACGCGCAGACGTCGGGTGGCCTGCTCGTCGCCGCCGAGCTTCCAGGCTGCCCGGTCATCGGCGAGCTGGTCGAGCGGGCGGCGTACGACGTGGTGGTGCGTGGCTGAGCGGCTACCCCCTGCGCACGCCATATTCCGAGGTCGTCGACGCTGTGGCGCGGGGCCAGGTCCGGGCGTATGGTCGAAAATGGTGGAGGGGGTGGCTGGGATGTTGCCGAGAGCCGCACGAACCGCGATGAACGACGAGACGCCGCATCAGCGCCAGGGATTGGGCAGACGCCACTTCATGTTCGGTGCCGCCGGCCTGACCGGCACGGCGGTCGGTGGAGGCTGGTTGGCCGCGCCCGCTGCATCAGCGCAGCCGGCGCAGAACCGTCATCTCTCGACTGCTGCGGCGCGCCACATTCCGGGAGGCTTCCAGCTCGTCCCGGGCGGCGAGCTCTACCACGTCTTCTTCCCTGGGCAAGGCGAGCCCAGCACGATCACCGACTTCAAGGGGAAGGTCGCGGCCGCCGTCATCGACGGGCGGGGAACCGGCGCCAACGCGGCACACGCCTTCGAGGTCGACGTCCGGTTCATGGACGGCACGTTCATCGGCCTTGACGGCCGGCAGAGCGTGGGCACGTTCACGTTCTATTGAGTCGACGTCTTCGAGGGGCCGGTCGACCCCACCTTCGCAACACAGACGCGCGACTTCAACCCCGGGATCGCCGCGAGCGGCTTGTTCTGGACCAACCGGGCGCACCCGGACAATGTCTGGGCCGACACGGTGCACGGCCGCGCGACGATGAAGGTTGCGGACGTCATCCTGCCCGACTTCCACGACACCATCGCCGCACTGCAGCACAAGCCTCCGGTGGCGATCGGCACCTTGTCGATGAATGTCACCTGGAAGGGTGGCGGCAAACTCGAGCGCGTCGACGACGACGAGAAGGACGTCGGCGGGACCGTCGTACAGGGCCCAGCCTCGGTGTGGTTCCACGTCGAGAGCGACGACGGATTCAGCTACACGTCGGACCGCCACGGACAGAAGACCCTCGTCGCCGAAGTACGCAGCGAACGCAACGGTGTCTTCCACCATTGACGCCGCCGAAGGGTTGAAGGATTGGGGCATGGTCGGCAGCAGTTGAGAGGGCCACCCGGTGGGCGGGTGGCCCTTCTACGAAGCATGCCGATGGCGCCCGGGGTAGTTCCCCCGAGCGCACGGGGCGGCGGCCACCGCAGGCTCGGTGGCGCGCTGTGAGCTGCTACCTGCGGCGGCGGGAGACACGCCGCGCGGTGCGGCGTCCGGTTCGGCGCGCGACCCTGCGTGATCCAAGCATCTGTACTTCCTCCTCCCAGTGCGGAATCGAATGCACGTCGCCCGGTCAGCGGGCGGCGGCCGCCGTTTCCATCTCGTGCAGTTCCTTGGCTTCCTCAGCCGACACCAGCCCGATCTCGATCAGGTCCAGCGGGCTGATGAAGCCGTCGCTGAGCCGGAACCCGCCGGCCCGCGCGATGGCGTCGCGCAGCGGGACGGCCCAGTGGTGTTCCAGCAGGATGAGCGCCGCGGCGGAGTCGTTCGGGATGTCCTCGAGCACATCCCAGGCTTCCTCCCCGCCGAGCACGCTGATGCCGCCTTGCTCGGCGACCGCCTCGGCGCCGGCTTCCGCGCCGGCCACCATGCCCTCTTCACCCTCGAAGCCCAGGCCGATCAGCGCCCCGATCTTGCTCCCCAGCTCGATCGCTTCCGCTTCGGACAGGTTGCTGAGATGCTCCGCCTCCAGTTCGCCGTCCGCGCTCTTGTAGACGGCCAACGCGTCGATGACGCGGACGGTGTCGCTCTCCCGCAGCCGTTCGAGTTCGGCGATGACCTCACCGTGGAAGTTGGGGTGCTGGAACCCGAGCGCGATGAGCTGTACTGGCCCGATTGCCATGTTCACTCTCCTCTTCTCTCCCGAGCGCCCGCCCAAGGCGCCAGTCCTTCCGGGCAGTGATCCGCAAGGACTGTCAGGAGACATCGATGTACCTGCGCCCCACACTGCTGCGCCCGCCACCCGTACGCATCACCCGCGACGGATTAGCCTGGGCCCGGGACTGAGGGAAATTGCTGCCACACGGTGATGAAGGCCAACACCGAGGAACCGCTTGTCGATCACATGCCGTCACGGCCCGCGGGTCACGGACGGGTCGGCGAAGCTCTCGGGTGGCGGGCCGGTGTGCGCCGGGTACGGCGAAAGGTGGCTACGCTGTTCGGCCGAGTTCTTTCGCCAGGGTCGGCCGGGGGCATTTGACGTTCTTGTCGTAGAAGTTGTTGATGCCGGCAACGATGTCGGTGAGGGAGTCCTCCAGTGCGAAGTGCCCCGAGTTCAGTGGCACGAGCGTGGCGTCAGGGAGATCGGACAGGTACGCCTCGCCGCCCGCGGGGGTGGAGAAGATGTCGCCCTGACCCCAGAAGATCAGCGTCTTCGGTTGGTCGCGCCGCAGTCGCCTCTGCCAGGTTGGGTACCGCTCCGCATTCGTGCGGTAGTCGCAGAGGAGGTCCAGTTGCGCCCGATGGGCGTTCGGTCGGGCCAGGAACTGCAGAGCGATGTTCCAGTTGTCGGGGCTGATCCTGGTCGGGTCCGGGTGACCGGTCAGGTAGATCGCCTTCACCGTCTCGGGTTCCAGGAATGCCTCCAACAGAGCGTCGGTGTCGGCAGTGCCGTTCGACCACGGGCAGTGATGGATAGCGTCCCTTGCGTCGGTGAGACCCTCCTCGTACATGCTGGCGTTCTGGATGATCTGCCACCGCAGCCAGTCAGGGTGCAGGCAGATGAGCCGGTTGCCGATCGGGCCGCCGTAATCTTGCATGTACAGCCCCATCGGTCCGGTGAAGTCGAGGGCGAGCAGGGCCTCGTCGACGATCTCGGCGAGGTGATCGAAGGTGTAGTCCCACTCTCGCGGATCCGGCGTCTCGGTGTTCCCGAACCCGGGATAGTCGAACGAGATGAGGTGGAACCGGTCGGCGAGGGCAGGCATCAGGTTCCGGAATTGGTACGACGAGGACGGGAATCCACCCAGCAGTAGAAGCTTCGGCGCGCCGGGCTCGCCCGCTTCACGATAGAAGACCTCCAACCCACCGGCGGACACGGTACGGAATTTCGTCAGGCGCACGTCAGGCTCAGCGTCGAGGGGGTCGGGGGTGAGCGTCTGTTCGCCGGCGAGTTCAGCCCGGGGGGAGCCGGCGGCGGTCAGGGCGGCCAGTACGGCGGTCCCGACCGTGGCGACTCTGCGGCGGCGTTGGGGAGTGGCGGTCTCCGGGGTGGAATGAGTCTGCACGGCGTCCTCCTGGGCGGTGAGTCCGGTGGTGAGGGGATGCCGCCACTGTGGGCGCGAAGCGAGGCCCGGGGCACCCGCGTAGTCCCGGGTCAATGCCCTGGTGTCCGCCCGATCCGTCACCCGGTACCGGGTTGTCCTGGCCCACTCACCGCACCATGGTGACCCGACCAGCGTGCACGTCCGGTCCGCAACAGAACCACATCAACGATCCCAGGAGCGTTCTCGACACGGGCTGCGCCGCCGCAGGTGTGAGATAATCCCGAGGATTCCGGCCCCATCGGGAGCGTGTGGCCCGACACGATGGCGTGAGTCGTCGAGGCCGGTTGGGCGACATCGATCTCACCCTGGAGGCTCGATGGACACGACGGCACCTGCTCGCCCCGGTTCCCGGTCGGCGTCGTGAGGCCACACCAGTTGCGCACGGAGCTCCGCGGCAGGCAGAGCGAGTGCGCGACCCTTGACGCCCTCGTAGGCCGTGTGCGTGCCGGCGCGAGTCAGGTGCTGGTATTGCGAGGTGAGGCGGGCGTCGGCAAGTCTGCCCTGCTGGACTACCTCGCGAACGGACCTGGGCAGAGTTGCCGCGTCGCGCGTGCAGCCGGTGTCGAGTCCGAAGTGGAGTTGCCCTTCTCCGGTTTGCACCAGTTGTGCGCGCCGATGCTGGGCCATCTCGATCGCCTGCCTGGGCCGCAGCGTGATGCGCTCGCCACGGCGTTCGGGATGCACGTCGGGCCACCGCCCGACCGATTCCTGGTCGGACTGGCGGTGCTGAGCCTGCTCGCGGAAGTGGCGGAGGAGCGGCCGTTGGTGTGCGTGATCGATGATGCGCAGTGGTTCGACCCCATCTCGGCGCAGTTGCTCGCGTTCGTGGCACGTCGCCAGTTCGCCGATCCGGTCGGGCTGGTCTTCGCGATTCGAAGCGGGCACGAGGACAGCGAACTGACCGGCCAACCGGCGATGGACGTTCGAGGCCTGAGGGACGCCGATGCTCACGCCCTGCTCGCAACCGTCCTGACAGGCGACGTCGACCATCGGGTCCGCGAGACGATCGTGGCCGAGACCCGGGGCAACCCGTTGGCGCTGCTGGAACTTCCTCGCGGCCTCTCGACGGCCGAGCTCAGTTTCGGGTTCGGCCTGGCCGACGCCGTGCCGTTGGAGACTCACCTGGAGCAGGGTTTCTCGCAGCGCCTTGCAGCACTTCCCGGACCGACGCGATTGTTCCTGCTCGCGGCCGCGCTCGAACCCGTCGGGGACCTGGGCCTGCTACGACGAGCCCTCCAGCGACTCGATGTCGACTACGCAGCCGCTGTCCCGGCGATGCGGGCGGGCCTGATCGAGCTGAGCGGACGGGTTCGGTTCCGGCACCCGTTGGTGCGATCCGCCGTTGCTCGAGCCGCAGAGGTGACCGACTTGCGAGCCGTGCACCTGGCTCTGGCCGAGGAGACCGATCCGGAGCTTGACCCTGACCGACGGGCGTGGCACCGGGCACACGCGGCGAGCGGGCCCGATGAGGAGGTCGCCGTCGAACTGGAAGGATCCGCTGATCGGGCGCGGGCCCGAGGAGGTCTGGCGGCGCAGGCGGCATTTCTCGAACGTGCCATCGAACTGACCGACGACCCCGCTCGACGTCCTGCCCGCATCCTGGCTGCCGCGACGGCCCGGCACCAATCCGGCTCCTCGGACAAGGCGTTGGCGCTGCTGGCCGACGTCGAGACCACGCCGCTCGACGGGCTGACTCGCGCCAGGGTGGAGCTTCTCCGGGCACAGATCGCGTTCTTCTCCAGCCGTGGCCGCGACGCTCCGCCCCTGCTGCTGTCAGCTGCCCGGCGGATGGAGGCGCTGGACGAAGCTGCCGCCCGCGACATCTACCTTGATGCGCTGGCGGCGTCGCTGCTGGTCGGACGGCTGGCCGGGGAGGTGGGCGCCCGCGATGTCGCCCGGGCGGCCCGCGCGGCACCTTCATCGACCGCCCGTCCAGCCGATCTCCTGCTGGACGGCGTGGCGGCGCTGATTACCGATGGGTATGCGGAAGGCGTCCCACCAGTGCGGCGCGCACTGAAGGCCTGGCGAGCAGACGAGGTGCCGATCGGCGACGCTCTTCGCTGGCTGTGGCTCGCTACTCACGCGGCCCACGACGTCTGGGACGACGAGAGCTGGGAGGTGCTCAGCACCCGCCACCTGCGTCTTGCGCGCCAAGCCGGGGCTCTGGCGGTGCTGCAGATCGCACTCAACAGTCGCATGGGCCTGCATTTCTTCGCCGGCGAGTTCGCGGAGGCGGCCGCGCTGGTCAACGAGCTCTCGACGGTCAACGAGGTCATGGCCAATCACTTGCCGCCGTACGGCGCTCTGGCGCTCGCGGCGTGGCAGGGCAGGCCGGAGATCGTGTCCGGCCTCACTCGATCCACCTATGCGGAGGGCGGAGCGCGAGGTGAGGGCATGGGACTCACCATCGTCGACTACTCGTCGGCTGTACTCCACAACGGTTTGGGGCGTTACCAGGAAGCGTTGAGAACGGCAGAGCAAGGAGCCGGATACCCCGACGAACTCGGCTTCTCCACCTGGTCGCTGGTGGAACTGGTCGAGGCTGCAGCGCGTAGCGGTCACCCCGACCGCGCGGCGGACGCACTCGACGAGCTGGTCCGGACCACGGGTGCCAGCGGCACCGACTGGGCGCTGGGAATCGAGGCACGATCTCGCGCACAGGTGAGCCAGGGAGGCGCGGCCGAAGGCTACTACGTGGAGGCAGTGGAGCGGCTCGACCGGACCCGCATGCGCGTCGAGCACGCCCGCGCTCAGTTGCTCTACGGAGAGTGGTTGCGGCGGGAGAACCGTCGTCGCGATGCCCGCAGACAGCTGAGGTCGGCGTACGACCTGCTCTCCGACATGGGTTCGGAGGCCTTCGCCGAACGAGCCCGTCGCGAACTGGTCGCCGCCGGGGAGAGGCTCCCCAGACGATCCGTCGAGGCGAGGGAAGCATTCACGGCGCAAGAGGCTCAGATCGCTCGGCTGGCAGCTGAGGGCCGCACCAACCCTGAGATCGGTGCTGAGCTGTTCCTCAGCCCACGCACCGTCGAGTGGCATCTGCACAAGGTCTTCGCCAAGCTCGGAATCGGCTCCCGCCGAGAACTCTCCGGCACGCTCCTCAATGCGTAAGGCGACCCGGCCCGGTCTGGCTCAGGCGCCGGGCTAGGGGTCGACGGTGAAGCTGAACATCATTCCGCTCTCGTGGTGTTCGGCGATGTGGCAGTGCGCCATCCACAGGCCGGGATTGGTCACGTCGAGGAGGATGTCGACGGTTTCGCCTGTGCGCACGAGAACGGTGTCTTTCCAGACGAGATTGGGTTCGACGGTGCCGTCGCGGCTCATGACGAGGAAGCGGCCCGCGCCGTGGATGTGGAAGGGGTGGTGCATCGGGTGGTCGGAGTCCATTTCGTTGACCAGCCTGATCTTCACCTGATCGCCGACCTTGAAGTGCCAGTCGATCGCATGGTTCTCCTCACCGGTACTGCGGTCGACCAGCTTCCACCGCATGTTGGCCGGTGTGGTGATCCGGTTGACGTCGACCATGTCGTCTTCCCACTCGATGCCACCAGTCATCTCATGGTCGTGAGCACCGGCGTTGCCGTGCGTCGTACCGGCGCGGTGTGAACAGGGCAAGCGAATCCCACCGGTCCCGCCAGGCTGCACCCACCGTGTCGGCGGCCTCGAGAATCAGGAACCGGCGACCATGGCGTGCCAGGAAGAACCCGATCGCCAGCCCAGCCTGGCCCGCACCCACCACGACGACCTCCACGCGGTCTCCAGCTTCCGCGTCCTCCGGGATGAGTGGTGTCTCGGCCATGCTGGCAGTTTCCGCTCTGCGAGTCGGTGGTGTCGAGACGTCGGCGTACGGCGTGCACCCATGACTGCCAACGCCCTAGGCTGACACCATCGAGGAACGGTGAGACTCGCATGAACCAGCCGGCGACCCACGCCCCCATCGGAACCATCGGTTGGACCGAGCGCACCGGTGGTGTGTTGACGGTCCGCGCACGCATCTCGCTCGCCCGGCCACTACTGCGCAGCCACGGACGCATCATCGTCGGCCGCCTCGCGATGGCCACTCGAACTCACTCGGGGCGCCGGAACTCGGTGGAACCAGACGCGCTGGTCCCACCGGACTCGTTGCTGGCACGAGACGCCGAGGCTGCTGCTCAGGACCTCCTGACACCGGCGTTGCTCAACCACTCGCGCCGTGCGTACGCCTGGGGTGCAGCCATCGCTGCACTCGACGACGTCGAGTTCGATCACGAATTGCTGTACGTCGCCGCGATGTTTCACGACACCGGCCTGCTTAGCCCGGTCCCGAACGTCGACTTCACGGTTCGCAGCGCGGCAGTGGTGCGCGACTTCACGGACAGCCACGACGTACCAGAGGTCCAACGCGAGGTCGTGACGAATGCGATTGCCATGCACCACACTCCAGGCCTCGGTGTTGAATTCGATGCCGAAGCCTTCCTGCTTTCCGCCGGCGCAGCAGTTGATGTGTTCGGGCTGGGCAGCGATCAGGTGCCCGACGCAGTCCGCGAAGCAGTCGTCCAGGACTACCCACGCGTCGGGTTCAAGCGGGAGTTCAGCCGGCTGTTCCGAGCCGAAGCCAAGCAGGCCCCGCATGGTCGCGCCTGGTATCTACACCGCTTCGCGCTGAGTGACGTGACGATCAGGCTCGCTCCTTTCCACGGCTGAGAACCTGGACGTTCCGCGTCATCGACCCTGCAGTGGTTCGCCGGTGCGCAGTGTCCCGGCCTGGGCCGCGGAACGGCTCGCGACGCCGTACTCATCGATGGTGCCGCTCATTTCCTTCCCGGTCGCGGCGGTTGCCCGTGCATCGTCTCGGTACGTCGGCGGCAGATCCGAGTAGTTGATGGAAGCGAGGATGCGCCCGGCTCCCACCCGCGAGGTTGTTGCGATCAGCGAGGACAGATGTTTCGAGACGCTGTAGGAACCAGCGCGCGGCGGGGGGAGCGGGGGTGGTCTTGGCGGCAGTGGAGTCGATCAGGACGAGGCCGGCCACCTGGTCGGGATACTTCGCGGCGTACGTCCGCACGCACAGACCGCCGAAGGGGCACGGTCGCGGCCGTGTTGTGCTGACGGCATCGCGAGGCAGCGAGTACTCCTTCGAGGGCGATCCGCTGCCTGGCGTCGCATCTTCGTCCGGTTCGGTCTTCACGAGTGCTCTGGTGGCCGGCATGCGCGGTGGCAGCCGATGGGGACAACGACGGGTACGTCTCGGTTGATGACGCGTATGCCTACGCCTTCGAACGTGCGCGGGCAGGAGGGAGCGAGCAGACACCTCAGCGGTGGTTGTACGGCGCGGAAGGGAGTATCCGCATCGCTCGCAGCCTGGCCGGTGTGTCCATCAGCCCGGCGACGATCCCAGCGGCGCTGCGCAATGGCTTGGAGAATCCGCTCCCTGAGGTGCGGATCGGCGCGATCTCCGCACTCGGTAGCTGGCTCACCTCCCACGACCCGGGCCAACGCGTGACCGCCCGAGACACGTTGCAGGCGATGGCGGAGACGGACATTCCGAGAGTCGCGGAGGCCGCGCGGACGCTCCTGGGCACCGCTCCTGTTGATGTCGTGTCCGTCGAGCGTCCGGTCGCAGTACGCGTGGACGAAGGTCCTTCTCGAGCCGAAGTCGAGCCGAAGGAGGAGCGACTTCCCGAGCTGCGGGCAGTGGCCGACAAGAACGTCAGGAATCCACGGACCGGTGATCGTGAGACTGTGGATTGGACTGCGCTGCAGCTACCGCTGTCCACCGCTGGGTCCATTTCGAAATGGCTGGCCAAGAGCGGTGCCATCGAGAAGGGTATGCCGATTCTCGTCATGACTCTCGACTCGCCGACCGGCCCGGTCGAAGTCAAGTATGCATCCCCGGTGTCCGGCACATTGTCGCGCCGGCGACAGGCCGGAACGCGCGTCAACGGCCGCAACGTTCTGGCGCGCGTGACCTGACCAGCCGACCACCGCGGCATCGACCGACTCGACAGAGAGGCGCTACCTGGGCGGTCGGGCGCCGTACGGGTATTGCGTGGTTGATGCCGGCTCTCATCCGCACCCGTTCCACCCTCCCGGAGATCGGCCGGAGCCGGGCCTGGTTGCAGGTCCAAGCCCCGGGCACGGGTGATCAGGCTGATTGGGTGTTGTCGCGGCGGCGGGTTACCACCACCGCGGTGCCGAGGCCGACTCCGGCCAGGGCGATGCCGGCGAGAGCACCGAGAGCTGCGGAGCTCGCGTCGAGGCCGGTGTCCTGGGCGACCGTGACCCGGGGCACCTCGTACCGCGGGTCGTACGTCGGATAGTTGGGCGGACCCGGCTCGGTCATCGATGGCGTGCTGTGGCTCGGTTCGGGAACCGCACTGGCCGCTGCCGGACCGGCGGTCGCCATCATGGCGAAGAGGACGGCTGCGCTACTTGTCGTCAGCAACTTGGTTGTGGACATGGTCCCTGCTCCTTTGTCGTCGCGGACCGCCGCTGCCGGCGGTCTGTCCGTTCCGTTGTCGCCCGGGCAGGTATCGCCCGGGCTCGAGCCGGTATCACCTCGGTATCGCCCCCGTTGACGGACGGCTCGCCACGGTCGACAGTCGAGGAGTGGGTATCGCCGTTCTCGGCCCGCTCACGATCGAGGGGGAGCAGGGGAAACCGAGGGTTCTCGCTCGGCGCGATCGGATCGTCCTTGCCGCATTGACTGTGCGTCCCGGTCAGGTGGTCAGCGCGGAAGAGCTGGCCGACGTGATCTGGGGCGACCGGCTGCCGCCGTCCTGGCAGAAAGTCATCCAGGGCTGCGTTGTCCGGCTGCGCAAGGTGCTCGGGGCCGGCGCGATCGAGACCGTGCAGCTCGGCTACCGGCTGGCGGTCTCCCTCGACGAGATCGATGCACAGCGGTTCGAGCATGCGGTGAGCCGGGCCCGCGATCTGCTGGCCGTGAACGAGGCCGAACGATCCGCGCTGGTGCTGGCGGATGCGCTGATGCTCTGGCGCGGCAGGCCACACAGCGACCTGGATGGATGGGATGTCGCACGGATCGAGGTCGAGCGCTTGAGCGAACTGCGCCAGGCGGCCGAGGAACTGTACGTCGAGGCAGCCTTGCGATCCGGGCAGCACGACAAAGTGCTGGCCAAGGCGGGCGCCCTGGTCAGCGAAGCGCCGCTGCGGGAACGACGATGGGCGCTCCTGGCCACGTCGCAGTACCAGACCGGTCAGCAGGGCGAGGCGTTGCGGACGATCCGTCGGCTGCGCGAGGTGCTGGACCGCGAACTCGGCTTGGACCCGAGTCCCGAGATCGACGTACTGGAGCAGGCCATTCTGCGCCAGGACCCAGCCCTCGTTGCCGAAAGCGCGCTCCCGGAACCTGACGCGGTCTGCCCGTACCGAGGCCTCGAGTCGTACGACGTGGAGGACGCGGACGGATTCTTCGGCCGCGGAGCCGACATCGCCGCTTGCCTGCACAAGCTGGCCGACGCCCGAGTGCTGGCCGTCGTCGGACCATCTGGCTGCGGCAAGTCGTCGCTGGTCCGCGCCGGTGTGGCCGCCGCGTTCCGTGCGGATGGCAAGCGGGTGGCCATCATGACTCCAGGTGCACACCCAGCCTCCGCACTGGCGGCCGCGGTGCCCGGGACGGGGCCACCGCCGGTTCTGGTCGTCGACCAGTGCGAGGAAGTCTTCTCGTTGTGTCATGACGCCGCCGAGCGCGAGACGTTCCTCGCCACCCTGAGCTCCCTCGAAAGCATCGTGATCGTGTCTTTGCGCGCCGACCGGATCGCCGACATCTCCGCGCACCCGGCCTTCGCCCGGACGGTCGAGCAAGGCCTGTATCTGCTGTCCGGTATGACGCGGGACGCCTTGAGATCAGCGATCGAACAGCCTGCCCGGATGGCTGCCCTGACGGTCGAGCCCGGTCTGACGGACCTGGTCGTCAACGAGGTCGCGGATGAGCCGGGCGCCCTGCCGCTGATGTCCCACGCACTGGCCGAGACCTGGCAACGCCGAGAAGGCCGCACACTCACGGTCGCGGGGTACAACGCCTCGGGAGGAATCCGCGGTGCGGTCGCGCAGTCGGCCGAGCAGATCTACGAGCAGACAGCTGGGGAACAGCGCCCGGTACTGCGTGACCTGCTGCTGCGACTGGTGACGCCAGGACCGGACGGCGAGCCGATCCGCAGCCGCCTGCCGCGCCGCCTCGTCGTCACCGGTCCCGCGGACGACGCGATGGTCGATCGACTGGTCGCGTCGAGACTCGTCACCAGCGACGACGGTGTTGTCGGTCTCGCTCACGAGTCGCTTGCGCGGGCGTGGCCGCGATTGCGGCAGTGGCTCGACGACGACCTGGAAGGCCAGCGGATCCTGCACCACCTCGCGGTCGCGGCCGACTCCTGGGACGACCTCGGCCGCCCGGACAGCGAGCTCTATCGTGGCAGCCGCCTGGCCAGGGCCTCGGATTGGCGGGCTCACACGACTTCAACGCTGACAGCGACCGAGCAGGACTTCCTCACCGCGAGCACACGAGCATCGCAGGACGAACTGCGCGCCGCCGAGGTACAGGCGCGCCGCCAACTCAGCATCAACCGCCGCCTCCGCGTGGCACTGGTCACCGGGGCCTTCCTCCTCGTCGGCGCCCTCATCGCCGGCCTGATCGCCGGACGCCAGGCCGACCGAGCCGACCAGGCTGCCACCAGCGAACTGGCCCGTCAGGTAGGCGCTCGCGCTCAACTCACCGACGACATCAGCCTCTCGCTGCTCCTCGCCACGCACGGCGTCCGCCTTCAGGACTCACCGGAAACCCGGGCCAACCTCGTTGCCGCAATCAACAAGCACCCCGGCCTGGTCCGTTCCGCTCCCGCTCCGCTCGGCCGGATCGAGAATCTGGACGTATCACCGGACGGCCGGCGGATCGTGTCCGGCGACAGCCGGGCCACGGTTCAGCTGTACGACGCGACGTCCGGGCAGGCACTCGACTCCTACACCTTGGGCCCGATCGGCATCGCCCCACACCAAGTCGTCATCGACGAGCAGGTGTACACCACTGCGCGCTTCAGCCCGGACGGCCGGCTGATCGCGGCGTACGCCGCGAACGGGATCGGGCAACCGCTTGATCCGACGCGTCCGCTTCGCCTGCTCAGTGCGGCCGCCCTGGACGAGGTGCCGCAACAGTTGGTCCTCCCCGAGCCAGGTGACCTGCGCTTCCACAGCCTGGCCTTCAGTGCTGACGGTGGCTATCTAGCCGCCGGAGTTCAGAAGGGGCTCGAAGCGGCCGGGGACGTCGCCTACGGATTGGTGTGGGATCTCCGAGACAGACAGCGGCTGCCGCGGTGGGTCGCGCTTCCGCGCAGTCCCCAACGGGTTGCCCTGAGTCCTGACGGCCGGACGATCTACTCCTCGTCGCCGCTCGCGGCGTACGACGTGGGCACCGGCAAGGCACTGTGGCAGCGGCAGGACCTGGTCGGCGCACTGAGCATCGATGTCAGCTCCACCGGCTCCCTGCTGGCGGTACAGCAACTCGAACCGGCGCACGCGGACAGCGCTGCGACGGCACTGGTCGAGGCCGGCACGGGCAAGACGGTCAGGGTGCTGCGCGGCCAGGCCGACGCGACTCGCGGCTTGGCGTTCTCCGCCGATGAGACAAGGATCGCCACGACGGACTACAACCGGGAGGTCACGGTCTGGAGTGCGGCCACCGGAGATCCGATCCAACGGATCCAGACCGCGGAGGTGTCGTGGGCGGTCGCGTTCAGCCCTGACGGAAGGACGCTCTACACGGGTGGTAGTGAGGGAATCCTGCGCGCCTTCGACCTCGCCGGACAGCGGCAGTACCTCTCCCACGATCCGTCCGCTCCGGCACGTCGATACCTTCATGTCCTGCCCTCCGGCGACGGCCGGTCGATCGCCTACCTGTGGCGGGACGCGAACGGCTCCTGGGTGAGTTTCAGCGACGCGGCGACGGGGCGCACGACGAGCCCGACGAGCCTCGGGCTTGCGCTGGAGGGAGGACCGCGGACGCCGGCGGCCTGGCACCCGAACGGCAAGCGGCTGGCCGTTCACGACGCGCACGCGATCTCAGTCGTCGACGCCGGGAGCGGCAAGCTGCTCAAGCAGGCGAAAGGTCTGGACATCAGCTCGATCGCCTATGTCGACAACGGGACAACGCTGGTGACAGGCAACGCGCACGGGTACCGGTCGTTCGACGAGGGTCTGGAGCACGAGGGCGTCGATTTCGCGCGGCACGCAGACTGTTGTACCGCGCCCGCCCCCGACGGCCGGACCTCGGTGTTCTTCGACGACTCGCCCAACTACGCCAACGTGCATTGGCGGATCCTCCGGGTCGAGACAGGCCAGGTGCTCGCTGAGGGCGATGTGGATCCTGGCCTCAACTACGCGAGCTACTCACCCGACGGCAGCATGATCGCTCTGGCCGGTGCCAGCGGCGAGGTGTTCACCATCGACGTGGCCACGCGCTCACTGCGACGCGCACCGACCCAAGGGCACAGCGACGAAGCCGTGTTCGTCCGCTTCTCGCCGGACGGATCGAAGTTGGTGTCCGGTGCGGAGGACGGCACAGTGAGTCTGTGGGATGCGCACTCCCTCGAACTTCTCGGCAGGGTGAGCGTCTCGAGCGGGGGCAAGCCGGTCGGCGCGGTCCCGAGTTTCGTCGACGGCAACGACGTCGTACGGATCGCGGCGTACGACGGGATGGTGTATCGGTGGGACACGCGGATCGAACGCGCGATCGCTACCGCCTGTGCGATGGCCGGGCGCAACCTCACCGCCGACGAGTGGAGACAGGCCTTCGGCAACCGCCCCTACGAGAGCACCTGCCCCTGAGCCGTCTGTCACGTGCGGTGTGCGGCGGAACTTCCTGGGCCAATCACTTCGACACCGTCGGCAGACATGCCCAGGCGATCTCAGGGTAAGGATGCAGTCTGTGAGTGCGATGTGACGGCTCAACGAACGTTGAACAACATGGAGAAGAGGACACAGTGATGCTCGATCCTGTCGTCGGCAAAGGTCAGCTGACCGAGACCGATCGCTTCATCTTCGAGTCGTGGGGCTACTTCCTGATTCCCAACGTCTTGACCAAGGATGAGGCCGCCGAGGCGTACGACGCTTCGCAGCGGCTGCACCAGAACCGCGGCCGCGAGTTCGGGCAGATCGGCCGGAGCTACGAGAGCGAGCCGGTTCTCGAGCGGCTGATCGATCATCCTGACGTCCTGCCGAAGGTGCAGGGTCTGCTCGGCGACCGATTCGTGCTGCAGGCCGGCTGGAACACCATGCAGCCGGCGCACGCGGGGAACGGCGGTTGGCACCAGGACGGATCGTCCGCCTTCGACTTCAAGGACCTGGGATACCCGGTTCCGTTGCTGCAGCTTCGTGTGTCGTATCTGCTCACCGATCAGACTGTGCCGGGCATGGGCAACATGGAGCTGATCCCCGGCAGTCACCGCTCACGGGTCGGTCTCCCCGATTCGATCCGGGAGAGCAAGGGCGACATCGCGATCGGCCACGTCGTGTGTGCCGAGGCAGGCGCTGCGCTGGTGTTCCACAATGGCGTCTGGCATCGAACCTTCCGCCACGACGGCGACCACGACCGCTACACATCGCACTACGTCTACAGCCCACCGTGGGTCCGCGCGGCCGACCGATTCAGCAACGACCCCGAGTTCCTCGAGCGCACCACGCCTCTCAGGCGCGCCCTGATGGGAGAGTTCGCAAGACCGGACGCCCCGTTCGGCGCGAGCTACGATCCGCTCCCGATCTGACGCACGGACTCACTTCCCCGCGACACCGGCCTTTCGTCGAGCTCGGAGGCCGGTGCTCGGCGATGTCTGCAGCTGCTGCGGTCGCGGCCGTGGTGGGGAGATCGCTGGCGGCCGGGTCGAGGTCGATCGTGCGGGCAGTAGGGGTGTCCGTCGTCGCCGGTGCGGGCTTGGGTCTGCGGGCGACGTACGCCCGGATGCGTCCCGTCGACTGGACCGTGCGGTACTCCTCCTCGACCGCCTCGTCCAGGGCCTGCGTCGCGACGCGGCGGCGCCTGTTGGTGATCAGGTACGACAGCCAGATGCCGGCGGCCCCGGCCAGCATCAGGATCACTCCGATGGCGGGCAGGTCGATCGCGTCGCTGCGGTCGCGCAGACCGAAGGTGAGAATCGCGCCGGTGGCCATCAGAAAGATCCCGAACCCAATACTCATGACGCGCCTCCCTTGACCGGGCTCTGACGAGCACCCGGTACCCGCCGTCAATCCTCGGACCGGCGACATCCTTCATCGGTCGGCCGGTCTGATGGAATGGGCCGATGACCACGACAGACTCCCGTCCGACGCTGCGGTTCGAGGATCCGGAGAGCCAGGCGCTGTACGGGGCGATCTACCCGGCGGCGCTCGAGAACCTGCTGGTGACCAACACCGTTCGGTTCGGCGATGTCCACTCCAGGAGCGGGCTGATGGATCCGGCGGTCGGCATGGTCCGGGCCGGCGGCGGCTACGAGCAGCCGTGGACCCGGGATGCGACGATCAACAGCTGGAACGCGACGAGCTTGCTGGCGCCGGCGCTGGCCGCGAACACGCTGTGGGCGGTGGTCGAGAAGGATGCCGCGGGCAAGCTCAGGGTGCAGCAGGACAGCCAGCAGTGGGATCAGGTGGTGTGGACCGTCGGCGCCTGGCACCACTATCTGGTGACCGGCGACCGGAACTTCCTGCAGACTGCGTACGACGTCGTCACGAACACCCTCGCTCTGCGCGAGCAAGCCGCGGTCTTCGGCCCTGACGCGCGCTACGGCCTGTTCACCGGTCCGTCGTTCTTCAACGACGGCGTCTCCGGTTTCCCTGCACCGACGGCGGACGAGGGCGAGTCGCGGGGGAGCGAGAGTACGTCGTACCCGGATGTCGTCTCGGCGATGTACCTGAGCACCAACGCGCTGTACTACGCGGCCTACTCGCGCGCGGCCGAGATGGCGGACACGCTCGGCCGGCCGGCTGATGGTCACCGCGCCAAGGCGGTGGCGATCAGGCAGGCCGTCAATGAACACTTCTGGAATCCACGGACCGGAAGCTACAACTACCAGCTCACGGCCGACGGATCGCCGGGCGCCTACCAGGAAGGTACGGGGCTGGCGTTCGCGCTGCTCTTCGGGATCGCGGACGGCGCACAAGCCAGTGCCCTGATCTCGAACGCGCATCGGATGAGATGGGGAATGCCAGACACCTATCCGCAGTGGGACAGATACTCCAGCGCGGAGCCCGGACGGCACAACGCGATCGTCTGGCCGCTCGTACAAGGACTCTGGGCGAAGGGCCTGGCCAGGCACGGGGAGGTGGAGGGGTTCGCGACCGAGACCAGGCTGCTGGCGGAGCTGGTCAGGGACAGCGGCGGTTTCTGGGAGATCTACGACGGGAACTCCGGTGCCGTCGAGGGCGGCTACCAGGGCGCAACCGGCGTACTGAAACGCCGCTGGGACTCGGAGCCCGACCAGACCTGGTCGGCGACGGCGTTCATCGACATGATGCACACCGGCCTGTTCGGGATGGTGTTCGACGACCGCGGCCTCACCTTCGCGCCGGCCCTCCCCTCCGGCTGGGGCGATGTCACGTTGAGCGGCTTGCGGTACCGCGACGCCGGCCTGACGATGACACTTCGCGGTGCGGGCAAGGTCATCCGCTCGTTCGAGCTCGACGGCAGCCCGTGCGGGGAGTTCGGCATACCCGCCTCCCTGCACGGAGACCACACGATCGAGATCACCCTGGACACGTGACCGTGACCTTGCCCCCATGGCCTCCGATGAGGGATCGGTCAGACGGCCAATCCAGCGCCGCCGGACACCACGATCTCTTGTCCGGTGACGTACGCGGCTCCGTCCGAGGCCAGGAACGCAACGGTCTCGGCAATGTCTTCAGGCCTGCCGAGGCGACCAAAGGGGTTCTTCATTGCCGTCGCGGCCAGCATCGCGGCGATCTGATCGGATCCCATTCCGGGTGTGGCCCGCAGCATGGGGGTGTCGGTGTATCCCGGGCTGACCGCGTTGATTCGGATGCGGCGTGGGGCGAGCTCCAGGGCGAGTGTCGGGATCATCGTCAGCAGCGCGCCTCGTGATCCTGCTGTGAGACTGTTGCCGGTCAGGCCGCGCGTCGCGCCGATCCCCACGGTGACAATGATCGAAGCGCCGTCGGACAGCAGCGGCAGCGTTTTGACCAGAGTGAAGAATTGTCCTTTGGTGTTGACGGTGAACACCTCGTCGAAGGTGGCTTCGTCGCAGGCGTCCAGCGTCACGGGACGGCTGACGCCGGCGTTCAGGAATAACGTTGTCAGAGTCCCGAATCGTTCGCGGACTTCGGACACCACCTCGTCAGTGTCAACCAGCGAGCCCGCGTCAGCCTGCAAGACCAGGACGCCCTCGGGTAGCTCCTCGCGCGCCCGAGTGACGCTCTCCGGGCGTTGTCCGGTGACCGCGACCTGGTAGCCGCGGCTGTGCAGCACCTCCGCGGTCGCTTTCCCGATCCCGCTGGTGCCGCCCGTGATCAGGGCTGCACGTGCCGACATGGTGATCACTCCACATTCGTTGTCCTGCGTGCTCGTCATGCACAATAGAGGACTATTGGGTCCATTGAGAGATCGACAAGCATCGGCTGCTGTGCATGTGGTCGAGAAATCGGCTGGTGGTGGGCCCAGCTCCTTCTGGACGATGTAGGCCACTCTTGCGATGCTTGCCAGGTGACCATGACTCGCACCGGAAAGCGCGCGACCGAAGAACAGCGCGCCGCGGCCAGGTACTTGGGCTCGCTCGGCGACCCACTCGCCTCGTGGGTGCAGTCGACGGGGCCGATCGATGCGTATGAGATGCATGTCCCCGTCGAGGTCCGCAGTCCGCTCGAATGGTTCTCCTTCGCCATCGTCTCGCGGCAACTCACCAGGGCAACGGCCGTCGCCATCTACAACCGACTTGTGGCTCAACTGGGCGGTTCGATCACCGCCGCGCGTGTCATCGCGACCGACGAGCGGAGCATGCGCGACGTCGGCGTGTCCTACCGGAAGGCCAGGACGATCCGCGGGCTCGCTGAACTCGCGGGTGACGGCCTGCTGGAGCCGGACAAGCTCGCGGCTCTGCCGGATGCCGAAATTCAGAGCGAACTCGTGGCCGTGCCGGGTATCGGTCCATCGTCGGCGCAGAGATTCATGATGCTGTACCTGCACCGACCGGACATCTTCCCTGCCGGCGACCTCACTGTGCGCGCGGCACTCACGGCACTCGACAGGCTGGAGCAGACGATCACACCGAGGGTTGCGGAGCAACGCAGTGAGCTGTGGCGGCCATATCGGTCCTACGCGACGTCGTACCTGTGGGGCTATCTGTGGGAGATTCATCCGCCCGTCTAGCGGTTGGTGGGGCGTAGGCCGGAGACGGTGGACACCATCCGGTAGTGGCGCGGTGTTGCCTTGAAACGTTCGTTGAACAGTCGGTAGAAGTGGCTGAGCGAGGGAAAGCCACACTCGGCCGCCACAGCTGCGATCGGGCGATCCGTCATCCGCAGCATCGCGGCCGCCCGGTTCAGCCGGACCTGGTTGACCATCTCGGTCGCCGTCTGCCCGCTGCCGGCCTGGATGACCCGGTTGACGTGCTCCCGGCTGCGGCCGGCCAGCCCCGCCAGTCCGGTGACGCCCGCGGTCAGCGCGACCGGGTCGTCGGCGAAACGGCTGAGTGCCTCGGTCAGCCACAGCGGCAGCCCGTCTCCGGCCGGGCGGCCGATCAGGTCGCACAGCAACTCGAGCAGGAACCGTTCCAGCTGTAACCGGCCGGCGGGGCCGGAGACCAGGACGGACGACAGTTCGGTGAGCCGCCGCAGCCGGACGCTGTCGAGCCGGTGTGTCTTCGGCAGGCCGCCGGCCGACCAGGCCCAGTCCGCCGGGTCGAAGTACCTGGCCTCGAGGGCTCTGAGCGTCTCGCTCGGGAACGACACGGCCACCTGCGCGAACGAGCGGCCGGGCACGGGCCGGAACAGATGGATGTCGTCGGGCCGGATGAACACCACGTCGCCCGCCTCGAGCAGTTGGCGCGTGCCGCCCACCACGTGCTGGAGCACGCCGTACTCGATCCAGGTCAGCTCAGCGAAGTCGTCGTGCGTGTGCAGCCGGCCGACGAACCGGACGGCCTCCGTACGGCGGCCGACGTAGTACGTCTCGCCCGCCGCGACGTAGTCCTCCAAGTGCAGCAGCGTCACGTCCGTGTCACTGGAGAGCAATTTTTGGTCCCTCGCCAGGAAGAAGCATCACTGTCGAGCATATAGCGTCGATCACGGGACAGCAGCGGAAGGAGACCGTGATGCGGACCGTGAACCGGCAGTACGCCACCGACGGCTATGCGGTCTTCCGCGACGTGATCGACCCGGGCGTCGTCGAGGCGGCCAACGCGCACGTCGACTGGCTGCTCGCCCGGCACCCCGAGCTCACCCCGGAGCAGCTGGGACACCGGCTCGCCCGCGACGACCCGTTCTGGATCCGGCTCGTCTCCGACCACCGCCTGCTCGACGTCGCGCAGCAGTTCGTCGGCCCGGACATCGCCTTGTTCGCCACGCACTACCTGTGCAAGCCGCCGAAGCGCGGCAAGGGTGTCGAGTGGCATCAGGACGGAGCGTTCTGGCCCCTCGAACCGATGAACGTCGTGACGCTCTGGCTCGCCCTCACCGACTCCGATGCGGACAACGGGTGCCTGCGCGTCCTGCCGGGATCGCACCGCTGGGAGCTGGAGCAGATGAAGCAGTCCGATCCCGACAGCGTGCTCCGCCACCGGATCGACGCCGACATCGACGAGAGCTCCGCGGTGGACGTGGTGATGCAAGCCGGAGATGTCGAGGTGCACCACCCGAACATCGTGCACAGCTCGAGGCCGAACCGGTCGGACCGGTGGCGCAGAGCTCTGACCATCCGCTACATCCCGACCAGCACGCGGATCACCAGGCCGGACGAGGCGTCGCCGTTCCACCTGCGCGGCGAGTGCGTGCCAGGCCTCAACAACTACCTCGAGCCGCCTCCCTTTCGTCGTGGCGATCACTTCCCGACCGGCGAGGCTGGCCGCGGGTGCTGACTGCGTACGGTCACTCCTGGGTCTTCGGGACCGGGGCACGGCGGCACAGCGACGGGTTCGTGCAACAGGCCGCGCGACGGCTCGGCCACCGACTGGACAACCAGGCCGAAAGCGGGAGCCTGAGCACGGAGACGGCCCGGCTCGTCGTCGCCCGGCCACCCGGTCCTGCCGACGTCTACGTGCTGATGACCGGTTTCAACGACGCGCGGCTGCACGGTGCGGCTCCGGCCGGCCGGAGGCAGTACGAGGAATCGCTCGAGATCGTGGTGCACGCCTTGCACAAGGCGGACCCGCGGGCCGTGACACTGGCGATCGAGCAGCCCCACATCCAGGACTACTCGGGTCATCCGCCGTACGACCAGGCGACGGACGCGATCGTCGACGAGTACAACGCCACCCTGCGGACCACCGTCGCGCGCTTCCCCTCGGCGCGCACGGTGGTCGTCGACGGCTGGGACGTCACGTCGATGCTTGCCGACGACAACGTCCACCCGAACGTCCGCGGACACGCCGTCCTGGCGCGATCACTGGTCCGGGCGATGACTGCTGTGGTGCGGAAGGACGGTGCCCGATGACAGGCCAGGATCTCGAACTCCAGGTCCGGCGGCTGCTGGAGAGCCACTGGGACGAGGCCCGCGGGTACTGCGTCCCCAACCCCACGACGTACCCGCATCTGTGGCTGTGGGACTCCTGCTTCCACGCGATCATCTGGGCCCACCTCGGTGACGATCGCGCACTGCGTGAGCTCGACGCCACGCTGGCCGGCCAACTGCCCAGCGGACTCGTCCCGCACATGAGGTACGGCGGCCGTCGCGCCGACTCATGGTTGGGTCCACTCGACAACACCTCGTCACTCACTCAGCCGCCGATGTTCGGCCACGCGGCCAAGGTGCTGAGCTCGCGCGGGTTCGTGCCGTCGGCGGAGACACTGGACCGGGCCCGGCGCGGACTCGATTGGCTGTGGCGGACGCGGCGTACCGACGACGGCCTCATCTACGTCGTTCATCCGTGGGAAGCGGGCAACGATCACAGTCCACGATGGGACGACTTCGGAGCCCCGGGCCGTACGCCGGACAACTACAGCCGGCCGGCACGGACAGCCTGGAACAAGGCCCGCGTCCACGACATCACCTTCGACAGCGACGGCGGCGCGCAGTGGTCGACCTCGTTCGTCGCCTGCCCGGCCGCTTTCAATGCGTATGTCGCCTTCAATCTGGCCGAACTGGCGGAGTTGCTCGGCGACCAGGAACTGGCCGACCGGGCCGCGCAGCTGAGCGAGACGATCGACAACCTCCTGTGGGACGAGGAGGAGCAACTGTGGTCCGATCTGCCAATTGTCGGCGGCGGCTCCTCCGCCAGGGTGCCGACCAGCGACGGCCTGATGCCTGCCCTCGTCACCCAGGACCGGGCCAAGGCGCTCGCAGCGCTGGGCCAACTCGACGATCCCGACCGGTTCGGCGCGCCGTACGGTCCGGCGAACGTCGCCCGCACCCATCCGTCGTACGACCCGCAGACGTACTGGCGTGGACCCGCCTGGCCACCGCTGAACTACCTGTTCTGGCTGGCGGCCCGGAGATGGGAACTGGACGGTGCCGCGCACACACTGGCGGACCGCTCGATCGACGGCGCCCTGCAGAGCGGGTGGGCCGAGTACTGGAATCCCGAGAACGGCGCCGGCCTCGGCGCCGCCCCGCAGACCTGGACCGGTCTGGTGATCGCCCTGCGTGACCCGAGCATACTTGCCCAAGGCATCGGTCACGCGTCCCCGAACGAAGGAGTGATCGAACGATGAGAGCGCGCAAAGTCCTGGCGGGGGCGGCGATCGTGCTGGCCACGGCCGTGGTCGCCACCGCCTGCGGCGGCAAGCCGGACACCGGTGGCGCCACCACCGGCGAGCTCGGCTTCGCCCACAACAAGCCCTGGAACTTCGACGCCTTCTCCAAGATCTCGAAGCAGGACATCGACATCAGCCTGAAGAGCACGCAGTACTCCGGCGATCCGTACCGGGCCTTCATCCGGCAGTCCTTCCGGACCAAGGAGAGCCCGGGGCTGTTCACCTGGGAGGTCAGTACGGCGCTCGACGAGCTCGCGGAGCAGGGCGTCATCGCGGAGACGACCGACCTGTGGACGGAGGCCGTCGACAAGGGCTACGTGACCGATGCGGTGCGCCAGTTGTACACGGTGAACGGGAAGCAGTACTGCACGCCGATCAGCGTCGACGACTGGGTGATGTTCTACAACAAGTCGGTCTTCACGAAGTACCACCTGACCGTCCCGACGACCTGGGACCAGCTGATGCAGGTCGCGGCGACCCTCAAGCAGCACGGTGTGACGCCGTTCTGGAACCAGACCAAGAACTTCTCGTTCGTGTGGTTCCAGACCCTGCTGGCCGGGACCGACCTGCAGCTGTACAACGATCTGTCGACCGGCAAGGCGAAGTACACCGACCCGCGGGTGGTCGCGGTGATGAACAGCTGGCTCGACCTGCAGACGAAGGGGTACTTCAACGACCCCGGCCAGACCGACTTCGCCCGCGACCTGATGCGTGAGGGCAAGATCGCGATGGCGCCGGAAGGCACCTGGTTCACCGCCGACGCCGCCCTGGCCGGCATGACGATGGGCAAGGACGTCGACATGTTCGTGATCCCGGCGGTCAGGCCCGGCGCGGCCACGCCGATCGCGATCGAGACCGCACCGGTCTGCGTCGGCGAGAGCTCGAAGCAGAAGGCCCTGGGCCTGAAGTTCTCCCAGTGGTGGATGTCCCCGCAGGGTCAGCAGCCGTGGGTGAAGCAGCAGGGCAACCTGCCGTTCACCCCGGACGCCGAGGCGCCGACGCCGCAGATGAAGACCCTGAAGACGACGCTTGCCGCAGGCAAGTACGAGTTCTACAACCGGTACTTCGAGGCGACGCCGGTGCCGATCCGGACGGTCGCGCTGGAGCAGTTCAGTGCGTTCCTGACCAACCGCGGCGACCCGATGCCTTACCTGACGGCGATCCAGGCCGCGGCCGACGAGTACTGGGCCGGGCGATAGCAGCGTGAATCGGTCCGGCGCGACGTCGTACCAGGGCCAGGCTCGGGGCTTCCTCCTCCCGAGCCTCGCCCTGGTGCTGCTGGTCTTCTATCTTCCGGTTCTGTACACCTTCTACCTGAGCTTCACGAAGTACAACGGACTTGGTACGCCGGAGTTCGTCGGCCTGGAGAACTTCGCGTCGATGTTCGAGGACTCCGCGTTCCTGGACGCGGTGCGGAACACGGCGATCTGGGTCGTCGGCACGCTGGTCCTCCCGGTCGGACTCGGCCTGCTGGTCGCAGTTCTGGCGTACGGATTCCGGGGGAGTGGCTGGCTTCGCCTGCCGTTCCTCGTCCCCTATGCGCTGTCCGGTGTGGCCGTCGGCGTCATCTGGAGCTTCATGCTGGGGTCGGGCGGCGCGCTCACCCAGGCGCTGCAGTTCCTGAACCTGCCGGGTACCGAGCTTCGCTGGCTCCAGGACTCGCCGCTGAACACCATCGTCATGGTGATCGCCGCGTCCTGGCAGGGCGTCGGCGTCAACGCGCTGCTGTTCACCGTCGGCCTGCAGTCGATCCCGAAGGAACCGCTGGAGGCGGCCAGGATCGACGGAGCGACCGGGTTGCGGCTGTTCAGCCACATCACCTGGCCCCTCCTCCGGCCGTCCACGACGGTGGTCGTGGGCCTGTCGATCGTCAACGGCCTGAAGACCTTCGACATCGTCCAGGCGATGACCCAGGGCGGACCAGCGCGCTCGTCCGAAACGCTGGCCCTGACGATGTACCGCGACACCTTCGTCAACAGTGACTACGGCCTGGGCTCCGCGGTGGCGATCTTCCTCAGCATCGTGACCGTCGGCGCTTCCATCATCTATCTGCGCAGGCAACTGAGCCTGAGCAGCAGCAGTCTGGGAGGTGGCAAGTGACGCCTTCACGCACCGGGATCATCATCCGCGTGACAGTGCTGTCGCTGCTGGGTGCCCTGTGGCTCGTGCCGGTCTATCTGCTGCTGGCCAACGCCGGCAAGACGGTCCAGAACTACTCCGGTTCCACGTTGTGGCGGCCCGGCTCACTCGGAGACCTGTGGGACAACCTCAGCCACGTGGCGACGGGCACCGACATCCCACGCGCGCTGGTGAACACGGCGATCTACAGCATGGTGGCGCCGGCGATCGCCGTCGTTCTGGGAGCGACCGTCGGCTTCGCCGTAATGGTTCTCAAGCTGCGTCACGGCTTCCTGTGGTTCTTCGTCATCTACTGCGGGTCGGTGTTCCCGCTGCAGATGCTGGTGATCCCGTTGTTCGACAGCTACTCCCGGCTCGGGCTGTACGACTCGCTGACGGGAATGGTGCTGATCTACTCCATCGTCTGCCTGCCGTTCTCGGCGTTCGTGATGCGCAACTTCTTCGCCGGCATCGCCGAATCCGTCTTCGAGGCCGCGGTCGTCGACGGGGCGAAGACCGTACGGATCTTCACCAGGATCTACCTGCCGATGTCGTCCAGTGCCCTGGCCGTCGTCTTCATCCTGCAGGCGACCTGGGTGTGGAACGACCTCCTGCTCGGCCTCATCCTGACCCAGAGCGACACCACCCGCCCGGTCATGCCGGTCCTCACCGGGTTGCAGTCCACCGAAGGCGGCGGCGCCAGCTATACCGTGGTCCTGGCGGCCGCGATCCTCGTCTCGTTGCCGACAGCACTGTTGTTCCTGGTCTCGCAGCGCTACTTCGCGAAGGGCCTGGCGCTCGGCCAATACTGACCCATCTCGAGGAAGCTGATGACAGACAACGCGGTACGTGTGCTGGAGGAGAACTGGACCGGACACTCGACGGTTCCGTCGCGGGCGTTGTATCCGCATCAGTGGAGCTGGGACTCGGCGTTCATCGCCATCGGGCTGCGGCATGTGTCGATCGGTCGGGCCCAGACCGAGTTGGAGTCGCTGCTGCGGGCGCAATGGCCGGACGGGCGGATTCCGCACATTGCGTTCGCACCGAGTGTGCCGCGCGACGCCTACTTCCCGGGACCGGACTTCTGGCAGGCCCGGTTGGCTGACGGGACCGAGACTTCGGGGATCGTCCAGCCGCCGATCCATGCGTTGGCGGCGTGGTTGACGTACCAGGCCGATCCGTCGGACTCGGTGGGCTTCCTCGAGCGGATCTACCCGAGGCTGGTCGCGTGGCACGGATACCTGCGCGACCGCCGTACGTTCGGTGGCGGAGGACTGGTCGCGATCGTGCACCCATGGGAGTCCGGGATGGACAACAGTCCGGCCTGGGACCTGCCGCTCGCGCGGGTCAGTCCGGCGCCGGCCGGCTCGTTCACCAGGCGCGACACCGACCATGCCGCCGGTGCCGATCGGCCGACTGATCTGGACTACGGGCGGTACGTCCAGCTCGCCGCGACGTACCGCGATCACGGCTACGGCGATCGGGAGACGCCGCACGCCTTCGCCGTTGAAGACCCTTGCTTCAACGCGCTGCTCATCTCCTCCGAGCATGCGCTGGCCGAGATCGCCGAGGTGCTCGGTCGTGACCCCGAGCCTCATCGCCGCTACGCGGCCGCGCTCACCGAGGCCCTGGTTGAGCGGCTGTTCGAGGACGGGATCTTCCGGTCGCGCGACGTACTGTCGGGGGACCTGATTCCTTCGGACACCGTGGCCGGCCTGATTCCGCTCGTGGTCCCCGGGCTGCCGGTCGCCGACGAACTCCTCGCGACGGCTCTCGGCCCGCGCTTCCGCCTCGGCGAGACCCGACTCGTGCCCAGCTACGACCTCACCGCTCCAGACTTCGATCCCGGCCGCTACTGGCGCGGCCCCAGCTGGTTCAACACCGCCTGGCTGATCCACCGCGGCCTGATCAACCTGAACCAGACCGGCTACGCCGAGGCCCTCCGGGCGGACTTCCTGACCCTCGCCGAATCCACCGGCTACACCGAATACCTCAACCCCTTCACGGCCACCCCCCACGGAGCCCAAAACTTCAGCTGGACCGCAGCCCTGACCATCGACCTCAAGTCGTATGAACGCGGCTAAGGGACCTGGCCGGCGAGGGATAGGTCGTGGTGCTTTGGGAACATGCTGGTCATGAGACCGTCGGCTCGCTTGCGGGCGCGTTCGCGCTTGCGGCCGTCGGCTGGGTCGGCTGACCTGCCATCAGTCGGGGGTGGGGCTCTTGAGTGGTGTGGTTGCTGGGCCGTCCAGGACTGCGCCGTTCGGGGCGAAGCGAGATCCGTGGCAGTTGCAGTCCCAGGTGGCGTCGCCTTGGTTCCAGCGCAGTGGGCAGCCAAGGTGAGAGCAGACCGGTACGACGGTGTGGAGGTTGCCGTCGCGGTCGCGGTAGGCGCCGATGGTTCCGTCGTCGGTATCGAACAGACCACCTTCGCCGATCTCGATGTGATCGAGTCCAGGCCCGAGAAGGCGGCGCAGATGGCCGGCGGCGAACTCCTTGCCGACCTTCAGATTGTCCTTGACCAAGTTCGCCACCGCTGTGGCGTCACCGATGCGTCCGGCGTCGTACAGCCCGCTCCAGGTGTTGTCCTTCCCCAGCACCGCGTCGCGCAAAATACCGGCGGCAACGGTTCCGTTGCTGAGTCCCCACTTGTGCATGCCGGTGGCAACCAGGATCGGTGAGCCCGGCGCCTTTCCGACGTACGGGAGCTGGTCCGGCGTGCTGTAGTCCTGCGCGGACCACCGGTACTCGGGCTGGGCTCGGAAGTTCCACAGCGAGCCGACCCAGTCGATCAGGCTCTGAAACGCGCTGCTCGTGTCTGTTCGGTCGCCGGTTTCGTGGTCGCCGCCGACCACGATCAACCCGTTCGGACCACCGCCGGGCCATGGACGGGTGGACCGGACCGGTTCGTCGGCCGAGATCGTCATCCCGGCCGGCGCCTGGACCGGCAGATGGAGGGCGATGCCATGCGACTGATGAGGCCTGGTACGGGCGAAGTACCCACCGGTCAGGCCGATCGGAAGCAGAGTCGCCAGGATTGCGTGGGCGGCGCGCACGGCAGGTCCCGAGCTGGTCTCCGCGCGGATCCTGTCGTCGCCGGCGTCCAGTTCCACCACCCGGCTGTTGTCGAAGATTCGTCCGCCCGCACGCGTGAAGGCCTCGGCCAGGCCGGCCAGATAGCGACCGGGATGCAGCTGCAACTGGTCGTCGAACCTAACGACCTCGGTCGCGGCGAGCGGAAGACCCAGCTCTTGCGAATCGACAGAGTGCGCCGGAAGCCCGAGCGCCGCTGCGACCTCGGCCTCGCGGCGCAGATCCGCCGTGCCGGTGGAGTAGAGATAAGCGGGTGTTCGGGTGAGTTCGCAGTCGATGCCGAGTCGCTGAACGACCTCGGCGACCTCTTCGACGGCGCTCTGGTTCGCGTCCGCGTACTGCCGCGCGGTGTCGGCCCCGTGCCGGTCAAACAGCCCCGCGTACATCGCCCCGTGCTGGGACGTCACCTTGCCGGTCGTGTTTCCACTTGTTCTGGCCCCGATTCGCGCGCCCTCGAGCACGACGACGTCGGCGCCCTGCTCCTGCAGGTAGAAAGCAGTGGTCAGTCCTATCAGACCCCCGCCGACCACCACCACGTCGGCGTCGAGGTCGCTGCGGAGTACGTCGTACTCCGGCATGGTCGTCGTCGCCAGCCACACCGAGCCATGGATCGTCATGCCGGCCCGGTACCCGCGCACGCGCCGGCTACGCCGGGGCGCCTGGATCGAGGTCGGCGGTGACGGGTACTGGCCGCTTGGGGTGCTGGGTACAGAGGGGCATGGGCGTTGATCGGGTGGCAGATATCTGGGGCGAGCGGTCGCCGCGCGCGCGAGACACCGCGTGGCCGATGGGGGACGGGTTCTCCACGCGCGGCCAGCTCTTCCTCGAGGACTACTACACGCTCGCGGTGATCGGTATGGCAGGACTCGGCACGCCGCACATGGATCGCGACCACCGGGCGTTCGCGGAACCACTTCCACACCAGTACGAAGACCGGGAGATCCCGCCGGCTGCGTGAGTCGGTGAGCCACGGCAGGGTGTGGTGTTCTTGCCGTTCCACTTCGGGTACTGGGACCTCCGTGATGGCCTACCGACCGCAGCGAACGAGTTGACGATGACGGAGTGGGACCCGGTGTCCAAACAACCGACGTACAAGCTCGCTGCGGTCCGAGTGCGGAAGGTGAGCTGACATGTATCTCTCGCTCTATCTCGGGCTGCTGGACCACGCCGGGCAAACACTCGCCGAGACCTTTGACGACGGCGAACAAGGCGAGCCCGAGCGGATGGCGGCGGAGTTCGGTGGTTCACGGTCTGGTGCAGTCGGGTTGTTGCGCGATCTCCAGGACCTGTACACCCTCGCATCGTTCGTCGACACCACCTGGACCGTCGTCAAGCAGGCAGCCCAGGGGTTACGAGACGAGGAACTGCTGAAGCTGGCCGGCAGCCGCGAGGCAGACACGTCGCATCAGCTCACCTGGCTGCAGACCCGGATCGGGCAGTCGGCTCCCCAAGACCTGATCGTCAGTTCATGAGCTCGAGTACTGCGACATACCGGACAACCGGCGGGCCGAACGACGAGGCAGCGAGGCTCGCGGATCTGATCGCGGACGCCGCCCGCGAGCGGGGATGCACAGTGGCTGTCGCGGAATCGCTGACGAGCGGAACCATCGCGTGCCGCCTGGGCGCGGCCCCGGATGCGAGTTCCTGGTTCGCCGGCGGCGTGATCGCCTACGCGTCCGAGGTCAAGTTCAAGGTGCTGGACGTTGCCCGTGGTCCGGTCGTGACGGCTCGGTGCGCGGTGCAGATGGCTCGCGGGGCCGCACTGCTACTGGGAGCTGACCTCGTCGTCGCGGTCACCGGGGTCGGAGGCCCGGAGCCGGACGAGGGGCACCCGGCTGGAACGGTCTACCTCGCCGTCGTTCGAGGGCCGGATGAGGACGTCGTTCACTATCGGTTCGACGGCGGGCCGACCGCCGTGGTCGAGGCCGCAACGGTTGCAGCCCTTCGGATGCTGTCGGCGGCGTTGCACGGCGAGTGAGCCGCCGTCGTCTGGTCGGCACGGTTCTGCAGCACCTTGTCGGTCACCAGATTCGGGTCTGGGTTAGCCAGGCCGCCCTCGGGCACTGGAGCGATATGACTGTGAAGCTGAACGAGAAGGCGTTCGAGCATGCGAAGTCCCTGATCAGGAAGAGTCAGACGACCAGAGACGAGCGGGACGACTGGAGCGAGCATGCGCCGACCGCCGATGAGCAGAACAAGTACCTGGACAAGCATGGCTGGTCCGACTACAGCCTGTGGTTCCTTGGCATCGACACCGAGCTCAGCGAAGAGACCAAGGGCCGTTACAAGTTCCCGTACGGCGACTTTCGCCGGGTGCACCGCTGCGGCGTCATCAGCGCCGAGTCCCGCGCCGCGCAGTACGACCACGACACCATCGCCAAGGCCTTGGCCGAACTCCACAAGCTCCTCGACGGCGACCACGCCTGATCGTCGGGATCTCGCAGACCGGCTTGGTGTGCCGACAACCTGGTAGGCCCGGCGCCCGTGTGGTGTGGTTACCTCGACACGGATCTCGGCACCTTGTACGAGAAACCGCTCGACTGCCTCACCGCGTCGTTCCGACCGCACCAGAGCGCCCAGTTCCTCGGCGGTCGGCAGGGGGCCGCGATCGCGGCCGACGACGTACGGCGGTTCGAAGACAACCAGGTGGGTGATGGCTGAACCGGCGGCGGCAGCCTCGAGTGCCAGCGAACCGCCTGAGGAACCGCCGAAAACAACGACCCGACCGCCGGCTGCTGTGATCAGCGCGTGGAGGTCATCGATCTCTCGTTGCGGCGCGTACGGCGCGGTGTGGCCGCTGTCGCCACGTCCACGCCGATCGTAGAGATAGGTCGTGCAATGGCCGGCCATGGCATCGGCGAGCCCGACCATCATCGAATCCTTCCGGTCGGCGAACGCGCCGGCAACGAGGATCACAGCCGGCCGGAGCCGGCGCGGTCGAAGGCGATCGTCGTACCGTCGCTCGAGAGGACGGTGTTCATGGCGTGCGATTCGCCGGCCGGTAGATGATCAGTTGTACGTCGGGGCCGGCCTTGCGCGTCTCAACCAGCGCGAAGTCACTCGATGCCACGCCGTTCTCGAACAGTTTCTTGCCCTGGCCGAGGACAACGGGATGGAGCATCAAACGGTATTCGTCGACGAGGTCCGCTTCGCGAAGGGCTGCGACAAGTGTGGCGCTGCCTGCGACGAGGATGTCGCCCTGGTATTGCGCCTTGAGGTTCGCCACGATGTCCGGGAGATCACCCGAGGCGATGGTCGTGTTCTTCCAGTTCGCCTGTGTCAGTGTGGTCGAAACGACGACCTTCGGCATGCTGTTCATCTTTGCGCCGAATTCGCCGGCAGCTTCCTCCATCGGCGGCCAGGCAGCGGCGAACGCCTCGTAGGTCACGCGGCCCAATAGTTGTACGTCGCTCGCCATCAACTCGTCGTACTTGAAGCGCTGTCCGTCCTCTGCCGGAAATCGGAAGGTCCAACCGCCGAAGCTGGTGCCTTCGCCGCCACCTGGGTCCTCTATGACTCCGTCGAGCGAGATGAACTCGCTGACCGCGACCTTTCCCATGGTCTGTTCCTTTCGCTGGGTGTGCCGTCGTCAGGAACCTACGGCAAGGCAACCGGGGCTGATGAGATCCAATTCAGGTGCTGGATTGTGGGCCAGTTCGCTCATGCCTTCGACGCTAGAAGCATCAGGTGGAGCACGATAACGTCCAATGTCATGGCTATCCAGTGGTCCGGTTTGGGTCCGGCCTTGCTGTTGCCGTTGGATCGGTCGCGGCCGGAGCCGTTGCGCGTGCAGCTGGAGACCGGCCTTCGGGAGGCTATCCGCGACGGTCGGCTGTCGATCGGTGAGCGACTCCCCTCCAGCAGGGAACTGGCACGGACGCTCGGTGTCTCCCGCGGTCTGGTCCAGGAGTGCTTCAGCCAACTACAGGCGGAGGGCTACCTAACCTCCCAGGTGGGTTCGGCGACGCGGGTGGCCGCGAACGCCCACAAGTCGCCCGACGGAAATACCGAGGTACGGCGCGACGCAGCAACGCATCCTCCGGAGCCTCGGTTGCTGGCGGATTTCCTTCCAGCCGTCCCGGACCTTGCGTCCTTCCCGCGCACCGATTGGGCCTGGGCGGTTCAGCAAGCCTGCCGGGATGCTCCCAACGCGGCATTGGGGTACGGCGATCACCAGGGAAACGAGGTATTGCGCAGCGTCCTCGCCGGCTACCTGGCCCGTGTCCGCGGAGCGGCGGCGCGACCGGAACGACTGGTCGTCTGTGCGGGTTTCTGTCAGGGACTGAATCTGGTTTTGAAGGCACTCGCAGACAAAGGAGTCACCAAAGTCGCATTCGAGGACCCGGGCTACGACGAGACGAGCACACTGGCGATGGCCTGGGCGGGGTTGACGGACCTTGTTCGGGTGCCGGTTGATTCGCAGGGGATCGATGTAGCCGCGCTGCGGGCCAGCGGCGCACAGGCCGTGGTCCTCACCCCAGCGCACCAATGGCCCACCGGGGTGGTCTTGTCACCGGAACGACGGCATGCGTTGGTGAACTGGGCGACCAGCACTGCCGGGTGGATCGTCGAGGACGACTACGATGCGGAGTTTCGCTACGACCGCGAACCGGTCGGTGTCGTCCAAGGTCTCGCTCCTGACCGGGTGTTCGCTGTTGGCACCGTGAGCAAGTCGCTCGCCCCTGCTGTTCGGCTGGGCTGGGTTCTGTGTCCTTCAACCATGCTCGAGGCTGTGGCTGATCAGAAGAACGCCCTGGATCGCGGCTGTCCGGGTATCGACCAACTCGCGCTCGCGCGCTTGATGGAGTCCGGTCGTTACGACCGGCACCTACGTAAGGCCCGCGCGATGTACGGCGCACGCCGGATGGTCCTGCTCGACGCTCTGTCCGAGCATGCCAAGGGGATGCCGGTGACCGGGCTTGCCGCCGGCTTTCACGCCGTCGCTCACCTCCCGGCCGACTTCGACGAGATCGAAGTACGAGCGGCTGCTCGAGCCCGGTCGGTGGGTCTGTACGGGATGAGCACCCAGCGATCGAGCCGAGCCACCACTCCGGGACAGCTCATCCTTGGATTCGGCAACGTCAGCGACCGCACGATCCGATCCGGAATCGCGAAGATTTCAGATCTCCTCATCTAGCGCAGCGCATTCTCCGGCGCGTGCGGACGGATCATCGCGTTTTCGTAAGGACGACGCTGCTGACAGACACAAACGTCAGCCAGAGACAACCGACTCGGGGACAGATCCTTACAGCCACGGTTGTCAGAGTTCTCCTGGCTGTGCCCCGAGCGCGCGTAACCACAGGTTGGAGGAGCGAGCCGATGAACACGCAAGACCAGGTGCCGGATGAGGAGGGCGACCCGTTGCTCGACGAGTTGGTGGTCGCGATCGAGGCCGACTTGGAGCTGATCGTCAACAGCAGAGCCGACGACGCCGATCCCGGAACTCCGGACCAGTGGCTGGACGACCCTGAGGAGGTCCAGGTGGAGGAGACTGACTTGCGCAGCTTGCTGAGTGCAGCCGAGGCCCTGGAACCTGATCGCCGCCACGACCCTGGAGACGCATCTTCGTCCTGACAGACACGCCGGTTACCCACCGGGCTTCTGCCAGTTGGGTGCACAGCCATTTGTGACCCGAGTGGGCGCCCCTGGCCGAGGGCGCCCACTCGATCGTCGACAATCGGCAGTTGCTCAGCCGGCGGCGATGCCCTCCGCGCCGGCGGCGTTGGGGACGACAGTGCTGCTGGTCTTGGTCAGGGATCCATCAGACTCGATCCGGAACGCGTCCACAGCTCCTACCTTCCCCGTCTGGACGTAGATGTAGCGGTTGTCCGGGGTGACCGCGGCGTCGACGGTGCCTTCACCTGTTGCGGTGTTGCCGAGGGCAACCGGCGAGCCGTCATGCTCCGCGTGATATCCGGACACTGAGTTGCTTCCCGCGTTGGACAGGTAGTAGTTGCCGCCGGCGCCGGCGATCCAGCAGGTCGCCATCTGCCCGGTCGCGGTCCGATTCAGAAGGCGCAGGCGATGACCGCGCTCGACAGCGTACGTCGCGACGGTATTCGTGCCGGCCTCGGCGACGGCCAGATGACCGAAGTGGTCGAATGTCGCCGCGAACGGAACGTTGCCGGCGTCGTCGACAAGCACGGGCGCCTTGGTCAAGTGCCCTAGACCAGACCTGCCGAACACGACCAGACTGTTGCCGGCTGCCTTGGTCGTCACGATCACCGAGGACCCCTGCGGAGTCACGACAACCTGGCCCGGAGTGTGCGTGAACTCCTGCGCGCCCGTCGTGACCGGCAGGCCGAGGGCGCGATGTTCACTGGGCAACGGCACCAGGTGCCCGAGAACGCTGAGATAACCCTGTACTGCGCCACCTGCGCGCGCATTCAGGACATACACCTCGGCGCCGTGGACGGCGACGCTGACGGGGAAGGTTCCCCCGGAGTTGATGATCTGCCGGCGAATCAGCCGGTCGCCGGCGACACCGAACACCGTCACGGTGTTGCTTCCCGCGTTGACGACGTACAGGGTGCGATGTGCCTTGTCGTAGGTGACCGATCCTTGCGAGGCAAGGCGGTCGACCACCGCGCCGTCAAGGGTTCCGCCACGACCACCCGTTGGGTACGTGCCGGCCTGGTGCAGGGAGCCATCGGCTGAACGGCGGTAGGCCACGACCTGGTTGCCCGCGGGGTCGTCGTTCTGCACAAAGACCATGCCCTGCGGTGCCGAATCAGGGGAGGCAGTGGCGGTCGCTGGCGTCACGCTGAGTCCGATCGTCAGTGCAAGAGCGGAGACAGCTACAGCGGAGACAGTACGTTTCATGGTTCTCCTCATCGAACCTCAATGGTGTTGATCCAAACCCCGGTGTCGCGGCGACGATCTGCTCTTACCCGCACACCGGCAGTTTGTTGAGATTTCATCTACGTGTAAACATCGGTCGTGCCGGTCTGCGGGTCGCGGGCAGCGCGGACGGTGAACAGCGTGGCCGCGAGGGTGAGGACGCCGTACCCGAGAGCGATGTGCGGCAGCGAGAAGGTCTTGGAGAGCTGGCCCGAGA
Organism: Kribbella capetownensis; assembly: GCF_004331485.1. GTDB lineage: Bacteria > Actinomycetota > Actinomycetes > Propionibacteriales > Kribbellaceae > Kribbella > Kribbella capetownensis. The sequence continues at coordinate 685,780 of NZ_SJKD01000004.1, forward strand.
TGAGGCTCGGGAAAGCGGCAGCGCTGTAACAGATGAGGTAGATGACGCTGAAGATCGGTGCCCGATCGGCCACGGAGCTGCCGTGCAGCAAGCCGCGGGTGGCGGCACTGATGGCGATGCCTTGAGAGGCACCGGCGACGATGGTTGCCGCGATGAACAGCACCGGCGTGCCGGTGATGATCGCTGTGATGACGCCGATCATTCCGGCCAGGAACGCGGTCATGCCGAGGCGTTGGGCCGCCGCGGGTCTGAACCGGCCGCCGAGAGGCGCACCCAGAGCGCTGGGGGCCATGTAGGCCGCGAACACCAGTCCGAGGACGAGCGAGCTGCGGCTGTGGAGTTGTTCTTCGATCAGCGCCGGCACGAAACCCTGGTAGAAGGCCCCGGTCGCCCAGGTGGACAGGAACACTGCCCCCGCGACGGGCAGCAAACGCCTGATCCTGGCGGGAAGGCCGACACTGGGTCGCAGTGATCGCCAAACGCCCGGTGCCGGAGTGACCGTCTCCGGGCTGATGGCGATGAGGACAGCCGACAGGAGGAGAAGACCGACGGCGATCAGGTAGATGAGGTCGCGTGGCCACGGACCGAACTGGACCAATGCGCCGGAAGCAATGGCGCCAACTGCGAGGCCGAACATCGGAGTCTGGCTGGAGGCGACGGACGCCAGCCAGGCCGGCCTCCTTGGTGCGGCGTCAACGATGTAGGCGGTGACGTTGCTGCTGGCCAGCCCGGCACCCAATCCCATCAGGAGCCGGCCAGCGAGCAAGGTACCGACGTCGTGCACGTTCAGCAGCAGGAGGCAGCCCAGCATGAGCAGGCCGAGGCTGGCGAGCGAGGCGGGCCGTCGCCCCAGGTGATTGGACAGCCGCCCTGTCACCAACAGCGCGACAAGGGTGGGGAGGTCGTAGGCAACGACGGCCAGCGAGATGTCGGCGTTCGTGAACCCGTCCTCGGCCCGGTAGGTGTTGAACAGCGGGATCGGCGCGGCCGACGCCGCAAACGCGGCCGCCAGGGCAGCCACCGCAGAGAAGAACGCCAGCCGGAGCGTTCTGCCCCGGCGATCCAAGTTGATCGCCGGGGCCAGGTTTTCCATCGAGCCGTGCCTTTCGAACGAATGCCGTCCCCCGCCTCGCCGCGGGTGTTAGACGAAGGTGAACAGTTCGTCCTCGTCGAATCGCGAGATCGGGTTGCTGTACTGCTTCTTGGGGTCGGGGTAGCCGAGCGCCAGCAGCACGGTCGTGGCATGTCCCGTCTCGCGGATCTTGAACGCCTTGTCGACACTGGTCGGGTCGAACCCCTCGAGTGGTGTGGCCTCGACACCGAGCTCAGCGGCCGCCATCATGGTCAGACCCACGGCCATGTAGGTCTGCTTCTCCATCCAGTGGTTCAGGTCCTTGTAGCCGTAGTTGCGCAGGTTGAGGAAGTCGCGGGTCATTGATTCCCACAGCTCCTGCTTTGCCGGGTCGGGGAACCGGCCGTCGGCCCGCTCCTTGCTGAATACCGCCTCGACGTGGCTCTCGGGCAGATCCGCCCGGGTGGTGAGGATGATGGTGTGCGACGAGTTCAGGATCTTCTCGGCGTTGTCCTGGAATCGTTCGCCCAGGTTGTCCGCCAGCTGCTTCTTGCCTTCGTCCGTGGCGAGAACATAGAAGTGGTTCGGCTGAATGTTGGTCGACGTGGGCGTCGAGCGCAGGAACTTCAGCAGCTGCTGAAGAGTCTCCTCCGGGATCGTCCTGCTGGCGTCGAAGTATCTGGTGAGGTGCTTGCCCATGAGCTTGTCGAGATCCATGTCAATCTGCTTTCTTCTTGCAATCAATATGTGCGGAGCGGTGGCTGGTGCGGTGGTCTAGTTCTTGCTGCGGGCAAGTAGTTCGCCGACGCGCTCGAAGCTGATGCCGGTCGCGGCCGACGCCAGGTCGCCCGCGACGAGAGCCTTGGTGGCTTCTTCGAGTGCCCCCATCGCGTGGACGTAGAGCCACGGACCCAAGCTGATCCGTTTGACCCCGGCCTTCTGTAGCTCAGCGACGGTCAGCACGTTGTCCGCCGGTGACACGAGGACATTGACCGGTGTCGGTGCGACCGCCGTGACGATCGCGTCAAGTGCGTCGAGGTCAGGTGGGTACGGCGCGTACAGCACATCCGCGCCGACCTCGGCGAAGGCCGTCAGACGCCGGATGGTGTCGTCGAGATCGGGTCGGCCCTGGATGAAGTTGTCGGTGCGGCCGGTGACGACGATCCGTCCCTTGGCCGCGTCGACGGCACTACGCACGCGATTGACTGCTTCGTCGAAGTCCCGGATCGGTCGGCCGGGATTGCCCGAGGTGTCCTCGATGCCGATGCCGGCCAAGCCGTACTCGACTGCGGCTTCGACAGTCGCTGCGACATCCTCGGGCGTGTCGCCGTACCCGTCTTCGAAATCGCCGTTGATGGGCAGCCCGGTGAGCCGGCCGAGCAGTCCCGCATGCTTCAGATGCTCGTCGCGGGTGACTTCGTGGCGCCCGTCGGGCCGGCCGAGCGTGGCGGCGAGCGCCACTGACGATGTTCCGATCGCCTCGAAACCGGCATCGGCCAGCATCAACGCCGACAGGCCGTCCCAGGCGTTCGGCAGGACGAGGCCACTGTCGCGGGTGTGCAGTGCCATGAATTTCTCATAAAGTTCGGAGCCCGGCATGTCGCATCTTTCCTGAATGATCGTTGGGGCAGTGAGGGTTCACCGGACCGTGGGCGCGGCCTCGACGGAAGGTCCGCTGCTCAGCCGGGCGTAGCGCTCGAGTCGAGGGCGGGGATGTCGATGTCGGTCTGGTTGACGTTGTTGATGAAGTTGGTGAGCAGGGCCTGCACCGCGACCGTGACGATCGCCAGGATCTCCGAGTCGGTGTACCCGGCGCCTCGGACAGCCGCGAGGTCGGCGTCGCTGACCTGGCCGTTGCTGTCGACCACCTGCTGAGCGAAGCGAGCGGCTGCGGCGCGCTTGGGATCAACCGAGCTCCCGGCGCGGGCGAGGTCGATGTCCTCGCTCGACATGCCGCCGAAGGTGGAGGAGGTGTACGTGTGTATGGCCAGGCAGTAACTGCAATCGTTGGCTTGTGAGACGGCCAGAGCGATGCTGTGCCGGGTTTTGGCGTCCAGAACCCGGCTCATGGTGGCTTGCAGAGTCGTGACGGCCTCGAGCGCGCTCGGGTTCGACGCGATGGTCTTGAACATGTTCGGGACGAACCCGAGCTGCGCGCCAACCTTGTCAAGGATCTGCCGCGCGCCGGCAGGGACATCATTCACAGCGGGAGTGTTCAGTCGTGACACAGCGAACCGACCTTCGGTAGGGGGCGAGTGGTTAGCGTCAGGCCCGAGCCGGTTCTTACCGCCGCTGGGGCCGATCCCCGTTGTGGTCCGGGGCACCTATTTTCTGGGCTAGCTAGCCCACTTGCTGTAGTTAACACTACAAAGGTCTGGGCTGTCAAGCCCAGTTTGCGGTATCGTGTGACGCATGGAAGCCACTACGGGAGCTCGAGTGCCTCCCAAACTCACTGGCAGGGGACAGGCGACGCGCGGCCGCATCCTGGAACATGCTGCGGAGCTCATCTACGCCAAAGGCGTCCACGCCACGAACAACGAGCAGCTCCGGCGCGCCGCCGGCGTCAGCGGATCGCAGCTCAACCACTACTTCCCGACCAAGGAGAGTCTCGTCCTGGCGGTCATCGCTTGGCAGGCCGAGCGCGTGCTCGCGTTCCACCGCAGTGCGCGATTCACCAGCTTCGACAGCCTCGACGGGTTTCGGGAGTGGGCGAAGTACTACACCGCCTATGAGCGCTCCTACCAGGACGGATGCAGTCTCGGCTCACTCGCGAGTGAGATCATCAAGACGGATCTCGACGTTCACGAGGAACTCGCCGGCGCGTTCGATCAGTGGACAGACATCTTCCGTGACGGACTTCTGCAGATGCAGCGACTCGGCCGCCTCGACGCCGACGCGGATCCCACGCGGCTCTCCAATCTGCTGCTCTCCGCATACCAGGGCGGCATGCTCCTCGCTCAGATCGCTCGGGATGTCGTGCCGCTGGAAGACGCGTTGTATGGAGCCATCGACTACGTGCAGACCTTCACGACGTCGACTTCCGGTCGCGACGTAAGATCCGCGCCGGTCTGAGCAACTAACGGGTAGAGCACCAGAAACTCGAGTCGAAAGAGGAGTGGATCACCGCGGACGCACGAGAACTGCAGAAGATCGCAGGCGACTTCACCGCGAATCTGCCCGGAGCCGACCTGGAGCATCGTCTCGACCCCGACTGGGATCTTTACAAGGTGAGCGGCAAGGTCTTCATGCTCATGACCGACCTGCCGGGGCGCCCTGTCGTGGTCCTGAAAGCTGATCCGGACAACGCCGCGGCCCTACGCGAGCAGCACGCAGACATCACCCCCGGCTATCACATGAACAAGAAGCACTGGATCACCCTGGAAGGCGGCGGCACCGTCGACGAGAAGCTGGTGAAGCAGCTCGTCACCGACTCCTACCGCCTCGTGGCGGACGCCCTCCCGAAGTCCAAGCAACCCTAGGATCCGCGAACTCACGGCGCAGCAGATCCTGCAGATCGTCGTCGAGGGACCCCACGCCCGTGACGTACGTGGTCGAGCGCGGGGTGACCTCGTCGGCCCACAGGGTTTCTGCTTGTCCTGCAGTCTCGTTTGGACGATGCCGACCCGCTTCAACAGCGTGCAGCGGATGTGGTTGGGGTACGCCGTCCAGCCACCACCGCACCGTCCAGCCAACACTCGCCGACAGGGTGCTCAGCGTGAGCAAGGCGGTCGTGAACCCCGCCGCATCAGGGGCCAGATCCTTCGTCCGGTCGCCGGGTCGGTCGTCCCAAACCGGGCACATGGCCGATCATGACGCCTCCGCAGGAAGTCCAGGCACGTCTCCGCAGCGGGGAGGGGAAGTCGTGGTTCTGTACGGGGAGGGGCTATGTGGGAACCGGATGGGTGGGATGTTCGTTGCCGGATCGGCGTACTGACGCCGCACGGTGATGTAGGGCCGGAGTCGGAGTTGCAGGCGATGGCACCCGATGGAGTCCAGGTGCACGCGGCGCGGGTGCCGTTCGGGGCGATGGCAGCCGGTGGCGAGATGGATCCGACAATCCCGCTCGCGCCTGTCGAGGCGTTCGTCCAGCCGCCCCACATCGACGAGGCCGCGGCACTGCTCGCCGCCGCACCGCTCGGCGCGATCGGCATCGGGTTCACGAGTTCGTCGTACGTCAGCGGCCCGGATCGCGAGGTCGAACTCGTCGAGCGGCTCCAGCAGCGCACTGGTGGCATCCCTGTCGTTGCGACCTGCGCGGCCGCGGTGGCCGGGTGCTCCGCGCTTGGGGTGCAACGGATCTCGCTGGTGAACCCGCCGTGGTTCGACAGGGAGCTCGACCTGCTGGGAGCGCGGTACTTCGAATCGCAGGACCTCACCGTGGTTCAGCACGGTCCCTGCGGTCTACCGAGCAATCAGCGGAGCATCAACCCGAGCCAGCTCTTCGCGTGGGTCGTCGAACACACGCCGGACGAGGCCGACGCCGTTTTCATCGGCGGCAACGGCTTCCGTAGCGTGGGTGTGATCACCGCATTGGAGCAGGATCTCGGCCGCCCTGTTCTGACCGCCAACCAGTCACTCCTGTGGGGACTGCTGCGCCCTGCAGGATCCCATGCAAGACCAGCAGGCTACGGAGCCCTGTTCGCCCTACCGAGTGCAGATCATCCCTAGCGAAAGGCCTTCGGCGGCAACCCCAATTAAGGACTCACCCGGCGGGTGTGCATCCCCAGGCCGGCCATGAAGGAGGTCAGGAGGCTTTGGCCTATCGGCCAAAGTCCGAGGGTGCTGTCGGAGTTGATGTGCCCCGCCGGGCCGACGTCCACCACGGGGACTTGCCAGTCCTCCGCCAGGCGAGTCGCCGCGTTGAGGCTGCAGTACGGGTCGTCGGAGCTTGCAACGATCACCGCGGGCACACTGATCGGGTTCGCAGGCGGCTTCGCGAAGGGCCCCAGGAGGTCGCTGGGGAATGTGGGGGCGAGTGAGTCCGGAGGCGCGACCAGGAAGAGGCCACGAACTGCCGGGCCCTGTGGCCGGGTGAGCGATGGGCCGGCTTCTCGTTCGGAGGTCAGCCAGTGCACAGCGGCGTAGCATCCCACGCTGTGCGCAATGAGCAGAAGGCCCTTCTCGCCGTCGTCGTTGCCATCGGCATCGGAGTTGGCGGCGACGTCGAGGGCCCGGAGCCAGTCGTTCAACTCGGGATGCGACCAGGACCGCGGCGCAATCCTGGTCGCGTTGGGCAGCCAGCGTGACTGCCAGGCCGACTGCCAATGGTGATGGTCCGAGCCGTTCCAGCCGGGGACGATGATGAAACGCATGAGACGCAGCTCCTTGCGGGTGGTGGTGAGCTGACATCATGGGTGAAATCATCGGTACGCCACCCACGGTTCCGATGAAAGCAAAGCAATCCACGGCACGAAGGACGGGTTCATTGGACGACGTCGATCTGAGGATCCTGGAGATCCTGCAAACCGATGGCCGACTCAGTGGGACGGACATCGGGCGGGCGGTACATCTGTCCCAGCCCGCCGTGTCGGCCAGGATCCAGCGACTCGAGCGTGCCGGCGTCATCAAGGGCTATCGGGCGGTCGTCGATCCAGCAGCGATCGGTCTGAACATCCACGCGATCGTCCGTGTCCGGACTCCGCATGCGCGGATCACCGAAGCGCTCGAAGTGTTCGAGAGGCTTCGTGAGGTGACCACTGCGTACCGGTTGACCGGTGAGGACTGCTTCCTCCTGGAGGTCCATGCTGCAGATGCCGGCCGGCTGGAGGAGGTCGTCGACGCCATCGGGCGTCTCGGTCCTGTCACAACGTCTCTGGTACTGCGTGACTACCTGCACAAGTCGTTGCCGGCGGCCATCGAGGAGACCTGACCCATCGGGAGAAGTTAGCGCGCAGACCTGGTGACAGGTTAGGCCGTCCCGCGTGCCTCAGGCGGCAGGTCGCGGCGAAGCAGCGCGCGAGTTCCGCGCGGCAGGACTCCGGCGAGCCGCACGTGATCGGTGATCGCCTTGTGCAGGGCGAGCACGGCCTTGGAGGGCTTGATCTCTTCGCGATAGGTGAGCCGCACGACCCGGCTGAGGCCCGGAGCGTCGAACCGCGTGACCCGGAACCTGTCCTTCACGACGGTACTCGGCACGACCGCGATTCCCATCCCGGCGTCGACACACTCGAGAACGGCGTCCATCTCGCCGCCCTCGATGGCGAACGACGGCTCGAAACCTTCGGCGCGGCAGGCGTCCACAGTGGCCTCGCGCAGGTCGTAACCGCGTCGGAACATCACCAGCGGCCGGTCTTCGAGGTCGACGATCTTCATTCTCGCCCGGCGTACAGGCCTTGGTCGGCTCTTGGCAGAGATGACGACGAGTTCCTCGACGAACAGTGGCTTCGTGGCGAGCTGGCTGCGGTCCCGCCTGCGGGAGTCGACGATCATCGCAAGGTCCAGCAGGCCCTCGGAGACATCGTTCTGCAGATCCCGCGAGCCGCTCTCCCGAAGTGTGAGATCGATCCCAGGGTAGACCTTGCGAAACCCGGCGAGCATCGTCGGCAACAGGCCGGTGCACAGGCTCGGTGGGGCGCCGAGACGCACGCGACCGCGTCCCAACTGGTCGAGTTCTCGCACAGCCTGATAGGCCGCGTCCGTCTCGGCCAGGATGCGGCGGGCGATCGGTAGCAGGGTCTCGCCGGCTTCGGTCAGCGACAGATTTCCACGAATCCGGTGAAAGAGCTCGGCGCCGATGTCACGCTCAAGGGCGCGCACCTGCTGCGAGACGGAGGGTTGGGCAACTCGCATGAGCTCAGCGGCGTGGGTGAAGTGGCGAGTGTCGGCGACTGCGACGAAGTAGGTGAGCTGGTGGAGTTGCATCGAATCATCATAGGCATCGCCTCTGCTGGTGAGACCGATTTTGTCTTTGCCCTCTGATCGGCCGCGGCCATACCGTCGGTCACGTGTCCAGGGATATCGCTGTTGAGCCGCGAACGTTTGCGTTGATCGGTCGGTTCTGGGCTTCGACGATCGGCAAGAAGGCGGTCATGGCGGTGACCGGTCTGGTGATAGTCGCCTATCTGTTCGCGCACATGCTCGGCAACCTGAAGGTCTTCCTCGGTGCCGACGCCATGAACGAATACGCGGCATGGTTGCGCAGGATCGGCGAGCCTGCGCTTCCCATGGGTGTGTTCCTGTGGGTGATGCGTTGCGGGTTGCTCCTGATGGTCGCCCTGCATATCGTCGCGGCCGCACAGTTGACTTCACGAGATCGTCGAGCAAGGCGCGTCGGGTATGTACATGGCCGACGGCGGAGCTTGAGGGGCTTTGCGCCCAGCACGATGCGCTGGGGTGGCGTGACGCTTGCCCTCTATGTTGTCTGGCACGTCCTCGACCTGACCGTAGGCGTCGCCAACCGCGACTATGTCGAAGCCGATCCCTATCACAACGTCGTCGCGGACTTCAGTGTGTGGTGGGTCGATGCGCTCTATGTCGTGGCAATGCTGATGCTCGGGCTGCATCTCAATCACGGCATCGCAAGCGCGGCGCGGACGCTCGGCCTGGCAGGCGGGCGGGTCGGCATTGTGGGCACGCTGGTGGCTGTTGTGATCACCGCCGGATTCCTGGCGGTCCCGATCGGTGTCATGGCCGGATTGGTTGGGTGAGCGTGGTACAGCATCATGTCGGTCGTCCCGTCTCCGACACGAAGGCGCCGGACGTGGCTCTCGAACGGCGGTGGGACGAAAGACGATTCACGGCGAAGTTGGTGAATCCGGCGAACCGCCGCAGGCACCGCGTCATCGTGGTCGGCACCGGCCTGGCAGGTGCGTCGGCAGGTGCGACGCTGGCCGAGCAGGGCTACCACGTGGTGCAGCTCTGCTTCCAGGACTCGCCTCGCCGTGCCCACTCGGTCGCTGCACAAGGCGGCATCAATGCGGCGAAGAACTACCGCAACGACGGCGACTCGGTTCATCGGCTGTTCTACGACACGGTCAAGGGTGGCGACTTCCGCTCGCGTGAGAGCAACGTGTACCGGCTCGCAGAGATCTCCACGCAGATCATCGACCAGGCCGTCGCTCAAGGCGTGCCGTTCGCGCGTGAGTACGGCGGCTTGCTGGATACGCGCTCGTTCGGTGGCGTGCAAGTGCAGCGCACCTTTTATGCACGCGGTCAAACGGGTCAGCAGCTGCTGCTCGGCGCCTATCAAGCGCTGTCGAGGCAGATCGATGCCGGTCGTGTTGAGATGCACGCACGGACGGAGATGCTGGATCTGATCGTCGTCGACGGTCGCGCACGGGGCATCATCGCCCGGAACCTGGTGACCGGACAGATCACGACGCATGTCGCCGACGCCGTCGTCCTGGCGACCGGTGGCTACGGCAATGTCTTCTACCTGTCCACCAACGCCAAGGGTTCGAATGCGAGCGCGATCTGGCGCGCGCATCGGCGCGGCGCTTACTTCGCGAACCCCTGTTTCACACAGATCCATCCCACCTGCATTCCTCGCTCCGGTGTTCATCAGTCGAAGCTGACGCTGATGAGCGAGTCGCTGCGCAACGACGGCCGAATCTGGGTGCCGAAGGTCCAGGGCGACACGAGGTCGCCCGACCAGATCCCGATGGACGAGCGCGACTACTACCTCGAACGGATGTATCCCAGCTTCGGAAACCTTGTTCCGCGCGACATAGCCTCGAGGGCGGCGAAGAACCAGTGTGATGCCGGCTTCGGGGTCGGGCCAGGGGGATTGGGCGTCTACCTGGACTTCGGTGACGCGATCCAGGAACTCGGACGTCCGGCGATCGAGGCCCGATACGGGAACCTGTTCGACATGTATCAGCGGATCACCGCCGAGGATCCGTACCAGGTCCCGATGCGTATCTACCCGGCGATCCATTACACGATGGGTGGGTTGTGGGTGGACTACGATCTGCAGAGCACGGTTCCCGGCCTGTTCGTGATCGGGGAGGCCAACTTCTCCGACCATGGCGCCAACCGACTCGGGGCATCGGCGCTGATGCAGGGTCTCGCCGACGGGTACTTCGTCGTGCCGACCACGATCAACGACTACATCGGCAGCAACACCTTCGACGCAGTCCCCGCGGCACATCCGACGGTCCAGCAGACCCAGCGCGACGGACAAGCTCGGCTGGAACGGCTGCTCTCGATCGGCGGTACGCGGACCGTCGACTCGTTCCATCGCGAGTTGGGACTCCTGCTGTGGGACCACTGCGGCATGTCCCGTAACGAGAGTGGTCTGCGCGAGGCATTGGAACGGGTGCCCGAGCTGCGCGCGGACTTCTGGCATTCGGTCCGCGTCCCGGGGGAGGGAGCCGAACTCAATCAGGAGCTGGAGAAGGCCAATCGAGTTGCTGACTTCCTCGAGCTCGCCGAGCTGATGCTGGTGGACGCCTTGGTCCGCGAGGAATCGTGCGGAGGGCATTTTCGCGAGGAGCATCAAACCGCTGCCGGTGAGGCTCTGCGAGACGATGCACGCTTCAGTCATGTCGCCGTGTGGGAACACGGCGACCGCCCTGTGCTGCACCGAGAAGAGCTGACCTTCGACCACGTTCGGCCGACACAACGGAGTTACACATGAAGCTCACCGTGCGGATCTGGCGCCAGTCGGGTTCCGGCGATCGAGGACGGATGGTTTCGTATGCCGTGCAGGACATCCGCCCTGAGATGTCGTTCCTGGAGATGCTCGACGTGCTCAACCAGGACCTGATCACCAACGGTGAGGATCCGGTCGCCTTCGACCATGACTGCCGGGAGGGCATCTGTGGGGCTTGCGGGGTGGTCATCAACGGAAGGGCCCACGGGCCGGAGCAGACCACCACCTGCCAACTGCACATGCGCGCGTTTCGCGATGGTGATGTGATCGACGTCGAGCCGTGGCGGGCGACGGGCTTCCCCGTGGTGAAGGATCTGGTCGTGGATCGGTCGGCGCTGGACCGAATCGTCCAGGCCGGAGGTTACATCACCGCGCCCACGGGCAGCGCTCCGGAGGCACACGCGATACCGGTTCCAAAACACGACGCTGAGCTTGCGTTCGACAATGCCACCTGCATCGGCTGCGGTGCCTGCGTGGCAGCGTGCCCGAACGGGTCGGCGATGCTGTTCACGTCGGCGAAGGTCACGCACCTGAACGTGTTGCCGCAGGGCCGGCCTGAGCGCGAGCAACGCGTACTCGACATGGTCGCCGCGATGGACGACGAAGGATTCGGCGGATGCACGAACACCGGCGAATGCGTCAAGTCGTGTCCGAAGGAGCTTCCCTTCGCCAGCATCGCCAGACTGAATCGCGAGTTCCTGCGCGCGTCCCGCTGACGCCGAAGGGTGGTGGTCACATCCGGGCCGTGACTGTCTGTTCCTGGTGCTCGAGCGGGCTGATCAGCAAGCTGACGTCGAGAGCAGGCGCCGAGTGCGTCAGTGCACCGACGGAGAGGGCATCGACCCCGCTGGCGGCGAGGTCGGCGACAGTCTCGAGATTGATGGTGCCGGAGGCCTCGAGCCGGCAGTCGGATCCGGATGCGTCACGCTGCTCGACGACAGACCTGATGATGTCGGTGGACATGTTGTCGAGCATGATCCAGTCGACCTGACAGTCCAGTGCTTCGCGGGCCTCGGCCAAGGTGGTCACCTCGACTTCGACGGCCAGGTGCCGGCCAGCCACAGCCATGCCGTCGCGGACCCTCCGGACGGCCCGGCGGACGCCACCTGCGGCAGCCAGATGGTTCTCCTTCAGAAGAACCATTGCGGCGAGGTCGAGTCTGTGGTTGGTTCCACCGCCGCAGGTCACCGCGTACTTGTCGAGGGCCCGGAGACCGGGCGCTGTCTTGCGAGTGTCGAGAAGCTTGACGTCGTGTTGCCCGACTGCGGCCACGAAGGCGGAGGTCAGCGTTGCGATGCCTGACATTCGCTGGAGGAAGTTCAAGGCCACCCGCTCGCCGGTGATGATCGAGCGCGCCGGTCCGCTGATCCACGCGAGCGGCTGCCCGGCGCGAACTTGGTCGCCGTCGTCGACGGCCGGTCGCGCGGTGACGGAAGGGTCGATCGCGTCGTAAACGCCTTCTGCCAGTGCCAGGCCCGCTACTCGACCTGGCTGCTTCGCGATCATCACTGCCTCGACGTCCAGTTGCGCAGGTACGCTCCATCGAGTGGTTACATCGTTCGCTGCGTGGTCCTCGGACAGCGCGACATTGACGGCGGCCCGGATCGTGTCGGTCGGCAGTTGCATGAGTTCGTCTACCTGCTTTCGTTTTGTGGTGTTCAGGAGCTGCGCTTCTGCAGCTGCTTTGCCGTCGGCAACCATTCGTCGATCCAGGTGCGGCGTGATCAGGTGAGTCACGGCGACGGCGGCCCGGACTACGCTGCGACGATGTTTCGGCTACCTACCGATTCGATCGCGTCGGCGCGCTCTGCGGCATACCGGCAGCGAGCTCGCTGACGACGGCAGCAACGGTCTGCACGCTTCGGATGGTGCCAACGCCTTGACCTGCGTACATGGCCAGGGCCTCCAGTTCGCCGGTCATCCCGGTCAGCGGCACGGTGTCGTCGTACCGTCGGATCGGCCCGCCGTCGGCACGATGTGCCACCACATCCCGCGCGAGGTCGGCAGCGAGGCTGCTGTTCCGCAATGCGCGATGCGGGGCGTCCGGCCAGCCGCCGTCGAACCGGGTCGTCCACACCGCGTCCTCCGCGTCCGCGGCGACAATGGCGCGGCGATAGACGACGTGTGCACGAGACTCCCGGGTGCCGACGAATCGAGTACCGACCCAAACTCCGGAGGCACCCAGCGCGAGCGCGGCGGCCATCCCGCGCCGGTCAGTGATCCCGCCGGCGGCCAGCACCGGCACGTCCACGGCATCCACCACCGCCGGCACGAGCGACATCGTGCCAACCGTTCCACGCACATGCCCGCCCGCCTCGAGCCCCTGCGCCACCAGGATGTCCACGCCGCACCCCTCAGCGTGACGTGCCTCCTCGGTGCTGCCAACCACGTGCACGTGAGTCGCTCCAGCGGCCGCGATCCGCTCATGTACTTGTCCGGCCTCACCCCAGAACGTCGAGATCACCGGTACCTCGGCTTGCAATGCGACCTCGAGCAGCGCGTCGATCGGGAAATCGAGCACGAGATTGACGCCGAAGGGAGCGGCCGTCAGCTTCCGCACCGCGGCGATATCGGCTGCCAGCCCTTCCGGGCTGTGCCACGTGGCGGCCAGCATGCCGAGCGCTCCAGCCTCACCGACAGCAGCAACCAGCTCCGGTGACACCGCCGACCCGATCGGCGCTTGCACGATCGGCAGCCGGGTGCCGAGTATCGCCATGTCCAAGGCCTTCCTCAGTCTCTCGAACTTCGAGTCGACGTGCCGGTCGTCAGCCCGTCAGTCTGCTTCTATATTAGCAGCAGAACTTCGTGTCGTCTCCGACATTGTGAGCGAGGTACGTCGATGGGTGCGGCTGCCCGGCTGTCGCGAGCGATGACTGATGGACGGCGTCTACGGAGATTGACTCCAGCGATTCTGCGCGGTGATGCGTCACCGCGCCGCGGTCAGCGACGGCGCAGGCTTGCGGCCCATTTCGTCGCCCAGGCGTCGAGGGGGCGCAGGTGGCCCAGGAGAGAGGCGCCCTGATCCGTGAGGACATAGCCCTCGCCCTCGTGGGTGACCAGCTTTGCTTCGCCGAGCTCACGCAGGCGTGTCGTGAGCACGCTCGACGAGACATCTCCGCAGCGGGCTTGGAGTCCCCGGAACGTCTGCGGAGTCGAGTCGCGAAGTTCCCACATGATGCGAAGCGTCCAGCGACGTCCGAGCAGATCGAGCAGGGCCATGATCGGCCGCCCTGTGCGGGAGCCACGCGTCGGACGGCCAGGCAACGGTGCGGGTGGCATGCATCTCCCCTTCTGGTCTGCGAAGCACTGGGCGACCATTGTTCAGCAACCTCGCGGCGGGTACGGCGCCCCGGTGAAAAGTGAGGCACCGTGAGTGAACCCGACCTGGCCTCAGAGTTCGTCGGCAAGGAAGTCGAAGCCGATGCCGATCCTGTTACCGGACTCGATCGCGTGACGATAGCAGAGCCAGGACACGGCGAGATCTTGCCACGGCAACCCAATCGGCGCGTAGATCGTGACCTCCCGTGCAGATCGTCTGCCCGCGATCGCGCCGGTCAGGACTTCCGCCAGGGTTCCGGCGGCTGTATCCGCGCTGAGGCCACTGTTGCCGAGGGCGCCCATCTGGATCGAGAGGGCCAGGTCGTCGACGAATACTCGCCCACGCTCAAGCGCCGTTCGTCCGAGCTCCAACTTTCCCGGCTCGTCTGCACCGACGGATGTGACGTGCTGACCGTCGACGAGATCGCCGGCCTCCAGTAACGGCTTCCTCGACCATGTCGCACAGATGACGATCTCGGCGCGCCGTACTGCGGATGAGACTGAGTCCGCCACAACACATCCACCAGCTGCGACGGAGTCCTGACGCGCGGCCCAGGTCGCGGCCCGAACCCGATCGAGATCGTGGACCCACACGGTCCCCAACGGCCGGAGCGTGGCGAGCCCGCGCAGAATGAACTCGGATTGGGTCCCCGCGCCGATCACTGCGATGTCTCGGGCATCGGCACGAGCCAAGGTGTGGGTACCGATCGCTGCTGCGAGCCCGGTTCGCCAGGCCGTGACACTCGCGGAGTCGAGGAGTGCGAGCAATGCGCCGGTGGAGAGGTCGTGCAGGCAGACCACGCCTCTGAGCGCCGGACGGGCGCCCGGGAACTTGGCGTTGACCTTGACCGAATATGCGGGGATGCCCTCGATCAGACCCGGAATCAGCGTCGTCGCGGTGCCAGGTCCGGGCAGGTCGGTGCGCACACGCTGGGGGCGAATCGACGGGGGCGCCGATCGGAAGCCGGCATCGAGCACATCCAGGCATCCCCGAAGGTCGAGCGCCTGACCGATGTCCCTTGCGGAGAGCAGAAGCGTCACCTCGTCGTCTCCCGTCTCCTAGGGCGAACCCTGGGCAGCGACGGGGTGTTGGGCTCGCGAAGAAGGCGCACGGCCCGGGCGACGTACGAGATGGAGTGATACCACCCGCACAGCAGGAGTAGATCGACGACTTCGTCTTCGTTCAGTTGCTCGCGCAGTTCGCACCACTCGTCGTCGTCAAGGTCGCTGTTGACATGGAGTGCGTCGACGGCACGAATGACTGCTCGATCGCTGGGCTCGGTCCAGCAAGCATCCTTGGCCTGGCCGTCGGCCAGTGAACGAATCTGAGCCTGGGTCAGACCGGCCTTGTCCGCGAAGACGCCGACGTGGACTCCCCACTCGTACTCCGCACCGCACAGTGCGGTCGTCCGATCGATGATCAACTCGCGGTGGCGCAGGGAGAGGGCGGACTGGCGTGACAGGTAGTACCGGCCCCAGCCCTGGATCCCGCGGGCTCGGGCGGGGCACCGGGCGAGCAGCCGGAACAGTCCGATGGGCGGGCCGAGAGCTTCTATCGCAGCGGCCGACTGCTCGTCGAAGGGTGGCTCGAGTGGAGCGATCCGCGGCATCAAAGACCTCCTCATAGTAGATGCGGCCTGTGCGGTCGTCGCGGCTGCGACCGCACACGGAGAGCTGAGGTTGTCTATGGCGAGGACCGCCCGGCCATAGAGGAACGGATCCGCGACAACCTGCGGTCTGACTCATGCTCGGGTCAGGTCGCATCCGGCAGGGACGGTGCGTCGCGCAGGAGCCATCCCAGGTCCATCTCGCCCGACCGAGTCTGTCCGCCGGCTTCGAGGAACGCTTTCATGCGGTGCCTGGTGTCGGGCAAGGCGAGAAGCTCGCTGAAAAGGTGCGCCTCCTCCTGCAATCCTTCGTAGCGGCCGTTGGCTGCGACCTGCACACTGCGCTTGGCGCGCCGGACGGCATCGGCGGAGAATCCTGCGATCCTTTTCGCGAGGGTGTCGACGAAGCCGGCCAACTCGTCCGCCGGAAGTGCGCGATTGACCCAGCCATAACGTTCGGCGAGCTCCGCGTCGAAGTCGGCGCCCCCGAGGATGGCCTCCAGGGCACGGGATCGGCCGACCAGTTCGGGCAGATTCTGCGTGCCCGCTCCTCCCGGCAAGAGGCCCACGGCGACCTCGAACTGGGCGAGTACGGCCGAACCCAGGGCCGCGAACCGCATGTCCAGCGCCAGGAGGAACTCGCTGCCGGCGCCCCGCGCCCGCCCCTCCACCCGGGCGATGGTCACCTGCGGCAACTGGCGGTAACGCTCGAGCAGCTGATGGAAAGGCTTGAGCCCTCCGAGCCGCACCGGCGGCGCCGTCCGGCCAAGGAGATCGTCGACGTCGTAGTGGGCCAGGAAGTAGTCGGGGTCGGCGCTGCCGAAGACCACGACGCGGGTATCGCCGTCGCGCTCGAG
This sequence comes from Kribbella capetownensis, assembly GCF_004331485.1. GTDB lineage: Bacteria > Actinomycetota > Actinomycetes > Propionibacteriales > Kribbellaceae > Kribbella > Kribbella capetownensis. The sequence continues at coordinate 702,226 of NZ_SJKD01000004.1, forward strand.
AACTCCGGCCAACTCGACAAGCTGGCTCACGAGTTCTGCGTCGACGAGGTTCATCGGTGGGTGGGCGAACTCGACGTACATGACTCCGTCCTGGCTTCGGACCCGCAAACTGGGGAGCTCGATCATCGGTGCCGCCGCTTGCCGTGCTTCGAATTTAGAGGCATGTCGCCGATGCTATCGACGCCGCCCGGCAAAGAGAAGCGGCTGTGCCCTAGATCGCACCTGTCCTCTGCATCGTGAGCCACGATCACCGCGTTCGGCCGATGCGGACTGTCACTCGACGGCCTCGGACCAGCGGGCTCGGTCGAGGATCTCGCGGGTGCGGTCGGGGGAGATCCGATGGGAGGCGATGTTCTCGGGCCAGTCGGCGACCTCGGCGGAAGCCCAGTCGGCCCAGTCGGCGACAAGAGCGTAGAAGTCGGTGAGGAAGGCGCCGAGGAGGAGGGTGGTGGCGCGACGCTCGGCGTACCGGCCGTCGCTCGCGTCCAGGAACCTCTCGCCGGCCTCGATGTTGCCGGCGTTCCGCTCGACCGCCCAGGCGCGGGCACGGGCGATCGAGGCGAGCGCGTCGGCGCGGGTGCCGTGGTCGGCGAAGATCAGCTTGACCAGGCCCTCGAACTCGAGCGCGGGGCCGTCGCCGGGCTCGGCCAGCCAGGCGGCGAGGGCGCGGCGGCCGGAGCGGGTGATCGTGTAGACGGTGCGCGGGCGGCGGCCGACCGCATCCTCGCGGGCGGTGGCGTACCCGTGCTCGACGAGCTTCTTCGGCTCCTCGAAGAGCTTGCTCTGCGCGCGCGGCCACACGCGCCCGACGCTGCGGTCCATCGCCTTGGCGAGCTCGTACGTCGAGTGCGGGCGTACGGCGAGCAGGCCCAGGACGCCGTACGTGGTGGTGGTCAGCCGTGGACCTCTTGACATGACCCTCCCTTCGGGACTAAATCGGACACATAGTCTCTTTGGGACTATAGGGGGTGAGGAGCATGAATGATGTGACGATGGCGATCGACCCGCGCAACTCCGGCCAGCTTCGTACCTGGGACGGCGAGCACGGTGCCTATTGGGCCGAGCACGCCGACACGTACGACCACAGCTACGCGGACTACCAGCCTGCGCTGCTCGCTGCGATCAGCGCCCAGCCGGGGGAGCGCGTCCTCGACGTCGGATGCGGGTCCGGCGAGCTGGCGATCGACATCGTCAGGAGTGTGCCGGGTGCCAGTGCCGTGGGCGTCGACCTGTCGAACGCGCAGCTCGACGTTGCGCGCGGGCGTGCCGGTGGCGTCGCCACGAAGTTCGTGCAGGCCGATGCGCAGCTGCACGACTTCGGCGAGGCGGCCTACGACGTGGTCGCGAGCCGGACGGGGACGATGTTCTTCTCCGATCCGGGGATGGCGTTCGCGAACCTCGCCCGCGCCACCCGGCCCGGCGGCCGTCTCGTCATGTTCGTGTGGCGCGGGATCGAGGACAACGAGTGGCTGCGCGAGTTCACGGGTGCGATCGGACGCGTGTTGCCGCTCGACCCGCCGCCTGCGGACGCGCCCGGACCGTTCGCGCTGAGCGACCCCAGCCGGGTTCGCGATCTGCTCGAGGGAGGCGGCTGGGCTGAGGTGGCATTCGCGGCCCACGACGCGCAGCTGTGGTTCGGAGCGGACGCCGACCGGGCGACGACGTTCATGGTCGGTCAGATGGCGTGGCTGTTCGCGAAGCTCGACGAGGGTGGCAAGCGGCAGGCGGAGTCCAACCTGCGCGCGGTGATGGCGGACCATGAGGGCGCGGACGGCGTACGCCTGGGGTCGGGCGCATGGATTGTCACCGCTCGCCGACCGTCATGATCGCCGATGCCAGATCGGTTTCAAGGGACTGCCATCGTGATGGAACCTGAGCCCTAAGGGACCAGGGATGCGACGAGTGCCGGGGTGACCTCGTCGAGGGATGTGACAACGGCGCTCGCCAGGGCGAGCGCGTCTTGCTGGGGCGGGTAGGTCGGATTGGGGATGGCGATGACGTGGACTCCGGCCGCGGATGCGGAGCGGAGGCCGTTGCTGGAGTCCTCGATCGCGACGACTCGGGACACGTCAGCTCGCAGCCGTCGTACCACGTCGTTGTAGACCGCTGGTGACGGTTTGCCTACTGCGACTTCCTCGGTGGAGACCGTGACCTGGAAGTGTCTGGTCAGGTTGGCGGAGTCGAGTACGGTCTCGATCAGCTGCCGGGGTGAGGACGATGCCAAGCCCAACGGCCAGTGGTTCGCGAGCCGCTCCACGGCCTCGACGGCTCCGGGCAAAAGCGGCAGTTGCTGGCGATAACGGGCCACCATGCCACCGGTGACGATTGCCGCCACGTCCTCCGGACGGCCGGGCACGCCGACGACATCGGTCAGGTATGCGGACCACTCCGGCGTACTCATGCCCTGTAGCGCTCGGGTCGCCGTCGTGGGCCAGGATCGACCGGCGTCTGCGACGACATTTCGCCGTACCTCGTCCCACAGCGGCTCGGAGTCGATCAGGACGCCGTCCAGGTCGAAGACCACGGCCTGTACCTCGTTGTGTGTCATATCCCCTCCGTGTGAGCCACGCGCCAGAACCCGGTGCGTCCTCATCGTCGCCTGTCTGGCTCCTCGTCACTGACAGGATGGGCGCATGACATCCGGGTCAGTACTTGTCGAGCGTGACGACACCACAATGGTGGTGACCATCAACAGGCCGCACCGACGAAACGCAGTCGACCGCGCGACGGCCGACGAGCTCAGCCGGGCCTTCCGTGAGTTCGATCAGGACTCGCGATTCTCGGTCGCGATCCTGACCGGCGCTGGTGGCACGTTCTGCTCGGGCGCTGACCTGAAGGCGTTTCAGGCAGGTGAAGGGAACCGGGTCGAGCCCGACGGCCACGGGCCGATGGGGCCTACGCGGCTGAAGTTGTCCAAGCCCGTGATCGCGGCGATCTCCGGGCACGCCGTCGCGGGCGGGCTGGAGTTGGCGCTGTGGGCGGATCTGCGAGTTGCCGACGAGAGCGCGGTTCTCGGGGTGTTCTGCCGTCGCTGGGGTGTTCCGTTGATCGACGGCGGCACGGTCCGCCTGCCGCGGCTGATCGGCGAGAGCCGTGCCATGGATCTGATCTTGACCGGTCGGGCCGTGTCTGCGCGGGAGGCGTACGAGATCGGGCTGGTCAACCGCATCGTTGCACCGGGGGAGTGCCTGGCTGCTGCGCGGCAGTTGGCCGGCGAGTTGGCGCAGTTCCCGCAGACATGCCTGCGGCGCGATCGTGCCTCGCTGATCGAGCAGCACGGCGTGGAGCTGAACGCCGCGATGGCGAACGAGTTCCGTCATGGTCAGGTCTCGATGGCGGCCGACGCGGCAGCCGGCGCCGATCGGTTCGTAGCAGAATCCGGCACCAACCAGCCCTGAGCTCAAATCGGTCAGCAGGAGAATCTCGGCGACCTGTCGAAGGGAGTTGCTGAGCGGGCGGGGAGGACTGTCCGGTCTCCCAGCGCCGCAAGGTCCGTGGATGGATGCCGGCACGCTCGCTGAACTCTTCCTGCGTGAGGAGCGCGCGCATCCGCGCAGCACCGAGGTCGCCGGTCCAGGTTCGATCACTCCTGCCTCCGCGTCGAAGTTCGGTGGCGAGAGGTGCGACCGTGCCGGACGAATCGGGAAGTGTCCGGCGGATGTCCGGTCGGTGACCTGGGATGAGGGCGTGCCTCGGCGAAGAATTCGATCAGGACGGAAGGCCGCTCCGACCTTCTGACGATGACCAGCCCAGCGGACAGCGAAGGCAGCATCCACATCACCTCGGCCGATCCCGACGCACCTCTCGACATCGATCCCAACTACCTCGCCACCGAGCACGACCGCACCACGTCGGTCGACCCTGCCCGGACAGCACTACTCGGAGTGTCTGCTCACAGCGCCGCGTGACTCGCCGGGTCGAGGTGGTGTCCGAGAAGGGCCGCGGCGCGTGTTCGCGCTCAGCCGCATGTGCGCGTTGATCGACAGAGGGGCTCGGACGAGATCCGGGCTTCGTACGACGTTCTCAGGAGAGTTCATGCACAACACTGGTAATCAGGCCGCGGCAGGCACGCCGACCGCAACGAAGGCAGCGGTAGGATCGCGCGTTGCCGACCACGGCCTCCCTACGGTCTCGCCTCTGCCGCTGATGGAGCTGTCGATCGGTTTCTGGTCGTTCAAGGCGCTCGCGACTGCACAGGAGGTGGATCTCTTCGGCCGTCTGTCCGGGACTGGCGGTCGTACGGTCGACGAACTTGCGGGGATGCTGGGGGTTGATCAGCGGCCCGTCGAGTTGCTGGTGACCGCGTGTGCGTCGATCGGGTTGCTCGAGCGGCGGGACGGGCGCTACGTGAACAGTGCGCTGGCTGATGAGTTCCTCGTTCCCGGCAAGGCGTACGACTTCGGCGGTTGGGTGCAGATGCTGGACCGCCGGCTCTACCCGGCGTGGGGCAGGCTGACCGAGGCGGTGCGAACCAAT
>NZ_SJKD01000005.1 GCF_004331485.1 Kribbella capetownensis
CCCGCACCCCCTGGCGCCTTCGCTTCGCTCGGCTTTGCTGGGGTTGCTCGCCGAACGGACAGTGGCCGGCCGGGGTTGCCCGCCGCGTGACAGTTGCCGCCTGGGGTTGGCCGCCGCGGGACAGTGGTCGGCTGGGGTTGGCCGCGCTTTGACGGGTCCGGGCTGTGGCGGGGCGCCGCGTGATGGTTCCGGCCGGGCTTGGGCGCCGCGGGACAGTTGCCGACTGGGGTTGGGCGCCGCCCGACGGTTGCCGGCTGGGGTTGGGTGCCGCGGGACGGTTGCTGTGGTGGTTGGTCGCCGCGTGAACTGTTCTGGTCTGTGGCTTAGGGCGTTGGTGGGGAAGTGCCTGCGGGTGGGGCGGGGATAACCGGTCGCGGCTGGGTGGTTGCGGGCTGTAGCTTGCTGGGGGGTGATGGGCGTGGTGAGTACGGAGCGGCTGGCTTTGCGGTGGGTGGGGGTGGGGGATTTTGCGGCTTTGTGTGAGATGTGGACTGATGAGTTGGTGGGGCAGTTCATGGGGGATTACGGGCCGCGGGATGAAGAGGCCGTTCGGGCTTGGTTGACGGGGTTTGTGGATGACGGGACGCATGTGCAGTTCAGCGTCACGCGGCGGTCTGATGGTGAGGTGGTGGGGTGGCTCGGGATGGGGGAGAGCAAGGAGCCGGTGGCGGATTGGAGTTTCGGGTACGCCGTGCGTGCGGCTCATCGTGGGCAGGGGTACATGACTGAGGCGTTGACCGCGGGGCTCGAGTACTGCCGTGGCGAGTTGGGTGTCGGGAGTCTGTGGGGCGAGTGCTTTGTGGGGAACGTCGCGTCGGCGCGGGTGATGACTGGAGCGGGCATGGTGGAGATCGAGCCTGTCGAGCGCAGCAGGCGGTTCCGCATCCCGGCGAGCGCCTGATGCGGAATCAGATCAGTGTTGCGGTGCACACCGATCTCGATGATTTGGTGCGGTTGGAGTCGCAGCTGTTCAGTGAGGATGCTGGAGTTCACGATCCTCGGGTTGATGTCTCTTGGCCGACGCGCCATGCGCGGGACGATTTCGTTCGGCTGATCGATCTCGACTCCGCACTGGTGCTTGTCGCGCGGCGCGAGGGTGTGGTGGTCGGTCACCTTGTTGGATACCTGACGGCACCTTCAGCGACACGCTTCGGACGGCGTACTGCGGAGATTCGCAGTCTCTACGTGGACAGCGCTTCTCGCGCGAGTGGCGTAGGACAGGCGTTGGTCGGCCGATTCAGTGCGTGGGCGCGAGAGAACGACGCGAGCAGCGTCAGCGTCGCGTCGTACGCAGCGAATCACGGTGCGCGGGCGTTCTACAGCCGGCTGGGGTTTGCCGAGCAGAGCGTCGTCTTTCAGGCCGTGCTCGGAGACTGAGCGAGCCGCAGCCCAGCCTCCGCCGACAAGTCGTTGCACAAGGCAATGGCGTCGTACCAGCTGATCCCGGTGACAGGTACGCCGTCCGCGCCGACGACCGGATAGCGCGCCAACCCTAGGGCCGTCAGTAGTAGCGGCGGAGGTCTGGCCAGAGGGTGGACCAGGGTGCGCCAGGGGAGTCGCACAGGACCAGCGCGGTGCCGTCCTCGTCGTTCGAGACGATGTTGTCGATCGTCGCCACCTGCTCGCAATCGCGGAAGTGCGCCTCGTACGCCGGCGTCCGCTCCTGCTCGACCAGCAGCACCGGACCGGTGTTGCTGTCCGGCGGCCGCTCCCAGTCCGCGAAGCTCATGTGACCCGAGTACGCCGGCGGCAGCCCGTGCGAAGGACCGAAGCGCCGCAACGCCCCCGCCTCGCCGTAGTTGCCGGTGAAGATCGTCGCCGACCCCCGCTGCCCTGAAGGGATCCGATTCCACACATCCGCGACAGCGGACGTCATCTCCGGCCACCCGATCTGCTCGCCCTGCTCCTTGTTCACCGGTATGACGAAGTCCACCGCCGAGGCAGGCAACACGGGCAACGTGAACAGCGCCGACGTGAGAGCAGTCAGCGCGAGCCCAACCGCGAGGATCGATCGACGCCACGCCAGTACAGGCTCAACCCCAGCTGCCACCAGCACGAGCAGCAGCGGCAACGCGTAGTACGACTTCCCGCCGACGGCCAGTACGACGACGCACAGCAGCGGGTACGCCAGCGCAACGGACCGAGCCCATGGCATCCGCCACATCCGGCGGAACCCGGCCACCCACACCGGCACCAGGAACGGGGACAACTGCAGGATCTGCAGCGGGATGAACATGATCCGGTTCTCGGTCCCGTCGTCCTCGCTGATGCCGCCGGCGACGGTGAGCTGCGGCCAGTCGTGCTGGAACTGCCACAGCACGTTCGGCAGCGCGACGATCCCCGCGACCGCGACACCCGCGAGCAGCCACCACGAACGCAGCACCTCACGCGGACCGACGATCAGCACCGCGATGAGCAAGGCACCGATCGGCAGCACCACGAGGTACTTGTTCTCCAGCGCGATCCCCGCGGTCAGGCCGAGCGCGAGCCACCATCGGCCGTCGGTCGTCCGCAGCAGCTTGATCGTGAACAGCGCGATCAGCATCCAGGCGAGCAGGTCGTACGTCGCAGTCGACACCAGATGCCCGACGCCGAGCAGGAACCCGGAAACGGCCGCACAGATCGCGGCCAGCAATTGGCCACGCCGATCGCTGCCGAACTCGCGTGCGATCAGTGCCACCACGACGATCGTGATCGCGCTGGCCACCGTCGACAGCACCCGCAGTCCCATCGGGGTGTTCCCGAACACCTCGGTCGAGATCCGCGCGAGCAACGGCGTCAGCGGCGGCTGGTCGACGTACCCCCAGTCGAGGTGTTGTCCCGCGACCATGAAGTACAGCTCGTCCCGGTGGTACCCGTACCGCCCGGACAAGGCAGTCAGTACGACGGCCACGACCCCAGCGACGGCGTACACGGGAACAGCAGCGAAGGCAGGCACCGACGGACGCGTGGCGGTCATGCCCGAATGCTGACAGCCCGGAGGGTCCCGAGCCACCCCGATTCGCCCCGGAGGAAACCCCGGTTGCTGCGCGGTTGGCATGCCATCGCGCATGATCTGATATGTCAACCGGACAACATGGAGGGGAGAGGCCGTGGCGCTGCTCTACGAGCGGATCAGTACGCACGTGCTGGAGCAGATCCGGCGCGGTGCGCTGCGGCCCGGTGACCGGGTGCCGTCGGAGATGGAGCTCGCGGCGGAGTTCGAGGTCAGTCGCATCACCTCCAAGCGGGCTCTCGAGGTACTGCGGGAGGCCGGGCTGGTGGAGCGGATCCGTGGCAAGGGGACGTTCGTCGTCCCCCATCTGCCCGACCTGACCGGTGTCACCGTGCCGCTGCGGGGCCGAGTGCCGCGTCCGAGGCCTGAGGCCCGCTCGATCGCTCTCGTCATCCCTGATGTGTCCGAGGCGTACGGTCTGGAGTTGCTGTGCGCGGTCGAGGAGCGGTGCGCCGAGTACGGCGCACATCTGATCGTACGGCGGACGCACGGCCGGCAATCCGATGAGGAGAAGGCCGTCGACCTACTGGTGGCGACCGGTGAGGTGGATGGTCTGATCGTGTTCCCGGTCCACGGCGACTTCTACAACGCCAGCCTGCTCAGGCAGGTGCTGGATGGCTATCCGGTCGTACTGGTCGACCGCCACCTGTCCGGGATCCCCGTCGCGGCGGTCCACACCGACAACGTGGCGGCGGCGAAGGCCCTCACAGAGCGGCTGCTCGACCAGGGGCACCGACACATCGCCTTCGTGTCCCCGCCGCCCGTGAACACGTCGTCGATCGAGGACCGGCTGGAGGGTTTCCGGTCCGCGTTCGGCGACCGCGGTCAGGCCTACGAGCTGACCGATCTGCGCAGCACCCTGCCCGGGTCGACGACCACCGAGAGCGTCGAGGCGGATGTCGAGGTGATCCGCGCGTTCCGCGAGCGGTTGCCGGAGGTCACGGCGTACTTCGCCTGTGAGTACAACCTGGCCCGGATGACGGACCGGGCGCTCGGCGGCGACCGTGTGGTCGCCTGCTTCGACTCACCCGGTGACTCGATCGGCGGACCGCCGTACCTGCATGTCCGGCAGGACCAGGAGGAGATGGGCCGGAGGGCGGTGGACCTGCTGCTCGCTCGGCTCCGTGGCGAAGAGGTGCCGAACCTGACCATGGTCCCGTTCGAGCTGGTCGATGCTGAGGGCAACGGGTAGACGGACCTGACTTTCGGCAGTACGGCGATGTCGGGGTGACTGTGTAGCGTCTGGGGCATGAACTGGCGGCGCCTGGGAGACGTCGGCCTGTGGGCCGCGTTGAGCTTCCTCGTGCTCGCGGAGAGCGGTGCCCGCGGCGATCCGTACTGGGTGCAGGCCGCCTTCATCGCGGCGCTGTTGGTGGCGGTCTTCGTCCGCCGCCGCTGGCCACTGGTCGCCCTCGCCGTCGTCGCCTGGGCGGAGATCGTCGTCCTGGCCTTCGCGCTCGGCACGCAGAACGGCGTACAGGTCGCGTTGGTGCCGGCGATCACCCTGATGAGCTACCTGGCTGGTCGCCGGGAGACTCAGCTGAAGCACTTCGTCATGGTGTGCAGTTGGTCGCTGCTCGGCGGACTGCTCCTCGCTCTGGTCGTGCAGGGTGAGCAGCACGCCACCGAGGCGGTGCTGAGCTGGCTGGTGATGCTACTGCTCGCACTGCTTCTGGTCGTGCTGCCGTGGCTGGTCGGGCGGTACCGCGCGCAGCAGGCACTACTGGCCTCGGCCGGCTGGGACCGGGCGGAGCGGATCGAGCGCGAGCAGCGGATGGCGATCGACCAGGAGCGGCTGCGCGAGCGGTCCCGGATCGCCCAGGACATGCACGATTCGGTCGGCCACGAGCTGAGCCTGATCGCCCTCCGCGCCGCGGCGCTGGAGCTTGACCCGTCCCTGCCGGCCGAGCATCGACAGGCTGCAACCTCGCTGCGTGAAGCAGCCGCCACGGCGACCGATCGGCTCGGCGAGATCATCGGCGTACTGCGGGACTCGGACGCGCCGACGGTGCCACGCGACGAGAGCGTGCTGTCGCTGATCGAGCGGGCGGCCGAGTCCGGTCTCGAGGTCCGTCTGATCGAGGAGGGCGACGGCGAGCTGTCGCCCATGGTGGATCGAGCCGTGCACCGCATCGTCCAGGAATCGTTGACGAACGCGAGCAAGCACGCGCCCGGCACAGCGGTCACCGTGACCGTGACGCGCGCGGACGACGACGTACGCGTGCAGGTCGTCGACACCGGTGCACAGCGGCCGGTCCAGTCTGTTCCCTCGAGCGGACGCGGCCTGGACGGATTGCGCGAGCGCGTACGGCTCGTCGGCGGGACGCTGACCGCGGGACCACGGAGCGGCGGCGGTTTCGAGGTGGTGGCAACGATGCCGCGGGCAGGCGGCCCGCCCGAGCCGGAAGCACCGCCAATGTCTGCTGCGGAAGCGGAACGAGCCACAGTACGGCGCAGTGCGCGGCGCGGTCTGGTCACGGCCGTCGCCGCACCGCTGATCCTCGGAGCGGTCGTCGGCGTGGTTGCCTTGGGCTACTACCTGATCGCCGGCTACAACTCGATCCTGCACCCCGGCCAGTACGACGTCCTGGCCATCGGACAGCCGGAGGACGAGGTGGAGAAGGTGCTCCCGGCGATGCAGATGATCGACCCGCCCAGCGAGGGCTATACGGTGCCGGCCGGCTGGTCCTGCCGCTACTACAGTCCGGACGTCCCGTTCTCGATCACCTACGTCTACAGGCTCTGCTTCGCCGACGGGAAGCTCGTCGCCAAGACGGTCGTGCAGAGCGGCTCCGTCGTACCGACTCCCGAGAGCACAGGATGACGACATGATCAGGGTGCTGCTGGCCGACGACGAGGCGATGGTGCGGGCCGGGGTCCGCGCGATCCTCGGCACCGACGACGCGATCGAGGTCGTTGCCGAGGCAGCCGATGGGGCGGAGGCGGTCGAGCAGGTCCGGCGGCACCGGCCCGACGTGGCGGTGCTCGATATCCGGATGCCGCGGATGGACGGCCTTGCAGCCGGCGCCGAGATCCGCCGGACCGTGCCCGAGACCGCGGTCGTAATCCTCACGACGTTCTCCGAGGACGCGTACATCGCCCGTGCCCTGGGCGACGGTGCGAGCGGCTTCCTGCTGAAGTCCGGCGATCCCCGCGAACTGATCGCGGGTCTGAAGGCTGTCGCGGAAGGCGCCGCCTATCTGTCGCCCCGCGTCGCCCAGCGGGTGATCGCCGAGCTGAGCACCGGCGCAGGTGGTGGGGCGATGGCGCGGGCTGCGGCTGCCAAGGAGCAGGTCGCCGTACTGAGCCCGCGTGAGCTTGAGGTGCTGGGGCTGGTCGGCGCGGGCCTGTCCAACGCCGAGATCGCCCGGCGGCTGTTCCTGGTCGAGGGCACTGTGAAGGCGTATGTGAGCGCGATTCTGCTCCGGCTGGCGGTCAAGAACCGGGTGCAGGCCGCGATCGTCGCCTACGAGGCCGGCCTGGTGACTGGCTGAGGGGTCAGATTCCGTTGCCCGGTGGTGGTGCGACGCTCCGGGTGGTGACGTGGTGTGGACACCCGGTCATGGGATAGTGGACCTTTCCCGGGGACCTCACCTCCGGAATCGAAACCCAGCAACCCCAGGGGCCACCCGCCCCCTCTGACAGAATCGGGGACCCAGGTCGTGACCGACTCGCACAACTCCGGACAGCACAAGGACCGGGAAGCGGCGGCGGCCGAGGTCCGGAGAATGTGGCAACCGACGCCCTCCTGGACCCAGCCGGATCCGAACACGGCGCCCGCCGACGAGCCCGAGAAGCCCGACGAGCAGCCCGATGCGCTCTCCCAGGAGTTCCCGGGCGACGCGTGGTCCCGGCCCAACCAGCCGCCGCCCAGCCCGTCCTGGTCGCAGCCCGCGGCCGAGTCCGACACCCCTGACGAGACCGACGAGACCGAGGCCGACAGCGCCGACGACCAGTCGTCCGGCCCGGCGGCCGGCGGTCAGCCAGGTGGACAGGGCAGCGACAGCGGTACGGCGCCACAGGGTGGCCCCAACAGTCCGTTGTTCGGTGGCTCGTCGTTCCACGGCTCGGGCTACGGCGCCCCGGAGAACCCTCCGGCGGCCGCTGGTCCCGCGCAGGGCGGTCAGCAGCTCTCTCCGGCCGCGCAGCACTTCTTCCCGCAAGGCATCCCCGGTCAGAACGTGCCGCAGCAGCGTGACGTCTCCTACCGCACGGACGAGCTGATCCAGGCGCTTCCGCTCCCTCGGGAGGCTCCGGCGGAGCGCGGCGTCCGCAGTGTGCTGCGGCTGCGTCCGGGCAGCGGCGAGCGGCTCGAGCGGATCGCCCGCGCGACCGCGGCGACGGCGTTCCGTCGGCCCGTGACCATCGTGGTGGCGAACCCGAAGGGCGGCTCGGGCAAGACGCCGACGACGCTGCTGCTGGCCGGCGCGCTCGGTCAGGCGCGCGGCGGCGGCGTCGTCGCCTGGGACAACAACGAGCTGCGCGGCAACATGCACCTGCGTACGCACGACACGAACGCGCGGTCCACCGTCACCGACATGCTCCAGGCGATGCCGATGCTGACCCAGCCGGATGCCCGGCTCGGCGACGTGGCGGCGTACCTGCGGCACCAGGTCGCGGGGCAGTACGACGTACTGACGTCGGCGACCACAACGTACGCGCAGATCGAGGCGAAGGACTTCGACCAGATCCACAGGTTGCTGAGCCGGTTCTACAAGGTGCTCGTGATCGACACCGGGAACAACGAGGGCTCCAGCAACTGGCGCGAGGCGATGAAGGCGGCCGACGCCCTCGTCATCCCGATCAAGTGGAAGAGCCTGTCCTGCGCGGCCGCCGTGCAGATGCTGGAGGAGCTCGACAACCAGGGCCCGGAGGCGCAGCGCCTGATCCGCCGTGCGGTGATCGCGGTGTCGAACGGTCCCGGCGATGTGAACAAGGAGGTCGAGAAGCAGCTCCGGTCGTACTTCGAGTCCCGCGCGGCTGCTGTCGTCGACATTCCGACCGACCAGCACATCGCGGCCGAAGGCCCGCTGGACCACTCCGCACTGCAGCCGACAACCCGCCGCGCAGCCCTGGAGCTGGCGGCGAAGGTGTCGGAGCAGATCACGATCGCGCTGAACGTCCCGCGGTAACTGTCACGCGTCGCGTTTGGTGAGGACGCGGGTGCCGACCATCAGGCCGGCGCCTGCCCACACCACCAGCAGGAGGGCACTCACCGTCGGGGAGAGCGGATCAGTCGTGCCGGTCAGGTAGTTCTGGCCGGCGCCGCCTGGGAGCACAGCCGCGATCCACACGAGCGCGCGGATCGAGCTCTGGCTGAGCATGAGCGGGACGACCAGGAGCAGCAGGAAGGCCACGGTCAGCGTGCCGGCCGTACTGCGGACGACCCATGCGATCCCGGCCGCGAACAGCCCGGCTGTTGTCGCGTAGAAGGCGACTGACAGCAGGTCGACCACCAGTGCGCTCGCGGTCCAGTCGGCCCACGAGCCCGCAGCCAGGCCACCGACCACAGCCGAGACGCCGGCGAGCACCAGGCCGTAGACGAACAGGACCGGTGCGAGCACGATCGCCTTCGCGAGTACGACGTTTCGCCGTACTGGAGTCCACTGCAGGGTCGAGCGGATGCTGCCGGTCGCGTACTCGGACGTCACGGTCAGCAGGGCGAAGGCGGCGATGACCACCTGCACGATCATGATGACCGAAGCGCCGAACTCACCGACTGCCTGCGTCTGGGCCACCTGCCCCGGCTCCAGATGGGTGTTGGTGTAGGCGAGGTTGAAGCCGAACTGCAGGCCTAGCAGCGCGGTCAGCACGAGTGCTGCCGCGAGGTTCAGCCAGCTGGACCGGACTGACCACAGCTTGGTCCACTCCGAGCGCACAGCATCCGACAGACCGGTCCCCAGGGTGACAACCGCCGTACTCACCGCTCACCTGCTTTCACGAGTTCCGCTTCGGGCTCGACCTGAGCCCACTTCTTCTTGAGCCGATGCCGGACGACCTCGACGATCAGTGTGACCGCGAGTGCCAGACCGATGCCGAGGATCACGCCCTTCAGCGGGTTGTCCTCGAACGCCTTCCCGCCGATGTAGCCGACCAGGGTGCAGTAGAGGCCCCAGCTGACGGCCGCGATGGCGGCGAAGGACGAGAACTTGCGCAGCGGGTACCGGACCGACCCCATCGTCAGCGTGACCGCGGTGCGCCCTCCCGGCACGTACCGAGCGACCACGAGCACGAGTCCGCCGCGGTCTGCCAGTGCTCGTCGAGCCCACAGCACGGCCGCGTGCCGCTTGGTACCTGGCCTCGTCCGATCGAGCAGCCGGCCACCCGCGCCGCGGCCCAGGGCGTAGGACACGTGGTCGCCGACGAAGGCACCGACCGCGGCGGCCGAGATCACGGCGTACAGGTTGGGTTCACCGTTGGCCGCCACGAACACACCCGCGGTGACCACCAGCGTCTCGCTCGGGATCGCCGGAAAGAACCCATCCAGCGCGGCGAATCCCCACAGCGCGAGGTAGATCCACCACGAGGACATCAACTCCTCGGCAAAGTGCAGGATCGCGTCGCTCATGACGCCACCGCGACGCCGTACTGGACGCTGTCCGCGGTCAGCTCCATGTACGCCTCCTCGAGCGAGGCCCGCTGGGTCTGCAACTCGTGCAGTCGCACGCCGAGCTCATGCGCGAGGTCACCGACCCGCTCCGCAGGTACGCCGGTCACGATCAACCGGTCGTCAGCGGACTCCACCCGCTCCGCCTCGGCGATCAACCGATCCCGCAGTACTGCCAGGTGCGCCCGATCGGGGACGCGTACGGCGACCGTGGTGCGCGACGACCTGGCGATCACGTCCGCGACCGGAGCATCGGCGATCAGCCGGCCGCGCCCGATCACGACGAGCTGGTCGGCGGTGAGCTGCATCTCGCTCATCAGATGGCTGGAGACGAACACCGTCCGGCCCTCCGCCGCGAGCGAGCGCATCAGCCCGCGGACCCAGCGGACACCGTCCGGGTCCAGGCCGTTCACCGGCTCGTCGAACATCAGCACCTCGGGGTCACCGAGCAGCGCACCGGCGATGCCGAGACGCTGTCCCATGCCGAGCGAGAACTCTCCGGCGCGCTTGCCGGTGACGGAATCCAGGCCCACGACAGACAAGACCTCGTCCACCCGGCTGACCGGGAGCCCGTTGCTCCGGGCCATCGCGATCAGGTGGTTCCGCGCGGACCTACGCGGGTGCAGGGCCTTTGCGTCGAGCAGTGCGCCGACCTTGGCGAGTGGTGCCGGCCAGTCGGCGTACGGGCGGCCGTCGACCAGAGCGGTGCCCTCGGTCGGTGCGTCGAGACCGAGGATCATCCGCATCGTGGTCGACTTGCCGGCGCCGTTCGGGCCGAGAAAGCCGGTCACCCGGCCGGGAGAGACGGTCAGGTCGAGCGAGTCCACCGCGCAGGTGTCGCCGTACCTCTTGGTGAGTCCTTCGAGCGTGATCACGCTGGGCGCCCTTCTGGAACGGATTGGTAGCTCGAACCTAGGAATCCGGGCACCCCTGGCACATCGGACGATGGGCGTCGGCGACCCCCTACTTTCGTCAGGTGGCCGGACCTGTGGATACGCCGTCGGGCCGCGGGTCCGGAGTCGATACCATCTGTGGCGTGACCGGCATCTCGGCCGGTCGGCGAACTCGAGGAGTGAACGTGCCGGAAGTCAAGGTCCATCTGATCGGCGTCGAGGGCGAGGCTGAGCGGAGTGTGACCGAGACGACGACGATCGGGGAGCTGTTCGCCGGAATCTTCGGCCAGGACCGCTCCGCCATCGCCGCCCGCGTCAACGGTGAGCTGCGGGACCTGTCCCGGGTGGTCGCCGACGGCGACGAGATCGAGCCGGTGAAGGCGTCGTCGGAGGACGGCCGGGCGATCATCCGGCACTCGACCGCGCACGTGCTCGCCCAGGCTGTGCAGGACCTGTTCCCGGAGGCGAAGCTGGGCATCGGCCCGCCGGTGGAGAACGGCTTCTACTACGACTTCGACGTGCCCACGCCGTTCACCCCGGACGACCTGGGCAAGCTCGAGAAGAAGATGCAGCAGATCATCAAGGAGCGGCAGCGGTTCAGCCGCCGGGTGGTCTCCGACGACGACGCGCGGACCGAGCTCGCGGCCGAGCCGTACAAGCTCGAGCTGATCGGGATCAAGGGCTCCGCGGCGGACGCCGCCGAGGGCGCGAGCGTCGAGGTCGGCGGCGGCGAGCTGACCATCTACGACAACGTCCGGCGCGACGACTCCGTCGCCTGGAAGGACCTGTGCCGCGGCCCGCACGTGCCCGCGACCGGCTACCTGGGCAACTTCAAGCTGATGCGGACCGCCGCGGCGTACTGGCGGGGGAGCGAAAAGAATCCGCAGCTCCAGCGCATCTATGGGACGGCGTGGGAGTCGCGCGACGAGCTCAAGGCGTACCTGAACCGGCTGGAGGAGGCCGCCAAGCGCGACCACCGCAAGCTCGGCAGCGAGCTCGACCTGTTCAGCTTCCCGGACGAGATCGGTTCGGGGCTCGCGGTGTTCCACCCCAAGGGCGGCGTACTGCGCAAGGTGATGGAGGACTACTCCCGCCAGCGCCACGTGGAGGACGGCTACGAGTTCGTCTACTCGCCGCACATCACCAAGGCGCAGCTGTTCGAGACCTCTGGCCACCTGGACTGGTACGCCGACGGCATGTACCCGCCCATGCACCTGGACGAGGAGCGCGGCGCGGACGGGCAGATCCGCAAGCAGGGCCAGGACTACTACCTGAAGCCGATGAACTGCCCGATGCACAACCTGATCTACGGCGCCCGCGGCCGGTCCTACCGGGAGCTGCCGCTGCGGCTGTTCGAGTTCGGCACGGTCTACCGGCTGGAGAAGTCCGGAGTCGTGCACGGCATGACCCGGGCCCGCGGCTTCACCCAGGACGACGCGCACAT
Organism: Kribbella capetownensis; assembly: GCF_004331485.1. Lineage (GTDB taxonomy): Bacteria > Actinomycetota > Actinomycetes > Propionibacteriales > Kribbellaceae > Kribbella > Kribbella capetownensis. The sequence continues at coordinate 11,940 of NZ_SJKD01000005.1, forward strand.
CTACTGCACCCGCGAGCAGATGCGTGACGAGCTGCGCAAGCTGCTGACCTTCGTGCTCGGCCTGCTCGCCGACTACGGTCTGGACGACTTCTACCTCGAGCTCTCGACCAAGAACCCGGACAAGTTCGTCGGCTCCGACGAGGTCTGGGAGGAGGCGACCGAGACGCTGCGGGAGGTTGCGGAAGGCTCCGGTCTCGAGCTGGTCCCGGACCCGGGCGGCGCCGCGTTCTACGGCCCGAAGATCTCGGTCCAGACCAAGGACGCGATCGGCCGGACCTGGCAGATGTCGACGATCCAGCTGGACTTCAACCTGCCGGAGCGGTTCGAGCTGGAGTACACGGCGCCCGACGGTTCCCGGCAGCGCCCGGTGATGATCCACCGCGCGCTGTTCGGCTCGATCGAGCGGTTCGTCGCGGTGCTGACCGAGCACTACGCCGGCGCCTTCCCGCCCTGGCTGGCCCCGGTCCAGGTGGTCGGCATCCCGGTCACCGACGGCCACGTGGACTACCTGTACGACGTCGCCGCGCAGCTGAAGGCGCAGGGAATCCGGATCGAGGTCGACTCCTCCGACGACCGGATGCAGAAGAAGATCCGCAACGCCCAGAAGTCCAAGGTCCCGTACATGCTGATCGCCGGCGACGACGACATGGCCGCCGGGTCCGTGTCGTTCCGCTACCGCGACGGCACCCAGAAGAACGGCGTACCGATCGCGGACGCGGTCAGCGAGATCGTGGAGGCCGTCCAGAAGCGCGTCCAGGTATGACGCCTGCCCCCGACGATGCCGTCCCCGACCAACCGTCCGCCGACGATCAGGGCGGCGTACCGGAGTCGCCGTACGCGCCCGATGAGGTGGTTGTGCAGGACGGGGTCGGGGTGCCGGATCCGTTCATGCGGTTGTGGACGCCGCATCGGATGGCCTACATCGAGGGGGAGAACAAGCCGACCAGTGACGCGGCCGGGTCGGGGTGCCCGTTCTGCCGGTTGCCGGGGCTGCCGGATGCCGATGCGCTGATCGTGCACCGGGGCGAGGCGGCGTACGCGGTGCTGAACCTGTACCCGTACAACCCCGGCCATCTGATGGTGGTGCCGTACCGGCACGTCGCGGACTACACCGAGCTGACCTCGGCGGAGGTCACGGATGTTGCAGAGCTGACCCGGCAGGCGATGCAGGCGGTCCGGACGGTGTCGGCCGCGCACGGCTTCAACATCGGGATGAACCAGGGCGAGATCGCCGGCGCCGGCATCGCCGCCCACCTGCACCAGCATGTGGTGCCGCGCTGGACCGGCGACACCAACTTCATGCCGGCGATCGGCCACACCAAGGTCCTGCCGCAACTGCTGTCCGAAACCAGAGCCCTGCTCGCCAAGTCCTGGCCGACTGCGCCGTAGGTGGTCAGCGCAGGAAGAGCGGCATCATCGGGTCGACGATGCCTTGCAGGATGGTGAGGGGGACCACGCGGGCGGGGTTCGTCAGGCCGGTGACGCGGACGACGCGGCGGCCGAGGCGGAAAACGAGTTCGCCCTTGTCCGGGAGGTAGTAACCGGGCTGGCCGACCGGCGCGAGCTGCGGTGGAGGCGTCCGATCCGCCTCCGGGATCGTCAGCTGGTCGAACGCCTCGACGATCGACACCGTCGCGTCGTACGTCCCCCAGATACACGTCAACGCACCACGGACCCGGTAGTCCCGCCGCAGCTGCACCTGTGCCCCGGCGAACTCCTCGGCCTGCGAGTTCGACAGCTGGCACGCGGCGTCGGTCTGCCGAGCGTTCCGCAGCGACGTCGGTACGGCGTCCCGTGTCGCCAGCGCGACCGCCACCGCCTTGGCCCGGTCGATGCCATCCGCCGTACTGCGATCAATGCCGCCCGCCGGCGTGATGCGGACCGCCCGGTCGCCGACCGTGAACACCATCCGGGACTCCGTGATCAGGGCGCCCGGCCCGAGCTCGGTCAGAGGCTCGACCTTGCCGGCGCCGGTGAGGAGCCGGTTGAGAGAGTCGGGCTGACGGGGGAGCGCGGTGACACCGATCGTGACGACCCGGTCCTCGAGCAGCAGTGTGCACAGGTCCATGGCCGGCAGGCCGCCGTCGTTCCAGGCGTTCGGTTTCGCGGTGACGGGGACGTGCAGCTTGGCGGTCAGCGTGCTGGTGATCGCCGTACACACCTGTGGTCCGGCTGCCCCCGCCGTACCGTCCAAGCCCTCGGCCTGCGGGGGAGCGATGGCGGTCGGGACGACGGCGGGAGGCTGCGTCGGCGCAGTCAGCGGGCGGGAGCCGTTGGCCTTGCGTGCGACCGAGCAGCCGGAGGTCAGCAGCGCCAGAGCCAGCGCACCGGCCAGTGCACTCGCCAGCGCGCCGCGGCTGAGCCGCCCCGTCGTCCATCGCGTCCTCACCACGTCAGCATCGCGCGAAATCAGGTCTGCCGCAGGCGGAAAGCCGTGGCTTGTCACCGGATGGTGATCCGGCTGGACTACGATCGGCCCGCCATGCTTAACAGATTCCGGCAGTTCTGGACCAAGGTGATCACGCCGATCGCCAAACTCCTGCTCAGGCTCGGCGTGACCGCTGACATGGTCACGCTCGTGGGCACCATCGGCGTGTGCGCGGGCGCGCTGATCTTCTTCCCGCGCGGCCAGCTCTGGCTGGGCGTGGTGATCATCACCTGCTTCGTGTTCTCGGACCTGATCGACGGCTTCATGGCCCGCACGTCGGGTACGTCGTCGAAGTGGGGGTCTTACCTCGACTCCACGCTGGACCGCATCGGCGACGGCGCGATCTTCGGCGGCCTGGTGATGTACTACGCGAACTCACGCGCCGGCGACTCGACGCTGATGGCCGCGGTCACGCTGTGGGCGCTGGTGATGGGTGCGGTCACGTCGTACGCGCGGGCCAAGGCCGAGAGCCTCGGCCTGAAGGCGAGCGGCGGTCTGGCCGAGCGCGCGGACCGGCTCGTGTTCACGCTGGTCCTCGCGTTCTTCTCCGATGTGCTGGACCTCCCGATCCTGCTGGAGATCGTGATCTGGTACGTCGCTGCCGCGAGCACGATCACAGTGATCCAGCGCTCGCTCGCGGTCCGCAAGCAGGTCCTCGCTGACCCGGCCAACGCCGGCCTGGACACCCCGCCGCCCGCCACAGAGCCCCAAGCCAGTGAGCCCACGGCCGCCACCGAGCCCCCGGCCGAACCGGACCCGAAGAACTGAGGCATGGACGGCCTCCGTCAGCGGGCTGCCGATCTCGCGTTCGCGCTCGCCTGGGCGCTGGTCCGACGGCTCCCTGAGAAGACAGTCACCTGGCTGTTCCGCCAAGCCGCCGATCGCGTCGTACGCCGGAACGGTCGCGGCGTACGGCGCTTGCGCGGAAACCTGGCCGTAGTTCGTCCGGACGCGACCTCCAAGGAATTGGACGCGCTCACCCTGGCCGGAATGCGGTCGTACCTGCGCTACTGGCAGGAGGCGTTCCGGCTGCCCGAGTGGTCGGACCAAGAGGTCGTCGGCCGGGTCCGTACGGTCAACGAGAAGCTGCTCCGCGACGCTCACGCGGCCGGGCGCGGTGTGATCTGCGCGCTGCCGCACCTGGCGAACTACGACCACGCCGGCGCCTGGGCCGGTCTGACCGGAATGCCGGTGTCGACGGTGGCCGAGCGGCTGAAACCGGAGTCACTGTTCGACCGCTTCATCGAGTACCGCAAGAAGCTCGGCATGGAGGTTCTGCCGCTGACCGGCAGTGACCAGGACGTCGTCGGGATCCTGGCCGAGCGGCTGGAGGCGGGCGGGTTCGTCTGCCTGGTGGCCGATCGGGACCTGTCCGAGCGCGGCGTACCGGTGACGTTCTTCGGCCGTCCCTCGCGGATGCCGGCCGGTCCGGCCGCGCTGAGCCTGCGGACGGGAGCCCCACTGATCCCGGCGACGCTGCACTACGACGGGCCTCAGTTGGTGATCACGTTCCACGACGCGATCGAGCCCGAGGGCGGCACCGCCGGGATGACCCAGCGCTGCGCCGACGCCTTCGCCGCCGGGATCGCCGCGCACCCGCAGGACTGGCACATGCTGCAGAGGATTTTCCTGGACGAGTGAGAATCGTTCCGTGAGGATCGGTGTGGTGTGCCCGTACTCGCTGGGCACGCCCGGCGGGGTGCAGAACCATGTCCGCGACCTCGCCGAGGCCCTGCTCGGCGTCGGCCACGAGGTGTCCGTCCTCGCGCCGGTCGACGACTCCGACGCGGTCCCGCCGTACGTCGTCTCGTCCGGACGCGCGGTCGGCGTCCCGTACAACGGCTCGGTCGCTCGGGTCACCTTCGGTCCGCGGACGGCGGCGCGGGTGAAGAGCTGGCTCGCCGACGGCCAGTTCGACGTGGTCCACGTGCACGAGCCGACGACTCCGAGCGCGTCGATCATCGCGCTGTGGTCGGCCGATGGTCCCTTCGTGTCGACGTTCCACACCTGGCAGGTCCGGTCCCGCGCGATGAGCGCCGCGGCCAATCTGCTCCGGCCCGCGTTGGAGAAGATCGACGCCCGGATCGCAGTCTCGGAGAACGCGCGCTCGATGATGGTCCAGCACATCGGCGGCGAGGCGGTCGTGATCCCGAACGGTCTCTACACCGCGCGCTTCAAGGGGAGTCCCCGCGCGGAGTGGATGGGCGACGACGGCACGATCAGCTTCCTGGGCCGTCTCGACGAACCTCGCAAGGGCCTGGGCGTCCTGGTGAAGGCCGTCCCCGCGTTGATCGCGGAGCGACCGAGCCTGCAGATCCTGGTGGCCGGGTCTGGTCAGGCGGATGAGGCGCGGCGCGCTGTGCCCGGGCGGTTCCGCGACAACGTCCTGTTCCTGGGCGAGATCGACGACGACGCCCGCGCCGACATGCTGGCCGGCTCGGACGTCTATGTCGCGCCGCACCTGGGTGGTGAGAGCTTCGGCATCGTCCTGCTGGAGGCGATGGCCGCAGGTGCTCCCGTCCTGGCCAGCGACCTGGCCGCCTTCCGGCAGGTCCTGGACGGTGGCCGTCTGGGGGAGCTGTTCGAGCCGGGCAACGCCGACGAGCTCGCCGAGCGGGCGCTCCGGCTCCTGGACAGTCCCGATGACCGCGAGAAGCTTCGCTCCGCGGGACTGAGCGCCGTACCTCGCTATGACTGGTCGGTGCTGCTGCCAGAGCTCTTGTCCGTCTACGAGCTCGTCGCCCGCCGGTAGCCCCGGCGGGCGACTCGCGGCTCAGCTGTAGGCCGCGTGCTGGTCCTCGACGCGCTGCTGGTCGTCGGCGAGGACGACCCCGTCGACGGCCACGACGTCGAGGGAGTGCTCGTGCAGGAAGGTGATGAACCACGGCAGCCCGTAGGCCTTGTCCATCGCCGCGTTCAGCTTCTCCAGCATGATCCGCTTGACGTCGCGGCCGACGCCCTGCGGGACGTGCGCGACGAACGCGGGCCGGATGGGTTCGGAGCCGAGGAGCCCGTTCTGGCTCACGCTCTCCGGCGGCCATTCGCGGATGAAGATCCGTGTGTCGTCCGGGAACGGGTACGCCTCTTTCAGGGCGACGTACATCGCGTGGACGAGTTCACGCTTGGTCTCGAGGTCGGCACCGGTGGGGACGTCGAGGTAGGAAACGGGCATGGTCTTCTCCTGATCACTGGTAGAGAACTTTCTTTTAGAAACTAGTTGATATCCACTAAGTATGCAAGAGATAGTCATAAGAGAGTTGAGATGGATTATGCTGAAACCATGACGACGACGAATCGGCGCTACGGCGACGGCTGCGCGATCGCGATCGCTCTGGACTACGTGGGCGAGCGGTGGGCGCTGCTGATCGTGCGCGAGCTCCTGCTCGGCCCGAAGCGGTTCACCGACCTGCAGGCCGGACTGCCCAATGCGGGCGCCAAGGTGCTGGCCCAGCGACTGCGGGAGCTGGAGGGCGCCGACGTCGTACGGCGTCGCACTCTGCCGCCGCCGGCCGCCTCACAGGTCTACGAGCTGACCGAGTGGGGTGCCCGGTTGGATGACGTGATCGTCGTACTCGGAAACTGGGGAGCCGGCGCAGCGGAGAAGTCCGACGACCCGGTGAGTGCGGACTCGGCCATGATCCGGCTGCGCAGCCTGTTCACCGCGCAGCCGCAGCGGCCCTGGACCGCGAGCTATGAGCTGCGCCTCGGACGCGAGCGCTTCACGACCCGGGTCGTCGACGGACAGCTCGTCGCGATGACTCGGGGCGAGTCGCACGATCGGCCCGACACTGTCATCGAGTCCGACCCGGACACGTTGGCCCGGGTCCTCGTCGAGGAGCAGGTGACCAAGGCTGTCGAGGACGGACGCCTCACCATCACCGGCGACGCCGAGGCTGCTGACCGCCTGTTCGACGCCGTCCGGGCCTGATCAGGACCGCCCGGAGCGGAAGGCGTTGAGGAGTGCGCTGCGGGCGTCGCCCGGCAAGCCCTCGCCGGGCAGGTCATGCAGGGCCTGTGAGGTCTGACGGATCTGGTCGAGGTAGCGCTCGCAGCCGTCGCACAGGGCCAGGTGGTCGACGAAGTCCTGCTCCGCCTCGGCACTCAGGGTCCCATCGAGGAACGCCGTCACACGCTCGACGAACTCACGGCACTCGAGGTCGCTCATGACTCGTCACCTTCCCGCTGATAGAACTCTTCCAGTCTGCCGCGCAGGAACGCCCGCGCGCGGTGCAGCAGCACCCGTTGGTTCGCCGCCGTGATCCCGAGCAGTTCGCACACTTCGTCGTACGGGCAGCCCTCGATGTCTCGCAGTACAACGACCAGGCGCTGGCGCTCGGGGAGTTCGGCCAGCGCCTGGGTCAGGTGGGCGCGGATCTCGGCAGTGAGCAACCCTTGCTCCGGGGACGGCCAGGCCGGCGGGTAGTCCCACCAATGGCCCGGGAACGGATCGCCCGCCGGGCGGAACCGGCTCGGGTCCACAGTCGGTCCCTGGTCGTCGACGCTGCTCATCGGCACGATCTTGTGTTCGCGGGTGCCGCGGCGCCTCGCAGTGTTGGTGAGGATCCGGTAGACCCACGTCTTCAGCGAGGACCGGCCCTCGAACCGCTCGATGCCCTCGATCACCGCGAGCCAGGTCTCCTGCACGACCTCGGCGGCCGACTCCTCGGTCGACACGAACGAGCGCGCCACCCGCAGCATCCCGCCGGACCAGCCGTCCAGGAGCAGCACGAACACGTCCTCGTCGCCGGTCCGCAACCGCTCGAGGAGTACGTCGTCCGACGGCAGCCCAGCCATCATCGGCTCAGCGTACGGCGACCGCATGCCGCTGCACCCAGACCAGCGCGGCACCGGCGAGCGCGACCGCACCGGTGATCATCCAGCCCGACACGTAGACGCCGGCGTACTTGCTCACGGCACCGAAGACCAGCGCGAACGGCGTGAACAGCAACCACGACACCGCGCTGATCCCGGATGCCACTCCGGTCCGGATCGTCGAAGGCACCGCGTCGTGCATCAGTTGGCTGAGGTGGATGCCGATCACCACGAGCGCCAGGGTCAGGGCGACCATCGCAGCGGTCAACGCGGCCAGGCTGCGGCTGGTCGTCATGGTCAGGCACGCGGCCAGCATGGTGACTACGACGATCGCCACGGAGAGCGGTCGCTCGAGATGCAGCCGACTCGCGAGCAGTCCACCGACCCCGATCATCCCGACCAGCAGCGCCCAGAACGGACCGTAGTACCCGGCCTCCGCCTTGAGCGTGACCAGCCAGAGCGGACCGAACTCGTACATCGCCTGCAGGATCATCGCCGACATCACCGTCGCGGCCGCGATCGGAACCAACCGTCCACGGTCGGTGATCGCGCGGTAGGTGACCACGAGGTGGTCCCGCAACGAGGTCCGTTCGCTCGTCCGGTGCAGCCGAGGCTCGCAGAACCGGCTCAGCGCGACCAGGTAGAGCGCTGCGAACGGCAGCGTGAGGAAGTACGTCGCTCGCGGCGACAGCGCGGCCGCGATCCACCCGCCCGCCAACGCGCTTCCCACCAGGGCGACACTCTCGACGAAGCGGACCCAGCCGATCCGCCGCTCGTACTCCGCGCCGGCACCGGTCTCTTCGACGACCACGTCGTACACCACGGCCTCGACGGTGCCGGAGTACATCGCGAAGTAGATCCCGAGGATCAGCGCCGCCACGATGTAGGTCACGACGTTCTGGCTGATCGCGCCGATGAAGACGCTCACCAGTAGCGCGACTCCCGCCACCATCAGCACGCCCCGCCGCGACCAGCGGTCCGCGAGTACGCCGGACAGCACCTCCATCACCGGCACGAGCGCGGCGTACGCGGCTGCCATCACTCCGATCGTGGCGGCATCGAACCCGATCCCGCTCATGAACAGCTTCTCGACCGGCACCCAGAACCCCACGCCCTGCAGGAAGGTGGCCACCCACAATGGCATCAGCCGTCTTCGTAGCAGCGCGCTCCTGGGTTCGACGCACGGCGTGGGAGGAGCGGTGGCGATGGCTTGCGTCATGACGACTCCCAGGGCTGAGGTGTTCGGTCAGCCCTGCAGTGTCCTGAGGGTGCGGAAGCGTTACACCAGCTTCGCGGCGGTGGCCTGGATCTGGTCCATGTCGCCGGGAGTCGGGTGCCAGGGCAGCTGAAGCGGGTCGTCGTCGTACCGCGGGATGACGTGGAGGTGGGTGTGGAACACCGACTGCCACGCGGCCTCGCCGATGCAGCTGAGCAGGTTGGCGCCGTCGGCGTCGAGGCGCTCGATCACCCGGCTGACCAGGGACTGCGCGAGCAGTGTCGCCGCAGTGAGGTCCTCGGCGCCGGCCTCGCGCAGATCCGTCGAGTGCGCTCGTGGAATCACCAGCAGATGCCCGGCCGTCGCCGGGTTGATGTCCATGAACGCGATCGCCCGCTCGGTCTCGGCCACCCGCGTCGCCGGAATGCTGCCGGCCACGATCCCGCAGAACAGACAGTTCGTCTCACTCATCGCCCCAGGCTAATGCCCGCCAGAGCAGTACACTGCGCGTGCCCAGATCGATGGCCCATCGAGGAGCCTCATGCCGGACGAACTGCTGCGCCCGACCATCGGCGCCGGTGTGGACATGTCGGTGCGCCCGTGGCGGCTGATGTCGCAGACGTACGTCGCCTTCTTCGGCGGGGTGATCGCCTCGACGGTGATCGCATTCCTGAACGCCCGCCGGCTCGGTGTCGACGCGGCCAAGCAGCGCCTGATCCTGGGCGTCGGTGGGATCGGCCTGATCGTGGTGATCGCGGCCTTCGCTGTCCTGAACACCGACGGTGACCTCAGCTCCGGCCTGCGGGTCGGGATCCGGGTCGTCGCCGTGGTCTGCTGCTTGGTCCAGCTCCGGATCCAGCGCCCGATGGACCGCGCGTTCCAGCTCCGCGGCACCGACTACGGCTCACTGTGGGGCACGGGCTTCGGGGTCACAGTCGCCGGCGCGGTCGCCGAAGCCCTGATCCTGGTCCTTGTGACGGTGGTCGTGTGAACGAACCGACCGAGGCCCGCCTGCAGATGGCCGGCCACTGGCTGCAGATCGGGCACCCCGAGCGCACCCTCGACGAACTCCAGGGCCTCTGGGGCGACGCCGCGGTCGACTTCCGCGCCTACCTGTTCCGCGGTGCCGCACTGCATGCGCTGGACCGCAACGCCGAGGCCATCGACGTACTGAAGGACGGACTGGCTCTGCACGGTCCGTTCCTGCCGATGCTGCAGGTGCTCGGCTCGTCGCTGCGGTCCGAAGGCCGTCTCCCGGAGGCCGAGGCCGCGTTCCTCCAAGGCCTCAGCCTGGATCCGAACGAGCCCGACCTCCTGATCGGCTACGCGCGGGTGTGTCTGACCGCCGGTCAGGCGCAGAAGGCCAGCGCCTTGGTCGAGCGAGCGGCCTCCTATGCGCCCGAGAGCGTCGCCGTCTCGGCCGCTCGGGCTCAGGTCGCCTTCGCTCTCGGCAACGACCGCGACATGCACCGCCACAGCACGGAGGCTCTCTCGCACGATCCCGAGGACCCCGGCGCCCGCGCCCTGCACGGTACGTCGTCGATGCTCACGGGCGACTCGCGATCCGGCTACAACTCGCTCGCCTCCGCCGCCGCGTCCCAGCCCGGCGACCCCGACCTCCGGGCCGCTGCACGCGAGGCGAAGCTGATGAACCATCCGCTGATGCTGCCGCTGCGTCCGTTCCAGCGCGTCAACCCGCTGGTCGTCTGGATCGGTGCGGTCGCGATCATCTACGGCCTGCGCGCGGTGGGGCTGGCCCCGCTGTCGTTCGTCTTCGCGATGGTCTGGCTGGCGTTCTGCGTGTACTCCTGGGTGGCCCCGCCGCTGGTCCGCCGCTGGATCAACAGAAAATGGGGCTCATGACGAACGATCGGATCGCCGCTCTGCGCAAGGCGGTCGACACCAACCCGGACGACGTACTGCTGCGGCTGGTCCTGGCCGAGTCGCTGGTGGCTGCCGGCGACACCGAGGAGGCCCTGGATCAGTACGTCGTGCTCCTCGACCAGCAAGGGTTGCCGGAGGATCAGTTCGTGCCGGTCGGTGAGTTGGCCGCGGCCAACGGGCGGCTCGCGCTGCTGCGGAGCCTGCTCGAGGCGGCCCGTCAGCAGGGCGTGGTCGAGGGGACCGGGCGCCTGCAGCAGCTCGTCGACGACATGATCGCCGAGCGCAGTGGCGTGAAGATCAAGGTCGGTCCTGAGACCGACGTAGCGTTCGACCTGGACACCCCGAAGGAGACCACGACCTTCGACCAGGTCGGTGGGATGGAGGACATCAAGCGGGTCATCCACCGGATGGTGATCCTGCCGTTGAGCCGGCCGGAGCTGTACGAGAAGTACGGCCGGAAGTCTGGCGGCGGTGTGATGCTCTACGGCCCGCCTGGGTGCGGGAAGACGCTGCTGGCCCGGGCGACGGCGGGGGAGTGCGGGCTGCCGTTCATCAACGTCCGGATCGAGGACGTGATGGACCCGTACCTCGGCGTCTCCGAGCGCAATCTGCACACCGCCTTCGAGCGCGCCCGGGCGAACGCGCCGTGCGTGCTGTTCCTCGACGAGCTCGACGCGCTCGCGTTCGCGCGGCACAAGCATGGCGGTTCGGAGGCGCGCCGGCTGGTCGACGTATTGCTGCAGGAGCTCGACGCGATCGGCTCCGAGAACGACGGCCTGCTCGTCCTGGCCGCGACCAACGCGCCGTGGGATGTGGACGAGGCGATGCTGCGGCCGGGCCGGTTCGACCGCGTCATCTTCGTCCCGCCACCCGATGAGCCCGCGCGCGCCGACATCCTGTCCGTGCTGGTGAAGGATGTACCGGCCGACGGACTGGACCTGAAGGCGCTCGCCGGGCAGACACCGATGTTCAGCGGCGCGGACCTGCGCGCGCTGATTGAGCGGGGCGTCGACCGGGTGATCGACGAGGCGCTGTCGAGTGGTGGCGAACCGCCGCTCTCAATGCACCATCTCGCCGACGCGCTGCCCACGGTCAAGCCGTCGACACTCGACTGGCTGCACCGCGTTCGGTCGTACATCGAGTTCGCCAACCAGAGCGAGCGGTACGACGACGTTGCGGCGTACCTGAAGTCGCGGGATGTCCGGCGCCGCCTGAGCTGACGGCGGCACCGGACAGTGATCCGTCAGGCAGATGACTTCATCTTCGCCGCGGCGCCGTCCGGCATCGGGTCGTAGCGGGAGAACTCCCGGCTGAACGATGCGGCACCGTGGGACAGCGAGCGGAGGTCGATCGCGTAGCGGGTGATCTCCACCTGCGGCACTTCGGCCTTCACCAGGGTCCGGTCGTCGCCGACCTTGTCGGTCCCCAGCAGCCGTCCGCGCCGCCCGGACAGGTCGCTCATCACCGCGCCGACGAGGTCGTCGGGCACCAGCACCGAGACGAGATCGACCGGCTCGAGCAGACTGACCCTCGTCGCGGCCGCAGCCTCGCGCAGGGCGAGCCCACCGGCCATCTGGAACGCCATGTCCGACGAGTCGACGCTGTGGGCCTTGCCGTCGAGCAGCGTGACCCGGATGCCGACCATCGGGTACCCGGCGGTGACACCCTTCTCCATCTGGGCCCGGACGCCCTTCTCGACGCTCGGGATGAACTGCCGCGGCACCGCGCCGCCGACCACCTTGTCGACGAACTCGAAGTCCGAGCCCTCCGGCAGCGGCTCGACCTCGATGTCGCAGACGGCGTACTGGCCGTGGCCGCCGGACTGCTTCACATGCCGGCCGTGACCCTTCGCCTTCCCGCCGAACGTCTCCCGCAGCGGCACCCGCAATTCCACGGTGTCCACGGTCACGCCGTACCGGTTGGCCAAGGCGTCGAGTACGACGTCGGAGTGCGCCTCACCCATGCACCACAGCACGATCTGGTGCGTCTCGGGGTTCTGCTCGATTCGCAGGGTCGGATCCTCGGCTGCCAGCCTCTGCAGGCCGACGCTCAGCTTGTCCTCGTCGGTCTTGGCGTGAGCCTGGACGGCGATCGGGAGCAGCGGTTCCGGCATGTTCCACGGCTTGAGCAGCAGTGGATCGGTCTTGTCGGACAGCGTGTCACCGGTCTCGGCCCGGGTGAGCCGGCCGATCGCGCACAGATCGCCGGCGACCACCTGAGTCGCCGGACGCTGCACCTTGCCCAGCGGGAACGACAGCGCGCCGATCCGCTCGTCCTCGTCATGGTCGGCGTGCGAGTTCTGGGCCCCGAAGAACGACGTGAAATGGCCCGACACGTGAACCGTCGCGTCGGGCCTGATGGTGCCGGAGAACACCCGGACCAGGCTGACCCTGCCGACGTACGGGTCCGACGTCGTCTTCACCACCTCTGCGAGCAGCGGACCGCCGGGATCGCAGGTGAGGCCCTTGCGTGCCACGCCGTGCGGTGAGAACACCTCTGGCAGTGCGTGCTCGAGCGGCGACGGGAACCCGCTGGTCGCGACCTCGAGCAGCTCGTGGGTGCCGACGCCGGAGGCGCTGCAGACCGGGATGACCGGGAAGAACGACCCGCGCTCGACCGCGCGTTCGAGGTCGTCGATCAGCACCTTCTGGTCGATGTCCTCGCCTTCGAGGTAGCGGTCCATCAGCGACTCGTCCTCGGACTCCTCGATGATTCCCTCGATCAGCGTGCCGCGCAGCTCCTCGATCTGGTCGTCGTACGACGAGTCGGGCGTGGATGTCGACCGCTTGCCGCCGGAGTAGTCGTAGTACGTCTGGGAGAGCAAACCGATCACCCCGTCACCAGCGGGCAGGTAGAGCGGCAGCACCTTGTCGCCGAACGCCGCCTGTGCGGCCGCCAGCGCGCTGTGGTAGTTCGCCCGGGCGTGGTCGAGCTTGGTGATCACGACGGCTCGCGGCATCCCGACGTGGGCGCACTCCTGCCAGACCGTCTTGGTCGGCTCGTCGACGCCCTCGCTCGCCGAGATCACGAACAGTGCACAGTCCGCGGCCCGCAGGCCGGCCCGCAGCTCACCGATGAAGTCGGCGTACCCGGGGGTGTCGATCAGGTTCACCTTGGCGCCGTCGTGCGGCAGCGAGGCGAGCGACAGGCCCACCGACCGCTGCTGCCTGATCTCGGCGTCGTCGAAGTCGCACACCGTGGATCCGTCCAGGACGGTGCCGGGTCTGTTCAGGACTCCGGAGGCCACCAGCAGGGCCTCGACGAGGGTGGTCTTGCCGGACCCGGACGGGCCGACCAGCACCACGTTGCGGATGGCGTCCGGGCTGTCCACAGCGGGCGCGGCTCCGGTGCCTTGGGAAGTGTTCGTCTTGTCTGCCATGACGTTCCTCCTGGTTCACCCACGATTCCCCCAACGGCCCCTTCGCACAAGAGCCATCACGTGCCGGATTCGCCTGAGCCGTCAGCCGCCCGGCCGGGCCACCTGGCCTCGGCGGACCCTCACGCTCGGTAGGGTCACGGCCATGCGTAGGGCACTCGGGGTCATCATCAGCACGCTCGTCGCCGGTCTGGCGGTCGGCGGTTTCGCACTGCCCGCCGCGGCGGCGACAGGTGACGAGATCAAGAACTTCACGATCGACTACAACGTCACCGCCGACGGTGTGCTGCACGTGAAGGAGACGATCGCCTACAGCTTCGGCGACACCGACCGGCACGGCATCTTCCGGGACCTGGTGACCCGGGAGCCGTACGTCGACGACGACTCGAAGGACCAGAAGTACGAGGTCTCGAACATAACCGTCGACAGCCCGTCCGGCGCGCCGGACGAGTTCACCACGGAGACGTTCAAGTACAACGACGATCGCGACGAGAGCCTGCAGATCAAGATCGGCTCCGCGGACAAGACCATCTCCGGGTACGACGCGACGTACGTGATCACGTACGACGTACGCGGGGCGCTCCGGCACTTCGACGACCACAGCGAGCTGTACTGGGATGCGACCGGCGACGGTTGGGACGCGGTGATCGACCAGGCCGACGTCAGCGTGAGCGTGCCGGAAGGCGTGCAGAAGACGCAGTGCTTCCAGGGGCCGCACGGCTCGACAAACGAATGTACGAGCAGCGTCAGCGGCGACAAGGGCACCTTCAGCGCCAGCAGGCTGGCTCGCAGCGACCAGATGACGATCGTCGCCGGCATCAAGGCCGGCGTGGTCAGCAACGACGCTCCGATCGTGGTCGACGCGCCCGGCTGGATGGAACGCAACGGCGTGAGCCTGCCGGCACTGGTCGGCTCGGGCGTCGTCACCCTGGCCGCGATCGCCGGCGCGTGGCTGTACTCGCAGCGGGGCAACAAGGACCAGCGGTACGCCGGAATGCCACCCGGCACGTTCCCGCCGGACGGTGTTGCCGCCGAGCCGGTGAAGGACGACCTGGCCGAGGACCAGATCCCGGTGGCGTTCGCACCGCCGAGGATCCCGGTCGCCGAAGGTGGTCTGCTGATCGACGCCAAGGCCACAACCACCGAGACGGCCGCGACGCTGATCGACATGGCTGTGCGCGGCGGCGTACGGATCGAGAACACCGGCAACGATCAGAAGGCAGTGCTGCTGAACCCGGCAGTCGCGACCGCGCCGCACGAGCAGGCGCTGATGTCCGGCCTCTTCCCGACACTGCAGCCGGGGTCGGAGGTGCTGCTGCGCCGCGGTGCGGTGGGGGATCACACGATGCGGCGGGCGCACGACGCGATGATCGCGGCGTTGCGGGCTCAGGTGAAGGAGCGCGCGTGGTATCTGCGGATGCCGCGCGCCGGCGGCGGCAAGGTGTTCAAGAGCGGTACCGGGTGCGCGTGCATGGCGATGATCGGGTTCTGGGTGGTCGGTGCCGGTCTGGCCGGCACAGCCACCGCGGCGTTCACCGGCGGACTCGGCCGCGCGGTGGTGATCGCAATTCCGGTGATTGCGGTGATCGTTGCCATCGGCGTCTGGATCGCGATCCGCGGGCGTGGGCAACGCAATCCGGCCGGGCGAGCGGTCACGGATCAGCTGATCGGATTCCGCCAGTACCTGGCGACGGCGGAGGCGGAACAGCTCCGCTTCGAGGAGGGTGAGGACATCTTCTCGAAGTACCTGCCTTGGGCGATCGCGTTCGACCTGGCCGATCGTTGGCAGAAGGTCTGCGAGCGCCTGGTTGCTGCGGGCCGGCTGACGCCTGACCCGTACTGGTACAGCGGGCCGTCGTACTACACCTCCGGCTGGACGGCCGGTGCGGTCAGTTCGACCGTCGCGCAGACCTTCGACCCGCCTCCCGCTCCGGCCAGCAGCGGCGGAGGTGGCGGTAGCTCGTCCGGGTTCAGCGGCGGCTCGTCCGGCGGTGGTGGTGGCGGTGGAGGCGGCGGTAGCTGGTAGCGGCGGCCCTTACGCTCGGTAGTCTCGCGGGCATGCGTCGGGCACTCGGGATCCTGTTCAGCACGCTCGTCGCGACTCTGGCCTTGGCCGGCTTCGCGCTCCCGGCCTCGGCGGAAGTCGGCGACCGGGTGACGCGGATGGCGATCGACTACACCGTCACCGCGGACGGCGTACTGCAGGTGACCGAGACGATCGACTACCACTTCGGCGACACCGATCGGCACGGCATCTATCGCGACCTGGTCATCCGCGAACCGTTCGCCGACGACAAGAGCAAGGACCAGAGGTACGACGTCTCGAACGTCAAGGTGTCGTCACCGACGGCGCCGGACTCGTTCGAGACCGCCACGATGGAGATGAACGGCCGACGCGACCGGGTCCTGCGGATCAAGATCGGATCCTCGAGCGAGACGGTGCCCGGGTGGGACGCGACGTACAAGATCAGCTACGAGGTCCGCGGTGCGCTGCGGCACTTCGACGACCACAGCGAGTTGTTCTGGGACGCCACCGGATCTGCTTGGGACGCATCTCTGGACCGGGCGGACGTCACCGTGACGGTGCCGCAGGGGGTGCAGCGGGTCAACTGCTTCGTCGGGCCGCCTGGCTCGACGGACAGCTGTGAGTCGAAGACCATCAGCTCCGGGAAGGCCGTGTTCGGTCAAGAGGTCGACGTCGTTCGTGGTGAGCAGTTGACGATCGTCGCCGCGATCAAAGCTGGTGCCGTGCGCAACGACACGCCGATCGTGGTCGACCCGCCGGGTCTGCTCGAGCGCTTCCGCCTCAACGTGCCCATGATCGTCGCGGCGGGTCTGGTCAGCCTCGCCTTGATCGTGGCCACGCAGCTTCACACCAAGCGCGGTGGCCGGGACCTGCGGTACGCCGGGATGCCGCCGGGGACCGTGCCGCCGGAAGGGATCGCCGTACAGACGGAGAAGGACAAGCTGGACGAGGAGCAGCTCCCGGTCGCGTTCTCGCCGCCGCGGATCTCGCCCGCCGAAGGTGGATTGCTGGTCGATGCGAAGGCCGACACGACGGAGATCGCGGCGACACTGATCGACCTCGCGGTGCGTGGTGCGATCCGGATCGAGAACGACGACGACGAGCGCACGGCCGTCCTGGTCGAGGCGGACGGTGCGACCGCGCCGCACGAGCAGAGGCTGTTGAGGGGTCTGTTCCCAACTTTGAAGCCGGGAGCGGTGGCCCGGCTCGAGACGCCGGCGGTTGGTGATCACTCGATGGTGCGGGCGGCGGAGAGCACGGTCGATGCGCTGCGGGAGCAGGTCGAGGAGCGGCAATGGTACGTCCGGATGCCGCGCAGGTCGCGGGTCGTGCCGTCCTCGGGGGATTGGCGGACGGCGCTCGGCTGTTTGGTGTTCCTCGCCTTGCTGTCCTGCTTGGTGGGGCTGATCATCTGGATCGTGAAGTTCGGCGTGCCCAGTTGGCTGGGTCCGGCGGTCGTCATCGCGGTGCCGGCGCTCCTGCTGATCAACCTGGCGATCGACTGGTTCAGGAAACGCTCGGCCGGCCGGCGTACGTCGACCGGTCGGGCGATCGCGGACCAGGTGATCGGATTCCGCAAGTACCTCGCGACCGCGGAGGCGGACCAGCTGCGCTTCGAGAACGGCGAGGACATCTTCAGCAGGTACTTGCCGTGGGCCATCGTCTTCGACCTGGCCGACCACTGGCAAAAGCTCTGCCGCCAACTGGTGGACGCCGGCCGCCTGATCCCCGACCCCACCTGGTACACCGGCCCGTCCTACTACACCTCAACCTGGACCGCCGCCAACGTCATCACGACCGTAGCCACCACCTTCAGCCCACCCCCCACCCAATCCACCGGCGGCGGCACCTCCTCAGGCTTCACCAGCAGCAGCTCCTCGAGCTCCTCAGGCGGAGGAGGAGGTGGCGGAGGCGGCGGCAGTTGGTAACCCAACCCCGCCCCACCCAGCCATGAGATAACTGAAAGTATTCAGACCCGTCCGCCCGCCGCGGTGGGAGCGGTGGGGTCGTCGGCGGGGGCTCCGGAGACTTCGCGAGCCAGGAAGTCTTCGAGGTGGAACAGGTTGTCGCCGGCCCGCTTCGCGACGTTGACCAGCGTGGTCATCGCGGAGAGCTCCTCGACCTGCTCCTTCAGGAACCACTGCATGAATTGCTCGCCGATGTAGTCGCTCTCGTCCCGCGCGGCCCGCGCCAGCGTCTCGATCTGCTTGGTGACGGTGATCTCCTGCTGCAGCGCGAGCTCCAGCGGCTCCAGCGCCGTCTTGAAGTCGCTCTCCACCTCGCCGACACCGGGGATATGCGGCCGGATATCCTTGTCCAGCAGGTATTGCACCATCATCATCGCGTGATTGCGCTCTTCGAGTGCCTGTTTGTAGAAGTGCCCAGCCAGCTGCGGCAGATCCTGATCGTCGTACCAGACAGCCACTGCCGTGTACTGCTGCGACGCCGTGAATTCGTTACGGATCTGTTCCTGCAAAAGTTTCTCGTACGTGCTCATCCCGTCAATCTACTGATCAGCTCCGCCGAGCACACGGTTGGGGAGCCTGACCTCAGGGCGTGCCTGCCCCAGCTCGACGACCTCAGTGCCTCCACCAGGAAGGTTGATCCGCACCGTCGTACCGTCCACCGCGACATCGATGCCCTCGGCAAGCGCTTCCGGCCGCAGCGCGTCCCGCGTCAGCAGTACGGCGCTCACCAGCACCAGCGGATCCCCGTCGTGCGGAGCAGTCACGTACGGCGTAGCCGAGTGCACACCGAACGGGTTCGCACCGAGCCCCCGGTGCACGCCCGCTTCGTCGTACCCGTGCAGACCGACCACTGCGGACATCAGCCCGTCGAGATTCCGCGCCGACGCCGACCGGTCCCCGGCGGTCGCCTCAGGCAAGGATGCCCCGGCGATCGCGAACCCGCCACTGCGCACCAACGTCCCGGCCGGCCCCTCGACCAGCGCGCACCGGATCTCCCACCCGCCATGCACGACCGACGTCGTCTCGATCCGCCACGGCCCGTCCGATCCCAACCAGGCCTTGTGCCACGAGGACGCCGTACGTCCGCTGACCCCGATCCGCCGAATCCGTCCACGCGCGCTCGACCGGCCGTCCGCATCGACGAGCGCGATCAGGTTGTCGATCCGCGGCGCGTGGTCAGACAACTCCGGCCCGGCGTGGTTTGCGTACGCCAGCCGGTTGTAGTGCGCGTCGCCCTCCGGCTCCACACCCTCCGGCTCAGCGAGGGGCGCGTGATCCGCGCCATGGTTGACCAACTGCACGATCTGGTCGTGCCGGCTCGCATGCACGATCCATCCCGGCGCCGGCATCGCCCGTACCTGATCCGCGTCGTCCAGCGGGATCGAGTCCTCCGGGTCCGTCCACACCGGGTGGTCCGGCGGCAGCAGCAGCCCGATGAACCCCTTCGACGCCCAGTACGGCGAGCCGGGCCCGGAGTACTGCTGTGTCGTCGGCAGGAACGTGTCGTACCACCCCAGCGTCAGCAGCCCTCGCTCGTCCGGCACACCGTGCTGCACGAAGTGCCGCGCGATGCCGGAGCACAGCCGCCGCGTCTGCCCGGGCGACAGGGGAGTGGAGTCCAGCAGCGCACCCATCCAGTACGGCGTGGCCGCAGCCATCCGGTACGTCAGCGAGCGGCCCTGGTACACCGGTGCGCCGTCGTTGCCGACCAGATGCACCGCGTCCTCGAGGAACAGACCGATCCGCTCCCGGTAGACCTTCAGCCGGTCCTCGTATGCCGCACCCGGCGTGGCAGCCGCCATCCGTGTCCACAGGCCCGGGTAGAGGTGCATGGCCCAGCCGATGTAGTTGTCGAAGTTCTGCCCGTCGCCATCGGAGTACCAGCCGTCGCCGACGTACCAGTCCTCGATCCGGTCCAGCCCGCCGTCGATGTCGTCCTGTGAGTACGGCGCTCCGACCGACGCGAGGAACTGCTCACTCACGACCTGGAACAGCCGCCAGTTGTTGTCATGCGTCGTGGACCCGATGAACCCGCCGAGCCACTCCGCCACGTGTTCCTGCGCGCGGGTGTCGAGCCGGTCCCAGATCCACTCCCGGGTCTCGTGCAGGGCCACCGCGATCGCCGCGGCCTCCACCATCTGCTGCGAACGCGGGGTCAGGCGCAGCCACGACTCCGGGTGGTCCGGGTTCGCGCCGTTCGCCACCCCGCGGGCGTACCGCTCGATGAGCGTCTCGCACCCCTCACCCCGCACTCCGCCGATCCGGAACGCGGCCAGCATGAAGGACCGTGCGAAACCTTCCAACTGGTCTGACGCCGTACCCGACCGGCTCGGCCGGCCAGGCAGCGCGATCAGCGAGGCGCCGGGGGAGAAGTACGGCACCAGCGAGTCCAAGAGGTGGTCCGCAAGAGCCTCCCAGTGCGCACGCACCCAGCCGGTCTGACGGGACAGAACGCGGTCGGTGTCGGGCAGGACGAGGCGGCTCATGCAAGTCTCCCGATGTCGGAGGGGTCGATGGCGTGCTGCAGTGGTTCGCCGGCGGCCAGGCGCTCGAGCTCGCTGACGGCCAGTTCACCGAGCCGGGCGATTTCGTTGCCGACAGCACCTGCTACGTGAGGCGTGACGAAGACGTTGGGCAGGTCGAGCAGCGGGGAGTCCGGCGGCAGCGGCTCGGGGTCGGTCACGTCGAGGACCGCGTCGATCCGGCCGGAGACGCACTCACGCTCCAGCGCCTCGGAGTCGATGATCTTGCCGCGGGCGGTGTTGAGCAGGACTGAGCCGTCGCGCAGCAGGCCGAGCAGGCGTGCGTCCACCAGCCCGACGGTCTCCGGGATGAGCGGCGCGTGCACGCTGAGGATGTCGCTGCGGCTGAAGAGGGTGTCGTTGTCGACCAGTTCGGCGCCGAGCCCGGCGGCCTCGGCCTCGTTCAGGTACGGGTCGCTGATCAGCACGTTCAGGTCGAAGGTGCGGAGTCGCTCGGCCACCATCCGGGCGATCCGCGAGGCGCCCAGCAGGCCGACCGTCGTACCGTAGCTGCCCGGCATCGCGTGCGGGTCCGACTTGCGCCGCTCGAGCCGGTACTGCGCCGCCAGGCGGAACGCCCGCTTGCCGGCCAGCACGATCGCGGCGACGGTGAACTCCGCCACCGGCAGGGCGTTGGCGGTGGCCGCCGACGAGACCTGGATCCCGCGGTCGAACGCGGACGGGTCGACCATTGCCTTCACGGATCCGGCCGCGTGCAGGATCGCCCGCAGCTTCGGCGCCGCGTCGAGCACCTCGGGCCCGATCCGCGGGCATCCCCACCCGGTCAGCAGTACGTCGACGTCGGCCAGCGCGGCCTTGATCGCGGGATCGGCGAGGAAGCTGGTCCCGGGGCCGACCGGCAGCACGGTCGCGGCCGCCTCCAGGCGTTTGCGGACCCGCGGGACGAGCACGCGATCGCGGCTGGCGTCGTTCATCGCCAGCATGACGGTCAGGGCGGAGTCAGGTTCGGTGCGCACGACAGCAACTTAGCAAGCGCTTTCCAATGCTGTCTCCCCGCGGGCCGAATCTTGGAAGAAGCTGAAAGATCGCGCGCACCGGAATGTGGGCCCGAGGTCGGGCGTTGTCAGGTGGAGAGGGCAGGATAGAGGGGCCTACCCGCCCTGTTGGCCAGATGTGAAGGAGAAACGACGATGCTGCGACCGGACGACCTCTACGAGATCGTCGACGAGTCGGTGGCGACCGGCCCGGCGGCGACGCCGAAGGTTCTGGTGCACTCGCTGGACGGGTTCATGGACGCAGGTCAGGCGGGCCGGGTCACGGCCGACCACCTGCTCGAGGTGCTGGACCACCGGCTGCTCGCGCGGTTCGACGTCGACCTCCTGCACGACTACCGGGCCCGGCGGCCCGAGGTGACGTTCGCCGAGGACCGGTTCATCGACTACACGCCGCCGCGGCTGAGCCTGCACCTGCTGACGGATGACGCGGGGGTCGAGTTCCTGCTGCTCGAGGGCCCCGAGCCGGACAACCACTGGGACCGGTTCGCCGGCGCGGTCCGGCAGCTGATCGAGCGCTACAACGTGACGCTCACGATCGGCGTCCACGGCATTCCGATGGGCGTGCCGCACACTCGCCCGCTCGGCTTGACCGCACATGCGACGCGGCCCGAGCTGGTCACCCGGTCGAACATCTGGGACGGCGAGATGCGCCTCCCGGCGAGCGCCGGCACGATGCTGCAGGTGCGGCTGGGCGAGGCCGGCAAGGACGCAATGGGCTTCGCGGTCCACGTGCCGCACTACCTGGCGGAGAACCGCTTCCCGGGTGCCGCGCTGGCGCTGGTGCACGCGGTCTCCGCGGCGACCGGCCTGCTGCTTCCCAGTAAGGCGCTGCTCGACGAGGCCGCCGTCACCGGCCGGCTGGTCGACGAGCAGGTCGAGGCCTCGGAGGACGCGTCGGCGGTCGTCAACGCGCTCGAAACGCAGTACGACGCCGCTGCCGGCTCGGTCAGCCGTGGCAGCCTCCTGGCCGGCTCCACGCCGTCCGCGGAGGAGCTCGGTGCCGAGGTCGAGCAGTTCCTCGCGGAACTCAACCGCGACGACGAGGACTGACCACCCGCCGTACCCCGCTGACAGGATCCGGGGACCTCGGACAGGTTATTTCCTGTCCGAGGTCCCCGGTTCTTGTTCGCACGCTCCGGACTGTCAGGATGAGGCATGCCTGAGTCGCTGGAGGATCTGGTCGAGCTGCTCGACCTGGAGATGATCGAGGTCGACCTGTTCCGCGGCCGGCAGCCGGAGACCTCCCTGCAACGCGTGTTCGGCGGCCAGGTGCTCGGTCAGGCGCTGGCAGCCGCGAGCCGGACCGTCGAGTCCGAGCGGGTCGTGCACTCGCTGCACGGCTACTTCCTGCGTCCCGGGGACACCGCCGTACCGATCATCTACCGGCCGGAGCCGACGCGGGACGGCGGAACGTTCAGCAGCCGGCGGGTGGTCGCGTCGCAGCACGGCAAGCCGATCTTCTACATGTCCGCGTCGTTCCAGCGCCCGGAGCCAGGGCTCGACCATCAGGACCCGATGCCGGAGGATCTGGTCCCGCCGGAGGAGGCGCCGCGGCTGGCGACGGTCCTCGAAGCGCGCTCGGGCCGCAAGGCAGCCGACTGGGACAAGGAGTGGGCGGCGCTCGACGTACGCCTGGCCGGCCTCAGCGGTCGCCAGTTCTGGATCCGTGCCGCAGGCAAGCTTCCCGACGATCGTGCGCTCCATGCGTGCGTCCTGGCCTACGCCAGCGACCTGACGCTCCTCGGCGCCAGCCTTCTCCCACACGGCATCGTCATCGGCGACCCCCGAATCCAGCCCGCGTCCCTGGACCACGCCCTCTGGTTCCACCGCGACTTCCGCGCCGACGAATGGCTCCTCTACGACCAGGCATCCCCGTCAGCCTCCAACGCACGCGGCTTCGCCACCGGCCGCCTCTACACCGAGTCCGGCCACCTAGCCGCCTCAGTAGCCCAAGAAGGCCTGATCCGCCCCATAGGCCTCGACCTGTAGCAACGCTGTGGCGTCCATTCGCCAACTGTAGGGTCGGACGTGAGGGCGTCTGCTACGGTTGGGACGTGTTCAAGCGCGCGGTAGTGACGACGACGCCGGAGTTCGTCCCGGCGCGCTGACACCTGACTGTCTGACAAAGCCCCGGGGCCTGTGCCCCGGGGCTTTGTTGTGCTCCGTGGTCCACGCCCCAACTCGTGAAGGAGCACAGAGATGTACGACCACCGCAAACTCGGCCGCGAACTCGGCCTGTTCGATTCCGACCCACTGATCGGCGCCGGCATGCCGTACTGGCTGCCCGCCGGTGCCGCGATCCGGCACGCCTTGGAGAGTTACGTCGCCGAAGTGGAGCGAAGAGCCGGCTACCAGAAGGTCTACTCGCCCGTGCTCGGCAAGCGCGAGCTGTACGAGATCTCCGGGCACTGGGCCAAGTACAGCGACGACATGTTCCCGCCGATGCAGTTCGGCGATGAGCAGCTCGTACTGCGACCGAGCATCTGCCCGCACCACGCGCTGATGTACCGGTCCAGAGCGCACAGCTACCGCGAACTCCCGCTCCGCTTCTCCGAGCTCGGCGGCCAGTACCGCGCCGAGCTGTCCGGCGCGATCGGCGGCCTGATCCGGGTCCGCGCCATGCAGCTCAACGACGCGCACATCTTCTGCCGCCTGGACCAGGTCGCCGACGAGGCCGCCGGCGCGCTCGAGCTGATCAACCAGGCGTACCGCGACATGGGCATCAGCCCATCGCGCTACGTCCTCGCCCTCGCGGCCGAGGATGCCGAGTTCAACAACCCGAGCAGCAAGTACGTCGGGGACGCCGAGAGCTGGCAGCGGTCGGCCGAACTCCTGCGCAGGGTCCTGAAGGACGCCGGCATCGAGTACGACGAGGTGCCCGGCGACGCCGCGTTCTACGGTCCGAAGATCGACATCCAGATGGAGGATTCGGCCGGCCGGGAGTTCAGTCTGTCGACCGTCCAGATCGACTTCCACCAGCCGGAGCGCTTCGGCCTCGAGTACATCGGTGCCGACGGCAACAAGCACCGGCCGGTGATGGTGCACCGCGCGATCGTCGGCAGCATCGAGCGTGCGGTCGCCCAGCTGATCGAGGTGCACGGCGGGGCGTTCCCGGCCTGGCTGGCCCCGGTGCAACTCGTCGTACTCCCGATCTCCGACGAGGAGGAGCAGATCGCGATCGACGTCGCTCGGCGCGCGGCACAGCGCGGCCTGCGGGTCGAGGTCGCGCACGCCGACGAGGGCAGTCTCGGTGCCCGCATCCGCGAGAACCGGTTGGCGCCGTACCAGGCCGTCATCGGCGCCCGTGAAGCGGCGGCCGGCT
Source organism: Kribbella capetownensis (assembly GCF_004331485.1). Classification (GTDB taxonomy): domain Bacteria; phylum Actinomycetota; class Actinomycetes; order Propionibacteriales; family Kribbellaceae; genus Kribbella; species Kribbella capetownensis. Next base: position 36,509 of record NZ_SJKD01000005.1, read on the forward strand.
CGCTGGCGATCCGGGAACGCGACGGGCAGAAGCACGAGGCCGCACCGATCGGCGAAGTGCTCGACCGGATCGCTGAGCTCAGTGTGCCTGCAGCTGTCCGATCAGGTGAGTGAGCTCATGCTGCTCGTCGTACAGCGCGAAGTCGGTCGTCTTGCCGGTCGGCTTGAACCCGAACTGCACACGCGACGGGAGCAGCAGCGGCTTGCGGAAGTCGACGCGAACGGCGAAGGCGTCCGGCAGCTTGCCGGCGCGCTCGATGGCGGCGAGCGCGGCGGCCTTGGCCCACATGCCGTGCGCGATCTGGCGCGGGAACCCGAACGCCTGAGCGGTCAGCTTGAACAGGTGGATCGGGTTCCGGTCGCCGGACGCGGCGGCGTACCGGCGGCCGAGGTTGCCGCGCAGATCCCACCATGCAGTGGGGGAGAGCTCGGGATCCGGCAAGAGGTCGACGTGAGCTGACTCGTCGCCGGACGAGCGACTGAGCAGGGTGGTGAGGTCGGTCCACACCACTTCGCCGTCGACACTCACCTCGCTGATCACGTCGAAGACCGTGCCCTTGGGATGCGGGCGTTCCGGCGTACTGTGCACGCGGATCGCGGGCTCGGCGTGGATCGGGAGCGGCTGCCGCTGGGTGATCGTGTTGGACAGGTGCACGATCCCCATCGGCTTGTAGGGGAACGACGGGTCAGACATCAGGTCCAGGTGCAGCGGGAACGCGAGAACATGCGGGTACGTCGCCGGAAGCGTCGGACCGGCCGGAAACCCGGTGACATCCCGGTACGCCGACAGGTGGTCCTGATCGATCGCGGACCGGGGGAGCTCCAGCGTCAGACCGTCCGCGTCCGGCTCGTAGTCCGCTCGTCGCAGCGTCGCCTTCACGGTCCGGGCGTAGAGCGAGCCGAACCCGGGCGTGTCGTCGTACCGTCGGGTCGGCATGTCACGCGCCCAGCATGCTCTGGCCGCAGACGCGAACCACGTTGCCTGTCACGCCCGCCGAGGCGGGATCGGCGAACCACGCGATCGTTTCGGCCACGTCGATCGGCTGCCCACCTTGCTGCAGCGAGTTGATCCGGCGGCCGACCTCGCGGATCGTGAACGGGACCTTCGCGGTCATCTCGGTCTCGATGAAGCCCGGCGCCACCGCGTTGATCCGGATGTTCCGGTCGGTCAGCTTCGGTGCGAACGCCTGGACCAGACCGATGACGCCGGCTTTGGACGTCGCGTAGTTCGTCTGGCCGTTGTTGCCCGCGATCCCGGCGATGCTGGCGACCCCGATGATCGAGCCGCCGTCCCTGATGGCTCCGGACTCGAGCAGATGCTCCGTGATCCGCTCCGGCGCCCGCAGGTTCACATCGAGTACGGCGTCCCACGCGTCGGTCCGCATGTTCGCGAGCCGCTTGTCGCGCGTGATGCCGGCGTTGTGGACGACGATGTCGAGACCGCCGTACTGCTCCTGCGCATGGGCCGCGATCCGCTGCGCCGCGTCGACCGCGGTCACGTCGAGAAGGAGTTCACTGCCGCCGATCCTGGACATCACCTTGCGCAGCGCGTCCGCGTTCTGCGGTACGTCGACGCCGATCACTGTCGCGCCGTCGCGGGCCAGCGTGCCGGCGATCGACGCGCCGATTCCACGCGCGGCGCCAGTAACGAGTGCGATCTTTCCGGCCAGCGGCTGACTGGGGTCGTTGCTCACCAGCGGTCCGGTCCCGATCCGCGCGACCTGACCGTCGACGTACGCCGACTTGGGGGAGAGGAAGAAGCGGAGCGTCGAGTCCAGCTGCTCGTGCGCGTCCGGAGCGACGTACACGAGGTTGACGGTGGCGCCGCGCTTCACCTCCTTGCCGAGGCTTCGGGTGAAGCCCTCGAGGGCACGCTGGGCGATCTGCTGCTCGGTCGAGTGCGCGAGCTCCGGCGTACGTCCGATCACGATCACCCGGCCGGCGGGCGCGAGCTGACGGATGACGGGGGAGAAGAACCGTTGCAGGCTGGTCAGCTCGGCCGTCGAGGTCGCGCCGGTGGCATCGAAGACGAGCGCCTTCGGCCGGATCTCGCTCGACGCCACGCCTTCGGTCGCCGTACTGAACGAGGCCCCGATGTCCCGCAGCAGCGCCTGGATCGCCTTGCCGCCGTCGGTCTCGGAGATCGCGCCGAACACGACCGGTCCGTCGATCACCGGCGAACCCTCGATCCAGCGCGGCAGCGGCGTCGGGTCGGGCAGACCCAGGTTCTTCACCAGCGTCTGGCCGAGCGGCGTGCGGGTGAAGGTCTGGTAGCGATCCGTCATTCTCTCTGCTCCTACTTCTCGAGGATGGCGACGACGCCTTGGCCACCGGCGGCGCAGATCGAGATCAGGCCCCGCCCACCGCCGTTCTCGTTCAGTTGCTTGGCCAGCGCGGCGACGATCCGCCCGCCGGTCGCCGCGAACGGGTGGCCCGCGGCCAGCGAGCTGCCGTTCACGTTCAGCTTGGCCCGGTCGATCTCGCCGAGTGGCGCGTCCAGGCCGAGCCGCTCCTTGCAGAAGATCGGGTCCTCCCACGCCTTCAAGGTGGCCAGCACCTGCGATGCGAACGCCTCATGGATCTCGTAGTAGTCGAAGTCCTGCAGGGTCAGGCCGGCGCGAGCGAGCATCCGCGGCACGGCGTACGCGGGGGCCATCAGCAAGCCCTCGGCGCCCTTCACGTAGTCGACCGCGGCGGTCTGCGAGTGCGTGAGGTACGCGAGCGGCCGGAGACCGTGCTCGGTGGCCCACTCGTCGGTGGAGAGCAGCACTGTCGACGCGCCATCGGTCAGCGGCGTCGAGTTGCCGGCCGTCATCGTGGCGGTCTCGCCCTTGCCGTAGACGGTCTTGAGCTTACCCAGCTTCTCCAGCGAGGTGTCCGCGCGGAGGTTCTGGTCCTTCTCGAGACCGAGGTATGGGGTGATCAGGTCCTGCTGGAAGCCACGGTCGTACGCCTTCGCCAGGTTCATGTGGGAGCGGTACGCGAGCTCGTCCTGGTCCTCGCGGGTGATGCCCCACTCGAGCGCGGTCAGGGCGGCGTGCTCACCCATCGACTTGCCGGTCCGGGGCTCGGCGTTCCGCGGGATCTCGGGTACGACGTCCTTCGGGCGGACCCGGGCTAGGACCTTGAGCCGGTCCTGGAAGCTCTTGGCCCGGTTCAGGTCGAGCAGGATGCCGCGCAGCCGGTCGTTGACCGAGATCGGTGCATCGGACGCGGTGTCGACACCACCCGCGATGCCGACGTCGATCTGACCGAGAGCGATCTTGTTGCCGACCAGGATGGCCGCCTCGAGCCCGGTGCCACAGGCCTGCTGGATGTCGTACGCCGAGGTGGTCGGGGCGAGCTTGGACCCGAGAACCACCTCGCGGACCATGTTCCAGTCGCGGGCGTGCTTCAGCACCGCGCCGGCGACCACCTCACCGACCTCCTGGCCGCCGAGGCCGGCCCGGTCGACCAGGCCGTTCAATGCGGCGGTGAGCATGTCGGAGTTGGATGCGTGCCGGTAGGTCTTGTCCTGGCGGGCGAACGGGATCCTGTTGCCGGCGACAACGGCCACTCTGCGGGTCTCGGTCACGATTTCTCTCCTGCTCTGGTGGAGCGCGGGGTTGTCTTCTTGCCGTTCAGGGCCTTGCGGCCCACGGCGGTTGCGAGCGTGGCGGTGATCGCGGTCGACCGGACGGTGCCGACATCGGCATGATGCACGACCGGATGCCCGGGCCGGCCGCTCGACACGATCAACCCGACCCTTGCCATGTGCAACGAACCGAGTGTCTGCGTGTACAGATGGTTGGCGAGGTAGTCGCTGTCGACGTCGTCGAACACCCCGGTCCGCTGGCCGGCCTCGAGGATCGCCGCGATCCGCTCCAGCGCCGCGGCCATCGCCGTACCGAGTTTCGTCATCACCGGCTCGGTGATCTCGCCGAACAGTTCGTCACCGGTGCGCCGCAGCAGGCTCATCGCGCAGTCGGCGAAGGCCGGGAACTCCAGGCAGAAGTCGACGAACACCTCGCTGAGCGCCTTCAATCGGTTGAGCGGCGCCTTGCGCGCGTTGTCGACCTTCTCGAGCCGGTCGTCGAGCTCGCCCAGGTAGTCGACCAGGGTGAGTGCGAACAACTCCTCCTTGCCGGCGAAGTGCCGGTAGATCAGCGCCTTGTTGATCCCGACCCGCTTGGCGATATCGTCGATCTGGGCGTCGATCGTGCCCCGCTCGTCGAACAGTTCGCGGGTGGCCCGGATGATGTCCCGCTCCCGGTCGCGCCGACGCTCCGCCGTGGTCCGGCGGCGTCCGATCGCGAGTAGCGCGGAGCTCATGGAACGATCTTAGTCACAGGGGTGCCCCCCGGTGCAAACGACGGTTACACTCGTCGGTAACATCTGGCTTGTCTGCTTCGTTGCCGCCGGAGGATGTTGATGACCGACCCGAAGTCCGCGCCCGCCCTGTCCGCCGACGTGATGACGCTTGCCGGAGAGCTCGGCGCCGAGCGATCCAAGCCCGGTTGGAGCACCTTCTCGCTCGCCATCAACGACGATCAGCGCGAGATCCGGGACTGGACCCACGCCTTCGCCGCCGACGTGATCCGCCCCGCGGCGTCCGAGTGGGACGAGCGCGAGGAGACGCCGTGGCCGATCATCCAGGAGGCCGCCAAGATCGGTCTGTACGGCCTCGACATGAACGTCAACCTCTTCGTCGACCCGACCGGTCTGCTGATGCCGCTCGTCCACGAGGAACTGTTCTGGGGCGACGCCGGCATCGCGATGTCACTCAAGGGCACCGGTCTGGCATCGTCCGCGATCTTCTCCAACGGCACCCCCGAGCAGTGGAGCCAGTGGATGGGGCGGTGCTACGGGACTGCTGACGACGTACGCGTAGCCGCCTTCTGCTCGTCGGAGCCTGGTGCGGGTTCTGACGTGTCCGCGATCCGTACGCGGGCGACGTACGACTCGGTGACCAACGAATGGGTCATCAACGGCCAGAAGGCGTGGGCCACGAACGGCGGTATCGCGGACATCCACGTCGTGGTCGCCACCGTCGACCCGTCGCTCGGGACGAAGGGACAGGCGGCGTTCGTCGTACCCAAGTCCGAGGTGCGCGGGCTCGAGATGGGGACCAAGCTGCGCAAGCACGGCCTGCGCGCGTCACACACCGCCGACGTCTTCTTCGACAACGTGCGCATCCCGGCCGAGAACGTGCTTGGCGGCAAGGAGAAACTCGACGCCCGCCTGGCCCGCGCCCGCGAGGCCGCCGGACAACGCGCTCGCGTGCCCGCCGCCGGACAGCAGGTGCGGAACGCGTCGATGGCCACCTTCGAGATGACCCGCCACCTGGTCGGTGCTCAGGCGATCGGGATCGCGCGAGCGGCGTACGAGGTAGCCCTCGAGTACGCCAAGACCCGCGAACAGTTCGGCCGCCCGATCATCGACAACCAGGGCATCGCCTTCAAACTCGCCGACATGGCCCTGGAAATCGACGCCGCCCGGTTGCTGGTCTGGCGCGCCGCCAACATGTCCTCTGCCCTGATGCGCGGCGAAACCCCCGACTACCAACACGGCGAAGGCTCCATGGCGAAGCTGAAGGCCGGCGAGGTAGCCGTCAAGGTCACCGAAGAAGCCATCCAAATCCTCGGCGGCAACGGCTACACCCGCGAATACCCCGTAGAACGAATGCACCGAGACGCCAAGATCTACACCATCTTCGAGGGCACCTCCGAAATCCAGCGCCTCGTCATCGCCCGAGCCATCTCCGGGATGCGGATCAGGTAAAGCAGCCCACGCGCGCTACGCAGGCGCTCCGTCGCTCCGCTCCTCCCACGCGCGCTCCGCCCGCTCCCAACCCACCCCCGGCTCATCGCCGTCCTTCCCTTGCCGACTACCGTCGGCCACCTGCGCGCTGCCGCGCGCCATTGCCCCCTGCGACGGCTCCCCGTCCGCGTCGCCCGTGTCGTCACCCACTGCCAAGGCCCGCCACCGCCTCCGATCAGCGCGACGGGACAGCTTTACGCCGCCAGGGAGTGTCGCTGACCAGAGTTCGCGGACATACGTTTGGTTCGGTCCGTCGGGGTCATGAACGACGTACGACCATGATTGGCCGGCTCTTCCGCAGGTGTACCCGGATGTCACGCCAGATGTGCAGGCGGTTTGCCCGGACCACGGTGTAGCGACGCTGGGCTCGACCGGACCGGTACCGTTGGAGGTCCCTCTCGTGGGCGAGAGGCTTCGTTCGCTTGAGGGAGGTGGCCGGCGGGCCGCGTGGCGAGACTGGTTGGCGTGAAGATCTCGACTCAGCAGGCGGCAGGGTACGTCACAGTCGCCGCCATGATGCCGTACCTCTCGATCAAGACGGCCTGGCTGCTCGGCAGTGACATTGGCGTCGTCCAAACGGGCTTGATGCGCACTGCGCCCTTCGTCGTGGGCAACCTGATCACCGCCGTGATGGAGGTCACCGGGGCAGCGCTGGCGTTGGCACTTGTTCATCGGTGGGGGCGGCGGCTGCCGGTCTGGCTGGTCCTGTTCCCATTGTGGGTCGCCGGTGGACTTCTGGCGCCGGTGATGCTCGCAGCGCCACTTGGTTTTCTCGCGGGGAACACCGTCGCGCCCGCGGCTGACGGCCCGATCGACGGTCTTCAGGGATGGGTGTATGGCGTCGTCTACGCGGGTTTCATCCTGCAGGGAACCGGACTGGGGGTTGCGTTCACCTTGCATATCCGTGCCCGGTGGGCTCACCTCTTGCGCGCCCGCCTCGGATTCCCGGCCTCCCGCAGCGCGAATCAGGTCCGGCTGATCGTCGCCTTCAGCGTGCTGGTCGCGTTGGTTGTCGCGGCTCGCCTGTTCTGGGCGTTCGGCGGATCGACCGGGTTGACCAGCGAGGTGCGAGCCGGCCGGAGCGTTGCCCAACGTGCGCTGGACGTTTCGACGGCGAGTCTGGCGCTGGCGGGTCTGCTTGGGCTGCTGATCCTCGTCTCGCACCGGCCTCGAGCCATCCGGGCCTGGGGCCCGCTGGTGGCTGCTGGGCTCGGCGCCGGCGCGATGTTCTGCTCGGGCGGCTACCAGCTCATCCTCCTGATCGCGCCCAGCTCACCGTTCGACGCGACCGGCGGTCGATGGTTCGGCCTGCTCATTTGCGCCCAGGTGGTGGCCGGCCTGCTGGGCGCGATCGTTCTCTGCGGAGTTCGCATCTCGCCGTTGGACGGACCTGTGCCGCAATCCCGGTCAGGCAGCGCGGTGCGCCCGAAGCGGAGCAAGGTGATCGAGTGATCCGTGAGGCTGGAGGTGTAGATCCGGAGCGGGTGGAAACCCGGGTTCACGTGGCCACGACCCCCGCGGGGAACCGGCTGCTAGGTCACGCGCTTGCGCCAATCAGCGCGCGAGACCTGCCTCTGGGGATGTACTCAAGCAATTTCTCGTTGGGGGCCTGGCTGCCCCGCGGGCAGGGATACCGAGATGCCGGCCCGGATGGACCGTGACGTCGGTCCGGGCGCCTCCGCGAACTCGAATCCTGCGGGAGCATCGAGATCTGGGACTCCAGCGAACATCGATCGCTCACACGTCGAGCTCTAGCCGTGTGGTCAGGGTGCGTGTCCCCAATCGGACACACTGGCTAACCCCTGCGCATGGCAGGGGCGATTGGCACCTTCGCCATATGCGCTCCACGGTCGTAGCCGTCCGCCGTCAGTTTGGGCAGCGGTTCGGTAGCTGCCAGCCCAGCCTCATCCGTTTCTCAGCAACCTCGGTCAAACCTTCCGAATCCTGATCAGTCGTTCACCAGTGAGCGGCTCAGGCAACGCGTCACGCGTCTGGCACTTCCTCGGCAGGATGCGGGAACGGCCAGCGCCGGCCGATTGCGACGTGCAGGATGATCGAGGTCGACAACGCGTTGAGGGACGCATGCGTAACCCATTCGTCCGCGCTGGCTCCGTTGAGGTGCAGGGCATCGGCGCTCGCCCGCAGCACGACGGTCAGCAGTGCGGCGAGTACGACGGTGGCGAGCAAGAGTGTGGCGCGTTCAACGCGTGGAGCCGGATCGCTGAGCCAGCCCTCGAACAGCATGCCGTACGACAGACCGGCGGCAATGAAGCAGCCACCGAGCGCAGAGATCTGCGCGGGAGCGAGCCCGACCAGTTCGTGCATGACGAGGTAGGTGACGATCCCGCCTCCTATCACCACCACGTGGGCGATGGTCAGCGGTCTTCCATGCCACCGGGGACGCGCGCGGTGATCTTTGGATCCTCCGGAAGATGTATGCTGCTTCTGTTTTCGAATCAGTGGAGTGTTGATCGTGGAGGGAGGCCGGGGATGGCCGAAGCGCGGACACCGAGACCTGGAAAGTCGGTTCGCGGATCAACCACCGGCCGACCGGTGATGGCCGCCCTGCACCCGCCGCTGCGACCAGATGTCGTCGAGCGTGCTTACCAGCAGATTGAACGAACTGGCCGGAGCGCGGATCGTGGTCGGCGACGCCGACGGCTACCGTCTGACCGGCTGGGGTGAGACCTGGTGGCGGCCCTGGACCCGCTACAGGCATGGAGCAAGCGGTGGGACGGACCGATCCGCTACCGAGTAGCTCGAACGAAGGAGTGCAGGATGACGGTGGCTGTTGGTGTCGCAGGTGTGACGGGATGGACTGGACGGGCGGTGGCGGAGGCAGTGCTGGCGGCTGACGACCTGACCCTGGTATCTGGTGTGAGCCGATCCGCGGCAGGTAAGGACCTCGGGCAAGTGTGGGCCGGCGACGCGAACGGCGTACCGGTGGTGGCCACGGTCGAGGAGGCCCTCGAAGGTGTCGACGTACTGGTCGACTACACCTCTCATGCCGCCGTTCTCGGTCACACGCTGACGGCGATCGGTCGGGGAGTGTCCGTGGTGGTCGGTAGCTCCGGGCTGACCGCGGCGGACTTCGGCGAGATCGATGCGGCGGCACGTGGCAAAGAGCTGGGGGTGATTGCGGCCGGCAACTTCTCCCTCAGTGCTTCGATCGCGCAGGTGGCCGCGACACTCGCGGCGCGGCACATGAAGAGCTGGGAGATTGTCGACTACGCGTCGGCCGGCAAGCCCGACGCCCCCAGCGGAACGGCTCGTGAGCTTGCGGAGCTGCTCGGCCAGGTCAGGCAACCAGAGATCGAGATCCCTGTCGTGGACACGGCGGGTCAGTCGGAGACACGGGGTGGAACCGTGGCGGGCGTCCAGGTTCATGCGATCCGGCTGCCCGGATTCGTGCTGTCGACCGAGGTCGTGTTCGGCCTTCCGGACGAACGCCTCAGTATTCGCCACGACGCCGGAAGCAGTGCCGCGCCGTACGTCGCAGGCACGTTGCTGGCCATACGCGCCGTCCAGCAGCGCGTTGGGCTGACACGCGGGCTGAGTGAGCTTCTGCTCGCATAGTCCATCGGTCAGCGATGTTCGGAGCCGAAGACGTGGGGGCAGGTCAGAAAGGACAGCTGATGCCAGTGCACAAGACGGGCCGATTCGTTTCCGACGAAGGCCGCGCGGTGTTCGACGCCGCCTACGACGAGGGCCTGCGGGCTCTGCCGGAGCCGGTTGATGTCCGTGACCTTGCGACGACGTTCGGTCAGGTCCGTACTTACCGATTCGGCAAGTCCCCCGGCACGCCGCTCTTGCTGTTGCATGGACGTGGCGGCACGACCGTCATGCTGCAGCCGAACATCGCCGAGCTTGCCGAGCGTCGTACCGTCTATGCGCTGGACATGCTCGGTGAGGCGGGCCGAAACAATCAGACGGCACCGTTGCGGAACGCCGAGGACCAGGCGACGTGGCTCTCTGAGGTGCTCGCGGGACTCGGACCTGAGCGCTTCCACCTGGCCGGCATCTCGGTGGGCGGGTGGTCGGGCTGCAACCTGGCCGTCCGCGATCCTGAGCGGCTGGCATCACTGGCGCTGTTCGATCCGGTGCAGACGTTCGGCCGGATCCGGTTCGCGGTGGTCCTCCGCACCATCCCGACTCTGATCCCGTTCACGGCGAAGCGCGCCGTGCCGAGCTTCCTGAAGTACGTGGACGGTCAGGGCGGTGAGTTGCCTCAGAGTGACCCGGTAGCGAAGGTGATCGACGCGTCCTTGCGGTACTACCGTCCCGGAGTGCCACCGCCGTCGTTCTTTACTGACGAGCAGTTGCGCGGCCTCTCGTTACCGACATTGGCGGTGATCGCGGGTCGAACTGTCATGCACGACCCGAACCGGGCCGTCGGTCGTGCCCGCCGACTCGTCCCGAATATCGAGGCCGAGCTCTGGCCGGAGGCGACACACGCCATCTCCGGTCAGTGCGCGAGGAAGGTGAATTCGCGGCTATTGACGTTCATGGACACAGTCGACGCAATGACCGGCCGCTGACCTTGACGACGACCGATCGGAACTGCCCGCGAGCCTCGATAGTCCCTCTTTGGTACCGATGTAGTGATGTACCAAGGAGGGATCGACTGCGGCGGCCGCGGCCGTTGCGCGGATCGTGGTCCCCGCGTACCCGCGCTCGGCGAACAGTCTCCGCGCGGCTGTGAGGATCTCGTCCCTCGTCCCCGGCCGGCCCGGACGCCTACCAGGGCCGCGCCCTGTGCTGGGGTCTGGCATCGCATGCCTCAGATTTCACCGGGTGTTGAGATCGGCAGCGTAGGTACAGAGGAGGGCGTTAGTCAACACGCGATGAATTCCCTCGGCAAGCCAGCCCGATCTACGAGGATCGATCTGCAGAGGAAGGCTCGGCACCGGTTGGTGATGACGTCAAACAGCGGTGTCACCGCCGTCGGTGGCGAGGATGGAGGCGGTGATGTAGCTGGCGGCCGGCGAGGCAAGAAAGGCGTACGGGGCGGCGATTACGTCGAGGGGGCACGGCGGCCTAGCGGGTTGTTGTTGATGCATTGAGGCCGCCCCCCGTGCACAGAGGCCCGGGATGCGCTTGCAGGTCTGCCAGCTCATCGGGTCTGCGCTGCTGCTGCCGCTTCGAGTTCTGCTACGACCCGGTTGGCCGGTTCGAGCTGCTTGGCGATCCGGTGTGTGGTCTCGCGGTAAGTCGGGTCTTGCAGGACCTCGGTGATCGCCGTCCGCAGCTCCGTCGCACTGCTGCCGGGCTCGACGCTGCTGCCGAGGCCGTGCGCGGTGACTCGAGCCGCAACCGCCGGCTGATCGCGTCCCATCGGGACGCAGACCATCGGTACGCCCGCGGCGGACGCGGCCATGACGGTGCCATGTCCGGCATGGGTGATCATGAAGGCTGCGTCTGGCAGCACTTCGGCGTGCGGCACGTATCTCTCGAGCACGGAGTTGTCCGGCACGCACAGCCGCTCCGGATCCACGGCCTGTCCCAGCGTTGCCACCGCCCGCACCGGCAGCACCGCTAGAGCATCGAGGAGGCGTTGCAGCAGATCGAGCTGTCCCTGGTCCGTCGTACTCAGGCTGACAAGCACCAATGGCTGGTTGCCTTCGGGCAGCCGATAGCCGCTCGTGGTGCCGCGCGAGCGGAACTGCGGACCGACGTACCGAACATGACGCGGCGGCTGAACCTCCGGCAGTTCGAACGCCCGGGCGGTCAGCACCAGCAACCGATCAATGTCGAGCATCTGCTCGGTCACCGACTCGACAGGTGGAAGCCCAATTGATTCCCGGGCGCGATTGAGACCGTCCACTGCCGCACCCCTGTCACCGACCAGCGCGACTCCCGAAGGGGAGCCCCCGGCGATGTACACCGTCGGCCTGATCGCGACAGATGGCACATCGGACTTCTTGGCAGCCATCAACGCACCGAAGGCGAGGCAATCCGCCACCAGCAGGTCCACGCCGTCACAGAGGTGCGGCTCCAACTGCCGCCCCCAGGCGACGCTGGCCTCGATCATCCGAGGGATCATCCGTTCGCACACCCGCGCATCGGGCCGCCCGGGCCACTCGAGCACGGCCAGGTCGAACCCGGCGGCTTCGGCGTACTCGCGGACTTCGGGCGGCCCGAACAGCCTCACCTGATGTCCTCGCTCGCGGAGCTTGGACGCGACAATCAGCTCGACCGGCGCGGTGCCTCCACCGTCGCGGAGCACTTGCACCACCGACAACAACCGGCCGGCGGCCTGAGTTCGTCCTGTCTCAGACGACACTTCGGGGGCTTCGTTGAACATAGCAATCATCCTGCGACTTGATGTCGACCTTAAGTCAAACGCCACAATCCAGAGCTCTTCATGCCGCTGGACACAGGAACGAGGCTGCGACTTAATGTCAACATGAAGTCAGGCGAGGCGGAATTGACCATCGGTGAAGTCGCGGATCGGTTCGGCCTGGGGACCCACGTGCTGCGGCACTGGGAAACGATGGGTTTGCTGACGCCGCGACGCGTCAGCGGCCGCCGGCGATACGGCGAAGATGACCTGTACCGGGTGGCGGCCTTCCTGCACGGCAAGCACGCCGGCCTGAGCCTGGAGCAGATCTATCAGATGTTCACCGTCACCAATCCGAGCGGCCGCACGGGCATCCTCCGTGACCAACGCGATGTGGTGCGCCGTCGCATCGCCGCCGCGCAGCAACAGCTCGACCTGATCGAATGCGTGCTGCGCTGCAGACACTCCGACTTCACCCAGTGCCCCACCTACCGAGCTCTTCTGGGCCTGCGCATCGCAGTCGGAGACCCAAGCCCGGAGCACGCCGCCGCTCACGGCTGACTCGATGCGTTGCCGTCGGGCGGGTTCGTTCTCTCAACTTTCAACAGTGGCGACGAAGCACGCGGTGCTCGAAGGCGATCGGGCCGGGCCAGCCCCGGCCCGTTCCTGCCACCGGCGGGTTCAGAGTCCGATGATGAGCAGCGCGCCGGCGGCGACGAGTCCGATCTCGACGATCGTGACGAAGACTCGGTCGGTGATGCGGCCGAGCAGGTTCTTGCCGGTCCAGGCGCCGAGCAAGGTGGCGGGCGTGAGCGCGAGCCCGTAGAGGACGACCTGGCGGGTGAGGACGTCTCCGGCGCCGTAGGTGGCGAGTTTGGCGAGGTGCATGACCAGAGCGCTGGCGGCTTCGGTGCCGATGTAGGCGGCGCGGGTGAGGCCGTAGGCGAGGAAGAATGGCGCGGTCAGCGGCCCGACAGACCCGAGCAACGCCGAGCCGAGCCCGGAGGCGGCGCCGACTGCGGCGAACGCGGGATCTGCTGGTCTGGCGGGGGAGGGCCTCACCCTCCGCCAGATCACGACGGCGATCAGGAACACGCCGAGTAGTCGTTTTAGCGGGGCCAGCGGCGCGGTCGCGAGGAGCAGGCCGCCGGCGATGGCGCTGGGGATGGCGCCGAGAGCGAACCAGCCGAACAGTGGCCAGTGCAGCTCGCGGCGGTTCAGGCAGACGCGGGAGCCGTTGCTGGACAGCTGGGTCAGGGTGAGCATCGCGACCGCGGCGCGCAGCCCGAACAGCACGGTGAACACGGGCAGGAGCAGGACGCCACCCCCGAATCCGGCGACTGCCGACAGCAGCGCCAGCGTGAACGCCGCGGCGGACGCGGCCAGCAGCACCAGCAGGTCGCCAGACATGTTGCCTAGCCTGCCAGGCGGACTTCAGCGAGCGATGTGCTGGCCGGCTACTGACACTGTGGCCGTAGGCAACTTGTGACCCGGTCTCCGGGGTCCGGCAGATCACCGAGTTGTCGCATCACCTCTACCCGGCCCGAACATCCACCTGAGCCAGAGGGTCGTCGAGCTCGACCTGGTGTCCAACAACACGTTCATGCGGGCGCCGGGAGAGGCGGTCGGCAGCTTCGGCGCCCCCGCGGCGGTCGCCAACGCCGTGCGCCACGCCACCGGCAGGCGTGTCCGCGATCTACCCATCACCCTGGACAAGCTCCTGTGAGCATTGAGATGCAGCGCGCTGCCTCGATCCTCGACCGCGACGTCCTCGAGCGGACCCATGCGTAGTGCGATCTCATCCGGGAGTGTCACCGCCGGCTCGGCTGAGGCATCGTCATCGCAGGGTCAAGGAGGTGCCGGAGGCGATGCGGGTGAGTTTCTCCGGATTGCGTACGTAGTAGAGGCCGGTGATCCGGGCCTCGTCGACACGGAAAGCGATGACGCCGTCGAGCTGGCCGTCGACGTGGACGACGAGGGCCGGATTCCCGTTGATCAGTGTGGGTTCGCTACCGAACCCGGCCCGCTTGCCGAGGCCGCCGAGGATGAAACGGCTGACCTTCTCGGCGCCGGTGATCGGCCGTGGCGGCGACTGCCTCAGGCCGCCGCCGTCACTCAGCAGGACGACGTCCGTGGACAGCACGTCGAGGAGTCCCTGCAGGTCGCTGGTTTCGATCGCCCGCTGGAACGACTCCCGGGCCGCCTGGGCCTTCCCGAGCGACGTCATCTTGGCTGGACGGCGGGCATCGACGTGCCGGCGGGCGCGGTGCGCGATCTGACGTACGGCGGCAGGAGTCTTGTCGAGCGCGGCGGCGATCTCCTCGTAGCTGACGTCGAAGGCCTCGCGGAGGACGAAGACGGCACGCTCGGTCGGTGCCAGTGTCTCGAGGACCAGCATCATCGCCATCGACAGGCTGTCGGCGAGCTCGACGTCCTCGGCCACGTCCGGGGTGGTGAGCAGGGGCTCGGGCAGCCACGGACCGACGTACGCCTCCTTGCGGCGCTTCATTGTCCGGAGCCGGTTGAGCGCCTGGCGGGTCGTGATCCGGACCAGGTAGGCGCGACGGTCCTGGACCTGGTCCAGGTCCACCTTGATCCAGCGCAGCCAGGTCTCCTGCAGCACGTCTTCGACGTCGGCGGCCGATCCGAGCATCTCGTAGGCGACGGTGAAGAGAAGGTTGCGATGGGCAACGAATTCCTCGGTCGCCGGGTCAATCCCGTGGTTGCTCATCCCTCAACCCTCCGGTGGACCGCGACACTCCCACGCTGCGCCTGCAGGAGCTGTCGGCGCCGGGAGTCCTTGACCCTCACCCCGAGCCGGCCGCCGAGGTAGAAGTTTATCGCTGTGTCGTCACGGCGAGCGAACTGGAAGATGCCGGCCCGCGGACCCAGGCTGATGCACAGCCCGACGAACCCGACGTCGACCGGGGCCGCGGTGGTCTTCTTGGCCACGATGATTCCCTTCGTGTGTCGGCCCTGAAGACGCCAGGCGGTCGGGGACTGTGACGCACTGTGAACCAGATCACCTGCCCTGGTGTGCGCGCTCCGAAAGGTCCTGCCATTCCGACCAGGTCTTGAGGCGGTCGGCGTACACCTGCTGGACCAGCGGGTAGAAGCCGGTTCCGAACAGGATCCGCAGCGGTGGGTTGTCCGCGTCGACGATCTCGAGCAGCGCCTGCGCCGCGGCGGCGGGGTCGCCGGCAGGCTGCTTACCCACGACTGCCGCGATCTGCTCGCGGAGTCCGTCGTACGCCGGCAGAGGCGCGGACATGTGCCCGTTGTCGAGCGGATCCGGGTTCTTGCCGTCCCGGGTGGCGTACCCGGCAGGCTCGATCAGCGTCACCTTGACCCCGAACTGCGCCACCTCCTGCGCCAGCGAGTCGTTCAGGGCCTCCAGCGCCCACTTGGCGATGTGGTAGCCGCTGCCCAGCGGCATCGCGACGAGGCCCGCGGCCGAGGACAGCTGCACGATGTGCCCGCTGCCCTGCTCACGCAGATGCGGCAGCGCGGCCTGGATCACCCACAGCGCGCCGAACAGATTGGTCTCCAGCTGGTCGCGCAGCTGCTCCTCGGCCAGTTCCTCGACCGCACCGACGAGCGCGTACCCGGCGTTGTTCACCACCACGTCCAGCCGCCCGAAGTGCTCCTTCGCCTGGTCGACCCGCGCGAAGACCGCCGCCTTGTCGGCAACATCCAGCTGGAGGGGGAGTACGGCGTCGCCGTAGGCCGCGACGAGGTCGTCGAGACTGGCGGTGTTGCGCGCCGTCGCGGCGACCTTGTCGCCATGGGCCAACGCGGCCTCGACGAAGCTGCGCCCCAACCCGCGCGACGAACCGGTGACGAACCAAACCCTGTTCATGACACTTCCGTCCTTTCCTGTGCTGATGGTTTCGGCCACGAGACACCGACCTCCCCATCCCGCGTGACGGAGTGTGGGACAGCTCACTGCGGGAACCGTCGGTTCAGCCTGCGGAACCCGTTCCCGCGACGGCGCCGAGCTCGACCAGTTGGGCGATGCCGTTGCCGACCGACCAGTTGTCGAGGGCGTTCTCGACCAGGGTGATCACCACGTCCTCGGGGCGTACGCCGGCCTCGGCCAGCAGCTCGGCGATCCGGCGGTAGAGGTCGAGCTTGAGCTCCCGCGGGCGGCCCTGGACCAGGGTGATCTGGACGTAGACGACGTCCTGCCGATCGACGCCGAGGTAGTTGGGATCGAAGATCAGCTCGTCCGGATCGTGCGGTGTGACGATCTGGAAGCGGTCGCCGTCCGGGATGCCGATGACCTCGACCAGGGCCTGGTGGACCCCGTCGGCGACGGCACGGCGGACGGCGGGCGGTCGATGGGCGGACAGGTCGATGCGGACCAGGGGCATGACACGACTCACTTTCGCAACGGCGACGTAGACTGTTCGATCATCATCAATCAGGTAGGTGTTCGACGTCAATCGAACATTTCGACGGAGGGTCGATCGTGTCCGTTCGCACTCGCAACCTGACCCACACCCCGCCGGCCGAGGTGTCCCTGCAGGACGCCCTCGACGCGCTCGGCGACCCGGTCCGGCGGACGATCCTGCGCGATCTGGCCGGCAGTCCCGACTGGACCCGGGCGTGCGGCACCTTCGATCTGCCGGTGACGAAGGGCACCCGCAGCCACCACTTCGCCGTACTGCGAGCCGCCGGCCTGATCGAGCAGCGCGACGAGGGTTCCCGCCGGCTCAACCGCCTCCGCCGCCCCGAGTTCGACGAACACTTTCCCGGTCTGCTCGACCTGGTCCTCGCCGAGCCCGCGGCCGGCTGATCAACCGGAAATCAGTCAGCGTCGAGACCGGGTATTCATGGACGGACAGGGCGTCGGACCGAGTTGGCTGAGGGCATCGAGCGCGGTACGCATCATGTCTTGCGCCTTGGTGTCTCCGTAGATCTTGGCTGCGAAGGCGAGGTACTTAATGTTGATCCAGACGGTCGCGAGCAGGTAACTGGTGTTCCAGTCTGGGTCGGTGTCGAGGTTTCGGCCGGTGAGGTGGCGCCAGGTGTCGACGTAGGTCTGATACCCGCTGCTGGCCGGTCCGCCGAGGTTGGCGATGTCGAGGGCGGGTGTGCCGACGAGTGCCCCGCCCCAGTCGATGATGTGGCCTGTTTGGTTTTCGTCAACGAGGACGTTGTTGTGATGGACGTCGCCGTGGAGCAGGGTCCGCGGCAGTTGGTCGAGGAGGCTGGTGATGCGGGGATCGTGTTGGAGTGCTGCGACGTGCGGGATCAGTTCGTTCGGCACCGAGCGATCGATCGCGGCGAGTCGCTGCATCGAGACGTCGCACTTGGCCCGCCACCAGGCTGCATCGACCACCGGTATCGACTGGGGTGGTGATTCGTCGAGGTAGTGAACGTGTACCCGCGCCAGCGTCTGGATCGCGTTCGCGGGGAGGCTGGCCTCGTTGGCTGCCGGCTCCGCGTCGTAGAACGCGGTCATCAGGTACGGGCCCAGCTCGTCGGTGCCGGTCTCGATGATCTCCGGCACGGCATCAGCGCCAGCCACTGTCGCCGCTGCCTGCGTCGCTGAGATCTCCAGCTGCGAGGTGTGCTTCACCAGAACCGTTCTCTCGATCCGTCGCCCGTACTGGTTCATCGCAACCCGCAGGCTGAACTTCGGCGCGCCGCTGAACCCGCCGGTCACTGGCTCACGGGAGATGATCTCGATCCCCGATCCCTGACCATCTGACGCCGTTGCCATAGTCATCGACCCTAACCGAGCGCTGGTGCACCCCGGCCCATCCGGTCGTGCCGTCGGCACGATGCGGGCCGAGGTTTAGGGCGGGCGGCTGGGTATGGGGGCTGTAGGCAACTACCCCTCGATGGAGGGAGCACAGGCATGTCGGGAACGACATCGCGCCGCCACAGTGGCGAAGCCTCGGGCGATCCGAGGACGCAGTTCGGTCCAAGGCGAAGTCGGAGGGCATCAACCTGGCGCCACCGAATAGACCGCCGTACGACGACATGAGCTGAGCACTGGCCGCATTTCTGGTGCTGTGGCCGGAGTCTGACGGTGCGGGAAACGACGCCGCGAACGTTCCGGACGATCACCGGTCCTGCCCGCACCGCGACCCGCGGCTCAAGATCCGACAGGTAAGTCATCGTGTGGCCGCCATTCCGCGGGCCTTGCCGGCGGCCGTTGACTGGGCTTTGAGCTAGCGCCTTACGCACCGCTTAGACGTCTGCCATCGGTCCGTGGAGTTCTCCCTCGCCCGACCCGACGAGGCGAGCGATCTCCTGGAGCGTTTCCAGCGGGTTGAGGGTCGAGTTGTCGACGGGTGCGGACCAAGGAGGACGCTTGGCTCGCAGAAGGTGAAGGTCGTTGATGAGGTGGGCTGGTGACCGGTCTAGGTCGCCGGCCGTTCGCCGGAGTACTGCCGCTTCGGAGGGATCCAAGGAAACGTGGAACACCCGGCCGAGTCGCAAGAGGTCTGGGATCACCGGGTTCAGGTCGATGGCGTCGTGGATCGAGTTGCCTGCGATGAGGACGTTCTCGTAGTCCGCCCCGAAGAACGACTCCACGAGCGACACACATTGGCGTAGTACGAGTGCGGTGCGAGCGTCGTCGTACGGAAGGTCCCAGAGAGGGTCGACCATGAGGAACAGGTGGTCGGTGTCGATCGCGGCGGTCCGGCCCCAGAGGGCGAGCTTCTCTTCGTGGCTCAATCGGAGAATGGTCGTCTTGCCGGAGCCAGCCGGCCCGGAGAGGAAGACGGTTCTTGGCGTCCGCATCAGTCGGTCGTGCCAAGGCGATTGCTCATGCGTGTCAGAGTAGTTCCCGCCGCGGTCGGCGGCTGGGCTTTCGTGCTTGGTGATCTCGCAGCCCAATGACTCAGTCTGGTAAGGAATTGGCCGGGTAGTTGGGTGGACCCTCGTCCGGCGCCGTGCGCGATGACGACTCGTCGCCGTACCCGGGATAGCCGGAGCCTTCGTCTGGCCAGTCCGGATCGACCTGGACCCGATCGGCCGGCCACGTTGGTACGTCGACTTGGTACTCCGGGTGGTTGATCTCCGGGCAAATGGGGTCCTCGCCGCAGACCGGGTGGTACGCCCAGTGGCAGTCCGGACTGATGGTCGCCGGGGCGGAGCCGGGGCCGGGTTCGTACTGCGCCGACGCGTGGGACGCTCCGAGTGCGGTCGCGCTCACGGCGAGCGCTGCGACTGAGATCGCTGTGCGTGTGTGGTTCATGACCAGCCTCCTGGCGCAAGAGTTCCGGTTCGGATCCCGGATTCCCCTCGACGCTCGGTTTGGCGGTCGGCGGGCTGGAATACGCGTTGTCGCGTATGGCACCCGGCGCGGTGGCGGCGTAGCGTCGCCAGTGGGAGGGCGTCATGGCCGACGGCATCCACATTTCTGGGAGCTTGACCGATCCGACGATGCTGCCAGCTACCCCGATCGCACCGGCGACATCACACACGTGATGCTGAGCGATTTTGTCTCCGACCGTCAGCTGCGAGCTAGTCCGCTGTACATGGAGAACTGCACAGCGGCGATGTTCCGGGCTCTGTCCGTCAACCTTCCCGACGACCCCGGACACGCATCGCGGCTAATACTGTGGCGCGGCCCGGGCCGGGACTTCGACGAGCGGGACCGGCTGGTGCTCACGCTGCTGCGGCCGCACCTGATCGCGGCGTACCGAAGCGCCGAGCGGCGCCGCCGAGCACCGGCGCCACTGACCCCGCGCCAGCTCGAGCTGCTCCAATACGTTGCCCAGGGCTACACCAACACCCAGATCGCCCGGCGAATGCAGCTGTCCGAGGGAACCGTACGCACGCATCTCAACCACATCTACGAACGCCTCGGAGTCACCAGCCGCACCGTCGCCGTAACGACATGAGCACCGCCGGCCTGGAATAGCCGGTTGGCGCGCTACCAGCCTGTTGTTGCTTGCGATGACGCTGATGGAGGCCTTCGGGATCACGATCGAGTTGAGTAACTTGCCGGAGCACGGCTTGAACACGGCCGTTCGCTACGTTGCCGATATCAACGGATCTCTGGACCGGGTTCCGTACTGACGCCACCGACGCTGAGCAACTCGACCTTCTGTCGGAAGGGCCGGTTGCAGGCCGCGAGGCCTCGGACCTAGTGTCCGGCCAGGTCAGCTACGACTGGGCCGAGGGTGTCGGCGACGTCGGCGCCGAAGACGAAGTAGGAGAAGCCGATCTCCTCGTGTCGTCGTTGGATCTCCTCGGCGGCCGCCGAGGGGTCACTCGGAAGTATGGCGAGTGAGTCCGCAGCACGGAGTGCTGCGGGGTCTGTGTCGGGTGGTGCCATGAAGGGTGCGACGGAGTCGCCGATCACTGGTACATGCAGGGCGAGCTCGAGGTCGTGGGTGGCGCGAAAGTCGTGTGCCAGTCGCGTCACCTCGGCGCGAGGTTCATCCGGCGGCATGACGAAGGTGACTGTGTCTGCGACCTCGGCCGCCAGCGCCTGGGCCTTCGGCCCACGAACGGCCATCACCACCGGCGTGTGCAGGTCTGGGCCGTCGAGATCTCGCAGTGCCGTGACGATCTCACGCACCTGGGCCAACCGCTGACTGCGTGGGACCTCGGGCAGTCCTAGCTCGCGGAGCTGGTCCTCGATCCCGGGCCTGCCGGTGCCGACGCCCATTTCGAAGCGACCGTCGGTGAGTACAGACAGCGAATGCGCTTCCCATGCGGTGTTCCATGCCGCGCGCACCGGGGAGGCGTACACCCAGGTGCCCACTCGCAGGTCGGTAAGTGCTGCCGCGACGGCCAGCGTGGGCGCGGGCGCCGGCTGCCATTGCGGGACGTCGGGCATGAGGAGCGTCGAGTAGCCGCTGTCGGCGATACGGCGTACCCGGTCTCGCCATGTCGGCAGGTCAGTTGTGATCGGGGCAACGACCCCGAACCGCAATGGTCTGGCCTTGCCGGTTGCCGTCGTGTCAGTCATTGGTGGTGACCTTTCGTGGGGCCGGAGTTCTTCTTACACCCTCCACGACCGGGAGGCCGCGGATTCGACAGCACAGTCATGCCGCGGCGGTGGGTCCGAGCGCCCGGCGAGCGCGCCGCCGCTGGATCCGACCGGTCCGCTCCGGGCGCTCCGAACGGGGCGCGGACCGGAACTCACGCTTGGTCCGCTCCAGCCGGTAGGCCGTCTCTGCCTTGATCGAGGCTGGGGACAACGGTGTGTTGAACATGGTTTCCTCCCCTCAGGGCTTCAGGCCGAACACTTCGGCCATTCACCCCTACTACGAACACCTCCGCCCCGATCCGACACCGCCTCCCAGCTTCTCTGTCGTTGCCGCACTCCAGCCGTGGTTCCTCGGGAACGTGACCTGATGGACGGACGCGCTCCGCGATTCCGACGCGTACGTCGTACTGACCGAGCGCACCGGAGACCACGGCCCCCCGTTCTGGCAGGCCGAGTTGTCCCTGACGGTCTAAACCACTGAACAGTCGCGTGTCACGGGGTGCCGCGGAAGAGCGTGTTGCCTCCGGTGATGGCGACCGTTGCGCGGACGCCGGCGACGTTCAGGCTGATGATGAACGTCGTACCGGACCAGCGGGTGGTGTAGAGGACCGAGCCGGTCGCGCGAACCGGGACGACGAAAGACAGGATCGAGGCCGTGCGGCCGGAGCGGGCGAGCATCAGCGTCGGGGCGGACTTGCGGACGTAGCTGCTCGGGTAGTACCAGCCCTGGATGGGATTCGTCTGCGCCTGCTTGAGCAGCAGCGCTCCCGGCGGCAGCGCCTGACGGAACGGGACCTGGAAGACGATCGTCCTGGTCGAGTCGCCCGGAGCCATCGCCACTGCGGTGGTCCGCGACGTCACGGTGGCGCGCTGGTCCGGCGGCAGGTGCCACAAGGTCTGGAAGGCTTGGGCGGTGCGTGCCGATGCGCGATCCCAGACCACCAGCAGATCCGGGTTCTTGAGAACGAGGACCGAGCGGATCCGGCCGATGCCGGTCCCAGGCGCGTCGGTGAACGTGTACGCCTCCGAGGTCGCCTTCACCGTCGACGACGTCAGCCTCGTCACGGGCCGCAGATCGGTCGAGAGCGGCGTCGTCATGACACTGTGGGCGGCCGGACTCACCACCCACGTTCGCCACGCGCCGGCCGAGTACGCCGCATAGCCGCCGTCGATGACGATCTCCCGGCCACGGGCGGTGTAGGTCATGCTGGTGTGATCGCTGTGTCCGTGGAACGCGCGGGTCGGCCCGAACCTGATGCTGTACGTCGATTCGCCGGTGAATCCGCGGGTCGCGCCCCAACCGGTGCGGCCGAACACGTACCCGGCCGAGTAGATCCCGACCAGGCGGGTCGGTGCCGTCCCCTTGGTCCCGAGCGAGCCGGCGTACTCCATCGGCGTACCTGGCCAGGGATAGGGTCCCTGCACCTCGGTGTCACCGAGTTGGTGCAGTTTGCCGAGGGAGTTTGTTGCCAGCGCGAGCCAGGTCGCGAGCAGGGTGCGTCGGCTGGTGATCGTCGTGCCCGGGTCGACGCTGCAGTTCTGCAGCGCCGTCACCGCGCGCCCCCAGAGTGCGTAGTTGAACGCCGCGTACCCGGTCGATTGCTCGTTCGTCGATCCCTGCGCGTCGATGGACGTCGTGATGCCAGCCGCGAGCCGTTGCTGGGCGAGGTTCTTGTAGTCGACGCGGTTCAGCGTGCAGCCGACCCCGAACAGCGCGATGCTCTCGTCGGTGCCGTGGTTCCAGGCCCCGCTCCAGTTGTAGGTGAGGAACCTCGCGTGGTTCAGCAGTGCCGTGTCCAGCCAGACATAGCCGGGCGGCAAGGTGGTGACCTTGAGACCGGTCAGGACGGCCTGCCGCAGGCAGATCAGCACGTTCGTCCGGTGCATCGTCGATTCCCACGCGCCGACGTTGCCCTTCCAGGAGTACGGGTTGTCGCGATTCCAGTCGGCCGCGATCGCGTTCACCCGGACCAGCGCGGTCAGATCGCCCTGACCAGCCGCGATGATGCCCTGTCCGAGCCAGCGCAGCGAGTGGAACCACATGTACCAACTGGCGTTCTTGTACGGGTTGAGCGCCCAGTTGATGTTGCCGGCGCCGTTCCCGACCTTGTACGGCGCGAACGGTTTCCAGGTGAACTCGTCGCGGAGGACGCCGGCCAACGGGTTCTGCGTCTGCAAGCCACTGAATCCGGGACAGGTGTAGAAGCCCGGCACGGCGCTCTGCACCTTGTTCACGCCGATGTCCTGTGCCGGCGGCGCGGTCGCGGGTACGACGTTGCTCCGCCCCGCGACGAACTGCGCCTCACCTGGCTCCGGGAGGTCGGGCAGGATCGTGATCCCCGGCCCGGCGGCCCGCACCGACGCGGCCTGAGTCGTTGCCCCGAGCCCCGCCCCCAGCAACCCCAATCCCACCAGCACCACCAGAACACGCCTGTACCCGGACATGTCGTCCTCCCCCCTGCGCAGCCCCCCGCGCAGTGCTTCTACTGTCAGGCCTCTGACCCGCGAACGGAAGACCTGGTTGTTGCGGCAGGAGGCGGGTACTGCTCGCCGGCGTCGTCGGCCTGTTGGGCGACCTGATTTGCGGGCATCGGTGAACTGTTCGGGTGGCGCGCCGCCTGTCGAGTCAGATGTCGCTTGACGTTTGTCAGCGTGCTGCGTCAGCAAGTAGGTCCAGATGGCCCAGATGGCATGCCGTCTCTTCGAGCATGTGCACCATCACCCAGCGAAGCGTCACAGGTCCTTTGCCGAACGATGGCCGAGGAGCAGTGGTGTCGAGGCTGGGGAGCCGGCCTGCGACGTCGCGGCTTCTGCTGCAGGCGAGTTCGTAGAGCTCGGCAAGCTCGGCCACCGAGTCGTCGGCCGCTGAGACGAAGTCCCAGTTCTGTTGAGTGTCGAGCGGTGCCGAAGCCCATGGCTCTGGGAGTTCTCCGCCGCCGATGCGTGCTGTGAACCAGTGATCCTCCATGTGCGCCAGATGCTTCACCACGCCGCCCGGCCGCATAGCTGTCGCCGGGATGCTGCGCGTCCGCGCCTGCTCGTCGGAGAGCCCAGTAATCCGCGCGATGACACGGTGCCGGTACTGATCAAGGAACTGGCTGAGAGTGGTTCTCTCGTCGGCATCGAGGTCTGGATAGAACTGCGCATCGCTGGCAGACATCTCGACGTTGGATCCTTTCGCAGCAGTCGCACCGGCACCGCCGCCGGCCAGCCCCACCCTATGGCCACCAACTATGTAGCTCTGTGGGTTGCCGATTTGGTACGCCGTTGAGGGGTGGCTCCTGATGCGACCAGGGAGTCGCCGAGTGGTGTTCGCCAGTAGAGCACCTCTCGGCCCGACCGCCGACGCAGTACGGCTCCGGCGCCCAGCAGGATCTTGAGGTGCCGGCCGACGGCTCCGAGTGTCTGGTTGCTCAGGGCCACTAGCTGGGTCGTGCTGCGCGGCCCCTCCAGCAGTCGTAGAAGTTGAGCACGCGACTCGCCGATGAGCGGACCAAGGCCTGCCCCGTGGGATCCGTCGACTGCGGCGAGGCGTCCGGTGACCGGGTAATAGACGGCGTAGTGATTGTGATACCAGCCGGCCCAGCTACTGGAATGGCTGGTCGGCACGAAGGTCAGGCGACTTCCCGCAGGCAGTGAGACGGCCGGTCGATCGAAGCGGTTGATCCGGAGTTCGCCGTTGCCCACCCATTCCTGATCGCGGCCGAGGTCGTGGAGTACCGATCCCCAGCCGTTCCGCGCGAGCTGGTCAGTGCGAGCCACGATGTCTGCCCGGAGTACTTGTTCCCGCCGGGTCCAGTCGGTCTCGACTGTGTGGGTCCATAGCCACACCACGAGATCCACGAGAGCGTCACGGACGCCTGGACCCAGCAGGGTGGGGGACAAGCGCGCCTTGGCGGTCGCTGCAAGATCGGCCCTCACCTCGTCGTCAGTGAGAGCGCAGAGTTGCTCGAGCTCCGCCTCGAACGACGTGCGCGCCACCCAAGGCGGCGGCATCCCGAGGAAGTCCGCCATCAAGCCGAAGCGGCCTGCTTGGATCTTACGGAAGCTGGCGCGGACGAGATCGACAACGACCGGTCGGTCGGCAAGCCAATCGTGGAAGGCCGCGCCGTGCGCAGCCCGGAACGCGCGCTGCTCGGGTGTCCGCGCTGAGCGCAGGGCGTTCAGCGATCCGACGACTTCCGCGAGGGTCGAGATCGCGAAGCGGCTCTCGGCCAGGATGTCGACGGGGACCTTCCAGGTGCCCATGAGATGTTTCGCCTCCTTGCGAAAGATTATCTCCGCCCGGCGGCTCCCGCACACACTGGCGACGTGCAGAACTATCGCCAACTGTTCTCGATCCCGGAATTCCGGGTGCTGTTCGCCGCCAACTCACTCAACGTCGCGGCCAGTTCGGTCGCGAGTCTGGCCTTGGGCACGCTGACGTACGCCCAGACCGGTTCGCCGGTTCTCAGTGCTTTCGTCATGTTCGGAGGGCCACTGGTCCGCCTCGTGTCATCGTGGTTCTTGCTCAGCTTGGCCGACCTGCTGCGTCCGCGCACGGCGTTGATGGTTGCCGTCGGTGTGATGGCCGGAGGCAACCTCCTGCAGGCGATTCCGGGCTCGGCGATCGGCCTCCGCCTGGTGCTGCTGATGGTGCCCTGGATCATCTTGTCCGCGACCTCCGGTACCTTCGGCGCATTGCTGTCCGATGTCGTGCCCGAGGGCGGATTCGTCTTCGCCCGGGCGACCAGCAATGTGTCTTCGGGCGCCATGCAGATCGTTGGCTTCAGCCTGGGCGGAGTGCTCCTCCTGCACTTCAGTCCTACTGAGCTGTTCGCCGGCTCCGCGGGAACGAACCTGCTCGTCCTTCTGCTGTGTCGCTGGGGGCTCAGCGACAGGTCGCCCAGGGCGCAGGGGAAGGCCGTGCGCCGGAGCCGGACGGTCAACCGGTTGCTGATCGGTTCTCCAGTACTGCGTCCGGTCTATCTTGCGCTGTGGCTTCCCAACGGGCTCATCGTCGGCTGCGAAGCGCTGATCGTCCCGTACTCGGGTGCAAGGGCCGGATTCCTCTTCTCGGCGACCGCGCTCGGGATGCTCATCGGAGATGTCGGCATGGGACGTTTCGTCCCACCGGCCTTCCGCGACCGACTGGTCGAGCCCGCCCGCCTACTCCTTGCCGCGCCGTACCTTGTCTTCCTCACCCAGCCATCGCTCGGTCTCGCCTGCCTGCTGGCCGCCGTGGCCTCGATCGGGTACAGCGCCAGCCTTCCGCTGCAGGAGCGGTTGGTGAGTTGGACGGCTGCGGACATCCGCGGCCAGGTGCTGGGGCTCTACGCAGTCGGGACGAGCTCGATGCAAGGAGTCGGCGCAGTCATGGCCGGCGACCTGGCGAGCCTCCTCGGCGGCGACCGGCACGCCGCAGGACTGGGGATCGGCCTGGCCGCGACAGCATCGTTCCTCGTCACCGTCTCCCTGATCCCCGGCCTCCGCAGGAGCCGACAGAACCGACCGGTCATCAAGGTCGGCATCACTCCCTACGAGGACAAGCCGACTGAAACAGCTCACACGGAACGGCGGACGAGCGCGGATGCCTGATCGAACGCTCGCCCCCAAGCTGGGGGAGGCGTTGCCTGCGAGATGCGCAGGAGAGGCGGGGATCTCGTCGGTCGGTCGTTCTTCGACCTACACGGTCTCCAAGTTCAGGTTATGTGCCGCGGAGGAGGTGGTCGCCGAGGTCTGAGCGGCGGTAGAGGACTGAGCGGCCGTGGCGGGCTGAGATGAGTAGGCCGGCTGCGCGCAGGGCGCGGAGGTGCTGGTTGACCGCGGTCGGGGTGACGTTGAGGCGTACGGCGAGCTCGGTTGACGACGTTGGGGTCTCTAGGAGGCCTAGCAGTTGGGCTCGGACGCGGCCGATCAGGCCGGCCAGCGCGGCTGGCGGCGTACTCGTCTCGGTTTCCCACAGGGTTCCCAAGCCGCGGGCTGGGTAGATGAGGTGCGGCGGCTCGTCGGGGGAGATGGGCACCGCCCCACGTCGGCTGAAGAGTGAGGGAGCGAGCGTCAGCCCGCGACCAGCGGTCGAGGCTCGGTAGGAGAGGTCGCTGCGCAGACGTATCCGGAGGACTGTGCCGTCCAGGCGGACGTGTGGGTCGATGCCGGCGAACATCGCCGCAAGGCCGGCGTGCGCCATGACTCGGCCGCGGTACACAACGTCGGCCTCGAGTACTGTCCGCATCCGCGCCCAGTGCGGCTCGAAACATGCCTCCCAGTAGTCCCGCAGCGCTGCCAGCACCCGGCCGAGTACCCGGGCCGGCCGGCCTTGAAGGGCCGATGGCAGAGTGCCCGGATGGACCTCCGCCAGGTCCGCGCGTACGACGCCCGCCGGGGTGCCTGCCAGAGTCGACAACTCGTCCTCGATCCTGCCCAGCGGACTGTAGGGCCGTGGGGTGAGGAAGTCCGGCGTCCACAGCGACTCGTTCGTCAGGGCACGGAGCAGTTCCAGGTCGAGCCCGGTCCGCGCCGGCTCGGTGGCCCGCAGCCAGGGCAGTTGCAGGGGGAACCGGCCGGGATCGCGCAGGGTCCGTAGGGACAGGACCAACTCGTGCAGCGGTGAGATCGCGAACCGCACCTCGCCGAGATCGTTGCCCGCGAGCTCGTACTCGATCATGAAGTAATACGCTACATCGTTGGTGCCGGTCATCCTCCGGATGCGACAACTGTGGAGTGCCTGAGCTCCTCCGTGATCCCGTCGAACGCGCGCTCGCCTCCGCTGTGGCCGCGCTGTCCCTGTCTCGTGGCATGTTCTTCGCCGTCAGCGCGCTCTACTTCACCCGCGGGGTCGGACTGTCTGCAGCCACCGTCGGCATCGGGCTCACCGTCGCCGGAGGGGTTGGCGTCCTGGCGTCGTACGCCGGTGGGCGGCTGAGCGACCGTTACGGTGCGGATCGGCTCCAGCAATGGGCGTTGGCCGCGAGCGGAGCCTCGCTGCTGGCGTATGCCTTCGCCAGCGACGTTGTCAGCTTCGTCCTGATCGCGGCCTGCGTCTCCGCCACGCGTGGCCTGCAGAGCACCGCTCAGGTGACAATGCTCGCCCGCTGGTACGTCGGCCCGGAGCGGGTCACGGTCCGCGCCAGGCTGCGTGTGGTGATGAACGTCTTCATCGGCGGCGGCAGTCTGCTCGCGGGACTCGCTCTGACGGTCGACACGACATCGGCGTACCGCCTGACGGTGGTTCTCGTCGGCGCGGTCACGATCCTCGGCACACTCCCACTGATCGGTCTGCGCCGCAGGGTCGCGGGGATGGCGGCGCGCATGGATGCCTCCGGTGGCGCCGCGACATCCGTGCGTGGACGCTCGCCTCTGCGCGATCGTACGTACGTATTGTCGACAATCCTCAACGCCATCCTCGCGATCCAGTTCGGACTGACGTCGGTCGGGATACCGCTGTGGGTCGCAGACCACACCGATGCCCCAACGGTTGTCGTATCAGCGCTCCTGCTGGTCAACACCGTCTACGTCGCTCTCTTCCAAGTCCGCGCCTCCCGCGGTGCACAGACCCTGCGCACCGCCGGGCGGTCGGTACGACGAGCCGGCCTGCTCCTCCTCGTCGCCTGCCTGCTGTTCGCCAGTGCAGGCAACCTCGGCGCCGCAGCGGCAACAGCCGTCCTGCTCCTCGCCGCACTCGCCGCCTCCGCGGCTGAGACACAGGGTGAGGCCGGCGGCTGGACGATGGCCTTCGAACTCGCCGACCCCGCTCGCGCGGGCGCCTACCAAGGCCTCAGCCAGACGGGCTACGCACTCGCCCTGATGCTCAGCCCATCCGTCGTCACGACAAGCGCGGTCGACCACGGCATGCCAGGTTGGATCGCGCTCGGCCTACTCTTCGCAGCCACCGGCACCGCAACCGCGCTGGTCGCCAACCACGCAGCCTCACGCAGGAACGAACAACCCACACCTGTCGCCGACACAACGTTGCTATAGGCAAATACCTGCTCCGTCACCCTCATTCCAGGGTGTGTTGGACTGGGATGGTTTGGGGGAGGTCTGTCAGTTCGAGTGCGGCGCGGAGCGGCGAGTTTGCTGGGACGACGATGCGGAGTTCCTGGCGGCGTTGGCCGATTCGTTCGGCGAGGCGGAAGAGCATCGCGATTCCGGAGCTGTCGAGATAAGTGGTCTCGCTCAGGTCCACGACGATGACGGTCGCGTCGGCGGAGGCGACGTGGCTGATGGAATCCCTGACCTCGATGGCGTTGGTGAGGTCGACTTCGCCGGAGATCCGCACGACTTGGACGCCCTGGCTTGTCCAAGCGTCGACTTCGGCGTAGGCGGTCACGGTTCGTTTCCTACCGCTACGTTGCGCCGCATGACCATCGTCGTACCGTGTGGACCACTGTCGACGTCGACGGAGTCCATGAGTCCGTGGATCAGCCTCAGGCCCCAGCCTCCGCCACGGTTTGCTGGGCTCCGCCACCGACCATGGTCGCGCACGGTCAGCTCGATTGAGCTGTCCACAAGTCGCGCCTCGACCTGCAGGTCGCCTGGCGAGGCACCGTACGCATGGCGTACGACATTGCTGCAAGCCTCCCCACAGGCGATCGCGATCTCGCCGGCGTCCCGCGCGTTGACACCCGACTCACGGAGCCAGCGACGTAACGCGTGCCGGAGTTGAAAGAGCATGTGGGCCTCGGCCGGCACGTCGAGTGACAGCGGCGTACCGGCCAGCACCAATGGCCGCAGCGCAACCAGTGCGATGTCGTCGGCAACCTCGTCGTTCTCCGGGAGGGCCGACAGGAGATGGTCACAGAGTGCCTCGAGGTCGGCCTGCCCGATGCCGGATGCTTCGGCGACCAGCCGATCGAGACCGTCCTGAATCGACAGGCTGCGCTTCTCGATCAGCCCGTCGGTGTAGAGCAGCAGAGTCGCGCCAGGCCTCAGTTGCTGTGTTGCCTCGGCATAGTCCCGTTGCGCGAGTACGCCGAGCGGTGGGGCCAACCCACCCTCGAGGTACCGCGTGCCCCCGTTGTCGATCATGAGGGCGGGCGGATGTCCTGCGTTCGTGAACCGCATGGTGCCGGTGTCTGGGTCATAGAGGACGTACAGCACAGTCACCATCTCGGCCACTGACAGCTCGCGGACCAGCTCGTGCAGACCGTTCATCACCGCGACCGGTGAGGGATCGTGTACGGCGTAGGCGCGGACCGCCATCCTCAGCTGTGCCATGGCTGCCGCAGCCTGCAAACCGTGTCCGGCAACGTCACCGATGACGAGAGCTATCAGGCCACCGCGCAGCTGGATCACGTCGTACCAGTCGCCGCCGACATGCAGGTCTGCAGTTGCCGGGACGTAGCGGGCGGCCACGGTCACGCCTGGGATATCGGGCATGCGGTCCGGGAGCAGGTTGCGTTGCAGCGTTTCCGCGATCTGGTGCTCTCGCCGCGTCCTGGCCTCCTCCAGGCTCAGCTGCTGTTCGGTCTCGTACCGCTGGTGGATCTCGCGGCGCAGACGGTCGCTGGTTGCCGAGAGTTCCGCCGTACGACTCTCGACGCGTCCCTCCAGCTCGGCAGCTGCGGACATCAGCGCGCTGTTCAACCGCATACGCTCGGTCACCAGCGCCGCGAGGAAGAACGACGTGAGCGCGACGGTGGCGTTGAACGCCTGAAGAGTCAGCATCTGCTCCAACAGCGACTCATCCGCGAACGGGCCGAGCTCGCGCGTCGCCGACCAGGTTGCGATCAATGTGGCCATCAGCGCGGCAGGAGCAGCTCCGCGCAACTGCAGACGCCACGAGGCCCAGCCCAGCAACGGCAGCGCCAGGAACAGCAGGGGCAGGTCGGTGTACGCCGTCCACGACACAAGCACCGTCGTCAGCACGAGGATCACAGCGGCTTCGAGCCAGCGCGTGGCCGGCCACGGTTCGAGCTCCCGGAACAGAGGGATGCACAGAAGGAACGGGGTGACGGCGAGCACGCCCATCGCGTCGCCGGTCCACCACACCGCCCACGCACCGACCAGCTCGTCGGTACCGATCGTTTTCGAGGACAGGAGCGTGATGGTGCCGATGGTCGCGCTGATCGTCATGCTCGCCAACGCACCCAGGAAGACGATCGCGAGCGCGTCACGCCGGCGATCCAGCTGACGCCGGAACCCGACGCGCTCAAGGACGATCGCCGCCACCAGTGGTGCAAGGGTGTTGCCCAGGGCGGTGAGCAGCGCGGGTACCGGACCAGTGCTGATCGGCAGATTCACGGCCAGAGCCGCACATGCGACGCCCGGCCACATCGACCTCCCGAAGACCAGGAAGGCGGCCAGTGCGATGCCGCTCGGCGGCCACAGTGGCGTGACATTTTGCTCGACCAGCGACAGGCTCAGGCCCAGACGCGCACCGAGATAGTAGGCCGCTCCGACCAGGACAACGGCCACGACAGTGCGGCCCAGATCCGCCGGCAGGAGCGGCCTGAGTGCCCTTGAGGTCGAAGAAGCTCCCTCGCGCCAAGCCATGGTTCTAGTACGGCGTCATCAGCTGCGGCAGCGTCTGTGCCGACACGCCAAGGACAGCCGGTGCGGCGTACCTGCTCGTGGCGTGCGCTGTGGCTGTAGACACCCTGTCCAACTCTCCGGCCGGGGCGGAGCGCCTCATTGTCCTAAGCTCATGGGACGCTGGAAGGCCGGGCTACGTCAAGCCACTGGTGCGCAGGTGAGCTGTACGTACCGTCGCTGGGCGTGACGAACAGCCGCCCTGACACCGTTGCCGCAATCTCCACCACCCCAGGATGCTTTGAGAATTCAATTGTCCGGGTCGCGTCACAGGGGGCGAAGCGCCCAGATGATGAATCCGACCGCCGTGCCGAGGATCAGACCGATGGCACCGCCGAATGGCGCCATCACGACGGCAGCATCCGCCGACTCCGTTTCGAGGCCCAAATACGCCCAGAGCGTCGCACCTACGACGCCCAGCAATGCGCCGATGACCGCTCCCAGCAGCACTGCAACCCACGGTGATCTCTCGGGCGACATCTCTCGAAGGTACTTGAGATTGCGCGCGGCGAGCACGCCTCCTGAGAGGTGCGCGGCGGGATAGTTGCCGTCTGCAACGGTGTTGTACGGTTGGGTCGGACATCACTTGGAGGAGCGAGATGGCGCAGCGCATCGTAGTCCGGCTCACCGACGATCTCAGTGGCGCGGAGCTCCCGGTTGGCAAAGGCGAGACCGTCACATTCTGTCTCGACGGCATTACCTACGAGATCGACCTGGCCGCGAAGAACGCAAATGCGCTTCGTAAGGCACTCCGGCCGTACGTCGAGGCTGGTCGCCCGGTCAGGCCATCCCGCCCGCGCCCGGTCCGGACCCGGATCGCGGCCGATCCCCGCACCGTCAAGGAATGGGCCCGAGCCAACGGCTACCAGGTAGCCGACCGCGGCCGAATCCCCCAAACCGTCATCGACGCCTTCGACGCCGCGAACTGAAACCAGTCTGCCGGTCCCGGGAGTCCGGCCCCCCATTCTGCTGCCAGGCACGACTGGTGATGTTATTGCCTGAGGCAACCGCTTGGGGGACTGCGGGCCGTCGACCTCTCTAACAGCCAAAAGGCGTATTGCCTGTTAGAGTTGGTTGCGGAGGTGGTTGTGGGTGACGTATCGGCCGGAGTTGATCGGCGGGCATCTCGCGCTCGACCTCGTGAATACCGTCGCGTGGCGTCTCGATCCCGGGCGAACCGTCGACAGGTTCGCCGAGCTGTCGAACGTGGAGTGCTGGCTGCTTGCGGCCGGTGTGATCACGGATGGGGCAGTGGTGACGCGACGGTTGTGCGACGACCTGGTGGCCGCGAGGGACATCGCGTACGACGTCCTGGCAAGCCTCGCCAACGGACAGCTGCCGGACCCCGCCCCGATCGACGCGCTGCAAGGCCTCATCGTCGAGGTCGTCCGGTCGGCATCGGTCGAGGTGAGCCCGTTCGAGTGGCGGGCCGATGATCCGGGCGGTGCCGTCCGGCTGGCGGTCTGGCGGCTCTTCGAGGACGAAGACCTGAGCCGGTTGCGCCAGTGCGGCGATGACGGTTGCGGCTGGCTGTTCCTGGACCGGAGCAAGAATGGCTCGCGGCGGTGGTGCAGTTCGGCCGACTGTGGCAACCGGGCTCGCGCTCGCCGGCATTACGAGCGAACCCGGGACGGATCAAGGCCATGACAGGCCCCGGCCGGCAGTCGTTCGCCCGCGGGCTTCGTCTCGGCATCGGGCCGGCGCTCGCGACCGGCGTACTGGCGCTGAATTTCGGTGCCGAAGCGCGGGCACGAGGCTGGGGGACCGTGGCGCCGGTGGCCTTCTCCGCGTTCGCGTTCAGCGGCTCGGCACAGTTCACCTTGCTCAGTTCGTTGTCCGGCGCGACGGTGCTCGCGGCGATCGTCGCGGCCATGGTGATCAACGTGCGATACCTGGTGATGAGCGTGGCGATCGCGCCGAGCCTGCGCGGGGGCCGGCCGGCGCGCATCCTTCAGGCGCAAGCGATCGTCGACGCTTCGTTCCTGGCCGCGCATGACGAGGACGAACAGTACGACGTCTGGCGGATGATCGGAGTCAGCGTCCCCCAATGGATCTGCTGGACTGGAGGCACCGCCGTCGGCGTGCTGGCCGCTCCATCGCCGGATCTCATGCACAGGCTCGGCCTCGACGTGGCGTTCCCGGCGTTCTTCATCGTCTTGCTGATTGACGAAGTACGTCGATCCCGCCGCGCGGTCGTTGCCTGCCTGCTCGGTGCGGTCATCGCCGCCGGGCTGTTGTTCGTCACCGGTCCCAGCTACGCCCTGCTCGGTGCCGCTGCGGCCACCCTGATCGGGCTCCGACGAAGGAGGCATCATGAAGCTGTGGCTGTGCGTACTGGCGGTCAGCGCCGCTAACTGGTTGATGAAGGCCGCAGGCCCACTGGTACTCGGGAAGCGGGATCTCCCGCCGGCACTGGTCAGTGTCACCAAGCTGACTGCTCCGGCGTTGCTCGCGGGACTGATCGTCACTGACCTCGGCGGCCGCACGATCGACTGGACCCAACTGATCGGAGTGGGCGTTGCCGGCATCCTCAATCTCCTGAGGATACCGATGCTGCCGGCAGCCGCCGCCGGCGTCGCCACCACGGCCCTCGTCCGTCTCGCGTCGGCCTAGGGGCCCGTGCGGGAGTTCATGAGGTTGCCGCTGCCGCGACGCCGGCGGTCCAGGAGGTCATCAAGTGGTCGGCGATGAGGTTGTCGATGCCGAGGGAGCAGGCGGCTCCGAAGATGATGTCGATGGCGGTCTCGGGGTGTTGCGCGGCGTAGGAGTCGCACAGATCGTGCGCGGCAATCTGTTCATGGACCGCGTCGGCTTCGACGTGTTCGGTGAAGTACTGCGCCGCAGCGGAATCCGCACCCAGTCGGGTTGCGCCGGCGGCATAGCGTCGGTTGGGGAGCGTGGACGTCATCTCCAGAGCGGCCAGATGGCCGATGAGTGCGCCGGTCCACCTGCGGTGCACGGCAAACAGGGACATCACGTTGGAGTGCGCCAAGGTGACAGCCGGTACGTCGGGAACGTAGTGCCCGTAGGTGTCGTCGAGGTCGAGCCACCGCATCGTTGCCCGAAACAGCTCCGCGTGCATGCGTTCGGGACGGCCGCCGCCGTACTCGTCGGCCTGGATCTCGACCAGCGCGGCCTTCGCCGCACCGTCCAGCCTCGGGATGCCGAAGCTGTGCGGATCGGCTTCCTTGAGCTGGTACACGGACCGATTCCTGACGAACTCGCGGAATTGTTCCAGCGTCGCGCGCCGATGCAGGTGCGCTGCCAACGGCGGCCCGTGATCGGAGTCCACCAGTTGCCTCAACAGCTGTGACGGCCTGGCGTTGGAGTCCGACGGCGACGGCATGTACGCGCGTCGCAACCAGGCCGACCACGGCACCTCGAGCGCGGATCGCAGTGCCAGTACGGCGGGATCCCATTCCGCTTCCGGGTCGATTCCGTCGAAGCCGCGATAGTGGAGCTCATAGCAACACCACAACGTCAGCTGGACGTCGTCGTCGGACCACGGCTCGTCGTCGACGGCAACAGTTGGGTGCGGGGACGTCGTGGCGTTGCGCAGGTACGCGATCAGCCAGCTGCTCAACCGGCCTCGCGGTGGTGGGAGTTGCATCGTGCCTCCTTCAGGAACCACGCAGTACCCGCGGACAACCGGTCCATGCCGCGGTGATTCGGCCCGGGTACCGAACGCCCATGAGCATCAGCGAAGCGGATCAGCCTGACCGCGTGACGATCCGCGCCTACCCGAACGGCCCCTTGCTCGTTCGCGGCCCCGTCGAACTCCGCGACGAGCACGGCGAACCGATCGACTCGGCCCGCGCCACCATCGCCCTGTGCCGCTGCGGCCGCTCGTCCATCAAGCCCCTCTGCGACGGCACACACGCGATCAACCGCAAGCGCAAGCAATAGCGCAACACCTGGTGGGTTTGGTGGGGGGTACCGGGCGGCTGCTTTCGGGGTGGTACGGCAGAGTGCCATTTCAGTAAGTCCTTGTTGCGAGGCAGAGATGCTGCGCCCTTCGGCCTGGACCGGCCACTTTTCTCGAGTCCTCTGCCGTACTTCTCGTACGGCGGATCACGCGCGGCCTCGCGACGTCGAGCAATGCTCCTGGAAGGAGTCGTCACATGTCGCATACGACGAATCATCGGATGGATGCCGACCGTCCACCCACAGAAGCTGTGGCCGAGACAGCCCGGGACGAAGCCGGGCAGCTGAAGGAGACATCCGCGGACGCCGCTCGCCAGGTTGCGGGAACTGTCAAGGAGAAGGCATCGGACGTGACGTCGGATGCCCGTGACCAGACCCGGCGGCTGGTCGGTCAGACGCGGGACGAGCTGGTCGGGCAGGCGAGTCAGCAGAAGGAGCGGGCTGCCAACGGTCTTCGTTCGGTGAGTGATGAGCTGCGCGGGATGGCCGAGCACGGTCAGTCCGGCCTGGCGGCTCAGTTGGTCCGGCACGGTGCCGACTTCACGGATCAGGCAGCGGACTTCCTGCAGCGGCGCGAGCCTGGCGACTTGCTGGACGAGGTGCGCGGGTTCGCGCGGCGCAAGCCGGGCACGTTCCTGCTGGTCGCCGCGGCCGCTGGGGTTGTCGCCGGCCGTCTCACGCGGGCCCTGGCAGCAGGCGGTACCAGTACGCCGAACAGCACTGTCACGCCGATCAACACCGGCTCGCCGGCCAGCAGCAACGGTTTCCCCGAGCAGTCGGCCGCTGACGACTATCTGGTCCCACCGCCGCCGGCACCCGCGCCGGATTCAGGCATGCCGGGATCCGGCCTGCCGGTCACGCCGCCCAGCCAGGGGTTGTGACGTGACTGTCGGCGGATCACCACCCGACAGCGGCCCGACTCGGCTGTCGATGGATGAGACGGTCGGTGAGCTGGTCTCCCAGCTGACCACCGATCTGGGCCAACTGACGCGCCAGGAGCTGGCGCTGGCCAAGGCGGAGCTCCAGGCGGAGGCGAAGAAGGCTGGCAAGGGCGCGGGCATGCTCGGCGGCGCCGCCTTCGCCGGTTGGATGGTCGCCCTCTTCGTTTCGCTCACGGTGATGTGGGCGCTGGACGAGGCAATGGATCTCATCTGGGCAGCGCTCGTCGTCGCGGTCCTTTGGGCGGTCGCGGCCGTCGTACTGGCGATGACGGGCCGCAAGGAGCTCCGAGAGGTCAACCCGAAACCTGACCAGACGGTCGAATCACTCAAGGAGGACGCGAAATGGCTGACGACCCGGAAGAGCTGAAGCGCAACATCGAGCAGACCCGGCGCAATCTGGGTCGCGATGTGGACGCCTTGACGGAGAAGGTCAGCCCCGGTCGCGTCGTCGGCCGCCGGGTCGACCGGGTCCGCGGCGGTGTCCACCGGATGAAGGAGCAGGTGATGGGCTCGGCGGAGTCGGTGGGCGGATCCGTGAGCGATACCACCGGTTCGGCCGTGTCGACCGTCCAGGACGCAGGCAGCAAAGTCGGTGACGCCGTCGGTTCAGCACCGGACCTGGCTCGGGCGCGAACGCGCGGTACGCCGCTCGCCGCCGGACTGATCGCCTTCGCGGCAGGGTGGGTCGTAGCTGCCGCAGTGCCCGCGTCGACGCGCGAACGCGAGATGGCTCGGGCCTCCAAGGACAAGGCGATGGAGGCTGCCGGTCCGGTGAAGGAGCAGGCAGCACAGGTGGCCCAGGAGGTCAAGGAGAACCTCCAGGAGCCCGCGCAGCAGGCTGTCGAGAACATCAAGCAGTCCGCCTCCGAGGCTGCTACCGACGTGGCGGACGAGGGCCGCTCGGCGGCTCAGCAGGTTGCGGACGGGGCGAAGGACTCGGCGGACAATGTCCGGCAAGCCGGTTCCTCGAGCTGATGAGTGACGAGCGACAGCCGCACGTTGCCGGAGTGGATGCCGAGAAGCCGACGGAGATCCCGGCGGCCGGCTGGTGGCAGGTGGTCCGGCGGGCCTGGGCCGAGGCGAAGGCCGACCAGGTTCCCCTGCTGGCGGCCGGCGTCGCGTTCTTCGGCTTCCTCTCGCTGTTCCCGGCCGTCGTCGCGGCGGTGCTCGCCTATGGGCTGGTCGCGGATCCGGCCACGATCCGCGACCAAGCCAAAGATCTGACCGCAGCCATGCCGGCGTCAGGGCGCGATCTGCTGCTCCAGCAGCTCGACGCCCTGACCTCGGCGCCGCGGCAGGGTTTGGGGATCGGCGTCGCCGTCGCCGTCGTGGCCGCGCTGTGGAGCGCGTCGGGAGGTGCGGGGTACCTCCTGACCGCGGTCAACCTCGCGTACGACGAGGACGAATCGCGCGGGTTCGTCCGCCGGAAGCTCCTGGCTCTGGGCATGACGCTGGGCGCGATCGTTTTCGTCCTGCTCGCGATCGTCCTGTTCGCGGCCGGCGCGGCGGTCGGCGACGAGGTCGCAACACCGATCCGGATCCTGCTGGCGGTGACACGGCTGGTACTCGCCGTCGTACTGATCACGGTGGCACTTGCCGTCACCTACCGGCTGGGTCCGGACCGGGACGCGCCGCGCATCCGCTGGGTGTCTCCGGGGGCTGTTGTCGCTACCGTCATCTGGCTGATCGCGTCGATCGGCTTCTCGATCTATGTCGAGACATTCGGCAACTACGCCAAGACCTACGGCAGCCTGGCCGCCGTCGTGGTCCTGATGCTCTGGCTCTGGCTGACCGCGTACGCCGTACTGCTCGGCGCCGAGATCAATGCGGAAGCTGAACAACAGACCGCACGCGACACCACCAGGGGCGAACCTCGCCCGCTCGGCGAACGAAACGCCGTCAAGGCCGACTCCGTCCCGCAGTAGAGGCTGTTCAGCCGCGCAGCTTGTGCAGTCCTGGTCAGGCTTCTGGAGTCGTTTCTTGTTCGAGCTTGGTCTTGATGCTTTCGAGGGCTTCGTGCAGTTGGCTGTTGATGGCGTCGACGGTGCCGTGCTCGGTGTCCAGGCGCACCGTCAGCCTGGACGTGCCGTCGGCAACGAAGTCGACGTCGAGTTCGCCGTGGTAGTCGCCGTCGCCTGGGGCACCCCAGCGGAGACTGCGGTTCTCCTCGACGATGTCGATCCACGCCTCGCTGTGCACGGTCTGGCCCGACGGCACGGTGGCAGCCACCTCGACCTCTTCATGGACCGGCTCCTTGGGCCGACGTACTTCGAGGCCCTGTGCCTCGTCAGGCCTCGGCGCGATCCGGTGTATCCCGGCCAGCCGGGGGAGGTAGTCGGGCAGATTGTCGAGGTCGGACACATAGTCGAACAAGATGTTCGCGGCGACGTCCACGGTCGTCGACGCCTCGTGGTGTCCCATCTGGGTCTCCTTTGTCCGTAGTGGTCGCCGGCCGCACGGCGTTTCGATGCCGGGTCGTTCGGGGATACTTTGGGGCGGTCGCGCGCGCTGGTTCCTTCAACGCGCGCGACCTCGGCAACTGAAGAGCCCGCGGGCTCTCAACCACCTGTTCGCCCAGTGCCCCGGAGTCTTCCGACCATGTATCCCGGCCCGCCGCGGTAACACACCCAACGGCGCGCATCCGAACCATCATCCGGGGTACCGGCAAGGCCGTGAATGACGACGGACTTCTGGACCTGGCACAGCGGTTGGCGAAGTCGCTGACCCCTGGCGACCTCGACCACACGCTGAGTCGCATCACGACCGCCGCGGTCGAATCGCTGCCGGACACCGACTACGCCAGCATCACGATCCTGCACACCGACGGACGGCTGGAGACGGCCGCGCCGACCGACGAACTGCTGTGGGGCCTCGACGCCGCGCAGTACGAACTGCGTGAAGGACCGTGCTACGAAGCGGCGGCGGATGAGGTTCACGTGGCGGCACCTGACCTGGCTCACGACGAGCGATTCCCGCGGTACGCGGTGAGCGCGGTGGCTGCGGGTGTCCGAGCACAGGCGGGGATCCGCCTGTTCGATGCTCCGCGGTCGCGTGGTGCGCTGAATCTGTACGCGCGCAAGCTCGGTGCGTTCAGCGACCTGGGGGCGATCGGTGAGCTGTTCCGGCATCAGGCCGCGATGGCGATCGACTACGCCCGGGAGATCCACAATCTGCAGGAGGCCGTCCGGACCCGCGGCCGGATCGGTACGGCGGTCGGCATCGTGATGGAGCGCTACCACCTGCGCGACGACCGCGCGTTCGCGTTCCTGACCCGGCTGTCCCAGGACGGCAACGTGAAGTTGCGCGAGGTGGCCGAGCGGCTCATCGCAACCACCAACCGATAACCCACCACCGACAGTCGGCTGCTGGTCTAGTCGTCGGTCGTGGAGCGTTTCGCGGTGACGGACTCCTGGTAGATGTCCGCGTAGGTGCGTGAGTCCTTGATCAGATCGTCGCAGAAGGCTGCGACGTCGGTGCCGATGAGTTCCAGGACTCCCTTGCCGGCGGCCACGCCTTCCTCGAAGAAGTCGACGATCTCCGCGAGGAGGTTCCCTTCGGTCAACGCGACCGGTCCGACCTTGAAGAAGTACTTCTGCATCTCCTTGTAGACGATCTGATAGTCCGGCGGAAGTGCCTTGACTCGCGCCAGGTGCGCTCGCCACTGCTTCTTGCCCTCGATGATGTCTTGGATGCCCACGTCAGCCTCCTAGCTGGCCCAATTTCCTTGCGACGTTCCGGTTCAACTGATCGCGCCATCGGTCGCGATAGCTCCGCGCCCCTTCACCGCCGGCCAGCGCCGCGCAGAAGCCCTGGACGTCGTCGCCGAGTACGTCGTGAATGCTCTGCCCATCCGCCGCCGTTTCCTCGAGCAGCCCCAGGGCGCCGTCGAGGATCGGCATCAGATTGCGACCGGTGAAACTCCCATAGGGAAAGAGGTGGGCTTTGATCTGTTCCCACTCCGCCCGGTAGTCGGCCGGCAAGGCCGCGGCCCGGACTTCGAACGCCTTGTATTCCCTGGTGAGATCGCTGCCGGTCATGGTCTCCCAGAACTTCATCTCCCGCCCTCCTTGAGTTTGTCGATCCGGGACGACAGGTATTCCCATTTCGCCCAGAATCTCCCGAGTTCTTCGCGCCCCGCGTCGTCGAGTGCGTAGAACTTGCGCGGCGGCCCCAACTCGGATGGTCGTTTCGTCACCCGGACGAGCCCGTTCTTCTCCAGTCGCAGCAAGATGGTGTAGACGGTCCCCTCGATGACGTCGGCGAAGCCGAGTTCGTTCAGCCGGCGCGTGATGGCGTACCCGTAGGTCTCCTCCCGGCCGATGATCTCGAGCACGCAGCCCTCGAGCGTGCCCTTCAGCATCTCGGTCAGGTCGTCCATCGCGGTTTCCTCTTCTCAGTACTGCGTAGCACCGAGTACCACTATACGGTATCACCGAGTAGCCCGAGGAGTGCCGTCAGGACTGTGCGCCCTGGCGACGGTGTGCGATGCTGTGCCGACTATGAGTGAGGTGGTACGGCGGGAATTCGGGCGCACGGTCGTGCCGCGGACCGCGGAAGCGCTGGCCGAGAGCTTGCTGCTACACCTGCGGCCGGTGACTGACGCGCTCGTGCAGACCATCTACGAGCAGAACCCTGCCTATCGCGAGATGGACTCGGTTCCGCCGGATGACCTGTGGCGGTCATGTCATGACAACGTCGCCCGGGTCGTGCAGATGATCGCCGGCACCGACCGCCGGCCCGGCGAGTCCACAGCTGACGAGTACTTCGACGCCGCGCGGGAGACGGGACGGCGCCGGGCCGAGCAGCGGATGCCGCTGGACGACGTGCTGCGCTCGTTCCGCCTCGGTGGACGGCTGGTGTGGGAGGCGTTGATCGACGAGGCCCGGGCTCAGGGCGTGGTCGATTCCGATGCTCTGCTGGATATCGCGAGCAAGGTCTGGGAGGTCGTCGACAGTACGTCGTCGCAGGTCGCGGCCGCCTATCACGCCGCGGAACGCCAACTCGTCCGCGCCGACGAACGACGCAGATCGACGCTCTGGGAAGGCTTGCTGCACGGCCGCGCGAAGGACCGGGCGTTCGTTCAGGAGGCGGCGACTGTTCTCGACGTACCGGTGAACGGCCCGTACGCCGTAGTGGCGATCGACAACCTGGTTGACGACGAGTGCACGGTCGCGTCGCTCAGACGGCGCTTGGCCGGCGTCCACGTCGGCTCGGCGTGGCAGGTGCGAACGCACACGGTCGTCGGTTTGCTTGCCTTGGGCGCGGAACCTCATGACGCCGTACTCCGGTCGCTGCGCGACGCCGTGCGCGCGCCCGCGGGTATGTCAGGCGTCGTCTCAGGGCTTGCCTCTGTGGACGTGGCGTACCGTCAGGCGACGCTGGCCCGGCGAACGCTGCCGAGTGGCGAGACCGGGGTCGCGTCGCTCACCGAACGGCTTCCCGAGGCATTGTTGCTCAGCGCCCCGGAGCTGGCCGAGCAACTCGTCCAGACGTGGCTGGTGCCGCTCATGGAGGTACCGGCAGCCGAACGTGAACTACTGCTCGACACCCTCGAGCGGTGGGTGGCCGCGGGCGGTTCCGTCCGGCGTACGGCCGAGTTGGCGTACTGCCACCGGAACACGGTGATCAACCGGCTCCACCGGATCCATCAGATCACCGGTCGCGACCTCACCGACGCCGCCTCCCACCTGGATCTCGGCCTCGCGATCCGCGCCGTCAGGCTGTTTCCGCCGCAGAGCGGTTGAAGCCGCTGAACCCCGCTGAATGCCGCGGCTGTGCGTTGTGCACAGTCAGGCCGGGCCAAACGTAGGCGTTCTGGCCATGCCACGGCGCCTTCAGCGCTGTCAGACTGCGTTCCCTGCACTGGTCGAAACACGGAGGAATCTTCATGGCCGAACACCGTCGGTCGCCGGACGAGTCAACACAACAGCCGGCCGGCGAGCGCGGCCTACTCGGGCGCCGTCGCGTGCTCGGGTACGTTCTCGCCGCGCCCACGCTTGCGGTCGGTGTGAGCTGGATCGCCGGCTCGGCCGATCCCCGGCCGGCGGATGCGGCGGTTCCCTCACTGCCTCAGCCGGAGGAGATCTTCGACCTCGGCGATCTGCAGAACCTCGCGGCCGCGCCCACCTCCGGCCTGATCTCGGTCGAGCTGAAGACGGACGGCACCGCGTACTTCGCCGTACCCCGGGCAGAGGTCGGCCAGGGCATGACCACGGCGATCGCGATGATCGTCGCCGAGGAGCTGGACCTGCCGATGGACATGGTCACCATCGGGCTCGCCGACGCACGGCCGGAGTTGCTGATGAATCAGCTGACCGGCGGCTCGAACTCGATGCGCAGCATGTACCTCCCGGTCCGCACGGCCGCCGCGATCACTCGGCAGCGCCTGGTGGACACGGCCGCCGCGCACTGGGGCGTGTCGGCCGGCAAACTGACGACTCGCGGCGGCGTGGTGAGCGGACCGAGTGGGCGGACGGCGACGTA
The DNA here is from genome assembly GCF_004331485.1 of Kribbella capetownensis. GTDB lineage: Bacteria > Actinomycetota > Actinomycetes > Propionibacteriales > Kribbellaceae > Kribbella > Kribbella capetownensis. The sequence goes on from NZ_SJKD01000005.1 coordinate 79,409, forward strand.
CGGGTCGTTGACCCGGGCGGCCGCCAGTTCCCGGACGATCAAGGTGTCCGCCGAGCTCAAACCCCAGTCCGAGTTCAGGGTCCTCGGGCGCCCGCACAACCGCGTCGACGCTCACGACATCGTCACCGGCCGCAAGCAGTTCGGGATGGATATGGAGGTCCCGAACGCGAAGCCGACCATGGTGGCCCGGCCGCCGACGATCAACGGCACGGTGAAGTCGGTCAACAATCTCGCCGCGATCCGCGCGATGCCCGGTATCACCGACGTCGTCCCGATCACCCACGGCGTGGCGATCCGGGGCGAGACGTTCGGCCAGTGCATCGACGCCATCCAGATGGTCGAGGCGACCTGGGGTCCCGGCACGGTGGACGGCGAGTCCGATGCCACCGTGCTGGCGAAATTGCGTGCGGCCCAGTTGCCGATGGCCGTGCCGCCGCTGCTGTCGAACACGATCGACGCCGAGTTCGTCTTCGCGTTCGCCAGCAACAGCCCGCTGGAACCGGACTGTGCGATCGCCGACGTCACCCCGGACAGGGCCGAGATCTGGGCCAGTCTCAAGGTGCCGATCGTCGCGCAGGAGGACATCGCCAAACAGCTCGGGCTGCCGATCGACGCGGTGAAGGTGCACGTGATCCAGGGCGGCGGCTCGTTCGGCCGGCACCTGTTCCATGATGTGGCGGCCGAGGCGGCGGAGATCTCCCAGAAGATGGGCAAGCCGGTGAAGCTGTCGTGGTCGCGCACGGACAACTTCCGCCAGGGCCGCGTCCACCCGATGTGTACGTCGAGGGTCCGGGTCAACTATCTGGCCGGCAACGTGCTCAGCTACGAGCAGCGGCACACCAGTGTGGAGACGGACTTCGGTCACGGTCTCGGCGAGATGATCACCGCGTTCGCCGCGGACCTGCCGGTCGGCGGCAATCTCTCGTTCGCCGAGACGATCTTCGCGCTCAGCCAGTCCTCGCCGTACAACTTCGGTGTCACAACGCAGCTGCTGAACGAGGTCCCGCTGAAGTTCAACACCGGCAGCATGCGCAACATCTACTCGCCGAACGTCGTGTGTGCCGAGGAGCTCGTGGTCGACCGGCTCGCCGCGAAGTTCGGCCAGGACCCGATGCGGTTCCGCCGCAACTTCCTCAAGGACAAGAGACTGCTGGCGGTGCTGAACAAGGCGGCCGAGGTCGGCCGATGGGGCAAGGCGATGCCGAAGGGTACGGCGCAGGGTGTCGCGGTGCACGCGGAGTACCGGGGTGCGGTGGCGACGCTCGTCGAGATCGACTGCCGGCCGGAGACCGTGAACCGCCCCATCAGGGACGGCGTGAGCGGTCCGCGCGTGACCAAGGCCGTGATCGTGGTCGATCCCGGGTTCTGCATCAACCCGCGCGGGCTGGAAGCTCAGATGATCGGTGGCCTGCAGGACGCGATCGCGCTCGCGCTGACCTCGAGCCTGCACATCAAGAACGGCATGCCGCTCGAAGGCAGTTGGGACGACTACTTCTACACCCGGCAGTGGAACACGCCGCAGGACGTCCAGGTGGTCATCATGCCCAACACCAGCGACAGTCCCAGTGGCGCCGGTGAGCTGGCGGTCGCCCCGGCCTTCGCCGCGGTCGCGTGTGCGTACGCCCGCGCCACCGGGACGATGCCGACGTACTTCCCGATCAACCACGGCACGCTGGGGTTCGAACCGCTGCCGCTGGAGCCGTCCACCCCGCAGTCACCGACCGACGGTCTCGACCACACGTTCTGAGGAATTCATGGCAACCCACACTTTCACACTCAACGGCAAGCAGATCAGCGTCGAGGCCGAGGGCAACGTCCGTCTGCTGTGGGTGCTCCGCGACCTGCTGGGCGTGACCGGCCCGAAGTACGGGTGCGCGCTGGAGGTCTGCAGGTCGTGCACGTCTCACATCAACGGCAAAGCCTTCAATCCGTGCTCGGTGCAGGTGAAGGACATCGAGCCGGACGACGAGATCACGACGATCGAAGGCCTGCCGGCGACCGTCGGCAAGGATCTGCACCCGATGCAGCAGGCCTGGCTCGACAACGACGTCTCGCAGTGCGGCTACTGCCAGCCCGGCCAGATCATGGCGGCCGTTGCCAAGGTCAAGCAGGCCCACGCGGAGGGCCACGAGATCACCGACGCGGACCTGGACGAGTTGCGCAACATCTGCCGGTGTGGCACCTACTCCCGGATCCGCGAGGCCATCAAGGCCGGCGCCCAGGACATGTGAGGCAGCGTGCGTGACGTTCTCCCGCACATCCAGCCGTGGTGCACCGATGGCGGGCGGTTCGCCGTAGCCACGGTCATCGACACGTTCCGCTCGGCGCCTCGCCAACCGGGTGCGGCGATGGCAGTCTCCGGCGACAACGTCGTGGTGGGCAGCGTGTCCGGGGGTTGCGTTGAAGCCGACGTGTACGAGGTGGCTCGTGAGGTCATCAAGACGGGCCTGCCGGTCGTACGGCGGTACGGCGTCTCCGATGATGACGTCATCGCCGTGGGGCTGACGTGCGGGGGAGTGATCGAAGTCCTGGTGGAGCCGGTCGACGTGGCCGGGTTCGACGCGGTTGCCGACGCGGTCGACTCAGGTCTGGCCGGACGGAGTCACCGGCAGTCTCGGTGACTCGGGCCTGGACACGCCGTACCCACGAGGATCGATTGTCCCGCCTGTCGTCACCCACCGGCTTGGACCTAGGCGCGCGAACCCCCGAGGAGACCGCAATCTCCATCGCAGCAGAAATCATCGCCACCCGCTCCCCAGCCACCGCCCAGCCCCTCTCAACCATCAAGGGCCGAATCCACCGCGAGCCCGCAGGCGTGGCCTGAGGGATCAGGCGTAGGTGGGGAGGGTGGACAGGAAGTTGAGTAGCAGGGTGTTCACCTGGTCGGGGGCGTCGAGTTGTGGCCAGTGGCCGACGTCGTTGATTCGCTCGTACCGCCATGGGGCGGTGACGAAAGCGGCGGTGCCGGTCAGGGCCTGTTCGGTGATGGCGAGGTCTTCGGTGCTCCAGATTCCCATCGTCGGGGCCTGAATGGGCGGGAGCTCCGTCGGAGGCCGGATCAGTGACTCCGGCGGCAGGATCGCCCGGTACACCCCGAGGCTTGCCGTCAGGGCCGCGGGGTCGCGGAGGTGCATGATGACGGAGTCGATGTCGGGGTGCCGGCTCCAGGCGCGCAGGTTCGCGAAGTCATTGTCGGCGAGCCAGCGTTCGGCGACGCCGGGGAACTGGAACAGCAGCATGTACCAGGATTTCTCGCGTTGTTCCCAGCCCGCGGCCGCGAACGCCGCCGGGTGTCCGACTGACAGGCAGGTCAGGCTGGCGACCCGTTCGGGCGACAGGGCGGCGAGTACGGCGCCAATCGCACCGCCCCAGTCGTGGCCCACGACATTGGCCCGTGGCGCGCCCAGGACGTCGAGGAGACCGATCAGGTCGCTGACCATCTGGATCATTCCGTAGCTCGCGACGGTGCCAGGTTTGGCGGACCGGCCGAATCCGCGAAGGTCGGGGGCAATGGTTCGGTAGCCGGCCTCGCCGAGCGCGGTGATCTGGTGGCGCCAGACCTCATGGCTGTCGGGCCAGCCGTGCAGCAGGAGGACGGGCTCGCCGTCGCCAAGGTCCTCGACCTCGAGGACCGTTCCGTTGATGTCCCTGCGCATGGCGAACTCCTTGCCGGATTCAGCTGGACGCGGTCGTGATCGTGGAGAGGAGTTCGGCGCGGCCGGGGCCAGGGCTCGGGTACTGCGGAGCGTTGGCGCCGAGCGTGAGGACCTTGCCGACCATGCCGGGCGCTGCCAGTGCCTCCTGGGGAGTGCTCAGCATCGACATGACTGACGCGTACGCACGCAGTACGTCGGGATCCTGCTGGGCAGCCGCATACAACGCTTTAGTCATCGCCCAGCTCGGGTCCGACGTTTGGTACGTCTCGCCGGCCACATCGGCGGCGAGCTCGTTCAGCCGGTGCCGGTCGAAGGCCAGCGTCATCCGGTACAGCGAGGCGACCGTGCTCTCGGTGATCTCGTCGAACCGCCGTACCAGCTTCTCCGGCTGGTCTGGGCTGACGTCGCGGAGCAGATCGCGCAGAGCGCAGGCGTGCAGCAAGCCGATCGACGCGCCGCGGCCGAGCGAGGGGTTCGTGCACGCCCATGCGTCGCCGACCGCAACGAGCCCGGTGACCACCGGCTCGCCATCGACGACGAAGCGGTGGTACCGGTCTTCGATCCCGGCGATCACCTGGACGTCGGTGATCGGTTCGGCCTCTCCCCAGTGGGCTGCGGTCGGATACAGCTTCAGCGCCGCCTGCCACGAGGCCGTGTCGCGCAGCCCGCGCAGGTGCTTGTCCCGGGCGGACGTGGTGAATCCGACGCCCCAGGTGCCGTTGTCGCCGGGAAGGGTCAGGACCGACAGGCTGTCGAAGTGCTGCAGCAAGGTGCCCAGGGCCGCGGGCCGGGATCCGTCCGGTGAACGGAAGTGGCGGGCGTAGTACACGAAGCCTGAATCCTCGCGCTCCTCGTGGGGGCGGCGGCCGCCGGCGGACTCGACCATGGCGCCGATCGGCGACCGTCGCCCGGTCGCGTCGACGACGAGATCGGCACGGAGTACGGCGCCGCTGTCGATCACGACTCCGGTCACGTGTGGCGCCGCTGCGACCAAGCGGCGACCGGTGACCAATCCGCGGACCGTGACGCCGCGGCGGATCGAAACACCGTGGGTTCGCTGTGCGACCTCAGCGGCTGCGGCCTCGAGGACCGGACGCCGGGCCGTCACCGTGTCGAACCGCTCGTCGCCGTCGCGCCTGCCGCCGGTCAGGTCGGGCGGCAGCTCACCGAACACGTTCAGACGCGCGCCGCCGAAGGCGATCACCTGCTCGAGGACCGCCGGCAGCTCGCGCTGCATCAGCGCCCGCCAGCGGGGCAACATGAAGTGCAACTGGCGGAACTGGTTGACTCCCGGCCGTTCCCACTGGTCCCAGACGGTGTCGGCATCGCCGGGCGCGGCCTCGTCCCGTTCCAGGACCTGCACGCTGTGGCCGTCGCGGGCCAGGAGCATCGCTGTGACCAGGCCGTTCAGGCCGGCACCCAGTACGACGATTTCCGCCATCTCACACCTCCGGAGCTGTCTCAGTGCCGGCAGCGTGCGGCACCGACCTGCTCACCTGCCAGACCAATCACTGTCCAATGACTGTCCGAACGCCGTACGAGATGTCCGTTCGTCTTGACCGCCAACCGGGCGAGGAGCAGGTTGGACTGAGGATGCTCGGAGTGCCGAAGGGGGTGGCGCATGACGAGCCGTGACAAGTCCACGCCAATCGCGGGGACCGGTGCGATCACGGTGGCGGATCGGCTTCGGCAGGCGCGGCGCCGGCGGTTCGTCGGGCGGACCGGTGAGCTCGAGTTGTTCCGTACGGCGGTGACGTCGGTGGAGTCCGGCTTCACTGTGCTGTTCGTGCACGGGCCGGGAGGGATCGGGAAGACCACCTTGCTCGGCGCTCTGGCCGAGGCCGCCGAGGAGGCTGGTGCGACGGCAGTGCGCCTGGACGCCCGGACGATCGAGCCGTCACCGCCCGGGTTCTACGCCGCCCTCGGCGTACGGGACCAAGCAGCACCCCTGGAGAGCCTCGCTGCGCACCCTCGCCCGATTCTCTTCATCGACACCTACGAGCAGTTGCTGCCGCTCGACAACTGGCTGCGCGAGGAGTTTCTCCCGGCGCTGCCCGCGGACGCGCTGGTCGTGGCCGCGGGGCGGACGCCGCCCTCGCCGCAGTGGGCGAGCGATCACGGCTGGAGCGAGCTGTTGCGAGTGGTTGCCCTGCGCAACCTGCAACCCGACGACGCGCGCGCCTACCTGCACGCCGCCGGCGTGCCCGAGGACCTGCACGGACGCGTGCTCGAGATGACTCACGGACATCCGCTCGCACTGTCCCTGCTGGTCGATGTCGTCGAGCAGCACCGAGGTGCGCTCGCACCGGGCCTGTCCCTGCAGGAAACGCCGGACGTGGTTCGGGTGCTGCTCGAACACTTCGTCGAGTGGGTTCCCAGCCCACGGCACCGGGAAGCGTTGGAGGCCTGCGCGCATGCCCGCTTCACCACCGAAGATCTGCTCCGCACCGTGCTCGGCGGCGACGACGCCCACGAGCTGTTCGGCTGGCTGCGGGGGCTGTCGTTCATCGAAGAGGACCCGTACGGCGTGTTCCCGCACGACGTGGCGCGGGACGTGCTCGACGCGGACCTGCGCTGGCGGGACCGAGCCTCGTACGCCGACCTGCACCGGCGAGTACGTCGGCACCTGGTGGAGCAGGCACGCCGTACCGGGGGACTGGAACAGCACCGCTGGACCGCCGACATCATCTTCCTCCACCGCAACAACCCGGCGATGAGAAGCTTTTGGGACTGGGAGTCGTTCGGCCAGGCTTTCCCCGACGAGCTTCGCGACGAGGACCGCGCTCCGATCCTTGCGATGACCAGGCGACATCAGGGGGCTGAGCAGGCCGAGTTCGTGGCGCACTGGATGGAGCATCCGGCGGCGAACTTTGTCGCCTTCCGGGCCGGCGCCGGCGATCCGATCGGCTACGCCGGGGAGATCACGCTGGAGCAGGTCGGTGAGTCCGACCTCGCCGCCGACCCCGGGGCCGCGGCGATCTGGGACTACGCACAGCGACACGGCCCGCCGCGGCCGGGGGAGACCGTGTACGCGGCCAGGTTCTTCATGGATCGCGAGGTCTATCAGAGGCCGTCGGCGTCGAACAACGTGATCACCGCGCGGCACATCCAGCATGTGCTGACCACTCCGGGACTGTCCTGGGACTTCATCGCGTGTTTCGAGGACGCAGCCTTCTGGGAGCCCTTCTTCGGCTACATCGACTACCACCGGGTGCATGAGGCGGAGTACGACATCGGCAACCATCACTACGCCGTGTATGCCCATGACTTCCGGCGGCTGGGGCCTTTGGGCTGGCTGGAGCTGATGTCCGATCGGGAGATCGGCGCTCCTGCCGGACCGCCGACGGGCGCCGACCCCGAACTGGTGCTCTCCCAGCCCGAATTCGCCCAGGCGGTGCGTGCCGCCCTGCGGTCGCTGCACCGGCCCGACCGGCTGGCCGGCAGTCCACTCCTGCGCTCCCGGCTGGTCCGCGACCACGGTGACGCATCCGCCGACACGCTTTGCGCCCTCCTCCTGGAGGCCGCCGAGTCACTCCGTGCCGACCCGCGTGACGAGCGACCATTCCGGGCTGTCGACCGAACCTTCCTACGACCCGCCGCGACCCAGGAACGCGCCGCGGAGGTGCTCGGCCTGCCGTTCACCACCTACCGCCGTCAGCTCGCCCGGGGCGTCGATCAGATCATCGACTGGCTGTGGACCCGAGAAGTGCACGGCCCGCCTCCGACTGTTAATCGATTGACGGTGGGGGATGGGGGCTGATCTGCTGAGGGGACGTGCGCCGGATCAGCCGGCGCGGACCGGAAGGAGGGAAGCGTATGTCTGTCCTGCCCAGCAGCTTCGCTCTGAAAGGTCTTTGGTTTGGCATTCGCACGTTCGTTCAGCTGTGAGCATTGCGGCGTAGAGGTTTCCCTCGACGCCCCTGGAACCACCCATCGAAATCATTGCCCGAGTTGTCTGTGGTCGCGTCATCTGGACCGCAACGTGCCGGGTGATCGCAAGGCCGACTGCAGCGGCGGGATGGAACCGATCGCGGTCACGGTCCGCGGCGAGGGCCGGTGGGTCCTCATCCACCGATGCACCAACTGCGGCCGCCTCCGGCTCAACAAGACCGCCGGTGACGACAACGTCCTGCTGCTGATGCGGCTGGCGGCCCTGCCGCTGACCATGCCGTTCATCCCGTTCGCGGCCGAGCCCGAAACCGAGGGCAACGGCAACGGTTCGCATCCCGCCCCACGCAAGCCGAGGGCGCGCAAGGCGAAGGCCTGAGGGACGCCTCTCGGTCGGGGGAAGCGCCGGGCGCTTCCCCCGACCGTCAGACGGTGGTGTGCGGCGCGGCCGGTAGTTCGACTGTTACCCGGAGGCCGCCGTTGGGGCGAGGAGTGAGGGTGAGGGTTCCGTCGTGGGCTTGGGTGATGCTTCTGACGATGGCCAAGCCGAGGCCGACGCCCGCGTGGTCGGTGCGGATGCGCTGAGTGCCGCGCTGGAACGGCTCAGCGAGCGTGGAGACCAGTTGTGGCGTGAGCTTCTCGCCGGTGTTCTCGACGGTGAGCAGTACGGTCCTGGGGCGGGTGCTCGTCGTGACCCACACGGTGCCGTGGTCGGGCAGGTTGTGCACGATCGCGTTGTGCACGAGGTTCGTTGTCAGCTGCAACAGCAGCGCGTGGGAGCCGATCGTGGGGGTGATGGTGCCGGAGGTCTCGATGGTGAGGCCTTGTTTCTCGGCGAGTGCGAGGAGCGTCTCGGTGGCTTCTTCGGCCAGCAGGGACAGGTCGACGTGTTCCCGGGTGAAGGATCGCTGGTCGGCGCGGCTGAGCACGAGCAGTGCTTCGGTGAGGTCGATCGCCCGGGTGTTGACGGCGTGCAGGCGGTCGACCAGGACGCGGTTGTCGCCGTTCAGATCGTTGCGGGCCACCTCGAGAAGGGTCTGCGTGATCGCCAATGGCGTACGCAGTTCGTGGGAGGCGTTCGCCGCGAATCTCCGCTGTTCGGCGTCGTGTGCTTCGAGCCGGGCGAGCATGGTGTCGAAGGCGTCGGCGAGTTCGCGGAACTCATCCTCGCGGCCTTCCAGCATGATCCGGTGCGAGAGCGATCCGTTCGTCGCCTGCCGGGCGGCGTTGGTGATGCGAGTCAGCGGCGCGAGCATGCTGCCGGCCAGGATCCAGCCTCCGACCAGACCGACGACCAGCAGGAACATCAGCATCATGATGGCCTTGGGGAGGAAGGCCGCCATCAGGGCGGAGCGGTCGGGCAAAGAGAACGGCGAGGGCGAGAGCCGAACCGGTACGTAACGCAGCAGGAACACCCACACGACCGCGAGCAGCGAGACACCGACAAGCATCACGAGCCCCGCATAGCTGAGCGTGAGTTTGAGGCGAACGCTCCAACCAGGCTCCCTATCCACCCTCGCCTCCCGTGTCGATGCGGTAGCCGACGCCTGGCACGGTCGCGATGATCCACGGCTCGCCCAGGCGTTTGCGCAGTGCGGAGACAGTGATGCGTACGGCGTTGGTGAACGGATCCGCGTTCTCGTCCCACGCCTGCGCCAGGAGTGCTTCGGCGCTGACGATGCCGCCCTCGGCGGTGACGAGGACTTCCAGTACGGCGAACTGCTTCCGCGTGAGCGCGACGTACCGGCCGTTACGGTAGACCTCGCGGCGGAACGGATCGACGCGGAGGCCGGCGATCTCCCGCACGGGTGGTCTGTTGTGGGCGCGCCTGCGGTAGAGGGCTCTGAGCCGCAGCACGAGTTCCTGGAGCGCGAAGGGCTTGGTGAGGTAGTCGTCGGCGCCGAGTTCGAACCCGGACGCCTTGTCGTCGAGCCGGTCCGCGGCAGTGAGCATGAGAATCGGCATACCGCTGCCGGAGGCAACGATCCGCTTGGCGATCTCGTCGCCGGACGGGCCGGGGATATCGCGGTCGAGTACGGCGATGTCGTAGCTGTTGATGCTCAGCAGTTCGAGCGCCGTGTCACCGTCACCGGCGATATCGGCCGCGATCGCTTCCAGGCGCAGGCCGTCGCGGACGGCGTCCGCCATCTCGGGTTCGTCCTCGACGATCAGCACGCGCACACTCTTGATGTTACGAGCTGGACCATATCGTCGGCGTATCCAAAACCGGATACGCGCCGGCAACAGCACGCTGCCTTGACTGAAACGCATGTCAGCCACCGAACCGGCACAGGCAGCAGGCCGCCGTACCAAACTGACCGTCCGTGCGGCATTCGTCGTCGCCAATGTGGCGCTTGTCGGCGTCTTCATCCATCAGTCGTTGGCGACGTCATCATTCCCGGTCGCTTCGCCCAGCGACGCTCGGCACGGTGCACTGGCCGATGGCTTCGTCCCTGCCGGCGTGAAGGTTTTCGACGACGAGATTCCCGGTGTGGCCAACCTCGACCCGGAACTGCTCGGTGCGCTGCGCAGAGCCGCGACGGATGCCGCGCACGACGGGGTCGAGTTCTTCGTCAACAGTGGCTGGCGCTCCCCGGCGTACCAGGAGCAACTGCTGACTGAGGCGGTCTCGAAGTACGGCTCGCGGGAAGAGGCCGCGCGATGGGTTGCGACTCCCGACACGTCGCCACACGTGTTGGGGCAGGCGATCGACATCGGGCGCTCAGACGCGACGGCATGGCTGTCCAAGCACGGCGCCGCGTACGGGCTGTGCCAGATCTACGACAACGAGCCCTGGCATTACGAACTGCGCCCTGAAGCCGTCGATCACGGGTGTCCACCCAGGTACGCCGACCCCACGCACGACCCGCGGATGCAGCGGTGACCCTGACTGTCCAGCCGATCAGCTCCGCCGAGCATTTGGCGTTCGTGCAGGCACAGCGGGCGGTCAGTTTCCTGCAGACGCCGGCGTGGGGGAGCGTCAAGACCGAGTGGCGCAGCGAGTCTCTTGGCTGGTACGACGGCCGGCGGCTGGTCGGAGCAGGACTGGTACTTCACCGGCCCGTGCCGCGGCTCGAGCGCTACACGCTGGCGTATCTGCCCGAGGGACCGGTGATCGACTGGACCGGCGAGCTCGACGCGTGGCTCGATCCGCTGGCCGCGTACCTCAAGGCAGGCGGCGCGTTCGCGATCCGGCTTGGTCCGCCGGTGCGCACGGACACTTGGTGTGCTGCCCGGGTCAAGGAGGGCATTGCTGACCCGGGCATCGAGCGGCTCACCGACCTACCCAGCCAGCAGGTCGACCCGGTCGGTGCCCGGGTGACGAGCCAGCTGCGCGACGCCGGCTGGCTGCCGCAGAGTCCGGAGGACGGGTTCGGCGCTGGGCATCCGCAGTACAACTTTGTGCTTCCGCTGGTGGGCAGGACTGAGGAGGATCTGCTCAAGGGCATGAACCAGTTGTGGCGCCGCAACATCAAGAGGGCGGCCAAGGAGGGTGTCGAGGTCACGGTCGGCGACGTCACGGTCGACGAGGGTCTGAAGGCGTTTCACGACCTGTACGTCCACACGGCCGAGCGCGACCACTTCACGCCCCGGCCGCTGCGCTACTTCGAGACAATGGTCGCGGCGATGAATGGCGAGGACCCCGAACGGCTCAGGCTCTACCTGGCCCGCCACCAGGGCGACCTGGTTGCCGCCACCATCATGGTCCGCGTGGGCGCCCAGGCTTGGTACTCGTATGGCGCCTCCTCCACCGAGAAGCGTGAGGTGCGCGGATCGAACGCCTGCCAGTGGGCGATGATCCGCGACTCGCTGGAGGCAGGCTGCGATGTCTACAATCTGCGCGGCATCACCCCTACTCTTGACGCCGCCGACCCGCACGTCGGGCTGATCCAGTTCAAGGTCGGCACCGGCGGACAGGCCGTGCGGTACGTCGGGGAGTGGGATCTGCCGCTGCGGCCGATGGTCTACCGAGCCTTCGACGTGTACATGCGCCGACGCGAGTCCATGAGGAGGCGGAAGGTGGGGGTCGCGTGATCATGAACGGGTGGCACCGCTGGTTCGAGACGTTCACCGGCGTGGCGTTCCTGACCGTCATCGTGCTGCCGGCAGCCGTGCTGGTGGTGTGCGCGCTTGCACGCTGGCGGACCGCCGCTGGCGCTCCGCGGCCATGGCGTACCTCGCTCGCGGAGGTCGGCATCGTCTACGGGACGGTGCCGTGGGTGTGGATGATCCTGTTGCCGGGCAGCCGGGCCGGTGAGGTTCCTGGTCGAGTGAGCCTCGTACCGCTGCGGGACCTACTCACGATGTCGACGCCGCAGATTGTCGGCAATCTACTGGTGTTCGCGGCGCTGGGGTTCTTCGTCCCACTGCGGTTCGCTGCGATGGCGTCGCTCCCGCGGATCCTGGCGCTCGCGGCGGGCTGCTCGGTCCTGGTCGAGGTCGCGCGGTACGTCCTGCGGCTGGATCGGGTGTCCTCTGTGGACGACGTACTGCTCAACACCGCCGGCGCGGGGCTGGCCGCGTTGGCGTCGTACCGCTGGTGGCGCATGCCTGTGCTGACTCGGCCGCAGGTTACCCGTCGTTAGCATTTCGTCGGCATATCAAAATCCACATACAGGCGGACAACACCGGGCCCCTTTGACTAGGTGGCATGACCTACAGCGAACCAGCGGCGCTCCGTCGATGGCTGGCGTCTTCCACCTCGACCACCCCGGTCACGGGAATCACGATCTTTGGATGCGAGCAGGACGAGGCGGTCCTCTTTCGACAATTGGCACCTCGTTTTGGCGTCATGCCGACCATCACAGCAGCAGCGGTATCTGAAGCGAACGTCGAACTGGCCGCCGGAAATCGCTGCATCAGTGTCGGTCACAAGACTCCGATCACCAACGCCACCCTTCTGGCGCTCAGCCGGACCGGCGTGGAGTACGTCTCCACGAGAAGCGTCGGATACAACCACATCGATGTGAAGTACGCCGAGAGCGTCGGGATCCTGGTCGAGAACGTCGACTATTCGCCCGACGGCGTGGCCGACTACACGTTGATGCTCATGTTGATGGCGGTGCGGGACGCGAAATCCATCCTGCGCCGTGCGGATGTCCATGACTACAGGCTGAATGAGGTGCGCGGGAAGGAACTCCGCGACCTGACTGTCGGGGTCATCGGCACAGGCCGCATCGGCACCGCGGTCATGGACAGGGTGCGAGGCTTCGGCTGCAGGGTCTTGGCCTATGACAAGCGCCCCAAGGCTGGTGCGAATTTCGTACGGCTCGATGAACTGCTCGAGCAGAGCGACATCGTCACGCTCCATACGCCGCTCACCGCGGAGACACACCATCTCTTGAATCGTCAGCGCATCAAGCAGCTGAAGCACGGCGCGTTGATCGTCAACACCGGGCGCGGTGCCCTGATCGACACCGAGGCGCTGGTTCAAGCCGTGGAAAACGGAAGCCTCGGTGCTGCGGCACTGGACGTCCTCGAAGGAGAGGAAGGAATCTTCTACGCCGACTGCAGGAATCAGCCCATCGACAGCAAGTTGCTGTTGCGGCTGCACGAGTTGCCAACTGTGCTGATCAGTCCGCACACCGCCTACTACACCGACCGTGCCCTGAGGGACACCATCGAGAATTCTCTGACCAACTGCCTGGCATTCGAACACAGAAAGCAGCAATGGATATGAAGATCGGCATTCTGTTCGGCGGCTGTTCCGAAGAACACCCCATCTCCGTCAAGTCCGCGCAGGAGATCGCGCAACATCTCGATCTGGAAAAGTACGAACCGTACTACATCGGGATCACGGCGAGCGGTGCTTGGCTGCTCTGCGACGGCCCGGACGTCGGCTGGGAGACCGGTGACTGCCGTCCGGTCGTTCTGTCTCCGGACCGAGATGTCCACGGGCTGCTGGTCCTGGAGCAGGGACGCTACGAGACGATCAGCCTGGACGTGGTGTTGCCCGTTCTCCACGGCAAGTTCGGCGAGGACGGCGCGATTCAGGGCTTGCTGGAGCTCTCCGGCATCCCCTACGCGGGCTGCGACATCCAAGGTTCGGCCCTGTGCATGGACAAGTCGCTGGCCTATATCGTCGCCGGCAGTGCGGGGATCGCTACGCCGAAGTTCTGGATCGTCTCGGCGGACGAGAACATCGAAGCCGACCAGTTGTCCTATCCCGTCTTTGTGAAGCCGGCCCGTTCGGGATCGTCGTTCGGTGTCAGCAAAGTGTCCCGGAAGGAAGAGCTGCCGGGGGCCTTGGAGTTCGCGCGGCAGTACGACTCGAAGGTGTTGATCGAAGCGGCTGTCGTCGGCAGCGAGGTCGGGTGTGCCGTCCTGGGGAACGATCTGGATCTGGTGGTCGGCGAGGTCGATCGGATCGCGCTGTCTCATGGCTTCTTCCGAATCCATCAGGAGAGTTCGCCCGAGACCGGTTCTGACAACTCGACGCCGATCGTTCCGGCTGACATCTCGGCAGAAGCGCGTTCGCTCGTTCAGGAGACAGCGAAGGCCATCTATCGCGCCTTGCGCTGCAGGGGACTCGCCCGGGTGGACATGTTCCTCACCGACGACGGGGAGGTGGTCCTCAACGAGGTCAACACGTTCCCCGGCATGACGTCGTACAGCCGTTATCCGAGGATGATGGCCGCCGCCGGGATGCCACTGGCCGAGGTGATCGACGGAATGGTGTCGCTGGCGGTGACGGGGAAGATCCGGTGAACGCTGATCTTGTCTTCGTGGACGAGTTGGTCCCCGGCGTACGGTGGGACGCCAAGTACGCCACCTGGGACAACTTCACCGGCAAGCCGGTCGACGGCTATCTGGCCAACCGAATTGTCGGTACGACGGCCTTGTGCGCGGCCCTCGAACGAGCACAGGAGTCGGCCGCTTCCCTCGGCTTCGGTTTGCTTCTCTGGGACGGCTATCGGCCTCAACGTGCTGTGGACAGTTTTCTGCGCTGGTCGAAGCAGCCCGAGGATGGGCGGACGAAGCTACGGCACTATCCGAAGATCGACAGAGCCGAGATGTTCGACAGGGGATATGTCGCCGCCAGGTCAGGCCACACTCGGGGCAGCACGGTTGACTTGACGCTCTTTCACTTGACCACTGGTGAACTCGCCTCGATGGGCGGTGACCATGACCTGATGGATTCGGTCTCACGTCATGGAGCGGAGGGAATCACGCCGATCGAAGCCGCGAACCGTCTGTGCCTTCGCTCTGTCATGGAGTCCAGCGGGTTCAGTTCCTACGACTGCGAGTGGTGGCATTACACACTGCAGGACGAACCGTATCCGGACACCTACTTCGACTTCCTCATCGCGTGATCGGCGCGGCGAGCGTGCAGATACGACCGGCACACATGACCGATGCGGTGGCCGTCAACGAACTGCTTGAGCAGCTCGGGTATGCCCAAGCCGGCACCGCGACAACAGCAGCCCGAATCCAGACCTGGGGTGACGACTCCTCGAGCGCTGCCTATGTGGCCGATGCCGACGGCAACCTTCTCGGCCTGGTCGCGGTCCACATCTGTCCGTTCTTCCAGCTCGCCGGCTCCTCGGGCCGGATCGTCGCTCTGGTCGTCTCCGACCACGCACGCGGCCAGGGCATTGGCGGTCAGTTGGTAGCGGCGGCGGAATCGTTCGCTGCGAGTCGTGGATGCGCACGCATGGAGGTCACCAGCGCGGACCGCCGCCAAGACGCACACACCTTCTACCGACACCGCGGCTACCTCGACCAAACAGGAACGTCCTCCCGCTTCCTGCGCGACCTCAGTGGGACAGCTCACTGACAGGGCCGAGCGCTGCAGTTCCTGAGGACCGCGCAGCGGTGCGGTTGGTTGTTCCGCACCGCTGCGCGGGGTTGACCGGTAGCGACCGCCCGATCCTCGTCGGGGTGGTGTCAGGTTCTGGGGCAGAACGTGTCTCGTGGTGGGCGCTTGCCGTCAACCAGGAAGGTGGTCTCGAGGTTCTTGGCACAGGAGTTGTTGCCGAAGAGGTAGGACAGGTGGCCGCCTTGGTCGACGGTGATCAGGCGGGATCGCGCACCGAGCGTCCGGTGCAGCTCGACGGCACCGACGTACGGCGTGGCTGGATCGCGCAGATTGTTCACCAGCAGGATTGTCGACGATCCTGCTCTGCTGATGTCTACGCGCGGCTCAGCCTTGGCGGGCCAGAACGCACACGGCCAGACGCTGGCCGCCGCCGGGCCGAACAGGGGGTAGCGGACCCGGTCGACAGCCACGTGGCGCGGGTAGGTGTCGATGTCCCGAGACCAACCGGGGGAGTTGCAGACCAGCGCCAGCATGCCGGAGAAGTCTCCGCCCGCGGGTGGAGGCGGCAGCTGCGGTGCCTGCCCGGCAGCGAGTGCCTGCAGGGCCGACGCCAGGGCCGGGAAGATCGAATCGCTGAACAGCATCCCGTACGTCATGGCGCGCAGAGCGGTCCCGCTGATTCCGGCGACTGGTTCCCGGTCGAGGTTGTCGACAATCTGCAGGTACCGCGTCCGCACCTGCGCCGGGGTGGCACCGAGCCCGTACGTCGCGTCCTGAGACGCGGCCCACCGTGCGAAGTCCGGGAACCGCAGCTCGAATCCCAGGCCCCACCGACGAGCACCGACGGCGTCGAGCCCACCGAGACCGCTGACGCTGTCGAAGACCATCCGATCAGTGCGCTTCGGGAACAGCGCGGCGTACAGCGTGCCGAGGTAGGTTCCGTGCGAGTACCCGAGGTACGAGATCCGCTGCTCGCCGAGAGCCTGGCGGATCCGGTCCATGTCCCTCGCGACGTTGGTGTTGGTGATGTAGGGCAGTAGATGCGCAGTACTGGACTGCGCGCACTGTTCGGCGATCTGCCGGGCGTCAGCGGCACGCTTGTTGACGTCCGCAGCCGTCCGTGCGTATGGCGGCGGGATCAGCGTGGCCGCCTGGTCGGGCCGGAGGTTGCAGGTGAGCGGCGTACTGCGCCCGATGCCGCGCGGGTCGAACTCGATGAGGTCGTACTTCTCCCGCACACTGGCCGGAAGGCCGAGCGACACGAGCGTGAGCGGCAGCGCCGCCTGCGAGTCACCCTGGCCGCCGATGTTGAGGAACAGCACGCCACGGCGGCGGGCGGGGTTGGTGCTCGGCAGTCGCGAGACCGCGATCTCGATGGTCTCGCCGGCGGGTTTCGCATAGTCCAGTGGGACAGTCACCGTGGTGCACTTGAGGCCCAGAGAGGGCTCGGGTACTCCGGGACAAGGCGCCCAAGATAGTGAGCTGTCACCTACCTGTGCGGCCGAGGGCACCGGCGTGGTCGCTAGTGTGAGTCCGCCCGCCGCCGCGACGGCCGCCAGCACGGTGGCCACCACCCGTCGTCTGTGCGCGCGGAAGCGCTCGATGAATGAAGGCATGGCAACTTCCTCTCGTGTTGGTCGATCACGTCGCCTGCCAGTGCGTCGAACGAGGGACCGCCAGTTCGACAGGGCGTGCTACACCTGACGTGAACAGACCTGCCACCAGCCGACGACAGGCGGGCGATCGAGCCCAATCCTTGAAAGGTAGGAACCATGGCGGTTATCACGAAGGCCGAGGCCATTGCGATCATTCGCCGCGCCTACGGCCCCGACGTTGCCGAATCGGTCGCAGACCAGTTGCCAGCTCAGTTCGACCCCGACAACGATGCCGACGCAGCGATGCTGAGCCGCCTCGGCCTCACCCGAGACGGCCTCGCCAACGCCCTGGGCGGCGAACTCTGACGCGTCTCCTACGTCGCCCGCTTGCTACTGAGAGGTGGACACGGGCGGAGGTGGTTGCGGTGATCAAGGGGAGCAGAGCCGGGTGACGAATGCCGGCTGGGTTTGTCGTCTACTGGATGAGTTGCCGGGCGCTTGCGGCGCGGCGCTCGAAGACGGTGTCGCGCTCCTCGGCGGAGGTGGCCAGGGCGTGGTCACGAGCGGCTGGGTCGAGCTGGTCGACGTAGACCTGACCCTGGACGTAAGGCCGTACAGGACTCGCTTTCAGCGAGGTGGTCGCACTGAGCGAGGGCCAACTGGTGGAGCTTCGGGCTCGACTCCACCAGGTGATTCGCTCATTTGCCGATGGCTCGGCGCCGGATGCCACCGACACCGCAGTCATCATTCGGGTCTTCCCGATGAGTCCGCCCACTTGATCACCACGCAACCACGTGCGGCCACCGAGTCGGGTGCCGTCACGGGGTGAGGTCAGCTGAGGAAGGTGAGGGCTCGTTTGGCCCAGTCGAGTTTTTCGTCGGCCCAGCTGAGGATGTCGAGGGTCGGAGTGACGTTTTCGGGTGGGTGTTGGACCAGGGTGTCGAGGCGGATCAGGCGGTCGAAGTCGACGTTGACGGGGTCCGGGCGCGGCGTGCCGGTCGGGGTGGTGAACGGAACGCCGGCGAGGCGGAGGATGTTGATCGTCTCCTGCGCGAGGATGCCGTAGGCGACCGTGGTCGGATGGACGCCGTCGAGCGAGAAGAGACCGCCGGCCGCACGTCCGCCATGGCCGTCACTGGCGAGGAACCGCGAGTCGACGACGGGCTGCAGTGCTTTCAGAGCCGGCGGGAGTGGGTACGGCGTCCACCAGTCCGGTCGCGCGTTCGGGTCGGTGATGAAGCGACGAGACGCCATCCGGTCGAGCAGGCCGGCGGCGTCGAGCAGGTACCAGTCGCGGGCCGGGTTTCCTTTGCGGGCCGCGCGTACGGCGTCCTCGATGGTCTGGTTGAACATGTCGATCGCGACATCCACCGCGAACGCTTCCGGGCCGGTGATGGACTTGTCCTGGCGCGGGTCGAAGTCCGCGTCGCTCACCCACGGCCTGGTGTAGTGCGGGAAGTACCGTGAACCCGGCTGGATCTTGGTGCCGATGCCCCGGCTGATCGGCGGGATCGTCACATGCGGGACGGTGCAGAGGATGACGTGGCGCGCATTGATCTTCTTGATCTCCTCGACGATCTCAGCGAATTCGGCGGCGAAATGACTTGGTTGCCAGACCGTGTACTGCTCCTTCTTGCCGAGGTCACGGAAGTCGTCACCGCTCCAGCCGACGCGCAGCTGGGTCACGCATTTCAGCGCGTTGTTGGCGCCCAGAAACACGACCAAGGTCTCGACACCGCACTCGGAATCTTCCTTCTCGTCTCCCAGCTTCGCCGCGGTCTGGAAGAGAGTCAGCTTCCGATCGTCGTCCGACCCGTTCGGATAGACGGACACGGCGGCCCGATTGTTGTGGTTCTGGACGACCTGGTGGATCAGGTCGTCGTGGGGTGAGCCGATCCGTGCGGCGCAGGTGTCATAGGTCTTCTCCAGCGCGTCGCGCAGGTCCCAGCCGTACACGGCCAAGGCGTGGTTGTACCCGCTGGTCTTCGGCACGTGGCTGCCGTCGCCACGCTCGTAGTAGTCCTCGAGCTTGCCCATCCACGACCTGGCCGCGAACAGCGCGAGCGGAACTTCGAACAGGTTCAGCTCGGCGCCGAACCGGTCCGCCAACTCGCGAAGCAGAAGCTCCATGTTCAACGGCAGACCGCCGTACCCGGGATAACGCGGATAGCGGAACTTGTCGAGCCAGCCGAGCTCGTAGGCGATGATGGCCGGGAACGAGATGTCGGTGTTGAACACCGCCCCACTCTGGAACCCGTGTGTCAGCGAATCCCCGATCGCCACCAGCCGATGCCTGGGCGTCCCACTCCGCTTCGCCAACTTGATATCAGGCACGCCGACAGTCGCATCGAACTGCGGCACCCGCGGCTCCTTCTTCGAACGATCCTTGACCTCCTTAGGAGCACCATCCGCAACAGAAATCTCCCCTGAAGCTGGCATTGTTTTCCCCTGGAGCCGTGTTCCTTCGACATTGGTCTCCACCCAACGTCTTGTCAACGACGTCGGCGGTGTCGCAAGCGCGGTCGAGTGGTGGTGTCGGGTGGGCGGGGACACTGAACCCGTGGGGGCGTCCTGGTTGGGTCCGGGTGTTCGGCTCGCTGGTCGGGGAGCTGAACAGCAGCAGCTCGCGGATGGGTTGGAGGCGGCCGCAAGCGGTCGTCCCTGCGCGGTCGTGGTGCATGGTGAGGCGGGGATCGGGAAAACCCGGCTCGTTCGTGAGGCCTGCGCGCGGTTGAGCCAGGAGACGCAGGTCCTCTGGGGAACCTGTGTGCACTTCGGTGAGACATCGGTCCCGTTCGCGCCGCTGCCCTGAGGACCTGGCTGGCGCGAGCTGACGCCGCGACCGAGGCAGCCTCCGGCCAACCGCACGAGGCGCTGCGAGTGCTCCACAGCCGATCCGTCGTACCTGCCGGCGTTGGACCCAACTACGCCGAGGACCACTTGGTGGAACTCGCCCACGCTGCTGCTGAAACAGCCCGCACCGCCCGCGATGCGGGTGATGCGAAGGGTGCGACGCGGGCCGTCGGCGTCCTCGACGACCTGATCGGAGCGTGGCCACAGGAACCATTCGCGAGGCCGCGGCCAGATGTCGTGGACCAGGCGATGGCCAAGGCACTGTTCGACGCCGAGGTTGCTCGGCTGAAGGACGAACCGGGTCAGGGCGCACTGTGGCGGGACGCGATCGGCAAGTGTCACGCGGCCGGGGTGCTTTGGCAGGAGGCCATGTCTCAGCTTCCAACATCCTCCGCAAGACCGGCACGTCGACCAGGCTGGAGGCGGCAACTCTCGCTGGGCGGTTGTCCAGCCACCGCGACACCTAGCCGACGGGAGGGGAGCCGTGGCGCTCGGCGTTGGAGAGTTCGGGGCCTTCTAGGGCGGTCCAGGGGGCGTCGCCTACGCCTCCCAGGCTGTCTCGTACGTCGGACCAGCGGGCGGTGAGGGCGTACAGGACGATGACGTCCAGGGCGATCATCAGCAGGGCCCAGACCGGGTAGGCATTGAGCCAGGCGATCTGTGTGACCGCGTGCAGGCTGACGACCACGATCCCGGCGATCCGGGACCAGGGCGCTCCTGTCAGCAGGGCGCCGCCGATGGGCATGAGGAGCAGCCCGGAGATCAGGACGACCCATCCCCAGGCGGTCACGTTCACGATGATGAGGTTGTCCCGATGGATCCCCAGCCGCTCGTCGGAGAGCAGGGCGGTGAGCCCGTGGACCACATTGAGCAGGCCCTCCACCATCAGCAACGCGCCGGCGAAAGCGACGAAGCCGGCCAGCCTTCTCCCACTGTGCTCAGCCATGTCTGCCCTCTCCTCTCCCTGCGTCCGCCGGCCGCAATCAGCAGCGGGCCGCACCTGGATGCTCTCCCTCTGCCCCCGCCCACCGCCTCACCCCGCCCGGATGAGTCGAGCCGGAGGGCGTACACGTCAACTGGGCCTGATCAACGCCCGGCCGGTCTTACTCGCCGATCTTCTTCGAGCGCAGGGAGCAGCCCGGCGCCCCACCACACGTTCGAACCATCAACCCTGCCCCCGGGTGTGACGACGCTGCCGCGTCAGTTGAGCACTTACTGTGACTGTGACGGATCAGCGGCTTGTGGGCTGTATCTCGGGGGTGGGTCGGTGGTTCTTTTGTCCGGGATGTCTAGGCGCGGGAGGGCTTGATGGGTTCAGCGGTCGTGGTTGGTGGCGGCGTTGTGGGGCTGGCGGTCGCGCGCGCTTTGCAGCGGCTGGATCCGGGTACGCCGGTTGTGGTGCTGGAGAAGGAGTCCGCGGTAGCGGCCCACCAGACTGGACACAACTCGGGCGTCATTCACTCGGGGCTGTACTACAAGCCTGGATCGCTGAAGGCTCGGCTGGCGGTTGCCGGCGGGGCGGCGTTGCGGGAGTTCTGCGAGGCCAAAGAGATTCCGGTCGATGTCCCCGGGAAGCTCGTGGTCGCCACCAACGAGGCTGAGATGGTGCAGCTCGACCGGCTGTTCGACCGTGGGCATGAGAACGGCGTGCCGGTACGGCGGCTGACCCTCGACGAGGTCAGGGAACGCGAACCGCACCTGCGCGTGAGCGGCGCACTGGCGGTCGATTCGACCGGGCGCGTGGACTTCAAGCTGGTGTCGCGTGCGCTGGCCGACGACGTTCGGGCAGAGGGCGGCGAGATCCGCACCGGGGTGACGGTCACCTCGGTCCACAGCGCCGGCTCAGTCGTGCGGGTGCAGACGACGGACGAGGTGATCGAGGCGGATCGGGTCGCGGTCTGCGCCGGGCTGCACAGTGACCGGCTCGCGAGAGCCTCGGGTCTCGAGCCGGGCGTGCGGATCCTGCCGTTCCGCGGTGAGTACAGCGAGATCGTGCCGGAGCGTGACTATCTGGTGAAGGGACTGGTTTATCCGGTGCCTGACCCGGATCTGCCCTTCCTCGGTGTGCACCTGACCCGCGGTATCGACGACACGGTGCATATCGGGCCGAACGCCGTACCGGCTCTGGCTCGGGAAGGCTACCGCTGGACGAAGATCGTGCCCAAGGACCTGTGGGAGTCGTTGACGTACCGCGGTTCCTGGCGGCTCGCACGGCGGTATGGCAAGACCGGGGCGCAGGAGTTTGTGCGCTCGCTCACCGGCAAGGCCCTGGTCAAAGCAGCGCAGCGGATGTTGCCCGACTTGCAGGTGGCCGACGTACGGCGGGCAGGCTCTGGCGTCCGTGCTCAGGCGGTGACGAAGCAGGGACAGCTCGTCGACGACTTCCTGTTCCTCCGTGACGGCCGGACACTGCATGTCCTCAACGCGCCGTCCCCAGCCGCGACAGCATGCCTTCCGATCGGCGAACACATCGCCCAGGAACTCTGCGGCCGCCGAGCCTGAAGGTCAGAGGTCAGGCGAGGAAATCGACGCGATGTTCGCGGCCGCCGAAGCTGAAGGTGTCGCCACGCCCCAGCCCCTTGAGCGACGCGTAGATCGGTGAATCGGACGAGAGCCCCTCGTACGTGGCGCCGTCGCACTCGAACGCTTCAGCCACCACGCCGACGACGTACCGATTCCCGTCGAAGCCGACGAGTGCGCCTGGCGCGACAGCCGACTTGACCCCGAAGTCGAGGCCCTTGATCTGGGCCAGGATCCGCTTCTGCCGATCCTCGACATCGTCGAGCAGGCCGCCCAGGTCAGCGGCCTCGCCGGACTGGGACAGGTCGTCGACCGAGTCCGCGACGTCGGAGTCCAGCATCGCGGCGGAGTCGTGCTCCGCCACACTCGCCTGCGACGACCGGAGCCCCGCTTCGGCCTGAGCGATCAGCGCGTCCTTGACGCGCTGCTTGGCATCAGCATCCATCACGGCCTCCAGACCTACGTTCAGGCCAGCCTAACGCCGTCGCTACGTGAGGCTGTTGGCGATGAAAGCCAGGCTGAGACTCTCGATCTGGCGCAGATCGGGCGCATCGCGAAGCGGCCCTTGGCCGGTGAGTACGGCGGTCCCGTGCACGATGGACCAGATGGGGTACTCGATGCCCTCGCGTCGCTGCGGGTCGAGGACGCCCGCCTCCACCAGCTCGTCCAACGCGTCGCGCAGCAGACCCAGGGGAGTGCGGTCGTTATAGCCGTGCTGCTGCGGCACAGCGAACGCGGTAGCAAACAGCCCTGGCTCCTCATGCGCGAATCGCAGGTACGCCGTTCCGATCGCGCCCAGCCGGCGTTGCGCCGCACCGGGAGTCCCGCGCCTGCCGCGCACGCGTGCGATGTCCGTAGCCATCCGGTCGGCCAACTCGTTCATTGCCACCGTGCAGACCTCCGCGAGTAGCTCGTCGCGGTCGGCGAAATGCCGGTAGGCGGCGTTGGGTACGACGCCGACGATCCGGGTCGCTTCGCGCAGGACGACCGCGTCGGGACCGCCCGTGCGAGCCAGCTCGACTCCGGCCGCGACCAGGCCGGCGCGTACGTCGCCTCGCGGGCGCCGCCGCGACCGGGGTGCTTCCTCGCCGATGCTCACCAGCTCAGGTTATCAATGTGGACACTGTCCACAAAACCGAGTTAATGTGGACGGTGTCCACATAACTTCGCGGGAGGGCTCCTGATGGAGACGACTACCGACACGCCGTGGGTGACCGCGGATGCAGGGTTCGCCGGCGGACAGCGAATCTGTTACGACCCGAAGTCCGCACGAGTACTGACCGAGGCGAGACCACGCCTGTACGTCGACCCCGTCGGGCAAGGCGATTCGGACAAACCCAGGCGCTACCCGCATTCCACGGTCGGACGGGCCGATCTCGTCGAGGCGTTATGGCGGCACCACGGCGTACCGTCGTGGTCACCTTCGACTACAGC
Source organism: Kribbella capetownensis (assembly GCF_004331485.1). GTDB lineage: Bacteria > Actinomycetota > Actinomycetes > Propionibacteriales > Kribbellaceae > Kribbella > Kribbella capetownensis. The sequence continues at coordinate 103,114 of NZ_SJKD01000005.1, forward strand.
TCACTGGCCCTGCTCGAACTCCTGCGCCGCCAAGGCGGGCCGGACATCACCGCGGTCTTCATGGTGAACGGCGGTCTGTTCGCCGACTCGCATACGCACCCCTGGCAAGGCACTCCGATGCTCAGATCGCCGCTCGGTGCCCTCGCCCGGCAACTGAACGGCACAGTGCCCCTGTACGTCGGCGGCCACCTGACCACCAGCGAACACCCGGACCTCCTGGCCGGCGCGATCGCCGACATCGCGTCCCGCCACGGAGTGGAGGAAATGGCATGACCGACGCACTTCCGGCCCAGTACGTGACCGGCACATCCCGGGCAGCCATCGAGCAGGCCCTCGTTGCCGCAGGCAAAGACCTCGACGGACTCGAGGCCGCCGATCTCGCGCTGCTCGAGGATTACCACACCGGCGGACGTCTCGTCACCGGCCAGCTCGTCGACCTGGTCGAGCTCACGCCGGACAGCGAGATCCTGGACGCCGGCACAGGTATCGGAGGAACCGCACGCTACCTGGCCGCTCGATTCGGCTGCGCCGTGACGGCGGTCGACCTGTCCAAGGAGTACTGCGACACCGCCCGCTGGCTCAACGGTCTCGTCGGGCTGGACGACCGGATCGTCGTACGCCGGGCAGACGTGACCGCGCTGCCCTTCGACGACTCGTCGTTCGACGTCGTGTTCAGCCAGCATGTCCAGATGAACGTGGCCGCCAAGGACCGTCTCTATCAGGAGGCGAGGCGGGTCCTGAGGCCCGGCGGTCAGCTCGCCGTGTGGGACATCGCCGCCGGCGACGGGCGTGAACTCGACTACCCGTTGCCGTGGGCCGACGTACCCGAGCACACCCATCTGAGTACGCCGGCAGCCCTGCGTACCGCGATCGAGTCGGCCGGATTCACCGTCGATCACTGGACGGAGCTGACCGAGCAGGTCGGCGCCATGATGCGAGCGATGCAATCGCTGCCACCGAGCCCGCTCGGGCTGCACGCGTTCGTCCCCAACTTCCGTGAGCGCGTCAAGAACCTCACCGAAGGCCTGTCCGACGGCCGGCTCCGAGCCATCCAGGCGGTCGCCACGGCACGGTAGCGCGGTAGCGCGTCCTCACCCGCCGTGGAGGTGTACTGCGTCGGCGGTCGCGCCTAGCGTCGTAGGTCCGTGATGCGTGTGCCCGGGGGAGCGGTGCGATGGGTGGGAGCTGGGACCCGTGATGAAGCGGTGGGCCGAGCATCCGCTGGTCCTGCGGGCGGTGCGAATGGTACGGCGGAGCATCGTCTGGCGGATCGTGGTCTCCGCGATCGAGATCAGGTTCTACGACCGGGCGCTGACGCTGGCAGGGCAGGCCTTCATCGCGCTGATTCCGCTGATGATCGTGCTGGCGACGTTGGTCAGCAGCTCCGACTCGCTCGCGATCGGTGACTGGGTGATCGACAGGTTCTCGCTGACCGGCGCGTCCGCGGACGCGGTGCGGTCCCTGTTCGGGCGGCCGCCGGCCGGCTCGGGCGGTCTGACCTTCCTGAGCGTGATCACCATCCTGGTGTCCGCGAGCAGCTTCGCGCGATCGGTCCAGCGGACCTACGAGATCGCCTGGCACCTGCCGGCGCGTGGGCTGCGCAGGACGATCAACGGCATCGAGGGTGCCTTCCTCCTCCTCATCGCGCTGGTCCTGCTGGGCTACCTGGCGAGCCTGGCCAATGAGCTGCCGGGCGGCCTCCTCGTCACCGTGATCGCGCAGACTTGTGCGGCGGTTCCGGGGTGGTGGCTCGCCAGCCGGCTGCTGCTGAGCGGTCGGGTCTCCTGGCGCCTGCTGTTCCCGGGCGCCGTCGTGAGCGCGGTGGCCCAGGTGGCCGTCACCTCCGCGGGTGCCGTGTACGTGCCGCACCTGATCGAGCGCAACACAGAGCGGTACGGCGTGATCGGGGTGGCGATCGCGCTCATCTCCTGGCTCGTCGTACTCGCTCTGCTCGTCGTCGCCTCAGCGGTCGTCGGCGCCCAACTCGGCGCGGCCCTCGCGGAGCACGACGAACGCCGTACCGGCTAGCCGCTTCAGGCGCAGGCCGACACACCTCCTTGCACTCCGGTGCTGAAGGCCGACGTCCGCTCCTGGGCGTTGCCGTGATCGCTCTCGTTGGTCCAGGGGTAGTCGTCGGCGACAGCGGCCAGGGTCTGGGCGAGCTCCTCGCTGTCGCCGGGCTCGATCTTGATCACCCCGTCGTTCGCGGCGCCCTGGAGCGCGGCTCCGGCCAGGCAGTCCGCCTGCAGCTCTGCCTGGACGGAGACCTGGTCCCGGTTCAGCCTGGCCTGGATCGCGTGGCCCCACTCGTGGGCGATGATGAGGTAGATCCACGCGTCCCCGATCTGGCTGTAGCCCGCCTCCATCAACTGCTCGTCCCACGCAAGGAAGTCGCCCGGCCCGCAGTAGAACGCGTTGAACGGCACCGACGGCTCTCCTCCACACTGTGGTCCGTTCGCACCGACGTAGCCGCCCTCCACTCGAGGGCTCTGGTACTCCTTGCCGAACTCCTCGGCGAAGTGTGTGCGCCAGAAGGTGTCCACCGCTTTGACGGCGGTCTGCTCGTCCACACGCATGGCCTGGAGATCGACCGGCGCCGTGGTGCTGGTCCTCTCAGCCTCTGCCGTCGCGGTGGTCGCCGTACCGGCGGGTGGTGCGGACGTCGGCGTACCACAGGCGACCGCGAGGACCGCGACCGTGGCCGCGAGTCCGCTGAGCCTGAGGCGTCGGAACACCGGGTCGGCAGCTGTCACTACGCGAGGGCCTTGGCCTTGAGGGTGTCGAACTCCGTCTGGGTGATCGTGCCCGCGGTGAGGAGTTGCTGTGCCTTGTCGATCTGCTCGGCCGGCGACGACGAGGACCCGGCGACCGACTTGATGTAGTCGTCCTGCGCGGCCTTCGCGCTTCCCCAAGCCGCCGCTGAACGCTCGGCCATGCCCCTGCCGCGGGCGATCAGGTAGACCAGCGCGGTCAGCAGCGGGACGATGACCAGACAGATCACCCAGATGGCCTTGAGCCATCCCGACAGCCCCTTGTCGCGGAAGATGTCCGTGATGATGTGGAACAACACCATCAGGTACGCGACGAACGCGAATGTGACGATGATGAACCAGATGACGTCCCAGAAACTCATGACTGCATCCCTTCGCTGTCGCGCCGATCAGTGGCTGTCGGCGACGTATCGAACATCTGGCCCCGCGGCCCCCGCCGGTCCCTTCCGGACCACGGTCGCGGTCCGGCGGCCGTCTGAAATCCCCCGGGGTGGATGAGCTCCGGTCCGGACCGTGGCCGGCTGATCAACCGAAGACCGTGGTCCAGTCGTTCTTCACGCTGACCACGGTCCAGCGCTGGTCACCCGCCCGCTCGAGTGCCCGCTCCGCACCGGCGACGTAGTCGAACTCCCGATCGGCGTCGTCGTGCAGCACGAGCAGCCTGAGTGCCGGCCGGGCCGGACCGCCGGCGAAGTTCAGCATCGGGATGTCGCCGTTCGCGTTGCCACCCGCCAGCACCGGCCGGCGACCCACCCGGCTCCAGATCCGCACCGGCTTCTCCGGACCGTCGTCGAAGACGTCCAGACCCGCCTTGTACATCACCGCGCTGCCGTGCTCGTCCTCGACGTACTGCAGGCCGAAGCTGCTGCCGATCACGCGGTCCGGCGGAATTCCGTACAGCGGCACCGCGGCCGGCCGCATGAAGTCCCGGTCGCCGCCCGAGGCGATGTACGTGCTGAACCCGTTGTCCTCCAGGTACCGCAGCAACTCGACCATCGGCAGGAAGGTGCACTCGCGGTACGGGCGCTTGAGCGTCGGATGCGCGGCACTTGCCAGGAAGGTCTCCACATCGGTGGCGTACTGCTCGACGTTCATCCCGCCGAACGCCTGCTGCACCCCGCCGAGCAGCACCTTCAGGTCGCTGTCGTCACCGTTGTAGTGCTTGACCAACGCCTGGCTGAGCCAGTCGAAGTCATGCGTGTACGCCGCCTGCCACGGCTGCCGGTCGCGGAGCGCCGGGTCCTGCTCGGCCATGGCCGCGAAGCGCTTCAGGATGAAGCCGACCTGGACCGGCATCGGCTTCTCGCACCACAGCGTGCCGTCGTTGTCGAACACCGCGACCCGCTCCTCCACCGGGACGAACTCACTCGAGCTCTCGTCGCCGACCCGCGCGACGAAGTCCCGGATGGCGTCCTTGGCCGCGCCCTCCCGCCAGGACCCCAGCTGCTCAGTCATCGTGGCTCCCTTCGAATCCGCCCACGTTCCGCTTCAGCTTCGCCGCCGGACGGCCCTGGGGTCGTCCTCCCGGCCGGGTGATTCAGGGGTACGGTCGTTCTCGGGTTCGTTCGCCGATCTGAGGAGTGCGCGTGGCTGGTGACATCAGGCTCATCGTTCAAGGTGACGACTTCGGTATGTGTCATGCCGTCAACGTCGGCACGATCCAGGCGTTCCGGGAGGGGATCCTGACGCAGGCCTCCACGATGGCCGCGTGCCCGTGGTTCACCGAGGCCGCCGCACTGGCGCGTGAGTCCGGGATACCGCTCGGCGTGCATCAGACCCTGACCTGCGAATGGGACTTCCTGCGCTGGCGGCCGCTGACCGATGGACCGTCGCTGGTCGGTGATGACGCGACGTTCCTCCGCACAGTCGATGCGGCCCGGGCTTCCATCACCTATGACGACTCCGTCCGCGAGTTGTCCGCCCAGGTGGCGAAGTTCGCCGCGGAAGGGCTCGCGATCGACTACCTGGACGTGCACATGGGGCAGTCCGCGCAGGAGTCGGCGTACGACGAGGTCTCGGACGCCGCCGGCAAGCCGTTCATCTACGGCCCCGTGGAGTCGCAGCGGTTCGCCTCGATCGTGACGTTGAGCGACCGGGAGGCGGACGGCAAGAAGGCGTGGATGCTCGACCACATCGCCGGCCTGACGCCCGGCGTACACCTCCTGGTCACGCACTGCGCCGCCGCCCATCCGGAACTCGCGGCGATGACCTCGCCCGGCACGTACACCTATCGATGGGCTGAGGAGTACCGGCTGTCGGACCAGGAAATCGTGACCGACCCGGAGATCCGCAAGGCGATCGAGGAGCGCGGCATCGAGCTGGTGTCGATGCGCAACGCGTTCAGCGACTGACAGCCGGTACGGCGGCCGGCATGCCGAAGGCGGCGACGTGGTGTGGTCCGACGAAGGCGTTGCTCTCCACGATCCGGCCGTTCTCGATGGTGAGGACGTCGACGACCATGGCGTCGTACTGATCACTGCCGGGGCTGCGCAGATAGCAGATGAGGGCAGGGCGGCCGTTGGCGGCGGACGGGAACGTTCGCCAGTCCAGCGGCCTGGTCAGGAACTCGGCAACGGCATCGATCCCGATGACCGGTACGTCCGGCGGCATCGTGATGCGCACGTCGTCGGCCAGCAATTCCCGGAGGCTCGCGGGATCGGTCGCTGCCGCGTAGCGGCGCAGGATCTCCTCGTCCTCGGCGGTCAGTGCCGGTCGGCGCCACTGCCGCGGATCACCCGGAGCGTGCCGGCGAATTGTCCGCCGGGCACGCTGGATCAGACTGTTGACCGCAGGAACGGCGAGTTCGAGGGCATCGGCGATCTCGGCCGCCGTCCAGCCCGACACGTCGCGAAGGACGAACGCCGCCCGTTGCCGTGGCGGCAGATACATCAGCGCGGCGATCAGCGCGAGCTCGACCGTCTCCCGTGCCACCAGACCGGACTGCGGGTCCTCGCTCGGTACGGAGTCGGGATAGGGGCCGATATCGGTACACCACTCGAGCGGGTCGCCCGCTGGTACGGTCCGCCGCGCCGCAGCCTTGTGGTGGTCGAGATAGACATTGGTGGAGATCCGGTAGAGCCAGGTCCGGATCGCCGCCCGACCCTCGTACTGCGCACGGGAGCGCCAGGCGCGGAGGAACGTTTCCTGCACCAGGTCGTCCGCATCGGCGACATTCCCTGCGAGCCGGTAGCAGTGCGCGTGCAGTGAGCGCCGGTGCTCGTCGAACGCATCGCGGAACCGCTCGTCGGCTGCGGCGCTCGTCATGCGGTCACCGTACCAACGCCGCCCTTGGCCAATTGCGCGAAAGAAAGAGCGATGACGATTCGCCGGATTGCTCGTCCAACCTTCTGACAGCATCAACCGAGAGGACGACGCCATGACCGAAGCGACCGCCACGCCACCGATCGTCGACCGGGAGACCTTCCTCCGCGAACGCCGTGGGCTGCTCGCCCGCGAGAAGGCCCACACCCGGGAGGGCGACGCGATCGCCGCGGCCCGGCGCCGGCTGCCGATGACCGAGGTGGACGCGTCGGCGACCCTGGTCGGCGAGCACGGGCCGGTCTCGTTACTGGAGGTGTTCGACGACCGCGACCAACTCATCGCCTACAAGCACATGTGGCACACCGGCAAGGGGATCGCAGGGCAGTGCGAGGGGTGCACCGCGTCGATCTTCGACGTCCACGACGCCAGCTACCTGAACCATCGCGGAGTGTCGTTCGCGGTGTTCTGCGAGGGACCGTGGGAGGAGATCGTCCCGTTCCGTGAGTTCATGGGCTACACCCTGCCGTGGTACTCGATGGCCGGCGTCGAAGACCTCGGGGTCGGGCCGGGTCTCCTGGACGAGCCGGGCAACATCGCCTGTTACCTACGGATCGGCGAACGGGTCTTCCTGACCCACGAGACGATCGGCCGGGGTGTCGAGACGATCATGGCGCAGGCTCACCTGCTCGACCTGACGGTGTACGGCCGTCAGGAAGTGTGGGAAGACTCGCCGGCGGGCTGGCCGCAGTACCGGACCTACACCTGGTGGGCCAAGGATGGCCGTCCCGTTCCGCAGTGGACCAGGCCGGGCGCCGTACGGCGGGACGAGTCGGCCGGTGACCCGGCGGGTCATTGCTGTGGACAACCAGCGTCAGAACCGGGGCAATGACAGTAGACCGTCGCTGCCGTCGGCCGTGAGGCCGCTGCGCACCGAGCGGCGCGTCCGCTGGTTGGCTACCTGCAGGCGCGGCCCGCGCTGTCCGCTGGGCCATTGGAGGTACGCATGCCCCCGTGACCGGGCGATCCAGACCACGAGATCGCCGATAGAGCTTTCCTCCGGCCCCGCGTTGCCCTCCCATCGGACGGTGGTCACACCATCCAGGTCGTCGTGACCATTGGCCAGGCGAATCGCAGTGACAAGAACCATCGACTGACTTGCCAGGCTCATCTCTCGGCGCACCTCCAGTCCGCCCTGTCGACAGCAGCAGCGTGGCACGGCGAACGGCGTCCGGGAAGTGTCAAATAAGCGTTTCCAGCAGGGAGAATTTCTGGGCGAACGGCCCGTGCTCTGACCATGACCGAGCGCGATCAACCGGGGTTTTCGGCGACCTCAACTGCCCGGGCTGGTGTAGCTCCGGATCATCCGGTTGAAGAAGACGAGACCGATGGCGAAGACGACCGGTCCGCCGGCCGGTGAGAGGTACGCCAGCCAGGCAGGGATCGGCAGGTCGTCGGTGCGGCCGAGGAGCACGGTGGCCGGCAGGTAGGCGATGAACGCCATCGGGAAGATGAAGGTGAGGGACAGGAATCCCCAGCGGCTGAACATCGTCAGCGGATAGCCGCTGAACCGCGTGATGGTGTCGTCGGCGAGGATCCGCAGCGACATCGTGGACGTCATCCGGAAGGACAGCCCGGCCAGGAAGGTTTGCATGCCGGTCTCGACCAGACCACCACCGACCAGGGCGGCAATCAGGAACACCACCTTTCCCGGCGTCCAGTCCACCGAGGCCTGAGGGGCGAAGACCGCCACCGCTCCGAACCCGAGCAGCGCATCGCCGAGCGCCATGAGTGGTGCGTAGCGGGTGATCACCTGGAGATAGGTCCCGGCCGGGCGCAGCAGGTACCGGTCGACATCGCCTTGCTGGATCGCCTGATCGATGGAGAGCAGCGCACCGAACGGCACCACGTAGAACGCGTGCGCGGCGAGCCGCATCCCGAACAGGAACGCGATGTCGTTCAGGCGCCAGCCGTCGATGACGTTGAACTTCGCCAGCAGGACCCCGATGAACAACAGTTGCGTCCCCTGCAGCACCATCCCGCCGAGGATCGCCGAGAGGAAACTGATGCGATAGCTCATCGCCGCACGCCAGCCGGCCCGCAGCAGGATGCGGCTAGCGCGCAGATCCTCCCGGATCGGGGACAAGGTCTTGACCTGCTCAGCCACCGAGCACCACCACCCTGTGGACGGCTCGGCGCCAGACCAGTTGCAGGAGCAGGAAGAGCACCATCACCCAGGCGAGCTGGAGTGCGAGCGTGCCGACCAGGTCGGCCCCATGCCGGGTCCCGAACCAGATGGACAGCGGCGCGTAGATCTGCGCCTGGAACGGGAGCCAGCTGATGATCGGTTGCAGCCACTCCGGCATGAACCACAGCGGGATCAAGGCGCCGGACAGGAACGCCGACCCGAACCGGTAGAGGATCATGATGCCGCCGATCTCGAGGGTCCAGAAGGCGGTCATCGACACCAGCAGATTGATGGTCAGGATGTTCGCGACACCGAGCGCCATCGACACGACCGAAACCAGCAGGTCGAGCACGCTGTGCGGCGCCTTCACCGCTCCGAGCGCGAGGCCGGTGACCAGGCCCGCTGCCCCGAGGGGAAGCCTGCCGACCATCGTGCCGCCGGCTTGGGCCAGGTTCTGGCTGATCAGCGACCGCGGCCGGATCATGTCCACGCCGATCTGGCCGCGCATGACCCGGAGCGGGAGCGACGAGAACTGCCAGGGCATGACGACAGCCTGAAGACAGGCGGCGAGTACGGCGTACGCGACCGCGGTGGCGCTCCCGATGCCGGCCACCTGGTCGTGACCGGTGAACAGAACGCGCCAGACGACCACGGTCAGCGTGGCCTGGATGACCAGCCCGACGATCCCGAACAGGAGGTCCGCGCGGTAGGCGAGGACCGACTGGTACCCGGCTCGGTAGAAGCCGCGAAGCCCGGTCAGGCGCGTGCTCAGCGTGTCGACGGGCATCAGGCGCCCGTACCGCGTGCGGGCACCGGCGTTCGTTCCGTGTACAGCTGCCGGATCACGTCCTCGAGGTCCGGTTCGAGCAGGGACAGGTCGGTGATCGGGTAGCGCGAGGTGAGGTCGTGGACGACCTTCGGGGCGGCCGTCACCTCCGGGTCGAACCGCAGCGTCGCCTTGAAGGTGTCGGCCGAGACCACCTGCGCGAACGGGGACGAGATCGTGGTGGCGTCGAAGTCGGTGCAGTGCACCACGACGTCCCGGCTGGTGACGTACTGCGCCTTCAGCATCCCGACGTCGCCCTCGTACAGGATCTTGCCGTGGTCGATGATCACCACCCGCCGGCAGAGCCGCTCGACGTCGTCCATGTCGTGGGTGGTCAGGATCACCGTCGTACCGCGGCCGGCGTTGATCTCCGCGACGAACTCCCGGATCTTGCCCTTGGCAACGACATCGAGCCCGACCGTCGGCTCGTCGAGATACAGGATCCGCGGGGCGTACAGCATGGCGGCGACCAGGTCGCCACGCATCCGCTGACCGAGCGAGAGCGATCGCACCGGGGTGTCGATGAACTCGTCCAGATCGAGCAGCTCGGTGAACTCCCCGAGCCGGGTCCGGTACGTCGCCGGATCCATCGAGTAGAGGTCTCGGATGATCTCGAACGAGTTGCGCAACGGCAGGTCGTACCAGAGCTGGGTCCGCTGCCCGAAGACCGCGCCGATGGTGCGCGCGTTCCGGCGCCGATCACGCCACGGCACCTGGCCGGCGACCGTGACGGTGCCCGAGGTGGGGACCAGGATGCCGGTGAGCATCTTGATCGTCGTGGATTTGCCGGCGCCGTTCGGGCCGAGAAATCCGATCAACTCACCGTCGTCGATCTGGAAACTGATCCCGTCGACCGCTCTGGTGACCTTGCGGGCCCGGGTGAACAGCGATCGCGTGCCCGCGAAGCGTCCCGGGCGTACATCCGGCCGTGAGAAGTCCTTGGTGAGATCGGCGACCTCGATGATCACGTGCGCATCCAACCTTCCACTGACGGCAGGTCTCCGCACGCGCACACCGGGACCTGCGGGGCGTCATCGGACCATACCAGTTTGGATTCGGCCCGGCACTCGACTTTCGCGCTCGCCCTGGCCGGGTCGGTCGACCCTTGACCTGCTTCGGTCGGCGGGCAGAGGCTGGCGAGTGGAAGCCCCGGCTGCGAAGGAGATGGCGTGATGGCGAAGGTGCTGATTCTGACCGGTGATGCCGCCGAAGACCTCGAAGTGTTCTACCCCTACCAGCGCCTGCTCGAGGAGGGGTACGACGTCCACGTGGCGGCGCCGGCGGTGAAGAAGTTGCAGTTCGTGGTGCACGATTTCGTGGACGGATTCGACACGTACACCGAGAAGCCCGGCCACACCTGGCAGGCCGACATCGCGTTCGCCGATGTGGACCCGGCGGAGTACGTCGCGCTGGTGATCCCGGGTGGGCGGGCGCCGGAGTACATCCGCAACGACGCCGACTGCCAGCGGATCGTGAAGCACTTCTACGGCGAGTCGAAGCCTGTGGCTCAGCTCTGCCACGGACCGCTCATCCCGGCGGCTGCTGGTCTGCTGAACGGGCGCAAGACGTCGGCATACCCGGCACTCGCCCTCGACATCAAGGCCGGCGGAGCCGAGTGGGTCGACGGCGACGCAGTAGTCGACGGCAACGTGGTATCCGGCCGCGCCTGGCCCGACCACCCCGCGTGGATGCGAGCCTTCATGACAATCCTGAAGGAACACGCACCGGCCTGACTACAGCCAGGGTGTCCACCCCGACGCCGCGGCTACGCGCGCTCCTGCATCGCCTGCTCGCGGCGGCTGCACCCCCCTTCCTTGCTTTGCGCAGGATCCGTTGGATGGTGTACCGCGACGTGGTGGGTGGTGGGTTGTCTACCGGCTGGCGGGTTGTTGCGCGTCATCGGTGAAACAACCCGCCAGTGGGGCGGGATCCGGCGGACGGTGGGTCGGGTGGGGGGTGGGTACCCACGGGGGGTGGGGGAGGGTAGGATCGCTGGATGGCGATGATAGGTGGGATGGTCGATGTTGGGGATGGTGAGGGGCGGACGTTGGTGGTGGCTGCTTGCCTCTTCAATGGGTTTGGTGATGTGTCTCGGCTGGCGATTGTGCGGCGGTTGGCGTTGGGGGAGCAGCGGGTGGTGGATCTGACTGAGCATTTGGGTCTGGCGCAGTCGACGGTGTCGAAGCATTTGGCGTGTTTGCGGGACTGTGGGCTGGTGGAGTCTCGGCCGCAGGGGCGGGCTTCGGTGTTCAGCCTCACGCATCCTGAGGCGACGCTCGAGATGCTGTCGGCTGCGGAGCGGCTGCTGAGCCTGACCGGTGATGCGGTCGCGCTCTGCCCGAACTTCGGCGAGGCGGCGCGGCAGACCCAGGACGCCACGTCATGAGCCACCCCGAGCACGGCGACGACACCAGCAGCTCCGCGGCGTCGGCCAACACAGCTGGGGACAGCGGCACGTTGTGGATGACGCAGGTGGGTACGTCGGCCGACTCGACTGGCGCGCCGCCGGCGTACATTGACCGACCGATCGACGGTCGGCAGGAATTGCAGCTGCAGCCGGTGCAGATCAGCACTGCGCCGCCTAGCGCGTGGACTAGTGATCCGGAGGAGCGGCGGCGCCTGGGTCGCCGTGCTCAGCTGCTGGCCGGCGCGTCGGTCACCTACAACGTGATCGAGGCCGTGATCGCCATCAGCGCAGGCCTCGTGGCCGGCTCCGTTGCGCTCGTCGGATTTGGGCTGGACTCGGTTGTCGAGGTCTCCAGCGGGCTGATCATTTTGTGGCAGTTCCGCCACCGCCTCCCGGAGACCCGCGAACGTCAGGCGCTCCGGCTGCTCGCGTTCTCGTTCTTCGCGCTCGCGGCGTACGTCGGCTTCGAGTCGATCCGGACGCTGATCACGGGCGCCGACCCGGACACCTCGCGGGTCGGGATCGGGTTGGCGATCGCTTCGCTGATCGTCATGCCGTTGCTGTCGTGGGCGCAGCGGCGTACCGGCCGAGCCCTGGGCTCCAACGCCGTCGTTGCCGACTCCACCCAGACCCTCCTCTGCACCTACCTGTCCGCAGTACTCCTGCTCGGTCTCGTGCTGAACGCAACACTCGGTTGGGGGTGGGCCGACCCGATCGCCGGGCTGGTCATCGCCGGCGTCGCGGTCCGCGAGGGTCTCCAAGCCTGGCGCGGTGAAGGCTGCTGCTCACCCATCGCCGACTCCGAAGGCTCTGCCGGCCACTGCACCGACGACTGCTGCAAGGATTGACCCCAGTACCTGTTAACAGGAAGGCCTGGCGTCCGGCTGGCTGTACGTGAGGTCGGAGGCTGGCCGCAGCGACACCGGCCCGCTGGTGCGCAATTGTCGGAGGTGAGCCCCCGCGTTCTGGGGACTCCGTCTGTCAGCGCGTCAGAGAGGAAGCAGAATGCCAGCCACACCGTTGAGCAGGGTGCTCTACACCGCCGAGGCGACCGTGGAGGGCGGCCGGGCCGGGCATGGTCGGAGTACCGATGGTCATCTGGACGTCGACCTGTCGGTGCCCGCGGACATGGGCGGTCAGGGTGGTGCCGGCACGAATCCGGAGCAGCTGTTCGCGGTGGGCTTCGCGGCCTGCTTCCAGTCGGCGCTGCTGGGCGTCGCGCAGGGTCGCAAGCTTGACGCCGCCGACTCCCAGATCCGGTCCTGGGTCGGGATCGGCCCGACCGGTCACGGCGGCTTCGGCCTGCAGGTGACCTTGGACCTGCACGCACCGAATCTCTCGGCCGCGGACGCCGCGGACCTGATGCTCCGCGCGGACCAGCGGTGCCCGTACTCCAACGCCACCCGCGGCAACATCGAGGTCATCCTCAGCGTCGACGGGGAGCAGATCGAGCAGGCCGCCGCCTGACCGTACGGCGGAACAGGCACCTCCTACGGCGTACAGCCGCAGGAGGTGCCGTCGTGCTGTCCGCGGGTTTCTCCGGATTCCTGCTAGCAGGGGGGAGGGACGGGGGCTGGCCGTGTCGACCCTGAAGGGGTGGACGGCCCAGTCTGGGAGTGTCCCCACAGGTGTCCCGGGAGGTGCGACGGGAGCCGGCCCCGGCCAACCCGTTCCACCCCTCGCCGGAGGGCGGTCTGCCCCCGGACAGTGCCGCGCCGACGGTACGAGGAGGTCGAGCAGTGAACGTGGTCGTCGAATACAACCCGGTAACTGACGGCGCCCCGGTTGTCGTCTGCAGCGAGCGGGCCGGCGAGTGGCTGATGCGGTGCCGGGTCTGCGACTCGGACCGGATCGAGCCCACTCAGCCCGACGCGATCGTGATGAGCGTGGTGCACTACCTCATTGGCGAGTCCAATGGATGCAACGCCTCGAAGCTCGCCGAGCACCGGCGCATCGCGCGCAGTACCCGGTGACGCGGGCACCACTCGCCTGGGGGACCCAGATCGCTTCAAGTCAAGGGATTCCGGGCACATGATCGTCGTCGTTCTCTGCGGAGTGTCACTCGCGCTGCTGTCGGGCGTGACCTGTCTCGTCGTACGTCGGGTCAGGTCCCGGCGGCTCGGCACCATCCCGGACAGCGCTTTGGAACCGATCGGGCCGCCGATCGAGGAGATCGCGGTCAGCCTTCGGCAGTTGCTGCAGCGGCACGACAGGTACGCACGCTCGGACGACCGCGTCCTGCGGCTCCGCCGGATGTCGGAGCTGGAGTTGGTGATCCACCTGCGCGCCGACCAGGCAGCCCGCGCGCTCGAAGTACCTCACCCGGCGCGGCAGATGTACGACGAACGGGACACGGAGCACCTGCGCCTGCTCCTGTTCGCTCTCGTCGCGGCGGGTCTGGTGCTGCCGACCGCGGTCGCGCTGATGGCGCCCGACGGTCGGTTCTGAGGAATCGCCGGGATGGGCTCTGATGGGTGAGGCGGACCACTGCCCTGCCGACGTACTGGTCAGTGGCTTGTACGCCGAGTACGGGCGCAGCGTGCTGCTGTTCGTCGTCCGGCTGACCGGCGACCGGACCGGAGCCGAGGACCTCGTCCAGGAGACGCTGGTCCGGGCCTGGAAGCACGCCGACGACCTGGTCGAGGACAAGGGCTCGGTGCTCGGCTGGCTGCTCACGGTCGCGCGGAACCTCGTCGCCGATCGGGCCCGCGCGCGAGCCCTCCGTCCGCTGGAGCTGAGGGACATCGGTGAGCGCAGCCGCGTCCATGGAGATCACTCCGACTCCGTGGTGAACGCCATGGTGCTCGGCCACGCCCTCCGCCAGGTGTCCGCGGCACATCGCGACGTCGTGGTGGAGCTGTACTACCGCGGCCGATCCGTCACCGAGGCCGCCCGCGAACTCGGCGTACCTCCCGGAACCGTGAAGTCCAGGTCGTACTACGCCCTCCGCGCACTCCGCACGTTGATCAGCGCGTCCGGCCCCTGACTCCGACGACGGCTACGACCAGGCCGATCACGATGATGATCGGCCCAGCGACAGTCCGGAACGTGGTGCCGCTCATCGCGCTGCCGCCGATGACGCCGGCGCCTTGCAGGGTGAAGAGCAGGCCCAGGAGCGCCACCACACCACCCAGGACAACCATCAGTGGCTTCTTCATTGGTGCTTGCTCCCTTGAGGGTCAGTCGGTGTGGACGTAGCGGGTGCCGCGGAAGAGCGAGGCGACGGCGGCGATGAGGGACATGGCGATGGCGGCGCTGAACACGATCACCAGGCCGTGATGGAACGGGGTGGCGATGAGTTGGGGGAAGAACTGCTTGCTGGTCAGGGTGTTCAGGTCGGCGCCCTGGATGGCCGATGCCGGCAGGCCGCCGAGCAGTGTTCCGATCGGGTTGGCGCCGAGGAAGGCGGCGAACAGGCTGCCGACGGGCGGCTGTTGTCCGATGCCGGTTGCGACGGTTGCGGAGACGCCGTGCGCTTCCAGGCCGGAGGTCAGTGCGGCCGGCAACGTTTGCGCGAGGCCGACGATCATCAGGCTGAAGAAGATCCCGATGGACAGCGACGTACCGGAGTTGAAGAACGTACCGCGCATGCCGGACGCGACGCCGCGCCGGTTGGCCGGAACGCTGTTCATGATCGCGGTGGTGTTCGGCGCGGAGAACAGTCCGGAGCCGATGCCGTTGAGCACCAGCAGGCCGCCGAAGGCCCAGTAGTTGAAGTTGGTGGGCAGCATCATCAGACCGAGGAAGCTGACCGCTGCGAGCAGCAGACCGCCAGTTGCGAAGGCACGCGCGCCGTACCGGTCGGAGAGGAAGCCGGACAGCGGTCCGGCGATCAGGAACGCCACGGTCAGCGGAAGCAGGTAGATGCCGGCCCACAGCGGCGTACTGGCGAAGCTGTAGCCGTGCAGCGGCAGCCAGATGCCTTGCAGCCAGATGATGAGCATGAACTGCAGTCCGCCCCGGCTCACCGATGCCAGCAGACCGGCCAGGTTGCCCGCCGTGAACGCTCTGATGCGAAACAGCGAGAGATTGAACATGGGGGCGTCGACCCGTGCCTCCACCACGCAGAAGACGGCCAGCAGGGCGGCGCCGCCGATCAGTCCGGTCAGCACCCACGGGTTCGTCCAGCCCATGTCGTGGCCGCCGTACGGCTGGATGCCGTAGGTGATGCCCGCCAGGATCGCGGTCAGGCCGACGGCGAACAGTGCGTTGCCGACACAGTCGACGCGCGCCCGTGTGCGGACGCTGGTCTCGCGCAGGCTCTTGTACGACCAGACTGTGCCGATCAACCCGAACGGCACGGAGATGAGGAAGACCAGCCGCCAGTCAACCGGTGCGAGCAGACCGCCGATGACCAGCCCCATGAACGACCCGCCGATGGCTGCGACCTGGTTGATGCCCAGCGCGAAACCCCGCCGATCGGATGGGAACGCGTCGGTGAGGATCGCGGTCGAGTTCGCGAACAACATCGCGGCCCCGACGCCTTGAACCAGCCGCCACAGGATCAGCCAGAGTGCGCCGCTGCCTTGGGTGAACGGATCGAACACCAGGGCGATCGACCCGGCCGTGAACACGGCGAAACCGAGGTTGTAGATCTTCACCCGGCCGTAGATGTCGCCGAGCCGGCCCAGGGAGACGACCAGGACCGCGGTGACGAGCAGGAAGCCCATCAGCATCCACAGCAGGTAACTCACGTTCCCCGGCTGGAGCGGATCGAGCTTGATGCCGCGGAAGATGTCCGGCAGCGAGATGATCACGATGGAGGAGTTGATGGTCGCCATCAGCATGCCCACCGTGGTGTTCGAGAGCGCGATCCATTTGTAACGAGGATGATCAGCATCAACAGTGAACCGGGACGACGTACCGACCGGTGCAGAACTCACGTGTACACCCCAAACAATATCGTTAGCTAAACTAACGATACCCGTCGCCCAACTCCATCCCAACCGGCGTCTTGCCGACGCTCCGGGAGTGGTGTAAGCACGATTTGGTGGGGACCACCGTGGAGAGGGCCGGCTTCAGTTCTTTGGCGCTGCGGCTCGCCACCCTGCCCCTGGTCATCTGCGGACCGATCCTGCGCCGTACAGAAGAGGACAAGGTGTCGGTGTGGATCGCGTTCCGGCGTGCGGTCAGCGACATCCAACTGCGGATCTACGACAGTCCGAATCCGGATCCGCAGGCGACGCCGCTCCTGGTCAGCGCACGGACGGAGACCTTCGCGCTCGGCGACAACCTGTTCGTGGCGCTCGTCACGGCGGACCAGGGGACGACGCCCGTGATCCGGCTGTCACCGCAGCAGATCTACGGGTACGACGTGATCCTCGGCAGCGAGGGTGATGTCGGCCTCGGCGACCCGGGCATCCTCAACGCGCCGGGTAACGTCGACGGCGAGATCGGGCGGATCGCGTACGGCACGTACGCACTGCCGTCGTTCGTCATCCCGGCGAGCACCGTCGCTGGGCTGAAACTCGTTCATGGCTCGTGCCGGATGCCGCATGGTGGCAAGACCGACGGGCTCCGTGCTCTGGACTCGATTCTGAACGGACTGCATGCCGATCCGGTCAACCGGCCGCAGCAGTTGTTCCTGACGGGCGACCAGATCTATGCCGACGATGTGGCTGACCCGTTGCTGCACATGCTGATCGACGCCGAGTCGGCGCTGCTCGGCTGGCTCGAGCCACTGCCGGGGAACCCGCCGGCCGACGGGTTGCGGGTAGGCCACCGCTCACAGACGGTCCGCGACGCCGGGTTCACCACGACTGCGGGTAAGAGCCACCTGATCCGGCTCGGCGAGTACTACGCGATGTACCTGATGGTCTGGTCCGACGTGTTGTGGCCGGACGATCCCCCCGGCTTCGCCGAGGTCCACCCCGACCTGCCCACCCACGAGGTGAGGGGCGTCGCGCGGGCCGGCACGATCCGCGTGGAGACGAAGAAGTACGCCGGCTTCAACCGCGAGCGGTCGCGAATCGTCGAGTTCCGGCGCAGCCTCGGGTTCGCCCGCAAGGCCCTGGCGAACATCGCGTCGTACATGGTGTTCGACGACCACGAGGTCACCGACGACTGGTTTCTCGAGGGCGGCTGGTCGCAGCGGGTCATCGCGGCTGAGCCGCTGACCCGGCGCATCGTCCAGAACGGGCTTTCGGCGTTCGGCGTGTTCCAGGCCTGGGGCAACCTGCCGACCGAGTTCGGCGGGCTGCTCCAGCGGCTCGCAACCGTCCACTCAGGCCGCGGTCTGCGCGTGCCGGACTGGGCTGCGGTGGGGGCCGGCGTGCTGCCGGTCGTCGCCACCGACACTGCGGGCCGGATCGAGCTCACCGGCGGTCCGCGCTGGAACTACGTCATCGAGTTCGAGGCGCACCGCCTGATCGCGCTGGACACGCGGACCCGGCGATCATTCGCCAGGGCGAACGGACCACCGTGTCTGGTCGGCGGCGTCGACCTGGCCACCCAGATCCCCTTACCGGGCAGTGTCAAGGAGCTCACCGTGCTGGTGTCCGGTGCTCCCGTGGTCGGTCATCCGCTGCTGGAAGAGGTCGTCCAGCCGATCACGCGTGTGGTGAAGGATCCCGGCTACGCGGACTACGAGTTCTGGACCGGACGACGCGACTGCTTCGAGGCGCTCCTCGACCGGCTCACCCCGCTCCGCCGGGTGCTGATGCTCTCGGGCGACGTGCACTACGGGTTCAGTGTCGCGGTGCACTACTGGAACAAGCGGACCGGCACCACGCTGCCGGCAGTCTTCGTGCAGCTCTGTTCGAGCGCTTTGAGCAATGAGGACGGCAAGACGAACCTGATCGCCAACAAGTTTCTCAAGCCGGACATGAGAGCCGAGTTCGTCGGCTGGAACACGCCAGGACGGCACGTCACCATGGTGCTGGAGGGCGTCCCGGTCGTCATCTGGGTCAGTGGCAAGCCGGCCGTCCACCAACGCATGCTGTCCGGCACACTGCCGGTCGACCAGATCCGGGATCCTGGCGACTGGAGCTACCGGGTGTTGTTCGAACGCGACGGCCGTACCGCCTCGCAGCGGGGCGTCCCCGGATTCGGTTCACTGCCGGTTCAGCCGCAGGAGCGGCTCGGTTACCAGCATCGCTGGCGGCAGAAATGGGAGGCGCACCGGACCGTCGTCGGCAGGGACAACTTCGGCGCGATCTTCATCGAGGACTTCGACGGCACGATGAAGGTGTTCCACGAGCTCTGGTACGCGCCGGAGAATCCGGCGACAAGCCTTCTGCTCCCGTACACGCGGCACGCGATCGAGCTGGACGTCCCGCCAGTGAACGGGGCGCCGAGCTGATGGACGAGAATGCCCAGCGGCTGCTCTTCCGCGAGCTCGCCACCTTCGTCGAACCGCTTGGCGGGCTGGCACAGGATCCCGACGCGCTGGTCGAGTTCCTGTACCGGATCGGCTGGCCCATCGAGGACCTGCTCGGCAACGACACCGCTCGGGTTGTCGAAGCCTTCGCCGGGATCGCCGGGGCCGTCGACACCTTGACCGACCTGGCCGATGACCCGCCGCAGACGGTCCCCGAGCTGCAGGCCGGGCTGGCCGCGGCACGGGCGCTGTTCGGGCTGGTCGACGCACTACCAGCGCTGCTGGGCACCGCCGCGCCGCCGAACGCAGACAGGCTTCCCGGCGACGTCATCGAGGCACTCACGCTGGTGTACCTCGCCCGCCGTACGCCGCGGCTGCATCGACTGCTGGAGTTGCTGACGGTCATCCGCGAGCGAGGCCCGGCCGAGGGCGCGACTGTCCGGGATGCACTGCGCACGATCAAGTACGCGGGCGAGATCCAGCTCGACCGGTTGGGCCGGCTGCTCACCCGTCCCGGTGAGGTGTTCGCCGAGGAGTACTGGCCCGACGGCGTACCGAATCGGGTGCGTGCCGCCGAGGTGGCCGACAGGCTGTTCCCGCGGATCCAGCAGGTGATCGAGCCGCACGAGGTGAACCAGGCCCCGGTGACACGGAGGCTCGGAATGCTGCACGGGCGCGGCATCGGTCCGGAGGACTTGCCGGCCGCCGACGAGCAGCGCCTCGCGGCGATGCTGACGTTCGTCTGGGATCTGCTGGACGGTACGACGTCCGACTTCCGCGAGATCGGACTGTCGGTGGGCATCCTGCCGGCTGACGAGGGTGGTCCGGGTGTGTTCGTCGTACCGACCGGCGCAAGTGACTTCCTGCATCGATTCGGCGACTGGGTCGTCCAGCTGAGCGGATCCGCCGAACTGCCGGGCTTCCGGATCACCGACGACGGGTTGGCCTTCTTCACCGCTGGTGCAGGGATCCCGAACGTCGAGTTGGTGCTCGTGCCCGTACCGGAAGGATCGCGGCGGCTGCTGATCGGTGCGGCCGACGGCACCCGGCTCGAGGTCGGCGAGTTCTTCGTGTCCATCGGGCTGCGGCAGGTCAACGATGACACGGAGCTCCGGGTGATGGTGTCGCTGACCGATGCCGCGTTCGTCGTCGGCCCGGACAGCGCGGACAGCTTCCTACGCAACTTCCTGCCCAGCGGTGACTCGCGGATCGAGTTCAGTACGACGGTCGGCTGGTCGAGTCTCAACGGCTTCGAAGTGGAGGGCAGCGGCGCGCTGGAGACGCGGATTCCGGCGCATGTGCGTCTCGGCCCGGTCACCGGCACCGGAATCGTGCTCGGCCTCACCGCCGGCGACGAAGGTCTCGACGCGAAGATCGGCGCAGATCTCACGGTCGAGGTCGGACCGGTCAGCGTCGTCGTGCAGGACATCGGGCTTCGGCTGAGCGTCGGGTTCCCGCGGAGCGGCGGAAACGCCGGGCCTCTCGAGCTGGCACCTGCCTTCAAACCGCCCAGTGGCGCCGGGCTCGCGATCGACGCCGGTGTGCTGACCGGTGGCGGCTTCCTGTCGTTCGATCCCGAGCGGGGCGAGTACGCCGGTGTTGTCGAACTGGAGTTGGCCGACTTCATCAGCCTGAAGGGGATCGGGCTGATCAGTACCCGGCTTCCCGATGGCTCTGACGGCTTCTCGCTGCTCATCGTGCTGTCCGCCGAGTTCCCCGAGCCGGGTCTGCAGCTCGGGTTCGGGTTCAAGCTGCTCGCGGTCGGCGGCCTGGTCGGCGTCAACCGCACCGTGCGGATGCAGGCGCTGATGGACGGCGTCCGTAGCGGTGCCATCGAGTCGATCATGTTCCCGGAGGATGTCGTCGCGAACGCGCCACGGGTACTGCGCGACCTGCAGGCGTTCTTCCCGGCGCAGCGGGATCGCTTCCTGATCGGGCCGATGGTCAAGCTCGCCTGGGGGAGCCCGGCGCTGATCGTGGCAACCGTCGCGGTCGTCGTCGAGATCCCGGGCAACGTCGCGTTCGCCGGCGTACTCAAGCTGGCTTTGCCTCGCGACGACACGCCGATCCTGCTGTTGCAGGTCAACTTCGCCGGCCTGATCGAGACCGACCAGCGGCGGATGTTCTTCTTCGCCGGCCTGTTCGAGTCGCGGGTACTCCACCTGACGCTGGATGGCGACATGGGGGTGCTGATCTCGTGGGGCGAGGACGCCAACCTGGTGGTGACGGTCGGCGGCTTCCATCCGTCGTACACGCCGCCGCCGTTGCCGTTCCCAGCCCCGCGCCGGATGCATCTCGACATTCTCAGCGAGCGTAACGCCCGGCTCGGCCTGAGCGGGTACTTCGCGGTCACCAGCAACACCGTGCAGTTCGGCGCGGCCGTCGACCTGTACTTCAAGTTCAGCGCCTTCCGGGTCGAAGGTCACGCCGGCTTCGATGCGCTGTTCCAGCTTTCACCGTTCGCGTTCACGGCGGAGGCCAGCGCCTCGGTGTCGTTGAAGGCGTTCGGCGTCGGCTGTTTCAGCATCAGCCTGCGGTTCACGTTGGAGGGGCCAACACCGTGGCGGGCGCACGGGCGCGGTTCGGTGTCGTTGCTGTTCTTCGACATCTCGGCGAACTTCGACATCACCTGGGGCGAGCACCGCGACACCCAACTGCCGCCCGTCCGGGTGCTGCCGATCGTCGCTGCCGAGTTCGCCAAGCCCGCCAACTGGCAGACGCTGGCGCCGCGAAGCAAGCCGCTGGTGAGCCTACGGCAGTTGCCCGGCAGCGAAGAGGACCTTGTACTGCACCCCCTGGGCACGCTGTTCGTGCGGCAACAGGCGGTGCCGCTAGACCTCACGCTCGATCGGATCGGCGCGCAGCAGCCGAGCGACGTCGACCGCGTCACCGTCGAGGTGACCGGCGGCCCGCTCGTCAAGCTCGCCGACGCGACCGAGTCCTTCGCACTCGCGCAGTTCCAGGACATGGACGACGCAGCGAAGCTGTCCCTGCCGGCGTTCCAGCGCGAGCACGCCGGTCTGGAACTGGCACCGGCCGGCGGTGCGCTCACGTCCGTCCACGCCGTACGTCGTACCGCCCGCTACGAGGAGATCGTGATCGACTCCGCACGGCCACGCGTTCGGCGGCGGTTCGCCGTGTTCCAGACCCGGCTGTTCGAGCATTTCCTGCGAGGGGACAGCATCAGCCGCTCCGAGCTGTCGCAGGCGCAGCGGTCGCTGCGGCAGCCGTTCACCGACGCGATCCGGGTGACGGGCGACACCTTCGCGGTGGCCCGTACTCAGGACAACACATTGGCCGCACCAGCGTTCGCGAATGAGACCGCGGCCCGTCAGTATCTCGCGCGCCAGCTCGCCCTCGATCCCGAGCTGACCGGGACACTGCACGTGATTCCGGCTGCCGAGGCGATGCAGTCGTGACCGCATACACGTTCCTGCCCTGGCTACGCCGGGGCATCGCCGGTGGCGTCGATCCTCCGACGACCGACGCGCGGGCCGGCATCACCGTCGACCTGACGGTCACCGGCGAGGCCGTGCGCGACGCGGAGCGCCCAGCGGTGGCTGAGATCCATCGCAGGGTGCAGTTGTACGGCCCGGGCGATGTCGTCGGCATCGACCGGCGCGCGATCGTCCGCGTCGAGCCGCGCGACCGGACCACGAACGCCGAGTCGAACTACCTGCCGTTCGTCGAGTTCTACGACGAGGACTTCCCGTGGCGGTACAGCCCGAGGAACGCCGACGACTTCGGTCGGCTGGCACCGTGGCTCGCGCTCGTGGTGCTGGCCGACGACGAGTTCGTCGACGGCGGGCGGCTGCCGGAGGGACCGCTGCCGTTCATCCTCGTGCCGGACTTCGCCGTACTGCCGCCGCCGGAGCAGCTCGCCCCGTGGGCACACGTGCACGTGAACCGGTCGCTCACCGGCGACGAGGTGACCGACGACGACATGACGGCCGTGCTGCCGCGGCTGCAGGCTGTGCTCGACGAGAATCCCGACCTCGCGTCGTCACGGCTGCTCTGCCCGCGCCGGTTGCAGCCCAACCGGGCGTACCACGCGTTCCTCGTTCCGGCGTACGAATCCGGCCGTCTCGCCGGCCTCGGGCTCGACCCGGAACTGACCCTTTCGACGCTGCACTCCAGTTGGGTGCAGTACGACGGCCGGCCAGTTGCCGATCGGCTCTGCTACTACCACCGCTGGTACTTCCGGACGTCGGGGACAGGCGACTTCGAACAGCTCGTGCGGCTGCTCAGACCGAGAACGGTCGACGCGCGCGTGGGCAATCGCGACCTGGATGTCCAAGCCCCCGGGGCAGAGCTGCCCGGCATCACCGAACTTGGCGGCGTACTGCGGCTCGGCGGCGCGCTCAAGGTGCCGGACACCGCGCTGACCGACGAGCAGCAGGCCGAGGGGCAGCAGTACGAGGACTGGGATCAGCCAGGGCCGCACCCGTTCCAGCAGGCGCTCGCCACATTCATCAACCTGGCCGAGACCTACCAGGACCAGGCGCCGAACGCCGATCCGGTGATCACGCCGCCGCTGTACGGGCGCTGGCACGCACTCACCGGTCGCTTGCGCACCGACGTGGACGACTGGGTGCACGAGCTCAACCTCGACCCTCGGTTCCGCGTCGCGGCGGGCCTCGGCGCTGAGGTGGTCCGCGCCCGGCAGGAGGAGTTCATGCGAGCCGCCTGGGACCAGCTCGGCGAGGTGCTGGAGGCGAACCGGCGGATCCGGGCCGCCCAGCTGGCCCGCGAGGTCGGGTACGTCTTCCACTCTGCGCACCTGACACCGCTGGCGACGACGGCGCCGGGGAGGGCGCTCGCCGTCACCGCGCCACTGCATGCCAGGCTCGTCGACGGCGGTGTCACCGTCGCTCACCGGGTAGCGCAGAGCCGGATCGCCGCCGCGCCGCTGTCGCCGGCCATGCGCCGGGTCACCCGGCCGCGGTCGAAGCTGATGCGTGCGTTGCCGTTCACCGCCGATCGGCCGACGCGCGACCTGGTACCCCGGATCAACCTCGGCGAGGTCGCGGCCGCCTTTCCGCGCACCGCGCCGACCGGCACCGTCACCGTGGAACGGCTCGAGGCGGCGCTGGGCCCCAACCTGGCGTCGACACCGCGCCGGCGGGGGGTCGAGGATCCGGTCAGCACCCTGCCGACGAGCGAGAACTTCCGGATCATGCGGCCGGACGTCATCGAGCAGGGCGAGCCGCCGCGTCCCGGCGCGTTCGACAGCCCCGTGGCGCGGCGATTCAAGACGGGCCTGAGTGACGCGTACGCCGCGTTCATCGAGGCCGACGAAGTGTCGCAGGCCCCGGAACCGGAAGGCGTGCAACTCGCGGCCCTGAACACCGCGACGCTCGCCGCCCTGCACCCGGACCTGACTGTTCCGCGCCGCGTGGTCCACGCCCTCGCCGTCCCGGAGCGCTTCCGGCCGCTGGTCGTGGCGGACTTCAGCGAGGCGATGGCGTATCCGGTGATCGACCTGCCGATGTATCGGCCGTTGGTTGCGCTGTCCGGCGAGTTCTTCCTGCCGAACCTGAACCTGATTCCGCCGGACAGCATCACGCTGCTGGAGACCAACCAGCGATTCACCGAGGCGTACCTCGTCGGCGCGAACCACGAGATGGCGCGCGAACTGTTGTGGCGCGAGTACCCGACTGACCAGCGCGGTACGCCGTTCCGCCAGTTCTGGGACCCGAGTACGACGCTGCCACGCGCGAACGAGACGCCGGACCAGACACGCGAGCGGCTGCGGGACATCCCGTCGATCGACCGCTGGCCGCCAGGTTCTGCCCTCGGAAGCCACGACCACCGCGCGGTCGGCGACGAACTGGTGCTGGTGATTCGCGGCGAACTCCTGAAGCGCTACCCGACGGCTGTCATCTACGCGCACCGGGCCGAGTGGCTGCCGAGCGGCGTACGTCGGCCGGTCGAGCTCCCGGAAGGGGTCGATCCTCCATCCGCGATGGTCCGGCCGCCGTTGTACGAGGCAAAGGTCGATCCCGATGTCTACTTCCTCGGATTCGCGCTGAGCGAGGAGGAAGCCCGCGGCGGCAGGACCCCGGCGGACGACCCCGGCTGGTTCTTCGTCATCAAAGAGCGACCGGGCGAGCCGCGGTTCGGTCTGGACGTACGGCGCACCGGCCCCCTGCAGGTGTGGAACGACCTCGCCTGGCCCGACGTACTGCGCGAGGGATTCGAGCACATCGATTTCGACCGGACGGGGACCCGGACGTTGGTCGCGCCGCCCGTCACGTCGGAGAAGCACACACAGCACCTCGAGGACGTGGCGCTGACCTGGCACGCGCGGATGAACGCCGACGCGGTGGCCTACATCATGTACCAGGCGCCCGTACTGGTCGCCGTACACGCGGGGGAGATGCTGTGTGAGCAACCCGAACCCTGAGCCCCTTGCCGAGCCGCTGAGCGACCAGTTCCCGATCCTGCTCGCGCCGCTGCGGCTGGAGACCAAGTGGACCGCGACCGAACTACTCGTTCGGGCGTTCCCTGACGAGTGGGCGGTCGACGTGTTCGAGCCGCTGCCGACCCGGCAAGAGGTCGATGCCGCGCAGCGCCACCTGATCGCGCGATGGCTGGCCGGACACAACCGCGGCGAGCAGCTCGCCGCGTGGCGGAATCTGGTCGCGAGCACCGGCCCGGGGCGGGCGGCCTGGCTGATGGCGAACTTCCCCGCACACAATCCGGATGACGAACCGCGCAAGATCCGTACCCAGCGCATCCTCGTGGTGGCGAGCGAGGAGCCGTATCCGCAAGCGGACCGCTCGCCTGCGACCACGTTCTGGACGGCGGTCTGGCTGGCCGCGCGTGACTCGGCGGCCGTTGAGGTCGCGCGCGCCGCACTCGTCGCGGCCGTTGGCAGCGCGCGGGCGGAAGCCGTTCAGGCACGACGGCCGGCCGGCCTCGGCGAGCCGGCACCGGAAGTGGCGGACGATGTCATCGTCGCGTTCTTGCGACTCCCGTCGTCCGATGTGGACACGCGACCGGCGTCGTGGAACCAAGCGGGCCGTGCTCGGTTGTTACCCGATCAGCTTGTCCTGCTCGGGTTCCGCGCCGGCGCGAAGGTGGTCGAGCAGTCCGGCGCGGCGCTCCCGGAAAGCCTGGCCGTCACACTGGACCCGTCGCTGCCCGACGACGAGCAGTTGCGCGTCGACGCCGACGGGCAGCTACGCATACCCGATGAGCTGCGCTGGCTGCTCGACTTCGACCGCGCCGTCGAGATCGGTCTCGGCTTCCGCGTCCCGATCACCGATCAGCTCCGCGCCGGACTCGAGCGGCTCGTCGTCGTCGGAGTACGCACCGGATCGACGCCTCAGGACACCCGGCGTCAGCTGGAAGGCCTGTTGCTGAACCACTTCCACAGCTCGACCGGGTTGCGGGTGGTGCCGCAGGGCACGCCGACCAACAACACCAGCGAGGCGTCGTCCGGCGGCGAGGCGCTCGACCCGGCCGTCGAGTCGTTCGACGCGTTCTTCCGTCCGCACCCGAACGTGCCGATCGAGCTGTGGCAGCGCAAGGCCGCCGACCGCTGGCTGGCCGAGCTGCTCGGGCTCGACCGGCGTACATTCTTCCCGGTGCCAGGCTCGGGGACGACCGACCAGTCCGAGGTCCGGGCAATGAACGTCGCGCTGTGGCCGGCCACCTGGGGGTACCACCTGAAGACCACCCTGTGGCCGATCTTCTCCGGTGAGCGGGGGCGCGCGCAGGTCGACGCGATCCGGGACTTCTTCGTCCGCTACGTGAGCGGATGTGGGGCGATCCCGTCGATCCAGATCGGTCGGCAACCGTACGGCATCCTGCCGACAACCGCGTTCTCGCGGCTCGTGTGGCCCGACGAACCGGCCGAGCAAGCGTCGTCCCGGCGCGGCCTGTACCGCCTGCTGGGCATCCTGCGCGACGACTGGGAAGGCTTCGCGGCGCAGGTCGCGAGGGTGGGTTCCGGCGGCGACCCGCACCGAACGCTGCTCGATATCCTCGGCCTGCACCCCGCGTCGGTGGAATTCGATCAGCGCTACCTGCACAGCGTGAACGACTACTACAACCGGCTGTATCTCGGCGGCGTCGGGCCGCTGGTCCTGGCTCGGCTGCGCGAGATCGGGTTCGGGAACGTCGCCGACCTTCTCGCCCGGCTCGGTCACGACGCTCCCTCCGATGTCGGTCTCCGGTTGATCACCGGCCGGCACCACCGTCTCGGCGGGCCGCTGGTCGACGTGGGGCCGCTGTCCGAGACCCAGCCGGTCCGCCCGTCCACCGATGACGGACGCAACTATCTGCGATGGCTCGCCGACGAGGCGCGGGTCTCGTTGGAGCCGATCCGCCGGCAGGACGGCTTCACGAACGACCGGCCGCCCAGGGCGCTGCTGTACCTGTTGTCGCGGCACGCAGTGATGCTCTCGAGCCACGACAGTGCACTGCGGATGCGCACCCGCGCGACCGGGGTGGACCACCTCACGAGTGGCCATCGAGAACAACCGTTCGTCCACGTCACCGAGGACGCAGCGGAGAGCGAGAGCCGGTTCCTCACCTTGTACTCCGCGGCGCCGGAGGTGACCGGGGATCCGGATGCGCTGCTCGTCGACCACCTGCCGACCGTCCTCGGTGCAGACCCGGACATCGCGGAGTTGGGCGAGCAGATCGACGCGATCGAACGCCTCGCGGACGTGCCGACCGCCAACTTGGAACGAGCGCTCGTGCAGCACCTGGACTGCTGCTCGTACCGGCTCGACGCATGGTGGCTGGGCCTGGCCCACGAGCGCCTCGTAGAGCAGCGGTACCGGCCGGACTTCTCCGACTATCGCCGTGGCCTCCACCTGGGGGCGTACGGCGTACTCGAGGATGTGCGCCCGCGTGCCGACGTTCCGCAGGAAGTCGCGCTGACCGGCGAACTGGCCGAGGTGTTCACACCGCCTGGCGCGCCGCCGCTCTTCGCAGCGCCGGACAGCGACGGCTTCCTGCATGCCCCGTCGCTGAACCAGGCTGCGACGGCGGCGATCCTGCGTGCCGGGTACTTGGCCAACGCGTCGACCGAGAACCCTGGCTCGCTGGCCGTGGATCTCAGTTCGGCGCGGGTTCGCATCGCTCGGTCGTTCCTCGAGGGGATCAACAGCGGGCAGTCGCTCGGTGCGCTGCTCGGGTACCAGTTCGAGCGGGGGTTGCACGACCGGTACGGCCTGGCGGTCGGCGTCGACCGGTTCGTCTCAGCGTTGCGTCGCGTCTTCCCGCTGCGTGCCCGGCGACTTCCGTCCGCCACACCGCCGGCCGGCACACCGATCGAGGCGCTGGAAGCACGCAATGTCGTCGACGGGTTGGCGCTCGTTCGGCACGTCACACGGACTGGCGAGCACCGGTTCCCGTTCGGCCGGGAGATCCCGATGGACCCGCCGCCGACCGCCGTACAACTCGCGGCGGTCAACGCCGAGGTCGAACGGCTGCTCCAGATCAACGATGCACTGGCCGATCTCGCCATCGCCGAGGGCGTGCATCAAGTTGTGCTCGGCAACATGGACCGGGCCGCTGCCACGCTCAATGCGTTCGCGAAGGGCGGTGCTACAGGTGGCTCGCTGCCGGAGCCGGCCGTCGTGGAGTCGCCGAACAGCGGGACCGGGGTCACCCACCGGGTCGCGGTGCATCTGCCGGCGGGCCTCGACCCGAACGAATCGCCCGTAGCAGGCATGGCGATGACGCCTCGCGCGCAAGCCGATCCGGGGATCAACGCTTGGCTCGCCGGGTTGCTGCCACCGCCCGGCTCCGTTGGCTGCCTGGTCTCGTGGACAGACCCGGTCACCGGCGCGGCGCGGGAGCGGGTGGTCACTCAGGCCGAGATCGGGCTCCAGCCGATCGATCTCCTCTGGATCGTTCGTCCGGAGGACCCTGCCTCCATGGCCGAGCTCGACGACCGGATCATCGGGCGGCTGCTCAGGTCGGAGGAATTACGGCCGGACGTGGCGTTCAGTCTCCAATACACCGAACGCGTTCCTGGTGGCATCAGCTTCTTCGAGCTGTCCGCGCTCATCGGTCACCTCCGGCAGTTGATCGTGGCGGCCCGCCCGGTTCGGCCGAGCGACCTCGTCCCGCCGGCTGCGGTCGACCCGGTCGATCCTGCCGTTGACGAGGCGATCGACCTCGGGCGTCGCCGGCCCGTCGAGGTACGGCAGCGGGTGCGCGATCTGCAGGGTGCGCTGCAGGCGTACCTCGCCGATGCCGCAGCGGGGGACCTGCCGGTGGATGAGCTGCTGGCGCGGCTGGGAGACCTGCTCGCGGCGGCCGGCGCCATCGGCTTGTCGCGTGGCGGCTGGACGGAGCTGGCCGGACAACGCCGGGCGATCGTCACCGACGTACTGGCGGCCGTGGCTGAGGTTGTTGCGCGGATGAGCGACGCGTTGACTCGTGCGGATGCACGGTTGGCCGAGTACGACGTACTGCCGCCGGAAACCCCTTCGGAGCAACGGTTCCGGCTGCTTGCCAGGATCGAGCGCTTCCTCAACCCGGAGCCGACTGCGCCTCGCCCGGCCACGCCGGAGGAGCTCCGCGCAGCCGTTGTCGCACGGCGGGCGAGGTTTGCCGAAAGGCTGTCCGACGTCGCGGCGGTCGAGTCACTTCCGGTGGCGACACTGTCCGGGCTGGTCGAGGCCGTACGGGAGGTTGGGCCGCTGGCCGGCTTCGACGCGGTTGGGCTGGAACTGGACTCGCACGAGGCGCGCGCGGCGGCGTTCGTCGGCGAGATGGTCGCGCAGGCCACCGCCGTTGAGCTGGAGGTCGCAGAGCGGCTGCGGCTGGCTGACGACGCGCTGACCGCATTCGATGCCGCGAGCAATGGTCCGGGCCGCGTCGCGGCGGCACAGAACGCGATCCACGCGGTGCTCGGCGACGATGCGGTCGCGACGGCTGAGTTCGCCGTACCGGACGCGATGGCAGCCGAGTGGGAGCGGGTCGTCGCGGCCGCGGAAGCCGAGCAACTGACGGGCCACCTCGAGAGGGACTTCCCGATCGACGACTGGCTGCACGGTGTGGCCCGGGTACGGGAGCGGATGCGGCTGTGGGAGCAGGTCACCCTGCTCGGCGGTGCGGTTGGCAGCAGCGAGCCGGGGTTGTTGCCAGCTCAGTTCCCTTATGTTGAAGGTGATCCCTGGCTCGGACTCGAGCTGCCGGCTGATGTCGAACTCGCCGACTCGTACGTGCTGTACACGGCGCACTATCCGGATCGGATCCGCCCGTCCGGCACGGTCTGCGCGATCCTCGTCGACGAATGGACCGAGGTGATCCCGACGCCGACCGAGACCACCGGACTGGCGGTGAACGTGGATCGGCCAGGCACCCAGCCGCCGCAGACGATGCTGCTCGTCACACCGCCGCAGCGGACCGGAACCTGGGTGTGGGACGACATCGTTGCCGCCGTCAACGAGACGTTCGACCTCGCCCGGCTCCGCCTGGTCGAACCGGCACATCTGGAGGACACGCCGTACGTGCACCTGTTGCCGGCCACCGGGATGACGGCCACCCGCCATCCGATCACGATCTCGACCGACCTGGCGGCGAACAACATCCGGAACCAGAATGCCTAGCCCGCGGATCCCGGACATGCGGGCGGCGATCAGGGATCGCTTGTTCCCCAGTGTGACGACGTGGAACCGGGTTGAGGGCCGCCCCCGGACGGCCGAGTTCAGCCGCGCGCTGCGAGCCGACGTGCGCGATCCGCTCTGGCTGCTGGCGCGGCAGTGGCAGCTTGGTGAGTTCCGGGCCGAGGACGCCGGTTCGCCGGTCACTGCGATGTTCCACCTGTCCACTGCGCGACCCACCCGGTTCGTGCCGCGCGACGAACCGCCGTCGGACCTTCCTGCCGATCTGCCACTCGAAGCGGTGGCAGAGCAACGCATGGTGCGGTTCATGATCGGCCGGGACCGGGGCGCATTCGACCTGCGGCTGGCGATGGGCCGCCGCTGGCTCAAGCTGATCGAGGCAGGGCTTCGGCCGCGGTTCATCGAGCTCTATCCGGTCGAGTTGCCCGACCCGCGGGCCGCGCTGGACGCCGCGCGGGTCGCGCACCCACGCGTGTGGGCGACGATTCAGGCGGCGGCCGGGCGGTTGATGGACGGGTTCGAGTTCTATACGCATCTGCGGCGGGACGGCCTGCCGTACGACGGCATCGACGGGCTGACGGATGTGCAGCAGCAAGCGCTCGACGTTGCCGGGCAGCGTTTCGTCGACTGGTTCCAGGATCTGATCGCGCAGCCGCGGAGCGCCGCCCGTGGTGCCTGGGACGCCACGCATCTGGAGCATCGGTTCGCCCTTGGTGCGCCGGGCGATCCGGAACAGGTTCTGACCGCGGACGAATACCCGGGCGGGCGGCTGGACTGGTACTCGTTCTCGGTCGACCCGAACCATCCGCCGACCGGCGCCAGCGACCCCACCGCCCGGGGCGCGGTGACCCGGACCGTCCTGCCCGGTCCCGTCCGGTACCCGGGTATGCCGAACTCGCGGTGGTGGGCGTTCGAGGACGGGCGGACGAACTTCGGCGCCGTACAGGCAGACACGACCGACCTGATCCGGTTGATGCTGCTGGAGTTCGCGTTGGTCTTCAGTGACGACTGGATGCTGTTGCCGTGTGATCTCGATGTCGGTGCACTGGCCGCGGTGGATGGTGTGGCCGTGACCGATGTCTTCGGGCAACGCTTCTGGGTGGAGCCGACGGGAGTAGGGCAGGACTGGCAGCGCTGGGGGATGTACCGGCTGACCGGCGGTGACGTCGGCTTGTTCCTCCCCGATGCCGCGCCGAAGGTTGCTGTCGGGCCGCCGCTGGAAGACATCGTCTTCATTCGCGACGAGAACGCGAACCTGGTCTGGGCCGTCGAGCGGGTGATCCCGCTGGTCACCGGTGATGGCGGCTCCGGCGAGGAGGCGGCCGGCGAGATGCTCGTGTACCTGCGCCGGCAGCACACGCCCCAGCCCGGGCCTTCTCCGGCGGCGCCGATCGCGTATCGTGTGATGACCACGGTGCCGGAGCACTGGATTCCCTTCATCCCGGTGCATGTCCCGGGCGACGCCCGAGAGATCCAATTGCAACGCGCCGCCCTGCCCCGAATCCTCGACGACGGCCCGGGCCGACCGGAGCTGGTCCGCCCGCGGACCACGATCCTGCGCGAAGGCCTGGACCCCGGTACGCCGTACTTCGTCCCGGAGGAGGAAGTGCCACGCGCCGGGACCCGCGTCACGGTCGCCTACAACCGCACCCGCCGCCCCGACGGCCGCCCCATCATCTGGCTCAGCGTTCACCGCGAATCAGGCCGGGGCGAAGCCTCCAGCGGCCTTACCTTCGACCACCTCTCCACCCCCTGACCGCAACGGACGCGGCGATCGTGCTCGCCAACACTCTCGCCGCCGTCCGGGTCTCGGCGGTTGGTTAGTGGGTTACGTCGTATACGAGTTTTTGGAGGCCGTTGGGGTAGGACTGGCTTTCGGCGAGGGTGAGCATTTGTTTGTCTTTGTCGGTGTCGCTGAAGAGGCGTTTGCCGGCGCCCAGGAGGACGGGGAAGACCAGCAGGTGGTAGCGGTCGATCAGGCCGGCGTCGGAGAGGTTGCGGTCCAGGGTGGCGCTGCCGTGGATGATGATCGGGCCGCCGTCGGTCTCCTTGAGGGCGGCTACGTCGTCCAGTGAGCGCAGGATGGTGATGTCACCCCAGTTGGTGACCAGGTCCTTGTCCTGCAGGGTGGTCGACACGACGTACTTCGGCAGGACCTTGTAGCGCGGGAAGTCCTCGAGCATGTCCGGCCAGACGGGCGAGAAGGCCTCGTAGCTGACCCGGCCCATCATCATGGCCGCGGCCTGCTCCTGCTCGCGGCCTTTGATCTCGTACGCCGACTCGTCGAACGCGACGTCCTTGAACGTCCAGCCGGAGTTGCGGTAGCCGGGCTCCCCGCCGGGTGCCTCGACGACGCCGTCGAGTGAGACGAACGCGGTGGCGATCAGGGGGCGCATCAGTTCCCTCCTTGGGGTGATGTGACGTGCTGTCGTCAATGCGTCGAACACGAGTCCCCGGGGTCGACACATCGCGTCGACAACGTATATCCGCCGGGAGATCACGGGAGCGTGTGCAGGTGGTTGCGCGCGGTGAGTACGCCGAACGCGACCATGGCGAACGTCGTCAGCACGGCCGGCAGGAAGAACACGTGCGGGAGACCGATGGCCGCCACGCCGATGCCGCCGATCGTGCCGCCGACCGCGGAGCCGAGCGGGATCGCGCTGAGGAAGATGCCCGACGCCGTACCTACGCCTTCGGGGTAGAGCTCCTGCGCGATCGACACTCCGAGCGCGCCAACGCACGCCCAGAGACCGGCTGTCAGTGCTTGCCCGAGGAACAGTCCACCTACTGAGGTGCTGGTCGCGTAGGCGAGGTTCCCGGCCAGGCCCATCGCGGCGCCTCCCGTCATGACCAGCATCGGCCCGAAGCGGTCGGCCAGCCGGGCGACCACGGGCAGGAGCAACAGTTCGAGCAGCGGCTGTACGCCGATCACCGCGCCGCGCACCGAATCGGAGACATGGAGCTGTTCGGCCATGTAGATGGGCAGGTAGCCGAACTTGATCGTGTCACCGGTCATCGCCAGTACGCAGACAGCGGTGAAGATGAGCAACGGCATCAGGTGGTCGATCTGCCGACGGCTGGCGGGTCGTGGCGGCATCGACAAGTTGTGATAGCGCTCCACCCGTTGGCGCCCGAGCGGGATCAGCTGCGCGAAGGTGCAGACGGCGGTCGCCACCAAGAGCGCTCGAAGCCCGAACACACCGCCGAACCAGCTACCGAAGACCGGCCCCAGGATCCAGCCGGTGGTGAACGCCATCCGGACCGTTGCCACGACCCGGTTCTCGGCTTTCGTGGGGTGCCGGCTCAGCTCGTCCCGGCAGGCCGCGAACAGCTGCGCCATGGATCCGCCGGCCACACTCAGCGCCACGGCGCTGATCACGAACGGGAGCCATACCGTGTTCGCGGCGGCCATCGCGAGCCAGGCGGCAGTCCCGACCAGCGCGCAGATGCGGAACCAGAGCAGTCGATCATGGCTCCGGTCCGACAACCGGCCCACCACGTAGCCGGCAACCGGAGCGGCCAAGTTCGTGATGTAGTACAGGCCGGCCACGGGCAGGGGAGCGCCCAAGTCGCGGACGAGGAACAGGGTCAGCTGAGGAGTCGCGGCCGACACCCCGATGCCGGCGATCAGCAAGGCCAAGAACGCCGAACGGTAGAAACGCGACTGGACGACAATGCTCAGCGCAGACTCGGACCGGTCGAGCATTGGCCTCCCCCCAAGTCGCGGCTGACGAAACCCTATCTGGCCTGACCCGGTCCACGCCCCGCTGTCCGGCGTACGGTGATCAGATGATCGCGCGCATGTGGCGGGGCTGGGTGCCCACCGAGAAGGCGGCCGAGTACGTCGACATCGTCGAGCGCACCGGGATGTCCGGCTATCGGCGTACGCCGGGAAACCAGGGCGCACAGCTGCTCACCCGCGATCTCGGCGACGGCCGGACCGAGATCATCACGCTGAGCTGGTGGACCGGCCTCGACCACATCCGCGCCTTCGCCGGCGACGATATCAGCCACGCCAAGTACTACCCCGAGGACGACGCGTACCTCCTCGACCGGGAGGAGACAGTCACCCACTTCGAGGTCGCTCCGCTGCCGAGCGAGGCGTGACTACTGTGGTTCCTGACGGCCGCCTGACCGCCAGCTGCGCTTGAGGAGGAATCATGACGGATGAACCGTTCGAGACGTCTGAGAATGCTCGGCGCGATCGGCGGGAGCACGGCGGCGCTTCGTCGCTGCGACCCGATGACGACGAGCTGGCCCGGCGGACCGAGCAGGAGCGGGTCGAGGCCGGTATCGACGACTACGACCCGGACGACGTACCGCCGGCGACCGACGAGCCGGTGCCGACCGACCTGACCGAGTCCGAGGACTACCAGGAGGCCGAGGCGGAGTTCCGCCGGGAAGAGTCCGAGGGCGAGGTCTACCCACTGACCGAGAAGCACCCGTTCCCACCGAGCCACTACGACCGTTCCTGAGCCGGCCGCGGATGATCACGGCCTGAGCGTGAGCAGGTCTGCCAAGCCGAAGGTTGGTCCGGCGGTGGGCAGGGTCGGCTCCCAGGTTGGTTCGAGGCTCAGGTAGCTGGCCGGGTCGGCGCGAAGGAGGCCGATCAGGACCTCCGCGACGATCTGGCCGCCTACCGGGCCCAGCCGGTCGCCGTCGCCGCGGTGTTCTGACTCCTTCAGGATGTAGAACCACAGCGGCGTACCGTGCGGCCAGTTCTGCTCCAGCTCGTCTGCCGTCAGCGGCTCCGCGCCAATTTGCTTGGCGATCGCCTCGCCGCTGGGTAGCTGAGTCGTTTCGCCGCGGAGCAGGTCGCGGACCGCGAGCGAGCGGTACGACGCGGTGTCGACCGCGCCGGTGACCTGCTCGGGCAGCCCGATGAGGCTGGCTGCGAGCCGACCGTCGAGGCGTTTGGCGCGCTGCGCAGGTGGGCGACCGGGCAGATCGAAGATCTGCGCGAGATCCAGTCGCCGGTCGGCCGGTGGCGGACCGAACCCAACCAGATCGGGGAACAGCGGTACGGCGGGACCGCCTTCGACGAGCCGATAGGTGTGCCGGATCTGACCATGTCCATACCGGTACGCCGCATCGGCGAACTCCAACGGGATGTACGCCTCCAGCGGCGCCGGCGCGAACCACCGGCCGCCCTCGGCGAGCACCTGCTGCACCAGTGGCGCGCCGACCAGCCGCGGCAGGAAGTCATGGACCACGATCCACTGGTAGTGCCACGTCAGCGCGGTCCGGGCCTCGCCGAAAACATCGCCCTCGGATACGCCGTCTGCGCGCAGCTTGTCAACAATCTGATTGTGGGCATGTAGCAGCGCAACGTGCAGCGTCAGCGAGAACAGATGGACGTCGTTGCGCGGGTCTCCGATCAACGCGACGCCCTGGTGGTTGCGCGGTACATCGCCACCGTCGGGACCGAGCAGGAACCTCGTCGGGTCGGCCAGATCGAACAGGTACGGCGATCCGATCGGGCCGTTGGAGTACACGATCTCCAGGTTGAGCCTCGGAGTGCGGGCGTTGCGCAGTGCCTCGGAGTCGACGCCACCGGCGATGGGAGAGCGGTCGGCGGTGACGTCGTGGGCGATCAACTGTCCGAAGAAGGGCCAGCCGGCGGCTTCGGTCGCGTCGTCGCCCGCGCTGACCTCACCCAGAGCGGCGGCCGCGTCGCAGATGCCGCCAGTGCCGCCGGCGCGCATCAGCACCTGAGGGTCGGTGCCGAGCGGCTCCAGCCCGGGAAACATCCGCCCGTAACGCGCCGAGCCGGTGGGCCGGTCGACGGCGCGTGCCGGGCTGAGGCAATGGTCCCGGGCGACCTGGTGGCTGCCATGCACCTGGGGTGGAGTGCTGTGCGGCACCTGAACGACCTCCATGAAGAACGGGGACAGACGAGTCGCTCACTTAGACAGGACAGGCACTCGGTCTGTGACATCACGCGTACGTGTCCGCCAGGGCCGCGGAAGCCACCAGTTGGCGTTCCCGAGGAGAGTCATCAGCGCTGGGACCAGGGCCAGCCGCACGATAGTCGCATCGATCAGCACGGCAACCGCCAGGCCGAGGCCGAACATCTTCGCGGTCGGATCGTCGGTGAGGGCGAAGCTGACGAAGACCGAGATCATGATGAGCGCTGCCGAGGTGATCACGCGGCCGGTGCTCGCGATACCGTGGACCGTCGCGCTGCGATTGTCGCCGGTCCGCACGTACTCCTCCCGGATCCGGCTGAGCAGGAAGACCTCGTAGTCCATCGAGAGACCGAACACCACGGCGAACATGAACATCGGGATGAACGGCAGGATAGGAATCGTCGACTCCAACCCGATCAGGTCCGCGGCCCAGCCCCACTGGAACACCATCACCATCACACCGAACGACGCGCCGATGCTCAGCAGGTTCATCAACGCGGCCTTCACCGGTACGACGACCGAGCGGAAGACGAAGGTCAGCAGTACGACGGACAGCAGGATCACCGCCCCGATGAACAGCCCGAGCCGATCGTTGACCTTGGCACCGACATCCGCGAGCGTCGCCGTCTGACCACCGACATGCGCTGTCGCCGGGCTCTCCCGCAGTACCGACGGAAAGACCTCCGCGCGGAGCCGCTGCACCGTCGTCATCGTGGCATCGTCCTGCGGACCGGTCGTCGGTACGGCGATCAGCGTCGCGACTCCGGCCGAGGAGTTGACCTCGGGAGGTGCGACCGAGGCGATCCCCGGGTCGCCCTTGACGGCGTCGAACAACGGCTGCACGACGGTCGGATCCTTCGAGATGTCGACGGCGACGACCAGCGGGCCGTTGCTCCCGGCACCGAATCCCGTGGCGACGAGGTCGTACGCGCGGCGCTCGGTTCGTTGGACGGGAAGCGCACCGTCATCGGGTGTGCCGACCCGGAGCGCGAGAACCGGCGCGGCGAGTGCGAGCAGCAGAACAGTCGCGCTGA
This sequence comes from Kribbella capetownensis, assembly GCF_004331485.1. Lineage (GTDB taxonomy): Bacteria > Actinomycetota > Actinomycetes > Propionibacteriales > Kribbellaceae > Kribbella > Kribbella capetownensis. Next base: position 140,419 of record NZ_SJKD01000005.1, read on the forward strand.
TTGCATACGCGACGGCGTGCCGCGATACGTGTCCCGCCCAGCGTTGCCAACCCGGACCGGGGGAGGACCGCACGCGTCGTACCCGGAGGCGGTTGATCCGGTGCCCGGCAAGGCCGAGGAACGCCGGTAGCAGTGTGAGCGACGCGAGCACCATGATCAGAACGATGAGTGAGATGGCAACGCCACCAGCGGTCATGAAGGGTACGCCGGCCACGAACAGCCCGAGGATCGCGACCACCACCGTGCCGCCGGCGAAGAGCACAGCCTGACCCGCGGTGGCGACCGCACGCCCGACGGACTCCTCGACGCTCATCCCGTGGGCGAGGGACTCGCGGTGCCGCGTGACGATGATCAGCGCGTAGTCGATACCGACGCCGAGGCCGATCATGCTGCCGAGCACAGGCGCCCAACTGGGCAGCTCGATCAGGTACGTGACGAGGGACAGCGAACTGATCCCCAGCGCGAGACCGAACAGCGCCATCCCGATCGGCAATCCCATCGCGATGATCGAACCGAACGCGAGCAGCAGGATGACGATCGCCGCGATCAGGCCGAACAACTCGCCGAGGCCGGCCTGGCCCTCTTCGAAGGCGTAGAACAGGTCGCCGCCCAGCTCGATCCGCAACGGCGAACCAGTGGCTGCCAACGACTTGAGGTTGTCCAGGTCGCTCGGCTCCAGCTCATCCAGCACCGGGTACTGAAGCCGGATGAGCCCGACCCGGCCGTCGGGTGAGATGACAGGATCGCCCACGCGAAGCACCTGAGGAAGCTCGGCCGCAGTCGACTGGACCCGGCCGAGGGCAGCCCGCAGCTCCGCCGAGGTGAGCGTCGCGTTCGGGTCGCGCGGGGTGACGACCACTTGCGCGGTCAGCCCGGCTTGATCCGCCCCGGCGGCCGACAGCAGATCGGTCGCGTACTGCGAGTCGACGCCCGGTGCCCCGAACGACTCTTCGAGTTTCTTGCCGAAGGCGCCGGACGCCGCGACCACGAGAGCCGCCACCACCAGCCACGCTCCGATGACGATCCACGGCCGGCGTGCGGCGTACCGGCCCAGTCTGTAGAGATTCGACCTCATGGTTCAGCTCCTTCGGCGAGGGTTCGCGATCATCGTGTCGGCGACGAGCCCGACCGCGCCTCGGGCGATGGGGCGGACCTTCCTCGGCCGATCAGCCGAGCCGCGAGCCGTACTTTGAGCCGATCCACCGGGCGCTCGAAGTCCCTACGCTGTGGGCATGGTGAGAAACGCCGTCCGCTCGCTGCTGGCCGAGCCGCGAGCGCCGTATCCGCCCAAGCGGGTGTGGCGCGACTGGGTGCTCGTGGCCGGCTTGCTGACGTCGGTGGTCATCGAAGGCGTGGTCCGCGACGACCTGGTCTGGAGGCCTCTCGCGATCGTGGTGGGCGTGGGTGTCGTCTGGGCGCTCCTGTGGCGACGTACCCAGCCGCTCGCCGTGGTGGCCGCGGTGTTCGGCGCCCTGATCGTGATCGACGTCGTTGCCTTGATCAGCGGGCGCGCGCCGTTCGGCCTGAACTCGATGATCTGCGTGATCCTGCTGCCCTACGCACTCGTCCGCTGGGGATCCGGGCGGGAGATCGGCATCGGTCTGGTGATCATCGTGGTCGCGATGGTGCTGGGGAACGTCAGCGACTTCACCGGGTACGTCGAAGCCGTCGTCGGCAGCATGCTCTTGTTGTTCCCGGCAACGCTCGGGGCGGCGGTCCGCTACCGATCGACTGCTCGGCTGCGCGAGCTGGATCAGGTACGGCTGCGCGAGCGCGAGCAGTTGGCTCGCGAGCTGCACGACACGGTCGCCCATCATGTGTCGGCGATCGTCATTCGAGCGCAAGCCGGCCGGGCTGTTGCCGCCTCCCGTCCGGAGGCTGCGGTGGACGCGCTCGCGGTGATCGAGGCCGAGGGCACACGGACTCTCGCGGAGATGCGACGGATGGTCGGCGTACTGCGTGATGAAGGGACTGCGGCGCTCGCGCCGAACCCGGGAGTGGCCGATCTGGAGCGGCTCGCCCGCAGCGTGGGGGATCGGGTTCAGGTCGAGGTGTCGGGCGATGTCGAGGACCTCGGACCTGCGGTGGATGCGGCGATCTACCGCATCGCTCAGGAGTCGATCACGAACGCCGTACGGCATGCACGTCAGGCGACTCGCATCGATGTCCGGGTGGCGGTGGACGGCGACGCCGTACGGCTCACCATCCGCGACGACGGGGAAGGCGCGTCGGCGCCGGGGACCTCACTCGGTTATGGGTTGGTGGGGATGACCGAGCGCGCAACGCTTCTCGGCGGATCGTTCGCCGCCGGGCCTTCCTCGGATCGCGGCTGGACTGTCGACGTGGTGCTGCCGAGAACGGCGGCCCGATGAGCATCCGGGTGCTTGTCGCCGACGACCAGGATCTCGTCCGTACCGGGCTCGCGATGATCCTCGAGGCACAATCCGGCATCGAGGTGGTCGGTCAGGCGGCCGACGGGCGCGAGGCGGTGGAGCTGGCCCGAAGGCTTCGGCCCGACGTGTGTCTGTTCGACATCAGGATGCCCGGCATGGACGGGATCGCGGCGACGCGCGAGCTCGCCGGGGCCGGCGTCGATGACCCGATGGCGATCGTGGTGATCACGACGTTCGACGTGGACGAGTATGTGTACGGCGCGCTGAAGGCCGGCGCGCGTGGCTTCCTGCTCAAGGACGCCGGGCCCGACCTTCTGGTCCAGGCGATCCACGCGGCCGCCAACGGCGACGCCTTGATCGCGCCGAGGATCACCGCCCGGCTGCTCACCGCGTTCGCCGACCCACCCACCGGCCGTACGCCGGTCCAGCTCGTCGATCCGCTCACCACCCGCGAGGAGCAGGTCCTCATCGCCACGGCCACCGGCCGCACCAACGCGGAGATCGCGATCGACCTCCACATCAGCCTCAGCACGGTCAAAACCCACCTCACCAGCGTCATGGGCAAGATCGGCGCGCGCAACCGGGTCGAGATCGCCATCTGGGCCTACGAGACCGGCCGCATCGATCACCGAGGCAACGGACCCCAGAACGGCGGGAAGTCGTAGTACCCGTACACCTCTTCGTAGTACCGGCGCTCAGGGACGACAGCCGGGTCGTACACCGGCCCGCCGGCAACCCTCGATCGCTCCGCGGAGATGTGTACGACGTCGTCGTCGACACGGGTGATCGCCTCGACCGGGACCAGTTGCCGCTTCTCACCGAGCCCGAGGAACCCACCCGAGCCGACCTCGAGAAACCGCGCCCGTCGCTCGGTCTCGTCGATGATCAGACCATCGACCGTGCCCACCTCGTCGCCGTTGCGATCGACCACGCTCCGGCCACGCAGGTCGTCGCTCGGATCGGCAACCTCCAGGCCGACATCCATCAGCCGGACCAACGTCTGTGCGTCTCGCCCGGCGTCCTTGTCCCAGGTCATCCTCGGCTCGTCAGTCATCGCATCCCCAGTCACAGTCGGTGATTCACCAGCCCGGTACCCGGCCGTCGAGCACCCATTCGGCGCATGGATCCGGGCCGGTCGGGCACGAGGACAGTGAGAAGGACACCTGGGACCGCGGGAAGGACCGGGCAATGGCACGTCGCGCGATGGGTGAGGGTCGGCCGGCGGGGGAGACCCAGCCGCACATGCCGCCACCAGAGCCGCCCGAACCTTCGGAGCCCTCGGCCCCGGATCTGCCGCCCGAACCACTCGAACCGACTGAGCCGTCCGACCCGACGGAGCCGGTCACGCTGCCCGGACCGATCCGCGCACGCGGTTCACAGAAAGCTACTTCCGGGTAAGACTGGTGGGTAAGGACGTGCCCCCGAGCAGGGAGGATGCGGCGTGACCACGGAGCAGGTACCGACGGAGCAGATGACCGGGCAGCCGGGAGCGGCGCGGAACGCCAGCGAGCGCGAGGCCCGGGAAGTCGCGGAGGCGGCACGGCAGACCGAGTGGGACCGGCCGAGTTTCGCCAAGAAGCTGTATCTCGGTGACTTCGACCTGTCACTGATCCATCCGCACCCGCGCTCGGCTCCGGACGACGCCGCGCGCGGCGAGGAGTTCCTGGCCCAGCTGACGGCGTACTGCGAGACGCTCGACGGCCAGGTGATCGAGCGGGAGGCGAAGGTCCCGGACGAGTGGCTGCAGGGCTTCGCCGAGTTGGGCGTGTTCGGCATCAAGGTCCCGACCGAGTACGGCGGCCTCGGCCTGTCGACGACGTACTACGGCAGGGCCCTGATGATGGTTGGATCGGTTCATCCCAGCCTTGGCGCACTGGTGTCCGCGCACCAGTCGATCGGCGTACCGGAGCCGGTGAAGATGTTCGGCACCGACGAGCAGAAAGCGAAGTTCCTGCCGCGGTGCGCGGCCGGCGCGGTGACGGCGTTCCTGCTGACCGAGCCCGATGTCGGATCCGATCCTGCCCGGATGGCGTCCACCGCGACTCCGACCGAGGACGGCGAGGCCTACCTGCTCGACGGCGTGAAGCTCTGGACCACCAACGGAGTGATCGCCGAACTCGTCGTCGTGATGGCGCGAGTGCCGAAACACGAAGGCGGTCGCGGCGGTATCAGCGCGTTCGTGGTCGAGGCCGACGCACCGGGCATCACGGTGGAGAACCGCAACTCCTTCATGGGACTGCGCGGCATCGAGAACGGCGTGACCCGCTTCCACCAGGTCCGCGTGCCGGTCGAGAACCGCTTGGGTCGCGAGGGCGATGGTCTGCGGATCGCACTCACCACGCTGAACACCGGTCGGCTCTCCATCCCGGCAACCTGCACCGCGGCCGCCAAGTGGTGTCTGAAGATCGCGCGGGAGTGGTCCGTGGAACGGGTCCAGTGGGGCCGGCCGGTCGGAAAGCACGCCGCGGTGGCAGAGAAGATCTCGTTCATCGCGGCCACAACCTTCGGGCTGGAGGCGGTGCTCGATCTCTCCGCGAAGCTGGCGGACGCGGGCAGCAAGGACATCCGGATCGAAGCCGCGCTGGCGAAGTTGTGGTCCAGTGAGATGACTTGGCTGATCGCCGACGAACTGGTCCAGATCCGCGGTGGACGCGGCTACGAGACCGCCGAGTCGCAGGCGGCACGCGGCGAACGCGCGGTGCCGGCCGAGCAGATCCTGCGCGACCTGCGGATCAACCGGATCTTCGAGGGTTCGACGGAGATCATGCACCTGCTGATCGCCCGCGAGGCGGTTGACGCGCACCTGGCCGCGGCCGGCGACCTCGCTTCGGCGGACGCCGACCTGCAGGCCAAGGCGAAGGCAGCGGTGAAGGCGAGCGGCTTCTACGCGAAGTGGCTCCCACAGCTTGCCGTCGGCAAGGGTTCGGCGCCGACGTCGTACGCCGAGTTCGGACCCTTGGCGAAACATCTCCGGTACGTCGAACGGACGTCGCGCAAGCTCGCGCGGCAGACGTTCTACGGGATGGGCCGCTGGCAGGCGAAGCTCGAGTACCGGCAGGGTTTCCTGGGCCGGATCGTCGACATCGGCGCGGAACTGTTCGCGATGGCCGCCGCCTGCTCCCGGGCCGAGATGCTGCGCACGGACGATCCGGCGCGCGGCGAGACGGCATACGAGCTGGCAGGCGCCTTCTGCGAACAGGCCAGGCTCCGGGTGGATCACTTGTTCGAGCGGCTCTGGAAGAACACCGACGACACCGATCGCGGGCTGGCGAACCACGTCCTCGATGGCGCCTACACCTGGCTCGAATCCGGCATCGTCGACCCCTCCGAAGGAACCGGTCCCTGGATCTCCGAATGGCAACCAGGCGAGTCCACCGCAGAAGACGTCTCCCGCCGCTACCGCTGAATCAGCTGAGGTCGAGGCGCATCAGGATGCGGGGGTGGCCGGCCAGGACGGAGGTGGTGTCGGCGGCTTTGGAGAAGCCGGCGCGTTCGAAGTTCTTGCGGATGCCGGGGTAGGCCATCGTCAGGTCCACCTTGGCGTCGCCGCTGTCGAGCGGGTACGCCTCGACCGCCGGCGCGCCGTGCTCGCGGGCGAACTCGACCGCGCCGTCGATCAGCGCGTGCGAGATGCCCTGCTTGCGGTGGCCGGGACGGACCCGGATGCACCACAGCGACCAGACAGGCAGTTCGTCGACCTGCGGGATCTTCCGGTTGCGCGCGAACGACGTGTCCGCACGCGGCGCGATCGCGGCCCACCCCACCGGCGTCTCGTCGTCATAGGCAAGAACTCCCGGAGACAGCTCCGCCCGGCACAACTCAGCGACGTACTCACCTCGCGCCGTCCCACGGAGTTCGTTGTTCAACTTGGACGGGATCCGATAACTCAAACACCAACACACATTCGACGTCGGAGACTTAGGCCCGATCACCGCCCGAACATCCTCGAACACTACCGCCGGCCGAACGTCGATAGACATCCCACCACAATCCCACGACGTCAGCAGGGCGCCGCGGTCAGCCTGATGTAATAGACCGGAGTCCAGTCGTAGAGGTCCCGGACCGGTGGCGGCTCACAGCCGATCTCCCGGCCGTTGGCGCCGAGGATCCTCATCGCGGCGTGGAACCCCTGGGTGTTGTCGGTGACTCCGACGCCGTACCAGTTGTGCAGCGTGTAAGTGCCGTACTTGTAGAACTTGAACCAGTAGTAGCCCTTGCCGTAGGGCACGGTCGCGCACGCATAGCCGACGTCGCAGCCCGCGCCGCCGCCGCTGCCGGGCGGGAGATACACCCGGTAGGCAGCCGCCGGCGATGTTGTCGGCGCCGCGGCTGTCACAACCTCGTCTGCCGGTCGTTTCTGTACCGCGTCGGCAGGTGTCACTGTCGCACCGACAGCCAGACAACTCGCCAGCAGTCCCAGTGCCGCCGTACGTTTTCCGATTCCCATGAGGCTCTCCGCACCATGTCGACAATGAATCCGGTTGACGCCCAGTCGACCACCGCCAAGTGTCACGCCCCCGACCTTTCGATCATCCTCGAAAGGCGCCGCGGTATTTCGGTCGAGATGTGTTGGTTGGGGTTCTAGGGGGCGGGTGGGTGAGCTCGCATTGGACCAATGAAGCTGCGATCAGTCGGTGGGACGCCTCTAGTACGCGGGAGGTGATGGAGGCGACCGCGGAGGAGGGGAATGCTCGCCGACCGTGGGGCTGAGGTGGTCGGTATCGAACCGACCAAGGCCATGTCGCGTTCGCTCGTGACAAGGAGGCCGAGACCGGTCTGGGCGTCCGGTATGTCCGGGCCGACCTGGCCCGGCTGCCAGATCTGGGCGGCGCGTTCGACGCTGTGGTCTGCAGCATGGTGTTGATGGCGATCCCCGACTGGAAGCCGCGATGCGCGCCTGCGTAGAAGGCTCCGGCCCGGCGGGGTGTTCGTCTTTGCCGTGGTCCACCCTCGGCTGCCGCCTCCGCGAGATCGTCGAGCCGGCCCTCGACCCATCCGTAGCAGCCACCACCCCCGGCCTGACCGCCTACACCCGCCTACCGAACTTCCTGATCGTCTCCGCCGAAGCCCCCGCCTGAGCCAAGCCCGGTCAGCAGCCGGAGGTTCCGTGCTGAATTCGCGAATGACTGGATATGTTCGCAGGGTGTTGAGTCTTGGGGCGCTGTTGAGCGATCGGTCGCTTGAGTTGCGGCTGCTGGTTTCGGGTACGGCGGGAGCGGTCGAGCGGGAGGTGTTGTGGGTGCACAGCACCGAGTTGGCGGACCCTTCGCCGTACCTTCGGGCCGGGGAGATCGTGCTGACGAACGGGTTGTGGCTGCGGGAGACGTCCGCGGCGGACTTCGCGGCCAACGTACGACGGTCTGGTGCTGCGGGCATCGTGTTCGGGCTGCGGGAGGTGATGCCGGAGACGCCGGCCGAGCTGATCGAGGCGTGCCGCCGGGAGGACTTGCCGCTGGCGGAGATCTCGATCGCGGTTCCGTTCACCGCGGTGGCCGAGGCCGCGTCGGCGCTGCAGGCCGACGAGCGCCGTGACGCTCTGGTCGGCATGGTTCGGCGCGGTGATGCGCTGGCCTCGGCGATCTCGCACGGTGCGGGCGCTTCCGGCGTACTGGCTGTCCTGCGGCGCGAGCACGAGCTGCCGCTGGCGGTCGTGGACCGGATGGCGAGGCCGCTCGCGTCGGCGGGCCTGGACCTGTCGGCAGACCAGCGCCGACGCGTTGCCGACGGCCTGGCCCGCCATCCACCACCACTGGAGATCGATCTCGGCGGGACGGAAGGTCGCGCGACAGTGTTCCTGGTCGGGGCCGTCGGCGACACTGACGCTGCGCTGTTGTGCCTGCGGCCGGTCACCGAGCTGACCAAGCCGCAGCAGGACGCGCTCGATCAGGTGGCACGCTTCCTCAGCCTCGAGGTGGCGAAGCAGCAGGCGATCCAGGCGATCGAGCTGCGGTTCGCGAGTGAGCTGCTGGACATGATCCTGTCCGGCGCGCAGCGGGCGGCCGAGGTTCCCGACCGGCTGCGGGCTTTCGGGGTGGATCCGTCCGGTCGGTTGGTGGTGCTCACGGTCGCGTTCGGCGACGGTGCCGAGTCGACCTTGCCCGGTCTGTCGGAGACGATCGGCGAATTCTTCCTGGGCCAGGGGCTGGCCGTGGTCGTCGCCGGCGGCAGTCAGGATGTCGTCGCGGCACTGCAAGAGCCCCGGCAGGATGTCAAGGAGCTGGCCGAAGCGCTGTGTGCTGTGGTCCGGAAGCGATTCCCGGATCGCCGGCCGGTCGTCGGACTCGGTGACACGGCCGCCTCGGTGCGGGAGTTGCGGCAGCCGCTGGTGCAGTCCCGCGAGGCCTGCCAGGTACTGCGCCGCCGGCAGGGAGGTCAGGCGGTAGCGTCGTTCCGGGAGCTGGGGACGCACCGATTGCTCCTCGGCCTCCAGGACGCCGGGACACTGCGCGGCTTCGCGGACGGTGTGCTCGGACCGCTACGGCAGCACGACAGCACGCGGGACAGCGAGCTCGAGTCCACACTGCGAGCCTTCCTCGCTCACGACGGCCAGTACGGCGCGACGGCGGCCGCGCTGTACGTTCATGTGAACACGCTGCGGAATCGGCTGGCGCGGATCACCGAGCTGACCGGTCGCGACGTCGCCCGGACCGAGGACCGGGTGGATCTTTACCTGGCTCTGGAAGCGGACGAACTGGCCGGATAGCCGTCAGCGCATGATGTCGATGGCGAGATCGGTCGGCCCGGAGTTGTTGATGACGGTCAGGTCCTGTGGGCACGCGGAGACCACGACCACGCAGTCGAGCTCGGCGCGGAAGGTGATCGAGTCGCCGGAGGTCGTGGCCGCGGGCAACCAGTCGAGCGTGCCGTCCGCACGCACCGGCACCTGCATGAAGAGGTTGACCGGCTGCGGTACGACGTCGACGTCGCGCCCCAGCGCATCCCGGAGGTTCCGGGCACACGAAGGATGATCCGGTACGCCGAGTCCGGCGTACCGGGCGTCGTCGCAGGCCGCGATGAGAAGGTCGTGCCGGCCCGGTGAGGTGTCCTCGAGCAGGGTCAGGATCGGGCGGCGCTCGTTGGTTGTGAAGGCTTCACCGATGGCGGGGAAGAGCCGGCTGGTTGCCGTCCTCGTGTGCGAGGCGCTGAGGTGTTCGGGGGTGATCCCGGACGGTGCGGCGACGTACGCGAACAGGTCGCCAACCTGGCCGCCGGCGACGTCGATGACACGCACATGGTCGCCGCGCTGGACCCGGACGGCGCGTCCGGTGCGGGCGGGCACCGCGGCACGAGCGATTGTCTGCATGACGCCAACTCCAGCAGGTCGCTTCGTAGGCTTGCAGCGGACGATCCTCCACTGCGCCGGCCTGATCTTGTGGCTTGATCCATCGCGGGCCTCGTCCGATGCTGATGGAGTTCGGAGCATGGAACTGACGACAACTCCTGTGCATCCGGCGCTGCGACCGATCGGACTCGGCGCCCTTGAGCTCGCGAACCGCTTCGCCGTCGCGCCGATGTCGCGCGTGTCGGCAACGCCGGACGGTGTCCCGACGGACGAGATGGCCGACTACTACGCGGCGTTCGCCGAGGGTGGGTTCGGGCTGGTGATCACTGAAGGCACCTACACCGACCCGGCGTACAGCCAGGGCTACCTGAATCAGCCAGGTCTCACCACGGCGGCTCAGGTCGCGGGATGGCGGGAGGTGACTCGCCGGGTCCATGCCGCCGGCCGTCCGATCCTGGCCCAGTTGATGCACGCCGGCGCCATCTCGCAGGGCAATCCGCACCGCGCGGAGCGTGTCGGGCCGTCGGCGGTCCCGCCGATCGGCGAGATGCTGTCCGAGTACGGCGGGCAAGGTCCCTGGCCGACGCCGCGCGAACTTACCGAGAGTCAGCTCGACGAAGTGATCACCGGCTTCGCCGCGTCAGCGGTCCTGGCTCACGAGGCCGGATTCGACGGCGTGGAGATCCACGGCGCCAACGGGTACCTGCTCGACCAGTTCCTCACCGTCTACACGAACCAGCGCACGGATTCGTACGGCGGACCGGTCGCGAACCGGATCCGGCTGACCGCCGAGATCGCCGAGGCGATCGTCGCGGCGACGCCGCCTGGATTCGTCGTCGGCGTACGGCTGTCGCAGACGAAGGTGAACGATCTCGAGTATCGCTGGCCCGGCGGCGCGTACGACGCCGAGATCGTCTTCGAGACTCTGGCCGGTCAGGGTGTCGACTATCTGCACATCGCCAGCGAGGGCCGGGACTGGCTGGAGACCGCGCGGCTGCCGGGTGGCCAGACGATCACCGGGCTCGCACGCAAGGTCAGCGGGCTGCCGGTGATCGCGAACGGCGGAATGCACAACCCGGCGCGCGCGGATCGCGTCCTGACCGACGGCCACGCCGATCTGGTCTCGATCGCCCGGGGTGCACTGGCGAACCCCGATCTGCCCCGTCGACTCGGCAACGATCACCGGCTCGACCGGTTCGACCGCCGGATGCTCGAGCCGGCGGCCACCCTGGCGAACGCGAAGCAGTGGCAGACTGCTCGGTCATGACGACCCCGACGTGGCATGGCGGGGCACAGGCCGTCGTCACGCTCACCTTCGATGTCGACGCCGAGACGCCGATCCTCGCCGCCGGGCGCAGGTACGCCGATCACCTGACCACGATGTCGCACCAGGCGTACGGCCCGGACGTCGGCGTACCGCGGATCCTGGAGCTGCTGGGCGATCTCGGCGTACCTGCGACGTTCTTCGTGCCGGGCTGGGTCGCCGAGCAGCGGCCGGAGCTCGCGGCGACGATCCAGGAGCGTGGCCATGAGGTGGCTCACCATTCGTACAGCCATCGCGCGCCGACCACGCTGACCGCGGCGGACGAGCGGGCGGACTTCGAGCGGGCGCTCGAGGTCTTCGTTGCGCAGGGCATCGAGATCAGCGGGCACCGGGCCGCGCTGTGGGAGGCGACCCGGACCACCTTGGAGTTGGTCGCCGAGCACGGGTTCGCCTACGACTCGTCGCTGATGGGCGACGACCGGCCGTACCTGCTCGACGTCGGCGGCCGGTCGGTCGTGGAGCTGCCGGTGCACTGGTCACTCGACGACTGGGAGCAGTACGCGTATCTCCCGTCGCCGCAGATCGGCACCGTCATCGAGTCGCCGCGCAAGGTCCTTGAGCTGTGGCGAGCGGAGCTGGACGCGATGCGGCACTTCCGCTGTCTGTTCAACCTGTGCCTGCACCCGTTCCTGTCCGGCCGTCCGAGCCGCCTCCTCGCCTTGCGCGACCTGATCGAGTACGCCCAATCCTGCGGCGACATCACCTTTGCCCGCTGCCGAGACCTGGCCGCCGCCGCCCGCTCCGACCGAGCACTCTCACCACGAACCCCGCCGGGCGTCGTAGCGGATCCGTTCGTCTATCCGCTCGGTTGATGACCGAGGAGGGTGACGGCGTCGATGAGTTTGGACCAGAAGGCTGACTGGTCGAGCTCTACCGCCACCTGGGCGTTGGGTGGGCGGCCGGTGTAGTGGTGGAGGTCCACGGCGGTGGCGCCGGCGGTCCATTCGCCCTTGGTCTCGATGACGACGTTGGCGTCGACGCAGCGGACGATGGTGGGGTCGATGACTCGGGCTACGGCGACTGGATCGTGCAGCGGGGGCGCGGTGAAGCCCCAGAGGCGCTTGTAGGTCGATGCGAAGAAGGTCATCCACTCGATGCAGATCTCGGCCAGCGGAGTGCCGATGCGTGCGAAGGCAGCCAGTACGTCGTCTGTCACCAGGGCCTGATGTGTGACGTTGAGGCCGCACATCGTGAACGGGACACCTGATCGCAGGACCTGGTCCGCCGCTTCGGGGTCGACGAAGCAATTGGCCTCGGCGTACGGCGTCACATTGCCGCGCTCCGTTGAACCGCCCATCCAGACGAGCTGGTCGATCCGGTCAGTCAGGTCCGGTCGGTCAGCGAGCAGCCGAGCGACGTTCGTCAGGGCTCCGGTCGCCACGATCGTGACCGGCGAGTCGTGCGTGGTCAGTACGTCGACCAGCAGCTCGTGCGCCGTGATCGTTGCCTCGGGCACCGTCGGGTCGCCCTCGAACCGCGGACCGTCCAACCCGGTCTCGCCGTGTACGTCGTCAGCGATCCGCAACGGTCGCACGAGCGGACGATCGGCCCCGCGAGCGACCAGGACATCCGGCGCGCCGGCCAGCGACAGCACCCGGCGAGCGTTGAGGGTGCACTTCTCAACCGTCTGGTTGCCGGCCACCGTAGTGACCCCGAGCAGGTCAATCGCAGGATCCGCGACTGCCAGCAGCAGCGCCATCGCGTCGTCATGCCCAGGATCACAATCGAGCACTACCGGTATCGCCACCCGCACATGCTAAGGCTGCCGTCAGCCGGCAGGCTGGAACAGCTCGATGAGGTTGCCGGCGGGGTCGGCGATCAGGATCTGCCGGCCTCCTGGGCCGGAGGTGGGTTCGCTGCGGAACGGAACCTTGGCGGCCTCGAGCCGTTCGATCTCGGCGTCGAGATTGTCGACAATCAGATGGATACGGTTTCGGCCGGCCTCCGACGCGTCCTCCGGGGTGGCGCGGGCGCCAGAGGTCTGCGGTCCGGAGAGCAGGAGCCGCAATGGTCCGCGGGTGACATCGGCGAACGGCGGCGCCGGGTTGCTCCGCAGGACGAAGCCGAGCTGGGTGGTGTAGAAGTCGATGGCCGCCGGTACGTCGTCGACGATGTAGCGGACGCTGGCGAAGGTCTCCTCTTCGTTCATGGCTGGTCCTCCTTGAGGCTCGGCAGCAGGTGCCGAACGCGGTCGTCGATGTCCGCCGCCGCGGAGACAAACCTCGAGTAGCTGCTCCGGCCGTCGTCGCCGGCCGAAGGATCGGGGATGCTCCAGTGGGCGCGGGGCGGGTTGTCGGACAGCGTTTCGCGCGCCTTGTCGCACAAGGTGATCACGCGCTTGAAACGACTGTGCAGCGTCGGGTTGAGCACCCGCGGTGCCTGCTCCTCGATGTCGATGTCGTAGTGCTCCCGTAGTACTCGCACGGCGTGGGGATGGATCCGGTCCTTGGGCCAGGTCCCGGCACTGCTCACGCGGACGCGGTTCCCGGCGCGGTGCCGCAGGAGCGCCTCCGCGATCGGTGAGCGCGCGCTGTTGCCGCTGCAGATGAAGAGCACGCTCGAACGGCGTGGCGGTTCCTCAGGCGCCGGTGTCATTCGCAGCGCCGGATGCAGCGAGGTGCCGGCATCGGCCAGCGCCTCGGCACAGCGATCGAGGTCAAGGTGGTAATAGCTGTCCCGGGCGTCGAAGCTGCTACGCCGCGAGGCGACCAGGCCCCCGTCGCGCAGAAGCCTCAGGTGGTACGACACCAGGTTCTGCGGCTCGTCGACAGCGGCGACCAACTCACGCACTCGCAGATCGCTTCGCGCGAGCTCGGTCACCAGCTGCCATCGCAGCGGATGGCTGACCAGCCGGATGAACTCGGGCACACCGTTCACGGCGCCTGACATTACATCAAATCCATTTGATGGACCAGGCGTCGTCGACACCAGCTGGTGGTTGCAGGCTGTGGTCTGGAGGTGCGGATGCGCGTACGGTTGGAAGGTCGCTGGGGGCTGGGGCGATCGTGGGGATACAGCGCTATGTCTCGTGGGGAAATTGGGCCCGTGTGGATGCGCTGTCTCGGGGCTTCGGGGGAGTCGCGTGCGGCGCAGGTGGTTTGTGACGCGCTGGCGGGGGAGGGCGTGATGGTGCCGGAGTCGGCACCAGCCGTGGGGCGGATCGGTGTCGTTGTCGTGGACACCATCACCGAGCGGGAAGTGGCGTTCGTGCGCGCGGCGGCCGCGGACGGCGAGCGGCGGGTACTGGTTGTCGTGCCGGCCGGCTCGTCGGTCGACGTCGACGCGTCATGGCAATTGATGTCCGCAGGCGCGGCCGATGTCATCGCCTGGGACCGGTCGGAGGATCCGGCGTCCGACGCGGTCGAGCGGTTGCGGCGGTGGCAGCAGGTCGACGCGTTGATGGACTCGGGGGTGGTCACCGAGGAGCTGGTCGGGCGCTCTCCGGCCTGGCGACGGGTACTGCGCCAGATCGTCGAGATCGCGCACTTCACGACGCTGTCGTTGCTCATCACCGGTGAGAGCGGGACCGGTAAGGAGCTCGTGGCGCGGTTGGTCCATGCGCTGGATCCGAGGCCGGACAAGGGCGACCTCGTCGTACTGGACTGCACGACGGTGGTGCCCTCGCTGTCCGGCAGTGAGTTCTTCGGGCATGAACGGGGCGCGTTCACCGGCGCGGTCGCTCAGCGGGTCGGTGCGTTCGGACAGGCCGACGGCGGGACCTTGTTTCTCGACGAGGTGGGTGAGCTTCCGCTGCAGCTCCAGGCCGAGTTGCTCCGGGTGATCCAGGAGGGGACGTACAAGCGCGTCGGTGGGAACACCTGGCACCGGACGACCTTCCGGCTGATCTGCGCGACCAACCGGAACCTGCTCGACGAGGAGAGACGCGGGACGTTCCGGCGGGACTTCTATCACCGGATCGCCGCCTGGCGGTGCGCCCTGCCGAGCCTCCGCGAGCGAGCGCGCGACATCCTCCCGCTCGCCGAACACTTCGCCGCGCTGCAGGAGGCCGCCGGCGGATTCGACCCCGCTGTGAGTGCGCTGCTGACCGGGCGGCCGTACCCGGGGAACGTGCGCGACCTGAGGACGCTGGTCGAGCGCATCGCTCAACGGCATGTCGGGCCTGGGCCGATCACGGTTGGCGACGTACCTGATGACGAGCGGCCTCCGGATGACACGCGGGAAGCGTGGCGGACGGGGCATGCGTTCGAGGGTGCGGTGATGCAGGCACTGGCCGGAGGGGCGTCGCTGAAGGAGATCGGTGATGTCGCGCGGGACACCGCGGTTCGGATGGCTGTCGCGCAGGAGGACGGGAATCTCAGACGGGCCGCGCGGATCCTTACCGTCAGCGAGCGCGCGCTCCAACTGCGGCGGGCTGCCCAGCTCCAAGAGGGCTGAGCAGTTCGAGCAAGGTGCCGCCGAGGACGGCCTGTTCGTCCCGCCGCGAGAGGCCGAGCGCCTTGATCTTCGCGAGCTCCAGTCCGGGATGCAGCCACGGTCCGTCGGAGCCGAAGATGAGTTTCTCCGGCCCGGCCCGCCGTACCGCCTCGACGAGCAGGTCGAACCGACGTACGCCGGACGTATCGGCGTACACGTTGGGAAGTCGCACCAGCAGGTCGATCACCGCACGCTGCGCAGCCCAGTCGTCGGCAAAGCTGCCCAGGTGGGGGACGATGAACGCGACCCGCGGGAACTCGGTGGCGAACAGCTCCAGCGGCGCCACCTGACCCATCGGGTCGTAGAGCACCGGTAGGCCGAACCGATCCGCGGCGCGAGCGATCTCGGGCGTCAGTGCCGCGTCGTGCCGATGCACCTTCAGGCCCCGGAAGCCGAGTTGGTACACGGCCTCGTGCACCAACTCGGCGACCCGCCCGGCATCCCGGGCGGGGTGGACGAATGCGAACCCGATGAATCGCTCGGGCCTGCTGGCCACGACCTTCGCCACGGCCCGGTTGGCCGTCAGATAGTCGCCGTGGAACACCGAGAAGAGGACCGTCTGCGTGATGCCCGCGGCGTCGGCCCGGCGCAGGTAGTGGTCCAACCGGCCGACGTCCCACGGCCCGGTGAGTGTGTCTCCTTTCCCCACATGGCAGTGGGCGTCGACGATGGTCATCGCCCTAAGGCCGTTGGACTCGTACGGCGCCCGCCGGCAACTTCGAGAACCGGTCCTCGATGAAGAACGCGTTGTTCCGCTGGTTGAGACCGGCCCGCTGCCCGATCCACTGCCAGCGCTGACCCCTCGCGTAGTCCTGGGTGAACTTGGTCCACTGCGCGTCGGTTGGCAGTCGTCCGTGCCGGTCACGGAAGTAGACCGCCGTACTGGCGAACTGGGTGGCGTTGCCGATCGGGTTCGGGATGGCTCCGGTCAGTGCGGTGGTGGCGAGGTTCCGCGCCGGCTGCGGGAGCGCTGCCCACGCAGTGCTCTGTAGCTTGAGGAACTGGCGCAGTTGACCGACCGGGATGCCCGGCGGCGCCGGTGGCGGGTACGTCGCACCCGTCTTGACGAACTCCGGCTTGTGCATGTGCCGGCGGGCGGCACCCCAGTTCTTCAGCGACGCCTGCAGCGGTGTCGAGTACGCCCGCAGGAACCCGTGGAAGGTGGGGTACTGGCGATGCCGGATCAGACCGTAGAGGTTGATCATCGCCCAGATGACCGCCCGGTTGTCGGCGTTGTCGCGCCCGCCGGCCTCACCGACGATGAACCGCGCGGTCCAGACCAGGTCGTCGCTGGTGAACTGATAGGTGAAGCGGGTGCCGTCCGGCCGCGTCGCGTGGATCGTGCCGAGCCGGACATTCTGAGCCCCGCCGCCTGGAGCCGCCTGCATCGGAGCCGGCTGCATCGGGGGCGCCTGCATCGAGGGCGCGCTGGGCACGTACGAACCGCCTGCCGCGGGGAAGGATCCGCCGGTGGCGGGAGTGGTCGTGAACGAGACGTGCATGTGGTCGTGGTGACCACTCAACGGGGAGACGCCCTTCACCTGTGGGTCGTTGAAGAACACCCGCGAGACCTGCAGCACCGGGTTGCCCCGGATCAGGTCGACCAGCTCCTGCGTGAGCTGACGGGAGTACACCGGCATCGTGTAGTTGACCGGCTCCTCCTTGCCGTCGTTGCGCACCGGCCGGATGTCGACGTCCGTCCCGCGCTGGTGCGACTTGTGCGGCGACATCGGGCCGCCGCCGCGCAGACTGATGTCGGTGATGCCCATCCTTGGGCCGCTCGGGTGCCGCCGCTGCCATTCGGCGGCGATCGCGGTCACCGCGCGCAGCGTCTCGCGGCGACCGTACTGGCGGCCGGTGCTCTTGCAGTAGAACCCCGGACCCGACTGGGGCAGGGCGTTGTCCAGTGCGTCTGCGCCGCCTCCGGTGGAGACCTCGCCCCACGTCTCGTCGAGGAACGCTTGGGTCGTCATGATTCAGCCTCCCTGTCAGAACGAACCGGAATAGCCGGGCAGCTGCACGGGCGCCGCCGACGTACGCCGGGAGCCAGTGCCGGCCAACTGATCGAGCAGCCGCTGCCGGAGCAGGATCGACGGCATCGTGGTGTCCACCGGGTCGACGGTGAGATCGGCCCCGGTCACCGCCTGGTAGGCGTGGATGTAGCCCTGCAGCTCCGGACGCCAGTAGCGGACCCAGTTGGCGGCCTGCTGGGGCAGCCGGATGTCGTTCCAGTTGCCGTAGCGGATGCCGAGCAGGAGCTGCTCGCCGAAGATCGCCAGATCCCGGAAGTGCAGTACGGACGCATCGGGCCAGCCGTACAGGCGCTTGACCGTCTCCACCGGATCCATCCAGGCCTCCGGGTACGCGACCATCACTCGGCTCGGCAGGAACTCCCGCATCTCCGGCCGGGCGAGCATGTACTGGTACATCAGGTCCTCCTGGCGTGCCTGCCAGGGCAGCTCGAGGTACTGGTTGCCCTGCCCCTCGGTGAGCTGCAGGTGCACCTCCTTGAGTGCGTTGAGGACCGGGAAGGCATCCGCGAGCACGGTGGTGTCGTCGTCCTCCTTCAGGAAGATCGAGACCACGTGCAGCAGCCGGTGGAAGCTGCCGAGGAAGTGCACGCGGCTGTCGGCCGGCCGCATCGGTGGCTGACCGGGCTGCAGCATGCTGATGCCGTAGTGGTGGAACAACTCGTACGCGACCCGGGTGTCGGTGAGGCGATGCTGCTCATCGTTGACCATGCCCCACATCAGGTTGCTCAGCGGCCGGAGCGGATCGATCTCCAGATGCGCGAGGGGGTCCGGGCCACGGCCGGTCCGGACGTTCTGGAACCGCAGCAGCAGTGCGGACATCGCGTGCACCAGATGAGCCTCGCGGTGCCAGTAGTTCCAGATCAGCTCGATCAGGCACGGATTGGTCAGCTTGCTCTGCAGGATGCCGTACGTGTTCACGCCGAAGTCGCGGTCGCCGACGACGTCGACATCGCCGAGCTTGAGCCGGATCACCGCCAGGTACGGCAGGAACGCCTGGTCCTCCTCGCCCGGCAGCCGGGGACCTTCGGTGATGTAGTCCTCCCACTGGTGCCGGATCTCAGCACGGAACGGGTCGTCGTCCAGGTCCGGGCGGTTCAGCCGGACCCGCTCCTCGTCGAGGTCGAGGCCCTTGAACGGCCGGCCGAGCCGATCCGCGTCCACGCGCACACCGCAGTGCGCCATCATGAACACTTCGGTCGCGGTCTTCAGCACCCGGTACTGGTCCATGTCCGGGAACGGCAGCGCGCGGACCTTCTGCAGCTTGGCGAGCCGGCGTACGTCGCGCCTGCGCATGGTGCCGGCCAGGAACTCGGCGTACCGGTTGAAGGACAGAGCCTGGGTGCTGTTGCGGATCGCGACCCAGAACGCCTGGTCGTCGGTCTCCACGATGTCGCCGCGGCGCATGGTCACCGCGACCGCATCGCCGGAAGCGAACGGCCGCGCCCGTACGGTGACCTCCTCCTTGCCATGGACGACGACGGTGGTCGGCGCCGGGGGAGAACCGCCGCTGCCACGCCTGGCCAGGTGCAACTCCGCCGTCACTCGCACGCGGATGTCGAAGGTGCCGGGGGTCTGGTCGTCCGGAACGTGCCAGACCGCCTTCGCCTCGGTGACCTCGTCGTCGGCGTCGTAGGTCTGCACGATGAACGGTCCGCGGCCTGGGAAGTTCCAGGACGCCTCGGTGATGAAGAACGTCTCGGAGGTGTCGAGCGTTGCGGTGAGCCGGACGCGGCCCGCCTGCTCGATCGTGTCCGGGCTGGGGGTCAGGATGACCTCGGGTTCGTTGCTTGGCATCAGGGTGTCTCCTTTGAACTGGTGAGAGATGTGCCGGCGGCCGTGAACGTGGAGTCGAGCGCCCACCGGGTGAGCAGGTCGTTGACGACCGTGCTCTCGTCCTCGGGTCTGAGCCGGCCGTCGGCGCGGGCCTGGCCGAGGATCGCGAACGCCAGCGTCGGCCGTTCCCGGCACAGCCGGCCGGGATCGGTCAGTACGTCGTCGTACTGCCGGGCGAGCCGGTCAGGAGTGCGTTCGCGGGTCGGGAAGGTGTCTGCGAGCGTGTGGTCGGGCAGGGCCTTTGGGCGGTGGCCGGCGAGGAGTCGGGCCAGCAACGGGCAGGTACGACGAAGCGTCGCGAACAGCCGTTGCCGCGCCGCATCGAGACCCGTCGCCGGGTAGAGCTCGTCCCACAGCCGTGCGACTGCTGCCCACTGCGGATGGGGATAGAGAACGTCGCCGAGCGCGCAGCTGAGGTGGACCCGGATCCAGGGGAACGGATGCGGATCGCCCTCGGTCATTCGCAGGACGAAGACGCGGGGGAGACTCACGACACCCATCAGCCCGAGCGTCGAGCCGATTCCGAGCTTGCCGACCGAATGCAGGTCGGCCACGATCTCGGACAGCCATCGCTGCCACAGCTGCCAGGCCGGTCGTTCGTCGTCCGGTCGCTTCAACGCATAGCGCCGTACCTCGTGTTGCAGGGACGGGACCAGCTCCAACAGGGCCGCGACCTGGTGACCGCATTCGTGCAGGAGCGACGACGCGATTCCGCTCGACCCGATCATCCGCTCGCGCGGGATGAGGACCAGGGCCGTCGGGCTCGGGTCGCCACCAGCCAACCGGGTCCGCGCCCGCCGGATCGCCGCGCCCTGACCCCGATCGAGGTAGCAGATGATCGGCGGTACGGCGATGCCGGGAAGCTGCAGCGCATCTCGCGCGGCCACATCCAAGCCGGACAGCCAGATGCCGATCCGGCTCTCGCTGCGTTGGGTGATGGCCTGCTGGAACGTGTCGAACTGCGTGAGTACGTCGTTGAACCGCCAGCGCAGGCTGACGAACCGGCGTTGCTGCTCGTCGGGTGGCGCCGAAGCACCGGCGCCCAGGAGCCAGTCGTAGTACGCGTCCAGTCGACGCCGGAGCTCCTCGCGGCCCTGGATCAGGAAGCGCTCGACCGCCATCAAGGCGTCCGGCGCCAGTGCGGCCGCGGGCAGCATCGACTCGTGCAGCACGAACGGCTGCACGAGTGCCAGCCGCGTGCGCAGCGCACGGCACTCCTGCTCCAGGAACCACACGGCGTCGGCCATCGCGGTCACGCCCCGTAGAGCACGATCTGGCCGCCGCGGCGTACCCAGCGACCGCCCGAGCTCTGACGCGACGACGACCCGTAGTAGCCGTACTCGCTCTGCCCGCCGGCGTCCGGTGGGGCGTCAGGTGGTGGCGCGTCCGGCGGAGGTCCACCGGCAGGTTTGGGTGCCGCTCCGTTCGGTGAGGCGCCGCTCGGCGGCTCCTGCTGCGGGGGCTCCTCCTGTGGGGCCGGGTAGGGCGGTGGGAACGGGGGGACCGGGTACGGCCAGGCGGCGTACGGGTACGGTCCGGACTGCTGCGGGTGATGGTGGCGCCTGCGGCGTTGCTGCTGCGAGCCGTGCCACTGACCCGGCCGCGCGAACGACGGGTAGCGCCGAGCCACTCCGCGGGCGTGCCGGCGTGCTGCGCCGTAGGCAGCTGCGCGGGCCGTCCGCTGTGGCTGCCCGTGCCGCGGAGACAGTGCCGCGTTGCGAGTCGCGGCGGCCGAGAACCGCACGTACCGGCGGGCGACCTCGAACTCTGCCTCGTCCTGGCTGAGCCCCTCCAGTTCACCCAGCTCGGCCTCGAACAGCTTGGTCGCCATGCTGCCGAGACGGCTGCCGATCGCCGTACCGATGCCTGGGGCAACGAACGATCCGATCGCGCCGCCCACCACCGGCAGCGCCTTCTTGGCGACGTTCTTCAGGATCCCGCCGAGGGCCTTGCCGGTTGGCGAGTCGAGGAAACCACCGACGCCCTTGACCACGTTCTTGATCAGGCCGCCGAGGAACTGCTCGAGTTCGGCCTCGTCGCGGATCTCCAGCAACTGCGCGGCCAGCTCCATCTCCTGCTGTTCGCCGAGTGGGCTGGAGTACTCGCCGTTCAGCTCCTGCAGCTCGGCCTCGAACTGCTCGAGCTCACCGGGCATGGCCTCCTGCAGTTCGTCGAACTCGGCTTCGCCGTACTGCTCACCCTCCCCGAACTCGTTGTACTCACCCTCGCCGAACTCCCCGTACTGTTCGCTTTCTCCGTACTGCTCGCCCTGGCCGAACTCCCCGTACTCGCCCTGGCCGTACTCCGTCTGGCCGAACTCGCCCTCGCCGTACTCGCCGTACTGCTCGCCCTCGCCGAATTCGGCATAGACCTCGCCCGAACCGAACGAGCCTTCGTAGCCGTAAGCCGCCATCACGCCGTTCCTTCCTCCTGGTCCATCTGTCAAGGTCGCGAACCGATCCCAGGCCGACCGCACCAGCTGCCGAGTCACCTCGAGCTCGCGGTCCTCCGCGCTCAGTCCGTCCAGCTCGAGCCCGAGCAACGTGCTGACCCGCGCCGGACCGGAACTTTCCTGGAGCCGGATCCAGAGCGGGAGACTCTGATCCACCAGCCGCGCGACCTGCTCGGAGGTCGCGGTCGGGAGGAGTCCGGCCAGGCTGGTCGCCATGGCACGCAGCGCCGGCACGGCCCCCGCACGGTCCCGCACCTCGATGGCGCGGGTCGCGAGCTCCAGCTCATGCACCGGATCCAGCTGCTGCACGAAGACCTCCCCGGTCACCTGATCTGTTCGACCAGAGGGATGCACGATCCGTGCCAGGGGTCCTCGGTGCGGCCGCCGAAGTCTTCTTCGGCTACCGGGCTTCGGAGGGGCTACGCCGGCGAAGTTTGCTTCAGCGTCGGGACTGCGCGGCGATTCCGAGCTGGGCTCGGTATTTGGCGACGGTACGACGGGCGATCGGGTGAGCCGTGGTGGACAGCAGCCGCGCGATCTCGCCGTCCGACAACGGCCGGCCCTCGTGCGCGATCAGGTCGCGGACCGCGTCGCGCGGCTCGGCCGACGTACAGAAGAAGTCCGCCATCGGGGTGAGGCGTCCCGACGGCAGCTGCGCCCAACGTGCTGACACCGCGCGGGACACCGTCGACTCGTGGACGCCGATGGTGTGCGCGACCTCGGCCCGGGTGAGGGGAGCGGGACAGTCGGCTCTCCCGGACAAGAAGACTTTCTGATTGTCGACAATCGCCTCGCCGACCGCGCGCATTGTCTGCCAGCGTTGGTGGAGACGGCTCATGAACAGCCTGGCCCTGGCCAGCCACTCCTGGACCTCCGCACCGCCGGCCCGGTACGACGGACTGATCGCCAGCGAATGCCGGACCTCCTCGGCGACCTCGACCGCGAACTCGTCGGTGAACACGTAGTCCGGCCGTAGTACCTCGGCCCGAGCGTTCGTGGTCCGTGGCGGCCAGCACCCGAGATCCAGTGGCACGAACGGCACCAGCCGCTCCTTGATGAAGTCCGACGCGGTCTGGATCTCGGCAGCGGACGTCCCGAGGGACTTGGCGATTCGGTCCAACCGCCCGGCGGCCAGGTCGTTGAGATGCCGGTCCACCACGGTCCTGACCGCAGTGGGCGTCCGGTCCTCGAGTTGGAGCAGCAGGCATTCACGCAGATCCCGAGCCCCGATCCCAGCCGGCCCAACCTTCTGCACGGCTGACAGTGCTCGCCCGACACGTGTCGGACTCACCCCGAGACAGACCGCGATCTCGTCCGTCGTACTCGTCAATCGACCGCGCTGGTCGAGGCAACCCACGACGTACTCCACGATCGCACCATCGACGGCAGGCACCAGCAATCGCGCCTCGGCCCGCAGCGCACCCACCTCGCCGCCGTCCACCCACTCGGTCACCCCGGCAGCCGGTCCGCGCCAGGCACCGTCGTCGACTCGCTCGAGCGCGGGGTTGTCGCCCAGCTCCCGCTCCACCAGTGCGTCCACCCCGACCGCCGGCAGCTGCAGCACCTCGGCGTACGCGACGATCTGGGGCCGCAACTCCAACCGCAGGCCGACCCGTCCCTCCAACGCCAACTCCACGCGCCCCCACCCCCTCCTCAGCATCCACCGTTTGCAAGCTCCGTGCCAGCTGTTGAGGGGGCGCCGTAGGGTGGCTGGGTGAGCGAAGAACGGGGAGCGCCGGGCGCGCTGGATACGGCTGACTGGCGGCGGCGAGTGTTTGCGCTGTACGGCGCTGTGCGAGCGGCCGGTGACCCGGCCGAGGGACATGCCCTGTGGCGGGCAGGCAGAGACGAGCTGCTGGCGACCCATCCTGCATCGCCTGTCGAGGAGCGCGAGGGCTTCAGAGGGGTTCCGATGGGGGCCTACCGGCCGGAGTTGCGCTTCGAGGTCGCCGTCGACACCGACGTCGAGCCGGTCCGGTGGGAAGTGCCGTCGGCCACCGACGGCGTGATCCCGTTCTCGCGGGTCGGCGTACTGCACCTGCCCGCGATCGGCGACCTCGACGTGTGGTGGCTCGAGTCGTACGGCGGTGGTGTGTTCGTGCCGGTCAAGGACGCACTGGCCGGCACACACACGTACGGCGGTGGCCGCTACCTGCTGGACACCGTCAAGGGCGCCGACCTGGGTGGTGACATCCGCGAGGGCCGGCTCGTCGTGGACCTCAACTTCGCCTACAACCCCTCGTGCGCCTACAGCCCGCTCTGGACCTGCCCGCTCGCGCCGGCCACCAACACGGTGAAGGCAGAACTGCCGGTCGGCGAACTCACCTCAGACCTCTAGGGCCGCCAGCAACACCAGCACCACGGTGACGACGGCGAACAGGCCGTGGCCGCCAACGACAGCGACGGGGAAGTGCCGCTCAGCCGGTACGTCGGCGGTCGGGGCCTCGGCCACCGCACGCGCTCGGTACGTCGGCAGCCAGCGCCGCAGCATCGCGAACCCGAGCAAAGCCACCGGCACGAGCAGGATGAACGCGACCCAGGCCAGCACATCGCTGTCGGCGATCAGGTAGATGATCCACAGCACGAGCCCGATGGCCGCGAGGGCGAAGTGACTGAAGATCAGTGCCGGCCGGAACCTGCTCGCGCTCGGCTTGCGTGGCCCGCCGTTGCTGATCCAGGTGTACAGCAGGTAGAAACCACCGACCGCGGTGATCAGCCACGTCACGAGTGCTGCGATACCCATGTCATCTCCTCGGCTCGAAACCTTCGGCTTGGTCGTCCTCCTCGGCGACGCGGACGCCGTACCGGAAGGCCAGCTTTCCCCCGAGATAGCCCGACACCATGAGTGCGGCCAGGCTGACCCCCGACAGGACGATCGGACCGACCGCGACCTGGTCGGCATCGGCTCCGCGGCGCCAGAGCGCGTTGACGACGTACGCCACGACGATCGTGACGTTCAGGATCAGGTGGATCACCCCGGTCCGGAACGCCGGTGTGCCGGTCGGGATGGCGAAGAAGTCCAGCAACCCGACGGTCGCGGCCGCGAGCGCGCCGACGATGCCGATCACGATCAGCCACGTCGACGCCTGGACCAGGTACGCCGCGTCCGCCGCCTGTGATCCGATGTCGAAGACGAAGCTGGCCACCCAGGCGCCGATCGGGATCGTCACCAGGATCGGGTGGAACGGGTGACCGTACGGGCCGGTCAGCAGCGCACTGACCGGGTGCTTCGCGGCAGACGACCGATCGGACATCGGCACCTCCTATTTCACCAACCGAGTTTGGTCTTATTCGGAATGACTGGTCAAGAGGTGGGCGCGCGTCGGCGTCGCTTTTGGCCAATGTTCGTGTCCGTTATCGTGGACGGGTGGCTGACGAGGGGCTCGGTGCGCCCGCGGCGATCAGGGCGGTCTCGGCGTTGAGCGACGAGTCCCGGCGCCGGATGTTCGAGTTCTGCCGTCGGGCCGGCCGGGCGATCAGCCGGGACGAGGCGGCGGCCGAGGTCGGGATCTCGCGGAAACTGGCCGCGTTCCACCTGGAGAAGCTGGTCGAGGCCGGGCTCCTGCGAGCGCACTACGAGCAGGGCGGCAGGCTTCGCAAGGTCGGCCGCGCGCCGAAGCTGTACGAACCGGTCGAGACCGACGTGCGACTCTCGATCCCGCCGCGGCAGCCGGACCTGCTCGCGGAGATCCTCCTCGACGGCGTCCTCAGCCAGGACGACGACATCAGCCCCATGGACTCGGCCCTGAACGCAGCATTCCGCCGAGGGGAACGCATCGGCGAGGACGAACGCGCCCGATCCCGTCCCGGCCGCTTGAGTTCGGAACGTGCCTTGACGTTGGCAGAGGCAACATTGTCGCGCGTCGGCTTCGAACCGGACCGCCCGCGCCCGGACTGCGTCCGGTTGCACAGCTGCCCGTTCCACCCACTCGCTCAAGCACAGCCCGATGCCGTCTGCGGCATCAACCACGCCTTCCTCACCGGCATGCTCAACGGCCTCCGGGCAACCACCGTCCGCGCCATCCTCGATCCAGCCGGCGGCGAGTGCTGCGTCGAGATCACCGCCGACTGACAGGCCGCCTAGAGCTTGTTCTCCAGGGCGTCCATGAGGAGTGCTGCCAAGGCCTCGAGCTGGAAGTCCGCGGAGGACGAGACCTCTTCGTCCGAGCCGTCGAGGGCCCGGGCGGCGAGGCTGGACTTGCTGTCGATGAGGTCGGCGATTCTCGTGTCGATGGTCTGCGCGGCGATGATCCGCCAGGCCGTGACCGGCATGTCCTGGCCGATCCGGTGCACCCGGTCGATCGCCTGCGTCTGCTCGGCGTTCGTCCAGGACAGCTCCGCGAGTACGACGTTCGACGCGACCTGGAGGTTGAGGCCGACACCGGCGGCCAGCAGCGAGCAGACCGCGATCGAGACCTCCGGGTCGTTGACGAACGCGTCGATGTTCTTCTGCCGGTTCCGCGCGGTCTGGTCGCCCCGGATCGAGGAGAACCCGATCCCGCGCTCCGCGAAGAGCTCCTCGGCGGCGTCCATCACCTCGATGTGGCGGGCGAAGAACACGACCTTGCCGACGTTCTGCGCGAGTTGCGCGGCGTAGTCGGCGGCGAGACCTGCCTTCGCGGTGCCGATCCGGCGTACCAGGGTGAAGACGTTCTCGCCGGTCTTCGCGTTCGCCATCTCGGTGCGCTCCCAGCCGGCGACCCGGCGGACGAGCTCGTGGTCGATGCCCTCCACGGTGGTGCCGGACGTCCGCGTCTGGAGTGCGGTCTGGTACCGCTGCACGAGGCGGTTGGCGAGCTCGCGCTCGGCGTCGCGGATCGAGCGGCCGAGGGCGCCGTCGAGCTCGACGGGCAGATCGGCGATCCGGCGGGCCGGGATGTCGGCGGCCACGTCCACCTTGCGGCGTCGGACGATGCCGAGGTCGATCACGGACGCGCGGGCGGCGGCGTAGAAGCCGGGGTCGGCCGGCGTCAGCTCGGTCTCCTCGAGCGACTCCATCAGCTCGGCCCTCGGACCCTTCTCATCGATCCAGCCGAGGTACTGCCAGATCGCCGTGAAGTCCTCGATCGAGTTGATCAACGGCGTACCGGTGAGTGCCATCAGCAACGGACGGGGCGTACGGGTCCGGATGCGCTCGGACAGCTGCAGGACGTTGCGCGACCGCTGCGACTTCTTGTTCTTGATGAAGTGCGCCTCGTCGACCACCATGCCGCGGAAGCCGAGGTCACCGAGCCAGCCGACGTGACGGTCGAGCACCTCGTAGTTGACGACGACGATGTCCGCGAACCCGTCGATCGTGTCGCCGTCGCCGTGGATCACCGTGGCAGTCTTCTGCGGCGTCCAGAGGCCGGCCTCGCGAGCCCAGTTCGTCTTCACGACGTTCGGTACGACGGCCAGCAGGGGATAAGCGTTGGCGGCCCGGGCAGCGAGCAGAGCCTGAGCCGTCTTGCCGAGGCCCGGCTCGTCGGCGAGCAGGAACGTGCGGTGGCCGGCTGCGGCGGAGGCGATCAGGCGCGCCTGGTGTGGCATGAGCTCCAGGCCACCGGCTGCGTTCAGGGAGGTCGGCTCGGGCAAGGTCATGCTGGCGGCGGCACCGGCGTACTCGAACGACTTGAGCAGGGGACCGATGAGCTCCCAGCCGGCCAGTCGGCGCGGGCGCGGCGCACGCGATGGGGCAGCCGAGAAGTCGGGTGCGAGGAACGGGTTGGCGAGCTGCCGCTGGACCACAGCCTGCGGTACGACGCGGCGCGCGGCGTCTGGTGGAGTCGCCGGCTCGGCGGGCGCGGGCTCCTCGTCGGGAGCCTCGACGCCGGCGGACTTCAGCATGTCGCGCTTGAGCCGCGCACCGGCCTCGGGGACGACCGCGTCCTCGGCCAGCAGCCCGAGGAGCGACGTCTCGCGGGCAGCCGCCTTGGCGAGGATCGTCGCGACGCCGTCCAGCCGCCGGAGTTGCTCGGCGCGGTAGGTGTCGGTCGCGTTCTGGTCCGCGTTCACGCGGGCACGCTCCTCGCGCACCAGCAACGCCACGACCTGGAACTTGGTGCGCACCGACGGGCGTACGTCGGAGCGCTCGACCGCGCTCTCGACCTCCCGCACGGCACGGGCGAGGACCGGGATCAGACCGTCACCATCGCGGGCAGGACGCCGGCGACGGGGAGCGGAACGGGCAGCGCTGGACTGGCGCTGGCCTCGTGGGGCCAAAGACTCCTCCTCAGTACTGCCACGGCACGAGAGCCGTGGCTGAACGCAGCACCACACGACCATCCCGCCGCCGCGACACGTCGCGCCGAGAGTCCGGTAGGGCCACCGGGAAACGGCGCAGAACCACCGCTTCCGCGAGCGGTCGCTGTCCCGGACTCCGCCGGGACCGGCCACCGCGTGCGATTGGCGACCTCTAGTCGATGACTGTGACCTCCGGGCCAAGACGCAGCCGTCGCCGGGGGCGGTCGGCATTGCCGATGTTCGGTGCTCTGCCAATAGTAGCCTGCGTCCGCGGCCACGGCTGTTCACCCTCGGTAAAGTTCCGATCCGGGCCTCTGACGGAGGGTGGTTCGAGGTGGCGAGATGTAACGGATGTGTGGCTCACGGCGATATGGGCTTGCGTGGGTGGCCTCGCCGGGGAGGGTGAGGTTGGTGTGGGGGCCCGCGGTACGGCCGTCTGGTCGTGACGTGTCTGACGTGGGGGAGCGTGCTGCATGTCGTATCGATTCAACCCGCCGCCGAACTGGCCCAGGCCGCCGGTCGGTTTCGTACCTGAGCCGGGCTGGGAACCTGACCCGAGCTGGCCGCCGGTGCCGCCTGGGTGGCAGTTATGGGTAGAGGATGTGCCGGTCGGATCGCATGTCAGCGCCGTACCGGAAGCACCGCTGCAGAGTCCGGTTGCGGTCCACGCCAGGCACGCGGCTCGGGCCGAGCTGGATCAGCAGACGACTCCGGCCGAGGGTGGTCTCGACATCCCGGGTCGACGCGATGGGCGCGGGTTGTTCGGAGCGAAGAAGCGCCTGGAGAACGAGGTCGAGCGACTGCGCGACCTCGTGGGTCAGCTCGGTGGGATGGATGCGCTGACCATCGCGGCCGAGACGGACCGCCTGCGCGACGAACTCGGTCAGGTGCAGTCTGCGCTGGGCAGTGCCCGCCAGGATGTGTCGAACGCTCAGGCCGAGCTGGCCGCCGTACGGCAAGGGGTCATCGAGACCAACGAGGTCGCGATGCTGCAGGAGGTGGGCATCTATGAGTACTCGCATCCCTTGGAGGACGCGGTTGCCTACAAGGCGCGGCTGGCCGACCTGAAGGACCGGTACAAGACACTCGCTCGGGGCGACGGTGCGGTGACGGCGTCGACGACATGGCAGGTCAACAACTCCAAGCGCGAGGGCGACAAGATGGTTCGCGAGATCTCCAAGTTGATGCTGCGCGCCTACAACGCCGAGGCGGACAACTGTGTCCGGACGGTCCGGCCGCATCGCAGGGCGTCGAGTGTCGAGCGTCTGTCGAAGGCACGCGAGTCCATCGCTCGGCTGGGCCAGAGCATGAACATCAGGATCAGCGAGGACTACCACGCTCTGCGCGTCGACGAGGTCCTGCTGACCGCCGACTACCTGTCAAAGGTCGAGGAAGAGAAGGAACGCATTCGCGCGCAGCGCGAGCAGCAGCGCGAGGAGGAAACCGCGCGGCGTGAGTTCGAGCGGGAGAAGTCGAAGCTGCTGAAGGAGCGGTCGCACTACGAGACCGCTCTGGCTCGGGTGCGAGCGTCAGGTGATACGGCCGCCATCGACCAACTCGAGGCACAGATCGCGGACATCGAGTCGTCGATCGCCGGGGTCGAGGAGCGCGAAGCCAACATCCGCGCCGGCTACGTCTACATCATCTCGAACGTCGGCTCGTTCGGTCAGACCATCATCAAGATCGGCATGACGCGGCGGCTCGATCCACTGGACCGGGTTCGCGAATTGGGGGACGCGTCGGTTCCGTTCAGATTCGACGTACACGCGATCATCTTCAGTGAGGACGCGCTTGGTCTCGAGGGTGGGCTCCACGCCGCGTTTGCGGACAAGCGCGTCAACAAGGTCAACCTGCGGCGCGAGTACTTCTACGCGACTCCTGGCGAGGTCCGCGACGAACTGGCCAGGATCGCGGGGCAGCACCTGCTCGAGTACCACGACCTACCCGAGGCCCTCGAATGGCGTGCAAGCGGCGGCGCGCCGGCCGACTAGCGTCCTCCAGTTCCCCGGGTCGGGGAGGACTGCGGCGATGAGGGCGGTGAGGAGATTGCGGACCATCACCGATCTCGACTGCAGTACCCGACCACTCGGTGGCTGAAGTCGCACCACGGCTTGTTGCCCGACGCACGGTCCAGACAGGCAGCGAACGAGACCGACCACACCGGCACATCCGCACGCTGCCACCCGGCGCAGCTGCAGCCAGCAGCTCCACGCGGTAGTCCGTGCGTGAACGAGCGAACAACACGGTCACCGCCTCGACGCTCGAGATCACGTACGGGCCGTCTTGCGCGATGACGAGGCGGGGCGGTTGTGCCATGGCGTGAGAGTAGAGCGCTGGTCCGACACTCCTCCCACCATCGACCGCCGGTTGCCCAATCAGTCGCGTGCCGAGGCCGACCCCCGGTGGCGGTGTGCAGATCGACAGGAGGTGTCGGGACGCTGGTAGTGCAGCCGAGCGGTCCACGCGACCTGTGTACGGCGTCTCGCAGGTGCACTACCTGTCGGTCTGCGCACTGCCGGTCGGTGGGCCACGCGGTTGGCCTGGCCGTGACGTTGCCGCAATTCGACCGAGCTGGGGCGTGCCACTCGGACAGCCAGTCGTCCGACCGTGTGCGGCGTTTCAGTTGTGGGGGAGTTGTTCGTCGGGGTCTTCGTTCGGGTTGGGTTCGGGGGCCGGGGTGGGGTCGAGGTCCGGGTCGTCCTCGGGCCGGCCCTGGCCGGGGAAGGGGCGGTCGGGGTCGAGGGGATCGGGGAGGGGTGGGGGGATGGGGGTTGTGCTCACGGTGGGCCTCCTTCAGCTGCGGCGGCGGTGGAGTTCGGGGAGTACTTCGGTGCGGTAGAGGTCCATCATGTCGACGGTGTGCGGGCCCATGTTGGCGACGTAGATCTCGTCGAAGCCGGCGTCGACGTACGGCATGAAGGCCTCGACGTGTGCGTCTGCCTTGGATCCGCAGGTGACCGACTGCGCCGTCGACTCCTTGGTGACGAGTTGGCTCGCCTGTTCGAAGTGCCGCGGTGACGGCAACACCTGGGACAGCTCGCCGGGCAGCCCGGAGTTGCGCCAGATCCGGTGCGCCTGCTCGATACCTTCTTCCTCGGTCGGCGCGTAGCTGACCTTGAACCCGGCCTGCGCCGGCTTGTCGCCACCGCCGTTGTCGCGGAACCGCTGCAGCAGTTCGCGGTCCGGCGTGGTGGTGATGTACCCGTCCGCGATCCGCGCCGCGACATCGGTTGCCTCCGGCCCGAATCCGGACATGTAGACGGGCAGCGGCGCCTCCGGCCGGGTGTAGATCCGGGCGGTGTCGACCGTGTAGTGCTTGCCGTGGTGTGAGACGAATCCCTCCTCCGTCCACAACCGGCGCATGATCTCGACCGCCTCCTCGAGCATCTCCAGCCGTACGTCGACCGTCGGCCAGACGGACCCGAGCACGTGCTCGTTCAGGGCCTCGCCCGTACCGATCCCGAGCTGGAACCGCCCGTTCAGCAGTACGGCGCTGGTCGCGGCCGCCTGCGCGATGATCGCGGGATGGATCCGCACCGTCGGACACGCCACCGCGGTGGTCACCGGCAGTTCGCACACCTGGGAGATCGCACCGATGGTGGACCAGACGAACGCGCTCTGACCCTGTTCGTCGTTCCACGGATGGAAGTGGTCACTGATCCACAGTCCGTCGAACCCGGCGTCTTCGGCCAGCCGCGCCTGCTCGATCAACTGTGCCGGCGTGTACTCCTCACTGGACAGGAAGTAGCCGATCTTCACGTCGTACTCCGATCGTTTGAGTTAACCGCCGGGTGCCCGCTCGCGACTCATCCATGCACGCGGCGGGCAACCGCGAGACGGGCCGCATACGCCTGGGCACAGCGGGCACCGGTCGGAGATGAAGACCACGGTTGCCGATCTGATCCTGCAGAGACTCCGCGACTGGGGAGTCGACCATGTCTTCGGGTACGCCGGTGACGGCATCAACGGGCTGTTGTCGGCCTGGGAACGCGCCGGTGACGAGCCCCGGTTCGTGCAGGCGCGGCACGAGGAGATGTCGGCGTTCGAGGCGGTCGGGTACGCGAAGTTCACCGGCCGTGTGGGCGTGTGTACGGCGACCAGCGGCCCGGGCGCGATCCACCTGCTCAACGGTCTGTACGACGCGAAGCTCGACCACGTTCCGGTCGTGGCGATCGTGGGACAGACCGCACGGTCGGCGATGGGCGGCAACTATCAGCAGGAAGTCGACCTGATGTCGCTGTTCAAGGACGTCGCCAACGAGTACTGCCAGCAGGTAATGGTCCCCGAGCAACTGCCGAACGTTCTGGATCGGGCGATCCGGATCGCGGTGTCGCGTCGTACCGTCACCGCGTTGGTGGTTCCCGCCGACGTCCAGGAACTGGAGTACGAGCCGCCGTCGCACGCGTTCAAGATGGTTCCGTCGAGCCTCGATCTGACCTGGTCCGCACCGGTGCCGCGCGAGGACGACCTGCGCCGGGCGGCGGACCTGCTGAACGCGGGGGAGAAGGTCGCGATGCTCGTCGGTCAGGGCGCGCGGGGTGCCCGGCAGGAGATCGACTCGGTCGCCGACCTGCTCGGTGCCGGCGTCGCGAAGGCTTTGCTCGGCAAGGATGTGCTGTCCGACGAACTGCCCTGGGTCACCGGGTCGATCGGCTTGCTCGGCACGCGGCCGTCGTACGAGTTGATGACCGGGTGCGACACGTTGCTGGTGGTGGGCTCCAACTTCCCGTACAGCCAGTTCCTGCCGGAGTACGGCGCGGCGCGTGCGGTGCAGATCGACGTCGATCCGACGATGGTCGGGCTGCGGTACCCCTTCGAGGTGAACCTGGTCGGCGATGCGGCTCAGACGCTGCGCAGGCTGATCCCGCTCCTCGGGTGCAAGGTCGACCGGTCCTGGCGCGAGGGCATCGAGAGCAAGGTCGAACGCTGGTGGCAGGTGATGGAGCGCCGCGCGCACACCTCGGCGGACCCGGTGAATCCGGAGCTGGTCTTCCATGAGCTGTCGCCCCGGCTGCCGAACGACGCGATCGTCGCGGCCGACTCGGGCTCGGCCGCGAACTGGTACGCGCGGCATCTGCGGTTCCGCGGTGACATGCGCGGATCGCTGTCCGGCACCCTCGCGACGATGGGACCCGGCGTGCCGTACGTGATCGGCGCCAAGTTCGGCCACCTCGGGCGGCCGTGTATCGCCCTGGTCGGCGACGGCGCGATGCAGATGAACGGCATCAACGAGCTGATCACGATCGCGAAGTACTGGCAGGACTGGGACGACCCCCGGCTGATCGTCGCGGTGCTGCACAACAACGACCTCAACCAGGTCACCTGGGAGCTCCGCGCGATGGGCGGCTCCCCGCAGTTCCTGCCGTCGCAGGAACTGCCGGACTTCCCGTACGCTGCGTATGCGCGGAGTCTCGGCCTGGCCGGCGTACTCGCGGCCAAGCCGGAGGAGGTCGCACCCGCGTGGGACGAGGCGCTGGCCGCGGACCGGCCCTGTGTGGTCGAGTTCGTCACGGATCCCGCCGTACCGCCGATCCCTCCGCATGCGACCTGGGACCAGCTGGAGAAGGCGCTGGAGTCGATCGTCCGCGGTGACGCCGACCGCGTCGACGTGATCAAGGAAGGTGTTAAGTCGAAGGTGCAGGAGTTCCTCCCGGGGACGAAGTCCTGATTGTCGGGGGCAACTTCGGGTACCGGCCGGGACGTCGGAAGGAGCGGATCATGCCCGCAGGATCGAACGCGAAGCGCGAACGGCAGTACGAGCACATCAAGGCCGGCCTCAAGAAGCGTGGCCGCAGCGAGGACACCGCGGAGGAGATCGCCGCGCGGACCGTGAACAAGGAACGCGCCCGCTCCGGCGAGGCCAAGGAGACGAGCCGCACGTCGACCCACGACATCTCGTCGGGCCGTCGCGGCGGACTCCGCTCGCACAGCGGCTCCAAGGGCCGGACCAAGGAACAGCTCTACAACGAGGCCAAGGACAAGAACATCAAGGGCCGCTCGAAGATGACCAAAGCCCAACTCGCGAAGGCCGTCGGCAGGTAGTCTGACCGCGTGGAAACGGTCGACGTCACACCGCTGAACGACGACGAACTCCAAGGCCTCGACGCCTACTGGCGCGCGGCCAACTACCTGTCCGTCGGACAGATCTACCTCCTCGCCAACCCCTTGCTTCGCGAGCAGCTGCGCCCGGAGCACATCAAGCCACGGCTGCTGGGCCACTGGGGTACGACGCCGGGCCTGAACCTCGTCTACGCCCACCTGAACCGGGTGATCCGCCGGCAGGACCGCCGCCTGATGTACGTCATCGGGCCCGGCCACGGCGGTCCCGCAATCGTGGCCAACACCTGGCTCGAGGGCAGCTGGACGGCGACGTACCCGAACACGACGCGAGATGAGCCCGGGATGGCGAGACTGTTCAAGCAGTTCTCGTTTCCTGGCGGCGTCCCGAGCCACGTCGCGGCCGATGTACCGGGATCGATCAACGAGGGCGGCGAGCTCGGCTACTCGCTGAGCCACGCGTACGGCGCCGCCGCCGACAATCCGGACCTGGTCGTCGCGTGTGTGGTCGGCGACGGTGAGGCCGAGACCGGACCGCTGGCGACCTCGTGGCACTCCAACAAGTTCCTCGACCCGGCGCGAGATGGCGCGGTGCTGCCGATCCTGCACCTGAACGGCTACAAGATTGCCAACCCGACCGTGCTGGCCCGGATCGGTGACGACGAGCTGACCTCGCTGTTGCGCGGCTACGGCCACGAGCCGTATCTCGTCGAGGGGTCCGATCCGGCCACGGTCCATCAGGCGCTGGCCGCCACTCTCGATCGGTGCATGAGCCGGATCGACGAGATCCAGCGCGAGGCGCGATCGTCCTCCGAGCCGCCACAGCGGGCCGTATGGCCGATGATCGTACTGCGGACGCCGAAGGGCTGGACGGGCCCGCGGACGGTCGACGGCCAGCCGGTGGAGGACACCTGGCGATCGCACCAGGTCCCGCTGTCCGGCGTACGGACGAACGAGGAGCACCTGCGGCAGCTGGAGTCGTGGCTGCGCAGCTACCGGCCTGAGGAGCTGTTCGACGAGCAGGGCCGCCCGGTCGACTCGCTGCTGGAGCTCGCGCCTGGTCCGGACCGGCGGATGGGGTCGTCGCCGCATGCCAACGGTGGCCTGCTGACCAGGGACCTGGAGCTGCCGTCGCCCGAGGACTACGCCGTACCGGTGAAGGTGCCTGGCGCTGAGGACGGTGAGCCGACGAAGGTGTTCGCGGCATACCTGCGCGATGCGTTTCGGCTGAACGCCGACTACAACAACCTGCGGCTGTTCGGGCCGGACGAGACCGAGTCGAACCGGCTGAACGCGGTGTACGCCGCGACCGGCAAGGCCTGGCTGGCGAACCGGCGCGACACCGACGAGCACCTCGCCGCGGACGGGCGGGTGTTCGAGATCCTCAGCGAGCACACCTGCCAGGGCTGGCTGGAGGGGTACCTGCTCACCGGCCGGCACGGGCTGTTCTCGTCGTACGAGGCGTTCGTTCACATCGTCGACTCGATGGTGAACCAGCACGCGAAGTGGCTGAAGACGATCAACCGGCTCGACTGGCGGCGGCCGGTCCCGTCGCTGAACTACCTGCTCACCTCGCATGTCTGGCGGCAGGACCACAACGGCTTCTCGCACCAGGACCCCGGGTTCATCGACCATGTGGTGAACAAGAAGGCGGAGGTCGTCCGGGTCTACCTCCCGCCGGACACGAACACGTTGCTGTCCACCATGGATCACTGCCTGCGCACCCGGAACTACATCAACGTCGTTGTCGCCGGCAAGCAACCGCAGCCGAACTGGCTGGACTGGGAGTCGGCCGCGCTGCACTGCGCGCGCGGGATCGGCGTGTGGGACTTCGCCAGCAACGACAACGGCGAACCGGACGTGGTGATGGCCTGTGCGGGCGACGTACCGACGCTGGAGACGCTCGCCGCGGTCAGCCTGCTGCGCGAGCACCTGCCGGAGCTGCGGATTCGGGTTGTGAACGTCGTCGACCTGATGCGGCTGCAGGACGCGAGCGAGCATCCGCACGGGCTGACCGATGCCGAGTTCGACGCGTTGTTCACCACCGACAAGCCGGTGATCTTTGCGTACCACGGCTATCCGTGGCTGATCCACCGGCTCACCTACCGACGGAACGGGCACGACAACCTGCACGTGCGCGGCTACATCGAGGAGGGTACGACGACCACGCCGTTCGACATGGTCGTGCTGAACAACCTGGACCGGTACCACCTGGCGATGGACGTGATCGACCGGGTGCCCGCGCTGGGGACGCACGCGGTGGCGACGCGGCAGCACTTCGCCGACCAGCGGACCCGGCACCACCTCCACGTCACGAAGTACGGCGAGGATCTGCCGCAGGTCAGTGAGTGGCGATGGATCTCCTGATCGTCAACGCGGGGTCGTCGAGCCTGAAACTGCGGGTGCTCTCTCCGGACGACGAGGTGCTGGACGAGCGGTCGGTCACCGACTGGAGCGGATCCGCCGACGCGCTGTCCGAGCTGCGGGCCGATGCGGTGGTGCACCGGGTCGTGCACGGTGGATCCCGGTTCGACGGTGCGGTGCTGGTGGACGACGATGTCGAGGCGGCGATCGAGGAATTGGTGCCGTTGGCACCTTTGCACCAGCCCCGGGCGCTCGAGCTGATCCGTGCGTCGCGTCGTGACGATCGTCCGGTGGTCGCGTGCTTCGACACGTCGTACCACCGGACCATCCCGGCGGCCGCGGCGACGTACGCGCTGCCGGGGGAGTGGCGGGACCGCTTCGGCCTGCGGAAGTTCGGCTTCCACGGGTTGTCGCACGAGTACGTCGCTCGCACCGTCGAGGCACCGCGGGTGGTGAGCTGCCATCTGGGCGCCGGCGCCTCGCTGTGCGCGATCGAGGACGGGGCGTCGGTGGACACCACGATGGGGTTCACGCCGGTCGACGGTCTGGTGATGGCGACGCGCTCCGGCTCGGTGGATCCCGGACTGCTGATGTGGTTGCAGACGGCCGGTGGGCTCATGGCCGACGATCTGGCCGACGCGCTCGAACACCGCTCGGGTCTGCTCGGCCTCACGGGAAAGACCGAGGACTTGCAGGAGATCCTCGCCGGGTTGGACGACGACACCTACCGGCTCGCGTACGACGTCTACCTCCACCGCCTGGCCGGCGAGATCACCCGGATGGCGGCGGCGCTCGGCGGGCTCGATGCACTCGTTTTCACCGGCGGCGTCGGTGAGCGCTCCGCCGCGGTCCGGGCCGCAACCTGCACCAGACTGACCTGGCTCGGCGTGACGATCGATCGCGCCGCCAACGAGGCCGGCGCATCGGTCATCACCACCTCGGCGTCGCCGGTCACGGCGTACGTCGTACCAGCTCGCGAGGATCTGACCATGGCAGCTCAGGCTCGCCGTCTGCTCACTCGAGCGCCTGGGCGATCCGGCTCCAGGTAGCCTCTGGCGCCTCTTCCGGAGCGAAGTGACCTGCGTCGGGGATCAGGCCCGTGGTCAACGCGGTGACTCCGGCGCGACGGAACCCCTCGGCGTAGTCGTCCAGCTCGCCGTACTCGTGATCACCCCGGAGGTACACCAGTGGCGTTTCGGTGGGCTTGGTCAGCTCCTGCGCGTCCTGGGGCAAGGTGCGGTACCAGTTGAAGCCAGCCGTCAGGGCGCTGTCGGCGCGGTAGGCGCGGGCGTAGGTGACGCGGGCGTCCGGGGTGATGGTGGAGCTGTCCGCGGTGAGGAGCTCGTAGAAGAAGTCGAAGTACGCCGCACGGTTGCCTGAGACAAGCAGTT
This sequence comes from Kribbella capetownensis, assembly GCF_004331485.1. Taxonomy (GTDB): domain Bacteria; phylum Actinomycetota; class Actinomycetes; order Propionibacteriales; family Kribbellaceae; genus Kribbella; species Kribbella capetownensis. The sequence goes on from NZ_SJKD01000005.1 coordinate 178,204, forward strand.
CAGGCAGGTCGGGTGTCTGGTGGAACGCGAAGTGCCAGATCTGCGGATTGGCGACCACGCGGTCCCACGGATCGACCCCGGGCACGGCCACGTCCATCACCACGGCCACTCGTAGGTCGTCGTACGTACAGAGATAGGCGTACGCCGCCATGCCGCCGACGTCATGACCGACGAGCACCGGATGATCCAAGCCGAGTTCACCGATCAGCCCGTGGATCACCCGGGCGAGCGCGACCTTGGACCCGTCGGTGGCATCTCCCGTGGACTCGCCGATCCCGGGCAGATCGACGGCGATCGCATGTATCCCGTCCTCGGCAGCCAGCGGAAGGATGCGGCGCCAGGCCCAGGAACTCTGCGGCCAGCCGTGCAGGAACACCACCGGCGGATCCCCGGCGCGGCCGGCCTCGACCAGATGCAGTGTGGACCGGTCGACGCGGACGGTCCGATGACGGAAGTCTCGGGTGTTCATGGCAGCAACTCCCGGGCGGCGCGGAGATCGTTGACGAAGTGGGCGAAGTCGCCGCGGAATTCCTGGGAGCGCACGACAGCTGACGGGTGGACTGTTGCGACGGCCGCCTGGCCGTCGGGGAGTTGGACCTGTGTGCCGCGCTGTTCGGTGACTTTGAAACCGGGGCCGAGGAGGGCGCGCGCGGCGACGGCGCCCAGGATGACGACGAGGTCTGGTTTGACGATCTCCAGTTCGCGGTCCAACCAGGGGCGGCAGGCAACGATCTGACCGGCCGACGGGGTCTTGTGGATCCGGCGTTTGCCCTGACGTTCGAACCGGAAGTGCTTGACCGCGTTGGTCAAGAACACCTCGGAGCGCTCGATCCCCGCCTCTATCAGCGCCTTGTCCAGCAGCCGGCCGGCAGGCCCGACGAAGACGTGCCCTTCCTTGTCCTCCACGTCACCGGGTTGTTCGCCGATCAGCATCATCCGGGCGCGGACCCGTCCTTCGCCCGGCACGACCTGTTCGGCGTACTCGTGCAGGTCGCAGCCGCGACAGTCCGGGAGGGTCGCCGTGACCTTCCGCATCCCGCCGTCGTGCGGAACCCACTTGGCCGCGCCGATGAAGTCGTTCACGTCAGCCTCCCGTGAGCGCCCGGTACCCAGCTCCGGGCGAACGTAGACAGCGAGGCTCAGGTGCTGGTCGGTGCCAGCGCCTCCCGTACGACGACCAGCCCGAACAGCACCAGGGTCAGCGCGTGAACGACGGTGCACCACAGGCAGATCGCGTCGATCTGGAAGAGCTCGGCCCAGACGAGGTAGAAGACGAACAGCACCCCGACCACAACCGCGGCCAGACGCACCCGCCCGGGCCACGGAGACGAACTGCGCCAGGCAGCCGGCAGACACAGAACGGTCATCGCGACGAAGAAGCCGAGCCCGAGCAGCGCGACCGGGATGCCGAAGACAGTCGAGTACTCGCTCGACGTGACCTTCATGCAGTTGACCACACCGGTCTCCGGGCAGGCGAGCGTCGATCCGGCGGTGAAGTGCTCATAGGTCAGGTACGCCGCGACCGCGACGCCCGCGATCGACAGTCCCAAAGTGGTCCAGGGCAACCATCCCAGCGGTGCGACCTGCTCGGATTGCTGCTCCGTCCCCGCAGTCTTGCTCACGTCTCAGCTCTTCCCGAGCTTGCCGGCGGCCGCGGTGACCGCGGCACTCGTGCAGACGTTCGACGGCTGGTTGCCGGTGACGTGGCAGAGCGCGGCGGTGTACAGGTTGGAGGAGCCGACGATCGCCTTCGCGATCGGGCTGGACGGGTCCTTCAGCGCGTCCGCGACCTCGGCTTGGGTCTTCCCGGCCAGGATGTCCGGACTGTACGAGGCTCCCGAGGCGACGAACTTCCCGCCGAGATCGACGAACGGGATCGAGCCGCCTTCCTTCACGTACGGCGGCGCGTTGTAGGTGTCGAACGCCTTCTGGTCCTCCGCCGTCGGAGTGTCCAGCGGGGCGTACTGCCCGTTGACCTGCTGGTTCGTGGTCGTCTCGACACCGGTGAAGGCCAGGTACTGACTCGTGTACGTCGCTTCGTGGAACGACAGGGTCGGGGTGTTCGGGAACACGTCACTGGCCGACGAGTGCGTCGTACCGAGGTTGCTGAAACTCCCGAACCGCGACAGCGCGACCGTGACGGGCCAACGCTCGGCGGCGCAGAACGGGCAGTACTCGGCGCCGATGTAGAGCACCTTCGGCTTCCCGCCCGCGGTCAGCGCCGGGGCCGTGATCGCCGACGGACCGCCCTGCACGGCGTCGGTGCCGACCTCGGTGAACGTCGAGTCCGGGATGGACGTCAGCCCGGTCATGATCTGCGCGTCGGCGGCACCGGACGGCCCGGTCGCGGTGTTGTCCTTCCCGCCGCCGGCCAGCCGGATGATCACCAGACCGGCGACCACGATGACCACAACCGCCACCGCACCCGCCGCGAGCAGCAACCGCCGGCGCCGCTCCGCGCGCGCCTGGGCAGCCTGCTGAGCTGCGATCCTCTCCCGAGCCCGAGCCTTCTGCTCGACACGCCTTGCCATGACTCTCCTCGTCTCACCACCGGTAAACGCCCATTCACTCAACTGCCGACCACCCCCGGAAGTTCCGCGCCGTCCACCAGTTGAGCGCGACGGCTGTCGGAGCCTGCGGCCTATCATCGGTAGATGGAGTGGATCGTCGCCTTGATCGCCAGCTGCGGACTGGCCGGTGGGCTGGCGTACTTTCGCGCGCGGCGGGTGGCGCGGGCCGGGCGGGCACTCGAGGTCGAGCGGGTACGGCAACTCGCCGAGGACGACGTTACCCACTTCGGGGAACAGTTGACACGGTTCGGGACGACGCTCGACGGCGCCACGCTGGATGACGCGACGCACCACGACTATCAGACCGCGCTCGACGCGTATGAGAAGGCCAAGACCGCGGCGCCACGGATTGCTGCTCCGGAAGGGATCAGCGCGATCGTCGACACCTTGACCGACGGGCGCTACGCGCTGGCGTGTGTGCAGGCCAGGCTCGCCGGCCAGCCGGTGCCCGAGCGGCGGGTGCCGTGCTTCTTCGACCCGCGGCACGGACCGTCGACCGGCGATGTCCTGTGGACGCCCCCGGGGCGTGGCACGCGGAAGGTGCCGGCCTGCGCTCAGGACGCGGCGCGGATCGCGACCGGCGCGGAGCCGGAGGTCTACTACATCAAGTACGGCGAACTGAACGTCCCGTACTGGGAAGCCGGGGCGCCGGGGGAGTCGTACAAACTCGGCTTCTTCGGCGCGACCGGCGTACGGGCCCTGTCGATCGGGCTGCGGATGCAGAACAAGGGCATCGACGTCGGCCGGGGACGGCGCGACCCGACCATCGTCCGGCGGAGCGACGCCGACTGACCGACGCCGGCGTCGTCAGGAGCTCAGGCGGTCGTGGAGGAGGTTCAGTTGCGCCGGGTTGGCGGTGAACACGATCGCCTGCTGGTCGGCGTCATGCGCCTCGGACGGGCGTCCCGCCGCGCGAAGTAGTTCGGCGCGGGTGGCGTGGAACAGGGCGTACTTGCCGAGCGCGCCTTCCAGTTCCTCGAGCTCGGCCAGCGCGGGTTCCACGCCCTCGACGTACCGCACGGCGACCGAGCGATGCAGACGGGTGACCGCGTTCGGCTGCAGCCGAAGGAGCATGTTGTAGAGAACGAGGATCTGCTCCCAGTCGGTCTCGCCCCAGGTGGTCGCCTCACAGTGGCAGGCGGCGATGGCGGCCTGGAGCTGATACGGCCCGGGGGAGTGATGCCTGCGCGCGGTCCGCATCAGCAGGGCGGTCGCGCCGGCGATCGCGGCATGGTCCCACCGCGTCCGGTCCTGGTCCTGCAGCAGGACGATCTGACCATCGGCAGTGAACCGCGCGGCGACCCGAGCGCGGTGGAGCCGGATGAGCACGAGCAGTCCAGTCACTTCAGGCTCGTTCGGCAGGAGGCCTGCCAGTAGTGCGGTCAGCCACTCCGCGTCGTCGACGAGGTCACGCGAATGCGCCTGCTCGGCGGTGCTCGACAGATAGCCCTCGTTGAAGAGCAGGTAGATGACGGTCAGTACTTCGCTCAGCCGTTCGCCGAGCTCGTCGTCGCGGGGAATGCGGTACGGGATCCCGGCATGCGCGATCTTCCGCTTCGCGCGGGTGATGCGCTGCGCCACGGTGGTTTCCGGTACGACGAACGCAGCGGCGATCTGCGCCGTCGTCAGACCGCACACGACCCGGAGAGTGAGCGCTATCTGAGCCTCTCGGGCCAGCGCGGGGTGACAGCACGTGAAGATGAGCCGCAGCCTGTCGTCCGGCTCCGGCCGCACGGGCCACTGCAGCTGCGCCAGCTTGGTCCGGTAGTTCTCCTGCCGCCGCAGTACGTCGAGGCCGCGGCGCCGGGCCACGGTGAACAGCCACCCGTCGGGCCGGTCCGGGATGCCCTCCTCGGGCCACCGCCGCAGCGCGCTCTCGACAGCATCCTGGACGAGGTCCTCGGCGGCGGAGAAGTCGCCGAGCAGCGACATCAGCGACGCCGCCAGCCGGCCCGCGTGCTCACGCACCACCCGGGCCAGCTCGTCAGCGGTCGCGAGGTCGGTCATGACTCCACAGGACGGATCTCGATCACTGGGCAGGCCGGCCAGGTCTTCACCATCCGCAGGGCCTCGTCCAGGTCCGCGACGTCGATCTCGATCACGCCCGAGATCACTTCCTTGCCCTCGATGAACGGTCCGTCGGTCGTCACCGGCTCCGGCCCGTCCAGCCGGACCGTGGTCGCCGTCGCCGCACCCTGCAGCTTGCCGGTCCGCGCGCTGATCCGGTCCGCGTTGTCGATGAACCACTGGTTCACCCGCCCGTACGCCGCCTCCAGTTCGGCCGGGCTCATCGCCTCGACCTCCTTGGTGAACTCTTCGGTGTCGACGAACATGAGCACGTACTTCACTGCACCACCTCCTGGGATCAGTCTGGCCGGTCGCGGGTCAGCTCGCCGGGAGGTTGGCGTACAGGTCGATGCCGTTCCCGGACGGGTCGGTGACCGTGGCGTACCGCATGCCCCACGGCGCGTCGTACGGCTCCTGCAGTCCGTTGACCCCATCGGCGGTCAACTCGGCGTACGCCGCATCGACCTCGGGCGCCGTCTCGAACCCGAACGCCAGGAACGTGCGCCCCTGGCTCGGCGGCGTCCAGCGCGCGGTGGTCTTGGCGCGCAGCTCGTCGGTGTCGAGCATCAGGTGTACGCCGTTGGGCAGGTCGCAGCCGGCGTGGTCGTCGGGCATGTACTGGTCCCGGACGAAGTCGAGCCCGAGCCGCTTGTAGAACTCGATGGCCGCGCCCAGATCGGACACCGCGATGTCCAGGATGTTCACGGTCGGTTTCATGGTCGTCTCCCTGGTCGTGAGTGGGTTTCACTCAGGAGACGATCGGCGGAGGTTCGAATCCGACACCTGCGGCTCGGTTCAGTTGCGGCGGAAGACCAGGAGTTCGGTGCGGCCGCCGCTGAGCGGGACGAAGCGGCTGCCGACGAGGGCGACGTCGCGCTGGGCCATGAAGCCGGCCAGCCAGGCTCGTGGGGCGACCGAATAGATGGTCATCCGGTCCGGCTCGGTCAGCCAGACCTTGGTGGTCGAGTCGTCCAGGCAGTCGTCGGTGATGATGTCGAACGCGACCGTGCCGCCGGAGCGGACCACCCGGGCCATCTCGTCGAGGTAGCCGAGTGCGGTCGCGAACGGGATGTAGCCGAGCAGTTTGTGCGTGTGCACGAGGTCGACCGAGGCCGAAGGCGTTGATCCCAGCGTCTTCCCGTCCGCCGGGCGGAAGACGAGACTCGGCAGCTCCTGGTGAAGATAGGCGATCCAGTCCGGTGCGGTCTCGTAAACCTCGTACGAGCTCGGCCGGAGCGCCGACAGGATCCTGGCCGAGTAGCGGCCCGAGCCAGGCCCGATCTCGCAGACGCGGTCTGCGGTCGTGAGACCACTGAGCTCGAGCAGGGCGTCGATCGTCTCCGCTGTGGACCCGGGCTCGGCGCTGTAGTTGTCGAGGAAGTCACCGACCGACTGGCCGGCCTGGTTCGCCTGTTTGACGACGCGCTTGGCCGGCAGGAACGCACTGATCGCCGGATCGCCGCTATGGCCGCGGACCAGCTGGAAACCCGCGGGCCGAAGAGTCTTGTTGACCGCAGCATGAATGGTGTGACGGACAGACATGTATTTCCCCCCATGACGAGTAGCGAAGCCACCGCCCGGCCCATCATGCCTACGTCCCGGGCAGGAAACCAAGGAAGGTGGGCAACTATCACAGCCTGCGCTGTGACTGTCGCCCTGTGCCTCGCACTGCCTTGTTTTCAACGGAATCAGGCGTTTGCTGCGTAATCCGGAGGTCGCAGACAGTTGTGGATCGTGCGGCGACACGCCGTTTGTCACGACGCCGGAGGGTGACTGCTTCCTAGCATCGGAAGAGCCCGTGCCGTCGAGGCGAGGAGCTCAGTGGTGATCGATGAACCTGCCCCGGCCGGACGCGGTGCGGTCGCGCGGTTGCTGACCGAACTCGCCTACGACGTCTTCGACGAACCGGTGCCGGTCCCGACGGCGCGGTTCCGGCTCGGCTGCGCGCTGGACTCGGTTGCCTCCAGCACCGACCAGGCCGAGTTCGTCCGGAGCAGGTTGTGGCCGTGCCCGCCGAGGCTCGTCACCAGCGCATCGCATCGGGTGAGCTGGGTCGACAGCCAGGGCGTCACGAACGTCGCCCATTGTGGATCCCTCGGTCCGGCAGTCCCGATCGTTGCGCGGGAAGCAACGCTGGCGCTGTGGGCGAGGTTGCGTGCGGACGGTCGGCTCGCAGAGCGAGCCGATGCTGTCGACTCGGAACAGGCGGACCTGCTGGCTGGCGTCACCACGGACAAGGTGCCGGCCGAGATCCTGCGGACGGGCGTCGATGCCGCCGCGCGGGTTCTCACCCAGCACGCCTACCTCGCGGGTACGACGCCGTACGACGAACCGGTCGCGTTCGCGGAGGCGCTGCGCGACAGCGGGATCTTCAACACCGTGGCCGGGACCTGGCATTGGGGGCTGCAGGCATCGACGTACCGGCGCGGTCTGATCCCGGTGCAGTTGGTCTGCTTCGGTGGCCGCATGACCTACTCGGCCGACACGGTCGCGGCGCTGCGGGAGCTGAAGGAGACTCGCATCGAGGCAGCCCGCGCCTGCGACGACAGCGATCCGAGCGCGGCGCAGTACGCCGCCCTCGGATCCGGTGAGCAACCGCGATGCCTCGCGCACGCCCCGCATTCCGTCGATGGTCGGCGGGTGAGTCTGGTGACCCAGGTCGCCAACTCCTTCGTCGACGCGTTCACGCGCCTGTTCGCGGTGGTGACGGTTGACGTCGAAGACTCGGACGAGACCGGCGACGTGGACTGCCAGGGCGAGGTGTTCGAAGTACCGGACATGACGTGCCAGCACTGCATCCGGACCATCACCAAGGCCGTTGGCGAGTTCGGGGTTGCGCCGCCGCAGTTCGACCTCGAGACCAAGCGGGTGGTCGCGAGCTTCGGTTCGGCCGAGGTCCGGGCGCGGAGCTTCGCCGCGATTCGGGCCCGCGGCTACACCGTCGTACCAGTGCCTCGCTAGCCGACCTCGTTCAGGTTGTCCAGGGGCGGAGCTTGTTCGGGTTGCGGACCGCCCAGATGTGCTTGATGCGGTCGTCGGCGATGTCGAACGCGATCACGGTCTCGGTCACGCCCTCGCGCTGGACGACCAGCCCCGGCTGACCGTTGACGGTGCGCTCCAGCACGACGAGCCCGTACGCACGGTCGACCAGATCGGCGAAGTACTGCGCCACCAGCGCGCCGCCGTGGACCGGGTGCGGAGCGGCCGTGACCACGCCGCCGCCGTCGCCGATCGCGACCACGTCCGGGTCGAGCAGCGTGATCAGCGTCTGGATGTCCTTCGCCGCCCACGCTGCCTTGAAGTCACGCACGATCTCGGCCTGTTGCTTGGTGGGTGCCGGCGGCTTCTGCGCCGTACTGATCCGCCGGCGCGCCGATGAGGCCAGCTGGCGGCAGGCCGCCGGCGTCCGGCCGACGATCTCGGCCACCTCGGGGAACGGATAGCGGAAGACGTCGTGCAGGATGAACGCGACCCGCTCGGCCGGGGTCATCGCGTCCAGCACGACCAGGAACGCCATGTTGACGGACTCGTCCAGCGTGACGCGGTCCGCCGGGTCGCCATCAGGCTGGTCGCCGAGCCACTCGGCCTGGTCGGGCACCGGCTCCGGGACCCATTCGCCGACGTACCGCTCGCGCCGGGCGCGGGCCGACCGGAGCAGGTCGAGGCAGATCCGGCTGGCAACCTTGGTCAGCCAGGCACCCGGGTTGTCGATCGCGTCCTGCTCCTCGCGCGACATCACGTACCACCGGGCGTAGGTGTCCTGGACGACGTCTTCGGCGTCAGCCAGTGAGCCCAGCAGCCGGTAGGCGAGGTTGATCAGCTGCCGCCGCTCGCTCATGATCGCGCTGAGGCTCGGATCCGACCCGGTCATGATGCTCCCTTCGACGTCTGCTGCCTTCACAGTGTCCGACGAGGCAGGTCACCGAAGTGTGAGCTCACAGTTCGCCGGGCTGTCTCGTCGTAGCGATCATGACCACGCAGAACGCGGTAGACGAAGTAGACATCCGGCAACGGATCGACACGTTGGTCGCGTCGGTCCAGGCAGGTGATCTCGAGGGCCTCAAGACGATGTTCGCGCCGAATCTCGTCTCGTTCGACATCGAACCGCCGCTGCGGCACCTGGGCGCCGAGAAGAAGTGGCAGAACTGGGTGAACGTCTTCGCGGCGTACCAGCAGCCACCCAGCTACGAGGTGCGGGACCTGACCGTGCTGGTCAGCGGCGATCTGGCCGTCGTCTACAGCCTGAACCACATCAGCGGCACGTTGCGCACCGGCGCTCCGATCGACTACTGGGTCCGCTGGACGGCCTGTTTCCGCAAGCTCGACGGCGCCTGGCTGATCGTGCACGACCAGGTGTCGGTGCCGGTCGACTTCCCGACCGGCAAAGCCCTGCTGGACCTCGAACCCTGACCCCCGAACCACTGGAAGGACCCCGTTTCTGATGGAACCCGTGAAGGCCGCGATCATCTACTACAGCGCCACCGGCACTGTGCACACGCTCGCCCAGGCCGCGTTCGAAGGCGCGGAGAAGGCCGGCGCCGTGATCCGGTTCCGCAAGGTCAGAGAGAACGCGCCGCCGGAGGCGGTCGACTCCAGACCGGAGTGGCGCGAGCACCTGGACGCCACCGCCGACGTACCCGAGGCCGTGCTGGACGACATCGCCTGGGCCGACGTGGTGCTGTTCGGTACGCCGACCCGCTTCGGTACGCCGTCCGCCCAGCTCAAGGCGTTCATCGACAGCACCGGACCGCTGTGGGCCGCGAACCAACTGGCGGACAAGGTGTACTCCGTGTTCACCGCGAGTGGCACCAAGCACGGTGGGCAGGAGTCGACGATCCTCTCGCTGTCGAACGTCTTCTACCACTGGGGCGGGATCATCGTGCCGCCCGGCTACACCGACGAGATCCAGTACAAGACCGGCAACCCGTACGGCACGTCGCACGTCACCGGCGACGGTCCGGTCGACGACATCCACCTCGAGGCGGCGCGGTACCAGGCGCGCCGTGCCGTCGAGACGGCGGCGGCACTCAAGGCTGGTCGCGCGGCCTGATCCGGTCAGAGCGCGATCTGGGTCCCGGCGGTGCCTGCAATCACCTCAGTGGCGTCGTCGAGTGACCCGATGGCCGCCCGGCCCTTCGTCCCCTCCGCGAAGCGCCGGGCGGCCGCGACCGGTACGCCGCCACCGCCTCCGAGGATCACGGTGACACCGCTGCGCAGCAGGATCTCGGCGGCGTCGAGTTCGATCACGCGTCGCGGCACCGGCGACGGAACCACCCTGCGCCACTGCGCGCCGTCCGACCGGACCGACCATCCGTTGGTCAGGGCAAGCTTCCGCGCTCAGCGCTTGCTGGATCCAGTACCCGATCACGCCCTGCGTCTCGGCGACCAGATCGCTGAGTGGGTACGGCCGCGACAGTCCCGTGTCCGCCGTACTCTCCAACGCCAGCAGCCCGACCTGCGGGCCGTTGCCATGGACAATGATCACGGCGTGTTCGGCGGCGATCGCAGCCAGCGACGGCGCCGTCGCGGCCAGTCGCGCGATCTGGATGTCGGCATCGGGGCGTTCGCCCCGCCGCAGTAACGCGTTCCCCCGAGCGCGATGACGATCCGCATGGCTCAGCGTCCCACGCGAGCCATGCGGATCGTCGTACGCCGGGCTCCCGCGGGCCGTGTGGCGGGGGATTTGGGACCTTTGGCCCTGATCCGCACAGTCACCGAGGGCTGGAATAGAAGGGCGAGGGAGGCCGGCGAATGCGGTGCCCGGCCGATCCAGAACAGCCACCGCGGGCATTGCATCGCGAGTCCCGGCCTCCTTCCATTCGCACCAGACCGGAGCAGGAGTCGCAGGGGGAGGGCACCTGTTCCGCCGGGGTAGGAGCCGCAGGGTGGGGACGGCTTCTCTCCCGGGGGGCGAAAAGGGATCGCTCGGTGGGACGACTGAGACTCGGGGGAGTCGTCAGGGGTCGATTCCTGAATCGCTGGGGCTGCGTGGAGGAGCGTGTCCCCAGCACCGGGTGCCGTGCGGCCTGACCTCATCGGCCGCACGGCACCGGCCAATCGAACTCAGTTCAGAGGCGCGCGGAGTTCGAGGATGGTGCCGTGCGGCTGTCTCCTCTCGAGTCGCACGGCACCACCCAAGGCCTCGGCCCGTTCGCGCAGATTGCGCAGCCCGCTCTGCCGCTCTCCGGGGGTGAACCCGACGCCGTCGTCGCTGACCCGCGTCACGACCTCGCCTTCGGCCACCGTCACCTCGACCGACACCGCCGAGGCCCGTGCATGCCGCACGACGTTCGACAGCGACTCGCGGATCGCGGCCAGAATCTGTGGCCGGACAGGCGCCGGTACGGCGAGGTCGAGCGGTCCGGCGCACGTCAGCACCGGCCGGAAGCCGAGCGGACCGGCGTACTCCGCAACAAGCGCTTGAACGTCGGCCCGCAGCGACCGCCGGCGCGGCTGGTGATGGAGCTCGAAGATCGCGGCCCGCAGGTCGCGGATGGTCGCATCGATGTCCTCGACCGCCCGGGTGATCCGTTCCCGCCCCTCGGGCTGCACCATCGACTGCATGCCCTGCAACTGCAGTCCGGTGGCGAACAAACGTTGGATCACCAGATCGTGCAGATCCCGCGCGATCCGGTCGCGGTCCGACAGCACCGCGATCATCGACTGGTCGCGCTGAGCCTGCGCCCGGTCCAGGGCGAGGGTCGCCTGACTGGCGAACATCCGGACCAGGTCGGTCCCTTCACTGACCTCGAGTACGGCGCCCCGCTCGGCGGCCACCAGCAACAGTCCACCTGTCACATGCGTTCCGGCCGGCAGCGGTGCCAGCACGGTCCGTCCCAGTGATACGACCTCGGGGATCTCGTCGATCCGGCCGCTCTTCCTCGCGACGTCGACGATGTCGTCGATCTGCACCTGGCGATCGCCGCGCATCACGTCGTACAGGATCGGAAGGACGACCGGCCGGCCGACGTACGGGTGGAACTCGTCCGGACCGTCGACCGCCTCGATGATCAGTTCGTCATCGGCCGACAGCATCACCACACCGAGCCGGGAGCCGGAGACCTCGCGGGCTCGCCGGGCGATGAGCTGGAGCGCCTCCTGCGGCTCGAAGGCGCCGAGCATCAGCTGAGTGATCTCGGCCGTGACCTCGTACCAGCGGCGCCGCCGCTCGGTGTCGGCATGCCACCAGGCGTTGTCGATCACCACCCCGGCAGCGAGTGCACTCGTCTTCACGGCCCTCTCGTCGTCCGGGCCGAATGCGGACCCACTCAACGAGAGACTGCCCACGACTCCGTCCCGGCCGTGGATGGGTACGTCGATGGAGCGCGAGGCCGGCGATGCCTCGCCCAGGACGCTGCGGTGGACGATCCCGCTTCCGTCCGGGCCGAACACGTTCAGGACACCGTGGCCGGCCCCGGCCAGAGCGCACGCCGAAGCGAGGATCCGGTCCAACGCACCGTCATCCCAGGCCGTGCTCGGTTTTCCACCCACGGCCCCACCGTAAGGGCGGGACACCGCCTACACGAGGAGTCGGTGGCCGCGCAGTGATTCCACCCCGAGCCGGATCAGCTGGCGGCCGGGCTCGGCCGGCGCCAGGACGAGCGCCTCGTCCGGAGGTACGACGGACAGGTGCCCGACCGCTGTCACGGTCCATCCCACGTGCTGATCGGCATCCAGGTAGTCCGCTTCGAAGGCAACGACGTCGCCTCGCAACGCGGCCAGGATCCCCTCCTCGTCATCCGCGACGAAGACGATGGTGTCCTCGTCGACCCGGAAGCCCACCACTCGCACCGCCGGCAGGCCGCCGCGGGTGAACACGACGCGGCCCACCGGCACGGTCCGGAGCAGGCGCAGGCACTCACGGTCCTCGAGCAGATCGGGTCCGGCCGGGCCGCAGCGCCGTACGGTTCGCATCACGACCTCCGGGGGAGGTGCGGGTCTACTCTGAGCGAGAGGGCCGGGGCGGTGGGGGACGAGGTGCGATGGCGATCAAGGTGTTCCTGCTCGACGACCACGAGGTCGTCCGGCTCGGTCTGCGCCAGTTGCTGGAGACCGAGCCGGATATCGATGTGGTCGGGGAGGCAGCGACGGCGGCCCAGGCAACCGCGCGGATCCCGGCGCTGCGGCCGGACGTCGCCGTACTGGACGTCCGGCTTGCCGACGGCGACGGCGTCACCGTGTGCCGCGAGATCCGGTCGTCGATGGCGGATCCACCGGCCTGCCTGATGCTGACGTCGTTCTCCGACGACGAGGCGCTGTTCACCGCGATCATGGCCGGCGCGGCCGGCTACCTGCTCAAGCAGGTGAGTGGCACGGACCTCGTCGGAGCGGTACGGCGCCTGGCCGCGGGGGAGTCGCTGCTCGATCCCGCGATGACCAGGGCTGTGCTGGAACGGCTGCGGAACCCCGACGACGAGCAGGACGACCCGCGGTACCAGTCGCTGACCGATCAGGAGCGTCGCATCCTCGACGAGATCGCGGAAGGCAAGACCAACCGGCAGATCGCGCAGAGCATGCTGCTGGCCGAGAAGACCGTGAAGAACTACGTGTCCGGGCTGCTCCGCAAGCTCGGCATGGAGCGCCGGATCGAGGCCGCCGTGTACGCCGTCGAACGCGCCAAGCGACGCCCGAAGTCCTGACCACCCGGCGACTCCTGTCGCCGCCCCAGGGCCGCAGTCAGCTGTCATCGGACTCCCCTCCCAGCAGTGCTCCCATCGAAGCCGCCGCATTGCTCCGCGCGGCAGGGTCGGAAGGCCCGGGACTTCGGGACCGACGGTCCGGATTCGAGTGGCGATGTCCCGGCGCAGGCACCATTCTTTGCGCATGGGTGACGAGGGTGGGCGGCTGTACTTCCTCGACTGGTTGCGGGTGCTGGCCGTGTTCGGGGTGTTCGTGTTCCACACATTGCGGCCGTTCGACGACGCCGACTGGCATGTGAAGAACGCCCAGACGAGCGAGGGGATCTCGATCGCGATCGCATTCCTCGGGCTGTGGGGACTGGCGTTCTTCTTCATGCTGTCCGGGGCGGGTGCGTGGCTGGCCCTGCGCTGGCGGACCGCGGGCGGCTTCCTGCGCGAGCGCGTGCTGCGGCTGCTGGTGCCGTTCGTGGTCGCGTACGTGCTGCTGTCGCCACCGCAGTACTTCATCGAGGAGCACCACAAGGGCCGGTCCGACGCGTCGTTCTTCGGGGACGTGCAGACCTTCTTCAGTGACCTGAGTGGGCACGCGCCGTTGTGGCTGCGGGACACCTATCACCTCTGGTTCCTGATCTACCTGCTCCAGTTCGCAGTGCTCGGTCTGCCCGTGTTCCTCTGGTTGCGCGGGGCGCAGGGCCGGCGGATGGTCGACTGGATCGCGCGGCGGTGCGAGCGGCGCGGACGGATCCTGCTGCTGGCGGCGCCGTTGGTCCCGGTGCACTTGCTGCTGCTCGCCGCGCCGGGACCGGAGCACGGGTGGGGCGAGTTCGTGTTCTTCTTCGACTTCTTCGTGGTCGGGTGTCTGGTGATGTCGGACGACCGGCTGATGGCTGCCGTACGACGAGACGCGGTACCGGCGCTGGTGCTCGGTCTCGGCGCGTTCCTGCTCGGGGTGGCGACCGGGATCATCGACTTCCTCGACGGCTGGTGGGAGGACCCGGGCTATTCGTGGGTCTACCTCTGGTACTCGACGCTGATCACTTTCGCCGTGTGGGGCTGGCTGTCGGGCGTGCTCGCGTTGGGCATGCGCGCGCCCGCGTTCCAGCGGCCGCTGCCGACACCGCTCGCGCGGGCGGCGATGCCGTTCTTCATCGTGCACCAGCCGATCATTCTCGCGGTCGCGTACTACGTCGTCGGCTGGGACGCGAACCTGTGGATGAAGTACGCAGTACTGCTGCCGACTGCGTTTGTGGTGGCGGCCGTTCTCGCGTGGGTGCTGTCGGTCCTGCCTGGGGTGTCGGTGCTGTTCGGGGTGAAGCGTCAGGCCCAGGTGAGCATCGGCTCGACGGAGCGGAGGAAGACGCCCTGAGGCAACAGCCGGGCGGCGGTGTTGCGGAGCGGGACGGTCAGCCGGCCGTGCGCTTGGGCAAACCTGCCGAAGGCAGCTGACTGCCGCGCGATGGTCTGCGTACGGCGTCGGCGACGCTCGTCGTACCGGTGGAGTCCGTCGTCGGTGTCGAGGGCCGCGGCCAGCTCGACCGCGTCCTCCAGCGCAATGCCTCCGCCTTGGCCTAGGTCCGGCGTCATCGCGTGGGCCGCGTCGCCGACCAGAACGGCGCGACCGGCGACGTAGGTCGTCAGAGCCGGGAGCCGGTAGATGTCGTGGCGGAGAATCTCCGCACCGGTGAGGGTGTCGAGCATGGCTGGGATCGGGTTGTGCCATCGGCCGAAGCGACGCCGGAGTTCGGCCAGGTCGTCGTCGTACGTGAGGTCTGCTGGAGTGCGCGCGATCAGGTAGGCGTAGATCGCGCCGTCTGCGAGCCGGAACAGTCCGACGCGTTCGCCGCGCCCCCAGCTCTCGCTCACTTCAGCGTCGAGTTCCAGTGCCGGTGCGATCAGTCGCCAAGCGGTGTAACCGGCGTACACAGGAGGCTTGGCCGTCGGCCAGAGCGCGGCCCGGACCGTGCTGTGCAGTCCGTCGGCCCCCACGAGCAGCTCGGCATCACAGTCGAGATTGGTGACCTCGGTGTCGAGGCTGACCGACCCGTCGGGCACTGCCGCGCGGAGGATGTCGAGCAGCACCGGTCGCCGCAGCATCAACGTCTCGCCGTACACCGTCCGCATCCCCGACCGGAACAGCCAACGCCCCTGCGCATCCCGGAACCCGCCGTCTCCCTCGACCGCCCCGAGCGCGCGAGCCTGCTCACCAACCCCGAGCCGATCGAGCGCCCGTACGGCGTTGGGCCACAAGGAGATGCCCGCACCCACCTCGCGCAACTCGGGCGCTCGCTCGAGCACCCTGACCTCCCACCCACGCCGGCCAAGCGCGATCGCCGCCGACAATCCGGCAATCCCCGCACCGACAATCACCGCCCGCCGCGCACTCACGTGTCCCACCGTACGAGGTTGACCTCGGACCTGGGTCCAGGGTTCAGGATGGAGGCATGCGGACAGGAGAGCTGGCCGAACACGTCGGCGTGAGCGTCGAGACGCTGCGGTACTACGAACGCAGCGGGCTACTCCACGAGCCACCGCGGACGGCTGGCGGCTACCGTGACTACCCGACCTCGGCGGTGGAGCAGTTGAGGTTCGTGAAGCGCGCCCAGGAACTCGGCTTCAGCCTGGACCATGTCGAGGAGTTGCTGGACCTCGACGCCCGCGGTCCGGTCGGGTGTGACGCCACCTGTTGGAGGAGTGACGGTCAGACGCTGCGCAGGACCGAGACCACGATGCCGAGGACGACCGCGTTGTCGCCGTCGATGACCTCGTAGGCCGGGTTGCGCGGCTCGAGGTAGACGTGGCCGTTGCGGCGGCGATAGACCTTCACCGTCGCCTCCTCGTCGATCATCGCCGCGACGATCTGGCCCGAGTGCGCCTCGGACTGCTGCCGGACGACCACGATGTCGCCGTCGCAGATCGCGGCGTCGATCATCGACTCGCCGCGGACCCGCAGGCCGAACACGTTCCCACGGCCGGTCAGCCCGCGCGGCAACTGCAGTACGTCGTCCACATGCTCGACCGCCGCGATCGGCGTACCGGCCGCGATGTCACCGACGACGGGCACCGGCACCGAGTCCTCGCCCGACTGCCGCGACGGCGAGTCCTGCAGGAACATTCGTACGTCGATCGGCCGGGAGACCGACGGGCTGCGGCGCAGAAACCCCTTGTCCTCGAGAGCGGCCAGGTGCTTCGACACCGAGGAGGTGGAGCGCAGGCCGACCGCGTCACCGATCTGGCGGGTGCTGGGGGAGTACCCGTGCCGCATCACCCAGTCCCGGATCACCACCAGGATCCGCTGTTGCCGCTCCGGTAGCGCCGCCGTGTCCAGGTCCCCGAACAGATCAAGATCAGTCACCACGAGATCCTAGAGCGCCGCACGGCTCCGGCCGGCACCCGACCCGCCGCACCGAATTGGCAACATCCCCGGACCGGCTCCGACGTCCGGTCCGAGAGCGCGCAGCGGGCGCGCTCAAGGAGGTCGTCATGAACGCGATCGGTCGAGCACGCTGGTCGGTGACCGCGGTGTTCTTCGTCAACGGGTGCCTGGTGTCGAGCTATCTGGCCCGGATCCCGTCGATCAAGGTCGAGCACCAGCTCAGCGAGAGCCAGTTGGGCATCATCCTGACGCTGTTCGGCGCGGCCGCGCTGGTCTCGATGCAGTTCGTCGGGAGCCTGGTCGCACGTTCTGGCAGCCGGCGGCTGATCCAGGTCGGCCTGGCCGCGCTCCCGATCCTGCTGGCAGGCGTGGGTCTGGCCCGCAACCCGGTGCAGCTCGGCATCGCCGTCCTGCTCATGGGTCTCGTACATGGCGCGGTGGACGTCTCGATGAACGCGCACGCGGTCGCGGTCGAGCGCCTTCGCAAGAAGCCGATCCTGAACGGCTGTCATGCCGCATGGAGCGTGAGCGCCGTGCTCGCGTCTCTCGTCAGCGCTGCGGTGACCCGCGCCGGTGTCGGCATCGGTGCACAGTTTCTGGTGGTCGCCGCCGTGCTGCTGGTTGCCGGTCAAGTGGCGACCCGCAATCTCCTTCCGCCCGAGGCAGACCGATCGAATATGACGAACGGCGAGCAGCGGACCGGCTGGAAATCGGGATGGACTCGCCCGGTACTGATCTTCGGCGCGATGGGCTTCGTGGTGATGATCGGCGAGGCAGCCGTGATCAGCTGGAGTGGAGTGCTGCTGCACGAATCACGCGGTGCCGACCTGGCGACCGCAGGCCTCGCGTTCACGGCGTACACGGCATGCCAGACGGCAGGCCGCCTGATCGGTGACCGTCTGACCGAGCGGTACGGCGCGGCAGCCGTCTTCCGGGTTGCCGCTTCGGTGGCTGTGATCGGATTGGCCGTCGTGGTCGCCGTACCGGTGTGGTGGATGTCGATCGCCGGATTCGGACTGGTCGGTCTCGGTGGATCGGTCCTGCTACCGCTGATCTTCAGCGCGGTCGGTCGCGAAGGCGGGACGGCCGCCGCGACCGCTGTGTCCCGACTGACCACCTTCACGTACGCCGGAGTCCTCATCGGACCGGCCGTCGTGGGCTGGATCGCCGCCGCGGCCGGGCTGATCTGGACCTTCACGGGCCTGCTGCCGTTGCTGGCCGGCGTCGCCCTCAAGAGCCGCCTGCTGACGCGCAGGGCACCCGCTGGGCACGTTCACGCGACAAACTTGACGTCAGCCGCGATTGAACGGCGTACCTAGGATCCGGCGGGTGACCGGGCCGCCATCGAGGCGGTGCTCTCCTTCACCTGATCGACGGTCCGGGGCGTGCGTACGGCAGCCAGCAGAACGGTGCCTAGGGCAACGAGACCCAGAACCGCGCCGATCCAGGCAACGGAGGGGTAGCCGGCGTTGGCGTCGATGGCCAGGCCGCCGAGCCACGGTCCGATGGTGATGCCGACATTGAAGGCCGAGATGTTGAACGCCGCTGCCAGCGTGGGCGCGGACCCGGCCAGGCCGAAGACCCGGGTGTTGATCGCGGGGTTGTTCGCGAAACCAAACGCCCCGACGAGCACGATCGCCACGACCGCGAGCCACGGCGTACCGGTGCCGAGGGCAAGGACGATGGATGCCGCGATGCCGCCACCGATGCCGACGTGCAGGGTCGTGAAGGGTCGGGCATCCGCGGTCCGGCCGCCGATGGTGATGCCGGCCAGCGCGCCGACGCCGTACAGCGCCAGCACGACCGGAACCCAGCCTTCGGTGAGACCGGTGGACTCGGTGAGCAGGGGAGCGAGGTAACTGAAGATCACCAGGTACGCCGCGGTGGACACCGCCGTCGTGCCATAGGCGAGCCAGAGCTTGGGGTTGATCATCGCGCGCAGTTCGGCGCGAAGATCAGGCGTAGTGCTGGAGCGTCCACCCGGAACCGTCGCGACCACGCCGATCATGGCCAGCGCGGACAGGACGGCGACGGTCCAGAATGCGCCCCGCCAGCCGAGGTGCTGGCCGATGACGGTCCCTGCGGGCAGGCCGACGATCGTGGCGATGGTGAGCCCGCCGGCGACGATGCTCATCGCCTTGCCGCGGACCTCCGGTCCGACCAGGCCGATGGCTGTCACCGCCGCGACGGCCCAGAAACCGGCGTACACGAAGGCGCCGACGATGCGTGTGGCGACGAGCACGCCGTAGCCCGGCGCCAGCGCACCGACGACGTGGGTGAGCGCGAAGACAGCCAGAAAGGCCAGCAGCGCGGTACGCCGTGTCCAGCGCAAGGTGACGACGGCAAGGATCGGTGCGCCGACCAGCATGCCGACGGCGAACGCCGAGATCAGCAGGCCGGCGGCCGGGATGGATACGTTCAGGTCGCCGGCGATCTCAGGCAGGAGACCGGCGAGCATGAGTTCGGACGTGCCCTGGGCGAAGATCGCCAGGCCGAGCACGTAGACCGCGAGCGGCATGAGTCCCTCTCGTATTGGATCAATCAGTTCACAACGCGGGCAGCGATGACCGCGGGGGTAGGCCGATCAGAAGGCGCGGAGTGCCGCTGCGACGACGGCTTCCTGGGCGCTGCGTGTCGCCCCGCCACGGGCCGCGACTCGCAGGCCACTCAGGACGACGAACACGTACTCCGCGAGACCGGCAGCATCCTGGCCGGCGATCTCGCCCGCGGCCTGTGCAGTTCGGATTGCCGTGGTCAGCGCCGCCAGCCGGGTCGCGTGGTCGCGCTCGAGTGCTGCGGCGATCTCGGGATCGTTGGGCGCGAGGTCGACCAGCGTGTTCACAACCAGGCAACCGGCCGGATCGTTGGGATCCGGCTCGACCGCGTCCCAGAGAATGCGGCGAACGCGCTCTCTGATCGGCAGGTCGCTCTCGATCACCTCGAGCTGGCCGCCGGTCCGGGCGTCCATGTAGTGCCGGAGCGCCCGGTCGAAGAGATCACGCTTGCTGGTGAAGGTGTTGTAGATGCTGCTCCGGCCGAGTCCGATCGCCTCGCACAGGTCCTGGGTCGAGGTGCCGTCGTACCCGAAGGTCCAGAACACCTTCATCGCGGCATCGACAGCACGCTCCTCGTCGAACGTCCTCGGCCTGGCCATGACATCAACCATAACACGTTATGGACCGATCGATCTAAAACTAGCCGGATCGAGGACTGACCTACCGCGATGGACTGCGGCGGCGGCCCGGGGTACATCGACCATGGCGATCGGTTCGATCGGGAAGAATCTTTTCGGGATGACTTAGTCCGCCTTACGGTCGGGACATGACTACCTCGGAGAAGCTGTACCCGGTCAACGGTGTCGAGCTGTGTGCGGAGACGTTCGGTGATCCGGCCGACCCGGCGGTGTTGCTGATCCATGGCGGATCGGCGTCCATGCTCTGGTGGGACAGTGGGCTGTGCCGCAAGCTCGCCGACCGCGGGCTTTACGTGATCCGCTACGACCAGCGTGACACCGGCCGGTCGACGTCGTACCCGATCGGCCGGCCAGGGTACTCGATGCGCGACCTGGCCGCCGACGCGGTCGGGCTGCTGGACGCGTTGGGCATCGATCAGGCGCACGTGGTCGGGCAGTCGATGTCCGGCGGCACGGCGCTCGTGATCGGCGTCGACCATCCGTCGCGGGTGGCATCCCTGACGTTCGTGTCCACGTCCACGGAGGCCGACGACCTGCCGCCCCCGTCCGAGTCGATGCCGCACCTTGATCCACCCGACTTCGCGGATCCGGCGTCGGTCGAGGAGTACGTCGTACGGTCGATCGAGGCGGAGTACCTCGGGCACTTCGACGAGGCCGCGGCTCGGGACCTGGTACGCCGGGACATGGCGCGGGCACGGGACTTCGAGGCCTCGCTGACCAACCACTACGCGATGTCGTTCGACGATCCGGTGAACGGCGGCTTCGGTGATCTGACGATGCCGGTGCTCGTGGTGCACGGTGGGCTGGATCCCGTGTTCCCGTTGGCACACGGCGAAGCCATCCGGGACGCGGTCCCCAACGGCCGACTGGTGGTCATACCGGACGTCGGCCACGGAGTACCGGCTGCGCGCTGGGACGACCTCGTCGATGCGATTGCCGATCACACCGCGAGCCGATGATGCGCTTCGCACTGTGGGTCCCACTCTTCGACGAGCTCGCCGACCCGCGCGTGGTGGCGCGCCTCGCGGCCGAGGCGGAAGAGGCCGGCTGGGACGGAATGTTCGTCTGGGACCAACTGTGGTGGCGAGCGCCGGTGTCGTCCGTGGCGGACCCGTGGATCACGATGGCCGCAATGGCTGCCGTCACCGAACGACTGCGGCTCGGGCCGATGGTCACACCGGTCGCACGTCGACGGCCGGTCAAACTGTTGCGTGAGGCAACCACGCTCGACGTACTGTCGGGTGGGCGCCTCTCGCTCGGCGTCGGGCTCGGCGGCGACCGGTTCGCGGGGGAGTTCTCCCGGTCGGGTGACGAGGTCGACGACCGGATCCGCGCCGAGCAACTCGACGAGGCCCTGGAGATCCTGACCGCCGGGTGGAGCGGCGCGCCGGTGTCGCATCACGGCACGCATTACACGGTCGACTCGGTCAGCTTCCTGCCGCGCCCGGTCGCGGGCCGCGTTCCGCTCTGGGTCGGCGGTTTCCCGGGCAAACTCAAACCTCTCCGCCGGGCCGCGCGCTACGACGGCTACTTCCCGGTCAACCTGACCTCACCGGACCAACTCGCCGAGTCAGTCGCTCTCCTCGAGTCCATCCGTGGCGACCTCACGGACTACGAGATCGTCATCTCCCTGCCTCCCGGGACCGACCCGGCGCCGTACGCCGCCGCCACCTGGTGCCTCACCGACTTCGACCCGTCCACCCTGCGGTTGGCCGACGTACGCGCCGTCCTGACCGCGGGCCCGCCACGCTGAGGTGGGCCTGCCTCTGTTGCCCCGGGCCCAGGCGGGTGTGTAATCGGAAGACCGTGGGTGGCGTGGTGGGCGTCACGGGAGGTCGAATGGCAAGCGTCAGCGAACAGACCGGGATCACTGAACGTACCGGCCCGTCGGTCGGAGTTGCACCGGCGCGGAAGCCCCTGGGGAAGGTGATCGGGCGACTGCTGTCGACGACCGACCACAAAGTGATCGGTCAGCTGTATCTGGTCACCTCGTTCGCGTTCTTCCTGATCGCCGGGCTGATGGCGATGATCATCCGCGCCGAGTTGGCCGAGCCGGGCCTGCAGATCGTGGACGAAGAGGTCTACAACCAGCTCTTCACCATGCACGGCACGATCATGCTGCTGCTGTTCGCGACACCACTCTTCGTAGGTTTCGCGAACGTGATCATGCCGGTACAGATCGGGGCTCCCGACGTCGCCTTCCCTCGGCTGAACATGTTCAGCTACTGGCTGTTCCTGTTCGGCGGCCTGATCACGCTGGGCGCGTTCGCGACTCCCGGTGGCGCGGCCGACTTCGGCTGGACGGCGTACTCGCCACTGTCGAACGGTGTTCGTTCGCCGGGCGTCGGCGGTGACCTGTGGGTGATGGGCCTGTGGATGGCCGGCCTTGGCACGATCCTTGGCGGCGTCAACTTCGTCACCACGATCATCACCATGCGGGCACCGGGGATGACGATGTTCCGGATGCCGATCTTCTGCTGGAACATCCTGATCACGTCGATCCTGGTGCTGATCGCCTTCCCGATCCTCGCCGCGGCACTGCTGATGCTGGAGGCGGATCGATCACTCGGAGCCCATGTCTACGACGCCGGGAACGGGGGTGCGCTGCTGTGGCAGCACCTGTTCTGGTTCTTCGGGCATCCAGAGGTGTACATCATCGCGTTGCCGTTCTTCGGCATCATCACCGAGATCCTGCCGGTCTTCAGCCGCAAGCCGATCTTCGGCTACATCGGCCTGGTCGCCGCGACGCTGTCGATCGGGGCACTGTCCATCGCGGTCTGGGCCCACCACATGTTCGTCACCGGGGGCGTGAACCTGCCGTTCTTCTCCTTCATGACGTTCCTGATCGCGGTCCCGACCGGGGTGAAGTTCTTCAACTGGATCGGCACGATCTGGGGCGGCTCGGTGTCGTTCGACACCCCGATGCTGTGGAGTCTCGGCTTCTTGGTGACGTTCTTGTTCGGCGGTCTGACCGGCATCATCCTGGCCTCGCCGCCGCTGGACTACCAGCTCAACGACAGCTACTTCGTGGTCGCGCACTTCCACTACGTGGTGTTCGGGACCGTGGTGTTCGCGATGTTCGCCGGGTTCTACTACTGGTGGCCGAAGATGACCGGCCGGATGCTGGACGAGCGGCTCGGGAAGCTGCACTTCTGGTTGCTGTTCATCGGCTTCCACACGACCTTCCTGGTCCAGCACTGGCTCGGTGTGGAAGGCATGGCGCGTCGCTACGCCACGTACGGCGCGAACGACGGCTTCACCACGCTGAACCAGGTCTCCAGCGTCGGCGCATTCCTCCTCGGCGCCTCGACCCTGCCGTTCCTCTACAACGTCTATCGATCCCGCCGCGCACCTCTGGTCGGTGTCGATGACCCGTGGGGCTGGGGCCGCTCGCTGGAGTGGGCGACCAGCTGCCCACCGCCGCGGCACAACTTCGAGCAGCTGCCGCGCATCCGCTCGGACAGCCCCGCCTTCGACTTCCACCATCCTGAGCTCTCGTTGGGCGAGCCGGAGGGCGACCTGCTCACCAAGCTCGGCACCGAGCCCGAGCCCGATCGCGGGTCTGAGCCTGAGTCCGAGCGCGAGCCCGACTGATCAGCCGGCCATCCGGTCGAGCAGCTCGGTGAGGAGTTGCTCGGTGTGCTGGGGCGCGGGGTTGGTCGCGGCCAGCAGGTCCAGGGTCTGCGTGTAGGTCTCGACGTCGTCACGCTTGTCCAGATAGAGCGCGCTGGTGAGGTGCTCGAGGTACACGATGTCGGGCAGGTCGTGCTGGGGGAAGCGCAGCAGGGTGAAGGCGCCACCGGTGGCGGCGTGGCCGGGACTGCGGAGCGGGACGATCTGGAGCGTGACGTTGGGACGGCGGGCTGCCTCGCGGAGAGCGTCAAGCTGATCGCGGAGGACATCGAGGCCACCGATGGGGCGCATCAGGACCGACTCCTCGATGACGGCCCAGAGTTTCAGGGGCGGCTCACGATCCAGGACACGTTGACGCCGGGTGCGAAGAGCGACGATCCGCTCGATCTCCTCGTCCGCCCGCGCGTTGCCAGGCGTCAGCCGGGCGACGGCGCGGGCGTAGTCGGCCGTCTGCAGCAATCCGGGAACGAACTGGATCTCATACGTCCGGATCAGCTCGGCTGCCGCCTCGAGGCCGAGATACGCGTCGAACCAGTCCGGCGTGACATCGCCGTACCGGTGCCACCAGCCACGGTTGTTCGCCTCCCGGGCCAGCTCCAGGAGCCGCTCCCGCTCGCGCGCCTCGGTCACGCCGTACAGGCTGAGCAGGTCCTCGACGTCGCGCTCCTTGAACCCGACGCGGCCGAGCTCGAGCCGGCTGATCTTCGACTCCGACGCCCGGATCGTCCATCCGGCATCGGACCGGCTCACCCCGGCGCGCTCTCGCAGACGCCGCAGATGACTGCCCAGCATCATCCGTAACGCCGTCGGCCCAACAACACCCTGCCCCGCCATAGGACGAGTCTACAGCATTATCGAACATATGTTCCCATGGGATCCGACCGGATGAGCCGGCCTGCTACCGGGCGAGCTGGGCCTCGAAGTAGTACAGCTCGGAGTCGGCTCCGACCTGCGCGAAGCCCGCCTTTGCGAGGGTCCGCTGGGACGCGACGTTGTCGAGATCGGTGTCCGCACGGATCGTCGTCACACCATGCGCGGCGGCGATCTGCATGACGGTCATCAGCGCTTCCGTCGCGTAGCCGTTTCCTCGCGCGGAGGGCGCCAATCCGTAGCCAATCTCGACGACGTCATCGTCGGGGCGCCCCTTGAAGCCGATGCCACCAACAGCCAGCCCGTCGGACTGACGCCTGATCTGGTAGTAGCCGAACGGACGCTGGTCGCCGTTCTGCTCGGTGGCCCGGAGGAAGCCGCCGATGGCGGCCAGGTCTCCGTCGAACGGGTAGTCGGCCGCCCAGGTGTCGTCGGTGCCAGGCGCACGATCGCGAATACGCCGCCCCTCCAGCTCGTCGATCGGATGCAGACTCAGCCGTGCAGTGCGGGTATCCATGGCGAGCACTCAACCAGCACCATGGTCCATCCTCAACCGACTATCGGAGGCTCAGCGGTGGCAGTTCGCTGACTAGTCGATCCGCTGCTCTGCGAGGTCTGCCCAGTGCTCGACCGCTGCCGGGGTGAAGTGGCGGATCGCCCAGTCGACCATCCGGAGACTCATCACAGCCCACAGCGGGCGGAGTACGTCGGCCGGCACCGCGTCCAGGATCGCGTCGAGGCGCGGAGTCACCCGTCCGAGCGGCGGCTCGCCATGGGCGCCGAACCGCAACGTGACCAGGTCGAATCGACGGTCACCCCGCGAGGCACCGTCCCAATCGATGATCCCGGTGATGGTCCCGTCGACGGCGAGCAGGTTGCCCGGATGGTAGTCGGAGTGAACCGCGTCGACCCCCTCCAGCAGGGTTGGGTACGCCGTTCCGACCTCCCGCACCCAGTCGTCGATCCGGGCGGTACGACGGTTGTGCGCGCGCAGCGGACCGTGCAGGCAGAAGCCCGGCCCGTCGTGGTCCAGGAACAGCTCGAAGGCCGGCACATCCGGCCGATCCCGGAGCAACCCGGCGTGCAGCGAGTTGAAGTCCAGCGCTTGCGTCAGCCCGTGGTCGTCGAGTCGCCGGATAGGTGCTCCGGGCAACAGTTCTTGGACGGTGGCGATCGCCGTACCGAGCTGGACGGCAAGCTCGGTCCGCGGCGCCGGCAGGCCCGCCACCCGCGCGGCCTCGGTCACCGCCAGCGGACCGGCTTCGAGGTCCGGCAGCCGCACATCCGGGCGCCACTTCAGGATCGACCGATGCCCGTCCGGCCATCGCACGACAGCGGCGCCCACCTGTCCGCCGGCGCCAAGTCGCTCGACAACCAGCGGTACGCCGGTCTGTTCCTCCAACTCGGCGGCGATCCGTGCTGCATCAAGCCGTTCGACCGGTGACCAGGCGGAAGAAGTCATCTAACGAGTCGCCTCCTGTGCGGGGTCTTAGGGTCTGCGGTGCGGGCCGGCTAGTCGCGGAGGTACTCCGCCCGCCAGCGAAGGATCGTGGGATCGACCGGGCTCGGAGACTGATCGAGTTGGATCAGCCGCAGATCCGGCGTCGAGAACGACTGGATGGCGGCACGGGTCAACGGCCACGGCGGACCCTCGACCTCGGAGTCCGGAACGTCGTCCGGGCGAGAGGCCGCGATCACCAGGAGAGTCCCGTCGGGCGCCACCTGCTCACCGACCTGCTTGATGGCCGCAGGCTGGAGGTCGATCGGCAACGCCTGGACGGTGTAGATCTCGACGACCAGGTCGTAGGCGCGGTGCCACTCGGCGGGCGGAGCCAGCAGGTCGGCGGTGACGTACTGCGCCTTGGAGTCGGGATGGTTGCGGCGTGCGGTCTGGACGGCGGTGGGGGAGATGTCGAACGCGGTGGTCTCATAGCCGAGGTCCGCGATGAGCTCCGCGTCCCACCCGGTGCCGGCTCCGACGATCAGCGCAGTCTTCCCGGTGCCGTCCGGGTGGGACTCGTCGACCCATTCGATCAGCATCGGATGCGCCGTACCCCGGTCCCACGGGACGACGGCGGCACCGTCCTCGGCCGCGGCGTAGAGCCGATCGAACCAGCCGGTCGGATCGTCCTGGGACAGCGACTCGCGGGCGATCCGGCGCGACACGACGTCCGGATCCTCGTGTGGCTCAGGCATCCGCGCCACCTTCCCGCTTCGCGTCGGCTTCGAGACCCTCGTGTATGGCTCGCACCGTCTGGACGGTATCAACTTGATCGGGTCTCTTGTCGTCGCGATAGCGCAGGACCCGGGCGAACCGCAGCGCCATGCCGGCGGGGTAGCGCGGTGAGGTCTGAACGCCGTCGAAGGCGATCTCCACCACCACCTCCGGGCGGAGATAGACGGTGTACTCGTCACGGCGGTCCTCGAGCTCCTGGAACCGCTCGGTCTGCCAGCGTAGAAGCTCGTCGGTCAACCCCTTGAACGTCTTGCCGAGCATGACGAACTCGCCGGTCGTCTCGTCCCGCGCTCCCAGATGCAGGTTCGAGAGCCAGCCAGTACGGCGCCCGTGGCCCCACTCGGCCGCGAGCACGAGCAGATCGAGCGTGTGGGTCTGCTTCACCTTGACCCAGCCGGACCCACGCCGGCCGGCCTCATAGGGAACGGTCAGGGACTTCACCATCACGCCCTCGTGGCCGCGCTTCACCGCGTCGAGGAAGAACGCGTGCCCAGCGTCCGCGTCGTCGGTCACCAGCCGTGGGATCCGTTGCTCCTCCGGGATCAGCTTGCTCAGCCACTGGTGCCGCGCGGCGCCGTCGAGGCCGATCAGGTCCTGCCCGTCCTGGTGCAGGATGTCGAAGAAGTACGGCGTCAACGGCACCGACTCCGGCCCGGTCGCCGCACGAGTCGCTGTCCTCGACCCGGTGACCTGGAAGGCCTCCGGCCGACCGTCCCGCCGCAGGGCGATCAGCTCACCGTCCAGCACGACCTGCTGCGCGTCGAGCGCGAGCACGGCGGTGACGACCTCGGGCACCCGCTTGGTGATGTCGTCGAGCGTGCGGGTGTAGACCACCACCTCGTCGCCGTCGCGATGCGCCTGGATCCGGATCCCGTCCAGCTTCCACTCGAGCGCGGCCGGTGTACCGGTCTTGGTCAGGGCTTCCTCGACACTCGTTGCGGACTGGGCGAGCATCGGCTGCACGCCGCGCCGGACCTCCAGCCCGAACTGCGCCAGCCCTGCCTCGCCCTCGGTCAGTACGGCGACCGCGACCGGCGCGGCCGCACCACGCAGCATGGTCGCGGCCCGGATCTTCTCCAGCGGGATCCCGGTTGCGCGCGCGACCGCATCGGCCATCACGCCGTCCAGGGCACCCTGTCGCAGCTCACCTCCGACGAGCAGCCGCAGGAACCGCTGCTCGTCCTCGGTCGCGCGGCCGAACAACGCGTCGATCGCCTCCCGCCGCCGGGCCTGTGACCCGGCACCGGACATCTCGGCCAGTTCGGCGAACGCGCTGTCGACCTCCTCGACCGTCAGCGACGGGCTCTCGGCGGGCGTCGGCGCGTCCATCAACGTCCGCCACCCGACGCCCGTACGGCGCTGGCGCAGCTCACCGGACAGGTACGTCACCACGATCTCGGTCTCGGCCGGCTCGGTCGCGCGCGACAGCAGCCCGGCGATGAACTCCGCCTTCTTCAGCCGCGACCGCGTCCCGGCCAGCGCGGTCGAGGTCTCGACCACCTCGGTGAGCAACATGACCCCAGTCTCACCCATCCCACCGACAGTCCGGCGTACCCGGAAATCCGAGGATCAGGGTGCGGGGGGCAGGTCGTCGAGGAACTCGGCGGTGGGGGTGAAGAACAGCGCGCCGGTGACCGCGGTGGAGAAGTCGAGGATGCGGTCGTAGTTGCCCTCGGGCTCGCCGATGAACATCCGCCGCAGCATCAACTCGGTGACCGACGGGGTCTTGGCGTAGCCGATGAAGTAGGTGCCGAACTCCTGCGTCCCGATCGTCCCGAACGGCATGTTGTCGCGCAGGATCTGCAGCTCGTTCCCGTCCTCGTCCTCGATCACGTTCAGCGCGATGTGCGCGTTGCCCGGCTTGTCGTCGTCGGACAGCTCGATGTCGTCGAGCTTGGTCCGGCCGATCGCCAGCTCCTGCTGCTCGACGGTCAGCGCGTTCCACGCCTTCAGGTCGTGCAGGTACTTCTGCACGATCACATAGCTGCCGCCGGCGAAGTCCGGGTCTTCGGCCCCGATCAGAACGGCGTCCTCGGCCTCGGAGCCGGCCGGGTTCTCGGTGCCGTCGACGAAGCCGAGCAGGTCGCGCATCTCGAAGTACTTGAAGCCGTGGACCTCGTCGACGACGGTCGCCGCGCCGTCGAGCGCCTTCATGATCTGCCCGGCCAGCTCGAAGCACTGGTCCAGGTGTGCGGCGCGGATGTGGAACAGCAGGTCGCCGGGGGTGGAGACGGCGCGGTGCTTGGCGCCGTTGAGCTCGATGAACGGGTGCAGTTCGGCCGGCCGCGGCCCGCTGAACAGCCGGTCCCAGACGTCCGACCCGATGCTGGTGACGCAGGACAGATTCCCGGCCGGCACTCGGAAGCCGACCGACCGGATCAGACCGCTGACCCGTTCGAGCAGATCGCGGGTGGTCTCCTCGCCTCCCGGCTCGACCCGGACCACGAGGAAGATCGCCGAACCGGACAACGGCATCAGCACCGACTGCGGCAAGGCCCGCGTCGTGGCCGCTGCACCAACGGTCGGATCAGTCACCACTGTGTTCTCCTCCAGCTCCTTGGCCCGATCTTCTAGAGTCCATTCATGGACCCGCAATCGGGCGAACCGCGCCCACAGGACTCGCCGCCCCCCGGCAACCAACCGAACCCGTGGGTCCCGCCGTACGAACCCGGCCCATCCTCGCAGCCCGGTCAGTACCCGCCGCCCCCGCCCTACCCCCAACCGGGTCCCTACCAGCAGCCCGGCCCGTACCAGCAGCCCGGCCCGTACCAGCAGCCCGGCCCCTACCAGCCGCAGTGGCCGGGGCAGCACCAACAGCAGCAATACGGCGCACCGCCGCCGTATCCGGGTCAGTACGCCTACCGCGAGCCGCGCATCGTCCCGGCTCCCGCGGGTACGCCGTACCACCGCCTCGGGCGGACGCCGAAGCACAGATGGTGGCGGCCGATCGTCGGCACGCTGTTCCTCGCCTCCGGCGCCTTCTTCCTCACCGCGGCGGTGCTGGTCGGCTGGGAGATCGTCCACACCCTGATCGCGGGTGAGTTCGTCGAGCCGCAGGGCAACGACATCTTCCCGAGCGACACAGAGAACCTGGCCGTCACCCTGGTCATGCTCGGCGTCCTCATGCCGTTCGTCGTGCTGACCGCCTGGGTCGTCCAGCGACGCCCGGCCTGGAGCGTCGCGTCCGTCCTGAACCGGATCCGCTGGCGCTGGCTGGGGCTGTGCTGCCTGCCCGGCCTCGGCTACCTGGTGCTGTCCTACGGGCTCGGCATCCTCGCCGACGCGATCTTCCCGAGCAGTGACGCGACGGCGACCGACGACGGCTCGTGGGTCGGCTTCAGTGCGTTCATCGTGCCGGCGTTGGTGATTCTGCTGCTGGTGCCGTTCCAGTCCGCGGCGGAGGAGTTCGTCTTCCGCGGCTGGCTGCTCCAGGCGATCGGCGCCTACGGCCCGGACCGGCCGGAGGGCCGCGCGCGCTGGCTCCGGGTGCTCTTCCGTTCGCCCTGGCCGGGCATCGTGCTCAGCAGCCTCGCATTCGTCTCGGCGCACGGATACACCGGCTGGGCGATGGCGGACATCTTCCTGTTCGCGGTCACCATCGCGTGGCTGACCGTGCGGACCGGCGGGCTGGAGGCCGGCATCGCGCTGCACGCGATGAACAACCTGTTCGCCTTCTTGTTGCCTGCGGCAACTGGACAGCTGGACGGCTGGGACCAGCAGGGCGGCGCTCCGTGGACGCTGCTGGCCCTGGACATCCCGTGCCTCGCGTTCTACGCGGCCGCCGTGGTGTGGGTGTCGAAGCGGAACCGGATCGCCCGGGTGAGCTGACGAAAACCGGGCGAGAATTGTCCGGGCCGTCTGCCAGGGTAGGCGTGTGACGAACACGAAGATCGAGGCCGTCCTGTTCGACTGGGGCGGCACACTGGCGACCTGGCACACCGTCGACCTGTACGCCGTCTGGCGGACGGTGGCGGCGGTGATCGACGAGGACCGGGCGGACGAGCTCGCGAGCCGGCTGTTCGAGGCGGAGGCCTCGGTCTGGGCCCGGTCGCGTGACCAGCACCTGAGCAGCACGCTCGAGGAGGTCTGCCTGCTGGCCGACGTGGTGATGACCCCGGCGGCCCAGGTCGAGTACGAGCGGCAGTGGCACCCGCACACCGAGCTCGACTCCGACGCAATCGACACTCTGCGCGATCTCCGGGCCCGTGGGCTCAAGGTGGGAGTGCTGTCGAACACCATCTGGTCGCGTAGCCGCCACGAGGAGATCTTCGAGCGGGACGGCGTTCTGGAGTTGCTGGACGGGGCCGTCTACACCAGCGAGATCCCGTACACGAAGCCGCACCCGGAGGCGTTCCTGTCGGCCATGCGGGCGGTGGGGGAGTCGGAGCCGTCACGATGCCTGTTCGTGGGCGACCGGCTGTTCGACGACGTCTGGGGCGCACAGAACGTCGGCATGCGGGCGGCCCACATTCCGCACAGCGCGATCCCGGTGGAGCAGATCGGCCACACCGAGGGCGAGCCGGACGCAACCGTCCAGCGCCTGTCCGAGCTCCCGGCGCTCATCGACACCTGGAACAAAGCCGTCGCCTGAACCCTCACGTGTTCGACCCGACACGTTAGCCACCGGTTACCGACCCTGGAGTCCTGGGTCGACCTCGGCTGAGAAATGAAGGACCCCCAGCCGGTGTGGCTGGGGGTCCTTCGAGGGGTTTCGGGGTGGGGGTTACGCGGCGAGGGTCGGGTCTGCCAGCAGGCGGAGGCGGCCAAGGGCCTCGCGCTCGATCTGGCGGACGCGCTCGGCGGAGATGCCGTGCACGGCGCCGATGTCGGCGAGTTTGGCCTGCCGGCCGTCGTGCAGACCGTACCGCCGCCGGATCACGTCGGCCGACCGCGGGTCGAGCTGGTCGACCAGGCTGAACAGGCCCGAGCGGTCCGACGCGTCGGCGACCAGCTGGTCCGGTCCCGGCGCGGTCTCGGCCGCGATCAGGTCGCCCAGCGAGGTCTCGCCCTCGTCGTCGATCGGGTTGTCCAGGCTGATGTGGTCCCGGCCGATCCGGATCAACTCGGTGACCCGCTCCACGTCCAGGTCCAGCTCCGCCGCGATCTCGTCGATCTCCGGCTCACGGCCGAGCTTGCGCTCCAGCGTCCGCCGGGCCGACCCGATCTGGTTCAGCTGCTCCACCACGTGCACCGGCAGCCGGACCACTCGGGCCTGCTGCGCGATACCGCGGGTGATGGCCTGCCGCACCCACCAGGTCGCGTACGTCGAGAACTTGAATCCCTTCCGGTAGTCGAACTTCTCCACCGCCCGGATCAGACCCGTGTTGCCCTCCTGGACCAGGTCCAGCAGCGGCATCTGGGATCGTCCGTACCGGCGCGCGATCGACACCACCAGCCGGAGGTTCGCGGTCACGAACCGCTGCTGCGCGCGCTGGCCCTCTTCGGCCAGCCACTCCAGCTCTTCCTCCGTCGCATATTTGGGCGCTCCGCCCTTCTTACGTCCAACCCGCCCCTCGGCCAGCAGTTGCTCCGCCAGGAGACCTGCCTCAACCGTCTCAGCGAGCTCGACCTCTTCCTCAGCCGTCAGCAAAGGCGTCCGCGCGATCTCTTCGAGGTAGAGACCAACACTGTCCTTGCCGTCGATACCGTCGTCCGCCGAGCGGACACGAGCCATGCGAGCCACCGAAACTCCCTTCGTCGTTACATGGAGAGCAACGCTCGAGTGAGGTTCAAGATTCCACGACGAGTGTGTAAACACCCTGAAGGTTCCCTGAGAGTTCCTGGCACGATCGCGCCCCGGAAACCGATGTCCAGGAGCCGCTCGTGTCCGATTCCCGGCCCCCTTGTGTCCGCGCGTCCGAATTCCCTTTGCTGTGCGCGGGAATTCGCCTCCGGTACTCAGCGGCACCCCGCGGAAGAAACCTGAGAATCCGTCCAGAATCACCACCGCCTCCGGTGTCTTGTGTGTTGCACAACACACGCCGTGCGTGGTGCCGGGGGAACCTTGCCTCCAACCTCTCCAACCAGCAGCAACGCCGCCGGTACCCGCCGTGTTCCCGCCTGAAACGAGGGGTCAGGCCAGACCGAGGGTGTCGAGTTCCCAGGCCAGGGTGAAGGCGATCTCGTGCCAGGCGTCGTACCGTCCGCTGCGGCCGCCGTGGCCGGCCTCCATTTCGGTTTTCAGCAGTACGTCGGCGTCCGCGACCGCCCGGAGTTTGGCCACCCACTTCGCGGGTTCGACGAAGAACACCCGGGTGTCGTTCAGGCTGGTGATCGCGAGGATCCGCGGATAGCGCTGGGCGGTGATGTTTTCGTACGGCGAGTAGGACTTCATGTACTCGTACACCGCGGAGTCCTCGAGCGGATTACCCCATTCCTCCCACTCGATCACCGTCAACGGCAGCGACGGGTCCAGGATCGTCGTCAGCGCGTCCACGAATGGCACCTCGGCGACGATTCCGCCGAACGCCTCCGGCGCCAGGTTCGCCACCGCGCCCATCAACAGGCCACCGGCGCTGCCGCCCTGCGCGACGATCCGCTCCGGCCGGGTCCAGCCGTCCTTCACCAGGTGTTCGGCCGCGGCGATGAAGTCGGTGAACGTGTTCCGCTTGGCCAGCATCTTGCCGTCGTCGTACCAGTGCCGGCCGAGCTCGCCACCGCCCCGCACGTGCGTGATCGCGAACACCACACCGCGATCCAGCAGCGACAGCCGCGGGATCGAGAACCACGGGTCCATCGAGCTCTCGTAGGAGCCGTACCCGTACAGCACGACCGGCGCGTTGCCGTCCTTCGCGACGTCCTTGCGCGCGACCAGCGAGATCGGCACCTTCGTCCCGTCGCTCGCCGTCGCCCACTCGCGGTACTGCGTGTAGGCACCGAGGTCGACCCCGCCGAGCACGGGCTGCT
The DNA here is from genome assembly GCF_004331485.1 of Kribbella capetownensis. GTDB lineage: Bacteria > Actinomycetota > Actinomycetes > Propionibacteriales > Kribbellaceae > Kribbella > Kribbella capetownensis. Next base: position 211,691 of record NZ_SJKD01000005.1, read on the forward strand.
GCTTCAGCAGCCGCCTCTCACCGGTCGCCACGTCCAGGTCGTACGTCGAACCCGGCGTGACCAGCGAGGTGTAGCCGAACCGGTAGCGGGTCTCGTGCCACTCGTCGTTGCGGCCGGGGGAGACGGTGTAGATCGGCTCGTCGAACTCCAGCACCTCGGGCGCGCTGAAGCTCCCGTCGGTACGGCGCATGATCGCGAGCTCGGTGACGGCGTCGCGACGGCGGTACAGGATGACGTGGTCGGCGAACGCGTCGACCCCGAGCAGCCGGCTCGACACGTCGCCCTCGATCAGCGTCGTCCAGGAGCCGGGGGAGTCCAGCGAGGCGCTCGCGAGCGAGAAGTTCACCGCGTCCGCGTTGTGGGTGATCAGCAACTGGTCACCGGCGTGTTCCACGTCGTACTCGACGCCGTCGCGACGGGGTGCGACAAGGACCAGCTCGCCGGTGGGGTCGTTGGCGTCGAGTAGCCAGACCTCGCTGGTGATCTTGCTGCCGAGGGCGATCTGGATCGCCTGCTCGTTGCGCGTCAGCTCGACGCCGACCCAGAACCGCTCGTCCGGCTCCTCCTTCACCAGCACGTCCTGGGTCGCGCCGAGGGTGTGCCGCCAGACCTGGAACGGCCGCCAGGCGTCGTCGACCTTGGTGTAGAAGATCGTCGAACCGTCCGCGGACCAAGCCGAGCCGTAGTGCACCTCCGGCAGCTCGTCCGGCAGCAGCTCGCCGGTCGCGAGGTCCTTGATCCGCAGCGTGAACCGCTCGTCGCCCTTGAGGTCCACGGAGTACGCCAGCAGCCGGCCGTCCGGGGAGACGTCGACGGTGCCGAGCGAGAAGAACTCGGAGTCGCCGGCCACCTCGTTGCCGTCCAGCATCACCTCTTCGCCGGCGATCTCGCCGTCGGTGGCCGGGGGCTGGTCGCCGTCCACCTTCACCCGGCAGTGGATGCCGTACTGCTTGCCCTCGATCGTGCGGGAGTAGTACCAGTACCCGCCGCGCCGGGCGGGCACGCTCAGGTCGGTCTGCAGGGTGCGGTCCGAGATCTCCTTGAAGATTGCCTCACGCAACGATTCGAGGTGCGCCGTGCGGGCCTCGGTGTAGCCGTTCTCGGCGCGCAGGTAGTCCAGCACCTCGTCGTCGGTCTTGTCCCGCAACCACTCGTAGTCGTCGACGAACACGTCGCCGTGATGACTGCGTTCGACCGGCTTGCGGGCAGCGACCGGAGGCTTCGGGGAAGAAGAATTCAACTCGGACATGCCGCGAGACTACCCGCCCGGGACCGGCCGCGGCTGCCGGTTTCCACAGCCTCCGGATCAGACGTCGTATGTCGCGACGACGGGGGCGTGGTCGCTCCAGCGTTCGGCGTAGGTCGGGGCGCGGTGGACGACGCAACTGGTGGCGGAATCGGCGAGTTCGGGCGAGGCGATCTGGTAGTCGATGCGCCAGCCGGCGTCGTTGTCGAAGGCCTTGCCGCGCCAGGACCACCAGGAGTACGGGCCGGGGCCTTCGCCGCCGAAGCGCCGGCCCAGATCCACCCAGCCGGAGTCGAACAAGCGATCCATCCAGGCCCGCTCCTCGGGCAGGAAGCCGCTCTTCTTCCGGTTCGCCTTCCAGGCCTTCAGGTCGACCTCACGGTGCGCGATGTTCAGGTCGCCGCACATCAGCACGTGCCGCCCGTCCGCCCGCAACTCGGTCAGCCGCGCGGTGATCGCGTCGAGGAACGCGTACTTCTCCTCCTGTCGCGGCGGCGTCTCGAACTCACCCGTGAACACGTACGTGCTGACTGCCGTCAGCGTCGTACCGTCATCGAGTACGACGTCCGCCTCGACCCACCGGCCGCATCCGGCGAACCGCTCCGGCCCGATGTCGCCCCGCTCGTCCTTGATCGGCCGCCGGCTCGCCACCGCGCCTCCCGCACGCCCCTTGTGCCCGTCGATCGACGGCTCCGCGTGCGCGAGGTTCCAGTCCCCGCCGAGGTGCTCCCGCAGTACGTCGTCCGTCGCGCGAACTTCCTGCATCAGCAACAGATCCGGATCGGTCTGCTGCAGCCACGGACCCATCCCGCGCCGGAACGCGGCCCTGACACCGTTCACATTCACCGTGGCGACCTTCAGCACCCGTGAACCCTATCCCTCGGTGGTCGTGAGGATGGCGTCGAGGGACTGTTCGCAGAGGTGTTCGAGGGCCTCGGGGGAGATGGTGGGGTTGTCGATCCAGGTGAGCAGGGTCTGCTCGACGTACCCCTGCCAGCCGTGGCAGGCCAGCTCGACCGTGGGGGTGATCTCGATGCCGCTCTGGGCGACCGCGCTGATGACCCACGTGCTGAAGACCCGGCGGATCTCGGAGTGCAGTGCGCGTACGTCGGGGTCGCCGGCGGCTGACATCAGCAGGGTGGCGCGGTAGAGCTGAGGTGCTTCGAGGACTGCACGGACGAATGCGCGGATGCCGGACCGGAGTTGCTCGGCCGGCGGCAGCGACGGGTCGGGTGCGGTGCGAAGCATGACCTCGGCGGCCGCTTCCTCGATCACGGCGTACTGGAACTTCTTCTTCGAGCCGAAGTAGTGGAACAGCAGGGCGGGGGAGACCTTGGCCTCGGCGGCGACCAGTTCGACCGTGAGTTCGCGGTGCGGGTCGGCGACCAGGACGCGGCGGGCCGCCGCGAGGATCTGGCTGCGGCGTTCGCCGGGGCGCAGCCGGGCCGACGAGGTCTGGGTCATACGGCCAGTCTATTGAGTAATCGGTCAACAAGCACCTACTGTTGAGTATCCACTCAACAAGCTGGAGGTCCAGATGCGTGGTCAGGTCGTCCTCATCACCGGCGCGTCCCGCGGGATCGGCGCCGCGGTCGCGCGGAAGCTGGCGCGGGACGGCGCCACGCTGGCCCTGATCGGCCTGGAGCCGGACGAGCTGAAGAAGGTCGCCGAGGACTGCGGTCCGGACGCGGGTTGGTGGGAGGCCGACGTCACCGACACCGAGTCTTTGCGGACCGCGGTCGAGGCGGTGGCCGAGCGGTACGGCCGGATCGACGTCGTGATGGCGAACGCCGGCATCGCCGCGCCCGGGTTCAGCCGGAGCATGGACCCGACGATGTGGGAGCGGGTCGTGGACGTCGACCTGTTCGCGTCTGGCGGACCGTCCACCTGACCCTGCCGTTCCTGCTGGAGAGCAAGGGCTACCTGCTGCTGGTCTCGTCGCTCGCGGCGATCGTCCACATCCCCGGGCTGGCGGCGTACAACGTGGCCAAGGCCGGAGTGGAGGCGATGGGGGACACACTGCGGCCGGAGCTCAAACACCTGGGTGTGCGAGTCGGTGTCGCCCACATGACCTTCGTCGACACTGACATGGTGCGCGGCGCGGATGAGCACCCGGTGTTCGGCAAGATGCGCACCGGCATCCCGCTGGCGAGCAAGGTGTATCCGCTGGACTTCGCGGTGGACAAGTTCGTCGGCGGGATCAGGAAGCGCCGTCGGACCGTGCATGTGCCGGGCTGGATCGGGGCGATGAAGGTGTTCCGCTGGGTGATCCCGCACGTCATCGAGGCGGGTTCACGGTTCAGCGTGCCGAAGGCCGACCGGGCTGCACTCGCCGACGTCCAGGCGCGCGGCGCCGCGGCTTCCTCCCGTGCGACCGGCGCAGGCGGCCGCGCCGACGCCGAGAAGGCCGCGGGCAAATGAGCCGCGAGTACGACGTCGTCCTGCTCGGCGCGAGCGGCTTCACCGGAGCGCTCACTGCGGAGTACCTCGCCAAGAACGCACCGCCGGATCTCAGATGGGCCGTTGCCGGACGCAACCAAGGCAAGTTGGAAGCCTTCGGCAAGGATGTCCTGCACGCGGATGTTACGGATGCCAAGTCGCTGCAGGCCCTGGCCGAGTCGGCCAAGGTCGTCGCCACCACCGTCGGTCCCTACATTCAGTACGGCGAGCCTGTGGTGGCAGCCTGTGCGGACGCAGGCACCGACTACCTCGATCTGACCGGTGAGCCCGAGTTCATCGATCGCATGTACGTGTGCCATCACGAACGGGCCGTCCAGACCGGTGCCCGGATCGTGCACGCCTGTGGCTTCGACTCGATTCCGTACGACCTTGGTGTGCAGTTCACGGTCGAGCAGTTGCCGCGGCGTGTGCCGATCCAGGTCGACGGTCTGCTGCGAGCCGGTGGCCGTCCGTCCGGAGGCACCTTCCACACGGCGATCACCGCGTTCTCCCGGCCGAAGCAGAATGTCGACGCGCACCGGGCTCGTCGCCACGCCGAGCCAGGGCCGGACGGCCGGAAGGCCAGGGCTGTCCCCGGCTGGATCCACCGCCAGCAAGGCTTTTGGGCGGTCCCATTGCCGACCATCGACCCACAGATCGTCGGGTACTCCGCCCGGCTGCTCGAAGAGTACGGACCGGACTTCCGGTACTCGCACTACGCCGCGATGAAGCGTCTCCCAATGGTTGCCGGAGGCATCGGTGGTGCCGCCCTGCTGATGGCGGCCGCGCAGATCCGGCCGGCCCGGAACGCATTGCTCAAGCGAGTGCAGCCAGGCGACGGGCCGAGTCCGGAGCGCCGGGCGAGGTCCTGGTTCAACGTGCGCTTCGTCGGCCGCGGTGGCGGCAAGCATGTGATCACCGAGGTCGCCGGCGGCGATCCCGGGTACGACGAAACCGCCAAGATGCTGGCCGAGAGCGCACTCTGCCTGTCTCTCGACGACCTCCCTACCACAGCCGGCCAGACCACCACCGCCGCGGCGATGGGTCCGGCGCTGCGGCAACGGCTGGTGAACGCCGGGATGACGTTTGCCACTCTGAGCACCGACGAGTACTAGTGCGCCTGCAACCGAGTCAGGGTGTCCCGGAATGATCCCGGGATTGTGGCGCGGGTCGTTCGGGAGCACCCCACGGGGTGGCAGGCTGAAAGCATGAGGACACTTCTCAACCTGATCTGGCTGGTGCTGGCCGGGTTCTGGCTGGCGGTCGGCTATGCGATTGCCGGTGTGATCTGCTGCGTGCTGATCGTGACCATCCCGTTCGGCATCGCGTCGTTCCGGATCGCCGGCTTCACGCTGTGGCCGTTCGGCCGGACCATGGTCGACAAGCCGAGCGCCGGGGCGGGTGCCGTACTGGGCAACATCATCTGGGTCGTCTTCGCGGGCTGGTGGCTGGTGCTCGGGCACCTGGCCACCGGGATCGCGCTCTGCGTGACGATCATCGGTATCCCGCTCGGCCTGGCCAACTTCAAGCTGATCCCGATCTCGCTGCTGCCGCTGGGCAAGGAGATCGTGCCGACCGACCAGCCGTTCGCCGTCCGTTGAGGGCGCTCACCGTCCTCGGCTCGTGCGGCGCGTGGCCGGAGGCCGGGCGGGCGTGTGCCGGCTTCCTGCTCGAGTACGACGGCTTCCGCGTCGTGCTCGATCTCGGGTACGGCGCTCTGCCGCGACTGCTGGAGCATCGGCCCAAGGGTGAGGTCGACGCGGTCGTCGTCACCCACCAGCATCCCGACCACTGCGTCGACGTGAGCGGTCTCGCGCGCGTTCGCTACTACGAGGCACCGGACGCTCCGCCGATCCCGCTGCACTGTCCATCGGGAGTGGTCGACGTACTGCGGGCGCTCGAGCCGGACCCGGATCCGGCAACCGTCTTCGACGTACACGACCTTGCGGTGACCACCCAACTCGGTCCGTTCGCGGTCGAGACGGTGGAGCTTCCGCATTACAAGACCAACTTCGGCGTCCGGCTGACTGCGCCGGGGGTGTCCGTCGCCTACACCGGGGACAGCGGTCCGTCGCCCGACCTGCGGAAGCTGGCCGAGGGGACGGACCTGTTGATCTCCGACGCGACCCATCAGGGGCCGTCACCGGACACGACGCCGCGCTATCTGATGACGGCGACCGAGGCTGGTCGGCATGCGCGTGGTGCGAGACGCTTGCTGCTGACGCATTTCTGGCCCGGCTCCGACCGGTCGATCTCGGTCGCCGAGGCACAGCAGGAATTCGACGGCGAGGTCATCGCGGCCGAGGAGGACCTCACGATCCCGCTGTGAGCCTCAGGCACTCTCGACGATCTTGCGGACGTTGGCGATGTGGCCGCAGCCGGACTCGATCAGACGGGCGCGTTCTTCGGCGAACGCGTCGCCGAGGTTGCGCCGGGTCTCCTCGGACACGTCGGTGCGCGCCGGGTTGAGAACGTCGCGCTCCTCCTCGTCCAGGTGGTGTGTGAGCGCCTCGGACAACTCGTGCAGGTTCTCGCTGAACTTCTCGCTGCCGGTGTCGTCGACCTCCATCAGCGCGAGCAACGCCGCGTTGCCTTCGTCGTGCTCGTGCTCGGAGTGCTCGACCTCGTCGGCGTCGATCGCGTCCTTCCGGCGCAGCGTCGGGTAGACCTTCGACTCCTCCGCCTCCGCGTGCGCGATCAGCACAGTCGCCAGGTCAGCCAGTACGGCGGACCGATCGCTGCGCACGTCCCGCAGTTCACGCAGTGCCTCCTCGAACCACCGGTGGTCCGCCAGGATGATCTCGACCACGTCGCCGCCGGTCGCCGGCAGGATCTTCGGCATCGGTTGCCCTCCACATCTAGAAGCGTCAGCCCGGCCGGTACCCAAGCCCGCAGCGGCTAACCTGCACGCATGCCGTCTGCCCTGGTCCGACGCCCCAGCCCACGCCTCTCCGAAGGACTGGTCACCCACATCGAACGCACCCCGGTCGACGCCGATCTCGCCGTACGCCAGTGGCAGCAGTACGTCGACGCACTCGAGGCGCACGGCTGGACCACGGTCGAGGTGCCGGCGATCGACGAGTGCCCGGACGGCGTCTTCGTCGAGGACACGATGGTCGTGTACGGCGACCTCGCGATGATCGCCCGATCAGGCGCGGACGAGCGACGACCTGAGGCAGCCGAAGCCGAGCGCGCGGTCGCGGCACAGGGCTACCGCATCACGCACATCACTGAGCCTGGGACGCTCGATGGTGGCGACATCCTCAAGATCGGCTCAACCGTGTACGCCGGCCAGGGCGGCCGCACGAATGACGAGGGCATCCGGCAACTACGTCAGGCCTTCGCGCCACTGGGGGCCGAGGTCCGCGCGGTGCCGGTGCAGAAGGTGCTGCACCTGAAGTCCGCGGTGACCGCACTACCGGACGGGACCGTCATCGGCTACGAGCCGCTTGTCGACGATCCGCAGGCGTTCGAGTCGTTCCGTCCGATGCCTGAGGAAGCTGGGTCGCACGTCGTACTGCTGGGGGAGGATCGCCTGCTGATGGCTGCCTCGGCGCCGGAGTCCGCGAAGCTGCTCGAGCAGCTCGGCTACACGCCGGTCGTCGTCGACATCAGCGAATTCGAGAAGCTCGAAGGCTGCGTCACGTGCCTGTCAGTGCGCCTTCGGCGCTGAGCAAGACCCCCGCCGTTCCTCATTCATTCAACCCATTCTGACCGCTTTCGGGTTCGTCGTCTCCTTCCGCTGAGCCGATAGCGACTTTTGTCAGGTCCGGGTCGTCGACCGCGAACGTCCGCACTGGACCTGGCGGGGTGTCCGCGGTCTCGAACCGCACCGTCACCCGGCCGCGGCCCGAGCCCCAGACCCAGCCGCGTCCGTAGTCGGGATGAGCGACGTCCTGCCCCGGATAGAACCCGACCTGGTCGCGCGGCCGCTCTGGCAACTCGACCACCTCGACCGGAGCCTCGGCGTACTCGCTCTCGGTGAAGAGGTCGTCCTGGATCCAGTCCGCGAGCGAGGAGACGCCCACACCGAGCAGGCGGATCCCGCCGCCGATCTCGCTGTCGTCGAGTAGCCGCCGCGCCACTCGTGCGATCACCCGGGCGTCGTCGGTCGGCCCGGCCAGCGTCGACGAACGCGTGTGCGTGGTGAAGTCGTGCATCCGCGTCTTGACCGTGACCGTGCGGCCGGAGAGCTGTGCCTTCTGCAGCCGTTCGGAGACGCGGTGCGCCATCCGGTCGCCGATCGCGGCCAGCAGGGAGCGATCGATGATGTCGGTCTCGAAGGTGTCCTCGACGCTGACCGACTTGGTTTCCCGGTCGCTCACCACCGGACGGTCGTCGGCCGCGATCGCCAGCCGGTACAGGCTGCTGCCGTGCGCGGAGCCGACCTGGCGGATCAACTCGTCCTCATCGAGTTGCTGCAGGTCGGCGACGGTCCGCACGCCGGCCATGCTGAGCCGCTGCGCGGTCGCGGGCCCGACACCAGGGATCACGGTCACCTGCATCGGTGCGAGGAACTCCGCCTCCGTCCCGGCCGGCACGACGACCACTCCGTCGGGCTTGTCCAAGTCACTGGCGATCTTCGCGATCAGCTTCGACGTACCGGCCCCGACCGATGCGGTAAGGCCGCCGCTCGCCTTCCGGATCGCGGCCTTGAGGTCCAAGGCGATCGCCTGCACGTCCTCGACGGTCAGCCCGGTCAGTCCGGACGCGGACAGATCGACGAACGCCTCGTCCAGCGACAACGGCTCGACCAGCGGCGACAACGCCCGCATCTCGGCCATCACCGCCTGGCTGCTCCGCCGGTACACCTCGAAGCGCGGACCGAGGTACGCCGCGTGTGGACAGCGGGACCGTGCCTCCGCCGTCGACATCGCGGAGCGCACGCCGTACTTGCGGGCCTCGTACGACGCGGTCGAGACGACGCCGCGCAGGCCGACGCCACCGACCACGACCGGCTTGCCCCGCAACGACGGCTTGTCGCGCTGCTCGACCGCCGCGAAGAACGCGTCCAGGTCGACATGCAGCACCGACGGATCACCTCGCACGGCACCAGTCTCCCTGCCAGGACCGACAATTCTGGAATGACATTCCCCGCGCACTGGGACGACGGCACCGATCCGGCCAGTCCCGAACACCAGATCCACTGGTACGACCAGCGCACGGCGATCATCCGCCAGTCGCTGCGGACCAGTTTCGAAGGGCCGTTCATCTACCTGCTGCTCGGCACCGAACGTGCGCTGCTGCTGGACACGGGCACCGGTGACGCCAAGCTTCGGCCGGTGGTCAAGAGCCTGCTGTCCGGTCAGGAGCTGATCGTCGCGCACACCCACAGCCACGGCGACCACGTCGGTGGCGACGCCGAGTTCGACCAGGTCGTCGGCAAGACCGCCGAGGACGTCGCGGCGTACTTCGAAATCGCCGATTGGCCGAACGAGGTGGTCCAGCTCGAGCTCGGCGACCGGGTCCTCGACATCATCCCGATCCCCGGACACCACGCGTCGCACATTGCCGTCTACGACCGGACCTCGAAGGTGCTGTTCAGCGGCGACTCGCTGTACCCGGGCCGGCTGTACGTCTTCGACTGGCCCGCATTCCGGGCGAGTGTGGCTCGGCTGGTCGAGTTCGTTGCCGCGGGCAATCCGGTCGAGCAGATCCTGGGTGCGCACATCGAGCTGACCCAGGAGCCCGGCCGCGACTTCGAGATGGGCGCGGACAAGCATCCGGATGAGCACGAGTTGCGGCTCGATCCCGCCGTACTGACCGAGCTGGCCCAGGTCCTCGACGAGGCCGGCCCAGAGCCGGCCCGGATCGTGCGCGATCACTTCATCGTCTATCCGGTCTGACTCCACCACGCGATTGCGCATCCCATCGATGGGCACCTTCAGGCACACTGAGCCCATGTGGGGTCAGTAGCCACCAGGGGAGGCGCAGATGGGCGAGGAAGTCGACCGGGTCGAATTCACCCGGGCGGATCGGACGGCGTTCCGCAACCAGGTCCATCGCAATCTCGACGCCTTCGCGCGGATGCTGCGCGAGGCCAGGTTCGCGCCCGACCGGCCGATGACGGGGATCGAGATCGAGCTGAACCTGGTGGACGAGAAGTGCGATCCGGCGTTCAAGAACTCCGAGGTGCTGAGCGCGATCGAGGACGACGCGTTCCAGACCGAGCTCGGCCAGTTCAACATCGAGATCAACGTTCCGCCCGGGCAGATCGACGGCATCGGCCTGGACACGATGGAGTCGAACATCCGCGACAGCCTGAACGCGGCCGAGGAGAAGGCGGCCCGGACCGGCTCGTCGATGGTGGTGGTCGGGATCCTGCCGACGCTGCTGACCGAGCACATCCATCGCGAGGCGCTCAGCACCAACCCGCGCTACGCCTTGCTCAACGACCAGATCTTCGCCGCCCGCGGCGAGGACGTGCAGATCGGGATCGACGGCATCGAGCGGTTGCAGGTGACCGCGGACAGCATCGTGCCCGAGGCCGCGTGTACGTCGACGCAGTTCCATCTGCAGGTGACACCGGAGGCGTTCCCCCGGTACTGGAACGCGGCCCAGGCGATCTCCGGCGTACAACTGGCGGTGGGTGCGAACTCGCCGTTCCTGTTCGGTAAGGAGCTATTGCGGGAAACGCGGATCGCATTGTTCGAGCAGGCCGCCGATACCCGCACCCACGAGTTGAAGACGCAGGGCGTCCGGCCGCGGGTGTGGTTCGGTGAACGCTGGATCACCTCGATCTTCGACCTGTTCGAGGAGAACTCCCGCTACTACCCGGCGCTGCTGCCGGTTACCTCCGACGAGGACCCGATCGCGGTTCTCGATCGCGGCGACACCCCAGCTCTTTCGGAGTTGCGGCTGCACAACGGGACGATCTATCGCTGGAACCGGCCCGTGTACGACGTTGTCCGGGAGAAGCCGCATCTGCGGGTGGAGAACCGTGTGCTGCCGGCCGGCCCGACTGTGGTCGACACGATCGCCAACGGCGCGTTCTACTTCGGCCTGGTCCGCGCGCTGGCCGACAGCGAACGGCCGATCTGGTCACAGATGTCGTTCAGCGCGGCGGAGGAGAACTTCCACGAAGCGGCGCGGCACGGCATCGACGCGGAGGTGTTCTGGCCGGGCGTCGGGACCGCCCGGGCGACCGAGCTCGTGCTCAGACGCCTGCTCCCGTTGGCTTCTCGCGGTCTCGACGCCTGGGGCGTCGACGCGGCGGTGCGTGATCGGCTGCTCGGAATCATCGAGCAGCGGTGCCTGACCAACCGCAACGGTGCGTCCTGGCAGGCCGACGAGTTTCACCGACTGTATACAAAGGGGTCGCACGGACGGCGCGACGCGCTGCGCGGAATGCTCCATCGCTACCGCGATCACATGCACGAGAACACGCCCGTGCACGAGTGGCCGGTGGACTGAACCGGTTAGTTGTTTTCCGACAACGTGGGACAGCCAGGGCGGAACCGAGGTCCCTCCGGCGGAACCGCTGCGACCTTGCCCAAGGCAACTGGGTGGACGAGTTCGATAACGACCCGGACTACAGGGGTGGCGCGTCGGGTGACAGCCCTGCAAAGGTGTGGCCACCGGAAGGTTAGACAGTCTTCTCGCGGGTAGTACTCGGGCACCGGCGTGGCTGCCACATCGGCGGCCTGGGCGGTGGTGGAGTACTACCCGCACGACGATCAGCCGTCCGTCACGGCCGCGACACAGCTGGTGTAAATCCAGCGGATGCCGACCACGGTCGGGAGCAGTATCGTTCGAGACGGGTCGACACGACACCCGGAGGTGAGGCAGGGCGATGACGACCATCGTCGTGGGTTACGTGCCGAAGGCCGAGGGCCGTGCGGCCCTGCGGCGGGCGGCCGAAGAGGCGACGCTTCGCGACGCAAAGCTGGTGGTGGTCAACTCACACCGGGGTGGGCGCAGTTTCGACAGCGATGAGGCCGCGGCCAGCGATGCCGCGTTGACGGAGGTACGTGAGCAACTGGACCCGACCGGTGTGCCCTACGAGGTGCGGCAACTGGTGCGTGGACTCGACCCGGCGGAGGACCTGGTGGCCGTCGCCGAGCAGGTGCATGCCGAGTTCATCGTGATCGGGCTTCGGCGCCGATCCCCGGTCGGCAAGCTCATTCTCGGCAGCAACGCCCAGCGGGTGCTGCTCGATGCTCCGTGTCCGGTGCTGGCCGTGAAGGCCGACGAAGGGGAGGACTGAGGTGACTTCGACACGCAGCAAGAAGCTGTGCCTCGCACAGCAGCCCGACGCCGACGAGATGCTGAGCAGAGATCCTTTCGCCCTGCTGGTGGGCATGTTGCTGGACCAGCAGATTCCGATGGAGCGCGCGTTCGCGGGACCGGTCGCGATCGCCAAGCGGATGGACGGCCCCTTCGATCCGTCCACGGTGGCGCACTACGACCCGGACGCGTTCGTCGAGGTAGTGGCCGGTCCGCCGGCCGTGCACCGGTTCCCGACCGCGATGGCGGCCCGGATCCAGACGCTGGCCAAGCACCTGGACGAGGAGTACAGCGGTAACGCTTCGGGCCTGTGGTCCGATGTGAAGTCTGGGGACGACCTGCTGGCCAGGTTGTCGGCCCTGCCGGGCTTCGGCGCGCAGAAGGCGAAGATCTTCGTGGCGCTGCTCGGCAAGCAACTCAAGGTCCGGCCGCGGGGCTGGCGCGAGGCATCCGAGCCGTACGGCGAGGACGGCGCGTACAAGTCCGTCGCGGACGTGATCGACGTGGCGTCTTTGGTGAAGGTGAGACAGTTCAAGCAGGAGCAGCAGTTGGTCCGGCAACGCGTGGTGGTCCGTCCACTGCGGCAGACCCGGAACGGCTGAGAACGGACGACCGCAAACGCACTGTTCGACGGCGACACCGACCAGGCCTCCACCGGCGCGGGAACACCCGCCCGGCGGAGGCCTGAGCGCGCCGATCGGGGGGTCGTGGCGCGCCCGGGCTTGGTTCGCGGATTACAATGTAGTGTTGCCGCCGCCTGACCAGCGAGCAGCCGCACACAGTCGTACCCAAGAACACCCTGAGTTCCTGGCACCACCAGCACCAACACAACGTCGTACCGCCGTACAAACCCTGCGTCAGACGAGAGGTAATTCGTGTCGTCCAGCTCGTCCGAGAATCTTCCCGCCGAGTCAGCCCGGGCCGTGGCCGCCACCGCCCGCAGCACGGCTCCGAGGACCAGCGCCCGAGTGACCGAGCCTGCTGCCAAGAAGGCGGCAGTGAAGAAGGCCGCGGCCAAGCCTGCCGCCGGCACCAAGGAGGACGGTATCCCCGCGAAGAAGGCCGCCGCGAAGAAAGCGCCGGCGAAGAAAGCCGTCTCCGAAGCTGGTCTGGCGATCGACCCCAAGACCGGCAAGCCGCGCTCGCTGGACGATGTCGATGAGGCCGACTTCAGCCCGGACGCGGTCAAGCCGCTGGAGAAGGAGCTGACCGAGGACGAGGGCTTCGTCGTCTCCGAGGCCGACGAGACCGACGAGCCCGAGCAGCAGGTGATGGTGGCCGGGGCCACCGCCGACCCGGTCAAGGACTACCTGAAGCAGATCGGCAAGGTCCCGCTGCTGAACGCCGAGCAGGAGGTCGAGCTCGCCAAGCGGATCGAGGCCGGCCTGTTCGCCGAGGAGCAGCTGGGCGACGAGGCCGCCAAGCTGAAGGACAAGGTCCGCGACGAGTACGACTGGATCTCCGAGGACGGCCGCCGGGCGAAGAACCACCTGCTCGAGGCCAACCTGCGTCTGGTGGTGTCGCTGGCCAAGCGCTACACCGGCCGCGGCATGTTGTTCCTGGACCTGATCCAGGAGGGCAACCTCGGTCTGATCCGCGCGGTCGAGAAGTTCGACTACACCAAGGGCTACAAGTTCTCGACGTACGCCACCTGGTGGATCCGGCAGGCGATCACCCGCGCGATGGCCGACCAGGCGCGGACGATCCGTATCCCGGTGCACATGGTCGAGGTGATCAACAAGCTGGCCCGGGTGCAGCGGCAGATGCTGCAGGATCTCGGTCGCGAACCCACTCCGGAAGAGCTCGCCAAGGAGCTCGACATGACCCCGGAGAAGGTCATCGAGGTGCAGAAGTACGGCCGCGAGCCGATCTCGCTGCACACGCCGCTGGGTGAGGACGGCGACTCCGAGTTCGGCGACCTGATCGAGGACTCCGAGGCGATCGTGCCGGCCGAGGCTGTCTCGTTCACCTTGCTGCAGGAGCAGTTGCACGCGGTGCTGGACACCCTGTCCGAGCGCGAGGCCGGTGTGGTCTCGATGCGCTTCGGCCTGACCGACGGCCAGCCGAAGACGCTGGACGAGATCGGCAAGGTGTACGGCGTCACCCGCGAGCGGATCCGGCAGATCGAGTCCAAGACGATGTCGAAGCTGCGGCACCCGTCCCGTTCGCAGGTCCTGCGCGACTACCTGGACTGATGACGATGGGTCAGGTCCTCGCCGGCGTACTCGCGCTGGTGGTGCCTGTCCTCGACACAGCAACTCTGGCCGCCGCCGTCTTCACGGCGGCGGCCTTGCTGTTCACTCTGCTGCTGGTGGCGCGCTCGTCGGCGCGGGGCTCGGTTGCCTCGCCGCTGCCGGCGCGTGTCAGCGCCACCCGGGCCAACGCCCGGCGTACTGCTTATCTGTCTCTTCGCGACCCCGACGCGGCCGGCCGGCCACGTCCACGAGCACCGGGACGGTAGCGGACTTCCTCGCTACCCGTTCCTTCTCACTCGTGGAGTTGTGCTGTGCCTTCGTTCCTGGAGGCACCGGTCGCCGGTGCCTATCACTTGCTCACGTCCCTCGTCGCCGCCATCGAACCGCTCGCCGGCAGCTATGCCGCCGTGATCGCGATCGTCTTCTGCACCCTCGTCGTCCGCCTGTGTCTGGTCCCGCTCAGCGTGCGGGCGCAGCGCGGGTTGCGTGCCCGCGCCGAGCTCATGCCACAGCTGAAGAAACTCAGCGATCGTCACCGCGGCGATCCTGAGCGTCTCCAGCGCGAGCTCGCCAAGCTGCAGGCAGAGTCGGGTACGTCGGTGTTCGCCGGACTGCTGCCGACGCTCGCGCAGTTTCCGTTCTTCTGGCTGATGTACACACTGTTCTCCCGCGCGATGGTGGCGGGGGAGTCGAACCAGCTGATCAGCGGCAGCCTCTTCGGCGCACCGCTCGGCCTGCACTGGCCGGTCCTCACCGGTACGCCGGCCTTCCTCGTGCTCGCCGTACTGCTGGGAGTCGTCGCCTGGTTCTCGGCCCGCTTGCAGCTTCGCCAACTCGACGAGACGGCGACGCCGTTGTCCCGCCGGCTCGCCCGGATCCTGCCGTTCGGCACGCTGCTGAGCGCTGCTTTCCTTCCGCTCGCGGCAGGGCTCTACCTGCTCACCACGACGACGTGGACCGTCGTCGAGCGCACCATCCTGCAGCGCTGACCGTTGCCTTGAGCAACGGTCGGTTGCCATCGCTCGACTGATTCTGATACCGTCTTTAATAAAGCCGGTTGCATAATAAGTTGGGGTCGATGGACACTGCACGAGGAGCCGCCCAGGCGGAGCGATCGGCGAACCAGGTCGCCTGCCTGCGCGCACTGGCTGACGCCGACGACGCGCAAACCGTGGGCGTCATCAGCGCGGAGACCGGACTGTCACGCCCCACGGTGCACGCCGTCCTCGACGATCTCGTCGAGGCTGGTCTGGTCGTGCCGACCGATCGGTCGATCGTGGGGCCGGGGCGGCCTGCGCGCGCCTTTCGGTTCGTCCGGGAGGCCGGACTTGTCGCCGGAGTGGACCTCGGCCCGCGTGGGGTGCGAGCTATCATCTGCGACCTGTCCGGCCGCCGGCTGGGCTACACGGAGCTTCTGCGGGAACGGCCCGCTGAGATCTCGTCGATCCAGAGCGCGATTCACGCGGCGGCCGAGGAGAGTTCGCTCGATCTCGGACGCCTGCGTGCGGTCGGACTGGCGCTCCCCGGTGTAGTGGAGGCGAACGGTCACCTGCGTGCCAGCCTCGCCCTGCCCGAACTGGTCGGCCTGCCGATCGCGGAGACCGTGGCGCAGGACCTCGGCCGTCCGGTTGCCATCGACAACGACATCAAGCTGGCCGCACTCGCCGAGCAGCGCGGTGGCGCCGGACGCGGGTACTCCGATGTCGTCTATCTCCAGATCGGCCATCGGCTGTCCGTGTCGATCGTCCTGAACGGAGTCATCCGGCAAGGACGTCACCGCCTGGCCGGCGAGCTCGGAGCGCAGCGAGGCATGCGCTGGACACGGAACGCGGACCGAGGGCAGCTGATCTGGACGTCACACCCGACCGGTGAGGCCGTGCTGAAGGCAGCCGCTGACGGCGATGTGGACGCCCAGGCGGAGATCGACGACTTCTGTGCGCAGATCGCCGGACGCATCGCCACGGTGTTGCTGGTCGTCGATCCCGAGATCGTGGTCGTGCGGGGTGGACCCGCGCAGGAGAGTGCCGCGCTGCTTCGTTCGCTCGAGGCCGCGGTCGAGAGGGAGTTGCTCTTCCCCGAGCGGCCACCGTTCGTCGCCTCGGCCCTGGGCCGGGAGGCCGTGGTGCTCGGGGCGGTCGGCACAGCGTTCGACCAGTTCAGTACACGCATCTACGGCGTTCACGACTACCCCAGTCCGTGGCGCCGGATCACTCACGACCTGGAGAGGACCAGCAAGTGAAGCTAGGAGTCAGCTCGTACTGCTTTCGCAGCCTGATGGCCAGCGGCGAGATGGACCTGATCGCAGTACTGGATTGGGTCGCGTCGTCACCCGCGGGACATCTGGAGATCGCCGCCATGGACGGCGAGTACTACCTGGAGAACGACGGTGTGGTCCGTGATGCGGCCGCGCATGCCGGCGACCTCGGCGTACCGATTGTGAACTATCTGGTCAGCGGCGACCTGCGGACGGCGGAGGACAAGGAGATCGACCGCCTTCGCCGGCAGCTGGATGTCGCGCACCGGTTCGGCGCTCGCATCTTCCGCCACGACGTCGCGCCGTGGTCGTGGCGTGAGCAGGACCCGGGGGAGTTCGAGACGACGTTCGAGAAGGTCGTCGAAGGCTGCCGTGCGGTCGCCGATCACGCCGCCGAGCTGGGCATCGTGTCGACGATCGAGAACCACGGCTTCTTCATGAACGGCAGCGACCGGCTGGCGCGGCTCGTGCACGCCGTGGATCGCCCGAACTTCCGGGTCACACTCGACCTCGGCAACGGGCTCTGCGTCGGCGAGGTGCCCGGCAAGACCGCCGCCGGACTGATCGACATCGCGGCGATCGTGGGCGTGAAGGACTTCCACATCCGCCGGTCGGCAGGGGACGGCTGGCTGAAGACGCTGGCCGGCGACTACCTGCTCGGCACGATCGCGGGGCACGGAGATCTGGACCTGGCGGGCCTGCTGGCTCTGGTCGGCACCAGGCCCGAACTGCCTGTGAGCCTCGAGTTCGAGGGCCTGGAATCGACTCCGAACGCCATCGAGCGCTCGCTCAACAACATCCTCAGACTGGCTGGAGCTGCCTGACATGACGACTCGCATTGCTGTGATCGGGGTGGGCTCGATCGCCACCCAGCACCTGATCTCGTACCAGAAGAATCCGCAGGCCGAGCTGGTCGCCGTGTGCGACATCGACCAGACCCGCGCCAAGGCGCAGGCCGACAAGTTCGGCGTACCGAAGGCGACGGATGTCGTCGACGAGATCTTGTCCGATCCCGGCATCGACGCGGTGAGCATCTGCGTGCCGAACTTCCTGCACGCCAAGTTCGCCGAGGCCGCGCTGCGGGCCGGCAAGGACGTGCTGGTCGAGAAGCCGATGTCGGTGAACGTCGCCGAGGCCGAGGCGCTGGTCCAGGCGACCAAGGAGACCGGGCAGGCGCTGCAGATCGGCTACGTACGCCGTTTCGCTCCGAACGCCCTGGTCACCAAGCGATTCCTGGACGAGGGCGAGTTCGGCGACATCTACGCCGCGCGGGCGACGATCATTCGTGCCGCCGGCAACCCTGGTGGCTGGTTCGGTGACGTGGCGGTCTCGGGCGGCGGCCCACTGATCGATTTGGGTGTCCACATCATCGACCTGTGCTGGTACCTGATGGGGATGCCCGCGCCGGTGTCGGTGTCGGGCGCGACGTTCTCGCCGCTGGGGGCTCGGGACAACATCAAGCATCTGACCCGGTACCGGGCCGCGTCGGAGACCCGGGTGAACAACGTCGAGGACTACGCGACGGCGCAGATCCGGTTCGAGAACGGGGCGGTTCTCGACGTGGATACGTCGTACTCGCTGCACGCGCGGAACTCGACGAGTGTGAAGATCCACGGCGACAAGGGCGGCGCGGAGATCGAGCCCGAGCTGCTGATGATCACCGAGCGGCACGACACGCTGGTGCACATCCAGCCGCAGATCGACTCGCTCGGGTTCGACTTCACGGTCGGGTTCGCCAACCAGATCGACCACTTCCTGCAGATCTGCCGCCGGGAGATCCCGGCCGACGCCACCGCGGAGCACGGTCTCGAGATGGCACGCATGCTGACCGCGATCTACGAGTCGGCCCGGAATGGATCCGAGGTCACCATCGCGCGATGACGCGGTCGACCGGATTCAGTCGCGGCCCAGCCGGGTCTGGAGACCGTCCAGGATCCGGTCGAGTCCGTAGCTGAAGGCGTCCTCGGACCCTTCGACCAGGTCGGCGTCGCCGTAGGCGGCGTACAGCGCCCGCATGCGGGGGTGTGGATCGGCGGCTCGCACGGCCGCCGGCCACACCGCCGCCTGCCAGGCGGCCATGTCCTCGCCGCTGCGCTTGAGCTTGCTGGCCGTGGCCGCCTCGACCGAGGCGATGCCGATGACGTAGCCGAGCACGGTCTTCGACGCCTGGTCGGCCTCGATCAGCTCGAAGCCCGCGCCCAGGTAGACCCCGAGCATCGCGTCCGAGACGCGCATCAGGTTCGGGCCGAGGTAGTTCATCCCGACGTCGGCGAGGGTCGGCGCGACCCACGGGTGCCGCACGATCATCGAGCGGAGGCTGCGCGCCGCCGCGTCGGCCGCATCCCGCCACTGACCCGGCTCGGTCACGTCGGGGACCTCGATCTCGCCGTACACCTCGTCGACGACGAGCTCGAGCAGCTCGTCCTTGTTCGCGACGTGCCAGTACACAGCCGTGGCGACCGCGCCGAGTGCGGCACCCAGCTTGCGCATGGTCAGCGCCTCCAGACCGTCGGCGTCCAGCAGCTTGATCGCCTCAGCGACGATCTGCTCTTGGGTGAGAGCCGGGTGCTCGCGGCGGCGGCCGCGCTTGGGCCGGGTCCAGACGGACGTGTACTCCTCGGTCGCCATCGTCAACCTCCTCGTCGGCCTCCACCCTAGCCGATTCCTGAACGCTGTGCAGGACTTGACCCATGTTCAATGCCTATTGCACACTGTTCAGGCAAGCTGCACACCGTTCAATTACAATCCCGAGGAGGTGCGTGATGACCGCTCGTCATCCGCGTCGGTGGCTGATCCTGATCGTGCTCTGCCTGAGCACACTCGTCCTGGTGCTGGACAACGGTGTGCTCAACGTGGCCATCCCGGTGCTGACGGAGGACCTGGGGGCGACCGCCCAGGAGATCCAGTGGATCGTGGCCAGCTACATCCTGGTCTTCGCCGGCCTGCTGCTCACCGCCGGCAGCCTGTCCGACCGGTACGGCCGGAAGAAGGTGATGATCACCGGCCTCGCGATCTTCGGTGCCGCCTCTCTGGTCGCGACGTACGCCGGCAGTCCGGAGATGCTCATCACCGGTCGCGTCCTGATGGGGATCGGCGGCGCGATCGTGATGCCGAGCACGTTGTCGGTACTGATCACGGTCTTCGACGACGACGAACGCCGCAAGGCGATGTCGATCTGGAGTTCGGTGCTGATGGTCGGCCTGATCGGTGGCCCGGTGCTCGGCGGCGCGCTGATCGCCAAGTTCTGGTGGGGTTCGGTCTTCCTGATCAATGTTCCTGTCGTCGTACTGGCGATCGCGGCCGCGGTGATCCTGATGCCGGAGTCGAAGAGCCCGTGGCGCAAGCCCGACCCGCTCGGAGCGCTGCTGTCGATGGTGGGCCTGGTCTCGCTGGTATGGGTCATCATCGAGCTGCCCGAGCACGGTGTGTCCTGGCCGATTCTCGCGATCGCCGTCGTCAGCCTGAGCGCGTTCGTCGCCTGGGAGTTGCGTACGCCGGTGCCGATGGTTCCGCTCGAGCTGTTCCGGAGCCGCAACTTCAGCGGGGGAAGCCTGTCGCTGGTGCTGCTTCAGGTTGCCAACGGCGGGTTGATTCTGGCGCTGACGCAGTACATGCAGTTCGTCCTCGGCTTCTCGCCGACCAAGGCCGGCCTGGCGATGATCCCGATGGCGGTCGGCGTGATCGTCGTCAACGGCGTGGGTGCCACGCTCGGCCAGAAGATCGGCAACCGGCCGATGACGGTGGTCGGACTGGTCGGCCTGGCCGCCGGCTTCTGGGTCATGTCGACGCTGTCCGCCGATGACGGCTTCGGGATGGTGACCGTCGCGCTGGTGGTGTTCGGCGTCGGTGCCGGGTTGGCGCAGCCCGCTGCGACCGCCGCGCTGATGGGTGCGGTGCCGCACGAGCACGCCGGTGTCGGTTCAGCGCTGAACGACACCGTTCAGCAGGCGGGAGCGGCGCTCGGGATCGCGATCCTGGGCAGCGCGCTGGCCCACAACTTCACCGCGAAGATGCCCGAGTCCGCTCCGGCCCAAGCACGCGGCTCGATCGGTGAGGCGCTGGCCGTTGCCGCGAGCACCGGTGACAACGGCCTGGCCCGAGTCGCCAAGACGACGTTCGCCCACGCGATGTCCGGGACCTTCGTCGTCAGCGCGATCGCCGTTCTCGGGTCCGCGGTACTCGCCTTCGTCCTGCTCCGCGACAAGAAGTCGACCGGCCCCGAGGCCGACGTCGTCGACGAGACGCAGGCAGTCACTCACTGACGACGAGCGCCGCCGCCGTCCTGCTCTCAGCTGAGCAGGGCGGCGGTGATCTTTGCGGCGTTCTCGTCGAGCCAGGTCTGGCGGGCCTTGATCGTGTCGGGGAGGCCTTCGCTCCACATCCGCTGCCAGCCGCCGCCCAGGGTCTCCGCGCGGTACTTCATCGTGTGCCAGCCCCGCTCGTTGAGGACTGACGCGAGGTCCATCAGGCGGTGGCGGTCAGGCAACGACAGCCCGTACGCGTCGGCGATCAGCCGGCACCGGCGCGGGCGGTCGAGGCCTCGCTGGGCCGGATCGAGGTCGGCGTCGTCACCGAACGGCGCCCACCACAGCATGAGGTTGACCAGCTCGCGAGCCTTGCTGGTCGGCCTGGCGAAGTCGAAGTCGATCAGTGCGTACGCGCGGCCGTCGCGGAACACGACGTTGTCCGGAGTGATGTCCTGATGACCGACCAGCTCCAGCGGATCATCCAGCTCGGGCAGGCCGGGCGGCTCGAACGGCGGCGGCAGGTCGGTAGGGATCCCGAATCCCTCGACCGCGTCGTGGTACGCGCGGACGAGCCGGGCGACCGAGATCATGCGCTCCTCGTCGGCCATCCAGGCGGGCTGCGGCCGGCCGGCAACCTCACCCTCGATGTAGCTGAGCACCTCGCGGCCGGCGGAGTCGATGCCGAGGAAGCGCGGGGCGCCGTCGAACCCGACCGACTCCAGGTGCCGCAGCAGGTCCCGGACCATTTCGACCCGCTCACCGGGCGGGCGCCGTACCGTGTCGCCGACGCGGACGAGACCCTCGGTCACGTCACCACCGGTCAGTGGGATCTCTTCGCCGTCTTCCGTCCACGTCTGCACAGTGCCCCCAGTTGGTAGTCGCGGACACGCTACCTGATCCCCGGTCGTGCGTTCACCGGACTTTCGGCGCGGCCGTTCACCTGGATGTCACCGACGCAGCCGAGTCTTGGGTCCCATGAGCACCCCTGACTTGGTCAACGAACTCGGCTTCCGTGTCCTCGAGGAGGAGGACGACGACCCGGTGCTGCTACGTGCGGACGGTACGCCGGTCGACACCTGGCGGGAGGGTTATCCGTACGGCGAGCGGCTCGCGCGGGAGATCTACGACCGGGACAAGCGGCTGCTGCAGATCGAGTTGCTCAAGCTGCAGTACTGGGTGAAGCGGTCGCAGCAGCGGCTGGTGATCGTGTTCGAGGGCCGCGACGCGGCCGGCAAGGGCGGGACGATCAAGCGGTTCATGGAGCACCTGAACCCGCGCGGCGCGCGGATCGTGGCGCTGGAGAAGCCGACCGAGCGCGAGCAGACCCAGTGGTACTTCCAGCGGTACGTCGAGCATCTGCCGTCGGCCGGGGAGATGGTGCTGTTCGACCGATCCTGGTACAACCGGGCCTGCGTCGAGCGGGTGATGGGGTTCTGCGCGCAGGACGAGTACGAGGAGTTCCTGCGGCAGGCGCCGGAGTTCGAGCGGATGCTGGTCCGCTCCGGCATCCTGCTGGTCAAGCTGTGGTTCTCGGTGTCTCAGGCCGAGCAGCAGACCCGGTTCACGATCCGCCAGATCGACCCGGTCCGGCAGTGGAAGCTGTCGCCGACCGACCTTGCGTCGCTGGACAAGTGGGGCGCCTACACCGAGGCCAAGGAAGCGATGTTCCACTACACCGACACCGGCGACGCGCCGTGGACCGTGGTCAAGAGCAACGACAAGAAGCGCGCCCGGCTCGAGGCCATGCGGCACGTGCTGAGCCTGTACGACTACGCCGACAAGGACGTCGAACTCGTCGGCCGCCCCGACCCCAAGATCCTCGGCCCGGCCGCCGAGGTCCTCGAACACGGCGAATCCGCCACCCGCGTTTTCCTTGTGCTCTAAGGGTTCAGGGGGAGGAGGACGGTGAAGGTGGCTCCGTGCGGCTTCGCGTCGGTGACGGTGACTCGGCCGCGGTGGGCGGCGACGAGCGCGGCGACGATGGACAGGCCGAGGCCGGAGCCGCCGGTCGAGCGGGTCCGGGCCGAGTCGGCGCGGTAGAAGCGTTCGAAGACGCGCGCCTTCTGGTCGTCGCTCAGCCCGGGACCCGAGTCGCTCACCTCGAGCACGGCCTCGGCGTCGCGCGTCCCGACCGAGACGAGGATCGGTGCGTCCATCGGCGTGTGGTGGAGCGCGTTGCTGATCAGGTTGCCGAGCACCTGACGCAGCCGGGTCTCGTCACCTTCGACCACGGGCGCTTCGGAGTCCGGCAGGATCTTCAGCGAGATGTTTCGCTCGGGCTGCACCGCCTGGGCGTTGTGCAGTGCGTCGGCAGCGATCGGCAGCAGGTCGACCGGCTCCATCCGCAGCGGTCGCTGCTGGTCGAGGCGGGCCAACAGCAACAAGTCGTCGACGAGGAGACCCATCCGCTTCGCCTCATCCTCGATCCGGCGCATCGTGTCGGCGTCGCCGCTGTCACCACGCTGGCGGGTCAGTTCGGCAAAGCCTCGGATCGACGTCAGCGGCGTACGCAGCTCGTGCGACGCGTCCGCGACGAACCGCCGCATTCGCTCCTCCGACTGCCTCGCCGCCTCCTCCGAACGCCGAGCCGCGTCCTCGGATCGGCGCGCGGCGAACTCCGACGCGGTTCGTTGCGCGAACGCGGTCTCGATCTGTCCGAGCATCTGGTTCAGCGCAAGCGACAACCGCCCGACCTCGGTCCGTGGATCCCGTTGCGGCACCCGCCGGCTCAGGTCACCGCCGGCGATCGCGACCGCGGTGTGCTCGACATCCTCCAGTCCGCGCAGACTTCGCCGTACGACGAAGGTCCCGACGCCGGCCAGCAGCACGAGCAGGATGACGCCGGCGGCGGCCTGTACGCCGACCAGTCGCTGCAGTGTCCGGCTCATGTCGTGCAGGCTCTGGGCGACCATCACTGAACCGCTGCCGTCGGACAGCGGTACGGCGAGCACGCGCCAGGATGCACCGCCCGACACCGCGTCGACGTTGAACGGGTGCCCATCGAGCGCTCGGACCTGATTGAGGTTGAGCGTAGGCAGGTCCGGCAGCGGCGCCTCGCCCTCAACCAACTGGGCGCGGAACGGCCCACCGCTGGCCTGGCCCTCGGAATCGTTGAACTGCACCACGAACACACTCGGCAGCGGCCGGCGCCGACCGTCGCCGGGCCCCATCGGCCGGTCCAACGGGTTGCGCTGCAGTGGCATCGAGGCCTGCTGCAGTTGCTCGTCGACGCGATCGACCAGGTAACCCCGCATGATCGTGGTCGCCAGTACACCGGAGGCCACAAGCGCCAGCGCCACCAACGTCAGCAGGACGACGACGATGGTGACGCGAAGCGGGTACCGGTCGGTGAAGCGCCGGTGGTTCAGCTGCATCAGTTGGGGCCTCGTGGGGTGCGCAGGACATAGCCGACCCCGCGGACAGTGTGGAGCAGCTTCTGGTCGCCGGTGTCGACCTTACGGCGCAGGTACGACATGTACGACTCGACCACGCCCGCGTCGCCGGCGAAGTCGTAGTTCCAGACCGCCGACAGGATCTGGCCCTTCGACATCACCCGCTCGGCGTTCTCCAGCAGGCAACGCAGCAGCTTGAACTCGGTCAGCGACAGCTGCACCGCCTCGCCCGCTTTGAAGACCTCGTAGCTGTCCTCGTTCAGCTCGAGATCCGCATACTTCAGTACGGCGGCATCCGGCGCGGCCTGCTCGCGGTGGCCGGATCGGCGCAGCAGCGCCCGCACCCGGGCGACGAGCTCGTCCAGGCTGAACGGCTTGGTCACGTAGTCGTCGCCGCCGGTGTGCAGGCCGAGCACCTTGTCCTCGACCGCGTCGCGCGCGGTGAGGAACAGCACCGGCACGTGCCGGTCCTCACCGCGCAGCCGGCGGACCACCTCGAAGCCGTCCAGTCCGGGCATCATCACGTCGAGCACGACCAGGTCGGGCTCCACCTCGCGCGCCTTGCGCAGCGCCTCGGCGCCATGGGTCGCCGTGGTCACGTCGTACCCGGCGAAACGCAGGCTCGCGGACAGCAGTTCGACGATGTTCGGCTCGTCGTCGACCACCAGCAGATGCGGACTCATGTCCCCAGTCTGCCGCCGGCACCCGTGGGAACCCTGGAAGGTTCCTGGCAATCAGCTGTGAGTCGCTCGTCAGCGGGGCCCGCGCTTGAAGCCCCACTTGTCGCCGGCCGCCTTCCGGACGGTGCCGTCGTTGACCGAGCTCGCGGTGGCCTTGCCGTCCGCGACCACTGCGGTCACCTGGACCGTGTTTCCGACCTTGACGTCGTCGATTCCGTCCCGGGCGGCGTTCACGAGGGTGTCCTCGGTGAGCGTGTAAGTCCGGCTGTAGCCGTCCTCGCTCTTCACCGTGATCGAGTCCTTGCTGACCGCGGTCACCTCGCCACGCTGGGTCGCCACGGTCTGGTAGCCGCCACCGTCCTTCGGCACCACGAACTCGCCGTGCAGCGCGCCACCCATTCCGAACTCGCCACGGTGGCCGAGGCCCTTGCCCGGGCCAGGCTGGTTCGACGGAGCCGAGGGGGAGGCGGAGGGCGAGGGCGACGGCGTCGGGTCAGCGTTTGTCGCCGCCCAGGCGACACCACCCGCGGTCGTGGTCGCCGCGACGGCGGCGACTGTGCCGGCGATCCGCCAGCGCTTGTCCGAGAGCTTCTGCAACGTCGCCATGCCTGACTGCCTTCCGTACTGCGTGCCGGCCGAATCACCGGCACTGGTCCTCACCACGCTGCCAGACGGAACTGAGACGAGGCTCCGGCGAACCTTGGAAAACCCTGGCAATCAGACCAGGAACAGCACGGCGACGAGCCAGACGGCGGCGGCGAGCGACGCACCGATGAACTCGATCAGGATCGACACCCCCGTCGCGCGGAGGGCGTGCTTGGTCGACGTCCAGGCGTCCGCGTGCGTCTTCAGCCGCTGCCACTCGGACAGATAGACGCCGAGGGGGAAGCCGACGAACATGCCGACCACCGGGATCACGAAGAAGCCGACGATGCCGAGCAGAACCCCGACGACCATCGACCGCCGGGGAACCCCGGACTCACGCAGTTGACGCTCCGGTACGACGTACTTGACCACCTGGCTGGCCCCGATCAGGACGACCGCGGCGGCGAGCACGATCCAGGCCGTCGGCCCCTTCTCGACCAGCGCCCAGACCAGGATCGCCGCCAGGCTGAGAATGGCGCCCGGCAGCACCGGGATCACGATCCCCAGAATGCCGACGAAGATCACCACGCCGATCAAGAACGTGCCAAGAGTGTCCACGGGGGCAACTGTGCCGCAAAACCAGGCCCTTAGGGTGGAGGTATGTCCCAGCTGCACGAACTGGTCACCGCCCTCGCTGCTCCGTGGGTGGTCCTCTCGCCGCGTTCCGGTCAGTTGACCGGGAACAACGCTGTGGAGGGCCTGTACGCCCAGGACCGCCGGATCCTGTCCCGGTCGATCGTGACGATCAACGGCCGCGAGCCGCTCCCGGTGCACGCCGACGAACGAGGTGCGGCGTCCCACGAGTACGTCGCCCAGGTCGAGGACGTCGGCGACACCCGGCACGACCCGACCGTGATGCTGTACCGGACCCGCGACGTCGACCGCCACGGCATGACCGAGCGGATCATGCTGGTGAACCGGTCCCGTACGGCGATCGAGTGCCGGCTTGATGTTGCCCTGGGCACCGATCTGGCCCCGATGGCCGCGGTCCGCAACGGCACGGCGGACGAGCTGCCCGCCCTGACTCCCACGCGTGACGGAGAGACCGTTCTCCATTGGGAGAGTGCGGGCACCCGGGTGAGCGCGAGCCTCGACCCGGGTGTCAGTGCGACGCCGCGGCTCGAACCGGGGGAGGAGTTCACCCTCACGGTCCGCGTGACCGCCGAGTTCCCGCCGTCGACCACCGGGTTCAGCATCGACCCGCCACCGGCGACACCGCAGTACGAGCTCGACGTCAACTGCGACGACAAGCGGGTCGAGCGCTGGGTGGAGCGGTCACTCGATGACGTGCGCGCGCTGCAACTCGCGGTCGGCAACGACCGCTACCTCGGCGCCGGACCGCCGTGGTTCCTGACGCTCTTCGGCCGTGACTCGCTGATCGCGTCCAGCATGCTGATCCCGGTCGATCCCGAACTCGCCGCCGGCACGCTGCGTGCGCTTGCGGCCAAGCAGGGCACCAAGGTCGACCCGGACACGGCCGAGCAGCCCGGCAAGATCCCGCACGAGCTCAGGGTCGAGGATGCCGACCACGGTGGCGGTCTGGTTCTGCCGCCGGTGTACTACGGGACGCACGACGCGACGCAGCTGTGGATCACGACGCTACACAAGGCCTGGCGCTGGGGCATGCCCGCGGACGAGGTGCGGGACCTGCTGCCGAACCTCATCCGCGCCCTCACCTGGATCAAGGAGTACGCCGACCCCGACGGCGACGGCTTCCTCGAGTACATCGACGAGTCCGGGCACGGGCTGGCCAACCAGGGCTGGAAGGACTCAGGCGACGCGGTCCAGTGGCCGGACGGCACGCTCGCCACCGCACCCATCGCGCTGTGCGAGGTGCAGGGCTATGCCTACGCGGCAGCCGTCCAGGGCGCCGAGTTGCTGGAGGCGCATGGTGAGTCGGGCGACGAGTGGCGGCTGTGGGCTACCGCGATGCAGGAGCGGTTCCGCAGTGCGTTCTGGGTGGACGGCTATCCGGCCATCGCACTCGACGGCGCCAAGAACGCCGTGGCTGGGCGAGCGTCGAACATGGGTCACCTGCTCGGAACTGGACTGCTGGACGCCGAGGAGGAGCAGACGGTCGCCGAGGTCTTGGCCGGTGAGGATCTGGACAGTGGGTTCGGCCTGCGAACGTTGTCCACGGCAATGACCCGGTTCAATCCGCTCGGCTACCACACCGGCAGCGTCTGGCCGCACGACACCGCGATGACGGTCCAGGGCCTGTACGCGACCGGTCACGCGGAGCTGGCTTCGTCGTACGTGGACGGCCTGATCCGTGCCGCGGAGGCGTTTGGCTATCGGCTGCCGGAGCTGTTCGGCGGGCGGGGGAGGACAGCGGAGCGGACCCCGACGCCGTACCCGGCGTCGTGTCGGCCGCAGGCCTGGGCGGCTGCCTCGGCGATCGCCGTTGTGGTAGCCGCGCTCGGGATCGAGCCCGACGTACCTGGTGGCCGCCTGGTCGTGAACCCGGCCGAGGAGCTGCCGTGGGAGCGCCTGGAGGTCAGCGGTCTGCGGCTCGGCGGCGAGGTCCTGTCGGTGCGGCTGGAGGCCGGGAAGCTGACAGTGCTGGAAGCTCCGAAGGATCTCCAGTACTGATCAGACAGTGAGTACGGCGGCTGTCGCGAGGACGAGGTACACGGCGGCGACGAGCCGGTTGCGCCACGCGCTCGTCGTCCGGGCCGAGCGGACCCGGCGGCCGATCGCGTCGGCGCCAACGGCGTAGCACAGGTCGAGGGACAGGCCGATCAGCAGCGCGCCCGCGCCGAGCAGCAGCATCTCGGTGCGGAGCTGATCGGGTCCGGCGTCGCGAGTGGTGAACTGCGGGAGGAAGGCGAGGAAGAAGAGCGCGGCCTTCGGGTTGAGCAGGTTCACCACGATGCCGTCGCGGAAGATCCGGCCGAGCGGTGCGGGCGGCACACCGCCGTGCGGCTCGGTCGTCGGAGTCTTCAGCATCTTCACGCCGAGGAAGGCGAGGTAGAGCGCACCGGTCAGAGTGATTGCGGTGAACAGCGTCGGCGACGCCTTCACGAGCGTCGCCAGGCCGAGCGCCGCGACCACGATGTAGACCAGCGTGCCGGTCTCGATTGCGAGTGCGGACACCACACCGGCCCGGCGCCCTTGGGTCAGGCTCCGCAGCGAGATGTAGAGGTTGTTCGGCCCTGGCATCCCGACCAGCACCACCGTCGCGCCGGTGAATCCCAGCAATTGCCCGATCCCCATGATCCCCTGCCTCCACTCGAACTGGACTGCCTTCTCCGTCTAGCCTGGCGGCGCGGGAACCAGTCCACCCGAGCCAATAGGGGGAGAAGTGGACCGTTCTGGAGACCCGGCCGTTCTCGCCGACCTGATCGGCAGCCGGCTGACCGGTCAGGCAGGTGGGCTGTATCGCCGGCTCGCCGACGCCATCGCGGCGCTGATCGGTTCGACCGAGCTCCCGGTCGGCGCGCGCCTCCCGGCCGAGCGCCGTCTCGCCGAGGCCCTCGCGATCAGTCGGTCAACGGTCGTCGCGGCGTACGACGAACTGCGCGCTCGCGGGCTCGTGGAGAGCCGCCGGGGGAGCGGTACGACGGTCGCGCGGGCGGCCGGACGTGGTCGTTCACGAGCGGACAAGCGAATGCCGGCCGGGTACGGCGAGTCGCTCTTCCACCGGATCGCGGTCGGTCCGGGTGAGGTCATCTCCCTCACGTACGCCGTCGACCCGGGGCTGCCGGAACTCGCGGACGAACTGATCGACCTGGCGAGTGGGGACCTGCCCGCACTGCTCGACGATGTCGGGTACCACCCGCGGGGTCTGGCGGTGCTGCGTGAGCGGATCGCTGATCACTTTTCTGAGTCCGGACTGCCCACATCGGCCGACGAGATCGTGGTCACAACCGGGGCGCATCAGGCGATCGCGCTGGTCACACAGATGTACCTGCGGACAGGGGCTGCGGTCGTCATCGAGCAGCCGAGTTGGCCCGGGTGTTTCGATCTGTTCGGTGCGGCTGGTGGGCGGGTGGTCGGCGTACCGCTGGACGATGCGGGGATCCGGCCGGATCTGCTGACGGCGGCGTTCGCGGAGCATCAGCCGGCCCTGTTGTTCGTGATGCCGACGTTCCACAATCCGACCGGTCGGCTGATGTCGGCGAACCGGCGTCGGCAGGTTGCCGAGATCGCGGCGAAGCATGGCGTGGTGGTTGTGGAGGACAACGCGTACTCGGCGTGGGATCCGTCCGGGCCGGCGATTCCGCCACCACTGGCCGCGTATGCCCCGGACGGGTGCGAGGTGCTCACGATCGGGTCGGTCTCGAAGGCGGTGTGGGGCGGGCTGCGGATCGGGTGGATCCGGGCGTCGCGACCGCTGGCCGAGCGGTTGGCGCGGCACAAGGCGCTGGCTGATCTGGGCAGCCCCGTGATCGATCAGGCACTCACCGCGCGGTTGCTGCCGCGGCTGGCGGAGCTGACGGCGGCACGGGGGCGGGTCTCGACGACGCGCAAGAAGCTGATGGGTCAGTTGCTGAGCGAGCGTTTGCCTGAATGGGAATGGGCGGAGCCCGAAGGTGGGTCGGCGTTGTGGATCCGGCTGCCGGATACGGACGCGCGGGTCTACGCGCAGGTGGCGTTGCGGCATGGGGTCGAGGTGGTCGCCGGGCGTGCGATGGATCCGACCGGGGAGCACGACGACTACCTACGGGTGCCATTCGCTTACGCAGAGCCAATACTTGACGATGCAGTGTCCCGGCTGGCTGCCGCGTGGCACGAACTCCGCCGGCACGGCCCCGGGCCCGGCGTACCCGTCGTCTGAAGTCTTCTGCACACACAGATTGCCAGCGCACAGAAGGATGGCGGTCACCCCTCCGGGTGGACCGCCATCGAGTCCTGCAGGTCTTTGGCGCCGCCGTTGGCGCTTTTATGAGGCCGAGATCACCGCTCGTCTTCAGTGGCGATGGCCGGGGTGGTGTCGAGCCGACCGGTCTCGTCGTGGATGGTGATCGCGATGTTGCGCAGCTTCTCCGCGTGCTCCCGGCTGTGGTGGGCGCAGAAGAGCAGCTCCCCACCGCTGGTCAGGGTGACACGGACGTAGGCCTGCGCACCGCAGCGGTCACAACGATCCGCGGCCGACAGCGCCGAACTCGGGGCGAGTGCTGTAGTCACTTGAGGCCTCATCTCATCTAGTTCCGTACTCACCAGATAGCAACATCCTGACAGACGGATCGCTTCCCAGTAGGGGCAGCGTGTCCGAATGTGAGACGAACCACCTGTTCCCTTATGACGCATCTTGACGAGGAATCGTTTCCGATGTCGTCGATTTCTCGCGTGGCGGCGGGCGCCGGGCGTGTCTTCTTTCACTGTGCGCCATGAAGTGCTCACAGCGCGCTGATGTTCGGAGTGTCGAAGGCCACGCCCGGATCGAGTCCGGATCGATACCTGCCGAAACATCTTTCCTGCTGCCACGCCGTGGGGTTCGGAGTGGACCAGGTGACGGATGTCCGGTACCCAGGCGGCAATCGCGGACAGCCCCGCCTGCCGGGTTTTGGGGGTCGGTCCGCATAGGCTGTGAACATGCGTTCGGACCGGCGGTCCGGCCCCGGGCGCGCAGTTGGCTTTGTGAACCAGTGAAGGAGCCCAGTGGCCGCCCCGACGCCTCGCAGTACCGAGCTAGACCCGACGTACAACGCCCGCAACCTGCTCGTCCTCGAGGGACTCGAGGCGGTCCGGAAGCGGCCCGGCATGTACATCGGGTCCACCGACAGCCGCGGCCTGATGCACTGTCTGTGGGAGATCATCGACAACTCCGTCGACGAGGCCCTGGCCGGCCACGGCGACCGCATCGACGTCGTCCTGCACAAGGACGGCTCGGTCGAGGTGAAGGACCGCGCCCGCGGCATTCCGGTCGACATCGAGCCGAAGACCAAGCTCAGCGGTGTCGAGGTGGTGTTCACCAAACTGCACGCCGGCGGCAAGTTCGGCGGCGGGTCGTACAACGCCTCCGGCGGTCTGCACGGTGTCGGCGCCTCGGTGGTGAACGCGCTGTCCGCGCGGTTGGACGTCGAGGTCGACCGTGGTGGCACGGTCTGGACCACCTCGTTCCGGCGCGGTGTCGCCGGTGAGTTCGACGCCGAGGGCGCGAACGCGGGCTTCACCCCGGTGAAGGGCCTGCGGAAGGCCGGCCGGGCGAAGAAGGGCGTCACCGGCACCCGGATCCGCTACTGGGCGGACCGGCAGGTGTTCACCCGCGACGCCGCCTTCAACTACGACGAGCTGGTCACCCGGGCGCGGCAGACGTCGTTCCTGGTGCCGGGTCTGCTGCTGGTGATCCGCGACGAGCGTGGCGACGAGGTCACCGAGGAGCACTTCAAGCACGACGGCGGGATCAGCGAGTTCTGCGAGTTCCTGGCCACCGACCAGAAGGTCACCGACGTCGTCCGGCTGACCGGGACCGGCCACTTCACCGAGACCGTCCCGATGCTCGACGACGCCGGCCACATGACCCCGACCGACGTCGAGCGGGACCTGGACGTCGACATCGCGGTCCGCTGGGGGGACGGGTACGAGACCGAGGTCCGCTCGTTCGTGAACATCGTGTCCACGCCCAAGGGCGGCACGCACGTGTCCGGTTTCGAGCGGGCGCTGTCGAAGAGCTTCACCAACGCGCTGGACGGCACTCGCCTGCTGAAGAACGGCGAGGAGATCATCAAGGACGACGTACTCGAGGGTCTCACCTCGGTGGTCACGGTCCGGCTGGCGGAGCCACAGTTCGACGGGCAGACCAAGGAGGTGCTCGGGACGCCGGCCGCCTCGCGGATCGTCGCGAAGGTCGTGCAGAGCGAGCTGGAGTCGTTCCTCACCTCGAACAAGCGCGAACACAAGGCGCAGGCGCGCGCGGTGCTGGAGAAGGTCGTCGCCGCGTCCCGGACGCGTGTGGCCGCTCGCCAGCATCGTGAGCTGCAGCGGCGCAAGACCGCGCTGGAGTCGTCGGCGCTGCCGGCCAAGCTCGCCGACTGCCGCAGCAACGATGTCGACCGCTCGGAGCTGTTCATCGTCGAGGGTGATTCGGCCCTCGGTACGGCGAAGCTCGCGCGCAGCTCGGAGTTCCAGGCGCTGCTGCCGATCCGGGGCAAGATCCTGAACGTGCAGAAGGCGTCGGTCGGCGACATGCTGAAGAACACCGAGTGTGCCTCGATCATCCAGGTGGTCGGCGCCGGCTCGGGCCGCAGCTTCGATATCGAGCAGGTCCGGTACGGCAAGATCATCTTCATGGCGGACGCCGACTCCGACGGTGCCCACATCCGCTGCCTACTGGCGACACTGTTCTTCCGCTACATGCGGCCGCTGGTCGACGCCGGCCGGGTCTACACCGCCGTACCGCCGCTGCACCGGTTCGAGCTGACGAACCCGAAGAAGGGCCAGGACAAGTTCCTGTACACCTACAGCGACGCGGAGTACCAGCGCAAGACGGCCGAACTGATGAAGAAGGGCGTCCGCTGGAAGGAGCCACCGCAGCGCTACAAGGGTCTCGGTGAGATGGACGCCGATCAGCTGGCCGAAACCACCATGGATCCGCGCCACCGCATGCTGCGCCGCATCACCGTCGACGACGGCGAAGCCGCCGGCCAGGTCTTCGACCTCCTGATGGGCAACGACGTCGCGCCCCGCAAGGAGTTCCTGGTCCAAGGCGCCTACGAACTGGACGAGAACCGCATCGACGTCTGATGGCTCGGCTGGCCTGCTTCGATCTCGACAACACGTTGATCGATCGGGACGGTGCGTTCCTGGCCTGGGCTCGGTGGTGGGTCGGGCGGGCCGGGCTCGATGCCGGTGCGGTCGACTGGTTGGTTGCTCAGGACAACGGTGGGTTCACACCGCGAGGTGAGTTGTTCGAGCGGTTCGAGGAGCGCTTCGGTGTGGCGCTCTCGGTCGACGACTATGACCGGGAGCATCCGTCGTTCACCTGGGTCGACCCGAGTGTGGTCGAGGGGTTGGTGTCGTTGCGGGCGGCGGGATGGCGGGTGGTTGTGGTGACGAATGGTGGGGTGGTTCAGCAGACCCGGAAGCTTGCGCACACCGGGATCGCTGATGCGGTGGACCATTGCTGCATCTCGGAGGCGGTGGGCGTGCGGAAGCCTGATGCGCGGATCTTCGCGATGGCTGCCGAGGAGGTGGGGGCGTCCCTGGATGGCGGGTGGATGGTTGGCGATCATCCGGCGTACGACGTTGCGGGTGGTGTCAACGCCGGGCTGCGGACGATCCGGGTTGGCAGCCATCACTCCGTCGACGTGCCGCGGGCGGATCATCAGGTCGAGTCTGTGGTGGACGCGTTCGCGATCATCTTGGCGGGATGACCTGGCCTGGGCTGACCTGGCGGCCGTCGACGGTGATCCCGGTGTGGTCGGGTGCGACCACTACATCGATCGTGTGGTCTCGGTAGGTGAGGCCGCGGAGTTCGATGGTGCCGGCGGCAACTGGGTTCGGGTTGATGTGGAGTGAGCCGTCGGGGTGCGGGCGGATGCCGGCGAGGCCGGTGAGGATGGCTTCGGCGCCGGCGAGGCCCGCGATGATGTTGATACGGCGGCCGGTGGCGGGCGCGCCGGGCTTGTCGCAGTAGTGGTCCTGAGGGAAGTACGGGTAGTGCTCGCCCATCCAGAGCAGCCGGCACAGGACATCCCAGGCGATCTCGGGCCGGCCCTGTTCCCACAAGGTGAGCGCGAGTTGCGGACCTTCGCCGGTGTACGCGCCGGCGCCCGACCAGTCGATGTCGGCGATCTCGTAGTGACGTTCGTCCTCGGCGCTGACGCTGCTGACGCCGTACTCGCCCAGGAAGGCACCGGGACGCAGCTGCTTGACCAGCGCATCGGCGACGTCAGGCGGGCACGCGCCGGACCGCAGTACGTCGAAAGCCTGGATCGAGTAGGCGAGTTCGGTGTGGCCGTCGGGGTAGCGGCTGCGAAACCAACCCGCCTCGCTGTCCCACAGTTGCCGGATCACCTCGCTCCGGATCTGTTGCGCGGCCTCCCGCAACTCGTCGGCCGGCAACGCGGCGCCGGTGATGTCGGAGAGCTCCGCCAGCGTTTCGAGTGCCCAGGCACGCTCGGCGTTCGGACTCGCGACGACATGCTCCCAGCCCGATCCACGCATTTCGAGCAGGTTGCTTTGGTTGCCGTAGTCCCGCAGTACGCCGGTCTCGTCGTCGGGCTGGAACCCCTTGTCGAGCGTGATCAGTACGTCATACAGCCGCGCGACGAGTGCGGGATCGAGGGACCGCTCTGCAGCGGCTGCGCGGGCGAGCGCAACGAGGGACCAGCCGCTGTACGCGTAGGCGACGCCAAGTCCCGTCCCGTCCGGCGCGATGGCGTAGCGATCGGTGAGGTCGGCTTCGAGCAACGACTCGATGATCGACAGCACGTCGTCGCCGAGCATCAGGCTGAGGACGTTCGGGGCATAGCCACCGGTGTCCCAGGCATACGCACAGAGCGCGCCGCCATCGAGTCCGGACGTCGCGATGAACGGCGTGGTGACGAAATCCGGGTGATCCCACCAGCACACGAGACCGCTGGCCAGCGAACGCCGGTAGTACTGCTCGAGCCCGGGAATGTCCGAGCTGACAGTCGGGAGATGACCGACAGCCTGTGCCACTCGGGATTCCCAAACCCGCAAGGCGTCGGTGGTCGGCACATCAGTGGTGCCGACGCCGAGGGTGAACGTGACCGAGCCGTGCGGCTCGACGATCGCCGTCAGCTCGCCGTGCGTCAACGTGATCGCGTCGTCGGAGCCGGCCTCGGGCGGCACCCAACCCCAATCGGACAGCGGGACCCGGCGGGCCCGGGTACGTGACAGCTCCGGCTCGATCACAACCTCGTGGGTGTTGCCGGTGCGGTTGCTGATCGTGAGAACGAGCTCGTAGCCGGGGGAGCTGTGCCGGGGCGTCAGCGTGGATTCCACGGCCAGCGAGACGAGCTCACCCTCGGCGTAGTGGTGGTACGTGCCGCGCCGGGTCAGGCGGTCCGGCCGCCACGTGCCGCCGGTGGGAAGCAGCCCGCGGTCGCCTGCGCCCGGCCGGGCAGCGTCGACGATCGACCGCCCGTCGACCTCGAACGAGACGGTGAGCCGGCTGTCCGGGGCGGCGTACGGGGGCGCGAACCATCCGCCGACGCCACACACCGTGCCGGTCAGTTGGGTGACCGTCCCGGTGCCGCTGCCGACCCAGGTCTCGGCTGGAGGTACGGCGCGGCGCAGGTCGAAGGAGAAGTCGTCGAGCGAGTACGGCGGCATGGGCGGCCTTCCGGTGACACGGGTGAACGAGCTGACAGGGGCGATCGGCGTACCGCGGGACGCCCAGAAGGAATGGGTCCGCGGCCGAGCACGGGTGATGGCCGTGCCGGACCGATCCCGGCAGGTGATCCCGGCCTGCGTAGGACCGGTCCAACACGGTGCCTCGATGGTGGCACGACATCCGGTGACAGGGCAATGCCTCACGGCGGAAACCGATGACGCACCGCCTGTTGACGTGGATCTGGCCCGCTGTTACGTTCCGGTGCACAGCCGTTGGACCAGTCCAACGGCCACGATCAAGGGGGGCCGGATGGCGAAGCTGACGATTCGCGACATCGCCGCGCTGTCCGGCCTGTCCAAGTCCACCGTCTCGCTGGTGCTGAACAACAGCCCGAAGGTGGACCCGGCGACCCGGCGGCACGTGCTAGCGGTGATGCGCCGGAATCGCTACGTGCCGAGCTTCGCGGCGACCGCTCTGGCCAAGGGCAGCACGCGCCTGATCGGCATGGTCGTGCCCGGCCTGTCCTGGCACATGGTTGCCTCGATCAATCTCGGGGTGGCGGCCGTGACCGAGCAGCACGGGTTCGACATCATCCTGTACACGGCGACCAACGACCGCGACTACGGTTCGCTGATCGACCGGGTCCTGACCTCGAGCATGTCCTCGGGTCTGCTCGTGGTCAGCCACGAACAGCCACTCGAGCCGCTCGTCCAACTCCACCAGGAGGGCATGCCCGTCGTCCTGGTGAACACCATCGACGCCGACGTGGCCCTGCCGTCGGTCACCGCCGACAACTACGACGGTGCCCGGACGGCGATGGACCACCTGATGCAGTTGGGTCACGAGCGAATCGCTTGTGTGCAAGGCCTGATGCGCTACCGGTGCTGCCAGGACCGCTACCGCGCGTACCTGGACGCCCTGCGTGAGGCCGGCATCCAGCCCGATCCCGAGCTCACCAAGCCAGGTGACTTCGTGCCCGAGCAGATCCGCGCACGCTCCCGCGAGCTGTTCGCGCTGCCCGCTGACCAGCGTCCGACGGCGGTCTTCGCGCAGTCCGATGTCACGGCGTACGGCGTGATGACCGCGGCCGCCGAGGCGGGGCTGCGGGTGCCGGAGGACGTATCGGTGCTCGGCTTCGACGACATCGAGTCGGCGGCACAGATCCGGCCGCCGCTGACCACCATCCAGCAGCCGTTCGTCGAGATGGGCAAGCGGGCCGCCGAGCTCCTGCTGTCCGAGATCGGTACGAACGACGACGACCCCGGCACCGGCGCGGAGCCGGTCGGCGAGAAGCCCTTGGCCGACCTGCCCCGTCTCGTCATGCCGACCAGCCTGATCGTCCGGGCGAGTTGCGGGCCGGCGCCCGTCACCCGCAGCCGGCGCGGACGATCCCAGACCACCAAGGCCTGATCCCCCGGATCGAGGTCCCGCCCGACCTGGCAGACGACTGCCGGCGCTTGATCCGGCGCCGCCCACCCACAGAACCCGCGGCAGTAACCACACACCGACCCCGGTCGACGGCCGGCGGGTCAGGCGCTGCTGCGCGCCTTCTGGAAGGAACCCGGAGCATGAGGCCCTTTCCGCACACCAGAGCCAGAGTGTCCAGAAAACTGACCATCGGCATGTCCAGAAAGGTGATCATCGCAGTGGTCCTGGCCGTCGTTGCAGCGGTGGCCGTCCAGCCGGTCGCGCAGGCCGACGCCGCACCGTTCGAGGTGCTGCCGAGCGACCCGCTCGCGAACTTCAACGAGTTCAAGAGCCTCCCCACCGACGCCACTCAGCAGATCCCGATCACCGGAAACCCGAACTTCACCAAGGCCCTCGAGATCAACGTCCCGAACGGACCGCAGAGCCCGGGCCTCGACGGCGAGTACGAGATCACCCTCGGCGTTCCGACCGCGGCGACCGTGACCGTGGGCGACGCGATGGTCGCGACCCTGTGGGCGCGCTCGATCGAGCCGACCCAGGGCGCCACGACCGGGAACGCGCACCTGGTGTTCGAGACCGACGGGTCGCCGTTCAAGAAGTCGCTGAACGCGGCGATGCTGTACGGCTCGGACTGGCAGAAGTTCGAGTTCCCGTTCCGTGCGGCCGTCACCTACACCGCCGGCACCACTACCGCAGCACACCTGAATCTCTGGCTCGGGTACGGCGCTCAGAAGTTCCAGATCGCTGGGGTCTCGGTGCAGGACTGGGGTCAGGGGACGCCGGCCGGCTACCCGCAGGCGACCTACGAGGGCCGTGACGCGAACGCTGCCTGGCGCGCCGAGGCCAATGCGCGGATCGACCAGTACCGCAAGGGAAACCTGGCCGTCTCGGTCGTCGATCCGACCGGTCATCCGATCAGCGGTGCGACGGTCTCGGCGGTGCAGCAGACCAGTGCCTTCAAGTTCGGCGCGGCATCGGACGGCGCCCGGCTGATCGGCGATCCGTCCGGCGGGATCAGCGGGAACGACCTGCAGCAGTACCAGAGCAAGGCGTCCACGCTCTTCAACCAAGGGGCCCTGGGCAACAACTTGAAGTGGAACCACTGGGAGACCCCGACCGAGCGCGAGACGATCACGCTCCCAGCTCTGCAATGGATGCGGGAGCACGGGATCCGGATCCGCGGTCACAACCTGGTCTGGCCGTCGTGGGGCGTGATGCCGCCGGACCTGGTCAACCTGCAGAACGATCCGGCCGCACTCCGGTCGCGGATCAACACCCACGTGACTGACGAAGCCTCGGCCCTGGCCGGGATCGTGGACGAGTGGGACGTGGTGAACGAGCCGTACTCCGAGCACAACGTGCAGGACATCCTCGGGCCGGACGAGATCGCGTCCTGGTTCCGGCTCGCCCACCAGGCCGATCCGAACGCCGAGCTCGCACTGAACGACTACGGCATCGTCGAGAACAACGGCTGGGAGAAGCGGCACCGCGATCACGTCTACGACCTGGTCCAGTCGATGAAGTCCTCCGGTACGCCGATCGACCTGGTCGGCTTCGAGAGCCACTTCAACGGCATGCAGCTGACCTCGCCGGACGACCTGATGACGATCGTGGACCAGTTCGCCGGCCTCGGTGTGAAGGTCGCGGTCACCGAGTTCGACGTCGACACCGACGACCTGCAACTGCAGGCGGACTACACCCGCGACTTCATGACCGCGATGTTCTCGAACCCGAACGTCAACCAGATCAGCAACTTCGGCATCTGGTCGAAGAACATCTACAATCCGCGCGTCGCGCTCTACAACGACGACTGGTCACCCAAGCCCAACGGGTTGGTCTGGGAAGACCTGATCAAGCGGCAATGGCACACCAGCGTGAACGGTCAGACCACCGCCGCCGGAACGTTCGGCACCCGCGGCTTCCTCGGTGACTACCTGGTGACGGTCACTGTGAACGGCATCTCCAAGCAGGTGAAGGTCGCGATGCCGACCACCACCGCCGGCGCCTCGGTGAAGGTCATCGCCGACGGAGTCGCCACGACCGTCCGCACCGACACGCCGAACCCGATCGGCGACGGAGACTTCGAGAGCGGCACGCGCGGCTGGACCTCGCTGGGCACTGGCCCGGGTACGGCGGCCAACGCGCACAGCGGACACACCGCGCTGGCGCTCGAGCCCGGATCGGGCGTCACGCAGAACATCACCGGTCTCACCCCCGGCACGAGCTACCTGCTGTCCGGGTGGGGGAGGCTCAACGCCGGCGGCACCCAGTGCTACGTCGGTGTGCGCGGCGGAGCCACCGCGGGTACGCCGACCTTCCAGTACGAGCTCGCGTACGCCGACGAACGCGCCTACACGCAGAAGCTCGCGGCCTTCACTCCACCGACCGGGACGAAGTGGGTCCAGGCGTTCGCCTGGTCCAACCCCAACCCGAGCTCGGCGCAGTGCACACTCGACGACCTTGCGATCACTCCGACGGACGGCACCCCGCCACCGGCTCAGGGTCCACCGGCCATCGCGCCGACGCTGCCGACTGCGTCGGTGTTGGGGAACGGAAGCCTGGAGTACCAGTCGGCCACGACGGGGTGGTACTGCCTCGGCACCTGCACCCTGAAGAACGCATCGACGACCCCGCACACCGGTAGCGGCGACCTGTCCGTCACCGGCCGTGAAGCGGCCTGGGCCGGCCCGGCACAAGGCGTGCCGGTCACCAACGGGGGTCTGTACGACTCGTCCGCCTGGGTCCGGCTGGTCAGCGGATCCGACACCGCCATGGTCAGTCTGAAGCTCACCACGTCGACCGGATCAACGACGATCCGGCTCGGCTCGGCGCCGGTCACCTCGACCGGGTGGACGCGGATCTCGGCTGCCAACACGAACGTCTCCTGGACCGGGACGCTCACCAAGGCCGAATGGTGGATCAGTACGACGACCGGCGCCGGCAACCTGCTCGTCGACGACGCCTCCTTCGCGCCGATGGCCAAGACCGTCACCGACCCGCCCTCCGGTCCAGCGGAGACCGCGTTCAACCCGGTGCAGCCGACCGCTGCCTGCGTCGTACGCAACGTTGCCGACAGCACCTACACGGCGTACTTCGGCTACTCGAACGCCAACAACTACTACATCCCGGTTCCGGTCGGCAGCGACAACTCGTTCAGCCCCGGCCCGTCCGACCGTGGCCAGACCGTCTCGTTCCTGCCCTTCCAGCGCCCGCGTCGCGTCGCGGTCACCTGGGACGGCAGCCCCCTCACCTGGCGGCTCGGCTCAATGACCCAGACCGCCTCGTCCACGTCTCCGGCGTGCGGCGCGGCTGCCAGTACTCATCGGAGGTAATGCAATGTCATCCCGCATCTCACGACGGACCCTGCTCCGGGGCGCAGCCGCTGTGGCCGGCGCCGGCGCGGCCGGCGCACTGGCCGGCTGCTCGTCGGACGACAACAGCGGCGGCACGGGCACGAAGGCCCAGACCACGATCACCTACTGGGACTGGTACGCCAGCCAGGCCGGGTGGGTGGACAACGAGATCAAGCTGTTCCAGCAGGCGCATCCGGGGATCGCGGTCAAGAAGACCACGCAGGTCAGTGACAAGTACGCCGACCTGGTCTCGCTGGCCTACCGCAGCAACAACCCGCCGGACATCCTGATGGTGCCGAAGAGCCCGCAGCTCAGCCAGCAGGTGACGCAGGACTGGCTGCTACCGGTCGACAAGTGGGCGACGAAGGACTGGCAGTCCCGGTTCCCCCAGAGCAGCTTCGTCGAGGGCGTCGACATGTTCGACGGCAAGATCTACACCGCGCCGTTCGCGGCACCGGCCCCGTCCCTGCAGCTGTACGTCCACCACAAGGTGTTCAAGGACGCCGGACTGACCGAGTCCGACGGCAGCGTGAAGCTGCCCAAGAGCTGGGACGACGTGACGCATGCGGCAGAGGCGATCGCGTCGAAGAGCGGCGGCAAGGTCGCGCCGTTCGGATTCGGCAACTCGACGAACACGACCCTGGCCTGGTGGCTCGATCTGTTCGTCCGCGGCGCCGGCTCGCCCGGCGGTGCGGCCGTCGGCGGGATCGACGGGATGGACTACCGCGTCGGCCAGTGGACGTTCGGCACCGACCGGAACTACGCCGACGTGATCAACCTGCTGCTGGAGTGGAAGAACAAGAACTGGTTCTACCCGAACTCGATGAGCATCTCGGACGAACAGGCCCGGGCGTTCTTCGAGCGCGGCCGGTTCGGGATGACGGTCGGCGGTGTCTGGAACCAGCCGGAATGGACTGAGCACAAGTTCACCGACTACAGCCTGGTCACGCTGCCGGCTCCGGACGGCAACCCGAAGGCGCTGTTCTACGGGCCGCCCGGCGGCAAGTTCGTCGCCGTGTCGTCGAAGTCCAAGCACGCCGACGAGGCGTGGGCGTGGTTCGACTGGCTGTACAGCAAGGACGCCGGCAAGCGCTGGGTCGAGCAGGGCCAGGGCCTGTCGGTCTACGCGGACAACAACGACCCGAAGGGCGTCACGTTCGCACCCTTCGCGCAGTACGTCGCGATGTCCGGGACTGCTGTGGTCGGTCCGCAGCCGACGGTCCGCAATCCGCTGCTGACCAAGCTCGAGCTGCCCGCGGTGAAGCCGGACATCAACGATGTCCTGTCGGGCATCTGGACCGGTCAGCTGAAGGACGTCCAGGGCACGCTGTCGTCGCTGACGGACAAGATGAACCAGGCGCTGTCCGACGCGGTGA
Organism: Kribbella capetownensis; assembly: GCF_004331485.1. Classification (GTDB taxonomy): domain Bacteria; phylum Actinomycetota; class Actinomycetes; order Propionibacteriales; family Kribbellaceae; genus Kribbella; species Kribbella capetownensis. The sequence continues at coordinate 253,418 of NZ_SJKD01000005.1, forward strand.
AGAAGGTCGGCACCGGTGCGAGCCAGAAGGACTTCGCCTTCCCGGACTGGGACCTGACCAAGCCGTACACCACCAAACCGGGCGCCTGATGGTGACAACCGTCAGCGTCCGCGAGGACGTCGCCACGGCCGAGCCGCCCCGCTCGGCCGGCCGGCGGCGGGCGCGACGCCGGACGTACCTGTGGTCGTACGTCTACCTGGCCCCGATGATGGTGTTGCTGCTCGCCTTCGTGGTGTACCCGATCGTGGCGTCGCTCGGGTACACGTTCTACAAGTGGGACGGGATCGGCGACCCGACCGACTTCGTCGGGCTGGACAACTTCCGGCAGATCGTGCACGACAGCATCTTCTGGCGCTCACTCGGCCACACCTTCGTGTACGCCGCCTTCGTCGTGCCGACCCAGCTCGTGCTGGCCCTGGCGCTCGCGCTGGTGCTGAACAACAAGCGGCTGCGGTTCGCCTCGTTCTACCGCACGTTGTTCTTCCTGCCGGTGGTGACGTCGGCGGCGGTGATCGGTGTCGTGATCCAGTTGCTGGTGTCGAACTTCGGCGACTCGATCAACGACCTGCTGCTGAAGCTGCACGTGATCGACCAGCGCGTCGACTGGCTGGGCGACCCGCACTTCGCGCTGGCGATCATCATCCTGGTCGGGATCTGGCATACGTTCGGCTACAACCTCGTGTACTTCCTGGCCGGGCTGCAGACGATCCCGGACGAGCTGTACGAGGCGGCCCGGCTGGACGGCGCGGGTCCGCTGGCGACGTTCCGGTACATCACGATCCCGATGCTGCGAGCTGTCGGTGTGGTGATCGTGATCCTGGCGGTGATCGGGACGTTCCAGATCTTCGATCTCGTCCAGGTGCTGACCAGTGGTGGGCCGTACTTCTCCACCGAGGTCGTGAACACCTACATCTACCACCTCGCGTTCGGTGGCAGTAATGCGAACGCGGTACAGCCCGACATCGGTCTGGCATCGGCCGCGTCGTTCATCTACGGCGTCCTGCTGATCGTCTTCTCGGTCGTGCAGGTCCTCGTACTGCGCTCACTAGCGAAGCGCAGGGCAACGGGAGGAAAGGCATGACGCGCCGCCGGGTGGTCACCGTGATGACCCATGTCGCCTTGCTGGTCAGCGGTCTGGCCTGGCTGTACCCGTTGTTCTGGGCGCTGGGCAGTTCGCTCAAGGGCGACGACGACTTCTTCAGCGAGGGGCTCAACCCGATGCCCTCGCACTTCCTGTGGGCGAACTACCTCGACGCGTGGCGCGAGGCGTCGTTCGGCAGATACTTCCTGAACACTTTAGTGATCACCCTCGGGACAGTGGTGGTCACTTTAGTAGTCACATCCACCGCAGGGTACGTACTTGCCCGTACACGCTTCCCGGGTCGCGGCTTCTGCCTCGGGCTCGTGTCGGCGACGTTGTTCCTGCCGCACGGCTACACGATCATTCCGGTGTTCGACCTGATGCAGCGGCTGCATCTGCTGAACAGCCTGTGGTCGGTGATCATCGTGCAGGCGTCCGGCGGAGTGGTGTTCGGGACGTTCCTGTTCATGGGCTACTTCATGGCGATCGACCGTGAGCTGGAGGACGCGGCCCAGGTCGACGGCGCGAACTTCCACCAGACGTTCGCGCGGATCATGCTGCCGCTGTCCGGCCCGATGCTGGCCACGGTCGGGTTGTTCACCGCGATCAGCGCCTGGAACAGCTTCTTCATCCCGCTGGTCTTCACTCTCGGGCGGCCGGAACTGCGGACGCTGGCGATCGGCATGTACGCGTTCATCGGCGAGAACTCGACCGAGTGGACGCTGCTGTGCGCCGGCACGGTGATCACGCTGGCGCCGATCATCCTGCTCTTCCTGCTCCTGCAACGCTTCTTCGTCAACGGCCTGGCCGGCGCGGTCAAGCAATAGGAGGACTCTGTATGCCCACCCCCGTACGGACCGCGGTCGTCGGCACCGGCAACCGTGCCCAGCTGTTCACCGAAGGGCTGGCCAAACGCGACGGGTACGACGTGGTGGCGCTGTGCGACCCGAACTCGGTGCGGATGGCGTTCCACAACCGGATGCTGCTGGCCGCCGGTCGCAGGCCGGCCCACCAGTGGCCGCCGGCCCGGTTCGACGAGATGATCCGGGTCGAGCGGATCGAGCTGCTCGTGGTCACCACGGTCGACGCCACTCACAACCGCTACATCGAGGCCGCGCTGCGTGCCGGCGTCCGGGTGATCAGCGAGAAGCCGATGACCACCGATGCGACCAAGGCCCAGAGCATTCTGGACACGGTCCGGGAGACCGGCGGCGAACTCGCGGTGGCGTACAACTACCGCTTCAATCCCGTCCACCGGAAGGTCCGCGAACTGTTGGCCGGCGGCGCGATCGGCGACATCCACTCGGTGCACTTCGAGTGGCTGCTCGACGTCTCGCATGGCGCGGACTACTTCCGGCGCTGGCATCGCGACAAGGCGAACTCCGGCGGCCTGATGGTGCACAAAGCCAGTCACCACTTCGACCTGGTCAACTGGTGGCTCGGCGCGGAGCCCCGGATCGTCTACGGCCAAGGCCAGTTGGCGTTCTACGGGCCTGACCACAAGCACGGGTACGCGCGGGACTACGCGCGAGCTCACGGATCGGAGACGTCGCTCGATGATCCGTTCGCCTTGCATCTGGCGGACAACGCGACCCTGAAGGAGCTCTACCTGGACGCCGAGGTGGAGGACGGCTACTACCGCGACCGGAACGTCTTCGCACCGGGCGTCACGATCGAGGACGACATGGCGCTGCTGGTGTCGTACGACAGCGGTGCGTCGATGAGCTACCACCTGACCGCGTACTCGCCGGCCGAGGGCTATCGGGTGATGTTCAACGGCTCGGGTGGCCGGCTCGAACTGAATGTCGAAGAGTCGACATGGACGATGCCGCACCTGCGCGTCGCGTCGGCCCGTGGAGCCGTTCACGGCGACCTCGCCGCACCGACGGCAGGCCAGACGAGCATCACCCTGCGGCCGCTGTGGTCACCACCCGAGGACCACACGGTCGACCACGACCACGCCGGCCACGGCGGAGCCGATGCCCGCGTTCTCGCTGCCCTGCTGGACGACGACCCCACGCACGCGGCGGATGTCGCCGACGCTCGGCAAGCTGCGTTGGCCTTGGTCACCGGCCTGGCCGCCAACCGGTCGTTCGAGACCGGCCGGCCGGTGCGGACGAGCGACGTACTTGATCTCTAAGGGCAGGTCTGCTGGTAGGGCCGGTCGGGGAAGGTCTGCTTCCATTCGTCGGACGTCAGGTTGCGCCCGGCCATCGTGCACGCCTGCGCGAGGGTGTGGGCGCTAGTGATGTTCCACTGGTAGACCTTGCCGTCGTGCGACGGGATCGAGATGACCTCGCCGCCTCGGGCGAAGCGCGCGGTGGCGGGGATCGGATCGGCTTCTGTGCTGGTGGCGACTGTGAGCAGGTCGTCGAGCGTACGGGCGTTCCATACTGTGACAGTGCCGTCCGCCGCGCCTGAGACCAGGCGCGTTCCGTCCGCGGAAAAGCGGATGGAAACCCCTGCTGCCTTGCGGTCGCGGGGTGGCGCGGACTTCAGTGCGCCGGAAGCGGTGTCGATGGTGAACACGCCGTCCGTCCCCAGCCCCGCGATCAGGCGGCCGTCGGGGGAGTAGGCGGCCGAGGTGGCCAAGGTCGGCAGCGTCCCGGTCCGGATGACGACACCGGTGGACGATCGGACGATGGCCCAGGACATCGTGGCGCCCCGCACGCCTTCCTCGAAGCGTACGGTCGTCGTTCCGTCCGGGGAGGACGCCGTGAAGGCGACCGACGAGGCGTTCCGGCGGTGCGTCGTCACGATCTTGCCGGACTCGGCGTCGATGGTTGCGGTGAGTTCCACGCCGTGGACGACCAGACGGCCGTTCGGCTGCCAGGACGCCGGTGGGTAGGTCTGTTGCTGGACTTCGAACCCGAGCCGGGCCGGTGGAGTCACTCGTCCGGTGGTCGCATCGGCGATGCTCACCCACGACGTGCCGGCTTCGTTCCACAGGTACGCCGTCCGCCGCCCGTCGTCGGAGGCAAGGACTTGGGTGTAGCGGCGCGGTGGCACGACCTGGGTCCAGGGCAGGTACCGCTGCTGTCCGCCGAGGTCGTAGGCACGCAACATGCCCGCGTCACCGGCCGTGTACAGGGTCTTCCCATCCGGACTGAGGGCGACTCCCCACGAGACTTCCGCAGTACGCAGGCGTTGCGTCGCCTGTCCCGTGGCCAGGTCCCAGATGACGACCTCGCCCCCGTAATGAGCGGTGGCCAACAGCTTGCCGTCAGCTGAGAAGGCAGCGTCGCGCGGTGGGTCGCTGGAAGTCCGCAACACCCAGACAGTTTTGCCGGTGCGCGCATCGACGACGGTTGTCGCCGTCCGCTCGGTGCGGACCGGACCGGGAGGCAGGTAGGCGAGCAGCTCACCGTTCCTGGAGGTCTCGACGATCGGCGGACCGACGCTCGGGGTGAGCACGGGATCGCCCTTGAGATCCGAGCGCTGCCACTTCTCCCGACCGGTGGTCACGTCGAACGCACTGAGCGGCCAGGACCTGTAGACCGTCCGACCGTCCGGACTGAGGGCTGCTCGCTGCGGCCCCGAGCTGAGGTCGATCCTTCGGGGCGGTCGATCCAGAGCGCCGACTTCCCAGACGAGAGCGAACGCCGTGTCGCTGTTCGGATCGCGTGCTCCGGCCACGAGCCGGCGGCTGTCCTCGCTGAAGGCGACGTTGTTCAGCTGAGGTCTTCCGGTGCGTGGAAAGACGGGCTGTGGATCCACCGGCTCCAGAGTGCCGGCCTTCAGGATGCGGATCGGCCAGGCCGGGTCTACCGGGTTCATGTAGTTGTCCACCGCGATCACTGCGATCAGGCTGCCGTCGGCACTGAACCGCGGGCGGGTGGAGACGAGCGCATCGTCGGTGACCGGAGACAGGGTGTGCGAGTCGAGCACGCGGCCGGACGTGGCGTCGTACAGCTCGAAGGTGGCACGGCTGTCGCCGGAGACGATCCTCGTACCGTCCGGGGAGATGTCGACGTTCTCGGTCCGGCCGAGCGGTGCGGGGATCGATCGGATCAAGGACGGATGTTTGTTGATCGCGGCCACCAGATTCGCCCGGGTGTCGGGGGAGTCGTCGAAGCGGACGCCTTGGGCGGCCAGCAGGAGGGAGGGGCTGATGTCCTCGGTCAGCAGCGCGCGAGCACCCACCTGGCGGGCCAGTTCCTGGTCGGCGGCGACTTCGGCTCGCCCCGCCTGACGTACGGCGACGATGCCCGCGATCAGCGCTCCGACCAGGAGGACGGCCGCGGTGGCGAGGGCTGCGCGGAGGCGACGGTTGTTCTTTGATTGGAGCCGGGCTCTAGATTCGGCCTCGCGCAGTTCGGTCTCGGAGAGTCGTTTGCTCGCGGCAAGGAACTCCTCCTCGGTCGTGGTCAGCGTGGGCGTCGTACGCTCACGCCAGTCGAGCGCCTTGGCCAGGCGCACGCCACGGTAGAGCTCGGTGTCGGGCCGGTCGAGGTTGTTCCAGGCGTCGGCGGCGACCGCGAGGTGATTCAGGATGCGCTGACCGTCCAGGTCGTCCTCGAGCCAGCCGCGGAGCCGGGGCCAGGCCTCGACCAGAGACTCGTGGGCGATCTCGAGGACTCCGGCGTCGCTGGTGAGCAGCCGCGACGCGACCAGCAGGTCGACTATTTGTTCGTCCTCGGGACGTGTCACGACCAGCCGGCGCGGGAGTCGGCTGCGCGTCGGTTCGCCGTCTGGTCCTGGCGCGACCAGGCGCAGCAGCAGGCCGTGCAGCACCGTGCGTCGCTGCGGTGTGAGTCGCTCGTGGACCGCTTCGGCGGACTGCGCGACCGCATTCCGGATACCGCCGGAGGCGTTGTAGCCGGCGATCGTGAGGGTGCGTCCCTCGCGACGTTGCCAAGTCTCGCGCACGGCGTGCGACATCAATGGCAACGCTTTCGACTGGTCCGGGACATCGTCGACGAGCAGGTCGACCAGGCCGGGTTCGACCACCAGCGACGCCATCCGGGCTGGTTCCTCGATCGCTGCCCGCAGGTTGTCCGGCGTCATGGCGGACAGCAGGTAGAGGCCGCGCTCGACCAGACGCGCGAAGGTCGGAGACTCCGAGACATCGGCCAGGCGGTCGGTGCGGATCGAGATGATGAGCGGTGCCTCATGCTCAGTCAGCGCGGTGAAGAAGGCGACACGCTCGGTCTTGTCCTGGCACAGCGAGAACACCTCCTCGAACTGGTCCACGAGGAGCACCGGTCCCGTCGTACCGGACAGGGCGGCTGCGAGCGCTGCGACCGGATGCGGCCCCGGTGTCATCACCACGATCTGCCGGCCATCTCGGCGCAGCGTGGCGGCAACTCCGGCCCGGATCAGCGAGGACTTGCCGCAGCCGGAGGGTCCGGCGACGGCCAGCACCGATTGGTCGGCGAGTCTGCGCAGGCAGGCCGCGATCTCGGCGTCACGGCCGAAGAACGAGTCCGCGTCGTCGACGTCGTACGGCTTGAGTCCCTGATACGGGCACTCCGGGCTCGGCTCCGGCAGGAGGCTGTCCGCGACGAGCGACGAGTCCTCGCGCAGGATGGCTTGCTCGAGGGCGTCCACCTCCGCAGTGGAGTCCATCAGTGCTTTCAAACGACGGATCGTCCGCAACGCTTCGGGGTGCCGGCCGGAGCGGTACTGCGCGGCAGCGAGGAGGATCCAGCGTCTCTCGCGCAACGGCTCCTCGGTCACCAAGGACTGCGCCTTAGACAGGATCTGGTCGTGCCGGCCGGCTCGCAGTGCGGACTCGACGTACAACTCGTCGGCCGTGTGCCGCAGCTCGATCAGTCGGGAAGCTTCGATGCGGGCGGAGTCCCAGCCGTCCACCTCCGTGAAGGGCCGGCCACGCCACAACGTGAGAGCGTCGGCGAGGACCGTCGCCGATCGCTCGGGTTCATCCGATGCGAGGAACGCACGCGCTCGAACCACGGCACGATCGAAGCGCTGAGCGTCGATCTGGTCGAAGGGTACGGCGAGCCGGTAGGTGAGCGGCTGCGTCTCGATCGCGTGCGTGCCGAGGACCTTGCGGAGCCGGAGCACGCACCCCTCGATGACTTTCTGCCACGACGGTGGCGGCCGCTCGCGCCACAACAGGTCGGCAAGGTGCTGTGCGCTGACGACCTCTCCGGGGCGGACGGCCAGCGCTGCGAGCACGATCCGATCACGTCGCCTGAGAACGTTCTCATCGCCCTCGACCGTGAGTGGACCGAGTACGTCGATACCCACCTCTCGACTCTCGTGCTCAGCCGGAGCGCCGTCAATGGCGACGTCTCCTAGCGCAGGGCTTGCCGGAGTACGGCGTGGGCGCCCCGGACGATGTCCTCGCGGTTGGTCTCGTACGTCGGGTCGGTGATTTCGGTCTTGTTGGCGGGGTCGAACGAGAGGACCGGGACGTGCAGGTGACCGGCGGGCATCGATGGGTCGAGCAGGTCGCGCTGGAGAGTGTTGCGGTAGGCAACCTCGTTCGACAGGTACCCGCCGCCAGTGCCTTCGGACGCGATCGATCCGGGTGTCGGTCCCAGCGGCTGCCTGACCGGTGCGGTCTGCTCAGCCGGGATCTCCAGCACCGAGGTGTTCACGCGGGTCCGGAACGGCGTGACATCGGCCTGCGCCATCCGTGCCAGCGGGAGGCTCGAGGTCAGCCACTCAGGGCCGGGCGGCATGCTGGGCGAGACGACCGGGGCGTTGATGGTGCCGCCGCCCCAGAGGTTGTTGTTGTCACCGATCGAGCTGACCGACCGCCGCCGGCCGTTGTAGACCTCGAGGTCGAAGATGCCGACCCGGCCCTGGCTGGCCGTCATCACCAGGTCCGCGTGCTGCGGTCCGGGGCGGTAGTGCGGCGCGAGCGCGTTCTCGACCATGCTCTCGTCGAAGTCTGTGTACCGGACCGGGAACATCATGGTCTGGATCTGGTACGTCGTACCGTTGATCGTCCAGCGCTGCCCGTCGAGCGTGAGTGCGTTCGCGCCGGACGGGTTGCCGATCCGGATGTCCGCGTCGAGCGTGAACGGATCGAACCCGGTGACCAGGATCTTCCGTACGCCGGGGGAGAAGCGGCTGCTGGTGATGCCGCGTGAGGTGTATTCGAGCGATCGGATCAGGTCGGCGCGTTCCGTCGTACCGAGGCCGAAGCGGGGTTGCCACTGGCGGAGGGCCAGGGCCATCGAGAGCCTGGCCCAGTACAGGCCGCGGTCGTCGGTGGCGGGCAGTGCATCGGCGCCCGTGACCGGGTGCTGCGCGCGGTGGGTCGCCGTACGCCAGAGGGCCTCGCCCTGGGCGTGGACGAGGATCGCGGCGGCCCGCGGGTTCGGCATCGTGCAGAGCAGGCGGGTGAAGAGCGCCACCTGATGGTCGAAGCCGGATCGCTGCAGGATCTGGGCCGGGACCGACGGACCGCCGGCCACGCCGTTGTCCAGGCGTTGCTCCTCGACGCTGCCGGTGACGGACTGGTCGAGGCAGCCGGTGACGACTGGCGCTGCGTGCACGGTGGGCGCGCCGGAAAGCACGGTGGTGAGGGCCAACGCGCCGACGAGCAGGGAACGGGAGAATGAGCTGGGGCGGAGTCTCATAAGGGGTATCTATCAGATTTCGGCCCGGGAACCGAGAGATCCGAACAGGTTGCGGGTATTGCAGACTGTATGCAATCGGCTACCTTCGGAACGGGCGGCGTCGCCCCACGCCGCAGTCCTGTGAGGAGCTCTCGGTTGAACACACCGCCGCGGAACCAGCCGTCCCCGAACACGCCTGCCCAGAACACGCCTGCCCCGAGTACGCCGTCTCCGACCACGCCTGCCCCGAACAGGCCGTCTGCGAGTGCGCCGGCTGTGCCATCCCGGAACGTGCCGGTGTGGAGTCGCCTATCGCGTCGCCGGATCCTGGGGCTGCTCGCGGGCGGAGCGACCGGCGCGGTTCTCACCGGCTGCTCGGGCGACGCTTCGCCCGAGGTGACGCCCGCGGCCGAGCAGGTGGCCGGCGGGACGTTGCCCCCGACAACCGGCCCGAAACCTCCCGCGTCTCCGTCAGCGCCGTCGGCTGTTGTCGATGGCAACCAAGCGCTGCGGCGCCTCCTGGATGGCAATGCACGCTTCGTCGCAGGCCTGGACGAGGAACTCGACGAAGGGATCGCGCGTCGGGTCGCGGTGAGCAAGGCGCAGCATCCGTTCGCGACCGTGCTGGGGTGCATCGACTCCCGGGTCCCGATCGAGCTCATCTTCGATCAGGGGCTCGGCGATCTGGTCGTCGTACGCAGTGCCGGTGAGGCGCTCGACCACTCCGTCACCGGCAGTGTGGAGTTCGGTGTCGCGGAATTGCACACTCCTCTCCTCGTCGTTTTGGGCCATCAGCGCTGTGGTGCGCTCGACGCGACGATCAAGGCGCTGGACTCGGACCAGCGGACCGCGGAGGCCGGTGAGCTGAGGCACATCGTCGACACTCTCGCGCCCGCCGTACGTCAGGTCGCTGGGAAGCCGGGCGACCGCCTGACGAACGCCGTCCATGCGAACGTCGAACTCGTGCTGGCGAAGCTGCGCCAGTCGCCGGTGATCGGCCCACTGGAGAAGTCCGGCAAGCTCAAACTCGTCGGGGCGTACTACGAACTCGACACCGGTAAGGTGCACGTCAATTAGGCGGAGCCTCGAAGAGTGGCAGGAGGTAGTTCATCCAGATCGCGTGTTGCGCCACGAGAGTGCCGATCCAGACGACGACCGGCACCAGGGCGCGGATCCACCAGGCCAGCCGGGTCACCAGGAACGCCATGGCAAGCATCGCGATCCCGGTGAGCACGCCGGGTACGAGTATTGCCCAGATCTGTTCGTGCAGTGGCCAGCATGAGTCGTAGAAGCAGCGGTCGCCCGGTCCGGCGAAATAGAAGGCGTTCGTCAGCATGCTCGCTCCGACCGCCCAGAAGGTGACCACCATCCCACCGATGCCCTGGGCAACAGCACCCCGGACAAACCCACGTCCCGCCGCCCGGCCGGTCGGCAGTCCGGTGATGGCAATCAGGACCAGTGAACTGATCAGCGCCCACACGATCCAGTCGCGGACGGTGCTGGAGCCCGTGTAGATGTTCCCGTGCCCGAGTTGCCTGGGATCGACCTGCGGTAGCGTGTCATCGAAGACCAGGTTGGCGATGCCGACCAGGAGCAGACCCAGCACACCGATGACCAGGAGCGCGGCTTCGATCCATCGCCGCAGCGGGGTGGCCGTCAGCACTTCCCGTGGCCGTGGCGCCGGGGGTTCTGTGTCTTCAGCAGGCCCGGGCGAGTTGACCGTCACCTTGGCGGGCCCTCGAAGAGGTTCAACAGGTACGACGTCCAGACCGCGTGCTGGATCAGGACAGTGCCGAGCCACACCACGACCGGTACCAGCGTGCGGATCCACCACGCGAGCCGGTTGACGAGGTTCGCCATCACGATCATCGCGAGCGCGGTCAGCAGTCCCGGCACGAGAGTGGCGGCGAGCTGTTCGTACATCGGCCAGCAGGCGGCGTACGTGCAGTGTTCGCCGAAGTAAGCCAGGTTGATGAGCGCTGCGCTCGCGAGCGCCCAGAAGCAGACAACCAGCCCACCGATGGCCTGGGCAACCGCACCCGGGAGCGAGCCGGCGCCGGTCGCCCGGCGAACGGGCAGGCCCGTGACGAGGATCAGCAGCATGGCGAAGATCAGAGCGTTGATGATCCATCGGAAGTCGATGTCTGGCGGTTGGCGCGCAGACACGGTCCCGATCCCGTCCAGCCGCGGATCGACCTGTGGCAGGTACTCCAGAAGAACGAGAGTCGGGTCCACCAGGCAGATCAGGCCGAGCCCGCCGACCAGCAACAGGCCTGCTTCGATCCATCGCCGCAGCGGGTTGGCAGTCAGCACTTCCCGTGGCCGTGGCGTCGGGGGATCTGCGTCGTTGACTTCGGCAGTCACGTGCAGAGTTGGGTGCGGAGGGTTTGGCCGGCCCACTTGACCCAGTGGTCGTGGGACCAGCCGCGGTCGCGGACGAAGAGCAGGTAGAGCTCGGGGCTGAGGATGCCGTAGAGGAGATCGGCGGCCTCGTCGACGGTCAGTCCTCTGCGCCGGCCCGACTTGGTGACGAGGGCCTCCGCGGCTGCGCGTTGTACGACGTACCGCAGGTCCTCGTCCTGGGGCCAGAGGGCGGAGACCTCCGGGTCGTTCGCAGCGGCGGCTTCGAGCACGCGCATGATCGGCGCGACGCGGGCGAGGACGGCGCTGGAGCCGGGGACGTACTCGGTCAGCATGTCGGGGGCGGTGCGCATTGCCACCGCGTCAGTGAACCATGGGCGGTCCATGGTCGCGACCGGTTCGGTGTCGCCGGCGATCGTGACGTCCACGAGCTCCTTCAGCAGGGCGCGCTTGTTGCCGAAGACGAAGTAGATCGTTTGCACCGCGACACCGGCTCGGTCCGCCACGTCCTGCAGGTTGGTCGCGCCGTACCCGTCGGCGACGAACAGGTCCGTCGCGGCCTGGATGATCCGGCGGCGGGTCTCCTGCGCCTTCTCGGCCCGCTTGTTTGGTCGCTTGACAACGGTCATGACTAGAGTCTATCTCTAGATTCGTTCGCTATAAGTCAACTCTAGAGAAAGGCACTAGTCATGTCGCTGATCGCGATCACGAGGTTCGAAGCTGTGACGGAGGATGCGGGGGAGGTGCTGGACCGGCACAACGCGCTGGTCGATGCGGTCCGGGCGTCGATCCCCGGGCTGACGGAGGCGCGCCTCGGCCGGGTCGGGGAGAACCAGTGGGCCGGGGTATGGCGCTGGGAGTCGGCCGCCGACCTGAAGGCAGCACGCGAGCTCGCACCAACGCTCGCCGAGACGAAGGCGGCGTTCGCGCTGGTCCGCGAGGGCACGTCCGCCGTCGACGAGATCGAGCTGCTCGAAGAGCGCTAGAACCGGGGGAGCTCAGCCACCCGAAGCGTCGTACACCCGTAAGGAATGAAGGTGAGCACGTCCAGCCCCGGGCCGGCCGAGTCCGGAGAGGTCGAGTCCGGAGAGGTCGAGTCCGGGTCTGAGGTGGTGGGGTCCGGGGTGGTCGGGGCTGAGCCGGACGAGTGGTGGGTGGCCGGGGGCGGGGTGGTGTCGGCTGGGGTGGCTTGTTGGTGGGGCTGGGTGGGTGGGGGTGGGGCTGCGGCGCCTTGTTGTAGGGGCCAGGGGGTTTGGTGGGCGTGGACTTGGAGGTGGAGAGGGGCGGTGGTGGGGGAGAAGGGGTTGGAACTGATCGGTTTCCGGGAGAGGTGCGTGTGCTCTGGGGTGATCGCGTAGTTCCAGGGAGTGGTGGGGTGGACTTCCCAGGTGGCGTGGGGGTGTTCGCCGCCGATCTGGCGCCAGTCTTCGCCGAGGGGGAGGGCGAAGATGAGCGGGCCGCGTTCGAGAGTGATGGCGCCGGACGAGCGGGGTACGGCGCGGACGGTGGCGCCGAGGTGCACGAGGAGGGTGCGGTCTCCTGATACCTCGACCTCGTGGAGGGTTCCGGCGTCAAGCGCGGCGGGTGCGTCGTCGTCGATGGTGAGGCTTGCGTCCATGGCCCAGGTGGGGATTCGGAGGCGGAGGCGGCCGGGGCCTTGGGTGGTGATTTCGATGTCGTCCGAGAAGGGGTAGGCGCCGGCTACGGAGACCGTCAGGTCGTCGTACTGGAAGGAGCAGGGCGCGTAGGAGAGGGCGGTGAAGGCGCCGTCGGGGGAGCGCATCCAGAGGTGGGAGGTGAAGCGGGGCCAGCCTTGGTGGCGGTTGGCGGTGCAGCAGCCGAAGTGGGGCTCTAGGCCGAAGACGTTCGCGTCCGGGCCGTTGTTCGTGTAGATGCGGTCCTCGGTGACGTGGCAGATCACCTGGTTGGCCTGCTGCACGTACTGATGGGTCCACTCGTCGGGCGTCGTACTGGCGGGCAGCGCGTTGAGGGCCAGCCGTTCGAGACGGTCGGCGAGCGGCTCGACCAGGCCGAAGGATTCGAGCGCGACCTCGAGCGAGGCGAGGTACTCGACGACCGTGCAGGTCTCGGTGCCTTGGCTCGGATGGCGGCCGGCCAGGTGTTCGTCGCAGCTGAAGAGTCCGCTCGCCTGGCCGTGGTAGGCATCCAGCTGAGCGATCAGGTGCAGGAGCCGCGCCTGCTGGTCGACCGAGTCGTCGTGGCGTTGCCAAACGGGCATCGCCTTCAGGCCCATGGCGACGTTGACGCCGTGCGACGACAGGTGGCCGTCGTTCATCCAGTTGCCGTCGTGCTGCGCCTGGTACGCGCGCAACGTTGCCTCAGGCACCTTCTCGGTGAACGGCAGTTGGTCGGCGTACGCGAACCAGTCGAAGCCCTGCTCCTTGCACTTGGCCGCCAGCCCCAGCAGCCAGTCCTCACCCGTGAGGTCGTGAAGCTGATTGATCACCCAGACGACATCGGTCCACCGCGACCGCGCCCACTCCCGCAGCGGCCACTCGTCCAACATCCCGTCGAGCAGACGCAGAAACCTCAGAGCAGCCGGGACAACGCGAGGATCACCGGTCGCATCCAGGTGCTGCAGCAGCGCCTTCAGCACAATGATCCGCGGCCAAGTGTCATGATCCGCGTACGTCGCCTCGCCGCTGCGCGGACCGAACCACCCATCCTCATGCTGGTGCTCGAGGATGTAGTCCACCCACCGCTGCACCTTGCCCTTGAGCCGCTCGTCGTCCAGCAGGTAGGCAACGCCAACGATCCCGTCGAGCCAGTACGGACCGCGCTCCCAGCCCTCCGCATCACCGCCGATCCAGCCGCTCCGGGCCACATCCGGCCAGAACTCGTCCAGGTGCCCGGCCATCCCGTCCGCCTGGAGCCGCAGCCGCTCCAGCAACCACCCCTGCGGGCGGAGAGTTGCCAGCGGCAACGGCCGGAGCGCAGGCTCGGTCAGCGCGGGCCCGGTCAGTGCGGGCCCGGTCGGCCCCGGCATCAGTCGATCTGGGTGAGGCGGCCGGTGTCGACGTCGTACATGAAGCCGCCGACCAGGATGTCCTCGCCGATGAGCGGGTGCTCGCGGACGGCGGCGACATCGCGGCGGAGCGCCTCGAGCTGGTCGGGGATGACGTTGATCGGCAGGTAGCCGGCCGGCTTGCCGGCAGCGCGCTCGACCTGGGCGCGCAGGTCGTCCTCGGACATCGCGGCCATCGCGCAGCGGGTGTGCGGGATGACCATGATCCGGCGGACGCCGAGCAGTTGTACGCCGAGCACCAGCCCGGTCATGGTGATCTCGGTGACCCGGCCGCCGGCGCTGCGCAGAACCTTCGCGTCGCCTGGCTTCAGCCCGAGCATCTCCAGCGGCGGGATCCGCGAGTCCATGCACGTGACGACGCCGATGCCGGCGTGGGCCAGACCGTCGAAGCCGCCGTAGTGGAAGTCGGCGGCGTACTCGGCGTTGGCGGCCAGCAGGTCCTCGAACCCGGTGCTCATCGGGCCTCACCTGGCACAGGGGCTCCGGCTTGCAGGATCGACATCGCGAACGGCTCCTTTCCGCAGGACTCCGGACGGGGTGGATCGGCGGCGACGCTGGTCACCGGAACAGTCCAGGACCGGCCGTCGCGATGCCACACCGTCACAGCTTCAGGGTCTTCGCCCGCGACTCTGAGGGCATCCAGTGAGAGTTCACCGATCAGACGGCGTACGGCGATCTCCGCGGCCTGACCGTGCTTGGTCCAGGTCGACCGGCCACGCAAACCGGTCAGGACAGTCTGGCCGCGATCCGCGGCCGCCAGCACGTTGACGGCTCCCTCGGCGGTGAGGTGCCCGTGCATGGTGCCCGCGGGGAGGACGGTTGCGGTCGGCGCGAAGCGGTGGCCACCCAGGTGGTTCGCCTCCCAGACCCGGCCTGGCGCGGCGGCGGAGAGTGCCTTGACCAGTGGCCGTCCGAGCAGCGCACAGCACTCGTCACGCTTGCCGTTGGTGCAGACCAGCATGACCGGATGGTCGACCAGGCTCAGTCCCGGCAGCGAGGCAACGACCGCATCCCGATCGCCGCGGGCAACCGCGTCCAGGTCAAGCGTCCGCAGCGCCTCCGGATCGTCGACCCGGCCGCCGAGCAACCAACTCCGCCCGGGCATCGTCGAGGCGACGTACACCTGGTGGGACAGTCCGATCGCGTCCGAGTGCCGGCCGGGAGCGCGGATCAGGCCGAACCGGACGTCAGCCTTCTTGCAGGCGTCGTCGAACTTCCCGCCGAACTCGGGATCGAGGTGACTGTGCGTCGGTGCCTTCGCACCCCACGGACCCGGCTGTTCGACAACGACCCAGCCGCTTGCGACGATCGCCGTACCGGTGAGCGGCTCGCGCAACTCCCGGCAGAACGTCGAGCACAAGCCGGGCCTGCCGGTCGCGTCGGGTCGAACAGTCACATGATCACGGTACGCGAGGTGGGACGGCTGTCCGGCGTGATGCTCATCATCTGTGCACAACGCCACGTCGGCCGAGCACCAGCACGGCCAGAATCGCGGCGAGGAACGCGCACACGGCGGCTCCGGCGAAGATCGCGTGAACTTGTGAAATGGCCGCGTCGCGGAGCGCGTCCACGAACGGCCGGCAGGAACCGGGCGCGGACGGGCACAACTCGTTGGGCGACGGGATGTCGTCGGCGATCGAGAAGTACCGCCGCAGGCCGATCGCTGTGAGCGCGGATACTCCGACCAGCATGCCGACCATGCGCGCCACCACGACCAGCGCGCTGACCAGACCGTGGGTGTCCGGGGGAGTCGCGCCGAGCATCGCGGTGTTGACCGGCGACAATGCCAGCCCGAACCCGAAGCCGCAGAGCAGCAGTACGACGGTCGCCGGGAAGTGATCGAGTGCGTTCCGCCCCCAGAAGGCCATCACCACGAACATCACCCCGGCCAGCGCCAACCCCGCGCCGGTGATGAGTCCAAGCCCGAAGCGTCTGGTCATCCACCCGCCGACGACCGCGCCGACCGGCAGCGCGACCAGGAACCGCAGTAACACCAGCGCCGCGGCCAACTGCCCACCGCCCTGAGTGGTCCGGGCGAAGACCGGTACGTCGACCAGCGCCGCGATCAACGCACATCCGACCAGGAAGCTGACCACCAGCGAGCCCCAAGCCGGCCGGGCGCCGAGCAGACCCTGCGGCACGATCGCTCGCGCCGTACGGCGCTGCCAGACAGCGAAACCGACCGCGAAGACCGCGGCAGCGACCAGCAGCCACGGACCGGCCGGCGCCATCAGCTCACGCTCGGGATCAGCAGTGGCGAAGGCCAAGACCACTCCGGCCAGTGCCAGAGCAAGCAGCAGGGCCCCGACGAGGTCCACCTGCGACAGCACATCGGTCAGACGACCGCGAGTCCGCCACAACACCAGCGCCAGCCAGAGCAGGGCCAGAACGAGCGTGACCACGCCGATCGGTGTGAGCAGGCGGGATGACCCGGTGAACGGTACGAACGGCAAGCCCAGAGTGACACCAGTAGCGAGTCGCTCAGGCGCGGTGATGGTCAGCCCGAGTGCGATGCAGGCGAGGACTCCGACCGCGGCCGACAGGGGAGGAGGCTTAAGGCCGCGGAGCAGGAGTGTAAGGAGAACGGCGACGGTGAGATTGAGCCAGAAGATGTACCGCCAGTCCGCGACCGCCAGCACTGCCGCACCGAGGAGCGGGCCGAGCACCGCCCCGAGTTCCTGGACCGCACCGACGACGCCGAGGGGGAGTCCACGCCGGTCAGCCGGCCACAGGTCGGCGACCAAGGCGAGCGTCGCGGGCACGAGCCCACCGCCGCCCACGCCCTGAAGAAACCGACCGGTTACCACCAGCGAGAGGTCGTGCGCCCCGGCCGTGATCAGCGATCCGACCGCGAACAGGATCAGCGCACCGACGAGCACCGGCGTACGCCCGACCACGTCGGCGATCCGCCCGATCAGCGGCAGTACGGCGATGTAGCCGAGCAGGAACCCCGAGATGATCGGCGCCGCGCGCTGCAGCTCGTCCACCGACAACCCGACGCCGGCCATCATGTCCGGCAGCGCCAGTACGACGACGTAGGTGTCCGCGGCGGCGAACGCCACCGCGATCGAGGCCAGGGTGAGCCTGGTCTTCGGGCTGCTCACCGGCGCCGCACGGCCGACGGGCGAGTCCTCGCTCACGGCTTGGTGATCTCGACCGTCTCGCCGTACTTGTCCAGGGTGACGTCGTAGCTGCTGGTGGCGCCGTCGTAGAACGGACCGGAGATGGTCGCCGCGACCAGCTGCTTGGTGTCCTTGTCGATCTTGAACGTGCTCGGGAAGTCCTGGCCGGCGGGCGCGTTCGGGAAGATGCCCTGCAGTGACTTGCCTTGGATCGAGCCGGTGATCTCGGTCAGGATCTTGGCGCCGTCCCTGGTCTCGCCCTTGATCTTCGGGTCCTTCACGGTCGGCAGGACCGAGGTCAGGCCCTTCCCCGGGTCGAGCAGGATGGCCGGGTCAGGCGCACCGAGGCCGGCCAGCTGCGACGGCGTCAGCTCGAGGAACCGACCGGTGAGCGGGAGCTTCGCGTAGACCTTGCCGTCCACCGCCACGACGTCCGCGTCGATCGGCGAGCCGGCCGCGCGCACGGTCAGCTTCCCCTTGAATGCCGGCGCGTGAGTCGCGACGCCGTCACCGGACGCCAGCGCCTGCGCGGTCTCCGGCAGGTCCCGGCCGGTCAGCACGATGTGCACGCTGGCCGCGTCGTCGATGGCCTTCTTGGCCGCCGTGAGCATCGCGACCGGGTCGTCGCCGGACTGGCCGCCGCCGTCCCCGGAGTCCTTCTTGTCGCTGCACCCCGTCAGCGCCAGTACCAGCACCGCGCCGAGCGCGACGAGTCTCTTCATGGGGGTCAGCCTGCCATGTAACTAATGCTGTCTGGAGCACACGCAGCAATCGGTTGAGCAACGGGTACGCCGGACCCGTCGCGCCGCGGGTCGATCGGGGGCAGCTCGACCGGAGCACCGCTGCTCGCACTGGCCCGGACCGGAGCCGCCCCGACGAATCCGAGCAGCAGCCCGTCCTCACCCTTGAGCAGCCGCTGGCACCGCACACCACCGGTGCCGCGACCCTTGCCTGGGTACTCGCTGAATGGCGTCACCTTCACCGCGCCGACCTCGGTCCCCGGCAGCGCCGACGACGAGCCGGCGATGGTGACGACCTGCGCGTCACGGCCGGCGTTCACAGCACCGAAGAAGACGACCTTGGCGCCGGCGGCCAGGCGGACGCCTGCCATGCCACCCGCCGTCCGTCCCTGCGGCCGAACCGCGGACGCCGGGAAGTGCAGCAGTTGCGCGTCAGTCGTGATGAAGCACAGCGCCTCGTCGCCGGTGGTCAACTCGACCGCGCCGATCACCTCGTCGCCGTCGTTCAGCCGGATGATCTCCCACGAGTCGCGGTTGCTCAGGTGGTCCGGCACGACCCGCTTCACCACGCCGCCCGTCGTACCCAGGGCGACGCCGATCGAGTCCGGATCCATCGTGGTCAGGGCCATCGCCTTCTCACCTGGCTCCAGGGACACGAACTCCGCCACCGGCGCTCCACCCTGCAGGTTCGGCGCGTTCGCGGTCGTCGGTACGGCGGGCAGGTCCAGCGACTCGAGCCGGATCAGCCGGCCGGCGCTGGTGATCAGGCCGTACTGACCGCGGGCCGTGCTCTTCACCGCGGACACGATCGCGTCGTGCTTGGCCCGGGTGTCGCCGGTCCCGAACGGCTCCACGCCGTTCGTCCGCGCGAGCAGGCCGGTCGAGCTCATCAGGACCCAGCACGGGTCGTCGCTGACCTCGAGCGGCACGGCCGCGGTCTTGGTCGCACCCGACGACTCCAGCAGCACAGTGCGCCGCGGCGTGCCGTACGTCTTTGCGACATCGGCGAGCTCGTCCGAGACCGTCTTCTTCAGCAGCGCCTGGTCCTCGAGGATCGCGGTCAGCCGCTCGATCTCGCGCTCCAGCTCGCCCTTCTCGGTCTCCAGCTCGATCTTGGAGAACTTCGTCAGCCGGCGCAGCGGCATGTCCAGGATGTAGTTCGTCTGTACCTCGGTGAGGTCGTAGATCTCCATCAGCCGGGTCCGGGCAGCGGCCGCGTCGTCGCTGGTCCGGATGATCTGGATGACCTCGTCGATGTCCAGGATCGCGATCAGCAGGCCGTCGACGATGTGCAGCCGGTCCTGCGCCTTCTTCCGGCGGAACTCGCTGCGCCGCCGGGTCACGTCGTACCGGTGGTCGAGGTAGACCTCGAGCAGGGTCTTCAGGCCGAGGGTGCGCGGCTGGCCGTCGACCAGGCAGACGTTGTTGACGTGGAACGCGTCCTCGAGCGGGGTCAGCTTGTAGAGCTGCTCCAGCAGCGCCTCGGGCACGAAGCCGTTCTTGACCTCGATCACCAGCTGGGTGCCGTGGGTACGGTCGGTCAGGTCCTTGACGTCGGCGATGCCCTGCAGCTTCTTGGACTGGACCAGAGTCTTGATCTTCTCGATCACCTTCTCCGGGCCGACCGAGTACGGCAGTTCGGTGACGACGATTCCCTTGCGCCGCGGGGTGACGTTCTCGACCCGGGCGGTGGCGCGCATCTTGAAGCTGCCGCGACCGGTCGCGTACGCGTCCTTGATGCCCTCCAGGCCGACGATCTTGCCGCCGGTGGGCAGGTCCGGGCCGGGGATGAACCGCATCAGGTCGTCGAGGTCGGCGGCCGGAGTCTTGATCAGGTGCCGCAGGGCCTGGATCACCTCGACCAGGTTGTGCGGGGCCATGTTGGTCGCCATCCCGACCGCGATGCCGGAGGCGCCGTTGACCACCAGGTTCGGGAAGGCGGCCGGCAGCACCGACGGCTCTTCCTCCTGGCCGTCGTAGTTCGGTTTGAAGTCGACGACGTCCTCGTCCAGGCCGGTCGTCATCGCCATCGCCGGCGGCGCCATCCGGCACTCGGTGTACCGCATCGCGGCGGGACCGTCGTCGAGGGAACCGAAGTTCCCGTGGCCGTCGATCAGCGGGACCCGCATCGACCACGGCTGCGCGGTCCGGACCAGCGCGTCGTAGATCGCGCCGTCGCCGTGCGGGTGGTACTTACCCATGACCTCACCGACGACGCGGGCGCTCTTCACATGCCCGCGGTCGGGGCGGATGTTGTTCTCCGCCATCGAGAACAGGATCCGCCGCTGGACCGGTTTCAGCCCGTCCCGCGCGTCCGGCAGCGCCCGGGAGTAGATCACCGAGTAGGCGTACTCCAGGTAGCTCGCGCGCATCTCGTCGGAGACATCGACGTCGAGGATGTGCTCCTCGAAGTCCTCGGGCTCGGCGGTGGTGCTGGAACGGCGTGCCATGCGGGTTTTACTGCTCCTCGATCGAACCGGTACGGCGCCGCGACGGTCCGGCGCCGTGCCCATTGTCCCTGGTGAACGGCCTTTTGCCCGGCCACGACCCACCGTTGCGTCGGTCCATCCACCCGATACCGGTCTATTCCACCGCAGCGGATGGCTGCGACCGGCGCAGGATGTACGTCGTCGGGGCCAGAGCGGACCCTACCGCCAGCGTCAGACAAAGTCCGGCGATACCCAGCAGCACACCCCACGGCACGGTCACCGCTACGTCGGCCATCCCCGACGTCATGGCGTGCCGGATCAGTATTCCGACGGTGACAGTGATCGCTGTACCGAGGCTGAGGGCGACCGCGCCGACCAGTGAGGACTCCCACAACACCATCCGGCGGATCTGCGCCGGCGTCGCTCCCAGCAGCCGCGACGTGATGAACTCGTGCCGCCGCTGCAGACTGCCCATCAGCAGCGTGTTGGCGATCGCGATGGCGCTGTAGAACGCCGCCGGCCCGAGCAACATGATCAGCCCGAACTGGTTGCCCTTCCGCACCCCCTCGGCCTGCGCCGCTTCCCAATCGGCAGCCGGTACGGCGCTGTCGACGGTGCCGAGCACGTCGACACCGGGAGCAGGCAGGATGAAGCGTCGCTCGGGCTCCGCGGTCGGAGCGTACTTGTGGGCCAACTCGAGCGGGATCAGGAACGACGGGGTCACGCCGAAGGCGTCCGGGACGATCGCGACGATCCGGAGCTTGGCGGCGGTCTTGTCCAAGAAGGTCACCGGCACCTCGTCGCCGATCTTGTAGTGCTCGAGACTCGACATTTCCTTGCTGATAGCAACAGTGTTCCCGGTGAGTTTGTCCAGGTCACCGGACAGTGGGGTGAGGTTGCGGGTCCGCGCGGCGATCGCGGGGTCGATCCCCTCGGCGTCCTCGAGTTCGGCGGAGTCCTGGTCGATCCGGACGAACTGGAGCGGCACCCCGGCGTCCACCGTGCCCAAACTTGCGTCGAGCTTGGCGTCACCGGTCACCACGATCGGTGCGCGGAGGGAGTCGCGGATCGTCGCCTCGGCGCTGTCGGCGGCGAAGCTGAGGCTGAGCACCATCGACCCGGCGACTGCCGAGATGGCCAGGATCGGCGCGGCCAGCGACGCGCTGCGCCTCGGCGCCGCGACCACATTGCTGCGGGCCAGACTCCCGGACACCCGGGTCCAGGCGGTCAGCGGGAGTGCCCACAGCCGACTGATCCACGGCACGACCAGTGGTGCGAGCAGGGTCAGTGCGATGACCAGGAGCATCGGCGTGAACATCGCCAGCGGCATCACGCCCTCGCCGGTCGACGGACGGATCAGAGTCAGCAGCGTGATCGATCCGGCCATGAACAGCAGCCCGAAGACGATCCGCACCGGCCCGATCCGCGGTGGCTCCAGCGCGGCCTCCCGCAGTGCGTCGATCGGCCCGACCCGTCCAGCTCGGCGGGCCGCGGACCGGGCGCCGAGCATCGCCACGAGCAGTCCGATCCCGACCGCAATCGCCAGTGGCACCCACGGCGAGGCCGGCTCCAGCTTCACCGGCGCCAGTTCGGTGTACGACGCCTTACGCAGCAGCAGGGGAGTCGCCAACTCCGCCAGCACCGCACCGGTCAGCGCGGCCACCAGTGCGACGACGAACGCTTCGCCGAGGATCATCCGCCGTACCTGCCTCGGTGTCGCGCCGACAAGCCGGAGGAGACCGATCTCGCGGCGCCTGGAGGCCACCGCGAAGGCGAACGTGCTGGCGATGACGAAGATCGTGATGAATCCGCTGATCGTCCCGACCATGCTGAGGACGACCTGCAACCCGGAGGTGTCCGCGGCGGAGGTCGGCACCCGGACCTGCGTCGGTGCGGTGTCGTTGCCGCCCAGCGTCGTCACGGTGATGCTGTCGGCGAGCGGGCCGCGGTAGGCGATGGTGGCGGCCGTCGCGGTGGCTGCGAGACCGAGGAGGAAGACTCCGACGGCCAGTGCCACGAACGAACCGGCGTACAGGGAGCGGTGACGGCTGACGGTCTGGCGGCTGAGGTAGAACATCAGCGTTCCAGGTCGCTCATGGCGGCCGCGATCTGGCTCGGCGTACCGCGGTCGAGGTGACCCGCGAGCAGTCCGTCGGACAGGAACAGCACCCGTTCGGCGTACGCCGCGGCGACCGGATCGTGGGTGACGATCACCACCGTCTGCCCGGCCCGGTCGGTTGCCTCGCGCAACAGCCCGAGGATCTGCCGGCTCGTCCCGCTGTCCAGCGCACCGGTCGGTTCGTCGGCGAAGAACACCGACGGCCGGGTGATCAACGCTCGCGCGATCGCGACGCGCTGCTGCTGCCCACCGGACAACTCGGCCGGCCGCCGCTTGGCCTTGCCCTCCAACCCGACCTGCTCGAGCACCCGGTGGACGTCGGCCCGACGCGGGCGGCGACCGGTCAACCGCAGTGGCAGCGCCACGTTGTCGTGCACGGTCAGCGAGGGGAGCAGGTTGTACGCCTGGAAGACGAACCCCATCTCCTCACGCCGCAGCTTGGTGAGCGTGACCTCGTTCAGCCCGTTCAGCTTGGTCCCACCGAGAACGACGGTCCCGCTCGTTGGCTGATCGAGTCCCGCCGCGCACTGCAGCAGCGTCGACTTGCCGGAGCCGGACGGACCCATCACGGCCGTGAACGAACCGCGGGCGAAGTGGTACGTCACGCCTCGCAGCGCATCGACCGCTCCGGCTTTGGACCGGTAGGTCTTGGTGATGCCGTCCAGCAGCAAGGCCGGCGCTTCGGTGGGTACGACGCTCGGGTACGTCGGCGCGGTAGCGGTCATGGTTCCAGCCAACCGGCGGCACACTGTTTGCACCCTGGCCCGTGGAGGAGACCTGAGGTAGCGCGCACGCTACCGCCGGGCGCGCCGTCACGGACCTAGGGTTGGCAGGGTGGACAGATCTGTGCCGACTCGGCCGATGACGCCGTGGGCAGCGCTCGCGTCACCGCGCTACCTGCTGTCGCCCTGGCCGTGGCGCGGCTACGCGTATCTGTTCAGCTCGGTACCGGTCGGTGTGCTGACCTTCGCCATCCTGATCGTTTCCGCCGCCCTCAGCATCGTCCTGAGCCCGATCCTGATCGGAGTCCTGCTGCTGACGTCGTTCCCGCTGATCGGCGTCGCGATCGGCCGGGTCGAGCGGTGGCGTGCCGGACTTGTGCTGGTCGACGGCATCAAGACTCCGCACGCGGCCATGCCCGCGTCGCTGTCGGTGCGGGAGAAGCTGAAGTTCCGCCGTCGCGAGCAGGCCTCGCTGCGGTCGGTCGGCTACGGGTTCGTCCTCGGCGTCCTCGTCTGGCCGGTCAGTGCGGCGGTGGCAGGGCTGAGCGCGACCGTCCTGCTGATCACCCTGGGCGCTCCGATCATCGCCGCCAACGAACAGATGGGGATGGGACCGTGGATCCTGGACTCGGCCCGGGAAGGGCTCATCTTCCTGGTCGCGTTCGGGCCGCCGTTCTTCGTCGTCAGCTCCTATCTGGTCGGTGTGGTCGCGGGAGCGGAGGCGTCGCTGGCGAAGACGATGCTCGGCCCGCGGCAGGACGAGCTGCAGCGGAACCTGGCCGAGTTGCGGCGGTCGCGGCTGGATCTGGTGGACGCGTTCGAGACCGAGCGGGTCCGGATCGAGCGGCATCTGCACGACGGCGTACAGCAGCGGCTCGTAGGGCTCACGATGACGCTTGGACTGGCGGAGCTGGACGTGCCGGAGGGGGAGGGGCGACGGCTGGTGGTGAAGGCGCACGCCGAGGCGGAGGCGGCGTTGGCCGATCTGCGCGAGGCGGTCCGCGGTATCCATCCGCGTGTGCTGGTCGACCACGGGCTGGAGGCCGCCGTACGGGAGGTGGCGGACCGGAGTCCGCTGCCCGTGACCGTGCAGATGGCGTTGCCGTCGCGGTTGCCGTCGCCGATCGAGGCGGCGGCGTACTTCGTTGTCAGCGAGGCGCTCGCGAACGTCGGCAAGCACGCGCAGGCCACGCACTGCGAAGTGGCCGGCTGGGTCGATCGGCGGCAGTTGGTCATCACGATCACCGACGACGGGATCGGCGGCGCGCGGGCCGGCGCCGGGACCGGACTGACTGGGTTGGTGACCCGATTGGACGCGTTGGGAGGCACACTCGTCATCGACAGCCCACCCGGTGGGCCGACGCGACTGAGGATGGAGTGCCCGTGCCGACTCGGCGACTGAGCATCGTGCTGGCCGAAGACTCACTGCTGTTGCGTGAGGGGCTGGCCAGCATCCTCGATCGCGCCGGGCACGAGGTACGAGACACCGTCGGGGACGGGGACACACTGCTGGCCGTCGTACGCAAGGATCCGCCGGACGTGGTGATCACCGATGTCCGGATGCCGCCCGGGCACAGCGACGAAGGGTTGCGAGCCGCCGCGGCGATCCGGGCCGAGCTGCCGTCGATCGGGATCCTCGTGCTGTCGCAGTACGTCGCCGATGCGTACCTGTCGTCGTTGCTCGAGACAACGACCGGCGGGATCGGGTACCTGCTGAAGGACCGGGTCGGGCATGTCGCGGAGTTCCTCGAGTCGCTCGAGCGGGTCGCCGACGGCGGGATGGTGGTCGACCCCGAGGTGGTGCGCCAGCTGCTCGCCCGTCGCCGGAACGACGGGCCGCTGTCGGCACTCACGCCGCGGGAGCTGGAGGTGCTCGCGCTGATGGCCGAGGGCCGGGTGAACGCGTCGATCGCGGAGCAGTTGGTCGTCAGCGAGGCCGCCGTACGCAAGCATGTCGGTAACATCTTCGCGAAGCTGCAGCTCGACGAAGGACTGGACCGGCGCGTTTCCGCCGTACTCACCTATCTGCGCGGTTGAGCGCCGCGAGAGGATTTGGGTATGGACAGTGATATCCGGAAGATTCTCGCGGACTGCCAGACCTGGGCGGTGGTCGGGTTGTCGAACAACACGAGCCGGGCGGCGTACGGCGTGGCGCGGTTCCTGCAGGGGCATGGCAAGCGGATCGTGCCGGTGCATCCCGCGGCCGAGACTGTGCACGGCGAGCAGGGATATGCCACGCTGGCGGACATTCCGTTCCCGGTGGACTGCGTGGATGTGTTCGTCCGGTCCGAGCTGGCCGGTGACATCGCGGACCAGGCGGTGGGAATCAACGCCAAGGCGGTGTGGTTCCAACTCGACGTAGTGGACGATGACGCATACGCCCGGACGACGGCGGCGGGACTCACGATGGTGATGGACCACTGCCCGGCCATCGAGTGGGGGCGCCTCGGTCCGTCCTGACCAACCCAAGGGGCCTGATGTTCTCGATCGACACTTCCACCGACTTCGGCAAGCGGATCGCGCGGCAGCTGGACGACGAAATCGTGGTGTGGCTGACCACCGTCGGCACGACCGGTACGCCGGCGCCGACCCCGGTCTGGTTCCTCTGGCACGACGGCGAGCTGCTGATCAGCAGCCAGCCGGACAAGGCCAAGCTGCGCAACATCGCCGCCCGCCCGCAGGTGGCGCTGAACTTCAACGCCACCCACACCGGGGGAGACGTCGGCGTCATCTCCGGTACGGCGATGATCGACCAGCAGCCGCTCTCCGGCGACGCCCTGGCCGCCTACAACGCGAAGTACGCCGACGACATCGCCGGCCTCGGCATGACCGCCGACGGCTTCCACCAGGACTACTCGGTCCTGATCCGCATCACCCCGGAGAAACTGCGCGGTTTCTGACCCCCGCCACGGCCACCCGCCGCCACCGGCCACCCGCCGCGCCCCCACCCCCGGTGCATTTGAGGGGTTATCCATTCAAGTGGACCCTTCTCGGCTGGAAATACGACGGGAGAAGGGGCACGCCCAGGGGTTATCCGTTCAAACGTACGGGGAGCGGGTGGGCGAGTGGTGCGTAGCCGGGATGGGTAGCCGGGGTGGGGCTAGTTCAGGTAGCCCTCGACGGTGTCGGCGGAGCGGGCCGCGGCGGTGTCCGGGTTCTCGCCGAACTCACGCTTGGCCCGGCGCTGCCGGAGCAGGTCCCAGCACTGGTCGAGCTCGACCTCGAGGGCCCGCAGGCGGGCATGCTCGTCGGCGTCGTTGATCTTCCCACCGGCGTGCTTGGTGCGGAGGTCGTGCTCTTCGGCGACCAGCTCGTCGATCCGGCTGAAGAGGCTCTTGTCATCGGTCATGAGGAAACCGTACGCCCGTCCGGAAGGCGGGCGCGGGCGAGGAGTTCGGTGATGGCCAGGATCGCGATCGACTCGGACGCGATCAGCCCGAGCAGGACCACGAGCTGCAATGCGGCGGCCTCGGCGGGCGACGCGCCGCCGAGCACCATCCCGACGAACGCCCCGGGCAGTGACACCAGCCCGACGGTCCGGGTCTGGTCCAGCGCGGGCAGCAGCGCGTCGCCGGCCACCGGGCCGACCACCAGCTTGAACGCGTCCGGCGGGAGCAGCCCGATCGACAGCCCGGCCTCGAACTCGCCGAACCGCGTCCCGTACTCGCTCAGCATCCGGCGTCCGGCCAGCGTGGTCGCGGTCATCGTGCCGCCGATGATGATGCCGCCCATCGGCAGGATCGTCGCCGGGTTGCGCGGTACGACGCCGGGTCCGATCAGCAGCAGGAGTACGACGAGCGCACCGAGACCGATCGCGGTCCCGCAGTACATCCACTGCTGTGGGATGACGGCGGTCTGATGGAGCCGCCGGGTGCTGGTGAAGGTCGCGACCACGAACATGACCAGCACGAACGCGATCGCCCCGAGCGTGTGCTGCAGAGCGACCCCGACGACCGCGCCGACGGCGGCCAACTGCACGAGGGCGCGCAGGGCGGCGGTGACGATCCCCTTGTCGTGCCGGGTTCCGGCGTACCGGGACGCGGCCACGCCGATCGCGATCAGCAGCGGCAGGACGACGACCGCGGCGAGGCCTAGACCGGTGTCGAGGGACATCCGCCCATTTCAGCACGCACTCCGTCGTCCAGGGGTGCGCTGACTCACCCTTCCTTGAAGTCGGCCTCGTCGTACGTGTGCTCGCCGCCGGACCCGCTCTCCACCTTCGACGCCTCGTCCGCACGCAGCTCGACCCGCCGGATCTTGCCCGGGATCGTCTTCGGCAGCTCGGCGAACTCGATCCGCCGGATCCGCTTGTACGGCGCCAGATGCTCGCGGCAGAACTGCAGGATCTCGCCGGCCAGCTCCCGCGACGGCTGATGCCCGGCCGCCAGTACGACGTACGCCTTCGGCACCGCGAGCCGGACCGGATCCGGCGACGGTACGACGGCCGCCTCGGCCACGGCCGGATGCTCGATCAGCACCGACTCCAGCTCGAACGGCGAGATCCGGTAGTCACTGGCCTTGAACACGTCGTCGGACCGGCCGACGTAGGTGATGTAGCCGTCCTCGTCCCGGCTCGCGACGTCGCCGGTGTGGTAGTAACCGCCGCGCATCACCTCATCGGTGAGCTCACGGGCGTCGCGGTAGCCGCGCATCAGCGGGACCGGCGCGGGCGCCAGTTCGATGGAGATCTCGCCGTCGTCGCCGATCTCGTCGGTGGCCGGGTCGATCAGCGCGATGCTGTAGCCAGGCAGCGGGCGGCCCATCGAGCCGAGCTTGAGCGGCTGACCGGGTGGGTTGCCGATCTGCGCGGTCGTCTCGGTCTGGCCGTACCCGTCCCGGATGGTGATGTCCCACGCCGTGCGGACCTGCTCGATCACCTCGGGGTTGAGCGGCTCGCCCGCGGAGATGCATTCGCGGATCTGCACCTTCACCGCGGACAGGTCGGCCTGGATCAGCATCCGCCACACCGTCGGCGGCGCGCAGAACGTGGTCACGCCATACGTCTGCAGGACTCGCAGCATCTTCTCGGCGTCGAACCGGGTGTAGTTGTACAGGAACACGGTCGCGCCGGCGTTCCACGGCGCGAAGACGTTGCTCCAGGAGTGCTTGGCCCAGCCGGGGGAGGAGACGTTCAGGTGAACGTCCCCGGGCTGGAGACCGATCCAGTACATCGTCGACAGGTGACCGACCGGGTAGCTGACCTGGGTGTGCTCGACCAGCTTCGGCTGGCTCGTCGTACCCGAGGTGAAGTAGAGCAGCAGCGAGTCGTCGGCCGCGGTGTCGACCTCGGGGACCGGTCCGTCGTACGTGGCAGCGTCGTCGTACCGCAGCCAGCCCTCGACCGATGCGCCGACGGCGACGCGGATGCAGTGGTCGGCGATACCGGCGTACCGGCCGGCCTCCGTGCTGCTGGCGACGACGGCCCGAACACTGCCCCGGGTGATCCGGTCGGCCAGGTCGGCGTCGGTGAGTAGCGTGGTGGCGGGGATCATGACAGCGCCGGCCCGGATGCAGCCGAGCATGATCTCCCAGAGCGGGACAGTGTTGCCGAGCACGATCAGCACCCGGTCGCCCGGCTTCAGACCGGCCTCGGTGAGCCACCCGGCGACCTTGCGGGACTGCTCGGCCATCTCGGCGTACGTCCGTGAGTTGACCTCGCCGTCCTCCTCGACGATGGTCAGCGCGGCCACCTCGGGCTGCTCGACCGCCAGCGCGTCGAACCAGTCCCGGGCCCAGTTGAACCGCTCGAACCGTGGCCAATTGAAGTCCCGGTACGCGGTCTCGTAGTCCTCCCGATGCGCCACCAGGAAGTCCCGCGCCGCCCGGAACTCCCGGGTCACGTCCGCCGTGCTCTGCTCACTGCTGTCCGCTGGGCTCATGACCGCACTATTGCCCAACCACTACCGCTCGGTAAACCGTGCCACTCCGGTTCAGCCGAGTGCCAGCACCGCGCCGGTGACGACGAGCGGGGTGAGGATCAGACCGCGCCAGAGGAAGGACCACCAGGTGATGTCGACGCGGGCGGCGTCGCAGCGGGCTCGCCACAGCAGGGTGGCCAGCGATCCCCAGAGGGTGAGCAGGCAGCCGCAGTTGACGCCGATGAGCAGCGCCATCATTCGGTGGGCGTCGCTCGACGCCACGGGCTCCATCGCCAGGTACGCCGGGAGATTGTCGACCAGGTTCGCCCCGAGGGCCGCGGTTGCGCTCAACCGGAGTTCGGACGTGGTCCCGGCGACCCGGTTCAGCAGGTCCTCCAGCCCGTGGTCGGTGAGGAACCCGACGACGGCGAACAACACCACCACGGTGACCACGAGCTTGGCCGGGATCAGCGACCACCGGAGCGTCGACCGGCGCCGTACAGCGAACAGCACGCCCAGCACGACCGCCCCGACGCTCGCCGGTATGGCGACCTCGATCCCGGACACGAACGCCGGCCCGAGCAGCACACACACGCCGGCCGAGCCCCAGAACAGCACCTTGTCGTCAACCTGCGGAGTCGGCGGTACGACGTACGTCCGGCCGAGGTCCCGGTGGAACAGCACCGCGAGCACGGCGACCGTGATCACGATCGCGGCGATCGCGGGCCGCCAACTCACCGACAGGTACTCGACGTCGAGCTTGCGGAACTGATGGAGCGCGAGCAGGTTGGTCAGGTTCGACACCGGGAGTAACAACGAGGCTGTGCCGGCCAACCACACGGTCGTGAACGCGAACAGCTTCGGCGGGACGTCGAGTTGCCGGGCCATCGCGAGCACGACCGGCGTGAGCAGGACCGCGCACGTGTCGAGGGACAGCACGATCGTCAGCCCGGTGGCGAGCACGACCACGAGCAGCCACAGCCGCCAGACCTTGCCCCGGGCCAGATGGGCCGCCTCCCGGGCCGCGACGTCGAACACCTTGGCCTCGTCGGCGAGCTCGGCGATCACGGTGACGGCGATCAGGAACACCAGCACAGGCGCGATTCGCGCGATCAAAATGCACGACCTCCCCCCGGGCTGGTTGAGTAGGCTGACCGGGTGACCCCGCCGGAGCAGGACCCCCACCACCCGGCCGGATACCCCGACGGCTACGAGGCGGACGTCGTACTCCGGGACGGCGCTACGGCGCATCTGCGGCCGATCACTCCGGGTGACGCCGACCTGCTGGTGGCGTTCTACGCCCGCGTGTCCGAACAATCGAAGTATTACCGCTTCTTTGCCCCGTACCCCCAGTTGTCGGACCGGGATGTGGCGCGATTCACGCAGGTCGACTACCACGACCGACTCGCACTCATCGTCACTGTCGGTAGCGAGATGATCGGCGTCGGTCGGTACGAGCGGACCGGCCGGCGGACCGCGGAGGTCGCGTTCCTGATCGAGGACGCGCACCAGGGCCGCGGCCTCGGCCAGTTGTTCCTCGAGCATCTGGCCCAGGCGGCCCGGGAGAACGGCATCCACCGGTTCGTCGCCGAGGTGCTGCCGGACAACCGGAAGATGATCACCGTCTTCGCCGAGGCCGGCTACAAGGTCGCCCGGGAGTTCGAGGACGGCGTGATCGTGGTCGAGTTCGACATCGCGCCGACCGACACCTCGTTCGGCGTGATGCAGGCCCGCGAGCAGCGCTCCGAGGCACTGTCGATCGCGCGGCTGCTGACGCCCAACGCGGTCGCGGTGATCGGTGCGAGCCGGCGCGAGGGCACGATCGGGAACGCACTGCTGCGCAACCTGCGCGACGGCGGATTCCCCGGCCGCCTGTACGCCGTCAACACCGACACCAAGGCCACCGAGATCGAGGGCGTTCCGGCGTACCCGACGATCCGGGACGTGGACGGCACGGTCGACCTCGCGGTGGTCGCCGTACGGGCCGAGTTGGTGGCGGACGTCGTGCTGGACTGTGCCGCCAAGGGCGTGCGCGGGCTGGTCGTGGTGTCGAGCGGATTCGCCGAGATCGGTGGCGAGGGCCGGAAGTTGCAGCGGTACCTGGTCGGCCTGGCCCGGTCCTACGGGATGCGAGTGATCGGGCCGAACGCGCTCGGTCTGATCAACACCGCGCCCGGGGTGTCGCTGAACGCCACGCTGTCACCGTTGATGCCGAGCAAGGGCCGGGTTGCGTTCTTCTGCCAGTCGGGTGCGCTCGGCGTACCGATCCTGGCCGACATGGTCGGCCGTGGTCTGGGGTTGTCGAGCTTCGTCTCGGCCGGCAACCGGGCCGATGTCTCAGGCAACGACCTGATGCAGTTCTGGTACTCCGACGAGGCGACCGAGGTCGTGCTGCTGTACCTGGAGTCGCTGGGCAACCCGCGCAAGTTCAGCCGGGTCGCGCGCCGGCTCGCCCGCCGCAAGCCGGTGATCGCGCTGAAGTCCGGTCGCGCCACCCAAGGTGTGCCGCTGGGCCAGATGGTCCGGCGCAGTCAGTTGCCGGCCGCCACGATCGAATCGCTGTTCCGGCAGAGCGGGCTGATCGGCGTCGACACCACCGGCGAGCTGTTCGACGTCGCCCAGCTGCTGGCGCACCAGCCGTTGCCGAAGGGTCGCCGGGTCGCGATCGTCAGCAACTCCGACGCCCTCACTCTGCTCGCGCTCGACACGATGGCGGGTTGTGGGCTGGACGTGGCGGGGGAGCCGCGCAACCTCAGCGCGGACGCGACCGCCGAGGACTTCGGGGTGGCGCTGTCGGAGGTGTTCGACGACGAGCGGGTGGACTCGGTCGTGGTGATCTACACGCCGCCGGTGCAGTCCAACGGCGCCGAGGTCGCACAGGTTCTCGCGGCTGCCGCGGCCGGATCGGACAAGCCCGTGGTCTCCACCTTCCTCGCCTCGCGCAGCGTGCCCGAAGCGCTTCGCGTCCCGGATGACCACGGCGGTGCGGCCCGCGGTTCGATCCCGTCGTTCCTCAATCCGCAGTACGCCGTGGGTGCGCTGGCGAAGGCGACGCAGTACGGCGAATGGCGGCGGCGGTCGGACAGCCGGATCCCGGACCTGCCGGACGTGGACACTCCGGGGGCCGAGGACTTCGTCGCCGAGTTCCTGCAGCGGCATCCGAGTGGCGCCGACCTGGACGATGCGGACCGGCAGCGGCTGCTCAGCTTCTACGGGATCAACGTGCTGCCGGCGTTCCCGGTCCTGAGCGCGGACGAGGCGGTGGCGCGCGCGGAGGATCTCGGGTTCGAGGTGATCCTGAAGGCGACCGCGGAGCAGTGGCGGATGCGGCCGGACCTGGCCGACATCTGGCGCCATATCCACGACGAGGACGACATGCGCGCGGCTTGGGCGGAGATGACCGAGAGCTTCGGCGTCGCCGCCGATCCGGGCCGGGCCCAGTTCGTCGTCCAGAAGATGGCGCCGCCCGGCGTACCCGTGGTCATCTCCGCGCTCGAGGACGTGTCGTTCGGACCGGTCGTCACGTTCGGCCTGTCGGGCGTCGCGACCGACCTGCTCGGCGACCGCTCGTACCGGATGCCGCCACTGACGACGCGGGACGCCGCGGAGATGGTCCGCGAGGTCCGCGCGGCGCCACTGCTGTACGGCTACCGCGGTTCCGACCCGGTCGACATCGCCGCGATCGAGAGCCTGCTGCACCGGGTGTCCCGGCTGACCCTCGACCTGGAGGAGGTCGTGCGCCTGGACCTGCGGTCGGTCCTGGCCGCCGCCGAGGGCGCCACGGTCCTGGACACCACGATCCGCATCGCCCCGAACGAGAAGCCCCGCCAGGACGCCCCGGCCCGCCGCCTGACCTGATCAGGTCCGCGTATAGATGCTGTCCGTGCGGCTGAGCAGGCGCGCGTCGACCAGTCCGCGGCGGAGTGCGGCGTGGTCCGGGTGCCAGCGGTTCAGGACTTCGTTGACCTCGGCCTCCGGGTAGCTGCGCCCCGGCTCGAAGCTCGCCACGAGGTGCTCCAGCACGATCCGGAACTTCTCCGGGAACGTCGGGAAGTGGGTCAGTCGGCCGTCGCGGATGAACGACTTCAGTACGGCGTCCCGCTCCGGATCGGGATCGAGCGGCACCCACTCCGGACGGCTCCCGCGGACGGCGTCCTTGAAGGCCGCCTCGTCGGCCTGCAGACGATCGCCGTCGGCCGTGACCAGACCGCCTTTGAACAACCGCTGCAGCGCTTTGACGACGACGGGCTGGGCCAGTCCGGTGCTCCCGGCAACCTCATCCGCGGTGGTGGCGCCGAGGACGACGGCGGAGTACGTCCGCAGCCTCGACGGTTCGGCCAGCAGTCCACAGAGTTGGTCGGCGTTCATGCGTTCCACGCTAATGTCGGCCGCAACCCGATTTCACCACCGTGTCGACCGGCCCCGTGACAGGATCTGGGTCATGCAGCCTGGTCCGCACAATGCGATCACCGATGTCCCTGGAGTTCTCGTCGGACAGGTCGAGCGCCTCGACGCGCCGTACCTGTCCGGTACGACGGTCGTCCACGTGCCGGGTACGGCGGTGGCCGGTGTCGACGTCCGCGGCGGCGCACCCGGCACGCGCGAGACCGACCTGCTCGACCCGGTGAACTCGAACGCAGGCGTGAACGCGATCGTCCTGACCGGCGGCAGCGCCTACGGCCTCGACACGGCCGGCAGCGTGATGCGCTGGCTGGAGGAACGCGGCGAAGGCGTGCGGGTCGGGCTGGGCGACAACGAGGTGGTCCCGATCGTCCCGACCGCGGTGATCTTCGACCTCGGCCGCGGCGGCGACTTCCGCGCGCGGCCCGAACCGTCCTGGGGTGCCGATGCGATCGCCGCCGCGACTGACGGACCGGTTGCCCTGGGCAACCATGGCGCCGGTGCGGGCGCACGAGCCCGGTCGCTCAAGGGCGGCGTCGGCTCGGCCAGCGTCCGGCTCGACGACGGTACGACGGTCGGCGTGCTGGTGATCGTGAACGCGGCCGGCTCGACCGTCGACGCCGACGGCAACCTGTACGGCGCCCGCTACGGCATCGGCACCGAGTTCACTCACCTGCGGACGCCGACCGAGGCACCACCGCCGGCCGCACCCGGACGCAACCTGATCCCCGGTCCGCCGATGAACACGGTGATCGCAGTGGTGGCGACCGACGTACCGCTGGAGAAGGCCGCGGCGAAGCGGATGGCGATGGTGGCGCACGACGGACTGGCTCGGGCACTCGATCCGATCCACACGCTGGTCGACGGCGACAGCATCTTCGCCCTGTCGACCCGCATCCCTGACGACGACCGACCGCGATTGAGCGTGACCGACCCGACTGCACTCGGGCAGCTCGAGACGGTCTTCGCGGCCGGGTCGCGCACGTTGTCCCGGGCGATCGTGCACGCGATGCTCAACGCCCAGACCGTCGACACCCCGGCCGGCGCCATCCCCAGCTACCGCGACGCCTATCCGTCAGCCTTCCGGACCGAGTGACGTACGACTCCAGTACTACGTAGCGCTCAAGAAGGACACCGGAAGGCGACGGCAAGACCGGTCCGCGGGCCGACGAAGTCCGCAGCCGTCCGCGAAAGGCTCTGGGGTATGAGCTTCCAGAGTCCCCAACCCACGCAGCCACAAATCGTCCTCAGCGGCCAAGGCCTGGTCAAGTACTACGGAGAGGTCGTCGGACTGGCCGGTGTCGACGTCGCCGTACGGTCCGGCGAAGCCCTCGCTGTCATGGGCCCCAGCGGCAACGGCAAGACCACACTGCTGCACGTGCTGGCAGGCATCCTCACGCCGGACCAGGGTGAGGTGTGGCTGGGCGGCGAGCGGGTCGACCAGCTGAACGACGCCGCCCGGACTGTGCTCCGCCGCCGTCGGCTCGGGTTCGTCTTCCAGGACAACCAACTGCTGGCCGAGCTGCCCGCCGACGAGAACGTGGCGCTGCCGCTGATGGTGGACGGCGTGAGCCGACGCGAGGCGGTCGGCCGGGCGCGCACGATGCTCGCCCAGGTCGGACTGGCCGCGGAGGTGGGCCGCCGTCCGGGTGAGCTCTCCGGTGGTCAGGCGCAGCGCGTCGCCATCGCGCGGGCGCTGGTCGGTGAGCCGCAGGCGGTGTTCGCCGACGAGCCCACCGGTGCACTGGACGCGGCGACCGGTGCGCAGGTCATCGACCTGCTGGTCGGTGCCGCCACGTATCGCGGTGCCGCGGTGGTCGTCGTCACGCACGACAACGCCGTTGCCGCGCGCTGCCACCGCGTGCTGCGGATCGTCGACGGCCGGGTGAGCGAGTCGCTGGGGGCGAACCGATGAACCCGATGACCGATCTCGGCCTGCGGTTCGTCCGGCGACCGGGTCCTGGCGGCCGGGCAGCCAACCTCGCAGCCCTGGGCGCGACCGCTGTCGTGGCACTGCTGGTCACCTTCCTGATCGCAGGCTCTCTCGGCCTGGCCCACCGCTCCGACCGGATCGGTTGGCGGAGCGCGGATCGCGCGGACCCGGCGACCGCGATCGGCGCCATCGACCAGACCGACCGCGAGCGGGTCGACGGCCACCCGATGATCCGCCTCGATCTCGCCACGCTGCATCAGAACGAACTCCGGCCGCCACCCGGTCTCGACCACACGCCCAACGCGGGCGAGGTCTTCGTCTCGCCCGCGGTCGCCAAGCACTGGTCCAGCCTCAGCAAGCAGTACGGCGTCGCGCAGCCGACTGGAGTGATCAGCGACAAGGGACTGTCCTCGCCGGAGGAGTTGATCGTCATCCGTGGCGTCGCCTCGATCAGTCCGGACGAGCACCCGCAGTACGTGAGCAGCTGGAACGACGACGTGATGGACAGCCGGATGGTCGGACTGCTGATCGCCGTGGCGTTCGGCATCATCCTGGTGCTGTTCCCGATCCTCAGCCTGGTCGGCCAGGCAGCCGGCGTCGCCGCCAAACGCCGCGAGCACCGCCTGGCCGCACTGCGCCTGGCCGGAGCTACCAGGATTCAGGTGCTGTGGCTGAGCGCTGTCGAGCAGGCCGTGCTCGGTCTGGCCGGTGCTGTCATCGGGCTGGTCGGCTACACCGTTCTGACTCCGCTCATCGCGCGTATTCCACTGGGTGGCGGGCGCTGGTATGTCCACGACATCACTGCGAGCTGGTGGAACGTGCTGATCGTGCTGGCCGCCGTACCTGTCCTGTCGGTCGTCAGCGCGCTGATCGGTCTCGGCCGGGTCAGCATCACCCCGCTGGGCGTCGTACGCGGTCAGACTCGTAAGGCGACCAGTGCGCTGCGGCTGGGGTTGCTGGCGATCGGTCCGATCATTCTGGCCGCCTATGGCA
The DNA here is from genome assembly GCF_004331485.1 of Kribbella capetownensis. GTDB lineage: Bacteria > Actinomycetota > Actinomycetes > Propionibacteriales > Kribbellaceae > Kribbella > Kribbella capetownensis. The sequence continues at coordinate 289,758 of NZ_SJKD01000005.1, forward strand.
TGCAGGCGGCCGTCGTACCGCTGCTGATCGGCATCGGGTTCGCCGCGCTCGCAGTGCGGGTGATGGGGCCGTGGGCGGTGCAGTTGATCGGCAAGACGCTGGCGAACCTGGCCAACGGCCCGGTGGCGCTATTGGCGGGCCGTCGGCTCGTCGACGACCCGAAGGGTGCGTTCCGCCCGGTGGCTGCGCTCGTGCTGAGCGGCTTCGTCACTGGATTCATCTCGGTGTTCATGCCGTCCGGCGATGACGACCCGTCTTTCCAGGACATGCGGATCGGCGTGGCGCTCCTGCTGGCGCTAGTCTTCCTGACCGTGGCCGCCTCGACGGCCGCAGGTGCGGTCGGTACGGCGCTCGACCAGGCGACACCCGCACGCGCACTGCGCCGGTCCGGAGTGCCACTGCGAGTCATCGAGCGGTCGTCGCGGCTGGCAGCCCTCATACCCGTGATCGGAGTCGGGCTGCCGGTCGTCGGCTTCGGTGCATTGTGCGGACTGGCGCTCAGCGGTGGGAAGGTCATCACCGAGGGCAGTTCAGGCCTGTTCCTGCTGATCGGGCAGGTCGTGGTCGGACTGGTCCTGGTCGCGGTCGCCGGAACCGCCGGGGCACCGGTCCTGCGGAAGGCAAGTGCGAACTGATCGCGGTTGTCCACAAGGGGCGATCGGGCCGGGGCGTGTCCGTGCAAGGATGAGGGCATGCGTGACCTGAATGTTCCGGAGCTCGCGGATGTCTCGGCGGACCTGCGCGAGGCGATCGACCGCTGCGGCTACTACCCGGACGTGGTGACGGACTCGCTCGCGGTGGCGATCGCGGGCGAGCCGATCCGTGCGTTCGTGCTGCAGCACGAACCGACGTTCGATCGGGACGAAGTCCGGCGGCACATCACGATCCTGGCGCTGACCCCGTCCCGGCTGATCGTCGGGCACACCGACGAGCATGCCGCCGACGAGCTGATCCGGGCGCCGTACGCGTCGACCTCGACCGAGGCGATCCCACTGCAGCGGGTGAACGCGGTGGTGGTGAACCGGGTGGTTCCCAATCCGGCCGGCTACAACTCGGGCAAGGGCGATCCGGCCTCCGGCGGCGGCGAGGTGGTGCTGACCATCGGGTGGGGCATGGTGAACCGGATCGACCTCGAGCCGGCCGTCTGCGCCGACCCGAACTGCGAGGCCGACCACGGCTACACCGGCTCCGTTGCCGCCGACGACATCTCGCTGCGGCTCAGCGCCGCGGCGGACGGCCCGGCGGGCATCCAGCAGGTGCTCGACTTCGCCCAAGCACTGTCGTTCGCCACCAGTAGGTAGTGCCGTGATCGCGCCCGTAGCCCCGCAGTACGGCGGTGGTTCGCTTGCCGACGTACTCCCCTCGGTGGCAGGTGCGCTGTCGGTCCCCAACGAGCACAACGTCCTCGGCCTGCCGCCTGCCTCGCGGTACGCCGTCCTGCTGCTCGACGGACTCGGGTGGAATCTGCTGCGGCGCAACGCGGACGCCGCTCCGTACCTGTCGTCGTTGCTGCCGACCGGGCGCAGCCTGACGGCAGGTGTGCCGTCGACGACGGCGGTGAGCCTGACCAGCCTCGGGACCGGCCTGCCACCGGGCGCACACGGCATCGTCGGCTACACGTCGATCGTGCCCGAGTCGGGCGCCTTGCTGAACGCGCTCTCGTGGGATGCGCCGGTCGACCCTCGGCGGTGGCAGCCGCACGGGACGGTCTTCGACCGGATCGCGGCCGCCGGGGTTGCCACGCGCAACGTGAGCAAGGCGCGCTTCGACACGTCCGGTCTGACCGCCGCAGCATTCCGGGGGAGTGCCCACCGAGGCGCGGACACCGTCGAGGACCGGCTGGACGCGACCCGCTTCGCCAGCCGTGAAGGCAGCTCGTCACTTGTCTACGTGTACGACTCGCAGCTGGACTACACCGGTCACAACCAGGGCTCCGAGTCCTGGCAGTGGCGGAAGGAGCTGGGAGCGGCGGACCTGTTCGCGCAGCAGGTGCGGTCCGCCTTGCCGCGTGACGCCGTACTGGTTGTCGTCGCCGACCACGGGATGATGGACGTCGCGCCGGAGGACCGCGTCGACCTGGACGCCGAGCCCGCACTCACCGACGGCCTGCGTCTGATCGGTGGCGAGTCGCGCTTCCGTCATCTGTACTGCTTCGACGGTGCCGCGGCGGACGTAGTGGCGGCGTACCGGGAGCGCCTGGGCGACGACGCGATCGTGCTCAGCCGTGAGGAGGCGGTCGCGCGGGGATGGTTCGGCGGCGTGGAGGACCGGGTGTCGCCGCGGCTGGGTGACGTGATCGTCGCTGCCCTGGGCCAGGTCTCGCTGGTCGCGAGCCGGCGCTATCCGCACGAGGCCGGGCTGATCGGGCTGCACGGATCGCTGACCGAGGACGAGATGGCGATCCCGCTACTCGTCGACGCCGGCTAGAAGCTCCAGACGTCCCAGAAGAAGCTGGTCTGCGCGGTCTTCGCCTCGCCGTCGCGGGCGACCACGGTCACCTTGTAGCGCCCGGCTCCGGGCGTCAGGACGCCGGTGATCCAGCCGCGCTCGGCGTCGATGGTCAGGCCCGGCGGCAGACCGTGGGCGGTGTAGCTGATGTCGCCGGTGCCGCCCGTACCCTTCATCAGCAGCGGGATGGCCGGCACCCCGCCGAACCCGATCTGCTCCGACGGTTCGGTGATCGCGATCGCGCCCTGCGGTTGCGCTGCGGCTTCTCCGACGGCCTCGGCCGCGTCGGCCATCCCCTCGCCGTAGTAGGAGTTGTTCGCCTGGGTGCCGATGCACTCACCGGACGCGCCCGACGGACAGGCCAGGTCGTTCGCCTGCTCGGCCAGCTTCCCCCGGACCTGCGCGGCCGTGAGCTTCGGATCGACACTGCGGAGCAGCGCGGCGACACCGGCGACATGCGGCGACGCCATCGACGTACCGCTCATCTGCTGGTAGCCGCCGCCCGGGACGGTGGAGTACACGTTCTCGCCGGGGGCGGCGATGTTGATCTTGTTCTCGCCGAAGTTGGAGAACCGGGACTTGGCGCCGGTCGCATCCACGGACGCGACCGTGACCATGTTCGGCAGCTCGCCCGGCAGGTTGAGGCAGTCGGTCGTCACCTGGCGCGGGGCCGGCTCGGAGTCGTTCGGGCTCGCGTCGTCACCGGACTTGTCGGCGAGGTTGTAGTCCTCGTTGCCGGCCGCACTGACATTCACCACGCCCTTGCTGTCCGAGTACGCGACGGCCCGTCGTACGCCCTCGGCGATCGCGTCCTGGTCCGGGTCGGTCGGGCAGAGGAACAGCCACGGGTCGGTGTAGTAGCTGTTGTTGGTCACCGAGACGCCTTTGTCGGCGGCGAACATGAACGCGCAGACGGTGGCCTCGGGGAAGAACAGTTGGCTGCCGGCCTCGGCGACCCGGATCGACGACACCTTCACGCCCGGCGCGACGCCGATCATGCCGATGCCGTTCTTCGCGGCCGCGATCGTGCCGGCGACGTGGGTTCCGTGTTCGCCGACCGGGCGCCAGGCACCGGGCCGGGTGTCGACCTTGCCGTAGGCGCACGAGGCCGACTTGGTGACGTCGAAGTTCGCCTTCAGGTCCGGGTGCTGGTCGTCCACACCGGTGTCGAGCACGCCGACCGTGACCGTCTTCGCGCCGAGAGTCTTGGTCCAGGCGCGATCCGCACCGATCTGCATCATGTCGGCGCGGTCGGTCTCCGGCGCGTTGTTCGGTGACTCGGCCACGGCCGGCGGGATTGCCGGGTTGCCGACATCGCCGGGCAGGTCCGAGGTGCGGGTCGCGCCGGCCTTCTGTACGCCGCTGACGCTGCGCATCTTGCCGATGAAGTCCGGAGAGGTCGAGTGCGCCACGATCACGCCGATGGCGTCGTACGTCGCATAGACCGCGCCGCCGTTCGAGGTGATCGCCCCGGTGACCTTGGCGGTCTGCCGCGGCTCGGTGATCACGAAGTACGCACGCAGCCCCGCCTCGGCCCGCTTCGGCGTCGCGGCGGCCGGCAATCCGGCTGTGACGGCCGTCAGACACGCCGTGAGGAAGAGGATCAGAGCTTTGCGCACGATCCATTCAAACCGGCCGGAGGCACAGAACCCAAGCCGACGCCCGGAATTGTTCCCCGAACCGACACACCCCGGCGTGCGAGCCGGACCGTTGACTTGGCAGGATGAGCGCCCGTGGCTGAGCTGACCTACTTCACGGGGACCATGGACTGCGGTAAGTCCACGCTGGCGCTGCAGATGGATCACAACCACAAGGCGCGCGGAAGGATCGGCCGGATCTTCACCAGCCACGACCGGGCCGGCGAGTCGGTGCTGTCGTCGCGGCTCGGGCTGTCGGCCGACGCGATCGAGGTGCGGTCCGAGTTCGACTTCTGGGACTACGTCGTCAGCGAACTGACGCACGGTGGAAGGATCGACTACGCGGTGTGCGACGAGGCGCAGTTCTACAGCTCGCTGCAGATCGAGCAGCTGGCCCGGCTGGTCGACGAACTGCAGATCGACGTGTTCTGCTTCGGCATCCTGACCGACTTCCGGGCGTCGCTGTTCCCCGGATCGGCGCGGCTGGTCGAGCTCGCCGATCGGCTCGAGGTGCTGCAGGTCCAGGCGCTGTGCTGGTGCGGTGAACGCGCCACTCACAACGCCCGTACGATCGGTGGGGAGATGGTGACGGAGGGCGAGCAGCTGGTGGTGGGCGACATCGTGTCCCACGACCACGAGGTCTCGTACGAGGTGCTCTGCCGCCGGCACCACCGGCGCCGGCTCACCCAGGCGCGCGCCCGCGCCACCTTGTCACCCGAAGTGCTGCCGTTCGGAGGAGCCGCATCATGAATCCCCTCATCACCGTCGACGAGTTGCGCGCGCTGATCGAGCAGCCGGTGCTGATCGACTCCACCTGGAATCTCGCCGGTCCGCCCGGCAAGGAGGCGTACGACGCCGGCCACCTGCCCGGCGCGTACTTCGTCGACCTGGACACCGAACTGGCCGGCCCGCCCGGTCCCGGTCGCCACCCGTTGCCCGCAGCAACCACCGTGACGGCGACGTTCCGGCGTACCGGGATCTCCGCCGACACCCCGGTCGTGGTGTACGACGCGTCGAACTCGTCGGCTGCCGCGCGGGCCTGGTGGATCTTCCGGTACTTCGGTGTCCGCGACGTCCGTGTGCTCGACGGGGGACTGGCTGCGTGGCAGGCGGCTGGGGGAGAGGTCACCACGGATGTCCCCGCTGACGGGGACAGCACGTTCACCGCGACGCCGGGCCACATCCCGATGCTCGACGCCGACGGCGCCGCCGCAGTCGCTGCGTCGGGTGTGCTGCTGGACGCGCGAGCACCCGAACGCTTCGCGGGCGAGGTGGAGCCGATGGACCCGGTCGCCGGTCACATCCCGGGCGCGGTCAACGCCCCCACCACCGCGAACGTCGACTCCACCGGTCACTTCCTCCCGTCCGCCGACCTCCAGGCCCGCTTCGCCGACCTTGGCGTCGACGACACCTCCGAGGTGGCCGTGTACTGCGGCTCCGGCGTCACCGCGGCCCACGAGGCCCTGGCCCTCGAAGTAGCCGGCATCCCTTCCACCGTGTACGTCGGCTCGTGGTCCGAATGGATCACCGACCCGGACCGGCCGGTGGCCACCGGCAAGGACTGAACCGGAGCACTCACCAGGCCAGCGGTCCGAGGCGGTCCTCGAAGGTGCCGGTCGGGCCGTCGGGGCCGACGGTCGCCAGCCGGACGATGGAGTCGGTGCCTTCGGTGACGGTGAGCTGGCCCTTGTGGTTGTTCATGTCGGTCGCGGCGAACTTCTTGTTCACAGTCTCGCCGGGGGTGGCGAGGTTGAACTTGATGGCCGGCAGCGCCTGCGCGTAGCGGACGGTCAGCATGTTGAGCGCCGCCTTCGACGTGCTGTAGGCCAGCTCGTGCATCTTGGAGAAGGGCTGCTCCGGGTCGGTGACGACGTGAAAGGCGCTGCCGCCACTCGACACGTTCACCACACGTGGGTTGTCGGCCGCCTGCAGCAGTGGAAGGAAGGCGTGGGTGACCCGGACCGTCCCGTAGATGTTGGTGTCGAACACCGGATGGAGCTCGGCGACCGTCGTCTCGGCCGGGTTGACGCCGTGGCCGGGGGCGCCCGCGTTGTTGATCAGCACGTCCAGCCGGTCGGTGTGCGTGCGGACGAGCTCCAGAGCACCCGCGACGGACGCGTCCGAGGTCACGTCCAACTGCACCAGCACCACGTCCACACCTTCGGCCGCCAGCTTCTCGGCGGCCGCCTGCCCCCGGCCGACGTCTCGCGAGCCGAGGAACACCTTCCACCCCAACACCCCGAGCCTTCGCGCAGCCTCGTACCCGAGCCCCTTGTTCGCCCCGGTGATCAGTACCGTCGTCTGTTCCGTCTTCGTCATTTCTGGTCTCCAGTAGTCGTCACTGTTCGGCCATGAGATGCCGGCCACCCGCTTGCTGTGACGGGATCAGGGCATGACCTACGCCACCTTCAACGACCGCCGAGCCCTTGACGCCGACCACCCGGGTCCGGGACAGTGTGCGGCAGAAATCGATTTCCCATCCGCCCTGAACAACCCATGGGAGTCAGTCGATGCTGATCAAGCGATCTACGTTCCTGCGCGCGGCTGTCGGTGCCGGCGCCTTGGCAGCCGTTCCTGGTACTTCGGCCTGGGCGAGCCCGCAGGCGGTGACCACGAACAAGGTGGCCGACCTGACCGGGCCTGGGCTGACGGACCGGTTCCGGATGGCGGCGACGGACCTCGGGATCCCGGCGCGGACTCCGGACGGGCGGTTGCTGTTCATGTTCGGGGACACATTCGAGCAGCCGATGGTCGGTGGCGGGTGGTGGCGGTCGCCGGTCGCATTGTGGTCCACCACGACGAACCTGCCCGGGGGAGTGCAGTGGTCCGGCGCGGTCGGCGGAGCAGCAGCCCAGCAGCTGTGGGACTACCCGCACGACAACCCGACGTTCTCGACCGTGCTGCCGTCGGACGTGATCACGATCGGCGGGTCGATGTACCTGCACGCGATGGTGAACAAGGGCCTCGGGACAGTGGTGTGGACGGAGATCTGGCGCAGCGACGACTCCGGCGCGAGTTGGTACCACACCGGCGCGAAGTTCGACCCGAACATCGACGGTGGGCTGTTCCAGTGCCTGACCTGGGGTGAGGGCAACGACGGCTATGTGTACGTCTACTCGACCGGCTTCCAGCGGAACAAGCCGATCATCCTCAAGCGCGTCCGCAGCGATCAGATCGCGAACCCGGCGGCGTACGAGCCGTGGGGTTTCCGCGACGGCGTCTGGGCCTGGGGCAACCCGGCGACGCCGATCCTGACCGGCAGCTTCGGTGAGCTCTGCCTGCGTCCGCTCGGTGGCAAGTGGGTGCTGACCTGGTTCAACGCCGGCGACTACCGGATCGACGGCATCATCATGGACACCCCGACCTCGAACCTGTTCACGGCGTATCGCCAGACCCTGATCTACGGCGGCGCCTGGGGTCAGGAGGACGGCAACCACGTCGCCCAGTTGTACGGCGGCTACATCATCCCCGGGTCCACCCTCAGCGACCTGCACCTGTCGGTCAGCCAATGGAAGACCGACGCCGGCTGGCCGTACCGAGTCATGCAGTTCCGCGTCCGCGGCTTCGGCTGATAGATCCTGACCAGGCGCGACACCGAGCGTGAGTTCGGGGACGTCGTCGGCGATGTAGCCGTATCCGGACCGGGAGGTGTGCAGGACGGGCGGTGTACGGGCCGACAGGTAGTGCACCTGCGAGACACCGTACACAGAGCGCGCATACGCTCAGCTGGACTACCTGCCGGCCTGATACCTCCTGTCGAGCGGCACACCTCCACCCCAACACGCCTTCGTCAGGGGGTTGGGGTGGTTGCGCGGATCATGTCGTCATCCTCGGCGACCGGCGAACCGGTCGCGACGCTATTTCGGCCCGGCCACCCCGACGAGGTTGCCCTCCGGATCGGTGAACTGCCCGACCACGAGCTTCCCCGGTACGCCGTCAGGCCCGAACACCCGGCGGCCACCCAGCTCTTCGGCCCGGTCGAGCGCCGCGCCGACATCGTCCACGCCGACGTAGAACAGTGCCTTCGGCTGGAGACCGGGCCCGCCTCCGACGCCACCGTTCAGCCCGGGTGCGCCCGTCGTACTGCCGTCCACGAAGCCGTAGTTGCCAGGCTCGGAAACCTGCCCGGACACCGTGTCGCCGACCTCGTACTCCCAGCCGAACAACTCACCGTAGTACTCCCGGAGCCGGACCGGATCGGTCCCGATGATCTCGAAGTGCACGACCGCATCAGTCATGGGTCCTCCTCGTCGAATCTGTCGCACTGGGAACGTCGGAAGCCCGCTGCTACGTTCGACATCATGGAGATCGACGCGGGGGGAATCCGGATCTACTACGAGACGCAGGGGACCGGTGAGCCGGTGCTCCTGATCCACGGCGGCGCGACGACGGGGGAGAGTTGGAGGGCGCAGACACCGGCGCTCGCCGAGCGTTATCAGGTGTTTTATCCCGACCGCCGCGGGCACGGCCGGAGCCCGGATGTCGAGGGTCCGGCGACGATGGACGGCTACGCCGAGGACATGGTCGCGTTCATGGCGGCGCTCGGACTCGAGTCGGCGTACGTGATCGGATGGAGCGACGGCGGCAAGGTCGCCGTACGGATGGCACTGAGCCGGCCGGAGTCGGTCCGGAAACTGGTCATGATCGGCACCGAGCTCACCAGAGCCGGTGGAACGCCGGCGAACGACCGGCTGATGACGACACCCGAGGGCCTCGACTCCCTCGCGTCGTTCGCCCGCGAGGAGTACGAGCGGTTGTCGCCCGACGGACCCGAGCACTTCGACGTCGTCTTCGCCAAGTGGACCCAGATGTGGAGCTCGATCCCCGACATCCAGCCCGCCGACGTCCAGCACCTGCCGATGCCGGTCCTGCTCATGCAAGGCGACGACGACTGCGTACGGATCGAGCACAACGTCGCCGTCGCGCGGGCGATCCCGGACGCGCAACTCGCCGTCATTCCCGGCGCCTCCCACGCCGTCCCGCTGGAGAAGCCCGCCCTGGTGAACGGCCTGCTGCTCGACTTCCTCGGCGACACGCCGTCGCCGAAGTACATGCCGATGGGCGATCTGGGCGGCTGACCGAACCGTTGCAGGAATCGGTAGCTTGTAGGCATTGAATTAGTAACACGCTTGGTTTAACTTACTCGGGACCTGGCCGGTGTGTGGCTCAGAGCACATCGGCGGCATCCGGAAACCCGAGGAGTTCCGATGACGAGAGTGAGCAGGTGGAGCGCCGGCCTGGGCGTGGCGGGGCTGGTGCTCGCGGTGGCGGGCTGCGCCGACGGTACGACGCCGTCGTCCGGCCCGGCGGCCGGTGCGATCGACGAGAACGCGCCGGTCACCATCACGATCGGGGACCGTCCGACCCCCGACAAGCCGAACGACATCAAGGCCTTCGAGAAGAAGATCAAGGACTTCACCACCGCCCACCCGAACATCACGGTGAAGTCGACCGAGACGAAGTGGGACGCGCAGACCTTCCAGGCGCAGGTCGCCGGCGGTTCGCTCCCGACGGTGATGAACATCAGCTTCACCGAGCCGGCCAACATGATCCCGAACAAGCAGCTCCCGGACATCACCGACGAGCTGAAGCTGGTCGACCTGACCAAGGACCTGAACCCGAACGTGCTGAAGATCGTCCAGGACGACAAGGGCCGGATCTACGGTGTCCCGATCGACGTCTTCTCGGTCGGTCTGGCCTACAACCGGGCCCTGTTCACGCAGGCCGGCCTGGACCCGGACAAGCCGCCGACGTCATGGGACGAGGTCCGGCAGTACGCCAAGCAGATCACCGAGAAGACCGGCAAGGCCGGCTACGCCCAGCTGACCAAGGACAACACCGGCGGCTGGATGCTGACCACGATGACCTACAGCATGGGCGGCACGGTCGAGAGCCAGGACGGCAAGAAGTCCACCTTCAACGACGCGCCGACCAAGAAGGCGCTGCAGTTGCTCAAGGACATGCGCTGGTCCGACAACTCGATGGGCAGCAACTTCCTCTACAACCAGGAGGAGATCCGGCAGGACTTCGCGGCCGGCAAGATCGGCATGGTCCTGCAGGCGCCGGACGCCTACGACATGGCGGTGAAGAACTTCGGCATGAAGCCGGCCGACTACGGTCACGCCGCGCTCCCGCAGGACGGCGGCCCGCACGGCACGCTGACCGGCGGCTCGCTGAAGATGATCAACCCGAAGGCGTCCAAGAACGAGATCGTCGCGGCGCTGAAGTGGATCAAGTTCGAGCAGTTCGACAAGTACACGACCGAGTCGGTCGCGGTCGCGGACGCCAAGACCACGATCGCCGACAAGGGTTTCGTCGGCCGCCCCGGCATCTCGCCGCTGAGCCAGGAGACCTACGACCAGTTCAACAAGTGGCGTGAGCCGTACGTGAACGTCCCGGTGCAGCAGTTCCAGGGCTACATCGACTCGACCAAGTCGCTGAAGCTGCTGCCGGAGCCGTCGAACAAGGGCCAGGAGGTCTACGCCCTGCTCGACCCGGTCGTCCAGCAGGTGCTGACGAAGAAGGACGCGGACATCGACAAACTGCTGACGGACGCCGCCTCGAAGATCGACGCGCGTCTGGCCCGGTAACCATGTTCCAGCTACGTACGCCGAAGTCCGGCCGGAGCAGTGCCAGGTCATTGGCCACCTGGTACCGCTCCGGCGGACTGAGCAGCGTCATCTTCGCCGTGCCCCTGGTGCTGACGTTCCTGTACTTCTCCTGGGGCCCGATCGTCCGCGGCCTGGTGCTGAGCTTCCAGAAGAACAACCTGGTCGCTCCGCCGGAGTGGGTCGGGATGGCCAACTTCAGCTATGTGCTGACCGACCCGCAGCTCCCGCAGGCAGCGCTGAACACGCTGTACTTCTGCCTGCTGGCGCTGATCTTCGGCTTCCCGGTCCCGTTGTTCCTGGCGGTCTTCATCAGCGAACTGCGCAAGACCGGCTGGCTCTACAACGTGATCTCCTACCTGCCGGCTGTGGTTCCGCCGGTGGCGGCGATCCTGTTGTGGAAGTTCTTCTACGACCCCAGCGGCGTGGGCGTCTTCAACTCCATCCTCGGCTGGTTCGGTCTCGGGCCGTTCGCCTGGCTGAACTCGCAGAGCCTGGCGATGCCGGCGATCGTGCTCGAGGCCACCTGGGCCGGAGCCGGTGCCACGTCGATCATCTATCTGGCCGCACTGACCGGCGTACGGACCGAACTGTACGAGGCGGCCGAGCTGGACGGGGCCGGGATCTGGAAGCGGGTCTGGCACGTCACGCTGCCGCAGATCCGCGGCATCATCCTGATCATGATGCTGCTGCAGCTGATCGGCACGTTCCAGGTCTTCACCGAGCCGTTCCTGTTCACCGGCGGCGGCCCGAACAACGCGACCACCACGATCCTGCTGCTGATCTACCGGTACGCGTTCATCAACGGCGACTTCGGTGCCGCCACCGCGCTCAGCGTGCTGCTGGCCGGGGTGCTGTGCGTGCTGTCGGTCGTCTACCACCTCCTGACCCGTCGCTGGAGTACCACATGAGCCACGAACGCGGCATCATCTCGACCGCGGACCGCAAGCGGTCGGTGGTCCAGTACGGCCTGCCCGCGATCCAGGTGCTGCTGTTCATCGGCGTCCTGATCGCCGGGGTCGGCCCGCTGCTGTGGCTACTCAAGTCCGGCCTGTCCACCAGCCAGGACATCCTGCGCGGCCCGATGCAGCTGTGGCCGTCCGGGATCCAGTGGCAGAACATCCCGGACGCCTGGAACCGGGTCCAGATCGGCTCGTACCTGGGCAACACCGCGATCATCGCGATCGGCTCGATGATCTCCACCCTCTTCGTCTGTACGACGGGCGCCTTCGTGCTCAGCGTGCTCCGGCCGAAGTGGGGACCGATCATCACCGGCGCGGTGCTGGCCACGCTGTTCCTGCCCGGCGTCATCTCGCTGGTCCCGCTGTACATGACGATCCTCAAGATGCCCCTGCTGGGCGTGAATCTGCAGAACACCTTCTGGGCGGTCTGGCTGCCGCAGGCCGCCGGCGCGTTCAACATCCTGGTGATGAAGCGGTACTTCGACGCGATCCCGCGCGAACTGATCGAGGCGGCGCGGATCGACGGCGCGGGCAACCTGCGGCTGTTCACCTCGCTGGTGCTGCCGTTGTCGAAACCGATCGTCGGGGTGGTCGCCCTGCTGACCGTGATCGGCTCCTGGAAGGATTACCTGTGGCCGCTGCTCGTGCTGCCGGATCCGCGCCTGCAACCGATCTCGGTGGCGCTGCCCCGGGTGGCCGAGACCACGGAGATCTCACTGCAGATGAGCGCGCTCTTCCTGGCGGTGCTGATTCCGGTGGTGCTGTTCTTGGTGTTCCAGAAGCAGTTCCTGAGAGGTGTGGGGATGTCGGGAGGGATCAAGGAGTGAATGCACTCAACGGCCGGCGGGTGGCAGTGACGGGGGCCACCGGTCGCATCGGGCTGGTCACGGTCGAGCACCTGACGGCGCTCGGCGCGGTGGTGACCACTCTGTCGAACGGGGAACATCCGGAGCTGAAGGCCGACCGGGTCCTGGTCGGTGACACCCGCTCCGAGTCCGACGTGGCCCAGGCGCTGGAGGACGCAGACCTGGTCGTGCACCTCGCGGCCCTGGCTCACCCGTCGGCAGGTACGCCGTACGACGTGTACAGCGTCAACGTCGTGTCGACGTTCAACGTGCTCGCCCAGGCCGGGGCCCGCGGCATCAAGCGGGCCGTGATCGCGAGCAGCATCAACGCGACCGGGCTGCCGTTCAACCCGCACGACATCAAGCCGGCGTACTTTCCGTGGGACGAGAAGATGGCGACCGACGTCGCCGATCCCTACTCGCTGTCGAAGCAGAACGACGAGAACACCGCGCGGATGGCGTGGCGGCGGTGGGGGATCGACGTGGTCGCGTTCCGGTTCCCGCACGTGAACTCGGGCGAGCTGCTGCAGCGGCAGGCCGATCGCGCCCGGGAGGACCCGGCCGGCGGATTCCGGGAGGCCTGGAGCTACCTGGACACCCGCGACGCGGCGTACTCGATCGAGCTGGGGCTGACGGTTCCGCTGTCCGGTGCGCACACGTTCTTCGTCGCCGCCGGCACAACGAACGCGCCGTACGAGACTGAAGCCTTGCTGGACGCCTTCGCGCCGGACGTGCCGCGACTGCGGCGGTTCATCGGGCGCGAGGTGCCGATCGACCTGACTGCTGTGCGAACCGTGCTCGGCTTCCAGGCCCAGCACGAACTCGACCTACCGACCCTTCCCTTGGAGCGTTAGATGGCTCAGCACAGTCCGACGACCTTCGACCAGCCCTGGCCCGTACGCGACGACGTCCGGATCAGTGCGGTCCAGGCGATCGTCACCGCACCGCAAGGCATCCCGCTGGTGGTGGTCAAGATCGACACCACCGAACCGGGCCTGTACGGCCTCGGCTGTGCGACGTTCACCCAGCGGTGGAAGGCGGTGCAGACGTTCATCGACGAACACCTGGCGCGGCTGCTGGTCGGCCGTTACCCGGGTGACATCGGCGACCTGACCCGGCTGGCCGGGTTCAGTGGCTACTGGCGGGGTGGTCCGGTGACGAACAACGCGATCTCCGGCATCGACCAGGCCCTGTGGGACATCGCCGGGAAGCGCGCTGGGATGCCGGTCTACGAGTTGCTCGGCGGCAAGGTGCGGGCTGCGGCCGACACGTACATCCACGCCAGCGGCCACACCATCGAGGAGACGCTCGAGCACGCGCACAAGCTCGTCGCTCAGGGCTGGCGGCACATCCGGCTGCAGATGTCGACGCCGGGCGGCGGCGGGTACGGCGCTCCGCGAGTGCCGACGCTCTACCCGGACGCGCCGTACCACAACGGCTGGTCGGCGCGAGACTACCTGCGCGCGACGCCGGAGCTGTTCGCCGAGGCGAGGCAGGCGCTGCCGGACAACATCGAACTGCTGCACGATGTTCACTCGCGGCTGACGCCGAAGGAGGCCGTGCTGCTGGCGAGGTCGCTCGAGCCGTACGGTCTGTTCTTCCTCGAGGACGTGCTGCCGCCCGAGCACTGGGACCGGCTGCCCGAGGTCCGCGCCGCCTCTCCGGTGCCGCTGGCCGTCGGTGAGCTGACCACGTCGATGGGTGACGCGGTCCGGCTGGTTCGCGACCTCGGCGTCGACTTCATCCGCTCGCACGTCTCTGACATCGGCGGTCTGACCCCGGCCCGGAAGCTGGCCGACCTGGCCGAGCTGTGCGGTGTCCGTACGGCGTGGCACGGCCCCGGCGACACCTCGCCGATCGGCGCCGCCGCGAACGTCGCCCTCGACGTCAGCTCTGTTGCCTTCGGCATCCAAGAGGGTCACCTCTACAACGACGCCACCCACGAGGTGTTCCCTGGCACGCTGCGGATCGTGGACGGCTGGCTGCGGCCGAACGAGGCGCCCGGCTGGGGGATCGACATCGATCTCGAGGCCGCCGCACGTTATCCCGCGCAACTGTCCGGACACGACGAGTGGGCGGCCGGCGTACGGCGCCCCGACGGTGCGCTGGAAGCACCGTGACAGCTGCTCACGCGCAGTACGATCGCGGCTAGTCGGGACAGGCGGGGAGGTGGGCGATGAGCACGGATGACCAATCGGGCGAGAAGGCGGTGCTGACGGAGCTGCGGCGCGCGGGCGCGAACCAGTACGACCTGGGCTCCTTCAACGAGGCCGTGATCATCGAGACGATCCGGCTGGCCGGCACCATCAGCCGGACCGAGATCTCCCGCCGGACCGGTCTGACCCAGCAGTCGGTGTCGCGGATCCTGCGCATCCTGCTGCAGCAGGGTCTGCTGGTCGAGGAGGCGCAGGAGCGCGCCGAACGGCTCGGCAAACCGCGGACGCCGGTCCGGATGCGGTCCACCGCGGCCCACGCGGTCGGCATCCACATCGATCCCGAGTTGCTGACGGTCGCTGTCGTCGACCTGGACGGCACGATCGTGCGTCGGGAGACGGTTGATCTCGCCGATGATCTGGACGCCGGCCGGCTGGTCGATCTGACCGCAGCGACCGTGACCGCGGCGCTGAGCATCAGCCAGGTCGACCTCGACTCGATGCTCGGCGTCGGCGTCGCTGTACCCGGACCGATCGATGCCGACGGTTCACTGCTCGCGCTGCCGCTGCAGCCGGCCTGGCGCGGGCTGAAGATCCGCCAGTTGCTGCAGCAGAAGCTCAACCATCCGGTCCTGGTCGAGAAGGACGGTACGGCGGCCGCCATCGGCGAACGCTGGATCGGTCGCTCGGCCCGGGCCCGCGACTTCGCCTACCTCTATCTCGGCACCGGCGTCGGCAGCGGCCTGATCCTGAACGGCTCGATCTACCGCGGCGGTACTGCGAACGCCGGGGAGTTCGGCCAGATCGCTGCGCTGCGGATGGGGGAGTGGGACGCGGAGAACGGTCCCCGGATGGTGCCCGAGTGCAACCCGACCGCATCGTTGCCGGTGATCGCGGCGGAGTACGGGTACGTCGAGAGCGACCCGAGCGCGACCGATGAGGCCAAACGGTACAAGGCGGTGTGCAAGGCGGCGGCCGACGGCGACGAGGCGGCCCGGAAGGCGGTCACCCAGGTCGCGCGGGTGGTCGGTCAGGGCGCGGTCGGACTGGTCGACCTGCTCGACATCGACCTGGTCGTGCTGGGCGGGCCGGCGTTCGGCAAGGAGATCTCGGAGATCTTCCTGGCCGAGATCGGCCGCGCGGTGAACGCGCATCCGGTGGCCCGGGAGACCCGACCGGTCGCGGTCGAGGAGTCGATGCTGCAGACCGACGCGGCCGCGGTCGGTGCCGCGTCGACGATCTTCCACGACGCGTTCACCCCTCGGGTCAGCGGATCGAGTCAGGCACGTAGGCTGCCGAAGTGATTTCGCCCCGCCAACTGACCCCTGAGGTCGAGCTCCGCGTCGCCTCCCTCGACGACGCTCCCGCGCTGGCCGAGGCCTACACCCGCAGCTGGGACCACCTCAGCCCCTGGGAACCCGACCGGCCGGAGAACTGGTTCACTCCGGCCGGTCAGCTCGAGCGGCTGACCCGCACGCTCGAGCGCTACAAGAACGGGCTGGTCGTACCGTGGCTGCTGATCGAGGACGACCGCGTCGTCGGTTCGTTCACGCTGCAAGATGTCGTGCCCGGTCCGTTCCGTAGCGCGAGTATCGGATACTGGCTCGCCATCGAGGCCGTCGGCCGCGGCCTGGCCACGCGCGCCGTCGACGCCGTCGCGGAGATCGCCGACACCGAACTCAGGCTGCACCGGATCGCGGCCAGCACACGGAAGGACAACGTCGCGTCGCAGCGCGTCCTTCTGCGCACCGGCTTCGAGCAGATCGGCTTCGCCCCGACGTACCTGCACACCGGCGGAGCCTGGCAGGACTGCAACCTCTACCAACGCATCCTGAACGACCGCGAGCCCGGCGCTTAGTTCGGCGGGAGGCGGATTCCTCGGGAGACCTCTACGTCGTCGTAGCGGCCTTCGAGGACGTCGAGGAATTTGACCGGGCGCTGGAGGGTCGAGGCGATGTAGACGGCGCGAACCGCGGCGAGTGCCTCGATCCCGTCCTGGACCGTGAGCCCCGGCTGTCCGCCGTTCGCGATCGCCGTCAGGATGTCGTCGTACTGCGCCTCGTGGCCGCCGGGCGGACCGGCGTCGACTGGTGCGTCGTCCTTGACGCCGTCGACGTTGAGGCGCCGCAGCAGGTCGTCCTCCACCTCGGCACCCCCCTCGGTGCCGTGCACCGACACGCGAGTGCGGCCGCCTGGGAAGGCCGCGGTGGTCGCGTGCAGGGTGCCGATGGCACCGGACTCGAAGGTCAGCGTCGCGACCAGGGTGTCCTCGACCTCGATCGCATGGTGTGTAGACCGGACCGCCTGCGCCTGGATCTGCACCGGCCTGCCCATGAACCACAGCATCAGGTCGACCGTGTGCACGCCCTGGTTCATCAACGCGCCGCCGCCGTCCAGCGCCCACGTCCCACGCCAATCCGCTGAGGCGTAGTACTCGTCGCTGCGCCACCAGGCAACCGTTGCGACGCAGGACGTGAGCTGGCCGAAGCGGCCGGAGTCGATCGCCTCCTTGACCACCACGCTGCCCGCGTCGAAGCGATGCTGGCTGATCACCGAGGTGATCACACCCTGGCTCGCCGCCCGGGCGGCCGCCGCCCCGAACCGGCGGGCCCGGCTCGGGTCGACGTCGAGCGGCTTCTCGATCACGACGTGCTTCTTGTCGTTCAGCGCCTGCTCGGCCAGTTCGGTATGCGTGCCGCTCGGCGTGCAGATCGCGACCAGCGAGACCTCCGACCCGCTGAGTGCCGCCGGCAGGTCGTCGTACACCTGGGGCTCCGGCTGGCCCGCCTCCTTCAGCCGGGCCGCCAGCGCCTCCCGGGCGTCGGCGTCGACGTCCACGAGGGCGGTCACGGTCGCGTCGGGCCGTGCCGCGATGGTGTCCGCGTGGGTGCGGCCGATGATTCCGCAGCCCACGATCGCGACCTGATGTTGTGCGTCAGCCATCTCGCTCCTACTTGGCCTGGAAATTCGCGGTCAGTACCTGGTCCGTGGCGACGGTGAAGGTGTACGACGCGTCGGTCGAGACCACCACGCCGTCGACGGTCCAGTTCTGGAAAACGCTATCCGATGTTGGCGCAGCAGTCACTGTGACCTGCGCGCCGACCTCGTAGGTACCCGGTTCGGACTCGTTTCCGGCGATCGTCGCGGTGCCCGGACCACTGGCCTGGACCTTGATACTGCGCTGGACGACGTTGATCACCATCACGTTGCGGAGCGTGGCCGGCCCGGACAGGGTGGCGCCGTTGTAGCGAGCGAGGTTGGTGGCCTCGACGTCGCCGCTGACCACCTTGACGGTGTGACCGTCGATGCCGAGGTTGTCGGTGCCCAGGTTGAACGCGTCCACCTGACCGCTGTTCACCACCAGCCCGTCGTGGAAGCCGTACGCGAACACGTTCAGCAGCGTCAGGCCGCGGGCGCGGTCGACGGTGACGATCTTGGCGGTCTTGCGCATGTACTTGTCGATGACGAGTTCGAAGATGCTGCCCTCGTTCATCCAGTACGGCTGCTGGTAGCCGACCCGGGTGACCGCGTTCCCGTTCGACAGCACGCCCTCGATCCGGCCGTTGCTCCCGGGGCCGATCGCGATCGCGTGGTCGAAGAAGGCTCCGGCGACCTTGCGGACGACGACGTCGTCGCCACCGAGATCGATCCCGTTCCAGGCGTTCGGGAAGCCGGCGTTGATCACGTAGTTCCCACCGGCGTGACCGCGGACGGCGTACGGGTAGGGCACGACGCCCTCGGCCTTGCCCGGGTTGTTGTCGGGATAGAAGACCCGCAGCCCGCGCACACCCGCGCGGTTCTGGAGCGTGATCAGCGCGGTCTCGGTGTCTTTCTCGAAGGCCTGGAGGACCGTCCCGCCACTCGCGCCGCCCTGATCACGGTTCGGTACGGCGGACGCACCGCGCAACTCGACCTTCGCGGGGACCTGGAGGTGCGTGCTGATCCGGTACCACCCGGCAGGCAGGTAGACGATGCCGCCACCGTTCCGGCCAGCCTTGTCGAGCACCTTCTGTACGGCGCTCGTCGCGTCCGCGGCCGGCAGATACCCGATCCCGTGCGGCGCGTCGACGACGTACAGGGACTGCTTCGGCTTGGGCAGTGGCTCCTGCGAGTACGTCGGCGCCGTGCCGGACATCCGATGCACGATGCCGTCGACCGCGCCGGTGAGCGTGGTCCCGCTGACCTTCACGTAGCCGCGCGAGTTGTTCTGGATCGCGTGGTCACTGCCCTCGATCCGGCCCGCCGCCAGCGTCATACCCCAGCGGTCGTCCATCACGTCCACCAGCACGCCGATGTCAGTACGGCGTACGTCGGGCTGCAGGAAGCTGCCGGTGAACTGGGCCCGCTGACCGGCGACCACGTGGATGCCGACGTGGTAGTCGGTGAGCGAGATCCGATGGAACTGGTCCCACTCGAGGTCGCCGAGGACCAGACCGGTGCCGTTGGCCCGCGTCCACGCATCCAGCGCCGTCCGCGCCGGCGGGTGGTAGGCGGCCGGTGCGTCCGCCCAGAAGGAGTTGCTGAACGCAACGTTCTCCCAGGTTCCGACGTCCGCGCCGTTGTACGCGCGGGCTCCCTCGAAGAGTGCGGTGCCGCGGATGTTGCGGATGGTGCTGGACTCGTGCACCTGGCCGGAACTCGGTGCGTTGCCGTGGTCGTTGGGCATCGTGCTGATGCCGATCCCGCGGTACGAGTTGAGCATCGTGACGTCGGCGACGGTCGCCATCATGTAGTTCTCGTTGCCGATCCAGGCGCCGCCGGGGATCTCGAAGGTGTAGTTGTACGGGACCGGGTCGGTGGCGTTCTGGTTCGGGTAGTAGGTGGTCACGCCGAGTACGCCGGCGCTGCCGCCGATCCGGAACAGGCTCGGCCCGTCGTTGCCCGGGGCAAGGTCCGCGACGATCACAGTCCCGATCCCGAGCTTGTCGCCATGGTCTCCGCGGAGGGCGCAGAACGCGTGCACCTCGATGGTGTCGGTGACCTTGTACTGGCCGGCCGGCAGCCAGACGGTCCCGCCGCCCGCGTCCTGGCAGGCGTAGATGGCCTGCTGGATCGGCTTGGTCGAGTCATGCCGGCCGGTGCGGTCGGCGCCGTACTGGGTGGCGTCGAAGTCGGCGATCACGCCGTCCTCGGTCGGGTTGGTCGTCTGCCCCAGCCGCGGCTTCGGGGTGACGACCGGGCTCAGCCGGAGCTGGAGTTCCTTGACGGTGAACGAGTCCGCGCCGGTCATCGCGACCCGGACGTACCGCGCGGTGGTGGTCGCGAAGCGAGTCCGGCTGATCTGGTTGCCGCCGGGTGATCCGATGCGTCCGACGTCGGTGAACTTCCGGCCGTCCTTCGAGACCTGGACGGTGTAGTCGGGGGAGTACGCCTCGGCCCATTCGACCCGTACGTCGTTCACCGGTCGCGGCCTGCCGAGGTCGAGCTGCAGCCACGAGTCGCCTTGGCCGCTGGTCCAGGCGGTGTCGTGGTTGCCGTCGTTGACGTTCGTAGTTCCGCTGCCACTACTCGCTGTGGCCCGGCCGTCGGGTGCGAAGTTGGTGTCGACCACCGAAGCGGTGAAGGCGTCGAGCTTCGACTGCAGCGTCTGCAGCGCTTCTTTCACCTGGACGTCGGTGACGCCGGGAGTGGCCGCGACGGCGCGGGCTGCGTCGATCGCCGTACGGAAGGTCGCACGACTGCCGACCGGGAACTGACCGTCGCGCGTGCCTTCTCGGGCAGCCTTCTCGACCCGCGCCGACTCGTCGATCAGGTCGAGCAGGCCCTCGGTGACATCGAGGGTGGTCGCGACCTTGGCAACGCGGACGGCTGCGACCTTGAGGTCGACCGACCCGTCGCCGTTGTGGATGCGGAAGTCGCCGCCGTTCGAGCGGTTCGTCATCACCGCATCGGGGAGCGCGAACGTGTGCGTCTTCCAGGTCTTGGTGTCGCCGTACTGGACCACCTCGGAGTTCTTGAACTTCTCCGGGATCGTCTCGCCGGGGGAGTCGTAGTGCAGGCCGAACTGCCCGTTGCCGGCGTCGAAGTAGTCGACGCTGATCAGCACCAGGCTGTGGTTGTCGTACAGGTAGGTGTCGGCGACGTTCATGTAGAAGAAGTTCGTGCCCGGCGACGGCGCTGAGTGGTCGGTCTGCCAGTACGCGCGGCCGTCCTGCACACCGGTGACCAGGGTCTCCGGCCGGTCGCCGGCGCGCGGGCTGATGCCGGACTGGATCGGCGACGCTCCGAGCTGCACCGAGGCTCCCGCCGTACTGATCCGGAGGCTCGAGATGGTGATGTCGGCGCTGCCGAACAGGCGAACGTCGGCGTCGCCGAGGCGGTCGGTGAAGCCGATGCCGGTGAGCTCGAACGTGCCGGTCCGCCACTGACCCGTGTTCGTCAGCTGGACGTCGGTCGCGTCGGCCTGCGGGTTCGTGGCGGCGTCGTACTGGAGCTCGAGGGTGCCGGAGCCGCTGTCGAGATAGGTCGCCGTCACCAGGACGTCGTCGGTGCCGATCTCGTCGACGTAGTCACGGTCGACGTCGAACTCCAGGTAGCCGGTGCCGGCAGCCTGGTTGGTCTGCCAGTACGTGCGGCCCTGCTCGGTGCCGGTACGCAACCCGGCAGGGTCGTCGCCGGCGGCGGGCTTCACGCCGAGCGTGGTCGGGGTCGGTCCGAGATCGGCGCCGACGCCGCTCGGATACATGGTGGCGGCCTGGGCTGCCGGTACGGCGATGACGCTGGCGAGCAGCACGGCGGGAAAGACCCACGCGAGCAGGCGTCTGGACATGCTGAAACCTCCAGGTGGCGGGCCGGAGTACACGCGAGAGCAGCTGCGCGGATAAGTTAAACCAAGCGTGTTACTTATTCAAGAGCCCAGCATCCGGCTCCGGAAAGGGGCTTCCGGTAGCGTTGCCCGGGTGGGGACGGATCAGCGTGGAGGCGCGGCGCGCAGCCGCCGGCAGACCGAACTCCGTGAGTACCTGCGCAGCCGTCGGGAACGGCTGACACCATCGCAGGTCGGACTGCCCGCGGCCGGGAATCGACGTACGCCCGGTCTGCGCCGCGAGGAGGTCGCTGTCCTCGCCGGGGTCGGGGTGTCCTGGTACACCTGGCTGGAGCAGGGTCGCGATATCAAGGTCTCCGAAGAAGTCCTCGACTCGGTCGCTCGAGTGCTGCTGCTCGACGATGTCGAACGCGCCCATCTCTACCGCCTGGCCGGCCTGAACCCACCCCAGCGGGAGGCCGCCCCGACGGTGCCCGCCTCGCCCGAGATGCAGCGGCTGCTCGACGCCTGGTCACCACGCCCCGCCTACATCCGCGACCGGCACTGGAACTTCACCGCCGTCAACGACGTCGCCCGCCGAGTCTTCGGGTACGGCGAGACCGACCACAACTGCCTGGTCTCGTACTTCACCAACGCCCGCTTCCGCGGACTGCACGAGCACTGGCACGAGGCCGCGCCCGACGTCGCGGCCGGCTTCCGCGCCGATGCGGCTCGCTATCCCGACGACCCGGAGTTCGACCGGATCGCGGCCGACCTCGCCGCGGTCAGCCCGGAGTTCGCCGAACTGTGGGCGCGGCACGACGCGGCCGAGCACCTCAACGCGGTGAAGGCCGTGGCGCATCCCGAGGCAGGGCTGCTCGTGTTCGACGCGACGATGTTCCCGGTGCTCGAACATCCGGGCCATCACCTGATCCTGCACAACCCACGTCCGGGCACCGACACCGAGGAGCGGCTCGAACGGCTGATGGCGTCGCAGCCTGGTGGTGACACACCCACCATGAACTGACACTGCCTGTTCGTCCGCCTGGCTCGCAGGATCGTTGCCATGAGCGAGAACACGCAGATGACCGCAGTCACCATCCCCTCCTTCGGCCCTGCCGACGTACTGCGCCTGGCCACCGTCCCGATCCCGGTCCCGGCGGCCGGACAGGTCGCGATCGACGTCGCCTACGCGGGTGCCAACTTCGCGGAGGTCCTCTACCGGCAGGGCGTCGTGGACGTCCCGCTGCCGTTCGTGCCCGGCATCGAGGTGTCCGGCCGGATCCGGGCCCTCGGTCCCGGTGTCGAAGGGCTGTCGGTCGGGCAGCCGGTCGCGGCGCTGACGATTGTCGACAGCGGCGGGTACGCCGAGGTCGTCACCACCGCGGCCGAGCTCGTCGTACCGCTGGATGACTACGGACTCGGCCTGGAGCTGGCGGCCGCGTTGCCCTTGAACAGTACGACGGCGTTCCTGGTGCTGGACCGGGTGGCGCGGATCGAACCGGGCGAGAGCGTTCTGGTGCACGCCGCGGCTGGTGGTGTGGGCAGTCAGCTCGGCCAGGCGGCCCGTCTGCTCGGAGCGGGCCGGATCGTCGGGACCGTCGGTCGGCCGGAGAAGATCGCGGCCGCCAAGGCGTTCGGCTATGACGAGGTGATCGTGCGCGATGACGTGGCTGACGCGGGAGAGTTTGACGTTGTTGTCGACATGGTCGGTGGTGCGAGTCGCCGGACGAGTCTGGATCGGCTGGCGCCGATGGGCCGCTTGGTCGTGATGGGCAACGCATCCGGCGCGGACGACGTCGGGATTTCGGCCAACGAGCTGTGGTTCACCAACAAGACGGTCTCCGGCTTCAACCTTGCCGCGTTCGCCGCCGCGAACCCGGCTGCGGCCGGCGCCGGGTTGCGGCGGGCCGTCGAAGCCGCTGCCCGCGGTCAGCTCGAGGTCAGGACCGAGACCCTGGCGTTGCAGGATGCGGCTGACGTGCACCGGCGGATCGAGTCCGGCACGACCACCGGCAAACTTCTGCTTCGAGTCACCGCCTGACAGCCGGCAGGAGAGCGCAGGTACGGCGGCAACAGCAGTGAACGCGATGGCCCACCAGAAGCTGGTCGCGTAGGCGGTCGCCGTCGGGTGTCCGATCAGGTTGCTCCGCAGGACCACGGCCAAGGTCGCAGCACCGAAAGCACCGCCTAGCTGCTGCATGATCCGGGTCGTGCTGCTGCCGTGCGGGATCTGCTGCGGCTCCAGATCGCGGAAGGCGCCGTACAGGGCGAAGCCGGTCAGGAAGAGCAGGGCGGTCGACGCGGCGAACGATCGCGTGCGAAACAGGCCGGATCGATCCTCGAGGACATCCCCGACACCGGGAGCCTGCGTGGCGATGTGCTCGCCGTCCTGCAGCTGACATCGTCCACGGGTTGCTCGCCGAGGCTCCGGATCTGGATCCGGAGGTCTCGACCCGGATGACCGGCGTGATGGTCACGATCGTGCGGCGGGCCGCGGCGCGCGGTGAGATCCCGACGGCAGATGTTCCCGACCGGGTGCTCACCGCGCCGACCAATCTGCTGCGGCACGGGATGCTGTTCACCCGCGAGCCGGTCGCCGAGTCGACGCTGACCTCGCTGGTCGACGACGTCTTCCTGCCGCTCGTACGAGTTACCTGAAAGCCTCGACGTTGCGGGCGGCCCACTCCGCGAAGGTCCCTGCTGGCCGGCCGAGCACCTTCTCGACGTCCGGGCTCACGTGCTGCTCGGCGGCGGACGGCGTACCGAGAATGTCGAGGGTGCTCTCGGCGATCTGCTCGGGCATGTAGCCGAGCATCCGGGTTCGCGCTTCAGCCCGGCTGAGCTCGACGAATCGGACCGGCTCACCCAGAGCGTCTCCGATGGCGGCGGCTTGGTCACTGGGGGAGACCGCGACAGGTCCGGTCAGGGTGTAGATAGCACCCGCGTGGCCGGGCTCGCGGAGGGCGACTGCGGCGACCTCGGCGATGTCGTCGGGGTCGACGGCAGGCAGGGCCACGTCGCCGAAGGGTGCGGAGACCGTGCGCTCGGTGCGGACCGACTCGGCCCACTGGAATGCGTTGGAGCTGAAGTTGCCCGGTCGCAGCATGGTCCACTCCAGGCCCGACTGGATGACGGCGTCTTCCAGGTACGACGGGTGGCGCTGGGTGCCGACGCCTTGCGACGACAGCAGGACGATCCGCTCGACGCCGGCCCCCCGTACGACCTGTACGACGTCTGCGAGGTTTCCCCGCGTCACGAAGTCGCCGGAGGTGAGCAGGAAGATCGCCTGCGCACCTTCGAGCGCGGGCTTCAGGCTCTCCGGCTCGGCCAGGTCGGCCTGGTGCCGGCGTATCCCCGCAGGTACGTCGGTGATGCCGCGGGCCACGGCGGTCACCTGCTCGCCGGCTTCGGTGAGTGCTCGGACTAGCGGGCGGCCGACGTTGCCGGTGGCTCCGGTGATCACGATCATGTTCGCTCCTCGTCCGGTTGACTGACGAGGACGCTACTTGCTGTGGGATAGTAGGTACCTAGAGGAAAGTACTGGCTGGAGGGCGAGTTTGTGAGCGAGCACACAGCGGTGGAGCCGGTGCAGGCGTGCCCGATCGCGCCGGTGGTCGATCTGGTCTTCAGCCGGTGGACGACGCCGATCCTGTGGACGCTGAACGAGTACGGGCGGCAGCGGTTCGTCGAACTCGAGCGGCGGATCGGGGTGATCACGCCGAAGGTCCTCACCCAGCGACTGCGTCAACTCGAACGCGACGGTCTGGTGCAACGCACGTACTACCCGGAGGTGCCGCCACGGGTCGAGTACGAGATCACCGACCTCGGCCGCAGCCTCGCCCCACTGTTCCACTCGCTGGCCGAATGGTCCCCGAACCTCGCGAAGGTCGAACAGTCCCGCGCCCACTACGACACCCACGAACCACCCCACCGCCGCCCCTGACCCGCACCGGCTGCGTCAGCCGAGTTGCTGGGCCAGTCCGACGACTGGATGCCCTCGGGGCCGCGGATGTAGCAAAGTCGGTAGATGTCCTCGTACTCGTCGACGGTGAACATGATGCGATGCGTGCCCACCGTGTTGTGCGGCGGGTTGTGCGGTCTCGCACCGATGGTGTGGTCGGCCCAGGGGCCTTCGATCTGCGCTCTGCCTTACACCTCCAGGCCGAGACTTCGAAGAACGCGACCGCGGCGTCGAGGTCGTCGCAGACGATGCCGACATTGTCCATCCGCTGAACCGTCACGGTGATTCCCTCTCCGTCGTGCGGCCCGTTCTGGCCGCTGATGTACCAGGGACGGAGCCGGCACCGCATTCTCGACATCCGGAGGGTCAGGCGACGCCGACGAGTTCTCGGGTGGGAGTGGCGGCGTGGGCCAGGAGGGTGAAGAAGTGGGTGGCGGCGTCGGGTAGCCGGAGCAGGCCGGCTTCGTGGTGCTGCCAGCCGAAGAGGAGTTCGCCGTCGAGGGTGTGCTCGTCGAGCGGTACGGCGTACCTGCTCAGGGTGACGCGGGCCGGGCCGGACTGCGGGTGGTGGTCGCCGCAACCGCACTCGGCGGCGATCGTGATCGCGGTGAGCGCGTCGGGGGAGAAGCGGGTCAGGCGGAGCGTCGTACCGCGCGCGGTGAACCGGGCGATCGTTGCGTCAGGCAACTGAACGAGCAGCTCGACCGGGACGGCGTGGGAGCCGGGCAGCAGCCGGAGGCCGCGGGATGCGAGCAGGTCGGCGAAATCCGGGAGATTCATGAGCAGAGATCCTGTGAGTGCTGGTGTCGGCGGGCGGGCCACGGAAAGGGGCAGGGCCTCGTGCGCCGGAGACGGCGCGCGTCAGCGACAACAGCAACAACACAGCAGCAACATGCCGAAGATCATGGCAGAGCGCGCACACCCTGCCAAACACCATCCGCCATCTGGGACAACAGTCCGTGATGTGTCAGGCGTTCGCCAGGATCAGTCGGCCTTCTTGCCGAACATGATCTCGTCCCAGCTCGGGACGCTGGCGCGCTTGGCGTTGCGGCGGGCCGGCTTCTTCTTCGGCTCGGCCGGAGCTTCTTCCTTCGCCGCGGGCTCGACGTCGGCAGCGGCTGCGGAGGCCGCAGGCGCTGCGGGCGGCTCGGTGGTGGCCGGCTGCATGGGCGCGGTTTCCTCGACCGGAGGCGGCGTCGGCTCAGTAGGCTCCGGCGCAGAACGCTCGACCGGCGCAGTGCGACCAGCCGGGCGCTCGGCGGGGCGAGACTCGGGTGCCTGGCGCACCGGAGCTGGGGGAGTGCGATCTGGGGTAGCGCGGCGTTCGGTGAACGGGTTCTCGCGCGCGGCGGCACGCTCCTCGGGCGGAGCCATGGAGGCGGCCTCGGCCGGGAGCTGGGTCGGACGCTCGACGGCACGCACAGCCGGACGCAGGGTCGGCGGCTGCTCGACCGGTACGTCGATCAGCGTCGGCTCCTCGTCCGGGTCCGGCACCGAATGCACCCGGCGAGGACCACGCTCGGCGTCGCGCGTGGCGTGACTGTCGTGGCTTGCCTCCCGGGAAACCGGCTGGTTTCGCCGCGGCAGGCTGACGGTGTCCTCGAAGCCGGCCTCGTAGCTGTCGGCTCCATGGTCGGGCGCGATGGACAGGTCGATGTCGGCCACGGCGCTCAGCCGGCGCTCGCCCGGCTGGTGCGCGGGCTGGACCGGCGGCGGCAGCATCACCTGCGCCTGCTCACCCACCAGCCAGCGGGCCTCGTCGTCGTCCGGGACCGCGTACCGACCAGGAGCGTCGTACGCGAACATCGCGATCTTCTCTTCCTTCTGCTCCTCCGCGTCCTCGGCCGCGACGAAGTAGGAGACCCGGACCGCCCACCGGCCGTCGTCGCGCCGCCAGGCATCCCACTCGGCCGACGCCGGGTCGACCTGGCGGGTGCGGAGCCGCTCGGTGACCCAGGCACCCAGGTTGCGGGTCGGGGCGTCGGCACCGCCACGGCGACGGACAGAGGCGCGCTGCGCGAGGCTCGCGATGTGGTCCCGCTCGGCCAGGACCGGGCCGGCGAACGCCATCACGCGTTCCATCGGCATCTGGGCGACGGCCGCGACCGCCTCGGGACTTTCGCCGGCGCGGATACGAGCCTGGATGTCTCGTGGGCGCAGCGCGCTCTCCATTTGAATCTCCAGCTGGCCGAGTCGGGCACGGTCGCCGCGCAGGGCCGCACGCAACCGGTCGTCGACCGGAACGGCGAACTCCTCACCCGTCTCTGCCAGCGCCAGGATGAGTTGCTTGCCATCCTGGCTCAGACCGACGAGCCTCGCCTCGCGCATTGCCTTTGTTCTCCTGTGCGGTTCTCGACAGTCTCTCCCGTGACGTGCTGCCTGACCAAGACCGGCGCGCCGTGCCGCCCGGTCATTGTGGAGGTTCTGTCACGAAATCACATCTTGCCTGCTCACAAGGGTCCTTGTGATCACACCAGTCACAGTAGTCACAACACGGTGTGACCGCGACTCAGAACTCAGTCACCGAACGCCGAACGGACCGCCAGAGCGCGCTTGATGTCGTCGGCGTCGTCGCCGACGGCACGCTGGATTCCGGCCGCGACCGAATCGTCGGCGGCCAGTTCACCGGCCAGCCGGACCACCCGCTCGTCGATCGCGTACCGCGGGAACGACGTGTGCGCGCTGCTCGCGATCACCCAGCCGGAACGGAACTTGGCGGTGCCGGCGATCTCGGCGAAGAACCGGTCGACGTACGGCGCGGTGAGCTCGGCCTGCGCCGGGTGCCAGAAGCCCGTCCCGGCGGCGTACAGCTCGTAGTTCGCGACGTCGGCGTCGGCCATGATGATCGCCCAGGCCCGCTCCTTGGCCTCCGGCGTCGGCAGCGCGGCCCGGCACTCGGTCGCGTGCACGACACCCTCGGAGGTGTTGTCGCGGGCGAGCTCGGCGTCGATGTCGGCATCGCCGATCGCACCGAGGCGGGCCAGTTGCAGCGTCACCATCCAGCGCAGCTCGGCATCGACCGGGAGTCCTTCGGGTACGTCGCTGCCGCTCAGCCAGCCCTGCAGCAGGTTCACGTCGTCGGTCAGCTTGACCAGGCCGCGGGCCGCCGCGAGCTGCAGGCTGCTGCCCACCGGCGCCGACCGCAACCGCTCGGCCAGTACGTCGGCCAGCCGGCCGCGATACGGCTCGTACGGCAGATAGATGCCGAGCAGCCGGCTTTGCGCCCAGCCGACGATCGACGAGACCGCGATGTCGCTGGTCTCGCCGGGCAGCATGCTGAGCAGCACCTCGAAGCCAAGCTTCGGGTCGAGCTCGGCGTCCGCGACCGCGTCCCGGATGCTGTTCAGTACGACGGCCCGGGTCACCCCGCTCTCGATCTTCGGCAGCACCGTCGCCAGGTTCGCCAGGCTGTCCGCGTCGAGCCGGATCTTCGCCCAGCTGTCGTCGCCCGCGTCCGGGATCACCACCGCGGCCGAAGAGTCGAGCGGTACGTCGACCTCGTCCGCGTCCAGCAGTACGTCGACCGTGGTCGCGCGGCCGCCGGCGTCGTACCCACCGACGGTCAGCTTGTGCGGTCGTGTTGCCGGGTGTGCGGCCGGCGCGACGCGGCGCAGCTTGATGCCGGTCTCGGTGCGGACGGCGCTGATCGTATCGAGGCCCGGCGTACGGAGCCAGTTCTGCGCCCACGTGTCGAGGTCGACGGCGCCGGCTTCGGTCCACTTCGCGAGCAGGTCGGCGAACGTCGCGTTGGCGAACTCGTTCGCGACGATGTGCGCCTTGACGCCGGCCAGGAAGACGTCGTCACCGAGGTAGGCGGCGAGCTGCTTCAGCACAGCCGCGCCCTTGGCGTACGAGATGCCGTCGAAGTCGTCGAGGGAGGCCAGCGCGTCCTTCACCGCGTCGGCCGCGACCGGGTGCGTCGAGGAGCGCTGATCGGCCTGCAGGCCCCACCACTTCCGGATGAAGGCGAAGTCGATCCAATTGTCCTGGTAGTCGGTCGCGGCGGTCGACACCCGGTGCGCCATGTACTCGGCGAACGACTCGTTCAGCCACAGGTCGTTCCACCATTGCATCGTGACGGTGTCGCCGAACCACTGGTGCGCCATCTCGTGCACGATCGTCCGGGCCCGCTGGCTGCGCTCGGCGTCGGTCGCCGCGGACCGGAACACCATCGAGTCGCGGAACGTCACGCAGCCCGGGTTCTCCATCGCGCCGGCGTTGAACTCCGGCACGAAGGCCTGGTGGTACTCGCCGAACGGGTACCGGTAGCCGAACATCCGGTGGTACTCGTCGAAGGCCTGCTTGGTGACCCGGAAGATGTCCTCGGCCTCGCGGTCCAGCGCCTCCTTCAGCGACTGCCGCGAGACCACGCTCATGGCGATCCCGTCGTGGGAGTCGGTCCGCTGGTGGTACGGCCCGGCCACGACGGTGACGAAGTACGTCGACAGCGGCAGCGTCTCGGTCAGCTCCCAACGACCGGGGGAGACCTGCGTCGCTGCTCCGTTGCCGAGCACCAGCCACTCCGGCGGCGCGGTGACCTTCATCCGGTACGGCGCCTTGAGGTCGGGCTGGTCGAAGCACGCGAAGATGCGCGGCGCGGCGTCCAGGAAGGACATCGCGTAGGTGTAGACGAGACCGTCGGCGGCATCGACCGCACGGTGCAGTCCCTCACCGTCGTGGGAGTACGCCATCGACGCTGCGACGACGAGCTCGTTGGCCGGCTGCAGGCCGGTGAGCTCGAGCCGTCCGTCGTCCAGCCCGGCGACGTCGACCGGTGCGCCGTTCAGCGTCACCGACAACAGCTCGTCGGGTTTCACGTCCAGCCACGTCGTCTGATCCGACGCGGTGAACTTGATCGTGGTGGTGGACCCGAACGTGCGCTCGCCCTGGGTGAGGTCGAGGTCCACGTCGTACGACTGGACGGAGAGTGCGGCGGCCCGAGTGCGGGCGCCGTCCACGGTGAGACTCGGCATGAGGGCCACTGTATGCCGTGGCTAGGCTGGGCCATGAAGGAGCGGAGCGAGTTCATCATTCAACACAGCAGTGAAGACGCTCAGACGCGTCTGGAGCGCAGCGGAGGACGTGGATGAGCGAGATGGAGTACCGGCAGCTGGGTGACTCGGGGCTGACTGTGAGCGTGGTCGGGCTGGGGTGCAACAACTTCGGACGGCGGCTGGATGCGACCCGGACGGACGTGGTGGTGAACGCCGCTGTGGACGCCGGCATCACCTTGTTCGACACGGCCGACGTCTACCAGGGCGAGCACGGTTCCAGCGAGGAGTTGCTCGGCAAGGCGCTCGGCGGCCGGCGCGACGAGGTGGTGATCGCGACCAAGTTCGGCGGCGACATGCACGGGGTGAACGGCCCGGACTGGGGTGTCCGCGCGTCCCGTCGGTACATCCGCAAGGCGGTCGAGTCGAGCCTGCAGCGGCTGGGTACCGACTGGATCGACCTCTACCAGCTGCACTTCCCGGACGAGGTCACCCCGATCGAGGAGACCCTCGCGGCGCTGTCCGAGCTCGTTGCCGAGGGCAAGGTCCGGTACATCGGCAGCTCCCAGTTCGCCGGCTGGCAGGTGGTCGACGCCGACTGGGCGGCCCGGACGTCCGGCCTCGAGCACTTCATCAGCGCCCAGAACAGGTACTCGTTGCTCGAGCGCGAGGTCGAGGACGAACTGGTGCCCGCGTGCGAGCACCTCGGCATCGGCGTACTGCCGTTCTTCCCGCTCTCTTCCGGCCTGCTCACCGGCAAGTACAAGCGCGGTGAGGAGGCGCCTGCCGGGACGCGGCTGGCGACCCAGCCGGACCGTCTGGCCAACGCCGACTTCGACAAGATCGAGGCGCTGGAGACGTTCGCGGCCGAGCGCGACCTGACCATGATCGACGTAGCGATCGGCGGCCTCGCGGCCCAGCCCGCGGTCGCGTCGGTGATCGCCGGCGCCACCACGCCGGAGCAGATCGCGCAGAACGTCGCGGCCGGGTCGTGGGACCCGACCGCAGCCGACCTGGCCGCGCTGGACGAGCTGACCTGATGCTGATTCTGCTGCCGCCGTCCGAGGGCAAGACCGGACGGTCCCGCGGTCGCGCCGTCGACTTCTCGACGCTGTCGTTCCCGGAGCTGAACCCGATCCGCGAGCAGGTCCTGGAGACGTTGGCGAAGGTGTCTGCCTCATCCGACGCGTACGACGTTCTGGACGTCGGCGCCTCGCTGCAAGCCGAGGTCGACCGCAACACCCGCTGGCGCACCGAACCGGCCGTGCCAGTGTCCGAGCTGTACTCCGGGGTCCTGTACGACGCACTCGGCTACGCGAGCATGTCCGCCGGCACCAAGCGCCGTGCCGGCAGCCGCCTGCTCGTGGTGTCCGCCGCGTGGGGCGTGTTGCGGCCGGCCGACCGCGTACCGCCGTACCGGCTCTCGATGGGTACGACGCTGCCCGGTCACGGACCGCTGGCGTCGGTGTGGCGCGATCCGCTCGCGGCCGCGCTGTCAGAAAGCGGCGGTGTGATCGTCGACTGCCGCTCCTCGACGTACGTCGCCGCGTGGCGCCCGAGCGGTGACCAGGCAGCCAAGTGGGTCTCGGTGAACGTCGTCCGTGAACGCGACGGCGTACGCACGGTCGTCTCGCACATGGCCAAGCACACGCGCGGCCTCGTCGCGCGGCATCTGCTCGAGTCCGGCAAGGATCCCGGGACCCCGAAGTCCTTGCACAAGTTGGTCAGCGAACGCTGGAACGCCGAACTCGATCGCACCGGCCCCGGCTGGACACTCACTGTCGTGGAGCACGACTGACCGGACCGTTCACACGGCCTTCACCGGTGAGTGGTTTCTTACCGCCTGTGATCGGGGAAGGCTGAGGGCAGTACGTCAGGGGGGATCCGCCCCACCCTCGGAGGCCTGACCTATGCGACGTTCGATCACCGCTGCACTGACAGCAGTCGCCGCGACCGCGGCGTTCACCCTGAGCGCCGGACCGGCGCTCGCGTATCCGCCGGACCCGCCGTCGGCCAGCACGTCGGCCACCTACCTGGCGAGCCTCACGGTGAAGACGGAGGGCTCGACGAGCGGGTACAGCCGGGATCTGTTCCCGCACTGGATCACCCAGTCCGGTAGCTGCGACACCCGCGAAGAGGTATTGAAACGCGACGGTACCGGCGTCGCCGTCGACAGCAGTTGCCAGCCGACCACCGGCCGCTGGTACAGCGTGTACGACGCCACCTATGTCGAGGACTCATCGGGCGTCGACATCGACCACATCGTGCCGCTCGCCGAGGCGTGGAAGTCCGGTGCGAACGCCTGGACCACGGCCCGTCGTCAGCAGTTCGCCAACGACTTGAGCATCGCGCAGCTGATCGCGGTGTCGGCGTCGAGCAACCGCTCGAAGGGTGACTCGGACCCGGCTTCCTGGCAGCCCACGAACGCGTCGGTGCACTGCATCTACGCGCGCGAATGGATCTGGGTGAAGCACACCTACGGCCTGTCGCTGCAGTCGGCGGAGAAGACCGCGCTGCAGCAGATGCTCGCGACCTGCTGACTCAGTCTTCGAGGAGATGGCGGCGCTGGGCGTGGATGCCGGCCTGGAACCGGGTCCGCGCACCCAGCGTCTCCATCAGCTCGGCCACCCGGCGGCCGACCGTGCGACTGCTGAGCCCGAGCTGCCGCGCGATCGCGTCGTCCTTGAGGCCCGCGCCGAGCAGCGTCATCAGCCGCGCGTCGAGCGGGTCCGTCTTGACCACAGGCACCACCGGAACTGCCTGGTCCCACAACAGCGTGAACATCTCGGCCAGTGCGTCGAGCAATGCACACGGATGTACGACGAGAGCGCTGTCGACCAGTTGGTCGACGTCCAGCGGCATCAACGCGGCCCGGCGGTCGAAGACGGCGAGCTTCATCGGAAGCTGCGGATGGATCCGCGAGGTCTCACCGGCGTCCGCCGCACTGTAGGCCTGGTCGACGCCACCGGGACGGTCGAGTGAGTCGGGGGAGTAGATGCCCCGGACAACCACACCGTCGCTGAGCAACCCGCGCACCCGTGGCTCCGACTCCCCGGTCTTCGACGCGTACGGCGGCCGGTCGAGCACCAGCAGCTCTTCACGGGTCCCGTTGAGCAACTGCGCGAACCGGGCCGCGATCGCCTCCTGACCGACGATCACCTCGACCAGGTTCTCCGGCCGGTGCTGCTCCTGGGCCCGCAGCTCCGTCAGCAACACCCTGGCCTCGGCGCGCACCCGGTCCAGCTCGGCACGACGTACGGCGACCAAGGCGTCGACGGCGACGTCGGGACGGGTCGGCAGCAGCCGCACCGGATGGTCCGAGGTGGTGGTGAGCAGGCCGAGAGCCTCCAGCCGCTCGACGGTCGTAACGACCTCGTGCTCGTCGCGGTCGAGGAGTTTGGCCAGCTCGGCGATCCCGCAGCCGGACGCGGTCAGCAGGGCGCGGTACGCCTCCTCGTCAGGCGGATCAACCCCCACCGACGCCAGCATCCGTCCCTCCCATCGCCCGGATCCCGGACAGGCTATCTCGTCTCCTGGATAGAGGTGGAATCGTTTTCCCGTTATTGGCGACTTCGCGCCATGTCCGGCATCCGTCAGGCGATCCGTAGGTGCGAATCCGCCGCGAGTGGGGTACGACTATGTCTGCCGGGCGCGCGCGGACCGGACAGGGGACGTCTGGTCAAGCCTCAACGCGCGCGCCCGCCTTTCCGCGCCCTTTCAGCCGCGGGTAGGTCCGCCAGACCGCCCGCTGCACCAGCAGCGTGACTACCCCGGCCACGGTCATGCCGGCGAGGTTGATCCCGAGCTGTGCCGCCGCGCCGCCGAGTTGTTCCGGAGCCCACAGCGCGAGCGACAAGGCCAGGTCCCCGGCCGCGGGCACTGTCGTGACCGAGATGAAGACGCCGACGAGTGCGTTCGAGCGTCCAGCCGTCTGCGACAAGACGCCGGCGCACCCGGCCAGTACGGCGACGACCGCCGACCACCGGTCCGGCCGCCAGATGAAGCCGGTCAGAGGACGGTCCGCGGTGACAGACCCGACATCGATCCAGCCGGCGGCACGGGCCAGCAGGGCTGCCAGTGTGGTCAGGGCGATGGCCAGCAGAAAGCCGAGCACCAGCAGGCGCGCGGACCGCCCGGTCAGGCCCCAGTTGCGCAGGGCCACTCCGACGGCCAGCGCGGCGACGACACCGAACTCGGGACCGACGACCATCGCGCCGACGACCAGGATCGACGAATCGGTGATCACGGCAACCGACGCGATCATGGTCGCCAGGGTGAGAAAGGCGTAGTAGACCCAGGATCCGCCGGCCTCGTTGTAGGCCTGGTCGACGACCGCGTCCCAGATGACCGCGTCGT
This sequence comes from Kribbella capetownensis, assembly GCF_004331485.1. Taxonomy (GTDB): domain Bacteria; phylum Actinomycetota; class Actinomycetes; order Propionibacteriales; family Kribbellaceae; genus Kribbella; species Kribbella capetownensis. The sequence continues at coordinate 324,467 of NZ_SJKD01000005.1, forward strand.
CCGGCGCACCCGGTGCCGCCTTCTCGGTCTCGCGAGCGTTCCGCGACGGCGCAGCGTCGACCGCGGCAACCGCCACCGAGCCCTCGTCGTACAGGCCCTCGTCCTTGAGGAAGGCGAGGATGTCCGAGGTCGCCTCCCGGGTCACGTCGCACTCGATCACGTCGCCGGCCGGGCGCTGGGCGGCGCCTGGCAGCCGGACGACGCTGGTCACCCGGGAGTCGCCGACGAGCGTGTCCAGGACGCGCGTGGTGCGATCCGATGGGACGATGAGACGAAGGTGCATCACGGGTCCATGCTCCCAGGCCGCCGGTCACCTTCCGGCCGCGGCTTGGTCGCAGGCTGTGGCGAATGCACCCCGGAATGTGGTCGACTGACGCACCGATTCCAGGGAGGCACGATGAGCGAGAGCCCCAGCGCCGCCGCACCTCAGACCGGCGAGCGTCCTGAACTCAAACGGGTCATGGGACCCGGCCTACTACTCCTGTTCGTGGTCGGGGACATTCTCGGAACCGGCGTCTACGCGCTGACCGGGAAGGTGGCCGGCGAGGTCGGCGGAGCGGTCTGGCTGCCGTTCCTGTGCGCGTTCATCGTGGCGCTGCTGACCGCGACCAGCTATCTGGAACTCGTCACGAAGTACCCGAAGGCCGGCGGCGCCGCGGTCTACACGCACAAGGCATTCGGGATCCACTTCCTCACCTTCCTGCTCACGTTCGCGGTGATGTGCTCCGGTCTCACCTCGGCGTCGAGCGCGTCGAAGGCGTTCGCGGCGAACTTCTTCACCGCCGCCGACATCGACCCCGAGCGCGGGTCGCTGCTGATGATCACCGCGCTGGGATTCATGACGCTGATCGCGCTGGTCAACCTGCGCGGCGTCGGCGAGAGCGTGAAGGCGAACGTCGTCCTGACCTGTGTCGAGTTGAGCGGTCTGCTGATCGTGATCGGCATCGGCGCATGGGCCTTGGCCGGCGGCGACGGCGACACCTCGCGGCTGACCGACTTCAACGTCCCGTCCGGTGAGTCGCCGTTCGGTGCCGTCACTGCGGCGACCGCGCTGGCCTTCTTCGCAATGGTCGGTTTCGAGGACTCGGTGAACATGGCCGAGGAGACCAAGGACCCGGTCCGGATCTTCCCGAAGATGATGCTCACCGGCCTGTGCATCACCGGTGTCATCTACGTCCTGGTCGCGATCTCCGCGGTCACGCTGGTCTCACCCGAAGACCTGAACGAAGGCGCGACCCCGCTGCTGAAGGTCGTCCAGGCCGGTGCGCCGGGGTTCCCGCTCGAGGTGTTCGCCTGGATCACCATGTTCGCGGTGGCGAACTCGGCGCTGATCAACATGCTGATGGCGAGCCGACTGCTGTACGGCATGTCGCACGAGCAGGTCCTGCCCGGTCCGCTCGGCCGAGTGCTGCGCCGGCGCCGGACGCCGTGGATCGCGATCCTGTTCACCACGCTGCTCGCGTTCTTCCTGATCGGGTACGCCGACCTGGCGGCGCTCGGTGGGACGACGGCGTTCCTGCTGCTGTGCGTGTTCGCGATCGTGAACGTGGCCGTCCTGGTGCTGCGCCGGGACCGGGTCGAGCACAAGCACTTCCACGCCCCGACCGCGCTCCCGCTGCTCGGTGTGGTCCTGTGCGTCTACCTGGCCAGCCCACTGTCCGGGCGTGACTCGGCGGACTACAAGATCGCCGGCTGGCTGATGCTCGTCGGCGTCGCGCTCTGGGCGATCACCTGGCTGCTGAACAAGTACGTGTTCAAGCGGCACGCCGAGTTCGATCCGAGCCACATCGACCCGAGCGGCCCGGTGAACTGACCGGAAGGAAGGCTGCAACCACCACCGTCGCGAGGGCCGCGAGCCCGGTGGCCACCGCGATCCACCCGAGTGCCGGGTAGCCGGCTCCGGCGTCGATCGCGAGGCCGCCGAGCCACGGCCCGGCGGTGATGCCGACGTTGAACGCGGAGAAGTTGGTCGCGGTTGCCAGCGTCGGCGCGTCGCCGGCCAGGCTGAAGACGCGGGCGTTGAGCGCGGGGTTGGTCGCGAAGCCGAAGCCGCCGAGCAGCACGACCACCGCGAGGGTGACGACGGGATTCGTCGCGGTGAGGGCGAGGACGGCGGACAGGATGCCCAGGCCGGTGATGCCCACGAACAGCGTGTGGAACGGCAGGGCGTCCGCGGTTCGCCCGCCGAGCGTGATGCCGATGAACGACCCCAGACCGTAGAGAGCGAGCACGCCCGGTACGGCGCTCGGCGTCAGCCCGGTTGTGTTGATCAGCAGGGGAGCGAGGTAGCTGAACACCACCAGAATGGTGGCGGTGACCAGTGCGGTCGTGCCGAAGGCCAACCAGAGTCTGGCGTGGCGAAGGGCACGAAGTTCCTCGCGCAGCCGGGGCGCGCTCTTCGGGTCCGGCCTGCCACCGGGGATGGTCGCGAAGACTCCGGCCATCGCGAGGACGCACAGACCGGCGACCGTCCAGAACGCCGATCGCCAGCCGAGGTTCTGCCCGAGCACCGTCCCGATCGGAAGGCCGACGATGGTGGCGATGGTCAGGCCGCCGGTGACGACGCTCATCGCGCGAGCCCGCCGGTCGACCGGCACCAGGGCGACGACAGTGACGGCAGCCACCGACCAGAAACCGGCGTACACGAAGGCGCCGACGACGCGCGTGGCCAGGAGTACGGCGTAGTTCGGGGTCAGGGCCCCCGCGACGTGGGTGGCCGCGAAGATGCCGAGGAAGACGAGCAACGCCGTACGCCGGGACCACTTGAGCGTGACGACCGCCAGGATCGGCGCGCCGAGCAGCATGCCGACCGCGAACGCCGAGATCAGCAGGCCCGCGGCCGGGATGGAGATGCCTAGATCGCCCGACAATTCGGGCAGCAGACCGGCGAGCATCAACTCCGACGTTCCCTGCGCGAAGATGCTCAAGCCCAGCACATAGACGGCAACCGGCATCGCGTTCCCCCACCTCACCTCGATAGCCACCGGGAGTATCGCAGAGATCACTGTGTGCTGTCGCCGCGCCTGTCAAGGACTGAGACTTGGCCGGATACGGCATCGTTGATGCATGAGCTCCCAGACACCTGCCAAGCGGACCGGTCGGGCGGTCGACGCTGCCCGGATCGGGAGCGGGCTGAAGCTGCTCGGTGTGCTGGTCGGGCTGATGTGGCTCAGCGAGATCATCGACGCCGCGACGAACGGCGCGCTCGATCAGTACGGGATCATCGCGCGTGATCCGCAGGGGCTGGTCGGCATCATCACCGCGCCGTTCCTGCACCTCGGCTTCGGCCATCTGATCTCGAACACACTGCCGCTGGTGACGCTCGGCCTGCTGATCGCCGTCGGCGGTGCGGCGCGCTTGTTCGCGGTGACCGCCATCGTGACGGTGATCGGCGGCTTCGGCACCTGGCTGATCTCACCGCCGAACACGATCACGATCGGCGCCAGCGGTCTGGTCTTCGGGTACGCCGCCTACTTGATCATGCGCGGACTGTTCAACCGCCGGATCGGCCAGGTTCTGGTCGGCGTACTGGTCGTCCTGGTCTGGGGGAGCGCGCTGCTCGGCGGACTGCTGCCGCAGGACGGGATCTCCTGGCAGGGACACCTGTTCGGCGCGATCGCCGGTGTCCTGGCCGCCTGGATCCTGGCCGACGACCGGCCGAAGCGCACGCCGGCCAGACCGGTCAGGTGAGCGTCGCGGGATCCGTGTTGGCTCCGCAGACCACCATGACCACCCGCTCGCCATCGGCCGGGCGGTAGGCGCCCGACTTCAGCGCGGCGTACGTGACGGCGGCGCCGTGCTCGACGGCCAGGTGATACTCGTGCCAGAGCTCGTTGCGGGCAGCAACGATGGCTTCCTCGTCAACGAGCAGCGACCGTACGCCGTTCTGCTGCGCGGCCGCGAACGCGAGATCACCGAGTCGCCGGGCACCGAGCGAGTCCGCCGCCACGCCACCGACTGGCCCGTCGACCGGTTCGCCGGCCTCGAGCGCGCGATGCAGGGTCGCCGACAACTCCGGCTCCACTCCGATCACCTGCGCGTTGTCGCCGATCGCCGTCGCGATCCCTGCGATCAGTCCGCCACCACCGACAGCGACCAGCACCGTGTCGAAGGACCCGGCCTGCTCGAGCAGCTCCAGCCCGATCGTGCCCTGGCCGGCGACGACCTCCGGCTGGTCGTAGGCGTGCAGGAGCAGCGCGTCGCCCTCGTCCCGCGCCTCGACCGCCGCCTGGTACGCCTCGGCGTACTCGTTTCCGACCTGGACCACCTCGGCGTCGAGCGTGCGCAGCTTGGCGACCTTCGGAGCGGGCGCATTGACCGGGACGAAGATCCGCGCCGGTACGCCGAGTTCGCGGGCGGCGTACGCCGCGGCCAGACCCGCGTTGCCACCGGATGCCGCGACGATGCCCAGCCCGGTCAGCTCACCGCGTTCCTTCGCGACCAGGAGCCGGTTGAACGCGCCGCGCGGCTTGAACGAACCGGTGTGCTGCAGCAGTTCCAGCTTGAAGACCAGGCCCGGCGCCACCTCGATCACCGGAGTCCGTCGTACCCGTCCGGCGATCCGCTCCGCCGCCGCCCGCACGTCATCGACCCTTACCGTCATGCCTCAACCCTGCCACGATGAGAGCAGCCGACGGTTGGGAGGCCATCAGAAATGGGCGCGTACGACGAGAGCTACCGGCGGAGTCTCGCTGATCCGGAAGGGTTCTGGCTGGAGGCGGCTGAGGCGATCTCCTGGACCCGTCCGCCGACGCGGGCGCTCGACGGCTCGGGCGCCCCTCTCTACCGGTGGTACCCCGACGCCGAGCTCAACACGTCGTACAACGCGCTCGACCGGCACATCGAGTCGGGGAACGGCGACCGCGTCGCGCTGATCTACGACTCTCCGGTCACCGGCACGGGCCGGTCGTACACGTACGGCGAGTTGCGGGACGAGGTCGCGCGGTTCGCCGGCGCGCTCGCCTCGCTCGGTGTGGGTCTGGGCGACCGCGTCATCGTCTACATGCCGATGGTGCCCGAGGCCGCCGTCGCCATGCTCGCGTGCGCGCGGCTCGGCGCGATCCACTCGGTGGTCTTCGGTGGGTTCGCACCCCGCGAGCTCGCCGCGCGCATCGACGACGCGACGCCGAAGGTGATCGTGGCAGCGTCCTGCGGCATCGAGCCCACCCGCGTGGTCGAGTACAAGCCGATCATCGACGAGGCTCTCGAACTCAGCCGGCACCAGCCGGAGCACACCATCGTGCTCCAGCGGGAGACCGCTCTGGCCGAGCTCACCGAACGTGATCTCGACTGGGCCGAGCTGACCGCCGCGGCGAAGCCGGCCGATCCGGTCCCGGTCGCCGCGACCGATCCGCTCTACATCCTCTACACCTCAGGTACGACGGGGAAGCCGAAGGGAGTGGTCCGCGACAACGGCGGCCACGCGGTCGCGCTGTCCTGGTCGATGCGGGCGATCTACGACATCGGTCCCGGTGACGTGTGGTGGACCGCCTCCGATGTCGGCTGGGTCGTCGGCCACTCCTACATCGTCTACGCGCCGCTGCTGGTCGGCGCGACCACTGTCCTCTACGAGGGCAAGCCCGTCGGTACGCCGGACGCCGGTGCGTTCTGGCGGGTCATCTCCGAGCACGGTGCGAAGGCCCTGTTCACTGCACCAACCGCGATCCGGGCGATCAAGAAGGTCGACCCGGAGGCAGAGCTCGCGTCGAAGTACGACCTGAGCGCCTTCGGGACTCTGTTCCTGGCCGGCGAGCGGCTCGATCCCGAGACGTATCACTGGGCTCACGAGCATCTCGGCGTACCGGTGGTGGATCACTGGTGGCAGACGGAGACCGGGTGGCCGATCGCCGCGAACCCGCGCGGGCTCGAGGCGCTGCCGACCAAGCCGGGCTCGGCGACGGTCCCGGTGCCAGGGTGGGACGTACAGATCCTGGACGCCGTGGGGACGCCGCAGCCCGCGGGCGAGGAGGGCGCGATCGCGATCAAACTCCCGCTGCCGCCGGGTGCGCTGCCGACGCTGTGGGGCGATGACCAGCGCTACATCGACAACTACCTGAGCCGGTACGACGGCTACTACCTGACCGGCGACTCCGGCTACCTCGACGAGGATGGCTACATCTTCGTGATGGGGCGCACCGACGACGTCATCAATGTCGCCGGGCATCGCCTGTCGACGGGTTCGATGGAAGCGGTTCTCGCGGCTCATCCGGCGGTCGCCGAGTGCGCGGTGATCGGCGTACACGACGCATTGAAGGGCCAGGTCCCGCGCGGTCTCGTCGTACTCAAGGCTGGTGCCGACATTCCTGAGGACGTGCTGCGAGAGGAGTTGGTGGCAGCGGTACGGCGGGAGATCGGGCCGGTGGCGGCGTTCCGGGACGTGTCGGTGGTGGACGGGCTGCCGAAGACGCGGTCGGGGAAGATCCTGCGCAAGACGATGCGCGGGATCGCGGACGGCCGGGACGAGGCGGTGCCGTCGACGATCGAGGACGCGAGTGTGCTCGACGCGCTCCGCCCGATCCTGCGGCGTCAGTGAGCCAAGAACTCCAGCACCAACGGGCTGGCGACAGACCGGAACTCATGGAAGTACGCGTGCCGCGCGCCTTGGATGAGTTCTGCGCGGGCGCCGGGGATCCGGTCCGCGAGGAGCTGCGCGTTGGCGACCGGACTGAAGATGTCATCCGTCCCGTGCAGGATCAACGTCGGCGCGGTGATACTCGGCAGTCCTTCCCACGCGTCGTGCCGGTTGCTTGCGACCAGATGCCGCCCCTTCGCGTACGCCGGCATGTCGGGGTCACCGAGCACCGGGTGCGGACCGGGGTTCGCCGCCAGCCAGGTCGGCGTGTACATGAGCTCTAGCAGCACGCTGTCCGTGCGTTGCGGGTCGGCCAGAGCGCGGCGGATCTCCTGACTCCGCTCATAGCCGTGCTTGGCACCGGGTGACGTGCACCCGAGCACCAGCGCGTTGACGCGATCCGGATGGTTGATCGCGATCCACTGCGCGACCCGGCCACCCATCGACGTGCCGTACACGTGCGCGGCCGGCAACCCGAGGTCGTCGAGCACCGCGACCACGTCATCGGCGAAGCCGGGAGTGCTGTAGACCTCGTCCGGCTTGTCGCTGTCCCCGGTGCCACGCCAGTCCAGCGTGATCGTCCGGTACGTCGCCTCGAAGTCGGCCCGGATCGGGTCCCACCAGGTGTGATTGTTGGCCTGGCCGGCCAGCAGGACGAGCGGTTGCCCCTCGCTACGGACCTGGTACGCGATCCGGTTCCCGTCGGCGGCTGTTGCGTGCGGCACGGGAGCAGTCTGCCTGATGCGGCGGCGAGCTAGGCTCGGGGCATGCGAGTGGTGATTGCGGGTGGACACGGACAGATCGCGCTGCGGCTGACCAAGCTGCTGGCCGATGACGGTCACGAGGTGGTCGGGCTGGTCCGCAACCCCGATCACGAGGCCGATATCGCCGCGGCCGGCGGGCAGGCGGCCGTACTGGATCTCGAGCAGGCAGATGCCGCGGCAGTCGCCGGCGTACTGAACGGGGCCGACGTGGCGATCTTTGCCGCGGGTGCCGGACCGGGCAGTGGCAAGGCGCGGAAGGACACGGTCGACCGGGGAGCGGCCGCGTTGTTCGCGGACGCGGCCGAGCAGGCCGGCGTACGGCGGCATCTCCAGGTCGGCTCGATCAACGCTGACCGGGCTCCCTCGCTGACCGACGACGAGACCTTCACCGTCTATCTGAAGGCCAAGTGGGCTGCCGAGGAAGACCTGCGATCCAGGGATCTCGACTGGACGATCCTGCGTCCGGGCGGCCTCACCAACGACCCTGGCACCGGACGCGTCCTGCTCGCGGACAAGATCGGCGACGTCCGCAACGGCCGGATCAGCCGCGACGACGTGGCGCTGGTGCTGGCCGGCCTCTGTGACACCCCGGCCGCGATCGGCCGGACCCTTGAACTCGTCGCCGGACAGACCCCGGTGGCCGAGGCTTTGACGACTCTCTGACGTTGCCATGAGCAACAGATTGTGACGGCTATGAGCGACACACTCCGGCAGGTTGAGTTCGAACGCCTGGCGAACAGCAGCTACGAGGTCCGCAACGCGCGCGGCGGCAGCATCCGGGTCGGTTCCGGCGGTGCGGACACCGACTTCACCCCGGTCGAGCTGCTGCTGGCCGCGATCGGCACCTGCTCGGCGATCGACGTCGACATCGTGCTCAGCCGGCGGGCCGAGCCGACCGAGTTCCGCGCCGAGGTGCGCGGCGACAAGGTCCGTGACGCCGAAGAGGGCAACCGGATGGAGAACCTCGCCGTCGAGTTCACCATCCGCTTCCCCGACGGCGAGGACGGCGACAAGGCCCGGGAGGCCCTGCCGCGCGCCGTGAAGATGTCGCACGACCGCCTGTGCACTGTCAGCCGCACGGTAGAGCTCGGCAGCCCGGTCACGACGACGGTCGACGAAACCGCCTAGCTCCTCAGGAACTCGCCGACCGGGCGGAGCCGGGTGGTGAGGAGCTTCTGTGTTTTCCGGCTGTCGAGGCGAACGTCCGACGGAAGGCCAGGTACGAACGGCAACGTGTCCGGGTCGAGGCCGTCACGGGCCGCGATCAGCCGGCCGAGTTCCAGCCGGCTGACGGCGTCGGGCCCGGCCACGTGAGCCGTGCCGGTGTGGTCGGATTCCAGTAGCTCGAGCAGCGCGGCCGCCAGGTCAGTCACGTGCACCGGGCACCGGATGTTGCCGGCGAACAGTGCTCCCGACTGTCCCCTCGCCAACGCGTGCACGAGCCGTTCGCTGGCCGACGTACCGTCGCTCCCGACGATGATCGACGTACGCGCGATCACCGCGGACGGATCGACCGCGCGGATCGTCGTCTCGGCGGCCGCCTTCGCCGCGCCGTACGGCGTCACCGGGCACGGCGCCGCGTCCTCGTCGTACGGCTGATCGCCGCCGCCGAACACCACATCCGTCGACACGAACACCAGCCGCGCACCCCTCGCGGCCACGGCGAGGTTGGCTGCTCCGTCGGCTGTCGTCTCCCAGTCGGACTGCCGGAACGCCGCGTGGATGACACCATCGGGACGGACCCGGCGCAGCACGTCATCGACCTCGCCACGGTCCCGGACATCCATCCGAACCCCGCCTGCGACCGCAGCTGTGTGGTACGTCGGAACGACATCATGGCCGGCAAGCCGCACGACCTCACGCCCCAGGAAGCCGGCGGCCCCAGTGACGAGAAGCCTCACAGCGACAGCCTACGACGCTCCAATCGCCAGCCGGCAGTCCTCGTACTGCGCTTGACCTCCGCGACCGTACGGATCTTGCGCGGCGTCATCCACGACTGCGACGGCTTGTGCAACATCCAGCCGCCGCCGATGGTGATTGCCGCATGCTGCACGAGGCCATTCAGGTTCCGCCAGACGAAGACGGTCCCTGGTACGTCGTCCCGTCCGCGCGGCACTGTGTTGCCGGCGAGCCACTCCTCGAAGGGCTCGCGCATCATCCAGACCTGGTCCGCTCCTTCGACACCGGCCGCAGCCATGACGGTTCCGAAGCAGTTGGGTCCGCTGCCCGCGGCGAATGTCCCGGCGAGCTCCCGGACGCGGGGGAGTGTGGACGGCCACTCGCGGACCTCGGTGTGCCGACTCGGTCCGATGTCCTCGCTGACGACCTGTGGGAGCACGAGCTCGGCCCGGTCCTCGAGCAACGGCTTCCACCAGACGAACCGGTGGCCGTCGGCCTGCTGGCGGATCTCCGGCCCGAGAGCCGTGTGCCACCGCCGTACGGTCGGCACGACGCCGCGGTTGTGACGGACCTGCGCGCGGACCAGTGCCGCCCGCGTCGCCGTCGGCAGGGCGGCGTACGTCGGTTCGTCCAGCCAGGCCACGTGCGTCGCGGAGCTGTCCAGCCGGTAGACGCGATAGGTGTCGCGTTGCTCCCGCGTCGGCTCGCGGTCATCCGTCACGAGGTCCCATTGCTTCGCCTGTTGCCTGGTGACGTAGAACGGCTGGACCTCGGGCGCAAGCCAGTCGACCCAGTGCGCGAGCAGGGCGGGGGAGACCTCGATGCCGAGGACCGTCAGAGTCACCCGGCCAACGCTCTCAACTCCCGCCGCTGACCGCTACCGGGTTTCGCCGGGCGCGGCCTGCGGACCGCGGTACGGCTGGGTCTGCGTGTAGACGAGGTTGGTCGTGGTGCTGCCGAACTCGGTGAGCTCGTTCACGAGTTCCTCCAGGTGCGGCATGGATGCCGCGGCGACCTTGAGCGTGTAGCAGTCGTCGCCGGTGGTGCGTAGGCATTCCAGGAGCTCGTGCCGCTCCTTGAGCAACTGGCGCAGCGGCTCGTGCTTGTTGCCCGGATACTTCAGCCGGACGACAGCGAGTACGGCGTACCCGACCTTGGTCAGGTCGACGTCGGCCCGGTAGCCGCTGATGACGCCGGTCGATTCGAGCCGGCGGACCCGCTCGGTCGCCGCGGACGCACTGAGGTTGACCCGGCGGCCGAGCTCGGTCAGCGACATCCGCGCGTCGTTCTGCAGCTCGACCAGGATGGCCCAGTCGGTCGGATCGAGAGTCTCGGTCATGCCGCGATATTACCGGTGATTCCCCGGCCGAAGCCGCCGTACACCGGGAGGAATCCCTTCAAAACCGGGCATTGCCCTCGATAGCCTGAATGGCGTGGAACTTGGTGTGAATGTCCCGAACTTCGGTCCCGGCACGAATCCGGACCGGTTGCGTGGCTGGGCCCGGACCGTAGAAGGTCTCGGCTACGACCTGTTGATGGTGTCCGATCATGTCGTGATCACCCCGGATGTCGCCGAGCAGTACCCGGCGCCGTTCTACGAGCCGTTCACCACGTTGAGCTGGCTGGCCGGGATCACCGATGGGATCCGGCTCGGCACCACCGTGCTGATCGCGCCGTACCGGCACCCGTTGCTGGTGGCAAGGATGGCGGCGAACCTGCAGCAGCTGAGCGGCGGCCGGCTGGTGCTCGGCGTCGGGTCCGGCTGGGCGCGGCAGGAGTTCGAGGCACTCGGTGCCGACTTCACTCGCCGCGGGCGCGAGACCGACGAACTGCTCGCCGTGCTCCGCGAAGTGTGGGCGGACGAGAAGGACTACGGCGGCGGTGGCAGTCTTCCACTGTGGATCGGCGGACACAGCACCGTGGGACTTCGCCGGGCGGTCCGATTCGGCGACGCGTGGCACCCGCTCCGGGAGCGGCTCGACTGGATGCGTGGAGCACTGGACCGGCTGCGGTCGATCGCCGCCGAGGAGGGCCGGCCGGTGCCGGCGTTCGCGCCGCGGATCCTGCTCCGGCTGACAGCGGAGCCGCTGCCCGAAGAGGACAGGGTCGCGGGAGTGGGCTCTCTCGAGCAGGTTCTCGCCGACATCGACGCACTCCGCGATCTCGGCGCGCGGAGTGTCCTTCTGGATCCCTACCTGGGGGACCCCGCCGAGACGGAACGGCCCGAAGTGGCCTGGCAAGCGCTGGCGACGATCGCCGCGCATCGACGATGGGAGAACACGTGACCCCCGAAGCAGAAGGCTTCCTCCGACGCGCGATCGAGCTGGCCGCGGCCGCACGCCGGGCCGGCGATCCGCCGTTCGGCTCGCTGCTGGTCGGACCGGAGGGGACGATTCTGGCCGAGGAACAGAACACGACCATCACCGAGGCGGATATCAGCTTCCACCCGGAGCTGAAGCTCGCGGTCTGGGCCGCGCGCAACCTCGACGCCGAGACGGCGGCGGGCACGACCATGTACACCAGTTGCGAGCCGTGCGGGATGTGCTCCGGCGCGCTCGCGCGCTCCGGCCTCGGCCTGGTGGTGTACGCACTGTCCGGTGAGCAACTGGGCGGACTCAAGCCGACCGGCAGCTTCCCCGCCGTACCGCTGGAAGGACCTGCCCTGTACGACGAGGCGCGCGTGCCGGTCGACGGGTACTACGCGTAGGGGCCGGCCGCAACGGCCGGCCCCTCGCCGATCAGACCGGCGCGAGGCAGAGCGTGTACTTCGTGGAGCTCTCCTCCACCGTGTACGACGCCTCGACACCCTCGAACTGGTCACACTGGGAGTCGTCGGTGCTGTCGTCCAGCTTGCCGACGATCTTGTAGGCCGCCTCGGACGACGTGCAGTCGACGACCTTCACGTCCGGGTCGTCGGCCGTACCGTTGTTCACCACGCACTGACCGACCGCGGCCTCCGAGGTGGTGGTCGTGGCCAGATTGCCGATCACGATCGCCGCGATCACCAGGATCGGCAGCAGCAGACCGAGGATGGCCGGGCGCCGGAACAGCGGCTTGCCCGGATCCATCGGCCGGCCCGGCGCACCCGGCGCCGGCTCGGGCAGGCTCTTGAACTTCTGCATCGGGCCGATGTTCATCAGCATCGTGATCGGGTTGATGATCGACGACCCGATACCCCACCAGCCCTGCCACAGGCTCTTCGCGGTCATGTCCCGGACGGACGCGATCCCGCAGCTTCGGCAGAACGGTCCCTGCAGCTTCAGGAACCGCATCAGGATGATCAGGCCCTGGTGCCCGCGCACGGTCGCGTCGACCGCCGGGAAGGAACCGCAGAACCGGCACTGCAGACCCATCTGCCCACCGGGGTACGCCGGCAGCGGTTGCTGCCCGAACTGGGCCTGCTGTCCTTGCTGGCCGAACTGGTCCTGCTGACCCGGTGGCGGGAACTGGCCTTGCTGCGGGAAGGACTGCCCCGGCTGGCCCGGCTGCCCGGGCTGCGGCGGAGCCTGGTGGAACGGCTGCTGCTGGTAGGCCTGGACCGGCTGCTGGGACTGCGGCTGGCCCGGGTACTGCCCAGGCTGCTGAGCCGGCTGCTCGGGCTGGGTGTACTGAGGGAACTGCTCCGGCGGAGGTCCGTAACCGCCCGGCTGACCGGGGTACGGATTCTGCGGCGGTTGCGGTGGTGATGTGGTCACGGACGCATCCTGAGAATCGAGAGGGACACCAAACCCAGGCACCCTACTCACCCCACCGGGCCATCCGGGCCATCGGTGTGGCAGCGTGCCACCATGCTCACCATCGGCCCGCTCGAACCTACCGACCGTGACGGCTGGCAGCGACTGTTTGCCGGATACAACGAGTTCTACGGCCGCACGATGCCGCCGGAGTTCTTCGACCAGGCCTGGACGCGGTTCCGGCGCGCCGAAGAGGTCCACGCGCTCGGCGCACGGCTCGACGGACAACTGGTCGGCATCGCGCACTTCCTCACCCACGCGAGTACGACGGCGCCTGACTCGTGCTATCTGCAGGATCTGTTCACCGCTCCGGAAGCGCGAGGCAAGGGTGCGGCTCGGGCGTTAATCGCCGCTGTCACCGACTGGGCGAAGGAGCGCGGGTGCGGCCGGGTCTACTGGTCGACCCATGAGAGCAACGCGACGGCTCGCCGACTCTACGACCAGGTCGCCGAGAACCGCGGCTTCATCCTGTATCAGATCCCGCTGTAGCGATCGGCCAGTTCCTGGCCGAGTCGGGCCAACTCTGCTTGCACCGAGGGCGGGCCGACCACCTCGATCGACCCACCCCAGCCGGCCAGATGCTGCGCGATCATCAGGGGTGTCGGCGCGGTGATCTTCAGCCGCGCCCGGTCGCCCTCCATCCCGTCGACCTCGCAGTTGCGCCCGAGCCGGTCCTGCATCACCCAGACGAACCGCTCGTCCATCAGTACGGTCGCGGTCAGACCGGACCGCCGTTCCTCCATCCGGTCGACAATCTGCTCCCAGGCAGCGGACAGGTCGAAGTCGGCCGGTCGGTCGAATCGCTCAGCGGTCACCTCCGCCGACGCCACCCGATCGAACCGGAACGTCCGCTGCCCCTTCTCGGTCCACGCGATCAGGTACCAGACGTCGTCCTTGTCCACGAGCCCGAGTGGATCGACCACTCGCTCCGCCGGATCACGCCCGCGCCCGGCGTACTCGAGTCGCACCTTCACCCGCCGTACGACGGCATCCTGCAACCGCCGTACCAGTTCGGGCCGCTCCTTCACGTGCTCGCCCCAGCGCGCCGGATCGATCACGACCGCCTCGGCCGCGGCCTGCGCGTGCTCGCGGAAGGTGTCCGGCAGCGCGCGTACGAGCTTCCGCAGCGCCGCCTTCGCATCAGGGGCGATCGATGCGGCCGGACCGACCAGCAGGAAGAGTGCCTGCGCTTCCGTCGCGGTCAGTCCGCTGAGGTCGGTGCGCGCACCGCCGATGAGTTGCCAGCCACCGTTGCGACCGGGCTGTGGATAGACCGGGATGCCTGCGGTGGACAGCGCCTCGAGGTCGCGGCGCGCGGTCGCGACCGAGATCTCGAGTTCGCCGGCCACCTCGGCTGCGGTCACCCGGCCCCGAGCCTGCATCAGCAGCAACACAGCCACCAGTCGATCCGCGCGCACGCCCTCATGCTCGCAGACAAACCGCTCACCGAGTGAGCACTTACTGTGGCAGTGGTTGGCCCTCTCCGACCAAGCCGTCGATCGATTCGCGGATCAGATCGGCGTGGCCGGTGTGCCGCGCGTACTCCTCGATCATGTCGGCCACCATCCGGCGCAGGTTCTGCCCGTCGTCCCTCTTGCCGACCTTGCCCATCCCACCCTCGGCCAGTGCCGCGGCCACCGACGCGTGGGCGCGCTCCACAGCGCCCTCCCACAAGGCCTGCAGCTCCTCGGGGGAGTCGTCGGCCGCGGTCCGCCACTCCCAGTCGGGGTCAGCATCCCAGTCCACGGCGTTCCACGGCGTGCCCGGGTCCCGCCCGAACAGGCGGTTCGAGAACATGTCGTCCTCGACCAGCGCCAGATGCTTGACCAAGCCGCCCAGGGTCATGGTGGAGGGCGCGAGTCGCGTGTTCATGCGGGCCGCGTCGAGGCCGAAGCACTTCCAGGCGAAGGTGCGGCGATTGCGGTCGAGTACGCCGAGCATCGTCTGGGTCTCGTCGCCGGCGGCGGGCAGTTCCGTCATGGTGTTCAGGTCCATGTGCGGCACGCTACCCTCGGTTCCGGACGGACTACTTCCGGAATGGTGACGTATGGCGTACGACGTGAGTCCGACGGCCCGGACCCTGATGGTGCTGGAGCTGATCCAGAACAGCCCGGGCATCACGGCCGACCAACTGGGGGACAAGCTCGGTGTCTCCGAGCGCGCCGCGCGCCGCTACGTCGCGATCCTGCGCGAGGCCGACATCCCGATCGAGTCGGTCCGCGGCCCGTACGGCGGCTACCGGGTCGGCCGCGGCCTGCGACTCGCACCACTGATGTTCAGCCAGACCGAGGCACTCGGGCTGGTGATGGCGGTGCTCGAGGGTCCACGCGGTGCCGATGATCCGGTCGAGGTCGCGCTCGGGAAGATCATCCGCGTTCTCCCGGAGGCCATCGCCCGCTCGACCGACGCCGTCCGCCGGGTCAGTGCCCGTGGACCGGATCCCGGCGCTCGCACTCCGGACCCGGCGATCACGGCTCAGCTGGTCTCGGACAGCGCGGACTGCCGGCGGGTCGTCCTCCGATACCAGCGCTGCCCGGGCGAAGAGTGGTCGATGGAGGTGGATCCCTGGGCGGTCGTCGTCCGCCGGGGGCGCTGGTATCTGCTCTGCTGGTCGCTCGCCAAGAACGCTCGGCGCATCCTCCGCGTCGACAAGATCCGCGACGTCGAGGCCGGGACGGAAACATTCACGCCGCCGTCCGACCTCGACGCGCTCGCGCTGGTCGAGGAGCACCTGGCGATGGGCTGGAAGTACAAGATCGAGGTCGTCATCGACGCGCCACTGGAGTACGCGAGGTGCTGGATCGCCCGCAGCATGGGTCGCCTGGAGGCGATCGACGCCGACCACACCAGGCTCACCGCGAGCACGGACGAACCCGACTGGTACGCCTCCCAGTTGACCGCGATCAAGACGCCGTACCGCGTGATCGGATGTCCGGAACTGGTCGAGGCGACCGAGGAACTGGCCCACCGGCTGTTGCGGGCGAGCGGGGCGACGGAAACTGTCGGTGGACAGGTCTAGCGTCATCGATCTAGCCAGCAGAGGGAGGCACGCCCGTGTCCACGTTGTCCGGCAGGCCGAACACGGCCCTGGTAGTGATCGACGTCCAGAACGGCGTCGTCGAAGGAACTCACGAGCGCGACCAGGTCGTCGCGAACATCAGCAGCCTGGTCGGCAAGGCGCGCGCGGGTGGTGTGCCGGTCGTCTGGGTGCAGCACTCGAGCAAACACCTGGTGATGGACAGCGACGAGTGGCAACTTGTTCCTGAGCTCGACCGCGACGAGTCCGAGCCCCTGGTCCACAAGACCTTCGCCGATTCCTTCGAGGACACCGACCTCGAGGACGTCCTGGCCAAGGGCGGCATCGGCCGGCTGTTCGTCAGCGGCGCGCAGACCGACGAGTGCATCCGCTCGACGATCCACGGCGCCTTCGTCCGCGGGTACGACGTGACCCTGGTCGC
The DNA here is from genome assembly GCF_004331485.1 of Kribbella capetownensis. Classification (GTDB taxonomy): domain Bacteria; phylum Actinomycetota; class Actinomycetes; order Propionibacteriales; family Kribbellaceae; genus Kribbella; species Kribbella capetownensis. Next base: position 340,893 of record NZ_SJKD01000005.1, read on the forward strand.
CGACGCTCACACCACCGAGGACCTGTCCGAGTGGGGCGCTCCGCCGCCGGACAAGGTCATCGCGCACACGAACCTGTACTGGGAGAACCACACAGGCCCGGGCCGCACCGCCGGCATCCAGCCGACCAAGGAGGTCGACTTCAGCTGACCCCCGAGAGTTCATGCAGCGACCGGATCCGTCGGACCTCGACATCCGCATGCTCGTCGTACCGGTCGACAAGCACCGCATCGATCCCGACAGCGAGCGCGCCCCGCACGTCCTTCTCCAGCGAGTCGCCGACCATCAGCGCCTCGGACGGCGTGAGCTGAAGTAGGTCAAGTGCGTGCAGGAACGCCCGTGGATCCGGCTTGCCGGCCGGCAACATCTCCGACGAGATCAGCACGTCGATCTCGTCGGACAAGCCGAAGCGGCCGAGCTTGAACCGCTGGTGATCCGTGTTGCCGTTCGTGAACACGACTGTCGCGAGCCCGGCCGCGCGCACCCGGCGGAGAGCAGGCACGGCGTCGTCGAACAGGGTCCACCCTGCCTCGTAGCGCTGGAGGTATCCCTGGAACAACTCATCGGCGTGCTCGTCGCTGACGTCGACGCCGAGAAACTCGCGCACACGGTTTCGGCGCTGCTCGGCGAACGTGAGCTCACGGCGTTGATACCGCATGTAGTGACGGTCGGACACGGCCGCCCAGCGCGCGGAGACGTCCGGGTCGGTGATCCCATGCTCGGCCGCCCAGTCCACCACCGCGGCGGCGGCCGCTGACTCCTGCTCGACCAGCGTCCCGTCCAGGTCGAACAACACTCCCTTCAGCGTCACGGAGTGGCTGCCTCGGTGAGGGCGGTGAGGAGGGCTGCGATCGCGGGTGGATCCGGTGGTTCGCCGTACGTGGCGGCGTAGACGTGCCGCCGCGAGCCTGGCAGCTCGTTCGCGATCACTCCCTCGGCGTGGTGGGTGCGGAGGGCGAGTCCGGGCATGGTCGTCACGCCGAGGCCGGCCGCTACGAGCGCCTGCATCACCACCATGTCGTCCGAGGTGTAACCGATCTGAGGCTCGTAGCCCTCCTCCGCGCACAACGCCACAAGGTGACTCCGGCAACGATCACAACCCGCGATCCAGGTCGCGTCACGCAGCCCCGACAACTCGACCTCCCGGCCCGACGACAGCACGTAGAGCGGATCGTCGAGCAGGTGGTGCAGCCGGATCGCGCTCGGCTCCGGCGCGGTCTCGTCGTACCGGAAGATGATCGCGACGTCGATGGTCCCGATGCGGAGCAGCTCCAGCGCCTCGGGTGGATGCGTGTCGATCAGGCTGATCCGCAGACCCGGATGCTGTGCGGAGAGCGCTGCCACCGCGCCCGGGACCAGCGCCCCGATCGCCGACGAGAAGCCGGCGAGGCGGACTCTGCCGGCGGTCAGACCGACGTGGGCCGCGAGTTCGGCGTCGACCGCATCGATCCGCCCGATGATCTCGGCGGCTCGAGCCGCCAGCATGCGTCCGGCCTCGGTGAGCCGGATCCCGCGACCGACTCGCTGCAGCAACTGCGCCCCGGTCTCCGCCTCCAGCCGGGACAGATGATGCGTGACGGACGGTTGCGAGTAGTGCAGTTCGCGCGCCGCCGCGGTGACGGAGCCGTGGCGCGCGACGGCGTCGATCACGCGCAGCCTGGTGACATCGAGCATGTATCAATTCCATCTATGGATGACCTAAAGACTTGGCATTAGACGTTATGGGTCGGCGGGGGCACGCTCAATACATGACGACGACAACGCTTCCGACCAGCCAACTCACCGACCTCGTGGCGGGCGTCCGCACCGCCATCGCCCAGCACGCCGACTGGAACGACACGGCCCAACTCGTGGCCGAGGAACTCCGCCGGAACCTGCCCACTCCCGACGTACTGACTCCCGAGCAGCGGCTCGGCTCGCCCGACCGCTACATCAGCCACACCCTGCACGTCGAACCGGACGGCTCGTTCTCGATCATCGCCCTGGTCTGGCGACCCGGCCAGCTGACGCGGATCCATGACCACGTCACCTGGTGTGCGTTCGGCGTCATCCAGGGTGTCGAGCACGAGGACCTGTTCGACGCCGAACTCCGGATCGTCGGCCAGAGCGACAACCACGTCGGCGACGTGAGCGGCTTCGCTCCGCCCGGTGACATTCACCGGGTGCACAACACGACGGACAGCACCGCGATCTCGGTCCACATCTACGGCACCGATGTGACCGCGATCGGCGGCAGCGCCCGCCGGTACTACGACTGAGGCAGAGCCTCCAGCGCCTCGAGCTGGGCGGGGGAGAAGCGGATCGAGCCGGCCGCCAGGTTCTCCTCCAGGTGGTGCGCGTTCCCCGTGCCGGGGATCGCCAGGACGTTGTCGCCACGACTCAAGGTCCAGGCGAGCCGGATCTGCGCCGGCGTCGCACCGTGTTCCGCGGCGATCTCCCGAATCAGGTCGGTCTGCTTCAGACCGCCGGTCTCACGGGAATCCGCAGTCAACGTGAAGAACGGGACGAACGCGATCCCTTGGCCGTCACAGGCCTCCAGCATCGCGTCATTGGTCCGGCCGAAGTCGACGCTGTACCGGTTCTGTACGGCGACCACCGGCGCGATTTCCTGAGCCTGCGCGAGGTGCTCCAGCCGCACGTTCGACAGACCCAGATGGCGGATGACTCCCTTGGCCCTCAACTCGGCCAGCACACCGAAGTGCTCGGCGATCGAGTCGAGACCGGCCTGCCGCAGGTAGACGACATCGAGCGAGTCCCGGCCGAGGGTGCGCAGATTGCTCTCGACCAATGCCCGCAATTCATCCGGCCGCGCCAGTCCGGTGGCGGTCGGACCGACCTTCGTTGCGATCACGAGGTTGTCGTCGTACGGCGCGAACGCGCGGAAGATCGCGTCGTTCGCCCAGTTCAGCGGCTCGAAGGAGCGACTGTTTCCCTCCTCCCCGTAGGTCGGGTAGAAGTCGGCGGTGTCGAAGTGGTTGACGCCCAACTCGACCGCGCGGCGCAGCAGCGCGATCGCCTTCTGTTGCACGTCCGACCCGCCGCCGTCGCTCCCGGCGAGGCGCTTCGTGCCGAATCCGATGCGCTGGACGACACGGTCGCCGAGCCGCCAGAATTCCGTGGACTTGATTTCCGGAATTTGTGATGATAGGTTTGTTGGTAGAGTGTATTTCTGCTGCGCGTTCTGCATTTCGTCAGGATAAGACTTCCAGCGCAATTCGTCCAGGCTTTTCGATGAATTTCTGTGCGCTAGGCTTCGGCGGGTGATTCCGCAACTCAGCGAGCACCAGCGTGAGCTCCTCCAGGAGTGGATGCCGGCCGCCGAGGTCGTGACCGATCACAGCTGGGGTCTGGTCGGGACCGCCGTACTCGAGCTCCAGCTCGACGGTGAGCGGTTCATCGCCAAGGCCGGCGACACGAAGGACAGGCACATCTCCCGGGAGATCCGCGCCCATCGCGAATGGCTGGCGCCGTGGACTACGCGGGGGAGAGCACCGCGACTCGTCCACGCCGACGAGGAGGCCAAGCTTCTCGTCACGCGGTTCCTGCCGGGGGTGTTGGTGCAAGGCACTGAGCAGGAGTGGGATCCGGACATCTACCGCCAGGCCGGTGAACTGCTCGCGGCGTTCCACGCCCAGGTCGCCGTACCGGACGAGACCCACGAGGCGCGGGAGAACCGGCGATCCCTCGCCTACCTGGACAAGAAACACACCATCGCGCCCGAGGTGACTGCGCGCTTGCGTTCGGAGATTGAATCCTGGCCGACCGCTGCCGCCGTTCTGGTTCCGACCCATGGCGACTGGCAGCCGCGCAATTGGCTGATCGACGAGGGCACTGTCGGCATCATCGATTTCGGCCGGACCGATCTGAGGCCGGCGATCACAGACTTCGCCCGGTTGGCTGTCCAGCAATTCGCCACCAACCCGGCACTGGAGCCCGCCTTCTTCGACGGCTACGGCTCGGATCCCCGCGGCCCCGCCGCCTGGCACCGGATCCAGCTCCGCGAAGCCATCAACACCACGGTCTGGGCTCACCAGGTAGGAGACAAGCCTTTCGAAGCGCAAGGCCACCGCATGCTCGCCGCCGCCCTACGCGAGTAACTCGGTCAGCCGAACCTGTACGTCGGCGGGATGCATTCCCAATTCTCCGAGTTGCTCCGGGGACGTCCAGCGCAATTCGAAACTGTTGCGTTCAGAATGCTCCGCCGCCTCGTCCCCGGACAATTCAGCAACGCCCTTCACATTCTCCATGAGGAAGTAATAGGCCGGACGTCCGTTGTGCGTCCCGGTCCACAGCAGCCGTTCGATCGTCGCCGTCAGCGTCGTCTCTTCCCACAACTCCCGCAGTGCGGCCTCGTCCGGTGTTTCACCGGCCTCCACATGCCCACCGGGCAGCACGGCGTACTCATGGCCCTCGCATCTCGGACCGGACGCGCTGAATGCCTCGCACATCACGCACTCGTCAGCCCGCTCGTGGCGCAGGTACCGCTTGATCACCAGCACCTTGCCCGCATCCATCACCACTGCTGCCGCTCTGGGAATCGCCATGCCGAGGACCTTCGCAGCAGCCTCGGACAGTTTCGCGCGGACTACGCCGCGGGCAGCACGCAGAACTCGTTGCCGTCGGGGTCGGCCATCACGACCCACTCGACCTCACCCTGGCCTATGTCGATGCGCTTGGCCCCGAGGGAGACGAGGCGGTCGACCTCGGCTTGCAGGTCACCTCCGTCCGCGGGAGCGAGGTCGAAATGCAGCCGGTTCTTGCCCAGCTTCGGATCCACCGGGGGACCGCCCCAGGCGACCTTCGGGCCGCCGTACGGTGAGCGAATCGCGGTCTCCTCGTCCTGGTCCCAGACCAACGGCCAGCCGAGCGCCTCGCTCCAGAAGTACCCGACCGCCTGCGAACCATCGCTGGACAACGCCCCGATGAAGCCACAATCGGCCAGGAAGTTGTTGCCCGGCTCAATCACACAGAACTCGTTGCCCTCCGGATCGGCGAGCACCACGTGCTCCTCTTCCGGCAACTGACCGACGTCGATATGCCGGCCACCGAGCGAGAGCGCCCGCGCCACCGTCTCCTGCTGCTCGTCCAGTGACTGGCTGGTCAGATCGAAGTGAACCTGGTTCGGCCCGCGCTTGTCCTCCCGACTGGGAACGAACCGCAGCCGGAACCCGGTGTCATCACTCGGCAGCAGCGCAACCACGCCCCGCGCTTCGTCCGCCGGCTTCCACCCCAGTACGCCGCCCCAGAACCGAGCCAGCCCGACCGGATCATGCGCATCGAACGACAGTGCAACAAGCTGAGTGGTCACTGCTCGAATCTCCGATCTGCAGCCGCCTCGAGTGCAGCCAAGCTAAGCCGCCCTCCGATCGCACGCAACGCGATTAACCCGCCATCGCCGATAGACTCCGGTCGCATGGGGGAGAGCAGCTCGACGATCCTGGTGGTCACTGCCATGCCGTTGTCGGCCGCGGCCCGTGCCGACCTCAGCGCGATGCTCGGTGAGCAGTACGCCGTTGTCGACATCAAGGAAGCGCCCTCGACCGCGAACATCTTGCTGACTCCCGTGGTGAGCGGCCAACTCCTCGGCAGTCTTCGCGCCCTGTTCCCCACGGCCCGCATCCTGTACACCGAACTGCACGACGACGGACGTGGCATCAGCTTCTCCGGACCCCTGTCACGCATCGCGGCCCAGGGACCGGACGGGTACTTCGTCGCCCACGCGCTCGACTCACTCGCGCCGATCGTCCGGTCCGAAGCGAAGCTCCAGTTGGCCGGGAGCGCACGGCGTACGCCGCCGAGGATCGCGGGCTCGCCTCAGCCGCCGACGGTGCATCCGTCAACGGAGGCGAGTTCACTCGAGCCCGGGCCGGACGAGGCCGCCGTCCTCTGGATCGACCGAGCCGGTTGCGCTGTGGTTCCTCCTGGGAGTTGGCTCGACCTGGATCCGATCGATGAGCTCGTGACGCGGGTCGTCGGAGCCTCGGACCCGCGCGGCGACGTCCTCTGGGCCGTGGTCGTCGCGGAGTGTGCGGTCCGCTTGATGAACCACCACCAGGAGAACGTACTGGTCGATGTGGGCGAGCTGACTGCACCGATTCTGGCCGAACTCCAGATCCGCGTCTCGAGCGAACTCATCAATCAGCTCACCTGGCCGTCGTAGCTACGCTGACCCCGTGATCGATGACTTTGCCAAGGGGTATCTCCACGACGAGCTGCGGTGGGTGCGGGAGTCCCTGCTGTTCAAGCTGGACGGATTACCGGAGTACGACGTACGCCGTCCACTGACGAAGACCGGGACCAATCTGCTCGGCCTGATCAAGCATCTGACCATGTCGGAGGCGCGGTACTTCGGCGGAGTCTTCAACCGGCCGTATCCCGAGCGGTTGCCCCAGTTCGACGACCCTGGCTACGCGAACCACCACCACATGTGGGTCACGGAGCAGGAATCCCGCTCCGACATCGTCGACGGATACCAGCGCGCCTGCGCCCACTCCGACGCGACGATCGAGGCGTTGCCGATCGACGCACCGGGGTTCGTCCCGTGGTGGCCGCGGCCGAACGTGAAGCTGTTCAACGTGATGGTCCACATCGTCGGAGAGACCAACCGGCACGCCGGGCACGCCGACATCCTGCGCGAGCAGCTGGTCGGATCCGGCCCGGTCACCACACCCGACGACACCGACTGGGAGGCGCACCGCTCAAGGGTCGAGGAAGCAGCCCGGAAGGCAACCTGACAACTACCCCAGCTGGTCGCGGCGGCGGGTCAGGTGGGCGGTCTCGGCGGTGTTGCCTGCCAGCTCGATGGCTTTGTCGTACGCCGCGCGCGCCTCTTCACTGCGGCACAGCCGGCGCAGCAGGTCGGCGCGGGTCGCGTGGTACGCGTGGTAGCCGGCCAACTTGTCGTCGAGACGGTCGACAGCCGCCAGCGACACCTCCGGGCCGTCGAGCTCGGCGACCGCGATGGCCCGGTTCAGGGCAACGATCGGGGAGGGATCGATGCGGATGAGTTGGTCGTACAAGGCGACGATCTGCGACCAGTCCGTGTCGCGGATGTCGCGGACAGAGGTGTGTACGGCGTTGATCGCGGCGAGGATCTGGTAGCGACCCGGAGCCACCCCAGCGGCCAGGCGCTCGCGCACCAGTTGATGGCCTTCGGCGATCAGTGCGGCGTCCCAGGCTCCACGGTCCTGCTCGTCGAGAGAGACCAGCTCACCACTGACCGACACCCGCGCGGGACGGCGGGCCTCGGTGAGGAGCATCAGCGCGAGCAGCCCGGCCACCTCACCGTCGTCCGGCATCAGCGCACGGATCAGACGCGTGAGCCGGATCGCCTCGGCGGTCAGCTCATGCCGTACGGGATCGGTGTCGGGGCCAGTTGCGAGGTAGCCCTCGTTGAAGACGAGGAAGAGCACGGACAGTACGCCGGAGACGCGGGTCGGGAGATCCTCCGCGGACGGTACCCGGTAAGGGATCCGAGCCGCCTTGATCTTGGCCTTCGCCCGGGTGATCCGCTGACCCATGGCGGATTCCTGCACCAGGAAGGCACGGGCGATCTCGGGCATGGTCAGACCGCCGACCATCCGCAGCGTCAGCGCCACCCGGGTCTCCAGCGAGAGCGCAGGGTGACAGCAGGTGAAGATCAGCCGGAGCCGGTCGTCGTCGATCGCGCCGAGGGGCTCAGGCGGCTCGTCGTCGTACATGATCTGAGCCTCCTTGTGCTTGTCGTCGCGCTTGCTCTCGCGCCGGATCCGGTCGATGGCCTTGCGGTTGGCGGTGGTGGTCAGCCAGGCGCCGGGGTTCGGGGGTACGCCGTCGGCCGGCCACCGCTCGACGGCGATCGCAAACGCCTCGGCGGCCGCCTCTTCGGCGATGTCCAGGTCGCCGAAGCGCCTGGTCAGGGCGGCGACCACGCGCGCCCACTCCTCGTGGTGGACCCGGATGATGGCTTGCTGGGCGTCGCCCACGCTAGGAATCTCCTGTGGTTCGGGTGGCGTCCCTCGTGGGCGCCGGCTGCAACGACAACTCTGCCCTGATCCGACACCGCCGGACGGCATTTCTTCAAGGACATTCTGGGCTCACTCACCGGGAACCGGCCGCATCGAGCGTTGCGGAGATGGGCTCGAGGTCCGTGATGAGTTGGTCGAGCTCGCTCGGCTCCAGGCCGACGTACGCCGGTGTGGCGAGGTCGTCGGTGAGTGACTCGATCTGTTCCTTGGTCTTCCGGCCGATGTCGCTGAGCCAGCCGGAGTCGTCGACGAGGCCGCGGGCGCGCATCCCGTCGACCACCGCGGCCAACTGGGCCGCGGGCAGGTGATGGACCCGGCCGAACTTCTCCGCAGGCATGTCCTCGGAGAGGGCGTGGAGCACATGGGCCTCCGTCCCACCGATACCCGCGGCGACCAGAGCGGCGATGTGGCCGTCTCCGCGGTGCTCGCGGAGCAGGGTGGCTGCGTGCCAGAGTCGGGCCACGGGCTCCTCGGGTACGGGGAGCGCTCGGAGTCCGGCGTACAGGATCCGTCCCTCCGTCGGGGCGCTAGACGCAGCCTTGGTGGCGAAGTCAGCGGCACGCGCGAGGCCGGGGGAGTCGGCTAGGTCACCGAGAATCCGCCTCAGCGCGGCGACGCTGCCCTGCTCACGCGCGGCGAGGGCGGCCTCGGGAGTGGCGATGTCCCAGACGCGGGGGATGTGGCGCGCGACCTCGCCGGCGGCGAAGTTGTAGAAGATCGCATGGACCACCTCGGCCGAGACCCGTCCCAGAGGTGCGGCCCGTCCGGCGAAGTAGCCGTCCCAGTAGTTGCGGTGGCCCAGTGCCATCAGGGCCTCGGTCGGCTCCTCGGACATGTAGGTGACCAGGTGGATCGGCTCCACGAGCCGGTGCAGGCGGCGGGCGGTGGACTCCATCATTGCTCCTCGGTCTGGACGGTTGCTCACCTCGGCTACGAACACCTGTGCCCCGATCCGACATTTGTTCTTTCTCGTACGACGTACGAGTCAGCGGAGCGCGGTGTCGGCGCAGTCGACGGTGCGGGCTGTACTCGTGGTGCGGCTCGATCGCCGCCGACCGCCAGAATCCGTCCGTTGCGGACGGCAACCGCCTGAGCTGGCGGCTGGGCGTCACCCAGCGTGAGTACACGGCACGCCCGATAATCCCACCGAGAGGCGGCTAGCGACTATGGTCTGTCTCGTGGCGATGTCGGACGACTCACAGGCGGCAACGAGTTCTCCCACCGGCACTCCTGGAGATCCGAGCCAGGCGTGGGTGGAACTCGCCCCGGACTACGAGCGCGCCCGAGCCAGGGAGGACTCGCTGGATCGGCTTGTCGAGTGGCCTGCGCAGCGAGAGCTTCTGGGTGATGTCACCGGGCGGTCGGTGCTCGACGTCGGTTGTGGCAACGGTGGCAAGCTCGCCGAGTTGGTCGGAGACGGCGCGACCGCCTCCGTGGGTATTGATGTCAGTGGCAACTTCCTCAGCGCCCCGCCGGCGAGCCTGGAGTTCATCCGGGGCGATCTCTCCGAGCTGGATACTGTGCCTGGGCTCGCCGGTCGCAGGTTCGACCGGATCTTGTACCTGCAGTCTTTCGGCTACGCGAAAGATCCGGTCCGCACCCTGCAGGCAGCGCGCGCGATGCTGGCCGACGACGGATTCATCCTGTTGACCAGGACGCAACCGATCCGATACGCCGTCGAACAGGCCGAACAGAATGGGACGTCCTTGGGCGAGGAGTATTTCTCCACCGCCCCGTTCTCCTATCTCAGCGGCTGGAACGACCAGATCACCCTCACCAAACGTGCCTACACCATCTCTGAGCTGCTCAACGTGTTCAGTGCGGCAGGGCTGTGGATCGAGACCGCGATCGAGCCCCAACTGTCCGAGGACGCCCGACGTCGCTACCCACACAAACACGCGTGGATGAACAAGTACCTCGGCATCCTGATCTTCAGGCTCCGGCCCCGGTGAAGTCGTAGCCTCGTACCTCATGACAGAGCCGATCCTCATTCGAGACGCGGTGGCCGGCGACGGCGATGTGCTTGCGGAGCTGCATGCCCGGTCCAGGGCTGTGTACTACCGTGCCGGCGGCCATGAGGTGGCAGCGCTTCCTGACGAGCAGTACCGGCAGACGTGGCGCAAGATGGTCGACGATTCTCGAATCGCCGTTCTGGTGGCTGCCTTGGGCGATGACATCGTCGGTGTGATCACGCTGGATGCCAGTGGAGTGTTTCCGACCAATGCGCCTGACGAGACGCGCGTCCGGCTCGTCGGGATCTTCGTGGAGCCATGCCGGTTCTCGAGCGGCGTTGGCAGCGCCCTGATGGCACGCTTCGTCTCCATCGCCGGCCAGGCTGACGCTGTGGGCGAGGTGGACGTCTGGGAGCGGAACTCTCGTGCCATCCGGTTCTACGAGCGACACGGCTGGACCCGGGACGGAACCTCCCGTCCCGGGCCAGCCGGAGCGGACTACGTCGGGTTCGTGCACGTGCCGTGACCAGCACGATCAACTGCCGAACGCCTGTGTCCGGGCGCCTCAGCGAAAGGCTGCAATCGCTCGTGCTGCTATGCGCCGGCTGTGCTCGCTACGGTCGACGCCCCAGGACGGCCAACCGTCGTCCAGCGTCGGAGTGTGCCCGCTGCGCACAGACTCCCGATACTGGATGCAGGCAAGCCACAGCGGCTTCATACCGAGGATCCCAGGGAGCCTCTGGATCTCTTCGTCGGTGAGCTGGACGTGCTCGGAGTAGCCACGCGCGGCCGCATCGACGAGGGTCAGGTCGCCCTCTGCCGCGGTCGTCAGCAACCATGCGAGTGCGGGGAGTCGCGGACCGCGGCCAGATCCCGCCCAGCCGACGATGACCAGATCTCCCGGCGTGCCGACGGCGGACCAGGCGTGATAATTGCCATGGGTCAGAGCCTGGGGGAGTCCTTCGGCATCATCGGCGTTCTCGACACGATCACGAAGCAACTCGAATCCTTCGCGGCCCTCGGGGGCGACAGCATCCTCGACGCTGACCAGGAAGCTCATTGCGGCGGCAAGATCCTCTTTGGGTCGTCCAACGTGCAGGCCGCCGCCGGATTCGTCGGCTCCGCCGTCCCGGGCGACCGCGCCACCACCTGCGGGGAGGGAGTGCAGCCGCCCGAGCAGACTCCCGAGTTCGTGGTGTACGGCGGCTTCGCGCGTATCGGGACGTCCACCTTCGACGAACTTCGTCACGATCACGCCGCTGCCGTTGAAGACCGACACCGGCTCCTCATGCGCCACGCGTTCGGCCGGGAAGTTGTGCCCAGCCAGGAATCGCAGGATGTCCGCGTCGCCCTCGACCCGGCTGACCTGGTCTGCCGGTGAGGAGAAGATTCGCGCAATCCAAGGCGGCCCATCCGTGCACTTGACCAGCAGTGTCGCGGGGTAGTGCCCGGGCCACGAGTCGCGAGGCCGAGTGTTGGGGTCGTCATCGATCGACGCCAACGACGTGATGCGGATCCCGTACCGCGCCTCGAGATGGGCGGTGATCGCAGCGTGCTCGAAGGGGCGAGCGTGGACGAACGGCTGCCTTCCGGCGATCTCCAGGTCGGCGCGCGCTTCGGTGTACCGCTGTCCGCTCCTGCGTGCATGTTGACGTACTGCGCGCTTGAAACTGCCCTGCTTGGTCATAGCAAGCCTCCTCGATATGTCCTCGCCCCCCAGCAGCGCGACATTCGAAACAGGCCTGGACTTGGCAGCGACCTTGAGGGCAGATTCCCCTTCGCCATCACAAAGGACCCGACTGGGGCAGACCCTCAGAGGCTCGGCGTCAGCCAACGCCGTACCTCATCCTGCTGGAGCCCCACAACCATGTCAACCGCGGTCAAAAGCCCGCTTCCGACCGGCGGCAGGGGCAGAGGACAGCCCGTTAGTTGACATAATGTCGCTTATCGGCGCTTAAACCAACGGGAGTCTCCAGGTCGAACGCTCGCTCATTTCGTAGGAGATGCCTCAAGGGTGAAGAAGATGAACCCGATGAAGCGGGCGGGGTCGGACTCGCTCGGGGGCAGCAGCTCGGGCGGCGTGTCCGGTGACACCGGCGGCTCGCTGATCGCAGAAATCCTGAAGCCCGCAGCGGTGAACGACTCCGACATTGCGCTCAGCGAGCGATACCAGATCGTGAGTGTTGCGGAGACGCCGTCGAAGTCGTACTCCTCCGTGTTCGGCACGGTCGCGAAGTAGTCGACCTCGGGGTACATCACCGGCGGGATAACCGGTTGGTTCACCACCACGACCAACCGACCGCAAGGCGTCAGGACCCGGCGCAGCTCGCTCAGCGGGCCCGACCAGTCCTCGAGGTAATGCAGCACGAGCACGGCCAACGCGTCGTCGAAGGCCTCGTTGTCGTACGGAAGTGGCAGGGTCAGGTCGGCAACCTTCAGATCGGCGTCGTCTCCGAGCCGCTTCCGGGCGAGCCGGATCATCGCAGGGCTCGCGTCGAACCCGGCCACGCTTGCTCCTCGCTCCTTCAGGTCGGCGACGAGCGGCCCTGAACCGCAGCCAGCGTCCAAGATCCGGCGCCCGGCGACGTCACCCAGCAGGTCGAGCACCGCCGGCCGGGCGTACCACCGGTTGAACAGGCCGTTCTCGTTCGCGCGCCCATACGCCTCGGCGAAGCTGTCGTAGTGGTCCGGTTGCTGCTCGGCGGTCTGCGCCTCGGAGGTCATGCCGAGCCAGTGTGCCAGGTCCGATGCAGTGCGGGCGTCGACGGCGCCGGGACAGTCCGCTGTGTCGTCAACGAGCATCGCGCCGCCGTCTCGCCGTGGAGTGTGCAGCGGACGCGATGCGGAGCCTACTCCCGGCTGCTCAATTCCCGTCCCTGCCAGTTACAGAAAAGCCGTTCGACCGTCTGGATGTCTGAGTCACTACGGCGTGTGCGGGGCCAGTGATTCAGTTGCGTTGGGCTTGGAGGATGACTAAGGGGCCGTATGCGCCGTCGGGTGGGATGCGTAGGTCTGCTACGACGTGTAGGTCGGCGTTCTCGAGAAGTTCGGTTAGTTGCTCGGGTTGCCATTGGTACGTCGTCCAGGTCACTGCGACGCCGCCGTACGCCTCGGTCCTGGTTGCGTCCTCGTCGCCGCCGTGCGTTGCGATCATGAACTGTCCGCCGGGCACGAGTGCGTCGTGGAAGGCGGCGAGGACGTTCGGCAGGATCTCGCGTGGCAGGTTGAACAACGACCACCAGCCGAGAATCCCGCCGAACGACATCGGCTCGAGGTCGAGTTCGGTGGACGAGGCGACGGCGAAGCTGCACTCGGGGTGGAGGCGCTTGGCGTGCTCGATCATCCGCGGTGACAGGTCGACGCCCGAGACGTCAATCCCCCGCTCCTGCAGGTATGCCGTGACAGTGCCCGGACCGCAGCCGACATCGAGCACAGGGCCAAGGCCGCGGACCGAGCCGGCGAACGCGTCGATGGATGCCTGCAGCCACGGCTGGGTACGGATGTCCCCCATCCCCGTGGTTTCCAGCAGGTCCACATAGTTGTCGGCCACTCGGTCGTACGACGCCCGCACGACCTCGAGATCCGCCGGCTGAACACTCGATGAAAGGGTCACCGAACCGACCCTACCGACCTGTACCCCCAAGAACCGCGTCCAGCGACAGCCCTCACGACCTCCAAGTATTGCAAGGGCGAACACATTCGGGTCTGGTGAAGCCCCCCGGCAGCCCGCGGCCCACCAACTCGAGCGTCTCCCCCAGATCCAGGCTCCCAGTATCGTCCTGTCCGGACCCGAGCGAACCAACCAGCCAGACACCGTCGGCCTGCAGCGTCGGCACGGTCTCCGCTAACCATCGCGCCCGCCCTCTGGCAAACGCCGCCGCCATGCTCCGTGCCTCGTCGCGTGTCACGCGTCGGACGCTACCCGGCCTGCCGGTCAAGGCGTCGGCTAGGCCGCGGGTACGTCGAAGACCGACCAGCAGATGGCGTTTCGTCGGTGCTGGTCGTCGAGGACGAGGGCGCGGATCGCCTTAGGGAGTTGAGCGCGCTGCCACTGGCACTCGGATCGACGTACCGCCTCGGCCTCTTCCCTATCCGCGGCAGCGACTGCGGCTTTGATCGCGTAGGCGGCCGCGCCCAGGTCGTGCTCGGCAACGTGAGCGACCGCTCCGGCCTGGCCGGCTGCGTACGCGGCGTGCCGTGCAGCTCCAGTCAGGTCTCTCGCCGCGCCCATCGCGTGGCCGCCAGCTGCGCGAGCCTCCATCATCTTGACCTCGCCACGCACCCAGGCACGGGCGTGCTCGATCGCCTGACGCGGCCGGGGATCGTCCGGCCGAACCGACTCGAACAGGGGTAGGACATGCTCCGCGCACGTGGCCGCCCACAGAGCCAGGAGGTGGTGATCCGAGTCGGTGAGCGTCCCACCGCGGCGGATCGTCACGAGGCGCGGATCTCGGACCTTCGGAAGGATCATGGTCAACACACCTCCGTACAAGATTCTTGGATTGAGGTGTCGATTTCCGGGATCGCTGTTCGTCTTACTGCGACGATTCGGTATGACGAATCCGGTCATCGGAGGAGCTAGGCAATGAAGTACATCATGTTGATCTACCAAGGCGACGCACTCGAGCAGCAGGCCGCGCTGCCCGAGGACGAGCAGAAGCAGGTCTACGCCGACTACCAGGGGATCAATGAGACGCCGGGCGTCACGCCCGGGCTGCCGATGGGCCGACCCGAGAACGCGACCACTGTGCGCGTCGAGGCCGGCAAGACCCTGACCACCGACGGTCCGTTCGTCGGGATGAAGGAGTCGGTCGGCAGCTGGTTCATCCTGGAGGCCGACAACCTGGACGCGGCGATCGAGCTGGCCGCCCGCGTACCGGCGGCACGCTACGGTGGCGCGGTCGAGATCCGCCCTTCGGAGGTGTATTGGTAGCCACGCTGGAGCAGGTCTTCCGCGAGGAATGGGGTCGCGTGCTGGCGACTCTGATCGGCATCGTCGGCGACTTCGACCTTGCCGAGGAGGCGGCGGCAGAGGCGTTCGCCATTGCCGCCGCCCGCTGGCCCAGCGACGGCATCCCCAGCAACCCGCGTGCCTGGCTGATGACGACAGCTCGCAACCGAGCCACCGATCGCATCCGCCGCGACCAGGCCCTGGCGTCGAAGCTCGGTCTGCTCGTCACGTCCGATCCTGGTGAGGTGCCGATGGACACCGAGACGTTCCCCGACGAGCGGCTGGAGCTCATCTTCACCTGCTGCCACCCGGCGCTGGCGATCGAGGCGCAGGTCGCGCTCACCCTGCGCACGCTCGGTGGTCTGACCACAGACGAGATCGCCCGCGCGTTCCTGGTGCCGGAGCGGACGATGGCGCAGCGGCTGGTGCGGGCCAAGCGCAAGATCAAAGCGGCGCGAATCCCGTTCCGCGTGCCTCCATCACACCTGCTGCCCGAGCGACTCGACGCCGTACTGGCCGTCGTGTACCTGATCTTCAACGAGGGGTACGGCGGCCGCGACGACCTCGCGTCCGAGGCGATCTGGCTGGGCCGGGCACTCACCGAAGTACTGCCGGACGAACCCGAAGTCCACGGATTGCTGGCGATGATGCTCCTGAACGACTCCCGCAGCGAGGCGCGATTCAGCGGCGGCGAGTTGGTCCTGCTCGCCGATCAGGACCGATCGCGATGGAACACCGAACAGATCGCGGCGGGACGGGCCGAGCTCGACACCGCGATCGCTCTCGGCGGCCACGGGTCCTACGTACTCCAGGCCGCAATCGCCTCACTGCATGCGGAAACGCCCAATGACTGGGCACAGCTAGCGGCGCTGTACGGCGAGCTGTATCACCTGACCGGCTCCCCCGTCGTCGAGCTGAACCGCGCCATCGCCATCGCCGAAACCGAAGGCGCCGAGGCCGGCCTGCGCATCGTCGACGGACTCGGCCTGCATGACTTCCGCTACCTGCACTCGACCAGAGCCGAGCTCCTGCGACGCCTCGGCCGCATCGACGAGGCGCGCGACACCTACCTGCGTGCCAGGGAACTCACCGAAGACGGCCCCGAACGCCGCTTCCTGGAACGCCGGCTCACCGAACTGGCAGCCACCACGATTCCCCACGGGACGGGCTCTTCATCAGGCTCGGACACCTGATCGATCCGCAGTCCGGCTGCGATGAAGGCGTTCAGAAAATCTGCCAGTGACAGGTGTCGCATGCCACCGACCTTGGTCCTGATGCCGTCGGTCCCCCACCACGGAGCCGATAGATGGCGTCGAGCCTCGCGGTAGGTGGTGTGCACGAGCCGACTGCCGTCCGCGCATGCCTCTACATGCGGACCGTTGAAGCACGGATGCACGCCGTAGAAGAGGAATCGGCCCCCAGGCTCCAGCACGCGCGCCACCTCGGACAGCATCTGGTCGAAGTGTTCGACATCGGTCGAGGTCCAGGAACTGACAGCCAGCGGTACGACGGACGACCTGATCGGCAACCGTTCGACATCGCCCTGCACCAAGCGATTCGACCGCCGGCGCGCTAGCCGTAGCTGATCGGTCGAGAGCTCAACACCGACAGGCGTCCAGCCGAACTCCGCAATCACAGCCAGATCCCGACCCGTCCCGGAGCCGATGTCCAGGCAGAGTCCTTGACCGGTAGGCAGGTTGGCTCGCAGTACGTCGTGCCGATGCGGAGCCGTGTCCAGCTGCGCGTCGTACCAGTCGGCGACTCCGTCGTACCGGGCTTTCGCCATCAGGCCAACGGCGGAAAGGTCTTGGTGCCCGGCATGTTCTCGGCGAACGCCTGGAGCTCCGGTGAGATGTCGCCATGCAACTGCATCGCCGTCAACTCGCCGAGCTCGAAGGCCCGCTTCAGGAGTTCGTCGCAGTGCGCGTTGTGGGCGAAGGCTGCGTCGCTGTCGACGTACTCCTCGATCACAACGAAGCTGTCCGGGTCAGCGTCCTGATACCAGTCGTACCTGAGCGTCCCAGGCTCGTCCCGAGTCGCCGCAGCCAGCGCCTTGGCAGCCTGAATGAACTCTTCTCGCCGCCCTTCCCGAGCAGTGAACTCAACGCGCGAAGTGAGCGTCATCATCAATCCTTTCCGTCAGAACAGCGAGGTCGTCGTACAGAGCATCGATTAGATCCGGCAGGCGCCGAGCTTGAGTGTCCGCATCGGCCATCCCGTTCCAGTACACGGCAACGACCAGGTGCGCGGACGGGTCCGCGAGGGCGAGGCTCCAAGTTCGCCCGCCGTGGCCGAAGCTGCGAGCCGACGCACGAGTCCCGTAGCCGTGCGCCGGGTTGGACGAACCGAGCATGAACCCCAGTCCGCGGTCGACCGTCTCCTGCAAGTACTCGTCCCACCCGCCGCTCACCTCGTGGGCCGTCATCGCCTCGAGAGTTGGCGCAGAAAGTAGGCGCTCGTCGAGAAGGGCCTCGTAGAAGTGGCCGAGTTGGGCGATCGGGCCGTGTCCTCCGCCGGTCGGGCGGGCCCAGGTGACCCAGGCTTCTGTGCCGGACGGCGCGAAGCCCGCGATGACGGCAATCCGGTCCCGGTTCACCTGGTACGTGTCGGCTGACATTCCGATCCAGCAATCGCGCATTCCGGCCGGCTGGAAGATCTCGCTGCGGACGAACTCCGAGAACGGCCGGCCGCTGACTCTGGATACCAGTTCAGCGACGATCCACATCGCGACCGAGTTGTAGGCGTTGCGTTTGCCTGGGATCCAGCCGTCCACCAACGGCGCCGCGCAGATGTCGGTCACCATCTCGTCCGGCGGCGCGATGCCGGTGATCGTGCTGGTCAGACCGCCTGTATGCGTCAGCAGGTGCCGGATCGTGACGGCCTGTTTGCCCGCGGCGGCGAACTCTGGGATGTGGAGACAGACAGGATCGTCCAGGTCGAGCAAGCCTCGCTGCCACAAGAGTCCGATCGCCACCGACGGGACTGGTTTGGTGGCGGAGGCCCACTCGACGATGGTCGAGGTCGTCATCGGTACGCCGGGGCGTGCTTCGCCGACGGCCAGGTCTACACGCACCTGTCCTTGCACCGAGGCGTACACCTGCGCACCGGTGTGCCAGCCCAGGTCCATGCCGTGCTGTATCTGGGCAAGTGTGCGCACCGGAATGTCAGACACGTACTTCGAAGCCGAGGTCGACGTCGGAGGCTGCTTGGCCGCCGCGGATGCCCCAGTTCTCTGCCGTGCTTTCTCTGAGGGTGATGAGAACGTGGTCGTCGGGGATGCCGAGTCGCGCGAGGCGGTTGACGATCTCGGCGTACAGGTTGCGCTTGGCGTGGACCGAGCGGCCGGCGAAGCAGTCGATCGTGACCAGGGTGAAGAACTCGGGCTGGGTCCGGTTCGGCGAGCAGGCGAATCGGTGCGGCTCGTGCGCGACCAGACGGATGTTCTTGTCCTCCGGCGGGATGCGGAAGGCCGCCACCAATGCGTCATGGATCGCGTCCATGATCGCGACCTCCTCGGCCTCGGAGTACCGGCGGCGAACCTCGACGAGTGCGGTGGGCATGACGCGAATCCTTTCATCCAGCAAGAGTCAGCGTTGGTACGCCGGCGTGACCTCGATGCCATGGTTGGCGAGGAGGGTGATGAGCGTGTCGTGGCCCTGGGTGAAGTCCCAGAGCTCGGCGGGGAATCCGACGGTGCGGGCGGACTCGACGTTGTCGGGGTTGTCGTCGATGAACAGGATGGTGGACGGGTCGGCTGCGATCCGGCGTGCGGCTTCGGTGAAGAAGGCGGGATCGGGCTTGGCGGCGCCGAGGTCGTGGGAGTAGCAGCTGACGTCGAAGATGTCGTCGTACCCGAGCGTCGTACGCATGTGTCCGCCGCGGTACTTCTCCTGATTCGTGCCCAGGTGTACGCCGTACCCGTGGCGCCGGAGCTGCTCGATGATCGCGAACGACTCCTCGATGCGGTCGATGCGGTGCCACACGTCCTGGTAGACGACGTCGACGGGTGTCTCGACGCCGTACTCCGCGAGTGTTGCCGCTAGCAACGGCATGTAGTCCCCCTCGCCCGCCAGCATCGGCAACTCGTCCTTCCAGGTCCGGTGCATGAACTCTCGTGTCCGCTCCTCGAGATACGGCTCCATCGCGGCGTACCACCCGCCGGGGATGTCCTGCAGTACGCCGTCCGCGTCGAACAGCACATGCCGGATCGGCGATGCGGCAACCCGGCGCTTGGATCCGGCGCTGGTCGGCGCCAGGACCAGGCCTTCCGGCAGCGGCGTCGGTTCGCCGCGCTCGGCCGGGATGGCGCCGATCTGGTACGCGTCCTCGTAGATCACCTCGCCTGGACCGTCGGAGCACACGACGTCGAACGGGACGTCGTGGGCCGCGAGGACCGCGCACAACCGGTCCACTCGCGACTGCATCTGCGTGGGCAACGGCGTCTTGAACCACGTGACCGCGCCGACGGTATTCCCATCGGCGTAGAAGCCGGGCTCGGGAAGGTACTCGAGAAACCAGTCGTCGATGTCGAGATAAAGCGCCACCTGCTCGTCCGTCAACCGCCCAGCCCGCCGCAGGTGATCCACCGCCACGAACAGACCCACCTCCACGCCAAGCCGCCCGCGATACCGAGCCTGCACGCGCAGATAAGTTCCCGTCATCGCCACATCATCATCGAACCAACCCACCAACCACGACCAAATATCACCCCCCGACCCCTACGCGAGCCCCCTCATCTGCGCAGCGGCGCACGACGCACGACCCCGCCGGGCCTGCTCCGGGGTGGTATCGAACCTCATCTGCGGCTCAGGCGACGTAGTTGGCGAGGTGTTTGCCTGTGAGGGTTGTCGGGTTGGCGATCAGGGTGGACGGGGTGCCCTCGAAGACGATCTGGCCGCCGTCGTGGCCGGCGCCGGGTCCCAGGTCGATGATCCAGTCGGCGTGTGCCATCACGGCCTGGTGGTGCTCGATCACGATGACCGATTTGCCCGAGTCGACGAGGCGGTCCAGCAGGCCGAGCAACTGCTCGACGTCCGCGAGGTGGAGGCCGGTGGTCGGCTCGTCGAGGACGTAGATGCCGCCCTTGTCCCCCATGTGCGTCGCCAGCTTGAGCCGCTGCCGCTCACCGCCGGACAGCGTCGTCAACGGTTGACCGATGGTCAGGTACCCGAGTCCGACGTCCGCGAGCCGATCCAGGATCTTGTGCGCGGCCGGCGTACTGGCGTCTCCGGAGCCGAAGAACTCGACCGCCTCGGACACCGGCATCGCCAGCACCTCGGTGATGTCCTTGCCGCCGAACTTGTACTCCAGCACCGCCGCCTGGAACCGCTTGCCCTCGCATTCCTCGCACGGCGACTCGACCGTCGCCATCACGCCCAGATCGGTGTAGATGACGCCGGCTCCGTTACAGGCCGGGCACGCACCCTCGGAGTTCGCGCTGAAGAGCGCCGGCTTCACCCCGTTGGCCTTCGCGAACGCCTTCCGGATCGGATCGAGCAATCCCGTGTACGTCGCTGGGTTGCTCCGACGCGACCCACGGATCGCCCCCTGGTCGACGGTGATCACGCCATCCAGGTCAGCCACTGAACTGTTGATCAGCGAACTCTTACCCGAGCCGGCCACACCGGTGAGGACCGTGAGCACGCCGAGCGGGATGTCCACGTCGACGTTCTGCAGATTGTGAAGGTCGGCGCCGCGGATCTCGAGCGCGCCCGACGGCTCCCGCACCGACTCCTTCACCGCAGCGCGGTCGTCGAAGTGACGCCCGGTCAGCGTCTTGCTCGTCCGCAGCTTGTCGACGGACCCCTGGAACACCACCTCGCCGCCGCCGGAGCCGGCGCCCGGACCGAGGTCGACGACGTGGTCGCCGATCACGATCGTCTCGGGCTTGTGCTCCACGACCAGGACGGTGTTGCCCTTGTCGCGCAGTTGCAGCAGCAACTCGTTCATCCGCTGGATGTCGTGCGGGTGCAGGCCGATGGTCGGCTCGTCGAAGACGTACGTGACGTCGGTGAGCGACGAGCCGAGGTGACGGATCATCTTGGTGCGCTGCGCCTCGCCGCCCGACAGCGTCCCGGCCGGCCGCTCCAGCGACAGGTAACCGAGCCCGATGTCCACGAACGAGTCGAGCGTCTCGCCCAGCGCGTCCAGCAGCGGACCGACCGACGGCTCCTTGAGCTCACGTACCCAGGCGGCCAGATCGCTGATCTGCATCGAGCACAGGTCGGCGATGCTCTTGCCGTGCACCTTGGACGCCCGCGCCTCCGGGTTCAGCCGGGTGCCATCGCAGTCCGGGCAGGTGGTGAACGTGACCGCCCGCTCCACGAAGGCACGGATATGCGGCTGCATCGCGTCCACGTCCTTGGACAGGAACGACCTCTGGATCGCGGGGATCAGCCCGCTGTAGGTGAGGTTGATGCCCTCGACCTTGATCTTGGTCGGCTCCCGGTACAGCAGGTCGTGCAGTTCCTTCTTGGTGTACTTCTTGATCGGCTTGTCGGGGTTGAAGTAGCCCGAGCCGCGGAAGATCCGGCCGTACCAGCCCTCCATGCTGTACCCCGGGATCGTCAGCGCGCCCTCGTTCAGCGACTTGCTGTCGTCGTACAGCGCGGTGAGGTCGAAGTCGGTGACCGAGCCCATGCCCTCGCAGCGCGGGCACATGCCGCCGGCGTACACGGCCTTGCGGACGACGGTCTTCTCGCCCGCGCCCTTCTCGGCGACCATCGCCCCGGTCGCGATCCGCTTCGGGACGTTGAAGGAATACGCCTGCGGGCCGCCGGCATGCGGCCTACCGAGCCGGCTGAACAGGATCCGCAGCATCGCGTTCGCGTCGGTCGCCGTACCGACCGTCGAGCGTGGGTTCGACCCCATCCGCTCCTGGTCGACGATGATCGCTGTCGTCAGCCCGTCCAGTACGTCGACGTCCGGGCGCGCCAGCGTCGGCATGAAGCCCTGGACGAACGCGCTGTACGTCTCGTTGATCAGCCGCTGCGACTCCGCGGCGATGGTGCCGAACACCAGCGAGCTCTTGCCGGACCCGGACACGCCGGTGAACACGGTCAGCCGCCGCTTCGGGATCTCGACGCTGATGTCCTTCAGGTTGTTCACCCGCGCGCCGGTGACGCGGATCAGGTCGTGGCTGTCGGCAGCGTTGCCGGTGCGCGACGGCGTGGCCTTGCTCATGGTGTCTCCATCTGTCGGGCGGAGTCGCGGTGGCGGCTTCCGTCTGGCACGGTCGTCGGGGTCAGCGGGGGTCAGGAAACCTGGTTGATCCGAATGTGGTTGCCGGCCGGGTCGCGGAACGCACAGTCGCGGACGCCGTACGGCTGGTCGGTCGGCTCCTGGATCACCTCGGCCTCGGTGGCCTGCAGCCGGTCGAACAGGCCGTCGATGTCCTTGGTCGCCAGCACGAGGGTGGCGTAGGTGCCCTTGGCCATCATCTCGGCGATGGTCCGGCGCTCGTCCTCGGTGATGCCGGGGTCGGCGTGCGGCGGGCACAGGCAGATCGAGGTGCCGGGCTGGTTCTCGGGGCCGACGGTGATCCAGCGCATGCCGCCGTACCCGACATCGGTCCGTACCTCGAAGCCGAGGACGTCGCGGTAGAACGCCAGCGAGGCGTCTGGATCGGTGTGTGGCAGGAAGGTGGTGTAGATCGTGAGGTCCATGGCCATCACGCTACGGGCTGACCGTCGGGCGACGCTTCTCGATTCCTGATCGGTCTGGTCACCTGCTTGGCCACGCACGACGGGATGCCGGCGGTGGCGTCGGCAGCGCGCTCCTTGTAGGAGCTCGGTGGGATCCCGACCAGCTCGGTGAACCGGGTGCTGAACGTGCCCAGCGACTGGCAGCCGACGGCGAAGCAGACGTCGGTGACGCTCAGGTCGCCCTGCCGGAGCAGCGACATCGCGCGCTCGATCCGTCGCGTCATCAGGTACCCGTACGGCGACTCTCCGTAGGCACGCTTGAACTCGCGGCTCAGGTGACCGGACGACAGGTGCGCACCTCGTGCGAGTGCATCGACGTCCAGTGGTTGCGCGTACTCCCGATCGATCCGGTCCTTGACCCGACGCAGGCGTGCCAGATCCTCCAACCGCTGCGCCTCATCCGCCCGACCCGTCACCCCAAAAATCCTGCCACGCCCCAGGGACGTTTACCTAACACCCGCGCACTTGGCGTACGCCGCGAGCATGGGATGTTGGGGGCTGCGGATCAGTTCTGGCGGGTTGGGGCGGCGCTTGCTGAGCGGGGGTATCGAGCGGTTGCTGTGGATCTTCCGGGGCATGGTGGGTCGCCTGCGGCTCCGGATGCGAGCGTGGGGATGTTTGCCGCATCGGTGGCGGAGACCGTTGGTTGTGAGCCTGAGCTGGCGATCGCGCACTCGTTGGGTGGGACGGACCGTGAAGTGGAGGCTGGGGCGGCCGAGCGATTTGATGTCGCGACTGCGGTCGCGCTCGAGCTGGCACCCCGCGGGTCGCAGCCGCCGACTGCCGAGATCCCGTCGCTCGTGGTCCGGGCCGAGCCGAGTCGGTATGTCTCGAAGACGCGAGCGGCTGAATTGGCGGCGCTGGGCTTCGAGGTCCGGTCGGTGCCGGGCGCGGGGCATTGCATCTGGTACGGCCACTTCGCCGAGTTCATGGACGCGCTCGAGGGATGGATCTGATCGGCTACTTGGGTCGCCAGGTTTGTTGGCAGGCGTGGATCTCGTCCTGGAGGTTCTTGTCTTGTGGGCTGGCGGCTTCGGCGACTGTGTGCAGGGTGTGGCGGAGGACGGCGGTGTCGGGGTGACCCGGGCCGTGCAGGTCGTAGCTGGCGCCCAGTGCGTTGTCGACGTACCACAGCGCTTGTTTGATCTTGCCGATGCGGAGGTGGGCACGAGCGGCGGACGCATGCAGCCGGATCTGGTGGGTTGCCGCGCGGACATCCTGGTCGGTCGGGATCTCCGCAGTCGGATCCGCCTGGACGGCGAGCAGCCTGGCGAGTTGTTTGGGGCTGGTCCACGAGTCTGCCGCTCGACCAGCTGCGTCAGCTGCCCATTGGCTCACCGGGTGATTCGGCCCCAGGCGGAGCGCGGCCGCGGCCGCCACGTGTTCGAAGAGGGCCAGCGCGGCATGTCGATGATGAGTGGCCAGCAACGCCTGGGCGACCCGGAGGCGCAGATGCATCACGGCCGGATCGTCGGCCGCCGAGGACGCCTCGTGCGATGCGCGCACCTCTTCGAAGAGCCGGAGCGCATCCCGTGGTTCGCCAGACAACCACAGCTCGTCGGCCCGCCGGTACGCCTCGTCCCGCACCTCCGCAGGTACGTCGGGAACGGGCTGCAGCGCGGCGGTCAGCGCACTGACCCGCCGGCCGGCGAGCCGCTTGCGGCCGTAGTACTCCCGCCCACCGGTCGAGATGACCCGGTACCGCCCGAGCGGGATCAACGGAATCCCGAAGATGAACCACAGCACGCGGCCGTCGGACCCGCACTCCTGGCAGCGGCTGCCCCACCCGAGCAGTGATGTCCCGATCATTGAGACCGTGAACGTCGACGGTGCTGTGGTGACCTCCGTCATTGCGGTGCAGCGGCCACAGAACGGATCGGCGGGCTCGACGTACTCGGCCTCCCGGTCAGATCGCATCGACCGATCATGTCATCAAATGCGGTGCTTCGCGGCCCAGTTCAGGTACGCGACGTTGGCCAGCAGCCAGCCGAAACCGATCGCCTGCTGGCCGTCGTGTTCGGGGGTTGGCTGGTAGCGGTTGTAGAGGGCGAGGCAGTGAGCGTGGATCTGCGGGTCAAAGGCGCTCGCCTGCATCCAGCGTGGTGCCTGGTGTGCGACCGCGGCAGCGCCGATGTGGCCGCCGGCAACCGTGGTGGTGACGGCCGGCAGACCGTCGGGGTCGGTGGTCGCGACGTTCTGGGTGAACGTGCGGGCGATCCGCGCCATGTCCCGGCCGGTGAAGCCGAGCCGCGCACGGAACGCCCGTACGGCGAACTCGACGTCGATCGCCCCATGACTGATGTCCTCGAACTGCTGTGCCGGCCCGCCGGACGGCGTGAACACCGAGATGTCGCTCTCCGGCGAGCCTGTCTTCGTGTACCCGTCGTAGATCCGCCCACCGGCCGGCCAGTAGTGCCAGCGATAGGCATCGCCCTCGTCGACCGCGACCTGGCCGGCGAACATCCTCGCCATCGCCGCGACCTTCCGGCGATAGCCGCGATCACCGGTGACGACGGCGAGTTCGATCAGCGTCTGGCCGAGTCCGAGTGACTGGTTGATCGGCTGCTCGCACCCGTCGTACGGGAGCGGCTGCGACCTCGGCCAGACCAGGTATCCCCCGCCGGACGCGGTGTCGCGGTACTCCCAGTCGTGAACGGCGACCGCATCCCGGCAGGCCCGCAGGTACTCCGACGCCTTCGTCCGGTACCGCCTTCGTAGGATCGTAGAGTTGTAGACAATCCTAACGAAGCTCGCGATCGGGTACGTGATCATCCCGGTGTGGACGGCGAAGACCACCGCCTTCGTCTTCATCCCGAAGACACCGCTCGCTGGTGTGTCTGCGGAAGTGGGATTCGGACGTACGTCGAGAGCCGTCAGCTGCAGTGGCCCCGGTGCCTCCGCATAGATCCGGCGTACTGCGTAATCCGGGCTCGAACGATCCATGGTCAGATCCGTCAGCGTGACCTCACGGCCCACGGTCAGGTTGACCATCGACAGCGTGAAGGACTCCGGCCCCGCCGTCACGGTGACCGTGGTGTCCTCGGCGTACGAGAGCGCCTGCCGAAGCTCGAGCAGCGGGCGGCCATTGCTGTCGGCAAGTGTCGTGAAGCCGGTCGTGTACGGGTGGTCCGCCCGCCAGGCCAGCAGCGACAGCCCGCGGTAGTCGGTGACGCCACGCTCGCTGTCGCGGACCGACAGCACCTGGTCGATGTTGTCGACCAGGCGGTCGAGGTAATACGTGTCCCGGTAGGTCTCGAACATCCGGACCAGCCCGAGCAGCACGTACGACTGGCTCCAGGAGAGCATCCCGGACCGGCCGTCGGCGTTCGTGTTGTCGTTCGGCTGATCCGGCTGACCCGGTCCGCCCTGCTGGAACAGGCGGTCCCAGTCGTCGAAGGTCTTGCGAGCGGTGTAGTCGATCCCGTCAGCGTAGGCGGGTGCGAACGAGAGGGCGCTCCCCGCGACCGCTCCGACGGCGGCGAGGCCGCCGGCTCGGAGGAAGGCGCGACGAGATGGGCGGATGTCGGGCATGGCGGGCGGCCTCCAGCGTCATGGGCGGTGACGTACTGCAGGGGATCCACCAATTCTCCCGCATCCGGACTAGTCCGGCAGCTCGACCTTCAGGTACGGCGCCAACGTGGCGAGGAACTCACGGGCGTCGAACATCGCCCCGGCCGACGCCAGCCCCGACGACCGCGTCTCGCCCGCCAGGATCCGTCGTACGGCGCCAACCGCGAGCGGAGCCGTGATCGCGTAGATGTCCTGCCCACTTGCCGACGCACGCAACTCCTTGTTGCCGATCCGGATCACCGCGTCGAGGACGAAGGTCTGGTCGGATCGTCCGAGCGTGTCGACCGGCACCGGCGGCGGCGTGTCCTCACCCAGCAGGTCCTGAGCGGCCTCGACAGTCATGTCGGTGCGGACCTCCGGCACGTCCAAGTGGCTCGGAACCGTCACAACATCGGCCATCGTGAACTCGGTGATCACGCGACGCCGGCCGAGCGGTTCCGGGAAGACCCAGTCCTCCACAACGGGCTTGTCGTCGTGGAACTGCAGAGCTCCGTTGGTGAACCTCAATCGCCGGCCGCCACGACGATCGTGCGAGACCTGACCGGCCGCGCGGGTGCCTGGCGTGGGATGCCAACTGCTCAGACCGTAAGCGACGTGGACCGCATCGGCGGCGCTCCGCTCCCCCAGCGCCGCCGTGACCAGAAGATCACCAAGGCCCCCGTAGAACGCCATCGCCGGCACGACCGGAGTCCGAGCAGCCCTGTGGTTGGCGAACGTCGCCACGTTGGCCTCGATCTCGGCGGCCACATCGACGTACGGAATGCCCGCCCGCACAGCCGCGTCGACCAGCGGTCCGCCCGTGACGGCGAATGGGCCCGCGCAGTTGACGACCACGTCTGCGCCGACGACCGCGGCGTCCAACGCGCGCGCGTTGTCCACGGCGGCCGGGCGTACTCCGACGTCTCCCCACTTGGCCGCCAGGGTCTCCAACGCACCGGCATCGCGGCCCGACGCAACTGTCGCGACCCCACCGCGCAGTAGCTCCTCGACCACGAACCGACCCGTGTGCCCGGTCGCTCCGTAGACCACGACTGCACCCATCGTTCCTCCGATCAGACTGTCTCTTGCATCGAGTCTCGCCGTCCGGCAGGCGGAATCGTGAGAGTCCGGAACGACACCATGCGTACACTTTCGGACATGCACACTGTCGCCCTCGCGACCGCCGGGGAACTGCTGCACTTCGAGTTCGGGGTCGCGTACGAGATCTTCGGCAACCCACCGCCAGGTGAGCCCTGGTACGACGTCCTGCTCTGCGGACCCGAGTCGATCCAGGTCGGTCCCTTCACGGTCAAACCAGATCACGGGCTGGATCGGCTGGTCGACGCGGACACCGTGATCGTGCCGGCGTGCGCCGACGTCGACGTACCTCCGCCGACGGAGCTGGTGGATGCGGTGCGGGCGGCGTACGAGGCGGGTGCTCGGGTTGCGTCGTTGTGCACGGGAGCGTTCGTGCTGGGTGCGGCAGGGCTGCTGGACGGTCGGCGGGCAACGACGCACTGGGGTCATGCGAAGGAGCTGAGCGCGCGGTTTCCGCTGGCCGACGTTGATCCGGACGTCCTCTACACCGACAACGGCAATGTGCTGACGGCCGCGGGGAAGGCCGCCGCGGTGGATCTGTGTCTGCATCTGGTGCACCTCGACCACGGTGCGGCCGTTGCGAACGCCGTCGCCCGGCGGCTCGTCGTACCGCCGCATCGAGATGGCGGACAGGCGCAGTTCGTGGCGACGCCCGTGCCTGCATCGGGTGATCACATGCTGTCTCAGCTACTCGGTTGGGCGCAGGAGCGGCTCGATCAGCCGCTGACCGTTACCGACCTCGCCCGCCACGCGAACACGAGCCCGCGCCACCTCACGCGGCTCTTCCGATCGGTCACCGGTCAGACTCCACTCCAGTGGCTCCTCACCCAGCGCGTACGCCGCGCTCAAGAGCTCCTCGAGTCAACCGATCAGAGCATCCACTCAGTCGCCACCAACACCGGCATGGGCACAGCCACCACTCTCCGCCGCCAGTTCAAACGAGTCGTAGGCGTCCCACCCGACACCTACCGCCGCTCCTTCCAAACCCCAGCCTCAGCCTGACCCGGCGCGGGGTTGCCCTGGGCATCGGGGTGTTGTCGAATGGGGCTCGTTGAGGAGCGATGGCAACCGTCAGCTCGCGATCCAGAAGGTCGACACGCTGCCACGGTCGACCTGGCCGTCGGCCGACGTACCGATGCAGCTCCACATCGACTACGCCGTACCGACGGTGGACGACCTGCATCGGGCACCGGCGCCGGGCCGAGGAACTCGGAGCCGAGTTGCTGTACGACCGGACCGGCGTAGAGTCCGAGCCTCTTCATGTCCTGGCCGACCCGGCCGGACATCCTTTCTGTCTCCTCGTGGGGGTGCTGTGAGCAAGCAAACTGGGTACGCCGCGGTCAACGGGCTGCAGATGTACTACGAGCTCCACGGGTCCGGTGGGACGCCTTTGCTGTTGTTGCACGGTGGGTTGTTCAACATCGACCTGCAGTTCGGCGCGTTGCTGCCGGCGCTCGCCGAGAACCGGCAGGTCATCGCGACCGACTTCCAGGGGCACGGGTACACCAACGACATCGACCGGCCGCTCGGCACGGTCGACCTCGCCTCCGACGTGGTCGGGCTGCTGCGGCATCTCGACGTACCGAAGGTGGATCTGTTCGGGTTCAGCGTCGGTGGTGCGGTGGCGCTGTACCTGACCATCAAGCACCCGGAGCTGGTCCGGAAGGCGGTGATCTCGTCGGTGTCGTTCAGCCGCGACGGCGAACGTGGCGCGAACGACGAGGTCATCAGCGAGATGAAGGTCGAGATGATCGCCGGTACGCCGATGGAGTCCGAATACCTGGCCAAGTCGCCGCACCCGGATCACGAGCACCTGCAGGCGCTGCTGACCAAGCTCGGCGGCTACGACCGGGGCGTCGACGGCTGGTCCGACGACGAGATCCGCGGCATCGCGGCGCCGACGCTCTTCACCGTCGGCGACTGCGACGCGGTCAAGCTCGAGCACGCGGTCCGCTTCCTCCAGCTCCGCGGCGGCGACGTCAACGGCGACATGACCGGCGTCCCGGCCAACCAACTGGCCGTCTTCCCCGGCACCACCCACTTCTTCGGCCTGTCCCGGACCAACCTCGTCCAAGACACCATCACCACCTTCCTTGACGCCGAGTGATCCCGCTGTACCTTCTGCAGCGCCTGACTCCAGAGGGGTCAGTTCGGGAGCAGGGGGCGCATGAAGGAGCGTTCGTAGCGGAGGACGCAGCCGCTGTCGTCGCGGATCTTGTCGGCGGCAATGAAGTCGGGATGTACGCCGAACAGCTGGCGATAATGCTCGTACGCCGCCAGGCTCGGGAAGCTGAACAGGGCCAGCGCCTTGTCGCTCGCACCCTCCGACGGGAGGAAGTAGCCGTGATGAGTCCCACCGTGTTCATTCACCAACTCGATCCACCGCTGTGCGAACCGCTCGAACTCCGCCACCTTCGCCGCATCGATCGTGTACTCGACAACACACGTGATCATTCCGCGCCTTCCCGCTTGACCGCCCTGACCACACCCAGTTCACCACCCACCAGGCCGAACTCCTCTACTAGGCTGCGCAGTATGTTTCGTGAGGCGGACGCTGGGGACTTTGACGCTGTCATGCGGCTGTATCGGCAGTTGCATCCACGGGACTCGCTGGGTGGGCGGGAACCGGAGGTCTTCGCGGAGATCCTCCGCACGCCGGGACTGCGCTTGTTCGTGCTGGAGGTCGACGGGGTCGTCGTGGCGACGACGTACTTCAATCTGATCCCGAACCTCACCCGCGGCGGCGCGCCGTACGCCGTGGTCGAGAACGTCGTGGTCGACGCCGACCGACGTGGCACCGGCCTCGGAAAGCAGATCATGGCGCACACACTGCAGGCCGCATGGGACGCAGGCTGCTACAAGGTCATGCTCATGACCGGCTCGCGCACCCACGCGACACACCAGTTCTACAAAGCCTGCGGATTCGACCCCGGTGAGAAGACGGCCTACATCTCCCGCCCCGCCCGCTGAAGCTCCTCCAGAGCAATCTGCAGGTCGCGATGGCGGTCGGCGTCGAGCATGCGTCGGTACGTCGCGTCGCCGCCCGCCGCGTTGTCGTTCATGACAGCCAGTTGGTGGCTGAGACGGGTCGCGATGAGATCGAGGACGTCCTGAGTGGTGCCGGCCCAGCCGTACTGGCGAAGGAGAGCGACAAGCGCCGCGGACGTGACGCCAGGTCGGTGAACCCCTCGGCGGCCACGACATGCGCGGCGTGCAGCGGCGTCCACGAGAAGGCCACCCACGCCACGTCGAGCTCCGGCGAGATCGGGCCGGCCATGTCCCAGTCGACGAAACCGACGAGACCGTCCAAGTCCCAGACGGCGTTGTACGGCGCCGCGTCGTTGTGGCCGATGATCAACCCCGGACGCCACTCACCACCCTCACGCCAGTACGACGAAGCAGGCGGAACGAAGTCCGCCACCGCAGCGTGATACCGCCGAACCCAATCGGCAACGTCATCCAAAGCCTCGTCGCTGTGCGTCCACGCCGGCCACGGCCTCGCGTTTCCCACCGTCTCGCCGGCAAGAAAGCTGACCATCTCCCGGCCGTCGCCGTCGAACCCCAACGCACGAGGCGCACCCTCGAACCCAACTGACTCCAGGTGCGTGAGCAAAGCATGCACGGACGTGGTCCACGGTCCCGGCGTACGCCGAACCGTGCCGTCGACCAACGACGCGCCCTGATCGAACCCGCCCGCCAACCGATCCGTCATGCCTCACATCGTGCCAGGAGTCAGGCGTGTTTCAGGGCCCAGTCCAGCACGTCGTCCGCGATCTTCTCCCAGCCGTCCTGCGCCATCAGCAGGTGCGCGTAGCCGTCGTACTCGCGGGTCTCGGTGACGGTCTTCGACTTGTAGTGCTTGGCGTTGGAGCGTTGCACCTCGGGCGGCATGATGTGGTCCTCGGAGGCGGACACGAACAGCAGCGGCGCCCGGGAGTCGTTGTGGTAGTCGACCCAGGTGTCCTGATGACCGGGCTGGAAGTTCGCCAGCACGCTCCCCCACAGGATCCCGCCGTTCGCCGGGATCGCGTACCGCTCGTAGAGCCGCCGCGCCTCGTCCTCGGCGAAGGTGTTCGTGAAGGCGTAGTTCCACTGCTCGAAGGTCATCGGGACCGACTTGTGCCGGTTCGCCGGGCTCTTCAGCACCGGGAACGTCGACTTCACCTGCGAGAGCGGTACGACGCGCACGCCCTCGGTCGGCGCCGAGCACATCGCGACGCCGGCGGCGCCGAACCCGTGGTCGAGCAGGACCTGTGTGAACGCGCCACCGGCTGAGTGGCCGATGATGATCGGCGGCTCGTCGAGCTCCCGGATCACCGCCTCGAGGTGGTCGATGATGGCCGGCACGGTCAGTTTCAGAACCGTGGTCGGGTCGGCGTTCAGCGCCTCGACCTCGATCTCGAACCCTGGATACCCGGGCGCCAGCACCCGGAATCCGCGAGCCTCGTAGTGTGTGATCCAGTGCTCCCAGCTGCGCGGTGTGACCCAGAAGCCGTGGACCAGAACGATGGTGTCGGCCATGATCGCGTACCCCTCCGTCGTCGGGACTGCCCGCCTGCAACCTAGCTGCGGGTACGCCAGGCTCCGTAGGATGACCGTGCACGGATCTGGGCTGTGTCTGCACAGCTTCGCCCACCAGGTTCAGGGGTGGAGGGGGATGGCGATGGCCGTGCTGCTGGATACCGCTGCGCTCCCGCGTCAGGACCGCGCGGAGGCGTTCTACGCCGCGATGATGTCAGCCAGCGTGCCATCACGCGTCGAGCACGAGGACCCGTCCGGCAACGTCCACGCGCGCATGGACTTCTGGCTGCTCGGTACGCCGGACCTCTTTCGCAACGAGGGTTCCGGGATCCGGCTCGTCCGGACGCCGAAGCATGTCCGCATCGGGGGTCCGGAACGGCTCGCACTCGCGGTCCAAGTGATCGGCGAGGGACAGTTCAGTCAGGCCGGTCACGATCAGCGCGTCCGCACCGGCGAGCTCATGCTGGTTGACCTGACCGCGGCGTACGAATTCGGGTGGAGTGGTCACAGCGCGTCCCAGGCGTTCCAGATCGACTACCGGGATCTCGGGTTGAGCGTCGAGGCAGTCCGTGCGGCCGCGCACCGGCTGCCGGCCAGTCCGCTGTACGAGCTGGTGCTCCATCACCTCACGGCCCTGCCCGGGATCCTTGCCGCGATCAAGGGGACGACGTCGGCCGAGATGGTCGGCGCGGCGACGACCCAGCTCGTCCGGGCGCTGCTGACCTCCGTTGCCGACCACGATGCGCCCGCGCCGGCCGACGTACTGTTCACCCGGATCCTCTGGTATGCGCGACGCCATCTCTCCGACCCCGAGCTCAGCGCGGCCCGCATCGCGGCGGAGCACAACATCTCGGTGCGCTACCTCTACAAGCTGTTCGCCGAACATCAGCTGAGCCTCGAGCAGTGGCTGATCACCCGGCGCCTCGCGCACGCCACCCGCCAACTCACCGATCCCGCGAGCCGGCATCGCCCGATCGCGAGCATCGCCGCCGCCTGGGGCTTCCTCGACGCCGGTCACTTCACCCGGCGCTTCCGCGCCGCCCACGGCATGACCCCACAAGAGTGGCGGCGCATGCACTAGCCGCGTCATCGCTCCGAAGTCAGCAGGATTGTGCAAGTGTCGGCGAGGAATCGTCTACCGACTCGCCCGGCCTGGACCGTCTACTGGAGAGGTACCTGTTCATGGCGTTCTAGGAGACTGACACAATCATGCACATCGCTGTGATCACCGGCGGGAGTTCCGGCATCGGGAAGGGCGCGGCCTTCGAGCTCGCTCGGCGCGGGGTCGGCGTGATCCTGACGTACCGCGGCAACCAGACCGGTGCCGTGGAGACGGTCGAACGGATCGAGAAGGACGGCGGTACGGCGGTCGCCCTGCCACTCGATGTCGGCAGCGGTGACACCTTCGCCGGCTTCAGGACCGCGGTCGAGGAAGCGCTGCGCGAGCGGTGGGATCGGACGTCGTACGACTACCTGGTCAACAACGCCGGCGTCGGGCAGATGCCGGTCCCGTTCGAGGAGACCACCGAGGACCTGTTCGACCAGATGCTCCAGGTCCATCTCAAGGGACCGTACTTCCTCACGCAGACACTGCTGCCGCTGATCGCGGACGGTGGGTCGATTGTCTGCACGACCAGCACCTCCGCGCTGCCGAGTGCCCGGCCGGAGCCGGGCTACTCGGTCTACGCGAGCATGAAGGGCGCGCAGGTGGTCCTCACCCGCTACCTCGCCAAGGAACTCAGCACACGCCGGATCCGGGTGAACGCCGTCGCGCCCGGCGTGACCCGGACTCGCCTCGGCGACGACGCGTTCTCCCGGTTCCCCGACCTGATCCCGCCGATCGCCGACCGCACCGCCCTCGGCCGCATCGGCGAGCCCGACGATCTCGCCAAGGTGATCGCGTTCCTCCTCTCCGATGAGAGCGCCTGGATCACCGCGCAGACCATCGAGGCCTCCGGCGGTTACGACCTCTGACCGCCCCGGCCCAGATGGCGGCCGGACTCACCAGCCGGGATTTTCAGCGGCCGTCCGCTGTACAGATGCAGACCTTGTTGCCGTCTGGGTCGGCCAGGACGGTGAACGCCGGTGCCTCGGCGTCGTAGCTGATGGTGCCGCCGGCCGCCAGTGCTGCTTCGATGCGGGCGGGAGCGACCTCGGGTGGTAGCCACAGATCGAGGTGGAAGCGTTGGCGGGGAGTCTCGTGTGGATCGGTGCGTTGGAACCACAGGTTCGGGACCCTGTCGGTCGGATCACCGACGTCGACGCCGCCCGGCGCGTCCGTGCTGCCGGTGAGCACCGCCGCCCAGAACGGGCCGATCTTCTGGGGATCCGCGGTGTCGATCGCGATCTCGAGCTGCACCACTCCGGCGGGATCAGCCTGCACACCGTGCGATCCGGCAATCGCGCTGATCCGGCGCGCAAGCTCGACGTCCCGCTGTGTCACCGACGGGAACACGTACTCGACGCCGTCCGGATCGCGGTACACAGCGTCGGGACTCGCGAGTGCCACATCCACGAAGGTCGCACCGACCCGAACGTCCGGCTGGGTCCCGGCCGCTGCGCAGGTCTCGCCGATCGCGGTGAGGAACTTGAGCCCGTCGGCGAACGACGCGACCAGGAACCGTGCGTGCAGCCGTTGAGCCAGCTTCCGCCAGTCAGACACTCCCGCATCCTGGATCGCCTGCATCGTCAACATGTCCATCGCGAACCCCCTCAGTCAGCCTTCATCGCAGGCTAAGACATCACCCGGACAGTTTCACGACTTCTCAAGTACGGCGAGGTCGCGTTCGGCGTACTGGCGGTGCTCCCACTCCTCGCCGAGGATGCAGCCGAGGCAGTCGTCGACCAGGTATGTGTCGGACGCCGGGTATCCGGGTTCAGGGACCGGCGTCGTTCGCTCGGCCAGCCGCTCGTCGGTGAGTTCGGCGATGATCGCACGTACCTTGCCCATCCGGTCGGCGCGCAGGGCGAGGACCTCGTCGAGGCCCGGCCGGGCGGACCGGTCGCGTGGGACGGGAGGCGTGTCGTGCATCTCGTCGTGGGGCAGGTCGAGCGGGTCCCACGGGGACGGGTCGCCGAGGACGGTCCGCAGTACCCAGGCATCCGTCGCGAAGACGAGGTGACGCAGCGTCTCGATGAAGGACCACTCGCCGTCCACCGACTCGTGCAGCAGCTCCGGCGGCAGCGCGCGGGCGCGAGCGATCGTCTCGGGCCAGAGCCGCTCGAGCAGCGCCCACGCCTCGCGATACCCGTCGGCGTCGGTCGGGCGCATCTTCTCCCGGCCGGGTTGACGACGGTTGAGCTCGGCATCGATCAGCGGTACGACGTCCACGCCCCAAACCCGCAGGCCGCGGATGTCACCGTCGAGCGACACATCCACCAACCGCGCGCCCCGGATCGTCGCGCCACTCAGGTTCACATTGTCGAACCGCGCACCCGCCAGGTCGACATCATGGAACACCGCATCCCGCAACGACAGCTCCTCGAACCGCGCCCCGGCCAGACTCTCCTGCTTGAACTCGGTCACTCGCCCAGCTTCGCGCGCCCACCCCGCGCCGTCCAGGGCAGAATGGCTCGGGATCAGCGGCGGTTCCGAGGGGATGGAGCAGGATGTATCGACGGCTCGTGGTGAAGTTGTCCGGGCAGGCGATTGCCGGGGGTGACGCGTTCGGGTTCAACCGCGAGAGGCTCACGCACCTGGCCAACGAGGTGATCGCGTTGCGCGCTACCGGCGTACAGGTCGCGGTGGTTGTGGGCGGGGGCAACGTGTTCCGCGGTAATCGGGCCGAGGACTGGGGCATCGACCGGGTCGAGGCCGACAACATCGGCATGCTCGGCACGATCATCAACGCCGTCCTGCTGCGCGGCCGGCTGGCCGCGCTCGGTGCCGACGATGCCCGCCTGATGACGGCAATCCCGATCAACAACATGGCCGAGCCGTACATCCGGTTGCGCGCCCTGCGCCACCTCGACAAGGGCGCGATCGTCCTCCTTGCCTCCGGCAACGGTCAGCCGTTCACCACCACCGACTACCCCGCCGTCCAGCGCGCCGTCGAACTCGGCGCCGACGCCCTCCTGGTCGCGAAGAACGGCACCGACGGCGTGTACGACGCCGACCCGAACAAGTTCCCGGACGCGCGCCGGTTCGACCACCTCAGCTACCA
Organism: Kribbella capetownensis; assembly: GCF_004331485.1. GTDB lineage: Bacteria > Actinomycetota > Actinomycetes > Propionibacteriales > Kribbellaceae > Kribbella > Kribbella capetownensis. The sequence continues at coordinate 376,834 of NZ_SJKD01000005.1, forward strand.
GGATGTCATCGACCGCGGCCTCGGCGTGATGGACCAATCCGCCTTCATCCTGGCCCGCGACCACCGCCTGCCCCTCCACGTCTTCGACATCGACCGCACCGGCGCAGCCTCCTCCATCAGCACCGGCACCCCAGTCGGCACGCTGATCAACTAGCCCGCGAGTTCCTTCGTGATCCTGACGATGTGGGCGTCGAACCAGTCGCCGCCGGCCCTATGTTCGGCGTACAGCGCGATCAGGGACCACACGATGCGGTAGAGCGAGAACGTCCGCTCGATGGCAGGGGTCAACTGGAGGCCATAGCCGTCGAGGAGCGCTTCCGTTGGAGCCGAGATCGAGAACCTGGCCAGGTCGTAGAGCGGATCGCCGTACGTCGCGTCGGACCAGTCGATGATGGCCGTCAGCGTCGTGCCCTCGGTGTAGAGGTGCCGCGGGTGCAGATCGCCGTGTAGCAGAGCCGGGCGCGTCGCAGGGAGCTGCGCGATCGCGGGCGGCAGGTGCGCGCGCAGGCGATCGGCCAGGTCGGCCGGAACGATCTCGTCAAGATGCGCGGTCGCAGTGCTCAGGAAGTCCGGCCACGTCGGATGCAAATCCTCGGAGACGATGCCGTACGCCGGTCCGGTGATCACGTGCAACAGGCGTAGATGCGTCCCGGCAGCTCTGATCGCCTCAGTAGCCGACGCGTCGGCAGGGTTGCCAGGCACGGCCTCCGAGATCAGGTACGCGGGATCGCCCGTGGCGACCGTGAGGATCGTGGGCACCGGGATCCCCAGCGAACGAGCGTCAGAGGAGGCCTGTGCTTCGGCGCTGATCGCACCCGCGGCAGCGGACTTCAGATAGAAGGTGCCGGACTCGGACTCGAGGCGGTACGTCTGGTTGCCGACGAAACCGCTGACCTCCTCGAGATGAGTGACAGGACCGATCACTGGGGCGGCGAGGGCGGCGGCGTCGAGGGGTTCAGGCACGCGTGATCCAGGTGGGGAGGGGCATCCGACCAGCCTAACGGTGTAGCGGAGGGCTAAACCGTTTGCCGGGGTCGGCCGGCGGCTGGTGTACTCGAACTCGTCCGAAACAGGTGCCTACCAAGGAGAGCTGCCATGCGACCTCGCTTCATGTTCGCCATGGAAGCCATCGACACCTGTTCAAGGGACATGAAGCTGCGTGAAATTACTGAATCTCGGGATCCTGGCGCATGTCGACGCCGGTAAGACGAGTCTGACCGAACGGCTGCTCTACGCGGCCGGCGTCATCGACGAGATCGGCAGCGTCGACAGCGGCAGTACCCAGACCGATTCCCTCGCGCTGGAACGCCAGCGCGGCATCACCATCAAGTCGGCGGTCGTCTCGTTCGCCATCGGCGACGTGACCGTCAACCTGATCGACACCCCCGGTCACCCGGACTTCATCGCCGAGGTCGAGCGCGCGCTCAGCGTGCTCGACGGAGCGGTGCTGGTCATCTCGGCGGTCGAGGGCGTGCAGGCGCAGACCCGCGTGCTGATGCGCACGCTGCAGCGCCTGAAGATCCCGACCCTGATCTTCGTCAACAAACTCGACCGGCCCGGCGCGCAGTACGACGCCGTACTGAAGTCGATCGCGGACAAGCTGACGCCGGCCATCGTCCCGATGGGATCGGCCACCCGGCCCGGCACCCGCGAGGCGACGTTCACGCCGTACAACGGCAACGATCCGTACGGCGCCCTGCTCGAAGTCCTCACCGAGAACGACGAGGACCTGCTGCGGACGTTCGTGGAGAACGAGAAGGCGCTGTCGCACGACGTTCTCCGCTGCGCCCTCGCCCGCCAGACCAAGCAAGCCCTTGTGCACCCGGTGTACTTCGGCTCCGCGATCACCGGCGCCGGCACCGACGCCCTGACCGCGGGCATCCGTGAATTCCTCCCGCTGGCCGGCAACGACCAGGAGCGGGTCGACGGATCGGTGTTCAAGGTCGAGCGTGGACCGGCCGGTGAGAAGGTCGCGTACGTCCGGATGTTCTCCGGTACGGCGCACGTCCGCGACCGGCTGCGCTTCGGTGACACCGGTGAGGCCAAGCTGACCGCTGTCCAGGTGTTCGGCGAAGGTACGGCGGCCGCGGTCAACGCCGGCCAGATCGGGAAGCTGTGGGGCCTCGCCGACATCCAGATCGGCGACCGCATCACCGCGACCGACCAGCCGACGCCGGCCACCACGACCGGATTCTTCGCTCCGCCGACTCTGGAGACGGTGATCTCGCCGACCCGGCCGTCGGACAAGGGGAATCTCCGGGTGGCGCTGTCTCAGCTGGCCGAGCAGGACCCGTTGATCAACCTGCGCCAGGACGACCTGCGGCAGGAGACCTACGTGTCGCTGTACGGCGAGGTGCAGAAGGAGGTCATCCAGACAACGCTCGCGACCGAGTTCGGGATCGAGGTCGAGTTCCGGGAGACCACCACGATCTGCATCGAGCGGCTGCTCGGCACCGGCGCGGCGGCGGAATTCAACAAGAAGGACGCGAACCCGTTCCTCGCCACCGTCGGCCTGCGGGTCGAGCCGGCGCCGGTGAACACCGGGGTGACGTTCGAGCTCGGGGTGGAGCTCGGCTCGATGCCGTACGCGTTCATCAAGGCGGTCGAGGAGACCGTCCGGGAGACACTTCACCAGGCGATCCACGGCTGGCAGATCCCGGACGCGCGTGTGGTGATGACGCACTCGGGCTACTCGGCCCGGCAGAGCCACGCGCACGCCGTCTTCGACAAGAGCATGTCGAGTACGGCGGGCGACTTCCGCAACCTCACTCCCCTGGTCCTGATGACGGCGCTCCAGCAGGCCGGCACCCAGGTCCACGAGCCGATGCACCGGTTCCGGCTGGAGATGCCGACCGACACGACCCGCGCCGTCCTGGCCGCGCTGGCCCGCCTGCGCGCGATCCCGCAGGTGCCGGCACTGGCCGCGGAAACCTCAACCCTGGAAGGAGAAATCCCCGCGGCGGCCGTGTACGAATTCGAGCAGCAGTTACCTGCCCTCACTCGTGGCGAGGGAGTGCTGGAGTCGGCGTTCGAGCGCTACCAACCGGTCACCGGACCGATCCCGGAGCGCCCGCGCACCGACCACGACCCGCTCAACCGGCGGGACTACCTCCTGCACGTGCAGCGCCGGGTTTGATGCCGTATACAACGGTCGCGCCGAGGTCGTCGTCAGCGACGATCTCGGCGGCCAGACCGTGCTCGACGAACACGGCTCTGGCCGGCGGCGCCTGATGCTCGCTCATCTCCACGAACACATGACCACCAGGAGCGAGCCACTCGGGCGCCGCCGCGGCCACTCGCCGCAACGTCGCCAACCCATCCGGCCCACCGTCGAGCGTCACATGCGGCTCGTACAGCCGGGCCTCCGGCGGCAACAACCGGATCTCGTTCGTCGGCACATACGGCACATTCGCCAGCAGTACGTCGATCCGCCCACGCAGCTCGTCGGGCAGCGCGGAGAACAGATCACCCTGATACACAGAGCCCCGCCAAGGGACGAGATTGCGCCGAGCACACCGAACCGCGGCCAGCTCGATATCCGCGGCGTACAACGACACCTGCTGCTCGGCCGCGATCGCAGCACCCAAGGCACCGGAGCCACACCCAAGATCGAGTACGACGGCACCCGGCGCGGTCACCCGCAACGCTTCGGCGACCAGGAACTCCGTCCGCCGACGAGGGATGAACACGCCGGGATCGACGGCGATCCGCAGCCCACGGAACGACGCCCAGCCGAGGACGTGTTCGAGCGGCAGCCCGGCGATCCGGCGATCGGCCATGGCCCTCAGCTCAGCGTCGTCGCGAGCGGTCTCGGCGATCATCGCCGCCTCGTCCTCGGCGAACACGCACCCGGCCGCACGCAACCGGTCGACCACGCTGCCGAGGTCAGATGATGGAACAGAAGAAACAGACACAGAACCCCTTCGACTACGAGGCTCCCGCGGTCAGCGACCGACGCTGACCACTCGGGGCGGGAGCAACCAACCTGCCTGACTGGTGATCGGTCCCACCTCCTTCGTCCGCCGTTCCGGTGCTGACCACCTTACCCGAAGGCGTTCACTCCGGTGAGCTCGGCCGAGACGGTCCACAAGCGGGCCGCCGACGCCGGATCCACGGCGTACGGCCGGACGCCCGGGCTGTCGTCGGTGGAGACTTCCGCGATCTCGCAGTCCTCACAGAAGACACCGCCAAGACCGTCCAGCTGCGGCGACGTCGCGGCCCAGACCTGGGTGGCGGCACCCTGCTCGGGTGACTTGAAGCCCTGGCCGACCGGGTTGCCGTCCGCGTCGATCCAGCCGTAGCCGACCATCTCCTCGCGGGTCAGATGACGCTGCAGCGGGGTCAGGATCCCGCCCGGGTGCAGCGCGAACGCACGCACGCCGGAATCCTTGCCGAGGGCATCCAGCTGGACGGCGAACAGCACGTTCGCCGTCTTCGCCTGCCCGTACGCCTGCCACTTGTCGTAGCCCTGCCGGAACTCGAGATCGTCCCACCGGATGTCCGAGCGCCGGTGTCCCGTCGACGACACCGACACGACGCGCGCGCCACCGTCGGCCGTCAGCGCGGGCCACAGCCGGTTCACCAGCGCGAAGTGCCCGAGGTGGTTGGTGGCGAACTGCGCCTCCCAGCCCGGGCCGACCCGGATCTCGGGGCTGGCCATGATCGCCGCGTTGTCGATCTGGATGTCGATGCTGCGCCCCGACGCAAGGAACCGGTCCGCGAACGCACGCACACTGTCCAGGTCACCGAGATCCAGCTCGTCGACCTCCACACCGGAGACATCGGCCAGGACCTCACGTGCGGCGTCCGGACGTCGCGCCGGTACGACGACGTGCGCGCCGGCCTTGGTCAACGCGCGGGTCGTCTCCAGGCCGAGGCCCGAGTAGCCGCCGGTCACCACCGCCAGCTTGCCGGTCAGGTCGATGCCGGCCAGAACATCGTCCGCGGTGCTGTCGTGCCCGAACCCCGAACCGATCTTGTGCTGTGCTGTCATGCTTCGCAGCCTATGAGTTGGACCTCGCTCTAAGTCAAGCCATCAGGCGTCGAGGTGCGGGTTGGCGCGCAGCGATTCGACCAGGCGCTGGAGAGCCGGGTTGGGGCTGTCCGGACTCCAGCACGCGTGCAACGTCACGGAGTGCGCGTCCGCCGGATCGAGCTCCCGGTAGCGCACGCCCTCGACGCCCATCGCCTTGATCGAGCGCGGGATCAACGCACACCCGAATCCGGCCCTGACCAGCGCCAGCATCGTCGGCACCTGCGAGGCCAACTGACTCACGGCGTACCGGTCCATTCCGATCATCGCCGCACAGATGTCGTGCAGGTACTGCGATCCTTCCGGGCTGTAGCCGATGTAGCCGTCCGTCACGTCGACCAGCGCAACCGGCGAATCCCCCTCCGCCAACGGATGCGTGGCCGGTACGGCCACCACCAGGTCCTCTGAGTGGACCAATACCGACTCGAACTGCGACGGGATCGGTGGCCGGACCAGCCCGAGATCGATCTCCAGGTTCGCGAGCGCCTCGAACTGCGACTGGCTCACCAACTCGGTGAGCTCGGCCGTCACCGCCGGGGTCCGCTTCGCGACCATGGTGAGGAAGTCGGCCAGTACGGCGTACGCCCCGATCGCGGTGAAGGCGATCCGCAGCGTCCCGGTCTGTCCCTCGGCTGCCCGCCGTGTCGCCTCCGGGGCTATTTCGAGCAGGGCGAGCACCCGGCGAGCGTGCTCCAGGAATACATCGCCCGCCGCGGTCAGCCGGACTCCGCGGCCGGTCCGGTCGAACAGCCGGACCTCGAGAGATCGCTCCAGGCCCTGGATCTGCCGGGTCAACGGCGGCTGGGTCATGTTCAGCCGCTGGGCGGCGCGGCCGTAGTGCAGTTCCTCGGCGACGGCGACGAAGCCGCGCAGTTGCTGGAGCGACAGGTCCATACCGGCACGGTATCGGTTCATGCGAAATCGGGCTTGGACCTGCATAACGGAAAGCGCCTACCGTCAGAGCGACGCCCAAGCGAAGGAGCCCCCACGGTGCCGAAACTCGTTGCCCTGATGTCCCCCGAACGTGCCGACGACGTGGTCGACCCGCAGACCCGCCGGCTGCTCGAGGACCGGTTCGAGGTCGTCTGGGCGCAGCCCGCTCACGCCGCTGGACCGGCGACGCCCGGCAAACCGCCGGCGCTGGACCCGGCAGCCGTGCCCGGGTTGGTGGCCGGCGCCGACGTACTCCTGACCAGCTGGGGTACGCCGCACCTCGGCGAGGAACTGTGGGCCGACGGCAACGGACCGAAGGTGGTCGCGCACGCGGCCGGCACGGTCAAGAACCTGATCGACCCGGTCATCCTCGACCAGGGTGTCGCCGTCTTCTCGGCCGGACCGCGGATCGCCTGGTCTGTCGGCGAGTACTGCCTGGCCTCGATGCTCACCCTGGCACGTCGTCTCCCCCGCTTCGACCAGGCGATCCGGCAAGGTGGCTGGAAGCAGACCGACTACCGCGGCCACGAACTCGCCGGGGCCAAGGTCGGCATCGTCGGCGCGAGCAGCACGGCCCGCGCTCTCATCACATTGCTGCAGCCCTTCCACTGCGACCTCGTCGTCTACGACCCGTACCTCACCGCCGAGCGCGCGAGCCAGCTCGGCGTCCGCACCGCCGAACTGCAGGAGACGGTCGAGAGCGCGTTCCTGACGATCCACGTCCCGAACGTGCCGGAGACCAAGGGCATGATCACTCGCGAGCTGATCCAGCGGATCCCCGACGGTGCGGTCGTCGTGAACTCGTCCCGTGGACCCGCGCTCGACCAGCAAGCGCTGCTCGACCACGTGCGCGACGGACGCCTGTACGCCGCACTCGACGTCTACGACCCCGAGCCACCGTCCTTCGATGCCACCACCCTGCAGGCCTCCAACCTGCTGCTCAGCCCGCACGTCGCCGGTGACACCGTCGAAGGTCACCTCGCCCTCGCCGGCTACGTGCTCGCCGACGCGCTGAAGTGGCTCGAGGACGGCACTCGCGGACCCAGCTTCGTCGATCCGGCCGTCTGGTCGATCGCGGCCTGAAAGGAGGACCGCATGTCCCGGATCACCCAGGTCGAAGTCTTCCCGGTCGCGGTGCCGTTCGCCCGCCGGTTCGTGCTCGGCAGCGGAGCCGTCGGCTCCCCCGGCGCGGCTCCGGACCAGGCCGCCGCGGTGGTGTTCGTGAAGCTCACCACCGAGGACGGTGTCGTCGGGTGGGGAGAGCAAAGAGCACTGCCCAGCTGGAGCTACGAGACCGCCGAGACGATGGCCGTCGTGATCAGGCGGCACCTCGCCCCGATCCTGCTCGAGCTGACGCCGTTCGACGTCGAGCTCTTCCACCAGCGCGCCGCCAAGCGCCTCAGCCCAGCGGTCTCGAACGGCTTCCCGTTCGCCCGCGCCGCCGTCGACGTCGCCATGCACGACGCGGCCGGCAAGCTCGCCGGCGTCCCCGTGCACGCGCTGCTCGGCGGCAAGGTGTACGACGAGATCCCGCTCTGCTCGGCCATCGGGGTCGGCGACCAGGAGGCGGTCCGCGACCATGCGATCAAGTCGTCGGACTACCCGGCGTACAAGGTCAAGATCGGGGGCGACCTGGACGCGGACACCGAGGCGATCCGGACTGTGGCCGAGGTGGCCGGCGGCAAGCCCTTGTGGCTCGACGCGAACCAGTCGTACCGCCCCAGCGCGCTGCGGCAACTGCTCGACCGGACCAGGGACATCCACACGATCCACTGCGTCGAGCAACCCGTGCCGAGCACGGACACACTCGCGATGCAGCGGCTGCGCGAACTGATCGACCTGCCGATCGCGATCGACGAGGGCAGCTTCTCCGCCCAGGACCTGGCCAGGGCGATCCGGCTGGACGCCGCGGACCTGGTCGTGATCAAGGTCTGCAAGTCGGGCGGCCTGCGGAACGCACTCAAGACCGCCCAGACCGCGCTGGCCGGCGGTCTCGAGATCCTCGCCAGCGGCCTCACCGACTGCGGAGTCGCATTCGCCGCCGCGCTGCACGTGTTCAGTCAGCTCGAGCTCGCGCTGCCCGCCGAGCTCAACGGGCCGGAACTGCTGTCCGATCTGTACGTCGACGGACTGAGCATCACCAAGGCCGTCGCAACGGTCCCCACCGCCCCTGGACTGGGCGTTCAGGTCGACGAGGAGCGAATCCGCGCCGAGTCGATCGACCTGCTCTATCGGTGAGGAGAAACCCATGAGCACGAAGCTGTCCCGCCGCAGCTTTCTCGAACTGACCGGCCTGGCCGGTCTGGGGCTGGCCGTGGCCGGCTGCTCGTCCGGTCCACCGGCCGGGTCGGCCACCTGGGCCATGTGGTCGAGCAGCGCCGCGGAGCGGAAGGTCTGGCAGGACTTCAGCGCGTACGTCGAGCAGCAGCTCAAGGTGAAGTCCGTCCCGACCCTGACCCCGTCCGGCCCCTACCCGACCAAGCTCGACCTCCAACTCGTGAGCGGGACAGCCGGCCTGGTGACCGCGCTGAACGGCACGCTCATCCCGACGTACGCCGCCCGCGGTGCACACCGGCCGCTGGACGACCTGATCGAGGGTGACTCTGACTTCGACCTGGACGACTTCTACCAGCCGATCCAGAAGATCTCGAGTTTCAACGGCAAGACGTACGCGATCGGGTTCGACGTCGCGCCGACGGTGATGTACTACAACAAGAGCCTGCTGCAGAAGCAGGGCATCGCACTGCCGTCCCGGACCGAGCCGATGCCGTGGGCAACGTTCCGCGAACTGGCCGTCGAGCTGACCCACGCGCCGGACCAGTACGGCTTCACCTGCGCACCGGCGATCGACGACCTGGTGTCGTGGATCTACTGCGCCGGCGGGAACGTGATGAGCGAGGACGCCTCCCGCAGCATCCTCGGCGAGCCGGAGGCGATGGAGGCGCTGCAGTTCGTCATCGACCTGTTCGTCAAGGACAAGGTCACGCCGCCGATCAAGAACCTGGTCACCGAGAGTTCGCTGTCGAACTTCCTGGAGGGCAATGTCGCCTTCATGCAGAACGGCCCGTGGCAGGTCGTCAACGTCCGCAAGGCCAAGTTCGACTGGGACATCATCCCGTTCCCCGCCGGTGCCGCCGGCAGCACGCCGCGGGTCTCCGGCTCCAGCTTCGCGATTCCATCGGGGGTGCGCGAGGGTGCCGATCTCGACCTCGCGTGGAAGCTGCTGAAGACCCTGACCAGTACGGGCGCGTTGGACATCTACGCCAAGGCCGGCCGGAACAACCCGGCCCGGTTCAGCGCAGGCAGCGCGTTCCAGCCGCCGCCGGACAACCTCGGCATCGTGCAGGACATCCTGGCCGGCAAGGTGGCCGGCGGACACCCGTTCGACGTCACCACGAACTGGAACCAGGTCAAGCAGTTGCTCGGCCAGGATCTGCCCCGCACCTTCCTCGGTCAGGTTCCGGTGCCCGAGGCAATCGCCGGGGTGACCCCGCGTCTCGACGTACTGATGCGGCAGCACCTCGACAACATCCGCCAAGCCACCGCCAGGAGGGGGTGATCCCGATGGCCCTGACCACCACCACCGAACCCGTACCGGCGACCGCCGTATCTCCAAGCCCTACCTCGAAACCGACGCCACGCTGGCGCAACCGCGAGTCGCTCACCGCCTGGCTGTTCCTGCTGCCGAGCCTGATCGGATTCCTGATCTTCACCGCCGGCCCGGTCGTCGCCGCCGGCGTCATCTCGCTGCTCGACTGGAACCTGTTCAGCCCACCCACCTGGGCCGGCCTGCGCAACTTCGCCCGCCTCGGCCCGGACCCGACCTTCTGGTCGGCGCTCGGCAACACGGCGTACTTCACCTTCGTGAGCGTGCCGCTGACGATCCTGGTGAGCCTCGCGCTGGCGCTGCTGCTGAATCAGGGTCTGCGCCGGATCGCCGTCTTCCGCTCGCTCTTGCTGTTGCCCTACGCAACGATCACGGTGGCGGTCGCGTTCGTCTGGATCTGGCTCTACATCCCGCACGACGGCCTGGTGAACGCCGTACTCGGGCTGTTCGGCATCCACGGCCCGGCCTGGCTGATCTCGGACAACTGGGCGATGCCGGCGCTGATCCTGATGAGCGTCTGGAAGAGCTTCGGGTTCGGCATGGTCGTGTTCCTGGCCGGCCTGCAGGCAATCCCGCAACAGCTCTACGAGGCCGCCCGCGTCGACGGCACCTCGCCGTGGCAGAGCTTCCGGAACGTCACGCTGCCGATGCTCTCACCAGCACTGTTCTTCGTGATCGTCACCTCGATCATCGGCTCGTTCCAGGTGTTCGACCAGGCTCTCATCATGACGAACGGCGGCCCGGGCACCCGCACCACCACGCTGGTCATGTACATCTACCGGACCGGCTTCGAGAACTACGACCAGGGGTACGCCGCCGCACAGTCGCTGGTGCTGTTCGCCTTCATCGTGCTGATCACCGCGACACAGTTCTTCTTCCAGAAGAGGTTGGTCCACTATGACAACTGAAGCTCTCCCTCTGGTCTCCAACAAGGTCGTCCAGCGGAAGCTGATTGTCTTCGCCTGCTTCCTGGTCACCGCACTCACGCTGATCCCGGTCGTGATGATGGTGCTGGTCGCGTTCCAGTCCGACGCTGAGTCGATGGCCGCCAAACCGTCGTTCTGGCCGAGCAGTTGGCATCCGGAGAATCTGACGCGCGCCTTCGAACTGGTGCCGCTCGGTAAGTACCTGCTGAACACCGTCTACTTCGCCGGCGGGACGACCCTGCTGGAGACCGTGACGGCGGCGCTCGCGGCGTACGCGTTCGCCCGGCTGAACTTCCCCGGCCGGGGCTGGCTGTTCGGCATCTATCTGGCCACGCTGATGATCCCGTCGCAGGTGACGCTGATCCCGCAGTTCGTGCTGGTCGCGAAACTGCACGGCATCGACACCTGGCCGGGCATGATCCTGCCGCACGCGTTCACCGCGATCGGGGTCTTCCTGCTCCGGCAGTTCTTCCTCGGCATCCCGCGCGACTACGAGGAGGCCGCCCGGCTGGACGGCGCCAACCGGTGGCAGGCGTTCATCCGCGTGATCGTGCCGCTGGCGGTCCCGGCGATCGCGACCTTGGCGGTGTTCAAGTTCATCGGTCAGTGGAACAACCTTCTGTGGCCATTGGTCATCTCGAACAGCGACGCGACCCGGACGGCGTCCGTCGGGCTGCAAGTGTTCCAGGACACCAACGGCACGCAGTGGAACCTGCTGCTGATGGCCGCCACCGTCACCACGGTCCCGCTGATCATCCTGTTCTTCCTGACGCAACGCTGGTTCGTCCGAGGTATCACCATGAGTGGGCTGGGAGGCCGCTGAATGACCTATCTGTGGTCCGTCTTCACCAAACCCTGGGCAGGGCTGCCCGGTGACGAGCTCGGCCGGCTGGTCTCGGGTCTCGGGTTCGCCGGCGCCGAGATCCCGGTCCGCGACATCGCTTACCTCACCCCGGCCGCGGCGGAGACCGAGTTGCCGAAGTTCACGGCACAGTTGCGAGCCGAGGGCATCGAGCCGATCAGCGTTGCCAGTGATCTCTCGGAGCGCGTCTTCGCCGCTTGTGCGGAGGCCGGCGTACCGATGATCCGGATCATGGCCGACGTGGGACCGGACGGGTACGCCGCATCGGTGCGACGCAATCGCGTGCTGCTCGAGGAGGCCGCCGTACTGGTGGAGCGGTACGGCGTCCAGGTCGGGGTGCAGCCGCATCACGGGCGGTTCGTGGCGTCGACGCTCGGAGTACTGCAACTGCTCGACGGACTGCCCGAGTCCTTCAAGCTCGTCTGGGACGCGGCGCACGATGCGCTGGCCGGTGACGATCCCGCCGTCACCCTCGAACTCGGCGCCGACCGGATCGGCATCGTCAACCTGAAGAACGCGTACTACGTCCGCACCGACGACGGCTGGAAGACGTATTTCGGCCAGGCCGGCGAAGGACTGTCCGACTGGACCGCAGTGTTCACCGCCTTGGAGAAGCTCAAGTACACCGGACCGATCTGTCTCACCGGCCAGTACTCCGACCTCAGTGTGCCGGTCGAGGAACGTGTGAGAACTGATCTCCGGACCGCTGTCACATCATCGCGCCGGGATCCGTCGAGGGAGTGAAGACAACACCACGGAACCTGGAGAAACCTCCCATGAATGCACGGATGACGAACCCCGCCGAGATCCTCCCGGACGCCACCAAGGGCGTCCAGAACATCTACAAGGCCATCGCCCAGGCCGGCGCGCCGGGAGCGACGCTCGAGCTGGTGCACCTGCGGGCCAGCCAGATCAACGGCTGCTCCCCCTGCGTGTTCGGCGGGATCAAGTCGGCGCTCAAGAACGGCGAGACCGACGAGCGGCTGCACCAGGTCGCTGCTTGGCGCGACTCGGACCTGTTCACCGCCTCCGAGCGTGCGGCGCTCGAGCTCACCGAGGCCGCGACCCGGCTGGCCGACCGGCCGGGCGCTGTCACCGATGAGATCTGGGCCGCGGCCGCCGAGCACTTCGACGAGCGGCAGCTGTCCGGGATCGTGATGATGATCGCGCTCACCAACATGTTCAACCGGATCAACACCACCGTCCGTACCCCGGCCGGAGCCACCTGGTAGGACTTGGGCTGCACATAGTCTGGGCGCCGGTGTCGAGAAGGGCACCGGCGCTCCGACGTACCCAGGACAGGACGGAGATTCGCGATGAAATACATGCTGCTGATCTACGGGAACACCGACACCTGGGATGCCCTGCACGCCGCGGGAATCGAGCAAGTGCTCGACCAGCACCGGGTCCTCGCCGAGGAACTGAAGGCGAACGGCGAGTATGTCGACGGCATCGGGCTGACCACCGCGAGCGCCCGAGTGGTCAGGGTGAACGACGGAATCCCGGCGGTCACCGATGGACCGTTCACCGAGGCGAAGGAAGTGCTGGCCGGGTACTACTTGGTGGAGTGCAGTCTGGAGCGGGCGACGGAGATCGCGGCCCGGCTGCCGGAGGCTCCGTACTCTCCGATCGAGATTCGCGCGCTGACCGATCCGATGGAGGACTGAGGGCCGTCCGCAGGGAGGGACGGCTCCAGAAACTTGCCGGCCTCAGCTCGGCGTTGGGATCTGAGACCGGCGAGTCACTCAGCTCTGTGCTTGGCCGCTGGGTTTCAGCTCGGGCCTGCCGACGCGAGGATGACTCCACCTGATGCAGGTTGGTCACCCATGCCCCGGCCACCCCGGACGAACACAGTGGCGCCTCGCTCCGGCGCTGGGGCGCCTTCGCCGAGTCGCAACGTGGTCGTCATACCGTTGCTCAGTCTGAGCACTGCCACGCGTCGCGGCCGGCCCAACGGAATCGACGAGTTCACCTCGTGGATGCCGGTGCAGACCGCTGGTTGGATCGAAGCCCGTCCGAGCTCTGCTTTGCCGTGACTCCTCACATCACGGCACTGCTCGGCGAGCCTTGTCATCGCTGACACGCGTCCCCCTTCTCTTGTTGTTACCCCCGAGTGGCGGTTTGGCGCGGCCACCACGCAGGCAGCAGCCGCACACTCCCCCGTTCAGTCCACCCTCGGAAAGAACGCGGAAGTGATCAGGGAAGCCTTGCTGAGAGTGACGGCCATTTCAAGGGATCGTGACCGGAATCCCGCGTGCCGGGACCGCTGTCCACGAATACCCCCGGGTAGTGCGTTTTACTGGCCGCCGAAGCCCGTCGTCGCGACACCTTTGATGATGTGGCGCTGGAAGAACAGGAAAACCACCACCAGTGGCAATGCCGCCAGGATCGCCGAGGCCATGTTCTGCGCGTATTGCAGGCCATAGGCGCTCTTCACCGTCTGCAGGCCGACCGGCAACGTCATCAGGTCCGCGTCGGTGGTGACGATGAACGGCCAGAGGAAGTTGTTCCAGGCACCGATGAAGACGAAGATCGCCACCGCCGCGAGGATCGGGCGGGACAACGGCAGCACGATCGACCAGAACACCCGCAGCCGATTCGCGCCGTCCACCCGGGCCGCGTCCTCCAGTTCGACCGGGATCTGGTCGAAAAAACGTTTGAGAATGAGCACCATCGCCGGGGCGATCGTCTGCGGCAGGATGATGCCCCAGTAGGTGTCGACCAGGTCGAAGGCGAGCATCTGCCGGAACAACGGCACGATCAGCATCTGCGGCGGAATGATGATGGCGCCGATGATCGCGGCGTACAGCCAGCGCCGCCCGGTGAAACTGACCCGGGAGAACGCGTAGCCGGCCAGCGCCGAGACCGCCACGGTGAGAAAGGTGATCGCGATCGAGGTGATCAGGCTGTTCCACGCCCAGGACGGGATGTCGCCGGCCGAGAGCACCTTGCGATAGGCGTCGAATCCGAGCCCGTCCGGCGGATTCAGGCTGATCGTCGACGCCCCGGCGTCCGCTTCACTCTTCAGCGAGGTCAGCACAGCCCAGGCGAACGGCACCAGCCAGGTCGCGGCCAGGAACGCCAGCACCAGCAGCGCCACCACCCGCGACACGCTCCACGGGTTCTCGCCCGGCTTGTGTCCCTGCTTGATGTTCCGCGCCAGCGAATACGTGCTCATGCCGCGTTCCTCCGGTTGATCAGCTTGTACTGCGCCAGCGACACCAGCACGATGATCGCGAAGAACAGGTACGAGATGGCCGACGAGAAGCCGAACCGGTAGCCGGTGAAACCGGACTCGTAGATGTATTGCACGATCGAGCGGGTCGCGCCGGCCGGACCGCCGTTGGTCAGCATGTAGATCTGGTCGAAGACCTTCAGCGACGCCAGGATCTGCAGCGTCACGATCAGCGCGGTGGTCGGCGCGAGTTGCGGGATCACGATCGAGAACAGCTGCCGCCACTTGCCGGCGCCGTCGATCGCGGCCGCCTCGAACTGCTGCTCCGGGATGTTCTGCAGCGCGGCCAGGTAGAGCAGGAAGTTGAACCCGATCGTCCACCACAGCGTGGTGACCACGACCGAGATCATCGCGACGTTCGGGTCCTGCAGCCAGGCCACCGGCGCGATCCCGAACTCACCCAGTACGCCGTTGATCAGCCCGAGCTTGGGGTTGTACATCCAGGACCAGAACATCACCACGACGGTCGAGGCGAGCAGGTACGGCAGGAAGAACGACAGCCGCCACAGCCAGCGCCCCGGCAGCCCGAGGTTCACCAGCAGCGCGAAGGCCAGTGACAGGAGGACGAGCGGAACCGTGCTGAGGACCGTGAACCACAGGGTGTTGCCCAGTGACTTCCACATGTCCGGGTCCGTCAGCGCCTCGGCGTAGTTGGCGAACCCGAGCAGTTCACCACCTGAGCCGGTCAGCGTCTCACCGGTGAAGCTGAGGTAGAGCCCGTAGATCGCGGGCACCACCAGGAACAGTACGAACAGCACGGCGAACGGTGCCGCGAAGGCCCATCCGGTCAGGCTCTCGCCGCGCCGGGCCCGGTCCTGGCCGGATCCGGGGCCTTCGGCAACGACCTCGGCCGGCGTGGTGGTTGCGTCGATGGCGGTCGACATGATGGCTCTCCTCTCACACCGGCTGCGGACGGTCGAGCAGCACGTTCAGCCGCTTGACGAAACCTTCGAACCCGGCGGCGGGATCCCCGCTGCCGAGGTACACGTTCTGCACGTTCTCGGCGAAGTACTTGTGGAAGTCGCTGCCCGCGCCGCCGAACCACACATCCGGGTCGTAGTTCACGTACGCCGGAATGCCCGCGTAGTTCGACTGCGGCTTCAGCTCCTGGTACTCCGGACTCCGGACCACCGGCTGGTACGCCGGGATGTGACCGGCGCCGGCCCACTTCACCGAGCGCTTCAAGATCTCGGCCACCAACTGGTACACATGTTTGCGGCGTTCCGGTGACGCCTTCGACTGCCGCGGCAGCACGAACGTGTGCGAGTCCGCGTACGCCGCATCGGTGCCGAACAGGGTCGGGATCGGACGGGCGTCGACCGGCATCTTGGCGTCCTTCAGCACCGGCAGCTCCCACACGCCGCCGAAGAAGAGCCCGCTCTCGCCGTGCAGGAATTCGCTGGTCGCCGTACCGCCGTCGCCGCTGCGGCTGGCGATCTTGTCGTCGAGCAACGACTGGACGAAGGACAGTGCCTTCACGGCCGCGTCCTCGTCGACCTGTGCCTTCTGGCCCGGCACGAGCTTCATCTCCGCGCCCAGTTGCCGGTAGAACGTGTAGAACAGCCGCCACATCTGCGAGCCGTCGCCGAGATAGCCGTACGAGACACCGTGCTTCCCGGTCACCTCCTGCATCTTGGTGGCGACCTCGGTGAACTGCTCCGGGCTCTTCATCGTCTGCAGCGCATCCGTGACGCCGGCCTTCGTGGCGTGCTCGGTGTTGTAGTAGAGGACGAACGGGTGGGTGTCGAGGGCGATCGAGTAGAGCTTGCCGTCGTACATGCCCTTCTGCCACACCAGCGGCGGGAAGTCGCTTTCCTTCAGGCCGACCTCGGCCAGCAGGTCGAGGTCCCACGGCTCGAGCAGTCCGCCAGGTGCGTAGCCGGCGATCCGGGACGCGTGCATGATCGCGACGTCGGGAGCCCGGCCGCCGGCCGAGGCCATCGCCAGCTTCGTGTAGTACGGCGGTCCCCAGGCGAGCACCGTCTGGGTCGCGTGGAAGCCGAGGTTCGCCGCGCTGACCGCGTCCACCAGGCCGGCCATCACGATGCCGTCACCACCGGTCATCAGGTGCCAGTAGTCGAGATTCGAGGTCGACCGCGACGCACCGGGCGCGCAGCCGAACAGCATCCCGCCACCAGCGAGCGCGGCCGCTCCGGAGAGCAGACGACGCCGGGAAATGTGCCGATCAAGCGATGTCATACGGTCTCTCCTTCGGGCGGCGGGACCGATGATTACATCGTTAGAATCCACTCCACAAGAGGCCGGTGTGGATTTCTGCTGAAATGTGTCCGCTAGCGTGTGGTGCTGTTGCGTATCACGATGCGGTGCGGGACCATCACCCGGCGTGGCGCCGTGTTCTTGTCGCTCATCCGCTCGCCGAGCAGGTCGAGGGCCGCCTCGACGAACGCGCGCCGGTCGAAGTCGACGGTGGTCAGCGGCGGGATCATGAACTGGCTTTCCAGGATGTTGTCGAACCCGGCCACCAGCGTCTGCTGAGGCACGGCGATGCCCGCACTCCACAGTGCCGACAGCGTGCCCGACGCGATCGTGTCGGTGAAGCAGAAGAACGCGTCCGGCAGTTCGTGCTCGGCGAGGTACTTCCCCACCACCGTGGCCGCGCCCTCGGGCCGCCACCGGTCCAGCCCGATCTCCAGCGCCGGATCGATCGGTACGCCGGCCTCCTCGAGCGCCTGGTGGTAGCCGGCGGTCCGCAGCCGGGAGGCCGCCGTACCCGGGGCTTCGGCGGAGCCGGCCAGGACGCCGGCGCCACTCGAGCCGCGCGGGACCTCCGGCGTACCGACGACGGCGATCCGGCGGCATCCCTGTGCCAGCAGGTGTTTGGTGAGGTCTCGGGCCGCGGCGACGTTGTCGATCGCGACCTGGCTGACCAGGTCCTGGTCCACGTCTCCGATCAGCACGAGCGGCGGCAGCGGGCCGGCCGACAGTACGGCGCTGTCGTCGAGGTTCACCGGGTTCAGGATCAGGCCGTCGACCAGGTACGCGCGGGCCTTGGACAGCAACTCGAACTCACGCTTGGGCTCGGCCGCGGTCTGCTCGATCTGCACGCCCCAGCCGCGCTCGTGCGCGAGCTCCACGACGAGATGGACGATCTCCGCGGAGTACGGGCGGAGCAGGTCGGGCAGCGCGAGCGCGATCATCCCGGACCGGCCGTTGCGCAGGCCGCGGGCGCTCATGTTCGGAACGTAGTCGAGCTCGGCCAGCGCCTGCTCGACCCGGGCGCGCGTCTCCGGACGGACGAACACGACGCCGTTGATGACGTTCGACACCGTCTTCGGGGACACCCCGGCCAGCTTGGCGACATCTTTGACGGTGGCACGCATGCCGCCATTGTCACATCTGGCCGCGTTGTCACGTAGTCAGCGTGTGCTGAGCGCCCCGCCGTTGACGTGCAGGACCTGACCGGTGAGGTGACGCGCGGCCGGCGAGGCGAGGAAGTGGATCGTCGTGGCGATGTCGCCGACCTGGCCCTCACGTTTGGTCATCGTTGCTTCCAGCAACGTTTGACGGCGCTCGGCTGTCATCCGTCCCTGGAAGAACTCGGTCTCTGCGGTGAAGCCTGGCGCCACCACGTTCGACGTGATGCCGCGCGGCCCGAGTTCGATCGCCGCATCCACGTTCCACATCGCCAACGCGGCCTTCGACGCGCCGTACGAACCGGCACCACGGGCACCGGCGATCGAACCGAGATGCACGACCGTTGTGGTGAGTCGTGGTGAGAGCGCTGTCGTGGTGAGTACGGCACTGAGCAGATTTGCGTCGAGGTTCTGCAGCCAGTTCGCCTTCAGCTGCTCCAGGCCACCTTCCGGCGCGCCGAAGTCGGTGTTGCCGCCGGCGTTGTTCACCAGTACGTCGATCCGGTCCGGCAGTTCGGCCAGCAGTCGCTCGATCTGTGCCGGGTCCGTCGCATCGCACACCACTCCCCTGGCTCCCAGGTCCGCCGCAGTCTTGGCCAGTACGTCCTCTCGGCGCCCGGTGATCACCACCTCGTCGCCGTCCGCGCGGAACCGCTCGGCGGTCGCCCGCCCGATTCCGGTCGCTCCTCCGGTCACCACGATCATCCGTGTCACGGTCATCCCTCACGTTTAGGTCTAAATGTTTAGCTCTAAACGTAGCATGGTGATCGTGGCCGACTCCTATCCCCTCGATACGCCGAGCCCCTACCCCGCCGCGGAGATCGCCCGCGCCTGGCGGCGGGAGCGGCCCGGCACACCGACCGACTCGATCGAGATCGTCACTCCCCTGTGGCGGCTGGCCAAGCTCTTCGCCGACGACCGGCGGCGGCTGCTCGCCGATCTCGGTGTCGACCCGGCCACCCTCGACCTGCTCAGTGTGCTGCGCCGGGCCGGAGCGCCGTACGAGTTGACGACGCGTGAGTTGAGCCGCCTGACGCTCGTTACCGCGGGAGCCATCTCGCAGCGGGTGGCCCGGGCCGAGGACTCCGGCCTGGTCACCCGCCGGAACGCCGACGACGGGAGCCGTGCGGTCGTCGTGACTCTCACCGAGACCGGCCACGACATGATCGAGCGGACCGTCGACCAGGTGCTGACACGCGAGTCCGAGCTGGTCGCGTCACTGTCCCCCACGGGCCGCGCCGAGCTCGCGTCCCAGCTCCAGGAATTGCTCGACGACGTCGGCCGGCGAGCCCGCAAGCCTTAACTCGGGCGTAGAGGGTTCTGCGCACGAGCAAGCGGGGATCTGCGAGCCAACTTTGTACGACCGGTTCAATGAAACAATTGAAGGATGCTTGCTGCCGACAATCACGATGCCATCCAGGTGCGGGGAGCCCGCGAGAACAATCTCGCCGGCGTCTCGCTCGACATCCCGAAGCGCCGGCTCACCGTCTTCACCGGGGTCTCCGGCTCCGGCAAGTCGTCGCTGGTCTTCGACACGATCGCCGCCGAGTCCCAGCGGCTGATCAACGAGACTTACACCGCGTTCGTGCAGAACTTCATGCCCAGTCTGGGCCGGCCGGACGTCGACTCGCTCGGCAACCTGTCCGCCGCCATCGTCGTCGACCAGGAACGGATCGGCGCCAACGCCCGCTCCACGGTCGGCACCGCGACCGACGCGCACACCATGCTCCGCATCCTGTTCAGCCGCGCCGGGGCGCCGTACGCCGGTCCGCCTTCGGTGTTCAGCTTCAACCGGGCGGAGGGCATGTGTCCCGAGTGTGAAGGACTCGGCCGGACCACCGAGTTCGAGCTGGACGAGTTGGTCGACCGGCGCAAGAGCCTCAACCAGGGTGCGATCACGGCACCTGGGTACGCCGTCGGCGACTGGCCGTGGCAGGTGATGGCCCACTGCGGGCTGTTCGATCCGAACCTGCCACTCCAGGCGTATCCCGAGCAGACCTGGCGGCAGTTCCTGTACCAGGAGCAGACGAAGATCCGGGTCGGGAAGAGCAACCTGACCTTCGAGGGGCTCGTCGTCCGGCTCCGGCGCCAGTACCTCGGCAAGGACCGCGAGTCGATGCAGGGACACCTCCGTGCGTTCGCGGAGCGGGCCGTGCACCAGCGCACCTGCGCCGCCTGTGGTGGCGTCCGGCTGAACGAGGCGGCCCGGTCGGTCACCGTCGACGGCTTGACCATCGGCGAATGCTCAGCCCTGCAGATCAGCGACCTCGCCAAGTTCGTTGCCGGAGTCAAACATCCCGGCGTCGGGCCGATGGTCGAGGGCTTGCGGCAGACGCTCGACTCGATGGTGACGATCGGGCTCGGCTACCTGAGCCTGGACCGGGAGTCGTCGACGCTGTCCGGAGGTGAGGCGCAGCGGGTGAAGCTGGTCCGCCATCTCGGGTCCAGCCTGAGCGATGTCACCTACGTGTTCGACGAGCCGACCATCGGACTGCATCCGCACGACATCCGGCGGATGAACAACCTGCTCCTGCAACTGCGGGACAAGGGCAACACCGTGCTCGTGGTCGAGCACAAGCCGGAGACGATCCGGATCGCCGACCACGTGGTGGATCTCGGACCGGGCGCGGGTCTGGCCGGCGGCCGCCTCTGCTATGTGGGCGATCTCGCTGGGCTGAAGAAGTCCGGCACCCTGACCGGCCGGTACCTCGATCATCGGGTCGCCGTCCGGGACGACGTACGGCGGCCGACCGGGTGGCTCGCGATCGAGAACGCGACGCTGCACAACCTGCGGAACGTCGACGTCGACATCCCGCTCGGCGTGCTGACCGTCGTGACCGGGGTCGCGGGATCCGGGAAGAGTTCGCTGATCCATGGATCGCTGGCCGGACGCGACGGCGTGATCATCGCCGGGCAGGAGCCGATCCGTGGCTCGAAGCGGAGCAATCCGGCGACGTACACCGGGCTGCTCGACCCGATCCGGGCCGAGTTCGCCAAGGCGAACAAGGTGAAGCCAGGGTTGTTCAGTGCGAACTCGGTCGGTGCCTGCCCGACCTGCAAGGGCATCGGGCTCGTCTACACCGATCTGGCGATGATGGCCGAGGTCGCGTCGACCTGCGAGGACTGCAACGGCGCCCGCTTCACCGCGGAGGTGCTCGCGTATCGCCTGCGGGGGAAGAACATCAGCGAGGTACTGCGGATGACCGTGTCCGAGGCGCGGGAGTTCTTCACCAAGGGACAGGCCGGCACGATCCTCGAGCGGCTGTCGACGGTCGGGCTCGGCTACATCGGTCTCGGGCAGCCTTTGACCACACTGTCCGGCGGTGAACGCCAGCGGCTGAAGCTGGCGATCAACATGGGCAAGAGCGGCTCGATCTACATCCTCGACGAGCCGACGACGGGTCTGCACCTGGCCGACGTCGATCAGTTGCTCGCGATGCTCGACGAACTCGTTGACGACGGCAACACAGTGATCGTGATCGAGCACCACCAGGCGGTGATGGCGCATGCCGACTGGCTGATCGACGTCGGCCCGGGCGCCGGCAGCGACGGCGGTCGCGTCGTCTTCACCGGCACGCCGGCCGATCTGGTCGAGAGCAGCCCGACGCTGACCGCGGAGCATCTCCGCGAGTACGTAACCTCAGCGAACGAGTTCGGCGGCGAGGTTCTCGATCACGTCGCGCCAAGCGTCTAGGTAGCCGGCGGCGGGGCCGGTCTGGGTGAGCACCAGGCGGGCTCCGCCGTTGCCGTCGCGCAACGCCCACGTGACCACACCCTGCGACCAGGCGTAGGCGAGGCACTCCGCCTCGGCGACCTCGGTCGCCGCGCCGGGATCAATGCCCTTGGCAACGAACCCGGCAGGCGGCGGACTACCGACGGCCGCAGACTCGGCTCCGGTGAGCAACGCCCACGCCACTTCCTTCGGCCGCACCAACTGCCGCTCGAACCGCACTCCCCCATCGTCCAGCACGACCCCCTGGTCGAGCCCGTACGCCTTGACGAAGTGCTCGTGCAGTACGGCGTAGTCGCGCTCCGGCACCGTGTCGCCGAGCACCCGCTCGAGTGCGTCGAAGCACAGCGTCCAGCCACCGGAGAAGCTCGCGGATCCCGGCCGGTCGTCGTACGTCGCGGTGAGGTGCAAGGTGCACCCGTCGCCCGCCGCGACCAGCTCCCAGCGGAGTACCTCGACGCCCCAGGTGTACTCGATCAGGTGCGGTGGTTCGTAGGCGCGGATCACGCCGCCGTTCTCGAGGTCGACGGGCGCACCCGGATCCTCCTCGAACGTGAACGTGACCGCACCGTCGAGTCGCAGGTCCAGCTCGACCGCGGCGGGGAACCACCCGGCCAGCTGCCCAGGCTCGGTGATCGCTCGCCAGACCTTCTCCACCGGATGCCGTAGTGCCCGCTGCATCCGCAGTACCGTCCGGCCGTTCTCCGTGCTCAAGGTCTCGGTCATGATCCCATATATACCCGATCAGGCATATACGATCAACCGGCGAACCGGGCCACATCCGCGAGTTCGTCGGCGAGGTCGACCTGCGGTCCGAAGAGCTCGTACGAACGGTCAGCATGTCGCCAGGTGCCGATCACACGCCCGGCCCGCACCACCGCGGGACGAAGCATTCCGCCGCCCGGATAGACCTTCCGCTGGTGCTCGTCGGCCAACGCCTGCCGCCGATCCTGATACCCGAGCAGATACGCGTCGAACTCCCCCAGCAGGCGCGCTGCCTGGCTCCCCGGCAGATCCTCGACCGCGACCAGCACATCCCCCTCGATCTCGAACGACTCGGTCGCCACGGCCTCCACCGCGGCCCGCGCGGTCGGCACGGGCAGCCCCGACCAGGTCGCGAGGTCCCGAGCCGTCGCAGGCCCGTACGCCGTCAGGTATCGCCGAGCCAAGTCCTCGACATCGCCTTCCAGCACGAGCGGCTTCCCCAGCCAGTCGCGCACCGCTACCCAGGTCTCGTCCCTGTCATGTCCGGGCCCGTAACACAGCCGCCCGAGCAGCCCGGTGTGCCGGATGAGCGCATACACCGCCTGCCCCCGCGGTTCCTTGATCAGTCCGGCCTTCACGAGTACGTCGGCCAACTCGGCGCGACCAGTCGGTCCGTGGGTGAGCAGATGCTCCTCGAGGCGGTCGGCCGCTTCGGCCCGGACCGCCTCGGTCAGGCCGAGTTCGCCGTACCGGCGCTCGGTGTCCTTGATCTGCTTCGGACCGAGCAGCCCGAGCAGCGGGCCGGCGTCCTCGACCGCGACGAGTTGCAGCGTCCCGCGCATGAACCAGCCGCGGACGACGGAGCGGTCGACCTCCTGCGCCTCCGACACGTCGGCGAGGGTCGTCGCGGTAGATCGTGCACGTACGGCGTACGCCGCTCCGCGCCAGGCCTGGGCCTGAAGCCCCCCGGTCCGGCGCACGACTTCTGCTACACCGCGGGGACCGGCATCGGTTACATGGCGATGGAGGCAGTTGGCTTGGGCTCGCGCGGCCAGAAGCCAGTCGACAGACCTGTGCGGCACCCCTGCATCAGATCACGAGCAGAGGTGCCGCACACAGTGGCCTGGTCAGTCCAGAGCAGGCTGGACCAGGTTGGCGTAGTTCGCCTGGCCGGTGACGTTCGGGTGGTACGACTCGGTGACCGGGTTGGACAGGCCGTTGATCCACTCCGGGCTGCCGCAGACGGAGTGGCCGATGAACAACTGGGTCGGGTTGACGAACGCGAACCCGGCCGCGCTCGCCGAGGCGGCGATCTTCGAGTTGAGCAGGTCGGCGGTTGCGTTCAGCCGGGTCATCTCGTCCGGGCTGAAGAACGTGCCGGCGTTGCAGTCGGTGCCGTTGAAGATCCGCGGGTAGCCGACCACCACGACCCGGGCGGACGCCGCCCGGCTCCTGATCGACGAGTAGAGAGTGTTCAGCCGGCCGGGCAGCGTGTTGTTGATGATCGACTGCGCGTTGGCGACCGCACCGGTGCAGTCGCCGAGCCAGGACGGCTTCGCGCACTCGGTGATCACCGACGAGAACCCGGCGTCGTTCCCGCCGACCTGCACGGAGACGATGTTGGTCGAGCTCGTCACCGACGGCAGCTGGTTCGCGGTGACGTCGGCGACCCGGGCCCCCGAGCAGGCCACGAAGGTCAGGCTGGCCCCGATCCGGCCGGCGTCGATGTAGGCGTACGCCTTGGTCGAGCGCTGGCAGGAACCGCTGCCGGAGATGTAGGTGCGGGTGCCGACGCCCGAGGCGTAGGAGTCACCCAGCGCGACGTAGTTCGGTGCGGCCGCGTGGGCGACCCCGGGACTGAGGAGCATCGCGGCGCCGAGGGCCGCGGCGGTGAGCAAACTGGCGATGGACTTCATGGGGCGGACCGCCTTTGCATGTGCGAGGGGTGGCGACAGAAGTACTCATCGTCACCTTCACTGACTCGCGAGTAACACACAAGGGTCTGGTAAGAAATTCACCGCCAGTTGCCGATCCCGGTAGGCCGAGGTCTCCGGTCAGTCGTTCCACGACGACAGGCCGGGGCCGAGTGGCAGTGGATAACAGCCGTCCACCAACTCCACCCGGCCGTCCGCGGGCAGCAGTCCACTCTCCACGTAGATCGTGTTCGGCAACGCGGCCAGGACGTGGATGTGTGCACCTCCTCCGTGCGAGGCGTACGGGACACCGAAGCCGGCTGCCATCAGTCCGATCTCCAGGCAGTCGGTGAGCCCACCGGCACGCCTCAGGTCGGGCTGCACAACGCCGACTCCCCCGCGGGCGATCAGATCCCGGAACGCCGCCTGCCCGTACCGGTTCTCACCGGTCGCGATCGGGATGTCCAGCTTCTCGGCCAGCCGGACATGGGCATCGGTGTCACCGGCCGGCAGTGGTTCCTCGAACCACCGGCAGTCCAGTTCCTCGTACACCCGGCCCCGCCGCAGCGCCTCGGAGTACCCGAACGCCTGGTTGGCATCCACCATCAGCGGCGCATCCGGCCCGATCACCGCCCGGACGGCCTTGATCCGTTGGACGTCCTCGCTGAGCGGACCGCCGCCGACCTTCATCTTCACGCCACGGAAGCCCTGCTCCATCGCCTTGGCCGACACGGTCTCCAGGCCCGTGACGTCCAGCTCGAGCCAGCCCACCATCGCGTACGTCGGGATCGCCGTCCGCTGCGCACCGAGCAGCTTCCAGACCGGCACGTCCAGCGACTTGCCGAGCAGATCCCACAACGCCAGATCGATCGCCGAGATCCCGTACGACGAGAGTCCGGCGGTCCCCTGGTAGTCGGTGAGCGTCTGCAGCTTCTGCCGGATCCCGCGAATCAGCGCCGGATCCTCGCCGACGATCGCGGGCGCCAGTTGCTCGGTGACGATCGAGGCCAGCACCGCCGGCGAGCTCGCCACTCGGCCGAAGTACGTGTCGCTGACCCCGCTGATGCCTTCGTCGGTGTCGATCCGCACCCGGGTACGCCCGTTGCGGTCGAGCAACTGGATCGCGTCACGAACGGGATGCGCCTTGGCCTCCGACAGCACCTCGACGCTGATCTCGGTGATCTTCATCCTCACCCCTTGCCAGCGAGCACGTCTTCGACCTTCTGCTTGACACTACCCAGCGCCGCGGCGGCGGACTGCTTACCGCTCCAGACGTCGTCCAGGACCGGCCGGTAGATGGTCCGGGCGCGTTCGATGTAGCGGCTGAAGTTCTCGTTCACCGCGTTGTCCAGTGCCTGGGTGACCAGGGCGAGGTTGGCCGGGCCCTTGTCGTCCGGCACGAACAGCGCCGACGAGCTCTTCGCGACCGGCATGAAGCCGCGCGACTCGGCGAGCAGCTTCGACGCGTCCGCGCCGGCGCAGTACTTGAGGAAGTCCCAGGCCGCGTCGGGGTCCTTGGAGTCCTTCGGGATCGCCAGCACGGTCATCGTGTTCACGGTCTTGCGGGCGGCCTTCATCGGCGGCGGGAAGATGTCCCACTTCACCTTGGCATTGCTGCGCAGGTACGGGATGCCGCTGGTCAGCGACAGCAACATCGCGACCTTGCCCGTGCCCAGCTGGGCGAGCGCCCAGTTCGGCGTCTGGCGGCCGGCCGTGACGGTGGCGAAGTCCGGGTGAACCTTGTGGACCAGGGCGAGGTCGGCGACCCACTGGACCGCCTCGGCACCCTGCGGTTCCGCCAGTGTGAAGCGGGTGGCGTCCTTGGAGTAGATGCCGTCGCCACCGTTGTTGACCGGCCACACCGTCTCGAGCGAGGTGTCGGGGAAGACCAGTGCGCCGTACCGCTCGCCGTTCGGCTTGGTCAGCTTCTTCGCGGCGTCGAGGAAGTCGTCCCAGGTCCAGCCGCTGGCGGCCCAGTCCTTCGGCGGCAGCTCGACGCCGGCCTCGGCGAACGCGTCGGTGTTGCAGTAGATGACGCCCGGGTTCGTCATGATCGGCCAGGCCGCGTGCGCGCCATCTTCCTGCTTGGGGAAGTTGAAGGCGACCGGGAAGTAGTCCTCGGCCTTGATCCCGTCCTTGTCCAGGTACGGCTTCAGGTCGAGCAGGGAGCCCTCCGCGTAGTACCCCTTGACGTAGTCGTCGTTGATCCGGATCGCCGTCGGGGCCGCTCCGGACGACAGCACGGTGCGCAGCTTGGTGTCGTAGTCGTCGCCCGGTACCGACTGGATGTCGAGTGTCTTGCCGGCCTGCTTGGCCCAGTTCTCGGCGACCGTGTAGAGCGGGGTGCCGCTGTTGGTGTCCCAGGTCAGCCAGGAGGCGTTGCCACCGCCGCCTCCCGCGCCGCCGTTGCCGCTGCAGGCTGCCAGCGGCGCACCGACCGCGATCGCCCCGGTCGTGAGGCCTAGGGCTTTGAGCACCGACCTTCGAGAATACAGTCCTGCGGTCATGGTCGTTCCTGTTCTGTCAGGGGTGACGCCACGCGGCACGCGTGACGGGTGTTGCAGTGCTCGGATGGGGCGGAGGTTGGTCTCAGTTGGTGCGCAGCTTCGCGATCGCGTCCTCGTTCAGCTCGACACCCAGCCCGGGCAGTTCCCAGGGCGTGATCTCCCCGTTCACCGGGACGAGCGGGTTCTGCCAGATCGGCACGTCGTCGAGGATCGGGTTGTGCTCGATGTTGTACTCCTGCGGGTACACGCAGGCCGGCGTACTGACCCAGAGGTGGGCGTGTGCCGACGTACCGACCGTCTGCTGGGTGTTGTGCACGGTGATCGGCTTGGTGTAGGTGTCGGCGAGTACCGCGATCTTCTTGAACTCCGTGATCCCGCCGCACTTGATGACATCCGGCTGCAGGATGTCGACCCGGCCCTCCGTGATCAGATCGCGGAACTGCCAGATCGTGTATTCCTGCTCCCCCACCGCGATCGGGATGTCGACCGCGTCGGCCAGTCGCCCGTACGCCGCGTAGTCGTGCGCCGCGAGCGGTTCCTCGAAGTGCCAGACGCCGAGATCCTCCAGCGCGTGCGCCAGCTTGATCGCGGTGTGCTCGTAGTACGCGTTGTTGACGTCGACCAGGATCGGGAAGTCGTCCCCGACCAGTTCACGGACCGCGGTCACGGTCGCGATGGTCTGGTCGAAGCCGTCGTCGTGCATCCACGGCGTCGACGAGTGGATCTTGTAGCCGTAGAAGCCCTTCTCCTGGAAGGACTTCGCCCGCTCGGCCTCCTCCTGCGGCGTCATCCCGCGGGCCATCGAGCTGGCGTAGACCTTCATGCTCTGGCGGTACTTCCCGCCGAGCAGCTTGTAGACGGGCAGCCCGGCGGCCTTGCCGAGCAGGTCCCACAGTGCGATGTCGATGCCCGCGATGGCGTTCAGCTGGGCGCCGCCGGGGCCGAGCTTGTACGGCTTCGTGTACAGCCGGCGCCACAACCGCTCGATGTCGGTGGCCTCCTCACCGACCAGCAGCGGAGCGAGCGCGTGTTCCACCACGCTGTGCGAGACGTGGGCGTTCATCGGGCTGACCTCGCCGACGCCTACCAGCCCCTCGTCGGTGTGCACCTTCACGAGGTGGAGTTTGTCGAGCAGGATGATCGATTCGATCCGGGTGATCCGCATGGCTATCCTTTCAGGCCGGACATCGTGATGCCCTGGACGAAGTACTTCTGGGCCAGCAGGAAGAGCAGCAACGGCGGCAGGATCGTCAGCGTCGCCGCCGCCATCATCAGATTGGTCTGGGTGAAGTACTCGCCCTTGAACAGGGCGAGCGCGATCGGCATCGTCTGCAGCCGCGTCGAGTTGAGGAAGATCAACGGCCCGAACAGGTCGTTCCACGAGCCCATGAAGGTCAGTGCGCCGACCGCGGCCAGCGCGGGCTTCACCTGCGGCAGCATGATCCGCCAGAAGGTGCCGAAGGTGGACGCGCCGTCGAGCTTGGCCGCCTCCTCCAGTTCCATCGGTACACCGCGGAACGCCTGCCGGAGCAGGAAGGTGCCGAAGACCGGCGTCAGCACGTTCGGGATCCAGAGCGGGTAGTGGGTGTCGATCCAGCCCATCTCGCGGAACAGCATGTACTGCGGGACGAGGTACACCATGCTCGGGATCATTGCCGTCGACAACAACAACGCGAAGGCCAGGTTCTTGAACGCGAAGTTCAGCCGGGCGAAGCCGTAGCCGGCCAGCGAGGCGAACAGCAGCAGGAACCCGACGTTCAGCGCCGCGAGCTTGCAGCTGTTCAGGAAGAACGGCAACAGCCCGTCGCCGGCCTGGGAGTAGTTGCCCCACTGGAACGTCGACGGGATGAACGTCGGCGGCGACTGCAGTACTTCGTTCTCCGGCTTGAGGGACGCACTCACCATCCACAGCATCGGCATCGCGAACACGACGGCGAAGAAGATCAGGACGAAGAGGACGACGACCCGGCGCGGCAGGTGCCGTGGTGGTTTGTTGACCGGGATTCGCAGGGCTTCAGTTGTCATAGTGCACCCACCGCTTCTCCATCTTCCACTGGATCGCGGTGACGACGCCGACGATGACGAACAGCACCCAGCCCATCGCCGAGGCGTAGCCCAATCGGCCGTGGCCGAAGGCGGTCTCGTAGATGTGGAAGATGAACACCGAGGTGGCGTTGTTCGGTCCGCCGGACGTCATCACGTAGATGATCCCGAACACCTGGAACGACGTGATGAACTGCGTGATCGTGAGAAAGAACAGACTCGGTGTCAGCAGCGGTACGACGACCGCCCAGAACCGGCGCCACGCCGACGCACCATCCACCGTGGCCGCTTCGATCAGCGAGCTGTCGATGCTCTGCAGCCCGGCCAGCAGGATCACCATCGGGTAGCCGACGCCCTGCCAGATGGCGACGATGATCACGGCGATCAGCGCCGTCTTGGTGTCGGACAGCCAGGCCGGTCCGTCGATTCCGATCGTCTTCAGCGTCGAGTTGAACAGCCCGTTGTCCGGGTTGTAGAGCCAGAACCAGACGAAGCCGATCGCGACCACGTTGGTCACCGCGGGCGAGTAGTACAGGGTCCGGAAGATGCCGATGCCCTTGACCTTCTGGTTGCACAGAACGGCCAGCCCGAGTCCGATACCGATGGTCAGGATGACCACGACCAGAGTGAAGATCACCGTGTTGCGCAGCGACGGGTAGAACGTGTCGTCGACGGTGAACAGCTCGCGGTAGTTGCCCAGGCCAAGGAACTTCGGCGAGTTGAGTCCGGTCCAGTTGGTCAGCGAGACCACCAGGGACGCCGCGACCGGCGCCAGCTGGAAGAACAGCACGCCGAAGATCACCGGGCCGACGAACAGCCAGCCGGCCAGGTTCTGCCGTTTCGGTTTCGCCTTCACCCGCTTACGGGCCGGCGGTCCGCCGTCGACGTCGGGCGGTGTCAGGGTCGGAAGGACGGCGTTGGCCATCGGTCACACCTCGATCCCGATGTACTTCTCCTCGAGGAATTCGAGGATGCCTTCGGAGCTGCCTTCGCGACCCAGCCCGGACTGTTTCGTCCCGCCGAACGGCGCGGCCGGATCGCTGAGTACGCCGCGGTTGACCGCGACCATGCCGGCGTCGATCCGCTGCGCGACCGCGAGCGCCTGGGCGGGATCGCCGTACACGTAGGCGATCAGTCCGTAGATGGTGTCGTTCGCCATCGCGATCGCCTCGTCGACGTCGTTGAAGGAGACGATCGCGGTGACCGGCCCGAAGATCTCGATCTGGTTGATCTCGCTCCCGTGCCGTACGTCGGTGAGCACCGTCGGCGGGTAGAAGGCGCCGACCTCCGGAGTCTCACCGCCCAGGGCGAGCGTGGCCCCGTCGGCGACCGCCTGGTCGACCAGCCGCGCCACCTTGTCGCGTTCCTCCGGCGACACCAGGGCTCCGAGCTCGTTCGACCGGTCCGCGCCCGGGCCCATCGTGATGCCCTTCATCGCGACGGTGATCCGGGCAGTGAAGTCCTCGACCAGCGAGTCGTGCACGTAGAACCGGTTGGCCGCCGTACAGGCCGATCCCCCGTTGCGCATCTTCGCGAGCATCGCGCCCTCGACCGCGGCGTCCACGTCGGCACCAGGCAGGACGACGAACGGCGCGTTCCCGCCAAGCTCCATCGACGAGCTGACCACCTGGTCCGCAGCCTCCCGCAGCAGCAGACGGCCGACCTCGGTCGAGCCGGTGAACGACAGCTTGCGTACGGCGGGATGGTGGAGCATCGCGCTCACCGCAGGGCCTGCCGGCACAGGTGTCACGAGGTTCACGACACCCGCCGGGACGCCAGCGCGGCGTAGTACCTCGACGACGTACGCCGCGGTGAGCGGTGTCTGGCTCGCCGGCTTCAGCACGACCGAGCAGCCGGCTGCGAGAGCCGGTGCGATCTTGCGCGTCGCCATCGCGGCCGGGAAGTTCCACGGGGTGATCAGAACCGACACCCCGATCGGATCGCGCCGGACGACGATCGTCTTGTCGCCCGACGGCGAGAGCCGGAAATCGCCGCCGATCCGGACCGCCTCCTCGGCGAACCAGCGGAAGAACTCGGCCGCGTAGCTCGCCTCGCCGAGGGCGTCGGCGTACGCCTTGCCGTTCTCGGCGACGATGAGGCCGGCGAACTGCTCACGTTCGGCGGTGAGGGTGTCGAAACAGGTCCGAAGGATCTCGGAGCGCTGCCTGGGCGGGGTCGCCGCCCAACCGGCCAGCGCGTCGGCCGCGGCGTCCACCGCCGCGAGGCAGTCCGCCTCGGTGGCGGCCGCGAACTGGGCCAGCTCGGACCCGTCGGCCGGATCGTGCACAGCGAACCGCCGGCCGTCGGCGGCCGGGCGCCACTGACCATCGATGAAGAGATCGTGCGGAGAGATCATCAGGTGTGCTCCAAACGCCTGGTCAGAACGGATTGCCGCGATCGCCGGCGTACGCGGCGCGAGTGATCTCGGACAGCGCGCCGGTATCCAGCGGACGGGGGTTGTTGTCGACGAGCCGGGCCGACTTCAGCCCCATCGACGCGACGTACGAGAGCTGGTCCTCGGTCAGGCCGAGTTCCTTCAGCGTGGGTGGGATGCCGATCCGGTCCAGCAGGCCCTCGACGGCCTCGATGCCGGCCAGCGCCTGCGCCGGTCCGCCGTCACTCGCCGGTACGCCGAAGATCGTCGCGATCTCAGCGAACTCCGCTACCCGGGCGGGAGCGTTGTAGCGCATCACGTACGGCAGGAGTACGCCGACTCCGACACCATGCGCGGTATGCGTCAGCGCACCGAGCGGGTACTGCAGCGCGTGCGCCGCGGCGGTCCCGGCGACCCCGAGCGCATAGCCGCCCGCGTTCGCCGCAAGCATCACGTCCGAGCGCGCCTCCCGGTCGTCCGGATGCTCGAAGGCCTGCGGGAGCGCGCGAGCGAGCAGCCCGAGACCCCAGCGTGCGTAGGAGTCGCTGATCACGTTCTTGCCGATGAACACGCGGCCTTCGCCGACCGCGATGGGCGGACGCTGGATCGCGGTGAACGACTCCACCAGATGCGACACCGCGTCGGCACCGGCGCTCGCGGTCAACGCGGGCGGGCAGGTGTAGGTCAGCTCCGGGTCGCAGATCGCCACCGACGGAATCAGGTACGCCGAGGAGATGCCTGCCTTGAGTTCGCGGCGGCTGTCGCTGAGAACGCAGACCGGTGTCACCTCTGACCCGGTCCCGCCCGTCGTCGGTACGGCGATGATCGGCAGGACCGGCCCGGGTACGGCGTTCTCCCCGTAGTACCGGTCGATCGGGCCGCCGTGGCTGAGCAGCAACGCCAGCGCCTTGCCCAGGTCGAGGCAACTGCCTCCACCGATCCCGATCACCACCTCGATTCCGGCGTACCTCATCGCGCTGTAGCAGGCGTCGATGTCGGAGGCCGGCAGCTCGGGGGCGGTGTCGGACCACACGCTCACGTCGATGCCGTGGTCCTTGAGGTCGTTGATCAACTCGGTGAACTCGGCCGAGGCGGCCAGCCGCTCATCCGTGCAGACCAGCGCCTTGCGGCCGTACTCCGCGGCGTGGCGGCCGAGCAGTGAGCGCTGACCGGCGCCGAAGACAACCGTGCGCGGTGATCGTTGTACGCCGAACGAGGCAGAGGTGATCGTCATCGTGGCGGGTCCTTGTCCGGTCGTGGGCGGAGTCATTCGGCCAGAACTGCTTCGGGCTGGGCTGCGTCCTGGGTTGTGTCCAGGGCGGTCAGCTCACGCCACAACTCGTCGGCGATCTCGATGCCGTGAGCCACTGATTCCTGGTAGCGGGCCCGAGCTCCGTCACCGGGAACCGCGACCGGTGCACCGGGGTCGGCGGGCCGGCTGCCGCGGACCTGGTCGAGGTACTCGGAGGCGGAGTGCCCGCCGCCGCTCATCAGGATGAACAGGTCGCCCTTGTTGCTCGGGCGGGTGTCGTCCAGGGTCCCGCCGACCGCCGTACCGTAGGCGGCACCGGTCAGGAACGTGACCATCGCACCCAGACCGAGCCCGAGTCCGTAGCCCTTCGCTCCGCCGAACGGCGCGATCGATCCGCACTTGGCCGCCACCGGGTCGACCGTCGGGTTGCCGGCGGCATCCAACGCCCAGCCCGGCTCGAGCGGTACGCCGCGCAGCGCGTGGTCATGCACCTTGCCCATCGAGACCTGCGACGTGGCCATGTCGAGCACCAGCGGATGCGGTTGCGCAGGGACACCGAGGGCCAACGGGTTGGTCCCGAGGATCGCCTCGGTGCCGCCCCACGGATGGACCAGCGCCTCGCTGGTGGTCATCCCCAGACAGACCACGCCGCGCTCGGCCATCCGGCCGGCGTAGAACCCGAGCATGCCCAGGTGGTTGTTGTTCGTGATCGAGCAGACCGCGACGCCGTGCCGTTCGGCCGCCGGAACGACCGCTTCCAGAGCGCGGAGCGCGACCACAGGCCCCAAGCCCTGCTCGCCGTCGACGGACAGGTAGCAGGGACTGAGCCATTCGTGCTTGCCCGTGTTCGTCGGGCTCGCGGTGCCGTTGCCCAGCCGGCGGAGCAGACGTGGCAGGCGGAGCAGGCCGTGGGATGGCACGCCTTTCGCCTCGGCGACCAGGAGAAGTTCGGCTTGCTGGGCCGCCGCCGGGGCGGGAACACCCGCGGTGACGAGTAGACGTTCGGCCA
Source organism: Kribbella capetownensis (assembly GCF_004331485.1). Classification (GTDB taxonomy): domain Bacteria; phylum Actinomycetota; class Actinomycetes; order Propionibacteriales; family Kribbellaceae; genus Kribbella; species Kribbella capetownensis. Next base: position 410,336 of record NZ_SJKD01000005.1, read on the forward strand.
GGGACTGAGCTGTTGCGAGGTCTGTGAGCACGTCGACCATCCCAGGGGTGGATCGGTGGATCGTGGCGATTTTTGGCAGGCTAGATCAGATCAGATATGATTTGCAATGGTCTGTGGATACGAATTCACGATCTGGCCCACCACCCCGCCGGCCGGACAGGAACGACAGATGAGCGAACGCGGTGCCGAGCGTCCCGAACGGACCCGGATGAGTGATGTCGTCTACGAGCAGCTGCAGACATGGCTGCTGGACGGTGCGATCCAGCCCGGTGAGCGGATCCGGGTCGACGTGGTCAGCCGCCAGCTCGGCGTCTCCCAGACCCCGGTCCGGGAGTCACTGAACCGGCTCGAGGCCGAGGATCTGGTCACCAAGACACATCTGATCGGATATTCCGCCAGTCCCAAGCTCACCCCCGAGCGGTTCGAGGATCTCTTCGAGGCGCGGTTCCTGATCGAGCCGTACTGCGCCGGTCTGGCGGCCGGCCGGCACCAGCGGGTCGAGGTCGAGCAGATCGCCGGCATCGCTGCCGACCTGCGCGTGCGCTACCAGGCCGGCACGATGTCGTACGGCGCCTTCGCCCGCGAGGACGCCGACTTCCACCAGGCGATCATCGCGGCGACCGGGAACAGCTACTTCGGAGAGATCTTCGCCAAGCTGCACTGCCATCTGCAGCTGTTCCGGCTGCTGCGCGACTCCCGGGTGACCGAGGACGCGCTGGAGGAGCACGACCTGATCGTCACCGCGATCCGGCAGCGCGACACCGAGGCCGCGGATGCCGCGATGCATGCCCACCTGACCGCGTCCCGCAGCCGGCTGAGGTCAGCCTTCGAATCGACCCCGGCGAGTGTTGAGGAGGCCGCCACGACGACGACCTGATCAGCGCTCCGGGCCGGACACCGACAGCGGGTCGAACCCGTACGGGAGCTCCAGGCGATGCGCACTCATCAGCTCGGCGTCGCCGAGCAGGTCCCGGGTCTTGCCGTCGGCAACGATCCGGCCGTCGTCCATGAGCAGGCTGCGCTCGCACAGCTGCAAGGCGTACGGCAGGTCGTGCGTGATCATCAGCAGCGTGACGTCGAGCTCGGACAGGATGTCGGCCAGCTCCCGTCGCGCCGCCGGGTCGAGGTTGCTCGACGGCTCGTCCAGCACCAGGACCTCGGGCCGCATCGCCAGCACGGTCGCCACCGCGACCCGCCGCCGCTGACCGAACGACAGATGGTGCGGCGCGAGATCGGCGTGATCCTGCATGCCCACCTGGACAAGAGCCTCGTGCACGCGTTCGTCGAGCTCGGCGCCACGCAGCCCGAGGTTCGCCGGTCCGAACGCGACGTCGTCCCGAACAGTCGGCATGAACAACTGGTCGTCCGGGTCCTGGAACACCAGTCCGACCTTGCGCCGGATCACGGCGAGGTGCTCTCGATGCAAACCGGTTCCGCCGATCTGGATCCCGCCGCTCCCGGTCCCACCGGCGACCGAGCCGAGGATGCCGTTCAGATGCAGCACCAACGTGGTCTTGCCGGCACCGTTCGGCCCGAGCAGAGCCACTCGCTCCCCGTGCTCGACAGTGAAATCGACGCCGAACAGCGCCTGCCGCCCGTCCGGATACGCGAAGACGAGCCGCTCGACGTGAATCGCTGGACCGCTCACAGGCCCACCACCCTTGCCATGACTGCGATGAGGACCGCGAGCAGAGAGATCGTGAGACCTTCCAGCCATTGCGATCGGACTGCCCCGGCCTGACTCAGCAGCGGCATCCGGCCGGTGTAACCGCGGGACCGCATCGCGAGGTGCACGCGCTCACCGCGCTCGAAGCTGCGGACGAACAGACCGCCCACTCCCCCGGCGACCGCCTTCAGATGTCCGACCCGGCCGCCGGCGTACCCGCGCGACTCGCGGGCGATCCGCATCCGGTGCAGGTCGTCCGACACCACGCTGAGGTAGCGGATCATGAACGACAGGATCGCCACCAGCGTCGCGGGGAGCCGCAACCGTTCGAGGCCGGCCAGCAGATCGCGCGGCGCAGTCGTCGCGGACAACAGGATCGCCGCGACCACTCCGAGCGTCCCCTTGGCGAGCACGTTCCATGCACCGAGTACGCCGGACTGCGACAACTCCAACCCGAGTACGTCGATCCGCGGGCCGGTCGCCACGAACGGCAGCAGCAGCGCGAACACGATGAACGGCGTCTCCACCGCCAGCCGGCGCGACACCACGTGGACCGGCAACTTGGCGACAACCACTGCAGCCACGAGCATCGCGGCGTACAGACCGAAGGCCCAGAAGACAGGCGCCGGCGTGGAGACGACCGCGAGGACGAACACGAACAACGCGACGAGCTTCACCTGCGCCGGCACCCGGTGGACTCTACTGTCTACCGCCACGAGCAGGCCGTCGCCGCTCACGACGCCTTGTTCGCCCGGAGTGAGGCCAGCTTGGCGAGAGCCAGGCCGAGCACGATCGTGACCAGTACGCCGATGATGCCGGCCAGGGCGCCGGAGACCTCGGAGTTGCCGATGCCGCTGACGCCGTAGTCGGCCAGCGGGCTGCCCGCGGCCGCGGACGACTTGGCGGCGGTCTCGAAGCCCAGCTTCGCGCCGACGAACTCCAGCCCGTCCGGATGCGCGCTCGCGAACAGGCTCAGACCGCCCGCCACCACCAGCGTGACCGCGATGCCGACACCGAGCGAACGGCCGGCCGGCTTGGCAGCGATCGGCCGGTCCGGTGAGACGGTCGAAGTGTTGCCGTCGGCATCGACCAGGACGAGATCCTGCTGCAGGTGGCGCGCGGCGTACACGAGATCAGGGCGGGTCGCGACAACCGCGCCCAGCACCGCTGCGGTGATCACGGCCTCGCCGATGCCGACCAGAATGTGCCAGCCGACCATCGCGGTCGCGAGCTTGCTGAGCGGAATATCGACCGCGCCACCGATCGCGTACAACCCGGTGAAGGCCAACGCGGCGACCGGGACGGACACGAGCGCGCCGACCGTGGCCGCAGGCACGACGCTGCCGACCCGGCGCGGCAACGCCTTCAGCACGGCACGCGTCAGGAAGTAGCCGACCAGAACCGTGATCAGACCCATCAGGGTGATGTTCGTACCGAGAGCGGTCAGCCCGCCATCCGCGAACAGCAACCCTTGGACCAGCAGCACCGTCGACATCACCAGTACGGCGGACCATGGCCCGACCAACGCCGCAGCCAACGCACCACCGAGCAGGTGCCCGCTGGTCCCCGCGCCGACCGGGAAGTTCACCATCTGCACGGCGAACACGAAGGCCGCGGTCAGCCCGGCCAGGGCCGGTCCGGTCTCGCGGATCTCGCGGTTGGCTCGTTGCAGGCTGAAGCCGACCGCACCGGCCGCGATCAGACCGGTCGCGACGGACGTCGGGGCGTCGAAGAAGCCGTCAGGTACATGCACCTGAACAATGGTGAGCTAGTTGCGACCGAATCGCAACAAGCAATGTCACAAAGCCTTCAGTGCTTCGCCGATCGCCCGATGGAATGTCGGATATGCGTAAATCATCTGTCGCAGAGAGTGCACAGGAACGGCCGCATGCACGGCAACCGCCAGTGCGCTGAGCACCTCGCCACCGGTCGGGCCCGCACTGGTCGCGCCGACCAGGACACCACGCTCGTTGTCGGCGACCACCTTGATGAAGCCCTCGTTGCCGGCCTTGTGGATCCAGCCGCGGGTCGACGCCGGGATCGGGGTCGACCCGGTCCGGACGTCGAGCCCAGCCTCGCGCGCCTGCTTCTCGGTCAGCCCGACCGCGCCGATCTCCGGATCGGTGAACGTCACCCGCGGCATCGCGTGGTAGCTCGCGGTCGGTGCGTCCGGCTCCTCGAGGATGTCGCGGACAGCGATGTCAGCCTGGTACATCGCGTTGTGGGTGAACACGCCGACACCGGTGACATCGCCGATCGCCCACACCTTGTCGCCGGCCCGGACGTGGCCGTCCACCTCGATCCGATGGGCCTTCGGGTCGAGCCCGAGCTGGTCCAGGCCGAGCTCGTCGGTCGCGATCCGGCGTCCCGTTGCCACCAGCAACTTCTCACCGCTGACCACCGACCCGTTGTCCAGCGTGACGGTGAACGTGTTCCCGGCGTACCCGACCTGCTTGGCGTGCACGCCGGTGTGGAAGGTGACGCCGTCACGCTCGAGCGCCTCGCGGGCCAGTACGCCGGACTCCGGCTCCTCCATCGACAGCACCTCGGCGGCGCCCTCGATCACGCTGACCTGGGATCCGAACCGGGCGAACGCCTGCGCCAGTTCCATCCCGATCGCGCCGCCGCCGAGCACCAGCATCGAGACCGGCAGCGTGTCCGCCTCGATCGCCTCCCGGTTCGTCCAGTACGGCGTACCCGCCAGACCGTCAATCGGCGGGACGGCCGGTATCGTGCCGGTCGCGATCACGATGCCGCGGGTCGCCTCGAACTCGCGGTCGCCGGCCCGGACCGTGTTCCGGCCGGTGATCGTGCCGCGCTCCTTCAGCACCGTCGCGCCCTTGCTGACCAGCCGGTCCACCGCGACCTTGTCGTTCCAGTTGTCGGTCGCCTCCGCGCGGATCCGCTTGGCCACCGGCGCCCAGTCCGGCTGGACCGACGCCGTACCGGCCATGCCGTCGACCCGGCGGGTCTCGGCGATCAGGTTCGCGGCCCGGATCATCATCTTGCTCGGGATGCAGCCGTAGTACGGGCACTCGCCGCCGACCAGCCGGGACTCGATCCCGACCACGCGCAGCCCTGCCTGTGCCAATCGCCCGGCGGTCTCCTCGCCGCCAACACCCAGTCCCACCACGACCACGTCCACCTGTTCAGCCATGCGGACAATCTCGCAGAAGGGACCGGAACCGGCCAAGCTCCGAGCCTGCGTGTCACCGCGCGGTAAGCAAGCGTTCACCGCGGGCACCTACGCTGCAGAACTCGTGGAAGTGGGGACACGTTGTTCGATTTCTCTGGGTTCGGCAGTATCAACATCGAGACCGTCATCGCCGCCGTCACCCTGTTCGGCACCTCGATCGTCTGGCTGCTCGACCGCTATCTGTTGCGCCGCAAACGGCTCGTCTACCGGGTCCAGGTGGATGCGCAGATAGGGGTGCACCCGAAGCAGAACCGCGCCCGGGAAATGGTCGACGTCGAGGTGGTCCACCAGGGCACGGTGGTCCAGGATCCCAGCATCGTGCTGCTGCGGCTGGACAACGCCGGCGGCACCGACATCGACGCGCGCGACATGCAGGACAAGGTGTCGTTCGTGTTCCCGGACCGCAAGATCGTCCGGATGAAGGTGGTCGAGTCGCAGCCGGACTCGCTCGGCAAGATGCTGGAGAGCCGGATGAACCCGGCCGACTACGTTGACACCGAGAAGCTCGTGGTGCCCCGGATCGCGATCAACCGCGGCGACCACTTCAAGTTCCTGCTGGTGCTGTCCGGGAGGGGCCGCGACGTCGCCCACTCCGGCTATCTGGCCGGCGGGTCGACCGGTGGCGGGGTCTACCACGAACCACGGCCGCGCGGGCCGGGTCGCCGTACGTTGATGTTCGGTGCGACCACGCTGGTGCTGGTCGGCGCGCTGGTCGCGTTCTTCCTGGTCGACGTACTGCAGCCGCCGGACGACTGCGAGTCGGGACAGTTGCGGGTGATCGGGTCGACCGCGGTGGAGCCGACGATGACCGAGCTGCGCAGTGCGTACGTGACCGACTGCACCCAGGCCGACATCACGATCGCGGCGAACGGCAGCCGCAGCGGCGTGCGCAGCCTCAGCGGTCTGGGTGCGCAGGACGGGACCGCTGCGAGCAAGGTGATCGCCATGTCGGACGGCCCGGCCGAGGACGCGCCCACGCTCCGCGGGGACCGATGGCGGTGGTCGTGTTCGCCGTGGTGATCAACCGGTCGGCCGCGGTGACATCGTTGACCACCGCGCAACTGCGGGCGATCTACAACGGTCAGATCACCAACTGGAAGGACGTCGGCGGCAAGGATCTGCCGATCCGGATGGTCAGCCGGGTCGGCCCGGACTCGGGGTCGCGACGGGTGTTCCGGGAGAAGGTGCTCGGCGGAGATCAGGAGCTCGGGATCACCTCCGACGACTGCCGCACGGACGACGACGCCGCGGCCGCGAAGTACCTACAAGCTGTCGGAGACCGGGTCGCTGACCGCGACCTTCCTGGAGTACGTACGCTCGCCGCAGGCCCGCCCGATCCTCGAACGCAGCGGCCTCGTGCCCTGCGGTGATCTCCCGCCGGGGTTCTGTGGTTAGTCTGCGGAGATGATCGTCATCGCACACCTGAGCGACCCGCATCTCGACGGTTCGGACGAGCCACGATCGCGGCTCCGGCGGATCACGTCGTACCTGAAGTCCTTCACCCGGCCGGTCGACGTCATCCTCGTCACCGGCGACCTGGCCGACCACGGCCTGGAGTCCGAGTACGCCGAAGTCGCGGCCGAGCTGTCGACGGACATCCCTGTGCTCATGCTGCCGGGCAACCATGACGTGAGTACGCCGCTTCGCGCCGGACTGGCGTCGTACGTCGACTCACCGGACGACGGGCATCCGGTGCATCAGGTCAAGGAAGCGGCCGGTGCGCGATTCGTCCTCGTCGACAGCACGGTGCCCGGTGAAGACCACGGGCTGCTGTCCAACGACTCCCTCACCTGGCTGGACGGCGTACTGCGGGAGCCCTTCGACGGGCCGGTGTTCGTGGCGATGCATCATCCACCGCTCGAGCTGCACCACCCTGTCATGGACCAGTGGATGCTCCACGATCGTGAGGGCCTCGAGACGGTCCTGACCGGGAAGACCGTCACCGCGATCCTCACCGGTCACGTGCACAACCCGATCGTCACGACGTTCGCCGGCCACCCTGTCCTCGGCGCGCCCGGCATCCGCTCCACCATTCCGCTCCCCTTCGAGCCACCGATCTCGGGCACCGGCGTCGTCGATCCCACCGCCCATCCAGGCCTCGCCCTCCACGTCCACCTCCCGGGCGAGCCGCTGCAGACCGTCTACAGGTTCCCGCTGTGACCGGCGACCTCGTGCTCCGGCCGGTCGGACGGGTCGAGTCGTCACTCGCAACCCGTGAGGAGGCCCCACGCCAGGGCGACGAAGGCGCACCGGACGCGTGGGTCGTGTTCGACGAGTCCGTCCGCGCCGCCCTCCATGACCTCGCGCCGGGCGACGAGGTGATCCTGATCAGCTGGTTCGATCGCTCCGACCGCGACGTCCTCACTGTTCATCCTCGCGGCGACCTGTCCCGTCCGGCGACCGGCGTGTTCAGCACCCGCTCCCCCGACCGCCCGAACCCGCTCGGCCTGCACCGCGTCACGATCCTGGCGACCGACGGGCTGCGCCTGCATGTCGATCACCTGGAAGCCATCGACGGCACCCCCATCGTCGACGTCAAACCCGTTCTCGGCGACATCACCGAGCGGTGAGACGGCTCAGCCCCGGACGCGTTGGTGCCCGGTCGGCGCGCGGCTCGGGTACGGGCCGGTGAGGTAGGTGTTGATCTCGGCGATGGTGCCGTCGGGGTCACGGATGACATGGCGCAGGCCGTTCCAGCGGGCGACCTCGACGCCGATCGCGATCAGCCGCAGCCGGCTCGCCCCGGAGGCGAACGGCTCGGGGCTGTCACACCGCCGCGTGTACCACGTGCCGCCCTGGTGGTAGGTCTCCACATCCGCGTGCAGCTCGTAGGTGCTGTCTGGTTCGGTGAGGTCAAACGATGTCATCCGGCCTGCCTTCAGCTAGGAATCCCGCCACCGAAGTTCATCACCCGGCCCCGGTCCGGCACTGCGGCCGAAAGTCCTCGACCTTCAGGACCTGGGTCCCGAACGACGAAGCCCTCCGGACCGCGTGGTCCGGAGGGCTTGCCTGCAAGCGAAGATCAGAAGTTGATCATGTGGCCCTCGAGGCCGTGGAACACTTCCTGCAGGGCCTCGCTCAGGGTCGGGTGGGCGTGCACGTTGCGGGCCAGTTCCTTGGTGGTCAGGTCCCACTTCTGTGCCAGGGTCAGCTCGGGCAGCAGTTCGGTGACCTCCGGGCCGATCAGGTGGCCGCCGAGGAGTTCGCCGTACTTGGCGTCGCTGATCACCTTGACGAAACCGGTCGGGTCGCCGAGGCCGTGCGCCTTGCCGTTCGCGGTGAACGGGAACTTCGCGACCTTGACGTCGTGGCCCAGCTTGCGGGCCTCCTCCTCGGTGTAGCCGAAGCTGGCGATCTGCGGCTGGCAGAACGTCGCCCGCGGGATCATCGCGTAGTCGAGCTCCATCGTCTCGTGCCCGGCGATGGTCTCGGCCGCGACCACACCCATCGCCTCGGCCGCGTGCGCGAGCATCAGCTTCGCGGTCACGTCGCCGATGGCGAAGATGTTCGGCACGTTGGTCCGGCAGAAGCCGTCGATGCCGACCGCGCCGCGCTCGGTCAGCGCGACACCGATCTTGTCCAGGCCGTAGCCGTCGACGCGCGGCTGGAAGCCGATCGCCTGCAGCACCTTGTCGGCCTCCAGCGTCTGCTGGTTGCCGTCCTTGCCCGTGACGGTGATCTTGACCTTCTCGCCGGACTCGTCGATCGAGTCGACCCTGGTCGAGGTGAGCAGGTCGACGCCGAGCTTCTTGTACGCCCGGGCCAGCTCCTTGGACACCTCGGGATCCTCGAGCGGGACGATCCGGTCCAGGAACTCGACGATCGTCACCTTCACGCCGTAGTTGGCCAGCACGTAGGCGAACTCGACGCCGATCGCGCCGGCGCCGGCGATGACGATCGAGCCCGGCAGCTCCTCGGTGAGGATCTGCTCCTCGTAGGTCACCACGCGGTCGCTCAGCTGCGTGCCCGGCAGCAGCTTGGTGGTCGCGCCGGTGGCCAGGATGCAGTTGTCGAACGTGACGGTCTCCGACGAGCCGTCGTTCAGCGTCACGTCGAGGGTGTTGGCGTCGGTGAACGAGCCCCAGCCCTCGAACTCGGTGATGTTGTTCTTCTTCATCAGGAAGTGGACGCCCTTGACCCGGCCGTCCGCCACCTTGCGGCTGCGCTGCACCGCGGTCGGGAAGTCGAAGCTCACCTCGCCGCTGATTCCGAAGGTCTTCGCCTCCGCCCGGAAGATGTGCGCGAGCTCGGCGTTGCGCAGCAGCGCCTTGGACGGGATACAGCCCACGTTCAGGCAGACACCGCCCCAGTACTTCTTCTCGATGATGGCGGTTTTGAGCCCGAGCTGGGCGGCGCGGATCGCCGCGACGTACCCACCCGGACCCGCGCCGAGGACAACAACGTCAAAGTGCGAGGCCATGAAGTGAACTTTAATCGGTCACTCCAATCGATCCGACACCACCTGCGGGCTCTGTGGCACGCCTCATGGTCACGTTCTGTAGACGAGGGTTTCGTCCGGAGCGTTTGCCGCCTACGCTGGCCTGGCGCGGGGGTCCGTCTCCCTCCGCGCGCGTGAGGCGAGACGAATGGGGGCCTGATGGTTGTGGGGAACCGTCGGGGGCTGCGATTGGCAGCACTCGGCACGCTGCTGGCAGTGGTCGCACTGCCGGCGTACGCCGATGACCCGACCCCACCGCCACCCGCGTCGGTGACGGACGTCAACCGGACCCTGGAGGAGCTGCAGGCCGAGGCCGCCGCCGTCCAGGCCGACTTCGCCAAGGCGACCATCGCCTACACCAACGCTCTCAAGGCGGCGCAGACCGCTGAGGCCGCCGCCAAGAAGGCCGAGACCGCCGCGGCCGCGTCGAAGGGCAGGGCCGACGAGCAGCGCCGCCGGCTCGGCCTGCTGACCGCGCAGGCCTACCAGCTCGGCATCCCGACCGTGATGGGTGCGGAGTCGATGCTCTGGTCGCTCGCCCCGGTCGCGGAGAACCTGCAGGAGATCGCCGACCGCCAGACCGCGATCACCCAGCTCGGCAGCACCCAGGTCGCGCAGTACAAGACCGCGATGGCCGCTGAGTCCGAGGCGGGCCGGACCCGGTCCGAGGCCGCCGGCAAGCGGGCCGTCGCGAACGAGGCGGCCGCGAAAGCCAAGGAGCTCAGCCAGCAGGTGCAGCAGAAGGCCGCGTTCGCCGCCACAGCGATGGAAGGCCAGGCCGCCGACCTCGACGGTGCGTCCGAGCTCTCCAGGCAGCTGCAGCTCGCCCGCAACCAGCAGGCCCTCACGCGCTGGAAGACGTACCTGACCGAGCTCACCACCGCCAAGGTCAAGCCACCGGCGGCCGCCGTACTCAAGAATCCGGCCAAGCTCCCGGCCGGCCTGAAGCCGCTGACCGCGGCCGGTGCGCCGGTGCCCGGAGCGGCGTCGACCGTCACCGGCGGGCGGACGATCCGGGTGTTGCCGGCCGAGACGATCCGCGCGGTCAACCAGGCCTTCAGCCTGCTCGGCAAGCCGTACGGCGTCGGCGCGACCGGCCCCGCGAAGTACGGCTGCCTCGGCGCGGCCCGGGTCGCATGGCAGCCGTACACGACGCTTCCCAACCTGGTCGGCAAGGTCTACCCGAACTACCAGGCAGTGCCCAAGACCCAGGTCCAGCCCGGCGATCTGCTCGTGATGGGCAGCAAGTCGCTCGGCCTCGTCCACATCGGCGTCGCCCTCGACAACGGCGAGATGATCGCCGCCGACGAGGCCAAGGGCTCCGTGGTCGTCACCACCGTCCCGGACAACCTGTACTCCGCGCTGCGCCCGACGCTCGGCAAGCCCGCCAAGCCGCAGATCGCCCCGACCCCGAGCTCCGAGTCGTACGCCTTCCGTTGCGGCAACACCGCGACGTCGTACAACATCGGCACCGGCGCCTGGACCTGGCCGCTGCCCGACGGCACCTACGAGATCGGGACGCCGTTCGGCCAGGCCGGCTCGATGTGGGCGACTGGCATCCACACCGGCCAGGATTTCCCAGCCGCCGTCGGTACGCCGGTCCGAGCGGCGACATCCGGTGTCGTCCGGGTCGAGCACCCGGCCTGGGCCGGCAACCTGGTCCGGATCGACCACGGCAACGGCCTCGAGACGCTCTACGCACACCTCAGTGCGATCGACGTCGCCGACGGTGCGCAGGTGAAGGCCGGGCAACGGATCGGTGCGGTCGGCACCGAAGGCAACTCCACCGGACCACACCTGCACTTCGAGGTCCGGCTCGGCGGCGACCCGGTCAACCCGATGCCGTTCCTGGCCACCGGGTCGGCGAGCGTCGGGTGGGGCGGCTTCAGCAACGGCATGATCCCGTCCAGCAAGCTGTGTGGCCTCGGCTCCGGCCACAAGCTCCGCTGCGACGCGGCAGCGGCGTACGCGCAACTCGCCGCCGCCTACCGCGCCCAGTTCGGCAGGACGCTGTGCATCACCGACTCGTACCGCTCCTACACCTCCCAGGTCGACCTGTACGCCCGCAAACCGTCCCTGGCCGCCCTCCCCGGTACGTCGAACCACGGCTGGGGCGTCGCGGTCGACCTGTGCGGCGGCATCGACCGGTTCGGCACCAAGCAGTACCAGTGGATGAAGAACCACGCCGCGACGTACGGCTGGGTGCACCCGTCCTGGGCCGAGCAGGGCGGCTCCCGCGAGGAACCCTGGCACTGGGAATTCGGCAAACCGGCCAGTGCCTGACCAGGCTTGAGCTTCGGCAACACGTACGCTGGGCGTGTGGCCGAGCAGAAGACTCCCGACCGCACTGATCACAACATCACGCTGGACGCTGACGACGACCGGTGGGAGTGGCGGCGGCGCATCCGGGCGAACCCGACGAAGCATCTCGTCTACCGGATCGGCGTGGGCGTGGTCGGCGGGTTGCTGCTCATTGCCGCGCCGCTGACCGGGTGGCTGCCGGGACCGGGCGGGATCCCCTTGTTCATCGCAGGTCTCGCCGTCCTCGCGAGCGAGTTCGAGTGGGCGCAGCGCCTGCTCTACAAGGTCAAGGACTGGGTCAAGGCGCTCACCGCCTGGACCGGTAAGCAGCCCGCCTGGCTGAAAATGCTCGGCTCCATCGCGCTGTTCATCTGCGTGCTGATCGCGATCTGGCTCTACCTGGCGGTCCTGGGCGTGCCTGGCTGGTTCCCGGACCCCTGGGAGAGATTCCTGGCGAGGCTGCCGCTGCTGCCCTGATCGAGTGCCGGGTACGCCGGCAGTTCGATCAGGTTGCTGAACTTCCGGGCCATCCTGAGCATCTGGTTCATGAAGAACCTCGTGTTCAGAATCCGGTTCCGTGCGGTGATCCCGAACTGCGTCGCCGGGGCAAGGAACTGACCGGTCCGGCTGCCGTCCTGCGTGGTCTGCACCGCCTTGCGCAGTCGCGCTTCGTACCGCGCGAACGCCGCCCGGTAGTCGCCACGGGATTCCGCCAACTCCCCCGCCAGCACGTACGCGCCGATCACCGCCGTACTCGTACCCAACGCACCGAACGTCGCGCCGTACCCGGCGTCGCCGAGCAACACCACCCGGCCGGTGGACCAGCGGTCCACGTGCACGCGGCTGATCGAGTCGAAGTACATCTCCGTTGCCGCGGGCAACGCGTCGAGCATCCACGGCACGTGCCAGCCGACGTCCTCGAAGTGCTCGCGGACGATGGCCTTCTGCTCGTCCAGGTTGCGCCGGTCGTAGCTGAGCTGCGGTGACTTGAAGACGAACAGTGTCTGCACCAGCGCGGGATCACGTCGATCGGCACCGACGCTCGCCAGCTTCCCGGGCACGTTGTACTGCAGCGCGTCACCGCTGATCCCGACCGTGTTCGGCGCTTCCCACCCGGCGACGTAGTAGCCGAGATGCCGCTCGGTCACCTGCTCCGGCGCGAACGCGAGCCGCCGTACGACCGAGTGCATGCCGTCCGCCCCGATGACCAGGTCGTACGTCTCCTCCAGCCCACTCTCGAACCGCACATCGACCCCGCCCGGATGCTCGCGCAGGCTCGCGATCGAGTCACCGAACCGGTACGACGCCTGCCCGCGGCTGTGCTCGTAGAACACCCGGGACAGGTCGGCCCGCAGTACTTCGAGCTCGCCGCCGGCGAACTCCTCCGGCATCCGCATCAACTGCCGGCCGCCCTCGTCGACGAACCGCATCGCAGTACCGCCGGTCTGCAGCGCCCGCAGATCTGGCAGTACGCCCATCTTGTCCAGGACGACCTTGTTCACCTCACCGCGGAAGTCCACGGCGTACCCACCCTGCCGGAGGGCCGGCGCGACCTCGACCACGGTCACATCGTGACCGCACCGGGCCAGCCAGAGCGCCACCGACGGACCCGCAACGCTCGCACCCGACACCAGAACCTTCATCTGTCTGCCTCCATCATCATTAACTGTGTCTGTCGGACACAATAAGGTGTATGGTAGACACAGTTCAAGCGAATTGGGAAGGACGGCGATGACGGAGCTCCTCTGGGGGCGGCAGCAGCCGCCGAGCCGCGGGCCGAAACCGGCGATGACGCTGACCGGCATCGCGGAGGCCGCGATCCGGATCGCGGATGCCGAGGGCCTCGACGCGGTCTCCATGCAGCGCGTGGCCGACGACCTGCCGGTCACCAAGATGGCGCTCTACCGCTACGTGCCCGGCAAGACCGAGCTGGTCGCGGTGATGAGCGACCTGGCAATGGGCGAGCCGCCCGAGCACCCCGGGCTGTCGTGGCGCGAGGCGTTGCACGCGTGGTCGATCGACCTGTTCGACGGCTTCAACCGCCACCCGTGGCTACTGCTGTCCACCGTCGGAGGCCGCCCAGTGGGGCCGAACGAGGCCGCCTGGCTCGATCGCGGGGTTCAGGCCCTGACCGGCTCCGGCCTGAACGGCACCGAGCAACTCGACTCGATCCTGGTCCTGTCCGGCCACGTCCGCACGATCGCTCTGCAGACCGCCACCATGCCCGGCGGCCGGCAGGGTCTCACCGAGGAGACCTTCACCGCTGGCTTTGCCGGGATCCTCGCCGCCGAGGCGGACCGGTTCCCGAGTCTCGTCGCCGCACTCCGGACCCCGAGCGGTCAGGAGAACCAGGGACTCGAGTTCGGTCTCGACCGCATCCTTGACGGCCTCGAACTGCTGATCAGTGCACGGCAGGACTGAGCTTCGGCGAATTGAAACGTTGCCGATACGTGCTTGCGCTGAGGCCGTAGTGGGACTTGAACCGGCGGGCGAAGTAGTTCTGATCCGGCCACCCGACGGCCTCTCCGATCCGGGCGATCGGCAGGTCCGTGTGCAGTAGTTGAACGGCCGCGAGCTCGACCCGATGCCGGGACAGGTAGGCCATCGGCGGCATCCCCGTCGCCGACTTGAACAACCGGACCAGATACCCCGGCGCCAGGTGCAACTCCTGCGCCAGATCGGTCAGCGTCCAGGGCCGGGCCGGCTCGGCCTCCATCATCCGCATCGCGGCCAGTACGGCGGGATGCGTCTGGCGACCGAGTTCGTCGCGTTCGCCGACGGTCCGCGCGACACAACTCAGGTACAGCGACAGCCATCCGATCAGATCACCGCGATGCCGGCGCACCGATTGGTTGCGCAACTGCCGTAGGCCGTCCAGATGTCCGAGCGCCTCGGTGAGTGTCTCGTCGTCGAGGTGAGTGCTCAGCACTCCGCGCCGCTGCGCGGAGAAAGGTCCAGTCCACAACAGATAACCCAGCAAGGGATCCTCGCGTGTCCAGGCCAGTTCGCGCTGGACCAGGTCAGCCGAGAAGCAGCAGTTGTAGACCTCGAGCGAACGGCATTGCTCGTACTCGTGCCACACACCCGGTCGCAGCACCACCACGTCGCCGACGCGCAGGTCCTGACGCCCGGCCTGGCTGTGGTGGACCCCTTCACCGCCCGTCACCAACGCCAGCTCGAAGAAGCTGTGCGTGTGCAGTGGATGGCAGTCCTCGTGCAGGTGTGGACCCGCGTGCACGATCGTCCCTTCGACGAAGTGCAGCAGTGTCCCTTTGGTCCTCACTGGCTCGTCGGCCATGCCTCACGATACGGGCCAAGGTGCATTTTGTGCTAGCGCGAGTGCACTCCGGGCTAGCCCCCGGCGGCGATCGGTCGCAGGATCGGGGGACAGGCGAAACCTCTCCGCCATCAATCCGTAACGCATCGAGCCGCTTCGCCGCAGCACCCAATGAATCGTTTCACTCGCCGGTTGGAGTCTTATGTCGAACGTCGCCGCACCCGCTTTCCTCCGCTTCGAACACCGCACCGACGCCGGACCCGTGCTGGGCATCGGTACGGCGACCCCGCGGCTGTCGTGGCAGATCCCCACCGCGGACGCCGAGTACACGCAGACGGCGTACGAGGTCGAGATCACTACCGGCTCGGCGCAGGTGTACACGGTCCAGTCCCCCGACCAGGTCCTGGTTCCCTGGCCGGGCGACCCGCTCGCGTCGCGGCAGTCGGCGCAGGTGCGGGTGCGAGTGCGTGGGAACGGCGAGTGGAGTGACTGGAGTGAGGCCGCGACGGCCGAGGCCGGTCTGCTCACGTCGGCCGACTGGAGCGCACGCTTCGTCGGTCCGCGCGGCAACAGCTACGGCTCCCCCGCTCCCCTGCTGAGCGGCGTCGCCGAGTTGCCGGACGGCATCGTCAAGGCCCGCCTCTACGCCACCGCCCAAGGCATCTACCTGCCGGAGCTCAACGGCGAACGCGTCGGCGACGAGGAGCTGGCCCCGGGCTGGACGGCGTACCAGCAGCGGCTCCGCTATCAGACGTACGACGTGACCAGCCTGGTTCAGTCCGGCGAGAACCGGCTCGAGTTCCTGGTCGGCAACGGCTGGTACCGCGGCCGGCTCGGCTTCCACGGCCAGAACTCCTTGTACGGCGACCGTCTCGCCGTACTCGCCCAGCTCGAGGTCACGACCGCGGACGGGCAGGTCCACACCTTCGGCAGCGACGAGACCTGGATGGCACGCGAGAGCGCCGTCGTCGCCGACGACCTGTACGACGGCCAGCGCACGGACCTCCGACGGACACCGGGCGACGCCACTGCGGTCGACGTACTCGACGCCGACCTGAGCCTCCTGGTCGCACCCGACGGCCCGCCGGTCCGCATCACCGAGATCGTGCCCGCCGTCGAGATCACGAGTTCACCGACGGGCAAGACGCTGGTCGACTTCGGCCAGAACGTCGTCGGCCGGATCCGTCTGAAGGTCCGCGGCGGCGCGGCCGGCGACGAGATCGTCCTGCGGCACGCCGAGGTCCTCGAGAACGGCGAACTCGGCGTACGCCCACTGCGGACCGCCAAGGCCACCGACTCGTACGTCCTGGCCGGGCCGGACGGGGTCACCCTCGACTCGCCGCTCACCTTCCACGGCTTCCGGTACGCCGAGGTCACCGGCGTCAGCGAACTCCGGCTCGACGACCTCGAGGCTGTCGTCGTGGGGTCGGATCTGCGCCGCACCGGCTGGTTCGACTCGTCGCACGAGCTGCTCAACCGCTTCCACGAGAACGTCGTCTGGGGCATGCGCGGCAACTTCGTCGACGTACCGACCGACTGCCCGCAGCGTGACGAGCGGCTCGGCTGGACCGGTGACATCCAGGTCTTCTCCCCCACCGCAAGCTTCTTGTTCGACACCGCCGGGTTCCTCACCAACTGGCTGGCCGACCTGGCCGCCGAGCAGCAGAAGGACGGTTCGGTGCCGTTCGTGATCCCGGACGTGCTCAAGCACAACGGCCCGGCCACGGCGGCATGGGGTGACGCGGCAACGATCGTTCCGTGGGTGATCTACGAACGCACCGGCGACGCGGGTCTGCTCGCCCGCCAGTTGCCGAGCATGCGCGCCTGGGTCGACAAGATGGCGAACCTGGCCGGCAGTGACCTGCTCTGGTCCGGCGGCTTCCAGTTCGGCGACTGGCTCGACCCGACCGCGCCGCCGGACAACCCGTTCCGGGCGAAGGCCGACCCCGACGTCATCGCGACCGCACACCTGGCCCGCTCGGCCGAGGTCGTTGCCAAGGCCGCGGAGGTCGTCGGCGACTCGGACCTGGCCGGCGAGTACGCCGACCTGGCCGCACGGGTCCGGCAGTCGTTCGCAGCGGAGTACGCCACCGAAGGCGGCCGCGTATTGAGCGACGCGGCAACGACGTACGCGCTTGCCCTGCAGTGGGCGCTGCTGCCGACCGACGCGCAGCGTCAACGCGCCGGCGAACGTCTCGCCGACCTCGTCCGTACGTCGGGCTTCCGGATCAGCACCGGATTCGTCGGTACGCCGCTGATGGCCGACGCACTGGCCGATTCCGGACATCCTGACCTCGCGTACCGCCTCCTGCTACAGACAGGGTGCCCCTCTTGGCTGTACGCAGTGACGATGGGAGCCACGACGGTCTGGGAACGCTGGGACAGCATGCTGCCCGACGGCAGCATCAACCCCGGACAGATGACGTCGTTCAACCACTACGCCCTCGGTGCGGTCGCCGACTGGATGCACCGCCGGGTCGCGGGTCTCGCACCAGGCGATCCGGGGTACCGGACGATCGTGGTACGGCCGCTGTACTCCTCGCACCTCACGAGCGTCTCCGCCAAGCACCTCACCCCGTACGGCGAAGCGGCGGTCTCGTGGACGCGTGCCGACGGGCGGATCACGCTGACGGTGACCGTGCCGGTCGGCGCCCGCGCACAGGTCGCCGTACCCGGTGCGGACGAGCAGGTCGAGGTCGGCCACGGGACGCACGAGTGGATCGGCGACGACACGTACGCCGCGACGCCGGCACTGCCCGTGGATGCGAGCATCCGGCAACTGATGGACCACGAGTCGAGCTGGGACGAGATCTCGGCGGCGGCCCAGGAGACCGAGGTCGTCACCGACGACGCCGAACTGGCCGGCCGGCTGGAGCGGTACCTCGATCAGCCCGCGGCGCACCTGGTCGAAGCCATCAGCCCGCGTGGCTTCTCTCCCAGCGCCGAAGCACTTCAAGCCCGGCTCGAAACCCTTCTCGACAACAACTGACCAACCACCTGGACGACTCCGCCCCGCTGCAGATGCCCTGATGAAACATCCCTTGGAGGTCATGATGACGTTCCGCCCAGGCACGAGAGGACTGGCCGTCATGGCGGCCTGCTCGCTCGCACTGACCGCGTGCAGCGCGGGCAGTCTCGGTTCCAGTGACGACGCGGGTGCGAGCTCGGTCGAGATCACCTACCTGATCGGCAATCAGGAGCAGGATCTCAAGGACGCCACGCAGCTCACCAAGGACTTCACCGCCAAGAACCCCGGCGTCACCGTCAACCTGGAGACCAGGCCGGCCGGCAGCGAGGGCGACAACATCATCAAGACCCGGTTGTCCACCGGCGACATGACCGATGTCTTCGCCTACAACACCGGGTCGCTGTTCCAGGCGATCGCGCCGGAGAAGAACCTCGTCCCGATCAGCGACCAGCCCTACATCGGCGATCTGGACGAGAACTTCACCAAGACGGTGACGTCGGGTGACAAGGTCTACGGGGTGCCGTCCGGTGGGTTCATGGGCGGGGCGGTCCTCTACAACATCCCGATCTACACCAAGCTCGGGCTGCAGGTGCCGAAGACCTGGGCGGAGTTCATGGCGAACAACGCCAAGATCAAGGCCGCCGGGGGCGGGGTCGCGCCGGTGATCCAGACGTACGGCGAGACCTGGACGTCGCAGCTGTTCGTCCTCGGCGACTTCCACAACGTGGCCGCCGCCGAGCCGGACTTCGCCGACAAGTACACCAAGAACCAGGCGAAGTACGCGACCTCGCCGGCCGCGCTGAAGGGGTTCGAGCACACCGAGCAGGTCCACGATCTCGGCTACGAGAACAAGGACTTCGCCTCGGCGAAACTGCCGGACGGACTGAAGATGCTTGCCACCGGCAAGGGTGCGCACTACCCGATCCTGTCCGGGGTGGTCAACGACATGATCGCGACCAACCCGAACGCGGCCAAGGACGTCGGGCTGTTCGCGCTGCCTGGTGACGACGCGAGCAAGAACGGGCTGACCGTGTGGACGCCGGGTGGCATCTACATCCCGACCACCACGACCGGCGACAAGCTCGAGGCGGCGAAGAAGTTCCTCGCGTTCGTGGCCAGCCCCGACGGCTGCAAGTCCCTGGCCAGCGCGGGCGTGCCGACCGGGCCGTACGCCATCAAGGGCTGCCAGCTGGGGTCCGACGTACCGCAGTCGATCAAGGACATGCAGCCGTACCTCGACAAGGACGGCGCGTCCAGCCTGGCGCTGGAGTTCGTGTCGCCGGTGAAAGGCCCCTCGCTCGAGCAGATCACTGTCGAGGTCGGGTCCGGCATCCGCAAGGCCAAGGACGGCGCGGCGCGGTACGACGAGGATGTGAAGAAGCAGGCGCAGCAACTCGGACTGGCGGGTTGGTGAGGTCGTGACTGCATCGATGCCACGCCTCCGGCGCGGCGGGTCATGGGGCTTTGACTCCCGCCCTTCCCTCGTCACTCCAGTCGCTTCGCTCCCTGCGCTCCTCAGTCCAGGCCGGGAGGCCCCATGACCGTCACCTCCACCACCCGGCCCAGGGCCGGTAGCAAGGCGTCCCCGGCCGCAGCCGCGGCCGGGGGGAAGGCCTACACGCCGTACAAGTTCTGGTTCTACCTGCCGACGGCGGTGCTCTACAGCGTCCTGTTCCTCGTCCCGACGTTCGCGTCCTTCTACTACAGCCTGACCCGGTGGAGCCTGTTCGAGTCGAAGTTCATCGGGTTCGAGAACTTCGTCACGTTCTTCCAGGAACCCGCTCTGGTCAAGGGCTTCACCAACACACTGATCTACGGGGCGGTGACGTCGGGGGCGAAGGTCGTCCTCGGTCTGCTGCTCGCCGTCCTGCTGACGTCGAGGATCGTCGGCCGCGGGTATCTGCGCTCGGTCGTGTTCTTCCCGGTGCTGGTCAGCACGATCGGTGTCGGCCTGATGTTCCAGGTGATGATGAATCCCGAGCGCGGCATCATCAACGGCGCGCTCGGGGTGATCGGGATCCAGGGACCCGGTTGGCTGACCGACCCGAAGTGGGCCTTGCTGTCGATCGCCGCCGTGGACGTCTGGAAGGGCGTCGGGCTGGCGACGCTGATCTACATCGCCGGGATCGTGTCGATCCCGCGTGAGTACATGGAGGCCGCCCGGGTGGACGGCGCCGGGTCGTTCGAGACGTTCCGCCGGATCGTGCTGCCGCTGTGCAAGCCGGCCACCGTCACCGTCATCATCTTGTCGCTGATCGGCGGCCTGCGGTCGTTCGAGCTGATCTGGGCGATGACGCGCGGTGGGCCCGGGTTCACGTCCGACGTGATCTCGTCGGTGATCTACAAGCAGTACCAGGCCGGGTTCTACGGCCTGTCGACGGCCGGCAACGTGATCCTGTTCCTGCTGGTCACCGCGATCATCCTGCCGCTGAACCTGTTCCTGAACCGGAAGGAGGTGGACATGTGAGTACCGCCGAACTCGTCAACCACCGGCCCGGGCGGAGCTACCTGCTCAGCGCGGTCGCGATCGTGTCCTCGATCGTGGTGTTCATCATCCCGTTCGCGTTCATGGTGCTGACCGCGGTGAAGGACCGGCAGCAGGCCGCCGACCTCAGCTTCGCCTGGCCGCACCAGTTCCGGTTCGCGCAGAATTTCGTCGAGGTGGTCAAGGCCCGCGACTACATGCTGGTGATCGCCTACATCAACAGCACGATCCTGACCGTGGCCAGCGTGGCCGGCATGGTGGTGCTGGCGGCGATGGCCGGCTTCGTGCTGCAACGCCGCAAGAGCCGGTGGAACCCGTTCATCAACTTCCTGGTGCTGTCCGGCCTGATCATCCCGCCGGCCGTCGTCCCGACGATCTGGGTGTTGCAGAAGCTCGGGCTGTTCCGGACCATGCCGGGGCTGATCCTGATCGAGATCGCGTTCGGGTTGTCGTTCTGCATCCTGCTGTTCCGGGCCTTCGTCGCGACCATCCCCCGTGAGCTCGACGAGGCCGCGATCATCGACGGCGCCGGACCGTTGCGGTTGTTCTTCGGGGTGATCTTCCCGCTGCTCAAGTCCGTCATCGTCACCGTCGTGGTGATCCAGTCGGTCAACGTGTTCAACGACTTCGTGAACCCGCTGTACTTCCTGCCCGGCGACAAGAACGCAACCGTGCAGCTGACCCTCTACAACTTCTCCAGCCAGTTCAGCACGCAGTACAACCTGCTGTTCATGGACATCCTGCTGATCACGATCCCGCCCCTGATCATGTTCCTCTTCTTCAACCGCCAAATCGTCGCCGGCATGACCTCAGGCGCCGTCAAGGGCTGACCCGGACCAGGAGGTACGCCTGCGGCTGCTTCTCGTACTCGAGGGCAGCATGGGTCAGAGTCGCGACCTCGACGAAGCCGGCATCGGCCAGCAGCGCGCCGATGTCGGCCGGGTCGTACCAGTAGACGTCCAAGTCGACGTCGTGGCCGTACGCAGAGTCGAGGTGGTGACGGCCGCCGCCCACCTTGAAGGCGTGCAGGAGATAGCCGCCGGGCCGCACGACCCGATGGAGCTCGGCGAACACAGCCGGAAGGTCCTCGCGTGGAGTGTGGACGAGTGAGTACCACGCGAGGGCCCCGGCCAGCACATCGTCCTTCAGGTCGAGGCCGAACAGCGAGCCGACCTCGAAGCGCAGTGCGGGGTACTCCTGCCGGGCGACCTCGATCATCCCGGCCGACAGGTCGATGCCGAAGGCATCCAGCCCTCGGGAGGCGAGGTACGTCGTGATGCGGCCCGTGCCGCAGCCGAGGTCACCGACCGGACCATCGCCCACCAACTCCGCGAACAGGTCGAGGGCGGCCCGGTCGTACGGGTTCTCCCGCAGATTGTCCTTGAGTTGCTGGTGGTAGCCGGCAGCGGCGGTGTTGTACGACGTCTCGATCATGGTCGGGGACCTTAGCCGAGGCCACCGACAAGCGGATGGTGATGCCAGGTGGCGAAGGTTGTGGGGGTGGGACCAGCCTCGATCCGCAGTAGCCGGTTCCACTTGGCGGTGCGCTCGGAGCGGGTGGTCGAGCCGACTTTGATCTGGCCGGTTCGCCATCCGACAGCGAGATCAGCCAGCCAATGGTCCTCGGTATCGCCGGACCTGGCCGACAGCACGGTGCGGTAGCCGGAGCGCTGTGCGAGCCGAACGACGTCCAGTGCATCGCTGAGCGTTCCGACCTGGTTCGGCTTGACGAGCACAGCGTTGGCGATCTGCTCGTCGATGCCTTGCCGCAGCCGCTCGGTGTTCGTCACGAACAGGTCGTCACCCAGCAACTGGACGCCGCCGAGCCCCTGACGGGCCAGGCGCCAGCCGTCCCAGTCGTCCTCCCCCAGCACATCCTCCAGCGAGACGATCGGAAAGTCCGCCACCCACCCGGCGAGCTCCGCCACGAGCTCATCCGCGGTCAGCCGACGCCCCTCGGTACGCAGCCGGTACCCGCCGTCCTCGGCGAACGAGCTCGCGGCGACGTCGATAGCGATGGCTGCCTCATCACCGCTTCGCAGGCCCGACCGGTCGATGCCCTCGGCAACCAGCTCCAGAGCAGCCCGGTTGCCGCCCAGCCGTAGGCCGAGGCCTCCCTCGTCCGCGACCAGATGTGCGGGAAGCCCGCGTGCCTCCGCAGCCTCGACCGTGCTGCGACGCACCCGCCAGGCCCATTCGATGGCCTCGCGGAACGACTCAGCGCCGATCGGAACCACGAGCACATCCTGAATGTCGAGGGCACCATCAGCATGCGCACCACCCGACAGGATGTTGACCATCGGCATAGGCAACAGCGGTACGTCGTCCGCTTCGGCGACCGCGGCATGCAGCGGCTGCCGGATCGAGCTCGCATGAGCAATTGCCGCCGACAACGACACACCGAGCACCGCATTGGCACCGAGGCGACTGAGGTCGGTCGTGCCGTCGGCCTCCCGCAGCGCAGCGTCGACGCGACGCTGATCTCCGGCGTCGATGCCCGCGACTGCCGCAGCGAGCGGACCGCTCACGTTCGCGACCGCAGTCGCCACACCCCTGCCGCCGTACCGCGTCCCGCCGTCGCGCAACTCGACCGCCTCGTGCGAACCGGTCGAAGCCCCGCTCGGCACGGTCGCACTGCCACTCGCACCGTCGGAGAGGACCACCTCACAGCCGACGGTCGGATTGCCCCTCGAGTCGAACGCCTCCCAGGCGTACACGCCCGTGATACGACGCTCAGGCATCGACGCCGTCCCACAGCTCAGCCACACTCGGCCGCCCGGCCAGGGCATGAACAGCGAGGTCGCGAGCCCGGTCGCGTTCCGGTGGAGTCAGGTACGCCGCCGGCGACTTGCCGTCCACCCGGGCAAGCAGTAGGCACGCGGTCTGAGCGGCAAGGTAGTCATCAGGCCGCCGCAGAGCAGGATCGACCAACGCGCCGTACTCGTCGAGGAACCCGATCGCCAGGGATCTGTAGGCGCCTCGATCGGCCGGGCGATGGATCGCCTTCAGGACGAGATGGGCCTGCAGGAACGCGAGATCGAACACCGGGTCACCGTAGTGCGCGACCTCCCAGTCGAGCACACAGACCTTGGTGCCGGCAGCAAGCACGTTCTTCGGCGAGAAGTCGCCGTGCACCAGGCACAACCGCTCGGTCAGCAAGCGATCGGCCAACTCGTCGATCCGCGCTGCGAGAGCAGGGTGCCGCCGGGCGACAACACGGTGGAACGGATCGATCCGCAGCTCGACAAAGCCCGCGGTACCGAACTCGTCGCGCAGTTGTGGCCGTCTCGCGGTCGCGGTGTGCCACGCCGCCAGCGCGGCTGCCAGTCGTTCGCCCGTGCGCCGGTCGATCGTCCCCGCCAGCAGATCGTCCTTCCAGTTCCGCAACGATCGATCCGCCCGTCCGAGCGTCAGAGTCAGCGCCGATCCGTCCACATCGAAGACCGTCGGCACGTCGTCCGGCCGGATCTCCGCCGCGATCAGCAGCGAAGCCGCCTCGGTGAGAATGCGCCGCGGGTCCGCATGCCACTCCTGCTCTACCCGCAGCCTGGGCAACGCCTGCTTGACGACCAGGTCGACCGCGTCACCGGTGACGGCCAATACCTCGTTCGACACCCCACCGAGGAGGGGCTCGGCAACGACCGGCGCGGAGCCGATGACGCGACGGTCGCGCAAGTAGCCGGCCACCGTGTCGACGGTCAGCGCGTAGGTCAGTGTCATGCCGCGACAATGCCGCCGTCGATGACGAGCGCGGTACCGGTCACGAAGGCCGCGTCGTCACTCGCCAGATACAGCGCAGCCGCCGCGACCTCGTCGGTCCGGCCCAGGCGGCCGAGTGGCTGCCGGGCGATGAGCTCTTCGCGGCGGGCCGCCGGATCGGGCGCACTGGCGGTCAGTCGCGCGACCCATGGTGAATCGACCGTGCCGGGGCAGACACAGTTGCACCGGATCCCGTCACCGGCCCACTGCACCGCGATCTGTTTGGTCAGCGCGATCACCGCACCCTTGCTGGCGCAGTACGACGCCCGATCGCGCAGACCGATCATTCCGGCGACCGACGCGGTGTTGACGATGACGCCGCCACCGCGCGCCAGCATCTGCGGCAGAACCTCCTTGGTGCAGAGGAAGACCCCCCGCACGTTGACCGCGAAGACGCGGTCCCACTCCTCGACCGTCGAGTCCAGTACGTTCGCCGTCGAGCCGATGCCGGCATTGTTGAACAGGGCATCGATCCGGCCCAGCTCCGCACCGGCTGCCCGGACCAGCTCACGGACCTCGGCCTCGTCGCTCACATCGGCTCGCAACGGGATCGCGCCCGACGGCACGCCGGCCGGATCGAGATCGGCACCCACGACTCGGGCGCCTTGGTCGAGCAACTGCCGGGTGATCTGCTGGCCGATGCCGGAACCGGCACCGGTGACGAGTGCGCAGCGGTCGGCGAAGCGATCCATGCAGTCCACCTAGGGTCGACGGGACGGAGAAACACTCTAGGCACTGAGATACTTGTATGCAAGCATTCTAGTTGTGCGACAACCTGCGGAACTGGACAGCGCGACGATGCGGGTCGCGGTGCGAGCCACCGCCCGGGTCGGCGAAGGACCCGTGTGGGACGCGACGGCGCATCGACTGCACTGGGTCGACATCCTCGCCGGGCAGATCCACACCAGCGACCTGGACTCCGGCGCGACGACCACCCTCACCGTGCCGACGCTCGTCGGCGCTGCGGCTCCCCGCGCCGCGGGTGGTTTCGTCGCCGCCGTCACCGAGGGCTTCGCCGAGATCGACGGCAGCTTGGTGGTACGTCGGCACATCCTCGACGAGGGCATCCGGATGAACGATGCCAAGTGCGATCGCCGCGGCCGGTTCTGGGCGGGCAGTACTGCGATGGACTTCGCACCCGGCCAAGGTGCGCTGCACCTGCTCGAGGCCGACTGGTCGACGTACGTCGTACTCGACGGGCTGACCCAACCGAACGGCCTCGACTGGAGTCCGGACGGCAGCGTGTTCTACCTGGTCGACTCCGCCGAGCAGGAGATCAGCGCCTTCGACGTGGTCGACGACGGCGTCACGCGCCGGCGCCTCGTGCACCGATTCAGCGGCGACGGCGTACCCGACGGACTATGTGTCGATGCCGCCGGCTGCTTGTGGATCGCGTTGTGGGGTGGAGGGCGACTCATCCGGATGTCTCCGGACGGCGAGGTGCTCAGCACGCTGCCAGTGCCAGTAGTCCAACCGAGTTCGTGCGCATTCGCCGGCCCGGACCTGGACCAGTTGTGTGTGACGTCGGCTCGCGAAGGGCTCACCGACTCCGGGCTCGACGGCTCGGTGCTGATCTTCGGCAACCTCGGCGCGACCGGCCTGCCGACCGTACGGTTCGAGGGATAGCCGATGGCTGAACCACCGCCCGACGCCACCCTGGTACTGCGCAACGAGGACCTCGAGGTTGTCGTGCTACCCGGCAAGGGCGCCGACATCTACTCGGTGATCGACCGCCGGACAGGTGTCGACGTCCTGTTCCGCACACCCTGGGGTTGGCGTGACCCGGCGACCATCACGCCGACGGGGAACAGCCAGGTCGACTGGCTGGCTCGGTATCCGGGCGGCTGGCAGTTGCTGGTGCCCAACGCCGGACCGGAGCGCGAGCACCACGGCGTACGACGGGGATTCCACGGCGAGGCGGCGCTGGTCGGCTGGGCCGTCGAGGAGCGTACGGCGGACAGCGCCCGGCTGACCGTCGACCTGGTGACCGCGCCGCTGAGGCTCGTTCGGGAACTCGTCCTGGACGGCATGACTCTTGTCGTCACCGACCACATCCGGAACACGTCGCCCGTGACGGTGCCCGTCATGTGCGTCCAGCACGCAGGCTTCGGCGCTCCGTTCCTCGACGGCCACTGCCGGCTCGAAACCAGCGCCCGGACCGTCGTCGTCGCCGATGGGTACGACGAGATCGCCGACCTCCAGGCGATCCCGGGCCCCGACGACCAGCGCTCGTTCTTCGCCGGGCTGACCGGCTTCGACGACGCGTGGCTCTCGATCAGCAGCCCGACGGCCGGCTTCGGCATACGACTGAGCTGGGACTCGGCGGTTCTGCCGCACGCCTGGCTGTGGCAGGAGGTCCACGCCATTCACGAGTTCCCCTGGTTCGGGCGCGCGTACGTCGTCGGAGTGGAACCGGCCAACGTCCTGCCCGACGACGATCTGGCCGCGACCCCGTTGCTCCCCGGTGGCGAGGAATGGCAGACGCGGGTGTCCTTGACCCGCTTCGATCTGTAGGCCGCCGGCGGCCGGAAGCTTCCCTGGAACGTCACATGTATGGTAGTACGTTACCATGGTGGCGCAGCCGATGAATCCGTCCGCGTGACAGCCGCCTGTCATCCGCACTCAGCACGGAGGCTTCTGATGCGCGTCAGCACAACATTCGGCCGGCTGGCCGCCGGCACCCTGGTCGTTGCCCTCGGCACCGGCCTGGCCGGTTGCGGCAAGTCCGGCGATTCCGGCTCGGGAGGCTCGGGCGACGGCAAGGTGACGATCTCCGTCATGGGCCTGCCGCCGGCGACCAAGGCCGCGACCCGGCAGGCGTTCCTGGACCGGGTCGCCGAGTTCGAGAAGGCCAACCCCACCATCCACATCGAGCCGTCCGACGCGCCCTGGGACGTCCAGACGTTCGCCGCCAAGATGGCCGGCGGCCGGGCCGAGACGGTGCTCGAGATCCCACTCACCGAGCCGCCCGGCCTGATCGACCGCAAGCAGGTCGCCGACATCAGTGCCGAGGCCAAGGCACTGCCGGAGTACGCCGCCCTGGACCCGCGGATCATGGACACCCTGAGCCGGGACAGCAAGATCTACGGCCTGCCGGAATCGATGTACGCGCTCGGTCTGCTCTACAACCGCAAACTGTTCGCCGCGGCTGGCCTCGACCCGGACAAGCCACCGGCGACCTGGGACGAGTTCCGCGCCGACGCCAAGCAGATCCACGACCGCACCGGCCAGATCGGCTACGCCCCGATGTCGATCAACAACGGCGGCGGCTGGCACCTGACCGCGATGACGTACGCGAACGGCGGAACGATCGAGAAGCAGAACGGTGACAAGCAGGCGGCCGGGTTCACCGACGGCGACGCCACCGCCCAGGCGCTGGATCTCCTGCACGCGATGCGGTTCGAGGACAACTCGCTCGGCACGAACATGCTGCGCAAGTCCGAGGACATCGCACCCCAGTTCGCGGCCGGCAAGATCGGCATGCAGATCAACGGACCCTCGGCGTACGGCAGCTATCTGTCGCTCTACAAGGGCAAGGCCGAGGACTTCGGAGCGGCCGCACTGCCGCAAGGGCCGGGCAACGCCACGCTGATCGGCGGCACCGTGCTGATGGTCAGCGCGAAGGCGACGGCGGATCAGCGCGCCGCCGCGGTGAAGTGGATGGAGTTCCAGTACCTCAAGCCCGCCTACGACCCCGACATCGCCGCCGCGCAGGCGAAGGCGAACGCGGCCGACAAGTTGCCGGTCGGTGTCCCCGGCCTGCCGATCTATGACCAGTCCGTCGTCGCCAAGGTCGACGCCGCCGTCAAGCCGTACGTCAACGTCACCACCGCGCACTTCCAGCCGTACGTCGACGGCACCGCGAAGCTGAAGCTCGTCCCGGAGCCGCCGGTCGGATCGCAGGATGTGTACGCCGCGCTCGACCCGGTCGTGCAGGCAGCGCTGACCAGGCAGAACGCCGACATCCCGGCACTGCTGAAGACCGCGAGCGGACACGTCGACTCGATCCTGCAGCAGCAGTAGGTGGTCCGGATGTCCACCACCCAGGCCGAGGGAGTCACCCGCCCCGGCAACCGACCGATCCCGGATGGCGAGCGGCGGCCGCCGTCCGGGGACGGTACGCCACCGACCGCACGCCGCCGTTCCGGACCGCAGCTGAGCAGGGCGTGGCGACTGAATCTGGCCGCCCTCATCTTCCTCCTGCCGGCACTGCTCCTGTTCGGCTACTTCTCCTGGTGGCCGATCCTGCGGAGTGCCCTGCTGGCGTTCCAGCAGACCAACCTGGTCGAGCCCGCAACCTGGGTAGGGTGGTCGAACTTCGTCCGGTTGTTCGACGACCCGGTGCTACCGATCGCCGTACGGAACACGCTGTGGTTCACCGCGCTCTCACTGCTGATCGGCTTCCCGCTGCCCGTCCTGGTCGCGCTGCTGATGTCGGAGATCCGCCGGTTCGGTGGCCTGCTCCGGGTGCTGGTGTACCTGCCTGTCGTCGTTCCGCCAGTGGTCTCCGTTCTGCTGTGGAAGCAGTTCTACGACCCGGACTCCGGGCTGGCCAACCACGTGCTCGGTCTGATCGGGCTCGGACCGTTCCTGTGGCTGCAGGACCAGCACTGGGCGATGCCCGGTCTGGTGATCACGGCGACCTGGGCCGGTGTCGGCGGCGCGGTCCTCATCTACCTGGCCGCGCTGGCCGGAGTGTCCACCGAGTTGTACGACGCGGCCGAGATCGACGGCGCCTCGGTCCCGCGACGGGTCTGGCACATCGCCCTCCCCCAGATCCGCGGTGTCCTGCTGCTGATGCTGTTGCTGCAGATCATCGGCGCCTTCCAGGTGTTCACCGAGCCGTTCGTGATGACGGCGGGTGGCCCGGAGAACGCGACGATCAGCGTGCTGATGCTGATCTACCGGTACGCCTTCCTCGACGGCGACTACGGACGGGCCGGCGCACTGAGCGTCCTGCTGGCGATCGTGCTGGGGCTCGTCTCTGCGTTGTACCTGCGCCTCACCCGGCCCTGGAGCAGGTCATGAGCGCCCGGGCCGACCGTGGGGTCTTGTCGTCCGCGGACCGCCGTCGTACGCCGGTCCGGCTGTGGTCGGGTGGCATGCAGACCGTGCTCGTTCTCGCTGTCGTCGTCGCCGGTGCCGGGCCGCTGTACTGGACGGTGAAGAGCGCGATCTCGGCCACGCCCGATCTGCTCGCGCATCCGCTGTCGCTGTGGCCGGAGAAGTTCGAATGGCACAACTTGTCCGACGCGTGGTCGACGCTGCAGATCGGCCACTACCTGGTCAACACCGCGGTCCTCGTCGGCGGTTCGTGGCTCACCCAGTTGCTCGTGGCAACGACTGCCGGGTACGCGTTGTCAGTCCTGCGGCCGTGGTTCGGTCGCGTCGTGTACGGCGGCATCCTGGCGACACTGTTCCTGCCCGGAACGGTGTCGATGGTGGCGCTCTACCTGACCGTACTGAACGTTCCCGGCCTGGGCGTGTCGCTGACCGACACACCATTGGCGGTGTGGCTGCCGGCCGGCGCGCATGCCTTCAACATCCTGCTGGCCAAACAGTTCTTCGACGCCATCCCGCGCGAGTTGTTCGAGGCCGCCGAGGTCGACGGCGCCGGGTCGTTCCGGGTGTTCTGGCGGATCGTGCTGCCGCTGTCCGGTCCGCTGCTGGCCGTGATCTCACTGTTGTCGGTGATGACGGCGTGGAAGGACTTCCTCTGGCCGTTGATCGTGATCACCGATCCGGAGCGGCAGCCGCTCGCGGTGGCACTCCCCCGGCTGGCGAACTCGGCGGACCAGGCGCTGCTGCTGGCCGGCATGTTCATCGCGATCGTTCCGCCGCTGCTGATCTTCGTCGTCTTCCAGCGCTACATCGTCCGAGGCGTCGGTTTCACCGGCCTCAAGGGTTGAGGGGTTTCGTATGACTCAGACAGATCTCGTCGTCATCGGCGGCGGACTCGGTGGCGTCGCCGCCGCACTTGCCGCCGCGACGCTCGGCCGCACCGTCGTTCTCACCGAAGAGTTCGACTGGCTGGGTGGGCAGCTCACGACCCAGGCCGTGCCGCCGGACGAGAACGCCTGGATCGAGGGTCCGTACAGTTCAGCGTCGTACCAGCGACTACGCGGAGGCATCCGCGACTTCTACCGGCGCAACTATCCGCTGACCGAGGCAGCCAGGGCTGAGACCACGTTGAACCCTGGCCGCGGCCTGGTCAGCGGGCTGTGTCACGAACCGCCCGTCGCTGTCGCCGTCCTCAGCGAGATGCTGGCGCCGTTCCTGTCCGCAGGACGGATCACCCTCCTGATGCGACACGTCCCCGTCGCGGTGCACACCAACGGCGACCGGGTCGAGGCCGTGACAGTCCGCAGCCTGGAGACTGGCGACGAACGCACGTTGAGCGCGCCGTACGTCGTGGACGCCACTGAGCTGGGCGATCTCCTCGAGTTCGGCGGCGTCGAGCATGTCGTCGGCGCGGAGTCGCAGGACGAGACCGGCGAGCCGCATGCGCTCCCCGGGCCCGCCAATCCGCTCGACCAGCAGGCGATCACCTGGTGCTGTGCGCTCGAACACCGGCCGGGTGAGGATCACACGATCGACAAGCCGGACAGCTACGACTTCTGGCTCAACCAGGAGTCGGGGGTCTGGCCCGGGTCGCAGCTCACGCTGACCGATGTTGACCCAGGGACGTTGGTCACTCGCGAGCTGCAGTTGTTCGGGGATGCGGCCGACGATCGCATCGCCCGGACCCGGTGGAACTACCGGCGGATCCGCAGTGCCGACCAGTTCACCGAGGTCCTGACCACCGACGTCACGCTGATGAACTGGCCGCAGAACGACTACTGGCTGGCCCCGCTGATCGGCGTGGATGAGGCCACGCGAGACCGTGCGTTGGCCGAGAGCCGCGAACTTACGCGCTCGCTGGTGTACTGGCTGCAGACCGCCGGACCGCGATCCGATGGCGGAACCGGTTATCCGGGACTGCGGTTGTGCCCGGAGGCCACCGGGACCACGGACGGGCTGGCGAAGGCGGCGTACATCCGGGAGAGCCGACGCATCCTCGCCGAGGTGACCGTGACCGAGAACCACCTCGGTGTCACCGCGCGAGAAGGGCTTGGCGGTCCCCAGCAGTTCGCCGACAGCGTCGGCATCGGGGCTTATCGGATCGACCTGCATCCGAGCACGACCGGGCGGACGTACGTCGACCTGGACAGTCACCCGTTCCAGATCCCACTGGGAGCGTTGCTGCCGCGGAGGGTGCAGAACCTGCTGCCGGCCAACAAGAACATCGGGAGCACGCACGTCACCAACGGCTGCTACCGACTGCACCCTGTCGAGTGGGCGATCGGTGAGGCGGTCGGCGCACTGGCCGCGTTCTGCCTCGAGGGCGGTCATCGGCCGACGCAGGTCCGCAACGAGCCTGGCCTGCTGTCTGACTACCAGCGGCTGCTCAGCGGCACCTTCGGGGTACCACTGGAGTGGCCGCGAGAGATTCGGGAACGACCGCTTGCCGACGCGGCCTACCGGCGCGAGGCAGCCAGTACGCCGATCACGGTGCAGGGCTGACGTGCGCGTCGTACTCGGCCAGTTCCACGACCCGTCGGACGAGCTCCTGACGTTCGCGCGGCAGCTCGGGCTGGCCGGCATCCAAGTCAACACGCCCTGGCTGCCCGGCGAACGGCGCTGGGAGGTGGCTGACCTGATCGCGTTGCGGGAGCGGTGCGAGAATCGCGGTCTGGCACTGGAAGCGATCGAGAACATCCCGCAGTCGTTCTACCAGCGCGCGATGCTGGGCCTGCCGGGCCGTGACGAGGATATCGACAACGTGCGGGAGACGATCCGCAACGTCGGACGCGCGGGCATCGCGATCCTCGGATACCACTTCTGCCCCGTTGGCGTCGTCCGCACCGGCATGGACGACCGCGGCCGCGGTGGAGCCGAGGTCACCTCATTCGACCTGGCCGCGGCTCTCGATCCGGCCAACGCCGCCGAGCTGTTGGTTGCCCGGCGCAACGCATCCCGGGACGACTCGGAGCAGCTGGGCAAGGATGATTTCGCCGCCGGCGGCTATCCGGACCTCGGCGTCGAGATCGGCGAGGAGCAGATGTGGGAGAACTACCGCTACTTCATGGAGGGAGTGCTGCCCGCCGCGGAGGAGGCCGGCATCCGGCTCGCGATCCATCCGGACGACCCACCCGTTCCGTCGCTCGGCGGCATCGCCCGGATCATTCGCAGTGTCGACGCGCTGAAGCGTGCCGCGAAGCTGGTCCCGAGTCCTGCCTGGGCAGTGGAGTTGTGCCTGGGCACTGTGTCGGAGATGGGTGGTGAGGCCGCGGTACTCGCCGCGATCGACCACTTCGGACCGCGCGGCCAGATCGGCTACGTCCATCTCCGTGATGTCCGCGGCACCGTGCCGGTGTTCGAGGAGAGCTTCCTCGGTGAGGGCAACTACGAGCCGTACCGCGTCGTCCAGGCACTGCGCCGCGCGGGCTTCGACGGATTCATCCTCGACGACCACACGCCCAGGCTGGTCGGCGACACCGAGTGGGGTCACCGCGGACGGGCGCACGCGGTCGGCTACATCCAAGCGCTCATCGACGCGACCGCACCCCGGTCAGCCTGACCAGGTGGTGTCAGCGGGCGCGGCCGGCCGGACGAGGCGACCGTACGTCGTGCTCCTCGTCGAGCTGGAAGTAGTCCGGATGCTGCTTCTCCAGCGGTTCGAGTACGCCGAGGACGCCGCGCAGGTGCTGGGTCAGCAGCTTGTCGGCCTGCTGCGTCCGGTTGGCGACCACGTGGTCGACCAGCGTGGCGTGCTGACCGTGCATCGACGACAGGATCTCCGGCTCTGGCAGCGAAAGCATCCGGACCCGGTCCAGGTGAGCCTTGATCGACGACACGACGGACCAGGTCTTCGGGTGGCCGGCGATCTCCAGCAACGCCCGGTGCAACTGCTCGTCGGTGCTGAACCACTCGATCAGATCGCCACGCTCGCCGGCGTCGGCCTGCGTGGCCAGCAGCAACCGCAACTGGGCCTCGTCGACCGGCGTGATCCGCTTGATCGCCAGCGGCAGCGACGCGCGCTCGAGCGTTTCCCGGATGAACTGGGCCTCGCGGACCTCGCGGACACTGATCCGCGAGACGTAGGTGCCGAGCTGTGGCACCACCTCGACGAGGCTCTCGTCGGCCAGCCTGATCAGCGCCTCCCGCACCGGCGTCCGGCTCACGCCGTACACCTCGGCGAGCTCGCTCTCGGACAGCACCTGGCCGGGCTTCATCGTCAGCGTGATGATCTCACTGCGCAGTTGGCTGTAGACCTGCGAGCGCGTGCTGGAGTCCCGCATCCGGCTCAGTTGGACCCGCCGTGTGCCGCGCGCCCTCCGCTCGACCATGTACTACCACCCTTCGACCTGCCTCAGTGTCCCCTGTATGGTAGCATGCAACCTCGCAGAGCCCGTTCGCCACGCTCAGTCCCAGTCGAAGACGATGCCCATCGTGCGGTGCCGCTGGGTGGCGGCCAACTCGTAGGCCTGCTGACAATCCTCCGGGCCGAACCGATCCCCGACCAATCCGGCGAGCGGGAAGCGTCCAGCAGCAGCGAGCCGGAACACCAGCCGGGCGATCTCACGGTCGTTGTCCCAGCGCTGATCACCGATCGTGTACGAGTCGTGGGCGCCCATGATCGACACGCCACGAACCATCACGTCCGACGTGAGTCGCTGGTCGGACGGCGTACCGGCGTCGCCGAGCAGGACCACCCGGCCATGGTCGGCGGCGGCGCGCAGCGCGCCTGGCAGCACCGCGGCGTTACCGGTTGAGTCGAGCACCACCTCAGGCGGCTGACCGCCGAAGGCTCCCGCGAGCTCCTCCTGCGCGTCGTCGATCGGGCTGCCGATCGTGGCGGTCGCGCCGCCGGCCGTCGCCAGGTCCAGCCGGGCCGCGACGCTGTCGACGACAACGATCCGTGCCGCTGCGGCCGCGGCGGCCCAGCGAGTCGCCATCTGGCCGATGGGACCCGCTCCGACCACCAGCACCCGGGATCCTGGCCGGACCTCCCCCACCCTGATCCCGACGAACGCGATCTTCGCGAGCGCGAACCACACTGCCTGCTCGTCGGCGAGGCCGGCCGGGACCGGCGTACACCGATCGGCGCGCACGACGACCCGTGAGGCGTGTGGTGCGCGCGCCACAACCCTGTCGCCGACCGACAATCCCGACTCGTGACCGATCTGGTCGACCACGCCGACGACCGAGTAGCCGGGCCGGAACGGATACTCGACGTACTGCGCCCAGTGGGTGCCCTCGCCGAACCGGCGGGCGAAGGCGATGCCCTCGGTCCCAGTGCTCATCAACGAGAGCCGGGTCCGCAGCCGGACTTCACCAGGCCCGGTGTCGGCGAGCTGCACCTGACACAGCTCTGCGACGCCGGGCCCAGGGAAGACGATGGCGTTGTCAGCCGTCATCGTTACCGCGTCGTGTCGGGGAAGGTGTGCTTGCGGATCAGCCGGAACGTCACGTCGGTCAACGGTCCGCTGATCAGCACCGGCGGCCGCCGCAGCGTCACGTCCAGGTCGTCCGGGGTGAAGACCGCGTTGCTCGCGTCGTACCAGGCCTTGCGGCCCCACTGGCGGGTCACGGACAGGCCGCCGGGCTGCTCGAACTTCATCGGCGCCAACGTGGTGCCGTTGTTGTGCAGTACGACGGAGTAGTGGTCGTCGAGATAGGAGTTCCACAGCGCCAGTACGTCGGAACCGTCCAGGTCCCTGAACTGCAGCGCCCACAGCTTCGGGTCGAGCGGATTGGTCAGACTCACGAACGTGCCGAACTTGACGATGTGCGCGACCGCGTGGAAGGCGAAGTACCCCTCCTTCGGTGTGAGGTCGGGACGCACGATCCCGTAGTTGGGACCGTAGGTGTTGTACGACCAGGCCTCGTCCTCGAAGCCGTAGATCCACAGGCCTTTCAGGTACGGCAGGCTGCGTGCGATCAGGTACAGCCGGGCGACGTACGCCGCCTGGAGCTCCTGCGTGATGCCGGCGTCGTCGGTGAGGGGCTTGAATCCGGTCGTCCAGCCGAGCTCGGTGACGTAGAGCGGGAAGTCCTGGCCGCTGTTGTAGGTGCGCAGCACCGTCTGCAGGTCCTGGACGTGCTGCCACCAGACCTCCGGGACCCGGTTCTCGATCGGCAGATCGGCGTACACGTAGGTGTGGACCGAGAAGATGTCGCAGACGGCGAGGATCCCGTTGCCCAGCAGGGTGTTGATGTAGGTGTAGTTCAGCGCTGACACGGCTCCCCCGACGACGGTGATCGTCGGGTCGACCGCCTTGAGCGTCGCGTAGACCGCGGACAGCAGGTTGACGTACTCGACCGGGTCGCCGTTGCCGGTGACGCCGCCGATCGCGATGTCCCACTCGTTCCACACCTCGAAGCGGGTCACCTGCCCGGCGAAGTGCTGCGCCACGAACTCGGCGTACGCACAGAAGGCGGCGATGCCGGCGGCCGAGGTCGGTCGCTCGCCGCCGTCGTACAGCGGGTTGCCGTAGTCCAGGATGATCATCGGCTCAATGCCCTGGGCAACGATCTGGGTGTAGTAGGTGTCGATCTCGGGCGGAACCGCGAAGACACCGGCCTGCAGCTCGACCTTGGCCCAGGCGCACTCGTCGCGGATCGCGTTGGCACTGCTCTGCTGGAGCACGCTGACGGAATCGGGGATGTACTTCGGTCCGGTCAGGTGGGTGTTGAGGCCCATCAGGAACTTGGGCGTGGTCTGGACGGCGTCTTTCTTCCCGGGCTTGTCGCTCTTCGCCTGGGCCGGAACCGTGGTTCCGAGCGCGGCAGCGACAGTGCTTCCGGCGAGCCCACCGAGTACGGCGCGGCGGCTCGGGGCGGGGAGCGGATTCAACGGTGCCTCCTGGTAGTGGCGGTCCACCATGCTAACGTACTACCATACAACCGCCGTACTACCATACTACGATCTGCCCGGACAAGGCCGCGAAGCCTTGACAGTGCTCGGAGGCGGTGACGACGATGAGGAAATCCACACCGCTTATAGGTATTAGCACGGCCATCCACGAACGAAAGGTGGTCTGGACGGGGCCGCAGACCCGACCGCGCCAGACCGACGTCGCCAGAGCTGCCGGCGTCTCCCAGGCGACGGTGTCGAGTGTTCTGAACGGTCAGGCGTCCGGCCGCCGGATCCCACCGGAGACTATCGAGAAGGTCGAGCGCGCGATCCGGACCCTGGGCTACGTACCAGATGTCATCGCCCGCAGCCTGCAGGGCATGAGCAACCAACTCCTCGGGGTGCACACCTACGAGTCGATGTTCCCGATCGACCACCACGACTACTACCAGCCATTCCTGCTGGGGATCGAGGAGGAAGCGGAGGCCGCCGGCTACGACCTCGTGCTGTTCACGTCGACCCGTGACGAGGAAGGAGTCCGGCGGGTCTACAAGAACGGGACCAACCGGCTCAAGGTGGCCGACGGCTGCATCTTCGTCGGCATCCGGGTGGACAAGGCCGAGCTGCGCCGCCTGGCCGCGGAGGACTACCCGTTCGTCTTCATCGGCAAGCGGGACATCCCCGGCATCGACCTGCACTTCGTCACCGGCAACTATGCCGACTCGACCGCGCAGGTTGTTCACACGTTGGCCGATCTCGGGCATGTGCGGATCGGTCATCTGCAGCAACGCGACCGCGACGAACCGCGGCAGGATCTGGCGCGCGGACGACGCAGAGGTCTGGCGGACCGCGGACTGCCTGCCGTCCGGCCGGTCGTCGCGGAACCTGGCGCGATCGGGCCGACCACGCTCCGCGGACTCTTGGACTCCCGACTCACCGCAGTCTTGGTGGACAACGCCGTACAGGCGGCGGCACTGGGGAAGGCCGCGCGTGCGGCCAAGCTGAGGATTCCCGCCGACCTGTCCGTCGTCGTACTCCAGGACACTCCCCCGCCGAACCCGCAGCGATCCGCACGCGACTGGACCTGCTTGCGGATGCCTCGTGTCGAGCTGGGGCGGCTGGGCGTGCGGCTTCTCTTGTCGCTGCTGAACGGATCCGCGGGCACCGCGCCCTTGGTGGCCCAGTGCGGATTCCACCCCGGCGCCACGATCGGGCGCCCGCGAACCATCTGACCTTCCGAAGGATTGTGATGAACATTCGCCGTACGCTCACCGCCGTCACCGCGATCGGGCTGAGCGCAGTACTCGCCGCCTGTGGGACCGGCAGTCCGTCCGGATCCGGCGGGAACTCCGGGCCGAAGGAGCTCACCGTCTGGTTCCCCGGGAACAGCCAGGTCGAGATCGATCTCGTCACCAAGACACTCGTGCCCAAGTTCGAACAGCAGACCGGTTCGAAGGTCACCGTCACCTACGTGGACTGGCCGAACCTGTCGCCCAAACTCACCACGGCTTTCGCCTCCGGTACGACGCCGGACGTGTGGGGCCACGGCACCGCCGCGGCGGCCGGATTCGCCGCCAACGACCGGGTTCTCGCCTTGGACGACCGGATCAACGCGCTGGCCGACAAGGACGACTTCGGCGGACTGCTCGACCAAGGTGTTGTCGACGGCAAGCATTACCTGATGCCGCTGTCCGGCACCGGCACGCTGCTGGTCTATCGCAAGGACCTCCTCCAAGGTGCAGGCGTCGACCCGGCCACGCTGACGAGCTGGGAGTCGGTCTACGACGCGGCTCGCAAGCTCAAGACGAAGGCCCGGTCCGGGATGCTCATCGCCACGTCGCCGATCGCCGACGAACAGTCGTTCATCGCTCTGCTCAGGTCGGCATCCGGCAAGATGCTCAGCGACGACGGCAAGACAGCGGAGTTCAACTCGCCGGCCGGGGTGCAGGCACTGACCTACATGGTGAACCTGTACCAGGGCGATGGTGCAGTCGCGGCCGGAGTCAGTGACGACTACCTCAGCCGTCCGCCCGCCCAGCAGCCACTGGCGCTCGGCACCGCAGCGATCACCCAGTTCGGGCCGAGCCAACTCCTGCAACTCGTCAAGGCGAAGCCGGATCTCGCCGACAAGCTCGGCGTACTGGCGCCACCGACCCTCGGCGGTCAACCCGGGAAGGCGTACGGGGGTATGGGCACCGGACTGTTCATCAGCAAGGACAGCAAGAATCAGGACCTGGCGTGGAAGTTCCTGGAGTACATGGCCTCGCCCGAGGTGAGCAACCAGTACGCCGAGGTGATCGGCAGCCTCCCGGTCCGTCAGTCGGCGCGGAGCAGCGCCTACGTGACGAAGAACCCGTTGCTCACGACGTTCCTGGCGGCGCAACCCGCGTACATCGGCAATCCGAACGTACCCGCCTGGGTCCAGGTCCGCGACGTACTGAGTCGCTATCTGCAGCAGGCGCTGGCCGGCAAGGTGGCGCCGAAGGACGCCCTGGACAAGGCGGCGCAGGAGGTCAAGCCGCTGCTGGAAGGGTCGTGAGACCTTGCCGGAGACAACGACCCTCACCCCGACCCAGGCCGGCCCGCCCGCGGACCCGGTGGCCGCTCGCAGGCCGGCCCGGCGTGGCTCCGCCACCCGGCGGACGCGGCGGATCGCCGTACTGTTCATCCTGCCGGCGGCGGCGTACGTCGTCATCTTCCATCTGTTCCCGTTGGCGTACGGGCTGTACCTCAGCTTCACCAACTACGACCCGCAGTCCCGGTCGGGACCGCAGCCGGTCGGGATCTCCAACTACACGAAGATCCTGACCGACCCGGTCTTCCTGAGTTCGCTGGCCGTCACGGGCAAGTACGTCCTGTACGTGCTGCCCGGGGCGGTGGGCCTGGCACTGGTGCTGGCGTTGCTGGTCAACCGCAGCCGTCGCGGCATCGGCTTCTTCCGTACCGCGCTGTACGTCCCGCATGTGGTCTCGCTGACGGCCGTCAGCATGGTGTGGTTGTGGCTGTACTCCCCACAGGGGTGGTTCAACCAGATCCTCGGTCGGTTCGGTGCCGAGCCGAAGCAGTTCCTACTGGAGTCGAGCTCGGCGCTGGGCGCCGTCGCGGTGATGCGGATCTGGAAGGCACTGGGCGGCAACATGGTGCTTCTGCTCGCCGGACTCCAGTCGATATCCCGCGAGCTGTATGAGGCGGCGGCCGTCGACGGAGCCGGCCGGTGGGCGCAGTTCCGGTACGTCACGCTGCCGGGGCTGCGCGGAATGCTGACGTACGTCGTGGTGACCGACATCGTCTATCTGGCCCAGTCGTTCGGCGAGATCTACGTGCTCACCCGCGGTGGGCCGGTGGACTCGACCACGACGGTCAACTTCCTGATCTACAAGCAGGCCTTCCAGTTCAACGACATGGGAACGGCGAGCGCGATGGGCTTCGTCCTGTTCGCCCTGATCTCAGCGGTGGCGTTCGTCTCGCTGCGGCAGATGATGCGGACGAGGTCGTGACGATGGCTCACTCGAGCAAGGCTCACACCCACAGTCTGGTCACGCTGCTGCCGCTGGCCGTGGCGACGCTGGTCGTGCTGACGCCGTTCATCTGGATGGTGTCGCTCGCGTTCACCTCGGCCGATCAGGCGTTCAGTGCGAGCAACCTGATCCCGGAGTCCCCCACCACGGCCAACTTCGTCACGGCGCTGACCAGCGGTGGCCTGGGACGCGCCATGCTGAACAGCTCGGCGGTAGCGGTCATCGTGGTGGTGTCGAACTGCCTGTTCGCCAGCATGGCAGGCTACGCCTTCGCCAAGCTGCGGTTCCGCGGCGACACCATCGTCTTCGGGGTGCTGATCTCGACGGCGATGATCCCGGTCTCGGTGACGCTGATCCCGCTGTTCCTGATCACCAAGGGCATCCCGTTGGCCGGCGGCAACGACCTTCTCGGCGTCGGTGGCTTCGGCCTGCTGAACAGCATCGGCGGACTGGCGCTGCCGTACCTGGTCACGCCGCTCAACATCTTCCTGTCCAGGCAGTACTTCCTGGAGTTCCCCGACGAACTGGCCGAAGCGGCCCGGACCGACGGTGCCGGTGAACTGCGGATCTTCTTCCAGATCTACCTCCCGCTGGCCAAGCCCTTGATCGCCACCCTCGGAGTCTTCGCCTTCACCGGGATCTGGGACGACTTCCTCTGGCCACTGGTGATCACCAACACGGACTCGATGAACACCGTGCAACTCGCGCTGGCGAAGTTCCTCACCAGCGGGAACGTGCAATACGGACCGGTGCTGGCGGGCGCAGTGCTGGTCACTGTGCCGGTGCTCGTGGTCTTCGCCTTCAACCAGCGAGCTTTCATCAGCGGCCTCGCCGACGGCGGGATCAAGGGCTGACCACCAGGCCGACCATCATGCCGATCGAAAGGACCCCATGACCGAGATCCAGGCCGACGTCGTCATCGTGGGTGGCGGGCTCGGTGGAACCGCTGCCGCGCTCACCGCGGTACGGCGGGGTTGCAGCGTCGTACTGACCGAGCAGACCCGGTGGATCGGTGGCCAGCTCACCGCGCAGGCCGTGCCACCGGACGAGAACGAATGGATCGAGGACTTCGGCGCGACGGCGAGCTACCGGCGTCTCCGCCGCCGGATCCGGGATCACTACCGCCGCAACTACCCGTTGACGCTCGACGCGGCGACGGATCCGTTCCTGAATCCGGGGAACGGAAGGGTCAGCCGGCTGTGCCACGAGCCGCGGGCCGCCCACGCCGTACTGTCGGACCTGCTCGCGAGCCCGATCGCGTCGGGGCGCTTGCGGCTGCTGCTGGAGCACGAGCCCGTCCAGGTCGCCGTGGGCGGCGACAGGCTCGAAGCGGTGGCCGTACGCAACAACCAGACCGGCGCCGAGATCACGCTCACCGGCAGCGTCTTCATCGACGCCACCGAGCTCGGCGACCTGCTCGAGCTCGGTGGCGTCGAGCATGTGATCGGGTCGGAGAGCGCGGCCGACACCGGCGAGCCGCACGCTCTGGACGGACCGGCACAGCCACTCGACCAGCAGGCGTTCAGTGTCTGCTTCGCGCTCGAGCACCGGCCGGGCGAGGACCACACGATCGATCGGCCGGCGGAGTACGACTTCTGGAACGCTTACAAGGCAGACTTCTGGCCGGACAAGCAGCTGTCCTGGTGGGAGGTCTTCCCCGACTCGCTCAGCCCGCACCACCGGCCGATCTTCCAGGATCCGCCGCACTACCCCGGTCGCGACGGCTGCGACCTGTGGCATTTCCGTCGGATCCTCGATCACGCCAACTTCACGCCAGACTCGGGGATCCGCGACGTCACCCTGGTGAACTGGCCGGCCATCGACTACTGGCTCGGACCACTGACCGGGGTCAGTGCGGACGAGCGGCGTACACACGAGGAACGGGCACGCCAGCTCAGCCTGTCGTATCTGTACTGGATGCAGACCGAGGCGCCGCGGCTCGACGGCGGCGTCGGCTATCGAGGCCTCCGGTTGCGTAGTGACCTCACCGGCGACGGACCCGAC
Organism: Kribbella capetownensis; assembly: GCF_004331485.1. Lineage (GTDB taxonomy): Bacteria > Actinomycetota > Actinomycetes > Propionibacteriales > Kribbellaceae > Kribbella > Kribbella capetownensis. The sequence continues at coordinate 451,847 of NZ_SJKD01000005.1, forward strand.
GGCCTCGCGCTGTACCCGTACGTGCGCGAGGCGCGGCGGATCCGCGCCGAGACGACGGTGACCGAGCAGCACATCAGCGTGACGGCCCGCGGCGACCTACGTGGCGCTGAAGACTTCCACGACTCAGTGGGGATCGGCCACTACCGGCTCGACCTCCACCCGAGCACCGGTGGACCGGGCGGCCCACGCACGTACATCGACCTGGCGACCTGGCCGTTCCAGATCCCGCTCGGTGCGCTGCTCCCGGTCCGCGTCGACAACCTCCTTCCGGCCGCGAAGAACATCGGTACGACGCACGTCACGAACGGCTGCTACCGCCTCCACCCGGTCGAGTGGAACATCGGCGAAGTCAGTGGTGCTCTGGCCGAGCACTGTGTTCACACCGGCGACATCCCTCGCGCGGTCCGGGCGGACGAGCGCAAACTCACCGATTTCCAGCGCGTGCTGTCCAGTGTCGGTGTCCCCCTTCGTTGGCCGGACGACGTCCGGACCAGAGGGGCAACACCGATCCACTGACTGCGTTACACGCTGGCGTAGTACGCCTCGACTGCCTCGTAGTCGACTGACGTGTCTGGCTTGATGCCGAGGGCTTCGTAGTGCTTGCGGCGGGCGCGCATGTCGGCCAGGAGGATCGCGCGGGCGTGGACCGCTACCTCGTCGGCGACCTCGGCCGGGACCACGATGACGCCGTCGTCGTCGCAGCCGACCATGTCACCGGGGCTCACCTGCGTGCCGCCACAGGCGACGGTGGTCTGCGTCTCGACGACCTTGATCCGGCCGGGGATGATCGTGCGGCCCCGGGCCCGCGAACAGATCGGGGTGCGCTGGGCAACGATCTCGGCGGTGTCGCGGCAGTACCCGTCGGTGACGATCCCGGCCGCGCCGGCCTTGACCGCGCCCATCCCGTTCTCCGAACCCCAGAACCCGACCTCCTTGCCGCCGCCGGCATCCATCACCACGACGTGCCCGGGCTCCAGGTCGCCGGGCAGTCTCACGTTGCCGGTCTCCTCGAACCAGATCCGGTGCGCCTCGACGATGTCCTGGGTGCTCTCCAGCTTCCACATCGGCCGGTTCGACGGGACCGCGCGGATGGTCGCGGCGCGGCCCCAGAACTTCATCCCGAGCCACAGCGGCCGGACCTCGGGCGACATCAGCCCGATGTCGAAGTACCCGATGCCGTCGAGCGCGTCGGCGACATCCACCACCCGCAGGTGCTTGTAGAGGCTGGACAGGTCGTTCGGCTTGGCAGTCTCTGTCATCAGGGCTGACCTTTCGTTCGGTAGTTGTGAGCGGCGGTGCCTCCGAGCACGGCCGCGAGTTCGTCGGGAGTGGTGAGGCTTCGTTCGACGGCCGAGCGGAGCGCCGACCAGGCCTCCTGGTACGACGCCCGCAGCAGGACGACCGGCCAGTTGCTGGCGAGCATGAGCCGATCGGCGCCGAAGCACTCGGCCGCCCAGGCGACGTAGCGATCGACCTCGCCGGGCCACTTGGGTAAGGCGGTGAGCAGGTCGATCCCGAGTGACACCTTCAGCGCGACCTGCGGTGAAGCGGCGAGCTGAGCGAGTTGAGTCGCCCACGGCTCCCACCCGCCGCTGTCGATCGGCGGTCTGCCGAGATGGTCGACAATGATCCGCAAGTCCGGCACTGCCTCGGCGAGACCGATCACCGCGGCGGTCTGCTCAGCAGTCACCGGTACGACGTCCCAGCTCACCCCAGCCGCGGCCAGATCTGTGAACAACTCGACCGTCTCCGGCCGGCTCAACCAGTCCAGGCGGTCCCGCCCGACAAGACATCGCACTCCATGGAAGCCGTCCCCGCTGCGCTTCCACTCCGCGCGAGCGGCAACCGGATCAGACAGCGGCAGCCAGCCAACGACCGCTCCGACGTACGGCGCCTCGGCGGCATAACGCACTAGTCGGTCGTTCTCGGCGGGTTCGTCAACCGACTGGATCAGGACCGTCTGCTTGACCCCGGCCGCGGCGAGCTCGGTGGCGAAGTCGTCGGGGGTGTAGTCGCGCGCGATCGCGTCGTGCCGGTCGTCGCGCCAGGGCTGATCCTGCGCCGCCACTCGCCAGAAGTGGTGGTGCGCGTCGATGACTGTCATCGTCCCTCCCACTCGACGCGTTCGTGGTTGAGGAAGCCGGCCACACCCGCCTGGAAGTCCCGGCTCGCGTACACGGCTGCCAGTACGTCGTCCGCCTCCGCGGCCGCGCCGTCGCGAAGGACGCGCCGCTCGATCTCCTTCAGAGCCGCGAGCGTCAGCGGTGCGTTGGAGCAGATCCGCTCCAACAGCTCGTCGACCCGGGCCGTCAGCTGCTCACGCTCGACCACCTCCGTGACGAAGCCGTCCACCTCCGTTGCCGAGAGCAACCGGGCGGTGAGCACCATCGCCATCGTCCGACCTGCGCCGAGCCGCTGGCACAGCCGCGCCAGAACGACCGGCGGCAGCGTGTTGCCGAGCGTCCGGGCGACCGGTGCGCCGAACACCGCGTCCGGTGTGGCGACGACGAGGTCACTGCATGCGGCCAGCGCCAGCCCGGCTCCGACCGCGGGACCTTCGACCACCGCGACGACAGGGACCCGGATCCGCAGCAGTGACCCGAGCACGCGACCGACGCGGTGCTCGTACTCCACCCCTTGCTCGCCGGTGGTGAAGTCGGTGAACTGCCGGATGTCCGTTCCGGCCGCGAACGCCTCGCCACCGGCGCCCCGCAGTACCACCACCCGGATGCCGCGATCGCCGTCGACGGTCGACTCGACCTGCTCCAGAGCGTCGTACATCGGCCAGGTGATCGCGTTGCGGCGGCCCGGGTTCGACAGCGTCAAGCGCAGGATCGCGCCGTCGCGTTCGACCTCCAGCGAACTCATTCGCCGAGGACCTCCTCCGTGTGCTCGCCGAGCAGGGGTGGATGCCGCCGGATCCGGGCCGGCGTCCCACTCATCCGGACCGGCGACCCGAGAACCCGGACCCGTCCCTCGACGGGGTGGTCCACCTCCTGCACCATGCCACGCGCTTTGACGTGGGGATCCTCGTCCAGCACCTGCCGATAGTCCCGAATCGGTCCAGCCGGTACACCGGCATCGAGCAGCAGGGCCACCCATTCGTCGGTCGTTCCGGAGGCCAGCCGTTCCTCGAGCTCCGCGGCCAGTTCGTCGCGGTGCGCCATCCGATCGGTGTTGGAGACGAAGCGCGGGTCCGCCTCGAGATCCGTCGCCTCGAGGGCTGCGCACAGTCGTTGCCAGAGGCGCTCATTGTTCGCACCCAGCGTCACGTACCCGTCCTTCGTCCGCAGTGCCTGGTACGGCGCCGACATCCGATTCGCCGAGCCCAGCGGCTGCGGTACCTGTCCGGTGGCCCAGTACTCCGTTGACTCCCACACCGACATGGCCAGCGCGGCCTCGAAGAGCGACGTCTCGACGTACTGCCCCTCCCCTGTCCTCTCCCGAGCGTGGACGGCGGCCACGATGCCGAGCGCGCAGAACATCCCGGCGCCGAGGTCACCGACCGGCAGGCCGCACTTGACCGGTGTGCCGTCCGAAGTGCCGGTGATGCTCATGACTCCGGACATCGCCTGAGCAATCAGGTCGTAACCGGGCCGGTCGGCGTACGGGCCCGTCTGGCCGAAGCCGGAGACACTGGCGTAGATCAGCCGCGGATTGATCGCGGCCAGCGTGTCGTAGTCGACTCCGAGCCGGCGCGTGACGCCGGGACGGAAGTTCTCCACGACCACGTCGGCCGACTCCACCAGCCGGCGGAACGCCGACAGGTCGTCCGGCTCCTTCAGGTCCAGGCAGACACTGCGCTTGTTCCGATTCAAGGCGAGGAACGCACGACTGTCCTCGCCGTGGACGGGATAGCCCCAGGACCGCCTGGTCTGGTCGCCTGTCCGCGGGTTCTCGATCTTGATCACGTCCGCGCCGAGATCCGCCAGCAGCATCGTGCAGAACGGTCCGGCCATCACCTGGGTGAGGTCCAGCACCCGCAAGCCGTCCAGCGCGCCGGCACCGTCCCCCGTCGTGTCGGTCATCAGCCGCCCAGCCCCGCATTCGCCTCGGTGAAGAACGAGTCGGCCGCCTGCTGCACACTCTTCTTGCCGAAGGCAACCTCCTCGTACGCACGAGTGAATGCCGACTCGAACGTCGCCTGGTAGCCCGGCGGGTAGAGGATCGTCGGCGGTTTCTTCGCCACGATCTGCTGGTACAGCTCCAGTTCGTGCTTCTTCAGCGGCGCCAGCTTCGGGTCGTCGACCTGCGCCTGCAGCACCTTCTGGTTCGTCGCCGCGCCGTTGTCGGACTTGAACGCCGCGCCGGCCTCGGGGTTGTTGGTGAAGAAGTCGATGAACGCCGCCGCGGTCGGGATGTTGTCGCAGTTCGTCGGGATCGCGAAACCGGAGGTGAACATCGCGTTCCCGCCGCCGGACGGGCCGGACGGCATCGGCAGCGTGGTCAGCTTCTGCTCGCCAGGCTTGCTGGCCAGCGTCGCAGAGGCGGGGGTCAGGGCGTTGCCGGGAATGCTGTCGGTGAGGAGCTTGCCCTGAGCAATGAAGCCTTGCTCGGCGCCCTCCGGCTCATCCGCCTGGGCGTCCGCGCCCATCGTCGTACCGGCCGTGCGGAGCTTCTCCCACATGTTCCAGTACTCGACCAGCGACTCCTTGGTGAAGCCGAGCTTGCCGTCGTCGGTGAACAACTGCTTGCCGTTGGCCAGTTGGTAGGCGATGAAGAAGTTCGGCAGCCCGCCACGCGACCCGGCCGCGAATGTCCCCTTCGGCAGCTTCGCCGACGCCTTGGTGATCCACTCCGTGTACTGCGTCCAGTCGTAGCCGTCGGGTGGTAGCCCGACACCCGCCTGCTCGGCCATGGTCTGGTTCACGCCAACAGCGTCGTACGCCGCGCCATACGGGAGGAAGTAGAGCTTGCCGTCCGGGCCGCGGCCGGTGTCGACGATCTCCTTCGGGATGTCGTCGACCTTGATCGCGCCGGACTCGATCATCGGGTCCAGCGGGAGCAGCACCTTGCGCTTGGTGTAGTCGTTCAGCTGACGGCCCTGGAGCTGCATGACACAGGGCAGGGTGTGGCTCGACGCCTGGATGTTCAGCTTGTTGAAGTAGTTGCCGAAGTCCGCGTTCTGCCGGTCGATGGTGACGCCCGAGTGCTCCTTCACGAACATGTCGGCGACCGCGTTCGTCTTCTGGGCGCGGGCCGCGCCACCCCAGAAGGTGAGCTGCAGCTTGCCGGTGACCTCGCCCTTGCCGTCCTTGCCGTCTGAGCCACCGCCCGCGTTGTCGTTGGTCACCGAGGTTCCGTTGCATCCGGCAAACACCAACAGGGTCGCGCAGGCCAGCGCCGTCGTACCGATTCGTCTTCTCATCAGGATCTCCACAGGGTTACTTGAGGCCGGTGGTCGCGACGCCCTCGATCAGCAGCTTCTGTGCGCCCAGGAAGAAGCCGACGATCGGTGCCAGCGCGAGGGTGGACATGGCGAACAGCGAGCCGTACGCCGATTCCCCGGTGACGTCGAGGAAGGAGTTCAGGCCGAGCGAGACGGTCCACAGCTCGGGCCGGTTCAGGTAGAGCAGCGGACCGAGGAAGTCGTTCCAGCTGTTGATGAAGGTGAACAGGGCGGTGGTGCCGAGTGCGGGCAGCGACAGCGGCATGATGATCCGGATGAACGTCCGCCAGTGACCGCACCCGTCGATCCGGGCGGCGTCGTCGAGCTCCCGCGGCAGGGTGCGGATGAACTGGACCATCAGGAAGATGAAGAACGCCTCCACGCCGAGCCACTTCGGCACCACCAGCGGCAGGTAGGTGTTCATCCAGGCCAGCTCGTTGAACAAGATGTACTGCGGGACGAGCGTGACGTGGTACGGCAGCAGCATGGTCGCGAGCAGCAACCCGAACAGCACCCGCTTCAACGGGAACTCCAGCCGGGCGAACGCGTACGCCGTCAGCGAGCAGGCGAACAGATTGCCGGCAATCGACAGCGCGGTGATCGCGATCGAGTTCAGGAAGTAGCGGGAGAAGTCGAGCTGACCCGCGGACCAGCCGTGCTTGTAGTTGTCCAGCGTGTAGTGCCGGCTGAACAGGCCGAGGCTGTTCATCACCTCCGCCGACGGCCGGAACGACGCCGCGACCATCCACACCACCGGGTACAGCATCACCACGAGCACGGCGATCAGGAACGCGTGCCGGATCAGCCCGATGACGAACGGGTTGGTGGTACGACGCCGGCCGAGCAGGGCGCGGCGGGTGGGGATCGACACGCTCGTCATCGTTCGTCTCCGTAGTAGACCCAGCGCTTCGCGGTGAGGAACAGGAAGCCGGTGAAGGCCGCGAGCACGATCACCAAGGTCCAGGCCATGGCGGAGGCGTAGCCCATCTTCAGCTCGGCGAATCCCTGTTGGTACAGGTAGAGCGTGTAGAACAAGGTCGAGTCGGCCGGGCCGCCGGACCCACGGCTGACGACGAACGCGCCGGTGAACGCCTGGAACGCGTGGATCGTGTCGAGCAGCAGGTTGAAGAAGATCAGCGGCGTCATCAACGGCAGCGTGACGCTGAAGAACCGGCGGATCGGTCCGGCTCCGTCGACCGCGGCCGCCTCATGCAGCTCCACGGGGACCTGCCGAAGGCCGGCCAGGAAGATGATCATCGTCGCGCCGAACGCCCACAGGTTCAGCGTGACGATTGTCCACAACGCCGTACCCGGACTCCCGACCCAGCTGCCGCGGGTGATCCCGAACAGGCTGAGCACCTGATTCACCAGGCCGGTACCGCCGAAGATCTGCCGCCACAGCACCGCGATCGCGACACTCGCACCCATCAGCGACGGCAGGTAGAACAGCGCGCGGTAGCCGGACAGGAACCGGATCCCCTTGTTCAGCAGGAGCGCCAGCACCATCGAGAGGACGAGGAGCAGGGGGACGGATACGACGACGTACACCAGGGTCACGCGGACCGATGAGAGATAGCGGGGATCGGCGGTGAACATGCGCCGGAAGTTGTCCAGCCCGATCCAGCGCGGCGGACTGAGCAGGTCGTAGCTGGTGAAGGCGAGGTAGGCGGAGTACAGCATCGGGCCGAGGGTGAGCAGCACGATGCCGATCAGCCAGGGGCTCAGGAACAGGTAGGCGGTCAGACCTTCGCGGCCGGTGCGGGAGCTCTTCACGAGGCCGGTCCCTTCCGTGCGTGCGCCTCGACCCGCTCCGCCAGGTGCTGTGCGAGCAGACCGGCCACCGGGACCTGCACATCACAGTCGCGCGCCGCGGCGACGACGTCCCAGAGGTCCTTCGCCCACGGCCGGTCCCGCACCGGCGTACCGCCCGCGTCGTACGCCGCCGCGACCCGGTCGAAGAAGCCCCAGTTCCGCGTGATCCACGACTCGCCCGTGCTGGTCGACACGGCGTCCAGCACCGTCTGCTCCGGTACGTCGTACGCCGCGGCCAACTCGAGCGCCTCATGCACGCCGGCGAGCGCGGAGAACATCATCAACTGGTTCGCCAACTTCACCGCGGCACCAGCACCCGCCGGCCCCACGTGCAGCACCGTTTCTGCCACCGAGTCGAGCACCGGCCGGACGCGATCCAGAACCTCAACCCGACCGCCCGCCATCACGGTCAGCGAACCGGACAGCGCCCGCTCCGCTCCCCCGCTCACGGGTACGTCGAGCAGCCCGATCTGATGCGATTCCGCCTTCTGTGCAAGGCGTTTCGCGGTCGCGGGCAGGATCGTGCTGTGCACCAGAACGACCGAGTCGGTCTCGAGGACCGGCGCCAATGAGTCGATGAGTTCGGTCACCGCCTGGTCGTCCGGCACGGCGAGGCCGATCACCCGGCAGCCCGCCAGGTCCGCAGGCCCAGCCGCGATCTCGGCATCCAGCCCCTCGGTACGCCTCTCGTCGCGGTCGTACACCGTGAGCCGCCACCCGTCGCGCAGCAGCGCCTGCGCCATCGGATGGCCGAGATTGCCGAGCCCGGCGAAGCCCACGGGCGAGGTTCGATCGATGTCATCGGTCACGGACGCCTCCAGGTCAACGACCAGATCGTCTATGAACTATTGTCTACAATAGATAGTCGACGCTGACAAGATCGCAGGTGAGAATGAGTCATGACAGAGCAGCGGTTGCGGTCTCCGAGTTTGGTTCAGCTCGCGGCCGATGCGATCCGGCGGATGATTCTGGCCGGTGAGTTGGCCGAGGGTGAGCGGCTGATCGAGGAACGGCTGACTGAGCAGTTGGGCATCAGCCGCCCTCCCCTGCGCGAGGCGTTGCGCGTGCTCGAGCAGGAAGGCCTGATCGTCACCCGTCCGCGCCGCGGGTCGACGGTGGCGACCCTGACGGATCAGGACGTGTTCGAGATCCTGACGCTGCGCACTGCACTGGAGCGACTCGCCATCGAGCTGGGCGTGCCGGTGCGGTTCCCCGACCGGCTCAAGGACGCGCAGGAGGCGCTGGCCGAGATGGAGCGCTGCGCGGACGCCGAGGACCGCGGCAACCTGGTCCAGGCCGGCTACCGCTTCCACGCCTCGCTGATCGCTCTCGCCGGACACCGGCGGCTCGAGGAGGCGTACGCGTCAGTGCAGCAGCAACTGCTCCTCTGCATGGCGCGCAACCTCTACGCTCGCGAGCACTTCTACGAGGACCTTCACGAGCACGTGGGCCGGCACCGGACCTTGCTCGAGCTCGTCGAAGCCGGCGACCCCGCCGCCGTACTGGCCGAGTTGGCCGTGCACGGCGAGCGGTCGTTCAGCGATCTTCAGAGCAACGCAGGCAGCCGCTCCGCGAGGGACTTGTAGTCCTCGAGCGAGTTGTAGGCGTGAGCGGACAGCCGGATGAAGCCGCGGCCGTCGAAGCCGGTCATCGTGATCTCGGCCTTCAGCTCACGGGACACCCGGACCTTGAATGCCTCCGCGGCGGTCAGGTCGACGGATGACGGCAGTTCGACCAGCCGCATCGTCGCCGCGGGACGCGTGACCTCGGCGACGCCGGTCGCGAGGGCCTTCGCGATGATGCGGGCGCCCTCGTCGATCAGGTTGCTCAGCTGCGTGCGTCGTACCGGCCAGTCGAGTTCGTCCAGCACCCGCAGTGACTCGGGCGCCGCGATCCATGGGACGTAGTCGTACGTGCCCTGCATGTCGAAGCGCTCCGGCAGCCGCTCGTCGTACTCCGACCAGGACACGATCAGCGGCAGTGTCTCCGTCCGCCACTTCTCGGCGACCACGAGGCCCGCGGTCGCGCGCGGCGAGGCCGGCCACTTGTGGAAGTTGCCGGTCCAGAAGTCGGCGCCGTCGGCGGCCGGCGCGTCGATGAGGGCCGGCGCGTGCGCGCCGTCGACCACGATCGCCACGTCGTGCTCGCGGCAGAGCGCGACCAGGTCCCCGATCGGGAACACCATCGCAGTCGCCGAGCTGATCTGGTCCACGATGAGCACGGACGCCTGGTCCAGCCTCGGAGCGATCAGCGACACCACCGTCTCGTCGTCAGCCTCGAGCGGTACGTCGACCACCACCACCTTGGCCCCTTTGGCCTTCGCGAACCGCTCGGCGGCGTACCGGACCGCGCCGTACGCGTGGTTGGTCAGCACGATCCGGCTGCCGGATGGGATCGGCAGAGTCGCGAGCGCGACGGTCACCCCGGCGCTGGCGTTCGGGACCAGGGCGAAGCCGGCCGGGTCGGTCCGCAGGTACGACGCCAACTCGAGACGGCTCGTGGTCAGTTGGTCCGCCACCGAGCGGAACCACGCCATCGGGTTGGCCTCGGTCTCGGTCCGCAGGGCGGCCATCAGTTCCTGGGTACGTCGCGGCACGGCGCCGTACGAACCGTGGTTCAGGTGCAGTACGCCGGGGTCGAGGGTCCACAGGTCGGGGCGGGGGCTGAGTAGCGTCACCACGCAAACGGTACATACTTCCTGTCGTGTACCCCTACCTCGACCACGACGGGCCGATCGCAATGGCCCACCGTGGCGGCGCAAGGCACCCGGACAACATCGGCTACGAGAACTCGCTGCGCGCCTTCGAGCACGCGGTGGGACTGGGCTACCGGTACTTGGAGACCGACCTGCACGCCACCAGCGACGGGGTGGTGATCGCGTTCCACGACAGCAAGCTCGACCGGGTCACCGACCGGACCGGCGTGGTCGCGGAGCTGCCCTGGTCGGAGGTGAGCAAGGCCAGGATCAACGGTCACGAGCCGATCCCCCGGCTGGACGAACTGCTCGAACACCTTCCGGAGATCCGGTTCAACCTCGACATCAAGGCCGAGAACGGGCTGCACCCGGCCGCCGAGGTACTGCGCTCGGCGAACGCGATCGACCGGGTCTGCGTCTCGTCGTTCTCGCAGTACCGGGTCCGCCGGATCCGGCGGGAGCTCGGGCCACGGTTGTGCACGGGGTACGGCGACTGGGAGACCGCGCTGATCCGCTTCCTGCCGATCCCACTGAAGTCACGCGGCGCCTGTCTGCAGATCCCGCAGCAGTACGGTCCGCTTCGCGTCCTCACTCCCGGCCTGATCCGGCGAGCCCATGCCCTGGGCAAGCAGGTGCACGTCTGGACGGTCGACGATCCGGCCGACATGCGGCGCCTGCTCGACGCCGGGATCGACGGCATCATCACCGACCGCACCGACGTCCTCCGGGACGTGCTGATCGAGCGCGGACAGTGGCAGCAAATCGGCCACTGAAGTGTTATCCGCGGGTACGCCGCTTCATCCCCCGAACCTGCGACACTCCTGCGCATGGGACTTCTCTCCGCCCCGGCGGCGGTCGACAAGCGGGAGTACTGGGGGTTCAGCCTCTACGACTGGGCCAACTCCGGCTATGTCACCACCGTCGGCACGGTGCTGTTCGCGCCGTACCTGACCTCTGTCGCCGAGACCGCCGCCTGCGGGTACGTCGGGACCACGGACAAGCCGTGCCACACCAACCTCGACGTGCTGGGGCTGGGCCTGTCCCCCGGTTCGCTGGCCTTCTACGTGGTCACGGTCGCGACGCTGGTGTCGGCGCTGTTCCTGCCCGTGGTCGGCGCGATCGCGGACCGGATGGCCCGGAAGAAACTGCTGATGTGCGGGTTCGCCTGGACCGGCGCGCTTGCGGCCTGCTGCATGGTGTTCGTCGGCGGCGGTCGCTGGGAGCTCGGGGCGCTCCTGCTGCTGATCGGCAACCTGTGCCTGGGGTCCTCCCTGGTCGTGTACGACTCGATCCTGATCGACATCGCCGGGCCGGACGAGCGGGACGATGTCTCGTCGCGCGCATGGGCGTTCGGCTACCTCGGCGGCTTCATCCTGCTCGCGATCAACCTCGCCGTCGTCACCGCCCATGACGCGCTGGGCCTGAGCCAAGGGACGGCGGTCCGGCTCAGTCTGCTCAGCGCCGGCCTGTGGTGGGGCGCGTTCACGTTCATCCCGTTCACCAAACTGCGGAACCGGCCACCGGTTCTGGTCGAGCCCGTGCGCGGCAACATCGTCCGTCAGAGTTTCGGTCAGCTGTCGGCGACGCTCAAGCACATGCGCACCTACCCGGTGACGTTGCTGTTCCTGATCGCGTACCTGTTCTTCAACGACGGGATCCAGACGGTCATCTCGGTGTCGTCGACGTACGGCGAGAAGCAGCTCGGGTTCGAGACCCAGGTGCTGATCGCAACGATCCTGCTGGTGCAGTTCGTCGCGTTCTTCGGGGCGCTCGCATTCGGGCGGTTCGCCCGCCGGTTCGGGACCAAGCTCACGATCATGGGCGGGCTGGTGGTCTGGATGCTGATCGTGATCGCCGGCTTCCTGCTCCCGGCCGAGCAGATCGCGCCGTTCCTGGCGATGGGCGTCGCGATCGGCATCGTCCTCGGCGGGACCCAGGCGCTGTCCCGGTCCGCGTTCAGCCAGCTGATCCCGAAGGGCCGCGAGGCGGAGTACTTCTCGCTCTACCAGGCCGGCGAGCGCGGTACGTCGTGGTTGGGCACCCTGGTCTTCGGCCTGGTCCATCAGATCACCGGCTCCTACCGGCCCGCGATCGTTGCCCTCGGCCTCTTCTTTCTCATCGGCCTGGCCCTGCTCTCCCGCGTCGACATGCGCCGCGGCATCACCGAAGCGGGCAACACTCAGCCCACGCTGGTCTGAGGTACGACGGACCCGACCAGCCGCTGCACCGCCTCGGGACTCGGCGGTGTGCCGGTCCGGTCGGCGAACAGCATGTGCGCGGATCCGATCAGGGTCAGGGCCAGTGTGTCGACATCGGCACCGGCATCGAGTCGTCCGTGATCGCGCTCGGCTGTCAGGTAGCCGGCGATCGCGGCGACAGCCTCGGTGAGGATCGGTACCCCGGTGGGGCTCGATGACCGCAGCCTGGCGCGCAGTCCGTCCCGGGAGATGGTCAACCCGACGATCGCGACGGCGACCGAGCTGAACAAGTCGGTCAGGAAGCCGGTGAGGTTGTCGACGATCGCCCCGCGACCGACGCATCCCAGCAGCAGATCGCCCTGGCGGGCGAGCCGACGGATCCGGTCCTGCACGAGCTCGGTCAGGAACGCGTCGAAGTCCGTGAAGTGCCGATGCAGCACGCCCTTCGCGCAGCCGGCCTCGGTGGTGACGGCCCGGCTCGTCAACGCGTCCGGCCCGTCGCGGAGCAGCACGCGTTCGGCGGCGTCGAACAACTGCTCCCGTACGTCGCGCATGGCCACACCCGTCGGCATGACACCCCTTCCGTTGACGCGAGTGGGCAGGCGCCCATTATGGTGGGCACATGCCCACTCTATCTCCAGAACCTCATCAGCAGCGCCAGATGGCGGAGTCGTTCGGCGTCGACGCCGAGCGCTATGACCGGGTCCGGCCGCGGTATCCCGACGCGTTGATCCGGACGCTCGTCGAGGCCAGTCCGGGCAACCGCGTCCTGGACGTCGGCTGCGGGACCGGCATCGTCAGCCGGCAACTGCAGGCGGCCGGGTGCGAGGTGCTCGGCGTGGATGTGGACGAGCGGATGGCGGAGTTCGCCCGCCGAACCGGAGTTGAGGTCGAGGTGTCGCCGTTCGAGTCCTGGGATCCGCACGGCCGGACGTTCGACGCTGTCGTCGCCGGCATGACCTGGCACTGGATCGACCCGGTCGCCGGTGCGGCCAAGGCCGCCGAAGTGCTCGCGCCGGGCGGCCGGCTGGCCGTGTTCTGGAATGTCTTCCAGCCCCCGTCCGACCTGGCTGAGGCGTTCGCCGCCGTCTATCGCGAGGTCCTCCCCGACCGGCCGATGTACCACCGCGTCCCGGCGTCCCCGCTGGAGGCGTACCTTGCTTTCCTCGGCAAGGCCGCGGACGGGATGCGCGAGTCCGGCGCGTTCGACGAGCCGGAGCGGTGGCAGTTCCCCTGGAGCCGCCCGTACAGCCGGGACGAGTGGATCGAGCAGATGCGCACCGGCGGCGACGCCAGTCATTTCGATCCCAGCAAGTTCGACGAGCTACTGACCGGGATCGGCGCTGCGGTCGACGCGGCCGGTGGCAGCTTCCAGATGGACTTCACCGCGCTGACACTGACCGCGACCCGCAGGTGACATGAGAAACGGGCCCTGACCGCGTCGTTGCGGTGAGGGCCCGTCGGGTCTTGCTCAGGCGGTGCGCTTGGTCCGGTGCAGGTGCGCGGGGCCGATCTCGCCCTTGCGGAGCAGATCGACCCGCTCGGCGAGGAGCTCCTCCAGCTCGGAGATGCTGCGACGCTCGCGCAGCATGTCCCAGTGCGTACGGGCCGGCTTCTCCTGCTTCGGCTCCGGCTTCTCACCGGTCGAACGGGCAGCCTCGCTGCCGCAGTGCGGGCACTCCCAGATCGCGGGCACCTCGGCGTCGTGCGCCATGGTGACCTCGACCACGTGGCCGCGGGGGCAGTCGTACGTAATCATCTGGCGAGGAGCGAACTCAACACCACGGTCATCCTCGAAGCTGACCCCACCCAGCCCCGAACCACGCAGTACGCGATTAGACATGTCAAACCTCCGAGATCGTCATCCGTGCCAACGGTCGGCCGGCCCGGATCATTCCCATTTTGGCATGCCCGAGCCATCTGTACGCACCTGACAGCGCCGTCGTGACGCCCTGTCATCGAGCGTTCACACATCACGGTGTGTCGCGGACCGTCCGTCGTACGACGCGCGAACTTCACAGCCAGTTGCCAGGAATCAGGGATCAGTTCCTCAGCAAGTGTCCTTAGCGTCTGCATCCATGGTGCTACCCCGCCACAAGCTCCGTGGCCTCAGCCTGCTCAACGTCTCCCTGGTGGCCGTCGTCCTGGCGATCGCGATCACGGCCTACCTCTTGTTCTTCCGCAAGGACACGCCGGCCGCCAGCGCGACCCGCCCGACCTTCGCCGTCGCCCGGGGCGAGGTGACCGCCAGCGTCAGCTCCAGCGGCACCCTGCAGAGCTCCCAGACCGCGTCGCCGCAGTTCGAGACGTCGGGCACGGTCACCCAGATCCTGGTCAAGGTCGGCCAGGTGGTCGCCAAGGGCGCCGCGATCGCGAAGGTCGACCCGTCGGCCGCCGAGCGTCAGCTCCGGATCGCCGACCAGAACCAGATCGCCGCCGCCAACTCCGTCACCGCGGCCAGCGAGTCGCTGGACGACGCACAGGACGCGGCCGAGGCCGCCGAAGAGGCGTCAGCCTCCCCCAGCCCGACTCCGACCAACGGACAGCAGGCACAGAGTCAGAACCAGAACCAAGGCCAGAGCCCCGAGGTGGCGGTCAGCAACGCGGAGGCGAGCCTGGCCCGGGCGAAGGCGGACAAGGAGCAGGCCGACCAGGACGTGGAAGGTGCGCAGGCCGCGGTCGACGCAACCACCCTCAAGGCACCGATCGCCGGCACGATCACCGCGATCAACGGCAGCGTCGGCTCGGTCACCGGCGGCTCGAGCTCGAGTAGTGGATCAGGCACTGGAGGCTCGACCTCAGGTCAAGGTTCAGGGACCGGCGCCTCGAGTACGACGACAACCTCAGCCTCCGGCTTCGTCGACATCTCCGACCTCAAGTCGCTCCAGGTGGCGGCGTCCTTCCCGGAAGCGGACGCGATCAAGATCAAGGCCGGCCAGTCGGCCACGGTGACTCTGAACGCGGAGCCCGGTACGACGCTCACCGCCACGCTGGCCTCGGTGTCGCCGACCCCGACCACCACCAACGGCGTCGTCGCCTACTCAGCGACGTTCTCGCTGGCCAAGATTCCCGCGAACGCCCGGATCGGCCAGACCGCCAACGTCACAGTCCAGACCGCGAAGGCGGCCGACGCCCTCTACGTGCCGAGTACGGCGATCGCCACGAGCGGTACGACATACACGGTGACGATGGCCGACGGCAGCGGGACGCGCGAGGTCGAGGTCGGCGTCCGGGGCGACAGCTTCACCCAGATCACGTCCGGCCTGAACGAGGGTGACCAGGTCGAGCTGCTTCAGGGCGCGATCAGCGGCGCTGCCAACCAGAACGGCCAAGGCCGGACCGGGCAGCTCCCGGGCGGCGGGCAGTTCGGCAACGGTCAGCTCCCCCGGGTCGGCGCGGGCGGGGGCAACCGTGGCCGCTGACGCCCTGATCGAGATCCGGGACGTCACCAAGAGGTATGGCAGTGGCGAGACCGCCGTACATGCGCTGCGCGGTGTGTCCCTGCGCGTCGAGGCCGGTGAGTACGTCGCCGTGATGGGCTCGTCCGGATCCGGCAAGTCGACGCTGATGAACATCCTGGGGTGCCTCGACGTCCCGAGCCGCGGTGAGTACTGGCTGGACGGCAGCAACGTCGCTCGCCTGACCGAGGACCAGCAGGCGCTTGTCCGCGGCCGCAAGATCGGCTTCATCTTCCAGTCCTTCAACCTGATCCCCCGCACCACCGCACTGGCCAACGTCGAACTCCCGCTCACCTATGCGCATCTGCGGCGGACCGAGCGACGCAAGCGAGCCGCCCGAGCGCTGGCCCTGGTCGGTCTGTCGGACCGAGCCGACCACCGGCCGAACGAGCTGTCCGGCGGCCAGCAGCAACGGGTCGCCATCGCCCGAGCGCTCGCCACCGGCCCGCGGATCCTGCTCGCCGACGAGCCGACCGGCAACCTCGACGCACACTCGACCGACGAGGTGCTCGGCATGTTCGACCAGCTGAACGCCGACGGCCGCACGGTCGTGGTGATCACCCACGAGCACGACGTCGCGGCCCGGGCCCGGCGGCTGATCCAGGTCTCCGACGGCCGGATCGTCGCGGACGAGGTGACCCGCCGATGACACCTCGCGACCTCATGGGCGCCGCCCTGCGCGGCCTCAGTGCGAACAAGCTGCGCTCCCTGCTGACCGTCCTCGGCGTCTCCATCGGAGTCGGGGCGGTCATCGTCCTGGTTGCTGTCGGCAACGGCTCGGGCAAGGCCGTGCAGGCCCGGCTGGAGGCGATGGGCACCAACCTGCTCACGGTGTCCACGACCGGCGGTGGTGGCGGCTTCGCCCGCGGTCAAGCCGGACCATCGGCCCAGCAATACAGCCTGACCCTCGCCGACGCCGCTGCACTGGCCGACGATCGCCTCGCACCCGACGTCTCTGCGGTCGCCCCGGTGATGACGAGCTCGGGTACGGCGACCAGCGGCGACACCAGCTACACCGTCAACCAGGTGATCGGTACGACACCGGAGTACATGCCGGCCACGAACACGCCGGTCGAACTCGGGCAGTCCTTCACCCAGCAGGACGTCGACACGTCGCAGCGGGTCATCCTGCTCGGGCAGACGGCCGCGACCGAGTTGTTCACCCGGCCTGCGACCGCAGTCGGCCAGACGATCAAGCTCGGCGCCGTCGACTTCGTCGTCCGCGGAGTGCTGGCGAGCAAGGACAGCACCGGGTTCTCGGATCCGAACGCGACCGCGATCGTGCCGATCAGCACGCTACGGGCCACCCAGGCCGGATACGGTCCGCTGAACCAGATCGTCGTACAGGCGGCGGACAAGGACCGGGTCGACACCGCGCAGGCCGAGGTCACCCAGTTGCTGACCGCGCGGCACCAGGTGCCGACCGACCAGACCTCGCCGTTCCGGATCGCCAACTCCGCGCAGATCCTGCAGACCAGCCAGGACACCGCCGCGACCTTCACCGCGCTGCTCGCGACGGTCGCCGCGATCAGCCTGGTCGTCGGCGGGATCGGGGTCACCAACATCATGCTGGTCACCGTCACCGAGCGGACCCGCGAGATCGGGATTCGCAAGGCACTCGGCGCGCGGCGGCGGACGATCCTCGGGCAGTTCCTGATCGAGGCGACGCTGCTGAGCCTGATCGGCGGCGCGGTCGGTGTCGCCGTCGCACTGATCGTCACCCGCTTCCAGCTGGCCGGGGTGCAACCGGTGCTGGTGCCGTCGTCGATCGGGCTCGCCCTGGGCGTGTCCGCGGCCGTCGGCCTGTTCTTCGGCAGCATGCCCGCGCACCGCGCTGCCGGACTCCGTCCCATCGATGCACTACGTCACGAGTGAGAGGCTCCCCGATGAGTAACCAGACGCCCGACGAGTTCGCCCAGATCGGGTCCGACGAGGAGGTCGACACGGCGCTCAAGCCGAAGAAGACCCTCAACCTGCCGCTGGCGACGGCGATCCTGGCCGGCGTTGTCGTGCTGGCCGTCGGCCTGGCCGGCGGCGCGGGACTGCACGCGGCCTTCGCCTCGGACAGTACGACGCAGCAGCCGCAGGCGGGGCGTGGCTTCGGCGGCGGGTACGGCGGCTTCCGCGGTCAGAACGGTCAAGGACAGGGTCAGGGTCAAGGTCAGGGCCAGGGTCAGCGGCCCGGTGGGCAGGGCAGCGCGGCGATCGGCACGGTCGTCTCCGCGAGCGGCTCGCAGCTCGTGGTGAAGACGCAGAACGGCAACGTCACGGTCAAGCTGACCGGCGACACGACGTACGAGATCACCAGCAAGGGGACGGCGACCGATCTGAAGGCAGGCGAGCAGGTCGTCGTCAGCGGCCAGAACGCCGACGGCTCCCTGACTGCGACGACCGTTCGTCAAGGCGCTCTCCCCGGCGGCTTCCGCAACCCCGGGGCAACGCCCTCCCGCTGACAGAGATAATGAGGTTGTGGCCGGCAACTTGATCGACAGCCCCATCAGCCTCGAACTTCTGCGTGGCGCGCTCGAGCTGGAGCAGACCGATCGCGGCGTACTGCCGCATCGGCTGCCGGCCTGGGCGCGCAAGCAGTACGTCGACGGGCAGTTGGAGATGGCGGAGTCGCAACCGAGCGGAGTGCGCCTGACCTTCCGGACGCGTGCGACCGTGGTCGAGCTGGAGACGTTGCCGACCAAGCGGGACTACGTGGGCGCACCGGCGCGGCCGGACGGCATCTACGACTTCGTTGTCGACGGCAAGCTGATCGGACAGGCGAGCGTGGACGCCGGCGACGTCATCACGATCGACCTGGTGACCGGAGCGGCCGAGACCCGTCGCGGCGAGTCCGGCAGGCTGCGCTTCGACGGCCTGAGCGACGAGTTGAAGACCGTTGAGCTCTGGCTGCCGCACAACGAGACCACCGAACTCGTTGCCCTGCGCACCGATGCGCCGGTCGAGCCGATCCCGGCCGGCGGCCGGCGAGTATGGCTGCACCACGGCAGCTCGATCAGCCATGGCTCCGATGCCTCCAGCCCGACGGGCACCTGGCCCGCGTTGGCCGCCACTCACGGTGACGTGGAGCTGATCAACCTCGCGTTCGCGGGCAGCTCATTCCTGCAGCCGTTCACGGCCCGCACGATGCGGGACACGCCGGCTGACCTCATCAGCGTCAAGCTGGGCATCAACGTGGTGAACACCGACGTACTGCGACTGCGCGGGTTCACTCCGGCGGTCCACGGCTTCCTGGACACCATCCGCGAGGGCCACCAGACGACACCGCTGCTGGTCGTCTCCCCCATCCTGTGCCCGATCCACGAGGACACCCCGGGACCGACCGGCTGGGATCTGTCCGCGCTCGGTGAAGGAAAGCTGCGGTTCGCCGCGACCGGGGATCCGGACGAGGTCGCGGCCGGCAAGCTGACGTTGTCCGTCATCCGCGCCGAGCTCTCCCGGATCGTCGAGCAACGGGCCGCCGACGACCCGAACCTGCACTACCTCGACGGCCGCGTCCTGTACGGCGAGGCGGACAACGCCGTACGACCGCTGCCGGACGATCTGCATCCCGACGGCGAGACCCACCGCACGATGGCCGAACGCTTCGCCGCCCACACCTTCGCGGTCAAGGGCCTGTTCGCCTAGCCAACAGCCCTCTCCCCCTCGCACCGACTTTGAGCCCCCTCGACCACCGTGACGCGCGACTTTGGGCACCCCTCGACCACCACGGCACGCTGAACGTGGTCGCCCCGTGCACGAAGTCGCCTCGTACAGCGAACCCACGGCGCCCCGACCAGCGCCACAGCGCGACTTTGAGCACCCCCCGACCACCACGGCACGCTGAACGTGGTCGGCCCGTGCACAAGGTCAACTCGTGCGGCGGGACCTCGGCGTACGGCGGGACCTCGGCGTACGGCGCGACGCCGGCAGGGCCCCGACTTTGAGCACCGCTCGACCACCGTGGCGCGCTGATCGTGGTCGAGCGGTGCACGAGGTCGGGGCGGGCACGGGACTGCAGCTGCGCGGGGGACTGCGGCGGGACGGCGGGAGGCGACGGTGCGGAGAGGGACAGGGCGGTGGGCCGAGTGGGGGCTACTTCTGGTCGGGGTCGATGACCTCGCCCTGGACGACGTCGTCCTGGGACTGTCTCGGCGGCTGGGCCGGACCGGCACCGGGGATGAAGCCGCCCAGGTTCGCACCACCGAACTGGGTGGCGACGCGGCGGCCGAGGAAGGCGTGCATGCCACGCCGGGCCAGCGGGCGGGTGAAGGGCAGGACGAAGAAGAACCCGAAGATGTCGGTCACGAAGCCCGGCGTCAGCAGCAGTGTGCCGCCGACCAGGACGAGAGCCGCGTCGGACAGCTCACGGCCGGGCATCTTGCCGGTCTGCAGAGCGGACTGCAGCGCGTTCCACGCCCGGCGTCCCTCGCGCTTGATGATCCACGCACCGAGCGCGCTCTCGACGAGCAGCAGCCCGACGGTCGGCCAGCCGCCGATCACCTGGCCGATCTGGATGATCACGAAGATCTCCACGATCGGCACCACCAGCAGCGCCAGCGCTACGAGCCACGGCATGTCCAACCCCTTCCGGCGATTCCCTCCAGTGTTGCGCACCGGGGAAAGCATGGACTCAGGCCGGGACCTTCTCGCGGCTGCGCGTCGGCGCGGGCGGCGCCTCCGGCCCGTCCTCCCGCCGCCGGCGGCGGGCGACCAGCGCCAGCACGATGCCGAGGATGCCCAGCCCGGTCAGGATCCACTGCGGCCAGCCGCCGAGCTTGATCGCCAGCGTCTCGGTGTCGCGGATCGGCACGTTCGCGACGTACACGTCGCGGACGAACTGCCCTGACTTGTGCTCGACCTTGCCGGTCGGCTGGATGACTCCGGAGATCCCGCTGGTCGACGCGATCAGCACGGTCCGGCCGGTCTCGATCGCGCGCATCCGCGTGATCGCAAACTGCTGCTCGGGCTGCCCGGTGCCGCCGTACGTCGCGTTGTTCGTCTGCACCACCAGGACCTGGGCACCGCCCTTGACCACGTCCGAGATGACGTTGTCGTAGGCGAGCTCGAAGCAGATCACATCGCCGTACGTGACGCCGCGGATCGGCATCACACCAGGAACCTTGCCGGGAGCCGTCTGCCGGCCGATCATCTCGAGGCGCTTGATGTACGGCAGCAACTGGTCGCGGAAGGGGATGTACTCACCGAAGGGCACCGGGTGCCGCTTGGCGTAGATCTGTCCGGGTCCGCTGGCCGGGTCCCAGACGACGCCGGTGGTCTGCCGCTCGTTCGGGCCCGGGCCGTCGAGGACCGCGCCGACCAGGATCGGTACGCCGACGGCCTTGACTGCCTCCTCGATGTCGGCCTTGGTCTCGGGGTCCTGGAACGGGTCGATGTCGGTCGAGTTCTCCGGCCAGATCACCACGTCCGGCTTGGCTTCGGTGCCCTCCTCGACCCGCTTCTGCAGGTCGAGGGTCGCGGCCAGGTGGTTGCGCGTGACGGTCCGGGCGCGGCCGAGGAACTCCAGTCCCTTGCCGGGCACGTTGCCCTGCACCATCGCCGCCGTCACGGTCTTGCCGTTGCCCTCGGTCGAGAGGGTGATCAGCGAACTGCCGCCGACGATCGCCACGCCCGCGACCAGCGCGACGATCCGGAGCCGCATGCTGCTCTCCAGCCGCAGTACGGCGTACACGAGGACTCCGAGGAGCGCGACGACGAAGCTCAGGCCCGGGATGCCGACGAACGACGCCAGCCTGCCGACCGGGGAATCCGAGAGCGCCCACGCGAGCCGTCCCCACGGAAAGCCTCCGAACGGGATGGACGCGGCCGCGAACTCGGTCGCGACCCACAGGCACGGGATCCACAACATCCACAGTTTGAGCTTCAGCACCTGCGTCGCGAACAACCCGAAGACCGCATAGAACAGTCCCTCGAGGATGGCCAGCGCGATCGCGGCGTCGCCGCCGATGACCGTGAGCCAGGGAACCAGGACCGCGTAGTACGTGATGCCGAAGCCGGCGCCGATCAGGAAGCCGGCCTTGGCCGAGGCACCGTTCAGCGCGGCCAGGAAGAGCGGTACGGCGATGATCGTCAGCCAGGGGTGGTCGTGCGGTTCGAAGGCCAGGCCGAGCAGCGCGCCGGCGCCGATGGCCACCGCAACCCTCGGCAGGACACGTCCCAGAGCCTTCAAACGGTCCACGCGGTATCCCCTTGTCCTCACTGCCCGGCAGACGCCGGTCGCACGACCGTACAACGTTCCGGACACGCCAATGTATCCGGTCAGTAGCCAATAGGCAGCGATCGCGGAAAGTGAAGGGAGATCAGCAGAGTGCGAGGAAGTGAAAAGGCCTCAGAAATCAGTGGGTTGTCGATCACTGTCGGTGAAGCCCGGCCCGACCACAAGGAAAGAGGCTCGGCGCTCCTTCGGACCAACCGTCGGACCGCTGGCTGCGAACCGTCCGGCTGTTGTCTACTGGCCGCCGAGCCTCTTCCACCTCTGCCCCGCGGGGGGCTAACCACCGGCGATCTCAGCCCCCGTCGACTCAGGCCTGGCACTGGCCTGGTCAGCGTCGCGGGATCATCCGGTGGCCGAACTTCGTGTGACCGTTGATAAAACGGGATATGACGACTCCCAAAACGATGCTCGCTGACGGCGACGGTGTCAACCTCTCCAGCGGCTCCTTGAAGCCGTTGTAACACATTCGCCTGTACTCACTGGAAAAACGAGGAAACTTCAGCGGGGTCACGTTACAGAGCCGTCTCGGCACTCCACGTGATCGTTACCCTGGGCAACTATTCGTCACCCAACCGGTACGACGACCGTTCCCTTTGCGCGCGTGATCACAAGCGGTTGCGGCAGCACCTCGGCCGCCGACTCGGACACGTCCGGCCGGCCGCGGCAGATCACCGACGCACTGAACTCGATCTCCCGGCTGCGGTTGCCGACCCGGCTGATGGTTGCCGTCACCTCCACAACGTCGCCGGCCCGCAACGGCTGCAGGAACTGCACATCGGAGTACGACGCGAAGAGGCCCTCGTCGCCGTCGGCCTGGATGCAGACCTCGGTCGCGACATCGCCGAACAGTCCGAGCACATACGCACCGTCGACCAGATTGCCCGCGTAGTGCGCATGGCTGTACGGCACATAGCGCCGATGCGTCGCAGTCAGGCCAATAGTTGCCTTTGACACCTATGCACTCCTCTTCGCAGGGACTCGCTTCGTCACGAGCGCATCGACCAGGTAGCTGGCCACCTCGCCCGGTGTGGTGCCTCGGCCGAAGACCCGGTCCACGCCGAGTTCGCCGGCCATCTGCTCGGTGAAACGGGGGCCGCCGGCAACCAGCACCGGTCGCGCGTCCTCGGCGTAGGCCTCCCGGAACGCGGCCGACATCTCCTTGGTGTTCAGTACATGCGCCTCGCGCTGGGTCACCACCTGCGAGACCAGGATCGCGTCCGCCTTCTCCGCCTTGGCCCGTCGGACCAGCTCCGGTACGGCGACCTGGGCGCCGAGGTTCACCACCTTCAGCTCGCGGTAGTACTCCAGGCCCTTCTCCCCCGCGAACCCCTTGATGTTCATGATCGCGTCGATGCCGACGGTGTGCGCGTCGGTGCCGATGCAAGCGCCGACTACCGTGAGCCGGCGGCGCAGGCTCTTCCGGATCGCGAGGTTCACTTCTTTGGGCGAGAGCAGCGGGTAATCGCGCTCGATCACCTCGACCTTGGAGGTGTCGACGAGGTGGTTCACCGGTCCGTACACCACGAAGAACGTGAAGTCCGGACCCATCGCCTTGGCGTGCACGACCAGTGCCGGGTCCATCCCCATCTTGTTCGCCAGTTGTACGGCGGCTCCCTCGGCCCGCTTGTCGTGCGGGATCGGCAGAGTGAACGACAGCTGCACCATGCCGTCACCGGTGGTGTCGCCGTACGGCCGGATGATGGTCACTGGTCCTCCTCCAACAGCTCGATCGCCGGGTTGTAGTACTCCGGCGATCTGCGCGCGATGCCCTCGAGGCCACGGCCCGCGTCCTGGGGGCGCTTCATCAGGCCGAAGGTGCCGTCGCCGATCGCGTTCAGCAGGCCGTCGTCGACGATCTCCTCCAGCAGTTCGACCGACTCCCCCAGCACCTGCCGGGCGCGCTGGGCGATGAAGCCGTCCGGTGCCGGACGGAAGTCCTCGTGAAGGTTGCCTGCGGCCCCCAGCACGTAGCGGACGTTCTGCAGCGCCAGGTCCCGGTCCGAGATCCACGGTGTCACCACGGCCTCGGTCATCATCCCGACCAGCAGGATGCCCTGCCCGGTCATCGCGCCGACCAGGTTGAAGAATCCGTCCAGCAGGTAGCCGCGGAACACGTCACCGGTCATGTGCCGGGTCGGCGGCATCCACTTCAGCGGCGCGTCCGGGAACAGTTGCCGGGCCAGCATCGCGTGCGCGAGCTCCAGCCGGAACGAGTCCGGCAACTCCGGGTTGATCTCGAACGCGTGCCCGAGGCCGAGCTGCCAGTCCTGCAGTCCGGCCTCCTTGGCGAAGTACTCGTTCAGCAGCTGCGACACGGTCACCGTGTGCGCGGCCTCGACCGCGTCCGCGGTGGTCAGGTAGTTGTCCTCGCCGGTGTTGATGATGATCCCGGCGCGGGCGTGGATCTGCCGGCTGAACCGCTGGTCGACGAAGGTCCGGATCGGGTTGATGTCACGGAACAGGATCCCGTACATCGAGTCGTTCAGCATCATGTCGAGCCGCTGCAGCCCGGCCAGGGTCGCGATCTCCGGCATGCACAGTCCGGACGCGTAGTTCGTCAGCCGGATGTAGCGGCCGAGCTCCTTCGACGACTCGTCCAGGGCGGCTCGCATCAGCCGGAAGTTCTCCTGCGTCGCGTACGTGCCCGCGAAGCCCTCCCGCGTCGCCCCTTCGGGCACGTAGTCAAGCAGCGACTGCCCGGTCGACCGGATCACGGCGATGATGTCGGCGCCGGCGCGAGCCGCCGCCTGCGCCTGCGGGATGTCCTCGTAGATGTCGCCGGTGGCAACGATCAGGTAGATCCACGGCCGCTGCTCGGGGTCACCGTGGCGCTTGATCAGCCGGTCCCGCTCACGCCGCCGTCCGTCGATCCGCTTCATTCCGGCCGCCGCGGCCTTCCGCGCCGCGGCCCGGGCCCGTACGGCGTCCCGTCCCTCGGGCAGCCGGAACGTCACCGAGCCCGAGGCCGCCTTCTGCGCGAGGACAGCCAGGTCCTCCGCCGCGCCGCGGACCAGCGCATCCCACACAGGCAGCGCGAGACCATGCTCCAGGCCGACGTCCGCCCGCACCGTGTCCGCGAGCCGGTTCACCCACGGGATGCCTTCGGTGTCCGCGCCGGTCAGCCCGGCCAGGCGCAGTACAGCTCGCTCGACCGAGACCGTCGTGTGCTGCCGGGCCAGGTTGACGATCGGCCGGCCGGCCTTGCGGGCCAGGCTGCGTGCCTTCCGGACGATGACCGGATCGAGGTCGAGCTTCTTCACAGCACGCGTCACACCGACCATGACTGGGACCATCCTTCGACTTCATAGATCACACGGCCACCAACGGCGGTCCGCAAGCAAGTGGGCGTTCCCTCACTGAGGTCCGGCAGCACGGGTACGCCGGCCCGCGGATCCGTCGACCACGCAGCGACACGCTCGTCCGGCGTCTGCACGACCAGGTCCGCGTCGCTCTGCCAGATCGCGTACGTCGCCGCCGTACCGGGCGCGAGGACTCCGGCGTCGTCGATCCCTGCCGCCCGCCAGCCACCTCGAGTGTGGGCCTGGAACGCGGACCGCACGGTCATCCGCTCCGCCTTCTCGTGATGGAACGCGGCCGCCCGCACAGCATCCCAGCCACCGAGCTCGGTCACCGGCGAGTCCGAACCGAACGCCAGTACGACGCCTGCTCGCGCCAGCGAACCGAACGGGTTCATCCCCCGCCACCGCTCGCCGACCCGCTCGGCGTACATGCCGTCCGGACCACCCCACAGCGCGTCGAACATCGGCTGGACACTGGCGACCACTCCACACTGCGAGAGGGTGGCGATCGCAGTCTCGTCGACCATCTCGACGTGCTCGAGCCGGTGCCGCGCGGCGACCAGCGCCTGTACACCGACCTTCTCGGCGGCCAACTGGAAACCGCGGACGATGTTGTCGAGCGCCTGGTCGCCGATGCAGTGGAAGCCGGCCTGCACGTTCCGCTCGGTGCACGCGATCACGTGCTCGGCGATCTGCTCCGGCGTCAGGTAAGCGTGGCCGCGGTGGTCCGCGCGATCGGCGTACGCCTCCCGCAACGCGGCCGTCCGCGACCCGAGCGCGCCGTCCGCGTTCAGGTCACCCGCCAGGCCTGCCAGGTCGTACGTCGCGATGTGTTCGAAGACGCCGGGCTCACCCCAGTAGAGGGTCGCCGACAGACCAAGCTCGTCGGCGACCTCGCGCACGAGCGGAAGCTCCCACAACGGACCGATGTGCGGCGCGGCCATCTCGTGGAACGCACCGATCCCCTTCGAGGCCATCGCCGTCAGCGCGGCCTCGATGTCCTTGCGGCGCTGGTCCGGCCCGATCAGCTCACTGAGTGCGTCCCGGACGGCGTGATGGGCGTCGCGCTCGACGCGGCCGGTGGCGTCGTACCCGTCGCCTGTTGCCGCAGGCACCAATGGCGACGAGATCACACCGGAGTGGCCGTCGACGCGGGATAGGTAGACCCGGCGTCCCGCGGCAGCCCGGTCCAGCTCCTCGGCCGTCGGCGGGCGACCTTCGGGCCACTTCGTCTCGTCCCAGCCTGCCCCGTCGATGACTGCATCCGCCGGAAGATCCGCGGCGAAGGAAGCAAGGCGGTCGAGGGCTTCGGTCAGCGAGGTGGTGCCCGCGAGGTCGAGGCCGGTCAGCAGGGCGCCGGTCTGCGCGGTGTGGACGTGGGCGTCGACGAAGGACGGCGTGACCAGCCTGCCGTCGAGGTCGATCACCTCGTCGGCACCGTCGGCGTACGAGCCCGCGCCGGTGTCGTCACCGAGCCAGGTCACCACGCCGTCGTCGAAGGCGATCGCGGTGGCATGCGGGTCGGCGGGTGAGTAGACGGAACCGTTCGTCAGAAGTGTGCGCACGGACTAATCCTCCGCCAGCCTGCTCTCGAACAGACCGCGGACACCCGGCTCGGTCCGCAACAGCTCGAGCGCGTAGTCGGCATGCCCGGGCACGTAGCCGTTGCCGACGAGCATCGTCACGTCCGCAGCCAGGCCCTCAGCACCCAGCGCGGCAGCGGAGAACGACGTCGCCATGGAGAAGAAGATCACTGTCCCACCAGCCGCCGTCGACAGGACGGCGCCGTGCTCGCAGCCCGGTACGTCGACGCACACGACGGTGATGTCAGCCGGTCCCCCGGCTTCCTCGACGGCCGTGGCAAGGGCCACCGGGTCCCGCGCGTCGGCCAGTGTGACGACGTCGGCCAGGGCTGCGGCAATCAGCCGGTCCTTCTCGGACTCGACGGGCACGATCCCGATCGTGCGCGCCGCGCCGGCCTGCCGTGCGGCGGCCAGCGAGAGCGACCCACTTTTACCTGCGCCGCCAATTACTGACACGACAGGCTTTGTGCCTTTGTCGACATACTCGCGCACCACGCGAGCGGTCAGAGCGGGCGCTCCGCAGACGTCCATCACGGCCAGCGACAGCTCAGGTTTCAGGTCGTCGGGCAGCTTGGCCACGATCGAGCGGGCGAACAGGATCGCGTGTCCCTGCGCCGGGACCTGCTCGCTCCGGCCGTCCCAGCGCGCAAGCTCGTCGGTGATCTGCAGCGGGGTGAGCGTCAGGGACACGAGCGTGGCGACTCGGTCACCCTTGCGTAGGCCGAGCGGCGACTCCGGGCCGGCCTCGTCGACCATGCCGACCAGCATCCCGCCGGAGCCGGTCACCGGGTTCTGCATCTTGCCGCGGGTCCCGATGATGTCGAGCACCGCGCGGCGGATCGCCGTACCGTCGCCGCCGTGCGCCTCGGCCAGCTGGCGGTACGACGCGGCGTCGAGATTCAGCCGCTCGACCGCGATCCGGACCTCGTCAGGCCAGATCTCGGGGCGTGCGTCGAGCTTGTCCGCCGCCTGCGGCAACACGCCGGACGGCGCGAGTACGCGGTGCAGTCCTACCGGGCTCGACGACACGGGGCCTCCTTGGGGGATCAGGCAAAATACTACTGAAACTAGCTCTTGACGAGATTTCTTGCGGCGTACTGTTGGATCTGAGGGAAGTTCTATCGCTATCCTCACATGAGACCGCACTACCCCTGAAGCCCCCGGAGGACTCGTGACCGACCTGATCAGCCCGGAGCTGGGCGTCCCGGAGCCCAGCGAGCGCGATCTCGCGGGCCAGCCGTACGCGTACCGGCGGGCCGAGCTGGTGGAGCCGGACTGGACCCGGCTGCCCGGCTGGAAGGACGTGACGGCCGAGGAGTGGCGGTCGGTGCAGTGGCAGCGGTCGCACTGCGTGAAGAACGTCAAGCAGCTGCGCGACGTGATGGGCGACCTGCTCGAGGATCGGCTGTACGACGACCTGACCCGGGACCAAGCCGAGCGCGCCACCATGTCGATGCTGCTGCCGCCGCAGATGCTGAACACGATCGTTCCCAACGACGACTACGCGGGGACCTTCACCGAGGCGTTCTACGCCGATCCGGTCCGCCGCTACATGCTGCCGGTGTTCAGTGACCGCCGTACCGACTGGCCGTCGCATCCGCACGCGACCCGGGACTCGTTGCACGAGCATGAGATGTGGGCCACAGAGGGGTTGACCCACCGCTACCCGACCAAGGTTCTCGCGGAGATCCTGCCGACGTGCCCGCAGTACTGCGGGCACTGCACCCGGATGGACCTGGTCGGCAACTCGACGCCGGTCATCGACAAGCTGAAGTTCACCGCGAAGCCGCAGACCCGGCTCGACGACATGCTCGACTACCTGCGCCGTACGCCGGGTGTGCGGGACGTGGTCGTGTCCGGCGGCGACGTGGCGAACATGCCGTGGCCGCGGCTGGAGTCGTTCCTCACCAGCCTGC
Source organism: Kribbella capetownensis (assembly GCF_004331485.1). Taxonomy (GTDB): domain Bacteria; phylum Actinomycetota; class Actinomycetes; order Propionibacteriales; family Kribbellaceae; genus Kribbella; species Kribbella capetownensis. Next base: position 480,420 of record NZ_SJKD01000005.1, read on the forward strand.
TGGAGATCGAGAACATCCGCGACATCCGGCTGGCCACCAAGGCCCTGATGGGCATGCCACAGCACTGGCTGTCCGACGACGTCCGGGCCGGCGTCGAGCGCGTGGCTCAGCTGGGCCGGCGGCGGGGCGTGATGATCGCGATGCACACGCACGTGAACGCCGCCCAGTCGGTGACGCCCTTGGTGGCCGAGGCAACAAAGGCGATGTTCGAGGCAGGTCTGCGCGACGTCCGCAACCAGGGTGTGCTGATGCGCGGCGTGAACGACTCGGTGCCGCAGTTGCTCGACCTGTGCTTCGCGCTGCTCGACGGCGCGACCATCACGCCGTACTACTTCTACATGTGCGACATGATCCCGTTCTCGGAGCACTGGCGGGTGTCGGTCCGCGACGCGCAGCACCTGCAGCACGGGATCCTCGGCTACCTGCCCGGCTTCGCCACCCCACGCATCGTCTGCGACGTCCCGTACGTCGGCAAGCGGTGGGTGCACCAACTGTCGGAGTACGACGAGGTCCGCGGCATCTCGTACTGGAAGAAGAACTACCGCACCGGCATCGAGCAGCAGGACCCCGAGGCGCTCAACCGCACATACGAGTACTACGACCCGATCGACACCCTCCCGGCCGAGGGCCAGGACTGGTGGCGGCAGCACGCCGGCACCTCCCTCGCCGAAGCCGAGAAGCGCGCCGCCGCGTCCCGCGCCGCCGCCGAGTCGCAGAAGCTCTTGCAGATCAACTGACTCCCGATCCCGCCTTCGGTGCCACCAATGCAGGGGGTGGCACCGGGGGCGTTCTACAGCGCCTGCCGAAGGTTCGTTGGGCGTTCTACAGGGCCTGCCGAAGGTTCGTTGCCTCCAGCACCTGAGTGTCCGTCGGCGTGGCCCCGCACCCGGCCGCGATCACCCGGAGCGTGCTGGGCAGGTCGCCGTACGCGCCGATGAAGCGCTCGTACGCCGTCGCATCGAACTCGCGCGCGAACGCGCCGGCATCGACGCCCAGCGGCACCCTACGACAGGACGCCCACGATCTACTGCCCGGCAGCAGCGTCGCACTGGTGCTGCGGGCCGAGTGTGCGCAGCAGGTCCAGCGCGTCGGTCTGGCCGGGTGGCGGAGTGAAGACTCGTAGGCGCTGGTCTGCCGCGGGTGTCGCCAGTACCTCGCAGTCGAACTCGATGCGACCGAGGTCGGGATGGTCGAGCCGGTACGGATGTGATCTGCGTACGGCGACCTCGTGCCGGTCCCAGAGTGCCGCGAACTCCGGGCTGGCGGCGCGGAGCCGCGTGACAAGGGTGCGGGAGGCCTCGTCGTTCCCGCGGCGCGCCACGGCTGCGCGCAGATCCGCGACCAACTGCCGGGCCTGCTCCTCGCGCTCCTCGGCCGCGAATTGCCTTCGTACGTCGGGCTCGGTGAACCAGCGCACCACGATGTTGCGGTCCTCGTGAGCCACGTCGCACACACACCCGAACAACGCCAGCGCCATGTCGTTCTGCGCCAGCAGGTCGCCCAGATCACTCAGGACCTGGACCGGAACGCCTTCCAGCCGGTCGAGGATGTAGAGCATGGCCGGCCCGAGGTAGTCCCCGGCCCGTGCTCCCTCCGGCGGCCGCTGCCCGGCGAGCAGGTACAGGTGGTCGCGCTCGTCGACATTCAGCCGTAGCGCGCGGGCCAATGCCGCCAGCATCTGTGTCGAGGGCTGCGGGCTCCGGCCCTGCTCCAGCCGCATGAGGTAGTCGGCCGACATACCCGCCAGCTGCGAGACCTCTTCGCGACGGAGTCCCGGCGTACGACGCCTGGGGCCTTCGACCAGCCCGACGTCGCGCGGACCCAGCCGTTCCCGGGACCGGCGCAGGAAGTCGGCGAGGTCCTCGCGGTTCATGGCCATAGCGCTAGTGAACCACCGTTTCCCCAGCGCATCCTCGGACTGCCGATCCTAGGCAAACCGCTCCTCTCCCGAGCCGTCGATGGCGAGCGCATAGTCGACGCCTGTCCGGTCCGAACGAGGAAGGCTGTTTCATGAAGGAATCCGTACTGGAAGTCCCCGGCGCACGACTGCACCACTTCGTCCGTGGTTCAGGTCCCCTGCTCGTACTCATTGCCGGAGGATTCGGGGACGCCACCGTGACCGACGCGCTGGCAAACCATCTGGCGGACAGGTACACCGTCCTCACCTACGACCGTCGAGGCCTGTCCGGGAGCACCACCGACTCGCCGGCTCTGACGGTGGCGACCCACGCCGACGACATCTCCCTCCTGCTCGCCACCGTCACCACAGAACCGGCGTACGTCTATGGCAGCAGTTTCGGCGGCCTGATCGCGCTTGAACTCACCCTCAAGAACCCTGATCAGGTCGGCACGGTCGTCGCCCACGAAGCCCCCGTCACCCAACTCCTGCCCGCCCCGGAACGCGCCGTTGCCATCCAGGACTTCCTCACGGTCGAAGAAACCTTCGCGACAGAAGGCGTCGGTCCTGCGCTCAGCTACTACGCGAAGTTCCTGGACCTCGACCCGACGGACCGCGAGGCTGACAACCCGCTCCGCACCCCTGGTCCCGACCACCTCCCGAACGCAACGGTCCTCCTGGCCCACGACACTCCGGCCATCCGCACCCACACCTTCAATCTCACCGACTTCCAGAACTCCCCGGTCCGCATCATCCCCGCCGCCGGCCAGGACTCGACCCACATCTGGCCGAACAAATGCGCCGAACTCCTCGCCGACCACCTAGGAGTCCCCTGCGAGCCCTTCCCCGGCGGCCACAACGCCTACACCTACCACCCCCGAGCCACCGCCCACCGCCTCCACCAAGTCCTCACCTCATGACTCGTCACTCCCAGCACCTCGGCACGCGAGACAACGCAGCCACAACTGAACTGCCGTCACGGTCCCCGCCGGATTCAGAATGTTCTGGCAGTGCGCATCCCATTTCCCGGTCGCTTCGTAGGCGGCACCCGCCTCCTGACACTTGTGACAAGCATTGGGCTGCGAATACCGCACATCCCGGTAGAAGTTTCCGGAGGGCGGCAGTGCCGTCACACACGAAGGAATCGCCAGCATCCCGTTCTCCGCGGGCGCCGCCGAGGCAAAGCCAGTACTGACGATGCCGCCCAGAACCAGCGCCATCACCACACCGGCAAGAACGCCAGCCTTCCTGACATAATTCTTCATCGCATCGCACACTCCTCATGAGGGCTTGAAACTCAATGGGCGTGAATTCCCGCTCCGCCAACTCGGGAAGTCCGCCGAGCAGCCCAAGCCTCAGCCATCCCCCTTTCAATCCGCTGTCATCAGCAAGAGGCGTTGTGCTCCCCGCCACGCCGTACGCCCACTGGCGGGTTGTTTCACAACTGACGCCCAACAACCCGGCCAGTCACCACACAACCAGCCACCCACAGAGCCGCCGCTCGGCGACCCGCGCCGCAGGCGCCAGCAAACAGTTGCCGCGGACGGCCTCGTCGGTTGTTCAGAGGGCGGGTGGGCGGCGTTCGTAGGGGGTGCTGAGGACGATGGTGGTGGTGGTGGAGACGTTGGCTCGGGCCCGGATGGTGGCCAGGAGGTTTTCGAGGGCGACCGGGGAGGCGACCCGGACGACGAGGATGTAGCTGGAGTCGCCGGCGACGGAGTAGCAGGACTCGATCTCGGGGACGTCGCGGAGGCGCTCGGGTGAGTCGTCGGGCTGGGACGGGTCGATCGGACGGATCGAGATCAGCGCGGTCAGCGGCAGGTCGAGCGCGGTGTGGTCGACGGTGGCGGCGTACCCCTGGATGATGCCGCGTTGCTCGAGCCGTTTGACCCGCTGGTGCACCGCCGACGTGGACAGGCCGGTCGCCTTGCCGAGGTCGGTAAAGCTCATCCTGCCGTCGCTGGCCAGCAGCCCGACAATCTTGCGATCCAGGTCCTCCATTCCGCAGACCTTACTCGTGACAACCGCCCTGGGCAGCCGACCTGCTCACAGAGCAGACGGCGGGACAGTCAGCCGCGCAGGGCGGTCAGGACCGCCAGCACCCGGCGGTTCACATCCGCCGACGGTTCGAGGCCGAGTTTGCGGAACAGTTGAGCAGAGGTCGCCTCTACCGTCCGCTCGCTGATCACCAACTCGGCCGAGATGGCCGAGTTGGACCGGCCCTCGGCCATCAGCCTGAGGATCTGGCTCTCCCGCGGTGTCAGCCGGCCCAGCGGCGAGTCCGGCCGCCGTCGCTGCATCAGGCGCGCCACGATCGTCGGGTCGAGGACGCATTCGCGCTCGACGACTCGGCGCAGCGCGTCGACCAGAACCGCGATGTCCGACACCCGCTCCTTCAGCAGGTAGCCCAATCCAGCGGGCTGATCGGCGAGCAGTCGCTCGGCGTACCGCGGCTCCAGGTACTGGCTGAGCAGCACAACCGCCGTACCAGGGTGTTGGCGCCGGATCTCGCGGGCCGCCACCAGGCCCTCGTCCTTGTGTCCCGGCGGCATCCGGATGTCGACGATCGCAACGTCCGGACTCTCCAGGCCGACCAACCGCATCAGTTCCGAGGCGTCCGCGGCCTCGCCAACGACCTCGACCCCGGCGTCGGTCAGCAGCCGGGCCAGGCCGGACCGGATCAGCATCACGTCGTCCGCCACGACTACCCGCATGGGATCACCGCCTGGAACTCGTCGCCGTCGACAACCAAATCCCCGCCGACAGCCCCGATCCGATCAGCCACTGGGATCAGGTCCGGACGCCGTACGACCGCCCCACCCGGATCGAGCCGGACCTGCGCCGTCAGCACCCCAGCCTCCTGCCGTACGACGATCTCCGCCGTGGTCCGCGCAGTCGGCTCGACGACGCCGCCAAGAACGCCGACCACCATCGCGTACGCCGCCATCGCCACATCCGGAGCAGGCTCGTCGGTCATGCGCAGCTCCAATCGAGCCGGGACATCCGAGCTGGCGACCAAGTCCCGCAGCGCCGGTCCCAGCCCTTCGTCGATCAACACGCCGGGAAAGATGCCGTGTGCCAGCCCTCGCAGCTGGGCTAGTGCCTCACGCACCTTCCGTGCTGCAGACTCGATCCGCTCGGCCGCCTCGTGGTCGGGAACGGAACGAGCCACCTGCAACTGGAATCCCGCACCAACCAGCCGCTGCTGCGCGCCATCGTGCAGGTCACGCTCGATCCGATGCCGCTCCGCATCGGAGGCAGCGACAACCCGGCGCTGGGATGCGCGCACCTCCGCCAAACGGGCTTGCAGGACAGCGTTGAGGTGAGCGTTGCGAAGGGCAAGCAGTGCGGCCGGCGCCAGGCCTGCCATCACGTTGCCCGGCTCGACGCGGTCCGCGAGAACCAGGCGCACGATCGGCGTCTGCCCGTCGTACAGGAGCAAGGTTCGCGCGGTCGGCGGATCGATCCGTACCTCGACCCCGCGTATGTCGAGCCAGCTGTGATCGGCGGCGAAGTGCACGCCGACAACTGGCCCGCTGAGCACCGATCCAGGCGAGAGTGTGTCCGCCAGCCGCTCCACGCCGCCGCGGATCCGCACGATGCGCAAGTGCAGGCCGACGGCGGCGGCGCCGACGATCGCCACGGCGAACGGCTCCAGCGGCCAGACCCAGACCTGCGGGCGTTCGGCATCGAACCCGAGCCAGCGCAGAAAGACCAGCCCACTCAGGGCGGCCGCGGCGAGCACCGTCGCACCTGTGAGGAGCCGGACTCGAGGCCCTCGCACGACCGCGACGACCGAGGCCGCGGCAGCCGCAACCGTCAGTACGCTCGCGAGTCCCACAGCCGAGCGAGTGTCCAGCACCGGCGCGAGCACCGCGGGCACCCGGGCACACACCTGTCCGCAAGCAGGGTGCTCGAACGGGTCGTACCCGAGGAAGTGGACGACCGTCGCCGTACCGGCCAGGCCGATCACCATCGGTGACAGCCGCCGCCGAGTCGCTCGCCAGAGCAGGGCTACCTCAGCCGTGGCAGCAACTACCAGAGGCGCGGTCGCGATCAACGCGAGTCGGAGGCGATCCGGGAGGCCGGGCGCGAGCGATATCCACGGCAGGACTGCGAGGAAGGTGGCGATCGCCAAGGCCGCAGCCGATCCGGCCGCATGCCAGCCGATCGCCAGGGCTCCGGCCGCCGAGATCAGGACCGCGAGGGCGAGCGCCAGCATCAACCCATCGGGTGGGCGCACGGCCGTTACCTGCGAGGCCGTGACGACACCCACCGTGAGGGTCATGCTGACCATTGTGGGGCTGGATGGACGATCCGGATGCCGTGCTAGCCCCATCGAACTCACGAGCCACCACGGTCGGCGACGTGCCGATCCACGCCTAGCGTCCGAAACGACCGGACTTCAGGTGGGGCCTGGGTCGGTTCGAGGAGGCAGTCGATGAACAGATGGAGCACCCTGGGCGTCCTGGCCCTGGCGGCGACGCTTACGTCCTGTACGGGCGCGAAAGGCGTCGACAAGGCGGGCGGAGAGACCACGGTCATCACGCTCGCCACGATCGACGTCGTCAACAACAACGGACAGTCCTTCGGCCCGCAAGCCTTCGTGGACCGCCTCGGGCAGCTGTCCGGTGGCCGGCTCAAGGTCGAGGTGCGGACCGACTACGGCGGCGGTGCACCTGAGGCGGAATCCAATCTGGTCAAGGCGATCGGCGACGGCCAGGTGGACGGCGGGTGGCCGTCCACCCGCGCGTTCAACGGCGCCGGGATCAAGGGGCTGGCCGCCGTCGAGGCGCCGCTGACCATCACCAACTACGCAGCCGAGAAGCAACTGGTCGCCGCCCCCGTCGCGGACGCCTTGCTGAAGCGTCTCGAGTCCACCGGGATCGTCGGGCTCGGCCTGGCCGTCGGGCCGCTGCGTCGGCCCTTCGCGGTGAAGGCCCCGCTGCTGGGACCGTCCGACTGGAGCCACGCCCGGTTCCGTACCTACAACTCACCGGTCCAGCGGGCCACCGTTCGCAGCCTGGGCGGTACCCCGCTCAACCTCGGCCTCGGCTGGGTCGACGAAGCACGCCTGGGGCGGCTCGACGGCGTCGAGCTCGACATCGCGCAGTACGTCAAGATCAACATGCCGCACTCGGCCGGCAACGTCACCGCGAACGTTGTCCTCTGGCCCAAAGTCTTCGTGCTGAGCATGAATCGTGAGCGTCTCGAATCCCTCACCGCCCAGCAACGCAAGTGGATCGACCAGGCGGCCAAGGACGCCACCAAGGCCTCGATCGACGCGACGTACGACGAGACGAGCATCGCTGCCGCCCTGTGTGGGCAGGGCGTCCGATTCGCCGGCGCGCAGCCGGATCAGATCGCGGCGCTGCGGGCGAAGGTGCGTCCCGTCATCGACCGGCTGGCCGCCGATCCGGACGACGGACCGATCCTGAAGCAGGTCCAGGCAGTCGCCGCGGCGAACCCGGCGATCGAGGCACCAACGGTGTCGGCCGCCTGCCAGAACTCCCCGGCCGCAGGCACTGAACTCGGCCCGATCCCGGCCACGGCGTCCGAACTGCCGGCTGGTGTCTACCGCGTGGAGATCAAGCTGGCCGATCTGGCAGCGGCCGGGGCATCGAATGACGACGGTCTCACCGGCATCTGGACGTTGCGGGTCCGCGGCGGACAGTACGAGGTCACCTGCCGCGCACTCGACGACCCGGGCGTGGACTGCGGGAACGACGTGTACGACGGTCCGGTGGAGGTCGGCGATCTGCGGGGCACCGGACATACGGCGTTCTTCGTCTACCGGGCCGACCGACTGTCCCAACTCACCGGGTGTCAGTTGCCGGTGTCGCAGTCACTGGCCGGGCACTGCTTCGCCGTTCAGAACTACCGGATGGACTGGAAGCTCGAAGGTGACCAACTGACCTTCTTCAACTACCCGAGCGACTGGACAGACGTGCAGTACCCGTTCAAACCGTGGCTGAAGATCGGCTGAGCGGTACCGTCGCGGTCAGCGTCGTACCGGCTCCGGGTGGTGAGTCCACCCGGAGCCGACCGTCGTACGCCGCCAAGCGGTCGCGCAGTCCGGTCAGGCCCGAACCAGCGGGATCCGCGCCGCCGCGACCGTCGTCGGCGATCACCGCCGACACCGCGCCATCCTGACGTTGGATGGTGATGGTGGCGCGCCCGACGCCCGCGTGCTTGACGACGTTGGCCAGCGCTTCGGAACAGACGTAGTACAAGGCGGCTTCGAGAGCCGGATCAGCCGCGGCCTCTGCGTCGTACTGTAAGGCCACCTCGGCCGGTATGCGTTGGGTCAGCGCCAGCAGCGCGGGCCCGAGCAGACCGTCGCCGAGTCTCGCCGGCGGTATCCCCACCACGAGGGCGTCGATCTCCTCCGCGGCGGTGGCTAGTGAGCTTTCGACCATCGCCACGGCCGCTTCGGCGTCGCCGGCCAGCCCGAGTCGTCGCGCGCCGGCGAGCTCGATCCTGGCGTCGGTCAGGAGCGCCATCAGGTGGTTCCGGAGTTCGGCGGCGACCGCTGCGCGCTGGTCGTCGGCCGCGGCAACCACCCGCGCGCGGGCCGCCTCGAGGTCGCGCAGCCGAACGATCTGCAGGTCGCGCAACCGCAGGTTGACCGCCGCCAGCCGGACCGCGGCCTCTGCTGCCCTGGCCGTCGGCGGGTCCTGCAGTACGGCGGCGTCGTGGTCGATCACGGCCACAGGTACGCCGTCATCGTTCACCCGCAACCGACGACGGTTCGACAGAGCCTCCTCCTCCGGAGCCTCCGGCCAAGACCAGACGCGCAGGTCGGGATCATCGAGCGCGTCAGCCAGCACGGCCGCGATCGCGGCGAGTCCCTGCGGAGCGCGATCCGACAACACCCGGTCCGCCAGCCGGCGCCGCTCCTGAACGACGGACCGGGCGGCGAGGGGGAACGAGGCCGCGATCAGGAGCAGCACCAGCTGGTAGATCAGCAGGGCGAGCTCCGGACCGAGCAGACTCGGAAACCTCGGCACCAGCCAGGACACCGTGAGTGCACCAGCCGTCGCCACGGCCGACAGCGACGGGTACAACCGCCCGCCTGTGGTCACGACGACCAGCACGAAGAGCGCCGCCACGCCGAGCTGGGGAACGAGACCTGTCGTCACCACGACGGCGGCCACCGTGAGGAACCATGCGGCGCGTCCGCGGAGGTGCCCGGTCGGAAAGGTCTGCAGCGCAACGATCAGCAGACCCTGGTGCAGCAGGTTCGCTTGCGGAGCCAGCGTCCCGAGCAGCCACGCGGCACCGATGGCAGCGATCCACAAACGCTGCCGAAAAGGCCCGGCCGGTATCGCTCCCGCACCGAGGAACGCCAGCCCGACCGCGAGGTCCGCCGCGACCATCCACATGCCGCCAGAGTGTGCCTCGCAGTCGGGCTGCGGCAACTGTCGGGCAACTGTCGGGCAACTGTGAAAGCATCGCTCCATGGCTCAGACAGACCAGCGGCTGATGCTGCTCGATACCGCGTCGTTGTACTTTCGCGCCTTCTTCGGCGTGCCGGACACGATGAAGGCTGCCGACGGTACGCCGACCAACGCGGTCCGTGGGCTGCTCGACTTCATCGCGCGGCTGACGGAGAACCACCGGCCGACTCATATGGTGGCGTGCTGGGACGACAACTGGCGGCCGTCCTGGCGGGTCGCGCTGATCCCGTCGTACAAGGCGCAGCGGGTCGAGTTCGTGACGCCGAAGGGCGAGCAGGTCGAGGACGTGCCGGACCGGCTCGAGGTCCAGGTGCCGTACATCCGCGCCTGCCTGGAGGCCCTCGGCATCGCCATCGTCGGCGCGGCCGACCACGAGGCCGACGACGTGATCGGCACGCTGTCGCACCAGTCGAAGATGCCGGTCGACGTCGTCACGGGCGACCGCGACCTGTTCCAGCTGATCGACGACAGCCGCGGCATCCGGATCGTCTACACCGCCGCGCGCGGAGTCGGGCGGGCCGAGGTGTACGACGAGAAATCGCTGCTCGCCAAGTACGACGTCCCCGCGAACCGGTACGCCGACTTCGCGACGCTCCGCGGTGACGCCTCCGACGGTCTGCCGGGCGTCAAGGGCATCGGTGAGAAGACAGCAGCCTCCCTGGTCACGGCGTACGGCGATCTGGACGCGATCCGGGCCGCGGCCGCCGACGCGAGTACGCCGATGTCGCCGTCGGTGAAACGCAAGATCCTCGAGGCGAGCGACTACCTCGACGTCGCGCCGAAGGTGGTCGCGGTGGCCAAGGACGCGCCAGTCGGCAAGTTCGACGCGACCATCCCGAGCGAGGTGAAGGACCCCGAACGCTGGCTCGACCTGGTCGAACTGCTCGAGCTCGGCGGCAGCGCCCAGCGGGTCATGAACGCACTCAACCTGGGACCGAAGGCATGACCAGAACTGTCGAGCTGGCGGAGCAGTTCCGCGAAGAGATCGTCACACTCCGCCGGGCGCTGCACCAGGTGCCGGAGTACGACCTCGAACTGCCAAAGACCCAGCAACTCATCCTCAGCGCGCTGGCGGGTCTGCCGCTGGAGATCACGCTCGGCAAGGACCTGTCCTCGGTGACCGCCGTACTGCGCGGCGGAGGCGGCCCCGGACCGGTCGTCCTGCTCCGCGGCGACATGGACGCGCTGCCGGTGATGGAGCGGACCGACGTGCCGTACGTGTCCCAGCATCCCGGGATGATGCATGCCTGCGGCCACGATCTCCACGTCGCCGGACTGGTCGGCGCCGCGAAGATCTTGTCGGCGATGCAGGCCGAGCTCGCCGGGGACGTGGTGTTCATGTTCCAGCCGGGCGAAGAGACCAGCGGCGGGGCGCCGATCATGATCCGCGAGGGCGTTCTCGACGCCGCCGGCCGGCGCGCGGATGCGGCGTACGGGCTGCACGTCGGGTCGGCAGGGCTGGCGCGCGGGATGTGGAGCAGCAAACCCGGCTCGTTCATGGCGGCGGCCGACCAACTGCACGTTCGCGTCGTGGGTGCGGGAACGCACGGGTCGACGCCGTACCGCGGCAAGGACCCGATCCCGGTGCTCTGCGAGATCGTGACCGCGCTGCAGACCATGATCACGCGGCAGTTCGACGTGTTCGACCCGGTCGTGCTCACGGTCGGACGGATCGCCGGCGGCACGAAGGAGAACATCATTCCCGACGACGCGTTCTTCGACGCGACCGTCCGGACGTTCTCCGAGGAAGCGCGCGCGAAGGTGCAGCAGGCGTCGATCCAACTGGTCGAGTCGATGGCCACCGCGCACGGGCTGGTCGCCAAGGCCGAGTACCAGATCGGCTACCCGGTGACGGTCAACAACGTCGAGGAGTATCAGTTCGCCCGCGACGTCATCGTCGATGTCTTCGGCCCCGACCGCTTCCGCGAACGCGCCAATCCGCGCTGTGGCGCCGAGGACATGTCCTACGTCCTCAACGAGGTCCCCGGCGTCTACCTCAACCTCAGCGCCTGCCGATCCGCCGACCCCGACGCGGCCGCCGACAACCACTCCCCCTTGGCCGACTTCGACGACTCCATCCTCCCCGACGGAGCCGCGCTCCTGGCCGAACTCGCCGTACGCCGGATCGCCCGATGATCAGCCCGACGAGGAACTTCGTGGAGGTTGCCGACGGCTACCTCTACTACGAGCAGCACGGCCAGGGCCCGGATGTCGTGCTCCTGAACGGCGGTCTGGCCGACGTACGGATGTGGGACTCGACGGTGGCGTGGCTGTCGGAATCAGCCCGGGTCACCACCTGGGACTACCGCGACAACGGGCTCTCGTCGGCGTCGTACGCGGCGTACAGCGAGATCGACGACCTGGCGGCGGTCATGGACGCGGCGGGCGTTGAGCGCGCGGTGCTGATCGGCTCATCGGATGGTGCCCGGCGGGCGTTAGGGTTCGCACACCGGTATCCCGACCGGGTTCGCCGGGTGTGTGCGGTGGCCGGATCGTTCGGAGAGTTCGCGGACGCAAGCCCGGCCGAGGCGGCGGCTCGCGTGGTGATGCGGGAACACTTCACCCGTCTCGAGGAGATCCTGGCCGCTGACGGAATCCCTGCTGCCGCGGCGTACGACGTCAGTGGCTGGTGCCCGATGGTCAACGACGCCGACCGCCGCCTGCTGGTCGGCCTCGCGATCGCCAACTCCCGCGTGCTGACCATGCCCGTGCATCACGGCGAGGAGCTCGATCCCCCGATCAAGACCCGGTTCGCCGAACTCAAGCCGCCGCTGTCCGTGCTCGTCGGCGGCCGCGACTTCCAAGGCACCCAACTCTGGGCCGCCCGCCTCGCCACCCAGGCCCCAACGGCCGACCTCACGACCATCCCCGAGGCCGACCACATGCCGATGTTCTCGGCCCCCGACGACTTCCGCCGCTTCGTCACCGACGCACTGTCTGCCTGACCCGATCGCGCCGCAACGCCGCCGCACTCAGCCCGATGCCAAGCACCGTTGCCAGAGCGGCGGCAAGATAGACCGACGCCAGACCCGCACCGGCGATGACCCGGCCGCCGACCCAGCCGGCGAAGGCGGCCGCCACTTGGTACGCCGACGCGTTCACGGCGATCGCCAGCGTCGGGGCAGCGGCGGCTGTGGTGAGGACGCGGGTCTGCATGCCCGGGATGACTGAGAAGCCGACCGCGCCGGCGGCGAAGACGAGGAGCCCGGTGATCACGGGATGCGGGCTTGCCCAAAGGGCGACGAGCAGTACGACGAGGAGTGCGAGCGCACCGAGTTGGGACGGGAGGAGCGCGCGGTCCGCGAGGCGGCCGCCGACCAGGTTGCCAATTGTTGCGCCGACGCCGTAAACGAGGAGCATCGGTGCGACGGCTGCTGCCGCGAACGCACCCGGGCCGGTCAGCAGCGGGGCCAGGTACGTGAACACCATCAGCAGGCCGATGTTCGCCACCGCGGTGATGGTGATGGCGAGCAGCAGGTCACGGTTCCGGAAGACGCTGAACTCCCCGAACGCGCGGCTCCGGGTGACCGGCTGGTCCCCGGGCACCAGCCTGGCGACCAGCAGCAGGCCGACGGCGCAACAGGCGGTGATCGCGCCGAACGTCGAGCGCCAGCCGAACGCCTCGCCGATCCAGGTGCCGAGGGGTGCGCCGAGGATCATCGCCAGATTCATCCCGAAGACAAGCCTCGCCACGGTCGAGGCCTGCTTGCCCGCGGGCGCGGCCGACGTCGCGATCACGATCGCGTTGGCGAAGAAGGTCGATGTCACCAGCGCGGTCACGACCCGTGCCGCGAACAGGACGCCGTACCCGGGAGCGACGGCCGACAGCAGGTTGCCGGCGACGGCGACGGCCAGCAGGCCGAGGACGAGCGGCTTGCGCGGACGACCGGCGGTGATTGCCGTCAGCAACGGTCCGCCGACGATCATTCCGAGCGCGTACGCCGTGACCAGCAGCCCGGCCGCGGGGATCGACACGCGCAGATCGCCGGCCACGGCGGGCAGGATCCCGGCCAGCACGAACTCGCCGGTGGTGACACCGAAGACACAAACCAGCAGCGCCGCGAGAGAGCGCTCCATCACAGCGCGTCGACGGTGCCGTCGACGACGTCGAGCAGGGCCTGGCGGTCGTCGGTGACCTTCGCGAGGACGCGCAGGCCGTAGTACGCGCTCTGGAACATCCGCGCGACCTGCAGTGGCGGCCGGTCCGCCCGCAACTCGCCAGTGCTCTGGCCGATCGAGATCAGCACGGCGAGCGCGCCCTCGAGATCCTGGAACTGCCGCGCGACCAGGCCGCCGACGTCACCGGTTCGGCCTGCCACCTCGGTCGCCGCATTCAGCGCCAGGCAACCGCGCCGGCCGGGATCCTTCAGATCCAGGTCGATCATGCTGATCATCAGGTCGCGCAGTCGCTGCCGCGCCGAGCCGCCGTTCGGCGCCAGCTCGTCCAGCTGCAGGGCCGCGCGGGTTGCGGCGTACCGCTTGATCGAGTCCTCGTAGAGGGCGTGCTTGCTGCCGTAGGCGTTGTAGAGACTCCCCCGGCCCAGACCTGTGCGATCGCACAGGTCCTGGGTGGTCGTTGCCTCGTATCCCTTCTCCCAGAACAGCTCCATCGCCGCGTCGAGCACGGCACTGTCGTCGAACTCCCGAGGTCTGGCCACCCCGGCACGCTAACCCATTCTGTACCGCGCAGTCAAAAACCTACTGACCGAGGCCGGCGGCACCACCGCAACCCCAAACAACCAACCCCAGCAACAAGGGGCGCCACCCATCCCAGGTGGCGCCCCTTCCTGCTGTTACCGGCGTACTGCCGCCGGAGCCCTTACGGGGGCCGCGATGGTGGCGGCTTCCTCGTCCATGTCTACTACTGCGCCGCTGAATTGGGCGTTGTAGAGGCGGGCGTAGGCTCCGTCGGCTGCCAGCAGTTCGTGGTGGCTGCCTTGTTCGACGATTGCGCCGTTCTCCATGACGAGGATGAGGTCCGCGTCGCGGATCGTGGAGAGGCGGTGGGCGATCACGAAGCTGGTGCGGTCGGAGCGGAGGGCGGCCATCGCCCGCTGCACCAGGACCTCGGTGCGGGTGTCGACCGAGCTGGTCGCCTCGTCCAGGATCAGCAGTTGCGGATCGGCCAGGAACGCCCGCGCGATGGTCAGCAGCTGCTTCTCACCGGCACTGACGTTGCTGCCCTCCTCATCGATCACCGTGTCGTACCCGTCGGGCAGGCTGTGCACGAAGCGGTCGACGTACGTCGCCTTGGCAGCGGCCAGCATGTCCTCCTCGGTGGCCTTCAGGTTGCCGTAGAGGATGTTGTCCCGGATCGTGCCGCCGAACAGCCAGGTGTCCTGCAGCACCATGCCGATCCGCGACCGCAGGTCGTGCCGGGTCAGCTCGGTGATGTCGACACCGTCGAGCGTGATCCGCCCGCCGTTCAGCTCGTAGAACCGCATGACCAGGTTGACCAGCGTGGTCTTGCCCGCACCGGTCGGACCGACGATTGCGACCGTCTGGCCGGGCTCGGCGATCAGGCTCAGGTCCGTGATCAGAGGCTTCTCCGGGTCGTACGAGAACGACACGTGCTCGAACTCGACCCGCCCGCGGGAGTCGGTGACCTTCTCCGGCGTCGCGTCGTCCGGCACCTGCTCCTCGGCGTCCAGCACCTCGAAGACCCGCTCGGCCGAGGCGACCCCGGACTGCAGCAGGTTGGCCATCGAGGCGACCTGGGTCAGCGGCTGGGTGAACTGCCGCGAGTACTGGATGAACGCCTGGACGTCGCCCAGCGACATCGTGCCGGAGGCGACCCGCAGACCGCCGATGACCGCGATGACCACGTAGTTGACGTTCCCGATGAACATCATCACCGGCATGATCAGGCCCGAGATGAACTGCGCCCCGAACGCGGCCTGGTACAGCTCCTCGTTCTTCCTCGCGAAGCTCTCCTCGATCTCCTTCTGCCGGCCGAACACCTTCACCAGCTCGTGCCCGGTGAACGCTTCCTCGATCTGGCCGTTCAACGCGCCGGTATGACGCCATTGCGCGACGAAGCGAACCTGCGACCGCTTGGCGATCACCGCGGTGAGGACCATCGAGATCGGGATCGTGACGAGCGCGATCAGAGCCAGCAGCGGCGAGACCACGAACATCATCGTGACCACCCCGATCACTGTCAGCAGTGAGGTGAGCAGCTGACTCAGGGTCTGCTGCAGGCTGGTCGAGATGTTGTCGATGTCGTTCGTCACCCGGCTGAGCAGCTCGCCGCGGGGCGCGCCGTCGAAGTAGCTCAGCGGCAGCCGGTTCAGCTTGCCCTCGACGTCGGACCGCAGCGCGAGGATGGTTCGCTGGACCACGCCGTTCAGGATGTAGCCCTGCATCCAGGACAGGAAGAACGCCCCGACGTACAGGCCCAGCACCATCAGCAGGACGTTGCGCAGGGCATCGAAGTCGATGCCGACGCCCGGGATCAGGTCGATCCCGCCGAGCAGGTCGGCCAGCCGGCCGTTGCCCGAGGCCCGGGTCTGCTCGATCACCTGGTCCTTGGTCAGACCGCTCGGCAGTCGCTTGCCGATCGCGCCGGCGAAGATCAGGTCGGTCGCGCGACCGAGGATCTTCGGCCCGAGGACCGACAGTGTGACGCTGCAGACCGCCAGCGCGACGACACCGCTCACCTGGAGCCGATGCGGCCGCAACCGTCCGAGCAGCCGCCTCGCCGACGGACCGAAGTTCATCGACTTGTCCCCCGGGATACCACCCGGAGGCCCGAACGCACGGCCCGTCGTCGGCCGCTCGGTCGCCTTCACCGTCGCCGCACCACCGGCGGGCGCAGCCTCAGGCGCTGGTCCCTGTCCGTTCGGAGAGGGCGGTGTCTTGTTCTCGCTCATGCACGTCCTCGCTTCGCTGCGGGCGCGCATGAGCGACACCGCTCGCTGTGTTCGATGGTGAACTCGCTTCGCTCCTTCACGCTGCCTCCTCCGCGGATCGCTGGGACTCGACGATCTCGACGTACGTCGGACAGGTGTCGAGCAACTCGTCATGCCGGCCCTTGCCGACGATCGCGCCGTCCTCGATCACCACGATCTGGTCGGCGTCGACGATCGTGGACACGCGTTGCGCCACGATCACCACACACGCTTGCGCCGTGATCGGCCGCAGCGCCGCCCGCAGCCGGGCGTCGGTGGACAGGTCCAGCGCGGAGAAGGAGTCGTCGAACAGGTAGATCTCCGGCTTGCGGACCAGTGCCCGCGCGATCGCGAGCCGCTGTCGCTGGCCGCCGGACACGTTCGTCCCGCCCTGCGCGATCGGCGCTTCCAGCCCTTCCGGCATCGCCTCGACGAAGTCCTTGCCCTGGGCAATCTCCAGCGCGTCCCAGAGCTCCTCGTCGGTCGCGTCCGGATTGCCGTACCGCAGGTTGCTGGCGACCGTCCCGGAGAACAGGTACGGCCGCTGCGGCACCAGGCCGATCCGCTCCCAGAGCGCCTCCGGCTCGATGTCGCGTACGTCGATCCCGTCGACGAGCACCCGCCCGTCGGTGGCATCGAACAACCGCGGCACCAGCGAGAGCAGCGTCGTCTTGCCCGCACCCGTGCTGCCGATGATCGCGGTCGTCTGACCCGGCGATGCGACGAGGTCGATGTTGCGCAGTACCGGCTCGGCCGCCCCCGGGTACTGGAACGACGCGTTCTCGAAGACCAGTTGACCGCGCCCGGTGAACGACTTGATCGCGGTGACCGGCGGCCGGACCGAGGACTCGGTGTCGAGGACCTCGGAGATCCGGTCCGCGCAGACCGCGGCGCGCGGCACCATGATCATCACGAACACGCCCATCATCACCGAGAACAGGATCTGGATCAGGTAGCTCAGGAAGGCGGTCAACGCACCGACCTCCATCGTCCCGTTCTCGACCCGGGAGGCGCCGAACCACAGCACCGCGATGCTCGACACATTCAGGATCAGCATCACGGTCGGGAACACCAGCGCCATCAGCCGGCCGGCCCGGATGGCCGTGTCGGTCAGGTTCTGGTTCGCCTCGCCGAAGCGCTCGACCTCGTGCGGTTCGCGAACGAACGCGCGGACCACCCGGATGCCGGAGATCTGCTCACGCAGTACCCGGTTCACCCCGTCGATGTTCTTCTGCATCTTCCGGAACTGCGGCACCATCCGGCTCGCGATGAAGCCGACGCAGATCGCCAGCAGCGGTACGGCGACGGCCACCAGCCAGGACAGGCCGACGTCCTCGCGGACCGCCATGAACACGCCGCCGATCATCGTGATCGGTGCGGCCACCAGCATCGTGCAGGTGGTGACCACCAGCATCTGGATCTGGGTGACGTCGTTCGTACTGCGCGAGATCAGCGTCGGCGCGCCGAACTGGTTGACCTCCCGCGCGGAGAACTCGCCGACCCGGTGGAAGACCGCGGCCCGGACGTCCCGGCCGAACATCGCGGCCGTCTTCGCACCGAAGTACACGGCGATGATCGTGCAGGTGATCTGGACCAGGCTGACGGCGAGCATCCAGCCGCCGGTGTCCACGATGTAGCCGGTGTCACCCTTGGCCACGCCGTTGTCGATGATGTCGGCGTTCAGGCTGGGCAGGTAGAGAGAGGCGATCGTCCCGACCAGCTGCAGGGCGACCACTATGGACAGGTTTCCCACGTACGGACGCAGGTGCGTACGCAAGAGTCGAACTAACATCGATCATCCCCAGAGTCGTGATGGCGGGCACCGTCTAGTGCGTACTCGGCGGCGCCCTCGGGGGCGGCGTGCTGACCGGAGGCGTGCCGGCGGACACCGTCGAACGCGAAGTCGACGATCTCCTCGGCGGTCAGTACGACGCCACCGGAAATCATTGGGTGGGTGGCGGAGAAAGTGATCAGCCCGATCCGGCGGACCACCTCTTCGGGCGGGAAGCGCAGCTGGTCCTGATCCGGGCGGAGCAGGTCGGCGAACGCAGCGTTGGCCAGGTCGGACTGCCGCTTGCGGCGGGCCTCGTCCATCGGCGTGGACTTGAAGTCGGGCGGCCGGCGCATCCGTAGGGTGAACATCAGCTTGAAGACGCTGCGCAGACGGTTCTGACCGACCTCGACCGCGGCGATGGTGCGCTCCCGCAGCGGTAGCGAGCGGTCGACCTTCTCCAGCGCCGTGATCAGGTCACTGGTGTCGAACGCGGTCGCCATCACGGCGTCGATCAGCGCGTCCTTGCTGCCGAAGGCCCGGAAGATCGTCCCCTCGGCGATCCCGGCCGCTTCGGCGATCTGCTTGGTGCTCACCTCGGCGCCGAACTCCTCCAGCAACGGCAGCGCGGCCCGGACGATGGCGGCGCGCCGTTCCTCGGGTGGCAGTGGTGTGGCTCGTGGTGTCACGTGTTCGAGAGTAACTGAGTGAGTACTCACTCACAACTGAATTCACACTTTCGGGCCAGACCGGTTCTCCACCAGCGCGGAGACGCCGTCCAGCAGCCGCGCGAGACCGTATTCGAACGCATGATCGGAGTCGTACGGCGCGTCGAACTCATTCCCGACCGTCGTCCCCACCCGGGTCGCGAGTGGAAACTGCTGGGCATCGGCGATCTTGTCCAGGTGCGGCACGTGCGCCAGCCACCACTCCTTGTCGGTCATCCCCGACCGCTGGATCACCTGCCGCGCCTCGACGTCGGTCCGCACGGCGCCGTGCACATACCCGTTCACCAGCGCCACGGTCGCATCCATCTCGACGTCGGTCAGGCCGATACCCTCGACCGCCTCGAGTTCGTACTCGTACTTCGCCATCACGTGCGGACCGAGCGGTGGGCGATTGACCGCGATCTGGAGCATCCACGGGTGGCGCAGATACAGCTCGCGGTTCTCCCGGGCCACCTCGTCGAGCCGGGCTCGCCAGTCCCCGTCCACGTCACGCCGCGGCAGTTCGCCGTACACGGTGTCGAGCATGACGTCGAGCAACTCACCCTTGCCCGGGAAGTAGCGGTACAGCGTCATCGCGCCCACGCCGAGCTCGTCGGCGACGCGGCGCATCGACATCGCACCGATCCCCTCGGCATCGGCGATGCGCACAGCGGCCTCGACGATCCCCTCCACGGTGAGCGCCGGCTTCGGCCCGCGGGTCGGCCGCGGCCGCCGGCGCCAGAGCAACTCAAGGCTCCGCGCCTGGTCCCCACTGCCGCTGTACTCCTGATTCATGTGCGCGATTCCTCCGGATTGGCTACACTCGGCCGCACTTCGTACAGCGTACTCAGTTTAAAAGTTGATTGACCTCAAGCACTGTCGAGGTTCTACGGTCGAGAACTGTCGGTGCTGTCCTGAATCATCGACCTTCCCGATCGACCGATCCCAGCGGAGCACAGCCGTGAGCATGGAGATGACCGCGTGGAACTCGCTGTACCACGCGATGCACGCCCAAGACGAAAAACGCCCGTTCTCACGGGCCACACTGCTGCGGATCCTCGCCTTCGCGCGCCCGCACCGACGGCAACTGATCGCGTTCCTTGTGCTGAGCGTCGGCGCGGCCGTGCTCGCGGTCGCGACGCCGGTGCTGGCCGGGCACGTGGTCGACGCGATCGTCGACCGCAAGGAATTCAGCGTCGTTCTGCTGCTGTCCCTACTGATCGCGGTGATCGCCATCGCCGAGGCCGGGATCAGCCTGTGGACACGCTGGCTGTCGGCGCGGATCGGTGAAGGACTGATCCTGGATCTGCGGACGGCGGTGTTCGACCACATCCAGCGGATGCCGATCGCGTTCTTCACCCGGACCCGGACCGGCGCGCTGGTGTCTCGGCTGAACAACGACGTGATCGGCGCACAGCGCGCGTTCAGCGACACGCTGTCCGGCGTCGTCAGCAACCTCGTGATGCTGGTGCTCACGCTGGTCGTGATGCTCGGTGTGTCGTGGCAGATCACCCTGCTCTCGCTCATCCTCCTGCCGATCTTCGTCGTACCGGCCCGCCGGATCGGGACCAGGCTGGCCGCTCTGCAGCGGGAGGCGGCGGACTACAACGCGACCATGAGCACGCAGATGACCGAGCGGTTCTCGGCGCCGGGCGCGACGCTGGTGAAGTTGTTCGGCCGGCCGACACGGGAGTCATTGGAGTTCGCGATCCGGGCGCGGCGGGTGCGCGACGTCGGCGTGCGGACCGCGATGGTGCAGTGGATCTTCGTCACCGCGCTGACGCTGGTGTCGGCGCTCGCGCTGGCGCTCGTCTACGGACTGGGTGGCTTCTACGCGCTGCGCGACCAGCTCGACGCGGGTTCGGTCGTGTCGATGGCCTTGCTGCTCACCCGGTTGTACTCACCGCTCACGGCGCTGGCGAGTGCGCGACTCGAGGTGATGACCGCGCTGGTCAGCTTCGAGCGCGTCTTCGAGGTGCTGGATCTCGAGCCGCTGATCAAGGACAAGCCGGACGCGGGCCGGGTGCCCGAGGGGCCGGTGACGGTCGAGTTCGCGCAGGTCAGGTTCGCGTACCCGTCCGCGGACAAGGTCTCGCTGGCCTCGCTCGAGGAGGTCGCCAAGCTCGACACCCGCGGCGGTGTCGAGGTGCTGCACGACGTGTCGTTCCGCGCCGAGCCCGGGCAGATGGTCGCGCTCGTCGGCTCGTCCGGCGCCGGGAAGTCGACCATCGCGCAGCTCATCCCCCGCCTGTACGACGTCGATGCGGGAGCGGTGAGGCTCGCCGGGGTCGACGTACGGGACGTGTCGGCGGAGTCGCTGCGGGAGACGCTCGGCATGGTCACGCAGGACGGTCACCTGTTCCACGACTCGATCCGCGAGAACCTGCTGCTGGCGCGGCCGGAAGCTTCGGAGGCCGACCTGTGGAATGCGCTGACTCGGGCGCGGCTGGGTGAGTTGATCAGGTCGCTGCCGGATCAGCTGGACACCGTTGTCGGCGAGCGCGGGTACCGGCTGTCAGGTGGTGAGCGGCAGCGGCTCACGATCGCTCGCCTGCTCCTCGCGCAGCCGCGGGTCGTGATCCTTGACGAGGCGACCGCGGCGCTGGACTCCACCAACGAGGCAGCTGTCCAGGCGGCGCTGACCGAGGCACTGGCCGGACGTACGGCGGTTGTGATCGCGCACCGGCTGTCGACCATCCGGGCTGCGGACCAGATCCTCGTGATCGAGGCGGGCCGGATCATCGAGCGTGGCACTCACACGGATCTGCTCGCTGCGGCTGGGCGGTACGAGGAGCTGTACCGGACGCAGTTCGAGCAGCCGGACAGCGGTGCGGCCGATGTGGAGGCTGTCTCGGTCTGAGGTCATGTGCGCTGGATCGCTTCTTGAGCCGTGGTTAGGGAGGACGTCGGGTTGGCGGGTACGGGGCAGCAGGAGCTGGTGGGGTGTGCGGTGGTGTTCAAGCCGGCGGACCCGCCTCGGGAAGGCCGGATCGCGTTCTGGGATCCGGACGGTGGGCAGCTTCCGCTGGGCGTCGGTGAGCAGACGGAGTTAGAGCTGGTCGTCGACGCGGAGCCGCGGTCGGTCCGTGCGCTCGAGCTGACCGTTGCGGAGGCCGTGCCGGTGCTCGGCCGTGCGCGGCGCGCGCCCGGCGCCCACCCGTCCGCGGCGTTCTGGGGCGGCGCTTCGCTCATCGCACTGCAGTTGGTGGCCCGGGGCAAGCTTCTGCCCGGCGTCTCACCCGGCGGCCACGACGCCTGGCGCGCCGGCCCACTCGACGCCGCCGACGTCACCCGCCTCCTCAAACTCGCCGAAGCCATGCCACCGTCGGCCCGGGCCCTCCCCCTCGAATCCGCCTCGCCCGGCGGCCCATCGGCCGCTCCCGGGTCCCGGTCGGGCGGGACTGGCGGTGCGGTGCGGTTGCCTGTGGCTGAGGAGTTGGTTCGGGCGTTTGTGGATGCGGTGGCGGATGGGATGCCGCGGTCGCCGGCCGCGGCGAAGGCTCATCAGACCGGGCTGTTCGCGGCGTCGGCGCCACAGCGGGCCGAGCGGTTGCGGTCGTGGGCTGACGAGGTGTCCGTAGGCTTGGACACCGGGGTGCGGATCTCGTTGCGGATCGAGATGGCCGAGTCGCTGGCGTTCTCGGCGGTCGTGCAACTGCACAGCCTCAAGGACCCGACCTTGGTGCGGGACGCGTACGACGTCTGGGCCGAGGACGTCGCCGGATTCGGGCCGCGGGCGCGGATCGACGCGACGCTGGCGATCCGGCGGGCGGCGCGCGCCTGGCCGGCGTTGGGTCGCCTGCTCGACTCCGCCGTACCGGATCGGATGGAGCTGGCCGATGAGGAGGTCGGTGAACTGCTGGCGGGCTCCGCGCAGCGGTTGACGGCGGCCGGGGTCGACCTGCACTGGCCACGCAGCCTCGGTCGTGCGCTGACCGCTCGGGCCGCGATCACATCGTCGGACGGACCGCCCAGCGATCTGCCGAGCTTCTTCGGCGGCGACGCCACTCTCGACTTCAGCTGGCAGGTTGCCCTCGGCAATGACCCTGACAGCGAGCCACTGACCGAGGCAGAGATGGACAAGCTGGCCGAAGCGACCCGACCAGTGGTCCGGCTTCGCGACCAGTGGATGCTGATCGACCCCGACCTGGCGCGGAAGGCCCGCGAGCGCATCCTCAAACCGGTCACGGCGATCGACGCCCTCGGCGCAGCGCTCACCGGCAGCGCCGAGATCGACGGCCGCCAAGTCACGATCGAACCGACCCGCTGGCTCGCGGAGCTGCGCGCCCGCATCGCCGACCCCGACCGCGCCGACGAGCCGATCGAGGCGCCGGCCGGACTGCACGCCACCCTGCGCGACTACCAGCTGCGCGGTCTGCGCTGGCTCTCCCGGATGACCTCGCTCGGACTCGGCGGCTGCCTGGCTGACGACATGGGTCTGGGCAAGACGATCACCCTCATCTCGCTCCACCTGCACCGCCAGGACTCGCCGGCAACAGCCGGTCCGACTCTCGTCGTCTGTCCGGCGTCCCTGCTCGGCAACTGGGAGCGCGAGGTCCAGCGCTTCGCGCCAGGCACTCCGGTACGCCGCTTCCACGGCTCCTCGAGATCACTCGACGACGCCGAGGACGGCTTCGTGCTGACGACGTACGGGACCTTGCGGCGCGACGCCGTACGGCTGGCTGGTCATCGGTGGGCGATGGTCGTCGCCGACGAGGCGCAGCATGTGAAGAACCCGTCGTCCAGTACGGCGAAGGCGTTGCGGACCGTGCCGTCGCAGGCGCGGGTGGCGTTGACCGGCACGCCGGTGGAGAACAACCTGTCCGAGCTGTGGGCGATCCTCGACTGGACGACGCCGGGGTTGCTCGGCCGGCTCGGCACGTTCCGGAACCTGTGGGCAGCGCCGATCGAGGCGGACAAGGACGAGGAGGTCGCGGAGCGACTGGCGAAGCTGGTGCGGCCGTTCCTGCTCCGGCGCCGCAAATCCGATCCCGGCATCGCGCCCGAGCTCCCGCCGAAGACCGAGACCGATCAGCCGGTGTCGCTCACGCGTGAGCAGGCGGTGTTGTACGAGGCAACGGTTCGCGAGCTGATGACGGAGGTGCAGGCCAGCGACCGGATGGCTCGGCGCGGGCTGATCGTCAAGCTGCTGACCGGTTTGAAGCAGATCTGCAACCACCCGGCGCAGTACCTGAAGGAAGGCGACAACGGGCGCCTGGACGGACGATCCGGGAAGCTCGAACTGCTCGACGAACTGCTCGAGACGATCGTGGCCGAGGACGGCGCGGTCCTGGTCTTCACGCAGTACGTCGCGATGGCGCGGCTGCTCGAGCGACATCTGGCCGACCGCGGCATCGGTACGCAACTGCTGCATGGTGGGACGCCGGTGCCGAAGCGTGAGGAGATGGTCGAGCGGTTCCAAGCCGGCGAGGTGCCGGTGTTCCTGCTGTCGTTGAAGGCCGCTGGGACCGGACTCAACCTGACTCGGGCGGATCACGTCGTGCACTACGACCGGTGGTGGAATCCGGCGGTCGAGGATCAGGCGACGGACCGGGCGTACCGGATCGGGCAGACGCGGCCGGTGCAGGTGCACCGTTTGATTGCCGAAGGCACCATCGAGGACCGCATCGCCGCGATGCTGAGCAGTAAACGCGAGCTCGCCGACGCCGTCCTGACCGGAGGCGAGGCGGCCCTCACCGAACTGTCCGACACCGAACTCGCCGACCTCGTGGAGCTGAGGGGTGCGCGATGACGGAGGCTCAGGGATTCCCGGCCTTTCCCGCGCAGCGGCGGAGCACGCGAGGGCGTTCGTGGTGGGCGCGGGCGTGGGTGCAGGCACTCGAGGACACCTCGCTGGATTCCGGCCAACTGCGGAAGGGACGGCAGTACGCGAACTCCGGTCAGGTCGGGACGATCACGATCAGCCCGGGCCGGATCGCGGCGACCGTCTACTCCCCCGACGACACCTTCGAGGCCGTCGTCCAGGTCGACGAGCTGAGTGACGCCGACCGGAGCCGCTTCCTCGATCAGGTGGCCGCTCGGGCTGGTCACATCGCGGCACTCCTGGACGGCGAGATGCCGCACGACCTCGTGGAAGCGGCGGCCGACGCGGGCGTCTCGCTGCTCCCCGGCATCGGCGACCTCGACCCCAGCTGCACCTGCGACGGCTGGGAACTCCCCTGCCAGCACGCGGCCGCCCTGTGCTACCAGGTCGCCTGGCTGCTCGACTCCGACCCGTTCGTCCTCCTCCTTCTCCGCGGCGCCTCCCGCGACGACCTGCTCGACCAACTGCAGACGAGGAGCCAGACAGCACCGGCCGACGAGGCTGACGAAGCCGGCGAAGCAGGTGCATCACTGCACGACGTACTTGCGACTCCTGTCGGCGCGCTGCCCGACGTTCCGGAGCTGCCGAGAAAGGTCGTGGTCGACGAGCTGGCGGTGAGTGGGATCGAGGCGCCGGCAGGGTTCGGGCCGACCACGTTGCCGATGCTCGTGCTGGACGCGGCTCGGCGGGCTCGCGCGCTCTTGAACGCACTCCTGAACGGCACAGCCGAGCCGCAGCGGCTCAACGAATGGCAGGACGCAGTACGACTGGCAGCGGACTTCCCCGAGTTGACTGACACTCTGGCCAACGCAACCGGACGACAGGAAGAGCTTGCCCTAGGCATCCAAGCCTGGCGGTACGGCGGAGCACCCGGACTCGACGTACTCGAGCACACCTGGACCCCCGATCCCGCCGAGCTCGCCCGCGCCAGGACCGAACTGCTGGCCGCCGACGACGAGCTCACCATCCAGGTCCTCGGCAACCAACTCACCCTCGGCCCGGACACCCAGCTGAGACTCGACCACCACGGCCGCTGGCATCCGTACCGCCTGGTCGACAACACCTGGACCCCAACAGCACCCGCCACCACCGATCCCCTCACCGCCCTGGCGACCGAGCCGTAAATCCGATGCGACCACCGGACAACGTGGCTAAGGTGGCGGGAACTTCGGAGCATCGAGGAGGTGAGTTGATGTCGGCGCGAACGAGCGCTGCCGCATGTCCGGCAGCCAACACGCTCATCCAACTCACCCCGGGTTCCGTCTGACACAGACCGGCGGAACCCCTTGCCCGAAAGGGATTCTCCGTTGTCCATCACCTGGAACACCCGCGCCGAGAGGCCGGCCGACGCCGACACGGTCCGTGACATCACCCGGCAGGCCTTCGGCCGCCAATTCGAGGTCGACTTCCTCGATGCCCTGCGCTCGAACCCGCATGCCATCCTCCCGGGTTTGTCGCTCGTGGCAACCACACCGGACGACCAACCGGTCGCCTATGCGCTCCTGACCCGCGCCTACGTCGGCGACATCCCGATCCTGTCCCTGAGCCCGGTCGCCGCACTTCCGGCGTACCAGAGACAAGGCGCAGGGAGCGCGGCCGTCATCGCGGCGCTCGACACAGCACGTGATCGTGGTGAGCAGACCGTCGTCGTGCTCGGTCACGACACGTACTACCCGAGGTTCGGATTCCGGCAGGCGACCGAGTTCGGCATCCACCATCCGCAGTACGACGGACCGAACCTGATGACGCTCGCCCTCGGTGATCAGCGACCGCCCACTGGTCACCTGAAGTTACCAGTCACGACCTGATCGACCGCGGAGCCGCCGGGGCGTAACGCAGTCTCCGGCGGCCCCGCGGCGGTCGGCACTTGAACGTTCGACAGTGAGTACGGCGGGCGGTCGCAAAAGGTTCAGCCAAACTCGCCGAATCACTTGCGCACCTGCCTTGTATACATGAAACAGTCGACAGGACCGCCTACTCAGGAGCACGCGATGACTCGTCGACTTCCGTTCTTACTGAACCGCTCCAGCAGGAGCTACCGCCGCCGGCCGATGGTCGCCGGAACCATGGTGGGGGTGATCGCGCTGGCGCTCGTCGGGACGGCCTGTTCTCCCGTCGAACCGGCCGGCAACGACGGGGGCGGGGAAACCCGGTCGGCGGGCGGCCAGGACGTGTTCGGCGACCCGGCCGATCCGGCACAGGTCAAGCAGGGCGGCACGCTCACGGTCGCGCTGTCCGCGGACCCGGACAAGCTGGACCCGTCGCTGTCGCGCAGCCTGTACTCGCG
This sequence comes from Kribbella capetownensis, assembly GCF_004331485.1. GTDB lineage: Bacteria > Actinomycetota > Actinomycetes > Propionibacteriales > Kribbellaceae > Kribbella > Kribbella capetownensis. The sequence continues at coordinate 507,256 of NZ_SJKD01000005.1, forward strand.
CTACGTCTTCCACACCATGTGCGAGAAGCTGTACGACCTCGGCCCGGACGCGAAGGTCGTACCGCAACTGGCCACCGCGCTGCCGACGATCTCGGCCGACGGGTTGAGCCTGACCATCCCGCTGAAGCAGGGCGTGAAGTTCGCCGACGGCGGGACGATGGACTCGAACGCGGTGAAGATCTCGATCGAGCGGGGTCTGACGATCGCCGGCTCCGGCCGCAAGAGCGAACTCGGCCCGATCACCTCGATCGACACGCCGGACCCGAACACCGTGGTGATCAAGCTGTCGAAGCCGTTCGCCCCGCTCACCGCCGCGCTGGCCGACCGGGCCGGCATGGTGCTGAGCCCGGCCGCGGTGTCGAAGCTCGGCGCGAACTTCTCCAACGCGCCGGTCTGTGTCGGACCGTTCAAGTTCGCCAGCCGGGTCGCGCAGAACTCGATCAAGGTGGTCAAGGACCCGCTGTACTACGACGCCGCCAAGGTGCACCTGGACGCGATCGAGTACCGGATCATCACCGACTCCAGCATTCGCTCGGCCAACCTGAAGTCCGGTGACGCGCAGATCGCCGACTCGCTGTCGACGCAGGACGCGCCGCAGTTGCAGAAGGACAGCACGATGACCGTGCTGCAGTCGCAGTCACTGGGGTACCAGGGCCTGACCATCAACGTCGCGAACGCGAACGGTATCGGCAAGCCGCTCAAGCAGCTCGACACCCCGATCGCGAAGGACCCGCGGGTCCGCCAGGCGCTGGCGCTGTCGATCGACCGTGAGGCCTTGGTGAAGTCGATCTTCAACGGGCTGAACACGGTCGCCTGCTCGCCGGTCTCGCCGAAGAGCGAGTTCACTTCCGATGCCGCGCAGGTCTGCCCACCGCACGACCCGGCGAAGGCGAAGCAACTGCTGGCCGATGCCGGCGTACCCACGCCGTACAAAGTCAGCATGATCACCTCCAACAACCCGGACAGTCTGCGCCTCGCGCAGGCGCTGCAGGCGATGGTGAAGGACGGCGGGTTCGAGCTGGAGATCAAGCCGGTCGAGTACGCCTCCTTGCTCGACCAGCAGGACCGTGGTGAGTTCGAGCTGTTGCAGCTCGGCTGGTCCGGCCGGGTCGACCCGGACGCGAACATCTACAACTTCGTCGGCTCGGAGGGCAGCCAGAACGTCGCCGGCTACAGCAGCCCCGACGTGGACAAGCTGCTGACCGACGCGCGGCAGTCGACCGACAAGGCGCAGCGGATCAAGCTGTACGGCGACGTCGTCAGCAAGCTCCAGCAGGACGACCCGCTGATCTACATGTACCGCCAGCGCAACCTGACCGGCGTCTCGAAGAAGCTCCTGGGTGTCCAGACCTTCCCGGACGGCGTGATCCGGACGGCGTTCGCCGGATTCGCGAAGTGAGCGTTCTCTCCGCCCGCGGGCGGCGGGACCGAGCGAGGTGGTGGGGTTCGTGAGGCGATACCTCTTCCATCGACTGTGGCAGTCGGCCGTCACGTTGGTACTGGCAACGATCGTGGTCTTCGCCGGCGTCCGGGCGTTGCCGGGTGACCCGGCGCTCGCCCTCGCCGGCGAGGACCGGGATCCGGAGTCGTTGCGGGCGATCCGGCAGCAGTACGGGCTGGACCAGTCGTGGCTCGTGCAGTTCTGGCAGTTCGTCAGTCACGCGGCCCGGGGCGACCTGGGCCAGTCGATCCGAACCGGTGCGCCGGTGCGCGGGATGATCGGCAGCGCGTTGCCGGTGACGATCGAGCTGTCCGTGCTGGCGATCCTGATCGCCAGCGTGATCGGCGTCGGCGCCGGGGTGGTCGCGGCGGTTCGCCGCGGCCGTCCGTCCGAGTGGGCGGCCAACGCGTTGGCGTTGCTCGGTCTGTCGGTGCCGCACTTCTGGCTCGGCCTGATGGCGATCCTCTACCTGTCCGTTGCCCTCGGCCTCTTCCCGGCGTCCGGATTCGTGCCGTTCTTCAGCGACCCGGCCGCCAACCTGCACCACCTGGTGCTGCCGGCGCTGATCCTCGGCACCGGCCTCGCCGCGGTCATCATGCGGCAGACCAGATCGTCGATGCTGGATGCCCTCTCGGCCGACTACATCCGGACGGCCGAGGCGAAAGGCCTGCCACCCAAGTCCGTGATCGGCAAACATGCCCTACGCAACAGCCTGATCGTGGTCGTCACGATCGTCGGCCTGCAGCTGGGCGCGCTGATCTCCGGCGCGGTCGTCACCGAGCGCATCTTCGCCCTGCCGGGATTCGGCAAGCTCACCGTCGACGCGGTCTTCCAGCGCGACTACCCCGTGATCCAGGCGGTCGTCCTGGTGACCGCGACGGCGTACATCGTCATCAATCTGCTGGTCGACCTGCTGTACTCCGTGATCGACCCGCGCATCCGCGTGCGAGGTGATGCGTGATGGCCGTCGCCGAAGCAATCACCGCCGGTACGCCGCTGCGCAGCAACCGCCGCAAGGTAGTACGGCGGATCCTCCGCAACCCGCTCGCGATCTGCGGACTCGTGGTGCTCGTGATCGCGGTGATGATGGCCGTGTTCGCCCCCTGGCTTGCACCGCACGAACCGACCCAGACCAATCTCGGTCAGGCCTTCGCTCCCCCGGGCACGCCGGGACATCTGCTCGGGACCGACGACCTCGGCCGGGATGTGCTGTCCCGGATCATGTTCGGGCTCCGGGCCTCGCTCCACGTCGCACTGCTCGCGGTCGCGACCTCGCTGGTGGTCGGCGTACCGCTCGGCCTGCTGGCCGGGTACTTCCGGTCGATCGACGCGCTGATCTCCCGGATGACCGATCTCGTGCTCGCGTTCCCGTTCCTGATCCTGGCCGTCGGACTGGCTGCCATCCGCGGCGCCAGCCTCGGCAACGCGGCGATCGCGATCGGGATCGCGCAGATCCCCGGCATGATCCGGATCGTCCGATCCGAGACGCTGCGGCTGAAGTCCCTGGACTTCGTCGCCGCCGCGATCGTGGAGGGTGCCGGAGATGCCTGGGTGATGGGCCGGCACATCCTGCCGAACGCGGCCTCGGTGGTGATCGTCCAGACCACGGTCGCACTCCCGGCCGCGATCCTGGGCGAGGCAGTGCTGTCGTTCCTCGGTCTGGGCATCCAACCACCAGCTCCCAGCCTCGGCACGATGCTGGCCGACGCGCAGCAGTTCGCGTCCCGCGCACCGTGGGCCGCGGTGATGCCCGGCGTCGCGATCATGCTGCTGACGCTGGCGTTCAACGTCGTCGGCGACAGCCTGCGCGACGCGCTCGACCCGAAAGCGAGCCGCCGATGACCGCAGGAATCACCCCAGGAATCAGCACAGCTCCGGTTCTCCAGGTGAACGACCTCTCGGTCACCTTCCGCACCGAGGACGGCCCGGTGTCGGCCGTCGACCGGGTCAGCTTCGAGGTCGGTGACGGCGAGGTGCTCGCGGTCGTCGGCGAGTCGGGCTGCGGCAAGAGCGTGACCGCTATGAGCCTGGCCGGGCTGCTCCCCCGCACGGCCACGGTCGACGGCTCGGTGCGGCTCGACGGGGTCGAGCTGATCGGCGCCGACAAGCGCACCCTCCGCACGATCCGCGGGCGCGAGGTCGCGTACATCTTCCAGGAACCGATGACATCGCTGAACCCTGTCTTCACCGTCGGGCACCAGATCGGCGAAGTCCTCCGCACGCACATCGGACTGAACCGGCAGGCTGCTCGGGACCGCTCGATCGAGCTCCTCAAGCTCGTCGGCATCCCGTCGGCCGAACGCCGCATCAGCGACTACCCGCACCAGCTGTCCGGCGGTATGCGCCAGCGCGTGATGATCGCGATGGCGGTCGCCTGCGATCCGAAGGTGCTGATCGCCGACGAGCCGACCACCGCGCTCGACGTGACGATCCAGGCCGGCATCCTCGACGTACTGCGCGAACTGCGCGAACGGCTCGGGACCAGCATCGTCCTGATCACACACGACCTCGGAGTGGTCGCGGACCTCGCCGACCGGGTGGCGGTCATGTACGCCGGACGCGTCGTCGAGACAGCCGAGGTGCACGAACTGTTCGCGCACCCGCAACACCCCTACACGGCCGGTCTGCTGGGTGCCTCGCCCGCGGCCGGTCGCCACGCGGAGAGCCACCGGCTGAACGAGATCCCGGGTCTGGTGCCGGTCCTCACCCAACAGCCCGACGCCTGCACGTTCGCCGACCGCTGCCCGCGAGCGATCGACACCTGTACGGCGACCGAGCCGGACCTGACACCCGGTCACCACCGGGTCGCGTGCTGGAACCCGGTCAGAGAACCAGTGGAGGTCTGATGAGCACCCTCGCTCTGGAGGTGGAAGACCTCGTCATGCACTTCGGACCGGTCCGGGCCGTCGACGGGGTGACGCTGCGGATCCGCCAAGGCTCTGTGGTCGCACTGGTTGGTGAGAGCGGCTCCGGCAAGTCCACCGTCGGACGCTGCATTGTCCGGCTGCTGGAGCCGACCGGTGGGACGGTCCGACTCGCCGATGCCGATGTCACGCACCTCACCCGCCGGCAACTGCGTCCACACCGCCGGAACGTGTCGATCGTCTTCCAGGACCCGGCGGGCTCGCTCGACCCGCGGCTGTCCGTCGGAGACATCGTCGGGGAACCGCTGCGGCTCATGCACCGCAAGAACATCTCAACCAAGGTGGCCGAGTCGCTGCGCCGCGTCGGACTGCGCCCAGAGGTCGCGCAGCGCTCACCACACGAGCTGTCCGGTGGGCAGCGTCAGCGCGTCAGCATCGCTCGCGCTCTGATCTCTGAGCCACGTCTGTTGGTCGCGGACGAGCCGACGAGCGCACTGGACGTGTCGGTCCAGGCCTCCGTCCTCAACCTGCTGGCCGACCTGCAGCGCGACCTCGGCTTCGCCTGCCTGTTCATCACCCACGACCTGTCCGCGGTCGAGTACCTGGCTGACGAGGTCGCCGTGATGTACCTGGGCCAACTGGTCGAGCAAGGCCCGCGTTCGCGCATCTTCGGCGCACCGGCGCATCCTTACACGCAGGCGCTGCTGTCCGCCGCGCCTGTGCCCGATCCGGCCGAGCAGCGGGCGCGCAAGCCCGTGCTGCTCGGCGACGACCTGCCGTCGGCAATCGACCCGCCGTCCGGGTGCCGATTCCACACCAGATGTCCGGTAGCGGTCGACACATGCCGGACAGTCATCCCGGAGCCGCGCGTGATCGGAGAGGGTGGACACCAGGTCGCCTGTCATCTGGTCGACGACAACGGCACCGGTCCCGATGTTCGTACAGGAGAGGGAGTTGCCCGATGACCTTCACCACCCGGCCCACGCTGCGCGGCACGTTCGGGATGGTCTCGTCCACGCACTGGCTGGCCTCCCAGTCGGCGATGCGCATCCTCGAGCTCGGCGGCAACGCGTTCGACGCCGCCGTGGCCGCGGGGTTCGTGCTGCACGTGGTGGAGCCACACCTGAACGGTCCTGGTGGTGAGGTGCCGGGGATCATCGCGACCGCCGACGACCCCACACCGCGCGTGCTGTGCGGTCAGGGCGTCGCTCCGGCCGGCGCGACGATCGACCACTACACCTCGCTCGGTCTGACCCTCGTCCCCGGCTCCGGACCGCTGGCGGCGACGGTTCCGGGTGCAGTCGACGCGTGGCTGCTCCTCCTGCACGACCACGGCACACTGCCGCTGCGCGTCGTACTCGAGCCTGCCATCGACTACGCACGCAACGGCCACCCGCTCGTGCCGCGGGTCGGTGAGACGGTCGGCACTGTGCAGGAGCTGTTCGAGGAGAACTGGAAGACGTCTGCCGCGCTCTGGCTGCGTGACGGGCGGCCGCCGACCGGCATGTTCCGCAACGAGGCGTACGCCGCCACCCTGGAGCGACTGGTCACCGAGGGCGAAGCAGCCGGCGCGGATCGGCAGGCGCAGGTCGAGCGGGCTCGCAAGACCTGGCGTGAGGGCTTCGTCGCCGAGGCTGTCGACAAGTTCTCCAAGCTGCCGCATCGGGACTCCAGCGGTGAGGACCACGCCGGGCTCATCACGGGCGACGACATGGCCGCGTTCCAGGCGACCTGGGAAGACCCGGCCACGCTCGACTGGAACGGCTACACCGTCGCCAAGACCGGACCCTGGGGCCAAGGTCCGGGTCTGCTGCAGTCGCTCGCCGTACTGGCCGAGCTCGGCGACGTCGACCTGGACAGCGCGGACGGCGTGCACACCACGGTCGAGGTGATGAAGCTGTCGTACGCCGACCGCGAGGCGTGGTACGGCGACGGCGCCGACGTACCGCTGAAGACGCTCCTCTCCCCCGCGTACGCCGCGGAGCGGGCGAAGCTGGTCGGCCCGGAGGCAACGCGCGAGCTTCGTCCCGGCCGTCCGGACGGCCGGAAGCCGGTGCTGCATTCGATTGCCGTGGGCAATGACCTTGGCGACGCGACGACCGGTGAGCCGACCGTCTCCTCGGACGGCGTGACGCGCGGCGACACCTGTCATGTCGACGTGATCGACCGCTGGGGCAACATCATCTCCGCCACGCCCAGCGGCGGCTGGCTGCAGTCGTCGCCGACGATTCCGGAGCTCGGGTTCTGTCTCGGCAGCCGGGCACAGATGTTCTGGCTCGAGGACGGACTGCCCGCGTCGCTCGCGCCCGGCCGGCGTCCGCGGACCACGCTCACGCCGACGCTCGTACTGCGCGACGGGCAGCCGGTGATGGCCTGCGGTTCGCCGGGTGGCGACCAGCAGGACCAGTGGCAGCTGCTCTTCCTGCTGCGCCACCTCCGCGACGGCATGGACCTGCAGGAAGCGATCGACGCGCCCGCCTGGCACACCACGGGCTTCCCGTCGTCGTTCTACCCGCGAGCGACCGAGCCGGGCGGTCTGGTGATGGAGAGTCGCCTCGGCTCGGCCGTCCGCGACGACCTGGTACGCCGTGGGCACGTCGTCACCGAAGGCGATGCGTGGAGCCTCGGCCGACTGTGCGCCGTACGCAAGGAGGCGGATGGCGTGCTGGCCGCGGCCGCCAACCCGCGCGGGATGCAGGGCTACGCGGTAGGACGCTGACCGAGCGCCGCCTTCGCCGCAGCCGCCACATGCAGGCCGGCTGCGGTGCTGGCGGCCTCCGGGTCCTTGGCGGCGATCGCGTCGACCAGGCGGATGTGCTCCTCGGTGGAGTGTGGCGCCCGCTGGGCCGCGCCGACCCGGAACACCCAGTGGACGTGGTGATACATCGCTGTGGAGATCGAGTGCAGCCAGCGGTTGCCGCTGACCTCGATCACCGCACGGTGGAACGCACTGTTCAGCTCGGCGAGCTGGTCGAAGTCCTTGGCCTCGCTGGCCTTGTTCGCGTCGTCGAGGAGTCGCCGCAACCGCGCGACGTCGTCGGCGTTCGCGCGCTCGGCGGCGAGGCCGGCGGCCAGCGTCTCGAGCTGCTGCCGTACGGCGAACAGGTCGCGCACCGCGGTGTCGTCGAGGGTCGCGACCACCGCACCGCGTCGCGGCAGGATCTGGACGAAGCCCTCGGCCTCGACCACGCGCAACGCCTCACGCACGGGGTTGCGCGACACTCCGAAGTCGTCGGCGAGCCGGGTCTCGGTCAACCGCTCGCCCTGCCCGTATTCGCCGTCCACGATCCGGCGACGCAGCTCCGTCAGAACCTGCTCGCGCAAGGCGACATGGTCCGCACCGATCGTCCGTATCCTGGCCCCACCCGGCTGATCCACCCGGTGCTCCTCTCCCCGTCGGCTCCGAAGCACGGTAGCCGATGCAGCGAGCCAGTGTCGTGAGTCGGGACACTTAGGCACGTGATCCACCGGCGCGATATGTTGCCGCCTTGAGCATCACGCTGACTCCGCTGACGGATCCCGACTTCCGGCCGTTCAGCCGCCGGATCGCCTGGCTTGCCGCGGACGCCGACGGCAACCCGGTCGGATCGGCCTTTCTCCGGCTCAACAGCCGCGAGTCCCATGGTCATCTGGCCGAGCTCGAGCTGAACGTGCACCCGGCCGAGCGCCGCCGCGGCATCGGCTCCCGACTCCTCGACGCGGTCGTCGCCGCGGCCCGTGCGCACGAGGTCCGCAACGTCCTGGCCGACGCTCCGGACGACTCCCCGGCGTACCACTTCCTGACGGCTCGCGGGTTCACGATCGGCCTGACGCTCAGCTACGCGCGACTGCACCTGGCCGACGTCGACGACGCCGTACTGATCGTTCCTCAGGACCCGGGCTACCGGTTGCAGTCGTGGGCGGGCGTCGTACCCGATGAGTTGGCGCAGACGTTCACCCACGCGCGGTCCGGGATGGACGACGCGCCGTCCGGCGACATCGCGTACGGCGCCGACACGTGGGACGTGGAGCGGACCCGGCACGCGGCTCGGGTGATCGAGCAGCGCGGCGATCACCTCTTGACGGTGGCGGCCGTGGACAGGGCGACCGGGACGATCGTGAGTTTCACCGAACTCGTCGTACCGGGGAACGGCAAGGGCGACGCGCAGCACTACGGCACCGCGGTCCTGCCGGCGCACCGTGGTCGCGGTCTCGCGCTGTGGATGAAGGCCGAGCAGATCCGCTCGGTCCGCACCCACTTCCCCGACCTCGACGGCCTCCTGACCGACACCGTCAGCACGAACACCCCGATGCAGCGCGTCAACAACCACCTCGGCTACCAACTGACCGAGACCATCCACCGCTGCACCCTGGATGTCTGTACCTACTAGTATGTCGGCATGCCTCTGATCCGGATCGACGCACTCCGGGCCGGCCCCGACCGTCTCACCAACCTCGGCCGCGCGGTGCACGACGCGCTGGTCGAGACGATCGGCATCCCGCCCGACGACCTCTTCCAGGTCCTCACCAGCCACGACGGCACCACGAGCACGATGCGGTACGGCGGCTTCCCCGGGATCGAGCGCGACGACGACGTCGTGTTCATCGCCATCACGCTCCGAGCCGGCCGGCCTGACCAGGTCAAGCAGGCGATGTACCGCCGGATCGCCGAACTCGTCCACGACTACACCGGCACCGATCCGCGCAACGTCCTCATCACCCTCACCGAGAACGCATCCCCCGACTGGTCCTTCGCCAACGGCGAAGCGCAGTACCTGTAGGCCTACTCGCCGAGGATCTTTTGGACTGCGGCGGTGGTGATGGGGTGGTAGCCGGGGCGGGCCTTGGCGAAGACTTCGGCTGCGAACTCGCGGTCGGTGCCGGCCAGGGCTCGGTAGACGGGCAGGACCAGCTTCATCCGGCCGACGTTCGTGAGGAAGCCGGCCAGCTCGGCGTACGCCGCCTCGTAGCTGCTGGCGGCAACGATCTGGTACCAGCGGCGGGCGATCTCGCCGTTCGCCGTACCGGTCAGGCCGAACTCCCGGTCGAGCTGCTGCAGCTGCACCGCACCCAGCACGTCCGGCGCCGCATCCAGGAAGCGCAGCCACTCCTGAGTCGTCCAAGCCGAAGCTCCGTGCGGCAGCTCGCCCGTGCCGAGCCACCTGTCCCGCGCCTCGTCGACCGCCTCGAACCGCTCCGACACCGCCCGCGCCGCGAACGCCGGAATGCCCGGCTCGTCCAGCCATGCCGCGACCTCGGCATCCGTCACCACGCCCGGGTGCGGCTCCAGCAGGTGCTCACCTAAGTGCGCGACGAAGTCCTCGGAGTTGATGCTGCGGAACGCGAACCGGTCGAAGTACCCGCGCAGGAACGGGTCGAAGACCTCGCGCGTGAACCGCTCCTCGAGCCAGGACAGGAACCACGACCCCTTCAGCGGCCCGCAGGACGTCGTGCCGTGGTACTCGGACCGGTGGTTCAGCCCGGGCAGCTCCACCGCCAGCTCGGCCGGCGTCAGCGGGTCCAGCTTCACCACGGTGGCGTGCTGCTTGATCGCCGTCTCCATCACCGCGAACTCGGTGCCGTAGACGGCCTCGACGATCCGGTTCTCGACGTACGACGTGAAGCCCTCGTTCAGCCAGATGTCGTCCCAGCTGTCCTGCGTGACCAAGTTGCCGGACCAGCTGTGCGCGAGCTCGTGCGCGACCACACTCACCAGCGACTTGTCACCGATCACCACGGTCGGTGTCGCGAACGTCATCCGCGGGTTCTCCATGCCGCCGTACGGGAACGACGGTGGCAGCACGAGGATGTCGTAGCGGCCCCAGCGGTACGGCCCGAAGAGCGCCTCGGTGACCCGCATCATCTCCTCGGTGTCCGCGAACTCGGTCGCGGCCCGACGGGCCATCTCCGGCTCCGCCCACACCCCGGACCGCTCACCGATCGGCTCGAACACGAGGTCGCCCGCGGCGATCGCCAGCAGGTACGACGGGATCGGCTCGGGCATCACCACGTCGTACGAGCCAGTACGGCGAGACGTCGTCCCGTTGTCGGCGCTCATCAGCACCATCAGCTCGGGCGGTGCGGTCACGTGAGCGGCGTAGCTGAAGCGGACACTCGGCGTGTCCTGCACCGGCACCCAGCTGCGGGCGTGGATCGCCTGCGACTGGCTGAACATGAACGGCATCACGCCGCCCGCGGTCATGGACGGCTCCAGCCATTGCAGACCGGTCGCGGTCGGCGCGGTCCGGTAGCTGATGCGCACCCGCTGGTGCTGCGGCGTGCGGATCGTCAGCGCGGATCCGAGCTCCTTGTCGGGTACGGCGATGCTGTACTCGAGCGGCTCCCAGCCGTCGGCCGTCGCACCCTCCACCGCCAGCACGGTCAGATCACGCGTGTCGAGCACGAGCCGGTCACTGGTGCCGGTCCAGGCGAGTGTGTGCGTGGCCGTGCCGGCCAGCACCTTCTCGTCGAAGTCCAGCTCGAGGTCGAGCTCGAGGTGGGTAGTCCGAACCAAGGCAGGTTCGGCATAGGAATGCCGGTCGTACGTCACAGAGTCTCCCCGAGAGAGGTGGTCCGGGGAACAGTACCCACGCTGGAGCACGATCAGGCGGCCTATCTGAGCCAACAGCACCACCGTGCCAAAACACTGCTGTCTTGGTGCCGCCCGGCACCATGGACACATGCGGGCCGCGCTGGCCGCCTTCATCGTCCTGCTGGCCGTCGCGTGCACCAGCAGTACCCCGCCACGCCTCCCGTCTCCCGCACCACCGACCAGCGCACCTCAGCCCCGGTCAACGCCCACATCAACGTCCAGTGCGGCGCCTCCTTCGGCCCCAGTGCTCTTCGACAGCCGAGCCGCACTGCAGACGGTTGGCCACCTCGCGGGCCTCGGTCCACGTGAGGCGACCAGTCCGGCGTACCTGCGCGCTCTGACGTGGCTGGAGCAACGCTTCCGTGCCGCTGGCTACCAGACCACCCGCCAGCCGGTGCGCGTGCCGTCAGGCGTCTCCTGGGGCGTCGCGGTCCGCGCCGGCACCAGCTGGAACCTGCTCGCCGCCGAACCAGGACTCACACCCTCAGCACCGCACCGCGTCGTCGGCGCTCACCTGGACACAGTCCCCCAGGCACCCGGCGCCGAGGACAACGCATCGGGCGTTTCCGTCCTGCTCGGCACCGCTCAGCTCTACCAGCGTCGGGCACCGAAGCTTCCGACGGTCTTCGTTGCCTTCGGCGCCGAAGAGCCGCGCGGCGACGGCGACAACCGCCATCATTACGGCTCCCGCACCTACGTGGCCTCGCTGCCGCCAGCACAACGCAGGGCGCTCCGCGGCATGGTGTCCCTCGACCGCGTCGGCGTAGGAACCGTCGTACCGATCTGCTCTGCTCAAGCTGACGCTGTCGCGATGCGCAACGAACTCCGAGCCGCCGCGGCTCGCACTCGCGTGCCGAGCCGGCCATGCGTGAACAGGTCGAGTGACCACTGGTCCTTCGTCCGCTCCGGGCTACCTGGCGTGCGGCTAGGCAGCACGCCGTACGCCGAGTACCACAGCGCCCGCGACCTCCCGCGGGTCGTGTCGCCCGACCAACTCGGCCGGATGGGTCGCGTGGTGACTGCCTGGCTTGACAGCTAGCGGATGTCCGACAGGATCTGCTCCGCCGGGGCGCCGGTCACGACCCTCGGGCTGAAGTCACTACCGATCACGTACGGCGTGAGTCGCGCGGCCTTGAGCGTCTTGCCCCAATAGGTGAGCTCCAGCAGGACGCCCTCCTGGGTCTGCTGGGAGAAGTCCAAGTCGAACACCAGATTGCCCAGCGAGTGCGCGACCACCTTCCCGGCCGCGAACTGCACGTCCTGCACCCAATGCGGATGACCACCGATCACCAGATCCGCTCCAGCCCTGGTCAGCGCAGACGCGACCGTCCGCTGCGCCGGAACGGGCGTGTGTGTGTACTGCCGACCCCAATGCGGCAGTACGACGACAACGTCGACGGCGGCCTTCAACGTTGCCACGGCCTTGGTGAGCGCGGCCAGGTCGCCGGCGTTCAGCGGTCCTGTCCGTGGCGGCATCCGCACGCTGAGCGCACCGGGACTCGTTGACGTCGCCCGTGGTGTCTCGCCGATCGCATTGAACGCCAGGAAGCCGAACCGGACTCCATCACGCTCGACGATCGCCGGGCGAAGTGCCTCGGCGACGTTGCCTCCGGCCCCTACCGGCTGGAGGCCACCGGCTCGCACCAACCGGACGGTCTCCAACAGGGCGCGATCCTGGAAGTCGCCGGTGTGATTGTTGGCCAGCGACAGTACGTCGACGCCGGCCTCTCGCAGACCCTTCATCACGCCTGGCGGGGCGGCGAACGAGTCACCGCCTTGCTGCGCCATACCCGCTCGAGACAGCGTGCTCTCCAGATTGACCACCGTCACATCGGCTGCCGCCAAACGAGATCCAATGATGCGCAGCGGTCTGGACACATCACCGGTCCTGGCTGCCGCGGTCGCCACTCGTCGGCCGAGCATGACGTCACCGCCGAAGGTCAGGTCGACGACCGGCTCTGCAGGCTTCGGCCCCACTGTGCGGAGCGGATACCGCGCGGGTTGCTTCAGCGGGTCGATCCCGCCGACCGTCACCGGCCGCACAGTCGGCCCGACCACGGCAGCAGGCACCACGGCGAGCGCGCTGGTGGATCGTTGCGCGTCCCGCAACGACGTGACGCGGAATCCCCGCCAGGACTTGGTCGTTCCACGCGCGATCGTCGTCGCGGTCACCAGGTCGATGTCCTGTGCCGCCCGGGTCGGATGAACAACGAGAACGAGCGGTTGGGTTTGTCTGACGGTGGGAGTCGGTTCCAGACGGCTCGGCGTACTCGAGGGGCTGGGCGAGGGCTGCGTCGTGGCGTTGTCCGAGCAGGCGACCAGGGCGGCCGCTGCAGCAGCCAGCGAGAGACGCCGCCATACCGCCATGGATCCACGGTAGCCAGACTCGCCCCAGACTCGCCAAGGAATAAGACGGTTGCGGGAACCGGGGTGGTTGCTAGCAGACTGTCACCATGATGTCCGAGGGACGACCCGAACTCGTGCTGAAGCGGCGGCCGTTCGGATCGTGGCTGCTCGGACCGGCCGACCAGAGTACGACGCTGCTGCGGTTCCGGCTGCAGGTGCTGATGACAACGTTCTCGATCGTCACCAACCTGATCGGTGCCGCGGTCGTGTTCGTGCTGGCGGTCTTCGTACTGCCCGGGCCGCCGCTGGTCGACGAGCTCCAGCTCGCCGAGGCGATCGTGATTCCGCTGTACTTCCTTCTCGCGGTGGCGATCGGCTGCATCTGGAGTACGCGGCTCACGCGCCAGGTGACCCGGTGGGTCGACGAGGAACGGCCCGCCACCCGGAAGGAACAGCTCGCGACGCTCCAGCTGCCGCTGCGGCTGACGTTGATCGAGGTGCTGCTCTGGCTGGTCGCGGCGGTGATCTTCACCGCGATGACACTCGCACTCCAGCCGGAGAACGCCCTCCGCGTTGCGGCCACGGTCTTCGACGGCATGATCATCACCTGCACGATCTCGTACCTGTTGACCGAGTTCGCGCTCCGGCCGGTCGCCGCGCGGGCGCTGGCCGACTCCTCACCGCCGCGCCGGGTGCTCGCGGCGGGCCTCAAGGCCCGCATCGTGATCTTCTGGGCGGTCGGCTCCGGCGTACCGGTGGCCGGCCTGATGCTGGCGGCCATCGTCGCCCTGTTCGAGAAGGACGTCTCCGCGACCCGGCTCTCGGTCGTGATCCTTGCCCTGGGCATCGTGGCCATCGGCAACGGCTGGCTGCTCACCGTGCTGTCGGCCCGGTCGGTGGTCGCGCCGGTGCGGTCGGTGCGCCACGCGCTCACGCTGATCGGCGAGGGAGAGCTGAACATCCGCATCCCGGTCTTCGACGGCACCGAGCTCGGCTCGCTGCAGTCCGGCTTCAACCAGATGGCCGAAGGGCTGCGCGAACGCGAACGGATCCGGGACGTCTTCGGCCGGTACGTCGGTCCGGACGTGGTGCAGGAGGCGCTCGCGAGTGATCGGCTCGGCGGGGAGGATCGCTTCGTCGCCGTCCTTTTCGTCGATCTGATCGGCTCGACCGAGCTCGCGGCCGAGCGTCCACCGGCCGAGGTGGTGCAGTTGCTGAATCGCTTCTTCACCATCGTGGTCGACGAGGTCGACCAGCAAGGCGGGTTCGTCAACAAGTTCGCCGGCGACGCCGCGCTCGCGATCTTCGGTGCTCCGGCCGAGCTCCCGGACGCGGCCGGGAGTGCGCTCCGGGCCGCCCGCACCCTGGCCGCCCGGCTCGACGACGAGCTGCCCGAAGTCACCGCAGGCATCGGCGTCACCGCCGGCATCGTGGTCGCCGGCACGGTCGGCGACGTACGACGGCACGAGTACACGGTCATCGGTGACCCGGTGAACGAGGCCGCCCGCCTCAGCGAACTCGCCAAGTCGACGCCCGGCCGGCTGATCGCCTCGATGACCGCGGTCTCAGAGGCAGTCCCGACCGAGGCGCAGAACTGGCACTCAAGTGACCAGGTGACTGTCCGGGGCCGCGCTGCCCCGACCCACCTGGCGATCCCGCACTGACTTCTCCTGGAGGAGCTGGTACAGCAACGCCGCGCCGTGGAGCATCGCGCTCGTCTGGCGGTTGTGCGCGGCCCGGCGCTCGGCGATCGCACTGCGAAGAGCCTCGGTGCTGCCGGTACGGCGGAGACCGTCCAGAACAGGCCTGATCTGCTCGAAGTAGTAGTGGCCCTGGCGCAGCATGTGGATGATCCGGGCATCACGGATCTGCTCCGGCCCATACTTCCGGTACTTCGTCCCAGGCTCCCGCGTCGGTGACAGCAACCCCGCCGCCTCCCAGACGCGCAGCGCGGACGTACGCACGCCCAGCTGATGCGCGAGCTCACCGACCAGCAACGACGGACCGCTCGCCGGCGTCTCGTCCAGGAACTCGGCCGCCATCGCCCCGAGCGCCTCGCTGGCCGCGTCGGTCGCCAGCCGTTGCTGGTGAAGCCCGGCATGCGCGGCGTCGACCAGCCGGTAGGCGAGCTCGTGGTCTCCCGCGTGTGCGGCCTGCATGATCGACGTCGCGACCTCCGGCCCGAACCCAGGTGCCAGCGCCCGATAGGTCAACAGCGCCGACAGGTGCTCCTCGCCGTACTGGCGGTACCCGCTCGCACTCCGCGGCGCCGGCGGCAGGATCCCGGCCGCCTCGTAGTTGCGCACCAACTGCGTCGAGACCCCGGCCCGCCGGGCCAGATCCACTGGTCGCAACCGCACGCCACACCTTCCTTCAAGAGCTCCGGAGGTCAGCGGCCGCCAGAGACGTCGAGGGTGGTGCCGGTCATGTAGGACGAGCGGTCGGAGGCCAGGAAGGCGATCGCCTCGGCGACTTCTTCCGGCTTGCCGGGGCGGGCCAGCGGCGGTGTCGTGCCGATGCGCTCCAACCGGCCGGGCTCGTGGATGTCGGTCTCGATCAGGCCCGGGCGGACGCCGAGAACGCGAACGCCCTCGTTCGCCACCTCGTTCGCCAGGCCGATGGTGAGCGCGTCCACGGCCGCCTTGCTGGCCGCGTAGTCGACGTACTCGCCCGCCGAACCGAGCACGGCCGCCCGCGACGACACGTTGACGATCACTCCTCCGGTACCGCCGTATCCCGTGGACATCCGTCGTACCGCGGCGCCTGCGACCAGGAAGGCGCTGATCGAGTTGATCCGGAAGACCCGGTCGAGCCGTTCGGCGTCGTACTCCGCCACCCGGCCGGACGGTGAGACGATGCCGGCATTGTTGATCACGGCACCGATCGGCCCGAGGGCGGCAGTGACAGTGTCGAAGAGGTGCTCGATCTGGTCCGCCTCGAGCACGTCGGCCTGCACCGCGATCGCACGCCGGCCGAGATCCGCACACGCCTTCACGACGCGTGCTGCTTCGTCCGCACGGGTCCGGTAGTTTACGCCGACGTCCCATCCGTCGGCCGCGAGAGCGACCGCCGCCGCGGCACCGATACCGCGGCTCCCACCGGTGATCAGAGCGACCCCACGCCGTTCGTCAGTCCCAGTCATGCCCCTACCCTGTCATGCCTCACGAAGCAGGCGGCAGAGTGAACTGCAGCTGGGTCTCCGTGTCGTCGAAGCCGAGCGCGCGGTACAGCCTGATCGCGAGGTACTCCGGGTCCGCCACCATCACCAGCGTCCGCGCACCACCATCGGTCAGCCCGTACGTCGACGCGTGGTGGACCAGCGTGCTCGCGATGCCGCGGTTGCGGTCGTCCGGGTGGGTCTGCACGTGCTGGAATCGCGCGACACCCTTGCCGTCGAACATCAGCCCGAGCGAGCTCTGCAACCGGTCACCGTCGAACGCGCCGAACCACTTCCCGTGCCCAGCCTCCACCAGCGCCCGATGCGCCGCATCCCTGCGCCGGGTGAACTCGACGTACCCGTCGTCGACCTTCATCGAGGCGGTCGCCAGGCCGAGCTGAGTCAGCTGCCCCCAGTCGTCGTCGCTGGTGAGGAACCGGTACGTCGACTCCTCGTTGGGCCGGCGGGGTGCGACGACCTGGCTCGCGGTCATCACCACGCTCCGGTCGACCGTGAACCCCGCCGCGGCGAGCTCGTCCTCGGCGCCGATCTCGCCGTCGACACTGTCGATGCCGAAGGCAACATGTTTCGCGGCCGGGAACTCGGCGCGGTACGTCTCCAGCCGGGACTTCACGTCACCGGCGGCGAAGATCGAGCGGTAGAGCAGGAAGTTCCCCCACCAGTACGCCGGGTTCGCCGGCGTCCGGATCACGACGTACTCACCGGCGTCCTGGACCTGGCTGCCGCTCAGCTCCAGCAGCAACAGATCGGTCCGGTACCCGAGGCTCTTGATCTCCACCCGCTCATCGTCCACGGCCCGTCAATCGGATTCGGGGCGGTTGACATGCAGCCGTGTGGCTGCCTATTGTCAGTCATGCAGCCACACGGCTGCATATCCTGATCGGAGCACGATGGACGACGAGGTGTTCCGCGCCCTGGCCGACCCCAGCCGCCGGCAGCTGCTCGACATGCTGAACGCGCGCAACGGCCAGACGCTGCGGGAGCTCTGCGCCGGCCTCGACATGGCCCGGCAGTCGGTGAGCAAGCACCTCGCCGTCCTCGAGACGGCGAACCTCGTCACCACCGTGTGGCGGGGCCGGGAGAAGTTGCATCACCTGAACGCCGAGCCGATCAACGCCATCGCCGAGCGCTGGATCAACCGGTACGACCGCCGGCGGGTCGAGCTGTTCGCCGATCTCAAGACGGTTCTGGAGGCCGAAACCATGGACGACCACGACTTCGTCTACACCACGTACATCAAGACCACGCCGGAGCGGCTGTGGCAGGCACTGACCGATCCGAAGTTCACCGAGCAGTACTGGGGTGTCCAGTTCGAGACCGACTGGAAGGCCGGCTCCGAGCTGGTCTGGCACCAGGGTGACGTCACGATGGCTGGGCCGGGCCAGGTCGTGCTGGAGCACGACCCGTACACGCGGCTGTCCTACGCCTGGCATCACCTCACGCCCGAGTTCGCCAAGGCGGTGAACATGGACGACGACCTGTACCGAAGGGCGAGCGCCGAGCAGCTGTCCACGGCGACCTTCGAGCTCGTGCCGGCTGGTGACCAGGTCAAGCTGACCGTCATCCACAGCGGCTTCGGACCCGCCAGCGCCGTCCGCGAGATGGTCAGCGAGGGCTGGGTCGCGCTCCTGTCCGAGCTCAAATCGTTCGTCGAATCCACCCCAGAACTCGCCGCCGTGAAGTAGTTCCTACGGCCGTTTGTGGATGAGTAGTGGGAGGACGGCTGCCGCGCCCGACTCGCGCAGCTTCGCGGCAGCGACCGTGACGGGCCACTGCGAGGAGCTGGCGTCGACGAGCAGCAGGACGGTCCGGCCGGCCACCGACTGTGCGGTCTGGTCGTCGACGTGCAGCCCGTCGCGCCAGACCTTGGCCTCCTCGGCCGAGGACAGCTCGTCGGTGAAGCCGGTCGGGTTGATCGTCAGCTCGGCACGGTCGAGGTGACCGACGGACGCGACGTGGTCGGCGATCGCCGAAGTCAATCGGCCGTGGCCCGCGGCAGGCAGAGGTACGACGACCTCGGGGCGACCTGACCAGCTGCTGCGCCAACGTGACAACGCGGCGACGGCACCGGACTTCAAGGCCTCGACCGGCTCGGCTGGGAGTTCGGCGTCCGCGTTGAGCGTGGCACGCAGGACCTCGCGCCACTCGGGAGCGTCGGCGTAGATGAGGCTTCGGCCGGGCTCGGCCATCAGCTCCGCGGGGATGCGCCCTTTCGCACCGAACGCGCCGCCCGGCCACATCTTCCGCGGCTCCAGTACATGCACCTCGCCGCGCAACAGCCGGGTGATCGTCGCCACCGTCTCGGCCTGCGCCGTCGGCAGCAGCGGATCCGGCAACGCCCCAATGCACACCGAGCACCGACCGCACGGCTCGGCCGACGGATCGTCCAGCGACTCCTGCAGCAGTTGCATCAGGCAACGGTCGCCCCGCGTGTACGCACGCATGATGTCCGCCTCGCGGCGCCGTACCGCGACGATCCCGTCGTAGTGCGCGGCGTCGAAGGCCCACTCTGCGCCGGTCCGCACCCAGCCGCGTTCCACCCGGTCGACCGCACCGTCGACCGCCAACTGCTTCAGCATCAACTCGACCCGCGTCCGGCGCAGTCCGGTCTCCGCTTCCAGCATGGGAACAGTGGCCGGCTGATCCGGTCCGTACCCGTCGAGCGCCTGGAGCAGACGATTCACGTTCTCCGGGACCGGGATGGTCGCGGTCGCGAAGTAGTCCCACACCCCGGCATCCGCGTCCGACGGCAACAACGCGACGATCGCGTGGTCGATGCCACGCCCGGCCCGCCCGACCTGCTGGTAGTACGACACCGGCGACGGCGGCGATCCGACGTGCACCACGAATCCCAAGTCCGGCTTGTCGTAGCCCATCCCTAGCGCAGAGGTCGCGATCAGCGCCTTCAACTGGTTCGCACGCAGCGCGTCCTCCAGGCTCTCCCGCTCCCCCGCCTCCAAGCCGCCTGTGTACGCCGCCACCGGCACGTCGCGACCGTGGACCTCCTGGATCGTCGCCGCCAGCCGCTGCGCATCGGCCACGGTGAGCGTGTAAACGATTCCCGATCCGGGCAGCTGCGGCAGGTGATCGACGACCCACGCGAACCGATCCAACGGCGACAGCGCATCGACCACCGCGAGCTGCAGACTCGATCGCGCCAGCGGACCTCGCAGTACCAGCGTGGACTCCCCCAACTGATGCGCGACATCGTCGGTGACCCGTGAGTTCGCCGTCGCGGTCGTCGCCAGGACCGGGGTCTTCGGGTTCAGCTGCTGCAGTACGTCGGACACCCGGCGGTAGTCCGGCCGGAAGTCGTGACCCCAGTCCGACACCGCGTGCGCCTCGTCGATCACCAGCAGTCCGACCTGGCCGGCCAACCCGTCGAGCACCCGCCGTCCGAAGCCCGGATTCGCGAGCCGCTCAGGCGACACCAGCAGTACGTCGATGCCCCCGGAACGCAGGTCGTGCTCGATGCTCGACCACTCGTCGATGTTGTTCGAGTTCAACGTCGCCGCGCGCAGACCGGCCCGGCTCGCGGCTGCGACCTGGTCCCGCATCAACGACAGCAACGGCGACACCACGAGCGTCGGGCCTGCGCCCTCGGCCCGGCGAATCGCCGTCGCGGCCCAATACACAGCCGACTTCCCCCACCCGGTCGCTTGCACGACCAGCACTCGCGCGCCCGCCTCGCACAAGGCGGCGACCGCGGTCTCCTGATCCGGCCGCAACCGCGCGCTCTCCCCCGCGATCGCCTGGATCACGCCACCCGCGATCCCCGCGCGCGTGTCGGTCAGAGTGAGCGTCGCACTGGAGTCAGCCATGCCGAAACCCTAGACGCCCGCACCCCCAGTTCGCTGGGCGCGGCCGCCGACCTGTGGAAAACCCTCGGTCAGGCGCACTTTCCGGGGTGGCACGGCTCGCCGTTCGAGGCCACCAGTCGCTGCGGACCGGGTCCGTTCGCGGCCAGAGCGTCGTACGGGTTGGCGAGGGCGCAGCGGTCGAGGGAGAGGCAGCCGCAGCCGACGCAGTCCTTGAAGTCGTCCCGGAGTTGCTCGAGGTGCAGGATGCGCTTGTCGAGTTCGGCCTGCCAGCACTCCGAGATGCGCTCCCAGTCCTGCCGGGTCGGCGTGCGGCTCTCCGGCAGCAACGCCAGGATCGCCGCCACTTCCGCGAGCGGGATGCCGACCCTCTGTGCGATCCGGATCAGCGCCACCCGGCGCAGGGTGTCGCGCTTGTACCGGCGCTGGTTGCCCGACGTACGGCGACTCACGATCAGGTGCTGCCGCTCGTAGAAATGCAGCGCCGAGATCGCCACACCACTGCGCTGTGACAGTTGCCCGACCGTCAATTCACCTGGCTCGATGTCCACCGCTCCGCCCTCCAACCTCAACCTAGATCGAGGCTAGCTCAGAGCGTCAGGCGGTCACGAGTCGGCGTCCGATGCTCGCGGACATCAGCGCGGCCGCCGCACACAGTCCGCCGGCCAGGTACCAGGCCAGGTTGTAGCTGCCCTGCACGTCGCGGATCGCGCCCGCACCGGTGGCGGCCAGCGCCGCTCCGATCTGGTGCGACGCGAACACCCAGCCGAACACGATCGGCCCATCCACTCCGAACCACTCCCGGCACAACGCCACCGTCGGCGGCACCGTCGCGACCCAGTCGAGGCCGTAGAAGACGATGAACACCCAGACGCTCGGCTGCGCGGTCGGACCGAGCAGCGACGGCAGGATGAGCAGCGACAGCCCGCGCAGTGAGTAGTAGCCGATCAGCAGGTACCGCGGATCCCATCGGTCCGTCAGCCAGCCGGACACGATCGTCCCGCCGACGTCGAACACACCCACCAGCGCCAGCAGCGACGCCGCGGTCGTAGCCGGCATGCCATGGTCGTGCGCCGCAGTCACGAAGTGCGTGCCGATCAGGCCGTTGGTCGACGCTCCACAGATCGCGAACCCACCGGCGAGCAGCCAGAACGCAGGCCGCCGCATCGCGGTCCACAACGCGGTCAGCGCTCGCAGTGCGCTGCTTCCGGTCGACTCGACCCGCTGTCCGGCCGTGCTCCCCTCCGGAGCGCCGTACGCCGTCAGTCCGACATCGCTCGGGTAGTCGCGGAGGAACAGCAACACCAGCGGTACGACGGCCAGCGCAGTACCGGCCGCGACCAGGGCCGGCACACGCCAGCCGTAGTCGGTCGCCAGGTTCGCGATCAGCGGCAGGAAGATGAGCTGCCCGGTCGCACCGGCCGCCGTGAGGATCCCGGTGACCAGTCCGCGGCGGGCGACGAACCAGCGACCGGTGATGGTCGCGACGAAGGTCATGGACATCGATCCGGTGCCGACACCGACGAGCAGCCCCCAGCAGAGCAGCAACTGCCAGGACGAGTTCATGAAGATCGTCAGACCACTGCCGAGAGCGATCAGCACCAGCGCACCGCTGACCACCCGGCGCAGACCGAGCCGGTCCATCAACGCCGCGGCGAACGGCGAGATCAGGCCGTACAGCAGCAGGTTGATCGACACCGCCGACGAGATGGTCGCGTGCGACCAACCGAACTCGTCGTGCAGCGGGTCGAGTAGCACGCTCGGCACGGACCGGAAGCCGGCGGCCCCGATCAAGGTCACGAACCCAACAGCGGCGACTGCCCAGGCCAGATGCACCCGGGCAGCCTTCTTCGTCGGCAGAGTCTGCGTCACCCGCCTAGATTGCCGCCCCGAGGGGCGCCGAACCAGTGGCCGAACCGCCACCATATGTCAAGATATGGCCATGACAGCCCGAGGCAAGCGACATCTGGCCGCGGTCGGCCCGCACCGGGTCGCCGTCCTGGCTCTCGAACCGGTGGTCGGCTTCGACCTGACCATCCCCCCGGCGGTGCTCGGCGCCGCTGCCCGCGCGGACGGCAAGCCGCTGTACGACGTCCGCGTTTGCGGCCTGGACAAGTCGCCGGTCCGGACCAGCGCGGGCTTCAGCCTGCTCCCGGAGTACGGGCCCGAGGAGCTCGCCGAGGCCGACACAGTGATCATCCCGGGGACGTACTACCCGAAGCCACGCAACGAGGGCATCCTGCCCGACGACCTCGCCGCTGCCCTCGCCACCATCCGGCCAGGCACCCGGATCGCGTCGATCTGCACCGGCGCGTTCGTACTCGCCGCGGGCGGCTATCTGGACGGGCGGCCGGCCACGACGCACTGGAAGCGGGCCGAGCTGTTCCGCCGCATCTACCCGCACACCGACCTGCAGGAGGAGTTGCTGTTCGTCGACGACGGCGACGTGATCACGTCGGCCGGTCTGGCCGCAGGCGTCGACATGTGCCTGCATCTGATCCGCCGCGACTTCGGTAGCGAGGTCGCCAACCGCGCTGCGCGGAGCTGCGTCGTACCGCCGTGGAGGGACGGTGGCCAGTCCCAGTTCATCGAGCGCGTCGTACCGGACGAAGGCACCGACGGTACGGCGCCCACCCGGGCGTGGGCACTGCAGCGGCTCGACGAGGAGCTGACCTTGCCGGGGCTGGCCGCGCACGCCCGGATGAGCGTGCGCACGTTCAGCCGCCGGTTCAAGGCCGAGACCGGGCAGTCACCAGGGGTCTGGCTGTTGCAGCAGCGCGTGCGGCACGCCTGCGAGCTACTGGAGACGACCGACCTTTCTGTGGACCGCGTCGCCGAAGCTGCTGGTCTGGGCACCGCTGCCTCGTTGCGCCACCACCTCCGCTCCGAACTCGGGGTGTCGCCGCTCGCCTACCGCAAGACCTTCCGTGCCGGCTGACAGCATCAGAGCACCACTCAGAGCACTACGAGGTCATGCGGCCGCGTGTTCATCGGCTCGACGCCGTGCTCGGTGACGACCACGATGTCCTCGATCCGTGCACCCCACCGGCCCGGCTGGTAGATGCCCGGTTCGACGCTGAACGCCATCCCCGGCTCGAGCAGCAGTCCGTTCCCACCGACGATGTACGGCTCTTCGTGGACGTCGAGCCCGATGCCATGACCAGTCCGGTGGATGAAGAAGTCGCCAAACCCAGCTGCCGCGATCACGTCCCGGGCCGCTGCGTCGATCGACTCCGCGGACACCCCCGGCCGCACCGCGTCCACTGCGGCCTGCTGCGCATCCCGCAGTACGGCGTACGTCGCGGCGACGTCGGCGTCACGCGGTGCACCCACGGCGTACGTCCGGGTCGAGTCCGAGTTGTAGCCCTCGGCAACGGGTCCGCCGATGTCGACCACTACGACATCGCCCGCCTCGATGACCCGATCGGACAGGGCGTGGTGCGGGCTCGCACCGTTCGGTCCGCTGGCGACGATGACGAAGTCCGCCACGACGTGACCCTCCTCGACGATCGCGTCCGCAATGTCCGCGCCGACCTCCGCCTCGGTCCGGCCGGGCCGCAGCCACTCGCCGACCCGCGCGTGCACGCGGTCTATCGCCGCGCCGGCCTTCCGCAGAGCCTCGACCTCCGCCGCGTCCTTCCGCATCCGCAGCTCACGCACGATCGGCCCGCCCAGAGTCTGCTCTGCCTTGGGCAGCGCGTCCCGCATCGCGAGCACATGCAGCGCAGGCGTGAAGTCGCTGACCGCCACCCGGTCCGAACCGCGCAGCCGGTCTGCGACCAGGCCGTACGCATCGTCACCGTCCACCCACGTGACGACCTCGACCCCGAGTTCCTCCAGCGGCAGGCCGTCGTACCCAGGCGCTTCCAGCTTCGGTACGACGAGCGCCGGGGCGCCGTCGGCGGGGATCACCAAGGTGGTGAGCCGCTCGAAGGATCCGCCGGGCTGACCGATGAGATAGCGCAGGTCGGAACCCGGCGCGATGAGCAGGCCGGTGCCGGCCGCTGCCTCTCGGGCGCGCTCCAGGCGGGAACGGAGAACCGCGGATTCAGGGACAGGACCAAGGGGTGAGCGACGAGCCATGAGGTCGACTCTAGAACTGTCGGCGGCGATTGCTACAACTTGTTTCGCCCTGATCGGCTTGGCGAAAGGCGATTCTGATGACACTGCACCACGTGTCCTACGGTGACGGCACTCCCGTGCTGGCGTTGCACGGCTGGAGTCCCGACCATCGGCTGATGACCGGCTGCCTCGAGCCGATCTTCACCGACCTGCCCGGCTATCGCCGGCTCTACCCCGACCTGCCCGGCATGGGGCAGAGCCCGGCCGGCGACATCGACAGCTCGGACGGGATCCTCGCGGCCGTGCAGACCTTCATCGACGAGCAGATCGGCACCGAGCCCTTCCTGCTCATCGGCGAGTCGTACGGCGGCTACCTGGCGCGGGCCCTGGCTCGGGAGAGACCGGAGCAGGTGCTCGGTCTCAGCCTGATCTGCCCGATCGGCACAGTCGTCGAGAACGCTGACCGCACCGTGCCCGAGCACGTCGTACTGCGATCGGAACCAGGTGTCGTCGAGTCACTGACCGACGGCGAGGACTTCACCGAGCTGGCCGTCGTACAGACGGCCGCGGCCTTGGCGGCGTACCGGAAGGACATCGCGCCCGGGCTTGCGATCGCCGACAACGAGGCACTCGCGCGCATCCTGGCGAAGCGCACGCTGACGGTCGATCCGGAGAGCGGTCCCGCCTACACGCGGCCGACACTGATCCTCTGCGGCCGGCAGGACTCGGTCACCGGTTACGAGGACACCTATGTCCTGCTCCCCCACTACCCGCGGGCGAGCTTCACCATCCTGGATGTCGCCGGGCACAACCTCCAGGTCGAGCAACCTAAGCTGTTCGCTGCTCTGATCCGCGAGTGGGTGCAGCGAGTTGCCGACGACGCGCAGGGCCTGCCGCAGGCAGCTACCAGCGGGTAATGTCACTGGCATGGTGACTGGGAAGCGGTCGATCGGGTGGTCGTTGCTTGTCGCGCTGACCAATGGCCGGGCGCGGATAGCCGACGACCAGCTGGCCGCTGCAGTCCGTGGCCAGGTGATCCTGGTGACCGGATCGTCGTACGGGATCGGTGAGGCGACCGCGCGGCGACTCGCGCGGGCCGGTGCGACCGTGCTGCTGGTGGCCCGGACGGCCGAACAACTGGAGGTGGTGGCCGGCGAGATCCGGGCAGCGGGCGGTACGGCGTTTGTGTACCCCACCAACCTGGCCGATCCGGTTTCCGTCGAGGAGCTCGTGCGTGCACTGCTGGCCGAGCACGGACATGTTGACGTGCTCGTGAGCAACGCGGGCAAGTCCATCCGCCGGTCGATCGCGGACTCGTATCAGCGCTTCCACGACATCGAGCGGACGAACGCGGTGAACTACCTCGGCCCAGCGAAGCTCGTCCTCGAGCTGCTGCCGTCGATGCGCGAACGCCGCTCGGGCCACATCGTGAACGTCTCGACCGCCGGCGTACGGACACCGCCGATCGCGCGCTGGTCCGCGTACCTCGCCTCGAAGAGCGCGTTCGACGTCTGGCTGCGGTCGGTGGCGCAGGAGATCCGCGGCGACGGGGTCACCACGTCGACCGTCTACATGGGTCTCGTGCACACGCGGATGAGCGAGCCGACCCCACTGCTGAACAAGATGCCCGGACTGTCACCGGAGCAGGCGGCCGACCAGGTGTGTACGGCGGTCGCCGAGCGGCCGCACAACATCACTCCACCGATGGTCAGGCCGGCCGATGCCCTGGGCAACCTGTTGCGGGTGCCGACCGATCGGCTCTCCGAGCAGTACTTCCGACGGACCGACGGACGATCGAAACGCAGGGGACAGCCATGAGGGCGCCGCGACCGATCGCGCCGATCCGTCCGCCGGAGTGGCTGGTCCAGGGTGCAGCCGAGGTCGGTGGCGTGTCCGTCGCCTTGCTCAAGTCCGGCGTCTGGCGGTCCGCACGACCCTCGCACCTGATCGGGATCGAGCGTGCGCTGCGGCACTGGGGCCAGTCGATGGCCGCACTGGGCGTGATCGCCGCGATCCGCTACCCCGATCGCGTCGCGGTGATCGACGAGGACGGCAGTACGACCTACGCCGAGCTTGACCACCGGTGCGAACGGATCGCCGCGGCCCTGCACGCCCAGCACAAGATCGTTGCCGGCAGCAAGGTCGCGGTCCTGTGCCGGAACCATCGTGGCTTCCTGGAGGCCACGCTGTCCGCGTCCCGGGTGGGAGCGGATGTGTTGTTCGTGAACACCGAGTTCGCTCCCCCGCAGCTGGCCGCGGTCCTGGAGCGGCATCGACCCGATCTGCTCATCCACGACGCGGAGTTCAACCCTCCGGCGGACATCCCGTCGGTGCTCTCGGACCTCGACGAGCTCGCCGGCTCAGATGCGCCCGAAGCGCCAAAGCCGGATTCACCGGGCCACATCACGATTCTCACCTCGGGCACGACCGGGACGCCGAAGGCCGCGCCGCGGGTGCCGACCGCGCTCGGCCTCGCCGGACTGACCGCGAGTGCGCTCAACCGCATCGGGCTACGGCCGGGCGAGCCGATGGTGATCTGCCCGCCACTGTTCCACGGACTCGGCCTGCTGACGTCGATGCTCGCGCTCTTCCTGGGTTCGCCACTCGTGCTCGCCCGCCGGTTCGACGCCGACGCGGTGCTCGCCTCGGTCGAACGGACGCGGGCGGGCTCGATGGTCGCCGTACCGGTGATGCTGCGGCGGATGCTGGAGCTCGGCCCGACCGAGATCGCGACCCACGAACTGCGGTCGCTGCGGGCGGTGATCTCCGGAGCGTCTGCGCTAGGTGCACCGCTGGCCGAGCGGTTCATCACGCAGTTCGGGCCGGTGTTGTGTGACGCGTACGGATCGAGCGAGGTCGGCATCGCGACGATCGCGACGTCCGCCGACCTGATCGCCGCGCCCGGGACGGTCGGACGGCCGTGTCTCGGCAGCTCGATCCGGATCCTCGACGACAACGACCGGCCGGTGCCGACCGGCGAGACCGGACGGATCTTCGCCGGCGGCGGGCTGGTGTTCGGCGGATACTCCGATGGCTCGAGTAAGACGGTCGTCAATGGGCGGATGAGTACCGGGGATCTGGGCCACCTGGACCGGTTCGGCCGGTTGTTCGTCGACGGCCGTGAGGACGACATGATCGTGTCAGGCGGCGAGAACGTGTACCCGGTCGAGGTCGAGGAGTGCCTGGCCAGTCACCCCGCGGTCGCCGAGGCTGCGGTGGTCGGCGTACCGGACGAGGAGTTCGGTCAACGCCTGATCGCGTACGTCGTACTGCGCGAACCGGTGTCGGAGGGCGACCTGATGGCTCACGTCCGCGCGAACCTCGCCCGCTACAAGACGCCGCGCGAGATCCGCATCGTCGACGAGTTCCCGCGGAACGCCACCGGCAAGATTCTTCGCCATCGGCTACTCGACGGCTAGCCGGAAAGCATCGCGGAACCGGGTCATCCGGTCCACCGTGTGCTCGGGGTCGCCGAAGAAGACCGCCAGGGTCTCGGCGCCGGCCGCGGTGAGTTCGGCGCCCAACCGAACGGCGTCATCGAATTCTGAGTCCGGGCCGTACCAGTGCAGGCGGCTGCCGACCGTGACGTGGCGGTCGGTCTGAGCGCGGAGCTTGGCGACGGCCGCGGCGAAGGACGGCGCATCGAGGCCCAGTGCCTGCCACTCCTCGCCGAAGCGTGCGGCCCGACGAAGGGCGGGCGCGCTGTCGCCACCGACCATGATCGGGAGCGGGGCGCGCGGCTTCGGCTCGAAGACACCACCGCGGTCCTCACCGGCGAACAGGCCCCGGATGATCTCCAGCGACTCGTCCGTACGTCGCCCCCGCTCGCGGAACGGAGCACCGACCGCCGCGAACTCTTTCTCGGTCCACCCCACGCCGACGCCGAGCACCACTCGCTCGCCGGACAGCCGATGCAGGGTGGCTGCCTGCTTCGCGACGACGTACGGGTTGCGCAGCGGCAGGATCATCACCGAGGTCCCGAACCGGATCCGCGTCGTCCGCGCCGCGAGGTAGCCGATCGTCACCAGTGGCTCGTACACCCCGCCGTACTCCGATCCGAACTCACCCGGCGGCAGGATGTGGTCGGGCAACCACGCCGTACCGTAGCCGAGCTCCTCCGCGGCCTTGGCCAGCTCGACCAGCCGCTCGGGTGGCATGGTCGCCGATTCGTCAGGCAGCACCACTTGCAGTTCGACCATGCGGTCGACGCTATCGCCTCACACCGATGTCAGAGTCAAGCTGGTCCTGAGATGGGAGAGTGAGCCTGTGAAGATCCTGGTCGGTTATGTGCCAACTCCCGAGGGTGAGGCCGCGCTCACGGTGGCGGCTGCCGAGGCGGAGCTGCGGGGGGCGTCGGTACTACTGCTGAACACCAGCCGTGGCGACGCGTACATCGACGCTCGCTATGCCAACGCTGAGGAGCTAGCCGCGGCCGAGGCTCGGCTTCGGGAGCTGGGCGTCGAGGTGACGATCCAGCAGGCGGTTTCCTCGGGTGACGTAGCCGGCGAGCTCCTCAAGGCCGCCGCGGCCGAGGAGGTCGGCCTGATCGTCCTCGGCCTCCGCCGCCGCAGCCCCGTCGGCAAACTCATCCTCGGCAGCACCGCCCAAAGAGTCCTCCTCGAATCCCCAGTCCCCGTCCTGGCAGTCAAAGCCCAAACCACCGACTAAACCGGGTGAGGGGCTGGGGTCGGGCGCCTAAACTGGTGGGGTTATGCCTGATGCCCGGACCGAGTCGTCGAGTCCTTCCCCAGATACCGGTCCTGTCCAGGATCCTGCCGCGCGTCGTCGGCCTCGGCGCCGTCGTGGCAGCAAACCCTCCGGTACGACGCCCGACCGTGGCACGAACGGCCAGGCGGACTCCAGCATCACCGTGAACCTGAGTGACGTGGTCGGGCGGCTCGAGGGGCTTTCGGTGTATGACCGCGAGCAGCTTGGGCGGCGGTTGGAGCGGGTTCGGGGCACAAACGACGCGCACAAGCGTGAGCAGGCGTTGCAGGGTGTGCTCGGGGCGGTGGAGCAGGCCGAGCAGCGGGTGGAGTTGCGCCGGCTGGCGGTGCCCGAGATCACGTACCCGCCGGAGCTGCCGGTCAGCCAGCTGAAGGACGACATCGCGGCCGCGATCCGGGACCACCAGGTCGTGGTCGTCGCCGGTGAGACCGGATCCGGCAAGACGACCCAGCTGCCGAAGATCTGTCTCGAGCTCGGCCGCGGCATCCAGGGCATGATCGGGCACACCCAGCCGCGGCGGCTGGCCGCCCGCACGGTGGCCGAGCGGATCGCGCAGGAGCTCGGCACGGAGCTCGGCGAGACCATCGGCTTCGCCGTACGGTTCACCGACAAGGTCAGTGAGCGCTCTCTGGTGAAGCTCATGACCGACGGCATCCTGCTGAACGAACTGCAGCGCGACCGCGACCTCAGCCGGTACGACACGCTCATCATCGACGAGGCGCACGAGCGCAGCCTGAACATCGACTTCATCCTCGGCTACCTCAAGCGCCTCCTCCCCCGCCGCCCGGACCTCAAGGTCATCATCACCTCCGCAACCATCGACCCGGAGCGGTTCGCCGAACACTTCTCCGACAGCCAGGGCAACCCCGCCCCGATCGTCGAGGTCTCCGGCCGGACCTACCCGGTCGAGGTGCGCTACCGCCCGATCAACGACCCGGACGACCCGAGCACGCTGGACCGCGACCAGACCCAGGCGATCCTGGACGCCGTCGACGAACTCGAGCACGAGGCATCGGGCGACGTACTGGTGTTCCTCAGCGGTGAGCGGGAGATCCGCGACACCGCCGACGCACTCAACGACAAGTACGCCGCCCAGCGCGGCCGGCCCGGCGCAGTCGAGGTCCTGCCGCTGTACGCCAGGCTCTCCAACGCCGAGCAGCACCGCGTCTTCCAGCCGCACTCCAACCGGCGCATCGTCCTCGCGACCAACGTCGCCGAGACGTCGCTGACCGTCCCCGGCATCAAGTACGTCGTCGACCCCGGTACGGCGCGGATCTCGCGGTACAGCCATCGCACCAAGGTCCAGCACCTGCCGATCGAGCCCGTCTCGCAGGCCAGCGCGAACCAGCGCAAGGGCCGCTCCGGCCGGACCAGCGACGGCATCTGTATCCGGCTGTACTCCGAGGAGCACTTCGAGAGCCGGCCCGAGTTCACCGACCCCGAGATCCTGCGCACCAACCTCGCGTCCGTCATTCTCCAGATGACGTCGATCGGACTCGGCGACATCGCAGCCTTCCCGTTCATCGACGAGCCGGACAAGCGCAGCATCACCGACGGCCTGCAACTGCTCACCGAGCTGGGCGCGATCGAGTCCGCGAAGACGTCCGAGCGGCACCGCAGGCTCACTCCGATCGGCCGTCAGCTGGCCCAGATCCCGCTCGACCCGCGGCTGGCCCGGATGATCGCCGAGGCGGACAAGCACGGCTGTGTCCGCGAGGTGATGGTGATCGCCGCCGCGCTGTCGATCCAGGATCCGCGCGAGCGGCCGACCGACGCCGAGGCACAGGCGCAGCAGGCGCACGCCCGGTTCCGCGATCCCACCAGCGACTTCCTCGGGTTCCTGAACCTCTGGAACTACCTGAAGAAGCAGCAGAAGGAGCTGTCCGGCAACCAGTTCCGCCGGATGTGCCGCAGCGAGTACCTCAACTATCTGCGCGTCCGCGAGTGGCAGGACATCTTCGCGCAGCTCCGCCAGGTCGCGTCCCAGATCGGTGTCACGCTGAACAGCGGCGAGGCGGCCGACCCACAGGCCGTGCACGTCTCGCTGATGTCCGGCCTGCTGTCGCATCTCGGCATGAAGGACCCGGCCAACCAGCACCAGTACCTCGGTGCCCGCGGCACCAAGTTCGCGATCTTCCCCGGCTCCGGGCTGTTCAAGAAGCCCCCGCAGTTCGTGATGGCCGCCGAGCTGGTCGAGACGTCGCGACTGTGGGCACGGGTGAACGCCAAGATCGAACCCGAGTGGGCCGAGGACATCGCCCAGCACCTGATCAAACGCACGTACTCCGAGCCGCACTGGGAGCGCAAGGCCGGCGCGGTGATGGCGTACGAGAAGGTCACCCTGTACGGCGTACCGATCGTGGCGCGGCGCAAGGTCAACTACGGCAAGGTCGAGCCTGAGGTCTCCCGGGAACTGTTCATCCGGCACGCGCTGGTCGAGGGCGACTGGGACACGCACCACAAGTTCTTCCACGAGAACCGCAAGCTGGTCGAGGAAGTCGAGGAGCTCGAGGAGCGCACTCGAAGGCGCGACCTGCTGGTCGACGACGAGACGCTGTTCGCCTTCTACGACGAACGTGTCGGCGCCGAGGTCGTCACCGGGCGGCACTTCGACACCTGGTGGAAGAAGGCCCGGCAGCGTGACGCCGACCTGCTCGACTTCGAGCGGTCGCTGGTGGTCCGTGAGGGAGCCGAGGTCAAGGAGGAGGAGTTCCCGCTGCACTGGATGCAGAACGGGATGACCTTCGACCTCACCTATGCCTTCGAGCCGGGCACCGACGCGGACGGTGTGACCGTGCACATCCCGCTGCTGGTGCTGAACCAGGTCACGGCAGACGGCTTCGAATGGAGCGTGCCCGGCTTCCGCGAGGAACTGGTCACGACGCTCATCAAGTCCTTGCCGAAGGCAATCAGGCGGAACATCGTCCCGGCGCCGGACCACGCCCGTCAGATCCTCCCCCACCTCGACCCGGCCTCCGGACCACTGACCGACGCGATGGCCCGTGAACTGCGCAACCTCCGCGACGTGGTGATCGAGCCCGCCGACTGGGACTGGAGCCGGGTGCCGGAGCACCTGCGGATGACGTTCCGGGTGATCGACGACAAGCGCAAGACGGTGGCCGAAGGCAAGGACCTGGCCAAGCTCAAGGAACGCCTCAAGCCGAAGACCAAGGCCGCCATCTCGCAGGTCGCGTCGAAGGCGGTCAGCGGCCTGGAGCGGTCCGGCCTGACCGACTGGACGTTCGGCGACCTGCCGCGCAGCTTCTCCGAGCACCGCAACGGGCTCACCGTCGCCGGCTATCCGGCGCTCGTCGACGAGGGCAAGACCGTCGCGATCAGGCTGCAGGAGACCGAACGCGACCAGGCCGCGGCGATGTGGAACGGCACCCGCCGGCTCCTGCTGCTGACCATGCCGTCGGTGATCGACGTGGTCCAGCGGAACCTGACCAACCAGCAGAAGATGACGCTGATGGCAGGCCCGCACCGCAACGTCGGTGAACTGCTCGACGACGCGATCTCCGCGGCCGTCGACCAGTTGATGACCGCGGCCCACGGCCCGGCGTGGAACCTGACCGCCTTCTCCGTACTGCGGGACGCCGTACGGTCCGAACTCGCGGACACGGTGCTGACGATCCTGCGGCAGGTCGAGCAGGTCCTGGGCCACGCACGGACCGTGGACAAGCTGATCTCGCGGGCATCGAGCCCGGCACTGCTCGCGGCCTTGTCCGACGTTCGCGGCCAGCTGGAAGGGTTGGTCCACCCCGGGTTCATCACCGAGACCGGAGCGTCCCGGCTGCCCGATCTCGTTCGCTACCTGCGCGGGATGGAGCAACGGCTCGACAAGATCGGCGCCAACGCGATGCGCGACCGCTCAGGCATGGCGATCGTCCAGACGCTCGATGCCGACTACCGCGCCCGGCTGAACGCCGTACCGACCGGCAAGTACCCCAGCCCGGAGCTTCTCGAGGTCCGCTGGATGCTGGAGGAGCTGCGGATCAGCCTGTTCGCGCAGACTCTCGGTACGCCGTACCCGGTCTCGGAGAAGCGCATCCGCAAGGCGCTGACCCAGAGCTAGGAGTCGAGCAGCCGCCGGCCCAGCTCCTGGGCCGCGGTGCGCAGTTCGGGTGGGGACAGGATCTCGAATGGCCACGGGATGCGGACGACCTGACCGAGCAGCGGACCGAGGTCGTTCGCGGCGATGCGGAGCTCGCAGGTCTCGGCGTCGATCGGCTCGACCACGCCCTGCTGCGGCGGTATGACCTTCGTGACCGTCGCAGCATCGGCGCGCACCAGCACCCGGGCGACGATGTGCCACGGTGCGACTCCAACGCCTTCGGCGATCAGTGCTACCGGGTCGGGTGGGTCGTCGAAGCGGTACCGCGAGCCGGTGAGCAGCGGATCGGCGATGCGGTCCACCCGAAAGGTTCGCCAAGCCTGCCGATCGCGGTCGCGCGCGACGAGGTACCAGCGCCGGCCGGTGTGCACGATCTGCAGCGGCTCGACGCTGCGGTCGGACTCGAGGCCACCGTGGTTGCGGTAGCGGAACCGGATCCCTTCGACATCACGGCAGCCGGCCGCCAGCGTGACCAGTACCTCGCCGTCGACAGTCGGCAGCTCACCTTGCGGCAACTGGGTGATGTGCGCGCCGATCGCCGCGACCTGCGCGCGCAACCGGGTGGGCAGCACCTGGTGGAGCTTGGCCATCGCGGAGATCGCCGCCTCCTCCACGCCCGACACCGTCGTGGTGGTCGCGACCCGCAGACCGACCGCGATCGCCACCGCTTCCTCGTCCTCGAGCAGCAGCGGCGGCAGGCGACCGCCGGATCCCAGGTGATAGCCACCGCCGATCCCGGCCTCGGCGTCGACCGGGTAGCCGAGTGATCTCAGCCGCGCGACATCACGCCGCACGGTGCGAGGCGTCACGTCGAGCCTCGCTGCCAACTCGGCCCCGTCCCACTGCAGACGCGACTGGAGCAGGGACAGCAGGCGGAGCAACCTCGCCGCGGTATCCATGGTCCGGCCATTCTGCCTCGACCTGCGGACCGATCCTGTCCGCAGGTCGTCCTACGGTGGCGCCATGACAACGCTTTCGCAGAATCTCCTGGACCTCTCCGACTTCGCCTGGCAGCGCATACGTCGCCGAGTGGAGCGCCTGACCGACGAGGAGTACCTCTGGGAACCGTTCGACGGCTGCTGGTCGGTCCGGAAGACCGCGGCGGGCTTCCGCTTCGACTTGGCCCGGATCCCACCCGATCCACCGCCCTTCACAAGCCTGGCCTGGCGGATCACCCACCTCATCGACGTGCTCCAGGCCGAGCGCACCGCCACCTGGTTCGGGCACAAGCCGGCGGGCGAGGACGGCGCGCCGCCCGTCCCGGGAACGGCCGAGGCCGCGTTGGCAGCGCTCGATCACGCGTACGGCGTCTGGTGTCGGCGTCTCGCGGAGCTCAGTCAGGACGACCTCGACCGGCCGATGGGTGAGATCGCGGGGCCGTATGCCGACAACGACGGCACCTCGTTCGCCCTGCACATCCTGGACGAACTCATCCACCACGGCGCGGAGGTCGGCACAGTCCGCGACCTCTACCGGGGACCGCGAGCCGAGGATCCCTTCGCCGCCGCCCTCGCCGGCGACGTGACGCCCGCCGAGCGCCCGGCACTGCTCGCCGAAGCCGCGGCGGCACAGCGATGGGAGATCGTCCCGGAGCTCGCCGGGCTGGGCTTCGGCATCAATGAGCGGACCGCGCAAGGAATCACCGCGGCCCACCTGGCCGCGGGGACCGGGTCACTGCACGCGCTGCGATTCCTCGTCGAGCATGGCGCCGATCTGTCGTTGACCGATTCTCGGTACGGCGCCGACGTTCTCGGCTGGGCGAAGTGGTTCGAGCAAGCCGAGGTCGTCGAGTTCCTTACCGCGGTCTGATCAGAGCACGGCGCCTTGATCGATCGTTGATGCCGGGGCGGGATCGTCGGGTCATGACTGGACGATTCTTGAGGGTGCGGGCCCTGTGCGCGCTCGCTGCGCTTGTCATGACGCCGCTGGTGGCTGTGGGGACAGCCTCGGCGAGCGCCGTCGCGACCGGTGACTGGCCCCAGTTCCGCAACGGGCCCGCTCACCAGGGCGTCAACACTGCCGAGACAGCGCTGTCGGTGTCGACCGTCAGCGGATTGCGGCAGCAGTGGGTGACCAAGATCGGAGGAAGTGTCTGGTCCTCGCCGGCGACCGCCGACGGACGGGTGTACGTCGGCGGGCTGGACGGCCGGCTGCACGCGCTCGACGCAGCCACGGGCCAGCAGCTCTGGGCGAAGCCGGACAGTGCCCTGACCGGCGACTGGACGTTCACGTCACCGGCCATCGGCGACGGCGTGGTCTACCTGGGGATCAACCGGCCAGCAGCCGAGATCTGGGCCTTCGACGCCATGACCGGGGCGACCAAGTGGCGCACCGGAGCATCGATCAGCAACATCAACGGATCGCCCGTGGTCGCCGGCGGAGTGGTGTACGCCGCCACCACCGAGGACCAGGTGCTGGCCTTGGACGCCGCCACCGGTGTGCGGATCTGGGACGCCAAGCCCAACGGCGGTCGCGGTTCCGGCTTCTACTCGAGCCCGACCGTTGCCGGTGGCAAGGTGTTCGCGGCGTCGCTCAACCAGCAGGTCTACGCCCTGGATGCGTCGACCGGCGCCGTCCTGTGGTCGTTCCCGACCGGCGGGCACAACTCCTCGACACCGGCCGTGGTCGACGGCACCGTGTACTTCGGCTCCCGCGACGGCAACGTGTACGCCGTGAACGCAGACACCGGCGTACAGCGGTGGAAGGTGCGGTACGGCACGAACATCCTCGCGTCGTTCCAGTCCTCGCCGGCGGTCGTCAACGGCACTGTCTACATCGGCACGAACAACGACCGCCGGGTGCTCGCCCTCGACGCGGCGAGCGGCGCCATCAGGTGGAGCTTCCGCACCGGCGGCGTGGTGATGTCATCGCCGGTGGTGGCGAACGGCGTCGTGTACGTCGGATCGGACGACCGCAGCGTCTACGCACTGCGCGCGACCAACGGACAGCGACTCTGGTCCGCGAAGGTGTCCGGCGCGGTCGACTCCGGACCGGTCGTGGCCCAGGGCGAGGTCTACGCAGGGACGTACGGCGACAACGGTGGTGGGAACGTCTACTCGTTCGCGCTCAGTCGTTGATCCTCGCCATGCGGCCCGGGCTGGCGAAGAGTCTCGCGGATCAGTCGTAGGCATCGGGCCGCGCCGCGCTGGTCGTCGGTGCGTTCACAGATCGCCAGCGCAGACCGCAGGCACTCGAGCGCTCGGTCGACCTGGCCAACGTCGCGATGAGCAAGGCCGAGGTGGGTCAGGCAATGTGCCTGGCCCGCCTCGTCGGCCAACTCGCGGAAGATCGCGAGGCCCGCGCTGAACCTCGAGAGCGCCTCCCCGGGCGAACCAGCGGCCTCGTGGACCTCGCCGAGATTCGTGACTGCCGCCGCCTGGCCGCGGCGGTTGCCGAGCTCGGCGAAGATCGCTCCTGACTCGGCGAGCTGTCCAAGCGCTTCGTCATACCGGCCGAGCTGCCCCAAGACCGGACCGAGGTTGTTCAGGTAGACGCCCTGGCTGTGCGGGTCACCGAGCCGGCGGGCGATCGACAGCGCCTCCGACAGGCAATCCGCGGCCTGGCCATAGCGTTGCAGGCTGTCGTAGACAGTGCCGAGCCCGTTCAGGCACGACGCCCGGCCGGTGTCGTCATCTGCCTCAGTGAACAATCGCAGGCCCGCGCGCAGGTGTCCCGCGGCCTGATCGAAGTCGCCCTGCAGTTCGTACGCCGCACCCAGGTCGCGATGCGCGAACCCTTCGGCGTACCCGTCCTTGGTGCGGCGTGCGACCGCCAACGCGGTCTGGTTGAGCCGGATCCAGTCGGCCCGATGACCGCGGATGTGGAAGAACGCGAACAGCGCCCGCGCCAACTGCCCAGGGATCTCGTCCGGTACGCCGTCGGTCGCGGCGGCCTGCTCGGCACCGGCCAGCAAGTTGGCACGTTCGGTCTCGAACCACTCCAGCGCTGCCCTGACTCCATTGAACGGCATGCCACCATCGGCCCACCCACCAGCGGTGTCCAACCGCGGATCACCCGGACGCAGCATCGCGTGTCCACTCCACGCGGTGGCAACCTGCCAGCGGGTCGCCCGCGTCAGTGCGGCAGACCTCTCGTCAACCGAGCGCGTCCCCGCGACCTCACGGGCCAGTAGCCGTAGGAGCTCGTGCAGCCGGTACCGACCCGGCGCCGGGCTCTCCAGCAACTGCGCGTCGACCAGCAACTCCAGCACCGGCGTCGCGTCCACTGATCCGAGCAGCCGTCCGGCGAACGGCGTACTCAGATCCGCTGCGTCGGGCAGACCGAGCAACCCAAAGGCCGAAGCTGCTGCACGCTCGTCAGCCGATCCGTCCGCCAGCAGCCGGTGACCGACCTGCAGGGAGGCCCGAACGTCGAGGTCATCCGCGCGCAGCTCGTCGAGGCGGCTGCGGGCGTTCGCCAGCCGATCGGTCAGGGTGCGGACCGGCCAGGTGGGCCGTGCCGCTAACCGAGCTCCGGCGATCCGCACCGCCAACGGCAGTCCCCCGCACAACCCGACCAGCTTCCGCGCGGCAGCCGGATCCGCTGCGATCCGAGCAGCGCCGGCCAACCGCCCGAGCAGCGTCGTGGACTCGCTAGGAGCCAACGGGTGGAGGTGCAGATGACGTACGCCGTCCAGCGTCGCAAGCACCCGGCGACTGGTCACCAGCACCGCGCATCCAGGTCCGGCCGGCAGCAACGGTCGTACCTGAGCAGCGTCCGTCGCGTTGTCCAGTACGACGAGCACGCGCCGGGTCGCCGTCTCGGCCCGGAAGCGACTGGCTGCCTCGGTCACGTCGTACCGCCCACCGTCAGGTACGTCGAGTGCCCGCAGGAACCGGCCGAGCGCTCCGATCGCCGTACTGTCCGAGGACAGGTCGGCGTACAACTGCCCGTCCGGGAAGCCGCTCGCGACGAGATGCGCTGCATGGACGGCGAGCGCGGATTTGCCGATGCCCGCGACTCCGTCGAGCGCACCGATCGGCGGGATGCGGTCGTCGGGGTCTCCTCGTAGCAGATCCGCGAGTTCGGTCAGCTCGGTGCTGCGGCCTGTGAAGGAGGCGGCGTCGGCCGGGAGCTGGCGAGGAACCACGGTCCGCGTTCCCCGCGAGACCTCGCCGGGCAGCTCGAGCTTGGGGTCCGCGGCCAGGATCTGCGCGTGCAGGTCGCGAACTGCGCGGGCCGGCTCTGTCCCGAGCTCACCGGCAAGGCGGTCGCGGAGACGGCGGAAGGCGGCGAGCGCATCGGCCTGACGGCCGGAGCGGTAGAGCGCGAGCATCCACTGTTGCCAGAGCCGTTCGCGGAGTGGGTTCTCCTCGACCAGAGCGCATAGCTCGGCGGTGAGTTCAGTGTGCTGCCCGATTGCGAGACGGGCGTCGACCAGGGCCTCGCTGGCGGCCAGACGCCGTTCCGCAGCAACGACGAGCCGGCCGTTGGGGTCCGCGTCGACCGCTACGTCCTCGAGCGGGCGGCCACGCCATAGGGCGAGTCCCCGGCTCAGCAACTCCGTGGCGGCCTTCGGGTCGCCGTCCCGTAGTGCCTGCTCGCCGCGGGTGGTGAGCTCCTCGAACGCGAGCAGGTCGAGGTCAGCAGCGGTCACATCCATCCGGTAACCGGCCGCGTCGGTCACCAGCCGCGGTGGTGCGTCGTTCAGCTGCAGGTCGCGGCGCAGCGTCGAGACGTAGGTGCGAAGCGCCCCGATCGCAGTCGGTGGCCGGCGGTCGGGCCACACCATTTCGACCAGCCGACCGGCGGGCAACGGACGGTTCGCGCTCACCAGGAGCACTGCGAGGACGGCGCGCAGCTTCGCCGAGCCGAGTTGCATCGGCTCGCCGCGGCCGTCGCGAATCTCCAGCGGTCCGAGCACCTTGAACCGCACAGTGCGCCCTCCCGTCCTCACTTTCACCAACGGATGACCGCCCTCCGTGGTTCACCCGCTACGGCACGAACGCTCGCTGTGAGCGACGGCGGAAGTCCCGGGGCGAGAGCTCATGGGCGGCGGTGAAGCAGCGGGTGAAGTACGACTGGCTGGTGAATCCGCAGCGGGCCGCGATCACGGCGACCGGATCGTTGGTTGCTGCGAGCAACGATGCGGCGTGCTCCAGGCGGAGATCGGCGACAAAGGCGGTCGGCGTACGCCCATAGGCCGACCGCATCGAGCGGGACAGGTGGGCCGGGCTGACACCGGACAGCTCGAGGAGCCGCGGTACCCCGCCGCGCAGATTTTCCTCGGCCCGCATCGACCGGCAGGCCTTCGACAGCCAGTCCGGTGCCGTGGGGCTGCCCGCCGGTGAGGCGAGCTCCTCCGGCGAGACGAGTGGCAGCAGGTCGATCCAGAAGCGCATCAGATCGTAGGCGCCGGGCTCGTCCTGGAAGCGGTCCAAGGCGTGTTCGAACACGGCGATCGCGGCGGGCGTGTGGAAGGCCACGGGTCCACGTGCCGTGGCCCAGCTCCCGGTCGGGTTGGTCCTGGTCAGGTCGAGGAAGCCCCGCCAGGCCGAACTCGGGAAGGCGACGTTCACGAACTCGAGCCCGTCAGGTGCCGCGCCGCGAACCGCGTGCTGATCCTGCGGCCGCACGAGTACGACGTCACCGGCCACAAGACCCTGCGTCCCTGTGGTCAACAGGTGCTCTCCGCTGCCGGACACCACGCCCATCAACTCGTGGAAGTCCGCATGGGTGTGCAGTTCGGTGTCACGCGCTCGCGCGGCGATCCGGACGCGGGCCGCGTGAAACGGCCGGCCGAACGCGTGCGACTCGAAGCGCAGCGCCTGATCCACATCAACACCCTACAAGTTCTCGTCAGCTTGCTGCTAGTAGCCGATGTCTCCAGACCGCAGCATGGAGACATGTTCGAAGACGACGGTTATGTGATCTTCCGCGATGTCATCGACCCGGCCCTGATCAAGGAAGTGAATGATCATGTCGAGTGGCTGCAGGCCCGGCACCCCGACGTACGGCCGGAACAACTCGGGCACGTGTACCTGCGCGACGACCCGTTCTGGGTGCGGTTGGTGAGTGACGACCGGCTGCTCGACATCGCGTCGCGGTTCGTCGGTCCCGATCTCGCCCTGTTCGCGTCGCACTACATCTCCAAGCCGCCGTACTCCGGTCAGCCGGTGCTGTGGCACCAGGACGCCGCGTTCTGGCCGCTCGACCCGATGAAGGTCGTGACGCTGTGGCTGGCGGTCGACCACTCCACACCCGAGAACGGCTGCGTCCGGGTGGTCCCGGGCAGCCACCGCTCGGGAGTGGCCGGGATGCGCGACAACACCGAGGTGGAGAGCGTTCTCGGCAAGGAGATCGCGGTCGAGGTCGACGAGTCGAAGGCAGTCGACATGGTGCTCGCGCCGGGTGACGTCGAGGTGCACCACCCCAACATCGTGCACGGCTCCAACGCGAACACCTCGCCGAACCGGCGGTGCGGGCTGACGATCCGCTACATCCCGACGTCGACGCGGATCACGGACCCGGAGGTGCCGTACCCGAGCGCCTTCCACCTGCGCGGCGAGCCGGGAGTCAACAGCTACCAGCCGCGGCCGAAGTACGTCGAGGGCACGCACTTCCCGTTCACCGGAAGCAGTGCGTGGGTCTGACACAGCGAGCGCCCGCCCCGGCCGGTGGCCGGGACGGGCACTGGACGTTCGCCTTACTCGAGGCAGATCCGGAACGGGTGCCCTGCGGGGTCGGCGTAGATCCGCCAGTCGCGACCGTTGCCGGCCGGTGGCGGGTCCAGGGGGTCGAGCGGTTCGGCCCCGAGGGCGACCACGGTGGCGTGGCCGCTGGACATGTCCTCGACGATGAGGTCGAGATGGAGATCCTGCGCGTCGGTGCCGGGCCAGGTGGCCGGCACGTACTGCTCCGAGCGGCGGAAGGCCAGCGTCGAGAAGCCCAGTGACGAACCGGGGCCGGTCAGGCTCCGCCAGTCGTCGTCACCGTTCTCGTCGATGTCCAGCCCCAGCAGCGCCGAGTAGAACTGGGCGAGCTCGAGTGGGTCCGGGCAATCCAGCACCACCGAGCCGAGCCGCCCGGCAGTACTGCCCGGCTGCTCTGCCACCTGCGTCATCTGTCCTCCAGCTTCTGTTCACCAACTGCCCGCCCCTGTCTGGGGCAGGACCGGCCAGGCCCGTCGTGGTCGGAAGGCCCGGCCGCCTACGATGACAGGTCCGACGGACACTTCGCATCTTTCG
The DNA here is from genome assembly GCF_004331485.1 of Kribbella capetownensis. Lineage (GTDB taxonomy): Bacteria > Actinomycetota > Actinomycetes > Propionibacteriales > Kribbellaceae > Kribbella > Kribbella capetownensis. Next base: position 548,564 of record NZ_SJKD01000005.1, read on the forward strand.
ACACGCCTTCTTGACCCCTCAGCCGATCGCGGACAGTGAGCAGCCACCAGAACTACCGGCATAACTCCTAGACGGTGGTAGCGCGACGCCGTTCGGACAGCTTGCGGATCTTCACCCGGGTGCCGCAGTCGTCCATCGAGCACCAGCGGCGCGAGCCGTTCCGGCTCCGGTCGAGGAACAGCCAGCCGCACCCACCGTCGTCGATCGGGCAGGCGCGCAACTGCCGCAGTTCGACCGTCCGCAGCAACTCGACCGCGGCGGCCACCAGGCGGTCCGGGATCATCCGCGCCGGCGCCGTCCCCACGACGAGGTCGGCGACCGCGCCGGCACCGGGCACGAGCGCGGAACGGGCCGCTGCCGCCGCCCAGCGCAGCATCAACTGTTCGAACTCAGACCCCTGTGGCGGCGGGGAATCCGATAGCCTGGCAGCCAGCACGGAGTACGTCGCTTCGCGGATCTCGACCGTCGCACGCAAGGCCGACTCCCCCAGACCCGGTCTGCTCCCCCAGGCCGCGGAGACGGCACTGACTTCGTCGTCGGTCAGGATCTCGATCCGTCGGCTCCAGGCCAGCAACTCGGACGGACCGGACAGATGGTCCTGCCCGCCGGCCAACCGCGGCGAGACCGTGTTCACCAGGTCGAGGGCGGGATGGCCACCCACGATCCGGAACACCTCGGCCGAACTGTCGGTCATGGATGAGACGCTACCACCATAGATCCTTAGACCGGAATCACAGGTGAGGTCATGCCCATCACGTCACGCCGAGCGGGTGCCGCGCTACTCATGCTCGCCTTCGGGACGTTCTCGTTCGTCACGGTCGAGGTGCTGCCGATCGGCCTGCTCACGGTGATGGCCGACGACCTCGGCCGCTCCCGCTCGGACGTCGGCCTCCTCGTCACCGGGTACGCCGTGGTCGTGGTGCTGGCGTCGATACCGCTGACCCGGCTCACGCACCGGCTGCCCCGCCGGCTGGTCATCAGCGGCACGCTGGCCATCCTCGCACTGTCGGCCGGACTGGCGGCGCTGGCCCAGAGCTACGAGGTGCTGCTCGTCTCGCGGCTGTTCACCGCTCTCGCGCAGGCGTTGTTCTGATCCATCGTCGCGCCGATCGCGACCGGTCTGTTCCCACCTACGCATCGCGGTCGAGTGGTGGCCAGACTCGCCATCGGCACGGCACTGGCACCGGTGCTCGGTATCCCGCTGGGCACGTGGCTGGGCGAGCAGGCCGGCTGGCGGGTTCCGTTCGTGGTGATGGCGGTGCTCGGAGCGGCCACCTGTCTCGGGCTGACGGCCTTGCTGCCGCGGGTCGAGGTGCGTGACGGTGCCTCCAGCCGGGGCTGGGAGCCGGACGGCCGACGGTTCGCCGTACTCATCGTGACTGCTGCCATCGGGGTGACTGGGTTCCTGACGTTCAACACCTACGTCACGCCGTTCCTGCTGGACATCAGTGGCTTCTCGTCCGATGCGCTCGGTCCGATGCTGCTCGCCAGCGGACTGGGCGGGCTGACGGGCACACTGCTTGTCGGCCGGGTGATCGACCGGCGGCCGTGGGCGTCACTGGTGCTGCCGCTCGTGCTGTTGACCTGCGCGCTCGCTGGGCTCTACGCGCTCGGGGACCACAAGGTGGCCACGGTCATCCTCATCACTGCGACCGGTCTGGCCTTCAGCGCGACGCAGAGCCGGACGCTGCAGGTGGCGCCGGGCAGCACGGACATCGCCTCGGCGAGCACCAGCTCAGCCTTCAACGTCGGCATCGGCGCGGGAGCGTTCATCGGTGGCGGACTGATCGACGGTGCCGGCGTCCGCAGCGTGGCGCTGGTGGGCGCGATTCTGACCGCTGTGGCACTCGTGACGATGCTGGCCGAGCCGGTGCTGGCTCGGCGCCGGGTCCGGGTGGCAGAGTGCGAACATGACCGTCCTGAGCGACAGGTTTGTGAAGAGGCGGCATGACGCGCCCCACGGGTTCTTCGAGGTCGAGGCCGCCGGCCTGCGCTGGCTCGCCGTACCGGGCGGCGTACCTGTGGCCAAGCTGGTCGACGTCTCCAGCGACCACCTGAGCACGGTCCGGCTGGACCTGGTTGGGCCGACCGGCGCGGCCGCGGACGAGTTCGGTCGGCAGCTTGCGGTCACTCACGACGCCGGTGCGCGGCACTTCGGCGTACCGCCGGATGGGTGGGACGGGGACGGGTACATCGGCACGATCGGGTTGCCGCATGCGGTGGAGCCGCTGAAGTCGTGGGGTGAGTTCTACGCCAACCTCCGGCTCCGGCCGTACCTGCGGGCGGCGTACGACAGCGGCACGATCGACGGACACCAGCTGGAGGTGTTCGAGCTCGTCTGCAGGCGACTGACAGCCGGCGAGTACGACGACCCCTCGAGCCGCCGAGCCGGATCCACGGTGACCTCTGGTCGGGCAACGTCCTGTGGAGTGCGAACGGCGTACATCTGATCGACCCGGCCGCGCACGGCGGCCACCGCGAGACGGACCTGGCCATGCTCGGCCTCTTCGGCATGACACAGCTCGAGCGAGTCCTGCGCGCGTACGACGAGGTGCACCCGCTCGCGGACGGCTGGCGTGACCGGGTCGGACTGCACCGGCTGCACCCGTTGCTGACCCATGTGGTGATGTTCGGCGGGAGTTATGTCCCGCAGGCGATCGCCATGGCACACAAGTATGGATAAGACTCTTCCTAACTACTCCCCCGCGATCACCGGAGCCCACCCTGATTCCGCAGCCTGTCACCCAGAACCCCCTGCCCGACCAGACCTTCACGCTGCAGTCCACGGCGACTGTCGGCGTACTCAGCAGCGAGGAGGCCGCCACCTGGGTGGCTGACCAGCTCGCCGCCCAGCTCCGCCTGTCCACCGGCTTCCCCTTGCCCGTCGAGCCGGGCACCGGCACCATCACCCTCTCGACCGACGGGCCGAACTCGCTCGGTGCGGAGGGTTACGAGCTCCGCGTCGACAACTCGGCAGTGACGCTCACCGCGGCCACGGCCGAGGGCCTCTTCCGGGCCGTGACCACGCTCCGTCAGCTGCTCCCGGCCGCGGCGGATGCCGGCACGGAGCAGTCCGGTCCCTGGGAGATCGCCGGTACGACGATCGCCGACGCACCGCGCTACCCGTACCGCGGCGTCATGCTCGACGTGTCCCGGCACTTCCGCTCGGTCGCCGAGGTCAAGCGGTGCATCGACCTCGCGTCGCTCTACAAGCTCAACCGGCTCCACCTGCATCTGTCCGACGACCAGGGCTGGCGGATCCAGGTGGACTCCTGGCCGGAGCTGACCAAGCACGGAGCGAGCTCCGAGGTCGGTGGCGGCCCGGGCGGCCACTACACCAAGGCCGACTTCGCCGAGATCGTCCTGTACGCCGCCGAGCGGTTCGTCACCGTGGTCCCGGAGATCGACACCCCGGGCCACACCAACGCGGCGCTGACGTCGTACCCCGAGCTCAACGCCGACGGCGAGGCGACGGAGTACTTCACCGGCACCGAGGTCGGGTTCAGCTCGCTCGCGGTGCACAAGGACGTCACCTACGACTTCCTGGACGATGTGTTCCGGGAGGTGGCCGAGCAGACGCCGGGCGACGTCATCCACCTCGGTGGTGACGAGGCGCACTCGACTCCGCACTCGGACTACCTCACGTTCGTGCCGAAGGCGGCCGAATTGGTCGTCAAGCACGGCAAGCGGGTGATGGGCTGGCACGAGATCGCCGATGCCCCGCTGCCGGCCGGAAGCATCTTGCAGTACTGGGGTACCGACGACGACCGGTCGCGAGAGCTGACCCGTCAGGCGGCGGCCGGCGGCGCCGAGGTGGTGATGTCACCGGCCAACCGGGCGTACCTGGACATGAAGTACGACCAGGACACGCCGTACGGCCTCGACTGGGCCGGTCTGGTGAGCGTGGAGAAGGCCTATCGCTGGGACCCGGCGACGCTGATCCCGGACCTGCCCGAGAGCGCCGTGATCGGCGTGGAGGCTCCGCTGTGGTCGGAGACCTTCGACGACATGTCGAAGATCGAGTACATGGCGTTCCCGCGGCTGCCAGGCATCGCCGAGCTCGGGTGGTCGCCGGCGTCCGCGCTGGACTGGGAGTCGTACAGGGCACGCTTGGCCGGCCAGGCGGCGCGCTGGGACGTGCTGAACGTGAACTACTACCGCGCTCCTGAGGTCGACTGGAGCTAGCGCCCCAGGACGCGGTCCAGCAGCCACGCGGTGGTCTGGTCCACGTCCTGCTCGGCCACGGTGAGGTGCGTGGCGTCCGCTCCTGCGGCGTCACGCACCTCGAGCCGGTAGACGTACCGGTCCGGTTGCGGACGGCCAGAGCCGAGCTTGCCCTGGTCGAGCGCACGCACGGCATCCTCCAGCTTGCCGGCGTCCGGTTCGGCGCTCGTGTCGAGTTCACCGTGTGCCATCAGCCCGGCGAAACCGCCACTGCGGGTCACTTTGACGATCAAGAGTGCCTCCTCGGGGCACACCTTTGCGCGCCGCGCAACGAATGTCCAGAGCCGCGCGACACGCCGGGAAACCCGGTCAGGTTCGCGCGACCATCACCCGGCGTACCGGGTAAATGTCCTTCGTTGCCAGCGGCCAGGACCCGGCGCCGGCCGCGAATCAGCAGGTCGGCGCGGGATTCGGCGTACGCCGGGGTCACGGAGAAGGTGGATCGGTGCGCACACACAGCGTGGCGGGCGGCGACTATTAGCGACACGTGTTCGTGGTCACCCCTTCCACGCGGCCCCAGATCGGCTACAGTTATCGCGTTGCACTTTTGGACTCCCACTGACTTTCGCTGTGCTGCATGGCCGGTTCTGTCTTCTGGGGCCTTTCGGCGACACGTGGCTCATGAGGTGTGGGTCGCGGTTTGTTACAAGCCATCAAGGAGATAGACACAAATGGCTGTCGGTACTGTCAAGTGGTTCAACGCTGACAAGGGCTTCGGCTTCATCACCCCGGATGACGGTGGCGCGGACGTGTTCGCGCACTACTCGGCCATCCAGACCTCGGGCTTCCGCTCGCTGGACGAGAACCAGCGCGTCGAGTTCGAGATCACCCAGGGCCAGAAGGGCCTGCAGGCGGAGAACATCCGCCCGATCTGATCTCTGGATCAACCCTTCTCGAAACTGAAATGAAAGAGCCGCACACCATCCCGGTGTGCGGCTCTTTCGCCATCCCGGCGCCCTAGCGGTACTGGGGGATGATCTCGGCGGCAACCTGCTCCAGGACGTCCTCGCTGCCGGCGTAGACGCCTTCGGCGCGGGGCCAATGGGTGATGACGTCGGTGAAGCCCAACTCCCCCGCACGGCCGACGATGTCCTCGAACGCCGCCACGCTGGTCAGTGAGTAGCGAGCCGAGTCCAGGGCCAGGTAGCGGTCGAACGGTTTGCTCTCGAGTACGTCGTCCAGCCGATGGCTGAGGTCGACGACGGACGCGAACCACGTGTCGAAGTCGGGCGATTTCAGGCCGGTCGTCACCCAGCCGGTGCCGTACCTCGTGGCGAGCCGGAGCGACCGCGGGCCGTTCGCGGCCATGATGAACGGCACTCGTGGCTGCTGCACGCATCCCGGCAACGTCCTGCCGTTGCGGGTCTCGAAGTACTCGCCCAGGTAGTCGACGCCGTCGGTCGTCAGCAGCTTGTCGAGCAACTCGACGAACTCCGTGAGCCGGTCGACCTTCTCCCGGGCGGTCAGCTCCGGACCGCCCTGGATCGTCGCGTCGATGCCGCCGCCCGAGCCGATGCCGCACAGGAAGCGCCCGTCCGACACGTCGTCGAGGGCCAGGATGTCGCGGGTCAGCGCGAGCGGATGGCGGAAGTTCGGCGACGTCACGAACGTGCCCAGCCGGATCGTCGACGTCACCAGCGCCGCCGCGGTCAGCGTCGGCGTCGTGCCGTACCACGGCGAGTCCTGCAGGCCGCCCCAGGTCAGATGGTCGTAGGTCCAGACATGGTCGAAGCCGAGTTCCTCCGCTCGCCGCCATCGCGGCGCCGCGTCCTTCCACCGGTACTCCGGCAGGATCGTGATCCCGAATCGCATGCCCGCACCCTAGTACGCCCCGATGGCTGCGACTTCTGCTACCTCGCCGGGGTCGGGAACGTGGCCAGGGAACTCGTACCGATGCTGCCCAACCACACCTTCCCGTCCCGCTCGCGTACGCCGGTGGGCATGTGGAAGTTCGGGTGCTTGGCGCGGAGGTCGTGCACCAGCGTGCCGTTGTCGTCGTACGCCTGGATCTCGATGATGTCGGCGGCCTTGGGTTTGAGGGCTTCGGGCAACTGCCAGACGAGCTTGCGGAAAACAGGCGACTTCGGCAGCAGTAGGTCCAGGAGCGCGTTGCGCGGCGAGCCGATCGCCACCCAGATCAGGCCGTCCGAGCCGCGCGCGATGTTGTCGGGCAGCCCCGGAATCGCGGCCACCTGTACCGGGTCGGGCTCTGGATCGGTGAGGTCGAGCTTGAACAGTCCGTACGTCCCACTCTCGGCCCAGAAGAGCGTCCGGCGGTCACCGCTGAGCGCCACGCCGTTCGGGAACGATCGGCCGGTCGCCAATAGGGTGACCTGACCGTCCGGGGTCAGCCGATACACACTGCCCGTCGAGGAATGCTCGAGCAGGTCGGCCATCCACTCGTCGACGCCGAAGCGCGTCGACGAGTCGGTGAAGTAGATCGTGCCGTCCGGCATCACATCCGCGTTGTTGCAGAAGCGCATCGGCCGGCCGTCGATCTCGGCCAGCAGCGTCGCGATCCGGCCGTCCTTGTCCAGCGTCAGCAGGCCGCGGTTCGCATCGCAGATCAGCACCGTGCCGTCCGGCAACCACTCGAGCCCGAGCGGACGCCCACCGGTGTCCGCGACAGTGGTGATCGTCTTGCCGTCCGCGCTGACCCGCAGAATCCGCCCGTCGAGCAGACCGGTCAGCACACTCCCGTCGTCATCGATCAGCGTGTCCTCCGGCCCTTGCCCCGGCAACGCCACCGTCTCCACTTCAATGTTCTTCGGGTGACGAACCGCGGCGGCCTGCGGCGGCGTCCAACGAACCGGCGAGATCGAAGACTTCATGCCGCCGACCCTAACGCGTACGTCGCACTGCCTGTCAGTGGGTCAGCACGAAATGCGACAGCCCGGGCCGATTTGGGGATCGGTCCGGGCTGGGCGTTCGGGGGTCAGAAGATGACTTCGCCGCGGGCGCGGCGGGCGCGGAGTTTTTCGAGCGCCTCTTCGAGGATCTCGGCCGCCTCCTGCTCGCTGCGCCGTTCCTTCACGTACGCCAGGTGCGTCTTGTAGGGCTCGATCTTCGGCGGCGGGGGCGGGTTGTTCACATCGGTGCTGGTCGGCAGACCGCACCGCGGACAGTCCCACGCCTCCGGGATCGCTGCCTCGACGGCGAACACCGTCGCGGTCTCGTGCCCGTTCGCACAGAAGAACACGATGCGCTGCCGGGGCGCGGTGTCGCCGCGCTCCGCCTCGCCCATCGGGCCCGCACCGACCCGGCTGCCACGAATCGCACTACCACCACCAGCCACGGGAACCTACTCCCCCTCAGCCGAGCTTGTAGAGCAGGCCGAGCGCCACGATGGCAGCGAACCAGACCAGACCGATGCCGATCGTGATCCGGTCCAGGTTCCGCTCCGCGACCGATGAGCCGCCCAGGCTGGACGACACACCGCCACCGAACAGGTCGGACAGACCGCCACCGCGGCCTTTGTGCAGCAGCACGAGCAGCGTGAGGATCAGGCTGCAGATGATCACGACGATCGAGAAAGCGAGAATCACGAGGAGTAGCCTAACTGAAGGTCCAGGTAACGGCAGATTCCGGCGAACTCGTCGACCTGCAGGCTGGCACCGCCCACCAGGCAACCGTCCACGTCCGGTTGGGCCATGATGCCACCTACGCTGGCCATCTTCACCGATCCACCGTAAAGAATCCGTACCGAGTCGGCCACCGAGGGTGAGAACGTCTCCTCCAGCCGGCCCCGGATCCCCGCGATGACCTCCTGCGCGTCCTCCGGGGTGGCCACCTCGCCGGTGCCGATCGCCCAGACCGGCTCGTAGGCGATGACGAGCTTGCGAACGTCGTCCGCCTTCAGCCCGACCAGCGCGCCGTCGATCTGGTTGACGCAGTGCTCGACGTGACCGTCGGCCTGCCGGATCTCCAGACCCTCGCCCACACAGACGATCGGGATCAGCCCAGCCTCGAGCACCTTGGCTGCCTTGGCGTTCACCACCGCGTCGGTCTCGTGGTGGTATTGCCGGCGCTCGGAGTGCCCGGCCAGCACATAGGTGCAGCCGAGCTTGGACAGCATCGCCGCCGAGATCTCGCCGGTGTACGCGCCGGCGTCGTGCACCGACACGTCCTGGGCGCCATACTTGATCTTCATCCGGTCACCGTCGACCAGCGTCTGCACGCTGCGGATGTCGGTGAACGGCGGAAGCACCGCGACCTCCACCCGCTCGAAGTCGTGCTTCTTGTCCTGCAGCGTCCACGACAGCTTCTGCAGCAGGTGCACGGCCTCAACATGGTTGAGGTTCATCTTCCAGTTGCCCGCCATCAACGGCGTACGGGCAGCATCTGCCATCAGTGTCAGTCCTCTTCCAGTACTGCGAGGCCCGGGAGCTCCTTGCCCTCCAGGTACTCGAGCGACGCCCCACCACCGGTGGAGATGTGCCCGAACGCGTCGTCCGCGAAGCCTAGCTGGCGCACGGCCGCGGCGGAGTCACCGCCACCCACCACGCTCAGCCCGTCCACCTCGGTCAACGCCTGCGCGACGGCCTTGGTTCCACCCGCGAACGCCTCCATCTCGAAGACACCCATCGGGCCGTTCCAGAACACCGTCTTCGCCCCGGCGATCTCGGCGGCGAACGCCTTGGCGGAGTCCGGGCCGATGTCCAGGCCGAGCTGGTCGGCCGGGATCGCGTCCGCGGCCACGACGGTCGCCGGCGAATCCGCCTTGAACTCGGGCGCGACCACGATGTCGGTCGGCAGCACGATCTCGACGCCCTTGGCCTTCGCGGTCTCCAGGTAGCCCTTGACCGTGTCCAGCTGGTCGTCCTCGAGCAGGCTCTTGCCGACCTCGTGTCCCTGCGCCTTCAGGAACGTGAAGACCATGCCGCCGCCGATCAGCAGCTTGTCGGCCTTGGCCAGCAGGTTGTCGATCACCGCGAGCTTGTCCGACACCTTGGCGCCGCCGAGCACGACGACGTACGGGCGCTGCGGGCTCTCGGTCAGCTTCTTCAGTACGTCGACCTCTGCCAGCACCAGGCCACCCGCGGCATGCGGCAGCTGGCGCGCGACGTCGTACACACTGGCCTGCTTGCGGTGCACGACACCGAAGCCGTCGCTGACGAACACATCGGCCAGCGCGGCCAGCTCCTCGGCCAGCGCACCTCGCTGTGCCTCGTCCTTGCTCTCCTCGCGCGGGTCGTACCGCACGTTCTCGAGCAGCAGGACCTCGCCCTCGTCCAGCTCCTGGACGGCTTCCTGTGCGCTGTCACCGGTGACGTCGGCGGCGAAGTGCACGGTGATGCCCTCGGGCTGCAGCAACTCGCCGAGCCGCTTGGCCACCGGGGCCAGGGTGAACTTCGGGTCCGGCGTGCCCTTCGGGCGGCCGAGGTGCGCGGTCACGATCACCTTGGCGCCGGCCTTGGCCAGCTGGACCAGCGTCGGCAGCGACGCCCGGATCCGGCCGTCGTCGCCGATCGTCTCGCCGTCGATCGGCACGTTCAGGTCGGAGCGGACCAGCACCCGCAGGCCGGCCACGTCGCCCAGTTCCTCAATCGTCTTCACTGTCAGCTTCCTTCGAAGAAACGGCTAACGTCCGGAGAACCGTGGCGCGAAGCCACAGTTCTCCGGACGCAACGTGAACGGGACGCGTCAGAGCGAGGCGCCGACGTGGTTGACCAGGTCGACCAGGCGGTTCGAGTAGCCCCACTCGTTGTCGTACCAGCCGACGACCTTGACCTGGTTGCCGATCACCTTGGTCAGGCCGGCGTCGAAGATGCAGGACGCCGGGTCGGTGACGATGTCGGTCGAGACGATCTCGTCCTCGGTGTAGGTCAGGTAGCCCTTCAGGCTGCCCTCGGCGGCCGCGGCCTTGTAGGCCTCCTTGACCTCGTCCACGGTGACCTCACGGCCTACGGTGACGGTCAGGTCGGTGGCCGAACCGGTCGGGACCGGGACCCGCAGCGCGTAGCCGTCCAGCTTGCCCTTCAGCTCGGGCAGCACCAGGCCGATCGCCTTCGCGGCGCCGGTCGAGGTCGGGACGATGTTCAGCGCGGCGGCGCGGGCGCGGCGCAGGTCCTTGTGCGGGCCGTCCTGCAGGTTCTGGTCCTGGGTGTACGCGTGGATCGTGGTCATCAGACCCTTCTCGATCGTGAACGCGTCGTTCAGAACCTTGGCCAGCGGGGCGATGCAGTTGGTGGTGCAGGACGCGTTCGAGATCACGGTGTGCTTCTCGGCGTCGTAGAGGTCGTGGTTCACGCCCATCACCACGGTCAGGTCCTCGTTCTTCGCCGGGGCGGAGATGATGACCTTCTTGGCGCCGTTGTCAGCGTGCGTCTTGGCCTTGCCGGCGTCGGTGAAGAAGCCGGTCGACTCGATCACCACGTCGGCGCCGACGTCGGACCACTTGAGGTTCGCGGGGTCGCGCTCGGCGAACGCCTTGAAGCTCTTGCCGGCGACGGTGATGTCGTCGTCGGTGGCGGAGACCTCGCCCGGGAAGCGGCCCAGGATCGAGTCGTACTTCAGCAGGTGAGCGAGGGTCTGGTTGTCGGTCAAGTCATTGACGGCGACGACCTCGATGTCGGCACCGGACGCCTGCACGGCGCGGAAGAAGTTACGGCCGATCCGGCCGAAGCCGTTGATACCTACGCGTACGGTCACGGGACTGCGTCTCCTCAGAACTAGCTTTCGAGCACTGCCGCTTCACCCCGAACACTAGCCCAACAGCCCACTTGGCCAACTGGTAGCGTCCACAGCAGACCACCCCGCCCGCGACGTCCTGCCGAGCGAACCAGCGGCACGCAGAACGGCCCCGGAAACCATCCGGGGCCGCCAGGTGAAGACCAGTTGACTGCCTGGTATCTGGATCAGGCCGGGTCGAGCATCTCCGGCGTCAGGTTCGCCTCGGTGTTCGGGATGCCGAGGTCGGCGGCGCGCTTGTCCGCCATCGCCAGCAGGCGACGAATCCGGCCGGCGACCGCGTCCTTGGTGAGGGCCGGCTCGTGCAACTGACCGAGCTCCTCGAGACTCGCCTGCTTGTGCTCGAGCCGCAGCTTGCCCGCCACCTGCAGGTGATCGGGCACGTCGTCGCCCAGGATCTCCAGCGCCCGCTCGACACGTGCACCGGCCGCGACCGCGGCACGCGCGGAACGGCGCAGATTCGCGTCGTCGAAGTTGGCCAGCCGGTTCGCCGTCGCCCGGACCTCGCGACGCATCCGCCGCTCCTCCCACGCCAGCACCGACTCGTGCGCACCGAGCCGGGTCAGCAACGCACCGATCGCGTCGCCGTCGCGGATCACCACGCGGTCGACATTGCGTACTTCGCGAGCCTTCGAACCAATGCCGAGTCGCCGGGCAGCACCGACCAACGCGAGAGCGGCCTCGGGACCGGGGCAGGTCACCTCGAGCGAGGACGACCGGCCCGGCTCAGTCAGAGAGCCGTGTGCCAGGAAGGCACCACGCCAGGCGGCCACCGCGTCACAGGAGGCGCCGGAAACGACGGCCGGCGGAAGGCCGCGGACCGGACGGCCGCGGTTGTCGACCAGCCCGGTCTGGCGGGCCAGCGCATCACCGTCGCGAACCACGCGAACGACGTACTTCGTCTGCTTCCGGATTCCGGACGGGGAGATCACGACGACGTCCGACGGGTGGCCGAAGATCTCGGCGATGTCCTTGCGTAGCCGGCGGGCCGCGGCGCCGCTGTCCAGTTCGGCTTCGATGACGATCCGCCCGGAGACGAGGTGCAGACCGCCCGCGAACCGCAGCACGGAGGACACCTCGGCCTTGCGGCAACAGGGTTTTGTGACCTGAATACTGGTCAACTCGGACTTCACCTGTGCTGTCATCGCCATGAACGCCATCCTCCCACCGCTGTCAAAGACCCTCGGGGCTGCAACTCCAACGGCCACCCGGCCGATCTGTTACGGGCGGTGCAACCTTGCGAACAACTCGCCGCATTCCCTCATCGACACCTGTGAGGAGGCCGGATGAGACGACGCGACGAGGACGAGTTCACCGCGGTGACCATGCCCAGACTGCGCCGTACGGCGTACCTGATGTGTGGCGACTGGCATCGTGCCGAGGACGCCGCGCAGGACGCACTCGTGAGTGTGTACCGGCACCGTCTGCTCGTGGTGCGGGCACTCGCCGCGCTGCCGCCGAGCCAACGGGCCTGCGTCGTACTGCGGCACTACGCGGACCTGAGCCTCGCGCAGACCGCAAGGTCGGTCTCGACGACGCCGGCGTCACGCAGCGCGCGAACCTGTTGCAGGCAGGAGGCCCCTGGTCCGGGCCGGTGGCACCGGGCTGGACGGTCTTGCTGAAGACGGGCTCCGGCGACGACTTCACCGCGGTTCTCGCCTCCCCGAATCACCAGGACGGCATCGAGTGCGGGATCAAGACGTTCTCGGACGGAGGCAAGAGCCCGGCGTACGCGGCGTTCTCGCTCACCACGGACCTGTATCTCAAAGCCTTCCACGGCGGACGCAGCGGCGGTGAGGTCGCTCCGCAACTCCTGCTCCCGCCGGGCACGACCCGGCTCCTGGTCGACGTGTACGGCGAGCCCGGCCCCCGGGAGGCACTGCGCGGCAAGGACGGCTACTTCACGTTGGGATCGATGAACCTGAGGGAGTCCGACGGCTCCAAGCCCGGGATCTCCACCGTCAGGGCGTACGACGCCCACGGTCGGAAGGTCTATGAACACCAGCGCTTCTTCGATTCACTGCCGGCTCGCTGATCGTCAGGCGAAGATCTCCCGGTAGACCTTGGCGAGTTTGTCCGGAGCGTGGTGCAGCTGACGGTCGTCGTCGGCGATGTCGGCGATGACCAGGTCGGCGCCGAGGGATTCCGCCGTACGGCGAAGGGACGCCGGATCGGGCACGTGGCCTTCGTCGGCGAGGACGACGTCGATGCGGAGATCCGGTGCGTGCGCGGCCAGCACCTCGATGTGGGTCTCGGGCGAGAAGCCGTCGGTCTCGCCCTTCTGCTCCCCCAGGTTCAGCGTCAGCAGCCGGCGGGCGCTGGTCTGCTCGAGACCGCGGCACAACGCCGGGACCAGCAAGTTCGGGATCACTGAGGTGAACCACGAGCCCGGGCCGACCACTACCCAGTCGGCCTCGGCGATAGCGACCAGCGCCTCGGGACAAGCCGGTGGATCGGCCGGGTCGAGGGCGACATCGACGACCTGTCCCTCCGTCGTCGCGACCTCGGCCTGGCCGCGGATCTCGGTGATCTCCTCCGGATGGTCCGGAACCAGCCCGAGCACGCGCGCGGTGATGTCCAGCGGTACGGCGGACATCGGCAGGACGCGGCCTTGTGCGCCGAGCAGCCGGGCCACCCAGTCGAGTCCGTCGACTGCTTCGCCGAGCAACTCCCACAACGCGACGATCAGCAGATTGCCGACCGCGTGATCGTGCAGCTCACCGTTGCTACGGAACCTGTGCTGCAGTACGTCGGCCCACGTCCGGCCCCACTCGTCGTCGCGGCACAGAGCGGCCAGCGCCATCCGCAGATCACCGGGCGGCAGCACACCGAGCTCGCGACGCAACCGCCCCGACGAGCCGCCGTTGTCGGCGACGGTGACGACCGCGGTCAGCTGGTCGGTGACATGACGAAGTGCGGACAGAGAGGCTGCCAAACCATGCCCCCCACCCAGAGCGACGACCCGGGGAGCTGAGCGGGGGCCTGGGGGTCGCCCCCCAGACTGCACGCCGGAGCGGCCCGGCCCGTGCTCTCCGCGGGCAGAGTCGTCCCAGATGCTCTGGCTCACTCCCGCCCCAGATCCCGGTGTACGACCAACGTCGGTGACCCTCTCTCGCGCAGCCTGCGGGCGATCTCCTCGGCCATCGCGACGCTGCGGTGCTTACCCCCGGTGCAGCCGATCGCGACGGTGACGAAGCGCTTGCCCTCGTTCAGGTAGCCGGTCCGCAGGGTGTCCAGCACGTCCACGTAGTTCTGCAGGAACTGCTGGGCCAGCGGATGGCCGAGGACGAAGTCTGACACAGGCTTGTCCTGCCCGGTCATCGGGCGCAGATCCGGCTGCCAGTACGGGTTCGGGATGAACCGCATGTCGGCCACCACGTCGGCGTCGACCGGGATGCCGTACTTGAACCCGAACGACACCACGGTCGCCCGCAGCTCGGCGTTCTCCTCGTCGCCGAAGGCGTTCACGATCTTCGCGGCGAGCTGGTGGATGTTCATGTTCGACGTGTCGATGACCAGGTCCGCGCCGGCCCGGATGTCGCCGAGCAGTTCGCGTTCGCGCTGGATGCCGGTCAGCAGCCGGCCCTCGCCCTGCAGCGGGTGCGGCCGGCGGACGCTCTCCTGCCGGCGCACGATCACGTCGTCGGAGGCCTCCAGGAACAGCGTCAGCGGCCGATACCCCTTCAGCCGCAGGTCGTGGATCGCCGAGCTCAGCTCGTCGAAGAACAGCCCGGTGCGTACGTCGACGACGATCGCGAGCCGCGGCGCCGCGCCGGTGCCGACGACCTGCTCGACGAGCGTGGTGAGGAACATCGGTGGCAGGTTGTCGACCACGAACCAGCCGAGGTCCTCCAGTACGTCCGCGACCGAGCTCCGTCCCGCGCCGGACATGCCGGACACGATGATGAGATTGCCGCCCGAGTCGTCCATCAGCTCTCAGTTCTCCCTGGGTCCCCGTCGGGCGCCCCGGCCGGCGCCGGGACGTCGTCGTCCAGTATCTCGCCTGTGGCGGTGTTCACCGACGGCGCCCGGCCGGTGTCGGCCTTCGTTGCGGCAGCGTTCACCGCCAGTACGACGGACTCCGCCGTACGACGACCGAACCCGGGCAGGTCGGCGACCTCGTCGACGGTGGCCTGACGCAGCTTCTTCAAGGACCCGAAATGCCGCAGCAGCGTCTTGCGCCGCACCTCGCCCAGGCCGGAGACCTCGTCGAGGACGCTCTCCACCATCGACTTCGACCGCCGGTTGCGGTGGTGGGTGATGGCGAACCGGTGCGCCTCGTCACGCAGCCGCTGCAGGAGATACAGCCCTTCGGACGTGCGGGAGAAGATGACCGGGTCCTCCTCGTCCGGGACCCAGACCTCCTCCAGCCGCTTGGCCAGGCCGACGACCGGGATGTCGCCGAGGCCGAGCTCGTCCATCGCCTGCCGCGCGGCCGCGACCTGCGGCGGACCACCGTCGACAACGACCAGGCCGGGAGCGTAGGAGAATTTCCGCGCGCGGCCGGTCTCCGGATCGATCAAGCCCGCCGCCGGGTCCTCGCCCTCTTGCAACGTGGCCCGCTCGTCCAGCAGCCGCTTGAACCTCCGGGTCAGCACCTCGGCGATCGAGGCGACGTCGTTCTGCCCGTCGACACCCTTGATGACGAATCGCCGGTATTCGCTCTTGCGGGGCAGGCCGTCCTCGAAGACGACCATCGAGGCGACCACCTCGGTGCCCTGCAGGTTCGAGACGTCGTAGCACTCCAGCCGCAGCGGCGCCTCCGGCAGATCGAGCGCGGCCTGGATCTCCTCCAGCGCGAGGTTGCGAGTGGTCAGATCGCTGGCCCGCTTGGTCTTGTGCATGGTCAGCGTCTGCAGCGCGTTCCGGCCGACCGTCTCCATCAGCGCCTTCTTGTCGCCACGCTGCGGGATCCGGATGAACACCTTCGAGCCGCGCAGCTCGGACAGCCACTCGGTCAGCGCCTCGGCGTCGTCGGGCTCGGTGGGGACCAGGATCTCCCGCGGGATCACGTCGCCCGAGTCACCGGCGTACGTCTGCTGGATGAACCGCGAGACCAGATCGCCGGTGGTCGCCGTACCGTCGGCCTTGTCGGCGATCCAGCCGCGCTCACCGCGGATCCGGCCGCCGCGCACGTAGAAGATCTGCACCGCGACCTCGAGCGGGTCCTCGCTGAGGGCGATCACATCGGTGTCGGTGCCGTCGCCGAGGACCACCGCGTTCTTGGCCAGCGCCTTCTCCAGCGCGGCGAGGTCGTCGCGAATCTTCGCGGCCCGCTCGTACTCCAGCTCAGCCGCGGCGGCCTTCATCTCCTTCTCCAGCCGGCGCACGTACGTCGCGGTCTGGCCGGACAGGAAGGCAGCGAAGTCGTCGACGATCTTGCGGTGCTCCTCCTGGCTCACCTGACCGGTGCAGGGAGCGGCGCACTTGCCGATGTAGCCGAGCAGGCACGGGCGGCCGATCTGGCGGTGCCGGTTGAACACGCCCTTGCTGCACGAGCGCATCGGGAACACCCGCAGCAGCAGGTCGACGGTCTCGCGGATCGCCCACGCGTGACTGTACGGACCGAAGTACCGCACGCCCTTCTTCTTCTGGCCCCGGCCGACCATCACCCGCGGGTAGTCCTCGTTGAGGGTGATGGCGAGCCACGGGTACGACTTGTCGTCGCGGTACTTCACGTTGAAGCGCGGGTCGTACTCCTTGATCCAGGAGTACTCCAGCTGCAGCGACTCGACCTCGCTGCCGACCACGGTCCACTCGACCTTCGCGGCCGTCGTGACCATCGCCTGGGTGCGTGGGTGCAGGTTGATCAGGTCCTGGAAGTACGACGACAACCGGGCCCGCAGGTTCTTCGCCTTGCCGACGTAGATCACCCGTCCGGCGGCATCACTGAAGCGGTAGACACCGGGTGAATCGGGGATCGACCCTGGAGCGGGACGGTACGAGGACGGATCAGCCACCCAACCACCCTAGTTCGGTTCGCCGACAAATCCGGAATTCCGCCAAAGTCTCTACTACAGCTTCAATGACACACTTGAAGGCATGAACTTCGACGAACTGGATCGGCTGATCCGCGCGTACGACGGCCTGCGGGTACTCGAGGCCCAGGACGACCTGTTCTACCTGTACGACCCGGCCGCGGACCTGCCGCCCGAGCGGCAGCAACCCTTCGCAACGATCGTCACCGGCGACCACTACGAGAAGGTCTCCCGATTGGACGAGCCCGGCGCGTGGCGACTCAACATCGGGCTGACCAAGGCGACGTACACCTCACTCTTCGGACCGGGGCCGACCGAGCGGGATGCCGAGTGGGTGCTCGACTCGGGTCACGACTACGCCCAGCGCGACCAGCTGATGCCGCACCCGTTCTACGCCTCGCAGTACTGGGTCTGCATCGTCTCCCCCACCGAGCTCGACCCGCTGAAGCCACTGCTGACGGAGGCCTACGACTTCGCCGCCCGCAAGTACGACCGGCACCAGGCACGGCAAACCAAGTGAACATTGCGGTCATGTTGCGGGTTGTCCCATAAGGCCGGTTTGACCCCCGGTTGGGATGAGCGCTCTCTCTAGCCTGTGACCCAGGGTAGACAGGCAGGTCCTTTGCGTGAGGCAACAAGGCCTTGCGCTGACTCGAGGGAGTTCCGCCCATGTCCCTATCCGTACGCAGGCCACGTGCTGTTCTCGGCGCCGTGGCAGCGGCCGCGCTCGCCGCCACCGCGATCGTCGCCACCGCAGCCGGCAGTGATGCCGCACAGCAGGCCGACGTGACGATCCGCGGCGCCGGCACCGCAGACGCGATCCCAGGCAGCTACATCGTCGTACTCGCGGGCCAGCGCTCGCAGGCCCAGACCCGGGCCACCAACCAGAGCCTGGCGAGCAGCTACGACGTGAAGGTCCGCGACCAGTACGACGCGTCGATCAAGGGCTTCTCGGCGAGCATGAGTGAGGAGCAGGCGAAGAAGCTGGCCGGCGACGAGCGGGTCGCCTACGTCCAGCAGAACCAGAAGATCACGGTCAGCCAGGACGACCCGCCGTGGGGCCTGGACCGGGCCGACCAGCGTGATCTGCCGCTGGACAAGAAGTACGAGGCAGCCACCACCGCCGACAACGTGAACGTCTACGTGATCGACACCGGCATCTACGCCGAGCACAAGGACTTCGGCGGCCGTGCGTCGGTCGGCACCGACACGGTCGGCGACGGCCAGAACGGCGTCGACTGCATGGGCCATGGCAGCCACGTGGCCGGCACCATCGCCGGTACGACGTACGGCCTCGCCAAGGGCGCCAAGGTGTTCGGTGTCCGGGTGCTCGACTGCAGCGGTTCGGGTTCGACCGAGTCCGTGGTGGCTGGGATCGACTGGGTGACCAAGAACGCGAAGAAGCCCGCGGTGGCCAACATGAGCCTGGGCGGAGGGGCGGACGACGCGCTGGACGCAGCGGTGAAGGCGTCGGTCGACTCCGGTGTCACCTACGCCGTTGCCGCGGGCAACGAGAGTTCGGACGCGTGCGGCGGCTCGCCGGCCAAGGAGCCGTCGGCGATCACGGTCGGCGCGACCGACGACCAGGATCAGAAGGCGACGTTCTCCAACTGGGGCAAGTGCGTCGACCTGTTCGCACCGGGTGTCGACATCACGTCGGTCGGCATCACCGACCCGGACGCCACCGCCAAGATGAGCGGTACGTCGATGGCCACGCCGCATGTGGCCGGTGGGGTCGCGCTCTACCTGGCGGACCACCCGGACGCGACGCCGGCTGATGTCGCGACCGCTCTGGTCGGCGCCTCGACGCCGGACAAGGTGGGCGACCCGGGCACCGGCTCGCCGAACAAGCTCCTGTTCGTCGGCAAGGCCGACCCGGCACAGGGCTGACAGTGATGTGAAAGGCCCGGTGGCTCTCGCAGAGCGGCCGGGCCTTTCGCTGTCTGTCAGGCGGACTGCACGATGTTGCTGCCCTCGACGGCCACGTTGATCGCCGGCAGCGGGCGCTGCGCCGGACCGCTGGTCGGGCTGCCGTCGCTGATGCTGAAGTGGCTGCCGTGGAACGGGCAGACGATCTGTCCGCTCTCGATCGAGCCCACCGGGTTGCCCTGGTGGGTGCAGACCGCGGAGAAGCCCTTGAACTGGCCCGCGGCCGGCTGCGTCACGACCACCTTCGCGTCCTCGAAGATCTTGCCGCCACCGACCGGTACGTCGGACACCGGGCCGAGGACCGTGCCTCCGCTCGCACTGGACGGTGGCGCGGAACTGGTCCCGCTGGTCGGCGCCGAGCTGGTGCCCGTCGTCGGTGCCGAGCTGGTGCCGGTCGTCGGCGCGGAGCTGCTGGTACCGCCTCCGGCCGTGTCGTCGCCACCGCCACAGGCCGCGAGAATCGGGGCGCCGGCACCCACGAGTGCAGCCATGGCCGCACAGCGCAACACCGTCCTCCGGTCGCGCAGGCCTTCGGGCGCGGAGGCCGCGTCGGTGGTTGGCTGCGGGGTGGGTGGTGCCATGGTGTCATCGCTCATGAATCTGGACCTCCAGGAGCCGGGGGGCGAGGTAGTAGTTGAACACTCTGACACCGGATCAAACGACCAGCTGAGGCGAACGGTTCAACCGGCGCGGGATTCAACCAGGATTTGAGAGTTTGCTGAGAATCAGCTGGCAGTACGGGTGACGGTGTCGACCACCCGCGCGGCCAGGTCGAGTACGGCGCGCCGTGTCTCGGCCTGGAGCTCCTCGGTGTGCATCGGCCAGGCCTGCGCGATGTGGACGTCGTACGGCAGCACGACCGGCTCCAGACCGCGTTGCCGGAACGCCTCGACCAGCCAGTTGATCGAGCCCGGGTGGACATTCTCGACCATGGTGATCACGATGACGCCGCGGCTCAGCAGCACGTCCTGTCCGTCCGGGGTCAGCTGGTCGAGCTGCGTCAGGCAGTAGTTCGCGACCTGTTGCGCGGACGGAACGACGAGCACAGCGCAGTGCCCCGACGACGCCATCTCAGTAGCGACCGCGTCGAACATGGTCCCCGGACAGTCGACCACGGCCAGACCGACATCGCGTGATCCCTGGATCTGCACCTCGGCGAGCGACGTACGGACTGCTTCTGGGTGCGGATCGGCGCGCAGCAGACTGACACCCTCGATCGGACCGGCTCCCGGGGACAGCTCGAGCCGTCGCGACAGTTCCGCGCCGGCCGGGTCGACGTCCACCGCGACCACGCGATCTGTGCGTTGTGCCGCGAGCATGGTGGCGAGCAGTGCGGTGACAGTCGACGTACCGCCGTCTGTGACCGGACTCAGTACGCCGACGCGGCGCATGATCGCGATCGGACGGCGGATGGTCGCGATGTGGTCGACGTCGCGCTGCATCCGGCCGGACGCACCGACCAGGTACGCCGCCTCGGACGCGATCCTGCGGAAATGCCGGAACACCGAGTCGCCCTCGTCAGCCTCCTGCTGCGGCTGCGGCGCTCCCCACCCGTCTTGCTGAGGTGGAGGCGGCGGCTGCTGCGGTGGTGGCGGCGGCGCGTACTGGTAGGGATCCGGCTGCTGCGGCGGGTACTGCTGTTGTGGGTACTGCTGTGGCGGGTATTGCTCCTGCGGATACGGCTGTTGCGGGTACTGCTCGTACGGCTGCTGTGGTGGGTAGTACTGCTGCTGCGGCGGGTACGGCTGCTGGTCGTACTGCGGCTGGACGTACTGCTGCTGCGGGTACTGCTCCTGGGGGTAGGGCTGGGGCGGGTACTGCTGCTGCGGTGGCGCCGGGGCAGGCGGTGCTTCCGGACCCGGTTCCGCGGGGGCCGGCGGGTTGTCGGTGCGGGCCTGTTCTTCGGCCGGTGGCTGCTCCGCCATCTGGCGCAGCATGTCACCCTGCCAGTTCGATTCAGTCATTCCATCCGGTCGTCAGAACGCGTGCAGCAGTTTGGAGTAGACGCCGAACACACCCAGCGCCAGGGGGACCGTCACGATGATCGCCCCGACCTCAAGATAGTCGAGCAGTTGCGTGAGCCGCGCGCGGACATGCTCGGCCGGTGCGAAACCGAGACCGAAGGCGCAGAACATCGCCACCAGCACCAGCAACCCGAGTGCGATGAACGCACCACCCTGACCGTTCAGCGCCGCGATCAGCACGCACCCAGTCACGATCGTGAACGCGGCCGCGAACAGCACGGCCACCTCACTCACCAGCGGATACAGCCGCGACCGCGACGCAAGCAGGAACGCCAGCACGAGCGCCAGGGCGACTGCCCACGCACCGCCCTGCCGGAGCAGCATGATCCCGGCGACCCCTGACGACACGGCGATCGGCACGGTCGCCAACGCGAGACCAAGGTGCGCCGCGTTCAGTGCACTCTGCACGTCGCCGCGCATGATCTCCTGGCCGGACGCGCGACGGTCGTCCAGGTTGGACAGTCCGGACAGCGCCAGCGCCATCCGCGGCAGCAGTCCGAGCAGCAGTACGGCGAGCAGCGCCGCGAGCGCACCGACCCGCTCGGTGGCCAGTCCGGTGCCGACACCGATCATCCAGACCGCGACGAACAGGATCGACGTCGCGGAGGCGACCGCGCCACCACCGGCCACGCCGGCGGCGGCGTACAGCAACGGTCCGAAGGCAAGGCAGAGTGCGCCGAGCGTGATGACGAGCCCGAGATCCCATCCAGCGTCGAGCGCCCAGAAACCCACCGACAGCGCCAGCAGCACGGTCGCGATCGTGACCAGTGGGATCGCGACCACCTTGCTTCCGCCGCGGCCGAGGGCGATGCCGATGAAGGCGCAGATCGCGGCCAGCACCACCAGGATCGCCGCGGTCAGCGCGTTCGGCGCGGCCACCAGCAGCGAGATCGCGCCGGCGATGATCGAGAACACCAGCCCGGCTCCGGCCAGGATCCGCCGGTGCGCGGGCTTGAACGTCGTACCGCGGCGGCGCTTGAGGTCCTCGACCGCTTCCTCGGTGACGTCGTACACGGTCGGAGGCGGCGGCAGCTCGCCCTCGGCCGCGAGCCGCAGCACCGTGCCGTCGATGATCTGCGCGGACGCGAGTGTGCCCTCGGGCGGCACCAGCGCACCTGCGGCCGTGGTCAGGAACCGTCGCTGCGGGGTCTGTTGCAACGGCTCGTCCAGCATCCGCAGCAAGTCCGGCAGCAGTACGCCGAGCGGCTCGTCGGCGGGCAGCACCGCATCCAGCCGACGGCGCTGCCCGATCACCGTCACCCGGCTGTACACGCTCATCGATTCCTACTCCTGTCGTACGTGGTCGTCACTTCCGGCCGGCCAGAGCCTCGGCCGGGATGAGCTTCTTCATCAGGGCCGCGTACTTCTCCCAGTCGCGCGGGTTCCGGCCGTTCCCGATCGGGTACCAGATCGCGGGCGCGTGCGCCGGGCCGATGGCCAGGGCCTTGCTGATCCCCTCGACCTTCACCATCTCCGCCACGCTGGAACCCTCGACCGCCTCGTGGCCGGCCGCGATCCCGATCGGGCTCGCCATCGCGGCGAACCGCGGCTGGTAGGTCCCGTCGGCGGCGCCGTACGACCCCATCACCATCGCCGAGATCAGCTCGAAATTGTCGGCGATCTCGTCGATCCAGTCGCCGACCTTGTTCACGTCGGGGAAGTCCATCCCGGGCTGCGCGACCGCCAGCGTCACGGTCTCGTCCAGGCCGGACTGGGTCCGGCGAGTCTCCAAGGTGCCGACCGCCGGCCGGAACTCCTCGCCGGGCTGCCCGGCGAGGATCAACCAGGTCGGATCCGGCGCCCGGCCACGGCAGTACTCGGTCAGAGCCTCCGGGCTCCAGGGCTGGGTGACGGGCTCGGACGTCGACCAGCCGGCCGGTCCGGTGCCGGTCGTCGCCGTGAACAGCCGCTCGGCGACCCGGCCCAGCACCAGGCTCGCGACCGGCTTGTGCCGGACCCGCACGGTGAACTGCAACTGGCCGAACAGGTCCTCCTGGACGGCGAAGTCCGGGTGCAGGTCCGACGTCTGCTCCCCTGGCTTGGCCGTCGACCGGGCCAGGAACTGCTCGCCGTTCCACTTCAGCCGGACCCCGTTGAGGCCGTCGAAGTAGTCCCCGTCGTCGGCGGTGACGACCCACTTCGCGTTCAGGCCGCCGAACAGTGTCGAGCGGACCGGCCAGGTGAGCCTCGACGTCTTCGGCGTGATCAGCTGGACGTCGCGGCCGGCCGCCTTGGCCGACGTCAGCGCGTCGCTGAGCCAGGCCGACATGCCGATCACCGGGCGGTCCTGCATGACGACGGCGACCTTGTCGGTGATCAGGTCGACGCCCGGGCTGAAGGTCAGGTCGTTCGGCATCTCAGTTCGTCCCTTCGGTCTCGGGTGCCCCGGCGCTCGCGGACGTCCAGACCTTGCCGCCGAGCCGGTCGATCAGCGAGTTCGCGTACTTCTCCGCCACTTCGCGGCCACCCTTGGTCGCCGTTGCGCGGATCTCCACCCACCACGCCGGCGTCTGCACCGGACCCACGCCGGGACCGAGCATCCGCTCGACCTCACCCGGCACCTGGATCAGCAACGGCAACTCGACCGATACCAGTGGCTGGTCGTCGGCGTCGCACAGCTGGACGACGGCCCCGTCGCTGACCGCGCGGACACCGAGCTCCTCCCCCGCGGCCTGCAGGCCTGCCAAGATGTCGTCGCTCGACGGGCGCCCGTCCACGAGCGCCACCAGGTCGTAGGTCATGTCGTTCCTCCGCTGCTCTGGGCGACGGCCGGTGCCGGGTCCGCCATCGCCGTCTGCACCAGCTCGGCCCCGTCGCCCCGTCGTACGAACAAACCGCGGCCGGGCGGGTAGTCGCCCGGGTAGGCCCCGGTGAAGAGCTGTCCCTCGCTGCGGTCGCCGGACAGGACCAGACCGGCCGCTCCGGACTCGAGCACCGCGGACATGAACGGCTCGTACATCTGCCGCGACGCACCCGAGGCGCGCCGGGTGACGATGAAGTGCAGCTTGATGTCGCGGCCCGACGCGACGTACGGCAGGAACGCGTCCATCGGCGACTGGCCGCCCGACGTCAGCAGGTCGTAGTCGTCGGCCAGTACGACGATCCGCGGGCCGCCCTGCCCTGCCTCGGGGATCGCGCCGGTGTCGTCCGGCATCCGCTTCGCCAGCTCCTCCGACACCCCGTTCGCGAGCCCGGCGGCGACCCGGCCGGTCGGCGCGTAGCCACCGACGTACGCCTCCGGGACGAACTCGCGCAGGCCGCGCCGCGGGTCCATCACCGCGAACACGAGTTGGTCCGAGGTGTGCTGGTCGAGCAACTGCTGCACGACCAGCCGGACGATGTTGGTCTTGCCGGAACCGCTGTCACCGAAGACGACCAGGTTGGTGTCGCGGCCGGCCAGGTCGAGATACACCGGTGCCAGCGCCCGCTCGTCCACACCGATCGGGACGACGGCCGGTTGCCGGACCTCGTCGGCCACCTGGTTGCGCGGCAGCTGCAGCGGCAGGATCCGGATCTGCGGTGCTCGCGGACCCTGCCAGGTGGACCGCGCCGCCACCGCCTGGGCCTCGAGAACGTCGGTCAGGTTCGTGTCGTCGGCCGCACCGTCGATCCGGGGCAGCGCGAACTGGGCGTACAGCTTGCTGCCCGGGATCAGCATCCGGCCCGGGCCCGCCTTGCGCAGCACTTCCTGCAGGCGCCGGTCGATGTTGGAGTCCGACGGGTCGTTCAGCCGGAGTTCGAGCATCGTCCCGAACATCGACTGGTTCTGCATCCTGATGTCGTTCCACCGCATCATCGCCGTGACCACGTGCACGCCGTAGCTGCTGCCCCGCTGGAGGATGTCGGTGATCGGCTCGTCCAGTTCGTCGAACGTGGTCCGGATCGCGCCGAAGTTGTCGATCACCAGGACGACGTCCGCCGTCGGCAGCTCCGGGAGGCTGCCGGCCGCGTGGTCCGCGCGCAGCGCCTCCATCGTGTCGATGGCGTGGTTGCGGAACACCCGCTCGCGCTGGTCGATCATGCCGCGGATCTCTTCGACCGTCCGCCGGATCCGCTCCCGGTCGGTGCGCAGCGCGACACCGCCGACGTGCGGGAGCTCGGCCAGCGCCTGCATGCCGCCACCGGCGAGATCGAGCGCGTAGATCGCGACCTCTTGCGGCGTGTGGGTGTGCGCCAGCGAGGTCACCAGCGTCCGCAGCGCGGTCGTCTTGCCGGACTGCGGTCCGCCGACGATCGCGGCGTGACCACCGGCGCGGGTCAGGTCCAGCCGGAAGACCTCCTGGCGCTGGTTGGCCGGGTCGTCGACCACACCCACCGGCGGGCACATCTGCGGCGACCGCACCGCCAGCTGCAGCCCACGGCCGTCGACGTAGTCCGCACGGCCGGCCAGACCGTCCAGCGTGCAGGCGGCGGGCAGCGGCGGCAGCCAGATCTTCAGCACCGGCTGCGCCGTACGGCGTACCTGGTCGACGAACACGTTCAGCACCGTCGGACCGGTCGTCCGCTCGGTCGCCTTCTCCTCGACCGGCTTGCGAGCCTCCAGCTCCGCCTCGGACTGCTGGTACGGCGTCAGCTCGTGCGGCCGGACGTACTCGCCCTCGACCTCGACGACCTCGTCGGCCGGCGGGACGTACGGGCCGGAGATGTACGCCGCCCGGAACCGCTGGTAGACGCTCGTGTCGACCTTCAGGAACCCGAAGCCCGGCAGCGGCGGCAGGTGGAACGCGTCGGTGGTGTCCAGCACCGTCCGGCTCTCCTCCTCGGAGAACGTCCGCAGGCCGAGCCGGTACGACAGGTAGGTCTCCAGTCCGCGCAGCTTGCCGGACTCGATCCGCTGGCTGGACAGCAGCAGGTGCACACCGATCGACCGGCCGATCCGCCCGATCGAGAGGAACAGGTCGATGAAGTCCGGCCGCTCGTTCAGCAACTCGCCGAACTCGTCGATGATCACGAACAGGTGCGGCAGCGCCGGCAGGTCCGGGTTCTGGTCGCGGTGCAGCCGGTAGTCGGTGATGTTGGCGATGTTGCCCGCGTCCTTCAGCACCTGCTGGCGGCGCAGCACCTCGCCTTCCAGGCTCTTGTACGCGCGCTCGATCAGACTGGCGTCGTCACGCAGGTTGGTGATGATGCCGGCCACGTGCGGCACACCGGCGAACGGCGCGAACGACGCACCACCCTTGAAGTCGACCAGAACCAGCGCGAGATCCTCCGGACTGTGCGTGGCCAGCAGCGCCAGCACCATGGTCCGCAGTACCTCGGACTTCCCCGAACCGGTCGCACCGATGCACAGGCCGTGCGGGCCCATACCGAGCTGGGCGGATTCCTTCAGGTCGACCAGGACGACGGCGCCGCTGTCGTCGACCCCCAGCGGGACCCGCAGGAACTGCCGGTCGGACCGCGGCTTCCACAGCTGGTTGAAGTCCAGTTCGGCGACGTCGCCGATGCCGATCAGGCCCATGAAGTCGACGTCGTCGAGTTGGGCGTCCTCCTCCAGCGACTCCGCCGACAGCCGCAGCGGCGCGAGCTCGCGGGCGACGCCCTCGGCCACCGCCGCGTCCAGGTGGTCGACCTGGCCGCTGGCGACCATCGGGTACTGTCCGCGCAGGTCCTCGATGCGGACGTCGTCGCCGTACACGGTGATGCGCATCGTCACCGAGCTCGGCTCCTGGACGCGATCGGCGACCAGGTGCAGGACGGTGACACCGAGCTCACCGGGGACGAGGGAGTCGTCGGCCTGCGGCCGGACCTCCGCCGCGACGTCGCCGTACGTGTCGTGCAGGACCAGGATCCGCTGGGTCAGCTTGCGGCGGTCCTCGAAGCTCACCGAGCCGCGGCGCGACTCGGTCGCCCACTGGACCCGCTCGGACAGGTCGTCCGAGAGCAGTTGCGACAGCTTCTGCGGCGTGTCGGCGATCCGGCGGAACGGCGTCGGGCCGTCCGCGCGCTCTGGATCCTGGACATGCGGCAGCCAGCTCAGCCACTGCCAGTCCGGCAGCGCGGCCCGCGGGTACGCGGCCGCCAGGATCACGTCCTCCGGTGCGTGGAACACCGCCGTCTGCACAAGGAGTGACCGAGCCACCCGGACGACGCCTTCGCGGTCGCCGATGATGCTGACGTTGCCGACGTGGTCCAGCGGGACCGTCAGCGGCATGTCCGGCATCAGCGTGAATCGCCGTACGAGGGCGTTGGCCTCGGCCATCATGAACTGGTCCGGGGGCTCCATCGCGGAACCGCCCTGGCCGACCGTCGCCGGGACCACCGGCACCCGGCCGCTGCCGCAGCGCGGCTGCAGGAAGTCACTGTCGGTACGGCGCCGCTCCCACAGCCGGGACACATCCACGACACAGTCGAGCAGTGCATCCGGCGGCGGATTCAGCTCGAGCGCCTGGGCCCGGGCCTTCCGCTCCTCTTTCGAGAAGTCGTCCCGCATCCGCTCCAGGTAGTCCAGGTAGCGGGTGCGCTGCTGCTTGCGGTCCTTGCCACCCTTGCCGCGGGAGGCGATCATGCCGCCGATGGAACCGACCATGGTGAGTGCGAGCAGCCCGACACCGACCATGACCATCGGACCGGAGCGGCCCATCGTCATCATCGCGACCGAACCGATGCTGCCGACCATCGGCAGCAGCATCTGCAGGGCGCCGCCGCCTCCACCGCCGCCGGCACCACCAAGACTCGGTGCGACCTCGATCACTCGCTGCTGCTGCACCCCGGGGGCGGGTGTGCGCCGCGCCGGGCGGTGCACGATCCGGCTTGCCACTAAGGTTTTCCTCCGCTGGACCAGCCCGCGGTTGCGCGGGGGACTTCGTACTTCTTACCGACGGACGTGCGAGACACTCTAGTGGTGGGTGAGGTCAAGGGATGACGGGCGCGAACGATTCCACCGTGGTGGAAATGATTTCGGATCTCGCACCGATCTGGTTACCGGGTTGCGTGGTGGACGCCGACGAGCGGACCGTGGAGGTCGGCTGGGGCCGGGGTGCGCTGCAGATGTCCGCGGTGGTCGGCGTCGGCGAGATCGTCAATCGTTGCCTCCAGCTACCACAGCCGCGCTGGCCGGAGCAGATCGAGGCCTGGCTGCGGGCCGTCGTCGCGGAGGGTGAGCTCGCCACCGAGGAGCACCGGTACGGCGACGTCGGCGAGCGTCAGCGTGCCTTGCTGGTGCAGCGCGGCTGGTCCGCCCGGACGGCGGGTCCGGTCGCCGACGCGTTGATCCCGTTCGGGGACCACTTCGAGGTCGTCGTCTTCGTCCGTACCGGCGACGAACTGCGCCGGCTGACCGTGGTCCGGCGCGCGATGCTCGGGCTCGCCGATCCCGGCGTACCGTCACCGGTGCAGTTGTCCCTGGCCGAGATCGCCGACCTGGAGCCGCAGCAGCACGACGGCTTCACCGTCCTCGGCCGCGACGACGACCCGCTGGTCTCGATGGCGATCGTGGACCGGGAGAACTTGTTGCCGCAGGCATCGATGGGAGCGGGCCTGTTGATCGGCGTACCCCGGTTGAGCACGCTCGCGTACTGCCCCGCCGACGCCGGGCAGGCGCGCGCCGACGCGCTGGCCCGGTGGGTCGCCGAGAGCTACCAGGGCGCGCCGGACCGATGCTCGCCGGATCTCTTCTGGTTGCAGGGTGACCAGATGGTCCAGGTTCCGGTGACGCTGGCGACACCGCCGACCGCCGTACTCCCGGCCGCGGTCAAGCCACAGCCGCGGCGGACCTGGCTGCGGCACCTGTTCGGCCGCTGAGGCCCGCTACTTCCTCGGCCTGCTACTTCTGTGAGGGCGACGGGCTGACCGGGCCGGAGGTCGTTGCCGTCGGCACCGGCTGCTGGTTCTTCTCGTTCTCCTTGGCCATCGAGGTCTTGAAGTACGAGACACCGGCACACCCGGCGCAGGCGACGGCCCCGATCATCACGCTGGCGAACACCTTCCCGGTCTGCTCGGTCAGCGTGTTCCGGGCCCGCTCGGCCCCGAACAACCAAGCCTCCCGCAACCGCCGCCGCCGAACCGCAACCGACTCGATGACCTGCGTACCGTAGTTCCCAGACATCTCAGCCCTCCCGGTCCAACGCGTCCAACGCCGCCGCGTCGATCGGCACCGGTTCGAGCGCGGCCCGCTCGGCCACCGACCGGATCGGGAACTCGATGAACCCGAGCTCGATGGACCCCGGCCCCCGCGCGTAGCCTCCGCCCCGATCGAAGAGGGCGAGCATCGGCTCATACGGATCGTCCAACTGCGGGAACCGCTGCCGCGGAAGGTCGCCGAGCGCCGCCCACCGCACGATCGCCGCGGCCATGTCCGGCAGGACCGGGAACGGGTCCGCGGACGACGGGTCCGGAGCGAGCCTGGCCAGCAGCGCGGGGTCGACGGCGACCTCCGGATCCACCGCACCCGCGAGATCGCCGAAGGGCCAACCCTCCTGCGCCCCGACGGTCAGGGCCCACTGCGCCGTACGCCGGAGGAACTCGCGAGCCAGCCGTGCGCGGGACTGCTGCTGAGCGAACGCCGCGTCGTCGTCCCACTTCACGGCGAGCAGGCGCTCGACCATCCGCTCCGCGGCGGCTGTGTCGGTCACCATCCCATTTGCTCCTTCATAGACCGGACAATCTCATCCAGGTTGGCCTTGGACAAATCCTTCGCCAGGAAGCCGTCCGGGAACGGTGAGGTCAGCCCGTACATCTTCCAGAGCCTGAGCAGATCGACCTGGGCGCCGGACCGCAGCGACAACGGTGCCAGCTCGTGCGGTCCCGGCCGTTCGGGCCGGTAGGCCTCGCCCTCCCACGCCTTCGGGTCCGCGGTCTTGTACGGCACGCCGTGCTCGAGCAACTTCGCTTCGACGTACTCGTGCGCGATCAGGGACCGCAACTCGTTGACCTGCCCGGCGTCCAGGAACTTGCCGTCCATCACCTTCGTCCACAGGTCGGCGATGCCGTCCAGCGGGGTGAAGTTGCCGTGCCGGATGTCACCCGGGCCGATCGCGACGTCGTGCTTGTTGACGAAGACGTTGCGCTTCGCGACGTCGACCACTTCCTCCAACTCGGCCAGCTTGGCCGGGTCGTCGTCATGCAGGTCGAGTTCCTCGGCGACCTTCGGTACGTCGTCGTTCGCCTCCCGCACACGCCGGTACGCATTCTCCAGCTTCTCCGGCTCGTTCGTGACGAACTCGTTCTTGTCCGGCGGCCGGACCGGATACTCGCCCGGCTCCCCTTCGTGTCCCGGCGCGGGCGCCGGCTCATGACCCTGCCCGTGCGGGCCCTCAGCACTCGTCCCCTGCGAGTGCTCCGGCTCGTGACTCGACGCCGGCTGGTGCGGCTGCGGTCCGTCCGGTGCGGACCCGTACCCGCTCTGCCGCGGTGGCTGGTCGTGCCGGGCGTACGGCCCGTGCTCCTCCGGCGAATACCCCGGCCGCTGCTGCGGGTTGTAGGGCTGCCGCGGGTCGTATGGCTGCCGCGGGTCATACGGCTGCTGCGGATTGTGCGGCTGCTGCGGGCCGTGCGGTTGCTGCGGCGGCCCGTACGGCGACTCCGGCTGACGCGGAGGCCCATACGGGTCATGCCCAGCCGGCCCAAACGGCTCCTGCCCCGGGTGATACGGCTGCTCCCCCGGGCGGTGCGGCTGCTGCCAGGGCTGCTCTCCCGGGCGGTGCGGCGGCTGGCCCGGCTGCTGCGGATGCGGCTGCCCAGGCTGGTTCGGCGCATGCGGCTGCTGATGCCCCGGCCCGTACGGCGGCTGCTGATGCGGCGGCCCGTACGGCTGATGCGGCTGCCCCGGTTGCTGATGCCCTGGGTACGGCTGATGCGGCCGCTGCCCCGGGTACCCCGGCTGCTCCGGCTCCCGACGCCCCGGCCCGAACCCCGGCTCCCCCGGCTGGTTCGGCGCATGCGGCTGCTGATGCGGCGGCCCGTACGGCGGCTGCTGATGCCCCGGGTAGCCCGGCTCGCCCGGCTGGTGCGGCCCGTTCGGCTGCTGGTGCCCCGGGTACCCCGGCTGCTGCGGCTCCCGATGCCCCGGACCGAATCCCGGCTCCCCCGGTTGCCGATGTCCTGGACCAAACCCCGGCTGCTGAGGCCCCGGGTAGCCCGGCTGGTTCGGCGCATGCGGCTGCTGATGAGGCGGCCCGTACGGCTGATGCGGCTGCCCCGGCTGCTGATGCCCCGGGTACTGCTGATGCGGCTGCTGTCCCGGGTACCCCGGCTCTCCCGGCTGCTGAGGCCCGTTCGGCTGCTGAGGCCCCGGGTAGCCCGGCTGGTTCGGCGCATGCGGCTGCTGGTGCGGCGGCCCGTACGGCTGATGCGGCTGCGCCGGCTGCTGAGGCCCCGGATACGGCTGATGCGGTGGCTGTCCTGGCTGATACCCAGGCTGCTGCTGCCCGGGGTGATAGCCCTGCTGCGGCCCGTAGTCCGGCTCGGCATGGGGCGGACCATAGTCAGGCTGCTCGTGCTGTCCAGGCCCAAACGACTCACCTGGCTGGTGCTGGCCCGGGCCGAACGACTGCCCCGGCTGAGGAGGCCCGTAGTCCGGCTGGCCGGGGCCGAAGGGCTGGCTCGATTGGGGCGGGCCGTAGTCCGGCTGACCTGGACCGAATGACTCGCCCGGGTGCGACGGACCGTAGTTGGGCTGGCCTGGGCTGCTGGGCGGCTGGTGCTGGCTTGGGGCGAACGGGTCGGCTGGCTGGTGCGGCTGGCCAGGGCCGAACGGTGCCGTCGGGTGCACAGGCTGGCCGGGGACGGACAGGTCTACCTGAGGCTGCGGCGGGTGCTGCGGCGACGGGTAGCGGCTCTCCGCCTGCTGGCGCCAGTAGGAACTCGTGTTGTCAGGCTCCACCGAAACCCGCGGCGCCTCGCCGACATGCGGGTCAGCCGGACCGCCGTGGTCACGCACATGCACGTGCCACGTCTTGGTGTCCGGATCGAACTCCAGCTTCGTCGGATAGAACGACGTGTGCGGCGGGTGGATGACCTCGTCCACGCCGAGGTGCGGATCACGCAGGAACGACATGTCTTTGCCGTGGTGAGCATCGATGTGCATGACCACCCGAGCCGGCGCGTACTGCCCGCCGCTGAAGATCTCAGCGCCGGCCGGATCCTTGTCCGAGTGCGTGAACGCCGGCTCCCGGACGGTGTTGCCCGGCGTGTACCGGTCCAGGAACGCCTGCAGTTCGCCCGGTGTGTCGAAGGTGATCCCTCGATGGATCTCCCCCACATGGTCGGGCAGCCTGTTCATCGCCGACGTCGCCACGCGGACGAGCGGCATCCGCTCGACATTCGGGTCGCCTGCACGGAACGCTCGGTTGATGTCCTGATGAGGCATCCCGAGCATCTCTTCCATGGCATTGAGCTCGACGTCCGACAGGTCGTCGATCTGATCCCCGAGCTGCGCGCGACCACGCCCCCGGTGCTCAGCCATCTTGGCCCGGTCGATCGACCGCAACGTGGCCCGGTACGCCGCCTCGTCCTGCGCCGAAGCCCGGAACCCCCGATCAGCCAACTCCGACCGCGCAAGCGGCCCGCCATCCTCCACCCGCCCAGCCCCAAACTGCTGAGCCCCACGCCCCTCCGCCGCACGCGCGCCGGAAGCGTGCGTGTCCGGCGCGCCGGTCTCTGGCGCATGTGCATCCGGTGAATGCCCCTCAGGAACACGCGCATCAGGTGCGTGCGCATCCGGGGTCCGTGTCGCGGGAGCCTGCGTGTCCGCGGTCCACCTCTCCGGCGCCCGCGTCTCAGGCGCGTGTGTGTCCGGCGCCTCTGGAGTATGCCCATCCGGCGAACGCCCGTCGGGCGCATGTGTGCTCGGCGCACGGCCCTCAGGTGCGTGCGTGTCCGGGACGTGCGTCTCCGGTGTATGTCCGTCCGGTGCGCGAGTCTCCGGGGTGTGCCCCTCCGGCGCATGCGTGTCCGGCGTACGCCCCTCCGGCGCGTGGGTCTCCGGCGTCCGTCCCTCCGGTGTCCGTCCCTCCGACGCACGACCCTCCGGCGCATGCGTGTCCGGCGCTCGGCCCTCCGGCGCGTGCGACTCCGGCGTACGGCCCTCCGGCGCGTGCGTGTCCGGCGCTCGACCCTCCGGCGCCTTGGACTCCGGGGTGCGTCCGTCGGGTGCGTGTGGGTCTGGCGTGTGGCCGTCCGGGGCACGCGTGTCCGGGGCGTGTTGTGGCTGCTCCGGGGTGTGGGTTGGCGCGTCTGGTGGGTTGAGGCGGTTCGCGATGGACGGGTTCGCGTCGGGAGCTCCCGAGACGGGACGTACGTCGCGCTGGAAGCGCAACTGGGACGCCGGCGGGGTGTTCGGCGAGCGCGGGATGCCGTCCCAGCGTCCGCCTGGTTCACGGGTGGCGAACATGATGGAGTCGATATCCACCGGCCGGCCGTTGGCGTCGTGGTACGGGTTCACCGGGTGCGGGGACGTGTGACCGGGCGGGAACGAGTCCACCAGCTTGCCGCCCGGAGGCTGCGCGTCCAGGAACTTCACCCGGCCGCCCTCGTCGACGAAGGCGTTGAAGACGTGCCCGCCGGTACCGCCCTTCCAGGTTACGAAGATGTTCGCGTGCGTGCCCGGCGGCTTGCCGGACAGCGCGTCGAACACCCTGCGGTACGCCGCGTTCGTGAAGTCCGCCGGGTTGTGCGGACCCTGCGGCGCCGCCATCTTGTTGTCCGGGTGGAAGTCGTCCAGGTCCATCCACTCGAGGGTCCCCTCGGGATCCTCGCCGCTCTTGAACGCGTTCCCGGACGCCAGCCGCGGCTCACCACCGTTCAGGATGTCGGCGACGTTCCGCGAGATGTCCGGGCAGTTCATCCGGTAGTGCGGGCTGAGGTCGTGGTCGGGGTTGACCCGGCCAACCCAGTCCGGCACGTTGCTCACCGGCGGGTCGCCGACCGAGTCGGTCAGCTCGCCCCAGCGCGGGTCCTCCCGCCGCGCCGGAATGTGCTGGTGCGGGTCGACCATCGAGCGCGGCTTTCCCGGCTCCGGACGCAGATAGTCCGGCTTCAACCGATCGATCTCGACCTGCCGACGCAGCGGGTCGTCCCACTTCGGATCATTCGCTGCGTCATGCGGCCGATTCGGCGCCCCCGGCGCGTTCGAGTGCGGCGCGTTCGAGCGCGGCGTGTTCGGGTGCGGCGCGTTCGGCGTACCCGGGGCGTTGGAATGCGGTGCGTTCGGTGTGCCTGGGGTGTTTGAGTGCGGTGCATTCGGCGTGCCGTGAGGTCCGCCGACGTGCCCTGGTACGCCGGGGTGCATCGGCATCACCGGCTGGACGACGGGGTCGGCGTTCCTCGCCGCGGGCGCCACGTCCGGCGCCCGTGTGCCCGGCGTCTCCGGCGTGTGCGTGCCAGGGGTCTCTGGCGTGTGCGTGCCGGGGGTCTCTGGGGTGTGCGTGCCCGGGGTCGTCGACTCGGGCGTATGCGGCGTCCCGGTTTCCGGCGTGCGTGGAGTGTGCGTGCCGGGAGTCTCCGGGGTACGCGTGCCGGGGCTCTCCGGGGTACGCGTGCCGGGGGTCTCCGGGGTACGCGTGCCGGGGGTCTCCGGAGTGCGCGTGCCGGGTGGGTCCGGCGTGTGGCTGGTTCCTGGCGTGTGCGTGCTCGGCGTCGACGGCTCGGGTGTCCGGCCCGG
Source organism: Kribbella capetownensis (assembly GCF_004331485.1). Classification (GTDB taxonomy): domain Bacteria; phylum Actinomycetota; class Actinomycetes; order Propionibacteriales; family Kribbellaceae; genus Kribbella; species Kribbella capetownensis. The sequence continues at coordinate 583,006 of NZ_SJKD01000005.1, forward strand.
TGTGGTCGACTCCGGCGTGCGCGTCGAGCCCGGCGTCCCGGATTCCGGAGTGTGCGTGCCGGGTGAGTCCGGCGTGTGGGTGGTGCCCGGGGTGTGCGAGCTCGGCGTCGTCGACTCGGGCGTGCGTGTGGTTCCCGGGGTCGTGGTGGAGTCCGGCGTACGCGTGGTGCTTGGTGACGTGGAGTCCGGGGTCCGGGTGCCGCTCGGCGTTGTCGAGTCGGGTGTGCGGGTCGAACCAGGTGCCGAGGACTCCGGCCCGCGGGACGTGCCCGGCGTCGTCTGCCCGTCAGGAGTGCGCGTCGTGCCTGGCGTCGTCGACTCCGGCGCGCGTGAGGTGCTCGGCGTGGTGGAGTCCGGGGCGCGGGAGGTGCCTGGGGTGGGCTGGGTGTCGGGGGCGTGGGTGGTTTGAGCTGGCATTTGGGTGGTCGGGGCCGGGGAGTTGCCGCCGGGTGTGGTGCCGGGGCCGGTGTGCGCGGCGGGCGACGTCGTGCTCGGGTCGGCGTGGGACAGCGGGGCCGACGGGGCGTCGCTGACCGGACTCTGCGGCGTGCCGCCTGTGTCGTGTACCGCGGGCGTGTCCACCGATGGGCTGTCGACCGTCGGCGCATTCGCGTGGGCAGACGGCGTGCTGACGTCCGGGGTGTGCGACGTCGTACTGATGTCCGGCGTGTCCGGCGTGCTGACGTCGGGGGTGTGTGCCGACGGTACGTCGATCTTCGGGACGCCCTGCAGCTTGAAGGTGTCGCCGACGATCGGGATCTTCGACAGGCCGCCGACCACGTCGCCGACCTTCGGGATCTTCGTCACCGCGCCGAGGACGCCGTCGTGCAGGGCGATCCTCGTCCCCTGCGCGAACTCGGCCACCTTGGCCACCTTCGCCACCGCCAGGCTCGCAGCGCCGAACTTGCCGGCCATCGCCGCGGTCTTGATAGCACCGGCACTACCGCCACTGGCCACGGTCGCGACCACATTCGTGAGCGCCATGCCGAACGCTTTGCCCGGGTTCTTCGCCCACTCGTCCCATGCGACGAAACCCTTGACCATGCCCAGGCCCATCTGGGCGCCCTGCTCGCTGTACGACTTGACCGCGTCAGGCCGGGTGTCCAGGCCGGTGAGCTGATCGAAGCCCCACCACGCGAGCTCGATGGGCGCTGTCGCCAGATGGGCGACCATCAGGCCGAGGCCCTTCCAGGCGTTGCCCGCGTCCTCCCAGGTGGGCATGTCCCACCCGAGCTTGTCCTTCGCCCAGTCCCGAACGCCGGGGATGCTCGCGATCGCGGGCAGCACCGGGATCAGGGTCAGCAGACCCTCGAGCGTCTCACCGACTACGGTGACCACACCGACGACGAAGTTCACCGGGAACTCGAGGCAGTCCTGCCACAGCGGCTTGTCCCGCTCCTCGGGCGTTCCCCACGCCTCCGGTGGCGGATCGCCGTCCTGCTCCTTCTGCTCCGGCGGCTTGTCCCCCTCGCGCACACCGGTCTTCGGGTCCCAGGGCTTACCGCCGTGCAGTTTGACGATCTCGTTGGCGGCGGTGAAGCAGAGGTTCGGAATCTCCTCCCGGACGATCCGGCGGACGTCCTCGACCATCCGGTTGTTGTCGTCGATCATGTCCTGATCGTTTTTCCACTCCGGGTTGCGGTTCTTCCGCCGATGCCACTCGTACGCCTCCTCCCGGATGTCCTTCAGCGTGCCGAGCTTGCCCCGGACGTCGCCGGTCAGGTTGGTCAGATGCCGCGACATGGCCGGCAGACTCGGACCGAACTCGGTCAGGTTCGTCTGGATCTTCTTCGTCGAGTTGACCAGAACCTCACGCTCCGGCGCGTGGTACACCCCGTTCAGGCGCTGGAACGTGTTGTGGACGTTGTTGCCCAGGTCGGTGAACTTCTGCCCGAGGCCGCTCAGTCCTGGCACGTTCTGCTCGAGCGCCGTGACCACGGTCGAGATCTTCTCGATCGGGATGCCGTTCGGTTCGATCATGTCGGTTCAATTCCTCGGTCGCGCTGGGTCAACAGAATGCTGGTTCCGCCGGGGGTACGGCGACGTACGCTCAGGCCTGTGGCCGGGCCGCGGCCATCGCCTCGTCGAGCGACTGCTCGCTCGGGGCGAACGAGCTGACACCGTGCTCGGCCACCAGGAACACCTGGTTGGCGTAGCCCGGCGGCACGAAGACCAGGAACTCCTCGGCGGGCCGCGCCTGCCAGTCGGCCAGATCCTCCGGCGTCGCGCCCAGGTCCGGCGACGGCGCCTGCGCCGTCAGCCACTCGGCCAGCCGGACCCGCCCTGCCTCGATCACCTCGGCCGGCACCTCGGCCGGCTGCTGCTCACTCATTCCGCCCTGTTCCCTCCGGTCGGCCGGGTCGAGCCGGGCGGCTTCGGGATCTCGCCCCGCCCCGCGGCCTGCTGCGCGTTCAGGACCATGTCGTGCTGGCCGTTCATGTAGGCCTTGACCGCGTTCGACGCGCCGGTCAGCGAGGAGCCGACCTGCTTGGCGGCGGCCTCGATCGTCGGCTGCCAGTGCTGGGCGTACTCCCCGATCGCGACCGCGACGACGGCGAAGGCGTCGTACTTCAACGGGGTGATCAGGTTGGTCAGCTTGTCGCCGTAGTCCTTGGACAGCTTGTTGAACGGCTCGGCCGCCGTCTGTGTGTCCGTGAGGACCTTGCTGGTACCGGCGACGTCGATGTCCCAGTCCACTCTTGCTCCTCCGAGGGGTCGGGGGCCAACTTGGGCTCACAAACCGGCCCGGACGCAGCCACTCGCTGGCCGGCGTCCGGGACCGTGCGGATCCGGCGGTGCGTCAGCCGATACCGTCGACCGCGGCGGACGCCTTCTTCAGCGTCGCGGCGGCGGTGGCGTCGTTCGCCGACATGGTGTCCTGCAGCGACTTGATGATCGCCAGTGTCGACGCGGCCGCCTTGTCGAAGCGCGCCTCGACGCCGCGGTACTTCTCGGTCACGTCGGTGGCCGAGGCGTCCCCGAGCGCGGCGGCGACGTTCTTCTTGTGCGCCGCGATCAGACCCTCGATCTGGCCGGAGAGGTTCTTGATGGTCGTCTGCACCTCGCCGGAGGCGGCAGTGTCGTAGCTGTTGCGGTTCGCCATCGTCAGTTCCTCTCTCAGCGCTTGCCGAACTTGGCGGCGTTGAAGTCCGCTCCGCCCTGGTTCTTCTTCGCGGTGTCGGCCATCTCCGTGTCACCGCCGCGGAAGGCGGCGTCCATCCCGGACTGGCCCTGGTTGATCGCCGCGAGGCCGGCGTTCAGGTCGCCCGCAATGCTGTCGACGTTGGCCTTGAAGGCCATGAACGCCTGCTTGCCTGAGCCGTTCATCTTGCCTTCCAGCGGTTGCGCCGCGGCGACCAGTTGCTTCACCAAGCCGCCGAGGTCCTGCGTTCCGGTCGTGGTCTTCTTGGCCAGTTGGCCCAGGGTGTCCTGGCCCATGTCCCAGCGTCCGCTCACAGTCTCTCCTTCGCAGTGTCGTTGCGCCGCACCGTCAGGTTAGTGGTCGGACCGGGTCACCCGGCGAACCTCGTCGGCAGTCCGGTCACTTTCGGCTCAGCTCGAGCAGAGTCATCGCGCAGCGGCCCGAACTCGTTGCCTTATTCAACTTGGCGAGTCGACTGAACTCTTCTGAGCACCAGTTGGTACTGCAGCGGCCGCTGGGAGAGGGTGTGTGGCGTGCCAATCGCTGAGTTGGGCCGTGTGGTCGAGTTCGACTCCGGTCTGCGGTGGAGGGTGCTGTTCCCCGAGCTGGAGCATGCAGCGGCATCGGGCGATCCCCCATCTCCATCGGCGCCAGTTAGTGAAGCGCGTTCAGCTCGTCAAGGGCGCGATGGCCGCGCTTGACCACCCCTGGAACGACCTCGTGGCGCCCGTGACGGATGGGGAACTCGAGCCTCACGAGGATCTGTGTCGCTACGAGCACCGCCGCCCCCTCCCAGCCGACCAGGTCGAGGATCCTCGTCGACAGCCGCCTTCGGACTCCGTCCAGCGGACCCTGGAAGGTGTGCCACTGGAGGGTGGTGAGATCAGTCGCCCGCGTGCCGCTACCTGCGTTCCCGATATCCACAACCGCCACCACCGCTCCGTCACGGACGAGGACATTGTCGGGCTTGAAATCGGCATGGACCATGTCAGGTGCCGCTCGTGGTGGTGAGACGTCGGCACACATGAGCCGCAGGCGCTCGACCAAGGCCGACACCACGGAGGAGTACTCCGACAGCCCGGCGACAGCCCTCGACAAACTCGGAGCCAAGTCTTGACCGAATTCCTGACCGGTGGCGAGCCGCCAGGCGTACGACCAATGGTCGTAGGGCTCGGAGGCTTGGCCGGCCTGGAGTTCGTTGATCTCCATCAGCTGCTCAACAAGGGACGGGGTCAGCTCTGGCGCTGGAGCCGCATCAACGAAGTCGATCAGGTGCCATACGTGAGTGGCTGTGGCCCCCACTCCGAGCCAGGCCGGGGTGGGATAGCCGCGCCTACGCATGCGCTCGACGATTCTCTGGGTTCGCAACGACTCGTCCAGCTGGTTGGGGCGTGCCCGGGGCCATGCTTTGAGCACTGCATTTGCCCTTCCGGCCAACTGGACGCGCATGGCACCCACATCGAAGCCTCCGGGTAGGCGACTGAGAAGAGTGACCTCTGCCCCGACGACGCTGGCCACGTCGGCCAGGACCTCGGTCGGCAGCTCTTCGGGATCGGTGCCCTGGTTCATCGGCTCGAAGGGCCAATGAACCGCTTGGATGGCTCGTCCCGCCGAGCAGTGCGGAGCCAGGCCTCAACCTGAGTTCCACCGATAGCAGGCCGGAACCGTTCGTACGACTCCGGCACCACCCGATCCTCCAACGCGCGCGCAACCATGCCGGCATCCTGGCACCCTTCCACGCCCCACCGCATGCCATTTCCTCACCGAAGAGCGACCGCGACCGAGGGCCGGTGCCGTTGTCCAAACGCAGACCACGACACAACGCCATCATCAGTCCGGCGCGCCCTTCAGCCAAGGTGGTTGCCTGCAGCCCCGGTACCCGGCCCGCAACCCGAACCTCAACTCTGCTGCGCCGGCGGGCGTGGCGGTCTGGGAGTCATGTGTGGTCGCGATGAGCGATCCCGTTCCGGACGGGGACGCCTATTCGCTCTCTGCGCAAACCATTCGCCGGGGCCACGAGCCCGTCCTAGGGTGTGGAAGTGGCTCTACGACTGGAAGCAGTGGTCTTCGACGTGGCCGACGCGACCGCGGTGGCGGCCTTCTGGGCCGGGCTGCTCGACCGAGAGGTCCTCACCGAGCCCGGCGGCGCGTTGGTACCAGGTGACAAGACGCAGGTCGGGCTCCGCTTCCTCACCTCCGACACCTTGCAGGTTGGCCCCCGACAGCTGCATCTGCACCTGACCAGCACCAGCCTTGAACACCAGCAGCGAACCGTCGAGACAGCGCTGCGCCTGGGCGGCCGCCACATCGACGTGGGCCAAGGACCCGACGACAAGTTCGTCGTACTGGCCGACCCCGGCGGCAACGAGCTGTGTGTGATCGAGCCGGGCAACAACTACCTGGCCGGCACCGGCTACCTCGGCGAGGTCACCTGCGACGGAACACGAGACGTCGGCCTGTTCTGGCGCGACGCGCTGGGCTGGCCGCTGGTGTTGGACAACAACGAGCAGACCGCGGTCCAATCGCCGCTCGGCGGCACCAAGATCTCCTGGGACTCATGGAGCGGATCGCCGATCCAACCCAAGAACGCAAGGAACCGGCAGCGCTTCGACCTGGTCACCGCGGACCCCACCAGCGAGACGGAACGACTGGTCTCACTCGGTGCGACCCGTCTTGCCGACCGGGCCGACCGCATCGAAATGGCCGACCCAAACAGCAACGAATTCGGCCTTCACACAGCCTGAGTCTCAAGTCACCGACTCCAGCACGCGCGCCGGTGTCCTGCCGACACCGATCAGCCACGTCGGCGCCCGGCCGAGTACCGCACTGCAATGACGGTGGCCTGAACCTGCGACACCGCGGGCGGCCGACGCAGGGCGGTTGCTCATACGGTCAGGTCGGGAGTGGGCTCTACGAGGTAGCACCTGTGTAGCGCCGTATCCCTATCCGCCACAGGAGCATGGTTCCGGCTGTGAACGCGGCCCCGAGGAGGATGGCTGCGATCAGATTGCTGGGGTCTGTACCTCGGGTGAGTGTTTTAGCTGGCCAGGTTGTGATTGCAGCTATGGGGAACGCGAAGGTAAGTAGTCGCTGAAGCCAGCGTCCGTAGATGTCGACTGGGTATCGACCGAGTTCCCAGGCGGTGCCGTGCAACACCCCAAGGCTGAGCCGTGGGGCCCAGAACGCCAGGGATGCGAGTGCGACCGACGTCGCCCAGCCGATCAGCAGTCCGATCATCGTCAGCAAGATCCAGGCGCCAACAGCCGCAGGTGACGGGATGATGGCCAGCTCATGCAGGTCGAACATGATCACCCCGACCCCGAGGATGCTTTGCACAAGGGCGAGGGGCGCGTGCCTGCCACTGGTGGCGAGCACCACGGTGGTCGCCGGCTGGAGCAGGTAGGTGTCGAGTCGGCCGTCTCGGATCTGTTGGGCAAGGTCAGCGAGGCTTGGGTCGAGGAACGTTGCTCGGAGGCCGGTGATGAGCGCGTAGGTTCCGATCAATGTCATCATTTGTCCTGCGGTCCAGCCGGCCAGCAGGCCTGTCCGGGTGAAGACGATGCCGATCGTGGCGATCGATGCGGTCAACTCCACGACAGCCAGGAGCGCGTCGAAGAACAGGTTGATCCGGTGAGCCACGGCACGCCGCAGCGACAACGAGAATGCCGTACCGAGCAGCCGAGCGATTCTCATCATGCTCCCACGGTGGTGTAGCGCCGGATGCCGAGACGCCACGCGCCGACCGCGCAACAGCCCAGCGCCGCTGTCCACCCCACCGAGATCGCGTACCCCGCTGCTGTGCCGGCTGGTGTCACCGTGCCGGCCGCCAGCTCGGCGGGAAAGCCGAGCATCGACCGGAACGGCAGGGCCTGGGCGATGGCCCGGAGAGGATCGGGGAGAAGCGCGTTCGGTGCTGCGGAACCACCAAGCAGGCCAATCAGTACGCCGCCGAAGGCGACCACGGCGTGGACTCGCTCGGTCCAGAAGGCGGCCATGGCCAGAGTCCATACGAACAAGAACCTCAAGGCCGCTGCGAGGGCGAGTGCCGGTAGTGCTGCCAGTACCGGGAGTGGTGAGAAGGTCGCATCGACTGACAGTCCGACCAGGGCGACCATCGGTATCCCGAGCAGGAACATCCAGAAACGAATCGCCAGGTTCTCCCCGAGTGGGCCGATGACGGGCGGCTGAGGGCGTAGAAGCGCGGCGGCGACGGTGCCGCTGTAGATCGACAGCGCGAACGTGTGGTTCTCGAAAGATGCCGTCATCGATGCCACACAGATCACCGCGAGGTAGTAGCTGCCTAGCCGGGCCTGGGCGCCCGGAACGTGCAGCCAGACAAACAGCCCGAGCAGCGGTGCCACTGCCTGTCCGATGATCAAGGTGATGAGGAACCACCAGGCACCTGACCAGCCGATGATTTGGCGCCAGATCTCGAGCCGTAAGAGTCGAAGTATGCGGCGCATCAGCCGGCGTCCTTCACCTGGCGTAGGCGGTGATAGGCCTGGTCGATCACGTCTTCCAGCGATGGTTCCTCGACGGACAGATCAGCGACTGCGAAGCGGGACAGAATGCGGGACGTAGCTTCTGGTACCGCATCTCGGTCCACGCGCAACAACCAGTGATTCTCGTCGCGCCGCAGGACGTCCCCGTACGGGGTGAGGTCTGGGTTGTCATCAGTCACGGAGACCCGGACCAGCTTGGTCGGGGCGAAGGCCGAGCTGAGTTCGTTGCGGCGTCCGTCGAAGGCGATTGCTCCGTCGTCGACCAGAATCAGCCGTGGACACAGCGATTCCACGTCGGTCATGGAATGGCTGGTGAGCAGCACGGTGGCTCCTGTTTGGGCGGCATACTCGCCGATGAACGTTCTGACTGTCTTCGCGGCGGAGACGTCCAGCCCGATGGTGGGTTCGTCGAGGAACAAGATCTTCGGGCGGTAGACCAGCGCAAGGGCCAGCCCGGCCCGCATCCGCTCACCGAGGCTCAGCGCGCGTACCTGTCGCTGGAGGACTCTGTCGAGGTCGAGCAGTGCGCTCAGCTCGGCCAGATTGCGCTTGAAGTGGGGTTCGGCGATGTCGTAGAGGACCTGCTGGTAGCGGAACGAGTCCAGCACGGTGAGTTCCGGCGCGTCCCCGATCGGCTGACTACCGCGGATGAGGGCGATCTCGCGGAGATACTGGTTCTGCCGTCGCCAGGGGATCTGTCCAAGGACGCGAACTCGACCACTGGTCGGGTGCAGGATGCCGGCCAGGATCTTCATCGTCGTCGTCTTTCCGGCCCCATTGCGGCCGAGGAACCCGACGACTTGACCGGGCGCGATCTGGAACGTGAGGTTTCGGACGGCGTGGACGTCGCGATAACGCCGCTGCACCACCGCGCGGACCGCCGCAATCAGTCCGGCGTCGCGCACCGGAACGCGATATGTCATCGACAGACTCTCCACGGCAACAGCAGGTTCTGATCTGGGCGGAATTGTCACACTTAAAGTCTATCTTTGAAGTACGGTTTGAGTGTTTGCTGTGCGAACGAGAGGAATTCCGATGCGCAGACCCTCAACTGGCACCTCAAAGACGCTGCGAGGAATTGTGCTTGCCAGGGAAGCCGGGATCTCGGTCCAGCAGGTGCGCAACTACGAGCAGGCCGGACTGCTTCCCCCGGCTACCCGCTCTGCCGCGGGCTACCGGGAGTTCGATGAGTCACACCGCCGGGCCTTGGCGTCCGCGCGGTCGCTGGTAGGGGCGTACGGCTGGGACGATGCCGTCACGATCATGGCGGCCGTTCACCGTGGCAACCGGGAGACAGCTGTTGCCTGCATCGATCGTGCTCACGCCCAACTCGACCGCGAGCGCGATCGTATTGAGCAGGCTCTGCACGCATTCGAAGTCGTTGTGACTCACCCCCTCGACGCCGACCCGCGAATGGCAGCCGCACTCGACCAGATGAGGCGGCAGAGTAGGCCGTTGCGGATCGGACAACTGGCGGACCTCCTGGGTGTTCGCACGTCGACACTCCGCTTCTGGGACCGTGCCGGCCTGATCCGTCCCGCACGCGAACAAGTCACCGGCTACCGCGTGTTCGACGTCGACGCCGCCAGGGACGCACACCTCGTGCGTCTCCTGCGCGAAGGCAACTTCCCCACGACGATCATCCGCGCCGCACTGGACGAGATGCACTCCTCGCCGGACGGACGCCCCGAACGAGTCGGCGCCGAACTCCACCGTCGCAGGTCCCAGCTGCATCAAAGCAGTTGGGCCCGGCTGCGAGCCGACGCCGCCCTGATGACGTACCTGGACTGGCGCGACAACCCCGGGCTCGTCAGCGATCAGAGAGCGGGCGGCGGCAGCACCCGCATCCGACCAAGACGCTGAAATAGTGCCCGGCGAGTTGACACGTTCAGTGAAGTTTCCGGGTACGCCGAAGCCCCCAGCCCGGTGTGGGCTGAGGGCCAGCGGGGCCGAAGCCGGCCGCAGCGACTAGCTCGCGACGCGCTTTCTCGCCGCGGTCTTCTTCACTGCCGTCGTCTTCTTCGCCGCACTGGACTTCGCGGCCGCGGTCTTCTTGGCTACCGTCTTCTTCGCGGCGACTGCCTTTTTGGCGGGCGCCTTCTTCACCGCGGCAGCCTGTTGCTTCGCACTCGGCTTGGCCGCACGGCCGGCCAGGATCTCCCGCAGGAACTCCCCCGTGTACGACGCCGGGTTCTCCGAGACCTCCTCCGGCGTGCCTTCCGCGACCAATGTCCCGCCGCGACGCCCGCCATCGGGGCCGAGGTCGATGATCCAGTCGGCGGTCTTGATCACGTCGAGGTTGTGCTCGATGACCAGCACCGAGTTGCCCTTGTCCACCAGGCCACCGAGGACGCCGAGCAGCTTGCGGATGTCCTCGAAGTGCAGACCCGTCGTCGGCTCGTCCAGCACGTACACGGTCCGGCCGGTCGAACGCCGCTGCAGCTCGGACGCCAGCTTGACCCGCTGCGCCTCACCACCGGACAGCGTCGGTGCCGGCTGCCCGAGCCGGACATACCCGAGGCCGACCTCGACCAGGGTCTTCAGGTGCCGCGAGATCGCCGGGATCGCGGCGAAGAACTCCGACGCCTCCTCGATCGGCATGTCCAGTACGTCGGCGACCGTCTTGCCCTTGTAGTGCACCTCGAGCGTCTCGCGGTTGTACCGCGCGCCGTGGCACACCTCGCACGGCACGTACACGTCCGGGAGGAAGTTCATCTCGATCTTCAACGTGCCGTCACCCGAGCACGCCTCGCACCGGCCTCCCTTGACGTTGAACGAGAAGCGACCCTGCTGGTACCCGCGGACCTTCGCCTCGGGGGTGTCCGCGAACAGCTTGCGGATGTGGTCCCAGACACCGGTGTACGTCGCCGGGTTTGACCGCGGGGTCCGCCCGATCGGCGACTGGTCGACGTGGATGACCTTGTCGACCAGCTCCATGCCGGAGATCTTCGTGTGCCGGCCGGGCACCGCGCGGGCGCCGTAGATGTGTCGCGCCAGCGACGTGTAGAGGATGTCGTTGACCAGCGTCGACTTACCCGAGCCGGACACCCCGGTGACCGCAACGAAGACCCCGAGCGGGATCGTCACGTCGATGTCCTGGAGGTTGTTCTGCCGCGCGCCGTACACGGTCAGCTCGCGGCCCTCGGTCAGCGGTCGGCGGACCGCCGGCATCGGGATCTCCCGGCGGCCGGAGATGTACGCACCGGTGATCGAGTCCGGGTGGTTGCGCAGGTCGTCGACCGTGCCGGAGACGACGACCTGGCCGCCGTGCTCACCGGCGCCGGGGCCGATGTCGACCACCCAGTCGGCGTGGTCGATCGTGTCCTCGTCGTGCTCGACGACGATCAACGTGTTGCCCAGGTCCTTCAGCCGGACCAGGGTGTCGATCAGCCGCCGGTTGTCGCGCTGGTGCAGACCGATCGACGGCTCGTCCAGCACGTACAGCACGCCGACCAGGCCGGAGCCGATCTGCGTCGCGAGCCGGATCCGCTGCGCCTCGCCGCCGGACAGCGAGCCGGCCGGACGGTTCAGCGCCAGGTAGTCCAGACCGACGTCGAGCAGGAACCGCAGCCGCTCGCCGATCTCCTTGACCACCCGCTCCGCGATCTGCTTCTCCCGCGGGCTCAGCTCCATGTCCACGAGGAACGCGTGCACCTCGTCGATCGACATCGCGCTGACCTCGGCGATGTTCTTGCCACCCATCGTCACGGCGAGCGAGATCGGCTTGAGCCGTGCGCCGTTGCAGGCCAGGCACGGCACCTCGCGCATGTACTCCTCGAAACGCTCCCGCCCGGTGTCGCTGGACGCCTCGGCGTGCCGGCGCTCGACGTACGGGATCACGCCCTCGAAGGTCGTGTAGTACGACCGCTCGCGGCCGTACCGGTTCTTGTAGGAGACGTGCACCTGCTTGTCGTGCCCGGTCAGCAGCGACTTCTTCGCCTTCGCCGGCAGCTCACCGAACGGCGTGGTGGTCTTGATCTTCAGGTCCTTGGCCAGCGCCGCGAGCAGTCGCTCGAAGTACTGCGAGACGTTCGCCCCGGACCACGGCTGGATCGCACCCTCGTCGAGTGACTTCGACGGATCCGGGACCAACAGCTCCGGGTCGACCTCCATCCGGGTGCCCAGACCGGTGCACACCGGGCAGGCGCCGTACGGCGAGTTGAACGAGAACGACCGTGGCTCGAGCTCGTCGATCGCCAGGGGGTGATCGTTCGGGCAGGCCAGCTTCTCGGAGAAGCGGCGCTCGCGATGCGGGTCGTCCTCCGGCAGGTCGACGAAGTCCAGCACGAGCAGACCGCTGGCCAGGCCGAGCGCGGTCTCGACCGAGTCGGTCAGACGCTGCTTCGCCGAGCTCTTCACGGCGAGCCGGTCGACGACCACGTCGATGTCGTGCTTCTTCTGCTTGTCGAGCTTCGGCGGGTCGGTGAGCTGGATCGTCTCGCCGTCCACCCGGGCCCGCGACAGTCCCTGACCGCTCAGCTGGCGGAACAGATCGAGGTACTCCCCCTTGCGGCCGCGGACGACCGGCGCGAGCACCTGGAACCGGGTGCCCTCCTCCAGCTCCAGCACGCGGTCGACGATCTGCTGCGGCGTCTGCCGCGCGATCAGCTCGCCACACTCGGGACAGTGCGGCCGGCCGGCGCGGGCGAACAGCAGCCGGAGATAGTCGTACACCTCGGTGATCGTGCCGACGGTGGAGCGCGGGTTGCGCGAGGTCGACTTCTGGTCGATCGAGACGGCCGGGGACAGGCCCTCGATGAAGTCGACGTCGGGCTTGTCCATCTGGCCGAGGAACTGCCGTGCGTACGCCGACAGTGACTCGACGTATCGCCGCTGGCCCTCGGCGAAGATCGTGTCGAAGGCGAGGCTGGACTTGCCGGAGCCCGAGAGTCCGGTGAAGACGATCATGGCGTCCCGAGGCAGGTCGACCGAGACGTCCTTCAGGTTGTGCTCGCGTGCTCCGCGCACGATCAGACGGTCAGACACAAGCTCACTCTCAGCCGTTCTCGAGGGTTACCGGGGACATGCCCCGTCATGCTAACGAGGCCCACCGACAAAAACTTCCGGCGCTGTGGCAGAGACACCGGACCGGCCGGGATACCGGTGCTGTCCCCCGGCCGTTTCGAAAGTATATTCGATCGCGACGGGTGGTTCGCGCAACCCGGGGGCGGACATGACCGGACCGGCTCCGGGGTGCGAGGATCGGCGGTATCACCGACATCCAGGGAGAGGGCGCATGCCGGAGTACCACGGAAACGTCAAGGTCGGCGGACCAGCGCAGACGCACGAGCTGGCTCAGTTGATGATCACCAAGGTCGCGGTCGGGCCGATGGACAACAACGCCTACCTGCTGCGTTGCCGGCAGACCGATGAACAGGTCCTGATCGACGCCGCCAACGAGGCCGGCACGCTGCTCAAGCTGATCGGCGACGGCGGCCTGGCCCGCATCGTCACCACCCACCGCCACCAGGACCACTGGGAGGCCCTCGCCGAGGTCGTCGCCCGTACCAGCGCCACCACGGTCGCCGGCCGGTACGACGCCGAAGGCATCAAGGTCCCCACCGACCAGCTCGTCGACGAGGGCGACCACATCTCTGTCGGCAACTGCAGCCTGCGCGTCATCCACCTGGTCGGCCACACGCCGGGCTCGATCGCCCTCGTGTACGACGACCCGGACGGCCCGCCGCACCTGTTCACCGGAGACTGCCTGTTCCCCGGCGGCGTCGGCAACACGCAGGGCGACGCGAAGCGCTTCACGTCCCTCCTCGACGACGTCGAGACCAAGCTCTTCGGGACGCTCCCCGACGAGACGTGGTTCTACCCGGGTCACGGTAACGACTCGACCCTCGGCGCGGAGAGGCCTTCGCTCCCCGAGTGGCGGGCGCGTGGCTGGTAGTCCCCAGCCGAACTGGCCCGCCCTCGAGCGATTGAAGGAGGAGCTGCAGCGCGAATTCCGGAAGCAGGGTGTCGACCACGTGGAGTATGTCCTGGCTTTCAGCGCGCCGTTCGACGTCTGGGTCTGGCTCGGCACCGCGACGGACGCCGAGCGGGACACACTCGCGGCGGACCGTGCGCTTGACGATCGAGTGCGGGCCGCAGCCGACAGGTGCGGTCTCGCCGAGATCGTGAGGGGAACCGCTGTCGAGTCGAACGAGACTGTGGATCGTGAGTACGACGGACAGTGGTTCTACCGCCTGCGTTGAGTCGTAAGTCAGCTCACGAACTCGGCTCGGCAGGAAGAGGACTCCCGCAGGTAGCCCGCCCGCGAGTGCAACCGACTAGCAGCCGTTATCGCCGGCGTCAGCCTGTAAAGCGCCTAGTGGAAGCGATTCGGGCGGCAACCTGACAGGGCCGACTCGACGGTTCCGTTGACCAGCTCCCGTGCGACCAGACGGCCCACGGCCGCGGCGAACGTGACCGCCGAGTGCATCACTGCCAAGTAGAGGCCGGGAACCTCGGCGACCGGGCCGACGATCGGGTCGCCGTCGGCCGGCATCGGGCGCATGCCGACCCGGGTACTGAGCAGCTCGACGCTCTCGGCGCCATGGAAGGTAGACCGGACGGCGGCGAGGGTCCGTTCGGGCGAGTCCGCGGCGGCAATCAGCCGGTCCGCGGCGACCTGCCGAAGATCGAAGTCCTCAGTGTTGACCACACCGCGGACCAGACCGGCCGGTGCGCTGAGCCGGAACAACGTCGCCGGCGAAGGGTCGACCGGGACGCGCACACCGAGCGGCGCGGCCAGCGCGCCGGTGGCCACTCCGGCCGCCAGCACCACCGTCGTACCGGAGAGCGGTCCTGCCGCCGTCTCAACCCCGGCAATCTGGCCCGCTGCATCCCGGCGTACCGCGGTAACCGGCGTGTCCAGATGTACTCGAGCTCCATGGGCGCGAGCACCCGCGACCAGCCGCTCGGTCACGCCCACCGAGTCGATAGCGCCGTCGCTCGGCGCCCACAGGGCCCATTCCGGAGGCTGCCGAACAGTGGGCTCGAGCGTCGCCACGGTGGCCGCGTCGACGATCGCCTGCCCGGGTCCGGCGTCCGGCGCACTGCCCTGCGTGGTCCAGGTCAGCGAGCCGGACCAGGTCACCGGGAGTCCCGGCAACTCGGCCCCGAGTCGGTGGTACTCCGCCGTCGCGGTGGCCCGCAGCCCGGCGGCCGGACCTTCCTGCACGCCCGACGTTCCGCTCGGCCCGGCGAGCGTGACCCAGGCGAACGAGTCCGCCGTCACACCAGCGCCCGGCTGCCCGCCGTCGACCAACGTGACGGCAGCGCCCGCCCGAGCGGCGTGATAGGCCACCGATGCACCGATAATGCCGGCGCCGACGACGATCAAGTCCCTACTCACCGGTGAGCTCAACACCTTCGCGACCCTAGCGTCCGCAGCATCCGTCCGCGCGGCCTTTATGTCGACGCGCCAACCGACACCTGCGGGACGCTAGATGCGCGAACGAGCCGCCTCGATGTGCTCATTGACCTTCAGCGGCTGGATCGAGGCCGGGACGTCGTCGCGCACGACCTGATGGAAGCAACCGATCCAGAATTGCGCATTTGCCTCGCCGCGCTGGTCGCCCAGCGCGCTGTACAGCTCGGCGGCCTGCTCGAACAGCGCGAGCTCCTGCGTGGCCTCGACACGGTTGTCCAGGAACCGCGCATGCAGCACCTTCCCGCGAGCGAGTGCGAGATCTGCCTGCACAGCATCCAACTCACGATCGGCCGCGGTCAGCTTCTCGAACTCTCCGTTGAAGATCGCTCGCTCAGACAGCTCCGCGGCAAGCACCAGTCGCTCGTCCATCGGCAGATTCTAGGCTGACGCAATGAGCGGGTTCGCGAACTACGAGCCAGAGACCGACCGCCGGGCGCCAGGTGCGGAGGTGGTGACCCGACCGGCAGAGGAGAACGACCTGGACGCCTGCGCGCGACTGATCGTCTCTCGCACGGGCGGGTCGGTCGACGGCCGCCGCCGACGCTTGCTCGGCGACCTGCATGATCCAGGTCGGTACTCCGCGGTCGCGTGCGTTGGTCGCGAGGTGGTCGGGTACGGCGGCGTGATCTGGCATGAGATGACGTCCGCCGACCCACCGACGATGGCACCGACCGGGTACTACCTGGTCGGCCTGATCGTCTCACCGGACTGGCGCCGCCACGGAATCGGCGAGCTCCTGACAGTCGACCGCATGCGCTGGACCGCAGAGCGAGCAGACACCATCCTCTACTTCGCCAACCTCGCAAACGGCCCCACCCTGGACCTCCACAAACACCTCGGCTTCACAGAACTAACCCGAAACTTCACCTTCCCCGGCAACCCCCTAAAGCCCGGCACCGGCGTCCTACTCCAGGCCCCACTCAAGAACCACCACTGAGCGACGCCCGGGGTGCTTGGAGTTCCGACCCGAGTCCACGACTGAGCGGTCTCAGTCCGGGGACGTCTCGCCCGACCCCGACCCCGGGCCCTCGGGTGATCCTCTGAGCCGAGTCCACATCCGGCAGTCGGCATGCCGGGCGACGCAGGAGCACGGCGCGAGCAAGGAAGGGGCGGGTGGGAGCGGCCGCGAGCACGCGACGAAGGAGCGCGCGTGGCGGAGGCGTGGGGGAATTATCTGTCTGTTAGTTCGGTGGGGTGGGCTACTACGTCTACCAGGGCGTTGTTGCGGATGGCTGTGATTTCGGTTCGGCGGCCGATGGCGTCGGCGAAGAGTTGGCGTTGCAGGGATTGGGCGTCGCGCAGGGGTGCGCCGTCTACGGCCAGGACGAGGTCGCCTTGGCGGAGGCCGGCTTGGGCGGCGGGGCTACCCGTGATGACCTCGACCACCCGGAGCGCACTCCGTTGGTCGAAGCGTTCGGCGAGCTGGGGCCGCAGGGGTGCAGGCGTCGTCACCAGGCCGAGGTACGCACGGCGTACCCGTCCGTCATGCAGCAGCGAGTAGATGATCCGGCGAGTGGTCGGGTTGATGGGGACCGCGAGCCCGAGACCGATCCCGGCCACGGCTGTGTTGATCCCGATCACCCGTCCGTTGCCGTCGGCAAGGGCTCCGCCGGAGTTGCCGGGGTTCAGGGCGGCGTCGGTCTGGATGACGTCCTCGATGATGCGCTGCGCGGACCCGCTGCGTACCGGCAGCGACCGGCCGAGTGCGCTCACCACGCCGGCGGTCACGCTGCCGGCCAGGCCCAACGGGTTGCCGACAGCAACCACCAGGTTCCCGACCTTCAGGCCGTCCGCGTCGCCGTACTCCGGCGGATCCGGGATGTCCCGGTCGGCGCGCAGTACGGCGAGGTCCGACAACCGGTCGACGCCAATCACCTGAGCTTCGGCCGAGGTCCCGTCGGCGAAGTCGGCGGTCGCGTGCTCGCCCTCGCCGACCACGTGGGCGTTCGTGAGCAGGTGCCCGTCCTCGGTCAGCACCACTGCCGATCCGGACGAGTCGCCCCGCCGGCTCCGGATCCGCAGGCTCGCGACCCGCGGGATCAAGTGTTCCGCCACTCCCGAGACCACCCGGGAGTAGGCGTCCAGTACGTCGTCCTCCGCCATCTCCGCCTCCTGATTACAGCATTACACCGCAATCAACCCAGCGCACCAGAGGTGAGCCGCGGCACAGATCTGACCGATCGGTTGAAAACTGGCCGATCGGTCAGGAAGGATGACTTCCATGGCAGCCACCCCGGTCCGGGAACGCACCCGGCACGAGATCGTCCGGCAGGCGATGCGCCTGTTCCAGGACAGGGGCTACAACGCCACCTCCCTGCAGGACATCGCCTCCGCCGCCGGTTGTTCCAAGGCGACGGTGCTGTACCACTTCAACGGCAAGCCCGCCGTCCTGGCCGCCGTGCTCGAGCCGGCCGCCGCGGACCTTGCTGGGCTGATGGACTCCGCCGCCGGGCTGTCGCAGGCCGAGGCCCAGGAGTTCGCGATCCAGCAGTTCACCGATCTCGCGGTCCGGTACCGCGGCGTGATCGACGTACTGCAGGACATCCTGCCGGTGATCGACGAGATGCCCGAGATCGCCCAACTGGTTGCTGACGGCATCAGACTGACCGACCTGCTGGCCGGCAGCGACGATCCACTCGAACGGGATCTGGCCAAGTTCGCCATCAACGGCCTGCTCGGCGAGTGCCGCCACCCCGGTGAACGCACCGACGACGAACTCCGCAACCTCTGTGACATCGCCCTCCGCAGAATCCTCAGATCCGCCTGACCAAGACGTATATCGCCCCGGCCTCCGCCCCGACGCCGCGCTCCACTGCCCGCCCGTACGATCCGAACGGACCCCTACCCGATGGCCAATCTGCTGTACCGGCTCGGCCGGTTCTCCTACCAGCGCCGGCGGCTCGTCGCCGCTGTCTGGGCGGTCTTCCTCGTCGCGCTGGGGGTAGCCGCGCTCACTCTCGGCGGCAAGACCGCGAACACGTTCTCGATCCCCGGCACCGAGTCGCAGCGCGCGCTCGACGCTCTCAAGCAGGAATTGCCTGCGGCGAGCGGCGCGTCGGCCACGGTCGTGGTGAAGGCACCTGACGGCAAGACGCTCGCCGACCCGACCGTGAAGGCCGCCGTCGGCGCGGCCGTCGCCAAGGTCGCGAAGGTGCCCGAGGTCGTCGGCGCGGTCGACCCCTTCACCAGCAAGGCGATCAGCCCGGACGGCAGCACCGGCCTGATCAGTGTCCAGTTCAGCAAGCCCGCCGATGAGCTCTCCAAACAGAGCACCGAGGCGTACGACGGCCTGAGCGGACTCAGCTCCGGGGACCTCAAGGTCGTCCCGGGCGGCCAGGTCGTCGGCGGCGTACCCGAGATCGGGGCGACCGAGGTGATCGGCGTGGTCGTCGCCGGAATCGTCCTGGTCGTCACGTTCGGTTCGCTGGTCGCGGCCGGGATGACGCTGCTGACGGCGCTGCTCGGGGTGCTGGCCGGGATGGCCGGTCTGTTCATCGTGACCGCGTTCACCGATGTGTCGTCGACGGCACCGATTCTTGCGCTGATGCTCGGGCTCGCGGTCGGCATCGACTACGCGTTGTTCATCAGCTCGCGGCACCGCAGCCAGCTCGCGGAGGGGATGGATCCCGAGGAGTCTGTTGCCCGCGCGACGGCGACCGCTGGATCGGCGGTGCTGTTCGCGGGTGCGACGGTCGTCATCGCGCTGGCCGGTCTGTCCGTTGTCGGCGTTCCGTTCCTGACGGCGATGGGCTTCGCGGCGGCCGCGACGGTGCTGACCGCCGTACTGGTCGCGCTCACGCTGCTGCCCGCGATGCTCGGGTTCGTCGGGAACCGGATCCTCCCCCGCAAGATCCGCAAGGCGCCGGCCAGCGCGCCGAAGGAAGGCTTCGGCTTCCGTTGGGGGCGGTTGGTTACCCGGTTCCATGTGCCGATCGTTGCCATCGGCATCATCGGACTGGGGCTGCTGGCGATTCCGGCCAAGGACATGCGGCTCGCGCTGCCTGATGGAGCATCGGCTGCGGCCGGGACGAACCAGCGGGTCGCGTACGACCTGACCGCTGAGGCGTTCGGAGCAGGTGCCAATGGTCCGCTCGTCGTCGTTGTGAAGAGCAACGACCCGGCGAAGTCCGGCGCACTCGTGCAGCAGGTGCTCGCGAAGACGCAGGGCATGCACGACGTGGTCGCGGCACAGCCCGGTCCGGCGAGCCGGGACGGGTCGACCCGGCTGCTGCAGATCATTCCGCAGAGCGGACCGGCCACCGAAGCGACCGCGGACCTGGTGAAGGATCTGCGGTCGGCGGTCAACCCGCTGGCCACCGGCGACGCGAGCATCTCGGTGACCGGTAACACGGCGGTCGGGGTCGATGTGTCGAACAAGCTGTCCGACGCGTTGCCGACGTACCTGTTCGTGGTTATCGGGCTCTCGTTCCTGCTGTTGCTGCTGGCGTTCCGGTCACTGCTCGTGCCGCTGAAGGCGACGCTCGGATTCGTGCTGACGATCGGGGCGACGTTCGGGATCACGATCGCCGTGTTCCAGCAGGGCTGGGCAGCAAGCCTGGTCGGGGTCGACTCCCCCGGGCCGCTGGTCAGCTTCCTGCCGATCATCATGATGGGCGTGCTGTTCGGGCTGGCGATGGACTACGAGGTCTTCATCGTGTCCCGGGTGCGGGAGGAGTTCGTGCACGGGCGGCACGCGACCGACGCGACGATCCAAGGCATCGGGCACGGCGCGCGAGTGGTGACCGCGGCAGCACTCATCATGGCGTCGGTGTTCGCCGGCTTCATCCTGGTGCACGACCCGATCATCAAGGCGATCGGCTTCGGCCTGACCATCGGCGTACTGATCGACGCCTTCGTGGTCCGGATGACGTTCGTCCCGGCAGTGCTGTCACTCCTCGGCGACCGCGCCTGGTGGTTCCCGAACTGGCTCGACCGCATCACCCCCAAAGTAGACATCGAAGGCGAAAGCCTGCGCGTGGAAGGAAACCCCGAGCCCAAGGAAGTCGTCTACATCCGCTGAACGGACGCGTGGGGCATCGGTACCCGCCGGTGCCCCATCCTGAAGCAGGCTCGATGCATCCCCCACCCGGTACGGCGCATAGCTCTCCGCTGAGATGGAAACCCGGCCCGCCAGGATAGAGCTGGGGATGACGTAGATGCTGCCGTCGCCGAGAACAATGAAGAACAAGTCGATCGACTCGGGGTCGTAGGGCATCTTGCCGGCGGACTTGTCGAGGACGTAGGGGCGTCGTCCGATGCCGACGTGCCAGTAGCCCCTTCCGTTGCGGGACGCACAGGACTTCACCTGTACACGTTGAACTCCTTTGGACGTCGTCACCAGCAAGTCGTACTCCTGTGGCTCGATCGGCAGGGCAACCGCACATCCGTGCAGGGTGAACCACGCCATCGCCAGCGCAGCCGCCGCCGTTCGCAGCGTCTCCAGCCGGAGCGGCTCTCTGAAGACGTCTTCCGCTGGCGCCGAACGATCCAACTGTCTGAGATGTGTGCAATCCAGTCCGAGCCGGATGGCGTGTCCCTTGACCCGCACCCGGTTCTCCCCGTTGTCGATGACACCGAGACCGGCCAGCACGTCCGCCCAACAGCTTGATCCAGGAACGGCTTCACGCAGCAACTGATCGGACCAACGACGCTGCCCGGTGAAGTGGGTCGTATCCAGATCGAGGCGGGCGGCGTGCCGCTTGATCGTCCGAATGACGCCTGCCGACTTGTCCTTCAGCCCGAGCGTGCGGGCAACCGCACGCCAGGACTGACTGTTCGCTACCGCCTGTCGCAGTTCAGCATCGTTCCAGGTTCGCTTGTCCCTCGTCGCGGCCATGGATCAAACGTAAAGAGGGGCACCGACAGATCGGTGCCCCTCTTCGGAGTCGGGCTGGGGAGATTTGAACTCCCGCTCTCCGGTCCCCCAGACCGGCGCGTTAACCAAACTACGCTACAGCCCGATGCTCGCCTCACACAGGCGAGCGGAGTACACCTTACCTCATCCGAGGGGGTGCTCTGACCGGCGCCCGGTCAGCGTTTCTTGTTCTTCTGGCGGGCTCGGATCTGGACGTGGACGGGGCTGCCGACGAAGCCGAAGTCCTCGCGGAGGCGGCGCTCGATGAAGCGCTGGTACGACGGCTCGATCTGGCCCGAGGTGAAGATCGCGAACGTCGGCGGCATGGTGGTGGCCTGGGTGCCGAACAGGATCTTCGGCTGCTTGCCGGAGCGGACCGGGTGCGGGTGCGCCGCCACCAGACGGCCGAGGAAGGCGTTCAGCTGGCCGGTCGGGACGCGGGTCTGCCAGCCCTCGAGCGCAGCCTCGATGGCTGGGACAAGCTTCTCCATGTGCCGGCCGGTCAGCGCGCTGATGTTCACCCGAGGCGCCCAGCGGAACTGCACCAGGTCGCGGTCGATCTCGCGCTCCAGGTAGTAGCGCCGGTCCTCGTCGACCAGGTCCCACTTGTTGTACGCGATCACGAGCGCCTTGCCGGCCTCCTCGACCGCGTTCATGATCCGGATGTCCTGCTCCGACATCGTCTCCGAGGCGTCCACGACGACCACGACGACCTCGGCCCGCTCGATCGCGGCGTTGGTCCGCAGTGAGGCGTAGTACTCGTGGCCCTGCGCGTTCTTCACCTTGCGCCGGATGCCGGCGGTGTCGATGAACCGCCACTCCTTGCCCGCCAGCGTGATCAGCTCGTCCACCGGGTCGACCGTCGTCCCGGCGACGTCGCTGACGACGACGCGGTCCTCCTTGGCCACCTTGTTCAGCAGGGAGGACTTGCCCACGTTCGGCTTGCCGACGATCGCGATCCGGCGCGGTCCGCCGGCCTCGCCGTCGCGCTCCGGCGGCGCCTCGGGCAGAGCCTCGAGAACCGCGTCGAGCATGTCGCCGGTGCCGCGGCCGTGCATGCCCGAGACCGGGAACGGCTCGCCGATCCCGAGGCTCCACAGGTTCATCGCCTCGGACTCGATCCGCTGGTCGTCGACCTTGTTCGCGGCCAGGACGACCGGCTTGCCGGACTTGCGCAGTACGCGGACGACTGCCTCGTCGGCGTCGGTGATGCCGACTGTCGCGTCCACCACGAACAGGACCGCGTCGGCGGCGTTGATGGCGACTTCGGCCTGGGCGGCGACCAGCGCGGCCATCCCGACCGCGTCCGGGTCCCAGCCGCCGGTGTCGACGACGGTGAAGCCCCGGCCGGCCCAGTTGGCGTCGTACGACACGCGGTCGCGGGTGACACCCGGGGTGTCCTCGACGACGGCCTCGCGGCGGCCGATGATGCGGTTCACCAGCGTGGACTTGCCCACGTTCGGCCGGCCGACGATCGCGAGCACCGGCAGCGGACCGGTGTCCTCACGGTCGTGCGTAGGCTCGGCAAAGTCGTAGCCGGTGGGCAGGTCACTCATCAGGGTCCTTCTTGTCTGGCCCGCCCGGGAGAGGGTGGCCGGTGGCTTCGACGGCCGCCTTCATATGGGCTCGCAGCACGTCGCCGATCTGGTCGGCAACCGCTCGTACGTCGGAGTGCCTCCGGGGAAATGGTACGCGGTCAACCGTGAAGACCTCGCCATAGACGACGTCGATCGGGCTCCCGGTGGGTGGGAAGCCCTCCACATCGGCGTGCGGCAGCCGGGTCCCGAGCAGCGCCACCGGCAGGATCGGCGCACCCGTGACCATGGCCAGATATGCCACTCCGCCCCGGATCGTGCCGAAGTCGCCCGCGCCACGGGTCCCCTCCGGGTAGATGTTCAGCACCCGGCCGTCCCGCAGTACCTGGATCGACTTCCGCACCGCGAGCGGGTCGTACGACGACCTGTCGACGGGGATCTGACCGATCCGGCGCAGCAACCAGCCCTGCAGGCCGCCGAAGGCCTCGATCTTGCCGAGTTGGTGCAGCATCCGGGGCGCGATCGCCCCGAGCAGCGGTCCGTCCAGCAGGCTGAGGTGATTCGGGGTCATCAGCACCGGCCCGGTCAGTGGGAACCGGGCCTCGTGGTGGACGGTCAGCTTGTACTTGTACTGGAAGTACGGCTTGGCGACCATGCGCATCGGCAGCGCGAGCCGGTACGGCAACGGACGCAGGTCGGCAGTGCTGGGCAGCTCCAGGTGCCCGGTGACTTCTGCTGTCATGACTCCCGGCGCGCGGCCTCGGCCTCCTTCGCAAGCCGGCTGATCACGTCGATGACCTCCTCCAGGGACAGATGCGTCGAGTCGATGGTGACAGCACCGTCGGAGGCGACCTGGAACTCCGACACGGTCGCGTCGTCGGCGTCGCGGCGGACGATCTGGTCGCGGAGCTGCTCGGCTGTCACCGAACCGGCGGCCAGCTCGGCGCCGCGGCGCGCCATCCGGGCGTCCTGGTCCGCGGTGAGCAGCACCTTCAGCTCGGCGTCGGTCGCGACCACGGTGGCTATGTCCCGGCCCTCGACCACGATCCCGCCGCTCGGCTGGGCGGCGTCGATGACGGCGCGCTGCCGCCGGATCAGCTCCTTGCGGACGTCGAGGTTGGTGGCGATCTTGGAGACCGTCTCGCTGATCCGCGGCTCCCGGATCGCGGCCGTCACGTCGGTGCCGTCGGCGATGACGAACTGTCGCGTGGGGTCGGTGCTGATCTCCAGCCGCAGCTCCCGCGCCCGCTCCGCAACCGCAGCGGTGTTGTCGAGATCGAGACCGTGCTCCATCGCCGACCACGTCACCGCGCGGTACGTCGCTCCGGTGTCCAGAAAGCGCAACCCCAGCCGGCTGGCGACGCCGCGGGCGGTGCTCGACTTGCCGGAGCCGCTCGGGCCGTCCACAGCGATGATCATGGCCCAGAGATTACCTGTGGCCGGGGACAACCCGGGCACCTACCGGTGCACGACCCAGCCCCGCTCGGTCAGTACGTCGACCAACTGGTCGACCGAGCCCGGTTTGACCGCCAACTCGACCTCACCGACCGGGCGTCCCGGGCTGTGGTCGATCCGCAGGTCCTCGACGTTCGCACCCGACTCGGCGGCGTCGGCGAACAGCCGGGCCAGCTGGCCGGGCCGGTCCGGGATCGTGACCAGAACGGTGACGAGATCGATGTGCGGCGTACCGTGCTTGCCCGGCACGCGGACCGCGCCGGACACGCCCTGTCCGAGGATCGAGGTCAGCTCCTCGCCGGCCTCTTCCTTGCCCAGGGCAACGAGGACTCGGTCGAGCTCGCCGCGGATCTGCTCGAGCAGACCGGTCAGAGCCGTCGAGTTCGCGGACACGATCTGGGTCCACAGCTTCGGGTCGCCGGCCGCGATCCGGGTGACGTCCCGGACACCCTGACCGGACAACTGCAGATGTGAGCTCGGGGCGTCGGCCAGCGTGCCGGCGGCGAGCGCCGACATCAGGTGCGGCAAGTGCGACACCCGGGCGACAGCAAGGTCGTGGTCCTCGACCGACAGCTCGACAGTCCGCGCGCCCGACGCCTCGGCCAGCCGTCGAACCAACTCGACCGCGTCCGCAGCGCTGGTCTCGTGCGGAGTGATCGCCCAGGTCGCGCCATCGAACAGGTCCGCGCGACCGGCCAGCGGGCCGTTCCGCTCCGACCCTGCCATCGGGTGGCTGCCGACGTACCGACTGAGGTCTGTCGTGAGCTTGCGTGCATCGGCCAACGGCTTGGACTTCACGCTGGCCGCGTCTGTGACGATCGCGTCGGTCTGCTCGAGCTGCTCGGCGATCACCGCACCGACGTGATCCGGCGGTACGGCGACGACCACGAGTTGCGGCTCGATCTGGACCAGCCGGGAGCCGGCGCCGATGCGCTCAGCCATCAAAGCGCTGTCCGGGTTGGCGTCGACCAACTCCACGACCACACCGAGCCGGGCCAGCGCCAGGCCGATCGACGTACCGATCAGGCCGGTCCCGACGATTCGGACCGGACCCCGCAGCTCACTCATGGGTCACTGGGCGCCCGTCAGGTCCGGCCGGAGCGCGACGGCGCCGTGCAGGTAGACATGCTGGATCTTCTCCCGGGACCGCTGGGTCTCGGTGTGCACCATCATCCGGACCACCCGCGGCAGCGCGTGCGGCACCGCAATCTCCTGCATGCACATCAGCGGTACGTCGGTCAGCCCGATCTGCCGGCCCGCCACCGCCGGGAACTCCGAGTGCAGGTCCGGCGTGACGGTGAACAGGATGCTGATCAGATCCTCGTTCTCCAGATCGTTCGCCTCCAGGACCGCCCGCACCAGCTCGGCGGACCGCTCGAGCAGATGCTCGCGCTCGTCCACGTCGAGCTGGGTGGCACCCCGGATCGCCCGTACCGCCACGTGTCCGCCTCCTCGCTCAGGTGTTCTTGTCTGTCTCAACACTAGGCCAGTGCCGCCACAGAGTGGACAGCCGTCTCGGATTCTGCCACCGCGGCAGGCCCCGGAGTCAGCCGCTCCGGGCGGCCTCCAGCAGCCGGCGGGCCACCGGAAGCAGTCCGGCCTCGCGCACCGGCGCAAGCGGATCGGACAGCTGCCGTCGACGCCGGAACGTGCCCGGCGGTTCGCCGTACGCGAGGGAGAAGCGCCGTGAGAAGTGGTACGGATTGCTGTAGCCGCCGTCGGACGCGATCTCCGCGATCGTCGCGTTCGTCCGCAGCAGAGCGGTCGCCGCGCGCGCCAGCCGAATCAGATCCAGGGCGTACGCCGGTCCGCAGTCGTACCGCTCCCGAA
Organism: Kribbella capetownensis; assembly: GCF_004331485.1. Lineage (GTDB taxonomy): Bacteria > Actinomycetota > Actinomycetes > Propionibacteriales > Kribbellaceae > Kribbella > Kribbella capetownensis. The sequence continues at coordinate 608,747 of NZ_SJKD01000005.1, forward strand.
AGAGCCGGTGCAGGTGTCCAGCCGACAGATTCGCCGCAGCGGCCAGCTCAGGCACCGAGATGATCCGCGGCCCGCGCCTGGCCCACACGGTCGCAACGTGGTCGACCATGCGCCGAACACCGTCCGGCATCTCCTCACGCGAAGCGCCGACCGGAGCGCTGAGGAAGACCTCCAGCATCGTCGCCACCAGCCGGTCACTGTGCCCCGGAACCGACTCCGGTACGCCGGCCAGATCCAGCAGGTACGTGCACAGCTCGTCGAGCAGCCCCGGATCAGACCTCGGTCGCACCGAGGGCCAACTCGAAGGAGCACCGAGTCCGCCGAAGTCCTCGATCTGGAAGTGCACGTAGGCGTGCCGCGACCACTGATCACAGTCCCAGATATAGGCATCCCGGTTGCCGCGCCGAGCCAACGCCACCGTTCCGGGGCGCAGTTCCTCTTCGACCGTCACTTGATGGACCCCGGCGTCGTCGTACACCTCGGTCCGCCACAGCGCCGAACCGTGCAGGAGCCAGAGCAATTCGAAGTTCGGCAGCCAGCGCGGACCGTACGTTGCCCCGGGCGCATAGTCCGCGACCTGGACCACGGAGTTCACGCTGATCACCGGTGGTCGCGATGTCACGAACAGATAGTAGAGCGCGCGCCCGCGACATTGGCCGTCCCGCCGTGCTCTGAGACGGTGAAGCCGGTCATCGCCAACCCAAGGCCGGATGGAGCGCCAGATGCAGCCTGTCACCGCCGTACGCAGGTTCACCGAGGTCACCGACGAGTTGATCGAGTCGTTCCAGCGCGACGGCTTCGTGGTACTCGATCAGGCCCTTCCACCCGACCAGGTCACCGCGCTCCACGCAGCGGCCGAGCACCTGTGCCGCGGTGACCTCGGTGCCGTCGAGGGCGGCCCGAGCACGGAGCCGGGCGAGGACGTCCTGCGCAAGTACCTGTGCATCCACCAGCCACACAAGGTGTCCGACGTGGCGCTGGCCGCGTTGCACGCACCGCGCGTGGTGACGGCACTGACCGCGCTGATCGGGCCGAACGTCAAGGCGATGCAGTCGATGCTGTTCATCAAGTCCGAGGGCAAGCCGGGCCAGGCCTGGCACCAGGACGAGTTCTTCATCCCGACCAGGGACCGCTCGCTGACCGCGGTGTGGATCGCGCTCGACGACGCCACTGTGGAGAACGGCTGCCTGTGGGTGCTGCCCGGCTCGCACCGGCGCGGCGTCATCTACCCCGACCGGGAGCAGGACGACCTCCGCTTCGACTGCACGGTGGAGTTGTTCGACTTCCCGTATTCCGACGACGACGCCGTACCGGTCGAGGTGCCGGCGGGTTCGGCGGTGATCTTCAACGGCTACCTGCTGCACCGATCACTGCCGAACACCAGCCGGCGCGGACTCCGCCGGGCTCTCGCCAACCACTACATGAGCGCGGAGTCGCTGCTCCCCTGGCACTCCGTGCCGGCCGACGTCCATGTCGGCAAGCACGACTACCGCGACATCGTGATGGTCGCCGGGACCGACCCGTACGCCTACAAGGGCATCGACGACATCGCCCGCCCGCACTCCCGCGCCGACAAGGACGGCGGCTGCGACCGTTAGACGGTCTGTGCCTCGGCAGCGTCGACGGCCTGCTCGAGGAGCAGCGCGATCGTCATCGGACCGACCCCGCCCGGGACCGGCGTGATCAGGCTCGCGACCTCTGCCGCCGCAGCGAAGTCGACGTCCCCGACGTTGCCCTCGTTGTAGCCGGCGTCGACGACGACCGCGCCGGGCTTCAGCCAGTCGCCCTGGACGAAGTTCGCCCGGCCGACGGCGGCCACCACGATGTCCGCGGTCCGGACGATCGCGGGCAGGTCGGTGGTCCGGGAGTGCGTGTAGGTGACGGTCGCGTTCGATGCCAGCAGCAACATCCCGACCGGCTTGCCGAGGATCGGGCTGCGGCCGATCACGACCGCGTGCGCCCCGGCGATCGGTACGTCGTACGCCTCGAGCAACCGCATGATCCCGCCGGGCGTCGCGGAGCGGAACCCGGGCTCGCCGAACGCCATCGCGCCGAACGACCGCGTGGTCACCCCGTCGACGTCCTTGGCCGGGTCGATCGCCTCGAACGCGGCCCGCTCGTCGATCTGCGCCGGGACCGGGTGCTGCAGCAGGATCCCGTGCACCGCGGGATCCTCGGACAGCTTGGTCAGCTCCGCGACCAGTTCCTCGGTCGTCGTCTCGGCGGGCAGCACCACGCTCCGCGACCCGATGCCGGCCTTCTTCGACCGGTTCTGCTTCATCCGCACGTACGTCGCGGATGCGGGGTCGTCACCGACCAGCACGGTGGCCAGGCACGGCTGGACCCCGGTCCGCTCCTGCAGTGCACGGGCCCGGTCGGCCGCCTTCGCCACCATCTCGGCGGCGAGGTCGGTCCCGGTCATCAAAGTGGCAGTCATGGCGCGCGCTCCCTTGGGCGTCGACAACAGGTCAAGTGCCCAGGCGCGCGGCTCGGCCGGATCCTCCGGCGGACCGTTCCCCGGTGGTCGTCCACCTCAGCGCCAGTCGCGGTCCACCGCTCAGGATACCCGCCCGCCCTCCGTCGCCTCGGTCAGGAAGGTCTCGATGACAGGGTCACCGAGTTGAGGATGGGTCTTGGAGTGCGGGAGCCGGGTGTCGCGGATCGTCTTGGCCTGGGTGACCAGGTGGTCGATCTGGTCCCGGGTCGTGGCGGCGTCCGAGCTGTTGCCTTCGGCCACCGCTTCGAGGTGGCGGAGGGACTCACGCAACGCCTGCGCCCAGAGGAAGGCCGCGTCGAGCCAGGCCCCGGCCTCGTCGGCGAACGACGGGTCGGCCACCCCGGCGCGGATCCGGGCCGGAGCGTTCTCGATCGCCTCAAGGTATGGCTCGAGCTGCGCGATGGCCCCGGCTAGATCGCCAGCCTTCCAGATCTTCCAGAACGCGGCGGTCTGCGCGGCCAGGACCGGCGCGTTCACCAGATGGAGCCGGCCGTCGTACGTGGCGAGGTCGGCGAAGACCTCCAACGCGGCGATCGTTTCGGCGTCTCCCCCGGCCCGCTCGGCGAGCGCGCGGTGCCACGAGGCCTGCTCGTCGTACGTCGCAGGGTTCCAGCCGAACTCGGCGAACGAGTAGAGCGCGATCTTGCTTGCTGCGGCCTGGTTCATCGGGTTCGAGATCACGCCGACGACCTGGTCGGCGAGACCGGGCTCGCGACCGCTGTACGCCGCCAGCAGGATCCGGGCGGCCGCGTAGTCGTTGACCGGGTAGTTGTCCCAGATCAGGATGTCGTGCCCGAACACGGCCTTCGCCTCGGCCGCTTGTGCGCTCGTGATCGTCTCCGGGACGACGCCGATGCCGGTCCAGTGCACGACCACGGCGCTGTCCATCTCCTCGCGCAGCGCCTGCTTGTACGGCGTCTCGTCGACGTTGTAGTACTCGGTCGGAACCATCTGGAGCGGGGCGAGGTCCGGCTTGGTCGCGACCCACTCGCGCTGGATCCGGTTCAGCAACTCGCTCTGCGCGCGACCGGCTCCGCCACCGCCGGCGCCGTACTTCTCCTCGTCCTCGGAGCTGTGCCACTTCTCGTACTCGATGTCGTCCAGGGCCACGTTGAATGCGCGCGCACCCAGCGCGTAGAGGGCCTCGAACTTCGCGATCAGCGCCTGGAAGTCGCTGTCGTCGGTGTAGCGGATCGACAGGCCGGGTGACAGCGCGAAGGTGAAGTCGACCTTGTTCCGCAACGCGCGCTCGACCAGCTCGCCGAGCTCGGCCAGCTTGTCGGCCGGGTACGGGTCGCGCCACTGCTCGCGGTGGTACGGATCGTCCTTCGGCGCGTACTCGTAGGTGTTCATCCGATGCGTGCCGAGGTAGTCCAGATGGTCGAGCCGGTCCGCGTGCGACCACGGCGTGCCGTAGAAGCCTTCGATCGAGCCGCGGTAGCGCATCGTCGGCCAGTCGCGGATCTCGACGCCGTCCACATGGTTGCCCTGGACAAGCTGTGCGAAGGTCTGTGCGGCGTAGAAGGTGCCGCGCTGATCGACACCGTCCAGGACGACCTGGTTGTCGCCGACGGCAACGACGTACCCCTCAGGCGGCAGTCCATCGGCAGACGCGCTCGTGCCGCCGAGCCGCACCGTGACAGCAGACTCGCCGTCCGTGATCGTCTGTACGCCGGCCCGTGTCAGCGTCTCGCGGACGACGCGCTCAGCGTCCGGATCGGTGGCCGGGCCGTGCACCAGTCCGACGGTGTCGCCAAGGTCGAGGCCGTCGTCGCGGTGGGTGGTCTGCTGAGGCTCAGGCGTCATGGCCCTACTACAGCAGTCCGGCGTGATCCAGCGCTAGATACGCCGCGTCGACGCCGGTCATCGCACCTGGTGTGCGCAGCTCGGCACGGAACGCGTCCACGGTGAGCTCGACCGGCACACAGTCCTCGGTCTCGTCCAGCGACTGCTTGCCGTCCGGCCGGCAGCCGCGCGCGATCGCGATGTACTTCCGGAACGTCGACGACGCCGAGGACCACTGCCAGCCGACCAGGTCGAGTGTCTCGCAGGTGTACCCGGTCTCCTCCTCGAGCTCCCGCGCACCGGCCAGCGCCGGCTCCTCCCCCGGCTCGACCAGCCCACCGGGCAGGTTCGTCACGATCCGGTCAGGCCCGGCCCGGAACATCCGGATCGTCACGATCCGTCCCTCCGGGGTCAACGGGAGCACCGTGACTCCGGAGCTGATCCCCTCGTCGGACTTCGAGCCGAAGACGTCCCACTCGACCTCACGCCCGTCCGGGAGCCGGTACCGCCGCAACTTCACCGTCAGGAACCGGTGAAAGCCCAGCTCCTCACCCACCAACTCCCAGGCCGTCGGATCACCGGGCCGAGACAGTTCAGCCGCCGCGGGATCCGCAGCGGCTGAACGCCATTCCGGCTCGCTCACAGCGGCCGGTCGTCGTCCGGCTCCTCCGGTGGAGCAATGGGTACGTCGTCCGCCGCCGGAGCGACCGGGGCGTCGTCGGCCGGTGCGGACGTCGCACTGGCCTCTTCGGCCGGAGTCGAGTCCTTGGACTCCTCAGTGGCGTCCTCGGCCGGGCGGGACTCGGACAGGATGCGCTCCAGCGTCTCCACGGAGATCCGCTTGAACTTGCGCACCTGGGTCCGGGTCCGGTCCAGGACCGCGACCTCGATCTGGTCCGACGTCAGCTGCCTGACCTCGGTGCCGTCGTGGCCGAGCGCGTCCACGGCCAGCCGCAGCGCACCGGCCAGCGAGATGCCCTCCTGGTAGTGCTCACCGACGTAGTCCGCGACCTGCTCGGCCGGACCGCCCATCACGGCGTACCCGCGGACGTCCGCGATCGAGCCGTCATAGGTGAGCCGGTAGATCTGGTCCTCGGCCGCGCTGCCGCCGATCTCGGCGACCAGGATCTCCACCTCGAGCGGCTTCTCACCACCGGAGGAGAAGATCGCGCCGAGGGTCTGCGCGTAGGCGTTGGCCAGCGCGCGGCCGGTGACGTCGCGCCGGTCGTAGGAGTATCCACGCATGTCGGCCAGCCGGACACCGGCGATCCGCAGGTTCTCGAACTCGTTGTACCGGCCGACGGCGGCGAACGCCATCTTGTCGTAGATCTCGGCCACCTTGTGCAGCGCGGGCGAGCGGTTCTCCGCGACGAACAGGATGCCGTCGGCGTACTGCAGTGCGATCGCGCTGCGGCCCTTGGCGATGCCCTTGCGGGCGAAGTCGGCCCGGTCCCGCATCAGTTGCTCGGGCGAGACGTAGAACGGAACGCTCATCGAAGGTGTCGTCCTCTATCGGTCGATGGGACTGTATCGGGTTGATCCGGGGATCAGGTCAGGTCAGGGAGGCCGAGGCCGGGCCATCGGGGCGCTGGTGCCGTTCGGCCCAGACGCTGTCGACGATCGCGGCCACCTCGTCCTCGGGCAGCCGTTGGTAGCCGTCCGCCGTGACCACGCCGACCACCGGGAAGATCCGCCGCAGCATGTCCGGGCCACCGGTCGCCGAGTCGTCGTCGGCGGCGTCGATCAGGGACTGGATCACCACCGTCACGCAGTCGGTCGCGGACAGGTCCTCGCGGTAGAGCTTCTTCAGCGCGCCGCGGGCGAACAGCGAGCCCGAGCCGACACTGTGGAAGTGGGTCTCCTCGTAGCGCCCGCCGGTCGGGTCGTAGGAGAAGATCCGGCCGCCCTTGATGTCCTCGTCGTAGCCCGCGAACAGCGGCACCACGGCCAGGCCCTGCATCGCCATCGCCAGGTTGCCCCGGATCAGCGCGCTCAGCCGGTTGGACTTGCCGTCCAGGCTGAGGGTCGCGCCCTCGAGCTTCTCGTAGTGCTCGAGCTCGACCTGGAACAACCGGACCATCTCGATCCCGAAGCCGGCCGAGCCCGCGAACGCGACCGCGGAATACTCGTCGGCGGGAAACACCTTCTCGATGTCACGCTGGGCGATGATGTTGCCCATCGTGGCCCGCCGGTCGCCGGCCATCACCACGCCACCGGGGAAGGTGGCCGCGACGATCGTCGTACCGTGCGGGACGTCGTGGGAGAAGTCGGCCGACCCCAGGCTGCGCCGTCCAGGCAACAGGTCGGGCGCGTGCCCGGCCAGGAAGTCCATGAACGACGAGCCACCTGGGATCAGGAAGGCTTCCGGCAACCGGCCGGAGGCATCAAAAGTCATCGAGCGGTTCACTCCCCACCCTTTTGCACGAATCCGCGGACGAACTCCTCGGCGTTCTCCTCGAGCACCTCGTCGATCTCGTCCAGGATCGAATCGACGTCCTCGTCGAGCCGTTCCTTGCGCTCCTGGACGTCTTCCGACGCCTCGACCTGCTCGACCTCTTCCTCGGTCGACGAACGCTTCGGCTGCTTGTGCTGCTGACCGCCGTCCTTAGCCATGACACACCTCCTAGACCCGCCGCCTGCGGCGGCCGCCCAACCGACCCTCGCAGTGTTTCCTTATACGGCGACCCTACCCGGCGGCGCCCCCAGTAATGGTGCGAACCAGGTCACTCGCGGTGTCGCATTGGTCAAGAAGTGCCCCGACATGCGCCTTCGTGCCCCGCAGCGGGTCCAGTGTCGGGATCCGCTGCAGTGACTCCTTGCCGGGCAGATCGAAGATCACCGAGTCCCACGAGGCGGCCGCGACCTGCGGCGCGTACTGCTGCATGCAGCGGCCGCGGAAGTACGCCCGCGTGTCGGTCGGCGGGTGCGAGACCGCCATCCGGATCTCCTCGTCGGAGACGAGCCGCTGCATCCGGCCGGCCTTCACCAGTTTGTAGTAAAGCCCCTTGTCCGGGCGCAGGTCGGCGTACTGCAGGTCGACCAGGTGCAGCTTCGGGTCGTCCCACTCCAGGCCGTCACGGTCGCGGTAGGACTGCAGCAGCTTGTACTTCGCCACCCAGTCGAGCTGGTCGGCCAGCTTCATCGGATCGATGGCCAGCTGGTCCAGGATCTGCTCCCAGCGGTGCAGCACGTCCTTGGTCTGCCGGTCCGCGTCGTCGCCGTACTTGTCCTCGACGTACTTGCGGGCCTGCTCCAGGTACTCCGTCTGCAGCTGGACGGCGGTGAGCTTGCGACCGTCCTTCAGCGTCATCAGGTGCGTACAGGTGGGGTCGTGGCTGACCTCGTGCAGCGCCGTGACCGGGCGGTCCACGCTCAGGTCGTCGGTCAGCCAGCCGTCCTCGATCATCGCCAGCACCAGCGACGCCGTGCCGACCTTCAGGTACGTCGAAATCTCGGACAGGTTCGCGTCGCCGATGATCACGTGCAGCCGGCGGTACCGGTCCGGATTCGCGTGCGGCTCGTCGCGGGTGTTGATGATCGGGCGCTTCAGCGTCGTCTCCAGGCCGACCTCGACCTCGAAGTAGTCGGCCCGCTGACTGATCTGGAAACCGTTCGCGGCGCCGTCCTGGCCGATCCCGACGCGGCCGGCGCCGGTGACCACCTGACGGCTCACGAAGAACGGCGTCAGATGCCGCACGATCGACGCGAACGGCGTGGACCGGCGCATCAGGTAGTTCTCGTGCGAGCCGTACGACGCGCCCTTGTTGTCGACGTTGTTCTTGTACAGGTTCAGCGGCGGGGCGCCGGGGATCTGCCGGGCCTGCCGCGCGCCCTCCATGATGACCAGCTCGCCGGCCTTGTCCCAGACCACCACGTCGCGCGGATTGGTCGTCTCGGGTGCGGAGTACTCCGGGTGGGCGTGGTCGACGTACAGCCTCGCGCCGTTGGTGAGGATCACGTTCGCCAGCCCGGTCTCCTCGTCGGTGAGCTGGCTGGAATCGGCCACCTCCCGGCTCAGGTCGAAGCCGCGCGCGTCCCGCAACGGGTGCTCCTCGTCGAAGTCCCATCGGGTCTTGCGCGCGAGCGGCTGCGTCTGCGCGTAGCCGTTCACCACCTGGCTCGAGGTCAGCATCGGGTTCGCCCCGGGCTGGCCTGGTACCGAGATCCCGAACTCTGTCTCGGTTCCCATGATCCGCCGAACACTCATGCGGTCGAGCCTACGCGGTGTCCGCGACGAAATCCGTTGCTGTGTCCACAGGGTTACGTGTGAGACTTCGCGGGTGGACGAAATGGTGGCCGTTCTGGACGACGACAACCTGGTCATCGGCGCGCGGCCGCGGTCGGAGATGCGGCGGGACAACCTGCGACACTCCGCGACCGGCGTACTCGTCCGGAATGCGGCCGGTGACATCTACGTGCACCGCCGTACGCCGACCAAGGATCTCTACCCGAGCCGGTACGACTTCTCAGCCGGTGGCGTCGTCGCGGCCGGCGAGGATCCGTACGACGCAGTGGTCCGGGAGCTGGCCGAGGAGTTGGGGATCACCGATGCGGAGCTGACGCGGCTGCCGGAGGACGACTTCGCCGACGACCACACCAGGTACCACGCCTACCTGTACACGTGCGTCTGGGACGGCCCGGTGAAGCACCAGCCGGAGGAGGTCGAGTGGGGAGCCTGGATGTCCCCTGCTGAGCTCATAGCCAAGCTCGACGACCCCACCTGGTCCTTCATGCCCGACACCACCGCCCTACTAGGCCCGTACGTCAGGAGCCTTGTGTGACCATCCTCGAAGGCTGGGACAGTCACGCCTGGATCGACGGTCCGTGGATCTACCGCTCGCCACGCCGCCCGGCTGTATGTCCCCGCCTGCTGGCTGAGGCCACTCTGATGCCCTGGCTCGCCCCACAGCTCCCCCTGCCCGTCCCGGTACCGGAGACGACAGAGGACGGCGTACGGCACCTGCTGCTGCCGGGCACGCCCCTCGAGGACGGCGGTACGGCGATCGGCCGCCAGATCGGGGCGTTCCTCCGGGCTCTGCATGCCGTGGACCCGGCGGAGGCAGAGGCACGTGGGGCCTACGGCGCGGCCGCCGCCTCTGCCGGCAAGGCGGTCTTCCTGGACGAGTGCCGGGCGCAGATCGTGCCGCTGCTGCCCGTTGAGCTGCGGCCGTCAGCCTTGGCGCTGCTCGATCGTGTGGACCGGGTCCGCAACCGCCTGGTGCACTGCGATTTCGGTCCGGAGCACATCCTGGTCACGGACGGGCGGATCACCGGCGTCATCGACTGGACCGACGCCGAGATCGGTGATCCCGCCCTCGATCTGTGCTGGCCCCTCAACGGCGCTCCGGACGCGCTCGCGGACGGTGTGGCCGAGACCTACGAGATCACACCGGAGCTCAGGGAGCGCGCCCGGGACTGGGCTCGCCTCTCGCCCTGGTTCGGCGTCCACCGCGGCCTGCTGCTGGATCTGCCTGACGACGTGGCGAACGGGCTCAGTGACATCGCCTCCGGACTCTGAGGGGCTGTCAGCGGGTGTTGCGGCGACCCATGGTGCGGGCGAAGTTGACGGCGACCAGGCCGGCCCAGGAGACGATCAGGCCGCGCAGGCCGAGCATGTCGGCCGAGATGGCGGTGATCGGGATGGCCGCGACGACCGAGATGATCGCCAGCGCCAGGCCGCCCGGGTCCGTTTCGCGGCTCGGGTGCCGCGGACGGGCCGGCTCCGGCAGCGCGCCGGCATGTCGGTGCGCATCCCGCTCGTCGAGTTTCGCCAGGAAGCTGTCGATGACTTCCGCTTCGTACTCCGGCCCCAACTCCTGCCGCGCGGCAACTGCCGCCCGCAGATCCTTCCGCACCTCATCCATCGCCATACCAGCAAGTTAAGCCCGGCCCGCCATCCCCGTAATCAGGGGAAACCCCGGTCGCACCCCTCAGCTGTGCCCGGACATTCGGTGGGCGATCGCGGCGGCCTCGATCCGGTTGGCGGCGCCGAGTTTCCGCAGGATGTGCGACACGTGGACGCCGACCGTCCGGACGCTGATCACCAGCGTCGCCGCGATCTCGCGGTCGGTGCAGCCATGCGACAGCAGCGTCAGTACCTCGGCCTCGCGTGCTGTCAGGCCGAGAACCTCGTCAAGACCTCCGGCGGGTTCAGCCTCGGCCGGCGGAGTCGCGATCCGCAGCCGGGCCAGTTCGGCGAGCAGCTCGAGCTCCCGCTGCAACGGCCGCGCACCGATCCGGACCGCAACCTGGTAGGCCGAACGGGCCGGAATGCTCGCCTCGGCCCGCGATCCTCCGGCCGTGACCAAGGCCTCCGCTTGGCGCCACTGACAGTAGGCAGTGAGCGGTGCACGGTCCAGGTGAGCCCAGCGATCCGCGGCGTCGGCCCACAGCCCAGGACCGGCGACGCCCCGGCTGCGCTCGTACTCGGCCTCGGCCAGCCCCAACCAGGCGCTGCTGACCGGCGTCACCGGTGCGGCGTCCTCGGCGGCACGACGGGCGACCGCGATCAGTTGATCAGCTCGGTCGAGCACGCTCCGCTCCGCGTCGGCGACGCGTCGGGTCCTGGCCACCGCGGCGAGGTCCGCCTGTGCCCGCAAACCCTTTGCGCAGAACCACACCCGAAGCTGTGCGGCCTCGACAGACCCCATCGATTCCAGGGCCGCATTCGTGTGATCCACAGCGTCGGTCCACCGCCGCTCCCACAGCGCGAGTTCGGCCAGGCAGACGTCGTAGATGCCCAGCCCACGGTCCGGGCGCAGCGTCTCGAGCGCGGCGTCGAGGTGCTCCCGAGCCGCGACGAAGTCACCGCGGCCGACCTCGAGATCGGCTCGAAGCATCAGCAGCATGTACGGGTAGCTCGCCATCGTCGACCGCAGCGCGGCCGTGCTCAGCGCATCGGCCTCGTCCCACTCGCCCAGGGCGAACAGCGCCTCGATCAGATTCGAGACCAGTACGGCGCTGTCGACGCCGTACCGGTGGATGGCCTCCAGACCCTGGCGGCCGACCTGGACGGATTCCCGTAGCCGACCGAGCATCGTCAGGGCATCGGTGACATTGACGTAGACCGGATCCAGCCCGACCCGCTCACCGATCTCCTCGGCCAGCCGCAGCGCCTCGCCGAGGTCCGTCAGGCCCTCCTCCGTCCTGCCCAGATAGACGAGGTCGGCGCCACGCACGGTCAGCGCGCGGACCAGAGCCTCGCCGGCACCGGCGTCACGCGCGAGCGCCAACGCCTCCTCGGCCAGCCGTACGGATGCCGCGTGGCGCCAGGCGACCATCAGGCCGCCCGCGAGTGAGGCGACGACGTACGCCCGATCCGACGATGGCTCGGCCGGTGCGAGCTCGACCGCCCGCTCGAGGGCCGCGAGTCCGGACAGGTCGCTGCCGATCTCGTGGAGGTACTCACCCAGGCGTACGTGCAGCAGCGCCGCGCGCCGCCGATCGCCGACTCCGGCCAGGCCGATCGCCTGCCGGGCGAGCTCGACCGCTCGGGGCCCCTCGCCGGTCTCGCTGGCGAGCTCGGCGGCCCACGAACAGAGTCCGCCCAGATCGGACCCGGCGACCTCGGCCGCGTTCGCCACCGCCGGCCACAGGGAGATCGCTCGTTCGAGATGGGCACGCGCCTCCGCCAGGCCGGCGACGGACACGGCTTCACGGGCGGCGGCGACCGACGCTGCCAGCGCCTCGGCCGCGCGCCCCGCGGCTGCCCAGTGCGGTGCCAGCTCGGCCGGCGCGGCCGCGCCGGAGCGCGCGAGCTCCTCGGCGAGGTGCTCGTGAATCTCCTCGCGCTCGCCCGGCAGCAGGGTCGCGTACACCGCCTCGGCCAACAACGCATGCCGGAACCGAAAGCTGCTCGTCGCCGGTTCGGCGACCAGCACACCGTGCTCGACCGCCTGCCGCAGCGCCGCGCGAACGTCCTGCTCGGGCATCACGGCGACCGCTCGCAGCAGCGCGTATCCAACCTCCCGCCCCGCGGCCGAGGCAATTCGGACGACTGCCCGGGCCCGCTGGTCGAGCCGGTCGACCCGCTGCAGCAGGAGCTCACGCAAGCCTCGCGGCAGACCACCGTCACCGGCCGCGGCGATCAGTTCCTGTGCGAAGAACGGGTTGCCATCGGACCGCACCACGATCGCGTCAGCGATGGCAGCGGTCCGTGGCGGGACGGCGTACGCCGCGACAAGTGCGGCCAGGTCATCGCGGTCGAGCGGTCCGAGGTCGACGAGCAGAGCCGATCCCGAGCGCCGTACCCCGTTGGCGAGCCGGAGCATGCGCTCGGCCGACGACCGCTCGTCGGCCCGGTACGTCCCGACCAGCAGCACCGGCCGGTCGTCGACGTACTGCGCGAGGTACACCACGAGATCGAGCGTGGAGATGTCGGCCCAGTGCAGATCCTCGAGGACGAGCAGCACCGGCGCGGACTCCGCTCGCTCCGTCAGCACACCCAGGATGTGCTCGAAGACACGGAACTGCCGGCCGTCTGCTCGAGGGAGGGCACCGACCGGACGCAGCGCCTGAGCGAACGGCTGGTACGGCAATTCGGTCCCGACCAGGTCGATCGAACGTCCGAGCAGAACTTCGAATCCGGCGTCCCGGGCGCGTGCGGACAGCTCGGACGTCAGCCGGGTCTTTCCGATGCCGGCCTCGCCCGCGATCAGGACGGTCGCTCCGCGGTGGGCCCGGGCAGCGTCCAGCGCGCCCTCGAGCGCCTCGAGTTCACCGGCGCGCCCGACGAACAGATCGCTCGCGCGAGCCTTCATCTCGTCAGTATCGCGCCGCCATCGACTACGTAGGCGGTTGAGCAGAGATACGTACCTCGTTCCCGATGCCGTCCTCGTCCCCGCCCGGCGACGATCGAGTCAACCGAACGAACCCAAGGGGAGGGACCATGACCGCAGTCATCGAGCAGTCGACGATCCACACCGTGCGAGGCGGTGGTGGTCTGCGCCTGCATGTCCGCGAATGGGGCCGGCCGGACGGGCCGCCGATCGTGTTCATCCACGGCCTGTCGCAAAGCCATCTGTGCTGGCGGAAGCAATACGAGAGCGCGCTGGCCGGAGAGTTCCGGCTTGTCGCGTACGACCTGCGCGGTCACGGCATGTCAGAGGCGCCGTTGGGGCAGGAGCACTACACCGACGCCCGCCTGTGGGCCGACGACCTCGCAGCGGTGATCGAGCAGTTGCGCCTCGACCGGGCGGTCGTGGTCGGTTGGTCGTACGGCGCGTTCGTCATCTGCGACTACGTGCGGGCGTACGGCGAGGAGCGGATCGGTGGGATCGACCTCGTCGGCGGAACGGTCCGGCTCGGTCCGGCGGCATTCGGCACTCTGATCGGCCCCGGCTTCCTGGACAATTTCCCCGATCTGATCGCCGACGACCTGCCCACCAACATCCGTGGCGCGCGCGGCCTGATCAGGGCGTTCCCGGCCACCCCGTTCACGGCGGACGACACGGAACTGCTGCTCGCGGCGAGTATGACCGTCCCGGCCCGGATCCGGGCCAACCTGGGCGCCCGCGAGATCGACGAGGACGACGTACTGCGGACCCTCACGGTGCCGCTACTGGTGACCCACGGCCGGGCGGACACTGTGGTACTCCCAGCGACGGCAGAACACGTGCTGGCGACCTGCCCGACCGCCGAGGCCGCCTGGTACGACGGAGTCGGCCACACCGTGCACCTGGAGCAGCCCGACCACTTCAACCGTGAGCTCGCCGAGCTGACCCGCCGCGTCGCCGCGTCCTGAGTGTCAGGTTCCTGCCACAGACCGACGACCGCCCCTCGACGGCGTGTCCAGGGGCGATCGTCGTACGACGGTGTCTTACAGGTACTGACCGGTGTTGGTGGCCGTGTCGATGGAGCGGCCGGGCTCGGTGCCCTGCTTGCCGGAGATGAGCGTACGGATGTAGACGATCCGCTCGCCCTTCTTGCCGGAGATGCGGGCCCAGTCGTCCGGGTTGGTCGTGTTCGGAAGGTCCTCGTTCTCCTTGAACTCGTCCACGCACGCCTGCAGCAGGTGCTGCACCCGCAGACCCTTCTGGTTCTCGTCCAGGAAGGCCTTGATCGCCATCTTCTTGGCCCGGTCGACGATGTTCTGGATCATCGCGCCCGAGTTGAAGTCCTTGAAGTACAGGACCTCCTTGTCGCCGTTGGCGTAGGTGACCTCGAGGAACCGGTTCTCGTCGGCCTCGGTGTACATCCGCTCGACGGTGCGCTGGATCATCCCGTTCACGCACTCCGCCTTGTCGCCGCCGAACTCGCTCAGGTCGTCGGTGTGCAGCGGCAGAGTGGTGGTCAGGTACTTCGAGAAGATGTCCCGGGCCGCCTCGGCGTCCGGGCGCTCGATCTTGATCTTCACGTCCAGCCGGCCGGGTCGCAGGATGGCCGGGTCGATCATGTCCTCACGGTTCGAGGCACCGATGACCAGGACGTTCTCCAGGCCCTCGACGCCGTCGATCTCGCTCAGCAACTGCGGGACGATGGTGTTCTCGACGTCGGAGGAGACACCGCTTCCGCGGGTGCGGAACAGCGAGTCCATCTCGTCGAAGAACACGATCACCGGCATGCCCTCGGAGGCCTTCTCACGGGCCCGCTGGAAGACCAGCCGGATGTGCCGCTCGGTCTCGCCGACGTACTTGTTCAGCAGCTCCGGACCCTTGATGTTGAGGAAGAAGGACTTCTGCCCGTCCACCCCGGTCCGCTCCGCCACCTTCTTGGCCAGCGAGTTGGCCACCGCCTTCGCGATCAGGGTCTTGCCACAGCCCGGCGGGCCGTACAGCAGGACGCCCTTCGGCGGCTTCAGCTCGTGCTCGAGGAACAGATCCTTGTGCAGGTACGGGAGCTCGACCGCGTCCCGGATCTGCTCGATCTGACCCGACAGGCCACCGATCTGCGTGTAGTCGATGTCCGGGACCTCTTCGAGGATCAGTTCCTCGACCTCGGACTTCGGGATCTTCTCGTAGACGTAGCCGGAGCGTGGCTCCAGCAGCAGCGAGTCACCGGCCCGCAGAGGGATGTCGAGCAGCGGCGAGGCGAGCCGGACGACCCGTTCCTCGTCGGCCTGCGCGATCACCAGCGCCCGCTCGCCGTCGGCGAGCAGTTCCTTCAGCATCACCACGTCGCCGACGACCTCGAAATCGCAGGCCTCGACCACGTTCAGCGCCTCGTTCAGCATCAGCTCCTGGCCGAGCTTGAGCCCGTCCAGGTCGACCGATGGGCTGGCCGCGACCCGGAGCTTGCGGCCCCCGGTGAACACGTCCAGCGTGTCGTCGTCATTGCGGCCGAGGAAGGTGCCGAAACCGGACGGCGGTTGGGCCAGCCGGTCGACCTCCTCCTTCAGGGCGATGATCTTCTCTCGCGCCTCCCGCAGCGTCTCTGCCAGCCGCTCGTTCTGAGCGGTGACACTCGCCAAGGAGGCCTGGGTTTCGGACAGCCTGCTCTCGAGCGACCGGCTGTCAGCCGGATGCTCCAGCAACCGACGCCGCAACGCTGCGACCTCGGCTTCCAGGTAACGGACCTGGTTACGCAGCTCTGCCGCGGTAGGACTCTCGTCTCCAGCCACGATCATCACCTCACCATGTGGGGCTCGACCTTATGGACCTTACCCAGAAAACGTCGCTGGGCAAGCTGAATCCCATCACGTGTCGGTTGCGGATGAACCAGTTGCTTTCGGCATGTCTTCCGATCTCTCGGCGCGACGCGGTCCGGCGTAGTCGTCGCCATAGGCACCCGGCGCCGGCCGGCGCTTCTTGCGCGGCGCCTGAACGCCGTGTGCCATCCGTCGCGCGGTGACCAGGAAAGCGGTGTGTCCCTGCATCCGGTGGCCCGGGCGAACAGCCAGACCCTCGACATGCCAGTCCCGCACCAGCGACTCCCAGGCGCGCGGCTCGGTGAACTCACCATGTGCCCTCAGCGTCTCCACAACACGGCTCAGCTGCGTCGTGGTGGCTACATAGGCACAGAACACCCCACCGGGCGACAGAGCCTCAGCGGCGGCGTCAACGCACTCCCATGGCGCCAGCATGTCGAGGATGACCCGGTCCACGTCCTGCTCGTTCAGCTTCTCGACCAGGTCTCCGACCTCGAGCCGCCAGGCCGGGTGCTCACCGCCGAAGAAGCCGGTCACGTTCTTGCGCGCGACCTCGGCGAAGTCCTCCCGCCGTTCGAACGAGATCACCTGGCCCTGGACGCCGACCGCGCGCAGCAATGCCGTGGTCAGCGCGCCGGAGCCGGCGCCCGCCTCGACTACCTTCGCGCCAGGGAAGATGTCGGCCATCGTGACGATCTGCGCGGTGTCCTTCGGGTAGATCACGGCCGCACCGCGCGGCATGGAGACTGAGTAGTCAGCCATCAACGGGCGCAGCGCGAGGTACTCGACGCCGCCCTTGGACTTGATCACCACGGCGTCCGGCCCGTCGATCAGGTCGTCGTGCGCGATCCCGCCCTTGGTGGTGTGGAAGATCTTCCCGCGCTCCAGGAACACCGAGTGCCGGCGGCCCTTGGAGTCCTGCAGGGTGATCCACTCCCCCGCCTGCAACGGGCCGTGATGGACCCCGGAGTACGCCTGGTCGGGAAAGTCGCGCAAGTCAGCCATAAGGCGCTCACCTTAACTTTCAGTCACGCGTACGGCGTAACCGAGGCGAGGTCACCGACCGCGGAAGGCGCGTTCGATGTCGCTGGTCGCCAGCACGCCGTACACCGAGCCGGCCGCATCCAGGACGAGGTACTCCGATGCCGGGTGCTCGCGTAGCGTCTTGAGGATCTCTTCACCGGTGTCGTTGATCCCGATGATGTGGCCCGCGCCGATGCGGGTCGAAACCTCGCTGACAGTGGTCCACGGGCGCTGGTTCGGCGCGACCGCACTCACCGCGGTCTCCGACACCAGCGCGTGCGGTTTGCCCTCGCCGTCGATCACCACGACCGCGCCGGCCTGCGCGTCCGCGGCCAGCCGGACCGCCTCGGAGATCGGCGTACCGGAATGGACGGCGATCGCGCGGCGGGCCATCGTACGGACCTGGAGTGCGGGCAGTTTGCGGCGGAGCCGCGCCTGCATCAGCGAGGCGGTCGACCCCATCCAGAGGAAGAACCCGACCGCGAGCGCGATCAGGAAGTCGATCATGGTCGGCTGCCGGTTCCAGATCTCTTCGATGATCACCGGGGCCGCCAGCACCAGCATCGCGAGGATCCGTCCGGCCCATGCGGCCACGATCGTGCCGGTGTGCATGTTGCCGGTGAACTTCCAGACCACCGCGCGCAGCACCCAGCCGCCGTCCAGCGGCAGGCCGGGCAGCAGGTTGGTCACGCCGACGATGAGGTTCGCGATGCCGAGTTCCCACAGGGCGACGTACCCGACGCCCTCGTCGAACGCGCGCGAGCCGAGGTACGCGAGCCCGCCGACGATCAGGGAGGCGACCGGGCCGACCACCGAGACAGCGAATTCCTCGAGCGGTGACTTCCGCTCCCCCTCGATATGCGTGCCGGCCGCGAAGAAGCCGAGGTTGATCTCCGACACCCCGATGCCGAACCGCATCGCCATCAGCGCGTGCGCCAGCTCATGGACCAGGATCGACAGTGTGAACGCCACCACGAACGCGAGCGCGGCCAGATAGCGCCAGCCGCCCAGGTCGGGGAACTGCTGACCGATGATCGCGGCGAACCCGATCGCGAGCAGCATCGCCACCGGCAGCCAGGTGAACCGCATGGTGAGCCGGATGCCGCGGATACGACCAAGCACCCAGGTACCGGGCGGCGGCGGCCCGGCCGGCTGGGCGGGATTCTGAGGATCACGCGGTTCTGGCATCGACCCAACGCTACTTGCCCGCAGGTAACTCCGTGCTACCTACCCAGGGTGTGCCGCCTCAGACGCCGACGTTGAGCGTGGCGACGTACCCGCTGCTGGTGTCTCCGGTGACTGTCGCGAGCTGATGTACGCCGTCGTCGTCGCCGAACACGTTGTCGTTCGCAAGCGACGTCTGGGCCAGGTTCTGCGCACTTCCGTCGTATCCGTCGGTGGCGTAGACGGTCTTGCACACGTCCTCCGGCAGAGCCAGTTGGGAGGTCGCACTGATCTTTCCGGCGGCGGTGGCCTCGGACAGGCTGGAGTAGACCTCGAAGTGGATGTGCGGCCAGCGGCCCATGTACGCGGCCGGGAAGATCGTCGTGAACGTGACCTTGCCCGACGAGTCGGCAGCCTGGACGCCGCGTAGGTAGTTCTCTTTGGTGGCGCCGTCGGAGTAGAGGGAGTAGCGGCCCTGTGCGTCGCAGTGCCACAGATAGACGGCCGCACCTTCCAGTGGGGTGTCCTTGTCCGCGTCGAGGACGGTGAGCGTGACGGTCAGCGGTACGCCGGTCGCCACTCCGGACGCGGAGCCGAAGGACTTGGTGATGTCCTTCCGGACGATCCCGGACTCGATGAGAACGTTCGGGCCGTTGGAGCCGTCACCCGGGTACGGTCCTGCGGTCTCTTGTGGGATCTCGTCGACGTCTGTGCTGCTGGTCGTCGTACTCGCGGAGGGCGTGCTGGATGTCGTGGTTGTGGTCGAGCCGGAGGTGGCCGAGTCGGTGGCGTCGTCCGGAGTACAGCCGGCCACCGCGGCCAGGCCGGCGCCGGCGAAGAGGCCGAGGAACCGCCGGCGGTGCAGGGTGCCGAGGTCGTACTCCAGGCCCAGATCGTGTTCACGGGGTGGTTTCGGTGGTGGCGTCATGAGTCGAGCGTGACAAAGCGAGCCGATGGTTTCCCGAAAGCCGGCTGGGAGTTCGCTGCGAACGGTTTTCCACAGGTCCGGGTGGTGCGCCGACGAAGTGTCGGTGGACTCGCCTAGGGTGCTGGCATGAGTGTTGCCGCCGAAGTCGACGTGCACGGGCATCCGCGCGGAGCCCTGTCGCCCTCCCGGGCCGCGGACTTCATGAGCTGCCCGCTGAAGTACCGCTTCCGCGTCATTGACCGGCTGCCGGAGAAGCCGTCGTCGGCCGCGGTCCGGGGCACGGTGGTGCACGGCGTGCTGGAGCGTTTGTTCGACCTGCCTCGCGGGCAGCGCACACTTGAGCAGGCGGCTGGAATGCTCGAGCCGCAGTGGCAGCACGTGCTCGAGGAGGAGCCGGAGGTCGCGGAGCTGTTCGCCGAGGACGCGAGCGGTGAGGAGCTGGCCAACTGGCTGGCGGAGGCGCACCAGCTGCTCGGGAAGTACTTCACCCTCGAGGACCCGAACGCGTTGGAGCCCGCCGAGCGCGAGCTGTACGTCGAGACCGAGCTCGAGTCCGGCCTGGTACTGCGGGGCTACGTCGACCGGCTCGATGTCGCCCCGACCGGCGAGATCCGAGTGGTCGACTACAAGACCGGCCGGTCACCCTCGGAGTTCTTCGAGGCCAAGGCCCTGTTCCAGATGAAGTTCTACGCGCTGGTCCTGTGGCGGCTGCGTGGAGTCGTGCCGGCGATGCTCCAGCTCGTCTACCTCGGCAACGGGGAGATCGTGCGGTACGTCCCGGACGAGGCGGATCTGCGCGCTTGTGAGCGGAAGGTCTCGGCGCTGTGGACTGCGATCAGCCGGGCACTCGAGTCCGGCGATTGGCGTCCCAGCCCTGGTCCGCTCTGCGAGTGGTGCGATCACAAGGCGATCTGTCCGGCCTGGGGTGGCACTCCGCCGCCGCTCCCGACCCGTTCGGTTGAAGAGGTCGCTGCCGAGTCCGCCGGTGTCGACCTGGTCGACGTCGACGGCTGAACTTGGCCTACAGCCACACGCCGAATTCCTAGATAGCCTGCCGTTGTGCCAGGCACTGTGCAGTCCATCGAGCGGGCTGCTGCTGTGCTGCGATTGCTCGCCGCCGCGCCGGACGGACTCGGCGTCGCCGACCTCGGCAACGCGCTCGGCCTGGCGAAACCGACTGTTCACGGGATACTTCGGACACTGCAGCAGGTCGGATTCGTCGAGCAGGACCACACCGGCGCGCACTACCACCTGAGCGACATCTTCGGCCGGCTCGGCGAAAGCTACCTGGACCCGAACGAGTTGCGCAGCCGAGCCATCAACTGGGCCGACTCGCTCGCCTCCCGCAGTGGTGAGGTCGTCCGGGTCGGCCGACTCGTCGACGGCAAGGTCGAGGTCGTCCACCACGTCTTCCGCCCCGACGACAGCGACCAGGACCTCGACGTCGGCACGACGCTCCCACCGCACGCCACCGCACTCGGGAAGGCAGTGCTCGCGTTCGACACCAGCGGAGCCGCCCGGCCGCGCCGCCTGGAGGCCTACACGACCCGGACGATCACCGATCCGGCCCGCCTGGCCGAAGAGCTCGCCACGGTTCGTGCGCGCGGGTGGGCCAGCGAGCTCGAGGAACACACCGTCGAACTGGCCAGCATCGCGGCCCCGATCCGTGGGCTGGGCGGTCTGGTCGTCGGTGCGGTCGGCCTCGCCGGCCGGCTCGAACGCATCTGTGACAGCAAGCTTCGCCACCGCCCAGACCTGATCAGCATGGTCCGGTCCACCGCCGAGGCCATCGCCCGTGACCTCCGGGAGGACACTTGACGGGGAGGCGGCCGGTTCGACCTGAGCGATCCGGCCGGCGAGAGATCGGGGGGTGGCTCGATGGCTGAGCAGTACGTGGCGGCGGTGGACCAGGGAACCAACTCGACGCGGTGCATCCTGTTCGACCGCCGTGGGCGGCTGGTGTCGGTCGCACAGCGCGAGCACCGGCAACTGTTTCCGAGACCGGGCTGGGTGGAACACGACGCGGCCGAGATCTGGCGGAACGTGACCCGGGTGGTCCCGACCGCGGTCCGGCAGATCGGCGCCGAGCCGTCGCAGATCGTTGCCATCGGCATCGCCAATCAACGCGAGACCAGCCTGCTGTGGGACCGCTTCACCGGCTGGCCGATCGGCAACGCGGTGGTGTGGCAGGACACCAGGACCTCTCGGCTGGTGAGCGAGCTGGCCGGCACGGAGGGCCCGGACCGGTTCGCCGACCTGTGTGGTCTGCCGCTGACGACGTACTTCTCGGCTCCCCGGTTGAAGTGGATGCTCGACCACACCCCTGGGCTGCGGGAGCGCGCCGAGCGGGGCGAGGTGTACTTCGGCACGATGGAGTCCTGGCTGATCTGGAACTTCACCGGCGGCGCGAACGGCGGGCTGCACGTCACCGACGTGACAAACGCGAGCCGCACCATGCTGATGAACATCGAGACCCTCGAGTGGGACGACAAGTTGCTCGAGGCGTTCGACGTACCGAGGGCTGTGCTGCCGGACATCCGGCCGTCGTCGGGGGTGTTCGCGACCGCGACCGACGTACTGCCCGGGGTCCGGATCGGGGCGGCGCTCGGGGACCAGCAGGCGGCGCTGTTCGGGCAGACGTGCTTCAGTCCGGGCGAGGCGAAGTGCACGTACGGCACCGGCTCGTTCCTGCTGCTGCACACCGGCCACGAGATCGTCCGGTCCAAGCACGGGATGCTGACGACCGTCGCGTACCAGATCGGTGACGAGCCGGCGTCGTACGCGCTCGAAGGGTCGATGGCGGTCACCGGTTCCCTGGTGCAGTGGTTCCGCGACGGGCTGGGGCTGATCCACACCGCGGCCGAGATCGAGACATTGGCGCGGACCGTCGAGGACAACGGCGGCGCGTACATCGTGCCAGCGTTCTCCGGACTGTTCGCACCGCACTGGCGCAGCGAGGCCCGCGGAGTGATCGCGGGCCTCACCGGCTACATCACCAAGGGCCACCTGGCCAGGGCGGTGCTGGAGGCAACCGGGTTCCAGACCCTCGAGGTGGTCGACGCGATGAACGCCGACTCCGGCATCGCGCTGACCGCCTTGAAGGTCGACGGCGGCATGACCGCGAACAACCTCCTCATGCAGTTCCTCGCCGACCTTCTCGACGTACGCGTCGTGCGCCCGATGGTGACCGAGACCGTGTCACTCGGCGCCGCGTACGCCGCCGGCCTCGCGGTCGGCTACTGGCCGGACCTGGAAGGCCTGCGGAGCAACTGGCACCGCGCCGGTCAGTGGCTGCCTCACATGGATCCGGACCGCCGCGCCACCGAGTACGCCAACTGGAAGGCCGCCGTCCAACGCACCTTCAACTGGATCCGCCCCGAACAGGTCGCCGAGTAACAAACCTCAGGCCGGCGACACGATGTCGGGGGCTTCGAGGCGGACCTTGTCGGCGGACTCGTCGTCGGGCTGGTCCTGGGAGGCGCGTTCGGACTGGACACGGCGGATGTAAAACGAGACCTCGCGCTCGATCGTTGCCTCGTCCCAGCCGAGGATCGGGGCCACCAGGCGAGCGGCCGCCTCGGCGGCGCCGACGCCACGGTCCCAGGCCTCGATCGAGATCCGGGTCCGGCGAGCCAGAATGTCGTCCAGGTGCCGAGCTCCTTCGGCCTTCGCGCCGTACACGATCTCGGCCTTCAGGTAGTCCTGCGTGCCCGGCAACTGCTCACCCAGCGACGGGTCGTCCTCGACGAGTTGCAGTACTTCGTCGACCAGGGCGCCGTACCGGTTGAGCAGGTGCTCGATCCGGGCCACGTGCAGGCCGGAGCGTTGGGCGATCAGGTGCCGCTGGTTCCACAGCGCGTGGTAGCCGTCGGCACCGACCAGCGGGATGTTCTTCGTGGTGCACTTCGGCACCCGCCCGTCCAGGGCGTTGGCGACGGCATCGATCGCGTCCTTGGCCATCACCCGGTACGTCGTGTACTTGCCGCCGGCAACCACCACGAGACCCGGCGCCGCGTGCGCGACGACGTGTTCACGCGACAGCTTCGAGGTGCTGTCCGACTCACCCGCGAGCAGCGGCCGGAGTCCGGCGTACACGCCCTCGACGTCCTCGCGCGTCAGTGGGGTGGTGAGTACGGCGTTGACGTGGTCGAGCAAGTATTCGATGTCCTTGCTGGTCGCGGCCGGGTGGGCCTTGTCCAGGTTCCAGTCGGTGTCGGTGGTGCCGATCAGCCAGTGCCGGCCCCACGGGATGATGAACAGCACCGACTTCTCGGTCCGCAGGATCATCCCCGTGCTGGACTGGATCCGGTCCTTCGGGACGACCAGGTGGATCCCCTTCGAGGCGCGGACGTGGTACTGGCCGCGCTCCCCCACCATCGCCTGCGTGTCGTCGGTCCAGACCCCGGTCGCGTTCACGACCTGCTTGGCCCGGACCTCGAACTCGCGGCCGCTCTCCAGATCCTTCGCCTGCACTCCGGTGACCCGCTCACCCTGGCGCAGGAACCCGGTCACCTTGACCCGGTTGGCGACATGAGCGCCGTACGATGCCGCCGTCCGCGCGAGCTCCATCGTGTGGCGGGCATCGTCGACCTGGGCGTCGTAGTACTGCAGCGCGCCGATCAGGGCCGACTTCTTCAGACTCGGCACCAGCCGCATCGCGCCGCGGCGGGTCAGGTGCCGGTGGATCGGCAGCCCGGCCCCGAGACCCGAGCTGACCGCCATTCCGTCGTACAGCGCGACACCCGCGCCGGCGTAGAACCGCTCCCACCACCGGTGCTGCAGCGGGTAGAGGAACGGCACCGGCTTCACCAGGTGCGGTGCCAGGCGTTGCAGGAGCAGCCCGCGCTCCTGCAACGCCTCGTGGACCAACCGGAAGTCGAGCATCTCCAGGTAGCGCAGGCCACCGTGGACCAACTTGCTGGACCGGCTGGAGGTGCCGCTGGCGAAGTCGCGCGCCTCCAGCAGTCCGGTGGTCAGGCCCCGGGTGGCGGCGTCGAGCGCCGAACCGCTGCCGACCACGCCGGCACCGATCACCAGGACGTCCAGTTCCCGTCCGTCGGCCATCGCGTCGATCGCCTCGGTCCTCGCTTGCGGTGACAGAGCCACTGCGCCCACTGTGCTGTTCCTTCCGATTCCGTTGCGTTGCCTACCGAGCGGGCAGGGTCAGTCGACGTCGACCCAGTCCAGCGTCCGCTGGACCGCCTTCTGCCAGCCGGCGTACCCCTTGGTGCGCTGCTCGTCCGTCCACTGCGGCTCCCACCGCTTGGCCTCGTTCCAGTTCTGGACCAGCTCGTCGGTGTTCTTCCAGAAGCCGACCGCCAGGCCGGCCGCGTACGCCGCACCGAGCGCGGTGGTCTCCGCGACGACCGGCTTGCTGACCGGGACGCCGAGGATGTCGGCCTGCATCTGCATGGCCAGCTCGTTGGCCGTCACGCCGCCGTCGACCTTGAGTACGTCGAGCGTCACGCCCGAGTCCTTCTCCATCGCGTCTGAGACGTCCTTGCTCTGGTAGCAGATCGCTTCCAGTGTTGCTCGCGCCAGGTGCGCGTTGGTGTTGAACCGGGACAGACCGACGATCGCGCCGCGCGCGTCGGAGCGCCAGTACGGCGCGAACAGTCCGGAGAACGCGGGCACGAAGTACACGCCGCCGTTGTCCTCGACCTGCCGGGCCAGCGTCTCGGTCTCACTCGCACCGGAGATAATGCCGAGCTGGTCGCGCAGCCACTGGACCGCGGACCCGGTCACGGCGATCGATCCCTCGAGCGCATAGACCGGCGCCTCGTCGCCGAACTTGTAGCACATCGTGCTGAGCAGACCGGCCTTCGAGCGGACCAGCTCGGTGCCGGTGTTCAGCAGCATGAAGTTGCCGGTGCCGTAGGTGTTCTTGGCCTCGCCCGGGTTGAAGCAGACCTGACCGACGGTCGCCGCCTGCTGGTCGCCGAGGTCGCCGGTCAAAGCGACCACGCCGCCGACCGGGCCGTTCGCGAGGGTCTCGCCGTACTTGTTCGGATCCGACGAGGGCCGGATCTCCGGCAGCATCTGCCGCGGGATGTCGAAGAACGAGATCAGCTCGTCGTCCCAGTCGAGCGTCTCCAGGTTCATCAGCATGGTCCGGCTGGCGTTGGTGACGTCGGTGATGTGTACGCCGCCGTCCGTCCCACCGGTCAGGTTCCACAGCAGCCAGGTGTCGGTGTTGCCGAAGACGGCGTCACCGGCCTCGGCCGCCTCGCGCACCCCGTCGACGTTCTCCAGGATCCACTGCACCTTGCCGGCCGAGAAGTACGTCGCCGGCGGGAGACCGGCCTTCTGCCGGATCACGTCGCCCTTGCCCTCGCGGTCCAGCGCGGAGGCGATCCGGTCGGTCCGGGTGTCCTGCCAGACGATCGCGTTGTAGTACGGCCGCCCGGTCTTGCGGTTCCAGACCACCGCCGTCTCACGCTGGTTGGTGATGCCGAGCGCGACGAGGTCGCTGGCCTGCAACCCCTTCGCGTTCATCGCGGTCCGGATGACCGAGCTGGTCCGCTCCCAGATCTCGACCGGGTTGTGCTCGACCCAGCCGGCCTGCGGCAGGATCTGCTCGTGCTCCAGCTGGTGGATGCCCACCTCGTTGCCGGAGTGGTCGAAGATCATGAAACGGGTGCTCGTGGTGCCCTGGTCGACGGCACCGACGAAGTCAGCCATGGATAGTCCTCTCCTCACACTGCTCAGTGGTACGACGCATCACGCCGTGGTCTCCTCGTCGGGCACCCGGCCCGGCTCCTCGTCCTCGTCACTCACCGGCAGGTTCCGGCCGACCAGCAGGTCGTAGAGGAAGGCGCCGATGAGCGCGCCGATGATCGGTCCCACGATCGGGACCCAGAAATAGGGATCCCCGAACTGGTCCTTGAATGCTCCCCCGTAGCCGGTCAGGTAGGACGCGAGCCGCGGTCCGAAGTCACGGGCCGGGTTGATCGCGTAGCCCGCCAGCGTGCCCCAGGCCATGCCGATGCCGACGACCAGAAGACCGATCATGAACGGACCGAGATTCGCCGCCGGGGCGGTGTTGCGCAGGTCGACGATGGCCAGGATGACCAGCATCAGGATCGCCGTACCGATGACCTGGTCCAGGAACCCGCCCCACATGCCGACGCCGAGTTCCGTGCTGCCGTTGCCCGGCAGGGTGGAGAACACGCCCTGGCTCTTGATGGTCAGGCCGGGATCGAACTTCTCCAGCACCTTGTCGTAGTTCCAGCGGACCACCAGAGCCGCCGCGAACGCGCCCAGGAACTGCGCGACGATGTACGGCAGAACCTTCCGCCAGGCGAACCCGCGGAAGGCGGCCAGGGCGATCGTGACCGCAGGGTTGATGTGGGCGCCGCTGATCCGGGCCGACACGTACACGCCCATGGTCACGCCGATACCCCAGGCCCACGAGATCGAGTCGTGATCGCCGATCCCGCCGGCCACCACCTGGGCCACCACACCCACGCCGAACAGGATCAGGATGAACGTCCCGGCGAACTCGGCCGAGCATTCCGCAAGAAGGGTTCTTGCTTTGACTGTTTCCGTCGTAGCCATGCCGAACCTCCCCTCCACGCCGTGACGACCACGGCTGGCTGGAATGTAGAAGCGTTAGCGGGGCGGCACAACGCCGGTCGTTCGACATTGTCGAACGCCGCAACCCCACCACCCAGCTACGACACTCAGTGATCGCCCGGATGCACAAACTCCTCGTGCGAGCACCCAACGGTTTGCCGGTCCGGCCGCGTCACAAGGGTTGAATCGACCCGGGCGCCGACGGAAGGGACCAGATGGCCGACGAGCGGGACACCGCCGGCTTCGCGGAGTTCGCGACCAGCCGGCACGGCGCCCTGTACCGGTACGCCTACCTGCTGGCCGGTGAGCGCGGACTGGCCGAGGACCTCCTCCAGGAGGCCTTGGTGAAGACGTACGTCGGGTGGCGCCGGCTTCGCGATCCGGGCAACGCTGAGGCGTACACGCGGCGGGTCATCACCACCACCGCGATCACCTGGTGGCGGCGGAAGGCGTGGCGTGCTGAGCGGCCGCATGACGACGTACCGGATCGGCCGGTGGATGCGGATGACACCACCGCGCGTGTCTGGTTGTGGAACGAGTTGCGGCAGTTGCCGCCGAGGCAGCGGGCGGCGCTGGTCCTGCGGTACTACGAGGACCTGACCGAAGTACAGACGGCCGAGGCGCTCGGCTGCAGCGTCGGCACCGTGAAGAGCCAGGTCTTCGATGCGCTGAAGAAGCTGCGGGCGCGGCTGGGTGAGGACGTCGTACTGATCGTGGAGAGGGCAGGGATGGCGGAATGAACGAGTTGCTCAGGGACACCCTCGCCGAGCACGCGGACAGCGCCGAACCGCCCGCGCTCGACCTGGACGGGATCGTCGCGGCGGGCGACCGCCGGATCAGCCGGCGCCGGGCCATCGCGGTCCTCGGCGGCGCGGTGGTCACTCTGGCCGCCATTGCCGGCGGGGTCACAGTCGCCCGGTCGATCGACCGTCGCCCGGCCCCGGCCACGCCTGCACCCTTCGCCGAACGCCGCGCGACGTACGCCATCGGCAGTCAGATCCACTACGGCAAGGACGTCATCTCCGTCGCGCCCTACCGGGTCAGCGCATTCGTCCAGACCGACGCGGGTTTCGTCTTCCTCGACGACGAGAACGACATCTACGTCGCCGGCACCGCCGGGGTACGCCGGATCGCGCCCGGCAGGGGCACCCGGCGGCTGACCGCCGACAGCCACGGCAGCTTGGTCGGCTGGGTCGAGGACTACACCGACCGCAGCGAATCGGTCGTGTACGACGTGGCCGCCGACCGCGAGCTCGTCCGTACCTCGATCGGCAACAAACGTGGCCCGCTGCTCGATGCCGTGATGGGACCACAGCTCGTCGCGATCGACGGCGACACGGCGTACTTCGGAACCCTGACGGGGATCTACCGCTGGGATCTGAAAGCCGGCACCGCCAAGCTGGTCGCCGACACGCTCCCCAACGGTGTGCGAGGCGTTTCGTCCGGGCAGTACCTGTACCAGCGTCCGTTGAGCCATGCGACCAGCGGGACCAGCCTGGCCGTCGGTCCCGCACCGAGCGACTCCGGTGGTCGTACGTTCCCCGGCAGGCAGGGGTACCTCTCCCCCACCGCGGACTATCTGGTCGCCGGTCCGGCCGACAACCAGCGGGCCCAGCCGGCCGCCGCCGTACTCGCCCTCTACAAGGTGAAGACCGGCGCGAAGCTCCAGCTACGCCACCCCGATCACTCTCGCCTGATCTTCGGCCAGTGGCTGGACGACAGCACCTTCTCCGCCGTCGGTATCCGGGCCGGACGGAACGCTCCGGTCGACCTGCTCACGTGCTCGGCGATCAACCTGACATGTCAGGTGAGTGCTGCGGCCTTCTCGACCTTCACGTTCGATCCGACTCCACCCCGGGACCTACCGTTCGCAGTACCCCTGGGCGCACCTATCACCCAGTACTTCGGCTGACGCTGGGGCCGCCCGTCCCGCCGACCAGTGACCTGCCAGAATCTCGGTCGACGAAGGGGGCAGGGTGGAGGACACGTTCGCGGCGCGGCTGCGGGATGCGCGCCGGGTCAGGGATCTGACGCAGGAGGGTCTGGCGGAGCTGGCGGGTCTCAGTGCGCAGGCCATCGGGCTGCTGGAACGTGGCGTCCGCCGGTTCCCGCATCCGACCACGATCGACAAGCTGGACAAGGCGCTGCAGCTCACCCCGGAGGAGCTCGCGGCGTTCAAGCGGCTCGCCGCACGCGGTGCTGTCAGCCCGACGGCCACCCAGGCCAAGCCCGCCGGTCCGGCGTGGGTAGTGGCTCGCCAGTTGCCGTCCGCGAACGCGGGGTTCGCCGGTCGTACCCATCAGGTCGACCAGCTGACCGATCTTCTCAGCGGCACGCCGGCGCAGCCTGGCTCGCCCATCGTCGCCACCATCCGCGGCATGGCAGGCGTGGGGAAGACCGCGCTGGCGATCCAGGCCGCCCACGCCAGCGCAGACCAGTACCCGGACGGCACCTTTCTGGTGAACCTGCGCGGCTTCGGCGCCGGTACGCCGGTCAGCCCGCTGCACGCGATCGGTCAGCTCCTGCGCGGAACCGGCGTACCGGCCGATGCTGTGCCGGGCAGTCTCGTCGAGGCCGTCGCGGCCCTTCGGAGCCGGCTGGCCGACCGCCGCGTGCTCCTGGTCCTCGACAACGCCCACGATGTCGGCCAGGTCGCAGAGCTGATCCCGGCCGCTAGCGGATCCGCCGTACTCATCACCAGTCGCGCCACGCTGACGGCCCTGCCCGCGAGCCTGCACCTGCAGCTCGAACCGATGCCCGCGGACGAGTCGGTGCGGCTGCTCGAGACCATCGCCGGCGCCGACCAACTGGTCCCGGACGCGCCACGCGTCGCGGAGTTGTGCGGGCATCTCCCCCTCGCGCTCTCGGTCGCCGGCGCCTGGCTGGTCCGGCATCCGTCCGAGTCCGGCGCCGAGTTGGCGAGCCGGCTGGAAGACGAGTCTCGTCGGCTCGACCTGCTCGGCGTCGACGACCTCGACGTACGGGCGAGCCTCTCGCTGTCGATCGAACAGCTGAACCGCAGCGCCGACCCGCTCGACCACAGCGCGGCCCAGGCCCTGACCTTGCTCAGTCTCAGCGACGCCGAAGACTTCACAGCCGAGACAGCAGCGGCCCTCATCGACACACAGCCGGCCGATGCCGACCGCCTGCTGGAGCGTCTGACCGATCTGCACCTGCTCGAGTCTCGGGCGCCGGGGCGCTATCTGTTCCACGACCTCGTGCGTGCCTTCGGCCGCGAACTGGCCGGCCGGCTGTCAGAGTCCGACCGTGCCGCGGCCCTCGACCGCAGCCTCGCGCTCTATCTCGCCGTGGCCTGGCGCGCGAACGAGATGGGCGATCCGAAGGCCGCGCGGATGGCCTGGCCGGACCGTCCATCGGCGCCCACGTTCCCGACGTTCGCCCACCTGGAACAGGCGCTGGCCTGGATCGACGACGAGCTGCGGAACTGCCTGGCCCTGGTCGACCAGGTCCGGACCCTCGGTGGCCGCGACGAACTCGCCGCCGGCCTGATCGTCGGCCTCTACAACTACTTCGCGATGCGCGGCAGCATGTCGGACTGGTTGCCGGCGATCGACCGGGTCACGGCCGGCCGGATCGACCGCTGGACGCTGGCCCAGCTCCACGCCGATGCGGCGATCGCGTTGGCGGAGGTGGCGCGCTACGACGAGTCCGCGGAACGTTTCGGTCTGGCTCGAGAGGTGTTCGAGTCGATCGGCAATCTCCGCGGGGTGTCGCTTGCGACCAACAACAAGGCCCGGCTGCTGATCAGGATGCACCGGTACCGCGAGGCGCTGCCGCTGGTCGAGCACGCACTGGCCGTCAACCAGCAACTGGGCAACGAACGCGGCCTGGCCGCCAGCCAGCTGACCTTGACGGAGGTGTACACCGAGCTCGGCGACTGGAGCGCGGCGGAGGCGGCCAGCACCGCGGCCGTCGAACTGTTCAGCGCGGCCGATGACGAGTCCGGCGCCGCCAACGCGCGGATCGACCGGGCCTGGGCCAGGGCCAAGTCAGGCAACCCGGAAGCCGCGGTGACCGACATCGTCCAGGCCATGGGCGTTCTGGACGTGCTCGGCTACCGCAAGAGCGTCAGCGACGGCCACTACGTCCTCGGCATGGTGTATGCCCAGCTGAAGGACTTCGACTCGGCGATCGAGCAGACCGAACACGCACTCGAGGTCGCGCTCGACGTGGGTGACCTCCGGCGCGAGGCACAGGCCCGTCTGGAGCTGGGGCGGGTGCTGAACGACATCGGTGAACCCGACGACGCCGTACCGAACCTGGAGTTCGCGCTCGCCTTCTACCGCGAGCACGACGCCGCACTCGTGCCGCCGACCGAGGACTTGCTGGAAGCGGCCCGGAAAGCAGCCGGCGCCTGACGATGACCCCGTCAGGCGCCGAGCGATCAGCTCTCGTCAGTAGCTGCCGGAGCCGGTGTGCTCGCGGGCTGGTTCTCCGGGAAGTGGCAGGCGGTCTGGTGACCGGGAGCCAGCTGCAGCAATTGCGGCTCCTCGGTCTTGCAGATCTCCTGGGCCTTCCAGCACCGGGTGTGGAAGCGACACGCGGGCGGCGGGTTGATCGGGCTCGGTACGTCGCCCTGCAGGCGGATGCGCTCCTGCTTGCCCTTCCGCTTCGTGTCCGGCACCGGAACCGCCGAGAGCAGCGCCACCGTGTACGGGTGCATCGGCTTCTCGTACAGGCTGACCCGGTCGGCGACCTCGACGATCTTGCCCAGGTACATCACCGCGACCCGGTCCGAGACGTGCCGTACGACGGACAGGTCGTGGGCGATCATCACGTAGGTCAGGTCGAACTCGTTCTGCAGGTCCTCGAGCAGGTTCACGACCTGGGCCTGGATCGACACGTCCAGCGCGGACACCGGCTCGTCGGCGACGATCAGCTTCGGACGCAACGCCAGCGTGCGAGCGATGCCGATGCGCTGCCGCTGGCCGCCGGAGAACTCGTGCGGGTAGCGGTTGTAGTGCTCCGGGCTCAGACCGACCAGCTCGAGCAGCTCCTGCACGGCCTTCTTCACGCCGTGCTCGGTCTTCACGTTCTGCAGTTTGAACGGCGCTCCGACGATCTTGCCGACCGTGTGCCGCGGGTTCAGCGAGCCGTACGGGTCCTGGAAGATCATCTGTACGTCGCGCCGCAGCGGCCGCATCCGGCCCTCGCCGAGGTGGCTGATGTCGCGGCCCTCGAACACGATCCGGCCGGACGTCGGCTCCAGCAGGCGGGTCAGCAGCCGGCCGGTGGTGGTCTTGCCGCAGCCGGACTCGCCCACCAGCGAGAACGTCTCGCCGCGGTTGACGCTGAAGGTCAGCCCGTCGACCGCCTGGACGGCGCCGGTCTGGCGCTGCAGCACGCCCTTGCGGATCGGGAAGTGCTTCACCAGGTTGTCGACCGAGAGGAGCTCCTCGCCCATCGCCGGTTCGATCACGCCCGGGACGGCGTCGGATTCGGTATCAGCAGTCGTCACAGTCGTCGTCCCGTTCACAGCTTCGGCTTGATGTCGGTCTCCCACGCCTGCCGGCGGTTCTTCGGGGAGAGATGGCAGGCAACCATGTGGCCGTCGCCGACGTCGAGCAACTCGGGCCGGTCGGTCTCACTGGCGCCGCCGTTCAGGTGGGCGTAGTTGCAGCGCGGGTTGAACGCGCAGCCCTTCGGCACGTTGATCAGGCTGGGCGGCGTGCCCTTGATCGGGATCAGCCGCTCACTGCGCTCCCGGTCGATCCGCGGCATCGAGCCGAGCAGACCCCAGGTGTAGGGGTGCTGCGGCCGGTCGAAGATGTCCTCCGCGGTGCTGTACTCGACCGCGCGGCCGGCGTACATCACCTGGATGTCGTCGGCCAGTTCGGCGACCACACCGAGGTCGTGGGTGATGATGATGACCGCGGAGTTGAACTCGCGCTGCAGGTCCCGGATCAGGTCCAGGATCTGTGCCTGGACGGTGACGTCGAGGGCCGTGGTCGGCTCGTCCGCGATCAGCAGGTCGGGGTCGCAGGACAAGGCCATCGCGATCATCGCGCGCTGCCGCATGCCACCGGAGAACTGGTGCGGATAGGCATCCACCCGCCGATCCGGCTGCGGGATCCCGACCCGGTCGAGCATCTCGATCGCGTGCTTGCGCGCGACCGACTTGCTCACCTCGTTGTGCACCTGGTAGGCCTCGACGATCTGCTGCCCGACGGTGTAGAAGGGGTGCATCGCCGACAGCGGGTCCTGGAAGATCATCGCCATCCGCTTGCCGCGCAGCAGCCGGACCTCCTCGCGGCTCGACGAGACCAGGTCCTGGCCGTCGAGGAAGATCTCGCCGCTGATCTTGGCCACACCCGGCGGATGCAGGCCCATGATCGACAGGCTCGTCACGCTCTTGCCGGAGCCGGACTCCCCCACGATGCCGAGGGTCTTGCCGCGCTCGAGCTTGAACGAGACCCCGTCGACCGACTTCACCAGACCGTCGTCGGTCGGGAAGTGCACCTTGAGGTCACGGACGTCGAGGAACGCCTCGCCGCGGGGAATCCGCTGGACGGTGTCCCGCGGCGCACCCTGGTCCTGGGGTTC
Organism: Kribbella capetownensis; assembly: GCF_004331485.1. GTDB lineage: Bacteria > Actinomycetota > Actinomycetes > Propionibacteriales > Kribbellaceae > Kribbella > Kribbella capetownensis. Next base: position 641,867 of record NZ_SJKD01000005.1, read on the forward strand.
GGTCAGGTCTTGGGGCTCGGTCACGAGATCCGCACTCTCGGGTCGACGACGGCGTACAGGAGATCGACGATCAGGTTCGCCAGCACGATGAAGAAGGCGGCGACGAGCGTCACGCCGAGCACCTTGGGCAGGTCGTTCGCCCGCAGCGCGATCACGGCGTACTGACCGATCCCGGGCAGCGAGAACGTCGTCTCGGTGAGGATGGCGCCACCCATCAGCAGCCCTAGGTCGAGACCGAAGATGGTCAGGATCGGGGTCAGCGTCGAGCGCAGGCCGTGTCTCATCACCACCGTGCGTTCGGTCAGGCCCTTGGCCCGGGCGGTGCGGACATAGTCCTCGTTCATCGTCTCGAGCATGCCGGCCCGGGTGAGACGTGCGTACGCCGCGGCGTAGAGGAAGGCGAGCGTGATCCAGGGCAGGAGCAGGTCGTACGCCCACCAGATCGGATTGGTTTCGTCGAGCGGATTGGTGCCGCCCTGCGCGGTCCAGCCGAGGCCGTAACTGAAGATCGACAACGCCAGCAGACCGGTGAAGAAGATCGGCAGCGAGACACCCGCCAGCGCCACCGACATGAGTGATCGGTCCAGGACGGACCCGCGTCTGAGCGCCGAGATCACGCCGGTACCGACACCGGTGACCAGCCAGATGAACGCGGCACCGCCTGCCAGCGAAGCGGTCACCGGTATTCGGGCGACCAGGTCCGGCCAGACCGGTTGCTGGGTGAGGAACGAGTAGCCGAAGCACGGCGCCGGGCAACGCTCGATCCCCGCGCCGTAGTTGTAGTCCGATCCGACGACCAGGCCCTTCACGAAGCGCCCGTACTGCACGTAGAGAGGATCGGTGAAGCCGAGCCGCACCGCCGTGTCGTGGATCTGCGCCTCACCCGCGCTCTTGCCGACGTAGCGCGAGGCCAGGTCGTCGGCGGTCGCACCGCCGAGCTTGGGTACCAGGAAGAAGATCCCGAATGTGACGGCCGTGACGATGAAGAGCAGGATGATTGCTCCGATCACCCGGCGGACCAGATATGCGAACACCGTACGCGGCGTGGTGGCCGGTGATCATCGCTGATCACCGGCCACCGTCAGCCTTCACCTACCTCTGCTGGCGAAATGATGGTTGGTCAGGGCAACCGACGACTACTTGAGACCGATCGCGGCGTAGTCGTACATGTTCTGACCGTCGTTGGAGAAGACGTTGGCCAGGGTGTCCGGGCGGTACAGCAGGCCCTTGGCCCAGATGCCCGGCAGCGCCGCCGCCTGCTCCATGACCTTCTTGTCGACGTCGACCCAGATCTGGTTGCGCGCCGCCTCGTCGGTGGTGGACAGCGCCTTGTCGATCAGCTGGTCGACCTCGGGGATCTTGATACCGAGGTTGGAGTTACCACCGGTCGGCTTGATCACCCGGCTGTCGACGATCTGGCTCAGGAAGCCGAAGCCGTCGCTCCAGTCCGCACCCCAGCTGTAGACGATCAGGCCGAGCTTGTTGTTCTTCGCGAAGTCCGGCTTGCCGGCGTACAGCTTGGTGTAGTCACCGGTCGGGTACGGCTTGGTGCTCAGGTTGATGCCGGCCCGCTTCAGCGACTGCTGCAGCGTCTCGGCGACAGCCTTCTCCTTCGGCCGGTCGGAGCGGTAGGTGATGTTGGTGGCGAAGCCGTTCGGCTGACCGCACTGCTTCAGCTCGTCCTTGGCCTTGTCGACGTTGCCGTTCTTGTCGGTCTCGAAGCCGTAGTCGTCGAACTTCTGCGCACCGGTGACCAGCGGCGGCATCAGGTTCGTCGCGATGTCACCACCGATCGGACCACCGTAGGCACGCTGGTAGCCCTCGTGGTCGGCGGCGTACAGGACCGCCTTGCGGCAGTGCACGTTGTCCAGCGGCGCGACGTCGCTGTTCAGCACGGTGAAGTTGAGTCGCGGCGCCGGCACGTTGTCCGTGTGCGCCTTCAGCTTCGGGTCGGCCAGCACCTTCGCCTGGGTCTCGGCCTGCACGCCGGTACCGGCGATGTCGACGTCGAGGTCACCGGCGATCAGCCGGTTGTCGATGTCGGTGCCGTTCACGTTGAACGCGACGGTGATCTTGTCCGGCAGCGCCTTGCGGCCCGAGTCCGGGTCGGTCGAGGCGTCGTACTTGTCGTTGCGGATCAGGGCCATGCCCTTGTTCGCGTCGTAGCTCTCGAACTTGTACGGGCCGGTCGCGATCGGGTGTTCCTTGTACTTCGCACCGGTGTCCTTGGCCTGCGGTACCGGGGCCGTCGACGGCAGCTGGGCGAAGTAGTCGAAGCTGGCGAACGGCTTCTTCAGGTGGAACACGATGGTCTGGTCGTCCGGCGTCTCGATCGCCTTGGCCACACCTGCGAGCGACTTGTCCTTGTAGACGCTGTAGCCCGCGGGGACGTCGAGCAGGAAGTCGTTGAAGTACGTCGGCCCGCTCGGCAGCGTCGCCTTGTCCAGCGACCGCGCGACCGCGTACTTGACGTCCTTCGAGGTGACCTCGGTGCCGTCCTCGAACTTCACGCCCTTGCGGATCTTGTAGGTCCAGGTCTTGGCGCCGTCGCTCGGCACACCGGGAGCCTCGGCCAGGTCCGGGACCGGCTTCGCGCCCTCGGCGCCCGGAACCGCCTTGAACGTCATCAGCGGACGGACGTAGTTGCGGACCAGGTTCCAGGACAGGCCGTAGTAGGTGTCACCGGGGTCCGTGGAGTCCCACAGCTCGGTGATGGCCATGCGAAGGGTGCCACCCTTCTTGTCGCTCGGGCTGAACACCTTGTTGACAGCGGCGTTGGCCTCCGCGGTAGCGGCACCTTCGCTGCTCGTCCCTCCTCCGGGCGTCGCCTTGGGTCCCCCACAAGCCACCAGGCTCAAGGCGACGGCCGCACTGACGGCGGTTGCCGTCCTGATGCGATTCCATCTCATCTCTTGTTGCACCCCTTTTTTCGTGAGAGCTGTGACATCCGTGGGCTCCCTGGTTGGAGAGAAGTCCTATCGCGAGCGCGGGTCCAGCGCGTCGCGCAATCCGTCGCCGAACAGGTTGAAGGCCAGCACCGTCAGGAAGATCGCCAGACCGGGCGGGACCATGTACATCGGGTCGACCTGGTACCAGTTCGCGGCGATCGACAGCATGTCGCCCCAGCTGGCTGTCGGCGGGCGGATGCCGACACCCAGATACGACAGGCCGGCCTCGAAGAGCACGTTCGTCGGGATCAGCAGCGTCGCGTACACCAGGATCGGGGCGATCAGGTTCGGCAGCAGCTCGGTGAACAGGATGTACGGACGCCGGGCGCCGAGGCTCCGGGCGGCGTCGACGAACTCCCGCTCCCGCAGCGACAGTGTCTGCCCGCGGATGATCCGGCCGATGTAGGGCCAACTGAAGAAGCCGATGATGAAGATGACGAGGGCCACCCGCAGCGCGTCGCCCTGGATGCCGAGCAGCTTGTCCGGGAGGGCACCGACCAGCGCGAGCGCGAACAGCAACAGCGGGAAGGCGAGGAAGATGTCCATCACCCGGCTGATGAGCGTGTCCACCCAGCCGCCGAAGTACCCCGCGACGACGCCCATCACGGTGCCGATCACCACCGACACCAGGGTTGCCAGGAACGCGATCAGCAGTGAGATCCGGGCGCCGTAGACGATCCGTGCGAAGATGTCGCGGCCGTTGACCGGCTCGATCCCGAGCGGGTGGTCCGCGCTGATCCCGCCCCACTTGCCGATCGGAGTCTGCAGTGACGGGTCGACCAGGTCCTGGTGGAAGTCGTTCGGCGTGACGCCGAGGAGCTTGCACAAGAGCGGGGCGAGGATCGCGACCACGACCAGGAAGGCCACGAAGGCGCCACCGGCGAGCGCGACCTTGTCGCGCTTCAGTCGCATCCAGGAGATCTGCCACAGCGAGCGACCCTCGATCTTGCCGGCGCCCTTGAGGATGGCCTCAGGCTGCGCTGCCGATGCTCCCGGCTCGACCTCGAGTGGCGTGCTCACGCGATGGGTTCCCCTGCCTGCATGTTCGATGGGACCGGGACGAATCCGGTATGGCTGCCGCCTTAACCTGCCGCCATTACAGGCTGGAGTCAAACGCGGAAAGTGCTGCGTTGCCCGATCGTGACCGTCAGGAAATCGTCCCGTATCGTGGACATTCCGCAGTAAACCACGGCGCCGTACCCACGGTCGCCGGAGCCTCGCGAACCGTTACTGTCATGGCATCTTTGTGTCACGCGGCGGTGATTACTTGCGGAGACCGGACAGGTACAGGAACGACAACGGATTGAGCGCCGCGGGCACATTTTCGATGTCCTTGCCGGCCGCCACCGTGAACCGGCTCTGCCAGGCCGGGACCGCCGGAACCTCCTTGGCCAGCACTCCCTGTAGCTGACCGATCAGGTCGTCGCGTTCCAGCCCGTTCTGCTCCGTCGTTTCCTGCTGCAGCAACTTCGCGGCCGCCGAGGACCGGTAGCCGTTCTGGAAGCCGCCGCCGGCCTGGACGAACGGTGCGAGGTAGTCGTCGGCATCCGGGTACTCCGGGATCCAGCTCCCGTAGTAGACGTCGTACGCACCCGCGCGGGCGAGCGTCTGGTACTCCGGCCAGTCCGCGTTCCGCAACGTGACCCGGAACAGCCCGGACGCGTCGAGCTGGCGCTTCAGCTCGAGCACCTCCGCCTTCGCGGTCGTGCCGTACTGCACCGGCGTCCACCCCACCGTCAGCGGCACCGGTACGACGATGCCGGCCTCCTTGAGGATCGCGGCAGCGGCGGTCTTGTTCGGCTGCTTGTACTCCGTCTTGAACGCATCCACCTGTCCGCCGAAGCCGGGCGGCACCAACGAGAACAGCGGCGCCACATGGTCGCCGTACACCCTCTTCACGAGCGTCTGCCGGTCGAGCAGTTGCGCGAAGGCACGACGTACGGCGAGCTTGCGCGATGTGAGCGACTTCATGTGGAAGGCGTAGAACTGGATCGCCGCGGAGTCGGACTCGACCAGCTGGACCTGGTCCGACGTCCGCAACTTGTCCAGCAGGTTCGGCCCGAACCTATGGAAGGCCAGGTCCGTCTTGCCCGTCGTCACCGCTTGGTACAGCGCGGTCGAGTCCTTCACGAACGTGATGTCGGCGCCGTCGTTCTGCGGTCCGCGCGGACCGCGGTATCCGTCGAAGCGGGCCAGCATGATCCGCTCCCCCGGCCGGTACGCCGCCAGCTGGTACGGGCCGCTGCCCATCGCCTTGGTGTCGAGCAGTTTGTTCGCCGGGTAGTACTCCTCGTCCACGATCGACCCGGCCGTCGTGGTCAGCAGGTACGGCAGCCGCGCGTCCGGGCTCTTCAGGTGGAACACCGCGGTGAGGTCGTCCGGCGTACTGACCGAGGTCAGCGACGAGAACAGCGGGGCCGGCCCGTTCGGGGTCTTCAGCTTGAGCAGCCGCTCGAAGCTGAACTTCACGTCCGACGAGGTCAGTTCGTGCCCGTTCGGGAACTTCAGCCCTTCCTTCAGGCTGCAGGTGTACGTCGTCGGAGAGTCGAACTGGCAGTCGGCGGCGTCCGGGACCGGCGTCGGTTTGCCCGGCATGATCGTGAGCAGCGTCTGGTACAGGTTCGCCTGGACGGTCCGCGAGGCCACGCCGTACGGACCGGCCGGGTCGAGCGAGGTGACCTGGTCGGTGGTCGCGAGCCGGAGCACCATCGCCTTCGGCGACGGCTCACCCGGATGCGGCGCGTTGTCGTCCGGCTCACCACACGCCGCCAACGACACGCTCAGCACACCCACCGCGGCCGTCACCGCACCCCGGCGCCACCACTCGGTCAACATCTCACCCTTCCCCAGCCCGCTACCCGAACAACGCCCCCGAGGGCACCAAGTGACGGTAACCCGTCAACGGAGCAGGTCGCGCAGGGCCTCCGGCGTGAGCGGCTCGAGCGAACGCACCACGAGGCGTCGCGGCGCGTCCGGAATCGTCACCCACTGGGGTACGGCGACCACGTACGCGCCGGCCGCCGTACCGGACTCGGTCCCCGTGTTGGAGTCCTCGATCACCACGCACCGGGTCGGGTCGACACCCAGCTTGCGAGCCGCGGTCAGGTACGGCTCCGGGTGCGGCTTGCCACGCGTCACCTCGTCGCCGGCCACGATCACGTCGAACGGGTCGGGCGGCAGATGGCCGAGCACCGCGTCGATCATCACCCGGTACGACGCCGACACCAGCGCGCACGGGATGTCCTCCTTGCGCAGTGCCTGCAGCAGTTCGACCGCGCCCGGCTGGAAGCTGACCTCCCTGCGGAGTTCGTCCACCACTCGGCCGAACATCTGCTCGGCGAGGTCGTCGGGGGTGATCACACCGGCCGGGATCCGCGCCATCCAGACCTTGACCGCGTCCCGCAGGTCACTGCCGATGAGGGTCAGGCAGTCCTGCTCGGTCCAGGTCACCCCGAGCTCGGCGAGGAACTGGATCTGCACCTCGGCCCAGGTCTTCTCGGAGTCGACCAGGGTCCCGTCCATGTCCCACAGCACCGCTTGGAGGGATTGTTCCGGGTGCAAGTGCAGCTCCTTCGTCAGGCCTGGCGCGATCGGTTCGCGGAACCATTTTCCTCGGTCCCTCCGGACCGGCCGCCGCCGGGTCCGGCCCACGGACGGCGACACGTTCCGCTGGGCGTGAAACCAGGCCCGCCCGTCGGCGCGACCACGTAGGCTGGGCAGTCCGGATTCCGGCGACCCCGCCGGATGGCACACAGACGACAGGGGGCCTGCGAGTGGTTGACCTCGCGAACCTGAGGGACCCGGTCGTGATCGCCGCGTTCGAGGGCTGGAACGACGCGGCCGAGGCGGCCACCGGCGCGGTCGACCACCTGATCGACGAGTGGGACGCGGAGCTCGTCACCGCGATCGACCCCGAGGACTACTACGACTTCCAGGTGAACCGCCCGATGGTCGGCTTCGACGAGGACGGCGGGCGGCAGCTGACCTGGCCGACCACCCGGATGTACGTCGCCCGGCCCGAGGACACCGACCGGGACGTGCTCCTGATTCGCGGCATCGAGCCGAACATGCGTTGGCGCGGCTTCTGCCAGGAGCTGCTGGAGGTGGTCGACGAGTCGAACGCGCAGCTCGTTGTGGTGCTCGGCGCACTGCTCGCGGATTCCCCGCACACCCGGCCGATCCCGGTCTCGGCGACCTCGTCCGATCCGGAGCTGTCCGCGTCGTGGAGCCTCGAGCCGTCGACGTACGAGGGCCCGACCGGGATCACCGGAGTCTTCGCCGACCTGTGCAGCACCCTCGGCGTGCCGTCGGTGTCGATCTGGTCCGCGATCCCGCACTACATCGCCAGTACGCCGTGCCCGAAGGCGTCGCTGGCGCTGCTGACCAAGATCGAGGCGCTGCTGGACCTGCAGATCCCGGACGGCGATCTGCCCGAGCTGGCCCGCGCCTGGCAGCGCGGCGCCGACGAGCTCAGCGAGGAAGACCCGGAGGTCGCGGAGTACGTGCACTCGCTCGAGGAGCAGCGCGACACCGCGGACCTGCCCGAGGCCACCGGTGACGCGATCGCCGCCGAGTTCGAGCGCTACCTCCGCCGACGGAACAAGAACCACCCCAGCGACTAGAGCTCCTGAGCAGCAGTCGTGATGACCTCGTCCAGGACCGCTCGGGATGTCGTCAGGTCGGCGATCATCTGATCGATGCGGTCGCGTTCGGCGGTCAGGTCGGTGACGAGTTGCGGGGTGGCCCGTTCGTTCGGGCCGCCGTCGGGGTCGCGCATGCACGGGAGTAACTCAGCGATCTTCTTGCTGTGCAGCCCGGCCGCGAACAACTCCTGGATCAAGATCACCCGGTCGACCGCCCGCTCGGCGTACTCCCGCTGTCCGCCGGGACTCCGCTCCGACACCAGTAGTCCCTGCTGCTCGTAGTACCGCAGCGACCGCTCGCTCACCCCGGTCCGCCGGGCCAGCTCACCGATCCGCATCGCCGATCCTCCCGCGGGACTTGAACTTGACACTGATGTCAGATTTTACCGTGTCGGTATGACGCTCTTCGACTACAGCCCCATCACCGAACGCCCCCAGCTCACCTGGCCGGACGGCAAGAAGCTCGCCTTCTACGTCGGTCTCAACATCGAGCACTTCCTGCCCGGCGAGCCGTCCACCAGCATCTGGCCGCTGGACCTGAAGCCGGACCCGCTGAACCACGGCTGGCGCGACTACGGCGCCCGGGTCGGCATCTGGCGCACGATGGACATCCTCGACCGGCACGGAATCCGGGCCAGCGCACTGGTGAACTCGATGGTTGCCGAGCACAACCCGCAGATCATCAAGGCCGGCGTGGAACGCGACTGGGTCTGGCTCGCGCACGGCTCGACCAACTCGATCCTGCACACCGGCTACGCACCGGACGAGGAGCGCAAGATCCTCGCCGAGATCACCGGCACGATCGAGACCGCGACCGGTCAACGGCCGAAGGGCTGGATGGGCCCCGCCCTGACCGAGACCGACAACACCCCCGAACTGCTGTCCGAGCTCGGCTACCAGTACGTCCTCGACTGGACCAACGACGACCAGCCGTACCGGCTGAACGTCCCCGGCATGCTCAGCGTCCCGTACACCCTCGGGCTGAACGACCTCGGCCTGTTCCTCCGCGGTTCGTCCGGCCCCGACTTCCTCCAGATGGTCAAGGACCAGTACGACGTACTCCGCGCCGACTCCGAGCACAGCGGCCGGGTGATGGCGCTCGCGCTGCACCCGTTCGTGATCGGTCAGCCGTTCCTGGCGAAGTACCTCGACCTTGCGCTGGAGTACATTGCCTCGCAGAGCGACGTCTGGCTGACAACGAGTGACGAGATCGCGGAGCACTATGTGACAGCCTGACTGGTTCATCAACACTGGCGTGATGGTGGGGATCGGCTTATCCTCGTCCGGGTCGAGGATCACGGGGAGCGGGTTATGGGCAAGGGGAAGGGCGGGAGCTCGGCTCCGGCCTTGGCTGTGCTCGCCCTGCTCGGCATCGTCGCCGTGGTCGGCTTCACCAACGACGACAAGCAGGAGACCGTCGACCTCACCACGCTCGCCGCGTCGACAACGGCAACCACGATCACGACCGCACCCCTCGATCCCCAGCCGTACGCCGGGACCGACGGACTGGTCGTGCACCCGCGGACCGAGACGGCGCTCTACAGCGCGCCGGACACGGACGCGTTCGCCAAGATCGGGCCGACGCAGTTCGGCCAGACCTGGCTGCCGGTGGTCGAGCAGGCCGACGGCTGGGTCCGGGTGCTGCTGCCGTCCAAGCCGAACCGTTCGACCGGCTGGCTGCCGGACGAAGACCTCGATCGCGCGTCCTCGTCGTACCTGATCAAGGTCCACACCGGCTCGCGGACGATCGAGCTGTTCCAGCGCGGCCGGCGACTCGGGGTGTGGAAGGCCGGGGTCGGTGCGAAGAAGACGCCGACGCCGCCGGGCCGCACGTTCCTGCTCGGCTCGATCATCGACAACAAGCGGTCCGCGTCGCCCATCGTGCTGCCGTTGGGAGCGCACAGTCCCACTCTGGACACGTTCGGTGGCGGCCCTGGTACGGTCGCGATCCATGGCTGGCCGCGGCCGGACGTCTTCGGCGCCGCCATCAGCGCCGGTTGCGTCCGGGTCCCTAAGACCGCACTCGCCCACCTGCAGAAGGTGCCGCTCGGGACGCTCGTCCTGATCGACAGCAAATAGAAAGTTGAGGACACCGTGATGCGACCAGACCTCGCGCGGACCATCACCACGGTCGCGGCCGTTGGCGGCGTGGTGGCGTTCACCGTGGTCGCGAGCGCGCCCATCGGCAATGCGGCGGCGCGGCCGTCCTCGGCGTACGCGGTCAGTGCGGACGGACAATTCCCGATCGCCAAGACGCCGTACGCCGAATCGCCCGACGGGAAACGACGGACGACGTCCGCACTGGAGCTCCCGAAGAACCCGCTGATCTCGGTCCGCGCCGGCAACGCGACGGCCGGGAACGACTCGGCCTCGGTCGAGCTGTTCGACGTGGTCGTCGGCCCGGACATCCTCAGCCAGGTGAAGCTCCCGCCGGAGTTGAAGCAGAGTTGCGCCAACCTGCCCGCGCAGGGTGCCGACGACCTCCCGATCCCCGACCTCCCGTTGCCTGACCTCGGGCTGCCGCTACCCAAGCTCAGCACGAAGGATCTGCCGGTCAAGAACCTGCCCGACCTCTGCAACTTGTTGCTCACTCCACCCAGTTCGCTGCTCGGCATCGACTCGGTCAACGTGTGGTGCTCCGGCGACGAAGGCGGTGTCGACATCGGCGCCCTGACCCTGCTCGGTCAGCGCATCGCCCTGCCGACCACCAAGCAGGGCGCGACAATCCCGGCCGCGCCACTGGCGACCATCACGGTCAACGACCAGGCCAAGCGTACGGACGGCTCGTTCACGATCACCGGACTGACGATCGACCTCGGCGGCGGCACGCAGGTCATCCGGCTCGCCTCGGCGACCTGTTCCAAGCCGGCGCCACATCCCACGCCGAAGCCGACCCATCCGCCGACCACTGAGCCGCCGCAGCTCAACGAGCCGCCGGCCGCGACGCCTCCGACGCCGGTCAAGACCCACCAGCCAGTGACGGGCTGACCGCTAGACCTACAGCTTCACACCGAGCAGAGCATCGACCGCCAGGGCCACCAGAGCGGGAGCCTCGGTGTCGTCGCCGTTGGTCTCGGCCCAGGTGTCGATCGCGGACAGCGCCGCGACGCTGTCGAGGTCGTTGGTGAGCGCGGCCCGTACGGCGTCGACCGCCGCCGCACCGTCGGGACCCGAGCCCCGGCTGATCGCACCGCGCCAGACGTCCAGCCGCTCCTGCGCGTCGAGCAGCACCGACTCGGTCCAGAACCACTCGGTGCGGTAGTGGTGCGCGAGCAAAGCCAGCCGGATCGCCATCGGGTCCGACCCGGCCTGCCGCTCCCTCGAGACCAGCACCAGGTTGCCCTTGGACTTCGACATCTTCTCGCCGTCCAGACCGACCATCGCCTGGTGCACGTACGCGTGGGCGAACGGGTGCTCGCCGGTCGCGACCTGTGCGCCGCTGGCCGACATCTCGTGGTGCGGGAAGATCAGGTCCGTCCCGCCGCCCTGGACGTCGAACGACATCCCGAGGTACTCCAGCGCGATCGCCGAACACTCGACGTGCCAGCCGGGCCGGCCGCGGCCGACGGGCGAATCCCAGGCCGGCTCCCCCGGGCGCTCATGACGCCACAGCAGGCTGTCCAGCGGATCCCGCTTGCCCTCACGCTCCGGGTCACCGCCGCGCTCGGCGAACAGTTCCGTCATCGTCTCGCGGTCGTATCCGGACACGCCACCGAACGCCGGGTCCGCCTTCACCGCGAAGTACAGGTCACCGTCGACCGAGTAGACCGCGCCGGCGCGGCGCAGTTCGTCGACCGCGTTCGCCACCAGGTCGACCGACTCGACCACGCCGATGTAGTGCTGCGGCGGGATCACCCGCAGCGAGGTCATGTCGTCGCGGAACAGCTGGATCTCGCGGTGCGCCAGGTCGGTCCAGTCGACCCCGGTCTCGGCGGCCCGCTCGAGCAGCGGGTCGTCGACATCGGTGATGTTCTGCGTGTAGCTGACGTCGTACCCGGCATCGCGCCACATCCGGTTGATCAGGTCGAACGTCACGTACGTCGCCGCATGGCCCATGTGCGTGGCGTCGTACGGCGTGATGCCGCACACATACATCCGGGCGGTGCCGCCGTCGGCCGGCGGTACCTCGACCAGTCCGCCCGAGGCGGTGTCGTGGAGGCGCAGCCGCCGGGCCGGACCCGGGACGACCGGGATGTCTGGAGTTGTCCACGCCTGCATGTCCTGGAGCTTATGCCAGCCCCCATTGCAGTGCCGCGACACGGTTCCACTGTCCGGTCGCTCCGCCCGCAGATTCATCCTGGCCGGGTGAAGTTTGCCAGGTCCTCCGGCGCCCACGATGGGGTTGCGGCGGGACGCTCGCCGCGCGTTCCGGGCATGCGTTCGGTTCGATCGACGGCAAGGAGTGCACCATGACCGCCTTTACGGTGTGGAAGTTCGATGGTCCGGACGGCGCCGGGCACGCCGAATCGGTTCTCAAGGGCTGTGAGCGGGACGGACTGGTGAAGATCCTCGATCACGCGATCGTCTCGTGGCCGAAGGAGGACTCGCATCCGACCACCAAGCAGGGACACGAAGACACCTGGCGCGGGACCGGCTGGGGGGCGCTGTGGGGCGTTCTCCTCGGCGCCCTCTTCTTCGTACCGTTGATCGGTGGCGTCGCCGGGGCCGCGATCGGCGCGATCAGCAAGTCGACCCAGGATGCGGGCATCACCAAGGAGCAACTGCAGAAGATCCGCACCGAGGTGACCCCAGGAACCTCGGCCCTCTTCGCAGTCACCGAGGACGGCGATCTGGACCGGGTCGGCGAACGGTTCCACGGCATGCACAGCAAGCTCATCGACACGAACCTCACCGATGCCGAGCGTCAGGTCCTGCTGGAGACCTTCGGCGGCCGCTGACGCCGTACTGGCTAGAAGGCCGGCCAGGGAATGGCCGGCCAGTCCTCGCTGGGGTACGGGTAGATCCCGGTCTTGAGGAGCGACGAGCACCGCTCGCGGGTCGCCGTCAGCTCCACCGCGGTGATCAGCTCGCACAGCTCCGTCCCGAGCCCACCGGCGAGCCGGTCGGCCAGCCTGCGTACGTCGTCCAGCAGCTCGGCCGGGATCGGGTCACCGGCCCAGCCCCACAACACGGTCCGCAGCTTGTCGTCGGCGTTGAACGTGACCCCGTGGTCGACCCCGAACACGCGGCCGTCCCCCGGGTTCAGCACATGGCCGCCCTTGCGGTCGGCATTGTTGACCACGGCATCGAACACCGCCATCCGCTGCAGTGCCACGTTGTCCGCGTGCACCAGCGTGACCGGGTTGTGCCGGCCGTCGAGCGCGTCGAAGACGCCGACCCATCCCTTCGGCACGCGGCCTTGCGGGACGATGTCGACCAGCTCGGTCTCCCCCGCCGGCAGCTCGACTTCGTCGATCCACAGCTGCACCATGCCCTCGCCGAGCGGCCCGTCCCGCAACAGCGTCGGCGGCACCACCGACCACCCCAGCGCCTCGGACACGACGTACGCCGCGTACTCGCGCTGGGCCAGCGTGCCGTCGGGGAAGTCCCACAGCGGCCGCTCACCCTGGACGGGCTTGTAGACCACCGTCGCCGTACGGTCCTCGAGACTCACCGAGCCCTGGAACGTCCCGTTCGACGCGGCCACCAGGCGGCCGTGCAGGGACAGCTCCCCATCGGCGAGCAGGTCCTGGTCGATCATTCCGGCAGGTGCCTGCGGTAGCCGTTGGCGCGCGGGCAGATGTGCCCCTCCGGGTCGATCGGCCGGCCGCAGAACGGGCAGCTCGGCCGCCCGGACGCGACCAGCGCGACGGCCCGCCGGGCGAACGCCCGGGCCTGTTCCTCGCTGATCCGGACGATGAATACCTCGGCGTCCTCGGAGTCCATCGCGGCCTGGACCGGGTCGGTCTCCTCCAGCTCGGCCTGCTCGCCGGGGACGACCGAGAACACCTCGATCACCACGCGCTCGGCGTCGGCCTCCCAGGCCAGCGTCATGGTGCCGGCCCGGAACTCCTCCTCGATCGGCTGCTCGAGCGGGTCGGTGTCGTCCGCCCCGGCCGGCGTGATCGGATCCCGGTCGAACCGCCGGGCGACCTCGTCCAGCATGACGTCCAGCCGCTCCGCGAGCGCCATCACCTGCTCCTTCTCACAGGCCACCGAGGTCAGCCGGGCACCGGCCCGGGCCTGCAGGAAGAAGGTCCTGGCACCGGGTTCCCCCACGGTGCCGGCGACGAACCGATCCGGATCGTCGTACGAATGAACAACGCGCGCCATGTCTAGACCCTATTACCGTCCGCCGACCACCGCGTCCGAGGACTGCTTCTTGGTCCTGCCTTTGGCCGGCGGTTTGGGGATCAGGGACTCCAGTTCGCTGCCGGAGTCGTTCAGGCGGACCAGGAACGGACGGGTCGTGGTGTAGGTGATGATCGTCGTCGACGCGGTGTCGACCACGATCCGCTGGAACGTATCCAGGTGCTGCCCCAGCGCGTCCGCCACGATCGCCTTGATCACGTCGCCGTGCGACACCGCCACCCACAGGGCGTTGGGTCCGTGGCTCTTCGCCAGCGCCGCGTCATGGGCCCGGACCGCGTCCACCGCACGCTGCTGCATCGCCCGCATCGACTCGCCACCCGGGAACGTCACCGCGGACGGGTGTTGCTGCACGACCGCCCACAGCGGGTCCTTGGCCAGCGTGGCGATCTTCTTCCCGGTCCAGTCGCCGTACCCGCACTCGGTCAGCCGCCGATCCGTTGCCGGACGCAACCCTTCGTGGAGTTTCGCGATCGCGGCCGCGGTCTGCTTGCAGCGCTCCAGCGGCGAGGTGACGATCGCGGCCAGTGGCAGCCCGGCCAGTCGCTGTGCGACCGCCTCCGCCTGGCGCACGCCGGTCTCGTCCAGCTTCACTCCGGGAGTGCGGCCGGCCAGCGTGCCGGAGGTGTTCGCGGCACTGCGGCCGTGGCGGACCAGGATCACCGTGGGCATGACCTGCACGTTATCCGGTGTGCGCAAGTCGCGGTGCCATGATGGGGCTGTGATCGTGGACTGCGGGGTGTACGCCGGCGGCGAACGGCAGGACCTGCCCAAGGACCCCGAGACCGTTGCCCAGGCCATCGACGACCACGGCGAGTGCTTCGGCTGGGTCGGCCTGCACGAACCGTCGGACGCCGAGATGCGTCGCGTCCAGCGGCTCTTCGACCTGCACGAACTCGCCGTCGAGGACGCCCTCAAGGCGCACCAGCGGCCCAAGGTCGAGCGGTTCGGCGACGCGATCGTCGTCGTACTGCGCACCCTCTGGTACGTCGACGAGGGCGACGCCGTCGAGACCGGCCAGCTCAGCGTCTTCGTCGGCCCGCGGTACGTCGTCACGGTCCGGCACGGCCAAGGTGGTGAGCTGGCAACGACCCGGCAGAATCTCGAGGAACGCGCCCAGATGCTCGGTCACGGCCCGGCCGCCGTGCTGTGGGCGATCTGCGACTCGGTCGTCGACGGATACGAGTCGGTCGCCGAGTCGGTCGAGGTCGACGTCGACGAGATCGAGTCGTCGGTGTTCTCGGCGGACCGGACCAGCGACGCGGAGCGGATCTACCGGCTCAAACGCGAGGTACTCGAGATGCGCCGTGCGATCCTGCCGCTGCGCGAACCGATGGAGCAGTTCGCGCACGGCGTCCCCGGGATCAACCCGAAGGCGGCGCCGTTCTTCCGCGACGTCGCCGACCACGTCAGCCGGGTGGCCGACCAGACCGAATCCATCGACACGCTGCTCAGCTCGGCGCTCGGCGCCCACCTGGCCCGCGTCTCGGTGCAGCAGAACGACGACATGCGCCGGATCTCGGCCTGGGTCGCGATCGCCGCCGTACCGACCATGCTGGCCGGCATTTACGGGATGAACTTCGACAACATGCCCGAGCTCACCTGGCACTACGGGTACTACGGCATCCTGCTCCTGATGGCCGCCGTCTGCTTCACCATGTACCGCTTCTTCCGCAAGGTCGGCTGGCTCTAGGTTGCTGTGATCGTGCTCGTCGCGAGCAGGATCACCAGCACGATGCCCAGCAGCACCCGGTAGAACGCGAAGACCTCGATCGTGTGCTTGGCCACGAACCGCAGCAGCCATGCCACCGATGCATAGGCGACGACGAAACTCACGATGGTCCCGACGATCAGCGGCACCGCACCGACGTCGCCGTTCAGGGCGTCCTTGAGCTCGTAGACGCCGGCGCCGACCAGGGCCGGAATGCCGAGCAGGAACGAGATCCGGGTGGCGGCGACACGGTCGAGACCGCGGAACAGTCCGGCCGAGATCGTCGCACCTGAGCGGGAGATGCCCGGGATCAGGGCGAGGCACTGGACCAGGCCCATCACGATCGCGTCGACCAGCGTGATCCGGGTCAGCGGCCGGGACTTGCTGCCCACCCGCTCGGCGGCCACCATCACGACCGACCAGCCGATCAGGGCCGCGGCCACCCACCACAGACTGCGGAGCGGACCCGAGATGATGTCGCGGGCAAGGAATCCGACGATGACGATCGGCGTCGAGCCGACGATCACGTACCAGCCCATCCGGTGATCGAACTCGCCGCGGTGCTCGGGCTTGACCAGACCGCGCACCCAGGCGATCGCGATCCGCTGGATGTCCTTCCAGAAAAACAGCACGACCGCCGCGATGGCACCGATCTGGATCACGGCGGTGAAGCCGGTGATCGACGGGTCGTCGATCTGCAGGCCGAGCATCTTGGCCACGATGGTCAGGTGCCCGGTGCTGGAGACCGGCAGGAATTCGGTCAGGCCCTCGACGATGCCGAGGATGATGGAGTCCCAGATCGTCATCAGTGGCCTACTCCGGCGAGTTCGAGCGCCTCGGCGACCAAGCGCAGGTCGGCGATCCGCTGATCCACGGTGGACGCGAACGGCGTGATCGCGACGGTGGTCGCGCCGGCCTCGGCGTACGCGGTCAGCTTGTCGGCCATCCGCTCCTTGCTGCCGAGCAGCGAGATCGAGTCGATGAACCCGTGCGGTACGGCGGCCATCGCCTCGCGGTGCTTCCGGTCCAGGTACAGGTCCTGGATCTCCTTGGCCTCCTCGGCGTACCCCATCCGCACAGCCAGTGCGTTGTAGAAGTTCTTCTCCCGGCTGCCCATGCCGCCGATGTAGAGGGCGGCGTACCCACGGATCGGGTCGGCCGCGGCGTGCAGGTCGTCACCGGTCATCACCGGCACGGACGCGACGACGTCGAAGTCGTCGAGTCCTTGCTGACGGATCTCGCGACCCGTCTTGATGTGCTTCAACTGCTCTCCCAGATAGGCGGGGTCGTTGAGGATACCGAGCCAGCCGTCGGCGATCTCACCGGCCAGCTCGAGGTTCTTCGGGCCGACGGCGGCCAGGTAGATGGGTACATGGTCGCGGATCGGGTGGACGGTCAGCTTCAGCGCCTTGCCGGGTCCGTCGGGCAGCGGCAGCGTGAAGTACTTGCCCTCGAAGGCCACGGTCTCGCGACGGAGGGCGGAGTTCACGATGGCAACGTACTCACGGGTCCTGAGCAGCGGCTGAGAGAACCGGACGCCGTGCCAGCCCTCGGACACCTGCGGGCCGGACACGCCGAGGCCGAGCCTGAACCGGCCGTTCGAGAGCCGGTCCAGGGTGGCCGCCGTCATCGCGGTCATCGCCGGCGTCCGGGCCGGGATCTGGAAGACCGCCGCGCCGACATCGATGGTGGAGGTCTGGGCCGCGATCCAGGTCAGCAGCGTGGCGGCGTCGGAGCCGTACGCCTCCGCGGCCCAGGTGACCGCGAAGCCGAGTCGCTCGGCCTCCTGCACCAGCCTCAGATGATCCAGATGATCGGTGCCGCCGAAGACGAAGCCGATGTTGAGTCCGAGTCGCATGACAGGCGAGCCTAACGAGCCGTTGTCGGTGCTCCGCAATAGGCTCGGCACATGCAGCAGCGCTATCTCGGTCACAGTGGCCTGGCGGTGAGCCGGCTCGGCCTGGGCACCATGTCCTGGGGCCGCGACACCGATGAGCACGAGGCGCGCGAGCAGCTGGCCGCGTTCGTGGCCGCAGGTGGCACGCTGATCGACACCGCCGCGGCGTACGGCGACGGCGACAGCGAGCGACTGATCGGATCGCTGCTGGGCGACGTGGTGGAGCGGGACGACCTGGTGATCGCGACCAAGGCCGGATTCAGCGTCCGCCGGGGTGAGCGGATCACCGACACGTCCCGGGGCGCCCTGCTGCGCGACCTGGAGGGCTCGCTGCGGCGGCTGAACGTCGACCACATCGATCTCTGGCAGCTGCACACCTGGTCGGACGACGTACCGCTCGAGGAGACGCTGTCGGCGCTCGACCACGCGGTGAACTCGGGCAAGGTGCGGTATGTCGGAGTCTCGAACTACGCCGGTTGGAAGTCGGCGCGGGCGGTGACCTGGCAGCAGGCGTGGCCCGGTCGCGCGGTCCCGGTGTCCAACCAGGTGGAGTACTCGTTGCTGGCCCGGGACGCCGAGGCGGACGCGATCCGGGCGGCCGGCGGGCTGGGGATCGGCGTACTCGCGTGGTCCCCGCTTGGGCGCGGTGTGTTGACTGGGAAGTACCGCACGGGCATCCCGGCGGACTCCCGGGCGGCGTCTCAGCATCTGTCCAGATTCGTCGACCCCTACCTCGACGGCCGCGGTTCGGGCATCGTGGAAGCGGTCGCGCGAGCCGCCGACGGGCTCGGCTGGACCCCACTCGAGGTGGCGCTCACCTGGGTGCGGGACCGGCCGGGGGTGTCGGCGGCGATTGTCGGGGCCCGGACCACGATGCAACTGAAGTCCGTGCTCGGTGTGGAGGAACTCACTCTTCCGCCGGCCATCGTGGCGGCGCTGGAGGATGTGTCGTGAGGTAGATGTCGTTGGCAGGTGGAGGTGCGGATGGCCGAATACGAACTGCAGCAGTTCGAGTTGTCCAGGACGGAGTCGCGCGGCGCGGTGCGCCGATTGCTGACCGAGCACGCCGAGTACGGCGGCTGGGAGCTGGCCCGACTTCGTCGCTATCCGGACGGTACCCGCCGGGTCTGGCTCCGCCGCCGCATCATCCGTGTGATGCGGACCCTCTGAGCAACGCGGTCACCAGCTCGCGGCGACTGCCGACACCGACCTTGTCGTACGCCGCCCGGACGTGTTCCTGCACGGTGTGCGGTGAGAGGTACAACCGCTCGACGATCTGCCGCGTGGAGTACCCCCGCAACAAGAGCTCCGTCACCCGCTGCTGAGCGGGCGTCAACCCGTGCAGATCGAAGAGCAACGACCCCAGCTGCGCCGGGGCCACCGGCTCGATGACGACGACCATCTGCCCGTCATCGCCGAGTTTCGACGCATGCAGTGCGAGCCATCGACCGGCTCGGGTCCTGACTTTCAGCTGAGGCGCCGGCCCCTGTGTCAGCCTGGTCGCGACCGTTCTGACAGCGACTGGTAGCTCCGTCCGCCGATCCGGCTGCAGTTCTGCGACCCAGTGCTCGCCCTCCGCGTTCGCCGACAACTGGTGAAGAGCGGCGTCGAGCACGATCACCCCCGGACCGACCTCGCCGTCGTCGCCGGCCCGGCTGAGCAGACCACGGCGCAGTCCCTCGGCCACGTGTGGTCCAAGGCGCCGTACCAACTGCAGCTCCTGCTCCGAGAACCCGGTCGCGGCGTCCTCCCGGTGCAGGCAGATGACACCCCAGCAGCGGCCGTTCGACATCAGCGCGGCCCGGAGTTCGTCACCGAAGCCGATGGGGCGCATTACTTCGACGTACCGGGTGCTGCTCTGCCAGTCGCCCTTGGTCGCGTGGGTGAGCGAGCTGACCGGATCACGTGCGGCGGCGAGCGTGACGAACTTGTTGACGTCCGGCTGCCCGAACTCGTTCGCGAGGAACTGCTCGGTCACCTCGCCGAGCGGCGCGTCCGCGCTCGCCGAGGTGAACAGCAGGGTGGCCGGGTCGACGGTCGCGAAGAACGCGGCGTCGATGGTCATCAGCGACCGCAGCCGGGTCAGCAGCTCGGACCGCAACTCATCGGCGTCCAGCCCCGCGTAACAGCGCTGGATCAGCACCTCCAGGCGATCCCCCGCCCCCATGATCGTGATGCTACGCCGGTGCGACGCCGAGTTGCTGCAGGAAGCCGAGCTCGTCCAGCCGGCCCCAGCGCTCGACGATCCGGCCGTCGCGCAGCCGGAAGATGTTGATCCCGGGCAGGCTGACCGTCTTGCCGGTCGGGCCGGCGCCCATCACCTCGCCCTCGTGCGTCCCGGCGGCCGTGAAGCGTTCGACCACGATGTCGCCCTCGGCAACGAGTGCGTGCAACTCGCTGTGCCAGTCCGGGAACGCGGCGCGCATCTGGTCGCCGGCCGCCCGCATCCCCTCGCGATCCGGCGTGACCCCGAACGGCGGGTCGTGATTGATGAAGTCCTCGGCGAGGTACGCCTCGACCGCGCCCGAGTCCCCCTTGGTGAACAGACCGTCGATGAAATCCCTGACGACGGCTTTGTTGCTCTCTGTCGTACTCATGCCTCGATGCTGCGGCAGCTCGCCGGGGCCGGCATACCCCGACTAGTTGGGGTTCGTGTCGCGGAAATATCTCTGCGACAGAGGTATCGTGAAGGCGTGAACACCACCGACGCCCTCGCCGAGGAGTTGCTGGCCGCGATCGGGCTGGTCCGCAGGCACCTGCGCCGATCGGCCGGGAGGCCCTCGCCGCTGTCGGCACTGACCAGCTCACAGGCCGAGCTGGTGCGGACAGTGCGCCGCAACCCGGGCATCTCGGTCGCCGAGGCCGCCGCCGAGCTGGGGCTGGTCGCGAACACGGTGTCGACCCTGGTCGGACAGCTCACTGAGCGCGGGCTGCTGCGGCGGGCGCCGGACGAGTCCGACCGGCGCGTCGCCCGGCTGACGTTGACCGAGCCTGCCCGCGAGCAGGTCGAGGCCTGGCGCGACCGTCGTACTGCGCTCGTCACCCAGGCGCTCGACGGCCTCGGGCGGGACGAACGTGAGGCATTGCACGCAGCGCTGCCGGTTCTCGGCGTACTGGCTGAGCGGCTGCACCCCGAGATCGAGCCGAGCAAGGAGCGCGTATGAGTGCGGAAGAGGCGATCGAGCCGGTGCCGGCCGTGCGGATCGACGGGTTGAGCCACCGGTTCGGCGACCATCTGGCCGTCGACGGCCTGGATCTGAGCGTCTCGCCCGGCGAGTGCTTCGGCCTGCTCGGTCCGAACGGCGCGGGTAAGACGACCACGCTCCGGGTGCTCAACACTCTGTACCCGCCACAGTCCGGCACGGTCCGGGTCTTCGGGCTGAACGTGCGTTCCGAGGCGATGGCCGTACGACGGATGCTCGGCTACGTCCCGCAGCAGCTGTCGATCGAGGGCGCGTTGACCGGCCGGGAGAATGTGGCCTGGTTCGCCCGCCTGTTCGACGTACCGCGTCGCGAGCGAGCGGGTCGGGTCGCCGAAGTGCTGGAGATCGTCGACCTGACCGATGCCGCCGACCGGCTGGCGTCGACGTACTCCGGCGGGATGGTGCGCCGCCTGGAGCTCGCGCAGGCGCTGGTCAACCGGCCGGCGCTGCTCGTGCTGGACGAGCCGACGGTCGGGCTCGACCCGGTTGCGCGGGATTCCGTTTGGGCCCGCGTTCAGGACATGCAGGAGAAGTACGGGATGACCGTGCTGCTGACCACGCACTACATGGAGGAGGCCGACCTGCTGTGCGACCGGGTCGCCTTGATGCACCTCGGCCGGCTGCGCGCGGTCGGGTCTCCGGACGATCTCAAGGCCGAGCTCGGTCCTGAGGCCAGCCTGGAGGACGTCTTCCGCCACCACACCGGCGAGAGCCTCGCCGCAGCAGAGAAGGGAGGCCTGCGCGATGTCCGTGGCACCCGCCGCACCGCCCAACGCATGGGCTGAGACCCGGCTCCGGGCCACGACCCGGTTGTTCTCCCGGATCGCCACGTTCTGCCTGGTCGAGTTGCAGAAGCTGAAGCACGACCGGACCGAGCTCATCACCCGCGCGATTCAGCCGATCCTGTGGCTGGTCATCTTCGGCCAGACCTTCAGCCGGATCCGCGCGATCCCGACCGGGGACGTGCCGTACCTGGACTACCTCGCGCCGGGCATCATTGCGCAGTCCGCACTGTTCGTCGCGATCTTCTACGGCATCCAGATCATCTGGGAACGCGACGCGGGCATCCTCACCAAACTCCTGGTCACGCCCAGCCCGCGGTCCGCACTGGTGGCCGGGAAGGCGTTCGCGGCCGGCGTACGGACCATCGCGCAGGCGATCGTCGTCATCATCGTCGCCGCGCTGCTCGGCGTCAGCATGACCTGGAATCCGCTGAAGCTGCTGGCTGTCCTCGTCGTGGTCGTCCTCGGTGCGGCGTTCTTCTCGTGCCTGTCGATGACCATCGCGGGTCTGGTACTGCGGCGCGATCGACTGATGGGGATCGGGCAGGCGATCACGATGCCGCTGTTCTTCGCGTCGAACGCGCTGTATCCGGTCAGCCTGATGCCCGAGTGGCTGCGGGTGTTGAGCCATGCGAACCCGCTGACGTACGAGGTCGGCGCGTTGCGCGGGTTGCTGATCGGGCAGCCCACGAACTACTGGCTGGACTTCGGCGTACTCATCGTGGCTGCGGTGGCCGGGATCTGCGCGGCGTCGTCGCTGCTCCATCGGCTGGCCCGCTGATCACTAGAGGTCGTGGCGGATCCAGACGTTGGGCTCGACGTACACCGCGTGATCGTGCTCGACGTCGACGTGCACCGGCACGAGCGCCTTGGGCACGATCACGTCCCCGGTCTTGTCGAACGGCAGGCCGGTCCACTCACGCCACTCGGCCAGGCTGCCTGCGATGACCATCGACCGTGGCGCGACCTGCACGATCGTCCCGCCGGCCTTCACATGCACCCGCAGCCAGGGATCCATCGGGAGACCGTCTTCCCTGACCTGCTTGATGTACTCCGTCATCGGTAGCTGCGCGTCCGTCTTCGCGTTCGGCCGGACCGGTGCGAACAGGGCGGTGTGGCCCTTGGCTTTGACGGCCGCACGCATTGCCTGGAGCATCTCGTGGGACAGGCCTCGGCCCAGGTGCGTCGGTCGGATCAGGATCTCCAAGGCGCTCGAGACGTTCGGCTCGCGTCCGTTGCGCAGGTCCATGAAGCCCCAGTGCAGGACCCGGTCCCAGCCGCCCGTCGGCAGGTCGGTGCGATCCTCGTCCGGGAAGACGAACGGGATGCTGCGGCCGTGCGCGATCAGTTCGCCGTCCTCGGTGGCGACGATGCACTGGTCCGGGAAGTGACGCGGTACCTGACCCATGAACGCGTTGCCGATCGGGTCGTTGTGCATGAACGCCGGCCAGGCGTCGGCGAACTCGTACATCCGCTCGAGGTACTCAGGCCGCGCGGCCAGGGTGGTGATCACGATCTCCGACATGTTCGGCAGTCTGACAGCGCACGAGGACGGCTGTCGCGACAATTGCCGTCAGCAGTCCGGCACCGACGAGCGTGCTCTCGGCTCCGGCGACCGCGATGATCGGCCCGCCGATCAGTAGCCCGGCCGAGCTCCCTGCGTTCACCACGACCGTCTGCCCGGACAACAGCGTCCTACGTTCGGCGCCCGCCGACGACCTGGTGATCAGGATCGAGATCGCCGCGATGCCCAGTACGACGGCGACTCCCGCCAGTGCTCCGAGCACCGCGATCACCGGTGGCGTGCTCCACAGGCCCATGCCGATCCAGCACAGGCCCATCCACATCCAGGCGAAGGCGGCGAGCCGTACCGGCCGGATCCGGCGTACGACGGCGAGCGAGATCGCGGTGCCGATGACCGAGCCGACGCCGTACCCGGTCATGCCGGCGGCCAGGTAGACGCCCGGTTGGTCCCTCTCGGCACCGATCACGGACAGGCCGAGCGTGAACGCGAACCAGGTCACGCAGCCGGTGCCGCGGGTGATCCATCCGTAGAGCACATCGCGACGGCTCTTCAGGCTGGTCCGGATCGAGGGTGGCTCGCTGGTGGCGGGCGTGCGCTCGGCCTTCACCGTGCAGGCCAGGAGGCCCGACCCGAGCACCGCCGCTGCTTCGGTCCAGAGCAGGCCGTTGGTCACGCCGGCGGACACCGCGAACGCTGCGATCACCGGGCCGACCGTCATACCGATCCTGCGGAGACCGTCCTGCCAGGTGAGGAGTACGACGGCCCTGTCCTTGGCCCAGCGGTCTCCCGTGTCTGCGAGGAGCGCCGACCGTCCCGGGCCGGCGAGCGCCTCACCGCAACCGAGCAGCAGGCCGCTGACGATCAGGATCCCGGGGGTGAGCAGGTCGAGAGCCGCAGCTGCAGGCACCATCGCCAAGGCGACGGCCTGAACTACGGCGATGACCGCCAGCCGGGTGCCGGAGTCGACCCACTGGCGGGCTCTGCGGGCCCACCATGGCGAGAGCAGCACTGGTACGCCGGCGGCACCACCGACCAGACCTGTCGCGGCCACCGAGCCCGTCTCGTGCAGGATGACCAGCGGCAGCGCGACCTGCGTGAACCGGAGCGCGAGGTCCGCCACTCCCCCGCCGGCGAGTAGCGCCAGCGCCTCGGTCCGCGCTCTCATACCCTTGATTCTTTGACGTATCAGCTGCCCTCGGTAGGTATCCGATGCTTGGTGCTTGCCATAGGCTGAAGCTATGGCCTCATTGCCGTCGGTCGAAGACCTCCGGCTGGTGCAGACGATCGTGCGGACCGGCGCGGTCGGCACCGCCGCGCGTGAACTGCGCATCTCCCAACCGTCCGCATCCCAGCGACTGGCCCGACTCGAACGCATGTGTGGCACCAAGCTGTTCGAGCGCGACACCCGCGGCGCTCGGCCGACCTCCGCCGGCGCCGAGCTCAGCCGCCGGGCCGATCACATCCTCGGCCACCTCGAGGAGGTGTACGACGCCACCCGAGCGGCCGCGACCGGTCAGCGACTCGTGGTCGGCACGTTCGCCAGCATCGCGGCCATCCTGTTCCCGATCCTGGACGCCGACCTGACGGACCTGGACATCGAGCAGCAGGTCGACCACGGCCACTTCCTGGTCGAACGCATCGCCGAGGGCACCATGGACGCCGCCTTCATCGCGATCGCCGACCAGATGACAATCCCCCGCGGCGCCGTCTCCCGCCGCGTCGGCCGCGACGAACTCGTCCTGTTCGTCCCACCCGGTGCCCGCCCGCCGGGCCGGGGAAAGCATCCGCTGAAAGACCGCCACATCCCGTTCTCCACCTACGACCGGGGGGCCGAGGACATCCACGCCCGCCTGGTCGCACTCGGTGCGCTCCCCCG
This sequence comes from Kribbella capetownensis, assembly GCF_004331485.1. GTDB lineage: Bacteria > Actinomycetota > Actinomycetes > Propionibacteriales > Kribbellaceae > Kribbella > Kribbella capetownensis. The sequence continues at coordinate 666,761 of NZ_SJKD01000005.1, forward strand.
CCGCGGCGTCACCCTCAACACCACCGTGGCGATGGCTCGCCGGCGCTCCCAACTGGCCCTTGTCCCCCGCAGCGCCCTGGCCACCGAGCTCCGCCCCGGCGAACACCTCACCGCCGCGCCCTTCCGCTACCGCCTCACCCTCTCGCTGATCACGACTCCAACTCCGCCCAAGCCGCTCATCCGTTACCTCCCCCATCTGCGGGCGACGTTGAACTTGTCGTGAACTACGGCCTCGAGATAGCCGGAGTGCGGCAGACTCGGGGGTATGAACCTGGGGCGGTTGGCGCGGGGGCGACGGCGGTTGACGGCGTTCTGGGGTGCGACGGTCGTGCAGGTGGCGGCCGTTGCCTTCGACGTCAAGATCCTCAAGCAGGCGAGCAAGGTGTCACTGATGCCGCTGCTGTGGACGTGGTCCCGGAGTCAGGACGCTCCCCCGCTGCTGCAGGCGGCGTTGCTGGCCTCCGCGGCCGGGGACCTGCTGCTCGAGACCGACCTCCAACTGGCCGGCATGGCCGCGTTCGCCGCGGCCCATGCCTGCTACCTGGCCGTCTTCCTCGCCAATCCCGGACAACGGTCCGTGCGCGTGGTCGCGGCGTACGCCGCCCTGTGGGCCGCACTCGTCGCGGTGCTCGCGCCGAGTCTCGGCAGCCAGCGCGTCCCGGTCGCGGCGTACGCCTTGTTGCTCACAGCAACCGCCATCGCGTCCCGCTGGCACAACCCGCGCAGCGGCCTGGGCGGCACGTTCTTTCTCGTCTCGGACGCGCTGATCGCTCTCCGCCTGGCTGGGCGCGACTTCCCCGGCCGCGGTGCGCTGTGCATGTCGACGTACTCCGTCGGCCAGTACCTACTGACCTCAGGCCTCGTCGAGAAACCGGTCGAGCACTCTAGAGCCGAACTCTAGAGACGAGGTCGGCACCCGCTCGTCGATGCCGTGGAACATGCCCATGAAGTCCAGCTCCGGCGGCAGCTGCAGCGGCACGAACCCGAAGCAACGCACCCCGAGCCGACTCCACGACTTCGCGTCGGTGCCGCCCGACATCAGCAGCGGAGCGAACCGGCTCTGCGGGTCCTCGGCCGTGATGCACGCCTTCATCGCCTCGACCAAGCCGCCGCTGAACTCCGTCTCCAGTGCAATGTCCGTGACCACGGTCTCGCGCTGCACCTTGTCGCCGATCAGCTCGTCGAGCGTCGCGTAGAACTCGTCCTCGTAGCCCGGCAGGAAGCGCCCGTCGATGTGCGCCTCGGCGTCGCCCGGGATCACGTTCACCTTGTAGCCGGCGTTCAGCATCGTCGGGTTCGTGGTGTTGCGGATGGTCGCGCCGAACATCCGGCTGAACGTGCCGAGCTTGGCCAGCGTCGAGGTCATGTCGTCGGGGTCGAGCTCGATCCCGAGCACGTCCTCCAGCGTCTTCAGGAACTCCCGCACGGTCGGCGTCACCCGCAGCGGCCACTCGTGGTTGCCGATCCGGGTGACGGCCTCGACCAGGTTGGTGACCGCGTTGTCGTTGTTCACCATCGACCCGTGACCCGCCGTACCGCGGGTCTTGAGCCGCATCCAGTTCATGCCCTTCTCGGCGGTCTCGATCAGGTACAGCCGCAGGTCGTCCTGCACCGTGACCGAGAAGCCACCGACCTCGCCGATGGCCTCGGTGCAGTCCGCGATCGTGTCCGGGTGGTTGTTGATCAGCCACTGCGCGCCGTACACGCCGCCTGCCTCCTCGTCGGCGGTGAAGACCAGCCGGACCGGACGCAGCGGCTTCACTCCGGCCCGCTGCCGGGCCCGGACCACCGACAGCACCATCGCGTCGAAGTCCTTCATGTCGACCGCGCCGCGGCCCCAGACGCAGCCGTCGAAGATCTCACCGGCGAACGGGTCGACCTTCCAGTCCTTCGGATCGGCCGGTACGACGTCCAGGTGGCCGTGCACGAGCAGCGGATCGGCCGACTGGTCCTCACCCTCCCAGTGCGCCACCAGCGTGGCCCGGCCCGGCTCCGCCTCGTAGATCGTGGACTCGATCCCGACCTCGTCCAGCTTCGCCGCGACGTACTCGGCCGCGACCCGCTCACCGTTGCTCTTGCCGTTGCCGTAGTTCGTGGTGTCGATGCGGATCAGCTCACTGCAGAGCGCCACCACCTCGGCGTCAGGGGTGTACGACGGACGGTCGGTGGGAGTCGGAGAAGTCATGGGCCCATCCTCTCCCACGCCCTTGGTCAGAGCACTTTGAGGCCGTACATCTCGCCCAGCGGGTCTGCGATCAGCTCGATCCGCGCGCCGTCGGGGTCGCGGAAGTAGATCGACGTACCGCTCTCCTCGAGGTACTCCACGCCTGCCGCGTCCAGGTTGTGCTTGAGCCGCTCCCACTTGCCCGGCTCGACCGAGATCGCCAGGTGGTGCAGTCCACCGAGGACTTCGGCGTACGGGCCGAGGTCGAGGCCGGGGAAGTCGAAGAACGCGAGCAGGTTCCCGTGCCCGATGTCGAAGAAGAAGTGGTTCGAGCCCTCGTAGTCGCGGTTCCCGACGATCTCCGTGAGCGGGAACTCCAGCACGCCCTGGTAGAACCGGATGGTGCGCTCGACGTCGGCGCAGAGGAGCGCGACGTGGTGCAGCCCGCGGGCCGAACTCGTCCCGCCCTCCTTCAGGTACGTCGTCCTGATCCGGTCGCGCTCGGCCTCGATCGCGGGCAGGTCGATATCGGTCATAGGGGTCCCCCTCAGATCCGGAAGAACAGGTTGAGATAGCGGTCGGCGACCGCACGATCGCCCCGGATCGTACCGGCGTTGCTCCGGCCGAACGCGGTCAACACGAAACTGCCCGGGTCGAATTCGATCACGGTGGCCAGGCCGTCGACGTTCCCGGGCTCGTAGTCCATCCCGTCCGGGCCGACCTTCACGCGGGTGTCGCCGGCGTTCGGGCCGCTGGTGATCCGGATGCCGAGCTCGCACGGATCCTTGGCGCCGGTGGTGTACTTCCACAGCACGAACATGAACGGCACCAGCAGGTCGGCCGCATCACCCGAGAGCCCATGCGCGCGGCCGGTCCCCTGCCGGATGTCCCAGGAGTGGACGCCGTAGTCCATCAACTGGAACGCGGGGAAGAAGAAGGACGGCAGCGGTCCCATGTAGAAGTGCGGCACGTTGAACCCGCCCCACTCCTCCGGCCCGAGCGCGTCGAAGATCTCCATCATCTTGCCGAAGTCCCCGCGCAACCGCTCGACCAACTCCGCCCGCGGCACGGACCGCAGCGCCAGCGCCTGCTTGTCCACCCGCTCAGCCATCCCCGGGAGCCCGTACGCCGCCGGCACTTCCTCATGCGCCCGGGCGGCATCGAACGCGACGAAGTACGCCTCGGTGGTGTCCGCGATGTGCGCCACCACGTCCCGCACCTGCCAGTGCCCGGCCCCGGTCGGCGCCTCCCAGACGTCGTCGCTGTCCACCATCTCGAAGAACCGCCCGGCCTCCGCCCGCACCACCCCGAGCAACGTCTCCTTGCCCTCGAACACCATCCCGTTCCAGCCGCTCACGCCCGTACACCTCCCACCCACGACCCACTCCTTGAATTTCAAACTACGCCTCCCCCAACCCCCTCCAACACCCCCGCCAGCCTCGATGTGAATTCCACCCGTGGTCTTTGCTACTGTTCTCCGGTCAGCACCGTCCCCGGTGCGACCACTCGTCCGGGTGGCGGAATAGGCAGACGCGCTAGCTTGAGGTGCTAGTGCCCTTCACAGGGCGTGGGGGTTCAAGTCCCCCCTCGGACACGCATGCTAACCACACGCGGCGTTGGACTGATGGAAACATCAGCCACCCGCGTTTTGTGGTGATAGGACACTTCCAAGGCCAAGGTGCCGTACAGCTCAGCCAGATCCGCTCGATCCGCTTGATCCAGCACCGTCTTCATGGCGCCGAGTTCGTCGATCATCGCGTGGATGTCCGCTGGACTCAGACGCTCGGCAGGCTCCAACGCCTCAAGTCCCGCCAATGCAGCCTTCTTCTCGGCAACGGCCGCGTTGTATTGGCCAGTGAGCGTCTCCGGATCCCAGCCAGCCTCCAGCGCCCGCTGGAGTCGATTCATGCTCGCTTCCGCTGCAGCGATCCGTTCCCGGAAGACTCGTTCGGTCGCCTCCGTAGGATCCTCGACGTCCTGGGCGCCGACGAGGACTGCAACAGTCTCATCAAGATTGTCGGGGCTGAAGAGACCTGCGATCCATTCATTCACGCCATGGGAGAGCTGATCCTCGCGGACGTAGACGGTCGGCGGATGGCCTAAGGCTGCGCTCGATCCCGGGACCAGCGTCCTCGCAGCACACCTGTAGAACACCGCATGCTTGCGCCGAGCACCCTCCATCTTGCGCCCGCACGTCTCACAGCAAATCGCTCCTCTAAAGAGGTACGCCGACTTCGGCCCGACCAGCGTCCGGGGCTGGGACGCCCGGGCCGCCATATCCGCACCTCGACGGGCACGGATCTCCAACTGAACCCGCGTGAAGACGTCGACGGACACGATCGCGGGGTGCGCCGGCTCGCGCGACCGTACGATCTTCGACTGCGGCGAACGCCGGAACCGCACAACGTGTCCTGCCGCCACATCCTCGGGATCCAGTAACTCCTCGACCTTTCGCCACCGGCCGTAGATGGCGAAACCCGTGTACCGCGGATTCTCGAGGATCGCCTTCACCGTGCTGTGCTGCCAGCCGTCGCCTTTCCGATGCCTGTTCTGCTGAGGCGTGTGAGCCGACGGGCAAGGCACACCTTCAACGTTCAGCGTCTCGGCTATCGACTTCAGCCCCAGTCCACCGAGATAGAGCTCGAACATTCGCTCGACAACCGCCGCTGCATCCTCGTCGACGGCGAGCACGCGGAGCCGGTAGCCCTCTTGCGCCTTGCGCGGATTCGGATGCGGCCCGGCGTCGACGACCACATACCCGTACGGCGCTCGACCACCCTGGTATCGCCCATCCATCACAACCTGCGCCGCCATCGCAGCCCGAACCCGCCGCTGCACGTGCTGCCGCTCGGACTTCGACAACCCACCCGTGATCGTCATCGCCATGTCGTGCACCGTGTTCTCGGGATCGAACTGCCCACCGAGACTCGGGATCCACAGCGAGACGCCGTACCGATGGAACTTCGGCCAGGTCAAGCTGAACTGATTGCTGTACCAACAACGAGTCGCCTCGCCCACAACTAACCCATCCCAGCCACGCTGCGGATTCTTCAACTCCTGCAGCAACCTGCCGGCCTCGCCGCGACGCTCCCACGGCAGCGACCGAGACTGCCCGACGTCGAAGAACTGCTCGACGATCTGGCCGCCGAGCGGCTCAACGAATCGAGTCGCCTCCCCCATCTGCCATGCCAGCGAGGTCCGCGGATCCTGGTTGTCCTCAGTCGAGCACCGCCCATAGAACGCCAACCGCCCGACTCCGTCCCCACCGACCGGCCCGGCTGCCAGAGCCTCCAAACCCAGCAGCTCGTCCAGCGTCTCCCACTCGTCGCCGCTCAAGATGCCTTCTCGTCCGACTGGCAATCGCCACCGGTCCCCCGCTTCGACCGTGCCAGTCGAAGAACGATCCGGCGCAACACCCGAGCAGCCTGTGGATAGAGCACCGGCGACCTGCCCGGCAGCCTCAACCCAATCTGCGGATCCTCACCCACGCCGTCCACATCTGGCTTCTCCATGCCTGCTCAACGCATGAGCTACGCACAGTAAGCAAAGGTTCTCAACGCTACTCGACGTCTTCGGCCCCAAGGTGAGTCCGGCGGAGCATGGCCGTCAGGACCGGGCCGTCCACCGACGGCTGCTGCGTGCTGATCGGCTCGTAACCCCACGACTCGTACAGCGCCTTGACCTTCCCGTCGCCGTTCAGCGCGTTGACGAGCAACGAGACCTGCTCCTCGGGTCGATCGCGGAGAAGTTCGTCGTGGATCAGCAAGGCGATCCCCTGACCCCGCCACTGCTTGCGCAGCATGATCTCTTTCACCGCGACCGTCGACGTCTCGGTGCATCCGTCGGGAAGCGGGGTGGTCATCCGGCGCCACCAGCGGTCGTCGAGCGTGAGCGTGTTCGCGTACGCAAACCCCACCGGCATGTCCGCGTCGTAGCCGATGACAACCTCCCAGCCGGGATCCGATCCGTGCCGGGCGAGCTGTTCTCCGAATCGCTCAACCGAGTAGTTCGGAAGGTGAAGTTGATCCGCACGTACGTCGGCGTACACCTCGATCAACGTGCTCCACACATCGTCGATCACGGTCGAGTGGCGCAGCCCAATGCCGTCAGGGGTCACAGAAGCTTCCTCAGTGAGTCGTGTGCGTAATGATCCCAGGCGGTTGCCGGGTCGCTGGATGGTGCAGCGATCTGCAGTGTGCTGCCGAAGTCTTGAAGCATCGAATTGATCCGCGGATGCAGACCGGTCGGCTCGACCGGGATCGACATCGCAGTAGCAACCGCCTCCTCCAGATCGCCTTGACCGAGCTGAGCCTTCGCCAGTCGTGCGGTCGTTATAGATCGTGTACGCCGCATGCCGGGCCGAAGAAGCGCGAGGCTCCGATGAGCATGGCCCTCAGCCACCTCGTAGTCGCCGAGCGCCAGATAGCCGGCCAGAGCCAGATTCTCCAACTCTGCCTGGTCGTAAAAGGCGTTAAGCCACAGCGGCCGCTCGTCGTTGGGTCGAGATCTGCCTAAGGCGTCCTCGGCATGCGCGACCGCCTGACGTACGGCGCGGTGATCGCCAGTTTGCCCCAGGATCGCCGCGTGTCTTGCATGGCCAAGAGACGCGAACATCGGATCTCGTCTCGCGATCGGCAACCGGCGCGCGACGTCGTTGGCGGCCAACGCGTCGACGGGCCTGGCCATGTGGCGATAAAGGCTCCCCGCGTGGGACCAGATCCTGAATTGGATCGCCGGATCACCTGACATCGTGGCCAGGCCTGCTGCGCGATCGAAGTGTCGTTGGGCGGTGTCGAACCGGCGTCCGTCGATGGCCGCCCACATGGCGCTCGAGGTAAATGACGCTGCGCAGCTGTAGAGCGCGCTTCGGACGCGCTGACTCGCAGTCCCCCGCGCCTGGAGAGCCAGAGCTTCGCCCGCGAGCGCGGACGCCTGGGTCTCGATGGTCAGCTTTCCGCCGTACTGATGATCGCTCGCGACGATCAAGGCGAATTTGGACAGCAGCCGCTCAACGTCCCCAGCGCCGACCCGGGACTGGCCAGCGCGCTGCGTCGACGCCCCAGCGGCGACCATGACTGTCGCCGCGGACGTACCGATGAACCGCCGCCGCGGGACAGGCGCAGGCTCGGCCGGAGTGACGAACCCGAGATCCGTGATCGGACAGCCAAAGACTGCGGAGAGTGCATCGCGCTGGCGGTGATGCGGCCAGCGAGTCTTCCCGGTCAGCCAATTCCGCACCGTTCGATCGCTGACAGTGCCCCCATAGCCCGCGCGCCGAAGATCAGCGTTGACCGCCTCAGCCAATTCGGCCTGGGTCAGGCCGATCTCGGCCATACGCGCCTTCAGGACCTGGTTTCCCTCCACAGCCCAACGATATGTACGGCGAGTCACCGACCGACAGCGTTCTGCCCGGAAATTTCCGGTTCGCCTCGATCGACAGATAGTCACGCTTTCCTTACGTTCCGCAGCCAGAGGCCGTTCGATGGGGATCAAGGACCTCGAAGGGAACTCGAATGGAAGTCGACGCACAGCTCGACCGCGCAGCCGGAACTGTCGCGTGCCCACGCCGGTTCGTACTACGCCGCATGGTCGATGTCAGCGGTGTCAGCGGCACTGGCGATGTTGCGGAGGGAGTCGAGTGGTCCGACGGGACCGTGGCGCTGCGGTGGCGCGGAAAGTGGGCCACCACCGTCGTCTGGGACTACGGCCTCGACGCCCTCCTCGCAGTACACGGCCACAACGGTTCGACCGTCGTGGCGTGGCTCGACTCCGACTGCCCAGCCTGAGCGACCGATCAGTTCGATGGCCGAGCAGGAACTCTGGCGCGTGCAGCTGTGGCTGGGCGACTACTTGATCGAAGAGCACGTCGCCCCGACTGCACTGGCGGAGCAGTACGCGCACGTCACCACCCTTCGGATCCGCGGCCTACCGGGCCGACACCTGCGGTGTCAGCGGATCGCCGACGCCGCAACCCACAAGCCGGCCGGCGCGGGACGAGATAGCGAGTCCGTCCTGGGCCGGCCGTTCCAAACCCCTACTGGCAATGGAGATAGACCATGAGCAACGAGATGACCGCCGTTCCCTTCGGAGTCCGTCACCTGGCATCTGGGCCGGACCAGGCACCGATGGAACTGCCGATGACCTACAGCGCCAACCTTCAGCTCAACGTGTCCGCAACCGGCAACCCGTACCACGCGATTGCCGCCGCGCTGCCGGAAACCAACACCGAAACGCCGATCCCCGACGGCCAGCGCCCCGGATCGGACAACTCCACCGACAACTACTGACGATGGGCACCGTCCTGGTGCTGACCGGCCGCGACGACCTCACCGCAGACGCCGTCATCGACGAGCTGACCCGGCGCAAGGCGTCCGTCGTCCGGTACGACACCTCTGACTTCCCGCAGGCGTCTCGTGTAGCTGCCACTCTCGGGACGCAAGGCTGGGAGGGGCAGCTGACAGCTGAACGGTCAATCGACCTCCAGACGATCAGCTCCGTGTGGTGGCGACGTCCCGCCGAGTTCAGCGTGCCGGGCGTCTGGCCGGACGAGGCACGAGCGTTTGCAGTATCTGAGGCGCGCGTCGGAGTTCTCGGCGTACTGGGTTCGCTTCCGGTGCGTTGGATCAATCATCCGGCCAAGGACTCGGCGGCCAACTACAAGCCGGTTCAGCTTGCCGTGGCAGCCCGCGCAGGTCTCGACGTACCGCGGACGATCATCACCTCCGATCCTGACCATGCCCGGGAGTTCATCGGAGCCGACGAGGTCATTTACAAGGGTCTCAGCGGCGGCGTGCTCACAGCCGAACGGCGTCATCGATACCTGCCGACCACCGTTCTGCGCACCGCCGAGATCGACACGAGCCTCACGGGCACAGCACATCTGTTCCAGGAACGAGTGCCCAAGCAATGCGAAGTACGCCTGACCGTGATCGGGAAGCGGATGTTCCCGGTCGCGATCCATGCCGGGAGCCCGGCTGCCAAACTGGACTGGCGAACCGACTACCCGTCGCTCACCTACGGTCCGATCGAGCTTCCGGTCCACGTCGAGAAAGGTGTCCGGCTGTTGATGGACGAGCTGGGCCTGTTCTTCGGAGCGCTCGACTTCGCCGTGACTCCTGACGGTCGATGGGTGTTCTTCGAAGTGAACCCGAACGGCCAATGGCACTGGCTCGCCGTCAGGGCCGACGTCCCGATGGTCGAAGCAATGGCCGATGCCCTCCAAGGAAAGGACGATTGACCCCGTGACCGAATGGACCGACACCGCTCGCAAGCTCGCCGAAGAGGTCACGGCAACGGCACCCGAGTGGTACGACTCGGTGAGCTCCACCCCTCGGCACCAACTGGTGCCGAGGTGGTGGGAGCCGATCCCCGACAGCTACCCATTCGCCTGGGGACTCCGTACGCCGCAGCCGGATCACCCATGGGCCGAGGTCTACGCCGACGAGACGCTAGTGACCCGCGTCGGCTCACTCCACGCCGACGGCGCCGACCTATCCGATCGTCCAACGGGTCTCCCGACGTCGTCCTCGACCCTGCCCGGCTTGATCGTCCACCTGCTCGACCCGCACGAACACGATCAGGTGCTCGACGTCGGCACCGGCTCCGGCTACTCCGCCGCTCTCCTCGCACATTGCCTTGGCGACAACCACGTCACCAGCATCGACGTTGACCCGTACCTCGTCGACATCGCCCGCGAACGCCTCGCCAACTTCGGCCGAACTCCACGCTTTGAGGTCGCCGACGCCACCGGCTCGCTACCGGGCGCCGACTACGACCGAATCCTGGCCACTGTCTCCGTCCGCCCCATCCCACCGGCATGGCTTGACGCTCTCCGCCCCGGCGGCAAGATCGTCGCCACCATCACCGGCACCTCGCTCCTGATCAACGCCGACAAACACGCAGACGGAGTAGTCCGCGGCCGCGTCCAACCAGACCCAGCCACCTTCATGCGCACCCGCCACGAAACCGACTACCCGGCCCGCCTCGACCAGGTGTACGACGCCGCCCGCGACCAGCCAGGCGACGAGACTCGCCAACTGACTGGCCCACTCCCCGACGTATGGGACGACTGGCAACTGCGCTGCCTCTACGAACTCGATACCCCCGACATCGAGAATCGCTCCGCAAGACGCGACGGCGGCACGCAAATCATGTGGCTCCTAGCAGCCGACGGATCCTGGGCACGCGCCAACAGCGAGACCATGACTGTCCATCAAAGCGGTCCACACCGACTGTGGGACGACCTGGAACGCGTCCGAGCCAGGTGGACGTCCGCCAGCCGCTTCCCACTCCACACCATGACCGTCGAACTCGCCGCCGACCGCAACGCCCTCATCAGCCCTGACGGCACTTGGACACTCGAACTCTGACCAGACGCGGACCACAACGCCGACACGTCAAGATCAATCCCGCCACACATCTGGCACCTGAGGCGTGTCAGCGATTTGAAACGAGAATTCCGCCACCTTCTGGGACAGACGTTGAGTGATTATGGACGATCTTCCACTGCCGCTGGGGCACGATTCGACCGCCCGCCAGCACGTCTGTCAACACTGCGGCGCCACCTATATCGCGGCCAGATCCGACCAACGCTTCTGCTCGGATCTCTGCCGTCTCCGCCACTGGCGAGGTCGTCGCCGCGTCCGCTCAGCCCAGGCAAGCGAAGCCGAAATCGTACGCACGCTGATCGAGGAGGTCGGCCGACTGCAGCACGAAGTCACCGAGCTTCGGCGCGCCAACGCAACGCTCCGAGAGGCCCTGGGCCGCGCGCAGATGCTGCTGGTGTCGGCTCGCAATCCATACCACAGGAGGACCTGAATCTTGGCTGCCGCACAAACGGATGTTCCAGAGATGCACCGGTCCGATTGGCGCTGAGAGGGTGTCAGCACCAACCGGACCAAGCTCAGATCCTCGACCCTGATCCGTGAGGAGATTCAGCGGCGAGGCTCTGATGGAGGGCGGAACAGGCGCGGAGTGCAGGCCATTGAGGAGGAGAGCCCTTCTCAGCACACTCGCCCCGCCTGCTTGGGAATCTCTGACAACAGGACTTCGATGTGGCTGGCCAGGAAGTGCTGGCGAAGCTCGAGCGGATTTCCGCTCGATGCCAGATGCAAGAGGTTTGGCAGGATCAGAGCGCCCTCGTCGACCTCCAACACGGCAGCGAGCGCCTTGTGTAGTTCTGCTGGCGCAGACTCCAACTCATCGATGAAGATCGCGAAGTGGCGTCCAGCAGAGTGGTGTACGGCGGGCCCGGCTGACGGGCGTGGCGTAGGCGCATGGAGGCGGTCATCGCGTGATCCTTTGGAAGACCTCTCACAGTGCTTCTGAAGGAGAACTACGCGATGACCGCAAACACCAGTATCGACCCTGCCCGGTTCCTGCACGGCCAGCTGGCGACCGCGTCGCCGGATCTGTTGCGTGACATGCTCACCACGTTCATCGACGCGTTGACGGGCGCGGAGGCCGACGCGATCTGCGGCGCCCCGTACGGCGTGCCGAGCCCGGAGCGGACCAACCAGCGCAACGGGTACCGGCACCGCGACTCGGGCCGGCACCCTGGACGTGGCGATCCCGAAGCTGCGGTCGGGGTCGTACTTCCCGGACTGGCTGCTGGAACGGCGCCGTCGCGCGGAGCGGGCGCTGACCACGGTGGTGGCGACCTGCTACCTACTTGGGGTGTCGACGCGGCGGATGGAGAAGCTGGTCGAGACCCTCGGCATCACGCGGCTGTCCAAGTCGCAGGTCAGCGTCATGGCGCGTGAGCTCGACGAGGCCGTGGAGCAGTTCCGGACCCGGCCGCTGGACCAGGGTCCGTACACGTTCGTGGCCGCGGACGCACTCGTGTTGAAGGTGCGAGAAGGCGGCCGGGTGGTCAGCGTGCACGCGCTCGTCGCGACCGGCGTCAACGGCGACGGGCACCGCGAAATCCTTGGCCTGCAAGTAACTTCGGCCGAAGACGGCGCCGGCTGGCTGGCGTTCCTGCGCGACCTGACCGCCCGCGGCCTGACCGGGGTCCGCCTCGTCACCAGCGACGCCCACAGCGGCCTCACCGCGGCGATCGGCGCCACCCTGCCCGGTGCCAGCTGGCAACGCTGCCGCACCCACTATGCCGCCAACCTGATGTCGGTGACCCCGAAGGCGTCCTGGCCGTGGGTGAAGACGCTGCTGCACTCGGTCTACGACCAGCCCGACGCCCAGTCGGTGCACGAGCAGTTCGACCGGGTCCTGGACGCGCTGGCCGACAAGCTGCCGGCGGTGGTCGATCACCTCGAGGCGGCACGCGCCGACGTGCTCGCGTTCACCGTGTTCCCGAAGGAGATCTGGCGCCAGATCTGGTCGAATAACCCACAAGAACGGCTGAACCGCGAGATCCGCCGCCGCACCGACGTGGTCGGCATCTTCCCCGCCCGAGACGCCCTCGTCCGGCTCGTCGGCGCCGTGCTGGCCGAGCAGCACGACGACTGGATCGAAGGCCGCCGCTATCTCGGCCTCGACGTCCTCGCCAAGGCCCGCCTCACCGTCATCACCGACGCTACCTCCGCCACCGAGGACGTGACACCCGACACCGACCTCAAGGCGCTCAGCGCCTAACCAACCCAAAGGATCACGCGACACGACCGCACACCACGCGGATGGACTTGACCGATCGCGATAAGCACACAATCGTTCGCTCCGGCCCAATCGACGATCGCTCTTCTGCGCGCCGCGATCTCAGGATCGCTCATGAAGTGCTTCTTGAAGTATCCGAAGGCCACTCGCATCTGTCTCTAACCCCGTTGGTGTTCGGTGCCCGATCCGGCTGTTGCTCGGTACGGATAAGCGTGGAGCAGACCGCACAGCACGCACCATGGATTGCGGCTGACGCAGCACTGACCTTCCACCGAACCAGCTCGAGTAGTGACGCAAGTCCGGCAGTGGGAGACTGAGGCCGTGATGTCCAGGTCTGGTCCGGCCGCGAGGTAAGGGCGCTGCGCGAGTCGCAGCGCCTCAGCATTCGCGAGTTCGCCGAGCGCATCGGCGTGAGCGAGCGAATGGTCTCCCGCTGGGAAGCCTGCGGAGTGCGCATTCGCCCGAGACCGATCAACCAGGAAGGTCTTGACACACTCCTCGCAGCAGCGAGCGAGGACGAACGGTCGCGGTTCGCCGCACGCCTGCAAGGCCTCGAACAGGAGAACAACGCGCCGACTGCTGACCAATCAACTGCGAGGGACGTTGCCCGGCCGCAAGCCAATCATCCTCACCGGCAGAACACGGCAGTCGCGCTTCGACCACGCACCGACGGCCCTGACACCTTGGCGATGCAATCGTTCCGATCTGCGGACCGGCAGGTCGGCGGCGGTCATCTGTATGCCGCAGTAGTCAAGTATCTGCACACGCAGGTAGGTCCGCGGCTCTTCGGTGGTGACGTCGTGGTCGAGGACCCCACGGTGTTCACAGCCGCGGCAGGGCTGACCGAAATGGCCGGTTGGATGGCCCACGACGCCGGCCGCGACGACCGTGCGCACAGCCACTTCCTTCGCGCTTTCCACCTCTCCAAGGCCGGCCAGGATCGCCAACTCGGAGTCCACGTCCTTGCGAGTCTCAGCCATCTTGCACATCACCGCGCAGACCATCACGGCGCGATCCATTTCGCCGAGATGGGACAGAACTCGCTGGCTGAAGGCCCGGCGAATCCGGAACTCATGGCTCGAATTCTCGCCATGCAAGCGCGCGGACGAGCTGCGCTCGGAGACGAACGGGAAACCCGAAGGCTGCTCGGGCGAGCCGAGTCAGCGCTCGACGGAACCCGCGAGGAAGCCCCGTCCGAATGGGTCAACCGATTCGATTCCGGCAGTTTGGCCAGCGAGGCCGCTCGATGCACGCGGCAACTTGGAAGGCCGGCGGAGACACAAGCGCATGCACACCGCGTCCTTGAACTCCGGCCACCGGATCGAACCCGGAGCCGGGCGCTCGGACAGATGTTCCTGATCGCCGCGTTGATCGACCAGGGTGAACCGATCGAGGCACGCCGCATCGCATGTGAGGTGATCGAGACCACCCAGTCGCTCGGCTCGCACCTGGTCCTTCAGAAACTCCAGGAGATCCACAATCAGCTCGCGCCGTACGCCGAACTTCCCGCGGTTGGCGACACCAGACGACTCCTGAACGACGCCGTGCGCCAACGTACCTGGCTCCAGCAATGGATTGCCTCAGGCGCGTTCGAGACGCTGGCGTCAGCACGATGAGCACAGACGAACCGCTCTACCGCCGCGACCCGGAAGCCTGGCTGAAGCACCTCGCCGAGGGAAACGCCAAGCAGGCGAGGAAGCGGGTCGGCGCGGATGCGATCCTCTACGACAGCGAAGGCCGCATCCTCGTCGTCGACCCGGACTACAAGCCCGACTGGGACCTGCCCGGCGGCATGATCGAGGCCAACGAACCACCAATCGACGGCCTCATCCGCGAGCCGTCTGAGGAACTCGGGACTGCCCCGGGATTAGTTGACTCGCGGGGTGTGGTGGTTCAGGCCGCGAGTGCGACCGGTTGAATCATCTCAAACTCGATGGGTGTGAGCTTGCCG
>NZ_SJKD01000006.1 GCF_004331485.1 Kribbella capetownensis
AGCAGAAGACCATCCGAAGCCCATGAACGGGGATAATGCATCTTTCGGCATTGACTTTCGGCACGCTGTTGAGTTCTCAAAAATCGGGCGCACACCGCGTCCGGGCTTCTCAGCCAGGACCCCGGGGCAACCTGCGCTACCTTACCGGATCAGAGCCACCGGGTCAAGACCCAATTTTTCTGACCTTCCACCCGCATCCAAGCTACCGCCCCGGGTCAGACGACACGGTTCGGCTCAGCTAGCCTTGGGGGGTTCGGAGCGACCGGCCGCTTTCGCGTCCCGCGCCTCGCTCCAACAAGAAGAACATTACGTGGCTCCCAGGTAGCCGGTCAAATCGGTTTCCGGTGGGCTGAATCACACGGCTGTAATTTGCCCTCGGCAACCCAGATGTGGGAGTGGAGCCGGCCACCTCAGCCCTGCGTCGCAGACGCCAGAACCCCTGCGAACGAACGCTTCCCGCGCCGCAGCACCAGCACGCCACCCGGCAGCAGGTCGTCTGTCCCCGGCACGTACTCGGCGTCCTTCACCTTCTCGTTGTTCAGGTAGCCACCGCCTTCGGCCACCGTGCGCCGGGCCGCGGACTTGCTGGCGACCAGGCCGGACTTCACGAGCAGATCGGCGTACGTCGGCATCGGTTCGCCGGCGCCGAGTTCGACGTGGGGTGCTTCGCGGAGTGCGGCGACCAGTGTGGAGCCGTCGAGGGACGCTAGCTCCCCCTGGCCGAAGAGCGCCTTGGACGCCTCCTGCACTCGTCTGGTCTCCTCCTGGCCGTGCACGAGCGTGGTGACGTCCTCAGCGAGTAGCCGTTGGGCCTCGCGTGCCTGTGGACGTTCGGCTGTCGCCTGCTCGAGCGCTGCGATCTCCTCCGCCGTACGGAACGTGTAGAAGCGCACCAGCTGCATCACATCGCGATCGTCGGCGTTGAACCAGAACTGGTAGAACGCGTACGGCGATGTCAGCTCCCGGTCCAGCCACACGCTGCCGGACTCCGTCTTCCCGAACTTCGTCCCGTCGGCCTTCGTCACCAGCGGTGTGGCCAGTGCGTGCGCCTTACCCGACTCGGTACGGCGGATGAGCTCCACACCAGCGGTCAGGTTCCCCCACTGGTCGCTCCCCCCGGTCTGCAGCGTGCAGCCGTAGCGCCGGAAGAGCTCCAGGTAGTCCAGCGACTGCAGCAGCACGTAGCTGAACTCGGTGTAGCTGATCCCCTGCTCCAGCCGCGCCTTCACCACCTCACGGCCGAGCATCCGGTTCACCGGGAAGTGCTTGCCGATGTCCCGGAGGAAGTCGAGGGTGTTGAGGTCCTTCGTCCAGTCGTAGTTGTTGACGATCCGGGCCGGGTTCGGCAGCGCGGTGTCGAAGTCGACGAACTTCTCCACCTGGACGCGGACCTTCTCGACCCATTGGTGGACGACGTCCTTCGGGTTCAGCACCCGCTCGGAGCTCTCCTTCGGATCCCCGATCAGACCGGTGGCCCCACCGACAAGACCGATCGGGTTGTGGCCGGCCAGCTGGAGCCGGCGCAGCGTCAGGAGCTGCAGCAGGTTGCCCATGTGCAGGCTGGGTGCCGTCGGGTCGAAGCCGACATAGGAGGTGATCGGTCCGCTCGCCATGGCCGCCCGGAGGGCGTCGGGATCGGTGGAGTGCGCGATCAGGCCGCGAGTCTCCAGGTCGTCCAGCACCTGGGTACGGCGTTCGGTCCCGCTGTCGGTCACTTGTCTCTCCTCGAGTACGACGGTCAGCTACAAGTGTCCTGTACGACGGGGTGCCAGGGTCAGGTGGGTTCCGGACGGGTGAGGACGTTGCGGAGTTGCGGACGGAGCGCATGCCCGTCGGGGCCATGGACTGTGGCGGCTGTCGGGCGGTGCGGGTCGTGCGCACCTGGGTCAGGGTTCGGCACAGGCAGACCGTGCGACAGGACCTGCTCAGCGGGTGTCAGCTGACGGATGCCGATGGCACTGACATGGTCCGGGTGCGTCTGGGCGAAATCGCCGTACAGCCGGGGGTCGTGCTGGCCGTCGTCGCCGACAAGGACCCAGCGGACGTTCGGGAACTCCTTGGCCAGCCGGCGCAGGGCGGTCCGCTTGTGCTCCTGGCCGCTGCGGAACCATCCGGTGTTCGTCGGCCCCCAGTCCGTCAGCAGCAGCGGCCCCACGGGGTACCCGTGCCGGGCCAGGAAGCGGGTCAGCGTCGGCGCCGTGTTCCAGGCACCGGTGGACAGATAGAAGATCGGCGCACCCGGGTGGTCCGCGAGCAGCTCGTCGTACAGCTGGGCCATGCCCGGTACGACGCGTCGTGCCTGCTCGTCCCGGACGAACGTGTTCCACGCCGCGATCATCGGACGCGGCAGCATCGTCAGCATCACCGTGTCGTCGATGTCGCTGACCAGTCCGAAGGTGGCGTCCGGGTCGGGCACGAACACCCGCGCCCGCGCCTGCCGGTCGCCGTGCACGCCGAGGTCGATCTCGTGCCACCCCGGCGGCAGCACCACCGGCACGGTCAGGTCGACGAATCCGCCCCGGTCCGTGACGGCGTCGAACGTCTGCCCGCCCACGGTGACGGTCACCGCCACCTTGGTCGCCGGTGCGGTGACGAAGACGCGCCAGCCGCGCACCACTTGATCCTCCTCGAACCGCGGCTGGTTGCGCGGGTCGCGACCGAGGACGACCCGGGCCAGCACCCGGACGAAATCCGAGGTGCCGTAGCCGACGTGCGGAATGATCCGCTCGCGCCAACCGCGCCGCCGCAGCACCGCTTGCACCCCGATGTTTAACCAGTCCTCGAGAAGGGACGCGTAGTGCGGACGGGCCATACTCCGAACCTACCCGGACCAAGGTCCCCTACGCCTGCTCCCCCGGCGGCGCGGGACGACCTTTACCAAACTGCTCTGCAAGCCCTTTGAGAACTGTCGGACCCGCCTCCTAGGGTCTTCGCATGACACAGACCTCTGCCGCTCTCGGGATGTGCTTCCCGCGCACGTTTCCCGCCGCCCTGGTGACCGATGTGGCCCGCCGCCTGGACACCGGCGGCGCGGACGAACTGTGGATCATCGAGGACTGCTTCTACACGGCCGGACCGTCGCTGGTCTCGGCCGCGCTGACGTCGACCGAGCGCCTCAAAGTCGGCCTCGGCATCGTGCCCGCGGTGGTGCGTACGGCGGCCGTCACCGCGATGGAGTTCGCCACGCTCGAGGCGCTCGGCCCGGGCCGCTTCCTGCCGGGCATCGGCCATGGCGTGCAGGAGTGGATGGGTCAGATGGGCGTCCGCCCGAAGTCGCCGCTCACCACGCTCGAAGAGGTGACGACCACAGTCACCAAGCTCCTCGCCGGTGAGACCGTGAGCTTCCAGGGCAAGGCGGTGTACCTCGAGGACGTGAAGCTGGATGCGCCTCCGGTCGAGCCGCCGCCGATCCTGCTCGGCGTGATGGGGCCGAAGTCGATGGCGCTGGCCGGTCGCGTCGGCGGCGGCATCGTCCTCGCCGAGCCGGCCACTCCGCCGTACGTGCGGCAATCGGTCGAGTACGCCGGATCGCCGGAGGGCTTCGTGGTCGCGGTGTTCAGCGCCATGTGCGTCCGCAGCGACCGCAAGGCGGCGTACGAGTGGACGGCGCCGTGGCTAGGGTGGCGGATCAACGACAACCACCCAGGGGTGACCGCGCTGCCGTTCTTCGCGGACATGAAGAAGCTGTACGACGAGTCAGGCGCCGAAGGGCTCGTGGCGATGCCGACCGACTGGTGGACCGAGATCGGCGCGATCGGGACACTGGACGACGCCGCCGCGCACATCCAGGCGTTGGAGGCGGCTGGTGTGCACCACATCGGGCTGTTCCCGGACCCCGAGGTCGAGCACGGACTCCCCCAACTCGACCACGTGCTGGAGCTGGCGAAACGCTAGCCCCGACGTTTCGGCACGTGCGGCCGGTATGGCGAAACAGTCGGGTCGCCGGGGATCCAGAATCGCCAGTTGCGGTCGGCGGCTTCCCGGAGACCGACCCGAGGGCCGGTGGACGGTTCGCCGTCGAAACCCGGACCGGGCAGCAGTTGCACGCTCGAGCCCTTGGCCAGCAGGTCGACGCCGTTGTGGTCCCGGCCGATGCCGAGGGCAACGCATAGCCGCGCCGGGCCGCGCGCCAAGTCGCGGTCCGGGTTCACCTTCGGAGGCTTGACGACCGGACCCTGCCGGACGCCGGCTTGGTTGAACTTCACCCGTTGGGTCTCCAGCGGCCCGCGACGTACGCGGGCCAGCTCAACGCCCTCGATGATCTCGCCCGCCCGCAGCAGGACGGCTGACGGCTGACCGTCCGGACCGACGCTGACGTTCATGCAGAAGTGCATGCCGTAGGTGAAGTAGACGTACAGGAAGCCCGGCGGGCCGAACATCACCGCGTTGCGCGCCGTCTGACCCCGGTACGCGTGCGAGCCGGGGTCGTTCGGACCGTCGTACGCCTCGACCTCGGTCAGGCGGACTGCCACCGTGCCTTCATTCGAGGTACTGCGCAGGACCATGCCGAGGAGTCTCGGGGCCACTTCGAGGACAGGATCCGCGAGCAGCGAACGGCGTACAGGCATGCGCAGCACCCTAAGCGAACGCGCCGACAGAACCTGCGTTCACCCGAGACGAGCGTTGTGAGCCGTGACCCGGGCGCGAAGCTCTGCGAGTTGTTCGACGACCCGTTCCTGCGCCGTGCCGCCGCGGGTGTTGCGGGAGGCGAGCGAGCCCTCGACGGTCAGCACCGAGCGGACCTCCGGCGTGAGGTACGGCGAGATCGCGGCAAGGTCCTCGTCGGTCAGGTCCCACAGCTCGATCCCACGCTTCTCGCACTCCTGCACGCACGCGCCGGCCAGCTCGTGAGCGACCCGGAACGGAATCTTCTGCCGGACCAGCCACTCCGCGATGTCGGTCGCCAGCGAGAAGCCCTGCGGCGCCAGCTCCTCCAGCCGCTCGGCGTTGAAGCGCAGCGTCCGGATCATCCCGGTGAACGCCGGCAGCAGCACCTCGAGCGTGTCGATCGAGTCGAAGACCGGCTCCTTGTCCTCCTGCAGATCGCGGTTGTAGGCGAGCGGCTGCGCCTTCAGCGTCGCGAGCAGGCCGCTCAGGTTGCCGATCAGCCGGCCTGCCTTGCCCCGCGCGAGTTCGGCGATGTCCGGGTTCTTCTTCTGCGGCATGATGCTCGACCCGGTCGAGAACGCGTCGTCCAGCTCGACGAAGCCGAACTCCTTCGTCGCCCAGATGATCACTTCCTCGGCCTGCCGGGACAGGTCGATGCCGATCTGCGCGGTGACGAACGCGAACTCGGCCACGAAGTCACGCGACGCGGTCCCGTCGATCGAGTTCGCCGACGAATCGGTGAAGCCGAGCTCGACGGCAACGAACTGCGGGTCCAGCCCGAGTGAGCTCCCCGCCAGCGCACCCGATCCGTACGGCGAATCGGCCGCGACGCGAGCGTCCCAATCAGCGATCCGGTCAAGGTCGCGGACGAGCGGCCAGGCGTGCGCGAGCAGGTGATGCGAGAGCAGGACCGGCTGCGCGTGCTGCAAATGAGTCCGCCCCGGCATGGCGACGCCGAGGTGCTTGTCCGCCTGCTCGGCGAGCGTCTTCACCTGCTCCAGCACCAGCCGGCTGATGACGCGGCCGTGCTCGCGCAGGTAGCTCTTGAACAGCGTGGCGACCTGGTCGTTCCGCGACCGGCCGGCGCGCAGCCGTCCGCCCAACTCCGCTCCCAGCCGATCGAGCAGACCGCGCTCGAGCGCCGTGTGCACGTCCTCGTCGTCCTCGGCCGGCAGGAACTTCCCGGTCAGCACGTCGTGGAGCAGCCCGTCCAGGCCGGCCAGCATCGCGGTCAGATCGTCGTCAGTCAGCAGCCTGGCGCGGTGCAGCACCTTGGCGTGCGCCTTCGACCCGGCGATGTCGTACGGCGCGAGCCGCCAGTCGAACTGCGTCGACTTGCTCAGCGCTGCCAGCGCATCCGCCGGCCCTCCCGCGAACCGTGCGCCCCACAGGGCCACACCTTCTCCGGTACTCAACTCACAGTTCCTTACTTGGGTTCGCGGGCTGCCAGGGACAAGAAGCGGGTGGCGAGGGCGGGGCCGCCGGTGGGGTTGCGGGAGACGACCATCACGGTGTCGTCGCCGGCGATCGTGCCGAGTACGTCGTCGAGTCCGACGTGGTCGATGGCCGACGCGAAGTACTGGGCCGCGCCCGGCGGGGTGCGCAGGATGACCAGGTTCGCACTGCCTTCGGCCGATACCAGGACCTCGGACGCGACTCTGGCCAGGCGCGATTCGAAGGCGGCCGCCTCACCGGCTCGCGGCGTACGGTCGCCGCCTTCACCTGGTACGGCGTACACAAGTTGGCCGGACGAGTCGCGGACCTTGACCGCGCCGATCTCGACCAGGTCGCGGGACAGCGTGGCCTGCCCGACGACCAGTCCGGACGCGGCGAGCAGGTCGGCCAACTCCGTCTGCGATCGCACCGGCTGCCGGCCGAGCAGGTCAACGATGCGCTGCTGGCGCGCGGTCTTCGTGGTCGGCACGGCAATGTTCATCCACGTCCTCGCTTCGCTCCGGGCGCGGATGAGACACGAGGCGCGCTCTGCCTGATGATGAACTCGCTGCGCTCGCTCATGAGCCGAAACTCCTCGCCAGCAGCCAGGACAGCAGGGCCTTCTGGGCGTGCAGGCGGTTCTCGGCCTCGTCCCAGACGACCGACTGCGGTCCGTCGATCACGGCCGCCTCGATCTCCTTGCCGCGGTACGCCGGCAGGCAGTGCAGCACGATCGCATCGGCCGCAGCCTTCGACATGAGCTGCTCGGTCACGGCGTACGGGACGAACGGCGCCTCCCGCACACCCGCCTCCGCCTCCTGCCCCATCGAGACCCAGGTGTCGGTGGCAACCACATCGGCACCGTCGACGGCCGCGTAAGGATCCGCGGTCCAGGCGACCGAGCCGCCAGTCTCGGCGGCGATCTCCGCGGCGCGAGCCAGGATGGCCGGATCCGGCTGGTACTCCGCCGGAGAACCGACGACCACGTGCATCCCGGCCGTCGCACCACCCAGCAGGTACGAGTGCGACATGTTGTTCGCGCCGTCACCGAGGTACACCATCTTCAGCCCGGCCAGGGTGCCCTTGTGCTGCCGCACGGTGAGCAGGTCGGCGAGGATCTGGCACGGGTGGAACTCGTCGGTCAGCGCGTTGATCACCGGCACCCGCGACGCCGACGCCATCTCCTCGATCCGGCTCTGCCCGGAGGTCCGCCAGACGATCGCCGCGACCTGCCGGTCCAGCACCTTCGCGGTGTCGGCGATCGGCTCGCCACGCCCCATCTGCGAGGTCTGCGCGTCGATGATCAGCGGGATGCCGCCCAGCTCGGGGATGCCGACCGCGAACGAGATCCGGGTCCGGGTCGAGGTCTTGTCGAAGATCACCGCGACCGTCTTCGGTCCGGCCAGCGGCTGGTGCCCGTAGCGGTCCTGGGACAGCTGCTGCCCCAGCGTCAGAACCTCGTCCTGCTCGACCGGGCTCAGGTCGTCGTCGCGGAGAAAGTGCCGAACAGTCATGCCGCCCCCACGTGGTCGAGCAGCCCGGGCAGGGCCGCAACGAAACTGTCGGCATCAGCCTTGCTCAGGATGTACGGCGGCGCCAGCCGCAACGCGTTCGGAATCGGGTTGTTGATCACGAACCCGGCCTCCAGCGCCAGCGCGGCCAGCTGGTCCGAGACCGGCTGGGTCAGCTCGATCGCCAGCAGCATCCCCCGCCCGCGTACGTCGGCGATCAATGGATGGTCGAGCGCGATGATCGACGAGGCTAGGTGGTTGCCGACAGCATTCACCTGCGCCAGCAGCCCGTCCCGCTCGATCACGGTCAGCACCGCCAGGCCGGCGATCGCGGCGACCGGATTGCCGCCGAACGTCGTTCCGTGGTTGCCCGGCTGCAGCAGCTCCGCCGCCGCACCAAGCCCGATGCAGGCACCGATCGGGATTCCAGCGCCAAGGCCCTTCGCCACCGTCACGAGGTCCGGCGTGATCCCCTCGGTCTCGAACGCGAACCAGGTCCCGGTCCGTCCGATCCCGGTCTGGATCTCGTCGATCCACAGCAGCGCGCCGTGCGCGGACGTGATCCGCCGCGCCGCCTGGAGGTACCCCGGCGGCGGCACGACGACACCGTTCTCCCCCTGGATCGGCTCCAGGATGACAGCCGCCGTCTCGTCGTCGACCGCTGCCGCCAACGCGTCGGCATCGCCGTACGGGACGAACTCCACGTCTCCGGGCAGCGGTGCGAACGCCTCGCGGTACGCCGGTTTCCACGTCACCGCGAGCGCGCCCATCGAGCGGCCGTGGAACGCGCCGACGGTGGAGACGATCTTGGTCCGGCCGGTCCGCCGGGTGATCTTGAACGCCGCCTCGTTCGCCTCGGTGCCGGAGTTGGTGAAGAACACCTTGCCCGGGGCATCGAACAGACCGAGCAACTTCTCGGCGAGCGCGATCTGCGGTGCGGAGGCGAAGAAGTTCGACACGTGGCCGAGGGTCGCGAGCTGCGATGTCACCGCGGACACCACGAACGGGTGCGCGTGACCGAGGCAGTTCACTGCGAGCCCGCCGAGCAGGTCGAGGTACTTGTTGCCGTCGGCGTCCCACAAGTAGGCGCCTTCACCCCGCACCAGCACGCGCTTCGGCGCGCCGAACGTGTTCATCAGCGCGCCCGTGTAGCGCTCGGTGAGCGCCGCCTGGGTGCCGTCGACGGTGAGCAGTTCGGTCATGACGGGATCACCTGGGTTCCACTTCCGGCGTCGGTGAAGATTTCCAGTAGCAGCGAGTGCGGCACGCGGCCGTCGATCACAGTCGCCCGGGAGACGCCCGCCTCGACCGCACGCAGGCAGGCCTCCATCTTGGGCACCATGCCGGAGGCGAGCTTCGGCAGCAGCTCGGCCAGTTCGGTGGTGTCGATCTGGGTGATGATCTCGTCGCTGTCCGGCCAGTTCCGGTACAACCCGGCCACATCGGTCAGCACGACGAGCTTCTCGGCGCCGAGCGCCGCGGCCAGCGCGGCCGCTGCGGTGTCGGCGTTGACGTTGTGCGCCTGACCGTCCTCGTCCGGTGCGATTGTTGACACCACCGGAATCCGGCCGGCGTCGATCAGGTCGACCACCGCCTCAGGTCGTACGTGCACCACGTCGCCGACGAGTCCGATGTCGACCGACTCACCGTCAACCAGCGCGGTACGGCGTTCCGCGGTGAACAAGCCGGCGTCCTCACCGGACATGCCGACCGCGAACGGGCCATGCGCGTTGAGCAGCCCGACCAGCTCCCGGCCGACTTTGCCGACCAGGACCATGCCGACGACGTCCATCGCCTCGGGCGTGGTGACGCGCAGGCCGCCCCGGAACTCGCTGTCGATGCCGAGCCGGCCAAGCATGTCGCTGATCTGCGGTCCGCCGCCGTGCACGACGACGACCCGGACCCCGGCGTACCGCAGGAAGACGATGTCCTCGGCGAACGCGCGCTTGAGCTTGTCGTCGACCATCGCGTTGCCGCCGTACTTGACGACCACTGTCTTGCCGTGGAACTGCTTCAGCCAAGGCAGCGCCTCGGTCAGGACCGCGGCCTTCTCCACCGCATCCGCGTGACTTGTGCTCATGAGGAGTACGCCGAGTTCTCTTCGACGTACGCGTGCGACAGGTCGGTGGTGAGCACCGTGGCTGAGGCCGGGCCGGCATGCAGGTCGATCACGACGTCAATCTCCAAGCCGCTCAGATCTGCTTCGGATCGATCGACGCCCTTGCCGCCGGCGACGCAGATCGGCGCGCCGTTGAGGGTGATGTCGAGCAACGACGGATCGAACGCGGTCGGAGCGTTGCCGACCGCCATCGCGATCCGGCCCCAGTTCGGGTCAGAGGCGAAGAACGCGGTCTTGCAGAGGTTGTCCTCGGCAACGACCTTGGCTGCGGCCAGCGCCTCGGCCTCGGTGGCGGCGTTCCGCACGGTGATGCTGACGTGCTTGGTGACGCCCTCCGCGTCGGCCTGCAACTGCTTCACCAGGTCGGCGGCGAGCGTGGTCAGCGCGGCCTCGAAAGCCTCCGGTGTGACGGTGACTCCGGACGCTCCCGAGCTCAGCAGCAACACCGTGTCGTTGGTCGACGTTCCCCCGTCGACGTCGAGCCGGTTGAAGGTCTTGCCGACCGCGTTCCGCAGCGCGTGGTCGAGGTGCGGCTGATCGAGTACGGCGTCGGTCGTGATGACGCTGAGCATGGTCGCCATGTTCGGCGCACACATGCCGGCGCCCTTCGCGAACCCGCCGATACTCCAGCCATCAGGGTGTTTGAGCACAGCCTGCTTCGGCACGTTGTCGGTGGTCATCACCGCTGTCGCGGCAGCCAGGCTGTGCGAAGGCTCGTCGCCCAGAGCAGCCACGGCCGCGTCGATCCCTGGGATCAGCGCAGACATCGGCAGCCGCTCGCCGATCAGGCCGGTCGAGCAGACCCCGATCTCGGCCGCCCCGACTCCGAGCACCTCGGCCAGCTTCTCCGCGGTCTGGTGAGTGTCCTGGAATCCCTCCGGTCCGGTGCAGGCGTTGGCGCCGCCGGAGTTCAGCACGACGGCCTTCAACTTACCGGCGGTCAGTACCTGCTGGGACCACAGCACCGGCGCCGCCTTCACCTTGTTGGTGGTGAAGACACCGGCGGCGACGTTGTGCGGTCCGTCGTTGACGACGACGGTGAGGTCCGGCGTGCCGGCCGGTTTGATTCCCGCGATCACCCCGGCCGCACGGAAGCCGGCGGGCGCGGTGACCCCGGCGCTCCGATCGACTTGGGTGGACGGGGTGACAGCAAGCGTCACGGTGCAACTCCGATGAGGGGAAGGGCCAAGGTCTCGTCGAGTCCGGTGGCCAGGTTCATGCACTGCACGGCGCCGCCGGCAGTGCCCTTGGTGAGGTTGTCCATCGCGGCCACGATCACGGCGCGGCCGGTGCGCTGGTCGAGCGTGACCTGCAACTGCACGGTGTTGGCACCGAGAGTGGCCTGCGTCTGCGGCCATTGCCCCTCGGGAAGCAGGTGCACGAAGGGCTCGTTGCGGTAGGCATCCTCGTAGGCCTGCCGCAGCGTCGCGAGATCGGTGCCATCGGCGACCGGCGCGCTGCAGGTGGCGAGGATGCCCCGCGACATCGGCACGAGCACCGGGGTGAACGAGACACTCACCGGCTGCTCGGCGTACGGCGTGAGGTTCTGCTCGATCTCCGGCGTGTGCCGGTGGGTGCCACCGACGCCGTACGCGGAGGCGGAGCCCATCACCTCGGCTCCGAGCAGGTGCGGCTTCGGCGCCTTGCCCGCGCCGGACGTGCCGCTGACTGCGACCACCACCAGTTGGCCGGGATCGACGACACCGTTCTGCACGGCGGGGAGCAGCGCGAGCGTGGAGACGGTGGGGTAACACCCCGGTACGGCGACCCGGTTCGACCCGCGGAGCTTGTCCCGTTGACCCGGGAGCTCCGGCAGTCCGTACGGCCACGAGCCGGCATGCTCGCCGCCGTAGAACTCGACCCACGGCTCGGCCTCGGTCAGCCGGAAGTCCGCGCCGCAGTCGATCACGGTGACGTCCTCGCCGAGTTGCTCGGCGATTCCGGCGGACTGTCCGTGCGGCAGGGCCAGGAACACCACGTCATGACCGGCCAGCGTCTCCGCCGTGGTCTCGACCAGGATGCGCCCGGCCAGGGGCACGAGATGCGGGTGGTGCGCGCCGAGCGCCGTACCGGCGTTTCCTCCGGCGGTGAGGGCACCGATCTCCACCTCGGGGTGCCCGCTCAGCAACCGGAGCAGCTCACCCCCTGCATACCCACTGGCACCGGCGACCGCCACCTTCACGCTCATGTGAATGAGTATGCCAGACCTTGGAAAAATATCCAACTGATGCCGGTACGCCGCCTTCTCCATCCTGGCCTGTGACACACGTCATGTCACGGCCGGGCGGGTAGCGCGTGTCCGCAAGGGGGACGACGACCTGAGGAGGACGGGATGGCCCGGATCGAGCTGGAGCACCGCAAGACGTGGTTCGTGCGGATGGTCGAGTGGAGCAGCCGGAGGATGTACCGCAAGGTGCCGGATCCGGTGAACGTGGCGCTGCACAACCGGCGGGTGCTGGTGTCGACGATGCTGCTGGAGGGGTCTGCCGCGCGGTGGAAGAAGCTGGACCCGACGCTCAAGGCACTCGCGGTGATGATGCCGTCGGCGCAGATCGGCTGCAGTTGGTGCATGGACTTCGGCTACTGGGAGTTCCACCACCAGGGTGTCGACCCGGCGAAGCTGCGCGATGTGCCAGGGTGGCGGGACAGCGACGTCTACACGGATCTGGAGCGCGCGGTGATGGAGTACGCCGAGGCGATGACGGTGACCCCGCCAACGGTCACCGACGAGCAGGTCGAGCGCCTGCGCCAAGACCTGACCGATGAGCAACTGGTCGAGCTCACGGCGCTGGTCTCGCTGGAGAACTTCCGGTCCCGCAGCAACGCCGCGCTCGGCCTGACCAGCCAGGGCTACAAGGAGTTCTGCGAGCTGAGGCCGGTCACGTGACCGAGGACGGTGCGGACCGCGCGGACGAGCAGCTCGCCCGCGAGTTCGACGAGCACCGCGCTGTTCTGGTGGGAGCGGCGTACCGGGTCGTGGGTAGCGTCACCGACGCGGAGGATGTCGTCCAGGAGGCCTGGCTGCGGTGGGCCGCGATCGACCACGGCGACATCCGCGACCCGCGGGCGTACCTGATCCGCATCACCACGCGGCTCGCGCTCAACCGGCTCCGGGAGCAGAAGGCTCGGCGGGAGCAGTACGTCGGACCCTGGCTGCCCGAGCCGATGTCGCCGCAGCTCGCGGCGCCCGACGCGGATCCGGCGGCGGTCGTGGAGCTCGCGGACTCGGTCAGCATGGCGATGCTGGTCGTCCTCGAGACGCTCTCGCCGCTCGAACGTGCGACGTTCGTCCTGCGTGAGGTGTTCGATCTCCCGTACGACGAGATCGCGGACACCCTCGGCCGGTCGGAATCCGCGGTCCGGCAGCTCGCCCATCGGGCTCGGGAGCACGTGCAGGCGCGGCGGCCGCGGCATCACGTCGACAAGGCACGGCACAGCGAGCTGACCGTGCAGTTCATGGCGGCCGCCGGGACCGGCGACTTCGAGCAGGTCGTGTCGCTGCTGGCGCCGGATGCGGTGCTGGTCAGCGACGGCGGCGGCAAGAAGAAGGCGGCGCTCCGGCCGATCCACGGCGCGGCCAAGATCGTCCGCTGGCTGTTCGCGGTGATCGCGGAGAACCCCACCTTCGAGATCCGGATCAGCACGCTGAACGGCGAGACCGCGGCCATCGCGTACGACGGCGACGAGCCGGACACCGTCGCCTTCTTCGAGATGACCGACGGCCTGATCACCGAGCTGTACCTGGTCCGCAACCCCGACAAACTGACCGCCGTCCCATCCCACCGCACCCTCGACGCCCAGCCGTAAAGCTCAGCCGCACAGCTCAGCCGTAGAGCTCAGCGGCGGGAGCGGACCAGGACGAGGAGAGTGGTGCCGAGGGCGGTGAGGAGCGTGCCAAGGGTGACGAGGATGGCTGGTGGGCCGCCGGTGGCGGGAAGTTCGGTGTTGTTGAGGCGCTGAGGTGCGGCCGTGGGTGGCGCTCCCAGGGTGACCTTGACCGGGGCAGTGACGGCGGCACCGGTTGCGTCGGTGCGCTGGTACGACACCTTCGCGGTTCCGGTGAAGCCGGCCGTCGGGATGAGGCTGATGGTCCCGTCCGGAGCGACGGTCCAGGTGCCGGAGGCGTCGGTGACGCGCTTGGTGCAGGTGGCGGAGCCGGTGCGCAGGCAGACAGTGCCCGGGTTGGTCGCGCCGTCGTCGTTGAGCAGCGGGTTGACCGCGACCGGGTTGCCCGGCGTGCCGGTGGCCGAGTCCGCGGTTGCCTTCGCAAGGATCGGCGCCGCAACCGTGATGTCGACCAGCGCCGTGTTCGACGTACCGTTCGCGTCGGTGACCCGGTAGGCGAGGGATCGCGTCGTACCGATGAAGCCCTTGGCCGGGGTGAACGTGATCGCGCCGTCCGCCGCCACCACGAAACCACCCTCGTCCGGAACGGTGACCGCCTTCTTGTCCTTACCGTCCGCCGGATCACGCAGTACGACGGAGTCCGGCGCGAGCGGCGCGGACGGGTCACCGGGCTTGTCGTTGCCGAGCACCTCGATGACGACGGCCTGGCCGAAACCGGTCCGGGCGCTGTCGTCGCCGGTTGCCGGACGCACCGGCACCACTGTCACCGTGATCGTCGCGCGCGCCGAGTTCCGGTTGCTGTCCTTCACCTCGTACGCCGCCGGCGGCGCCGTACCCGTGAACGTCGCCACCGGGCTGAACGTCACCTTGCCCTTGGCAACCGACCACTCCCCTTGACCGGCGACCGTCACATCGTCGACGAGCGCGCCAGCCGCACCGACCAGCAGCAACGTCGCGGGATCCAACGTCGCGTCCGGTCCCGGCTTGTCGTTCGCCAGCGGGTCGACCGTCACCGCCACATGTTGCTTGGTCCGCGCCGCATCAGGTGTCGCCACCGGCCGGGCCTGGACCGCCACAGTCAGGTCGGCCGCGCCGATCGTCCCGTTGCTGTCGGCCACCTGATACCCGACGGGCGTCGTCGTACCGGCGAACCCGTCCACCGGCGCAAACCGGATCCCGCCTGACGGCTGGACAGTGAACAACCCTTGCCCCGGCACCTCCAGTGAGGTCACCGGATCACCACTCGCAGGATCGAGCAAGCGCACCTCGCCGACCGCGAGCGGCGCCGACCCGTCACCCGCCTTGTCGTTGTCCAGCACCGCGACGTTCACGGCAGTCTCGTACGGCGTCGACGCCTTGTCGTCCGCGGCCACAGGCACCACCGGCGTCACCGTCACCGCGACGGTCGCGGTCGCCGAGTTCCGGCTCGTGTCCGTCACCCGGTAGACGATCGAGACGACACCGCGGTACGCCGGCGCCGGATCAACCGTGAGCTTCCCAGTCACCGCATCCACCACGAAGCCGGCCTGCCCGGCGATCGTTGCCGTCCGCCCCCAGCGCGCCGTGCTGACGTCGTACACCTGCACGGAGGTCTTCTCCAGCTGAGCTGCCGTGCCCGGCTTGTCGTTGCTCAGCGGATCGACCGTCACCTTAACGTTCTGCTTGGTGGTCGCTGTGTCAGCAACCGCCTCCGGACCCTTGCCAACCGTGAGGAACAGCAGTCCCTCCGCGGTCGACCCGTTGTCGTCGGTGATCCGGTACGTCGCCGGAGTCGTCACCCCCTGGTAGTCCTTGACCGGGGTGAACGTGATGGACCCGTCGTCCGCGGCGGTGTAGCTGCCCTCACCAGGCTGAGTAACGGTCTTGCGATACCCACCGGCCGGGTCCTTCAGCACCAGGCTCGTCCGAACCAGCGGCGCGGTCGGGTCGCCCGCTGTGTCGTTGGCCAGCACGTCGACCGTGATCGGGTGGTTGTACGGCGTGATGCCCGAATCGTCCACGGTCACGGGCCAGATCGGAGTGACGGTCATCGTCAGCGTCGACGCGGAGAAGTTCCTGTTGGAGTCGGCGACTCGGTAGTTGATCGCCAGCGCCTTGCCGCGGAAGACCGGCAGCGGGTCGAAGACCACCGCGCCGCTCGGCTGCACGGTGTACGTGCCCTGGTTGGCCACCGTGACCTTCTTGACGTAACCGGTGCTGCGAGCAGCCGGGTCGAGCAAGCCGACCGACGCCGGATCGAGCTTGGCGCCGGTGCCCGGGCTGTCGTTGGACAGCAGGTTCACGGTCACGGTGACGTCCTGCAGCGTGGACGCGGAGTCGGCGACCGCGATCGGTGGCAGACCGACCGTGATCCACAGCTTGGCGGTCGTCAGCGTCCCGTTGCTGTCGGCCACTTGATAGGTCAGTGGAGTGCCCGGGCCACGGAACGTCGCGCCCGGATCGAAGGTCACCACTCCCCCGGCCGCCGAGTAGACCCCCTCGTTCGGGATCGCGACCTTCGCCTTCAGCGACCCATCCGACGGATCGGTGAGCAGCAGACTGCCCGGAACCAGCGGAGCGCTCACGTCGCCGGGCTTGTCATTCGCCAGCACCTTGACCGTGAGGGTCTTGCCGTACGGCGTCGTCGCCACATCGTCAGCTGCGATCGGAGTGATGGGAGTGACCGTCACCGCGATCGTCGACTTGGTGGCCTGATCGAACCAGTCCGTGACGCGGTAGGTCACCGTGGTCGCCGTACCGGTGAAGCCGGGCAGCGGGTCCACGGTGACGGTGCCGTCGGGATTCACCTGGTAGCTGGCCTGACCTGGGATCTTCACCAGCTTCTTGAGGGAGCCGTCGGCCGGATCGAGGAGCGCAAGACTCAGCGGATCCAGGCCAGTGCCCTGTCCGGCGGTGTCGTTCGCGAGCGGGTCGACCTTCAGCCGGACGTTCTGCTTGCCGGTCGCGGTGTCCGGCTTCGCGGTCGGTGTGGCCGGCTTCGCGATCGTGACGGTCAGCGTCGCGGTGGCCAGCGAGCCGTTCACGTCCGAGACGCGGTAGGTGATCGGCGCCGCGACCCCGGTGTACGTCGGCAGCGGGTCGACCTCGACCTTCCCGTCCGGCTCGACTGTGAACGTCGCCTCGCCGGCGACGACGACCGTGGTCTTCGGCTGATGGGTCTTCGGGTCGAGCAGCCGCACACTGCTCGGAACCAGCGGGACCGCCGGGTTGCCCGCGGTGTCATTGGCCAGCACCGCGACCGAGGCAGTCGTGTCGTACGCCGTACTCACGGTGTCGTCCAACGCATCCGGCTGGACCTTGGTCACCCGGACCGCGAGGGCCGCCGTCCCGAGCGCACCGTTGCCATCAGCAACCTGGTACGTCACCGGCGTCGCCGCGCCGCTGAACGTCCGGACCGGCTCGAACAGGATCCGGCCGTCCGGCTTCGCGGTGTACTTGCCCTGGCCCGGGACGACGATCGACGTCCTCGGCTCGGAGCGCGTCGGCGCGATCAACCGCACGCTGCCCGGCACCAGCGCCGATCCGGTCGGGCCAGGCTTGTCGTTGTCCAGCACGGGTACCAGCACCAACGCGCCCTGCAGGATCGTGACGGCGTCCGGGTTCGCGACCGGCGGACCGGGTGTGTCGACCGAGACGGTCAGCGATGCCCGCGCCGCGGTCCCGTTCTTGTCCAGCACCTGGTAGGTCAGCGTCGTACCGACGCCGTGGAAGCCGTGCACCGGACGGAACGTGACCTTGCCGTCGGCCACCAAGTACGTCGCCTGCCGCGCGATCGTCACCTGATCGACGAGCTTCTGGCTGACCGGGTCGACGAGTCGCAGGCTGGCGGGATCGAGCGGAGCATCCGGCGATCCGGGCAGGTCGTTCTCGAGCACCGGTACGACGGCGTCCGTGTCGAACGCAGTGGACACGGAGTCGCCGTTCGCCGTGGGCTTCACCGGGGTGACGGTGACGACGAGCGTGGACTCGGCGGCCTGCTTGGTGCTGTCGGTGACGCGGTAGCCGATCGACGTACCGACGCCGGTGAACCGCGGCTTCGGCACGAAGTCCACGGCGCCGCTGGGCTTGACGGCGTACTCGCCCTCGCCCGGAATGACCACCGTCTTCTTGAAGGTCGCGTCGGCCGGGTCGCGGAGTACGACGGAGCCGGGGACCAAGGTGACACCAGGCGCGGCGTGGTCGTTGGCGAGCGGCTTCAGCGCGACGCTGACGTTCTGCGGGGTGGTCGCGGTGTCGGGCGTGGCGACCGGACCGGCGGGCAGCGCGACGGTGACGGTCAGGGTCGCTGTGGCCGTACTGCCGTTGCTGTCGGCAACCCGGTAGGTGACCGGCTTGGCCTTGCCGACGAAGCCCGGGACCGGGTCGACGTCGATCTTGCCGTCGGACCTCGCGACGTACTTGGCCTGGCCGACGACGTTCACCATCTCGACGCACTTGCTGCCGTCGACGAGGCACAGGGTGCCCGGCTTGAGCGGCGCATCCGGGTCGCCGGGCTTGTCGTTGCCGAGCACGTCGACGATCTGGCCGGTGTCGAATGCGATGGTCGCGGTGTCGTCGAGCAGGATCGGGGGTGGCGGCGGGGCGATCGTGATCGGGTGGTCTTCGACCTCACCCGCGTCGGCGACACCGGTTGATTTCTCCACCTGCGCATCGTTGTAGCCGACGCGCACCCGCGCGTACGAGGCTCCGGCCTTGGGGCGGGCGAGCTTGGTCCAGTTGAGGGTGGCCGCGCTCTGACCGGCGGCGAAGGTGGTGCAGGCGCGCTCGGCCGGCTGGAAGGAGCCGTTGCGGTCGAGGTCGATCCACGCGCAGACCCGGCCCGACTTGGACGCGCCGCTGAGGGCGACGGTCGCGGAGTAGGCGCTCGCGTTGGTGCGGAGTGGTTTGAACGTGACGCCGTCGTCAGCCTGATCGGGCGTCTTCGGACCGGTGGTGCCATTGGCAACGGTCGCGTTGTCTTCCGTTGCATCCTTGCCGAGGCGTACGTCGCTGAGCACCGACCAGGCGGCGCCGTACGACTCGGGGGCGTCGCCGAAGTCCTCGCCGGTGGACGCGAGCACGGAGAACGCATCGCCGGAGGTCGGGGTGTTGAACGCCGGGAGCTTCGGGTGCTTGGTGAAGATCGCGGTCACGTCGAAGCTGAGCTTGGTGGCGACACCGTTGATCCGGACGGAACCGCAGGCGGCGCCGGCGCCGGCGTCGGGGCCGCCGGCGCCGGTCTTGGTGTTGATGCAGTTCGGGCCGGCGTCATGGTTCGCGGCGGTGATCGTGTCGCTGGTGACGGCGAGGTTGTTGCCCTGGCCGACCTTCGTGAGGCTGAGGCCGGCGGTGGTGAGCTTGAGCACCGAGTGCAGCTCGGATTGGGCAGTGGGTTTGTCGCTGACGGTCTGGGTGACGGCGCCGCCGATCCCGGCCAGGTGGAGCACCGGGTTGCGGACCGGCTGCGAGAACGCGATCGTCACCGTGCCTCGGTCGCCACAACTTCCGGTGGACGCGCAGGTCCCGGTCTTCACCAGGAGGTCCTCGGCCGGCGTCGTCGGCGCGATCGGCGGTGCGTAGGTGGTCGGCCCAGTCCCCCGAACGCCCGCGGTGGTCGCATCCACCAACTCCGTCTGCCCCGTCACGGTGATCGTCTGCTTCAGCCCTGACCCAGGCATCACCGCGGTCGCCGAGTCACCCTGCACGAACGGTGCGGACGGCACTTCATAGGCGGTCGCGTCCATGCATGGCAGGGCGAGCAGGCCCAGCACCAGCAGAATGGATGCGCCCGGTCGCGTCGCCCGCATGTGCAGCCCTCCCGAGCAATCACGTTTCCGCATGCTTCGGCCGCGGGGCGGGCGGGCCAGCGTAGAAGTAACGGCCTACGCTGGCCCAATGTTACGGGCTAATCACTCTCCGAGGTCGTAGATCCGGACCTTGCCGATGCTGTGTCGCAACGTGGCCAGCTGGTCGAGCTCGGTGGACACGGTCCCGTCGCGGGCGTCGGCGTACAGCCAGCGGACGTCGTACTCGTCGCGGAGCCGGCGGAGGCGGTCCGGTGTCGGCGTGGCCAGGGTCTCGGTAGTGAGCGCGACCCGCTCGGGCCAGGGCGATGGTTGTTCGGTGTACCGGCGGCCGCCGACACCCTGCTCGGCCATCGCCTGGTTCGTGTACGCCCAGCCCTCCATCAGCGTCCGGCGGCCGGCGATCCCGGTGACGAGATAGCCGCGGGCATCACACCCGGGCGTCTGTGGTCCGGCCGGCCGGCACCAGGTGTTCGTGGCAACGACATCGGTCGGAGCGGAGTGCTTCTCGAGCCACAACGCCGCCAGGGCTTCATCCCGATACACCCACCAGTGAGGCGCCCGGTACGTCTGCGACTTCTCCGTGTCCCCATGCGCGGCGCTCTGCAGGAACGAACTGATCGGCGAGATCGCCAGCAACATCAGTACGACGAGCAGCCCACCACCCGCCTGCCGGAGGAACAGTCGCCACACCAGCAGCAGCACGATCGTCAACGCCAGTACGACGAGCAGCACGCGGGTGCTCAGCCACAGCTGACGGCCCGGCGACGCGGCCGGCACACCCCTCGCCCACACCAGCAGACCGGCACAGACCACCGACACGACGAAGGCCGTGACCGCCACCGGGATCGGCCGTTCGGCCGCACGGACACTGACGGCAGCGAACCAGCCTGCTGCGGCCAGGCTGAACGGCGCGGTGGTGTAGATGAAGTAGGACTCGCTCACGGAGGGATGGTCGATCAGGAGGTACCCCGCCCAGCCGGCGATCATCGCACCCAGCAGGAACCACGCGACCGGATCCCGCCGGCCGGCGACACCGAACCCGGCCCAGGCCATCGCCTGGAGCGTGAGCAGTACGGCGAGCAGCAGCGTCAGTGTCCCGATCACCGCACCATGCGCCAGCGCCGGCAGGATCAGGCCGCCCTCCCCCGCCGGCGTCGTATCACCGGTCGCGGCCGTGTAGACGGGCAGCGACTTCAGGACCGCAAGGAACTGCAGCCGCGAGCCATTGGTGCTCCCGGCAACCGTCAGCAACGTCGCGGCACCAACCGCCACGAGCACGGCACCGGCCACGATGATCCGCCGCGGCACCCGCCGGGTCGTCACGAGCAGGAAGACCGCGGCCAGCCCGACGCCCGCGACCAGCAGCGGCAGCACCGTCGGCTTCGACCCACCGCCGACGATCGCAACCGCGATCACGACCACCCACAGCCGGCCACCGGCGTTCCTGAACAACAGCTCGATCAGCAAGACCGCCGCAGTCACACATGCGACCAGCCCGAACGTCTGTGACGGACTGAGGAAGCTGACCGGCGGCGCCAGATTCACACTCGTGTCGAAGAACAGGTACAACTGCGGCGCGGCCAGGGCGATCGCCGCCAGCAGGCCGGTCCACCAGGTCCGACTCATGGTCCGCGCCAGCGTCGCGCACACGAGCAGTACTACGACCAGCCACGGCAGAAGCCACAGCCGGAACAGCACGATCATCGGTGTCAGCCGAGTGATGTCCACCGCCCCGGCCATGTCGGCGTTCGCGAACCAGTGGTACTCCAGCCGCTCTCCCACCACCTGCGGCAACTCCGGCGGCACCGACCGGGTCAGCTCATTCACCAATGACAGGTGGTAGAGCAGGTCCGGGTAGTACGCCGACCCGTCCGGTGGCATCGGGTGGTACGCCAGTACGCCGACGGTGGTCGCGCCGACCATGACCGCGGCCGACACGGCCAGTGCCCAGGTCCATGCGACCGGCAGTGGCTTCGGGTCGGCGATCCGCCAGCACCCGCGCAACCGACGTACTGCGGCGAAGGCGATCAGCACCAGCAGGGGCCAGACGATCAGCCAGCGCTGCCAGCCGAGTGCGGTGAACAGAGCCCAGCCGATCAGCTGCCAGGTCGCGCCGACGACGGAGCCGAGGCCGAGGTCCTCCGCCCAGTTGCCGGTACTGCGCCACGCAGCGCGCAGGAGGAGAGTGCCTGGGAGCGCGATCGCCAGGGCGAAGTAGACGGCGTACTTGACGATGGGACCCGGTCCGACGTCGACCGAGAGCAGCCCGATGACCGCGACCAGGAACGGCAGCAGCCAGGGGAGGAACCGCTTCATCGGTGCGGTACCGGTTCCTGATGTCCTTGGTCTTCGAGGCTGTCGTAGCCGACGAGGAACTGTGGCCGGCGCTGGCTGGACTGGAACAGGCGGGCGACGTACTCGCCGAGCAGGCCGAGGCAGAGCAGTTGGATCGCGCCGATGACGCTCACCGCGAGCACGGTCGACGTCCAGCCGGGGATGCCGCGGCCGGTGAGCTTGATGAGGAGCGCGCCGACGACGAACATCACCGACAGCAGACCGCCGAGCAGCCCGAGCCAGGTCGCCAGCCGCAGCGGCGCCGCCGAGAACGCGGTCACGCTGTCGAACGCGAGCCGCAGCATCTTGGTCAGGTTGTACTTCGTCGTCCCGGCAGCCCGCTCGGCGCGAATGTAACGCACCTCGGCGCTCGGGAAGCCGAGCCACGGGATCACCAGCCGGAACACGCGGCCGTCCTCGGGCAGCGCGTTCACCGCGTCGACCACCCGCCTCGACACCAGGCGGAAGTCGGCCGCGTCGAACGGAATGTCCTTGCCGACCAGCCGGCACATCAGCCGGTAGTAGAGCCGCGCCGTCGTCCGCTTCGGCCACGAGTCACTCGACCGGTCCGAGCGAACGCCGTACACGACGTCGACGTCCTGCTCGCGCGCCGCGGCGAGGAACTCGGGGATCACCTCCGGCGGGTCCTGCAGGTCGGCGTCGATCGTGACGACGTATCGACCGCGGGCACGCCGGAAGCCCGCCGACTGCGCGGCCTGATGGCCGCTGTTGCGGAGCAGCCGTACGACGCGCAGCTGCGGCCAGTCGTTCGCGGCCTCGAGCAGCAGCGCGGCGGTCCGGTCCCGGCTGCCGTCGTCGACGACCAGCAGCTCGTAGCTGATCCCGAGTCCGTCCAGCAGCGGGTGCATCCGCTCGAAGAAG
Organism: Kribbella capetownensis; assembly: GCF_004331485.1. Classification (GTDB taxonomy): domain Bacteria; phylum Actinomycetota; class Actinomycetes; order Propionibacteriales; family Kribbellaceae; genus Kribbella; species Kribbella capetownensis. The sequence continues at coordinate 22,521 of NZ_SJKD01000006.1, forward strand.
ATCGGCAGCACCTCTTCCTCGTCGTACATCGGTACGACGACGGAGAGCTCAGCGTCCCGCATGGTGTGCAGACCTTCCAGTTCGACCGGCCGAAGGGATGACGTTACTCATGTCGCGCTCAGGTCGGCGGTGAGATGGCGACTCCGCCGGTCCGGCGCGGATCACCGACCGCGACCAGCCCGTCCGCCGGATCCCAGAACGCGGCCGCGACACCGCCGAAGTACATCGAGTGCGGCGGCATCGGCCGGGTCGGCAGCGAGGTCGTGCCGGACACCTCGAGGTCGTCCTCGTAGTCGACCACCACATCCTGGCGGACCCGCACGTGCAGCCGCGGATGCTCGACCGCGTCCGCGAGCGACAGACCGCCGTGCGTGTAGAGCGCGTACACCTGGGCCAGCGCGGTCGGGATCCGGTCCGATCCGGGTGAGCTGATCGCGAGCACCGCACCGTCGCTGTCGCGGCGGGCCACGCTCGGCGCCATGTTGGAGGTGAGCCGCGTCCCAGGCGCCAGGCTGTGCGGCCCGCCGTGCAGGAGCTCCTGCTCGCCGAGCGCGTTGTTCAGCCAGATGCCGGTGCCTGGTGTCAGTACGCCCGATCCGTAGCCGGACGAGACCGTGATCGCGCAGGCATCGCCTTCGTCGTCGACCACCGAGACAGTCGCCGTACTGGGTGAGCTCAGCGCACGCAGGTCACCGGCCGCGGCGAGATCCAGCAGCTTCTTGCTCTCGAGCTGTCGCTGGTCCTCGGTGTCCAGCTCGGCGAGGCGTTGCCCGAGTACGGCGTACTGCACCTCGACGAGCCGCTCGAGCTCGGACTGGTTCCAGCTGCCGTCCGCGGGTACGCCGTCCAGCAGCGCGAGCATTGCGGCGACGGCCACTCCCCCGACGGCCGGCGGCGGGTTGGTCGCCAACCGCCACCCGTTCTGCCGGACCATCAACGCCGGACGTACGACGGCCTCGTACGCCGCCAGGTCCTCGGCAGTCAGGATGCCGTCGTTCTCGGCCATGTCGCGGATGAGCAGCTGGGCGAGCTCGCCGGTGTACATGGTCTCGGCGCCGTCGCGGGCGATCAGCTCGAGCGCTTCGGCCAGCTCGGGGATCACCAGCGTGGTGCCGGCCTTGATCACCGAGCCGTCTTCCTCGTGCACGACCCGATGACTCGGGTGGTGCCAGCCGAAGATGATCTCGTGGGTGAAGCCGAGGTAGTAGCCCGACGTCCGGCTCAGCGGGAACCCGTTGCGGGCGACGTCGATCGCGGGCTGGACGACCTCGCGCCAGGGCGCCTTCCCGGATCGCCGGTGGGCCAGGTCCAGTGCCTTCATCCCGCCGGGAGTCGCGACCGACCCGTGCCCGACGGTGGTCGTCGTACCGCCGCCGTAGTCGGTGGTGACGTCCCAGACACCTTGGCCGAACCGTTCCGCGGGCAGGCCGCGGCCGGGCATCTCCACCCAGCCGTCGATGGTGACCGCGTCGCCGCCGGCCACCTGCAGGGTGACGAAGCCGCCCGAGGCCGGCGAGACCACGCCGATCTCGTTCACCATCGTCACCAGGGTGGCTGCGATCGCCGCGTCCACGGCGTTGCCACCTTCGGCCGCGACGCGAACGCCCGCCTCGGCCGCCGCCAGGTTCGGCGCGGCGACCGCCACCCGCGGGTGCCCCCGCCCGGCCATCTTGCTAGCCGACCCGCTGGACGGCGCCGAAGCGATCGACGGCGACCTGGACCGCGGCCTGCCGCGCATCGGCCACCTCGTTCTCCTTCAGCGTGCGATCCGCCGCCCGGAAGCGCAGCGCGAACGCGAGCGACTTCTTGCCCTCGCCGATCTGCTCGCCGGTGTACAGATCGAACAGCCGGACCGACTCCAGCAGCTCGCCCGCGCCCTCGGCCAGCGCCGCCTCGACCTCCGCCGCGGCCACGTCGGCCGGGACGATCAGCGCCACGTCCTCCTTGGCCACCGGGTACGACGAGAACGGGTGCGCCGCGATCGACGACGGACCCGCCGTGATCAGGGCCTCCAGGTCGAGCTCGACCGCACTCGACCGCGCGGGCAGCCCGAACGCCTGGCACACCTTCGGATGCAGCTCACCGGCATGACCGACGACCTTGCCGTCGACGGAGAACTCCGCGCACCGGCCCGGGTGCCACGGGGCCACCTCACCGTTGCGCACCTTCGGCTCGACGCCGACGGCCGACGCGATGGTCCGGGCGAGCTGCACGGCGTCGGCCCAGCTGACCGGCTGACCCTTGCCCCACCAGCCCGTCGGCGTCCGCGAACCGGTCAGCACCACCCCGACATGCAGCGGTTGGTCCGGGAGAGCGTCGTTCAGGGTCTGGATCTCGGCATCGCTCGGGCGATGCTCGACCGGCAGCAGCGGCGCCGGCTTCGACTCGCCCTTGGGCAGGAACACCAGACCGGTCTGGAAGATGGCCAGGTCGGTGGCGCCGCGGCCGGCGTTCCGCTCGGCGGTGCGCAGCAGCGTCGCCAGCAGCATGGTCTGCATCGACGGCTCTTCGTCCGACAACGGATTGACCAGCTTGACCGTCGTACGCCGGGGGTCGTCGGCGGGCAGGCCCATCGCGTCGAAGTCCGCCGCACCGGTGAACGGGTAGGACACGACCTCGGTCAGGCCGGCTCCGACCAGCGCGGTGGCGACCCGGCGGCGACGGCGCTGCGCCACAGTCAGGCCCTGACCACCCGGCGCGGGCGGAAGGATCGACGGGACGTTGTCGTAGCCGAACAGGCGAATGACTTCCTCGGCGAAGTCGTTCGGATCATGCAGATCCGGCCGCCACGACGGCGGCGTCACACTCAGCAAGTCGTCCCCGCCCACCTCAGTCGCCGGCGCGTGCACTCCCGCCGCAAGCGGTGCCGGCACGGCACCTGCAGGGGCGGGCTCGACAGTGCAGCCGACGGAGCGCAGGTGCCGCAGGGTCTCCTCGATGGTGATCGAGGCTCCGGCGACTCGGGCCGAGTGGTCGGCGCGGATCGTCGTCGGCTCCGGCAGTGCGTGGGTGTCGACGACGGTCTCGTCGGCCTCGAGCGTGCCGCCGGCCAGGTCGACGAGCAGGTCGGCGACGCGCTGCGCGGCGTACCGCGGCAGCAGCGGGTCGACCTCGCGCTCGAACCGCCGGGACGCCTCGGACGACAGCTTGTGCCGCCGGGACGCGCGAGCGATCACGATCGGGTGGAAGTGCGCGGCCTCGATCACCACGTCGGCGGTCGCGTCCGAGATCTCGGTGGACGCACCACCCATCACGCCGGCGACGCCGATCGGGCCGGAGTCGTCGGTGATCAGCAGGTCCTCGGCGTCCAGCTCGCGGGTCTGGTCGTCCAGCGTCATCAGCTTCTCGCCGGGGGTCGCCCGGCGTACGACGATCTCGCCGCTCAGCCGGGCCTTGTCGTAGCCGTGGATCGGCTGGCCGAGCTCGAGCATCACGTAGTTGGTGATGTCGACGCCGATCGAGATCGGCCGCATCCCGGACGCCAGCAGCCGCTTCTGCATCCAGCGCGGCGACAACGCCTTCGGGTCGATGCCGGTCACCGTGCGGGTGACGAACACGCTGCACGCCGCGGCGTCGTCCACCCGCACCGGGTAGCCGCCCTGGCCCGAGCCGGTCAGCCTCAGACCGGCCGGATCCTTGAGCTCCACGCCGTACGCCGTGGCCGCCTCGCGCGCGACGCCACGGATGGACAGGCAGTAGCCCCGGTCCGGAGTGACTGCGATGTCGAGTACGTCGTCGCGCAGGGCGAGCAACTCGATCGCGTCGTCACCCGGCACGGCCTCACCCGGCTCCAGGACGACGATGCCATGCGTGCCGTCGTCACCGAGACCGAGCTCCGAGCTGGAGCAGATCATGCCACTGGAGACATGGCCGTACGTCTTCCGGGCGGAGATCGCGAACCCGCCCGGCAGCACCGCACCGGGCAGCACGACGACCACCAGGTCGCCGACCTCGAAGTTGTTCGCACCGCAGACGACCCACTGCGGCTCGTCCTTGCCGATGTCGAGCGAGCACCAGCGGATGGTCTTGCCGTTCTTCTGCGGCTCGTCGTCGTACGTCAGCACCTTGCCGACCACGAGTGGCCCGGTCAGGTCCGACTCCTCGACGGTCTCGACCTCGAGGCCGGCCCGGATCAGCTTCTCCCCGACGTCACGGCCGGTGACCTCGGCCGGGAGGTCGACGTACTCATGAAGCCATGACAGTGGGACCCGCATCAGATCTCCATCCCGAACTGGCGGCTGAACCGCACGTCGCCCTCGACCATGTCCCGCATGTCCTCGACCCCGTTGCGGAACATCAGCGTCCGCTCCAGGCCCATCCCGAAGGCGAAGCCGGAGTACCGGTCGGTGTCGATGCCGCAGGCCTGCAGGACGCGCGGGTTCACCACGCCGCAGCCGCCCCACTCGATCCAGCCCTCGCTGCCACAGGTGCGGCACGGGCGGTCCGGGTTGCCGACGGACGCGCCGCGGCAGACGAAGCACTTCAGGTCGACCTCGGCCGACGGCTCGGTGAACGGGAAGAAGTTCGGCCGCAGCCGGGCCTCCAGGCCCTCGCCGAACATCGACACGACGAAGTGGTCGAGCGTGCCCTTCAGGTGCGCCAGCGTGATGCCCTCGTCCACCACCAGGCCCTCGACCTGGTAGAAGACCGGCGTGTGCGTCGCGTCCAGCTCGTCGGTGCGGAACACCCGCCCCGGGACGACCACGTAGATCGGCGGCTTGCGGGTCAGCATCGAACGGGCCTGTACCGGCGAGGTGTGGGTCCGCAGCACGGTTCCGGAGCCGGCCGGCTCGACGAAGAAGGTGTCCTGCATCTGCCGGGCCGGGTGGTCCGGCAGGAAGTTCAGCGCGTCGAAGTTCAGCCACTCGGCCTCGACCTCGGGGCCTTCGGCGACGTCCCAGCCGAGCGCCGTGAAGACGTCAGCGACCTGCTCCGAGATCAGCGACAGCGGGTGCCGGGCGCCGAGCTCCGGGGTGTGCCAGGGCAGCGTCGCGTCGACCCGCTCGGTGGCGAGCATCCGCTCCTCGTGCTCTGCCTCCAGGACGGCGAGCCGGCCGGCGAAGGCCTCGTTGATCGCCTTCCGGGCCGCACCGATCCGCTGCCCGGCCTCCTTGCGGGCCTGCGGCGGCAGCGCGCCGATCTCCCGGTTCGCCAGCGCGATCGGCGACTTCTCGCCGAGATGCGTGCCCTTCGCGTCCTGCAGGGCGGCCAGGTCGGCCGCCTCGGTAAACGCCTTCAGCGCCTCGTCGCGGGTCCGCTCCACCTCTTCGGCGTGCAACGGCGTCACTTCGACCGGGTCGTAATCAGTGTTGGGACCGGACATGGCTCGCTCTCGATTCGGAACTTCTGCGGATTGCAGTCTAGGAACCTTGACCCGCCAAGCGTGAATCGGCTGTCCATCCAGCGGCGACCCGCCCCGGCACTGGAGTGCCGGGGCGGGGTTGGGATCAGGAAGGCGTGTCGGCGGTCGCTGCCGCCGCCGGCTCCTCCGGCGCGTTGTCGCTCCGGCGCTTGGGCAGCACGAGCAGCGCGACCACGGCACCGGCCAGGGCGCCGATCCAGCCGACCGTCATCGAGATCGACATGGCCTTGGTGAAGGCGGTGCGCGCGGCGTCCAGGAAGTCCGGGCCGAGCGCGATCGTGTCCGCGATCGACTTGCGGGCCTGCTCCGGAACCGAGTCCGGGAGCGATGAGGAGTAGGCGGCCGCCAGGACACTGCCCAGTACGGCGACCGACAGCGCCGCACCGGTCTGCTGGACGGTGTCGTTCATGGCCGAGCCGACACCGCGGTGATCGGCCGGGACCGCCGACATCAGCAGCGTGTACGCCGCAGGCCCGGCCAGACCGCCGCCGACACCCATGACCAGCAGCCCGACGATCAGCAGGCCATAGCCGGTCGAGTCGGACACCTGAGTAAGGATCCCGAAGCTTCCCGCGATGATGGCCAGACCGATCACGATCAGCGTCCGGTCCGCGAGCTTCTTGCCCAGAGTCGCCCCGAGACCGTTGAACACCGTGGCGGCAACGGCGTACGGGATCAGCGCCAGACCGGCCTTCAGCGGGGTGTAGCCCAGCACGAACTGCAGGTACTGCGTCAGTGCGAGCAGCAGCCCGCCGGCAGTAAAGGAGAGCAGGACGATCGAGAAGCTCGTGCCACTGAAGTTGCGGTCCCGGAAGAGCCCGAGCGGCACCATTGGGTGCGCACTTCGCTTCTCCCACAGGGCGAACCCGGCCAGACCGATCACACCGACCACCAGGCCGCCGAGCACCTTGGCCGAGCCGATCCCGTCGGCCGGGATCGAGATGATCGCCCAGACGATGGCCGCCATTCCGATGATCGACAGCACGGCACCGGCCGGGTCGACGTCCCGGGCCGGTCCGCGCGACTCGGGGATCAGAGCGATGGTGCCGATGATCGCGAGGATCGCGATCGGCACGTTCAGCAGGAAGATCGAGCCCCACCAGAAGTGGTTCAGCAGCACGCCGCCGACCGTCGGCCCGGCCACCACACCGACCATCGCGACCATCGACCAGCCGGCCATCGCCTTGCGCTGCTCCTCCGGCGGGAACACCGTGAACAGCAGTGACAGCGTGCTCGGCATCAGCAGCGACCCGCCGACACCCATCAGCCCGCGGCACGCGATCAGCTGCCACGGCGTCTCGGCCAGCGTGGCCAGCACGGACGCCGCTCCGAACAGCGCGAGCCCGAGCAGCAGCATCCTCCGCCGGCCGAACCGGTCGGACAGGCTGCCCGCGGTCAGCAGCAGGCCGGCGAACGCCAGGATGTAGGCGTCGATCACCCACTGGATGTCGGCCGGGGTCGCCTCCAGATCCCGCATCAGCGACGGGATCGCCAGGTTGAGCACGGTGTTGTCGACGACGAGCACCAGCAGGCACAAGCACAGGATCATCAGGATCCACCAGCGTCGCGGATGACCGGTCGCGGTGGACTCGAACGGTGTACTAGTCACTCGCACACTGTACGACAAGCTCGTACGGTGTGCGAGTCCTGAGTAGGATGACCGCATGAAGGAACCGATCTGGACCCGGGAACGCAAGGCACCGCCGCGCGAGACGCTCAGCCGGGAGCAGATCGTGAAGACCGCCATGGGGATCCTGGACTCCGAAGGCGTGACCGGGCTGAGCATGCGCAAGCTGGCGGCCAGGCTCGATGCCGGCGCGACCAGCCTCTACTGGCACGTGCCGACCAAGGACGATCTGGTCGACCTGCTCATCGACGAGGTGTGGGGCGAGATCGACGTGCCAGAGCCGGAGCTGGCCGGGTGGCGGAGCGGGGCGTTGCTGTTCGGGCACAGCATGCGGTCGGCGCTGTTGCGGCACCCGTGGCTGCCCGAGGTGATGTACACCCGGCCGAGTCTCGGCCCGAACGCGATGTCGCTCGGGTCCCGCGGCCTGGTGCTGTTCGAGGCGGGCGGCTTCTCCGACCACGACATCGACCTGGCGATGAGCAGCGTGATGTCGTACGTCCTCGGCACGGTCAGCGCCGAGGTCGCCACCCGCGAGATGGTCCGCAAGTCCGGCCGGTCCGAAGAGACCTGGGTCAGCGAGATGATGGAACAGGCCCAGGCAGTGGCCAGTGAGTACCCGGAGATGCAGAAGTCGGTCCGCCGCCGCACCTCGCTCGGCCTCGACTCCAGCCTCACCGAGAACTTCGTCTTCGGCCTCGACGCCCTCCTCGACGGCCTCGCAACCCGCGTTACGAAGTAGCGGTACGGCGTTGGGCGCGGGCTGAGGCGTAGAGGCAGATGGCTGCGGCGGTGGCGAGGTTGAGGGACTCGGCTCGGCCGTAGATCGGGACCTTCACGGAGAGGTCGACGACGGAGTTGATGTTGTCGGGCAGGCCGTGGGCCTCGTTGCCGAACAGCCAGACGGTGGGCTTGGCGAGGGTGCCGTCGTCGATACAGGTGTCCAGGTCGGTGGCGCCGTACCCGTCGGCCGCCAGCACCTGCAGGCCGTGCTCGCGCCAGGCTTTGACGGCTTCGTGGATGTCGACGTCGGTCGTGATCGGCACGTGGAAGATGCTGCCGACGCTGGCCCGGACCGCCTTCGGGTTGTGCGGGTCGACGGACTCCGACGACAGCACGACGGCATCCGCGCCGGCTGCGTCCGCCGTACGGATCAAGGTGCCGACGTTGCCGGGATCACGGACCTGCACGCCGGCCGCAACCAGCTTCGTCGTGGGTCCCAGCTCCAGTTCGACGTTCACCAGCGAGCAGACGGCGACCACGCCTTGCGAGGTGACCGTCTCGCTCAGAGCCTCGATGGCGGCCCGGTTGACCTCGAACCACGCGACGCCCGCAGCACCGGCCAGATCGCGGAGATCGCGATGGCGGGTGGCCACGTCAGGTTCGGCGTACACCTCGAGGACGAGTTCGCGGTGCTCGAGGGCCTCGCGGACAGCCTGCGGGCCCTCGACCAGGAACCGGCCGGCCTTGCGCCGGAACGCACGTGTGGCGAGCCTCCGGGCCTGCTTGATCCGCACGGACTGTGCGGTCAGCAGACCAGGGCTCGCCACTCGAGTGCTACTTGAAGGGGTGGTGGATCAGGCCGCGGCGTCGCTCTTCGGCGCGTTCACGTCGGCCGGCAGGGCGGCCTTGGCCACCTGCACCAGCGCGGAGAACGCGGCCGGGTCATTGACGGCCAGGTCGGCGAGGATCTTGCGGTCCACCTCGACCTCGGCCAGCCGCAGACCCTGGATGAACCGGTTGTAGGTCAGGTCCTCGGCCCGGACCGCGGCGTTGATCCGCTGGATCCACAGCTTGCGGAAGTCGCCCTTGCGCGCCTTGCGGTCACGGTAGGCGTAGACGAGCGAGTGGGTGACCTGCTCCTTGGCCTTGCGGTACAGCCGCGAGCGCTGGCCGCGGTAGCCGCTGGCCTGCTCGAGTACGACCCGGCGCTTCTTGTGGGCGTTGACTGCCCGCTTCACGCGTGCCATGAGGTGTTACTCCTTGTATTTCTGCGCCGGAGACGGACTGGGCCCACTCGGCGGGGATGTTCGGGGGGAAGGGCGGTGCTCAGATGCCGAGAAGCTTCTTGGCCTTCTTCGCGTACGACGGCGCGACCTCGACGGTGCCGCTCAGACGGCGCTTGCGCTTGGACGACTTCGCCTCGGCGAGGTGGCGGATACCGGTCTGCTCGCGGCGGATCTTGCCCGAGCCGGTGACCCGGACACGCTTCTTCATCCCCGAGTGGGTCTTCATCTTCGGCATGGCTGTTGTGCTCCTGATTTTCTTTCGTTGACTCGATCTTCGGTGGACGGTGCTCCGGCAGTCCCGACGGGCGGCCGGAGCGTCTCGTCACTCCGGGTCGAGGTTGTCTGCCGGACCCTTCGGCTTCTTCGTGGTGCCGGCGGCGCGCTCGGCCTCGTGGGCCTGCACCTGCTCGGCGCGCTCGGCGCGCTCCGCCTCGTGCTCGGCGTCACGCTCGGCCTGCTTCTTCGCCTTCTCGGCTTCCACATCCACGCGCGCCTCGGACTTCTTCTTGTGCGGTCCGAGCACCATGATCATGTTCCGGCCGTCCTGCCGCGGCGAGGACTCGACGAAGCCGAGCTCGCTGACGTCCTCGGCCAGCCGCTGCAGCAGCCGGAAACCGAGCTCCGGCCGGGACTGCTCGCGTCCACGGAACATGATGGTGATCTTGACCTTGTCACCGGCACGCAGGAACCGAACGACGTGACCCTTCTTGGTCTCGTAGTCGTGCGGGTCGATCTTCGGCCGCAGCTTCATCTCTTTGATGACCGTGTTGGTCTGGTTCCGGCGGGACTCGCGCGCCTTCTGCGCGGTCTCGTACTTGTACTTGCCGAAATCCATCAGCTTGCAGACCGGAGGCCGGGCGGTCGCCGCGACCTCGACGAGGTCGAGATCGGCCTCCTGTGCCAGCCGAAGTGCATCCTCGATCCGGACGATGCCTACCTGCTCACCGTTCGGTCCGACCAGTCGCACCTCGGGAACGCGGATGCGCTCGTTGACGCGCAGTTCAATGGTGATGGGTCCTCCTGGGTTGTGCTCGTTTCGGTGCCACCTCGTGATCGCGGCGAGGGCCGGGAACAGCAAAAGGCCCTCGTGCGATTCACACGAAGGCCCAATTCCCAGATCGACGACGCCCCAACCCCTCCGGGTGGTACGCCGTACGTTCGCTTCGAATCTCCGGATGTCCTCCAGAATCTCTCAGCGTGACCGGGACCCGCCGACTGTTCATCGACTGGGTGGGAGGTGGCCCTCCGCTTAGACTTGAACCTCTGGATCGCCCCGAATATTCCGCTCAGGGGTCACCATCAGACCAGGTCGGTCGCCATGTAAGGGTAACAGCATGACCGACTCAGGTGCCACTTCGCAGTCCGGCCCCACGCCCGACCCGCTGTCGACGGTATCGCGTGACATCGCCGACGTACCCAGCGTGGAGATCATCTCGACCGCTGCCCTCCACCTGATGAGCGCCGCCGCCGTCCAGCTCGGCCTGGCCGAAGACCTCCCCGACCACAAGGACCTCGACGAGGCCCGCTCCCTCATCGACGCCCTGGCCGGCCTGCTCGACGCCGCCGCCCCCAGCCTCGGTCACCACCACGCCGCCCCGCTCCGCGACGGCCTCCGCTCCCTCCAACTCGCCTTCAAGGAATCCTCGACCGTCCCCGACGAGCCAGGCCAAGGCCCCGGCGAGAAGTACACCGGCCAAGTCCACCCGACAGCTGCCGGCAGGTAAGTCGAGCAGACCGAGCTTTCGCACCCGGTCCTGACCAGTCGTCGAGATTGACGGCGGAGCGAAGGTCAGCCTTTGACGGCGCCTTCTTCGACGCCTTTGAAGAAGAAGCGTTGGAGGGTTGCGAAGACGATGACGATCGGGATGAAGGCGATCATCGTGCCTGCGGCGATGAGGCGGGGGTTGTTGCTGAAGGTGCCGGACAGGTACTGCAGGCCGACGGTCAGCGTGTACTTGTCCGGGTCGGTGAGCACGATCAACGGCCAGAGGAAGTCGTCCCAGGCGCCGATGAACGCGAAGATCGCCACCACGCTGATGGTTCCGCGCACCGACGGCAGACCGATGTAGACCAACCGCTGCCACGCGTTCGCGCCGTCCACGATCGCGGCCTGATCCACCTCGATCGGCAGCGACCGGAACGCGTTGTACATCAGCAGCACGTTCAGCGCGCCGATCATGCCGGGCAGCGCTACGCCGAACAGCGTGTTCGCCAGTCCGAACTCCCGCACCGTCACGTACTGCGAGATGATCGTGACCTCACCCGGCAGTACGAGCGTGGCCAGGAACAACCCGAGCACCAGCTTGCGGCCGCGGAACTGCAGCCGGGACAACGCGAAGCCGGCCAGCGACGCCCCGAGGACGTTGCCGCCGACCACAAGTACGGCGACCACCAGCGAGTTCCGCGCGTAGTCCCAGACCGGGATCGTGTCGGTCACGGCTTTGTAGTGGTCGAACGTCGGCTGGGCCGGCAGCAGCTTCGGGATCCGGGTGTAGATGTCCTCCCCGGATCCCTTCAGCGAAGTGGACAGCTGCCACAGGAACGGCCCGATCGTGATCAGCAGTACGAACACGAGCAGCAGGTACCGGACCACCTTCTCCCGCGGCGAGACGGTGTTGAACCCGAAGGATCCGCGACGGCGACCGGCCGGAGGACCCGACGTCTCCTTGACCACAGGCCGCGCCGGATCGGTGACAGTGGTCATGCTTCCGCTCCTCTGCGGTTCAGCCGGGCCAGCACCAGCATCGGTACGACGGTGACGAAGAACAGCACGATCGACAGCGCCGACGCGTACCCGAGGTTGCCCTCGAAACCCTGGCTGTACTGCTGGATCAGCATCACCACCGAGTTGTCCCGGCCACCCGGACCGCCCTTGCCGCCACTGAGGATGAACAACTCGGAGAACACCCGCAGCGCCGACACCGAGATGAGGATCGAGATCAGGATCATCGTCCCGCGTACCCCCGGCACCGTCACATAGAAGAACCGGCGGACCGGTCCCGCACCATCGACCGCGGCCGCCTCGTGCAGCTCACGCCCGACGTTCCCGAGGGCGGCCAGGTAGATGATCATGTAGTACCCGAGCCCCTTCCAGATCGTCAGACTGATTGCGCTGAGCAACAACAGCCACTGGTCGGACAGGAACGGCAACGGGCCGGAGATGACTCCGAGCTTCTCGGCCAGCCCGTTGACCAGACCGCGATCGTCCAGGATCCACTGCCAGATCAGCGCCACCACCACGGCCGAGGCCACCACCGGGGTGTAGAACGCGGTCCGGAAGAACGTGATCCCGGGCAGCTTCTTCTCCACCAGTACGGCGAGCAGCAGCGGGAAGACGGTCAGGAACGGCAGGCACACCACCATGTAGATGACGCTGTTCAGCAACGCCCAGCGCAACTGCTCGTCGTGCAGCAGGGTCTCGAAGTTCTTCAGCCCGACGAAGGTGCCGCCGCCGATCGGCCTGGCGTTCGTGAACGACAGGATGACGGTGTTGATCGACGGCCACAGGTTGAACACCAGCAACCACGTGAGTGCTGGGATCACCAGCACCCACGGGGTGAACCAACGGTTGTACCGCATTACTGCGTGAGAAGCTGGTTGGCCTTCGCCACCGCCGCGTCGAGGGCCGCCTGCGACGACATCTTGCCCGAGATCGCCAGCGAGATCTGCTGGCCGATGAAGTCGTTGGTCGCGCCACTGATCACCGGCGGCTGCAGCACCTTCGCCTTGGCCAGCGACTCGAACGCGAGCACCTTGGCGTCGCTCTCCGGCGTACCGTCACTCTTCGAGAAGTACGGGTCCGAGGCGGAGGCCTTGGTGGACGGGAAGATGTTCACGATCTTGGCGAACGCCGCCTGGTTCTCGGCGTTGGTGACGAACCGGGCCAGCGCGATCGCGGCCGCCTGGTTCTTGGTCTTGGCCGACACCGACAGGCCCTGCACGTACAGCGGCGGGGTGTCCAGCGCGGGCGACGGGACGACCTTGCCCTTCAGCGACGGGTTGTCCTTCTGGAAGTCCTGGATCGCGTTGCCGCCGCCGGTGGTCCAGGCGACCTTGCCCTGCGTGAAGAGCTTGGAGTTGCCCAGGTACTCCTGGGTCAGGATGTCGCGGGGCAGGTAGCCGGCCTTGTAGGCGTCGCGGTACTTGTCCAGCAGCGCGGCGGCCTCGGGGGTGTTGAAGACGAACTTCTTGCCGTCGTCGGACACGATCTTCACGCCGGCGTTGGTGAAGTCACCGATGCCGGGCAGCCGGCTCATCAAGTACTCCTTGCCGCCGGTCTTGTCGTGCATCACCTTGGCGGCCGCGAGCAGTTCGTCGAAGGTCTTGGGCGAGTTCTTCACATCGAGCCCGGCCGCGGCGAACTTGGTCGCGTTCCAGTAGTCGATATCGGTGTTCAGGTACCACGGGTAGCCGAAGGTGCCGTCCAGGCCCTGGTACTGGTACGCCTGCACGCCGCCCTCGACGTACTCCTCGGCGAGCTTCGGGTCGGCGGCCGCGACGTCGAGCAGCATGTTCTGCTTGGCCAGCGAGAGCGCGAAGTCCGGCGGGAGGTTGGTGACGTCCGGCAACTGGCCGGCCGACGCCTGGCTCAGCACCTTCTTGTCGTAGCCGTCGCCCGGCTGGTCCAGCCAGGTCACCTTCGTGCCCGGGTACTTCGCCTCGAACGCCTTGATCACACCTTCGACGTACGACGTGAACTTCGGCTTCAGGGCCCAGGTCTGGAAGCTCACTTCGCCGGTCACCTGGGCGTTGGCGTCGACGGTCGGCTTGGCGCCGCTACTGCCGGACTCGTCCGACGAGCCGAGGCCACAACCGGCCAGAGTGAGAGCCGCAGCGGCAAGAGCTGCCACCGGAGCCAGATGACCTCTACGCATGGATTCTCCTGGGTTTGATAAACCGGTATAGCTCCTGCACTATCCGGGATCGTAGAATCCGCTGTCAAGGCCCGAGTCAGCCTCAAAAGGAGGTAGGTAGCACGTGGTCAGACCGACGATCGCTGATATTGCGATCCGCGCGGGTGTGTCCAAGGGGGCGGTGTCGTTCGCGTTGAACGGGCGGCCCGGGGTCAGCGACGCGACCCGGGAGCGGATCCTGAAGATCGCCGAACAGATGAGCTGGCGGCCGCACAGCGCGGCGCGGGCGCTCGGCGCGTCCCGGGTCGACTCGGTCGGGATGGTGATCGCCCGGCCGGCCCGCACGCTGGGCGTGGAGCCGTTCTTCGCGCACCTGCTGTCCGGCGTGCAGTCCGGGCTGTCCGCGGAGTCGATCTCGCTGCAGTTGCTGATCGTCGAGGACACCGCGACCGAGATCGAGGTGTACCGCCGGTGGGCCTCGGAGCACCGGGTCGACGGCGTGATCCTGGTCGACCTGACGGTCAAAGACCCACGGATCGACGAGCTGAAGGCGCTTGAACTGCCGGCTGTCGTGATCGGCGGCCGCGGCGGCAAGGGCGCGCTCGCCTCGGTCTGGGCGGATGACCGGGACGCGATGCTGTCGATCGTGGAGTACCTCGCCGCCCTCGGCCATCGCCGCATCGCCCACGTCGCCGGTACGCCGCTCTTCCAGCACACCGTGCGCCGGATCCGGGCCGTCAGGGACGCGGCACCCCGGCTCGGACTGGTCGATGCGCCGTCGCTGACGACCGACTTCAGTGACGCCGAGGGTGCCGCGACGACCCGCAAATTGCTGTCCCAGGCGAACCGTCCGACCGCGATCGTCTACGACAGCGACGTGATGGCGGTGGCCGGCCTCGGGGTGGCGATGGAGATGGGTGTCTCGGTGCCCGGCGACCTGTCCATCGTGGCCTTCGACGACTCGATCCTGACCCAGTTGATGCACCCGGCCCTGACCGCGCTGTCCCGCGACACGTTCGAGTTCGGCCGGCAGGCGGCCGAGGTCCTGCTCGAGGTCATCGCCGACCCAGCCCAGACCATCAACCGCCGCACCGCCGACCCGGTCCTGACCGTCCGCGAGTCCACCGCTCCCCCACCCCGTCAGGTGGGTTGACCCACCGCACGGTGGGTTGACCCACCGCACGCCCTGGGTGAACCCACACTCTGATGGGCCCACCCACCAAACGGGGCGGGAGGGGGAGCGTGGTTGCCGTGGTTGCCTAAACCGATTTAGCATCCTCATCATGCTCTCGGATCCCGTCACGCCCAGGTTCGGCGCGAACCACGTACCGTCGGCCGGGTGGTTCTACAGCTGGCTCGACTACGACGGTGACGCGGTACGGCGGGACTTCGCGGATCTGGCCGGGATCGGCATGGACCACGTCCGGGTGTTCCCGGTCTGGCCGTGGATCCAGCCGAACCGGGCGATCATCCGCGCGCGGGCCATCGAGGATCTCCTCGACACGATCGACGCCGCCGCCGAGCACGGGCTGAGCGTCGCCGTCGACCTGATCCAGGGCCACCTGTCCAGCTTCGACTTCCTCCCGTCCTGGGTCCTGACCTGGCACAAGACCAGCCTGTTCGAGGATCCCGCGGTCCGCGACGGCCTGACGACGTACGTCGACACCGTCGCCCGCGCGGTCGCGACGCGGCCGAACGTCTTCGCGATCACGCTCGGGAACGAGGTCAACAACCTCTGGCCGGACAGCGCGACCACGCCCGAGACCTCGACCGGCTGGGCACAGGATCTGCTGACCACGCTGAAGAAGGCGGCACCCGACGTACTCGCGCTGCACTCGGTCTTCGACGATGCCTGGTACAAGGCCGACCACCCGTTCCACCCCGTTGATGTCGTGGAGCTGGGTGACCTGAGCACTGTCCACTCGTGGGTTTTCAACGGGGTCTCACGAGTGGACGGTCCCCTCGGGCCGGCCACGCTCAGCCATGCGGACTACCTGGTGGAGCTGGCCGCGGCCACCTCGCTCGATCCACGACGACCCGTGTGGCTGCAGGAGATCGGCGTACCCGGGCCGGACATCCCGGTGGACCTTCAGGCCGAGTTCACCCGGCGGACGGTTGAGCTGGTCGTCCCGAACCCGGCACTGTGGGGCGTGACCTGGTGGTCGTCGCACGACATCGATCGCAGGCTGCTGGACTTCCCGGACCGTGAGTACGACCTGGGTCTGTTCACCGTGGACCATCAGCGGAAGCCGGCCGCCCAGGCCCTGGCGGACGTGATCGCCGAGGTACGAGCGAACGGCGTACAGCTGCAACCGGAGGCAACCACACTGACCGCGCCGGCCAACCTGCGCACCGAGCCGCACCGCCGTCCGGAAGTTGCCCCCGGCAGCGAATTCCACCGGCAGTGGGTCGCCGCCCGCTCCAACGGTCCCGTCCGGATCGTGCTGCCCTAGGACTTCCGGTTGATCAGGACCTCGATCCCGTCCAGGATCCGGGTCAGCCCGAACTCCAGGTCGTCGTCGACGCCGTCCTCGTACTCCTGGTTCGTGTAGAGCGCGGTCATCATCGGGTAGCCGCCCTCGATCAGCCGCGGCACCAGGAACCTGCCGACCTGCTCGGCCTGCACCGGGGTGTTGTCGCTGGCCTCGAGTTGGCGGACCAGGCTCGCGTGGTTGCGGGCGTATCCGTTCAGGATCACCAGGCAACCGAGGTTGTCGTGCTGGCTGAGGCCGGTGCTGTCCAGCGCCGCGAGCATAACCTCGACCCAGCGGAGCTGGTTCGGCGTCACCGGCGCGCCGCGGATCGGGATGTCGAGCAGCCAGGGGCGTTCCGCGTACCGGTCGACCTGGGCGTGCACCCAGGCGGTCGCGGCCTCCCGCCAGCCGGACGGCAGCTCGGGCGGCGGCCCGAAGGCCTTGTCCTGGACCAGCACGATCAGCTCGTCCTTCGACCGCACGTAGCGGTACATCGCGTTCGTACTGACGCCGAGCCGGGCCGCGATCCGCTGCAGTGACACCGCCTCGAACCCGTGACTGTCGCCGAACCCGATCCCGGTCGCCACGATCTGCTCGACCGACAACGCCGGCTTCGGCCCGCGCCGCTGCACCGGCTGCACGCCCCAGGACAGGGCGAGCCCCGGCGGCAACTCTCCGCGGTCCTCGGTCATGCCCTCCATCTTCGCGCATGACGGCCCCGGTCAGAGGGGTGCTAGCACCACCGCTGAAACGGGTCCTGAGCACCGGGTGGAGAAAACTGTTCAGCCCATACGCTGTTTCTCGTCCGGACACCCCGTCAGGACAACCCCTCGAAAGGAATCCGCCGATGAACACCATGCTCGAACCGCTGCTGCTGCCGAACCAGGTCGACCTGAGCGAGAACGACCGCCGTACGGCGGTAGCCAAGCTCGACCGGGCCGTCCGGAAGGGCACCCTGACCCCGCCGCAGGCCGGCGACCGGCAGGACCTGCTGCTCGAGGCCCGCACCCGCGGTGATCTCCACCAGGTCTTCGACGGCATGGCCGACGCGCTCCCGCCCCGCGGTCTCACCGGCGCGCTGCGAGCGGTCAGCGCCGTCTGGCTGCTCACCTGCGTCGTGCAGTTCGTGATCTGGGTGGTCCTGGCCGCCTTCGGTCACTTCGACTGGCCGTGGTGGCTGTGGTCCGACATCGGCCTGGGCCTGGTCGTGGCCGGTGTGTGGTGGACCAACGAGTCCTACTACCGCACGACCGATGTGCTGGTCACCCAGTGAGCGCCCCGGTCCAGCTCACCGATGTCCGTAAGGTCTACGGCACCGGCACCGGCCCCGGCGCGGTCACCGCGCTGGGCGGTGTCACCTACGGCTTCGAGGCCGGCACGTTCACCGCGGTGATGGGCCCATCCGGCTCCGGAAAGAGCACGCTGCTGCACTGTGCCGCCGGCCTCGACACTCCGACGTCCGGCGACGTACACCTGACCGGCCGCTCACTGCGCGGGCTGGACGAGACCGCTCTGACTGAGCTGCGGCGCGAGCACGTGGCGTTCGTCTTCCAGTCCTTCAATCTGATGCCGGCTCTCACCGTCCGGCAGAACGTCGTACTGCCGCTCATGCTGGCCGGGAAGTCGCCGGACGAGGCATGGGTGTCCGAGGTGATCCGCCGGGTCGGACTCGGTGACCGCACGCGGCACCGGCCGAGCGAGCTGTCCGGTGGCCAGCAGCAGCGGGTCGCAATCGCCCGGGCGCTGGCTGGACGCGCCGCGATCACGTTCGCGGACGAGCCGACCGGTGCGCTCGACACGGTCACCGCGCTCGACGTTCTCGCCCTCCTCCGCGACCAGGCCCGCTCACTCGGGCAGACCGTCGTGATGGTCACCCACGACCCGGTCGCGGCGTCGTACGCCGACTGCGTCGTCTTCCTCGTCGACGGTCAGATCGTCTCGGAGACCGTCCACCCCACCGCAGAGGCCGTCGCCGCGGAGCTCGCCCAGCTCAGCGCCGGCCGCTACTCACCGTCGGAGACCTGAATCATGATCCGCCTGGCCATCACCACCCTGCGGTACCGCACCGCCGCCTTCCTCGCGATCCTCATAGCCGTGCTGCTCGGCGGCGCCCTGCTCAGTGCGGCCGGCGGACTGCTCGAGACCGGCCTCCGGCTCAACGCACCGCCCCAGCGCCTCGCTGCCGCGCCCGTCGTCGTCACCGGCGACCCGGCGTACCACCCGCCCAACGGTTCCGGCTCAGCCGCGTTCCCCGAGCGCCACCGCGTCGACGCCGACCTGGCGGACAAGCTCGCCGGTACGCCGGGAGTCGCGCAAGCGATCGCGGATCGCTCGTTCCCTGCCGTGATCGCGCCCGATACGGACGCGCTGACCGGGCATGGCTGGGCGTCCGCACCGCTGACGCCGTACCAATTGACCGCCGGTCGCGCACCGCAGACGGGCCAGGTCGTGCTCGATCAGCGCCTGACCGGCACATCCAAGCCCGGTGACCGGATCAGCGTGACTGTCAACGGGCAGCCACGGACCTTCACTCTCGCCGGAATCGCGACCGCTCAGCGTCAGGTCGACGTACCGTCGGTGTTCTTCGCCGATGCGGACGCGGCCCGGCTGGCTCCCGGGGCCGACGCGATCGGCGTCTTCCCGGCGGCCGGGACCTCGGCGCGTGACCTGGCCAAACGACTCGACCTTCCCGACGGCATCAAGGCGTACGCCGGGGACGACCGGGGTGTCGCGGAGTACAGCGGGATCGCGACGAGCCTTCCGCTCATCATCATGTCCGGCGTCTTCGGTGGGATGGTGGCCGTGGTGATGGCACTCGTGATCTCGGCGACGATCGGGCTGTCGGTCCGGCAACGCCGGCGCGAACTCGCACTCCTGCGGGCCAGCGGCGCGACGCCGCGGCAGGTCGCCAAGATGGTGATCGCCGAGACGATGGTGGTCGGGGTGATCGGGCTGGTCCTCGGACTGCTGTGCGGCCGGTTCGCCGGTGACTGGATCTTCGGGATGCTGGCCGATGGCGGGATCGTGCCGTCGCAGCTGCGGTTCGACCAGGGCCCGCTGCCGTTCGCGGGTGCGGCTCTGTTGACCTTCGCCGTACTGCGGATCACGGTCGGCTTCGCGGCCGGGCGGGCGGCTCGGATCCGTCCGATCCAGGCGCTGGCGGAGGCCGCCGTACCGGAGGTCGCGCTGGGACGCGTCCGGTTGATCATCGGCGCGGTGTTCGCGGGAGCGACGGTGTCGATCGCGATGTCCACACTCTTCATGAGTCCGACCAACGCTGCGGCGATCGGCGGGCCGGCGGGTCTGACCGGATCCATCGCGGTCGCGATCCTCGCGCCGCTGGTGATCCAGCGGGCGCTCGTGCCCCGGCTCACCGCGCTGATCAACAAGCGCGGGACCAGCGGAGTTCTCGCGGTGATCAACCTGCGGGTCCGGGCCGTCCAGTTCGCTGCGATCCTGATCCCGATCACGATCGCCACGACCATTGCTCTCGGCAACATCTACGCGCAGACCACCCAGCAGAAGGCGGCCGTCGAGGCGTACACGGACAACCTGGCCGCGGACGTCGTCGTGACCAGCACGTCCGGTGGGATTCCCGCCGCATTGACCGACAGCGCGCGGTCCCTGCCCGGGGTCACCGCGGTGTCCGAACTGGTCCGCAGCAAGGGCTGGATCGAGGAGCCGTACGACACCTCGCACACCAGTGACGCCTGGCCGCTGCTCGGTCTGAGCGGGCCGGTCTACAAGGGCGACGTCACGAAGGGTTCGCTGGACGACCTGACCGGCGACACCGTGGCGCTGCCGCCCGGTACGGCGAAGAAGCTCAAGGTCGACGTCGGGTCGGAGATCGGGCTGCGCCTGGGCGACGACGCTTTGGTGAAGCTCAAGGTGGTCGCTCTGGCCAAGGGCCCGTCCGGCTACGAGTCGATCCTGCTACCGGCCGCACTGCTGGCCTCGCACACCACGTCCGGGCTCCCCAGCCAGCTGCTGCTGAAGACTCACGACAAGGACGCCACGATGAAGTCGATGGTCCTGGCGGAGTGGCCGGGAGCGACCGTCGGCGGCCGGGACCTGCTCACCGATGGGTACGACGCCGGCCTCGGGGTCGACGCCTGGATCGGGTACCTCCTGGCCGGGATCGCCGTCGCCTACACGGCGATCGCGTCGATCAACACGATCGCGGTCGCGGTCCTGGACCGGCGGCGGGAGTTCGGGCTGCAACGGCTGACCGGCTCGACCCGGCGGCAGGTGAGCCGGATGCTGACCCTCGAAGGTCTCGTGATCGCGGCGCTCGGTCTCGTCCTCGGACTCATCGCGGCGGCGTTCACCGTGCTACCGATCGCGGTCGCGACTCGCGGCTGGCCGATCCCGTCCGGTCCGGCCTGGATCCTGCTCGCCTGGGTGGCCGTGGTCCTGCTGCTGGTGCTGCCGACCACCGCGATCACCGGCCGGATCGCCCTCCGCTCGAAGCCAATGGACGCGCTCAGCTCACCCGTGGGCTGACTCGATCCACGGTCACCCGTCGGCTGACTGGATCCACGCGAAGCCGCCGTCTTCCAGGCGTACCACCTGGAGGCCGGCGGCCAAGCGCCGTACGTCGTCGGTCTCGATCACTCCGGTCGCGGGACCGGCGATGTCGAGGACGATCGCGGCGGCCCCTTCCTGGATGGCCGCGGTCGCGACCAGTTGGGCCTGCGCGGGCATCGGCCGGGCGTCCGGGCTCCACCGGGTCAGGCTCTCGGTGCCAGTGAAGGCCAGAAGTGCGTTCCGACCGTCCTGCCCCTGCAGCAGTGCGACCGCCATGTCCGAGGTCTTGTCGTGCGCCAGCCCGTTCTCGTCGTACTCGACCTCGCCGAGCATCGCCACCACGGGCACCAGCAGTCGTGCCCGCGTCAGCGCTGCCAGGGTCGCTCCGTGATCACGCTCCGCGAGCGCACGGGCCAGCGCCGGGTCCGCCGAGCCGTCGTCGTTGTCGAACCCGGTGAAGGCCAGTCGGCGTTGTGGAGGCTGCACCCCGTCATTGTCCCCGGCGTACCCCCACCACTCATCAACCGGGCCTGACCAGCGCTGGCGGACGCGCATCTGAGCGTGCCGGGGACGCTGACACCGCAGTTGGTGAGTGCTAGGGGTCCGGAGCGGGGTTTCAGGGTGGTGTCAGGGCTCTTCCCCTCTTGGTTCCGCGCCGGACTGTGCGAGCCTGGGTATGTGCCTGACTTCAACGATCTGACGCTGCTGCCGTTCTGTGTGGGCCTGACCCTGCTCGGCCTCATCGGCTCGTGGACCGCCTGGCGGCGCCGCGGGGCGGCGGCCGGCACGCGTGGAGTGGCCTGGTCCCTGTTGCCGGTGTCGCTCTACCTGACCGGGCTGCTGGAGCTCGTCTGGGACGTGGTCCGGTCGGCCGTCAGCTGGGTCACGCACCTGATCTTCTCCCCCACGGTGTGGGCCGGGGTCGCGCTGTTCGGCGTCTCGGTCGTGCTGTACGTCGTGTCCGGCGTGGCCAAGGGCCGGCGCGGCGACACAGTCAAGGCACCGAGAGCCGAGAAGAAGCCCGCCTCGCCCGCGGGTGAGCTGACCGCCACGGGTCCCGCACCCGCGTCGGCCGCTCCCGCCAAAGCTGCCAAGCCCGCCAAGGGGTCGAAGGCGAAGCAGCAGGAATCGTCGGAGTTCGACGAGATCGAGGACATCCTGAAGCGCCATGGAATCAACTGACCGCCCCGCTGACCACGGGACCCCCCTGACCATCGACGCTCTGCTGGACAACGTCCAGGCCGCACCACCCCGGCTCGGCCGGACCCGGCTGATCGGCATCGACGGACCGGCCGGCTCCGGCAAGACCAGCATCGCCGCGAAGATCCAGGCCCGGGCCGAGGCCCGCGGACTGCGCACCGGCATCATCCACATGGACGACCTGTACGACGGCTGGACCGGAGCCGTCCGCGGATTCGGCCTGCTCCGCGACCACGTCCTGCAGCGGATCGCCGACGGCCGCGAGGGCCGCTACCGCCGCTACGACTGGCACCTCGGTGCGTACGCCGAACTCCACGTCGTACCGGTCACCGTCGAACTGCTCGTGGTCGAGGGCGTCACCTCGTGCGACCGCGACGCCGACCGCTGGCAGTCGTTGCGGTTGTGGGTCGAGACCTCGAACGAGGTCCGGCTGGACCGCGGCATCGCCCGCGACGGCGAGGCCCTGCGCGACCACTGGCTGGAGTGGATGCGCTGGGAGCGCGACCACTTCGCCGAGCAGGAGACCCGTTCCCGCGCGCACGTCATCGTCGACGGCGACCCGTCGGTCCCGCACGACCCGGCGCTGGAGATCATCCCGAAGTCGGTGGCACTCCCGCCGCACGACTCGGCGGCCTCCTGACCACGATCAGCCGCGCGCCGGGATGGTGGGTCCACGCCCCCGCGGGGGCGTGATCGAGGTACTGCACCCGAAGCTCCGCCATGTAGTCGTCGCCGCGCGCCAGCGCGAGCGCCCGCATCGGTCCGGCGCGGTGAACCGCATCGAAGTACGTCGCCGCGTCCGGATGAGTCATCTGGTGCGAGACCACCTCGTCCCGCTCGATCTCCGCGCCGGCCAGGGCCGGGACGAGTTCGTCTTCCCAGGGACGCCCGGCGCTGTCTCCGACGACCGAGTCCAGGAGGGCGAACGGACCGGTTTCCTCGGCGACATCAGGCCAGTAGACAACGCACAGGCGGCCGCCCGGACGCAGTGCGTCGTACCACGAGACGATGGCGGACCGCGGATCCGGCAGTTGCTGCAGTCCGAAGACGGAGACGACGGCCGCACAGGAAGCCAACCAGCGCGGATCGAGAGAGGCGGCGTCACTGTGGACGAGCTCGACGTCAGCATCCGGCAACCTGCCGGCGCGCTCCTTGGCCAGCCGCACCATCCCCGCCGACAAGTCGATACCGACGATCCTCCGCCCGGGAAAGCGTGGGGCGAGCAGCTCGAGCTCGGGGAACGTGCCGCAGCAGGGCACCAGGATCGGGCCGTCGGGTACGTCGCCCACGGCGTCGACCGCGGTCCTCACCCAGGGTGCGAAGCGCGGGACGAAGTACACCTCGTAGCCGGCGGCCGCCTCGTCCCAGCCCCGGGCGATCCTCGCGAGGCGGTCGTTCACGGCTCCTCCAGCCCGTCCCAGGACCAGCGCGGAATGCTCATGCCCTCGGCCACATCGTCGGTGGTGTGGTGATACATCGTGTTCCAGGTCGCCCAGGCGAAGTAGTCGTGCAGCACCCCGCGCAGGCGGTCGTCCCTGTCGAGACCGGCGTCGACCAGCGCCTCGTCGAAGCGGTCGACCGCCCGGCGGTTCATCTCGTCGTGCTCGCCGTTCCCGCTGTGGATCCGGACCACTGACGTCTCGTCCCCGTAGATCCCGGAGTACGCCGCCGGTCCGCCGAGCGCCTCGCTCCAGTACGCCGCCAGCCGCTCGGTGTGATCCGGGCGGAACCCATGGCTGAACGCGTGGCTCACGACCTCGTCGGCCATCACCCGTGCATGCCACGCGTGCGCCAGCCGGAGAATCCCCGTTGTCCCACCCGCAGCCTCGAAGACTGTCGTCATGCCGATGAGTCTTGCACTGCCCGCCGACAGTCGTCGAGACGATCGCGGACGTGAGCCCGTTCGGGTTCCGACCCGGCCAGCTCGAACGCTTGCTTGTACGCCGTTGTTGCCTCTGGCAACCGGTTGAGCCGGTGCAGGAGGTCGGCGCGGGCCAGCGCGTAGGGATGGTAGATCCGCAAGCGTGGCTCGTCGGACAGCTCGTCGAGCAGGGCCAGACCTGCCTCGGCGCCGTCGCGCATCGCGACCGCGGCGGCACGATTGAGCGCGACCACCGGGGACGGGTCTATCGCGATCAGGACGTCGTACAAGGCGACGATCTGGGACCAGTCGGTGCTTGCGAAGTCACGCGCCTCGTCGTGCAGGGCGGCGATCGCGGCCTGGACGGCGTACGGTCCGGCCGGGCCGCCCGTGAGCGCGGCGACCACCAACTCGCTGCCCTCAGCGATCATCTCGCGATCCCAGCGGCTGCGGTCCTGGTCTTCGAGCAGGACGAGTCCGCCGGCGGGGTTGCTGCGCGCGTCACGGCGGGCATGGACGAGCAGCATCAGGGCGAGCAGGCCGGTGACCTCGCGCTCGGCCGGCAGCAGACGGTGCAGGATCCGGGCCAGCCGGATGGCCTCCTCGGCCAGGTCGAGCCGTTGCAGGTACGGACCGGAGCTGGCGGCGTACCCCTCGGTGAAGACCGAGTAGATCACCTGCAGCACTCCAGGCAGCCGCTCCGGCAGCTCATCCGGACCGGGCACTCGGAACGGGATGCGTGCCCCGCGGATCTTCGTCTTCGCCCGGACGATCCGCTTCGCCATCGTCGCAGTCGGCACGAGGAACGCCCGCGCGACCTCCGGCGTACTCAACCCGGCCAGGCAGCGCAGCGTCAGCGCACCGCGGTCCTCGGCGGCCAAGGCAGGATGCGCACAGGTGAAGAACAGCTCCAGCCGCTCGTCCGCCAGCGCGCCGTCCGCCGACGGGACCGGGTCGGCGCGGTCGGCCTCGACCTGCAGTACGGCGAGCTTGGCGGCGTACACCTGGTCGCGTCGTAACCGGTCTACCGCCTTCCGACGCGCGGTGGTCATCAGCCAGCCGCCGGGGTTCGGCGGGACCCCATCGACCGGCCACCGCACCAGCGCCGCCTCGATCGCCTCGGAGGTGACCTCCTCGGCCAGGTCGAGGTCGCCGAAGCGCCGGGCGAGCGCGGCCAGCAACCGGCCGCGCTCCTCCCGGAAGACCTCCTCGACCTGGTCCATCCTCAGAACTCCGCGACCGGCCGCACCACGACAGATCCGCCACCCCGCGAGCCCGGGCACTTGGCGGCCCAGTCCAGCGCCGCGTCCAGATCCGGTACGTCGACCACGTAGAACCCGCCGAGCACCTCACGGGTCTCGGCGTACGGACCGTCGGTGACGGTGCGCTTGCCGTCGTTGGCGACCTGGACCCGGGTCGCGGTGACCAGATCGGCCAGCGACTCGGCGGCAACGACGACTCCGGCGTCCTGGATCTCCTTGTCGAACCGCATCCAGTCCTCGGGCTCGCAGCCGACCACTCCGCCGCTCACGTCGAGCTCACCGGCGTTGATCAAGAGCAGATACTTCACAGTGGAACCTCCTGTCAGCGTGTGTACAGCATCTCCACGAACGGGCGCGCGACCTATGGACAGGACGCCCCGGGAATTTGTCAGGATGGGGTCCATGAGCGCACAGGTACGACCGTCGGGTGAGCAGTGGACGCTTCGATCCGGCGGGTACGCCGCCACCGTGGTGAGCGTGGGCGGCGGTCTCCGCGGGCTCACGTACGACGGGCGCGAGGTGCTGCTCGGGTACGGCGAGGACGAGCCGGCGCACGCTGGGATCGGCCAGCACCTGTTCCCCTGGCCGAACCGGATCACGGATGGGAAGTACACCTTCCAGGGTGCCGACCAGCAGCTCTACCTGACCGAGCCGGCCCGGCAGAACGCGATCCACGGGCTCACGCGCTGGGCCAATTGGGAGCGCGTCGACGATGGGACGGATGCTGCGGTGGTCGAGGTCGGTCACCGGCTGCACGGCCAACCCGGGTACCCGCACCAGCTCGACCTCCGCCTCTCCTACCGCCTGGCCGATGCGCTCACCGTGACCGCCACCGCGGCCAACATCGGCGCGAGCGATGCGCCGTACGGGTATGGAACGCATCCTTATCTGAGCGTCGGGCGGCCGATCGACGAGTGCGTGCTCGAGTTCGCCGCGAACGACTGGCTCGAGGTGTCGCCGGAGCGATTGACCCCGATCGGGCTGTCGCCGGTGAAGGGATCGCGGTACGACTTCCACACCGGGCGGCCGATCGGCGCGCTCGACATCGACAACGCCTTCACCGGGCTCGGCGGCGGCCCGTGGTCGGTGACGCTGACCGATCCGGACTCCGGCAACAAGACCGTCCTGACCAGCGACACTCCCTGGCTGCAGCTCTACACCGGCAGCGCGATCGGGCGTACGGCGCTCGCCGTCGAGCCGATGACCTGCCCGCCGAACGCCTTCATCACCGGGCAGGACCTGGTCGTGCTGAAGCCCGGTGAGTCGCACACGACTACGTTCCAGGTGTCCGTCTAGGGCCGGCGCCGTGCTCCCGGGCCACGGCCGCCAGCTCATTGGCGGCCCGGCTCGCCCGTGACCCCTCGGCCGCCTGCACCGCGAGGATGCCGATCCGGTTGCTGTCGGCATCGAACAGCTGAAGCCACGCGTCGCCCGGCCGGAACCGGAGCGCCGTCACCTCGGACCAGCGCAGCGTGTAGGACTTGAACACGTTGCGCACGTACAGCCGGTCCGGGTACGCCGTCACCCGCAGCGTCGTCATCCGGTAGAGGATCCACAGCACCGCGCCGAAGAACGCCAGCAACGTCAGCCGCTGGAACCAGCTGAACGACTCGCGGGCGTCGTCGGGCAGCCGGAACCAGATCACGCCGAACACCGCGATCAGTGACAACCCCATCACGCCGGACATCAGCGCCACGATCCGCGGATGGAAGGTGAACAGCCGGTCGGCGGCAGCAGCCATGTCAGACCCGCGGTCAGATCCGGCAGGCGTGGATGTCCGTGGTGAGGATGGCACGCGCGCCCACCTCCCACAGCTGGTCCATCAGCCGCTGGGCGTCGGCCCGCTGGACCATCACGCGAACGGCGACCCAGCCTTGCCGGTGCAGCGGCGAGACCGTCGGCGACTCCAAACCCGGCGCGACCGCGGTGGCCGCGTCGACCGCGTCAGCCGGGATGTCGTAGTCCATCATCACGTAGTTGCGGGCGATCAGGACGCCCTGCAGGCGGCGTACCAGCTGCTCGATGCCGTTCGGCGGGGTCTCCACACCGTGCCGCTTGATCAGCACCGCCTCGGACTTGAGAATCGGGTCGCCGAAGACCTCGAGTCCGGCCTGGCGGAGCGTCGTACCTGTCTCAACGACGTCGGCGATCACGTCCGCGACGCCCAGCTGGACGGCCGACTCGACCGCACCGTCGAGGCGGACCACGGAGGCGTCGACCCCGTTCTCGGCCAGGTGGTCCTGCAGGACGCCGGCGTACGACGTGGCGATCCGCTTGCCGGCCAGGTCCTTCACCGAGTCGGCCGCACCGGGCCGACCGGCGAACCGGAAGGTGGAGCTGGCGAAGCCGAGCTCCATGATCACGTCCGCGTCGGCGTGCGAGTCGAGTACGAGGTCACGGCCGGAGATGCCGACGTCCAGCGTGCCCTCGCCGACGTACACGGCGATGTCGCGGGGACGCAGGTAGTAGAACTCGACCTGGTTGGCCGCGTCGGTGAGGGAGAGGTCCTTGGTGGTCCGGCGCTGTTTGTAGCCGGCCTCGGTCAGGATCTCGATGGCGGCTTCGCTCAGCGAGCCTTTGTTGGGTACTGCGACGCGCAGCATGGGACTGCCCTTTCTGAAGTGAACCGGTGACTGTCGGAGGGGTTCCTACAGATGTCGGTACACGTCGTCGAGGTCCAGGCCGAGCGCGTGCATCATCACCTGGGTGTGGTAGAGCAGTTGGGACAGCTCCTCCGCGGCCCGCTCCTTGCCCTCGTGCTCGGCGGCCATCCAGGACTCGGCGGCCTCCTCGACCAGCTTCTTGCCGATCGAGTGCACGCCGGCATCCAGCGCCGCCACGGTCCCGGATCCCTCCGGTCGCGTCCGCGCCTTCTCGCCCAGCTCGGCAAACAGCTCCTCGAAACTCTTCATCGCGCGCCCAGCCTAGAGGGCCGCCCCCAGCCCGCGCCCCTCAGGTCCGCCTGACGGACCCCGGCCTGTGGGTTACTGGATCATGGACGATCAAGTGCAGATCTCAGTGATGCTGGCGGTCTCGGACGCGCCCGGCGCCGCGGAGTGGTACGCCCGGGCGATGGGAGCCGAGCAGTTGTGGAACCTCGGCAGCGTGATCGGACTCACGATGGGCGGCGCGGCCTTCTTCCTCGGTGAGCCGGGCAACAACGGGTGGGACACGCCTGCGGCCACGGGTGCGCCGACTGTGCGGATCGAGATCTTCGTGGACGATCCGGACGCCTTCATCGACCGCGCCGTCGAGGCCGGAGCGGACGGAAGCCGGGATCCGGCCCGCACCCACCAGATGCCCTGGGGGCCGCATCGCCAGGGGACGTTCGTCGATCCGTTCGGGCATTTGTGGTTCGTGGGTGACAGGTCTCCGCTACAACGTCATTGAGGCGGCCTTGAGGGTCCGCGGGGGTGAGTGCGCGTCCACGTAGTAAGCGTGCCGCTCGGACAGGAGTTGCTTGATCATGGCGTAGTCGACGCTGTCTTCCTGCGTGCGCTGGTGGTACGGCGGTGGATAGAAAGCGTCACCGATGAGTACGACGCCGGAGTCGATGGCCAGCACGGAGTCCGGGGCGTGGTTGCCGCCGACATGACGCAGTACGACGCCCGTCGGCAGGGTGAGGGTGTCGTCGAAGGTCTGGGCGGGGACGACGATCTTGAAGCCGGTCCAGTCGGGTACGGCGAGGGCGCGGGCCCGGAAGCTGGGGCCGAGCTTCGGGTTGACCTTGACCTGGTCGTGCAGGTAGCGGTGGCTCCATGGGCGTTCGGCCTCCGCGGTCATGATGCCGACGGCCGACGAGTGAGCGATCACTGTGACGTCCGGCCAGGCACAGGCGCCCCAGGTGTGGTCCCAGTGGTGGTGCGTGTAGACCAGCCACCGCGGCGCGGGCAGACCGGCGGCCGCGATCGCCGCCTGGATCTCGCCGGCATGCTCCGGGCTGTTGCCGGCGTCGATCAGGACGCTGCCCCGGTCGTCGGCGATCACCGCGACCGACGGTCGGATCGCGTCCGGGTCGGGATCGTGGGGGTACAGCCAGACCCGGCCGTTCAGGTGTTCGAGCACCTGGCCGACGATAGCCGCATGCAAACTCCCCGGAGACTCCGCGACCTCGGCGTCGTCGTCGGCACGCTGCCGACCGGCCCGCTCAATGCGATCACCGACGTACCTGGCGTCCGCGTCGGCCAGACCACGATCGCCACCGATGACCTGAACACCGGCGTCACCGCGATCGTGCCGGAGGGGTACTCCGGCGGGCTGCCCGCAGCCGTGGCGGTGGGCAACGGATACGGCAAGCTCGTCGGGAGCACCCAGGTGGACGAGCTGGGCCGGATCGAGACGCCGATCCTGCTCACCGGGACTCTGAGTGTCTTCCGGGTCGCCGACGCGCTCGTCACCTGGCTGATCGAGCGCGATCCGAAGGCGACCAGCCTCAACCCGGTCGTCGGCGAGACCAACGACGCCTTCCTCTCCGACATCCGCCGCCGCCCGATCACCCCCGAACACGTCCACGCCGCTCTGGACTCCGCCTCCACCGATCTCCCCGCCGAAGGTTGCGCCGGAGCCGGCACCGGCACCACAGCTCTCGGCTTCAAAGCCGGCATCGGTACGTCGTCCCGCACGATGGACGGCGGTTCGGTCGGAGCGATCGTGCAGTCGAACTTCTCCGGGCTACTGACCGTGCTCGGCAAACCGGTCCCGGCCGTGCCAGTGGATGCCGACGGCAACTCCTGCATGATCGTCGTCGCCACCGACCTCCCGCTGGACGCTCGCCAACTCGGTCGGCTGGCCCGCCGTGCGGTCTTCGCCCTCGCCCGCGTCGGCTCCGACTACGCCCAGGGCAGTGGCGACTACGCGATCGCCTTCACCACCAACCCCACGTCCGGCTACCAGGACAAGGATCTGCGCGCGCCGTTCCAAGCGGTCACCGAATCAGTCGAGGAGGCCCTCCTCAACTCCCTCACCATGGCGCGCACCACCAAAGGCCACCGAGGCAACACCGCCCACGCCGTCCCCCACCACCTGATCAAGGCGGCTCAGTAGGCCACGCCGACTGGCTGGTTGACCGTTGCCGGGTCGTCGAGGACGGCCAGCATCAGGTGGGCGACGTCGGCTCGCGAGATGAAGTACCCGTGCGAGACGCTGCCGCCGACCACAGTGCGGTAGTTGCCGGTCAAGGGTTTGTTGTTCAGCTTGGGTGGGCGGACGATCGTCCACTCCGTTCGGCTGCTCATGATGTCGGCCTCCATCACGCGGAGGTCGGCGTACACGTCGGCCGCGAAGGCGTTGATCATCGGGTGGAGAACGCGCCGATTCAGGAAGCTCTCGTCCGGCGGCATCGGTCCGAGCGGCGCTGCGCTCACCGCGACAAAACGACGTACCTGGGCGGCTGCCATCGCGGCCAGCATCGAGCGCGTGCTGCTCGAAGCGACCGCCCCGGACTTGCGACCACGCGGGCCGACACCGGAGATGACCGCCTCGCTCCCGTCCACCGCGTCCCGCAACTCACCAGCCTCGTCCAGGCCCGGCACGCGGACCACCTCCAGCGACGAATGCTCCAACTCGAACGGCGACGACTGCCGAACCACCGCCGTCACCTTGTGCCCCGCGTCGAGCGCCTGCCGTACGACGTGGCCGCCGATCCCGCCCGTCGCCCCGAACACTGTGATCCTCATCCGACTCCTCCTGCGCTACCGTGATGTTCTCTGCAACTCATATAGTACGGAAATCATAATATATGGAACAGACATCATCGGGTGACGCGCGCCACGATCCACGTGGCCGTCGCCGCGCCGGGAACGACATCAAGGCCGCACTGCGCGACCTGCGGATCCAGCTCGCCCTGCTGAACCATCAGGTCGGCGGCAAGCTGGCGCTGAAGGACGTCGACCTCGACTGCCTCGACGTATTGGCTCGCAGCGGGCCGCTGACGCCGAGCACCCTGGCGCGGCAGGCGGGTCTGCACCCAGCGACGTTGACCGGGATCCTGGACCGGCTCGAACGCGGCGGCTGGATCACCCGCGACCGGGCCCGCGGCGATCGCCGCAGCATCAGCATCCGGGTCCTGCCCGATCGCGGCGTCGAAGTGTTCCGGCTCTACCAGCCGATGATCAGCGCGATGGACGACCTTCTCGACGGTTACTCCGAGGAGGAGCTCGACGTGATCGCCGGCTTCCTGCGCCGCAGTACCGAGGCCGGCCGGACCTCCACCGAAAAGCTGGCCGGTCAGGACTCGTAGACGTCGAGCAGGGTGCGGGCGAGGGCCGCCAGCTCGTCCCGCAGCTCCGGCGGCTCGAGCACCTCCACCGCGTTCCCGAACCGGCAGAACGCTGCGGCGGCATTGGGGATCGACTCGATCGGCACAGTGGCCGTCACGCTGCCGTCCCCGGCAGGCTCGGCCGCCGCAACCGCCTTCACCAGCAGGGGAAACGACACGTCGTGCATCTTCGCGGCAAGCCGGGCCGACACCCGTACGACGGCCTGTCCGGTGAACCGGACCTGATCGAACTGGTCCAAGTGCTCCTGCCAGAATCCTGCCAGGTCGAACCCTTCCGACCGCTCGAACTCCTCCTCGGTGGGCGTCAGCTCGAGGATGCTCGACACCCGGTACGTCCGCATTCCATTGGTCGTCGCG
Source organism: Kribbella capetownensis (assembly GCF_004331485.1). Lineage (GTDB taxonomy): Bacteria > Actinomycetota > Actinomycetes > Propionibacteriales > Kribbellaceae > Kribbella > Kribbella capetownensis. The sequence continues at coordinate 54,327 of NZ_SJKD01000006.1, forward strand.
GACACGACGTACCAGCTGCCGTTCTTCAGCACGAGGCCGTACGGCTCGAGCACGCGCTCGACCTCGCGCGGCGCCTCCCAACGGCGGTAGAGCACCCTGATCCGCCGGTCGTGCAGCACGGCGTCGGCCACCTGCGCGAGGTACGGCGAGGTCTCTGCGTCCTGGTACCACGCAGGCAGATCCAGGTGGAAGCGATTCTTCAGCCGGCCGGCCCGGTCCCGCTGATCAGGCGCCAGCGCGGCCAGCAGCTTCAGCTCCGCGGCGCTCGTCTGCTCAGTCAGCCCGAGAGCCGCGGCCGCACCGGGCATGCCGACGAGGAACAGCGCTGCGGCCTCCTGCTCGTTCAGTCCGGTCAGCCGGGTCCGGTACCCCTCGACCAGGCGATAACCACCCGCCCGCCCTTGATCGGCATACACGGGTACGCCGGCCGCCGCGAGCGCGTCAACGTCGCGGTAGATGGTCCTGAGCGAGACCTCCAGCTCGTCGGCGAGCTCGCGCGCGGTCAGCCGCCTGCGGGTCTGCAGCAGTAGAAGGATCGACAGCAGCCGGCTGGAACGCATGCTCTGAGGTTAGCCTTTTAAACTGCCATGGTTTGTCAGGTTTCACGGCCACGCTGGCTGCATGACGACTTGGACCAAGGTGACCGGCGACTTCGACTTCCTGAACGGGTACTTCGACGTCCGGCACCGCACCCTGAAACAGGCCTTCGCCGACTGCGACGAATGGCAGGAGTACGACGGAACGACGACGGCGAACACGTACTTCGACGGCGCTATCAGCATCGACGAGATGCGCTTCCCGACCAAGGGGTCGTACGGGCTGTCGGTCCGGCTGTTCGACCCGGTCGCGAAGGAGTGGAGCATCTGGTGGATCGACAGTCGCACGATGCGCCTGTATCCGCCCGTCCGCGGCGGCTGGTCGCAGGACGGGTCGAGCTGCCGGCTGGTCGGTGACGACGAGCTCGATGGGAAGCCGATCCTGTGCAGCTACGAGTGGTCGGACATCACCGACACCACGGCGCACTGGGAGCAGGCCTACTCCAACGACGGCGGCGTGACCTGGGAAACCAACTGGATCATGGACTTCACCCGGCGAGACACTCCCCCGCCGCCCCTCGACGTACCCAAACTGACCGGAGACTTCGACTTCCTGGTCGGCCGATGGGACATGCACAACAGTCGCCGCAAGCCCGCGCTCGGGGAGCCGGCCGAGTGGTACGAGATGCAGTCGGAGATGGAAGTCACGACGTACTTCGACGGTGCTGTGAGCTTCGACGAGGGTTGGTTCCCGACCGAGGGCTTCCGCGGCGCGACGCTGCGGATCTACAACCCGTCGGAGAAGACGTGGGCAATCCACTGGATCAACAGCCTGCGCGGCCAACTCGAGACACCGGTGATCGGGGCGTTCGGGACCGACGGCAAGGGCATCTTCGAAGGTCCGGATGTGTGGGAGGGACAGTCGATCGACGTCCGCTTCACCTGGACACCCGGCGTCGACAAAGCCGCCTGGGAGCAGTCCTTCTCAACCGACAGCGGCCAAACCTGGATCCCCAACTGGGAAATGAACCACACGAGAATCAGGTAGCCGCGATGTGCAGCTCGACAGGTAGTGCACCTGCGAGACGCCGTACACAGGACGCGTTGTGCGCTCAGGTGCACTACGAGTCGGCCGGCACTACCTGTCCATCTGTCCTACAGTTCGCGGACGGCGAGCAGGGTGGACAGGGCTGCTTGGGTGGCCTCGTAGCCTTTGTCTTCGCGGCTGTCGGGGAGGCCGGCTCGGTCCAGTGCCTGTGGGTCGTTGTCGCAGGTGAGTACGCCGAAGCCGACCGGGATGCCCGTGGTGACGCCGACCTGCATCAAACCCTCGGTCGCGGCCTGGCAGACGTACTCGAAGTGCGGAGTATCGCCCCGGATCACCACGCCCAGAGCGACCACAGCGTCGTACCCGTTCTTTGCTGCGTGCAACGATGCGACGGGGAGTTCGAAGGAGCCGGGGACTCGGACGACGGTGTAGTCGGTCACGCCGGCGTCGCCGAGCGCGCGGATCGCGCCGGCGACGAGGGCGTCGGTGACCTTCGGGTGCCATTGGGCGGCGACGATCGCCACCCGGGCGCTTTCCACCCGGGGGATCTCGATCGAGGGTGCTCCACTGCCCGACATCAGCCGGCTCCGTTCTCTTCGGTCAGCAGTCCGCCGGGCAGGTGGTGGCCCATCCGGTCGCGTTTGGTGCGCAGGTACCGCAGGTTGTGCTCGGTCGGGTCGATCGAGATGCCGCGACGCTCGACCACGTCGATGCCGTAGCCCTGCACCCCGGCCAGCTTGTCCGGGTTGTTGGTCAGCAACCGGACCTCCTTGACGCCCAGGTCCGCCAGGATCTGCGCGCCGGTGCCGTAGTCGCGTGCGTCCGCGGGCAGGCCGAGGTCCAGGTTCGCGTCGACCGTGTCGCGGCCAGCGTCCTGCAACTCGTACGCCTGCAGTTTGTGCAGCAGCCCGATCCCACGCCCCTCGTGGCCGCGCAGGTACACCACGACGCCACCCTCGGCCGCGACCTGTCGCATCGCCTCGTCGAGCTGCGGACCGCAGTCGCAACGCAGCGAGCCGAACACGTCGCCCGTCAGGCACTCCGAGTGCAGCCGCACCAGCGTGGGCCCGTCGCCGATCTCACCGCGCACCAACGCCAACTGCTCCGACCCGTCCACCGTGTTCCGGTAGCCGTGGGCAACAAAATCGCCGTACCTGGTCGGCAGCGTGGTGGTCGCGACCCGCTGGATCTGGGTCTCGTTGAGCCGGCGGTACCGGATCAGATCGTCGATCGACACCAGCACCAGCCCGTGTTCGTCGGCGAACGTGCGCAGCTGCGGGCCGCGCTTCATCGTGCCGTCGTCGTTCACCAGCTCCGATATCACCGCCGCCGGGGTCAGCCCGGCCAGCCGCGCCAAGTCGATCGAGGCCTCGGTGTGCCCAGGCCGGACCAGTACGCCGCCATCGCGGCCTCGCAGTGGAAACACGTGTCCCGGCTGGACCAGGTCGTACGGCTCGGACGCGGAGTCGGTCAGCACCCGGATCGTCCGGGCCCGATCCGCGGCCGAGATCCCAGTGCTGATGCCGTCACGGGCATCGACCGAGATCGTGTACGCCGTCCGCATCCGCTCCCGGTTGTGCGGCGTCATCAGCGGGATGCCGAGCCGGTCGAGCTCCTCGCCCTCCATCGGCACGCACACCACGCCGGAGCTGTAGCGGATCAGGAACGCCAGCAGCTCCGGCGTCGCCTTGGACGCGGCGAAGATCAGGTCGCCTTCGTTCTCACGGTCCTCGTCGTCGACGACGATCACCGGGCGACCGGCGCGGATCTCCTCGATCGCATGCTCGATCGTGTCGAGCTTCAGTACGGTGCCCATCTCAGCCCACCACCACAGGTTCCGGAGTCACAGCGCGCTCCTTGTTCTGGATCTTCCACCAGGACGCGAATCCGACGATGCAGAACAGCCCGTAGACGACGTACATGGTGGCCGACGGGTAGAACTTCGACTGCACGAGCAGCGGTACGCCGACCACGTCGACGGCGATCCAGATCAGCCAGAACTCGACGAACCCACGCGCCATCCCGTACGTCGCCAGGATCGAACCGGTCAGGATCCACGCGTCCCACTGCGGTCCCCACGAGCCCAGCTCGCTCAGGACGAAGTACGCGATGGCGTAGAGGACGACGCCGACGCCGAGCAGCTCGATCCGCTCCCGGGCGGTGGCCCAGCGCGGCTGGACTCCCGTCGCGGCGCCTTGGTGGCGAGTCTGGTACCAGCGGTACCAGCCGTAAAGGCTGACCAAGGCGAAGAACACCTGGCGGCCGGCCTGTCCCCACAGGTCCTTGTCCTGCGGCGTGTCGAACACCCCACCGACGAAGACCGTGAACAGCAGAACGTTGCCGACGATGCCGACCGGCCAGGCAGAGACCATCCGGCGCATGCCGAACAGTGCGCTGGCCAATCCGAAGCCGTTGCCGACGATCTCCCGGATCAGTACTGGCGAGCCGGCGATCGTCACCTGCTCGTGCAGCAGCCAGTCGAGCGGGTTCACTTGGTGCCTCCAGCAAGTAGTCGTTCCACGTACTTCGCGATCACGTCGACTTCGAGGTTGACCGTGTCGCCGACCTTGTTCCGGCCCAGCACAGTCAGCTCGAGCGTGGTCGGGATCAGGCTGATCCCGAACGTGCCGGTCGCGTCGTCCACATCGGTGACGGTCAGCGAGACGCCGTCGACGGCGATCGAGCCCTTCTCGGCGACGTACTTGAGGATCTCCGGCGCGGCCGCGACCCGGACTTCCTCCCAGTGCTCGGCCGGCGTGCGGCTCGCGATCGTGCCGACCCCGTCCACGTGGCCCTGGACGATGTGGCCGCCGAGCCGGTCATGCGCGGACACGGCCCGTTCCAGGTTGACCTGCGAGCCCTTGGCGGCCTGGCCGAGGCTGGTGCGCTGCAATGTCTCGCGCATCACGTCGGCAGTGAAGGTGCCGTCGCCGGTCGCGACCACGGTCAGACAGCAGCCGTTGACCGCGATCGAGTCGCCGTGGCCGGCGTCCCCGGTCACCTTGGGGCCGCGGATGGTGAGCCGGGCGGCGTCACCTTCGAGCAGGTCGAGCGCCTCGACGGTGCCGAGTTCCTCGACGATTCCGGTGAACATTCAGTGCGTCCTTTGCGGTTCGAGCGGCGTCAGGATCAGCCGGACGTCGTCGCCGAGGCGAGTGACGTCCGCTAGCTTGAACCGCCGCAGGTGGTGGATCGATTCCGCGCCGAGGTCGCCGATCGCGGCGTACCCCGAGCCGAGCACGGCCGGGGCAACGTACGCGACGAGTTGGTCGACGAGTTGCGCGCGCAGGAAGGCGGCGGCCAGAGTCGGCCCGCCCTCGAGCCAGAGGTGCCGGATCTGCCGGTCGTCGAGCTGCCGGAGTACCTCGGCCGGGTCGTGGGTGGGCAGCAGCAGGGTCTCAGCGCGGTCGTTGCGAACTCGCGCGGTCGTGGGGATCTCGCGATCGCCGACGACGACGCGCAGCGGCTGCCGGGCGGCCGGTACGTCGTTCTCGTCGCGAACGGTCAGCTCCGGGTCGTCGTCCAGCACGGTCTGGGTGCCGACGGCAATCGCGTCGCACTCGGCCCGCTTGCGGTGTACGTCGGCCCGGGCGAGCGGACCGGTGATCCAACGGCTGGTCCCGTCCGGTGCGGCCGACCGCCCGTCCAGGGTGGTGGCGAACTTCCAGGTGACGAACGGACGACCGGTCCGCACGCTGTGCAGCCAGACCTGGTTGACCGCCTCAGCCTCGGCCCGCAGTACGCCCTGCTGCACGGTGATGTTCTTGCTCCGGAGCTTCTCGGCGCCTCCGGATGCCTGCCGGTTCGGGTCTGGAACGGCGTACACGACGCGAGTGATCCCGGCCGCGATCAGCGCGTCGGCACACGGCCCGGTCCGGCCGGTGTGGTTGCAGGGCTCCAGCGTCACGTACGCCGTACCGCCGCGGGCTGCCGGTCCGGCCATCCGGAGGGCCTCGACCTCGGCGTGCGGGCCACCGGCAACGGCATGGAAGCCCTCACCGACCGGATGGCCGTCCGGGCCGGTGATGACACAGCCGACCACCGGGTTGGGATGGGTGGTGCCGATGCCGCGTGCGGCCAGCTCGATCGCACGCCGCATCCAGGCGACATCGATCGGCGAAGCGTTGTTCACTCACGGTCCCTCGTCGTCACGGACGCACTCCGGGGCCATGACAACCGGCGCGGCGACCCCCGCCGTCCAGCCGGTCCTCAGAGGATCGAGGCCACGCGATCACGCAGGCTCATCACCCACAGACACGCCGTCCGGACGCCGGAGCTCTCCCGCCGATCGCGTGCACCTCCCATCCGGACTTTCACCGTCGGTCCTGGAATTCCACCAGGTCAACCGACCGCCAAACCGCAGCGGCCGGGTCGCGGACTGTCACCGCCGGCTCGGAATTACACCGACCCCGGAGCACGCGAGTGGGTTCACTCGTACTTCAAGTATGCCCTCCCCGCCAACCCCCACCACGACCCAGGTCACATCCCGGTCATCTCCCCCCGTCGCTCCTCGGCGCACTCAGCGCTTTCAGGTCCGGTCGGGGCGGTCCCTCGGAGCTTGTACCTTCATTCCGGTGGAGGCGTTTGCTGGGCGGTGGTGTCCCTGTGAGCCGTCATCGTTTCCTCCCGTGAGATTCGCTGTCGCAAACCTTGACAGTTTGCGATCGCAAATGTCAAGACGACTCGTTCGCGCTTGGTTATCCACAACTGCAAACGGATGGGTTGGCAATTTGCCTTAGCAACTGCGAAGATGTTTGCAGTCGGTCACGGACGACGGCCGGGTTAGGGGATCACACCGATGCACCAGACAGCGCACAACCTCCAGCAGCAGATCGAGCTGTACGGCGAGACGCTCGGTGAAGTGGTCCGCCGAGTCGCCCCGCCACTCGGCCTGACCCAGAGCGCGCTCGCGCAGGTGATCGGGCTGTCGGCGCCGATGCTGTCACAGCTGATGAGCGCGCAGCGGGTGAAGATCGGCAACCCCGCAGTGATGTCGCGCCTTCGCGCCGTGTCCGAGCTCGCCGATCTGGCCATCGCCAATGAGCTCGGTCCCAACGACATTCCCGACACACTGGACCGGATCCGCGCCTCGACGGGCGCCTACACCGACGCCACGACCACCCGACTGCGATCACCCGGCCCCCTAGCGGGGGGGACCATGGGCTCGACGCCATCCTTTGCGACACCCCCGGGGCTAGGAGCGGAGGCGCCAACGGGACAGCCCTGGCCATCAGGAGCCGCCCCCACGAACGCGCCCCTGAGCACGCCACCGAGCACGCCACCGACCCCGCGGGCCGTCGTGCGAGAGATCCAGGATCTGTTCCGTGCGGTCGCCTCCGCCGAGGAGATCCAACTAGCCGCCGACGCAGCCGCGGCGGAGTCGCCGGCGATCGCCGAGCTGCTGCTCGCCTATGGGACCGGCCGGACCGCTGATGCTGTCGCGCACTATGAGAAACACCACGGTTGACCAGTCGGCACCGACGCCGGCGCAAGCGCATCAGGCGTTGATATAGCACAGGCCAAGTAGACATCTCGGCCTGTCTCACTGGGTGTCGGTGCGGAATGCCGGGCACCCAGGCGATGTTCTGTTGCCGCGTCAGGGCGGTTTTGCCCTGCATTCGCTGACGTTTGTGAGGAGACAGTCGTGCGCGCCATCAGCGCCCTTCGCCGGATCACCGCAGTAACCACCGCCGTCACGCTGGCGGTCACGATGGTTGCCTGTGGCAGCAATGACGACCCGGCCGCGAGCGGATCGGACCTCGGGCTGATCAAGTCCGGGACGTTGCGGATCGGGACGCTGACCGACGCGCCGCCGAACGTGTACGTGAAGGACGGCAAGTTCACCGGGTTCGACAACGACCTGATCACCGCGGTCGCGGCCAAGCTCAACCTGAAGCCCGAGTTCGTCGGCACCGACTTCTCCGCCCTGCTGTCGCAGGTGAACGGCGGCCAGTTCGACCTCGGCAGCTCGTCCATCACGGTGACCGAGGCGCGCAAGAAGACGGTTGCCTTCAGCAATGGATACGACTTCGGCTACCTCGGCCTGAACACCACCAAGACCTCCGGTATCACGACGTTCGACCAGCTCCGTGGCAAGCGGGTGGTCGTGGTCCAAGGCACCGTCCAGGACGACTACGCCACCGGCAAGGGCCTGGACCCGGTCCGCGTTCCGAACTACAACGCCGCGCTCGGGCAGCTCAAGGCCGGTACGGCGGACGCCTGGGTGTCGCCCGCCGAGATCGGCGAGAAGATGGCCAAGGAGCAAGGCGGCGGCACGGTGATCCTGGCGGCCAAGGAACTCAGTGACGCGCCGATGGCGTTCGCCGTGGCCAAGAGCAACGACAAACTGCGGGGCGCGGTGAACAAGGCGCTCGACGAGGTGATCGCCGACGGCACCTGGTCCACGCTGGTCGAGCAGTACTACCCGGGCCGCGCCGTACCGGCGACCTTCAAGCCGGGTAGCGGCAGCGTCACGCCGGCGGCGAGCACCACCGCAGCGGCCGGCTGATGGACGTCTGGTCCACGCTCGGTGACACCTTCCTCGACTGGGAGTCGATGAAGGCGGTCCTGCCCGAGATGCTCAAGGTGGGACTGGTCAACACGCTCATCCTGGCGGCCGCCTCGGTCGTGCTGGGCACCGTGCTCGGCATGGCCGTGGCGGTCCTGGCCTTGTCTCGGAAGCGTTGGCTGCGCTGGCCGGCCAAGATCTACACCGACATCTTCCGCGGCCTCCCGGCCATCCTGACCATCCTGTTGATCGGCCAGGGCCTGTCTCCCATCACCCGGCACTGGTGGGGCCCGAACCCGTACCCGCTCGGCATCCTCGCGCTGTCCCTCATCGCCGCCGCATACATCGGCGAGATCTTCCGCTCCGGCATCCAGAGCGTGGAGAAGGGTCAGCTCGAAGCGGCGCGAGCACTCGGATTCAGCTACTCGGACGGGATGCGGCTGGTCGTCATCCCGCAAGGGGTACGCCGGGTCCTGCCCGCGCTGGTCAATCAGTTCATCGCGCTGGTGAAGGAGTCGAGCCTGGTCTACTTCCTCGGCCTGCTCGCCAGCCAGCGGGAGCTGTTCCGGATCGGGCAGGACGCGGCCGCGACCAACGGCAACCTGTCGCCGTTGCTGCTGGCCGGCATCTTCTATCTGATCATCACGGTCCCGCTCACCCACTTGGTGAACTACTTCGACAAGCGGCTGCGGGAGGGACGTCCAGCCGAGTCGGAGGACGTCGTACTCGAGGAGTTGGCCCATGCAAACCGTTGAGGTCACGACAGCCGCCAGCCTCGAGGTGTCCGGGGTCGAGCTCGCGTTCGGCACCAACAAGGTCCTGCGCGGTGTAGATCTGCAGGTGCCGACCGGGCGTACGGCGTGTGTGATCGGGCCGTCCGGCTCCGGGAAGTCGACGTTGCTCCGAGCCATCAACCGGCTGCTCGAACCTGACGCCGGCGACATCCGGCTGGCCGGGGAGTCGGTGCTCACGGGCAACCCGGACGATCTGCGGCGCCGGATCGGGATGGTGTTCCAGCACTTCAACCTGTTCCCGCACAAGTCGGTGCTGGAGAACGTCACGCTCCCGCTGCGCAAGCTCAAGAAGCTCGACCCCGACCAGGCACGAGCCGCGGCGCTAGGACAACTCGAGCTCGTCGGGCTGAGCCAGAAGGCCGCAGCGCGACCGGGCAACCTGTCCGGCGGTCAGCAGCAGCGGGTCGCGATCGCCCGCGCGCTGGCGATGGAGCCCGAGGTGATGCTGTTCGACGAGGCCACGTCGGCCCTCGACCCGGAGCTGGTCAAGGGTGTGCTCGCCCTGATGGCCGACCTCGCCCGGACCGGGATGACGATGGTCGTCGTCACCCACGAGATGGGGTTCGCCCGCGAGGTCGCGGACCAGGTCGCGTTCATGGACCACGGGGTCGTGGTCGAGTCCGGCGTACCCGAGCAGGTCTTCACCGCGGCGGAGTCACCGCGGCTGCGGCAGTTCCTCTCGCAGGTGCTCTAGCGACAGGAAGCAACGCCGAAGCGTCCGCTATGCGTAGTTTGTTGACGCGGCAGCGGCGTGGATCCCGGCGCTCGGCGTGATCCCACCGATCGTGGACGGGTGAGGTAGTGAGGTAGTGAGGTAGTGAGGCCCGCCCGCCCACGTCCGGGAGGACGCATGGATGTTCGCTTGACGCGCACCGGCCATCGGCTCATCGGTCTGGCGATGATGATGGTGGTCAGTGCGGTGATCGGCACCGTCGTCGTCGCAGCCGCCCGCAATCCGAGCCAGCAACCACAGACCGCACCGCCACCGCCACCGTCCGCAGCGCCGGTGAAGGTGGCCCTCCCCACCAAGTACGTCGTGCTGACCTTCGACGACGGGCCCGATGCGGCGTACACCCCGAAGATCCTCGACATCCTGGCGAAGTACGAGGCGAAGGCGACGTTCTTCGAGATCGGCAAGAACGTCACGAAGCATCCGGAGCTTTCCAAACGCATCCACGACGCCGGGCACAGCGTGCAGAACCACACCTGGACGCATGCCGACCTGCGGCACCTGTCCGCCACCGCGTTCCGGCAGCAGGTGATGTCGGCCGACCAGGCCATCCAGGCCGCGATCGGCAGTACGCCGGCCTGCCTGCGCCCGCCGTACGGCGGGATGGACCCCACCGTCCGGCAACGCGCCAAGGCACTCGGCAAGGACCTCGTGGTGTGGACCGTCGACTCACGTGACTGGACCAAGCCCGGTACGACGGCGATCGTCCAGCGCGTACTGAAGAACGTCCACAGCGGATCGATCATCCTGATGCACGACGGCGGCGGCAACCGCACTCAGACCGTGGCCGCCCTCCCCACCATCCTGAAATCCCTCAAGGCAAAGGGCTACGGCTTCCGCACACTGAACTGCTAGTCGAGGGCGGCGACCAGGGGGACGACGTCGGCGATGGATTCGGCGATGCGGGTTGGGCGGTAGGGAAAGCGCTCCACCTCGTGTCCGCCGGTGGAGCCGGACAGGACCAGGACGGTGCGGAGGCCGGCTTCGAGGCCGCTGATGATGTCGGTGTCCATGCGGTCGCCGATCATCACGGTGGTCTCGGAGTGCGCCTCGATCCGGTTCAGCGCGCTGCGCATCATCAGCGGGTTCGGCTTGCCGACGAAGTACGGCGCGATGCCGGTGGCGCGGGTGATCAGCGCGGCCACCGACCCGGTCGCGGGCAGCGGCCCCTCGGTGGACGGGCCGGTCGGATCGGGGTTGGTCGCGATGAACCGGGCTCCGTCGGAGATCAGCCGGATCGCCTTGGTGATCGCCTCGAAGGAGTAGGTGCGCGTCTCACCCAGTACGACGTAGTCCGGCGCGCGCTCGGTCAGCACGTACCCGACCTCGTGCAGCGCCGTGGTCAGTCCCGCCTCGCCGATCACGTACGCCGTACCGCCCGGGCGCTGGTCGTCGAGGAACTGGGCGGTGGCCAGCGCACTGGTCCAGATCGCGGTCTCGGGGACGTCGATGCCTCCGGCAAGCAGGCGGGCGCGCAGGTCGCGGGGCGTGAAGATCGAGTTGTTGGTCAGCACCAGGAACTTCTTCCCCGACGCCTGCAACGACGCGATGAACTCACCTGCTCCGGGGATGGCGCGCTCTTCGTGCACCAGCACGCCGTCCATGTCCGTCAGCCAGCTCTCCACCGGCTTGTGCTCGGTCATTGGGCAATCGTAGGGGTGCCCGAGCCGGCTCTACCGGCCGGTGGCCTGCTCGGCGAGACCGCGCAGCTGCTCGACCATCGCGTTCGGGTCGTCGGCGGCGTACACCGCGGAGCCTGCGACGAAGACGTCGGCTCCAGCCTCGGCGCAGCGCTCGATCGTGTCGGCCGAGACGCCACCGTCGATCTCGATCCACAGGTCGAGGCCGTGCTTGTCGAGCATCTGGCGGGTCCGGCGGATCTTCGGGACGCACACGTCGAGGAACTTCTGCCCGCCGAAGCCCGGTTCGACGGTCATGATCAGGATCATGTCGAGCTCGGACAGCATGTCCTCGTACGGCTCGATCGGCGTGGCCGGCCGCAGCGCCATCGCGGCCCGCGCACCCTTGGCCCGGATCTCGCGGGCGGTGCGGATCGGTGCGCGGCAGGCCTCGACGTGGAAGGTGACGCTGCCGGCCCCCGCCTCGACGTACCCGGGAGCCCATCGGTCCGGGTCCTCGATCATCAGGTGGCAGTCGAGCGGCGTACTGGTCGCCTTGGCCAGCGACTCGACGACCGGCATACCGATCGTCAGGTTCGGCACGAAGTGGTTGTCCATCACGTCGACGTGCAGCCAGTCGGCGTTCGACACCGCCGTCGCCTCGTCGGCCAGCCGGGCGAAGTCGGCGGACAGGATGCTCGGCGCGATCTGAATCCCCATGGCGTCAATCTACCGACGTGCCTCGACCCATTCGACGACCCGGTCCATCGACTCGACCACGGCGACGCCGGCCGGCAGCGGTGGCCGGCGGATCACGACGACCGGGATGCCGAGCAGTTGGGCCGCGGTCAGCTTTGCCGCGGTCTGCGGGCCGCCGCTGTCCTTGGTGACCAGGACGTCGATCCGGTGGTCGCGCATCACGGCCAGTTCGCCGTCCACGTCGTACGGGCCGCGGGCGAGGATCAGCGTGCACCAGGTCGGTCGTGGCTCGGGCGGATCGACACAGCGGGCGAGCATCCAGACTCCGGCGTGCTCGAACGCATGCAGTCCCTGACGTCCGATGGTGAGGAGCGCCCGGGAACCCAGCGTCGGCAGCAACTCGGCTGCGGCCGCCGTGGTGTCGGCCCAGTGCCAACGCTCACCAGGCGTCCACCCCGGACGGCGAAGAACTAACAGCGGTACGCCGACCTCCCTGGCAGCGCTGTCGGCGTGCTCGGTCATCGTCGCGGCGAACGGGTGGGTCGCGTCGACCACTGCGTCCACCGGAGTGTCGCGGAGCCACTGGGCCAAACCGGCCGCTCCGCCGAAGCCGCCTTGGCGGACAGCACCGACAGGCAACCGGGCATCGGCGGTCCGGCCGGCCAGGGACGAGACCACGTCGACCCCAGTGGACGCCAGGGTTTGCGCGAGTTCACGCGCCTCGCCGGTTCCGCCGAGCAGCAGGACCTTCATCGGGCGCGCGTTGCCGAATACAGGTGGCTGTCGCGGAACGCCGTCGCCGCCAGCACCTTCCCGACGATGATCACCGCCGTACGGCGGATGTCCGCGGCGCGCACCTGATCCGCGATGTCGGCGAGCGTGCCACGCAGGACGACTTCGTCATCGCGGGACGCCCGGGCCACTACGGCGACCGGGCAGTCGGCGCCGTAGCTGGGCTCTAGTTCGTCGACCACGCGATCGATCTGCTGGACGGCGAGATGCAGCACGAGTGTGGAGCGGCTGGTGCCGAGGGTGGCCAGGTCCTCGCCGGACGGCATCGCCGACGCCCGGCCGGCGATGCGGGTGAGGATCACGGTCTGGCCGACTTCCGGCACGGTCAGCTCGCGCGCGAGAGTCGCGGCGGCGGCCGCGTAGGCGGGTACTCCGGGGATCACGTCGTACGGGATGTCGAGGGCGTCGAGGCGGCGCATCTGCTCGGCCATAGCGCTGAAGACGGACGGGTCGCCGGAGTGCAGGCGGGCTACGTCGAGTCCGGCGGCGTGGGCGGCGTTGAGCTCGGCGATGATCTCGTCGAGGTTGAGTGCAGCCGTGTCGACCTTGCGGGCGCCGGGCGGGCAGTGGACGAGGAGTTCGACCGGGACGAGCGCGCCGGCGTACAGGCAGACTGGCGACGAGGCGATCAGGTCGCGGCCGCGGACCGTGATCAGATCGGCCGCTCCGGGGCCGGCCCCGATGAAATGCACGGTCACCTGGTCACGCTCCTGCTCGTCGCTGGCATCGCGGGCCTGATCGTCGCGGACGTCACTTGGTGACGCTCCAGATGGTGACGGGCATGGCGGGGCGCCAGCCGGTCATGGTTCCGATGGCGGAGGCTCGTTGGACGTCGAGGCGGATCAGGTCGCCGCCGAGTTCGCCGTACCAGTGCGCGATCAGGGTCTCGGTCTCCAGCGTCACACCGTTCAGCACGAGGCGTCCGCCGGGTCGGAGTGCGTTCCAGCAGGTGTCGATCAGGCCCGGTGCCGTCGCTCCCCCGCCGATGAAGATCGCGTCCGGCGTCTCCAGCCCTTCCAGGGCTGCGGGTGCTGCGCCGACGACTGTGGTGACCAGAGCGCCGAGGTTTGCGACGTTGCGGTCGAGGCGCTTGGCCCGCTCGGGATCACGTTCGATCGCGATCGCCCGGCAGGCCGGGTGGTGGCGCGACCACTCGATCGCGATGCTTCCCGCACCGCCGCCCACGTCCCACAGCAACTGCCCTGGCACCGGCGCCAGCCGCGACAACGTCACCGCCCGCACCTCGCGCTTCGTCAACTGCCCGTCGCTCTCATAGGCCTCATCCGGCAGTCCGGGCACAGTAGGCAGCAGCGCCGCGTCGGCACTGGCGTGGCACAGCACACCGATCACGTTCAAAGCGTCGACGTCGTACGACCACTCGGAGGCGGTCGCAGTACGCACCCGCTCCGACGGACCACCGAGCTGCTCGAGCACAGTCAGTTCGCTGGCGCCATAGCCGCGTTCAACAAGCAGCGCGGCGATCTCAGCCGGCGTGTGAGCACCCCAGCTCAGCACTAGCAGCCGCCGCCCCGGCTGAACGTGCGGGTGTACGCGTTCAGTCGGGTGCCCGACCAGACTGACCATCTGCACCTGGTCCTGCGGCCACCCGAGCCGCGCACACGCCAGCGACACACTCGACGGATGCGGAATCACCCTTACGGCGTCCGCCCCGAGCAGCCGCGTCAGCGTCGTACCGATGCCATGGAACGTCGGGTCACCACTGGCCAGCACGCACACCGCCCGGCCCGCGTACTGCGACAGGAGCCCGGGCAACGCCTCGGACAAGGGCGACGGCCACTTGACCCGCTCCGCCTCGACGGATGGCACGAGAGCGAGTTGCCGGGCGCTTCCCATGAGTACCTCGGCCGCCAGCACAGCAGACTGAGCCGCCGGAGACAGCCCCTCCCAACCGTCAGCGCCGACACCCACGACGGTGACGACTTCAGCCGGCATTGCCCAACACCTTCGTGATCGTGATCTCGATGACCACCCGGCGTGGGTTCACCCGCGGCTCGCGGTACCGCTTCGCATAGCGGCGTACGGCGTCCTCCACCCGGTCCGGGTCGTCACTGACGACCGCCCGGCCCTCGAGTGTGGACCAGTGGCGTCCATCCACCTGCGTCACCGCGACCGCAGCGCCCTCGGGTCCCGCCTTCCGGATCGTCCGGGCCTTGTGCGACGTACCGGAGCAGATCACTCGGGCTATCCCCGCCTCCGGGTCCAGCGTCGCGCCCACCGGTGTCGCGTGCACCGTGCCGTCCGCCCGGACGGTACTCAGCACGCACAGGTGCCGCTCCGTCCAGAACCCGATCAGTCCCTCAGTCCAACGCACCCCGCGATCGTAGACAGCGGGTGCGACGAGGTCAGTGATCAGGGGCTCACCGTCAACGCCTTCGGGATGAACAGAGCCTCCCCGGACGTCGACGCGACCATCAGATCCCACGCCCCGGGTGCCGCCTTCGTCAGATCGACGGCCACTGTCGCCGCGCTGTGGTCGGCCGACACCGACGTCACCACCCCGGCCACTGGGAGTCGGCCCCTTGCCGTGAACCGCACGACGTCCGTCGACTCGAGCAGCTCACCGTGCACCGTCAGCGTCGCCGTCGTCCCTGCCGCCGCCACCGCCGGCGTGATGCCGCTGAGCCCGAAGACAGGGGCCGGAGCCTCGCCGGCCAGCGGCGCGGACTCGAACGGTCCGGTCGCGCAGGCGGGAACGAGCGCGAACAGGATCGCGAGCAGAACGACGCAGAGGCCGCGGACCGCCCGTTCGGGCGTGCGCAACCTCCGTGCGTGCACGCTCATCGACCCATTCCTCCCCAGAATGCCCACCCCGAGCGGGCGGAGCCTAACAGGGAGATGTCCGGGACGGGGGAACGGTTGCAGCTAGCTGCAGATCTGACGCTGCCGCTTGACAGGCCGGCCCGCCCGGTGAGGCACCGGGCGGGCCGGAGGCGCTGGACCCCTCAGACCAGCGCAGTCGTTGCGGCGGTCAGCCCACGTCCCGGCGTCGGAAGCCGGCGAACCCTGCCCCGGTCAGACCTGCTGCGATCGCGGTCAGCCAGATGACCGGAGCGACAGAGAAGTCGCCGCCCGGGAGCCGCGGAGTGTGCCCGTAAGGGCTGAGGTTCATCACCGACTGCGGCAGGTCGAAGATGCTGCCGAACTGCCCGATCAGCAGGAAGATGCCGAACAGGACCCACGCACCGGTGACCAGCTTCGGAGCGAATCCGAACAGTACGACGACCAGTCCGGTGACCAGCCAGATCGCAGGCAACTGCACAGCGGCCGCAGCGAGCATGCGGGGCACCTGATGTCCCATGTTGCCCAGCGAAGCACCACTGGAGATGCCGGACCCGAGTCCTGCGACCAGGATCAGCACTGCGGTACCGAACAGCGCCACCAGCACGTGGCTCCCGACCCACTGAGCGCGGCTGACACCAGTCGCGAGCAACGGCTCGGCCCGGAGCGCAGTCTCCTCCGACCGGAGCCGGAGCGCCGCCTGGATGCCGAAGGCCGAGGCGAGCAGGCCGACCATCCCCATCTCGGTCGCCAGGAACGCGTCAGTGATGCCGTTGACGCCACCGAGCTTCTCGACCATCTCCCTGGCGCTGTCGCTGGTCACGAACCCGTCCACGTTGCTGGCGATGTTGCCGACCAGCAGCCCGAGCAGCAGGAACGCGAAACCCCAGCCGTACAAGGAACCCCGGTGCAGTCGCCAGGCAAGCGCCAGCGGCGACCGCAGCGACGGCGCAGCGGTGGCCGGCCCCGGACGCGGCCGCACCAGGCCCGCACCGACATCGCGGCGCCGGATCAGCGCCATCGAGGCGGCCACCAGCACAGCCATGAAGGCCAACGGCACCAGGACGACGACGAAGCGGTCGCCGGCGTACGCACGGATCTGCTGCGACCAGCCGATCGGCGACAGCCACGACACCCACTCGGACTTGCCGTCGGCGGACGAGTCGCCGATCGCCCGCAGTACGTACGAGACACCCAGGACGATCCCGGTGAACCCGTTGGCGGTCCGGGCCCCCTCGGTCAGCTGTGCGGTCAGCGCACCCACACCGGCGAAGGACAGACCGGCCGACGCCCACAGCAGTCCGAACGCCAACGAACCGGATGCCGGCAAGCCGACGCCGATCAACGCCAGCGCGGACAGCAGTCCGATCAGTACGACGGTCCCCGACGACACGATCAGTGCAGCGGCCAAGGCGGCGTACCGGCCGACGACTCCGGCGCTGAGCAGCTCGAGCCGGCCGGCCTCCTCTTCGGTCCGGGTGTGCCGGACCACCAGCATCGCGGCGAGCAGTCCCACCAGGACGGCGCCGAACGCGGTCAACTTGAACAGCGAGAGCTCTCCGAGCGAGGTCTCGTCGAAGATCCGGCCATACAGCGACACCAATGCGGGCGAGGCGTTCGACGTCCGCGCCGCCTCGATCCGGGACTGCACATCCGGGTAGAGGTCGATGGACGCCTGCGCGGACCCGGCCGCCGTGATCACGAACACCACGATCCACACCGGGATCAGGATCCGGTCCCGGCGCAGCGCGAGCCGCACCAGGGTGCCGGTACCGACGAAGTCGTTCATCGCAAGGCCGCCTCGGGCTCGGCCGCGACGTCGTCCTCGTAGTGGCGCAGGAACAGCTCCTCCAGCGTCGGGGGCTGGGCGACCAGGCTCTTGATCCCGCTCGCGGACAGTTGCCGCATCACCGCGTCGAGCTGCGCGGTGTCGACCTCGCAGCGGACCCGGTTGCCCTCGACATCGAGGTCGTGGACGCCGGGCAGCTGGGCCAGACCGTTCACGGTCCCGGCCAGCTCGGCCTGGATCGACGTACGGGTCAGGTGCCGCAGGTCCGAGAGCGTGCCGGTCTCGACCACCTTGCCGCGGCGGATGATGCTGATCCGGTCACACAGAGCTTCGACCTCGGAGAGGATGTGGCTCGACAGCAGGACGGTGCGGTCGTGCTGGCGCTCCTCCTCGATGCACTGCCGGAACACCTCCTCCATCAGCGGGTCCAGGCCGGACGTCGGCTCGTCCAGGATCAGCAGCTCGACGTCGGACGCGAGCGCCGCGACCAGAGCGACCTTCTGCCGGTTGCCCTTGGAGTAGGTGCGGCCCTTCTTGGTCGGGTCGAGGTCGAACCGGCGCAGCAGGTCGTCCCGCTTCTTGGAGTCCAGGCCGCCACGGAGCCGGCCGAGCAGGTCGATCACCTCGCCGCCGGTCAGGTTCGGCCACAGGTTCACGTCACCGGGGACGTAGGCCAGCCGCCGGTGCAGCTTCGCCGCGTCGTGCCACGGGTCGCCGCCGAGCAGCGACACGTCACCCTCGTCACCGCGCAGCAGACCGAGCAGCACCCGGATGGTCGTGGACTTCCCCGCGCCGTTCGGGCCGAGGAATCCGTGCACCTCACCGGTCGCGACGTCCAGGTCGAGACCGTCGAGGGCGTGCGTACTGCCGTACGACTTGTGCAGTCCTGAGACCACGATGGCTGATGTCATGATTCATAACGTACACTTCATTCAGAAGATTGTGAATCTTACTAACTGATCTCTCACACGTCAGGTTTTTCGGTCACCTAGAGGGGATGATGGGGCGGTGAGTGCACAACGAGACGACGAAGCCGTCAGGCGGTACGCCGAACAGTTCGGCAACCTGCTGGCCGACACGGGCTGGCCGCGGATGGCAGCCCGGGTCTTCGCCGCCATCCTGTCCAGCGAAGACGGCCGCTTGACGGCGGCCGAGCTGTCCGACCAACTGCAGGCCAGTCCGGCCGCGGTTTCCGGCGCGGTCAACTACCTGCTCCAGCTCCGGCTGGCCAACCGTGAGCGCGAGCCCGGCAGCAGACGCGACGTGTACGTCGTCCAGGACGACTTCTGGTACCAGAGCATGATGAGCCAGGACCAGGCGCTGGCCCGCTGGTCCGACTCGCTCCGCCACGTCCTCGACGCCGCCGGCGAAGGCACCGCGGCCCACCGCCGCGTCCGCGCCTCCCTCGCCTTCATCGATTTCATCGACGAAGAGGTGAAGGGTCTCAGCGAACGCTGGTTCAAACGCAAAGCCGAAATCGACGCCGACCTGGACGCCCAATACGGCCCCCGCGACTGACCACCGCCGGACCAACGCGGAGGGCTTGAACAGCACGGCGAGGGCTTGCACAGGCTCTTTCCTGTTCAAAGCCACAGCTTGGTGTGCCCTGTCCCCGCGCCTGGTTATCCACAAGCGAGGATCCGTGCCCGGCCGGAGTACGGATCAGCGGCATGTTCCCGGTATGAACCCGAAGTTGAGTGTGCTGACCGCCGCCCGCCGTGGCTGGTTCACCCGAGCGGACGCAAGGGACGCGGGCTACAGCGAGAGCGAGCTCCGGCGCCGGCTGCGGGCCGGACAGTGGAACCCGCCTGTCCCGTGACGTGTACGTCGAACCTGCTGCCTGGCCGGTGTCCGAGGCCATCGTGGAAGTCCACCGATCGCGGTTCGAGCCCGGCGAGATCATGGTGCTCGATGGCCTGCAGGTTGTCACGCCCGGCCGAGCGATTGTCGAGACCGCCTGCGTCTCGTCGTACGAGGTGGGGGTGGTGCTGGGCGACGCTGGCCTTCACCAGCGCCTTGTCACAGCAGACGCGCTGGTGACGATGGCGGACCGGCACATGTACTGGAGCGGGTCTCCCGCGGCTCGGGCTGCGGCCCGGTTCGCGGACGGGCTGTGCGAGTCGGTCGGTGAGTCGCGACTGCGGGTGCTGATGGCAAACCACGGCTTGCCGACACCGACCCTTCAGGTGGAGATTCGCGATACGGCCGGGGTGTTGGTTGGCAGGGTCGACTTCCTGCTGGCCGGTCGGCTGATCGTCGAGTTCGATGGCGTGGAGAAGTACGGCGACACGGCGAGCGCCGTACTGGCGGAGAAGTGGCGTGAGGACCGGCTCCGCGACTGTGGATATCGCGTGGTGCGGGCGAGCTGGGCCGACCTCGACCAGCCGGGGCCTACCGCCGCTCGGATCCGCCGGGCCTTGGGGGGATGCGGACATGACCCGGTGGCCTTGAACAGGACATTGCCTGTTCAAGGCCACCGCGTCTTGTGCTCGCCGGCTGCTACCGGAGGGTGGTGGTGGCTACTGTGTCGAGGGCCCGTTGGAGGAGGGGGTTGACGGTGTGGCGGGACTTCGAGTTGGGCAGGTGGACGGCGTTGCCGTCGACCGGGCCGTTGACCGGGTAGACGGACAGCTCGGCCGGTAGTGGGCTGGTGCCGCAGACCTGATCCTTGCCGGGCAGTTCGCCGCTGAACACGAACCTGTCACCGATCGCCTCGGCGCAGGCCGACGCGGAACCGACGTACTGGCCGTGCTGGCCCTCGTCGTCGATGGCGACGAAGCGCGTCACCTTCGAGGTGTCCTTGTGGGTGCGCAGCGCGCCCTCGTACGCCGTCGCCGGGTCGACCTCACCCTGGATCATCAGGATTCGTGGCGAGCCGGTCAGGTCGAGCTTGCGGTCCTGGGGCTTGTACGGCCAGAAGGCACAGAACGGTACGCCGTTCATGTAGCCGAAGAAGGTGTACTTCTTCGCCATCCTGTCGGCCTCGCGCAGGTAGAAGTTCGGGTCCTTGTTCCATGCGGTGTCGTTGCAGCGGACCGTCGTACCGATCGGCCCGAGGTCGACGGTGGCGTCGCCGGAGGACTTGGCCGCGGCCGCTCGGGCGTCGGCCAGGATCGACCGGGTCGAGTCGACCGGCACGACCGAGTCGGTGCCCGCCGCGGCCGGCGTCACGCCGTACCGGGCCCGGATCGCGGCGAGGCTGTCGAACGCCTGCAGCTCCGGGGACAGCCGTGCCCACGCCTTGTCCACGTGCCGCAGCTCGATCTCACCCGACGCCGACGGGTCCTTGACGTACTCGTCGTGCACCAGGATGTCGACCGTCGCCCGGATGAACCGGACGTTGCCGTAGATGGTGCTGTAGATCGTCCCGTCCAGGTTGTCACCGCGGACGTTGCTGGTGCCGGCCTTGACCAGCTTCACCAGATCGGCGCGGACCTGGTTGTACTTCGCCGTCACCTGCTTCGGTGTGGACCCGAGCCCCTGGATCTGGTCGGCGTGCCGGGCGATCCACGGGAAGAACTGGGTGTCACGCCGGCGCTGGCCGGAGAACGGGTCGAAGTTCACGTTGTCCCACTGGGTGTGGGTCCAGTCCATGTTCGAGTCGATCACGAACCGGCCGACCCGGGACGGGTAGGTGTCGGCGTACCAGCCGCCGAGCCAGGTGCCGTAGCTGTAGCCGATGAGGTTCAGCTGGCGTGCGTTGAACAGCGCCCGCAGGAACTCCATGTCGTACACGGTCTGCTGGCTGCTGACGAACTGGCTGAACTCCGTCGACGAGCACGCCTCGGCGTACAGCTTCGCCTCGGCCACCTCGGTCTTGTGGGTCTGCCGGGTGCGCTCCTTGTAGTCGGGCGTGGTCGGCAGTGCGTTCAGCTTGTCGGTGGTGGTCAGACACTGCAGCGGCGTGCTCTGGCCGAAGCCGCGCGGGTCGAAGCCGAGCAGGTCGAAGTCGGTGAACAGCTGGGTCTTGTCGATCGCCAGCGAGGCCGACAGCGTCAGCCCGGCGCCACCCGGTCCCCCGGGGTTGGTGGTCATCAGGCCCTTCGACGTACCGGTGGCCTGGCTGTAGGCGATGGCGACCTGGACGTCGGGGTGCGCGTCCGGGTGGGCCCAGTCCATCGGGACGGTCACCTTGGCGCAGTTGGTGGTGGGTGCCTGCGGGTACAACGCCTTCACCGCGGCATCGAAGGAGCACACCGACCACTGGATCTGCTGGTCGAGGTACTTCTGTGGGATGGATGGGACCGGCGGATCCACCGGACCCCTGGCCGGGCGGGTTGCCGAGGCCGAGCTGATGGCCAGCTGGGGCACGACCAGTGCCACAGCCAGGGCCAGAGCGATCTTGTGGAATCTGATCACGCTGCGACTCCTGTTGTCCGGGCGGGTTCAGGAGACAGCAACGTATGCCGGACCAGGCGGTTCTGCATACCCGTCGACGCAAGGTCAAGGGCATTCCCTAGCACTGAACACTAGAGCTCGTACACAGTGAAGATCGTGCAGTACATCGGTGGTGACTCCAGTCCGGGGTAGTACAGACGCCCTGCGTCATCGGTGATCTTGAAGTACGCCGTCGACGCCCCGACCTGGGACGGCGCCTGCAACCGCATCGTCACCGTCACGGTCTCGCCCGGCACGGCGTCCGGCAGCCGCTCGCGCTGCGGTGATCGCAGCCAGCCCGGCGCCCCAGCGGCACCCTGTCTGGTCAGCCAACGATCCAGCCAAGGCCGCTCGCCGCTGTTCCGGATCTCCCAAGCCTTCTCGAACGACTCATCCCGGCACACCCGCGTCCCATCCGGCACGGTCTCCCCCACCAACTCGGCTCGGTCCTCCGGATGGTGGTCGACCGGCACCGACCCACCCAGCAGCACCGGCTGGACATGCCGCCGGATGTCCCGCTGGGACATATCGCGACCGGCCCGGACCGCGGCGTCCAGCTCCACCAGCTGGTTCACCAGCGCCTGGCCGGCGCCGAACGAGGCGTCGTACCACTCGATCAGCTCGCGGCTGGGCTTGGTGTGGCCACGCTCGACCCGGGACAGATGGCCCTTGTCCCAGCCGGACAGTACGGCGGCCCGCGACAGCGGTACGCCGGCGGCCTCCCGGAGCTCGCGCATCCGGCAGCCGATCACAAAGCGAGCCTGGGCTGGCCTCACACCGCACTCCCCGGTCGATCGTTGCCCACTGCGACAACACCGTAACCCTCTGATTCTCTGTAAATCAGTGTCAGTTCGCCACTCTCCGAGCGAAAAGGACCACCGCCCATGCGTACCGCCCTACTGCGCATCACCGCCCGCCTCGCCGCCACCGCCCTGCTCGGCGGAGCGGCAGTCTTCAGCCTCGGCGTCCTGCCGGCCAGCGCCGCCACCGGCACCGTCGTCACCGACAGCGGCCTCGGCGTGACCATCCGGTCCGGCAACGCCGTCAGCTTCGGCGCCGTCGGCACCCAGCCGAACGGCTCCGTCGAGATCGACTGCCAGCTCTACGGCGAGCCGGTGACCGGCAAGTTCGGCCGCAGCCTGATCTGGGACCACGTCCCCGGTAAGGGCTACATCTCCGACGCCTACGTGAACACCGGCAGCTCCGGGCTGGTCGCCCCGCTGTGCACCAGCAACCCCCGCGCGGACAAGGCGATCGCCTGGTACGCCGCCCGCAACGGCTCGACCGCCTACCAGGAGTACTGCGAGAAGGCCGCCGAGAACTCCTTCGGCAAGGACCTGATCTGGGGCTCGGCCAAGATCGACTGGAACGACGCCGTCGCCCGCGGCGTCGCGCATCGCGGTGACCTGAACCCGCCGAAGGGCGCACTGGTCTTCTGGGACCTCGCGGCGCCGTACGGCCATGTCGGCGTGGCCCGTGGTGACGGCTACTTCTGGGCCACCAGCGTCAACGGCAAGATCGGCCTGGCGAAGCTGCCGTACTTCTCGAGCTACCTCGGCTGGGCCTGGCCGAACTTCTGACCCTTCTCACCCGAGCACCCGGACGCAGAACCGCCCCTCACGCGTCCGGGTGCTCCTCCATGCGCCGGACCCAGTCCGACACCAGCGCTTGGTACAGCCCGTTCCGCCGGACCGGCAGGTCGTGATCCTCCTGGTCGAGTACGGCGTACGTCGCGCGCGGATAGTCCTCGACGACGGACCACGCATCGGCGTACCCGGTCATCGTGTCCTGGCGGCCGGTGACGATCAGAGTGGGCCGCTCGAACCGGGTCGCCGGGTCCTCGCGCAGCGCGTACCTGCTGATGTCGCTCTGGATGTGAGCCAGGAACTCCAGGTCGGCCTGCTGTTCGGCGGGGTCGTAGTACCGGTCCTGCTTGTCCTGCCAGGCGGCGGCGAAGGCCTCCGAGCGGAGCAGGAATTCATCGGTCGGCAGGGTGCGCTTCGTCCGGTCGACCACTATGCCGGGGACGCGCAGCAGCAGACCGAGAATGCGCGACGGGTCGCGCCTGACGAGGCCGCGGGCGTGCAGGCCGCCGGCCGACGTACCGGCCAGCGCGAACCTCTCGCCGCCGACTACGTCCTCGATCGTGGCCGCGATGGCGTCGAGCAGGCCGTCCTGGTCGGTGATCGACGGGACCGACGGCGTCTTGCCGGTGCCCGGCGGGTCGACGTAGATCCGTCGCCATCCCGGATGCTCCTCGAACACCGGCTCGTGGACGTCGCGGCCCTCGCCGTTGGCACCACCCCAGCCGGGCAGGAACACGATCGGGCGGCCCTCACCGAAGGTCTCGTAGTACATGCACCGACCCTAATCGGGCCGCCGACGGTCAGCGAGGCTTTCTGTTGCCGGCAGAATCCGGTGGGCGTTCGCCCGAGCCGCGCTGGATCAGGGCACAGGGCAGGACGATCCGCTGGGGCGGTCGGCGGTCCGCAGCCGAGGCGCGGTCGAGCAACAGCCGGGCCGCGCTCCGGCCGAGTTCGGCGATGTCGGAGGCAACGACCGTCACCGGGGTCGGCAGCATGTCGGCCAGCCGGAAGTCGTCGAAGCCGACCACGGCCGGCTCCCGGCCGAGTTCGCGCAGGGCCCGCAGGACGCCCTCGGTGAGGAAGTTGGTCGAGGCAAAGATCGCCGTCGGCGGATCGGCGCGGAGCATCACCTCGCGGGTCGCCTTCTCGGCGGCCTCGGCGTTGCCTTCGGGCAACTGGATGACGAGTGACTCGTCCACGGTGGCGTCGACCTCGCGGTGCGCCCGCCGGTACCCCCGCAGCCGCCGGCCGGTGGTGTAGTACGACGGCGCGAGCAGGATCGCGATCCGCCGATGTCCCTGCGCCAGCAGGTGTGCGGCGGCGAGCCGGCCGCCGCCCTCGTTGTCGACCATCACGATGTCGGCGTCGAGCCCGGTGGCCGGCCGGTCGACGAACACCACCGGTACGCCGGCGCCGGCCAGGAACGAGTGGTCGCCCTGGTCCGGCACGATCATCAGCCCCGCGACCTGACGGCTGACCAGCTCCTGGATCGCCCGCTTCTCCCCCTCCGGATCCTCGTCGACGCTGCCCAGTACGACGGCGAAGCCGGACTGCCCGGCGACCTCGAGCGACGCCTTCGCGATACTGGCGAAGAACGGGTTGGTCAGGTCGCCCAGCACCAGCGCGAGACTCGACGACTTCTTCCCCGGCCGGAGCGCCCGGGCGACCTCGTTGCGCTGGAAGCCGAGCTCGTCGATCGCCTTCCGGACCCGTTGCGCGGTCTCGTCCCGCACTCCGTGCCCGCCGTTGACCACCCGGGACACAGTGCCCAGGCCGACCCCCGCCCGGCGGGCGACGTCGATCATCGTCGGCCGGCTGGCCTCGGGCGGTGGAAACGTTTCGGGCACGGTGTTGACTTCCTGTTCACGACACGGCATCGTCACCCAACAGTAAGTCTTGGAAACGTTACCGTCCAGGAGGCCGAATGAGTCCTTCCGCGACCTCAGCGAGGCGAGAATGAGCCGGGCCTCCCGCGGTGGCATGAGTCGCAACGCCGGGTCCGACATCAAGGCAGCGTACCTGTTCATCGCACCGGCGATCATCGGGTTCACGGTCTTCGTGGTCTATCCGCTGGTCCGCTCGTTCTACCTCGCGCTGACCAAGTACAACGGCCTGACCGACCCGATCTTCGTTGGCCTGGGCAACTTCCGCCGGCTGTTCACGGTCGACCCGGCGTTCTGGCCGTCGCTGCGTGCGACCGGCTATCTGGTCGTGCTCTATGTGCCGTTGTCACTGATCCTCGGGCTGGCGCTGGCGATGTTCTGCAACCAGCGGTTCGCCGGGGTGCGCGTCGTCCGGACGCTCGCCTACCTGCCCGTCGTCCTGCCGGCGATCGCGACGATCACGTTGTGGAAGTTCATCCTGGATCCGCAGGTCGGCCTGCTGAACGCGGTCCTGGACCGGCTCGGCCTGCCGACCAGTCTGTGGTTGCAGAGCCCGAGCATGTCGATGCCCGCAGTCGTGCTGGTGATGCTGTGGGGTGTCGGCGGCACGATGATCATCTTCCTTGCCGCGTTGCAGGCGGTGCCGAACGAGTTGTACGAGGCGGCCCGGGTGGACGGCGCCGGGTCGTGGTCGGTGTTCTTCCGGATCACCATGCCGATGATCAGCCCGATCATGTTGCTGCAGGTGATCCTGCAGACCACGGCCGCACTGCAGACGTTCAACCAGCCGAAGATCCTCACCAACGGCGCCCCCGGCTTCAGCACCAACGTGCTGATGCTGTCGATCTACAAGAACGGCTTCCCCAACCTCGGCCAGATCCCGCAGCTCGGCTACGCGTCGGCGCAGGTGTGGGTGCTGTTCGTGCTCATCATCGCCGTGATCGCCCTGACCGCGAAGTTCTCCTCGCTCTGGACCTACAGTGACAACACTCCCGACTGAAGCCGCCGAAGGCACGGTCCTGACCGCCCAGACCGCGCGCTCCCCCAAGAAACCCCGCCTGATCGGTACGACGTCCTGGTACGTCGTCGCGTTGTTCATCAGCGCGGTCATGGTCGTCCCGCTGCTGTGGATGATCACCATCGGCCTGAAGAGCCGGACCGCGGTGTTCGACCTCCCGCCGAAGCTGCTGCCGCACGAGTTCACCTGGAGCAACTTCGTCAACGGGCCGGAGGCGATCCACTTCCCACGGCTGCTGCTGAACTCGACCATCATCACCGCGCTCAGCGTGCTCGGTGGGGTGATGACCGCGATGATGGCCGGCTACGCGCTGGCCCGGCTGCGCTTCCCCGGCCGCAAGGTGTGGTTCTACCTGTTCGTCGGGAGCATGCTGCTGCCCGGTGTGGTCGGGCTGATCCCGTTGTTCCAGCTGTACAAGAGCATCGGCTGGTACGACACCTGGCTGCCGCTGATCGTGCCGGCCTTCCTGGGCGGGAACCCGCTGTTCATCTTCCTGGCCCGGCAGTACTTCCTGGCGATTCCGTACTCCATCGACGAGGCGGCCAAGATCGACGGCGCCGGGCACTTCCGGATCTTCACCAGTGTGATGCTCCCGCTGACCCGGCCGGCCTGGATCACGATGGCGATCCTGGCCTTCCAGGCCTCCTGGAACGACTTCCTCAACCCGCTGGTCTACCTGTACTCGTCGAACAAGTGGCCGCTGTCGGTCGGGATGGCCTCGTTCATCTCGCCGTTCGCCGGGAAGACGCCGGACTGGAGCTACTACATGGCCACCAACCTGCTCTACATGCTGCCGCCACTGATCGTCTTCTTCGCCGCGCAGCGCTACTTCATCCAGGGCCTCGGCTCGCTCGGCAGCACGACCCAGAAATAGAGGGGATCCTCCTGTGAAACGCACCTTCCTGGTAACCACCCTGGCCTGTGCCGGGTTGCTGACGGCAACGGCCTGCAGCGGATCGGACTCCGGCGGCGGGTCGAGCGACGGACCGGTCACCGTGACCGTGATGACGTGGGAGTCGGCCCAGACCAACGCCGCGATCAACAAGGCACTGGCCGACTTCAAGGACGACAACATCACCGTCCAGTTGCTCGACACCCCGGCCGGCAACTTCGGCGACAAGCTCGCCTCGCTGACCCAGGCGAAGAAGCTGCCGGACCTGTTCTGGTGCGGCAACGACACCGAGCAGCAGTACACCTCGCAGGGCCTGCTGGTCGACTGGACCGACAAGATCAAGGACGGCGACGGCGACTTCAAGGCGGACAAGTTCGTCCCGTCCGCGATGGAGAACTGGAAGACCGCCGACGGCCAGATGGGCGGTCTGCCGTCGCTGATGAACACCTACGGCGTCTGGTACAACGCCGACGCCTTCACCGCCGCCGGCGTACCGGTGCCGAAGGCCGGCTGGACCTGGGACGAGATGTACGCCGCCGCCGCGAAGCTGGCCGGAAAGAACGGCGCGAAGTACGGGCTCGTGGCCGACCAGCTCACCTCCCTGGACGGCCCGTTCACGATGAGCATGTACTCCGTCTCGGCCGGTGGCGCACCGTTCACCGACAACGTGAACCACCCGACCAAGGCCGAGGCGGACGCCAAGTTCACCGAGGGTGTGCAGAAGCTCGTCGACGCGATCAAGAGCGGCTCGGTCTCCCCGCCCGGGTACGACGCCGCGAACGTGCAGTCGCTGTTCTCCGCGGGCAAGGTGCCGATGATGTTCGGCGGGCAGTGGCTGGCGGCCGGGTTCCAGACCGACAAGCCGAAGGTG
Source organism: Kribbella capetownensis (assembly GCF_004331485.1). Lineage (GTDB taxonomy): Bacteria > Actinomycetota > Actinomycetes > Propionibacteriales > Kribbellaceae > Kribbella > Kribbella capetownensis. The sequence continues at coordinate 82,268 of NZ_SJKD01000006.1, forward strand.
AAGTACGGGTTCGCGCCGTTCCCGCAGGTCGACATCCCGGCGACGCTGTACGACTCGGTCGGCATCTGCACGCCGCAGTACACGAAGAACCAGGACGCGACGTTCAAGGTGCTGGAGTACATCAACACCAAGGTGTGGGACGCCGTACTCCCGGCTTCTCCGGTCGCGCCGCCGGCGTACACCCCGGCGCAGACCAGCTACTTCGACGCGCTGACCAAGGCGCAGCAGCCGACTGTCGTCGACACGGTCAAGGCCGACCTGGCCGCTGAGAAGACGGTCGGGGTCCGGTTCACCACCCAGTGGGCGCAGCAGGTCGGCGACCTGACCACGGCGAACTACCAACCGATCCTCAGCGGCAAGAAGCCGGTGTCCGAGCTGCCGGCGTACATCGACAAGATCAACGGGCTGATCAAGTCGGCCGGCTGACGTCAGACGGCCTGCCAGAGCGAGAGGGCGAAGCGGGCTTCGGAGTCGGTCCACCACGCGGCCGACCCGAAGCCCGCTGTATCCAGCTCGGCCTCGACACCGGGGCGGTGGAACTTCGCGGAGATCTCGGTGTGCAGCACCTCTCCCTCGGCGAAGTCGAGCTCGAGGTGGACCTCCGGGATCAGCACGCGCATCGCACGGTCGGCCCGCAGCCGCATCTCGATCCACTCGTTCTCGGCGTCCCAGATCGCCACGTGGCTGAACGCCTCCACGTCGAAGTCCGCACCCAGCTGCCGGTTGATCACCCGCAGCACGTTCCGGTTGAACTCCGCGGTGACGCCCGCGCTGTCGTCGTACGCCGCGACCAGCGTGGCCGGGTCCTTCACCAGGTCGGTGCCGAGCAGCAGCCACTCCCCTGGCTCGAGCACCTCGCGGATCGAGGTGTAGAACGTCGCGCGCTCGCTCGGCAGGAGGTTGCCGATGGTGCCACCGAGGAACGCGACCATCCGTGGCGGATCGCCCGGCAGCTTGTCGAGATGCGCGGTGAAGTCACCGACCACGCCGTGCACCTCGAGCGCCGGGTAGTCCACGTTGATCGCGTCCGCCGCGTCCCGCAGCGCTGACTCCGACACGTCCAGCGGCACGAACGTGGTCAGCGTGCCCCGGTCGCGCAGTCCGTCGAGCAGCAGCCGGGTCTTCTCCGACGATCCGGAGCCGAGCTCGACCAGCGTGTGTGCCTTGGTGATGGCCGCGACCTCACCGGCCCGGGCCTGCAGGATCTCGCGCTCGGCGCGGGTCGGGTAGTACTCCGGCAGCCGGGTGATCTGCTCGAACAGGTCACTGCCGCGGGCGTCGTAGAACCACTTCGGGGGCAGCCACTTCGGGTCGGCGGTCAGCCCGGCCCGGACGTCCTCGCGCAGCGCGCGGCCGGCGTAGTCCGGGGTCAGATGTACGTCGATCGGGGTCACTCTGGTCCTTCCATCGGCGTGATGCTCAGCGTTGTGGCGGTGGCCACGAGCAACGAGCGGTCCGGTACTTCGTCCCAGTCGCCGCCACCGAACCGCTCGGAGGCGACCGTGGTGGAGTCGGCGGTGTGTTGCACCCACAGCGAATGCGTCCAGGAGGTCGCGACGATCTGCTCGCCGTCGGTCAGCAGCACGTTCAGCCGCGACCCGGGCGCCGCCGCCTCCACGTCCCGTACGACGGACGCGACGGCATCAGCCGCCGGAACATCCTTCAAGCGGTTGGCGATGAGCGCCCACAGCAGCTGGGAGTCGACCGGCGCCTCCAGCTGGAGCAGATCGACGACCGGCAGCGTCTCCGCCAGTTTGAGGGTCGACTCCGGCCACCCCGGGATCCGGCCGTTGTGGCTGAACAGCCAGTCCCCGGTCTGGAACGGCGCGACGACGGCTTCGCCGTACGGCATGCCCACCGTCCCGTCGCGGACGGCAGCCAGCACGGCGCGGGATCGGATCGAGCCGGCCAGCCCCGGCAGGTTCTCGTCGGTCCAGATCGGTACATTCCGCCGGTAGCGCACCGGTCGGCCGTCGACGTACCAGCCGAGGCCGAAGCCGTCGGCGTTCACTGTGCCGCCTCCGCGCATGTCGTGCGGGGACCAGCTTTGTTCGTACAGGGAGTGGGTGGGGTCGAGGACGAGGGAGGCCAGCGTGACCGGTGGGCCGACATAGGCCAGATGGCGGCACATCAGCCGTGCAGCTCCTCGGGCCGGGGGTCGCGGGCACACCGGAAGCCGGCGAAGATCTGCCGCCGGATCGGGTAGTCCCAGTTCCGGAAGGTGCTTCGGGCAACGACCTCGTCGGTCCCGAACGAGCCACCGCGGAGAATCTTGTAGTCCGGCCCGAAGAAGACCAGCGAGTACTCGTCGTACGGCCAGGCGCGGAAACCCGGGTACGGCCGGAAGTCGCTGGACGTCCACTCCCAGACATCGCCGATCAACTGCTCGACACCCAGCGGCGACGCGCCCGCCGGATACGCACCGACCGGCGCCGGCGCGAGGTGGCGCTGACCGAGGTTCGCGTGCTGCGGACCAGGGCTCTCGTCACCCCACGGGAAGCGCCGGGTCCGCCCGGTCGCCGGATCGAACCGGGCTGCGAACTCCCACTCCTCCTCGGTCGGCAGCCGCTTCCCGGCCCACTTCGCGTAGGCCTCGGCCTCGTAGAAGCAGACGTGCATCACCGGCTCGTCCAGCGGCAGCAGCTCACGGTTGCCGAACCGCGTCCGCCACCAGACACCATCGATCTGCTCCCAGAACCGCGGCGCGACCAGCGACGCCTTCTGGACATGGGCCCAGCCGGCCTCGGACCACCACTGCGGATCCTGGTAGCCGCCGCCGATCACGAACCGCAGGTAGTCCTCGTTCGTCACCGGCGCGGTGTCGATCACGTACGGCGCGACGTGGACGGCGTGTGCCGGTCGCTCATTGTCGAGCGCCCACGGCTCGACCGACGTACCCATCTCGAAGACTCCGCCCGGCACCAGCACCTCGGGCGCGGCCAGACGACGTCCGGTCGGTGGAGGCGGTGCGTCGAGCACCGGGACCCCGATCCGGAGCTGGTGTGTCGCCAGCATCGTCTCATCGTGCTGCTGCTCGTGCTGCACGATCATCCCGAAGGCGAACGCGTTGTCCACCAGCTCTCGCCCGCCGTCAAACTTCACGTGGTCGAGTACGTCCATCACCTTGGCCCGCACCTCGGTCACGTACGACCGGGTCTCGGCCGGGCCGAGCAGCGGCAGCGTCGGCCGGTCCGCGCGCGGGTGCATGAACGCGTCGTACAGCTCGTCGATGTCCTGCCGCAGCGGCTCGCGGCCGCCGACGTCGCGGACCAGCCAGAGCTCCTCCTGGTTGCCGACGTGCGCGTAGTCCCAGACCAGCGGCGACATCAGTCGGGAGTGCTGCTTGACCAGATCGTCGGTGTCGACGGCGTCGGTGAGGTGGACCGTCCGCGCCCGGGACCGCTCGAGCTGCTCGGCGACGAACGCGCGCAAGCCCTCGGGAGACAGATCGGACAGTTGGTGATTCATGAAGCTCGCCTTCCGTGGGTTTCGTCGACGATGCGATGGAGCCGGGTCGCGACTTCATCGATGAGTTCGGTGTCGGCACCGGTCCGGTCCAGCACCCTGGCTCCCAGCTCGACCACGTCCTCCGCGGCCTGCCGGGCCAGCTTGTCCTCCAGCCCGTCCCGGGCCGCCTCGATCCAGCGTCCCGCAGCCGGCTCGGCAGCAGCGAGGACGTCGTCGAGCACGGCAGGGTCGGACATCAGCGCGGTGAGCAGCAGGGTCGGGGCGATCCACCCGTCCCCCGGCTGCGCATCGAGGTAGCGCACCTCCAGATACCCACGCGCCCGGACCGGCGGGAACAGCGTGGACAGGTGATAGGTCAGGTCGTCGTACGTCGGTCTGTCGCCGGGCAACTCGCCCTCCGCCCAGGCACCGAAGGTCAGTCCGCGAGGCGCATCCCAGCGGTCGCCGCGGCGGAAGCACAGCACCGGCGCCTCCATCGCCAACCGCGCCCACGCGGCGGCCGGGTCGCCGTTGAGCGATGGCGGCTCGGTGAACGGGGCGTAGGTGCCGAAGGTGGCCTCGGTCCGCGCCGACGCCCAGCCGGTGTCGCTGCCGGCACGGTGGCGGGAGTTGGCGAACAGCGCGACCAGCGCCGGACCGAGATCATGCACGGCGCGCCAGCGCAGAGCGGTCTGATCCACTTCGCCGGCATCGAGGCAGATCTGCAGACCGGCGGTGCTGCACATCATCCGGGGACCGTGGGGCCCGAGTCGTTGCAAGGCGCGTTCCATCGCCGCGTAGCGCGGGACGGTGAGGATGCGGCGGGGAGTGCGGTAGGCGTCCAGGCCGTGATCGCCTGGAACCAGGTCCGCGGTGCGAAGGAGAGCCGTCAGCTCGGCCGCGTCGGCGGCGGTGTCGTCGATCAGCCCGGCGACCGAGGCCGCGGCGGGACCGGAGATCTCGACCTGGCCACCAGGCTCCACAGTGACCAGAGCGCCCCGGCCGAGCGGCAGTTGCGGGCTGCCGGGGACCAGGGTCGCGGGCGCGTGCGCGCCCAGGGCGGTGCGTAATCGGTCGGCGTCGAGCGGCCGGCGCGGATCTTCCGCATGATGCACGGTCCATTCGAGTTCGACGCCGTGCAACCGCGGCGGACCGTGCTTGAAACAGACCATCGCGACGAACCCCTCCGCTTCGGCCCGGGAGCCGATCGGAGTCGTCGCCGGAGTACCACCGGGCGAGGTCACGTCAGCGAACCTAACGCCGGACCTGCGGCCGGACAACTGACGGCGGGTTACCCGTCGGTGACGCCTGCAGCGCATCTCGAGTCATGCTCGCGATGCTGCCCGGCGCCACCGACAATTTCCGGGCCGGATCAGTCCGGAGCGGCCAGGTTCGCTCTCAGCGAAATCCTCACCAGGGTCAGCTCGGGCCTGGGTAACCGGCGCCGTACGCCTCGATCTCGTCGACGAACATCCCGGTGTTGCGGTCGTTGGTCCGCTTCTTGTCGAACGTGACCCGCACCCAGCGGGCAGCGGCGGGCGAGAACGACAGGTCGTACCAGACGTTCGAGGCACCGTTCACGGCCGTCGCCTCACCCCGGTCGGTGAAGTGCACACCGTCGACACTGGTGGCCACGGTGATCTTGTCCGGCCGGTAGTCCGGGTACTCCTCGTAGGCGTGCACCCGCACCGTCCCGACCGCCTGCCGACGACCGAGGTCGATGCTGACCACCGGCTGCACACTGTCGCCGACGTTCAGCAGCTCGTAGCCGAAGCTCTTGCCGTCGCCCCAGTCGTCACCGATCACACCGTCGGTCGCCTCCGTCTTGGCCGCATCCGGGAAGCGAGTCGACGGCTCGGTCCGCTCGTACGGCTTCCCCGCCGCGAGGTTCTGCTGGTGCAGCTGGTTGCCCGCCACTTCGAGGTCGAGCAGCTGGTACGGCGCCGTACCGCCGCTGGAACCAGTCGCCTCGATCCGTAGGTACTTCGCCTTGGCGTTCAGCCCGATGAAGTCGTCACCACCGTCACCAGTGCCCAGACCGGCCTCGGCCCACTTGGTCCCGTCGGCCGAGACCAGCACGCGGTACTTGTTCGCGTAGGTGCTCCCCCAGCGCAGCCGCACGCCGTCCACCTGCGCCTGGCGGCCGAGGTCCACCTGCATCCAGTTGGTGCCGCTGCCACTGGCCGGCTGCCAGGCGGTGGTGCCATTATCGTCGACTGCCTTCGCGGCGTTGCCACTGGAAGCGGCGGTCGGCTGGTGCCGGGCCAGGTCCTTGGCTACGACCGGCTTCCCGGCTGCAGCGTCCAGAGCGATCGCCCGGATCCGCTGCATGTAGGACACATCCGGCGAGTACTTGTCACTCCGCTGCACCACACTGGTCGCGAGGTCGTGTGCCAGGCCCGGATTGGTCTTGCCGAGCTGGTTGAGGACCTCCCAGTCCTCCATTCCGTCCCGCAGCGACTCGTAGCGCGGCGAGGCCTCGATGGTGTTGTGTTCCTTGTCCGGGCGAACGATGTACCCGTCACCCTTCACGTCCTGGTCGTCCATCGCGTACTGCCAGTTGCCGTAGGCCCAGTGCAGATAGCCGGTCGCCCCACGGCCGTACGCGAGCCACATGGTCTGCCGCTGGCTCCACTCCGGCTGGTCGATGAACCTGTTCAGGTGATTCCCGACCGGGATGTTGCAGTTGTAGAACCACAGCGGCTTGCCCTTGGCCTTCTCCGCGTCGTACGGCGCCGGATTCGCGGTGTAGGTGTGCAGGTTCGGGATCACGATGTCCTCGGCCTTGGCCACGCTCGGCGCCAACTGGTTGACGATCGCGTCGCCGATCTGGACATCCGGCCAGTACTGCCGAAGCTTCTGCTCCACACCGAACCAGCCGGTGTCACCGCCGGCGCCCGGCTCGTCGCCGACATGCATCCAGAACATGTCCTTCCAGCCCTTGTCGGCCAGGTGCTGGCGCAGCGCCGGGTAGAACTGCTTGTACCAGTTCTCCGCCTCCGGGGTGTCCCACCAGACGTAGTCCGGGACCTGCCGACCGGTCTCCTTCGGCGTCACCTCGACCAGGTACCGCGGCCACTGGCTGTTGTGCTCCGCGTTCTGCGGCCCGGCGCCGGTGAAGCCCTCGAGCCGGTTCACCACGCCCTTGTCCAGGAACCGCTGCACCACCTCGTCGAAGCGGCTGAAGTTGAAGCTGTAGTTGCCAGCGGCATCGACCTTGCTGCCGCCGTCGGTGAGCAGGTTGAGCAGCGGCAACTGCAGGTTGTTCTGCCGGTACCGCTTCATCGTGTCGGCCCAGTTGTCGATCAGCTGCCACCACTGCGGCGAGTACCGGTCGTGGCCGTAGAACAGCTTGACCGTGTCACCCTTGCCGGGGTCGTACGAGGTCAGCCCGAGGAAGTTCGTCCACATCACGTTGGTGAACTCGCTCTGGTTCGCCGGCGGGATCACCACGTTGCGCGCGTTCACCGTGATCGGCACGTGCAGGTCGCCGTTCGTCGTCCGCACCGTGGCCCGGCCCCGGTAGATGCCGCCGTGCGCGGTCGCGGGCACGTGCACGCGGACCCACAGCGACTGCGTCTGGCCTGCCGGTACGGCGATGCCCGTCTCGTTGAGCAGCCGGTCCGGGAAGTCGCCCGGCGCCTGTCGTGTCGTCGGCACGACGAACTGGTTGCCGCCGAAAACCGAGTTGTGGTTGAGGTACTCGTACCCGACCGGGTTGTAGCTGAGCTCGCTCGCCGGGATCGCGTCCGACGGTCCGGTCAGCGCCGTGAAATCGACCTTGTTCACGGTGAACGCCGCCGGGCCGCGCACCACGATCTGCGCTGCCTCGTAGTCGTTCTTGGCCGTGTCGAGCTGGATGTCGTCGCGGGCCTCCGGCGATCGCCCGCTGTCCTTGAAGACGGAGTTGTACGCCGTCTCGGTCCAGACGCCGGGCTTCACGCCGGCCGCCTCTCGTGCCTGCGCGACCGGCACGAACGCTGCCGAAGTCACCAGGAGTCCGCCTGCCACCACCGCATGTGTCCACCGCATGCCGAACAGCCAACGCGCGGAACCGCACGGCGGCAATCCTCTGGATGAAGGCGGCCTAGACCAATCAGCGGAAACGCGGGCAGGTGGTGCAGGCGTTCACGTTCGGCAGCACATAGACGTAGCAGCACGACGTTCGCAGCTTCTGCTCCAGCGACACGGCGAACGCCTCAGCGGCCTGTTCGGCGTACGGCGCCTCATCCGGCAAGCGGATCGCGGCCCGCACCTCGTCGTCGACGGCACCGAAGCGCTGCAGCGACCCAAGCTTCACAGCGGGCAGATAGGAGTCCAGAAACGCTGTCGTGTGGGCCTTCAGCTGTGCGGCCGCTGTGGCCATCGGCACGGCCTCCTGTGACAGCAGCGCGACCTCGACCGGGTAGTGCGCGGTCGGGTGCCGCCGGAACGCCAGTGCGGACGGCGAGACCTCGGGTGAGACACCGGCTGCGGCTGCCGTCACTCCGGCCACCAGCGAGGGGACCTGGACGTACCACATCAGCGTGAACATGGCTGCGACCTGCACCGGCGGATCGATGGCGTACTCGCGCCCGTAGTCCTCCTGCACAGCAGTCCGCCACGCGTACGTCGGATCGCCGCCGGCCTGCTGCTCCGAGATCACGTCAGCACACGACACCCACTCCGGTCCGGGCACGGAGTCCGCCGTACGCACGGACATCCAGGTCACCGAGTCGGCGAGGACGTCCGCGAGATCGCTGACGGATTGGCTCACCCAACCAGCCTACGGTCCGGGACGACGACGGGTGCTCCCCCGACGTCGACCACGGTGGCCTGCAGACCGAACACGTCTTCCAGCAGTTCCGCGGTCAGTACGTCGACCGGTCGTCCCTCGGCGGCAATCCGGCCCTCGCCCATCACCACGAGGTGGTCGGCGTACTGCGCGGCAAGGGTGAGGTCGTGGAGCACGACAACCACAGTCCGGCCGGAGCCGTGAGCCGCCGCGTGGACCACGTTCATCACGTCGACCGCGTGGGCCAGGTCCAGGTACGTCGTGGGTTCGTCCAGCAGCAGGTGTGGCGTGCCCTGGGCCAGCACCATCGCGATCCACACCCGTTGCCGTTGGCCACCAGACAGCTGGTCGACCGGGCGCTCACGCAGTTCGGTCAGCTCGACGGCCGCGAGTGCCTCGTCGATCGCGGCGTCATCCTCAGCGGTCAGCCGCCCGAACAGTCCGCGGTGCGGATGGCGTCCGCGCGATACCAGCTCGGCAGCTGTGATCCCCTCCGGCGTCACCGGCCCTTGCGGCAGCACACCGAGCTTCCGGGCCAGCTCACGCGCCGGCAGCTTGTGGATGTCCTTGCCGTCCAGCAACACCTGACCGCTCTGCGGAGTGAGCAGTCGGCTCATCCCCCGCAGCAGCGTGGACTTACCCGATCCGTTCGGCCCGACCACAGCGGTCAGCTGCCCGGCCGGCACCTCCAGCGTCAACCCGGACACCACCGGCGCATCCCCGCCGTACGCGAGGGTGAGGTTCTCGACGTGCACTGATCAGCGTCCCTTCTGCTGACGGCCGATGAGGTGTAGGAGGTACGGCGCTCCGCACGCAGCTGTGATGATGCCGACCGGAAGCTCGTACGGACCGACCTGCAACCACTGCAGTCCGTTTCGGGCGACCAGATCGGCCAGTACGACGAACAGTGCGCCGAGCATCGCGGTGGTGAGCAACGGGGGCCGCTCCATCCGGGTCAGCCGCTGCGCGATCTGCGGCGCCACCAGTGCGACGAACGCGATCGGGCCCGCTCCCGCGGTTGCCATCGCGGCGAGCACCGTCGCCACGATCAGCAACGCCAGCCTGATCCGCGCCACCCGCACGCCGAGCGACGACGCGACGTCGTCCCCGAGCACCAGCGCGGACAGGTCCCGGTTGAACATCATTGCCACCGGCAACAAGAGCACCACGGCGAACAGCACCGGAATTGCATCACTCCAGGCTCGCGCGTTGAGTGAACCGGCCAGCCATGCGGCCGCCCGGCCTGCGTCGTTGACATCACCGATCACCAGCAACCACGCGACGAGTGAGTTGGCCGCGGCCGCGATCCCGACCCCGATCAGCACCACGCGCCCGGCGTCCACCACGCCACGCTGGATTGACAACGCACCGACGATCAACGTCGCGATCAGCCCGCCCAGTACGGCGGCCAGCGGGATGCCGACCTTGGCCGCGGCACCCGAGATGTTCCCACCGCCACTGCCGGCGAGCACGATCACCGCGACGGCACCCGCGGACGCACCGGAGTTGACACCGACGATGTCCGGACTGGCCAGCGGGTTGCGGGACAAGGTCTGCAGCAATGCGCCCGACACGGCGAACGCGATGCCGACCAGCAGGCCGGTGGCCACACGTGGCAGCCGCAACTCGAGCACGACGAGACGCGTACCGTGGCGGCCACCTCCGAGCAGTACCTCGATCACGTCGGCGAGCGGGAGTTTCGTCGTACCGACGCTCAGGGAGACGAGCGCGATCACGATGGCGAGGACCGCGAAAGCCACGCTGAGCATTACCGTCCGCGACTTCACAGCGCCACCGCCCGGCGGCGTACGACGATCACGAACAAGGGCGCGCCGACGATGCCGAGGACGACGCCGGCCTGGACCTCACCGGCACCGCCGACCAGCCTCCCGACCAGGTCGGCGAGCACCAGTGCGGTCCCGCCGATGACAGCCGCGCCCGGGATCAGCCAGGTGTTGCGGGCGCCGAAGATCCGGCGAGCGACATGGCCGGCGAGCAGTCCGAGGAAGCCGATCGGACCGCAGGCCGCGACTCCCGCAGCAGTGAGCAACCCGATCGAAACCAGCCCGACCAAGCGCGCCCGGCGGATCGACAAACCCAGACCAGCGGCCACATCGTCGCCGAGCGCCAGCAGATCGAGGTCGCGAGCGTTGATCAAGGCAAGGATCAGACCGACCGCCGCGAACGGCAGCACCTGCCCCGCGACATCCAGGCCGCGGCCTGCGACCGAACCGACCGCCCAGAAGCGATAGCCGTCGAGGGTGTTGGCGTCGAGCAGCACGATCGCCGAGGTCAACGCACCGAGCATCGCGGCCACCGCGGCGCCGGTCAGCGCCAGCCCGACCGGCGACGCTCCGTTCCCCCGCGAGGCCAGGCGCTGCACACCGAACGTCGCCACCAACGCGCCCACGAGCGCGACCCACACCGTCGACGAGACCGACTCGACCCAGCCGAGCTGCAACCCGAGTACGACGGCGAACGCGGCGCCCGAGCTCACACCGAAGATCCCCGGCTCGGCCAGCGCGTTGCGGGTGTGGCCCTGCATCAACGTCCCGGCGACGCCCAGGCAGACGCCGATCAGGACGGCCACCACCGTGCGCGGGAAGCGCAGGCTGCGGACGATCACGTCCGGATCGGACCCGTCGTTCGCGGTCAGTGCGTGCCACAACGCGCCAGGCCCGAGCCCCCTCGACCCGAATGCGAGGCTGGCCGCGAAGGCCAGCACCAGAACGACGACGAGCACGAGCAGCGCGGCAGTACGACGTACTGCGGGACGGCCGGTGCGGACCGGTGGCGGCGCGGCCGGGCGTGCGGTCGGGACGGCGGAGGACATATGGTTAGGGTTGCCTTAGTTCAACGTTGTGGTGAGTCACCTTAACCTGCGAGCCGTCCTGACCAGGAGACACCTGTGCGCCTGCCCCGAATCACCGCCCTGCTCGCCGTCGCCGCACTGGCTCTGACCGCCTGCGGCTCCGCCGCGGACTCCGAGGACTCCCCGGACGCGGCCGGAGCGTCCTCGGCCGGGTTCCCGCGCACCGTCGAGCACGCGATGGGCAAGACCGAGATCCCGGCCAAGCCGAAGCGGGTGGTGGCGCTGGACGCGAGCTTCGTCGACGCGACGCTGATCCTGGACACACCGGTGGTCGGGTACACCGACTACCGCAGCATCAACGGGAAGCTGCCGGACTACCTCGGCGACGACCGCAACACCCTGGGCGGCGAGGCGGAGGCGGTCGGCACGCTGGCCGAGCCGAACCTGGAGAAGATCGCCGCGCTGAACCCGGACCTGATCATCACCGCGAAGGTCCGGCACGAGAAGCTGTACGACCAGTTGTCCGCGATCGCGCCGACGGTGATGTCCGAGACCACCGGGCCGACCTGGAAGGACAACATCCGGCTCGAGGCGAAGGCGCTCGGCGCGGAGGACCTGGCCGAGAAGGAGCTCTCGTCGTACGAGAAGGCGGCCAAGACCGTCGGCGACGCGATCAACGCGAAGGCGAAGAACCCGGCGATCTCGGTGGTCCGCTTCGTCGACGGGCCGACCCGGCTGTACCAGAACGCCAGCTTCTCCGGCATCGTGCTGAAGGACGCCGGCCTGAAGCGGCCCGCGCCGCAGGACGTGAACGACTTCGCACTCGAGATCAGCCCGGAGCGGATCAAGGACGCCGACGGCGACGCGATCTTCGTCACTGTGTACGCCGACGAGAAGGGGCTGAGCGCCAAGACCGCCGGGCAGTTCAAGGCCAACCCGCTGTGGACGCCGCTGGCGCCGAAGGTGCACGAAGTCCCCGACCTCACCTGGATGACCGCGGTCGGTCTGCAGGGCGCGTGGTCGATCCTGACCGACCTGGCCAAGACCTTCGACGTCCCGGCTCCGGTCAAGGCCGACTGAGACGTCCGCGGCGATCGACGCCTAAGGGCGGTAGATAGGGTCGGCAGTATGACGGCTCTGACCCGGTGGCATGTCGGTCCGTGGACCACGCGCGGTACTCGCCCCGGCTCGCCGTTCGAGCCGGGGCTGAAGCGGACGCCCGACGAGTTGAACTTCGACATCGTCGGGCTGTCGCGCATCCTCGGCCGGCGGCAGACGCTGCCGGAGGAGATGCTGGTACGCCGCTGCCAGGCCGCATTGCGCCCGACCGATCCACGGCCGTGCGGCGTCCAGACCCTGACCGACCCGGACCTCGCCCGCGACCTCGCCGAAACCGCCGAACGCGCCTTCACCTGGATCGCCGCCCAAGCCCCCTCCGGCTACGAGTTCGCCCTGACCGACGCCGTAGAACTCCGCCCCCTCCTGGACCTGGATGCTCCCGTCGTCGCGATCGAGGCCGTCATCCACCAGGCCGCCGTACCCCTCCCGGCTGCCCGCCTAGCCACCTCCCACGTACGCCGCTCCACCTCAGGCCACTGGTACGCCGGCAACGCCGTCTGCAACTGGTCCGGCCCCCACGACACAGCAGCCGAAGCAACCGCCGCCGTACAAGCCGCACGCGAAGACCTGGTCACTCAACTACAAGCCACCGGCCGAGAAGACCTCGCACGCACCGCAAGCCGCTGGCCACCAGTCCCCGCCGAACCCGCGTAGTCCCCTCTGCTGGGCTGACCCACCAGATGGTGGGTTGGCCCACCGGATTCTCGTTGGCCAACCCACCTTCTCGTGGGCTGACCCATCCCAGGGCGCGGGAGGTCGGGCTAGGCGGACTGGGTTAGGGGTGGGTGGGTTGGGGTGGTGGGATCCAGGAGGTGTTGGCGGAGGAAGGTCAGTTCGGCTTCGACTGCGGCCTCGTGGCTTTCGAGGAAGGGGGCGTAGTGGTTGCCGGGGAGGCGGACCAGCTCGGCCTTGGAGGACTTGGCGGCGGCTGCGACGGCCGGAGCAGCTAGGGCGGAGCGGTCGTCATTGCAGACCACGTAGAGCAGTGGGCAACGGATGTCGGCGGCGTACTTCGCTGGGCGGTAGAACGCGGCACGCGGAATCGAGCGCGCGGCCAGGGTCTGCTGCCAATCGGGGTACTTGTTGCCCGGGTTGAGGACGGCATCGCCGAGCTGGGCGTCAGGGGTGTTGAGCAGCGCGACTGTCCCACGCGGGCCGGACAGCGCCACCAGCTTCGGAGGTCGCCCGACCAGAGCGCCAAGGGTGTCCAGGAGGGTTCGACCTGCCAGTCGGAGTGCGCCGAGCGGGCTCTGGTAGCGAGACGCCGTGCGAGTCACGACCGGCCCATCGACGTTCGGAGACTGCGCGATCGCGGCGGCAATCCGATCATCTTCCGCGGCGAGCTGTACGACGTACCCGGCGCACAACGAGAACGACCAGAGCGCGACCCGCTCGACCCCGGGAAGGGTCGCGGCGAAACCGATCGCCGCCCGCCAATCCGTCAGCTGCCCGCCGATCGGCGCGACCTGCCGCGGCTCACCACCACTCTCACCGAAGTTGCGATAGTCGAACGCCAGCACACTGAAACCAGCCGCCGCGAAGCGCTCGGCGAACCGGTCGGTGCCCGGCTCCTTGGTGACCCCGAACCCACCGGTCATCACCACGCAGCCGCCGTTCGACCCCGGATAGTGCCAGCCCGCGCACTCCACACCCGCACTGCTGAACCACACCTTCTCGCGCATACTCAAAAGTGAACCACGTGGTTCGCAAACTGTCCATGACTCTGCTCAGAACCACCGGAACGCAGGAATCAGGCGGACTCTTCGCGCTCGAGCGCCCGGACCAGCGCGGCGAACCCGGCCTCGATCCCGGCGCCGTCACCACTGGTACGCCACTCGATCAGGAACCCTCGCAGCGTCGCGAGGATCAACTCCGCGACCTCGCCCTTGCGCCGCTCGGACCACGCCGCCGGGCAGATCGACAGCAACGCCGGCAGGTACTGCTTCGACGCCTCCCGGGCCAGATCGGCGTACCGCGCCGGGTCGTACATCGCCAGGCCGATCGCCTGGTCCAGCACCCACGACTCCGGGCCGACCAGGACCGGCCACATCGACCGGACCCGATCAGCCAGCGGCCGATCGGCGCCCTCGGTCGCGGCCGCGAGACTGCGACTGATCCGCCGCTCACGCAACTGCAGGACGGACTCCGTCAGCAACTCCTCGGGACCGGCGAAGTGATACAGCAGCACCTTGTGCGTCGTACCGGCCGCACGGGCGGCCCGCCGGAGCGAGAAGTCCACCAGCCCGTTCTGGCCGAGGTCGTCGGCGACGCGATCGAGCAGTTCCCGCCGCCGCGCCTCCCCGCGCGGCGACTTCGCCGACCGCCGGTAGCCCGCCCGTTCCTCAGTCACCCGGACAGTGTCACTTAAGTGAAGCTGGCAACGAAGTACCCGACGCCATAGGGGGCAGCGCCATACGTCAGGTTGCCGGTGAGGGTGGTCGCCCTGAGTGCACCCGCGAGGACCTGCCAGGGAGCGCGGCCTGCCGCTTGCAGGACAGTCGCCAGGTCCGGATCGAGGGCGGCAAGAACGTCCAGATCGACGCTCCGCAAGGCCTCTGCGACCGTCGCGTCGAAGATCTCGGCCCGGGGATGCAGATGCACCGGCGCGTGATCGCTCCGGCGGGCCGAGCCGTCGCCCATCACCAGCAACCCGATCCGATCGTTGCCCTCGGCAATCTCCCGCCCGAGGGCCAGGCAGGTCTCTGGCGAGTCGTCGGCCACCGAGATCGACGTACGCCGTACGCCGGCCGCCTTGCTCTGGCCGACCAGCCAAGCCCCGACCAGCAAGGAAAGCGGCAACACCGGCTCACCGTCCCCGACTCGCACCTGCGGAGCGCCGTACGCCGCGAAGCTGCCGCCCGCGGATGCGTCGTACCGGCGCCCGACCGGGCCGGATCCGACGATCACCAGGCTGTCGGCAGCTGCGAGTCCGTCGATCGCCGCCAGGCAGGCCGCGCGCAGCGGATCGAGCTCGGGCGCGGCGCCGAACGCGAGCTCGGGCACGATCACCGGCGGATGCGGACAGACCGCGGCAACGACGACCGGCACTAGCGGAGTCCCCGGCCGTGGCGCAGAAACAGGAACCCTTCGTCGGTCGTGAGGACCTGCAGCAACGGCAACGATCGTGCCTCGGTGGCCGCCAGGCCGTCGGTGATCCGGCGTGCACCCGGTCCCGCGAGCAGCGGCGACACGGTCAGGCAGAGCTCGTCGACCAGATCGGCACCGGTGAGTGCGCCGAGAAGATGCGGACCGCCTTCGCACAAGATCTGCGGCAGTCCGCGCTCGACCAGCCCGGCCACCGCTTGGTTCAGGTCCACGGTCTCGTCGCCACAGATCATCACGTCCGCCACCTTGGCGAGAGCCTCGCGCTGGTGGTCCGGCGAGGACGCACAGGTGATGACGATCGGCCGTACGGGCGCCTCGGTGAAGACCGTGCTGTCGGCAGCCAACTCGAGTCGCGCGGAGACCACGGCCAGCGTCGGGTTCTCCGGCCAGCCCTGCTCGTTCCGCCAGCCACGCCGCTTCGCGCCGAGCCGGAGCCCGCCGTACCCCTCGGCACGGAGCGTGCCCGCACCGACCAGGACCACGTCGGCGAGCATCCGCAGCCGGCCGAGCATGCTCTGGTCGTCCTTGCTGGACAGGCCGCCGGACAGACCCTCCAGCGTGACGGCTCCGTCGAGGCTGGTGACGAAGTTCGCCCGCAGTCGAGGGACCGACCGATCGGGCACCGTGTAGGCGGCGATCAGGTCGTCCTCGGTCAGCTCGGCCCCGACAGCACAGTTCCGGATCACACCAGGCTCCTTCGGGTGTACGCAGGCGTCGCCGTCTTCCGCAGGACGGCGATCAGGTCGAGGGCCTGCCGGGTCCCGGCGATGTCGTGGACCCGGAACACCCGGGCGCCGAGCCAGGCCGCGATGCTGACGGCCGCCAGCGTCGCCGGCCCGCGCCGGCCGGACGGCAGGTCGAGGGTCTCGCCGAGGAAGTCCTTGTTCGACATCGCCACCAGCACCGGCCAGCCGGTCGCGGCCAACTCGTCGATCCGGCGGGTCACCTCGAGCGAGTGCAGGGTGTTCTTGCCGAAGTCGTGGGTCGGATCGATGACGATCCCGTCCGGCCGTACCCCGGCCGCGATGGCCCGCTCGGCCAGTGCGGTGGTCGTCCGGATCACGTCCGCGACCACGTCGTCGTACGCCATCCGGTGCGGGTCGGTCCGAGGTTTCAGCCCGCCGACGTGACTGCAGATCAGCCCGGCCCCGGACTCAGCCGCCGCGGCGGCGATGTCGGGATCGTGGCCGGACCAGGTGTCGTTGATCAGGTTCGCGCCGGCCGCGCCGACCCGGCGGGCGACGCCGCTGCGGTAGGTGTCGACGCTGATCAGGAGCTCGGGGTGGCGATCGCGCACGGAGGCGACGAAGTCCACGGTCCGGCGCAGTTCCTCGGTCTCGTCGACCGCTTCGCCGTACCCGGCCTTGACGCCGCCGATGTCGACCAGGTCCGCGCCGTCGGCGACGGCCTGGTCGATCGCCGACAACGCGGCCTCTTCCGCGAAGGTGGCGCCGCCGTCGAAGAACGAGTCCGGGGTGCGGTTCACGATCGCCATCACCGCGAACTCCCCCGGCCCGAACGACCGAGTGCCGAGCCGCAGCACACCACTGGGTTCCGGATCCACGCGCCGACTCTATCGGCCGGACCTGCGGCACTCACCAACCCCCGCGAAGGGCCGGACACAGCTGGCAGCCGAGCGTGCGTCGCCCGGATCGAGCGTCGTTGCTGAGTGCCTGAGGTCCGCGGCCAGTGTCGCTCGCGCCACATATCCTATAGGATTCCCCGCGACAGACCGCCCACAGCTGCAGAATGGGTCTTCGATGCCACGGTTCACCGAGTTAGAGACGTACGACGTCCGCTTCCCTACGTCGCTGGACCTGGACGGCTCCGACGCGATGAACACCGACCCGGACTACTCGGCGGCGTACCTGATCCTGCGCACCGATGCCGGCGACGGGCTCGAGGGGCACGGCTTCGCCTTCACCATCGGCCGCGGCAACGACGTCCAGACCGCGGCGATCGAGGCGCTCCGCGACCACGTGATCGGGCTCGACCTGGACGCGACGCTGGCCGACCTCGGTGGGTTCTGGAAGTCGCTCGTGCACGATTCGCAACTGCGCTGGCTCGGCCCGGAGAAGGGCGTCATGCACATGGCCATCGGCGCCGTCGTGAACGCGGTCTGGGACCTGGCCGCCAAGCGGGCCGGCGTACCGCTGTGGAAGCTGTTGTCCGACCTGACGCCGGAGCAGATCGTCGACCTGGTCGACTTCCGGTACCTCACCGACGCGCTGACCCGGGACGAGGCGCTGGAGATCCTGCACGCCGCCGAGTCCGGTCGCGCGGACCGCGAGGCGACCCTGCGCGAGCGCGGGTATCCGGCGTACACCACGACTCCGGGCTGGCTCGGATACGGCGACGACAAGCTGGTCCGGCTGTGCCACGAGGCGGTCGCCGAGGGCTTCACCCAGATCAAGCTCAAGGTCGGCGCGAACCTGGACGACGACATCCGCCGGATGCGGCTGGCCCGCGAGGCCGTCGGCCCGGACATCCGGATCGCGATCGACGCCAACCAGCGCTGGGACGTCGCCGACGCGATCCGGTGGGTCGAGGCGCTCGCGCCGTACGACGTCTGGTGGGTGGAGGAACCGACCAGCCCGGACGACGTACTCGGGCACGCGGCCATCGCTCGCGCCATCGCCCCGATCCGCGTCGCGACGGGCGAGCACGTGCAGAACCGGGTCGTGTTCAAGCAGTTGTTGCAGGCCGAGGCGCTGTCCATCCTGCAGCTCGACTCGGCCCGGGTCGCCGGGGTGAACGAGAACGTCGCCATCCTGCTGCTGGCCGCGAAGTTCGGCGTACCGGTGTGCCCGCACGCCGGTGGAGTCGGGCTGTGCGAACTGGTCCAGCACCTGTCGATGTTCGACTACGTCGCGGTCAGCGGGTCGATGGAGAACCGGGTGATCGAGTACGTCGACCATCTGCACGAGCACTTCCTGGACCCGGTGGTGATCCGCGACGGCCACTACGTGGCGCCGGTGCGGCCCGGGTTCGGCGCCGAGATGGATGCCGAGACGCTCTGCGACTTCCGGTATCCGAGTGGCAAGATCTGGACCGACCTCACAAAGGAGAACAAGTGACGGACTTCGCCGGCCTCCGTGCAGTTGTCACCGGTGGCGCGTCGGGTATCGGCCTCGCGGCCGCCCAACTGCTGGCCGCCCGTGGCGCCCGGGTGGTTGTCTTCGACCTCAAGCCCGATGTCGCCGAACCGCTGACCGGGATCGCAGCTGACGTGACCGACGACAGCTCGGTCCGGGACGCCGTCGCGGCGGCCGCGCTGCAACTCGGCGGGATCGACATCGTGGTGAACAACGCCGGCATCGGCGCCCAGGGCACGGTCGCGGCCAACGATGACGACGAGTGGCACCGCGTCCTCGACGTCAACGTGGTCGGGATCGCCCGGGTGACCCGGGCCGCGCTGCCGTACCTGCGCAAGTCCGAGTCCGCCGCGATTGTCAACACCTGCTCGATCGCCGCCACCGCGGGCCTGCCGAACCGAGCCTTGTACTCCGCGAGCAAGGGCGCCGTACTGGCTCTGACGATGGCGATGGCGGCCGACCACGTCCGCGAGGGGATCCGGGTGAACTGCGTGAACCCGGGCACCGCGGACACGCCGTGGGTCGGCCGGCTGCTCGACGTCGCGGACGACCCGGCCGCTGAGCGGGCGGCCCTCGAGGCCCGGCAGCCGATGGGTCGGTTGGTGTCGGCCGACGAGGTCGCGCAGGCGATCGCCTATCTGGCCAGTCCGTTGTCGGGTTCGACCACGGGTACGGCGATCGCCGTCGACGGCGGGATGCAGAACCTGCGGCTCCCGGCGGTGAAATCGTGAGGCTCTTCCCGGAAGACCAGCGGATCGGGCTCGGCGGTGCACCGCTGGGGAACCTGCTCGGTGAGGTCCACGACGCCGACGCGGTCGCGACCGTGAACGCCGCCTGGGACGAGGGGTGGCGGTACTTCGACACCGCTCCGCACTACGGTCTCGGGTTGGCCGAGGAACGGCTCGGAGTCGGCCTGCAGGGCAAACCGCGGGACGAGTTCGTGCTGTCGAGCAAGGTCGGCCGGATCATCTACGAGGCCGAGGACGCGGCCACCGACGACGAGGGGTTCGAGGTCAGCTCGAAGCGGCGGCGGCGCTGGGACTTCTCTCGCGACGGCGTGCTGCAGAGCATCGAGGACTCGCTGCGCCGGATCGGTACCGACCGGCTGGACGTCGTGTTCGTGCACGACCCGGACGACCACTACGAGGAAGCGGTCGCGACCGCGTTCCCGACGCTGATCGAGCTGCGCGACCAGGGTGTGATCGGCGCGATCGGCTCCGGCATGAACCAGACCGCGATGCTGACCCGGTTCGTCCAGGAGATCGACATCGACGTGATCATGCTGGCCGGCCGCTACTCGCTGATCGACCCCGACGGGCTGGACGACGTACTGCCGGCCTGTCTCGAGCACGACGTACAGGTAGTTGCTGTGGGCATCTTCAACTCCGGCCTGCTGTCCCAGCCGCGGCCCGCACCCGGCGCCACGTTCAACTACGAACCGGCGGCCGCATCCCTGGTGGACAAGGCGAATCGGCTGGCCGACGTCTGCGAGGCCCACAACACCACGCTCCCCGCTGCGGCCCTCGCCTTCCCGCTCTTCCACTCAGCAGTAGCCGGCATCGCCGTAGGCTGCCGCACGCCCGACGAGGTCCACACCAACGCGACCCTGGCCCGGACCGAGGTCCCCAAGGCCCTCTGGTCCGACCTGAAGTCCGAAGGCCTCCTCCGCGAAGACGCCCCCACGCCGTAAAGCGTCTCAAACAGCCGTCACCTGTTGAGGTGAGAGGTTGAGGTGGCGCAGTAGTTGGGCGTTGAGGGCCACGACGATGGTGGAGATGGACATCAGGACGGCGCCGACGGCCGGGGAGACGAGGATGCCGGCGAAGGCCAGTACGCCGGCGGCCAACGGGACCGTGATGACGTTGTAGCCGGTGGCCCAGATGAGGTTCTGCCACATCTTGCGGTAGCTGGCCTTCGAGAGAGTGATCACGGAGAGGACGGCCCTCGGGTCGTCGGCGGCGAGTACGACGCCGGCGGATTCAATCGCGACATCCGTGCCGGCGCCGATCGCGATGCCGACCTCGGCGCGGGCCAGGGCGGGCGCGTCGTTCACGCCGTCACCGACCATGGCGACCTTGAGCCCGCGGGCCTGCAACTCAGCTACCTTGGCGTCCTTGTCCTGCGGGAGGACCTCGGCGAAGACTTTGTCGATCCCGAGTTCCTTGGCAACCGCGTCGGCCACCTGATGTGCGTCACCGGTGATCATCGCGACCTTCACGCCATGCCGATGCAGCGCGTCCACGGCCTGGCGGGATTCTTCGCGAACCTCGTCCTCCAACGCGATCGCCCCGAGCACCCGGCCGTCACGAACCACGTGCAGCACCGCGGCCCCGCGCCCCTTCCATGCCTCGACATCCGCCTCGACATCCGCCTCGAGCCCGGCCGGCTCAGGTACGCCGTACTCCCGCAGGAACGCCGGACCGCCGACGGCAACCTCGGTGCCGTCGACAACAGCCTGCACGCCTCGCCCGGTCAGCGAACGGAACTCCGACGCAGTCAACCGAGCCGCCCTACCCGCGCCAACAGCAGCCCGGACCTCATGCGCGCGGACGATTGCCCTCGCCAACGGATGTTCGCTGTCCGCCTCGACCGCGGCCGCGAACTCCAGCAACTCCTCGTCGGACACCGATCCGACTGTTGTCACCCCAGTCACGGCCGGCTCGCCCTTGGTCAGCGTGCCGGTCTTGTCGAACAACACCACATCGATCGTCCGCATCCGCTCCAGCGCCAACCGGTCCTTCACCAGTACGCCGGCCTTCGCGGCACGCTCGGTCGAGATCGCGATCACCAGCGGAATCGCCAGCCCGAGCGCGTGCGGGCAGGCGATCACCAGCACCGTCACGGTCCGCGTCACGGCCTCGTCGAGCTCACCGAGCAACGTCCAGACCACGAACGTGATCAGTCCGGCGATCGACGCGAAGTAGAAGAGGAACGCCGCGGCCCGATCCGCCAGCGCCTGCGCGCGGGACGACGAGGCCTGTGCCTCCGCCACCAGCCGCTGGATGCCGGCCAGCGCGGTGTCGTCCCCGACGGCGGTGATCTCGACCCGCAGAGCGTTGTCGGTGGC
This sequence comes from Kribbella capetownensis, assembly GCF_004331485.1. Taxonomy (GTDB): domain Bacteria; phylum Actinomycetota; class Actinomycetes; order Propionibacteriales; family Kribbellaceae; genus Kribbella; species Kribbella capetownensis. Next base: position 103,687 of record NZ_SJKD01000006.1, read on the forward strand.
AACGGTTCCCGCGACCACAGAGTCACCGACCGCACGGGCGACCGGCCGCGATTCGCCGGTGATCATCGACTCGTCGACCTCGGCCTGCCCCTCGACCACGGTGCCGTCGGCGGGCACACGTCCACCCGACCGCACCAGTACGACGTCCCCTTCGCGCAGGTCGTGCAGCATCACCTCGACCACGCCGTCGTCGGTCACCTTCTCGGCCGAGTCGGGCAGCAAGGCGGCCAGCGCGTCGAGCGCACCGGACGCGGCGCCGAGCGCCCGCATCTCCAGCCAGTGACCGAGCAGCATGATCACGATCAGCAGCGCGAGCTCCCACCAGAAGTCCAGATCGAACCCGCCGATCTCCAAGGTGGTCACCCACGACGCGACGAACGCGACCGTGATCGCCATCGAGATCAGCAGCATCATCCCTGGCCGGCGGGACTTCAGTTCGCTCCATCCGCCGGTCAGGAACGGCTGGCCGCCGTACACGAAGATCACGGTGCCGAGGACCGGCGCGATCAGCCCGGAGCCGGTGAAGTCCGGGCGGTTGTAGCCGAGCAGGTCGGCGAACATCTCGCTGAAGAACACCACCGGAACCGCCAGCGCCAGGCTGATCCAGAACCGGTCCTTGAACTGCGCCGCATGATCCCCATGCCCGCCATGACCTGAATGCCCGGCGTGATCCGCGTGCGCGCCGTGCTCGTGCTCTTCCATACCCCGAAGGTACCCCCTAGGGGTATGGAATCTCTACAGAGGGTCGATGTCGGTCAGGCTGTCCGGGGTCAGCTCGAGCCAGCGGGTGATGCCGATCTCGCGCAGGAACGGCACGTCGTGGCTCGCGATGATCACCGCACCGCTGTACGACGAGAGCGCGTCCTTGAGCTGGGCGACACTGGACAGATCGAGGCTGTTGGTCGGCTCGTCGAGCATCAGCAACTGCGGCGGCGGCTCCGCCAGCAGCAGCGCGGCCAGCGTCGCCCGGAAGCGTTCGCCACCGGACAAGGTGCTGATCAGCTGATCGGCGGCCCGGCCCCGGAACAGGAAGCGTGCCAGCCGCGACCGGCGTTCCTGGTTCTCCGTGCCCGGCGCCAGCAGCGCCAGGTTGTCCACGATCGACAGGTCGTCGCGGAGCAGGTCGAGCCGCTGCGGGAGGTACCGGAACGGCACGACCGGCAACGAGTCACTGGTGATCGACTGCAACAGCGTCGTTTTACCTGCGCCGTTCGGGCCCGTCAGCGCGATCCGCTCCGGCCCACGGATCTCCAGATCCACGGTCGCCCCGGTGCGCAGCTTGTGCTCCTCCAGCCGGAGCACGACCCGCCCTGCCGGTACGGCGGTCTTCGGCAGGTCGACGCGGATCGCCTCGTCCTCGTGGACCTTGGCCTCCGCCTCGGCCACCGCGTCCTGTGCCGACTCGAGCCGGTCGGACTGCATCCCGAGATGCTTGCCCGCCGACACCTGCGCCGACCGCTTGAGCCCGCCCGCGATGATCTTCGGGATCCCGCCCTGTTCGAACGCCCGCTGGCCCCGCGCCCGGCGCTGGTCCATCTTCATCCGCGCCTCGACCAGATCGCGCTTCTGCTTGCGGGCGTCGGACTCGGCCGCCCGAAGCGTCCGCTCCGCGGCTTCCTGCTCGACCGCCACCGCTTCCTCGTACGCAGTCAGGTTGCCGCCGTACCAGGTGATGTCGCCCTTGCGCAGGTCACCGATCTGGTCAACCCGGTCGAGTAGTTCGCGGTCGTGGCTGACGATCAGCAACGCACCACGGAACTGGTCGACGGCGTCGTACAGGTGCCGGCGAGCCCGCAGGTCGAGGTTGTTGGTCGGTTCGTCGAGCAGCAGTACGTCGGGACGCCGCAGCAACTCGGCGGCCAGGCCGAGCAGGATCGTCTCGCCGCCGGACAGCTCACCGACGCTCCGGTCGAGGTCGATCGCGCCCAGGCCGAGCTTGCCGAGCAACGCCTCGGCGCGTTCGTCGACGTCCCACTCGTCGCCGACGATCGCGAAGTTCTGCTCCGAGGCGTCCCCGGACTCGATCGCGGTGACGGCACGGCGGATCGCGTCGATGCCGAGCGCCTGGTCGACCCGCAGACCGGTGTCGAGGGTCAGGTCCTGAGGCAGGTACCCGAGCTCGCCGGCCACCCGGATCGTGCCGCGCTGCGGCGTCAACCGGCACGCGATCAGCCGCAGCAGCGTCGACTTGCCGGCGCCGTTGCGGCCGACCAGACCGGACCGCACGGGTCCGGCGACGAAGTTGAGCCCGTCGAACAGGACGTCGCCGTCCGGCCAGGCGAAGAAGAGGTCCGTACAGGTCAGGGAATTACTCATATGCGTGTACTCCGAACGAGGTCTTGGACGAGACCGCGCACCAGAACGGGCGGCGATCACCGGCTGCAGAAAAGACCTCGGAGTTACAACGCGACCCCTGACGTCGGGAATGGGACGTCCACCACAGTAGCGGGCCGTACTTCGCCCGTTCAACCATTTTCCCGGCGCTTGCGCCAGGCAACGATCACCAGGTCGACCAACGCGACGACCGCCAGCACCACGCAGGTGATCACCCAGCCGGCCGGTACGTCGTACGCCGCGAACAGGATCGCGGACGTGACGAACAGCGCCACGCCGAAGCAGGACAGCACCAGTCGCAGCGTCAGCGCACTCCGCGGTGGCGGCGGTTCGAACGCCATACCACCGGACTACCTCAGGGCGCCTTGCGGAGCCAGGTCTCGACGCCGGCGATGTGGGCCGTCATCCAGGCACGGGCGGCCTCGGCGTCACCGGCCTCGATCGCGTCCAGGATCGCGGCGTGCTCGGACAGCGTCCGCTCGACCGCCCCGGCCTGGGTGACACCGCGCCAGATCCGGGCCCGCTGGGTCGCGCCGGAGATGCCGTCGAGCAGCGAGCAGACGACCATGTTCCCGGTCGCCTCGGCGATGCCGCGGTGGAACTGCAGGTCGTTGGCGACCAGCTCCTCCACCTCGGCATCGGGCGTGAGGTCGCTGCACAGCAGCCGCAGGTCGGTCACCTGCTGCCGGTTGATCCGGGTCGCGGCGAGCGCGGCGACTCCTGGCTCGAGCAGCCGCCGGACCTCGAAGAACTGCAGCACGGAATCGTCGCGGTGCAGGTCGACCATGAAGTTCAGCGCGTCGAGCAGATGCGCCGAGTCCAGGCTGGTGACATAGGTGCCGTCACCGTGCCGGACGTCGAGGACGTTGACCAGCGTCAACGCCTTCACCGCTTCGCGCAGCGAGTTCCGCGACAGGCCCAGCCGCGCCGCGAGGTCGGCCTCCTTCGGCAGCCGGTCCCCCGGACCCAGTTCCCCCGAGGTGATCATCCCTTTGATCTTGACGATCGCCTCATCCGTCAACGCCATCTGGTCAGTATGCCGCCGAACCACTCAACGACGTACCGCGACAGCATCCACTTCGAAGCTCATCTCCGGCAGGGCGAGCGAGGCGACGCCGAGCAGGGTCTGGACGGGCGGCCGCTCGGGCCAGTACTTCGCGATCACCTGACCGAGCGCCGCGAGCTTCTCCGGCGAGTGGTCGACGATGTACGTCCGCAACTGGAACACGCTGTCGTAGTCGAGCCCCACGGACCGCAACGCAATGCCGAGGTTGGCGAACGCAAGGTCCAACTGCTCCTCGAACCCGGCGACCGCGACGTGACCGTCAGCACCGGAGGCGTACTGCCCGGCAACGAGAACGAAATCCCCGACCTCAGCGACATGGCTGTAGCCGAACCCCGTCGGATCGTGCAGACCGGCCGGATTGCTGATCATCACGCACCTCTGTTCTTGTTCTGGACGTCGAATATCCAGAACATAGCAGTCGCCGGAGGTTGGTGGTCGAGGAAGACCAGTGGAGGGGAAGTGGACTGATCCGGAGCGTGACGTTGGCCACATTTCTGCGCAGTCGTGATCATCACCTGGGGCGAGTGCGCAACTGCATACAGTGGCCAGTTAGGCTGGAACCGTACACCGTGGGTCACCGTCGGAGTCGCCGGAAACCCTCCACTGCAAGGCGTCCCGGACCCCCTCGGACCGGACGGCAGAGCATCGGCCGATCACCGTCGCGCCGATGAGCTGAAACACCTGTCAGCGCAGTGTTTCAGGCCTCGAACGATCCAGCCGCCGAAGCCCGACCACCCGACACACTGGTCCGGTGGTCCCAGGCTGTGGAAGAGGGTCGCGTGCTATTAGCCTTGCCCTGGGGAACCACCCATAACATCAGCATTAACCACCGCGGTACCGGACCCGATCGGAAGAGGCGAACTGCCAAGTGGCCACCGAGCCATCAGACACAAATCCCCTAGCAGCCTTCGGTGCGAACGAATGGCTGGTCGACGAGCTGTACGAGAAGTACCTGCAGGACCCGAACTCGGTGGATCCGGCGTGGCTCGCCTATTTCAAGAGTGACAGCTTCAAGGCATCCCAGCCTGGTGACGCGAAGCCGGTGACGAGCACCCCGGCCGACGCTCCCCGGCCCGATGCAGTGTCGGACAACAAGACTCCCGAGGCACCGAGCCGCGGCACCGTGCCGTCCGCGCCGGCCTCGAGCGCACCTGCCGCGGCGGCAGCCGCCACGCAGACCCCGGCCACGCAGGCCGCCGTACCGCAGGCCCAGCCCGCAGCGAAGCAAGCGCCGGCCAAGACGGCCGCCGCCCCGACCGGAGGCACGGTGAACCAGCCGCCCAGCGCCCAGCCCAAGGCCACTCCCGCCAGCACCGCGGACACCGAGCGCAAGATCATGCGCGGCGCGCCCGCACGGACGGCGCAGAACATGGAGACCAGCCTCCAGGTGCCGACGGCGACCAGCGTCCGGCAGGTCCCGGTCAAGCTGCTGATCGACAACCGCATCGTCATCAACAACCACCTCAAGCGCGCCCGCGGCGGCAAGGTCTCCTTCACCCACCTGATCGGCTGGGCGCTGGTGAAGGCGCTGAAGACGCTGCCGGAGATGAACGCGTCGTACGACGAGACCGACGGCAAGCCGACCCACGTCCAGCCGCAGCACATCAATCTCGGCCTGGCCATCGACATGCAGAAGCCGGACGGCACCCGGCAGCTGCTGGTGCCGTCGATCAAGGCCGCCGAGACGATGACGTTCGCCGAGTTCTGGATGGCCTACGAGGACGTCGTGCGGCGGGCCCGGGACAACAAGCTCGCGCTGCCCGACTTCCAGGGCACCACGATCAGCCTGACCAACCCCGGCACCATCGGCACCCAGCACTCGGTGCCGCGGCTGATGTCCGGCCAGGGCACCATCATCGGCGTCGGCGCGATGGAGTACCCGCCGGAGTACCAGGGCGCGGCCGACGAGACGATGGCCAAGCTCGCGGTCAGCAAGGTGATGACGCTGACCTCGACGTACGACCACCGGATCATCCAGGGCGCCCAGTCGGGTGAGTTCCTGCGCCGGCTGCACCAGTTGCTGCTCGGCCAGGAGGGCTTCTTCGACGAGATCTTCCAGTCGCTGCGGATCCCGTACGAGCCGATCCGCTGGGCCGCCGACCTCCCGCACAGCCACGAGGAGGACGTCTCCAAGCAGGCGCGCATCCTCGAGATGATCCACGCCTACCGGGTCCGCGGCCACATCATGGCCGACACCGACCCGCTGGAGTACAAGCAGCGCAGCCACCCGGACCTGGACGTGGCCACCCACGGCCTGACCCTGTGGGACCTGGACCGCGAGTTCGCCACCGGCTCGTTCGGGGCGGCCAGCGAGCGCAAGTTCATGAAGCTGCGCGAGATCCTCGGCATCCTGCGCGACTCGTACTGCCGGACCACCGGTATCGAGTACATGCACATCCAGGACCCCGAGCAGCGCAAGTGGATCCAGGAGCGGGTCGAGCGCCCGCACACCAAGGTGCCGCGCGAGGAGCAGCTGCGGATCCTGGCCAAGCTGAACGAGGCCGAGGCGTTCGAGACCTTCCTGCAGACCAAGTACGTCGGCCAGAAGCGGTTCTCGCTGGAGGGTGGCGAGACCACCATCCCGCTGCTCGACGAGCTCTGCGAGGAAGCGGCCGGGGCCGGCCTGGACGAGGTCGTCATCGGCATGGCGCACCGCGGCCGGCTGAACGTGCTGGCCAACATCGTCGGCAAGTCCTACGGCCAGATCTTCCGCGAGTTCGACGGCAACATCGACCCGCGGACCGTGCAGGGCTCCGGTGACGTCAAGTACCACCTGGGCGCCGAGGGCGAGTTCGTCTCCGAGTTCGGCGACAAGATCAAGGTGTCGGTGGCGGCCAACCCGTCCCACCTGGAGACGGTCGACCCGGTGCTCGAGGGTATCGTCCGGGCCAAGCAGGACATCCTGGACCGCGGCGTCGCGTTCCCGGTGCTGCCGGTGCTGGTCCACGGTGACGCGGCCTTCGCCGGCCAGGGCGTGGTGGCGGAGACGCTGAACCTGTCCCAGCTGCGCGGCTACCGCACCGGCGGCACGATCCACGTGATCGTGAACAACCAGGTCGGCTTCACCACCTCGCCGGCCTCGTCCCGCTCGTCGATGTACTCCACCGACGTGGCCCGGATGGTGCAGGCGCCGATCTTCCATGTCAACGGCGACGACCCCGAGGCCTGTGTCCGGGTCGCCGACCTGGCCTTCGAGTACCGCCAGGCGTTCAACAAGGACGTCGTCATCGACCTGGTCTGCTACCGCCGCCGCGGTCACAACGAGGGCGACGACCCGAGCTTCACCCAGCCGCTGATGTACGACCTGATCGAGCAGAAGCGGTCGGTGCGCAAGCTCTACACCGAGGCCCTGATCGGCCGTGGCGACATCACGGTCGAAGAGGCCGAGCAGGCGATGCGCGACTTCCAGCAGCGGCTGGAGCGGGTCTTCGCCGAGGTCCGCGAGGCGAAGAGCCAGCCGGACACCCCGGCGCCGTACGTGACGGTGCCGGTCTACCCGGACAAGCCGGAGGGCCCGGACGCGACCGCGACCACGCCCGAGGTGCTGAAGAAGATCGCCGACGCGCACACCACGCTGCCGGAGGGCTTCACCGTGCACCCGAAGGTGCTGCCCCAGCTGCAGCGCCGGGCGACCGCGATCACCCAGGGCCCGATCGACTGGGCCAGCGCGGAGATCACCGCCTTCGGTTCCCTGCTGCTGGCCGGACGGCCGGTGCGGCTCGCCGGTCAGGACAGCCGCCGGGGCACGTTCGTGCAGCGGTTCGCCGCGATCATCGACCGGGTCAACGGCCAGGACTACGTCCCGCTGCAGAACCTGGACGAGGGCCAGGCGAACTTCCACGTCTACGACTCGCTGCTGAGCGAGTACGCCGCTCTCGGCTTCGAGTACGGGTACTCCGTGGCCCGGCCGGACGCGCTGACCCTGTGGGAGGCGCAGTTCGGTGACTTCGTGAACGGCGCCCAGTCGATCATCGACGAGTACATCTCGGCCGGTGAGGCGAAGTGGGGCCAGAAGTCGGGTGTCGTGCTGCTGCTGCCGCACGGGTACGAGGGCCAGGGTCCGGACCACTCGTCGGCCCGGGTCGAGCGCTTCCTCCAGCTGTGCGCGGAGAACGCGATGACGGTGGCGCAGCCGTCGACGCCGGCGTCGTACTTCCACCTGCTCCGCCGGCACACGCTCGGCGAGGAGCACAACCCGATGATCGTCTTCACGCCGAAGCAGTTGCTGCGGCGCAAGGAGGCGGTGTCGCAGCCGGAGCAGCTCACCCACGGCACCTTCCGGCCGATCATCGGCGACGCCGAGGCGGAGGCCACCGCGGGTACGGTCGACCGGATCGTGCTGGCGTCCGGGCGGATCGTCTACGACCTGCTGGCCGAGCGGAAGAAGGCCGAGCCGGACAAGATCAGCACCGCGGTCATCCGGGTCGAGCAGCTCTACCCGCTGCCGAGCGACGAGATCGTCGCGGAGCTGGCGAAGTACCCGAAGGCGACCGAGATCCGCTGGGTCCAGGACGAGCCCGCGAACCAGGGCCCGTGGCCGTTCATGGCGCTGAACCTGACCGAGCACCTCGGCGGCAAGCCGTTCTACCGGGTGTCCCGGCCGGCCATGTCGGCGACCTCGGTCGGCTCGATGGGCGCGCACCAGGCCGAGCAGTCCACGCTGCTGAAGCAGGCCTTCAGCTGACGTGTACTTCACCGACCGAGGGATCGAGGAACTCGAGGGCCGGCGTGGCGAGGAAGACGTCACGCTGGCCTGGGTGGCCGAGCGGCTGCGCGAGTTCGTCGACCTGAACCCCGAGTTCGAGACCCCGATCGAGCGGTTCGCCACCTGGCTGGCCCGCCTCGACGACGAGGACGACTGAGCTCCCTGCTGTTCTAGAGTGAGCGAATGCCCTTCGCCGAGCAGCCCGTACGCCGGGTCGCCGCAGCGGAGGGCGTTCGTTCGTCCGGCCCCTGGCCGCACACCATTCCCGCAGTACGGCAACTGCTGACCGACGGTCTGGACCTGGATCCCGGCGTCACGTTCCTCGTCGGCGAGAACGGCACCGGCAAGTCCACGCTGGTCGAGGCGATCGCGGTCGCGTACGGCCTGTCGCCCGAAGGCGGCTCCACCGGCGCCCGGCTGACCACCCGGGCGACCGAGTCACCGCTGGCGGACGAACTCCTGCTGACCCGTGGCATCGGTGGCAAGCGGGCCGGCTTCTTCCTCCGCGCCGAGACCATGCACGGGTTCTACACCTACCTGGAGGACAATCCGCGCACCTCGGGGTCGGCGGACCTGGCCTTCCACGAGATGAGCCACGGCGAGAGCTTCCTGAGGCTGATCAACGACCGCTTCATCCGGCGCGGGTTCTACTGCCTGGACGAGCCGGAGTCGGCCCTGTCGTTCTCCAGCAGCCTGGCCGTGGTCGGCGTACTCAACCGGCTGGCCGAGTCGGGATCGCAGGTGCTCTGTGCGACCCACTCCCCCGTGATCGCCGCTTTGCCAGGGGCAACGATCCTGGAGACCGGCGACTGGGGGATCCGGAAGACGGTCTGGGAAGACCTCGAGCTCGTGCAGAACTGGCGTGCCTACCTGCGCCACCCCGAGCAGTACCTGCGGCACGTTCTCTAGTCCGCGTGTGGCGGCCGGGTCCTGCGCGGTGGGTCGGGAGCCAGGGTGCCGTCCGGAGCGATGTGCTCGAAGATCTGGTCGACCAGGTTCAGGACGTGCGGGTCGTCGACGGTGTAGATGTGCCGGCGGCCTTCGCGGCGGGCGGTGATGATGCCGGCCAGCCGGAGCTTGCCGAGGTGCTGGCTGGCGGTGGCGATACTGACGCCGACGCGGTCGGCCAGCGTGCCGACGTCGTACTCGCCCTGAGCCGCCAGTGAGACCAGATGCAGCCGCACCGGGGCGGACAGCATCGCGAAGGTGCCGGCGGCGGATTCCAGCTGGGCCTTCGTGGGTTCTGGGAACGGTGTCGTCATCGCGCAGTCATTGTGACCGCTGGAACGGTCCGAGGGCAGTCCGGCGTGCCGAGGTGAGGACGGTCTCACACTTTCGCAATTGCGAAAGTATCAAAACGGTGGCAGGCTGGAACCATGTTCCGAGCCGTCCGCCCTGTGGTGATGCTGCTCGTGGTGGCGATCCCCGCGGTCGCCCTCCGGCTCACCGGCACACACCCCTCGGCCCTGCCGTCGATCTTCATCTTCGGCCTCGCCGTGGTCGCCGCGTCGTTCGTGCTGGCCTGGGCGGCCGAGGCCGCGGAAGTGGACATCTCGGGTGGTCTGGCGATCGCCCTGCTGGCGGTCATCGCGGTGCTCCCGGAGTACGCGGTGGACCTGTACTTCGCCCACACCGCGGGCAGCAACCCGGACTACGTCCAGTTCGCCGCCGCCAACATGACCGGCTCGAACCGGTTGCTCCTCGGCCTCGGCTGGTCCAGCGTCGTCCTGCTCAGCTTGTACGTCGCCTCGCGGCGCAGCGGGCAGTCGATCAAGGCGCTGGTGCTCGAGTCCGGGTACCGCCGCGAGCTGGGCTTCCTGGCCATCGCCGGTGTGGTCGCCTTCGTCATCCCGGTGACCGGCGAGATCCACCTGGTGCTCGGCATCCTGCTGCTCGCGTTCTTCGCCTACTACCTGTACCGCGCGGCGACCTCGGAGCACGACGACGATCCGGACCTGATCGGGCCGGCGGCAACGATCGGTGGGCTGCCGACGGTGCAGCGGCGGATCGCGGTGATCGGGATGTTCCTGGTCTCGGCCGGGGTGATCCTCGCCTCCGCGGAGCCGTTCGCGGACTCGCTGGTCGAGGGCGGCCACGCGCTGGGAATCGACCAGTTCCTGCTGGTCCAGTGGCTGGCTCCGCTGGCCTCGGAGGCACCGGAGTTCATCGTCGCGCTGCTGTTCGCCTGGCGTGGCAAGGGCGCGGCCGCGCTCGGCCTGCTGATCTCGGCCAAGGTGAACCAGTGGACGCTGCTGATCGGCAGCCTCCCGATCGCGTACGGCATCGGTGGTGGCCCCGTGGCGCTGCACCTGGACGGACGGCAGATCGAGGAGTTCCTGCTCACCGCGACGCAGACGCTGCTCGGGATCGCCGTACTGCTGAGTCTCCGCTTCCCGCGCTGGGCGGCCTGGACGCTGCTGGGCCTGTTCGCGATCCAGTTCGCCGTACCGGGTCAGACCGGGCGGTATGTGATCAGCGGGATCTACCTGGCGCTGGCGATCGTGGCGGCAGCGCGCAACCGGCGGTACCTGATGGCAACGTTGACCTCGCCGTTCCGGAAGACGGACAAGCCCGTCGACGCGGAGCGCGCCGACGAGCTCGTCCAGGTCTGACGAAGCACCTCTGCTGGGCTGACCTACGAGAGGGTGGGTTGGCCCATCGGATTCCGGTGGGCCAACCCACCGTCTGATGGGCGGACCCAGGAGACGGGGTCGTCAGCTGGCCTGCTGCTGGTCGGGGAGGGCGTCGCGGCGGCGTTCCTGGGGGCCGGGCTTGCCGCGGCGGCGGCCGGAGAGGAACTTCTCGCCGGCCGCGGTGCCGGTGAACTTGGTCCGGCGGGCCCATTCACGGCATTCGTCGATCACCGGGCACGAGTTCAGGCAGACGGCCTGGGCGCGGCGCTGCTCCCAGTGCGTGGCGGACTCGTCGTACGCCGGGGCCTGGCCGACGCACGCGGCCCGGGTCATCCAGCGGTCGGCGGGGTCGGCGATCACCGTCAAGGTCGGCCTCATGGGCCCTCCTGGTCCCTCATCGATCGGGCGGATCGACCCGCGGGGGTTTCCCGCGGTAGGACCAGAGTGCGCCCGCCTCGTTGCCTCACCGCGACGCGCGTGTTTCGGCTGTGCAACACGGCTGGGCACATCTGTGCCGTTGGCACCCGTCAGCGGCGGACCATCCGGATCTCCATCAGGCCGAAGAACGGATCGTGCTTGCGGGCGCCGTCCTCGACGAAGTCGTTGCGCCGGTAGAACGACCGAGCCCGCTGGTTGTCCTCGAACACCCACAGGCTGGCCGGATCCTTGCCGATGGCAAGCTCCAGCAGCCGGGCGCCGAGCCCGGTCCCCCACCACTTCTGACGGGTGTAGATCGCCTGCAGCTCGAGCGGAGTCGGGGCGTCGTCGTCACGCCCGGGTCCGCCGGACGCGAAGCCCACCACCCGGTCCTCCACCGCGGCCGCCGGGTCCGGGTTCAGCGCGATCCAGCGCACCCATCCGTTCTCGGCCGCCGTCGTCCAGCGGTCGATCCGGCGGTCGATGTTGCTGGTCTGCTCGAGCAGTTGGTCGGCCGGGACAAGGTCGGCGTACGCCTCGCGCCAGCAGAGCAGGTGACACCAGGCGGCAGCCTCGGAGTCCTCGACGGCGGCGCGGCGGATGAGAGGTTGCACCTAGACAGTGAAGACGATCTTGCCGAAGACGTCACCTTCATTGAGCTTGGTGAAGCCCTTGCGGGCGTCGGCCAGCGGCAGGATCGAGTCGATGTGCGGCGAGATCCCGGCGTTCGCCATGAACTGGAGCAGCTCGGCCAGCTCGGTCCGGGTCCCCATCGTCGAGCCCTGGACCCTGAGCTGCAGGAAGAAGATCCGGTTCAGCTCGGCCGACTTCGGCGCCTGGCCGCTGGTCGCGCCGGAGATCACCATCGTGCCGCCCTGCTTGAGCGACTTCAGCGAGTGCGACCAGGTCGCCTGCCCGACCGTCTCCATCACCGCGTCCACCCGCTCCGGCAGCCGTGCACCGGACTCGAACGCGCCGTGGGCGCCGATCTCGAGCGCCTTGGCCCGCTTCCCCTCGTCCCGGCTGGTCGCCCAGACCCGGATCCCGGCCGCCCGCGCCAGCGTGATCAGCGCGGTCGCCACGCCGCCGCCGGCGCCCTGCACCAGCACGGTGTCGCCCGGCTTCAGGCCCGACTGCGTGAACAGCATCCGGTACGCCGTGAGCCACGCGGTCGGCAGGCAGGCAGCCTGCTCGAAGCTCAGCCCGGCCGGCTTCGGTACGACGTTCCGAGCCGGTACGGCGACCTTCTCGGCGAGCGTGCCCTGGTAGCGCTCACTCAGCAGCGACCGCTTCGGGTCAAGCGTCTCGTCGCCCTTCCACGCCGGATCGGAGATGACCGCGTGCACGACGACCTCGTTGCCGTCCGGGTCGATCCCGGCCGCGTCGCAGCCGAGGATCATCGGCAGGTTCTGCTCTGCCAGCCCGACGCCCTTGAGCGACCACAGATCGTGGTGGTTGAGCGCGGTCGCCCGGACGTCGATCGTCACCCACCCCTCGGGCACCGTCGGGTCAGGGCACTCCCCCACCTCCAGGGCGGCGATCGGGTCGTCGGCGTTGAACTTGGCGGTGTAGGCAGCAAGCATGCGTACCACCCTAGTCAGTGGTTCAGTCGGCGTCAGTTACCGAATTCACGACCGGGGCGGAGAGAACGCCGTCGAGCAGGCGACGGGATTCCTCGAGGGCGGTGATCGAGGCGGTGATCCGGTCGCGCTCCTGGTGCAACTGGTCGATGAGCACCTCGCATCTCGGCTCCAGCTTGGCCGTGACACACGGCAACACCTGCGAGATCGTCGCCGTCGACAACCCGGCTGCGAGCAGGGTCCGGATCCTGGCCACCACGTCGACGTCGCTCTCGGCGTACTCCCGATACCCACTCGCCAGCCGCTCCGGCGTCAGCAGTCCCTGGTCCTCGTAGTACCGGAGCAACCGCTCGCTGACCCCGGTCCGCGCCACCATCTCGCCCATCCGCACCGCGCCGCCACCTCCACGACTCGACCCTCACATGCGTGTCGGAGTTTAACCTGTCCCCGGATCGGCAATAAGGGCCATGACCGTAATCCCCTGAGGAGATCCGATGCTACGCGCGCTGATGGTCGCCGGCCTGACCGCCGTCCTGCTGACCGGACAGACCACGACCGCCCCGGCCATGCCGGCTGAGCCGGCAGAGCCGACCGCACAAGTCACCGGCGCCTACCTGCAGATCACAGCCGACGGTGTCGCCACCGAGCCGGGCTTCGAGGGCGCGGCGCATGCGCACGCAGCGTTGGCGGCGATGTACGACGTCACCGGCGACCCGCAGCAACGCCAGACCGCCGACGAACTGCTCAACTACATCCTGGATCGAAAGCCGGGCCAGATGAGCACGGATCTCGCCCTGCAGTACCTGCGAAGCCCTTACCTCCAGAGCGATCCGCGGTTGGGCGCCAACCTGGAGACCTTCGTGACCGCGCTCCTCGACCTGTACGCCACTCAGCCCGACAAGGTGCTGCGGACCGGCGACATCCGTACGTTGACGGGACGCGCTGAGCTGCTGGTCGACTACGCCGAGTACGTCGAGCACCGGCCCGGCGACCTGTCCCGGATCCAGTCCGCCGACGCCGCGGCCCGGGGGATGCTGGACCGCGTCGCGGCGCTGCAGTACACCAGCGAAGAGGCCGTCTCGTCGTTCCACAACGACCGGTATGTCGGGGCCTTCCCGCACTTCGTCGCCGGTGACGACGGCAACATGGGCACCTGGGACGTCGAGCACTGGGCGCCGTCGATGCTCTCACTCGACCAGTACGCCGCCGTCCGGGCACTCGCCACCGGCTACGGCCGGTTCCACACCGCCAGCTACAACAACGCCGCCGCCTCCGGGACGCGGCACCTGCTCGGCACGACCCAGATCGACCCGGACCTGATCTACGCCGGCGCTCCCGCGGGCTTCCCGCTGGACGGCGCGAAGTACGTGATCGGCGAGGAGACCGGCGAGCAGCCGTACCTGATCACCTACGGCTGGTCCCCGAACGCGATCGCCCAGCTGGGTACGGCGTTGAAGGCGGTCCGGGACAACCGGGTCAAGGTGCCGCAGTCGGCCGCCTGGCTGGCGTCGTACTGGCGTGGCACTCCCCCGCGCAGCGTGCTCGCTCCGGGACAGTTCTGGCACGGGCTGGACTCGAAGATCGCGTACTCACACCGGTTCATCGAGGCCACCCAGCTCGCGGTCCCCGCCGACTTCCCCTGGCTCGACCTGGACCGCACCACGTTCCCCGGCACGGGTGACGACGCCATCCGCCGAGGCGGCTGGTACGACGGCTCCGGCCGCGGCACCATGTCAGCGGTCTACTCCCGCCTGGCCATGACCGGCTACGTCCAGTCCGGCGGCCACGACATCCCCATGCTCAACCAAGCCGCCCAGTGGTGGACCCGCATGATCGTCCGCAGCTGACTTGACTCTCACACCGATGTCGGAGCTTAGCCTCCGGGGCATGACCACAGTCCTACTTGCCCACGGTGCGGGCGGCGGTATCGAGGCCAACTACGCCGGCCTCATCGAGGACCTGTCCGCCGACCACACTGTCATCGGCGTGGATCTCCCCGGAACCGGCAGTGCACCCCGGCGCTCCGTTCCGCTCACCCTTGACGGCCTCGCCGACGAACTCGTCGCGGCTGCCGAGGGACATGACCGGTTCGCGATCGTCGGCTATTCGCTGGGTACCGCGATCGCGATCCGTGCCGCCACCCGGCATCCGGATCGCGTGAGCGGGCTCGTCCTGACCGCACCCTTCGCTCGGCCCAACCCGCGCATGACGATGCTGGTCGAACTCTGGCGTGAGCTGCTGTCCGGCGATCCGGAACAGCTCGCGGCGTTCGTCCATCTGGTCGGCATCGGCACACCGACGCTGGATCGCCTCGGTGCGGACGAGTTGGCCGGGTCGCTGAGCGCCACGGTCGTCCCGCCGGGGACGCCGGACCACCTCGACCTGATCGACGTCGTCGACGTACGCGCGGATCTGGCGAGGATCGCCGTCCGCACGCTGGTGATCTCGACGACCCAGGACAACCTGGTGACACCGCACCACCACCGGGAGGTTGCCGACGGCGTCCATCAGGCGGAGTACGTCGAACTGGCCTCCGGGCATCTGCCGTTCGTGGAAGCCCCGCAGCGCTGGATCGGCCTGGTGCGGGGCTTCCTCGACGATCAGGACCGCGCGACTCCGTCGGATTCGGCGGATGCTGCGACCGCGGTGGCGACGGCTGGGGCGACGCGGGGGTCGAACGGAGACGGGATGATGTAGTCGGGGCGGAGGTCGTCGGCGGAGATGAGGCCGGCCAGGGCCTCGGCGGCGGCGAGCTTCATGCCCTCGGTGATACGGGACGCGTTGGCGTCGAAGGCGCCGCGGAAGATGCCGGGGAACGCGAGCACGTTGTTGATCTGGTTCGGGAAGTCCGAGCGGCCGGTCGCGACCACGGCGGCATGCCGGTGCGCGATGTCCGGGTGCACCTCGGGGTTCGGGTTCGCCAGCGCGAAGATCATCGACCCCGGCGCCATCCGGGCGATGGCCTCCTCCGGTACAGTCCCGCCGGAGACGCCGAGGAACACATCGGCACCGTCCAGCGCGTCCACCAGGCGACCGGAAAGCCCACCGGTGTTGGTGTCGCGGGCCAGCGACAGCTTCACCGGGTTCAGGTCGGCGCGGTCCTCGTGCAGCACACCCTTGCTGTCGACCACCGCGAGGTCGCCAACCCCTGCCTGCAAAAGGATTCGCGCACACGCGACCCCGGCCGCGCCCGCACCGGAGATGACCACGCGGATGTCGCTGATCGACTTGTCCGTGACCCGCAACGCGTTCCGCAGCGCGGCCAGTACGACGACCGCCGTACCGTGCTGGTCGTCGTGGAAGACCGGGATGTCCAGGCGTTCCTTCAGCCGGCGCTCGATCTCGAAGCAGCGCGGCGCGGAGATGTCCTCCAGGTTGATGCCGCCGAACGTCGGAGCCAGCCGGACCACGGTCTCGACGAAGTCGTCCACGTCGGTGCAGTCGAGGGCGATCGGCACCGAGTCGACGCCGCCGAACTCCTTGAACAGCAGGGCTTTGCCCTCCATCACCGGCAGCGAGGCGGCCGGCCCGATGTCACCGAGCCCGAGGACGGCGGTGCCGTCGGTGACGACCGCGACCACGTTGGACTTCCAGGTGTAGCGCCGTACCAGCGCGGGGTTCTCGGCGATCGCGGTGCAGACGCGGGCGACACCCGGGGTGTAGGCCTTGGACAGGTCCGCGGCGTCGCGGACGTGCACGGACGAGGTGACCTCGATCTTGCCACCGCGATGCAGTTCGAAGACGGCGTCACCGGCGTACGGGTCGGAAACCTCTGGTGAAAATGGCTGGGCGACCATCAGGGCCCTTTCGCAGAACGTGGGTGGAAGTGTTCGACAACAGGGGATCGCCCGTGCGCACGAGTAAACCACATGGCCTACTGGTCTGCTGTGAGGGGTCCCACATCCGGTGACGATCCAGTCTCGCTCCGAGACGAACCCCGGGCGCCGGACTGCCTGTTGTGTCAGGATGCGGTTTCCCCCACCATGTCGAGGAGAATTCGCGATGAACATCGTCTCCACCCTCCGCAGGAGCCGCCTGACAGCCGCCACCACCACGGTCGCCGTCCTCGCGCTCGCGCTCGCCGCCTGTGGCAGCGACGACTCGGGCGCCGGTGGATCCGAGGACAAGGCGAAGGCGGCCGGCATCACGCTGGTCAAGCCCGGCAAGTTCACTGTCTGCACCCACCTGCCGTACAAGCCCTTCCAGTACAAGGACGGCAACAAGGTCGTCGGCTTCGACGTCGACCTGCTCGACCTGGTCGCCCAGGACCTCGGCCTGGAGCAGGAGGTGGTGAACATCGAGTGGGCGCAGGTCACCTCGGGCGCCGCGTTCAAGGCGAAGAAGTGCGACATGGGCATGGGCGCGATGACGATCACGCCGGAGCGGCAGGCCGCGATCAGTATCACCGACCCGTACATGGACGCCACCCAGGTGCTGATGGCCAAGAAGGACTCCGGCATCAAGGGCCTGGAGGACCTGCGCGGCAAGATCCTCGGTTCCCAGGCGGACACGACCGGCCACAAGTACGCCGTCGAGAACAAGGACAAGTACGGCTACAAGGTGATCCCGTTCCCCGACTCGGCCTTGCAGGAGAACAACGTGAAGTCCGGCCGGGTCGCCGCCGCGATCAACGACAACGGCCTGCTGTACGACTTCCTCAAGGACAACCCGGACATGGCCGTGGTGGCCGAGTTCGACACCGGTGAGCACTACGGCTTCGCCGCCCTCAAGGACGGCAGCGGACCGAAGCTGGTGGAGAAGTTCAACAGCCTGCTGACCACGGCGAAGTCGGACGGCAAGTACAACGAGATCTACAAGAAGTGGTTCGGGGTCGAGCCGAAGAAGTGAGCCGACAGGACATGACCTCTGCCACCGAAACCGTTGAGCGGAAGGGGTTGAGCCCGCGGCAACGGGCTCGCCGCTCCCGCGGGATCCAGTACGCCGTCCTCGTCGTTCTCGTCCTGATCGCCGCGGTCAGCGCGGACTGGGGCCAGATCGTCAGCGTCTTCTTCAAGCCGCAGTTCATCAAGGAGGCCTTCCAGAACGGGCTTCTCACCGCACTGGTCAAGACGCTGGAGTACACCGCCGGCGCGTTCGTGATCGGTCTGGTCGGCGGCACCGTACTGGCGCTGATGAAGCTGAGTCAGGTCGGGCCGTACCGGTGGATCGCGACCGCCTACATCGAGTTCTTCCGGGGCCTGCCGGCGATCGTGGTGTTCATCGCGTTCAGCCTGCTGCCGCTGGCGTTCGAGGGCATGACGATTCCCTGGGACCCGTACGGCGTGGTCTGGCTGGCGCTCGGGATCGTCGCGTCGGCGTACATGGCCGAGGTGATCCGGGCCGGCATCCAGGCGGTGCCGAAGGGACAGGTCGAGGCGGCCCGCTCGCTCGGGATGCCGGCCGGACTGGCGACCCGCAAGATCGTGCTGCCACAGGCGTTCCGGATCGTGCTGCCGCCGTTGACCAACGACCTGATCCTGCTGGTCAAGGACTCGTCGCTGGTGTTCATGATCGGTGTGGCCGCGGACGGCTACGAGCTGACCGGCTTCGGCCGCGACCTGGCCAACACCGAGGCCAACCTGACGCCGCTCGTCACGGCCGGCTTCTGCTATCTACTGATCACGCTGCCACTCGGCATCCTGGTCCGCCGGCTCGAAGCCAGGACTGAGAGGACGCGCTGATGGCACTCGTCGAGATCAAGAACCTGCACAAATCCTTCGGCAGCAACCACGTCCTGCGCGGCATCGACTTCTCGGTCGAGCAGGGCGAGGTCGTCTGTGTGATCGGGCCGTCCGGTTCGGGCAAGTCGACGCTGCTGCGGTGTGTGAACCTGCTGGAGAAACCCCAGCAGGGACAGGTGTTCGTGCGTGGTGAGGACATCACCGACCCGGACTGCCACCTGGACGCCGCGCGGCAGCAGATCGGCATGGTGTTCCAGCAGTTCAACCTGTTCCCGCACCTGTCCGCGCTGGCCAACTGCACGATCGCCCAGCGGACGGTGCTGAAGCGCAGTCCCGCCGAGGCGGACCGGGTCGCCCGGGCCAACCTGGAGCGGGTCGGCCTGAGCGACAAGATCGACGCCTTCCCGGCGCAACTGTCCGGCGGTCAG
This sequence comes from Kribbella capetownensis, assembly GCF_004331485.1. GTDB lineage: Bacteria > Actinomycetota > Actinomycetes > Propionibacteriales > Kribbellaceae > Kribbella > Kribbella capetownensis. Next base: position 122,531 of record NZ_SJKD01000006.1, read on the forward strand.
CAGCAGCGGGTGGCGATCGCCCGGGCGCTGTCGATGGATCCGGCGCTGATGCTGTTCGACGAGCCGACGTCGGCGCTCGACCCCGAACTCGTCGGCGACGTCCTCACCGTGATGCGCAAACTCGCGCTCGAGGGGATGACGATGCTCGTCGTCACCCACGAGATGGCGTTCGCCCGCGAGGTCGCGGACCGGGTCGCGTTCATGGACGGCGGCGTCATCGTCGAGCAGGGGCCGCCGGCCGACGTCATCGGCGACCCGCGGGAGGAACGCACCCGGACGTTCCTGCGCCGGGTGCTCGACCCGACCCACGTCGAGCCGACCTGACCGAATTGTCACGCTGCGTGCCCGGCTGTTCGACGGGCCGCAGCGCGACAGCGGGCCAGAACTACGAATAGGTCTCCATTGGCCCCCCTTCGGTGCGCCCCGGCCATCGGCCTGTGTCAAGATGCGGACACATGGCGCCGGGCCCGTCCGGCACCCAGCTTTGGAGGACTAGATGTCTGTCCTGCGTAGGACGCTCGTGTTGTCCGGCGTCCTGGTTCTCGCGGCCGCCGGATGTGGCTCTGACTCGCTCGACAGCGGTGCCGGCAGCGCACCGAGCAGCGCCCCGTCGAGCGCGCCGTCCAGTGGTGGACCCGACCTGAGCGGTTCACTGCCGGCCAAGATCAAGTCCGCCGGCAAGATCGTGGTCGGCGTGGACGCCAGCTACCCGCCGAACGAGTCCCTGCAGGGCGGCAAGACCGTGGTCGGGATGGACGTCGACCTGTTCAACGCGGTGGCGCAGAAGTTCGGCGTCACGGTCGAGTGGCAGCCGGCCAGCTTCGACACCATCATCACCGGTGTCCAGGGCGGCAAGTACGACGTCGGCGTCTCGTCGTTCACGATCAACGACAAGCGCAAGCAGCAGGTCAACATGGTCAGCTACTTCAACGCCGGCACCCTGTGGGCGACCGCGAAGGGCAACCCGAAGGGCATCAACGCAGACGATGCCTGCGGCAAGACCATCGCGGTCCAGAAGGGTACGACGCAGGAGCAGGACGACCTGCCCAAGCGCCAGGCCAAGTGCAAGGCCGAGGGCAAGCCGGCGATCAAGACGCTGCCGCGGGACAAGCAGGACCAGTCGACCGCGGATCTGGCCTCCGGCAAGGCCGACGCGATGCTGGCCGACTCGCCGGTCGTGCTGTACGCGATCCAGCAGACCAAGGGACAGCTCGAGCAACTCGGTGACATCTACGACGCGGCGCCGTACGGCTATGTCGTTCCGAAGGCGCAGACCGAGTTCGCCGACGCGATCGTCCAGGCCCTGAAGGCGCTCGAGTCCGAGGGCACCTACAAGACCACGCTGACCAAGTGGAACAACGACTCGGGCGCGATCTCCGACTTCGCCGTCAACCCGTGAGCCGACATGGCTACTGATACCCAGACACGGCAGGCCGAGCCTGCGTCCGATCGGCCGGGGCGGATCGACGCCGTCCCGGTCCGGCATCCCGGGCGCTGGGTCGCGATCGCCGTGATCGCCGTTCTGGCCGCGATGCTGGTGCACCTGCTGGTGACCAACAAGGCGTTCGAGTGGAGCTTCGTCTTCGAGGCGATGAACCAGTCGCAGGTCATCAACGGCTTCCTGAAGGGCACGCTGCTGGTCACCGCGCTGTCGATGATCGTCGGCGTGGGCGGCGGCGTCCTGCTGGCCGTGATGCGGCTGTCCGACAACCCGATCCTGGCCGGGGTGGCCTGGCTGTTCACCTGGTTCTTCCGCAGCATCCCGCGGTACATCCTGCTGTTCACGATGGGCACGCTGGGCATCCTGTTCCAGGACGGCGTCGCGTTCGGGGTGCCGTTCGACTGGAAGATCATCGAGTGGCTCGGGTTCTCGGGTGACTGGCGGCTGTTCACCCTGGACGCGAACCAGATCTTCACCGGCCTGGTCGCCGGTGTGATCGGCCTCGGGCTGTCCGAGGCGGCGTACATGGCCGAGATCGCCCGGGCCGGCATCCTCAGCGTGGACAAGGGCCAGGCCGAGGCCGCCGAGGCGCTCGGGATGAGCAGTGGCAAGGTGATGCGCCGGGTGGTGCTGCCGCAGGCGATGCGGGTGATCGTGCCGCCGACCGGCAACGAGACGATCGCGATGCTGAAGGACACCTCGCTGCTGGTCGCGGTGCCGGTGATCGGCGAGCTGTTCTACCAGCTGCAGTCGATCGGGAGCACGTACTACAAGACGTTCCCGATCGCCGTCGCCGCCGCGCTGTACTACCTGGCCGTGACGAGCGTCCTGATGGTCGGCCAGTACTTCCTCGAGCGGCATTTCGGTCGCGGCTTCGGGAACAAGGCACCGCGGGCGGCCCGCCCGGCCGGTGCGGGTGGTGCGTGATGACGGCCGCGGCCGCCGCTGAGACGGCACAGCCCCGGACCGAGCGCTTGGTGCACGCGGTCAACGTGACCAAGTCGTTCCATCACAACGAGGTGCTCAAGGGCATCGACCTGGATGTCGACCGCGGTCAGGTGGTCTGCCTGCTCGGGCCGTCCGGGTCCGGCAAGACGACGTTCCTGCGCTGCATCAACCAGCTGGAGACGATCGACGGCGGCCGGATCTGGGTCGACGGCCGGCTGATGGGGTACGACGACCGCGACGGGCGGCTGTATCGCCTGAAGAACAAGCAGATCGCGGCCCAGCGCCGCGAGATCGGCATGGTCTTCCAGCGGTTCAACCTGTTCCCGCACATGACCGCGATCGAGAACGTGATGGAAGCCCCGGTCCAGGTCAAGGGCGAGGGCAAGAAGGAGTCCCGGGTCCGGGCCCAGGCACTGCTCGACCGGGTCGGCCTCGGCGACCGCTGTACGGCGTACCCGGCGCAACTGTCCGGCGGTCAGCAGCAGCGGGTGGCGATCGCGCGGGCGCTGGCCATGCAGCCGAAGCTGATGCTGTTCGACGAGCCGACCTCGGCGCTCGACCCGGAACTGGTCGGCGAGGTGCTCGCGGTGATCCGTGAGCTGGCGGACGAAGGGATGACGATGATCGTCGTCACCCACGAGATGTCGTTCGCCCGCGACGTGGCCGACACCGTCGTGTTCATGGATGCCGGCGTGGTGGTCGAGGCCGGCAGGCCGCGTGAGGTGCTCGGGAACCCGCAACACCAGCGCACCAAGACCTTCCTGACCCGGCTGCACTCCGAACACGACCACCCGTGATGCCTGCGCGGAGGGCCGGCTCGTGCACCGGGCCGGCCCTTTCGCCGTGCATCAACCGCTGCGAGCGTGGAAGATGTACGGCATGGTGAGCCGAGCGGCCGCCGGACACGAGGGAGGCAGTGTGAGCAGCACCGGACGATCCGCCGAGGTCCGACTGAGTATCCCGGCGGACAGTGCCTACATCGCCGTGCCGCGGTCGGTGGTCGGCAACCTGGCGGCTCGCAACGACTTCACCGTGGACGCGATCGACGACCTGCGGATCGCCGTCGACGAGGCGTGCGCCCTACTGCTGCCGCAGGCCTCCGACGGCGTACTGGACTGCGTCTTCGAGATCGACCCGCCGCAGCTCACCGTCCGGACCAGCGCCGTCGTACCGAACGGCTGGCGGCCGGACACGTCGTCGTTCGGCTGGACCGTGCTGACAGCGCTGGTCGAGTCCGCGGCGGCCGAGACCATCGACGGCCGGCTCACCATCACCGTGACGGCAACCGCCACCGCCGCGGAGAAGGCGTGACCGACGACCGCTCACTGGGGGGCGAGTCCCAGGAACCTACAGACCTGCGCACCCGGACGGCGGAGCTGTTCCGGGCGATGGCCGCGGGCGATCCCGGCCGCGCCCTGGCCCGGGACGGCCTGGTCGCGCTGCACATGCCGCTGGTGGAGCACCTGGCCCGCCGCTTCCGCAACCGCGGCGAGCCGTACGACGACCTGGTCCAGGTGGCCACGATCGGCCTGATCAAAGCAATCGACCGCTTCGACTCCGACCGGGGTGTGGAGTTCTCGACGTACGCGACGCCGACGATCCTGGGCGAGATCAAGCGGTACTTCCGGGACAAGGGCTGGGCGATCCGGGTGCCGCGGCGGCTGCAGGAGCTGCGGCTGTCGCTGACCGCCGCGACCGCCGAGCTGACCCAGGAGCTGGGCCGGGCGCCGACGGTCGCCGAGCTGTCCGAGCGGCTCGGGTTGTCGCCGGATCTGGTGATCGAGGGGCTGGAGTCCGCGAACGCGTACAACACCCTGTCCCTGGACGCTCCCGACCAGAACGAGGCGGACGCCACCACGGTGCTGGACGGTCTCGGCGGCGAGGACGAGGCGCTCGAGAGCGTGGAGTACCGGGAGTCGCTGAAACCGCTGCTGGCCCAGCTGGACACCCGGGAGAAGCGGATCCTGACGCTGCGGTTCTTCCGCGGGATGACGCAGTCCCAGATCGCCGAGGAGATCGGCATCTCCCAGATGCACGTCTCCCGCCTGCTGGCTCGCACCCTGACCGAACTCCGGGCGGGCCTGCTGAAGGAGTAGGGCTACAGGACCGGACGGTCCTTGGTCGGGTCGTCCGCCAGCGCCAGGGTCGACGCCTTCTGGAACAGCCCGATCAGTACGCCGGCCGCCGCGAGCGCCAGCGCGACCGCAACGGCCTTCGTCGACCCACCCCAGAAGCTGTAGGCGACCAGCAGCTGGATCAGCTGCGCGAACACGGCCGGCCCACGGCTCCAGGTGGAGGCCCGCCACAATCCACGGGCCACCAGACCGAGGCCGGCGCCGTACGCGATGAAGAAGACGGCGGTGGTCAGTCCGAGCACCAGCCGGGATCCATGGATCGTAAATGCTTCGGCAATTCCCAGAACGATGAGCACAAACCCTTCCGCAGCGACCACAGCCGCGGCTAGCTTGAGCGGTCTCGGTACGGCGGCAGCTGGGGGGTCGGTCGGCACCTCGCCAGCTTAGTGCCCCATGCCGAGGAGCACTTCGGGCGCAAGGGACGAACACCTGCTCTTTCCGCGAGCCCGATCGGGTCGCGGAACCCCAGCCCCACAAGGGCTTCGAGGTTGTGCGTAACCAATGAGCGGTTGGATCGGTTACTTGCAGTGAACGGGTGATTGCGGATGAGTTTCTCCGTCCGGCTACCGGACGGGGCGAGCCATTGCGGACCGGTTCGTAGTGTTAAGGAAGTGTTGTGATCTGATCGACAACTCCAGAACCCTTGTTTCACTCACCTGAGATTGGGAACATGGTCTCGTTCGTGAAAACGTTCACAACACGCACCTCGCACCACGAACCCCCCGTGCGAGAAGCATCACGAGTACAGCACTGCTGATCGGGCACAGACCTACCCGACAGCGTACGACCACTACTGAGAGAGATGGGATCCGCCATGGATTGGCGCCACCGGGCCGTTTGCCTCGATGAGGACCCGGAACTGTTCTTCCCCATCGGCAACACCGGGCCCGCGATCATGCAGATCGAGGAGGCCAAGCAGGTGTGCCGTCGCTGCGACGTGCGTGAACAGTGCCTCGCCTGGGCGCTGGAAGCCGGCCAGGATCACGGTGTCTGGGGCGGTCTGAGCGAGGACGAGCGCCGCGCTCTGAAGCGCCGCAACGCCCGCGCCCGCATCCGCACCGCCTGAAGCCCCCAGAACGCCAGGCCCCGCGGGATCCGCGGGGCCTTTCGATTTCCCCCGCTATTCCTTCACCGGGATGTCCAGGGTGACCTGGGTCCCGGGCTTGCCGTCGTGGCGAGGACCGAACTCGAGGGTCCCGTTCAGCTCCCCGATCACCAGGGTGCGGACGATCGACAGCCCGAGGTTCCCGGACAGCTCCGAGTCGAAGTTCGCCGGCAAGCCTTGTCCGTCGTCCACCACGGTCACATGCAGCCGGCCGACGGATCGCTCCGCGCCCAGCTCGACCGTCCCGCTCGCCTCGCCTCCGTCCCGCGTACCGAACGCGTGCTCGACCGAGTTCTGCATCAATTCCGTCAGCACCATCGCCAGCGGCGTCGCGATCTCGGAGTCCAGCACCCCGAAGTTCCCCGATCGGCGCGTCTCCACGGTCGTCTCGACGGTCGACACGTCGGCCACCATTGCCGCCACCCGGTCCGCGACGTCGTCGAAGTCCACATGCTCGTCGAACGACTCCGACAGCGTCTCGTGCACGATGGCGATCGACCCGACCCGCCGGACGGCCTCGGCCAGCGCGGCCTGACCTTCCGGCACGCTGATCCGCCGGCCCTGCATCCGGAGTAACGCGGCGACGGTCTGCAAGTTGTTCTTGACGCGATGATGAATCTCCCGGATGGTCGCCTCCTTGGTGACCAACTCCCGCTCCCGGCTGCGCAGCTCCGTCACGTCGCGAAGCAGGATCAACGCGCCCACGTGCTGCCCGTCGGCGCGCAGCGGGATGGCCCGGAGGAACAGCGTGGCGTCGGAGTTCTCGATCTCGATCTCCTTGGCCGCCCGCCCGGTCAGCACCGACGCGAGCACGTCGTCGACCTTGTGCCCGCTGTGCAGCAGTTCCCCGGTGACCTCCTTCAGCCGGCTCCCGACCAGATCCGTCACCAGGCCCATCCGCCGGTACGCCGACAACGCGTTCGGGCTGGCGAACGTCACCATCCCGTGCCGATCGACCCGGATGCAGCCGTCCCCGACCCGGGGCGTGGTGGACAGCAGCCGCTCCCCGCCGTACGGGAAGATGCCGTCGTTGATCATCCGGGCCAGGTCGGTGGCGCTCTGCAGGTAGGCGATCTCGAGCCGGGACGGGGTGCGGACGCCGAGCAGGTTGGTGTTCCGGGCGATCACCGCGATCACCTTCGTACCCCGGCGGACCGGGATCGTCTCGACCCGGACCGGGACGTCGTCGCGCCACTCCGGGTCGCCCTCGCGGCAGATCCGGCCGCCGTCGTACGCCTGGTCGAGCAGGTGCCGGCGGCCGCGCGGGATGAAGCTGCCGACGATGTCGTCCAGGTAGGCCGTCGGCCCGGTGGTCGGCCGCATCTGCGCCCCGGCCCAGAACCCGAGGCCCTCGATGTCGGGCAGCCAGAGCACCAGGTCGGCGAACGAGAGGTCGGCCAGCATCTGCCAGTCCGAGACGAGCAGTTGCAGGCGGTCCAGGTCGGCCTGGTCCAGGGTCGTGTGGTTCCGCGCCACATCGCTCAGAGACGGCACGCCCCGATGCTACCGATGGCTTATACCAGCTCCTCGGGTGGTCCGCTCGACAAGTGGGTGGAGATGGGTGTTGATTGATCAGGCACCACAGATGAAAGGATGCTTCGGTGGAGTCGACGTACTGGCAGGACGTGATGGCCGCGGACTACGCGGTACCGGGCGACCGTGCGCTGACCGACCTCACCGAGGAGCTCGTCCGCGGCCTGGCCAGTACCAACCCGCAGGTCCGTGACGCCCTCGCGTATCCGACGCTCGCGACCTGGCTGGAGCGCGGGGTGTACGACGACCTGCTGCCGGGCTTCGGTGACGGCCTGTGCGCCGGACTCGCCTACGGCCTCGGGGAGGACGGCACCGACACCGTCTTCCGCCGCTCGTTCACCGCGCTGACGCTGGCGGAGGTGATCCACCGCGACAACGCCGAGTTCCTGGTCCACGACGAGGTGGTGATGCGCTGGGGCGACCGGCTGGCCACCTGGCTGCTACGGGAGCGCGACCTGCGCGGATACGTGCCGGACTGCGGCTGGGCGCATGCCGTTGCCCACGGCGCCGATGCTATCGGCGCGCTGGCGCGGTCGCGGCACTGCGACGCCGGCGTACTGCGTGCGCTGCTCGACGTCCTCGCGGACCGGATCGTCAAGGACACGCAGTACCGCTGGGTGCACGAGGAGCACGACCGGGTCGCGCACGCGGTGATGACGATCCTGCACCGGAACATGCTGACCAGTGACGAGCTCGAGCGCTGGCTGAAGCCGGTCGCGGCGACGGCGGCCCAGCAGCCGCTGATGCACGAGACCCTGCCGGAGTGGCCGACTCCCCCGGTCTTCAACGCCCGCGGTGTCCTGCACGTGCTGCTGAGCCAGCTCGCGATCGGTGTGAAGGGCTTTCCGATCCCCGGCGACGACGAGCTGTTCGGCCGCCCGATCGAGGCCCGCGCGGACATGCTGCTGATGCTCACCGAAGCGGTCCAGTCCTCCCAGCCCTACATCTACCGCCCGGCAGCCAACCCGCGGTCCTAACCCGGCTTGGGTACGGCGACCGTCGCGACCACCGCGCGATGGTCGGTCCCTGCGATCGGGTACGTCGAGAAGCGGCCGGGCTGGATCGACCGGGTCACCACCACGTGGTCGATCTGCGTGCGGACCACGGCCGGCTGATCCGCTGGCCAGGTGCCCTGCAGGCCACTGCCCACCGATGGCCCGACGCTCCGGCAGTTGGTGCCCAGGGCGTGCCGGAAGTCCGCATGGTCGAGGGTCGCGTTGAAGTCGCCGGCCACGACGGTCGGCGGATCCTGAGTGCACCAGTTCCGCAGTACGAGCAGGTCCTGTTTCCAGGTCGGCATCGCGTCCGGCAGCGGCGGGAACCCGTGGTACGCGATCAGCCGGACGTCGCCCAGATTCCCACCGGTCACGATCACGTGCCCGAACGCCGTACCGAGCTCCGTGGCGAACCGCACCGCCCCGAGCTTCGCGGAGACCAGAACGCTGGTGGCGCTCTCCACCGCCTTCGACGGCTGTTGCGTGAATCCCTTGTACTGCAGGTCTTGCAGCTGCACGCGGATCTCCTCGCGAACGTCGACCTGTGCCTCGGGCAACGACACCAGGTCGGGCTGACGCTGCCGGATCAGCTCGGCCACCTCGCCCGCGTTCGCGCCACCGCCGAGCACGTTCGCGACCATGATGGTGAGCTCCCGCGTCCCATCGGCCGGCGGATGCGCATCGGACAACTGGCGCGGTGCCGTCAGCGCCCCGCCGGTCAGCGCCAGCACCACCACGAGTACGGCGGCTATGCGCCAGCCCCGTCGTACCAGCATCAGCAGACCGAGCAGCAGGACCACGACGAGCCCTTGGGGACGGAACGCGACCAGCTGTGCGAACGGCGTGACCGCATCGAGCCCGAACAGTTCCGGATACAGCGGAACGGCAACCACCACGACAAAGAGCACGGACAGCACGACCCGCCGTACCAACCATGCCTTTTCGTTATCCATGGACCACGCTGAAACTCTAGTCGGTGGTGCAGACGAGCGGTAGCGTGCTCCGTTGCGCCTGCTGTGTGTCCCGAGGAGGTTTGCTGTGTCCAGATTGTCCGCGGTCAGACCCGCGTACTGGATCTCCGGCGTTTTGCTGGCGGTCGCGGTCGTCGTACCGCTCCTGGTCTCCACTTACGCCAAGGATGAGCCCCGGCTGTGGGGCTTCCCGTTCTTCTACTGGTATCAGCTGATGTGGGTCTTCATCTCGGCGATCCTGGTCAGCATCTGCTACCAGCTGGTGAGCCGGGAGGAACGCCGGCGGCGGGCCGCCCAGGGGCTCAAGAACCCGGACCTGCACGGTGCGGATGAGGAGGCGGACCGGTGAACAACGTCGACTGGGTGCAGTTGATCATCGTCATCGTGATCTTCGGCGCCGTCACCGTGATGGGCTTCATGGCCGCCCGCTGGCGCAGTGCCGGTCACATGGAATCCCTCGACGAGTGGGGTCTGGGTGGCCGTGGCTTCGGCACGTTCATCACCTGGTTCCTGCTCGGTGGCGACCTCTACACGGCGTACACCTTCGTCGCCGTGCCGGCCGCGATGTTCGCGACCGGTGCGATCAGCGGCTTCTTCGCGGTGCCGTACACGATCGTGGTCTACCCGATCATCTTCATCTTCATGTCCCGGCTGTGGTCGGTGTCGCACCGCAACGGCTACGTGACCCCGGCAGACTTCGTCGGTGGCCGGTACGGCAGCAAGGCGCTGTCGCTGGCCGTGGCGGTCACCGGCATCCTCGCGACGATGCCCTACATCGCCTTGCAGCTGGTCGGTATGCAGGCCGTGTTCGAGACGATGGGCCTCGGCGGCAACAACACGCTGGCTAAGGACCTGCCGCTGCTGATCGCGTTCGCGGTCCTGGCGGCGTACACCTACTCGTCCGGTCTGCGGGCGCCGGCGATGATCGCGTTCGTCAAGGACGGGCTGATCTACCTGGTGATCGGCGTCGCGATCATCTACCTGCCGCACGAGCTGGGCGGCTGGCACTCGATCTTCGGTGCCGCCGAGGACAAGTTGACCGCGACCAACCCGGCGACGGGCAAGCCGGTGGGCGTGTTCATCCCGGGTGAGTCCGGGTTCTCGGCGTACTGGACGCTCGCGCTGGGTTCGGCGATGGCGCTGTTCATGTACCCGCACTCGGTGACCGCGGTGCTGTCGACGAAGAACCGCAACATCGTCCGGCGGAACGCGGCGATCCTGCCGGCGTACTCGCTGCTGCTCGGTCTGCTCGCTCTGCTCGGCTTCATGGCGATCAAGGCGAACGTAAATGTGAAGGGTCTGGACGGGCTGGCCAACCCGCAGCTGGCGATCCCGCGGCTGTTCGACCAGGAGTTCCCGTCCTGGTTCGCCGGCATCGCGTTCGCGGCGATCGCGGTCGGGGCACTGGTGCCGGCGGCGATCATGTCGATCGCGGCCGCGAACCTGTTCACCCGCAACATCTACCGCGACTTCATCAAGCCGGCCGCCACGCCGGCCCAGGAGGCCAAGGTCTCCAAGCTGGCGTCGCTGCTGGTGAAGCTGGGTGCGCTGGTGTTCGTACTCGCGATGGACAAGACGATCGCGCTGAACCTGCAACTCCTCGGCGGTATCTGGATCCTGCAGACGTTCCCGGCGATCGTGATCGGTCTGTTCACCAAGTGGTTCCACCGCTGGGCGCTGCTCACCGGCTGGGCGGTCGCGATGGTGTTCGGCACCGTCGAGGCCTACAACGTGGTGAACCCGGCGACCAAGAAGCACTTCGGTGGTTCGCTGGCGAACATCCCGTTCACCGACAAGCAGGCCTACATCGCGCTGACGGCGTTCGTGTTGAACCTGGTCATCGTGGTCGTGCTGACGATCATCCTGCGGGCGCTCAAGGTGCCGGAAGGCAACGACACCACGCACCCGACGGACTACCTCGCGGACCGTGGCGACCCGGGCGTGAAGGACCTGCCCGAGCTCCTGGACGAGGGCGGCGCGTCGCCGGCCAAGTCCTAGCGCGGACCCCTCGACGGCGGTCTCATCGGCTCCGGCCGCTGGGGCCGCCGTCACTGTATGCCGCCATGTCGACACGCTGCGAGGTCAGCTTGCCCGGATTCGGGCCGCCGGGACGGCAGAATCGCGAGGGTGTTGCTGGTCCTCCTCGTCATGGTGCTCGGTGCCCTCGCCGCGCTCGCCACCGGCGGACACTTCGGACGACTGGCGGACAACTCCCTGACCGGCGTGCACTGGCTGGCCGCGGCCGCGATCGGCCAGCTCCTCGGTTCGCTCTTCGGAGGTACGGCGTACCCGGTCGGACTGATCGGGTCCGCGGTCTGCATCGCCGTGTTCCTGCGGCTCAACCTGAAGCATCCCGGCGTCGGCCTGCTGGCGCTGGGTTTCTTCGCGAACGCGGTCGTCGTCGCCCTGAACGGCGCGATGCCGGTGTCGCCGGCCGCCTTGGCCCGCGCCGGGATCGGTACGTCCGTGGTGACCGATGCGCGCCACGAACTGGCCGATGCGGCGACCAGGTTGCCTTGGCTGGGCGACGTCGTACCCGTGGCGCTTCCAGGCCTGGGACAGGCTGTCAGCGCCGGAGACGTGCTGATCGCGGCCGGTGCCGGCCTACTCCTGTACGCCGGAATGGGCGGCTCCGGCCGGATTCCCACGGACGTCGCCCCGGTGTGGGACGACCTCGAGCCGTCACCCCTGCACCCGGCCGTGCGGGTGCTGCGGACCGGCCTAGAAGCGGAAGCCCCGGCCGATCACGCGCCTGAGTGATTCGACCACGACCGGGTCGTACTCCGCCCCGATCCCGAGCCCGATCGACTCCATCGCCTTGGCCGGCGACTGTCCGTTGCCCTCGCCCACCAATTGTTCGTAGGCCAGGGCAACATTCACGATGCCGCTCTCCAACGGGATGTCGGCGTTGCTCGCGCGACCGTGCCGGTACGGGTCGTTCGAGTGCCGGACGATCTCGGCGACGTGGTCCAGCACGCCGGACCGCTCGATCACGGAGGCTCCGATCTCCGCCGCCCGCTGGCGCTCCTCCCGCGTCCGCAGCAGACTCGCGCCGCCGGGGCTCGGGTCCGCCAGCGCCAACTGCCCTACGCCGGACAGCAGAGCGGCGTACTCCAAGGCCTCCATCCGCGCCGGGGTCAGGCCAAGGTCGTTGCCGATGGCCACTGCCAGGGTCGCGGTCCGCGCGTTCTGACCCGGACTGCTGAAGCCCGCGATCTCAGTACTGCGGGCCATCGAGCGCACCGTGGTCCGGTACGTCCGCTGCGCCGACGCGAACCGCCGGAACGCGAACTGGGTCAGCAACAACGGCACCACGACCAGGGGCACCGCCCACAGACCGATCAACGACGTTCCCGCGGCCAGCAGCATGCCGCTGATCCCCATCGCCAGGCCGATCCGTCCCATCACCGCGAGCTCATCGCGAAGCGCCGCGGGGAACGGCCGGTTGTATCGCTCGGTGTCCTGCCCGGCACCCACCAGAGCATCGGTCAGTCCGGCCGACAGGACCGCCAGCAACATGGCACCGGTCAGCGGTACGGCGTGGGTCCAGGACCCGTTCCAGTACAGGCTGTCCGGCGTGACGAGCTCGAAGGTGACCGCGGCGAACGCGACCGAGAGGACTCTGCGGCTGGAGATGACCAGATCCCACGGCAGGCCGGCGATCGCCCGCGGGAAGATCCCGGCCAGCGTCGCGAGGCCGGTGACGGCGACGATCTGCGCGACCTCCGGAGGAACGCCGACGGCCGGTCCGCGGAGCATCACGTAGGCCAGCGAGGCGCTGGTGGCGATCGGCGCCCGGTTCCGGCTGGGGTCGACGCGGAACTGCACCATCTCGCCGACCGCGATCAGCAGACCGAAGACGATGACGAAAGGCCAGCCGGTCACGCCCTGCCTGGCCGTGATGATCAACGCGACCAGGCCGACCGCACCACCTGCGACGGACAGCACCACGCCGCTGCCCAGCCGCCGCGCTTCGAAAGCGTCGAACTCCTTGGCCTGGCTCATGCCGGGCCTGCTGCCGAGCCGGACGCACCGCCACCGGTGCCCAGACTCAGATCGTCGTGGTCGATGCTCACCTGAACGCTCTGGTCGGGTGCCGGCTGGTCGGCGGCCGCGGCGCTCCAGCCCTGGGTCTGGATGACCTGGACGAACGCGTCGACCAACTCGGGGTCGAAGTGGGTGGTCTTGTCCTGGACGAGGATCGCCAACGTCTCGTCGACACTGCGGGCGGGCCGGTAGGACCGGGTCGAGGTGAGGCAGTCGAACGCGTCGACGATGCCGATGATGCGCGCGAAGAACGGGATGTGGGTGCCGCTGAGGCCGGCCGGGTAGCCGGTGCCGTCATACTTCTCGTGATGGTGCAGGACGGCCGACTTGACCTCTTCGAGGAAGGGGATGTTGCCGATCAGCTCGACCCCGCGGGCCGGGTGCAGCCGGATCGCGTCCATCTCCGCGTCGTCCAGCTTGCCGGGCTTGCGGATGATGCTAGTCGGTACGCCGACCTTGCCGACGTCGTGCAGCAGTCCGGCGTGCTCCAGCGCGTTCTGGCGGTCCTCGGGCAGCCCCAACTGGCGGCCGAGCATGCCGACCCCGGCGCTGACCCGCTCGGAGTGTCCGCGGGTATACAGGTCCTTGGTCTCGATGACCTGGATGAACGCTCGCATCGTCGCCGCCTGGGCCGCTCGTTCGGCCTGGTACTGCGACAGCGCCCAACGGACAACGAGTAATGGCCCGACTACCAGCAGGCACGAGGCGATGCCGAGACCACCGATCCAGGTCACCGCCAGCAGGACGCCGAGAGCGCTGTACCCGAGCATCGGCAGGAACGTCGGCCCGATCACCGACTTGAGGAAGTCGACCACCCGCACCTGCCCCTCCAGCCAGAGGATCAGGCTGAGCAGCAGTGCGTTGGCCAACTGATGGCCGATCGTGCCGGCCATCGCCGCGACGACGGTCCTCGGAATGTCGTCCAGGACCTCGGATCCGACAGGGCCACCTAGCAGGGCATAGGCGGCACCGCCACCACCGGCCGCGAGCACGCGGTACGACGGGTTGAAGATGCGCTTGACCAAGGGAGACGGCTGCCGGAGCTGTGCGACATACCCGAACACAGACACGGCGACCGCTGTCCACGGTCCCGCGATCACGAAGACGGCTACCAACGCCACGGAATCGAGGGCAGCCGGATGGTTGGGCAGGACCTTGAACCGCAGGGCCCCGCCAAGGAGCATGAGTAGGGCAAGTGCCAAAGTGGTGAGACTGAAGGTGATCTGAGTAAGAGACACGACGAGCACCGCCAGAGCGGACACGGCAACCACGGCCACCGCTGCTCGTAGCAGTGAAGCTCTCACTGGGGCGCCACCTCTAGCCTTCCACTACGACATAGTTCACCAGTCCCAGCTGTCGGTCGCCATGATAGTCACCTCCGACCAGCGGCGTAGTCTTGAATCCCGGCTGCTGCGGGCTTCAGGGGGGCTAGACAGCGCATCGCTGACTCTTCCTTTAATTCTTGCTCAACCGACGTGCGCCGAAACACTGTAAGGCAGTGCGTGACTCGCCGCACGATGGCACTGTCCGCAGCGTGGTATGAGAGACTGTGACTCTTTGCAGTTGTTTCAAGGAGGCTTAGGAATGGGCAAGACCGGCCGCAAGCGCCGTGCACGCAAGAAGAAGGGCGCGAACCACGGCAAGCGCCCCAACGCCTGAACTCAGGCGGCTACAGACAGCGAGGACCCCGGCCAAAACCGGGGTCTTTGCAATTTGGTCACAGCTCGGATCAGACCAGCTTTAACCGAGGTCTGTATTCGGAGCGTCCCCGGTCGCATACTGAATGCTACTGTCAAACGACTGTTGGGTTTTGCGATCACTTCGGTCGGCGGATCCTCCTAGAGTTAGCTCCGGATGTTCGGCACCGACGGTGCCGGGTGGGCTTCGACGAGTGAGGAGGTGGGTCGGCTGACCGCCGGGAGCCTGAGCGAGTTGCTGCGTGGATTCCGGACCAGGGCCGGTCTGACCCAGGCCGCTCTCGCCACCAAAGCCGGGTTGAGCGAGCAGGCGATCAGCGTGCTCGAGCGCGGCACCCGGCAGCGACCCCGGATCGGAACCGTCCAGGCACTGACCGTGGCCCTCGACCTGACCGCCGGCGAAGCCGAGGAGTTCCTGGCCGTTGCGCGCGGCAAGAGCCGTACGGTGCGGGTGCCGACGGCGGCACCGGTATCACCGGCACCCGCTGTGACCGATGCGTTACCGGTGCCCTGGCAACTACCCCCGGCCGTGCCGGACTTCACCGGTCGTGCTGCTCAGATCGAAGCAGTCCAGGCCGCCTTGCGGGATCCCGCCAGGATCCGCACCGGCGCCGTCGGGCTGGTTGCTGTGACCGGCATGGGCGGCATCGGCAAGACTGCCCTCGCTGTTCAGGCAGCCCACAAGTTGACCAGCAGCTATCCCGACGGCCATCTCTACCTCAACCTCCGCGGATACGGCCCGGGCCGGCCGATGACGACCGCGGAAGCGCTGCGGCAGTTGCTGCGGTCCCTTGGTCTGGACGTTCAGCTGATTCCTGACGACATGGAGGAAGCGGCCGCGCTGCTGCGATCGCAGTTGGCGGGTCGCCGCGTGCTCGTGCTGCTCGACAATGCGACCGACGTACGCCATGTCACGCCGTTGCTGCCGGCGAGCCCGGGATCGGCGGCGATCATCACCAGCCGCGGATCGATGGCCGCATTGCCGGGCGCGCGCCAGATCCGGCTCGACGCGTTGTCGGAGACCGAGTCGGTCGAGCTGCTGTCCGGGGTCATCGGCCCGGCCCGGGTCGCGGCCGAACCGGACGCGGTCGAGCGGCTCGCCTCGTTCAGCGGCCGCCTGCCGCTGGCCGTCCGGCTGATCGGCGGCCGGCTGGCGGCGCGCCCGAGCTGGCCGATCCAGCATCTCGTCGACCTGCTCCGGGATGCGGAGCGCCGGCTCGACAACCTCGGCTCCGACGAGACCGGCGTACGCGCGAGCATCGCCAGTTCGGTCGAGTTCCTCAGCACCAGCGACCGGGCACTCGACCGCGAGGCCGCGCAGGCCCTTCCCCTGCTCAGTGTTCCGGACGGGTCGGATCTCCTCACCATCGTCGTCGCCCATCTGCTCGGCGTCCCGCTCCGCCGGGCAGACTTGATCCTGGAACGCCTGGTCGACCTCAACCTGCTCGAGTCCGTGGCCCCTGACCGCTACCGCCTGCACGACCTGATCCGGGCGTACGCGCGGGAGCTGGCGGACGAAAACCTCACCCCGCCCGAACGTGACGCCGGTCTGGACCGCGTCCTTCGCTTCTACATCGCGGCGGCCTGGGCGTGCCAGCGGCTGACGCATCCGAAGAGCCCCAGGCTGTCGCTCGCCACTGTCCAGGCCGAGCCACTTCCGCCGTTCCCCGACATGGGTTCGGCGCTGCGATGGTTCGACGACGAGCAGCGCAACCTGCTGGACAGAGTCGCCCAGGCGGCAGGTACGTCGATCGCCGAGACCGCTGTGTTCCCCGAGCTCGCGCTCGCGATGTTCGGCAACCTCGAGCCGCGCCGGCGCTGGGTGGAGATGCGCGAGCTCGGCCGGGGCGTGGTCGAGCTAGCCGAGCGGCTGAGGCTGCCGCTGACGGCGGCCTGGCTGCAGCACGACAGTGCGATCCCCGAGGTCGAGAACGGCGCCCTGGAAGCCGCCGTTCTGCACCTGTTCAAAGCCCTGGAGATGTTCCGGCAGGAGGCGGACCTTCACGGGCAGGCGCGGTGCTGCTCCTCGCTGACGTATGTGCTCGGCCACCTCGGACGCATCGACGAGGCGCTGGAATTCGGCAATCAGTCGCTGCGACTCAGCCAGGAAATCGGCGACGTCACGCTGGAAGGCGTCGCGTACACCGCGGTCGGCGGACTCTACGACCGGATCGGCGACTACGAGCGCGCCGACCAGGCGTTCGCGCAGGGTGTCGCCCTGGCACAGAAGTACGGCGACCAGCGCTCGGTGTTCAAGCGCTACGTCAACGCGGGGTTCTCACATGTGCTGGTCGGCCGCTACGGCGACGCGGTCGAGTCCGTGCAACGCGCCGTCCTGCTGGCCGAACAGGCCCAGGACGACGTGGGTCTCAACGAGAGCCATCACACGCTGGCCCTGGCCTACGCCGGTCAAGGGCGGTTCGACACGGGTGAGTACCATGCCCGCGAGGCTCTGCAGTTCTCCCGTCGGACCAAGAACCGGCTGCGGGAGGGCCGCATTCTTCTGGAACTGGCAAAAATCAATGCCGCGACCGGTGACCGTGCCGCCGCGAGGGCAAATGCCACCGCTGCCGCCGGCGTACTCGCCGGGCTTTCGCCTATTCACGAAACGCAGACGCAGGAGCTGCTGGCCCACTTGGCCGGCGACGAGCCCTACACCTACGCACTCACAAATCACTCGATCTGATCGCCGGCCCCGCGGAAACGGGGCCAACGGCGATTCAGTCGGTGGTGATGATGGTGGTTTCCACCTGGATTTGGGTCAGCCGGAGAAGGATTTTCTGGCGAAGGGCGTCCGGGGCGTGGTCGGAGCCGCAGGAACGGTGCACGAGTTTCTTCACGCAGCGTTCCAGGTCGTATTCGTCCAGGCAGGGCGCGCACTCTTCCAGGTGCTGCCGGATCTCGTCGGTGCTGGCGTCCTCGAGCTCGTTGTCGATGAACACGTACACCCGCTGCAGGATCTCGCTGCAGTCGACGTCGTGGTGCTCGCCGCAGCTCACGACTCCTCCTTCTCCGCGGTCGCGTCGGCGCTGTCGTCCGACGTGGGGATCAGGCCACGATCCCGGGCGTAGTCGCCCAGCAGCTCACGCAACTGGCGCCGGCCACGGTGCAGCCGAGACATCACGGTGCCCACCGGCGTACCCATGATGTCGGCGATCTCCTTGTAGGCAAAGCCCTCGACATCGGCCAGGTACACGGCCAGGCGGAAGTCCTCAGGGATGGACTGCAGTGCTTCCTTGACGTCGGAGTCGGGCAAATGCTCCAGAGCGACGGCCTCGGCCGACTTCAGTCCGCCGGGAGTGTGGGACTCGGCGGCGGTGAGCTGCCAGTCCTCGATCTCCTCGGTCGGCGACTGCGTGGGCTGACGCTGCCGCTTGCGGTATCCGTTGATGAACGTGTTCGTCAGGATCCGGTACAGCCACGCCTTCAGGTTGGTCCCCGGCGTGAACTGGTGGAACGAGCTGTAGGCCTTCGCGAAGGTGTCCTGCACCAGGTCCTCGGCGTCGGACGGATTACGGGTCATCCGCATCGCCGCGGCGTACATCTGGTCCAGGAAGGGCAGCGCTTCGCGCTCGAACCGCGCGGTGCGCTGCTCGGGTGTCTCGGTGGTGGTGGGAGTCGGCATCGTGATCGAGAATACCGGGGTCTGCCCAGCGTCTCGCGCCGGAGCCACACTCGTCGCCATCATGTTCGTCACAACACCCCCCGCCGCAGCGTCATTCCCGCCTGAGCGGGCCGCTGCGGAGCGTTCAATCGCTGACCATCATCCGGACACTTCGCGGCTGACCCATTCGAACACAGCTTCGACCAGTAGGTCGAACGCCTCCTGCTGACTCAGCTCGGCCCGCTTCGGCACCTTGAACGAGTGCTCCGCGTCCGGTACGACGGCCATCTCGGTCAGCGGCGGGAACTCCTCGGGCGACCCGAACGGGTCCCGCTCCCCCTGCACGACCAGCGTCGGCAACCCGGCGCCCTGCAACTCGTCGACCCGGGAACTGCCCGGCTTGCCCGGCGGATGCAACGGAAACGCCAGCGCCAGTACGCCGGACGCACCCAGACTGCTCGCGGTCCGGCAGGCCACTCGGGCGCCGGCGCTGCGGCCGCCGATCACCAGCGGCGTGCGGACCCGCAACTGGCCGATGATCGCGATCCACGCCTCGTCCAGGATCTTCGGTGCCGGCGCGAGCTTCTTCCCGGCCCGGCGCCAGGGCTGCTCGATCAGGAACACGTTGATGTCCTGCTTCGGCAGCCGGGCGGCCAATGCGGTCAGGTCGCCGGATTCGATCCCCGCCCCGGCGCCGTGACCGAGGGCCAGCGTCGCCACCGGCCGCCGGGCCCGATGCGCCACGATCCGGGCCTCACCGTGCGGCGTCCCCACAATCCGTTCGTCGGTCACGCGCCCATCCTGTCATCTGAAGGCGACGGATCGGCGCTGCCGGAGCGGTGGGTCAGAAGAGAGTGGTCTCCTCGGGCGCCGGCGGCTTGTCGATCGGGTCGGCGCCGTCGGGCGGCAGCGGGTCGACCAGGTGCGGTCCGTTGTTCTTCACCGAGCTGACCGCCTTGGACACGGCGTACGCCTCGAGCCGGCCGGGCGCGGCCGGGACCAGGAGGTCGAGCAGATCGTCAGGATCCGATGACAGCGGGTCGAGCCAGGCGTCGTACCGCTCGCGCTCGACCAGCAGCGGCATCCGGTCATGGATGCGGCCGAGGTCGTCGGTGGCCGAGGTGGTCAGGACCGTGCAGGTCCACAGCCAGGCCTCGTCCTTCTCCGCGTCCTGGACCGACTTGTCCCGCCAGATCTCGTACAGCCCGGCCATCGCGAGCACACTGCCGTCGGCCGGGTGGATGAAGTACGGCTGCTTGACCGGCTTGCCGTTCACCTTCTCCTCGGCCGTGTACCACTCGTAGTAGCCGTCCGCGGGCAGGATGCAGCGCCGGGTGGCGAACGCCTTCTTGAAGGCCGGCTTCTCCGCCACCGTCTCCATCCGGGCGTTGATCAGCCGGCTGCCGATCGAGGTGTCCTTGGCCCAGGACGGCACCAGTCCCCACTTGACCGTGGTCAGCTTGCGGACCGTGTCGTCTGGCTGCTCACGGTTCTTCCGCTCGACCACCGCGATCACCTGGTCGGTCGGCGCGACGTTGTAGTTGTCCGGGAGATCCTGCACGGACTCGCGCACGTTCCCCGCCTCGATCTCGAACTCGACGACGAGGTCCGAAGGGTCCCGGCTGGACGCATATCTACCGCACATGCCCCCAGCCTAGGCCGCCCTGCCGACAGTCGGGCGGGAACGAGCGACGACGGATCGCTCACCCCGTGATGAGCGATCCGCCGCCGGTCCGATGCGTCCGGGCACCCCCCTGTTGGCGTCCGGACGCAGGTCCCTAGGGTCTGGCCAGTTCGTCGAGTACGCGCTCGGCCATCGCCTCAGTGCCTGGTAGTCCCTCGATCCAGATCCGGGCCAGTTGCGGTCCGTCCGCGTCCAGCCGCCACTGGGTGATCAGCGCTCGAGCCGTCTCGACCTGCTCCGGCAGGTTCGGCTCGCGGCCGACGAGCGCCGCCGCGCGGTGTGAGCCGACGCGGCCCAGTACGTCACCGCCGCAGAAGACGATCCGCAGGCACTCCGCCACGTCGACCAGCCGGAGCTCGCGGTCGAACGGCGTGGTGCCCGGGGGATTGAGCGGCTCGACAACCACCAGTGCGTGGGTCTGCGGTACGGAAGTTCCACGGAACTCCGCCTCTCGGTAGAGCTCGCCGAGCCGGGACCGCAGGTGCGCCAGGCTGGACAGCCCGGTCAGCGGGTCCTCGCAGGACAGCGAGTGGAGGTAGACCAGTGAGGCCTCGGCCCAGCTGGAACTGAGTGCGCGTACCGCGGCGAAAGCCGGCTCGCCCCCGGCGATCGAGCGGTACAGCGCACTCAGCCCATCAAGTGCCTCGAGCAACGAGACTCCGTCGGCCGCCAGTTGGCGGCCGACCTCGTCGCTCGCAGGCACGACATCGGCACCGTCTCGTAGCGCCTCGGCGATCGCGAGATAGGCGCTGTGATCGGTGCTGCTTTCGGGACAGCTCATCGCGTCAGGGCTGCTTGTGCCGTGCGGCTCCCTCCGTCCGCACGGTTGATCGGTGGGAGACGACACTTCCGGCCGGTTCCGTGCGGGCGACCCCGCCAGGTTCAGGGACTTGGCCGGACGCAGGTCGAACCGTCTGCGGAGATCCGCGAACAGCGACATGGCCCTCCTCGAAAACAGCCCCGTCAGTCTCCCGACCGGTCGGCCGGAAGCGTCGTTCCGGAGGTGAGACAGCGGGCGGCGAAGTTCATGACGCGGATTCGGAGAACTTTTTCGCGTAACTTCCGCGGGGGCGTCCTCGTCAGGAAAGGAGCACGGTTCCGCGTCAGGAAAGGTGCGCCGGGGAGATGCGCACAGCCGGTCCGACGTGGGAGCCTTGTCCTCGGCAACTATGTGACGGACGGTGACGCCGTCGTACGGACAGTCGTGACCACAGACCACGGGGGAGACCGATGGAGACGCCGGAAGGACCGAGCGACGCCGAACTGATCGCGCGCGTCCGCAACGGCGACCTCGAGGCGTACGGCGAGTTGTTCGGCCGGCATCACCACGCGGCCGAGCGGATGGCCCGCCAACTGGTCCCGGCCAACGACGCCGACGACCTGGCCAGCGACGCGTTCGCCAAGGTGCTCGACGCGCTCCGCTCCGGCGGCGGCCCGGACATCTCCTTCCGCGCCTACCTGCTGACGACGGTACGGCGGGTGCACGTCGACCGGATCCGGTCCGGCCGCAAGGTGCAGGCCACCGACGACATCGCGGCGTACGAGCGGGAGCCGGAGACCTTCGACGACCCGACCGTGACCGGCTTCGAGAGCGGCGCCGCGGCCAAGGCGTTCGCGAGTCTGCCCGAGCGCTGGCAGGCCGTGCTGTGGCACACCGAGGTCGAGGGTGAGAAGCCTGCCGCAATCGCTCCCCTGCTCGGTCTGACCGCGAACGGCGTCTCCGCGCTCGCCTACCGAGCCCGCGAGGGTCTACGCCAGGCCTACCTGCAGCAGCACCTGGCCGACGTCGCCGGAGACCGCTGCCGCTGGACCACCGAGCGTCTGGGTGCGTACGTCCGCGGCGGCCTGACCAAGCGGGAGAACCGCAACGTCCGCGAGCACCTGGACGACTGCGCGAAGTGCACCGCGGTCTACCTCGAGCTGGTCGAGGTCAACAGTGCGCTGCCGGCGCTGCTCGCCCCGGCCCTGCTGGGCACCGCGGGTCTCGGCTACCTGGCCGCCGCGTCCGGTGCCAAGGTCGGCTTCGTCGGCTTCCTGGTCACCGGCTGGAGGAAGGCGACCGAGAACAGCACGCGTACGGCGGTCGGCGCCGGAGCGGTCGTGGTCGTCGCGGTAGCGGCCGTGCTCGCGGCGATGGCGCTCACCGGCAACGACACTCCCCCGGCGGCGATCAGCAATCCGCCGAGCCAGCAGCCGACCCAGCCGCCGGGGACAGCTCCGACCGTGCCACCGGCCACGCCACCGTCGGTCAAGCCGCCGACCGCGAAGCCGACGACGGCTCCGACCACCGCACCCCCGACGACCGCGCCGACGTCACCGGAGCCGACACCCGGCGTCACTCCGACTCCGCCGGGGACCACACCGACACCACCGTTGCCGACGACACCGATCCTGGACGAGGGCCTGCTGACCATCAGCGCGCCGCGCAGCGGTGGCAGCACCCCCACGACGCGGGCCGGCGGCGTGCAAAGCCAGGCTGCCGAGCAGTGGGTCATCACCATCACGGCCCCGGCTCAGAACGCCAACCCGATCGTCGTGGGCCTCAAGTACGGCTCCGCACTCCAGTGGCCGCTCAGCGGGGACCCTCGCGGCTGGACGTGTGACCAGGCCGCCGGCACGTGTACGGCGGACAACTCCTCCGCACCCCAGCCACTGCCGGTCTCGTTCGCGACGCCGACCGGAGGTTCAGCGGCCGACCGCACCTTCACCGTCTCGGCCAAGACCGGCCGCCTGTACGACGACGACTCGGCCACGCTGACCGCACCGCCGAGGACTGACGAGAACCTGCTGAAGATCGTCGCCGGCAAGGCGGATCCGGATGTCCACCACCGCATCCTGACCGTTGCCCCCGGCACGGACCGGACCAGCGTGACACTGAAGCTGAGCTACGGCTCGTCGCTGGAGTGGCCGATCACCGGCAACCCGGCGGGCTGGAAGTGCTCGGCCTCGACCAAGACCTGTACGTCGCTCACCCCCGCGAAGCCGGCTCCGCTGCCCGCGAACTTCGACGTCCCCGACGACAGCTCGGCGGCTGCGCGGACGTTCACGGTGGCGGCGACGGCCGGGCTGGTGAGCGACACGGATTCCGAGGTGCTGCCGGGGATCCGGCCGGACGAGTCGCTGCTGCAGATCGTCACGCCGACACCCAGCACCGACCCGAACCCGTTCCTCTACAACCGGTTCCTGCAGATCAGCGGGGCCACGAACCGGCGGGTGACGCTGGACATCACCTGGGGCCGCAGCCTGCAGTTCGTGCCGGCGCTCAACATCGGGTGGACCTGCTCGCGGTCGTCCGACGTCAACAGCATGACCTGCTGGACCGACAACTACCGCAAGTCGTTCAACTCGCAGTGGGCCGCGTGGCTGCCAGGCACCGGCTCGAGCAACACGCTCACGGTGCACGCGCAGGTCGGTGGCCGCGAGGACACCGACTCGGTCAAGATCCCGCCCTCGACCACTCGTCGCTAACTCAGCCCTGCCTCCTGCCCCGCCCCAGGCCCACCTCCAGCTGCCCCAGGCCGCCACCCTCCCCTCCGGTGCGCCCTCGTGGGTTGACCCATCAGAACGTGGGTTGGCCAACCGCGTGCGGCTGGCCAACCCACACGCGGATGGGTCAACCCACCAGACGGGGCCGGGGCGGGCGGTTGGTGCGGGCGTGCGGGCGGGGGGTGGCGGGCTGCCGGTAACTCACTTGGTGGTCGGCGCCGGCGGTCGCTACGCTGGTCGGGTTCGCGCTGACGGAACCGAGTAGCGCCGTACACCACGTCCGAGAGAGTCGCCGGTAGCTGTGAAGGCGATACGTGGAGCGGTGGTGAAGACACTCCCGAGCGGATGCACGGCAAGAGGCCGGACCTGGGCACGCGCCCGATCCGGCGAAGGTGTGGTGGCACCGCGAGATTCCCCTTCGCCCACACCTCCGGGGTACGAGAAACGACCTGGAGGTGAAAACAGCGATGCGCATTCTCAACCATGAGATCCCCTCAGCAGTAGGCCAGTCCGTCACGGTGGCCGGCTGGGTGCACCGAAGACGACGGCTCGCCGCCGTCAGTTTCCTGATCCTGCGCGACCGGTCCGGCCTGTCGCAGATCGTGGTGAAAGCGCCGGAGACGCAAGCACAGCTGGACGAACTCGGTGAGGAGACCGTCGTCCAGGTGACCGGCACGGTCGCCGCCAACCCGCAGGCGCCCGGTGGCGCGGAGATCGTCGACCCAGTGATCGAGGCGCTGACCGAACCGGCCGCGACGCCGCCGATCGAGCTCTGGCGACCCACGGTGGGCGCGGGGTTGCCCGTCGTACTGGACAACGCGCCGGTCGCCCTGCGGCACCCGTCGGTGCGGGCCGGCTGGGAGATCGCGGCCGCGGCACTGCACGGATACCGCCGGACCATGGACGGTCTGGAGTTCACCGAGATCCAGACGCCGAAGATCGTCGGTACGGCGACCGAGTCCGGGGCCAACGTGTTCGCGCTGGACTACTTCGGAGGCCCGGCGTACCTGGCGCAGTCGCCGCAGTTCTACAAGCAGACGATGGTCGGGGTGTTCGAGCGGGTCTTCGAGGTCGGCCCGGTGTTCCGGGCCGAGCCGCACGACACGGTCCGGCACCTGGCCGAGTACGTGTCGCTGGACGCGGAGTTCGGGTTCATCGAGGGCCATCGCGACGTACTCGCCGTACTGCGCTCGGCCGTTGCCGGGATGCTGGCCGCCGTCGGCGAGCGGGCCGGTGCCGCGTTGGAGCGGCTCGGAGTGGAGTTGCCGGAGATCCCGGTCGACGTACCGGTCGTGCACTTCAGCGAGGCGCTGAAGATCGCCGGTGCGGACCCGGACGAACCGGACCTGGCGCCGAAGGACGAGCGGGCGATCGGCGAGTGGGCGTTGCGCGAGCACGGCAGCGAGTTCGTCGCGGTCGAGGGCTACCCGATGGTGAAGCGGCCGTTCTACACGCATCCGCAGCCGTCGGACCCGCGCTGGTCCAACTCGTTCGACCTGCTCTTCAAGGGCGTCGAGCTGGTCACCGGTGGCCAGCGTCTGCATCGCTACAGTGAGTACGCCGCCATCCTCGAGGCGCGTGGTGAGTCGCCGCAGGACCCGGCGTACAGCTCGTTCCTGCAGGCGTTCAAGCACGGGATGCCACCGCACGGCGGCTTCGCGATCGGTCTCGAGCGCTTCGTCGCCCGGCTGACCGGGGCGGAGAACGTCCGCGAGGTCACGCTGTTCCCGCGCGACCTGCACCGGCTGACCCCGTAGTGGACACCACCGAGTCGGTTGTCGGCGAGCTGAACGTTGCCCTAGGCACCAGTTATCAGCTCGTCCGGCAACTGACCGGTGGTCTGCAGTCCAGCGCGTACGAGCTCACCGACGGCGATGCCACGGTCGTCCTGAAGTGGACGGCCGACCCGGGCTGGGCGCCGCGGGTCCGCCGGGCGGCAGACCTCGTCGGCCGGGCACGGACAGTCGGCTATCCGACCCCGGCCTGGCTGGCGGTGGGCGAGACCGTGGCCGGATCGCCGTACCAGTTGCAGGAGTTCGTCACCGGCGAGCCGCTCCGCGACGGACTGGTGATGGACGAGCGGCTCGCCCGGCAACTGATCGCGATCTGCGAACTGCAGAGCGATCTCGTTCCCGAGGACGGTGTGACCTGGTCGGGGTGGTCAAGCGGCGTCGTCTTCGAGGACTGGGACGGCGTGTGGGGCCGGGTGCATGCGTACGGCGGTGAGGTCGCGGAACTGCTCGACCGCTACGCCGAGCTGTGCCGGCCGCATCGTGGCGAGGTGCTGCCCGACAACGATCTCGTGCACGGGGATCTCAACGTCGGCAACTTGATTGTCGACAATGGGCGGATCGCCGGGATCATCGACATCGAGGCGGCGGGCGGTGGGTCGCGGGCGTATGACTTGGTCTCGCTGGCGACGTCAGCGGCCCGCGATGGTGCGCCGGCCGGAGTCGACGAACTGTTCCTGGAAGCGGCGTTGCGGGCCGGTGGGCGGGCGGCGGTCGCGGTCTGCGCGGCGGCGGCGTACGCGTCGATCGCCGAGTTCGTCCATGAACGCTCGAAGTTCTCGCAGGATCTCGTCCGGGAGGGCGCTCAGCGAGTGCTCGAACTGCTGGTTGCATGATGTGCGCATGCTGAGTGAGCTGCAACGACGGGTACTGGCCGCGGTCGACGACGCGCGGGTGATCGACGAGCTGCGTGACCTGGTGCGCATCCCGAGTGTCGACGGGACTCCGGCGGAAGCCGACGTCCAGGCGTGGTGTGCGGAGCGGTTGGCGGCGCTCGGTCTGATTGTCGACAAGTGGGCGATCGACATGCCCACGGTGACCACCGATCCGGAGTTCCCTGGCATGGAGGTCGCGCGGGACGAGGCGTGGGGTTGTGTCGGGGTGCTCGGTGGGGACGCGACGCCGGGGCTGATCCTCAACGGGCATGTGGATGTGGTGCCTCCGGGTGAGCTCGGGTTGTGGCCGGACCGCGATCCGTTCTCGGCACGGGTCGAGGACGGGGTGATGTGGGGACGCGGCACCTGCGACATGAAGGGCGGAGTGGCGGCGATCCTGGGCGCGGTGGCGGCCATTGTTGCCTCAGGCATCGAGTTGCGGAAGCCGCTCGCGGTGCACACCGTGATCGGCGAGGAGGACGGCGGCGCCGGCGCGTTCGCGACGTTGAAGCGCGGCCACACCGGCGAGGCGTGCCTGATTGCCGAACCGACCGCGGGCTGTGTCATCCCGGCCAACGCCGGGTCGCTCACCTTCCGGCTGGAGATCCCCGGGCTCGCGACGCATGGCTCGACCCGGACCCGCGGCGTGAGCGCGATCGAGAAGTTCGTGGTGATCCAGTCGGCACTGCAGGCCCTCGAGGCCGAGCGGAACCGCGATCCGCATCCGTTGCTGGCGCATCTCGAGCTGTCGAACCCGCTGTCCGTCGGCCGGATCGAAGCGGGCGACTGGGCCAGCACCGTCCCGGATCTGCTCGTCGCCGAGGGCCGGTACGGCGTACGCCTCGGCGAATCGGTGGCCGCGGCGCGGGATGCCTTCGAGACGGCGATCGCCGAAGCGTGCGCGAAGGACGACTGGCTGCGCGAGCATCCTGTCGGGGTGAGCTGGCCGGGAGGTGAGTTCGCCTCCGGGTTGCTGACCGAGGGCGATCCGCTGCTGGCGGACACGTTGCAGGCAGCCACTGACGCCCATGGCGAGACCCCTGAGGTGAGGGGAGCGCCGTACGGTTCGGATCTGCGGCTGTATGCGGCGGCGGGGATCCCGACACTCCAGTACGGTCCCGGCGATGTGCGGTACGCCCACGCCACCGACGAGCACGTGCGTCTGTCCGAGGTCCTGCACGCGGCCCGTGCCTACGCGCTGCTAGCCGTCCGCCGCTGCGGCTGAGTGGTACAAATCCACCATGGGGCCGTTGCGTGGGCGTTCGGCGGAGCTCGGGCGGCTGCTGGACGCGCTGCGCGCAGCCGCTGAGGGGCAGTCCTCGCTCGCTGTCGTTTCCGGCGAGCCCGGTATCGGCAAGTCGGCGTTGCTGGCCGCCACAGTCGAGCAACCCGAGCGGCATGGCTTGCTCCGACGGCCCGCACGCCACCGTGGCGTGCGGGCCATGTCGGGCTCAGGGCGCGGTCAGAGACTGCGGGCGACGATGTCGCCGACGGTGGTGGTCGCGCGGATGGTGAGCGGGGCGGCGTCGCCTTCGGCGTTCTTGAGCGCGTTGTTGATCCGGCCGGTGGTGGTGCCGGCATCCAGGGTGGCCGAGACTCCGGCCGCGGCACCGACCTCCACCTGGCCGACGTCGGTGCGCAGTACGAGCGCACCGCTCACGGCCTCGGCGATCCGGATGTCGCCCTTGCTGGTGCGAATCTCCGCGGGGCCGTTGAGGCGGCCGACGGAGACGTCACCGGCGACGGTGTTCAGGCGGGCGCTCGCGACGTCCTCGAGGTCGATCGAGCCGTGCGCACTGGTGACCGCGACGTCGCCCAACCGTCCGGCGGCTCGGAGTTCGGCGCTGGCCGCCTTCACCTCGACCTGGGAACCCGCGGGCAGGTGGACGGTCACCGCAACGGAGCCGGAAGCCCCGAAGTACTGGTTCTTGGCCGGGACCTCGATCCGCAGGACGCCGGCGGCGTACTCGACCTCGGCCTCCTCCGCCGCCTTGACGTCGCGGCCCTTCGAGGCGTTCGCCGGCAAGATCTCGACGGCGGTGTCGGCCCGGTCGGCGGCGACGAACCGGATGCGTCCGGCCGGGATGTCGAGGACTGCGGAGATCGGCTCGGGGGTGTTGAAGTTCGGCATGGTCTTGCCTTCCTGATGCGCTGGTGACGAGCTGTTGATGAGACCAGCTTCGAAGACAGCCCTGACACTGGACGGCCACCGTGCTGACACGACGGATGAGCCGCTGTCAGCAACTGAACAGGTCGACGATCACAGCAGCCGATCGAGGGCCGCTCGACCGATCGGGCCCCAGTGTGCTTTGCCGCCCGGGAGGCCCTTGTCGCCGTTGATTCCCATCGCGATCAGGAACATCGCCCGGACCACGGCCCAGCCGCGAGCCCGGCGTACCGTTGCCTCGTCCGGCTGGTAGCGCTCGAAGAACCGGTCCGCGGCCCCGGCCGGGAGCAGGATCCAGGCGGCTGCGAGGTCGTTCGCCGGGTCGCCGGCGCAGATTTCACCGAAGTCCACGACGCCGGCAAGGGTGCCGTCGGCAACGACCACGTTGGCCGGGTGCAGGTCACCGTGCAGCCACACCGGTGGTCCGTCCCACGCCGGCGCCGCGATCGCGTCCTCCCAGACCGCACGGATCTCGTCGCTACGCCCGGCGTACGCCCGGATCTCGTCGGAGCTCATCGGTCCCTGCGGCAGACCGGTCCGGTCATTGACCGGCGCATCGGCCGGCGCTTCGGTGTGCAGCGCCTGCAGGAAGTCGACCAGTACGTCGGCCGCTTTCGGATCCGTGATCGGTGCGTGGTCCGCGGGTTCGCCGTGGACCCAGGTGGTGATCAGCCACGTGTCGGAGAAGCGGTCGGACGGTTCGCCGAGGTGGACCGGGATGGGGACGGGAAGCGGAAGGCGGGCGGCGAGGCCGGGGAGCCAGCGGTGCTCCTTCACCAGCAACTCCGGCGCGCCCTCGGTCCGTGGCATCCGGACCGCCAGGTCGTCTCCCAGCCGCCACATCTGGTTGCCCCAGCCGCCGACCACCTCCCGGAGCTCCAGTTCGGCCAGATCCGGATGCTGATCCTGCAGCAATGCACGCACCAGTTGTTCGTCCATGCAGCGTCGGACGCATCACACTCGGATCTGGTTGGGAATAGACCGCCGATCACGGTGAGTTGGCCCGAGTATGCGTATCGATGTGTGGTCCGACGTCATCTGCCCGTGGTGCTACATCGGCAAGCGGCGGTTGGAGCAGGCGCTCGAGGACAGCGGCGACAAGGCCGAGATCGTCTGGCACAGCTTCCAGCTCGACCCGTCCGCGTCCAGCGACGACCCCCGCGACCTGCCCACCCGGCTGGGTGAGAAGTACGGTCGCGACCGCGCGTGGGGTGTGCAGGCCAACGCCCACGTGACCGAGGTGGCCGCCGAGGCCGGCCTGGAGTACAACCTCGACCAGGCCAAGTCCGCGAACACCGTCGACGCGCACCGCGTCCTGCACCTGGCCCGGGACCTGATGGCCGCCGGTGAGGTGCCCGCCGACACGCAGGACCGCCTCAAGGAGCGGCTGCTCAAGGCGTACTTCACCGACGGGCTCCCGGTCGGCGACCACGCGACGCTCGCGCAGCTCGCCGAGGAGGTCGGCCTCCCGTCCGACCGCGTCCGCGAGGTGCTGGCGAGTACGACGTACGCCGAGGACGTCGCCGATGACCAGGCTCAGGCACTCGCGTACGGCGCGAACGGGGTGCCGTTCTTCGTGATCGACGAGAAGTACGGCGTCAGCGGTGCGCAGCCGGTCGAGGTGTTCCAGGAGGCGCTGCGCCGGGCGAACGCGGACCGCAAGCCGGTGACGCTGATCACCGCCCCGGGCGCCGGCACCGACGACGCTGCCTGCGGTCCGGATGGTTGCCCGATCTGAGTCTGAACGGATGAGCCTTGGGTACCGGGCGACGTACAGAACGTGGTGTATGAAGGAGGCATGACTGTCGTGCGTGCACTGGCCAGGCCACTGCTCTCGATGATCTTCGTCGCGCAGGGTGTGAACTCGATCCGCAACCCCGAGCCGCTGGTGCCCAAGGCCCAGCCGGTGACAGACCGCTTGGTGCCGATGGTGAAGAACGTCGCGCCGGCGCAGATCGCCGACCGCATCCCCGAGACCACGGTGAACCTGGTCCGGCTGAATGGCGTCGTCCAGGTGCTCGGCGGTCTCGCGCTGGCAAGCGGGAAGGGACGGCGGGCGGGGGCCGCGGTGCTGGCCACCACGCTGATCCCGGTGACGGTCGCCGGACACCCGTTCTGGCAGGTCAAGGACAAGGACGCCCGGAGCGCGCAGCGGATCCAGTTCATGAAGAACCTGGGTCTGTTCGGCGGTCTGCTGCTCGCGGCGGTCGACACCGAGGGCAAGCCGGGCGTCGCCTGGCGCGCCACGCACGGGGCGCGGGCGGCGAAGCGGGAGACCAAGCGCGGCGCGAAGGCCGCCAAGCGGGAGGCGAAGCAGCTGGCCCGTGAGGCCAAGCAGGCAGCCAGAATCGCGAAGGCAGAACTGAACCTCGGCTGACCTCACGGCCTCATATTCTGGAGCCGTGCCTACGTACAGTGACGACGGCCAGTGGTGGTGGGACGGCCGCAGTTGGCAGCCGGTGTCCCAGCAACCACCACAGCAGCCGTATGCCGGGCCACCCCCGCAGCAGCAGTTCCCTGGACAGCAGCCGCTGTACCCGCAGCAGGGGTTCTACGGGCAGCCGGAGCCGCCGCGGAAGCGCCGTGCGGTCTGGATCGTGGTTGGCGCCGTCGTGGTCGGCGCCGTACTGCTCGCGATCGGCGTCCCGGCCGGCATCCTCGCCTGGCGCGCCACCTCCGGCGACGACAACGACGCCGGCCACGGCATCGGCGACAGCGGAACCTCGGAGCCGAAGGGCAAGAACCTCCAGCCCGGCCAGTCCGTCACGGCGCAGTCCCTCGCTGAGGTCGATCCGGCGACGTTCTACGAGAGTGTCGTCAAGCGCCAGATGACCGCACCGATCGGCCGGGTGAAGTCGAGCATGTTCGGCGACCCGCAGAAGTTCGCGTCCCGCCAGCTGTTCCCCATCACCGACATCGCGATCGACCACACGACCGACAAGTTCTACTACTTCCAGACCATCCTCACCGGCCCCACCGACGACGAGCCGACCAACATCGCCTGCCTGGGGACCAAGGAGATGCACTGGTCGAACTACAGCAAGAAGTGGGAGCAGAGCACCTTCACCAGCAACACCTGCACGAAGAAGCCGTTCATGGGCGCCGGTGACGGCGTCTTCTCCAGCGGGCTGACCGTGGACCAGGCCGACCAGGTGCTCGCGAAGCTGCGCACGTACAAGGGCTATGTGAACGTCGCCAAGCCCATCCTGCTGTCGGCCGGCGGCACGACGTACGTCCGCCAGGTCGTGGACTTCAAGCCGATCACGCTGGCCGACAAGAACTACTGGGGTTCGGCGATCTCGATGTGGGCGTTCCGCGACGCCGGCCTGGACCCGGTGACGTGGCCGTGGTCGAACCCGTTCAACCTGACCGAGGGCATCCACATGGTGTATTACCTCGACACCAAGACGCTGCTCCCGGTCGCGGCGTTCCAGAGGGCATCGACACCCCGGCCGGCAACGGCGAGCCGGCGGTCAAGCGCACCACGATCCAGGTGGTCAACTACACCTTCCCGAAGACCCTGCCGCCGATGGTCCTCGGCCGGAGTGCGAACACGCTGTCGCTGACCCTCCCGGAAGGCTGGAAGCTCGTCTAGCGGCGATGCCCTAGGCTCAGGGCAGGAGTTCCGAGCGTAGGGAGTGGGATGAGCACGCAGCAGGGCTGGCCGGCACCGATGGCCCAGGGACCGGTCAGCGGCCGGGTCACGGTGCCCGGATCGAAGTCGATCAGCAACCGTGCCCTCATTCTCGCGGCGCTCGCCGATGGCCCGTCGCACCTGACCGGTCTGCTCGCCGCCCGCGACACCGCGCTGATGCGCGCCGCACTGGTCTCACTCGGTGTCGGTATCGCGGACAACGGCCCGGTCGTGACCGTGACCCCGGGCTCGCTCAAGGGTCCGGCGACCGTCGACTGCGGCCTCGCCGGCACCGTGATGCGCTTCGTCCCGCCCGTGGCCGCGCTGGCCGACGGCGTGGTCGAGTTCGACGGCGACCCGTACGCGCGCGAGCGCCCGATGGGCGTCATCCTCGACGCCCTGCGCACGCTCGGCGTCCGGATCGACGACCAAGGCACCGGCCGGATGCCGTACTCCGTGTCCGGCGCGGGCTCGGTCCGCGGCGGCAAGGTCACGCTGGACGCCTCCGACTCGAGTCAGTTCGTCTCGGCTCTGCTGCTCGCCGGAGCCCGGTACGACGAGGGCGTCGACATCCGGCACGACGGGAAGCCAGTGCCGTCGCAGCCGCACCTGGACATGTCGGTGGCGATGCTGCGCGAGCGCGGCGTCCAGGTCGACGACAGCGAACCGAACCGCTGGGTCGTTGCCCCCGGCCCCATTCGGGCACTGGACACCACGATCGAGCCGGACCTGTCCAACGCGGCGCCGTTCCTGGCCGCGGCGGTCCTCACCGCCGGCGAGGTCACCGTGACCGGCTGGCCGGAGCAGACCACGCAACCCGGGGGTCAACTCGGCGACATCTTCACCCGCTTCGGTGCCGAGGTGACTCGCACCGCAGACGGACTGACGGTCCGCGGCACCGGCCGGGTGCAGGCTGTCGACCTCGACCTGAGCGAGGTTGGTGAGCTCAGCCCGGTCATCGCTGCGGTGGCTGCGTTTGCGGAAGGACCGTCGTACCTGCGGGGTATCGCGCATCTGCGGAACCACGAGACGGACCGGCTGGCGGCGCTCGAGCACGAGTTCAACGCGCTCGGTGGGGACGTGACGCAGACGGCCGATGGGCTGGAGATCCGCCCGAAACGCTTGCAGGGTGGGCTTTTCGGGACCTACAACGACCACCGGATGGCCCACGCCGCCGCCGTACTCGGCCTGCTCGTGGACGGACTGGAGATCGAGAACATCGGAACCACGGCGAAGACGCTGCCGGAGTTCCCCGACATGTGGTCGGGGCTCACGCGCTGATGTCGCGGTACGACGAGGAGGCCCGGTACGACCGGCCGAAGCGCCGGACCCGGCCGCGGACCAAGGACCGCCCCTCGTACGACGACGCCGTCACCGGCATCGTGATCACGCGCGACCGCGGCCGCTACACGCTCTGGGTCGACGACCGGCAGGTGACCGCGATGAAGGCGCGACAGCTCGGCCGCAAGGGCGTGATCGTCGGCGACCGCGTCAAGCTCGCCGGAGACGCGAGCGGTGACGAAGGAACGCTGGCCCGGATCGTCGAGGTTCTCCCCCGAACGACGCTGCTGCGCCGGTCGGCCGATGACGACGACCCGGTCGAGCGGCCGCTGGTGGCGAACGCGGACCAACTCGTCATCGTCGTCGCCGTCGCGAACCCGGAGCCGCGGACCGGTCTGATCGATCGCTTCCTGGTCGCGGCGTACGACGCGGGGATGCGGCCGCTGCTGTGTCTGACGAAGACCGACCTCGCCGACCCGGATCCGCTGCTGTCGATCTACCGGCCGCTCGGCGTCGAGTCGGTGGCCACGCAGCAAGGTGGCGACCTGACTGAGCTGCGTGAACAACTCCAGGACCGGATCAGTGTCCTGGTCGGCCACTCCGGCGTCGGCAAGTCGACGCTGGTCAACGGGCTGATCCCTGGTGCCGACCGTGCGATCGGCGTCGTCAACGAGGTCACCGGCCGCGGGCGTCACACCTCGACGAATGCGCTGGTCCTCCGGCTGCCTGACGGCGGCTGGCTGATCGATACGCCCGGCATCCGTTCCTTCGGCCTGGCCCACGTCGACCCGGACAAACTGATCGACGCCTTCCCCGACCTGGCCGAGGTCACCGAGTCCTGTCCGCGAGGCTGCACCCATACCGAGTCCGCCCCCGACTGCGGCCTCGACGAAGCTGTCGCCGAAGGCCGCCTCGACCCCGACCGAGTAGCGTCGTTCCGCCGCCTCCTGGCCAGCCGCGAAGGCCGCGCCCAGGCCGTGCCGGAGCAGGACGTTACTTAGGCGGAAGCTGGCCGGTCCAGACGGCCTTGGCGCCGGCGTCGCCGGTGCGGATGGTCTGGTAGATGACCAGTACGCCGATGACCACGACGGCGGCGCTGGTGAGCAGCTCCAGCGGGCGGCTCTTGGTTGCCTTGGCACCCTTTCCGCTGGCCAGCGAGGACGGCCCGCTCAGCACCAGCACGGCGATCACCGCGATCACCGCGAAGGCCAGGCAGAACCAGAACAGCAGATCTCCGCGCTGTTCGTGCAGCTTGACCGGTTGCTCCAGCGACGGGACGGCGACGACGAACGCCTCTCCGCTCTTCTTCGCCACGAACGCGCACACCAGCGCCCCGAGCCCCAGGATCAACGCCGGCCAGCGCAGGAACCACCGCCACTGCGGCACCACCGCGAAGACGATCAGGGTCAGGGCAGCGATCGGCAGCGCGACCACGGCCAGGTGGATCACAAGCACGTGGAGCGGCAGGTCCCCGAAGCGTTCGAACATTGACGCCTCCTGGCAGTCATAGAACGTGGTCAGACACTAACTGCACGTTCAATCAACCGATTAGGTTCAATTCGCGTCGCAACCGATCCGCAACGTTTATCAACACCAGGGCCCGCAGAGCCACCCTCCGCGAGCTCGTGACCTCCACTTTCTTGACGAGTCACTCGCGCGCTGAGCGGGGGAACGGGCTAGCCTTCCGGCATGCCTTCGCACACGGATGACCTGCGGCTCGCCCACATCCTGGCCGACGACGCGGACTCGACCACGATGGACCGCTACAAGGCGCTCGACCTGCACGTGGCCACCAAGCCGGATCTGTCTCCGGTGAGCGAGTCCGACAGCAGGGTCGAGGACGTGATGCGCAAGACGCTGGCCCGGGCCCGGCCGCGGGACGCGTTCGTGGGCGAGGAGGAAGGCACCACCGGCTGGGGCGTACGGCGCTGGGTGGTCGACCCGATCGACGGCACCAAGAACTACATCCGTGGCGTCCCGGTCTGGGCGACGCTGATCAGCCTGATGATCGAGGACCAGGTGGTCGTCGGAGTGGTGTCCGCCCCGGCGCTGGGCAAGCGCTGGTGGGCGTCGTACGGCGATGGAGCCTGGACCGGCCGCGCACTGATGTCCGCGCAGCCGTGCCGGGTCAGCGACGTGAGCCGGATCGAGGACGCGTCGCTGTCGTACGCCTCGCTCAAGGGCTGGGAGAAGATCGGCAAGAAGAACCAGTGGGCCGAGCTGATGGAGTCCTGCTGGCGGACCCGCGCGTACGGCGACTTCTGGTCGTACATGCTGGTCGCCGAAGGCGCGGTCGACATCGCCGCGGAGCCCGAGCTCAACCTGTACGACATGGCCGCGCTGGCGATCATCGTCGACGAGGCCGGCGGCAAGTTCACCTCGGTCGACGGCACCCCCGGCCCGAACGGCGCGAACGCCATCGCCACCAACGGCCGCCTGCACGACGAGGTCCTCAAGCGCCTCGAGTGAGCCTCCGCTGCAGGAACTCGGCCTCCACCGCGTTGCTCGTGAACGCCAGCGCCTCCTCGTACGCCGCGACCGCCTCCGTCCAGTTCCCGGTACGGCGCAACAGCTCGGCCCGCGTGGATGCGAGGTACGGATAGGTCGCCAGCGCCGGATCGTCGGCGAGCGAACGGAGTACCCGCAACGCCGCCTGCGGACCATCGACGTAGCTGAGCGCGACGACACGGTTCAGCGCGATCACCGGTGACGGCCAGCACGCCAGCAGCAGGTCGTACAGGCCGAGGATTTCGGGCCAGTCCGTGTCCTCCCAGCGCTCGGCCTCCGCATGCACCGCGGCGATGGCCGCCATCAGCCCGAACCGCCCCACCGGCCACCCCAGCGCTTCATGGACCAGGGTCAGTCCCTCAGCGATCAGCTCTCGGTCCCAGACCGCCCGATCCTGGTCCTCCATCAGCACCAACTGCCCGGCGGCATCAACCCGGGCCGCCTGTCGCGCCTGTGTCAGCAACAGCAGTGCGAGCAGCGCCGTCGCCTCGCCGCTGTCCGGCAGCAGCAGCCGCACCATCCGCGCCAGGTCAAGCCCTCGCCGCGCCAGATCCGGCCTGGCGAGCTCGTCACCGTCCGCCGCCGTGTGCCCGGCGGTGTAGACGAGATGTACGACGTCCAGCACGGTGTCGATGCGCTCCGGGAGATCGGCCGGCCGCGGGATCCGGTACGGGATCCCGGACCGGGAGATCTTGTGCTTCGCGCGGGTGATCCGCGCCTGCATGGTGGCCTCCTTCACCAAGAACGCCTTGGCGATCTCCGCCGACGACAATCCGCAGACCAGCCGCAGCGTGAGCGCGATCTGCGCCTCCTGCGCGAGCGCCGGGTGGCAGCACGTGAACACCAGTCGCAGCCGGTCGTCCGGGAACACTCCGTCGGAGTCCTCGACCGGATCCGGCATCAGTAGCGGCAGCTTCCGCCGTACGACGTCCGCATGCCGCCGCTGCTCGAGCGCACGCCGCGTGGCCACCGTTGTCAGCCACGCTCCCGGTCGCGCCGGCACTCCTTGATCCCGCCAGTGCACCAGCGCCTTGGCGTACGCGTCCTGCACACAGTCCTCGGCCAGGTCCAGGTCGGCCGCCACCCGGGCCGTGGCGGCCAGGACGAAGGCCCACTCGCGTTCGTGGGCCTTCGCCACAGCCTCGGCGACGGTGTCAGCCACCGTTGACGATGGGTCGCACCTCGACCCCACCCATCGGCGACGGCACCTGCTTGGCGATCTCCAGCGCCTCGTCCAGGTCAGCGGCCTCGATCAGGTAGTAGCCGCCCATCACCTCTTTGGTCTCGGCGAACGTCCCGTCGGTGACCACGAACCCGCCGTTGCCGTCGCGGCGGATCGACGTCGCCGTACTGCTCTCCCCCAGCTGTGCACCGCCACGCAGCGCCGCCGAGTTGGCCGCGGCGAACTCCTGGTGCCGCAGGTGGTTCGCCTGCTCCGCCGGCGGGCCGGCCGCCGCCCACTTGGCCTCGTCGTCGTAGATCATCACCAGGTACTTGCCCACTGATGTCACCTCTCTCATCGTCTGTCGGTTCCAGCATTCACCACTTCGATGCGCGACCCCGGCCCGGATCGACACGACCGGCGGAGAATTTCCGGACCACGTAGGGTGGCGGCATGCCCTTGACCTACCCCATCGCGGAGCAGACGCTGGACAACGGCTTACGCGTCGTCGTCAGCTCGGACCGCGCCGTCCCGATCGTCGCGGTGAACCTCTGGTACGACGTCGGATCGCGCCACGAGCCGGAGGGGCTGACCGGGTTCGCGCACCTGTTCGAGCACCTGATGTTCCAGGGATCGCGCAACGTCGCCTCCGGTCAGCACTTCAGCCTGCTGGAGAACGCCGGCGCCAGTCTGAACGCGAGCACGTTCTTCGACCGGACGAACTACTTCGAGTCACTGCCGAGCGGCGGGCTGGACCTGGCCCTGTGGCTCGAGGCGGACCGGATGGGCTACCTGCTCGACGCGGTCAACCAGGAGAACCTGGACAACCAGCGCGACGTGGTCAAGGAGGAGAAGCGGCAGAGCTACGACAACCGCCCGTACGGCGACTCGTACGAGCGGCTGGTCCGGCTCGCCTTCCCCGCGGACCACCCGTACGCGCACATGACGATCGGCTCGATGGCCGACCTGGACGCGGCGTCGGTCGAGGATGTACACGCGTTCTTCCGCAAGTACTACGGCCCGAACAACGCCGTCCTGACGATCGTCGGCGACGTCTCGGTCGAGGACGCGTTCGACGCCGCCAAGCGGTACTTCGGTCACCTGCCGGCCATCCCGCAGCCGCCGGCCGCGCCGGACGGCACGATCGGCCCGCTCACCGAAGTACACCGCGACGACGTTGTCTCCGACGTACCGTCCGACCTGGTCACGATGATGTTCCGGCTGCCCATGGACGGCACGCCGGAGCTGGACGCGGCCGGGCTCGCGCTCGACGTCCTCGCCGCCGGGCAGAGCGGCCGGCTGAACCGGAGGCTGGTCCGCGACGAGCAGATCGCGCAGTCGGTCTCGGGCGGCGCGCTGCCGCTGATCGGCGGTGTGTCGTTCGGCACGCTGACCGGCATCGCCTCTGACGGCGTGGACCTGCAGAAGGTCGAGGACGCGCTGCTCGAGGAGGTCGAGAAGCTCGCCGAGGAGGGCGTCACCGAGGACGAGCTGGCGACCGTGCAGGCACAGGCGGAGCGGGACTGGCTGGAGCAGCTGTCCACGTGCGCCGGCCGGGCCGACGAGATCTCCCACCACGCGCTGCTGTTCGGCGATCCGAACCGGATCAACACCCGCATCGATCAAGTCCGTGCGGTGACAGTGGAGCAGGTGCAGGCGGCCGCGGCGCAGTGGATCCGCGCCGCCGGACGTGTGGAGGTCGCTTACCGCCGGTCGGAGAACGCAGGAGAGCAGGCATGAACCAGGTTCTGACCACCCCACCGGCCGTCGGTGCGCCGCGCCCGTGGAAGTTCCCCGAGGCCACCACGACGACGACCAGCTCCGGTTCCCCGGTGCACGTCTTCGATCGCCCTGGCCAGTACGTCGCCACCGTCCGCGTGACGATCGCGATGCCGCTGCTCGCGGAACCGCGAGAGCTCGAGGGCGTCGCCACGATCATGTCCCGCACCCTCGACGAGGGCACCGAACTGCGCTCGGCCAACGAGTTCGCGGCCGCCCTCGAGCGGCACGGAGCGGCGTACGGCGTGGATGTCAGCTCGGACGCCTTGCACGTGGAGATCTCGGTCCCGGTGTCGCACCTGGCGCCGGCGGTGCAGCTGCTCGCGGAGGCGGTCACCCGGCCCGCGTTCAACCAGGCCGACGTCGGCCGGCACGTGACGATCCGGCTCGGCGAGATCAACCAGGAGCGAGCCAACGCCGGCTACCGGGCCCGCGAGGCCTTCTCGGGCCACCTGTTCGACCCGTCGACGCGACGGTCCCGGCCGACCGCCGGCACCCCGGACACGATCCGCCCGCTGACCAACGCGCAGGTCGCCGACTTCTACCGGCGCAACATCGGCCCGGAGCGCGCGCAGATGCTGTTCGCGGGAGACGCGACCGGCGTCGACGTGGCCGGCATCATCGACGAGGCCTTCGGCGGCTGGACGTCGACCGCCGGTACTGCGCTGGATACGCCCGAGCCGCTGTACCTCGTGGGCAACCGGGTCGTGCTGGTCGACCGGCCGGGATCGGTGCAGAGCCAGTTGCTCATCGGCTGCGCCGGACCGGACCGTCGCGACCCCGCGTGGGGCGCGGCCGCAGTCGCGAACCACGTCGTCGGCGGCACGATCACCTCCCGGGTGGACACCGTGCTGCGCGAGGAGAAGGGCTACACCTACGGCACGCGGACCAGCTTCGCGGCGCCCCGCAAGGGTGGGACCTTCAGCCTCGGCGGCGCCGTACGCACCGAGGTGACCGGTGCCGCGATCGGTGACGCACTGCGGATCCTGCGCGAGGCCCGCGACGGGCTGACCGAGCAGGAGGTCCAGGAGGCGAAGGACAGCCTGATCCGGACCGCCCCGCTGCGGTACGAGCAGGCCGATTCCGTGGCCCAGCAGGTCGGCAGCAACATCGCGAACGGCGTACCGATCGACTTCGCCGACACCTACCTGACCCAGATCGCCGCCACCACCGCGGCCGAAGCCTCCGAGGCGTACCGGCGGTATGTGGGAACCGACGGGCTACTGGTCGTCGTCGTAGGGGAAGCCAAGGAAGTTCGTCCCCAGCTCGCGGAGCTGGACCTGGGTGAACTGATCGACGTGAGCTGAGGACATCCGTTGCTCCTCTGCTCAGCGTCTGGCCCTGAGTAGAGGAGCACGATGATGTCGTTCGCCGAACGTCCCACCGACGCGACGGACCGCACGCACACGTTCTGGCCGGCGTACCCGGTCCAGCCCGGCTTCCCGGACCGGCCGGCGTACGGCATCCTGCAGGACCACTCGCAGGCCACCGTCTCGCTCGTCCTCGGCGCAATCGCGCTGTGCACCGGCTTCGTGTTCCTCTCGCCGGTGGCCTGGTGGCTCGGCAACCAGGCCCTCGCCGAGATCGACGCCTCGCCGGGCGTCTACAACAACCGCGGCATGGCCCAGGCCGGCCAGATCTGCGGCATGATCGGCACCGCCCTCCTGGCCGTCGGCCTGCTGTTCCTCGTGGTCATGGTCATCGTGCTCTTGGCCGCCGCCTGACTCACTGCCCCACCAGCAGGCAGGTGACAGTCCGGTCGCCCTTCTGCCAGGAGTCCTGACTCGGCCGGACGACAAAGACGCGCGACGGCGTGTTGACCTGTTCCTTCGAGGCGATCCACCGATTCCAGCATCCCGCCTCCGCCGGCTTCCGCATCACCTCGTCGCCGAGCCACGAACCGTCCGGCATCGCGAACCGAGCGAACACCCGGCCGCCGTTGGGCTGGTCACACGGCTTCACGGCAACGTCCTTGATCTCCCCCTGCGGCAGCTCCCCGACACAGTCCCCGACCTCGAGCTTGCTCCCCGGCGTCACCGGCTCTCGCGCCGTGTGCGCCGCTGAGTCCGGATCGATCCGGTCCAGGAAATGATTGAGGATCTTCAGGTCGACAGACATCCAGACGGCAGCGATCACGAACCCGGTGATCGCGATCCGCGCGCCCTGCTCGCCGCGCTTCCTCGCCTGGTCCATCGCCTTGATCCCGAGCGGGATGCTGACCGGGACAAGCCCGACGATGGCGAGGACGAGCGACAGCACTGCCTTCCTGTTGGTCGGCCTGAGCCCCGCCGAGACCGGCGGCATGTTCGGGAACGGCGGCGGGCCGGGCTCCGACGTGGCGCGCTGGTCGCGCGGTGGCGGGCCGGATTCCGGGGTCTCGGCCGGGGGCCGGGCGCTGTATTCCGGGAACTTCGGATGACTCATGCTTCCCCCAGGAAGGTGTTGTTCCTACTGCGGTGTGAGCAGGCAGGTGACGCCGCGGTCCCCCAACCGCCAGGTCTGCTCAGTCGGTCCCAGGACGAAGATGTTCGACGGCTGCTCGGCCTGCTCCCTCGAAGCGGACCACCGATCCCAGCAGCCGTTCCTCACCTGCTGCCGGACTGGCTCCTGCCCCGGCCACGGTCCCGCCGGCAAGACGAACAGGGCGAACACCCGCCCTCCGTTCGGCTGATCGCACGGCGTCACAGTGACCTGCCTGACAGCCCCTTCCTCCAGCTTCGCCACGCAGTCGCCGACCTTGAGCTCCTGCGGTCGCGTGGCCTGAGACGTCGTCACCTGCCCCGCCGCCAAGTCCCGATCCGACTCGTCGCTGTCGGTCGCGCCAACCCACACCACGAGGCCAACGATCCACAGCCCGGAGACCGCCAAGGCGGCGATCGCCTTCCCCTTCCCGGTCTGGTTACGACCCGCGATCCGGACCAGCGAGGCGATCGCCATCGGGATGCTGATCAGGACAGCACCGAGGCACCCGAAGACCAGGGCCACCATCGCCAACGTGCTGCTTCCACCCGGTGGCAGCCCTTCGATCGGCCGCATGTTCGGCAACGGTCCGTCGCCGCCACGCTTGCGCCGCGCGCCGCGGTCCCGCTTCGCGCCGCCGGTTTGCGGACGGGCGGCGTACTCCGGGAACTTCGGCTCTTGCGGATAACTCACGTCTCCCCCCAGGAGTGTGTGTTGGTTCCTACTTCGGTGTGAGCAGGCAGGTGGTGCCGCGGTCGCCCAGGCTCCAGCCGTCCTCGGTCGGGTGCAGGTAGAAGATGCTGGAATCCGCGGAAGCCTGCTGCTTGGATACCTTCCAGCGGCTGGTGCAACCGTTCTCGGCCGCCGTCTGGACCGCGGTCAGACCCGGCCAGTCCCCCGCCGGCAGGTCGAAGACAGCGAAGATCTTACCGCCGGTGGGCTGATCGCACGGTACGACCTTGATGTTCGCGACCTCGCCCTCGTTGATCTCGCTCACGCAGTCGCCGACCCGGAGCTTGTCGGGCCTGGTGTTCTGCGTCGTCGTGACCTGTCCGGAGGCGTCCCGGTCCGGCTCACCGTCGCCGAACACGGCGATCGCGACCACGATGCCGACCAGCCAGAGGCCGGAGACGGCCAGCCCGGCGATGGCCAGACCTTTGCCCTTCTGGCCCTTCTTCGGGATCTGGGTCAGCGCGACGATGCCGAGAATGATGCTGATCAGGATGCCGCCGAGCACCCCGAAGATCAGCGAAAGGATCGCCGGCACACTCGTCTTCTGCGGCTGCCCCGGATAAGGCCCCGGCATGCCGGGGTACGGCGCCTGCCCGCCGTACTGCGCTCCCGGGTACTGCTGTCCGGGATACGGCTGACCCTGGTACGGCGGTTGCCCCGCATATCCGGGCTGCCCGAAACCCGCTTGGCCCGGCCCCGGTTGCCCGATCCCAGGCTGCCCCGGCCCCGACTGCCCGGGGTGCTGCGGTGCACCGTACGGGTTCTGCTGTGGCGATCCGCCGTACTGGGGTTGCTGCGGTGTGCCGCCGTGCGGGGGCTGCCCGGGGGACGGCGTACCGGAGTCACCGTCCGTGGGATGTGTCGGATCCATGCACGGACTGTAGTCCCCAGCCGGGGGCTTTTCGGTCGATCAGCTGGAGATGTAGTTGGACAGTTGCTCCCGTTCGAACTCGAGCTCACCGATCCGGGACTTCACCACGTCACCGATGCTGACCAGTCCGGACAAGGCCCCGTCGACCACGACCGGCACGTGCCGGATCCGGTGCTCGGTCATCAGCCGCATCAGGTTGTCGATCAGTTCGTCCGGCGTACAGGTGCGGACCTCGGCGGTCATGATCGCGCTGACCCGGACGTCGCCCGCCTCAGGGGTGCCGTTCCACAGCCGCACGATGTCGCGCTCGGAGACGATGCCGGCCACCGACGACCCGTCCGGGCTGACCACGACCGCGCCGATGTTGTGTTCGGCCAGCAGTGCGAGCAGTTCGGTGACAGTGGCTTCTGGGGAGATGGTGACGACCTGGTTGCCCTTGCCGCGCAGTACGTCGTTGATCTTCACGGAGCCTCCTGCAGGATCGAAGGACCAATACCCCAAGGTAGCGAAATCCACCCGCATCCGGCAGCCCTCGCCTGTCACCCCCCGTGACAACGATGGACAACCAGTAACAGGAATTCAGGCTTCCTGTCTGGCGGTGTGCAGCTCGACAGGTAGTGCACCTGTGAGACGGCGTACACGGAGACGCACACGCACTCAACTGCACTGCCATCGGACCGATACCTCCTGTCGATCTGCACGCCGACTTCCAGAACAAGCCACGGATCAGTCACACAGCGGCGAGCGTCCGCCGGCGACGCAGCGTGAGCTGTGGGCGCACGTAAGGTTGGGGGGTGAGCTTCATTGTGCCGGGGCAGGGGAAGAGGAACGAAGATGTTGGGCGCTCCGAGGCCGGGGCTCCGCCTTTCGCTCCCGGGGCTACCGATCTGCCGGCGTTCGAGGAGCCGCCGGACGTGGCGGTTGCGGGGTGGCCGGAGGAGCTGCAGCAAGTCGTGCAGGACGACTTCCGGCGTACCAGCGCTCTCGCCAGCTATCGGTGGAAGACCGCGGACACCGCGCTGCAGGACGTCGTACGCGGGCTGGACGACCTGCTCGACCTAGTCGCCGAACGGGTCCAGGCTGGCGAGCCGAAGCGGTCCCGGCGTCAGACCAAGAAGTCCACTCAGGGCACGGCCGCGACTGCGTTGCTGGCCGAGCTGCCGTTCGCGGATGTGGCGGATCTGCTCGGCATTCCGGCCGACGAGATCGACGACATGCTCGAGCTCGTCACTCGCCGGTCGCGCGCGGATCGTCGTACGGCGCTGCGAGCCATCAAGCAGCTGCGTGCACAGTTGCAGCACATCGAGGTCACCAAGGATCACTCGCGACTCAGCCGGCTGTTCAGCTTCATCGTCAGACTCTTCCTGGTGCTCGGCACCGCCGTCGGGTCGCAGTCGGTCTCCGAGTTGGTCGCGGGCGACCCGCAACTGGACGCGATGATTCAGACCGGGGTCGGCGCCCTGGTCGCGTTCGCACTCGAACGGTCAACGGCCGCGCTCCGCGACGCCTGGCACGAACGCGAGCCCGCGACGGTCGCAGCCGAAGCCCACAAGTCTGTACTCAAAGCGCTCGCGGACGCGGCGCCCGCCGACGACAACGAGCGCACAGTCTGGGCCTTCCGGATCCTCGTGTGTTCCGCCCGCGCCTGGGTCGCGTGCTTCCAACTGGAATGGGCCTTCACCGAGAAACTCGAGTACTGGCAGGCGCTCGACGAAATCCCGGAAGCGATCCGCACGGACTCCGCCGACACCCTCCGAACCATCCACCAACGCCTGGACGCACTCACACCGCCTAAGCCTTGATCGAAAGGTCTTCCTCGTACGCGGTCTGGAGGTCTTCGTCCCAGGGCTCGGACTCGGCGGCGAGCGAGTCGAGGACCGTCTCGGGGCGAGTTGCGCCCGAGATCACGGACAGCACGGGAGACGATTCGAGCAGCGCGCGCAGTTGCAGGCGTTGCCGGGATACGCCGCGTGCGGCTGCCATCGCCGCCAGCCGTGGCGCGTTCGACGAGGAGCGCAGCGGCGAATAGGCGAAGAACGG
Organism: Kribbella capetownensis; assembly: GCF_004331485.1. GTDB lineage: Bacteria > Actinomycetota > Actinomycetes > Propionibacteriales > Kribbellaceae > Kribbella > Kribbella capetownensis. The sequence continues at coordinate 167,476 of NZ_SJKD01000006.1, forward strand.
CACCTCGCCGGCTTCGCACCACGCGACGACCTCGGCTGACTCGCGTCCCATCGCCGAGTGCAGATTCTGTACGGCGTCCACGCGAGCGATCGCGGTCGCGCGTTCAAGATCGGCCACGGTGACGTTCGACAGACCGATCCGTGCCACCTTCCCTTCGTCGCGAAGCGCCGCCAGAGCCGACATGCCCTCCTCGACAGGCTGTTCCGCGAGGTCGACTCGGTGCAGGTAGTACAGCTCGAGACGCTCGCCTGCGAACACCCGCAGACTCGTCTCCACGTCAGACCGGATCCGGCCGGCGCTGATGTCCGCGTCCCACGTGTTCGCGCCCGTTCGCGAATGCCCGCCCTTCGTCCCAACGATCACGCCCGTACCACGGGCCGCTTCCGCCGCAAGCTCCTCGCCATACAGCGGCGCATCGACCTGCGCATACGCCCGAGCGGTGTCAAGAATCGCCGTACCCGCAGCGATTCCGGCCCGAATCATCGCAAGATCAGCCACCCGATCCCGAGGCGTCATCGACACCCCAGCAACCCCAAGCCCAACCCGCCCAACAAACTCCACCACCACGCCTCCAACCAGCCATGTCTTCTGCCGACAGTGACAGTACGACGGATCGGCTACAGGTTGGTCTGAGCCTCGAGTTCGTCCGGGTACCGGCCGCCCTCGATCTCGATCTGCGCCGACGCCTCGGTGAGCTGAGCCACCTCGTCAGTGGACAGTGTGACGTCGGCGGCCGCGACGTTCTCTTCCATCCGGTGCAGCTTGGTCGTGCCGGGAATCGGGACGATCCACGGCTTCTGCGCGAGCAGCCACGCGAGCGCGATCTGCGCCGGCGTCACGTCCTTCGTGGCTGCGAAGGATTGCACCAGTTCGACCATGGCGATGTTGTGCTGCAAGGCGTCGGCGCCGAAGCGCGGGATGCGCGCCCGCAGGTCGTTGTCCTTGTCGAAGCTGCTCGACGTACTAAGGGTTCCGGTGAGGAATCCCTTGCCCAGTGGGCTGTACGGGACGAACCCGATGCCGAGTTCTTCGCAGGTGGCGAGGACCTCCTGCTCAGGACGTCGCCACCACAGTGAGTACTCGCTCTGGACCGCGGTCACCGGCTGTACGGCGTGGGCGCGACGGATCGTGCCGGCCGCTGCCTCGGACATCCCGTAGCGCTTGACCTTGCCGGCCTCGATCAGCTCCTTCACCGCCCCGGCAAACTCCTCGATCGGAACCTCGGGGTTGACCCGATGCTGGTAGTAGAGGTCGATCGCGTCGACCCCGAGCCGCCGCAGCGAGCCTTCGACGACGCGGGCGAGTTCTTCGGGCCGCAGCATCCGCCCTCGCGGCTTGCGTTCCACCGGATCGATGTCGGCGGCGAACTTCGTCGCGATGGTCACTCGGTCCAGGTACGGCGCGAGCGCCTCGCCGACAAGCTCTTCGTTCGCGTGCGGGCCGTAGATCTCCGCAGTGTCGAAGAAGGTGACGCCGCGATCCACGGCGGCGTGCAGCAGCGCGATCATCTCCTGCCGGTCGGGGCGGCCGCCGTACCCACCGGTCATCGTCATACAACCGAGTCCAACGGCCGAGACGGCCGGGCCGCCGGTCCCAAGGGTGCGTTCCTGCATGGTCTGTTCTCCGATCTGCTGGTGGCCGCCCGGGAGCGTCGTACGGCGTTCAGTCAACGCGGGTCGATCGATTCGCGGGAGGTCGGGCTGAACCGGGTTCTGACAGAACCCCCCTCACCGGCGACCGGGTTCGTACGCTGGAACGCATGGGCACCGAGAACCGGAAGCAGGTGCGCGACTTTCTGGTCAGCCGGCGAGGCAACGTCACGCCGGAGCAGGCCGGGCTGCAGCACTACGGAGGCAATCGGCGTGTGCCGGGCCTGCGCCGCGAGGAAGTCGCGCTGCTGGCCGGACTCAGCGTCGACTACTACGCGCGGATCGAGAAGGGCAACATCTCCGGCGTCTCCGAGAGCGTGCTGCACGCCATCTCCGACGCCCTTCAGCTCGACGAGGCCGAACGTACGTACCTGTTCGATCTCGCCCGAACCGCGAACGCCAGCAGCCGGACTCCTCGCCGGGAACCCGCACGGCGAGTCCGGCCCGCCGTTCAGCGGATCCTCGACGGCATGGCGGCCACCCCCGCGCTCGTCCGCAACGGCCGCCTCGACATCCTCGCCGCCAATGCACTCGGCCGGGCTCTGTTCGCACCGATCTTCGACAGCCCTGTCAGCGCTCCCGGCCAACCACCGAACTTCGCGCGGTTCGGCTTCCTCGACCCGAACGCGCGCGACTTCTACCCCGACTGGGCCCTGTCCGCCAACACCAACGTCGCCATCCTGCGCACCGAGGCCGGGCGCGATCCGTACAACAAGGACCTCACCGAGTTGATCGGCGAACTCAGTACTCGCAGCGACGACTTCCGCACCCGCTGGGCCGACCAGAACGTCCGCCTGCACCGCACCGGCACCAAGTCCTTCCGCCACCCCGTCGTCGGCGAACTCACCGTCGACTTCGAAGGCATGGAACTGTCCGCCGATGCCGGCCTCACCCTCACCGCCTACACCCCCGAACCGGCCTCACCATCCGCCGACGCCCTCAACCTCCTCGGAAGCTGGGTTTCGAGCGCTACGACGTCCGGTACCGCGTGAGGCTTACCGGTCGATCAGTGGGAGGGCTGGGAAGGTGTGGTGCTGCCAGAGGAGGCGGGAGGTTTCCTCTTGGTAGGTGGTGACGGTCGGTTCGGTGTCGAGGAGTTGGACGAGGCACTGGTCGTCGTCGTACGTCGGCCAACCGGGGTCGCCGTCGGTGGCGAACGCCGTCCACGCGCCGCGGATCCGTGCCGACAGCGCTTCCGCCTCCGCGGAAGGGGGATCGCCGATCAGCAAGGCGGGCTGGCCGCTGCTGAGGTTGCCGAAGACGAGCGGTACGTCGAGGCCGTGGCAGGCACCGAGTCCGCCGCCCAGGCCTGGGGCCGGCCAGGTCAGTTCGTAGACGTGAGTCCGGCCGCCGGACGCGGCGTGCGCCTGAGCGAGGTGGAGGGTCGGCATGCGGAACAGCCAGTCGGAGTTGACCAGTTCATAGAGCTCCTCCGGGCCGGCGTCCGGGAAGGCCTCGCGATAGCTGCTGGGGCCGTCCGGGGCGAGAGTGCGCAACGCAGTCTCGGCCTGTTCCTCGGTCACCTGGCCGAGCACACCCTCGAGCAGACTGAACAACCGGTGCTCGTCGCGGACATGCCCGATCAGCAAGTCGACGTCCCGGCCGGCACCGTCGGCCAACGCCAGCCATGGGGTGGCCGGGAGTACGTCGCCGTCGACCACGGGAGCGTACGGGATCCGCCGGTAGGTGATCGGGCCCCAACGATCCTTCCACTCATCCATCTTCGCGAAGATGACGTCGCCTGCGGCCGACAACAGAGACGGGTCGACGGCGGACAGATCAGCCATCGTTGGCCGCACCCCCAATTCGGCAGCGCACGCGGTCGCGATGTCGCCCGCAAGCTCCGGCGAGAAGAATGCCCCCGGCGCGCTCTGTACGACGGCCCGACGAAACAGCCCGGCCGCCCGCGGCATGGCCAACAGCGCGGCGATCGATCCGCCACCCGCCGACTGCCCGAACACCGTCACCCGATGCGGGTCGCCTCCGAACACCCGGATGTTGTCGCGCACCCACTCCAGCGCGGCAACCTGGTCGAGCAGACCCCGGTTGGCAGGAGCACCGTCGATCTGACCGAATCCCTCCACGCCCAGCCGGTAGTTCAGCGTCACCACGACCACACCGCCAGCAGCCAGCCGACCACCATCCAACTCCGGAAGACTGGACGTCCCAACCGCATACCCGCCACCCGGAATCCACACCATCACAGGCAATCCGGCCCCCGGCCCCAGATCCGGCGACCACACGTTCACCGTCAGCCAGCCATCACCCGCGCCCTCCTCCGTGCGCGCACCCGTCGCCAACACACCCGCCTGCGGAGGCGGCGGCCCATACGAATCCGCCGCCCGCACCCCCGCCCACCCACGCACTGCCCGCGGCGAAGCAAACCGCAGCTCACCAACAGGCGGCTCGGCATAAGGCACCCCCCGAAAGACCACCACCCCCGCCTCCCGCGACCCACGCAGCACCCCAGCCCCCGTACGAACCTCGGGTCCAGAAGCCCCCTCAGCACCGACGCTCACGACGCTCCCCCTCCACAATCAGGCGAAAGCACACATCCCAACCCCCGCGGATCGTCCCACCACCCCAAGACACCGGCCAGCCATTTACAGCCAACCTGGGCACGCCGCGCCCTTCAAACCCACGGGAGAACACGGTGGGCCCGCCGAAGGCGGCCTAGAGTCAGCCGCCGCGCAGCGGTGTCATTGCGTGAGAGGTGTCAGCCCTTGATGGCGCCGCCGAGGGCGAAGGCGCCGCCGAGCTTCTTGCTGAGCAGGAGGTACAGCAGCAGGACCGGCATCGTGTAGATCAGGGAGTACGCCGCCAGTTGCCCGTAGTTCGGCTCGCCGTACTGCCCGAAGAACGTGAAGATGCTGACCGACGCCGGCAGCCGCTCAGGCGACAGCAACAACATGAACGGGACGAAGAAGTTTCCCCACATCCCGATGAAGGTGAAGATCAGCACCACCGCGATCCCCGGCCACATCAGCGGCAGCACGATCCGGGCCAACGCCTGCATGTTGCCGGCGCCGTCCACCCAGGCGGCTTCCTCGAGCGAGATCGGTACGCCGTCCATGAACGTCTTGGTCAGCCAGATAGCGAACGGCAGCGAAGCGGTCGCCATGAACATGATCGTGCCGCCCAGTGTGTCCACCAGGTTCAGCTGCACGAACAACCCATAGACCGGCACCATCACCGCGGTGATCGGCAAACCCGTACAGAACAACACAGTCAGCAGGAACGGCCGGTTGAACTTCGACTTGAAGCGGGACAGCGGGTAGGCCGCCAGTACCGCACAGATCATCGTCAGCAGGGCCGCACCACCACACAGCACGATGCCGTTGAGCACCGGCCGGTACGTCGTGTCGGTGTTCAGCACCGCCTTGAAGTTGCCGAGGGTCGGATGCGTCGGGAACTCGACCCGTAGGCCCGCCGTCCGGTTGATCGACGCGAACAGCACCCACAGCAACGGCAGCACGAACAGCACACCGATCGCCAGCAACACCAGGTTGCCGACCACCTTGCTGATCCGGTCGCGGGCTATCACGCTGCCTCCGAGTTGAGTCCACGCAGGTAGATCAGCGAGAAGACCGCGCCGATCGCCAGCATCACCAGGGCGATCGCCGTACCGTAGCCGATCTGGGAGAAGCTGAACGCCTGCTCGTACATGTACAGCGGCAACGTCTGGCTCTTCGTGCCAGGCCCGCCGCGGGTCATCGCGTAGATCAGGCCGAAGACGCTCAGCGTCTGCAGCGTGATCAGCATCAGGTTGGTCATGACCGCCCGGCTGATCATCGGCAGCGTGACGAACAGCAGCCGCCGGTAGCCGGAGGCACCGTCCATCTCGGCGGACTCCTCGATCTCCTTGGGAACTTCGCTCAACGCGGCGGAGTACACGAGCATCGAGAACGCCGTACCGCGCCAGATGTTGGCCAGTGACACGGCGATGATCGGTGCCGCGTACAACCAGTCCTGGCCGGGCAGGCCGACCGCGTGCAGCATCACGTTCAGCGTGCCCTCGTCGTTGAAGAACGCGCTGAGCAGGTACGCCGCCACCACCTCGGGCAGCACCCACGCACCGATGACCGCGGTCCCGACGAAGTTGCGGACCACTTTCGTGGAGCGGCGCATCAGCAGCGACAGTCCGAGCCCGAGGGTGTTCTGACCGATGATCGCGGAGATCAACGTGAACACCAGGGTCAGCCAGATCGCGTTGGTGAATGCACCACTACCGAAGGCTTTGCGGAAGTTGTCCAGGCCGACGAACTTCACGTTCGCCGCGCCGGTGCCGGTGAGCGCCATGTTCGTGAACGCGGCGTACAGGCAGTAGATGATCGGGCCGGCCAGGAAGACCAGCATCAACCCGATCGCCGGGCTCAGCGGCAACATCCGGAACAGCTTCGCGGCCTTCGGCCGCCCGCTCTTCCCGGCGGACTTGCCGGGAGGAGCGGAGGCGGCCGAAGTGGGAGCGACAGTCGTCGTCACAGGGGAGATTCCTTCGCCGGGCCGGGTTTACTGGCCCTGAGTGGTCTTGTCCTTGCCGACGATGCCTTCGACCGCTTCGTCGTACGTCTTCGCGGCATCATCCGGCGAGGACTGGCCAGTCATCACCGCCTCCATCGCGGTGATGATCTCGTTGGAGACCTTCGGGTACTCGGCGTACGCCGGCCGGTACACGGTGACCGAGACCAGGTCGGTGAAGAACTGGGTGCTCTTCGAAGAGCTCTTGTACCCGGCGTCGTTGGCGACGTCCTTGCGGACCGCGATCTGCGCGCCGTCGGTGGCGTACTTGGCCGCGTTCTTCTGGGTCTGCAGCGTCTTGATCAGGTTCCAGGCCGCGTCGGGGTTCTTCGACTTGGCCGGGATCGCCCAGGTCCAGCCACCGGAGAGGCTGACCTTGCCCTTGCCGCTGCCGTCCTGGGTCGGCATCGCGGTCTGACCGAGCACGTCGGTCCACTGCGGCCACGGCTTCGCACCGGTCTTCTGCCAGTTGCCATAGATCCAGGAGCCGTCCAGCGCGATCGCCAGCTTGCCGCCCGGCAGCAGTTCGGTGCCGACCTTGCTGCCCATGTTCGGGTCGAGCGCCTGCTTCGGCGACGGGCCGAGGCCCTCGGAGTAGACGGTCTTGACGAAGTTCAGCGCATCCTTGAAGCCCTGGCTGCCGACGACCCACTTCTGCTGGTCGTTGTTGTACAGCGTGTCCTTGGTGCCGTACAGCAGCATCTCGAAGCCCTGCATGGCCGAGGCTTCACCCATCGGCTTGCCGGAGTACACGTTCATCGGGATGACGCCGGGGACCTTCTCCTTGATGGTCCGGGCGGCGGACAGTACGTCGTCCCACGACTTCGGCTGCCAGTCGGCGGGGAGGCCGGCCTTCGCGAACAACTGCTTGTTGTACCAGAGCGCGCGAGTGTCGGTGCCGTCCGGGATACCGTACGTCTTGCCGTCCAGCGCCTTGGCCGCACCCTTGGCGGTGTCCTCGAACTGACCCCACTGGTCCCAGTTCTTGATGTAGTCGTCGAGCGGCCGCAGGTAGCCCGCGGTGATGTCGGAGTTGATCAGGAACGTGTCTTCGTAGACCACGTCCGGGGCGGTGTTCGGCGACCGCATCATCAGCTGGAGCTTGGTGTAGTAGTCGTTCTCACTGGCAACGATCGGCAGGATCTCGACCGTCGAACCAGGATTGGCCGACTCGTACTCGGCCTTGACGCCGGTGAGGAAGTTCTTCATCACCACGCCCGGGCCCCACTGCTGGTACGCGATCTTGATGTGCGCCGGGCCGGCACTCTGCGAGCTGCCCGCCTCCGGCTGCTTGGTCGTCGAACCCTGACTGCAGGCCGAGACCGCCAGCAGCAGCAACGCGCTCATGGCGGCCGCTGCCTTGAAACGTTTCCTTGTCATCACGTCCACCTTCGGGCAATCGTTGTCATCCCGGTACCCCGACCGAAACCCAGCGGTCATTGTCGCGACGGTAGGAGGCCGGAGGCCGGGAAGTCAATGCTTGACAGACAACGTTGTCGCCGCCGATGAGCCTCGACGCGGCCACCGGAGCGTAACAATCCGATCACCGCGCCGGGGCTTTGTTCAGACAGTAACGGGCTTCGCCTCGTGGCGGGCGTGTACGACGCGCTGCGACCGCATCGCGCCGAGTGAACAGAACAGCAGTCCGGCGACCAGCCAGCAGCCGAGAACGACCAGCGGCCGCCCGACTCCGGCGCCGTCGAAGAAGCTCACCGAACGTAGCGCCGTACCTGCTGCACCTGGCGGCAGCAGTTGGCCCACAGCGCCCCAACCGCTCGGCAGCATCTCGGGCGCACTCGTCAGACCTGACAGCGGGTTACCGAGCAGCATCATCACCGCGGCCCCGAGCGCGAGACCTGCCCTACCGAGCAGCCACTCCAGACCGAGCAGAGTCAGACTGACAGCCGCGATCGACAACGCAATCACGCCGGAGTTCGCGAGGTAGCTGCCCTCAAAAGAGCCGAGCCAGAACTGCAGTACGGCGGCCAGCGCGAGACCACCCGTGATCGAGAACGCGACTGCGCCGACCATCCGTCGGGAGCCTGAGCGCACCAACTGGGTCAGCAACGCGGCGGCGATGATCCCGCCGAGCACGAGCGGCAGCGCACCTGCGGCCAGACCGGCACCGCGCGGATCGTCCTGCGGCAGCGGTACGACGTCAGTGATCTTCGGTGGGTTGTCGGGCGACAACCGGCTCGACATCTGCGTGAGGATCTGCGCCACCGCGGGAGCACCGGCGGACGCGGTCAGCATCTCGGGCTGCTGCGGGTCGAGCACGATCGCGCCGTACACGTCCCGATCCTGGATCTTCTGCACCGCGGTGGCCCGATCCGGTACGGCGGTGACCTCGAAACCACCGGGCATCGCCTGCTCGAGACCGTTCTCGACCTGGGCGACGGCCGGTGCGGGACCGGCCACGGCGAGCGGGACGTTGCGCGGTGCGGACCGGGCGGCCGGCCAGGCGAACGCGATCAGCAGGACAGTGAGCAATGCGGTCAGCATCAGGACGACCGCGACAACGGGCGGCCGGCGGCGGTCGCCCTGCACCTCAGCGGACATGAGGAGGACTCCTTCGTTAAAACCGAATGATCGTTCTTTATTGATTCGAGCCTGGAACATCGAGGGCCGACTTGTCAAGAACGGACATTCGTTTTATGTTCGCGCTATGCCGAAGGTCACCGAGGAACACCGCCTGGCCCGCCGGGCGCAGATCGTCGCCGCGGCCCGTACCTGCGTGGTCGAGCAGGGGTTCCACAAGACGACGATGGCCGACGTGATCCGCGAGTCCGGCCTGTCCGCCGGCGCGGTGTACGGCTACTTCAAGAGCAAGGAGGAGATCGTCGCCGCCATCGCCGAGGAAGCCCTCGGCACCGTCGACGAGCTTTTCGAGAAGATCCTCACGACCGAGCACCCGCTGACCCCGCTGGCCGCGCTGGAGGCGGCGCTCAACCACGCGGTCACCATCGCCGAACGGCCCGGCGGCGACGTCACCCGGGTCGCGGTCCAGGCGTGGGCCGAGGCACTGCACAACCCCGCCATCCTGGAGGTCGCCAGCGGCAAGTACCTGCAGCTGCGAGACCACTTCGAGGACGTCGTACGCCGGGCGCAGGCCGACGGCACCGTCGACCCGGACACCGATCCCAAGTACATCGCCCAGGTCATGTTCGGCATGCTGCCGGGCTTCGTGCTCCAGCGTCTGCTCATCGGCGACGTCACCCCGGACACCTACACCGCCGGACTCAAGGCTCTGTTCCGCCCGTAGGGGGTGGACTTTCACCCACCCTGAGCGGCGGTCCAGCACCCTGGGACGACCGGTCCCGGCTCCGTAGCGTCAACGGCATGACGAAGACGACGCGACGGATGAGGCGCGCGCAGGAAGCGGCCGCCAGGAGCGAGCACTCGGTGCTCCTGCACGACGTACGACGGGTCTACGGTCGCGGCGGCAACGCGGTCCACGCCCTCAACGGCATCTCCATCGGCTTTGCCCGCGGCACCTTCACCGCGGTGATGGGGCCGTCCGGCTCCGGCAAGAGCACGTTCCTGCACTGTGCCGCCGGTCTCGACCGGCCGACGTCGGGCAGTGTGTTCATCGACGGCCAGCCGTTGGCCGACCTGAGCGAACGCAAGCTCACCGAGCTGCGCCGCGACCGGATCGGCTTCGTGTTCCAGTCGTTCAACCTGCTGCCCGCACTGACGGTCTGGCAGAACGTCTGCCTGCCGATGGAACTGGACGGCCGCCGGCCGAACCGCGCCGCGGTCCGTCAGGTCCTCGACCGCGTCGGCCTCGGTGATCGCTACAAGCACCGCCCCGGCGAACTGTCCGGTGGTCAGCAGCAGCGCGTCGCGATCGCCCGAGCCCTGGTCGCCCGCCCGGCAGTGATCTTCGCCGACGAGCCGACCGGCGCCCTGGACACCCAGACCGCGGCCGACGTCCTCCAACTGCTGCGTGAGCCGGTCCGCACCCAGGGCCAGACGGTCGTGATGGTCACCCACGACCCGGTCGCCGCCTCGTACGCCGACCAGGTCGTCTTCCTGGCCGACGGCGTACTGGCCGGCAGCCTGATCGCGCCGACGGCCGAAGCCGTGGCGGACCGGATGACCCACCTCGGTGCGCGGTCCAACCTGCAGGTCGTGGCCCGATGATGCGTCTCGCCGTCCGCACCTTGCGCTTCCGCAAGGGCGGCTTCATCGCCACTTTCGTGGCAGTGGTGTTCGGTACCGCGATCGTGATGGCCTGCGGCGGTCTGATGGAGACCGGGATCCGCTCCAACGTCTCCCCCGAACGTCTCGCCGCCGCTCCCATCGTTGTCACCGGCAAGCAGTCGCACCTGCGGCCAGGCGCCGAGGACGCGACCGCACTCCCCGAGCGTGTCGGCGTACCCACCGATCTCGTTGCCAAAATCCGTTCTGTCGAAGGGGTTTCGGACGCGATCGGCGACCTGACGTTCCCCGCTTCGCTGATCGGTTCCAGTAGTCTCACGGTTGCTGAAGGCCACAACTGGTCTTCCGCGGAGCTGGCGCCGTACAAGCTGACCTCCGGTCGCGCGCCGAACGCTGGTCAGGTCGTCAGCACCACAGCGGGCACGAAGGTCGGTGACCGAGTCACCTACGTCATCGACGGCGACCCTGAGACTTTCACGGTCAGCGGCGTCGCGAGGGGCCCTGCCGGGCATGCGTTCTTCTCCGACCATGAGGCCCGCCAGCTGGCCGGCAATCCCGCGCGGTTCGCGGACGTCGGCGTACTGCTTGCTCCTGGCACCGATGTCGCCGCGGTGAAGGACCGGATCAAGGCGATCGACGGTGGCATCACCGTCAGCACCGGCATCGATCGCGGCCTGGCCGAGCACCCCGGCACCGAGTCGCAGCGGGTCGCGCTGATCTCGATCGCGGGCTCCTTCGGCGGCATCGCGGCGATGACGATGATGTTCGTGGTCGCGTCCACGCTGGCGCTGTCCGCACAGCACCGCGAGCGCGAGTTCGCCCTCCTGCGTGGCATCGGTACGACGCCCGGTCAGGTTCGCCGGATGATCCTCGGCGAGTCCATGCTGGTGTCGATCCCGGCAGTCCTGGTCGGCGTGGTGCCTGGCGTCTTCCTGGGCCGGTTCCTGTTCGACGAGTTGGGCTCGCACGGCGTCGCGTCGCCGGTGGTCGAGTTCTCCCAGGGCATGATCCCGTTCGCGGCCGGTGCGGGCGCCGCCATCCTCGCGGCCATTGGTGCGGCCCTGATCGCGGCCCGCAAGTCGGCGAAGATCAAGCCGGTCGAGGCGCTGGTGGAGGCGTCGTTGCAGCGGAAGTGGTTCGGCTGGATCCGTCTGCTCTTCGGACTGCTGTTCCTCGGCGGCGGACTGGCGCTGCTGATCGTCACCGCGGCCGTGATGACTGGTCCGCTCGCCGGTGCGACCGCCGGCCCGTCCGTACTCTGCTGGGCGATCGGTGTCGCGCTACTCGGCCCGTTCTGGACCAAGGCTGTGCTCGCGATCTGGCGCTGGCCCGTGCAACTGCTGACCCGGGTCAACGGACGACTGGCGATCCGCAACGTCACGGCACGATCGGTCGCGATGTCGGCCGCCGTCATGCCGGTGATGCTTGCCGTCGGCATCTCGACCGCCAACCTCTACATGCAGACGACCCAGATGGATGCCGCGTCCGAGGCCTTCACGCGTGACCTGAAGGCCGACACCGTGCTGGTCTCCGAGGCCGGTATGTCGACGGCGCTGGTCGACCAGGTCCGTGCGGTTCCCGGTGTGGCGAGTGCCTCGGCGTTCGTCCGCAGTACCGGCGTGATCGACGAGCCTCGCAACGCTCCGTTCGACGAGGACGGCGCGCCTCTGCTGGGCGTGGATGCCCAAGGCAAGGACGGTACGGCGCCGGTGCAGTTGACCGGCGGATCGCTGACCGACCTGACCGGCTCGACGGTGGCACTGCCGGACTACGTCGCTGGGAAGATGGACCGTAGGGTCGGTTCGGACATCACTATGACGCTCGGCGACGGGACCTCGGTGAAGCTGCGGGTCGTCGCCACGTTCGCGGCCGAGCGCGGCTACGAGAGCATCATCCTGCCGGCGACACTGGTCGCGGCGCACACGACCGATGGGTTGACCAAGCAGATCCTGGTCCGCTCCACACCGGGTGCCGACGTACAGCCGGCGCTCGCGAAGGTGGCTGCCGCGCACCCCGGCGTACAGGTCGCCGATCGGGACACCCTGGTCGCCGCGAACGCCGAGGACCTGCAGACACAGGCGTGGGTGAACTACATGCTGGTCGGCATGCTGATCGCGTACACCGCGGTCTCGGTCGTCAACACGCTGGTCTCGACCACGTTGCGACGCCGCCGCGAGTTCGCTTTGCAGCGGCTCACCGGTTCGACCCGCATGCAGGTCCTCCGCATGCTCACCACCGAGAGCACGCTGGTCACCCTGGCCGGCATCACCCTCGGCACCCTGGTCGCCATGGCTTGCCTGCTCCCGTTCTCGGCCGCCGTCTCCACCAGCGCCATCCCCACCGGACCGCTGTGGATCTTCCTGGTGATCATCGGCGCCGCCGCCGTACTCACCTTCGGCTCAACCCTCGTCCCCGCCACCGCCGCCCTTCGCCACTCCCCCACCCAACCCACCCACGCCGACTGACCGAGCCAGACAAGTCACCCACTTCCCCGGCCCGCGGACAGGATCTGGCGACTGCGGACACGGCATGACCTGTACACAATCACCAGAAGGTGTTCACAGTCGCAACTGCCGACCGCACCACCGCACCACAAACCGTTCGCCGTGCGGCGAGCGCGTGCGCGGACCGTTGGGCGGTCGGCCGTTTCGCATGCCGGGCGCCAGATCCTCGCCGATCCGTTGCACGGAGACTTTTCGCCGCCTGAGGGCAACTTGTTTCCGCGTCGCGCATCTCCCGATGCCCCGAAAACATCGAGCGGTACTACGCGCCGACTGGCCTTGTGCACCGATCAGCCATCCAAGGCTCGCTCCGGTGGTTGGCCGTGCACACAGTCGCACCTGAGCTGGGTCTACCCGTCCGCGGGCACGGCCGCCCGATCCAGCCGACCGGAACCAACGCCACGACCGAGTGGATCTAGCGGGCGGGGGTGGGCTCGGGGACTGGTTGGAGGGCGAGGGTGGTGGCTTGGATGATGGGTGCGTTGGTGCGGATCCAGGTCGAGAGGACGACCTGCAGGTCCTCGAGGTCGCGTTCCTCCAGGATCACGCCAGGGACCGGAACACTGGCGCCCAGTTCGGCCAGGACCGGGCGCAGGTGCTGGTCGGCGAGGAGTTTGTGGCTGGGGGCGGCGGACACGGTGACCGGTACGACGACCGCTCCCGCCAGTGCCTGCGGAGGCAGTACGTCGAGGAAGCTCTTCAGCAGGCCGGTGTAACTCCCTTTGTACACAGGCGTCGCCAACACCAGCACCGACGCCGACGTGACCAGATCGATCGCACTCTCCAACGCCGCGCGCTCCACCGCCTCCCGCTCGAAGATCGCCGACGCGAACGTGACCAGGTCGACCAGTTCGTCGATCCGGTACGGCGTACCGAGCTCGGAGGCGAGCAACTCCGCAACCGACGCCGCCGCCGCGGCCGTTCGTGAGCCCGGTCTCGGGTTGCCGACCACGGTGACGACTGACTGCGGCCAGACAGGTGGATCCGGACGGATCTGCGGTTCGAACGCGACTGAAGGCATCTGATCCAGCTCCTGAACTCGGCGGTGATGGATCGAGCGTAGTAAAAGTCGAGCGCTCTACTTGACTTTCTCAGATACCGAACGCCGACCGCGCAGCTTCACCACCACGAACCAGACCACCGCTGCGACCGCACCCGCGACCACCACCCACTGGAAGACACCTACCGACGACTCCACGACGTGCCACCGTTCACCGAGTTGATAGCCGGCGACGATCAGCAACGAGTTCCAGATCAGGCTCCCCAGTGCAGTGAGCAGCAGGAACAACCCGACCGGCATCCGCTCCACCCCAGCCGGCACCGAGATCAGACTGCGGACCACTGGCACCAATCGACCGATCAGCACCGCCTTCGACCCGTGCCGGTTGAACCACGTCTCGGCCTTGTCGACGTCCTCGATCTTCACCAGCGGCAACTTCCGCGCCACCGCCCTGGTCCGATCACGACCCAGCCCAGCACCCACGCCGTACAGGGCGAGTGCGCCGACGATCGACCCGAGTGTGGTGAACACGATCGCACTGACCAGCCCGAGATCGCCGCGGCTGGCCGCGAAACCCGCCAACGGCAGGATGACCTCGCTCGGCAACGGTGGAAAGAGATTCTCCAGCGCTACCGCAAGTCCGGCGCCTGGTGCACCGAGCCGCTCCATCAGGTCGGTGACCCAGCCGGCCACTCCTCCGGTCGGTTCCTGCGTCGCCTGCAGCGCGGTCATCATCACCTGATTCGTCGTGAACGTGCGGACGACGGCCGATGCGCGAACACCCTCCACACACTGGGGCCAACCGCCGTCCCGGGCCGGGTTCCCCACCGTACCGACCGGGGGAAAACCCCACTCCCGTCAGCCGAACCCGCAGCCCGAGCTCAGCCGAACCGTCGCCGGAGCTCAGCCGAACCGCGGCCCGAGGAACAGCCCACCAGTCGCGTCCACGGTGTGCCCCGTGATCCAGCGAGCGTCGTCGGACGCGAGGAACGCGACCACATCCGCAACATCCTCGCCGCGCCCCAGCCTGCCGAGCGAGGTGTTCTGAGTGACGAAGTCGACAAGCCCCGGGGTCTCGAAGAACGCGCCGTTCGCCTCGGTCCGGGTCGCGCCCGGCGACACCGCGTTGACGGTGATGCTCCGCGGACCGAGCGCATGCGCGAGCGTCATGGTCATCGTCTCCACCGCACCCTTCGTCATCGCGAACGAGGTCTGGATCGGGTTCGCGAAGCGAGTGGCACTCGACGACAACGAGATGATCCGGCCACCATCACGCAGTACCGGAAGAAGCCGCTGGATCAGGAAGTACGGCGCTCTGACGTTGACAGCGAACAGCGCGTCGAACGCCGCCTCGGTGTCGGTCTCGATCGGACCGGCCGGAGACGCCGCCGCATTGTTGACCAGGATGTCCAACGGCCGACCCGCGAGGCCGTCCGAGAGCTGCGCGAACACCTCGTCGACATCGCCGGGAACGCCGAGCTCCGCCCCGATCAGAAAGCCACGACCCCCGATCCGTTCGAGCGTTTCCTCAGCGCCCGTCTTGTCGCGGTGGTAGTGCACCGCCACCTCGGCACCCGCCGCGGCCAACCGCTCCGCGATCGCACGCCCGATCCCTCGCGAGGCGCCGGTCACCAACGCCACCCTCTGGTTCATGTTAGAAACTATCATGTTGTTAGTATCTACCACATGAGTCTGAGGGACCGCCAGAGAGCCGAGACCAGGCACCGGATCCAGCGGCAGGCGATCAAGTTGTTCGTCGACCGCGGGTACGACGCGACCACGGTGAACGACGTCGCCGCCGCGGCCGGCGTCTCCGCGATGACGGTCTACCGGCACTTCCCCACCAAGGAAGACCTCGTCCTGTACGACGACTTCGACCAACTCGCCGCCGCGACGATCAGCGAACTCCCCGCGACCGGCTCACCGACGGACCGGATCGGCCGCACTGTGCTGGCGACGTTCGACCTGGCCAGCACCCACGATCGGGAGCTGCTGCTCGACCGGCTGCGGCTGATGATCTCGACACCAGCCCTCCAAGCCCGGCACCTCGACAGCCAGTACCGCCTGCAAGAGGCCTTCGTCACCGGGATCGACGACCCCACCGCCGAGTTCCAGACCCGCGCCGCCGCCGGAGCCGTGCTGGGCGTCGCCTACACCGCCCTGCTCCGCTGGGCGGCCGAGGACGGCGAGAGCAGCCTGCCCGAACTCTTCCGCGAGGCCTTCACCAGCACCTTCGGGCAATCGCTCTGAGCGGACCGCCGACGTATATTCCTCATATGGCAACTACGTTCGAGGTGCTGGCGGAACCGCGGCGGCGGGAGATCCTCGACCTGTTGCGGACCGGCGAGCGGCCGGTCGGGGAACTCGTCGAGCAACTGGACCTGAGCCAGCCCGCGGTGTCGAAACACCTGAAGGTCCTGCGCGACGCCGGGCTGGTGGAGGTCCGCCATGACGCTCAGCGCCGCTGGTATCGCCTCCGCCCCGCGCCGCTCGCCGAGATCGACGCCTGGCTCGAGCCGTACCGAGACCTGTGGCACAACCGCCTCGACGCCCTCGAGGCGCACCTCGACCGGATGGACTGAGTCAGGTCAGCTCAGGGACGCGCAGGTGGGCGATCACCAGCTCGAACTCACCGGTGTCGAGAACCTGTGCACCGGCGTCCTTGCTGGTGGCGGCGCGCATCGAGGCGGCCGCGTCGCGGTTGCTGTCCATCGCTTCCCGGCTGTCATAGGTCACCGACGAGACGGCCCGACCGGAGGCGCGGTCGACCAGCAGACTGGCGCTGCAGAACCCAGCCAGGTCCTCGAGCCGAGGCAGTGAGGCCAACCGGTACACGTCGATCGCCCGCTCCAGCTTCTCGGGGTCGACCTGCACCCACGTGGCCCGGATGCACGCACCGGCAACCGAGCGGTGATCCCGATGCAGTACGGCGATCTCCCACTCCTGCACCTGCGGACTGCCACCGAGGGTGCGCGCGAGCCGCTCTCGGACCGGCCGCAACTCTTCGTCGGTGGCACGCATCGCCTGCTCCGACCGCCAGGCGGTGGTGGTGATGCACCGACCGGACTCGCGGTCGGCCATCATCGACAGGCCGATACAGCCATCCATCTCCACGAGAGTGGGCATCACTTCGTCGCGCACCTGCGCGATGCCCGCCTCCATCGACATCAGCATCGCGTTGATCGTGGTGGAACGTGCGAACATGCTCCACCCCCTTACCGTCAGGGCAGCACCCGGGCAGCGCCACCGGTCAGCACCCACATTCCTCCGCCCGCCCGACCAGCACAAGGGACGGATGGTTGACTGGCCCGATGGGAATCCCCAGCACCTCCGACGCCGAGCTCGGACAGGCCCGCGCCACCCGCTGGTGGGTCCGCGGGCGACGGATCGGGTCGATCGAGCGGGCCGCGAAGTTCGTCGACGACGTCGGCTTCGCGCTGCTCTTCCCAGCACCGCGCACCGTCGTACCGTCCTTGTGGGAGGCAGTCGCCGGCGAGGACGAGGAGCCGTTCGGCAGCGGCATGGGCACGAACGAGCAACGCGTCTGGACCTGGAAGGACGAACTGCCCCGCCGCGGCCTTGCCTGGTACGGCGCCTACCTCGGCAGCCGTGGATCCTTCCTGTCGCCGGAGCTGGTGAAGGCGCTCTACCCGGCGCCGGGTGACCCCAGCGACCATCTGTTCCTCGAACTGTCGCCGACCGCACACGAGATCGCCGACGCAATCGCGGCCGAGCCCCTGCCGAGTGCCACGCTGCGGGCCCTGATCGGCAACAAGAGCCGCTACCAACGAGCGATCACCGAACTGCAGCGCAATCTGCTGGTGACCACCGCAGGTGTCCACGAGACCGGATCCGGCTGGCCCGCGGCGCTGATCGCGCTCACCTGTCATCAGTTCGACGTCGGTGGCGGCACCGATCACACGCTGGCAGCCGAACGGTTCCTGGACACCATGGTCGCCACCACACCTGGCGAGCTCGCCCGCGCCTTCCGGTGGCCGGTGGCGCAGGCGCGAGCCCTCCTCGAGGAGCAGGTCGACGCCGGTCGGGCGACGTTCGACGGCGTCCGGTACGTCGCCGGCTAGCGAACCTCGGCCAGATCGAAGACGTTGCCCTCGGGGTCGGCGAGCGTGATCCAGTGCGTGCCGTACTCGTCGTGCTCGTCGTGCCGCTTCGCGCCGAGCGCGATCAGCCGGTCGACCTCGGCGGACCAGTCGGCGGTGGCGAGGTCGAGGTGCAGCCGGTTCTTGCCGACGCGCGGCTCGGGGACCTGGAGGAACATCAGCGTCGGGCTGTCCGCGGCCTTGTTCACGGTGGCGAAGAACTCGTTGCCGCCAACATCGACCTCCGACGAGAGTACGCCGGCCCAGAAGGTGGCGAGCGCGGTGGCGTCGGAGGTGTCGAAGACAACGTTCTCGAGAGCGATGGACATGAATCAGCCTTTCGCAGCAGGGGATGTGGGGATCTGCCGGATCGGCCAGCAGATCTCGGTGCGGTAGCTCGCCGGGTCGGGGCCGTCCCCCGGACCAACGACGTACAACTCACGGATCGGGCCGGTCGCGACCTCGCAGTACTCCGCGACATGGCTGCCGAGAGCGCCGTAGCTGCGGTCGAAGTCGGTGAACGGTCCGGTGTGGACGGCGATCGCGAAGAACCCGCCGGGAAGATCGACCAGTTCGACACCTTCGGCCGGCGCCTGGTCCGGCGCCACCGGCAGGAACGCGACCACCTGACCGGAATCATCGGTGAAGAACTCATCGCTGTACGCCGCTCCGGACGTGGCCACGATCCCATCGCGGGCCGCGATCTCGCCGAGCCGCCCGAACGCGAACTCGCACCACGACCCGATCCCCTCCCGCTCGACGTGTCCGGAGACGCCGTACGCGCGGAACGCGGGGATGAACCGGTACTCGACGGCAAGCGCGGCCGGCTCGAGCGTCAGCATCTCGCGCAGTGACGTAACCACGTCACGGGTGTGCGCGAGCTCCCGCTCCATCCGGTCCAGATGCGCGCGGAGTGTCTCCTCCCGGGAGCCACCGTCGGCCGCGTCGACGACTGCCCGGACCTCCGGCAGTGGCATCCTGAGCTCGCGCAGTCGCCGGATCAGCTGGGCGACCTCGACCTGCGACGTCTCGTATCGCCGGTAGCCCGACGACGGGTCGACGGACGCAGGCGCGAGCAGGCCGATCTCGTGGTAGTGATGCAGTGTCTTCACACTCAGATGGGTCAGGCGAGAGAACTCGCCGACTGTCACCGTTGCCGTCATGAGCTCAGCTTCCACCCTCCGGTAACCGGAGAGTCAAACCGAAGCCGGCGCCGCCTGGGGACAAGGCGACGCCGGCTCAGGGAAGGGAGGGATCAGCCGCGGTAGCGACCGATCACCTTGGTGTAGTCCCAGGCCTGCTGCGGTACGCCGGAGCAGGTGTCGGCGCCACCGCCGTTGCACGGCCGGTCGCGGTTGACCGACCAGAACGTGAACCGGGCCAGGTGGTGCTCGCTCGCGTACGACAGCATCGACTCGAAGTCGGACAGGTTGACCCGCTCACCGGCGACGTCGGTGATCCCGTTCATCGAGGAGATCCCGACCTTCCGGTACGCCGCGTCGTCGCTCACGCCGTACGCCGACTTGACCTGGTTCTTCAGGCCGTCGGCCGCCTGCCGGGTCAGCGTGCCCATGTTGGTCGAGCCGCCACCGAAGTCGAACGGCATGATCACCCAGCCGTCGAGGTTCAGCCCGGAGGCCGCGCCACGCCGGATCAGGTCCTGGCCGTTGCCGTCCGGCCCGGAGGTCGTCGTACCGAAGGTCAGGTACGTCGCGATCCCGGGGTTGTTCTGCTCGACGATCTTCAGCGCGTCGATCACCTTCTGCCGCACCGCGGCGCCGGCAACCTCCTGGTCCTCGATGTCGATGTCGATCGCCTTCAGCGACAGCGCGTTGATCACCTTCTGGTACGCGCCGGCCAGCTCACTCGCCGATCCACAGCTCTGACCGAGCTTGTTGCCGGACCAGCCGCCGATCGACACCACGGCGTCGCCGCCGTTGGCCCGGATCGCGTTCAGCGCCTGCTGGTCCACGCCACCGGTGAGCGGCCGGTTGCCGTCCCACTGCGGGTTGCAGTAGCCGTTGGACAGGATGAACGCCATCGTGAACCACTTGACGCCGGTCGCGTTCATCACGGTCGCCGGGCTGGGCGGGCTGCCCCAGCCCTGATAGAGGTACGGCGCTGCCGCCATCGGAGCACCGCCCGCCGGCGGCGGACCGTCATCTGCCGCCGGGACGTTCCACTTCTGGTTCGCCGCACCGGTGCAGCTCCACAGCTGCAGCGGAGTGCTGTTGGCGGAGTTGTTGCCCGTGACATCGAGGCACTTGTTCGCCTGCGGGTTCACCAGGTCCCGGCCGGACGTGTAGGTCCACTGCTGCGCGGCACTGCCGTTACAGGTCCACAGCTGTACCTTGGCGCCGTTCGCGACCGAACCGCCGCTGACATCAAGGCACTTGCCCAGCGCGGTCAGCGTCCCGTTCGAGTTCCGGCTCC
The DNA here is from genome assembly GCF_004331485.1 of Kribbella capetownensis. GTDB lineage: Bacteria > Actinomycetota > Actinomycetes > Propionibacteriales > Kribbellaceae > Kribbella > Kribbella capetownensis. Next base: position 187,838 of record NZ_SJKD01000006.1, read on the forward strand.
AGTTCTGGGCATCGGATCCGTTGCAGTCGTACAGCTGCACCGTGGTTCCGTCGGCCCTGTTCGCACCGGCGATGTCCGCGCACTTGCCGGCCAGACCGGCGATCGTCCCGGTCGCAGCCTGTGCGGGCGCAGCCGTCATCAGCATGCCCGCGCCGATCACCAGAGCCGCGGCTACCGCCGCCACCCGGCGCATCAGACGTTCCACTTCTGGTTCGCCGCACCGGTGCAGCTCCACAGCTGCAAGGGTGTGGCGTTCGCCGAATTGTTGCCAGTGACATCAAGACACTTGTTCGCCTGGGGATTCACCAGATCTCTCCCACTTGTGTAGGTCCATTGCTGGGCGGCACTTCCGTTGCACGAATAGAGCTGAACCTTCGCTCCGTTGGCGACCGAGCCGGCGTTCACGTCGAGGCACTTGCCGAGGGCACGGATCGTCCCGTCACCGGGGCGCTCCCACTGCTGCGGGTTCGAACCGTTGCAGTCGTAGAGCTGCACCGCCGTACCGTCCGCCGAGTTGGCGCCGGCGACGTCGATGCACTTGCCGGCCAGGCCGGTGATCGCGGAACCGGTCCCTCCACCGCCACCCTGCGTGCCGGACCAGGTGAAGGTCGCCGACGTCTTGGTCGGCAGCGTGTAGACGAAGGACTGGCTGCCCCAGTTCACCCGCACCGACTGCGAGCTACCGGTGGTGTTGAACGCGATCAGCGCCTTCGAACCGTCCGGGTTCTTCCACGCCACGTTCTTCACCGAGTTGTTCGCACTCGAGTCGATCCGCAGCGCACCCGGCTTCACGAACTTGGTCAGGTGGCCCATCGTGTAGTACTCGACGGTCTTGGTGACCTGACCACGCTGGCTGTCGTTGCGGTGCACGGTGACGAGACCGGTACAGACGTTGCACCCGGCACCGACGTACGGCAGCATGTCCTCGTCCTGGGCGAGGCTCCACTTGACCCACGACTTGTCCCAGTTGCGGGTGTAGTCGATCAGGTTGTTCATGTCCTCGACCTGCTGGTTCGGGATCCACGTGCCGCCGGAGTGCTCGGTCATGTACGCGTTCACGTTCGGGTACTGGTTGTGGATCTGCGTCTGCAGGTTCACGTCACCGCCGTACCCGTGCCAGGCGATGCCGCCGAAGAGCGGGTCGTTGCGCAGGCCGGCGTCGGCCAGCGGGACCGAACCGAGGTCGTTGTAGTTGCCCCAGTTGTAGTCCAGGACCAGCACCTTGGTGGTGATCCCGGCCGCCCGGAACGCCGGGAACAGGTGGTTCTTGGTGAAGTTCAGCAGGCCGGCGCCGTTCCAGTTCATCGACGCGTAGCCGGTGTTGTCGTTGCCGCAGCAGGTCGGCTCGTTCTGCACCGACACGTAGTCGATGTGGTTGCCCTGGGCCTCGTTCTGCTGGATGTACTTGACGAAGTACTGCGCGTACAGCGGGTAGTACTCGGCCTTGAGCCAGCCGCGGTTGGTGAACTTGTTGTTGTCCTTCATCCAGGCCGGCGCGCTCCACGGCGCGCCCTTCACCTTCAGCGCCGGGTTCAGCTGCTTGGCCTGCTTGGTCAGCGGTACGACGTCCGCCAGGTCGTGCTGGATGCTGAAGTCGTTCAGGTCGCAGCAGGTGTCGTCGTACGAATAGTTGAAGCGGGCCAGGTCCGAGGCACCCATCGGGTTGCGGGTGAAGGCCAGGCCGATCCCGTTGACCGGGTCGAACAGGTCCTTCATCACCTGGTCGCGGGTCGCGGTGGAGATCGTGTTGCTGCTGTTCAGCAGCCAGGCGGCGCTGTCGGTGAACGACGCGCCACCACCTTCGAACGACTGGTACGTCGTGTTCTCGTTGACCGTGATGGTCTGGTTGGCCGAGCCGCCGGCCGGGCCGAAGTTCACCGGCGTCTGCTGCTGCAGACCGCGGGTGACGTTGCGGCCGGCCGAGTCGTTCGTGGTGGTCAGCCAGATGTTGACCTGCTCACCGGCGGCCTGGGCGGGTGGGGCGGTGCCGAATCCGAGTCCGGCGGCGGCCGCACAGACTGCGGCCAGCGCCACCGGCAGGATGCGTCGTCGCCTGGGGCGGGCGCGACGAAGTGTCCCGTTCGCGGGCATGGGGCGGTTCTCCCTTGTTCAGAAGGGTTCTGGAGACATCAGGGAGTTGTCGGCGTCTGCCCGCGCCGCAACAGGTGGTCACCATGAGGTAACCATCGGTGCATGCCGGTGTCAACGGGATGCCGAGACTTTTTTCATGTCTTTTATTTAGTCCCGGCCTTGACGTGAGAGCGTTCCCACGATCAAGCTGCGGCCATCTCTTCTCCGACCGCCCCCGCGAGAAATGAGGCGTCCATGAAGCGTTCCCGCATGGCTGCGTTCGTCGCGATCGGTGCCGCTCTGGTCGGCACCACCCTGCTCCAAGCACCTGCCGAGGCCCGTCCCCAGGCCGCCGCCGCGCCCACGGCGACGATCTGGGAGGACAACTTCGACGGCCCGGCCGGTCAGGCCCCCGACCCCGGCAAGTGGCGCTACGACATCGGTGGCTCCGGCTGGGGCAACGACGAACGGCAGTACTACACCAACAGCACCCGGAACTCCGCCCTCGACGGCCAGGGCAACCTGGTGATCACGGCCCGCCAGGAGAACGGCGGATTCCAGTGCCACTACGGTCCGTGCCAGTACACGTCGGCCCGGCTGCTCACCGCCCAGACCTTCACCCAGACGTACGGCCGCTTCGAGGCCAGGATCAAGATCCCTGGCACACAAGGGGTTTGGCCCGCGTTCTGGATGCTGGGTGGCGGCAACTGGCCGAACGACGGTGAGATCGACATCATGGAGAACATCGGTCGTGAGCCGAACATCGTGCACGGCACGATCCACGGTCCGGGCTACTCCGGTGCCGACGGCATCGGCGCGGCGTACAACTCTCCGGACGGACAGCCGTTCCGCAACGGGTTCCACACCTACCGCGTCGACTGGGAGCCGAACTCGATCACCTGGTACGTCGACGGAGTCCAGTACCAGCGCCGTACGCCGGCCGACCTGAACGGCAAGACCTGGGTCTACAACCACCCGTTCTTCATGATCATGAACGTCGCGGTCGGCGGCTACTGGCCGGGCTACCCCGACGGTTCGACCGTGATGCCGCAGACGATGACGGTCGACTACGTCCGCGTCTCCGACGTCGGCAGCAGCTCCGGCGGTTCGCGGATCACCGGCCTGGCCGGGAAGTGCCTGGACGTCGCCGCCGCCAACACCGCCGACGGCACACCGGTCCAGCTCTACGACTGCAACGGGACCGGCGCGCAACAGTGGACCCGTCCCGGCGACGGCACGATCCGTGCCCTGGGCAAGTGCCTCGACGTGAACGCCGGCTCGGTTGCCGACGGCGCCAAAGTCCAGCTCTGGACCTGCAACGGGTCCGGCGCCCAGCAATGGACGTACTCCGCCGCGCACGACCTGGTGAACCCGCAGGCCAACAAGTGCCTCGATGTCACCGGCAACAACTCCGCCAACGCAACCCCGGTCCAGACCTGGACCTGCACCGGCGCCGCGAATCAGAAGTGGACCGTCTGACACACCCCACCCACCCGCGCCCGCACGCACCCCCTTCCCCTTCCCCGCCCCCACACCCCCGCCCCATCGCATTTGAACGGACAACCGTCGTGGTTGCGGGTTGTCACCTCTCAATACGAGTGGAGAACCCGAAATTCAAGGGGGTATCCGTTGAAATGCGTGGGCGGGGGCGGCCAGGGCGCGGGGTGGTGGGCAGGCGCGCGCGGGCGCCGGGCGCGGGCGCGCGCTGGGCGCGAGCGGGCGCCGGGCGCGGGCGCGCGCTGGGCGCGAGCGGGCGGGGAGCGCGGGCGGGCGCGCGGAGGCCAGGGGCGGGTGGGGGTGGTGGCGCGGCTTAGTGGTGTGGGGGTGCTACGCCTCCGTCGCGGAGTAGTTGCAGGACCGGGAGGGTCGCGGCGCCGAGAGCTACGGCGTCGCGGCCCAACTCGCACAGGACGATCGAGACCTGCGAGTACGGCTGTTGCAACGCGTGCCGGCCGACTTCCTCCCGCAGTTGCGGCAGATAGCGCTCCCCCAGCAGCAATCCCGCCCAGCCGCCGAGGACGATGCGCTCGGGATTGACCAGGTTGACCAGGTTGGCGAACCCGGCGGCGAGGTAGCCGATCGTGTCATTCACGACCGTTGCCGCGGCCTCTGAGGTGCCCACGGCATCGAGCATCGCGACGAATGCCGTCTCCTCGTCGCCAACCAGTCCCGGCCCGTCGAGCTCACGATAGCGGTCCAGCACGCCCTCCGCGCCGACGTACGCCTCCAGGCATCCTTCCGCACCACAGCGGCAGCGGCGACCGCCGTACGCGATCGTCATGTGGCCCCATTCGCCTGCACTGCTACGCGTTCCGCGGTAGCTCGACCCATCGGCGACCAGAGCCGCGCCAACGCCGGATCCGACCAGCGCCACCACGGCATCCGTCGCACCTCGGCCGGCGCCGAACCACATCTCTGCCTGGCCGAGCGTGTTCGCGCCGTTGTCGACCTGGATCGGAATATCAGTGCCCTCGGCAAGCATCTTCCCGAGCGGTACGGCGTCCCACCCGAGCGTCTGGGCATGGACGACGGCGTCGCCCTCGACGATCCCGGCCACCGCGACGCCGAGACCGAGCACCGACTCCGGCCGGACACCGGCCTCGGCAAGCACCGCACCGAGACCCGCCAGCACGTGTTTCACGACCATCGCCGGTGTCGGCGAGTGGATCGGGTGGTCGGCGCGGGCGAGCACTCGCATCGCGAGGTCGAACAACTCGACCCGTACGCGGGTCTCCCCGACTTCGGCGCCGACGACGTACCGGAACGTCGGCGACACCCGCAGCAGGACGCGTGGCCGGCCGCCTTCGGACTCGACCGAGCCGGCCTCCTCGACCACGCCTTCGGCGATCATTTCGGAGACCAGGTTGCTGACACTCGCCGCGCTCAACGACGTCCGGGTGCTCAACTCCTGACGGCTGAGCGGGCCGTCGCGGAAGATGCCGGTGAGGATCACCGACCGGTTGGACCGGCGCATGTCGCGCACAGTGGTCCGCCGAACGTCCATGCCCTGCCCCTACCTGGTCCGGCCCCAGGCAGGCCGCTCGCCCCGAGTCCATCACGCCGTACCGGCGGCCCGGAAGAGGCGCCTTCCGCCAAGTTGTGAATTAAGCCGCGATTCGTTACCACCCTGTGATTGACGACCCCTCGTCGTCTCGGCTTCACTCTACGGAACCGCTTCCGAAACCGGTTCCGAAACCGGTGCCGCACCGCACCCCGACCGCCCGAGGGGAGTCAGCATGTCGATCACCATCGCCGATGTCGCGGCGCGTGCCGGTGTCAGCAAGACCACCGTGTCGCGCGTGCTCAACGGCAAGGGTGAGCTCGATCTGCGGACCGCGGAGCGGGTCCGCCAGGTGATCGCCGAGCTCGGCTACGTGCCGAGCGCCCGCGCGGTCGGCCTGGCCCGCGGCCGGACCCGGATCGTCGGCATGCTGGTCCCGTCGCTCACCTGGCCCTGGATGGGCGAGGTGCTGCAGGGCGCCGTCGACGTGGTCGAGAGCGAGGGCTACGGACTGCTGCTGTTCACCTTCAACCGGGGTGAGGAGTCGATGCACCAGTTCGCCTCGCAGGTCTCGGCCCAGTCGTTCGACGGCCTGCTGGTGATCGAGCCGGAAGGCACCCTCACCTACATCGAGCAGTTGCATGCGCGCGGCCTCCCGGTGGTCCTGATCGACGACCGTGCCAAGCGCCCGCAGTTCCCGTCCGTCGCCACCACCAACTACGCCGGCGGCGAGTGCGCCGCCCGGCACCTGCTGGAACTCGGCCGGCACCGGCCGCTGGTGATCACCGGTGTCGAGCGGTTCGGCTGCACCCACGAACGCCTGGACGGCTTCCGCGACACCTACGCCGAAGCCGGTGTCGAGCTCGATCCGAGACTCGTGTTCGAAGGCGATTTCACCCACGAGAGCGGACGTCGCGGCATCCAGCACGCGTTCGACCAGCGCCTCGAGTTCGACGCGGTCTTCGCCCACAACGACCTGTCCGCCGGCGGCGCCATCCAGGCCGTCCGCGAGACCGGGCGGAACGTGCCGAACGACGTGTCGGTGATCGGTTTCGACGACATCCCGTACGCCGAACACACCGAACCGCCGCTGACCACGGTGCATCAGCCGATGCGCCAGATGGGCCAGGCGGCCGCCCGGATGCTGATGAGCCACTTCGGCGGCACTCCGCTGCCGACCGACCCCCAAGTGCTGCCGACGACCTTGATCGTCCGCAGTTCAACCGCCCCGCACTCCACCTCGCGGACCAGACCCGCCCCGAAGAACCGGTCCCACTAGAAGCTCCGGTGGCGGGACAGCTGCCCCTGTTCCGCCGCCGGTGAACTCCCCACACATCGAACGACCGGGCGTGAGCTCTTCCCATGAGAGCGCTTTCACGCCACCATGCACTGGCCCACCGGCTCAGGGTGGGCCATCCGCCAACAGATGCACAGGAGGATCCGATGCGAGCACGACGCACTGTCGCGCTGGCCCTGTCGGGCTTGCTCGCGGCAGCCGCACTGGCTGCCTGTAGTAACGGGGACGGGAAGACCGAAAGCAGCGGGACCGGCAGTACCGCGACCGTCCTGAATGTCGGTATGCCGAACGGACCACAGACCGAGAACCACAACCCGTTCCTCGGCTCCTCCTCGGGCGCCTCGCTGGGCTACCGCTGGATGATCTTCGAGCCGCTGGTGATGATCAACGGCATCAAGCCGACCGAGGCAGGCAAGCCCTGGCTGGCGACCGAGTGGAAGTTCGACGCGAACTACACCAAGTTGTCGCTGACCGTCCGCGACGGCGTGAAGTGGTCCGACGGCCAGCCGATGACGGCAGACGACGTCGCGTACTCCTTCCAGATCCGCAAGGACAACGAGGCGCTGAACCCGGAGGCGATCCCCTACGGGACGATCACCACCTCCGGCAACAAGGTCGACCTGACCTTCACCCGGTCCCAGTTCGTCAACCAGAACAAGATCCTGACCGCTTTCGTGGTCCCGAAGCACCAGTGGTCCACGCTGAAGGACCCGACCCAGGACACGCTGAAGAGCCCCATCGGCACCGGCCCGTACACGGTCAAGTCGTTCACCCCGCAGACCACCACGCTGGTACTGCGTGACTCGTACTGGCAGGACCTCCCGAAGGTCAAGGAGCTGCGGTACACGTCGTACAACGACAACAACGCGCAGACCACCGCGCTGGCCAACGGCGCGTCGGAGTGGAGCTTCGTCTTCGTCCCGAACGTGAAGGCCGTCTACCAGGACAAGGACCCGAAGAACCACAAGCTGTGGTTCCCGGCGAACCTCGGCATCCACGGCCTGTGGATCAACACCACCCGCAAGCCGTTCGACAACCCGGCGCTGCGGCGGGCGATGGACAAGGTGATCAACCGCGACGACATCTTCATGCAGGGTGAGGCCGGCTACTTCTACCCCAAGGTCGAGTCCGTCACCGGCATCCCGACGCCGGCCGGTGAGTCGTTCATCGCGCCGGACTTCAAGGACAAGAAGCACTCGGTCGACGTCGAGGCAGCGAAGAAGGAGTTGACCGACGCCGGCTTCAAGCTCGAGGGCGACGTCCTCAAGGACCCGACCGGCAAGCCGGTGACGATCACGCTGACCGACCCGGCCGGCTGGTCGGACTACATCACCGACCTGGAGATCATCAAGGACAACCTGTCCACGATCGGCATCAAGGCGACCGTCGACAAGGCCAACCAGGACGCCTGGTTCAAGAACATCGACGAGGGCAACTTCGACGCCGCGATGCACTGGACCAACGGCGGCGCGACGCCGTACGACATCTACCAGAACATCATGGACGGCAAGATCCTCAAGCCGGTCGGCAAGGGCGGCGTCAGCGGCAACTACGGGCGGTTCAACAGCCCGGAGGCGACCACGGCGCTGGACCAGTACGCCAACGCGACCGACGACGCCACCAGGACCACCGCGCTGAACACGCTGCAGAAGATCATGGTCGAGCAGATGCCGGTGATCCCGACCTCTGCCTCGAACGTCGGTGGTCTCTACAGCACGAAGAACTGGGTCGGCTGGCCCGACGAGCAGAACCAGTACGGGCCGGCCCAGCCGACCCAGCAGAACGCTCTGCAGATCGTCCTGAACCTGAAGCCCGCCGGCGCCCAGTGAGGCGCGGCCCGCGGCGCCAGGCCTGACCGCCTGGCGCCGCGGCGCCATGAACCGAGGAGTCCCGATTCCATGACGGTGACCGACACCGAGGTGGTCCTCGAGGCCGAGGGCCTCACCAAGCACTTCCCGGTACGGCGGGGGATCCGCGACCTGCTCACCCGGGATCGCAAGGCAGTCCACGCCGTGGACGACATCAGGCTCACGTTGCGCCGGGGACGGGTCACCGCCCTCGTCGGCGAGTCCGGCTCGGGCAAGTCGACCGTTGCCCGGCTGCTCGCCCAGCTGTACGGGCGTACGTCGGGTGACATCCGGCTGCACGGCGAGTCCGTCACGGTCAAGGGCGGACGCAAGTTCCGCGCGTACTGCCGCCAGGTCCAGATGATCTTCCAGGACCCGTTCGCCTCGCTGAACCCGACGCACACCGTGCGGTACCACCTGACCCGCGCGCTGCGGATCCACGGCCGGGCCGGCAACAACGCGGCCGAACTCGAGGAGAACCTTCGCGACCTGCTGCTGCGAGTCCAACTGACTCCCCCGGAGCGCTACCTCGACAAGTTCCCGCACGAGCTGTCCGGCGGTCAGCGCCAGCGCGTCTCGATCGCCCGCGCTCTCGGTGCGGACCCGGAGGCTCTGCTCGCGGACGAGCCGGTGTCGATGCTCGACGTGTCGATCCGTCTCGGCGTACTGAATCTCCTGCGTGACCTGAAGGAACGGCTCAACCTCGCGATCCTCTACATCACCCACGACATCGCCTCGGCCCGGTACTTCGCCGACGAGACCCTGGTGATGTACGCCGGACGGATGGTCGAGGGCGGCGACTCCGAAACCGTCACCCAGAACCCGGCCCATCCCTACACCCGGCTGCTGATCGAGAGCGCGCCGGACCCGGATCGCCTCGACCGTGTCGGCGATCCGCGCGCCCCGGAGGACCAGGGCAGCGGTGAGCCGCCGAGCCTGATCGCACCGCCCAGCGGCTGCCGATTCCACCCGCGCTGCGTGCATGCGATGCCGAAGTGCACGACCGATCTTCCGCACCGCTTCGAGCTGCCCGCGAACGACGGTCATTGGGCGGCCTGCTGGCTCTACGAAGAAGGGGTCGCGAAGTGAAGTACCTGCTGCAGCGGATCGCCTTCTACCTGTTCACCGCGTGGGCCGCGCTCACCATCAACTTCTTCATCCCCCGGCTGATCCCGGGCGATCCGGTCACCTCGCTGATCAACAAGTACCAGGGCCAGCTGAGCACCGACGCGATCCAGTCGCTCTACGTGCTGTTCGGTCTGGACAAGAACGCCAGTCTGTGGAGTCAGTACGTCGACTACTGGGGCCAGATCTTCCACGGCGACCTCGGGTTGTCGTTCACCTTCTTCCCGACGCCGGTCTCGGAGATCCTCCGGCAGAGTCTGCCGTGGACGATCGCGCTGGTCGGCATCACGACGTTCGCCAGCTTCATGATCGGTACGTCGCTCGGCGTCCTGGCCGGCTGGCGACGCGGCTCGTGGCTCGACGGACTGTTGCCGGTGACAACGTTCCTGTCGTCGATCCCGTACTTCTGGCTCGGCTTGCTGGCCATCACCCTGCTGGCCGGACCGGACAGCATCTTCCCGTCGTCGGGCGGGTACGAGCCCGGATTGGTGCCGTCGTGGAACAGTGAGTTCATCGGCAGCGCGATCCAGCACAGCCTGCTGCCGGCCATGACGATCCTGATCTCGTCGGTCAGCGGCTGGATCCTCAGCATGCGCAACATGATGGTCACGGTCGCGTCCGAGGACTACATCACCGTCGCGCATGCCAAGGGCCTGCCCGAGCGCCGGGTGATGGTCAGCTACGCCGCCCGCAACGCGCTGCTGCCGAACGTGTCCGGCTTCGCGCTGGCGCTCGGCTTCATCGTCGGCGGCACGCTGCTGGTCGAGATCGTCTTCTCCTACCCGGGCATCGGCTACAACCTGTTCCAGGCCGTCGGTTCCAAGGACTATCCGCTGATGCAAGGCGTGTTCCTGGTGATCACGCTGTCGGTGCTGGTCGCGAACCTGATGGCCGACATCGCCTACCTGCTCCTCGACCCGCGTACCCGGAAGGAAGGCTGACACGTGTCCGCACCAGCCACCACCATCACCGCGGTCACGCCCGGGGGCCCGGAGGTCGCGGCCACACCGGCCAAGCGCCGCCGGCTGCGGTTCGTCGCCAATCCGAAGGCCGCGACCGGCCTGGTCGTGCTCGGGTTCTTCTGCCTGATCGCGATCATCGGGCCGTGGATCGCGCCGTACGATCCGTCCGCACGCAGCAGTGACCTGATCCAGGCGCCTTCGGGCAAGCACTGGTTCGGTACGACGCATCTCGGGCAGGACATCTTCAGCCAGGTCCTGGTCGGCACCCGTGGGGTGATGTTCGTCGGCCTACTGGCCGGCATCGTCGCGACCGCGCTGTCGATCCTGATCGGCGTCAGCGCCGGCTTCCTCGGCGGCGCCGCGGACGAGAGCCTGTCCGCGTTGTCGAACGTGTTCCTGGTCATCCCGGCCCTGCCGCTGATCATCATCGTGGCGTCGACCATCCCGGCCGCGGGCGACCTGATGGTTGCCCTGGTCATCGGTTTGACGTCGTGGGCGTGGGGCGCCCGGGTGCTCCGGGCACAGACGTTGTCGCTGCGCCGGCGCGACTACGTCGAGGCAGCCCGGGCGACCGGTGAGAGCACCTGGCGGATCATCACTGCCGAGATCATGCCGAACCTGACCGCGATCATCGCCTCCGGCTTCGTCGGCACGGTGATCTTCGCGGTGATGTCGGAGATCACCCTGGCGTTCATCGGCATCTCGACGATCTCCGAGTGGAACTGGGGCACGATCCTGTTCTGGGCCCAGAGCCAGCAGGCACTGGCCCAGGGCGCGTGGTGGTGGTTCGTCCCGGCCGGTCTGGCGATCGCCGTGCTCGGTACGGCGCTATCGCTGATCAACTTCGGCATCGACGAGTTCGTCAGCCCACGGTTGCGCAGCAGCGGCCACACCAAGCTGAAGACCAAGGACGGTCACTCGGTCCGGATGCGGGTCGGCTTCACGCCGGTCCTGGGTGCCAAGGATGCCCCGGCGACTCCCGTCGTACGGCGTAAGGAGGAGGCCGCATGAAAGAGCCGGTGCTGGAGATCAAGAACTTCCACGTCGACTACGGCCTCGGCGACCAGGCGGTCCAGGCGGTCCGCGACGTCACGCTGACGTTGCACCGTGGCGAAGTACTCGGACTGGCCGGCGAGAGCGGCAGCGGCAAGTCGACCCTCGCGTACGGCGTGACACGGCTGCTGCCACCGCCCGGCGTGATCAGCGGCGGCTCGGTCGTCTACCACCCGCCGAACGGCGATGCGTACGACGTGATGGCGCTGACCGACCCGGAACTGCGGGCCTTCCGCTGGGCCGAGACGTCGATCGTGTTCCAGGGCGCGATGAACTCGCTCAACCCGGTGCACAAGGTCTCGACCCAGATGCTCGACGTGATCAGGGCGCACGAGCCCGGCCTTTCGCCGGCCGCGCGGACCAGCCGGGCGCACGAGATGCTGAAGCTGGTCGGCATCTCGTCCGACCGGATGGACGCGTACCCGCATCAGCTGTCCGGCGGAATGCGGCAGCGGGTGATGATCGGGATGGCGCTCGTCCTCGAACCGCAGATCGTCATCATGGACGAGCCGACCACCGCGCTCGACGTGGTGATGCAGCGGCAGATCCTGGCCCAGTTGGTCGAACTGCGCGAGCGGCTCGGGTTCTCGGTCCTGTTCATCACCCACGACCTGTCGCTGCTGGTCGAGTTCTCGGACCGGATCGCGATCATGTACGGCGGCCGGATCGTCGAGGAGGCGCGCTCCGCCGACCTGTACACCGACTCCCTGCACCCGTACAGCGAGGGACTGCTGAAGTCCTTCCCGGCGCTGCGCGGTCCGCGCCGGGAACTGGCCGGGATCCCGGGTTCGCCACCCGACCTGCGCGGGATGCCGTCGGGCTGTTCGTTCCATCCGCGCTGCCCGCACGCGTTCGACCGTTGCTCGGCGGAGATCCCGGTCCTCGGTGTCCCGTCGTCGCGCAACGATCCCAGCCGTTCCGTTGCCTGCTGGCTCCCCGGCCGCGTGCCGGTCGCTTGATCTCTCCGACATCCGAAAGGCCACAATGAGCACAACTTCTGTCTCGGGGGACGCCGACCTGGTCGCGGGACTTCCGGCCCGCTTCCGGTGGGGTGTCGCGACGTCGGCGTACCAGATCGAGGGTGCGGTGAACGTCGACGGCCGGACGCCCTCGATCTGGGACACGTACTGCCGGGTGCCCGGTGCCATCGACAACGACGACACCGGTGACATCGCCTGCGACCACTACCACCGGATGCCGGCGGATGTTGCCTTGATCAAGGATCTCGGCCTGGACACCTACCGGTTCTCGGTGGCGTGGCCGCGGGTGCAGCCGCGCGGCAAGGGCCCGGTGAACCGGGCCGGGCTCGCGTTCTACGACCGTCTCGTCGACGAACTGCTGACCCAGGGCATCGATCCGTGGGTGACCTTGTACCACTGGGATCTGCCGCAGGAGCTCGAGGACGCGGGCGGCTGGCCGGTGCGCGACACGGCGTACCGGTTCGCCGACTACGCGATGCTGGTGTTCGAGGCCCTGAGCGACCGGGTGAACACGTGGACCACGCTGAACGAGCCGTGGTGCTCGGCGATGCTGGGCTATGCGTACGGCGCTCATGCGCCGGGACGGCGTGAATACCCGGCTGCGTTGGCTGCTGTACATCACTTGCTGCTCGCGCATGGTCTCGCTACGAGCCGGATGCGTGAGGCGTCGCCGCGCAAGCTGGACATCGGCATCACGTTGAACGTGGCGACGGCGTACCCGGCCTCGGACGCGCAGCCCGATGTGGACGCGGCCCGGCGTGCGGATGGGATGGGTCGGCGGATCTACCTCGATCCGCTCGTGCACGGTCACTACCCGGCGGACGTTGTGGCTGACCTCGCTGTTGAGAGTGTCGAGTTGCCGGTCGAGGATGGTGACCTCGAGATCATTGCGGCGCCGATCGACGTACTGGGGGTGAACTACTACTTCAGCCAGAAGTTCACCGGGTACGCCGAGGACGGCAGCACGGCCGACTCCAGCGGTCTGCCGGTCAGCCGGACGCTTCCCCTGAACAAGCCGCGGACGGCGATGGACTGGGAGATCGTTCCCGAGGGGTTCACCGATCTGCTGGTCGGCATCAGCCGCGAGTACCCGGGGCTGCCGATGGTCGTCACCGAGAACGGCTCCGCCTTCGACGACGTACCCGACTCCACCGGCTTCGTCGCCGACGCGGACCGGACGGCGTACTTCACGTCTCATCTGTCTGCTGTCGCCGAGGCGATCAATCAGGGCGCCGACATCCGCGGCTACCTTGCCTGGTCGCTGATGGACAACTTCGAATGGGCCTACGGCTACGCCAAACGCTTCGGCATCGTCCGGGTCGACTACGAAACCCAGACCCGAACCCCGAAGCAAAGCGCTCTCTACCTCAAGAACCTGGCGGAGCAGCACCGCAACCGCTGACCAGGCCCCCGCCCGAAATGTGGAGAACTCGTGGAGATCGGGCCTCCATCCGGCCTCCACCCCTCCGCCAAGCTTCATTCGGCGCACCCGTTGCAGAGTCGTCTCATCGACAGGCAAGGGGGCCGAGACCATGTACGACGTTGTGGTGGTGGGGGCACGGTGCGCCGGAGCGGCCACCGCGATGTTGCTGGCGAGGATGGGCCACGACGTCGTCATGGTCGACAAGGCACGACTGCCCAGCGACACCCTGTCGACCCACGGGCTGATCCGCGGTGGAGTGGTGCAGCTGTCCCGCTGGGGGCTGCTCGATCGCGTCCTCGCGAGCGGCGCACCGGCAGTCACCCACGTGACGTTCGACATCGAGGGTGAGCCGAAGACCCGGCGGATCAAGGAGCGGGCCGGCGTGGACATGCTGGTCGCGCCACGCCGGCGGGTGCTCGACAGCCTGCTCGCCGACGCCGCGGTAGAGGCAGGCGCGGGGCTCCGGACCGGCGTGACCGTCACCGGCCTGCAGCGATCGGACCACGGGCGGGTCACCGGCATCGTCGGCCACTCGGCGAACGGCGACCGCGTCGAGCTGCCCGCCCGCATCGTCGTCGGCGCCGACGGCCGGCAGTCGCGCCTGGCCGGGTACGCCGGCGCCGAGACGCTGGAGCGGTTCATCTCACCGTGCGCGGTCTTCTACACCTATGTGACCGGACTCGCCCCGGACACCTACCAGTTCCACATCGCGCCGGACACGTTCGCCGGTGTCTTCCCGACGCATGACGGCCAGGCCTGCGTCTGGCTGATCCGGCCGACGGATCTCCTGGAGCCGATCCGTACGGCGGGATCCGGGCGGAGCGCGGCCTTCGTCGAGCAGCTCGAACTGCTTGTGCCCAATCTCGGTCGCCAAGTCCGCGCCGGCCGCATCGCCGCACGGCTGCGGGGGATCGCCAACCTGCCGAACTTCCGGCGCCAGGCACACGGACCGGGGTGGGCGCTCGTCGGCGATGCCGGCTACCACCGGGATCCGATCACCGGGCACGGCATCACCGACGCGTTCCGGGATGCCGAACTGCTGGCCGATGCGATCGGCAACGGTCTGCGGGACGCATCGGTCGAGCCGGCGGCCATGGCGGCGTACCAGAACACTCGTGACGCGATGGCGCGAGAGGTCTTCGACCTGACTCGCGCGCTGACCGCCTTTCCGCCACCGCAGCGCTTCGTCGAACTGCAGATCGAGCTCAGCGAGGCTCTCGAACAAGAGGCCGACCGACTGGCCTCCTTTCCCGACCGCGAGGCCACCAGTTCAGCCGCTTGATCCTGAAAGGAACAGCACCATGACCACCTCCACGACCGACAACCGGCGCAACGGCGTCGACACCGCGACGCTCTTCGCCACACTCGATGCGGTCAAGGCCCAGCCCGAGATCGCCCGCTTCCAGTTCCGCGCGACCAATCGATGGATCAGCGGAACCCACAACCAGGGCACGATCAACGGGTTCTACGGCGCCGGCCAGGAGAACACGCGACCGGCGGACTTCACCTTCGACGCCGACCACCCGCCGGTACTGGTCGGGAACGACAACGGACCCACACCGGCCGAGCACCTGCTGCACGCACTCGCCGCCTGCCTGACCAGTGGGCTGGCGAACATCGCCGCGGCCCGTGGGATCGACCTCGAGGAGGTCACCTCGACGGTCGAGGGAGACATCAACCTGCTCGGCATCCTCGGGCTCGACCCCGACGTGCGCAACGGGTACGAGGCGATCCGCGTCGTCTTCCACGTCAAGGGTGACGCCGAGGCCGAAGTACTGCGGGCCCTGGTCGCGCAGTCGAGGAAACGCTCGGCCGTGTACGACGTGATCACGCACGGCGTTCCGGTGTCGATCGACGTCGCCACCGCCTGATCAGGACACAGCAGCCGGTCTGTCGCTCGGGGGTGGGCCGGCTGTCAGTGCGCGGCGACGGCCCGGAACACGTCGGAGCCGTCGACCGGCTCGGTCACGACGCCCGAACCGGCGAGCAGATCACGCACCGCCGGACTGAGCCACAGCGATCCCAGCGTCGCCTGGTCGGCCAGCCCGATCGCGACCTGTACGCCGTACGCGTCGAGCTCGGTCTCGTCCCGCGGCACCTCCGCGATCGCGACACCGAGCTTGTCCGCGCTGTGCATCTGGGCGAGTCCCGCGCGTACGGCGGTCGCTGGTCCGTCGAACAGCACCACCGCACGGTCGCCGGGCCCTGAGCACCGGCGTCCTCCGGCCGCGACCAGACTGGCGGCGAGGTCACCGGCCCCCGGCCCGGCCGGCACGGCCACGGCGGCCAGCGCGAGCACCTGACCGGCCGCCCCGGGCAGGTCGTGCACGAAGCGCTCGATCGGGTCGAGGAGCTGGTCCGGATCGCCCGACACGAAGTGATCGTCACCGTCGAGCAGTTCCAGCCGCGCGCCGGGGATGCGGTCGGCGATGTACCGCGAGCCGCCGACATCGATGAGCCCGTCGCCGACGCGATGCATCACCAGGGTCGGAACCCGCACCGCCGGCAAGGCGTCCCGAACGTCCACGAGTGAGTTCATGTCCATCAGCGCCCGGATCGTCGACGGCGTCGCGGAGGCCCGCATGCGCTGGGCCCACCAGCGCTGCATCGGTACGTCGGCCGACGGGCAGCGCAGCCGCATGTCGGCCTCCCAGTCCCACTTGTTCACGAGCAACTCTGTGTACGCCTCGCGGACGTCCTGTGTCTGCGCCCACGGATAGTCCGGCGACCACACCCGTTTGGCCCAGGTGCCGTACACGACCAGTCCCGCAACCCGCTCCGGATGCGCCGCAGCGCACAGGATCGCCATCGGCCCGCCTTCGGAGTACCCGACCAGCACGGCCCGGCGGGACCCGACCGCGTCCATCACGGCGAGTACGTCGTGCATTCGCGTCTCCATGTCGGGCAGATCGGACGGACGGTCCGACATCCCGGTACCACGCTTGTCGAACCGGATCAGCCGGCCGAAGGTCCCCAACCGGTGGAGGAAGTGGGCATGCCGTGGATCGGCCCAGTCCAGCTCGAGGTGCGACACGAACCCGGAGATCAGCACGATGTCGACGTCACCGCCGCCGGTCACCTGATACGCGATGTGGAGACCATCGCTGACGGTGTAGCGGACGGGCTCGACCGGCCGTGGCTCGGTCCGCGTCGCGGCCGGCGCGACGAAACGGTAGCCCCGGCCGTGCAGGGTCCGGATCATCCGCTGACTGTGACCGTCGTCGCCGAGCGCGCGCCGTACCTGCTTGATCCGGCTGGTGACGGCCGCCTCGGTGACGAAGCGGCCGCCCCAGACCCCGTCCATCAACTCCTCTTTCGCCACCACCCGGTCACGGTGCGAGACGAGATAGGCCAGAACATCAAACGCTTGCGGCTCCAGTGGCACCGGTACTCCGGCCCGGCGAATCTCGAACAACGCCGGGTCGAACTCCAGATCCCCATCGAACGTGAGCACCACATACCGACTATGCCACCGGAAACCGGATGCGTCGTCGGCTGACTAGTTCTTCTGGGTCATCCGGGTCAGTGGCGCCGGAGTCAAGGTCTTGTGAGCCTTGAGGTACGCCGCGAAGGTTTCGTGGTCGGTGTTGTTGCGGACCGGGTCGGTGTAGCTCTTGAACGCCGCGTACCCGTCGGCGCCGATCACTGTGTAGGCGAGTGCGGCCACCCGGTAGGTCTTGGCCGGATCGAGAGCCGCGCCGTCGATCTTCACGTCGGCCGGGTCGACGCGCTCACCGGCCGGCCGATTCGCGTCGAACGAGTAGCTGACGTTGCCCGACACCGCGAGCGGCGCGAACTTCACCGTGCCGTCGGTCTGCGTCTGCCACTGCTGCTCGAGTACGGCGTCCAGTTGCGCGCCGGTCAGGCTCACGGTCAGGACCGGGTTGCCGTACCCGTACGCGTCCCACGACTCACCGAGCATCACCCGGCCGTCGGCATCACCCGGCTTGTTGCTGTTGGCAACCAGGAGGTCGGCACGCAACGCCGTACTGCCGATGGCGGGCTTGGCCGCGATGATGCCGAGGTCGGCTGTGCCGTTCTGCCGGGCGGTCCACAGGTGGACGTCAGCGGCCAGGTCGGCCAGCGTGCTCTCGCCGGCCGCGTTCGCGGTACGGGTGAAGTCGCCGGTGATGGTCGCGACCGGTTCGGCGTACTTGCGGTCACCGGCGGCGGCCCAGTAGTCGACGATCTTCTGGATCTTCGGGTCGGGCGTGACGTCGCGAGTGACGGCGTGGTTGGTCGACGTGGTCTTGTCACGCAGTACCTCACCGGTGCGGCCGTCGAGCTGGAGGTTGATCTCGTTGATCAGCCGGCCATGGTTCGCGGCCTCGACGACCGGCCGCGGGTTGCCGTCCGGGTCCGGGATGCTGCAGTTGAAGCCGGTATGCCAGTGACCGGTGACGATCGCGTCGATCTGCGGCGTCACCTTGCGCGCGAGGTCGACCGCGGGACCGGTCGGGTTCACACAGTCGTTGTACGTCGCGGACGCGTCGGTACCACCGTCGTGCATGTTGAGCACGATCGCCTTCACGCCCTTGCGGGTCAGCTCCGCCGCGGCACGGTTCGTCGACTCGACCGGGTCGAGCGCGGTCAGGTCCGGCTGGTACGACGTCGAGCCGACCGGAGTGTCCGGAACAGTCATCCCGATGAAGCCGATCGGGTAGCTGCGGCCGTGGTCGCGCACCCAGCGGATCGTGTACGGCGCGACGATCGTACGGCCCTTGGCGTCGACGATGTTGGCCGACTGGAACTCGAAGTCGGCACCGTGGAACCGGCGGCCGGTGGAGTCGGTGAAGCAACTGTCGACGCCGACCGTGCCGAAGCACTTGCCCTTGGTCATGTGGTCGACCAGGAAGCTCTTCGAGATGTCGAGTTCGTGGTTGCCGACGGCTGAGAACTCGACGCCGAGCGCATTCAGCACCTCGATCGTCGGCTCGTCCGCGTGCGCGTCCACCTCGAACGGCCAGCCGGAGAAGTTGTCCCCGGTGGCGAAGAAGATCGAGTTCGCGTGACCGGCCTGGATGCTCTTCAGATGCGTGGCCAGGTACGCCGCTCCGCCGACGACCTGAGTGGTCCCGCCGGGGCCGGCGATGGTGCCGCCGTCGGCCGGGGACGGCGGCCGCAGGTAGCCGTGGAAGTCGGTGATCGAGACCAGTTGCACCGGTACCGATGTGGTAACGGCCTGGGCGGCCGGCGGGGCCAGGCCGGCGGCCAGCAGGACCGCGAGTCCGGCGGCAAGGGCGCGTGGGCGGCGTACTCTGCGCACAATTGTCTCCTCAAATGTCGAAACAAGCACTTCCCGACAGAAGGAGACTGCCTCACCCTGAACAAGATGTCACCATCGAACGGCGAGTCTCTGAACCTCGAAGGAATCCACCCTGCCCGCCGAGACACCCCCTGCCCGCCGCTCACAAGATCTGATCAAATACCACCGTGGTGGCCGGTGGTCCCGCGAAGCCTCCGGCCACCACCTCGCCCGTCAGGAGCCTGATGAATCTCCCGCTGATCCCCGCCCCTGCCGCAACCACCACCTCTGCCGGGACGTTCGTCATCGGCGACGGTCTGGGCATCGTCGTCCAGTCGGCCGAGCTCGCCGATCTCGCCGCACGATTCGTCGAGGACGTTCAGATCGACGCCGGCATCGCGCTCTCCCTCGCCGCTTCGGCCGATATCACGGTCCTGATCGACAGCGCCGGCATCGACGACGTCGCACCCGCTTCAGGTCTACGGGCCGACGGCAAGGACCTCGCCGACGAGCGGTACGGACTCGAGATCACCAGCGCGGGCGTGCGCGTGTGGGGTCCGACAGCGGAGGCGGTGCACCGCGGCCTCACCTCGCTCCGGCAGCTGATCACGGCGTACGCGCAGGATGGCAGTGCAGCTTTGCCGACGGCCCGTGTCATCGACGGGCCGCGGTTCACGTGGCGCGGGCTCTCCCTCGACGTCGCCCGAACCTTCCACCCGCCGACGGTGGTCCGCCGCGTCATCGACATGTGCGCGCTGTACAAGCTCAACGTGCTGCACCTCCACCTCACCGACGACCAGGGCTGGCGGATCGAGGTCCCGTCCCGCCCGGCGCTCACCGAGATCGGCGCCGACGGCGCGATCGGTGACCGTCCTGGCGGTCACTACAGCCGAGCCGAGATGTCCGAGCTCGTGGCGTACGCCGCCGAGCGCTTCGTGACGGTGGTCCCGGAGATCGAGATGCCCGGTCATACCGCGGCCGTGTTCCGCGCGTACCCCGAGCTTGCGCCGGGCGAGGTTCGCTCCATCGATCTCGGCAACGGGGCCAGCCTCCAGCTCAGCACCCTCGACCCCGACCGCCCGGAGACCTGGGCGTTCGTCGATGACGTCCTGGCCGCCGTCATTCCGCAGTTCCCGCAGAGCGCGTACGTCCACATCGGCGGAGACGAGGCGTTCGGCATGCCCGACGAGGCCCATGCCGCCTTCGTCGAACGAGCCGTCGAGCTCGTTCGCGCCCGCGGGAAGCGGGTCGTCGGGTGGCAGGAGATCGCCCGCGCCTCGATCGGCTCCGACGAAGTAGTGCAGTACTGGATGGACGTCCACGAAGTCGAGTCGATGGACTACGACGCCGTGAGCTCGATGGTTCCGGCAGAGCTGCTGCCGATCCTTGCCGAGGGGCTGAAAAAGGCAGCGCACGATGCCCCGCGCGCACTCGCCCAAGGCTCACGGCTGCTCGTCTCGCCAACCACCTGGCTGTACTTCGACCGACCACACGCCGATGCATCGTCGGACGCCGCGCAGGAAGAGCTGCGAAAGCGCGTCGGGTTGCCGGTCTACCCGGCGGCGTCCATCCGCGACGGCATCGAATGGGACCCGGTCGAGAACACGCCCGGAGTCGAGTCGGACGCGCAGATCGCCGGCGTCGAGGCGGCTGTGTGGTGCGAGACCATCGCAACCGCCGACGAACTGGAGTTCATGCTCCTCCCCCGGCTTGCCGGCGCGGCAGAAAAGGCCTGGTCACGCCAGACGTCCACGGACTGGACCGAGTACGCCGCCCGTCTCGGTCGCCAATCCACCATTTGGCAACAACGCGGGTGGAGATTTCTGCGCTCGGTCGAGATCGACTGGGCCTAGGTCAACCCCACGGGTCCACTGTGCGTGCTCCTGTCATCGCGGGGCTCGCGGCCGCTCCGGCGTGCAGATGGACAGATGGTGTTGGGCTGTTCATAGTGCAGCTGAGCGCAGGTGCGCTCCTGTGTACGGTGTATCGCAGGTGCACTACCTGTCGGCGTGTACACCACCGGTCGATGATCTGGCCCGGCGCCAACCCGGGCGGGCGGCAGCCCGCAACCGGCCGCCTGCGGAGAACCACCGGAGGGCAGACCGCTGGCGATCTGCCCTCCGACGTACTACGAACTCAGCAGGTTGCGGTCGGTGCCGCCCAGTCGGCGCGGTCGTTGTAGCCGCCGTCTCCGGCGTCGCCGACGAAGAGGTCGAGGACGCGGACGCCGGTCAGGTCGACGTCGATCGGCTTCGGGTTGTCCCGGTCGACTACGCCACTGTCGTACAGGACCTTGCCGTCGCCGATCACCTGGAAGGTCGCGGTGCCACCCTCCGGCCCGACGTTGCGCACCGCGTCGTCGATACCAACCGTCGCGGTCAACCGAGAGCACGACTTGCCCAGGTAGTAGCGAACCGTCGACGGCGTCGCGACGCCGATACCAGTCGGGTACGTCGTACTCATGAGGCTGATCGGGGATCCGCCACCGACACTCTCGTCAACGGTCGGCGACATCCAGCCGCTGGTCGCGCTGATCCACTCGTGATGCGACAGCGGAACGGTCCCTGTCGGCGGCACCGGAGCCACGACCACCGGCGACACAGTCGACTGACGCTGTACGCCGTACCTGATCGTGTCGTACGACGTCGACGCGGTGAGGCTCGCGGATCCAGGTGCGGCGTTGGCGGGCAGCTTCACAGTGAAGCGGTACGTCGCCTGCTGCCCGCCGGCCAACAGAATCGCAGCCTTGGTCAACGACTTGACGGTCCAACCGGTGCCACCGGCAACTGTCACGGCCGGCTTGAGCACCGGCAGCAGACCGTCGTTGCGGACGGCAACCTGCACCGTCAGTTCGTCGCCACCGGCAACAACCGGAGCGACTCCGTCGGGCTGCACATCGGTGCCGACGTTCGTCACCTGCGGAATACCGGCAGTAACATGCGGAATCCCCGGCACGCCACGAGCCGGCTCGACCCGGAAGAGCGCCGTACCGTGCGCCGGAACCGCCGCGCTGATGGTGCCCGCGCTCTCGGTGACCTTGTTGGTCCACGCGTTCTTCAGGGTGAACCGTGCACCCCGCAGACCGACCGCGGAAGCCGTCGTCGTGATCGTCTTCGCGCTGTCACCGCGGTTCAGCAGTACCACGGCGCGGCTACCGTCAGCGAGCCGCTTGACCCACGTCTCCGTCGTTCCCGCGGCACCCACCCGGACGGCCTGAACCGCGGCCCGGTCCTGGTTGATCGCGAGTACGTCGGGATCGGTCAGCATCGAGATCGTCGTCGCGCTCAGCTTGCGGATGTCGCTGCCGACCACAAGCGGTGCCGCGGCCACGGCCCACAGGGTGAGCTGGGAGCGGAACTCCTCGTCCGTCATGCCGAGCTCGGGTGCGAGGTAGTCGGGGTCGCTGAACGCACCTGGCTTGACCACCTCGGGATGCCGTGCGTTCGCGTCGTAGTTGCGCAGTACGTCCTTGAACTTGATGTCGCCCTGGAAGCCGACATCGGTGTACGTCCGCCACGACTGGGCGATCCCCGGTGCGTACGACCAGGAGAAGATCGACTGCTGCGACTCGGGGTAGTTGCCCCAGTCCGGCGAGGTGACCGGGTTGCAGAGGTTGAAGATCATCGGCCGGTGGCTCGCGTTGTTGCGCAACGCCTGGGCGAACTCGGTGAAGACGGTCTTCGGGTCCAGGTTCGCCGCGATGCCGCACAGGTAGTCGACCTTGACGGCGTCGAAGCCCCAGGCGGCAAACTGGTCCGCGTCGCGCTGGTAGTAGCCGCCGCTACCGAGGCCGCACTTGCCCGGGATGTACGGACCGGCGTCGGTGTAGATGCCGGCCTTGAGCCCCTTGCTGTGGATGTAGTCGACCAGCGGCTTCAGTCCGTTCGGGAACTTGGCCGGGTTCGGGACCAGGTCGCCGGCGTCGCTGCGGGACTGATCAGCCTGCCAACCGCCGTCCAGCCAGACGATGTCGTAGCCGGCCTTGGCCAGCCCACGACTCACCAGCGAGTCGGCGACCGACTTGATCGTGTCCTCGGTGAACTCACCACCGAGTCCGTAGTACGTGTTCCAGCCCATGTACGGCGTCGGGCTGAGCACCGCAGCTGGGGCCTCAGCTGTGGCCTGAGCCGCCACAGCCTGGGTTGTCGTGGTGGTCGCGAACGCGGCGGCCACCAGTGCCGCGGCGATCACCCCACCCAGTAGTCGCTTCATCTGTTGTCCTTTGCTGCCGTTGAGCGGAACGGTCAGTCGAGGGCTTCGACGACCAGGCAGTTCGAGTCGGTCGAGCCGTCCCACCGGACGCCGACCTGCAGCAGATAGCTGCCCGGGTGAACCTCGTCGCCCACCCGGTAGTTCTTCGCGGGATCCAGGCCTGCCAGCGGCACGCGTCGCGGCCTCGTCGGCAGTGTCCCGCGCACGTTCTCGTCGCCGGTCTGCCAGAGGAAGACGACGGACCGCGTCGTACCGAGGTACTGCAGGCCGGCGGACAGTCCGTAGACCTTGCTGTCGGCAACCAGCTCGCGGATGCCCTTGTACTGCTCGATGTGTCGTGTCGCGGTAGCCAGTTGCTCGTCGTTCCATCGCGACAGGTCGGCGCCGATCCCGAGTACGCCGGCCATGGCGACGTGGAACCGGAAGTCCAGGGATCGCTCGCGTCCGTCATGGGTGCCGACGGCATCGGTCACCCACGAGCTCATCAGGTGCGGCGCGAAACCGGTGCGGAAGCCTTGCTGGATCCTGAGCCGATCCAGCGCAGCGGTGTTGTCACTCGGCCAGAGCGTGTCGACCCACGCGGCCATTCCGAGGTCGACGCGAGCGCCGCCGCCCGCGCATCCCTCGACGTACACCTCAGGGTGCTCGGCGCGAAGGCGGTCGAGGATCGCGTACAGGTTGGTGACGACGCGACCGTCGAGGTCCCGCCGCTGGTCGCCGGAGTCCAGTCGGGGACGGTTGGCGTCCCACTTCAGATACTTGATCTGGTACGCCGACAGCAGGCCATCGAGCGTGGTCCAGATAAAGTCGGCGACGTCGTCTCGACTCAGGTCGAGGAGGAGCTGGTTGCGGATCAGGACCGGGTCGCGGCCGGGAGTGCGGAGGATCCACTCGGGGTGTTTCGCGGCGAGCTCGGACTTCGGGCTGACCGATTCGGGCTCGACCCACAGACCGAAGTCGAGGCCGATGTCGGTCAGGTCGGCGATGAATCCGTCCAGGCCGTTCGGGAACTTGGCGGGGTCGACCTCCCAGTCGCCGAGGCCGCCGGTGTCGTCGGAGCGACCGACGAACCATCCGTCGTCGACCACGAACGTCTCGACACCGATGCTCTTGGCGCGTCGGGCGAGCTCCAGCTGGTGGTCGGCGCGGATGTCGAACTCGGTGGCGAACCAGGAGTTGTACAGCACCTTCGGCGTGAGCTGCCTCGACAGGGATCGCTCGTAGGTGTGGAAGACACGAGCCAGTCCGTCGGCACCTTCCGCACTACACGCCCCGACCGCCTTCGGCGAAACCCAGGTCTGTCCCGGTCCCAGCGTGATCCCGAGACTCGGTGACAGTCTTCCGGCCTGGATCCGCAGTTGTCCGGTGGTGTCGACGTCGGCGCTCAGCTCCCACGACCCACTCCATGCGAGTTGGACGCCATACGCCGTACCTCCGTCCTCGACGGACAGGAATGGTGAGTACGAGTGCCCGGTGATCCCCTGGGCACTGCCGATCGTGAACCGGCCGCGCTCGAGCGTGACCTCGGCCTGCTGGAACTCGCTGTTCCACTCACCCCACAGGTACTTCACCGTCGCGCCGCCGGACGTAGGCACGGTGAACCCCGCCGAGTCGTGCCGCTGCAACCGCAGCTCGCCGGCGCCGTCGTTGTGGATCGAAACCCACCGCTCAACAACATCACCCACGACGCGGTAATGCAGCACGAGTTGCAGCTCCCGCACCGAGTCCACGAACGTCAACCCCAGGGCGTTCTCACCAGGGGCTGCCTCCGTGAACACTGGGCGGAGCTCGTCTGAGCCGTCTGGGCCACTCACCACCAGGTCCACCGGGGATGCGTAGCGGACTCCGCGGACGGCGTACTCGAGGGGTTCTACATCCGGGCGTGGGAGGAAGTGCTCGGTGCCCTCCAGCGCGAGGATGGACGGGCCGTCCGCGACCGCGTGGGGGCCCCAGGCAACCAGTTGGGCCCACTGGTTGTGGTCGGGGACGCCGACGACGTACGACGTGGTTGAACCGTGCAACGTCCACGTCTTCACTTGACGGCTCCGATGGCGAGCCCACCGACGAAGTGCTTCTGGAAGCGGAGGAAGACCGCGACCGTGGGAACCGCAGCGATCACGGTGCCGGCCGCAATCACGTTCCAGGACGAGACGAACAGACCCTGGAGACCCAGCAGCGCCGGCGTGACCGGCATCTTCTCGCCGGACCGGATCACGGTGATCGACCACAGCAGGTCGTTGAAGATCCAGGTGAACGACAGCGCACCAAGCGCCGCCAGCGCGGGCCGGGTCAGCGGCAGGATCACACTCGCGTAGATCTTCCCCGGCCCGGCACCATCGATCGTCGCCGCCTCCTGGATCTCCCGCGGCAGATCCCGCATGAACCCATGCAGCACGAACGTGTAGAACCCGAGCCCGAACCCGACATGAACCGCGATCAGCGCGATCAGCGTGTCGTAGTACCCGATCAGCTCGACGAACCGCGAGATCGGGATCAGCAGGATCTGCGGCGGCAGCAGATTCCCCATCAGCATGAGCAACAGGATCGTCCGCCGGAACGGGATGTTGTACCGCGCCAGCCCGTACGCCGCGATCGACGCCAGCCCGAGACTCAGCAGCACCGCCGGGATCGTCACCAGCAGACTGTTGATCAAGGCCCGGAACTCGTCCGCGTCCTGCCACGCCGACTTGTACGTCGAGAACGTGAACGAATGCGGCAGCGACCCGAGCCCGTTCGCCGCCACATCGTCGAAGCTGCGGAACGAGATCACGATCACCCAGAGAATCGGGGCAACCCACAGAATGGAGACCAGCCCCATCGCCACGTGGTAGCCCGACGTCTTCAGGCGGTTCATGTCTCGTCCCGGAAGGCACGAATCAGGTAGCCGAGGATCACGGCCAGGGCGAGTAGGAAGATCACGACGGCCAGGGCGGAGGCGTAGCCGAGCTGGGTCGACT
This sequence comes from Kribbella capetownensis, assembly GCF_004331485.1. Classification (GTDB taxonomy): domain Bacteria; phylum Actinomycetota; class Actinomycetes; order Propionibacteriales; family Kribbellaceae; genus Kribbella; species Kribbella capetownensis. Next base: position 214,010 of record NZ_SJKD01000006.1, read on the forward strand.
GGAACGCGGTCGAGTACATGTACGTGCTGAGCAGCTCGGACGAGTGGTACGGACCGCCCTTGGTCATCGACCAGACGATGTCGAACGATCTGAGCGAGTCGATCACGATCACCGACAGCACGACCGAGTTCACGCCTTTGAGCTGCGGGATCGTGACGAATCGGGTCCGCTGCCAGGCCGACGCGCCGTCCACCTTCGCGGCCTCGTACAGCGCGGGGTCGACGGCCTTCAGACCGGCCAGGTACAGCACCATCACATACCCGATCTGCCGCCACAGTGCCGGCAGGATGACGGCGTACAGGGCGGTGTCCGGATCAGCCAGCCAGGGCCGGACGAAGTTGCCCAGGCCAACAGAGCGGAACACGGTGTCGACCAAGCCATCGGGCTGGTAGAAGACCCGCCAGATCAGTGCGGTGACGACCAGCGAGAAGACCACCGGGGTGAACAGCGCGGCGCGGTAGATGCCGACACCGCGACGCTCGCGCTGCAGCAGCAACGCCATCCCGAAGCCGCCGATCACACTGAGCCCGCCGAACAGCACCAGCCAGATCGCGGTGTTCTTCAGCGCGGTCCGGAAGATCGGGTCCGACACCATGTCGCTGAAGTTGCCGAAGCCGACGAACGACGGCGCCGACAACCCGTCCCAGTTGGTCAATGCCAGCCAGAACCCTTGCAGCGCGGGCCAGAACACCCACACCGCCTCGATCGCGAACGGCACCAGCACGAACGCCAGGATCAACGGCGAGACCCGCCGAGGGCCGGAGCGTTTGGTACGTCGTGACGCTCCCCCGCCGGCCCGTGGCGCGGGCCGGCCGGGAGCTGTCTGCGTCAAGGTGGAAGTCACGCCTTGAAGACCTTCTCAGCCGCGGTCTGCCAGGTCTTGAGGATCTGGTCGATCTGGTCCGGCTTGTCCAGGAACTTGGTCAGGGCGGCGTCAGCCGTTGGCTGGAGTGCGTCACTAGAGTCGCGGTTGAAGAACTGGGTCAGCTCCGCCGCGCCCTCGATCATCGCCTTGCCCTTCTTCACCAGCGGCGTGTCCGCGGACTTGCCGTCCGGGTTCGCGGGGATCGCCGTACCGGAGGAGCTCTGGACGTAGATCTCCTGCGCCTCGGCGGTCGCCAGCCAGGTCATCAGCTTCTTCACGCCGTCCGGATCCTTCGCCTTCTTCGAGGCGAAGTACCCGTCCGTCGGCGCCTCCTCGGCCACCGGTACGGCGGGATCGATGATCGGGAACTGGAAGAAGTCGATGTCGTCCAGCGCGTCCTTCGGCGCGGAGTCGGCGAAGAAGGTGCCGATCAGGAACATCCCGGTCTTGCCGGCCAGCAGCGCCGACGTCGCCTCCTGGAACGGGAACGACTTGCCCTTCGGGTCGAAGTACGGCAGCACCTCGCGCCACTTGGTGAAGACCGCCTTCACCTTCGGGTCGGTGAAGTCGCCCTGCCCGGCCAGCAACTGGCGGTGGAACGGCGCGCCGTTGATCCGGATGTTCAGGTAGTCGAACCAGGCCGACGCGACCCACGGGGTGTCGCCGAGGCCGATGCCGATCGGCGGGATGCCCTTGCTCTGGATCGTCTTGCAGACCTGAACGAACTCCGCCCAGGTCTTCGGCGGCGTGACGCCCCACTTGGCGAAGTTCGACTTGCGGTAGAACATGCCCCACCAGTAGTAACTGGTCGGCACGAAGATCTTCTGCCCGGCGCTGCTGGTGGACAGCGTCTGCATCGACTTCGGGTAGTTCGTCATGCTGTCCCACACGCTCGACACGTCGAGCAGCAGGTCCTTCTTCGCGTACGAGTCGGCGACCGACCCGGCGTACCAGGTGTAGACGTCCGGCGGGTTGGCCGACGTCAGGTACGTCGGCAGCTGGGTCCGGAAGATCTCCGCCGCGACCGTGTTCAGCTTGACCTGGGATCCGCCGGTTTTGTTGTACGCAGCAACGACCTTCTCCATCGCGGCCTTGGCCTGCTCACTGGAGAGGTTCGACTGCAGCGAAAGCTCACCAGTGGCCGCGCTGCCGCTGCCCGGACTGCTCGTCGAGGTCGCGCACCCGGGCACCAGGGCGGCCGCCCCGAGCAGTCCGAGTCCCTTGAGGAAAGTCCGTCGATCTGCTGCCAGACCCGTCATACCCAAACTCCTGAGATCTGCTCGACCAGCGTGCCAGTCGAGTGAGTGGTGTGTTGCGGACGATCTTGCGGCGGACGGTCGCAGGTGTCAATATTAATTCGTAAATTACGAGCAAATCGCTTGACCTGACCTCGCCGTCACGGTCAACTGGTGCCTCGTTCATCGTTGGAAAGCTCTGCCCGGGATGCTTGGGTGGAGCTGGGCTGTGGAGGAGGCGCACGTGCGGCTGGGTGGGCGGGTGATCGTGGTGACCGGTGCCGCGTCCGGGATCGGTGCGGCCTGCGTGGAGCGTTTCCTCGCCGAGGGCGCGTCCGTGGTCCAGGTCGACGTACACCCGTGCAAGGAGGTGCCCGGCCGGGCGATCGCCGTACTCGGTGATGTCTCGTCGCCGGACACGTGGGCCGAGGTCCGGTCCCGCGGCCGTGACGAGCTCGGTCCGATCGACGGCCTCGTCAGCAACGCCGTCTTCCTCGACGTGAAGCCGGCCCACGAACTGTCGCCGCCGTCTTGGCAACGGCAGCTCGACGTGAACCTGACCGCCGCGTTCCTCGGCTTCCAGACCTTGTACGACGACCTCGCGGCCGGCCGTGGATCCGTCGTACTGATGTCTTCGGTGCACGCACTCGCCGGCCTTCCCGGCCATCCGGCGTACGCGGCGACCAAGGGTGCCCTGGTCGCACTCGGACGCCAGCTCGCGGTCGAGTACGGCGGTTCGATCCGGGTGAACACCGTGCTTCCGGGCCCGGTCGAGACCGCGATGTGGGACCGTGTCGACGCCGAGAGCCGCGAACGCAGCTCGAAGGCGACGGCGGTCGGCCGGCTCGGGCAACCGGACGAAGTGGCTCAGGCAGTCGCGTTCCTGCTGTCGTCGGAGGCGTCGTACGTGACCGCCACCACGCTGGTGGTCGACGGCGGCTGGTCCGCGGTGAAGGACTCGGCGTGAGGAGAACGGTGTGACGGGGATTCAGCGCGGCGTGACGCGGGGACTGCACGGCCAGATCGTCGAGGTGATGGCGCAGCGGATCCTGTCCGGGCAGATCCCGGAGGGCTCGACCATCAACGTGCCGGACCTGCAGGCCGACCTCGGTGTCAGCCTGACCGCCGTCCGTGAGGCGCTCAAGGTGCTGACCGCGAAGGGCCTCGTCGACGCACGGCAGAAGCGCGGCACGTTCGTCCGGCCCCGGTCGGACTGGAACCTGCTCGACGCGGACATGATCCGCTGGCACTTCGACGACGACGTACGACCGGAACTGCTGGAGGAGCTGCACGAGGTCCGCGGCATCGTTGAGCCGGCCGCCGCCCGGCTGGCCGCGCTCCGGGCCGACGACTCACACCTGACCGCCCTGGACGCCGCGCTCGAGGAGATGGCGTCGGCGACCGACGACGTCGCCGCCGCGATCGCCGATCTCGCGTTCCACCGGGCGCTGCTGGCGGCGACCGGGAACGAACTGCTGACCAAGATGGAAGTGATCATGGAGACCGGCCTGGCTGACCGCGACCGGTTGGTGCACAAGGTGAAACCGTCGGACGATCCGTTGCCGAGCCACCGCCGCGTGGTCGACGCCGTCCGGGCGCACGACCCGGTCGCCGCCGAGCAGGCGATGCGCGAACTGCTGGCGAAGGCGGCCGAGGACCTCACCGAGGTCCGCGGATCCGCCCCGCGTGGGTCGAAGGCGCATGGGTCGAAGGCGCATGGGTCGAAGGCGCGTGGGTCGAAGCCGCGTGGGCGGCGCGCGTGAAGATCGAGAGAATCGAGACCTTCCTGGTCCCCCCGCGCTGGCTGTTCTGCCGGATCGAGACGAGCGACGGCGTGGTCGGCTGGGGCGAACCCGTGGTCGAGGGACGCGCCGAGGTCGTCCGGACCGCGATCGAGACGTTGTCGGAGTACCTGATCGGCCAGGACCCGCTGCAGATCGAGCGGCACTGGCAGGTGCTGACCAAGGGTGGCTTCTACCGCGGCGGTCCGGTGCTGAGCAGCGCGGTCGCCGGCATCGACCATGCGCTGTGGGACATTGCCGGCAAGGTGTACGGCGCTCCGGTCGCAGCGCTGCTCGGTGGACGGGTGCGCGATCGGGTCCGGGTGTACGCCTGGGTCGGTGGCGACGAGCCGTCCGCGATCGCGGATCAGATCGGCGAGCAGGTCGCGGCCGGCATGACCGCGGTGAAGATGAACGGCAGCGGGCAGATCCAGCCGTCGCCGTCGGCTGCCGAGATCAACGGCATCGTCACTCGGTTGACCGCTGCCCGGGAGGCGCTGGGCGACTCGCGTGATGTCGCGATCGACTTGCACGGTCGCGTCGGAGTTGCCGGGGCTCGACGGATTCTGCACGCGGTCGAGGGGCTGCAGCCGATGTTCGTCGAGGAGCCGGTCCTGCCGGAGCACATGGTGCATCTGGCGGAGGTCGTCGGCAGCTCGACGGTCCCGGTGGCGTTGGGCGAGCGGCTGTACCACCGCTCCGAGTTCGTTGCGCCGTTGAACGCCGGGATCGCGGTCGTTCAGCCGGACGTTTCCCATGCGGGCGGGATCTCCGAACTGCGCCGGATCGCGGTGCTGGCTGACACTCACGGCTCCCTGTTGGCGCCACACTGTCCGCTCGGGCCGATCTCCCTGGCAGCGAGCTTGCAGGTGTCGTTCGCTACTCCGAACTTCCTGATCCAGGAGCAGAGCCGGGGCATCCACTACAACGTTGCGAACGACCTCACCTCGTACGTCGTGGACCCGGCACCGTTCACCTGGATCAACGGTCATGCGGAGTGGAATCCCCTGCCTGGCTTGGGAATCACGGTCGACGAAGCCGCCGTCCGCGCCGCCGACCAAACCGGTCACGCCTGGCGCAACCCCGTCTGGACCCACCCAGACGGCTCCTTCGCCGAATGGTGAGCGAGCCCACCGGTCGTGGGTGCGGGTCGGGTCGGCGCGGCGAGTCCGTCGGCTCGGTGCCGGTCGACGACGCCGATGGCGGCCGCTGGACCTCGCTCCGGCTCGCGGGCCGCGAGTGGCTCTGGTCCGGACCCGGTCTGCTGAATGGTCCCCGCACAGGGCACGAGGCCTTCACCGACGCCGGCGGGCTGGACGAGTGCTTCCCCACCGTCCGTGGAACCCCCGACCACGGCGGCCTGTGGAACCAGCCCTGGGAAACCTCCGTCACCTACGCCGACGCCACCCTGACTCGGACGTTCACGGGCGACGCGGAAACTGTTGCCGTCGACTACAGGTTGCAAGCCCCACCTGGCTTCCGCTTCATCTGGGCGGCTCACGCACTTCTCGACTGCGCCGTCGGCGCCACCATCTCAGCGCCCTCCGGCACCGACTGTCGCCTCTACCCCGAAGCCGCCGGCCAGTTGCCCGGCCCATGGCCCGACAACGCACCGTGGATCACCGCGACCTGGCCGCGGCCGGGCGGGATCGATCTCGGCACCTACGGACCATCCGACGCGACGGCCGTCGGTGCCATCCTCATCGACCTCGCGACCGTGAGCGTCGTGGACCGCAGCGCGGAGCTGACCTGGACGTTGAGTTGCCCAGGGCAACCAGTCTCGATCGCGTTGTGGCGCAACCTGGCCGGCTTCCCGGACGAAGCGCCGTACCGGAGTCTGGGCGTGGAGCCGATGCTGGGTCGCGTGTTCGACCTGGCCGAGGCTGGGCCGGCTGACGCTGCCGTCGTACCCGCGAGTGGTGAACTGGCCTGGCGGTTGACCGCCTCCGCCAGGCCAGTCTGATGTCACTCGAGCGGCAGATCGAGTACGGCGTTCGGCACCGACGTGCTGTTGGTTGTGCGGATGCTGTTGAGCTCGGTCGCGGTGAGGGCCCGCTTGTAGATACGAACCTCGTCCAAGGACCCGTCGAAGTGGTGCGCGCCGTCGAGCCGCTGGCCGACGTACATCTTGAACGGCCGACCTGGGCTGACCGAGCCGAGTGGTGCGGTGACCGACGCGGCCTGGGTTCCGCCGGCGCCGACTACGAGCGACTCGGCGAGCGGGAGCTGGATCGCGTCGTCGACTCCGTCAAGGTCACGGGCCTGTCCGAACTTGCCGGCGACCGAGGTGGTGCCGCCGCGCAGGTAGCTGTTATTGCCGAGACCCGAGACGTCCGGGGTGATCGTGCCGAGCGGCGCGTCCGGGTGACCGATGTCGTCCTCGGTGAAGCGCGCGAAGCGGACCTGGTCCCGCGCGTCGACCGTGCCGCCCTCGTACAGCAGGCCGATCTCGCCGGTGTCGAGGATCGCCAGGTCGGAGTACCCGGACCAGTCGCTGGTGATCCTGGTGCCATCGGCAACGGACTGCCAGGTCTTGCCCTCGTCGAAGCTGGACCGAATGGTCATGTACCGGCGCCGTTCCGGATCAGCCGGTGCAGCAAACAGGATGCGGTTGTACTTGTCACCGCGATCGACCGCCCGCAACCGTTGCAGCGAGCCCTGTACGGTCGGTGTCGTCAGTCCGGGGATCGTCGCGTACGGCGCCACGTAGGTCTGACCACCATCGTTGCTGACCGCAAACATCCGGCTGGCTCCGGCGCTGCCGGCGTTGTTCCGGGCACCGGCATAGATGCCGCCGTCAACCTTCTCGACGACGCTGATCTCCTGCGGCGTGGCGTCGGAGCGCAGGTCGGTCGCACCCTTGTGCCAGGTGTCGCCGTGGTCGTCGCTGTAGACCAACTGGCCCGCGTTCTTCCCGGCTCCGTTGTCGTAGTTGGTACCTGCGACCAGCCGCCCGGCGTGCGCACCACGGGTCAACTGGATGCCGTGCACCGGCCCGGTCGCGTACCAGCCCCAGGCCGGATCGTCGATTTGATCACCGATATTTCTGGGCTTGCTCCACGTTCTCCCATCGTCGTCACTGAACTGCAGGTACGGCGTCCGCGGGCGGGTCGTCGTACCGGGGTCCATCGTGGTGAGCAGGACGATGCGGCCGGTCTCGTAGTCGACGATCGGCGCCGGGTTGCCGCGGGTGGCGATCGCGTTCGGGTCGGAGTCGGTGCCGGACAGCACGGTCTGGGCCGGCGACCAGGTGCGGCCGTCGTCGTCGGAGCGGCGCATCACCAGGTCGATCTCCTGGGAGTCGGCGCAGTACGACCTGCGGGCCTCGGCGAAGGCGAGCAGAGTGCCCGCCTTGGTCTTCACGATCGCGGGGATGCGATAGCAGCCGTAGCCGGCGTCGCCTTTGTTGAACAGCACGGTCTGGGTGATGGCCGCCTCGGTGGGCGCGGCGGGTACGGTCAACCCGGCGGCGGCGAAGCCGATCGCCGCGGCGGAACTGATCAGGGCTCGGAATCTGGGCATGGGCGGATGCCTCCAGGTGAGCTGCTTGGCACTTCACGATGCGGTGCTCCGAGGATATAGGACGTCCTATGTCCAGAGCGATCCCCTAGTGTCGACTTTCGAGGAGGAACCATGGAGCTGTTGACCGAACTCCGGCACCGCAAGGTGCTGGCCATCATCCGCGCCGACGGGCCGGACCGCGCTCTGGACTGCGTCCGCACGCTGATCGACGCCGGGATCACCGCCCTGGAGGTCTCCCTGACCACCCCGGGCGGCGTCGACGCGATCGCGAAGGCGCGCTCGGAGTACGACCCGAGCATTCTGATCGGCGCCGGCACCGTCGTCACGGCCGCGCAGGCCGACGAGGTCGCGGCCGCCGGAGCGGGCTTCGTCGTCACTCCCGCGATCACCCGCGGCGCGCATCGCAGCGTCGACCTCGGCCTGCCGCTTCTTTGTGGCGCTCTGACTCCGACCGAGGTTGTCGCCGCGCTGGATCTCGGCGCCACCGCGGTCAAGATCTTCCCGGCCAAGGTCTACGGGCCCTCGTACTTCCGCGAGCTCCGGGCACCGATACCCGACGCTCCGCTCCTGGCCGTGGGCGGTGTCGATGCGCAGACCGCACCGGAGTACCTGGCCGCCGGCGCGCTGGCCGTCGGTGTCGGCTCGCCGCTGCTCGGGGACGCGGGCACCGGCGGATCCCTCACCGCTCTCGCCGACCGCGCCGCTGGATTCCGCGCCACCCTCGACATCTGAACCACTTCGGAGTTGTGAGATGACCGACCTCCTGACGATCGGCGAGACCATGGTCTCGTTGCGAACCGCTCGCCCGATGCGGCTGGGCGGTGACGCGCACCTGTCGATCGCCGGCTCGGAGAGCAACGTGGCGATCGGAGTGTCCCGGCTCGGCCATCAGGCCGCCTGGGTAGGTGCTGTAGGCAACGACGAACCGGGGCGGCTGGTCCAGCGCACGCTACGGGCCGAGGGTGTCGACACGAGCCGGGTACGGTTCTCGGACGAGTCGTTCACCGGGTTCATCGCGTTCGATCAGCCATCGCACGACATCACCCGGGTCAGCTACCACCGTCGCGGATCCGCCGGTTCGACGGTCACTGCCGACGAATGCATCGCCGCTCTCGAGGCGACCCAACCGCGCCTGCTCCACGTCACCGGCATCACCCCGGCGCTGTCCGCGACCACTCGCGCGGCGACGTTGGCCGTCGTACGGGCCGCCTTCGCCGCAGGCGTGCAGGTCTCACTGGACATCAACTACCGCGCGCGGCTCTGGTCCCGCTCCGACGCTGCCAGCGCAGTGCGCGAGCTTCTCCCCCACGTCCACACCGTCTTCTCCTCGGACGACGAGCTCGACATCCTGACCGATGCAACCGACCCGGTCGCCGATCTCCTCGGCTCGAGCAGCGTCGACCAGGTGGTCGTCACGGCCGGTGGCAAAGGCGCCTGGGCTCACACCGCCTCCGGCACCATCCACCGGCCCGCCCTCCCGGTCACCGTCGTCGACAGCATCGGCGCCGGCGACGCCTTCGTCTCCGGCTACCTCTCCGCCACGCTCGACAACCTCTCCCCCGACTCCCGCCTCGACCGAGCGACCACCTCCGGCGCCTTCTGCGTCACCGCCACCGGCGACTGGGAATCCCTCCCCACCCGCCCCGACCTGACCCTCCTCACCCACACCCAAGGCACCGCCCTCCGCTGACATCTATACCGACGGACGGGTGGTAAACACCGCACGGGTCCACCACTACCCATCCGTCGGTGCATTGCGCGTACGCTCGACAGAGGGGGCGCGATGAGTGACAACGGAGCTTCTGGATCGCAGCGGTTCTCGGCGGCCGAGTACCCGACGAACAGTGCGCTGTACGCCGACCCTTCGCTGACGGAAGGGGTCGACTACGGGCGGCGGTATCGGCGGCACGGGTGGTTCGACGACGAGCTCGCCGAGCGGTACGCCGTACAGGTGACGACGATCCTGGCGCCGCACGGGGGTGGGATCGAGGCCGGCACGTCGGAGTTGTGCCTGGCGATCGCCGGCTACCACCCGGCCGGGCTCGAGCCGACACCTCCGGACGGTCCGTTCCACGACTACTGGATGTTCGAAGGACTGCGGGCGACCGGGAACGCCGAGTTGCATGTCACGTCGACCGGCTGCGACGACCACGTTGCCCGAGCACTGACCGGAGGGGTGCTCAATGCCGTTGGATTGCACGGATGCACGACGGCTCAGGCCGAACTACCCGACAGAGCCCAAGCGGTCCTCGTCGGCGGGCTGAGCCTCGCGCTCAAGGAGCGCGTCCTCCTCCGCCTGACCGAGACCGGAATCCGCGCCATGGACGCCGACACCGTCCCGGACCTCAACGGCGACGAGCCGACCAACATCGCCAACCGCACAGTGCTCGGCGCCGGTGCTCAGCTCGAGCTCACCACACCGTTGCGCCGGGCCATGTTCCGCATCAACACCCGCGAAGACCGCAAGAACACCACCCTGCAGATCTTCTGGGCCTTCACCGCAGCGGTCCGCGCGGCCATCGCCGACGTGGAAGCCACCCAGCCGACGCCCTGACCTGGCACCTAAGGACATGAGGTAGTCAGGTCCGAGCCGGCGGCGTGAGTGTGGAACCCGACCTCATGAAGCGCATCGACCGCACTACCTCCTGTCGTTAACGCTCGTCGACGACATCGCCATTCAGTGCGGAGGAGGTGGTGGCCAACGCCCAGGCCGCGGCGGCTTCGGGTGACTGTGCCATCGGGAAGGCGGCGGCCATGGCCTGCATCGAGGACCACTGCCACGTGTCGGAGTAGGTGCCGTCTTCGAGGTGAACCAGACGGGTCGCGACGAGCCCCGGATGGGCGGCGCGGATCGTGTCGATCACAGTGGCGCGAGCCGTCAGGAACTCCGCGACGTTCTCCGGATCGACGCTGTAGACGTGCACTCGTACGACGGCCTGCTCAGTGGTTGACATCAGTCTCTCCTTCTCCTTGGGGTACGTCGTTCTGACGTTGCCCAGCAGGAGAATGTGACTGCTCTTCGACCGGGAAGAGGATCGGGCTGAGCAGGTAGCGGGCACGGTCCGGTGCGGCCTCGTTGGACAGCACCGGGAGGATCGCGGCACGCAGACCCTCGATCAACTGCAGCAGTTCCTCACGGCTCAGCCACACCGCATGCTGGCGATAACCAACCAGGTCGGCGATCGGATCGGCGCCGTCACGATCGAGATAAGCGTTGAACTCGGCCACCAAGGCAGCGACCGCGACCCCGAACCCCTGGCGATGATCGTCGACCGTCACCTGCTCGGCCAGCTCGGGAGTGATCGACGCACGATCGAGCCGAAGCCGGTACCGCCGCTCGACCGCGCCACGCACCCGCCGCTCCTCGGCGACCTCGAGAATCCCGCCGCCGGCCAGTAGATCCACGTGTCGGTACAGCGTCGCCTTCGAGATGTCCGGGACGCGCTCGCCGAGCTCCGCGGTGGTCAGCGTCCGGCCACCGCGCAGTGCGTGCACGATGCGCAGCCGGACCGGGTGACCGAGTAGTTCCAGCGGACCCATCTCGCAACAATCTCATGTCGTGCTACCTTTCTCAAACGATGAGAAAGGTCAGTCGATGAGCGAGTGGACCACCCCGCCGTACGCCGACCCGACGCGCTTCGAAGAGCACGAGATCACCCTCGGCAGCGGCGAACGCGCCGTCCCCGGGACGCTGACCCGGCCTGCGTCCCGCAGCGAAGTCGGCGTCGTTCTGCTGTCCGGCGGCGGCCCGTTCGACCGCGACGAGACCAGCGGACCGAACAAGCCGCTGAAGGATCTCGCCTGGGGACTCGCCAGCGCGGGCATCGCCGTACTGCGCTTCGACAAGATCACCCACACCCGCCCCGACGTGATGAATGAACCTGGCTTCACCCCGTACGACGAGTACGTGCCGCACGCGGTCGCCGCCGTACAGATGCTCCGCGAGCATGCGGACCAGATCTTCGTGGTCGGTCACAGCATGGGTGGCAAGGCCGCACCGCGCATCGCGGCCGAGGACCCGTCGGTCGCCGGCATCGTGATCATGGCAGGCGACACCCAGCCCATGCACCACTCCGCCGTACGCGTCATGAGCTACCTCGAGACAACGAACCCAGAGGCCGTCCCGCCCGGCACCGCTGAGCTGTTCCAACGCCAAGCAGCCGTCGTCGACAGCCCAGATCTCTCAGCCGACACACCCGCCGCGGACCTGCCGTTCGGGATGCCCGGCGCCTACTGGCTCGACCTGCGCGACTACGACCCCGTCGTCACCGCGGCGAAACTCGACGTATCCATCCTTGTTCTGCAAGGCGGGCGCGACTACCAGGTCACCGTCGCCGACGACCTCCCAGGCTGGCGGCAAGGGCTCCCCGACGCCAGCATCAAGGTCATCGACGCCGACAACCACCTGTTCTTCGCCGGCACCGGACCCTCCGCGCTGAACGACTACGCGATCGCGCAGAACGTGGATCCGGCAGCCATCACCGCCCTCCTCGACTGGTTGCCCTGAGCAAGCGCTAGGACAGCAGTGAGGCCCCGGTCTCGACCTCCTCCTCGGGATCGAGCGGCAGGATGATCTTGAACCGGGTGTTGCCGGGCTCGGACTCGACACGGAGATCGCCGTGGTGCTTCTTCACCACGATGCGCCAGGAGATGTCGAGGCCCAAGCCGGTACCTTCTCCGATCGGCTTGGTGGTGAAGAAGGGCTCGAAGATGCGGCGGCGGATCTCCTCCGGGATGCCCGGCCCGGTGTCGCCGATCTCGACGAGCGCGTACGCGCCGTCCCGTTTGGTCCGGATCGTCAGTGTGCCGTGCCCACCCATCGCGCTGACCGCGTTGTCGATGATGTTCGTCCACACCTGGTTCAGCTCGGCGGCGTACGCCGGGATCGGTGGCAGCTCCGGGTCGAAGTCCTTCACGACGTCGTACCCCTGCAGCTTGCCCGACATCATCACCAGCGTGCTCTTCAGCAATTCGCGCAGATCAACGGTCTGGTACGGCGCTCGGTCGATCTGGGAGTACTGCTTCGCCGCCCCGACCAGCGTCGAGATCCGGGTCACGGAGTCGTCGATCTCGTTCATCAGCGACTCGGTGTCGATCGTGTACATCAACCAGCGGACCGCGCCCTCGAGGTACGTCGGGCCGACCGCGGTCAGCACCTCCTCCATCCATGCCACGTCCAGCCCGGCCGCGGCGAGCACCGGCGCGACATCCCAGCTGGCCTGCACGTCGTGGTCGTCGAGCCAGTCGGTCAGCGAGTCCTCGGCGTCGGACAGGTCCATCGGCGAGATGTCCTTGTCCTTGTTCTTCTCCAACCGCTCGACCGCGTCGTCCTGCAGCGCGACGATCTGGTGCAGCTTGGTCGCGTCGAGCGTCCCGTCGGCGAGCATCGCCAGCTTGGACCGCATCCCGGAGACCCGCTGCCGCAACGTCGCCGCGGCCCGGACCGCCGCGGCGGCCGGGTTGTTCAGCTCGTGCGTGAGACCGGCCGACAAGGAGCCGAGGGCAAGCAACCGCTCGCGCTCCCCCAGCGTCTCGTTGGTCCGGCGCATGCCCATCACGAAGCCCTCGATCAGGTGCACGGCCATCGGGAACCAGGTGTTCATCATCGTCGCCATCGTGTCGGCGCCGATGACGTAGAACTCCGACGTCTCGGTCACCCGCATCGTCGCGGTGTAGGCCTTGCGGTCGGCGGCGCCGAAGAACGCGTTGAACGCACCGGCGTAGACCCCGCGCTGCCTGGTCCGGTTGATCTCCACCTCTTCGCCGTGCGACAGCTTGCACAGCCGGATCTCACCGGACAGCAGGACGTAGCAGCAGGTGGCCGGGTCGCCCTCGTTGAACACGAGGCCCTCGGAGTAGGTCTCGACGTACCCGGCGTCGGACAGCCACTGCAACTGCTCGTCGGAGAGGCTCTCGAACAGGAAGAGCGTGCGCAGCTCGTCCGGGCTCAGCCGGCGCGCCTCGGTCTCGGCAGCCATCAGAGCATCTCCAGGTATCGGTGCACCAGTGTCACGGCCATCGCTCCGTCGCCGACCGCGGAGGCGACCCGCTTGACCGACTCCGCCCGTACGTCGCCGGCGGCGAACACGCCAGGCATGCTCGTCTCCAGGTGGTACGGCTCCCGGTCCAGCGCCCAGCCCGGCGGCTTGCCGCGCAGGTCAGGACCGGTGAGTACGAAACCGCGCTCGTCGCGGAGCAGGTCGCCGGGCAGCCAGTCCGTCCGTGGGGCCGCGCCGATGAACACGAACATCCACTCCGTGTCCACCTCGCGGCTCTCGCCGGTCGCACTGTTCTGCAGGGTGACGCGCTCCAGATGCTCGGAGCCCTTGCAGGACACCACCTGCGTACAGGTGTGGACCTCGATGTTGTCGATGTCGTCGATCTGATTGATCAGGTACGACGACATCGTCGCCGTGAGCGATGGTCCTCTCACCAGCATATGCACGGTTTTCGCGTGTTTCGAGAAATACACCGCGGCCTGACCGGCGGAGTTCGCCCCGCCGATGATGTAGACCTCCTGGCCGACACAGCTCGGACCCTCGGTGGTCGCGGACCCGTAGTAGATCCCGCGGCCGCAGAGGTCGTCGACGCCGGGCGCGTCCAGGTGCCGGTAGGCCACCCCGGTCGCCAGGATCACCGAGTGGGACGAGATCTCGCTGCCGTCGGAGAACATCAGTTTGCGGGCCGACCCGAGCGTCTCGAGGCCGACCACCTGGCGCGCGGTCAGCAACTCGGCGCCGAACCGGACCGCCTGCCGCCGGGCCCGATCCGTCAGCTGCGCCCCGGACACACCGTCCGGGAAGCCCAGGTAGTTCTCGATCCGGCTCGACTGGCCGGCCTGACCACCGGTCGCCAACTGCTCGACCAGGACAGTCCGCAGTCCCTCGCTGGCGCCGTACACAGCAGCGCCGAGGCCGGCCGGTCCGCCGCCGACCACGACCAGGTCGTAGAAGTCCTTCGTCGGTGAGGTGGAGAGGCCGACCTTGTCGGCAAGCTCCGCCTCGCTCGGGGCGACCATCACCGTGCCGTCCGGGGTGATCACCACGGGCAGGGTCGACCCGTCGATCCCGGCCGCGTCGAGCAGGCGCTTGCTCTCCTCGTCGTCCACGCTCAGCCAGCGGTACGGCACCGCGTTGCGGGCCAGGAAGTCGCGGGCCGTGAACGACGGCGCCGACCAGCGGTGGCCGATCACCCGGGTCTCGTCACTGGACGGCTCCGGGGTCGTCTTCCACAGGTCGAGCATCGCGTCGACGACCGGGTAGAGCTTCTCCTCCGGCGGGTTCCACGGCTTGAGCAGGTAGTGGTCGAGGTCGACCACGTTGATCGCCTGGATCGCGGCGTCCGTGTCGGCGTACGCCGTCAGCAGGACCCGGCGGGCCAGCGGGAACAGGTCCATCGCGGCCTCGAGAAACTCGATGCCGGACATCTGGGGCATCCGGTAGTCGGCGAGCAGCAGGGCCACCGGTTCGCCACGCAGCTTGAGCTCGCGCAGAGCCTCCAGCGCCTGGGACGGGTGCTCGGCCCGGACGATGCGATTCTCCTCGCCGTACCGACGGCGAAGGTCACGGGCGATAGACCGGGAAACACCCGGATCGTCGTCCACGGTGAGGATCACCGGGCGGGTCGTCGACGCTGTCATGCCTCCTTCATACCAGCGCGAAGCCACAAAGCGGGATCGGTCATCCACAGGCACTGGCCCGGTTCGCGGGGCTGGTCACGAACCGGGCCGGCCTGGGCGGGCCTCAGGGCAGGGCCGCGAGGTACGGCGCGTGGCTGGTCCGGAACTCCCAGTTGTAGTAGCGGTCCCAGTTGATCGACCACGTCATCAGCCCGCGGAAGGCCGGTGACGCACCGCCGCGAAGGCTGTAACCACCGCAGTTCTGGCCCTTCACCAGGCAGTCCAGCGCTTGATGAACGGCTGCCGGGGCGGTGTAGCCGTTGCCCGCGCTGACTGCCGCCGGGAGCCCGAACCCGATCTGGTCCTCCCGCAGCCCAGGGAAGGTCTGACCGGTGTTGGCGACCGGGAATCCGGCCTTGACCATGTCCGTCATCGCGATGTGGAAGTCGGCGCCGCCCATGTTGTGGTACTGGTTGTCGAGCCCCATCACCGGACCGGAGTTGTAGTCCTGGACGTGCAGCACGGTCAGGGCGTCCCGCATCGCGTGGATCACCGGCAGGTACGACCCGGTCCGGTTGTCGCCGCCACCCGCACCGCCGTAGAACTGGTAGCCGACCTGCACGAAGAACGTCTCCGGCGCCATCGTCAGCACGAAGTTCGCGCCGTACCTCGCCTTGAGCGTCTTCAGCGCCAAGATCAGGTTGACGATCACCGGTGTGGTCGGGTTGCGGAAGTCGGTGTCACCGGAGTTCAGGTACAGCGAGTGGCCCTCGAAGTCGATGTCCAGCCCGTCCAGGCCGTACCGGTCGATGATCGCGCTGACCGAACTGACGAACGCGTCCCGGGCCGCCGTGGTGGTGAGCTGCACCTGTCCGTTCGCGCCACCGATCGAGATCAGCACCTTCTTCCCGGCTGCCTGCTCAGCCCGGATCGCCGCGATGAACTCCGCCTCGCTCTCGACGTTCGGGCACTCACTCGCCGGACAGCGGTTGAACCTGATGTCTCCCGATGTGACCGAGGTCGGTTCGCCGAAGGACAGGTTGATGATGTTCCACTCACTCGGTACGTCGGCCATCCGTACGTACCCGGAGCCGTTGGCGAAGCTCGCGTGCAGGTAGCCGATCAGCGCGTGCTTGGGTAATCCGGTGCTCGCGCAGCCGCCCGTCGTACCTGTCGTCGCCGCCGACTTGGCCGACTCACCAACGCCGTTGTACGCGGCTACGGCGTACGTGTGGCTGCTGCACGTCTGCAATCCGCTGAGGGTGGCCGTCGTACCGGTGGCGGTCTGTACGACGTTCGAGCCTTCGTAGACGCGGTAGCCGGTGACTGTGCCGCTGGCTGCCGGCCAGCTCAGTGAGATGGCGCTGTTCGTCGTACTGGTGACGGTCGGCGTACCAGGAACACTTGGAGCACCCGGAGTACCGCCCGGACCATCCAGACTGATGTCGTCCGCCTGGTACGCCGGTTGGCCGTACCAGCCATGCACGTAGATCTGAGCCGACGTCTGACTTGCGCCAGTAGTAAAGGACAGCGTCAGCTGCGTGTAGCTGGCGGCAGACGGCGTCCAGGTGGACGTGCCGCCGGTGACACCGAGGTAGACGTACGACCCACGCACCCAACCCGACAGCGTGTACGTCGTACTCGGTTGCACGGACACGGTCTGGCTGCACTGCGCGAAGTCGGAACCCGACACCGCACCGTTCAGCGCATGGCTGCCGCTGCGGACCGGGTTGGTGACGACCGATCCGCCCGAGCAGGTCCAGCCGCTCAGCGAACCGGTCTCGAAGCCCGGATTGGACAGGATGTTCGCGGCCTGAGCCGGCACCGTGATGCCGGCCAGCAGGATTCCGACGACAACAGCAAGCCATCGTGCACGCATTGGACCTCCTCGAAGGTCCATTTAGTAGAGACGCTCCATAACTAGAGGTCAATGCGTCACCGGAGCGGCTTCCCGACGTTGTCGGGAAACCGCCTGCTGTTTGGCAGGTTTTCGCCAGCGGCCAGTTGAAGCCAAAACAGTGTCGTCCGCGCCGTGGGTTGGCAGGCTCTTCCGCGTCCGGGCTCGGGGGCGGGCGGCCGGGGCGACAGCCGCGGTCAGGACCTGAGGGACGCACATCCGCCCGTCCCTCCAGCACTGGAGGAATCGCGTGAACCACCTGTCCTTGCGTCGACGGACCGCGCTGATCGCGGCCGCCGTCCTGAGCACCGCCGCCTTCGCGGCGCCGGCCGGGAACGCCGTCACCACGGCTTCCGCGCCCGGCTCGCCGCCACCGGACGATCTCGCCACCTCGATGCGACTGCCCCACTTCGCCCCCGGCCGGTACGTCGTGACGCTGGCCGACAAGCCACTGGCGACGTACTCCGGTGGTGTGGCCGGGCTGAAGGCCACCAAGCCGGCCAAGGGACACAAGGTCGACACCGCGAACCCCGACTCGAAGCGCTACAGCAACTGGCTCGACAGCCGCCACAACACGGTCGCGGCCGCGGTTGGTGCGAAGGCGACCCGGCACTACTCGACCGCGGTCAACGCGTTCGCTGCCATCCTGAGCAGCCAGCAGGTCAATGAGCTCAGCAAGACACCGGGCGTCGTCGCGGTCACTCCGGACCAGTTGCACCAGGCACTGGACGACAAGAAGCCCACCGACTTCCTCAAACTGTCCGGCAAGAACGGCGTCTGGTCCGCGCTGGGCGGCAACGCCGAGGCCGGCAAGGGCGTCGTGGTCGGCGTTGTCGACACCGGCATCTGGCCGGAGAGCGCCTCACTGTCCGGACCGAAGCTGGGCACCAAGCCCGCCACCGAGGCCGACCCGTACCGGCCGTACCGCTCCGGCGACAGCATCGTCATGCACAAGGCCGACGGCAACGACTTCACCGGCTCCTGCGAGGCCGGCGAGGAATTCACCGCCGACCTGTGCAACACCAAGCTCATCAGCGCCAAGTACTTCGGCGACGCCTGGCTCGGCGCCACTCCGCCCGAGGCCCGGGCCGACTACGCCTCCCCACGCGACGGCGAAGGCCATGGCACGCACACTGCGACGACTGCGGCCGGCCGCGCCGGTGTGGACGTTGCGGAGAGCGGCATCAACTTCGGCACGATCTCCGGCGTCGCACCGGCTGCCAAGATCGCCGTCTACAAGGCGTTGTGGACCGGCAAGGGCGGCGTCGGTTCGGGCGGCTACACGTCCGACATCCTCGCCGCGATCGACCAGGCCGTCGCCGACGGCGTCGACGTGATCAACTACTCGGTAGGCTCGATCTTCGAGTCCGCGCACACGGACCCGGTGCAGCTCGCCTTCCTGTCCGCGGCCTCCGCCGGCATCTTCGTCTCCGCGGCGGGCGGCAACTCCGGTCCGGTGCCTTCGTCGCTCGACAACACCTCTCCGTGGGTGACCACGGTCGGAGCGAGCACAGTGGCGCCGTACGACGCGACTGTGGTCCTCGGCAACGGCGAGAAGTACGCCGGGCTGAGCACCTCGATCGCTACCGCGGTCGGCCCGCTGTCGCTCGTCACCGGTGCTGCCGCTCGGGTGGACAGTGCAGCCGAGTACGACGGATCGCAGTGTCTGCCGAACACGCTCGACTCGGCCAAGGCTGCCGGGAAGATCGTGGTGTGTGACCGAGGCGTCGGAGCCCGGGTCGACAAGTCGGCCGAGGTCAAGCGCGCAGGTGGCGTCGGCATGGTGCTGCTGAACCTGACCGACCAGGACACAGTGGCCGACTCGCACGCAGTACCGACGGTGCACCTCAACACGCCGGGCTCGCTGTCGGTCAAGGCGTACGCCGGGACTGCCGGAGCCACCGCGCAGCTTGTGCCCGGCAACCTGACGGCACAGACCACGCCGTACCCGCAGATGGCGGACTTCTCCTCGCGTGGGCCGTCCCTGTCGAGCAATGGCGATCTGCTGAAGCCGGACCTCGCCGCACCGGGTGTGAACGTGCTGGCCGCGGTGGCACCGCCCAGTAACGGCGGACACAGCTACGCGTTCCTGTCCGGTACGTCGATGGCCGCACCGCACATCGCCGGTCTGGCTGCTCTCTACCTGGCCAAGCACCCGGACTGGACTCCGATGATGGTCAAGTCGGCCCTCATGACGACCACCAGCGACGTCAAGACCGCCAGCGGTGCTGTCGACGATGATCCGTTCGCGCGGGGCGCCGGTGAGGTCCAGCCGTCGCGCATGCTCGACCCGGGTCTCGTCTACGACTCCGGTGACGTCGACTGGCTCGGCTATCTGGAGGGCAGCGGTATCAACACCGGCACCGGCGTACCCGCGATCGACCCCAGCAACTACAACGCACCGTCGATCGCGGTCGGCGAACTGGTCGGCACGCAGACTGTCACCCGCCGCGTCACCGCGGTGAAGGGCGGTCTGTACCGCGCGACCGTGTCGGTGCCCGGCATGAAGGCTGTCGTCGCACCGTCGATCCTGAGCCTGCAGGCCGGCCAGACGAAGTCCTTCACCGTCAAGCTGACCCAGGACACGGCCCCGTCGCACGACGCCACCAGCGGCTGGCTGACCTGGCAGGGCGCTGGTACGTCGGTCCGCAGCCCGATCGTGGTCGTCCCGACCTCGGTCATCGCACCGACCAACGTCACCGGCTCCGGTGCCTCCGGCTCGGTCTCCTTCGACGCCACAGTGGGCAAGGCCGCTACGCCGATCCACGCCTACGGCTTCGCGTCGGCTCCCCAGGTCCCGGGCGAAGTACCGGCAGGAGCTGCGGACGCGGACCTGCCGAACTACCCGGTCACCGTGACCGCCGGCACCAAGGCCGTGCAGTGGAACATCAAGACGGTCGACCCGGCCGGCAGCATCTGGATGGTGCTCTACAAGATCGTGAACGGCCAGATGCAGCTGCTCTCCTTCGAAGGCACCGGGGCCAACCAGGCCTCCGCGACGCTGGCAGCTCCCTCCCCCGGCGTCTGGGGCGTGCTCGCCATTACCCTGTCGAACCCGCCTGGTGCCGACACCACGAAGTACACGATGCAGACCAACGTCGTGACGGGTGGCAACGCCCTCAAGGTGACGCCGTCGGTGTCACCGGCCGCCGGCAAGCCGTTCCAGGTCACCGCATCCTGGTCGGGTGTCCGCACTGATCAGCGCTCCACCGGGTTCGTCGAGTTCCCGAACCGCGCGGGCACGGTGGTGACGGTCAACTAGATCCAGCGACGCCGGGCGGCCTGAACACCCGCCTGGAACCGGGTCTGCGCGCCGAGCGACTCCATCAGCGCGCGGACCCGGCGCTGGGTCGTCCGCGGACTGATCCGCAACCGCCGGCTGATCATGTCGTCGGTCGCACCACCCGCGAGCAACAGCAGGATGTCCCGGTCCGGCGCCCGCAGTGCCGGCACGTCACCGTTCGCCAGGAGCGCCGGCATCGGGATCGCCAAGGCCCACAGCATCTCGAACGTCGCGATCAACCCGTCCAGCAAGCCGGACGACCGGATCAGCAGGTTGGACTCGGCCGGCGCCCGTTTGGTCAGCCCGATCAGCGCGGTGTGGTCGTCACCGACCGCCATCTTCATCGGAACCTGCGCCAGCACCCGGCCGACCTCACCCGCCGCCTGTAACTCCGGCAGCACGCCCATGATGTCCTCGGACTCGAACACCTCAGTGCCGTAGATCGCTCGATACTCGATTCCATCGGCGAGCCGATCCAGCTCCAGCCTCTGCTGGGTGGACGGCGGCGTCGCGTACGGCGGCCGATCCAGCACCCGGACCTGGCGGGTGGAGTTCCTCTGCAGATCCTCGTACGCCCGCAGCAGGGTCGGACCGTCCTCGATCAGCTCGATCTGATTGCCCTCCAGCACCGGAGTCCCTCGGGCACCACGCAGTTCGTCGGCGACACCCCGCAGCCGCGCCAACTGGGCATCCAACTCGTCCAGCGGATCAACAACCTCGTCCGCCACCATCGCCATCCCTCCACCCGACCGAACCCAAACGAACCAACACTAAACCGGATCAGCACATGGGCACCCGGTCAGGGACCGCAGCTGAGACAAGGCCACAGCTGCCCGCAGCGCGAACACCGGCCGTCCAGCCCCGGCGCCGGCAACCACACGGTCTCCACCGGGTCCTCGCTCCAGACCGCCTGAGCCGCGGCCGTTGTCGTGGCCCGGGCCGGCTTGGCCGGGAACCAGTGGACCTGGGTGCGTCCACCGGCACCGTGAACCGCCAGCAGAGCCTCGATCCCACCGTCCCAGGTGGACGTTCCGGGCCAGCGGCCGCGCCACCGGAGGGCGACGGTGCCGTCGGACCACTCCACCCCTTCGGCCAGGGTGCCTGTGCCGCGCACGCCGGAGACGTCGGCGTGGCGTACCAACCGGAAGAGGCGAGCCTGCCGCTGCATCGTGTTCACCTCTGCAGAATCGCCCAGCACGCGCTGCCCACAACAGGTGTGGTCTGTGGGCTGTGAGAACAGCCCACACCCCCTCACAACCGGCCGAACTGCTGGGACTGGTTTTGTCGGTGGGGGCTTGTAGCTTCTGGACACGCACCGCAACCACCAGGTGTGGCAGTGAGCGGACGGGGGTGATCCTGTGGCTGAGGCAGCGTCTGTATCAGGGTTCGGCCGGGAGTTGCGGCAGTGCAGGCAGGCGGCCGGCTTGAGTCTGCGGCAGCTGGCAGCGCGGGTCGGCTACGACCACAGCTACTTGTCGCAGGTGGAGCGTGGCCGGAGGCCAGGCTCTGCCGACCTGGCCCGCCTCTGCGATCGCGAGCTCGGCACCGGCGGCCGGCTGACCCGGACCTATCTGCGGGCGCACCCCAAGCGGACTGCTGCAGTCCGCCCGGTCGGTCTACCCGCGGCCTCGTTGGCAGCCGTGTGGGACGGGCTGACCAGCGCCCTCACCGGAGTGGACTGTGTGGAGGCGACTGGCGATGTTCGCAGTGTTCCGCCGGCTCGGCTGCTGCCGGAGCTCCTGGCGGACCTTCAGCTACTGCAGGCACAGGGACCGGACGGCTTCGGAGTACGGGCGGCTGAGCTGAGCGTCCTGGTCGCCGAGACACTGACCGGGCTCGGCGAGCTGCGCGCGGCCAGGCGTTGGTGGTCGGCGGCCCGAGCGTTCGCGGACAGCTCCGGCGAGGTTTCCGTTCGCAGCTTGGTGCGCGCGAGGGAGGCGGTCAGTGGACTCGCAGAGCTGCGACCGCCGTTGCAGCTGCTGGAGCTGGCGGATGAGTCATTGGCGCTCGCACAGCAGATCCCGGCCAGCGGCGTACAGGCTCATGCTGTGCGGGCGCGGGTGCTGGCACAGCTGGGTCGACGGGCCGAGGCACACCGAGCTCTGCAGGAGCTGTTGAGCTGCTCCGATGCGTTGCCCCCGGCAACCACGAGTCGTCTGGGCGACCTCGCGCCATACGAGGTGCATGCCGCGGAGGGCACGGTCTGCGCGAGCCTGGGGTACGGGACTGCGGGCTGTCTGATGCTGGGACGTGCGTTGGAGCTGTGTCCTGAGCAGAGGATCGGAGAGCGGGCGCAGCTGGAGTTGGCGCTGGCCGAGTGCCTGGCGTTGGAGGGTGAGGTCGCTGCTGGTCTGGCGCTGGCGATGCGGGTGCTGGTCGAGCTCCCGGACGAGTGGCACACCTATTACCTGTACGACGAGGCCGGCCGAGTGCTGGCGGCCGCGCGGGACCGGGAGCCGGGGCTGGCAGCAGTGCGGGATCTTGAGGTTCTGGTGGAGCGGCGGCCGTACGCGACCGGCCGCAGTGTGGGCAGCGGGTCGTGGTGAGGCATGACCCGGGAGTAGCGTGCTGCGGGTGACGAGTGAAATGCAGAGCACGACGGTGACCAGCGGGTGGGATTTCGCGGTCGAGTTGCGGAGTGATCCGGCGAGTGCGGAAGCGCGCTCGGCGATCCTGGCCAAGCCCGCCTTCGGCCAGTCGTTCACGGACCACATGGTGATGGCCAACTGGACGGACGACCGCGGCTGGCACGACCCGAAGGTCACGGCGTTCGCACCGCTCAGTGTGAGCCCGGCTGCCGCCGTACTGCATTACACACAGGAGATCTTCGAGGGTCTGAAGGCGTACCGGCACGCGGACGGGTCAGTGTGGGCGTTCCGGCCGGATCGGAACGCGACGCGGTTCGTGAAGAGTGCCGAGCGACTCGCACTGCCGGTGGTGCCGGAGGACGCGTTCATCTCCGCACTCCGTGCGCTGGTGACGGTTGACGAGCCGTGGGTGCCGTCTGCCGAGGATGGCGAGACCAGTCTGTACTTGCGCCCGTACATGATCGCCACTGAGGCGGCGCTGAGCGTGCGACCGTCTCGCGAGGTGCTGTTCGGAGTCATCGCGTCCCCGGCCGGCCCGTACTTCGACACCGGTCCCAAGCCGGTCTCCATCTGGCTGACCACCTCGACCGTCCGTGCGACGCCGGGTGGCACCGGCGCGGCCAAGTGCGGCGGCAACTACGCGGCCAGCCTGGCCGGTCTGGCCGAGGCTGTCGCCAACGGTTGTGAGCAGGTCGCTTTCGTCGATGCCGCTGAGCACAAGTGGCTCGAGGAGATCGGCAGCATGAACATGTTCTTCGTGTACGCCGACGGCCGCATCGCCACGCCGGAGCTGAACGGGTCGATCCTCGAAGGAGTTACCCGGTCCTCGGTGCTCGAGCTGGCTGCCGATCTCGGGCACGAGGTCGAGGAGCGCCGGATCTCCGCGGACGAGTGGAAGGACGGCGTACGCACGGGTGAGATCACCGAGGTCTTCGCCTCGGGCACCGCCGCGGTCGTCACCCCGATCGGCCGCGTCGCCTGGCCCGACGGCGACCTCACCATCGGCGATCACTCCGTTGACCACGGCGTCGGCCCGATCACCAGGTCGATCCGCACCACCCTCCTCGACCTCCAGTACGGCCGCACCCCGGACACCCGAGGCTGGCTCACGCGTCTGGTGTGATCTCTCGCCCCAGAGCTTCGGCTACCGCCAGGACGTTCACGTAGTCCTTGAAGTGCACGATCCGGCCGTCCCGGACCGTCAGTACGACGATGTTGGGCAGAGAGAACTCGCGACCGGTCGTGCTGACCGTTCCGGTCGCGTCCTGCTCGACGACGATCACATCCGGGTCGGCGGTCTCGTGCACCACGACGTTGCGGTAGGCCTGGTAGCGCAACGGGCTCGCCGTCCAGTTCGCCTCCAGGAAGGCGCGGATCTCGGCACGTCCCTCCAGCCGCGACGGCACGCCTGGCCGGGTGAACGGGAACTCGTGGACGGCGTCCTCGGCGTACAGGTCGAGCATCTCGTCGGTCGCCTTGTCGATCGCTGTCTGCTGGTAGCGCTGCAGCACCTGATGGGGGTCGAGCACCTGACATCCTATGGTCGGGTTGATGCGGGTTGTCGGCACGGGCGGTTAGGTTGAGGCTATGGCTCAGTCCAAGGGGAAGTCTCCGGCGATCGAACTGGAGGTCGGGGAGCGGACGGTGCGGATCTCGAATCCGGATCGGGTCTACTTCCCTGCGCGCGGGGAGACGAAGCTCGATCTGGTGAACTACTACCTGTCCGTGGGTGACGGGATCGTCCGCGCGCTGCGGGAGCGGCCGTGCATGCTGCACCGGTTCCCGGAGGGTGTCGCCGGCGAGAAGGTGCACCAGAAGCGGCTGCCGCACGGCGCACCGCCGTGGATGGAGACCGTCCGGGTGAAGTTCCCGCGGTACAACCGGACCGCCGACGAGCTGTGCGTGACCGAGCTCGCGCATGTCGCCTGGGCGGTGCAGATGTCCACCGTCGAGTTCCACCCGTGGAACTCCCGCCGCGCCGACACCGAGAAGCCGGACGAATGGCGGATCGACCTCGACCCGATGCCGGAATGCCCCTTCGACCGGGTACGCCGGGTCGCGCACGTCGCTCACGAGGTCCTCGACGACCTCGGTGCGGTCGGCTATCCGAAGACCTCGGGCGGTTCGGGGATCCACATCTATGTCCGGGTCGAGCCGACGTACGGGTTCTCCGACGTACGCCGGGCCGCGCTGGCGTTCGCGCGAGAGGTCGAGCGGCGCGCACCGGACGACGTGACGACGACGTGGTGGCGCAAGGACCGCGACCCGAAGAAGCTGTTCGTCGACTTCAACCAGAACGCGCGGGACCACACGATCGCGGCCGCGTACTCGGTCCGCGGCAACCCCGAGGGCACCGTCTCCACCCCGATCCGCTGGGACGAGGTCGACGACGTCGACCCGAAGGACTTCACCATCCAGACCGTCCCAGCCCGCTTCGCCGAGCTGGGCGACCTGCACGAAACGATCGACGACAACGTCTACACCCTGGACACCCTCCTCGAGTGGGCCGCCCGCGACGAACGCGAAGGCGCCGAAGAACCACCTCCCCCAGAGGACTAACCCACCACCACGCCGTCCGTGTGGGGCGGTCGCCGAAGTTCGTCGCCAGGATCTTCCGGCCCCAGGCCCGGACCTGCCCCACTCACCAAGGTCCTCAGATCGGCCGCGTCTGCTCACGGCTCAGCCTGACCGACGCGGAGCTGACGCTCTTGGTGAGTGCCACACGTCCGCGCCGCGTCGCCTAGCGGGAGCCGGTCAGGCCGTGGTGGAGGAGGTTGGTGAGGGTGTCGATGGCGGTTTCGTCGGGGATGGTCTGGCCGTTGGCGGGGTTGACGACCAGCCAGGCGTAGGCGAAGCCCTCCATCAGCGCGTTCATCGCGGAGATCTGTACGAGCGGTTCGGCCGGTGGGTTCGGCAGGTGGGCGAAGTGCTCGATCATGTGGGCGTCGTCGTCGGCCATGATCTGCTGCAGCCGCCGACCGAGCTCCGGGTCGACCATCGAGGCCTGTTTCAGCGCGATCATCTCCGGCAGGTGCTGCTGGTAGAACCGCCAGAACGCGGCCACGTGCCAGCGGATCGCCGAGATCGTGCTGAAGTCCGCGTCATGCCCGGCGACGTCGACGATCGTCTCGTCCGCCTCCGCGAGCATGTCCCTCAGCAGCGCCTCGAGCAGTTCCTCCTTGCCCGCGAAGTGGTTGTAGAACGATCCCGTCGCCCGGCCCGCGGCCGCGGTGATGTCGGTGATCTTCGTGTTCAGGTACCCGCGCTCGGCGAACACCTGCCGGGCCGCCTGCTTCAGCGCGGCCCCGGTTCCGGCCGCCCGTTCCCGGCGGCTCACCGTGTCGGTCACGACAACCTCCTTGACACCGAACCCTAGTCACGTTCATAGTGAATCTGAATTCAGTGAATCATAATTCAGTCCAGGAGACCAGAAGATGTCCGTACTGATTGCGGGCGCCGGCCCGACCGGCCTGACCCTGGCGATCGACTTGGCCCGCCGTGGTCTCGCCGTCCGGCTGATCGACAAGGCGGCGGAGTACTTCAACGGTTCACGCGGCGACGGACTGCAGCCTCGGACTCTGGAGATCTTCGACGACCTCGGCGTGATCGACGAGGTCCTGCGGCAGGGCCGGTCCATGCCGCTGATGAAGATCTACATGAGCGGCGAACTGTTCGGCGAGCGGCGGATGGCCGAGATCGCCGAGCCGACCCCGGACGTCCCCTACCCGAACGCCTGGATGCTCGGCCAGTCCCGGACCGAGAAGATCCTGCGCGACAAACTGTCCGAGTACGGCGTTCAGGTCGAACTGGACACCGCGATCGTCGGGTTCACCCAGGACGAGAACTCGGTCACCGCCGAACTGTCCACCGGCGAGACCGTCGAGGCGGAGTACCTGGTCGGCGCGGACGGCGGTCGCAGCTTCGTCCGCAAGCACCTCGGGATCGCGTTCGAGGGCACCACCGACGAGTCGATCCGGACCCTGCTCGGTGACGTCGCGGCCGACGGCCTCGACCACGAGTTCGGCTACTGGTTCGCGGCCAAGGACAACCCGATGTCCGGGATCGCGATGACCCCGCTGGCCGGCGGCGACCAGTTCCAGTTCGGCGCGCCGCTGGACTCCGACGACGCCGACACCTCGATCGAGGCCCTGCAGGCGCTGGTCGACAAGTTCGCCGGTCCGGGTGTGGCGAAGCTGCGCGACCTGACCTGGTCGACCGTTTGGCGGCCGAACGTCCGGCTGGCCGAGCGGTTCCGGGTCGGCCGGGTCTTCATCGCCGGCGACGCCGCGCACGTCCACCCGCCGACCGGCGGCCAGGGTCTGAACACCGGCGTCCAGGACGCGTACAACCTCGGCTGGAAGCTGGCCGACGATCGCGAAGAGGTGCTGGCGACCTACGAGACCGAGCGCCGGACCAACGCGGCCCGCGTCCTCGGGATCAGCGAGGAGCTGATGCAGAAGCACGTCGAGGGTGACGAGTCGGCGATGGAGCGCGGCGAGAACACCCGTCAGCTGGACGTCTCCTACCGCGACCTCGCGGACACCCGGCCGATCGTCGCCGGCGACCGTGCGCCGGACGCTCCGCTGGTAGATGCTGAGGGCAACAAGACCAGCTTGTTCGACCTGTTCCGTGGCCCGCACCAGACCCTGCTGCGTTTCTCCCCGACCACCCCATCGACCGACGAGCACACCGTCGACATCGGTCGTGACGGCAGCGCGGCGTACACCAGCCCGGAGGCCTTCGCCCACTACCACGCCCAGGACGGCGACGAGATCCTCGTCCGCTCGGACGGTTACCTCGCCTAGGATCGGCGAATGCGCACCCTGGATCCGGCCGCCGCTTACGACCGCGCCGTCGCCTTGGCGACGCGGGGGCGGCGGCAGATCCTGGGGATCACCGGAGCCCCCGCGGCCGGCAAGTCGACGTACGCCGAGCAGCTCACCGCGAAGCTGGTCGGTGACGGCCACCGTGTCGCACTCGTGCCGATGGATGGCTACCACCTCGCGCAGTCGGTCCTGGACGAGCTCGGGTTGGCCGAGGTGAAGGGTGCGCCGCACACCTTCGACGGGTACGGGTTCGTTGCCTTGCTCAAGAGGTTGAAGGAGTCACCGGACGAGCAGATCTGGGCACCGCGCTTCGACCGCGGGCTGGAAGATTCGATTGCCGCCAGCATCGGAATCGCACCCGACGTCACCCTGGTCGTGACCGAAGGCAACTACCTGCTCTTCGACGAACAACCCTGGGCGACTCTCCGCACGATGCTCGACCAATGCTGGTACGTCGAGGTGCCCGAACAACTGCGGCACGATCGGCTCGAAGCGCGGCACCGGCGGTACGGCAGGTCAGCCGAGGAAGCGCACGAACGCACCTACGGCACCGACGAACGCAACGCGCGGCTGATCGCGGCGACCGCACCGGCGGCCGACGCGGTCATTCACTTGCCCTGACAGACCCGGTCGATGAAGGCCGCCACACCATCCAGATAGAGCTGCAGACCGAAATCGAAGTCCTGTTCGCTCTCGTCCTCGAAGTTGCCGACCTCGTCGAAGATGCCGGCATCGACCAACCGGGCGACGGCCGGATACTGCCGCGGGTCGGCCACCTGCCTGAGGGTGGCACCAAACTGCTGGAACGCGGCCGGGTTCTGGTCGTAGCCCGCAGCCAGGTCGAAGGCCATCCGGACCTCGCCTTGGACGTAGGTGATCAGGCCCATCACCACACCGACCTTCGCCTCCTCCGGCAGACCGGTGTCGTTCAGTAGGCCGAGCGCAGCGTCGAACCAGGCGAGGTTGTTCGGGCCGGCCGGCGGACCGGAGATCGGGATCTTCGCGTACCACCGGTGTTTGCGGATGGCGGCCAGCACATTGTCCGCCCAGAATGTCAGTCCGGTCCGCCAGTCGACCCCCTCGGGCATCGGATCCGGACGCTCGATCGCCGCGTCCGACATCAGCACGAGCAGATCGTCCTTGCTCTTCACATGCCGGTAGAGCGCCATCGTCGAATTGCCCAGCCGCTCGGCGACCCGTGCCATCGAGACCGCGCCCAGATCGTTGTCCGCGTCGGCGACCTCGATCGCGGCCCGGACGATGTCGTCGAGGGACAGCGACGGCTTCGGTCCCCGCCGCGGCGCCTCCCGCAGCCGCCACATCAGCGCCACGTCCGGGGGCAACTCGTTCTTCTCCACCGCCTCAGTTTAGGGCTTGCCGAGCGATATAGCGTATATGCTACGCTATTTAGCGTATCTGATACGCAGTAAGGAGGGGACGATGATCGTCGAGGCAACCGGACTGCGGAAGTCCTACGGCGCGACCGAGGTGCTCAGCGGGGTCGATCTGCGGGTGCCGGAGGGTTCTGTGCACGCACTGCTCGGGCCGAACGGCGCGGGCAAGACCACGACCGTGCGGATCCTGACCACGCTGACCAGGCCGGACGACGGCCGCGCGACCATCGCCGGGTACGACGTACTGCGCGAGCCGGCTCAGGTCCGCGGGGTGATCAGCCTGACCGGGCAGTACGCCGCGGTGGACGAGGACCAGACCGGTCGGGAGAACCTCGTCATGGTCGGCCGGTTGATGCATCTGGGCCGGCCCGCCGCACGTCGTCGTACCGGCGACCTGCTGGAGCGGTTCGGGCTGACCGACGCGATGGACCGGCGGGTCAAGACGTACTCCGGTGGGATGCGGCGGCGGCTCGATCTGGCGATGAGCCTGATCGCGCGGCCGCGGGTGATCTTCCTGGACGAGCCGACCACCGGGCTCGACCCGGCCAGCCGGTCGACGATGTGGGAAGTGATCGGTGAACTGGTCCGGGACGGCACCACGATCCTGCTCACCACGCAGTACCTGGAGGAGGCGGACCGGCTGGCCGACCGGATCGTGCTGCTCGACCACGGGCGGATCGTTGCCACCGGCACCGCCGACGAGCTCAAGACCCAGATCGGTGGCGAACGCATCGAGCTCCGCTTCGCCGACGAGGTGCAGTTGCTCAAGGCAACCGGGGTACTGGACGGCGTCGCCGACGAGCTGGTGCTGAACATTCCGTCCGACGGTACGGCGGCCCACCTGCACCACGTGCTCGACGTACTGCGCGACAACGGTCTGCAGCCGGAGCGCGTCTCATCGCACCGGCCGACCCTCGACGACGTCTTCCTCGCCCTTACCGCCTAGGAGCCCGCCATGTCCCATCACGGAGTCGCCGCCGCATTCTCGGACACGGCGACGATGATCGACCGCAGCGTCCGGCTGTCCCGGCGCAACGTCGAGACGTTGTTCGTCTCGATCCTGCTCCCGCTGCTGATGATGTGCCTGTTCGTCTACGTGTTCGGTGGCGCGATCAGCACCGGCACGGAGTACATCAACTATGTCGTCCCGGGCATCCTCCTGCTCACCACCGGGTACGGCGCATCGTCGACGGCGATGGTGGTCGCGGACGACATGCACAGCGGGATGATCGATCGCCTGCGCTCGTTGCCGATTCGCAGCTTCGCCGTGCTGACCGGGCACGTTACGGCGAGTATCGCCCGTAACTCCGTGTCGACGGCGATCGTCGTCCTCGCGTCACTGGCAATGGGATTCCGGCCGTCGGCGAACGCCGGCGAATGGCTGGCCGCGATCGGCTTGCTGCTTCTCTACGTGCTCGCGTTGTCGTGGCTGGCGGCCGGTCTCGGCGTGATCGCCAAGTCGGTGGAGTCGGCCAGCACGTTGAGCTTCTTCATGTTGTTCCTGCCGTACCTGAGCAGTGCGTTCGTCCAGCCGGAGACGATGCCGTCATGGTTGCGGCCGATCAGTGAACACCAGCCGATCACGCCGGTGATCGAGACCGTGCGCAGCTTTCTGATCGGCGCACCGCTGGGGAACAACGGCTGGACCGCACTCGCGTGGTGTTGTGGTCTACTCCTGTTCTCGTTCACGTTGGCGACGTCGCTGTACCGGCGCCGAACGAGCCGCTGATCGCAAGTTACATCCCGTTGACCGAAACGTATTCGGACGTGACCCCTCGCTCGGGTTACTGTCAAGGTCCCCCCCAACGTGTGGTGGTCCCACTCCCCCCGGGACCCACACGGACAAGCGCCCCGGTCATTGACCGGGGCGCTTCGTTTTGTCAGCGTTCCAGCACATGACCGGCAGCGCGAGCAGGCCGCGGGTGCGGATCGAGTCCCGCCACCGCAGGTCACTCCGCGGTACGCCGAGATGCAGACCGGGCGCGTGATCCAGCAGCGCCTCGAGTGCGATCGCGATCTCCAACCGCGCCAACGGCGCACCGACGCAGTAGTGAATCCCGTGCCCCAGAGCGAGGTGTCCGCCAACCGCGCGATCGAAGTCCACGCGGTCCGGATCCGGAAACCGTTCCGTGTCCCGGTTCGCCGAAGAGATCCCGAGCAGCACGGTCTCCCCTGCCGGAATCACCACACCATCGATCTCCACGTCCTCGACCGGGAACCGCCTGATCGCCAGCGGCGCCGGGCCGTCGTACCGCATCAACTCCTCGACCGCGCCCGGGAGCTGCGACCGGTCCGACCGCAGCCGCTCCCACAAGACCGGCTCGTCGAGCAGTGCGAGTGTCGCGTTCCCGATCAGGTGGACGACGTTCTCGTACCCGGCGAACAGGATCAGGAAGATCAGCGAGGTCAGTTCGTCGTCGCTGAGTCGATCGTCGTCGTCCCGCGCCGCGATCAGGTCACTGACCAGGTCGTCACCCGGGACCGACCGCTTGCCCTCGATCAGTCCGGCGAAGAACCGCAGCATCGCCCCGATCGCCGCCCGCGCCTCGTCCGGCCCCGGCGGCGCGAGCATCGTGTCCGTCCACGCGCGGAAGTCGGTGCGCGCCTCCTCCGGTACGCCGAGCAGATCGCAGATCACCGTGATCGGCAGCGGCGCGGCGTACTCCGCGACCAGGTCGGCCTGCCCGCGACGTACGACGGGAGCCAGCAGTTCGTCCGCGGTACGGCGGATGGGCGCGGCCAGCGACTCGATCCGGCCGGGAGTGAAGGCGCGGGTGACGAGAGAGCGGATCCGCGTGTGGTCCGGCGGGTCCAGGTTGAGCAGGTTGGCGTCCAGGGCGGGCGGCAGGTTGAGACCGCGGTAGTTGCCTGGGAGGGCACTGCGCTTGTCGACGGACAGTCGCGGATCCGCGAGTGCCCGGCGGACGTCGTCGTACCGGGTGACGAGCCAGGAAGGGCTGCCGTCGGGGCCGGCGATGCGGTGGACGGGTCCGGATCGGCGGAGGGCGGAGTAGGCGGCGTACGGATCGCTCGGAGTGATCGTCACCGGCCCAAAAATACCGGCAGAAAAGTTTGTCGAGGTGTGTCGAATCCGGGCCCTCTTCTCCGACGTATCAGTGAGAGCGACCAAAGGAGAGGGTCAGAATGAACACCACCGCCACCACCACCGACAGCACCGTCCGCACCATGATCGTCACCATGCTGGCCGAGGGCAGCCCGGTCTGGTACGTCGCCGGCATGGTCAACATGCGAAGCCACGACGTCTATGTGATCGGCCGCGAGGCCGGCTACCCGGACAAGGCCAGACTGCGCCGGGCCGTGTGGGCCTCCAAGAACCGCACCCGCGTGCCGCAAGCCGCCTGACACCCGCTCAGGTCGCTCCACAAACACCGTCGGCCGCTGCTGTCCCCGGACAGCAGCGGCCGACGTCTGTTCTCACCGGGCGAAGCCGGCGCGCACGTCCGGACGGTTCACAATGAAGGCGACCGGCACCATGGCCAGCGCACAGACGGCCTGCATCGCCGCGAACCAGCCCGGACACAGCCCCGGGATCAGGTCGACCGCGACGATCGCGATCGGCATGACGATCGAGATGATCCGGATGCGGACGTACGCCCACCGCGCTCCGCGGGCGGCCCTGGTGAGGAGCCAGTACGCCACGAAGGACGTCACGAGAACGGCGCAGGACCGGCCCCACAGGAAGCCCGGCACCACCCGGTGGCCGGCCGCACGGTCCATGACCGTGCCGACGACCACCGCACCGAACAGGCCGTAGAGGATGACGAACCCTTTGGCCCGGTTGAACGCTTCGGACTGCTTCTGACTGGTAAGAGTTGGCATGTTCCAAACGCTAGAAACCGCAGGTGGGGCCCGGTATGTGGCTGGCCGCACGGTTGGGTGGGGCTAGCCCTACTTCTCCTCGGATCGGGCCGATTTCACGCATTCGGTGGTGCACAGTGGCAGGACCAAGCCGCAGTGAGAAAGAGGATTCAGATGTCGTGGGTTGCGAGTGCCTGCGTAGGGTTCGTCCGGTCGTGCATCGTCCTGGTGGTCAGCATGCTGGTGCCTGCTGTCTGGGCTGCGGGGGTGGCGGTGGCGATCTGGTGGCGGAGCCCGTGGACGTGGATCGTGCCGTTCGTCTGGGCCGCCCTCGGCACTCTCCTGCTGATTCGGCCGGTCGCCGGGATGGTCCGGTCGTTGCTGGCCCGGTGGACGGGCACGGTGATCCCGGGCGGGTACCGGGAGCTCGGGACAGTGACGCGGCTGTCCACGGGCTTCTGGTGGAACGGTCACTCCTACGAGAAGACGCGCCGGGACGCCGAGAAGGACCTGCGGCTGCGGGTGCGGTGGACCGATCCGGCGAACTGGCGTGATCTGAGGTGCTTGGCGATCCTCGCGGTCACCGCCGGCCTGAGCGCGGCTGTTCCGCCGGCTGGGATCGTGGCAGCCGTCCTCGGGTTCGCCCAGTCGATGCCAGTGCTCGGAGTGGCCGGACTGGTCGTGGCGGTCGCCAGTTCGCCGTACGCGTGGCGCCCGTTCGAGCCGATCGCCGTACGCTTCCTGCGTCCGACGCCGTCGATGGCTCTGGCGAACCGGGTCGACGAACTGACCGCGCAACGGGCCGACGCAACGGTTGCCCAGGCTGCAGAGATCCGGCGGATCGAGCGGGACCTGCACGACGGAGCGCAGGCGCGCCTGGTATCGCTCGGGCTGTCGCTGGCGACCGCAGAGAAGCTGATGGAGACCGATCCGCGTGCGGCCAAGGCTCTGTTGAAGGACGCCCGGGTCGGCGCAGCCACGTCGCTCTCCGAGCTCCGCGAACTGGTCCGGGGCATCAACCCGCCGGTGCTGAACGAGCGCGGTCTGGTCGACGCCGTACGTGCCCTGGCGATGGACACCCCGCTGGAGACGACCGTCAGCGCAGGCGGCCAACTGCGGCTGGATCCACCGATCGAGTCCGCCCTGTACTTCGGGATCGCCGAGCTGCTGACCAACGCGGTCAAGCACGCGCAGGCGGACCACGCGGAGATCGCGATCTCCCATGACGGCAACGGCATCGTCGTACTGATCGAGGACGACGGCCGCGGGGACGCCCGGGTCGAGGATGCGGGCGGCCTGGCGGGGCTGCGCCGGCGGCTCGCGGCGTTCGACGGCACCCTGGAGTTGACCAGCCCGGACGGCGGCCCGACTCGTGCAAGGATAACGGTGCCATGCGAATCCTTGTAGCCGAAGACCTCTACCTGCTACGGGACGGGATGGTCCGTCTGCTCGAGGCCTACGGGCACGAGGTGGTGGCGACCGCGACCACCGGCCCCGAGACCCTCGATGGACTCCGGAAGTGGAAGCCGGACGTCTCGGTGATCGACGTACGGATGCCACCGACGCAGACGGACGAGGGCCTGAAGGCCGCACTGGCCGCCCGCCGCGAGGTCCCCGGGCTCCCGGTTCTGATCCTGTCGCAGCATGTCGAGCAGCTCTATGCGCGCGAGCTCCTGACCGACGGCGCCAGCGGTGTCGGGTACCTACTCAAGGAGAGTGTGTTCGAGGCCGATCAGTTCATCGACGCACTCGAACGCGTCGCGGCCGGCGGGACGGCCCTGGATCCGGCCGTCGTCGCCAAGCTGCTTTCCAGCGGTACGTCGAGCAAGCGCCTCGACCGGCTCACCGAGCGCGAGCTGTCCGTGCTCGGCCTGATGGCCGAGGGCCTGTCCAACCAGGCGATCTGTCAACGTCTGTTCATCAGTGAGAGCGCCGTCAGCAAGTACACGACGTCCCTGTTCGGCAAGCTCGGCCTCACCGACGACGACACCAGCAACCGCCGCGTGATGGCCGTCCTCGCCTACCTCGGACTCACCGGCTCCTGAGCCCGGGTCTTCAGCTGATCCGCGAAGAAGCGTTCGACAGTGGGCAGGATCTTGCGGCCGGAGTGGGCGGCGCCTTCGACCATGTCGAAGGTGATGTCGAGGCCATGCGAGCGATAGTTCCGCTCCAGGGTGCGCAGGCGCTCGATCCGGGTGGTGCCGGTGAGTTCGGCGCCGTCCATCCAGTTGGACTCGCCCGGGTTCATGATCTCCCAGCTCTCCACGTCCTCGGAGCCGACGACGAGCTGGATCGGCACCCGGCGGAGCGCGTCGAAGTCGATCGGCTGACCGAACTTCTCCTCGAACCCCTTCGTCCCGAGCCACCACGGCAGCGTGTCGTCCAGCTGGGTGATCCGGCCGGGCGCACCGATCGACGCGGCGGCCAGACGCTCCGGGTGCAGGTAGAGGAACCGGTGCGTGAACTGCCCGCCACCGGAGAAGCCGTGCAGGTAGAACCGCTCGGCTGCCACCGGGAACCGGTCCGCCACCTCGTCCACGATCGCCAGCAGCATCCGGTCGAACCGGATCCCCTGGTACTCGATGAACTTGAAGTTGTGCAGGTCGTCCGGGTCGACCAGGCCGGCCGGGAAGATCGGCGTCAGCACCACGACCCCCTGCTCCTCGGCGAAGTCCTCGAGGTGGTTGCGGTACGTCGCTGCGGACCGGGCGGTCCCGTGCTGAACCACCACCAGCGGCGCGCGGTCGTCGTTGGTCAGCCGCTGCGGCACGTACAAGCAGTAGTGCAGCCGCGGATCCACCTGGGACGCGAAGATCGGGGTCTTGCCACGCTGGTAGACGGTCGAGGTGTTCGCCATGGACTTCCTTCGGTGAGTCTACGATGTGTTACAGAATAGGGAAGCTTGGATGATTCGTTACAGTCACTACGGGATCGGATAATACACAGATGGTCGATGAGGTAACAGGGGTTACACGGAATCCGGCGTTGGCCGACCTGCGCCGCCGGATCCGGGATCACTGGGACGAGTTCACGCCCGCGTCCCGCGCGGTCTGCCGGTCACTGTCCGAGATCTCGCCGGAGCGACTGCTCTACCTGTCCGCGCAGGAGCTCGGCCAGGCGAGCAAGACCAGCAACGCCACGGTGATCCGCACGCTGCAGTCCCTCGGGTACGCCGGTCTGGCCGAACTGAAGGACCGGGTGGCCACGCCGTTCCGATCGACGACCCGGCGGGAGGAACGGCTACGGGACCGGATGGAGGCCACCGGCGGTGACCCCAAGCATGTGTGGGACCGGGTCATCACGGAGTCGATCGAGCGGATCGAGTTCCTGAACCAGCACATGGCGATGGACAAGTACCAGGAAGCGGTCCGGCTGATGCTGGACGCCCGTGAGTTGGTGATCTACGGGTTCGGCGCGAACTACGTGGCGGCGGAGTACCTGATGCTGAAGCTGCGACGGTTCGGTCTGCGCAGCCGGTGCATCCGGACGGCCGGATTCCAGCTCGCCGACGACCTGCTCGGCATCGGGTCCGAGGACGTGGTGATCGTGATCGCACCGGGCCGGCTCATCATCGACGGCGAGGTCGTGATCGACCGGGCCAGGGCCGTCGGCGCCGGCATCATCCTGCTCAGCGAGGAGCATGTGGCCGAGCGATTGGCGGACGACGTGACGGTGGCGATCCACGTGCCGAACACGGTCACCGGGATCACCGCGGAGATGCTGACGACGATCGTCACCGCGGACGCCCTCGCGCAGGCGGTGGCGGCGGCGGACGCGGAGCGCACGCTGGAGACGTCGCACACGCTGGAGTCCCTGCGCCAGCAACTAGGTTTCTGACCGGGTTTGTTGCTCGAGGCGTGCGACTCTTCGGCGATCTCAGATTGCGACGACCGGGGCGGTGCGGTCACCGATAGCATCGACCCGGACCCATTCGACCCTGCGGAGGACTACCTGATGATCTTCATCACCGCCAAGTTCCGGGTGAAGCCGGAGCACGCCGAGAACTGGCCTTCGATCACCGCCGACTTCACCGCCGCGACGCGCGCCGAGCCCGGCTGCCTCTGGTTCGACTGGTCGCGCTCACTGGACGACGCGAACGAGTACGTCCTGGTCGAAGCCTTCGCCGACGACGACGGCGCCACCGCACACGTCACCTCCGACCACTTCAAGGCCGCCCAGCAGCACCTCCCGCCGCACCTGGTCGAGACCCCCCGCATCGTCAACTTCAAGCTCCCCCAATCCGACTGGTCCGAACTCGGCGAACTCGCCGTCAAGTAGCTCAGCCCGGCTCGACGACAACGGTGTTCCGGGCGGCTCACCGCAAATATGGTTCGCGGAGTGGCTGGGATCACCTACCGCGCTCTGGTTGGCGAGGCGGAGGGGCGTGGGCATGGCACCCAGGAACGCGACTCGGGATCAACTGGCGGGTGCGGCGCGGGCTGCGCTCGGTGGCGGGCGTCGATTGGTGGTGGTCGAGCGACTGACCGGCGGCACCACCAGGGCGTGTACCGGCTGACGATGGATGACGCGACGACGGCGATCGCCTACCTGTTGGACGAGGCCGAGAACTACTGGCCGGAGACCGACTGGGACGGCGATCTCGCGGCGCGAACCCGATCGCCCAACTGGTGTCGGTTTAGACCTGCTTGCCGGCCTCGATCCAGTTGAAGAACCGCTCGTTGATCAGCTTGGTGTCCGCTCATGCCGCCGCCGAAGTGCACGAAGTGGATCTTGACGTCGTCTCCGTAGCGGTCGACCAGCTTGCCGATCTGGTCGATGTCGGACGCCGCACCGGGCGAAGTGTGGACGTGTACGACGAGGCCGCGCTCGCGTGCTGTGCTGAAGATCTGCTCGAGTTGCGGAGCGCACTCCGGATCCTCGACAGCCCCGCCCAGCAGGAAGCTGGTCTTCAACGCGACCACGCCCGGCTCGCCAGCCAGGGCGAGCGCCGCAGTAGTGAGCTCGGCGTCCTGCGGCCGCGGCGAGACCCACAACCCGCAGCGGATCCGATCGTCCTTGGCCGCCGCCTCGATCACCAGCGGGTTGAAACCGAAGGACACCGAAGCGTCCGGCACCCCGTAGTTGGGCAGCACGAGCGCCCGCTCGGCACCCTCCCGGTCGAGGTCCTCGATCAGCTCGGCAACCGTAGCCCGGGCCAGGATGTCCGGATTGGCCGGCGGCCCGCCGTAGAACGGGAACGCAGGCATGATGCCCAGGTGGCGATGCGCGTCATTCGTCAGCTTCTCGGTCAGCCTCCGACGGTGACCGCAGAAGATTTCCTATGCAATAGCAGCCTCTACTATCCGACACAGGCGGGCTGGACCTAGAGGCTGAAGGCTATCGACCGCAGGATCAGAGCCGCGACGAACACCACGGTGAAGGCGAGGTCGATCGCCAGCCCGCCGGCCCGCAGTGGCGGCAGCCTCCGCCGTACCGGCGCGATCACCGGCTCCGTCCAGGCATGAGTCACCGAACGCACCCGGCCGGCCCGCTGACCGCCGCTCGCCAGCAAACCCGTCCAGTCCAGCACCATCCGCACGATCAGCAGCAGAATGAACGCCGTCAAGGCGTACCCGACCAGGGCTCCGATGATGCTCATGACCAATCTCCTCCGTGAGGGCCGCACCGGCCATCTCACCAGTATCAACGCCGCCGGCCACGTCGAAGTGTCCTCGTCCGCAGCTTCTTAGCTGACTATCAGGCAAACGAAGGCCCGGACCTGATGGTCCGGGCCTTCTTCGGGCCCGTTGCTTACTGCTGCGGTTCCGATGGTGCCTGGCGAGGCATCAGGGCGACGATCGGGAGGCTGAGGGCCGTAATGGCCAGAACGACGATCAGCGTGACCTTCATCGCGTGGGCCAGTCCGGAGGTCGCGGCGTGGAAGAAGACCGACGTGACCGCGGCCGAGCCGATCGCCGATGCGAGTTGCTGGATCGAACTCAGCGAGCCGCTGGCGCTGCCGGCCTCGTCAGGTGTCGCGTCGCCGAGAGCAACGGTGGGGATCGTGGTGAAGCTGAGGCCGCTGCCGATGCCGACGACGATGAACGCCGGCGCCAGCGCCCAGATGCTGAGGCTCGTACCGAAGTGATCGACCAGGACGAGGACCCAGCCGCAACCGGCGAGGGCAACCGCGAGGCCGATGACGACGAGCCTGCGGCCGAACTTGCTGACCAGGCCACCCATGGCGGCGAACGCGGCGGCGATGAGCCCCACGGTGAGCGGCACCAGGCCGAGCGAGGCGTCCCGCGGGCTGGCGTGCAGCCCTTCCTGCAGGAACAGCGACAGTACGAAGATCAGGCCGGTGCCGGCCGCGAAGACGGCCAGGCCCACGAGCATCGCGGAAGTGAAGCCCCGGTTCTTCAGCAGCGACGGCATGATCAGCGGGTGGGCCGCGGTGCGCTGACGGTAGGCGAAGGCTGCGAAGAACAGGACGCCGACGGTGATCGAGGTGACGGGGACGACGCTCCAGCCGTTGGTCGAGCCCTCGATCAGGCCGTACAGCAGCCCGATCATCGCAACCGCGAGGAGGCCGGAGCCCCAACCGTCGACGACGGTAGTGCGGTCGCCGCCGTCACGCGGCAGGATCTTGGCGGCCAGGACCAGGCCGATGCTGCCGAGGATGAGGTTGATCAGGAAGATCGGGCGCCAGGACAGACCGAACAGGTCGGCACTGATGATGAATCCGGCCAGGACCGGGCCGGCGACACTGGACAAACCGAGAACCGGGCCGAACAGCCCGAACGCCTTGGCAAGCATGTCGCGGCTGAACGCCTTCGTCATGATCGCCATGCCTTGCGGGATGAGGAGAGCCCCGAACGCACCTTGGGCAATCCGGGCGGCGATGAGCAGGGTCGGGTCAGGTGAGAACCCGGCGACTGCCGAGGCCAGGGTGAACCCGCCCATGCCGATCAGGAAAAGCCTGCGCTGGCCGAACTTGTCACCCAACCGCCCGCCGACCAGCAGCAGGACACCCATGGCGAGCATGTACGCCGGTCCCAACCACTTGATCAGACTCACACCGCCGTGGAGCTCGTCGGCGATGGTGGGCGCGGCGATGTTCGTGACGGTCGCATCGATGACATCGAGGGCGTCGGCAAGCAAAACCAGCGCCAGGATGGCCCACACCCGGTGACTGGAGCGGCGTACGACGTCTGTGGTCGGCTCCGTCAAGACAGTCATGAGGAACGTCCTTCCCTACCCAGGGGCGCCCCTCCTGGGCGGCCTCTCACCCCCACTACGAACGCCCCTGCGCCGATCCGACATCGCGCGCCCGTCGCTCACTGGAAGGGCCGTACCTCGATCTTGCGATCGCAGACCTTCGACGCCTCGGCGGCGAGCTTCAGCACCACATCCAGATCGGGGGCCTCCCACACCCAGACGCCGGCGAGGTACTCCTTCGACTCCACAAACGGCCCGTCGCTGAACACCGCCTGCTCGCCCCGGTTGTCGATGACCGTGGCCTCGTCGGTGTCCGCCAGTCCGCCCGAGAAGACCCAGTAGCCCTCGGCGATCAGCCGCTCGTTGAACACGCTGATGGCAGGCCGCCGGTCCGTGCTGCCTGGATTGCTCTTGTCATCGATCACGGAAACCAGATAACGCATCTGAAGATCATCTCCTCTGGTGTCAAGACAACGTGGTTCGGCTCACCTCTCCTACGAACCCAACCACCCCGATCCGACACCCTCCAGACGTCTTTGCAGCCGCCAAGCAAAAACGAAGGCCCGGACCTGATGGTCCGGGCCTTCTTCCGTAGTCCTCGGCCAGCTAAACCTCAACCCCGTCTACGCGCATCCAGCCCCTACCGATCGGGTCATCCCGAAGAGATTCACAGATCGCCGCCGACGTGTCACGCAACTGGTGCGAGACGAGGTCGTCAGGCGCTACGGGTCAGGGGAGGCAGCGTTGGAGGTAGCCGAGGAATGTGGCATCGGAAAGACGACAGTCCTCAAGATGGCGAAGCTACCTGACTCCCGAAAGCCGACATACGAGGCGATCCAGGACATGGCCCCGGAGCCGGAGGCTGTTGCCATCGAGATCAAGACCGACGAACGGGTCGACTCCGTTGACACCGACCGCAACCCGTTGCCGACCGAGAGAAGACACCTCCTCTCCACCCGGACGGCGACTACCCGCTCGAACTGAAGATGGCGCAGAACCGCTGGGAGCGGGCCGCCATCAGGTATGAGCGGGACCTCGGTACTCTCGTGGGCTGGTACCGCAACCCATCAGCGGCCGGCAAGAACTCACTCCGGATTGCACACAAGTCGGGGGAAGTCTGGAGGTCGGTCCAGCCGGACTTCGTGTTCGTGCACAGGAACGGCGACAACCTGCTCCCCTCCATCATCGACCCGCACAGTGCGCACCAGGGCGATGCAGCCCCCAAGTTGAAGGCGCTCGCCGAGTACGCCGACGAGCACGGCGATCAGTTCGATCGCATCATCGGGATCGGTGTCGAGAAGGGCAAGATCCTCTACGGCCTGGACTTGAAAGACTCAAAGATCAGGCAGGCGGTGTATGAGTCGCCGTCCGACTAAGACTCTATTGAGCGCCTGTATGAGAAGCACGGGACGAAGTACGCGACCATCCCCGGAGATCTCTGAGCCCACAGTTGTCGGTGCTGCTCGATGAGATCGATGACGTGATGCAGCGTCGCGACGTGACCGCGTATAGTCCGTGGGCTTAATCCACCACCTCGCGACTTCTCTCGGCTGGCGGGACGTTGCGCCGAAGAAGCATGCAAATGACTGAGACCCTGCTGTCGGGACCGAGATGAGCGAGCCGCAATTCGTCGAGACCATCTCGCAAGGGAAATTGGAGCCGCTGGCCGCTGCCGTACTGAACGCCGGGGTCCTCGACGGGGAGGTGCTCGGTGCAGCCTGGAGTCGTGATCGACGAAGCTTGGCGAGCCGATTACCGGCTCATGCCAGTACGACACGCACGCCATGGCCCCGCGTCGCAGGTCGCGCAGCAAAGCAACGCCACTGATTGAGCCGCGATGAAGCACGTTCGGTAGTGTCGTAGCGTGACGGCTGATGACGGTACGGAATCCACGCTGTGGAAGATCCATGGTGAGCGGCTGATCGATGACACCCGCCGGCTGCGGTTGAGTATCGCGTCGGTCGAGCTACCCGATGGTGTCCGGTTCGAGCAGTACGTTCTGCGGATGCCCAAGGCCGCCATGATGGTGGTGCTCGATGACAAGCAAGAGCACGTGTTGATGATGTGGCGACACCGCTTCATCATCGACCGCTGGGTCTGGGAGCTGCCAGGTGGCTATGTCGATCCTGACGAGGATCCAGCCGTGACCGCGGCGCGAGAGGTCGAGGAGGAGACTGGGTGGCGCCCGCGGAACGTCAAGCCGCTGGTGTCCCTGCAGCCCTCGGTAGGGACGACGGACGCCGAAAACCTGCTGTTCGTGTCCTACGGTGCCGACTACATCGGTGAGGCGGCGGACATCAACGAAGCGGAACGGATCGACTGGGTGCCGCTCGACTCGATCCGCGAACGCATCGACACCGGCCAGATCATCGGCGCGGCGTCCCTTGTCGGTCTGCTGCACGTGCTGGCGTTCCAGGCCGGCTGACCTCGTCCAGCGGTGACACCCCGATCTCGATCATGCTCTCGAAGAGAGCGTTGACCGGTCTGACGTTTTGGTATGGCGCTAGGTGCGTGCCGAGGTCCTGTAGATAGCTGGTGCCGCGTGGATCGGACCGACGTGGCGAGTGTCGTTGCTTCCATGCCGAGGGCGCAGGATTCCTCGAGCCGACGTTGGTCCGCCAGGATAGTTGCGAGCAAGGCAGTGTTGAACAGGCGGCCGCGTTCGTAGCCGTCGGTCATCTCGAGGGATCGCCGTGCGAAGGGTTCGGCATCCCCAGCGAGCCCGAGGTCGCGAAAGGCATGTGCGAACTTTGCCGCCAAATACGCGTGGTCGAAGTAGGTGAGCCACAGTGGTCGCTCTTCAGCGTCCGACTTGTTGAACGTGTCCTCCGCGCGGCTCAGCGCAGCCAGACAACCGGTCTTGTCTCCCTGCAGCGCGAGACCATGGGCTTCCATGACGGCCGCCTCGGCCTGCAGGAGCTTCGAGCCAGATCGCTTCGCGCTGTGCTGGGCCGCGAGGGCCAGGTCGACGGCGCTATCGGCGGCACCATGGAAGGCTGCCTGATGACTCATACCGGCCAACATCTCGCTGGCGAGCCGCTCATCGTCGGCTTCATGACAGAGACGTAGCGCCTGACGCAGATGAGTGTGGCCGTCTGCGTGGTGGCCGATGTCGTATGCCATCCAGCCAGCCAAGTGGTGGAGTTCGGCGGCGGCCGCGAACAGGTCGGACCGGCCTCCGCCCGAGGTGCTCTCCTGCAAGAGCGGTGTGACCGTCGCGTTCAGATATGAGGTCACGACCGAACGGCTGTGACCGCCGCCGTACCGGTTGTCGAGGCGACGGAAGACCTGCGTCATCTCGCGAATCTCGGTGCTCGCGTCTGGCCGTACACGACTGAGGC
The DNA here is from genome assembly GCF_004331485.1 of Kribbella capetownensis. GTDB lineage: Bacteria > Actinomycetota > Actinomycetes > Propionibacteriales > Kribbellaceae > Kribbella > Kribbella capetownensis. The sequence goes on from NZ_SJKD01000006.1 coordinate 257,337, forward strand.
GCCGGTTGGGGCTGGGCGCCGTACCGGCCAACAGACTGGCCCTACCGCGGTGAGACCGGCGCCGGCCGACTTGATGAACTGCCTCCGATGCACTCCGTCTCCTTCGGCAGGTGATTGAGCCTGCACGATAGAGCGGCGGTCGGAGCGCGTGTATGCATCGATGCCATCCTGGCCGTCGTCGTAGTTGGCTTGCGCATGCGGCGCTCTCGCATCGGCTTGCTCGCCGCAGTCGACAGGCCGAGCCGTCAGGTTGAACCACAGCAGCCGCTCGGGGATATTCAGGGTCCGAGCCCAGCGGTCGAGTTTGCCCAGGTCCCGCACCGGTATCGCGCTGCGCTCGATCCGGCTGACCTGCCCCTGGGTGAGTCCAAGCCACTGGCCGACGTGCGCCTGTGTCGGTTCGGGCCGCAGCAGCTTGCGGTAGGCCAGCAGCAGCTTGCCGAAGTGTCGCTCAACCGCAGCCTCGGCAAGTGCGTCAGCCTCCCAGAAGTCGTCTGAGAGGCGCGGCGCCTCACGGGTGAACTCGGGGGCCCGCCGCTGGCACGGTCCACACTGGTCACCGCCGTTGTCCGCCGCCAGGTATGCACCGCATGAAGGACACAACCGCCGCTGGGAGCGCGTCACAGGGTCAACGCTACCCGTGACGCTCTGTCGGTATGCACGGCATGCATATTCCCGGGCGCATATGTATCGCCGTCGTTTTCCACCACGCAGCGTCATTGGATGGTTGTCCTCCGATAACCGACCCAATCGAACGGGGACGTGAGCTAATGCATCACCTGATGTGGGGCTTATGGATCGCGGCAGCTGCCTGTTACGTCGGTATCTTCCGCGACATCGCGCGGGAGGTGCGCGGCGAATGACGACGCTTGCCGACGTCCCCCGATCAACCGACCGCCGCGTCCGTGTCTGGTTCGGTGAGCACGTCATCGCGGACTACACCGCCGAGCCGGCGAAAGCTCTCCGATACCAGGCGGGCATGACACGCCGCTTCGCCAGCCTTCGCGTCACCATCGAGCCGGCCGCTCCCCTGGGAAGCCCCGATGCCGAAGACCGATGACGAACTCCGTCTGCGCCGATGGTGGGTGAGCGTCTGGCAGCGCCTCAACGAGACCTTTCGCCGTTGGCGGGACGAGGGCTGAACGGCTTCTCGGAAGACTTCACCCGACCGCTGCTGCTTGGGTACCTGCGCCGGGATCTGCTGGTGACGGACAGCCAAGTTGGCGAGCTCAAGCGAGACATGGCCGCCTACGCCGAAGCGGAAAACGTCACGATGGGCCACATCTACGTCGAGCAGCCTGACAGTTGGCTCTCAGCATTCGAGGCACTAGTCGATTCGGCTAGCCGCTACACGGTCTCCGCGGTGGTGCTGCCGAGTCTGCTGCACTTCGTAGGAATCGGTATGCGGACCGATCGACGCGGATGGTTCGAGGAAACCACCGGCGCTCGAGTCCTGGTGCTCAATCCATGAACTGGCGGGATCGGCGGGGAGTCGTCCTCAGCCCCTCGCATGTGCGGGTGATCGCTGCACGCCCGCCGATCCCGTCGCTCGATCCTTGTCCGAGCCCTCTCCTCTCCTGTGGAGGGCTCGGCCAGGGACTTCACCAGCCGGCTGGCGCGGAACGTGAAGCGAGTCTGTTCTGCGCCAGCCGTTCCACCCTCCGACCTACTCGGCACTTCCCGGAAGTGAGGCAGATATATGTCCCAAGTCGAACAGATGAAGATGCAGCTGCACGGCCTGGCCGATCAATCCCGACAAGGTGCGGCCAGCTTGGCCGGGTTCAAGCAGCACTTCGAGCAGTCCAGCCACCAAGTGCAGGCCCTGATCCGCGGTACGGCGACCCGGGCTGACCAGGACATCGAGACCATGCTGGATGCCGCTGCGAAGTCGGTTGACCAAGCCGTCCAGTCGTTGCAGACACCGCTAACGAGACCCGTATCAAGCAGCAGTTGACCTACTGGGTTGGTCTCATGCGCCAGGCGTTCCGGCACTACCGCGCTGGCAACCCAGCCATCCGGCGCCAGCTCAACCAGGGCGTCTTCGAGAAGATCTGGCTCGACGACGATGAAGTTGTCGGTTTCGACTACACCCCCGCGTTCAGTCGCATGCTCGCGGAGACGCTTCCCGCTGATCTCGCCGCTGAACAGACCCGAGAGCAGAAGCGCCTCGTTAGAACTCGCGACCTGTGGCTCGTCCCCGATCCTGAGCCTGCCCTAACAGAGGACGACCTTGCCATCCCGAAAGATCTGCCCCGCCGTGATCGGCGTCACACGGTCCGTGTGCCCCTCAGCGCGTACCTGCGGCAGGAGAGGCCCCAGGGCCAGTTGCCTTGGGAAAGAAAGAACCCCGGTCCTTCTCAGGACCGAGGTTCTAACCATCATTTCTTAGTAGCGGGGGCAGGATTTGAACCTGCGACCTCTGGGTTATGAGCCCAGCGAGCTACCGAGCTGCTCCACCCCGCGTCGTTGTGTCTTTAGTTTAGGGGATCGGGGCCGAGCAACCAAATCGGCTCCCGGTATGGCTCCTCGCGGCGGAAATCCGTGTCAGGGGCGGGTGCCGCGGCGTACCGTCCGGGTATGTCTCGACACCTCATCCGCCCGTTCCGGGAGGCTGACCTGCCGGCGGCCGCCGGCCTACTCGCGGAGCGGCACAAAGAGCATCGAAAGCGTCACCCTTTGCTGCCTGCAGACTACGAGAGCGAGCGGCTCGCGCTGGTCGAGGTGACTGCGCTGTGGGAGAGCGAGAGAGCGTCCGGCGCCGTCGCACTCGAGGATGGCGAGCTGACCGGCTACCTGCTGGGCGCACCCAAGCAGTCCGCCATGTGGGGCCCCAACATCTGGGTCGAGGCTGCCGGCCACGCCATACGTGAGCCCGAACACATCCGCGACCTATACGCCTCCGCGGCCGCCAAGTGGGTGGACGACGGCCGCATCGCGCAGTACGCGCTGGTGCCAGACGACCCGGAGCTGCTCGATGCGTGGTTCCGGCTGGCGTTCGGCTCTCAGCACGCGCATGCGATCCGTCCGGCGCCGACCACGCCGCCACCGGAGTACCCGGGCCTCACCGTACGACGTGCTGTTCGCGGCGACATCGCCGTACTCGCGCAGCTGGACCTGGTGCTGCCACAGCATCAGGCGCTCTCGCCGGTGTTCTCCGCCGGGGAGATGCCGACGATGCAGGAGGCGCTGGACGATTGGGAGGAGTCGATCGACGATCCGGACTACGCGACGTTCGTGGCCGAGTACGACGGGCGCGTGATCGGCTCGTCGATCGGATGTGCCCTGGACAAGTCGAGCTCGCACAGCGGGTTGGCCCGGCCGGACAACGCCGGCTTCCTCGGGTTCGCCGCCGTACTGCCCGAGGCCCGCGGTCACGGCGCAGGTCGAGCGCTCGGTGAGGCTGTGCTGCAGTGGTCGGCGGACACCGGGTACACGTCGGTGGTGACCGATTGGCGGGTCACGAATCTGCTGTCGTCACGGACTTGGCCGAAGCTCGGGTTCGAGCAGACATTCCACCGGCTGCATCGGCTGGTCGGGTACTGACCTCACGTTGTCCACAGGTTCGAAGTCGCGTGCCGGGAAGGGTCGCGATCGCTGCATCTTCTTGGGCAGGAACGCCTTGCAGCAAGCGAGGCGTCGAGGTCCAGGAGGTAGTCATGTCGTGTTCGTCCCGCCGTTCCCGATTCGTGCCGTCGACCCGTCGTATCGTGATCGGGAGCGCCGTCGTCCTGGCCTCATTCGGAGCCTGGACCACCACGGCCACAGCGAGCAACGTCGAGCCGCGCCCGGGGTATTGCGTGACTCCCCCATCGACCGAGCAGAGGGCGGACATCTTGGACGGCTTCGTGATCGAGAACCTGCCCGACGGTCTCGGGACGCCGAGTGATTTCGAGTACGAGTGGGAGGACGTGAGGTTCCACAGCCGGGTGTGGGAGACCGGCCCGGATCCCGAGGGTGCGTACCGCGTCGACCTGACCGCGAAGACGCTGCGCGGTGAGAAACTCACCGACCTCGAGGCCCTGAAGACCTTCCTGATCGAGTACGAGGAGAAGGATCCGGACAGCTGGGAGCTCCGCGCGACCAAGGTCGGCGAGTACGACGGCCTGGTCGCTGGGGACGAGGTGTTCTACTTCGTCTCGCCGGGTGTCGCTGCCGAGGTGTCGATCGATCACGAGCGGTTCTCCGACGACGACCTCCTCGACACCGCGGCCGGCTTCCACCCGGAGACCACCACCTGAGTCAGTGGCCTCGGGCAACGAAACGGGGCGGCAACCCGACGGTTGTCGGTGTCGCCGCCCCGGTGACAGCCTGTGGATCAGCCTGTCGGTGACGTCGGTGGACTCGATGGAGTCGGCGTCGACGGTGTCCCACTCGGAGCGGGAGTGGGCGGTGTGACTACTGCACCGGCCGCTATGGCCTTGTCGATCGCCTGCTTCATCTTGTTGACCTGAGCCTGATAGCCGGCCAGGTCGCCCTTCGTCAGGGCAGCCTGTGCAGCGGTGTACGCGGCCTGCGCCTCGGCGAGCGCCTGTTTGACCGTCTGGTTCTGCGTCGACGCTGGTGGCGGCTTCGAGCCTGGCGGCTCTTCACCGGTATCGACGCTGGTGTTGAAGACCTTGGTCAACGCCTCTTGCAACGTCCCGCCATAGGCGACCCGATCACCGAAGGAGACCAGCACGTACCGGAGCACCGGATAGCTACCTGCTCCACTCGTCCGGACCGAGTACACCGGCTGGACGTAGAGCAGACCACCACCGAGTGGAAGCGTCAGCAGGTTGCCGAACTGCGCTCTCGCGCCACTGCTCGGTTGGTTGATCGGGAGCAGCGCCTGTCTGATCCCTTCGTCGGTCTGGAACTTGTTGAAGACCTGTCCTGGACCGGGGATCTGCACGTTGCCGGGCAATCGGAGTATTCGGAACTTGCCGTAGTCCGGTGAGGTCGCCTCCGAATCGACGGCCATGAAGGCGGTCAGGTTCTCCCGTTCCGCGTTCGGCACGTACACCGAGGTCAGGGAGAACTTCGGCTCGGTCTGACCGGGCATCCGCAGCGAGAGATAGAAGGGAGGCTGGTTGCTTTGCACCGACGAGTCACTACCGGACGACACCGCGGTCGGGTCGGCCGGAACGCGCCACAGGTCGCTGTTCTGGTACCAGGTGCCGGAGTCCGTCACGTGGTACTTGGCCAGCAGGTCGCGCTGGACCTTGAACATGTCCTCCGGGTAGCGCAGGTGGGACATCAGCGACGGCGAGATGTCGGAGCGCGGCTTGACCGTGTTCGGGAAGGCCTTCATCCACGTCTTCAGCACCGGGTCGTTCTCGTCCCAGGCGTACAGCTCGACCGAGCCGTCGTACGCGTTGACGACAGCCTTGACCGAGTTGCGGATGTAGTTGATCTCCTCGCTCGGCTGCTGCGCGATGGTGCCGCGGCCGGTCGTGGTGTCCCGGGTGCTGTCGTCCAGCGCGACCTTCTCCGCGTACGGATAGTTCGCCGAGGTCGTGTAGCCGTCGACGATCCAGACCACCTGGTTGTCGACGATGGCCGGGTACGGGTCGCCGTCCGGCGTCAGCCAGGGCGCGGCCTTCTCCACCCGCTCACGTGGGTTGCGGTCGTAGAGGATCTTCGAGTCGGGGTTCACCCGGCTGGACAGCAGGATGTTCGCGTCCCGGAGCTTGGTTGCGTACAGCAACCGGTTGAAGAAGTTGCCGACCGCGACGCCGCCCTTGCCCTGGTAGGTGTTCAGCGTCGGGTCGCCGCCGCTCTTGCCTTCCGGGGTGTCGAGCTCGACCGGCGAGCCGCCCTGTGGGCCACCGACGATCGAGTAGTCCGGGGACTGCTCACCGAAGTAGATCCGTGGCTCGTAGTCGCCGAGCTGACCGGTCGGCGGAAGGTCCTTCTCCGACCACACCGGCGTACCGTCCGCGGCGCGCTGGTTACCGTTCGCGGCGACCACGCCGTAGCCGTGGGTGTAGACGGTGTGGTCGTTGTTCCAGTTGCGCTGGCCGGCCGGGAGCCGGTCGACCTGCACCTCGCGGACCGCGATGACGGTGTCGCTGACCTTGTCGCCGATCTTGTAGCGGTCGACGTCGAGGTCGGTCGGGAACGAGTAGAAGCCACGCACCTGCTGCAACTGCTCGAAGGTCGGGCCGACCACGCTCGGGTCGATCAGCCGGATGCCGGGCAGTACCTCGGCGTCCTGCGTCAGCTCCGACGGAGTCGCGGTCTGTTTGGCCTGGTAGTTGAGCACCTCGGCGCCCTCGAGGCCGTAGGCCTGGCGCGTCGACTCGATGTTCTTGGTGATGTACGGCGCCTCACGCACCGGCTCGCTCGGGCGTACCCGCAACTGCTGCAGCGCTGCCGGCCACAACGCGCCGAGCAGGATCGCCGACAGAATCAGTACGACGGTGCCGACACCGGGAAGCAGCCAGGTACGCCGCACCACGTTGGCGAAGAAGAGGCCTGCACACAGAACTGCGATGACCGCCAGGATCTCCTTGCTGGGCAGGACCGCATGATCACCGGTATAGGAGATGCCTGTGAACAGCTTGGCGTCCGACGTCGTCAGGCCGAACCGGTCCAGCCAGTAGCTGAAGGCCTTCAGCAGGACGAGCAGCCCCAGCAACACCGAGAACTGCACCTGCGCGGCCCCGGAAGCCTTCTGCCCCTTCGCGGACGGCCGGAATCCGCCGTACAGGTAGTGCGTGATGATCGCCGCGACGAGCGACAGCAGCACGATCGAGTAGCCGAAGCCGAGCAAGACCCGCAGCCACGGGTAGTCGAAGACGAAGAACGCGATGTCCTTGTTGAAGTGCTTGTCGGTGACGCCGAACGGGGTCCGGTTCCGCCAGGCCAGGAAGACCTTCCACTCCCCCGACGCGGCCGAGCCGCCGAAGACCAGCATCAGGGTGGCGACCACGCCGATGGCGATCTTGCCGCGCTGCTGGAGCAGATCGCCGTACCGCTCGAAGCCCGGACTGGGCGACGGCGCGAGCGCGACCCGTGGCCGGGTGCGGAAGGCGATGACGATGTTCGCGACGACGGCGGCCGCCATCAGCAGACCGACCACGAAGAAGAGCAGTACCCGGGTCCCGAGCACCGTGCCGAACACGGAACCGAGGTCCACCGAGCGGTACCACAACCGCTGGGTCCAGATGTCGGTGAAGACGCTGAAGAGGATCAGCAGCACGATCAGTGTCGCGATCGTCGGCAGCAGGGCTCGGGGCCGACCACCACCTGTTCGCCGCGGCCGACGCGGCTCCTCCGGCATGTCGTAGACGCCGTCGCTCATGGTCGGTTCTCCTCGTTGTCATTCATGCCATCGACCCCAGGACCTCGGCCAGGCCGGCTGCCGACCGAAGGCTCGAATGTCAATGACAGTACTTCGCACAGCGTGGGGACCAAGTCCGCGCCGGTCAGTACGGCGCTGTCCTCGTCGTGGGAGCGGAGCCGGACCGCACCGAAGCGGCTGCCCTCGCGCAGGACCGCCGCGACCATCCGCACCTCGTGGCGGCGGGGGTCGCTGCCGGCCATCCGGGCGACCTCGGCGTCCGAGTCGGCGCTGGACAGACCTGCTTCGGCCGTGGCCGGCAGCACGATCCGCTCGATCGACAGCGCACAGCCGCTGACCCCTTCGGGCCACTCGATCCGGCCCAGTGCGTCGGCCAGGTGCTCGTCCTCGAGACTGCCGGGCAGCTCTCCCTGGGCGACCGGGGTCAGCGGCTGCGAGGCGTCGTCGGCGCCGAGCTCCGCGGCCAACTGTGGTTCGGCACGGAGCAACTCTTCGGTGGGGACCAGCGCGAACAGCTGCGCGGGCTGGTCCCAGCCCGCGCTGCTCACGTGCTTCTCGATCTCGATCACCGCGCGACTGAGCGCGTCGGGAGGCAGAGTGCCTACGGAATCCATGCCGTCAGCTCTCCATTTCGGCCGGCCGGTACATCCAGGTGGCTCACGATGCGCACGAGGGGACCTCCCCCTGCCCGCCGACTGCTGCCTTGATGCCGGCGATCGCCTCGGTCAGTGTGGTGATCTTCACCAGTCGGATGCCCTTCACGCCGGCATGCAGTGCCGCCTCGCAGTTGTCGGCGGGCACCAGGAAGATGGTGGCGCCGTCGTTCTTGGCGCCGGCGATCTTCTGCTGGATGCCGCCGATCGGGCCGACCTGGCCGAGCGCGTCGATCGTGCCGGTGCCCGCGACGTGCTTACCGTCCAGCAGCGGACCCGGTGTGAGTTTGTCGTAGATGGCCAGCGCGAACGCCGTGCCCGCGCTCGGGCCGCCGATGTCCTGGCCGAGGTTGACCGTCACCTTGACCGGGGAGTCGACCCCGATGGTGATGCCGACCATCGGCCGGGTCTCGTCGCCAGGTGTGGCAGCGGTCTTCACCTGGATGGTCTGCTCCACGTTGTCGCGCCGGACCAGGAATGCGACGTTCTCGCCGACCTTGTGCTTGCGGACGTACTCACCGACCTGCGGGACCTGCGACATCGCGACGCCGTCTACGGCCAGGACGACGTCACCCGGCTTCAGCTTGCCCTCGGCCGGGGTGTCCTTGGCGACCGTCGAAACCTTGGGGTGGTACGGGACCTTCGCGGCCTGCAGAGCGGCCGCGATCGCGCTGTCCTGCGAGCCGGTCATCTCGGCGGTGTTCTGCTCCTCGACCTGGTCGGCGCTCTGGTCCGGGGGGTAGATGATGTCACGCGGGAACAGGTCGTTGTGCGGGTCGAGCCAGTTGCGCATCGCCTGCGGGAGCGTGAGCTCACGCCCGGGCGAGGTGACGGACACGGTGGTCAGGTCCAGTTGGCCGCTGGTCGGGAAGGTGTCGTGCCCCTTGATCTCGATGACCGGCTTGTTGTTGCTCGACGTACCGAGGGTGTCCTTCACCGGACCGGGACTGAACGAGACGAACGGCACCGAGAAAACGGTGACCAGCCCGAGCGAAACGACCAGCACGATGATCGAAGTGACCAGTGTTGCGGTACGACGTGTCACGAACCCTGCCCTGCGATCTTGGTGGAACCGAACGTCTCAGTGGTGCCGAGCTTCCTGGCGGCGTGTGTCTTTGCTGAGCCCAACGTCCCACCGGCCCGAAGTGTCCCCGCGGGCCCGAACCGGTCCGCTGTACGCGACTCGCTCGCTGCATCCGGCCGGTCAGGAGAGGATGGCTTGCCGGCGTGATCGGACTTGTCAGCCTTGTTGAAGTCGGTCTTGTCCGCGTCGGTCTTGTGCGCGCGGTTCAGGCCACGGCGGCGGCGTTCCGGGGTGGCGCGAGGGCCAGGAGCGGCGAGTGCGTCGTTGAAGCGACGGAAGTCCTCGACCGAGTCGAAGGCGCCACCGGACCGGCGCGGACCGCGGCTCCGCCCGCGCCAAGCCGCCCAGCACATCGCCAGCAGCGTGGCCACCACCGGGAACGCCAGCCACGCCAAAACCTTCATCCGGCCACCTTCATGCGCCCAGCGTACGTGTCAGTGAGCGCCGACCCACTCGCTGGCACCGTCGGTGAAGTGCTGGTGTTTCCAAATCGGGACCTCCGCCTTGAGGTCGTCGATCAGCTGCCGGCAAGCGGCGAACGCGACATCCCGGTGCGCGGCAGCCACCGCCACGATCACGGCGGCGTCCCCGATCTTCAGGTCCCCGATCCGGTGTACGGCGGCCAGCGCGGTCACCGCGGGATCGGCACAGACACGCTCCGCCACTGTCCGCAGGTGGTCCAGGGCGTCCGGGTGGGCCTCGTAGCTGAGCTGGTCAACCGGCTTCTCGTGATCGTGATTCCGCACGGTGCCGATGAACAGAGCCGTCCCGCCGGCGGTCGGATCAACCACGGCGGCCAGCACCTCGTCGGTGGACAGGACGTCCTCCCGGATGTCCAGCAGCCTGATCGCGTCGCTCATCCATTCCTCATTCCGGCTGGGGAACCACCCCGAACACGTACCACGAACCAACCCCCACATCCTCGATTCTCCCCCACGCAGCTCCCAAGTCCCACCACCGCACCCCTGAGACCTTTCGCCGGACGCCGAGATCACCGCGCTGAGCCATCCCGTGCGCACGCTCCGCACACGGCCCCGCTGCAGGTGCCGGCGGTGAGCCCAGCCTGCCCGACTGTTGCCTCCACCCCCACAATCGGGGCCGTCGGCGCGACCGCACGGCGGAGTGACGGTCTGCCGGCGGCGAACAGGAGCAGTAATGCGTTCGCCGGGGGAGGAACGGGTCGGTGGAACCAGTACGTTGGAGTAGTACGCCCCACCCGCACAGGAAGGCCCACTCCGATGAGCGACGAACCGGACAACCCGTTCAAGGGAACTCCGTTCGAGGCCATGTTCCAGCAGTTCTCCGGTGCGGCCGGCGCGGGCGGCGCTCCCGACCTGAACGCGATCTTCGCGCAGGTCCAGCAGCTGCTCAGCGGTTCCGGCGACGGCAGGCCGGTGAACTGGGATCTGGCCAAGGACATCGCACGCAAGACGGTTTCCACCGCCGGAGACCGCTCCGTCACCCCCACGGACACCGACCGAGTAGCGGACGCGGTCCGGCTGGCCGAGCACTGGCTGGACGAGGCAACGACGCTGCCCGAAGCATCCACCACGTCAGCGGCCTGGAGCCGGGCGGAGTGGGTCGAGAACACTCTGCCCGTGTGGCAAACCGTGGTCGACCCCGTCGCCGAGCACGTCGCCGGCGCGATGGGTAACGCCCTTCCCGCCGAAGCACAGCAGCTCGCCGGGCCGATGGCCGGGATGTTGCGCCAGCTGGGCGGCTCGATCTTCGGCGCCCAGGTCGGCCAGGCACTGGGCGAGCTGGCCAGCGAGGTTGTGAGCTCGTCCGACATCGGACTGCCGCTCGGACCGACCGGCCAGGCTGTACTACTACCGGACAACGTCGCGAAGTTCGCTGAGGGCCTCGGACTGACCGACGAGGACGTCCGGCTGTACCTCGCGCTCCGCGAGGTCGCGCACCAGCGGCTGTACGCCGGCGTCCCGTGGCTGCGGCAGCATGTGCTCGCCGCGGTGGCGGATTACGCCGCGGGCATCGAGGTCGACACCGGCAAGATCGAGCGAGCCATGGCGGACATCGACCCGCAGAATCCCGAGGCCATGCAGGAAGCGCTCGCGGGCGGCCTGTTCGAGCCGGAGGACTCCGAGCAGCAGAAGGCCGCACTCGTCCGGCTCGAGACTGCGCTCGCTCTCGTCGAGGGTTGGGTCGACGACGTCGTACGGCAGGCGACCAAGGAGCGGATGCCGGCAGCGGTGCAGCTCTCGGAGACGGTACGCCGGCGTCGGGCAGCCGGTGGACCGGCAGAGCAGACGTTCGCCACGTTGGTCGGTCTCCAGCTCCGTCCGCGGCGGCTGCGCGACGCGGCGAACCTGTGGGCCGCCGTCCGCGACGCTCGCGGCGTCGACGGCCGTGACGAGCTCTGGTCACACCCGGACCTGCTTCCGAGTGCAGGCGACTTGGACGACCCGATCGGGTTCGCTCAGCACGCGGGCGAGCTGGCCGACATCGACATCACGGACTTCCTCCCCGATGAGGACTCGTCGGACACGCCGAAGCAAGAGGGTGACGAGGGCAACGACCCCGGCACTACCAAGTAGTCCGCAGCAACCGTCGTACGACGGCACGACCCCGCGGGACGAAGCCACTCGGCAGGTTCCAGCGGGGTCGCGCTGTATCTGCCTGTCGGCGTACGGCGCGTTGCGGGTTGACGATCTGGGCGGCCGACGAGTTTGGGAGTGGCGTCATGGAGACTGACCGGGTGCTTCATGACGATGCGGTGATGACGTTGGACGGGTGGAATGCGCCCGACGGTATGCAGGCAGAGCTCCGGGAGCATTACCTGCGGTGGTTGGCGGAGCATCCGGACGCGATGTGGCGCAGTTGCCGGCCGGAGCATCTGACGGCGAGCGCGCTCGTGGTGGACGCGACGGGCAGCCGGGCGCTGCTCACGCTGCACAAGACTGTCGGGCGATGGCTGCAACTCGGCGGACACTGCGAGAACGGCGACATCACACTCGCCGGAGCCGCGCTGCGCGAGACCACGGAGGAATCCGGGCTGACGGGTCTGTCGATCGATCCGTCACCGCTTCAATTGTCCCGTCACGAGATTCTCGCCGGCGGGTGTGCGGGGACGTTCCACCTGGATGTGCAGTTCCTGGTGACGGCGACCGCTAGGACTGACTACGTGGTCAGCGAGGAGTCTCACGACCTCGCATGGTTCCCGATGAAGGCTCTTCCCGAGAGCGCGGATCACGTGGTCGAAGAGCTCGCCGCGAGAGCGACGCGGCGACTTGCTCACAGCGCCGGGAGCGTTTCTTCCGGGTGACTTCTCGAAGGGGCCTGGAGGTGCGCGAGTCAGGCGCCTCCGACGGGTGGCGTGATAGCAGGACGCAGCCGGGCATCTTGATGGCGGCACACCGTCTGCTATCTGCGCGATCTGCTTGTCACGCCGTCGCATGCCGATCCCGAGGTCACCGTCTTCCTGACGATGTGGAACCTCGAGGAGTACTGCCACGGCGAAGTACTGGACGAGGTGCTCGAGCGGCATGGCATCCCGACCGGTCCCGAGCACACCCGAGCGGTCCGTTCCCGGCTCGGTTGGCGTGACCGGTTGGCGCCGATACGGCAGTCATTGCTGGTGAACGTCATCGGCGAGGACTTCGTCGCCACGCACATGGCGTGGGGCGCGATCAACGAGTGGTGCGCGCATTCGGCGTACACACGGCTGATCCAGTCCGAGGATCACCCGGTCCTGACCGACATCCTCAAGCGGATCGCGAAGCAGGAGACCCGGCACGTCGCGTTCTACAACAGCCAGGCCCGGGACCGTCTGCTCCGCAGCAAGCAGGCGCAGAAGATCGCCCGCTTCGCACTCTCCAAGGGATGGGGCATCGTCGGCTCGACGATCATGCCGCCAGCCGAGGTGAAGCACATGCTCACCTACCTGTACGGCGGCGAAAACGGCCTGGCCGAAGTCCGCAAAGTAGACGCCAAAATCGACGCCCTCCCCGGCCAGCAATCCCTCCACCTAGTAGAAAAAGAACTCACCAAACACAACGTCCACCCCGGCTGACCCACCCAACACCGCCCCACGCTCCCCAGCAACCCCACACAAGAGCTCCCGGCCAATCCGGGGCCCGCGCTGCGACCGCCCATTCACACCCCCGAAATCTGACGTCCCACGAGCCAAACGAACGCCAGTTGGTCTGCGTAGATCGCCACCCGCGCCCCCCATGGCCCCGGGTGCGCGCAGTCCCCACGCCGCTCACCCCGCGCGTTCCCTGCAGCCCCTGTGGTCCCCGTTCCTCCCGTGTACTCCCGTCCCCGCTGTCCCGCGTGCGTGCAGTTCCCGAGGTCCGTCCCCCATGTATTCCTGCATCCCGTGGTCCCGCTACCCGCAACCCCCGTGTACTCCCGTCGCCGCTGCCTGTGAGCGGCCTCCTCCGACATCCGCAGGTCTCCGCTCTGCCTGCCTCAGGGCGCGCTCGGGCTGGCTGGCTCCGTGGTGCGGTCGCCCGTTGCCGGCACTCCCCCGTGGAATGCCGGCGCACCACGCAATACCCAGGTTCCTACCGGCGCGCATCCCCCCGGTTGCTGCAGTCCGACTTCCCCCGTGGGCTGCCCCTTTCCCTGCGCGCCAAGGGAGTTCCGTGCACTCCCCGTGGAACCCCGTGCGATCCCCCGCTGTCGTACTACGTGATGCAGTCGCCGCTACTCTCCCCCGTGCAGTCATCGTCCCGCTATCCCCGTGCACCCCGTTTCTTCACTCCATGTGGAACCCGGGTTCGTCCTATGCGATCCACGTTCACTGCACTCCCCATAGAGCCCCCTCTCCCCCACGCGATCCCCGTCGTCTCACCGCGTGCGTGCAGGTCTCGGCGTCACACTTCGACCGTGCATCCCCCGCAGCCGTACCGCGTGGGGCCCCCGCTGCCCCGTTCCCGCTACCCCGCTGATCTCAGCCGCGGACAGCTCCACAGTCGTACTCCGCCGTGCATTTCCCTCGCCTGCGTTCCCGTGGAACGCCCCGCTCCCGCTGACCCGTGCTATCCCCGTTGCTGTCGCTCGGGTGCAGGTTCCTCATACAGCCCCCGCTGTCCTGCTAGCCCGTGCGATCCGCCGCTGGTAGGCGCCGGCTTTGGCCCTGCCCCGTGCAGGACCTGCGTCCCCGTGATCCCCTGCTTGCTGCATTCAGCGGTTGTGCACACATCTGCCGCGCCATGGGACCTTGGCGGCTGGGCCGCCTGGTCCCCGGGTGGCGATGTGTTGGCCGCATCCCCCGGTGCGGTGTGGGTGGTGCGTCACTTGCTGGTGGTCGATCACCGCCCCTGAACGGCATCGGCGGGGCCAGCGGGTGACGGCTGGGCTTCCCCCAGAAGCCCTGCTGCATGGTGAACGAGCGGGGAGCGAGAAGGTGACGGGTCAGGCGTGACGAAGTAGGGAACGAGTTGCATCCCAGCCCTCGAGGCCCGGATCCAGTCGCGCAATGTCAGCATTCGATCGCAGACGGTGCCATCCAGGGCCGAATCCGACAGCGTGCCGGCGCGGCTTGACCGCCTCGAGCTCAGCGAGAGGCGTGTCGAACGTCGGGGCGGCCGCGGAGACCCAATCAGCAGTCGGCAGGCGTACGCCGATGGCCGCGACGGTGCCGTCCTCCGAGGGAGTGACAGCGATGTCCGCAGTGCTGAGGGATCGGAAGAGCTTGCCGATCAGCAGTCCGGGCAGATCAGGTACGTCGTGGCTCACGGCGACAACCGCGGCAGCCGGACCGGCGAGTTCCACCGCGTCGAGTACGGGTCGCGCGGCGTCGACGGCGTACACCGGTGTGCCGGGCCAGGTCAGCGCACTCACCGACTCCAGCGCGGACTCGTCAGCACCGACGACGGCCACAGCAACGTCCACCCGATCCAGCGCCGCCAGGACCTCGTAGGTGTCCTCGGCTAACGCCAACCGCCACGCCTCGGCGTCGCGACCCGGCGGAGCCCAGGTGCCGGTCCCAGGTACGACGAGAACCACCACACGCCGGTCGGTCATGCGGAGGCGCTCACGTCGTCGTACCGGGATCGGGCGGCGTTGACTTCGGTCATATGCGTCTCGGCCCAGCCCTTGATAGAGGCGATGAGCGGCATCAGCGTCTCGCCGAGCGTGGTGAGCTCGTAGTCGACTCGGACTGGTACGGACGGAGTCACCGAGCGGCTGAGCAGACCGTCACGTTCGAGCGAGCGCAGCGTTTGCGTGAGCATCTTCTGACTGACGCCGGCGATGCGACGGGACAGGTCCGAGTACCGGAGCGGGCCGTCGGCCAGCGCGCTCAGGATGAGCGTCACCCACTTGTCGCTGATGCGGTCCAGCAGTTGCCGCGCCGGGCAGGTCGCCAGGAACGCGTCGTACTTGCGGGCGGCTTCTTCGCGGAGCTGAGCGGCGGTGCGGGTCGGCATGGCCCTCCTCGTCGTGCGATACGCACTACGCAGTGCGTACTTCCCGGCAGAGAGTAACTCTCCGACAGTGGTGTTCGCCAACGAAAAACCTCAGCACCACAAGGAGAGAGACGATATGCGCGCATTGGTCGCCCGCCGGCTCGACAGGCCGGATGCACTCGAGCTGATCGAGACCCCGATTCCGGAACCGCGCCACGGTCAGGTCCGGATCAAAGTCGCCGCGGCCGCGGTCAACCCGGTCGATCTCGCGGTCAGCACCGGCGGAGCCGTGCAGTACGGCGTCACCGCAGCCCGGGACCAGTTCGGACTCGGCTGGGACGTCGCCGGCACCGTTGACGCGGCAGGACCAGGTGCGGACCTGGCCGAAGGTACGCCAGTGATCGGACTGGCCGATCTGCTCGGGCGCCCGCTCAAGACACATGCGGAGTACGTCGTACTCAACGCCGATGCGGTCGCACCCGCGCCGAAGGATCTGGACCTGACCGCCGCGTCCACCATCGCGTTGAACGCCCTGACTGCACTGCAGGCATTGAAGGCCATGCAACTTACTCCCGGTAAGTTCGTCCTCGTCACCGGCGCGGCCGGCGGCGTCGGCGGGTACGCGGTCGAGATCGCCAAGCACCTCGGGCTGACCGTGATCGCCAGTGCTGCCGCGGAGGACGAGGAGCTGGTACGACGGCTCGGCGCGGATCACTTCGTAGCGCGGGCGGACGATCTGACAGCCGCAGTACATGCGATCGTCCCGGCGGGTGTTGACGGTCTGGTGGATGCGGCCGTCATTGGCATTGGTGCGCAGGAGACGGTTCGCAACGGTGGGCAGCACGCGCATGTCCAGGCTGGCCCGACGCCGCCGCATCTTCGCGACATCACAGTGCACCAGATCTTCGTCCACGCGAACCGCGCAGAACTGACGGAGCTCGTCCAACTGATCGAGGCGGGGGCCATCACCACGCGAGTCGCGGACACGTATCGGCTGCAGGAGGCGGCACAGGCTTACAAGCGGCTCGCCAACGGCGGCGTCCGAGGCAGGCTCGTCCTCATCCCTTAAGACAAAGAGGAGTTCAGGCCAGGGCGGACCGCAACCGGAGTGCTACCTGGATGTCGAGGGCGCGGTCCGGGGCCTGCCAGCCGTCGCCGAGCAACGCGCCGATTCGGTCGAGTCGTTGCTGCACGGTGTTCGGGTGGATGTGTAGAGCGGTGGCGGCTCGGGTCGGGCTTTGGCCTGATGCGAAGTACGCGCGGAGCGTGCCGATCAGGTCGGTGCCGCGTTGGGCGTCGTACCCGAGTACGGCGCCCAGGACGTGCTGCACGTGGGCCTGTACGTCGACGTCCGCCGCACCGACCAAGCCGGCGACGCCAAGGTCGTCCGGAGTCGCAGACTCACCACTGCGGCCGAGCCGCAGCATCGTCCCCACCAGACGGACCGCCTGGCGATGTGAGTCGACCAGCGGCTCACCCCACGCCGCCGGACCAGTCACCCCGATCGTCGCGCCGGTGCGCTTCGCAACTTCAGCCAACTCGCGCGCAGCAGCTGAAGCGTCCGCACGAGCTAGCAGTAGCACCAAGTCACCGCCGTAGGGACCAGACACCACCAGCTTGTCCTCCAGCGGCGCCGCCAGCCGAGCACGTACGGCGGCCTGGTCGCCACGGCAGACAGCCACCACCAGACGGTCGTGCCGGCGATTCGGCGCAAGCAACCGGAGTCGATCGGTCAGCGTCCTCGGGTCGGCGGCTCCACTGAGCACATCGGCCAGCAGATCAGCCTGAGCACGCTGCGACTGCTCCGCAGCCTGCCGACGGAACAGCAGAACGAGAGCAGTGACAACAGCAGCCCGCTCCACGATCCGCTGGTCCGCACCGGACAGCTCATCGACGCCGCCGATCACCAGCGCGCCGAGCCGCTCCCCCTTCGCCGTTGCCGCAACAACCCAGGAGTCACCGACCCTGGTCAACCGTCCGGACTCGGACTCCTGCCACCGCACCACAGCGCCGCGCGTGTCACCGGCCACGGCCAACTCATTGCCCACGGCATCGACCAACACGACCCACACGTCCAGCAGCTCGGCCAGCGCAGCAGCGATCGCATCCACATCGCCACCAGACAACACGATTCCGGCGAACCGGTCATGCGCCGCGGCAGCGTGCTCGGTGCCGGCGTGCGCAGCAGACAGCTGATCCAGAGCGGCCGCAGTCTCCGCCGCCGCTCGCACCTGAACGATCGTCACAGCCGCCAACGCCGCCAGCGATCCCAGCAGCGACACCTCGTCCTGGCTGAACGGCCGCCGCGTCCGGTTGGAGGCGAACAGCACTCCGACAAACGCTCCATCGACGATGAGCGGCGTACCGCAGATGGCGACCAGCCCCTCCTCTCCGACCGCGTGGTCGATCGAAGAGGTGTGCCGGAAGCGCCGGTCCGCCGGGTAGTCGGCGGTCCAGTACGGCTTGTAGGTCTTGGCGACCAGACCGCCGAGTCCTGCGCCCAGAGGAAGCCGGACCTGCTGGAAGGCCGCAGAGACCGACCCGTCGGTCGCTCGCATGTACGTGTCGCCGCGGGCATCGTCGTACAGGGTCAGATAGGCGACGTCCGCGCCGAGGAGGGTGCGCGCACGGTGCACGATGGTGTCGAGTACGCCGCCCGGGTCGCGGGCCGAGGCGAGTTCGCGGGCGACGTCGACCAGGGCGGACAGTTCGGCCTCACGCTTCTTGCTGGCGTCGATGCCGGCCCGGATGCGCAGGGCGAGGTCGCGCGCCACCGCGTCCTCGCCCGCCGCCCGGGCCAACTCGCTCCCGGACGCATCCTCGGCCAGCAGCCGCAGAAGCTCCTCCATCCTCGCGATCATGCCACCTCCGGCTGCCTGCGGGGTCCTGTCGCGGGCGGTCCCTGAGAAGGGGTC
This sequence comes from Kribbella capetownensis, assembly GCF_004331485.1. Classification (GTDB taxonomy): domain Bacteria; phylum Actinomycetota; class Actinomycetes; order Propionibacteriales; family Kribbellaceae; genus Kribbella; species Kribbella capetownensis. The sequence continues at coordinate 275,648 of NZ_SJKD01000006.1, forward strand.
AGAGGGCTGTCAGGTCCCGCTTGCGGGTTTCGGAGTACGACGTGACCGCGACGATCGAGATGACCGCGCACACTGCGACGTACACGGCGATCGCGTAGCCGGAGTCGTACGCCTTCAGCAGCGCCACAGCGATGAACGGCGCCAGGCCGCCCGCGATGATCGACGCCAACTGGTAGCCCACCGACACCCCGGAGTACCGGACCCGAGTACCGAACAGCTCAGTGAAGAACGATGCCTGCGGCCCATACATCGCCCCGTGCAACACCAGCCCGACCGTCACCGCCACCGTCGCCAGCGCGAAGTCCTTGGTGTCAACCATCGCCACGAACAGGAAGCCCCACACGCCAACCCCGACCGCACCGATCAGATACACCGGTTTGCGGCCGACGCGGTCGGACAGCGCGCCCCACATCGGGATGGCGAAGAAGTGCACCGCGGCACCGATGAGTACGGCATTCAGCGCGAACGACTTGTCCATCCCCAGGTGTTCCTTGGCATACGTCGCGATCACGATCGTGAAGATGTAGTAGCTGACGTTCTCCGCCATCCGGGCGCCCATCGCGGTCAGCACCTCCCGCGGGTAGCGGGTCAGCACCTCGATCAGCGGCAGCTTGTCCTCCGGCTGCTGCTTGGCCCGTGCCTCCTTGAACACCGGCGACTCCTCGATCCGCAGCCGCACCCACAGTCCGACGAGTACCAGTACGGCGGACAGCAGGAACGGAATGCGCCAGCCCCAGGAGTCGAAGGCAGCGTCCGACTGGAACGCCGCCAGCCCAGCCAGTACGCCGTTGGCGATCAGCTGACCCGCTGGAGCACCCGCCTGCGGCCAGGAGGCCCAGAAGCCACGCCGTGCCGGGTCACCGTGTTCGGACACGATCAGTACGGCGCCGCCCCACTCACCACCGAGCGCAAAGCCCTGGATGAGTCGCAGCACGGTCAGCAGGACCGGAGCGAGCGCACCGACCTGTGCGTACGTCGGCAGCAAGCCGATGGCGAAGGTGGCCAGGCCCATCATCAGCAGCGACAGCACCAGCAGGTTCTTGCGGCCCAAGCGGTCGCCGTAGTGGCCGAACACCACTCCGCCGATCGGGCGGGCGAAGAACCCGACGGCGAACGTGGCGAAGCTCAGCAGCGTTCCGGTGAGCTCCTCACCCTTGGGGAAGAACAGATCGCCGAACACCACCGACGCGGCCACGCCGTAGAGGAAGAAGTCGTACCACTCGACGGTGGTGCCGACGAGACTCGCACCGACCACCCGGGCGATCGGTGTCCGGGTGCGGACCGGTTCTGTTGCTGTCATGGCGGGCTCCAACACTGCTAGTGGGCGGTCCTGAACACTGCTAGTGGGCGGTCCAGCCGCCGTCGAGTACGAATGAGCTCCCCGTGATGGAGGCGGAGGCCGGACCGCACAGCAGCGCGACCAGCTCCGCCACTTCGGCCGGCTCGATCAGCCGCTTCACCGCGACCGGCTCGAGCATGACCTTCTCCAGCACCTCTGCCTCGGACAGTCCGTGCGTGGCCGCCTGGTCCGCGAGCTGTGCGGTGACAAGCGGCGTACGCACGTAGGCCGGGTTCACGCAGTTGCTGGTGACCCCGTGCGCCGCACCCTCCAGGGCGACGACCTTGCTGAGTCCTTCCAGTCCGTGCTTGGCGGCGACGTACGCCGCCTTGAACGGGCTGGCCCGGAGTCCGTGCACCGAACTGATGTTGATGACCCGCCCCCAGCCGGCGCCGTACATGTGCGGAAGGGTCTGGCGGATCAGGCGGAACGGCGACTCGAGCATGAGCCGCAGGATGTAGCTGAACCGCTCCGGGGGGAACTGCTCGACCGGAGCGACCTGCTGGACCCCGGCGTTGTTGACCAGGATGTCCACGTCCGTCGGGAGGTCGGCCAGACGCTCAAGATCAGCCAGATCGGCCACCACCGGCTGCACACCGTCAGAGGCGACCTTGTCCAGTGCGCTAGCGTCGTAATCGACTGCCAGCACGTGTACGCCGTCGGCCGCGAGCCGCCGTGCACAGGCGGCGCCGATGCCGGACGCAGCTCCGGTGATCAGGGCTCGACGGGTCTCCATGGCCGATGACTGTAGGAATCCGCCCCCGGCCGCACTATGGGATGGGGTCACACAACATTGCGGATCGATGTGGATTCAGGCGCCACTTGTCCACAGTCACACCTATCAAACCTGCCGATAGTGATAGATCGAACTATCGTTGAAGCATGGTCGACATAGAACATCCGAAGAAGAAGGCCGCCGGCGTTCCCGCGGTGCTGTCCTCGTTCAAGTTCGGCTTCCGCGAGATGGGCCCGGCCCGGACCGGCAAGGTCTTCCTGAAGATGAACCAGGACGGCGGCTTCGACTGTCCGTCCTGCGCCTGGCCGGACCCCGACCACAAACGCAAGCACGCGGCCGAGTTCTGCGAGAACGGCGCCAAGGCGGTCGCGTGGGAGGCGACCCGCAAGCGGGTGCCGCGCAGCTTCTTCGCCGAGCACTCGATCGACCAACTGAACGAGATCTCCGAGTTCGACCTCGGCAAGCTCGGCCGGATCACCGAGCCGATGCTGTTGCGGGCCGGCGCCACGCACTACGAGCCGGTCGGCTGGGACGAGGCGTTCCAGGTCGTCGCGCGGCATCTGAAGGCCCTGGTCGACCCGAACGACGCCGTCTTCTACACCTCCGGCCGGACCAGCAACGAGGCCGCGTTCCTCTATCAACTCCTGGTCCGTGCCTACGGCACCAACAACCTCCCCGACTGCTCGAACATGTGCCACGAGTCTTCCGGTACGGCGCTGTCCCGGGTGATCGGCAGCGGCAAGGGCGCGGTCACGCTCGAGATGCTCGAGGAGGCCGAGCTGATCGTCGTCGTCGGGCAGAACCCGGGCACCAACGCACCCCGGATGCTCAGCCACCTGGAGGTTGCCAAGCGCAACGGCGGGTCGATCGTCTCGGTGAATCCGCTGCCCGAGCCCGGACTGATGAACTTCAAGAACCCGCAGCGTCCCCGCGGCTGGGTCGGCAAGGGTACGACGCTGGCCGACCAGCACCTGCAGATCCGGCTCGGCGGCGACCAGGCCCTGTTCCTTGCCGTCGGCCACCTTCTCGTCAAGGCCGAGGCGGCCAACCCCGGCACGGTCCTGGACAAGTCCTTCATCGACGGCCACACCAGCGGCTTCGAGCTGTACTCCAAGCACAACACCGAGCTCGACTGGGCCGCGGTCGAGCAGGCCACCGGCCTGCGTCGGGCCGAGATCGAGGAGTTCACCCAGCGGTTCATCGCGTCCAAGGCGACGGTGATCTGCTGGGCGATGGGCCTGACCCAGCAGCGCGAGGCGGTCGCCACGATCAGCGAGATCGTCAACGTCCTGCTCCTGCAGGGCAACATCGGCAAGCCTGGCGCCGGACCGTGCCCGGTGCGCGGACACTCGAACGTCCAGGGCGACCGCAGCATGGGCATCTGGGAGAAGATGCCGGACGACTTCCTCGACAAGCTCGACGCCGAGTTCTCGTTCACCTCGCCACGCAAGCACGGCATCGACGCGGCCGACACGGTGAAGCGGCTGCGCGAGGGCACGGTCCGGGTCTTCTTCGCGATGGGCGGCAACTTCGCGTCGGCGACACCGGACACCGAGGTCGTCCACAGCGGCCTGCGGCAGTGCGACCTGACCGTGCACGTGTCCACGAAGCTGAACCGGTCGCACACCATCACGGGGCGCGAGGCGCTGATCCTGCCGACGCTCGGCCGGACCGACCACGACCACACCGCGGCCGGCCCACAGTCGGTGACCGTGGAGGACTCGCAAGGCGCCGTACACCTGTCCACCGGGAACCTGATCCCGCCAGGTCCGGAGCTGAAGTCGGAGATCGGTATCGTGGCCGGGCTGGCGCGGGCCCTGGTTCCGGACGTCGGGGAGATCCCGTGGCGAGACTTCGCCGACGACTACAGCCTGATCCGGCAACGGATCGGCCGGATCGCGGACGGGTACGAGGACTTCGAGGCGCGGTTGCGCGCCAACGAGGGCGGCTTCCTGCTGGACCACGCGGCGCGTGACCGGCGCGAGTTCCACACCTCCGACGCGAAGGCCCAGTTCACCGCGAACGACCTGAGTTGGTTGCCGACGGCACCGGGCCGGCTGCTGCTGCAGACGCTGCGCAGCCACGACCAGTTCAACACCACGATCTACGGGCTGCAGGACCGCTACCGCGGCGTGGACGGCAGCCGTGAGGTGGTCTTCGTGAACCCGGACGACCTGGCCGAGCTCGGCCTGGAGGACGGCGCGTACGTCGACATCGTCAGCGAGTTCCAGGGTGTCGAGCGGCGGGCCAACAGGTTCCGTCTCGTCTCGTACCCGACCGCGCGAGGCTGTGTGGCGGCGTACTACCCGGAGACCAACGTGCTGATGGCGGCCGACGACGTGGCCAAGGGCAGCAACACCCCGGTCGCCAAGGGTCTTACGGTGCGGCTGGAGCCAACCTCCTCCTGAACCACGGCTGCAGCGCAGCCAGTACGACGGCCACCGCGGCGCTGGACAGCCACAGCCCCTCAGGACCGGCGGTCTCGAGAAGCTGGGTCACCGTCAGCGGCGCGATGGCCGTCGCGATGCCCCAGCTCAGGCCGAACACGGCCAGATACCGGCCCCGGGCGTGGTCGGGCGCGAGCCCGGACGCCTGAGTGAGGTAGCGAGTCAGGAGGAACAGATCACCCACACTCCAGAGCACCGCAGCGAGCAGAAACACGGTGAGAGTCTGAGCGAAGGCGCAGACGACGAGCCCAGCACCGAGCAGGATGTAGCCGACCGCGATCGACCGGAAGTCGTCGAGCCGCCGCACGCGGAGCAGGCGCTGGGCGAGAATCAGGGTGATCGCTGAGACAGCCAGGATGAATCCGGTGCCCGACTCCGGCAGCCCTTGCTCCAGCAGGGTCAGCGGCACTCCGATCACCAACTGCATGTAGATCGTGGCGAAGACCGTGCCACTGATCAGCAGCAACACCAGCCGGCGATCCCGCCACACCGCCACCGCGGTCGCCGGCACGTGTTCCCGCCGTACGTCGGCTGGGAGCGCGAGCGCGACGAGTACGGCGCAGGCCAGGCAGCTGAGCGCGTCGGCGACGAACAGCCAGCGCAGATCCCAGTGACTGACCGCTGCCGCGAGCAGACCGGCCAGGACACCGGCCGCGGCCATTGCTGCGCCGAGCAGCCCGTACGCCGCTGGGCGGTCGGACGGATCGGTGACGTCGGCGATCGTCGCCTGACTGGGTGGCTCGTAGATCTCGAAGGCGAGGCCGAGCAGGATCGCTGCCAGCACTGCCGACCAGAGCGTGCTGCTGAGCGCGATCCACAGCTGGGCGACGGCGCAGCCGGTCAGGCCGAGCACGATCGTGCGACGGCGGCCGAGGCGGTCGGCCAATTGCCCGCCGAGCAGCCGGGACGGGATGGTGGCGACGCCGAAGACGGCCAGGATCAGCCCGGTCTCGCCGAGCGACGCTCCGAACTCGACCGTGAGCACCACGCCCAGGAACGGCAGCGTGAACGCACCGATCCGGTTCACCGCCCGGGCCACCACCAGGATCCAGACCGCGCGGGACAACCCACGCCAGGGCGCGGTCAGGGTCGCAGCAGCACTCATTGCGGGCTCCATGACTATCTAAGTGGATATGATCGGTCACGCAACCCCGAGCCTACGGAGCGATCACGTGACTGGTCAAGTGTCTTTTGATAGTCATACCCGGAACGTGCTGGCGGCGTCCGTCGAGTACGTGAACCGGCTGACCCCCGGGTTCTCCGGCGGTACGGCGTTCCCCCTGCCGGCCGACGCGGCGCAGGCGGTCGCGGACGCCCTGGTCGCGATCGGCTATCCACAGCCTTCCGTCCGGCAAGACGATGCGCGCCGGCTCACGGACCTGGCCGCGCGGATGCGGATCGTCTTCGAGTCGGCCAACTCGGGCGATCTCGACCGAGCCGCGGATGAGGTGAACGCACTGCTGCTGGACACCAACGCGCGACCGCAACTGGACCGAAGAGACAAGGGCTGGAGCCTGCACTTCCACGGTCCGGACGACGGTCTGGTGAACGGTTGGGCAGCAGGCTGCGCGGCCGGCCTCGCACTCGCGCTGGGCAGCGACCTGGCCGGCCGCCTCGGAGTCTGCGCGGCCCCTCAGTGCGACCGCGTCTTCGTGGATGTCTCCCGCAACGGCCAACGCCGCTTCTGTTCACCGCAATGCCAGAGCCGGGTGAAGGCGGCCGCTCACCGAGCCCGCCAAGGCTCGTCTAGTTGAAGGTGAGCCTCGGGTTCGCCGGATCCTCGTTGTCCACGACGACCTGTGCACGGGACCGCGGCCGGACCTGATCGACGTACATCCGCTCCCCCGGAATGTACCGACTGCGGTAGCGCTCCTCGGCCGCTGCGGCGGAGTCCATCCAGGCCTGGTCGCGCGCGGTGCCACGACGCAGAACCGTGTCGAAGCTGACGTGCACGTAGATCCGCAGATCCCAGTGATCATCCAGCGCCGGACGTTGCAGGAACGCGCCGTCGGCCAGCAACACTGCATCCGGCCGGGCCACCTGGATGAGCGAATCGGACAATGGCTGTCCGTCCGGCCGCTTGATCGCAGTGGCGTACCGCAGGTCGCCGCCCGGACCTAGTGGAATGAGGAGCCGGTCCCGGATCCCGTCGTGGTCCCAGGTATCCAGGTAGTAGCTCTCCGGCGAGTCGATCGGGTACGCCGTACGCAGCTCGGGAGCACGTTTGAAGTAGTCGATCCCAGCCCGGATGATCTCGCGCTCGGTGCGGTCGGCCAGCACCTGCGCCAGGTCGTCCGCGAGCGTCGTCTTCCCCGCTGCGGAGCAGCCGTCGATCGCGACGCGCACCGGGTGCGGGCGCTCGACGGCCAGGACGGTCTCGGCCAGTTCGGTCAGAGCCTCGGTACGCACGGCGCCATCCTTGCGCACAGACGGGCGACGCCCCACCCGTTTTCCGGGTGGGGCGTCGTACTGCCTGGATCAGCCGACCGGGGTCAGTTCGCGCTCCTCCTCCGGGGCCGCGGGCGGCTGGGTCGCGTGCTTGGCAGGCTTGCGGCGCAGCCACTTCGGCGCCCACCAGTTCGCGTCGCCGAGCAGGATCATCACGCTCGGCAGGACGACCGCGCGGATGATCGTGGCGTCGAGCAGGATCGCGACGGAAAGGCCGACACCGAGCTGCTTCATGTCCAGCGTGCTCAGCGTCGCGAAGACCGCGAACACCCCGATCATCACGGCCGCCGCGCTGGTGACCACACCGGCCGATCCGGTGATGCCGTCGGCCACAGCCTTCTTGGTCGGCACGCCGCGCAGTACCGCTTCACGGATCCGGCTGACGACGAACACGTGGTAGTCCATCGACAGACCGAACAGCACCACGAAGAGGAACAGCGGCAGCCAGGACACGACCGCACCGTTCGAGCGGAAGTCGAGGATCCCCTCGGCCCAGGTGTTCTGGAAGACCGCGGTCACCACGCCGTACGCCGCGGCCGCACTCAGCAGGTTCAGCCCGATCGCGGTGACCGCGACCACCACGGACCGGAACGTCACCATCATCACGATCATCGTCAGCAGCAGCACGAACCCGATCACCAGCGGCAGCTTGGCCCGGGTGTGGGCCGCGTAGTCGACATCCGCTGCGACGAACCCGCCGACGGCGTACTCGGCTCCCGGCACCTTGCCGACCGTCTCCGGCATCAGTTCCTTGCGCAGCTTGGTCAGCGAGTCACGCGCCTCCTGGCTACCACCCTCGTACGGCGTGGCGACCTCGAGCGTGGTCACCGTGCCGTCCTTGGAGACCCGCGGCTCCTCCAGACCGTCCTGTGCGAACAGCTTGTCGTCCTGCGTGCGCTTCACCAGATCGGCCAGTGCGACCTTGACCGCGGGCGCCTGGTTGGCCGGTGCACGGACGGCGACCTCGTGGCTCGTCCCGGTACTCGGGAAGGCCGCGGTGAGCCGGTCGTAGGCCTTCATCACCGCGGTGTCGCGCGGCAGGTCCTCGGTGCCGGGGAACTTCAGCGTCATCCCCAGCGCCGGCGACGCGACCGCGAGCAGTGCGACGACGGCGATCATCAGCGTGGCGACCGGGTGCTTCAGCGCCGGCTTGAGCACGGTCGGCCAGAAGCGCGGCTTGCCCTTGCTCGCGGTCAACCGCCACACGAACGGGATCCGCGGCCGGTCCACCCAGCGACCGAGCTTCGCCAGTACGGCGGGCAGCACGGTCAGCGAACCGACGACGGCCACCGCGACGACCAGGATCGAGCCGACCGCGAAGGACGAGAACACCGCGTCCCGGGCCAGGAACAAGCCGGCCATCGAGATGATGACCGCCGTACCGGAGACGACGACGGCGTGGCCCGACGTCGCGGCCGCGATCTCGACCGCGTCGACATGGCCGCGGCCCTTCGCGCGTTCCTCACGTTCGCGGCGCAGGTAGAAGAGCGAGTAGTCGACGCCGACCGCCATACCGATCAGCAGGATGACGCTGTTCACCGCGTCGACGGCCGGGATCAGCTGGGACGCGGCCGCGGACAAGCCGATCGCGGCTGCGACGGCCGACAGCGCCAGCAGAAGCGGGACCGATGCCGCGATCAGTGCGCCGAAGGCGATCAAGAGGATCGCGAGTGTCACCGGCAGGCTGAACATCTCGGCGCGCTTGAAGTCCTTGCCGAGCGTCTCGTTCAGCGCCTTGTCGATCGACAGTCCGCCGACTTCTTCGATCCGCAGCGTCGGGTACTGCTGCTGGATCTGGGCGGTGGTGTCCTGCAGCGGCTGGACCCGGTCGTCCCCGTCGCCGTCCTTCAGCGTCACCCGGACGATCAGCGCGTCCTTCTTCGGCGACGGCATCGGCTGAGCGACCTCCGCGACCCCACCGAGGGCGCGCATCCGCTGGATCACCACGCCGGCGGCCTTGGTGGCCTCCGCCTGGTCGAGCGTCCCGGACGGCGAGGTGATCAGCACGCTCTCCACGTCCGGGTCGGCGAAGTTGCCGGACTTGACGATGTTGTCGGCCCGGGTCACCTCGCCGATGTCGCCCTCGTTCTCGGACTCCTTGGTCCCGGTCATCGAGCCGACGGCGAAACAGGCGATCACGACGACCACCCACATCGCCATCGCCCGCCACGGATGGGTGGCGCTCCAGCGCGCCGCCCGGACCGTGATCTGTCCCCTGGCCATAGCTTCCCTGCCCCTCTGCGCCCCCTCCGGCGCCCGGCCCCAGCGCTCCCTGGCGTGGGCGCTGGCTACAGGTCAAAAGCCTGGCTGGAACAGCGGGGTCACCACTATGGAGGAAGCCACCGAGAGCACCCTGAAGCCAGCCCCACCCCGGCCCCTGAGTGGCCCTTGGGGGACTGTCGGGGCGTGATCGGGCGAGTGCGGGCCGCAGTCAGAAGTCGTCGAGATTGAGCGCCGAAGCGGCCGAAACACCCTCCAGATACCCCTCCGCACGCTCAGCCTTGGGGTAGCGGTGGACCAACTCCCAGAAGGCCGCGTTGTGGGCCGGTTCGACCAGATGGGCCAGCTCGTGGATGAGGACGTAGTCGACCACCCAGGCGGGCATCGCCTGCAGCCGGGTGGACAAACGGATCGATCTGTCCGCCGGAGTGCAGGATCCCCACCGTCTGTTTTGGTTCGAAACCCACCTCACAGACGCAGGTTCGGGCACTTCTGGAAGATGCCGACACGCGAGTTCGTGTGCTCTGGACAACAATTTTTCGTCCGACACGCGGGATCGGCTGCGCTGCTTCTCCAGCCGCGCCAGCATGGTCTCGACCCAGCGCGCCTCCTCCGCGGCGGACAGCCGGTCGGGCATCAGCACGACCACCCGCTCACCGTCGCGGTAGGCGCTGACGGTCCGCTTGCGCCGCTTGCTGCGGCGGATGTCGACGTACGGCGGGATCGGGCCTGGGGTCGATCGCGGTGGAGAGTCGGCCATGGGTCAAAACGTACCCCCAGAATCCGACAACTTTCTTCCGTCCACAACCTGTGCATCAGCGTTTCCGCAGGTCAGGCGCCAGATCTTGGGCCGGCCGATTCCGGTTGTTCACACCCTGTTCCCCCGCTCGTCCACAGTGTCCGGCGGCGCGTCCCACAGGTTGCACACAGAGTTATCCACAGGCGTGGACAACCGGGGCTTGCCTGCGCGGCGCCCGCCTCCTAGCGTCATGGCCAACAGGCTCCCGGACCGCCTCCGGGGCCGTTCGGAGGGGAAGCCGAGCGGTTCCGGAGGCGGACCACCGGGAGCCTGTTCCGTTGCTGCCAGACGGCTTGGAAAGGGCTTTCCTCGGGGCGTCCGAGCGGCACGCGGGCCGGCAGGTGCGCTTGAGCCTGCTCCCGCCTGCCGTAGGGTGAATCCCGACTGGGCCGAACGGCCTACGGCAGGACGGTCTGCCGTTAGCATCCACGACGGCCTGGGGCGAGAGCCCCGGCTGGTATTCAGAGCAAGGAGAGGGCCCTCATGGCAGAGACCTGGAGCGGCGAGTTCTACTGCGTCAAGTGCAAGGCCAAGCGCACCGCCGACGGCGAGGTCAAGGTCAACGACAAGGGCACGCGCATGGCCAAGGCCAAGTGCCCCGAGTGCGGTACGAACCTGAACCGGATCCTCGGCAAGGCCTGACGCACCAAGTCGTAGGGGCGGTGGCGCGACACGCAACGTGTCCGCCACCGCCCCTCCGTCGTCCCGGCTTGGGTGACCCGACAGAATGGATACGTGTCGGATCTTCCCCGCAAGGCGCTGAGCCGGACCGCGAAGCTCGCCAGCCTGCCGCTCGGTGCCGCCGGCCGGGCCACGGTCGGACTCGGCAAGCGGATCGGCGGTGCGCCGGCTGAGGCCGTCTACGCCGAGTTCCAGCGCCGTACCGCCGATCAGTTGTTCTCCGTCCTGGGCGAGCTCAAGGGCGGCGCGATGAAGTTCGGGCAGATGCTGAGCCTGATGGAGTCGGCGATGCCGGAGGAGCTCGCGGCGCCGTACCGGGCGACTCTGACCAAGCTGCAGGACTCCGCCCCGCCGATGCCGGCCTCGACCGTGCACACGATCCTGTCGCGCGAGCTGGGCAGACGCTGGCGGGACCGGTTCGAGGAGTTCGACGACCTGCCCGCGGCGGCCGCGTCGATCGGCCAGGTGCACCGCGGCATCCTGACGGACGGCCGCGAGGTCGCGGTCAAGCTGCAGTACCCGGGCGCCGCCGAGGCGCTGCGCTCGGACCTGCGCCAGCTCGGCCGGTTCGCCCGCACCTTCGGAACGCTGGTCCCCGGCCTGGACATGAAGCCGCTGGTCACCGAGTTGCAGGAGCGGATCGGCGAGGAGCTGGACTACGACCGCGAGGCCCAGGCACAGCAGCAGTACGCCGACGCGTTCAAGGACCACGACGAGTTCGTCGTACCCCGGGTCATCAAGCACTCCCCGTCGGTCATCGTGTCCGAGTGGCTCGAGGGCCGGCCGCTGTCGTCGATCATCAGCGACGGCACCAAGAAGGAGCGCAACGCGATCGGGCTGAAGTACGTCCGGTTCATGTTCAGCGGCCCGAAGTACGCCGGCCTCCTGCACTCGGACCCGCATCCGGGCAACTTCCGGGTGATGCCGGACGGACGGCTCGGAGTGGTCGACTTCGGGCTGTGCGCACGGCTGCCGGACGGCCTGCCGCCCGCGATCGGGCGGCTGCTGCGGATCTCGCTCGACGGTGACGGGGTCGCCATCCGGGACGGGTTGCGGGCCGAGGGCTTCATCAAGCCGCGGATGGAGATCGACCCGGACCTGCTGATGGACTACCTGGCCCCGTTCGCAGAGCCGGCCCGGGCGGAGACGTTCCAGTTCAGCCGGGAGTGGATGCGCGCGCAGGCGAACCGGACCGGGGACTTCCGGTCGCCCAGCGCGACGCTGGCCCTCAAGCTCAACATGCCGCCGTCGTACCTGCTCATCCACCGGGTTTGGATCGGCGGGATGGCCGTCCTGTCCCAACTCGAGGCGAAAGCCCCGTTTCGCGCCGTTCTGGAGGAGCTTCTCCCGGGCTTCACCGAGGACTGACTCAGGCTCAGTGGTCGTCGTGGCTCAGGACCGGCACCGACCGCAGGGTGATCGCCAGCGCGGTGGCGACCAGCGTCAGGACCACCGCGGTGATGCCGGCGGCCAGGTGCAGTCCTGCGGTGAACGCGTCCTGCGCCTGGGCCAGTACGTCGCCAGGCACGCCCTGGGCGATCGCCTCGGCCAGTGAGTTGCCGCCGCGGCCGTTCATCTGGCTCCGGTACGCCGCGGTGACCACGCTGCCCAGGATCGCGATACCCAGCGCGTAGCCGAACTCGTTGCCGGTCTGCGTCAGCGCGCCGGCGGATCCGGCCTTCTCCGGCGGGACGGAGCCGATCACCAGGTTCGTGCCCAGCGTGACCAGCGGCGCGGGACCGACGCACTGGACCGCGAAGGCGATGACCAGGACGGCGGTCGACGTCGCCTGGGTCATCACGGCCATGCCGACCACCGTGAACGCGATGCCGGCCGGGATCAGTACGCCCGGGCGGACCCGCTGCGCCAGCCGCGGCGCCACCTGGAAGGCGACGGTCGTGGTGACCATGCCCGGGACCAGAGCGACCCCAGCAGCCAGCGGCGTCATGCCCTGGACCAACTGGAAGTACTGCGCGACGAACACCATCACGCCACCGGACAGCATCGAGAAGCACAGCATGCTGCCGAGCGTGACCGTGAAGGTCTTCCGGGTGAACAGCCGTACGTCGACCAGCGGGTCGGCCAGGCGCTGCTGGCGTCGTACGAAGATCCAGCCGAAGACACCGCCTGCGACCAGCGAACCGGCCGCCGTCGCGCTCGCACCGTGGGCGGCGAGCTGCTTCAGCCCGTGGATCGCCGGCAGGATCGCGGCCAGCGACAGCAGCACGCTCGGGAGGTCGATCCGGCCCGCGTTCTCGTCGCGGTACTCCGGCAGCAGGAACGGCCCGACCGCTACCAGCACCACCATCGCCGGTACGCCGATCAGGAAGGCCGAGCCCCACCAGAAGTGGTTCAGTAAGACGCCGCCGACGATCGGGCCGATCACGGCACCGACGGTGAAGCAGCCGGCCCAGATCCCCAGGGCCTTGGCCCGCTGCTGCGCGTTCGGGAACAGGGTGCTGATCAGCGACAGCGTGCACGGAGCGATGGCCGCACCGGCGATGCCGAGCACCGCGCGGGTCACGATCAGCATCTCCGGGCTCGTCGAGTACGCCGCTGCCACCGAGGCGACACCGAACAGCGCAGCAGCCGCCAGCAGCAGCCGCCGACGGCCGATCCGGTCGCCGATGTTGCCCATCGTGATCATCAGGCCGGCCACCATGAACCCGTACACGTCCAGGATCCACAGCTGCTGGCTGCTGGAGGCGCCGAGCGCCTCGGTCACCGCCGGCACGGCCAGCAGCATCACGAACAGGTCCAGTGACACCAGTAGCGTCGCGAGCGACAGAACTCCCAGGCCGATCCACTGCCGCCGGCTGGTCGTCGCTGGCGCGCTCTCGGTGAGGGTCATGATCCGGTTCCTTCCGCTGGAGTGCTTTCACCCCTGCGTCGGGCGGATCAGGCCGGATTCGACACCCGGCTCAGAACTTTCTCACCAGTAGACGGAGTCCAGCTTCCCCTCGATGCTGCGGACGTTCTCCCGGGCGCACCGGTCGCAGTACACCAGCTTGCGACCGTCCTCGACCGAGGTCATCCAGGTCAGCGGCACGTCCTCCGACGCCGCCTGCTGACCACACAACGCACAACTCACTCTCACCATGCGCTCAGTCTGCACCTTCGCGTGTCCCGGGCATGGCCGAGGGGCGGCATCCGGTGGATGCCGCCCCTCGGTGATTCAGCTGGTCAGGCTGGAGTGCCTGCCGGCCGGTCCTCCCTTTCGGACCGGCCCGCGGGCGGTGTGTTCTTTTCTGGTGGTCAGACCAAGCGTGCGAGTGCGAGGCGCGCCCTTGCGCTGGCCCTCTCAGCTCGCAGGCTGGCCCGCTCGGCCCGCTTCTGCGCCCGCTCGATCTTGCGAGCAAGGTGGAAGCGCCGGTTCTGCTCTGCGTCGTTCAAGATAGAACGACAATGAGCACGAGCAAGATCTTCGTTCATTAGATGCATTTCCATTCTCCTGCGTGAAGTCTGTGTCGTCATGGCTCGGTTTCTCGATTCGGATTGGTTCGTCAGGCTGCGGTTACGGTGTCACTCTTGCGGGGACGCCCACGGGGCCGCTTGCGCGGAACTACCACTCCCTGGACGAACAGTTCGCCACCCCACACTCCCCACGGCTCGGAACGCTCGAGCGCTCCGGCCAGGCACTCGGCCTTCAGCGGGCAGGTGGTGCACAGCGACTTTGCGTACTCGACGTCCGCCGGCGATTCGGCGAAGAAGAGTTCTGGCGCGTAGGACCGACAGGGCAGGTCCTGCGACGTTGCCACCTCGGTGAAGACATCGAGGAAGCTCACGCTCATTCCGGTCACCTCCCAGTGACTTGATGCTGATCTCTTGTCGTCGGTGACGACCTCCGGTCGAAGGCCGCCAAATCTGTGGACAAACACTGCTGATCAAACAGAAAGGCCGCGGGACCCTAATCGGGTTCCGCGGCCTTGGAGGTGCCGGGCTGACGTCTGTCAGACCGGTGGACTCCATGCTCGAGAACCCGAACCGCCGTACTTCGCATCGCCGACAGCTCCGCCCTGAATCTGGGCAGCGCCGGAAGCCATGACCACAACGGCCGCGAGATGCGTGCGCGGGAAGGCACCCAGGATCTGGGCACACGGCAGCGCTACAGCGTCGCTGAACGGCTTCTTGACGATGTTGATCGTGATCATTTCCAGGGCACCTCCTCTCGTTGTGGCGAAGCGGGCGGTTAGCTCGATCGCTATGGTTGTTTGAAGTTTTCGGCCAGGCTTCGACCGCAGAAAGAACAGTACGCCGTCCCCGTCGGAGCCCGCAAACTATTTAACGCCAGTTTGCGAAGTTGGCCGGAAGTTGCCGCCTCGGCGTCCGAATCTGGCTGCCTCGACGATCTTCCGGCACGCTCCGGGACGTCATCCGCACGCTCCGGGATCGTTGCCTGTGTCACCTAATTGCCACGTCTGCCAGGAGCAGAACACGGCCTGTCCTCCAGAGTGCGCCCCACTCCCCCTGCCTGGCAACACATTTCCGGCCAGTAGCCATGGACTGCCCGGAACGGCAACTCATCGGGCCGGCGAGATCAGCGCGTGCAGAGGGTCAGGATGTGGGCGCCGTACTTGGTGAGTTTGGTGTGGCCGATACCCGGGATCCGGCGGAGGGACTGTTCGTCGGCGGGGCGGGTCTCGGCGATTGCGGTCAGGGTGGCGTCGGTGAGGATGACGAAGGCGGGCATGCTCTCAGACTCCGCCTGCTCGGTGCGCCAGGCGACCAGGGCGTCGTACAGGTCCTGGTCGATCGTGGAGGGGCAGTCCTCGCAGCGGCCGAGCTTGCGGGCGCCGGCATCGAGCAGACCGCGACCGCAGACGCGGCACTTCGGGATCGGGCGGCCGGCCCGGGCCGCGCGCTCGGTGCGGTCTGGGGAGGGCTCCCACGCGGTCGGCCGCGACGTACGGACGCCGATCGGGTCGAGGAACCGGGTCGGACCCCGCTGGCCGCGCCCGCCCGGGGAGCGTGACGTCGACCAACTGATGAAGAGTTGGTCCTTCGCCCGCGTCACCCCTACGTAGAACAGCCGCCGCTCCTCCTCCACCTGCGCCGGCGTCTGGGCGTAGCTGATCGGCAGTGTCCCCTCGTGCGCGCCGACGATGAAGACGCACTTCCACTCCAGGCCCTTGGCCGCGTGCAGCGTGGCCAGCGTGGCCCCCTCGGCCAGCGGCGCGTGCTGGATCGACGCCCGCCGGTCGAGCTCCGCCATCAGATCCAGCAACTTCGCCGACGGATTCTCGGCGGCGAAGTCCGAAGTCATCGTCACCAGCGCGCTGAGCGACTCCCACCGGTCCCGGACCGCGCCGGTCCCGGTCGGCGGCTCCGGCGTCCACCCCGCCCCGCCGAGCACCCCGGTCACCACCTCGACCAGGTCGTCCGACACGTCCCCGGCCTTGGCCTGCCCCCGCAGCAGTACGGCGGCCTGCCGGATCTCGGCGCGCTCGAAGAACCGCTCCGCACCCTTCAGCACCGCCGGGATCTTCCGCTCCGCCAGCGCCTGCTCGAAGTTCTCCGACTGGGCATTGGTCCGGAACAGTACGGCGATGTCCCGCAGCCGAGTCCCCTCGTCGCGGAGCCGGGCGATCGCCCGGGCCACCGCATCGGCCTCGGCGACCTCGTCGGAGTACTCGCGGTACACCGGCACCGGACCGGCGTCTCGCTGGGAGCGCAGTGTCACGCGGCCGGGCAGTCCGGTCGGTCCGGCCGCGTCGAGGATCTTGTTCGCGACGTCGACGATCTGCGGAGTGGACCGATAGTCGCGGACCAGCTTGATCACATTCGCCGACGGGTGCCGGGAGGCGAAGCGCACCAGATTCTCCGGCTCGGCGCCGGCCCAGGAGTAGATCGTCTGCGCCGGGTCGCCGACCACGCAGACGTCCTCGCGGCCGCCGAGCCACAGGTCGAGCAGGCTCTGCTGCAGCGGGCTGACGTCCTGATACTCGTCGACCACGAACGTCCGGTACTGCCTGCGGATCTCCGCCGCCACCCGCTCGTCCTCCGCGAGCAGCGCGACCGCACAGAGCAGCACGTCCTCCAGATCGATGCGGCCGCGCTCCAGCTTGACGTCCTCGTAGGCCGCGAAGATCCGCGCGATCGTCGCCGGGTCGAAGGCGGCGAGCGTCCGGCCGGAGCGGGGCGCGAGCTTCGCGTAGTCGTCCGGCCGGACGTTGCTCACCTTGGCCCACTCGACCTCACCGGCCAGGTCGCGCAGGGCAGGCGTGTCCACCCGGACCCGGCAGCGCGACGCCGCCTCGGTCAGCAGCGGGAACTTGCGGTCCACGATCGGCGGCAGCTCACTGCCGTACACCTTGGGCCAGAACCATCTGGCCTGCCGCAGCGCGGCGGAGTGGAACGTCCGCGCCTGCACACCCTCGACGCCGAGCTGCGCGAGCCGTCCGCGCATCTCACCGGCCGCGCGCTGGGTGAACGTCACCGCGAGCACCCGCAGTGGGTCGAAGGTCCCGGTCCGCACGCCGTACGCGATCCGGTGGGTGATCGCCCGCGTCTTCCCGGTGCCTGCTCCGGCCATCACCACGACCGGTCCATGCAGGGAGGTCGCGACCGCGCGCTGCTCGGGATCAAGCGCCTCGAGCAGAGCATCCGCGGAACCCACGGCAACAGATTGTGTGAGATCGCTCACGGGCTGGGACATGCGGGAAGAGCACCACCTGCGGCGAGGTTCCGATAGGACGAGAGCAACCCTAGACGGGCCGCCGGACACAATCCGCGCCCACTTGCAGAAGGAGACAGCCGATGGCGGCTTTCACGATGTACTCGACTCCCTGGTGTGGCTACTGCCACCGCCTGAAGGGCCAACTGAAGCGGGCCGGGATCGAGTTCACCGAGGTCGACATCGAGCAGGTCCCGGAGGCCGCGCAGATCGTCGAGAAGGTCAACAACGGCAACCAGACGGTGCCGACCGTGGTGTTCCCGGACGGGACCGCGATGACGAACCCGTCGCTCGCCCAGGTCGCCGAGAAGCTGGCCGCTTGACCCCAGCACCACCAGAACGACGCCCCCGGCGCCGACCCACCAGGGTCGGCGCCGCGAGTCATAGTGGGTGAGTTATGGACTTTACGGTCATGACCGTTATACCGTCGCGGGAACCACGTCGCAGGGAGCCCGCCCATGATTCCGCGCCGTTCGATCCGCCATGCCCCCCTCCGCATCGCACTGGTCCTGGCCGTCGTGCTGGGACTGCTCGTCACCGGCGGTCCACCTGCCACCGCAGATCCCCATCGGCCCCCGCCTGACCTCTTCCCGTCCGAGAACGGCCCGCTCATCCCGGACCACAACCGGACCAGCAGGGCCGCCGAGGTCATCCAGGATCTCGGCGCACCGATCAGCTCCCTCACGATCATGGAGGGCGCCATCGGTCGCACACCGGACGGCCGCGACGTCGTGTACGCCGTACCCGCCGGTGAGAACGCGCTCCTCAACGTCGTCGACCTGCACTCCCGCCAGCTGCTCAACACCGTCACGCTCAGCGGGGCCGCCGGCGCGTGGGCGATCGTGGTGGCATCCGACGGCCGCGTGTACGTCGGCACGTACCCGAACGCGCACCTCTATCGCTACGACCCGGCCGACGGCACGGTCAGCGACCTCGGTCAGCCGATCCCCGGCGAGGCACAGATCTACGGCCTCACCGCCGACCGGAACGGCAACGTGTACGCGGGCACCTACCCGACCGCGCACGCCTTCAAGTACGACGGCAGCACCGGCCAGGTCACCGACTACGGCTCACTCGACCCGGTGCAGCAGTACGCGCGGTCGACGGTGTACGACCCGGACCACAATGCACTGTTCGTCGGCATCTCCACTCCGAACGCCAGGCTGCTTAGGATCGACCTGGCGACGAGTGCGGTCGAGGACATCACCCCACCGGGTCTGCCGGCCAAGGACTTCATCGACCTGGACTACGCAGGCGGTCGGGTCTTCGCCAACGCCAGCAGCCGTCTGATCGTGGTCGACGCAGTCACCGGCGAGCAACTCAAGTTCACTGACTCCGAGACCGGCAGTCAGGTCATGGACTACGCGATCGCCGCGCGCGGAGTGTCCGCGGCCGGCCCAGGTGGCGTGTACTTCACCACCAGCACGCTGAACCTGACCCACTACGACCTCGACACCAACACCATCGGCCCAGTGTCGCCAACGGCTCGCCTGACTCGTGGCGCCTCGATCGGCTACGGCTGGGTCACCGAGAACGGCGCACCGGTCCTCTACGGTCTGGCCGGCAACTACTCCGGTGGGACGTTCCGGTACGACCCGCAGGCCGGGACGCTCGCGCAGTGGAGCTCACCGTTCCAGTACGTCCCGGTGCCACTCATGCACGCGCTCTCGGATCCGTCCGACGGCAAGGTCTTCGTCAACGCCTACCTGAACGGCTCGACGTCGGTCTACGACCCGCCAACCGGCAAGTCCACGGTCACCACGCGACTGGGCCAGGTCGAAGGCTGGGCCTGGGACACCACCGGCAAGATGTACGTCGGCATCTACCCCTACGGCCGCCTGTCGCTCTGGGACCCGCACGCACCGGAGAGCCCGACGAACCCGCGTGAGCTGTTCAGTCTGGTCGACAGCCACCACCAGAACAGGCCCATCGCGGTGGTCCCGTCCGGCGACCACGTCTACGTCGGCACCACTCCCGGGTACGGCGAGTACGGCGGAGCCGTCACCGTGTACGACGTACCGACCGGTGCGTTCACGGTGTACCGCGATGTCGTGGTGGACCAGACGATCGCCTCGATCCTGCCGACGGGGACGACCCTCTGGGCAGGCTCCGGCATCGAAGGCGGCCAGGGGACCGAACCGCGGGCAACCGAGGCGCACCTCGTCAAGGTCGACCCGGCCACGGGGGCCGTCAGCACAGACGTCGTCCCCGTGCCCGGCGCTGCCAGCATCAACGAGCTCAGCATCGGGCCGGACGGCAACCTGTGGGGCCTGGCGGACGGCACGGTCTTCGTCGCCAACCACACCACCGGACAGGTGCTGCGGACCATCCCAGTGTTCAGCGGCAGGACCGGAGCCAACGACGGAGCACTGTCATGGCGCGACGGCTACCTGTACGGCGTGACCGGCGGCCGCCTGTTCGTCGTAGACAGCCTCAACGGCCAGGCGACCGTACTGCGCGACCACGGCCTCAACCGGCTCACGCAGACACCGGACGGCACCTACTACACGTTGCTGCGCCCGGACGGCTGGACCAACCCGAGCAATCTGGCGTCGTACACCCCACCCGCTGACCCGTGTCCGCACTCGGACCTCCGGACCAACGTGTGGACCGGGAACGTGAACAGCTATGTGACCAACCGCAACCTCAGCTACGGCTGCACACTGACCGATGAGCTACCCGACGCCGCAGCGGACTGGCCGAACCACGCCGCCTACGTTCGCGCCGTGGACAAGACAGTCAGGCAATTGGAGTCCGACGGCACGGTGGAGCGCTGGGAAGGACTCCTCATCCGAGTCGCCGCCTCCCGCTCCGACGTGGGCCGGTGATCACCAACTGCCGGTGAGGTCCTCCCCGTACCAGCCCTCGATCAGGCGGCGGGAGATGGAGATGCTGCCGGGGAGGGCCATCGTGCCGGCTTCGACCAGTGCACGCAGGTCCTCCCTGGTGAACCACTTGGCCTCGGCGATCTCGTCAGCATCCACCTCGATGTCGGTGCTCACCGCCTTCGCGTAGAACCCGAGCATCAGACTGGACGGCAGCGGCCACGGCTGGCTACCGGCGTACTCGATCTCCGGCCCCACGATCACACCGGTCTCCTCGAGGACCTCCCGCCGTACGGCGGCCTCCAGCGACTCACCCGGCTCGACGAAGCCGGCCAGGGTGGAGTACCGCCCCTCGGGCCAGGCGCCGTTGCGGCCGAGCAGTGCGCGGTCCTGGTCGTCGGTGACCAGCACGATGATCGCCGGGTCGCTCCGGGGGAAGTGGTGCGCGCCGCAGGCGGGGCAGTCCCGCACGTGGCCGGCCTCGACCACGACGGTGTGCTCACCGCAGTTCGCGCAGTGCGTGTGGACGGCGTGCCAGTTGGCCAGACCGATCAGGTTGACGGCGATCCCGGCCTCACGATCGTTGAGGACCGCGCCCAGCTCGCGCAAACCGGCGTACGACTCGTCCGGCTCGCCGTCGGCGAGGATGCCGAACACCGCGCGGCCGTCGGCGGTCTGACCGGCACCCGACTCGCGGTCGATGCCCAGGAAGATCCGAGTGCCCTCCGGCGCCTCCGCGGGAGAGACGAACCGCAGTGCGGTCCGGTCGGAATTCGCCAGCAGCTTGTCACCGATCACCACCGCCACCTGCGTGTCCGGAGCGGCCCAGGCCTTGTCCAGCCAGTCGTCGTCACGTCTGCGGTCGGCCGCACGGTCCAGCACGGACCGGGACAGGGCTAGGGAACCAGGAGCGATGGAGTAGGCCACATGCCTCAACATATCCCGGCAGCGTGAGAGCATCCCTCGCATGAGTATTCACATCGCCGCCGAGAAGGGGCAGATCGCGCCGCGGGTGCTGTTCCCCGGCGACCCACTGCGGGCCCAGTGGATCGCGGAGACCTACCTGTCCGACGTGACCTGCTACACCGAGATCCGGAACATGTTCGGATTCACCGGCACCTACAAAGGTGAGCGCGTCTCTGTGCAGGGCTCCGGCATGGGCCAGCCGTCCGCGGCCATCTACGCCAACGAGCTGTTCGCGGAGTACGACGTCCAGACCCTGATCCGGGTCGGGACCTGCGGCGCGCTGACCGAGGCGGTCCGGGTCCGGGACGTCATCGTGGCGATGTCCGCGAGCACCGACTCGCAGATGAACCGGCTGCGCTTCCACGGCATCGAGTACGCACCGACCGCGGACTACAAACTGCTCCGCGCCGCGGTGGACGCGGCCGAGGCGGCCGGCCTGAACGTGCACGTCGGCCAGGTGTTCTCCGGCGACCTGTTCTACAACGACCGCCCCGATCTGGTGGCGCGGACGGCGGAGTACGGCGTACTGGGCATCGAGATGGAGGCTGCCGCGCTCTACACGCTGGCGGCGAAGTTCGGTCGCCGGGCGCTCGGCATCATGACGGTGTCCGACCACCTGATCACCAAGGAGGAGACGTCCGCCGAGGAGCGGCAGACCACGTTCTCCGAGATGATCACGATCGCCCTCGACGCGGCGATCGAGGTGCCGGTCTGAACCGGGTCGCCACCGCCCTGGCCGCCCTGCTCCTGCTGACCGCCTGCTCGTCCGGCAGCTCCAGCACGACACCAGAGGCAGACAAGCCCGAGGCGAGTGGCACGACCAGTACGTCGCCGACCGCGGCAGCGGCCGTGATGCCGCCGATCAAGGCGACCGCGGTCGTCGCAGGCCTGTCCGACGCCGGCTACAAGTGCAGCAACGACGGTTCCTACGGCATCTGTACGTCGGGAGCCGCGTCGGTATGGGTGCTGACGGGTAGCCACCCCCGCCCACCAGTGGTGTCGCTGCACTCCGCCGGACCGGCGGACGTCGCGTCGGCCGAGATCGCCAAGGTCCTGCCGAAGACGCTCGAGATCGCTCACATCAACCAGGGTCAGCAGATCGTGGACTGGTTCGGGCAGCAGGAGGGCAAGACCACTGCGCAGCTGACCGTCGGCGACTGGCTGGTGGAGTACTCGGTCGAGGTCGACACCGAAGAGCCCGGTGCGCACCTCACCCTCACCGACAAGCTCTGCACGGCGAACTGCCAAGCAGAGTAGGGACCGGCTACGCCGCGATGAGCTTCGGCAGGATCTGACGGACCCGGCCGGCCAGCAGGTCCGGGACCTTCTCCGGGTCCGCGGCGTAGCCGACCACTGCCTGCTCGAAGAGGCCGTCGACGAGCGCGTACGCGGTGGGTGAGTCGACCGCCGGGCTGCCACCGACCAGATCGGCGTACCGGGTGAGGATGCGCCAGATCATCTGCTCCAGTAGCTCGTCGATCGCGGTGACGTCCGCGCGCAGTTGCTCCTCGAACATGCTTTGGGCCCGCAGGTCGTACCAGAGCCGGTGCATCGCGGTCTCCTCGACCAGCGTCTGCGTCATCTTGCCGAGGAAGCCGACCGCCAGGTCGTCCGCGGACTCCGCCGTCTCCACGACCTCGTCGTACCGCTGTGCGCATTTGGTCTTGTAATACCGCACGCAGTAGCTGATCAGGTCGATCTTGTCGCGGAAGTAGTAGTGCACGACCCCGTGCGTGAACTCGGAGTTGTTCGCGATCTCGCGCAGGCTGGTCCGGGCGTACCCGAGCTCGCCGAGCGTCTTCAGCGCCGACTCCGCCAGCGCGATCCGGCGGCGCTCGACCTTGTCGATCCCGGACACGCGGGCGGACCGGGTCGGCTCCGCGGCATCCGCCGTGACACTCATCGCCACTCCCTTCCGCAGCCGGGATCGTCGGCGTCAGAGTACCTCGCCACGGGCCAGGCGCGTCCCGTGGCGGGGAGATTTCTTGACAAGTGTCAAACAAAGTCTTGACGACTGTCAAAAGGCTGGCCAGAGTGTGAACCGACCACGTGCGCTTCGAGCAAAGGAGCTTCAGATGGGCGGACTCGATCTCTCCGGCCGCAAGGCCCTCGTGACCGGCGGGGCCCAGGGGCTCGGCGAAGGGATGGCGAAGGCCCTCGCGGCGGCCGGCGCCAAGGTCGTGATCAGCGATCTCCAGAAGGATCTCGGCGAGTCCGTCGCCGACGCGCTCGACAGCGAGTACGGCGGTGGCCACGGTTTCGTCGCCCACGACATCACCGACGAGGGCGACTGGGAGAACGCGGTCGTCGCCGCCAACGACATCCTCGGTGGCCTGGACATCCTGGTGAACAACGCGGGCATCGAGATCACCAGCCTGCTCACCGAGGTGACCGCGGACCAGATCCGCAAGATGCTCGACGTCAATGTGCTCGGCACCACGCTCGGGGTGAAGTGGGGCCTGCGGACGATGCGGCCGGACGGCCTGGCCGGCAACGGCGGCGCGATCATCAACGTCGCCTCGGTCGCCGCCACCATCGCCTTCCCCGGTATCGCGGTCTACTCCGCGACCAAGGCTGCGGTCGACCGGCTCACCCGCGTCGCCGCGATGGAGTCCGGCAAGCTCGGGTACGGCGTACGCGTCAACTGCATCTACCCCGGTCTGGTGCCGACTGCGATGGGCGCGGGCCTGGCCAACGACTGCGCCGAGCTCGGACTGTTCGAGTCCCCCGAGGCTGCGGTCGCCGCAGTCATCGGCCTGACCCCGGCCGGCCGGCTCGGTGAGGTCGCCGACATCGCCGACGCGGTCGTCTTCCTCGCCTCGGACGAGTCACGGTTCATCACCGGCATCGGACTGCCGGTCGACGGCGGCATGGGGATGTGATCGCGGATGACTGTGCTGATGCCACGCCTCCGGCGCGGCGGGTCATTGGGCTTTGACTCCCAGCCTTCCCTCGTCACTCCAGTCGCTTCGCTCCCTCCGCTCCTCAGTCCAGGCCGGGAGGCCCAATGACCAGCAAGCCCGTCGTCGTGTACGGCGCCTCCGGCTACACCGGCCGGCTGGTGTGTGAGTACCTCCGCCAGTACCACGTCCCCTTCGTGGCCGCCGGCCGCGACGAGGGCAAGCTCAAGAAGTCGATGGACTCGCACGTGGCCGGTATCGAGACCGCCGACTACGAGATCGCCGCGGTCGAGCACGATGTCACCGCACTGACCGAGCTGTTCAAGGGCGCCTCAGTGGTGCTCAACACGGTCGGCCCCTTCAGTGAGCTCGGACCGGCAGCGGTCGAGGCAGCACTGGCGGCCGGTGCGCACTACACCGACACCACCGGTGAGCAGGACTGGTTGATGACCTGCGACGAGCAGTACGGCAAGAAGTTCGCCGACGCCGGCCTGGTGCTGGCTCCCGGGATCGCGCAGATGTACACCACCAGTGAGATCGCCGCGCAGTTGTGCCTCGAGGAGCCCGGCCTGGACACCTTGGACATCGCGGTGTTCTGGGGTGGCAGTCCGACCATCGCCTCCACCCGGACCATCCTGGTCAACGCGGCGACGTCCAAGGCGCACTACCTCGAGCGGAACGAGTACACCGAATTTCCTGACCAAGGCCTCGTACCGCTGGTGGTGCCAGGCCAGCATGAGCTGGCGCTGTCGCTGCCGTGGGGCGGCATGTCGCATCCGGTCTGGTTCAAGCGCGATCCGCGGGTCGCCAACTGCAAGTCGCAGGGTGGTGTCTTCAACGTCGCGCTGATGAACGGCGTACCGCAGATCGTTGCCGGTGCACTCGAAGCCACCAAGGACATGGCTCCGGACGAGCGGGACGCGGTGCTCACCGAAACCGCACGCCAGGTGATGAACCAGATGCCGCCGCGCGAGAACCCGCGGGTGAACAAGACCCTGGACTCGGTGCACGCCTCCGGTCCGCTCGGCCGGGCGCACTGCGTCATCCACGGCAACAGCAACTACCAGCAGACCGGTCTGCTGCAGGCGTATGCGGCGTACTCGCTGCTGCAGATGCCGCCGAAGCGGGTCGGGTTCGCCAGTGGTTGCCAGGCGTTCGGTCACCGCGAGCTGCTCGGCGTACTGCGCAGCTTCGGGCTGGTGTCCGAACCACAGCTCACGGTGCTGCGGTAGGGAGACTGCAGTGCGACTGGTCGACTACCTCGACAAGGGCGCCTCGCTCGGTCCGGACGCACCCTGCCTGACCACGGACGGCGAGACACTCTCGTACGCCGAGGTCCAGCAGCTGTCCTACCGGATCGCGGCCGGCCTTGCGGCGAGTGGCGTCGAGCCCGGCGGCAAGGTGGCGATCCTGTCGGCGAACGACCCGATCGCCTTCAGTTGCGTGTTCGGGATCAGCCGCGCCGGTGCCGTCTGGTGCCCGATCAACCCGCGCAACGAGGCGGCGGAGAACCGCGAGTTGCTCGACCAGTTCGACTGTGAAGTGCTGATCTACCAGGCCGCGTTCGCGCCGCTGGTGGATCGGATCCGGGACGCGCTGCCGAAGATCCGTACCTTCGTCTGCGTGGACCAGGATCCAGGCTCCGGTCAAGACCCCCACCTCATCGGCCGGAGCCGAACCGTCGGCTGGGACGCGTTCTGCGGGGGCGTGTCTCAGCCGGCACCTGATCTCACCGGTCCCGACGATCTGGCGTTGATCGTCGGTACCGGTGGGACCACAGGTCGTCCGAAGGGGGTGATGCTGACCAACGGCAACCTGGAGACGATGACGGCGCTGACCCTGATGGGCTATCCGTTCGGCGACCGGCCCGTCTATCTCGCACTCGCGCCGTTGACGCACGCAGCCGGCGTACTGTGTTTTCCGGTCCTCGCGTCCGGCGGCGAGATCGTCATCATGCGGACGCCCGACGTCCACGCCTTCCTCCGGCTGATCCCGCAGCATCGCATCACCCACACGTTCCTGCCGCCGACGCTGATCTACATGGTGCTCGCCTTGGAGGAACTCGACACCATGGACCTCTCATCGCTGCGCTGCTTCTGGTACGGCGCCGCGCCGATGTCGGTCGCGCGACTCGAAGAAGCGCTGTGGCGGATCGGCCCGGTGATGGCCCAGCTGTTCGGCCAGACCGAGGCGCCGATGATGATCTCGATCATGCCGCCGTCCGCGCACTTCGATGCCGATGGCAACATCGCACGGCACCGGTTGTCGTCGGCCGGGCAGCCGTCACCGCTGATCACCACCGCGATCATGGCCGCCGACGGGACGCTGGTCCCACGCGGCGAACGCGGTGAGATCGTGGTCCGCGGTTCGCTGGTGATGAAGGGGTACTACCGCGATCCCGAGGCGACCGCGGCCGCGTCGCAGTACGGCTGGCACCACACCGGCGACATCGGTTACCTGGACGAGGACAACTACCTCTACATCGTCGACCGGGCCAAGGACATGATCATCACCGGCGGCTTCAACGTGTACTCGACCGAGGTCGAGCAGGCGCTGATGGCGCACCCCGCCGTCCAGGACTGCGCGGTGATCGGCCGTCCGGACGACAAGTGGGGCGAGCGGGTCGTGGCTGTAGTCCAACTCCAGTCAGGCACCACGATCGACGCCGCCGAACTGATTGCCTTCGCCAAGCAACGCATCGGCAGCGTCAAGGCCCCCAAAGAGATCCTCCTCTGGCCCGACCTCCCCCGCTCCAAGGTCGGCAAGGTCCTCAAACCCGACATCAAGGCCCGCCTGGCCGCCGAGGTCGGCTAACCGGCGGTCGCCGCCGTCGAGGCGACGATGATCGTGGTGGTGACCGCGGCCTGCATCTCGGTGACCGCCTTCTTCACCGCGTCCGAGGCCCAGTCCGACTCGGCCAACTGCTTCGCCCGCTGCTTGAGCGCCTTCTTGTCCACCGCGTCCGTGACGACCTTCGGTACGACGTTCAGCGCGCTCAGCAACGCGACCAGAGCACCGGTCCGCTCGTCGGGCGTCGTACCCACCTTGAGCACGCTCTCCAGGGCGGCACGCACCCGGGCCTCGTGTCTGGCGTCCTTGGCCGGCCAGCGGGTCACCGGGAACAGACCGAGCACCCGGCCCTGGTCCGCCTCGAGCACGCCGCGGGCCGCGAGCTGCCCGAGCAGCTGGTCCCGCAGCTTCTTCGACAGGCGGCCGATCTGATCCTTCGGCCGCTTCCCGGGCTTGCCGGCGATGAACGCGAGCCGCTCGTCGAGAACGGCGTCGCCGGTCGGGCTCGGGTCGAGCACCTTCAGCCGGCCGGGCTTGGCCCCGTCACCCGCAACGGTGATGTCGATCTTCCCGAGCAGCGTCAGTTCGATCAGCACCGCACCCGCCAGCGCGTAGTCCAGACCGGGTGATCCAGTGATCGGCTTCCCGGTCTCGTCGTCGTACAGCAGCAACAAGAGATCCTCGGCAATCAACATGCCTCCAACGTAGGCACGCCGATCCGCTACACGCATCCGCCGCGCGGGCTACCTCCTGCGTCCGCCTTTAGTAGTGGTGGCCGTTGAGGACGACTGGCTCCCCCAGTTCGGCGGCGAGCTCAGTGAGGAAGTCGGGCGAGAAGTAGTACCAGTGGATCGAGCGGACCTTGCCGTCCTCGGTGCTGACGCGCATCAGGTCGTTCACCGCGGTGCTGCCGTCGCGGACGATGCGGACGACCAGCACGGTCTCGCCCCACAGGTCCCGGACCTCCGCTGTGTAGCGGTACGGCTTGGACAGGTCGAGCGTGTGCTCGATGGACCCGTCGCGCATCTGCTCGGCGCCGTACTCCGTGAGCACTCCCATGATCTCGCTGTGCGCGTCGGCCAGGAGCAGAGCCGTCAGCCGGGGTACGTCGTACGCGTTGAACGCCTCGGCGACAGCGTCGAGCAGGCGGCGGTCCGGCGCCTCACGCACCTTGAGCGACAGCTCCCGCTCCGGTGAGTCCAGTCGGCCGCGTCCACGGTGCAGTGCGGCCTTGACCGCGCCCACGGAGGTCCGCAGTACGTCGGCCACCTCGGCGAGCGTGAAGCCGAACAGGTCCTTCAGCGCCAGTGCCGCCCGCTCCTGCGGCGATAGCAGCGTCACGAGCTCAGCCCATGCGTCCCGGACCTCGGCGGGATCCGCTGTGGCCGGTGCGACCTGCTCCACGGCATCCACCAGGACCGGCTTCTGCCGGCGGTAGCTGTCGACGTACGCGTTGGTCGCGACGCGAAAGAGCCAGGCACGCGGGTTCGCGATCGGGCTGTGCGCTTGCGCCGCCTGGGTGAACGCTCGCGCCAGCGACTCCTGGACCAGGTCCTCGGCGTCGAAGGCATTGCCGGTCAGGCGACGGCAGTAGGCGTACAGGTCGGAGCGCAGCGGCTCCAGCCGGTCGAGGAAGTCTCTGCGCGCCTGCCGCGCGGCCCGGAGCTCGGTCAGGTCGAGTGCGTCAGTCATGGTCATACCAGTCTGGACGGCTGTGGGCGCCGCCAGGATACGGGCCGGTTTCGATGCAGAGTCAGCTATCAAGTAAGGTAAGCCTTAGCTAAGCAGGTTCGCCCACCTCGAAAGCAGATCCGTCATGACCAGAGCACTGCCCGAGCCGACGTACCGGCGCTTCGTCGCCGGCATCGGCACCCTCAGCCTCCGGCCGTTCGACCTGACCGAGGACGTCACCACCCTGCATGGCTGGGTCACCCAGCCCTACGCCCGCTACTGGGGGCTGCTGACCGCGTCCCGTGCGGACGTGTACGCGGAGTACCTCCGGATCGAACGGTCCGGCCACCACCGCGCGTTCCTCGGCGAGCACGACGGCCGGCCCGCGTTCCTGATGGAGCGCTACGAACCGGCGTACGACGCGGTCGGCGGAACGTACGACGTGGCGCCGGGCGACATCGGCATGCACGTGCTGGTCGCGCCGCCGGTCGCGCGGATCTCCGGCTTCACGGGCGCTGTCTTCGAGACGATCCTGGACAGCCTGTTCCGTGACCCGCTGGTCGATCGGATCGTGGTCGAGCCGGATGTCCGCAACACCAAGATCCAGGCCCTCAACGAGCGGATGGGGTTCCGCAAGCACAGCATCGTGGACCTGCCCGACAAGCAGGCCTGGCTGAGTTTCTGTACCCGCGACCAGTACGCCGAGGCGACCCGGATGAACGAGGCGGGCTGACATGACCGATCACCTGAACCCTGAGGCGTGGGCCGTCGTCAACCGTGCGCTGGTGCGTAAGGCTCTGGCGGAGTTCATCCACGAACGAATCCTCGAACCCGTTGCCACAGACAACGGATACGCGGTCGGCCGGTACGAGTTCTCGGCGCGGCTGTATCCCTTGAACCATTGGCAGATCGACGCCGTCTCGCGCTCCGACGGGGGCGCGGTGGACGCGCTCGACTTCATCACCGAATTCCACCAGCGGCTCGGGATCGGCGCCGACATGTTGCCGGTGTACCTCGAGGAGATCAGCAGCACGCTGGCGAGTGCGGCGTACAAGCTGTCCAAGCCGGACCTGACCGCGGCCGACCTGGTCACCGCGGACTTTCAGACGATCGAGGCCGCGATGACCGAGGGGCACCCGTGCTTCGTCGCGAACAACGGGCGGCTCGGGTTCGGTGTCACCGACTACCTCGCGTTCGCGCCGGAGACGGGTGCGGCGGTGCGGCTGACGTGGATCGCCGTACGCAAGGATCGCGCCACGGTCTCGCACAGCAGTTCCATCACGTACGACGAACTGCTGCGGGATGAGCTCGGGGACGACGTACTGCGTGAGTTCGCCGCGCGGATCGTGACGGCGGGGTGTGTGCCGGCGGACTACGTCTACCTGCCGGTGCATCCGTGGCAGTGGGAGAACAAGACGTCGATCACGTTCGCGGCCGACATCGCGC
Source organism: Kribbella capetownensis (assembly GCF_004331485.1). GTDB lineage: Bacteria > Actinomycetota > Actinomycetes > Propionibacteriales > Kribbellaceae > Kribbella > Kribbella capetownensis. Next base: position 305,589 of record NZ_SJKD01000006.1, read on the forward strand.
AGCGACACATCATCCTGGTCGGGTCGAGTGCGGACGAGTACCAGCCGCAGCAGTCGATCCGGACGTTCTTCAACCGGTCGCAGCCGTCGCGGCACTACGTGAAGACGGCATTGTCGGTGCTGAACATGGGCTTCATGCGTGGGCTGTCCCCGACGTACATGGCTGCCACGCCGGCGATCAACGACTGGGTGTTCGACCTGGTCGAGAACGATCTTGTCCTGAAGCGGTACGGCTTCTCGATACTGCGCGAGATCGCGGCGGCCGGGTATCACAACCGGTACTACGAGGCCGCGACGCAGCCGACGTCGCCGTACCGGAAGATGCTGTCGGCGTTGTGGCGGGAGAGCCCGCTGCCGGCGCTGGAGTCGGGCGAACGGCTGGCCACGATGGCGAGCCTGCTGCACGTCGACCGGCATAATTCGTCCCTGGCTGCGGCTCTGATCCGCGCGTCGGGGCTGGCGCCGGCGGACTGGCTGCGGGCGTACGCCGACGCGTACCTGATCCCGTTGGTGCACAGCTTCTACGCGTACGAACTGGTGTTCATGCCGCACGGCGAGAACCTGATCCTGGTACTGCGGGACGCCGTGCCGATCCGGGTCATCATGAAGGACATCGCCGAGGAGATCGCGGTGATGGACCCGGAGACGCCGCTGCCGGCGGACGCCGAACGGGTCCGCGCCGAGGTCCCCGACGACGAGAAGCTCCTGTCGATCTTCACCGACATCTTCGACTGCATCTTCCGGTTCTTGTCCCCGCTCCTGGACCGCGAAGGTCTGCTGACGCCGGCCGAGTTCTGGTCCGTGGTCAGCGACTCGATCCGCGACTACCAGGCCGCGACCCCCGAGTTGGCCGCGGCGTTCGCGAAGTACGACATCTTCGCCCCGACCTTCGCGCTGTCCTGCCTGAACCGCCTGCAACTCCGCAACAACCAGCAAATGGTCGACCTCACCGACGTCGCCGGCTCCCTCCAGTTCGCCGGCACCCTGCACAACCCGATCAGCTGACCCGGACGCCAGTCACTCACCAACCGTCGGCGCTCCCGCTGGTCCACGCTCGCACGGACCGTGTCTGCGCGTCCTGGCTCACGTTGGTGAGTGCTGGGGGTCCGCACCACTCGGTTGTGGACAACTTCCGCGGCGGTACGGCGGAATCCGTCACGCTGGTGGGGTGATCAGCCAACAGTTAGCCGAGACGCCTCGGGACGGGAGGCGCTACGAGATCGTCGCTGGGCGCCTGCTGACCACCGGCGCCCAACCGCCCGCGCACCACGCCGCGGTGACCGCTCTGATGATCCACCTCAAGACATCTTGCCCGCCCGACCTGATGGTCGCCGTCGGCTCGCTCGCCTTCCGCCCCACCCGGGACACGACCCTCCGCCCCGACATCCTCGTGTGTCCCCGCGACTACACCGGCGTAGACCCACCACTCCTGGCCGTCGAGGTCGTCTCACCCTCCACCCGAACCACCGACGTCGTCCTCAAACGCGCCCTCTACGAGACCCACCGCATCCCGTCGTACTGGCTCCTCGACCCCACCCACCAAGAACTCACCCTCCTCACCCTCACCCCCACCGGCTACACCTGCCAAACAGTCCTCCAATCCGAAGAAACCTTCCACACCACCCACCCGTTCCCCCTCACCCTCACCCCCTCGCAGCTACTGGGATGAGGGGGCATTCAAGGGCAGATCCCCATCTGCCCTTACACAACCTCGATCCCGCCGCCAGGGTGCTCGCATGAGAGACATCGATGTCGTGAATGCCCTACGCCCGTCGCAGCCGGGCGCCTTCACTCCGTCCGACCTCGACGAGGTCCCCGAGGACGTCGTCCGTTGTGAGCTGGTCGACGGCTCGCTGGTGGTGCGTCGTCCGCCGTCGCCGTCTCATCAGGCCGTGCTGCTGGAGCTGGCATGCACCTTGCGGTCCATCTGCCCTGAGCAACTGCAGGTCCTTCCGGCGCCGGTCCGGTTCGAACCTGCCGCCGGACTCTCGTTGCTTCCGGACATCCTCGTGTGTCATCGCGATGACGTCGGTGACCGGCACGTCGAGCGGCCGTTGCTGGCGGTTGCGATCATGTCGCGCAGCACGCGAGCGCTGGACACGGGCTTCAGGCAGGCCCTCTACGACCTGTCGAAGGTGCCGTCGTACTGGATGTTCGACCCGGCCAGGCGCGCGCTGACGGTCCGCGAGTTGGTGGACGGTGAGTACGCCGAGAGAACTGTCGTCGGTGATGAGGTGTTCGAGGCGACGGCGCCGTTCGCGGTGCGGATTGTGCCGGGCGAGCTGGTTCGCTAGCCGTTCAGGAGGTTGATCAGCTCTTGTTTGGTGGGGAGGTTTGGGGGGCGGACTATGTCGGCTTGGCGGACGTAGTAGAAGGCGGCGGTGACCTGGTCGAGGGGGATGTTCATGAGCTCTGACCAGGCGACTCGGTAGATGGCGAGTTGGAGGGGGTCGGCCGTCTCGTTGCGGGTGGTCTTCCAGTCGATCACGTCGTACCCGCGGGATCCGTCGGGCCGGACCACCTGATAGACGGCGTCGATGCGGCCGCGGACGACCCGGCCGCCGATGGCCAGCGCGAACGGAGCCTCGATCTCGTACGGCGTGGTCTCGCCGTACGGTCCGATGCGGAATGCGTCCATCAGCTCGGTGAGGTCGGTGTCGTCGACGATGTCCTCGTCCGCGGCGCCAGGCAGGTCGTCGGGGTCGAGCAGGAGTTGCTGCCCGAAGTAGCTCTCCACCCAGGCATGGAAGCGAGTGCCGAAACGCGCCGCCCGGTTGGGCTTGCGCGGCATCGGCCGAGCCAGCTCCGACGCCAGCCCGTCCGGGTCCTTCGCGAGCCGCATCACCTGGGTCGCCGACAGCGCGGCCGGCAGCTCGACGTCGTACGCCTTCCGGCTCCGGCTTTCCCTTGCCTCTGACAACAATCGCTCGATCTCGGAGTCCCAGCGTGCGACCGTCGCCTGCTCGTCCAGCAGCAGCGACTCCTCCGCCTCGGTCGACGGACCCTCCGCCCGCGAGCGCTGCACCAACTCCACCGCTTCCAGGCGGTGTTGGTACGACTCCGTGTCGTACGGCGTCGGCCACGGCGCCTGCGTCTGCTCGGCGAGCTCCGGGTTCTCCTCGGTCAGCTCAGGCTGCTCGGCCCACGAAATCACCCGGTCACCGGCGTGCTTCTTCAGAGTCTCCAGATACGACGAGGGGCCGCGCGGGCGCTTCTGCGTCGGTCCCCACCAGTGTCCGGTGGCGACCAGAATCTCCTTCGCACGGGTGAAGGCGACGTACCCGAGACGCCTCTCCTCCAGCGCGTTCACGCCCTTGCACTCGTCGGTGAACGCCTTCAGGCCGGCGTTGGACAGGTCGTGGATGTCGGGCAGCGTGTCGGCGTCACCGCGCAACGGCCACGGCAGCACCTTCGCGTTCGTCGTCCATTTGTCCCGGCCGCGGTCCGACGGGAACACCTTCTGCACCAGGGTCGGCACGAACACGATCGGCCACTCCAGGCCTTTCGACCGGTGCGTGGTGAGCAGCTTCACCGAGTCCGCCTCACTCGGTACGGCGAGGTCGAGGCCGGCGGCGTACTCCTCCTCGGCGGCCAGATAGGCCAGCAGGCCGTCGAGCGATCCGTCCGACTCGGTGGAGACGAAGTTGCCGACGGCATCCAAGAACGCGGCGAGGTGGTCGCGACGGCCCGAGTCGACGTGGTCGGGCGTCGCGGTCAGCTCGACGTCGAGGCCGATGGTGCTGATGACGCGTCGTACCAGGTCGAGCAGCGGCTCCCCGGCGTGGTTGCGTAGCTCGCGCAACTCGATGGACAGTTCCTTGAAGCGAACCATCGCCTCCGGCGAGTACCCCCAGGCGTCCGGTCCTGGATCGTCGACCGCCTCGGCCAGGGAGATCACCTCGGTCGAGTCCATCCCGGCGACGGCCGCGTCGAGTGCGGCGAGCAGGTCGTCCGCGTCCGGGCGGTCGCCGGTGTCGGCGAGCGCGCGGGACCGATTCGCCAGCAGGGCGAGGTCGCGGTGCCCGATCCGGTAGCGCGGGCCGGTGAGGATCCGGAGCATCGCGGCGTTCGCGGTCAGGTCGTTGACCGCCTGCAGGGTGGCGACGACGTCGACGACCTCGGGCAGCGCGAGGAGTCCGCCGAGACCGACGACCTCGACCGGGACCTTGCGGGCGATCAGCGCTTCGTGCACCGCGCTGAGGTCGACGTTCGTCCGCATCAGGATGCCGATGTCCTTCCACCGGCGGTTCGGGGTGCGGTGCGCGGCGACGATCGCGTCGGCGACCCACTCGATCTCCTGCGAGCGCGTCTCGAACAGGCCGACCGTGATCGCGCCCTCGGGTGCGTTCTCCGGGGCTTCGAGTGGGATCACGCCGGGGTGCTGCTCGTACAACTCGGTGGCGTGCTGGTTCGCGGCGGCCAGGATGCGGCTGCCACAGCGCCGGTTGACGCTCAGCACATACCGATGGGCGGGCGTGCCGTCCGCGTTCGGGAAGTGCTCGGGGAACTCGTCCAGGTTGGCGACGGACGCGCCGCGCCAGCCGTAGATCGCCTGGCACGGATCGCCGACCGCGGTGACGGGGTGACCGCGGCCGTGCTCGACATCCGGGCCGGCGAACAACGCGGTGAGCATCCGGCGCTGCGAGACCGAGGTGTCCTGGTACTCGTCGAGCAGGACGACCTTGTACCGCGAGCGCTCGGCGACCGCGACCTCCGGGCACTCCTCGGCCAGCCGCGCACCGAGCGCCATCTGATCGGCGAAGTCGACGACGCCGCGCTCCCCCTTGTAGGCCTGGTACTCCTCGACCAGCTGCAGGATCTCGCCTCGCTTCAGCGCGGTCTCCGCGAGCTTGCGCACCTCGACCGTCTGCTTCCGCGCCGCCGCCACCTCTTGTCGTACTGCCTCGTCATGATCGCGTACGTCGTCCGCCCGGAGCAGGTGGTCCGCGAGCTCACCGTCGAGCGCGAGCAGGCTGTTGACGAGCGTGGGCACGTGATGCGAGGCGAAGCGGATCGGCCCGGCAGACCGCCGTACGACGCGGCCCGCGAGCTGGAACCGGGTCGCGTCGGCCAGGACTCGGGCGTCTGGCTCGAGCCCGAGACGGAGGCCGTGCTCGGCGATCAGCGTGCCGGCGAAGGCGTGGTACGTCGAGACGACCGGCTCGCCAGGCTCCTCGGGCTCCCAGTTCGGGATGTTGCTGCGGAGGTGGGCGGCGAGGATCGGGGGCTGGTCCTTCGGCAGGGTCGATCCGAGCACGCCGGCCTTGGTCAGATCGTCACGGATCTTCACGTCGAGCTCGTTCGCCGCCTTCTTCGTGAACGTCAGCCCGAGCACTTCCTCCGGCAGCACCTGCCCGGTGCAGATCAACCACACCACCCGAGCCGCCATCGCCGTCGTCTTCCCGGACCCGGCGCCCGCCACGATCACCCCAGGCGCCAACGGCGCCGTAATCGCCGCCAGTTGCTGATCACTGAACGGAATCCCCAGTAGTTCACACAACTCAGCAGTCGAGTTCAGCTGAGCGCGCATCAGCAGACCCGCTTGTCGGAGCAGGTCGGGCCAGCAGGGTCGGGGTGGGCGTGCATCAGACGATCTCCCGGCCTTCGGGTTGGATGGGGCAGAGTGGGCGGGCTTCGCAGCGACTGCAGCCATCGTTGCGTTTGGCAATGAATTCCTCGGAGCGGACCATCGCCTCGGCGTGTTCGACCGCCTCGTCGAGCCAGGTCTTGCCGTCGTCGTCGGCCTCGAGCGGGCCCTGGTGCTGCACCTTCGGGAAGCCGCTGTCGTCGTGGCGGAGCTGGACGAGCTCGGCACCGCCTGCGACCGGCTCCTCGCCAAGATCCTTCAGCTGGCGGGACGCGATGGCGCGCTGGTAGATCGCGAGCTGCACATGCCGCGCCAGCGCCGGCTTGGTCGGCATCGAACGGCCGGTCTTGAGGTCGACCACGCGGATCGTCCCCTCACCGTCCTGCTCGATCCGGTCCATCCGCCCCTTGACCCGCACCGCCGGCTTGTCGGTATCCGGCAGCAGTACGTCGAAGTCCACCTCGGTGCCCACCAGCGTGCGATCCGGCCGCCCCTGGTGCCACGCGACGAACCGCCGCAGCGCGTCCTCCGCCTCGACCCGCTCCCGGTCCGAGATCCAGGTCGACTCGAAGTCGAGCTGCGTCCACACCTTGTCGAGCCAGCCGGTCAGCTCGTCCACCGACGGCGGCAGCGTCCCGGTCGCGACCGCATCCGCCAGCGTGTGCAACACCATGCCGAACCCGATGGCCGACGTACTGGGCGTCTCTCCGCCCGCACGCCGCTGCAGGAACCATCGCAGCGGACAGTCGACGATCGTCGTCAGCGCACTCCCCGACAACGGCACCGGCAGATCCGGGTCCGCGATCGGCCGCTCCGACCGGGTCCGCTCCCGCACTCCCCACCACCGGGACGGATCGGCCGTCGGCACCAACGAATGCTCGCGGTCGTCGACGGCATCGGCCAGCAACGCCAGCCGATCCGCCGCCACTCGCTTCAACGCGGGCGACGAGGACGGATCCGACAACACACAGCGCAGATCGGCGACCAGACCGTGCAACGACAACGGCCGCCGCGGCCGCCCCGCGACCAATTTCAAAGGAATGTCGAGCTCGGCAAGAAATCTCGAGGGTTGGTCCCCGTCCGCCTCAGGCGCCTGGACGGCCGTCACGATCAACCGCTCCCGAGCCCGCGTGATCGCGACGTAGAACAACCGTCTCTCCTCGGCCAGCAACGCACCGGCCGACAACGGATCGATGAGCCCATCAGTGCCGAGCCGATCCGGCTCCAGCAAAGAACCGCGCCGCCGCAGGTCCGGCCACTGTCCTTCCTGCACACTCGCGACAACGACGAGCCGCCACTGCAGACCCTTCGACCGGTGCGCCGTCATCAGCTGTACGCCGGCCTCGCGGTACGTCGCGTCGAACCGGTTGTCCCCCGCGATGTCCAACGATTCGAGCTCCGAGAGGAACGCTGACACGCCCTTGAACCCGACCTGCTCCTCGGCCCGGCTCGCCGCGTCGAACAAGGCACACAACGAATCCAGATCCCGGTTCGCCGCCCTGGCCGGCTCCCCACCCGAGTTGGCCTGACCGCGCAACCGCCGCAACCACGGCGACTCCGACCACAGCGACCACATCACCTCGTCCGGGGCGGCGCCGGCGGTCACGATGTTCCTTGCCTTGAGCAACCTCTCCCCCAGCGCGACGAACCGGGCCTCGGCCGGCGACGCCTCCTGGTCGAGGAGCAGCGGATTCATCAAGGCCTCGCGCAGCAACTCGTCCGACGACCGCGGCAACCGCTGGCCGCCCGCCGCCTCCCGGTCCCGCCGCCGCAGCACCCGCGCCAGCCGCCGCAACTGCCCCGCATCCATCGCGCCCAACGGTGACAACGCCAACGCCCGTACGACGTCGACCGTCAACGTCGACGGGTCCGCGACCGCACGCAACGCCAGCAGCATCGGACGTACGGCGGGCTCCCGGGACAACGGCAGTTCGTCACCGGCCACGTCGACCGGGATCCCCGCGGCCGCAAGCGCGCGACGCAACGGGGGGATCGAACGACTGCCGGACCGGACCAGCACCGCCATCTCGTGCCAGCCGACTCCGTCCTGGACATGTGCTCGCCGGAGCAGGTCGGCGATGTGCTCGAGCTCGGCGCCGCTGGTGGAGTAGAGGTTTGCCTCGACCTTCCCGGCACCGTAGACACAGCTGCTCGCATCCGGGTTCCGGAAGCGGTCGAAGGTGTCGCGGTCCAGCGTCCCTGGCACACCGAGGCGGCTGACGACATTGCGAGACACGCGCTGCAGCGTCGTACCGAACCGGCGGGTCGTGCCGAGCGCGATCTGGGCCGCGTCCGCGCCATCCGCCGTACGGAACTCGTCGGTGAAGCGCAGCAGACCGCGGACGTCGGCGCCGCGGAACGTGTAGATGGACTGGTCCGGGTCGCCGACGACGACCAGGTCGCGACCGTCGCCGGCGATCGCCTGGAGCAGCTTGGTCTGACCGGGATCGGTGTCCTGGTACTCGTCGACGAAGACGGCCTTGAACTCGGTGCGGAGCTTGGCCTGGACCTGCGGCTGCTGGGCCAGGATCACCGCGCGGTGGATGAGCTCGGAGTAGTCCAGCACCTGCTCGTGGTCGAGGATCTGCAGGTACTCCTCGAAGAAGTCGCCGACCGCCACCCACTCGGCCCGCTCGGCCGACTGCCCGATCGCGGACAGGTCCTCCGGGTCGAGTCCGAGCTGCCGCGCCTTGCCGATCACGGCCTGCACCTCGTCGGTGAACCCGCGCGTCTTCAGCGCCGGATGCAGACTGCTCGGCCACTTCACCGCACCGACCTCACGGCTGCCGGACAGCGCCTCGGTCAGCCGCAACGACTGCTCCGGGCCGGACGGAAGGCGGAGCGGTACGTCGAACGCGTCGGCCGGGGTGAAGCGTCGCAGCAACGCGTAGCAGAAGGAGTGGAACGTCATCGACGGCATCACTCGCGTGGTCCTGCCGAGGCGTCCGGTGATGCGGTCTCTCAGCTCGGTCGCGGCCTTGCGGCCGAACGTGAGCACGAGCACTTCGTCCGGACTGAGGCCGCGGTTGCGGACTCGATCGACGACAGCCTCGACGAGGGTCGTCGTTTTCCCGGTCCCTGGGCCGGCCAGCACCAGCAAAGGTCCGGCCGGGTGATCCACCACAGCTTGCTGATCAGCATCCAGAACAGGGGCTTCAGCACTCCGCCCCGCGGCCCGGATCAACCGATACCGGGACCCCTGTCTGCTGACCATCGCACCATCCCAGCAGACCCCACCGACAAATCCTCACGCCCACCCCGAGCACTCCTCGAATAGCCGGAAACCGGACGCGACAAACTTTCCGTCCACCCCCGGCATCAACAAGACACCGGCGGCGCGAAGGCTCGGGGCGGAGCAGTCGCGCCGCCGGCATCTAGTGCTCGGTGTGCGAAGGCTCGGGGTCCCAGCGAACGGCGCGCAGGTTCACCCGGCCGTTGGTCACGCGGACCCCGTCGGACCGCAGGTTGTGCAGCTGCTCATCGCCAACTTCATCAGCAGGCACACCCGAAGCACGGATCACCCGCCACCACGGCACGCTCCCGCCGTACTCCCGCATGATCGCGCCGACCTGTCGGGGACCACCCTGCCCGACGTACTCCGCGATGTCCCCGTACGTCGCCACGCTGCCCGGCGGAATCGACTCCACCGCCCGCAACACCGCCTCGATGTACTCGTCCCGATCCACGCATCCCAACCTAGCGGGCAGAGCAGACAGTTCAGGCGAGTGGGGCGACTGCCTTGGCGAGGGGTTCGAGGACGGAGGGTGGGGCGTCCAGGGGGAGGTTCAGGACGACCATGTCGACTCCTGCTTCGCCGTACGCCGCCGCGGCCGCGACCGCGGTGTCGAGGGGCTCGTCGGGATCGATCCTGACGTTGACCGAGCAAGTGATGTCGTTGACGTCGCGGCCGACGTCCTCGCAGTGCTTGACGAGGATGTCCTTGAGGGGCTTCCACTCCTCCGGGTTCGCGACGATCACGTTCCAGTGCTGGGCCCAGCGGGCGACCGCGCGCAGGGTGCGCTTCGGGCCCTTGCCGCCGATGGCGATCGGCGGGTGCGGGGTCTGCACGGCCTTCGGCTCGCAGTACGCGTCGGTGAGCTTGATGTACTTGCCGTCGAAGTTCGCGACCTTCTCGGTGAGCAGCGCGACGATCGCCTGCATGCCCTCGTCGAACCGGTCGAAGCGCTCCTTCAACCCGTACAGCTCGATGCCGTACGCCGTGGTCTCCATCTCGTTCCAGCCCGCGCCGAGGCCGAGTTCGAGCCGGCCGCCGGAGATGATGTCGGTGGTCGCGGCCATGTTCGCCGTGACGGCGGGATGCCGGTAGATCATGCCGTTGACCTGGCACCCGATCCGGATCCGCTGCGTCGCCTGCGCGAGTGCGGCGAGCGTGGTCCAGGCCTCGAGATTCGGGCCGGCCATGTCACCGGTCAGCGGGTAGAAGTGGTCCCAGTGCCAGGCCGACTCGAAGATCTCGAACTCGTCCGCGGCGATCCACACGTCCCGCAGCTGCTGCCACGTGGTGTGCTCCGGCCTGGTCTTGATCGCAAACCGCATGTGCGTCCTCCCTAGGCAACCGTTTCCCAGGTGGGACATTACCCGCGATCACAGCACTCAGCCGCAGCGGCGGCCGGCGAGCACCTCCTGTCGCAAGGCGGGACTAGTCGAGGCCGAGTCTTGCGCGCACCTCGGGACGGCGCAGTGGCGGCACGGTCTGCGGTGGGTTGCGGCGCTCGGGCATCTCCGCCAGCAACTGCTGGGTGATCTTGGCGACCTCGGTCGCGGCCCGCTCGATCGGGCCGCGGGTGGTCGAGCTCAGCGAGCCGACGCCGGACACCTTGCGCGCGTACTGCAGCGCGGCCGCGTAGATCTCCTCAGAGGTCGCGGCCGGCTCGAGTCCCCTCAGGACGGTGATGTTTCTGCACATGCCAAGACAGTAGTCGGCCACAGGGACAAACCAACGGAATTCCTACGGGGTATTGACTTCCCTAACGGTATTAGGTTTTCCTCAACATATGAGCACAGCTGGTCTGGACCGCCGTACCCGCCGCCGTCAGGCGACCATCGAAGAGATCCTCGACGTCGCCATCGAACTGATGGAGGCCGAGGGTGTCGCGGCGCTCAGCCTGTCCGCGGTGGCCCGCCGGCTCGGCATGCAACCGCCGTCGCTCTACCAGTACTTCCCGTCCAAGATGGCCATCTACGACGCGCTCTACCAGCGCGGCAACGAATTGCTGCGCGACGCCTACCGGTCCGCGGGGCTGACCGCGAACACCGACGACCAGCTCGAGCTCAACCTGATCGTGGCGACCGCGTTCTGCCGCTGGTGCTTGGCGCACCAGGTGTACGCGCAGCTGATGTTCTGGCGCACGATCCCCGGCTTCGAGCCGAGCCCGGAGGCCTACGCGCCGGCCCTGGAATCGATCCAGGACCTCCGCGGCCATCTGCAGGCGACGGTCGACGCCGGGCACCTGCACCCGGACGCGGCGAGCGACGAAGGGATCGCGCTCCAGACGTCGATGATGGCCGGCCTGATCTCGCAGCAGATCGCGAACGAGCCGGACGCCTCGTTCGAGGGCGGACGCTTCATCCGGCTGCTGCCGACCGTCCTCGAGATGTTCTACCAGCACTATTCACCGACCAGGGGGAAATGATGAGTGCAGTACTCGCAGAGCAGATCGGACGCGCCGATCGGCCGCGATGCAAGGTCCATCGGGACGCCGAGATCCGGACGTGGCACGACCTGCTGGCGTCGATCGAGGGGACCGAGTGGCAGCGCCGTACGGTGTGCGACGAGTGGGACGTCGCGGACATCGCCGGGCATCTGATCGGCCAGGCGGAGGACGTGATCACGCCGTGGTCCTTCCCGCGGCGCTTCCGGAAGGGCAAGCGGGTCTACCCGGGGATCCCCCGCTTCGACGCGCACATGATGGTGCAGGCCGACGAGCACCGCGGTACGCCGCCGGCCGAACTGCGGACATTGTTCGACACGCTGTGGGCCAAGGCGACCCGCAGGATCTCACGCAGTCCGGAGCTGTTCCGGCGGATCACGATGCAGGCGGACGACTTCCCGCGGATGTCCCTGGCCTACGTGCACGACATCCTGCTGGCGCGGGACCTGTGGATGCACCGGGACGACATCTGCCAGGCGCTCGGACGGTCCTTCGACGCCGGACCGTACGCCGAGGAGATCATCGGACAGGTGATGTACGACGTGGTCGACGGACCGTTCTGGGGTGACCGGCCGACCGTCGTACTGGAACTCACGGGCCCGGGAGGTGGGACGTACCGGCTCGGGAGGGATGAGCCGGTCGGTCGCGCCGCGGTAGACGCCGTCGGCTACATGCGAACACTGTCAGGCCGCGACGACGCACCTGTGGTCTCAGGTGACGCCGCCGCGGTCGACGCGGTCAGTTCGTGCCGGATGCCGTTCTAGTACGACGGCTGGCTCGGGTCGATCTGGTCGACCCAGGCAACCACTCCGCCACCGACGTGGACGGCGTCGGAGAAGCCTGCACCCTTCGCGATCGCCAGCACCTCGGCGGAGCGGACGCCCGACTTGCAGTGGAACACCAACTGCTTGTCCTGCGGCAGCTTCTCCAGCGCCACGCCGGTCTGGAAATCCGCCTTCGGGATCAGCACCGAGCCCGGGATCTTGTTGATCTCGTACTCGTTCGGCTCGCGGACGTCGATCAGGACGAAGTCCTTCTCGCCGTTGTCCTTGAGCTTGATCCACTCGCTCAGCTGCTTCACCGAGATGGTCGAGCCGACGGCCGCGTCGGCCGCCTCCTCGGTCAGCGCGCCGCAGAAGCTCTCGTAGTCGATCAGCTCGGTGACGGTCGGGTTCTCACCGCAGATGGCGCAGTTCGGGTCCTTGCGGACCTTCAGCGAACGCCAGTTGAGGTCGAGCGCCTCGTAGATGTTCAGCCGGCCGAGCGACGGGTCGCCGATGCCGGTGAGCAGCTTGATCGCCTCGGTGACCTGGGCCGCGCCGACGGACGCGCAGAGCACGCCGAGTACGCCGCCTTCCGCGCAGGACGGGACCATGCCGGGGGGCGGCGGCTCCGGGTACAGGCAGCGGTAGCAGGGGCCGTGCTCGGCCCAGAACACGCTGATCTGGCCGTCGAAGCGGAAGATCGAGCCCCAGACGTACGGCTTGCCGAGCAGCACCGCGGCGTCGTTCACCAGGTACCGGGTGGCGAAGTTGTCGGTGCCGTCGACGATCAGGTCGTACTGCTCGAAGATCTCGAAGACGTTGTCGTTGTCCAGCCGGGTCTCGTGCAGGACGACGTTCGTGTTCGGGTTGGTCTCGAGAATCGACTCCTTGGCCGACTGGGCCTTGGACTTGCCGACGTCGGACTGGCCGTGGATGATCTGGCGCTGCAGGTTCGACTCGTCGACGGTGTCGAACTCGACGATCCCGAGGGTGCCGACGCCGGCCGCGGCCAGGTAGAGCAGCGCCGGGCTGCCCAGGCCGCCGGCGCCGATGACCAGCACCTTGGAGTTCTTCAGCCGCTTCTGTCCGGCCATCCCGACCTCGGGGATGATCAGGTGCCGCGAATACCGGCGCACCTCGTCGATGGTCAGCTCGTCGGCTGGTTCGACCAGCGGTGGCAGTGACACGTGTCGGCTCCTCGTGAAGATGTCGGACGGGATCTCCGGTTTTCAACCATCCGTCCCACCTCCATGTTCCCGCACAACCGAACCCACCCCGGCCGGAGTCCGAATCCCGGACCCTCCGTCTCACTCTCGCGACTACGAGTGGCGGTGGGAGGTGGAGGTCGCCGGTCCGGGCGCCCCCAGGGCGCTCGGACCGGCTGCTCTTCTAGTCGTTGTCGGTGATCGTGGCCTGCAGCGTCTGCGGGAGCTTGACCTCAGCCCCGTCGACCGCCCCGACGACGACGGAGAACGTCTCGCCCGGCTCCTTCACTGTGTCGTCGACAAGGGTCACCGAGACCTCCCCGGCTGCCTTCCCCGGCTCGACGTATCCGTCCAGCGAGCGATTCGCCGGGTTGGACCCGTCGTCGTACGCCCCCTTGTAGTCCTTCCGGAGTACCGCCGTCCCGTCCTTCAGTTCGCCGAAGATGTTGACGATCTTGTCGCTCGGCGCGGACAGCTTGACCGGGAACCTCACCTCCCCGGCCGTCTCCGACGCCTGCGCGTTCCCGAGCGTGAGCGTCGGCGTCGGGTCGTCGTCGATGACCAGACCGTGCCCGAACGATTGGTCCAGCAGCCCGTCTCGCGGCACCGACAGCACCAGATCGAACGGCAGGTCGTAGCTGTCCCACGTGTTCGAGTGGATCGGCACGCTCACCTTCTGCCGCACCTGCCCCGGCTTGAACACGAGCTTCCGCGTCACATCCCCCACGGTCTCGCCCAGCTCGCCACTCGTCTCGGCGTACACAGTCACCGGCCGGATGCTCGGCCGCGACATCGTCACCCAGAAGTCCGCAGAGTTGGTGCCCTTGTCACCCTCTTCGACCTTCACGTTCGACGCGGACAGCTTCGGCAGCAGCACAGCCGGCGCCGACAACCCCACACCGGGCGACGAAAACGCCAGATCGCTCACGTACGCCGACCCACGCGCGACCCGGTCCGTCCGCAACTCCACCGCCCGTACGTCGCGCAGGTCCACACCCTTGAGCGACCCGACCGGGATACGCACAGTCCGCAGCAGGTTCTTCGGCAGTCCGTTCGCGTTGCTCCCCGGCATCCGCACCAGCGCATCGCTCACGGTGGACACCGGTACGACGGCCGCCCGTCCATGCCCGTCGACGACCCGGACAGTCAGATCAGTCTTCGGCGTACCAGCCGGGTCGGGCGCGGCCCGGAACGACAACGCAGCAAAGCGCCGTACGTCGCGCTGCCAGGCAGGCAGGTTGAGCCGCAGTACGCCGTCCGTCCCGGTCCACGTCAGTTTGGTGACCGCAGTGGTCGGTGTCCTGGCCGCAAACCACGCAGTACTCCAGTGCGGTGTGTTGCCGAAGTCTGCAGTGGACATGCAGGTCGGAATCGCCGCGCTGGCAGCAGCCCGAGCCAGACCGGCGTTCAACTCCTCAACGCCCGCACACACTGTCGCGGCTGCCTTCCCACTAACCGCTCCGGCGGGCAGGGGTTGGTCCAGATGACTCACATCTCGACGCGACGCCAGCGGTGCCTGAGCCACCACCCGTACGACGGCCCGCCCAGCCGAGGCGGCCCGACTGTCGGATCCGTCCAGCAGCGGCAGGAACTTCGTCTCATGCCCCAACTGCAACCGGAAGAACCCCGCGATGTACGCCGTACCGACCGCCTGCTGCTCCTTGGCCGTCAGCCGGCCCGCGTACTTCGCACCGCACGGCGACTCCTGGTCCTCACCGAACCAGTCGTCACCCGACGGCGCCTCGGACTGCCCCGGAGTCCACTCGGTGTTGAAGAAGTTGTGGTTCGCACCGAGCACGGTGATCGTCGACCGCGGCGCGGTGTCGCCGGTGACCGAGTAGCGGGTGTCGTCGTAGAACTTCTGTCCCTGCAGATCGGAGACATCGCCGTCGCAGTACGGCAGTACCACACTCATCGCGACACCCGGCACGGTCGTCCGAGCGAAGTCGGTCGGCGCGAGCGGGAAAACAGCGCGGATCCCGTACTGTCCACCACGGTCGGCATTCAGCACCGCGGCCCGCGCGACGCCGTCGCCGCCACGGGAGTGACCCATCAGGCCGACGTTCCGCAGGTCGATCTTGCCGACGAACTTGCGGCCGAACGGGCCGCCACCGAGCGTCGACCACTTCTTCCACAGCGCCAGATGATCAAGTATCAACTCGGCCCGCGCCTGTGCGCCGGCGTCGTACGCCACACCGTCCCAGGCGTTGATCGCGTTCGCGCTGATCGACACGACCTGGTAGCCATTGCCGGCCAACGCCGTCGCGGGACCGTCGTACCCGCGGTAACTCGGCACCGGCTTCAGGCCTCCGGAGCACGGCCAGGGCTTGTCCTCGGGCTCCTCGCCGGCGCCGTAGCAGACCTGATGCCGGCCGTGCAGGAAGACCACCAACGGGCGCGGACCAACGGCACCGCGCGGCGTGTACACCTTGCCGCGAATCTCCGACCGTTGCCCGAGGCCCGGAAGGAACACCGCCTCGTCACCGAGGTTGTACTCCGACGTCTCGACCTGATACTTGCCGACGGCACCGGGATCGTCCGTCAGCTCGGGTCCGCGCCGCGCCTTCAGCCAGTCCGCGTCGGTCGGCCCGGCAGCCTGACTCCGCTCCTGGCCCTTGCCGGCCGCCTTGCCGAGATCACCAGACCAGATCAGCCGTACGTCGCGTGCCTTCAGCACGGCTGGGTTGGTGGTGATCAACGTCAGGGTGCGCTGATCCGGCGACTGCTTTGCCACCCCCAGCGGCACGCCGTTGACGGTTAGCAGCGGCAACGACGCGCGCATCGGCGCCGGCGCGTCCAGCCGGAGGGTGAGCTGATAGCCGGCCGCGACCGGCTTCACTTCCCAGTTGTTGCCTTGAGCAAGCGATGGCGGCGCTTGCGGTGTGGCGGATGCCGGTAGTGCCGGCAGGATCCCCACCCCCAGTAGTGCGACCATCCCCAGCGACAGGCTCTTTCTGAATCTGCCGATTACCCGCACAGTGGTCCTCTCGTTCGACGAACCTTCGATGTCGGTCCGACTTCGTGGGCGAGAGGAAAGTTGACCTGACCGGCTGCTCAGCCGTGTCTCAGTCCTGCGACAGGTTCGACTCGATCAGCTGCGGCACGATCGAGTGGGCAGATCAGGCGATCAGTTGGCGGAACGCCCGGGCGACCTGGTCCGGGTGCTCCATCTGCGCGACGTGACCGGACTTCGGCAGGTAGAGCAGCCGGGCGTTGCGGAACGCGCGCTGGGCCTTGGTCCGGATCCGCGCGTCGACCAGCCTGTCCTTCCCGCCGTAGATCAGCAGCACCGGGCACTCCAGCTTCGCCGCGTCCGCCCACAGCGACCGGCGCGGCATCGCCAGCGACGACCGCAGGATGCTCCGCGCGCCGTCGACCGTTGCCTGCCGCACCCACGGGTCCCCGTCACGCCGCCGCAGTTCCGCCTCGTACGCCGCCCGTACCTCGGGCGCGAGCGACCGCGGATCGCCGAACACCAGCGCCAGCGACGCCTCGAACCGCCGGTCGAACGGCAACCGACGAGTCCGCTCCAGTACGACGGACCCCAGCCGGGGCGTCGCGATCGCGGTGAACCACAGCGCGCTGGCCGACACCCGCGGATGCGGGAGCGCCGGCGAGATCAGCGTGAGCGACGCGACCAGGTCGGGACGCCGTCCGGCCATGGCCACCGCCGTCGCGCCGCCCATCGAGTTCCCGAACAGGTGCAGCGGCCGATCGAACTCACGCTCCGCCAACGCGATCAGGAGGTCGGCCTGCTCGTAGATCCCCGCGGCGCCGGACAGCGGCGTACGTCCGAAGCCGGGGAGGTCGGGGGCGATGCCGCGGACGGTGTCGTTGAGCATCAGGCCCAGAGCGGTCCAGTTCAGCGACGAGCCGTTCAGACCGTGCACGAACAGCGCGGGCGGCAGCTCCGGCGCCGCATCCGGCACGTCCCGCACCAAAAGATCCGCGCCTCCGACCGACACCTGCCGCGTCGGCCACTCCCGTACTTCCAGCGGGCCCTCAGCCCCGGTTACTCCCGCGTAACTCTCCACCTGACCCATGGTAGGACCCCTCAGCCGAGAGACTCCCGCATGACGCAGTACCAGCCCGGGCCGCTCCGTAGAGCGGTTCGCCCGTTAGGACGCCGCCTAGGTGGAGACTGGGGGGCATGGCAGCGCCGCAGCAACTGACGACTGAGGTCGATGGGCAGACGATGAAGCTCACCAACCTCAGCAAGGTGCTCTACCCACAGACCGGCTTCACCAAGGCCGAGGTGATCGACTACTACCACCAGGTCGCCGAACTGCTGCTCCCGCACCTGTCCGACCGTCCACTCACCCGCAAGCGCTGGCCCGACGGTACGGGGGCGCAGTACTTCTTCGAGAAGAACGCACCGCGCGGTACGCCGGCCTGGGTGCGGACGGTGACCCTGCCGACGCCCGGTAGCTCAACCGGCCGCGACGAGGCCGACTTCGTCGTCGCCGACGACATCCAGACCGTGGTGTGGCTGGCGAACCTGGCTGCACTCGAGCTGCACATCCCGCAGTGGCGGATCGGCCTGTCGGACGTCGGCAAGGACCCGCAGGCCGACCTGATCGTGTTCGACCTCGACCCGGGACCAGGGGCGAGCATCGTCGAGTGCTGCGACGTGGCCCTGGCACTGCGCGAGCTGCTGGGCCACTACGGGCTGGAGGGGTGGCCGAAGACGTCCGGCAACAAGGGCATGCACCTGTACGTCCCGATCGAGCCGGCGTCGTCCCGGAGTACCAGCGCCTTCGCCAAGCTGCTGGCCGAGCAGTTGGCCGAGGCACTGCCGGAGAACGTCACCGCGAACATGACCAAGGCACTGCGTCCCGGCAAGGTCTTCATCGACTGGAGCCAGAACGCCAGCGCCAAGACCACACTGGCGCCGTACTCCCTGCGCGGAGCCGAAGAGCCGCGGGTGTCGACCCCGATCGACTGGGACGAGGTGGCCTCGGCAACGGACGCCGAGGAACTCCGCTTCCTGCCGCACGAGGTGCTGGCCCGGATCGAGGAGTACGGCGACGTCCTCGAGGGCCTGTACGACGACCCGCAGCCGCTACCGTCGCTACCGTCGCTACCGTCGTAACTGTCCGTCACCAAGCCAGAGGAGCAGGCGCATGACCAGTGAGACCGACTACGAGGGTCCCGGCTTCGACAGCGTCCCCGACGACGCGCCGGAGGCCGACGTTCTCGAGCAGCGGGAAGACTCCCTTGAGGTGGACGACTTCACCCCGGAAGACGGCGTTCCCAGCGAGGCTGACCCCGCCGACGTGGAGGAGCAGCGCCACGTGGTGGGCGACTCCGGCGAGGACGACTACCGGTGACCGCTACCACGATGGAACGCTGACCGGCGGGGAAAGCTACTGGCCGGGAGGACTGCTGGGTAGGATTCGGGGAACGACCCGGCGGTCGAGCCCGAGCTGCCGGTGCCGCACCATCGAAGGAGCCGACGTGTCGACGACACCCGAGACCGCGCCGAAGCGTGGCAGCCGCCTGCCGCGGCTGGCCCGCCGCGCGCAACTGCTCGAGGCGGCGCAGGAGGTCTTCGTCGCGAACGGTTACCACGCCGCCGCGATGGACGACATCGCTGACCGTGCCGGAGTCTCCAAGCCGGTGCTCTACCAGCACTTCCCCGGCAAGCTCGAGCTGTACCTGGCCCTGCTGGACAGCTCCTGCGACGCGATCATCGCCTCCGTCCGGGACGCGCTGAAGTCGACCGAGGACAACAAGCTACGAGTGGCCGCCACCATGCACGCGTTCTACGACTACGTGGCGAACGCGCAGGGCGCCTTCCGGTTGGTGTTCGAGTCGGACCTGACCAACGAGCCGGCGGTCCGGGAGCGGGTCGACCGGGTCACGCACACCTGCGCCGAGGCGGTGTCCGAGGTGATCAGCGCCGACGCCGGCCTGAATCGCGAGCAGTCCATGGTGCTGGCCGTCAGCCTGGTCGGCATGGCCCAGGTCAGTGCCCGCTACTGGCTGGCCTCCGACGACCCGACACTGGCCCAGCAGCAGGCGGCCGACCTGGTCGCCTCGCTGGCCTGGCGCGGCATCCGCGGTTTCCCGCGCACCGACTCCTGACCGGTACGGCGTACCTAGGTTCTGCTCTGGGCGGACGGGTGAGAGCTGGGGGTCGGTAGCGGATAGGCTCGAACCGTCACCGGCGAGAGCCGCCGGTCGGAACGTGCCCGGAGGGTTTCGTGGAGGTCAAGATCGGCGTACAGCACGCCAATCGTGAGTTGGTGCTCGAGAGCGAGCAGAGCCCGGACGAGGTCCAGGAGGCCGTCGCGGCGGCGCTCAGCGGCAAGTCCAACCTGCTGCAGCTCACCGACGACAAGGGCCGCCGGGTGATCATTCCGGCCGACCGGCTGGCGTACGTCGAGATCGGCGAGGTGTCGATTCGCAAGGTCGGGTTCGGCGCGATCTGATCGCGGTCCGGACACAGTCGCGCGTGTCCCGGTTGCGGAGTGCCACCCAGGGGGCACGATGGCGGTAAGACCTGCGTTGCGGTGGTCTGGTAGCACGGGGCGCCAGGCCGGGGCGCGGGTCAGCCAACCCTCATAAGGAGGAACCGTGTACTGGGTCTGGATGCTCATCGTCAGTCTCATCGCGGGCATCATCTTCGGGCCGCTGGCCCGGCTGGTGCTCCCCGGCAAGCAGAACATCAGCCTCGGCTGGACCATCCTGGGAGGCGGCATCGGCGCCTTCATCGGCGGTCTGATCGCGAAAGCCTTCGGAGTCAAGGACACCCCCGGCCTGGACTGGACGCAGTACCTGATCCAGATCATCTGCGCCGTGATCGTCGTCGGCGCCATCGCCGGTTACCAGAGCAGATCGAAAGCCTCCGCCTGACAACCTCACCTCAGCGGCCGCCACCCCACCCCGGGGCAGGCGGCCGCTCTGCGTGGGGGTCAGGCCTGCAGGCCGAGTGCGGTCATCCGGGCGGTGTGCGCCTCGGTCAGGCGGGTGAACATCCGGCCGATCGCGGCCAGGTCCAGTCCGGGCCGGTCGACACTGCCGGCCAGCAGCGCTGCCAACGAGTCCCGGTCGGCGGCGATCCTCTGTGCTTGGCTGAGCGCCTCACCGACCAGCCGACGGCCCCACAGCGCCAGCCGGCCGCCCAGCTTCGGGTCCTCCTCGATCGCGGACCGGACCCGGTCCACCACGAACTCGGCCTGCCCGGAGTCGGCGAACACCTCGAGTACGAGGGCCCTCGTCTCGGCGTCCACGAACGACGCGATCTCGCGGTAGAAGTCGTTGGCCAGACCGTCGCCGACGTACGCCTTGACCAGGCCCTCCAGCCAGTCCGACGGCGCGGTGTGGTCGTGGAACGCGTCCAGCGGTGTCACGAACGGCCGCATCGCTTCCATCGGATCCACACCGAGCGCGACCAGCCGGTCCCGCAACTGCCGGAAGTGCCCGAACTCGGTCGTCGCCAGCGCCGCCAGCTCCGCCTTGTCGTTCAGGGTCGGTGCCAGTTTGGCGTCCTCGGCGATCCGCTCGAACGCGGTCAGCTCGCCGTAGGCGAGAACTCCCAGCAGATCCACCGCCGCGGCCCGGTAGGCGGGATCATCAAAGGCCGTCTGCTCCATGCCCGGCACCCTATCTGTCCACCGGCGGGAGTGGCGCAAACCACACGAAGCGGCGTTGACAGCTCATGCGGTTACACTTGTGAGCGATTCGCCGGTGACGCGCCCAGATGGGCAAGCTGGTGCGAGGTGCTTGCACAGTGTCCCCGCGCCTCACAGACGAGGCTGACAAGCCTCTGGCGCCCGGCCACAGAGCACCTGTCCGTATCAAGCATGTTGAGAGGCGATCAGCCTGACCACCTTCCGAGAGCTCGGGGTGTTACCCGAGATCTGTGACGCGCTCGATCGCGTCAACATCGTCGAGCCGTTCCCGATCCAGGAAATGACTCTCCCGGTCGCCCTGATGGGCACTGACCTGATCGGTCAGGCCCGGACCGGCACCGGCAAGACGCTGGGCTTCGGCATTCCGTTGCTGCAGCGCACCATCTCCCCCGGCGAGGCCGACTACGAGGAACTGGCCGCGCCCGGCAAGCCGCAGGCGCTGGTCGTCACCCCGACCCGTGAGCTGACCATCCAGGTCGCCAAGGACCTCACGACCGCGTCCACCGTGCGTACGGTGCGGGTCCTGACCATCTACGGCGGAGTCGCGTACGAGCCGCAGCTGGACGCACTGAAGAAGGGCGTCGACGTCGTCGTCGGTACGCCGGGACGCCTGCTGGACCTGGCGAACCGCGGCGTGCTCGACCTCGGCCACATCAAGGTTCTGGTGCTGGACGAGGCCGACGAGATGCTCGACCTCGGCTTCCTGCCCGACGTGGAACGCATTCTGCGCAAGACTCCCGAGCTGCGGCAGACGATGTTGTTCTCGGCAACGATGCCGTCGGCCGTGATTGCGCTGGCCCGCACCCACATGCGGCATCCGCTGAACATCCGGGCCGAGTCGCACGAGGACACCGAGATGGTGCCGACGACCGCGCAGTTCGTCTACCGGGCGCACGACCTCGACAAGCCCGAGGTGGTGGCGCGGATCCTGCAGGCCGAGGACCGCGGCCGGGTGATGATCTTCTGCCGGACCAAGCGGGAGGCGTCCCGCCTCACCGACGACCTGCAGGACCGCGGGTTCAAGGCCGCCGCGATCCACGGTGACCTGAACCAGCAGGCCCGCGAGCGGGCGCTGACCCGGTTCCGGGGCGACAAGATCGACGTACTGATCTGCACCGACGTCGCTGCCCGCGGCATCGATGTCGAGGGCGTCACACACGTCATCAACAACACCTGCCCCGAGGACGAGAAGGCCTATATCCACCGGATCGGCCGGACCGGCCGCGCGGGTGCGAGCGGTATCGCGGTGACGTTCGTCGACTGGCCGGACCTGACCCGCTGGAAGACCATCAACAAGGCGCTCGACCTGCCGTACGACGAGCCGCAGGAGATCTACTCGACGTCGCCGGAGCTGTACCACGACCTGGGCATCCCGACCGATGCGAAGGGCCGGATCAAGCCGGCCCGGGAGCAGCGCGACGAGAAGCCGGCCCGGGAGCCGCGCCGCAGCGATGACCGCACCGAGGAAGGCGAGCGTCCGGCCCGGAAGCGGAACCGGACCCGCAAGCGCACTCGCTCCGGGCAGCCGCTCGAAGAGGGCGCCGACGTCACCACCAAGACCGAGGTCCCGCCCTCCACGGAAGCCGCGACGGAGGCCGCCGAGGCTCCGGCCGAGCGGAAGCCGCGCAAGCGGGCGCGCACTCGCAAGACCGCGCAGAAGCCTGTCGAGAAGGCCGCTGAGACGGCTGCTGCCGAGCCTGCCCCGGCAGAGCCTGCCGCCGCTGCCGAGCCTGTGCAGAAGGCCGCACCCGAGCCGGGCACGAGCCCGACCGTCCCGCTGTTCACCGCTCCGGAGTGACCTGCCCGTCGCCCGACCGTGGCTGAACAGTGATCTCAGCCTGCAACACCCAGCCTCTCGTGGACCGTCCTAGGGGCGTGTC
Organism: Kribbella capetownensis; assembly: GCF_004331485.1. Lineage (GTDB taxonomy): Bacteria > Actinomycetota > Actinomycetes > Propionibacteriales > Kribbellaceae > Kribbella > Kribbella capetownensis. Next base: position 328,333 of record NZ_SJKD01000006.1, read on the forward strand.
TGGGGATCCCGCGCAGTAGGCGCGGGATCCCCAGACACGCCCTAGGTAACCACGAGAGAGGGGCTGGGTGATGAGGCGGATCAGGGGTGCCGTGGTCGCAGTGGCGGCGCTGGGGATCGTGTTGCTGGCCGGATGCGGGGGCAGCAGCAACGAAAACTCCGCTGGAGGGGTGTCCGGCCCCGCGCAGCGGCAGGACGGCGGCAGCGGCGCATCCGCGGGCGACAGCGGCAAAGTCGCGGAGGGTGCGTCCGGCAGCGGCGCGCCGAAGGCGTCGGGACAGCCGCAGGAGCAACCGAGCGTGACCCGGGCGATCATCAAGACCGGCTCGCTCACAGTCGAGGCCGACGACGTGAACGGCCAACGGCAGAAGGCGATCACCGTGGTCACCTCGCTGCGTGGCCAGGTCGCGTCCGAGGACACCGGCAGCAATGCCGACGGCAAGATCACCCAGGCGAACCTGGTGCTCAAGGTCCCGACCGCGTCGTACGAGACCGCGATCCAGCGTCTGTCCGACCTCGGCAAGCGGGTGCAGATCCACCAGGAGTCGGCTGACGTCACCGAGCAGGTGGTCGACGTGGAGAGCCGGATCAACTCCCAGCGCGCGAGCCTGGAGCGGATGCGCACCTTGCTCGCGAAGGCGAACACCATCGGCGAGATCGTCTCGGTCGAGACCGAACTGACCCGCCGTGAGGCCGACCTGGAGTCCCTGCTCGCCAAGCAGAAGAACCTCTCCCTCCAGACCGAGCTCGCCACGCTCACGCTGACCCTGACCGAGAAGGGCAAGCCTCCCGTCGCGGAGGATCCGGATCGCGGGTTCCTGGCCGGGCTGAAGGGCGGCTGGAGCGCGTTCGTCGCGACCTTCGCCGCACTGGCGACCGCACTCGGCGCGGTTCTCCCGTTCCTGGTGCTGATCGCGCTGATCGGCGTACCGCTGTGGCGTAACCGGCACCGGCTGCGCCGTCAGCCTGCGCTTCCGCAGACTCCGGACGGCGGGCAGTAGCTCAGAGCAGCGCGCCGGCCAGAGCCCGGTAGGCCTTCGCACCGGGCGAGGCCGGCGCGGTGCTGAGCACGGTCTCCCCGATCGCCGGCGCTTCCGCGAAGCGGATCGACTTCGGGATCGACGGCTCCAGCACCTCCAGCGAGTACGTGTCCGCGATCGTCTCCAGCACCGCCCGGGCGTGGGTCGTCCGGCCGTCGTACAGCGTCGGCAGGACACCGAGCACGTGCAGGCCCGGGTTGGTCAGCCGCTGTACGTCGTGAATCGTGTCAAGTAGTTGCCCTACGCCACGATGCGCCAGAGTCTCGCACTGCAAGGGAATCAGGACCTCGGACGCCGCCGACAACCCGTTCACCGTCAGCAGGCCGAGGGTCGGCGGGCAGTCGACGATGATCCAGTCGTACGACGCCCGCAGCGGGCGCAAGGCGGTCCGGAGCATCTGCTCCGGGCTGGTCTCCTGCGCGATCCGCACCTCGGCGGTGGCCAGCTCGATCGTGGCGGGGAGCAGGTCCGCTCCGTCCTCGAGCTTGACCAGCACGTCCCGCGCCTTCACGCCGCCGAGCAGTACCTGGTAGATCGACGTGTCCAGATCCTCGGGGTCGATGCCGACCGAGAAGGTCAGGCACGCCTGCGGGTCCAGATCCACGAGCAGCACCCGTTGACCCAGCTCCGTCAGGGCAGCGCCGAGCGTCGCGACGGTGGTCGTCTTGGCCACCCCGCCTTTCTGGTTGGCAACTGCCATGGTGCGAGGCACCCGGCCATTGTGCCGTACCGGCGACTACCCTCTTGACTTGTGAGTACGCCGCGCACGTTGACGCTGCCCGACGGGGTCCACCCCGCGACCCTTGAGACCGATCGAGGCTCCTTCGCCACGCTCATGGCGGTGCCGAAGTACGGTACGCCGCTCGGGACCGCGCTGCTCGTGCCAGGGTGGACCGGCAGCAAGGAGGACTTCACTCCGCTGGTCGACCACCTGTGCCGGTACGGATGGCGCACGGTGGCGGTCGACCAGCGCGGTCAGTACGAGACTCCCGGGCCCACCGAGCGGTCGGCGTACACGCTGGAGGAGTTCGGCGCCGATGTGGTGGCGATGAGCAAGGCGCTCGGCGGGTACAGCCAGTTGGTCGGGCATTCGTTCGGTGGACTGGTCGCGCGGGAGGCTGTGCTGACCGATCCGTCGGTGTTCTCGACCATCACGCTGCTGTGCACGGGTCCGGCGGCGTTCACGGACGAGCAGAAAGTGCAGGGACTGCAGATGCTCGCGTTCGGGCTGGACAACCTGCCGATCGAGCAGGTGTACGACCTGAAGCTGGAGCACGACAGCAAGGTGCCCGGGTACGTGCCACCGCCGGACGAGATCGCGGCGTTCCTCCGCAAGCGGTTCACCAGCAACAACCCGGCCGGCCTCGCCGAGATCACCCGACGCCTGATGGACTCCGAGGACAAGACCGACCGGCTGGCCAAGTCCGGCGTCCGCATCCAGGTCGCGTACGGCGCCTCCGACGACGGCTGGCCGATCACGGTCCAGGCCGACGTGGCGGAGCGGCTCGGCATTCAGGCCCAGATCATCCCGGACGCCGGCCACTCCCCTGCCATCGAACAACCCGCCGCGACCGCGCGGCTCCTGGTCGACTTCTTCCACGACCAGACCTTCATCGACTGACGCTGGTCAGGCGATTGGTTGCACCGCCGGCTTGACCGTGAGCAGGTTGAGCCCGACGGGCGTGAGCGCGGTCTTCACCGCCTCGGTGTAGACCAGGACCTCGACCTCGGCGCGGCCACCGCCCGGCGACGATGCCGAGGTGGTCTGGATGCCGAGCTCCTGCTTTGCCGTGAGGTTGGTCAGGGTCTGGTAGATCCGGTTGACGTCGCCGCGGCTGAGCAGGGCCCGGGACACGCAGAGGTTGCCGTCGAACACCTTGTCCAGGGAGGTCCGGAACGCGGCCGGGTCTCCGTGCGCGACGCCGACCTGCACGACGACCGGCTTGCTCCGGCCGTGGCCGGCCGGGTACTGGATGAGTGGCTCCGAGATCTGGGAGCTGTGCGCGTCGAGGAACGCCAGGACCGCGGGCGCGTTCAGGTTGTTCGGCTTCGACACCCAGCCGCCCTGCGGGGCTTTGCACGGCAGTGGCGGGATCTGAGTGGCGGGCGGCGCGACGTACGCCTTCTGCTCCTGGACGTCGATGGATCGGTTGCCCCAGATCCCGATCAGCGTCGCGGTCCCCCGGCGTACGTTCTTGATCGTCTTCGCGTCGCCGAGCCGGTCGAGGTCGACGCCCTTGAGCTTGACGGCGATGGTGGCCGGGCAGCTGGGTGCGGGCTCCTGACCGGGGGGATAACCGATCAGGTCGGTCGGGTGCGACGGGCAGAACACAGGCTCCTGACCCGGTACGGCGATGACCTCGCCGCTGGCCTGGACCTTGTCACCGGCTCCGACCAGCAGCCTGTCGTTCACCGGATCCGGTTGGCCGGCGCCGGCCATCGGTGTCTGCTGGTTGCCTTGGGCAAAGGCTTGCTGGGTGTCATTGGTTGCGGGCGGGACGGCTGCCGGGTCCTGGCCGCCGTCCGGGAGGACGGTGAGCGCTGCGGCGGCGATCGCGGCGACGCTGGCGGCGGCCAGCGCCGGCACCCAGCGACGGGGACGGCGGCGACCGCCGAGAAGATGGTCCAAGTCTGGCTCGGGCGCCGACGGCTGGTCCGCGCGCCACCGCGCGCCGGCCCGCGTCAGCAGGTCGTCGACCTCGTCGGTCGGGTTCATTCGCTGACCTCCAGCAGGGTGCGCAGGCGAGCCCGCGCATCGGACAGGGTGGACTTGACGGTGCCTTCGGAACAGCCCATCACCGCGGCCGTGTCGGCGATCGACAGGTCGGCGAAGTAGTAGCAGTCCACCGCGAGGCGCTGTCTTGCCGACAACGAGGTGAGCGCGTGATCCACGTCCATCCGGGCGTCCAGATCCGGCCGCGACACGGGCCGGTCGTGCTCGTCGAACTCCCCGGCCGGCCGCAACCGCCGCGCGGCCTTCCGGGCCTGGTCCGCGGTGATCGCGAGCAGCCACGCCGACGGCGTACCCCGGCTCGCGTCGTACTGACTCCGCTTGGCCCACGCCCGCGCCAGTGCGTCCTGCACGATGTCGTCCCGGTCAGCCCCCACCGCGAGCCGCCCCGCCAGCCGGGCCATCGCGGGCAGATGCGGGCGCACCCACTCGACGAACCCAGCCCCGTCCGCCGGCGGACCCACCACCACAGCAGGCTCATCCGTCATCGTCGGCATACCCTGTCTACCCCCGAATCCCACTTCCGGTTGGGTCCCTACCCGCAGTTCAACGACCCCACCACCCCCAAGTCACACCCCACCCCACTTCGTAACCTCCCCGAGTTATCCACAAATCCCCGAATCCGCCCCATGACCGGTCGGCGAGTCACTACGGTCGGAGGGACGACGAGCAGAATCTGGGGAAGAGATGACGATCAGTTTGGGTGAGCTTCCGGAGCCCGCTGAATTGCACGCCTGGCTGAACGCACGGCGTCGTCTCGACTGGGATGAACGGATCCCGACCAAGGCACAGATCGCGGGAGAGTACGGCGTGGACGCGACCGTACGGAGTCTGACCTTGCTGACTGAGGCGGCACGAGTCGAGCAGGAGATCACGGAGGATCTGACCGCGTCGATCGGGCCTGATACGTCGGCGTACCAGTTGGAGAGCCGGTTGAAGTCGCCGCAGTCTCTGACCCGCAAGATCTTCATCCGCACCGGCACGGATTTCGATCAGCTACCGCTCGATGACGTCGTCCGATACACAATCCTGGCCCCTGAACCTGACGATCTGGTCCGGACAGCGATCGACGCCTGCGATTCGCTCGCCGATCGGGGCTGGGAGATGAGCGGCGCGATCCACTCGTATGCCGACGGAAGCAGATACAAGGGACTGCATCTGTTCCTGTACAGCCAAGCCGTGCGCGTCGAGGTGCAGGTGCATTCGCGTGAGTCGATCGACGTGAAGACCCGGACGACCCCGCTCTATGTGGTGGAACGAGACCACGGGCAACCGCGAGAGAAGCGCACACGAGCACGCAACGAGGCCGTCGCCTTGTCGGGGCAGATGCGCCAACCGGCTGGGATCGATGACCTGAAGACCCTCGGCGGCGTACCGGTCGTGCTCCGCTTCTACGGTAGGAGAAGCAACCAAGCATCCGGACGCGAGGAGGGCGATGCCTCGTCGCAGGCCCAGCAGAGCGCCGCGCAGCGATTGGCAAAACGGACGTCGACGAAGGAGAGGTCGCTATGACTCGGTTGTTGTTGGTCAAGCAGGGAGAGCGGCGGGTTTGGGTGGCTGCGTTGGTGGATGAGGACGTCTGGACCTATGTCGGGAACACCGGGAAGTTTCATCGGAACGAGGGGGTTCGAGACGACTACTTCGGGGGGAACGAGGCGGAGTACGGCGAAGTCGGGATCGCCGAAGCGAGGCGGTTGATGGCAGACGGCGTTGGGACTGTCGACGAGGGGCGGCTTGCCGATTCGCTTGCGCGGTGGCGGCAGGATGCGGATGCGATGGACCCCGAGGTGGTGTTCGCGTCGATGGTGGCTGACCTGGCGTGAGGGTCAGTGGTGGGTGGGGGTGTAGAGCTGGGTTATGACGGATTCGATGGTGGGTTCGGCTACGGAGAGGTCTACGAGGGGGTAGTTGGCGGCTATTTGGGACAGGAGGGGGGCGGCGCTGGTGGTGGTGGGGAAGGTGAGGTGCTGGCGGGGGCCGTCGACCTTGACGACGGTGGCGCCTTGGATTTCGATGGGTGGGAGGGAGGTGGCGAGGTCTACGACCAGGGTGCGAGGGGCGGACTGGCTGGCGCGGAGGCCGGTGAGGGTGCCGTCGTAGATCTGGTGGCCGTGGTCGATGACCATGACGCGACTGCACAGGGCTTCGATGTCGTCGAGGTCGTGGGTGGTGAGGATGACGGTGGTACGGCGTTCCGCGTTGACCTGGGCAAGGAACTCGCGCAGCCGCGCCTTGCTGATCACGTCCAGGCCGATCGTCGGCTCGTCGAGGTACACGATCTCCGGGTCGTGCAGCAACGCGGCCGCGATGTCACCGCGCATCCGTTGACCCAATGACAGTTGACGAACCGGTACGTCGAGCAGTTCGCCGAGGTCCAGCAGTTCGACGAACGTCGCCAGGTTCTCCCGGTGCCTCGCGATCGGAACGTCGTACATCTTCTGCAGTACGGCGAACGAGTCCTTCAACGGCAGGTCCCACCACAGCGTCGTACGCTGCCCGAACACGACACCGATGCGCTTGGCCAGCTTGAGCCGGTTGCGCGACGGGTCCACGCCCGCTACTCGGATCGAGCCGCTCGAAGGGACCAGGATGCCCGTCAGCATCTTGATCGTGGTCGACTTGCCGGCGCCGTTCGGCCCGATGTAGCCCATCACCTCCCCCGGTTCGACGGTGAACGACATACCGTCCACGGCGCGCACCTCCCGGCGGGTACGGCGGAACCCGTTCCGCGACGTCACGGTGAAGGCGCGGGACACGTTCGACAACTCGATGACTGCCACTGCTCAGCTCCCTGTACTGCGGTAACGACGGAGACCGCCCCGCCACGCCAGTGACGCCAGCGCGACCATCGCGCCGGCGACCAGCGGTGACAACAGGCCGATCCAGGACGGCAGGCCCAGCGGGGCCGGCTTACCCAGCACGTACAGCACCGGGTAGTAGTTGACGAAGGCAAGCGGTATGACGAAGGTGACGGCCCGGACGATCTCCTTGCCGAAGACCGACAGCGGGTACTGCGTCAGCGTCTGGCCGCCGTACGTGAACGAGTTGGCCAGCTCGGCGGAGTCGATCGCGAGAAACTGGAACGCGGCGCCCAGCACGAAGATCGCGGCGAAGATGATCGAGCCCGTGATCACCGACAGCACCAGCATGACGACCTTCGCCGGCGTCCACTCGAGCTGAAGGTTGCTGAGGGCAAACGCCAGTACGACGCCGGCCTGCAGCGGCCGCCCGATCCGGCGCAGCGCGAACCCGTCCGCGGCGGTCTGCAGGAACGTCGGCACCGGCCGGATCAGGTAGACGTCGAGCGTGCCCGTGCGGATCCGCTCGCCGACCCGCTCGATCGCCCCGGTGAACAGGTCCGCCACCCCGAGCGTCATCGAAGCCGTTGCGTAGAGCAACGCCATCTCCCCGAGGGTGAACCCGCCGAACGACTCGATATGGCTGAACATCAAGACGATCGCGACGAAGTCCATCACCGTGATCAGCATCGAACTGGCCAGCATCAGCACGAACGACGCCGGATAGGCCAGCGACGACCTGATCCACATCAGGACCAGCATCCAGTACTGCGCCGGAGCCCGGCGGAGCCGCTCAACCACCTTGGATCACCACCTTCCGGGTTGCCACCGACGTGGTGAGCTGGCCGGCCAGCAGCAGCACAAGGAGCCAGCCGAGCTGGAACAGCAGCGCCGAACCGATGCCGTCGGGGCTGCGGCCGAGCCAGATGTCGACCGGCACCTGCAGGGTCGCAGCCCACGGCGTCGCCCGGGCGAACTCGCCGATCCAGCCGGGGAACACGACCAGCGGCAGGATCGTCCCGGAGAAGAAGCAGGACAGCACCAGTGCGAGCTGCTCCATACCGCGCGTGTCGGTGATCCAGAACCCGGACAGCGCGACCAGGTAGCGGATGGTGAAGCTCACCAGGATCCCCAGCACCAGCCCGACCGCGACGGCCAGCCAGGTGATCGGGTTGCTCGGAAACTTCAGGTCGAACACCAGTGAACCGACCAGCAGCGGCGCACCGCCGCGGACGGCCAACTGGAACATCGCGCGACCGAGATCGACCGACAGCCACCACAGCAGCAGATGGGTCGGCCGGTACAGGTCGACGGCGATCTCACCGCTGCGGACCCGTTCGCCCAGCTCGACCGTGGTGGTCGCGCCGAAGATCCCGATCGGCATCAGCAGCCCCTGCTGCAACCACACGAACGTCAGCGCATCGGCGACGTCGTACCCGCCGAGCCCCGGCCGCTCGTGCCACAGGGTCAGGTAGATACCGCACAGGATGAACCCGAACACGGTATTGGTGAACGCGCCGGACGCGGTTGCGATCCGGTACGTCGAGAAGCGCCGGAACGACCGTACGCCGATCGCCCAGTAGACGCACGGCAACCTCCTCTCCCACTTCGAGGTGGTGTCCGGACCCAGCGGCACGCAGAACTACCCCGAATCCGACAGGACCGGGGGGTTCGGACACCACTGTGAAAGGCATGGCTGAACCACACCGTTTTCAAGGCAAGGATCGGACAGTACGCCGGGCGCGGGGCGAGCGTCAACCGGAATTCTCTTGAGCGCGGCTGAGACAGGGGAGATGTGCAGCTCGACAGGTAGTGCACTGCGATAACACCGTACACACGGACGGCCGCGGGCTCAGGTGCACTAGGCGCCGACTGACACTACCTGTCCTCCTGCACGCTACCGGTCCGGGCGGGGACCCCTCAGACCTCGCCCGGACCGGGATTGGGGTGGTGTCAGCTGATTTCGGCTTCGAGGACTCGGTTCAGGAGGGAGGCGAACGGGGCCGGGTGACTTGCGTAGCCGGCGTGGCCGCCGGGGAAGGTTACTACGGGCCAGCCGAGGCGTTCGGCGATGAGTTGGATCGGGCGGCCGGGGAGGAGTTCGAGTGAGTGGAGGCCGGCGGCGGGGACGATTCGGTCGGCGACGGTTTTCAGGGCGTCCAGGTCCGGCTGGTAGTGGGTGAACGGCAGGAGTTTGTGCTGGTAGAAGTTGCTCGCGTTGGCTTGCATCCGTTCGGCCAGTTCGCGGTACTCCGGTAGTAGGTCTTCCATCGGCGGCATCGCATCGTCTTCCATTCCGGTGCCCATCATGAACAGCACGTCGGCCGCCGCGACCCCGTCGGATTTGTGAGTGTCGTGCACGTCCTCGAAGAACGCGCGCGCGTCCTCGGCGTCGGGCAGTACCTCGACGCACGGTGGTTCGTGCGCGACCAGCATCCGCACCCGGTCCGGGTGGCGGGTGATCAGCTCGAGTCCGGTGATCGCGCCGGAACTGCTGCCGAACACGAACGCCGGTTCGTCGCCGGCGACCGCGTCGATCAACGCCAGCGCGTCCTCGGCCGACTGGTCGACGCACTCGTCGGCCGGTTGACCGTCGTACGGGCTGCGCGAGTTGCCGCGCGGGTCGTACGCCACCACGGTGTAGTCGGCGGCGAGCTGCCCGACCATCGCGTCGAATACCCCCGCGTCGGTCCCGCCGCCGGCGATCAGCAGCAGCACCGGCCCGGTCCCCGTGACCTCGTAGTGCAGCGTCGCCCCCGGTACCGCCAGTTTGTTCACAGTCTTCGCACCCATCAGGCACCCCTCTCTCGTGCCTCCACCTTCGCCTCCCCCGCTGGCACCCCACGCACACGCCGCTGGTACGGCGCCCTCAGCAAACCTCACCCGGCTGAGACGACGGCAACCGCGATCAGGCACAGCCGGCCGACCTCAGCCGCGGTCAGACGGGCGTCGATCAGCTGGGGGACTCGTCTGTGGAGGGGATCGGGGAGGTGTCGTCGAGGCCGGCCCAGGACTCGCGGGGTGGGGCGGTGCGGCGGCCTTGGGGGCAGATTCGGGCGAAGTCGCACCAGCCGCACAGGGGTGAGGGCTCAGGCGGGAACGCCTCGTCGGCTTCGGCGGGGGTCAGCCCTTCGCGCCAGCGGACCTCGGCGGCGGCCGCATCGTCCGCGATCGACTCCGCGCGGCGCTGGTGGCGGGCAAGCGACGCCTCGTCGTGGTCGGCCGCAGCCACGGTGTTCGTCGGCAAATGGTGGAGCTCGACCCGCGTGCACGACTTGTGCAGGACCCGCCGCGCGCCCAGCACATAGAGCGCCATCGCCAACGATGACCGCGCGTCCACCGGTGTCAGCGGTCGCCGGCCGGTCTTGTAGTCGACGATCGCCAGCTCGGTCCGGCCGCTCCCGTCCCGTGCCGGTCGTTCGTCGATCCGGTCGACGCGCCCGCGCAGCGACGCCCGCTCGGTGGTGAAGGCGACGGTGCGCTCCACGCCGCGCGGTTCGTAGTACGGATCCGAGTCGCGCAGGTACCCGAGCACCATCTCGGTCGACCGCTCGCGCCAGTCCAGCGACTGCTGGTCGTCCCGGAACCCCTCGCTCCGCCAGCTCGACCGCATCTTCGCGACCACCTCATCCGGCGTACGGCGGGCAGCCGGCCACCGACCGAAGAAGTCGGCGAGCACCTCGTGCACGATCGCCCCGACCGTGTTGTGCGCCCACGGCGGTCCCTTCGGCGGCCGCGGCGTCTCCAGGTACGTGTACCGGTACTTCCGCTTGCAGTCCGCGAACGTGAGCAGCTTGGTCGGCGTCGCGACGAACAGCCGTGTAGGCATCCCGGGCAGCATGTCGCTCATGTCAGCCCGCCTTGATGAAGTCGGTGACGGCATCAGCCACCAGTTGTACGGCGATCGCGCTCAGCAGCAGACCGGCGATCCGGGTGACGAGCAGAACGCCGTTCTCCCCCAGCAGCCGCATGATGATCCCGGAGAACCGCAGCGTGAGCCACATCACCACATGGATCAGGATGATGCCGACCGAGATCGCCATCACGTCCGGAAGTGCGCCGTTCGCCCGCTGCACGAACACCATGGTCGCAACGATCGCACCCGGCCCGGCCAGCAGCGGCGTACCCAGCGGGACGAAGGCGATGTTGACGTTCTTGGTCTGAACCGGGTCCTCGGCGGTGTCGGTCAGCAATTGCAGCGCGATCAGCAGAAGCAACAGACCGCCCGCGCACTGCAGCGCCGGCAGCGTGATGCCGAGGTGGTGCAGGATTTGCTGCCCGAAAGCAGCGAACACGACGATCACGCCGAACGCGACCAGCACCGCCTGCCAGGCGGCCTTCTTCCGGACCACGCGGGACTGACCCGCGGTCAGCGAGATGAACACGGGCACCGTGCCAGGCGGGTCCATGATCACGAACAGCGTGACCACGACCTCGCTCAGCAGCCCGAGGTTGATGACACTGTTCACGGCAGGTAGGCCTCGGGGACCTGTGCGTCGGTGGCGGCCGCGTTGGCCTTGGCGACCTCGAGCAGCCGCTCGAACTGCTCGGGCTCGGTCGAGTTCACCCCCAGCTCATGGTCGATCTTGCCCGCACCGTGGTGGTCGCTCGAGCCGGTGGCGATGATGCCGAGCTCGTCGGCGATCCGGTGCAGCATGGCCCGGGACTCGGCCGAGTGGTCCTGGTGGTCGACCTCGATGCCGGCCAGGCCGTGGTCCGCGACCAGCCTGGCGATGGTGTCCTGGGTCATCACCTTGTAGCTGGACCGGCCCCACGGGTGCGCGATCACCGGTACGCCGCCGGCCGCGCGGACCAGGTCGATCGCGCGACCGGGCTCGATCGCGTAGTGCGAGACGTGGCCGGCCCTGCCGTCGGCGAGGTACCGGTCGAACGCTTCGCCACGGTTCGCGACCGTCCCGTTGGCGACCAGCGCGTCGGCCACATGCGGCCGCCCGACGGACGGCGTACCGGTGGCCTGGGCCAGCACCTCGTCGACGGTCAGTGACACGCCGATGCTGTTCAGCCGGGCCACGATCGACGGGATCCGGTCGGTGCGGCCGTCGCGGACGATCCGCAGCTCCTCGGCGAGCTCAGGCTGCGACGGGTCGAGGAGGTAGCCGAGCAGGTGGACGCTGATACCGCGCAGCTTGCAGGAGATCTCGATCCCCGGCACGAACCCGATCTCCAGCTCCTCCGCTGCGCGGCGGCCGTCGGTCCACCCGTCCGCCGTGTCGTGGTCGGTGAGCGCGATCACATCGAGGCCGGCCTGCTGCGCGTGCGCGATCAGGACGTCCACCGGATCGGTGCCGTCCGAGCGGTTCGAATGGGTGTGCAGATCGATGCGCACGAGCGGTGAGGATCCCTTCGGTGTCCGTGACCATTTCCGTGGTCATGTCCGTGATCAGGACATCTGTCACCGCAGATGCTAGCCGCGTTCACTCGCCGGAACTGTCAGTTGTCCCCAGGCGAGCACTATCCTGCCGTCGCATGGATGCCGAGCGGGTCGACTGTGTGGGTGCTCTCGTGTACGACGAGCAGCGCCGGCTGCTGGTGGTACGCCGGGCCAACGAACCGGGCCGCGGGCTGTGGGCGCTCCCCGGCGGACGGGTCGAGCCAGGCGAGGACGATCCCACCGCGGTGGCTCGCGAGGTCGCCGAGGAGACCGGCCTGACCGTGCAGGTCGGGGCCATGGTCGGCGAGGTCGAACGCGAGGCCCCCCAGGGCCGGCTGTACGTGATCCGCGACTACGAGGCGACCGCGGTGGGTGGAACGCTCACTCCCGGTGACGACGCCACCGACGCGAAGTTCGTCACCCGCACCGAGTTCCTCGCCCTGTCGACCACGACCCTGCTCGTTTCCACGCTGGAGCAGTGGAACGCGCTCCCCGGCTGATCAGCAGTTGGTGACCGGGACCCGGCCGGTGGCGAACGCCGCCGGGGTGACCCGCATCAGGGCGCGGAAATCGGCGATCAGGTGCGACTGATCGGCGTACCCGGCCCCGGCAGCGGCCGTTGACCACGAGCGCTGGTTCTCGCTGATCAGGCCACGCACCCGGGCGATCCGGGCGAAATGCTTCGGTGACAGCCCGACGGCCTGCCGGAAGATCCGGCGCAGGTACCGATCACTCACGCCGAGGCGGGTTGCGGTCTCCCCCACGCTCCGTCGCGACGACAGTTCCTCCACCGCCTCGCCGATCAACTCGAACCGCTCCGGCAGCCGTCGCGGGACCCGCTCGAGCAGATGGCTCCCGATGACCGCGACAGCTTGCTCAGGGTGATCGCGATCCAGCCGCTCCGAAAGCCCTGCAGCCGTCGTACACACGTCGCTCAACGGCACAATCCGGTCGACCAACTCATCGGCAGCAATCCCCAGCAGCGGCATCGCCTGGCCGGGCCTGATCCGCAGTCGCAGGCAGACAGGTAGCTCCTTGCCCGAGTGGTACGACGCTTTGGTCCGGGGACCCGCGATCAGTACGTCGCTCTCCCCGGCGGCGTTGATCCGCCACACCAGCGTGGTCGCGGGGTCCGGTGGGAGCACGATCATCGACACGTCGGAGCGTTGCAGGGTGATCTCCTCGACCCACGGCTCCAGTGCGCGCACGGTTCGAGCCTAGCCAGTCGTCGGCCCCCGCCGTAGTACCGAAAGTTCCTATCCAGCGGTACGGCGTACTCCGCAGAGTGATCGCATGATCCTGGTCACCGGTGCCACGGGCACCATCGGCAGCGAGCTCGTCCGTCAACTGGTTGCCCGCGGCACCCCCGTCCGCGCGATGACCCGCGAACCGGGCCGCATGCAACCAACTCCCGACGTCATCATCACACAAGGGGATTTCGAGGATCCCATGTCATTGCGTCGGGCAACTGAGGATGTGCGCGAGGTCTTCCTGCTCAGCGCGCCGGGGCCACGGGTACCTGAACATGATCGGGCGATGATGGATGCCGCGGTCGAGGCCGGCGTACGCAAGATCGTCAAGTTGTCGGCGATCGGGAGTACTGAGCAGGGCATGCCGGGCAACTGGCACGCGGCCGGTGAACAGGCGGTGCGGGAGAGCGGTCTGGCGTGGACGATCCTGCGACCGGCCGGCTTCGCGTCGAACGCACTGCGCTGGGTGCCGGCGATCCGCGCCGGACAAGCGATTCCCAACCTGACCGGTTCGGGCGTGCACGCGTTCGTGGATCCGCGGGATGTCGCCGCGGTCGCGGCCGAGGCGCTGCTGTCAGCGGATCACGACGGGCAGATCTACACACTGACTGGGCCGGAACTGTTGAGCGTGCCGGATCAGGTGCGGCAGTTGTCGGAGGTGCTCGGCCGGGAGTTCGCGGTGAGCGACGTACCGCGGGAGGTCGCGGCAGAGCGGATGCGGGCCGCGGGGATGGACGAGGCGGTGGTGTCGGTCGCGATCCGGGGTGCCGAGCTGATCAGAAGCGGTGCGGACAAGACGTTCACCGCCGATGTCGAGCGGGTGCTCGGACGCCCGGCCGGCACCTTCCGCGGTTGGGCGGAAAGCAATGGCGCTGCGTTCGGGTGATCGGCCAGACTGTCCTGATGGAGAACGTCGTGCGGGCGGTCGAGGAGAACGCGGCCGAACTGCTGATGGCGATGGGGGCCGCCGGAGGTGGTGTGCAGCGGGACGACGCCGCGGCACGGTGGACGATCGGAGGTTCGCCGATCGATTACCACAACGCGGTGGTTGGAGCGACCGGCGAGGAAGTGATCGCGGAATCCCTTGCTGAGTTGAGGAATCACGGCGTACCGGGGAGCTGGCATGTCGGGCCGTCGATGCGGTCGGACGGTCTGACTGAGCAGTTGGTCGCGGGCGGCTTCACGTACGGCGGGAGTGAGCCCGGGATGGCCGTGCGGCTGGACGAGCTGCGGACGCCGGCCGTCGTTCCAGGGCTCGAGATCACACGGGTGCGGGACGACGAGGAGCTCGCGACGTGGGAGGCGACGCTCGGGCAGGGGTTCGGGGAGGGCGTGAAGGAGGCTCGGTGGGTCGCCGAGGTCTACCGGCAGCTCGGGTACGGCGATCCGTGGCGGCACTACCTCGGACGGCTCGACGGTGAGCCGGTCGCGACGACCACGATCTTCCTCGGCGCCGAGGTGGCCGGGGTGTACTTCGTGATGACGGTCCCCCAGGCGCGGCGGCGCGGGATCGGCGCGGCGATCACGTACGCCGCCCTCCGCGAGGCCGATGGCGTTGCGGAGTACGGCGTACTGGGATCGTCGCCGGCCGGGCGGTCGTTGTACGCCGGGCTCGGGTTCCGCGAGTACTGCACGATCGACCTCTACGAATGGACGCCCACCGGCTGAGCAGCGGCCGGAACAGCGGAGCGTTGGCGGAGCAGCAGCCAGGCGTCGAAACCGACCACCAGTGCCGTGAGGCCGTGGATGCCGAGCGCGGTGGCGACCGAGCCGCCGTGGGTCAGTACGACGGTCATGTCCACGATCGGGATGAGTGCGACAAGCGCCATCACGATGCCGGTCGCACGGCGCTCGCCGAGTGCGAACAGGACCAGGATGACCAGGCCGAAGGCGACGTCGCGGATCCCCTTCACGGGGAAGTACCCGGCCGCGGTACCGGTCGGCCAGGGGTCGATGCCGAACCCGGCGGCGGCTCCAGGCCCGTCGAAGAGGAATCGCAGGCCGAACGAGATCGGGAACAGGCCGAGCAGGACGGTGAGCACAGTGACGAAACGACGCATGATGGACTCCTTGATCTAGCAGCGCTAACTTCTCTAGCGACGCTAACACTGCCATTGCTAGATTGTCTAGCGGTGCTAAGATCCGGTCTATGCCGAGTCACACACGCAGGGAACGGGCGCTGGAGGAGCGGCGGGAGCTGATCGTGCGCACCGCCCGCGAACTCGCCGAGGCCGAAGGGTGGGAGGCCGTCACCACCCGCCGCCTGGCCGAAGCCGTCGACTACAGCCAGCCCGTCCTCTACGGCCACTTCAAGAACATGGACGCCATCTCCACCGCCGTGGCACTCGAAGGCTTCGAAGAACTGGCCGCCGTACTCCGCACCGGTCGGGAACGCGACGGTCTACGCGGACTGGCCGAGGCCTACCTGCGGTACGCCGAGGAGCACCCGGCCGTCTACGACGCGATGTTCGTACGACACACAGACCTGCTGTTCGGACAGGTCGAGACTCCCGAGATCCTGAGGACGACGTTCGGCGAGATCATGGCCGCCGTCACCCCGTTCGCACCCGACGACCCCGAAACCCTCACCGAGGTGTTCTGGAGCTCCCTCCACGGCCTCGCCACCCTCGCCAACGGCTCCCGCCTCCGCCCCACCCACCACCAACAACGCCTCAACCACCTGATCGCCGCCATCGGCCACCCCTGAAGCCCTTCGCGGAAACAATTCGTCGCTCAGCGGCGAATGGTTTCCGGAGAGCGACGGTACGAGGTGGTTGTCCACAGCCGCCTCGGCGAGGGTCGGCGAAATCCGTCACGCTTGAGCGGATGGACTGGTGGTGGCGGCGACAGCTCGCGGACGAGGGCATCGACGCGCTGATCCACGACCAGCAACGGATCGTGTCGCGCGTCCAGCTGTCCGCCGCCGGCTGGTCCAAGGCGCGGATCCGGCAACCGTTGCGGGCTCGACGCTGGCAGACCGTCCACCCCGGCGTCTACGCCACCCATACCGGACCGATCGGGTACGACGAGCAGCTGCTGGCGGCCCTGCTCTACTCCGGACCCGAGGCGGCGTGGAGCCATTACACCGCGGCGGAGCAGCTCGGCCTGATCACCCCGGACCGCAACCGCTCGGTCTACGTGACGATCCCGGAACACCGCCGGGTCCGGCGCCAGCCGAATCTCGTCGTACATCGCGACCAGCACTGGGCGGCTCGCGTCGCCGCCGTCGTACCGCCTCGACGGACTCCGGCACATGCCGTCCTCGACATCGTGGGCATCACACGATCCCTTGACGGGGCGGCGGCGGTGATCGCCGAGGCCTGTCAGAGCGGCCGAGTCGCTCCCGCGGAGATCGTGAGGGCGATGGCCGGCCGTCCGCGGTTGCGGCATCGCCGATCGCTCCGGCCGATCATCGAGGACGTCGCTGCCGGGTCACATTCGCTGCTCGAGCTGCGCTATCTGCGCGACGTCGAGCGCAAGCACGCGTTGCCGACCGGGCAACGGCAACGCGCGGTGGACCGCGAGTTCACCGACGTGTTCTATGCCGGGTTCGAGCTCGTGGTCGAGCTCGACGGGCAGCTCCACCTGGTCCCGCGGCAGCGATGGCGTGACCTCGATCGAGACAACCGTGCCACGCTGCGGACCGAGTCGACGCTGCGTTACGGCTGGTTCGACGTCACCGGCCGGCCGTGCGAGGCCGCCGTACAGGTCCTGCAGGTACTGCGTCGGCGGACGCCGGCCCTGGCGGCGAAGCGGTGCGGGCCAACCTGCCCGGTCCGCTGACGCTCTTCGGAAAGAAAGTGTCGCGCAGCGGCGATTTGTTTCCGGGAAGCGGCTAGTTGTTCCAGTGGTGGATTGCGGGGGAGCCTCGTTCCCAGCCTAGGACTGAGATGGTGGCGGTGTTGAGGACGAAGTGGCGGCCTTCGGTGACGTCCAGTTCGAGCCAGCGGGCGGTGAGGGCACGGAGGGCGTGGGAGTGGCCGAAGACGAGGACGTCGCCGGAGACTGCGGCGATGCGGGCGTTGACGCGGTCGAGGCGGGCCGCCACCTGGGCCGGGGCTTCGCCGTTGGGTACGGGATCGTCCCAGACCGTCCAGCCGGGCACGGTCTCGCGGATCTCCGCGGTGGTGATGCCTTCGTAGTCCCCGTAGTCCCACTCGACCAGGTCGTCGTCGACCTCGGCGTCCGGGTAACCGGCCAACTCCGCCGTACGCCGGGCACGTTGCCGCGGTGAGGTGAGGACCAGGTCGAAGTTCTCGGCCGCCAGGCGTTGCTTCAGCGACGCCGCGACCTGCTCGCCGTCCGCGGTCAGCGGAAGGTCGGTGACGGACGTGTGCCGGCCGGCCCGGCTCCACTCGGTCTCGCCGTGCCGGACCAGGAAGAGCTGGTCGGTTCGTTCCGGTGTGGTCACGCTTTCATCGTCGCAGATCCGGGCCGAGGTCTTGACCGATGCACCTGGAGCAGGGCAGGGTCGGAAACTGTAAGCGCTTCCACTCCGACTCCTCAGGAGCGAGCACGTGGCATCCGGAACCAGCGGGAGGCCGGCGACGATCTACGACGTCGCGGCCCGCGCGAAGCTGTCGATCGCGACGGTTTCGCGCGTCCTGCAAGGGACCGGACCGGTGTCGGAGAAGGCGCGGGCCCGGGTCGACCAGGCGGCGCAGGAGCTCAACTACGTACCGCTGCGCGCCGCCCGAAGCCTGGCGGTACAACGGCATGAGGCGCATGGGCTCGTACTGCCCGACCTGGCCGGCCCGTTCTACGGCGACCTGCTGATGGGGTACGAACGCTGGGCCGGCGAGCACGGCCAGAGCGTGGTGATCACGGTGACGCACGGCCACCCGGATCCTCGCCGCAGCGTCCGCGACCTGGCCGGCCGGGTCGACGGGATAGTTGTCCACGGCAACGCTCTGGACCTGTCGACGATCCAGGACCTGCGCAAGACAGGCGCCCCGCTGGTGCTGGTCGCCCATCCCCCAATGACCGGCTGCGACTCGGTCCGGAGCGAGAGCGCTGCCAGTGCCGAGCAGCTGACGAACCGGTTGCTCGATCACGGGCAGACGAACCTGTTGTTCGTCGGCGATCCAGCCAGTTCGTACGACGTCTCCGAGCGGTACGCCGGGTTCGCCCGGGCCCACGCCCGTCGCGGGCTGGCGCCGCCGGAGCCCGAGCGGGTCCCGCTCACCGAGGAGTCCGGCGCCGAGGTCGGCGAGAGGGTGCTTCGGGCAACGAATCCGCCGGACGGGCTGGTCTGCGCGAACGACGAGCTCGCGCTGGCGGCGATGAACAGCCTGGCCGCGCAGGGCATCGGCGTACCGGACGAGATCGTGGTGACCGGGTGGGACGACGTGATGGCCGCGCGATACGTGTCGCCGGGGCTCACCACGGTGCGGCAGCCGATGATCGAGCTCGGCCGGCTCGCCGCACAACGACTGCACGAACGCGTGACCGGGGAACGGACCCGGGCGCGGAACGACGTACTGGCGACGCAACTCGTGCTACGGGACAGCTGTGGCACGGCGCAACCGGGGGATGCAGCAGGAACCGAGTGAGGAGACAACACATGTTCACCCACAGCATCCGCCGCCGATTGGTGATCGGCAGCGCTGCGCTCACCGCCACAGCTCTCGCGCTTGCGGGATGTGGCCGGTCCGAGGACACCCCGAGCGGGGGTTCACAGGCGACGACGACGGTCAGCGAAGGACCCGCCACCGGCAATCTGACCGTGTGGGCGATGGGGACCGAGGGCGAGAACCTGCCCAAGCTGATGCAGCAGTTCCAGCAGGCCAACCCGGGCGTGAAGGTGACCGTCACGCCGATCCCGTGGGACGCCGCGCACAGCAAGTTCACCACCGCGATCACGGCGCAGTCGCTGCCGGATGCCGCGATGGTGGGCACCACCTGGATGGGCGAGTTCGCCGACCTCGGCGCACTCGACCCGACTCCGCAGGGCTTCGACAACGGCGGCTTCTACCCCGGCGCACTGGACACCACCAAGGTGGGTGACACCCAGTACGGCGTTCCGTGGTACGTCGAGACGCGGTTGGTCTATTACCGCAAGGACCTGGCCGCGAAGGCCGGAGTCACCACGCCGCCGACCGACTGGGACGGCCTGAAGGCGATGGCCAAGGCGATGAAGGAGAAGGCCGGCGCGAAGTACGGGATCAACCTGCAGCCGGGCGGTACCGGCTCCTGGCAGACCGTGATGCCGTTCGCCTGGTCCGCCGGTGCGAACCTCACCACGGACGACCAGAAGGAGTTCACCTTCGACACTCCGGAGATGCAGGAGGGGCTGAAGTACTACCAGAGCTTCTTCACCGAGAAGCTGGCCGGCACCGACCTGCCGCCGAACCAGACCGAGGCGCAGTTCGTCAGCGGCCAGGTGCCGATGTTCATCTCCGGGCCGTGGATGGCCGGGTCGGTGGCCAAGCTCGGCGGGGACGCGATCAAGCCGAACATCGGTGTGTTCGAGATCCCGAAGAACAAGACCTCGACGTCGTTCGTCGGTGGCTCCAACTTCGTCGTGTTCAAGACGTCGAAGAACAAGGACAGCGCCTGGAAGCTGGTCAAGTTCCTGTCCGATGCGAAGACGCAGGCGGCGTGGTTCAAGATGTCGTCCGACCTGCCGGCGGTGAAGAGCGCGTGGCAGGACCCGAGCATCGCCTCCGACCCGCTGCTGCCGGTCTTCGGCAAGCAGTTGGAGAGCGCGAAGGCGCCGCCCGCGGTGGTGAACTGGGAGCAGGTCGCGAACGCGTTCGACACCGAGATCGAGAAGATGGCGAAGTCGGGCCAGTCCCCCGCCGACACCGCCAAAGCCACCCAGACCAAGGCATCGTCGATCGGCACTGGTAGCTGATCGCGATGGTTCATGACACAGCTCCCGACGAGGCGCTGCGGACCTCGTCGGGAGGACCGCGATCGGGTGGAGGTGCGCGCACGGTCGGTTCGCGTCCTCGCACCAGGCGGCTGGATCGGCAGACCTTCGCGGCGTGGGTGCTCGTCCTTCCGTTCGTGCTGCTGTTCGTCGCGTTCACGGCCGGGCCAGTGCTCGGGTCGTTGGGGATGAGCTTCACCGATATGCGGCAGCGGGATCTGCGGACGCCGTTCGCGGTGAACGGTGTCGGGTTCGGCAACTACGTGAAGGCGTTGTCGGACGAGACGTTCCGCAAGGCCGCGTTCAACACGGCGTACTTCGTGATCCTCGGCGTACCGCTCACGCTGGTCGTCGCGCTGGCGGCCGCGGTCCTGCTGGACCGTGGGGTGAAGCGGTTCCAGAGCCTGTTCAAGGTCGGCTATTACCTGCCCGTCGTCACGTCGATCGTCGCGATCGCGGTGATCTGGCGGTTCGTACTGGCGCCCGACTCCGGACTGGTGAATACCGTGCTCGGCTGGTTCGGCATCGACGGGCCCAACTGGCTGGCGTCGAAGACGCTGGCGATGCCGTCGCTGATCGCGATGGCGGTCTGGCGCAACTTCGGCTCCGCGATGATCATCTTCCTGGCCGGTTTGCAGGGCATCCCGCAGACGGTCGAGGAGGCCGGTCAGATCGACGGTGCGGGCTCATGGCAACGATTCCGCTACCTGATCCTGCCGTTGCTGCGACCCACCGTGCTGTTCACCAGCGTGACCACCGGGATCGGCTACCTGCAGTTCTTCGAAGAGCCGTTGGTGATGACCCAGGGCGGTCCGCTGAACAGCACGCTGTCGGTGTCGATGTACACGTACCAGCAGTTCGGGTTCGGCAACTACGGCCTGGCCACGTCGATGGCCTACATCCTGTTCGTCGTCATCGCCGTGGTCACGTTCATCCAGTTCCGGCTGCTGAGGGAGAAGTGATGCGCCGTACCTGGTGGATCTACCTGATCGGGGTGCTCGGCCTGGTGGCCGTCGCGGCGCCGTTCCTGTGGATGGTGCTCGGCAGTTTCAAGACGCAGGGCGAACTGCTCCGCGTCCCGCCGACCTGGTGGCCGGACAATCCGACCACGCAGAACTACGGCGACCTGTTCAACAAGGCGAGCTTCCCGCGCTACTTCCTCAACTCGACCCTGGTCGCGCTGGTCGTGACGGCCGGGAACCTGACCTTCTGCTCGATGATCGGCTACGCGCTGGCCAAGCTGCGGTTCAAGGGCCGCGACGCGCTGTTCGTGCTGGTGCTGGCGACGCTGATGATCCCCGGCATGGTCACGTTCGTGCCGCTGTTCGTGCTCGTCACCAACGCCGGGCTGGCGAACAGCTACCCCGGCCTGATCCTGCCGTTCCTGGTGTCGCCGTTCGGCGTCTTCCTGATGCGGCAGTTCTTCTCCGGACTGCCGGACGACCTGATGGACGCCGGCCGGGTGGACGGCACCAGCGAACTGGGCATCTTCGGCCGCATCATGCTGCCGTTGACGCGGCCGGCCCTGGCCACGCTCGGCATCCTGACCTTCCTCGGTTCCTGGAACAACTTCCTCTGGCCGCTGGTGATCGCCCAGACCGAGGACAAATACACCCTTCCCGTCGCCCTGGCGCTGTACTCGACCGGCCAGAACGCGCAGAACTACGGCCTGCTGATGGCCGGCGCGGTCGTGGTCGTCCTGCCGGTGCTGGTGATGTTCCTCGCCTTCCAGCGTCATGTCACCAAGGGCATTGCCATCACCGGACTGAAATAGCCACAGCACCGGACTCAAGTAGACCTCTGGAGACTTGGATGACCGCCAACATCAGTCGCCGTACCCTGCTCGCCGCCGGCGGCGCCGCCGCGCTGATCGGCACCACCGCAAGCACGACGTACGCCGGGACGCCCGACCCGGCCGCCCTCCTGAAGGGCAACTGGAAGCCGGGCCGTGAGGACAAGGCCCTGGTCGGACGCTGGGCGCGAGACACCTGGCGCAGCCTGGTCGCGATGACCGACGAGAAGACCGGCCTGCCCGCCGACAACATCGGCTCCTCGATCACGAATCCGGTCCGCAGCCAGTACACCTCCCCCACCAACATCGGCGGCTACCTGTGGAGCACGGTCGTCGCCCGCCACCTCGGCATCATCTCGCCGAAGGAGTCGCTGCGCCGGATCACCCAGACCCTGACCACGATGTCGAAGGTCGACCACCACGAGCCGAGCGGCATGTACTTCAACTGGTACGACGAGTCGACCGGTGAGGTGCGGTACGTCGACCCGGACGGGACGAAGCCGATCACGCCGTTCGTGTCGAGTGTCGACAACGGCTGGTTCGCCTGCGCGCTGATGGTGGTCCGCAACGCCGAGCCGGGCGCCCGCGCACTGGCGGATTCGCTGCTGAGCAAGATGAACTTCGCCTACTACTACAACCCGGCGGCCCGGCCCGGCGGGCTCATGCGCGGCGGCTTCTTCGAGACCCCGCCGCCGGACGAGGAGACCGACAAGGGCAACCACGCCGGCACCGGACCTGACGTGTACTACCGCAAGTTCCACTACGACACCTGCAACACCGAGGCCCGGATCGCCGGCTACATGGGATTCGCACTCGATCAGGTCCCGCACACGCAGTACTTCGCGACGTACCGGACGTTCCCGGACTCGTGCGACTGGTCCTGGGTCGAGCAGAAGCCGAAGGGCGTGCACCGGACGTACCTTGGTCTCGACGTCTTCGAGGGCACCTACTCGTACCGCGGGATGCGGCTCGTGCCGTCCTGGGGTGGCGACATGTTCGAGTCCCTGATGCCCGATCTGTTCATCCCCGAATCGACCTGGGCGCCGCGCAGTTGGGGCATCAACCACCCGCTCACCGTCCGCGCGCAGATCGAGCACGGACTGGACGACGCGAAGTACGGCTACTGGGGCTTCTCGCCGGCGTCGAACCCGAAGGGCGGGTACTCCGTCTACGGAGTCGAGGCGATCGGGATGGACCCGGGCGGCTACCCGTCCGACCTGGAGGCGACGAACTTCGACGCCGGCTTCGAGGGCTGCCGCGAGGGCGTCAACCCGAATCCGACCTTCGGCGACGGCGTGGTCACCCCGCACGCCGCGTTCCTGGCGATGCAGTACGCACCGGGACAGGCGATCGAGAATTTGCGCCGGATCGAGACGAACCTGCACGCGTACGGCGCCGGCGGCTTCTACGACTCGGTCGCGGTCCGCTCCGGCCTGATCGCCCAGCGGTACCTGGCGCTCGACCAGGCGATGGTGATGGGTGCCATCGGCAACGTCTTCGCCAATGACGTGGTCCGGCGGAACTTCAGCACCAAGACGGTGGAGCGCCGGATCCGGCCGCTGATCGCGATGGAGCAGTTCGAGTCCGGGCTCGAGTGACAGGAAACGGGAGAGCTGGTTGATGCACGACGACGCCAAGACCGACTGGGACGCGCGGATCGCGCTCCGCAGTGACGAGGAGCGCGCGTTCGCCTTCCCGGACCTGGATCCGCCGAAGCAGGTCACCGCGACCGGCGGCGCCGGTCAGGTGACGATCGACTGGACGCCGGTGGACGGAGCCGCGGGGTACCTGATCCTGCGCTCCACCGGCGACCACGGCCCACTCGAGCCGGTCGATCACCACAGCGGCGACCTCCTGTCGGTCCCGGCACCGCCGTACGTCGACACCACGTGCACCCCGGGGACGCCGTACCGGTATGCGGTCGCGAGCGTCCCCGAGGTGACCGCGAGCGGCCGTCCGAGCAACACGGTCACCGCCGTGCCACTGGTTGCCGATGGCACCGTCCCGGTGGTCTCGGTGACGGTCGATACGGTTGCCAAGGGCACTGAGCTGGCGAGGCCCTGGGTTCCGATGGTCGGCAGCGAACGGCTCAGCCAGCTGCTCTGCACGGATCTCACCGGTGGTCACGAGATCGGTACGGAGCTGGAGCAGGCGCTGCGCCGGATGCACGACGAGATCGGGGTGCGAACGGTCCGGGCGCACGCGATCTTCCACGACGACACCCGTGTGTACGCCGAGGTCGACGGCGAACCGGCGTACGACTTTTCGGTCGTCGACGCGATCTACGACAAGCTGCTCGCGCTGGGGCTGCGGCCGGTGGTCGAGCTCGGGTTCATGCCGCGGGACCTGGCCAGTGATCCGGACCGGACCGTGTTCGCGTACGGCGCGATCATCTCGCCGCCGAAGTCGTACGAGCGCTGGCACGACCTGGTCCGCGCGCTGGTGCAGCACCTCGTCGAGCGGTACGGCCTCGACGAGGTACTGACCTGGGACTTCGAGGTGTGGAACGAGGCCAACCTGGAGGTCTTCTGGTCCGGCACGAAGGCGGAGTACCTGCACCTGTACGACGCGACCGCGGCGGCCGTGAAGTCGGTGGACCAGCGACTCGCGATCGGTGGACCGTCGTCGGCCGCGGCGGGCTGGGTGGACGACCTGCTCGCCCACGCGGCCGCCGAAGGGACGCCGGTGGACTTCGTGTCGACGCACACCTACGGCAGTCCGCCGCTCGATGTGCAGGCCTCGCTGGATCGGCACGGGTTCAGCGACGCGCGGATCCTGTGGACCGAGTGGGGCGTGACCCCGACGCACTTCAATCCGATCAACGACTCGGTGTTCTCCGGAGTGTTCCTGCTGCGCGGGATGAAGTCGGCGGCCGGCCGGGTCGACGCGCTCGCGTACTGGGTCGCGTCCGACCACTTCGAGGAGCTCGGCCGTCCGCCGCGGTTCCTGCACGGCGGCTTCGGCCTGCAGACCGTAGGTGGGCTGGCGAAGCCCCGGTACCACGCGATGAGCCTGCTGAGTCGGCTCGGGCCGGTCGAGCTGCCGGTGACGTGGAGCGGTGACGGCGGCGGCAGTCTGGTCGAGGCGTGGGCCTCCCACGATGACGATCGGATTGCCGTACTGCTGTGGAATCTGACCCTCGACCAGACCAAGTCGGCGGGGGCACCGGAACTGTCCAGGACGGTCCACGTGCAGCTGCCCGGCGTGGATCCGTCCTGGCAGGCCACCGTCACCACCCTCGGCATCGGCGTCGGCGATGTCGCCGCAGCCGCCGCTGACCTCGGGATCGGTGACTGGCCCAGCGACGAGCAACTGGCCGAGCTGGCCGACCGGAGCCGGATGGTCAGTACTCCGCTGGAGTGGAACGGTTCAGCACTCGAGCTGACTCTCCCGATGCCGTCCGCGGTCCTGGTGGAGCTGCTTCGCCCGCATCAAGATTGACCGCGTCCTGGATCCAGCGTTCGACGCCGGCGATGTGGACCGTCGCCCAGGCCCGCGCGACCTCGGGTTCGCGGGCGGCGATGGCGTCGAGGATCGAGCGGTGTTCGGCGACTGACCGAGCGACGGCACCGGTCTGGGTCAGGCCGCGCCAGATCCGGGCCCGGTACGTCGGCTGACGCAGGCTCTCGATGATCGAGGCCAGCGCCCGGTTGCCACTGCCGATCGCGAGCAGCCGGTGGAACTCCACGTCACAAGCGAGTTGGTCATCCGCCGATGGCTCCTCGCCGAGATCGTCGAGCAACTTTCGCAGTGCGATGACGTCCTCGTCCGGCATCCGGAGCGCGGCCCGCGCCGCCGCGGCCGGCTCGAGGATCCGGCGTACCTCGAAGAACTCCAGCACCGACGCGTCCTGGTGCAGGTCGAGGACGAACCCCATCGTCTCCATCAGCAGGGCCGGGTCGAGGCTCGTCACGAACGTCCCGTCGCCCTGGCGGACCTCGAGGATCCGGATCAGCGCCAGCGCCTTGACCGCCTCGCGCAGCGAGTTCCGGGACAGGCCGAGGCGTGCGGCCAGGTCGGCTTCGCGCGGAAGCCGGTCGCCGGGCTGCAGTTCGCCGGACACGATCATCTGCTTGATCCGGTCGATCGCCTCGTCGGTGACCCGCATGCCAGCCTCCCTGCTCGGCCCGGAAACCTCCGATGTCTTGGGACAATACATCGGAGGTCTGCTCGGCGCATCTACGCTCAGCGCCGAGTTTCTTCCCTGAAATAAGGCCACGAACTGTTGACTCTCGTCAAGACTTCGGCATATTGATCGGATGAATCACAGCTCTCCTTGGAGGTCAGGATGAGAGGAACACCAGCGCGGGCTCGCCGCTGGGCCACCGCCGCCCTGTCGGTACTGGCTCTGACGGCGGTGGCGGCCTGTGGCGGCGGCAACGACGGCAGTGGCGGCGGATCCGGTTCGGCCGACAAGGCCGATCTCACCTGGTCGTTCTGGGTCGCCGGGACCGAGGACCAGGCCGCGTGGCAGAAGGTCGCGGACCAGGCCCACACGGACCATCCCGGCATCACCGTCAAGCTCCAGGGCACCACCTGGGACAACTACTGGGCGAAGGTCGGCACCCTGCTGGCCAGCGGCAAGGCCCCGTGCATCATGGGCATGCAGAGCCTGCGGCTGGCGTCGTACGCGAACGCCCTGCTCCCGCTCGACGACCTGATGACGAAGTACGGCCTGAAGACCGAGGACTTCGACAAGCCGATCATGGACGGCCTGAAGGCGGACGGGAAGCAGATCGCGATCCCGTACGACTCCGGCCCGATGGTGATCTTCTACAACCGCGACCTGTTCAAGGCCGCCGGCGTGGCCGAGCCGAAGCCGGGCTGGACGATGGACGAGTTCACCGCGGCCGCGAAGAAACTCACCAGTGCCGGGAAGACCGGATTCGTGACGAGTCCCGGCGATCTGGGCGTGACGTCCTGGGTCCGGACCCAGACCGGGGCGGAGCCGCTCGCCGACGGCAAGCTCGCGCTCACCGATCCGAAGTTCGAAGAGGGCTTCACGACGTACGCCAACTTCGTCAAGACCGACAAGATCGCCCCGCAGGTGCCGTCCGGCAACCCCGACTTCGAGACCCAGCAGTTCACCTCCGGCAAGGCCGCGATGCAGCTGAACGGGCCGTGGTCGCTGATCGACGTCAAGGGCAAGGTCAAGTTCGACCTCGGCATCGCGCCGATCCCGGCAGGTCCGGACGGCTCGAAGACCTACACGGCCGGCTCGGGCTTCGGCATCTCGCGGTCCTGCAAGACGCCGGACGCGGCCTTCCAGGCGATCATGTCGATGACGAGTGAGAAGCCGCTGACCACGCTGGCCGTGGCCGGCCGGGCGTACCCGGCGCGCACCGTCGCGCACCCGGCCTGGTTCACCGCAGTCAAGGTCGAGGGCGCCAAGGAGACGATCGACTACGCGTCCGAGAACTCGGTCCCGCTGGTGACCTCGAAGAACTGGGTCCAGGTGGCCGACCTGCTCAACCGGTTCGGGACGCAGGCGCTGAACGGCGAGATCCCGCCGGACCAGGCGCTGAAGACCATCCAGGACCAGGCGGGCGCCGGTTCCTGATGGCCACCGACACCACCACCGTCGCTCCGCCCGGTCTGCCCTCCAAGGCCGACCGGGTGGGGCGCCGGCCCGCGCTGCGACGAGACGGCCGGTTCGCCGGGATCTTCCTCGCCCCGAGTCTCGGCGGGCTGGCCCTGTTCACGCTGTTCCCCACCGCGATGGCGCTGGCGATCAGCCTGTTCGACTGGCCGGTGTTCGGCGAGCGCAAGTTCCTCGGCATCGACAACTACACCCAACTGCTGAACGATCCGGTGTTTCGCCGGGTGGTGCTGAACACGGCCCTGTTCGTGGTGCTGTACGTGCCGCTGAACCTGGTCGTGTCGCTGGGGCTCGCGGTCTGGGTCGGGCCGAAGATCAAGGGCCGGCAGGCGTTCCGGGTGCTGTTCTTCATCCCGGTGATGACGCCGATGGTGGCCAACGTGATGGTCTGGCGGCTGTTGTTCCAGCCCGGCGGCCTGCTCGACAGCGGGTTGGAGAGCTGGTTCGGCATCAACGCGCCGAACTTCCTCGGCTCCTCTGCCTGGGCGATGCCGGCGGTCGTGGCGATGTCGATCTGGCAGGGCTTCGGCTACAACTTCCTGGTCTTCTCCGCCGCCCTCGACCAGGTGCCGCAGTCGCAACTGGAGTCGGCCCAGATCGACGGCGCCGGGCCGCTCCAGCGGTTCCGGTACGTGACCTGGCCGATGATCACGCCGTCGATCTTCTTCGCCACCACGATGACGCTGATCACGTCGTTCCAGGTGTTCGTGCAACCGTTCATCCTGACCCAGGGCGGTCCGGGCGTGGCCACCCAGACGATCGTGATGTACGTCTACAACCAGGGCTGGCAGTTCCTCACCATGGGGCTGGCGTCCGCCGCGGGCTGGGTGCTGTTCGTGATCATCATGGCGGTCACCGCGATCCAGTTCGTCGGGCAGCGGAAGTGGGTGCAGTATGACGTCTGAAACCCTTGGCCGCCGGGTCCGCAGCGGGGTCTCGCACACGCTGTTGATCATCGTCGCGATCGCCTTCCTCGGGCCGCTGGTGTACGCCGTGTCCACCTCGCTGAAACCAGCGGACGAGGTGTTCACGCCGACACCGCACCTGTTCGGCTCCGAGATCCGCTGGCAGAACTACGCCGACGCGTTCACGTTCGCGCCGTTCGGCCGCTACTTCCTGAACAGCCTGTTCGTCGCGGTCGCCGGCACCGCGGTCGTGGTGATTGCCTCGAGCCTGTCGGCGTACGCCTTCGCCCGGCTGCAATTCAGGGGCCGTGAGCAACTGTTCGTCCTGTTCCTGGGCACGCTGATGGTGCCGCAGGAGGTACTGATCGTGCCGATGTACTGGCTGATGCAGTCGCTCGGCTGGGTGGACAGCTACTGGGCGCTGATCCTGCCCTGGGCATTCACCGCGTTCGGCACCTTCCTGCTGCGCCAGTTCTTCCTGACCGTTCCGGCCGAGCTGGAGGAGGCGGCGCGGGTCGACGGGTGCGGGCCGTTCCGCTCGTTCCTGCGGATCATGCTGCCGTTGGCGCGGCCGGCCATCGCCGTACTGACCGTCTTCACCTTCATCAGTTTCTGGGGCAGTTTCCTGTGGCCGCTGATCATCGTGAACAGCGTGACCGACAAGGGCACGGTACCGCTCGGCCTGGCCCAGTTCGTCGGCCAGCAGGGCACCCAGTGGAACCTGATGATGGCGGCCTCGATCCTGGCGATGGTGCCGACCGTCCTGCTCGTGATCCTGCTCCAGAAGCATCTCGTCCGCGGCCTGCTCGTCACCGGTCTGGGCGGCCGCTAACTCACACCCGAGGAGATCTCAGATGACCGACGCGCCTCCTGCGCATGCTGTCGAGAAGTTTCGTGACTGGCGGTTCGGCCTGTTCGTCCACTGGGGGCTGTACTCGCTGCCGGCCCGGCATGAGTGGGTGAAGAACCGCGAACAGCTGACCGACGAGGACTACCAGCCGTACTTCGACCACTTCGAGCCGGACCTGTACGACCCCGGCAAGTGGGCTCGCGCCGCCCGTGAGGCCGGGATGAAGTACGCCGTACTCACGACCAAGCACCACGAAGGCTTCTGCCTGTGGGACTCCGACGTCTCCGACTACACGGTCGCGAAGACCGCGTGGGGCAAGGACCTGGTCGGCCCGTTCGTGGAGGCGTGCCGGGCCGAGGGGCTCGGCGTCGGGTTCTACCACTCGCTGATCGACTGGCATCACCCCGAGTTCCCGATCGACCTGGTGCACCCGCAGCGGGACGACGAGGAGGCGATCGCGAAGGCGGCCGGCCGCGACATCCAGGTGTACGCCGACTATCTGCACGCGCAGACGCGCGAACTGCTGACGAACTACGGTCCGATCGACATCATGTGGTTCGACTTCTCCTACCCAGGCCGGAAGTACCCTGACGGCCGTGACGGGCACGGCAAGGGCCGCGACGACTGGCGGTCCGAGGAACTGATGGCGATGGTCCGGGAGTTGCAGCCGGACATCCTGATCAACGACCGGCTCGACATCCCGGGCGACTTCGTCACGCCGGAGCAGTACCAGCCGGACGGCCCGATGCAACGCGACGGGCAGCCGGTGCTGTGGGAGGCGTGCCAGACACTGAACGGTAGCTGGGGTTACGACCGGGACAACCTGGACTGGAAGTCACCCGAGACGCTGGTGAACATGCTCGTCGACTCGGTCTCCAAGGACGGCAACCTGCTGCTCAACGTGGGGCCGACCGGGCGGGGCGAGTTCGACCCGCGCGCACTGGCGACGTTGGCGTCGATCGGCGAATGGATGCGCCTGCACGAACGGTCGGTGCGCGGCGCGCGGCCGGCGGAGCTCTCCGCTCCCCCGGACTGCCGCTTCACCCAGAAGGGCAACCGGCTCTACCTGCACCTGTTCTCCTGGCCGATGGGCCACGTCCACCTGCCTGGACTCGCCGGCAAGGTGAAGTACGCCCAACTCCTGAACGACGCGTCCGAGATCAAGCGCATCGTCAACGACCCGCACCAAACCGCCCAGAACACCACCATGGGCGGTACTTCCGCCGACACTCTCACGCTCAAGCTACCGATCCAGAAGCCGAACGTCCTGGTCCCGGTGATCGAGCTGTTCCTGAGCTGACGACCTAGGAAGCCGGGGTGGGGCGGCCGGGCTGTTCTCCACCCCGGGCTTCCAGGTAGCTGTTCTTGGGGACCATGACCTTGCGGCGGAACAGGCAGACGACGGTGCCGTCCTGCTTGTAGCCCTTGGTCTCGACGTACACCACGCCGCGGTCGTCCTTCGACTTCGACTCCCACTTGTCCAGTACGACGGTCTCGCCGTAGATCGTGTCGCCGTGGAAGGTCGGGGCGACGTGCCGCAGCGACTCGACCTCGAGGTTGGCGATCGCCTTGCCGCTCACGTCCGGCACCGACATGCCGAGCAGGATCGAGTAGATGTAATTGCCCACCACAACGTTCTTGCCGAACTGGGTGGTCTCGCCGGCGTAGTGCGTGTCCAGGTGCAGCGGGTGGTGGTTCATCGTCAGCAGGCAGAACAGGTGGTCGTCGTACTCGGTCACCGTCTTGCCGGGCCAGTGCTTGTAGACAGCACCGACCTCGAACTCCTCGTAGCTACGCCCGAACTGCATGCCGGCTCCTCCTGAACGGGATGGACTCCCCATGCTGCCGAATCCGGGCGTCCCCGGTCCGTGGTGTGGCTCTCACCGGCAGGAGAGAGATAGGTCACCTCCCACCCCGCGGAGGCTCAGTCGTGCGGCCGCTGCAGTGGCTGCTCGACCGGCTGCTGCGTGGCCGGGTGCTCCGGCAGGCGCGGGTTGACCTCGCCCTTCAGTGCCAGCTTGGCAAGGTGGTTCCGCGCCTCTTCAGCGAACTTGAAGTCGCACAGTACGTCGTACGTCGTCGCGACCACTGCGGTCCGCGAGGTGAAGTCGCGCCGGCCGGCGGACTGGGCGTAGCCGAGGCCGCCGAACACCAGACCGAAGAAGGCGCCCAGCACCACACCGGTGAGCAGCGCCGCGAGCCAGTTCCCTGTCGTGAACAGGCCCAGCAGCAGGCCGACGAACAGACCGAACCAGGCACCGCTGGCCAGTCCTGCGGTGAGCGCCCGGCCCCAGGTGAGCCGGCCGGTGATCTTCTCCACCTGACGGAGGTTGTTGCCGACGATGGTCGTGTGCTCGACCGGGAACTTCTCGTCCGAGAGGTAGTCGACAGCTCGCTGCGCCTCCCGGTAGGTGTCGTACGTCCCGATCGTCAGGCCACTCGGCCGGGGGTCCATCGAGGGCATGCCCTGCGGGGTCATCGTCGTTCCTCTCCACGTTCGTCACCCCCATCATTGCCGACGGCTGGTTACGACGCCTTGATAGCCTCGCCGGTGATGGCCGGGCGACGGTGGGACATTGGCGCGACACGCCGGATGGGACGAGTCTTCGCCCGGCGGTCGGGCGGTGACGGCCCGGGACCGGTCGACCTGGTCGCCAGCGGGAAGCTGGACGGCGCACTGGTCGACTGGGCCTTCTACCGCGACGGCCGGCGCGACGCCAAGACCAACTCCTATACAGAGGCTCTGAGCCGGGCCAAGCGGGGCCAGGGGTTCGTGTGGATCGGACTGTTCCAGCCTGACGACCGACAGTTGGCCATCATCGGCGCGGAGTTCGGACTGCATGCGCTGGCGATCGAGGACGCCGCCGAGGCCCATCAACGCCCGAAACTGGAGCGGTACGACGACACGTTGTTCGCCGTACTGAAGACAGTCAGGTATGTTCCGCACGGCGACCTGACGGCCACCAGCGAGGTGGTCGAGTCGGGTGAGGTGATGGTGTTCTGCGGACCCGGGTTCGTCGTGACGGTCCGGCATGGGGAACACAGTGAGCTGACCGGACTCCGGCAGTCCCTGGAGGAGCAGCCCGAACGCCTCGCCCTCGGTCCCGGCGCCGTACTGCATGCCATCGCAGACCTTGTCGTCGACAGGTACCTCGAGGTGACCGACGCCGTACAGGCGGACATCGACCTGATCGAGACGGAGATGTTCAGCCCGCGCGGCTGGCGGAACATCGACCGCGTCTACCAGCTCAAGCGCGAGGTGCTGGAGCTGAAACGCGCGGTGGCTCCGCTGACCGGCCCGATGCGGGCGCTGTCGACGTTGCGCCATCCGCTGATCGCCGACGAGACCCGGAACTACTTCCGCGACGTCGACGACCACCTGCTGCGGGTGAAGGAGCAGGTGATCTCGTTCGACGAGCTGCTCAGCTCGATCCTGCAGGCCGGGCTGGCCCAGGTGCAGGTCGCCGAGAACGAGGACATGCGCCGGATCTCTTCGTGGGTGGCGATCCTCGCCGTCCCGACGATGATCGCCGGCATCTACGGGATGAACTTCGACAACATGCCCGAACTGCACCTGAAGTACGCCTACTTCGTGATCCTCGGCATCATGTTCGCCGCGTGCACGGTCCTTTACCGGTTGTTCAAGCGCAACCACTGGCTCTGAGGCCGGAGTTCCAATACAGCGTCACGCACGAGTTGGCAACCTTCTGCCATGGCCACGAGTACCACTCGTTTGGAATGTTCCAACAGTTGTGGACGACTCGGCGCCCTTGATTGAATGCGGTCATCGCGTTCGGTCAGCAGACCGCCACATTCTGCGACCGGCGGCATCGGGGGATGTCGTGATGGGTTCGGCGTGTCGGTAGGCAGGGAGGGCTGTGCCGTGCTTCGTATTCATTTCACACCGCGTGATCTGACCCGGGTCACAGTCGCCACCAATCCCGCTCCGCTGTGGGAGGTGCTGCTGAGCCTCCACATGCTGCAGCACTCCGACGGGCGGCTGATCTTCGAGGACTGGCGCCGGCAGGTGCGGGCGAAGGTCGCTCCGGAGCAGATGCGGCTGCTGCTCGAGCTGACCCCGCTGCGCGGCTACTCCCCCGACTTCCTCACCCCGGCGGAGCCGGCACCGGACTTCGAGACCGCGCTGGAGCTGACGCTGGCCACGCCGCGTCAGCAGATCCGCAGTCAACTCGACCTGCTCAGCAAGTACCGTCCGGTCTCCCCGTGGACGCGGGAGCTGGCGCAGGGCGAGCGTTCCTCGCTGCAGAAGCTCGGCCGGGCGATCCGCACGTACCACGCGGCCGCCATCGCGCCGTACTGGAAGTCGATCGGGACACATGTGTCCGCAGATCACGCACACCGCGGGGAGGCACTGGCCCGGCACGGGGTGGACCGGCTGCTCTCGTCGCTGCACCCGCGGGTCCGGTGGGTGGCGCCGGTCCTGCAGGTGCTGGACATGAACGACCGCGACCTCTACCTGGACGGGCGCGGCATCGAGCTGCAGCCGTCGGCGTTCTGCTGGCAGGTGCCGACCAAGCTGCGCGACCCGGAGCTGAAGCCGATCCTGGTGTACCCGATCCAGCACGCGCCGGGCATCCTGCGGCAGGGGTCCGCGGAGCCGGATCCGTCGACCGACGCGCTGGGGTCACTGCTCGGCTCGACCCGTGCTGCCGCGCTGGAGGCCGCCGTCGCCGGCTGTACGACGACGGAGCTGGCCAAGCGCTGCAAGATCTCCCCGGCCGCGGCCAGCCACCAGGCCACGGTCCTGCGGGAGGCGGGTCTGATCACCACCCGCCGGGACGGCGCCTCCGTGCGTCACGAGATCACCCAGCTGGGGATCTGGCTGCTGTCCGGCCACGGCTCGGGCAAGACCCGGCAGCCACCCTCGGACCTGCAGGTGAGCGTCTAGCCACCCCTCCGCGGCACGCTGGACGCCGACCGGCACCGCCCCGCCTGTCGGCCCAGCGTGCCGGCCTGTCCTGCCGGCGCCTGCTCAGAGCTTGTAGTCCTCCAGCAGCCGGCGGCCGATGATCATCCGCTGGATGTCCGCCGTACCCTCGCCGATCAGCAGCATCGGGGCCTCGCGGTAGAGGCGTTCGATCTCGTACTCCTTGGAGAAGCCGTAGCCGCCGTGGATGCGGAACGAGTCCTCCACGACCTGTGCGCAGTACTCACTCGCCAGGTACTTCGCCACGCCGGCTTCGAAGTCGTTGCGGGAGCCGCTGTCCTTCTTCCGCGCCGCCTTCACCATCAGCTCATGCGCGGCCTCGACCTTGACCGCCATGTCGGCCAGCCGGAACAGCACCGCCTGGTGGTCGGCGATCTTCTTGCCGAACGTCTCCCGCTGCTGCGCGTACGAGATGCCGAGCTCGAAGGCCCGCCGCGCCACCCCGCAGCCGCGGGCGGCGACGTTCACCCGCCCGACCTCGACGCCGTCCATCATCTGGTAGAACCCCTTGCCCGGTACGCCGCCAAGGATCTGGCCCGCGTCGATCCGGTAGCCGTCGAAGATCAACTCGGTCGTGTCGACGCCCTTGTAGCCCATCTTCTCGATCTTGCCCGGCACGCTGAGG
Organism: Kribbella capetownensis; assembly: GCF_004331485.1. Classification (GTDB taxonomy): domain Bacteria; phylum Actinomycetota; class Actinomycetes; order Propionibacteriales; family Kribbellaceae; genus Kribbella; species Kribbella capetownensis. Next base: position 363,136 of record NZ_SJKD01000006.1, read on the forward strand.
CCCTTGTCCACCTCGCCGAACCCGGGCTCCTTCTCGACCAGGAACGTCGTCATGTTCCTGTACACCGAGTCCTGGCCCTCGTCGGTCTTCACGAGTACGGCGACCAGGTTGCTGGAACCACCGTTCGTCAGCCACATCTTCTGGCCGTTGATGGTGTATGAGTCGCCCCCTTCAGCCGACACAGTCTTGACCGCCTTGGTCTTGATCGCGGCGACGTCGGAACCACAGCCGGGCTCGGACATCGAGAACGCGCCGCGGACCTCGCCGGTCGCCATCCGCGGCAGGTACTTCTGCTTCTGCTCGCCGGTGCCGTGCTGGAGCAGCATGTACGCCACGATGAAGTGGGTGTTGATGATGCCGGACACGCTCATCCAGCCGCGGGCGATCTCCTCGACACAGAGTGCGTAGGTGAGCAGCGATTCGCCGAGGCCGCCGTACTCCTCCGGAATCATCAGGCCGAACAGGCCGAGTTCCTTGAGGCCCTCGACGATGTCGGTCGGGTACTCGTCGCGGTGCTCCAGTTCGGTCGCGACCGGGAGGATCTCCGACTCGACGAACGCGCGGACCGTCTTGAGGATCTCCTCCTGGATGTCGGTCAGCCCGTCGGTGTGCTGCAACCTGCTCATCGTCGGCTCCTTCGGGAGTTGGCCTTACCCGCGAGTATCGCGGTTCTCAGCATCCCGGTGTGAGGCCGACACCCGCTGTGACACCGGCCACGCGGTCACCGTCGCGTGGCTCACTCGTCGCTGGAACCGTCCGAATTGGGGTTGGGCAGCGCCCGGCCGATCGTGGCGAACAACGTCGCGATCTGCGGAGTCGCGCGCCAGCGGTGCTGCTGCTGTGCGTCGAACAGCCGCTTCCTGGCGTCGTAGAAGTGCTCCGCGGCCGATTCGGTGTCACCGTGGTCCAGCGCCTCCGCGGCTCGGTCCAGGTCGTGCGCTGCCTCCCGCGGAGCCTTGCTCCGGCTCCCCTGCTGGGTGGCGCGGACCTGCGCGGCCAGAGTCCGCATGCTCTGCACCAGCGCCGCCTGCGGGTTCTGGTGCGTCTCCTTCGGAGTCGGCGTGGGCTTCGGCTTCTTCGACGGCGTCTTGGAGGGCGTCGGGGTCGGCTTCGAAGTGGTCTTGGGCGCGACCGAGACCTTCTGCACCGGCGCGGACGGCGTCCCACCTGCCTGCGCAGGCGGTTCGTTGGTCACGCTCTCGCGGAGCAGCAGGCCGCCAGTGATCGCAGCCAGCACGACCGCGGCAGCTACACCCACCTTCGCGAGCGGGAACGCCCTGCGAGGTGCCCGGTGAGTGCCCGTTTCGGCGGCCTCGTCCTCCCAGTGGCCCACGCCGACCACGTCCTCGGCCGCGTCCGTGTGCTCACCCGGCTCGTCGGTCGCCGGTGCGGGGAGAGACAGCACCTGCGTCGCGTTATGGGCTGGAGATGGCGTCAGGAGGGCAGCGACCTGAGCAGCCGACGACGGTCGGTCAGCGGAGTCCTTGGCCAGCAGATGCGTGACGAGGCCCGCCAGCTCGACCGGTACGTCGGACCGCAGGATGGGCGGCGGCGGTGTCTCGAGGTGCTGGCGCATGACGACGTCCACCGTCTCGCCAGTGAAAGGCGGCGTACCGCTGAGGAGCTCGTAGAGGACGCAGCCGAAGGAGTACCAGTCGCTGGCGGGGGTGGCCGACTTGCCGCGGACCTGCTCCGGCGACACGTACGACGCCGTACCGAGCAGGACACCCAGTCCGGTTGTTTCGTTGCCCGCCCGCTTGGCGATGCCGAAGTCGGTGATCTTGAGCGTGCCGTCCGCCGCCAGCATCAGGTTGGCCGGCTTCACGTCGCGGTGCACGATCCCGGCAGCGTGGGCCGCGTCCAGACCGCGTGCACCCTGAGTCGCGATGTCGGCGACCAGTTCGCCGCTCGGCAGGCCCGCCGTACGCATCAACTGGGCCAGATCGGGGCCGGAAACGAGTTCCATCACCAGGAACACGTGTTCACCCTCGGTGCCGACGTCGTACGTCGCGACGACGTTCGGATGCGTCAGCCGCGCGGCTGCCTGCGCCTCCGCCCGGAACCGCTCGGCCGCGTCCATCGGGTCGCCCTCGAGCCGGCGAAGCAGCTTGACTGCCACCTGGCGGGCCAGGACGGTGTCCTCGGCCTTCCACACCTCACCCGCGCCACCCCTGCCCAGCAGGGTGAGCAACCGGTAACGCCCTGCCAGTACCTCGCCGTTCACAAACAACACCTTCCGCAGCGGACCGCAACACCTTAGGCGGCGACGCCATGAAGTGCGAGCGCACAGCGAATTCTTCAGCACCTGTTGAGGTTCGTCACACCTTCTCCAGCAGGATGTTCGCGAGGGCCGCCGGCGCGGTCACCATGGCGTCGTGGCCGACAACCAGTTCGGTGCTCTCCCAGCCGAAGTCCTTGGCGAGTTGCGGGAACGGCATGGGGCCGTCGGGTGTGCAGAGCACCGCCCGGCACGGGATCGTATCGACAGCACCGGACAGCTTGGTGGGATCGGAGAAGGTCCGGCGGGGATGCGGAGTCAGCCGCGGTTCGAGCCACGCGACCTGCTCCGGTTCCGTCACGCCGACCATGGCGGCTGGGTGGGGCGGGATCACCCCTTCCTCGGTCACCGAGTCGAGCCACTGCAGGAAGAACTCCGGAGCCAGGTCCTCCAGCGACTCCCCGTCCTGGCCCGCCCAGGCGTCGATCATGACGATCCGCCCGACGCGTTCCGGAGCCCGGTCTGCCACCTCGCGGACGACGAGACCGGCATAGCTGTGCCCGACGAGTACGACGTCCCGCAGGTCCTCGTAGCGCAGCATGCCCAGGATGTCGTCCACGTGAGTCTGCAGTCCGATCGCAGGGGTGAGGAGGTGGCTCCGCTCCCCGAGCCCCGTGAGCGTCGGCGTGAACACCTCATGCCCGGCCTCCCGCAGCACGCGGGCCACCGGCTGCCAACACCACCCGCCATGCCAAGCCCCATGAACCAACACGTACGTCGCTCGTCCCTCAGCCATGCCGCATCTCCTCTTGGTGGTCTACGGCAGGATTTTTACATACCTACAGTCTGTATGTAAGTTCTTTTCTGGCGATGGGTTAGGAGCGGTGGGCGCAGCCTGGGGTTTGGCGGCCGGCCGCACCGATCAACAGCAGCTCGAGCTGGCTCAGTGTGTCCCGCAGCGTGGCGCGCTCGTCCGCGGCGTGGGCGAGGTCCAGGGCGCTCTCGCAGATGGCGCCGTAGAGCAAAGAGGTGAGCGGGGCCAGCGGTCGGGCCGGGATACACCCTGCCTCGACGGCGATGGTCAGCCCGGTCCTCAGCTGCTCCTTGCAGCCGGCGTGGATACCTCGCATCGCGTTCCAGTCGAGCGCAACCGGCGCTTCGACCAGGGTGATCTTGCGGACGGCGGGCTCGAGAGACGACTCGAGCAGAGTCCTGCCCCCCGCGATCACCCCGTCCCACGGGTCGTCCTGCGCGCGGAACGCCCGCCGTACGACCGCCACCAGCGCCTGCTGCTCCGCGGTGTACACCTCGCGGAAGATCTGCTCTTTGTTGCTGAAGTGGTGATAGAAGGCACCCCGCGTCACGCCGGCCCGCTCACAGATCGCCCCCAGCGAGGTGCCTGCGAACCCCTGCTCGACGAAGAGCCCACGAGCGGTCGAGAGCAGGGCGTCCGTCGTCGCCTTCGTACGGTCCTGCTGGCTCCGCCGCGCCCTGGTGGTCACTCGTCGGCCTCTCTCACTCGGCTCCGACGAGAAACATACAGACAGCATGCATCTCAGCGCGCGGCCGTCGCCGCCGCGGACACTCGCCGCGATGACAGTACTGCCGGAGCGCACTAGGTTGCTGACATGGTGCGCAAACTGTCCCTCCTGGTCGCCGCCGGCCTCGTCGCGACGAGATTGACCACCACGACCGCGTCGGCGACGCCGGCGCATCACCCCAAGCCGGTGGTGAAGTGTGAGTTCACGCCGACGCCGGAGAATCCGGCGGCGAAACCGGTGCGGATTCCTTCGCCCACCGCGAAGGCCAAGGGCACGGTCGATGTGTTCTTCGTGACGAACTACGGACCGTTCGTCGTACGGATGGACCGGGCCAACGCGCCGTGCGGGGTGCACAACTTCGTCCATCTGGTGAAGAGCCGGTTCTACGACTTCACCCAGTGCTTCCGGCTGACCAACTCGGCCCGGCTCGGCGTCCTGCAGTGCGGGGACATCTACCGGCAGGAGGAGGGTGGCCCGGGGTACAAGTTCCCCGACGAGGTCACCGGCAACGAGACCTACCCGCGCGGCACTGTTGCCTACGGCAACCAGGGTCCGGGGACGAACGGCAGTGAGTTCTTCGTGGTCCACTCCTTCGCCAACATCGACCCGAACTACACCGTCCTCGGCCACGTGATCGCCGGCATGTCCACCTTCGACCGCATGGTCGCCGCCGGCATCGCCGACCCCGACCAGGACGGCCCGCCGGTCAAGCCCATCCGCATCTACAAGGTCTGGTCCTTCTAGGGGTAGGTCGGCTGGCGGGTTGTCTGATGGATGGCGGTCTGTAAGCCGTCAGCCGTGAAACATCCGGCCAGGCGAGGCGTTGGGATGGGTCGACGGGGAGGGTAATTCGGGTGGTCTGCGGGCTACCTTGAGCTCGTGGGCACTCGCGGACGACCGAGGCATCCCGACGTACTGACGCCGGCCGAATGGCAGGTGGTGCACGCTGTCCGGCACGGCATGTCCAACCGGGAGATCGCCCGGCGCCGCGGAGTGAGCCTCGACGCCGTCAAGTTCCACGTCGCGAATGCCTTGCTGAAGCTCGGCCTGCAACGCCGGGCCGAGCTTCGCACCTGGCGCGGCGTGCCCGCGGACAGCGCTCTGTACGGACAAGGAGGCTCGGACATGGTTCTGCAGTTGGGCACGATCGGACAGATCGCACGACCGGTCAGCAACATCCAGACCGCGGTCGACTTCTACGGCGGGACGCTCGGGTTGCGGCATCTCTACACCTTCGGAGACCTCGCGTTCTTCGACTGCGGCGGGACGAGATTGTTCCTCAGCGCGAACGACGGTCCGGTGGGCGAGCCGTCGGTGCTGTACTTCCGCGTCGACAACATCCAGTCCGCGTACGACGACCTGAGGGCGCGAGGCGTGGAGTTCGAGACCGCGCCGCACCTGATCCACAAACACGACGGCGGCGTCGAGGAATGGATGGCTTTCTTCCCGGACCCCGACGGTCATCTGCTCGCGATCATGGCGCAGGTCGCTCCCGAGCCGTGAGGTCGCACAGCAATCCACGGTCGGGGTCAACCCACGAGCCGGTGGGTTGACCCATCGGATTCCCGTAGGCCAACCCACCGTCTGGTGGGCGAACCCATCAGACGGGTCGGGGCGGGCGGGGCGGGCGGGCGGGCGGGCGGGCGGGGAACTACTACTCCTCCGGCTGCCAAATATCAGTCCGAGTCATCCCGGCCGCGCGGCCTTTGGCCGACACCACGAGAGCCATCTTTCGGGACGCCTCGTCGATCATTTCGTCGCCGAGCATGACTGCTCCCCGGGCGCCGCCGGCCGCCGAGGTGTAGTGGTCGTAGGCGTCGAGGATGTTCTCGGAGTGGTCGTAGTCTTCCTGCCGCGGCGAGTACACCTCATTGGCCGCAGCGATCTGGTCGGGATGCAGCACCCACTTGCCATCGAAGCCGAGCGCCGCGGACCGGCCGGCGACGCGGCGGAAGCCGTCTACGTCCTTGATCTGCAGGTAGGGACCGTCGATCGCCTGCTTCCCGTGCGCCCGCGCGGCCATCAGGATCTGCATGAGGATGTAGTGGTACGCGTCTCCGACGTCGTACCCGGGCGGCTGTTCACCCACGACCAGCGACTTCATGTTGATCGACGCCATGAAGTCGGCCGGGCCGAAGATGATCGTCTCGACGCGGGGTGATGCGGTGGCGATCGCGTTGACGTTGGTGAGGCCGAGTGCGTTCTCGATCTGCGCTTCGATGCCGATCCGGCCGGGCTCGTACCCGTGCACCTTCTCGAGTTGGGTGAGCAGCAGGTCGAGCGCGACCACCTGCTCGGCGGTCTGCACCTTGGGCAGCATGATGCAGTCGAGGTTCGCGCCGGCGCCGGCGACGACCTCGATCACGTCGGCGTAGGTCCATTCGGTGGTCCAGTCGTTCACCCGGACGACGCGGAGCTTGGTGCCCCAGCCGCCTTCGTTCAGCGCGGCGACGATGTTCTTGCGCGCGTCCACCTTGGCGATCGGCGCGACCGAGTCCTCCAGGTCGAGGAACACCTGGTCGGCGTCCAGGCCCTTCGCCTTGGCCAGGAACCGCGGGTTCGACCCCGGCGTGGCCAGGCAGGACCGCCTGCTGCGCAAGGTAGTTGTCTGATCAGCCATCGCCGTCGTCCTCCAACTCGGGTTACCCGCCGGTCACGGGCAGCGTACGGCGGACCCGCGACGAGGTCCGGTGATCGGGCTCACTTCGCCGTCCAGTGTGTCCCGTTTCACCGTGCCGGCCAGAAGAACCTGCCCACGAGGACGCGGTGTGACAACCTTGGGTCCGTGACCATCGAGGACGCTGCCGCAGAGATCGCCGGTGTCATGAAGAAGGCCGGCCTCGTCTGGCTGTCCTGGAACGGCGGACGCCCCGCACCAGCCTGGTTCGCCACAGTCGACGGCCAGTACGTCGTACTGGCGGACGCAGCCGAGAGCGCAGAGCAGCCGCTGCCCGGACTGGCCGCAGCCGGCTCGGCTGACGTCGTCGTACCGGCCAAGCCCGCCACCAATCGGCTGGCGAGCTGGAAGGCGACAGTACGACGGTTGGACCCGGGCAGCGACGAGTGGACGACAGCAGCCCAGGTACTACGCACCGAGCGGCTCAACGCGGCCGGACTGGACACGCAACTCGAGCGGTGGAAGACCGAAGCGGACCTGCTCGTGCTCGAGCCCACCGGTGAGATCACCGAGGCGGCCGGGCGGTACGACGCCACTCCGCGAGCCGAAGCGCCGATCGGTACCAAGGCAACGACCCGTGGCAAGCCACCCGTCACCCTGCACCGCCGCATCCGCCGCCGCCCGCGCCTGAGCTGAGACTCCACCTCGGCGGGTTAGCCTTCGAACATGACCGGATCACCGTCGCGCGTGTACGTCGCCCGGCTGGCCGGTCTGCCCGTGTACGACCCGAACGGGGATCAGGTCGGCAAGGTCCGCGACGTCGTGGCGATGATGCGGCAGGGTACGCAGCCGCCGCGGGTGCTCGGTCTGGTGGTGGAGGTGTTCACCAGGAGGCGCATCTTCCTGCCGATGACCCGGGTGACGAACGTCGACGTCGGACACGTCACCACCACCGGACTGGTGAACATGCGCCGGTTCGAGCAGCGGCCGACCGAGGTACTGGTACTCGGCGAGATGCTGGACCGCACTGTCACCGTCCTCGAGACCGGCGCGACCGCAGTGGTGTTCGACATGGCCATGGAGCAGTGGCGGACCCGGGATTGGGTGCTGTCGAAGGTGGCGGTGCGCGAGGGCGGCAAGCGGTTCCGGCGTCGCGGGCAGTCGCACGTGTTCGACTGGGCCGACGTGAGCGGCTTCGCCCAGGTCGAGGAGGGTCAGGGCGCGACCCACATCCTGGCTGCGTTCGAGTCGATGAAAGCCGCGGACCTGGCCGCCGTACTGCATGATCTGTCGCCCAAACGGCGCAAGGAGATCGCGGCCGCGTTGGAGGACGAGCGGCTGGCCGACGTACTGGAGGAGCTGCCCGAGGACGACCAGGTGGAGATCCTGGCCGGTCTGGACACCGAGCGCGCGGCGGATGTGCTCGAGGAGATGTCACCGGACGATGCGGCCGACCTGATCGCCGAGCTGCCCACCGAGACCGCCGAGGCCCTGCTCACGCTGATGGAGCCGGACGAGGCCGAGGACGTACGCCGTCTGCTCACGTACGAGGAGCGCACGGCCGGCGGACTGATGACGTCGGAGCCGGTGATCCTGCCGGCGGACGCGACCGTCGCGGACGCGCTGGCCCATGTCCGCAACGCCGATCTGAGTCCCGCACTGGCCGCCATGATCTACGTCTGCCGGCCGCCGCTGGAGACTCCGACCGGCCGGTTCATCGGCATCGGCCACATCCAGCGGCTGCTCCGCGAACCGCCGTCCGAACTGGTGTCCGCCGTACTGGACACCGATCTGGACGGGCTGCGGCCGGACGACAGCCTGACCACGGTCAGCAAGTACCTGGCGACCTACAACCTGGTCGCCGCGCCGGTGCTCGACGACGAAGGCCGGCTGCTCGGTGCGGTCACGGTCGACGACGTACTCGACCATCTGCTCCCCGACGACTGGCGTGAATCCGATCAGCACGGCGACAACGACTCGCAGGAGGTGGACCACGATGCCTCGTGACGACCGCAGCACCGACGACCGCCGCCTGCGCAGTACGGCGGCGCGGCTCGACGTACCGCGGGACTGGCGGCGGACGTTCGTACCGCGGCCGTCGTACGACGCCGACGCGTTCGGGCGGCTGTCGGAGCGGATCGCCCGCTTCCTCGGCACCGGGCAGTTCCTGGTCTACATGACCGCGACGATCCTGTTCTGGGTCGCCTGGAACATCTTCGCGCCGGAGAGCCTGCGGTTCGACCAGTACCCGTTCATCTTCCTGACGCTGGCGCTCAGCCTGCAGGCGTCGTACGCCGCTCCGCTGATCCTGCTGGCACAGAACCGGCAGGAGGCGCGGGACCGGGTGCAATACGAACGCGACCGCGACGTGGACGCCCGGACCCGTGCGGACATGGAGTTCCTGGCCCGCGAGATGGCCTCGCTGCGGATGGCCGTCGGCGAGGTCGCGACCCGCGACTTCCTCCGCTCCGAGCTGCGCGCGCTGCTCGCCGATCTGGACCTGAAGAGCCGCGAAGACGATCGCGTTTGACCTCTTTGGAGCCGAGATACTCTCGCTATCAGGTGAGGAAGGACGTGGAATGAAGACTCGATTCGCGCCTGATCGCGGCCTCAGCCGCCGGATGGTGATGACCAGTTTCCTGCTCGGTCTGCTGTACGTCGCGTTCGTCGCGCTGCTGATCGCGCTGACCGGGAGCGCCGTACTGGCCGTGGTGATCGCGGCCGGGGCGCTGTTCGTGCAGTACTGGTTCTCGGACCGGATCGCGTTGTACGCGATGCGCGGGCGGATCGTCAGCCCGGAGGAGGCGCCACAACTGCACGGCGCGATCGACCGGCTGTGTGCCCTGGCCGACATGCCGAAGCCGAGGGTCGCTGTCGCCGACGTCGACCTGCCGAACGCCTTCGCCACCGGGCGCAACCCCAAGAACGCGGTCGTCTGCGTGACCACCGGGATCATGCGCCGGCTGGACGCGGACGAGCTCGAGGGCGTTCTGTCGCACGAGCTGTCCCACGTCGCCCATCGGGACGTCGCGGTGATGACCATCGCGTCGTTCCTCGGCGTACTCGCGGGCCTCATCACCCGCTTCGGCCTGTACGGCGGACTGAGCCGGAACCGCGACCAGAACACGGCCGTGATCGTGCTGACCGTGATCCTGGTGTCCGTCGTCGTGTACGCGATCTCGTTCCTGCTGACGCGAGCGCTGTCGCGCTACCGCGAGCTCGCGGCGGACCGGGCCGGCGCCATGCTGACCGGCAGACCGTCGGCGCTGGCCTCGGCGCTGACCAAGATCAGTGGGGACATCGCCCGGATACCGTCGCGCGACCTGCGTCAGGCGGAGGCGTTCAACGCGTTCTTCTTCGCCCCGGCGATCTCGGGCCAGGGGAAGAGCCTGTCCTCGCTGCTCTCCACCCACCCGCCGCTGGAGACACGCCTCGACCGCCTGGGTGTGCTGTCGCGCGAGCTGGGCGAGCAAGCTTAGGTCATGGGCCTTCTCGACATCCTGCTCGGCCGGAGCAAAGCCGTCCCGCCGAACCTCGACCAGCTCTTCTCGCTTCCGTCGGCCGCGATCACGCTCGACACGGCGGCCGGTTACACGCCGACCGGGAGTGGTTCGGTCTGTTTCAAGGCGGCCGAGGGTGGTGGTTTCTCGACCCTGCGCGAGGAGGTGGACAACCTGCTCGCGCTCGACAACGGGAAGTTCACCAGCCACACGGACTCGTACGGCTTCACCTGGCTGGTCCGGCAGACCACTCCGGACGACGTCGAGGGCCTGGTCACCGACCTGCACGCGGTGAACACGTCGCTGGTCGACGCCGGCTTCGGATCGGCGCTGCTGTGCACGCTCGTCGCGTTCACCAACGGGAGCAAGTCACTCGGGCTCGTCTACCTCTACAAGCGAGGTTCCTGGTATCCGTTCGTCCCCGCCGGGCAGGACCGCCGCGACAACGCCACCGAACTCCAGATCAAGTCGGTCATCGGCACCGACCTCCGCTTCGAACAAGACCTCTCCCGCTGGTTCCCCATCTATGGCGCCCCCGGCCTCTAACGCAAGGACACCAGCAGTCAAACGCGCACCATCCGAGCGGGCACCGGGCGGCCGGGGCAGGTAAGGGTTGCCTTGCCGGGCCTACGTCACATGGACTGTGGTCGGGGTGGTTCGGGGGAGCACGTAGCCTGGGGGTATGGCTCCCACTGCTGATCAGGTGACCACGGCACTCGGTGGTGTACTGGATCCGGAGATCAAGAAACCGATCACGGACCTGGGCATGGTCGAGTCGGTCGTAGTCCGCGACGACGGCGTCGTCGCGGTCCGGATTCTGCTGACCGTCGCAGGCTGTCCGATGAAGGACACGCTGCGCCGCGACACGACCGCCGCGGTCAGCAAACTCGACGGCGTCACCGGGGTCGAGATCGACCTGGGCGTGATGTCGGCCGAGCAGCGGGCAGCCCTGCAGACGCAACTGCGCGGTGGCGTGGCGGAGAAGGAGATCCCGTTCTCCCGGCCGGACTCGCTGACCAAGGTGTTCGCGATCGCGTCCGGCAAGGGCGGTGTGGGCAAGTCGTCGGTGACGGTCAACCTCGCGGCCGCGATGGCGCGGCAGGGGCTGCAGGTCGGCGTACTGGACGCGGACATCTACGGGCACTCGGTGCCGGCGATGTTCGGCGTCGCCGACGAGCGGCCGACCGCCGTGGACGACATGATCATGCCGGTGCCGGCGCACGGCGTGAAGGTGATCTCGATCGGCATGCTGAAGCCGAAGCGCGACCAGGTGGTCGCCTGGCGCGGCCCGATCCTGGACCGCGCGCTGGTGCAGATGCTGGCCGACGTGTACTGGGGCGACCTCGACGTTCTGCTGCTCGACCTGCCGCCCGGCACCGGCGACATCGCGATCTCGGTCGGCCAGCGGCTGACCAGCGCCGAGGTGATCGTGGTGACGACCCCGCAGGAAGCCGCCGCCGAGGTGGCCGAGCGGGCCGGCACGATGGCGCAGATGGTGCACCAGCGGGTCGCGGGCGTGGTCGAGAACATGTCCTTCCTGCCCTGCCCGCACTGCGGCCCCGAGCACCGGATCGAGATCTTCGGCACCGGTGGCGGCACCCGCGTCGCGGAGACGCTGTCCGCACGCCTCGGCTACAAGATCCCCCTCCTCGGCGAGATCCCGCTGGACGAGCGCCTCCGCAGCGGCGGCGACCTGGGCAACCCGTTGGCCGTCACCGACCCGGAAACTCCCGCAGCGCAGGTCCTCACGCAGATCGCGGCCACCCTGGGCGGCCGCCCCCGAGGCCTGGCCGGCCGCCAACTCGGTCTCTCCCCCGCGGGCCGCTGACGACTCTCGGACTGACGCGGCGTTGGTGTTGACTTGGCCGGGTGCCGATTCCTGACAAGCACCCGGTCCTGACCGACGGCGTGGTCACCTTGCGTGCGCCGCTGCCGGACGACGTACAAGGGCAGATCGACCGTCAGCGCGAGGAACCCGGCCGGGGCTTCACCGGCGAGGACGCGCGGCGGTGGATCGGCTTCGGCATCACCGACGCGTGGACGTCGCGCGATCGGCTCGTGTTCATCGTCGAGTATCAAGGCCGGTACGCCGGTACCGCGGCGTTGAAGCCTGATTCGGACGGCAACGCCCGGCTGCATTACGGACTGTCCGAGTGGGCCCGGGGGGCCGGAGTGGCGAGTCGTGCCGTCCGGCTGCTGCTGGAGTTCGGCTTCACCACGTGCGAGTTCCGCGTCGTCCATTGGTGGGCGAGCGTCGGCAACTGGCCGTCGCGCCGGGTCGCCTGGGCCACCGGGTTCCGGTTGGGCGAAACCATCCCCGGCCTGGTCGAGCAAGGCGGCCGGCCGATCGACGCCTGGACCGGCTGGATCGGCCGGGACGATGCCCGCAGTCCGCGCCGGCCGTGGTTCGACCATCCGGTGCTGGAGACGCCACGACTGCGGCTGCGGACCTGGCGCCAGGACGAGCTCCCCCGCATCACCGCGGCCCGGACCAACGAGCCGACCGCGCACTTCCTGCCCTTCATCCCCCAGCCGTTCACCGCGGACGATGCCCGGCTGTGGCTGCGCAGTCTGGCCGAACAGGCCGCCTCCGGGATCCGCTACAACTGGTGCATCGCGGACTCTGACAGCGACGTCGGCCTGGGCAACCTCACCCTGTTCAACATCTATCGCGATGCGGTGGGCGACGGCGAGATCGGTTACTGGGCCCACGCTGACGCCCAGGGCCGCGGGGTGATGACCGAGGCGATCGAGCGGATGGCCCGGTGGTACTTCGCACCCGAGAACGAAGGCGGTCTGGGCGGCCGCAAGCTCCTGATCCGTACGGCGGCCACCAACAAGGCGGCTCGACGCGTGGCAGAGAAGTCAGGCTTCCACCTGGCCGGCACCGAACGTGATGCCTTCCCGCTGGCCAGCGGGCTGGACGACCGGGTCACCTACGACCGGCTGGTCGCCGACCGCTCCGGCTGACGGCTCAGGTCGACTCGGGGTCGAAGGGTGCCTTTTGACCGGCCGGGAGGCGGTCCGGGCTGGAGTCCATGAAGTCCGGGGTGCTGGTCGGCTTCTCATCGTCGAGGTCGTCGGAGCCTTCGAGCAGGTGTTTGCGGACGAAGTTCTTCGGGTTCAGATCCTGCAGCTCGAGGTCGGCGAACTCCGGGCCGAGCTCGTTGCGCAGATCGTTCTGGGCGTTGCTGACCATCTGGCGGACCTGACGCAGCAACCGGCCCGCGGTGCGAGCGAACTCCGGCAGCCGATCCGGGCCGAACACGACCACGGCGACGATCGCGATCACCACCAGCTCGAGTGGCCCGATGCCGAACATGTCCCCACCTCTCTGTACGTCGTTTCCGACGGCGTCCAGGGTAGCCGCCGTACGGTGACACCGCCTGCCGGGTCAGCCGATCTGGCTGGCCAACGCAACCGTCGCCTGGCGCTCCCGCCCGCCGCGCTCGTACGCCAGCTTCACGCTCTCACCAGGCTGGTGGGTACGAATCGCGACGATCAGTGCTTCGGCGGTGTCCACGGCCTGGTTGTTGATCGAGGTGATCACGTCACCGACCCGTAATCCGGCTCGTGCAGCCGGAGACCCGACGTCGACCTTGCTCACCCGCGCGCCGCCCTCGAACTGCATGTCCACCTGCGCGCCGATCACCGGGTACGACGCCTGGCCGTTGGCGATCAGCTGCTGAGCGGTCCGCCGGGCCTGGTCGATCGGGATCGCGAACCCGAGCCCGATATTGCCGCTCTGGCCCTCCTGCGAGCCGCGCACGGTGGCGATCGCGGAGTTCACGCCGATCACCCGGGCGTTCATGTCGACCAGCGGCCCGCCGGAGTTGCCCGGGTTGATCGCCGCGTCGGTCTGCAGCGCGTTGATGAACGACTCCGGGTCGGCGGGCTCTCCGGAGGTGGTGACCGGTCGGTTCTTGGCGGAGATGATGCCCGAGGTGACCGTGCCGGCCAGCCCGAGCGGTGAGCCGATCGCGACCACGTCCTGACCGACGATGGCCAGGTCGGAGCGTCCGAACTGCACCGACGGCGCCTTCAGGCCGGCCACCTGGACGATGGCGAGGTCGTACGCCGGGGAGCGGCCGACCAGCCGCGCGGTCGCAGGCTTCCCGCCCTCGGCGACGACCTGGATCGAGCCGCCCTTGGCCGCCGCGGCGACGACATGGTTGTTGGTCAGGATGTGGCCGACGTTGTCGATCACGAAGCCGGAGCCGGTCGCGTTCGAGTCGTCCGCGCCCTCGACCCGCAACTGCACGACGCTCGGCAGCAGCGTCGAGGCGACCGCGGAGACCGAGCCGGTGCGGATCTTCGGGTCCGCGCCGGTGCCGACCGGCGGGGTGGGCTGCTCGGCGACCGGAGAGGTGTTGCCATTCAGGGAGACGACGGTCACGGCGGCCCCGGCGCCCGCGATCACGCCGATGACCAGGGCGACGGCCGCGGCGATCGCGACGACGCGGTTGGTCTTGGGCGGCGGCGCCGGGGTGTACGCGCGGGCCTGCTGCTGGTGCCAGTCGATCGGCGGGGGCGGCGTGTACGTCGGTTGGTACCCGGGACGCTGGGTCGGCCAGGCCTGCCCCTGGTACACCGGCCGGAAGTTGGGCTCCTCGGCGGCAGGCCGCCCGAAGCTGCGTTGTGTCACCGAACGACCACCGTTCTGCCGGTACGACGCATCGCTCCCGGGAGGCGGCATCGGCATGCTGCCCGACCCGGCCGCGGGCGGCACCAGCGCCGACAACGGCGGACCATCGGCGGTCGGCTCTGCCGCGGCAGGCGCCTCCGTCGGGATGATCCGGGTGGGTTCCGGCGTCGCTGGATCGCGGGGGGTCGGAACTGTCGGTTCGGCGTCGTCGCTGGTCACGGTGGCCGCCTCACGTGTCGTGGTCGTCGGTCGGAGGCCCTCTCCCGGAGTTGCCGGAAGAGCCTTCCAGATTCGATTATCCCAGCTTCGGCGAAAGCGCACCCATCGGAGTGAGCCAGGTAGCGATTTTCGCCAGCCCAGCACCCATCCGCTGGATCGCCGACAGCTTCACCGGGACGTCATGGGGGAACGCCCGGACCACCTGGCCGAGCATGTCCGGCGGCAGGTCGCCGATCAGCGTGTAGACGATCCCGCCAGACGACCAGACGACGTACGACGGCATCCCGTAGCGCTGGTAGACGCCAGGGGTGTCAGTGGTGCCGAAACCGGCAACAGCTGCTGGGTCGAGCGCGCCGCGCTGCTCGAAGAGCGAGAGATTGAACAGCCCGTCGGAGTACGAGAACTGCAGCGATCCGTTGCTGGTGTCCTGGTGGACGTCGTACAGCTTGAGCGAGGCGGGCAGCTCCGGGGCACAGACCCAGCCCTCGGAGCGCAGGTTGTCGACCGTGCCGAGACCCATCGACTCGACTCCGCTGGGCGCCATCGGCGGCAGGTGCCCGAGGAACTCCGAGTCCTCGATGTCCAGCTCGGTGAACACCGTGGCCCGGACCATCGTCTTGCCGTCCACGCTGAACAGCTGCCGCTGCAGCAGCAGTCCGGTCGCCTTGTCGATCCAGAACCGCGCCGCCAGCGTCTCGTCGTCACGCAGCGCCTCGACCAGTACGGCAGACCGACCGATCGTGTCTGTGCAGCACTTGTAGACAAGCGCGTACGTCGCCTGCAGCAAGGCCAGCGGTCCACCGTCGACCGCACCGGCATTCGCGGTGCGTTGGACGAAGGCCTTTGCGCCGGGAGACGCCTCGGAGCCGACCACAGTGATCTCGGAGCCCTGCGAGGCCGCGTGCACGATGTCGAGCATCGCGGAGCTGGCGCCCTGCGGTCCCCAGGAGGTGATGATCTGGGTGCCGTGGAACGACACCCGGTTCGGCGCCGCGGCGGCGCGCTCGAGCCAGCTGACGGCCGTCGGTGAGTCCTCACGGGACGCGACAGTGACCGCAGCAGCGGGCATGGGCAGGCCGAAGCCGATCAGTGCGGTGCTGACCAGTACGGCGAGCCGGGAGAGGCTCACAGGTCAGCGTCCTGCCAGGGCCACCGGCTGCAGCGTCGGGCTCAGCCCCGCGTACCCAGCCCCGTTGTACGAGTTCAGCAGCGCGACCGGGTCCGCGAACGGCGCTCCGCTCGTCGTGCTGGCGTGGTCGGACGAGAAGCTCGCGACCGGCGGCTGCAGCGCGGGCGGCTGCTCCGACCGGGCCGGGTCTCCGACGACGAACGCCGTACCGAGCAGTGAGGCCACTGCGGCGGCAGAGCTTGCAGCAGTCAGTACGCCGGTCCGCCGCCGGGAGCGCGTGGTCCGCGGCGCCGGGCCGGTGGAACCACCGCGACCGGCCGGGAACGCGGACCGCTGCGGGAAGAGCGACACCGCCGGTGTGAGAACCGGGCGGACCTCCTCGCGTGGCTCCATCGAGAACGACGAGACGCCCATCAGGCGCTGCATCAGGTCGGTGGACGGCTCCGGCAGCTCCTGGGCCGCCATCCGGGCCTTGAGCCGGCGCTGGGCGTCCACCTCGGCACGGCAGGTGTCACAGCTGACCAGGTGGCTCAGCACCTTGTCGCGGGAGTCGTGGTCGAGCTCACCGTCGACGACGGCACTCAGCTTGTCCATCGGGTGTTGCAGCGTCACCGGTGCTCACCTCCGGTGCTGAACGGTCCGTCTGCGGGCGGACCGCCGATCCGGGACTGACCAGAGCGCGGGGCGCGGTGCTCCAGGTGCTTGCGCAGCATCGAGCGGCCGCGGTGGATCCGGCTGCGGACCGTCCCGAGCTTCACGTCCAGGACGTCGGCGATCTCTTCGTACGTCATGCCCTCGATGTCGCAGAGCACCACGGCCGCGCGGAAGTCCTCCGGCAGCGCGTCCAGTGCGTCCTGCACGTCGTGGTCGAACAGGTCCGAGTCGAGCTTCTCGGCCGGGCCCTCACCCTTGGCCGGGAGCCGGTCGTGCGCGTCCTCCGGCAGGCCGTCGAACCGGATCCGCTGCTTGCGGCGGGCGCCGTCCAGGAACAGGTTCGTGGTGATCCGGTACAGCCAGCCCTCGAAGGTGCCCGGCGTGTACGACGACAGCGAGCGGAACACCCGGACGAAGACCTCCTGGGTCAGGTCCTCGGCGTCGTGCTTGTTGCCGGTCAGCCGATACGCGAGCCGATAGACCCGGGCCGAATGCGCGCGGACGATCTCGTCCCACGACGGCAGCGCGTCCGGAACCGTCTCCGGGACAGGCACCACCGAGGTGTCAGCCGGCTTCACCGCAACGCCTCCCAGTGTCGGTTCGGCAATAAGCGTGAAGGCCATGGTGCCGCGTTCACCGTCCTCTGCGCACGTGGGGAACACCCGGGTCGGACCCTGAGTTGCTCGTACGACGGCTCAACGCGGTGCCCCGACCGGAAGTTCCCGGCCGGTGCCCTCACCAAAGAAGACGTATCAGCGGCCATTTCGGTTGAATCAGTTCTCCTCGATCACAGCGATCGGGTCCCCGTCACGGACGACTTCGCCCTCGGCGACCTTCAGCTCGACGATGGTCCCGGCCACCTCGGCCAGCACCGGGATCTCCATCTTCATCGACTCCAGGATGACGAGGGTGTCCTCCGGCCCCACCGTGTCCCCGGCCCGGGCGGTGACTTTCAGCACATTGGCCACCAGCTCCGCCACCACGGTATGACTCAACTCGCACTCCTCCGGTCCGGATCCCTGCCCCGATCCTAGTGCGCGGGGCTCTGGTGTCCTGAGTCTCCGGCCTTGCGGGCCCGGTACGACGCGACACGGGTGCGACTGGAGCAGGTCGGCGAGCAGAACCGGCGCGGTCTGCGCTCGGCCGGGTTCACGAAGACGCGCTCGCAGTCCGGGGCCGCGCACGAGTCGATCGCGGCGAAGCCATGCCCGGCCGCGAAGCCGGCCAGCCCCAGCGCGGTCGAGGCAGCGAGCCACTCGGCCCACGTCGCCTCCGGCTTGGCCACATGCAGGTGCCACGGCGACCCGTCATGGTCGGACAGATACGGGCGTACGGCGTACTCCGCGAGCACCTCGTTGAGCACTCGGGCCGCGTCCGTCGGGTCGGCGTGGAACACCGGCCGGATCCGCTCGCGGACGGCCCGGACCGCGTCCAGGTCGCCCTCGTCCAGCGTGATCGGGTCCGTCTCACCGTGCTCCAGCAGGAACCCGCGGACATCGTCAGGCTCATTGAGCTGCTCTGGGTCGCGGGTGCGCGTATTGACCAGATCGACCGCGAGCCGGATCAGCCGGTCCGGCGTCTGGATCTCCACCACTTCTCCTTCCCGTAACGTGTTTGCTAGCGTAACGCGTAACGACGGATATAGCGTTACAGGAGGTCGGCGTGCCCAGCTACTACCTCGCCGCGACCCTCGCCCGGCTCGCGGACGAGATGGTCGCGTTCACGCTGGTGCTGCTCGTGCTGGAGCGGACGGACAGTCCTGCGCTCGCAGGTCTCACCGGGGCCGCCTACGCCTTGCCGGCCGTGGTCACCGGCCCGCTGCTCGGTGCCTGGCTCGACCGGACGCCGTACCGTCGCTCCGCGTTGGCGCTCAACCAGGCCGTGCTCGGTGTGGTCATGCTGAGCCTGCTCGGCGTCGTCGGCCACAGCGCGCATTGGGTCACGCCGGTGCTGGCGGCTGTCGCCGGGGCGACGCTGCCGATGGTGAGTGGTGGATTCACGAGCATGCTGCCGAGCCTTGTCCCGCAGGAGCGGTTGGCTCGCGCGAACTCGCTGGAAGCAGCGAGCTTCGGAGCGGCGACGATCGCCGGTCCGGCGACTGCAGCGACCATCTCGGCGGTGTTCTCGGTGGAGACCGCCGTACTGGTGATCGCGCTGGCGGCAACGCTGAGCATCGTCGCCATCACGCGGCTGCCGACGCTCCCACGCGCGGTGACCGATGGCGAACCGTTCATGGCCTCGGTCATTGGCGGACTGACCCATCTGGCGCGCACACCGCGGCTGCGCGCGTCCACTGTCACCACCACGTTGCTACTGGGCGCGATGGGCATTCTGCTGATCACACTGCCGCTGCACATGAAGTCTCTCGGCATGCCGACGTCCGCTGCGGGCTATCTGTGGACGGCACTGGAGGTCGGCAGCGTCACAACGGCTCTACTACTCGGACGACTCCAGACCCGCTGGCGTCCGGAGTACGTCGTGATGGTGTCCGTTGCGGCGTACGGACTGGCCATGCTGACGTGGCCGCTAGCCGGATCCTTCGCAGTACTCCTCCTGCTGGCGGTTGTGGCCGGACTGCTGCAGGGGCCGACCATGCCGGCCATGTTCGCGGCGCGGCAGCAGTACAGCCCGGAGTCCCTGCAGGGCCGGGTCAGCACGACCGCAGCCAGCCTGCGCGTCGGCACTGCCGCGCTCGGACAGGCTGCGGGCGGCCTGCTGGTACCGGTCATCGGCACGCACAAGGCCCTGCTTGTTGTAGCCGTCGGACTGGTCGCCGCCGCGGTGCTCGGTCGCGTGGCCGGCGTCCAGACCAGGGAGCCTGTGCTCAGTCGAGGATGACGGAACGGGTCAGGCTGCGCGGCTGGTCCGGGTTGAGGCCCAGAGCCAGTGCCTTGGCGACCGCAACGCGCTGCGCCACGACCAGCGACGCCATCGGGTCCAGGTCGGCGTGATGTACGACGGTTGCCCCGGTGGCGGTGACGTCGTGGAGCAGATTGGCCGGCGAGTCACCAAAGATCCAGACACCGCGGCCTGGCTGCGCGATCGCGATCGGACCGTGCCGGTAGTCCATCGCCGGGTACGCCTCGGTCCACGCGGACGCGGCCTCACGCTGCTTCAGCGCCGCCTCGTGCGCCAGGCCGATGGTCCACCGCGTGCCGACGTACGTGAGCTGCTCGAGCTTGGCCAACTCGTCCACGTTCACGGTCAGCGCCGTCTCCGCGTCCGCGGCGGCCTGCTCGAGGTCCTGGCCCAGCGAGGCCCGCAGCAGCGCCAGTGTGGTGGTCGCGAAGCGGGTCTGGACGACGGACTGCTCATCGGCGAAGTCCAGCATGATGGTGTGGTCGGCCAGCTCGACGATCGGCGAGTCCGGAGTGGCGGTGATCGCGATCGTCGGGAGGTCCGTGGCCCGGATCAGGTCGAGCACCTCGGTCGTCGTACCGGACCGGCTGATCACCACCACGGCGTCGTACGTCCGGCCGGCCGGGAACTCCGATCCGGCGAACGCGTCGGTCTCGCCCTGGCCGAGGTCCTCCCGCAGGGCGGCGTACGCCATCGCCATGAACCAGGACGTGCCGCAGCCGACCGCGGCGACCCGCTGACCGGCCTTCGGCAACGCGCCGCCGTACTGCGCGAAACGGGTCGAAACCTGCCGCCAGAGGTCAGGTTGAGTGGCGATCTCACTGCTCACGAATGGCGTTGTGGTCATGTCGTCTCCGCACTTGTCATGGTCGAAACTGCTCGAACGTGATCGAATGGTGCCAACCAGCCGCCACCCGGCTGACCGATTGTGTGAAGGAGGAGCCCCGGGTGAAGCGTTATGAACGCCTCAACACCTTGCTCGAGTCGCTCGCCGAGAAGGGCGCCATCGACGTCGACGAGCTCGCCGAGCAGTTGCACGTCTCGGCAGCCACGATCCGGCGCGATTTGGACCACCTCGGCAAGCAGCAGCTCCTCACCCGGACCCGCGGTGGCGCGGTGGCCAACGCGGTGTCGTACGACCTCCCGCTGCGCTACAAGACTGCGCGTTTCGCGTCCGAGAAGCAGCGGATCGCGCAAGCCGCGGCCACTTTGGTCCGCCGCGGCATGGTGATCGGGATGAACGGCGGCACCACGATCTCCGAGGTGGCCCGCACGCTGGCGACCCGGCCGGAGCTGTCCGCCGAGCACGGCGAGCCCGCGTTCACCCTCGTCACCAACGCGCTGAACATCGCCAACGAGCTGATCGTCCGGCCGCACGTGAAGATGGTGCTGACCGGTGGCGTGGCCCGGCCGCAGTCGTACGAGATGATCGGGCCGCTGTCGCACCGGATCCTGGCCGACCTGTCCCTGGACATCGCCTTCATCGGCGTCGACGGGATCGACGAGACCGGCGCCACCGCCCACCACGAGGGTGAGGCGAACATCAACCAGCTGATCGTCAGCCGGGCCGCCAAGGTCGTCGTGGTCGCCGACTCCTCCAAGCTCGGCCAGCGCGCGTTCGCGCGGATCTGCGAGCTGAGCGAGATCGACACCCTCGTCACCGACGCCCAGGCCGACGAGAGCCAGCTGGCCGTGTTCAAGGAAGCCGGCATCGACGTCATCCGCTCCTAGCACCCGCATCGCGCCGTTACCTCCCTCCGTGGGTGGCTGATGTCTGCTGAGGTCGATCATATCTGACTCAAGTGGCAAAGTTATGAGCAAGAGTGCGCAGTCCCTGCGCGGGAGACACGGAATGCGGCCCTCATGCCGCTAGGCTTCTGACTCAGCATGAGTAGCGCAGCGGCAGAACCTTGGGAGGGCATCATCGCCACCGGCATCGACCCGACGTCCTGGGCATACGCCGAGGACTACACCGGTGAGGACGAAGTCGTCACCGGTGCGCGGGCGAGTGCCCAGGACAGCGGCATCGCCGCGATCGGTCCCGGCGCCGCCGCCGCGCTCAGCATGCTCGCGGCCGGCGTGAGCGCCAAGGCGGTGGTCGAGATCGGCACCGGCACCGGCGTCTCCGGGCTGGCCCTGCTGCGCGGGATGCGCGCGGACGGCACGCTCACCACGGTCGACATCGACGCCGAGAACCAGCGGCTCGCCCGGAAGACGTTCCTGGACGCCGGCGTCCCGTCGAACCGGTTCCGCCTGATCGCGGGCTCCGGGCTCGACGTGGTCACCCGGCTCACCGACGGCCACTACGACCTGGTCTTCTGCGATGCGGACCGGCGCGAGAACACGGCGTACCTGCACGAGGCACTGCGCCTGCTCCGCCCCGGCGGCCTGGTCGTCTTCGCCGGCATCCTCACCGGCGGCCGAGTCGCCGACCCCGCTCACCGCGACCCCGACACCAACGCCCTCCGCGACCTGATCCGCGCGGTCCGCGACGACGACAACCTCGTCTCAGCCCTCCTCCCCACCTCCGAAGGCCTCCTCACCGCCGCCAAGCGCCTCAGCTGATCACCACAATCAGCGAGCCGTCATTACTGATTGCTGATCAAGGGCGGGGGAACCTGCTAAAGAAACCTACAAACCTACCAAGACGACACCTGATTAGTACGTTTCGTAGGCTTCTTCGGGAGTGCGATCGTTCGCCGATGTCAGGCGCGCAGAGCGTGTCGTCGACGCCCGTGCCGGCCTACTCCGGAACCGCGGCGAGCAGGAGCTGGCCGAAACGCACCAGACTACTCATTTCACAGCGACTGGTGCCCGCTGAACATCGCGCTGCACTTCAGCCCGGACGAAGGCGTGCGCGGCGCCGTTCGGTGTCGTAGTCCCGCCGAAGCCAACCTGAGTGCGTGGACCGGTAAACGTCGCCTGGATCGCCCACCGGGCGGATCCGCCGCCATGCCGACAAACCGGCAGTGACGCGCGCCGATGGCAGGTTATGTCGCCGATGGCGCTCTGAAACCCCGCCAGCAGGCGAAGATGTCGCTACCGATGCCCTCGGCAACCAACTGGTGTCCACGGATTCAGGCTGAACGTGTCCGTGTGCAGACGGACAGGACGTATAAGGCCAATCGGTAGTGCAGCTGAGCGCAGCTGGCGTCCTGTGTACGGTGTCTCGCAGGTGCACTACCTGTCGATCTGCACGCAGGCAGCTGCCCAGCCGAAACCACCAGCACCGCCGTCAGAAACCCGACCAAGGCGTTTAGCCGGTGAGGCGGGTCAGTTCTGTGGTCAGTTCGTGCCAGTGGGGGCTTTGGGGGTCGATCAGGTCGTAGTGGCCGGCGCCTTCGACGCGGTGGAGGCGGGCGGTGGGGTGCTCGGTGAAGTAGGACTCGGTGATGGTGAGTGGGACGCGGATGTCGGCGGTGCCGTGGATGATGCTGATCGGGGCGATCGCGGCGGGCAGGTGCACCGGGTCGAGGTCGTTGCGTACGCCGTCGCCGATGAAGTCCTGTACGGCGCCCTTGTCCAGGCCGAGCCGGTCGGCCATCTGGAGGTCGGCGACCGGGGCCAGCGCGACCACACCGCGGAGGCGGACCGGGTTCAGCGTCGAGGCTACCCACAGCGCGAGCTGACCGCCCGCCGAGTGGCCGACCAGCACGTAGCCGGCATGTACGTCGACCAGGTCCGGGAGCGACTCGATCGCCGCACGGACGTCCGACGTACTCGCGTCGGGGTCGCCGGGCTCGCGACGGTACTCCAGCGACAGCACCGGCCAGCCGAGGTCGGAGAGCGCCTCGCCGAGCGGGCGGGCGTGTTTGCGGTCGTACTCCGGCCGCCAGAAGCCACCGTGCACGAACACGACCAGCGGCCGGTACTCCTTGGCATGCCAGTAGTCGATCACCTGGTCCGCGTGGTCGCCGTACCGGAGCTCCTCGTCGGGCTCACGGGCCGCGCGGGTCAGAACCGATCGGTCTTCACTCATCAGACCTCCCGAGGCTGCTCTGTCCTCCCGAGAAAGTGCAGAGCGTTCGTGGACAGCAGCTTGTGCCGCTGGTCCGCGGACAGGAAACCGGCTTTCCGTACCACCTCCCCGACCGGCCGCTCGCCCAGTGGATATGGATAGTCACTGCCGACCAGTACCCGATCTTCCCCCAAGGTATCGACAAGTAGCCGCAAAGGCGCTGATTCGAACACCACCGTGTCGACCACGAACCGATCCAGGTAGTGAGAGGGTGGGTGCTCGGAGCAACCACGCACGATGTCGCCACGCCGGTGCCAGGCGTTCTCCAGCCGCCCCAGCCAGAACGCGAAACTCCCACCGCCGTGGGCGAAACAGATCCGCAGCAACGGCGGCAACGCGTCGAAGGCCCCGCCGAGAATCATCGCCAGCACCGACAGATGGGTCTCGGCCGGCATCCCGGTCAGCCAGCGGGCCATCCAGCGATCCAGCCGCGGACCGCCCGCCATGTCCCACGGATGCACCAGCACCGGCATCCCGGTCTCCGCACAGTGCTTGAGAAAGGCAACGATCCCGGCGTCGTCGAGGTCCTTGTCGCCGACATGGTTGCCGATCTCGACACCGGCGTGACCGGCGGCCCGGCACCGGTCGACCTCGGCGCAGGCGCCGTCCGGGTCCTGCAACGGCACCTGGCAGAACGGCACGAACCGGCTGTCCCCGGCGAGCGTCTCCAGCGTCAGGTCGTTGAAGATCCTGGCCAGCTTGACCGCCTGGTCAGCGGGCCGGTCGTAGCCGAAGAACACCGGCGTCGGCGAGACCACCTGCAGGTCGATGCCGTCAGCATCCATGTCGGTACGGCGTACGGCGGGATCCCAGGCCTGTGGACCGATCGGGCGGAACTCGGTCGAGCCGACCATGATCATCGCGGTCCGCTCGGAGTCGATCCGCAGCCACGGCCAGCCGTCGCCGCCGCACGCTACCGAGAGATCCGGCCAGCCCTTCGGCACCAGATGGGTGTGGACATCAACAGTCATCAGGCCTTACCCGGGTGCAGCGTGCCGCAGTCCGGGCAGGTGCGCGCGTCCTCGCTGTCGTAGAAGGCCTTGAACACCGGTGGCAGATCGGCCACGATGTCGGTCACCTGGAGCTCGACCTCGTGCACGATCCCGTTGCAGTTGGCGCAGTACCAGCGGAACTTCTCCAGCGTGCCCGGCTCCCGGACCCGCTCGATCACCAGTCCGATGCTGTCCGGCCCGCGCTGCGGCGAGTGCGGCATGTTCCGCGGCAGCACCCACATCTCTCCCGCGTTCACCGCAACGGTCGCGGGCCCGTCGTCGGTGACGACGTTGACCCGGAGCTCGCCCTTGATCTGGTAGAAGAACTCCTCGTACGGGTCGACGTGGAAGTCGGTGCGCTGGTTCGGCCCGCCGACCACCATCGTGATGAAGTCGTCCCCGGTCGGGAACATCTGCTTGTTGCCGACCGGCGGCTTCAGCAGATGCTTGTTCTCCTCGATCCACTGCGGGAAGTTCGTCGACTCCAGATTCGCCATGCCCTACTCCTTTGCACCGTGCGGGATCGCCGCTACGGCCTGGATCTCGATCAGCAGCTGGGGATGCGGCAGCTGATGGACTGCGACGGTGGTCCGGACCGGCCCGGACTCGTCGAAGAATTCGGCGTACACCTCGTTGTAGCCCCCGAAGTCGTTCATCGACACCAGGTACGTCGTCACGCTGACCAGGTCATCGAGTCCGGCGCCGACCGCCGCCAGGATGTCCCGGATGTTCTCCAGCACCGCCCGGGTCTGCACCTTGATGTCCAGCGACACCGTGCCGAGTTCGTCGACCGAGGCACCCGCGATGGTGTTGTCCGGCAACCGGCTGGAAGTTCCCGACACGAACGCGAACCCACCGCTCACCTTCACGTGCGGGAACCGCCCCCGCGGCACCGCCTTCCCCGCCACCACCGTCGCGTCGGCCATGTCAGCATCCTTGCCCACCACCCACCATCCGCCAAGTACCTGCCGCACCGGCGTCGCGTGGCCACGCACCCCACCCTCCACTACGATCGAACGAGTGACCGACGAGGACTTCTCGCTGCAAGACATCCTGGAGTCCCGGGACGCCGGCACGTTCGTCGGGCGCACCGAGCCACTGCAGCTGTTCGAGCACAACCTGACGCTGCGGCCCAACGACCCCCGCCGCCGCTTCGTCGTCAGCCTGTACGGCGACGCCGGCGTCGGCAAGACGTCCCTGGTCCAGCGCTGGCAGGCCGCCGCGACCAAGAGGAAATGTGCCACCGCGTACGTCGACGAGGCGTTCGACGTACTGTCCGCGATCGAGCGGCTGGCCGGCGGCCTGGCCGCCTCCGGGTCCGCCTGCCGCGGCTTCGACAGCAGGCTGAGGCAGTACCGCACACTGCGCCACAGCGTCGACTCCGATCCTGGCGCCCCGGCCGGGATCTCGTCGGTGCTGACCCGGATGGCGGTCCGGGTCGGGCTCCGTGCCGCCGGCGAGATCCCGATCGCCGGTGTGCTGGTCGGTGCGATCGACGAGAACGAGGCAGCCTCGCGCGTCGACCAGTACCGTGCCTACCTGGTCGGCAAGATCACCCGGCACGACGATCTCGAGCTGCTGCTGTCACCGGTCGAGGCGCTCAGCACGGCGTTCGTCGCCGATCTGCGCAAGATCGGCCAGCGCCGGCAGATCGCCCTGTTCATCGACACCTTCGAGCAGACCGGCCGCGCCCTCAACGGCTGGTTGCTGGATCTTCTGCGCGGCACCTGCGGCAAGTTGCCGGCGGACATCGTGGTGACGGTGTCCGGTCAGCATCCCCTCGACCCGAACCAGTGGGCCGGCCTGAGGAACCTCCGCGTCGACATCGAGCTGCAGGTGTTCACGGAGGCGGAGGCGCGCGAGCTCCTCGCCACGCAGCGGATCGTCGATCCCGGCACCGTGGACGTGATCCTCCGGCTCTCCGGCTGTCTGCCGATTCTCGTCGCCCTGCTGGCGGAATCGGCGGCTCGCGGCACCGCCGGCACGACGGATCACGCCGAGACCGCCGTCGATCGCTTCCTCCGGGAGGAGTCCGATCCGCAGCGGCAGAAGGCAATCCTGGCCGGCGCGATTCCTCGACGACTGGACCGCGACATCCTCGAGGTGGCGGCCGGAACGACCGTCGACCTCGACGCGCTCCGCCGCCTGCCCTTCGTCTCCGCCCACGCAGACGGCTACCGCTACCACGACGTCGTCCGTACGCCGATGCTCCGCTCGCTGCGGCGGGCTTCACTCTCCGACTGGACCGAACGCCAGCGGGCTCTGGTCGACCACTACCGCGAGCGCCTGGCAGAGCTCGGTCTTCGTCCCAGCGAGCGCTGGCGGAACGCCCGCTGGCGGGAGCTGGAGCTCGAAGCCACGTACCACGAGCTGTGCGCGGGCGGCGTACCAGAGCTGCCGACCGCACTGCAACGAATGACCGACGCCTACGGCCGAACCAGCGACAGCGCGGCCAAGTGGGCGCAGATGATCGCCCAGGCGGGCCACGACTCCGACACCGACGAGATCCGCTCCCGCGGCGAGCAGCTGACCGCCCTGCTCCAGGGCTCGACGAGCGACGAACTGCTCCTGCTCGACGGCCTCGCCGTGGATCCACTGCTGAGCACCGTCCACCGAGCGGCCGCCCTGACCGAACGCAGTCGGCTGCACGAACGCCTGGAGAAGTATCAGGCTGCCCTTGACGACCTCGATCGGGCGGACGCCCTGCTGCCTGGCCGGAGCTGGATCGTCGGCCCGCGCGGACGGATCCACGCCGATCTCGGCGACTACGACAGGGCGTTCGACGACCTCGCCGAGGCGATCCGGATCGCCCCCGACTACGTGGGGGCCTACTCATCGCGGAGCTCGATCTGCCGGCGTCTACGCAAGTACGAGGCTGCCCTCGACGACATCGATCGCGTGATCGAACTGCGGCCGGGCGATGCCTACTACCTCACGGTCAGGGCCTCGATCTACCGGGACCTGCGGCGCTTCGCCGAGGCGAAGGCGGACCTGGACCGCGCGCACGCGCTGGCACCGGCTGACACCTGGGTCCTGCTGTCCCGGGCCCGGCTCTGGCGCGAGCAGCGGATGGAGCGCGAGGCGAAGGCCGACCTCGACCGGGCCATCGCGCTCGACCCGCAGTACGCCGCCGCGCTCGCCGACCGAGCCGATGTCCTCCTGTCCCTGGGGCAGTACGCCGACGCGCTGGTCGAGCTCGACCGAGCGATCGCCGCGGATCCGCGCGATCGGTGGTCGTTCATTCTCAGAGCCCGGGTCTACGAGCGCTCCGGCGAGCTGTCGCGAGGGGTGGCCGACTTCACCGCGAGGATCCGCACCGATCCGGACAACCCGGTCCTGCTGCGGGCCCGAGCCGACCTGCATCTCAGCGCGCGGCACTACGACGATGCACTGCGGGATCTCGACCGCGCCCTCGAGCTGAGCCCCGACGATCTGCTGGCGCTCACGACACGGGCGCTGGTGTACGACCGGTCGGGCCGTCGCTCGCAGGGTCTGGCCGACCTCGACCGGGTGCTCGACCTCGATCCGACCCGTGGTCATACGTTCGGGATCCGGGCCGGGATGAAAGCCTCCGCGGGCCGGTACGACGAGGCGATCGCCGACGCCGAGCGCTCCCTCGAACTCGACCCGTTCTCGGCACTGGCGTTCGACCGGCGTGGATCCATCCGGCTGGATCACGGTGATCTCGACGGAGCCATGGACGACCTCGATCGGGCCCTCCAGCTCGATCCCACTCTCGGTTCGGCACTGGTGTCACGGGCGCAGATCACCGAACTGCAGGGCCGGTACACGCAGGCCCTGGCAGATCTGGACCGTGCTGTCGAGGTCACCCCGCAGAGCTCCGTGGCGGTCTCGCGCCGCGCCAGAGTGCACGAGCGGCTCGGCAACCTCGACGCGGCCCGCTCCGACCACGACCGTGGGGTGACGATCCCCCTCAACCAGGGGTGGGCTCTGATCGGGCGCGGCCAGTTCTTCCTCCACCGGATCGGCGACCTTTCGGCGGCCTTGCACGACTTCGCCCGGGCGATCGACCGGCTCCCGCGGATGGCGGCCGCCTGGATCGGGCGCGGCGAGACCTATCAGGCGATGGGCAAGGCAACCGCCGCACTGGCGGACTTCGAGTACGGCGCCGAGCTCGATCCCTTCAACGGATGGGGCCTGTACCGGCAGGCTCTGATCCGGCTCGGCCAGGGCCGGAACGACGAGGCGGCTGCGTTGCTCGATACCGCGCTGTCGACGTTGGACGACGAGGCGGACCTACCGCGCCCGGATCCGCGTCGGCTGGTCCGGCGGCCCACCTTCCTGGCCGCGATCGGCGAACAGCGCGACGCGATCAACTACGTAGAAAACGCCGTCGCGGAGGATCTCCCGGCGGATCTGCTCCGGCAGGTCAGCGAGGAGCTGACCGAGTTGGGGGACTTCATCGGCGCGGACCAGGTCGCGTCCGTGCTCGACGTACTGCGGTCAGGTCAGCTCGATGCAGACGTTGGTGGGCTCGGAGTAGAAGGACAGTGAGTGCGTGCCGCCTTCGCGGCCGACGCCGGACAGCTTCATGCCGCCGAACGGCGTACGGAGGTCGCGGAGGAACCAGGTGTTGATCCAGACGATGCCGACGTCGAGCGCAGGGCCCGCGCGGTGGGCGCGACCGACATCGCGGGTCCAGACCGTGGCAGCCAGGCCGTAGTCGCTGTCGTTGGCCAGGGCATACGCCTCGTCCTCGGTGTCGAACGGGGCGATGTGGCAGATCGGGCCGAAGATCTCCTCGGTGGTCGCGCGGGCATCCTGCCGCAGGCCGGTCACCACGGTCGGTTGCACGTAGCAACCACCGTCGCGGGCGTCGCCGAACGACGGTAGGCCGCCTCCGGTCAGCACCTCGGCACCTTCGGACCGGGCCAGGTCGTAGTACGAGAGGACCTTGTCGCGGTGCTGTTTCGAGATCAGCGGCATGTTCATGGTGGCCTCGTCGGCCGGCCAGCCGTACGTCAGCTCGGATGCTCGCTGCGCCAGACGTTCCGCGAATTCGGTGAAGATCGGGCGCTCGACGTACAGCCGCTCGGTGCACAGGCAGACCTGGCCGCCGTTGGTGAACACCGAGCGCACCGATCCCTCGACCGCTGCGTCCAGGTCGGCGTCGGCGAAGATCAGGCCGGCGTTCTTGCCGCCGAGCTCGAAGGACACCGACTTCACCCGGTCCGCAGCGACCTTCGCGATCGCCGTACCGGTCGCGGATTCGCCGGTGAAGGTGATCGCGTCGACACCGGGATGCCGGGTCAGGTACTCCCCTGCCGACGACGGGCCGAAGCCGTGCACGAGGTTGAAGACCCCAGCCGGTACGCCGGCCTCCGCCATCACCTCGGCCAGTACGGTCGCCGAGGCCGGTGTCTCCTCGGACGGCTTCACCACCACAGCGTTGCCGCAGGCAAGCGCCGGCGCGACTTTCCAGGTGAGCAGGAGCAGCGGCAGGTTCCACGGTACGACGATCGCCACCACGCCGACGGGTTTGCGGACCGCGTAGTTCAGCGCCCGCCGGCCGTCCGGCAGCACGGTCGTGTACGACTCGGTCGCGGCCGTGGTCGCGAAATCGGCGAAGGCACGGAAGTTCGCCGCGCCGCGCGGGATGTCGAGCGTGCGCGCCTGGCTGATCGACTTCCCGGTGTCGCCCACCTCGGCCGCGACGAGGTCCTCGAACCGCCGCTCCAGTCCATCGGCGACGCGGCGCAGTACCACTGCCCGCTCCTGCTCACTGAGACGTCCCCACGGGCCCTTCAGCGCCGCCCGGGCCGCCTGCACCGCGGCGTCCACGGCCGACTCGTCTGCCTCGCAGACGTCGAAGATCTGCTCACCCGTCACCGGGCTCACCTTCGCGAACGTGGAGCCGCTCGCCACGAACTCGCCACCGACGAAGTTCCGCAACAGGCCCACCGACTTGGGTTGCCCGGTCAGCAGCTCCGGCGTCCACAGACTCATCGCCGTCTCCTCCTCCGTGCGATCCCGAGCAGTACGCCGGCCGCGGCCACAGCGCTCAGGCCGAGCACCTGGTGCTGCCGATGCACGCGGTCGCGGACTTCGGCGTACGGCGTGGTGGAGAACGAGACGAGCTCGTAGCGGGAGGCGTAGGTGCCGGGGAGCAGGCGTTCCAGGGCGTGCTCGATGCGCTTGGTGAGGCGGAAGACCGGTGACGCGACCTTGTCCCGCATCTCGACGAAGTTGCCGAGCGCCATCTCCGCGATCGCCTCGGTGTTCTCCCGGCGCCTCGCCTCGAAGAGCGGGAGCGCCCGGGCCCACGACCCGGCGGTGTCGTCGAGACAGCGGTCCAGCTCGACCACGTCCTCGAAGGCACAGTTCGCGCCCTGGCCGTAGAACGGCACGATCGCGTGCGCAGCGTCGCCGATCAGCGCCGTCCGGCCGTGGGCCTGCCAGGGCAGCGTGTGCACGGTCCCGAGCACACCGACCGGGTTGTGCAGGTAGTCGTCCACCAGACCAGGTGCCAACGGCAACAGATCCGGGTACGACGTCCTGAAGTGGTCCTCGATGTCCACCTCGGACGTCAGCGCGTCGAACGACCCGGCCGGCCAGAACAGCGTGCAGGTGAAGGATCGATCCGGATTCGGCAACGCGATCATCATCGACGTACCGCGCGGCCAGATGTGCAGTGCACCGGGATCCAGCGCGAACTCGCCGTCGGCCGCCGGGATGGACAGCTCCTTGTAGCCGTAGTCGAGAAAGTCGACGTCCTCGGCAACGATTCCCTCGGCAAGCAACTGCTCGCGCACCGCGGACCCGGCACCGTCCGCGCCGAGCACCACGTCGGCCTCGGCCGAGACCTTCCCCGAGGGCGTCGCGAACACCATCCGTCCGGCCTGCGACTCGAGCTCGACCAGCCGATGCTCGAACTCGACCGACACACCCGGAGCCTCCGACGCCGCCGTCAGCAGCGCGTTGTTCAGCGCACCACGGCTGATCGAGTTGATCGCCCGGTTGCCGCCGGCCGAGTACGCCTGGAAGTCCAGCGGTCCGGAGACCGGGTGGATCATCCGGCCCTTCATCGGCAGCGCGTCCGCCATCACCTGGTCGACCAGCCCGATCCGCCGCAGCGCGTCCAGCCCGCGTTCGGAGATCGCCAGGTTGATCGACCGGCCGCGCTCTGCCTGGCCGACGCGCGGATCCGGCCGCCGCTCGTACAGCGTCACCGACAACCCGCGCCGGGCGAGGAAACAGGCCATCAGACTCCCGGTCAGCCCGGCTCCCACGATCGCGACCTTCATGCCGGCACCGCCTCAGCCAGAGCCGTCGCCGCCCGCCAGCAGTCGTGGTACGTCGAGTACAGCGGCACCGGCGCGAGCCGCAGTACGTCGGGCTCCCGCGAGTCCGCGATCACGCCGTGCTCGAACCGCAACCGCTTCGCCAGCGCGCCCGCGCCCTGCGCAGCACCGATCCGCACCGACAACTGCGCCCCGCGCCGCTGGGGATCCGTCGGCGTGATGACCTGCACCGGCCGCTCGATCATGACCTCGCTCAATTGCCTCTCCAGGTACGACGTCAACCGCAGACTGCGTTCGCGCAACACACCGATACCGATCTTGTCGAAGAGCTCCAGCGACGTACGCACCGGGCTCATCGAGAAGATCGGCGGATTCGACACCTGCCAGGCATCCGCGGACGCCGGCGGCCGCGACTCCGGTGTCATCTCGAACCGGGTCGATGCCTCGGTGCTCCACCAACCCTCGAACCGCGGCCGGTCGCCGCCCAGGTGCCGCTCGTGCACGAAGGCACCGGCCAGCGCACCCGGTCCAGAGTTCAGGTACTTGTACGAGCACCAGGCGGCGAAGTCCACGCCCCACTCGTGCAGCGCCAACGGCACGTTCCCGGCCGCGTGCGCCAGGTCCCAGCCCACGATCGCACCGGCCGCGTGGCCGGCCTTGGTGATCGTCGGGATGTCCATCAGCTCACCGGTCAGGTAGTTCACCCCGCCCAGCAGCACCAGGGCCACGTCACCACCCAACTGCTCGACGACGTCCGCCGTACGCAGGCACTCCTCGCCCGGGCGTGGCCGGAGGCGGATGATCGCGTCGTCGGCGTCGTACCCGTGGAAGCGGGCTTGGGAGCGTACGGCGTAGCTGTCGGAGGGGAAGGCGGAGTCCTCGATCACGATGCGGTGCCGCGAGCGGGTCGGACGGTAGAACGAGACCATCAGCAGGTGCAGGTTGACCGTGAGCGAGTTCATCACGACGGTCTCGTTCGGCAGCGCGCCCACCAGCCGTGACGCCGGTCCGGTCAGGAGCTCGTGGTACGGCAGCCACGGCCTGTCGGCGTCGAGGTGTCCCTCCACGCCCAGTGAGGCCCACGCGTCGAGGTCCTCGAGCAGCTCGGTCCGGGTCGCGCGCGGCCGCAGCCCGAGCGAGTTCCCAGCGAAGTACGCCACGTCCGGGTAGTCGCCACCCTGCGCCGGCGGTACGTCGAACAGGTCGCGGTGCCCGGGGTCCGCGGCATCGAGTTCCAGCGCCTCAGCCTCCGCGCTCACGCCTCGGCGACCTCATCCGTCGCGGGCTCCGCCACGTCGTCCGAGACGTCGTCCGCCTCGGCGGGCTTGTCGGCCGGCGGGTCGATCACCTGGCCCTTGCCGAGCACGGTGATACCGCCCTTGGAGACGGTGAAGCCGCGTTCGCGGTCGTGGTCCGGGTCGACGCCGATCTCGACGCCTTCCGGGACGACCACGTTCTTGTCCAGGATCACGTTGATCAGCCGGGCCCCGGCGCCGATCTTGCAGTTGTCCATGATCACCGCGCGCTCGATGTAGGCGCCGGCACTGACGATCACGTTCGAGCCGAGCACCGAGGTCTCCACCGTCGCACCGGTCACGATCGACCCCTGGCAGACGATCGACTCGCCGACGGTCGCGTCGTCGGTGAACTTCGCGCCTGGCAGTTGCGGGTGCGAGGTGAAGATCGGCCAGTCCGAGTTGTAGAGGTTGAACACCGGCTGGATCGAGACCAGGTCCATGTGCGCCTCGTGGTAGGAGTCCAGCGAACCGACATCCCGCCAGTACGAGCGGTCCCGGTCGAGCGCACCGGGTACGTCGTTGTCGCGGAAGTCGTAGACCCCGGCCTTGCCCTCGGCAACCATCATCGGGACGATGTCGCCGCCCATGTCGTGCCGGGACGCCGGGTTCGCGGCGTCCTTGCGGAGCGCCTCGACCAGGACGTCGGCGCTGAACACGTAGTTGCCCATCGAGGCGAACGTCTCGTCCGGCGAGTCGGGCAGCCCCGGCGGGTCGGCCGGCTTCTCCAGGAACTCCTCGATGGTCTGCCCGTCCGCGCCGGTCTTGATCACGCCGAACTCGCTCGCCCCGGCCCGGGGCACCCGGATCCCGGCCACGGTGACGCCGTTCCCACGCTCCAGATGCGCGGCGACCATCTGGGCCGCATCCATCCGGTACACGTGATCGGCGCCGAACACCACGATGACCTCGGGCTTGAAGTCGTCGATCAGGTTCATCGACTGGTAGATCGCGTCGGCGCTGCCCTGGTACCACTGCGGGCCGAGCCGCTGCTGGGCGGGCACACAGCTGACGAAGTTCCCCAGCAGGGTGGACATCCGCCACGTCACGGTCACATGCCGGTCCAGCGAGTGCGACTTGTACTGCGTCAGCACGAACAGGTTCCGGATCCCGGCGTTGACCAGGTTGGACAGCACGAAGTCGATCAGGCGATAACTGCCCCCGAACGGCACGGCCGGTTTGGCCCGGTCCGCCGTCAGCGGCATCAACCGCTTGCCCTCGCCACCGGCCAGCACGATTCCGAGAACTCTGGGCGCCTTTGCCATGTCCGCACCTTAGCTCCGAGAGCCCTCGGGCATAAGCGCTTGCGAGTGTCGCCACACTGGGGGGATGCCAACCCTCATCGAACCTACGGTTGCCGTTCACCGCTCGTTCCTCGCCGCCTGGGACGAGTTCGGCCCGGAGGACGAGCGGTGGATGGGTGCACGGGCGATCAGCGGCGACGAGGAGGAGTGGAGCCGCGAGCAGGCTGAGGACCCGACCGAGTTCGCCCGGATGGTCGAACTGATCCGGAGCGAGGCGGATCCGGCCACCGAACTGCGGCCGGACCTGGTCCACCAGACCGTGCTCTGGTTCGTCGACGGCGAGGAGTGGCTCGGCCGCCTGTCGATCCGCCACGACCTGACCCCGGTCCTGACCGAGCTCGGCGGCCACATCACCTACGGCGTACGCCCGTCGGCGCGGCGTCACGGCCACGGGACCCGGATGCTGACCCAGTCCCTGCCGATCGCGGCCGGTCTCGGCATCGACCCGGTGCTGGTCACCTGCGACCTGGACAACGTCGGCTCACGCAAGGTGATCCAGGCGGCCGGGGGCGAACTGGAAGACGAACGACACGGAAAGCTGAGGTTCTGGGTACCGACACACGTCGCGTGATGACCTAGCCTCGGACGCATGAAGGTCGCCATCCTGACGCGTGAGTATCCTCCGGATGTGTACGGCGGGGCGGGGGTGCACGTGGACTTCCTGGTCCGCGAGCTGCGCCGGCTGCTGGACGTGGACGTGCACTGCATGGGCGAGCCACGGCTCGGCGCGACCGCGCACTCCGAGGACGACCCACGCATCCCGAACGCGAACCCGGCGCTGCGGATCCTGTCCACCGACCTGACCATGACGGCCGCGGTCGGCGACTCCCAGCTCGTCCATTCCCACACCTGGTACGCGAACATGGCCGGCCACTGGGCCAAGCTCCTGTACGACGTACCGCACGTGGTGACCGCTCACTCGCTGGAGCCGCGCCGCCCGTGGAAGGCCGAGCAGCTCGGCGGCGGCTACCGCCTGTCCAGCTGGGCCGAGCGTACGGCGTACGAGGCGGCCGATGCTGTGGTCGCGGTGAGCAACGGCATGCGGGACGACGTACTGGACTGCTACCCGGCGATCGACCCGGCCAAGGTGCACGTGATCTCGAACGGGATCGACGCCGACTTCTACCGGCCGGATCCGGCGACCAACGTGCTGGAGCGGCTGGGCGTCGACCTGAGCCGACCGTACGTGACGTTCGTCGGGCGGATCACCCGGCAGAAGGGCGTCCCGCACCTGCTCCGGGCCGGGCTGCGGCTGGACCCGTCGGTGCAGCTGGTGCTGCTCGCCGGTGCGGCTGACACGGTCGAGCTGAAGGTCGAGACGGACGCCCTGATCGACGACCTCAAGGCGGCCCGGGACGGCGTGTTCGTAGTCTCCGAGATGCTCCCGCGCGACGAGGTCCGGCAGGTGCTGACGCACGCGCTCGCGTTCTGCTGCCCGTCGATCTACGAGCCACTCGGCATCGTCAACCTGGAGGCGATGGCGTGTCAGACCGCCGTCGTGGCCAGCGCGGTCGGTGGCATTCCCGAGGTGGTCGACGACGGCGTCACCGGCACCCTGGTCAGGTACGACGAAGACGACATCGACGCGTTCGAGCGGGACCTGGCGGCGGGGATCAACGACCTGGTCGACAACCCGGCCAAGGCGACCACGATGGGCAAGGCGGGCCGCGACCGGGCGGTCTCGCAGTTCGGCTGGGACGCCGTCGCGGACCGGACCGTGCAGCTGTACACCAGCCTGCTGGGGTAGGCGAAAGTCCACCTCCGGCCCGGGGCCGAGCACCCTCGTCGCACGCTCGGCCCGGCGGTTGGCTGGAGGCATGACTTCACGGATGACCAAGACCGTTGCCGCCACTCTCGCCACCGCCGCCTTGCTCGCAGCGCCGATCTCGGCGTACGCCGCTGTCAGCCAACCGACGCTCTCGGAAGCGGCCGTCACCAGCGTCCACGCTCCGCGTGGTGCGCTCGTCTCGGCCGTCCCGGTCGCCCGGCTGACCGCGGCCCAGTTGGACGGCGCCGCGGCCGGGACCGGCTTCGTCGGTACGCCGGCGGCCAAGCACGACGTCACGGCGTACCGGTTGATCTATCGGACCGTCGACCCGAGCGGCCGGCCCACCACCGCGAGCGGCCTCGTCGTCCTGCCCGACGGCCGCCACGGCGCGCTGACCGTCGCGGAGTACCTGCACGGCACGACCGCGACGAAGGCCTACGCGGCCTCCGTGTCCGAAGAGTCGACCGACCGGCTCGTCACCGCGCTCTTTGCCGGCCAGGGGCTGGTCGGGGTCGCGCCCGACTACCTCGGTCTCGGGCTCGGACCGGGCGAGCACCCGTACATCGACACCAAGACCGAGACGAGCGCGTCCGCGGATCTGCTGCTGGCGGCTCGCACGTTCGCGTTGAGGCATGGAGTCCTCCTCAAACGCGACGTACTCGTCACCGGCTTCTCCCAGGGCGGCCGGGCCTCAGTTGCCTTGGGACGGGCGCTCAGCCGGGGTGAGGTCTCGACGTTCCGCCTCGGCGCTCTGCAGGGCGTGGCCGGGCCGTACGACCTGCAAGGGACCGAGTTGCCGGCCGCCTTCAACGGTGGGGTGGCGCCCGCGACCGCCGCGTTCTATCTCGCCTACTTCACCACCGCGTGGAACCGGACCGTCGGCCTGTACGACGACCCGCGGGAGGCGTTCCAGGAGCCGTACGCGAGCACTGTCGAGGGCCTGTTCGACGGGACGCACCCGGACGAGGACATCGTTGCCGGACTCCCCGATTCCCCGCAGAAGCTGTTCACGCCGGCGTTCATCGAGCGGCTGAAGCACCCGACTGGTCGCTACCTGCGCGCGTTGCAGTCGGCCGACCAGATCTGCCACGACTGGGCTCCGCGCGTGCCCGTCCACTTCTACAGCGGCACGAACGACACCGACGTGGTGGCCGCCAACGCGGACGTCTGTGCTACCTCGCTGCGGGCTCGCGGCGCCACCGTCACCGTCCACTCGATGGGCGCGGTCGACCACGTGGGTACGGCGTTGGCGGCGTACCCGCAGATCGTGCGCGCCTTCAGTCACTGGGCCTAGGTGCCTGATCGCGCTGCCCGGTCGTCTCATCGCCGGTCTGCTTGCCGGACGCGACGAGGCTGCCGAGCAGGGCGAGCGACTCGACGTCCGGCGCGATGACGACGACGTGGTCGACTTCCGCGCCGACGAGAACATCGGGTTCGCGTCGTTCTGCCCGCTCGGTGGCTTCAGCCCGCTGCAGTCCGAGACCCTCGCCAAGGTCGCCGCCCGCCTGAACGCCTCACCTCAGCAGGTCGCCCTGGCCTGGCTCCTGCAGCGCTCCACCACCAGCATCGTCATCCCCGGCACGTCCTCGCTCACCCACCTCCGCGAAACATCGCCGCCCGCGACCTCACACTCCCCACCGAAGCCATCACCGAACTCAACCCGATCGGTGGCTGACAGCGCTCAGCCGATGCCGGAGGTTGGGGTTTCGGAGGTGAGCCAGGTGGTGAGGAGGCGGGCGCCGGCGCCGGTCGCGCCGACGGAGTACTCGAAGCGATCGGCCGGAGACTCCGCGATCGACGACAGGTCGAGGTGGGCCCACGGGATGTCGCCCGCGAACGCCTTCAGGAACAGGGCCGCCGTGATCGACCCCGGGCCCTTCGAGCTGTTCACCGAGTCGGCGATCGGCGTCGAGATGAGCTCCTGGTACTGCTCGGCCAGCGGCATCCGCCACAGTTCCTCACCCGACACGCGGCCGGCGTCGGCGAGGTTGTCGGCGAGCGCGTCGTCGGTCGCGAACAGACCGCCGTACAGCATCGAGCCGAGCGACACCTTGATCGCGCCGGTCAGCGTGGCGATGTCGACGATCGCGTCCGGCTTCAGCTCCTTGACCGCGTAGGCGAGGCCGTCAGCCATCACCAGGCGGCCCTCGGCGTCGGTGTTCTTCACCTCGGTGGTGCGGCCGCCGTAGTGCCGGATCACGTCGTCCGGGCGGTACGCCGTCCCGGACGGCATGTTCTCGGCGGAGCAGATCAGGCCGGTGACCCGCACGTTCGCGCCGAGCTCGCGCAGTGCCGACATCGTCGCCATCACGGAACCGCCGCCGGTCATGTCCCGCTTCATCGACACCATGCCCTCGCGCGGCTTCAGCGACAGGCCGCCGGTGTCGTAGGTGATGCCCTTGCCGACCAGGACGACGTACGGCGTCTTCTTGGTCGCGCCGGCCGGCACGTAGTCGAGCCGGATGAACCGCGGCGGCCGGGTCGACCCCTTGCCGACCGCGAGGATGCCGCCGAAGCCGTCGGCGGCCAGCTGCTTCTCGTCCCAGACGGTGACCTCGAGACCGGACGACGCGGCCAGCTCGGTCGAGCGGGCAGCCATCCAGGACGGGTCCTTCTCGTTCGACGGGGTGATCGCGAACTGCCGCGCCACCCACCCGGTCCGCCCGAGCACGATGCCGCGATCGAGCACCGTCTGCCGCTCCGACGCGGACCCGTCGGTCAGCGTCACCCGGCCGACCACGGGCTTGCCCGTGTCAACCGTCTTCTGGGTGTAGCTGAACGATCCGAGGACGACGCCCTCCGCGACCGCCTGCAGCGTCGCGTCATCGATGCCCTCGGCAACGACCGCGGTGAGCTCGTCCTTGCCGCGGCCGAATCTCGCGATCGCGGCCCCGGCGTGTCGCAGGTCCTTGGCGCTGCCGTCGCCGGCGCCCACCAGCAGCACCTCGGTCACCTCGCCGGTCAGCAGCGGATAGCTCGCGGTGGCCCCGGCGGTCGGGCTGAAGCCGGTCGCCTGCTGCACCTCGTAGAGGCGATCGAGATCGACTCCGAGCCGCTCACCCGCCTCTTTGGCGGCCGCGGGCAGACCGCCCTCGCCGACCACGATCACCCAGGTCGGGGCGCCGTGCACGGGCAGACCGGGCTGCCAGGACACGGCCGGAAGAGTCGGGAAGGTGAACGTGTTGCTGCGGCGAGCCACTAGGAGGACCTCACTGGTTTGATCAAATGTGGGGACTGCATTGTCCGGGGCCAACCGTAACGACCCCGGCCGGTGCCCGAAAAGGCACCCACCGGGGTCGATGAAATTGGCAGAGGTACGGAAGGCACCTCGAGGGATCCGCTCAGCCGACGACGGCCTTGAGCGCGTTGCCGAGTTCGGTCGCTTCGTCGGCGTTCAGCTCGACGACCAGCCGGCCGCCGCCCTCGAGCGGAACCCGCATCACGATCCCGCGGCCCTCCTTGGTGACCTCGAGCGGACCATCGCCCGTCCGCGGCTTCATCGCCGCCATGCGCGCACCCCTTCCCAGTGTCGGTGTTGAGCGACGACACCGCGCGGGGAACCGTCGCCGGCGCCGTTGCGGTGATGCGCCGTCGGCGCGTATCGCAGTGTGTATCGCAACCATTATCCCCGATCACAGGCCAGAGCCGTGCACCATACGGCAGACTCAAGTCTTGTGCACGCCCGTTCAGCCCTTTTCGACCTGTACGGCGACCATCTGCGCGCCCGCGGCGCGCGAGCCCCGGTCGCCGCGCTGGTCCGGCTGCTCGCGCCGCTCGGCGTCCATCCGCCGGCGGTGCGTACCGCTGTGTCCCGGATGGTCCGGCAGGGCTGGCTGGAGCCGGTCCGGATCGACGGACAACCCGGCTACGCACTGACCTCCCGGGCGCGTCGCCGCCTCGACGACGCCGCCGCCCGGATCTACCGGACCAGCCCCGACGGCACCGGTCCGGCCGGTACGAACGGCTCCTCCGGCTGGGATCAGCACTGGCATCTCGGCATCCTCCGCGAGGTCCCGAACGCGCGCCGCCGCGATCAGCTCGCGAGCCAACTCGCCTTCCTGGGTTGGGCTCCGCTGTCCGACGGCGCCTGGGTCGGGCTGCGCAACGACGCCGAGGTGGACCAGATCCTCGGTGTGGAAGGGATCGCCGCGGATCGGTTCCGCGCACCCGTCGACGCCGGTGCCGTCGAGTTCGCCC
The DNA here is from genome assembly GCF_004331485.1 of Kribbella capetownensis. GTDB lineage: Bacteria > Actinomycetota > Actinomycetes > Propionibacteriales > Kribbellaceae > Kribbella > Kribbella capetownensis. Next base: position 403,354 of record NZ_SJKD01000006.1, read on the forward strand.
GCCGGGTCTGGAAACTGGACGAACTCGGCGCGTCGTACGACGCCTGGCTGATCGAGGCGAAGGTCCTGGTGGACAGCGCCGGCGACGACACCACCGACGAGCAGGCGTTCGCCGTACGGTCGGAACTGGTGCACGAATGGCGCAAGTTCCTGTTCCTCGACCCGGGGCTTCCGGGTGAGCTGCTGCCCGATGACTGGGCCGGAACGCGGGCCGCAGCATACTTCGATTTCCACGCCGAACGACTGAGCCCCGCGGCCGGGCGTTTCGTCGACGACTGCCTGACACTGCACTGAAATTCCTCACCGATTGTCAAGGAGCTGACCACGATGAGTGACTCCGTCACCTACACCGTCACCGACGGCGTAGCCACCATCACCCTGAACCGGCCCGACGCGATGAACTCGCTCGACACGCCGACCAAGGTTCTGCTCCGCGACACCGTCCGGGCCGCCGCCGAGGACACCGCCGTACGCGTCGTCGTACTCACCGGGACCGGACGGGCGTTCTGCGTCGGCCAGGACCTGAAGGAACACATCGGTCTCCTGCAGGCGAACGACACGGCCGCCCTCTGGAGCACGGTGCCCGACCACTACGCCCCCATCGCCCTCGCCCTCGCCGAGATGCCGAAGCCGGTCATCGCGTCGGTGAACGGCGTCGCGGCCGGCGCCGGCGCGTCGATGGCGTTCGCGTGTGACTTCCGGGTGGTTGCTGACACAGCCGGCTTCAACCTCGCCTTCACCGGCATCGCACTGTCCTGCGACACCGGCATCTCGTGGACCCTCCCGCGTTTGATCGGGCACGCCAAGGCTGTGGAGTTGCTGTACTTCCCTCGAACGATCCCCGCCACCGAAGCCCTCGATCTCGGGCTGGCCACGTCGGTCGTCCCCGCCGCTGATCTCACGTCCGCCACGGCTGAGCTCGCCACCAAGCTGGCTCATGGGCCGACGGTCGCGTACGGCGCTGTGCGGCAGTCGCTCGGGTACTCGGCGACGCATACGTTGGCCGAGTCCTTGGTGTACGAAGCGGGCAAGATGCAACAAACCGGCGACACCGAAGACCACCACAACGCAGTCGCCGCCTTCGTCGCCAAGCAGAAACCCACCTTCACGGGCCGCTGAGGTTGGTTGGTCAGCCCCACGCGGCGGCTACGCGCGCTCCTGCCGTCGCGTGCTGGCCGTCGCTCCCACCCGCCCCCTTCCTTGCTTACGCCGGGACTCCTTCGTCGCCAGGCTTGTTGACCGCATCGGCGTACTGCTGAGCCAGCGCATCACCCAAACGACTGTTATCGAACTGCAGATCGGACACCGCATTCGGCGAGAGGGCGCGGATTGTTGGTTGCCCCAACGCTTCGGCTACGCGGACTCGTACATCGCGTGCTCGCACGGCTCTCGGCCAGCCGTTGTTTGCATCGGCAACCGCACCATGCGCATCACGCCGGCACGAACCACTCGCGTCCACGGTGTGCTGGGAATCCACGTACTGGCGACACCACAGTGCAGTCGCAAGCCGGGGTACGAAGGAGTCCCAGCGCGAGCAAAGAACGAGGCGGTGGGAGCGGCTGCGAGAACTCGACGGAAGGAGCGCGCGTGGCTGTCGCGGGGGCTGAAAAGTTTGGTGGGCTCCCCGGCCGCGTTCCGGCCGGGCGAGTCACGGCCGGACAACCACCTGACAGTCGGGGAGCCCGGAATCACCTCATCACGTTCAGTGCCCGGAGCACAACTCGTTCAGCCGTTTGTGTTCCAAATTGGCCCAGATCCCTTCCACCACAGGCGTTTCCGGCCAATCGTGCCATTGCACGCGCCAGCTGCATGGCGCAAAGTACGGATGCAGCTGCACGTGCATCGAGGGCTTGCGACCACCGGTCAACGCCCACCGCAACCCATCAGTCAGTGCCCACAAACCGCTGCGCTGTGGTGGATCAGCACGCGCCACAAACGAGTGCAGGCGATCTGGTTTCGGCGTGTTGTGGTCGGGGAGGATCAACGGGCGATGCAGGTTGAGAGGTGGTCGTTGACGATGCCGCTGGCTTGCATCAGGGCGTAGGCCGTGGTCGGGCCGACGAACACGAATCCCTTTTTCTTCAGGGCTTTCGACATCGCGACGGACTCTGGCGTCGTGGCCGGCACATCGCCCAATGTCTTCGGTGCCGGCCGGTTGGCAGGCTGGAACGACCACAGGAGTTCGGTGAACTCGCCGTCGTCCAGCTCCAGCAGCGCACGTGCGTTGGAGATGGTCGCGTTGATCTTCAGGCGATTCCGGACTATCCCGGGATCGGCCATCAAGCGGTCGAAGTCGTCGGTGCCGTACTTCGCGATCACCTCTGGATCGAAGTGCGCGAACGCGGCCCGGAAGTTCTCCCGCTTGCGCAGGATGGTGATCCACGACAGTCCGGACTGGAACCCTTCCAGCGTCATCCGCTCGAACAGTCCCCGGTCGTCGCGGATCTCCTTGCCCCACTCGTTGTCGTGGTACTCGATGTACTCCGGCGCGGAGGTCGCCCACCCGCACCGCGGCGCCCCGTCCGGCCCGATCACCGTCATCGCGCGACCTCCCGCACCAACCGCCGCAACGAGATCCGCATCAGCACCTCGAACGCCGGCCGCACCACCGGCCACCCCATCCGACCGACCTTCCCCAAGGGCGGTACGACGTCCTCCGCCCACGTGAAGGTGCTGCCGACGCCGGTCGGAACGATCGAGAAGGTCCCGGTGCCGGCGACGACGGTGCCGAGGTGTTTCACCGTGCACTCGCGCGGAGGATCCCAGTGTGTGATGACCATGTCGTCAGTGAACCCGATGCCACCGACAGAAGTGCGCGCCGCGATCCCGCCGCCGACACCCTCGCCGTCGTGCTCGGTCGCCCAGACGCGGGTCAGCAGCATCCATCGCGATTGTCGCTCCCAGTCGATCGCGGCATCCCAGGCTGCCTGCGGACTCAAGGACAGATAGACCGAGGCTTCCGCGTGGCAGTTCCCGTCGGAGTTCATCAGCTCGGCCGCTGGTAAGCACCCTGCTCAGGCGGGGCCGGCTCCTCATGCTGAGGCGCTGCGTCAGGCAGCACCCAGTGCGGCGTCGGGGCGGGCTGCGGCCCTGCTGCCGGCACCGACCGCTGCTGGCCCGGCTGTGAGTTGTCAGCCGCGGGCGGCTGCTCGGGTGCGGGCCGCTGGTACCACGGCTCACCCTCCGGCTCGTACGACGCAGCCTCGGGCTGCCGCGGCTCCGGGGCCAGCGGCGGGTCAGACTGCCGAGGCGGCGTCGACTGCTGGGGCGGCGTCGATTGCTGAGGGGCAGGCTGACGCTCGGCCGGCGTACGCCGGGGTGGTCCGGGCTGGGACTGGGCTTCCAGGAGGGCGCGGGCCTCGGCCTGGAGGCGCTCGTACTCGTCCGCCGCCGCGTGGGAAGCGGCGGACCGTTCAGCAGCCGTCTGCTCGGCGACGACAGGCTGCTCGGCAGTCTCAGGCTCGTCGGAAGCGACAGGCTGCTGCAGAATCAGGCGCGGCGGGGCGGCCGCTGCCGGCGACACACCCTGAGCCGCAGCAGGCTGCACCTCCCCGGAAGGCTGCACCCCAGCGCCAGGACCAGCGGAAGGCTGCACGCCAGCGCCAGGACCAGCGGAGGGCCGCACCCCAGCGCCAGGACCAGCAGCGGTCTGCGGACCGCCCGAGGCCTGAGCGCCGCCGGCCATAGGCGACGCGGATCCAGGCTGCTGGCCTCCCGCGGCCGCTTGCTCCGGCGACACGACCGGGCGCGCCGGCTGCCCGGGCGATGCCGGATCCTGCTCGGAAGTCACGACAGGCTGCTCAGCCGTCACCGAGGGCTGTTCCGAGGTGTCCGACTCCGGGAAGTCGCCGCCGACCATGATCGGCTGCTGCGTCCCGGTGTCGTCGAAGTCAGCCGCGCTGTACCGGGACCGGGAGGTGAACCCCGCCCCGTCCGGAGCCTCCACGATCGGCGCGACCGCACGCTCGAGGTCGGCGATCCGGCGGTCGCGCTCGGCGACCTCCTTCGCGACTCGCTCGAGCAGTGTGTCCACCTCGTCCATCCGGTAGCCGCGCAGTCCGACCGCGAACCGGGCCGACTCGATGTCCGCCGAGCCCAGCGCCTGCCGCGCCGGCACGGTCATGTCGGGCCGATCGTCGTACGCCGTACTCATGGCACCCCAACGACCCGAGGCCACCACTGCGACAGCCCCGATCAACAGCACCACGATCAGCCCGAAGAACCACATCACGGGTCCGATCGTGCCATGCCGATCCAGTCACCCGCACAATCGGCAGGGTTTCGGACGTTCCGCACGGGCCGGTTCAGCTCCCGTCCGAGCCGAGCCGATGCGCTTCGCGACGCTCGCGGGCCTCCGGGTTGTCCGCGTCAGCCACGTCCCGCGCGGCGGCGGCCGCGGCCTCCTCGGCGGCGGCGTCGGCCCCCTCACCGGCCTTGATGATGTAGCTGATCGCCTCGTCCACGTCGTCGGTGATGGTGAACATCTCCAGGTCGGCCGCGGAGATCTTCCCGTCCACGAGCATCGTGTCCCGCAGCCAGTCCGCCAGCCCACCCCAGTACGACGTACCGAACAGCACGACCGGGAACGACGTGACCTTCCTGGTCTGGGCCAGCGTGAGCGCCTCGAACAGCTCGTCCAGCGTGCCGAACCCGCCCGGCATCACCACGAACCCCTGCGCGTACTTCACGAACATGGTCTTGCGGGTGAAGAAGTAGCGGAAGTTCATCCCGACGTCGACCCACTCGTTCAGGCCGTTCTCGAACGGCAGCTCGATGCCGAGCCCGACCGACACGCCGCCGGCCTCGGACGCGCCCTTGTTCGCCGCCTCCATCACACCGGGTCCACCGCCGGTGATCACCGCGTAACCGGCGCCGACCAGCTTCCGCCCGAATTCCTCGGCGGCGGCGTACATCGGGTCGTTCGGCTTGGTCCGGGCCGAGCCGAACACGCTGATCGCGGCGCCGAGCTCGGCGAGCATGCCGAAGCCCTCGATGAACTCCGACTGGATCCGCAGTACCCGCCACGGGTCGGTGTGCACCCAGTCGGTCGGGCCGCGGCTGTCCAGCAGGCGCTGCTCCGACGTGGATTGCTGCACCTGGTTGCGGCGCATCACCACCGGCCCGCGCTGCTGGTGGCCGAGCGGGCGGTCGGGGTGGATCGAGGGTTCTGCCATACCCCCAGGTTAGGTCGTCAGGTACTTACCAGCCTGGCGACGCGGGCTCCGTCAACCAAGTCCTCAACCTTTGTTCACACAGCTCGATCTCGGCCTCGGGCACGAACTCGTCCTGCTTGTGCGCGTACAGCGGGTCACCGGGTCCGTAGTTCACCGCCGGTACGCCGAGCAGCGTGAACCGGGCCACGTCGGTCCACCCGAACTTCGGCTTCGGCTCACCCCCGACCACCTGCAGGAACGCCGCCGCGGCCGGCCGCTCCAGCCCGGGCAGCCCGCCCGGCGCAGAGTCGGTGACAGCAAGCCCGAACCCGTCGAACACCTCCCGGAGGTGCGCCTCCGCCTCCGCCTCCGACCGGCTCGGCGCGAACCGGTAGTTGATCTCCACCGTGCACAGATCCGGTACGACGTTCCCCGCGACACCACCGCGGATCGCGACCGCGTTCAGACCCTCGCGGTACTCCAGGCCGTCGATCGGCACGCGCCGCGGCTCGTACGCCGCCAACCGGGCGAGGATCTCCCCCGCCGCGTGGATCGCGTTGCGACCCATCCAGGACCGGGCCGAATGCGCCCGCTCGCCCCGGGTGGTGACCTCGATCCGCATGGTGCCCTGGCAGCCCGCCTCGACCACCGCGTTCGACGGCTCCATCACCACCGCGAACACGCCCTCGAGGAGTTCAGGATTCGACCGGGTCAGCTTGAATAGGCCGTTCCGCTCGGCCTCGACCTCTTCACAGTCGTAGAAGACGTACGTGACGTCGCGGTTGGGCTCGGCCAGCGTCGCGGCGAGCCGGAGCCCGACCGCGACCCCGCCCTTCATGTCGCAGGCTCCGAGCCCGTGGATCAGGCCGTCGGCGCGCCGGGCCGGGAGGTTGTCGTTCAGCGGCACGGTGTCGAGGTGCCCGGCGATGACGATCCGCTCGTCCCGGCCCAGATCGGTGCGCGCGACCACGGTGTTGCCGTGCCGGAACACCTTCAGATGCGCATACGCCGACAGCGCCGCCTCGACCTCGTCCGCGAGCGCCTCCTCGGTCCCGCTGACCGAGGAGATGTTGACCAGCGCCTCGGTCAGGTCAGGGCCGGGCATGGTCAGGTCGAGCTTGTTCATCAGGCGTCCTCCGCCGGGGGTACGAACACGCAGAACTCGTTGCCCTCGGGGTCCGCGCAGACGTTCCAGCCGATGTCGTCGTCCTTGGGCCGCAGCAGTGTCGCACCCGCGTCGAGCACCGGTTGCAGCGCGGGCGCGGTGACGTCCCAGTGCACCCGGTTCTTCACCGTCTTCGGCTCCGGCACCGGCACGAACACCCAGTACGGGAACGGCAGGCCCGGCACGTTCTCCAGCCAGTTGTACGGCGTACCCGGCCGACTGCCGAAGTCACCACCGACCACTCCGTGCCACCAGCGCGCCTGCGCCTCGGGCTCGGCTGCGTCGACGATGAGCTCCAGCACCTTGTACGCCGGGACGGTGGTGCGGACGAATCCGCAGAACTCGCCGCCCTCCGGGTCCTCCATCACGGTCCACATCTGCTCGTCACTCGCCGGCACCTGGATCGTCGCGCCCTGGCGCTCGAGGTCCCCGATCGCGCCGGCGGCGACGTCCAGATGGACGCGCTGCTTCACCGTCCGCGGCTCGTCCACCTTGTTGATCCAGATGGTCTTCTCCGGTACGTCGCCGACCAGCACGTTCGGGTTGTCGGCCGGCGAGGTCAGCCCCAGGACGTTCCCCCAGAACGCCGTCATCGCGCTCGGGCACGTCACATCGATGCACAGGTCCTTGAAACGTGCGACGGTCATAGCCCACAGGCTATCGGCCGTGCTGCTTACGGTAATGGCGGTTCACACGCTCGCGGTTCCCGCAGGACGGGGAGCACCAGGTCTGGCGCGGATCGTCCTGGAGGAAGTACTTGACGCAGCGAGCAGCCGGGCAGGCCCGGAGCCGGGCGCGGTCCGGGCTGGCCAGGAAGTCGATCGCGGAACGGCCCACCGCGCCGACCAGCAGCGCGACCGGATCGTCGGTCCGCCCAGCCCATCGGGTGATCGGTACGCCGTCCTCGGGCCAGTCCAACTGGGTTGTCCCGAGCCGGTCGGAAGCGCGGTTCACCATGCGCAGTGCTGCCGCCGCATTCATGAGCCGATCCGCATCCGCCGTACTGGGAGGTCGGGGTGCGACGGCTCGGGCGAAGAGTGCTCGTACGGCGCTGCGGATCCGGACGAGGTCGTCCCGCGAGTCGTCGGCGCCCTCGAACGGACGGCCGAGCACCGCCGCGACGAGATCCTCGTGCTGCTCGACCCAGGCGTCTGTGTCGGCGGGCGTCGCGAGAAGGTCCGCGACACCGCCGTTGCCGTCGTGCCGAATCGTCGCCGCGAGAGCGAAAGCCAGCGTGCTCACGGTCGTAGTCTAACGGGATATCGGGTTGCTGCCATGTGAGTGACTGCTCTAGGGTCACTAACGCGACAGGCCGCACCTACCGTTAGGCATTCGATGACCGACCTCCGCACCAGACTGCGCGCAGTCCCGACGTTGACCGGTACTCCGCCGGCGTTCGATCCGGCTCGTACGCCGCAGACACCGCATCCACTGTTCGTCGAGTGGCTGCTCGCCGCGGTCGACCAGCAGATCCCGGAGCCTTGTGCCGCGACGCTGTCGACAGTGCGCGCCGACGGGCGTCCGAACGCGCGGGTCCTGATCCTCAAGGACGTCACCGACGACGGGTGGCAGTTCGCCTCGTCGGCGACCAGCCCGAAGGGCGAGGAGCTCGCGGGCACGCCGTACGCCGCTCTGACGTTCTACTGGATCCCGCTCGGGCGCCAGGTCCGCGTGTCGGGGACGGTCGAGGCCGCGGATCCGGAGGACTCGGCGCGGGACTTCATGTCTCGTCCGGTGCCTGCCCGCGCCGAGACGCTGGCTGGGCGGCAGAGCGACGTACTAGATGATCCGGCCGAGGTCGAGGCGGCGGTTGCGGAGCAGGTCGAGCGGTTGAACGCCGAGCCTGGTGTGGTCGCTGCGAACTGGACTCTCTACACGCTGCGGGCCGATGAGGTGGAGTTCTGGCAGGCGGATCCGGACCGACGGCATCTCCGCCTGCGCTACCGGCTCAGCGACCCGACTCTTCCCTGGACCAAGGAGCGCTTGTGGCCCTGAACGACGTCAAGACAGCAGTCACGCAACTGACGGCGCTGGTGACGGACCTGGACGACGAAACCGCCCGCGGCGCGTCCGTCCTGCCCGGCTGGTCCCGCGGTCACGTGATCACCCACATCGCGAACTTCTCCGCGGCGATGACGCGGCAGGTCGAGGAAGCCCTCCAGGGTCGCCTGGTCGAGTTCTACGACGGCGGCCGCCCAGCCCGAGAGGCCGCTATCGAAGCCGGCGCACACCGCCCCGCCGCCGAACTCAAGTCGCATCTGGCTGCCGCAACAACCGCCCTACTCGCCACCTGGGACAAGGTCGGCCCGGATGACTGGCAACGCCCCATCACCCACCGGGACAGCAACATCGCCGCCGCCGTCAACACCACCTGGCGCGAACTGACCATCCACACCACCGACCTCAACCTGGGCGTCACCCCTGCCACCTGGCCGCCCGCCTTCTGCCTCCACCTCCTGAACTTCCTCCGCCCCCGCACCCCCGAAGGGATCCACCTGACCCTCCAACCAACCGACGCCCCCACCTGGGAGAACGGCACCGGCACCCCCGTCACCCTCACCGGCCCCCTCCCCGCTCTCACCGCCTGGTACGCCGGCCGCATCCCCACCGACCCAATCCACGGCCCGATCCCGGACCTACTCCCCTGGCCCTGAAACGTCAGCCGACTGTGAAGTCGTCTACCTGGATGAAGGTGTCTACGCCGGGGGCGTTGAAGCCTGCGTAGACGGTTAGTTCGTGGACTGCTTCGGGGACCTTGACCGTTACCTCGTGGTGGACGTAGCCGGTGCCGGCACCGAAGGTCGTTGAGGCCAGGTCTTGGGTGCCGTTGCGGACTCCGAAGCGGCCTTGGTCAGCGGGCAGATTGGCGGACGCGTTGACCCAGGAGCCGAAGGTGTAGGTGGTGCCTGGGGTGACGGGGATGGTCTGATAGAGCGCGCTGAAACCGGTGCAGGTGCAGCGGATCCAGCCGTTGTTCGCGCCGGAGTGGGCGAAACCGAGTCCACGGTCGACACCGTTGGCCGCCGTACCCTCGAAGAGCCACGCCGGCTTCCCGCCGCCGGTTCCTTCGAACCCACCGTCAGCGAGTTGAGCGACGTACCTGACTGCCAACTCCGCCACGGACGTGAAGCTCCGCGTCCCGCCCGGCAGTCCGATCACCCGCACTCCGTCCGTCTCCTGCGCAGGGAACGTGATCGTGTACGCTGTGTTCGCGCCGGCCGAGACATCGCCCGGGTACGCCGGTGACACGGTCTGCGCACCGACCTCGACCCACTGACCATCCCGACGAACCTGCACCCGCGGCCGGCCCGTGAAGAACCCACCCTGCGCCGACACCGCGCCCGAAGTGAACTCCACATTGTTGACCTTGTGGCGAGACGGCCACTGGTAACCCCACCACGACGCACCCTTCACCTCGTCGTCGAAGTCGGTCTCACTCCCGGTCGTCGCACCGTCGTTCATCAACGCCAGACTGCCCGACTGCGTCGACTTCGAGATCGCGACCGCACCAGTAGCCGGCGCCGCCAGGTTCTCAGGTCCGGGCAGATTGTCAGCCGGCTCATCGGAGGACGGCGTCAAGACCAGCTTGCGCAGGTTGAAGTTGTAGACCGACGTCCCGATCCCGCCACCACCGCACGGGCAGACATTCGCCTGGATGTACATCGTCTTGCCGTCCGGCTGGACGAACTTCGACGGGATCGTCACGCCGTACCCGCCGTACTTCGAGGTCGACCACGGATACCCGCCGAAGTCCTTGCTCATGAAGTGCTTCCACGGACCCCACGGCGTCGGCGACTCGTAGAACTCGAACGTGTACTCCGTCCAGGACGTGTACACGTACCGCTTCTGCTGAGCCAGGTACGTGACCCCGCCCTGACTGATCACACTCAGGTTCGACGCGTTCGTCCCGTACGTCTGCGCGTACAGCCGTCGCTGATCCGTCAGCACCGGCTTGCGATCCGCGATCTTCGCCGACCATCCGGATCCGGTGTAGAACTTCCACGCACCCCGGTCCTGGACCTTCCCGCGAGGAACCCGCGCCAGGAAGACACTCTGCGGATCCGCGACCGTGTCGTCGAACGAGTCCCGCCAGTTCCCGTCCAGCCCATAGGCATAGACGTACCCGTCCGGCGCGAGCGCACCGCCCTTGCCGAAGTCCGCGAACCAGATCGTCGTGAACACATGGTCGTCGAACATCGGCTTGCTCTTGTCCCACGTCCACGTCCGCCCGTGGTCGGTCGACTTCAGGATCGTCGCGGCCGGTACGTCGTTGAAGTCCAGCGCGAGGTCCTGGACGGCCAGGTACATCGTGTCCCCGACGCACACCATCCCGGTGGGTTTGCGGTTGTACCCGGCACCGCTCCAGATCGATCCGACCTGGTCGCCCTTCGAGATCGTTGCCCCGGACAAGCTCCCGGGCGTCCCGTTGATCTCGCTGACAGCGATGTCGGCGAAGTCCTGGTCCAGGCTGAAGCCCTTGCCGTCGCCGTTGGCGGCGTACAGCTTGTCGTTGCCGGCCCAGCAGGACGGCCACAGGTCGCCGTCGCTCGGGCTGGGTGTCCCCTTCGACTCCACCTGTGCCGTGCCGATCGCGGTCGACGTAGTGGTGGCCGGTGGGGAGCCGGAGGATTGGGTGAGCAGTGTCGCCGTTGCGAAGACCAGCGGCAGGACAGCAAGCAGAGCCCCACGCTTCATGAGCGTTCCTTTACTTGAGGCCGGTCGTCTTCATCGCGTCGACCAGGCGTTTCTGGCCCGCGACGAACACCACGACCGTCGGGATGGCCGCGATCACGGCGGCCGCGAGAATGAGGTTCCAGGCCGAGGCGTACTGCCCCTGCATCCCGGACACGCCGAGCTGGATCACCCGCAGGTCCGGGTTCCTGGTGATGGTCAGCGGCCACAGGAACGCGTTCCAGTTGGCCAGGAAGAACAGCACCGACAGCGACGCCAGCACGGGTCGGCTGAGCGGCAGGATGACACTCCAGTACCGCCGCCAGTAGCCGCACCCGTCCAGGTCGGCCGCCTCCTCCAGCTCCCGCGGGATGTTCAGGTAGTACTGCCGGAGCAGGAAGATGCCGAAGGCATGGAAGATGCTGGGCACGATCAGGCCGGCGTAGCTGTCCAGCAGGCCGAGTTGCTTGGCCACCAGGAACAGCGGCACCAGGATCACCGGCAGCGACACCAGCAGCGTCGACATGATGCCGGAGAAGATGATCCCGCGTCCCGGGAACCGCAGCCGGGCCAGCGCGTACGCCGCCATCGAGTGAAAGAACAACGCGACCACGGTGACGACCACCGACACGATCGCACTGTTCAGCATGAACCGCGGCATCGGGATCTTCAGCAGCACGTACTGCAGGTTGTCCAGCGTCCAGGTGGTCGGCCAGCCGAAGTTGAAGACGTCCTCGGCGGGTTTGAGCGCGCTGATCGCGATCCACAGCAGCGGCAGTACGGCGATGATCGCCAGTACGTGCGCCAGGATGGGCAGGAATCTAATCCTCATCGAAGCGGCCTCCTCGGGTGAAGCCGAACATCAGGCCGGTGCAGATCACCAGGATCGCGACGACCACAGTGGTCAGCGCGGCGGCGTACCCCATGTTGTTGAACGTGAACGCCTGCTCGTAGATGTAGAGCACGACCGTGCTGGTGGCGCGGGCCGGTCCGCCTTTGGTGAGCACGAAGACCAGGTCGAACGCCTGCAGGCCGGTGACCGCGCCGATCGTCGAGTTGACCACGACGAAGAAGCTGGTCGGACGCAGCAGCGGCCAGATCACGTACCGGAATCGTTGCCACGAGCTCGCACCGTCGATCTGCGCGGCGTCCTCGAGCTCCTTCGGTACGTCCTTCAGACCGGCCAGGAAGACCAGCATCTGATACCCCATCAGGAACCAGACACTGATCACCACATAGGTGCCCAACGCAAGGGACGGCGTACCGAGGAAGGACACGTCGCCGAGGCCGAACGGCGCGAGGAGCTTGGACAGCGCGCCGCGCTTGTCGACCAGCAGGAACTGCCAGATCAGGCCGACCACGACCAGGCTGACCACGTTCGGCAGGAAGAACGCCGAGCGGACCCAGCCGATGCCCTTGAAGTGGTTGCGCACCAGCATGGCCAACGCGAAGCTCACCACGAACGCGATCGGCACGAACGTGACGACGTAGATCCCGGTGACCCTCAGCGAGGCCCAGAGCTGGTCGTCGCCGGCCATCAGCTTGTAGTTGGCCAGACCGACGTACTGGTAGTTGCCGAAGCCGTCGACCTTGAAGAACGCGACACCGAAGGCCAGCACCATCGGCAGTGCGACGAAGATCAGCAGGCCGATGGTGTCCGGCGCGAGGAAGGCGTACGCCGCCAACGCCTCGCGCCGTTTCCGCGTCATCCCGGCCTTGGCTCTGGGAGCCTGGGCCTTCTTCCGTGCGGTGGTGGGAGGGGCTGTCGTGGTCACCATCAGCTGATCGGCGCGCCCTGGTAGGTCTTCAGGAACGTGTCGATCTTGGCCGCCGCGTCAGCCGCCGCCTTGGCCGGGTCGGCCGCGTTCAGCTGGCAGGCCTGGATCGCGTCCGCGATCGGCTGGTACACCTCCGGTGGGAACCGCGGCTCCGGCTTGCCGGTCGGCGCGATCTCGCTGACGAACTTCTTCAGCGCACCGTCGGCGAACGCACCCTTGGCGTCCGCGGCCTGCTGCACCGACTTGCGCGGCGGCAGGTTGGTCTTCACCACGGTGTTCCACTGCCGCTGCCGTTCGATGCCGGCGGCATCGGTCGAACCGAGCGCCCAGGTGATGAACTTCGCCGCCGCCTCCGGGTTCGCGCCCTTGGAGTTGGCCACGAACGCCCAGCCGCCGAGGTCGGTGGCCGGCTTGCCGCCGTCCGGGGTCGGGTGCGGAATGATGCCGTACTTGAAGGTCTTGGCCTTGGCGCGCATGTCCGCGACCGCCCAGATGCCGCTCTGCTGCATCGCGGCCGCGCCGGAGCCGAGGTTCGACACGACGTCACCGCCGCCGTCGCCGAGCGCCTTGCGCGGGGCCACCTTGTGCTGGATGGAGTCCTGCCAGAACTTCAGTGCCTGGACGGCGGCCGGCGAGTCGAACGCGACCTTGCCGTCCTTGATCGGCGTACCGTCGCCCTGCCAGAGGAACGGGTACCAGGTGAAGTTCTGGTAGTAGCCCGGCAGCGTCTCGAACATCACGCCGTACCGGTCCTTGCCGGTCAGCTTCTCCGCGACCGCGATGGTCTGGTCCCAGGTCTTCGGCAGGTCTGCCTCGGACAGGCCGGCCTTCTCGAACGCGGTCTCGCTGTAGTACATCGCCAGCGGCTCGATCTCCATCGGCAGGCCGTAGACCTTGCCGTCGACGCTGCGCGCCTCGAGCAGGCCGGGCAGGTAGTCGGCCTTGGACTCGTCGGACAACGCCGAGCCGAGGTCCTGCAGGACGCCGCCGTTGTAGTACCGCAGGAAGTCGCCGGGGCTGATCAGGAAGATGTCCGGTCCCTGTCCCGACTGGAACGCGGTCTGCAGGGTGGTCCCGTTCAGGTAGTCCTTGCCGGGGATGTAGCGCAGCTTGACCTTGACGTCGTTGTTTTTGTTCCACTCCGCGACGGTGTCGACGAACCACTTGCTCTGTGGGCCCTGGTCATCGGACGGGCCGTAGAAATTCCAGAACGACATCTCCTTGGCGTTGCCGCCGGAGTCGTCGCCACCACAGGCGGACAGCAGCGGTACGCCGGCCGCCGACGCGGCGACGGCGCCGAGGCCGCCGCGCAGGATCGAACGGCGGCTGAGCTGCCTGGCAGGACTGCGCCAGATTGCAGGAGTGGGTGTTGCAGCCATCACGTGCTCCAGGGGGTGTGCTCTCGAACGACCGAGGATTGGCAATCGATTTCTCGCAATCTACGAGCGACGACCTGGCCGGTCAAGGCCCGAACCGGTGACGATGTGATCAACCTGGCCGATTTCCTCGTGCACGTGAGGGTTTCGACCTGGATGCAGACGTTGACACTGCCGGATCGGGCTGCCTACTCTTCGGAAATCGATTTCTGACATGAGAGGCGCTGGGATGCCAGTTGTGCCGAACCGTGCGACCGCCCACCGCACGGCCGACGAGCTGTCCAGGGACCTGGTGGCACGGGGATTGCAAGCGGCGCGGGACGCGATCGAGACCGAGGCCGCGGCGGTGTCCGCGTTGGCGGACCGGTTGGACGGGGTCTTCCTCGACGTACTGACAGCCGTCGCCGGCTGCGAAGGTCACCTGGTGGTGACCGGCCTGGGCAAATCCGGGCTGGTCGGCCGCAAGATCGCCGCCACGCTCGCCAGCACCGGGACGCCGGCCACGTTCATCCACTCCGGCGACGCGCTGCACGGCGACTCCGGTGCGGTGACAGCCCGCGACCTGGTCCTCGCCCTGTCCGCCTCCGGTGAGACCGCCGAGGTGTGCGCGTTCGCCCGGATGCTTCGGGACCGGGAGATCCCGGTGATCGCGATGACCGGCAACGAGGAGTCGACGCTGGCCCGGCTGGCGACGTACACGCTGGACACGATGGTGCTGAAGGAGGCGGACCCGCTGAACCTCGCCCCGACCGCGTCGACCACGGCTTCGTTAGCGATGGGCGATGCGCTCGCCTGCGCGCTCGTCGTACTGCGGGAGTTCAGTCACCACGACTTCGCCCGGTTTCATCCATCAGGTGCCCTCGGCAAGCGTCTGCTGGGGGACGAGGCATGAGTTCGTACGACGTCTGCGTGCTCGGCTCGTTCATGAAGGATCTGGTCGCGTCGGCCGAGCGGCGACCGCTGCCAGGCGAAACCCTGCACGGGACCGGCTTCGCGGAGTTCCTCGGCGGCAAGGGCGTGAACCAGGCCATCGCGGCCGCGCGGATGGGTGCCCGGACGGCGATCGTCGGCACCATCGGCGAGGACCGGTACGGCGAGGAGTTCCTCGAACTGCTCGAGTCCGACGGCGTCGACACCGCGTGGGTGGTTCGTCATCCGTCACTCGGCACGGGGGTCGGTCTGCCGCTCGTACTGCCCGACGGAGGCAACTCGATCATCATCGTGTCCCGTGCGAATGCGGCGATCACCGCGGACGACGTCGAGGCGGCGGCCGGCGTACTTACCGCCAGTAAGGTCCTCAGCGTCCAACTCGAACTCCCGGTCGAGGCGAGCCACGCTGCCCTCCGGCTCGCCTCGACCGCGGACGTCACCACGATCCTCACTCCGGCCCCCGTCGGCCCGGTCGATCCGACGCTGGCGTCGTACGTCGACATCCTGGTCCCGAACGAGGTGGAGGCGGCCGCGCTGACCGGGCTGAACTGCGACGACGAATCGCAAGTCCCCGCGATCGCGCGGAAGCTGGCCGAGGAGTGGGACCTGCGCGGGTGCGTCGTGACGCTGGGATCGCGCGGGGCCTACGTCCTGGACCGGGCACGGGACTTCGAGGAACGGGTGGAGGCGCACCGCGTCGCGACCGTCGACACAGTCGGTGCCGGCGACGCCTTCTGCGGGTCGCTGGCCGCGTCTCTGGCCGGCGGTGCCGAGCTGATCGACGCCGTACGGCTGGCCAACGCCGCCGGTGCTCTGTCCACCACCGTGAACGGCGCCGCGGACTCCGCGCCGGACCGCGCGACCGCCGTCGCCCTCCTGGACGGCGCGGCTACCGGCCTCGGCCCGCCGTCACCATGAGATCCTTGGTGTCCGCGGAGTGGCGTAGCTCGAATGATGCTGGTGTCCAGGTGCGCACCTCACTCCGCGGACACTTAGCGCTGGATCGGGGTTAGAGTGCGATCCAGACGACCATCGGATCTCCAGCGGGGAGCGGGCATGACGACGATCTACGACGTCGCGCGTAGATCGGGCGTGTCTCCGGCGACTGTCTCGCGGGTGCTGAGCGGCCGTCGCAACGTGGATCCGCAGTTGTCCGAGAAGGTCCGGGCCGCGGTGGCCGAGCTCGGCTACCGGCCCAATGGCGTCGCGCGGAACCTGCGCAAGTCCAGTACGAACCTGTGGGCCGTGGTCATCTCCGACATCGAGAACCCGTTCTTCACGTCGCTCGTCCGTGGTCTGGAGGACGTCGCGCAGACCGAGGGCTACCACGTCGTACTGTGCAACTCCGACGAGGACCCGGCCAAGGAGGCGGCGTACGCCTCGGCAGTGCTGACCGACCAGATGGCCGGCGTGGTGATCTCGCCGACGTCGACGGCCGAGGGCGTCCAGCAGCTCGCAGCAGCGAAGATCCCGCTGGTCCTGATCGACCGCCGGGTCGACGGGGTCGAGGCGGACACCGTGCTGGTCGACAACGAGCACGGTGCGCACGAGGGCGTCAAACACTTGATCGACGGTGGGTACCAGCGGATCGCGTGCATCACCGGACCGCGGAAGGTCAGCACGGCAATGGACCGACTAGCTGGTTATCGGTCGGCGTTGCGGGCCGGTGGGATTCGCTACAACAAGGACCTGGTCCGGCACGCGGATTTCCGCGAGGCCGGTGGATATGCGGCGATGGAGAGCCTGCTCGAGCTCGCCGAGCCACCCGAGGCGCTGTTCGTCACGAACAACCTGATGACGGTCGGTGCGCTGGAATGCCTTGCGAAGAAGGGCCTCCGCGCTCCGGCCGACATCGCGGTCGTCGGCTTCGACGACATCCCGTGGGCAGACCTCGTCGTACCCAGCCTGACAACGGTGGCCCAGCCGACGTACGAACTAGGCCGAACCGCCGGCCTCCTCCTCAAAGACCGCACCGCCTCCCCCGGCCGCCCACCCTCGACCGTCACCCTCCGCACCGAACTCCACATCCGAGCCACCTCAGCCCCAAGAACCAAGAAACGCTGAGACAGCACGAGGTCGGACACCCGGCAAAGGACACCGCCCTCCCGCCAGCAACCCGCGCACGAGGAACGCAGATCGGACACCGCTTCGCGGCGGCTGTCCCATCGGCCGCCTCCGGCGGCCGGCGCGGATCGTTTGACGAGCAGGGTGCTGGGCGGACCATCCGCACCTCGTGCAACCAACGCCTTCGGCGGCGGCTACTTCCTTGGCCCAACGGTGTCGCGAACAGGGGCGATCGGCGGGAGGGTCCGGCGCGGACGGGTCTGGGAGCACATCCGCGCGGGGCGATAGCCCGCCACGCCGATCAGGTATGGGTCAGCCGCTGCTGGCGTACCTAAGGACAGGAGGTAGTCGCCTGAAGCCGGCTCGCGCAGGCGACGCCAAGCGGGGCCAGGGTGTCAGAGGGGGACTACCTCCTGTCCTTACGTACGGGCAGACGCTGGTGAGGACCGGGCCAACGGTTCGGGCGGGGACAAACCCCGACGGGTCAGGTGGTCCGCCCGCAGGCGGGGTCGATGGCGGGCGGGGTCGACAGCTGGACGGGTCGATAGCTGGCGGGGTCGGTAGCTGGCGGGCGCCGCGGGAGTTGCTGGCGCCTATCGCGTATGGAACTCGGCTCCGGTCTGCGAACGCCGCCGGAGGCGGCGGGACAGCAGCCGCCGCGTAGCGGTGTCCTTTCTGCGCGCCGCCGGAGACGGCAGGAGGTCAGCCGCCAGCTTTGTGGAGGAGTTCGAGTTGGCTGAGGGTTAGGTCGGTGGTGGCGGCGGTGATGGTTAGGCGGTAGTGCTGGTAGGTGGCGGGGGTGGGGATTTTGAGGGGGGGGGTTTGGTGGGGCCAGGGGAAAGACTGGTTGGTTCGGGTGTCTAGGACGGTCCAGGTGGTGTTGTCGGTGGAGGCTTCGAGGTGCCAGGCGGTGGGGGTGCCGCCGGTGCCTGAGGTGAGGGTGTAGAAGGACGGGGTGACGGGGGTGGGGAGGGACCACGCGATGGTGGGGGTGGGGGTGTCGAAGGTGACCTCGGTGGTGGAGGTGTTGTCGAAGAGGGGGTTGCCGGGGTCGTGCGGGATCAGGTCGACGAGAGGGGTGGGGACGGCGTCGTCCTGGGTGATGGAGGGTGGGGTGGCCAGGGTCGCCCAGTCGGACGGTTCGGGCCCGAGGACGAAGTCGATCTGGCGGGCGGCACGGAGTTCGGCGTCTCCGATTGAGGCGGTGGGCAACTGTTTGCCGTCGACCAGGAGGTCTTGGACGTAAGGGTGTTGGACGTTGGACGCCGTGATGGTGATCGGCGAGCCGCCCAGCGGGGTGACGACGGTGCGGGAGAAGAGCGGCGAGCCGATCGCGTATTCGGGGGCGCCGACGCGGAGCGGATAGATGCCCAGGGCAGCGAACAGGTACCACGCGGACATCTCGCCGTTGTCCTCGTCGCCGGGGTAGCCCTGGCCGATCTGTTCGCCGACGTACAGGCGGTCGAGGACCTCGCGGACGATGGCCTGCGTCTTGTGGGGTGCGCGGGCGTAGTTGTACATCCAGGCGATGTGGTGGGCCGGCTGGTTGCTGAAGCCGAACTGACCCATCCGGACGGCCTGGGCCTCGAGCATCTCGTGGATGACGATCGAGTAGGTGCCCTTCTTCACCGCGAGTTCCGGCGTGGCGAAGAACTCGTCGAGCTTCGCCTCCAGGCCGCGCGGGCCACCGTACAGGTTGGCGAGGCCGCGTGGGTCGTGGGCGACGTGGAAGGCGAAGTTCCAGCCGTCGGTCTCGGTGAAGTCACCGCCCCACTCGCACGGGTCGAACTCCTCGGGCGTCTTCGCGAACGTACCGTCCGGCCGACGGCCCTGGAAGAAGTTGACGGCGTCGTCGAAGAGCAGCACGTAGTTCAGCGATCGCCGGCGCAGGTACTCCGCTTCCTCCGCGAGCTGAGCGCGACGAGCGGCCGGAACTGCTGGATCGTCGGCGAGGCGGGCGGCCATCTCGGCGAGGCCGAAGTCGTTCAGGTACGCCTCGAGCGACCAGGACACGCTCTCCTCGGTGTCGGTGCTCACGTACCCGGTGAAGAACCCCGTCTCCACGCCCTTCCGCCCGACCTCTGTCGCCTCCGGCCCGACGGTGGCGTTGCGGAGCCCGGCGTCGTACGTCGCCAACGGGTCCGGCAGCTCGACGCCCTTCAGGTAGGCATCCGCGAAGGACACGTCGGAGCTGGTCCCGGTCATGCAGTCCGCGTAGCCCGGCGACGACCAGCGCGCGATCCAGCCACCGTCGCGGTACTGCTGCACGAACTCGTCGACGAACTCCGCCGCCAGCGACGGGTAGAGGAACGCGTACGCCGGCCACGCGGTCCGGTATGTGTCCCAGAAACCGCTGTTGACGTACATCTTTCCGGACTTCTCCACCGCCCGATCGGCCTCGGGCGCGGTGACCGGGCTGGCGTAGCGGTAGTCCGGTTCGTCAATAGTGCCGGCGTTCTCGAAGTGGCTGTTCGGGTAGAGGTTGAGCCGGTAGAGGTTGCCGTAGACCGTGCGCAGCTGCGGCTCGGTCGCACCCTCGGGGCGAATCACCGCAAGCCGTTCGCTCCAGGCCTCCCAAGCGGCCTGCTGGATGTCCTCGAAGGACCGGCCCTCGAGCTCGAGCGACAGGTTGTGGCGCGCCTGGTCGACGCCGATGAATGACGTCGCGATCCGCAACGTGACTCCGTCGACCGCGGCGAAGGAAGCGGCGCGCGCGTTGTCGCGGCCACCAACAGTCGGCCCGAAACCCACCGGCGCCGACGAGAAGACGCCGTAGCAGTACATCCGCGTCCGGCCGAACTCCGAGCCGTTCTCGACCCAGCCGGTCAGCGCAGTCCCGTCGAAGCTGAAGGCGCCGTTCTCGTCGATCGTGTCGAACACCAAGTGCCGGCCGGCCGCATCACCCGGGAAGTCGAACCGGAAGATCGCGCCATGATCGGTCGGAGCCAGCTCGGCCAGTACGCCGTTCGCAAGGCGGACCGAGTACAGGTCCGGCCGAGCAATCTCGTCATCGTGGCTGAAGGCGGCCGCGCGTTCGGCCGGATCGCCGAGCGGCTCGGTCGCGGCCACGGGCATGATCGTCAGCTGGTCCCGGTCGCCCATCCACGGGCTGGGTTGGTGCGAGAACGACAGGCCCTGCAGCTCCGGCCGGTTGTCGGCGTTGTTCGCGCGGTGGTACTCGTACGGCCAGCGGTGGGTCGACGCGTCGGTCACCGGCGTGAGGAAGTTGAAGCCGTTCGGCCAGGCGGTGATCGGCAGCGTGTTGCCGCGGGAGAAGTCGTGGCTGGCGTTGGTGCCGCGCCGGGTGTCGACGGACGCGACCAGGTCCGTGCCGTCCAGCCGGGCCGGCGCCGGCGCGATCTCGATGTCGTCGAGCCAGCCCTCGAAAGGCCCTGAAGGGGCGTCGACCACGAGCAGCACCTGGTCGACGGTCTTCCCGGCCGCCGGGGTGAGGTCGACCTGTACGTCGTTCCACTGGTTCGCGTAGAGGATCTTGGCCGCGCCCTGGCCGGCCGCGTCGAACGGCATCCCGTACTGGTCCGTGACGTCGAGATCGGACAGGCGAGTGCCGTCGGTGAAGACCAGGTCCACCACGGCGTACGTCGCCGAGTAGCCGAGCTGCTCGTCGAGCTCCGGGTAGATCTTGTACCGCAGCCGGTCCCTGACCTGCAGCAGTCCACCCACCACTTGAAGCGCCGCTTCCTGACGGCCGCCCGTCGTACCGGAGTAGCGGGTCGCGTCGACACTGCTGAAGCCGGCGCCGCTCGGGCTGGTCGGGCCGACCGGCCCTCCACCTGTCTCGATGATCACGGGAGGCAATGCTACGGATCAGTGCGGCGGCGGAGGCGGGACGTTCCCATCCTGGACCCACGCCACATAGTCGCGCGCGATCTCCTCGTCCGCCCGCAGCCGGAGTCCCGCCGCCAACGCCCGCCGGTTGTCGAGCCGGAACGTCCCGTCGTTGCTCCCGTCGTGCGGCAGGTGGAAGCGATCGACGGCCGGCGACCAGTCCACCGGAGCAGCATCGGGTACGACGGAACGCCAGGCGTCGGCCAACTCCGCCATCGTCCGGGTCGGCCCGACCGCGTTGAACGGGCCGCTCACGCGCTCGGTGGTGAGCCGGAGCAGGAAGTCGGCCAGGTCGCGGGCATCGACGTACTGGACCGGCTGCGACGGCCGGGCAGCGGACTCCATCCGCGTCTCATGTGCAAGAGCGGTGCCCCAGTTGCCGAAGTCCGGGTTGTACGGACCGACCACGAAGCCGGACCGAACCGCCGCGGCCCGCTCGCCGAAAGTGGCCGACAGCAACGACTCGCAGCGCACCTTCGACGGCCCGTAGATGTCCATCGTGAACTCGTCCTCGGGCGCACCGTCCGGCCAGTCCAGCAGCGGAGCCGACTCGTCCATACCCGGCGTCACCTTGCTGGCGTAGACGGCGATCGACGACATGTAGGTGTAGTGGCCGACACGATCCCGGAGCAGCTCCGCACTCCGCCGGACCTGTGGAACCAGGAAGCCGGACATGTCGATGACGCCGTCCCACTCCCCCGTCGCCAGCACGTCCGGCGCGGCCCGCTCGCCGACCAAGCGTCGTACCTCAGGAAACAGCTCGGGGTTGGTCAGGCCACGGTTGAACAGCGTCACGTCGTGACCGTCGCGGAGGGCGGCCTCGACCACGTGACGGCCGAGGTTCTTCGTGCCGCCGAGGACGAGCAGTCTCACGAGAGCTGGTCCAGGAGATCCTCGAGCTCGGCCAGGAGCGGGGCGATCCAGGAGCCGGAATCCGGGATCGTGCGTTGGCCCTCGGTGACGACGAAGTCGAGTGCGAGCAGGCAGAAGCAGGCGCCGCCGGCGAGCAGTTGACGGTCGACCAGGAACGGATCCGCGCCGGCGATCTCGACGTAGTGGGCGACGATCGGTCCGCGGTCGTGACCGAGTGCGGTCGCATCGCGGACCAGGGTGTACAGGTCGCTGAGGTACGGCGCGACGTACGCCAGCGGCCAGTCGACCGCGGTCCATCGGGTGCCGTCGGTGACGAGATTCTTCGGCACGAAGTCACCGTGGACGACTCCGAACGGTGCATCCCGGTGCAGCGCAGCGAGTGCCTCGGTCAACGGCCCGACGTCGAACGAGATCCGCTCGATGCGATCAGCCAACTCCTTGACCCGCTGCGGCGGAAACCCACTCGGCCCTGATACGGCGCGCGAGCGAATCTCGGCCAGCAACTCGGCCGCGGCAAGGAAACCCTCAGCCGACGGCTCCTGCTCCAGCGTCACCCGGCCCACGTCCGCGAGCACGAGCATGCCGTCCTCGGCGTGGATCAGCTCCGGTGCCGGCAAACCCAACGGGATGACGAACCGCTCGTACGCCGTTCCCTCGCCGGACTGACTGTCCGTCCCCCGCTTCACGATCACACTGCGCAGTCCGTACGACAGCCGCCAGACCTCCGACGATCCCCACTGCCGCAGCAACTCGCCGTGCAACGCCTCGATCGACGGAGCCTCCGTAGCCCGCAGTACCGGTCCGTCAACATGCGAGAGCCACGCCGGAAGCATCCGGCCAGTAGATCACGACCGGCTGAGCTGCCGCCGCCGATTTACGAAGGGTTCGGGCTGCCTGCACAGGCGACGAGGATCCGGTCCACGATGCGCTGGGCGACCCGCTCGGCGTCGAGATCGGCGACGATCCGGTGCGGCCCGTCCCCCGGTGTGAAGGAGGTGATCCCAGCCTCGTCGACCTCGATCCGGCCGGTGGCGAACGTGAACAGGTCCGGATCGGTCAGCATCAGTACCGCGGCCGGGTCGTGCGGGACGTTGGAGTCCGACGCGGAGAAGCTCCAGAACTGCCGCATCTCCGCGCCAAGCAACTGCCCGAGCGGTCCGGCGGCCTCGAACTCGGCCACGACGGCGCCACCCAACCGGAGCCGTGACGTCTGGTCGATACCGATGACCGTCGCCGGCACTCCGCTGGCGAACACGGCCGCGGCCGCGTCGACGTCGCACTTGATGTTGTGCTCTGCATCGGCCGACAAGAAGTCGCCGCCCATGACACACAACTGCTCGATCTGGTGCCCGGGCCGCTCGACGGCTTCCGCCACATTGGTCAACGGGCCGACCGCGACAACCGTCGGTGAGGCGGCAAGCACTCCGATCGGATCGGTGTCGGTAGCGACGGTCTCGCGGTCCAGGTCAGGAAGAAGGGCGCCTTCGTGACCGGCCCACCAGACCGGCCGGCCGGAGCGGGTCTCGGTACGGCCAGGCACGATCGGGTCGATGGCGCGACCAGCGACCGTCGCCACCCGCGCGGCCATCCGGGCCCGCACGAGCGTGTCGCCGTACACGGTGGTGACGGCGGCGAGATCGAGTTCGGGCGAGCCGAGGATCGTCGCCAGCGCGAGGACGTCGTCGACGTCGGAGCCGAGATCGGTGTCGAAGGTCAGCGAGGATGCCGTCTGCATCCGTCCATGTGACCACAGCCACCGGTGCACCGGCCTCTGGAGCGGCGCGGGCCGTCTGGCAGGCTTGTGGGCATGACCGAGAATGCCACGCACGCCTGGGGCTTCGGCCTCGCCACCGTTTCCGCCGACGGGACCGTCCTCGACGTCTGGTACCCGGCGCCCGAGCTCGGCTCACGGCCGGACGACGCCAAGGCGCCGGCCGAGCTGATCGCTGCCGAGGGCAACGACGAGATCCGGCAGGTACGGCGTGAGGTGGTGACGGCCGAGATCACCCTGGACCAGGCGCCGGCGGGCACCGCGGACGCGTACCTGCGGCTGCACCTGCTGTCGCACCGGCTGGTCCGCCCGCACGGCCTCAACCTGGACGGCATCTTCGCCGCGCTGCCGAACAACGCGTGGACGTCGCTCGGCCCGGTCCCGGTCGAGGACATCGAGCAGGTGCGGCTGCGGGCCCGCGCAGCCGGCCAGCACCTGAGCGTGGCGAGCGTCGACAAGTTCCCGCGGATGACGGACTACGTCGTACCGAGTGGTGTCCGGATCGGCGACGCCGACCGGGTCCGGCTGGGCGCGCACCTGGCCTCCGGGACCACCGTGATGCACGAGGGCTTCGTGAACTTCAACGCCGGCACGCTCGGTACGTCGATGGTCGAGGGCCGGATCGTGGCCGGTGTGGTGGTCGACGACGGCAGCGACATCGGCGCCGGCGCGTCGATCATGGGCACGCTGTCCGGCGGCGGCACCCAGGTGGTGTCGATCGGCAAGCGCTGCCTGCTCGGCGCGAACGGCGGCACCGGCATCTCGCTCGGCGACGACTGCGTGGTCGAGGCGGGGCTGTACGTGACCGCCGGCACCAAGGTCACCCTCCCCGACGGCAGCATGGTCAAGGCCCGCGACCTGTCCGGGCAGCCCGGGCTGCTGTACCTCCGCAACTCGGTCACCGGTGCCGTCGAGGCGCGGCCGCGGCAGGGTGAGGGCATCACGCTCAACGAAGCCCTGCACGCCAACGCGTGACGGGTGAGCAACAACGCGTGCGGAACGCCAACCAACCGCACGTTCCGCACGTCAACCACTTCGTGACCGACACCTCGGAACCCGACCCCCGCCCCCGCACGTTGGGAGCGGTATGCCGTTGAAGCGTGGTGCCCTGGTGGCAATGGGCGCTGTCGGTGTGTTCGCGCTGGCCATCGGGTTGACGGTCCGGTGGGTCGGAGACAAGGGGATCGGGCCGTTGCTGCCGCCCAAGGAGCAGTGCACGGCCACGGTCAACGGGACCACTGTCGAGTTGGACCCGGAGCAGGCGGAGTCGGCCGCGATCATCGCGGGGGTCGCCGTACGCCGGGGACTGCCGGCTCGGGCGGCGACGATTGCGCTGGCGACGGCGTACCAGGAGTCCGGCCTGCGAAATCTTGCGCACGGGGATCGGGACTCGCTGGGGCTGTTCCAGCAGCGGCCGTCCATGGGCTGGGGTACGGCGAAGCAGGTGCAGGACCCGCACTACGCGGCCGGGAAGTTCTACGACGCGCTGGTGAAGGTGAAGAACTACCAGACGCTCGCGGTGACGGTGGCGGCCGACCGGGTCCAGCGCAGCGCGTTCCCGAACGCCTACGCGGATCACGAAGCGGATGCGCGGGTGCTCGCCTCGGCGCTGACCGGGCAGTCGAAGAGCGTGTTCGCCTGCACGGTGAACACCGACTCGGTGAAGCAGGAGGTGGTCGGCCGCAGCGGGCTGACGCCGCGGGCGGAGGCCGTACGCGCGGATCTGCTCGAGACATTCGGGAAGCTGTCGACCGGTGGGTATGCGCCGGGTGGGGTGCAGTCCGGGCACATGGAGGGGTCGGCGCATTACGACGGCCGGGCGGTGGATGTGTTCGTCCGGCCGATCTCGACGACGAACACGACCAAGGGCTGGGCGATGGCGCAGTACCTGGTGGCGCGGGCGGACCTGCTGAAGATCAAGACGGTGATCTTCAGCGACAAGATCTGGACGGCCGGTGGGCGCTCCGACAGCGGGTGGCGCGACTACACCCCGCCCGAACGCTCCGGCGACCCAGCCATCCTCCGCCACCTCGACCACGTCCACGTCGACGTCCAAGAGCAGTAGTCAAAGCATGTGGCGAGCACCCCGGTTGGAGTACTCGCCACACTAGGTAACCAAAGAACTACTCGTCGTGCTCCTGTGGGGGCAGGGCCTCGACTCCTCCACCCCCGCCTTTGGCTTTTCAGCCTTACTCGTCGTGCTCCTGCGGGGGCAGGGCCTCGATGAAGGGGTGATCCTTGTCGATCTTGCCCATCTTGGAGGCGCCGCCGGGGGAGCCCAGGTCGTTGAAGAAGTCGACGTTCGCGGTGTAGTAGTCCTTCCACTGCTCCGGGGTGTCGTCCTCGTAGTAGATCGCCTCCACCGGGCAGACCGGCTCGCAGGCTCCGCAGTCGACGCACTCGTCGGGGTGGATGTACAGCATCCGGTTGCCCTCGTAGATGCAGTCGACGGGGCATTCCTCGACGCAGGCGAGGTCCTTCAGGTCAACACACGGCTGCGCGATGACGTAGGTCACTGCTACTCCTCCTATGGCAGGCAAGCGCAGCGCTGATCTGGGGTGCTGCGATGCGGTGATGCTGTGCTCAATGCAAGGTATCTAGTATCACGGTAGTACTTCGCCCACTCTGCCAGGAGTCCGCATCGTGTCAGGCCCCCAGATAGGACTTTGGGTCCGTGATATCGGCCACCGTGTCGTCGTCCGGCACCGGATCCCGGGCGGACTGACCGACGTGATCGGCGTTCTGCAGTCCTGGGACCCCTCCGGCCTGGTCGTACGGCACGCGGACAGCAGTCTGCACCAGGTCGCGACCGCCGACGTGGCGGCGGCCAAACGGATCCCGGAGATGCCGCTGCGCCCGGTGGACGTCGAGCAGCTCTTCCTGACCACCGCCCTGGGCCGGCCCGCGGCCGAGACGGCGTACGTCGGCCAGTGGTTGCTGCGGGCATCTTCCGGCTGGACCGGCCGGGGCAACTCGCTGCTCCCGGCCGGAAACCCCGGCATGCCGGTCGCCGAGGCGCTCAAGCACGCTGAAGCCTTCTACGACGAGCGCGGCCTGCCCCCGCTGGCACTCGTCCGCGTCGGCAGCCCGGAAGCGGCCGAATTCCTTGCCCAGGGGTGGATCGACGCCCGCCCGGAGCAGTCGGACACCTTCGTCCTGCACACCACCCTGGACCACGTGAACGCCTCCCCGCAGTACGACGCACTGATCGCGGAGCACCCCAGCAACGCGTGGTACGCCGCCGCGTTCGACGGACCGGTGCCCGAGGCTGCCCCGGCCGTGATGGAGGGTGCGCCGAAGGCCGTGTTCGCCTCGATCACCCTGGACGGCCGCACAGTGGCCGTCGGGCGGGGGTCGATGACGGGGCACTGGCTCGGTATCGATGCCATCCGGGTGGACCCGTCGTACCGCCGCCGTGGCCTGGGTACGGCGCTCGTCCAGGGTCTGGCCAGGTGGTCCGGGCCGCTGGGAGGCCGCCGTACCTATCTGGAGGTCGTGGAGGAGAACACGGCCGCCATGGCCACCTACCGCAGGCTTGGCTATGCGGACGCGTACCGCTACCGCTATCTGACCAAGCGCTGAGCCGCAGCCGCCCCCACCAGCGTCAGCACGATGAACCCGACCAGTACGACGCTCAGCGCCGTACTGGGGTTCGAGGCGAGCGCTGCGTAGGTAGAACCGGCCAGAGCGACCCCGAGAGCGCCGGACAGCTGTGCGTTGGTGGCGACCACGCCGGACAGGTCCGCGGCGTACTGCGGGGACATGCTCGAGGTGACTGCTCCGATCAGAGTGTTGGCGCTGATGCCTAGCCCGAGGCCGCCGACGCCGAGCAGCGCGAACAGGAGCGGTCCGGTCCGGCCACCAAGCTGCAGATAGGCCAGCACCGACACGTAGCCGGCCGCGAGGACCAGACAGCCGATGACGGGCATCCACCGCACTCCCCTGCGCAGCCGCGGGATGATCGGCCCGGCCAGCCCGAACGCCGCCACCCAGACGACCATGGCGAAGCCCGAGTACGCCGGCCCCTTGTGCAGCCCGGCCTGGAGGTAGAGGGCGAGGACGAAGAGCAGAGCGAAGTACGTGCCCGTTGTGCAGCCATGTGCGAGCATGCCGGCCCGGACGGCCGGGTTCCGGAGCACCTGCCTCGCGATCAGGGGGCGACCACCGCGGGCGGCCCCGCGGCGTTCGCCGTACTCGAAGAAGGCCAGGGCGGGGAGGCTCAGCAGGAGGCACATCCAGGACCAGGTCGGCCAGCCGCGTTCGGAACCCAGCAGGAGCGGGACGATCACGAGCAGGACCGTGGCGGAAAGGGTGAGTACGCCGACCAGGTCGAGCGGATCGCGATCGGTGCTCCGGTCAGCGGGGAGCAGGCGGCGGCCGGCGACCAGGAGCGCCAGGCCGATGGGGATGTTGACGAGGAAGATCGGCCGCCAACTGGTGCCGAACAGGTCGGCCGCGATGAGTACGCCGCCGAGGATCTGACCGAGCACAGCCCCACCGGACAAGGCGATCGAGAAGTAGCCCAGCGCCTTCAGCCGGTCCCGGCCGTGGAAGTGCAACTGGATGCCGCTGAGGACCTGCGGGACCATCAGCGCGGCGCCGGCGCCCTGGACGAAGCGGGCGACGACGAGGGAGACGATCTCGGGCGCGAGCCCGCAGGCCAGCGAGGCTGCCGTGAACACCAGCAAGCCGAGGAGGAACGTACGCCGGTAGCCGAGCGACGAGCCGAGCCGGGCGCCGGTGATGAGCAGGACGGCGAACGCGACGACGTACCCGGAAACGACCAGTCCGACCGCACCCTCCGAGGCGTGCAGATCGGCACCGATCGACGGGCCGGCGATGTTCGCGACCGCGGTGTCGATGTTCGCCATGAACTGCCCGGTGAGCAGTACAGCCAGGATCGCGGCCCGATTGACCGTCTTCGTGTCGTGCAGGGTGTTTTCCACACGGCTGGAACGTGTGAGGCCGGTGTGATGTGAGGGCGTTAGGCTCAGGTGCCATGTCGGATCACAGGGCGGATCACGTGGCGGAGCGGCCGGAGTACGCGGGGGACTTCGAGGAAACGGTGCACGTGGAGTACACGCCGCACCCGGACGACGGGGTGGCGGACCCGGGCGAGATCGTCTGGACCTGGGTGCCGTTCGAGGAGGACCATCACCGCGGCAAGGACCGGCCGGTGCTGGTGGTCGGGTCGGACGGTCCATGGCTGCTGGCGCTGATCCTGACCAGCAAGGATCACGACCGGGACGCCGCCGACGAGGCACGCTGGGGCCGGATCTGGATGGACATCGGCAGCGGCGCCTGGGACAAGGAAGGCCGCAACAGCGAGGTCCGCCTGGACCGCGTGCTGCGCATCGACCCTGGTCAGGTCCGCCGCGAAGGCGCCGTCATCGGCGAGGACCTGTTCAACCAGGTAGCCGCCGAACTCCACAGGATCCACCGGAGCTGACGCAGCCCCGGCCCGGATCAGCTCGGTGGGCGGGTGGTGGCGCCCTGGCTGGGCTTGTTCAAGCCTGGCGGCGTACTGGTGCCGGGCGGCGTCGGGGTAGTGCCGGGCTTGGGACCGCAGCGGATGTCGTCGGCCGCGTTGTACTTCGTGGTGAACGACTCGGTCTTCTGCCGTACGCCGTTCTTCGCGAAGTACCGGAAGACCGTGATGTCGAACCCGGCGGTGGGCGCCTGCGGCCGGCACTTGGCATCGGCGTTGTAGACCACCTTCGGTGCGCGCGGGTTCCGCTTCCCCGACTGGCCCGCGGTGATGTCCCAGACCTTGGTGCCCCAGATCTTCACCGTGATGCTGCCCGCGCTGCCCGGCGTCGACGCCTTGAAGATCGTCTGCACCAGCACGCCGTGCCCGGAGTCGTTGAGGAACTTCAGGTCCACCGTCGGCCAGGCCACTGTCGCTTCCCGGCCGATCGGGTAGCGGCTGATGTAGACGCTGTGCGCCTTGTGCTCGACGTCCTTCAGCCCGGCGAAGAACGCCGCGTTGAACGTGGTCGTCGCCGACTGCGACACGCCACCGCCGAGGTCGAGCACGAACTTCCCGCCGCTGATGATGTTGCCCTCGGTGAAGCCGTTCTCCTTGGTCCGCTCGCCGACGATCTTGTTCA
This sequence comes from Kribbella capetownensis, assembly GCF_004331485.1. GTDB lineage: Bacteria > Actinomycetota > Actinomycetes > Propionibacteriales > Kribbellaceae > Kribbella > Kribbella capetownensis. The sequence goes on from NZ_SJKD01000006.1 coordinate 433,093, forward strand.
GGCTGAACGTGTCGCCCGGCTTCACCAGGGTGCCGTTGATCTTGGCCGCCGCGGTGCCGATGTTCACGTTCCGGTACGGCGCGTGCGGGAAGGTGGTGGTGAACTCCCCCATCACTTCCTTGATCCCGAGCGCGGCGGCAGCCTCGGTGGTCACCTTCGCCTTGGTGTGGGTCAGCCCGACCGCGGCCCGCCGCTCGCCTTGCGGCTTCGGCAGCACCGCGAGGATCGCGGGTCCCACCTTGGCCCGGTCGACCACGATGCCGTCGACGGCCGGAACGACCTTCGGCGTGGTCCCGACGATCTGGACCGTGGCGTCCTTGGGCAGCGTCTCCAGCGTCTTGAACCGCGCCTGGAACAGCGGCTCGAGCATCTTCGTGTTCAGGGCCGGGGTGGCGTTGCCGTCCTTGACGGTCACCGTCAGCGCGGGCCCGAACTCCTTCGGCTGCAGCTCGGCGGACTTGTTCCCGACGGTCAGCCGGACCGGGCCGGACATGGCCGGTTCGGCGAAGTCCTTCAGTGCCTTGTCCATCGCGTCCGTGCCGGCCTGCGGCTTGGTCACGTTGACCGGAAGGTCGGCGGGCGTGTCACCGGCCGGGTAGGCGGCGACGAGTGCGTCCGCCGCCTTCGCGTTGTCCAACTGGAGGCCCTCGGCGGGTGCGTGCTGGACCGGCGTGGCTTCCTTGAAGGTGATGGTGCCTTCGGTGGCCGGACGGTTCACCTGGGTGGCGAGCTTGTCGACGGCGGCCTTCAGCTTCGCGTCGTCCGCGGTGACCACCGGGTCGACGGCGCCACCGCCGGTCAGGGCATGCCAGATGCGGCCGGGGGCCAGGCTGCGGCCCGCGCCTGCGGCGTTGACGGTGGCGGCCAGGTTCAGGCTGAGACCGGCATCGGCCGGGTTCACCTCGAACTTCGACTGGCCGGCCTTGAGGGGCATCGGCTGGGCCAGGCGGTCCTTCAGCCCGGCCTCGAGCTTGGCCTTGGCATCGCCCTCGGACATCCCGCCGACCGGGATGCCGAGCACCGTGGTGTCACCGGGAATCTTGTCGCCCGCGAACGCGAACGCCGCGCCGTAGCCCACTACGACCACGCCAAACCCAGCAGCGGCGATGATCCCCGCTAGCTGCTTCTTCCCCACCGGACAGAGTCCTCCACTCAAACCGTGTACAGGCCGCGTCCGCTCGGGACACGAGGGGACATCTTACGGGACAGATCAGGCCTCTTCTGCCGCCGGGGCGGGCCCGTCCTGGCCGGGGGTGGCCCGACATGCCCCGGATTGCCCGTAGCCGCGCGACGTGCGGTCTAACGCTCAGGCTCCGGGCAGTTTCCGGTAGTGACTCGCGTGGTAGATCAGCGCGCCCGGATCGGCCGGCTCACCCAGGCCGAGGCTCAGAACCTCACCGACCACGATGGTGTGGTCGCCGCCGTCATACGTCGCCCAGGTCCGGCACTCGAGCCAGGACAGAGCCCCCTCCAGCACCGCGCAGCCGGTCTTCGGGCCGGCCGACGTCGTGATCCCGTCGAACTGGCTGTACAGATCCCGGCCGGAGCGGGCGAACCGGTCCGCGATCGGCTGCTGATCCCCCGCCAGCACCGACATGGCCCAATATCCACAGTCCAGTACGGCGGCATGCATCCGGACGCCCTTGTCGACGCAGACCAGCACCAGTGGCGGGTCGAGCGAGAGGGACGTGAACGCGTTCGCTGTCATCGCGTGCGCGACGCCGTCCTGGAGCGTGCTCATGATCGTGATGCCGGAGGCGAACCGGCCGAGCGCAGCACGGAAGTCGGCGGGCGCGACGCTCCCACTGGGCTCCGACGAGGACACCATTGCAGACTATGCCCGCAGGAAGGTTGACGCCTCAACCGAGTGTGTGGGAACGGTCACGCCCGCACGGCCCTACAGTCCCGCGAACAGGTCGTGCTCGAGGCCGTCCGGGCCGGGTGCCGCGGTGCCCTTGACCAGGCGATAGGACTCCGAGGCCCAGACCTGGTTGCCGTTGTTGTTCGACAGCGCGAAGAACGGCCCGTCGACGGTGATCTGGGTGGCGTGCGCCTTCATCGCGTTCATCTTGCGATCCAGGAACTCGTCGCCGTCGATGACGCAGTCGATCAGCCGGTCCGGCGTGATCGGCGGACCCATCGGACCGTCCGGATCCATGCCCTCGAACGTCGTCGTGTCACCGGCCTCGCGCAGCCGGCGCAGGCTCTCGCGCATCCGCGACTCCGCCATCGCGATCCAGTAGATCTTCGCGATGTCCCAGGCCTCGCCGAGGTCCTCCCGGTACGACGGGGCGGCCGCCAGGGCAGCGGCGTACGTCGCGACGCGATGGGCCTTGATGTGGTCGGGGTGACCGTAGTTCCCGTACTCGTCGTACGTCACCAGGACCTGGGGGCGGACCTCGCGGATGACCGGGACCAGGTCATCGGCCGCGGCGAGCAGGTCGGCCTGCCAGAAGCTGTCCTTGCGGGTCTCCAGCGGGACGGCGGCGTTGCCTTTGTCGTTGTAGATCATCCCGGTGTCGCGGTACTTCCCGGCACTGCCGAGCCAGCGGTGGTCGGTGACGCCGAGCTCGGCCATCGCGGCGGCGAGCTCGCCGATCCGGTGCTCACCGAGCTGATCGGTCTGGTCGGCGGCCAGGTGTTCGAGGTCCGGGACGAGCACCTCACCCTCTTCACCGAGCGTGCAGGTGATGAGCGTGACAGCGGCGCCCTCGGCCACGTAACGCGCCATCGTCACGCCGTTGTTGATGGTCTCGTCGTCCGGGTGGGCGTGCACCAGCAGCAGCCGGCGGTCAGGTAGCTCACTCATGCCGAAAGCCTACGTCGGCCCGCCGACAGCTTTTCTGGCTCGCCGGGACTGTCACGGCTCGCCGACAACTCGACAACAACCTTGGTCGCGGCCCGGGCGCTGCGCCTGGTTGAGGCCCGGGCATCGCCCGGACCGCGACGGGTCCGGCGCTGCACACAGGGGGGTCAGCGGCTGAAAGGGTGGTCAGCCGGGTCCGCAGCGCCGGTCTTCCCCGGACCCGAAGCCCGGGGAAGGGGATCAGCCGAACCGGCGGACGAGCAGACAGCCGGCCTGGAAGCGGGATCTGGCCCCGAGACCGGCGATCAGCGCGCTGATCTCGGCCCGGACGGTCCGCAGCGAGAGGCCCAGTTCCCGGGCGATCGCCGCGTCCTTGGCGCCGGTGGACATCATCCGGCCGATCGCCACCTGGCGACTGGTCAGCTCCTTCACCGCCGCGGGGGTACGACGCCGCGATCCCAGCTCGTACACCTCGCAGACGAGCTCCGGCGCGATGTCCTCCCGCCGCAGGGCGGGAACGGCCTGGTACACCGACATGCCTGTACTCCTCCCCGGTAAGTAACGGTCACGATTCTCCGGCCGGTCCAGACCGCTCACCAGGTACAACCCATACAGTTGACCCATACAAACCGTGACTGTCGCATCACGAAGGCCCGAGCAGGCCGGGTGAGGGTGTGATGTCTGCCACTCAGGGCAGTTCGCGGAGCCGCCGGACGAACGGCCGGTCCGGGATCAGCCAGTCCGCCTCGTCGAGTTCGGCCGGGGCGAACCACCGGAGCTCGGCGTGCTCCCGCAGTACGGGGTCGCCGGCAACGATCGACGCCCGGTAGACCTGCAGGCGGTACCGCTCGGAGATGTCCACCGCCGGACCGAGCGACTCGCCGACCTTGATCTCCAGGTCGAGCTCCTCGCGGATCTCCCGGACCGCCGCCTGCTCCTCGGTCTCGCCCGGCTCGGCCTTGCCGCCCGGGAACTCCCAGCCACCGCCGGGATCGGGCCGGTACGCCGCCAGCACCCGGCCGTCCCTGACAATGGCGACTCCTACCACGATCTGCACGGTGCGACTCTGCCAGATATACAAGGAAAACTGTCCCCGGCCTCCGGCAGGATGACCCGCATGCCGTTGCAGAACAGGGTTTTGCCGACCCAGGAGATCGTCGCCGACGCCGGCCGCGGCCTGCTGATGGGCAACCGCGGCACGCTGCACAACCCCGACCGCCGCCTGGGGACGACGCGCTGGCGCTCCAAGGCCTGGATCTGCTGCGTCCTTGACTGGAAAGGGGTTCGGCGCGATCCGATGCCGCCGGGACGCTGGACCGCACTGTTCTTCTTCGACGAGGCGGTCGCGCTCGCGGCCGGCCATCGCCCCTGTCATTACTGCCGCCGCAGGGACTTCCTGCTGTACGCCGGGGCCTGGGCGACCGGCCGCGGTCTCGACGAGCGCCCGCGCGCCGCGGCGATGGACGCCCAACTGCATCTCGAGCGCGTCGAGCCACGCACTCGACGACAACGCACCACGATCCAGGACCTCGGCGAACTCCCTGACGGAGCGATGATCCGGTACGACGGCCGCCCGGCGCTCGTGCTCGGCCACCAGGTGCTGCCCTGGTCCTGGGACGGGTACGGCGAGGCCCGCCGGCCGCCCGGACTGCGTGAGGCCGAGGTGCTCACCCCACCGGCGAATCTCGTTGTACTGAAGGCCGGATTCGCTCCATTACTCCACCCGACGGCGGTCGGCAACTGAGGTAACCCTAACTGGAAACACGCCGTACCGAGGAGTCTTCCGTTGAGCGCCCCGCAGAGGCAAAGTGTGCCCATACTGACAGCCACAAGACAACTACTGGAGTCGGCATGGGTGAAGGCAACAGCGGCGTTGCCGCAGTCGTCCGCGCGCTCGAGGCACTACACACGTCCGTCGGCAAACTCAGTCAGGAGTACGGTGACACTCTCGGCATCCGCCGGTTGGTGTCGGATGTGGCCCGGCTGAACGACGACTTGGCTGAGCTCGGCCCTCCCGACCCCCGTCACAGACCCGGACCCGTTCCGGAGGAACTCGAGGAGATTCCCGACGTGGAGTATGACGCGTCCATGTGGACAGACGCGGAGCACGAAGGCTTCGGCGCGCCCGACAGGCACGCTCCCTGATGGCGACCGGTGTAAGCGCTCCCGGTCGCGCGCAGATCGGGCAGAAAACCCTACGGACCGATCGCTGGTGGCTGGCACCGCTGCGCATCGGCGTGATCCTGGCCTTCTTCGTGATCTACGCGACGGTCCGGATCTTCATGAACAAGTGGTACTGGGTCGACGCCTACCACTACCTCACGCCGCTGTACTCGCCGTGCGTGACCAGCAGTTGCGTCGAAGGCTCCAGCCACCTCGGCACCTGGTTCGGCAACTTCCCGCGCTTCGTGCCGTTCAGTCTGATCACGTTCGTGATCCTGGCCGGCTTCCGCGGCACCTGTTACTACTACCGCAAGGCGGGCTACCGGTCGCTGTTCTTCGCACCGGCCGCGTGCGCGGTGCCGGAGCCGCACAAGAGCTACTCCGGTGAGCGGAAGTTCCCGCTGGTCGCGCTGAACCTGCACCGCTACTTCTTCTACGGCGCGCTGGTCTTCGGTCTGCTGAACGTCTACGACGGCATCCAGGCCTTCCACGGCAAGGACGGTGGCTTCGGCATCGGCCTCGGCACGCTGATCATCTGGATCAACCTGGTCGCGCTGTGGCTGTACACGCTGTCCTGCCACGCCTGCCGGCACATCGTCGGCGGCCGGCTGAAGAACTTCTCCAAGCACCCGCTGCGCTACCGGTACTGGACCTTCGTGTCCAAGCTGAACCCCAAGCACGGCACGTTCGCGATGACGTCGCTGTTCACCGTGATCTTCACCGACGCCTACATCATGGCGTTGTCGGCCGGCTGGTTCTCCGATCTGCGCTTCATCAACTGACCTACGGGATCTCTGACTTCTCATGACTGAGCTGGAACGACACACCTACGACGTCGTCGTGATCGGGGCCGGCGGCGCCGGCCTGCGGGCGGCGATCGAGGCCCGCGAGCAGGGCAAGCGCACCGCGATCGTGTGCAAGTCGCTGTTCGGCAAGGCGCACACCGTGATGGCCGAAGGCGGCTGCGCGGCGGCGATGGGCAATGCGAACTCCAACGACAACTGGCAGGTCCACTACCGCGACACGATGCGCGGCGGCAAGTTCCTGAACAACTGGCGGATGGCCGAACTGCACGCGCAGGAAGCCCCCGACCGGGTCTGGGAACTGGAGACGTACGGCGCTCTGTTCGACCGCACGCCGGACGGCCGGATCAGCCAGCGCAACTTCGGCGGCCACACCTACCCGCGGCTCGCGCATGTCGGCGACCGCACCGGTCTGGAGCTGATCCGCACCCTGCAGCAGAAGATCGTCTCGCTGCAGCAGGAGGACTTCGAGGCCACCGGCGACTACGAGGCCAACCTCAAGGTGTACGCCGAGTGCACCGTCACCGAGTTGCTGAAGGACGGGGACGCGATCTCCGGGGCCTTCGGCTACTGGCGCGAGTCCGGCCGGTTCATCCTGTTCGACGCGCCCGCGGTGGTGCTGGCGACCGGCGGTGTCGGCAAGTCCTTCAAGGTCACCTCGAACTCCTGGGAGTACACCGGTGACGGGCACGCGCTGGCGATGCGGGCCGGCGCGACCCTGATCAACATGGAGTTCATCCAGTTCCACCCGACCGGCATGGTCTGGCCGCCGTCGGTGAAGGGGATCCTGGTCACCGAGTCGGTCCGCGGTGACGGCGGCGTACTGAAGAACTCCGAGGGCAAGCGGTTCATGTTCGAGTACGTGCCGGACGTGTTCCGCGAGCAGTACGCGGAGACCGAGGACGAGGCGGACCGCTGGTACAAGGATCCGGACAACAACCGGCGGCCACCGGAGCTGCTGCCCCGCGACGAGGTCGCCCGGGCGATCAACTCCGAGGTCAAGGCCGGCCGCGGTACGCCGCACGGCGGTGTCTTCCTGGACGTGTCGTCACGGCTCCCGGCCGAGGAGATCACCCGCCGGCTGCCGTCGATGCACCACCAGTTCAAGGAGCTGGCCGACGTCGACATCACCGCGGAGCCGATGGAGGTCGGCCCGACCTGTCACTACGTGATGGGTGGCGTCGAGGTCGACCCGGACACCGCGTCGTCCGTCGTACCGGGCCTGTTCGCGGCCGGTGAGGTCGCCGGTGGCATGCACGGGTCGAACCGGCTGGGCGGCAACTCTTTGTCCGACCTGCTCGTCTTCGGGCGGCGTGCGGGCATGGGTGCGGCGGTGTACGTCGACTCGCTGCAGGAGCGGCCGAAGATCGACGAGGCGGACATCGACGCCGCGGCGACCGAGGCGCTGGCGCCGTTCGAGCTCGAGGGCGGGGAGAACCCGTACTCGATCCACCAGGAACTGCAGCAGTCGATGAACGACCTGGTCGGCATCATCCGCAAGGAAGAGGAGATGGAGCAGGCGCTCGGCCGGCTGGCCGAGTTCCGCGGCCGGATCGCGAAGATGACGGTGGAGGGCCACCGCCAGTTCAACCCCGGCTGGCACCTGGCGCTCGACCTGCGCAACATGCTGACGGTGTCCGAGTGCGTGGCCAAGGCGGCGCTGCGGCGGCAGGAGTCGCGCGGCGGTCACACCCGCGACGACTACCCGGGCATGAACGCCGAGTGGCGCAAGAAGCTGCTGGTCTGCGCACTCGATGCCGACGGCGGCGTGAACGTGACCGAGGAGCAGCAGATCCCGATGCGCGAGGACCTGCTCGAACTGTTCGAGCTCGACGAGCTGAAGAAGTACCTGACGGATGAGGAGCTGCCGGCCAAATGACCGAGCGGAGCGAGGGCATCAAAAAGCACAGTGTGTCTCGTGCCTCGTCGGCGCCCGGAGCGGAGCGAGGACGTCGATGAGCTACAAGGGCAAATTCCGCGTCTGGCGGGGTGACTCCGACGGCGGCGAGCTGAAGGACTACGAGGTCGAGGTGAACGAGGGCGAGGTCGTCCTCGACGTCATCCACCGGCTGCAGGCGACCCAGACGCCGGACATGGCGGTCCGGTGGAACTGCAAGGCCGGCAAGTGCGGCTCCTGCAGCGCCGAGATCAACGGCATGCCGAAGCTGATGTGCATGTGCCGGATGAACACGTTCGCCGAGGACGAGGTCGTCACGGTGACGCCGATGCGCACCTTCCCGGTGATCCGCGACCTGGTCACGGACGTGTCGTTCAACTACCAGAAGGCCCGCGAGATCCCGGCCTTCAAGCCGCCGGCGGACGTGAAGCCGGGCGACTACCGGATGCAGCAGGTCGATGTGGAGCGCTCGCAGGAGTTCCGCAAGTGCATCGAGTGCTTCCTGTGCCAGGACACCTGTCACGTGATCCGCGACCACGAGGAGAACAAGGAGAGCTTCTCCGGGCCGCGGTTCCTGATGCGGATCGCCGAACTGGACATGCACCCGCTCGACGCCGCCGACCGGCAGCACGCGGCCCAGGAGCAGCACGGCCTGGGCTTCTGCAACATCACCAAGTGCTGCACCGAGGTGTGCCCCGAGCACATCAAGATCACCGACAACGCGCTGATCCCGATGAAGGAGCGCGTCGCCGACCGCAAGTACGACCCGATCGTCTGGCTCGGCAACAAGATCCGCCGCCGCCCAGCCTGATCCACCACCCGAGAGCCCCCGGCCCACCCGCCGGGGGCTCTCGCCTTTCTCCCACCCCCGTCTGCCTGGCTGGCCCACGAGACGGTGGGTTGGCCCCCCGGAATCGCGGTGGCCAACCCACCAGCGGCGAGGTCAGCCAGGCAGACGGGGGTGGGAGAAGGGTGGGGGGTCAGTCAGGGATTCGGTCGTCCGGGTGGGGGAGTTGGGTGGGCCCGGTGAGCGCCTAGGGTGCGTGGCATGGACGTGGTGATCTTCGGGCTGATCAGCATCGGCATCTTCATGGTGATCTTCGTGCCGGTGTCGCAGCGGCTGCTCGGCGTGCGGTTCGGGCTGGTGCGGCTGGTGATCGGCGCCGCGCTCACGCTGACCGTCTTCAGCCCGCTGATGAACGCGCTCGCCGGCCCGCCGCCCGTCGACATCTCCACCGGTGCAGCGATGTCCTTCCTCGCTCTCACCGCGGTCTGCTCGGTCCTTAGCGGCCTGGTGTTCCTGGTGCTGTCCGAGGCCCTGGTCCCGACCGGATCGTTGCCCCGGGCCCGGGATCTCCGGCGTGACCTGGCCGGCCGGGTCGCCCGCACCCGCCGCTACCTGCAGATCCTCCGGATCGCGATCCGGCACGGTCTCGGACCATACCTGCGGGGCCGGCGCCGGCCCGGCCGTGAGAACGCCGCCGGCCAGGCCGAGCTGGCCCGATCGCTGCGGCTCGCGCTCGACGAGGCGGGCGTCACCTTCGTCAAGCTCGGCCAGGTGCTGTCCACCCGCAGCGACGTCATCCCGCCGTCGGTCGCCAGCGAGCTGAGTCGCCTCCAGGACCAGGCCTCCCCCACGCCCTGGCCGCAGATCGAGCAGGTCATCACCGAAGAGCTCGGAGCCCCACCCCACCAGGTGTACGCCGACTTCGACACCGAACCACTCGCGGCCGCCTCGGTCGCCCAGGTCCACACCGCGCGGCTGCGCACGCCTGACGGTCCGCGGGTGGTCGTGAAGGTCCAGCGCCCCGGCATCGCGTCGATCGTCGACCGGGACCTCGACATCGTCCGCCGGCTGGCCCGCCTGCTCGAGCGGAACACCGACTGGGGCCGGTCGATGGGAGTCCGCGCCCTCGCCGACGGGTTCGCAGAGGCGATGCGCGAGGAGCTCGACTTCACCGTCGAGGCCGGCAACATGACCGCCGTCGCAGCCGGCCAATCAGTTGCCTCCACCAACGAACTCGTCGTCCCCGAGCTCTACCCGCAGGAGTCGACCCATCGGGTCCTGACCATGCAGCGCCTGGACGGCATCGGGCTGGGCGGCGCTGCGACGGCGATCGCGGAGCGCGGCCTGGACGCGGCCCGGCTGGGCCGGGTGCTCTTCGACTGCCTGCTCGGCCAGGTCGCGATCGACGGGGTCTTCCACGCGGACCCGCATCCGGGCAACTTCCTGCTCCTGACCGACGGCCGGATCGGCATGCTCGACCTCGGCTCGGTCGGCCGGCTCGATCCAGCCACCCGCGAGGCGCTGCAGCGGTTCCTGCTCGCGATCGATCACGGTGACCCGGTCGCCGCGACCGACGCGCTGCTGGAGATCGTCTACCGCCCGGACGTGATCGACGAGCGCAGCCTCGAGCGCGCGGTCGGCCAGTTCATGACCCGCCACCTTGCCGCCGGAGTTTCGCTCGGACCGGCCATGTTCAACGACCTGTTCAGGATCATCACGATGCACGAACTCGGCGTGCCGCCGGAGGTGGCCGCTGTGTTCCGGGCGCTGGCGACGATCGAGGGCACCATCTCGCGGATCTCCCCCGGCTTCGATCTGGTCGCGGCGTCCCGCCAGTTCGCCGCCGCCCATGTCACCGATCGCCTTGCGCCAGAGGCCTTGCGTCGTACGGCGACCGAGGAGCTCGCCACGTTGCTGCCGATGCTGCGCCGGCTGCCGCGGCGGATCGACCGGATCGCGGCCGCGGCGGAGAGCGGACGGCTGGGGCTCAACGTGCGGCTGTTCGCGGATGACCGGGATCGGCGGCACATCACCGGCCTGCTGCATCAGACCCTGCTCGCGATCCTCGGGGCCACCGCGGGCCTGATGGCGGTGTTGCTGCTGGGTACGCCGGGCGGGCCTCAGGTGACCGCGTCGATGAGCCTGTTCCAGCTGTTCGGCTACAACCTGCTGGTGATCTGCGCGGTGCTCGTCCTGCGCGTCCTCGTCCTGGTCTTCCGGCTCCCGGACGGCCGTCGTACCTGAATCCGCTTGACCTCCAGTGCACTTGAACCTTGAGCATTGCGGTCATGACTGCGACCGCCTCCACCGGCAGCGACCCAGTGACCCGTGAGCGTCTGTTCAGCGGCCGGCACCTGCCGCTCGTGCTGGGGGTGATCGGACTCGTCACCCTGGGCGCGTTCGAGAACCGCGCGGTCGGTACGGCGTTGCCCACGATGGTCCGGGAGTTCAATGCCCTCGGCAGCTTCGGACTCGCGAACGCGGCTCCGAACGCGAGCTACCTGATCTCGCTCGCGGTCGCCGGGCTGTGGTCCGACCGGCGTGGACCGATCCCGACCCTGCGCACCGGCGCGATCGCCTTCACGCTTGCGCAGTTGCTGGTCGGTACCGCGGTGGGAATGCCGATGATCGTCGCGGGCCGGCTGCTCAGCGGATTCGCGGAGGGACTGCTGGACGTCTCGCTGATGGTGCTGGTCGCGCGCGCACTGCCCGCCGTACTGCGGCCCAAGATGTTCGCGCTGTTCGCAGCGATGTGGATCCTGCCGTCGGTGGTGGGGCCGCTGCTGACTGGTCTCGTCACCGAGCAGTTCGGGTGGCGGTGGGTCTTCCTGGGCGCCGTCGTCCTGCTGGTGCCGAGTTGGATGTTGCTCGGTCCTGCCATGCAACTCTCGCTGCGGACACCGGCGCCGGAGCGGAGTGCGGAAGATGCGGCTGAGCTGGAGGCTTGGCGGGCCGCGCTCCCCTGGGCACTCGCCGCGTCGGTCGCGCTGTTCTCGATGACGCTCGCCGGCGACCACCTGGAGGCGCACCCGGTGATCTGCGGGATCGCGATCCCGGTGGCGCTGGTGGTGCTCGGGCTGGCCGCCGTACGCGTGATGCCGAAGGGGACGTTCGTCGTACGGCGAGGCTTCCCGGCGGTGGTCGCGGTCCGCGGACTGGGCGGAGCGGCGTTCGCCGGAGTCGGCGCGTACCTGCCGTTGCTACTCACGTTGCAGCACGACTTCAGCCCGTCGCGTGCCGGTGTGACGCTGTCCATCACCGGGGTCAGTTGGGCGCTGGGGTCCTGGCTGCAGGGCAGGGAGCACGGCATCGAGCGAGTGAAGGTACTGCGGACCGGGCTGGCCTTCATGACGATCGGGCTGCTCGTCACTTCACTATTGGCCTGGACGGATGCAACGACCTGGTTCGGTCTGATCGGCTGGACGTTCGCCGGAATCGGAATGGGCCTGAGTACGTCGAGCCTGTCGGTGCTCACGCTGGACCTGTCGGATGAGAACAACTCCGGCCGCAACAGCAGCGCCGCCCAGATGGCGAGCACGATGAGCATCGCCACCGCCTTGGCCGTCAGCGGCACGCTGCTCGCTCTGAACTCCTCCGATCCTCAGCCGTGGGTGTTCGGCGCCATCGTCACGGCCGGCGCCGGCCTCGCCCTCCTCGGTTTCTGCACCGCCGGCCGCGTCCGCACCTAGTGCCGATGGGGCTAGAGTGACGGCATGGCTGAGCTGCTGACCGACGACCAGATCGACCTCGCGATCCGCGACCACCTGCCGCAGTGGAAGGTCGTGGACAACGAACTGGTCCGCAGCGTCACGAAGGAAGCGTTCCTGGACGGCATCCGGCTGGTCGCGACAGTCGCGCAGCTGGCCGAGTCGATGAATCACCACCCGGACATCGACATCCGCTACACCACGGTCACCTTCCGGGTCAGCAGCCACGAGGCCGGCGGCATCACCGAGGACGACCTGGTGCTGGCCCGGCACATCGACACCGCGGCGGGCTGACCGCTTTACGTCATGGCGGTTCTCGGTCAGCAGGAGCCCTGGCTCAGCAGCGCGGCAGGCACCTACACATGAGGGCATGACCTCACGCCGCCTCGCCCTCGGAATCGCCGCCCTCCTCCTGACCTCCCTCGGATCGGCCGTCCCCGCCGATGCCTCCTTCACCGCGCCGGGGTGGTCCTGGAACCGCCCACACTGCGACACCGTGTACGGCGATGGGTCGGTGACCATCACCGAGTCCGACGGCAAGGTGCTCGCGCCGACCACGGGCAAGCTGCGTCCCGTCACATACGCAAAGGTTGCCGCCCTCCAGGAACCGAACACCCTGATCACCATCGGCCAGCACCTGATCCAGCGGTCCAGCGACGCTGGTTGCAGCTGGCAACTACTCGACAAGACGCCTGGCGACCTCAGCACGTACGACGTCCAGCCGGGACCGGGCGATACGGCGTACATCTACAGCGTGAACGACCAGCCGATCCATCGGGTGAAAGGCGGTACGGTCACCACAGTCCAGGGACCGGTGAGCGGCGACGGACTCGCCGCGCTGTCCTCCGAGCCCGGCCGACTCCGTGTCGTCGCGGGCGACGGCCAATTCTACGACTCGTACGACGACGGCGTCACCTGGGTGCGGACCGGCGTACTGCCGGCGCGGAATCTCTTCGCGTACGACGCCGTGATCGACCCGCGGAACCCCGACCATGTCGTCGTCGGCGTGATGTCGGACGGCGTCTACGTCACGTTCGACGGCGGCCGCACCTGGACCCGGTCGCGGCCGGTGGAGCGGGTGAACGCGTTCAGCCTGGCGATGTCGCCGGCCGACCCGTCGAAGGTTTGGGTCGAGGGGTACGACCGCGACCGCGCAACCCGGTTCATCTGGGAGTCGGCGGACGGGGGGCTGAAGTTCCGCGAAGTATTGGACCAGAGCCGCGCGACCCTGATCAACGGCAACCGGATGTGGGACAGCCCGGCCGACCCGGACCTGCTCTACTTCAGCTACGGAACGTCGTTCGGCGGCTTCGGCGCCGACCTCTACCGCTTCCGCCCGTCCACCGGCGAGCTGTCCGAACAGCACAATCGCAACGACGGCATCCCGTCGGTGGCCTTCAACCCGTCCGACCCGAACATCCTCTATCTGGGGCTGGCGGAAGAGCGCTGACGCAGGCCGATCAGGACTCCCTCGGTGTCGCGCAGGTAGCAGAGCCGGCCGACCCCGGGCAGTTCCTGGATCTCGCCTTCCTGGCTGCCGCCGGCACCGCGGGCGGCGTCCAGCGTCGCCTCGAGGTCGTCGACCTCGATCCACGCGATCGTGGGCTGCTGCTGGTAGCGGCTGCTCATGATCGCGCCGTCGATCCCCTCCCCCGGTCCGGTCTGTGCGAGCAGGTAGCCCTCGGGCACCGGCGCCGGCGTGACCTGCCAGCCGAACACCTTGGTGTAGAACTCGGCGGCCCGGTCGTGGTCGGTGGCGACGAGTTCGACGTGGACGATGCGTCCCATGGCGGATCCTTTCCGATCGGTTCGGATCCGATCCTCACCCCCCGGGCCGGGTGCCGTCTTGGACGGAACTTCCATGCATCAGAGCGGCGATCCCGTTCTGCACCGCGCGGAACGAGGTCGCGCTGACGCCGGTGTACCGCTTGAAGTCGCGAGCCGCGTGCGCCTGGTCGTAGTACCCGTGCAGCGCCGAGAGCGTCGCGGCCGCGTCTCCTCCGATCAGCCCGCCGGCGAAGTGGTAGTACCGGATGATCTCGGCGTACTGCTTCGGCCCGATCCCCAGGTTGCGCGTGAAGACCCGATAGAGCGTGCTGTACGACGTCCCCGCTGCAGCGGCGACTTCCGCGACGGTCGTCCGACCATGAGCCTCGTCGATCACCCGGACCGCCTGCTCAACCAACGGCAGAGAAGGCACCTCGGTCAGCCGAGGCTTCAGGAAAGCAGCCAGGCGGTCCGCACGGGCCGGGCCGAACGGCTCCGCGCGAAGCTGCTCGACGAGGGCGGCCGTCGTACCGTCGCCAACCCAGTCGGACAACGGCAGTACGCCGTCCACGAGCCGATCGGCACGGCCGAGCGCGGCCATCCCCCACGGCTTGAACTCCACTCCGGCGTAGCTCGACGTACCGGTCTGGCCGATCACCTGCGGGCGGGTCATGATCCCGAACACCGACGCGGTGTTGGGCCACTCGGCCAGCGTGAGGGGGTCGTGCCGAGTCCCAGGTTCGGCGAGGGCGATTGCGAGGCCGGGGCGGCCGTTCGGGATCAGGATGTCCTGCCGCAGCGAGGCCAACGGCGGCGACTCGACCAGCCAGACATGCTCGACCAGATCCCGCAGCGCCTCCGGCGGTGCGAACCGCTGATAGGTGACCACGGGTTAGATCGTAAGTCTCTGGCTCCATCGGAATCGGATACGGTTGGTGAGTGACGACAGTCGACGAGTACCGCCTGCTCGGATTCAGCGACGAGGACCGCGAGGCCACCGAAGCGTTCGTTCCGGACCGCGAGGCGGTCGACGCATTGGCCCGGCAACTGCGCGCCGCGATCGGCAAGTTCGATGACGAGCCGGAGCTGCAGATGCCCGAGGACCCGCGGAACTCGGTCCAGGCGTTGCTCCAGACCGTGCCGGACATCCGGCGCTTCCACTCCGAGCTGGGGATCAGCGACGAGATCAGCTGGGCGACGCTCTCGGATCTCGGTCAGCAGCTCAAGGTGCATCGCCGGACCTTCGGCAGCTACGGCATGGAGACGCACTGGTGGCTGCGGATCCACTGGGCCGGGGAGATCTACGCGCTCGGGCGACTGCAGTTCCAGCTGTACCGGGTCCCGGCGGACAACCCGGTCCCGGGCACCGAGCCCGGCGAGTGGGTGCTCAACGTGCACATCCCGGAGTGGGGCCCGCTGACACCGGAGGCGGTCGACGACAGCTTCGCGCAGGCGCGTGAGTTCTTCCCGCGGTACTTCCCGCAGTACCCGGTGAAGACGGCGATCCTGTGGTCCTGGCTGATCGATCCGTACCTGCTGGACAACCTGGCGCCGGACTCGAACATGGTCCGGTTCGGCCGCCGGTTCACGCCGTACGGCAAACCGACCGACGCCCAGGACAGCGCGATCTTCTTCACCTTCCGCCACCACGGCACCGACACCCTGGACGAGCTGCCGCAGGACACCAGCCTGCAGCGGCTGGTGGTCAGCCGGATCAAGGCCGGCGGCACTTGGCAGAGCGGCTTCGGCTACCTCCGCCTCTGAGCCGTCTCAGGAGGACTTCGGTACGCCGTACCTCGTCAGCCAGCCCACTAGCTCGCGGTTGCTGACGCAGCGCACGTCGGGCTGCTTGCAGGTCTCCTGGACGAAGGTGGTCAGCGCGTCGGAGTAGACGCTGTTGTTCCACCGGTTGAAGTGGTTGCCGAGGAACAGCGGTGGGTTGCCGTTCGCCCGCGACTTCGCCAGCGCCTGGCGGTAGGTGGCGAGCACCTGCGCCCTGTAGGCGGGCGCCTGCGCCATCGGCGCCTTCTTCGCACCGGTCTGGCTGTACCAGAGGTTGTAGTCCATCGTCAGCGTCTTCTTGGTGGTCCCGGCCAGCGTGACCGACTCCAGCGGGAAGTCCCAGACGCCATTCACCTTCTTCGGCCAGGCGATGTACCCGGGCGCGGACGCGTCGTACAACATGCCGCGCTGCGCCATCGCGAGCCGGTACGCCGGCCGATTGCCCTCGAGACACGGTGTCCGCATCCCCTTCACCGTGGCCGGGTCGAACGGCGGTACGACGGGCTTGCCAGCAGCCAGCGTTGGTCCGGTCCGCACCATCCGGTCGAACGCGCTCAGCTCAGCGGTCCACTGCGCCGTGGTCCAGCGGCCGATCCCGGTCGCGCCGCAGAAGTGACCGTTCCCGTGCGTCCCGATCTCGTGGCCTTCCGCGATGGCCTGCCGCAGCACCGTCGTCCGGCCGAGCACACTGGCCGTATCACCCCAGCCGATGTCGGAAGCGCCAGGCTTGCGGTACGGCGGCCTGTAGTCGGTGCGATGTGATCCCGGATAGAGGTACGGGCCAGACAGGAAGAACGTCATCCGGGCGTTGACCTGCTTGGCCACTGCCCGCCAGTGCGACCAGAGCGCGAGATCACCGGCGCCGTCGAACGAGACCACGACGAACAGCGGCGGCTTACCGTCACGGAGCCGGGCCGGGAACAACCTGGTCACCGGGGCCGCGTCCGCGAGATTGCGCCCGGTCGTCGGCTTCGGCGTGGGCTTTGGACTGGGCGTAGGTGTGGGCTTCGGCGTGGCCGACGGTGTCTTCGTCGGCGCGGTGGGACTGTGGGTCGGGCCGCTCGGCGACGGCGCGCCCTCGAGTGGGACGTCCGCACATCCGGCCAGCAACGCCGCCATGACCGCTGCGGCGCCGAGGAGGTTCGCCCCAGGCCTCACCACCCCCCTACTGACGCACGTGGAGGCGGGAAGGTTGTCCCGGGACACGCACTCGCGCAGAAACCCAGCGGTCGATCGTTAGCCGGCTGTGATCTTGGCAGCGCGGCGCTTGACGGCGATCCGGCGCGAGGTCTCGATCACCAGGCCGATCACGAACGCCAGGCTGAGGCTGAACGCGAGCGCCTTCAGCGAGTCGTGCGCGAACGCATCTCCACCGAGGTAGCCGAGCAGTGCGACGTACGTGTAGGCGACGGTCACGCCGGCGATGGTGAAGATGATGAACTTGCGGAACGAGTACCGGGTCGCGCCCGCGGTGAGAGTCGCGACCATCCGCGCGCCGGGGATGTAGCGCACGGTCATCAGGATCAGGCCGCCGCGCGAGTGCAGCGCGGCCGAGACCTTGTCGTACAGCGCCTGTCTGCGCGCCTGGCGCTTCATCCAGCGGTGCAGCATCGGCCCGGAGCCGCGGCCCATGAAGTAGCAGGCGGACTCACCGATGACCGATCCGAGCATCGCGAGCACGATCACGAGCAGCAGGTTCTGGTGCCCCGCCGCGGCGGCCATGCCGGCCGTGACCACGAGACCCTCGCTCGGAACCACGGGGAAAACCGCATCGACCGCGGCGGCCACGAACAGGATCAGCAGAAGCCAATGTGAGGCCATCGCAACGCCGAGCAGGTGCCGCACGACCTCCATCAACTCTGTCACCCGGGTAAGGATGCCATCTCTGGTCAAACCCACCACAATCCCAAGCGTGTGATTCAGGCGTGGTTCACCGGATGTTCAGCGCCGGCGGCCGGGTGTGGTCAGAGCAGCACGGGCAGTTGGCGAATGCTGTTCATCAGCAGGCTCGCGCCGCGGGCCGGATCCTGTTCCGGTGCCGCCAGGCGCAGGTCCGGGAAGCGGTCGAACAGCATTCCCAGTGCGATCCGGCCCTCCAGCCGCGCCAGCGGGGCTCCGAGGCAATGGTGGATGCCGTGCCCGAAGGCGAGGTGGGCGTTCTCCGGCCGGGTGATGTCCAATTCGTCCGGCCGGTCGGTCTTGCGGCCGTCGCGGTTCGCGGGCAGCAGCGCGAACACGATCACCTCTCCCGCCTCGATCCGCGATCCGGCGATCTCGATCGGCGCCTGCGCGACGTACGGGATCGCGGCCTGCAGCGGGCCGTCGTACCTGAGGACCTCCTCGACGGCGGCCGGGAGCCGCTCGGGCTCAGCCTTCAGCAGGGCGAGCTGGTCCGGGCGCCGCAGCAGCGCGTGCACACCGTTGGTGATCAGGTTCACCGTCGTCTCGTGGCCGGCTGCCAGGAGCAGGAAGACCATCGAAGTGAGCTCGTCCTCGGTGAGCCGATCGCTGCCGTCGCGGGCGTCGATCAGGGCCGACAGCAGGTCCTCGGCCGGCGCCTCGCGCTTGTCCTCGATCAGGTCGCGGATGAACCCGACGATGGCTCCGGCCGCCTCGACGTACTCCTCCGGAGTGTGCACCGACGCGTCCACCGCGACCGACGACCAGCGGCGGAACTCCTCGCGATCGCGCATCGGGATGCCGATCAGCTCGCAGATCACGGTGATCGGCAGCGGGTAGCTGTACGCGTCGACCAGGTCCACCCCGTCACCGGCCGCGGCCATCTGGTCGAGCAGACCGGCCGCGATCTCGCGGATCCGCGGCTCCAGGCCCTCGATCCGTCGACGGGTGAACGCCGCGGTGACGAGCTTGCGTAACCGGGTGTGGTCCGGTGGGTTCACGACCAGCATGTGCTGCTCGGTCGCGTTCACCAGTTGGGCCGTGATCTGGTCGCGGTGCGGACCGTCCATCGGCGACCGCACGACGTCCGGATGCGCGAGCAGTGCGCGCGTCTCGGCGTACCCGGTCACCAGCCAGACCGGAACGCCGGTGAACAGCATGAGATGCGTCAACGGGCCCTTGGCCGCCAGCTCGGCGAACCCTTGGTGGCGGGCGATCCCACTGCTCACGATGAACGGCTGCGTCACATCCGCCAGCCTACGTTCGGAACGGACTGGACTTCAGTTGCTCGGCGAGCTCGGTCCGGGAGTGGATGCCGAGCTTCGCGTAGACCTTGCGGAGGTGGTACTCGACGGTCTTGGGGCTGAGAAACAACCCGGCGGCCGCCTCCCGGATGCTCTGCCCGTCCGCCAGTAGCAGCGCGATCTGCCGCTCCTGGGGCGTCAACTCGTCCGCAGTGCTCGGCACTCTGCGTCGTGCGGTCTCCCCGGTCGCCTTCAGCTCCATCGCGGCCTGGTCGGCCCACCCCGCTGCGCCCAGTGCGTCGAAGGCCTCCACGGCGAGCCTGAGCTGCGCCCTTGCATCCACTCGCCGTCTCGCACGCCGCAGCCACGCGCCGTATGCCAGCCGCGTCCTAGCCGCCTCGAACACGTCGAGGGTCTCCGCGTGCCAAGCGAGCGCTTGCATGAAGTCCCGCTCGTTGTCTCCGACCACGCCGCGCGCCCTGGCTGCCCGGGCCAACGACCACGGCTGTCCCTTCGCCTCCGCCAGGACGGTGTGCTCCTGCGCCACGCGCTCAGCATCGTCAGTCCGGCCCAACCGTCGATAGACCTCCGCCAGCTCCGGCGCCGGAGACAGATCAGGGTCCTTCAGACCGTTGGCAGCCAGTACGTCGACCAGCCGCTCGTACTGCGGCAGCGCCAGAGCCGGAGCGCCACGGCCCAGCTCCAGGTCGCCGAGCGCGAACAGCGACCAGAGCGTGCCGAGGTGGATCTCCCGCTCCGCACAGATCCGTAGGCACTCGCTGGCGAGATCCTGACTCTCCGCACGACCTTGGTGCGACGACAACCAGGCCAGTCCGGCCAGGTTCATCGCCAGCTCCGTCATCTGGCCGGTCTCGCGGGACAGCCGGATCCCCTCGTCGTACGCCGCCATCGCGTCCGTCCAACGGTCGGTCGTCGCATCGTCACGGGCCAGCACGAACAGCAGACCGGGCAGCGTGCCGAGAGCGACCTGCTCCCGCCGTTCCAGCATGGCCTGCTGCAGCAGCCCTCGACCGGTGCCACTCTCCCGGAGGAACAGTGCGGCGAGGACCATCCACACCTGCCGGCGTCGATCCCGATCCAACTCGACCGACGGCGCCATCGCGACCGCGGCCCGGATCTGGCTCGTTCCTCCTTGCCCAGCGAGGACCTTGGCGACCCCACTGGCGAGCATGCCCATGATGCGTGGACCGGGCCGCTCGACGCCGGGGAGCAAGCGGTCGATGTCGTGCGCCAGCTCCAGGCCGGCCGCCGCGTCGGACATTCGGAGGCAGGCACCGACGGCGTCGGCGAGCAGTCCGATCGCCACAGCCGGGTCCTCGCACTCGGCGGCCGCGGCGGCGAGGATGTCGCGGGCCCGGCTCGGGGATCCGCACTTGACCGCGATGTCGCCGCGGATCTCCTGCGCACCTATCCGGACCTGCAACGGTGGCTGGAGAGCCAACGCGTCGTCAAGCAAGGAGTCCGCTCGGTCTGCCAGCCCGGCTGACCAGGCCGCCTCTCCGGCCGCGACCAGTCTGACTGCCCGGTCGTGCAATCCCTCGGACAGGCGTGCTGCACGCTCATAGGCCGTTGCCGCGACGGAATGCGCACCACGAACAGCGGCGTGCTCGGCCGCGGCGTCCAACCCGGCTGCTACCTCGTCGTCGGTTCCCAGCACAGCCTCGGACAGGTGCCAGGCCCGTTTGTCCGCGTCCACCGTGACCCGAGCAACCGCCCGGTGCGCAGTACGACGCTCTGCCGGCCCAGCACTCGCGTAGATCGCTGAACGCACCAAGGGATGCCGGAACTGGACCTCGCCGTCGCGGATGGCGACCAGCGCAGCCGTCTCGGCCTCCTGCAACGTTGCGACGTCCACACCGAGCTCCTGGCACGCTCTCGCGACCGCACCGAGTTCGCTGTCGTCGAGGGCGGCCACCAGCAGCGCCGTACGTGCGTCAGGGCTGAGCCGGTTTGCCCTTGCGGTAAAGGCTTCTGCGATCAGTTCCGGCACCGGGAGAGGCGCACCCGGCGGCATGCGGTGGAGGTGGTCCGGGTCGGCGGCGAGCTCGAGCAGTGCCAGCGGGTTGCCTGCCACCGTGCTGTGCAGTTGCTCGACCAGCTCGCTCGGCAGGCCGCGCAAGATCGCCTGCGCGGCCTCGAGCGGAACGCCGTCGAGCTGGAGCACCGGAAGATCCGCCTCGGCGAGCGGATGCTGCTCCTGCGTGCGGGCGGCGATCAGCAGGACGATCGGATCGGCGACCAACCGCCGCGCGGCGAACAGCAGTGCCTCTGCGGACGGCCGGTCCAGCAGATGCGCGTCGTCGACGATCACGGCCAGCGGCGCATCTTCGGCGTACCGGCAGATCAGGCTCAGCGTTGCCGCTCCAACGGCGAACCGATCAGCTGTGGTGGCCGGCCCGAGTGCCAGTGCGGAGGCCAGTGCCGACCGCTGCGGACCGGGGATGCGATCGAGGCTGGAGAGTGCGGGCCGGAGTAGCTGGAGCAGGGCGCCGAACGGGAGTTCACGTTCGGCCTCGGTGCCGCGCGCTCTCAGGATCCGCAGTCCATGGGCCGTCGTGGCGGCCTCGTCGAGGAGGGTTGTCTTGCCGATGCCGGGTTCGCCGGTGACGAGCAGCACTCCGGCGGTGCCGACTCGCGCCCCCGCGACCAGTTGCTCGATCACCCGGCGCTCGGCCTCCCGCCCGATGAGCATGTTTGGCAGTCTGCACCAGGTGACCCACCTGATGCGATGGCCTGTCCGGGCTACCTAGGTTCGCCGTACAACCTAAAGGGGGCACAAGCAAATGACTGTTGCAATCGACGGCGACAAGCTGATGGGGTTCGTCTTCCGCGCGGTGGACGAGGTGGGCGCGACGCTGAACGCGGCCCTGGTCGTGATGGGCGACCGGCTCGGCTACTACCAGGCACTCGCCGACCACGGTCCGACCACGCCGGGCGAGCTGGCCGAGCGGACCAGTACGAGCGAGCGGTACGCGCGGGAGTGGCTCAACGCGCAGGCAGCCGGCGGCTTCGTCGAGTACGACGCGGACAGCGGCCGGTACACCTTGCCGCCAGAGCAGGCTGTCGCGATGACGGACCCGGAGAGTCCGGCGTACCTGCCGGGCTTCTTCCAGATCGCGCTGGGCACGGTGCAGCACACCACGGAGATGATCGAGGCGGCACGGAGCGGCGCCGGCATCGGCTGGCACGAGCGCACGTCGGACGTCCATCTCGGCTGCGAGCGGTTCTTCCGGCCGTCGTACAACGCGAACCTGCTGACCAGTTGGCTACCCGCTCTGGATGGCGTAGTGGCGAAACTGGAGAGCGGTGCAACGGTGGCCGACATCGGCTGCGGGCACGGCGCGTCCACGATCCTGATGGCGAACGCCTTCCCGCAATCGACGTTCGCCGGTTCGGACTATCACCAGGAGTCGATCGAGACGGCCAGGCTGCGCTCGGCCGAGGCGGGCCTTGGCGAGCGGGTGTCCTTCGAGGTGGCTCCCGCCGCCGGATTCAGCGGGTCCGGCTACGACCTCGTCACGACCTTCGACGCGTTGCACGACATGGGCGACCCGGTCGGTGCGGCCCGTCATGTGCGGGAGGCACTGGCACCCGACGGCACCTGGATGTTGGTGGAGCCAATGGCCGGTGACAAGGTCGAAGACAACCTGAACCCAGTGGGACGTGCGTACTACGGCTTCTCCACCCTGCTGTGTACGCCGGCATCGCTCTCGCAACCGGTCGGACTGGCACTCGGCACCCAGGCGGGCCCGGCGCGGATCCAGGACGTCACCACGGCGGCCGGGTTCACCAGGTTCCGTACGGTCGCGCAGACCCCGTTCAACCTGGTCTTCGAGGTTCGGCCCTGACCTTGACAAACAGTTCACCAGTTGGTGAAGTGTTTGCGTGCTGACGACGACCTTCGGTGCGCTCGCGGACCCGACCCGGCTGGCGATCGTGAGCCGGCTGAGCCGGGGCGACGCGACCATGGGGGAGCTCGCGGAGCCGCACCGGATCACCTCGCCCGCGATGACCAAGCACGTCGGAGTGCTGGTCGACGCGGGCTTGGTGGCCCGGCGCAAAGTCGGCCGGACCGTGGTGTGCACGATCCGGCCGGAGGCGTTCACGGAGGTCGAGCAGTGGCTCGGCGACCTGACGGCGTACTGGCACAGCACGGTCGACCGACTGGAAGAACTGCTGCGAGGAGGCGGGGATGGGACCTGACATCCGGATCGACAGGGTGCTGCCGGCAACGATCGGGAGGGTGTACGAGGCCTGGACCCGGGCGGAGTTGCTGACGCAGTGGTACTGCCCGAACCCTGACCTGGAGCTGAAGGTGCAGGCCGACGTACGGGTCGGGGGCGACTACGTGGTCGAGATGGGACCGCATGTCGTCCGGGGCACGTACCTGGAGGTCGAGCCGCCGCACCGGCTGGCGTTCAGCTGGAAGTGGGACGGCACCGAGGACGAGCCGACCCGGGTGGAGGTCGAGCTGACCGAGGTCCCCGACGGCACCCGGATGCTGCTCATCCACAGCGGTTTCGCCACCGAGGAGGACGCGACGAACCACCGGATGGGCTGGGAGCCCGAGCTGGGCCGCCTGGCCGGGTTGCTCACCGCTCAGCAGCCCGACCCTGCGACCGATCGAGGCTGACCACCAAGGCTTCTGCTGGTTCAGAAATGAGTCGAGCCCCGGGCGGCAACCCGGGGCTCAGGCGGATGGATGGACAGTTGGCGTATCAGCTGCCGGACTTGCGCCGGAATTGGCGCCTCTGCTTGTCGTTGTGCGCCTCGCCGACGCCCTCACGCCGCGTCCCGGACCCCGGGTGCGCGTTGTTGTGGGCGTTCTTCTTCTCGAGCGCCTCCTTGAACTTCTTCTGCAGATCGTCCGCCGGCTCGCTGGACTTGTCGCTCATACCGTCTCCTTCACAAACCGTCAGGCGTACACACCCCACGCTAACCAACTGTGACGGCACCCGCGAGGGGATTATCGTCGCAGCGCTCCCGCCGGGCCTGTCGCACGCGTCACGTCACCGTTGGCTCACCGCGGACGGGCAGCCGGGCTGGCCACAGTCCTCGGACTCAGGGACCTCACCGTTGAGGTCGTGTTCGTAGGCGTAGTGGAAGCAGTCCCAGTGCATCCGCTCGAAGACCTCGTAGTCGTCGCGGCTGGACTCCACCTGCTCGCCGCAGCGCATGCACGTCTGGTCGCCCACCCGGGCAAGGTACCCCTCGATCTCACTCTGAGGAAAACCCCCACGGACTGTCGTAGCTCGCTGTTAGCGTCGTGAACGAGACGATGAAAGGGGACGCACGTGCTGGTCAGTAGTGAGGCGATGCTCGGGATCGCGTTGGTCGAGCTGGGTCTGGTGGTCACGCCAGGGCCGAACATGATCTACCTGATCTCGCGATCGATCTCGCAGAGCCGCCGCGCCGGGCTGATCTCGCTGGCCGGTGTCGGCGTCGGCTTCGGGGTGTATTTGCTCGCGGCAAGCGTCGGCCTGGCCACCCTGTTCGCGCTGGTCCCGGAGATCTACGTGACGCTGAAGCTCGCGGGCGCGGCGTACCTGCTCTGGCTTGCCTGGAACGCGTTCCGCCCTGGCGGCAAGTCCGTCTTCGCGACCCAGGAGCTGGAGCCGGACCGGCCGCGGAAGCTGTTCGGCATGGGCCTGCTCACCTGCCTGCTGAACCCGAAGATCGCGATCCTCTACATCTCCGTGCTGCCGCAGTTCCTCGACCCATCGCGCGGCCATGTCGGCACCCAGAGCATGATCCTCGGCCTGATCCAGACCGCGGTCGGCGTCGGGGTGAACGCGATCTTCGTCATCACCGCCAGTTCGGTCGCCGTGTTCCTCACCCGCCGTCCCACCTGGATGCGCATCCACCGCTACCTCACCGGCACCGCCCTAGCCGCCTTCGCCATCCGCCTGGCCACCGACAAAGCCCGCCCCCTCGCCACGCACTGAGCCGCGTCGCGCCGTGCTGATCTGATGGCTTATTGATGTGCGGCCCTGGACGGACTCCCGGATACTGCTGGGCGTGTCGATGCATCCTGGACAACTCGACGTGACGACGGACCTGGTGGCGCGGCTGATCGAGTCGCAGCACCCGGAGTGGAGCGGCCTGCCGATCCGAGGGGTTCCTTCGCACGGCACGGTCAACGCGTTGTTCCGGATCGGCGACGGGGTGGTCGCGCGCTTCCCGATCCAGCCGGGCGACGCTGCCGATGTGCGCAAGGACCTCGACGACGAGGCCGACGCCGCCCGTCGTTTGCACGCGATCTCGCCGTACCCGACGCCGGAGCCGGTCGCGATCGGTGAACCCGGTGAGGGCTACCCGCTGCCGTGGGCGATCTACACCTGGCTCAACGGCACCATCGCGTACGACGCCGATGTCGCCGGATCGACTGCGTTCGCCGAGGATCTGGCGCGATTCGTGCTCGCACTGCGCGTCGTCCCGACCGATGGGCGCGAGTTCACCGGCACGTGGCGCGGCGGCGTACTGACCAGCCAGGACGAGTACGTCGCCGACGGGCTGCAACGCTCTCGCGGGATGATTGACGTGGACGCACTCGGCCGGTTGTGGGCCGATCTCCGTACCACCCCACGCACCGAGCCGGACGTCTGGGCGCATCGCGACCTGATGCCGGGCAACCTGCTGGTGGTCGGCAACCGCCTGGTCGGGGTGATCGACGTCGGCACGTTCACGGTCGCCGATCCGGCCATCGACCTGCAGCCCGCCTGGAACCTGCTCGATGTGCCGGCCCGCGCCGCGTTCCGGACTGCCCTCGGCAGTGATGACGACGAGTGGCGTCGCGGGATGGGCTGGTCGTTCGCCCAGGCCATCGGGTGTCTCTGGTATTACGTCGAGACCAACCCGGTCATGTCGCGCACCGCCCACCACACACTGACGGCGCTGCTCACTGCTTGGTAGTCACGAACACGAACTCTTTCCCGGGGCGGTCCGGCGCCTCCCGCACCTCGTCAACCGTGAACCCCGCGGCCGTCAGCGACTTCTCGAGCTCGTCCCGCTCCCGGAACCACAAGGTCGAATCCGACGTGAGCACCGCACCATCGGACTCGAACACATAGGTGCCCCGGAACGAAACGTACGGCAGCTCGACGGCGAGGAGATCGGACCAGCTCTCCACCGTGTCCACGCCCTCGACCGTCACGACCTGGTGCGTGTGCTCCCGGGTCCACTCTTCCCACGCCCGCTTCGCCGGATCTCGCGTCTCGAACACGAACCGCCCACCGCGCCGCAGAGCTTGGTGTACGCCGGCCAGCGTCGCCGCCCACTCCTCGTCGGTCAGGAACACCTGCGCCACGTTCCCCGTCATCACCGCGAGGTCAACCTCCAGCGGCGGCAACGTCGTCGCGTCCCCATGAATCCAGCGCACCCGATCGGCGTACTTCTTGCCCTTAGCAACTTCCAGCGAGGCCTCGGCCGGATCCACCCCGACCACATCAACCCCCTGCCCCGCCAGCAAGCAGCTCAGTTCCCCGGTCCCACACCCGACGTCGAGCACCCGCCGTACCCCGAACTCCCCCACCATCGCGGCGTAATGCTGCAGATCCTCCCGCCCCGCATCCAGCGCGTCATAAACCGCCACCAACCGACGCACCCCAAACAAAGCATCAACCATCCCGCGACGCTAACCCGCCCCGCACCGCCCCGCGACCACATTTCCGCGATCGGTCCTGCGCGGTCGCAATCATGAAGTGCCCCAAGCATCACCTGCCCCCGTGCAACTCCACACAAACCCAACGGATCCCCAGACCCCGGCGCCTACCCGAGATCCTCGAAGGAGTCCTCACCGGGCCGCCACACCATGAAGGACCTGTCCTCGAACCCGCCGAGCATCGCGATCTCAGGACTGACGAGCTCGTCTGACCTGGGATGCAGCACGATCGATCCGCCGGCGAAGTCGATCTGAAGACCACGCCCGGTCTCCTCGACCGTCGCGACCACCCGCCCAGGAATGAACGAGCGCAGCGCATCGGAGTACCCGACGTCACCGTCGTACAGCCGGGAATCGCCCACCTGCACACCCGGCATGACATCGCAGTTCAGCACCGGCAGCTCATCGGAGCCGATGGAGTCGAAGCGCAACTGCACGTAGTCCATCACAAACTGAACCGAGTACAGCCGGAACCCGACCAACCGCCCCGCCCCAGCAACTCGTTCGGTACGTACGTCACCGGATTCGACTCCAAGCCCACGAACTGATCAGACACTGCAGCGGAATTCGACTACGTCGCCGTCCCACCCCCACCCCCGAAGGGGTACTTCTCTTTAGACGTTGAAGCGGAACTCGACTACGTCGCCGTCTTGCATGGTGTAGTCCTTGCCTTCCATGCGGACCTTCGCGGCGGAGCGGGCCGCGGTCATGGTGCCGGCGTCCATCAGGTCGTCGTACGAGACGATCTCGGCCTTGATGAAGCCTCGCTGGAAGTCGGTGTGGATGACGCCGGCCGCCTCCGGTGCGGTGGCGCCGCGCTTGATGGTCCAGGCGCGGGCTTCCTTCGGACCGGCGGTGAGGTACGTCTGCAGGCCGAGGGTGTCGAACCCGACCCGGGCCAGCACGTCCAGACCCGGCTCGTCGATGCCCATCTCCGCGAGCATCTCCCGCGCCTCGTCCTCGTCGCCGAGCTCGACCAGCTCCGCCTCGAACTTCGCGTCCAGGAAGATCGCCTCGGCCGGCGCCACCAGATCACGCATCTGCTGCTTCAAAGCCTCATCGGCGAGCTCGTCCGCGTCGCAGTTGAACACGAACAGGTACGGCTTGGCCGTCATCAGCATCAGTTCACGGATCGCATCGCGGTCCACGTCGGACGCGATGATCGGCGTACCCGCCTCGAGGTGCTTCTGCGCGGCCCGGACCGCCTCGAGCACGACCGCGCTCTCCTTCTTCAGCCGGGCTTCCTTCTCCAGCCGCGGGATCGCCTTCTCGACGGTCTGCAGGTCGGCCAGGATCAGCTCGGTCTGGATGGTGGAGATGTCGTCGGCCGGCGAGACCTTGCCGTCGACGTGGGTGACGTCGTCGTCGCGGAACACCCGGGTGACCTGGCAGATCGCGTCCGACTCACGGATGTGGCTGAGGAACTTGTTGCCCAGCCCCTCGCCCTCCGACGCGCCGCGGACGATGCCGGCGATGTCGACGAACTGCACGGTGGCAGGAATCACCTTGGCCGAGTTGTACAGCTCGGCCAGCTTGCCGAGCCGTGCGTCCGGTACGCCGACCACGCCCACGTTCGGCTCGATGGTCGCGAACGGATAGTTCGCGGCGAGCACGTTGTTCTTGGTCAGCGCGTTGAACAGGGTGGACTTGCCCGCATTGGGGAGCCCGACGATTCCGATGGTGAGTGCCACGGGCGTCAAGAGTACGCGGCCGGGGCGCATGGACCCCAATTCAGATCAGGAACGCCTCCAGCTCAGCGGCGTACCAGCGGCTGGTGCGGCCGATCGACCGCATGCCCAGGCGGCGGCACACTGCCAGTGACGCCGTGTTGTCCGGACGAACCACCGCGTGGATCTCACCGAGGCCGGCCTTGAATCCGCGTGCGATCGCACCACCCGCCGATTCTGTCGCGAGACCGCGCCCCCACGCGTCCGGATGGAAGTGCCAGCCGACCTCGACCTCCCCCTTGCTCGCGATCCCGTCGGACGGATCAGGCAGCGGAACGAGGAGAACAGTCCCCGCGACCGTGCCGGTCGACCGCTCCTCCACCGCCCAGACGCCGTACACCGGGTCCTGGTTGCGCTCGTTCCACCGCTTGATCACCCGCGCGGCCGCGTCGCGGTCCGTCATCAACCGCGGCTCGGCGCCGAGCCAGCGCGACACTTCCCAGCGCCGGTAGATGTCGAACACCCGATCCTCGTCCGTGTCCGCCCAGCCACGCACCACGAGCCGGTCCGTCTCGTAGACCACGTTCGGAGCCATCGCGGCACCTCCCCCTTCCGATTCATGGAGCCGTCCGAACCAGCCGGGGGCAAGCCGCGTCTCCACTCTGTGACCAGTTGGAGAGATCGCCGTGGCCATCGATCACGCTTCGTGTCCGGATGCCTGCAATTCCTGCATTTCGGGTGGCTCGAGGTCGTCTCCTGCCTGTTCCCGATCTGCCTGTTCGCCGGCCTGGCCGTCTCGAAGTACGTCGATCTCCCGATCGACCGGTACGACGCCCTGCTCGCGTACTGCCTCGGTCTCACCCTGCTGTTCTGGGTGGTCGGGCTGGAGACGTGGCGCGAGGTCGCGGTGATCTTCGCGTTCCACCTGGTCGGGCTCGGTCTCGAACTGTTCAAGGTGCAGGTCGGGTCGTGGCAGTACCCGGGCGACGCGGTCACGAAGTTCGCCGGAGTGCCGCTGTTCGCCGGATTCATGTACGCCGCGGTCGGCAGCTACATCTGTCAGGCCTGGCGCCGGTTCGACCTGCGCGTGAGCAGCTACCGTTCCGTGCCCACCACGGTCCTCGCCGTACTGATCTATGCGAACTTCTTCACCCACCACTGGATCGTCGATCTCCGCATCCCGATCGCGCTCGCCCTCCTCGTCGTCCTGCGTCGTACCTGGGTCTTCTTCACGGTCGGCTCACGGCGCTATCGCATGCCGCTCGCGCTGTCGTTCGGCCTGATCGGCTTCTTCCTGTGGATCGCGGAGAATTTCGGCACCTTCCTGGACGCGTGGAACTATCCCGACCAGGTCGACGTGTGGCGCCTCGTTCACCCGGCCAAGTTCGGCGCGTGGGCTCTGCTCGTCAGCATGAGCTTCGTCCTCGTTGCCAGCGTCAAGTCTTTGGAGGGCCGTCTCTACCACCGCGGCACGCCCGCCACCGTCTCGACGCCGGAGGCAACGAACGTCGAGCCGGCCGACCTTCCAGCGAACATCACGGCGGCTGAGATCGCACCGCAACATGGGGATGCCAACCAGAGCTCACGGTAGGGCGTCTTCCCGGGTGTGAGGCTCCTTCGGGGGAGCAACTGGGGAAATCCGCCTGATCTGTGAGGGAGCATCATGTCCCGGAAGTTCGCCGCTTTCGTCGCGACCGGTGTGGCGTTGGCCGTCGTTGTCGGATCGCTGCTGACCTTGGCACTAGCACATTCGCGAGCGCCGAAGCCCGCCGTCGCGACCACACAGACCTCTGCCACACCGACCGTGACGCCGACCCAGACACCGATCGTCAACGCTCCACCGACCACGCGCCATACTCCGGCCCCGGACCCGACCGCAGCGCTTGCTGCAGGCAACAAGAAGGTCCTGTTTCTGAGCTTCGACGACGGGCCGGACCCGCTCTGGACTCCACGGATCCTGCAGATCCTGGCCAAGCACGGCGCGCACGCGACCTTCTTCGAACTCGGCTCCATGCAGGCCGCGCACCCGGGTCTACGTGAACAGGTGCTTGCCGCAGGCAACACCATCGGCAGCCACTCGATCACTCACCCGCAACTCACCGCTCTCCCTGCCGCCAAACGCCGGCACGAGATCTTCGACGGACCGAAGTCCACCTGCTACCGCCCCCCGTACGGCGCATCGAACCCGAAGGTCCGCGCCGACATCAAAGCGGCCGGCATGACCCAGGTCCTCTGGGACGTCGACCCCCGCGACTGGGCCCGCCCAGGCACGACCGCGATCGTCCACAACATCCTCACCCACGCCCACCGCCGCAACATCATCCTCCTCCACGACGGCGGCGGCGACCGCTCCCAAACCGCCGCCGCCCTGGACAAAGTCCTCCCCCTCCTCAAATCCCAGGGCTACACCTTCCCCGCCATGACCTGCTGACCCTCAGCATGCCGAGCGGCAGGCGACCGCACACGGCACCGAGTCGGCACTCTCTCGGCAATTTCGCGGCACTTGGCCGCGTGTTGGCGGAAAGTGTCGGTGGGGTTGGGCACTATCGGTGACATGACGGGTACGACGGTGTTGTTGGTGTTGCTGTTCCTGGCGGTGGGGTTGCTGCTGGGGGCTGTGTTCGGCGTGCTCTGGGTGCGGGGGCGGGATGGGGCTCAGCTTGCGCGGGTGACTGCCGAGCGGGATGCGGCCGAGGATCGGGTTGTCGAGCTGACGCAGGAGCGGACCACGGTCGGGCAGCAGATGGGTGGCCAGGCTGTGGTCAAGGAGGCTCTGGATCGCCTGCATGTGCAGCTGAATCAGCTCGAGCAAGGCCGGGCCGCGTGGCAGAGCCAGCTGCATCAACAGGTCAACGAAGTGCGGATGAGTGGCGAGGCGTTGCGTCGCGAGACGGCGTCGTTGTCGACCGCGTTGCGCAAGCCGCAGGTGCGTGGGCGCTGGGGTGAGCTGCACCTGCGCCGGACCGTTGAGCTGGCCGGCATGGTGGCGCATTGCGACTTCACCGAACAGACCACGACGGTCGGCGAGGACGGCGTACTGCGTCCTGACCTCGTCGTACGACTTGCCGAGGGCAAGAATCTGGTCGTCGACTCGAAGGTGCCGCTGGCTGCCTTCCTCGAGGCGGCGGAGTCGGACGACGCTGGGTTCCGCGAGGAACGGTTGCGTGCGCATGCCAGGCATCTGCGGACGCATGTCGATCAACTGGCGTCGAAGGCGTACTGGACACGACTGTCGCCGTCACCGGAGTTCGTCATCCTCTTCGTGCCTGGCGAATCGTTCCTGTCCGCGGCGCTCGACGTCGAGCCGTCCTTGCTGGAGTACGCCGCTGAGCGCCGGGTGATCCTGGCGACGCCGACCACGCTGATCGCGACGTTGCGGGCCGCGGCGTACGCCTGGAATCAGTCGGCGCTGACCGAGTCGGCGCAGCAGGTCTTCGAGCTGGGTCGCGAGCTGTACGAGCGTCTCAGCACGATGGGCGAGCACTTCGGACGAGTCGGGCGGTCCCTCACCTCCGCCGTGGAGGCCTACAACGGGACCGTCGGGTCGTTCGAACGCCGGGTCTTCATCACCGCCCGCAAACTCCGCGACCTCCACGTCACCGAAGCCGAGCTCACCGCCATGGAATCCATCGAAGCCTCGGTTCGCCCCCTCACGGCTCCAGAGTTCCTCGCCCTGGAGGACCGCGAGCCAACCCGCCGCTGGCCACCCACCCAAGCCGGCTAACCCCACCCCGATTCGAGCTGGATCGGGGTGGGTGCGGTTAGGGGGTTGGGGGGTTAGGGGGTTAGGGGGTTAGGGGGTTGCGGGGGCTGGGTGGGGGGACTGGGTTGTGGGGGTTTGGGCGGGTGATGGGTGTGGGGTGGCGGCGGGGTTGCGGGTGCGGAGGCCTATCCAGATCAGTAGTGCGCTGACGAGGGTGAAGGCGACGTCCGCACTCAGTGCCAACCGGTGGCCATTCACCAGCGTCGCCTGTGTGGCAGCGATCGCGAACAGAGCCGGCGTACCTATCGTGACGGCGACCTCGCCGGTCATCGAGCTCAGCCCGGTCGCCAGCCCCTGATCCTCGTCGCTCACGCCGGAGGTCGCAGTCACCGTGAACGCGACGATCGCACCCACGTGCCCGAAGAAGCCGACGAACAACGCCGGGACCAGAATCACCAGCGCGACCCAGGTCTGCGTCCCGAGGAACACGATCGGAAGCGTCGCCAGACCCTGGACGGCCAGCCCCACCGTCAGCACCTTCCGATAACCGATGCGTGCGATGACGCGACCGGCGACCACGCCGGCCGCCACCGAGGCGACGCCCGGGATGCCGAAGACGAGGCCGGTCTGGAACGGCGACAACCCCAGTACGTGCTGCACGTACAGCGTGGTCAGCACGATCATCGCCGGCTCCATCGCCCCGATCACCAGCCCGGCATAGTTGCCCCAGGCCACCGAAGGCCGGGTCAGGATCCGGATCGGGACGAGCGGCGCGGCCGACCGCCGTTCGATCAGCCCGAACGCGATCAGCAGCAGTACGCCGACCGCCCCCGCCGGCAGGCTCCGCTCGATCACCGCATAGACGACGGCCAGCAGACCACCGGTCACCGTCATGGCTCCTGGCACATCCAGCTTCACCCGCTCCGGCGCCTTGCTCTCGTTGATCACGAACGGCGCGACCACCAGGACGATCACGACGGCCGGCACGTTGATGAAGAACGCCGCACGCCAACCGAGCAGGCTGACCAGCGCACCCCCGACCAACGCGCCGACGGCGAAACCGGCCGAGAGCAGCGCGCCACGCAGACCGAGGACGCGCGCCCGCACGGAGGCCTCCGAGAACGTGGTCGTGAGCAGAGCCATCGTCGCGGGCATCGCCATCGCGGTCGCCACACCCTGCAGCGCCCGAGCAGTCAGCATGACCTCGGCGTGATTCGCCAGGCCGCCGAGGACGGATGCCGCCGCCAGCAACGCCATCCCGGACAGGAACAGCCTGCGGCGACCGAAGAAGTCCGCCAGCCGACCGAACAACAGCATGCAGCCGGCCGCGGGAAGCGCGAACGCCGAAGTGATCCACGGCAGCCCCTCCGGACCCAGCCCAACACCTGCTCCGGCCTGCGGCAAAGCCACGTTGAGGATCGAGAAGTCGACCGACAGCATGAACCCGGCCCCCAGCAGAACGAGCAGGATCACGCGTTGCCGGGTGCTGAACCGGTACGACGCGGTGGTGTCCATGAGAAGCTCCATCCAGTAGCAACTGATCGATTGCTACTTTATAGCAACCGTCGGGTTGCATCAACCACCGACCATCACCCCTGTCGGAAAGCCGACAGGAGTGGGCTGTTGACACCCAGGGGTGGGGATACGCAACGATGAGAGCGCTCTCACTCGGTCCTTCGGTGATCTACCGTCCCTCGCCGTGCGGACCTGGGCGCCGGTTCGGGCGCTGTTGCGGCCTGGTAGCGCGACAGCTCGGCCGGCCGGTGCCTCGCCTTCTCGAACGGGACTGACCTGAGGAGGATCTGTGCGCATCACACACCGACTGCTGGCGCTCGCCGCGGCCGCGGCGACCGTGGCCGGCGTGCTGACGGCCGTCATCGACCAGCCCGCCCAAGCGGTTCCGGCCACCATCCCGCTGAAGATCACCAACAACTCGGGCCGCGGTGACGCGGTCTACATCTACAACCTGGGCACGAACCTGGCCACCGGACAGCAGGGCTGGGCCGATGCCTCCGGCAACTTCCACGCCTGGCCGGCCGGCGGCAACCCGCCCACACCGGCACCCGACGCGTCGATCGTTGGCCCATCCAACGGACAGTCGACGACCATCCAGATGCCGAAGTTCTCCGGCCGGGTGTACTTCTCGTACGGCCAGAAGCTCGTCTTCAAACTGACCACCGGCGGCCTGGTCCAGCCCGCCGTACAGAATCCGAGCGATCCGAACCGGAACATCCTGTTCAACTGGTCGGAGTACACCCTCAACGACTCGGGCCTGTGGATCAACAGCACGCAGGTCGACATGTTCTCCGCGCCGTACGCCGTCGCCGTACAACTCCCCGACGGCAGCACCAAGACCACCGGACACCTGAAATCCGGCGGGTACAACGGCTTCTACAACGCACTCCGCGGTCAGTCCGGTGGGTGGGGCAACCTGATCCAGACAGCCCCGGACGGGTCAGTACTGCGAGCGCTCTCACCCCTGTACGGCGTGGAGACCGGCGCTCTCCCGGCGAGCGCGATGGACGACTACGTGAACCGGGTCTGGGCGAAGTACACCAACGAGACCCTGACAGTCACACCGTTCGGCGGCCAGCCGAACCTCAATTACTTCGGTCGCGTGTCCGGCAACGTCATGAACTTCACCAACAGTTCGGGCGCGGTCGTCACGTCGTTCCAGAAGCCCGACTCGGCCAGCATCTTCGGTTGCTTCAAGTTGCTCGACGCACCGAACGACCAGGTCCGCGGCCCGATCTCGCGGACGCTGTGCGCGGGCTACAACCGCTCGACCCTGTTGGTGAACCCGAACCAGCCGGACCCGAACAACAGCAGCTTCTACCTGGACTCTGTCACCAACCACTACGCCCGCAACATCCACGCGCAGATGGTGGACGGGAAGGCGTACGGCTTCGCCTTCGACGACGTCGGCAACCACGAAGCGCTCGTCCACGACGGCAACCCCCAGCAGGCGAGCCTCATCCTGGACCCCTTCAACTGAAATGAACCCGCGGGGCCGCCGAGGGCTTGACTCCGCCCTTGGTTAGTGGCAACTTACCGTTCGTGGGGACTTACGGATCACTCGAGGCGGCGGGACCGGTGCTGGATGCACTCGGCGATCCGACCCGACGGGTGATTCTGGAGACACTGCGACGCGGCGGCCCCTGCTCGGTCAGCACCTTGGCCGGGCAGGTGCCCGTCAGCCGGCCGGCGATCTCGCAGCACCTGAAGGTGCTCGGGGCGGTCGGGCTGGTGCGCCACGAATCGCGCGGGACGCGCAACATCTATCGCATCCACCGCACGGGTCTCGACGAACTCCGGGACTGGCTCGACCAGTTCTGGGGCGACGCACTGGAGGCGTACGCCGACCACATCCGACGGACCGAAGACCGGACTGTCCCTGGAAGGCCTGACGTGCGGACCGAGGAGGAGCGGGATGAACATTGACCAAGGCCTGGCGCCGTTGGTGAAGAAGGTCGTTGTGCCGGTCGGCACCGAGCGCGCGTTCGAGGTGTTCACCGCCGAGATCTCCGCGTGGTGGCCGATGGCGTCGCACTCGGTCGGCGAAGAAACCGCCCGCGCCATCCGGGTCGAGAGCTTCGTCGGCGGACGGATCATCGAGTACGGCGACGACGGCGAGGTCGCGACCTGGGGCACGATCTCGGACTGGGATCCGCCCACCTCCCTCAGCTTCAGCTGGCATCCGGGCAGCGACCCACAGCAAGCAGGCCAGGTGACCATCACGTTCACCCCAGTCGACGACGGCACCGAGCTCGCCCTGGCGCACGCCGGCTGGGAGCGCCGCCCCGACGGCGTCCGGGCGCGCACCGGGTACGACACCGGCTGGGACTACGTCCTCGGTCAGTACGTCGCCGCCACGCGGTAGCGCTCGACTTCCGGCCCACCGTCACCGGATAGTGGGCGAATGGCGAATGCTCCCGTCGATCTCCGCGCATTGGAAGCCTCGCTGCGACCGCATGGCGAGTCCGTCATGCTGCCACGCGAGGCCTACACGGACCCCGCCGTACTGGCCTGGGAACGCCGGCATTTCTTCGCCGCCAGCTGGAGCTGTCTCGGCCGGGTCGACGAGTTGTCCACCGATACGACGCACCGCGCGATCACGGTCGGCGACATCTCCGTCGTGCTGACCTTCGGGGAGCGACCGCGCGCGTTCGCCAACACCTGCAGGCATCGCGGGCATGAGCTGCTGCAGAACGACGAGAGCAGCGAACGGCGATCCGTGGTCTGCCCGTACCACGGCTGGTCGTACGAACTCGACGGCGCGGTGAAGGCAGCACCCCGGATGGGCGACGCCTTCGACCCCGCGCCGTACAACCTCGTCGAACTGCCCGCGGAGGTTTGGCACGGCTGGCTGTTCGTGAATGCGACCGCAACGGCCGGCCCGTTCGGCGAGCACCTCGGCGGACTCACCGATCTCGTCGCGCCGTACGCGCCGGAATCCCTCCAGCTGAAGGCGCGGCACCAGTACGACGTCGCGTCGAACTGGAAGACGATCGTCGAGAACTACCACGAGTGCTACCACTGCCCGCTGATCCATCCCGAGCTCTGCAAGGTGTCACCGCCCAACTCCGGCGACAACTGGAACCTCCCCGGCGCCTGGGTCGGCGGACTGATGGATCTGCGACCAGGGGTCGAGACGATGTCGCTCGACGGACGCTCACGAGGGATCGCCTTGCCGGGCGTGGATCCACGCCGGGTGAACTACCTCGGCCTGTTCCCCAACCTGCTGATCTCGCTCCACCCCGACTACGTGATGACCCACCGCCTCGAGCTCCGCGCACCAGGCCTGACCGCGATCGAGTGCTCGTGGTACTTCCCGGCCGAAGTGCAGGATCCGTCGTACGCCGTGGAGTTCTGGGACGTGACGAATCGCGAGGACTGGGCCGCGTGCGAGTCGGTCCAGCGGGGAGCCGAGTCGCCGCACTTCCGGCCCGGCCCGCTGGCACCCGCGGAGGACGCTGTCTACGCGTGGGTGACGATGATCGCCCGCGGATACCTCGGCAAGCCGCTCAGCAATCAGTAGCCGAGGGTGAAGCGCCGGCGGTTGTGGGCCGGACGCTCGAGCTCGTCGACCGCCGCGACCGCGAAGTTCTCGGCCGAGATGTGGTCACCGACCGGCTCGTCGAGACCGAGCCGGAAGGCGCCGGTGCGCTCGCCGGGCGCGATCACGAAGGCCGGGGCCAGCATTGTCCAGTTGACGTCGTCGCCGGTGGCGCGCAGTACCTCGAGCGCCTGGGCGACCGTGAGCGACTCCCCCTTGTACTCCGCCGGGAAGTCCGGACCGTCGACGACCCGGCTGCCGTTGATCTCCAGGCCGCCGGCGCCACCGATCGTCAGCAGGCGCGTCGTCGTACCGCTGACGGCCGCGATCAGATTGTCGATGGCATCCAAGTAGTCCTGGTGGTCGCCGGCGGTCCGGCTCGGGCCCAGCGCGGCGACCAGCACATCAGCCTCGGCCGTGAACTCCTTCGCCAGGGCCACATCGTTGGCACTCCCCTGCACCGCCTGGACGCCGGCCGGAAGCTCACCGCCCGAGCGGGTGATGCCGGTGACCTCGTGGCCGCGGCTGACCGCCTCGGCGGCGATCCGGCTGCCGACCATGCCACTCGCACCGTAGACCGCGATCTTCATACTGACGCTTCCCTTCGATCTGGATGAAATCTCAACTTGTTCTCCAATAGTATCGATTGGTTACTGAGTACTTCAACGTGCTATAAGTACCTTATGGTTACTAATGGCCAGACCTGGGTCCGGGGCGATCTCTTCGACCCGAACTGCGCGACCCGGGTGATCCTGGACCGGATCGGCGACAAGTGGACGGCGCTCGTCGTACTGCGGCTGAAGGACGGGCCGCGCCGGTTCACCGAACTGCGCGACGGGATCGGCCAGGTCGCACCCAAGGTGCTGACGCAAACCCTGCGCCGGCTGGAGCGCGACGGCCTGGTCACCCGCGAGATCTTCGCCGAGGTCCCGCCCCGCGTCGTCTACGCCCTGACCCCGATGGGCGAGTCCCTGATCGAGCCGATCACGGCGGTCAGCAACTGGGCCGAGGAGCACGTGCCCGCCATCACCCGGGCCCAGGAGAAGTACGACGCTTCGGCGTGACAGATCACAACTTCGCACCCGGCCGATCGCGACTCAACCTTTTGATCCCACCCGGTCATCACACTTCTGACCGATACGGAAGCACTGGGGGTTGGGATGGATCCAGGACGGGACACGGAGTTCGCCGAGTTCGTCGACGGGCGCTTCACCGCGCTGCAACGGTTCGGGTACCTGCTGACGGGTGAGTGGCATCTGGCCGAGGATCTGGTCCAGACCTCGCTGACGAAAGTGTGGTTCCACCGCAACTCGCTGCGCAGCGGTACGGCGATGGAGAGTTACACGCGCACGGTGATGGTCAACACCAGCACGCAGTGGTGGCGGCGCAGATGGAGGGGTGAGACGCCGACCGATCGGCTGCCGGAGACGCACGCTCCGTCGGAGTACGGCACGGTCGACGACCGCGACCTGCTGCTCCGTGCGCTCGCGACCCTGCCGCGCCGCACCCGCGCGACCGTGGTACTGCGCTACTTCGAGGACCTGCCTGAGTCCGAGATCGCCCAGATCATGGGCTGCTCGCTCGGCACCGTGAAATCCAACGTCTCCCGCGGACTCGCCAAGCTCCGCGAACACCACCTGGTCGCCGCCGTTGCCGCTCCGGCCCAGAAGGAGGGCTGATCCATGACCGACGATCTCAAGGACAGGTTCGAGCAACTGGTGGCCGATCCGCCCCCGCCGACCGGCGTGCCGAGTCAAGCGGTGGCCGCGAGGGTCCGGACGGTACGGCGGCGTCGTACCGCCGGTGTGGTCACGCTGGCCGCGGCCGCGGTCGTCGCCATTGCCGTTGCCGCAGGCAACCTCACCGACATCGACAGCGCGCCGCCGGTGACCAACACGCCCAGCGCGCCGGTAACGGTCGTCACCGGCCCGCCGACCGCTGCACCGACGACGATCCCACCATCGCCAGTCGTCACGCACACGGTCGGCCCGACGGGGAGCACCAAGACCGGAGGCACCACGGGAACCACGGCCGGGGCGACGACAGGGCACACCCAAGGGACCGGGACGACGAAGACGCCGCCCGCCCGGCCGCCACTGTCGGCCCACGTCAAACTGAACCCGATCATCAACGGCCGGACCGTCACGATGCGGGTGACCGTGTCCGGAACCGTCCTCGTGCCGACCGTGGAAGGCAAGAACCTCCCGGCCGACACGTCCTTCCTCAATCTGTCCGGCGGAACGCAGTACTACTGGGGCGATGGCGAAGAGGGCGGTTCGGACGGCGGCTCGATGAGCTGCGACGGGGCGAAGACGCGGAAGACCGGACAGGAGACGTACACGGCCGAAACGCACACCTACACCAAGCCGGGCACGTACACCTTCCGCTACACGGTGCGGTATTGCAACATCGGCGACACCGTCAAGACCGTCAAGGTGACGGTCAAATAGTCCAGGCGTGGTCTGACGTACCGGTCGTGGGAAGGCCGGCGGCCTTGAGGTCACTGCGGAGCTCACGAGGCAGAGCGAAAGTCAGGCTCTCCTCGGCCGTGGTGACCTCTTGGACGTCGGCGTACCCGCGCTCGGCCAGCCAGCGCAGGACGTCGCGGACCAGCACCTCCGGCACGCTCGCGCCGCTGCTGACGCCGACGGAGTCGACACCCTCGAGCCACGCCTCGTCGATCTCGTCGGCGTAGTCGACCAGGTAGCCGGCCTTGGCACCGTGCTCGACGGCCACCTCGACCAGGCGGACCGAGTTCGACGAGTTGCGGGAACCGACCACGATCATCAGGTCGGCCTCAGCGGCGAGCTTCTTCACCGCGGCCTGGCGGTTCTGGGTCGCGTAGCAGATGTCGTCGCTCGGCGGGTCCTGCAGCTTCGGGAACCGCTCACGCAGCCTGCGGACCGTCTCCATGGTCTCGTCCACGGACAGCGTGGTCTGGGACAGCCAGACGACCTTCTCGGGGTCGCGGACAGTCACATTCGGTACGTCGCCCGGGCCGTCGACGAGGTGGACGTGCTCCGGCGCCTCACCGCTGGTGCCGATGACCTCCTCGTGGCCTTCGTGGCCGATGAGCAGGATGTCGTAGTCGGTGGCGGCGAAACGCTTGGCCTCGTGGTGCACCTTGGTGACCAGCGGGCAGGTGGCGTCGATCGTCTTCAGTTGCCGCGCGGCCGCTTCCTGGTGCACCACCGGGGCGACGCCGTGTGCGGAGAAGATGACCGTCTGCCCCTCGGGCACCTCATCGGTCTCGTCGACGAAGATCGCACCGCGCGACTGCAGGGTGTGCACGACGTGCTTGTTGTGCACGATCTCCTTGCGGACGTAGACCGGCGGCCCATAGAGGTCGAGCGCCTTCTCCACCGCCACGACCGCCCGATCCACACCGGCGCAGTACCCGCGCGGGGCAGCGAGCAGCACCCGCTTCGTCCGCACCGCGGTCGTCGGTTGAGTGTTGTCAGGCTGGGCAGTCACGTCCCCATGGTACGGGCCGCCGTCAGCGCAGCCGGAGTTGACCGGATTTGTGTGAACAGCGTCACGGAGACGAGTCGAGGAGCCGTCCGCCCTGTCCGGACGGCTCCCCCGTGGGAGGTGTTCCAATGCCTCAAGGATGCGGTGGAATCTCTTTGTCCGCAAAGGATTTTCCGTCGGCCCACGCGCGGATCGCCGCGAAATCAGTTGCCGTCAGCCCGGTTCGCGGATCCACCTGATGCACCAACTGGTGGTCGCGACGGAAGAACCTGACGTCGTCGGAGTCCACGTCGTCGTCGATCCAGACGAACGGTCGGTTTCCCACCCAGTCGGCGACGTACGGCGTCTTCCACGATCCGCGGCGTACCGGCGTACGGTCCGGCCAGAGGATCGTCGGGAGATCGCTTGGCAGGCCGAGCAACGGGGAGAGCAGGCGGTTGGCGCCGTGTTCCCAGCTGGTGGCCCAGACGAGGTCGAACGTGCCGGCGAGCGCCTTCAGCTCCACTCCGTGCTGCGGGTTGATGCGCACCTCCCAGGTCCGCTCCCCCTCGACGATCTCGTGCCGCACGTAGCCAGGCGGAGTCTCCCGCGACCGGTACGGATTCAGCGGACCGTCGAAATCGAGCAGAAGCAAGGGACGCATGCGCTCAAGCCTGGCAGCTCACGCCGCTCGGCGTACTTCCGGAAGGGTGCTCAAAGGTGGTCTCCACGCCCGGGTGAGGCGGCGTGCGGGGGTTTGTCGGTGGGGGGTCGTAGGGTCTGGGGGTGGCATTGGAGACCTCACCGGATGCGCCTGCGGCCGTTCGCACGATTGCGAACGGGATCGCCAGCTGGATCAACCAGCTCGGTGCGGTGTGGGTCGAGGGCCAGCTGACCGACGTGTCGATCGGGCGCGGTACGACGACGGTGTTCGGCACACTGCGCGACACCGACGCGGACATCTCGCTGCGGTTCACCTGCAACCGCCGGGTGTTCGAGGCGGTCGATCCGCCGGTCACGGACGGCTCCCGCGTGGTCGTGAACGCGAAGCCGAACTTCTTCGCCCGCCGCGGCACACTCGCACTCGCGGTGAACGAGATCCGGCACGTCGGCATCGGTGAACTGCTGGCCCGGATCGAGCGGCTCAAACAGCTGCTCGCGGCCGAGGGACTGTTCGCGGCGTACCGGAAGCAGAAGCTGCCGTTCCTGCCGCACACGATCGGGCTGATCTGTGGGCGCGATTCCGCGGCGGAGCGCGACGTACTGGAGAACGCGAAGCGGCGGTGGCCGGCGGTCGCGTTCCGGATCGAGTACGCGTCGGTGCAGGGGCCGGCGGCGGCCGGTGAGGTGATGACCGCGCTGCGGAAGCTGGACGGGGACGATTCGGTCGAGGTGATCGTGATCGCGCGCGGCGGCGGGTCGCTGGAGGATCTGTTGCCGTTCTCTGACGAGGGACTGATTCGCGCCGTGTCCCAGGCGAAGACGCCGATTGTGAGCGCGATCGGGCACGAGCCGGACTCACCCCTGCTCGACCTGGTGGCCGATCTGCGCGCCTCGACCCCGACGGACGCGGCGAAGCGGATCGTTCCCGACGTACGCGAGGAGCTCGACGGTGTTCGGCAACTGCGGGAGCGTGGGCTGCGGGCGGTCACATCGTGGCTCGATCGGGAGATGCACGCGCTGGCGGCGATTCGGAGCCGGCCGTCGCTCGCGGCGCCGGTGACGGATCTGCAGCGGCGATCCGATGAGGTCGCGGCGCTGATCGATCGGAGCCGGCGGACTCTGACGCACCGGCTGGATCGGGCGAGTGACGACATCACCCACCGGCTGGCGAGCGTACGGGCGTTGTCCCCGAAGGCGACGCTGGAGCGCGGGTACTCAGTGCTCCAGCTGGCCGACGGGACCGCGGTCCGGGAAGTGGCGCAGGTGGCGCCAGGAGATCTGCTGCAGGCGCGGGTCACCGACGGCCGATTCGCAGTCGAAGTCAAGTCCGAGGAGAACACGTGAGCGGCGACCGTCCCGAGATGACGTACGAGCAGGCCCGGGAAGAGCTGGTCGAGGTGGTCCGCAAACTCGAAGCCGGCGGCACCACGCTCGAGGAGTCGCTCGCCCTCTGGGAACGCGGCGAAGAACTGGCCGCCACCTGCCAACGCTGGCTCGACGGCGCCCGCGAACGCCTGGCCAAAGCCCAAGCCGCCCACGAGGAGAAATCCAACTGAGCCGACCGGGAGTGCGAGCGGCGCGAGACGACGATCTCCTGGGTGCCGCGAAGGCTCGGGTTGCGAGCTGGCGCGCTGCCTTCACCGGCCTCGTCCCTCAGGACTTCCTCGACGCAATGGATCCTGCGGCCATCGCCGCCTCCTGGTCCGACAGCATCGCCGCCGGCCGCTCTCGCCTGTACGTCGCCTTGATCGGCGACCAGATCGCCGGCTACGCCGGAGTCGGTCCCGAGCGTGATCCCGAAGCGCCACCCAGCACCGGCGAGCTCTACGCGCTCTTCGTCCACCCGGATCACTGGGGCACCGGCGCCGGCCGGGCTCTGACTGACGCAGCAGTGACCGATCTCCACGACCACGGCTGCACCGCCGTCTGGTTATGGGTGCTCGAGGCAAACACTCGGGCCCGTCGGTTCTACGCGCGGTACGGCTTCACCGAGACGACCGACCGGACGTACTCGTCGCTGAACAACCTCCCGGAAATCAGGCTGTCGCTCGCTCGGCAATGACCGTTCTGCGCAGTGAGAGACTGATCGATCGCGACGCGCGCGCCGGCTCAAACGGCGCTGAGCAGGGTGGTTGTTGCGGTGCGCAGGCCGGACTTGATGCGTGGGAGGTCGAAGCCCTGGTCACGGAGGGATTTGTGGAGGTCGGCGGCCAGCGGAGCCAGGACCAGGTGGGCTGTGTAGTCGGCGTCGAGGTCGGGGCGGGCTTCCTCGATCAGTAGGGCCAGGTGCTGGTGCCAGAGGTTGTAGGAGCCGATCCGGTAGCGCGCGCCGTCTGAGGCGTTCTCGCTGTCCATGAAGAGTTCGACATGACGGTCGAGCAGATCGAGGTACGCGTCGAGGAAGGCCTTCACCCGGAGGACCGGCGCCGCGCCGGGGCCGAGCGGCGGTGGGCCGCTCAGGATCTTCGCCTGCAACTCCTGCTCGCGTTCGTCGAGCAGCGCGACCGCCAGACCGGCGCGGTCGCCGAAGCGGCGGAACACCGTCCCCTTGCCGACGCCCGCCGCCGCGGCGATCGCGTCCAGCGACACGTTCTTCACGCCCTGCTCGGCGAACAGCCGATC
Organism: Kribbella capetownensis; assembly: GCF_004331485.1. Classification (GTDB taxonomy): domain Bacteria; phylum Actinomycetota; class Actinomycetes; order Propionibacteriales; family Kribbellaceae; genus Kribbella; species Kribbella capetownensis. The sequence goes on from NZ_SJKD01000006.1 coordinate 476,790, forward strand.
GGCCGCCTCGAGCACCCGGAGGCGATTGCGGCGGGCGTCGGCGCGTTCCGGGCGCGGCTGTCCGACGACCGGCAGCTTCCGTTGTAAAGCGGACCGCGGTCCGGTACTGTCGTTCATAAGACGGACTGTAGTCCGCTAAAGTCTCTGGAGGAAGAACATGAACGAGCGAAGCGAGTTCATCATCAAGCACAGTGCATCTCGTGTCTCATCGGCGCCCGGAGCGAAGCGAGGACGTCGATGAGCAACACGTCTGCCCGGATCGCGATCGCGTACCACTCCGGGTTCGGCCATACCGCGAAGCAGGCCGAGGCGGTCGCCGCCGGTGCCGCATCGGTGCCTGGCAGCGTGACAGACCTGGTTCCGCTGGATGAACTGACCGACGACATCTGGGACCGGCTCGCCGTCGCGGACGCGATCATCTTCGGCGCCCCGACGTACTTCGGCAGCCCGAGCGCCGGGTTCAAGGCGTTCGCGGAGGCCAGCGTGAAGATCTGGGCGCCCGAGTTGGGCTGGCGGGACAAGATCGCCGCTGGGTTCACCAATTCCAAGGCGATGTCCGGCGACAAGCTGAACAGCTTGGTCGACCTGGCGGTGTTCGCCGCGCAGCACGGGATGATCTGGGTCGGTCTCGATCTCTACCCCGGCTGGGCGGAGTCGACCGCGAGCATCGAGGATCTCAACCGGCTCGGCAGTTGGCTCGGCGCGATGGCACAGTCGGACGCGGATCTCTCGGCCGAGAAGGCGCCGCCGGAGACGGATCTGCGGACTGCGGCCGCTCTCGGCGCGCGGGTCGCGACCGTCACCCACCGGCATCTGCGCGGAGCAGCACTGGCGGCCTGATGGCATGGTTGGTGCTGCTCGCGGCGGCCGCGTTCGAGATCGCGTTCGCCCTCAGCCTGAAACCGAGCGACGGATTCAGCCGGCTGTGGCCGACGGTCGGCGTACTCGTCTTCGGCGTGATCTCCGTCGTACTGCTGGCCAGGACGCTCGACCGCCTCCCGGTCGGTACGGCGTACGCGGTGTGGACCGGGCTCGGCTCGATCGGCGTGGTCACGTTGGGCATCGTGCTGTTCGACGAGCCGGTCACCCCGGCCCGCCTGGCCTGCATCGCCCTGATCGTGACCGGCGTCGCCGGACTGCGCCTGGCCGGCGCCGACTAGGTCGCCGTACGGCGGCGTCGGCGGGGGCGGGTCGGGAGTGGGACCGGGTGCGCGTCGTCGATCGGGGTGTCCTCGAAGGCGCCTGGAGTGAACGCACCGTGGGCCGGCGTGTGGCCGGAGACCAGGCGACGGTAGTCGTCCCAGGTCCCGGCCCGCGCCGGAATGTTGCCGATGGCATCGACCTGGGTGAGCGGGTAGCGGCCGCCCTCGATCAGGTCCCACAGGTCGTCGTCGCTGCGCAGTTGCCGCAGTTCCCCGAACAACTCGCGGCCGAACCAGCACGGGTGCCCGTGGCCGTTGTCGTACCGGCTGACGCCGACCGGGGTGGCCGGCCCGGCGACCTCGGCGACCAGCGACCACACGGTGGCCGAGGTCGCTCCCGGCTGGTCCCCGAGCATCACCACGATCCCGTCGGACCCGTGGTCGACCGCATCGAGGGCCGGCACGATCGACGAACTGCCGGTGTCGGCGTGCGGCGAGTCCACTACCCGGACACCGTCCAGGTCGACCCGGTCGCGGATCTGGTCGGCGGCACTGCCCAGCGTGACGATCAGCTGGTCGAACCCGCAGTTCCGCGCGACATCCAGCGTCGCGCCGAGCAGCGTGTCGCCGTGATAGGAGAGTAATTGCCTGGGTACGCCGAGGTGCGGGGAACTGTCGGCGGCAAGCAGGAGTCCCGTGACGAACATCGGCGCATCAACTCCCCGCCCGGGAGGGCGCAACCACGTGAGGGCTCCTTCGCACTCTTCCCCGAGCGTGTAACAGCCGAAAAACGATGGAAACCCGAACCGGTCAGATGTGTCAACGACCGTCCGGAACGTGGTCAGGAAAGGGTGCGAAAACGGTCAGCGCAACGCCGAAGCAAACGCTTCAAGGGCGGGATATCCGGCATTCCCGGTCACGATCGTGGTGGCGCCGGAGCCCACCAGGACCAAGGCGTTCTCCTGTTTGCGGTCGAGCAGCACCTTGCGTTGCCAGGTGACGCCGCCGACCGTCGACGTACCGTCGTCTGAGGTCCGGCCGAGCTTGTCGGACTGGAACTTCCCGCCGGTGACATTGGACTGCTCGAGGCCGACGTACTTCTTCTCGTTGGTGACGACGCCGAGGTGCCAGGTGATCGGGGCCTGCTCCGGACTGCGGAATTCCACGCTGGTCGCGGTCCAGCCGGACGGCATCGGCTCCGGGCCGCGGACCCAGGGCGCGACCTTCTTCGCGTCCTCCAGCTGGGCCGTGTACTCGACCGCTTTGACCTGCTCGTGCTTCGGCCGCCAGGTCACGATCATCAGGAACGCGACCACGACGAAGCAGGCCAGCAGTGCCCAGACCATGTTCGTCAGCGTGCGCGCCTTGGCCCGATCCTTGCGGTTCTGCTCCCGGTAAGCGATCGCCTCGGCCCGCACGCGGGCTTTCTCCCGCGCCTCCGCCTCGCTGGAAGCACCCTGACCTGTCGAACTCATGGCATGAGTGTCCCATCTCGCCGAAACGGCCGGAGACCGCGTTGGCTACCATCCGTTGGCATGAGCGACCCGACCACGCCACCTGCCCATCTGGAGGTCGAGGCGCACGCGCCTGACCGCAACCTCGCCCTCGAGCTGGTCCGGGTCACCGAGGCCGCGGCGATGGCGGCGGGCCGCTGGGTCGGGCGCGGTGACAAGAACGGCGCCGACGGCGCGGCGGTGAACGCGATGCGCACCCTGATCGGCACGGTCGGGATGAACGGCGTGGTGGTCATCGGCGAGGGCGAGAAGGACAACGCCCCGATGCTCTACAACGGAGAGCAGGTCGGTTCCGGCGACGGGCCGGAGTGCGACGTCGCCGTCGACCCGGTCGACGGTACGACGCTGGTCGCGAAGGGCATGGCCAACGGCATCGCGGTGATGGCGGTGTCGGCGCGCAACTCGATGTACGACCCGTCCGCGGTGTTCTACATGGAGAAGCTGGTGGTCGGGCCGGAGGCGGCCGACGTGGTCGACATCCGGCTCCCGGTCGCGGAGAACATCCGGCGGGTGGCGAAGGCGAAGGGATCCACCGTCGACGACGTGACGGTCGTCGTTCTGGATCGGCCGCGGCACGAGGATCTCGCGATGCAGATCCGGGCGGCCGGTGCGCGGATCAAGTTCATCAGCGACGGCGATGTGGCGGGCGCGGTCGAGGCGGCCCGGCCGGACACCGGTCTGGACATGCTGATCGGCATCGGCGGTACGCCGGAGGGCATCATCGCGGCATGTGCGATGAAGTGCCTGGGCGGGCTGATCCAGGGGCGACTCTGGCCGAAGGACGACGCGGAGCGGCAGAAGGCGATCGACGCCGGCCATGACCTCGACCGGGTGCTCAGCACCGACGACCTGGTCAGCGGTGACGACTGCTTCTTCGTCGCCACCGGAATCACCGAAGGCGAGTTGCTGCGTGGCGTCCGGTACGGCCGGTCCACCGCGCGCACCCACTCGCTGGTGATGCGCTCCCGCAGCGGCACGATCCGCAGCATCGAAAGCGTCCACCAGTTGTCCAAGCTCCGCGCGTACTCAGCCATCGACTTCGAGCACGCCCGATGACCGCACCTGTCCTCGTCATCGGCGAGGCTCTCGTGGACATCGTGGTGCCGGCGCCGCGGGCTCCCCGCAACGGCAACGGGAAGACAACTGCGACGCCGGGTGGGTTTGCGGCGAACGTGGCCGTTGGGTTGGCGCGGCTCGGGGTGCCGACCGAGTTGGTGGCGCGGTTCGGGACCGATCCGTACGGCGACCAACTCGGGGCGCACCTGTTCGGGAACGGCGTACAGCTCGCTCCCGGCTCGGTGGATCCGAGCTTCCGGACGAGTACTGCGACCGCGACGCTCGATCCGGCCGGAGTCGCGTCGTACCAGTTCGACATCACCTGGGATCCGCCCGCGCTGTCGCGGCCGCGGGGGTGCCCGGCGATCCACACCGGTTCGATCGCGACCATGCTCGAGCCGGGCGCCGGCGCGATCCGCAAGTTCCTGCAGTCGGTCGCCGATCAGCCCGTCACGGTGACGCTGGACCCGAACGCACGGCCGACGATCACCCCGGATCCGGTGCCGGCGTGGGCCGCCATACGAGAGCTGGCGGCGTCGTCCGACCTGGTGAAGCTGAGCGACGAGGACTGCAGGTTCTTCCGGCCCGGAGCGTCGCCGGACGAGATCGCGGCCGAGTTGCTGTCCGCCGAGCGGACCCAGTGCGTCGTCATCACGCTCGGCGGGGACGGTGCGATCGGGATCAGCCGGGACGCGCGCGTCGAGGTGCCGGCGCCGGCGATCGAGGTCGTCGACACGGTCGGCGCAGGGGACTCGCTGATGTCGGCGCTCATCGCCGGGCTGAACGCGCGCGGGCTGCTCGGCGCGACGCGGTTGTCCGGGCTGACGGCCGAGGATCTGCGCGAGGTCGTCGACTACGCGGTGAAGGCGGCCGCGATCACCTGCACCCGGCACGGAGCCGACCCGCCGACCGCCGCGGAACACGCGGCCAAGTGGGGGTCCTGACGTGTCCGCCGAGACCTGGACATCCGAACTGGAGTCCAAAGGCAGCGTGGTCTTCCCGCCACGCCGTGGGCGACTCACGATCCGGCTGGCCGGATTCGGGCTGCTGATGGTGCTGTCCGCGTGGACGAACGTCGACCACATCCGCGCGGGCGAGATGTCCGGGACGCTCGGCGTACTGCGGCTGACCGCGCTGGCCGCGTTCGTCTACGGCACCGGGCTCACGCTCTGGCAGCTGATCACGAACCGCCCGGTCGTCAAGGTCGACGCCGACGGCATCAGTCGCGGCCGCAGCCTGCGCTGGTCCGGGATCACAACCATCGACGACCCGGCCGGTCTGCCGGGAGTCCGGACGGTGCAGGTCCGGCCGACTGACCGGCGTACTCGGCCGATCAGCATTCCGCAGGACAACGTCGAGGATCTCGATGCCCTCACGCCCTGGCTGCGCTCACTCCACGACCAGCACCGCGCCTAGGACACGGAGCTTCGGACCGCGCTGAGGTGTTCGCGGGACCGGGCCGCGGCAAGGTCCGGGTCGCGGTCGCGGATCGCGTCGGCGATCGCCACGTGGGCCGCCTGGTCATGCCGGTGCCGGTGCTGCTCGTCCAGCCGCAGCATGTCGATCATCGCCCGCCGGATCCGCGGCACGAACGTGTCGAACAGCTCCGTCAGTACGGCGTTGTGCGCAGCGGTGATCACGGCTCGGTGGAACGCCAGGTCGGCTTCGACGTACCAGTCGTCCGGTGAGTTCTCCGACGCCCGCTTCCGGTCGGCGAGCGTGTAGCGGAACGCCTTCAGGTCGGCCGGCGTACGACGGGACGCCGCCAGCCTCGCCGCCTCGGTCTCGATCGCGAGCCGGCCCTCCAGTACGTCGGTGATGTCGGCGCGGCGAAGGACCTTGTCCCAGTCCTCCGAGGCCTGGTGCGCGATCACGAACACGCCGGCGCCCTGCCGGCTCTCCAGCACCCGGCGGCCGGCCAACTCCCGGACTGCCTCACGGATCGTCGACCGGCCGACGCCCAGCTGCGCGGCCAGCGTGGTCTCGCCCGGCAGCTTCTGGCCGAGTGCCCACTCGCCGCTGCCGATCCGGCGGAGCAGCTCCTCGGCGGCCTGCTCGGCCAGTGGGTGACGGCGGATCATGCCGCTCAGTGTAGGCCCGCCGGGGTCCAAAAGTTATCAGCTTGTCTGAGGAGTTGGTTTCGGGTTAGCGTGTCCGCATGTCCTCGATCCTCCTGCTTCCGGGTCGCCTCCTTCTTGGCCGCCACGGCGGGAGCTGATTCGACCGGCACCCCCTCCGTGGAGTGCTCTCGCCTGCCGGTCCCGCCTCCCGCACGAGCCGAAGGACCCACCATGGACTGGAACCGCCAGCAGCACTCCCCCATGCCCAGCCACCGCTATCGCGACGTCTTCGCCAAGGTCCCGGTCGCGCCGGTCGACCGCGAATGGCCGGACCGCCGGATCACCACCGCACCGCTGTGGGTGCCGGTCGACCTGCGCGACGGCAACCAGGCGCTGGCCGATCCGATGGACCCGGAACGCAAGCGCCGCTTCTTCGAGCTGATGCTTGCCATGGGCTACAAAGAGATCGAGGTCGGCTACCCGTCCGCCTCGCAGACCGACTTCGACTTCGTCCGGCTGCTCGCCACGAGCGATCTCGTCCCACCGGACGTCACCATCGTCGTCTTCACGCCAGCCCGGCCCGAGCTGATCGAGCGGACCGTCGAGTCCATCGCCGGGATGCATGGCCAGGTCGTCATCCACATGTACGCCGCGACCGCGCCGGTGTGGCGAGACGTCGTACTGCGTCGTACCCGGGACGAACTGGCGTCGCTCATTTACGCCGGGGCCGAGGACATCCTCAGGCTCGCGGGTGAGCAGGAGAACGTGAGGTTCCAGTTCTCGCCGGAGGTGTACAACCTGACCGAGCCGGACTACATCCTCGAGCTGTCCGACCAGCTGACCAAGCGGTGGGACGCGACGCCGCAGCGGCCGGTGATCCTCAACCTGCCGGCCACGGTCGAGGTCGCGACGCCGAATGTGTACGCCGACCAGATCGAGTACATGGACAAGAACCTGCCCCGACGCGACAGCGTGATCCTGTCCGTGCATCCGCACAACGACCGCGGTACCGGCGTCGCCTGCGCGGAGCTCGCCGTACTCGCCGGTGCGCAGCGGGTCGAGGGCTGCATCTTCGGCAACGGCGAACGGACCGGGAACGTCGATATCGCGACCCTCGCGCTGAACCTGCACGCGCAGGGCGTCGACCCGATGGTCGACTTCTCCGCCATCGACCGGATCCGGGAGACCGTCGAGCACTGCACCCGGATGCCGATCCACCCGCGGCATCCGTACGTCGGGGAGCTCGTTTACACGGCGTTCTCCGGGACGCATCAGGATGCGATCCGGAAGGGGTTCGCCGAACATCACCGGCGGGCTGACGCGACCGGCGTACCCACATCGGAGCTGGCGTGGGATGTGCCGTATCTGCCGATCGATCCGGCGGACGTCGGGCGCGGGTACGAGGCCGTCGTTCGGGTGAACAGCCAGTCGGGCAAGGGCGGGATCGCGCATGTGCTGGAGTCGTCGTACGGCGTGCGGATGAGCTCGGCGGAAGAGGTCGAGTTCGCCCGGCACGTGCAGCGGCACACCGACGAGACCGGCCGGGAAGCGAGTGCGGTGGAGTTGAAAGGTCTTTACGAGGAGGTTTTCGGGTGCTCGAACTGAAGGACGTCGACTTCGTCCGGGACGGCAAACTGCTGCTCGGCGGGGTGTCGCTGACGGTCGGCGAGGGGGAACGGTGGGCGCTGCTCGGGCCGAACGGCGCGGGCAAGAGCACCCTGCTCAACCTCTGCGGCGCCATCACCCACCCGACCCGGGGCACGGTCGAGATCCTCGGCCGTCGCCTCGGTGCCGTCGACATCCGGACCCTGCGTGAGTCGATCGGGCACGTGAACCCACGCCATCCACTGCGGTCGCCGCTGACGATCCGGCAGGTCGTCCTCACCGGCCTGACCGGGACGATCGAGCTGATGCCACGCTGGGAGCCGACGCCCGATCAGGACGTCCGGGCCGCGGAGCTGGTCAAGCTGCTCGGGATCAGTACGCACCTCAACGCGTCCTGGACCAACCTGTCCCAGGGCGAACGCGGTCGCGCACTGATCGCCCGTGCACTGATCTCCGACCCGCGCCTACTGCTCCTCGACGAACCGACGACGGGTCTCGACGTCGCCGCCCGCGAGCAACTCCTCGAAACCCTCGACCAGATCCACGCCTCACATCCCCACCTGGCGTCGCTCCTCGTCACCCACCACCTCGAGGAGCTCCCCACCTCCACCACCCACGCAGCCCTCCTCCGCGAAGGCCGCCTCCTCACCGCCGGCCCCGCCGAAGACGTCCTCACCACTCCCCTGATAACCCGAACCTTCGCCCACCCCATCACCATCCACCGCACCGCAGGCCGCTGGCGAGCAACCGCCTAGCTCAGACAGAGGCGGTCGGCCGCGGCGACTAACTCAGGCCGAGGCGTTTGGTGAGGCGAGGGCCTCGTTTGATTTTTATTTCGCCGAGGATGGCGGTGCCGCGGATGTGGAAGGTGGTGGGGGTGGCCGGAGTGGCCGGGTCGGCGGCGGAGAGGGCCGATTCCTGTTCGGAGATCGAGCCGAGGATGGGGTTGCTGTCCAGGTGGACGATCGCGTTGCGCGGGACGCGGATCTTCACGTCGGCCAGGATCGACTTCACCTCGACGAAGACCTCGGCGTACGGGAGCTGGGCCTCGGTGTAGTCCAGGGTGACGTCGCCGAGGACGGCGTTGATCTCCTGGCGCTGCGGGACCAGCCAGTTGCCGGTGCGCTTCGTCTCCGACATGAACACGTTGATGACCGGGCCGGCCTCGACCATGGCCCCGCCGTAGTGCGGGCTCACGGCCGGCACCTCCGAGGCACCCGGGACGCGCGGGCCGTTCGGCAGGTCCGCGGTGATCTCGACCAGATCGCCGTACGTCTTGGAGGCGTACAGCTGTTCCAGCCGCTCCTCGAGCTCGCCGTACGACAGCCGGCCCTCGCCCGCGGCGTCGCGCAGTACGTCGGCGACCTCCTCCCGCTCGAGGTCGGAGACCCGGCGCCGCAGCGCCAGCTCGTCACCCGTCGCCGGCGCGGGCTGCGCGGGCACCGAGTCCTGCGGTCGGTTGTCCTGGGGAACCTCATCCTGGGCCACGTCAGCACGATACGCGCGGACGGCACCAACCGCCGACGGGAATCATCCCCGATTCACCCCTGATCCCGCCCCTGAGCCCGCCGGATAAAGTTGGCGTATCCAGACCACATGCCATGGAGGTACGCCGGTGTCCGCCGACTTCAACTACTCCGATCTGTTGCCCCTGGGTGCCGACGACACGGAGTACCGGCTGCTGACGACCGAAGGTGTCAGCACGTTCACGGCCGGCGGCCGGACGTTCCTGCAGATCGAGCCCGACGTACTGCGCGCGCTGACCGCGGAGGCGATGCACGACATCTCGCACTACCTGCGGACCGCGCACCTGGAGCAGTTGCGCCGGATCATCGACGACCCGGAGGCGTCCGGGAACGACCGGTTCGTCGCCCTGGATCTGCTGAAGAACGCGAACATCTCCGCCGGCGGCGTACTGCCGATGTGCCAGGACACCGGGACCGCGATCGTGATGGGCAAGAAGTCCGAGGGTGTGCTCACCGGCGCGGCCGACGAGGAGTGGATCAGCCGCGGGGTGTACGACGCGTACACCAAGCTGAACCTGCGCTACTCGCAGATGGCGCCGCTGACCATGTGGGACGAGAAGAACACCGGCTCGAACCTGCCGGCCCAGGTCGAGCTGTACTCGACCCCGGACCACGGCGACCCGGCGTACAAGTTCCTGTTCATGGCCAAGGGTGGCGGCTCGGCGAACAAGTCGTTCCTGTTCCAGCAGACCAAGGCGGTGCTCAACCCGGACGGGATGATGACGTTCCTGGACGAGAAGATCCGCTCCCTCGGTACGGCGGCCTGCCCGCCGTACCACCTGGCGATCGTCGTCGGCGGCACGTCGGCGGAGTACGCGCTGAAGACCGCGAAGTACGCGTCCGCGCACTATCTCGACTCGCTGCCGACCTCGGGATCGCCGCTGGGGCACGGGTTCCGCGACGTGAGGCTCGAGGAGGAGGTCTTCAAGCTCACGCAGGAGTTCGGGATCGGGGCGCAGTTCGGCGGCAAGTACTTCTGCCACGACGTGCGGGTGATCCGGCTGCCGCGGCACGGCGCATCCTGCCCGGTCGCGATCGCGGTGTCGTGTTCGGCGGACCGGCAGGCGCTGGCGAAGATCACGCCGGAGGGTGTGTTCCTGGAGCAGCTCGAGCGGGACCCGGCGCGGTTCCTGCCGGACACCACCGACGAGCACCTCGCCGACGATACCGAGGTGCTCCGGATCGACCTGAACCGGCCGATGAGCGAGATCCGCGCGGAGCTGACCAAGCTGCCGGTGAAGACCCGGCTGTCGCTGAGCGGACCGCTGGTCGTCGCGCGGGACATCGCGCACGCGAAGATCAAGGAGCGGCTGGACGCGGGCGAGCCGATGCCGCAGTACCTGCGCGACCACGCCGTGTACTACGCGGGTCCGGCGAAGACTCCGCAGGGATACGCGTCGGGATCCTTCGGGCCGACGACGGCTGGGCGGATGGACGCGTACGTCGACCAGTTCCAGGCGGCCGGTGGATCGTTCGTGATGCTTGCCAAGGGCAACCGCTCGGCCAAGGTGACGCAGGCGTGCAAGGAGCACGGCGGGTTCTATCTCGGCTCGATCGGTGGTCCGGCGGCCCGGCTGGCGCAGGACTGCATCAAGTCGGTGGACGTGGTCGAGTACGCCGAGCTCGGGATGGAAGCCGTCTGGAAGATCGAGGTCGAGGACTTCCCGGCGTTCGTCGTGGTCGACGACAAAGGCAACGACTTCTTCACCGACACCCGCAAACCAGTCCCCCTCACCGTGCGGCCCCGCAGCTAACCCTGCGGGGAAATGAGCGCTGTGCACCCGCAGGCCGGTTCCACCGACCGTCCGGCCGGGGAGCTGGACCTGCAGGTCATCACGACCGGCTGTTGCCGGTGCGGCTGAGGGGGAGCGAGGCGTGGTGATGGCCAGGGGGCCGGAGCTGGGTGGTTGACGTTGGCGGGGGATCGCCGGAGGCTCGGGAGTGGGGGTGGTTGTGATGGGGCGGCGGATGCTGCGGGTGGGGAATCGGATCGGGGTGTGGATGTATCGCACGCTCGATGGGCGGTGGGCGAGTGGGAGCAAGGACGTGCACGTCCTGATGCTGACCACGCCCGGCCGGCGGACCGGAGTACCACGGTCGACCTGCGTGCGGTACCTGGAGGCGCCGGACGGACTACTGGTGTGGGGAACAGGGTCGGGCTCCAGGCAGGATCCGGACTGGTTCCGCAACCTGCGCGCGGTCGAGATGACCGACGTGCAGATCGGCGCGAAGCACGTCCGGATGCGTCCGCGGGAGTTGACCGGGGTGGAGCGGCAGACCGCGTGGACCGATGTCATCCTGCGCGAGGATCCAGGTATCGGCCGGTTCGCGACCAAGGCCAAGCGCACGATTCCGGTCGCCGTACTGGAACCGGAGCAGCGCTGACCTCAGCTGGCCTGGCTTTCGACCGGCTCGGGGAGCTTGACCAGGACGGCCCTGGCGGCTCGCACGAGGTCGGCTTCGTTGTGGCCGAAGGCCTGGAGGTAGCTGCCGAGGGCGGATCGCAGTAGTTGCAGCTCCTCGGTTTCCAGCTCGATGGTGTACATGATTCCAAGGTAAGTCCGAACCCGGCAGATGGAACCGCTCGTGATGCACCCGTTGTCAGCGGTCAACCGACGGGCCAGCCGGCCTTGCCGAGGATCTCGGCCGCGGTCTCCGCCGGAGAACCGTCGTTGGTGACCGTGAAGTCCTCGATCGGCTGGTGAGTTGCGCCCTCGGCCAGTGCCGCCTGCAGGTCCCAGTCGGGTCCGCGGGTCGACCGGGTCCGCGCTGCCACCAGGTCCGGCGAGGTCAGCATCCTGACCATCCGTACGTCGCAGTCGGCCAGCGCCTGCGTGTACGCCGCTCTGAGCTCGGCGGTCTCGACATGCCCACTCACGATCAGGAAGCGGGCACCCACGTCACGGTAGGTGGGCCAAACGGCCGCAAGGTTGCGCGCCTTGAGCCGGTCATAAAACCGAAGCCCAGAATCCGGCCCAGAATGCGGCCCAGAATCCGGCACCGAATCCGGTGCCGCGGTCGGTGCCTGTGGCGGCGGGCCGAACTGGCCCACGGCGTCCAGGTCGAGCACGGCGGCCGGGTGACCACCAGCCGTGAGGAGGCGGGCGATCGCCTGAGCGACCGTGGTCTTGCCAACTCCCCCACCGCCGGAGAGCAGCAGCGCCTGCGCGCTCAACTGTGCAACTCTTCGGCGATCAGGACCGGCTGATGCGACGTCGGCGCCATCGGCAGCCGCCAGTCCGGTGGCGCCGTCCACTTCTGCCAACCGTCCGAGAACGGCGACGTCCAGGCCTCGATGTCCCGGACGGCCTCATGGGCATCGGCGATGATGCGCTCGGCCCCGGCCGCCGTGAAGCGCCCAGCGGTGACCGCACCCTCCAGCTCGTCCTCATCCTTCCACTCGATCGTGCGATCCGGTCGAATCCACAGATCAAGGACGTGGTCGACAGTGCTGGTCCGGCGCGCCGCCGCATCGCGCACGTGCGGGGTCTCGAGGTTCACGTACCAGCCGCGGAAGCTGCCGTCCTCGGCCCAGAAGTGCCACACCGACCATGGCTTGCCCGGCGGCAACACCTTCAGGATCCCGGTCCCGCGCCAGACGTCGAGCTTCAGCACCCGGTCCTCGGTGAACATCGCGACCGGGCCGGCGTACCTCGTCTCGCGTCCGTCCACCAGTACGGGCTTGATCAGCGGCGTGCCGGGAGCGAGCCAGGCAACCAGGCCGTCCTCGTCGTCACGCACCACCGTCATCGGCCGGACGTTCGGCTTGTCCGCGTGCCGTCCGGTCCCCTCGTACACCCACTCGATCGTGGTCCCCGGCTGCCAGAAGCGCGCCTCCGCCGCGGCTGCCGTCACGGCTGCGCCGGCCGGGTCATGGACAGTACGTCGAGGGCCGCGTCCAACTGCTCCTCGGTCAGATCGCCCTTCTCGACATGTCCGTTCTCGATCACGACCTCGCGGATCGTCTTGCCCTGTTTGAGTGCGCTCTTCGCCACCGCGGCGGCGTTCTCGTAGCCGATGTAGCGGTTCAGCGGCGTCACGATCGACGGCGACGATTCGGCCAGCGCACGGGAGTGGTCGACGTTCGCGGTGATGCCGTCGACGCAGCGGTCGGCCAGCAGCCGGGAACTGTTTGCCAGCAGGGTGATCGACTCGAGTAGGTTGCGCGCGATCACCGGGAGCATCACGTTCAGCTCGAAGTTTCCGCCGGCACCGGCCACGGTGATCGTGGTGTCGTTGCCGATCACCTGGGCGGCGACCATCAGCGTCGCCTCGCAGATGACCGGGTTCACCTTGCCCGGCATGATGCTCGAGCCCGGTTGCAGGTCCGGCAGCGCGATCTCACCGAGCCCGGCGCGCGGCCCGGATCCCATCCAGCGCAGGTCGTTGCAGATCTTGGTCAGGCTGACCGCGATCGTCTTCAGCTGCCCCGACAACTCGACCAGACCGTCGCGCGCACCCTGCGCCTCGAAGTGGTCGTCGGCCTCGCGCAACTCCAGACCGGTGCGCCGGTTCAGCTCGGTGATCACCTTCGCCGCAAAGCCTGGTGGTGTGTTGATCCCAGTCCCGACCGCCGTGCCACCCAGTGGAAGCTCGGCGACCCGCGGCAGCGTCGCACGCACCCGATCCGCACCGCGCCGCACCTGCTGCGCGTACCCGTTGAACTCCTGCCCGAGCGTCACCGGTGTCGCGTCCATCAGGTGAGTCCGCCCGGACTTCACCACCTCACCGAACTCGGATCCCTTACGGGACAGGGATTCCGCCAGGTGCTCGAGTGCCGGCAACAGCTCCTCGACGACACCCGCGGTGGCGGCGACGTGGATCGACGACGGGAACGTGTCGTTGCTCGACTGCGACGCGTTCACGTGATCGTTCGGATGCACGTCGGCGCCGAGGGCACGGGTCGCCAGCGTGGCCAGCACCTCATTGACGTTCATGTTCGTGGAGGTGCCGGAGCCGGTCTGGAACACATCGATCGGGAACTCCGCGTCGTACTCACCGCCGGTCACCTGGTCCGCGGCGGCCACGATCGCGGCCGATCGCTCGCCGTCCAGCACGCCGAGCTCGGCGTTCACCACCGCCGCCGAGGCCTTGATCTGGGCGAGCGCATGGATGAGCGCCGGCGCCAGCGGCCGGCCGGAGATCGGGAAGTTCTCCACCGCACGCTGGGTCTGCGCCCGCCACAACGCGTCCCGAGGCACCTTGACCTCGCCCATCGTGTCGTGCTCGATCCTGAATTCCGCATTGTCACCCATACCTGCAGAGTACGTCGCTCCACGCAGTCGCCGACGACCGATTGTCAAACTGTGGATAACGAACCCTGGTACACGTAGTACGTCTCGGCTCGCCCCTGCAGAGTCACCGGCACAGGCGTGACCGAACACACCCCGAAGACCGCTGTGACCGCGGTCTCCAACGCATCCGACGCTGACGACGACCAGACGGTCAGTGCGCCGCCGGCCCGCAGCTTCGACCGGCACACTGTCAGGAACGGCGACGCGTAGATGGCCGAGTTCTCGTTGTAGACAAGGAAGTCCGGGCCGTTGTCCACATCCAGCAGGATCCCGTCGAGGGACGCATCGGCCGACGCGGCAACAACCGCACGTACGTCGCCGACGACCACGGACACCCGCGGATCGTCCAGCACCGACGGCACCAGTCCTGACCGCATCCACGCCACCAGGTCCGGCTCGATCTCCGCGACCACGACCGCACCGAGCCGGTCGTCGGTCAGCAACGCACGGACGGTGTAGCCGAGCCCGAGACCACCGACCAGGACGCAATCAGGACGTTGTACCGAGGCCAGGGCTGCGGACGCGAGGAGCTCCTCGCTGGAGGTCTCACGGTCGTCCATCACGAAGACGCCGTTCACCCGCAGCTCGAGGGCGCCGTCGTCGTCACGCCGCCGCAGGACCAGCTCTCCCCGTTCACTGCTCTCCCGCGCGATCTCCGGCACGCCGACATCCTGCCAGGCCTCAGTAGTTCACCTTGAACCGCAGGTGCGTGGCATTGCCCGACGGTACGACGTCGGTCCGCTCCAGCTGGTATTGCCTGCCGCCGAGATTCTCGAACAGCGGCGTCCCCGACTGCAGCAGAACCGGCACCAGATGAATCTGGATCTCGTCGAGCAGTCCCGCGGCCAGGCACTGCTGCGCCGCGCTCGCACCGTGCACGCCGACGACCCGGTCGCCGGCCGCATCCTTGGCCGCCTTGACCGCCGCCTCGATGCCCTCGCTGACGAACGTGAACACCTTCGGCGCCCGCACGGTCTCCGCAGCGGGCGGGTTGTGGGTGAGGACGAAGCACGGCAGCTGCCCGGCCGGACCGCCGTCACCCCAGCCGCCGTCGCCCTCGGCCAGGTCGTACGACCGTCGGCCCATCAGGATCGCGCCGGCCGAGGCGACCATGCCGTCCAGGACTGCGGTGTCTTCCGGGAACGGCTCCCAGAGCCAGCGGTGCAGGATGTCGCCGCCGACGCCGAGCTGGTGTTCCCTGGTCACGTCCGGGCCGGTGATGTAACCGTCCAGCGACATCGAGAGGCCCGAGATGACGAGTGCCATGATGACTCCTTCGAAGAGGTGATTCCTACTCCTCGAAGCCTGCCGGTCAGACGCCCGTACGCGCCTCCGCGATCAGCACGGAAACACCACGGAGAGGGCTCAGTACCAGCCCTTGGCCTGCGAGTGCCCCCAGGCCGAGCACGGCGAGCCGTACGCGTCCTCGATGTAGTCCAGGCCCCACTTGATCTGGGTGACCGGGTTGGTCCGCCAGTCCGAGCCGTACGCCGCCATCCGGTTGCCGGGCAGCGCCTGCGGGATGCCGTACGCCGTGGAGGTCGGGTTGTCGGCGTCGACGCGCCAGCGGGACTCCTTGTTCCACAGCTTCTCGAGGCAGCTGAACTGGCTCTCGCCCCAGCCGTGGTCGGGCAGGAGGTTCATCGCGACCTCCTTGGGCGTGCCCTCGAGCTTCTTCCGCTCGGCGTCGCGGCTGGCCCGCTCCTCGCGCGAGTCGTTGTCCTTCTCCTGCAGCGCCTTGTACCGCTTCAGGGCCGCGTTCTTGGCCGCGCGGACCGTGGCCGCCTTGTCCTGCGTCGCCTTCTTGGCCGCCGCGATGGCTTCGACCTGGTTGCGGAGCCGCACGACCTCCTTGGCCTGCTCATCGGGGCTGAGACCCTTGAGCGAGGGCGTTTTCGCCGCGTGCGCCTTCTCGCTGTTCAGCACGGCCATCTCGGCCCGGCCGGACACCTGTTCCGAGGCGACGCTGCTCCCGGGGGAGCTGAAGAGGTCGATACCGGCGACGACGGAGACGACGACGATTCCAGTCACTGAGAGAACCGCGACGGAGCGCTTCGCTTTCATCTGTCCTTCCGAGGAAACCCGACCCCCGTCGGCTGGCAACAGGAACATACTCTGGCGTAAACGGACCGTGATCACAAGCAGGTCACAGGCAACGGTGCGGCCGCCCCGACGGGCGGCCGCACCGTATGCTCTGAAGTCTTACGCGTGTTTTACAGACAGAGATTACCTAAGGGTAGAAACACTCCTTACCAATACCTTCCCCGCCCCGGTCACAGCTGCAGATCGTCCAGCATCTCGGTGACCAGCGCAGCGATCGGCGACCGCTCCGAACGGGTCAGCGTCACGTGGGCGAACAGTGGGTGCCCCTTGAGTTGCTCGACCACCGCGACCACACCGTCGTGCCGGCCGACCCGCAGGTTGTCGCGCTGGGCCACGTCGTGGGTGAGCACGACCCGCGAGTTCGCGCCGACCCGGGACAGCACCGTCAGCAGGACGTTGCGCTCCAGCGACTGGGCCTCGTCGACGATCACGAACGCGTCGTGCAGTGAGCGGCCGCGGATGTGGGTCAGCGGCAGCACTTCGAGCATGCCGCGGTCGATCACCTCGTCGATCACGTCACTGCTGGTCAGCGCGCCGAGCGTGTCGTACACGGCCTGTGCCCACGGCTGCATCTTCTCCGACTCCGAGCCGGGCAGGTAGCCGAGCTCCTGGCCGCCCACCGCGAACAGCGGCCGGAAGACGACCACCTTCTTGTGCTGCCGCCGTTCCATCACCGCCTCGAGGCCGGCGCAGAGCGCGAGCGCGGACTTGCCGGTGCCGGCCCGGCCGCCGAGCGAGATGATCCCGACGTCGGGGTCCAGCAGCAGGTCGAGCGCGACCCGCTGCTCGGCCGACCGGCCGCGGATCCCGAACGCCTCCCGGTCACCCCGGACCAGCCGGACCCGCTTGTCCGGCATCACCCGGCCGAGCGCACTGCCCCGCTCCGACAGCAGCACCAAGCCGGTGTGGGTCGGGAACTCACCGGCCTGCGGCAGCTCCAGTACGCCGTTCTCGTACAGGTCGTCGACCACGTGGGTCTCGACCTCGAGCTCGCTCATCCCGGTCCAGCCGGACTCCAGCGTCAGCTCGGCCCGGTACTCCTCGGCCATCAGGCCACAGGCCGACGCCTTGACCCGCATCGGCAGGTCCTTCGAGACCAGCGTGACGTCCCTACCCTCGGACTTGAAGTTGCAGGCGACGGCCAGGATGCGGCTGTCGTTGTCGCCGAGCCGGAAACCAGCCGGCAGGCTCTCCGGATCGGTGTGGTTCAGTTCGACCCGGAGGGTCCCACCCTTCTCCCCCACTGGCAGGGGCGCGTCCAGACGTCCGTACTGGATCCGGAGCTCGTCGAGCAGCCGCAGCGCGGTGCGAGCGAAGTAGCCGAGTTCCGGGTGATGCCGTTTGGCCTCCAATTCGGTGACGACGACCACCGGGACGACCACCTCGTGCTCGTCGAACCGCAGCATCGCGTGCGGGTCGGACAGCAGCACCGAGGTGTCCAGCACGAAGGTGCGCTGGGCCGGTGTGGATGAGGTACTTGACGCCTTGGCGTGGGTGGCAGCCATGTCGCACGTCCTCTCGGGCCGCGACGTGCACCACGCCCGGCCCACCAGTGGTTAGGTGATGGACCGGGAGCTGGCCCGGGGATCTGGTGCAGATCCCCTCCGGATCGCCGCACGGGCAGATCCGGGAACCAGTGAGATCGAGACGCGAGGTCTCGGGCACTCCGTTCTGCCCCTCATGGGGCAACCGGCTGGCGAACGATTCTCAAGCTGATCGGGCCTCCCGGACAGCCGGCTTCCCCTCCGACCGTCACTAAGGAGCGTAGGTCGGCGGCGCAAACCCCGCATTCCGACACGCCCGGCCACGGGGTTAACGGCGTGTTACTTCTTCCCCCCACGCCGGGGAGGTCGTTCACCCAGCGGAGTGATCCGGTCCGCGACCCTCCGCGACAGTCTCGTCACATGCGGAAGAACTGGCCGGTGGGGACCGGGTACGCGACGGCTCTGTGGTCCCTGACGTACGGCGTTCTGGGCGTCTACTGGGCCCTCGGCGGACCCGGCTACCCGTTCGCGAAAGTGACCGATGATCGTGCAACCGCCTCGATCCTGGAGGACACGCCGGCCCATGTCGTTGCCCCGCTCATGGCGGCCGTCGGTCTCGGTGGCGCCGTACTGGCGATCGTGATGACCAGACGCCCGGCCCGCGGTTGGGTGCTCCAGGCAATCGCCGCCGTCCTGGCGATCGGGCTCGCGGTGGTGATCCCTGACTACACACTGATCGCGATGGTTGCCCTGGCCCCTGCGTTGGTTGCCTTCGCGTTCACCGGCGTACCGGGTGAACAGGGCGGCGTGGGCGACCGCTGGGGCGAGGTCTATCCGCGCTGGATCTGGTTCTCATCCCGGCCGGCCTGATGAACACCCAGCTCCCTTTGGACGGCGACAACTGGGCCCTGAACGGTCCCGGCATCCTCTGGGTGGTCTGGGGAGCCGCCGCCCTGGGTCACGTCCCGAAGCGGCGCTCCCGTTGTGCGTAGCTCCGGATCGCCCGCAGGAAGTCGACGTGCCGGAAATCCGGCCACAGGGCTTCACAGAAGTAGAACTCGCTCAGCGCGCTCTGCCAGAGCAGGAAGCCGCCGAGGCGCTGCTCACCCGACGTCCGGATGACCAGGTCCGGGTCCGGCTGGCCCTTCGTGTACAGGTGCCGCGCGATGTGCTCGACGTCGACGCGCTCGGCCAACTCCTCGATGGAGATGCCCTGCGCGGCCTCCTCGTGCAGAAGCGAGCGGACCGCGTCGGCCAGCTCGCGGCGGCCGCCGTACCCGACCGCGACGTTGACCAGCATCCCGTCGACTCCGTGCGTGGCCGTCTCGGCCGCCTTGAGCGTCTCGGCGGTGGCTCCGGGCAACAGGTCGAGGGCGCCGACCGGGTGGATCCGCCAGCGACCGATCGCGGTCAGCTCGTCGACGGTCTGCTCGATGATCCGCAGCAGCGGCTCGAGCTCGTCGGCCGGCCGGCTCAGATTGTCGGTGGAGAGCATCCAGACGGTGACCACCTTGACGCCGACGTCGTCGCACCAGTCGAGGAACTCGACGATCTTGTTCGCCCCGGCCTCGTGACCGCGCGACACCGGGTCGCCGACGGCCCGGGCCCAGCGCCGGTTGCCGTCGATGATGACGCCGATGTGCCGCGGGATCCGGTCCAGCGACAGCGATCGGATCAGCCGGCGTTCGTACAGGCCGTACACCGCATCGCGCAGCTTTTGCTTGCCAGGTGTCCGCATGGGCAGGTGCTCTCCTCGAAGACTCTCGGTCACGAGGCTAGCCCAGATCGGCCGCTGTTGAGAGGCCCTGGAGCGGCTCGCAGAAAGCTGCCCGGAGGTTCGAACTTTCGCCGAAGTTCGTGCGTCGGACACGCGGGTGGCGGTGTGCCAAGGGGTGATGTCGCCTACATTTCATGCTTATGGACGATGGAACCTACGGTTCCGTAGGTTACGGTTGCGTAGGTACTGAACCGCCCGGCACCCCTCGAAAGGACGGCGATGACCGCTACCAGCGCCCAGCCCCAGGAAGTCGGTCACCGGCTGTCGGGAAGACTCGCGCCGCTGAAGCCCAAGCTTCGCGGCTGGCTGCACGCCGGCACGTTCCCGTTCGCGACCGCCGCCGGCATCGTGCTGATCTGTCTCGCCCCCGGCGCCGAGGCCCGCTGGGCCGCGGCGGTCTACACCATGGGCGCGATGCTGCTGTTCGGCATCTCCGCGCTGTACCACCGGTTCTACTGGGGCCCGACCGGTGAGGCGATCCTGCGCCGGCTCGACCACAGCAACATCTTTCTGCTGATCGCCGGCACCTACACCCCGCTCGGGATGGTCCTGCTGCACGGCGACAACCGGCTGCTGATGCTCGGCCTGGTCTGGGGCGGCGCACTGCTCGGCATCCTGTTCCGGATCTTCTGGGTGAGCGCTCCGCGCTGGCTCTACACGCCGATCTACCTCGCCCTCGGCTGGGTGGCGATCTTCTGGATGGGCGACATCTACCACCAGGGCGGCGCGGCCGTGGTCACACTGATCGCGGTCGGCGGCGGGCTCTACTCGATCGGCGCGGTCATCTACGGCACCAAGCGGCCGAACCCGTCACCCCTGTGGTTCGGCTTCCACGAGATCTTCCACGCCTTCACCGTGGCTGCGTTCATCTGCCACTACATCGCCGTCAGCATCGCGACATACCAGGTCGGCTAGGGCGCGTCTCCCAGATCCCTCAGGGTCTCGCGCAGTACGTCGTACCTTTCGCGGCCCAACTGCTGTTCCCACAACTCCTCCACGCGGGCGATCGCGGCCCGGCTGAACTCGACCGCCTCGTCGCCACGCGGCGTACGACGTACCAGCCGGACCCGGCGGTCACCGCGCAGCCGGTCCGACTCGGTGAACCCCAGTCGCTGCAGGTAGTCGACGTGCTGCCCGAGGCCCTGCTTGGTCATCCCGGCCGCCTCGGCCAGGTCGGTGATCCGGCCGCCGTCGGCCGGGATCATCTCGAGCAGCCGGTAGTGCGAGATCCGCAGCCCCGGGAACGCCTGCTCGGAGTCGGCCAGGATCTCTGCCCGTAAGCGCGCCATCACGAGTCCGAGCAACCCGGCGATGTGATCGGAGCGGACCGGTTCCACCGGTGTGCCCGGAAGTCCGTTGACGGAAGTCATAAGGCAACTTTACTATCTCGGTAGTAAGGCTGCTTTACTTCTTTCCGTGCCAGCTCTGAAGACTGGCAGAAGGCGCGGGCGGACGATGGGCGGCAGACTGCTTTGGGGGGACGCATGATCACCACTCTGGAACCACTGGGCCGGGACGCCCTGTGCGACGACGACCTGACCGATCTGGTCCGGACCATCACCGGGGACCCGGCAGCCCGGCCCGGCGCGGTCCGGGTCGAGCCGGTCGACTACCTGATCGGCACGCCGAGCACCGAGGCCCTGTTCCGGCTCTTCGGTACGGCGACCACGGCCGGCGGCGACACGGTCGACTGGTCCTGCTTCATCAAGAAGCTCCAGTCCGTCCGGCACTGGGAGTTCATCGACTCGGTGCCAGAACAGTTCCGCGCCTCGTTCGTCCAGAACCTGCCGTGGCAGCTGGAGATCGCCGTACACCGCAGTGGCGTCGCCGACGTGCTTCCGGACGGCCTGCGGCTGGCCACGGCGTACCGCATCGATCTGTACGACGACGATCGCGGCACGCTGTGGATGGAGAACGTCGTCCAGGAGCCGGGTCCATGGCCGATGGAGCGGTTCGAGCGGGCGGCGTACCTGCTCGGGCGTCTCTCCGCCCGTCGCCAGCCGCAGCTGGTCGAGCCGCTGCTCCCCCGCAACGACATCACCACTCCCGGCGTCGGCCTGCGGTACTACGTGGGCGGCCGCGTGCAGATGGCCGCACTGCCGGCGATCGCCGACCCGCAGACGTGGCGGCAGCCGATGCTGGCCGCGGCGGTCTGCCATCTGGGCGACCACCGTCTGCGTGACGACCTGCTCGACCTGGGTGAGCGCTTGCCCGCCGTACTGGATGCGCTCGACGCGCTACCGCAGTGCTACCAGCACGGGGACGCGAGTCCGCAGAATCTGCTGGTTCCGGCGGGGAGTCCGGACGAGTTCGTGGTGATCGACTGGGGGTTCGACTGCCCCCAGGCGGTCGGGTTCGACCTGGGGCAGTTGCTCGTCGGCCTGGCGCATGCCGGTGAGCTGGCGCCCGATGCGCTGCCGGCCGTGCACACCGTGATCTTCAAGGCGTTCCTGAAGGGCCTGGCCGAGGACGGGATGCAGGTGACCGAGGAGCAGGTGCAGTACGGCTATCTCGGCTCGCTCTGCGCCCGGGCGACGTTCACCGCGCTGCCGCTGGAGCAGATCACCAAGACCACCGACGACGCGACGCTCGCGATGTTCGAGGACCGCGTCCGGCTCACCCGCGTGCTGGTCGACCTGGTGTCGCGGGTGGTCTAACAAGAACATTTCGGTCGTGTCACAGCTGCAACGAACCGCCTGCCTGGATGTATCCATGGTGCGTGAGGAACCTCAGCAGGTACGCAGTGGTCGCCACGATCAGCACCGTCGCCGGACTGGTCCTGGTCGGCTGTGGCGCCGAGTCCGGCAATGGTGCGGGCGGCACGCCGTCCGCTCCTCCGACGCTGCCCAGCAGTACGCCCACGGGGAGCCCGTCGACCCCGGCCGGCACAGCTCTGCCGATCACGGTCAGCCGGACCGGTGGGTTCGCCGGGTTCGACGACAAGGTGGTGATCGGCACCGACGGCGTCGCGACGGTGACTTCGCGCGGCAAGCAGGCGGTCCGGTGCAAGCTGGACGCTGCCCTGCTGACGACGATCCAGACCGCCGCACAGCAGGTCGACTGGGCCAGCCTCACTCCTACCAAACCGAGCACCCGGCACCCCGACGACATGATCCTCGCGGTCACCGCGAACGGGAAGACGGCCCGCATCGAGGACCCGCAGCTCAAGCCGATGTCGGAGTCGGTGAACCAACTGCTCACCCAAGCCACCATCCCCCCGGGCAAACTCTGCGAGCCGGTCTAACGGGGAGTCCGGGGCGCGCAAGTCTGGGCGGAGACCGCGCGCCCCGGACGTAGGCTGTCAGCCCACACTCAGCGCCGTGTCATCGATGACGAAGCTCGTCTTGGTGTAGTCCTTCTGGGTGTAGGTCCAGATCATGTGGCCGATGGCATCGATCTGGTGGTCCAGCGAGGTCAGGTCCAGGTTGCTGATGGTGTCGCAGGACCGGTGGTAGCAGCGGTCGAATGCCTGCCCCGCCGTACCACCCCACTTCGCGGCCTGGGCTGACGTCTTGGTCTCCTCGGCGCCGGAGAACGTGCCGGCAGTCGGGATGCCGAGCGACCGGAACGCGGCGTGGTCGGATCGGCCCCGGACGTCGATGAACTCGGTCTGGACGTTCTGTTGGGTGAAGTACGCGACCAGGTCGTCGCGGGCGCCGTTGCCCGCGGGATTGTCGTCGTACACGAAGTAGCCCGGGTTCGGCGACGCGATCATGTCGAAGTTCAGGTACAACTCGATCTTGTCGCGTTCCGTGCCGGGCAGGTTGTTCAAGTACCTCGAGCCGACCAGCCCGAGTTCCTCGGCACCCCAGAACCCGAACCTCAAACGGTTCCTGGGGGTCTGGAGATGTCCGGCGACTCGGCCGCGGTGGCGACGTTGCCTGGGGCAAACAGTACGCCGGCCACGAGGACAGCGCCGAGTCCGGAGTACCGGAAGGTACGCATGGTGGATCTCCTTCAGCCGGGGCGAGCGAAAGGAGATCCGGGGCGCGCGAGCCTGGGCGGAAGGCCGCGCGCCCCGGACGGGATCACCGCGAGACGGTCAGCTCGCGGTCAGCGAGGTGTCGTCGATGACGAAGCTGGTCTGCAGGGAGGAGTCCTCCTGGCCGACGAACTTCACCGTGACGGTCTTTCCCTTGTACTGCGTCACATTGAGCGTCTTCTGCACGTACGACGTGTTCTTGTTCAGGTTCGAGTACGTCGCCAGCGTGGTGGTCGTCCCACCGTCGATGATCTGCACCTTCGCCGTGTCGTACACCGTCGAGGACGTCGTCTCCGCGGTGTCGATCCGGATCCAGAACGAGAGCGACGCCGCCGTCGCCGAAGCCGGGATCGCGACCGACTGGCCGACGTTCTCGGTGGTGGCGCGGCCGTTGCCCTGCAGCCAGAGCTTCCAGCTGCCGGTGCGGGCCGGACGCCCGGTGTTGTTGGTGATCGGGCCGGCGGTGCCGGTCCAGTTCACCGCACCGGACTCGAAGCCCGGGTTCAGCAGCAGGTTGTCGCCGGTGGGCGGCGGCTCGGTGCCACCACCACAGGCGGCCGCACCGGCCGGGACGGAGATGCCGCTGAAGGCAGCCTCGATGCCCTTGCACTGCGCGGAGTCGGCGCCGTACAGCTCCTTGGCCGAGGTGATCGCGCCTTCACGGGCGTCCTTGTAGGTGCTGCCCGAGCTGAGCTTGGTGCTCAGCGTGCGGTACCAGACCTTCGATGCCACGTCGTGGCCGACACCGGCGATGGTGGCGCCGTTGCAGGCGGTGCTGCTGTGCGTCACACCACCGATGACCTTGCTGCCGGTGCCCTCGGAGGCCAGGTAGAACCAGTGGTTCAGCGGACCGGACGAGTAGTGCGGGTCGGCGTTGCCGACCGAGCTGCTCCAGCAGTCGTAACTGGCCCCGTCCTTCGACGGCTTGTCCATGTAGCGCAGCGGCGTGCCGTTGCCGTTGATGTTGATCTTCTCGCCGATCAGGTAGTCACCCGGGTCGGAGGAGTTGTTGGCGGAGAACTCGACCATGGTGCCGAAGATGTCCGAGGTGGACTCGTTCAGGCCGCCCGCGTCACCGAAGTAGTTCAGGTTGGCGGTCGCCTCGGTGACACCGTGGCTCATCTCGTGGCCGGCCACGTCGATCGCGGTCAGCGGACGGGCGTTGCCCTGGCCGTCGCCGTACGTCATCTGGGTGCCGTCCCAGAACGCGTTCACGTACGCGTTGCCGTAGTGCACCCGGGACCTGGCGCCCTGGCCGTTGTTGAAGATGCCGTTGCGGCCGTGGACGTTCTTGTAGTAGTCCCAGGTCAGCTGCGCGCCGTAGTGCGCGTCGACACCGGCGGTCTGGCGGCTGGACGTCGAGCCGTTGCCCCAGGTGTCGTCGGGGTCGGTGAACGTCGTGCCGTTGCCGGAGGTCGCACCGTTGAGGTCGGTGGTGAAGTTGCCACCGCGGCTCGGGTCGCTCATCGTGAAGCTGCCCGACGTACCGATGCTGACGGTGCCGGAGTACATCGAGTTGCCGGTACCGGTCTTGATCTCGTCGTCCTGGGCCAGCAGGGCGCCGGACTTGGCGTCGATGAACGAGTGCAGCACCGACGGGGTCTGGTCCGGCTTCACACCGGTGGTGACGACCTCGTAGGCGAGCACGGGCTTGGCCGGCGTGACGAACACGACCAGCGCACCCTTGTTGCCGGTGGCCTTGAACTTGGCCGCCTGGGCACCCTTGGTGAGCGCGGCCGACTGGGACAGAGTCGGCTTGGTCGCGACACCGACGGACTTGGCGCCGAGGTTGTAGGTGACAGTGATGACATCGCCGATCGCCTCGCCCTTGCGCTTGACGATCAGGTCACCCCCGACGACCTTCAGGCCGTTGTAGGTGCGGTCGTAGCGGACGTACTCAGTGCCGTCGGCGTCCTTGACCACGTCGCGAACCTTGAGCACCTCGCCACCGGCGAGTCCGAGGGCTGCGGCCGTCTGCGCGGTCTGCGCCTGTTCGGCCTGGACGGCGGCCGGCTGGTTGAAGCCGGACGCCGGAAGCGGAGCCGCGCGATTCGCGGCCCCCGCGGTCGAGCCGGTGAACGCCGTCGCAAGACCCGCTGTCGCGACGATGGCCACCGCCCCTGCTGATGTCAGTCGTTTCAAGACAACATCTCCTCACGGTGTGGTCGCTGTTTGGGCGCAGCGACCGAATTCAGTTGGGGACGCCGGATGTATTGGCGCAGCAGTGCCACTGCCTCAGTTGTGACACTGTGTGTCAAGACGTGCGAGTTCTGTTACATCCGACTGAGGGAGGACTCTCGTCCCCAGCGGGCCGGGAGTCAAGGGATTCTTCCGAAACGACAGGGAAAACCCGCACCGCCGTCGTTGTCAGTTCACCGGGCGGAACTCGCGGCGAAGGTCTTCCGGCAACACGACCGGGAGCCGGCAGGTGAATTTCTGACAGACGTACGCCGCGGGCTGGTCCTGTACCAACGCGCGACCCTCCATCAGCGGTACGGCGAGACCGGGGTCGCCCTGGACGATCGCCGTACCCCAAGGCGAGGCCGTGAATGCGGTTCGGAGCAACTCGGGCGAGCGGCCCGCGATGGCGATCTCGAGCGGCCCGGCGGCGATCGTCTCGGCCACTGCCAAGGCCCGGCCGGCGAACCGTGGCGCCCGCGCGGCGATGGCGGCCGAGGCCTTCAGAGCCTCGGCGGCCGCAGTCTCATACCGGACCGATCCGGTCACGCTGGCCATCGTCGTCAACGCCTCGGCTGCCAGGCTCACGCCGGCCGGGCTGGCGTTGTCGGTCGGGTCCTGCGGACGCCAGACCAGCTGCTCGGCATCGGCAGCCGTGTCGAAGTACGAGCCATCAGCAACAAATTGCTCGATTGTCCTGTCCAGAAGGCGTCGCGCGGTGTCGTACCACTCGATGTCACCGCTGGCACCGAACAGCACCAGACAAGCCTGCGCGTACGCCGTGTAGTCCTCGAGGACACCGTGGGCTGTCCCGGCAACGCCGTCCCGGGAGGTGCGGTGGAGGCGTCCGGTCGCGTCGTCGAGGTGTACCTCTCGGACCAATCTGGCCGCCTGGGTGGCGGCTTCGACGTACTCGGGGCGGTCCAGGATCACACCGGCTCTGGTCAGGGCGGTGATGGCGAGACCGTTCCAGGCGGCAACTACTTTGTCGTCGCGGCCGGGGTACGTGCGCTGCGCGCGGGCCTCGCGCAGGAGCGCCCTGATCCGCTGCCAGCGGTCGGAGTCGTCGGGGTCCTGGCGAAGCTGGAGGACCGAAGACCCGTGCTCGAAGGTGCCGCTGACGTCGCAGAGTTCGATGACCCAGCGGGCGTCGTCCTCGGTCAGTGCCTCGTGCAACTGCTCCGGCGTCCAGACGTAGTACTTGCCTTCCACACCTTCCGTGTCGGCGTCGAGCGCGGAGGCGAAGCCGCCTTCGTCGGTCCGGAGCTCGGTGCGGAGGAAGTCGGCGGTCTCCTCGGCGATCCGCCGGGCGAGCGGGTCGGAGCTCACCGCCCACCATTGGGTGTAGACGTCGAGCAGCAGCGCGTTGTCGTAGAGCATCTTCTCGAAGTGCGGAACGATCCACTGGCGGTCGACCGAGTAGCGCGCGAAACCGCCGGCCAGCTGGTCGTACATGCCGCCGCGCGCCATCCGCTCGCACGTCGTCGCGACCATCTCGAGCGCGTCGGCCGAGCCGGTGCGGCGATGGTGGCGGAGCAGGAAGTCGAGGACCATCGACGGCGGGAACTTCGGCGCACCACCGAAGCCGG
Source organism: Kribbella capetownensis (assembly GCF_004331485.1). GTDB lineage: Bacteria > Actinomycetota > Actinomycetes > Propionibacteriales > Kribbellaceae > Kribbella > Kribbella capetownensis. Next base: position 504,100 of record NZ_SJKD01000006.1, read on the forward strand.
CATCGGCCGGGTCGAAGTCGGTCTTCAGCAGTTCGGCGGCCTGATCCAGTGTCGCGGTGTCGATCGCACCCCCGGCCGCGTGCTGCTGGACGCCGAGCTGCCCGACCACCCGGCGACCGATCTCGTCGATCTGATCGCGCTTGGTCCGCCACGCGTCGACCAGCGACTCGAGCACCTGGCGGAACGAGGCCATCCCGCCGCGCGGGTCCTTCGGGAAGTACGTGCCGCAGAAGAACGGCTCGGCGTCCGGGGTCAGGAACACCGACATCGGCCAGCCGCCCTGCCCGACCATCGCCACCGTCGCCGACATGTAGATCGCGTCCACGTCGGGGCGTTCCTCGCGATCCACCTTGATGCAGACGAAGTGCTCGTTCAGGTACGCCGCTGTCGCCTCGTCCTCGAACGACTCGTGCGCCATCACATGACACCAGTGGCAGGCGGAGTACCCGACCGACAGGAAGACCGGTACGTCGCGCTCCCGCGCCTCGGCGAACGCGGCCTGGGACCATTCCTGCCAGGCCACCGGATTCTCTGCATGCTGCCGCAGGTACGGACTGGTGCTTCGGCCGAGCTCGTTCACGGACGCCATGTTCCCCACCGTATGCGGGGCCGGACGGAATGGACCGGGCCGGGTGGGGGTTGCCCCTGACATGCACGTTCACCCGCTGCTCGCCTCACGCTTCAGCCCATTGCGGTTCGATCCCGAGTCGACGCTTACGGATGACGACGTGGACCTGCTGCTGGAAGCTGCCCGCTGGGCGCCCTCGGCCGGTAACTCGCAGCCTTGGGCCTACTTCACCGCGCGGCGCGACGAGCCGGAGCACAAGCGGATCGTGCGGCACCTCGCGGCCAGTTCGGGCCGATGGGCTCCGAGTGCGGGCCTTCTCGTCGTGACGATGGCGCATCGGTTCGTCGAGGACACGGACTGGGCGTACTCCGACTTCGCGGACTACGACCTGGGTCAGTCAGTGGCCCACCTGACGCTGCAGGCGCACGCGATGGGTCTCGCCTGCCGCCAGTTCCGCGCGTTCGATCTCGACGCGCTGACCGAGGACCTCTCCCCCGGCGCCGGCTGGCACATCGTCTCGATGATCGCGATCGGCCGTGCCGCCGAAGACCGGCCCCAGGACCGCGAACGACGTACGACGTCCGACCTGCGCACCGCCCCGTGGTCAGGCGCTCTGTGAACGGCGGCCGCTCGGCACGGTGAGGGAATCATCCGGGCGGGAGGATCCCGGTCACGGCCGAGAGACCTAGCGTGACTGCTCGGAGGGACGACATGACGACTGCCACGCTGCCGCAACCCGCGCCGTTCACCCGAGACGACTACACCGCCCGGATGCGCCGGGTTGTGAGGGATGCCGCCGGAGCAGGGCTTTCCGGCGTCATCGTCACCCCTGGACCGGACCTCGTGTGGCTGACCGGCTATCAGCCGACCGCGATCACGGAACGGCTCACGATGCTGATCCTCAGCACCGATCGGGAGCCGACGCTCGTCGTACCGGCGCTCGAGCGGCCCGATGCGGAGTCGGCGGAGGGTGCCGGCGCCCTCAGCATGATCGACTGGACCGACGGGTCCGACCCCTATCCCGTGGCCGGTGACCTGTTGACCTCCGACGGCCGGTTCGGGATCTCGGACTCGGCTTGGGCCATGCACGTTCTCGGTCTGCAGCGAACCAGACCGGCCACGAGCTACCAGGCATTGAGCGAGTGCATGCCGATGATGCGTGCGGTCAAGGACGCCAACGAACTGGCGCGTCTGTCCCTGGCCGCCGAGGCCGCGGATGCGACGTACGGGGAGATCGTTCAGTTGCGCTTCGCCGGCCGGCTCGAGACGGAGGTCGCGGCCGATCTCGCCCGGCTGCTTCGGCAGTTCGGCCACGAGCAGGTCGACTTCACCGTGGTCGGGTCCGGCCCGAACGGCGCCAACCCGCACCATGAGGCCGGCGAACGGGTCATCCAGGCCGGCGACGCGGTCGTTCTCGACTTCGGCGGCCTGCGGTACGGCTATGGGTCCGACACCACCCGTACGGTCGTCGTCGGCGAGCCGAGCGCCGAGGTGCAGGAGGTGCACGACATCGTCAGGACGGCACAGCAAGCCGGATTCGAGGCCGTCCGGCCGGGCGTGCCGTGCCAGCAGATCGACCGCGTTGCCCGCGAGGTCATCACCAAGGCCGGCTACGGCGAGCAGTTCATCCACCGGACCGGCCACGGGATCGGTGTGACGACGCACGAGCCGCCGTACATGGTCGAGGGTGAGGAGCGACTGCTCGAGCCTGGGATGTGCTTCTCCATCGAGCCCGGAATCTATCTGGCCGGCCGCTTCGGGGTCCGCATCGAGGACATCGTCACCGTGACCGAGAGCGCGGGCCGACGGCTCAACAACACCGACCACCGGATCCGCGTAGTCGAGTAGACAGCCGGCCCCGTCAGCGCCGTTGCCTTGGGCATCTTCCTGATGCCCAAGGCAACGGGGGTTGTCTGGCGCCTCCGGGCGCAGAGGGCTCGCCGCCTTTCATCCACGGGGGATGAGTCGTCGATATCGGTTGATTCCTAGCCTGACAACGACATCCGTCATGTCATGGCCTAGGGGGCGATGAGAGTGTCGGCAATCGATAGAACGCGCAGGTCTCAGGAACGTCCGGGAACAACGGTCGCCGGAGTGTGGTTGCGGTGAGCTCAGCCGACGTTCCGATCGAGCCGCCCGCGGTGGCTGCCGCCGCCCGGGCCAAGGCCCCGGCCACCACGTGGATCTCCTGGGTCGCTCTGGCGATGATGACCACGAGCTCCGTCGCAAGTCTCCGAGCCGCCCCGACCATGGCGGTCTACGGCCTGGCTTGCGTCTTCTTGTACCTACTTCCCGCGCTGGTGTTCCTGCTGCCCACCTCGCTGGTGTCCGCCGAACTGGCCTCCGGCTGGAACGGCGGCATCTACCGCTGGGTGTCCGACGGCATCTCCAAGCCGGCGGGCTTCCTGGCCGTGTGGTGCCAGTTCGCGATGACGATCTTCTACTACCCGAGCCTGCTCGGGTTCGTCGCGAGCACCCTCGCCTATGTGTTCAATCCCGAGCTGGCCAGTAGTGGTGTGTGGACCGCCGCGGTCATCATCGTCGTCTACTGGTCCGGCGTCTGGGTCTCCTCGCGCGGCACCAAGGGCGTGGCCGGCCTCGCCAGTGGCGGCCTGATCATCGGTACATTGATACCCGGCGTCGTCCTGGTCACTCTCGGCATCGTGTTCCTCGGCCAGGGCAACCCGTCGGCCGCACCGATGACGTCGGACAACATCTTCCCGGCCTGGGCCGGCCTGTCGAGCCTCGTGCTCATCGTCAACAACTTCCTGTCCTACTCCGGCATGGAGATGAACGCGGTGCACGTGTCGTCGCTGCGGAAGCCTGCCAAGGAGTTCCCGAAGTCGATGTTCCTCGCGATGGGCCTGGTGCTCGCGATCTTCATCCTGCCCGCGCTGGCGATCAGCTGGATCGTCCCGGCCAAGGAGCTCTCGCTCACCGCTGGTGTCATGCAGGCCTTCGACGCCGTCTTCGCCAACTTCGGTTGGCAGTGGCTGACGCCGATCGTCGGCATCATGCTGGTCACCGCCTCCCTCGGCGGCATGCTGACATGGCTGGCCGGGCCCTCGAAGGGCCTGCTGCTGATCTCCCGGCAGGAGGGCTACCTCCCGCCGTACCTGCAACGGCTCAACAAGAACGGAGTGCAGCAGAACATCCTCGTCGTCCAGGGCCTGATCACCACCGTGATCGGCCTCGCGTACGCGTTCATCCCGGATGTGTCGAGCGCCTACTGGATCTTCTCTGTGATCACCACCCAGGTGTATCTGATCATGTACCTGCTGATGTTCGTCGCAGCCGTTCAGCTGCGGCGTAAGCACCCCGAGCACCCGCGCGGCTATCGCGCGCCTCTGCTGGCCGGGATGTGTGGTGTGGGCTTCGCCGCGTCGCTCGCCGCGCTGCTGGTGGGATTCATCCCGCCGTCGCAGTTCGAGTCCGGCAACGGCGGGGTCTACCTGGCGATCGTCGCCGGCGGGGCGCTGGGCCTCGGCCTGCTGGTGCCGTTCCTGTTCTACCGGTTGCGCAAGCCCAGCTGGAAGCAGCCCGAGCCCGAGGGAGCCGAGACATGAGCACCGCGACGGAGACGTCGGAGCCCCGCCACCGCACGATGCTCTACATCGGCGCCGCGGTGGTGGTCGCGATCCTGATGATCATCGGTCTGATCGCCTTCTCCTCGGCCAGGTCCACGAAACAGGCCGAGGACAAGGCCAACCAGCTCATTGCGGCCCTGCAGAGCTCGGGCTCGCGGGCACCGTCACAGGAGCAGATCGTGCGGGTCCTCGGCGAGGACGGCGGCGCCACGTGCACCGATCCGAACGAGGCCCTGACCCGGGGGATCTTCCTTTCGCAGCTGGCCAACGGCGCCGCCGGGCCGGGGATCCGGCCGGTGATCGCGGACAGCGAGATCGTCCGCGGCCAGTTGCTGATCATCAAGATCTACTGTCCGGACGAGCTGGAGGACTTCCAGAACTTCGTCGACGACCTCAAGACCGACGACGTCGCGGGGTGACGGGACCATGGATCTACGCAGCCGGATCGCCGGGCTGATGCCACAGGCGAGGTCGGAGCTCGCCGACCTCGTCGCGATCAAATCGGTGGCGGACCCCCGGCAGTTCCCGATCGAGGAGTGCGAGCGCGCCGCGGCGTGGGTGCTCGGCAAGTTCGCGGAACTGGGATTCGCCGACGCACACCTGGAGGAGACGGCCGACGGCAGCCGTGCAGTCGTCGGATCGCGGCCTGGCCCGACGCCGGACGCTCCCACGGTACTGCTGTACGCGCATTACGACGTCCAGCCACCACTTGACGACGCTGCCTGGCGTACGCCGCCGTTCGAGCTCACCGAGAAGGACGGCCGCTGGTTCGGCCGCGGGACAGCGGACTGCAAAGGCAACATCGTCGTCCATCTGGCCGCGTTGCGTGCGCTCGGTGACGACGTACCGGTGAACCTGAAGCTCGTGGTCGAAGGATCGGAGGAGCAGGGAACCGGCGGCCTCGAGGCGTTCGTGCCCGATCATGCCGACCTGCTCCGCGCGGACGCGATCCTCGTCTGCGACACCGGCAACGCGGCAGTGGGCCATCCGGCGGCGACCGTGAGTCTGCGCGGCATGGTGAACGTGGTGGTGACGGTCGAGGCGCTCGGCACCGAGCTCCACTCCGGCATGTTCGGCGGCCCTGCCCCGGACGCGCTCGCGGCCCTCGTCGCGATGCTCGCGAGCCTCCGCGACAGCCAGGGCAACACCACCATCACAGGGCTGGACAACACCCGGACGTGGTCGGGCCAGCCCTATCCGACCGATCAGTTCCGTAGCGATGCGAGCGTGCCGGACGGCGCCTCCCTGCTGGGCGACGGCACCGTCTCGGACATGCTGTGGGCGCGGCCGGCGGTGACCATCCTGGGCATCGACTGCCCTCCGGTGGTCGGATCGGCGGCGGCCATCGTGCCGAAGGCGGCGGCCCGGCTCAACCTGCGCATTCCACCCGGGACGGACCCGGATCAGGCCGGGACCAGCCTGATCGACCAGCTCCGGGCCACGGCTCCCTGGGGCGTCCACGTCACCGCCGAGATCGAGGCGGTCGGCGCGCCCTTCAAGGCCGAGACCGACGGTCCCGCCTACACAGCGATGGCAGCAGCGATGCAGGAGGCGTACGGAACGCCGATGACGTCGTTGGGACAGGGCGGGTCCATCCCGCTGTGCAACGTGTTCGCCGACACCTACCCGGGGGCCGAACTCATCTTGATGGGCGTGGAAGAACCCCTGGCCCTCATCCACGCCCCGAACGAGAGCGTCCATCCGAGCGAGATCGAGAACATGGCGTTGACCGAGGCCCGATTCCTCCAGCTGTACGCGACCATGGGCCGCCCGAACCAGGCGTGACCGTCAGGCGGTCTGTGACAGGGCGACGGACAGGCCCAGGGTGAGGGCCATGACGAAGAGTTCGGTACCGACGATCCGCCAGAACGGGTTGCCGCCGTCAACCAAGTCGCCGATCGCCCGGCGGCGGTGCAGCCAGGCCGCGACGATCAGGACCAGGAACGCGGCGATCTTCACCAGCAGGAGAACGCCGTACGCATCCGACGTGAGCGCGTCGGGGATCGAACCCCAGCCGCCGCCCTTCGCGGCCAGCCGGCCCGCTGCGCTGAGCAGGCCGCTCAGCAGTACGGCGATCGACGAGATCGACGCGACCTCGTTGAACCGCTCGAGCACGATCGGGAGGCCGGTGCGACTCGCCCGTCCGTAGCGGACCAGGCCCGCCAGTCCGCCGATCCAGGTGGTCGCGGCAATCACATGGACGACAAGGGCCGCGCCGGCGACCACGACGTACGACTCGTTCCGCGGGTACGCCGTCAGTGCGGTCGGGACAAGGGCCGCGATCGCAACGAGTACGCCGAGACTGGCCGCCGACGAAGTCTGGACGCGGCGGATGCCGATCGCCAGCGCGACGACCAGGATGCCGGTGATCAGCAGCGCCTTGACCTCGGGTACGCCGAGGGCGTCGTCCAGCCGGAGGCGGAGCAGATTGACCGGAGTGTCGAGCAGGATGGACGCGGTGACGATCGCGCCGGCGAAGGCACAGACCGCCCAGATGATCGCCGCGTTGCTGGCGTCGCGCACGGCCCGGCGGCCCTGCACTCCGAGCGGACCGCCTTCGATCCGCAGCAGCACCACCGCGGCCAGCAGCGCGCCCGCGCAGCCGACGGTCGCGAAGATCGAGATCAGCCGGACCAGCGGCAGCAGCCAGCCGACGAACACCGACGGTCCGCCGATGCCACCCGTGTCCTGCGGTTCACTGCCGGCTGCGAACAGACCGATGACCATCGCCACCGAGGCGACGATCACGGCCGTCAGACCACCCGCGACCAGCCGTCCGGGCATCCGGTGCCGGGCGGCGCGGGTCGCGGTCACAGAGCGAACTCGGCAGCGGCACGATTGAACACGCGCTCACTATAGGGGCGACATCAGTGGGCAGCCCACGTACGACACCATCTCGTGATAACGGTGTCACGAGATCAGTGCGTTGTGTGTTCCTTGGTGTCACTCTGGGTCGGCGTCGTACCCGTCGTACCCGTCGGCTCGGCATCGCCGGCCGGAGCCGCTGAGCTGTCCGTACTCGCTGGGCCGTCGGACGGTGCTGGGGCGTCCGCACCATCGCCGTCGAAGTCGATCTTCTTCAACTGCTTGCCCATGCTGCGCCACAGCAGCACCGTGGCGGCACCGAGAGCGAGCACGATCAGCAGCGCGACCCAGCCGGGGCGCACCGAGTTCGGGTCGATCTCGGTCGCCGGAAGGAAGGTCATCACTGTCACGCCACCAGTCTCTCACTGCCCGCGCCCCGCCGTCAGCGCAGCCCCGCGAACAGATCGTCCTCGGGGAGTTCGGATTCGACCACGCTCCGCGCCAACTCGAAGTCCTCGGTCGGCCAGGCCGCCTGGTGCACCTCCAGCGGCACCGTGAACCAGCCGCCGTCCGGGTCGATCTGGGTGGCGTGCGCGAGCAGCGCCTTGTCCCGGACCTCGAAGTACTCGGCGCACTCCACCCGGGTGGTGATCCGGCGCTCGTTCTCCGGGTCCGGCTTCCAGTCCTTGAGGCGCTCGGCGTACGGCGACTCCAGGCCGCGGGCGACCATCGCGTCGTGCAGCGCCTTCATCCGCTCATAGTGGAAGGTGTGGTGGTAGTACAGCTTCAGTGGCTGCCATGGCTCGCCGAGCTCCGGGTACGCGTCCTTGTCTCCCGCCGCCTCGAACGCAGCCACCGTGATCTGGTGGCACATCACGTGGTCCGGGTGCGGGTAGCCGCCGTTCTCGTCGTACGTCGTGACGACCTGCGGACGGAACTCGCGGATCAGCTTCACCAGCGGTGCCGCGGCGTCCTCCACCTTGAGCGCGCCGAAGCAGCCCTCCGGAAGGGGCGGCGGCGGGTCGCCCTCGGGGAACCCGGAGTCCACCCAGCCGAGCCAGGTCTGCTCGACGCCGAGGATCTCGCGGGCCGTGTCCATCTCTTTGCGGCGGATCTCGGTGATGTTGGCCAGCACCTCCGGCCGGTCCATCTTCGGGTTCAGGATCGAACCCCGTTCCCCACCGGTGCACGTGGCCACCATGACCTCGACGCCCTCGGCCACGTACCGGGCGGTCGAAGCGGCCCCCTTGCTGGACTCGTCATCTGGGTGCGCATGCACATGCAACAACCGAAGATCTTCACTCACAAGACACAATGGTCCTCCAACCCCGGGCCAAACCCACGACCGACCCCCTCTGGACTTCCTTTGACCGAGTCATCTCCGAGTAGTTCAACAGCCGACCTCGATGCGCGGTACGGGCGGGGGCGGCGGTCGCGGCGGCCGTTGATCATCGGGGTGGTGGCTGTGATGGCCGCGGCTGGGCTGGCGTGGCTGGCGTGGGCGGCGATCGTCGGGTCGAATCCGCCGGTGACGTCGCGGTTGCTGGGGTTCGAGGTGACGTCGGCGACCACTGCGAAGGCAACCATCCAGGTGGACCGGACCAAGTCGGTGGAGGCGAACTGCCGGCTGCAGGCCAAATCGGCCGACTTCTCCATCGTCGGGGAGTTGACACTGACCATCCCGGCCGACTCCCCCAGGCACCAGACCCTGCCGGCGACGCTGAAAACGCAACGCTCCGCAACCTCGGTGGTACTGATCGGCTGCACGACCGCGGACTCGCACCGGCCGCACTGACCTCCGGACGGTTGTCCGGCAACCGATTACCGGTCAGTTCGCCAGGATGTGGGAAGAACCACCAAGCAAACGGTTTCCCCGCGTTTGAGGCCCCGCAGAACTGTGGGGTTCTCCGCCGGATCTTGCTACGCTCAGTGGATTGGTCGCCGTCGACGACGGCGGCCAGCAGCTTTTCCTGCCCATCCCACCGACACAAGGAGCAGCCCGTGACGCAGAGGATCGATGAGGACAGCGTTGTCTGGCTGACGCAGGAGGGTTACGACCAGCTGAAGTCGGAGCTCGAGCACCTCAAGGGCCCGGCCCGTGCCGAGATCACGCAGCGCATCAGCGACGCCCGCGACGAAGGCGACCTGAAGGAGAACGGCGGGTACCACGCCGCCAAGGACGAGCAGGGCAAGATCGAGGCCCGGATCCGGCAGCTCGAGGACATGCTCCGTCGGGCCCGGGTCGGCGAGACCCCGAAGGCCGGCGGCAAGGTCGAGCCCGGGATGAAGGTGTCGATCAAGTTCGCCGGTGCCGACGACGTCGAGACGTTCCTGCTCGGCTCCCGCGAACTGCTCGCCCTGGACGCGTCGGTCGACATCGACGTGTACTCGCCGCAGTCCCCGCTGGGCTCGGCGATCCTGGGCAAGAAGAAGGGCGACAAGGCCAGCTACGCGGCCCCGAACGGCAAGGACGTCACCGTCGAGATCGTCGCCGCCGAACCCTTCACCGGCTGACCACCAAGCCCCGAGCGCCCCGGTGGACTCCACCGGGGCGCTCGCCATTTCACTGCACGGTCGGGGCGAAGAGTTCCAGCTGGATGTTGTCCTGGTCGCGGAAGACGAGCACCGAGGCATACGGCTCGTCCACGATCGGAGACTGGGTGAGTGGCTTGTCGGCGGTGTCCGCACGGACCACGCCATGGGCCTCGAGATGGTCCTGCCACTGGGTGAGGTCGTCGCGGGTGCCGACCGCGAAGCCGGCGTGGTCGAGGCCGGTCGTCGTCTCCCTGCACAGGCCGCCGTCGTTGGTGTCGTGGCGGTGCAGGGCGATCATCAGCTGATGATCCGCATCGGCGAGGATGCGGCCGACGCCGCCCTTGTGCGGTACGTCGAGCACCGGGTGGACGCCGAACACTTCGCCGTACCACTGGACGCTCGACTCCAGGTCGGTCACGGTCAGGGCCAGGTGATGGAGTCTGGGCTGGGTGACAGTGGACATGATTCCCCCTCGGGATTACACGGACTCCCCGCTCGCGTACTGAGCCAGGAACATCCGGGTGACGTCGTCGACGAGGCCGCTCCACCGGTCGCCGCCAGGATCGTTGGAGACCTGCTGGTCGACCAGACCGGTGGTGATGGCGGTCCAGATGTCGAGCTGACGTTGATCGTGCACGCCGTTGCGTGCGAGGAGCTCGCGGGTCCTCTCCAGGGCGGCGACGGCAAGCTCGTACGACTCGGGCGACGGCGTGAAGCCGGGCACCGAGTGCTGGAACAGCAGTTGGTACCGGGGAATGTCGGACACGCAGAACGTGATGAAGGCGCGTGCCTCGGTCAGCAGGTCCTCGGCCGGCCGGTCCGTCACCGGCAGCGTGGCCTTCAGGTCGATGAAAGCCTGCGCGGCCTGCGCGAACATCGCGTCCAGGATGGCGTTCTTGGACTCGAAGTACGCGTAGACGGTCGGTGTGGTGATCCCGGCCCGGCGGGCCAGCTCGCGCAGGGACAACGCGGCCAGCCCTTCCTCGCCGACCAGTTCCCACGCGGCCGCGAGCACTGAGGCGCGGGCATTCTCCCGCCGCGCCTCCCGCCAGTTCCCCCGTTCCTTTAACATAGTTCGAATTATTTGCACGCTGTATAAGCGTTGTCAATGACTCAACGGCTGGTGGCGCTGCGGTACTTGCGGACGGCCAGGGGCGCGAAGACGGCGATGATCGCGGCACACCAGATCAGGGACAGCCAGACCGGATGCTGCGCGGGGAAACCGTCCGGACTGGCGAAGGGTGACGGATTGCCGAACAGGTGGCGGCAGGCGGCGACGATGGAGGAGATCGGATTCCACTCGGCGACCGGTTGCAGACCGCTGGGCAGGTTGGGCGTCGGCACGAACGCGTTGGACAGGAAGGTCAGCGGGAACAGCCAGATCAGTCCTGCCGACGCCGCCACCTCGGGACTGCCGACGGACAGACCGATGAGCGCACCGACCCACAGCATCGCGAACGCGAACAACAGCAGGATCCCGAACGCCGCCAGCGCCTGACCGAAACCGTGGTGCCAGCGCCAGCCGACGATGAAGCCGCAGATCACCATCACCAGCATCACGAACGCGTTGAACACCACGTCCCCGACGACCCGACCGGCGATCACCCCGGACCGCGCCATCGGCAGCGACCGGAACCGGTCGATCAGGCCCTTCGACATGTCGTCGGCCAGCCCGACACTCGCGGATGCGACCGCGAACGCCATCGTCTGCGCGAAGATCCCGGCCATCAGGAACTCCCGGTACGCCCGCGGGCCCGGGAAGCCGGGAATCGGGATCGCGTTGCCGAACACGTACGCGAACAGCAGCACGAACATGATCGGCTGGATGGTCGCGTAGATCAGCATGTCCGGCGTCCGCGGGATCCGCTTGAGCGTCCGCCACGCCAGGATCCCGGCATCGGAGAACGCCCGGCCGAGCGGATTCACCGTGCCCGGCTCGTCGATGTCCGCCGCACTCATGACTCCTGCTCCTTCTGCTCGGCCTCATGCCCGGTCAGGGTGAGGAACACGTCGTCCAGGGTCGGCCGCCGCAGCCCGATGTCGGCGATCCGGATGCCGCCCGTGTCGAGGGTCCGGATCACCTCGACCAGCGCGCTCGATCCGCCCGGCGCCGGCACGGTGATCCGGCGCGTGTGCTCGTCCTTCGTGGTGGAGTCCGGCTCGGTGATGTCGAGCGAGCCGATCAGCAACTCGAGCGCCCGAGTGGTCTCCGCCGGGTCGTGAACGACGACCTCGATCCGCTCACCGCCCACCTTCGCCTTGAGCTCGTCCGCCGTACCGCGGGCGATCACCGAACCGTGGTCGACGACCACGATGCTGTCCGCGAGCTCGTCGGCCTCTTCCAGGTACTGCGTCGTGAGCAGGATCGTGACGCCTTCGCGGACCCGGTCGCGGATGATCTGCCACAGGTCGAGCCGGCTGCGCGGGTCGAGCCCGGTGGTCGGCTCGTCGAGGAACAGCACCCGCGGGTGGGCGATCAGCGAACCGGCCAAGTCGAGCCGGCGGCGCATGCCGCCCGAGTACGTCTTCAGCGTCCGGTCCGCGGCGTCGGTGAGGTCGAAGATGTCGAGCAGCTCCTCGGCCCGTTGCTTCGCCTGCTGACTGCGCAGCCGGTACAGCCGGCCGAACATCCACAGGTTCTCCCGGCCGGTCAGCAGTTCGTCGACGGCGGCGTACTGTCCGGAGAGCCCGACCAGTGAGCGGACGCGGTCCGCGTCCATCACCACGTCGTGGCCAAGCACGCGGGCCGTGCCCTGGTCAGGCTTCAGCAGCGTGGTCAGCACGCGAACCGCCGTGGTCTTGCCCGCCCCGTTCGGCCCGAGCAGGCCCAGCACCGTGCCTTCGGGAACCTCGAGATCGATCCCGTCGAGCGCCTTGACGGTGTCCTTCCTGGTCCTGAATGTCTTCACGAGGCCGGTCGCCTCGACAGCAGCCATCCGTCGATCCCCCTTCTGGATGTGACGCAGGCCACCCATCCTGACCGACCCCACCGACACTTTCGACACTTTTCTCGCCGATGTATTTTCACGCTCAGATTGAGTCGATCAGACTCAACTTTGTTGATAGTTGAGTCGACAGGACTCAAGTCTCGGCTTAGCGTCGCGGCATGACCTCCCCGAGCATCCTCAGACACCCCGATTTCCGCCGGTTGTGGATCGCTGATCTACTCAGTCAGCTCGGCAGCCGCCTGAGCATGATCGCGATCCCGCTGCTCGCCGTTCTCACCCTCGACGCATCCACCCTCCAGGTCTCGCTCCTGCGGACATGCGAGACGGCTGCCTGGCTGCTACTCGGGCTGTTCGCCGGTGCCTGGGTCGACCGGATCCGGTGTCTCCCGGTGCTCGTGTACGCCGATCTGGGCCGGGCGCTGCTCTTCGCAACGATCCCGGTCGCCGCCTGGTTCGGCGTACTGAGTCTCACGCAGCTGTACGTCGTACTCGTGCTGACCGGCGTCCTCACGGTGCTGTTCGAAGTGGCGCACAGTTCTTACCCGCCTCGGCTGCTGGATCCTGACCAACTGCTGCCCGGCAACGCCAAGCTGGCGGCCAACCACTCTGTCGGCGCAGTGATCGGGGCAGGCGCGGGCGGCGTACTCGTGCAGTGGCTCGGTGCGGCAGTCACCATCGGCGTGGACGCACTGAGCTTCCTGTGGTCCGCACTGTGGCTCCGCTCGATCCGTACGCCGGAAGTGGCGCCGGCCAAGGCGGACCGGCCGAACCTCAAGCGAGAGATCGCGGAGGGGATGCGGTACGTCTTCAGTCACCCGCTGCTGCGACCGATGGCCCTCAACACGGCGACGACCATGCTGTTCCAGGCGGCCGCCGGCGCGATCATGATCGTCTACCTGGTCCGCGAGGTTCACCTGCAGCCGGGCACCATCGGCGTACTGAGCATGATCGGCCTCGGCGGAGCGATCGTCGCGTCAGGCGTCACCGAGAAGATCAGCAACAGGTACGGCGATGCCCGCACGCTGCTGCTGTCGTCGACGGGCATCGGCGTCGCGTTCACCCTGCAGGCGCTGACCGCACCGGGCTGGCAGGTGAGCTGGTACGTCGTCTCGATGCTGCTGGCCGGCTTCTGCATCATCGTCTGCTACATCCTGCAAGTCAGCACCCGGCAGCGCGTCTGTCCACCAGAGCTGCAGGGCCGGGTCAGCGCCACCATGAGCTTCGTCAGCTGGGGCGCCGCTCCGATCGGCAGTCTGCTGGGCGGTGCGCTCGGTACGGCGTTCGGGTTGCACGCGACCTTGTGGATCGCCGGTCTGGCGGCCCTGGCCGGCAACGCGTTCCTCTACTTCTCGCCGTTCCGCACCTTGCGCACCGTCCCGGCCACGCAGTCTGCCGATCAGTCGGACGCGATCTGAGCAGTGCCGACCAGTACTTCGACGTCGAGGGCGGCGCGACCGCGGCCGATCTCCACGTCCTTGGACTGGCCGGAGACCGCGCCCGTCCAGGTGACCCGGCCGAGCTGGGCTTCGGTGTGGACGCGGACGTCGGAACCCCGGCGTAGCGCGACGTTCGCGGTGCCGGACTCGACCCGCACGCGAGACCGGCCCTTGGTGATCTGGGCGTCCAGGTTGGCCGAACCGGCCTGGACGAGCAGGTCGATCGGGCCGTCCACATCGGAGACCTTCGCCGTACCGGCAGTGACGCGGACCCGGCTCAGTCCGGGCAGGCGCTCGGCGTGGACGCTGCCGCCCGTCACCTCGACCTCGACCTGCAGGCTGGGGTTGACCCGGATGGACAGCTCCTTGGCGAGGCCGTTGACGTGCGACTTCAGGTCGGTCGGGTTGCGCAGCATGCTGAACCCGTCGATCGAGACGCCCATGTCGCCTTCGCTGCTGATCGAGAGGGTGTCGCCGTCCCGCTTGATCACATGCGGCCCGTCCACCGCGACTCCGTTGACGGCCGGCTCACCGATCAGCCGCACCCGGCGGCCGATCGCCCGCACCGTCACCCGCTGCACCCCCGCCGGCATCGGCACGTTGCTGTGCTCCTCCTCGACCTCTTCGACCTCTTCGATCTCGTCGGTACCGGAGTTCTCAGCAGTCGCGGGTGTCTCGGCGGGAGCTTCGTCGACCACGCTGTCCTGGACGCCGTTCCCGGCGGCAGCGTGCCGCCCGCCCGGCGTCGCGGCGGCATCGCCACCATTCACGGCGCCCTCGGGTGCCGCCGCGTCGGCGGCGTTCGGAGCGTCCACCACATCGGCCCAGACCGAGGTGGACGGGAGGTCGTCCGCGGCCGGCCAGTCCGTGGACGGCGCGTCCTTGGTCGAGTCTTCGGCAACCGGAGGCGTCGGCGCCGGCCCGTCAGCCTCGGTGGTCGTCGGGGCCTGAAGGGCGGCGATCAGGGTGGTGGCTTCCTCAGGTGAGAGGTGGCCCTTGGCGACCCGGTCGAGGACGTCCTTGACCCGCCGGTCGTAATCGCTCTGGTTGCTCATGCCACCAGTCCAGCACCCCCTCGGGTCGAAACCAATCCGGGATCGCCCGGAATCCACTCCGAACACAGCGGTGCGGATCCCGGGGAGTAGCCCGCGACCCGCACCTGCTGTCCTCTATAACCGCACAGCCCGGACCGGGCTGGTTGTGTCACGCCGCTGGGGTCATCTCCTCCGCGGCCAGTTCGTCCTGTACGGCGGCCAACTCGGCTGCCTCGGCCTCCTCAGCGGCCCGCCGACTGCGCAGACCACGCAGCCCGGTCAGCGCCACCACCAGTCCGAGTGCGGCGATCCCAGTCACCACAGCCAGACCCGGCTTGTAGGCCGACAACATCCCGGCCGAGGTGGTCACGCCGTCCGACTTGCTGCTGATCACCGCGGTCACGATCGCGAGGACCACGGCGCCACCGACCTGGTTGGAGGTGTTGAACAGTCCGGACGCCAACCCCTGCTCGTGGTCCGGGACCCCGGACACAGCCTGGATGTTCAGGGCCGGGAACCCGATCGCGAACCCGAGACCGAGCAGCATGATGGTCGGGAACACGGTCGAGAAGTACGCCGACTCCGGGCCGATCCGCAGCGAGAGGGCGTATCCGACGACGAACAGTGCCATCGACGCGATGATCATCGTCTCGGTGCCGAGCCGGTCGGCCAGCTTGCCCGCGTTCGGCGACAGCGTCGCGACCAGCAGACCGGCGGGCAGGAAGGCCAGCGCGGTCTGGAACGACGACCAGCCGAGCAGGTTCTGCAGGTACATGGTGCCGATCAGCTGGAAGGCGACGTACGCGCCGAAGACGGTCAGGATCGCCAGATTCGCCCGGCGGAGCGAGGCGTTGCGCAGGATGCCGAGCCGGACCAGCGGGTGCTTGGACCGCAGTTCGATCGCGACGAAGCCGGCCAGCAGGACGATCGCGAGCGCGAACATCCCGAAGGTCTGCACCGACACCCAACCGGCGTGCTCGGCGCCGACGACGGCGTACACCAGTGAGAGCATGCCGCCGGTGACGGTGATCGCGCCGGGGACGTCGTACCCGCCGGACGCGTTGTCGCGCGGGCTGTTCGGGATCAGCTTGATCGCGAACAGCAGCACGATCAGGGCGACCGGGCCAGGCATCAGGAAGGTCCAGCGCCAGCCGACCTCGGTCAGCGCGCCGCCGAGGATCAGGCCCATCGAGAAGCCACTGGCGGCGCAGGTGGTGAAGATGCTGAGGGCACGGTTACGGTCCGGGCCCTCATGGAAGGTCGTGGTGATGATGGAGAGCGCGGCCGGCGCGGTGAACGCGGCGGCGACGCCCTTGACGAACCGCGCGGCGATGAGCAGTTCGGGGGTAGTGGCCAAGGAGCTCAGCATCGAGACCGCGGCGAAGACGGCCAGCGCGATCAGGAAGACGCGGCGACGGCCGAGCAGGTCCGCGGTCCGGCCGCCGAGCAGCAGCAGGCCGCCGTACCCGAGCACGTAGCCGGTCACGACCCACTGCAGAGAGGAGAGCGAGACGCCCAGGTCGGCGCCGATGGACGGCAGGGACATGCCGACCATGGACACGTCCAGGCCGTCGAGGAAGATCACGCCGCAGACCACCAGGAGGGCGCCCCACAGGCGCGCGTCCCAAGTCATCCGGGCCGGTGATGTGGTGTGCGTTGTCTGTGTCACGAGGGGAGACTATTCCATGCGTATGCATCTAATGTCTAGGCATTAAATGCGTTTGCATTGAATGCGCGTGCATGCTATCGTCGCCTCCATGGCCGCCATGAAGGTCAGCGCCGGTCCTGGTGAGACCAGCGCCGATGTCAGTGCAGATGTGAGGGAATGGCGCGAGCTGCTGGCTCGCCACGCCGACCTGACCTGCGCCCTCGACCGGGCTCTGCAGGCCGGCCACTCGCTGGGCATGAGTGAGTACGAGGTGCTCGAGCGTCTCGCCGAGCTGCCCGAGCACTCCGCCAAGGTCCAGACCATCGCGAAGTCGGTCCATCTCAGCCAGAGCGCGCTGTCCCGGGTGATCGGCCGGCTGGAGACTGCCGGTCTGGTCGAGCGGCACATGTGCCCCGAGGATCGCCGCGCGGTCAATGTGCGGCTCACCGACGACGGTCTGCACGTTCAGGCAGAGGCCGAGCCGACCCAGCGCCGGGTCCTCGCCGAGCGGCTGCACGCACCACTGGTCAAGAGCTGTGGTCCCCCTACCATCGGTGGATGACAGACGAACCGCTCCTGACCGCCGAGGAAGCTCGGGAAGTCATCGAGGACCTGCACCGCATCGTCGCGCCCGACGGCATCCAGGAGGCGTACCAACTCTCGGCCGGAGGCATCGACCACTGGGTCTACGCCCGTGGTCAGGACCGGTCGAACCCGGTCATCCTCTTCGTGCACGGTGGTCCCGCGTCGCCGCTGTCGCCGGTGACGTGGCAGTTCCAGCGACCGATCGAGGAGTACTTCACGGTCGTCACGTACGACCAGCGCGGGGCCGGCCGGACCTTTCGTACGGTCGATCCGGACACCATCGCGGACACGCTGAAGATCTCGCAGTACGTCGATGACGCGATCGAGCTCACCGAGCAGATCCGGGCGCGGTACGGCGTCGGCAAGGTGATCCTGATGGGTCACAGCTGGGGCACCGTGATCGCGACCCACGCCGCGCTCGCCCGGCCCGACCTGTTCCACGCGTACGTCGGGATCGGCCAGTTCATCAACGCCCGGACCAACGAGCGGCTCTCGTTCGAGTACGCCCTCGAGCAGGCCCGCGAGCACAACCACACCGAGGCACTCGAGCAGCTCGAGTCGATCGCGCCGTACCCCGGTGACGAGCCGGTGACCCGGGAGCGGATCATCATCGCCCGCGACTGGGCGCAGTACCGCGGCGGACTGACGGCGTACCGGAGCGACTCGACCTACTTCTTCCAGGCGGCGCTGCTGTCGCCGGAGTACACGCTGGACGAGGCCGAAACCATTGGCGAAGGCAACATGTTCACCCTCGGCCGGGTGCTGGACCAGTTGCTGGAGGTCGACTTCACCGGGGTCACCGAGTTCCCGGTCCCGGTGGTGATGTTCCTCGGGCGGCACGACTACACGACGCCGAGTGCGCCGACCGCCGAGTGGATCGAGGCGGTCAAGGCGCCGTACAAGCAGGCGGTCTGGTTCGAGCGCTCCTCACACCTGCTGCCCTGGGAGGAACCGGGGAAGATGCTGGTCAGCTTGCTGTCCTACGTACGTCCGCTGGTCAGTTGATCGTGTACGTGTAGCCGTTGCCGGTCAGACCGGCCAGGACGCGGTCGCGGTGGTCCTCGCCTCGCAGTTCGAGCTGTAGCGCCACCTCGACCTCGTCCAGGCTCAGCGTCTCCGAGATGCGCTCGTGCAGTACCTCGATGAGGTTCGCATCCGTCCCGGCCAGTTGGGTCAGCAGAGTAGCGAGCCCGCCGGGCATGTCTGGGATCCGCACTCGCAGGGACAGGTAGCGTCCGGCCGCGGCCATGCCGTGCCGGATGACGCGCATCAGCAGCAGCGGGTCGATGTTGCCGCCGGACAGCACCACCACGACCGGTGGCTTGAACCGCTCCGGCTCGTCCAGTACGGCGGCCACCGCGGCGGCACCGGCCGGTTCGACCACCAGCTTCGCCCGCTCCAGCAGCAACAAAAGGGCCTTGGACAACGAATCCTCGCCGACCGTCCGCATCTCCCCGACGTACTGCTGGACCGCTCCGAACGGTTCCTTGCCCGGCAGTCCGACCGCGATCCCGTCCGCCATCGTCGCCATCTCCGCCAGCTGGACCGGCTCGCCGGCCGCCAGCGAGGCAGGGTACGCCGCCGCGCCCGCGGCCTGCACGCCGACGACCTCGATCGGCGCCCCGTCGCGTTGCATCGCCGACGCGATCCCGGCGATCAGGCCGCCACCACCGGTCGGTACGACGACCGTCCGCACCTGCGGGCACTGCTCGACGATCTCGAGGCCGGCAGTGGCCTGACCGGCGACGATATCGGGATGGTCGAACGGGTGGATCAGCACCGCACCCGTCTCGGCCTCGAACGCGTGCGCCGCGCGCAGGCAGTCGTCGATCGACGTACCGACGAAGCGGATCTCCGCGCCGTACGCGCGAGTCGCCTTCTCCTTCGGGATCGGCGCGCCGTGTGGCATGAAGACGGTCGCCTTGATGCCGAGGAGTTGGGCGGCGAGTGCGACGCCCTGGGCGTGGTTGCCCGCGCTCGCCGCGACCACGCCACGTCTCCGCTCGGCCTTGGACAGCCGCGCCATCCGCACGTAGGCGCCGCGCAGCTTGAACGACCCGGTGCGTTGCAGGTTCTCGCACTTCAGGAACACGTCGCCGCCGACCAGTTCACTTAGCCAGCGCGAGTACTCCAGCGGCGTCGGCGCCACCACGTCATGCAGCAGATCCGCGGCTCGCACGATGTCCTTGGCATCGATCACGCCCTTACCCTACGCAGCTAAACCAGTTGCACCCGCCACATACGCTGCGGCTCATGAAGGTCACGGCTGTCGTGGTGCGCCCCTCCGACGAGGCGGTCCTGATGCTGCCGTCCGGCCTCCCGCAGGTGGAGGTCGCGGAGAAGCTCTGGTTCCCGGACGTCGAGACCACGGTCCGGGCAGTGCGGGAGCAGCTGTCGATCGAGGCCGTCGTCCTCATCTGCCTCGACGAAGAGCCGGTCACCTACCTCATGCTCTCGACCGGCACGGTTCCGCCGGATGCCCAGTGGGCGCACGACGTCGACGATCCGGCGGTCGTGGCCGCGCGCAAGCACCTCGCGCTGCCGGCGGACTCCCCCGTGACCCCGGCGTGGACCAGACCGGGCTGGTACGACGAAGCGCTGCCGTGGATCGACGACGAGCTCGCACGGACTGGCCCGTGGTCCCAGGTGCGCTCGTGGGGGTTGTCGAACGTACTGCGAATCCCGACGGCGCAGGGAGACGTGTACTTCAAGGCGCTCGCGCACTCCAGCACCATCCGGCCGGCGCGAACGGATGCGTTGCCGCTGCTGTTCGCGCACGAACCCATGCTGTTGAAGCAGCTCTCCGACGAGCGTCCTGGTGAGGTGCCTGTGCCGCTGGCGGTGGACGAGAAGCGGGCGTGGATGCTCCTGCCGGACCTCGGTTCCCCGTTGGCCGACTCTCCGGATGTCTCGCTGTGGATCGACGCACTGCGGGCGCACGCCAAGCTTCAGCGCAGCTATGCGGATCAGCCGGATCGGCTGCTGGAGTTCAGCTGTGTCGATCGTCGGCTCGCCGTGCTGGAGGCGGAGATCGACCGGTTGCTCGGGCCGAACCCCGCCACCGATCTGCTCGAGCCCGCCGAACGCGCGCTGCTGCCGAGGCGGGCGGAACAGTTGCGTGAGGCAATCACCGAGCTCGCCGCGATCGGCGTACCGGAGACTTTGCTGCACGGTGATCTGCATCCGCGGAACCTTGCGGTCCGGGATGGTCGGGTGCTGGCGTTCGACTGGACCGACGCCGCTGTGTCCCATCCGTTCCTGGATCTCGTGACGTTCTTCGAGCAGCGGTCGCCGATGTCGGCGGATCCGCGCTTGAGGGATGCCTATCTGGCCGAGTGGGAGTCGTACGCGTCGCCCGCGGACCTGCGTCGTGCGCTCGAGCTGGCCGGGGAGCTGGGGGCACTCCACCAGGTCATGACCTACGCGCACCTGCCGGATTCCCTGTCCGGATCGAGCAAGGAGTCGATGCTCCGGGGCGGCGTGTGGTGGCTCCGGCGGATCCTTGCGCAGTAGCTATCGGTGCAGGACGGCGAGTTGGTTCCGCATGCCGCGGCGGACGGGCGGATCGAGGTACCGGTCCCACGTGGGACGACGCTCGCCGCGCAGGAGGGCGTAGTACGCGAGTGCCTCGGACAACGCGGCTTCGCGGAGGTACCCGCGGGCCAGCGGCTGCTTGCCTCGTCCGTTCGGTCGCGGACGGCGCTCGTACGCCGCGTTGGCGGTGAAGATCCCGAGTCCGTAGAACACGGTGAGCAGATCGGTCAGTGGCTCATGGTCGGGCCGGCGCGCCACCGAGATCCGGCTGCTGCCGAGCAGGAGTTCATGCCCGGCCTCGTGGGCGAAGATCGCGATCAGAGCGACCGGGTCGGCGGCCAATGCCGGTGACAGCTGGATCTGGTTGCGCTCGGCACCGCGGATCCACCGGCCGGACGGTTCCTTCACCACCGAAGCCGATCTGCGGTACGCCGGTCGCCGGATGCCGTCGCCGACGAGTTCGAAGCTGAGGGCGCATTGGTCCGGACGGAGATCCATTCGCGCGCTGACCCGCCGGCACAACTCCTCCGCAGCCGGACGGGTGCCGTCGTACCCGGCCGGGATGAGGTCGCCGGGCAACGCGATCGGTCGCAGCACCACGTCGCGGCCGAACTCGGCGATCATCCACTCCATCGACGACCGGATCCATCGGCGGCTGCCACCCGGCAAGCGCTCACGTGGCGCCTTCAACTGGGACCGCACCTGCTGGCTCCGCCGCAACACCCCGATCGGATTCCTCACCCGCCGGATCATGCCAATCGGACGCCGATATAAACCCGCCTGGTTAGACACGCCCTACTTCAGCAGGAGTTTGCCGAGGCGTTGGGAGGCGATGTACATGCCGATCGTGCCCATGGCGGCGAGGTAGAAGGCGTGGACGAGGAGGAACCAGCCGACGGTGCCGGTGGTGAGGGCGCGCTCGATCACGACGCCCTGGTAGAGCGGGGTGATCTCGACCAGCCAGCGGATCGCCTCCGGGTAGGTCTCGACCGGGTAGAAGGTGGCCGAGAACAGGAACATCGGCATCGCCGCCAGCTGGACGAACTCGAAGTCCTGCCAGCTGCGCATGAACGTGGTCAGCGCCATCCCCGCGCCGGCGAACGCGAGCGCGATCAGGACCGAGGTAGGCAGCGCGAGCAGCGCCCACCACGACGTGATCAGGCCCATCCCGAGCATCACCACGATGAACATCGCCGAGTAGCAGGCACCGCGCAGCAGCGCCCAGGTCACCTCACCGGTCGCGATGTCCCACGGCCGCAGCGGCGTCGCCAGGATCGAGTCGTAGAGCTTGGCGTACTTCATCCGGAAGAAGATGTTGTACGTCGAGTCGAAGATCGCGCCGTTCATCGCCGAACTGGCCAGCATCGCCGGCGCGACGAACGCGGCGTACCCGATCGTGGTGCCGTCGGACAGGGTGAAGTCGCCGACCAGTTGCGCGACACCGATGCCGATCGAGAGCAGGTAGAACAGCGGCTCGAAGAAGCCGGACAAGAAGACGATCCAGGACCGCCGGTAGAGCAGGAAGTTGCGCTCGACGATGTGCCGTCCACCGCCGCCACCGAGGACGCGGGCCGGGAGCGGGACGACCCGGGCAGTGAGGGTCGTCATCAACCCACCAGCCTCTTGGTGAAGCCGCGGACGGCGAACCACGTGCCGACCGCGAACCAGGCGAGCAGGTAGGCGACGTTGAGCAGCGCGAGCGGCGGGTTGATCGTGCCCATCGCCAGATCGCGGGACAGAGCCACCCCGTGCCACAGCGGGCTGAGGTAGGCGAGCCACTCGATCCAGTCCGGCAGCTGGGAGACCGGGAAGAACGCACCGGAGAACAGGAACGCCGGGATCACCCCGAACCGGAAGATCATCGCGAAGCCCGCGTCGTTCTCCAGCGTCGTCGCCACGGCCACGACCGGGGCCGCGGCGGCCATCCCGACCAGCAGCACCACCGGCAGCGCGAGCACTCCCAGCGGGGAGCTCAGCCCACCGAACAGGGCGATCACCACGAGGAAGACCGCGCACGTGCTCCCGACCCGGAAAGCGATGAAGCCGAACTGACCGGCGACGACGTCCACCGGCCGCAGTGGAGACGCGATCATCGAGTGGAAGAACTTCTGCCATTTCAGCCCACTCATCACCGGGTACGTCGACTCGCCCACGGCCACCTGCAACGCGGTGGAGGCGAGCAACCCGGGCGCGATGAACTGCAGGTAGCTGACGCCGCCGAGCGCACCCGTCCCGTTCCGGTCGACGAAGGAGCCGAGGCCGATCCCCATCGCGGCCAGGTAGAGCAGTGGCAGCAGGAAGCTGCTGATCAGCGTGCCCTTCCAGGTCCGCTTGTAGACGGTCAGCCAGTAGTCGAACTGACGACGACCGTTCTCCAGGACGAGCGCCATCAGTCGACCAACGTCCGGCCGGTGAGGCGGAGGAACACGTCCTCCAGAGTCGAGCGGCGGACCAGGACGGAGGCCGGCTCCAGCCCGCGCTCGTGGACGGCCGCGACCGCGCGCTCGCCGTCGTCGGTGTAGAGCAGCAGGCGGTCCGGCAGCACCTCGATGCGCTGGGCCAGGTCCTCGACCTTCTCCGCCAGGGCATCGTGGTCGGACGACATCACCTCCGGCCCGAACCGCAGCTCGGTCACCTCACGCGTCGAGTAGTCCCGGATCAGGTCGGCCGGCGACCCCTCGGCAGCGATCAGTCCGCCGTCCATCACCACCAGCCGGTCGCAGAGCTGCTCGGCCTCGTCCATGTAGTGCGTGGTGATGATCAGCGTCACGCCGGCCTGCTTCAGCCGGAACAGCTTGTCCCACAACAGGTGCCGGGCCTGTGGATCCAGCCCGGTCGTCGGCTCGTCGAGCAGCAACAGGTCGGGGTTGCTCACCAGCGACCGCGCGATCGTCAACCGCCGCTTCATCCCGCCGGACAGCTCGTCGACCTTGACGTCCGCCTTCTCGGTGAGCGAGACGAACGCGAGCAACTCGTCCGCGCGACTGCGGCACTCCGCCCGGCTCAGACCGAAGTACCGGCCGTAGATGGTCAGGTTCTCCCGGACGGACAGCTCGGTGTCGAGGGTGTCGTCCTGTGGGCAGACGCCGAGCCGGGCCCGGATCGACGGGCCCTCGGTGGCCGGGTCCATGCCGAGGATCTGCAGCGTGCCGCCACTGGTCGGTGAGACCGCGCCGATCATCCGCATCGTCGACGACTTGCCCGCGCCGTTCGGCCCGAGGAACCCGAACGCCTCCCCGCGCCACACATCCAGGTCGATGCCCTTGACCGCTTCGAAGTCGCCGTACGACTTGCGCAGTCCACGGACATGGACCAGGGACTCCCGCTGCTCACTCACGGACCCGACCCTAGACCGACCGGCCGACAGTTTTCTTGTCGATTTGAGCGGTTCCATCCATCGACGCTAGAACCTCGACACGACTGGAGCTCAACCGCGGCCGACGTACGGCATGCCTGCGGCCATCACGGTCAGCGTGGGTACGGCGACCGACGTCGGGAGCTGGGCGATCCGGACCACGAAGTCCGCCACGATCTTCGGATCGAACGTCGGCTCGACCGCGATCGTGCCGTCCGGCTGGAGCACGCCCTGCCCCATCCGCTCGGTCATCGGGGTCGCGGCGTTCCCGATGTCGATCTGGCACGCCGTGATCCCGTGCGCCCGGCCTTCCAGCTCGAGGCCCTTCGTCAGCCCCGTGACGGCGTGCTTGCTGGCCGTGTACGCGATCCCCTGCGGCCGCGGGACATGCGCCGAGATGGAGCCGTTGTTGATGATCCGACCACCCTTCGGGTCCTGCCGCAGCATCAACGCGAACGCCGCCTGCGCACACAGGAACGATCCGGTCAGGTTGGTGTCCACCACTCGCCGCCAGTCCTCCTCGGCCAGGTCCTCCACCCCAGCCGCCGGCGCACCGGTCCCCGCGTTGTTCACGAGTACGTCGATCCGCTCGAGCCCGCCGAAGAGCGCACGCACCGCGTCGCCATCGGCAACATCCAGCACCGCGGTCCGCACTCGCCCCTCAGCCGACTGGGCGGCGGTCTCGCGGAGCTTCTCCTCGGTCCGCCCAGTGACAGTCACCTCGAACCCAGCCGCCGCCAACGCCAGCGCCATCTCGCGCCCGAGCCCCGAACCACCACCGGTCACCACCGCTACCTGCGCCATCCTGGCACTCTCCTGTCGCTCGCCGAATCGGCGTCTAGCATCGCAGGATCCTCAGAGGGACGGCGCGACCAGTACCAGCCGACGGCACCCGCCGTGGCGGTCATGACCGAGAGCTCCACCCAGACACCGTGGCCGAGCGGGGGAATCAGCTCCTCGGTGAGGTTCCAGGCCGCGTGCGCGAGGATGGCCGCCGGTACGCCGCCGCGAAGGCGTTCGGTGACGAACAGGATCACGTAGGTCAGCGGGAACAACCCCAGGAAGAACGTCAGTCCCTGCTGGGTGAACAGTCCGTCGTCATGCTGACCGGTGCCGTTCAGGAAGTACAGCGGCACGTGCCACAGGCCCCACGCCGCGCCCACGACCACGGTGGTGGCCAACTGGCCGTAGTACCTGCGCAGCCGAGGCTGCACATACCCCCGCCAGCCGAACTCTTCGGCGACCGGTCCGGCCAGGAACGTGTAGGCCAATGCTCCGAGTGGTCCGCCGGCGCCGGCGATCACGTCGGCCGCATGGTCGGGGAACGCCGCGAGGTGTCCGGTCAACGCAGACGCCGCCAGCGGCGGCAGTGCGCCGAGCAGTACGGCGACGATCGGCCACCGCCACGACCACCTCACCACCCGCTGCGTCTCGCGACGCCACAGCCACATCACCAGGGCCGCCAGAGACGGGCCGGATGCCGCCAGGACGAAAACGAGCATCCCGCCGCCCTCGTCGATGTTCGCGCCCAGCACGCCCAGGATCGCCCAGGGCAACCAGGTCAGGACGAGACAGACCGCTGCGAACTCCAGCAGCCGGCGCCTCGTCGTCGCCATGCTGTTCACCGACCGGCCGTCGATCGCCGTCACGCGTCCCCCAGCAGCTCGCAGGAATATCACCCGAGCCAGCTTCGTTGCCCTCAGACGGGTAGGCCAGGGTGCCAGACCGACCAGCCACCGGGGTCCTAGGTCCCCAGGTGCGTCACAAAACGCACCCCTCCGCCGTCACTAGATCGTGCACCGGTCCTCGTCGTCCACGAACAGTGATCACCCGAAGACTGTGAGTAAGTGAGTGGCGACTCAGTCAGGAATCTTGGAAACTCATTTGCGTGTATCACGCAAGCATGTATATGCTTGCAGCATGCAAGTAAACGACGCGTACTCTCCGCAGACCCCGATCGAGGGCGTGCTGCACGCGTTTACCAGGATCGGCCGGCGGCTGAAGGCCAAGCAGCCCGGGGACACGATCGACCACAGCGTCCACCTGGTGCTGTTCGTGCTGCGGTGCAGCGGAGCGCTGCGCCTGTCCGACCTGGCCAACCGGATGGAGCTGGACGCCTCGACCGCGAGCCGGCACGTGCGGTCGCTGGAGCAGCTGGGCCTGGTCCGCCGCTCCCCCGACCCCGACGACGGCCGCGCCTTCCGGGTCGAGCTGACCGAGAAGGGCATCGAGGAGTGGGACGCCGGCGCCCGACGCCGGATGGAGCTGCTGAGCGCAGCCATGGACGGCTGGTCCGAGGACGACGTCCTGACCTTCGAGCGCCTGATGACACGGTTCGCCGACGGAGTCGCGAGCCTGACCGACCCGGCCATCGAGAAGAGCTGGGCAGACAAGGGCTGGGCCGCTGTCGCCCCGCGCCTACGCCCGGCACCCGCGGCCGAGCGCCGTACCCAAGACTTCGTGGCCGGTGGCGACCCCACCGCTCGCGAGAACACCGACAAGAAGCTGGGGAGCACCACATGAGCACCACCGAGCCCGCCACCACCGGCGGCGCTGCGCCTGAAACACCGGGATACCTGTCCCACAAGCAGATCCTCGTCGTCCTCGGCGGCCTGATGGCCGGCATGTTCCTGGCGGCGCTCGACCAGAGCATCGTCGGAACCGCGCTGCCGCAGATCGTCAGCGAGTTCAACAGCCTGGACAAGCTGTCCTGGGTGGTCACGGCGTACCTGCTGACCTCGACCGCCTCCACGCCGCTGTGGGGCAAGATCTCCGACCTGTACGGTCGCCGCCCGCTGTTCATCGCGGCGATCGTCACCTTCCTGGCCGGCTCCGTGCTGGCCGCGCTGTCGCAGAACATCGAGATGCTGATCGGCTTCCGGGCCGTCCAGGGTCTTGGTGCCGGTGGCCTGATGTCACTGGCCTTCGCCACCATCGGTGACGTGATCCCGCCGCGCGAGCGCGGTAAGTACATGGGGTACTTCGGTGCCGTCTTCGGTCTGTCGTCCGTGGCCGGCCCGCTGCTCGGCGGTCTGCTCACCGACGGTCCCGGCTGGCGCTGGATCTTCTGGATCAACCTGCCCATCGGCCTCGTTGCTCTGGGCATCGTCGGCGCCGTGCTCCGGCTGCCGCACGTGAAGCGTTCGCACAAGATCGACTACCTCGGTGCCGCAGTGGTCACCGGAGCCGTCACCTCGCTGCTGCTGGCCGTCTCCTGGAGCGGCCCGACCAACGGCTGGGGTACCGGCACCACGATCGCCCTGCTGGCCGCGACCGTCGTCCTGGCGGTCACCTTCGTGCTGGTCGAGCTGCGGGTGTCCGAGCCGATCATCCCGATGGACCTGTTCAAGGGCCGGATCTTCTCCGGGTACGCCGGGTACGCGTTCCTGCTCGGGTTCGCGATGTTCGGTGCGCTGATCTTCCTGCCGCTGTACCTGCAGGCGGTCAAGGACATGTCGCCGACCCGCTCCGGCCTGGCGCTGCTGCCGATGATCGTCGGTATCTTCTCCGCGTCGATCCCGAGCGGTCAGCTGATGAGCAAGACCGGGCGCTACAAGGTCTACCCGATCATCTCCTCGGTCCTGGTCGGTGGCGCGATGCTGCTGCTGTCCACGCTGAGCCTGGGTACGCCGTACTGGCACCTGGCGATCTACATGTTCATCATGGGCGCCGGTCTGGGTCTGTCGATGCAGATCACCGTCACCGCCGCGCAGAACAGCGTGCCCCGCAAGCACATGGGCAGCGCGACCTCGACGATGACCTTCTTCCGCTCGATGGGTGGCGCGATCGGTACCGCGGTGTACGGCGCGGTGCTGACCAGCCGGCTCAAGGAGCACCTGGGCGACATCGTCCCGAACGCCACCCAGACCGTGGTCGACGGGCTCGCCAAGGCCGCCAACAGCGTCCAGGCGCTGCACGGCCTGAAGGAGCCGATGAAGGGCTGGGCCCTGCACGGTCTGGTCGACGCGATGGGCGACGTGTTCCTGGTCTCCCTGCCGTTCCTGGCGATCGCACTGATCGTCGCGGTCATCACTCCGGAGCAGCGGCTGGCCGGCCGCTCCGACGGCCCGAAGCCGGAGGGCGAGGAAGACTCCTCGATGGAGGCTTCCGCGGCCGCCGCGATGCACTGACCCTCTGCACCAACCAACGACCGGCCGTCCTCTCCCGAGGGCGGCCGGTCGTCGCACGTTAGGCTTGCGGTGATGTCACGCCTGCAGGGATTCGGAAACCAGCTCGTCGCCTTCCACGATCAACTCCGCGACCAGATCGACGTACTGCGGGAACAGGACGCTCCCGATGGCAAGGATCTGCTGACCCACTGTCTGGCGTTCTGTGGGGCGCTCACCCGGCATCACACCGGTGAGGACGAGGGCGCGTTCATGGTGCTCGCGGAGGAGTACCCGGACCTTCGCCCGGTGCTCGAGGAGTTGGCCCGCGATCATCTGATCATCGCGGCAGCCCTGCAGCGGTTGGAGAACCTCGCCGAGCTCGATCCGGCCGAGCGGAAGCGGGAGCTCGACACCGTGGCCGCGCTGATGGAGACCCACTTCACCTACGAGGAACGCAAACTCGTCACCGCGTTGAACGGCCTCGAGGACGACGGGACAGGGCGCTTAGCCCTCCCCTTCCGCTGACTCCGCCGCGGGTCTGTCCCGGAAGAAGTACCTCCGGGGCAACGGTCTCGGTGGTTCCGGATCGACGTCGTTGCCGGCCAGGTGGTTGACGATCGCATTCAGGACGGCGGCCGTCGGTACGGCGATCAGCGCGCCGACGATCCCGGCGATGACCACACCGGTAGCGATCGACAGGATCACCGCGAGCGGATGCACACTGACCGCACGCCCGAGCAGGAACGGCTGCAGCACATGCGCTTCGAGCTGCTGTACGCCGATCACCACGGCCAGCATGATGATCGCGACGATCGGTCCCTTGGCCACCAACGCGACCAGGACGGCGACCCCGCCGCTGATCGTCGCGCCGACGACCGGGATGAACGCGCCGACGAACACCAGGATGCCGATCGCGCTCACCAGCGGCAGGCCGAGGATCGCCGCACCCAGGGAGATCCCGATCGCGTCCACCGCCGCGACGATGATGGTGGCCCGGACGAACGCCGTCAGCGAGACCCACGCCTTCCGCCCCGACGAGTCCGCCTTCTCGCGCGCCTGCCGCGGGAACAACCGGATCAGCCAGGCCCAGATCCGCTCGCCCTGGTAGAGGAAGAAGAACAGGCAGAACAGCGCGATGAACAATCCGGCCACGACATGCGTCGCCGTCGTACCGACCTCGGCCGCGCGCTGACCGATCGCACCGCCGGACGTGATCTCGTCCTGCAGCCGTTTGAAGGCGTTGGTGATGTCCGTGTCGCTCAGCCCGAAGTTGATCCGGGCCAGGTCGCGCAGCTTCTGCACACCTTCGCCGACCTGCGTCGACAGAGTCTCGAACTGGCCCGCGATCTGCGTCCCGACCAGGGTCAGCAGACCGGCGACGAGAATGATGGTCGCGATGACCGTGATGCCCGCCGCCGGACCGCGAGGAATGCGGAGCCGCTGCAGGCCGTCCGTCACCGGGACCAGCAGAGCGGTCAGCAGCACGCCGACCGTGACCGGGACGACTACCTCGGACAGATAGCGCATCCCGTAGGCGATCACCAGCACGGCCGCGACGATCACCAGGAACCGCCAGGCCCAGGCACTCGCGATCTGCATGCCCGGAGTGACCCCGGTGTCCACGCGCCCCCGGCTGGACGACGCGATCAGGTGATTCTCGGCCACCACCGTGTCGCTGGTCTCGTCGAGCACCTCGTTGTCAGCCACCGGACTCTCGTGGTCCCGTCCGATGTCCGGCGCCTCGGACTCGTCGCCCCGCCCCGACTCGCTCATGCCACCTCCGCAGCTCGCGCTTGGTGCTGAGACTAGTGCCCGGTGCGGACCGTTCCATGAATGTGGCGGGCGAGCCCTTTGGCGGCGGATGGGGCGAGGTCAGCGAGCAGACCTACGCCGGCCAGGACGTAGTCCTTGTCGACGCAGACCTCGGCGCGTTCCGGGACGAGCCAGCCTTCCTCCTGCGCGTTCACCCCGACGGAGCCCAGGATCCGCGCCGCGACGTCCGGCCCGTTGTGCCGCAGGACTCCCCCGGACCCGACCAGCAGGTCCACTTCGCGCAGGTCCTTCCCGGACCGCTCGATCACCCGGCCGCCCGGCCCGAACACGATCCGCTGGCGACCCGCATGCCGCCGCAGCGCCACCGTCGCCGCGACTCTCGCAAGCAGCTCGTCGTACGACGCCTCTTGCTCGCTGTCGGGGAGGTACGACGGGTCGGCGTGCCGGCGAGCGGCCGCCGTACTGAGCTTGTCGTCGTCCGGGATGAGACCGGACTCGACACCGGCGCCGACCACTGGGACCGCACTCCAGCGCATGCCGAGGTCGCCCTCGACCGTGCGCGTCACCGGATGCGTCGCGACCACCTCGCGGCCGAGGTTCGCGTCCTCCGGGTCGAGCTCGATCACCGAGTGCACGTCCGTGGTCGCACCACCGATGTCCACGACCGCCACATCACCGTGCAACCCGGCCAGCACTTCGACTCCGCGCAGTACTACGTCGGGCGTCGCGGCGCGGACCATCCGCGCGAACGCCGGATCCCGGGACAGATTCTTCCCGCCGATCACATGGGCGAGGAACATCTCCCGGATCGCCGCCCGCGCACTGTCCGGCGCGAACACCCCGATCTCGGGTACGACGTTGTCCGCGAGAACATGCGGAACGCCTGCGCTGCCGAGCATTCCGGCAATCACGTCCTGGGCCTCGACGTTGCCAGCGGCCACAACCGGACGCCGCCACCGGTACTTCGCCAGCACCGACGCCGCGTTCTCCAGCACCGCCGAATTCCCACCATCCGTCCCGCCCAGCAGGAGGACGACATCCGGTCGTTCGGCTCGCAGGGCTTTCAGGGACGTTGCCGTGAGCCCGCCGTTGACCACGGCAACCACTCGGCCGCCGCTGGACAAGGCGACCCGCCGGCCGGCCTCCGCGGTGACCAGCTCTTCGTTGCCGACGACACCGATCCGGAGACCGCCGCCCGCACTCGAACAGGCCAGCACCTCGGCACGCTCGACGCCACGATCGGCTTCCAGCAAAGCGTTTCGGCAGGCATGCCAGCCGTCCATCACGTCTGTGTCGATCGTGGTCCGGTGTTCGGCTCGAGCGACCAGGTCGCCCGAGCCGGAGTCCACCGCGATCGCCTTCGTGAACGTCGACCCGAAGTCGACGGCCACCAGCAGGCCTGCCAACTACGCCATCGCGCGGTCGAGGTCCAGCAGCAGGTCGTCGATCGTCTCGATCCCGACGCTGAGCCGGATCAGGTCGGCCGGTACCTCGAGCGGCGTACCGGCGACCGAGGCGTGGGTCATCTTGCCGGGGTGCTCGATCAGCGACTCGACGCCGCCGAGCGACTCGCCCAGGGTGAAGACCTCGGCCTTGTTGCAGATGTCGAGTGCATGCTCCACGCCGCCGGTGACCCGGAACGACACGATGCCGCCGTACCGCTTCATCTGCTTGGCGGCGGTCTCGTGGCCAGGGTGACCGTCGATGCCCGGGTACAGCACCTGGCTGACGGCCTTGTGCCGCTGCAGGAACTCGACGACCTTCTCGGCGTTGTCGCTGTGCCGGTCCATCCGGACGCCGAGGGTCTTGATCCCGCGCAGCACCAGCCAGGAGTCGAACGGGCCGGCGACCGCACCGATCGCGTTCTGGTGGAAGGCGATCTTGTCGGCCAGTCCGGCGTCGCGGACGATCAGCCCACCGCCGACGACGTCGGAGTGACCGCCCATGTACTTCGTGGTCGAGTGCACGACGACGTCCGCGCCGAGCTCCAGCGGCTGCTGCAGGTACGGCGTGGCGAAGGTGTTGTCGACCACCAGCAGGGCGCCGGCGTCGTGCGCGATCTGGGCGACGATGGCGATGTCGGCGACGTTCAGCAGCGGGTTCGTCGGCGTCTCCAGCCAGACGATCTTGGTCTTGCCCGGGCGGATGGCGGCCCGGATCGCCTCCGGGTGCGTGACCGCGACCGGCGTCATCTCGACACCCCAGTTGCCCAGCACCTTGGAGAACAGCCGGAACGTGCCGCCGTACGCGTCGTCGGGGAACACCATGTGGTCACCCGGGACGCAGAGCGAGCGGATCAGCGTGTCCTCCGCGGCCAGGCCGCTGGCGAACGCGAAACCGCGGTTGCCCGCCTCGATCGCGGCCAGACACTCCTCCAGCGCGGTCCGGGTCGGGTTCGCCGACCGGGAGTACTCGTAGCCGTTGCGCAGCCCGCCGACGCCGTCCTGCTTGTAGGTGCTGGTCGCGTAGATCGGCGGCACCACCGAACCGGTGGTGGGGTCGGGCTCGTTCCCGGCGTGGATGGCGAGCGTCTCGAAGCCGTAGTGGTGGTCCGTGTTCACCGGACCAGCGTACGGCCTGGTCTGATCCGTCCCGCGCCGACTGTCCGGCACTGAGACTCTTGACGCAACCGATGGGTTGCCATATATTGTATTGCAACCAGATAGTTGCTATTCATCAGGAGGATGTCATGGGGTTTCCTGACCAGATCGAGCGGACCGTCGAGCTCGCCCACCCGCCGGCGAAGGTGTGGGCGGCGCTGACCACGGCCGAGGGTCTTGGCACGTGGTTCGGCCACCAGGCGAAGATCGATCTGCGGCCGGGCGGAGCCGCGGAGATGACGTGGACCAGCGGCGACCGGGCCGAGATGCGGATCGAGCGAGTGGACGAACCCACCACGTTCGGCTTCACCTGGCACATCTATGGTCTGCCCGCCGAGGACCAACGCCGGACGTACGTCGAGTTCACGCTGGAGCCGGTCGACGCCGGCACCCGGCTGACCGTCATCGAGTCGGGCTTCGCGCAACTGCCGGACGGCGAGTACACCAAGGCGTTCGGCGCCGACACCGAAGGCTGGGCGTCCGAACTCGGAGAACTCGTCGACTACCTCGACGCCGCCTGACCTGCCATGCCCGCCACAGACCGGGTCGAGGCGGTGGCGGAGCAGGTGTTCGTGGCCTTGGCGGATCCGCGGCGGCGCGGCGTACTCGCCGTACTCGCGGCGAACGGGCCCTCGACCGCGACGGACCTGGCGGATCGTCTGCCGATCACCCGGCAGGCGATCGCCAAGCACCTCGCGCTCCTGGCCGACGCGGGCCTTGTCACCGCCGAGCACGGCGAACGCCGCCGCGTCCGCTACGGCCTCCAGCCCGCCCCGATGCAGCTGGCCCAGCAGTTCCTGGCAGCCCTGACGCGCGACTGGGACCATCGCCTCGACGCCCTCAAGAACCACCTGGAAGGCTGACGGTCAAGCGTCGACCTCTTTCAGCCGCACCGTGAAGATCGGCAGCAGGAAGTGGACGAGTGGGCCGATCGACAGGGCGTAGACGACAGTGCCGACGCCGATCACGCCGCCGAGCAGGAAGCCGATGACGAGGACGGTCACCTCGAGCGTGGTCCGGACCAGGCGGACGCTGAGGCCGGTACGACGTACCAGGCCGGTCATCAGGCCGTCGCGGGGTCCGGGGCCGAACTGGGCGCCGATGTAGAGCGCGCCGGCCAGCGCGTTCACGACGACGCCGCTGAGCATGAACACGATCCGGAGCCAGAGCGCGTCCGGCCGGTCGACCGTCGCCAGGGTCAGGTCCGTCACCAGGCCGATGACGATCGCGTTGCTGATCGTGCCGAGCCCGGGCCACTGCCGCAGCGGGATCCAGGCGAGCAGTACGACGAAGCTCATCGCGATCACCACGGTGCCAAAGCTGAGCGGCAGGTGCTTGGTGATGCCGGAGTGGAACACGTCCCATGGGTCCAGGCCGAGGTTGCCCTGGATCATCAGGCCCATCGAAGCGCCGTACAGGGTGAGGCCGACGTACAGCTGGACCAGGCGCCGGGGCAGGTGGCCCGCCTTCAGCTGCTGGATCGGGTTCAGGGGCGCCAGTTGGCGAGGCGGTGCGGGGGAAGTGGCGGTCACCCGTCCAGTTTGCGGAGCAACTGGCCTGGTGATCGATAGCCAATTGCGCAATAGTGGACTGCATGCAGCGGCAATATCTCCCCGCGAGTACGCTCACCGGCCTGCTCGGCTCCTGGGCTGACGACTCCGGCCCGGCATACCGGGTGCTGGCCGATCGGCTCCGCTTGCTGATCGCGGACGGCCGGATCATCCCTGGCTCTCGGCTCCCGAGCGAACGGGAGTTGACCGAGGCTCTGGGGGTGAGCCGTACGACGGTCGCCTCGGCGTACCGCGAGTTGCGCGACAGCGGCTATCTGATGAGCCGCCGCGGGTCGGGCAGCGTCACCGCCCTCCCGTCGAAGGTCGCGCCTGAGCTCGGCCGGCACCACGCGCCGGGGATCGACACCGATGGGCTCTACGACTTCACCTGCGCGGCGCCGTCCGCCGTGCCGGGGATCAGTACGGCGGTGGCGGAGGCGGCCGGGGACTTGCCGGTGCACCTGGCGACGCCCGGGTACCACCCGCAAGGCCTGCCCGTACTGCGTTCGGAGATCGCGGCCGCTTATGCGGAACGCGGGCTGCCGACCACGCCGGACCAGATCATCGTGACCGCCGGTGCGCTGGCGGCGACGTCGATCGCGATCCGGGCGATCACGCAGTTCGGCGACCGGGTGCTGACCGAGAGCCCGACCCACCCGAACTCCGTGGACGCGATCAGGCGTACCGGCTGCCGGGTGGTGGCGGTGCCGATGAGCCCGGGCGGCTGGGACCTTCCCTTGCTGGAGGCAACGATCAGGCAGACGGCGCCGCGGGCCGCGTGGATGGTGGTGGACTTCCAGAACCCGACCGGCTGGTTGATGCCGGCCGCGGACCGGCAGCGGCTGGCGATCGCGTTCGCCCGCAGCCGGACGACGGCGATCGTGGACGAGACCCTGTTCGAGCTGTCCCTGGACGGCCAGGAGCTGCCGCCACCGTTCGCGTCGTACGACCCGGACGGCGTGATCACCGTGGGGTCGGTGAGCAAGTCGTTCTGGGGCGGGTTGCGGATCGGGTGGATGCGGGTGCCGGAGGCGCTGGTCGCGCGGGTCCTGGACGCGCGGGCGTCGATGGATCTGGGCGCGCCGGTGCTGGAGCAGTTGGTCGTCGCCGGGTTGCTGCGGCAGCGGTCGACGATTCTGCCGGAGCGGCGGTTGGAGCTCGCTCGGCGGCGGGACGCGTTGGCGTCGGCGCTGGCGTCCGAGTTGCCGTCGTGGCGGTTCCGGGTGCCGGGTGGCGGGTTGTCGCTGTGGTGCGAGTTGCCTGAGCCGGTGGGGTCGAGTCTGGTCGGTGTCGCGCAACGGAACGGCGTACTGCTGGTGTCCGGTTCGCGGTTCTCGCCGGATGGTGGGCTCGAGTCGTTCATCCGGTTGCCGTTCACGCTCGACCCGGATGCGCTGCGTGACGGGGTGAGTCAGTTGGCCGCGTCGTACGCATCGCTGACCACGGGTGGGGCACCGGCCCGGCGTACGGCGGCCATGATCGCTTGACGTCATCTCGCCGTAAGGGGTGTGGGGAAGGTTCGCCTTACCCCCGGCGTTGAACGATCATGAGAGTACTTCTGCGAGAGGCGTGAGAATGTCGTTCTTCAGGCGCAACACAGCACTGGTCGAGCCCGAGGCCGCACTGCCCGGCCGGCCGGAGCCCGGATTCGCCGTACCGGCGGACAACATCGTGCTCGGTACGCCGCAGACCGCCGCTGCCCCGGAGGGGTTCGAGGAGGTCTGGTTCGGCACCGGGTGTTTCTGGGGCACCGAGGAGATCTTCTGGCAGCTGCCAGGGGTCTACACCACGGCCGTCGGCTACGCGGGTGGTTACAGCCCGAACCCGACGTACGAGGAGGTCTGCACCGGCCGCACCGGCCACACCGAGGCGGTCCGCGTCGTCTACGACCCCACCAAGACCACCTTCACCGACCTGCTGAAGGTCTTCTGGGAGACCCACGACCCGACCCAGGGCATGCGCCAGGGCAACGACCTCGGCTCCCAGTACCGTTCCGCGATCTACTACACCACCGACGCCCAGCGTGCCGAGGCCGAGCGCACCCGCGACCTCTACGCCCCCGTCATCAAGCCCCTCGGCTACGGCGACATCACCACCGAGATCGCCCCCGCCACCACCTTCTACTACGCCGAGGGCTACCACCAGCAGTACCTTTCTAGCTACAAAAACCCCAACGGCTACCGCTGCCACAGCAACACCGGCGTCGCGTTCCCGGCCGAGAGCTGAATCAACTGAAGGGCGCCACCATCGCGGTGGCGCCCTTTTGTTTGCCGGTTCAAGCTCGTGCTCCCACTGGATCGTCCGGACCGACCGGGATCTTGCGCTTCGCCGCGGTTGAGGTCTGAAATGGCTGGTGGAGCTTGGCGAACGAGCCACTCGGGGGCGAGGTAGGCCGACCACTGCATCGCGGTGCCGACGTGCTGACGTTCGCTCGCCACTCCGGTGGCACGCGACCAGCATGGAGGCACCCATGAAGTTCACCTCTCACATGACCCGGCGCAAAGCGTTGGGCCTGGTAACTGCGTCCCTGATCATCTCCGCAGGCCTGATCACCCCGACGACCTCGTTGGGTGCGCCCGCCGGAGGTACCCGCTCGATCCCGAGCGGCGGAACGACGAGCATCCAGACCCGTCCGTTCGGAGTGGACGGCCTTCAGCAGCCGGAGCTCCGGCCTGGAGGCAGGGAAGAGGACGAAGGCGACGGCGAGGCCGGCGAGTTCACCCGTCCGCGCCCGGGGTTCAAGAACGGCAAGTTCCCGAAGAAGCCGCTCGACGCACCGGTCGTCGCGTCCAGCGCCGTGGCCGGCTCCAACGCGGATGTCCAGGCGAGTGTGAACGGGCTGACCCACCGCGACCAGCGCCTCGCCAACGGCGGCAACCAGTTCTCGCTCGAACCGCCCGACCAGGCCCTGTGCGTCGGCAACGGGTTCGTCGTCGAGGCGGTCAACAGCGTCCTGCGCGTTCGCAGCTCCGCGAACGCCGCCACGCTGAGTGGGGTCCAGGACCTCAACACGTTCTTCGGCTACCCGCCCGCGATCAACCGCACGACCGGCGTGGTCGGGCCGCAGGTCATCGACCCGGTGTGCCTGTACGACCCGGACCACCAGCGGTTCATGGTCGTCCTCACCACCTTGGGCAGCCTGCCGAACGGCGACTTCACCGGCAAGAACACGATCGACCTCGCCGTCTCGAACACCGGCAACCCGCTCGGGACCTGGACCATCTACCACGTCCCGGCGCAGAACGACGGGACCGACGGCACACCCGACCATGGCTGCACCGTTGACGGTGTCGTCCACGGCCCGTGCTTCCAGGACTACCCGCACATCGGCCAGGACGCCAACGGCGTGTACGTGACGAGCAACGAGTACGACCTGTTCGGGCCGGGCTTCAACGCTGCGCAGGTCTTCGCGTTCTCGAAGGCACAGCTCGCCGGCCATCCGGCCAGCATCAACATGACCCCGATCGAGAACCTCGCCGTCGACGGCTCGCCCGGCTTCACCGTCTGGCCCGCCAACTCGCCGGCCGGGGAGTACTCCAGCGAACGGAACGGCACGGAGTACGCGCTGAGCACGATCGCCGGTGACGGTAGTGAGACCGGCAACCCGACCGGCACCGCGCGCCGGTTGGGCATCTGGGCGATCACCAACACCGCGTCGCTGAACACCGCGGCACCGGCGCTGGGGATCACGAGCCGGCTGACAAACAGCCAGACGTACGTCGTCCCGCCGGCATCGGACCAGAAGCCGGGCGACATCCCGCTCGGCGAGTGCCTCAACGACACCACGATGCCGACACCGTTCGGTCCGGGGTGCTGGCAGGCGTTCTTCCTGCCCGCGGACGAGCCCGCGCACGACGAGGTGGAGTCGACGCCGGACTCGCTGGACTCCCGGATGCAGCAGACCTGGTACGTCAACGGGACCCTGTGGGGTTCCTCTGGTACCGCGGTCCGGGTGAACGGCGAACTCAAGGCGGGGATCGCCTGGTTCGCGGTGAGCCCGAAGATCAACGGCGCCGGCAAGATCCAGGGCCGGGTGACCAAGCAGGGTTACATCGCGCTCGCGAACAACAACCTCACCATGCCGGCCATCGCCTTCACCCCGGCCGGCAAGGGAGCGATCGCCTTCTCGGTTCTCGGTGAGACCCACTTCCCGAGTGCGGGCTACGTCCGGATCGACGAGCGGGGGTCGGTGGGGCCGATCCACCTCGCGGCCGCGGGGCTCGGGCCGGCTGACGGCTTCACGTCGTACAAGGCGTTCGTCGGGGATCCGCCGCGGACCCGATGGGGTGACTACGGCGCCGCCGTGACCGACGGTGGCAACATCTGGCTGGCGTCGGAGTACATCGGTCAGACCTGCACGCTGGCGGAGTACTTCCCTTCGCCGAACCTGGCCAATTTCGGAAGCTGTGGAGGCACGCGCACCAGTCTTGGAAACTGGTACACCAGAATCACCAAGCTAAGTCAGTGAACTCAGCTGACACCTGAGTCCAACCCCAGGTAGAGGGCGCCACCTGACGGGTGGCGCCCGGCCTGTCGAAGGCGGTGGCACCGAGGGGCTTCAGATGGGTGGCTCTGCGGGGAAGCCGGTCCAGCGCAGGTCGGCGGGCAGGTGTCGCATGTCGTTGTAGATCAGGACCGAGGAGGGGCGGC
The DNA here is from genome assembly GCF_004331485.1 of Kribbella capetownensis. GTDB lineage: Bacteria > Actinomycetota > Actinomycetes > Propionibacteriales > Kribbellaceae > Kribbella > Kribbella capetownensis. The sequence goes on from NZ_SJKD01000006.1 coordinate 542,817, forward strand.
CGGGGGCGAAGCGGAGAACGGTCAGTGCCGCGTTGCAGTGGTTGAGAGCGAGCCACCGCCACTTCGGCGCGTCCAGGGTGTGTCGAACCAGCCAGGCGACCAGGAAGTTGTGGGTGATGAGCAACTGGTGCTGTACGTCGTTGCCGTCCACCGGCCCGGTGAACCGTTCCAGGGCCACGCGCGCCAGCTCCGCTCCGCTGTCGAGCTCCTCGGCCGTGAACTGCTCGAGGAAGCGCAGCAGGAAGTCAGCCGAGTCCGCCGGCAACTCGTCCCGCGCCGGCAGGTAGGGGACATAGTCTCCGGCCGCTTCCGAATCCTCCAGCGGGACTGGAGTCTGGAACTGTTCCTGCACGAGACGCGCGGTCTGAACCGCCCGCGGGAGCGGACTGTGATGAACAGTCGAGAACGGGACGTCCTGCAGTCGCTGACCGAGCAGCACGGCCTGACGGCGGCCCCTCTCGGTCAACCCGCTCTGATCCGGCAACGCCTCGGCATGCCGGACGAGGTAGAGGTACCGGGTCGCCACTCCGTCAGCCTGGGGACTTGCCGGGCTCGATCTGCTGGGCGAGGTACTGCTGGACGCCGACGCGTTCGATCGCGTCGAGTTGCGACTCGAACCAGTCCACGTGCGTCTCCTCGTCGCGGACCATCTCCTCGAACACCGCCGCGGTGCCGTGGTCGCCGAGGTCGTGACACTCCTTCGCGCCGGCGTTGAACTGCGCCACCGCGGCGAGCTCGCCCTCGAGCCCCAGCCGGAGCATCTCCTGCGCGTCCTCACCGACCGCCACGGCGCCGAGCTTCTGCAGGTTCGGGTGGCCGTCGAACAGCAGGATGCGGCTGATCAGCGCATCGGCATCCTTCATCTCGTCGATCGACAGGTCGTAGAAGGCCTTGCCTAGCCGCCCGAAGCCCCAGTTGTCGAGCATCCGGGCCTCGAGGAAGTACCCGTTGATGACCGTCAGCTCGAGGGTGAGTGCCTCGTTCAGCAGTACGACGACGCGTGGGTTAACCGGCTGCACCTGCCACCTCCGTGATTGAGGCTGCCGAGACCGACCTCCCATGCTGGCACAACAACCGCTTCAACGAGAAGACGCAGCCACCACAGTTCCGTCCCGCCCCGGTCGCCCCGCACACCTGCGCGAGCGTCCGGGCGCCGCGGTCGATGCTCTCGACGACGTCGCGGTCGCTGACGACCTCACAGTGGCAGACAATCACACAGGTGAGGCTACCCTAACCGCGAGGTGCTGAACACCTTCCCCGCGAAATCCTCAACCAGTGGACAGCAACCGAGGGCTCACCGCGAAAGGTTGGCGCCCTCGGTTTTGTGTTGGATCGGCGGGGTACCGGCCGTGCGGCTGGGGGCCTGGTGGTCGTGAAGTACATGATCCGATCAGGGAGGGCAGCGACATGGCCGGAGCAAGGTCCGCGGGCAGGCTGGTGAAAGCCTGGGGCACCGGAGTCAAGGACATACCGCGGAACACGAGCTGGCTGCTGTCGAAGGCGTTGACGCCGCTGGAGGCGACGAAGGACGCGGCCGGCAGCGCGACGCACGCGGCCGGAGGTGGGCTGGTGGACATCGCTCGCCACGCTGGGGCTTCTGTCCTGGATGCCTTGCCCGTCGGCGACTCGATCGAGCTGAGGCTCCAGCGAGCCAGAACCGCGGCCGACGAGGCGCACCAGGCCGAGGACGAGGCCGTCCGCGAGGCCGAGGAGGCGAAGGCGCGCAGCGACGAGGCGCGTCAGATCGCCGAGCGGTGCCGCGCGTACGTGCGTGACGTCGAACGGGAGCAAGCACAGGAGGTCAGCGACAAGGTCGCGGAGGCTCGCCGTGAGGCCGATGCCCGGGTCGAGCGGGCTCGCGCTGCGGCGCAGGCCGACGCCGATCGCGTGGTGCAACGGGCGCAGGCCGAGGCCGACGACCGGGTCGCCAAGGCACGCGAGGAGGCGGAGACTGCGCAGGCGAAGGCCAAGCAGACGATGGCCGATGCGACGGCCAGTCTCGCGGAAGCACGGCGGCTGGCCGACGAGGCGACCGAGGCGACGAAGGCGGCCGCCGAAGAGGCTCATAGGCAGGCTGCACAGCTGGCCGCGAACGCTGATCGCGAAGCCAAGAGCGCCGACGAACGGGTTCGCGAGGCCGAACAGGTCCGGTCCCGCGCCGGTGCGCAACGCAAGGGCAATGGACGGGCTCAGGCGACGGCCGACCTCAACGAGATGACCAAGACGGACCTGCTGAACCTTGCGATGACCGAGGACGTCAAGGGCCGGTCGGCAATGAGCAAGACCGAGCTGGTCACCGCGCTCAAGCGCTCGAGCAGTTCGAAGCGGCACTAGCCAGGAGTGGAGACGACCATGGGACTGTTGCACAGGAAGAACCGGTGGGAGCGCATGGTCGAGCCGATCGCGACCGGCGCCACGAGCGCGATGCGCCGTCGTGCCGTGCGCAACAGCCTGGCCGCCACGGCCGCGGCGATCGGCATGAGCGCTGCCAGCGCGGTGGTCTCCTCGCGGCGGCAGAAGGACAAGAAATGAAGCTGCGCAGTCTCGCGGTGTTCGGCGTGGGGTACGTACTCGGGGCCAAGGCGGGACGTGAACGCTATGTACAGATTGTCGAGGCGCTCCAGAAGGCGTCGCAGCAGTTCGACGAGGCTCGCCGGCAGCGCGGCAAGCCTTCCCGAGCGGGCAGCGACGGACTCGACAGCTATCTGGACGAGACCAGCCGAAACTGACACGCTGGCCGGCGGCGCCGTCGTCCACACCTCGCTGGTCGCGCGGCTGCTGGGCCTGCGGATCCTGACCGTGGAGGGCACCATCCTGCTGGCGCCGGTCTCGTACGCCGAGGCGCCCGCGGACTCCCGGCGTACTACGACGACCCGCGTGGACGGCAAGCCTCTGCCCACCGGGATCGGGGCCCGGCTCGGTCCGTCAGCACGGTTGATCGACGAAAGCATCAACGACCTGCGAGCTGTGCACCTCTGACCGGACTCCGTTCAGAAGCGGTAGTGCAGGACGATGGTTCCCTTCCGGGACCACGCCGTACTGCGGGCCTGGGCTCGGTAGTAGACGCGGAGGACGGACGGGAACTGGGCCACCTCGGGTTCGCGGCTGATCAGGATCTCCTTGATCAGTTGCAGCTTCGGGTTCCAGCGCTCGAAGTCGCGCGGGTTGTCGACGCCGGGGAACTTGATCAGGTCCGCGACCGTCTTGGTGCCGCGCGAATGCCTGGCCGCCCAGACGGCGAACCTGGTGTAGCTGTTGAAGACCAGGTTGCCGCTCGGGAAGTGCTCGACCAGCCGGTCCAGGAGCGACGTCACCTCGTCCTGGCTGAGGAATCCGAACAGACCGTCGGCCACGATGATCGCCGGCTTGTCGGAGGGTACGGCGTCCAGCCAGCCCTTCTCGTTCACGTCGGCGGCGACGTTGTGGCTGTGCGGACGCTCCGGGATCAGCTCGCGGCGTGCGGTGACGACCTCGGGGAAATCGACGTCGTACCACTCGACGGTGTCCGGCGGGGCGAGCCGCTCGCGGCGGGTGTCGAGACCGGCGCCCAGGTCGACACCGACGGCATCCGGGTGACGGTCGAGGAACCTCGACGCCACCTCGTCCATCTTCTTCGCCCGGATGGTCGCGTTCAGGAGCAGGTTGGTGTCGATCTTGAGCCGCTCGTAGTCGTAGCCCGACGTACGGACGATCTGGTCGGCCATGGCATCGCCGAGGATCGGGTCCGGCCTGCGGTTGTCGAGTGCGCGGCAGCACAACGTCAACCACAGGCTGTCCTCGAGCGGCGTGAAGGCCGGAAGCGTGGGCCCCATGACGGATCCCTCCGAGTTCGGTGGTGGACTTCGCACCACCCTCGCCACTGCCCTGCCCTGCGGCATCATCCACATCGAGTGATTTCAGGCCCTCAACCCATCGTCTTCTGGCCGTCGATCGTCTCGCGGATGATGTCGGCGTGGCCGGCGTGCTGTGCGGTCTCGGCGGTGATGTGGAGGAAGACCCGGCGTACCGTCCAGAACACGCCCGGTGGCTGCCACGGCGCGGCCGGGAGTTCGTAGGCGACGTCGAGGTCGAGAGTGCGAACCAGGTCGTCGGTCGCGGCGGCGACCTTCTCGTACTCCGCGAGTACGCCGGCCAGCGTCTCGCCCTCGGTGAGCCGGAACTGGTTCTCCCACTCGGCGATCGCTTCCGGGGTGTACTCGGTCTCCTCGGGCGCGTCCTGGCCGGGGCCTGTCTGGGCGAAGCCGGTCCACATCCGCTCGACCGCGGTGACGTGCTTGATCAGCCCGCCGACAGACAGCGCACTGACCGTACTGCGAGTGTTCGCCTGCTCGTCCGTGAGCCCTTCCGCGGTGTGCCGAAGGAAGTATCGATGCTTCGCGAGGAAGTCGAGAATGTCGGCCCGTTCACCGGTCAGAACCTGCTCGTTCGTCGTCATGCTTCGACCCTAGGAGCCGTAGCGGCCAGGAGGTGTCCTCTACTTGGGGGCTCCTCAGATCGACCGTCGGGAGCTAGGGTGGCGTGGGGGTGGTGAGGTCACCAAACCCGTTGCTGACAAAGGGTTTCGGGCTGACGACGACTCGGCACCGGGCTCCTGGTCCCGCGTGCCGTTGCAGGCCGGGGCCGACTTCGTTACGCACTTCGAGGGGGCAGCACAGTGGGAATGATCACGACCAGCGACGGTACCGAGATCTTCTACAAGGACTGGGGCAGCGGTCAGCCGATCGTCTTCAGTCATGGTTGGCCGCTGTCGGCCGACGACTGGGACAACCAGCTGCTGTTCTTCCTGCAGCAGGGGTACCGCGTCGTCGCCCATGACCGCCGCGGTCACGGCCGGTCGACGCAGACCGGCGACGGGCACGACATGGACCACTACGCCGACGACCTCGCCGCGGTCGTCGAGCATCTCGACCTGCACGACTGCATCCACGTCGGCCACTCCACCGGTGGTGGCGAAGTCACGCGCTACCTCGCCCGGCACGGTGAGGGCCGCGCAGTCAAGGCCGCGCTGTTCTGCGCCGTACCGCCGCTGATGGTGAAGACCGACGCCAACCCGGACGGCCTGCCCAAGGAGGTCTTCGACGACCTGCAGGCCCAACTGGCGGCGAACCGCTCGGAGTTCTACCGCGCGCTGCCGTCCGGACCGTTCTACGGGTTCAACCGGCCCGGCGTGGAGTCCTCCGAGGCAGTCATCCAGAACTGGTGGCGGCAGGGCATGATGGGCGGGGCCAAGGCGCACTACGACGGCATCGTCGCGTTCTCCCAGACCGACTTCACCGAGGATCTGAAGCGGATCGGTATCCCGGTGCTGGTGGTCCACAGCGAGGACGACCAGATCGTTCCGTACGTCGCCTCGGGCCCGCGGTCCGCGGAGCTGCTGAAGAACGGTGTGCTCAAGACCTACAAGGACCTCCCGCACGGCATGCCGACCACGCACGCCGACGTGGTCAACGCCGACCTGCTGGAGTTCTTCCGGTCCTAGAACTCTCCCCTGGCGCCACCACAGTCATCAACTGACTTCGTCATGCTCGCGCGCCCTCCCGGCGACAGTCGCCTGACGAAAGGACCTGTCGATGAACAGGAACCGATCACCTCTCTTCCGTGTGCTGACCGTGCTGGCGGCCGTCCTGGGCCTGGTGCTGACCGCGATCACCCCCGCGGCGGCGTCACACCCCGGCGGCCCGAAACCCACCATCGTGCTGGTCCACGGCGCCTGGGCCGACGGATCCGGCTGGTCCAAGATCACCAGCCGGCTGCTGAACGACGGCTACACCGTCCGCGTGCCACCGAACCCGTTGCGCAACCTGACCACCGATGCCGCGACCATCAGAAGCTTCCTGTCCACGTTGTCCGGGCCCGTCGTACTGGTCGGCCATTCGTACGGCGGCGCCGTCATCACCAACGCAGCGACCGGCAACCCGAACGTCAAGGCGCTCGTGTACGTCGACGCCTTCGCACCCGCGGCCGGAGAAACGATCTTCCCGCTGGCCGGCGCGGACTCCGCACTGGCCGTCGACCCCACCACCGTCTTCGACTTCGTCCCGTACCCGGGCGCGCCCGCCGGTGACGTCGACCTCTACCTCAAGCACGACACCTTCATCACATCGTTCGCATCCGGCGTCCCACGCCACGAGGCCGAGATCCTCTACCCGTCCCAGCGCCCGTTGACATTGAGCGCCGGAAACACACCTTCGGGTACGCCGGCGTACCTGACCATCCCGTCCTGGTACGTCCTCGGGACCGGCGACCGCATCATCACCCCTGACGCCCAACTCTTCATGGCCACCCGAGCCAACGCCAAGATCACCAAGATCAAAGCCGGCCACCTCGGCCTCGTCTCCGACCCCAGCCCCATCACAACGGTCATAGAACAAGCCGCCCGCGCAACCCGCTGACCAGCCCCTCGAGAACCACCGGCGCCGAGAGCCAACCAACTCGGCGCCGGTCTCCTGCCCGGGCTGCCCCGGCGACCGGGGTGTGCGGGGCGGGGTTAGGCTGCGGCGCGTTGGGTCGGTGGAAGGGGTTTGTGGTGGGTGTTGGGATTCGGGGTTTGCGGGATGGGGATCCGGTGATGATCTCCGCGGCGTTCACGGCTATTGGGTGGGACAAGCCGGTTGAGCAGTATGAGAAGTATTTGGCTGAGCAGGCGGCCGGCGTGCGGGATGTGTTGGTGGCGACGGTCGATGAGGAGTTCGTCGGCTACGTGACGGTGCGGTGGGAATCGGCGTACTTCGACGGGATGCCGGAGATCCAGGACTTCAACGTGCTGCCGCCGTACCGGCGCCGCGGCATCGGCAGCGGGCTGATGGACGCCGCCGAGGCATTGGTGGCGCAGCGGTCCGCGGTCGTCGGGATCGGCGTCGGTCTGTACGCCGACTACGGCCAAGCCCAACGCATGTACGTCCGCCGCGGCTACCTCCCCGACGGCCGTGGCCTCATGTACGACAACAGACCAGTTGCCCCTGGCAACACAATAAGACTCGACGACGACGCCACCCTGATGTTCACCAAGTCACTGGTCTGACCCCGTGAAGGGGTGCGTCTTCACCCCGCATCGGGGGCGGGGTGGAGACGCGGCTCACTGTTAGTTGGGGATGGTGGTGAGGTTGAAGGCGTAGCGGGCGGTGGAGTCGGCGATGGCGTCGGAGTTGACGCGATGCGCCGGATTGCTTGATTTGTTGAGGTTCCGGAAGGTAGCTGTCCGGAATGTGTTCTAGCGTGCAGGTATGGAAAGTGTGGATGCGATTGAGCGGGCCGATTTGCGGGGTGTGGTGGTTCGGGATGTCGATTTGCGTGGCGCCCGGTTCGAGCGGGTGGCACTGAGGGGCGCCGTGATGCGCGGGATGGATCTCGGGCAGGTGCGGATCGACGGGGACATCGAGGGTCTGGTGCTCAACGGTGTCGAGGTCGAGGCCTATGTGTCCGGCGAGTTGGACCGGCGGTACCCCGATCGCGTGAAGATGCGGCCGACCGACGTACCTGGGTTCCGCGAGGCCTGGGATGTGGTCGAGCGGCTGTGGGAGGGGACGGTCGAGCGGGCGCGGAAGCTGCCGCCCGAGTTGCTCCACGAGAGCGTCGATGGGGAGTGGTCGTTCATCCAGACGCTGCGCCACCTCGCGTTCGCCACGGACGCGTGGATCGGTCGAGTGATCCTGGGCGAGGCGTCACCCTGGCATCCGCTCGATCTGCCGTTCGACGAGATGGACGAAACACCTGGCGTTCCCCGGGATCGCGACGTACGCCCGTCCCTCGAAGAGGTCCTGGAGTTGCGCCAGGACCGGATGGCCGTCGTACGCCGATATGTCGACAACCTCACCGAGGACGCCCTGAACGCCGACACCACCCCCGTCCCCGGCCCCGGCTGGCCCCGACCCGACAACTACCCCATCCGCGAGATCCTCCTCCTACTCCTCAACGAGGAATGGCAACACCACCTCTACGCCGAACGAGACCTCGCCCTTCTCGAGTCCACCTAGTTGCCGAGCGCAACCGGCCCTGGGTCCTCGGTGATCTCGCCTGACTTGGGTTGAGGGGTTGCGTGGGTGGGGGTTGGGGGTCACCTTCGGGGTAGGGGGTGGGACTGATGTTGCTGGTTGTGGGTGGGACGGGTGAGTTGGGTGGGCGGGTTGTTCGGCTGTTGGTGGGGGCTGGGCGGGATGTGGCTTGTCTGGTGCGGCCGCAGTCTGATGGGAGTCGGCTGGAAGAGGTTGGGGCGAGGGTGGTTCGGGGGGATCTGACGGACGCCGGGAGTTTGCTGGCGGCGTGTGAGGGGGTTAGCACCGTGGTCGCCACCGCGACTGCGATCGCTCGGCTGTTGGCGCGCGTACCGGGGCCGTCGCTGCACGAGGTCGACGAGGTGGGGATGGTTGCGCTGGTCGGCGCGGCGGAAGCGGCTGGTGTGGAGCGGTTTGTCTACGTCTCGTACGCCGGTGTCGAGGCGGGTCTCGGCCTACCGATCGAGCGCGCCAAACTGGCGGTCGAACAGCGCCTGAGGGGCTCGAGCATGCGAGCGGTCATCGTGCGGCCGGACGCCTTCCACGAGATTCACCTGGCACCACAGGGCCGCTTCGATATCGCCAACGGCAAGGTGTCGACGATCGGGAAGGGCGACGCCAAACAGCGCTGGGTGAGCACGGACGATGTCGCAGCTCTGGTCGCGGCGGTGGCAGTCGAGCCCGATCCACCCGAGCTGATCGAGTTCGGCGGACCGGAGGCGCTCAGCCGGAACGAAGCAGTCGCGATCGCGGAGCAATTCGCCGGCCGGCGCGTGAAGGTGCAGCATATGCCGCGGCCCGTCGTCCGCGTGATGGTCCGCATCCTCAGCCGTACCAACGACGGCATGGCGTCGGCGTTGGGTGTCGGCCTGCTCCTGGACCTGCACGACGCACCCTGGGACGACGAACCGCTGCGCAGCCGCGGCATCACGCCACGCTCGACCACCGACTACCTCCGCGACTGCACGAGCTAGGCCTCCAGCGCGTCCGCGTGCCGATGGAAGACCTTCCAGGCACCGGATTCGCGACGGTACAGCTGGGTCACCCGCAGCGTGTACTGGCGCGGCTCGCCCTGCCAACTCGCGCTGGTGTGTTCGTAGCCGATCGTGTACCCAACGTCCCCGCTGAGGTCCGCTGAGATCAGTTCGAAGGTGTACGACGAACAGTCGGTGAAGTTCTCCTCCAGGCGCCCGAAGATCTCCTCTGCCGCGGTCGCCGTCGTTCCCGTCATCCAGGCGCCGAACACGGTCACCGGATCGCGCACCGACCAGATCGCCCGCCGCGGCCCGGCATCACCGTTGTGAATGGCAACTTCCGCCTCCCGGAGCTGCGTCCCCACGAAGTCCAGAAACTCGTCCCGTTCAGTCATGCTCCCGCCCCCTTTCCTTGCAGTGAACGCCATCTGGCTCCCGGCCGCCAGGGATCGATGTCATGCGCGCCCGGGAGAAGTCCGTTGAACCCGAGCGCTCCGGCGAGCGTCAATCATTACCGACCGGATGAGAGGGTGGACGCGTGCATTGGGTGAGGCAGCGGGCGGGATTGGTGTTCGGCGCGGGGCTCGTGCTCGGATTGGCGTGGGCGATCGCGGTGTCGACGTCGATGCCGAGTTGGTTCGACCCGAGTGAGGCGTGCGGAAAGAGGTTCCCCGGGCACATCACCCCGGATGGTCCGATCGACGTTCGGACCGGATGGCTCCCACCGCAGGCCGTGTGCGACTTCGGCGCAGGCGACGTACAGCGGTACATCTCGACGACCCGGTCGACGGTGCTGTCCGTCCTCGGCGTACTCATCCTCGTCCTGCTGGTGACCGGTCTCGTGCTGTCGGTCAAGCGATTGTCCGGAGAGCCAGGTCCGAACCGGCCGGCCGAGGGAGTCGATCTGCGTCGGCGGAAGCGCAACCAGTTGACCTTCGGAGCGCTGGACGTGCTCGGAGCCGTGGCGGTGCTGGTCTTCTTCAACGCGGTCGCGATCGTGCTCGGCGAGATCGTCGGCGGCATCCTCTTCGTCGTCGCCACCATCGCGGGACTGGGCGCACTCTGCACTGCCCTCGACCGGCACATGGGTCCGCTCCCGACTACTGCGCTCGACAGCCGACGCCGAGGAACCGCCACCGGAGCGATCCTGTTCGGCGTCATCTTCACGGCAACCGCAGTCACCGGCCAGCTACCGTTCTTCCGCCTCTGGGCCGCTCCGCTGGCCGCGGTCACGTACGCCGTCGTCGTACACCTCCAATGGTCCCGCCACCCCAAGCCAGTGAACGCCTAGCCCACCCAGCCCCCGCAACCGCCGCCGCCACCCGCCACCCGCCGCCACCCGCCGCCACCACCGCCACCCGCCGCCACCGCCCGCCGCCGCGGCCCGCGCATTTCATGGGTTAGCCACTGAAATCACCGGTTCTGCCCCCAAAACGCGGGCTGACAACCGGCAATCTCACCGGTTATCCGTCGAAATGACCGAGCGACGGGTCGAGGGCCGGGACGGTGCGGCACAGGCGGTCCGGGTTGCCGACGGACGCGCCGCGGCAGGCAGGCGGAGGGGGACGGCAGGCGGAGGGGGTGGGCCGTGCATTTCGACAGGAGGTGTCACGCCGAACAGGAGCTCGGCACGCTCCACAGCGCCTGCACAACGCGCCGATCACCCGACACCTCCTGTCCGCGTGTCCCCTCAGACGACCTTGAGCACGGATCGACCAGATCAGCGGATCGCTCGTGGTTGGTTGGTGCACAAGGTCGCGCGTTCGTCCGAACGTCACCATCGTCCTGGGCGAGTACGCCTCTAGGCGGGCCAGCCCGGTTCGATGTTCTGGTTCAGGTGGAAGACGTTCTCGGGGTCGTACTCGCATTTCACCCGGGACAGCCGCTGGTAGTTCGCCTCACCGAACCCGGCGATCACCCGGTTCTGCCCCTCGTTGCCGATGAAGTTCAGGTACACGGCGCCGGTCGACCACTCCTTCAGATCCGAGCACAGATCCCGGGCCCAACGGATCCCCAGCGAGTCGTCGGCCGGATCCGCCCACAGCCCGAACGGATGCGCCACCCAGGCCGCCTGTCGATGCGGCAGCGGCCAGTTGTCCGCGGCCCGCAGTACCTCACCACCCCACGGCAGCAGGATCTGCTGCGACGGCGACGGCGACGGCATGTCCACCACCCGATCAGAGAACGCCTGGATCGCCGGATCGGGCAGCGACGACAGGTGCTCGGCCGACCAGTAGTTGCGGAACCCGGGTGGATCGTCGAGCGCCGACTGCAGTACGTCGTACGGCATCTCCGCGACCATCTGGCCCTCCGGCGCCAGCGCGAAGATCGGCGCGAGCGCGTCCCGCAGCTCCGCCTCGCCGCCGGCGTAGACCGCGCCCACCGCGGCGATGAGCTTGCCCTGCAGGTGTTGCGGCACGAAGTCCTCGGGCGGCCCGGTCAGATAGATCGCTCCACCGCCGAGCTCCTCCGGCGCCCCCTGCTCGAACAGATCCCGGTACGCGCGGATCACCGCCGGGCCGGCGTCGGCAGGCCACATCAGCATCGCGAGCGTGACCGCCGGCAACGGCTGGAGCTTGAACGTCATCGACGTCGCGACCCCGAAGTTCCCGCCGCCGCCGTGCAAGGCCCAGAACAGCTCGGTGTTCTTCGTCTCGTCCGCGATGATCAACCGCCCGTCGGCGGTGACCAGCTCGACCGACACCAGCGCGTCGCAGGCCAGCCCGAACTTGCGTTCCAGCCACCCCGATCCGCCACCGAGCGTGAGCCCGGCGACACCCGTCGTCGACACCCGGCCACCTGTCGTCGCCAGCCAGTACGGTCGGCAGGCGCGATCGAAGTCGCCCCACGTCGCGCCGCCGCCGACCCGCGCCAGCCGCGCCTCCGGGTCGATCTGTACGTCGTTCAGCCGCCGCAGGTCGACGACCAGACCACCCTCGCTGACCCCGGTCCCGGCCACGCTGTGACCGCCGCCGCGGACGGCGATCTCCAGGTTCTGCGCGATGCCGTGCCGGACTGCCGCCTGGACGTCGGCCGCGGACTCGCACTGCGCGATCATCGCCGGCCGCTTGTCGATCATCGCGTTGAACACCGTCCGGGCGTCGTCGTACGCCGCGTCCCCGGACCGCAGGACCACTCCCCCGAATCCCTCGGGTCGTGCCCCCGGCGGCCGTTCGATCGTGTCGGACATGCTGATTCCCCCTTGCACTAGCTCCCGCTCCCCCAGGTGCCACCCCGATCGTGCAACGCAACCACCCACCGGTCAACGGCTGAACCTGGGGGTTAGGGCTCGGTAAGGTCGGGGTGTGAGCACAGCGGCGGTGATCGGTGGAGTGGGCCAGGTCCTGACCGACGACGAGGTGATGAGCTTCGTCGGCGACTCGTTGGCCGGTGCCGGCCTGGACGGGCGCAGCGTCTGCGTGATCGTCCCGGACGCGACCCGGAGCTGCCCGCTCCCCCTGCTGATGAAGGCGGTCCACCAGGCGCTCGACGGCCGGGTCAGCAAGCTCACCACCCTGGTTGCCCTGGGCACCCATGCCGAGATGACGCCGGACCAGCTGCGCGACCACCTCGGTGGCGAGTACGACGGCGTACTGAATCACGAGTGGTGGAAGCCGGATACGTTCGTCGATCTCGGGACCATCAGCGCGGACCGGGTCGGCGAGATCTCCGACGAGATGCTGCGCGACGAGGTCCCGGTCAAGCTCAACCGTGCCGTGGTCGAGCACGACGTCGCCCTGGTCGTCGGCCCGGTGTTTCCCCATGAGGTGGTCGGTTTCTCCGGCGGCAACAAGTACTTCTTCCCCGGTGTCGCCGGTCAGGAAGTGATCGACCTGTCGCACTGGCTCGGCGCCCTGATCACCAGCGCGAACATCATCGGTACGCCGGGCATCACGCCGGTGCGGGCGCTGATCGACGAGGCCGCGTCGCTGATCCCGGCGGAGAAGCTCGCGCTGTCCGTGGTCGCCCAGTCCGGCACGGATTCCCTGCATGCGATCGCGTTCGGCGACACCGCGTCCTCGTGGCGCGCGGCCGCCGACATCTCCGCCCACACCCACATCACCTACCTGGACCAGCCGGTCCGGCGGGTGGTCTCGATGATGCCGGCGAAGTACGCCGACATCTGGACCGCGGCGAAGGGCTTCTACAAGGTCGAGCCGATCGTCGCCGACGGCGGCGAGGTCATCCTGTACGCGCCGCACGTGACCCGGCTGGCCGCGATGCACCCGGAGATCGAGGAGATCGGGTACCACTGCCGCGACTACTTCATCGGCCAGTGGGAGAAGTTCCGCGACCTGCACTGGGGTGTGCTCGCGCACTCGACCCATCTCCGCGGCGCCGGCACCTGGGACCCGGCGACCGGCGAGCACCTCCGCGTCCAGGTCACGCTGGCCACCGGCATCCCGGAGGACGTCGTCCGCGGCGCCAACCTCGGCTACCTGGATCCGGCGAGCGTCGACCTGGCCGCCCTCGAGGACGACCCCGACACCTTGGTCATCCCGAACGCCGGCGAAATCCTCCACCGGTTGGCGGACGCCAGGCACTCATCAACGTGACCGATCGGCCGTGCTCCACGCTTGAGCGCGCCCGCTGACCGCAGTTGATGAGTGCTGGAGGTCCGGACAACTCACCGGTAACCTTCGTCGGTATGACGGAGGTCGTGATCATCGGGGCCGGGTTCGCCGGGCTGTGTATGGGGATCAAACTGCGGCAGGCCGGATGCGAGGACTTCGTCATCCTGGAGAAGGCCGCCGAACTCGGTGGCACCTGGCGGGACAACACCTATCCCGGCTGCGCGTGCGACATCCCGTCGTACCTCTACTCGTTCTCGTTCGAGCAGAACCCGCACTGGACCCGGATGTTCGCGCCCTGGGACGAGATCCTCGGGTATCTCCAGCACTGCGCGGACAGGTACGGCATCACCCCGAAGATCCGGTACGGCGCCGAGGTGACCGAGGCCGCGTTCGACGAGGCCGCCGGCCAGTGGACCGTGACGGTGAACGGCGACGAGACCATCGAGACCCAGGCCCTGGTGACCGGCGTGGGCAGCCTGCACGAACCCAAGCGACCGGACCTCCCCGGCCTCGATTCCTTCGCCGGTACGACGTTCCACTCGGCGCAGTGGGATCACTCGCAGGACCTGCGCGGGCGCAACGTGGCTGTCATCGGCACGGGCGCGTCGGCGATTCAGTTCGTGCCGCGGATCGCTCCGGAAGTCGGGCAACTGGACGTCTACCAGCGGACCGCGCCCTGGATCACGCCGAAGCCGGACCGCGCGATCGGACCGATGGAACGCCGCCTGCACGAACGGTTCCCGGCCGGCCAGCGCGCGATCCGCAATGTCATCTACTGGGGTCTCGAGGGACGTGGCGCCGGCTTCGCGGGCAATCCGAAGTTGATGAAAGGCCTTGAAATACAGGCGAAACGGCATCTGCGCAAGCAGGTCCCGGATCCCGATCTACGGGCCCGGCTCACGCCCGACTACCAGATCGGCTGCAAGCGGATCCTGATCTCGAACGACTACTACCCGGCCCTCGCCCGCCCGAACGTGGACCTCGTCACCACCCCGATCACCCGGGTCATACCGACCGGCGTGGTCACCGCCGACGGGATCGAGCGACCCTGCGACACGATCGTGCTCGGCACCGGGTTCGACGTGTCGGCGAACCTGACCCGGATGCCGATCCTGGGCAAGGATGGCGTCGACCTGGCCGAGCACTGGAAGCGCGAGGGGATCGGCGCCCACCTCGGCATCACCGTCGCCGGCTACCCGAACCTGTTCCTCCTGGCCGGACCGAACACGCTCCTCGGCCACTCCTCGATGGTGTTCATGATCGAGGCCCAGGTCCGCTACGTGATGCAGGCACTGCACCTGCTCCGTCGCCGCGGAGCCTCGTACGTCGAGGTCCGGGAGGACGCGCAGGAGCGGTTCGTCAGCGGGATCCAGGGTGAGCTCGGGGAGACCGTCTGGCAGTCCGGCTGCAACAGTTGGTACCTGGACGCGGCCGGGCGCAACTCGACGATCTGGCCGGAGTTCACGGTATCGTACTGGCGCCGGACCCGGCGGCTGGATCCCGCCGACTTCGTCCTGGTCCATTAGGGGATGACCCGCACTCCCGAAGTAGGAGTGGGTGGGCTGCGGCGTACGACCTTGGGATGAAGGCAAGACCGGTCCGAGGACCGATGTCTGAGCGGCCCCGCTGAAGGATTCTTGAGGTATGGAAATTCTTCAGATTGCCGGAGCGGCGGCGATCGTGATCGGCATCGTGGTCACGGTCCTGCTCGCCATCGTGCCCTCGGTCGTAGACCGATAAGTCTCCCCCACTGGGGAGTCGGCCCGCGCGGTCGTGCACCGAGCGGATGTCAGTCGGCGGACAGGTGGACCAGCAGGTCCTGACGGGTCAGGACGCCCACCGGTTTGCCGTCGTCCAGAACCATCAGAGCGTCGCGGTCCTCGAGCAACTGGACCGCCCGGGTGACCGGTTCGCCGGCGCCCAGGGACGGCAGCGCGGGGTCCATGTGCTGCTCGACCATGTCGGCCAGCCGGGCCTTGCCGGAGTACAGAGCGTCCATCAGCGTCCGCTCCGACACCGCCCCGGCGACCTCGGCCGCCATCACCGGTGGTTCTGCCCGGACCACCGGCATCTGCGAGACGCCGTACTCGCGCAGGATCTCGACCGCCTCGGCGATCGTCTCGTGCGGGTGCGTGTGCACCATCGGCGGCAGGCTGCCGTCCTTGCCGGCCAGGATCTCACCGAGCGTGACGCCGTGCCGGGTGTGCGCGAGGAACCCGTACTGCGCCAGCCAGTCGTCGTTGAACACCTTCGTCAGGTAGCCGCGGCCGCCGTCCGGCAGCAGGACCACGACGACAGCTTCGGGATCGTCGAGTTCGTGCGCGAGCCGGATCGCGGCCGCTGCGGCCATGCCCGCGGAGCCGCCGACCAGCATGGCCTCCTCGCGCGCCAGCCGCCGGGTCAGCGCGAACGAGTCCGCGTCCGAGACCTCGATCACGCGGTCGCAGATGTCCCGGTCGTACGTCTCCGGCCAGAAGTCCTCGCCGACACCCTCGACCAGGTACGGCCGGCCGGTGCCACCGGAGTACACCGAGCCCTCCGGGTCCGCGCCGATGATCTGCACCCGGCCGCCGGAGACCTCCTTCAGGTACTTGCCGGTGCCGCTGACCGTGCCGCCGGTGCCGACGCCCGCGACGAAGTGTGTGATCTTCCCCTCGGTCTGCTCCCACAGTTCCGGACCGGTGGTCTCGTAATGGGAGCGGGGATTGTTCTGGTTGGCGTACTGGTTCGGCTTCCAGGCGCCGTCGATCTCGCGGACCAGGCGGTCGGAGACGTTGTAGTACGAGTCCGGGTGCTCCGGCGCCACCGCGGTCGGGCAGACCACGACCTCGGCGCCGTACGCCTTCAGCACGTTGCGCTTGTCCTCACTCACCTTGTCCGGGCAGACGAAGACGCACTTGTAGCCCTTCTGCTGGGCGACCATGGCCAGCCCGACCCCGGTGTTGCCGGACGTCGGCTCGACGATCGTGCCGCCCGGCTTCAGCTCGCCGGAGGCCTCCGCGGCCTCGATCATCCGGACCGCGATCCGGTCCTTCACCGAGCCGCCGGGGTTGAAGTATTCGACCTTTGCCAGCACGAGCGGCTTGGCGCCGTCGGTCGTACTCCCCAGCTTCACGAGTGGGGTGTTGCCGACCAGGTCCAGGAGTGAGTTCGCGTAGCGCACGTCCTAACTGTAGTGCTGTTGCCCGCGCGAAGTTGGGCGCGTCTTTGCCGTATTTCACTTGCTTGTCTGTCACAGCGTGTAATCCTGGAGACATGACAAGAGCCCGGGCCGCGAAGCGACTGGCCCAGGCCGCAGCCTTCGGGGGCGGGGGACTCGGACTCATCGGTGCCACGTTGTACGGCGTACTGACCGCTGAGGCCGAGTACGCGAAGCGCGTGATCGGGCCGATGCGTTATTACCCCACTCCGGGCGACGGCCTGTACGGCCGGTATCCAGGAAGACCGATCACGTTCGCCATGCTCGGCGACTCCAGTGCCGCCGGCTACGGCACCGAGTCGCCGGACGAGACTCCCGGGGTGCTGCTCGCCTCCGGGCTCGCCGACCTGGCGAATCGGCCGGTGCGGCTGGTCGACGTGGCGAAGACCGGCGCGAAGTCGACCGACCTCGCCGCGCAGGTGGACGCGGCGCTGCAGGCCGGGCCGCACGTCGCGGTCATCCTGATCGGCGTGAACGACGTGAAGGCCAAGATGCCACCCTCGGCCTCGGTCCGGCTGCTCACCGCCGCGGTCCGCAGATTGCGGGCCGCGAACTGTGAGGTGGTGGTGGGCACCTGCCCCGACCTGGGTGTGGTCCGGACGATCATGCCGCCGCTGCGGCAGGTCGCCCGGTCCTGGAGTCACCGGCTGGCCGCCGCTCAGACCATCGCAGTGGTCGAAGCAGGCGGCCGGACCGTCTCTCTGGGCTCCCTGCTCGGTGAGGTGTTCCGGACCAACCCGTCGATGTGGGGCCGGGACAACTTCCACCCCTCGGCCACCGGGTACGCCGCCGCGTCCGCCGCGCTGCTTCCGTCGGTGGCTGCCGCGATGGGTGTCGGGCCGGAGTCGTTCGTGCATCCGGAGCCGTTCCGGGGCGAGGCGATCCTGCCGATCGCGGAGGCTGCCGTCCAGGCCGCCCGGACGGCCGGCACCGAAGTCGCCGCGACCGAGGTCGCCGGACGTGAGCGTGGCCCGCGGGGTCCCTGGGCCTCCTTGCGCCACCGCCGCCGCCACCCGAAAGCCGAGGTCGACCGCGTCGACGAGGACACCAGCGAGACGACAGACGCCGTACCCGTCGGAAGCTGAAGCCTGGAAGAGGCTTGGGACGATTTCGTGCGTCCGCTGAGCGGGGACATTCATGGCGGAAGTCTTGCCTGTGGGCGTCCTCGTGGTGCACAGTCGATAACTACGCGGTACCCCGATGACGGGAGGCGAAGATGGGCTTGAGCCACTCCGAGGAGACGCATCAGCGTCTGGTGGAGAGGGTGCCCAGGTGCACCGGACGTGAGATGACCGAGTGGTTCCAGCTGATGAACGACGGACCGTCGTTCCTGCGCTTCGATGACCGAGTGAGATGGCTCTCCAGCGAGTACGCCCTCGCGCATGGGCACGCAACCGCCATCGTTCACGAATACGACCTGGTCCGGGCGCACCGGCGAATGAGCTGACCCCCGAAGGAGAACCTCACAAGACCTGCCCTTTCAGGTGGAAGGGCGGGTCTTCGCCGTTTCCGGGGGTGTTGCCGGTCAGAGATCGGTGATGATGGCCACCTCGTTGCCTTGAGGGTCTGCTAGTTGGTGGTTGGAGATGAGGCGGCCGCCGGCTGCGAGGGCCACTTCGAGGCGGGGTTGGGCTTGGTCTTGGGGAACGGCCAGCTCAAGATGGAGGCGGTTGCGGTGGTGGTGGCGGGGCTCGTCGGCTGGGTCCAGCTGCTGGAAGAAGAGGACCGGGTTGAGTCGGCGCGGGTCGTAGATGTCGGACAGGAACTGACGCGGGTCGTGCTCGTAGCCGAGCAGGGCTGTCCAGAACGCGCGGACTGCGGGTACGTCGACCGCGTCGAAGCCGAGCTGGACGAAACGCAGGCGCGTCGGATCGGCGGAGAGCCCTAACTCACCGGCCGCCTTCTGGATCCCCGCGGCCAGGTCCACGAACGCGGGCCGAGGTGCGCCGTCGTCGTCCTCCCACTGGTCCTTCCCGCTGTCGATCGTGACGCCGTCCGGACGTACGTCGACCAGGACCGGCACACCACCGTCGTCCGCCAACCGAGCAACCGCCGTGACCAAGCCGACGGCCTGCTCGGCCGACGTGGTCGGATAGAACGCCATCCCGCCGAAGTTCGCCAGCCAGTCAGCGGTCTCCGTCGAGAGCTCACCACCGGGGACCACGTCGGCCTCGTTGCCCTCGTCATCGGCGAGCGTGAGCTCGTACGCGCCGAACGGCTCCTGGCCGAGTGTGGCCCTGACCGCAGCCACCGCCGCGGAGTCCCGGCCGATGTCGACGTGGATGCGGTTGCGGAGCGGCTGCGGCTCATCCAGCCCGCGGAACGACACCGCCGGATCGCGCCGCAGCGGATCACGGAGGCCGTCGGCACCGACCGGCTCATAAGCCAGCGTGGTCTGCCAGAACGCCTTCACCGAAGGCGCGTCCGCAGCATCGATCACCAGCCGCACAACCTGCAACGCCGCCGGATCCGCCGCCAGGCCCAGCTCCCGAGCCGCCGCCGAAACCCCACGGGCCAACTCCACGTCGGCCGCGGTCAGATCCTCCAGCGGCCGAGCGATCCGCACCCGCACACCACCGGCCCGCAGATCCACATCCGGCAGACCGCCACCACCCGTCAGAGCCGCGATCCGGGCGACCAGCTCCGCCCCTACGCTCAGCGACGGCGCGTCGTACCAAGCACTCGCCCCACCATCAACCACTCGCCAGTCGGCTTGCTCGAACTCGCCGGCGGTCGCTCGTTCCTCGGTCATGGCCTCAGGCTAGAACCACATCCGGACGATCCCCGTCCGAATTCCCGAAGCACCGCAGAAAGGCCGAAGGGCCGGTCCACCTGGCCCGGCCCTTCGGATGTCGTCGTGCGCGTGAGGTCAGTCGCCGCCGCGCAGGATCGCGAGGATGCGAAGCAGGTTCCAGTACAGCCAGACCAGGGTGACGGTCAGGCCGAACGCGGCCCGCCAGGCCTCGCTCTGCGGGGCGCCGTGGCGGACACCCTGCTCGATCATGTCGAAGTCGAGAATCAGGTTGAACACTGCCAGCCCGGCACCGATCGCGGCGAACAGCAGGCCCATCGCGCCGAAGCCGCCGATCCCGGAGTTGAAGCCGAACAGGCTCGCGATCAGGTTGATGACCAGTACGCCGGCGAAGCCCATCGTCGCCAGGATCACCATCTTGGTGAACCGCGGCGTGACCTTGATCTGGAAGTACTTGTACGTCGCCAGCGTCAGCGCGGCCGTCACGAGCGTGGCCAGCACCGCCTGCACGATGATGCCGGAGTCACCGACCCAGTTCGCGATGAACTTGCTGCCGATCCCGAGGAACACGCCCTCGGCGGCGGCGTACAGCATCACCAGCACCGGGTTGACCCGGCGCGAGAAGGACAGCACCATCGCCAGCGCGAACGCGACCAGGGCACCGGCCAGGAACGCCGGGGTGACCACGCTGACCGGGATGACGTTCCAGGAAATCGCGGCGACGACCGAGACGACACCCAGGGTGGCGGCGGTCCGGACGATCACGTCGTCCATCGTCATGGGGCGGCTGTCGGCCGGCGCGCCTTGGTACTGCTGGGGCGGCATACCCGGGCCGCCGTACTGGCCCGGCTGCTGGTAGGGACCCGGCTGACCGTACGGAGCTGCCCCGGGATAGGCCTGGCCTTGGCCAGGCGCGAATGCACTCGACCGGTTCAGGACCGGGTTACTGCTCTGCATGTCTGTCAATCCTCCTGGTGACCCACATCCGGGGCCGTATCGAGATACTACGGTCCCACCCTTAACAACATCTGAGAATCACACGTCTGTTCCCCAACCGAAACCCCCACCCAGCAAACGGTTGCACAACTCAATCAGACACGGATGGGATTGCGGGAAAGCCACCGCAACCTCTCCGAGGCCGTCGGAGGCGCGCCCCTCAGCAGCCAACGCACGCCCGGCCGGGTCCATGCCATCTCGGGCCGAAGCCACTGATCGCAGTACCACTCCAACGCCTCACGCACATGATCCCGTCCGAGCAACTCGCTCAGCCTGCGGTCCGACCGTCGCATGAACCAGCGTGACCAACCCGCAGAGACGGCGACTTGGCCAACCCGGGCGAGGACGAAGAGGAGGGGCATACAGACCAGCAGATAGACCACCAGGCTGTGAACGACTGTCAGAGCCGCCAACACCCCGAAGAATCCGAGCACCAGGCCGGTGGCCGTGCTTCCTCTGGTCACCCACTTGCGTTGCCGATGGACGCCCTCATTCGCCTGAACGAACTCCTGAGCGACCAGGAAGTCCTGCACCCGAATCGGCATCTTCTCGTCGACGTGATGGTGCACGAAGAACATCGGGCCGACCGGACCGGGTGGTTCCATCCAGATGCAGTCCTCCTTGTCTGTGCCTTCGACCCAGGTGATCGGCGGTGGCGTCTGGCCCGTCCGGGCCGCCAGTTCGCCGACCCGGACGGCGAATTGCTGTTCGTTCACCAGCGCATGATGACGTACGGCTGCCGTCGGCGCCAGACGCGGCTCGGCGTCGTATCTGTAGGGGCAGGTACGACGCTTTGCCGGGCGGCCACCCAGGACGTGATGCTCCCGCAGGCCGGTCAGAGGTGTGGGTGGAGGGGTTCCTGGGTGGAGAGGGCGGCGCCGACCTGGTCGGCCAGGGCCACCGCGACGAGGCGCTGCTCGATGTCGGGGCGTGCGATCCGGGCGGCGGCGGTGAGGAGGAAGCGGCCGCGGGTCGCGCCGGCGTGGTGGACGGAGAGCTCGATCTCGGCGTTGGTCGGCAGGCCGTCACGCTCGACCTTCAGCAGATGCCCGCCGCGCGTCACCGTCCCGTCCGCGTTCAGCTGAGGCGCGGACGTTTGCTTGTCCCCGGCAACGAATTTGGCTCCGTCGATCCCCAGCACGGCGGTCAGCTCGGCCCGCACGTGATCGATCAGATCGTCCGCGGACCCACCAGTCGCAACGGCCTGGGAGGTCGTGATCACACCGTCCAGGTAGCCGCGGTGCCGCGACGCCCGCGCTTGTTGCCGACGGCCCCAGATCGCGATCTCACTGACGACGACACCGATCAGGACCAGCAGGATCGTGGTCTCGACGTCGTCGCGGCTGTCGATGGTGAACGTGTTGTAAGGCACGGTCAGGAAGAAGTCGAACCACACCGCGCTCGACACCGCGGCGAGTACGCCGGCCAGCCGGATCCCGAAGGCGGCGACTGCCACGATCACCACGGCCAGCAACAGCGCGGCGTTGGCGTTGTCGAAGCTGTCGCGGAACGGCGTCAGCAGTGCGCAGACTGCGGGCGGTGCAAGCAGCGAGGCCGCCAGCACGGGATTGCGGTAACTCTCCACACCTCTATTGATGCTCGCCGTGCCCCGCCCGATCAACCCTTCTCACAGACGTCTATCAGAGTCGACCGAACCCGAACGGCGCCAGTACGTCGGGCCGCGCGCCGGTAAGGATGTAATCGGTGACAGCCGTCCCCGTGGCAGGCCCGAGCGTGACCCCCAACATGCCGTGCCCGGTGGCGACGAACGCGTTCCCGATGCCGGGCAGCCGGTCGATCACCGGCAGACCGTCCGGCAGGAACGGCCGGCCGCCGACCCACGGGTCGCGGATCAGCCCGACCAACTCGTCCGGGTGGTGGAACCACGGCCCGAGGTAGTGCCGGCTCCCCCGGGCGATCGCGACGATCCGCCGCCAGTCCAGGTCGTTGTTGTTGCCGCTGAGCTCCATCGTGCCGGCGATCCGGGTGATCCCGCCGATCGGCGACGCGACGATCCGCTTGTCCCCGAAGTACATCGCGTGCCGCGGCGCCGGGTCGAGCTCGACCGAGAAGCTGTACCCCTTACCCGCCTGCAACGGCAACCGGTGCCCGAGCAGCCGCGCCAACTCCCGCGACCAGATCCCGGCCGCGACGACCACACCGGCGCACGGGATCTCGCCGTACTCCGTCACCGCGCCGACGACGGTTCCATCGGCGGTACGACGAAAACCGGTGACCTCGACCTTCTCCGTGATCCGCCCACCGAGCCGCGTCACCGCATCGGCCAACGCGGTGACGAGCCGCCCCGGATCGACGACGCCCTCCCCCTCGACCAGGTACGCCGCCTGCACCGCCGACGACAACGCCGGATCGAGTCCAGCCGCCTCGGACCCCGTCAGCACACCGTCCGGTACGTCGTACCGCCCGTCGGCCATCGCCCGCTGGACATCCAGATGGTGACGGGCCTGATCTGCCGACAGGAACGCGTGCACGAGGCCCGGCCGGGTCAGCGTAGTGTCGACGCCCGCCTCCGCCAGTCCGGCGAACAGATCGAACGTCGGCTGGTTGAGGTCCGCGACCGCTGTGTACCCGGCCCGGAACGCAGACGCCTTACTGCTCCGCCAGAACCGCCAGAGCCAGCGCAGCAGACTGGGATCCGGGGCCGGGCGGAGGTACAGCGGCGAGTCCGGTCGTCCCAGCGACCCTACGGCGTACCGGATGACGCCCGGAGCGGGCACCGGCGCGGAGTGGCTCGCACACACCCAGCCGGCATTGCCCCACGACGCACCGGACGCGACGCTCCGCCGCTCGACCACCTCGACCGGTACGCCCTTGGCGGCCAGGTAGTAGGCAACCGACAGCCCGACCACACCGCCGCCGATCACCAGGACCGGGTCGTGGCCGCGCCGTAATGCCGTGGACACCGCGGTCCTAGTGCGACGCCGTGGACGAGGCCAGGAAGGCCTTCGTCCGCGGCTCCCGCGGGTTGCCCAGCACCTCGGCCGGCGTACCTTGCTCGACGATCCGGCCGCCGTCGACGAACACCACCGTGTCCGCGACGTCCCTGGCGAACGGCAACTCGTGCGTCACCAGGATCATTGTCATACCGTCGTCGGCCAGCTCGCGCATCACCCGCAGTACCTCTCCGGTCGACTCCGGGTCGAGCGAAGACGTCGGCTCGTCGAACAGCAGCACGGACGGCCGGAGCGCGAGAGCTCGCGCAATCGCGACCCGTTGCTGCTCGCCACCCGACAGCTGCTCCGGGTACGCGACACCACGATGGGCGAGGCCGACCCGGCACAGCAGTTGGACCGCCCGCTCCAGCGCCTCCTTCTCGGCGATCCCCGCACGGAGCTGGGCCAGCATGACGTTCTCCACCGCGGTCAGGTGCGGGAAGAGATTGAACCGCTGGAACACCATGCCGACCGAACGGCGCAGCTTCGCCAGATCCCCGCACACCAGGCGATCCCCGGCGAAGACCGTCTCGCCCATCACCTCCATCGACGCGTTGTCCGGCCGTTCGAGCAGGTTCACGCAGCGCAGCAGGGTCGTCTTCCCACCGCCGCTCTGGCCGATGATGGCGAGGATCTTGCGGTGGTCGACGGTCAGCCCGACGTTGTCGAGCACCATCCGGCCGTCGAACGACTTACTCAGATTCTCGATCCGTACGACGGCGTCCTGCGTGGCCGGCGTACTCACGGTGGCGTCGACCGCGGCCGTCTCACTCATGCCACTGCTCCCTTCAGCAATGCCTTGGCGGCCCGCAACCGGCGGCGACGGCCGGGGGTCAGCGGGACGCCGGCGCGGATCCGCCGTTCGAGCCACAGCAGTCCCTGCGACAGCGGGTAGCACAGCACGAAGTAGATCGCCGCGATGACCAGATACACCTCGAGTGCCCGGAACGTCGCGGACGTGATCAACCGGCCCTGGGACATCAGTTCCGCGGCCGAGATCGTCACCAGCAACGAGGTCGACTTCAGTAGGTCGACGAACATCGTGTTCGTGCCGGGCAGAGCGGATCGCAACGCCTGCGGGAAGATCACGTGGGTGAAGGTGCTGACCCGGCCCAGCCCGAGCGCCTCGGACGCTTCCTGCTGGCCCGCGTGGACGCCGGAGATCGCAGAGCGGAAGATCTCCGACAGGTAGGCGGCGTAGAAGACGACCAGGCTCAGGCTGCCTGCCTCGAACACGCCGAGTCGCAGTCCGACCGAGGCCAGGCCGAAGTACGTCACGAAGATGATCGCGAGCAGCGGGACGTTCTTGAACAGCTCGGTGTAGATCGCTGCCGGCCACCGCATCACGCGGTGTTTGCTGACCCGGAGCAACGCGAGGGCCAAGCCGAGCACGGCGGCTCCGGCGAAGCTGGCCACGGTGTAGGCGACGGGTCTTCTTGAGCCCGTCGAGCAGCGCGGGCGCGTACTCGGACCACGGGACCTCGATGAGGTGGGTGAGCATCGCGGGCCCCTACGAGCTCGGCGCTTGCCAGTCGGCCGGACGGTCCACGCCGCGACGGGCGGCGGCCATGTCCGGTGCGGGCTTGAGGAACTCGTCCGGCTTCCCGCCGTACTTCTCGATCAGCTTGGTCAGCTCGCCGTTCTGGTACATCGTGCGCAGCTCGGCCGAGATCGCCTGCTCCAGCTTCGGCGACTGCTGCGGCAGGTAGAAGCCGGTCATGTACGGGCGGAAGTACTGGTACGCCGGCTGGGCCTTGACCTCGGCCTCGGTCGGCGGAGTCAGGTACTGCGTCTCGATCTTCAGCTCGGGGCGTTCCTGCTGGGCCGCGATGATCAGCAGCGGATCGAGGAACCCGACCTTGATCCGGCCGGCGCCGAGGTCGTCGAAGACCCCGTTGCCGTCCGGATACGCGTGCAGTTTCGCGCCCGGCACGGCCTGGATCGACTTCACCCAGACGTAGCCCTCGACGGTGCCGAGGTCGAGACCCTTGAAATCGTCGATGGTCTTGAAGTTCTCGCCCGACCGGACCGCCATCGCCGGCGGCGAGTAGTACGGCGGATCCGTGAACAGCCCTTGTTTCTGGCGGTCCGCGGTCCACGCGACGCCGCCGATGGTGATGTCGACGCGGCGGGACTGGACGCTGGCCAGCATGCCCGCGAAGTCGGTGACCTCAGGCTGGATCTTCAGGCCGAGCTTGTCCGCGACCGCGGTCAGGATGTCGCTGTCGAGGCCGGTCAGCTTGTCGCCCACGGCCGTCGTGTACGGCGCGTAGGGCTGGACGGCGACTTTCAGGACCCCCGGTTCGATGGTGTCGAGGGCGGCGGCTTGGCTGGAGACCGCCGCCTTGTTGTCGCCGGAGCATGCGCTGAGTGCCAGCAGCCCGGTAGCCAGGAACCCCGCGAGGCCGGCGATCCGGCGGCGGGTCGGGTGATTGTTCGACATGGGATCCGTGCCTTCCATCGGGCGGAAGCTGATTGGATCAACGCTACGGACGGGGCTATCCGGGGTCACCGGATGATCAGTACGGAATCACTGGGCATTCCGGCGACACAGTCGTACGCTTCGTACAGTCGATGGACCTTGGAGGCTCGGCATGCTCTCCGGATCGCTTGCCCAGCAGATCGCCCGGGACACCTCGGACGTGATCGGGTACAACGTGCTGATCACCGACGACGCCGGGATCGTCATCGGCAGCGGGGACACCGGCCGCGTCGGCAGTTTCCACGAGGCATCGGTCGACGTACTGCGGTCGCAGCAGGCGGCCTGGCACACGGCCGCCGAAGCCCAGGAACTGCGTGGGGTCAAGCCCGGCATGACGCTGCCGATCGTCATCGACGGCGAAGCGATCGGGACAGTCGGCATCACCGGGTCACCCCGGCAGGTCCGGCGGTTCGGCCTCGTCGTCCGGCGGCAGACCGAGATCCTGCTGCAGGAATCGCTCGAACTGCGGTCGCGGCTGCTGCGCGAGCGGGCGCTGGAGGAACTCGTGCGCGACATCGGTTCCTTCGATCCCGACGTACTGGATCCGGAGTTCCTGGTCGGCCGCGCGGCCGAGCTCGGTTTCGACCTGACCCTGCCGCGAACGGTCCTGATCGTCGAGGTCGACGAACCGGTGCCCGCGGGTCACGTCACGACGCTCCGGCCCGAACTCCTCCGCACCCTGCGCGACGCCCTGGGCCCCAGGGCGCTGGTGACCACGATGACGTCCGGCCGGTTCGCCGTACTGCCGCTGGTCTCGACGCGTCCGCCGGTGAAACTCGCCGCGCTGGCCGTCGCGGCCGTGGCCCGCCGGCACGAGCTCAGCTGCCGCGTCGCCGCCGGCGGGACCGCATCCGGTGTCACCGCCTTGCACGACGCGTACGCCGATGCGGTCGACGCGCTCCGCCTCGGTCGACGGGTTGCTCCGGGCAGTACGACGTACTCGATCGAGGAACTGCGCGGTCACCAGGTGATGGCAGCGGTCGGGCAACGGACCCGGGCCCGGCTGATCGCGCTGGTGGCGGGATCGCTGGTCGCGCAGGCGGATTGGCCGGATCTCCGGCGGACGCTGGTCGCCTGGTGTGAGAGCGGCTTCAACCTGGTGCAGACGGCGCAGGTGCTGCACATCCACCGCAACACGTTGATCTACCGGCTGGAGAAGATCGAGCGGCTGACCGGTACGCCGTGGCGCGACCATCGCGCGAGCCTGACGCTCTACCTCGCATGCCTCGCGGATCAGCTCGGCTGAAATCCGGTGGCCGATCAGGGGTGCCGGACCTAGGTTGG
This sequence comes from Kribbella capetownensis, assembly GCF_004331485.1. Classification (GTDB taxonomy): domain Bacteria; phylum Actinomycetota; class Actinomycetes; order Propionibacteriales; family Kribbellaceae; genus Kribbella; species Kribbella capetownensis. Next base: position 570,023 of record NZ_SJKD01000006.1, read on the forward strand.
TTTGCCATGGCGTATCGCATCCGGCCGGCAACGCCGGCTGACTTCGACTTTCTCACCGACGTGGTGCTCGAGGCGACCCGGGCGCAAGGACGGTTGCCAGTGGACTTCGACGAGGCTGTGTGGCGAGCTGGGTTCGTCGGTTGGTCCGCCGAGCTGGCCGAGGGACCGTCGGCTTTGTGCGTGGTCGAGGTCGACGGGCGTTCCGCGGGCCGGCTGCGGGTGAGCCGGACGCCGGAAGCCGTTGAGCTGAACGGGATCCAGCTCCATCCGTCAGTGCAGAACCACGGCATCGGTACGTCGATCATCGCGGAACTGCAGTCCGAGGCGGGGGCTCGCGGCGTACCGCTGGAGCTGCACGTCGAACGCAACAACCCGGACGCGCGTCGGCTGTACGACCGGCTCGGCTTCACGAAGGTCGGGGAGGACCGCGAGGAGGACGTGATGCAGTGGTCGAAGGCGTCGCATCAGAACCGGTTGTGGGACGCGGATACCGCGCAGCGGTACGACACCCCCGGGACGGGGATGTTCGCCGATTCGGTGCTCGGGCCGACGGTGGACCGGTTGGCCGAGCTCGCGGGCGACGGGCGGGCGCTGGAGCTTGCTATCGGCACCGGCCGGGTGGCCATTCCGCTGGCGGAGCGCGGCGTACCGGTGAGTGGAATCGAGTTGTCGACGGCGATGATCGAGCAGCTGCGCACCAAGGCCTCCGAAGACACGATCCCGGTCGTCGCCGGCGACATGTCCGCCGTACGGGTCCCGGGCGAGTTCACGCTCGTCTATCTGGTCTACAACACGATCGCGAACCTGTTGACCCAGGAGGAGCAGGTCGCCTGCTTCCGCAACGCCGCGCGCCACCTCAGCCCCGGTGGTCACTTCGTGATCGAGCTATGGGTTCCCGAACTGCGCCGCCTCCCACCCGGCACGCCCGCCACCGTCGGCGTGGCCGAGTCCGGCTACATCCTCCTGGACACGTACGACGTACTGAAGCAGCACGTCGTCTCGCACCACTTCCACTTCGCCGAAGGCAGCACCCAGGCCGAGCTCTTCCAGACCCCACACCGCTACATCTGGCCGGCTGAGCTCGATCTGATGGCCCAGCTGGCCGGATTCACCCTCGAATCCCGCCAAGCCGACTGGTCCGGCACCGCCTTCAGCGCCGACTCGCCCAGCCACGTGTCCGTCTACCGCCTGCTCACTGGAAACTGAGCCCATGTCCGCCGACTCGCTGTTCACCCGACTGGCGCCCGTACTGAACGTCTCGGACCTCGCCGCCGAACGGGAGTTCTACGAGAAGCTCGGACTGCCGGTCATCTACGAAGGTGAGGAGTACCCGGACTTCATCGCCTTCGGCACCGACACCATCCACTTCGGCATCCAGCAGGCGACCAGCGACAATGACCCGCCCAGCGTCCTCACCTGGCAGATCGCCGTCTCCGACATCGACGCCGCCGTCGACCGCTGCAAAGCCGCCGGCCTCCAGTACGAACTGGAGGTCAACCAACCCACCCCCACCTGGAAATACCGCCGCCTCCTCCTCCAAACCCCCAGCGGCTACCGCCTGGCCCTAGAAGGCGAGTCGGAGTAACCCCTCGCCGTCCACAACTCCTCGACTAACCAGGTCGGTCTGCAATACTCCCGACCCAGCCGACCGCGCCGGCCTCCTCGACCAGCTATCCACCGCCTGCAGGTAGGAACCGACATCAACGACAACGTGACGCAGTCCGATGACGCCATCTTTCTGAACGGTGGATTTGGCGCGGGAAAATCATCCACCCTCGAGCATGTCGGGGATCTGCTCGCGAGAGCGGGTCGTCCCTTCAGTCTGATGGACGTTGACTGGTTCCACCGCTCCTGGCCGCCCGCCGATCCGGACAACGCTCTGATTGAGGCTCACAACATCGCCGCGGTCTGGAAGTGCTATCGGTCTGTGGGCCCACGGCAACTGGTGATGTGTGGGGTGATCTCGACCGCAGCCGATCGAGAGCGTTACGCAGCCGCAGTCGAGCGCCGCATTCGGATGGTTCGTCTCACCGCCGACGCCGACATCACCAGGAAACGACTGCGAGGCCGCTACAGCTCGAGCCAGCGATCGGCGTTGGAGTGGCACCTGGAGCGCTGCGATGAGATCGCCGCCCGCCTCGAGGCCGCGGACCTGGACGAGTTGGTCATCGACACCAGCACGCTCGAGCCGCAGGAGGTAGCTGAGCGCACCCTGCGCCACTTCGGTCTGCTGGACACCCACTGACCTAGCGCCTTGGGTCGTGTTTCCACAGCGCCGCGATCGCCGCCACCTGCTCGTTGATGTCGTAGTCGGTGACGTCAAGGTGATGATCCGCCGGCGGAGGATGCCGAGCGTCTTCCATGTGCAGGTTCTCGAACTCCTCACCCGTGAGGTACAGCGTGCGGCTCATCGCTCGTCGCTGGGCTTCATCCATCGTCACCTGCAGACGGACGACGACGGCGTTCGGCAGCCACCGCCGGTACAGCGGCATCGTGTCCGGAGTGATCACATCCGCCAGCACCGTCTCGATGCCCTGCGCAACAAAGTTGCGAGCCAGGCTGCAGGCGTTCTCCACACCCAAGCGCTGCTGGCGTTGCCCGTCTTCCCCTTCCCACGGGGCTGCGTGACCACTGACGACCAGGTGGCGTACGTCGTCGACGTCAATGACGGCCGCTCGCGGACGCAACTGAGCCAGGAGTCGCGCCGTCGAACTCTTCCCGACAGCCGGCCCTCCGGTGAGGACGAGCGGTGGTCGCACATCACCAGTATCCCGGCCAGCACTGAGGTTAGACTTTCCGCATATGACGAAAGACGCGACGATATTCTGGATAGGCGGTCCGGCAGCGGCCGGCAAGACCACAGTAAGCCGCCTACTCGCCCGAAAACACGGATTTCTCTGGTACAGCGTAGATGCCCACGCATTCGATCACGAGAAACGCGCAGCCGCGGCCGGACTCCACGTCCTGGGCACCGGCCCAGGAGATTTCGACCGCCGACCAATGATCCTGGAAGACATCCACTCACTCCCCGTGAATACATCGGTCGTAGTCGAAGGCGCCTTCGTCACCCCCACAGTGGCCGGAGTTGCCAAGAACGCAGTATGGCTGATGCCGTCACGAGAGGAACAACTCACAAGGCTGGAACACAGGCACCCAGGCGGTGACCATGAAGGCCAGCTCTGGGGATGGAATCTAGTACGCAGCCAACTCGACGGAACCAACGCAACCATCATCACGGTCGACGACCAGACCGTCGACCAAACACTAACCGCAGTAGAGCAAACCTTCACCCCAACCCTGCAATCCTCCCCTGCAGCCCACACCCCCGAAGCCCGCCAGTCCCTCATCCGCCTCAGCAACCATCAACTAGCGAACCAAGCAACCGAGAGACCCCGATCAGCGCACTGCCTATTCGATTGCGAATGCGCACAGAAAACCTGCAATGAGCTTGTCGAGCTCGCGATCGAGGAGATCCCAACCGTACTCGCTCAAGCACCTCCATCAATCGTCTCCCCCAAACACTTCAACCCAACCTGAAAGGAGGTCGGCTCGTCCGCATGACAGCGCAGATCGCGGCACGAGAATGCGTTCGGACCTGGTGTGTCGGCGTTCGCACCTAGGGTGTCGTCATGGTCGCCCCGATTCCGATCTCAGTCGCTGCGCTTGTGCGTGACGGTCTCGTGCTCCTGGTGCATCGCCATCCATCGCGTCGGTGGTATCCCGACTGCTGGGACCTCGTCGGCGGTCATGTCGAGTCGGGCGAGCTGCCGCACCAGGCCGTCAGCCGGGAATGCCTCGAAGAACTCGGTGTCCACGTCCACGACCCCCTACGCATCCCGATGACGATCAGTGACCCCACCCTCGACATGCACGCGTTCCTCGTCACGCGCTGGGAAGGGGAACCTGTCAACGCCGCACCCGAGGAGCACGACGACCTTCGCTGGTTCCGGCCCAGCGATCTCGCAGACTTGACGATGGCCAACCCGGCCGGCCTGTCGAGCATCCTGAGCGCCGTCCAGGTCGCAACTAATGGGCAAAGACGTGACTGACTACGACAGCTTTGCGAAGGCCTGTTCGACTGAGAACGAGTCCAATCTCTTCAACGCCTACTACGAGCGCCCCGAGATGCTCCGCCTCCTCGGCGATGTCTCGGGCCGCCGGATCCTCGACGCTGGATGTGGTTCAGGGCCGTTAACGGCTGCGCTTCGCGAGTCGGGCGCCGTGGTCACAGGCTTCGATGCGAGCGCAGCCATGGTCGACCTCGCGCGTCAGCGGCTCGGTGAAGACGCCGACCTGCACGTGGCAGACCTCGGCGCGCCGCTGCCGTTCGAGGACGCCGAGTTACGTCATGGACGGCGAGACCGTGTGGCCGACCTTCTGGCACCGGCCCCCGCAAGCCATGACCAGCGCCTTCGCCGCCGCAGGCTTCCGCATCACCAGCATCAGCGAACCACCCCCGGCCCCACCCCCCGGAACTGCTTCCACCCGACCTAAAGGAAGGCGAGTCCTTCATGTACTTCCTCTTCTTCGTCCTCGAGTCCATCTGACACCGAACCCCTTCGGACCGCGAGACAAACGTTCGTGGGTAGGTACCTCACGCGACGGCTTGTCACTCGGGACAATTGCTTCTGAGTAGATCCGGTTGCATCAACGACCCTGCAGGAGCACGTGAAGGCCGCGAGGCTTGAGTTCGACAACTCGAGACTGCGACCGACTGCGAGCGCAACTAGCCGGTGGCGAACCTCAGTCTGGCTGCGTCAACTGCGTTGACGGTGTTGAGGACGTCGGATTCCATGTCGGTGTTGAGAGCCCAACTGGCGTAGCGGATCGCGTAGACGGCGGTGTAGAGCCGCCATGCGTCGGGCAGTACTCGGGAGTTGATTGCTCGGTAGAGCGATGCGAGCACCTGAGGGCTGGCCTTGCTGCCGAGTTCGATGTCGTAGATCATGCCTGCCAGATCGAAAGCGACGTCGCCCGTGCGGCTCTGTTCCCAGTCGATGACGGCGCTGATCTGACCGTCGTCGACGAGCAGGTTCTCTGGCGCGAAGTCGCCGTGTACGACGTCTTTGGATCGAAGGTGACTCGGGTCGCAGGTATCGAGTGCGGCTTGCGTGGTGCGAAGGATGGCTTGTCCTTGTGCATGGTTTCGGAGCCGTTCGGGGTGGATAGCGAGGCTGGGGTCTCCGTCGGTGATCATGCGGGCCACCTTGACGGGCCAGTCTGGGTCGGCTCGCGGCGCGGCATCGCGTTGGAGCTCGGTGAGAGCCAGCATTTGGCCGGCCAGGTTCTGATCGACTCGCGATGGCCATTCACCCTCGACGTATTCGTACAAGAGGTAGCTGTAGTCGCCGACGATGCCACGTTCGAGCAGACGAGGTATCGGGACAGACCGGTCAACCATGATCCTGGCGCTGCTCAGACCTGTGCTGAGGGTTTGTTCGCGCTGTCGTGTCGTAGGCCAGGCCTTGACCACGACGGGCTCACCGTCCAGGCGTGCTAGGGACGTTCCGCCTGCTCCGTGATCGAAGATGCGGACCAGTTCGATGGAGCGGCAGCACGAAAGGAGTTCGATGGCCTTCGCGACATGGCTGCGCATCTGGACAGCCAAGCCGAAACTGGCAAAGACCGCCAGCAGACAATGTCAAGCACGCGGTCAGTTCTCCCGCGTCGCCCCGATAGCTGCCGACATTAGGTTCGGTGCGATGCGCGAACCCACGATCAGACGGGCGACGCGGGCAACTGGGCGGACGTCAGTGACCGGCCTTTTCGGCGAGCGGTCAGCCGAGTCGATTCGGGAGACCGTACTGCTCGACGTAGGCCCGCTCATCGGCTGACATGTCGACCTTCTCGACCACGACTCGATAGAAGATCTCGTTGTCCATCCACCATCGCCAGAGGAACTCGGCGAAGGAGCCGGCGACCAGGATGTAACCCCAGCCGTGATCCTGCCAGAACTGGGTTTCGTCAGGATCCAGAGCGAACCCAGCGGGAAAGCTCGTGCCGACTATGGCCGAGCTTCCATCGTCACCGAGATAGAGCAGCCAGTGGAAGGTCCATTGCGAGTCTGAGATCAGGTGCAGGAGGCGGCCACCGTCGACTGCCGCGACCGAATCGCCGAGATCGAAGTAGGAGTTGGTTGCACTCCTCAGTCGGTCACGTAGTCCGGCGTCTTCCAAGAACTGCGCGAAGTCGTTAGGTACTGCGGCGAGGTCGCCAAGAAGATCGGCGACGGCCTGGCTAGAGATATCCCGCGCGGCGTGCTCGAAGGCGCTGCCCAGGTCGCCATCGGGATGGCGAGGTGCGTGCTTGAGCCACTCCAAGCCGGCCACGTCGACTGGTGCGGCAGGGAGTTGGTCGACCGGGTAGCCGACGTAAGTGACGAGCATCGTTTGCGACGACGTGCCCGGAACCTGGATGGTCACCCACTCGCGCGGCAGGTCAGACAAGAACGACACGCGCTCACCTTCCCAAACGTTGTCCTAGGCCCGCAACTCCCACCACGACAGACTTCCTCGCCCACGTGTCGCACATCAGTCGGCGGATATGTGTCGAGCATTTGTTGGCGGATCACAATCGAGTGGTGTGGTGTCGGGCTACTGTCTTTGACAGCAGCCTGGTGTTGACGAGCTCCTCGATGGCTTGAGGATTTGGCTCACCGATCGGTGTGCGATCCCCTTCGTTCCATCGCGAACAGCCCGGGGCTCACTCGGAACGAGAACGCGGAGCACCGGGCGCCGTCGGTCGCGCCGCAGCGCGAGAACCGGGCGGTAGCCCGCAAGCGCCGGCGGAAGCGCGCAGGTGCTGGCGGCTGCCGGCGAGGGGAAGGACGGCGATGAGCCGGGGGAGGGTGGGAGCGCGCGGAGCAGGTGCGACGAGGAGCGGAGCGACGAGGGAGTGCCTGCGTAGCACGCGTGGGACTGTCCTCATAACGACAGTGCCCGGGACGGGATTCGAACCCGTATGCCTTTCGGCTGCGAGGTTTAAGCTCGCTGCGTCTGCCGTTCCGCCACCCGGGCCAGGGGGTGGGACTGAGGTTACAAGTTACTGGTAGACCTTTCGCGGGTAGACGGCGTGGGCGCCGGCGACTCGGTCGAGGAAGAGTTGGCCGTTGCAGTGGTCGATCTCGTGCTGGAGTGCGCGGGCCTCGAAGGCGTCGGTGGAGATCGTGACGTGGTCCGTCGTACCGGGGAGGACGCCCGTGACGGTCACGCGGGTGGCGCGTTTGACGTCGCCGGTGAAGTCGGGGACGGACATGCAGCCCTCACGGCCCTTCTCCTGGCGGCTGGATTCGATCACGACCGCGTTGCACAGCACGAAGACGCCGTGGCAGGTACGCGTCTTGGGATGTCCGGTCACGTCCAGCGCGAACATCTGCGCCGCGATCCCGACCTGTGGAGCCGCCAGCCCAACGCAGCCGGGCGAAACCCGCATGGTTGCGACCAGGTCAGAGGCGAGAGCGACCATGACCGGGTCGAGCGGGTCCACGGTCGCGCCTTCGGTGGCGAGGACCGGGTGGGGCGCTCGTACGACCTCCAGAGTGTCGCCGGTGATGCCGAGCTGGGCGGGGCTCCAGCTGGCGAGGGTCTGGTTGAGGTGTGCAACGCTCACAGGTCGTCGCTCTCCGTGGGCCGTAGCGTGACGCCGACCCCGAGCTCCTCCGCGGTGATCTCCAGCGCCCGGTCGAGCCATGCCAGCTCAGCCGTCGGCGGGATCTCGACCTCTGCGGTCAGCACGTACAGCTCCCCGCTGAGCCGGGTCGCCAGGTCCGTGATCGTCCCACCGGCGGACGCGATCATCCGGGTGACCGCCGCGACGATCCCCGGGCGGTCAGCGCCGTGCACGCTCAGCAGGTACGACGGCCCGATCGGTGCGTGCTCGTGTTCGGGACCCATGATGCGCACCGTGATCACCAGCTCGCCCCGCAGCGGCTCGAGGGCGGACTTGACCTCGTCGAACGGCCCCGAGCACACGATCATCATGGCGAAGTGGCCGCGCAGCAGCGTCATGGTGGAGTCTTCGAGGTTGACCCCGGTACCGACGAGGGCCTCGGTGACGTCCGCGATGATGCCCGGGCGGTCCGGGCCGATGACGGTGACGGCGAGCTGACTCATGCCCGGCAACCTACCGTCGACCTAAGTAGGCGATCACACCGACTTCGGTATCCGGACAACCGTCATCGCCACGGAGAACGCTTACGCACCGCTACATTCGTGTCATGACCGAGTCCGCGAACCATCGCCGCAGTAGGCGCGACTGGATCGTGGACAGCATCGTCTTCGTCGTCGCGGTCCTGCTCGGCCTGGTCCTGTACGACCAGAGTCAGAAGGAAGGGCTCAGCTCCACCCTGCTGGCGGTGGACCTCTGCGCGGGCATGGCGCTGTGCCTGACCCTGTGGTTCCGCCGGCGCTGGCCGGTCCAGCTCGCCCTGATCGCGGCCGTTGTCTCGATCTTCTCCGACACGGCCAGCGCGGCGACGCTGATCCTGATCCTCTCGGTCGCCGTGTACAAGCCGTGGCGAGCCACGCTGCTGGTGTTCGCGGTGAACTCGATCTCGCTGTTCGCCTACATCCAGGTCAAGAACCAGAACGACGACGCCGCGATCGTCATCGCCGCGACGTCGATCTATGTCGCCGTCGCCGGCTGGGGTCTCTACATCCGGTCCCGCCGCCAGCTCCTCCAGACGCTCCGCGATCGGGCCGATCGCGCCGAGACCGTCGCCACACTGCAGGCCGAGCAGGGCCAGATGCGTGCCCGGGAAGAGATCGCCCGCGAGATGCACGACGTACTGGGCCACCGTCTCTCGCTCCTGAGCGTGCACGCCGGAGCTCTCGCCTATCGGCCCGACGCGTCCACCGAAGAGGTCGCCGGGGCCGCCGAGATCATCCGGGCCAGCGCCCACCAGGCGTTGCAGGACCTCCGCGAGGTGATCGGCGTACTGCGGGCGCCCGTCGGTGAGCTCCCGCAGCCGACGTTCGCCGACCTCCCCCAACTGGTCGAGGCGTCCCGTACGGCGGGCGTCCCCATCGACCTCACGCTCGACGCTCCCGGCGCGTTGCCTGACCACGTCGGACGTACGGCGTACCGGATCGTCCAGGAAGGCCTCACCAACGCGATGAAGCACGCGCCGGGTGAGAAGCTGACCATCACCGTGATCGGTGCCCCCGGCAACGGTCTCTCGGTCGAAGTACGCAACCCTGCGCCGCAGCGGAGACGAGGAGATGGGCAGGGTTTGATCGGACTGACCGAACGCGCGGCCCTGGTCGAGGGACGGATCGAGCACGGCCGCACCCCCGACGGCGAGTTCCGCCTCTTCGCCTGGTTACCGTGGCCGACATGACGATCCGCGTCCTCATTGTCGACGACGATCCGCTACTGCGTGCGGGCCTGAAGCTGATGCTCGGCGGCGCTCCCGACATCCGCGTGGTCGGCGAAGCCAGCGACGGCAGCGGCGTACAGGGCCTTATCGATCGACTGGCTCCGGACGTCGTACTGATGGACATCCGGATGCCCGGCACCGACGGCCTGACCGCGACGGAAGCGGTACGGCGCCGGCCGGGTGCGCCCGAGATCGTCATCCTGACCACGTTCGACGCCGACGAGCACGTACTGCGTGCGCTCCGCGCCGGGGCGGCCGGGTTCGTACTCAAGGACACCCCGCCGGCCGAAATCGTCGAGTCGGTACGCCGAGTGGCCGGTGGGCAACCGGTGCTGTCACCGGCCGTAACGAAGCGACTGATCACCCGGGTGGCGGCGTCCGGCCAGGATCAGCGCAAGGCCAAGGCGCTGGACCGCCTCGCCGACCTGAACGACCGCGAACGCGAGATCGCCGTTGCGGTCGGCGAGGGCAAGTCCAACGCCGAGATCAGCGCGACGCTCTATCTGAGCGTGCCGACCGTGAAGACCCACGTCTCGCGGATCCTGACCAAGCTCGACCTGAACAACCGCGTCCAGATCGCCCTCCTGGTCCACGACGCCGGCCTACTGCACGAGTGATCAGGACCGGGTCGCGCGGCGGAACTCCTCGTTGGGCATCTGCAGGCTGCCGAGCGAGATCACCTCGCGGCGGAAGAACAGCGCCAGCGTCCAGTCGAGGATGACGCGGGCCTTCCGGTTGAAGGTGGGGACGCGCGACACGTGGTAGGTCCGGTGCAGGAACCAGGCCGGCCAGCCCTTGACCTTCACGCCGTACAGCTGCGCGACGCCCTTGTGCAGGCCGAGGCTCGCGACCGAACCGACGTACTTGTGCTTGTAGTCCTGCGGCGGCTGACCGTCGACCACCCGGAGGATGTTCGCGGCGAGCCGGTTCGCCTGGCGGACCGCGTGCTGGGCGTTCGGTGCGCAGTACGCCCCGGTCTCCGAGGTCAGGTCAGGTACGGCGGCGTTGTCGCCGGCCGACCAGGCGTCCTCCAGGCCCTCGATCCGCAGGTTCGGGAGGCACTTGACCCGGCCCTTCTCGTCCAGCGGGAAGTCGGTGCCGGCCAGCGCCGGGTTCGCCTTCACGCCGGCGGTCCAGACGATCGTGTCAGCGTCGAACTCGTCGCCGTCACTGAGGATCACGTGACCCTTCTCGCAGGACTCCAGCCGGGTCTCCAGCTTGATGTCCATCTTGCGCTTGCGCAGCTGGTCGACCGTGTACTTGCCCAGGTCCGTGCCCACCTCGGGCAGGATCCGGCCGGTCGCCTCGACCAGCACCCAGCGCATGTCCTCGGGCTTGATGTTGTCGTAGTACCGGGTGGCGTAGCGGGCCATGTCCTCCAGCTCCGCGAACGCCTCGACACCGGCGTACCCACCGCCGACGAAGACGAAGGTCAGGGCGGACTTGCGCAGCGCCGGGTCGGGCTGGGACGACGCGACGTCCAGCCGGTCCAGCACCTTGTTGCGCAGCGCGATCGCTTCCTCGACGTTCTTGAACCCGGTCGCCTCCTCGGCCAATCCGGGGATCGGCAGCGTCCGGGCGATCGAGCCGAGCGCGACCACGACCTGGTCGTAGGCCAGCTCGTACTCCGGGCCCTCCTCGGGCATCACCTTGGCGACCCTGTTCGCGTGGTCGATCCCGGTGACCCGGCCGGTCACCACCCGGCAGCCCTTGAGGGTCTTGCGCAGCGGCACCACCACGTGCCGCGGTTCCACCGAGCCGGCTGCCGCCTCGGGCAGGAACGGCTGGTACGTCATCACCGACCGCGGGTCCACCACGGTGACCCGGATCCGGCCCTTCCTGGCCGCGCGGCGCAGGCCGTACGCGGTGTACATCCCGACGTAACCGCCTCCGACGACGAGGATGTGCGGCACCTGGGCTGTCATGCGGCTCACTTTCCCTGAGTGGTCGTCCGACTTAATGTCTACTTCAGGTTAGCTGCTCGTGAAAACTTTCACAAACCCTCTCGAGAGTGATCTCACGCACCGGAACGTCCCCCGTCCGAGCGACCTCTCACCCCCTCATGGTGACCCAGTCCACGCCGTACGCCGAGGCCTGACGCCACCCGTCACAGAACCGCAAGAGGTCCGTGGTGCCGAGACGGCGTTCGGCCTTGCCGGGGTGGGGGATGCGTCCTAGCTTCGCAGCAGACGAATCGCGGCAGGGGTGGGAGCAGGCATGGATCGCGAAGAGATGGTGCGGATCGACGACGCGATCACCGATGCGATCGGGGCAGGTGATCCCGGCGCCTTCGACGCGCTGATGGGGCCGGCGCTGGCGGCGGACTTCCGCGAGGGCATCGGCCGGATCCGCAGCGCCTTCCCCGACTACGCGGGCATCGTGGTCAGCCGGGTGGTCGAGGGTGACCGGATGGCGAGCCAGTTCGTCTACCACGGCACGCATCAAGGCGAGTGGCTCGGCGTACCCCCGACCGGTCGGCGGGTGCGGTTCGTCGGGACCAGCATGAATCGGTTCGCGAACGGCGTGATGGTTGAAGCCGACGTGGTGATGGACTGGCTGGAAGTCCTCAAGCAACTAGGTGGCTTCCCGGACGACGAGCCCGCCTAGATCCAGGGCCGACCCGCAGGGATTCGGGGGCGTTCCCGGGTGCTTCGGCCTGTGCCGGTCCGGAAGGGTGGCGGGCACGGATTGCTGAGCTGGGAGGCTGGGGATGAGACGCGCACTTCGGGCGTTGGTGGCGGTTGCGACTGTGTCGGCGGTGGTTGCGGTGCCTGCCGCTGCTCTTGCCGCACCGGCGGAACGAGATCGGGCTGGGCTGCAGAAGCAGCTGGATGACGTCGCGGATGCTGTCGCGGTGGGGGCGGTTGCGGAGGTGCGCGACGGGGATCACGTATGGCGTGGGAGTAGTGGGGTGGCCGAGCTGGGTACGACGCGGGAGGTTCCGGTCAACAGCCGGTTCCGGGCTGGGAGTATCACAAAGACGTTCCTGGCGACCGTCGTACTGCAACTGGTTGATGAGGGGTCACTGCGGCTGGATGACTCGGTGGAGTCATGGCTGCCTGGCGTCGTTCCGGATGGTGACGGGATCACCCTCCGGCAACTGCTCAACCACACCAGCGGGGTGTTCGACTACCGGCTGACCTTGACGCTGCCACCCAGTCCGGAGTTCCTGAACTATCGGTGGCGCACCTGGAGTGCGAACGAGCTGATCGAACGCGCCGTCGCGCAGCCGTCGCAGGTCGACCCACCGGGCTCCGCCTTCTACTACTCGAACACCAACTACACGCTGCTCGGCGAGATCGTCCGCAAGGCGACGGGCCACTCGTACGCCGACGAGATCGACCGACGGATCATCAAGCCGCTGCGGTTGAAGGACACCGAGCTGCCGGGTACGTCGACCCGGATCGGCGGGCCGCACCCTCATGGCTATCTGCCGGTGCAGCGGAGCGAGAACGAACCGGAACTCGTCGACTTCACCGAGATGAACCCGTCGCTGTTCGGCGCCGGCGGCGAACTGATCTCGTCGACAGCCGACCTCAACCGCTTCTTCACCGCGCTTCTCGACGGTCACCTGCTGCCACGCCACCTCTTCGACGAGATGAAGACCGCAGGCACCGATACCAGGAACTACGGACTTGGCTTGTCCTGGCGAGACACGACGTGCGGCATCCGCCTCTACGGCAACGATGGCGACGCCCTGTCCTACCAGTCCTGGTCCTTCTCCAGCCGCGACGGCCGGCACCAGGTCACCATCGCCGTGACCCCGACCTTCAAAACAGACCCCGACGCCGCGGTGGACAACTTCCTGAACAAAGCGGTCTGCGGCTGACGCGATCGCTAGGCGATGCCGCCAGGTGAGTTCAGCGGTTGTCGCCGCTGCCGCCCAGCACAGAGCGTTTCTGCCGGCTGGCGAGTTTCTCGATGTTCTTCGCGCCGACTTCACTCAGCGGAATGTCGAAGTAGTCGGCGAGCACAGCGACGTACCACATGACATCGCCGAGTTCCTTGGTCAGATCCTCGACGTCCACCGCCGACAGGTCGCTGTCGTGGTCACGGATGATCTTCTTGACCTTCTCGGCGATTTCACCAGATTCCCCGACCAGACCGAGCACGAGATGCAGGAACTCGTTCTTCTTGTCACGGGGAGCAGCCGTCCGGAGCGCGGCCTTCTGGTAATCGTCCAAATCCACGGCGCCAGTGTAGAACCGGTCAGATGCCGGCGATGGTGCGGGCGCGGGCGAGTACGGCGTCGAGCATGGCTTCGGTCAGGCGGCCGGTGAAGGTGTTCTGCTGGCTGGGGTGGAAGCTGCCCAGGACGGTGACCTGGCCGTGGGAGGTTTCGAGTCGGTGTTCCACGGCGTGGCCGAACTTGGGGCGGGGCTTGGGGATGGTGGTGCCGAGGGCGGCCAGGCCGTTCAGGAGGGCGTCGTACCCGAACTTGCCGAGGCAGACGATGGCCTGGGTGCTCGGGAGGACCAGCTCGAGTTCCCGGCGGTACCAAGGCGCGCAGATGTCGCGTTCCTCCGGCGTTGGCTTGTTGGCGGGCGGAGCGCAGCGGACGGCGGCGATCATGCGCGTGCCGATCAGTTGGAGGCCGTCGCCCGCGTGTTCGCTGGTCGCCTGGTTGGCGAGGCCGACGCGGTGGAGCGCGGCGAACAACCAGTCGCCCGAGCGGTCGCCGGTGAAGACGCGACCGGTGCGGTTGCCACCATTCGCCGCAGGCGCGAGGCCCACGATCACGATCCGCGGCGCGGCGACACCCCAGCCGGGGATCGGCCGGCCCCAGTACGGCTGATCGGCGAAGGACTTTCGCTTGCCGACAGCAACCTCCTCGCGCCACTCCACAAGTCGCGGACAAGCCCGGCACACCGAGACCCGCGCCTCCAACTCCCGCAGGTCCTGCGTCTCGGTCAACGCGACCACCTCATCCGCATCCCGCGCAACCGGAGTACGACGTACGGCGGGATCCTCCGGCCACCCGGTCCCTGGCGGAACCGGGCTCTCGAACAACTCCCCCGTCAACGGGTGCGGAAGCTTCATCCGCACAGGCTAGCCCTCGTCCGAATCCGGCGATCGGCCCACGCGAGAGGCATCTCGCGTGGGCCGGTCGGTTGGTCAGCCGGCGACCTCTTCGAGGACGGGGGTGGGGGTGGGGCGAGGGGTTCGGTGGTGGGTGGGGATGGCTAGGGCCAGGACGACGGCGGCTGCGGCGAAGGTGGCTAGGAGGAGGAAGGTGTCGGTGAAGCCTGCTTCGGTCGGGAGACCGGAGGGTTGGGTGTGGCCGGTGATGATGGAGCTGGCCAGGGCCGTGCCGATCGAGCCGCCGATGGTGCGGATGTTGGCGTTCATGCCGGTCGCGGCACCTGTCTGCTCGCGGGGAACGTTCTGCACGATCAGGCTCGTCATCGACGCGTAGGCCATCCCGAGGCCGATCCCGAACACCGCGGTCCAGAGCGCGACCTGCCAGGGCTCGTCGTGCAACTCCGCGAAGGCGATCGAGGCAACGAGGATCAACGCCGATCCCCAGACCACCTGGGACTTCACACCGAAGTACGGCGTGATCGGACCACTGAGCGACCCGGTGACGGCCATCGTGACCAGCATCGGCAGCATCAACAGGCCCGCTTGCGTCACGGTAGAACCGAACCCGAAGCCCGCAGCCTTCGGGATCTGCATGAACTGCGGGACGAACGCGTACACCGCGAACATCGCCGCACCGAACAGCAGCGCCACCAGGTTCGTCGTCCAAACCGCAGGCAGCCGCATCATCCGCATGTCGATCAGCGGGTTCCGCGACCGCAGTTCAACGGTGATCCAGCCGACCAGCAGTACGGCGGCCGCCGCGAACAGCACGATGGTCCGCGGCGAACCCCAACCCCACTGCCGCCCAGCACTCAACGGCAGCAGCAGAGCGATCAACCAGCCAGACAGAAACGCGGCGGCCAGCCAATCAATCCGACCGGGCACGCGAACGGGTGACTCGGGGACATAGCGACGTACCAGCGCCGACGCGACCGCGATCACGATCAGTGGGATCCAGAACAGCCAGCGCCAGCCGAGCGCCTCCACGATCGGGCCGGCCAGCACGATCCCGAGCCCGCCGCCGGCCGCGATGATCGCGGAGACCACGCCGACCATCGATGGCACGCGCTCGCTGGGGAACTCGTCGCGGATGATGCCGAACGACAGCGGGAACACCGCGCCGCCGACGCCCTGGACGACCCGGGCCGCGATCAGTACGCCGATGTTCGGGGCGAGCGCGGCGATCAGACAGCCGACCGCCAGAGCGATCAGCGCGCCGAACAGTGTGCGCTCCTTGCCGGTCATGTCGCCGATCCGGCCGAGCAGCGGCGTCGCGACGGAGACGGACAGCAGGAGCGCCGTGAAGACCCAGGTGACCGTGCTCGGGGTGGTGTGCAGGTCGTGCTGGATGACGGGCAGCGCCGGGCTCACCAGCGACTGCAGCATCGAGAAAGCGGCCACGACCGACGCCAGCACAGCCAGCGTCACTCGTGGTGAGGACATATTTCCAGGCATGCAGAAGTCCTTCGAAAGGGTGTGAGCGCGCCGCACCCGCGGCGCGGGAATTCCCCGGCCTGGTAAAGTCGAGGTATGCCTCCACTATAGCGGAGGGTCGCCTCCGCTTGCAACAGATATGGCAACAGGTATGCCGCACGATGGATAGGGTGATCGGATGGTGAGTGAGGCCAGGCCGGCCCTGCGGGTCGACGTACGACGGCCGCAGCGAGCCGACGCGCGACGGAACTTCGACGCGCTGCTCGCCGCTGCCCGGGACGCGTTCTCGACCAAGGGCACCGAGGCGTCGCTCGAGGACATCGCGCGGCAGGCCGGGGTCGGGATCGGCACGCTGTACCGCAACTTCCCGACTCGTCAGGATCTGCTGCGGGCTGTGTACCTGGGCGAGATCGAGGAATTGTGCCTCGCCGCCGAGGATGCCGCCGACCTCCCGCCGTGGGACGCGCTGGCCACCTGGGTCCGTCGCTTCGTCGAGTACGCCGCGACCAAGCGCGCGATCCACGAGTCGCTGAACCGGGAGGCGGCCGAGTTCAGCGAGGCGCGGGATGCGATGTACGCCGCGGGGACGCCGCTGTTCGAGCGGGCCCAAGAGGCCGGCGAGGCGCGCAAGGACGTGTCCTTCGACGACCTGCTCCGGATGATCAGCGGCCTGACCGCCGCCGGGTTCGTCGACGACGAGCAGCGCGAGCGAGTACTCCGGATCGCGCTGGACGGCGTACGCGCCCGCGCAGCCGAGTAGTCGCTGGAGGTCCGCTAGCCGATCGAGAGGGCCACGCCGTCGAGGATGTCGTGCTCGGAGACGATCACCTCGCCGACGGCCATCCGGTCGTACAGGCGCTGCAGGATGAGCACGCCGGCGCCGATCACGTCCACCCGACCCGGGTGGATCACCGGGACGCTGCTCCGCTCGGCGCGCGTCGACCGCATCAGCCAGTACGTCGTCTCGCGCAGCAGTGAGCCCGAGATCCGGGAGTGATGGATCCGCTCGGCGTCGTACTCGGTCAGCTTGGATGCGACCGCGGCGACGGTGGTGACCGTGCCGGCGGTCCCGATCAGGGCCCGTGCCTCCGTAATCGGGACGATCGTGGAGGCCAGGAGGGCGTCGACGTCCTTGGTGGCGGCTGCCAGTTCGGCTGCGGTCGCGGGGTCGGAGGTGAGGTGCCGCTCGGTCATCCGGACCGAGCCCATGTCGAGCGATTCGGCCGCGATCACGCCGTTCGCGTCGCCCAGGACGAGTTCGGTGGATCCGCCGCCGATGTCCGCGACGAGGTACGGCCCTGGTACGGCGAGAGCAGTCAGGCCTCCGGTTGCCCCGCGGAAGCTGAGCTCGGCCTCCTCGGCACCTGAGATGATCTCGGGCTCGACACCGAAGCGTTCCGAGATGCCGGCGAAGAACTTGTCGCGGTTGCTCACATCTCGCGCGGCCGAGGTCGCCACGAACCGCGTCCGCGTGGCTCCGGCGGCTCGGATGACGGCGGCGTACTCGTCGGATGCCTTGAACACGCGCTCCAGTGCCTCGGGCGCGAACGCACCGGTCGCATCCACACCTTGGCCGAGCCGGACGATCGTCATCCGCCGATCGATCTGCTTCAGCTCACCATCCACCACGTCCGCAATCAGCAGACGGAGAGAATTGGTCCCGCAGTCGACAACTGCGACCCTCAGGTCCCCGCCCTCTGCGGGGGCGGTGGACAGAGGCGGTCGCTCAAACACAGGGGCCTCGGCGGCCCCAGTCGTCCAGGGCGGCTAGGGCCACGTCGCCGAGGGGGTTCACGCCGGGGCCGGCGGCCAGGGAGTGGCCGACGAGGACGTGGAGGCATTTGACCCGCGTGGGCATGCCGCCCGCCGTGATACCGGCGATCTCCTCGACGTGCTCGATGGACTCGCGATGAGCCAGGTAGGACTCGTGCGCCGCCTGATACTTCGCCGCCAGGTCCGCGTCGGTCCCGAGCCGGTCGGTCATTTCCTTCATCATGCCCTCGGCCTCGAGCGTCCCGATCGCGGACGCCAGTCGTGGGCAGGTGACGTAGTACGTGGTCGGGAACGGCGTACCGTCCGGCAGCCGCGGCTCGGTCTCGACGACGTCGGGCAGGCCGCAGCTGCAGCGGTGCGCGATCGAGCGGATGCCGCGGGCGGTCCGGCCCAACTGCTTGCTGACCGCTTCGGTGTCTTCGGGGCTGACGCTCACCGGTTCGCCTTGGGTGTGATGATCGGCTTCGGCGTGGGTTTGGCCGTGGTGGCGGCCGGCGGCGCGGGCGGTTGGCCGGCGCCCTCGACACTCCCCCAGAGCTTCGTGTACCAGGTCGGCTTCTGCGCGTCCGCCGCACCGTCCGTCGGCGTATTCGGCTCAGGCGGCGCACCGACCGGCTTCCCGTCCGCGCCGATCACCCGGTAGCCGACCTCGCCCGGCATCACCCAACCGAGCCGCTGCCGCGCCTGCGCCTTCACATAGGCGTCGTCGTTCCAGCGGGCGATCTCGTCGTTCAACTCGCCGACCCGCTTCTCCCGGTCCCGGATCTCCTGCTGCAGCGCGGTGATCTGCTGGTGCTGGTCGAACCACACCCGCAGGCTCTGCGCGTACGACACGATCAGCGCACCCAGCACCAGCAGTACGACGGCCGCCCGGCCGGTCAGGTTCCGGGAGCCCCGGGTCCGGGCCGGTCCCGCGGCAGTTCCCGTCGTACGGCGTTTGGGCTGGTCGCCCCGCCGGGCCGGTGGACGCGACTGAGTACGGCTCGACGGACGCGAGCCGGGTCGTGCACCGGATTCCCGACGGGACGGCATGCTGTCTCGATTCCTCCGGGGTCAGCCCTGGTACCGCGGGAAGGCGGAGCGACCGGCGTACGCCGCGGCGTCGTCCAGCTCCTCCTCGATCCGCAGCAGCTGGTTGTACTTCGCGGTGCGGTCGGACCGGGCCGGGGCGCCGGACTTGATCTGGCCGCAGTTCGTCGCGACCGCGAGGTCGGCGATCGTGGTGTCCTCGGTCTCGCCGGAGCGGTGGCTCATCATGCAGGTGAAGCCGTTGCGGTGGGCCAGGTCGACCGCGTCCAGGGTCTCGGTCAGCGAACCGATCTGGTTCACCTTGACCAGCAGGCTGTTCGCCGACTTCTCGGTGATGCCGCGCTGCAGCCGCTCGACGTTGGTGACGAACAGGTCGTCGCCGACCAGCTGGGTCTTGGTGCCTAGCTCAGTGGTGATGGCCTTCCAGCCGTCCCAGTCCTCCTCGTTCAGCGGGTCCTCGATCGACACGATCGGGTACGACGCGACCAGGTCGGCGTAGTACGCGATCATCTCGTCGGCCGACTTCTTGCCACCCTCGAACGCGTACACGCCGTCGGTGTGGAACTCGCTCGCGGCCACGTCCATCGCCAGCGCGATGTCCTTGCCGAGCTGCAGACCGGTCTTCTCGACCGCGACCGCGATCAGGTCGAGCGCCTCCCGGTTGCTGGCCAGGTTCGGCGCGAAGCCGCCCTCGTCGCCGAGGCCGGTGGACAGGCCGCGCTCCTTCAGCACCGCCTTCAGCGCGTGGTAGACGGTCGCGCCCTGCATCAGCGCCTCGCCGTAGGTGGCCGCGCCGATCGGGGCGATCATGAACTCCTGCACGTCGACGTTGCTGTCCGCGTGCGCGCCGCCGTTCAGGATGTTCATCATCGGCACCGGCAGGACGTGCGCGTTCGGGCCGCCGACGTAGCGGAACAGCGGCAGGCCGGCGCTGTCCGCGGCCGCCTTCGCCACCGCGAGGCTGACGCCGAGGATGGCGTTCGCGCCCAGCTTGGCCTTGTTCGGGGTGCCGTCGAGGTCCAGCAGCGCGTGGTCGATCAGCCGCTGCTCGTGGACGTCGTACCCGACGATCTCCTTGTCGATGTCCTCCAGAATGGCCGTGACGGCCTTCAGGACGCCCTTGCCGCCGTACCGGGCCTTGTCGCCGTCACGCAGTTCGACGGCCTCGAACTGGCCGGTGGACGCGCCCGACGGGACGGCCGCCCGGGCGACGGTGTCGTCGTCGAGAAGAACCTCGACCTCGACAGTGGGGTTGCCGCGCGAGTCGAGGATCTCGCGGGCGCCGACGGCCTCGATGGTGGCCACATTGACTCCCAAGTTCTCGATGACGAATCGGTCCCGAGCCTAGCCGTCAGACCACCGGGCCCGGTGGCCTGGACCGTCACTTAGCCCACCCCACCGCCCCGGTCAGGGTCGACCCTAACGATCGCATCCGGCGGTACCTCCCGCGTCAGTAACACTCCGTTGGGGGCCCGATAGACGGCCAGATTGCTGGGATCCACGCCCAGCAAGACTTCTACGCTCGTCCGCCGACCGACCTGACTGTCCTTGGACGGCGCGAGATGGACGTGCGTACGCCGTCCCGGCTTCAGGCCCTCGCGCTGGATCGCGGGCAGTGCTTGCCGATTGGTCCCGTGCCAGAGCAGGTGGTCGGGGTGCACCCGTTCCCAACTGTTCTCCAAGGCTTCACGTGTCACCGGCATCCCCGCGCGCGAGTGCCCCTGACAGGCCCGGATCCGCTCGCCGTCGACCTGCAACCGCTGCTTGTTGTTGTCCCGCACCGCGGCATCCAACTTACTGCGAGTAAGTTCGAGTAAGGTCAGTACGTCGGCGATCGCCGACCACCCGTCCGCACTCATCGTGAGACCACGCTCACCTGCTGTGTGCCTGAGCAGCCTGGAGATCCTCCGGCTGTCCCTGCTCACGACAACATCCGCTTCAGCTCGTGCACCCCTTCGCTCCGGTCGGTTCGCGTGACGACGTAGTACCGGACCGGCGGCAGATCCTTGACCGGGATCTTCCGGACGGCACCCGTCGTACGGACCGAACCGTTGACGACAGCCGGTCCTATCCCGAGACGCACGAAGTGGACCAGCAGTTCCCAGCCTTCCGCCTCGACCGCGACGGACCATCGCAGACCCTGGTCGAGCATGCTCCGCTCCAACTGCTGCCGATGCGGCCGATCCTTCGGCGGTACGACGAGCGCCTCGTCCTGCAGGTCCTTCAGCCGGACGCTCCGCCGGCCGGCCAGGCGGTGATCGGATCGAGTGATCAGGGTCTGCGGGAACTGCTGGAGCAGGTCGGAGTCGAGGTCGTCGGGCGGGACGGTGAGCGCGGTGACTCCGACGTCGGCCGACCCGTCCCGGACCGCGGCCAAGGTGGCGGCCGCGTCACCGGTGCGCAGTTGCAGCTCGTGGCCTTTGGCAAGGATCCGCCGGATCGGATCGCCGAGCAGGTAGAGATACGCGCCGGAGCCAGCCATCAGCACGAGTGGGCGTGGCGGTAGCGCGTCGAGCGTACGCAGAAAGTCGGCGGCCCGGTCGTTCGTGTCGTTCGCGAACGCGGCCAGGCGCTCTCCGGTGTCCGTCAGGTGCAGCTGCCGTCCTTGCTTGACGTACAGGGATCTGCCCAGGCGCTGCTCGAGTTTGCGGATGCGGGTGTGGAGGGCCGGCTGGCTGACGTGCAGCTCCTCCGCGGCGCGAGTGAAGTTGCGGTGCCGGGCGAACAGCGCGAACGCTTCGAGATCCTCAGCGACCAGTGCCATTGACAGAAACTATAGCCCTTGAGGTGATTACTAGTTCTGTTGAAGTGCTGTGTGGCGCGAGCCTTGAAGTATGAAGAGATTGGGGATTGATGTCGGACGAGTGATCATCGATGGATCGTCTGGGGCCGGGGACACGTCGTTCTTCTCTGGCGACACCGCGGCGATGCTGCGGACACCCGCCGTACCGGGTGCGTTCGAGGCGATCGCACGGCTGGTGCCGTTGTTCGACGAGGCGTGGCTGGTCTCGAAGTGTGGGCCGAGGGTGCAGCAGCGGTCACTGGAATGGTTGCGTCATCACCGCTTCTTCGAGCGGACGGGGATTGCCGACAGCAACGTTCGCTTCTGCCTACGGCGCCCGCAGAAGGCGATCCACTGCGCCGACCTCGCCATCACCCACTTCGTCGACGACAAACCAGACGTGATCGCAGCCATCAAGCCCGTGGTGGCACACCGCTACCTGTTCAAGAACTGGGTCGCGACCGAGACCGCAATCCGGCGGGATCTAGCCGGCGTCTGAGCTCCCCTTCCCACCGGGGACGAACCAGCCGTCCAGGTCCTCGACGGCGCACAGCATGATCCAGTCGCGGTCGCGAACGATCGCCCCGGCCCGCAGTTTGAAGTTGCCGTCCGGCCCCCACACAGGCGATGTCGTCCGCCTGTCCGGCCCAGCCAATGTCGTATTGGTCCACGGTCAGTGCTTCTCGGAGGCGAACGCGCGGCGGGCGTCGGCGAGACCCTTGCGGTTCTCGGCCGGGTCGGCGATGCCGGTACGGACGTCGGTCGAACAGCGCCAGGCGAAGTACCCAGCCTGAACAGCCCACCTGAGCCGGAGGAAGGCTGTGAGGCCTGTCTCGACCTCGCCGGCAGACTCGGGCCGCTGCTCGAGATACGCCGGTACGACGTGCTCCGGCGTACCGGCGTACATGACTGCAGACGCCACGTCGTACAGAACCGGGCCGCGCATCGCCCCACCCCAGTCGATCAGCGCGACCTCGCCATCCGCCTGCCGCAGGAACGCCTCAGCCGCCGGATCCCCATGCAGCCACGCCCACGACAACCCGCCGAGCGCCTGCACACCCTTCACGGCGCCCTCAACCGCCGGCCGGATCCACTCCTCCAGATCGAAGTACTCATCAAACTGCGTCAGCAGCCGAAGCCAGTCCCCCAACTCGCCCGGCGGCGTGGCCGACACCCCATGCACCCGCCCCAGCAACTCTCCGACCGCACGCTGATCCTCAACACTCCCCGCCAGCGGCTCCCCGTCAACAAACTCCAGCACCCCAACCAGCCGATCCCCCACCCGCTCAACCATCCGCCCGGCCTGACTCACCACCGGCCGCCCAGTCACCACCCCCGCGTCCCCAAGCCGCGCCGCCAGCTCCAGCCCCGGCGCGAACGCCCCATCCCCCGCATCCACAGCCTTCACCACCACCCGCCAACCATCCGCAGCGGCAACCCACACAGCAGAATTCATCCCACCGGTCAGCCCCTCCACCTGCGTCGGCTTCAGATCCCAACACTCCAGCAGCACCCCAGCGACATCCACCGGCCCACCCTGTCAGCCGGCACACCACACCTGCACCAGATTTTGCCCCGACCGCCACGAAGGCGGACCTCCCGCACTCACCAACCCCCCGCGAACCACCGGCGGCAGCAGCCCGCTGAGCGTGATCAGGCCAGGCGATCAGCAGTTGGTGAGTGGCACAGGTCCTCGTCGTCGCGCTGTCCCGGTGGCTGGGCCGCGCCCGAGGTCCGGGACGCGCTTCGGGTCCTGCTCGACGACCGCCGTAGTTCAGGACGTCTCGGCGGCGCGGATCTGCGCGGTCAACTGCAGGATCGCGGTGCGGAGCGCCTGTTCGGCGTCGACATCGAGAGTGCGCGCCTCGCGAACCAAAGCCAGCAACTCCATCCCTATGCGCTCAGCCTCGGTGCCGGGCGCCGCCGGTGTCAGCTCGGCGGGCAGAGCCTTGGCTGCGCGGCCGAGGACCTTGTCGGCCAGTGCCAGCGCGGGGAGCGCGAGCGGGATTCCTTCCAGGACTGAGGAGCGCTGCTTCTCGGCGGCCTTGATGGTTTCCCAGTTGGCTTCGACAGCGGCGGCGTCGGCCGCATCCACCGTGCCGAAGACGTGGGGGTGGCGGCGGATGAGCTTTTCGACGATGTCGGCGGAGACGTCGTCGATGGAGAAGCCGTCCCCGTCGTCCACGGACTCCTCGGCGATCCGGGAGTGGAAGGCTACCTGTAACAACAGGTCGCCTAGTTCTTCGCGGAGGTGGGGGCGGTTGCCGGTGTCGATGGCTTCGAGGGTTTCGTAGGTTTCCTCGAGGAGGTACTTCGCGAGGGACTCGTGGGTCTGTTCCTGGTCCCAGGGGCAGTTGCGGCGGAGGCGGTCCATGACGCGGACGAGGTCGATGAGTCGCGCGCCGGGTACGTCGTACGAGCCGTGCAGGATCTCCACGTCGTACGACGGCCGGGGCTCGCGACTGAGCTGGTCGGCGACGACTCGCAGGAGACCGGGTTCGCCGTCCTCGCCGACGAGCCAGACGACCTGACGGCCCGAGGCGGCCGCGGCTGACAGCCAGGTCCAGGCCTCGGCGAAGCCGCCCTCGATCTGGCTGACGACCAGCCCGGAGCCGACCACGGCCTGGACATCAGGGCGTGCCGGACCACCCGAGGCGCCGATCTCGTCGGCGTCGCCCAGCACCTGCCAGGCGGCGCGAGTCAGCAGGCCCGGCGCCACCCGAGGGCTGGTGAGGACCACCTTGATCCCACCAGTGGTCATGCGGGGCCTCAGCCCTGGCCCTGGCCCTGTTGCTGTTGCTGCTGCTGTTCCTGGGCCTGGCGCTTCGCCTTGGCCTGGTCGGACTCCTGCGACAGCGAGCCGGAGACCTTGCCGTCGATGGCGCCGTCGGTCCACTGGCCGAACCGCGGCGCGATGCTGACGTCGATGTTCTTCGACGCGTCCTTGACGACCGCGATGCCGTCCTGCTGCTTCTGCTGCGCCTGCGGGTCGTTCACGCCGGAGCCGCCGCCGAGCTTGATGGTGGCGACCGCGGCCGAGGCGACATCGTTCAGGAAGTCGCGCGACACCGGATTCGCCTGGAACTTCTGGAACGCCGCCTCGTCGCCGACCACGAGCTTCGCGGCCTGGGCGGTCTCCGCGTCGCTGACCGAGATCGACTTCTCTTCGCTGACCTTGGACACCAGCACCGAGTTGACCATCTCGCTCAGCGTGACGCCGGCGGTGAAGTCCTGGCCGAGAGCGTTGGTGACCGCGCGCGAGGTCTCGTCGACGTCGCCGACGCTGATCTCGGTCCCGCCGACCACGGCCGCCGCACCCGGGTGCGTTCCCGCCGCGCAGCCGCCGGCCAGCAGCACCAGGGCCGCTGCCACACCGATCGCCCCAAGCCGTCGAGATGTACTCACCGAATCTCCTCGTGTCTTCCGTCCAGGTTCACGCCGGCACCCCGATCGGTTCGGCGATCACGTCATCGATCAACCGGGTGCACCACTGCAGCAACTCCTGGTCACGGAGCGGCTGACCGGCGACCGGCCGGGTGGCAGGTCTCGGCACCAGGATCGTACGCAGTTGCGGCTTCACCAGACTCTTCGGGTACAGCCTGTTCAGCCGCAGCACCTTCGAATCGGGCAGCTCGACCGGTCCGAACCGGATCAGATTCCCTTGCAGGGTGACGTCATGCAGCCCCGCCCGGCGGGCGTGGTTGCGGAACTTCGCCACCTCGACCAGGTTCAGCACCGGCTGCGGGATGTCGCCGTACCGGTCGTGCAGTTCCTCGACCAGCTCGGCGATGCCCTCGTCGTCGCGGACCGCGGCCAGCCGCTGGTACATCTCCAGCCGCAGCCGCTGCGACGGGATGTAGTCGTGCGGCAGGTGCGCGTCGATCGGCAGCTCGATCTTGACCTCGGGCTCCTCGACCTGGGTGTCGCCGCGGTACTCCGCGACCGCTTCGCCGACCAGCCGGACGTACAGGTCGAAGCCGACGTCGGCGATGTGCCCGGACTGTTCGCCGCCGAGCAGGTTGCCGGCGCCACGGATCTCCAGGTCCTTCATCGCGACCGCCATGCCACCGCCCAGATCGGCGTGCTGGGCGATCGTCGCCAGCCGGTCGTGCGCGGTCTCGGTCAGCGGCTTCTCCGGCGGGAAGAAGAAGTATGCGTACGCGCGTTCGCGGCCACGACCGACCCGGCCACGGAGCTGGTGCAGCTGGGACAGGCCGAGCAGGTCGGACCGTTCCACGATCATCGTGTTGGCGTTCGAGATGTCGATGCCGGACTCGACGATCGTCGTACAGACGATGACGTCGGACTGCTTCTCCCAGAAGCCCTGGATCACGTTCTCGAGCGTGTGCTCGTTCATCTGGCCGTGGGCCACCGCAACGCGGGCCTCCGGGACCAGCTGGCGGATCCGGGCGGCCGCCTTCTCGATCGTGTTGACCCGGTTGTGGACGACGAAGACCTGGCCCTCGCGGAGCAGCTCGCGCCGGATCGCCGCGGTGATCTGGCCTTCCTCGTAGGGGCCGACGAAGGTCAGCACCGGGTGCCGCTCCTCCGGCGGGGTCGCGATCGTCGACATCTCGCGGATACCGGTGATCGACATCTCCAGCGTCCGCGGGATCGGTGTCGCGGACATCGTCAGTACGTCGACCGCGGTCCGCAGCCGCTTCAGCTGCTCCTTGTGCTCGACGCCGAACCGCTGCTCCTCGTCGACGACCACCAGGCCGAGATCCTTGAACGCGACCTCGCCGCTGAAGAGCCGGTGCGTACCGATCACCACGTCGACCGACCCGTCGGCCAGTCCGTCGATGGTGGCCTTGGCCTCCTTGTCGGTCTGGAACCGCGACAGCGGCGCCACGTTGACCGGGAAGGCTGCGTACCGCTCGGCGAAGGTCGCGTAGTGCTGCTGCACGAGCAGCGTCGTCGGCACCAGTACGGCGACCTGCTTGCCGTCCTGCACCGCCTTGAAGGCAGCACGTACGGCGATCTCGGTCTTGCCGTAGCCGACGTCACCACACACGATCCGGTCCATCGGCATGACGCGTTCCATGTCGTGCTTCACGTCGTCGATGGTGGCCAGCTGGTCCGGCGTCTCCACGAACGGGAACGCGTCCTCGAGCTCACGCTGCCACGGTGTGTCCTTGGCGAACGCGTGGCCCTTGGTCGCCTGGCGGGCGGCGTACAGCTTGATCAGCTCGCCGGCGATCTGCCGGACCGCCTTGCGTGCACGGCCCTTGCGCCTGGCCCAGTCGCCGCCGCCCATCTTGTCCAGGGACGGCTGCTCGCCACCGACGTACCGGGTGACCTGGTCGAGCTGGTCGGTCGGCACGTACAGCCGGTCGCCGGGTTGGCCGCGCTTGCTCGGCGCGAACTCGATCACGACGTACTCGCGGGTGGCGCGCTGCGCGCCGGTGCCGACGGTCCGCTGCATCATCTCGACGTACCGGCCGACGCCGTGCTGTTCGTGCACGACGTAGTCGCCGGGCTGCAGCTCGAGCGGATCGATGGTCTTCTTCCGGCGCGAAGGCATCCGTTGCTGCGAACGCCGTTCGGCCGCCGAGCGCTGACCGGCCAGGTCGTTCTCCGTGAGGACGGCGAACTTGATGCCGTCGGCAATGAACCCGTGCTCCAGCTGCCCCTGCGAGATCAGTACGACGCCCGGCTCGGGCACCGAGTCGATGCCGTCGACCGCGCGGGCCGGCAGCTCGGCCTCGGAGAACACCTCGGCCAGGCGCTGCGCGGGGCCGTGGCCCTCGGTGACGCAGACGACCCGCCAGCCGTCGCGCAGCCAGGCGCGGACGTCCTCGACCGCGGCCGCTGTCTCACCGCGGTACGGGTCGACCTCGTGCGCCGCGATCACCCGGCTCCGGACCGCGCCGGCGTCCGGGTCGATGTCGAACGAGATCCGCTCGCCCATCGAGTCGCGCAGCTCCGGCGCGTCGGTCGGGGCAGCCGCGAACGGCGACAGGCTCCACCAGGCCAGACCCTTGCCCAGCGCATGCTCCCGGACGTCCCCGAGCGCGATGTAGGCCGCCGCACCCAGGTCGATCGGGGCCTCGCCACCACCGGCAGCGGCCGCCCACGACGCCTCCAGGAACTCCTGGCTGGTCGCGACCAGGTCGTGTGCCCGGGCCCGCACCCGCTCCGGGTCGCTGACCACGACATGCGTCCCGGCCGGCATCAGGTCGACCAGCAACTCCATCTCGTCGACCAGCACGGGAGCCAGCGACTCCATGCCCTCGACGGCATGCCCTTCGGCCAGCTTCTCGAACAGCTCGGCCAGCTCCGGGTGTTCCTTCGCCAGTACGGCGGCCCGGGCGCGGACCTCGTCGGTGAGCAGCAACTCACGGCAGGGAGGAGCCCACAGGCCGTGCTCGGCGATCTCCAGCGACCGCTGGTCGGCGACCGCGAAGTACCGGATCTCCTCGATGTCGTCGCCGAAGAAGTCGACCCGCAACGGGTGCTCCTCGGTCGGCGGGAAGACGTCGATGATGCCGCCGCGGACCGCGAACTCGCCACGCCGCTCGACCAGGTCCACCCGGTGGTACGCCGCCCCGGCCAACTGCTCGACGACATCCTCGAGCTCGACCGAGTCGCCGACGTGCAACTGCACCGGCTTCAGATCGGCCAGACCGGCCACCTGCGGCTGCAGCACCGAGCGGACCGGCGCGACCAGGATCTTGATCGGCCCGGTCGTCTCGTCCGACGGATCCGGGTGCGCCAACCGACGCAGTACGGCGAGCCGACGGCCGACCGTGTCCGACCGGGGTGAGAGCCGCTCATGCGGGAGGGTCTCCCAGGCGGGGTAGTACGCGACCGTGCCGGGCTCGACGAGGCACTGCAGTGCCTCGGTGAGCTCCTCGGCCTCGCGGAATGTCGCGGTGACCGCGAGCACTGGGCGGTCGGCGCCCTGCTGCTCGGACGCGATCGCAGCCAGCAGGACCGGGCGGATCGGGCCCGGAGCGCTCAGGTCAAGTGTCGTGACGCCGTCGGGCTGGGTGGAGCTCCGGGCATCACGAACGGCCTGGGCCACCACCGGATCGGTGATCAGGGTGTCGACCAGACCGCTCAGCTTCACGAGTTGTACTTCCCTTGAGTTGCATCGAGGCCGTCGGTGAGCAGCGACTCGACCGCGTCCGCGGTCCGGTCGACCGCGAAGGGGAGATCCTTGCGTTCGGTCGAGGAGAACTCGTTCAGGACGAAGTCGGCGGGGTTCTGCCGGCCCGGCGGACGACCCACACCGAACCGGACTCGATAGTACTCACCGGTGCCAAGCGATTTCCGGATCGACCGCAGTCCGTTGTGCCCGTTGTCCCCGCCGCCGA
The DNA here is from genome assembly GCF_004331485.1 of Kribbella capetownensis. Classification (GTDB taxonomy): domain Bacteria; phylum Actinomycetota; class Actinomycetes; order Propionibacteriales; family Kribbellaceae; genus Kribbella; species Kribbella capetownensis. The sequence continues at coordinate 598,818 of NZ_SJKD01000006.1, forward strand.
ACTTGCACCGCAGTACGCCGAAGTCGATGTCCAGCTCGTCGTGGACCACGACCAGATTGGCGGGCTCGACCTTGAAGAACTTCAGCAGCCCGGACACCGGCCCACCGGACTCGTTCATGTACGACCGGGGCCGGGCCAACACGGTCCGGATCCCGCTGATCCGGGTCTCGATCACCTCGGACTTGACCTGCTTGTGCTGCTTCCACTTGCCGCCGGTCCGGGCGGCCAGCTCGTCGGCCACCAGATGACCGATGTTGTGCCGGGTGCGCGCAGAGGAAGGGCCGGGATTCCCCAGTCCGACGACCAACCACACGTCGTCCGCCACGGATCCCGGCCCTCCAGAAGTCTTGCTGTGTGCAGTGCGGAGATTACTCCGCGGCAGCGGAGACGGGCTCCTCGGCCTCGGCCGGAGCCTCCGGCTCGTCGCGGTCGATACCGGCCTCGGCCTCGGCGTCGGCCAGCTCGGCGTCGAGCTGCTCGGCGGTCTGCGCCTGGGTGATGTTCACGATCAGGGTGTCGGGCTCGATCGCCAGCGTCGTACCGGCCGGCAGCGGCAGGTCGGAGGCGTGGATCTGGGCGCCGACGTCGAGACCCTCGATGGAGACGGTGACGCCGTCGGGGATGTGGGTCGCCTCGGCCTCGACCAGCACGCTCGGCTGCTCCAGCACGACCAGCGTGTCGCTGACGGCCTCGCCCTCGAGGTGAACGGCGATGTCGACCTGGACCTTCTCACCGCGCCGGACCATGACCAGGTCGACGTGCTCGATGAAGCCCTTGATCGGGTCGCGCTGAACCTGCTTCGGCAGCGCCAGGTGGCTCTCGCCACCGGCGACCTCGATCAGCAGCAGGGCGTTGGCGGTCTTCAGGGCCAGCATGGTGTCGTGACCGGGCAGCGTGATGTGCACCGGGTCACTGCCGTGGCCGTACAGGACGGCGGGAACCTTGTTGTCCCGGCGGATTCGGCGGGCAGCACCCTTGCCGAACTCCGTGCGCGCTTCGGCTTGGATCTTGACCTCGGCCACGAGATGAACTCCTCAAATGCGTTGCGGTGATCAGTTGACTAGGTGGAACTCGGCTGCGGCCTCAGCGGGCGCTTTGTGACCCCGGAGAAGGCGTCAGGCAACGAACCACCGCGTCGATCACGGAGCCGCGCCCAACAGTTCTCGGGGGGCGTCCCTCGCCGAGGCAACCAAAACAGTCTACCCACCACTGCGCCCAGACGGGAAATCCGTTCCCCTAGGCACTTTGCTCCACGTACGCCACCACTCCCGGTGACCCTTTTCCGAACGCCTAAGTGAGCTTGGTCCACACCTGGCGGAGGGCGCGGGCCGCGTCGCCTTCGAGACCGGCGGCGTCCAGGGTGGCAGCGAGTTCGTCGAACTCCGGTCCCCAGCGCCAGGCGACGCTCCGCAACTGCTCCGGCAGCCCGGGATCCTTGAGCGAGCCCGCGTCCGCGCGGACCTGCTGTGCCATCAGTGCCTCCGTGACACCGTGCTTCTCGGCCAACTGGAACGCCAGCACGGCGAGCGCTGCCTTGCCTTTGTTGTAGAGGGCGTACGACGACTTGGCCGCGCTGGCCGCTCCCGGCTCCGCACCGACCACCATCGCGGTGACCGCAGTACCGGCCCAGAGCGCAGCCGCCTGATCAGCTGCAGCACCGGACAGCATCAGATGCGTCGGACTCGATCCACCGGTCGGCGGCGGGCCGACCACACCTGCGTCCACGAACGTCGCCTCCGGTACGGCGGACTGCGCCTCGCGCAACGACGTCGGGGACAGCGGGTTCGCCTCGATGTACAGGCCGGCGAAGCCCGCGCTGCCGACCTGCTTGGCGATGTCCACGGCGCCTTGGGGAGCACTTGAGCACAGCACCACTTCGGCCTCGCCCACCGAGTCGGCGAACGGCGTACCGATCAGGCCGGCTTCCGCGGCGCGGGCAGCGGAAGCCTCACTCCGTCCCTCCGGCACCCAGTGCACCTCGTGCCCGGCGGCGACCAGTTGGGCCGCGAGTTTCGAGCCCATCGCACCGGGATGGAAGACAGCGATTCGCATGGGCCAGTCCTCTGGGAGAGCGGTCAGTGCCCACCAAGATAGGCCAGTACGGCGAGCACCCGGCGGTGCTGTTCGTCGATGGTGATCAGCCCGAGCTTCGCCATGATGCTCCCGATGTGCGTCTCGACGGTCCGCTCGGTCAGGAACAGGCGGCGACCGATGCCGACGTTGGTGCACACCTCGGCCATCAACGCGAGCGCCTCACGCTCCCGCGGGGTCAACGGCGCGAGCCGGTTGTCGGCGCGCTGCCGCCCGATCAACCGGGCGACCACCTCGGGGTCGAGTGCTGATCCGCCGGAGGCGACCCGGTCCAACGCGTCGAGGAACTGATCCACCGCGAGCACACGGTCCTTCAGCAGGTAGCCGAAACGGCCGGTCGCGACCAGTTCAACCGAGTGCCGGGTCTCGACGTGCTGAGACCACAGCACGATTCCCAGATCGGGGTTCTGCATCCGGAGCCGGCGTGCGGCGCGTGCACCGTCGTCGGTGTGGTCCGGCGGCATCCGGATGTCGATGACCGCGAGGTCCGGCGTCGATGCTCGGCGGCGCGCTGCTGGCCGCCCTCGGCACCGTCGTCCAGGTCGTCGGGCTGTGGCGGTCGCACGCCGTACCTCGCTGGGTCCCGGTGCTGGTGCTGTTCGTCGTGATCAGCTTCGTCGTCCCGGGCAACGGATGGATGACCGGTCGCCGGATCAGCGCCTGACCGGGCCTGCGGCCTGACCGTCAATCGTCCGACTGGGTACGACGTCCGTCGATCAGGCGCGGCCCTCGAACAGGCTGGTCACCGAGCCGTCCTCGAACACCTCGCGGATGGCTCGGCTGATCAGTGGCGCGATCGACAGTTCGGTGAGCTTGTCGAACCGGCGGTCCTCGGCGATCGGCAGCGTGTTGGTGACGATCACCTCGCTGGCCTGGCAGTTCTTCAGCCGGTCCACCGCCGGGCCGGACAGGATCGCGTGCGTCGCGGCGATCACCACGCCGGCGGCGCCCTCGGCGTACAACGCATCGGCCGCCTTGGTGATGGTGCCGGCGGTGTCGATCATGTCGTCGACCAGGATGCAGACCCGGTTCTTGACCTCACCGACGACGCGGTTCGCGACCGTCTCGTTCGGCCGCTCGATGTCGCGGGTCTTGTGGATGAAGGCCAGCGGCGCGTTGTTCAGCCGGGCCGACCACTGCTCGGCCACCTTGATCCGGCCGGCGTCCGGCGACACCACGGCCAGCTTCTGGTCGCCGTACTTGGTCCGGACGTACTCGCTCAGGATCGGCAGCGCCATCAGGTGGTCCACCGGACCGTCGAAGAAGCCCTGGATCTGCGAGGTGTGCAGGTCGACGCAGATCAGCCGGTCCGCGCCGGCGGTCTTGAACAGGTCGGCCATCAGCCGGGCCGAGATCGGTTCCCGGCCGCGGTGCTTCTTGTCCTGCCGGGCGTACCCGTAGAACGGCAGCACCACGGTGATCCGCTTGGCCGACGCCCGCTTCAGCGCGTCGACCATGATCAGCTGCTCCATGATCCACTCGTTGATCGGCGAGGTGTGGCTCTGGATCACGAACGCGTCACTGCCCCGGACCGACTCCTCGAACCGGACGTAGATCTCGCCGTTGGCGAAGTCGTACGCCGAGGTGGGGACCAGGCCGGTGCCGAGCTGCTCGACGACCTCCTCGGCCAGACCGGGATGGGCCCGGCCGGAGAACACCATCAGGTTCTTCTCGGTGGTTCGCTTCATCCCGCTCATGGCCCGGCCTCCCGTTACTTCTTCTCGCCAGTGTCACTCAACGCGGCGTGATCCGCCGGTGTCTGTCCGGCATCGGCCGACAGCGCAGCCTCGGCCGCCTTCGCCGTCTTGGTGCCGGCCCGCTTGCGCGCGACCCAGCCCTTGATGTTGCGCTGCCGCCCACGCGCGACCGCGATCTCGCCCGGGCCGACGTCCTCGGTCAGCGCCGTACCGGCGGCCAGGTACGCGCCGTCGGCGATGGTCCGCGGCGCGACCAGCACCGAGTTGCTGCCGATGAACGAGTGCTTGCCGACGTGCGTCGGATGCTTCGCGACGCCGTCGTAGTTCGCGAAGATCGTGCCGGCGCCGATGTTCGCGCCCTCGCCGATCGTCGCGTCACCGGCGTACGACAGATGCGGCACCTTGGCGCCGTCCCCGATGGTGCTGTTCTTGGTCTCGACGAACGTACCGATCTTGGCCTTCACGCCCAGCTTGGTCCCGGGGCGGAGGTAGGCGAACGGTCCGACGTTCGCGCCGTCGCCGATCTCCGAGCTCGAGCCGTGCGCGCGGATGATCGTGGCGCCGGATCCGATCTGTACGTCGGTCAGCGTGGTGTCCGGGCCGATCGTCGTACCGGATCCGACCGTGGTCGCGCCGTGCAGCTGGGTGTTCGGCAACAGGATGGCGTCGCGCTCGATCCGGACCGTCTGGTCGACCCAGGTGGTGTTCGGGTCGACGATCGTGACGCCGGCCCGCATCAGCTTGTCGAGGTTCCGGCGGTTCAGCTCGGCGCGCAGCGTGGCGAGCTGGACGCGGTCGTTCACGCCCTCGGTCTGCATCGCGTCCTCGGTCGCGTACGCGCCGACCCGCTTGCCGTCACTCTTCGCGATGGCCAGTACGTCGGTCAGGTACAGCTCGCCCTGCGCGTTGTCCGTGGTCAGCCGGCTCAGCCCATCACGCAGCGTGGCCGCGTCGAAGGCGTAGATGCCGGCGTTGATCTCGTCGATCTGCCGCTGCTGGGGCGTCGCGTCCTTGTGCTCGACGATCCCGGCGACGGTGCCGCCGTCCCCCGCGATGATCCGCCCGTACCCGGTCGGGTCGGGCACCCGCGCGGTCAGCACGGTGATCGCGTTCCCCTGCTTGTCGTGCTCGGCGATCAGCTCCTGGAGCGTCTCCGCCTCCAGCAGCGGTACGTCGCCGGACGTGACGACGACCGAGCCGTCGAAGTCGGCCGGTACGACGGTCAGGCCGGCGCGGACGGCGTCACCGGTGCCGAGCTGCTGCTCCTGGACGGCAGTCCGGGCTCCTGGGTCGATCTCCTTGAGGTGAGCCTCGACCAGCTCCCGGCCGCTGCCGACCACGACCACCAGGTGTTCGGGCTCGAGTGCACGGGCGGTGACCACCGCGTGCCCGACGAGACTGCGCCCGCCGATTTCGTGCAACACCTTCGGGATCGCCGATTTCATCCTGGTTCCCAGACCGGCGGCCATGATGACGACCGCCGCGGGACGATGGGAAGTCACGCGGTCTTCTCCTCGAGTTCCCTGCGAGTTTCTGGAACAAGTATCGGCACGGACACTCGAAACTGTGCCCGCGCAAGCCTACTTGCTCCTCAGACCTGATCCCGCACGGCCTCCGCGCAGCCGTGCGGGATCACGTGACTGGTCTCACGGCATTGTCAGCGGGCGAAAGCGGTGAAGGCCGAGAACTCAGCGTCCGGAGTGGTGCTGGTCAGACCGGCCGTCCACAACCGCCCATCGGCAGCGGCGGCTCCGGTCAAGGTGCCGTAGGCGGCGTCCGGGCTCGGCGCTTCGACGAACTTCGAACCGCGGTACTCCAGCACGTAGGGCTTCGCGAAGACCCTGTTCCCGGACTCCTCGAACCGCTCCCCCACGGCGATCGGACGGTTGTCACGCAGCGCGACGTCGTACAGCTGCGACCACCCGGTCGGAGCCGGCACCCGAGTCCAGGAGACACCGTCGTAGTGCAGGACCAGCGGACGGTCCTGGGCGACATGCTCCACACCGACGAGCCAGATGTTCTTCGGGCCGGCCACCGCGATGCCGGTGGGGATCTGGGAACCATCAGCCGGTACGTCGTCGACCAGCGTCCACCGCTTGCCGTCGAAGTGCGCCAGTCCGCCGTTCAGCCCGAGCCAGGCGTCTTTGGCGGAAATGACGGCCAGGGTGTTGCCGTTGATGGATCCCTCGAGTCCTGTCGTCAGTGGCTGCCACGATCCGCCGGAGTACCGGTAGACGACGGCGTGCTCCTGCCCACCGACGTTCGCCCAGCCGGCCGCCCAGACGGCGCCGTTCGGACCGATGGCGACGCTGCCGAACGACCCGGTCGGCACGGACGGCCCCGGTACGACGCGCCAGCGGGTGCCGTTCCAGTGCATGACCAGCGGCTTGGGGGTCGCGGGATCAGCACGGTCCTCGCCTACCGCCCAGACGTTCTTGGCGCCGGCCACTGCCACACTCTGCAGCGTCGCGTTCGTGTCCACCGGCTGCGCGGTGGCCTTCCAGCGCTTGCCGTCCCAGCGCAGCGCGAGCGGCCGCTGGTCCTGGAACCCGTCGACCTGGTCACCACCCACCGCCCAGGTCTCCCCAGCCCGGCTGTCGATGTCATCAAGGTTTGCCGGCTGCCGCCCGGTCGGAGTCACCGTCCACTGCGACGCCGCCTGCACGGCGGCCGGCTGTGCTTCCGCAGTGATCGAACTGCCTGTGAACACGCACGCAACGACCCCTAGGACCGCCGCAAGCCTGCGCATCCCCCGATTGTTCTCCCGCACAGAACCCCTCCAAGTCACCCTCCGGCCCCACGCGAGTCGCAGGCACCACATCTGTAGACGCCACCACTCCCACATCCCGTCACACCTGACCTGCGATTGGTCTGCGCATGGCGCGGTGCGGATCGGAGGGGGAGACTGGGCCGCGTGGGGGCGGCCCGGGGACGGCCGAGCTCCCGGCTGGTCGGCCGGGGGACGGAGCAGGCGCTTCTCGCGGATGCTTTGACGGGGACCGCGAGCGGGCATCCGTGTGCGGTCGTGGTGCACGGCGAAGCGGGTGCCGGAAAGACGCGGCTGGTCCGAGAGGTCTGTGACGCACCGGATGGCGACGTGCAGGTCCTCTGGGGGTCCTGCGTGCACTTCGGTGGGGCGTCCGTCCCGTTCGTGCCGGTGACAGGCGCACTCCAGTCCTGGCTGACCCAGGCCGACTCCCAGCGGCGTACCGAGGTGCTGGCCGGCGCGGGCGAGCTGAGCGCCGTACTCCCCGCACTCGGTGGCGTCGGGTCGGGCGAACCGGGTCGGCTGCTGCCGCTGATCGACCTGGTGTTCGACCGCATCGCTGCCCAACGGCCGACTGTGGTCGTGATCGACGATCTGCAGTGGGCGGACCGTACGTCGCTGGACGTACTCGCCTACCTGATCACCGGCTTCCGCGAGCAACGGCTGGCTCTGCTGGCGACCTGCCGCGACGAGCAACGCGGTGAGGGCCACCCGCTCCACGGCTGGCTCGCCGACATGCGCCGGATGCCGTCGTTCACCGAGCTCCACCTGGACCGGCTCGACCTGGCCGCCACCGAGTCCCAGGTCGAAAGCCTGCTCGGCCACGCGGTCGACATCGAGCTGACAGCCCAGATTCACGAGCGGTCGGCCGGCAACCCCTACCTCACGGAGCTCCTGGTCCGAGGACTGTCCGGAGACAAGCTCCCGCCGGCCGCGCCCGCAGTCCTCCGCGACGCGCTCCTCGCCACCTGGCACAGCCTCTCCGCACCAGCCCGCCAGGCAACGCGGGTTCTGGCCGTCGCCGGTCGCCCAACCGATCTGGACGTGACGACAAGTGTCGCGGCCGAACACGGTGTCGAGTCCGCGGAGCTGCCGGCGTGCTTGGCTGAGGCCGAGGACCAGGGCGTCGTACGACCGGAGCGCGATGGCCGGCCGTGGTTCCGCCACCCGCTGCTCGCGGAGGTCCTGTACGACGGCATGCCGCTGGGCGAGTGCGCACGGGTTCACTCGACGTACGTGCGGGTGCTCGAGTCGATGCCGGCCGACGTACCAGGGCGTGCGGCGGATCTCGCCGTACACAATCAGCGGGCGGGGAACGCGGCGGAGAGCTACCGATGGTCGATCGCGGCTGCTGAGCAGGCGGCGTCACTCCGGGCCGCCGGCGAGCGGGCCGTGCATCTGGAGCGCGCCTGTTCCCTGTGGGAGGCGGTACCACCGGAAGTCCGCGGGCCGGAGCACCTCGATCTACTCCGTCAGACGAGCCAAGCCTGCGGCCTCGTCGGCCAGCTAGCGACGGCGGTCAGTCTGGCCGAACAGGCTTTGAGACTGGTGGACCCGGTCCGCGATCCGCTGCTCACCAGCACGCTGCTCCTGGCGCGTCGCAAGCTGTCGCTGCCACGTCCGGAAATGGCCCAGGCAGTCGACCCCGAGCTTCTCGAGGCGGTGCGACTCACCGAGCCGTACCCCGACAGCCCCGAGCGAGCTCAGGCGTTGGCAGCACTCGCTGTCGCTGAACATTGGGATGCGTTGGACAAACAGGCGTGGGCGGATGCCGAGGACGCTGTCGCGGTCGCACGACGATCGGGGTCGGCACTCGCACTCGCTGCTGCCCTCAGCGCCCGGTCGGTCGCCCACCTCTACACCGTCGGGAACTCTCTGGAGGACGCCGAGGAGGCCGTGCGACTGGCGCGATCGTGTGACTCGGTCGAGTGGCTGGAGGACGCTGCGACGTGGCGCGTGCACAGCTTGTACAACCTGGGCAGGATCGCCGACGCCACAGCGTCGGCGCTGGAGGTGTGCGACGCCGTCGTCGAGAGAAGCTCGGATCATCTTCTGACCTCTCTCGCGGCAGGCGGACTGCTGGATCTGGGGCAGTGGGACGACTGTCGTCGGCTCCTGCGGACAGCCTTGGCGGCCCGGTCCGCCGGCCGAGGTGGCGCATCGATTCGGCTGACGGCGGCACAGTTGGCAGTACGGCAAGGACGGCTGGCAGAGGCCAGGCTGCATGTGGAGCGCGCTGCTGAGGTGATCGCGGCAGACTTCACCGGGCTGCGGGGACTGTTGACGACGGCCCGCACCGAGGTGCTGGTGGCATCTGGTGAACCGCAGCGGGCGTTGGAGATTCTCGTGGAGGAGATCTTCATGCCGCACGGGCTCTACAACAGCGTCCAGGACGAGTGCCTCCCGCTGTTTGCCGGAACCGCTGCCGACGTCGCGCAGGCGGCCCGTGATGCCGGTGACGACGAGGAGGTCGCACGGGCGATCGCCGTACTCGATGAGGGGCTTGGCAGATGGCCGGTGCCACCGTTCACGGTGGAGCGTGAAGACGTCCTGGACGAGGCGGCGTGCAAGGCTCTGTTCGAGGCCGAGGTCGCTCGCTGCAAGGGTTTGCCAGGCCAGGCTGAGCTCTGGCAGCGGGCAGTCGATGCCTGCCATCTAGGCACCGATCCGTGGCAGGAAACCGTCTCCCGCGTCCGGTGCGCCCGCGCCGAACTCTCCGAAGGCGCACCGGCCTCCGCAGTCAGCCAGCTCCTGCGCGACGCGCACCACCGTACGCTCGAGCTCGGCGCCGAACCCCTCAGACGCGAGGTCGAGACTCTGGCCCGGCTGGCCCGAGTCGACCTCCGAGAACCGGTCGCGATGCCAGCCGAGTCCCCCGCCCCACTGGCCGCCCTGACAGCCCGCGAGCGCCAGATCCTGACCTACCTCATGGCCGGCCGCTCCAACGGCGACATCGGCAGAGAACTGGTCATCACCGAAAAGACGGTCAGCGTCCACGTCTCCAACATCCTCCGCAAAACCGGCACCACCAACCGCCTAGAAGCCGCCGCCCTGGCCGAGCGCCTGGGCGCAGCCCAAACCCCGCCCAAGCCAACCGCCTGACCCACTCGCCACACCCTCACACCCGACAGGATCCCCAGGTGGACACTTGAGCGGGTGCCGATGCCGACCGCCCGTGGGGTATTGAGACCGCCGAGGGGCGCACCGAGTTTGTTGTGTGGGAGTGACCCCTGCGGGAGGAGGATGGCGTTGGCATGGAGCAGGTTGGGAAGCCGGGGAGGGGACTCGGCTGCCGGAGCGGCGGATGACCAGGAGCGAACCATGGGACTCACTCTCGGAGCGATCGTTCTCAACGTGAAGGAGGTCGGCCCAGCGGCCGAGTTCTGGCGCCAGGCCCTCGGGTACGGCGCCGCACCCGACAACCCCGACTTCCTTGTCCCGCCCGGCGGCCGGCCCACCGAACTCCACCTCGACGAAACCGACCGCACCCACCTGGACCTCTGGGTCGACCGCACGACCTCCACCATCGAGGCCGAAGTCGACCGCCTGATCGCCCTCGGCGCCCGCCGCGTCGAGGACTGGACCTACCCGCCGAACGCAGACTTCGTCGTCCTGGCCGCCCCCGACGACACCATCTTCTGCATCATCGGGTGAGCGTTCCCACCCGCGGGATTGCCCTGCTGCTGAACGCGTTCGGGCTCCCGCGTCTGCCACTGCAGGTCCAATCAACCGGCCCGCAGTACGACGACCTCACCGAACGCTGGCTGGACGCGTCGCACGGATGGCAGCCGCCCGACGACACAGCGACGTACCTCCGCTGGCTCGCAACCCACCGCGACGTACTGTTCCACGGCAGCCAGCGCGCCGACCTGGACCAGCTCACACCGGACCGCGAATCGGGCGACAGTACGGCGTTCGGCAACCAGCGCGCGGTCTTCGCCACGGACGACCCGATCTGGGCGATGTGGTTCGCGCTCCTGAACCGCAGCCCCGGATACCGCTCGACCCGCAACGGAGCCTGGTCGGTGCGCGGCGGGCACGACCGGCACTACTTCTTCTCAGTCGACAGTGACCAACCCGACGCAGACCTGCTGACCCCCGGGTGGCTCTACGTCCTCCCCCGCTCCGGCTTCACCCGCGAACGACCCGCCGCCGGCCTCGTCCAGTCCGGTCAATGGATCAACCCCAACCCAGTAAGGCCAATCGCCCACCTACCGGTCTCCCCCACCGACTTCCCCTTCCCGAACCACGTCCACCGCCACACCCCGAGAACCGGCATGCTCCGCACCCTCTGGAACCGTCGGCGACCGACCTGATCGGATCGACCGCCTCAGCCGGCGAACGAGCCCTCCGCGAAGGCCTGCGCAGACCTCGCCACCGCCATCGAGGTGGCGTCGTTGCGCCTACCTCGCGTTCACGGCGGCGTACGCGCCCGGATCCGGCCAAGACGTCGTACGCGCGACTGAAGCCGGCGAGGCGATCCGGTTGGTCCGAGTACTTCGCGAGGTCGGTCCGGGGAGCGATGATCTCGACGCACTGCAGGCGTTGATGATGCTCCAGCACTCTCGCCGTGACGCACGCGTCGACGACGGCAAGCTCGTATTCCTTCCCGATCAGGATCACGACCGCTGGCGCCCAACCGAGATCGCCGAAGCACTCGCCCTCCTGACTCTGCTGGCCCAGCAAGCACCGTCCACGCCGTACTTGCTTCAGGCACTCATCGCGGCCGAGCACTCGATCGCACCGACCGCCGCCGACACTGACTGGATTCGCATCGCCGAGTGGTACGAAGAGCTCGAGCTCATGACGGGATCGCCTGTGGTTCGGATCAACCGCGCCGTCGCCGTTGCGGAGGCGGACGGTCCGACCGCCAGACACGGCCTAAGCCTGCTCGACGGACTGCAGCTGCCCGGCCACCGTCTTCCCGCGGTGCGTGCCGAGCTCCTGGCCCGCGCCGGTCGTCCCGACGAGGCACTGACGGCGTACGACGCCGCCCTCGCAGCCTGCGACAACGCGGCTGAACGGGACCATCTGACGCACCGACGAGCAAACCTCCGGCCCTGAGGTTTGGCATGCTCACCGACATGGCTGATGGAGCAATGGTCGACGTCGGGGATGTCACGTTGTTCGTCCGGGAACTCGGCGAGCGCGGCGAGAAGCCGTCGTTGGTGGTGATGCACGGCGGCCCGGATGTCGGCCACGGCTATCTGGTGCCCGGGTTGGAGCCGTTGGCTCGCGACCATCACGTCGTACTTTTCGACTTCCGGGGTTGCGGCCGGAGCAGCCGCGGCCTTCCCGACGAGGATCTTCAACCGGAGTACGTCGTACAGGACACGCACCGGTTGATCGACAAGCTCGGCCTCGGGCAGGTGGATCTGCTGGGTTTCTCCACCGGCGGCAGGGCGGCGATGCAGTTCGTCGACAAGCATCCTGAGCAGGTACGGCGGCTCGTGCTCGCGTCGACCACGGCGTACACCGATGGGGAGCAATACCTGGTGGGCTGGGAGGAATACGAGCGGCGCCAACGCGCGGAGGACGCGGCCGGCGGGAGGCTGCGGAACTCCACCGTCTTCGTCTGGGACCTGGACCTCGTACCGGCGTACCTGGAACTGCTGGAGGGCCCAGGTTCCGACACCGGCGACTGGAGCGAGGAACGCGCGATCAACGGCGACATGCACCCGTGGTGTCCCGGCGACCCCGAACGCATCCTGCGCGACTTCGGCAAGCCCATCCTGATCCTCCACGGCGAGCAAGACATGGGATTCCCCGTCCAGTTGGCCCGCCGCCTCCACGCGGCCCTCCCCACCAGCGACCTGGCCGTCATCCCCAACACCGCCCACATGTGCCACTTCGAAAGCCCAACCACCTGGGCTCACCACATCCGCGAGTTCCTCCAGTCGCCCTGAGCACACCGGAATACTTGCTGCCATGGTGAACGAGGTCGGTGGTTGGGTCTGGCCCGCAAACGTCCGCAAGGCACTGGAGTACATCTCAGCGTGCGTCGACTATCGCTTCGACGACCTCGACTGGATGGCCGTCGAGACCGCACTCCCCCACACCAGCTGGGACTCTCCCGAAGGCTGGTACGACTACCCCATCGTCGGCACCCAGACGCTCACTGTGTTCCTGGCCTGCGACCCCGGCGACCCGGTCTGCATCAGAGTCCAAGGAGACCTGGACCCGGTCCAATTCGCCACCATCGAAACCACCATTTCCCTCCTCGCCGAGATCGAACCGGCCGACAGTCAGCGGCCGAGTTGCCGCAGCCAGGGGTGGTTGTTGTCGGTACGACGGATCATGTCCCGGAGCCAGAGCTGCTTGGTCTCACTCAGCAGCGGCCAGACGCACGCCAGATCGCGCTCGTCCTTCGTACGCCGCTTCCGGGCCTTGAACAGCAGAACGATCTCGGGGTTGAGGTAGCGAATCCCGTCACCCGCAACCCATGTGACGTCTTCCAGCGGGGCAATGTGGTCCGCGATGAACTTGTTCGTCCACAGTCCGTCGCGATCCGGCGTCAACGGCAGGTCGATCACCCACGGCGCATCACCGTGTTCGCGCACCCAGATCTGACTCGCCGGATGAAACACCTCCGGATGCCGATCGGTCAGCGGCCGCATGTCCTCCCCGGCAAGACACCACAGATGCCACCGATCCCCGACATGCGCCCTCAGTGCAGGAACATCAGAAGCAAGGATCGAGACATCCACGTCGCCATGCCGTCGGGCCACGCCCGTGAACGCATCGACAGCCCACCCACCAACCACCCACCAGGGTCGGTCGAACCCCTCCATGAACCCGGCAACCCCAGCCAGATCCATCGCCTCCCAGCGCCCATAGAGCCGAGCCCAGTACGCCGCCTCAGCCACCTCATCCGCCGTCGGCCCCCATCCCTCAGGCCGCTGCTTCATCCAGCCGCTCACAGACTTCGGCGTACGACGACGTTGCGTTTCGCCTTGGTGCGTTCCTCGCCGTACACCGTGAAGCCGGCAGCGACAAACGTGCTCAGCATCCCGCGCCCAGGATCGCCGGGCATGGCCTTGACCGGATAGGCCTCCACCAGCCGCGCGCCTGAATCGCGGGCGTATTCGACCGCCGCCTCCACCAGCGGCAGCGTCGTACCACGTCCGCGATACCCACTCTTCACGAACAGACAGTTGATCGCCCAGATCGACTCATCCTCCGGCTCGTCGATCGGCAACGCCCGCGAGTGGACGATCGCGTAGTACTCCGGCCGCGGCGCAACCGCACACCAAGCAGCCGGCCGCTCATCGACATACCCGATCAACCCAACCGGCGACCCCGCCCGCACAAACCCCTCCAAGGCGGCCCGATTCTCCGCGCTGCCATTCGCCGCAACCACCGAACTCGGCAACCGCCGAGCCATGCACCAACACCCCCGCGTCCCCCCACTGGGCCCGAACAACTCAACCAGGTCGTCCCACCGCCCCTGATCAACCGCCCGAACCGTCACGTCCATCCCCGCAGTCAACCACCGCCCCCCGACAGAAACCCGCCCCCCAGAACCCGCTGCAGCGAATCATGATCGACATGAACTCAGCCCCGGTACGTCGCCCCGCATCCCCCCGGCGCCTGGACCGCGACTTCTACCTCGTCCGCAGTGATGTGGCAGGCCGGTGGAGTCGCACATGAACACCCATAGGTCAGCCGGCGGCTAACTAGGATGCTCGGCATGGACGGGATCTTGGCTGGCTCAGGTCTCGGGTTGACTCGGGGAGAGGTGAGCCTGGAACCGAGCGATCCAGCGTGGCAGGCGGCGTACGGGCAGGTGGCTTTGAAGCTGCGGGCAGCTCTGAGCGATCTGGCGATTGCGGTGGAGCACGTCGGCTCCACCGCCGTACCAGGACTGCCCGCCAAGCCAATACTCGACATCGCTGTAGGCCTACGCCCCGCGGCGGACCGGGACACCGTGTTCGAGGCATTGCAATCGCTCGGCTTCATCCACCGAGGGACGGTCGAGGAGGACGAGGGACTCACCATGATGTTCGGCTGGGAAGACACCCCGCGACATCGGATCGTCAATCTCCACGTAGTCACACACGACACCCGGCGCTGGCGCGAATGGCTGTCCTTCCGCGACCAACTCCGAGCGGACCAGCAAGCAAGGGATGCGTACGCCGACCTCAAGGCCGACCTGGCCCGCAAATTCCCCAACGACCGCAAGTCCTACATCGCCGGCAAAGACACCTTCGTACAACGCATCCTCACAACCTGACAACCTGACAACCTGACCGAGGCTCCAACACGTCAACCTGCTCCGTGGAGCAGAGCGCCCGTCGGCCCGGGTCCTGTCAGCAAATCCATTGGCCCTCGGACCAGCCGCGGCAAGAACAGTTGGCCGTCATACCTCGAGGCCCGCTGGCGGCTTGTTTCACCACTAACGCCCAACAACCCACCAGCCAGCCCAAAACCCGCCACCCACCGACAGCACCCGACGCAGGACGACCCGCAGCTCGGGTATGCGGGAAGGTTGCTCCCCCGCCAGGTTTCGATCCTGGTCTTCGAGATTCAAAGTTGCCGCCGACCTGTCCGCACGGGTCCACGCAAGCCTGTCCCCCACCCCCGTCCGAGCCTGATCCCGACCCACATCGCGGCTGGTCGTCCACCCCGATCCACACCGTTTGTTAGCAAATCCGTTAGCAAGATCGCTACCTGTGCGACACCAGAAATCGGAGAAGCGGCACCTGCTGCGCCATGAGAGAGTCACGTGTGACCACAACGCCACCCATAGAGAACGTCCGGGTCCTCCACCGCACGGGTCAATGGTGTCCCGGCCGCCAGGTCGGAGAGGTCGTCGCCTACGACGTGCGGATCCTGCCTGAGTATCAGGTGCTTGGACGGCCGACCATCGATCGCAGCTACCTGTTGCTCGACCAGGGCGTCCAGTTGACCAGGCCCGTTGTATTCGAGGGCCCAGTAGAAGGTTGGTGGTACGTCGACCTGGTCGAGATCGAACTCACCGAAGCCGGACTTGTCGTCCATGACCTCTACGTTGACTTCCTGGTGCCGCCCGGTGCTGATCGCTACCACGTCCTGGATCTCGACGAGCTCGCCGATGCCCTCGGCCAGGGACAGCTCACACCCACCCAGTGCGCCACCGTCCTCAGCAGAACGCAACGCTTCATCGACCGACACCTGCGCGCTGCCGAGACGGGTTCCGTTGATCCTCCGCGTCGGTTTCCACCGGACAGCATCGCCGCGCTAGAGCCGCTTCCTTGCTTCCTTGAATGATCCCCAGGAACGACACGCAGCGGAACATGGCCTCGTCCTCGGCGAGACACAGCCGACCGCCCGCTCGTCTTCCCGTCTGCCGTTCAGCCCACGCGTAGCGCGATCAGGAGACGCCAGAGGGGCCAAGATGGAGCGCCCTGCCGGACGAACGATCTTGGCCCCTCTGGCGGCTCCTGATAGGTCCTGACTGGGCTGGGCGGCAGACGGGAAGACGCACCCCCGACCCCCGACTCAGTTGCCGGCCGATTCCGACCCGTCATCCCGGAGTCGTGAGGCCCCCGCCGGAGGCAAATGCTCTTGGCTCCTCTGAAGACACCGAGAGCGGGCGCGGGCGGTGAACGGCCGGAGGCCGCATGCGCACGTCCGCGCCGCGCGCCGAAGGCGCGCCTTGATCCATAAGAGCCCAACTCGGCAAACAGCGAACGGGTGGGGACTGTCCTCCGTCGACTGATGTGCGACACCCGTCCGCCAGGTGATCTGCGACAGTGGCTGGTTCGGCCAGTCTGGGTTTGACGTTCTCCGTGGGGGCGTCG
>NZ_SJKD01000007.1 GCF_004331485.1 Kribbella capetownensis
GCAGACGCGTCAACGTCCTCCACGCCATACTCCGCACCCGCACCCCCTACGAGGCCCGCCAAAGACTCACCGCCGCTTGACTCACACATCAGGCTGCACCTCCGTGTACCAGGGCTGCGGCGTGGTCGACGGCGTACGCGACGTTGCCGTCGGGTGGGAACAGGAGTGCGCGGCCGACGACGAGGCCGCGGACCGACGGGAGGCTCATGGCCTTGCCCCAGGACGCGTACGTCTCTTCGGGCGCGACGGTCGGATCGCCGCCGAGGAGCAGCGTCGGGAGGGTGGTCGAGTCCATGACTCGGTCCAGGTCGTCGACGACGGGGAGCTTGAGCCAGGTGTACGCGCTGGTGGCGCCCAGGCCGGCGGCGATGTTGACCGATTTGATCACTGAGTCGGCGTCGAGCACATTGGTGACTCGGCCGTCGCGGCGGGTGGACCAGAACGGCTCGACCATCGCCATCAGCTTGTGTTCGGCGAGTTCGGTGACAGCTTTTGCGCTGGCTTCGAGCGTGGCTACGGTGCCAGGATCGCCGAGGTCGATGCGGGTCAGCATCTTGCCGCCGTCGAGGCGACGGGAGGCGATGTCGGCTGCTGTCGCGTACGCGGTGAAGCGGTCGTCGAGCTCGAAGGCCGAACCCTGGAGGCCGCCGCGGTTCATCGAGCCGATGACAACCTTGCCCTCGAGTGCGCCTAGCAGGAGGAGATCTTCGAGGACGTCGGGGGTTGCGAGGACGCCGTCGACGCCGGGCCTCTCGAGTGCCGTGATCAGCCGGTCGATCAGACCCGGGCGGCTGGCCATGGCGAGGCGATCGTCACGTACGCCGAGGGCACCACGGGCCGGGTGGTCGGCGGCGACGATGAGCAGGCGACCATCCTCGCCGACGAGCTCGCGAGTCCGACGCCGCTGCCACGCGTCCGCAATCCGCTCAGGATGACGGACCCGAATCTCAGTCAACTCAGCCAACCGAGCCCCATACCCCTGCCCAACCCCAACCACATACGCCGGCACCTGCGACGGCACCTGCCCCGCTAGCTGCGACGGCACCTGCTCCGACCCCTGCCACGGCTCCCGCCCAGCAGGTTGCGACGGCCCGTGCGCCGGTGCCTGAGACGGCTCCTGCCCCGGCGTTTGCTCCGATCCCTGCCATGGCTGCTCCGCTAGCTGCGACGGCACCTCCTCCGATCCCCGCAACTGCTGCCCCACTGGTTGCGACGGCAGTTGCTCCGATCCCTGCCGCTGCTGCCCCACTGGTTGCGACGGCAGTTGCTCCGACCCCTGCCACCGCTGCTGCCGCCCCGCAGGTTGCGACGGCAGTTGCTCCAACCCCTGCCACTGCTCCTGCCCCGGCGGTTGCAACGGCACCTGCTCTGATCCTGGCGACGGCGGTTGGCCTGATGGTTGCGACGATGGCTGCGCTGGTCGTTGCGGCGACGTTGGCCCGGCTGGTTGTGCCGGTGGTTGCGACGGCACTTGTGCTGCCGACTGCGAGGGCGGTTGCTCGGTTGCGAAGTCCAGGTTGGCGATTGCTGTCGTCTGGTCGTCGGCGGCGGGGGCGGGCTGGTCGGTTGGGATCGGTTGACCGGTCGGAGTCGCCGGGCGCCACGCGGAGGCGGGCGCCTCGTGTCCCACGTCTCGGCGAGGTGCATGGTGACGTGCCGGACCTTGGGGTGTGGCTGGACCCTGTGGTGTGAGGGAGCCTGCAGGCGGTGCGGCTGGATGGGATTGTGCTGAGTCAGGCCATGCCTCGACGGTCGGGTCGTCGGAGTACCCCGGTACCTGCGCGACCACGGTTGGGTCGTTGGCGCCAAGTGGTGTGGAGGGGACGGCGACTGTTGGGTCGTTGGGGCCGGATGGGTGGGTGGCCGTGGGGTCGTCGGGGCGGCGACGGCGGGGGACGGCCGGGTCATCGGGGGTGTGGGTGATGACCGTGGGGTCGTTGTCTGGGTTGGGGTTGCGGCGCGTGGGTGGGGGTTCGGGGGTGGGGGTTGGGACTGTGGGGTCGTTGTCTGGGTTGGGGCGGCGGATGGGGATGGGGCGGCGGGAGTCGGGGGTCTGGTCTGGAGGGGTCATGCTTCATCACCCATGTGGGAGAGGACTTCCTTGGTGGTGGGCATGGCGGTGGAACATTCGAGGCGGGACGCGACGATGGCGCCGGCTGTGTTGGCGAAACGGATGATCTTCTCCAGAGGCCAGCCGGACAACAGGCCGTGGCACAGCGCGCCGCCGAAGCCGTCGCCGGCGCCAAGGCCGTTGACGACCTCGACCGGGTACGGCGGTACCTCGACTCGTTCGTCCCGGGTGCGGGCCAGCGTTCCCTTGGGGCCTTGTTTGACGACGGCGAGTTCGAGACCACGGTCCAGCAACGCCTGCGCAGCCTTGTCCGGATCCGTCTCGCCGACCGCGACCTCACACTCCTCACGGTTGCCAACAGCAACCGTGCAGTACTCCAGCGCCCGGCTGACCTGCTCGTGCGCCTCGCTCGGATCGGCCCAGAACATCGGCCGGTAGTCGAGATCCAGCACCGTGATCGGCCGGCGCCCACGAGCTTCCCAGGCAGCGAAGTGCGCCGACCGCGAGGGCTCGGCCGACAGCCCGGTCACCGTGGACCAGTAGATCCGCGCGTCCCGGATCGCGTCGAGATCGAGCTCGGACGGGTTGATGACGAGATCCGGCGCCTTCGGGAACCGGTAGAAATACAAGGGGAAACTGTCCGGCGGGAAGATCTCGCAGAACGTGATCGGCGTCGGCAACCCGTCGACCGGCGTCACGAACCGGTCGTCGACGCCGAGTTCGAGCAGCGTCCGATGGATGAACGTGCCGAACGGATCGTTCCCGGTCCGGCTGATCACCGCCGACTTCCGCCCGTGCTTCGCCGCGGCCACCGCCACGTTCGTCGCACTGCCACCCAGGAACTTCCCGAACGTCGTGACGTCCTCCAGGTGCGTACCGATCTGCAGCGGGTAGAGGTCCACCCCGATCCGCCCGATCGTCAGTACGTCGTCCGCCATCACACCGCCACCCGTTCGTCGACTGTCAACAACGTCATCACACGGCCTCCGCGATCCCGCGCAGATGCGCGATGCTCGCCCGTACGTCGACCACCGGGCCCACGTCGGCAGGCCGATCCAGGAGGATCGTGTCCTGCTCCAGCACATACCAGCCGTCGTACCCGGCCTTCTCCAGCGTGCTGACGATCGCGGTGAGGTCGATGTCGCCGGCGCCGAGCGGGCGGTACATGCCCTGCCGGACGGCGTCGGTGTAGGTGACCTCGCCGGCCTGGACCTTCGCGGCCCAGCCGGCGTCGACGTCCTTGAGGTGGGTGTGCTTGATCCGGGCGGTGTGGTCGAGGGTCAAAGCGACCGGGTCGACGCCACCGATCAACAGGTGGCCGGTGTCCAGGGTGAGGCCGATGGACGAGCCACGCAGGACCCGGTCGACGTCGTCGGTGTTCTCGACCATGGTGCCGACATGCGGGTGGATCGTGGCCAGCACCCCGCGGTCGGCGGCCAGCGCGGACAGCTTGTCCAGGTTGGCGAGCAGCGTGCCCCAACCGTCATCGTCCAGCACCGGGCGGTCGTCGTACCCCTCCTGGCCGGTCGCGGCGGCGAGGACCAGCGTGGTCGCACCGGCGGCCACGAATCCGTCGAGAGCGGCGGTGACCTCGAGAGCAGGGTCGTACGACGGGTCGTGCAGCACGACCGGGACGAATCCGCCGACGGCCCGCAGGCCCACATCGGCCAGCGTCTTCGCCTTGTCGGCCGGTTCGTCCGGCAGGAATCCGATCGGGCCGAACTCGGTCGCGGCGAGGCCGACGGCACGCATCTCGGCCAGTACCGTCTCCGCGTCGTACTGCCAGCCCCAGCCGGGGACCTCGCAGACGCCCCACGAGATGGGGGCGCCGGCGATTCGGGCAGCGAGATCAGTCATCGAGAAAGTCTCCTCTTCAGGGTTTCAGGGTGACGACGCGGTTTTCGTGCCGGGACTGCTCGCACGCGTCGGCGATGCGGAAGGCGGCGAGCGCGTCGCGGACAGTGCAAGGCACCTCGCGCGTGCCCGCGGCAACCTCGGTGAAGGCGGTCAACTCGGCCACGTACGCCGGCTGGAAGCGATCCATGAAGGTCAGATGCGGCTTGCCGTCCGGGAACGTGACGCCGGGCTCCGCCGAGCGCAGCGCGGTGTGCTCGTCCAGCCCGACCGCGACCGAACCCAGACTGCCCAGGAGCTCCATCCGTACGTCGTGCCCCGCGCCGTTGTAGCGCGTGCCGCTGACCGCAACGAAGGTGCTGTCGTCCAGCGTGAGCAGCGCGGCCGCCGCGTCCACATCGCCGTACTCGCCGAAGAAGGCCTCGCCGCGGTTGGCGCCGGTCGCGTAGACGCTGACGACCTCGCGGCCGGTGACGTACCGGATGATGTCGAAGTCGTGCACCGTGCAGTCGCGGAAGAAGCCGCCGCTCTGCGGGATGTACTCGCGGTGCGGCGGGAACGCATCGTTCGTGTTGGCGCGGATGTGGTGGATGAAACCGAGCTCACCGGACTCGACCTTGGCCCGCGCAGCCTGGTAGCCGGCGTCGAAGCGGCGCTGGAAGCCGATATGCACCGGTACGTCGGACGCCTCGACCAGCTCGACCACGCGCTGCGTCTCGGCCAGGTCGAGCGCGACCGGCTTCTCGCAGAACGTCGGGATGCCCACCGCGATCCCGGCCGCGATCAACTCAGCGTGCGCCGACGTGGCGGCGGCGATGACGAAGCCGTCCAGCCCGCTCGCCAGCAGGGCCGGCACGTCCGGGGCGAACTCCACGCCGAGGTCCTTCGCGACCACTTCGGCACGACTCGGGTCGGCGTCCGCGACGACCACCTGATCCACCGCCGGCAACCCCTTGAGCGTCGCGGCGTGGAACGCCCCGATCCGCCCCACCCCGACCAACCCGATCCGCATCCCCTGCCGCCCTCTCTCGTCGTACCCGGCCAGTGGCCAGGCGCAGTCAGTCGACGGCTCCAGCATGGTCCGGCGCCGCCCGCCCGGCCAGCTTTCCGGGCAGGCGAAGACGTGTCAATAGTTTGTTAGCACATTCGGACGTGCAGACATACATACCTTGCTCGGGTACCATCCGGCCATGGCCGCCCTGCCGATCAGCATCGATCGGACGAGCCCGGTGCCGCTCTACCACCAGCTCGCCGAGCAGCTGACCGCGGCCATCAGCGGCGGCACGCTGCGCCCCGGCGACCCGTTCGAGAACGAGATCGCGATGTCGGACCGCCTCGGCCTGTCCCGGCCGACCGTCCGCCGGGCCATCTCCGAGCTGGTGAACAAAGGCCTGCTGGTCCGCCGCCGCGGCATCGGCACCACGGTCGCGAACCAGATGGTGCACCGCAAGGCTGAGCTGACCAGCCTGTACGACGACCTCGTCCGGGAGGGCCGGACACCGCGGACCGATGTGCTCGCACTCAGCTGCGAGGCGTACGACGACCGGGCTGCCGAGGTGCTCGGACTGCCGCCGGGCAGTCCGTTGGTGTCGATCGTGCGGCTGCGGTACGCCGGTGATCTGCCGCTCGCGATCCTGCGGAACTGGTTGCCACCAGCAATGAACGACCTGACCGTGAAGGAGCTCGAGACCGACGGCCTGTACGCCGTACTCCGGGCTCGTGGGGTCCGCCCGACCGTCGCGCGCCAGCGGATCGGCGCCCGCAACGCGACCGCCGAGGAACGCCGTACCCTGCACATGTCCAAGGCCGAGCCGCTGGTCACCATGACCCGGTCCGCGTACGACGCCGACGGGTCGCCGGTCGAGTTCGGCGACCACTGCTACCGAGCCGACCAGTACTCCGTCGAGGTCCTCGTCTCCGACCGGTGATCGGCACCGCTGAAGGGCGCAGCGAGCGGAACCACGAACAGGGCAACCCGCAACGACGGGTCGAGCGCATTCCAGACACCGTCCGCGAGGTCTTGCCAGCCGCTTCCGATGCCGACGACCTCGGGGTAGCCGGAGGTGATCACATCGGCGGCAGTCCCGGCGTACGTGCTGACGTGGACGGCCGTTGCCGGCGGCAACTCCGGGACGAACAGCGACGGGTGCTCCACCAACTCTTGAGAAGCGCCGGGGACCGACCGGGCCGAGCCGACGATCAGGTCGGTCCCGTCCGTCGACGCGGTCGCGAAGATCCGCGGCGTACGGATCGGCGGGTCCGGCTCATACGCGTGGTCCCGCAGGGCCAGCTGCAGATCACGCCCGGCCGTCCGAGCCACCGCCAGCTCACTCACCTGCGTTCCGTTGCCCACGACAACCCAACCGTCCCCGCGCACCGCCGCGGTGTAGTGCCGCAGGTCGTCGGTCGACGCACCCGACACGTCCTGCACCACGACTGAGTCGTCCGACAGCACGAGCTTCCGGCCCTGCGACGCCGCCGTACGCCCGGTCAGCCAGTACGCCGCGAACGCCACCCCCTCTCGATCCCGCCCCAGCACCAGCCCACGGCCCGGGTACTCCACCGAACCTACGACATCCACAAGTCCACGCACGACGTCATCCTCGCATCGCAACAGTCGGGCTGCGGAAACCTCGTTGCGTGGCACGTTCGGGTACACCTACCGTGAACCGGTGACTTTGGATCCGTATGGGGACGAGGAACTCGTCGAGCTGTACGACGTCGACAACCCGGCCGGGGACGACCACGACTACTTCCGCGAGGTGGCCGACACGCTCGGGGCCACCAAGGTCATCGACCTCGGCTGCGGGACAGGCCTGCTGACCAGGTCTCTGGTGAAACCCGGACGCGTCGTCATCGGAATCGACCCGAGCCCGACGATGCTGAACTTCGCGCGCCGGCAACCGGGAGCCGACGCAGTGACCTGGATCGACGGCGACGCCTCCGCGATCGCGGCCACCGGAGACGTCGAGCTGGTCGTGAGCAGCGGCAACACGATGATGCACGTCTCCGATGACGATCTCCCGTCCGCGCTCAAGTCGTGCGCGGGTGCCCTGCGGTCCGGCGGCGTCATCACCTTCGAGAGCCGCAACCCGGCCGTGCGTGCCTGGGAGAGCTGGACGAGGCAAGCGACGTACGGCGAACGCGACACACCGGCCGGGCATCTGCGCGAATGGGTCGAGGTGACCGAGGTGGACGGCGGTCGGGTGGTGTTCGACGCGCACAACCTGTTCGACGACGGCCACGATGCCGTCTACACCACCACTGTCTACTTCCGCACCGCCGAGGAAATCACCGCTGCCCTCGAAGCCGCCGGCTTCGGCGCCGTCACCATCCAAGGCGGCTGGCACAACGAGCCCGCGACCAGAGACTCCCGCCTCCTCATCTTCCACGCCACCAAGCAATAGCCCAGCGCAGCTAGCCGGATGGGATCCATCCGGCTAGCCGGCGGAACTCAGGCCTGGTTGGCGAGGAGCGTCCGGACCAGGCGGAGGCCGACTGACAAGTGCGCCAGTTCGGGGCCTTCGGTTTCGACGATCTCCTCGAGCATGGTGGCGGCTCGGGACAGGGCTGCTTCGTTCTGGTCCTGCCAGGTGATGACGCGGTCCTCGGGCTCGTCGGTCGCGTCCGTGGTGGCGAGGACCTGGCGGGTCAGGCGGGCGTGGACCGCGTGCAGGTCGTCCCGCAGCGCGGCCCGGGCCATCGTCTGCCACCGGTCGGTGCGCGGCAGGCCGATGATGCGTTCCAGGAAGCGGCCCAGTTGCAGGCGCTCACCGAGGGCGAGGTGGACCTTGGCGACCTCGAGGATGTCGAGGTTGTCACGGGACGCGGTCTCGACCACGCCCAGTCCGGCGTACGCCGGGGGAAGCACCGCGATCCGGGTGGCGAACTCGGGCGAAACCCCCTTCTGCACAAGGGCTTCCCGCCGTTGCTCGAACAGCGCCAGTTCGCGACCGCGCAGAATGTCCGGCAGCGCGGCGGTCAGGCTCGCGATCCCGGGCGCGAAGAACTCGATCAGTTCCTCGATGTCGACCGGTGGCCGCTGGTTGCTGACCAGCCACCGCGTGGCGCGCTCGACCAGCGTCCGGGTCTCCAGCCGCATGTGCGTCTGCGTCCCAGCGTCGACGATGTTGTCGAGGGCAGCGTTCTCGGACAGCAGCTCGGGTTGCGCAAAGATCCGGGAGGCAGCCAGGTTCGCGCGGACGACGTCCTCGACCGTGCCGCCGGTCTCCAGCGAGAGCCGGTGGTACGCCGTGATGCCGGAGGTGTTGACGAACTCGTTCACCACCTGGGTGGTGATGATCTCGCGACGCAGCTGGTGGGACTGGATCTGCTCGGCGAACCGCTCCTGGATCGCCTTCGGGAAGTAGCTGGACAGCTTGTGCGCCAGGTAGTGGTCGTCCGGCAGCGAGGTCTTCAGCAGCTCGGCCTCGAGCACGATCTTGGTGTAGGCGATCAGCACCGACAGCTCCGGCGAGGTCAGTCCACGTCCGTCGGCCTTGCGCCGCTTGAACTCGGCGACGCTCGGCAGGAACTCCAGCTCGCGGTTCAGCAGTCCTTGCTTCTCCAGCCGCCGTACCCAGTCCTGGTGGACGTGCATCAGGGCCGGCGCCTGCGCGGTCGCGTTGGCCAGCGCGATGTTCTGCCGGTAGTTGCTCTTCAGTACCAGCCCGCCGACCTCGTCGGTCATCGACGCGATGATGTCGTTGCGCTGCTTCTCGGTCAGGTCACCGTCGGCAACCACCTTGTCGAGCAGGATCTTGATGTTCACCTCGTGGTCGGAGGTGTCGACGCCGGCCACGTTGTCGATGAAGTCGGTGTTGATCCGGCCGCCACCCGCGGCGTACTCGATCCGGCCCAGCTGGGTGAAGCCGAGGTTGCCGCCCTCGCCGACCGCGCGGGCGCGCAGGTCGGCGCCGTTGATCCGGATCGCGTCGTTCGCCTTGTCGCCGACGTCGCCGTGCGACTCGCTCGACGCCTTCACGTAGGTGCCGATGCCGCCGTTCCAGAACAGGTCGACCGGTGCCTTCAGGATCGCGTTCATCAGCTCGGCCGGCGTCAGCGTCGCCGGGCTGCCCTCGATGCCGAGCACCTCGCGAACCTCGGCCGAGATCGGGATCGCCTTGTCGGTCCGCGGGTAGATGCCACCGCCTTCGGAGATCAGGCCCGAGTCGTAGTCGGCCCAGGACGACCGCGGCAGATCGAACAGCCGCCGCCGCTCCAGGTACGACTTGGCCGCGTCCGGTGCTGGGTCGAGGAAGATGTGCCGGTGGTCGAACGCCGCGACCAGCCGGATGTGCTCCGAGGCCAGCATCCCGTTGCCGAACACGTCACCGGACATGTCGCCGACCCCGACGACGCTGAAGTCCTCGTTCTGGCAGTCGTGGCCCATCTCGCGGAAGTGCCGCTTGACCGACTCCCAGGCCCCGCGCGCGGTGATGCCCATCGCCTTGTGGTCGTACCCGACCGAGCCACCGGACGCGAACGCGTCGCCCAGCCAGAAGCCGTACTGCTTCGCGACCCCGTTCGCGATGTCCGAGAACGTCGCGGTGCCCTTGTCCGCGGCCACGACCAGGTAGGCGTCGTCACCGTCGTACCGAACGACCTCCCGCGGCGCGACGATGCCACCGGCAACGATGTTGTCGGTGATGTCGAGCAGCCCGGAGATGAAGGTCTTGTACGACGCGATGCCCTCGGCCAGCCAGGCGTCGCGGTCAACGCTCGGATCGGGCAGCTTCTTGGCGTAGAACCCGCCCTTCGCGCCGACCGGCACGATCACCGAGTTCTTCACCATCTGCGCCTTGACCAGGCCGAGCACCTCGGTCCGGAAGTCCTCGCGCCGGTCGGACCAGCGCAGCCCACCGCGGGCGACCGCGCCGAAGCGCAGGTGCACACCTTCGACCTGCGGTGAGTACACGAAGATCTCGTACGCCGGCCGCGGCTGCGGCAGATCCGGGATCGCCTTCGGCTCCAGCTTCAGCGAGATGTAGTCACGCGGCTGGCCGTCGGCGATCCGGGGCTGGAAGTAGTTCGTCCGCAGCGTCGCCTTGATCACGGTCAGGTAGGACCGCAGGATCCGGTCCTCGTCCAGGCTCTGCACCGTGTCCAGCGCGGCCAGGATCTCCTTCTCCAGCTGGGCAGTCTGAGCGATCCGGTCCGGGTCGTCGGCGGCGCCGCGGGCCGGGTCGAAGCTGACCTCGAACAGCTGGACGAGCAGGCCGGCCACGTCGACGTGGTTCAGGAACGTGTTCTCGATGTAGTCCTGGCTGAACGGCGTACCGCCCTGCCGGATGTACCGCTGGTACGCGCGCAGGATCGACACCTGACGCCAGCTCAGGTTTCCGCGCAGGACCAGCGCGTTCAGCTTGTCCGACTCGGCCCGGCCCTGCCAGACCGCCTGGAAGGTGTCGGAGAAGAGCTTGCGCAGTTCCTCGCGCTCGTCGGTGTTCTCCGGCGCCTTCAGCCCGAAGTCGTAGATGTACACCGTCGCGTCGCCGCGGCGGATCTCGTACGGGCGTTCGTCGATGACCTCGACGCCCATGTGGGTCAGGTGCGGCAGCACCTGCGACAGCGACAGCGCCGATCCGGTCCGGTAGACCTTGAAGCGACGTTCGCCCTCCCATTCCTCGTCCAGCGGACTGTAGAGCGACATGGCCAGGCCGTTCTCGGGCGGCAGCGCCTCGAGCACGGTCACGTCCTTGACGGCGACCCGGGCGTCGAAGTCCTCCTTGTACGCCTCCGGGAACGCACCGGCGTACCGGCGGGCCAGCTGTGCCACGGCACCGTCGCCACCCTGCGCGTGCAGCGCCGCGGTGAAGTCGTCCTCCCAGGCGCGGGTCGCCTCGACCACCTTCTGCTCGAGCAGCTCGGCGTCGAACTCCCCCACGGTCTCGCCCTGCTTCATCCGGACGACGAAGTGGACGCGAGCCAGCACCGACTCGGTCACGTACGCCGCGTAGGTGACGGACTCCGCGCCGATGGCGTCCTTGAGGATCTGCTGCATCCGCAACCGGACCGCAGTGGTGTAGCGGTCACGCGGCAGGTACACCAGGCAGGACAGGTAGCGGTTGTAGACGTCGCGCCGTACGAACAGCTTGACCGCACGCCGCTCCTGCAGGTGCAGCACCGACTGCACGATCGGCAGCAGGTCCTCCACCGGCGCCTGCAGCAACTCGTCGCGCGGGTACGTCTCGAGTACGTCGAGCAGGCCCTTGCCACTGTGGCTGTTCGGGTCGAAGCCGGTCAGCCGGAACAGCTCCAGCGCCTTGCGCCGCAGCACCGGCACCTGCATGACGCTCTCGGTGTACGCCGTCGACGACAGCAGACCGATGAACCGGCGCTCCAGCACCGGATCGCCGTTCGCGTCGAACTGCTTGATGCCCACATAGTCCAGGTACGCCGAGCGGTGCACGGTGGACCGCGAGTTCGCCTTGGTGAGGATCAGAAGCTTGCGCTCACGGGCCTTCGCGCTCACCTCGGGCGGCAGCTTGCCGGAGTTGGGCTTCGGGTCCGGCCGGAGGATGCCCAGCCCGGTCCCGGGACGGCCGCGCAGGATGCCCTGCTCGCCCTCCATGGTGAAGTCGTACTCGCGGTAGCCGAGGAAGGTGAAGTGCTCGTCGGCCAGCCACTCCAGCAGCTCGCGCGCCTCCTCCACCTCGTTCTCGCCCACCGGCAGATCGGCCGCGTTCAGCTCCTCGGCGATCGAGACCGCCTTCTCGTGCATCTTCGGCCAGTCCTCGACCGCCTCGCGCACGTCGTGCAGCACCGTCTGCAGCGCCCGCTCCAGGGCCCGCTGCTCGGCGACGTCGGCGATCCGCTCGATCTCCAGGTGCATCCAGCTCTCCCGGACCAGATCGTGCGCGTCCGAGGGCTCGGTGTCGTCCAGGACCTCCTGCAGGGTGCCGGCGACGTCCCGCCGGACCACGAACTGGGGGTGGATCAGCAGCTGCAACTCGAGGTTGTGGTCGGTGATGGCCATGGACGCGCTGTCCACCAGGAACGGCATGTCGTCGACGACGATCTCGACCACGGTCCGGCCGTCCGCGGCCCAGCCGTGCTCCTCCAGGGTCGGCGTGAAGACGTGAACCTTCGCCGTACCCTGCGGCCGCGATGCCGCGGTCTTGTAATGGTGCCGTGCAGCGCCCAGACAGTCGGTCGGCTGGCGTTCGGCCACATCCTCGGCGGCGACGTAGCGGTAGTAGCGCTCGAGGAACGTCCTCAGCTTCGCCGGATCCACCGATTTGTCGTGCCCATGTGCTCCCGCAGCCACCGCCTTGGCGAGAACTTCCGCCTTCTGGACGTCCAGCTTGCTCTGCATTCCCCACCGTCTCCACGCGTGCCTCGGCGCCGCTCGCGCCGGACCGCACGACATTGTGCGATCACTCAGAGACTAGTCCACCTTTGTCACTGGTGTGATGTCGGGACGAGCCTGTCCGAAGCCTTGTAGATCACACTTCACGGATCGGTTGCATCGCGTATTTCACCTGTCAGCAAAGCGCAACGCCAGGGCCGGGCAGGCAAGGATCGCGCGGCGTACGTCCGGCGCGGCACCGGCACTGATCTCCCGTCCGCGCAGCACCGGGAAGCCCCACTCGTCGAGGGCGACGTCGTCCGGCAACAAGGTGGCGCAGAGGCCGTGCCCGTCGCAGCGCGTCCAGTCGATCTCCAGTCTATTCACCACTCGCCTCCAGGCACAGGTAGGACTCCGCGGACGGGCCGGCCGCAGCCGCCACCACCACCGAGGTGGAGCCGCACGTCCTCGCCGAACACCTCCAGCGCCGACGCGAGGAACCGCGCGGAGCCGTCCGGATGCGCGCACGCGCCCCGCCCCGGGACGAGGCCCAGGTGACGCTGGGCGTCGTGCCAGCCGGCCGGCTCGCCACGTACCAATCTGCCGAAGTCGTCGACCAGAGCCGCGAGGCCGAACACACACGGCCCGCACTGCCCGGCCGATTGACTCGCCAGCCAGCCCGCGACCCGGTGCACTTCGCCCAGAGGACAGGTGTCCGAGCCGAGCGCGAGGATGATCCCGGCCGACGCATCCGGTCGCTGCAGCGTCAGACCGTCGGTCCGCGCCGGCCAGCGGCCGTGGTACCCACCCAGCAGCACCGGACCGGGCTCCGCACCGGCGAACTGCAGCACGGTGTCCAGCGGCACACCGGTCGGCGTCTCGATCACACCCGGCTGCCGCACGGCGCCGGCGATCGTCAGCAACTGTGTCCCGGGCTCACTGATCAGTCCGGTGCTGCTGAACCCCTTCGACCCGAGTCGCGCGAGTACGGCGAGCTGCGCGAACGTCTCCACGTTCGACAGGAACGTCGGCCGCCGGTGGTACCCCTTCCGCGTCGGCAACACCCTCCGCCCAGGCGGTACGGCGGGGCCGCCCTCCAACGCGCTCAGCACAGCACGGGCCTCACCTGCGACAAAGCGGCCGGGGGTGTCGCTCACCTCGATCGCCACACCGTCGTCCCGCTCCACGATCGCTTCCCGAACGGAGGTGGCCGCCACCGCATCATGTACGGCGATCAGCACGTGGGGTGCACCAAGTGCGCGGGCCAGCCCGACAGCACCGTCCAGGACCAGGTGCGGCGCGACTGTCAGGAGTAGACGGTCCTTGCGGCTGACCGGCTCGCTCTCCGCCCCGTTGACGACGACAGCCGCGATGCCGCGCGCGGGGAGGTCGGCCAGCTTCAGTGCGACCGGGAACGCCGCACCGCCGCGTCCTCGCAGGCCGACGGACTCGGCCAGCCGCGTGTAGGTCTCGCGGGTGAGGTCCGGCTGGGTCCCGTGGGTCCAGTGATGGCGCTGCCGGTCCAGGCGACCCAGGTCGAAGCCCGCCAGCAACCGTGGCTCACCGATGACCCGCACCCGGGTGTCCTGCAAGGTCGTCATCGCATTCTCCCGGCTCGTGCGAGGTTGAGCGGCGTACGGGCACGTGCCGCCTGGCTGCGGGCGCGGTACGCACCCGCAGCGGCGACTGCGCCCAGGCAGCTGAGGGTGATGGCGAGCAGCCAGGGGGTGCCGCGGTCGGTGCCGGCCAGCAGTGAGTGTCCGACGGACAGCAGCCAGCCGATGGATGCGGCGATGTGGATCGAGCGCCAGTGCCTGGTGAGGGTCTCCGACGTCGCGAGGCGGCCGCGGGCTGCTCCGACGATGGCGGCGAGCACCAGCCCATACAGGGCAAGCACACCGACGACCATGGCGAAGGGGCGGTAGCCGGAGCCGACCGGCCAGACCAGGACGGTCGGACTGATGTCGACGTACGCGTCGGAGATGACCGCGATGACATGCGTCGTCAGCAGGACCAGACCGGTGGCTGCCGCCGAGCGGTGCACGTACTGCAACCAGAACCGGCGGCCCGGGTCGCGGCTGCCCGAAGTGAGGATGCCGAGCGAGGCCGACACCGTGAACATGACCATGGCGACGATGCCCGCCGCGCGGGCGAGGTACCAGAGCGTCATCAGGCTGCCACGCTCGACGCCGGCCAACCGGACAGCTCAGTGACCTCACCGTCGTCGTCGATCAGCCGGGCGGGGTGACCAGCCAGGGTCAGTCGCCCGAGTGCCGCCTCCCCTGTCGCGACCAGCGCCGTACTGAAGGTGTTGGCCCGTACTGCGGTCGGCGCCCAGACCGATGCGGTACGCCACCGACCTTCGGCGGGCTTGCCGGTGCGGGGGTCGATCAGGTGGTGTGCGTAGCCGGTCGGCGTCTGCCAGCGTCGTACTGTCCGGGTAGAGGTCGTCAGGCCGCCGTGAGCGAGAGTGACGAGTACGCCGGGGTCACCGGCGCGCTCGGCGACTGTGATGACCCAAGGCTGGACCGGATCGCCGGCCGCACGAAGGTCTCCACCGATCTCGACCAGGACTGCACAGCCGTAGCGCTTGCTGAGCACCAGAGCGGCCCGGTCGGCGGTCCACGCCTTCGCGGTCGCGCCGAGGTCCAGAGCACAGTCCTTCGGTACGCCGAGCAGCGCGAGCTTCCGGTTGAGCTGGACGTGCTGCCAGCCGGAGATCGGCTCCGGGTCAGCCGGTGGTTCCGGGAACCGCCGGCATACCGCCTCGATGTCTTCGCTGTAGCCGGCCGCGATCACCGCGGCGCCGACCGTCGGGTCGACCGCGCCACCGCTCACCGAGGCCGCGACCAGACTGACGTCGACCAGGTCGACGAGCAGGCGCGATACCGGTACGAGGGCGCCGGCGCGGGAATTGACGATCGAGAGCTCGGAGTCCGCGCGGAATCGGCTGGCCGCCTTGTCGACCCGATCCATCAGCGCCTTCAGCTCACCACAGGCCGCGCCGAGAACGGCCGGGTCGTCGACGGTCAGGCGGACTGTGCAGCTCCACGCGGTCCAGGTCCGGGACGCGCTCATGAGCCGTTGCTCCCGCCCTGCGAGGTCGAGCCGGACGACGCGGAGCCGAGCCCACTCGAGCTGCCGTCATCCGAGCTGGAACCAGAGCCGGAGCTGCCGCTCGAGCCTGAGCTGCCGCTCGAGCCTGAGCTGCCGCTCGAGCCGGAGCTGCCGCTCGAGCCTGAGCTGCTGCTCGACCCTGAGCTGTCGTCGCCGGAGCTGGTGGAGGTCGCCGTCGTGCCGGAGCTGCCGCTGTCGGCCTGCCGTGCGGACACGACCGCGACGGACAGCCCAGTGCCGCCGATGCCGAGGACCGCTGTCGCGATCGCGGCCGCGGACGCCCGGCGCAGCCAGCGCCGGCGGGCTGAGTGGGACTCTTCGAACGCCTCTGTGGTGACCATGCCGCCAGCCTCGCGGCAGGCCCGTCAGACGCACTCCAAGAGACCGTCAAGCCAGCATCAAGTTCTGCTGAAAGGTCTCTGAGAGGCCCTCTCAGCTCAGCAGTTCCCGGTCACCTCGGGTGGGCAGTCGTTGCCCTCGTGCTTGCGGATGGTGTCGACGATCTCGTCCGACACCTCACCGAGCACGGCCAGCCGGTCGGGCCCGAAGACGTCGACGAAGAACTCGCGGATCCGGGCCGCGTGGGCCGGCGCACAGGCCTCGATCGCCGCCATCCCCTCCGCGGTGATCGCGATCTCCGGGTACCGGGAGTCACAGGCCACCTTCTGGATCAGGCCGCGCTTCTCCATCCGGGCCAGGTGGTGCGACATCCGGCTCTTCTCCCACTGGGTCGCCCGGCCCAGCTCGAAGGCCCGCATCCGCCCGGTCTTCGACTCGGACAGATTCACCAGGATCTCGAAGTCGGATTTGGACAGGCCGTACTCACGCTGGAGATGACGCTCCATGTGTGTCTCCAGCGTCTTGTGCATCAGCAGGTAGCTGCGCCACGCCTTCTGCTCGTCGTCGTCGAGCCACGGTCCCTTGCCCACGAGAACCATGGTACCCGACCGGGTTGACACATCAACCGAGCGAGCTACCATCGGTCGTGTTGACACATCAACCTAAGCACTGGGGAGTTCGATATGACTGAGCAGAAGCTGATCGCCGTGGTCGGAGCCACCGGGGCGCAGGGCGGCGGACTGGCCCGCGCGATCCTGGCCGACTCGTCCGGCGAGTTCGGCGTACGGGCGCTGACCCGCAACCCGGAGTCGGCGAAGGCGAAGGAACTGGCGGCGGCCGGCGCCGAGGTGGTCGCGGCCGACCTCGACGACGAGGCGAGCGTGCGAGCAGCCTTCGAGGGCGTGTACGGCGCGTTCGTGGTGACGAACTACTGGGTCGACCGCACTCCCGAGGAGGAGGCGGCACGGACCCGCGCGGAGATGGAGCTCCAGCAGGCCGCGACCGCCGCGACCGCCGCGAAGGACGCCGGCGTCGCGCACGTGATCTGGTCGACGCTCGAGGACACCAGGCCGTTCTTCAGCGATCGCGACGACGTACCGAGCCTGGACGACGGGCGCTACAAGGTGCCGCACTTCGACGCGAAGGGCGAGGCGGACGATCTGTTCACGAAGTACACCGTACCGACGACGTTCCTGCGGACCACGTTCTACTTCGATGCCTTCATCAACGGGATGCCGCCGGCCCGCGGCGAGGACGGGAAGCTGACGATCTCGATGCCGATGGCGGACCGGCTGCTGTCCGGGATCGCGTCGGAGGACATCGGCCGGACCGCTTTCGCGATCCTCAAGCGCGGCACCGAGTTCATCGGCGAGACCGTGAGCATCGCCGGCGACCACCTGACCGGCAAGGAGTACGCCGCCGGCCTGTCCGACGTACTCGGCGAGGAGGTCGTCTACCAGCCTCCGACCTGGGAGGCCTACCGCGCACTCCCCTTCCCGCTGGCCATCGAGTTCAGCAACATGTTCCAGTTCTACGCCGAAGACGCCGACCGCTTCACCGGTGAGCGCGACCTGGCCAAGGCCCGCGCCCTCAACCCGGCCCTGCAGTCCTTCGCCACTTGGCTGGAGGCCCACAAGGACGAGCTCAAAGCCTCGCAGAACTGACGAGTCCGCGAGACGGCCCAACGTTTCCGCAGCACTTCACGGAGCACACACGGAGCAGGGAGGGAGCAGTTGGCGGCTAGGCGGAGAAGGCCTTCCAGTGTCCTTCGGAGATGATCTCGACGGTGCCGTCGGTCACCTTGATGGCGGTCTGGTCGTCGATGGCGTAGGCCGGACCTGCGATGTCGGCGGCCCATCGCTCCGCGTCGGCCATGGTGTTCGACGGCATCTGCTCGTGGTCCAGGTGCGGGTAGATCGAGAAGTCGACGACCCCGAGCGTGCGGTCGTCCGGCGCAGCAGGCCATTTGACGAAGTCGGCACCGATCCGCGGTGTCATCACCATGCTGCCGGCACTGATCCCTACCCAGACCGTCTCTGACAGCGACGGCATGACCCGCGACAGCCCTGACTCCCGGATCCAGTGGCACAGGTACGCCGTGTCGCCGCCGTCCACCAGCAGCACGTCGGCCTCCCGGACCCACGGCACCCACCGTTCTTCTCCGATGCTGGGCAGCGCGGTGAGCTCCAGGACGCCCAGAGACGCCCAGCCCAGGCTGGTCATCCTGTGAAACGGAGGCTCGCCGGCGACGGACATGCGCACCGAGGCGGGCCCGAGCATCGGGTGGCCCCACTGCGCTGTGGGGATGCACAGCGCAGTGGACTCGGAGATCGGCTTGCCCAGCAGATCGACCAGCGCATCGCGGATGCTCTCGTTCGTCACGCCTCCGGAGGTGAGAAGGAGCTTCACAACGCCTCCCGAGGTGAGTACGACGGATTCGTGCGACCCATACACCGCGGACGCGTCATCGCCTGACTCCTTGTCTTGCCCCGTGGCGCCCTCGACTGGCCACCATCCACCTGTTCGACGAACACTACGTTCCGGATCCGACGATCCCTGCCAGGAGATTCAGAGGGACGAGATTCGGCGATCCATGCGCTGCAGTGTGGAGTCGGCGATTTCGACGCCCCAGCCGGGGGCGTCGGACAGCACGACCTCGCCGTCGCGCGCGACCGGGAACGGCTCGTAGATCCGCATGTTCGAGGCGTCTTCGATGGTCCACTCGTGAAAGAGGTTGCACGCCGGCATCGCCGTCACCAGATGTGCGGTGAAGATCGCCGTCAACGACCTCCCTGACGAGTGCGGGACACACGGGAGCCCGGCAAGGTTGGCCAGCTCCGCAACCTGCCGGGCTCGGGTGATGCCGCCGATGTAGCAGACGTCGGGCTGGATGACGTCGGCCATGCCGTCCTGGACGATCCGTCGCAGGCTATCGACCGAGAACTCCTGCTCCCCCAGCCCGACGGGGATGTCGAGAGTCGCCGCGACGCTCCTGGCGTTCTCGTACTCCCAGAACGGCACCGGCTCCTCGAAGTGCAGATAGTCGTACTCCTCGAGCAGTCGCCCGATCCGGACCGCCTGGCCCGGAGAATAGGCACCATTGGCATCCGCGCTGATCTCGATGTCATCGCCGAGTGCCTTGCGCAGCAGGGGAACCAGCCGCCAGGTCCGGCCGGAACGCGACTCCGCATCGCGGCCGTTGCGCTCGCCGATCTTGACCTTCACCGCGCGGAACCCGTGCGCGGCGACGGCGGCGACGATCCGGTCGACCTCCTCCTCGGGCGTCGTGTCGCGACGCATGGCCGAGCCGTAGACCGGCACCGACGGCCGGAACTTTCCACCGAGCAACTGGTAGACCGGCTGGGACTTCGCCTTGCCCACCAGGTCCCACAGCGCGGTGTCCACGCCCGCCAAGGCCCGGAACAGGAAACTCCCGAAGTACTTGTACTCCGCGCGTGCGCACTCCTCTGCCAAGATCATGACATCGAAGGGGTCACGACCCAGGTAGTTCCGCGCGACCAGAGTGTGCAGCACCTCCCCGGTGATCCGGGCCTCGGAGTGCGCGGTCTGCCCGTACCCCACCAGCCCGTCGTCGGTGCGGACACGGACGATGCAGCCGTGGCCGTCGAACGTCTCGATCGAGATGATCTTGGTCAACGCGACTCCGCCCGGGCCGGCAACTTGTAGAACGCGCGGGCGTTCTCCGTGTAGATGCTGTCGCGTTGCGCCGCGGGCAACCGGACCTGGAAGGCGTGCGCGGGATGGTCGAAGTCCCAGTGCGGGTAGTCCGTGGAGAACATCACCTTGTCGGTCCCGCCGAGGTGTTCGAACACCTTGAGCAGGTCGGCCGGCCGATGCGGTTCCTCGATCGGCTGCGTCGTCGTCCAGAAGTGCTCGCGCAGGTACTCCGACGGCCTGCGACGTACCTGCGGAACCTCGGCGCGGAACCGCTGCCAATGGGTGTCCATCCGCCAGGCCAGCGACGGCAACCAGGCGAACCCGCCCTCGATCAGCGCGATCCGCAGGTTCGGCAGCCGCTCGAAGATCCCGCCGAAGATCAGGCTCGCCACGTGCGCCTGAAAGGCGGCCGACATTCCCGCGTGATCCTCGATGTAGAACGACGGCCAGCCCGCGGCGCTCATCGGAACGCCCCGCACACCACCGCCGTAGTGAATGCCGACGGGCAGATCGTGCCGGGCGGCGGCCTCGTACATCTTCCAGTAGCGGCGATCGCCGAGTGGTGCGGCACTACGCGCGACCAGCAGCACCTGCACGAACCCTGGATGGCCCGCGAGCCGCTCGATCTCGGCGACCGCCTGCTCGCTGTGCTCCGCCGGCACGATCATGCCCGCACGCAGCCGCGGCTCCGGCTCCAGCCACTCCTTGATCTGCCAGTCGTTGGTTGCCGCCGACAACGCCGCGGAGTACTCCGGATCGAGCTGGCTGCCGGAACCACTCAGCGGGCCGAGGATCCCGAACTCGACGTTCAGACCGTCGAGATGCTGTTTCTGCATGAACCCCAGATCGGCACCCGCGGGCAGTCCGGACGGCGGAAAGGCGTCGTACCGGGCCGGCGATCCCTTGGGATACACGTTCCCCGAGTGCTGGCGCGAGCCGAAGGTCTTCAGATGGGTGAGCCAGCGATTCGAGAGGTACGGCTCCAGGGCTCCCGGTGCCATCACGTTGTGGATGTCGCAGTCGATGATCATCTGCTTCGCCGCGGTACGCCGTGCTGCTCGCGGCTGTGTCTGTGTCTGTGTCATGTCTCTCCTCATCCCAGCCGGTACGTCGCGTGCGCGTTGCCGGACATGATCTTGGTCTGCAGATCCCCGGAGATCCCCTCGGGCAGCGAGTCCGCACTGTTCGCGAAATGCGCCTGCGGGTAGTCGGTGGAGAACATCAGCATGTCGTCGCGGAGAAGTTGGTCGATGACCTCGACCAGGAACTCGGGGGTGTCTGGCCGGTCGAGCGGCGCGATGGTCATCCGGACGTGGTCGCGGATCACCTCCGACGGCGGACGCTCCACCCATGGAACCTCGCGGCGCAGACCCTTCCAGTCCTTGTCGAACCGCCACATCATCGGCGGCAGCCAGCTGAAGCCGCCCTCGATCGTCGCGACGGTCAGCTCGGGGTACTGAACAAAGACGCCTTCGGCGACGAAGCTCATCAGCTGCGCCTGGAACGCGAGCGGAACACTCACGTAGTCCTCGACGAAGTACGTCGCCCAGCCGACCGGCGTCACCGGGTTGCCACTCAGACCGCCGGCCTGCACACCGACGACGAGGCCGGCCCGCTGCGCGGCGTCGTAGATCGGCCAGAAACCGCGCCGGCCGAGCGGCTCGCGGCTGCGCGACGGCACGGTCACCTGGACGAACTGGCTGTGCTGCGCGGCCCATTCGACCTCTTTGGCCGCGAACGCCGGGTTCTGCAGCGGAAGCACGGCCGAGCCCCGGAGCCGCGGATCCTGCTCCAGCCACTCGTGCAACTGCCAGCGGTTCAGCGCCCGGGCCAGGGCGGCCGCGAAGTCGTC
The DNA here is from genome assembly GCF_004331485.1 of Kribbella capetownensis. Lineage (GTDB taxonomy): Bacteria > Actinomycetota > Actinomycetes > Propionibacteriales > Kribbellaceae > Kribbella > Kribbella capetownensis. Next base: position 21,202 of record NZ_SJKD01000007.1, read on the forward strand.
GTTGTGGACGGAGTCGACGGCGTAGGTGCAGTTGAGGATCGCGTACTGCAACTGCCATGGGTCGAGCAGTTGCTGCTGGAGGAGCTCGAGGCTGGATCCAGGTGGTCCCTGGTCCGGCCGCGATCCCTCGAGGAAGAGATTCGGCGCGTTGGACGGATAGAGGTTCGAGGCCAGCCCGCCCATCCCGGATTCGGTGATGTAGTCGCACCACCGCGCCTCGAGATAGGGAAAGAGGCTCCGCAGGTTGTCGAGGTTGATGTGTACGTCGGTGTCGACCAGATCGAGTCCGGCCCACTGCTCGGGCCGGGCGTAGTTCTCAAGTTGTTGTACAGCCACTGGTGATCTCACCTTTCACAGATCGAGGACCAATCGGGACGACAGCGCGCGCGAGACGCAGATCATCATCGTGTCGTTGGCGGCACGTTCGTCCTCGTCGAGGACGGAGTCCCGATGGTCCGGAACGCCTTCCAGTACGGTCGTCCGGCAGGTGCCGCAGGTGCCCTCTTCGCAGTTCGACAAGACGTAGATCCCCGCCTCGTCCACGACCTCGAGGATGGATTGGTCGGGCGGTACGACGAGTACCTCGTCACTGTCGACCAGTTCGATCTCGAAGGAGGTGTTGGGCGCGACCTCGGTGAGAGGTCTCGGCGCGAACCGCTCGACCTGAAGCGTCTTGTGCGGCCAATGCGCACTCTTCGCCTCGACAGCCGCGATCAGGGGTTCGGGACCGCAGCAGTAGATCAACGTCCCGGGCTGTGGTTCGTCCAGGAGTCGATCCAGTTCGATCAGGCCGCGACGGTCCTGCGGCCATTCGAGAACACGCTCGGGATCGAAACTCCCGACCTCGTCCCGGTAGGCCATCGACGCCTCGCTGCGACCGCCGTACACCAGCCGCCAGTCGGCGCCGGCCGCGTGCGCCGCGCTGATCATCGGGATGATCGGGGTGATTCCGATGCCGCCGGCAATGAACAGGTACCGTGGGGACTCGTGCAGCGGGAAGTGGTTGCGCGGACCGGTCGCCGTCAGCACGTCACCGGCCTGGACCCGCTCGCACAACGCGGCGGAGCCGCCGCGGCTCTCGGGCTCGCGCAACACCGCAATGCGCCACTGGCCGCGATCCTCGGGATCGCCACACAGCGAGTACTGCCGAACGAGCCCCGGGCGAACCTGTACGTCGATGTGACTCCCCGGGGTCCACGACGGCAACTCCGAAGCGTCGTCGGCGACGAGCAAGAGTTCGGTCACGCCGGACGACACCTGCCGGTGAGATCTCACCCGCAAGCGCAGCGTCGCTTCGCGCACCGCCTCCGCTCCCCCGGGGGCGTCAGATATTGACAATGACATAGTCGCGGTCGACCTCGACCTCGTACGTTTCACCGGAGTACGGGCCGGGCTGGAACCCGGCTGCGGACAGCTCGGGATTCCTGGCCAGCGCCTCACCGGACTCCACGTCGGTGGCATACGCCTTGACCTTGGTCTTCGCGGGGTCGAACCAGGACTGACCGGTGGCGATCTCGAACTCCCAGCCGTGCCAGGGACAGCGGATGATCTCTCCGCGCATGATGTAGTCGTAGTTCCCGGGCTTGTCCGAGCGCACCAGACCGGATGTCACGCCCTCACACATCGGTCCGCCGCCGTGCGGGCACTGATTGCGGATCGCGTAGAAGTTGCCCTTGACGTTGAAGACGCCGATCGACCGCTTGGCAATCTCGACCACCTTGCGCCGGCCGGGTGGAATCTCGTCGACCGTCGCCACCACGTACTTGGTCACATTGTCTCCTTGTCCAGAAGGCATCATTTGATTCCGGTCATCGAGATTCCGCGGGTGAAGTACTTCTGCGCGAAGACGAAGACCAGGACGGTCGGGATGATGGCCAGCGTCGCTCCGGCCATCAGCGGGCCGTACTGGGTGCTGTCCTGGGTCTGGAAGAACGCCAGCCCGACCGGGACGGTGAACTTGTTGACATCGCTGAGGTAGACCAGCGGGCCGAAGAAGTCGTTCCACACGTTGACGAAGGTCAGCACCGCCAGCGTGGCCAGGGCCGGCTTCGACAGCGGCAGGATGATGCTCACGAAGATCCGGAAATGACTGGCGCCGTCGACGAGGGCGGCCTCGTCGTACTCCTTGGGAATCGTCATGAAGAACTGCCGGAGCAGGAAGGTGCCGAACGTGTTGGCGACGATCGGCGGGATGATCAGCGGGAAGTGGGTGTCGATCAGGCCCGCCTTGACGTAGGCGGAGTACAGCGGCAGCACCATCAGCATGTCCGGGATCATCAGCGAGGCGAGCAACAGCCCGAAGGCGGCGTCCCGCCCGCGGAACTGCAGCCGCGCGAAGCCGTAGGCGCCCAGTGCACAGACCATCAACCGGCCGATGATCACCAGCACCGTGATGTAGGCGCTGTTGCCCAGGAACCGGATGAAGGGCAGGACGCCGTTGTTGACCAGGTACGCGTAGTTGTCGAGGGTGAACGGGTTCGGGAGCAGGTGCGGCGTCAGGCTGATCACGTCGCCCGGCTCCTTGAACGAGCTGGACAGCATCCACACGAACGGGCCGATGGCAATCAACGCCGCGAGCACGCAGACGACGTACGTCGCCGTCGGTCCGATGATCCGGCCGGCCCGCCGTCGCCGTTCGTCGCCGGTATCGTCCACCGGCAGCGGCGGCCGCGGTGGTGCGATCCGTTCGGGAGCACGAGTGTCTTCGACCGTCATTGATAGAACACCCACCTCTTCGAAAGCCGGTTCTGGATCCAGGTGACGGCGAGAAGCACAACGAAGAGCACGATCGCCAGTGCCGAGGCGTAGCCCATCCTGCGCAGCGAGAAGGCCTCGTACCAGAGGTGGTAGATGTAGACGTACGTGCCGTCGCCCGGTCCGCCGCCGGTCATCACCAGGACGAGGGCGAAGACCTGGAACGAGCCGATCGTCTGCAGGATCAGCAACAGGAAGATCGTCGGCGTCAGGAACGGCAGCGTCACGTGGAAGAACCGTGAGAACCGGCCGGCCCCGTCCAGGGTGGCCGCTTCGATCAACGTCTCCGGAACCCCTTGCAGGCCGGCCAGGACGATGATCATGTTGAAGCCCATGTTCGCCCAGATCGCCGTCACGATCACCGCGGCCATGGCCGATCCGGGCTCGCCCAGCCAGTGCGGTCCGGTGATGCCGAACGAGGCCAGGACCGCGTTGATCACGCCGTACTGATCGCTGAAGACCCACCGGCTGACGACGCCGACGGCGACCAGCGACGTCACGTACGGCAGGAAGATCAATGCCCGGATGACGGCCATCCCCCGCAGCCGGTTGTTGACCAGCACGGCCAGCGCGATCCCGATGATGATCCCGACCGGGACGTACCCGATCGTGTAGATGGCCGTGTTGATCAGGCTCTTGCCGAACAGCGGATCCTGCCCGGAGAACATCTCCTTGTAGTTGGCCGTGCCGGTGAACTTCGGCGCCGCCAGCCCGTCCCAGTCGGTGAAGCTCGTCACCAGGGTCGGCAGGACCGGGATGACGTTGAACAGCAGCGTCCCGAGGACGACCGGCCCGATGAACATCCAGCCGCGGAGGTTGCGGCGCCGGCCGCCCCGGCGCTGGTCGGCCGTCGCGGGGTCCCGCACCCGCAGCGTCTGTGCGGCCGTCACTTGGCCGCGACCTTCAGGTCGGGATCGGTGAGCGCTCCTCCCTTCGCGAGCAACTCCTTGCCCTTGTCCCCGTTCCAGCCGCGCTTCTTGATCTCGGCGTTGACGGCATCCCGCCCGCGCTTGAGGTAGTCGGCGGTGGCGAGTTTGCCGCTGACCAGGTTGTTGGCGTTGGTGCCCTCGACGAAGGAGTCGGCCAGCGCCGTCCCGATCGGCCCGCGCGGGAACGGAACGTCGACCGGCTTCCCGGCGACGTTGCCGAGCGCCTCGGCCCACACGGTCGCGGTCTTCGGCCGCGGATGGTCGGTGAACGCCGCGCTCTTGGCGACCTCGGTCAGCGCCGGCACGGCGAACTGGGCCTTGGCCATGACGTCCGACGCCGCCTTGCCGCAGAGCGCCTTCATCGCCAGGAAGGCAGCCTGCGGATCCTTCGCGGTCTTCGGGATGACCCAGGTGCGGGCGTAGTTCTTCGTCATGGCGAACAGCGGCGTCTTGGGCCAGGGCATCACGTCCCAGTCGACGTTCTTGCTGATCTGCGCGCTGATGTCCATCGCCTGCCAGGTCATCGCGAGCTTTCCCGCGTTGAACAGGGGCAGGTACTCGACGTCGATGGTGGGGGCGTAGCCCGCGCGGATGTAGGAGATCTGCTTGTCGATCGCGTCCAGCGTCTCCGGCTTGCCGTAACCGCACTCGGTCTGGTTGTTGTAGAGCGCGGTGTCACCAGCACCGTACGCCGTGGGCTGGATCGTGTTGACGGCGTACTGCAGACCGTAGGTATCGGTCCGGCTGCCGTTCTTCTTCGTCAGCTTCTTGACGGCCGCGTCGAACTCGTCCCAGCTCCACGCGTCGGCCCACGAGGTCGGCGCCGTCAGCCCGGCGTCGGCGAACAGCTTCTTGTTGTAATACAGCGCATTCGCGCTCATGCCGGGCGTGATCGAGAACTGGTACCCCTCGACCGCGACCTTGGTCGTGAACGTCGGGCTGTACTTGGTCAGATCGAACCCGGTACTGGCGTCCTGCATCATCTTGTCCAGCTGCAGGATCTTGCCGCTCGTCGCCAGGTCGTACACCCGGTCGTCGTCGATGCGCTGCAGGTCGGCCGTCGTACCGGAGGCGAACTGCAGCATCACGCTCGCCCAGTCGTCGCCCGGCGCGGGCTTCCAGACGATCTTGATCTTGTGCTCGTCGAGGCTCTCCTGCTGAGCAGCCGCGATCATGTCCTTGAACATCTTCTGGGTGGTCGGATCGCCGACGGAACTGAAGGTCACCTCGGTCCAGCCGGACGGCGTACCGGACGACCCCGAACCGCACGCGGTCAGCGAGGTCCCGGCGACGCCGGCGGCAGCCAGACCAAGGCCCCCTTGGAGTAGTCGGCGGCGGGTGAGCAACGAGCCGGAAGTCATGAGTGTCTCCCTCGGCAAGGCGGATTCGCCCGGCACAGGACCCCGAAGTCTGCGCAGCAACAGCTCTCTACACCGATGTACTACCTGGCGTCTGAGAGTTGCGGGCTATTGATCTGGGTGTGGTCCAAGTGTTCGCTCACTGACGCAGGGCTGTCAACACTATGCGGAAGAACTGTTCCAATATGCGGAAGCTATCGATAGCGTCCTGGCCCGTTCGGTGCACCACTTATGCTGGCTCCAGCGAATCCCGGCGTGGGGGTTGAGACAGAGAGCGGGACGGTGGAGAACAGGACGTCGGGGAGTGTCCAATCCGTCGAACGGGCGTTCCACCTTCTCGAGCTGCTGGCCGACAGCGGCGACTCGTCGCTGACCGAACTCTCGGCCGCGATCGACGTCCCGGCTCCGACCACGCGTCGCTTCCTCAAGACGCTGGTATCCCTCGGCTACGCACGCCAGTTGCCGAACCGCCACTACGGGCTCGGGCTCAAACTGACGAGACTGGCGGGCAGGGTCGAGTCGCAGTTCGGCCCGATCGTGACACCACACCTGGACACACTCGCCCGGGAGATCGGCGAGTCGGCGAATCTCGCCGTACTGGAAGGCGATCTGGTCGTCTACATCGCCCAGTCCCCTTCACGGCATGCGATGCGAATGTTCACCGAGGTCGGGCACCGCGCGCACGCCCATTCGACGGGCGTCGGAAAGGCGATCCTCGCCGGCCTGTCCGACGACCAGGTCGGCCGCATCGTGAGCAGGGCCGGCATGCCGGCCGAGACCGCGCACACGATCACCGACCTGGCCAAGCTCCGCACCGAACTCCACCGGATCCGCCGCGCGGGCTACGCGACCGACAAGGGCGAACAGGAGATCGGCGTCGTCTGCTATGCCGTCGCGATCCCCGATGTCCCGATCTCGATGGCGATCTCGGTCTCCGGCCCGACGTTCCGGATGACGCAGGAACTCGGCAAGACGGCGGTCCCACTCCTGATCAGCGAGGCCCAGGCGATCTCCAAGGAACTGCTCGGCCTGCTGGGGTGACCCCGGCTGGGCCGGGTCGCCCAGACTGCAGTACTTGACACTCTTCCTTAAGTACTGGACAGGTGCCGTCCGTTGCCGCAGGTTGTTCGGATGGAGATCCTGACTCCGCCTCATGTCGACGATCGGGCTGAGGTCGCCACGCTCGGCATCACGGTGGTCACACCGTTCCGCGGGATGTTGAAGGTGCGTGATCAGCTGCTGAACGAGCTGATCGGGTGGCTGGACCAGGCGAACGTCGAACCTCGAGGGCAGTTCTTCCTGCGGCTGCTCACGATCGACATGAACGGGCCGATGGAGCTCGAGGTCGGTGTCACCGACACGATCCATCCGGGTGACGACCGGGTGCGGCCCGGCCTACTGCCCGCCGGTAGGTACGCATCCCTCATCTATCGCAACCATGCGCTGCGGGCGAACCGCGCTCTGCTGGAGTGGTCCGAAGCCGAGCGACTCGTTCTCGACAAGGACGAAGTACCGGCCGGGGATCAGTTCGGCTGCCGGTACGAGGCGTACCACACCGATCCCCGGCACCAGCCGCGCAAGACCCTTTGGGACGTCGAACTGGCGATCCGCCTCCGAGCCGACTGATCTAGTGCCAGCGGTCTCCCGGAGCACGGGCGTAGGTCCGCCAGACGTACGGCCATGGGGTGACGGCGAGGATGACGATGACCAGGGAACAGTTGACCAGGATCTCGGAAGTGGCGGTGTCCAGGTCCCCGCTGATGGCTGTCGGGAGGGCGACCAGGGCGAGCCACAGGAGCTTCCAGGTCGACTCGAACAGGAGCACGGGGAGCAGCTTGACTGGATAGCGCAGTCCCAGGAAGGCCAGGAGTGACATGGCCGTGAGGAGGCACAGCGTCACGCCTTCGTAGAGCGGCAGGGTGTCGGCCTCGAGGAGGAGCGGCCACTTCACGAGTGCGAGTCCGACGCCCATCAAGAGGTAGCCGGCGCGCATCAGGTGCAGGCGGGTCAGCGAGAGCTCAGTTCTCTGTGACGTAGGTGCGATGACGGTCATGGCTTTCTCCTGTTCGTACGTTTTCTGCGGATCATCCAGGCGCGGTGTCCGGCGATGTCGCGGCGCCGGATGGCGGTGAAGCCGAGGACGATGCTTGCTGCCATCACGGAGCCGACGACCAACCGCACGGACCACAACAGGTCACCGCCAGGCGCACCTGGGGAGAACAGAGTCATCCAGAGACCCGAGCCGGCGACGACCAGGCCGGCTCCTGCGAGCACGCGGCCGGCGCTGCGGCGCCGGCCGGATGCCTGAGGCGGTGTGCTGGGTCATTTCGCGTCCGCTGTCGCGCGAACCGCGGCCGGCTGGGCGGTGACGGTGCGGGCCGTGCGCCACAGCGAGTAGCCGAGGCCGATCATCGCGATGCCGTTCGGGAAGGCCAGCAGCCGGTAGAACGCGTCCGGCATCAAGGCGAGCACGATGGTGACGACACCACCGACGGCGAGCAGCGCGGCCGCCCACCGAGCCAGCACACGGGCCCGATAGAGCGCGATCCCGAAGACGAGGCTGCCGGCCAGGAAGCCGATGTCCTGGACCTGTTGGACGATCTGCAGCGACCCGATGTCACCGGTGGCGGAGTCGCCCTTGGACACGGCGAGGATGTCGTTCACGTAGCCGGGGTTGGTGTCGGCGATCGAGGGCAGGACGCACGCGGCGATGGCGACGGTGCTCATGATGGTGAGGTAGCCGGTGCCGAGCACCAGGTAGCCGGCGAGTCCGACGACGCCGTTCTTGCGGATCTGGCTCAGGTACATGCCGGTGATGCCGACCAGCGCCAGGACGGCCATCAGCACCTTCAGCAAGTTCCGCACCATCACTTCGGTCGTGCCGATGGAGGTGGCATCCAGGTGCGGGTGGTTGATCTGGACGCCGATGAAGAGCAGTCCTGCGACGACCGCGGCGGCGCCTGCGGCCCGGGTGAGGGTGGTTGGCGTGATGGTCATGTCCGGCTCCTGTTCCGGTGGTCCGTGGCGAGTGCCGCGGTATGTCCGGAACGTATTTCGGGAGGTGGCGACCCGGCGTCACAACATGTGGTGACTGACGATGTGACATGTCCGCACGGGACACGTGAGTGCTACAGCAGGCCGAGCTCGCGAGCGCGGCGGACGGCGGCCGAGCGGCTGTTGACGTCCAGCTTGGTGAAGATGCGCTTGGTGTGGGTACGCAGCGTGTTCAGCGAGACGAAGAGCCGGCGGGCCATCTCGGGGCCGGTCAGCTCGCTGTCGAGAAGGCGCAGGACCTCGAGCTCGCGTTCGCTGAGCGGGTCGGCCAGGGCTCCAGGCGCAGGTATGTCGGCAGCACCGGTGCCGAGGAGTCGACGGGCGTGCCGGCGCGGTACGTCGTACTCGCCACCCTCCTGCACGGACGCGGCCTCGTGGAGCAGGGCAAGCATCGGTGCGCCCTCGTCAAGGAACAAGCGCGTGTAGCCGTCCGGCTCAGGCGCCCGGGACAGCGCCGCATCCAGCTCGGCCAGAGCCTCCGGTCGTTGCCCGCGCGCCTGGTGGGTGAGGGCACGCAGCATGCCGATCTCCAGCAGACTGCCGGCCCGCGTCCGCTCAGCGGCGGCGTACAGCCGATCCAGCAGACCAAGTACGTCGCCCAGTGGCGCAGTGCCTGCGGCGAGCAGCAGCCGAACGAGCGTGAGGTGGTCGTACTCGCGCTGGAACGACGCTTCATCGGTCACCGTGACGTCGTGGTTGTCGGCCCACTCTTGGGCCGCAGCGAGGTCTCCGGCCGCGATGTCCACGCGAGCTCGCATGGCGGCGAGGGGGCGGAGGTCCGGGTAGAAGCCGGGCCGGTAGAGCGTTGCCGCGTGGTTGAGCAGCTCCCTGGCGGTGGCGTAGTCGCCGGTCGAGACGCACACCTGGGCGGTGACGACGTACCAGCGGTGCCGGTTCTCGGTGATCGAGCTGCGCTCGCCGAGCACTCTCGCTGTCTCGAGGTGGGCCTCTGCACTGACCAGATCGCCCAGCTCGCGGTCCAGCTCAGCCAGTCCGACATGCAGATCGGCGACAGCCCGCGGGTACGGCTCGCCGCCTCCGGTCGCGGTCGCCAGGGCCTGCTCGTACAGCCGACGTGCCCGGTGGGGACGGCCGGCAGTGGTCCACATGTCGCACAGCACCACTGTCGTGTCCAACTCGTCGATCAGGTTCCCCGCCGCGTGCAGGCTGCGGGCCGCCTCCGAGAAAGTAGCCAAGGCCTCCTCGACGTCACCGGCCGCCCACGCAGCCAGACCGAGGTACCCGGACGCGGCTCCCCGCACGAAGTGGTCCTCGGCGCCCGCCAGCCCCAGCGCCCGCCGGGCACACTGCACAGTGGCCGGTACGTCGTGCTCCGCTTGAGCAAGCGCCGCCCGGTAGACCCACAGGACCGCCGGTGCGGTGCGCAGGTCCTCGGTGTCGGCCCACGTTGCCGCGAGCACCGGGTCATGTGCGCCGGCCGCCAGCGCGGCCTCGGCATCGTCGAGCCGGTGCCCCATTCCGTCCAACTCGCCAGCCATCATCAGCGACCAAGCGGACACGATGCTCAGGACCGGGCTCCGCCGTACGACGGACTCCGGCAGCGACCGGATCCAGTCCAGCAGCAGGCTGTCCTGCCGTGCGCGCCGCAACTCCGGCACCGCCTCTTCCATCAGGTAGGCGGCACGGTCGTGGTCACCAGCGGCGAGTGCGTGGTGCACCGCGTCCGCGACCAGGTCGTGCGCGGCGTACCAAGCGCTCGCAGCCTGGTGCAGCGTCGGCAACTGCTCCGGGCGCTCAGCCATCAAGCGAGCGCGCAGGACGTCTCCGAAGAGGTGGTGGTACCGGTACCAGGAGCGCTCGGCATCCAGCGGGACCACGAACACGTTGCCGCGGTCCAGCTCCTCCAGCACCTGCCCAGCACCCGTCCCACCGGTGACCGCATCACACAAGTCACCGGTCAGTCGGTCCAGGACCGCGGTGCGAAGCAGGAAGTCCCGGACCTCCGCGTCCTGGCGGGCCAGGACCTCGTCCACCAGGTAGTCGATCACGAAACGGTGGCTGCCCGTGAAGGCTCCGATGAACTCGGCAACGTCCCCGCGGTCCGACATACCTCGCAGCGAGAGCGCAGCCAGCTGAAGACCGGCGATCCAGCCCTCGGTCCGTTCCTCCAGCGCGTGGACGTCGGTCTCGGTCAGCTGCAGGCCCATCATCTCGTTGAGGAACTCCCTCGCCTCCGTCGGCGCGAAGCGCAACTCCGCGGCCCGCACCTCAGTCAGCTGTCCGCGACTCCGCAGCCTCGACAGTGGGAACGGCGGATCGGCGCGTGTCGTCACCAGCAGATGCAGCTGATCCGGTGCGTGATCGAGGAGGAAGGTCATGGCCTCGTGCACCTCGGGCGCGCCGATCACGTGGTAGTCATCCAGTACGAGCAGCCAGTGGCTGTCCGGCGCCTGCCGCCCGGCACGCACGAGTTCATTGACCACCGCGATCATCGGCGCGTCGTCGAAGGCCGCCGGATCCAGGTCCAGACCGATGCCGGCCAGCGCCGCCCAGAGATGCGCGAAGAACCGCGGCAGCGCGTTGTCGCCCTCGTCGAGGGACAGCCATCCCACCCGCTCCCGGCCCGCGGCCCAGTCGCTGAGGAGCGTGGTCTTGCCGAAGCCGGCCGGCGCCGAGATGAGAGTGAGACGGTGACCGCGGTCCAGGGTGCGGTCGAGCCGGCCGGCGAGCCGCGGGCGCGCAACCAGTTCCGGCCGCCGGGCCGGCGGAAACAACTTGGTGGCGAGCACCGGAGTCGACACGTCCGGATCATAACGGCGTGCCGTCGGCCCCGAGTAGCGCTCAGAACTTGTTGCCTGCAGCAACGTCCAGGTGACTGTCGGGTTGAGCTGGGTTTGAGAGTGCGTGACGACTCTCCGCAGACGCGAGCGGAGTTGCGGGCGGGTTCGTAGGATTGTCATTCCGCACGGCCGCCCGGTGTGAGGAGAGCTCATGGAGTACAGATCGGCTCAGCACTCCATTCCGACAGCGACCCAGGGGGTTGCGCTGTGGGTGGCGGGAGCGTTCATATCGCTGGCCTGTTTCGGCGTCGCGCGGCTGAGCATCGGCACCGAAGGGCTGTTGTTCGGGGTCTTTCACGTGTCCGTGGTCGGCGCGATCCTGCAGCTGGCTCTCGGCGTCACCGCCCTGGTGATGGCGGGATCCGAGCGGCATTGCCGTGCGTTCCTGGCGGGCGCGGGACTACTGATGGTGGTCCTGCTGACCTATGGGCAGCTGGACCCGGCTCCGGTGGTCGCGAATCTGGTGCCGATCGGGCCGGCTGACGTGTGGCTGCACGTCGTACTCGCGCTCACGATGCTCGTGGGGGCCGCACTGCCGGTCAGAATCAGGTGGCAGCGGATCAGGTGGCGGAGGCCTAAGATGCGGCCGGCCGTTACGGGGGAGAACGGCCGGACCGCGAGTTGAACGTAACAACCCGGTCCGGCGACGCTCAAGGTGCCTTCAGCATTCGTCATCCGAGGGACATGCTCACACTGCGCGGCCCGATCCTGCCGTCATCAGATCGTCAAGTGGATGCGCTTCCAGTCGTCATCTCCGAACGCCGGTGAACTGTCCTTACCCGGAGAGTGAACTGGGCCCGAAACCCTGAATCCGTAGACGCGTTACGTATATGCACGTCCGCCTTTGTCCTGTCATTCTCAGGTCCGATGTTTGCGCCCCAGAACATCATCCGCCCCTTTGAAGGAGTGAGAATGACGCCCGATTCCCCCCCGCCCCGACGACGCACGCGCACCCGGCGACTGCTCGGTGTCGTGCTCGGCACCGCCACGCTGATGGTCACCACCGGGGTGGCCGCGTACGCCGCTCCGCTACCACACCTCCCGCAGAACGCCGGTGGATGGGAGCAGTCGTTCTCACCGGCGTACGACTACGACACCGACGGCTGCTACGCCGTACCCGCGATCGGGTCCGACGGCACGCTCAACCCCGGTCTCAACCCGACCGGCGCGGTGAACGGCAACTGCCGGGACCAGTCGGACCTCGACAACTCCCAGACGTACGCGCGCTCGAAGTGCAACAACGGGTGGTGTGCGGTGATCTACGCCAGCTACTTCGAGAAGGACCAGGCCGTGGCCGGCAGCAGCCTCGGCGGCCACCGGCACGATTTCGAACACGTCATCTCCTGGATCAACCAGTCGGCCAACCAGGTCGAGTACGTGACCACCACGCAGCACGCGAGCCAGGTCACCTACGCCCGGTCGCAGGTGCGCTTCGACGGCTCGCATCCGAAGGTCGTCTACCACAAGGACGGCGCGAGCACGCACTTCTTCCGGCTGGCCAACAGCAACGACGAACCGCCGGAGAACCACTACCACAACTGGCGCTACCCGCCGCTGGTCGACTGGAACGGCTGGCCCAGCACCGGCCTGCGGGACACCCTGATGACCGCGGACTTCGGTTCCGCGACCATCAAGATCACCGACAAGGACGACCGCTTCCGCAACCTCCTGAACGCTTCGAAACCCGCCGGCATCCCGTTCGATCCGTGGGCCTGACCATCTGAAGTTCCACAGACCGGGTCTGAGCGGGACGGCTCAGGCCCGGTCTGCCGGTGTCGATGAGGCGTGCGTCTCTCGCTGCCGGTGACGGAATTCATATCGGTGGGCGATGCATCGGGTGTGGAGTGGGCCGCATGAACGATGAGCCGCGGTTCCTGGTTCCCGCTGTGGTGTTCGTGGCCCTGGTCGTCGCCGTGGTCGGAAGCCTCGGTGCGCCGCTGATCACCGCGGTCGCCGACCAGTACGACGTATCGCTGGCGGCATCCCAATGGACGTTGACGATCCCCCTGCTGTCGGGCGCCGTGGCCACTCCGGTCCTCGGCCGGCTCGGATCCGGACCGCATCGCCGCAGAGTCGTCCTGACCACTCTGGGACTCGTCGTGCTCGGCAGCACGCTGACCGTCGTACCGCTCCCGTTCGCCGTCCTGCTGATCGGGCGTGCGGCGCAGGGGACCGGGCTCGGTCTGACCGCCTTGATGATGGCGACCGCCACCGACCACCTGGGCGAGCGGCGGGCTGCGAGCACGATCGCCTTGTTGTCGGTGGCATCGACCGCCGGCATCGGCGTCGGCTATCCACTGGCCGGCGCGTTGACCGACGCCGCCGGCATCCGCGCGGCGTACGGCCTCGGGCTGGTGGTCACGGCCTTGGCCTTCGTCGCCGCGTTCGTGGTGCTTCCGCAGGCGCCGCCGCGGCCGGGCCGCCGGGTCGACGTACCTGGAGCGGCTCTGCTGACCGCCGGCCTGCTGGCACTCCTGGTCGTCATCAGCCAGACCGAGCTCTGGCGAGACCACCCGGCCTGGACAGCGGTCATCCTGGCCGGTGCCCTGCTTCTCCTCGCGGTCTGGGTCGTCGTCGAGACCCGTGTCGCGCATCCGCTGATCGACATTCGTCTGCTCCGGCATCCCGCCGTCGCGGGAGCGAACCTGGTGATGTTCACCGGCGGCATCGGCATGTACCTCCTGCTCGGCCTGATCACCCGCTACGTCCAGACACCCGCCTCGACCGGCTACGGCTTCGGCCTGAACACCTTCGAGGCCGGTCTGGTCCTCGTCCCGTTCTCGGTGGCCGGCTTCGCCGCCGGGAAACTCCTGCCACGGCTGCACGTCAGCCCGCGGACCCGGCTCGCCGCGAGCGCCACGACGGTGCTCGTCGCCTTCGTGCTCTTCGCGTTGAGCCGCGCCCACCTGGCCGGACCCGTGGTCGCGATGACTGTCCTCGGCCTCGGCGTCGGAGCGTTCGCCGCGTCCATGCCGGCGGTCATCCTGGCGGTGACGCCGAAGTCCGAGACGGCCAGCGCGATGAGCGTCAACCAGGTCGTCCGCAGCATCGGCTTCTCGATCGGCAGCGCCCTGACCGGCATCATCCTCGCCGCGCACACGACCGCTCAGTTCCCCACCGAGCCGGCCTACGCCACCGCGGCCTGGACCGGCGCGGCCATCACCGCCGCAACAGTTGTCCTCACCCTCGGCGTACTGCGGCGGAGCTGAAGTGGTTGCGGAAGTCGCGCGGGCTCATCGCGTTCTGCGCGCGGAAGCGGCGGTTGAAGTGCGAGAGGTTGGGATAGCCGCAGCCGGTCGCGATCGTGCTGATCGGGGTGTCCGACTCGATCAGCCGACGGGACGCCTCGGCCAGCCGTACGTCGTTGACGTAGTCGGTGAACGTCCGGCCCGTGTGCCGCCGGAAGAAGCGGCTGAACGCGTCGGGTGACATCGAGACCAGCGCCGCGGCTGCACCGATGGCGAGGCGTTCGGCGTAGTCGCGACGTACCAGGCCGATGACGCGGTCGATCCGATCTCGGGCTGCCGCGTCGACATCGCTGACGAGGGATCGGGTCGCGATGGTCTCGGCCGGCTGACGGGCCAACGACACCAGGATCTCGAGGACAGCCAGCGTCCGGCGGGCCGCGTCTGTGGTGTTGCTCAGGGCAACCATGGCTTCCGGGACACCGTCGGCGCCGTCGAAGCGCAGACCACAGTCGGATCGGGCCAGCAGGCGCCGTACGCCGTGGAACTCGGGCCGATCGAAGAACCCGGCGCCGAAGGCGTCGTACAGGAACTGCACAGTGACGGCCTCATGCCACCCGGCCGCCTCCGACTCCCAGGTGTGCGGGGTCTCCGCCCCCAGCAGGACCAGATCCCCGGGACCGTAGTCGGCGACCCGGTCACCGACGTAGCGCCGGCCCGATCCGGCGACGATCAGCGTCAGCTCGTACTCCGGGTGGTAATGCCAGTCGAACCCGAACCGCGGCTCCGCCCGCAGCCCGAGATGCCACGACTGATGCGGCGAGGCAGGGATGTGCTCGTACGTCGGCCGCATGCCAGAACAGTACTCTGCCGACACCCATCCGCCATCGGCTTGACTGAATTGGTCAGCAGAGTACCGGTTTTGGCCGCTGCACGCGTGGCACTCTGGTCGCCGATGAGCAGAAACTGGTCACCAATCGCCGATTGGGAGGCCCGATGACCACCACCGCCACCGAACTCGACCAGCGGTACGCCGTCGGTCCGGGCAGCGTCGACCAGTACGCCGCCGACGGCTACGTGAAGCTTCGCGGCGTACTGAGCCCCGACGTCGTGACGCACTACGAGCCCGAGATCACCGAGCAGGTCCTCCGGATCAACACCCAGCACCTGCCGCTGGCCGAACGCGACACCTACAGCCGCGCGTTCCTCCAGGTGGAGAACCTGTGGCGGCACAGCGACGCGGTCCGCGAGTTCGCCTTCTCCCGCCGTCTCGCCGGGATCGCCGCCCAGCTTCTCGGGGTGCCGTCCGTGCGGCTGTACCACGACCAGGCCCTGTACAAGGAGGCCGGCGGAGGCTTCACGCCGTGGCACGTCGACCAGCACTACTGGCCGCTGTCGACGGACCGCACCGTCACCGCCTGGGTTCCGTTGCAGGACACTCCGATGGAGCTCGGTCCGCTGACGTTCGCGGCCGGCAGCCACCGATCGGGGTACGGCCGACAGCTCGAGATCAGTGACGAGTCCGAGGCCAAGCTGGACACCTTCGTGACCGAGTCGGGGTTCCGCGTGGACGATTCGCCGTACGCGATCGGGGACGTCAGCTTCCACTCCGGCTGGACGATCCACCGCGCCCCGGGCAACTCCAGTACGACGCCACGCCGGGTGATGACCGTGATCTACATGGACGCGGCGATCGAGATCGCGCCGCCGGCGAATCCCTTCCAGCAGGGCGATCTCGCCGCCTTCCTCGACAACCGCGCACCGGGCACCGTCGCCGACGGACCGTTGAACCCCGTCCTCTACTGACCTCCGGTTGCTGCTGGCAACAATCTCAGCAGTGCCGGGACCGGATGCCGAGGCCGGCGGCGATGTCGAGGGCCATCAGCGAACGGCTGAGCGTCTCCAGGCAGGGCTGGCCCGACGTGGGCGTGCCGTACAGACAGAGCGCCTGGCGGCCGTCGGTGGTCCAGCCGGCCGGCTCGATCTCGCCCTGGTCGTCGAGCAGCGGCAGCCAGCCCTCGTCCCGCAGGTAGTCGAAGGCCTCCTGCCGGTCCGCGGAGTTGAGCGACAGTCCGCCCACACGGCCCGGGTCGTGCAGGCTGTCCGACCAGACAGCCTGCACAAGCGGGTCCTCTGGCGCAGCGACATCGGTCTCCGGACGCGGGGTGACCAGATACCCGGTGCCGCTGCGCGGATCGAGGTAGGCGGTATGAGCGGCGAACTCGACGATGGTCACATCGACATAACCCGGTACCCACGGGTCGCGGTCGAAGTGGCTCATGAGCGGTCGGCGGTCCTCACAGTGGGCGGATGACGTGGGGTGTCTGCAGCGCTTCGCCGTCACGCAGCCTCGACTTCGAAGACCTTGTCGAGGCCGGTCCGGCGCAGTACGTCGGTCATCTTCCGGCTGGCGTGCCGGATCACGACCCCACCGCCACGCCGGCGGCAGGTGCGGTGCGTGTCGAGCAGCTCGGCCAGCAGGGTCGACGAGATCTGGCCCAGGTCGGACACGTCGACCACCACCAGGCAGACACCCTCCATCACGAGCCCGCGCAGTCGCCAGCGCAGTGCGGTCAGGCCGCCGTTCAGGTCGGTGTCCGACAACGTGACGATGGCCTTCTGGGGAAGTGGACCGTGGGTCGTCTCGGTCATCGACGAGTCCTCCGATGCAGTTGTGGCACTGGTACAACCCTGCGCCTCGGACTTTGAGATCGGTGGTGGTCCTTCTTTACGATCGGATGACATGCGGTGCCCAGCCCGTCACAACGGCGTTCGGAGTTGCGAGGATGTGCCGGTGCCGATGCAGGTGTTGATCGTGGAGGACGACGATCGCATTCGGGCCGTACTGCGGCTCGCCCTCGAGGACGAGGGCTACCAGGTCGCCGAGGCAGCGGATACGCCGACGGCGCTGGAACAGGCACGGGCCGCGATGCCGGACCTGATGATGGTCGACCTGATGCTCGGCGAGATCGACGGCTACACCTGCATCCGGGAGATCCGCCGGATCAGCGACATCCCGATCGTGATCGTCAGCGCGCGGTCCGACACCCACGACATCGTGGCCGGCCTGGAGGCCGGCGCGGACGACTACGTCACCAAGCCGTTCCAGGTGAAAGAGATCACCGCGCGGCTGCGGGCACTGCGCCGGCGGCTGCGGACCAGCGCGGAGGCGGCCGAGCCCGACATCGTGCTCGACTCCGATCCGGGCCGGAGGCTGGTGCTGTCCACCTCCCGTGGCGCGGTCCGGCTGGACAGCAAGGACGTCCCGCTGACTGTCACCGAGTACCGGCTGCTGGTCGAGCTGGCCTCGCCACCCGGCCGGGTGCTCAGCCGGTCGGCGCTGCTGGCCTCGGTCTGGGAGCACGGGTACTACGGCGACGAGCGCATCGTCGACGTCCACATCAGACGATTGCGCACGAAGGTCGAGCGTGATCCCGGACGACCTCAACTCGTGACCACGGTCCGGGGAATGGGCTACCGGCTGGATCCTCGATGAGATTCGGCGTGCATGCCCTGGGGCTGCGGCACCGGCTGGTGCTCGCCTTCGCCGTGGTGGCGCTGCTCGTCTCCGCTGTGTTTGCCATCAGCACCTATCTCCTCGCCCGCGGCTACCTGCTCGCCCAGCGGGAGAACGTCGTCCAGCACCAGACGTTCGCGGATGCGGCGTACGTCCAGCGCCGGCTGTCGAGTGCCGGCGCCGATGTCTCCGCGGTCCTGACCGCGGCCGGAACCCCGGCGGGTCACTCGATCATCCTGCGGTGGCGGGACCAGTGGTACGCGTCCGCGCTCGACGAGGGGCGGGACGCCGTACCGCGTGGAGTGCTGGAAGAGATCGCGAACGGCCGTCCGGCCAGTCAGCGGTTCCGGTCGGACGACGAGGCGTACATGGTGGTCGGGGTGCCGCTGCCGTCGGTCAACGGACAGTTCTACGAGATCGCCCCGCTCAGTGAGCTCGACGGGAACCTGCGGCTGCTCAGCGGGATCCTGATGGGTGGTGCGGCGCTGGCGACCGCCGCGGGTGCCGGCCTGGGGCTCTGGGCGAGCCGATCCGTGGTCACGCCGCTGAACCGGGTCGCCGTCACCGCCGCGTCGATCGCCGGCGGCGACCTCGACACCCGGCTGCCCGCGACGGAGGACCCGGAGCTCGCCACGATCGTCGGGTCCTTCAACAGCATGGTCGACACGTTGCAGCAGCGGATCAATCGCGACGCCCGGCTGGCCGCCGACGTCAGCCACGAGCTCCGCTCCCCCTTGACCACACTCGTCGGCAGCGTCGACCTCCTGAACGCCCGGCGCGACGAGCTACCGGAGCGGTCACAGCGGGCCCTGGACCTCGTCACCGCCGACCTGCAACGGTTCCGGCGGCTGCTCGACGATCTGCTCGAGCTGGCCAGATCCGACGGCGGACTCGATCAGCGGCCCAGCACGACCGTCGATCTGGGCGAACTGCTGCGCCAGGTCCTCGGCGAGGCCGGCCGCGAACCCGCGATGCTGCGCGGGGGAACGGACGTCGTCGTGAAGGCCGACAAGCCTCGCCTCGGCAGGCTGTTCCGCAACCTGTTCGAGAACGCCGAGACGCACGGCGGCGGGCTGACCGCTGTCGAGGTCGCCCGGGTCGACGAGGACGTCCTGGTGCTGGTCGACGACGCCGGTCCGGGGATCCCGCCACACGATCGCGAGCGCGTGTTCGAGCGGTTCGCCACCGGCGCGACCAAACGCGGATCGTCGTCAGGGACAGGACTCGGTCTGGCACTCGTTGCGGAGACTGTCGCGATCCATGGTGGTGCGGTCTGGTGTTCGGTGGCCCCGACCGGCGGCGCGCGGTTTGTCGTACGGCTCCCGGAGGTGCGGTCATGAAGGCGATCGCCGTGGTCGTGGCGGCGGCTCTGGTGCTGGTCGGCTGCGGGGTTCCGGTCCAGGAGGAGCCGGCGCCGATCGACCCCGGTGCGATGCCGTCCCGGCTGCGCACCCCTAGCCGGCAGATGACAGGACCGACCGCGACGACGTCGGGACAAGCAACGGTCCAGGTGAACTTCGTCCGGCGGGACCGGCTGGTCGCGCTGAAACGGGATGCCCCGAGCACGACGTCGACCGAGTTGATGAACTCCGTACTCCAGGGTCTGCAGGACGGACCGACCGCGACCGAGCAGGCCGCAGGCCTCACGTCCGCTCTGCAACCGGGCCTGACGTTGAGCGTGATCAGCGTGCAGGCGAAGAGCGTCGTACTCGAGCTGTCCGGGGAGACCGGCGGCCGGTCCGCGACCGAGAACGTCCTGGCCGTCGGGCAGATCGTCTTGTCCGTGACCGCGTTGCCGGCCGTCGACGAGGTGACGTTCTCGCACAACGGGGTACCGGTCGAGGCGCTGCTGGCGGACGGCGCGCTGACCACGAAGCCGCTCACTGCCAAGGACTACGAGGCCTTGCGGTCGCAGTGAGCAGGCCCGGGTTTGACGAGCATGCTGAGGAAACTTTGAGATCGTGTGTCGTTCGCCCTCCGCGCCCCCACTACGCCCCGTGAGCGGGATACACAGGACCGTGAGCGGTGCCCGAGGAGGAGAGAACGTCGTGGCTGAGCGTCCGTCCGCGCCCGGACCAGCCGGACCGATGGTGACGTGGTCGGTCGCGATCGGCGTGGTCGCGGTGGCCGGAATCGCGCTGGCCCTGGTCAAGGCGTCGCCCTCGGTCGCGCTGATCGTGTTCGGCTCCGTCGCGATCGCGGCCGCGATCCTGGCGGTAGGCCTGGTCAGATCACGCCGGCGGACCACGACACCCTCGGAGCAGCAGATCATCGACGCCGACCTGGTCAAGTGGTCGGACGCCGAGTTGTACGCCGTCTGGGTCGCGACCGACGCCGAGGTGGTCCGCGAGAGCCAGTCCGACTACACCGAGACCGCTGCCCGGGCCCGGGATCTCCTGCTGTCCGAGATCGCGCGCCGGCGCCCGGCCGAGACCGCCGCCTGGCTCAGGTCCAACAACGCCCTGAAGGGCGAACCACCCCGCTTCCTGTTGTCCTGAAGCTGTCAGCAGCCCCGCTCTGATCACGGGACGGCGAGAGTCAGGACGACCTCGTTGGCGTGAATGGTGAGGTGGCCGCCGGTGGCTTCGGCGTACCGGCGGGCGATGTCGAGCCCGAGGCCGGTGGAGCCCCGGTCACTGCGGCCACGCTCACCGGCCCCGAGCGGGATGCCTGGTCCCTTGTCCGCGACGGCGATCCGTACGACGTTCTGCTCACGGGTCAGCGTGATCCGGGCCGGCGTACCGTCCGGGGTGTGCGCGACGACGTTCTCCACCAACGCGTCGAGCGCGGCGCCGAGGTCCTCGGCCGATGACCGCACCATCGCGGGCGGTTCCGGAAGATCGAGGGCGAGCTCGCGGCCTTGATCCTCGAACAGCGGTTCCCAGAACGCCGCCCGGTTGCGCGTCACCTCGACCGCGTCGCAGTGCGGGACCCGGCCTTCGCGTTGCGGACGCCGAGCGGCGCTGATCACGGCAGTGAGCGTCCGTTCCAGGCTGGTCACCTGGGTGTTCAGTTCCTCGGCACGTTCGCGGTCGGGCAAGGCTTCGACCTGTAGCCGGAGCGCGGTCAACGGCGTACGCAGCCGGTGGGAGAGATCGGCGACGGCCTCGCGTTCGACCGCGATCACCTCGTCGATGCGGTCGGCCAGACCGTTGAGCGCGGCACCTACCTTGGCGACCTCGGCCGGGCCGGTGGTCGGAGCACGGGCGTCGATGTCGCCCTTCGCCAGGCGTTCCGCCGTACTGGCCGTCTCCTCGAGCGGGCGGACGAGCCGGCGGGTGACGAGTTCGGCGCCGACGATGCTGAGCAGGAGTACGGCGAGGCTGCCGCCGATCAGGATCAGCAGGCGCGGAGTGAGACCGTCGTACAACTCGTCGGTGGTCAGGAACAGACAGACCGAGGCCGGACCCTGCGGAGTGCCGACGGCGACCTCGACCGCCATCCCGCCGTCGAGCGAGCGATAGTCCACGTCGCCGAGCTGTGGCGGACCCTTCCGATCGTCGTCGTCGTAGTCGGCCGGCAGCGGTTGCGGGGCCGGCACTCCACCCGGTGGTGGGTCGCCGAGCGTCGTACCGTCGGGCAGGCGGACCGAGATCGTGCCCGGTCCGTCCTTGCTGAGCCCTTCGATGTACGCCGTGATGTCGTAGGCGCTGTTGCGCCTGTCACCGACGTAGTACGCGACCGCCTCGGCCCGGTACCGCGCCCGCTCCTTCGACTCGTTGGCCGTCGTACTGCGCATCAGCAACACCAGCGGTACGGCGAACGCCAGCACGACCAGCGTGGTCATGCCGACCGAGAGGAACAGGATCCGGCGGCGCACGGTCAGTCCCCCGACGCCAGCTTGATCCCGACGCCACGGACGCTGTGCAGGAACCGCGGCTCCGCGGCTGTCTCACCGAGCTTGCGCCGCAACCAGGACAGGTGAACGTCGACGGTCCGGTCGCCGCCGCCCCACGGCAGACCCCAGACCTCGGCCAGCAGTTCGCGCTTGCTCACCACGGCCCCCGGCCGGCGAGACAACGCCAGCAACAGGTCGAACTCCTTGCGCGTCAGGTCGACCGGCGAACCATCCACGGTGACCTCGCGACTGCGCGGATCGATCCGCAACGCGCCCAGATCGACCGTCGACTCGCCTTGCTCGCCGCCTTGGCCGAGGCGTCGCAGTACGGCCCGGATCCGCGCGTCGATCTGGGCAGAACTGAAGGGCTTGATCACGTAGTCGTCCGCACCCGCGTCGAGCAGCCTCACCATGCTCGCGTCGTCGTCCCGCGCCGTTGCCACGATCACCGGTACGTCGGTCACCGCGCGAACCATGGCCAACACGTCCCGGCCGTCCAGATCCGGCAGACCAAGATCCAGCAGCAGTACGTCGGGCCGATCGCGGGCGACCGCAGCCACGCCATCGGCGCCGGCGGCGACGGCCGTGACGACATGCCCGGCCGCCGTCAGGGACTTGCCCAGCGACGTCCGGATCGCGTCATCGTCCTCGACGAGCAACACCCGCGCCATCCGTTGAGCGTAGCTTTGTCACTCCAGTTGGAGCTGTGCCGGCGCTCGGACGCCGGTGCTGCGAAGTTCGAGGTTGGCGAGCCGCCCGATCACGGTGGCGTCGCCCTCGCGCCAGGCGGTGACCGGGTCGTCGGAGATCTTCGCGAGCTTGTGCATGGGCTGGTTGGCCATCGCGCGCAGCGCGAACAACTGGAGGTCCGCGTCGCTGTCGATGAACTTCTGCGCCGCGGTCGCCCGCCGGGAG
The DNA here is from genome assembly GCF_004331485.1 of Kribbella capetownensis. GTDB lineage: Bacteria > Actinomycetota > Actinomycetes > Propionibacteriales > Kribbellaceae > Kribbella > Kribbella capetownensis. The sequence continues at coordinate 43,553 of NZ_SJKD01000007.1, forward strand.
AACCGGATCCGCGGCGGCAGCCAGATCAGCAACGCCAGCAACACCGGCATCCCGATCGTCACGCCGGCCAGGACGTACGCCAACTGCTCCACGGCGTGTGCCTGGTCCCGCCCGGCCTCGGCCAGCTTGCCCGCGGCCGCCGCGGCGCCGTCCACCGGCGACCGCAACTGGTCGCCGACCACCGGCACCTTGCCCATCGGCTCCGACAACCGGCGCAGGTCGCCCGCGAGCCCGTCACCCGCCTCGGCCGCCTTCCGTCCAGGCGCTCCGAGGGCGTTCGTGATCCGGAACACCAGCAGACCTGCCTCGACCCACAACCAGACCCAGCCCACCAGCAGCAGATCCCCCAGCACCTGCCGGAACCGCTGCGTCCCCACGTCGGAGTAGAGCTTCACCGCGCCATCCCTTCATCGGGCCGTTCATCGGCTCCGTGCGCGGTGAGACTAGAGGGTCGTACGCAGATCCCAAAGCAACGGATAGTAACGAAGATCCAACCGGCTGCGCAGGTAGCCGGCGCCGGAAGAGCCGCCGGTGCCTGGTTTGGTGCCGATCATGCGCTCGACCATGACCACGTGCCGGGCCCGCCAGGCCGCCGCCAGCTCGTCGTGCTGGAGCAGGACCTCGGCGAGCTCCCAGACCGCGGCGTAGTGGCTGCGGTCACCGGCGACCTTGCGCAGCGCGTCCCGGACGGAGTCCTCGGTGCCGGTACCGAACCCGGCCTTCTCGAGGACGACGAGGAACGCGTCCCACAGGGTCGGCTCCTCCAGCCGCCGGCCGAGACGCTCCTTCTCCACCTCGGTCAGGCCGCGGAACCGGCGGACGAACGACGGGTCCTTCGCCCCGGACAGGAACTCGATCTCGCGGAACTGCACCGACTGGAACCCGCTGGCCGGCGACAACCGGTGCCGGAACTCTCCGAAGTCCTGCGGGGTCATCGTCTCCAGGATGTCGACCTGCTGGGTGAGCGTGCGCTCGATCGTGTGCACGCGGCGGAGCAGGTGCTCGGCCAGCCACAGTTCGCCGGACAGCATCGCGTCCCGGGAGGCGGTCAGCTCGTGCAGGACCTGCTTGAACCACAGCTCGTAGACCTGGTGGATCGTGATGAACAGCAACTCGTCGTGCGCCGGTGGATCCGACTCGAGCCGCTGCTGGTCCAGCAGCTCGGCCAGCCGCAGGTAACTGCCGTACGTCAGCCGCCCGCCGGCCTCCCCGAAATGCACATCAACGCCATCCCACCGCCCCGCCACCCCGTCACCACTGCTCATGCGCCCGAGGGTAGCCGACGGGTGCGTGACCGGTCAGGGATTCGCTCGTTGGAGGTGGGGTACGCCGAAACGAGGAGTTGCATGTCCGCCACGGTCGAGACGCCGCTGATCCCGGGACCGATCCAGGGACCGACCCGGGAAGAACCGCAGATCGAGGCGTTGCTGCTCGGGGACTACGGGTCCCTGGTCCACCTGGCCTATCTGATCCTCCCGCCTTCGATCAGCAGGTCACGGCGGATCGCCGCCGCCCACGCCGTCGTGCAGCGCGCGCTGCCGCCCGGGCTCCCGCTCCCGAGCGGCGACCCCCGGGAGTTCCTCCGCCTCCGCGTCGTCCAGGAAGCCGGCCGGCAGGCGTCGGCTCAGTCGATGCTCGATCGGCTCGGCGGTCTCTTCGCACCGGCCGACTCGCTGGGCTTCGAGCCCTGCGCGACGACGATCGACCGCACCACGATCCGCCGGCGCAACCGTCGCGGCCGCCGGCTGGCGATCGCCGTCACGCTCCCCCTCACCCTCGGCATCCTCGCGTCCCTGCTGCTGTCCTGACGCCTCTCGGGTTGTCCTGGGCAACGAACAGGCCCTGATCCGCTCGTCGGGTGCAGGTTCGGTCCAGGGTGCGTCCACCGCGGGTCCAAGGGTGGGTCCAGACGGTCCTGATTCCGGTTCGGACCGGCTGCCCAGGGTGGAAAGGTGGTTGGTGAGCCGGGCAACGGTCCCGCGAACCGACTTGACCTGGGGGTGAGCTGGTGGCGGATCCGATCGCCGACGAGCTGCAAGGGCTCGCCGGGACTGGGCTCTACCGGCGGAACGCCTTCCGGGTGAGCGGTCTGGTCGACCGGCGTGGACCGGCGCACCGCCCGGCAGGTCGTGCAGCGGTTGCGCGCGGCCCTCGAGGTGGGCGCCGACCAGATCGCCATCCTGCTGAACAACTGCGCGGTCAAACTGCTCGACCGCGGCGAGGTGTCCGACGGCCGGGCCGACGATTGGCTCAACCGGGCGGCCGGCCCGGTGATCGACCCGCGGGACGCCGCGATCGTGTTCGGCGTCGTGCGCTGGGCTCAAGCCAGCCGACTACGACATCAACGAGGCCCATGCCGGGTCGCAGGCGTGGCTGTGGTTGTGGTCGCGGTTGTGGATGGCGGGATCGCCGTACTCGGCGGAGACGATGAACCGGTCGCTCAGCCGCCACAGGAGGTCCAGCCGACGTCGACACCGAGCGTGGACACGAGTGCGCAAGAGGAGGCCGCGGAGCTGGCCCGCAAGCTGGCTGCCCTGGAAGCGGAGCGACAGGCGTCTGCTGCTGCGGTCGCGAACAAGCTGGAGCTGATCGAGCGCAAGGTCGCCGGACCTGGGGTGGTCGTGCAGAGGCTGTCGGGCGCGGTCCACGTGCTCTTCGCCGAGGGTCTGTTCTCCGCCGGCACGGAGTTCGGACCGGACCGCCAGGACGCACTGGTTGCCCTAGGCAAACGACTGCCGGGCCTCGACGCCGCGATCACGGTGACCGGCTACTCGGTCGTCGTACCCGGGAGCAGCACGTCGGGCGGATCGCGTACGGCGCTCCTCCGCGCGCGCACCGCCACACAAGAGCTCAGCGCCGCATCGGGCCTCCCGCCCACCGCCTTCGCCATGCAGTCCGGCGACCAAGGCCGGCCCCCGTTCCGGAACGCCGCCCAGAACCGAACAGTCACCCTCACCCTGACGCCACGCTAGAGGCTGTGGCGGGAGAGGAAGTCGCGAACGGCGGTGTTGAACCGTTCTGGGTGCTCCATGCTCGGAACATGTGCGGCGTCGGGGAAATCCACTCGCTCAGCACCGTTGACTCCGACTGTCAGCAGGTCGGCGGACGCCTGCGTGCCGGTGGTGTCGAGCGCACCGATGACGACGAGCACCGGGCACGTGATGTCCTGGAGCCGGCCGGCGGCGGGAGGAGACAGCGGCAGGACCTGTGGCTCTTCTTCACTCCTCGTCTCGATCGCGTGGATCATCCGTCGGACGTGGTCGCGCACCGCCTCCGGTGCGCGCCCTTCGGGCTGCAACGGGCCGTCGGTCCAGAGATGCGTCTTCAGGTCGACCAGCGCGTCCCACTCCTTCGCCTGCCACAGCGCCTCGATACGGTCGAAGACTGCCGTCTGCGCCTGCGGCGCTTCATGCGACGAGCCGCTGACACCACCGCAGACCCAGACGAGGCCGGCGACTCGATCCGGCTCCTCCACGGTGAAGTCGAGGCTGTGCTGACCGCCGCGCGAGCAGCCGACGACCACCGTCCGCCCGATCTGCAGGTGGTCCAGCACAGCGCGAAGGTCGTCGACCGGGGAGAACTCGACCGCATCCGTTCTCGATCGCCCGAAACCCCGGCTGTCGAAACAGACCACGGTGTGGTCCGTCGCGAACTCAGCGACCTGCTGTTCCCACATGGTCAGATCCGCGATTCCCGCGTGCACGAAAACGATCGGCGGCCCGTGGCCGGTCCGTTCGAAGTAGAGCGCCCCACCGGGCACAGGTACATGGCCGCTGTCCATCGGGCGAGCGTAACGATCCTCGGGACCCGCGGCGGCGGTGGGGTTCGCTGACGGATCGGTGGTGCCATGATGTGCGGCATGGAGCTGAAGCTGTCGGCGTCGTACGACGCCACCCCCGAGGAAGTGTTCGCGATCGTCACGGACGCCACCTTCCGCGAGCAGGCCTGCGAGAAGACCAAGGCGCTGTCGTACAACGTCGAGGTAGCCAAGTCCGGGAGCGACACGGTTGTCAAGGTCCGCCGGGAGATGCCGTCGGACGGCGTCCCGGACTTCGCCAAGAAGTTCGTCGGTGAGACGCTGACCCTGGTCCAGACCGAGACCTGGCACGCGGCCAAGGCGGACGGGTCCCGCGACGCCGACGTCTCCGGCGAGATCGTCAACACCCCGGTCACGCTCAGGGGCACCGCCAGCATCACCGGTGGCGGCGGTCAGGCCGTGCAGGCGATCGACCTGGACGTCAAGGTCGCCGTACCGCTGATCGGCAAGAAGATGGAGCCGTTCGTGGTGGACGCGATCCGGTCCGGCCTGCAGAAGGAGCATGAACTCGGCCGCGAGTGGCACAACGGCACCAACTGAGGCTTCCCCGGGTCCCCGGCGGCGGGCGTCGTACGACGCCCGTTCCGGGGACTCGTGTGTCGCTACCCGGGGTGGCTCACCCGCGGTGGCAATCTGAGGAGCGCGGGGTGCTCTTCGGAGGTGAGCCAGTCATGCGGAAGCCAGTCTTTCGTCAGAAGGGTCAGCGCACGGAGCCGGGCGAGGAATCGCAGTTCTGCGTCTTCTGTGCCACGGTGATGCCGTTCGAGCGGATCGAGGCACCCGATCACCTGGTCGAGGAGCCCGACGAGTGGATCTGCGTGAAGTGCGGGTCCGCACTGCTGATCGATCCACCCTTGCAGGAGTTCCACCGCAGCGCCTGACCAGCATGGTTCCTGGTTACAGACAAGGGCTCGTGTTCGGAAGATGTTCCCTCGGTTACTTGTTCGGTACGCGGGGTAACGTCCAGCGCATGAGTCGCACCATACGGGGATTGGACGCCGAGCAACGGCGGGCCGAACGGCGTGAGCAGCTGCTGGATACGGCGCTCAATCTGTTCGCCACCAACGGCTATCTCGGCACGTCCATCGAGCAGATCTGCAGTACGGCGTACATCGGGACGAAGAGCTTCTACGAGCTGTTCTCCAGCCGGGAGGAGTGCTACGTCGCCCTGTTGCGGCGGACCTCGGAACGGCTGCAGGAGCGGATGGCCGGCGTCGCCACGCAGGCAGCCGGCAACGAGCGGCAGGAGGCGCCGCGGCTGCTCGCCACCTTCGTGCACGAACTCGTCGACGACCCGCGCATCACCAAGGTCACCTTCGGGATGGCGTCCGGGATCTCCGAGGTGGCCGAGCGGCAGCGGCGGGCGAACCGGCGCTGGGCGGCCGGCTTCCTCGAGCAGCTCTGGGACCGGTACGACGGACCGCCCACCGGCCGGGATGCCTCCGACCAGCGGGCGGTTCGTCACAGCGTTGCGATCGGCCTCGTCGGCGGGTTGTTCGACCTGATCTCGGACTGGCTGCTGGACGCGAACCTCAAGAACCAGCGCCAGATCGAAACCCTGATCGACGACCTGACCACCTTCTACATCACCGTCCGCCGAGGCCTCACCACCTAACCCACGCGCGGCCCCACCAACTACAGCTTTTGCTTTTCTTTCCTTAGCCCTGGTGCGGCCCCACCAACTACTGCTTTTGCTTTCCTTCCTTCACCCCTGGTGGGGGTACCGGTAGTCGGTCGGCGGCGCGAAGGTCTCCTTCATGGAACGCGGGCTGGCCCAGCGGATCAGGTTCCACATCGAGCCGGCCTTGTCGTTCGTCCCGGACGCGCGCGCACCACCGAACGGCTGCTGTCCGACCACCGCACCGGTCGGCTTGTCGTTCACGTAGAAGTTCCCGGCCGCGAACCGCAGGTACTCCGCAGCCTCGGCGACCGCGTGCCGGTCCTGGGCGATCACGGCACCGGTCAGCCCGTACGGCGCGGAGTGCTCCATCCCCCGCAGCACGCTGTCGTAGTCGGCGTCGTCGTACACGTGCACGCCGAGGATCGGGCCGAAGTACTCGGTGCTGAAGATCTCGTCGGTCGGGTCGGCCGACACCAGCAGCGTCGGCCGGACGAAGTACCCCTCGCTGTCGTCATAGGTGCCACCGGCAACGACCTCGATCGAGTCGGTCGCCGCGGCCCGGTCCAGCGCCGCCTTGTGCTTGGCGAACGCGCGGTCGTCGATCACGGCGCCGATGAAGTTCGACAGGTCGGTGACGTCACCCATGGTCAGCGACTCGGTCTCGGCGACCAGGTCGTCGCGGATCCGGTCCCACACCGAGCGGGCGACGTACGCCCGCGAAGCGGCCGAGCACTTCTGGCCCTGGTACTCGAACGCGCCGCGCACCATCGCGGTCTTCAGCACCGCCGGGTCCGCCGACGGGTGCGCCAGGATGAAGTCCTTGCCACCGGTCTCGCCGACCAGCCGCGGATAGGTCTTGTACGACGCGATGTTCGCGCCGACCGTGCCCCACAGGGACTGGAACGTCTTGGTCGAGCCGGTGAAGTGGATGCCGGCCAGATCCGGGTGGGTCAGCGCGGCCTTGCTCACCTCGAGGCCGTCACCGGTGACCAGGTTGATCACCCCGTCCGGCAGCCCCGCGGCCTCCAACAGCCGCATCGTCCAGTGCGCCGCGAACTGCTGCGTCGGCGACGGCTTCCAGACCACGGTGTTGCCCATCAGCGCGGGCGCGGTCGGCAGGTTGCCGGCGATCGCGGTGAAGTTGAACGGCGTGATCGCGTAGACGAAGCCCTCCAGCGGCCGGTAGTCGACCCGGTTCCACACCCCCGGCGACGAGATCGGCTGGTCGCTGACGATCTGCCGCGCGAACGCCACGTTGAACCGGAGGAAGTCGATCAGCTCACAGGCCGCGTCGATCTCGGCCTGCTGCACGGTCTTCGACTGGCCGAGCATGGTGGCCGCGTTCAGGGTGTCGCGCCACGGACCGGACAGCAGGTCGGCCGCCTTCAGGAAGATCGCAGCGCGGTCGTCGAACGACAGCGAACGCCAGGACGGGGCCGCCGCCAGCGCCGCGACCACGGCCGCTCGGGCATCGGACTCGGTCGCGTTGCCCAGGGTGCCGAGCACGTGCGCGTGCCGGTGCGGCTGGACCACCTGGATCGACGTACCGCCACCCAACTTCTGCTCACCGCCGATGGTGCAGGTCAGGTCGATCGCGCCCGCCGACGTGAACTCCTTGAGCTTCGCCTCCAGGCTCGCGCGCTCGGCTGATCCGGGAGCGTATCCCAACACTCTCTCATTGGCGGGCGTCGGAACGACGGTGACGGCATCCATACTGCGGGCTCCTCGATCTGGTGGTGTGGATCGTGCGGGTACGCCGTGCGGGTGGGCGGCGCGCTCGCTGGTGATACGAGCATGGTGCCACGACCGACCACCTGAAACGAACCTGACCATGGACCTGACCAGGAGCTCTACTGGTCAGGTGAGGAAGCACCCGCCCCGCGCCTCAACATTTGTAGCATACGTTTCACTCGAGCCGGCTCCGCCGTCGCCATTCCAGCAGCCATCACCAGCAGGTCGAGCGGGTCCACGTCCGCCCGCAGCCGACCGTCTCGCTGGGCTTGCCCCACCAGCCGTCCAACCGTCTCGACCATGGCCGCATGCCACTCCTCGTGGAGCTCCGACCGCCGCGCCGACGGCTCCAGGCTGCGCGCCAGATCCCCCTTCTCGGCCACGTGCCGGACGAAACGCTCCAGCCAATCGAACACGTCAACGCTGTCGTCGACCGCGCACAGCTCGGCGACCTCCTCGGCGTACACGGCGACGATCAGGTCGTCGCGGGTCGGGAAGTGGCGGTACAGCGTGGCGTTGCCGATCCGGGCGCGCCGAGCGATCTCGTCGAGAGGTGCCTGGGTGCCGAGCTCGACGAAGACGGCCTGCGCGACCGCGACGAGCTGGTCGCGGTTCCGCTGGGCATCGGCACGCAGTGGCTTAAGTGGGGACATCCCTGGTTAGACTAGCCGACGAATCGAAACCGGGGATCTCCCCAGTTAGGAGCGTCAGATGGAGCTCGACGACCGGATCGCGATCACCGACCTGATCTCGATGCACGGCCACCTGGTCGACGCCGGCGAGCCGCCGGACCGGCTGTTCACCGAGGACGTCAGGTACGACGTCTCGGACCTCGGCGGAGGTGTGATCGTCGGCACCGCCGCGCTGTGGGAGGCCGGACTGGCTCTCGGCGACGGCAACCCGGTCGGTCACCACATCACCAACGTCGTGCTGACCGACGTGGGCCCGGACGAAGTGGCGGGTCTCTCGAAGGCCATCGGGATCATGGCCGACGGCAGTTGCGCGAGCCTCACGTACAAGGACGTCGTCGTTCGCACACCGAGCGGCTGGCGGATCAGCCACCGGAAGATCATCCCCCGTCGCCGGCCGCTCGGGCGGTAGGGCGCCGGCTCAGGACACTAGGGGCGCCAGGGCATGTGCTGGAGGGTCCAGGTGTTGCCGTCGGGATCCTTGAACCAGGCGTAGAAGACGCCACCGAGATCTTCGGTCTCGCCGACGTCGACGCCGCGGCCGATCAACTCCTGGCGAGCGGCTTCGATGTCCTTCACGACCAGGTGCAGACCACGCAGGCTGCCCGGCTCCATGTCGATCATCGGCAACCCCTTCAACAGGGTGATCGAGCAGAACGACCCGGGCGGGGTCAACTGCACGACGCGGACGCCGTCCGCGGGTGACACATCGACGTCGACGTGGAACCCGGCCTGCTCGGAGTAGAACCGCTTCGCCCGGTCGATGTCGGTCACCGGCACCGGGATGAGTTCCAGCAGGAACGCACCCGGCTTCACCAGCGGCGCATGGGGATCGTCCGGGATCTCCGAGGCGTCCTTCGGGATCTCGGTCTGTGTCGGCGGCGGCACCGGGACCCCCGCCGGCGCATCGGAGATCCCGGGCTGCTCCGTCATGCGGACTTCTTCGCAGTCTTCTTGGCGGCCTTCTTCGCGGGCGCCTTCTTGGCCGCGGCGGCCTTCTTGGCCGGTGCCTTCTTGGCTGCGGCCGCCTTCTTCGCCGGAGCCTTCTTGGCCGGCTCCGCGTCCGCGGATCCGCCCGCGCGGCGAGCCTTGGCGGCCTCGACGGAGGCACGCAGGGCCGCGACCAGGTCGACGACCTCGGCGCCCTCGGTCTCCTCTTCCTCGGTCTCCGGCAGCGGCACGCCCGCCGCCTTCGCCTCGACCACCTTCTCCAGCGCCGACCGATACTCGTCGTGGTACTGGTCCGGGTCGAACTCACCCCGCAGCGTGTCGATGTACGACGACGCCATCGCCTTCTCCTGGGAGCGGATCTCCACGTCCTCGGGCGGAGCGGCGAAGGACGCGTCGCGGACCTCGTCCGGCCACAGCATCACTTGCAACACCATGATGTCGTCGACGGTCCGCAGCAGGCCCAGGCTCTCCCGCGACCGCAACGCCACCTTGACCAGCGCGTAGAGCTCGGAGCCCTCGAGTGCATCCCGGAGCAGCACGTACGGCTTGGCGCCCGGCCCGCCGTCGGCCTGCAGGTAGTAGGACTTGCCCAGGTACAGCGGGTCGACCTGGTCCGAGGGCACGAACTCGAGGACGTCGATGACCTTCTTGCTGGACAGCGGCAGGTCGGCGAAGTCGTCCGGCTCGAGCACCACCATCCGGCCGTCGGCCATCTCGTAGCCCTTGCCGATGTCGGAGTACGGCACTTCCTCGCCGTCGATCGAACAGACCCGCTTGTACTTGATCCGGCCCCCGTCGGCGACGTGCACCTGGCGGAACGAGATGTCCTTCTCCTCGGTCGCGGAGAACACCTTGATGGGGATCGTCACCATCCCGAACGAGATGGCACCCTTCCAGATCGCCTGCATCGCCATCAGCTCCCTGTCAGCTCGGGCCCGTCACGCCGCCGCGGGATCTCTCCGCGGCGAGCAGATCGGGGACCTCCTGTGTCGCATACCACAGCAGATCTTCACCCTCGCACGAATCGAGGGCGAAAAGTGCGTCGTCGTCGCCGTTCTGGGCGGCGTCCCACAGGTCGGCGGCCTTCCCGACCATCGCGCCCGCACCCGCGGCGTCCAGGTGCACGGCCGCGACCGTCGTCCACGGGATCACCACGTGCAGCTCCAGCCGGGCGTCCCCCAGCTCGACCGATCCGTCGGCCGGCGGTACGGCGCTCACCTCGGCCGCCACCACGACGCGGCGCCGGGCCGTGTCCGGGTCGGCCGCGAGCAGTCCGACCGAGGCCCGGGCAGCCTGCGCCATCGCGGCGTACTCGAGCTCCTCGGCGTCGCCCTCGGCGTACCACTCCCGCAGCGCCGGTGTGACGGCGTACGCGGTCAACGGCGCCGGGCCGAGCTCGCCGGCAGTGCATGCGATGCCCAGCAGCCGCAGTGTGGATGGGATGTAGACCCTCATGTACCCGCCTTCTTGGGAGCGCCGCGGGGTTTCTTCCGGCCCCGGGAAGCCCGGTTGTGGCTGCCCTTGGTGGTGTCGAGCAGCTCGTCCAGCGCATCCGTCACACATTGGGCGAAAACAGCGAGGTCGGGCATCGCGGTGCGGTCCGCGTTCAGCCCGAAGGAGACTTTCCCGTCGTACGACGTGACGCCGACGGACAACCCCTGACCGGGCATCAACGGCACCACCGGGTACGACGCGAGCATCGGCGCACCCTTGGCATACAGCGGGAACTGCGGCCCGGGCACGTTGGTGATCACCACGTCGTCGATCGGCCGGACCGTCGTGGTGGCGACCCTGGCGGCCAGCGCGTGCAGGGTGGTCGGGGCGAACCCGGCGATGCCGACCAGCGACCGAGCGCTGACCGCGCGGCCGGTGTCCTTGTGAACCTTGGTCTGGTACGAGATCTGGTGCAGCCGCATGACCGGGGAGTTCTCGCCGACCGGCAGGTTCACCGTCGAGGCGATCACCCGGGAGCCGAGCGAGGTCGGCTCGTCGTCCTCGTCGTCGCGGATGCTCACCGGCACCACCGCGCGCACGCTGCGGGTCGGTCCGACGCCCTCACCCCGCGTCATCATCCAGGCCCGGAACGCACCCGCGACGACTGCGAGTACGACGTCGTTGACCGTGCCGCCGTGCAGAGCGCGGACGGTCCGGTAGTCCTCCAGATCGGTCTGCACGGTCGTGAACCGGCGCTGACCTGATGTCTTCACGTGCAGTGAGCTCTCCTGCGCGTGCCGCTGCGCCGCCAGTGAGCCGACCACGTCGCCGAGCACCTCGCGAACGGAGGTGGAGCCGGTCAGGCTGGCCATCTCGGCCCGGGCCAGCTCCAGCACCGCGGTCGGGTGGCGTGTGGCGTCGGTGAACACGCCGGCCAGCAGCTCCAGTGCGGACGGCGGGTGGTCCGGCTGCCAGGTGTCGGTCGGTGTCTCCCGCGGATGCGCGGTCGCGTCCAGCACGACCTGGCCGATGTCGACCGTACTGTTGCCGTCGACAAGGGCCTGGTGGGACTTGGCGATGATCGCGAACCGGTCGCCCTGCAGACCCTCGACCAGGTACATCTCCCACAGCGGGCGGGCCCGGTCCAGCCGCCGGGACATGATCCGGGCGACCAGCTCAAGCAGCTGCGCGTGGGTGCCGGGCCGGGGCAGCGCGGAGCGGCGTACGTGGAAGGTGATGTCGAACTCTTCGTCGTCCACCCAGACCGGGCCGGCGAACCGGCCGGGCACCTGCTGCACCCGCTGCCGGTACCGCGGCACGAACGCGATCCGGTCCCGGATCAGCGCGACCAGGCTCTCGTAGTCGAACCCCTCACCGGAGTGCACCGGCGGCTCGAAGATGTCGACCGTCCCGACGTGCATCGGGGTGGCCGGCGACTCGGCCTTGAGGAAGGTGAGGTCCAGCGACGTCAGCCGATCCGGCATCCGATCACCTTCCTCTCGCAGTCGAAGCTTGTCTCGTCACCCTAGCGGCCGCATCCGACAGTGGGCTGCGACACTGGCTGTAGAGGGCGGCTGGGAATACTGCGCCGTAGCGAGCAGGTGCTCGGCGGAGTGCCTCGGTGTGCTGGAGGGACGGCCTCGATGCGGTGTTCATCGTGGCCTTTTCCTCCAGTGCAGCGACGTGCCCGCCGAGTGCCGCGCAGTAGGCGCAGTATTCCCAGCCGTCCTCTGTGGGAACACTGAGCTATTCGTGTTCGTCAGGCAAGAGGGCGTGTCCCGCGTCCTGAGAAACCGAACAGACCCCTTGAAAGGCCCCTAGACCCATGCGTTCGACGCTCACTCGCGGTACCGCCGCCGCCCTTCTCCCCACCCTCGGCATGCTGGTCCTGGCCGGCTGCGGCGGCGGTGACTCCGACAGCGGCGCGAGTCCGAGCACTCCGCCGAGCACCCCGGCCAGCACGCCGAGCGACCTGCCCACGATGACCGCGACCCCGGGCAAGCCGAACTCCTCCAGCCCGTCGAACACCGCGGACCCGTCCGGCGAGCAGGCCGACGTGACCATCAACGTCACCGTTGCCAACGGCAAGGTGAACCCGAGCGGCGCGACCGTCGAGGCGAAGGCCGGCCAGACCGTGCTGGTGACCGCGGTCAGCGACGCCGACGAAGAGCTGCACATCCACGGCTACGACAAGGAACTGGAGCTGACGCCCGGCAAGGCCGCCTCGGTCACGTTCACCGCGAACATGAAGGGCACCTTCGAGATCGAGACGCACAAGAGCGGCAAGCTGGTCGCCAAACTCGTCGTCTCGTGATCACTCTTCTTCTCCCGCTGCACGGGATCGGCGGCAGGCAGGACCTGCCGATCCCGTTCGGCCTCGCGGTCGGCGGGGCGGCGGTCGCGGTCGCCGTCTCGTTCGTCGTTCTCGCGCTGGCCTGGCGGAGCCCGAAGTACCGCGGTGACGCCTCCGGCAGGCGGTTGCCTGGCGCAATCACCCGGACGGTCGACGCCGGCTGGTTCCGTTGGCTGGTCCGGGTGGTCGGGCTGGCGACCTTCCTCTACGCGATGACGTCGCTGGTGTTCGGCGTGGACCGGCTGACCAACCCGATCTTCGGGTTCATCTACATCCTGGTCTGGGTCGGCCTGGTGCCGATCTCGATCGTGTTCGGCCCGGTCTGGCGGACGCTGAACCCGCTGCGGACCCTGCACCTCCTGCTCTGCAAGGCGTTGCGGCAGCCGCCCTCCAAGGGCCTGCTGGAGCTCTCGCCGAGGCTCGGACTCTGGCCGGCCGCGCTCGGGATCTTCGCCTTCACCTGGCTCGAGCTGGTCGCACCGGACCGGGCCACCATCCCGGTCCTGCAGACGTGGATGGCGCTGTACGTCGTGATCACGATGTTCGGGGCGATCCTGTTCGGCGACCGGTGGTTCTCGACCGCCGACCCGTTCGAGGTCTACACGACCCTGATGTCGCGCCTGTCGCCGTGGGGCCGTCGTACCGACGGTGCGCTGGTGGTCCGCCGCCCGCTGGAGAACCTGGACGGCCTCAAACCGCTGCCTGGCCTCGTCGGCATGGTCTCCGCTCTGCTCGGCTCCACGGCGTACGACGGGTTCTCGAACTCGTCGGCGTGGATCGGCTGGGCGCAGAACCAGGACGTGTCGATGACCGTGCTCGGCACCTGTGCGCTGATCGTGTTCATCCTGTTCGTCCTGGTGACGTACTCCGGTGCGACCCTGCTGGCCGGGCGCCTGTCGGACAGCTCCCGCACGTCACTGCCGCGTCGCTTCGCGCACTCGGTCATCCCAATCGCCCTCGGGTACGTCGTCGCGCATTACCTGACGCTGTTCATCCTGGAGGGGCAGCGGACGCTGATCTACCTGAGTGACCCGCTCAGCAACGGCGCCAACATCTTCGGAACCGGACTGCTTGCGGTGAACACCGGCATCACCAACCACAGCACCGCGATCGCCGTCATGCAGGTGCTTGCGGTGGTGGGCGGCCACCTGATGGGTGTCGTCTCGGCGCACGACCGCGCCGTCGCTCTGTTCCCGCGGAACAAGGCTCTGGCCGGTCAGATCCCGTTGCTGGTCGTGATGGTCGGCTACACCGCGGGTGGCTTGCTGCTCTTGTTCTCGTCCTGACGCGTGAGCGAACGGCTGGTGACCGCGAGCAGGATGAAGGCGAGCATGCCGAGGATCAGGTGGGAGTTGCCCGGGATCGACTGCCAGAAGGTCCAGTTGAGCTCACGGTCGTCACGGTAGGGCACCCACCAGATCGAGCGCAGTACGAACAGGCCGTACCAGAGCACGCCGGTGACCACCGCGGGGTTGAGACCCCAGACCCGGTTCACGCCGCGGATCAGGCTCACGCCGAGCGGGATGATCCACACCCAGTGGTGACTCCACGAGACCGGTGACGCGTACAGCACGGCCAGCGCCATCACGGAGATCGCGGTGACCCGCTCGTCGGCCAGCCAGTAGCGCCGGGACAGCCAGAGCACCAGCAGACCGAAGACAACCGAGAGCACGAACCACGTCGGCTGCACCCAGCTCGCGTCGTTGCCGAGCCGGTGCAGGAAGCCGTTGAACGACTGGTTACCGGTGTAGGCCAGACCGCCGACCCGGTTCGCGTCCAGGATGACGTCGGTCCAGTACCGCCAGGACTGGTGCGGCACGATCGCGAACCCGATCGCCATCGTGGCGAGCAGGCCGAACACGGCGTTGCGCAAGGCCCGCCACTGCTTGGTGACGATCAGCAGTGCGAGGAACGGCAGCGGCGTCAGCTTCACGCCGATCGTCACACCGAGCCAGAAGCCACGCAGCCGGGCGTCGGCCGGCCGGACCAGGTCCAGCAGGATCATTGCCGTTAGCAACAGGTTGATCTGGCCGAACTGCAAGGTCTGCCAGACCGGCTCGAGCAGCAGCGACAGCACCGTGAGCGCGGCCAGCACCGCGGTGCGCTTGCGCTGGGTGAAGAACGACCAGAACGTCTTGGTCAGGCTGGTCCGCCAGATCAAGGTGATGCACAGCACCGAGATGGTGGTCCAGACCACCAGCGCGACGCCCCACGGTACGGCGGCCAGCGGGACCATCGCGATCGCGGCGAACGGCGGGTAGGTGAACGGCAGCCCGGACCCGGCCAGCTCCGCGTCGTACAGGGCGTCGCCGTGCAGGAGCACCGAACCGCCCATCCGGTACACCTGGAGGTCGATCATGCCGTCGAACAGACCGGCGATCCACGCGCCGAGCGCGACCAGGGCCGCGCAGACCGCGATCACGATCAGGATCCGGCGCAGTGCGAGCGGGCGGGGAGAGGAGGTGGTGGTCGTCACGGTCACGTCAGGTCGGCTCCGAACAGGGATTCCAGGGCGCGGCGGGTCTCGTCGTACGAGGTGTGCAGCATGCCGGTCATACCGAGTGCCCGGGCGCCCTCGACGTTCAGCCCCAGGTCGTCCACGAACACGCACTCCTCCGGCTTCAGGTCGAGCCGGCGGGCGGCCAGCAGGAAGATCTCCGGGTCGGGTTTGCGCATCCCCACCTCTCCGGAGATGACGATGTCGTCGAACATCCCGTCCCAGGTGTCGCGCGGGTAGGTGTTGCCCCAGGAGTTCGACAGCAGTGCGGTGCGGATCCCGAGCGAGCGGGCCCGGCGGACCAGCGCGGACATCGCCGGCTGGTGCTCGAAGTGCGCGAACATCCGCTCGATCAGCCCTTCCGCGGGCACCGGCGTACCGTCGCGGCGGACGAGGATCGAGGCCAGCTTGCGCTCGAAGTCCGGTACGGCGATCTGTCCGCGCTCCAGCGCGTGGACCGGGTTCAGCTCGGCCTCCGCCGTGGCATCGGCCGGGTTCTCGGCGGGCAGCCAGGCCAGCACCGCCTGGAGGTAGGAATCGAAGTCGAACCCGTCGAGCTCGGCCCACCGGCGCAGCGCCTCCTCCAGCCCGGAGGTCAGCACCCCACCCCAATCCACCAGTAGCCCGCGCAGCTCGACCTTCCCGTCCGACATGCGCGCAAGCCTACTCAGCACATCGGCGGTCTCACGCTGCCGGTCCTGCCGGTCACTCGCCGTACACGCGTCGTCAGCTCAGTGGGTGTACTCGACCGTGACGTCGCCGGAGGAGGTCTTGGCGTCGATGGTGCGGGTGGCGGTCGTGTCGGCCGTGACGGTGGCGGACTCGTCGCCTGACGAGGTCTCGGTGTCTACCTTGTACGTCTCGGTGCCGGTGGGGACCCGGATCGTCACGTCACCCGAGCTCGCCTCCGAGTCCACCGACTGCGGCGCATTGGCGAACTCCAGCTCGGCGCTGCCGGAGCTGCTCTTCGTCGTCACCGACGTCGCGGTCAGGCCGTCCGCTTCCAGGTCGCCCGAGCTGGACTCGAGCCAGAGCGATCCGCCGACGTCGTGCACCTCGATGTCGCCGGAGCTGGACTTCAGGTTCGCCCCGCCTTCCAGCCCGGAGACCTTGATATCGCCGCTGGAGCTCTCCAGCGTCACCTTGAGGTCCTTCGGCACGGTGAGGATGTAGTGCGTCTCGCAGCCGAACGACAGCGGCCCGCAGCCGGTGTCGTGCAGCTCCAGCTTGCCGTCGTCGTACTGCTCCTTCGGGTCGGAACCGAACAGGTTCCGCTCGAACTGCCGATCGACCCGCACGTCGGAGACGTCGCCGACGCGGACCTCGACGTTCGTCGACTTGGCCTCGACCAGCAGCGAATCGCCCTGCACGGGGTAGCTGGCCTGGCTCGTCTTGGTGTCCTCGGTGAGCCCGGTCAGGGCCCAGTAGACCCCGCCCAGGATCAGCGCGACGGAGATGGCGATCCCGTACCGCCGCTCGGGACTCATCGTGCTCGTCGGCCGGCCTTGGACCTGGGACATGCTTCCCCCTCAGGGTGTGACACCTACCTGCTCACCCTGACACATCCCCGCACCGGTGTCGGTGGGGTTTTCCCCCGGATCGCCACCTACCCGACCCTGAGTCCGGAGCGCTGATGGGCCCGGCTCGGGAATCCCTCGGCGACGACGGCGGCGAGCTGCTGGAGTGCCTTGCGGAGCTTGCTCGACCGGGCCGCTTCGGCCAGGGTGCGGCCCGCGGCCATCGCCGCGTCGACGGCGTTCTGGTCGTTCGGCAGCAGGGCGGTGACCGGGACACCGGCGTACCGGTCGAGGGCCTCGGTGACCGCGTCCGCCGGGGAGCTGCCGAGCGAACCGGAGCGGATGCGGTTGACCACGACCTTGACGTCCGCCGACGGCACCACCGCCCGCAGCTCGTGGATCGCGCGGATCAGCCGGGTCAGTCCGACCGGGTCGGCGGCGCCGACGACGATCACCTCATCGGCCTCCTCGAGCGTCGCCAGGGTCGCGCCGTTGCGCCGCGGCGCCAGCGAATCGAAGGAGATCTCCTCATCGCTCTCGATGCAGAATCCGACGTCGACCACTGTGCACGGCGCGAGCATCCGCGCGGTCGACCAGATTGATTCGACCGCCGCAGGCCGTAGCTCCGTCCACCGGTCCGCTCGGCTGAGCCCGGTGAGCACGAGTAACCGCGGCTCCACCTGCCGCGCGTGCTTCGCCAGCATCGGCATGTCCAGGGCGCCGCTCGCCGCCGACCGTGCTGCAGCCGCGAGTCCGGACGTCTCATCGAGCATCCCGAGCTGCTGCGCGACGGTTCCGCCGTACGCATCGGCGTCGGCCAGCAGCGTTGGTACACCCTTTGCTGCGAGCTCGCTGGCCAGTCCGACTGCGACCGTCGTTCGTCCGGGAGCGCCGGTCGGGCCCCAGACTGCGATCATCCGGCCGCTGCCGTTGCTGTACTCAGGTGGTGGGTTGCCTGCCGTCTCCGGCGTCACCGGCACGAACCCGCCCGAGAAGTGCGAAGCCGTGACGGGCGGTCCGGCGTCCACAGCGTCGGTGACTGCGCGGCCGAGGTCCTCCGGGCTGACGTCGGCCGGGAGGATCCGCTCGATACCCATCCGGCTGAGCCGGTCCTCGGTGCCGAACGGTTCGCCGTTCTCCGACGGGTCCACGAGCGCGACGACGGCGATCCGGCGGGCGTGCAGCGCCGCCACCGCATCGGACGTGAGCCGCGGCAGATCGTCCGCGAGCAGCACCGCTCGCGCCTGCCCGCTCGCGGCTGCCGCCATCACATCCGCGATGTCGACACAGCGCCGTACGACGCGGATGCCTGGTGCGCGCTCGGCCCGGCGTACGACGTCTGCCTCCCACGGTGCCCCGGTCACCGCGAGCAGCACTGGGACCGACATCAGCTGCCCCGCCTGACCAGCACCGGCTCACCTGAGCTCATCGCGGTCAGAGCCGCCGGGAGTCGGCGCAGATCGTCCTGATCGAGGCCGACCAGAACCTGCCGCCGGGCCGAGCCACCGGCGACGCCCTTCACCGCATCGACCTGCAGCACGCGGACGTCGCTCCACATCAGCTTGGCCGCTTGGTCCTGAGCCTTCGGGACGACCCAGATGTCGACCTGGTCACCCCCTGCAGCATCCGATGGCAGCCGCCCGGTCGCCACCGACAATGGAAGCTCGGTGCGATTGCTCTCAGCCTCGGGTACCGCGGCTTCGCGTGGAACGAACTCGCCCGCATCAACGGGCCGCGCGACGACCAGACCCTTGAGGTCAGCGTCGGCGGCGACGTACTTGTTGGCGTCGTCGCTGCTGGTGAAGCGCACCCGCACCGTGGTGAGGTCGTCGCCGGTCAGCTTGGTGCCGGCCGGGAGGTCATGCTTGGCGGCCCAGATGGTGGTGGTGTCGTCGGCGGACGAGAGCAGCTTCGCGCCGGCCAGACCGGTGACAGCCACGAGCAGAACACCCAGAAGAAGTCGGCCGTCCTTCCAGCGGGCCCGTCGGTTGCGCTGGGCGGGCGCGGCCGGCGCTCCGAACCCACTCCGCACTGCTGTGTCGACCACGTCGGGCTCCCCAGTCACTCGATCTGTCTGCGCGGACATTCTGCCGTGTCCAGCGGCGCACCGTGCACAGTCATCCACAGGCAGTCACACACAGGCACACGCAGGCACAAGCTGGGGACAAACCCGGGTATCCGGGCGCCAACCATGGCAAACTGACGGAACCAGCCACGATGTGAAGGAGCAGGACGGATGCCGGGTCCGCGTTTCCTCCAGCTCGCCGACGTCGCCGAGGTGCTCAACATCTCCGCGAACCAGGTCTACGCGCTGGTGCGTCGCGGCGACATCCCGGCGGTCAAGATCGGCGGCCGCGGCCAGTGGCGGGTCGAGGCGAGCGAGCTGGAGAAGTACATCGAGCGGCTGTACACCGAGACCCGCGAGTTCATCGACGCCCACCCGTTCGGCGAGGAAGCCGAGCAGGCCGAGGACCTGCACTGAGTCAGCGGCGCCGCAGCGCGCGCAGGGCGGCGGTCGGGACCAATCTGACGTTGTAGACCTCACTCCGTCGCCGCGGCGCGTCAAGCGGATGCTCGGCGATCTCGACGAAGTCCGCGCCGACCCGATCGATCGTCCCGGTGACCGGGACGCCCCCGCAGAACAACGTGACCGGTGAGCGGTCGCGCGCGATCCCCCGCAGCAGGTGAGCCAGGCCCAGCTTCGCCGCCACTGCCCCGACCGCCGGCTCCGCCCACGGACCGAGCCGATGCACCGCGACCAGCGCGTCGACCGGGATCAGCCACTCCTCGGCCCGCTCCGCCTCGATCAGCAGGCAGTCCTTCCCCACCCGCGTGAGCATCCCCAGCACGGGCTCGGCGTCCGTCAACTCGACTCGTACGACGGTGTCCACGGCGCCGCGGAGGCGGTCGAGCACGGTGAACTTGGCGACCTCGGTCCGGATCCGGTCCGCGACCTCGCCGTACAGGTCTCCCTCCTGCAGCGCCTCGAACTGCGACTCCAGGTCCTGGAACAACGCGTCCCATCGCATCCCCCGAACCTACCGCAGCACTTGCCAACTGCCCTGATCCAAGACCTATAGTGACCTAACCAAAGCAAACTCAAGCAAACTCATAGATCACGAGGAAAGCGATGACACGGGGAGTGAAGGGCGCGTTCACGCTGACGGCGCTGGCCGGCGTCGGCCTGGGTCTGCGCTGGGCGACCGCGGGCTCGATCGGCGCGGCGAGCAGCCACGATCTCGACTCGATGGCGGTCCTCGCGGTCGGCACGGTCGCGTGGGTCGCCTACGGGTGGCTCGTGCTCGCGATGCTCGCGACGGTCCTCGAGCAGCTCCCTGGCGTCGCGGGAGCCGCCGCTTCCGCGATCGCCGGCCGGATCACCTCGACGACCGCCCGCACCCTCCTGCGGTCGGCGCTGGGCGTGGCTGCGGTCACTCCGCTGACGCTCACCACAGCCCACGCCGACCCGGTCGAGGGCACGGCGCGCCCCTGGACTCAGGTGGAGCCTCGCTCCACCGTCCAGCCCGAGGCCGAGTCGCCGGCGCGCGTCGGCGTACCAGACCGCCCTGCGGCTGGAGCGCCCACGCGCTACACGACAGTCCGTTCAGGCAGGCCGGTGCGAGTCGTCCGGCCTGGGGAATCGCTCTGGCGCATCGCTGCCGACGAGCTCGGCACCAGCGCGACGGACTCGGAGATCGCAGAGCGCTGGCCGGATTGGTACGGCGCGAACCGCCGGCTGATCGGCTCCGACCCCGACCTCATCCACCCCGGCCAGGTCCTTCACACGCCGCCTACCTCCCAGGAGAACTGACATGAACAACCTGTCGACGGTCAGCCGGCCGGACTCCATCGCCGAAACGCACTCGAACGTGCGGCGGCTGCGGTCCGTGCCGAACCCCGAGCACCAGCGGCCCACAGTCCGGCCCGGGCTGCCGGATGCGGTGGCGTGGGCGTCGCGCTTGGTGCAGGCGGTGTCGGAGGTGATCGCCGGCGATCGGCCGATCTCGCAGCTGGTGCGGTTCGCGGACGAGGAGGTGTTCGCGGAGCTGAACCGACGAGTGCGGCTCCTGGGGTTGACGACGACAGCCACGGGACGCGGTGCGCACGAGCGCAGTGTGATCCGGTCGATCCGGGTGTGTACGCCGGCTCATCGGGTGGCGGAGGTCGCGGCGCATGTGCGGCATGGCGACCGGTCGCGCGCCATCGCGCTGCGGATGGAGGTCCGCCGCAACCGGTGGGTCTGTACGGCGCTCGAGCTCGGCTGACTGAGAGGGCGTCTGAGGACTCTGCGCCGTCGCGAGGAGGTGCTCGGTGCGGTGCATCGGCGTGCGGGGGCGAAGGTCTCGATGCGGAGCATCGTGGCCTTTGCACCCGTGCGGCGAGGTGCCGTGCCGAGTGCCCCGCAGTAGGCGCAGGGTTCTCAGACGCCCTCTGAGCGGTCAGGCGAACTCTGGTGGGAGTTCAGACGTCTCACGGAGCGCAATCGGATCGTGCTGCTGCCGTCACGTGGCTGCCGCAGGCACGGCGTACGTTCACCGGATCGGTCGAGCGATCGGTCTTCGTCGTTCGGGGGAACGAATGTGTGACACGACTCTCAGCAGGACGCTGGATTCTCTTCCTTCACAGGCCCACTCGGCAGACCCGGACTCCAGTGGGGTGACTCCGGGTGTGC
This sequence comes from Kribbella capetownensis, assembly GCF_004331485.1. GTDB lineage: Bacteria > Actinomycetota > Actinomycetes > Propionibacteriales > Kribbellaceae > Kribbella > Kribbella capetownensis. The sequence goes on from NZ_SJKD01000007.1 coordinate 64,835, forward strand.
CCTGGCGGATCGAGTTGGCGGAGCTCAGCGACGCCGAGCGGGCGCGGGTGCTGCCCGCGCTGCGGCGGCAACGATGGGCCGAGCGGATCCCGGTGCTGTATCCGGTGGCGGTGCGCTACCACCGGCTGCTGCGGCGGATCGAGTGGCTGCGGTCCAGGACGCCGTACGCGCGGACGCGGCAGGTGGACGACCTGCCGGTGCGAGTGAAGCGGCACAAGTCGCTGCTGTTGCGGGAGCTCGGTGAGACCGAGATGTGGATGCAGCACAACAAGGTGACGAACCTGAAGCTCGCCTGTGCTCGGGTGGACGGGCTGCTGATCCGGCCGGGTGAGACGTTCTCGTTCAACAAGCTGGTGGGGAACGCGACGCGCCGCAAGGGTTACGTGAAGGGCATGCGGTTGTCGAACGGGCAGGCGCGTCCCGGCGTCGGCGGCGGGATCTGCCAGCTCGCGAACCTGCTGCACTGGATGGTGCTGCACTCGCCGTTGACGGTCACGCAGCGGTCGACGCACAGCTTCGACCCGTTCCCGGACAACGGCCGGGTGCTGCCGTGGGGCGTGGGGTGCAGCATCGTCTACAACTACGTGGATCTGCAGTTCCGCAACGACACCGACCGTACGTTCCAGCTGCGCGTCGGCGTCGGCGACCGATACCTCGAAGGCGACATCCTCGCCGACGCACCGACCGCTGCGTCGTACCGGGTGTTCGCCCGCGGCGAGCGCTTCCTGCGGGTCGGCGCGGACTACTTCCGCCGCAACGAGATCTGGCGCACGGTCATCGATCGCCGCACCGGCACGACCCTCCGTGAGGAGCGTCTGCGCGAGAACGTTGCCCTGGTCAAATATGTCCCGACGGGCGGGCAAGCCCTGGACGTCGTACCTCTGGGTGACACCCGGGCGGTTCAGGTTCGGGATCCCACCGGCCGGGTAGTTGCGGACCCCAACTGGAACACGCCCGACTGAAAACTGTCGGCGGGGCGTTGGAGACTGGTGGGGTGAGTCAGGTTGGTGAGCCGTACCGGGAGCGTCCTGCGCTGCTGCCCGGGGCTGCCTTGTGGACCCGGACGGCTGAGGGTGGCGAGTACCGGATCCTGCCCGACGGCTGCATGGACCTGTTGTTCATGGATGACGACCTGGTCGTATCCGGGCCGGACAGCCGCGCGTACACCGGCATCGCGGACGCCGGGACGAGGTACGCCGGGATCCGGTTCTCGCCCGGAGCCGCGCCGGACTACTTCGGCGTACCCGCACGGGAGCTGCTGAACGAGCGGGTCCCACTGCGTGAGCTGTGGTCGCCTGCCCGGAGCCGGCGTCTGCTGGACCAGGTGCGGTCGGCCCCCGTGCCCGCACTCGCACTGGACCAAGCCGTCGCGAGTCTGGCGGAGGAGCCACCGGACCGACTGATCACGCACGTACTGCGGAGCGTCCGCTCCGGAATGCTGCGCGGTGGAGCCGGCGTGATCAGCCTCGCGAGCAGCGTCGGGCTGAGCGAGCGGCAGCTGCACAGGCGCTGCCTGAACGCGTTCGGCTACGGGCCGAAGATGCTCGACCGGGTCCTGCGCATGAACGTCGCGCTCGACCACGCCCGCACCGGTGCCGCCCTCGCCGACGTCGCCGCCCTGCACGGGTACTCCGACCAGGCTCACCTCAGCCGCGACGTGAAGGCACTGACCGGCCTTCCGCCCGGGACTCTCCTGCTGCGCTGATTCCGGGTGTGCTCATCCTGCTGCGCTGAGGCGGATCGCGTGTCAGCATTGCTGTTCATGACCGCTGAGGCCGATGTCAGAACGACGACATTGCGGCACAACCCCTTGAACGCGGTGACGGCGACGGTCGAGCGCCTCACCTATCCCGACGGCAGCACCGCGATCCGCAAGCAACTGCGGAAACCGGTCCAGTCGACCGGCCCCTGGGCCGCGTCCACCGATCAGCGGCACTGGAACTACTGGCGCCGCGAGCTCGAGGTGTACGCCGACGACGAACTCCGCAAGCAGGTCGCCGACGCCGGCCTGGTGCTGCCGGCCGCGCAGCTCGCCGAGCACGACGACCACGCCGTGCTGATGCTCGAGGACATCGGCGGCACGCCGGGGACCCAGTTCAGCCTGGCCGAGCATGCCGCGTTGGCAAGGGCGTGCGGGCGGTGGCAGGCGCGACCCGCCGCGCAGCGACAGTGGACCTCGACCGGCTTTCTGCGCGACTACTCGACCAGCCGAGACGTGCCGTGGCACTTGGCCGATGACGACGCGGCCTGGCAGCAGCCGTTGATCGCCGAGACGTGGCCGCCCGGACTGCGGTCGGCGTGGCTGCACCTGCTCGCCCACCGCGACGATCTGCTCGACCTGGTCGCGAGCCTGCCGCGGGCGCGTTGTCACCTCGACCTGTGGGTGTGCAACGTGATCCAACGGCCGACCGGCGAGATCGCCTTGCTGGACTGGGCGTTCACCGGCGACGGCGCCCTCGGCGAGGACATCGGCAATCACATCCCGGACGCGGTCTTCGACCTGTTCTGGCCGGCCGAGCAGATGCACGAACTGGCCGAGACCTGCATCGGCAACTATCTCGACGGCCTGCACGAGGCCGGCTGGCGAGGGGACCCCGATCAGGTCCGCCTCGCCGTGATGGCCTCGGGCGTCAAGTACGCCTGGTTCCTCCCCGGCCTGCTGGGCCGCGCTTCCGCGGAGTCCCACAGCGCCTACCACCAGCAGGCCGACAGCCGGCACCTCTACCACCAGCGTGGTCAGGCTCTCGCCTTCGTCGCCGACTGGTGTGCCGAGGCGCTCACCCGAGGACGACGGTGAAGCCGCCGGGCTGCACCGAGACCTGCGACGGCTTGCCCTGCGAGTGCAGTCTGCCCTTCGACGTGTACGAGTAGGCGATTCTGCCCGTCGCACTGACCTTGCGGGGATGCGAGTCGACGCTGGTCAGCAAGGTGGCGGTGCCCAGCCGGAGTGTGCTGATGCTGGGGATGAGGAGGAGTGCGTCCACCTGGGCCGGTCCGGTGGCCGAGGCGGCGAGCTGGGTCGCGTTCGGCGGGAGTGCCGTGGGCAACGTGATCGGCAGCAGAGCGCCCGGGGCAGCGGAGATGCCTTGTGGGCCACCCGCCCCGTGGTCGATGGTGCCGACCCGCCGGGAGCCACTGGTCCAGGTGGTGTTACCCGCGTCCGGGGTGTCGACGAGGTTCACGATCGGCAGCACCAGGCGCGGCTGAGGCGACGACGGCAGGGTCCACTGCGCCGACGTACCTGCAGTCAGTGAGAGGTAGGAGCCGTTGCTCCACTGGGATTCACCGGTCCAGGCAGAGGGTGGGGTGACCACCTCACCACCGGTGGCGGCCTCGGCTTCGACGACCTTCAGTCCGTCGTACGTCGGGGTTGCGCTGCCCAACTGCTGTGCGAGGTGAGCGACGGCTGGAGATGCGTCCAGGGCGAGCATCGAGAGCTGACCATGGATGGTGGATTCGGCTCCCGAGTTGAAGTTGACCACGCCGTCGCCGGACACACCGTCGTACGTGCGGCCGGTGGTCGCGTCGTACATCGGGGTGCCGGCGCGGTTGGCGCCGAAGTACCAGGCAGCGACGAAGGAGGCGACCTGCCGTAGCCCGGGGAGACCGACCGCGAGCAGGCCTTGCAGCCTGGCGTCGACGCCGTACGCGATCTGCGTACGGTCGATCGGCGCGGGGAGCCAGCCGTTGTCCGGACCTCCGGCGGTGACGAGCAGCGGCGTGAAGCCGGCGGTGTCGCCGATCGCCGGGTCGAGCAGACGGCGCGAGTCGAGCGCCGACGAGGCGGCCGCGAGTGCGGAGGGCATCTGTGCACCCCACGCGTGCCAGTCGGAGATCGACTCGCCCCACGGCATCAGCGCGCGGAACGGCCACTTCGTGGTCGACCCAGCGCTCATCGCCGCAACACCCTCGGCGAACTGCGTCAGCGCACGACGTGCCCGCGACGACCCGCCGGCCCGGACGTACGCCGACAACCCCAGAACCGCCTCGGACGTCGCGTCGGCGCCGTTCACGATCAGCCAGGCGGGGAGACGACGACCGTCGACGATGTTCCACTGGCCGTAGCGCACCAGCACCTGCCGCTCCAACGCGGCGATCGCCAACTCGAGCCGGTCCTTCAGGAAGCCGGCGAAGCCACGGTCCAGTCGGCGGAAGACGGCGTACCCCTCCCCTAGTGCCCACACCATCCGGGCCAGCCAGTACGACGGGCCGGAGTCGGACGGGTCAGGGAGCTCGACCGGATCGGCGCTGGGGTTCAGCGTGCCGTCCGGCTGCATCCACAGAACGACGTTCCCGTTCGTGGACTGGAGATAGGTGAGGCCTCGAAGGAGGTCGCGGGCAGCAGTCCGGGAGGTGGTGTCACCGAACTGCTGGTAGTGCCGCAGGTAGACGACTGTGGCCCGGGCGATGTCGTCCGTGTTGTACGCGCCCTGTCCGTAGGTGTTGGTGGCGGCGTCGTACGCGCCGCCACCGATGCGCTTGTACGAGCCGTCGGACTGACGGTCCGCATAGGTCCACAGCACACCGATCGGGCCGGACCCGAAGGTGCTGTGGCCGGCAGCGGCCGGCGGTGTCACCGACGTACGGAGGAAGTTGAGATGCGCGAGGTTGCTCAGCTTGTTGCTGGAAGCAACAGCCGGCAGCGTGACGGTGGAAGCGGCGGTCAGAGCGAGTGCTCCGCCGAGGACGGTTCGGCGGGTCGGGTTCATGGCAGGCGATCCAGCCGGGCGACCCCGATGGCCGCGTCGGCCATCCCGTAGAAGACGTACCGCACTCCGTCCACCTCCTCGATGGCGGTCGGGAACACCACGTTCCCGACCGTTCCGACCTTCTCCTCCTCGGTCTCCGGAACCAGGATCGGTTCCTCGGTCCGGGCGATCACCTTGGTCACGTCGTTCGGGTCGAGCAGCAGCGCACCGGCCGCGTAGCAGACCTTCTGCGTCGTCGGGTCGAAGCCCTCCGGCTGCTCGCCGGTGACGCCGTGGTGGATCACCAGCCAGCCCTCGGGGACGCGCAGCGGCGCCGGCCCGGCCCCGATCTTGAGCTCTTCGAACGGGTACTCCGACATCGCGAGCAGCCGGTGCTGACGCAGGTACACAAGGTTCCGGACGTCCTCCTGCACTGCCGAGACAGGCACGAACGACACCCAGATCCCCGGCCGGTCGTCGGTCACCCCGGCCGGCAGATGCACGCCCTCGCCCTCGCGGAACCAGCCCAGGTCCCACATCGGCCGGTGCAGCATCGCGTACGACGGTTCGCCGTCCGGGCCGGCTACGGGCTCGGGGAAGAACACCGTGTCTTTGTTCGGGAACAGGTTCAGGTCGGTGTCCAGATCGGGCTGGTACTCGAAGTGCAGCGGACCGAGCCGCCGCCACTCCCGCAGATCCGACGACACCGCCAGGGCCGGCTTCGGGCCGAGCGGACCATAGGCGACGTACGTCATCACGTGCAGACCCAACGACGGGACGAAGGTCACCCGCGGGTCCTCGACGCCGGCGTTGTTCAGCCCGCGCTCCCAGCCCTCGTCCGGCGCGAGCACGACACCTTCGCGCTCGACACCGGCCGGTACTCCGTCCTTGACCTCGACCCTGGCCAGGCCGACGCGGGATACGTTGCCCGTAGCAACCAGTCGCGGCAGCAGGTACAGCTGCCCGTCCGGTGTATGGCCGGTGGCGGGGTTCAGGACGCCCTCGGCCTCCAGCTCGTTGCCCGGATCGGCCGTCATCAAGACGCCGACCCGAGTGAGCGTGTAAGGAACAGTCACCACAAAACCTTTCAGGATTAGCCTTTGACCCCGGACGAGATGTTCGCCGAGATGAAGCGGCGCTGGAAGATCAGGAACAGGGCCACCGCGGGCGCGGCCAGCACACACGCCCCCGCGAGTACGGCGCCGAACGGGTTCGCCGCCCGCGCCGACACAGTGGTCAGGTAGTTCGACAGTGAGACCGCCAGCGGTTGCAGGTCCTGCTGCTTGGTGATCAGGAACGGCCAGAGGAACTCGTTCCACGGCCCGATGAACGTCAGCAGCACGCCGGTCAGCAGCGCGGGCTTCACCAGCGGTACGGCGATCCGCCACAGGATGCTGAGCTCGGACGCACCGTCGATCCGGGCCGCGTCGAAGAGTTCGGCCGGCAACTGCAGGAAGTACTGCCGGAACACGAACACCGCGGTCGAGTTGATCAGGAACGGCAGGATCATGCCGCCGTAGGAGTCCGCCAGCCCGTAGCTGCGCACGATCAGCACGTACAGCGGGATGGTCAGCAACTGGAACGGCACGACCTGGATCAGCAGCATCAGGTTGAACACCAGCCCCCGGCCGCGGAACTGCAGCCGGGCCAGTGCGTAGCCCGCGAGGACACCGAAGACCAGCGTCCCGAGGATCACGCCACCGGTGAAGATGCCGGAGTTGACCAGCGACCGGCCGAGGTTGATCGCCTTGTCGATCTCGCCGTAGTTGTGCAGGGTCAGGTTCCCCGGTTCGGGGAACGCGCCGGCCACGGTCGGATCCGGCTCGGCCTGCAGGCTGCCGATCAGCATGTAGTAGAAGGGAAACAGGAACACGAAGGCCCCGAGCAGCAGGCCGACGAAGCGCAGCCGCATCAGTCCTCCCTCCCGACGAAGCGCCGTTCGATCAGCGCGATGATGAGTACGCCGATCACCAGCAGTACGCCGATCGCGGAGCCGATGTCCGGGTTGCCCTGCTCGATCCCGCGTTGATACATGATCAGCACCGGCGACGCGGACGCTCCGTCGGGCCCACCACCGCCGGTCAGCAGGTACGGCTCGGTGAACAGGTTCGCTCCGGTCACCGTGGCGACGAGGACGACCAGCGTGGTCGCCGGCCGGACGCCGGGCACGGTGACGTTGAGGAACGACTTCCAGCGCCCGGCGCCGTCCATCGACGCCGCCTCGTAGAGATCCTTCGAGACGTTCTGCAAGGCGGCCAGATACAGCAGGATGAAGAACCCGAGCTGTTTCCAGGTCACGTAGACCGCGATCGTCGGCATCGCCAGCTTCGAGTTCACCAGCCAGGACGGGTCCGGCGCGAGCGGGCCGAGGATCGAGTTGACCAGCCCGTTGGAGTTGAACAGGAACAGCCACACCCCGACCACGGCGACGCTCGCGGTCACGTACGGCACGTAGTAGCTGACCCGGAAGAACGTCCGCCACCGGATCGCCGAGTTCAGCGCGGTCGACAACCCCAGCGACAGCACGACGGTCAGCGGCACGTTGATCACCAGGAAGACCAGCACGTTCGCGAACGCCCGCCGTACGGCCGGATCCGACAGCACCGTGACGTAGTTGTCGAACCCGACGAACGGCCGCTCCACGATCGCGCCCGGCGCCGTGAAGAAGTAGTCGTGGAACGACATGTACACCGCGAACCCGAGCGGGTACGCGAACACCGCGGCCAGGAACACGACGTACGGCGTGACGAACACCGCACCGATCGGATGCTCACCCAGAGCCCGGGTGACCGGACCTCGTCTCATGACTGTTTGGCGAGCTCATCGACCTTCTGGGCCGCGCCGTCCAGGGCCTCGTTCGGGTCTTGCTGGCCGAAGATGACCGACTTGGAGTAGGCGTCGCGGAAGGTCTGCCAGATGGTGATCGAGTTCGCCACGTTCGGCACCTCGACGGTCCGGGCGGCCTGGTCGGCGAACACCTTGTAGTCAGGGTTCTTCGCGAAGTAGTCCGGGTACGCGGTCGCGACGTCCTTGCGCAGCGGCATCTGCCCGGTCGCGGTCAGGAACTTGCCGTCCTGCTCCTGGCTGGTGGCGAACTTCAGCACGTCCCACGCCGTACCACGGTTCTTGCAGGCCGAGTACATCGCGACGTTCTTCGCGTCGCTGAAGGTGTGGATCTCGTTCGCCGGCTTGCCGCTCGAGGTCGGCACCGGGACGACACCCCAGTCGACCTTGCCCTTGTACGTCGCGATCGCCCACGGACCGACCACGGCCATCGCGGCGGTGCCGTCGACGAACGCGTCACCGGTGTACTTCTCCTGCGAGGCCAGCTTGTCCGCGTACATGGTCCGCCAGAACGCGGCGACCTTCTTGCCCTCGTCGGAGTTGAACTGCGCCTTGCCGTCCTCCACCAACTGCTTGCCGCCGCTCTCGGCCGCGAACAGCGGATAGAAGTCGAACCAGGACTGGTAGAACTCATTGCTCGGCGCCGGGTAGATGGCGAACTTGGCCGCCTTCGCCGCGACCACCTTGCGGGCGGTGGCGAGGAACTCGTCGTAGGTCGCCAGCGGCGGCTTGGTGGTGTCGATGCCGGCCTTGGCGAACGCCTTCTTGTTGTAGAAGATCATCACCGGGTTCGACTTCCAGGGCAGCTGGTAGTACTTGCCGTCGGACGACTTGTACTGCTGCGCGATGTCGCCGGAGCGGTCCTCGATGTACTGCTTGCCGTCGGGGAAGGTGTCCAGCGGCACCAGACCGCCCTGCTTCTGGAACTGCGAGACCGAGGCGGGCGAGGTGTTGAAGATCAGGCAGGGCGCGTTGCCCGCGGTGATCGCGGCGCCGATGACCTCCTCGGAGCTCTTCCCGGTCGGGATCTCCTGCGCGGTGATCTTCTGGTCCGCGTGCGCCGAGTTCCAGGCCGCGACCATCTGCTTGCCCCAGGCCACTTCCTCGGCGTTGTTCGAGTACCAGATGCTGATCGGCCCGCGGGCCGAGGCCGCGGCGTCGGCGTCACCAGAGCCACCGCCACTGTCGCCACACGCGGCGAGCGAGCCGGCCAGTACCAGGGCCAGCAATCCAGCTTGCAACTTCATGATGTTCCTCCAGCTAGGCAGGGGAAGGGGACCCCAGTGATGGTGGCGCGCCGGTGGAGCGCCGTACGACGAGTTGCGCCGGTGGCAACTCGGCGTCGGGGACGTCGGTGGCGCCGTCGACGACCAGGTTGAGGGTTCGGGCCGCGGCCTCTCCGAAGGCGAACGGATCGGCGCGGACAGTGGTCAGGCCGGGGTGGACGTACTCGGCCAGTTCGCTGTCGTCGAAGCCGGCGATGCTCAGGTCGTCGGGCACGGTGAGCCCGGCGGCCTGGGCGGCACCCAGGCCGGCGATCGCCATCCGGTCGTTGGCGTAGACGATCGCGGTCGGCGGCTGCGGCAGGGTGAGCAGGCGCCGGGTGGCTTCGATCCCACCAGCGGCGGTGAAGTCGCTGGTTTCCACCGCGACCGGCTCCAGGCCGGCAGCGGCGAGCGTTGAGAGCAGTGCGGTGGACCGGGCGGTCGCGTGCACGAACGCGGGCGGACCGCCGACGTGCGCGATCCGCGTGTGGCCGAGCTCGACCAGGTGCTCGACGACCGCGGCGGTCCCGGGCCTGTCGTCCAGGATGACGGCGGGGAACGGCGACGTACCGTCGGGCCGGTTCAGCGTGACGGCGGGCAGACCCAGCTCCTCGAGCAGGGGGATCCGGGGATCGTCGTGCCGGAGGTCGGACAGGAAGACCCCGTCCACCCGGGCGTCCTGCGCGAGCCGCCGGTAGCCGGCTTCCTCTTCCTCGCCGGCCATGACGACCTGCAGCACCAGCGCCTGCCCCCGCGAGGACAAGACGCTCTCGACGCCGGCGATGAAGGCCGGGAAGAACGGGTCCGAGGACAGCACGGCCGGGTCCCTGGTGATCACCAGTCCGAGGGCGAACGCCTTCGAGACCGACAGCGAGCGGCCGCGGTTGCTCGGCCGCCAGCCGAGCTCGTCGGCCGCGGCGAGGATCTTGTCGACGGTCGCTTGCGCCAGCCCCGGCCGCCCGTTCAGCGCGAACGAGACCGCGCCCTTGGACACGCCGGCCCGATGCGCGACATCCGCGATCGTCGGCCGCTGCTTGCTCATCGACACCTCGTCTGGCGAGATTTAAACCGGTTTAAGAGCTATCTAAACCGGTTTAAACAGTGCACGTCAAGACCACACCGTCGAGTGGTATGTCTCAGACCGCGAGCGCCGTACCGGCCGCTCCGAGGTCGCGCAGCAGGACCTGGCCCTGCGCCCGTGCCAGGCGGTCCGGAGCCGTTGCCAGCACGACCGCCTGCTCGTAGCGATCGCCCAAGGCGGCCCAAGCGGTCGCCGCCTCCTCCCAGCGTCCGGCGAGAGTGGCGGCCCAGGGGCCTGGCGCTCCGGCCGGAGCAGCGACGTCGATGCCGGCTCGGCCGAGATAGGCACACAGCTCGGCCTGCATCGTGCGGTGTTCCGCCTCCTTGACGAGGGTCAGCGCAAGCCGAGCGTCGTCGGTGAAGGCGCCCAGGGAACCGTCCAGCCACCCGAGCTCGATCCGCGCCACCGCGAGAGTGCCCTCGACGTAGATGTCGTCCGCGATCGGGCGCGCGGCCAGCGCCGCCACCAGCACGTCACCCGCTTCGTCATCTCCGCGGCGCGCGAGGAGCCGGGCCAGCAGGCTGCCGGCGAGCGCCGCCATCACACCTGGCTCCCCTGGACTGTCCAGCAAGGCACGGAGTGCGGCGATGCCGCGGTCCCACTGCCCTCTGCTCGCCTGCACCGCGGCCGCGGTGAGCCGCAGGCGGTACTGGCCGGCGAAGAACTCACCGTCCGCCGCGGCCCGCAGGCCTCCGGCGACGTACTTCTCGGCATCGTCGAACCGGCCGCTGCGATAGGCGCCGCCGGCCGCGTTCACGTAGCACCGCACTACCGTCTCCACTCTGCTGTCCGCGCCGGCCAGCGAGATCGCGCGGCGCAGATCCTCGTCGCCGCGCAGGTCACCTCGAGCCAGCCGGGCGTCGCCCAGATAGCAACCGGCTTGCGCCTCCAGATCACTCCGGCTCAGGCTCTGCCCGATGGCGAACGCCCGCCCGGCGAAAGCCTCGGCCTGCTCGCCCGGCTCGGCGACGATCCCGATCGTCGCCAGGTTGCTGTGCGCGCGGGCCTGCTCGATCAGTGCGGCCGCGAGCCGGGCGTCGTCACCCGTCGGCTCCAGCAGGTCCGCAGCTTGCTCGGCCGCGCGCCGCGAACGGAGCGGGCCGCTCGCAAACAAGGCCACCCGTGCGAGCACCATCAACGCGTCTGCCTGAAGGATTGCATCGCCGGCTGCCTCGGCGGCGACAGCACCGCGCTCGGCGGACTTAAGGGCCGCCTCGAACCGATTGACGACGTACAGCGAGTAGGCCCGTCGGGTGAACAGGTCGGCTGCCTGGTGAGAGCCGAGCAGTTCACGATGGCGCAGTACGACGTCCAGTACGCCGACCGCCTGGCGGTGGGCACCGAGTCGGGCGGCTTCGAGGGCGGCGGACGGACCGTGTTCCAGGATCACGTCAACCCGCCCGCAGCGCTCCGCGTGGTGCACCAGGCGCGCGGGCTCCAGCACGGGACGCCCGAGGAGGACGTCGACCACGACTCGGTTGGCCTGGACCCGCTCGCCCGCGGTGAGCGTGGCCTCGATCGCCCGCCGGGCCAGCTCGTGGCGGAACGCGACCGCCGTGTCCGCGCCGATGACCATCCCGGAACGCTCGGCCTCGATCAGTACCGCCGACTCGCCCTCCGCGAGGCTCTCGGCGAGCCACCGTTCCGCCCGCGTCGGGATGACCGACAGGCGTTCCACCAGCGTTCGCGCCGGAGCCGAGAGTTTGCCCAGGCGCGCCAGTACGGCGTCGCGGACAGTCTGAGGTACGTCGCCACTACCGCCGGCCGCCAGCACTTCGGTGACGAAGAACGGGTTCCCCTGGGTGACCCGATGGATCTCCTCGGCCTGACTCGCGGTGGCCGGCCCGAGTTGCCGCACTGCCTCGACGGTCAGGGGTGGCAGCGTCACCCGGCGTACCGAGGAACCGGTGAGCCTTCCGAGCAGCTGCCGCAGCGGGTGTCCCGGATCGACCCCGGTCTCGCGGAACGTCAGCAGGAGCACGGCCGGGATGCCCGGGAACCTGCGGGCGAGGAACCGGATCGCGTCGAGCGTCGCGTCGTCGGCCCAGTGGATGTCCTCCACCGCAACGACCGACGGACGCTCGGAGAAGACGCGCAGCAGCGCGCCATCCGGCCGATCGGCTGCCAATGCGGCCGCCAGCTCGGCATCGTGCTCGGCCATGTCGCGGAACGGCCCGAGGCTGCGCGGCGCCAGCAGGTCGTCACAGTCGCCGATCGCCACGTTGATCGCTGGGCCGAGCCCGTCGAGGAACGCGTGCACCAAGGCCGTCTTGCCGGCGCCCGCTTCGCCCGACACCAGGATGACGACACCGCGGCCTTCGCTGACGGCCGCACCGGCGGCGCCTCTGAGCTCGGCCAATTCGGCGTCCCGCTCGAGCAAGGTTGAGGCCTGCGGTTCCGCGACCAACTCCGTCTGCTGCGACGGGGTCACGGATGTCAGCAGGCGCTCACGCAGTACGACGGCTTCGGGACCCGGCGAGATGCCGAGCTCGGTGGTCAAGGCACGTTCCATCCGGTCGTAGCGGCGGAGGCCGTTGGTCCGGTCACCGGCGACGACGGCTTCGCGCAGGAGCTCGACGTGAGCCTCCTCGTTCGCGGGGTCCATCGCCAGGAGCTCCTCCCATCGGCCCGTGCACCGCAGCAGCCGCATGACCCGCAGCCGAAGCTGCTCGCGCGGATCGTCCAGCCACGACTCGGCCAAGTCGTCCGGCAGCAGCTCACCGGCCAGGTCCAGTGCGGTGGCGCAGAGCTCCTGCGACGCCGGGTCGCTCGCGAGCGCATCCCGGGCGGCCGCTTCGAACTGCCCGGCATCGACCTCGAGACACTCATCCGGGAAGAGCGCGACGACCTCGTCCTTCAGTACGACGGCGTCCCGGTGATCGAACACGGCCCGCGCATAGTGAGCCGCCTTGTGCAGCCGTGGAAGGGCGGCATCCAGCGTGAGCTCCGGCCACAGCGCATCCACGACCCGGTCCCGATGCAGCCTGCCGCCAGGCGCCAGCGCGAGCAGCTTGACCAGCGTCGCAGCCTGGCGGCGGCTCCACCGTCGGTTGGGAATCGGCGTGCCGTCGACAACGACGGTGAACCCGCCCAGCAGCCGAACGCTGACCTCCACATCTCGGATCGTAGGCGCCGGAACGAGCCTCAGCTACAGCCCGGCACCGGGTGCCTGAACCAGCGCAGACGGCAGCGACTGCAGGTGTTCGACCTCGTCGCCCATCGCTGAGCTGACCTCCCGCAGCAGGAGCCGGACCTCGTCCATACTCCACGCGTACGACGCGACGCTCTCGGTGGCGTCGAAGAAGCGGCTCGAGAGCTCATCCCGCGTGGCCTGGTACTGCGCCAGCGCGACGGCCTCCGGGTTCTGGAGGATCGCGTCAGTCAGTAGCTCGGCATCACGCAGACCGTCCGTCATGCCGTGCGTGGTGATCGGGTCCTTGTAGTAGCCGGCGTCCCCGACCAGCGCCCAGCCGGGACCGCCGGACTGGCGGATGAACCCTGCTGCACCGGCCCAACCGTGCAAGCGGCCGGTCGGCTGTGCCGACAACACACGCTCGGCCAGGCCCGTCTCAGTGAGCAGCGTGGCGAAGGCTTCTTCGCGGCGCGCAGCTCGCATCCGAACCGGAGTCGTCGCAACGAAGACGCACGTCAACTCCTCGTTGGTGGGCAGAAAACCGGCGCCCGCACCGGGTTGCGTACGCCCACTCGTACCCCGTAGTCCGCAGCCCGGCGTAGTACCGATAGAGGACGGCGCTGCGGGAATCGCCCCGCCGTACGACGGGAGCGCCGACTGCGGACGCGACCGTCGACCGGAGGCCATCGGCGCCGATCGTCAACCTGGCAAGGAGATCCGCAGTACGCCCCGCACGGTCTTGAACGCGAGCACCAGCTACGCGTCCACTCTCGTCGCGAAGCAACGTGGTGACTGCGGTCCGGTGCCGTACGTCGGCCCCGGCGTCGGCGGCCGCGTCGACGAGGATCCGGTCGAGGACGTGTCGGCGAGGTGCGTACAAGGCATCCACGCCACCCTTGGCGCGGATGGTGACCTGCTGGGCCTCGCGATCGCTGTAGTGGAAGGTGGTTTCGCGGATCGGTGGTGTTCCGGCGGCAGTCAGCGTGTCCAGCAGCCCCCACCTCGACAACTGCAGAACGCCTGCGCGCATGAGGCCATGGGTGGAGACGGTGTCGCTGCCGGAAGCGGACCGCTCGACCAGAGCCACGCGAGCCCCCGCACGGGCGAGCAACATCGCGGTCGAGGCCCCTGCCACCCGTCCGCCGACAACCAGGACGTCGTACGGCGTGCTCATCGCGCCGACTCCACGGTGCAAGCCGTCAGCAGGTGCTGTACGACGGTGTGGGCGTCGTGACGGGCGCCGTCGATGAAGCCCGAGTCGCGTCGGTGCTGGAACCGTTGCCCGACGACGTACACACCAGGAGCGGCGGTCATACCTCGGTCCTGCTGAATGTGGCCGTCGGGACCGACGATCGGCAACTGGAGCCACGGGTACTCCGGCCGGTAGCCGGTGGCGACCAGCACGGTCCCGATCCCCGCCATCGACAGGTCCACGCTCTGCGCAGGCGCAACCAGGCTGGACGGCCGGACGCCCGCCGGGACCTCGCTGGTGAGGCCGGTGCACGCGATGTACTCGTCGACCGCGTCGAGCAGCCGATGCATCCGCAGATCGGCCGCCGCAGCGGTGCCGGCCAGGTCCGACCGGAACAGCGCCCGTGATCCGTCCATGCCGTAGAAGCGGCCGAGCAGCCGAACCCCGGCACTCTGCAGCGTCGGTAGGTCGACCGCGCGCGGCCGCCCTCCCGGCCGGTGCCCGATCAGTTGCATCGACGGCTCCCGCCGGGCAGCCGCCGGATCGCGTACGTCGTCGATCGTCCGAGCCAGCCGTCCGATGCTCTCCAGCCACCAGAAGATGTCCATGCCGCGGTAGCAGCGAGGCATCCTGGTGTGCCGGCCGACCGACAGGTGTACCTGCCGGCCGGCCCGGTTGAGCTCGTCGGCGATCTGCACGCCGGACGATGAGGCACCGATCACCAGGACGCCTCCGGGAGCGAGCAGGCCCGGCGAGCGGTAGTTGTTCGCCGTCAGGACTTCGGCCGCGCCGAGTCCGCCCGGCACACGTGGTGCACCGTGCGGCCCGGTCGCGATGACGACGTGCCGGGCTCGCCAGGTACCGCGATCGGTGACCACTCGGTATCCCCCGGCGCTCGCCTGGGTGAGCTCCAGCACCGTGGCTTCGGACACCACCGGGGCGCCGAACGATTCGGCGTACTGCACCAGATGGCGAACGAACCGGCCGGCACTCAGGTACCCGTCCGGATCGGGGCCGTCGTACTCCCAACCTGGCAGCCGCAGCATCCAGTTCGGATTGACCAGCCGGAGCGAGTCCCAGCGCTCGGTGCGCCACCGCTCGGCGATCCTGCCCCGCTCGATCACCACGTGGTCGCGACCGGCCCCGGTGAGCAGCCGGCTGACCGCGAGTCCCGCGTGCCCGGCGCCGATCACGATCGTGTCGATGGTCCGCATCGTGCTCCCCCTCCCTGGCTGCTGCCGACGACTCAGCCGGTGACCACGTCGATCACGACGGACGTCGGGTTGGCGAGTACGTCGTACACGGCCGAACGGCGCCGGGACTGCGCGACGATGCCGCGCAGGGTTTCGTCGTCGGCGTCGCCCTCGACGGCGAGCGACACCCGGATCTGCTCGTACCCGTTGCGGACGGAGCCGTCCGACAAGCCCAGGATCCCGAGCAGGTCGATGTCGCCCTCGACCGTCGACGTGACCTTGGTCAGCTCGACACCCCGCGCCGCGGCGATGTTGGCGATGCCGGCGGTCAGGCAGGCGGCGATCGCGTGCAGCAGGTACTCGACCGGCGTCGGGCCCTTGTCCGTGCCGACCAGGACGGCCGGGTGGTCGAAGTCGAGGACGGTGTCGGACTCGTGCCGCAGTTCCTGCATGGCACCGAAGAAGCCCGACGCGGTGGAGCGGCTGTGCGTGCCGGTCTGCCAGGTGTTGCTCGCCCTGAACTGGAACTTCGCGATCTCGTTCTGCCCCTTGACCGCGTCGAGGGTGGCGAAGAGGGTCGCGGTGTCCACGCCGTTGCGGCGTGGCTTCTCGGTCGTCGTGGTCATGAATCCTCCCCTGATCGCGCCGGATCGTCCGGCGTCGTGGACAACTGCCGACGACGCTAGGAGGAGCGCCTTCCCCGGACCTTCCCGCCGTCTTCCCGGCGCTAGAGCAGGCGGGTGGTCGAATCCCGGACGATGAGCTCGGTGGCCAGCTCGATGTGGGACGTGTCCAGCGCACGGCCGCCGACCAGACGCATCAGGCTCTCGAACGCGAAGGCGCCCATCTGCTGCAAGGGCTGTCGAACGGTGGTCAGCGGCGGTGTCGACGATTCGGCCAGGAAGGTGTCGTCGAAGCCGACGACACTCAGATCCGCCGGCACCGCAAGTCCCTGCAGGCGGGCCGCTTCGATCACGCCGATGGCGATCGGATCATTGGCGGCGAGGACGGCAGTCGGCGGTCGCTCCAGCCCGAGCAGGCGCCGGCCTTCCGCGACCCCGGTCGCGGTGATGTACAGACCGTGCGAGATGAGCTCCGTGTCGACGTGCAAACCGGCGTTCGTCATCGCCGCGAGATAGCCGTGCAGCCGGGCCTGTCCGCAGGACGACGACTCCGGGCCACCGACGAAGGCGATCCGCTCGTGCCCCAACCCGATCAGGTGCTCGGTCGCGCCCAACGCACCGGTCCCGTTGGTCGCGCCAACAGTCGCCACCTCGATCGAGGGAAGGCTCAGCGCATCGATCGCCACCAAAGGAAGACCGGCACGGTCGACGGCGGCGCCCTGCAGTTCGGTGAGTTCGCAGGCGACGACGATCATCCCTTCGTGCCCGGCAGCGCGCAGCCGCCGTACCCAGGCATCCGACGACGGGCCGCCCAGGACGTCATCGAGCAGGGCGACCACCACATCGACCTCTGACTCCGCCGCGGCACCGCTGACACCGCGCAGGACTTCGACGGTGTACGGCGAGAGCAGGTCGTCGCAGACCAGGCCGACGGTCCGGACCCGCGTCTTCTTCCGTCCTCTCCGCTGGCGTTGCGGGACGTACCCGTGGTCGGCGAGCGCTCGCTCGACCCGGACCCGGGTCTCCTGGCCCACGTCCGGTCGCGCGTTCAGAACCTTCGACACCGTCGCCGTCGACACCCCGGCCGCTGCGGCGACAGTCGCCAGAGTCGTCCGCCCGCTGCCCGGTGCCGCCTGGTTCACTGGTTGCTCGCGGCCTGGAGGTAGGTGCGGTAGCTCGCGAAACCTTCGAGGACTTCGGCGGCTGTCGGTTGGCCGGTGAGGGCGCCGACGCCTTGGCCCGCGTAGATCGACGCGCGGGTGGGATCACCGGCGCGGGTGCCCTCGACGTAGTCGGCGTGCCCGCTGTCCTTCGTCTTGAGTTCCTCCTCGCGACCGACCCAACTGTCGAAGAAGTCGTTGCGCAGCGCGCGGCCGCCGAACTCGTCCGGCCAGCCCGCGCGTGACGCCGCGTCGAAGACCGTGCCGTAGACGGTGTCGGTCTCGTCCGCCTCGATCACCCGGCGGCGGACCGGCTCCGACGTCAACGCCTCGACGCAAGTGAGGAACGCCGTACCGATCCAGCCACCTGCTGCTCCAGCGGCCAGTACGGCGGCCAGCCCGCGCGGACCGGAGATGCCGCCGGCCGCGAGCACCGGGCGGTCGGTGAGGTCGAGGATCGCCTGCAGCAGCGGGAGGGTGGCGACCTCGTTGCGGCCGTGACCGCCTGCCTCGGCACCCCGCGCGACGATCACATCGACGCCGGCGTCGATCGCCTGCCGCGCGTCCGCGACCGTCCCCGCCTGGGTCGCGACGACGATGCCTTCCTTCTGCAGCGCCTCGACGTACGGCGTGTAGTCGCCGAAGCTGAGCGACACCAAGGCCGGCTTGAGCTCGAGTACCGCGTCGAGATGCTCGGGCCGCTCGTCCACCGACCAGGCCATCAGCCCGATCCCGTACGGGTTCCCGCCCGCCGCGGCCACGGCTCCCTCAGTCCGGATCCAGTCAGCGGTGACCGCCGACCCGGCTCCCAGCATCCCGAGTCCCCCGGCCGCCGAGATCGCGGCCGTCAGCTTCCCGCCACTCACGTTCGCCATCGGTGCCCCCACCACAGGCACCCCCAGACCGAACCGCTCCTTCAGCCACATGCGACCACACCACCACAGCAGTGTGGCTCCCGCCAAGACGGGAGCCACACTGTGCAGAACTCTAAGAGGGCGTCAGAACTTGTAGGCGTCCGACTGCGGGTCGCCGTGGCAGCGCTTGTACTTCTTGCCCGAGCCACACGGGCAGGCGACGTTGCGCGGGGTGCCGGCGTACATCAGGCCACCCTCGTCGCCCGCGTCCTGGTGGTGCGAGACCTCGTCGTCGCCGTCGATGGTCGGAGCGGAGTACGACAACCGCTGCGGGCGCCGTTCGCTCAGGCCCTTGACCTGCAGCCGGGGGGTGTCCCGGGGTCGCGGCGTGTCCTGCGGGCGGATCTCGTCCTGGAGCCGGCCGGGGAACTCCGCCACCGGCGCACCGGGCGTCAGGATGTCCTCGTCCTCGGCGACCTGGTCCACCTCGGCGTCGGCCGAGAGCACCATCTGCTCCTGCATCGCCTTCACGTCGACGTTGAAGATGAAGGCGACCGACTCCTCCTTGATCGACTCCATCATCGCGGCGAACATGTCGTAGCCCTCGCGCTGGTACTCGACCAGCGGGTCGCGCTGCGCCATCGCGCGCAGCCCGATGCCCTCACGCAGGTAGTCCATCTCGTACAGGTGCTCGCGCCACTTGCGGTCCAGCACGCTCAGCACGACCTGGCGCTCGAGCTCACGCATCGACTCCGCGCCGAGCATCTCCTCGCGCCGCTCGTAGGCCTCCTTGGCGTCGAGGATGAACCGCTCGATCAGGAAGTCCGAGGTCAGGCCGGCCTTCTCGCCGCCGGCCTCCTCGATCAGGTCGTCCTCGGTCACCTCGGTCGCGTACAGCGTCCTCAGCGCGGTGAACAGCGCGTCCAGATCCCAGTCCTCGGCGAACCCGTCCGCGGTCGCGCCCTGCACGTACCCGGTGACGGTCTCCTCGAGCATGTCCTGCACCTGCTCGCGCAGGTCCGCG
This sequence comes from Kribbella capetownensis, assembly GCF_004331485.1. Taxonomy (GTDB): domain Bacteria; phylum Actinomycetota; class Actinomycetes; order Propionibacteriales; family Kribbellaceae; genus Kribbella; species Kribbella capetownensis. The sequence goes on from NZ_SJKD01000007.1 coordinate 83,892, forward strand.
CCCTCGAGCACCCGGCGGCGCTCGTCGTACACGACGTGCCGCTGCCGGTTCATCACGTCGTCGTACTTGAGGATGTTCTTGCGGGTCTCGAAGTTCTGCGCCTCGACCTGGGACTGCGCCGACGCGATCGCCTTGGTGACGACCTTGTTCTCCAGCGGCTGGCTGTCGTCGTTGTTGCGCGACATCGCCCAGTCGACCATCTCGCGCTTGAACAGCCGCATCAGGTCGTCCTCCAGCGACAGGTAGAAGCGGGACATGCCCGGGTCGCCCTGCCGGCCGGACCGGCCGCGCAACTGGTTGTCGATCCGGCGGGACTCGTGCCGCTCGGTGCCGAGCACGTACAGGCCGCCCGCCTCGCGGACCTCCTCCTGCTCGTCCTTCACCTGCTTCTCGAACTGCTCCAGCAGGGCCGGGTACGCCGCCTCGTACTCCTCGATCGCCTCGGCCGGGTCGATGCCGCGGGCCCGCAACTCCTTGTCGGCCAGGAACTCCGGGTTGCCGCCGAGGATGATGTCGGTACCACGGCCGGCCATGTTGGTGGCCACCGTGACCGCGCCCTTGCGGCCGGCCTCGGCCACGATCGCCGCCTCCCGGGCGTGCTGCTTGGCGTTCAGCACCTCGTGCGCGACGTTCTGCTTGCGCAGCTGCGCGGACAGCCGCTCGGACTTCTCCACGCTGGTGGTGCCGACCAGGATCGGCTGACCGCTCTGGTGCACCTCGACGATGTCGTCGACCACCGCGTCGAACTTGGCGTCCTCGGTACGGAAGATCAAGTCCCGCTCGTCGCTGCGGATCATCGGCTTGTTGGTCGGGATCGGGACCACGCCGAGCTTGTAGATCTTGGAGAACTCGGCCGCCTCGGTCATCGCCGTACCGGTCATGCCGGCCAGCTTGTCGTAGAGGCGGAAGTAGTTCTGCAGCGTGATCGTCGCGAGGGTCTGGTACTCCTCCTTGATCTCGACGTTCTCCTTGGCCTCGATCGCCTGGTGCAGGCCCTCGTTGTAGCGGCGGCCGTGCAGCGTCCGGCCGGTGTGCTCGTCGACGATCAGGACCTCGTTGTCGACGACCACGTAGTCCTTGTCGCGGCGGAACAGGTCCTTGGCCTTGAGCGCGTTGTTCAGGTAGCTGATCAGCGGGGTGTTGGCCGACTCGTACAGGTTGTCGATGCCGAGCCGGTCCTCGACCTTCTCGATGCCGCGCTCGAGGATGGCGACGGTGCGCTTCTTCTCGTCCACCTCGTAGTCGGCGACCGGGCGCTGCTCCTCCGGCACCTTGTCGTCGGCGATCCGCGGCTTCAGCGTGCCGGCGATCCGGGCCATCTCGACGTACCAGCGCTGCGAGTCCTCGGCCGGGCCGGAGATGATCAGCGGGGTCCGGGCCTCGTCGACCAGGATCGAGTCCACCTCGTCCACGACCGCGTAGTTGTGATCGCGCTGGACGCAGTCCTCGATGCTCTGCGCCATGTTGTCGCGCAGGTAGTCGAACCCGAACTCGTTGTTGGTGCCGTAGGTGATGTCCTTGCTGTAGGCGACCCGGCGCTCGGCCGGGGTCATCTCCGGCAGGATCACGCCGTAGTCGAGGTCGAGGAAGTGGTACACCCGGCCCATCCACTCGGCCTGGTACTTGGCCAGGTAGTCGTTCACCGTGACCACGTGCACGCCCCGGCCGGACAGCGCGTTCAGGTACACCGGCATGGTGGCGACCAGGGTCTTGCCCTCACCGGTCTTCATCTCGGCGATGTTGCCCAGGTGCAGTGCGGCGCCGCCCATGACCTGGACGTCGTACGGCCGCTGGTGCAGCGTCCGCTTGGCCGCCTCCCGGACCACCGCGAACGCCTCCGGCAGCAGCGAGTCGAGCGACTCCCCGTTCTCGTGCCGCTGCTTGAACTCCGCGGTCTGACCGCGCAACTCCTCGTCGGACATGCCGACGAAGTCGTCCTCGATCGAGTTGACCATCTTCGCGATGCCCTGGAGCTGACGCAGGATCTTGCCCTCGCCGATCCGCAGGACCTTGTCGATCACCTTCATGGTGGGGAGTTCTCTCCTTGCTGCTGAAGCCTGGGTTGCGGCATGAGCCGACAGGCGCGTCCGACCCACAGGCGGGCGCGCGTGACCCATGGTACGGGGCTGGGTGTGTCAATCCACTCCCGCTGCGTGCCTTGGGGCTTACCCGACCCACGCTCCGGGACGCCGAAAAGTTCCGGTTGCGCAATCAGAAACCGCGCAGGGCGTCACTCAGCGCAGGCGAGAGGTCACCCCCACCGGCCACCCGGACCTGGTCCAGACCGAGCCAGCCCGCCAGTTGGACGAGCTCCGCGGCCAGCTCGTCGGGGGTCTCCACCGGCGCCTTCGGCTCCGCGTGCGCCGACTGGACCAGCAGCACGCCGGCCGTCCGGTCCGACTTCAGGTCCACCCGCGCCACCAACCGGTCGCCGAGCAGGAACGGGAGGACGTAGTACCCGTAGATGCGTTTCTCGGCCGGCACATAGATCTCGATCCTGTACCGGAAGTCGAACAGCACCTCGGTCCGGGTGCGCTCGAACACCAGCGAGTCGAACGGGCTGACCAGGGCCCGCGTGTTCACCCTCCGCGGCAGCCGCGCGTCCCGGTGCAGGTACGCCGGCCGCTTCCAACCCTCGATCTGGACCGGCAGCAGCTCACCCTCCTCGACCAACTCCTGGATCGCCTGCGCGGTCGGGTCAGGCGCAGTCCGGAAGTAGTCCCTCAGGCACTGCGCAGTCGCCACGCCATGCGCCTTCGCCGCAATCGACACCAGCCCCCGATGTGCTTCGGCAACGGACGGCGTCGGAGTCGCCAGTACGGCGGCCGGCAGCACCCGCTCAGGTAGGTCGTACTGCCGCTCGAACTGCTGGTTGCGGCGCGCCACCGTGATCTGGCCCGCGTAGAAGAGGAACTCGAGGGCTCGCTTGACGTCGGACCAGTTCCAGCCCCAGTTGTCCCGCTCGCGCTCGACGTCGTCATCGATCTCCCGAGCGGTCAGCGGCCCGTGCTCGCGGACGTCCGCGAGCACCTGCTTGACCAGGTCCGGCCGCTGCTGCGCGATCGCGCGCGGGCCACCCCACGCCTCGGTCATCGCGCGGTCCATCCGCCAGCGCATCAGCGGATGGGTCTCGACCGGGATCAGCGACGCCTCGTGCGCCCAGTACTCGACCAGTCGCCGAGGCGCCTTGCCGCTGGCACGGTCGAGCAGCGCCCGCGGATACGGACCGAGCCGGGAGTAGAGCGGCAGGTACTGCGCGCGGCTGAGCACGTTGACCGAGTCGATCTGGATCAGGCCGATCCGGCCGAGCACGCGGGCCAGCGCCCGGGCGTCGGGCACTCCCTTCGGCCGCGGGTCCATGAAGCCTTGGGCCGCCAGCGCGACCCGTCGCGCCTGCGCCGTCGACAACACCTGCGTAGTCATCTTCGAGATTCTGCCCGGCTCCACCGACAGAATCCGCTCAGCGCCGGTCCTGCACCGGTACGACGACCAGCCGGTCCACCAGATCCTTGCTCGGAGGGCCGGACAGCAGCCCCCGGGACCACAGCTCATCGACCGACCGGAAGCGACCCGTCTCAGTGCGGCTCGACACGATGGCCGTCGCGCGTTGCTGATCCAGCCCGGGCAGCGCCGACAACACCTCGGCCGGGGCGTCGTTGAGGTCGACCTGGCCGCCGTACTTCCGGCCGCCGATGATGAGCGCGGCCTGGATGCTCGCCACGCCCATGCTGGCCAGCAGTACGAAGACGACGGGGTCAGGGCTCGGGTGATCCGGCTCGCCCCAGCCGGGCACCCAGAAGGCGACGGCCGTGCCCAGATAGACCAGCGCGGACACCGCAAGCAGCAGACTCCGCCGCCGGAACGCCAGGATGCCGAACATGATCGGGCTGCCGACGCCGATCGTCACCAGAGGCACGGCGGCGCCGGCCAGCTTCAGCCAGACCGTCTTCCAGTTGGTTCGAGGCGCACGCACGGCCGAACTGTAGTGGGAGCCCGGGCCATAACTCGGGAGTTACCGCAAGTGGGAGGTGCGCTACAGAGGGTGTTCGGGGGACGCTCCAACCAGGCCGCGCCGCCCGTGTGGCCCCTATCAACCTGGAGTGAGGCATGACAGGAAGATTGCAGTTGGTCCGTGCTGCCCTGGCAGCCGGTGTGCTGGCCGCGGCGTCCCTCGGTGCGGTGGCCGTCGCCGGCTCCGCATCGGCCGCGGAAGCGCCGGACGGACCCAAGACCCGGATCGTCGGTGGCACCATCGCCCACACCGCCGACACCCCGTGGGCCATCCAGCTGTCGAACAGCGGCTCCCCCGATCCCACCGGCGAGTGGTGCGGATCGACGCTGGTCGCGGCGAACAAGATCGTGACCGCCGCGCACTGCGCCCAGGAGTCGGCGAGCACCTACACCGCGATCCAGGGCCGGGACGTGCTGACCGACACGTCCAGCGGCAAGGAGTCCAAGATCAGCAGCATCTGGGTGGACCCGGAGTACGGCAGCGCCGGCGGCCACGACGTGGCTGTGATGACGCTGGCCACGCCGTTCGACGGCGTACCCACCCTGGCGCTGGAGACCGACGCGGGGGCGGACACAGCTGGAGCACCGTCGGTGGTCTACGGCTGGGGCGACACCGAGGGCACCGGTCCGGCGGACACCTTCCAGAAGGTGGACGTGCCGGTGCTGGGTGACGAGTACTGCGAGCAGGCGTACGCGAGCGAGGGCTACACCGCGAACGGCGAGATCTGCGCCGGCTACGAGGACGGCGGCAAGGACTCCTGCCAGGGCGACTCGGGCGGGCCGCTGGTCCTGAACGGCCGCCTGTTCGGCGTGGTCTCGTGGGGTATCGGGTGCGCGGACGCCGGTAACCCGGGCGTCTACGCGGAGGTGGCGACGTACGCGGCCGAACTCCAGTCCCAGATCGACGGATAGCCGACCGTCACAGGGAAGTAGAAGGGGCCGGGCTGGTCAGCCCGGCCCCTTCTCTGTTGCGCTCCTCCCGGAACCTCGGAGGTCGGCCTCACGCGACCGGAGCGGGGTGGATCAGACGGTCAGGCGGATCACGCCGTAGTCGTAGCCGCGGCGCCGGTAGACGACGCTGGGCTGGTTCTCGTCCGCATCCACGAAGAGATAGAAGTCGTGCCCGACCAGTTCGAGCTCGTAGAGCGCCTGGTCCAGGGACATCGGCTTGGCGGTGTGGGTCTTCTCGCGCATCACCAGGGGTCCGTCCCCGGTGACCGTGAGGGATCCGAACTTGTACGTCGCCACTTCGTCGTCGGCGACTGTCTCCTCCACTGCTGGTGTGCCGTTGAGCGGCTGCTTCGCGTTCACGTGCCGCAGGCCTTCCGGCGAGCGCTCACCGCGGTGCACCCGGCGCCGGTCCGCCGCCTTGCGGACCTGGGCCCGGAGCCGGTCGAGGCAGACGTCGAACGCCGCCTGCTTGGTCTCGCCGCAGGCTTCGGCGCGGACCACCGGCCCCTTGGTGTACATGGTGAGCTCGACACGCATCGCCCGATCGTGCTGTCGCGGGTTCTTCTCCTGGCTGACTTCTACCTCGCACCGCAGTACCCGGTGATCGACCTTCTCGATCCGCTCGAGTTTTTCCTCGACGTACTGCCGGAAGCGGTCACTGACCTCGCAGTGATGACCCTTGACAACGACGTCCACGGAAACCTCCATCGATCGGCGACTTCTTCTACACCTCCGGACCCCCGCCAGCCGGTGAAATCCACTCCGTCTCACTGTGTCGGTTGCGGTTGGGGCGCCCGAAACGAGAACACCCGCCATCACGCCCGTCGGACTCCGCAGTGAGGATTCCGGCTGATCCGGTCCTGCACCACTTCCCTGCCCGACAAGCCCGTGCGGGTGTCATAGGCCAACGCTAGTCGGCTTCGGCGAAAACCGGTAGGGAAGTTCTCATGAACCAGACGGCCGCTGCCGACGGGTCGCGGCCAGCACCGCGCAGCCCAGCACCGGAATTCCCCCGGTTTCCAAGGCGCGGCAGGCTTCGCTGAGCGTGGAACCGGTGGTGATCACGTCGTCGACCAGCAGGACCGGTTGATCGGTCAGCGTTTCAGCCCAGCGCGAACGAAGCGCGAAAGCCCCGGCCAGGTTGGCCGTTCGGCGTTCCGCGGACAGTCCGGCCTGGTCGTCAGGACGCCGTACGACGGACAGCGCGAGCGCCGGCCTGGCGTCGACGCCACTGCGCCGGAGCGCCCGCACGGCGGCCTTGGTGATCCGCGCCAACGGGTCGTGGCCACGCTGCCGGACGGTCGAAGGCGCTGATGGGACAGGGCAGATCCACACTCCCGGATGGTTGCCGAGAGCCGCGAGCACGGCGGTCGCCAGGACCTGCCCGAGCGGACGAGCAAGCGCGTACCGGGCCTCCTCCTTGTGCGCGATGATCAGCTTCCGCACCTGATCGGCGTACGGCGCTGCCGCGGTCGGTGGCGGCAGTCCGTGCGGACGCGGGTCGGGCCAGGCACGGAACGGAGTCACTGAGGTCAGTAGCTCCCGGCAACCACCACAGAGAGTGACTCCGGGCCGGTCGCAGCCCGCGCAGCGCCCACCCAGGACGAGATCGGCGAACGCGTCCCGGACCGGCATCGCACCCACGATCGGCGACGCCGCCCCGGCGCCGCAACCGCCCCGGCGCCGGCCTGTGGATATCTCGCGGCCGAGGTCAGCCCGGGTAGACCGGAATGAACGGCATCGCGTTCGCGTCGTCCTCCATCGCGGTCCAGGTCAGGTCGCGGGTCTGCCAGTGCACGTGCCCGTCGACGTCCTCGACCGCCGGCAGCGTGTCCTTGTTCGGGTTCGAGGCCAGCCGCTGGGTGATGAAGTCTGTGGACGCACCCGGCAGCAACTGGAGCTTGGAACCGTCCGGATTGACCAGCCACGGCGCGCGGTCGGCGTTGCTGGCCGAGCCCGATGCCCCGGCGACCAGGACACCCTGCTTGTTCCAGGCCGCGTCGGTCATGTCGGTGAGTGCCAGCTCGAGCTTGCGGAGGCTGCCGAGCAGCAACTGCTTGCCGTCCGGGCCGGTCTGGATCGCCCCGGTCTCGACGTACGTCTTGCCGGTGGCCTTGGAGCGCATCACCAGCAGCGCCCGGACACCGTCCGGCGCCATCCGCAGCACCAGCGGGGTGTCACCGCGGAAGCTGACCGTCACGGCGGTGACCTTCCCGTCGCGGTTGCGGACCCGCAGCCGCGGCGTCGCCTTGTCGGCCCGGTCCAGGATCCACAGGTTGTCGTCGTGGTCGTAGCTCGGCCGCAGCACCGTGCCGAGGGTCTTGATCTTGCGCAGGTCGTCGGTCTTGTCGCTGTTGTCGGTGTTGTCCAGCGGACCGTAGGCGACCACCTTGTCGCCGTCGATGGTGGTCACGATCGCGCCGGAGTCACCGCTCAGGTTCACCGCGAACGACTCGGCGATCTGCCCGTGCAGCAGGCTGGAGTCCAGCGGCCGGGCGGCGATGTCGGACGCTCCGTCCAGCCCTTCGACGCGCTGCACCCGGCCCTGTCGCAGACCGTAGAGCGTGGTCATCGCGCCACCGGGGACGGACGGGTCGAACTGGCTGAAGTTGGCGAACGGCAGCTCGTCGGGATCGTCCGGAAGCAGCGGTGCGCCGCCGACCGTGATCCGGGCCCGGAGGTTGATCTGGTTGAGCGTCCAGACGATCTGGGCGGCGAGCAGCCGGCGGTCCGGCTCCCGCAGCGCGGCGGCCGTGTCGTTCAGCGCGACCGTGGCAACGCCGAACTCGACCGGGACAGAGACCTGCACCTCGGTGCCGGGCGGGGCGAGCGACACGACGCCGTTGCCGAGGCTCTTGGTCGGTCCCTTCAGCAGCTCCTGGACCAGCTGGGTCGCGGCCTGGCCCTGGGACTGGTTCACCGGCAGGTAGACCGGGTCCGGGACCAGCAACTCCCGGCCGGGGTTGAAGAAGTACAGATCGCGCGGGGCGAGTTTGAGGTCCACCTGGTTGCTGCCCAGGTACACCCCCGGCGGCACCGAAGCGACCCGCAACTGGCCGTCGACCTTCGCGACCTTGAACAGGAAGTCGGCCCGGTCGGCACCGGGCGCCGCCGGAATCCACTCGCCCCGTTCGTCGACGGTCGCGATCTTCCGGGCGGTCAGCTTCACCCCACCGCCTGGTTGCGGCGACAGCGATCCGGGGCGCTGGTCGTAGACGATCGTCTGCGTCTCGGGCTTCCAGGCCGCGGCCGCGTCGGCCGTCATGTACTGCCGGGCGACGTCGAAGGCCCGCGTGTCCGACATCGCCTCCAGGAACCCGTTCACCAGCTCCAGCTCGGTGAGGTTGTCCCGCGGCGGCTTCGCTTCGACGCCGACCCCGAGCCCGCCCTGGGCCAACCCTTCCCGGCTGCCCTGGCGGATGTTCCCCTGCGTCGGGACGGTCGCGCACCCGGTGACCAGCAAAGTCAGCGCCAGCACGACAACAAGCAGTCTGCGCCTCACCGCTGCTCACCACCCGTCAGCTTCTGGTACGGCGCTCCGACGTCGACCAGCGACTTGTCGGAGACGACCCGGCTGGCGTCGGCGGGGCGGGCCGGCAGCGGCGATCCGGACAGCGTGACGTCGGGCCGGCGCGGCAGCGTGAGGCGGAAGTACGCGCCTTCGCCCGGTGAGCCCCAGGCGTCCAGCCGGCCACCGTGCAGCCGTGCGTCCTCCAGCGCGATCGACAGGCCGAGGCCGGTGCCGCCGGTGGTCCGCGCCCGAGCCGGGTCGGCCCGCCAGAACCTGCTGAACACCATCTCGGCCTCTTCGGCCCGGAAACCGACACCGTGGTCGCGGACCGCGACGGCGGCCGAGTCCTCGTCGTACGCGGTGCTGATCCGGATCGGCAGGCCCTCGCTGTGCTCGATGGCGTTGCCGATCAGGTTCCGCAGGATCCGCTCGATCCGGCGGGCGTCCACCTGCGCGCGGCAGGGCTCCGGGATGTCCAGCTGCACCTCGCAGCCCTTGCGCCGGAGCAGGGACTCGTGGTTCTCGAGTACCCGGTTGACGATGTCGCGCAAATCCACGTCTTCCAGGTCCAAGGCGGCCGCTCCGGCGTCGAACCTGCTGATCTCCAGCAGGTCGGCGAGCAGCTCCTCGAATCGGTTGAGCTCGTTCTGCAGCAGCTCGACCGAGCGGCGACTGATCGGGTCGAACTGGTCCCGGCTCTCGTGCAGCAGGTCGGCGGCCATCCGGACCGTGGTCAACGGGGTCCGCAGCTCGTGCGAGACGTCGGAGACGAACCGGCGCTGCAACCGGGACAGCTCCTCGAGCCGCCGGATCTGCCGTTGCAGGTTGCTCGCCATCTTGTTGAAAGAGACCGCCAGCCGGGCCAGGTCGTCGGTGCCGCGGACCTGCATCCGCTCCTCGAGCTTGCCTGCGGCCAGCCGCTCCGCGATCCGCCGCGCCATCCGGACCGGGGTGACGACCTGACGGGTGACCAGCCACGCCACCGCACCGAGCAGCACGACCAGCAGCAGGCCGGCGGTGACCAGCGCGCGCTGGACGACGTCGAGCGTCTCCTGCTGCGCAGTGAGCGGGAAGAGGAAATAGACGGCGTACCGGTCGCCGGTGGAGTTCACCCGAAGCTGGGATCCCATCACCAGACCGGGGACGCTGGGTCCGTCGCGGTAGTTGATCAGCGTGTAGGTGTCCCACAGTTTGGAGTCGTCGCTCATCACCGACGAGGCCAGCGCCTGCGGGATCGAGTCGCTGTCGACCAGCCCGGTGTAGCGGATCGCGTTCGAGGTGGCCGTGTCGGTCGGCACGAGCAGAACGTCGTACAGGCCGGGGCGGTTGGTGCCGAGGACCAGCTCGGACAGCTGCTGGTTGATCGTGGTCGGGTCGGCGGCGTTGATGGTGTTGGACAGCGAGGTCAGCTGCGCCCGCGCCTCCGCCTGCGCGCTGCCACGACGGGACTCCAGCACACCGTCGGTGACCTGGCTCATCATCACCCAGCCGACCAGGAGCAGTACGACGGTCGACATCAGCAGGGTGCCGGTGACGATCCGGGCCTGGATGGACCGGCGCCAGATGTCCGGCCAGTGCTTGGGATGCGTCCGCCAGAGCGGCTGCGGGTAGGCAGGCCAATCTGCCGCGGCGGCGGTCAGCTCCAGCTCCGTCCCGCGGGTCTCGGCCGCCTCCTGCTCGGGAGGGGCCGGCTGCTGCTCCGGCCCCGGCGTCGTTGCCGGGGCGTCGGCGACAGCCTGCGACTCCTGGTCGCGTCCGTACTCGATCAGTCCGCACCCGCCTTGTAACCGACACCGCGGACCGTGACCACGATCTCCGGGTGCTCAGGGTCCTTCTCGATCTTGGAGCGCAGCCGCTGCACATGCACGTTGACCAGCCGGGTGTCGGCCGCGTGCCGGTAGCCCCAGACCTGCTCCAGCAGCACCTCGCGGGTGAACACCTGCCAGGGCTTGGAGGCCAGGCAGACCAGCAGGTCGAACTCCAGCGGAGTCAGCTGGATGGTCTCCCCGGCCCGCTTCACCGAGTGCCCGGCGACGTCGATGGTCAGGTCGCCGATGGTGAGCGACTCCGGCCCCGGCTCGTCCATCCGGCGCAGCCGGGCCCGGATCCGGGCCACCAGCTCCTTCGGCTTGAACGGCTTGACCACGTAGTCGTCGGCACCGGACTCCAGGCCCAGCACGACGTCGACGGTGTCGCTCTTGGCCGTCAGCATCACGATCGGTACGCCGGACTCGGCCCGGATCGCCCGGCAGACGTCGATGCCGTCCATGCCGGGCAGCATCAGGTCGAGCAGCACCAGGTCCGGTTTGAACTCCCGGAACGCCGGTACCGCTTTGTCACCGGTTGCGCACAGATAGGTGTCGTAGCCCTCGTTGCGCAGCACGATGCTGAGCATCTCCGACAACGCGGTGTCGTCGTCGACGATGAGGATGCGGCCCCGCATCGTCCGGTTGCCTTCTGCCACGCCCTGCTCCTTGCCGTCCGATCGTTGTGCGCCCAGCGGATGCTGACCGTACGCACTACGGATAGTGTCCCATTCCCCGGGTAGTGCACACGCCGGATCGCCGAGTGACCCCGAGTTGGGCTGTGATCATGGTGCACTGCGGGTGTCCAAGACAACTCTGGGCACAACTCTGGGGCCGAGCTTCTGGGGATCACACGTCGGCGTCCGGCCGATGGTTCAGCGGGGACGGGAGGTGGATGGTGGCCAAGCAGACGGCCGGCGATATCACGCTGCACGAGGGCACGGCGACGGAGCCGCTGCGGCCGTGGCTGCCCGCGGACCTGCTCGACAACGCGGCCCGGACCATCTCCGACAACAAGACGATCATGCTCGGCCTCCCGGTCCTGGCAGCCCTCGCACTGATCGCGGTCCAGGCCGTGCTGACGGAGGTCGCCGTACCTGGCGGTCTAGGTGGGTTCTTCGGGTCCGATGACCCGTTCCAGCAGGCCGGTGCGGCGTTGCTGCTCACGTACGGCGTCCAGCTGGTCCTGTTCACCGTGGTGTCGAGCATGATGGCCGGGATCATCGCTCTCGCCGCCGTGCGAAGCCAGTTGGCGCATCGCGTCGGCCCGCGCGAGTTGCTGCGCCTGGTCCGGCCGTCGCTGCCCGCGCTGGCAGCTGTTGGGCTGCTGCAGTCGCTGTCGTTCGTCGTCCTGATCGCCGGTTGGGGTCTGGCGGTGTTCGGTATCGGCTCCGGCACGGACGCCGCGATCTCGTCCGACGTGGCCGGTGCGGTGGCCGTGGTGCTGGTGCTGGTCGGCGCTGTGCTCGTGCTGATCTTCGGCATCCGCCTGGTGCTGGCCGGGACCGTCGTACTGATGGAGGGGCGGCATGCGCCCGACATCGGCCTCTACATCCCTGTCAGGGTGGGGATCTGGGGTTCGCTGAAGCGTTCCTGGCGGCTGGTGAAAGGCAAGTTCTGGCGGGTGTTCGGCATCCTGCTGTTCGCCGGTCTGGTGGTCAACATCGTCGGGTACGCCTTGCAGTTCGGGGTGACCACGCTGGTGCTCACGGTCGGCTCTTGGGCCGACAGCAGCGACGGCACCGGCGCGACGGTAGCCGCTGTGGTGATCGGTGTGGCGGCGGGTGTCGCGACCGCGATGACGCTGATCGCCAGCCTGGCCTTCATGTCTGCCGTCCAGGCCCTGATCTACCTGGATCTGCGGGTCCGGCGAGAGGGCCTCGACCTGTGGATGCGTCCGGTCCTGCGGCCAGGAGGTACGCCGTGATCGCTGTGTTCCTCGAGGAACCGCCGGTGGACATCGGTCGGGACCAGGCGGCTGCCGAGGCGGCCCAGGAGTTGTCGAAGTCGGCGTACCGGCAGTCCGGCGGCTCATTGATCGAGAAGGCGCTCAACAAGGTCATGCAGTGGATCGGCGACATGCTGGACAGCCTCAGCGGTTCCTCCCCGAACGGCCACGCTGGTCTGGTCATGCTGATCGTCCTGCTCGCGCTTATCGTCGTCGTGGTGCTGTGGCGGGCCGGCGTACTCCGGACCAGTCATCGGGAGAAGCAGACGGTCTTCGACACCTCGAGACCGCGCACTGCGGCCGAGTACCGCGCTCAGGCGGAGCGGGAGGCGGCGTCCGGCGACTTCGCCCACGCCATCCGCAGCCGCTTCCGTGCCTGCGTGGCAGAACTGACCGAGCGCACGATCCTGGACGATCGCGCCGGGCGGACGGCGTACGAGGTGGTTGCCGACGCCGGACGCGCGACACCGGCGTTGCGGGAGCCACTGCAGCCGGCGGCGCTCGCGTTCACCGAGGTTGTCTACGGCAACCGTCCGGGCACACCGCAGCGGTACGCCGCAGTCGTCGCCGCCGACGACGCTGCCCGGACTGCTCGGGTCATGGTGAGTGGATGAGTACTGCGGTCGGGCGGAGCGCTGGGGAGAGTTGGCGGGCCTTGCGGACGCCGCTGCTGGTGACCGGAGTAATCGTGCTGGCGGCGATCGTTGTACTGATCGCCACGACCGCACGGACTTCCGGGCCGTTCAGCCCGGACTCCACCGAGCCGGAGGGAGCGCGGGCGCTGGCGACGCTGCTGGGCAACCACGGCGTGAAGGTGACCGGCACCGACGTACTGGACGACGCCGTCCAGCCAGGCAGCGGCAAGACGCTGCTCATCGGCCCGGAGGGCCAGCTCGACCGCGACGACTGGCAGCGGATCGCAGACGCCGGCTGGAGCCATGTGGTCCTGATCCGCCCCGGCACCAGAGCGCTGGAGGTCCTGGCACCGGGTGTGGAGGACAACGGACAGATCCTGGCCTCGGACAGCCGTCAGCCGAACTGCGAGCTGCCGGCCGCGGTGAAGGCCGGCACGGTGACCGTCGGCGGGTCGACGTACTCCGCACCGGACGGCGCGCAGGCGTGCTACGGCGACGGCATCAACAACACGGTGATCCGGGTGGAGTCGGCCGGCCGGATCGTCGACGTCGTGGGAACCACCCGCTCGTTCACCAACGAGCAGCTCGCCGACGACGGCAACGCGGCCCTGGCGCTCAACCTGATCGGCACCGACCGGGAGCTGACCTGGTACCTGCCGCAGTGGGAGTCGAGCGGGTTCGGCGACGACGACGAGGACAGCCCTCCACTGGTCCCGCCGGACATCCGCTACATCGGGTGGGCGCTGGCCTTCGCCGTACTCGTGGTGGCGTTGTGGCGGGGCCGACGGCTCGGCCCGGTGGTCGCGGAGCGGTTGCCGGTCATCGTGCACGCTGCCGAGACCACAGAGGGCCGGGCGCGGCTGTATCGACGCTCACGAGCCAGGGACCGCGCTGCGGCCGCACTGCGCGAGTCGGCGCTCGGCAAGCTCCACAAGGCGCACGGCATCCCCCGGCGGGCCGATCCGTCGGCTGTCGTGGCGACAGTGGCGGCCCGCACCGGCCGGGACCCGGCGATGCTGTACGAACTCCTCTACGGCCTCCCACCGCTCAGCGACGCCGCTCTGATGTCTTTGTCCCATGAACTCGACGTACTGACGCAGGAGGTACGACACCCGTGACGACTACCGAGGTCAGCGCCGACCAGGCCAGGCAGGCGCTGGTCGCGCTGCGGACCGAGATCGGCAAGGCGGTGGTCGGTCAGGACACCGCAGTGACCGCACTGGTACTCGCCCTGCTCTGCCGCGGCCACGTGCTGCTGGAGGGCGTGCCCGGTACGGCGAAGACGCTGATGGTGCGCGCGTTGTCGATGGCGATGCGGCTGGACACCAAGCGGGTGCAGTTCACGCCGGACCTGATGCCCGGTGACGTGACCGGATCGCTCGTGTACGACGCGAAGAGCAGCGAGTTCGAGTTCCGGCCGGGTCCGGTGTTCACCAACATCATGCTGGCCGACGAGATCAACCGGACCCCGCCGAAGACGCAGGCGGCGTTGCTGGAGGCAATGGAGGAGCGGCAGGTCACCGTCGACGGCGTACCGCGGCTGCTGCCGGTGCCGTTCGTCGTCGCCGCGACGCAGAACCCGATCGAGTACGAGGGCACGTACCCGTTGCCCGAGGCCCAGTTGGACCGGTTCCTGCTGAAGGTGACGCTCGACATCCCGCCGCGCGACGCGGAGATCGCCGTACTCGCTCGGCATGCCCAAGGCTTCGACCCACGTGATCTGGCTGCTGCCGGTCTGCGCCCGGTGGCTGGGCCGGAGGACCTCGCCGCCGGACAGGCCGCCGTACGCCGGGTCTCGGTCCGGGAGGACGTACTCGCGTACGTCGTGGACCTGTGCCGGGCGACGCGGCAGTCGCCATCACTGCAGCTCGGGGTGTCGCCGCGAGGCGCTACCGCCCTGCTGGCCGTGTCCAGGGCGTGGGCGTGGCTGTCCGGTCGGGACTACGTGATTCCGGACGATGTGAAGGCGATGGCACGTCCTTGCCTTCGGCATCGGGTCCAGGTGCGGCCGGAGGCCGAGCTCGAGGGTGTCAGCGCGGACGCGGTGCTGGAGAGCGTCCTGGCGACCGTACCGGTGCCCCGATAGCTCATGGTGCTCACCTACAGGGCCGCTCTGCTGGCCGCCGCCGGGGTCGTCTTCGTCGCTCTGGCGCTGCCGAGCTGGGGTGGCGTCGGTCTGGTCGTCGCGGTCGTCGTTGTGGTGTGCGTGGTGGTGTGCGTGGTGGACCTGCTGCTGGCCGGCTCGCCTCGGCGACTGCAGTTGAGCCGCGAGGGCGACACCGCCGTACGGCTGGGTGAGCACGCTGCTGTGAATCTGCTGGTGGCCAATCCGGGTCGTCGGGTGCGTGGTTTGCTGCGTGACGCATGGGCGCCGTCGGCCGGCGTACTGGACCCGCCGCACAAGCTGAACCTGCCGCATGGCGAACGGCGACGGCTGACGACCAATCTGCTGCCGACGCGGCGCGGGGACCGGCAGGCGGATCGGGTGACGATCAGATCGATCGGTCCGCTCGGTTTCGCCGGCCGGCAAGGGTCTCATCGGGTGCCGTGGACGGTGCGGGCGTTGCCGCCGTTCAAGAGCCGCAAGCACCTGCCGTCGCGGCTGGCGCGGTTGCGGGAGCTGGACGGGCGGACCGCTCTGCTTGTGCGGGGTCAGGGCACCGAGTTCGACTCACTGCGCGACTACGTGCCGGGTGACGACGTACGCAGCATCGACTGGCGTGCCACGGCCCGTCGCGGCAACGTCGTACTGCGGACCTGGCGACCGGAGCGCGATCGCCAGGTCGCCATCGTGATCGACTCAGGCCGGATGTCGGCCGGACGGGTCGGCGACGCGCCGCGGCTCGACCACGCGATGGATGCCGCGCTCCTGCTGGCCGCGCTCGCGACCCGCGCCGGTGACCGGGTTTCCTTGCTGGCTTGCGATTCCGCGGTCCGGGCCGACGTACGACGCCCCGCGCCGGAGGACGTGCTGCCGTCGTTCGTGAACGCTTTGGCGAACGTCGAGGCCGAGCTCGTCCAGACCGACTTCCGCGTCGTCGTCTCGCAGGTGCTCGAACGGCTCGGCCAACGTTCCCTCGTCGTACTGCTGACCGGTTTGGACCCCGCGGTGATCGAGGAGTCCCTCCTCCCCGTCATCGGCCCGCTGCTGCGCCGCCACGTGATCGTCCTCGCGTCGGTCGCCGACCCCCGCCTCACCGAGCTCGAGTCCACCCGCTCCGACCTCCTCGAGGTCTACGGCGCCGCCTCCGCCGCCCGCACCCGCCTCGACCGCGAACGCGTAACCGCCGTCCTCACCCGAGCCGGCGTCACCGTCCTCGACGAAAACCCCGACACCATAGCCCCCGCCCTAGCCGACACCTACCTAGCTCTGAAGAAGGCCGGCCGCCTGTAGGTGGACAACGTCCGCATGGACGGCTAGGCGAGGGCTTGTTCGAAGGCTTGGCGGTTGGTTGTGGTGAAGGCGTGTTCGCGGTGGGACCAGGCGATGCGCTCAGCCCGTTGGTGGTCGGTGACCTCGACGGTTGTTTCGGTCCAGAAGCGGGCGTTGCGCAGCTGGCGGTCCAGAATGGCGTCGACCACGGCATCGCGCTGGGACCCGGCGAGGCCGTACGCGTCGACGAGGACTTTCACCTGTCCTGGTTGGGTTTCCAGCGGTTCTTTCGACGCGACGCACCAGGTCCAGGCCGCGTAGCCGATGTCCTCCAAGGGACTGCCCGGTTCGGCCATGTCGAAGTCGATCAGGGCCGCCGGCAGCTCGTCGCGAAAGATGACGTTGTTCGGGCCTGGATCGTGGTGACAGACCACCTCGTGATCGCCTGCGAGGCGGCTGCCGCGGGTGGCGTCATGGAACGCGCGCAGCAACCTGCCGAACGCAGCGACCTGGGTGTCGGTCCATTGCTGGAATCTGACCGGCACCTGCCCGTCGAGGTACGTCAGGATGTCTCGTCCCGCGTCGTCCTGGCCCAGGTACCTCGGCGCCTGCTCGAACCCTCTCTGCTCGAGCAGGCGCAGCAACTCCACCACGAACTCCGATCGCAGCGAGGTGGGTCGCCGTACTGTGTCGCCGATCTGGACGACGCCCGGAGTGATCCGGCCGCCGCTGAGTGGACGTTCGCTCACAGCTGGGTCGGGCGGGCTTGGAGGAAGGTCCAGTGGTGGCCTTCGAGGTCTTCGGCGTCGTAGGAGCGGTAGCCGTGCTGGTGGATGTCGGAGAGGATCTTGGCGCCGTTGGATTGGGCCCGGGCGAAGTGGGCGTCGAGGTCGTCGACGTACACCCAGACGTCGTGGTCGGCTGCTGGCGCGGCCTGGTCGGTGCGCTTGAAGAGGAGTACTGCGGCGGAGCCGACGTGGAGTTCGATCCAGGACGGGGGCTGTCCCTCGGGCGGGATCTTGTCCCACGAGTCGAGGCCGAAGACGGTGTGCAGCCAGCGCGCTGCCGCGGCCGGATCCTCGTAGTACAAGGCGATCGCGAGCCGGTCGAGCTCACGCGGCGTACGCGGAGCCGAGTCGCGGCGGGCCACCCAGGCAGGCAGCCAGTGCAGGACGTTCGGCCAGACGAAGGCCGTGTCGGCGCCCTCCGCGAGGAGATACTGTACGACGGTGACGCGGGTGCCACCATCGATCGGGTCGAACCCGACCCGGGTCTCGACATCCTCGGCAGGGTTGCGATACGCGAACGCCGTACCGGGCTCCCAGACCGTGATCCGGCCGGACTCGAGGACATCGTCCGGGCCGTAGACCTCGAGGAAGCGCCCACCGACCCCCGGCTCGATCCGCAACTCGAGCAGCCGGGCGGAGTCCATGAAGTTGATCGGCCCGCGCACCCACCACAGATCGATCTCCTCGGTGAACACCTTGAATGCGGTCGCCGGGTCGACGGCCACCTCGACTGATGCCGTGGCGGATTGCTCGGTCACGATGACTCCTTCTGCTCGACGTGGCGTTTGAAGGACCCCAGTTGGTCGCGCCAGTGCGCCTGGACCTGGTCCAGCCAGGCCTGTACGGCGACCACGGGCTCAGGGTTGAGCCGGAAGATCCGGACCCGCGCGTCGTCGGGTCCGCGCTCGTCGGCCACCAGACCGGCCGCCAGCAGGATGCGCAAGTGCCGACTCATCGCCGGCGACGACGAGCCGGTGGCAGTGGCGAGCTGCCCGGCACGCTGCGGTCCGTCGCCCAGCAGCCGCACGACCTGCCGACGGGTCGGATCGGCCAGCACCTCGAAGAACCGATCAACCTGATCTTCCGCCATCCCGCAATAGTTGCCCGATCTGTTAACTATTGTCAACCTCTGGAAGGAAGCCGACGGCCACCTCGTCCGAGCCAACGGTGACACCGAGGTCTGATCCCGTGCGAGCGGACAGGTAGTACCGGCCCACCGGGTAGTGCACCTGAGCGGGACCGCCTCATGTGGACGGTGTTTCGCAGGTGCACTACCTGTCCGTATGCACACATCTGCCGGCCCGAGCAGGACTGTGCGGCGGCACGGGGTCAGGCAGTGGTGGGGACCGGGGCCAGGTGGCAGGCGACCTGAGGGTCGGCGGTGGCGGTGAGGGTGGGGAGGGGGGTGGTGCGGCAGGCCTCGGCGTCTTGGGTGGCGGCGAACAGTTGGCAGCGGGGGTGGAAGCGGCAGCCGGTGGGGATTCGGGTGGGGTCGGGCGGTTCGCCGGTGAGGACGATGCGTTCTGGGGACTCGGGGAGGACTGACAGGAGGGCTTGGGTGTAGGGGTGCTGGGGATTGGTCAGGACGTCCTCGGTCGGGCCGGACTCGACGATGCGGCCGAGGTACATGACGGCGACCCGGTCCGCGATGTTCCAGGCGAGGCCCAGATCGTGCGTGACCACCAGCGCGGCCAACCCGAGGTCGTCCCGGAGCCGGAGCAGAAGCGACAGGATCTCGCCGCGCACGGATGCGTCCAGCGACGCGACCGGCTCGTCGGCGATCAGCACCTTGGGACTGAGCGCCAGCGCACCGGCGATCACCACGCGCTGCCGTTGACCGCCGGACAACTCGTGCGGATAGCGCAGGAAGAACCGTTCCGGCGGCCGCAGCCCCGCGCGCGACAACGCATCCGCGACGACCTTCTCCTCGTCCGGCAGTCCGTGGATCCGCGGCCCTTCGGCGACCGCCTCGTACACGGTCTGTCGCGGATTCAGCGACCCCATCGGATCCTGCAGCACCAACTGCACCTGCCGCCGAAACGCCCGCAGCCGACGCCCCGTGTAGCTCAGCGGCGTCCCGTCGTACGAGACCTGGCCGGAGGTCGGCCGTTCGAGTCCGAGCAAGGTACGGGCGAGTGTCGTCTTGCCGCACCCGGATTCGCCCACCAGCGCAACGATCTCGCCCGGCGCAACGGTCAGGTTCACACCGTCCACCGCTCGCGCCCGCCGGCCACCACGACCGCCGAACTCGACCCTGACATCAGTTGCCTCTAGCAAGACTCCTCCCCACCAACAGACACGCTGCCGTCCGTCCAGGACCCACGTCCCGCAGGTCCACAGGAGCTGTCGAGCAGTCGTCGATCGCCACCGGGCACCGCGGATGGAACGCACACCCACCGGGCAACTGCTGCGGATCCGGAGGATCGCCCGCCAGCCCGCGCGGCGCGAGCCGCGACGCCGGATCACCAACCGTCGGGAAGGCAGCCGCCAGCGCCTGGCTGTACGGATGCCGGAAGTCCGCCGACGCCGGACCCGCCTCGACCAGCCGACCGGCGTACATGATCGCCAACCGGTCGCACACGTCAGCCAGTACGGACAGGTCGTGCGAGATCATCAGCAGCGAGATGTCGTGCTCGGCGATCAACTTCCGGATCAACGTCAGCACCTGCGCCTGCACCATCAGATCCAGCGCGGTCGTCGGTTCGTCGGCGATGATCAGCCGCGGCGAACAGGCCAGCGCCATCGCGATCATGACTCGTTGCCGTTGGCCACCACTGAGCTCGTGCGGATAGCTCCGAGCCCGCCACGTCGGTAGCCCGACCTGTTCCAGCAGCTCCCGCACCCGCATCGAAGCCTCGGAAGGCGTCGCCAAGTTGTGCACGAGCAAGGGCTCGGCGATCTGGTCACCGATCCGCTGCACCGGATTCAAACCGTGCTGCGCCCCCTGGAACACGATCGACGCCTCAGACCAACGAACGGCCCGCAGCCGACCCCATTTCATCGCCAGCACGTCCTCGCCGTCCAGCAGGATCCGCCCGTCGACCCGCGCCGACCGCGGCAGCAACCGCAGCAACGCCATCGCCACCGACGACTTGCCGGATCCCGACTCACCGGCCAGCCCGACAGCCTCCCCCGCCTCCAGCGACAACGACACTCCGCGTACGGCGGGAACGTCGCCGGCGGCGATGCGATACGTGACCGACACCTCGTCCAACTCGAGCAGGCTCATCACGCCGCCCTCGTCCGCAGCCGGGGATTGAGCACGGACTCCAAAGCCCTTCCACACAAGGTGAAGGCCATCACCACGAGCACGATGCACAGACCCGGCAACAAGATGTACCACCAGGCACCCGCAGTGGCCGCACCCCAGTCGTAGGAACCGCGCAACATCGTCCCCCACGAGGTCTTGTTCGCACTGACACCGAGGAACGCCAGCGTCGACTCGGTCACGATCGCGCTCGCCACCTCCAGCGTCGTACTTGCCAGCAGCAACGGCGCGACGTTCGGGAACACATGCCGGGTGGTGATGTGCCAGTGCCCGGCACCGAGAGCGAGCGACCGTTCGATGTACGGCCGTGCCTCGACCGCCAGCGTCTGCGCCCGGATCAGCCGGGCCGTCGACGGCCACGACGTCACGCCGATCGCGACGATGATGGTCGCCGTACTGCCGCCGAGGATCGCGGCCAGCACCAGCGCGGTGACCAGCGACGGAAGCACCAGGAACCAGTCGGTGATGCGCAGGATGATCGCGCCGACCCAGCCCCGGAAATGCCCGGCCGCGATGCCGAACGTGGTCCCGATCACCATGCTGAGCAGCGCGGCCAGGAACCCGATCAGCAGCGAGGTCCGAGAGCCCCACCAGATCATCAGCAGCACCGACCGCCCGGACTCGTCGGTCCCGAGTGGGTCGTCGATACTCGGCGGCGCCATCTTCGCGCGGGTCCCGCTGACCACGTTCGTCACGCCCGCGTCGATGAACAGCGGCGCGATCAACGCGAGCACCACCGCGACCAGCAGGATGGCGAGCCCCACCATTCCGGCCCTGTGCATCCGGAACTCCGACCAGAACCGCTGCAACGCCCGCTGCCGCCGGACCCACGTCACGCTGCTCATCCACGTCCTCGCTTCGCTCCGGGCGCGGATGAGACACAAGATGCGCTGTGCTTGATGATGAACTCGCTTCGCTCGTTCATGCCGACCTCACCCTCGGGTCAAGGACGTGGTAGACGACGTCCGCCAGCGTGTTCATCACGATCACCGACACCGTGATCAGCAGGAACGTGCCCTGCATCAACGTGAAGTCCGGCACCCGGATCGCGTCGTAGAACAACTGCCCGAGCCCCGGCCAACTGAAGATCGCCTCGACCGTCACCGCACCCCCGACCACGAATCCGATCCGCATGAACACCAGCGTCACCGTCGGCAGCAACGCGTTCGGTACGGCGTGCCTCCGCCGGATGTCGTCGTCGCGCAACCCCTTCGCCCGCGCCGTGGTGATGTAGTCCTGCCCGACCTCGTCCAGCACCGACGACCGCATCACCAGCAGGTACTGCGCGTACACGACCGCGACCATGGTCAGACACGGCAACACCATGTGCTGGGCGACGTCGAGCACGTACCCGAGACCGCCCGGCGCGTCCACACTCGAGATACCGCGGGTCGGGAAGACGCCCGGGACCGGCCCGATGCCGGCCGCGAACACCATCAGGAGCAGCAGCCCGAGCCAGAACGTCGGCACCGACCACAGCACCAGCGAGATCGCGGTGGAGAACTTGTCGAACCGGCTGCCCGGCTTCCACCCGGCCCGGGCGCCCTGCCAGATCCCGAGGCTGACCGCCATCACCAGCGCAGTCCCGGTCAGCAGCAGGGTCGAGCCGATCCGCTCACCGATCAGATCGATCACCGGCCGCTTGTACTCGTAGGAGGTCCCGAGGTCGAACTGCAGCGTCTGCTTGACGAAATGCACGAACTGCTCGGGGATCGACTTGTCCAGACCGAGCCGGGCCCGTTCGAGATCGAGTTGCTCCGGCGTCATGTTGCGGCCCTGGGCGAGTGCCCGCACCGGATCGCCGGGCAGCAACCGGAACAGGAAGAACGTCGCGACGATCACCATCGCGATGCTGAGCAGGGCCCCGCCCGCCTTGGCCGCCGCGTACCGCAGCAGACCGTAGCGGGCCGGGCTCTCCTCCAGAGCCTCGACGGCCGGTTGGGTGACCGTCATTCGCGCTCGTCGGCGACGTCCTGGCGGCGGCGCATCATCACGAAGGCGCCCAGGGCAACCACCACGGCACCACCCGCGACACCACCGATGATGCCGGCAAGCTCTCCACCGCTGATCCCGTCCTCACCACCGTCCGGGGTGACCGTGTCGACCGTGTAGAACGGCCAGTAGCCGCTGCCGCCGTACAGCAGGCCGTTGTCCTCCGGGATCGGCGTGATGCTGGCGATCCGGTCCTTGCGGTAGCCCTCGAGGTCGTTCGGGTAGTAGAGCGCGATCACCGGAGCGTCGGTGTAGAGCCGCTCCTCCATCTTCTTGATGATCGCGGCGCGCTTCGGCCGGTCGAGCTCCTTCTGCTGCTGCAGGTACAGGTCCTCGTACTGCGGGTCGCAGTAGAACGACTCGGTCCCGCCGCCCTGGCCGGACGCGGTCGGACGCCGGCTGCACAGGTGCGTACCGAGGACCTCCTCCGGGTCCGGGTTGACCGACCAGCCGCTGATCGCGATGTCGAACAGCGCGGTGACGCCGGTCTCCTCGGTGAACTTGGTGGAGTCGAGCCGCTTGGTGCTCAGGCCGATGCCGATCTCCTTGAACCAGCCGGTCAGGTACTCGGCCAGCTTGTCCTCGATCGGGGTGTCGGTGTGGATGCTGAACCGGAACTGCAGCTTGCGCGACCCGTCCGGCATCGTCCGGATGCCGTCCGGCCCCTTCTTGTAACCCGCGTCGTCGAGGATCTTGTTGGCCTTGGCAACGTCGTACGTCACCTTCTCGTCGCCACTGGCCGCCCAGAAGAAGTCCTTGTACAGCGGCGGGATGATCGAGCCGTCGGCCGGCTTGGCCAGCCCGTTCTGTACCTCGTCGACCAGCTTCTGCTTGTCGATCGCGTAGTGCAGCGCGGTCCGCACCCGCACGTCCTTCAGTGCCGGATGACCGTCACCGATCGGCTTGTTGTCCGTGGTGGTCGCGCCGTGGTTGATCTGCAGGTACGACGCCCGCCGGCCCTGGGTGTTCCACTGGACGATGTTGGCATCGCCCTTGATCGCCTCGAAGTCCGGCGGGTTCAGCCGGCCGATCAGGTCGATGTCGCCCTTCTTCAGGCCGACGATCGCGGCGGCCGGGTTGTCGTAGAAGATCACCTGCAGTTCGTCGATCTTCGGCCGGCCGCGCCAGTAGTCCGGGTTCGCCTCGAGCCGGACGAACTGGTCCTTCTTGTACTCCACCGCCTTGTACGGACCGCTGCCGACGGTCGGGAACTCGTCGGCCTCGTACTTCGAGATGTCCTTGACCTTCTCCCAGATGTGCTTGGGCATGATCGGGACCGGGTTGTCCAGCATCGACGCCTGCGGGGTCTTCAGCTTGATCGTCAGCTCCTGGCCGTTCGCGGTCACGCTGGCGAAGTTGGCCACCGCCGGACCGTTGCCGAACTTGGCGGCGTCGTCGGTAATCATCTTGTTGAACGTCCAGGCCGCGTCGTCGGCGGTGATCGGCTGCCCGTCGGACCACTTCGCCGGCCGGATCGTGAAGGTCCAGGTCAGCCCGTCCGGCGACGTCTTCCAGGACTCGGCCAGATCCGGGCTGGGCTGCAGCGTCTTCGAGTCCGGCACGGTCAGGAAGCCGTACATCAACCGCTGGATCGCCCCGGTCACCAGCCGTACGGCCAGGAACGGGTTCATCGAGTCGACCGACTGGGTGACCCCGACCTTCACGACCTTCTTCGCCGGCTCGGCGGCCTGCGCCGTGCCGGGAGACACCACCAGCAGACCCAGCGCCGCGATCGCTGCGAACAGCTTCCTCATCCGCCCCACCTTCCACCCTGCGTGTTGGTTTGGTGACGAAACCACACCAGCAAGCGCTCTCCTGTCAACGAGGTGCGGAAATTTGTCACACATCTGTTTCCAGAAGTCGTAATCATTTTCCACTTGACTACACGATCGTGTAGGAGTTTGCTCTTGTGTGTAGCGAGAGGAGCACCATGGACCGTCCGATCGACGACCTGACCGCCCGAGCCCGGATCCGGGACGCGGCCGTCCGCCTGTTCGGTGAGCGCGGCATCGAGGGCGCGAGCATCCGCGACATCGCGGCGGAGGCCGGCGTCTCGTCCGGGCTGGTGCGGCATCACTTCGGGTCGAAGGAGGCGCTGCGCGACGCCTGCGACGAGTACGCGAAGGAACGGATGCTGGAGGTCGGCGAGGAGCTCGCCGACGCGGGTGGGGTCGCTGCGCTCGACCCGGCAACCCTGCATCCGCGGGTGTTTCCGCTGCAGCTGTACCTGGTCCGCTCGATGATGGACGGCTCGGAGACGGCGACCGCACTGTTCCTCGGCGCCGTCGACAGCATCGAGGAGTGGTCCACCGCCTACGGCATCCACCCCACCGACCGGCGGGCCTACGCGGCCGCGATGGCCGCGATCAAGCTGAGCGTCTTCGTCTTCCGCGACCAGGTCTCGAAGGCGCTGGGCGAGGACATCACCACGCCGGCCGGGTACGCGCGGATCGGCCAGGGGCTGATGGAGATCTTCACCATCCCCCTGATCACTGAAGAACAAGCCGAACAACTACGGAAGAGATCTGAGGAGAACTGATCATGCCGGCTGCGATCAGCACGGAAGGTCTGGTCAAGACATTCGGGCGGACCCGGGCCCTGGACGGCCTCGACCTCACGGTGCGAACCGGTGAGGTGCACGGCTTCCTCGGCCCCAACGGCGCGGGGAAGACCACCACGATCCGGATCCTGCTCGGGATGACCCGGGCAAGCTCCGGTACCGCACGGCTCCTGGACAGCGATCCGTGGTCGGACGCCACCGACCTGCACAAGCGGCTCGCCTATGTCCCCGGCGACGTGACCCTGTGGCCGAACCTGTCCGGCGGCGAGGCGATCGACCTGCTCGGCCGGATGCGCGGCGGGCTGGACAAGAAGCGCAAGGCCGACCTGCTCGAGCGATTCGACCTCGACCCGCGCAAGAAGGCCCGCACCTATTCGAAGGGCAACCGGCAGAAGGTCGCGCTGGTCGCGGCGCTCGCCTCAGACGTCGAGCTGCTGCTGCTCGACGAGCCCACCTCGGGCCTGGACCCCTTGATGGAGGAAGTGTTCCGCGAGGTCGTCCAGGAGGTCACTGACCGGGACGGCCGGACGGTCCTGCTGTCCAGCCACATCCTGTCCGAGGTCGAGGCACTCTGCGACCGGGTCACGATCATCCGGGCCGGTCGTGCCGTCGAGAGCGGCACCCTGTCCGAGCTGCGGCACCTGACCCGGACGTCGATCCGGGCCGAGCTGGCCGGCGCGATGAACGGACTCGCCCAGCTCGACGGCATCCACGACCTGCGCGTCGAGGACGGCCTGGTCCGGTTCGACGTCGACACCGACGAGATCAACCCGGTACTGCGCCGGCTGACGGAGATCGGCGTACGGAGTCTGGTCAGTCAGCCGCCGTCGCTCGAGGAGCTGTTCCTGCGGCTGTACGAACCGGAGGCGGCGAAATGAAGACCCTCGCCGGCACCGGCGGTCTGATCCGGCTGATCCTGCGCCGGGACCGGATCATCCTGCCGATCTGGATCGTGGTGTTGTGCGCGATCCCGATGAGCTACGTCAAGCAGTACGGCGACCTGTTCCCGACCGCGCAGTCGCGGCTCGACTACGCGAACAACGCCGGCTTCATCACCTTGTACGGCGAACTGTCCGGGACGAGTCTCGGTGAGTTCGTCACCTGGCGGCTGGGATTCGTACCGGTGATGGTCGGGCTGATCAGTCTGCTCACGGTGATCCGGCACACCCGCGTCGAGGAGGAGACCGGGCGCAGCGAGCTGCTCGGCTCGAGCGTCGTCGGCCGGCACGCGGGACTCGCAGCCGCCCTGCTGTCGACGTTCGGTGCGAACCTGGTGCTCGCCGTACTGCTTGCCCTGGGCATGCACAGCCAGGACCTGCCATGGTCCGGATCCGTTGCCATCGGCGCCGAATTTGCCACCACCGGCTGGTTCTTCGCCGCAGTCGGTGCTGTCGCCGCGCAGCTGTCCGCCAACGCCGGGACGTCGCGCGGTATCGCGATCAGTGTGCTCGGGGCGGCGTACGTACTGCGGGCTGTGGGTGACACGAGTGCACATACGGACGGCCCGCTGGCTTGCCTGTCCTGGTTGTCGCCGATCGCCTGGGCGCAACGCATCCACCCGTACGGCGAGAACCGATGGTGGCTGGCCGTGGTGATGCTCGCGGCAACCGCCGTACTCGTTGCCGTCGCCATCAATCTCGCCGTACGGCGGGACGTCGGTGCCGGACTCTTGCCGGCCCGACTGGGACCGGCCGAGGGCAGTCTGGGTTCGCCATTGGGACTGGCCTGGCGGTTGCACCGTGGGTTGCTGGCGGCGTGGACGGTCGGATTCGCCTTGCTGGGCTTGCTGTTCGGCGGTGTGGCCGAAGGGGTCGGCGACATCCTGCGTGACGAGCCGAAGGCCAAGGAGATGTTCGAGCGGCTCGGTGGTTCGGCCGGGTTGATCGACTCGTTCTTCGCCGGGGTGATGACGATCCTCGGGTTGATCGCGTCCGCGTACGCCGTCCAGGCGACGCTGCGGTTGCGGGCGGAGGAGACGAGTGGACGGGCCGAGCCGGTGCTCGCCACCGCGACCGGGCGAGTGCGGTGGGCTGGTAGTCACCTGCTGTTCGGCGTGCTCGGTCCGGCGCTTGCTCTGTTCGCCTCCGGGCTCACCGCGGGACTCGCTTATGGGTTGGCGGTTGACGACGTCGGCAAGCAGATTCCCCGGCTGATCGGTGCGTCCCTGGGGCAACTGCCCGCCGTGTGGTTGCTGGCTGCGATCGCGCTCGCGATCTTCGGTCTCTTCCCGCGCATCTCTCCAGCGGCGTGGGCCGGTCCCGGCATCTGCATCCTGATCGGCTTCACCAACGCCGGCGTCCAACTCGCCGACTGGACGAACGACATTTCCCCGTTCACCCACCTCCCGCGCCTCCCCGGCGGATCCCTCTCAGCCACCCCACTGATCGTCCTGCTGGCGATCACTGTCGTCGTCGGCTGCATCGGCCTGGCCGGCTGGCGCCGCCGAGACGTACCGATCGGCTAGTGAACGGTGGCTGATCACTTGCGGGCGTTGCGGGACCAGATGAAGGCGTAGAGGGCGAAGGCGGCCAGGCCGAGCGCGAGGATGGTCAGCAGGACCGGGCCGAAGGGCTGGTCCTTGACCGTGCGGAGTGCGGTGTCGAGGCCGCCGGCCTTCTGCGGGTCGTAGTCGATCGCGGCCCAGGCGAAGAGGATGCCGACGACCACGAACACGATGCCCTTGGCGGCGTACCCGATCCGGCCGAGCAGGATGGTCGTGTCGGAGACTCCGCCGACCAGGTCCTCGGTGAACTTCTTCGTCACCGCCTTGTACAGCTGGTGTACGCCGACCGCCACGATGCCGACACCGATCGCGATGATCAGCGCCCGTCCGGCGCCGTTTCCCATCAGCCGGGCGCTCATGGTGCGCGACTGCCCGGCGCTGGATCCGCCCGAGCCCATCGCGATCTTCACCGCGCTCACTCCGAGCACCAGGTAGACGATCGCGCGTCCCACCGACGTCGCGGTCCGGGAGAGGTCCAGGTGGCCGAACGCGATGTCGAGGGCACGCCAGATCACCAGCGCGAACAGGCCGATCGCGACGATCCACAGCAGTACGCCGCCGAGCGGTTTGCCGGCCAGTTCCTGCAGCGCGCCCTGCTGGGACGCCTCCTCCGACGACTTGCCCCAGGCGAGTTGCAGCGCGATCCACGCGATCAGCAGGTACACCACGCCGTACGCGATCAACCCGACGGTGATCGCCACGCCGTACCACTGGCTCGTCCTGACTTCCTGGGCAGTCTTCACCCGACTCCGGTGCCCACGGGCAAACGGTCAGGCCGAGACGGGCGCGGCGGCCTCGCGGTCGGCTTCGTCGATATCGCCGTACTCGCCGGAGCGGGCGGCGCGGCGGCCGAGGGTCCAGACGTAGACGAAGAAGCCGAGCTCGGCCACGATGCCGATCGTGATCCGGACCGGGCCGGGGAGGAACGGCGTGACGAACGCTTCGATCACCCCGGTGACCAGCAGGATCGCGGCCAGGCCGATGGCCATCCCAACGGTCGCGCGACCGGTCTGGGCGAGTGCCTGCATCCGGGTCCGCGCGCCGGGCACGATCCAGGACCAGCCGAGCCGCAGGCCGGCCGCGGTCGCGACGAAGACCGTGGTCAGCTCGAGCAGGCCGTGCGGCGTGATCAGGCTGAAGAACAGGCCGCCCCGGTCGTGGCTGATCATCAGCCCGGCACTGACGCCGAGGTTGAGCGCGTTGTCCCAGAGGATGAAGACGGACGGGATCAGGAAGATGCCGAGCGCGAGCACGGCGGCGCTGATGGTCGCGTTGTTGATCCAGACCCGCAGTGCGAAGTCCCGGGCCGGGTTCTCCGAGTAGTACGACTCGAAGTCGTGGTCGACGAGTTGCTGGATCTGGTCCGGCGTACCGATCGAGTCGACCACCTCGGGATGCGCGATGATCCGCCAGGCCGACCAGGCCACGACGACGTAGAAGATCAGGCCGATCGTGACCCACCAGCGTCTGGACGCGTAGAGCGCGGCCGGGAAGCTGACCAGGAAGTACTTCGAGATGTCGCGCCAGACGGGTGCTTGCGCGCCGGTCACGGCACCACGGGCGTCGGCGATCAAGCCGGACAGCCGTCCGATGGAGACTGGGTCGGCGCCGGCGGCCCGGAGCGCGGCCAGGTGCGTTCCGACACGCTGGTAGAGCGTGACCAGCTCCTCGGCCTCAGCGCCGCTCAGACGCCGCTGGCGACGCGTGAGGTAGGCCAGCCGGTCCCACTGCGGCTGGTGCACCGAGACGAACGCCTCGACGTCCACAGCGCACCTCCTCCCCTGACTGGCTCCTTGCGCTGGCAGACTAGCCGGACAAAGTGTCGGACACCGTGTCGAGACGGGAGGGGGCGACGGAGTGTCTCAACTGGTCACAGGGGAAGCGGTCGTCCTCCAGGTGCGGATCGCGCGGATGCCGACGCGGGCGCTGGCGTGTGCGATCGACGTACTCCTGCAGGTCATTGTGCTGAGCGTGCTGATCTCGCTGCTGGCCGGCTTCCTGATCGGTGGGGATGCGAGCGAGGCGCTCGCGGTGTCGCTGATCTTCATCGTGATCCTGCTGGTCGCGGTCGGCTACCGCGTCGTGATGGAGACGCTGACCCGCGGCCGCACGCTGGGCAAGATGGTGCTCGGGCTCAAGGTGGTCCGCGACGACGGCAGCTCGATCCGGTTCCGGCACGCGCTGGTGCGGACGCTGTTCTGGTTCTTCGTGGACTTCGCGCCGTGGTTCGCGGCCTGCCCGGGGATCGTGGCGAGCCTGATGAACAAGCAGGGCAAGCGGATCGGGGACATGGTGTCGGGCACCGTGGTGATCCGCGAGCGGCACCAGCCGATGACGTCGCCGCCGCTGTTCGTGGCCGGCCACCTGGTGCAGTGGGCGCAGTCGCTGGAGCTGTCCCGGCTGTCCGACAAGCTCGCCAACACCGCCCGGGACTACCTCGGGCGCTTCACCGAACTGCAGCCCGACGCTCGGATCGCACTGGGTGACGCGCTGGCCTACCGCGTCAGCCAGGTCACTGCACCCGCTCCACCCGTGCCAATGATCGCTCCGGCGTACCTGTCCGCCGTACTGGCCGAACGCCGTCGCCGAGAGCTGAACCGCCTGGCAACGGCCCGCCCCGCCCACACCGGTCCGTTCGCGCCACCCACGGCGTACGCGCCACCCAGCCCGTACGGCGTCCTGCCTCCGCCGGTGCCGGCTCCCCCTGGCCCCTTCGCCGTACCTCGGCCGGTCCTGGACGGACATCCCGCCGCAGTCAACGCGCAAGGCTGGGCAGCGCCCGGCAGCAACGAGTGGTCCTAGCCAACGAAAAGGCGCCCCGCCGGGTGGCGGGGCGCCTTTCGTGGGGATGGGGGGATCAGTAGCGGTAGTGCTCGGCCTTGTACGGGCCCTCGACCGGAACACCCAGGTAGTTCGCCTGCTCCTTGGAGAGCTCGGTCAGCTTGACGCCGAGGGCGTCGAGGTGGAGGCGGGCGACCATCTCGTCGAGGTGCTTGGGCAGCACGTACACCTCGGTCGGGTAGTCGGCCGTCTTCACGAACAGCTCGATCTGGGCCAGCACCTGGTTGGTGAACGAGTTCGACATCACGAACGACGGGTGGCCGGTCGCGTTGCCGAGGTTCAGCAGCCGGCCCTCGGACAAGACGATGATCGTGTGTCCGTCGGCGAAGCGGAACTCGTCGACCTGCGGCTTGATGTTGACCCGCTCGATGCCCGCGACCTTGTACAGGCCGGCCATGTCGATCTCGTTGTCGAAGTGGCCGATGTTGCCGACGATCGCCTGGTGCTTCATCGCGGCCATGTGGTCGGCGGTGACGACGTCCTTGTTGCCGGTGGTGGTGACGAAGATGTCGGCGATCCCGACCACGTCGTCCAGGGTGGTCACCTGGTAGCCGTCCATCGCGGCCTGCAGCGCGCAGATCGGGTCGATCTCGGTGACGATCACCCGGGCGCCCTGGCCGCGCAGCGACTCCGCACAGCCCTTGCCGACGTCGCCGTACCCGCAGACGACCGCGACCTTGCCGCCGATCAGTACGTCGGTGGCGCGGTTGATGCCGTCGATCAGCGAGTGCCGGCAGCCGTACTTGTTGTCGAACTTCGACTTGGTCACCGAGTCGTTCACGTTGATCGCCGGGAACAGCAGCGCGCCGGCCTTGTGCATCTCGTACAGCCGGTGCACGCCGGTGGTGGTCTCCTCGGTGACACCCTTGATGCCCTGGCCGATGGTGGTCCACAGCTGCGGCTCCTCGCGCAGCGTGCGGGTCAGCAGCGACAGCACGACGGCGTACTCCTCGGAGTCCGCGGTCGACGGGTCCGGTACGGCGCCGGCCTTCTCGAACTCGGTGCCCTTGTGGACGAGCATGGTGGCGTCGCCGCCGTCGTCCAGGATCATGTTCGGACCCTCTTCACCGGGCCACTTCAGGGCCTGCTCGGTGCACCACCAGTACTCCTCCAGCGTCTCGCCCTTCCAGGCGAACACCGGGACACCGGCCGGGGCGTCGGCCGAACCGTCCGGGCCGACGACGACCGCGGCGGCCGCGTGGTCCTGGGTCGAGAAGATGTTGCAGGAGACCCACCGCACCTCGGCGCCGAGCGCCGTCAGCGTCTCGATCAGCACCGCGGTCTGGATCGTCATGTGCAGCGAGCCCATGATCCGCGCGCCGGACAGCGGCTTGCTGTCGCCGTACTGCGCGCGCATCGCCATCAGGCCGGGCATCTCGTGCTCGGCCAGCCGGATCTCCTTGCGGCCGAACTCGGCCAGACCGAGGTCCGCCACCTTGTAATCGAACGTCATACCGTTCCCGCTCCCCTGAAGACTGTTGATTGCTTCCTGCGTGCCAGAGCCTAGAGGCCCGAACCCTACCGATTGATCGCCTGTGCCGCGTTTCTAACACCGAAATGTCAAGATTGTCCCCATGCGCATCACCGAGGCCGCCAAGCGGTTGGGCACGACCCCGCGGATGCTCCGGTACCGGGAGGCCCTCGGCCTGCTTCCCCGCTCACGCTCCGGGCAGACCGCACAACGCCAGTACGACGACCGTGACCTCGCCGCCGTCCAACTCGCCCTGGACCTCGAACGCCGGTACGACGTGACGCCGGCGGCCCTGGCGTTCGCCCTCAGAGCCCTGGCCGAACCGTCCGTCGCAGCCGACATCCGCAACCTCGGCTACCGCACCGGACGGCTCACCACACCGCCGACCCAGTCCCAGATCGACAGAGACCGAGCTCTGCGCTGGCTCGGCCGCTCCGGCGTACTCCCACCCAAACCCCGCTGACAGCCCGCCCATCTCACTGCCCCCCACGTTCATTTGAGGGGAGAACCCCTGAACTTGCTCGTTCTCCCCCCGAAATACGACCAAAGAAGGGTGCATCTGACGGGATATCCACTCAAATGGACGGGCGGACGGCGGTGCGTTCGGTCTCTCGGGTGGGCTCAGTGCGACGGTGCCTCGGGGACGGCGGGGCGCTCGTCGGGGACGTGGTTCTCCTCGTAGACGTCGGGCTCGAGGTAGATGTGGACGGCCATCGGCTCGGCGGCGCGGATGGCGCGCTCGGCGGCGTCGATGGTCTCGGCCACGACCGCGGCGTCGGTGGTCGGCTCGACACCGACCTTGGCGGCGACCAGGACCTCCTCCGGGCCGAGGTGCAGGGTCTTGATGTGGATCAGCCGCTGGACGCCGGAGGTGTTCTCGATCGCGTCGACGATCTTCTGCTGCGCCTCGCGGGTCGCGGACTCGCCGAGCAGCAGCGACTTCATCTCGATCGCGAGGAAGATCGCGACACAGACCAGCAACGCACCGATCGCCATCGAGCCCAGGCCGTCGAACACACCGTTGCCGGTGGCAAGCGTCAGGGAGACGCCGATCAGCGCCAGCACCAGGCCGGTCAGGGCGGCGAAGTCCTCCAGCAGGATCACCGGCAGCTCCGGCGCCCGCGCGTTGCGGATGAACCGCGGCCACGACACCGGCCCACGCAGCTTGTTCGCCTCGACGATCGCGGTCCGGAACGAGAACGACTCCATCACGATCGCGATCAGCAAGACGGCGACCGGCACCCACTTCCAGTGCTCGATCGGGTGCGGATCGTGCACCTTGTGGTAGCCCTCGTACAGCGCGAACAGGCCGCCGACGCTGAACAGCACGATCGCGACGATGAACGAGTAGACGTACCGCTCCCGGCCGAACCCGAACTGGTGCAGCTCGTCGGCTTCGCGCTGGGCCCGCTTCCCGCCGACCAGCAGCAGGACCTGGTTACCGGCGTCGGCGACCGAGTGGATCGCCTCGGCCAGCATCGAGGCCGACTGGGTCAGCCCCCACGCGGCGAACTTGGTGACGGCGATACCGGTGTTCGCCAGCAGCGCCGCGACGACGGCCTTGGTTCCGCCACCAGCCATGTTGTCCAGGTCCTCCGTATACAGTCAGTGGTTTCAGCGCGCGGACACGACGAACGCCGTGCCGGAACCACGCAAGATACAGGGTCCTTCGGGTCCCGAGGCGAACGCGGACTGACCGGCGGACAACGTCACATCCGACTCGGTGCCTGCGGCCCCTACTTCGACCGATCCGGCCACACAGCAGACGATCCGCGGACCGACGCCGGCCACCGTCCGTTCGCCGTCGTCCAGGTCGACCCTGTGGATGGCGAAGTACTCGGCACCGGTCTCGTACGTCGCCACGCCGTCAACCACCGGGGGCGCGGTGAGCACCGGATCGGTCAGCGGCTCGAAGTCGACCACTGACACCAGTTCCGGTACGTCGATGTGCTTGCTGGTCAGACCGCCGCGCAACACGTTGTCGGAGTTGGCCATCACCTCGAACCCGAACCCGGACAGGTACGCGTGCACGTTCCCGGCCGGCAGGTACACCGCCTCGAACCGCTCCAGCCGCACCCGGTTCAGCAGCAGCGCCGCGAGTACGCCGGGATCGTCCGGGAAGTCCGCGCAGAGTTTGGCCAGCGTCTCGCGCTCGATGGCGAACGCGTCCCCGGCGTACTGCGCACAGGCCTCACCGAGAGCCGAGACCAGCGGACGAATCGTGTCCCGGTCACTGCCCATGAACTGGGTGAAGCCGTCCTGGAGCTTGCCGTTGCGCAGCAGGCTGGTGAGCTCCTCGAACCCCACCGGCGCCAGCGCGTCCAGCAGCGCGACCGTCGCGTTGAGCGGCCGGAACCCGACCAGCGCCTCGAACCGCCCGAGCGCGATCAGGATCTCCGGCTTGGGCCACGCGTCCTTGTAGTTCCGGTCGGCCGCGTCCCGCGGAATGCCGGCGGCCTCGTCCCGTGCGTACCCGTCGATCGCCTGCTCCTGCGACGGGTGCGCCTGGATCGACAGTGGCTGCTCGGCGGCCAGCAGCTTGGCGAGGAACGGGAACCGCCCCTCGAACCGCTCGGCGGTCTCCGGCCCGAGTACGTCGGCCGGCCCGGCGGACACCACGTCGTACAGGGAATCGCCCCACGGCAGGACGGACGACGCGGACTCGTGCGCGCCCATCCACAGCTCCGCCTGCGGGCGGCCGTCCGGCTCCACGCCCATCAGCTCGGGGAGCGCCGTTCGCGAACCCCAGGCGTAGTCCCGGATGGTGTTCAGCAACGGCACTACCACGCTGGATCCTCCGCTGGGTTCCCTGGCTCGTCCGGGGCGGAGTCGATCGGAGTGCCGTAGCGACCCAGGCCGATACCCAGGTACGCCGCGGCGTAGCGGCCGTGCTGCGACAGAGCGGCGTACCGGGCGATGTCCGTGCCCTCGGCCTGCGTGACCACGTTGACCCGCACGTCGTGACGCGCTGCCTTGTCCTCCAGCTTGTGGCGGTGCTCGGTGACCCCGGGGTCGTCCGTGCCGTCGTCCAGGATGACCAGAGCGGGCCGCAGCTCCTCCGCCTTGTCGAACGGGTCGGCGAACAGGTCGCGCGGCGGCTGGTTCAGCACCGGCAGCAGGTGCCCGGCGTCAGCGGCCAGAGCGGGCCGGCCACTCGCCAGCCGGATCGCCTCGACCACTCGGCGTGCCGCCCGTGCGGCGAGGACTGATCCACCCCACACCAACGGCAGCGCGTCGGCCAGGACCAGCGCGAGGTCCTTCGCCGGGTTCGAGGCCACGTCGGTGTTGGGCGAGCACTCGATCGCGACGTCGTCCAGGATCGACGCGACCGACTTGGCGTCCACCACCGGACCGAGCTCCATCTGGTGCAGCCCCTGCAGTACGGCGACAGCCGAGGCCAGCTGGTCGTCGGACTGCGACGGCAGCCGGATGGCGTGCCGCGCGCCCGCGGACGCGCGTGCGACCGGGGAGTCCGGCGGGCAGGCGACCATCAGGCCGGTGCCACGTCGTTCTGCCTCGGAGGCGGCCGACTCTGCGTCGGAATCGGGGCCGACTCCACCGAGGACGATCACCAGGTCGAGCGGACCGGCCCAGCCGGGCAGGCCCGGACCGGGCCAGGCCACGAACGGCACCGGGCAGACCGGCTCCAGCACTGCACGGACCAGTCGAGCATCGCGGCCCGCGGCCAGCACCGCACGCGGCCGGAAGCCGTCGGTGTCGACCTTGGACAGGGCCTCCTCGGCCGCTTCCAGCTCGGCCCGGACGCGCGCACCGGCCATCGCCAGGCGCCGCAGCAGGTGATCGGTCGCCTGGAGCGCGGCCGGGTCGTCCAGCCGCGAGTCGTCGAAGGAGCTCATCAGCTGTCCGCGGATTCGGTGTCTCTCGTGTCCCGGGCCTCGTCGATCAGCAGCACCGGGATGTCGTCACGGACCGGGTAGGCCAGGGCGCAGGCGGCGTTCGTACAGACCAGTTCGTTCGCCTCGTCGTCCACGCGGAACTCCGAGCGGCACTTCGGGCAGACCAGGATGCTCAGCAGGTCCGGGTCCAGGTTGACAGCCATTCAGTTCTCCTCCACCGATGCACCGGTGATCAGGGCCAGTACTTCGTCACGGACGCGCTCCATCGTGGACCGGTCCGCGGCCTCGACGTTCAGCCGTAGCAGCGGTTCCGTGTTCGACGCACGGACGTTGAACCACCACTGTGGCGCCGACACGGTCAGACCGTCCAGATGGTCGACGGTAATGCCGGGCTTGTCGCCGAAGGTGTCCTCGATCGCCGCGGTGGTGGCCGCGGCGTCGTCGACCTTGTTGTTGAGCTCTCCGGACGCGACGTACCGCTCGTACTCGGCGAACAGCTCGCTGGCCGGCTTGTCCTGCTCACCGAGCGCGGCCAGCACGTGCAGCGCGGCCAGCATGCCGGTGTCGGCCCGCCAGAAGTCCCGGAAGTAGTAGTGCGCCGAGTGCTCGCCGCCGAACACGGCATCGGTCTCGGCCATCTTCTGCTTGATGTAGGAGTGCCCGACCCGGGCCCGGACCGGCGTCCCGCCGTGCTCGGTGATCAGCTCGGGCACGGCCCTGGAGGTGATCAGGTTGTGGATGACCGCCGAGCCCGGGTGCTTGGCCAGCTCCCGGACCGCGACCGCACCGGTGACCGCGCTCGGCGAGATCGGGTCGCCCTTCTCGTCGATGACGAAGCAGCGGTCCGCGTCGCCGTCGAAGGCGAGGCCGAGATCGGCGCCGGCCTCGCGGACCTTGGCCTGCAGGTCGACCAGGTTCTTCGGGTCCAGCGGGTTCGCCTCGTGGTTCGGGAAGTTGCCGTCCAGCTCGAAGTACAGCGGGATGATCCGCACCGGACCGGAGGCGAACACGGCCGGGACGGTGTAGCCGCCCATCCCGTTGCCGGCGTCGACGACGACCGTGAGCGGGCGGATGCCGCTGAGGTCGACCAGGTCGTTGAGGTGGTCGGCGTACGCCGTCAGCAGGTTCTTGCGGCTCACCTTGCCCGGCACGGCGACGGGCACCGGGCCCTCCGCGACGGTCTTGGCGACCAGGTCCGCGATGTCGCGCAGACCGGACTCCGTGCCGACTGGGGACGCGCCGGCACGGCACATCTTGATGCCGTTGTAGCGGGCCGGGTTGTGGCTGGCGGTGAACATCGCACCGGGCAGCTGGAGCCGGCCGGATGCGAAGTACAGCTGGTCGGTGGAGGCCAGGCCGATGTCGACCACGTCCGCGCCGGTGCTCGTCACGCCCTCAGCGAACGCGGCTGCCAGCGCCGGGCTGGACGGCCGCATGTCGTAGCCGACCACAACCGCCCCCGGGGACGCGAGGACGTCCAGGACCTCGACGAACGCCGCCCCGGTCGCCCGGGCCACCGACTCGTCCAGCTGGTCCGGGACGACCCCTCGTACGTCGTACGCCTTGAAGATCGCCGCAACGTCAACCATGCGTGGACCCTATCCGGCCCACCCCAGAAGTCGTATTTCAGGCTCGCTCGAACCAGCCGATGTCCTTGCGGTGGTGAACCTCCGGGAGCTGGCGCGGGCTGGTCGGAGCGGCCCACTTGGCAGCGTTGGCGATGATCTGCTGCACCTCGGGCTGGTGGTACGTCGGGTACTCCTGGTCACCCGGGCGGAAGTAGAACACCCGGCCCTGGCCGCGGCGGTAGCAGCAGCCGGAGCGGAACACCTCGCCGCCGGTGAACGAGCTCACGAACACCAGCTCGTCCGGCTGCGGGATGTCGAACAGCTCGCCGTACATCTCCTCGCGCTCGATCACCAGCGGGTGCGGGATGCCCTGCGCGATCGGGTGGCCGGCCGCGACCGTCCAGATCAGCTCACGGTCGTTCTCGGCCCGCCAGTCCAGTGAGCAGGTGGTGCCCATCAGCTTGATGAAGATCTTGCTGAAGTGCGCCGAGTGCAGCGCGATCAGGCCCATCCCGGACAGCACGTGCTTCTGCACCCGCTCGACGATCGCGTCGTCGACATCGCCATGCGCCGCGTGACCCCACCAGGTGAGTACGTCGGTCTCGGCGAGCACCTCCTCGGTCAGGCCGTGCTCGGGCTGCTGCAGCCACGCGGTCCGGACCACCACGTCCTGGCCCAGCTTGGACCGCAGCGCGGCCGCGATCGTCTCGTGCATCGTGTCCGGGTAGACCTTCTGCACCGAGGCGTCGCGCTGGTCGTGGACGTTCTCGCCCCAGACGGTGACACGAATCGGATCAGTCATGGAGAACAACCTCTCGTCCCGCCTTCGCCGAGGCGTAGCAGGCGTCGATGACCTCGGTCCTCAGCAGCGCCTCGGACCCGTTCTGACCTTCCCAGTCGCCACTGCGGACGATCCGGACGAACTCCCGCACCACTCCGCGGTGGCCGAGTCCCGCACCGGTTGCGGGCTTCACCTCGGCCGGGACGCCGGCCACGTCGGTGAAGATCCGCAGCGTGTCCTCGGTGGTGTAGTTCTGCACCTCGATCTTGGCGCCGCCTTCGGTGCCGAACAGCTCGATGCCGAAGTTGTCGCCCGGCGCCCGGTAGGTGGCCCAGCTGGTCTCCAGCTGCAGCGCGCCGCCACCCTCGAGCCGCAGGTACGCCGTGGCCAGGTCCTCGACCTCGAACTTCGAACCGAGCGTGTCGACCGTCGGCCGGATCACGCTGCTGACGCTGCCACGACCGCGCGGGCCGAGCTCGGCGAACGTGTTCGCCGAGACCGTGGTCACCGACGGCTCGCCCAGCAGGTGCAGCGCCATGTCGAGGATGTGCACGCCGAGGTCGATCAGCGGACCGCCGCCGGACAGCTCCCGGTTGGTGAACCAGCCGCCCATCCCGGGGATGCCGTTGCGGCGCATCCAGTGCGCCTTCGCGTAGTAGATCCGGCCCAGCTGTCCCTCGTCGATCTGGTGCTTCAGCGCCGCGACGTCACCGCGCTCGCGGTGATTGAAGACCACCTTGAGCACCCGGCCGGCCCGCTGGGAGGCCTCGACCATCGCGGTGCCCTCGGCGACCGTCCGGGCCAGCGGCTTCTCCGACAGCACGTGCAGGCCCTTGCCCAGCGCCTTCAGCGCGATCGGGGCGTGCAGCTGTGTCGGCGTACCGATGCTGACCGCTTCGAGACCCTCGGTCTCGAGCAGGTCTTCCCAGTTCTCGTAGAGGTGCGGTACGCCGTGCTTCTCGCCGAGGGTGGTCAGGAGGTCCTTCTCCAGCCCGGCCAGCGCCACCACCTCGACGTCCGGCAGTTCCGAGAACGCCTCGAGCGCCGTACGCCCGGCGAAGCCCAGCCCGACAACCCCGACTCGCAGTCTTTGATCGTTCACACCCACGATCCTCTCGCACTGACAACGACGGACACAAACCGCTTCCCACAGTACGAAACATGTTCGAACACCGGCGGACCGACGGGCCTGTCGCGCCGGATTCAGTCGTCGTCGGCGTCGAAGTCGGGGTCGATCTGCTCCGGCGACAGCGCGAGTACGTCGGCCAGCTCGAGTACCAGCGCGGATCGGACCAGCCAGGCCAGGCTGGTCGCGGAGCGCTCGGCCCGCAGCTCGATCGGGCGGCGGAACACCACGATCCGGTACGGCTCGTGCGACGTACCGCCGGTGGAGTGGGTGAGCGGGATCTCGCTCGCGTCCAGGCCCAGGTTCGGCACGTCCTCGATGGCGAACTCGACCCGGGCGACGACCTGCGGCAGCCGTTTCTCCAGCCGGGTCACCTCGATCGCGACCACCTCGTCGAACTGCGCGGCGCCGGACCGCTGCAACGGCAGACCGCGCGGCGCGAACCGGCTCGGCCGGCTGATCGGGCCGAGCATGCCGCGGCCATGGCGGTCGATGTGCCTGCGATGACGGCGAGCCTCGGTCACGCGCTCAGCCTAGTGGGCGTAATGTCTGGTCGTGAGCATCGCCAGGATCTGTTCGCGCGCCGCCTGTCATCAGCCGGCCGTGTCGACGCTCACCTATGTGTACGCCGACTCCACCTGTGTGCTCGGCCCGTTGGCGACGTACGCCGAACCGCACTGCTACGACCTGTGTGCCGCCCACGCGGACCGGCTGACGGCTCCGAACGGCTGGGAGGTCATCCGGCTCGCTCCGGACCCGGCCGCGGCGGGACCGTCCTCGGACGACCTGGAGGCGCTGGCCAACGCGGTCCGCGAGGCCGCCAGGCCGCTGCCGCCCCGGGAGCCAGGTGCCGGTACGCCGGGCGCGCCCGTGGAGGTCGCCCGTCGCGGACACCTGCGGATGCTGCAGGACCCGGGCGCCAACACTTCCGAGGGCTGACTACCTCAGCGCAGCCCGCGCATCCGGCTCGGCGCCCAGCTGAGCCCGGAACACCAGTGACGTCGTCAGCGGCCAGGCCGCCACCTGGGCGATGTCGTCGTCGTCCGGCTTCTCGGCCGGCATCAGCGTCACCCCGGCAACGATCTCCCCGCGGGTCTGCTCCACCATCAGGTACGTCGGCCGGGGCTGGGCCTTGAACGGGATCGGGCTGGTGCTGCCGGCGGGGACGTCGAGCGTCCGCGTGCTCAGCACTCGTCCAGCCGCGTCCCGCAGCTCGAACTTCACGCTCGCGGGCTTACCCGGCGCCGTCACCTGCAGCACAGCGGGCTGCCGGTGCGACGGCAGCACCAGGTACGCCGGTCCGGTCAGCGGCTCGGCCGATCCGAGGGAAGCGAAGTCACTCCCACTCGAGTCCACCATCCGCATCGCGGCAGTCACCGGCTCGTCCGACGCCAGCGTGACAGCGCTTGCGTCACCGTGCAGCACGGGGTCGAGCTTGATCGTCTTCACTGCGCCGGCCGGGACCTGCACCGTCTCCAGTCCGGCCGGTTTGAACGGACCGTTCGGCCCGTTCACGGTCAGGCCGACTGTCGCCTGCAGGTCGGTCGGGTTCGCGATCGACAGGATCCGCAGTCCGGCGCCGGGTGCGGCAGCCGGGACATACACCTTCGTCGCCGGCGCGGCCGACGGACTCAGCCAGTCCACACCGCCTGGCTCGCCGTTCGATTTGGTTGCGTTGCTCCGCAGCGCGGGCGCCACCCGGCCGCCGGTCGACTGGACGTGCAGCGCGACGTCCTTCGCGCCCGGTGCGATCTGCCGCAGGTACAGCGGGATCGTCCCGCGCGCCGGCACGACCAGACCGCGGGCGTTCGGCAGGTCCAGCTGGCCGTTGCTCGAGTAGACGGTGACGTTGACCTCGGCGTTGATGCTGTCCAGGTTCGTCAGCACTAGCGCGTCGCGCCGGTCCGTGCTCGCACCGGCGAACCAGAAGTCCGAGCCGGGCACCTGACACGGCGCACTCGCCATGCCCAGGTTCACACCCTCGGCGGAGACCGTCGTACTGGTGCCGACTGTGCCCGCGGCGAGCGGACCGGTGCCCTGGATCGACAACTCGGCCGGTTTGGTGACCGCACCGGTCGAACCGACCTTGCCGCGGACCAGCACCGACCCGACCGGATTCGCGGTGCTCGGCAGCGGTGTGATCTGCAGCGGCACCTCCTTGCCGGCCGCGACAGGCGTGCCCTCCGGAAGGGTCGGCGACACCGCGCTCACGATGCTGGACGTCTTGCCGCCGGGGGCCAGTGCTGGGCAGGACAGCGCCGTACGGTTCACCACCGAACGCGCCGGCTCGGTCACACCCTCGGCCCGGGCCTTCGGCTCCTTCGCCTGGGTGACCAGGCCAAGGCCGCCGATGGCAGCCATCGCCAGCACACAAGCTCCGACCCGAACGCGCACGTCCGACAGCAACCGGCTCACCGGTCCCTCCTCGCGTGGGTGCCGTGCGGGACCGCGACAGTGCGCCGTACGGTCGGCAGGCAGAAGATCAGCGCGATGATCCAGGCGATGATGCCGAGGATCCGCCACAGCGTGTGGGTCTGGTCATGCAGCGGCGTCTCACCCTTGATCTTCGAGCGGTCCACCAGCCAGGACGCGTCGCCGTCGGCCGCACTGGCCCGGGTCAGACCGGGCAGGGAGTCCAGCGTCGACTGCAGGTTCTGATCCACCGGAGCGGGCAGGTAGACGTAGTCGATCGCCAGTCCGGCCAACTGCCGTCCCTCTTCACCGCTACCGCCACCACCGAGCGTCGACAGTACGTCGGTGATCGGCTTGGACTGCACCGCGGTCGGCGCCGCCTCGAGCGCACCCATCCGCGGACCGCCGTCCTTCACCAGCGAGTACCGCATCGCGTTGCCGGGGTCCTTGCGCACAACGAGAATCGACGCGTTCTGCGGCGGTGCCTGCGACGACGCCAGGTACGCCGGCAGGTCCTGCGCCGGGCCACGCCACAACGGGCCATCGGCGCCACGCACCAGCCAGAACCCGGCTGTCACGATCGTCGTCACCAGCACGATCCCGAGCACACCTTGCACGATGATCTCGGTGGACTTGCCGACCGAGTCCCACGCCACTGCCACAGCGACGATCCAGCCCGCGGTCATCAAGAACATCAGCGGTCCACTGCCACCGCCCAGCCGGCTGGCGATCAGCGTCCCGGCCAGACCGGCCAGGGCGGCGAACCACCCGAGCAGCTCGTACCGCTGCCGCGACTCCCGCAGCAGAGCGATCAGCGCCACCAGGATCAGCGGTACGGCGAACCACCACGGTGCCGGCGCACCAACCGGCGTACCGGTCAGCAAGTGCGCCAGGCTGTCGCCCGGTCCGACGGAGGCGGTGGGTGGACCACCGGCTTCCTGGCCGAGCCGCGCCGGGTGCAGCACCAACTGGACCGTCCACGGCAACACCAGCAGCAGACCCAGTACGACGGAGAACACGAGCTGACGACCCTGCCGACGCCAACCGAGTCGGAGCACGCCGCCGAAGACCAGAGTGATGCTGACCAGCAGACCCAGCGCCGGTGTGAACGCGAACAGCACGGCCTGGC
Source organism: Kribbella capetownensis (assembly GCF_004331485.1). Lineage (GTDB taxonomy): Bacteria > Actinomycetota > Actinomycetes > Propionibacteriales > Kribbellaceae > Kribbella > Kribbella capetownensis. Next base: position 126,422 of record NZ_SJKD01000007.1, read on the forward strand.
AGATACCGGCGAACCACGCTGCCCGCCAGGAGCCTTGGACGACCACGCGACGCCGCCGGGCGATGGTGTGGACGGCGGCACCCAGCAGCGGCAGCACAATCGCGGCCACACACGTCCCGATCCGGCCCTGCGAGATAGCGCCGTTCGTGAACACAGCCAGCCCGTACGCCGAAGCGCCCCAAGCTCGCGCCACCCGGTCGACGACGAACGCACGCAGCAACACCCATGCGGAAAGACCGGCCAGCGGGACCGCACCGAGCAGCAGGATGTTCACCGCGCCGGTCGGACCGAACATCACGGTGGAGAAGGCCCAGAACTGCGCCAGCCAAGCAGGAGGGGTGACACCCGGTGGCGCGGCGGAGGCCGCATGCCACAGCGAGGCAAGGCTTTCGTGCGCCGGCAACAGCACGTTGGAGCGCAGTACGCCGCCACCGATCAGACTGCGAGCAGCGATGAACGCACCGAGCGCAAGGACGACCCAGGCGACCAGGAACGGCCTGCGGATCAGCTGACGGCGCCAGCGCGGCTTGTCGGCGGCCACGCGTGCGGTCGACTTCGCTCGCCGGGCAGTGGTGACGACCTGCTCTTCCGGTTCGTCCGCCCAGGCTTCGCGGATCCGCTCGGAGATCGTGCTGGTCGTCTCCTCCAGGTTGTGCCGCAAAGCGTGCACGGACCGGGAGAACAGTCCCTTGATGTCGTCGTACGGGACGCGATCGAGGCTGCGGCGATTCTTGCGCGCCTGCGTCCAACCGCCGGCCAGCAGGGTGCCGAGCAACGCGGTCCACTCGTCGACCGCACCGGACGGCGTCTTCCCGATGACGAACCAGATCGAGCGAAGGATCGTCCCGAGCAGGAAACGCAGGATCAGCAGCGGCAGTAGCTTGCCGGGCGCGTTGGCGAGGACCGTGTAGTACGCGTGTGCACGGTCGAGTTGATACGCGTGCCGTCGGGTGCCGGCCAGCGCACGCTCGCCGGTCGCGGCGGCCTGTGCGTGGTAGATGACCGCGTCCGGTGCGACGCCGACCTGGAAGCCGGCCCGGCTGGCCCGCCAGCCGAAGTCGATGTCGTCGCGGAACATCGGCAGCCGCGGATCGAAGCCGTGCAAGGCTTCCCAGACATCGCGACGCACCAGCATGCCGGCCGAGCTGACCGCGAGCACGTTGCGCGGCTGGTCGTGCTGACCCTGGTCGAGCTCACCGGTCTCGATGCCGGTGTCGCGGCGGCCGCCGAGCGACGTGGTGACGCCGACCTCGAGCAGCTCGCGGTCGCGCGGCCAGAGCCGCAGCTTCGGGCCCCAGACACCGACGGCCGGCGTGATAGTGGCCTGGAGCAACAATTGCTCGAGCGCCTTCGGAGCCGGTGCGCAGTCGTCGTGCAACAGCCACAGCCACTCGACCACCGGCATGTGACCGTCGTCGCCGTACGGGCCGACCGCGGATGGGATCGGTGCGAAGCCGACCGCCTCCAGGCCGCGGGCGACCGCCACGCCGAATCCGGTGCGCGCGGACACGCTGACGACGGGCTCGGCACCGGGCATCGCGGCCAATAGTTCGGCCGTCTCGTCGGTGGAGCCGGTGTCGACCGCGATCAGCCGGTCCGGGCGCGGGTTCAGCGCCCAGAGCGCCTCGGACAACCGGGGCAGCCAAGCGGCACCCTCGTGCCCGACCACGACCGCGGTGACGACGTGCCGGACTCGCGGCCGACCCATCGGGTCGTCGATGTGGTCGGTCGGGAAGTCGACGGAGTCGAAGAATTCCCAGCCGGCCGGAGCTTCTTGTTCCATGCGGAGCTATGACCTCGATGGTTGCGGAATGCCTTGGTCGTGTCTGGCGGTCCATCGCCTACTGCGCGGCACTGCTCGCGACGGCGCTGGACCACCAGACACGACCTACCACGACCGGAGTCGTAGCGAGGACTCACCATACAGCCGTCGGCCCAGCCCCCGGACAGCCGCGGGCCCCGGCGACTGTACGTCGGCGGGGCCACGCGGAAAGTCCTGATGAAGTTGTGTGCCGGGTTTCGACCGTCAGACGGCCTTCTTCTTCAACTTGCGGCGCTCCCGCTCCGACAGGCCGCCCCAGATCCCGAAGCGCTCGTCGTTCTGCAGTGCGTACTCGAGGCATTCGCCCCGCACGTCACAGCCGAGGCACACCTTCTTCGCCTCGCGGGTGGAACCGCCCTTCTCCGGGAAGAAAGCCTCCGGGTCGGTCTGGGCACACAGCGCCCTTTCCTGCCAGTTCGGCTCCTCCTCGATCGCCTCACCGTCGACAATCGCCATCAGCTCTGTCACGGTACGACCTCCTCGACCCTGTTCGTTCCCCTGTACATGTGGGTTTGCGGTCCACATGCCTGACCTCGTCCGTCCTGCGCTCTGCAACGGTCCCCGATACCGAGTGTCCAACGAACGACACGGTTGAAATTACATTCCTGCAATCCACGAAAGTCAAGCCGTGGTCTGCTATTGGCATCATCCGCAACACGGCTGCAAAAGAACGAGAGGCCTGTCTACACAGGCCTCTCGTCTTCGTGTGCTACTGCGCGAACCGGGGTGAAGAATTTTCGCCACCGGCTCGGTAAGGGCTTGCTGCCTTGTCAGCAAGGCGTTTCAGCCCCGCTGCGACCACCAGCTCAGGACGGCTGGGACCACCAGCCCTGCTGACCCTGGCCCTGCTGGCCCTGATCGTCCTTGTCGGACTCGGAAACCCGCGGATCCACGCGGGTTTCGTCGGCAGCGGCCTCGGTCGCCTGCGGCTGCTCCGGCTCCGCGCTGGGCGCCGGCTCGGCGGCCGGTGCCTCTTCGGCCTGCCAGGACTGCTCACCCGGCTGCCAGGACTGCTGTGCTTCCGGCTGCGCCGGCTCGTGCTGGCTCTGCTCCTGCGGGGCCGGCCACTCCGGCTGTGCCTGCTGGCTGTACTCGTCGGCGGCCGGCTGGGCCTGCTGGCTGTAGTCCTGGCCGGACCACTGCTGCTGACCGGCGTCGGCGCCGCCCCATTGCTGCTGCTCCTGCGGCCACTGCTGACCCTGGTCCTGGCCGCCCCACTGCTGCTGGCCTTCGGAGCTCCACGCCTGGGTCGGCTCGGCACCCTGGGCCTCGGCGGCGGGCCAGGCCTGCTCGGCCGGCTGCTGGCCGGCCTGCTGCGCCTCGGCTTCGCCGGCGGACCAGTTCTGCTGCTGCTCGCCCTGGTTCCAGCTCTGCTCCTGCGGCCACTGCTGGTCGCCCTGCGCCGCCGCGTAGCCACCGACCGCACCAGCACCGGCCGCCGCGCCATAACCGCCGTACTGGCCCTGACCCTGGGCCTGGCCCTGGTCGTAGCCGTACTGGCCCTGCTGGCCCTGCTGCTGGCCGTAGCCCGCCTGCTGACCGTACTGCGCCTGCTGCTGGCCGAACTGCTGCTGCGGGTACTGGCCACCCTGCTGCTGGGCGAACTGCCCCGGCTTCGGTGCACGCACCGGCACCGGCAGCGCCTGGAAGGTCTTCATGACATAGAGGCCGACAGCGCCGTACAGAGCGAGGCCGGCGAGAGCGTAGACGAAGCCGACGATCTTCAGACCGGCCGTGCTGGTCTCGGCGAAGCCCGCGAAGGCCGTGATCAGGCCGATCAGCAGGGCCACACCGGTGATGACGAGCGCGACCAGGGTCACGGTCCGGGCATTCGCTGTCCGTTCACCTGCCTCGTTCACCAGCCAGACCGCAGCGGTCAGCGCCAGCAGGAGCAGCACTGCGCCGAAGGACGGCGGGGTGAGAATGCTCTGCACTCCGCCGGCGGCCGCGGTGAATCCGGCGCCGCCGACGAACAGCCGGATCAGCGATGCCAGCACGATCAGACCGGCGAATGCGAGCAGGATGTACGCGACCGGCTCTCTGAGCTTCTTGGTTGCGTCGGTGACCACGAGGGCTCCTCGGGAATGTTGGGGGCCGTACAACTGAGCTGTGCGGATGTTCGGACCCACCGCAGCATAGTCGTGCGGTGGTCCGATGCATTGACGACTCGTGCAGACTCTTCCCATGCGATTGACAGTGCTGGCCGGTGGCGTCGGCGGTTCCACCTTCCTGCGCGGGCTGCTCAAGGCTCGCCCGGATGCCGAGATCACCGTGGTGGGGAACACCGCGGACGACATCACCCTGTTCGGGCTGCGGGTCTGCCCGGACCTCGACACGGTGATGTACACCCTCGGTGGCGGCATCTCGGCCGAGCGCGGCTGGGGCCGCGAGGACGAGACCTGGGTGATCAAGGAGGAGTTGGCCGCGTACGGCGTGGAGCCGACCTGGTTCGGTCTCGGCGACCGGGACGTAGCGACCCACCTGGTCCGGACCCAGATGCTCGACGCCGGGTACGGCCTGACCGCGGTCACCGAAGCCCTATGCCAACGTTGGAAGCTGCCGGTCAGGCTGCTGCCGATGAGCGACGACCGGGTCGAGACTCACGTGGTCGTCGACGACCCGGACAACCCCGGCCGGCGCAAGGCGATCCACTTCCAGGAGTACTGGGTCCGCCACCACGCCGAGATCACCGCGCACCAGATCATCGCGGTCGGCCAGGAGAAGGCGAAGCCCGCGCCCGGTGTGCTCGAGGCCATCGCCGACTGCGACGTACTGATCGTGCCGCCGTCGAACCCGGTGGTCTCGGTCGGCACCATCCTCGGTGTCCCCGGCATCCGCGACGCGGTCCGGGAGACGTCCGCTCCGGTCATCGGCCTCTCGCCGATCATCGGGAGCGGTCCGGTCCGCGGCATGGCCGACAAGGTGCTGGCCGCCGTCGGTGTGGCCTCCACTGCCTCGGCGGTCGCGCGGTACTACGGTTCGCGCGCGTCGGGCGGCGTACTGGACGGGTGGCTGATCGACCTGTCGGACTACGCTCAGCAGGATTCGATCGCGGGAGCCGGAATTCACGTGCAGGCGGTGCCGTTGTGGATGACGGACGAGACAAAAACCGCCGCGATGGCTGACGCGGCACTGAACCTCGCGGAGGCCGTACGGCGATGAGGAAGCACCTGGAAGTCTTCCCGGTGACCGGTCTGCCCGAGGTGGCGGCCGGAGACGACCTGGCGGAGCTGATCGGCCAGGGGGCGGACCTGCGCGACGGTGACGTGGTTTCCGTCACCTCCAAGATCGTCAGCAAGGCGGAGGGGCGGCTGACTCACGGCACCCGGCAGGACGCGATCGACGCCGAGCTCGTGCGAGTGGTGGCCCAGCGTGGCGAGACCCGCATCGTGCAGACCCGCCACGGCCTGGTGATGGCCGCCGCGGGCACTGACACGTCCAACACCGCGCCCGGCACGGTCCTGCTGCTCCCGATCGACCCGGACGCGTCGGCCCGGCAGTTGCGTGAGGCCCTGAAGCAGCAGTACGACGTGAACGTCGGCATCGTCGTCACAGACACCCTCGGACGCCCATGGCGCAACGGCCAGACCGATCTGGCCATCGGTGCCGCCGGTGTGCGCGTGGTGGAAGATCTTCGCGGTACGACGGACAGCCACGGCAACGTGCTCGCGGTGACGGAGCCGGCCCTGGCCGACGAGATCGCCAGTGCCAGCGAGCTGGTCAAGGGCAAGGCGGACGGCGTACCGGTCGCCGTACTGCGTGGGCTGGGCGACGTCGTACTGCCCGTTGGCGAGCACGGACCGGGCGCGCGGGCGCTGGTGCGGGATGCCGCGTCGGACATGTTCAGCCTGGGGACTCGGGAAGCGGCGCGGGCCGCCGTACTGGACCGGGTTGCGCCTGCTGGGCCGCGCGAGGTGGCCCCGGCACTGTGGGACGGATTGCTGGACGAGGTCGAGGACGTTCACCTCGAGGTGCTTGACAACGCTGTCACGGTGTTCGGCGACGAACCCGTCGCGGTCGGGGTGATCGCGGAGCGGCTCGCGGTGCTGTTGCACGCGGAGGGGTACGGCGTCTCCGTGCGGACCGGGCCGGGCAGTGAGGCGACGGTCACGTTCGGCTCACGACCGAGGTAGTTTTCTAGGCAACCTCTCAGGGTCGCTGCGTACACTGCATCCGCACGGCGGCGCGGTGGCCGCCCCGATCCGGGAAGACCAACACTGTGGGTAAAGCGTCGTCGCAGAAGCAGTCGCGCCGCGAAATGATCGAGAAGATGCAGCGGGACCAGGCGCGCCAGGACAAGCGCCGGACCATGCTCATCGTGATCGTGTCGATCGCCTTCGGCCTGGCCCTCATCGCCTGGCCGGCGATCCGGCTGATCCAGGACTCCCGGACCAAGAACCAGGCCATCACCGAGTTCGGCGTGGCCGCCTCGGCCGCCTCCTGCGACGCGGTCACCAACGACGAGGGTGGCGGCACCCAGGACCACCGCCCGGACGGCGAGAAGATCGCCTACCCGGTCTCCCCGCCGTCGTCCGGCCCGCACTACGCGGTCTGGGCGCCGTTCGGGAAGAAGTTCTACACCGTCGACGACCGTCCGCCGGTGGAGAACCTGGTGCACAACCTCGAGCACGGCTACACGCTGATGTGGTACCGCGACACGTTGCCGAAGGACCAGATCGACGAGATCGAGAAGATCTCCAAGGCGAAACTGCCGGACGGTTCGATGGGCAAGTTCATCGCGGCGCCGTTCAAGGAGTCCGACGGCAAGCCCTGGCCGGACGGCAAGACGGTCGCCTTCGCGCACTGGAGCGCCCCGCAGTCCGACAACAAGTCCTTCGGCCACCGCCAGTTCTGCGGCTCCGTCAGCGGCGAGTCCCTCCAGCAGTTCCTGACCAAGTACCCCGCCTCCGACGCCCAAGAGCCCAACGGCGGCTGACCCTTCCCGCCACCCCACACCCACACCCCCGCGCATTTGAGCGGATAACCCTTCAAACGCACGGTTGTACGCTCGGATATTGGGAGGACAACCGGCAACGCGAGGGGTTATCCCCTCAAATGTGCTTCCGCCGCCGAAGGACACCACCTTCGGCGGCGGCTGTTCTTTGGGCCGGCTCTCCGGCGATGTGAGCGAGTGCCGGAGGCGCTGGGTGGGAAGGTGTGCAGGTGGACAGGAGGTGTCCGGTTGGCCGACGTGCGCGTGAGCCTGAAGCGCCTGCGCGTACGGCGTATCGCCGGCGCACTACCTGTCGACCTGCACATCAACGACTGCTGAGCGACGGGGATCCCGTGGCGCCCGGTCGGCCTGCTTGCCTTCGTGGGGGATGACAAGGTTCTGCTGCCGAGAACAGGTCCTGGACTGTGCACGGCCACCGCAGGCTGTTCACGGCGGGCGGGGCGAAGGCGGGCGGGGCGAAGGCGGGCGGGGAACAGCAGCTGGCGGAGGCAGTGGTCGGCGGGGGCTGTGCGGACTACAGGTATTTGTCGGCGTGGTCGGATTGGACTTGGGCTACCAGGTCTTTGACTCGTTCGCCGTCGGCCAGCGGGCAGACCATCGTGACGTCTTGCGTGTGGACGATGATGTGGGCGCGGAGGCCTACCGCGGCGATCAGGTGGTCGGGGTCGTCGGTGACGATGATGTTGTCGTGTGAGTCGAGCAGGCAGCTGAGGGTGGTGCCGTCCGTACGGTTGCCGCAGGCATCGGCGTCGTACGTGCCGGCCAGGGCGGCCCAGGAGCCGACGTCGAGCCAGTGCACCGGCATCGGTACGACGACCACGTCGGCGTCGACCTTGCCCTGCGAGGCCGGCTCCATCACCGCGTAGTCGACGCTGATCTTGCGCAGGTTCGGGTAGATCCCGGCCAGCGTCTCCTCCCGCTCCGGGGTGTCCCAGACCGACGCGACCTGACGCAGGTTCGTCGCGGACTCGGGCAGCAGTGCGTCGAAAACGCTGAGCACCGTCTCGGCCCGCCAGACGAACATCCCGGAGTTCCACCAGAACCGCCCGGTGGCCAGGTACTCCTCCGCGGTCGCCCGGTCCGGCTTCTCCCGGAACCGTTCGACGACGTACGCCTTGGTGCCGTCGATCGGCGTACCCCGCTCGATGTAACCGAGGCCGGTGTGCGGATGCGTCGGCTCGATCCCGAACGTGACCAGCGACCGCGGCCGCTGCTCGACCACCTCGAAGCCGCTCACGATCGCGGCGCGGAACTCGTCCTCCGGGCTGATCAGGTGATCGGATCCGACGAAGGCCACCACGGCATCGGGATCGTTGCGGGCCACCACCGCGGAGGCGAGTGCGACCGCGTTCGCGGTGTCGCGGCGGGCCGGCTCACCGATGATGTTGTGCTCACCCAGCTCCGGCAACTCCTTGCGGACCACATCGCCGTACGCCCCGACCGTGCACACGTAGATGTGCTCGGGCTCGACCAGCCCACGCAGCCGGTTGTACGCCACCCGCAGCAAGGACTCCCCGGCCGCCAACGGCAGCACCTGCTTCGGCCTGTCGTCCCTCGTCATCGGCCACAGCCGCGTCCCCGCGCCGCCGGCCAGGATCACCACGTTTCGCATTGGGAGACCCTACCCGGCGTCGACGGGTGGTGGCAGCCGTAGGTGCGCCAGATCCGGCGGCACCGGCGACGTCGTCCGCCAGAAGGTCTCCGATTGGCCATCGAGCGCGGTCGCGGGCGCATCGGTGAGGCGGAAGCGGTCGCGCAGCCGGCCGTAGAAGTCGGTCGGTCCCAGCCGGACCAGTCGCAGCCGTCGCGGCGAACCGTAGACGCCGATCCAGTCCCCCGGATCGAGGACACCGCGCAACTGCCCGTCGATGCTGACGGCGGCCTGCCCGGAGTGCGGCAGCACCCGGACCGCGACCGGCTCGTCGGGTGCTGCGACAACCGTTCGATTGAACGTCATGTGGGGTGCGACCGGAGTGAACACGACCGCTTCCATGTTCGGCGACAGGATCGGCCCACCGGCAGCGAAGCTGTACGCCGTCGACCCGGTCGGCGTCGCCACGATCACAGCATCGGCCGAGTACGACGCAAGCAGCCGGCCCGCCAGGTACACCCCCAGAGCCACCTGGTGGTCCCGCGCAAGCTTCTCCAGTACGACGTCGTTCAGCGCAGTGACGTCGAGTGCGACACCCCAACCGTCGCCCTCGGTGGATTCCGGGCGCACGGCCGGCGGTGGCAACGAGGGGCCGTGCCCGTAGCGCAGCAGCGACTCGATCCCGCTCGGAATCTCCAGCGGACGGGACGCCCGCATGGTCAGCGTCATCCGCTCCTCGATCGTCGCGCCGCCGTGGTGCACGGCCTCCAACGCGGTTTCGACGTCGCTGCAGGCCACTTCGGTCAGGAAGCCGACCTTGCCGAGGTCGACGCCGAGCACCGACGCGTTGTTCTTCGCGGCGATCCTGGCCCCGCGCAGGAATGTGCCGTCACCGCCGAGCGTGACGACCAGGTCCGGGTCCCCGGCGTGGTGCAGCTCGTCCATGCCGCCACGCCGTTCCTCATGCGATTTCCAGACGTCGATGTCGGTGCAACCGATGCCGTGCCGGTCCGCCCAGGCGCGCACCGTCGCGGCTGTCCGCACCGCCAGCGGACGCCCCTCGTGAACAACAAGTCCAAGCCGGCGCACAGGCACGACATCCTCCTCCGGACGGTTACTGCCTCAACGGTAGCCGCCCCGGCGCACCCGGCCCGGAACGGCGGCCTCCCGCCACCGCTCAGTTGCCGTCAGCAACATTTTTGCCCCTCGACTCCGCCGCGGCACTGACGATCGGGTCGGTCTCGTCGTCGAACTCCCCGATCACCTCCTCGAGCAGATCCTCCAACGCCACCACGCCGAGTGGATGCTCCGCTCCCTGTACGACGGCCAACTGGGACCGCTGATCGCGCATGACCCGGATCGCCGTGGCGACCGGGGTCTCGGCGGGCAGCCGCAGCGGCTCCGTCATCAGCTCGGACGCGTGCAGCGTCGTACCGCCGGCCGTGGTCGCGCGCGCCGCGTCGCGGACGTGGACGATGCCGCAGATCGTCGTACCCGGGCTGACGACCGCCAGGCGGGAGCGGCCCTCGCGGCGGCTGGTGAGCTCGACCTCGCGCGCCGACGCCTCGGCCGGGACGGTGACGAGCTGGGAGATCGGGGTCATCACCTGGGCAACGGTGGTGTTCTGCAGCGCGAGCATCGCGGTGAGCAGATCGTGCTCGGGATCTTCGAGAGTGCCGTGTTCGCGGGACGACTCGATCAGCAGCCGGAGTTCATCGGGGCCGTGGGCGCTGGCCAGTTCGTTCTGCGGCGTCACTCCGACCAGGCGCACACACACGTTGGCGATCCAGTTGAGCACCAGGAGGAGCGGCCGGAAGACGTACGTGAAGCCGCGGAACGGAAGCGCCAGCAGCAAAGCCGAGCGCTCCGGGTTGCTGATCGCCCAGGACTTCGGGGCCATCTCGCCAAGCAACACGTGCAGCAAGCCGATGCCGCTGACCGCGATGATCAGCGCGATCACGTGACCGACACCTTCGGGGATGTGCATCAGCTCGAACAGCGGGTGCAGCAGATTCGCGACCGCGGGTTCACTCAACGAGCCGAGTCCCAAGGTGCACAGCGTGATGCCGAGCTGCGCACCCGCAAGCATCAGCGACAACTCGCTCACCCCTGCGATCGCGGCCCGCGCCGAACGGCTGCCGGACGCCGCAGCCTGCTCGAGGCGATGCCGCTTCGACGCGACCAGAGCGAACTCCGCGGAGACGAAGAAGCCGTTCAGGGCCAGCAACACGGCCGAGATGAGCAGAGCGAGCGGCGTACTCACGGCAACCGCGCCATCACGACGAGACCAGGCACATGCCGTACGACGGTCTGGACCGACAGCCGGACGAACTCCTGCGGCACCGGCCGCCCGTCGTGGTCGAACCGCCGGCGCAGCTCCACCGCCACCTGGTCACCGATGACCGGGACCCGGCCGAGCCGCGCCATCACCAGACCGGACACAGTCTCGTAGTCGTCGTTCTCGGGAAGCGCGACGCCGGTGGCCTCTTCGACCTCGTCCAGCCGCCATCGCGCGGGCACGACCCACGAACCGTCGCCGCCCTGGACCAGTCCGGTCTCCGGCAGGTCGTCCTCGTCCCGGATCTCGCCGACCAGTTCCTCGGCGATGTCCTCCAGCGACACGATCCCGGCGAAACCGCCGTACTCGTCCACCACAATGGCCAGCTGCCGGTGCGCGGTCCGCAACCGTTCCAGTACGGCGGGCAGCGGCAGCGTGGACGGTACGACGACCGCCGGTGTCGCGAGCGAACCCGCGGTGACCCACGACCGGTCCGCCGGCTCGACCTCGACGACATCGCCGACCGCGATCACCCCGACCACCTCGTCGACCGTATCGGCGATCACCGGGAACCGGCTGTGGCCGGTCTCCTGCAGCTCGACGATCCGGGTCAGCGGGTCGTCCTGATGCACCGTGATCACATCGACCCGGGGGCGCATCGCCGCGTCGGCGGTCCGGTGGCGGAAGTCGAGGCCGCGGTCGAGCAGCCGCATGGTGTCCTGGTCCAGCAGTCCCTGCTCGTACGACTCGACGATGATCCGGTCGAGCTCCTGCGCGGTCGCACCCTGCGGCAGCTCCTCGACCGGTTCGATGCCGACCCGGCGCAGGATCCGGTTCGACGTCGCGTCGAACACATGGATGAGTGGTCCGGCGACGGTCAGGTACATCAGCGTGGACCGGGCCAGCCGCAGCGCGATCGCCTCCGATTTCGCGATCGCCAGGTTCTTCGGCGCCAGTTCACCGAGCACCATCTGGATGATCGTTGCCACCAGCAACGCCAGGATCACCGAGATGGACAGGCTGACCGACTCCGGTACGCCGGCCGAACCGAGCACGTGCGACAGGCCTTCACCCAGGTACGGCTCGGCGAAGTACCCGGCCAGCAGCGCGGTGATGGTGATCCCGACCTGGGCGCCGGACAACACGAACGAGAGCCGGCTCGTCACCTTCAGTGCGCGTGCGGCAGCCGCGTCACCACCCTCGGCCAGCGACCGCAGCCGGCTGCGGTCCACCGCGACGTACGCGAACTCCTGCGAGACGAAGTAGCCAGTGGCAACGGTCAGCACCAGGATCAGAGCCAGGCCGGCCAGGATCAACATGTACAGAGGCTACGAGAACTCCGGGCCTTGGAGGAGCGCAGGGGTCGTGCAGTACGCCGCTGGTCACAGGGTGGACGGCTTCCAGGGCAGGACCTTGCCGTCCTGGATCAGTTCGCCGTACCAGGACGGGTCTACCTGGTCGGACAGGAGCAGGTCGACGATCGGCAGCACCGCGTCGGCCGGCGACTTGGCCTGGCTGAAGTCGTCGAACCACGGGCGCGATGCGCGGGTGTCGACGAGTCCCGGACAGACCGACGCGATCACCGTGCCGTCGGCGAGGTCCTGAGTACGACGTTCCGCGGCGACGGCCCGCACGGCGGCGACCTGAGCGACCTTCGACGGGAAGTTGATCCACTCCGGCCAGTCCTTCGCGGCCGCCGTGCCGTCGTGGATCGCGGCGCGCCAGTCCTCGACGGCCTGCTCCACCTCGTCGAGCGTCACGCCGTCGAACCGCGGCCACAGCCGCTCGGGCAGATGATCGAGCGTCCCCAGCGAACTGGCCACCACGATCAGCCGCCCACCGGGCCGCAACACCGGCGCGAACGCCCGCAGCACGTCCTGCGCTCCGCGGTTCGCCACATCGATGAACACATCCGCCTGCTCCGCCTGCCCCCGCTCCGGCACCAACGGCCCCACCGCGTTCGACACGACGATGTCCACCCCACCCAACTCCTCGGCCAACTTCCGCACCGCCTCCCCGTCCGTCACATCCAGCACCCGCCCCTCCACCCGGGCCACCCCGTTGATGTGAGCGACAGCGTCCCCGACCCGCTGGGGGTCACGGCCGGTGAGCAACACCAGGTCGTTGGGGTTCATCCGGGCGGCGAGAGATTCGACGAGGGCGTAGCCGATGCCTTGGTTGGCGCCGGTGACGAGTGCGATGCGTTCGGTTGTCATGGAGCCAACGTAGGTTCGAACCAGCCATGACGCTAACGAGACTTCGGCACAGCTAGTATGCGTAAACGTCATGGATTTCTCCGACGTCTCCCTGGTCGTGCTCCGGGTGTTCCGCGAGGTTGCCGAGCGCGGCACGTTCACGTCTGCCGCGATCGCACTCGGCTACACCCAGTCGGCCGTGTCGCGACAGATCGCCTCGCTCGAACGGGCCGCCGGTGCACCTCTGCTCGAACGCCGCCGCGAGGGCGTCCGGCTGACCGCGGCCGGACAGATCGTCCTGCGCAACGCCGCCGGCGTACTCGACCAGGTCGACGCGACCGCTCGCGAGCTCGCCGGCCTCCCGGCCGCCGGTGGGACTGTCCGGCTGGGCTGGTTCCCGAGCGCCGGCGCCGTTGTCCTGCCACAGGCAATCAGTGCGCTCCGCCGGTCCCATCCCTCGATCGCCGTCACCACCCGGGAAGGCTCGACGCCCGCGCTCGTCCGCGCGCTCCGGGCCGGGAGCATCGATCTGGCACTGATCGCCTCAGCTCCACCCTTCCGGCCACCGGACTCGGAGTCGCCTGCCCTCGAGCTCGAGACGCTGGCCGAGCGCAGCCTGCGCCTCGCTGTCCCGGCCAGTCATCCACTGGCGGCCCAGGACACCGTGGACGTCGCCGAGCTGCGAGGTCAGCGTTGGATCGCCGCACCCGCCTCCGGCGAGGAGTTGTTGATGGGCGTGTGGCCAGGGCTGGACGAGCGACCTCAGGTCGCGCACACCGTCCGCGACTGGCTCGCCAAACTCCACCTGGTCGCGGCCGGCGCCGGACTGACCACGATCTCCGCGTCGATGGCCTCGGCTGTGCCGCCCGGTGTCCGGGTGCTCACCGTCCGGGGTGGCCCCGAGGAGTTGCGCCGTACGATCCTGGCCCGGCTCCCGGGCCGGCCGTCAGGACCCGCCGCGCTCCTCGCGGACGCCCTCCGCGCCGCGGTTCCCGCCCTCGGCTGACGACGGCTCGACCGCCGGTTTCTCGTCGTCCTCGCCGTTCTGGACCTTCTTGAACTCGTTCATCGCGCGGGCGGCGTTCTTGGTCAGCTCGGGCAGCTTCTTCGCGCCGAACAGCAGAACCACGATGACCAGGATGACGATCCACTCGCCGCCTTCGGGCAGCGCCAGGTATGGCACCATGACAAGCCTTCTTTCCGGGAATCCCCCTCCACGCTACGTCGCCGCCCGAACCGTAGGGTGGGCCATATGTCACGAGTTCTGCCCGAGCTGTTCGCGGCCGCGGTACGCCGGGACGGCGGCGCCCCGTTCCTCACCTACTACGACGACTCGACCGGTGAGCGGATCGAGTTGAGTGCCGTCACCACCGCGAACTGGGTGGCCAAGACCGCCAACCTGCTCGTCGACGAGTACGACCTGGAGTCCGGCGCGACGGTTGCGATCGGCCTGCCGCCGCACTGGCTCGGCGTCGTCTGGGCGCTGTCCACCTGGTCGGTCGGTGCCTCGCTGACCACCGGCACCGGCACTCTCGCGATCACCGGCCCGGACGTCGCGATCCGCGGCGAGCGGGAGACCATCGCGTCCGCGCTCCTGCCGCTCGGCGGAAGGTACCGCGAACCGCTGCCGGCCGGGGTCCACGACTACGGCGCCGAGGTCTACAACCACCCGGACGTGTTCGTCCCGTTCGACCCGCCGTCGCCCGCGTCCCCGGCGTACGACGAACTCACCCACGACGACCTGATCGGTACGGCGGAGCCCGTCGCCGACCGGATCCTGGTCACCCGCGACCTGGCGTCCCGCCAAGGAGTGGGACTACTGGTCGGAGTCATCTCCGGAGGTGGTTCGATCGTCCTCTGTCGCAACCTGGACCCGGCGAAGCTGGACCGCCGAATTCAGGACGAGAAGGTGGATCGAGTGGTGGAGGACTGATGCAGCGGTTCGAGGGGCGGGTTGCGCTGGTCACGGCGGGCGCGCAAGGGATCGGCGCCGCGGTGGCGCGGCGGATCGCCGACGAGGGCGGGGCCGTGGTGGTGACCGATCTCCAGGAGGAGAAGGTCGGCCAGGTCGCGGAGGAGCTCGGCCGGCGGGCGCTGGGACTGCGGGCGGATGTGACGAGTCGCGAGGACGTGGACGCGGCGGTCGCGGCCGCTGTCGAGCGGTTCGGGCGGCTGGACGTTCTGGTGAACAACGCCGGCGGCTGCATCGTCACTTCGGTGCCGGAGGACGCGACCGCGGAGGAGTTCCACCAGCAACTCGACCTCACGCTGGTCGGCGCGTCCCGGTGTATCCAGGCGGCGCTGCCGCACCTGGTGAAGACGCGCGGCAACGTGGTGACGATCAGCTCGGTCAACGGGCTGGCGGCGTTCGGGAACATCGAGTACGCCGCGGCCAAGGCCGGCCAGATCGCGCTGACGGTGAACTACGCGGCCAGGTACGGCCGGATGGGCGTCCGCTTCAATGTGGTTGCCCCAGGCACCATTCGGACGCCGAACTGGGACAAGCAGCCGGACACGCTGGCAGAGTTCGCGAAGCTGTACCCGCTCGGCCGGGTCGGCGAACCCGAGGACATCGCGGCCGCCGTCGCCTTCCTCGCCTCCGACGACGCCTCCTGGATCACCGGGCAGACACTGCCCGTGGAAGGCGGCGTACTGACCGGCCCCGGCGCCTTCGACCTCACGCCGTCAGGACGCTTCAAGAAGGAGTACCCATCGTAGTGAACAGCTCCTCGGCCTGCGCCAGGGCCGCCGGATCGCCGGTGGTGCGGTGCAGGCCGCGGAGCGCATGGGCCTGCTCGAGCTGGTTGCCGAAGGCACCCCAATCCGCGGCCGCGCGGGCGAATCCGTTCGCCGCGGCCGCCTGATCGCCACGCTGCTCGTCCAGCAGCGACTGCGCTGTGGTCGCCGAGTACTCGCGCATCGGCAGCAGCGGCACGAGCAGGTCTGCCAGCGCGGCACCAGCCTGGGTCTCCCCCACGGCCAGCGCTGAGCGGACCAGACTTGGGACCCGCGCGGCGAACTCATGGCTGCCGGGTAGCTCGGACAGCGAGCGCAACCGCTGAAGGATCTCGCGAACGCCGTCCCGGTCGCCCTCGCGAGCCCGAGCCGCCGCCGTCGGTGCCGCTGCGATGGTCACGAAGTCGGGCCAGCCCGCCTCGACGGCCAGCCGGTACGCATCCTCGGCATGGTCCCGGGCCGTGCCGATGCCGAGCTCGAGCTCTGCGGCCGCCAGCGCGGCGAGCACTTCGATCCGCCGCAGCATGATGAACGCCGGACCCGGATGATCGAGCTGTGCCCGGCACAACGTCGCGACCTCGGCCGGGCGGCCAGTCTCGATCATCAACTGCAGAACGGTGCAGCTGAGCTGCTGCTCCAGCTCGAGCAACCGCCGACGAGCCGAGAACTCACGCGCTTCGGCCAGCGTCGCCAACGCGACCACGGGCCCCTCGATCTGCCACACGACGAAGCCGTAGTTCAACCACGTCACGGCCGCGTCCCGGCCCTGCCCGAGCTCGATCAGCGCAGCCAGTGCGTCCTTGATGTCGACCAGTCCGCCGGTGTCGCCCTCGCCGACCCGCGCCAGCCCGCGAGACTCCAGCGCCCGGTGCGGTACGGCGTACCCCTGCTCGGCGGCCATCCGCAGCGCGCGGTCGGCGGACACGATCGCCTCGGTACGGCGGCTCGCCACCAGCAGGATGCTCGCCTGGCCTGCGAGTGCACCGGCCAGATCCTCGCTCGGTCCGAGCTCCGTCAGCATCGTGACCACCCGGTCGATCGTCGCCAGGCTCTCGGCCATGCTGCTCATCGCGTACGTCGACGAGCGCAGCGTTCTCGCCAGCCCGGGGATGTCGCCGGCGGCCTCGAAACCGGTCACTGCCTCGCGATACGCGGTCCGCGCATCGTCGAGCCGCCCGGCCAGGAAGGCTGCCCAGCCCCACCGGGCCAGCACCTCGGGCCGATCCGGATCGTCCTGCGGCGTCAGGCTCAATGCGCGATCCAGCAGGGTCAGCGCCTGGCCGGCGTCGAGGTTCATCGCGAGCTCGGCGGCCTTGCATTGGTTACGACGAGCCCGTGGGGTGATCGCGGCGACCGCCTCCGTGTCGCCGGCTGCGGCAGCCAGGTCGAGGGCAGTGGTGAGGTGGTGGGCGATGAGACTCGGGGTCTCGGCTTGGCAGGCGGCACAGCGCAGGTCCAGCCAGTCGGCCGCGGCCAGGTGCCGGTCGGCCCGGATAGCCCGCGGCACCTGGCTGTAGGCCACGTCCCGGGTGAGAGCGTGCCAGAAGACGTACTCGTGCTGCCCCAGCATCGACGACCGCCGGACCGGGCGCACGAGCTCCTTGCGGACCAGCTCCTGCAGCGCCTGGACGACGTACGCCGGGTCTCGGCCGGATAGTGCGGCGACGGCCTCGGCCCAGAAGACTCGGCCGACCACGGCGGCGTCCGCGAGCAGGGCCTTGCGCTCGGGGTCGAGCGTGTCGAGGCGGGCAGCGATGATGGCCGCGATCCCAGCGGGAAGCTCACCGGACGTGGCCTGGTCGACGCCGCAATCGGTCACGATCCGTGCGAGTTCCTCGGCGTACAAGGGGTTGCCGTCGGCCCGTCGTACCAGCCGCCCGCGCGTCTCAGTCGGGACGTCCTGGCCGGCGAACATCCGGTCCATCAGCTGTCCGGTCTCGGCTTCGCTCAACGGCGACAGTCCGATCGTGAGCGAGTTCTGCACCGCGCGGGTCCAGCGTGGGCCGCGCTCGAGCAACTCAGGGCGGGCGGTGACGACGACCAGCAGCGGGAGGTCGGTCATCCACTCGGCCAGGTGGTCGATGAAGGCGAGCAGCGCGTCGGAAGCCCAGTGCAGGTCCTCGAACACCAGCACCGCGGGCGACTGCTCGGCGAACGACTCCAGCAGTTGCCGCCAGGCCGCGAACGATTCCTCCTGCGTCCCGGCCCCTGCCGGTACGCCGGACACGGCGCCGACCAGCGGGCCGACGCGAGCCCGCAGCCAGGCGCGATCGCCGTCGTCGGGCAGGATCGCGTCCAGCTTGGCCGCGGCCTCGGCCGGACCGTCGGTGTCGAGGATCCCGGCCTGGACCTTGACGATCTCCGCGATCGGCCAGAACGGCGTCTCGCCGTACGGCACGCACCGGCCCTCGCGCCAGGTGACGAGCTCGTCGTGGCGATCCAGCCAGGCGCCGAGCTCGGCGACCAAGCGGGACTTGCCGATGCCCGGTTCGCCGAGCAGTGTGACGAACTGCGGCAGCCGCTCGGCCACCGCCTTGTCGAACGCGGTCCGCAACAAGGTCAGGTCGCGTTCGCGGCCGACCATCGGCGTACTGAGATCGCGGATCACGTCCGCGCCGAAGCGGGCCCGCGGTGGGCCGGCCTGCCAGCGGTGGACGTCGTGGCTGATCCCCTTGGCAGCAACGGGTTCCAGCTGTTCGTAGCCGAACACCCGGTCGGTCGCCGCATGCGTGCCGGAGCCGACCACGACGGCGCCGATCGGTGCCGACGACTGCAGCCGGGCCGCCAGGTTGACCACCATGCCGGTGACGAACGGCTCGCCGAGCTCGGGGCGCGCGCTCAACTGGACCAGCGCCTCACCGGTCTCGATGCCGATCCGGACCTCCAGCGGCCCGGACGGCAGCGCCGCGACCGCATCGAGGATCGCGAGACCGGCCCGGACCGCCCGCTCGGCGTCGTCCTCCCGCGAGCGCGGCGCCCCGAAGACGGCCAGGATCGCGTCGCCGGCGAACTTCTCGACCGTCCCGCCGTACTGCTCGACCGTGTCTCGCAAGGTCGAGTGGTACGGCGCGAGCCAGCGGCGGACGTCCTCCGGGTCGGCGGACTCCGACGCGGTGGTGAAGCCGACGAGGTCGCAGAACAGCACCGTGACGACCTTGCGCTCCTCGACCGGTGCGATCACGTCCACGTCCTCCAGGCCCTCCCGCCGTTCGCGCGGGCCGCTTGAATCAGTTCTTGGCCTCGAGCGAACGAATCCGGGCGGTCAGCGCTTTCAGCAGGGCTTGCGCGACGTGGGGGTTCTCCTTGACCACCGGGGCGAAGGCGAGCGACGACAGCGCGAACGTGGTCAGACCGTCCGGTCCGGCCACCACCGTCGCGGAGCGCGGCAGGCCGTCGACGAGGGAGATCTCGCCGAAGTAGTCGCCCGGTCCGAGCGGCGTCCTGTCGGCGCCGTTCACCGTGACCTCCGCGGATCCCTCCAGCACCACCTGCAGGCCGGCGTCGTTCGCGCCCTGGTCGACCGCGTGCTGACCGGCTGGGATCGTCAGCGTCGTACCGCGCGCGATCAGATCGGACAGCGTGTCCTGGGACAGCCCTTGGAAGAGATCGATCTTCGCCAGGAACTGCGGCAGGCTTTCGTGACTCATGGTTCGGGTTCCTCCCTCGGCACCCGCGGGGCGGGTGGCACTGTGAACTGCGCCACAGGCTACCGCCGGACAGGATCGGCGACCATGTTTTCGGTCCGGCTCAGAACGAGAACCAGAACGTGACCCGCAGCGGAAGTCCCGGAGCCGCCAGCCCGAACCACGATCCCCGCGTGAGCAGACACCTCCCGCGGTGCCCACGGGCCGCCTGCAGCACCAGCGCTCCGACCACGAACACGGCCAGCACCCCGAGCAAGCTCACACCGAAGACAGTCCATCCGCCGACGACCGACCCGGCGCCCAGCGCCAGCCAGACCAGTCCTCCGATGAAGGACGCCGGACTCCACAACGCGTCCCGGGTCCGCCATGGCTGACGGACACCCCGCCCACACGAACACGCCTCGGCGGCATCGGTGGCGGGGTCTGGGGCCATAAATGCAGTGTGCCGACCCGGCGGGGTCAGGGCTTGTTCGGCCAGGCCTCCCAGGCGGTGGCGAACATCTGGTCGACGGTGTGGGTGTTCTGCCAGCCGAGATCCCGGGTCGCCAGGTCGCCGCTGGCGACGACGCGGGAGGGGTCACCGGGCCGGCGCGGGCCTTCGGCGGGGGTGAAGTCGATACCCGTGACCCGGCGGGCGGCGTCCATGATCTCGCGCACCGAGGTGCCGGTGCCGCTGCCCAAGTTGTAGACGGGCTCTAGAGTCTTGCTCGCATCCAGCGCCCGGGCGGCGGCCACGTGAGCGCGGGCCAGGTCGGCCACGTGCACGTAGTCCTTGACCGACGTACCGTCCGGCGTCGGGTGGTCCGTGCCGTAGATCTGCGGGATCTTCCCCTGCGACAGCAGGTCACACACGATCGGGAACAGGTTGTACGGACTCGCGTCGTACACCGCCGGGTCGCCGGATCCGACCACGTTGAAGTAGCGCAGCGACGTGTGATGCAGGTCCACCGCGCGTGCCTGGTCCCGGAGCAGCCACTCGCCGACCAGCTTCGATTCGCCGTACGGGCTCTGCGGGTCCGGCGGGGTCTGCTCGGTCACCACCTCGTCCTTCGGGGTACCGTAGACCCCGGCGCTGGACGAGAACACGATGTTGCGGATGTCCTTGTCCGCCATCGCTTCCAGCAGCGACACCATCCCGGTCACGTTCTGCGTGTAGGTGTGCAGCGGCCGGTCCACCGACACCCCGGCGTACTTGAACCCGGCCAAGTGGACGACTCCACTGACCCCCTCCAGCGCCCGGCGCACCGCCCCACCGTCGAGCAGGTTCGCCTGCACGAACGGAACGCCGTCCGGGACGAACTCCGCCTTCCCGCTGGACAGGTCGTCGATCACGACCACGTCGATCCCGTCTGCGCGGAACGCACGCACCACATGCGCCCCGATGTACCCAGCACCACCAGTCACGAGCCACGTCATGTCCCTGATCCTGCCACCACGCAGCGACGCATCCCCACCGGACGGGCCGAACCCGTACCATGAGCCATGATCGGACTAGTCCTCGCCGCCGGGGCCGGTCGCCGCCTCCGGCCGCTGACGGACAAGTTGCCCAAGGCACTCGTTCCGATCGTGCCCGGCGTCACCGTGCTGGACCTGACGCTGGCCAACTACGCGGCGGTCGGCATCACCGAGATCGCGATCGTCGTCGGGTACGCCGCCGGCACCGTCGAGGCGCGGGTGAAGGACTTCGAGACGCAGTACGGCGTCCGTCTCGAACTCGTCCACAACGACAAAGGCGAGATCTGGAACAACGCCTACTCACTGTGGTGCGCCCGCGATCACCTGCGGTACGGCGTGCTGCTGGCCAACGGCGACACCGTCCACCCGGCCTCGGTCCAGCAGGCCCTCCTCGACGCCCGGGAAGACGACCGCCGGATCATCCTTGCCCTGGACACCGAGAAACCCTTGGCCGATGAGGAGATGAAGGTCATCTGCTCAGACGCCACCGGCGTCGAACGCATCACCAAGCAGTTGGATCCGGCGACCGCCACCGGTGAATACATCGGCCTCACGCTGATCGAGCCCGCGGCCGCCGCAGACCTCACCAGCGCCCTCGAGCAGACCTGGCAGCGCGATCCCCACCTCTACTACGAGGACGCGTACCAACTCCTGATCGACCAAGGGTTCCGCATCGACACGGTCTCCGTCGGGCGCACCGACTGGGTCGAGATCGACAACCACGCCGACCTCGCCCGAGCCCGTGCAATCGTCCAGCGCCGGCCGACTACCCGGTAACGGTCGCCAGCCAGAAGTAGGTCAGGTCGGTCCAGGTGACGTCGGCCGGTGCCATGTCGGCCCTGAACTGCTCCGTGGTCGGGAAGTTCTTCAGTACGTCGTACGTACGCCCATCCGTCAACTGACGGGTCTGGTACGTGTCGCCGTCGGCAGTCGTCCGGCTGATCGGGTAGTTGCTGCCAGCCACATACTTGTTGTCGACCAGCACCACTCGCTCCGCGCGCTGCACGAGCGACTGCGCGAACCGAGCCGTGTCCTGGCGCAGTACATGCGACCAGAAGAACCCGGTGAACACCACGTCGTACTCACCGGCGATCTCGTCCAGCCGGAACGCATCGGCAACCTGGAAGCTGACCTCGGAGGAGTACGACCGGGACCGTGCGATCGCGAGTGTCTCGTCGTTCAGGTCCGTCGCCACGATGGACTGCGCCGATTCGGCCAGCACCTGGGTCCAATAGCCGGTGCCGGCGGCGATCTCGAGGACTCGCTTGCCGGCGACCAGCGGCGGCAGCAGTTCCTTCAGGGTTGCCAGGTCCTGCTGCCGCTCCGGCTTGTCATAGACCGCGTCGTACTCCGCCGCGCGGTCCCGGTAGTAGTCCGCAAGTTCGCTCATCGCCTTGACCTCCGTCAGTTCGAGGAGGTCCGGACGACCCAGACATCTGAACCTAGCAGCTAGCTTCGCACCACCGCAGGGGTTTTCGGGCGGAGCAGGAAGGCGCCGAGGTAGAGCAGCGCGGCGATGATCAGCAGGCCGTCGAAGCCGATGATCAGCGCGGCGTACTCGAGACAGCCACCGAGCATCGCGCCCAGCAGGTTGGCACCGAACGACGCGGTGCCGTCCGCGGTGTCGGTGAAGCGCTTGGCGAAGATCACGTTCGCGGCGAAGATCGGCAGGAACGCGATCACCACGGCGACCACAGCGCGCAAGCCCACCGGCATCGACAGCAGCCACTCGTCCGGGAACAGCCACGCCAGCAACAGCCCACCGAACAGGACGACGTACATCACCTTCACCGGTGGTGTCTTGAACCGTCTGGTGACTTCGACGGCGGCCAGTACGGCGACCAGTACGCCGGCGAACACGATCGCGTTGACCACCCACGTCGTACCGAACAGCAACGCGAAGCCCGTGATGCTCTTGGTCTCCAGCAACATGAAGCCGGCACCCAGCAGGAACAGGTCGGTGTACGGACGCATCCGCCGGTACGACGATCCGCCGCCGGCGATCCCGACACCGATCAGACCGGCGACCAGGACCAGGCCGAGCGTGATCAGGTAGAGCGACGGGATGCGGTCGGTGAACAGGTAGAGGAACGGCCGGTTGTCGGTCGCGGGCGGCGGCGTGATCGCGCTAGGCCCGCCCCACTCACCGCTGCAGGTCTGATCGGCCTCGGTCAGCCCGACCGTCACCACCGCCTGCTGCAGGTCGTCACCGACCTTGTCCACACAGGGCTTGTGCCCGAACGCCGACTGCGCGGTAGAGGCGAGCCGGTCGATCAGCCAGGTCTCGCGGTAGTAGTTGTACATCGCGAACGCGCCACCCGGGTTCAGGTGGTCACGCGCGGACTCGAACGCCTGCTGGGTGAACAGGTAGCTCTCCAGCCGCAGCGAACTCGCGCCGTTCACCAGCGTCAGCGAGTCCGGCAGCGCCAGCAGGATCAGGTCGTACTTCTTGTCGGTCCGGGACAGGAACGCCCGCCCGTCGTCGATGTGCGACGTCACCCGCGGGTCCTGGTACGGCCGGTCCGGGTGCAGTGCCTTGCCGAGGTCGCGGATCCGCGGGTCGATCTCGACCGCGTCCACGTGCGTCGCGCCCTTCTTCAGCGCGATCGCGACGTCCGAGCCGGACCCGGCGCCGATGATCAGCACGTTCTTCGGCGTCTTGCCGACGTTCGCCCGCTCGTACGGCAGCCCGTACTGCGGCTCCCACTGCAACCGCGCGTCGGCCGGGATCGCCTGCTGGTGCGGTACGCCGTTCACCGTGATCGTCAGCAGCGGCACGTTCTGCCAGGTGAACGCCTTCGTCTGCACCTTGTAGTACGGCGACCAACTGTTCTCCGGCCGTGTCGACTCGTGGAACAGCACCCCGACCATGACGAGCAACGGCGCGAGCACCAGCGCTCCACTCAACCCGGCCGCGACCAGACCGCGGCCGGTCGGAGCGGCGGACCGTGGCCGCGGGATCATCAGCGCGGCGAACATCACCGTGACGATCGCGCCCCACCAGATCGGCGGTGCGCCGAGGAACGAGAGCCCGGTGAACGCCGCGATCCCGACCAGACTGCCGATCAGGTCGTAGCGGTACGCCGTCAGTCGCGGCAACTCGGCGAAGCAGCGGCCCACGAGCTCGGCCGGACCGGCGAGCACGACCGCGGCGGCGACGAAGATGATCGGCAGGATCACCCAGACCGGCGGGCCGGTGGTGTTCAGGCTGGTGAAGTAGATGACGCTGGACGACGTACCGCGGTCGACCGTGACCGGCTTCCAGGCGATCACGAGGACCAGCAGGCCGAGCATCACCGGCGAGTAGTACGGCAGCCGTTTGGCCCGGCTGGACCGCAGGATGCCGATCCCGATGCCGAGGAACGAGCCGAGCAGCACGAAGTTCGAGAAGTAGCTCAGATGCACCACGTTCGAGCCGGTCCAGCGGATCAGCGCGAGCTCGGTGAAGAGCATCAGCGCGCTGGACGCGACCAGCCGGGTCCGGACCCCGAACGGGCTCGGCCAGTTTGTCGTACTGACGTGGTCGGTGGAGGAGTCGACTGCCATGCGGGGCGACGTTACCTGATCGCAAGTGGTCTACGTCACCCCGCACGCTCAGCCCGCGGCTGTCAGTGCCGGCGGGACGGCTTGGGGAGTTCGCAGCCGGCCTTGTTCAGGTCGATGGTGCGGCCGGCGGTCAGACAGGTGTAGAGCCACCACGTCTGCTGGCCGTACGCCGCGCCCTGGTCGACGGTGACGTTGCCGTCGGCGTCGACCTCGCACGGGTTGTTCACCGTGCACTGCTCACCGTCCTCGTTGCCGGTGTTGTTGACCCCGATCACCTCACCGGTCGTCGTGCTGACCACCGGCGATCCCGACGTACCGCCGATCGTCTCGCAGCCCGGCTGCTGGTACTTGATCGAGTTCTGCCAGGACCAGTCGCCCTCGCGCAGTTGCGGGATGGTGGCCTGCACCGAGCAGGTGTAGATGCGCTTCCAGTAGCCGGAGACAACTGCCATCCCCGCGCCGTTGGCCGGGCCCTGCTTGGCCAGCGTCAGCGGCGTGACGTTGAGCCGGCTCTGGATCGACGCGTAGGTCTCGTTCACCTCGTACACGATCATGTCGGTCTTGGTCATCGTGCCGAACAGGATCCGGCTGGCCCGGACCGTGCCGGCCCGGCTGGAGTCCGGCCGCAGCAGCGTGATCGAGCGGGTCGACGCGCGGTTCACCAGCACCTGGCCCGGGTTCAGGAACCCGCCTTCGTAGCAGTGGCCGTTGGTGAGTACGAGCGCCTTGTCGGTGCCCACCGACCTGGCGTACCGGACGAGGGAGGCAGAACAGTTGCTGAGCGCAGCGATCCCGGTGAAGTCGGCACCAGGGGCCTGGACGGAGGCCTGCTGGGGAGCGGCCTCGAAGGCTTGGGCCGAACTGGTGCCGAGCAGTGCGATCGTGCCGGCCGCGGCGGCGGCCAGGAACGTACGGAACAGTTTCATGGGGGGCGGTTTCCTGTCCTGTATGGATGGGTCTGGAGCTTTCGTAACCGATCCGCCCACCGACGACCATCACAACCGTGTGAAACCACGTGATCACCGGGTGTCTGCACGGGTTTTCCTGCGCTGCGTGGGGGGACTGCTACTCTTCGTCTCCGGATCCGCCTGGGCTCGAACCATCACCGCGTCCGGCACGTCGTACCCAGTGGTGGTGGGGACGACAAGGTACGGTCGACTGGATTGCTGGCCCGCCGTGCCGCGTGAGATCAGAGAACGGAAGGACGTCATGCCGCAGGAGAAACCTGACCTGCGCAGCCTCAGCGAGCCGGTGCGGTTCAAGCGGGCGCTGACGCTGGTCTTGATGACCCTGGTGCTGCCGGGGTCGGCACAGATCGTGGCAGGCAGCAAGCGGGCCGGGCGGTACGCCTGGCGGGTGGTGGCCGGGCTGATCGCGATCATCGTCTTCTTCATCCTGCTCGGGCTGATCTGGCGTTCCGGCACGATCAACCTGCTGGCCCGTCCGGGCACCCTGCGGATCGTCCAGGTCGGGCTGATCGTGCTCGCGATCGGCTGGGCCGCACTGTTCATCGACGCCTACCGGCTCGGCCAGCCGCTCACCCTCGAGCGCAACCACCGCCTGACCACCAGCATCCTGGACGGCTTAATGGTGCTCGTGGTGGCGGGCGCGCTGATCTACGCGAGCACGATCGTCAACACCCAGCGTGATCTCGTCGCCAGCATCTTCGGCAACGGCCAGAAGTCGAAGGCCGAGCACGGCCGCTACAACGTGCTGCTGCTCGGTGGCGACTCCGGCGCGGACCGGATCGGCACCCGGCCGGACAGCATCACGCTGGCCAGCATCGACGCCGACACCGGCCGGACCGTCCTGATCGGCCTGCCGCGGAACCTGGCGAAGGTCCCGTTCCCGGCCGGTACGGCGATGGCCAAGCAGTTCCCGGACGGCTTCCAGTGGAAGAACTGCGGCGCCGAGTGCCTGATCAACGCTGTCTACACCTACGCCTCCAACCACAAGGACCTGTTCCCCGGCGACCCGAATCCCGGCGTGACCGCGACCCGGCAGGCGGTCCAGGCGGTCACCGGGCTGAAGGTGAACTACTTCGTGCTGATCGACCTGGCCGGGTTCCGCGACCTGCTCGACGCGGTCGGCGGCATCACCCTCGACATCGGCAAGCGGGTCCCGATCGGCGGCGGCAGTTCGCCGATCAAGGGCTACATCGAGGCGGGCAAGGACCGGCATCTGGACGGCTACCACGCGCTCTGGTTCGCCCGGTCCCGGGCCGAGTCGTCGGACTACGAGCGGATGGCCCGGCAGAAGTGCGTGATGTCCGCGATGCTGAACCAGCTGTCCCCGCAGACGGTGCTGACCAAGTTCCAGGGCATCGCCAAGGCCAGCAAACAAGTGGTCCAGACCGACATTCCGGCCGGCGAACTGGGCACCTTCACCGATCTCGCGCTGGACGCGAAGAAGCTCCCGGTGTCAAGCTTCTCCGCGGTCCCGCCGCTGATCCACACCGGTGACCCGGACTTCGAGCTGATCCGGACCAAGGTCGCCGAAGCCATCGGGAAGTCGGAAGCGCTGGACAAGGCGGGCTCGGGAGGAGACGGTAAGAAGCCGAGCACTCCGAGTAGTTCCACCAGCAAGCCGACCACCGGCACGACCAAGAAGCCGAGTAAGACGAGCAGTCCGTCGAACTCACCGACCAAACCCGCCACCGGCGTCGACGACGTCGCTTCGATCTGTAAGGCCTGACCTGATATGCCGCTGTCCCACTGGCCGCCCGTGTCCGTCGTGATGCCCGTCCTGAACGAGGAACGTCACCTCGAAGAGGCGGTCGGCCGCGTCCTCGAGCAGGACTACCCCGGCGAGCTGGAAGTCGTGCTCGCCATCGGTCCGAGCAAGGACCGGACCCAGGAGATCGCGGACAAGCTGGCCGACCGCGACCCGCGGATCAGCATCGTGCCGAACCCGACCGGCAAGACGCCGGCCGCGCTGAACGTCGGCATCGCGAACGCGCGGCACGACATCCTGGTCCGGGTCGACGGCCACGGCGCACTCACCGACGGCTACATCACCCGCGCGGTCGAGGTCCTGGACGAGAGCGGCGCGGACAACGTCGGCGGTGTGATGGCCGCCGAGGGCCGGACGCCGACCGAGATGGCGGTCGCCTGTGCGTACCGGTCCCGGCTGGGTCTGGGCGCCTCGACGTTCCACCAGGGCGGCAAGGCCGGACCGGCTGACACCGTGTACCTGGGCGTGTTCCGGCGGGCCGCACTGGAGCGGGTCGGCGGGTTCGACGAGACCATGCACCGGGCCCAGGACTGGGAGCTGAACTACCGGATCCGCAAGACCGGCGGTCTGATCTGGTTCACCCCGGACCTGTCGGTCACCTACCGACCGCGGTCGTCGCTGTCGGCGGTGGCCAAGCAGTTCTTCCACACCGGCCAGTGGCGGCGCGAGGTGATCCGCCGGCACCCCGAGACCGCGAACAAGCGGTACCTGGCGCCCCCGATCGCGGTGATCCTGCTGGCGCTCGGCACCATTCTCGGCATCATCGGCCTGGCCACCGGCAGCAGCTGGCTCGACCTGGGTTTCCTGGCCCCGCTCGGCTACGCGATCCTGCTGCTGGCCGGCTCAGCCGTCGAGGGCCGCTACCTGCCCTGGAAGGCCCTGCTCTGGATGCCGCTGGTCTGCGCGACCATGCACGTCTTCTGGGGCCTCGGCTTCCTAGTCGGCCTCCGCGAGCAGCCGAAGGCCGTCCAAGGCCTGTCCTAACCCCGGCCGGCCCCCGGCCAATCCACCGCCGGCATTTGGACGGATATCCCTTCAGGTTGCGGGTTCTCATGCCTTGATACGGCCACAGAACCCGTGAGTTGAGGGGATATCCGTCCAAATGCATCTCGAGGGGCGGCGGGGGGCCGCGGCGGAGGGCGGGGTGGGGGCGGCGGAGGGCGGGTGGGGGTTAGCCCCGGGCGAATTTGGTGTAGGCGGCGACGACCTCTTCGGCGGTGCCGTCGAGGCGCAGTACGCCGCCGTCCAGCCAGAGCGCGCGGTTGCAGGTGTCGAGGACGACGTCGAGGCTGTGGCTGACCAGGAACACCGTGCCGGCCTGGTCGCGCAGGTCGCGGATCTTGCGTTCGGACCGGACCCGGAACTCGGCGTCCCCGGTGGCCAGGGCCTCGTCGACGAGCAGGATGTCGTGCGTCTTCGCCGACGCGATCGCGAACTTCAGCCGGGCCGCCATCCCGGACGAGTACGTCGACATCGGCAAGTCGATGAACTCCCCGATCCCGGAGAACTCGACGATCTCGTCGTACCGCTGCTGGATCTCGGCCGCCGACATACCCATCGCCAGGCAGCCGAGGACGACGTTCCGGTCGCCGGTCAGGTCGTTCATCATCGCCGCGTTCACGCCGAGCAGCGACGGCTGCCCGCCGGTGTAGACGACGCCGGACGCGGGCGGCAGCAGCCCGGCGATCGCCCGCAGCAGCGTCGACTTGCCGGAGCCGTTGCGGCCGATGACGCCGATCGCATCGCCCTTGTAGGCAACGAAGTTGACGTCCTTGACCGCATGCACCTCGCGGATCGTCGGCCGGTCCTGCCGCTTCAGGATCCGCCGGAACGCCGTCGCCGCCGTACCCTTGCCGCCCTGCCCGGCGATCACCTTGTAGATGATGTCGAGGTGGTCGGCGATGACGGTGGGTTCAGCCCCTGAATCAGCCACGGCCATAACGGTCCTCCGCGCGCCAGAAGTACACCAGACCCGCCACCAGCATCACGAACGACCAGACGATCGCGATCGTCCACGCATGCGGCAACTCGTTCGCCTCGTGCTCCGCGAGCAGCGATCGCCGGACGATGTCGATGTACGCCGAGATCGGGTTGAGCGCGAGCACCTTGATCACCCAGCTCGGCGCGTCCACCTCGGCCAGCTTGGCCGGCAGCGAGAAGAAGATCCCGGACGCGTACAGCCAGGTGCGGGTGACGAACGGCAGCAACTGACTGATGTCGGACACGAACGTCCCGACCCGGGCGCAGACCAGGGTGATCCCGATGTTGAACATGGTCTGCAGCACCATGGCCGGAGCGACGAGCAGCCAGCGCCAGGAGATTCCGTCGGTGAAGCCGACGATGACGAACAGCAGGCACAGCGAGACCAGCATCTGGTTCAGCTCGTTCAGCACGTAGGCGAGCGGCAGGGTCGCGCGCGGGAAGTGCAGGGTGCGGATCAGCGACAGGTTCAGCGCCAGCGAGCGGGACCCTTCGGTCATGCAGCGCTGGGTGAACGTGAAGACGAAGATCCCGCTGAGCAGGAACGCGACGTAGTTGTCGATCCCGTTCTTGGTGCCGAGCAGGACACCGAAGGCGAGGTAGTAGACCGCCGCGTTGAGCAGCGGCGTCAGTACCTGCCAGAACGACCCGAGGCGGGCCCCGGCGTACATGGCGTAGGTGCGGGCTCGGGCGTAGCTGAGGACGAACTGGCGACGGCTCCACAACTCCCTCAGGTAGGAGTTGAGCGGCGGGCGGATCGAGCTTTTGGAGAGTCCGTAGCGTTCGGCCAGTGCCGCCGGGTCGGTCGCCCCGGTCGGCTCTGCGGCGGTCGGCATGAGCGCCAATGTACTGCGTTGCGTCACTCCGCCGTGACTGCGGTCGGCTCCGGCGTCAGCCGATCAGCCGCCGGCGCAGGCGATCGAGATCGTCGTCGGTGAGACCACCGTGCCGCAGGTATGCCTCGGGTCCGCCATACTTTTCGTCCAGATGACGCAGGATCGCGACCATCGACTCGGCCCGCGTATCGCGGAATTCGATCAGCTCCGGATGCTGTGCGGGGTCCGGTTCGGCGGCCAGTTGCTCGGCCAGCAGGCCGGCCAGCCGCTCCTGGGTGAGGAAGTAGTCGGCGACGATCTCCTCCTCGGGTACGCCGGCGATGCTCAGGGCCAGCGCGACGACCATGCCGGTCCGGTCCTTACCGCCGTGGCAGTGCACGACGACCGCGCCGTCGGGCTCGTCCGCGATCGCCTTCACGGCGGCCGCGAACAGCTCTGGGCGCCGATCCAGCATCCAGGTGCACGCGGCGACGATCGTCGGCTGCCCGTGATCCGGGTCGGCCGGATCCTGCAGCGACTGCGCGACCAGCAGCGGATCCCCGACGAACGGACTCGGCGCGGCCGCAGCCTCCGCCTCGCCGCGCAGGTCCAGAATCCGGCTGACGCCAGAACGTCGTACCGCCTCGACACCCTCGGCGGTCAGATAGTGCAGGCTGTCCGACCGGATCAGCACCCCTGCGCGAACCCGCGCACCATCCGCCGTCGGCAACCCACCCACATCCCGTGCATTCCGGCACCCCGGCCACTCAAGATCCATACGCCCATCCAAACAGGAACCTTGCGGGTCAGCGGTCTTGGGGGCGGTCCGGGTTGGGGCCGGGGTTGTACGGGGGTGGGGGTGGGAAGGTGTTGTTCTGGGGGCCGGGTGGGGGCGGGTAGTTGCCGGGGGCACCTGGTGGTTGCTGGGGTGGGTAGGTGTTCGTCGGGCGGTTGCGGCGGCGGTTGCGGACGGCGGTGATGGTGAGCAGGACGCCGCCGAGGATGAAAAAGATCAGGAAGGAGCCGATGGCACCGAAGATCGACAGCACGAACGCGACCACCGAGGACTTCGGTCCGGCGGCGTACGTCGCGCCGGTCGTGTCGTCAGTGCAGGAGATGCTGTAGTCCCCCGCCGGGACGGTGTCCACCGACCGCGCGACGACGTACCACGTCTCGTCGTTGATCGTGATCTGCTCGGAGCCGGTCGGCGCCTTCAGCGGTACGTCGCCACCGGACGCGTTTTTCGCCTCGCAGGGAGGATTGAGCACCGGGACGGACGAGTAGATCGTCAGCCCCTCCTCCTTCAGGTGGACCACGCCGCCCTCGATCGACTGCGGCGACTCCGGCACCGTCTGGACGATCCGCCAGATGAAGAACAAGGTCAGCAGGGCACCGATCGCGAAGCACGCGATCGCGATCCAGGTCAGCGTCTTCTTCGGCGCAGTCGGCTGCCCGGGATAAGTGCTCATGGCAGCACCGTAGTCCTTGGAACGGTTCGCTACGGTACGCCGAGCAGCCTCAGACCGGCCGCGGTCGCGGCAGCCGCCACCACGACCAGCACGAACGGCGCCTTGCGCCACGCGAGCACGCCACCGACCAGTACGCCGGCCGGACGCGCGACGCCGGCCGGCCCATGGCCGTCCGTCAAGGCAGAGGTCGCAACCAAGGCGGTCAGCAGCACGATCGCCGCCGCGGCCAGGAGCTGCTGGGCCCGCTCGGGCAGCTCGAACCGGCTGCGCATCACCGGCCCGGCGAACCGCAGCGAGAAGGTGCCCACGGCAAGGATCAGGATGCCGACCAGCACCAGCGGCGTGTTGGTCATCGCGACACCTCCAGCGCAGGCTTGCCCGCGCGGTAGAAGAGCATCCCCGCCAGCGCAAGCAACACAGGCAGACCGGACGGCAGGAACGGTGTCGCGGCCAACGCGAACACCACCCCGATCAAGGCCGCCGTACGCGTCGCACGATCGCGCAATGCCGGCAGAACAAGGGCGAGCAGCACCGCCGGGAACGCAGCATCCAGCCCGAACACATCGGTGTCCGTGATGACCGATCCCGCCGCACCGCCGACGACCACGCCGATGTTCCAGCACACGAAGATGCCGATGCCGCCGGCCCAGTACGCCGCCCGCCGCTGCCGCAGATCGTCCTGGCCCATGGCGAACGCGACGTTCTCGTCCGTCATCAGGTGGCTGCCGGGGAAGCGCCGCCAGCCGCTACCGATCACATCACTGACCGCGAGGCCGAACGCGACGTGCCGGGTGTTCACCAGCAGGCCCGCGATCATCGCCGCGATCGGACTGCCGCCTGCCGCCACGATTCCGACGAACAGGAACTGCGACGCACCCGCGAAGACCACCAGCGACAGCAGCACCGGCACCCACAGCGGCAGCCCACCGCCGACGCTGATCGCGCCGTACGAGAGGCCGACCACGCCGTCGGCCAGGCAGACCAGCCCGATGTCCCGGGCCAGCCCACGGTCGAGTGTTCGCCAGATCGAACGCATGAGCATTATGATGAACAACACCCCCTGCGTTCGTCAAGCCGAACAACCAGACCGATGGAGCGAACACGGATGGACACCAAGGCACCGCTCGACGTGATCGCGGCCTCGCTGCGCCGGTACCGCGCCCGAGCCGGACTGTCGTTGACCGAGGTCGCCAAGCGCGCCGGGGTCGCGAAGTCCACGCTGTCCCAGCTGGAGTCGGGGTCCGGCAACCCCAGCGTGGAGACGTTGTGGGCGCTGGCGGTCGCGTTGGACACGCCGTTCGCCACGTTGCTCGATCCGCCGCGGCCGAAGGTGCAGGTGATCCGCGCGGGCGAGGGGCCGGTCCTGTACTCCGACCAGGCCGAGTACAGCGCGACTCTGGTCGCGTCCTGCCCGCCGAACGCCCGCCGCGACATCTTCCGCATCGTCGCCTCCCCCGGCCCCGGCCGGAAGTCCGAGCCGCACATGCCCGGTGTGGTCGAGCACGTCGTCCTCAGCTCAGGCCGCGCCCTCGTCGGGCCTGCGGACGACCCGATCGAACTCACGCCCGGCGACTACCTGGCCTATCCCGGCGATCTCCCGCACATCTTCCAGGCCCTCGAGGAGTCCACCGCAGTCCTCGTCTCCGAACATGTCTGACACTTGCCCTGAGCAACGAAACGCCCGGAACCGCAGTGGTTCCGGGCGTTTCGGCGTACTGCAGGTGTCAGAGCTTGCGGCCGACGGCGCCGGCGATGCACTCCTCCACCTGGTTGAGCGGCTTGATCCGCGGTCCGTCCGGCCACCAGTCGTCGCACAGGACCAGGCCCGGCGGGACGAGTTCCTGGCCGGGGAACAGGTCGAGAAGTTGCTCGCGGGTGCGGAACACCCCGCTGCCCATCGGGCTGTGGACGAACCTCTCCTCCATCTTGCGCGCCACCGCGGAGTGCTCCGGCGTCTGCGGGTCGTAGAAGTGCGCGACCACCGTGTACGAGCCCGGCACGACGGCGTCGACGTACTTCTGCATGATCTGCGGGCCGTCGTCGCCGATGTAGTGGTGCAGCGTGCCGTTCTGGATCACGGCGATCGGCTTGCTGAAGTCGAGGAACTCGCGCACCTCGTCCCGGCCGAGCACCTCGTCGGGGTCGAAGATGTCGGCGCTGACGAACAGCGTGTTCTCGTTCTCCTCCAGCAGCGCGCGGCCGTGCGCGAGCACCACCGGATCGTTGTCGATGTAGAGAACCTTCGACTCCGGCCGCAGCCGCTGCACCACCTGGTGCGTGTTCTCCGCGGTTGGCAGGCCGGAACCGCAGTCGAGGTACTGCATGATGTCGGTCTGGCCGGCCAGGAAGCGGCACGCCCGGATCAGGAAGTTCCGGTTCGACCAGGCCAGGTCGTTGACCTGGGGCGCGACGGTGGCGACCTGCCGGAGCACCTCGCGGTCGATCTCGAAGTTGTCCTTGCCGTTCAGCGCGGCGTCGTACACCCGGGCGATGCTGGCCCTCGTGGTGTCCACCCCCACCGGAGTCGAACTGGGCGCCTTGGTGGCATCGGGCATCGGCAGGACCTCGCAAAATGATCGGGATGTTGTAGGACGACTCTACTGACAGTAGGGGGCGGTGAACACATGGTGTAGGCGCGTCGGGGGTGCACGCGTTCACGTTCTGTTGTGAAATGATCTACTTGCTGTCTGCACCGGGTGGTTTGCTGTGGGAGGCGAGGCGTGACGGAACCGGGCGCGTACGGCGGTCCTACCGCCCTGCGCATCATGCTCGGCGTGCACCTGCGCCGGCTCCGCGAAGAGGCCGGGATCAGCCGGACCGACGCGGGCTGGGCGATCCGCGGCTCGGAGTCGAAGATCAGCCGGCTCGAACTCGGCCGGGTCGGCTTCAAGGTGCGCGATGTCGACGATCTGCTCACGCTCTACAAACTCGAGGACGAGGACGAACGCGATCGCCTGCTGACGCTGGCACGGGACGCGAACAACCCTGGCTGGTGGCAACGGTACGACGACCTCACGCCGACCTGGTTCCATTCGTACCTCGGCCTCGAGATGGCGGCCGATCTGATCCGTACGTTCGAGTTGCAGTTCGTGCCCGGCTTGCTGCAGACGCCCGACTACGCGCGCGCCGTGCTCAGCCTCGGCCGGCTGGACGAGCCACTGCAGAAGGCCGAGGAGGAGCGACTGGTCGCGCTGCGGACGACGCGCCAGCAGGTGCTCACCCGCCAGCGCCCGGCGCGGTTGTGGGCCGTCATCGACGAGTCGGTACTGCGCCGGCCGATCGGTGGCACGAAGGTGCTCAAGGAGCAACTGGAGTACTTGATCGTGGCGTCGAAGCGGCACAACGTCACACTGCAGATCATCCCGTTCGACAAGGGCGGCTACACCGCAACCGGTGGCGCCTTCACGCTGCTCCGTTTCACCGACACGGACCTGCCGGACATCGTCTACATCGAGCATCTGACCAGTGCGGTCTACCTCGACAAACGCGAGGAACTCGACGCGTACGTCGTCACCATGGACGCGCTGTCCATCGCGGCCGCCCAACCCCGTCACACCGAGGGCCTGATCCGCGCGGCAATCGACGAACTCTGCTAGCCGGCCAGGGCTCGGGGTTTGGCTGTTGGGCCTGGGCGGAGGGCTACTTCGCGCGGCGTGGGTTCGTGGCCGGCTTCGCAGCGCAGGACGACCGTGACGTGGGCGTCGCAGTCGCCGCGGTGGCGCGACTCGATCGGCGGGCCGCCGTCCAGCGGCAGGTGCTGATCGCCCCACTGGATCATCGCGACCAGCACGGGGTACAGGTCCAGGCCCGCCTGGGTGAGGCGGTACTCGTAGCGTTCCCGCTGACCGGGCAGACGGTAGGGATGCCGGCGGATCAGCCCGCGCTCGATCAGCGCCGCGAGCCGATCGGTCAGGACCTGCCGGGGTACGCCGGCCCGGGTGCGGATGTCCTCGAAGCGGCGTACGCCGACGAAGAGTTCGCGCAGCACGTGGAAGGTCCATTTGTCGCCCAGGATCTCCATCGTCCGGGAGATCGTGCAGTTCTCGGTCGACCAGCGCATCGCCTCGGGCACCTGCTCGTTCATGAGATCCAGGATAAGTCCGCTTGACAGACTCAGCCAACCCGGGCAACCCTGAATCCGTGAACCAGACTCAGATGGGTACGCCGCTCATCCGCCGCGCCGGAGAACCCGACGCGGACGAGCTGGCGCGAATGCTGACCGGGCTGACCGACCTCAGCCTCTACTTCCGGTTCCAGACCGCGATCGGCCGGCCACCCCGGCCCGCGCTCCTGCTCCGGCTGCTGTGTCCCACCGGCGCGTCCTGGGTGTCGACCCGGGGCGACACGATCGTCGGCCACTCGATGTGGGCGTGGGCTCACGGCTACGACGCGACGGCTGAACTCGCGGTGATCATCAGCGAGGACGAACAGGGCCGCGGGCTCGGCGTCCGGATGCTGGCGACGGCCGCGGCCGGAGCGATCGCGGCCGGTGCCACCCGGTTCCTGTTCGTGGTCAGCCCGGCCAACGACCGGAGCCTCCGGATGATCCGCCGCCGGCGGCCGGAGGCAACGGTCGAACGCGACGGCACGTTGCTGAACTTCGTCGTCCCGGCCCGCCTAACGGACCAGCCGGAAGAAAGCACGGATGTCGTCGACGAGCAGGTCCGGCGCCTCCAGTGCGGCGAAGTGCCCACCGCGGTCGAACTCCGACCAATGGACGATGCGGTGCCGGCGGTCTAGCACTCGCCGGATCGCCGGATCGGTCGGGAACACGGCGACACCGGTCGGCACTCCGGACGGTTCGAGTACTTCGTCGGCCGCGACCCGATTCTCGAAGTACAGGTTGGCCGATGAGGCACTGGTGTTGGTGAACCAGTAGATCGATGCGTCCGTCAACAAATGGTCGAGGTCGACCGCGTCCTCGGGCAGCGCACGGGCCGGATCCGTCCATTCCCAGAACTTCTCCAGGATCCACGCCAGTTGCCCGACCGGCGAGTCGCTCAACCCGAAGGACACCGTCTGCGGTCGCGTGCCCTGCAGCTCGGCGTATCCGGTCCCGACTTCCCGCAGACGTTCGGCCGCCGCGAGCCGTTCCCGCTCGACGTCGGTCAGGTGCTCGGCGTCACCCGGCACGAGCGGCGGAAACGCCAGGCCGCCGTTGATGTGTACGCCGACAACGTGGGACGGATCGACGTACCCGAGCAGTGGGGACACGACCGATCCCGTGTCGCCGCCCTGGGCGCCGTACCGCTGGTAGCCCAACTCCTGCATCAAGACCGCCCACGCCTGCGCGATCCGGCGATGGTTCCAGCCGGGGCTCTCGAGCGGGACCGAGAAGCCGTGTCCCGGCACGGAGGGTGCCACCACGTGGAAGGCGTCGCGCGGATCCCCGCCATACGACGCGGGGTCGGTGAGCGGGCCGAGAAGCGGCAGGAACTCCGCGACCGACCCCGGCCAGCCGTGCGTGAGGATCAACGGCAACGCGTCCGCCTCCGGCGACCGAGCATGCAGGAAGTGAATCGTCTGCTCGTCGATCCGCGTCGTGTACTGCGGATACGCGTTGAGCCGCGCTTCCCACGCCCGCCAGTCGTACGCCTGCCATCGCGCCACGATCCCCTGCAGATATTCGAGCGGTACGCCGCGATGCCACCCGCTACCCGGCAGTTGTCGCGGCCACCGGATCCGCCGCAAGCGCGCGGCGAGATCCTCCAGGGCGGCGTCCGGAACGTCGATCCTGAAATCGATCACGACTCAGAGGTCGTGCGCGCGCTCATGCAACGGCTCGTACAGCCCGAGCTCGCTTCCACCGGGCAATCGGATCGACGTCAGCACGCCCCACGGCTGCCGCTCCGGCTGCTTGACGAACTCCACCCCGCTCGCTGTCAGCTCGGCGATCGTCGCGTCGAGGTCGTCGCACATCAGGAACAGCTCGTGCGAGTCCACCTCGGCCGGATGCACCGCCACCTCGGCGGGCGGCAACTTGAAGATCAGCCACCCGCGTCCGGCATCCACATGCGGATACCGGAGCACGTCCCGGAAGAAGTCCCGATCGGCCTCAGCGTCGCGGCTGTAGATGATCACATGCGCACCGTTGATCATCTTCCGCACTCTAGTCGGCCCGCGCGGTGTGCGCGCGGGCCGACCGGTTCAGTCCTCGACGAGGATCGCGAGCGCCGGGCAGACCGCCGCGGCCTGGTGGACGTCGGCGGCAAGGTCCTCGGGCGGGGTGTCGGTGAGCAGGACGACGATGCCGTCCTCGTCGCGCTGGTCGAAGACGTCGGCGGCGGCCGTGACGCACTGGCCGGAGGCGACGCACCTGTCCTGGTCGACGATGATCTTCATGACGATGGCCTCGATTTCTTCGAGTAGGGGCTACCAGGTGACAGGCAGCGAGTGGACGCCGTACACGGCTCCCTCGTGCTTGAACGGGATCTCGTCCAGCTCGGCCGCCCGCCGCAGAGTGGGGATGCGGCGGTAGAGGGTGCTGTAGACGACCTGCAGCTCCATCCGCGCGAGTGGTTGCCCAAGGCACTGATGTACGCCGAAGCCGAAGGCCACGTGCCGCCGCGCATCGCGCTGCAGGTCGAGCACGTCCGGATCCGGGAACACCTCCGGGTCGCGGTTGCCGATGTCGTTCGGGAAGATCACGCCGTCACCGGCCTTCAGCACCTGCCCGTCGAGCTCGATGTCCTCGAGCACCGCCCGCCGGCGGCCGTTGTGGGTGATGTTCAGGTACCGCAGCAACTCCTCGACCGCGCCCGCGACCAGCTTCGGGTCGTCGGTCTCCCGCAGTACGGCGAGCTGCTCGGGGTGCTCCAGCAACGCGAGGGTGCCGAGGGCAATCATATTCGCGGTGGTCTCGTGGCCGGCGAGCAACAGCAGTACGCCGATGCCGGCCGCGTCCTGGCGGGTCAGCTCACCGGTCTTGATCCGCTCGGTCAGCCCGGACAGCAGGTCGTCACCGGGGTTGTCCAGCTTCTCCCCGACCAGATTGTCCAGGTAGGCGGCCAGGTTCCCGTGGGCCGTCGCGCGTTGTTCCTGCGTGGCAGTCATCTTGATCAGTTGCTTGCTGTTCTGCTGGAAGAAGTCGTGGTCGGCGTACGGGACACCGAGCAGCTGGCAGATCACCAGCGACGGCACCGGCAGCGCGAACGCCTCCATCAGGTCGACCGGCTTCGGCCCGGCCAGCAGGTCGTCGATCAGGCCGTCCACGATCTTCTGTACGCCGGGGCGCATCGCCTCGACCCGCTTGATCATGAACGGCGCGGTCACCATCCGGCGCAGCCTCGCGTGTTCAGGATCGTCCATCAGGATGAACCCGATCCCGACCCCGCCGTCGGACTTCGGCGGCGTACCGGTCGGGCTCGGGTACCCGGACGTGGTGACGTCCGCGCTGAGCCGCGGATCCGCGAGCAGCTTGCGCTGCTCGGCGTACCGGGTGACCAGCCAGGCGGGTCTGCCGAAGATCTGGACCTCGACCAGCGGCGCCTCGTCCTGCAGCTCGCGCAACTTCGGCGGCGGGTCGAACGGACATCCGCTCGCCCTCGCCATCGGGTACGCCGGAGCTTCGTGGATCGTCATCGGAATCCTTCCCCAGAGAGGTTCTCGATCGGGTCGCCAGACGCGGCCCACGCCCGCACCAAGTGCTCCCGGTGCAGGCGGGTCTGTTTGGGCATGTTGCAGCCGAGGACGGCGACCACCTCGCCCGAGCGGCGGTAGTGGACGACGAATCGGCGGTTCTCGAGGTGGCCTTCAGCAACTGCCACCTCGGCGGCGGCCGAGGGCAGGCCGTAGGCCTGGATCTTGGTGGCGAACTGGTCGGTCCAGAAGTACGGCACCGGCGTGTACGACTGCGCCTCGCCGACGATGTTGGCCGCGACGCACGCGGCTTGCTCGGTCGCGTTGGTCCGATTCTCCAAGCGGAGCAGGGAATCCAGGCCGGCGTGATGCCACCGAGCCACGTCGCCGGCGGCATAGATCCCGTCCGCCGCCCGGCACCGGGAGTCACACACCAATCCGTTGTCGAGCTCGAGCCCGCTACCCGCCAGCCACTCCGTGGCCGGAGCCGCGCCCAGCGCCACCACAACCAGATCGGCCGGCACCACCTCACCGTCTTCCAGCCGTACGCCGCTCACCAGACCATCGACCGCAGTCATCCCGGTCACCGCCGTACCGAGCCTCAGTTCCACGCCCTCCGCCGCGTGCAGCTCAGCCAGCAGCCCGGCCACCATCGGACCGAACTGACTCTCCAACGGCGCCGACTGCGGTCCGGCCATCGTCACGCTCAACCCCAGCATGCGCGTGGTGGCGGCGATCTCCGCCCCGAGTACGCCGTCGCCTACGACGACCACCCGCGAAGCCTCGACCAGGCCCTTCCGCAACGCGGTGGCGTCGTCCACGGTCCGCAGTACGTGAACTCCTCTGAGCTCACCCAGCCCCGGCAGCACCCGCGCCCGCAGTCCGGTCGCAACCACGATCGCGTCCGCCCGCAGTTCCCTGCCTGCCGCGGTGTGGACGGTACGACGTTCGACGTCGAGAGCAACTGCGGAGTCGCCGAGCACGAACTCGGCGTCCAGGGCCGACAACATCGTGTCCGGCCGGAGCCTCGTCCGGCCGAAGTCCCAGACGCCGGCCAGGAACTGTTTGGACAGCGGCGGCCGGTCGTACGGAAGATGCGGCTCGGCGTCGAGCACCGTGATCGTGTCCCGGTATCCCTTGCGGCGAAGGGCTTCCACGGTGGACAGCCCGGCCGCCGAGGCACCGATGACGAGTGCTGTCACCGAGTCACCGGTGCGGTCCAGAGACCGACCAGGCCGTCGATCAGACCGGTCGCCATGTCGTGCCAGGTGGCTCGCGCGGTCGGCGTACCCTCCGCTACCGCACGCTCGTACTCAGCACACATCTGCACGATCACGCTGCGGGCCATGTCGCCGCGCTCCAACCGGACCTCGAGCGGCAGATCCGCCAGGCACTCACTGAGACCGTCGAGGATCTTGCGCATCATCGGCGACGTCAGCGATTCCTCGATCACCACCTCGCGCAAGGACGGGTCGTTCATCAACTGCGCGTTGAACCGGGCCAGCCAGCTCGGCACGCCGAGGCTGCCCATATGGTCGGTGGCCGGCCGGACCAGGCAGACGATCCAGTCCCGCACGTCCGTGCTGCCCTCGGCCGCGGCGACCAGTTCCTTGCGCCGCTCCTCGATCTGCTCGGAGTGCTTGCGCGCGATCGCCCGGACCAGGTCGGTCTTGGTCCCGAAGTGGTAGCCGACCGCGGTGTTGTTGCCCTGCCCGGCAGCCTCGCTGATCTGGCGGTTGGACACCTCGTGCACGCCGCGCTCGGCGAACATCCGCTCCGCGGTCGCCAGGATCAGCTCCCGGGTCGCGTTCACCCGCTGGGTCCGGACCGTCTTCGCCATCATCATCGCCACATCATCGCCACACCACCGGCACACCCGGCCGCCCACTGGAGTCACTCCACGTCACCGACCATCACCTCCGCGTCGACTTCTCCTCCAGCTTGCCTCGCCGCCTTGTTTAAGTCAACTGCCTGACTTAACGTATGGTTGCGCAAACCAACTATCTTTCCCGTCCCCTTCGGAGGCGTTGATGTCCGCTGTTCCCACCGAGGTCGATCCCGCCCCGGCGCCGGTTCGCACCGGTGCCGTCGTACCGGTGCTCGCCTCGGCCGGCATCACGGTCGCGCTGATGCAGACACTCGTGATCCCGCTGGTCCCGGAGTTGCCACGGCTGCTGCACGCCTCGGCCGCCGGTACGGCGTGGGCGATCACCGCCACCCTGCTCGCGGCCGCCGTGGCCACGCCGATCATGGGCCGGCTCGGCGACATGTACGGCAAGCGCCGGATGCTGCTGATCAGCGTCGCGATGCTGGTCAGCGGCTCCGTCGTCGCCGCGCTGAGCAGTTCGCTCACGCCGATGATCGTCGGCCGGGCGATGCAGGGCCTGGCGTCCGGCGTCATCCCGCTCGGCATCAGCATCATGCGCGACGAACTCCCCCGCGAGAAGCTCGGTACGGCGACCGCCCAGATGAGCGCGTCCCTCGGCGTCGGCGGCGCCCTCGGTCTGCCTGCGGCCGCACTGCTCGCCGAGAACACCAACTGGCACAACCTGTTCTGGGTGTCGGCCGCTCTCGGACTCATCGTCTTCGGGCTGGTCCTACGGTTCGTGCCGGAGTCGTCCGTGCGATCCGGCGGACGGTTCGACGTACCCGGTGGGGTCGGCCTGTCGGCCGGGCTGATCTCGTTGCTGCTGGCAATCTCTCAGGGCGCCGGCTGGGGCTGGACCAGCGCGCGGACGCTCGGCCTGTTCGCGTTCGCCATCGTCGTACTGCTGGTGTGGGGCTGGTGGGAACGCCGTACGACCGAGCCGCTGGTCGACCTGCGGACCACGGCCCGGCCGCAGGTGCTGCTGACCAACCTCGCGTCGATGGTCTTCGGGTTCGCGATGTTCGCGATGTCGCTGGTCCTGCCGCAGCTGTTGCAGATGCCCAAGGCCACTGGTTTCGGGCTGGGGCAGTCGATGCTCGCGTCCGGCCTGGTGATGGGCCCGTCCGGCCTGGTCATGCTGCTGACCGCCCCGCTGTCGGCCCGGATCTCGAACACACGCGGGCCGAAGGTCACCCTCATGCTCGGCGCCGTCGTCGTCGCGGCCGGCTACGGCTTCGGCAGCGTGCTGATGGGTTCGGTGTGGGAACTCGTCCTGGTGTCGCTGCTGATCGGCGCGGGCATCGGCCTCGCGTACGGCGCGATGCCCGCGCTGATCATGGCCGCCGTACCGGTGTCGGAGACGGCGGCCGCGAACAGCTTCAACACGCTGATGCGTTCGATCGGTACGTCGGTGTCCAGCGCGGTCGCGGGCGTGATCCTGGCCCAGCTCACCATCACCCTCGGCGGCTACACGCTGCCGTCCCAGACCGGCTTCCGCGTGGTCCTGATCATCGGCGCCGGTGCGGCCCTGTCAGCCCTCGCCATCGCCTCGTTCATCCCGGCCCGCGGTGTCAGCGGATCGCTTCGAGGAAGGTGAGCACCCGGCTCGTCATCAGCTTCGCCGCGGCTTCGTCGTACCCCGGCAGCGAGGAGTCCGCGAACAGGTGCACCTTGCCGGGGTAGAGGAAGAGCTCCGCCTGATCGGTGGCGGCGACCAGGGCGCGGGCAGCGTCCAGGTCGCCGCCCTCCTCGCTGAAGAACGGGTCCTCGTCCATCCCGTGGATCTGGACCGGAACACCGTCCGGCCAGGTCCCGAACTCGGACACCGGCACGCAGGCGTCGAAGAAGAGCGCGCCCTTCGCACCCGGACGCGTCTGCGCCAACTGCTGCGCCGCCATCACCCCGAGCGAGAAGCCCGCGTAGACGAGGCCTTCGCCGAGCCCCTGGGCGGCCTGCACCCCGCGCTCGTTGACCACGCCGAAGCCGGTCTCGCGGGCATAACCCATGCCCTCGTCCAGCGTCGCGTACGTCCGCCCCTCGTACATGTCGGGCAGGTGGACGGTGTGACCCGCCTGCCGTAGCTCGTCGGCGAAGGCCTTCACCCCGTCGGTGAGTCCCTGCGCGTGGTGGTACAGCACGACCTCGGCCATGATCCGCTCCAATGATCCAGATATATCGAACAATCCGTGATGCTAGTCTAATCCGATCATGTCGATCAACAGCCCGGTCCCGGATTACGAGCTCGAGGACACGATCGAGCTGACCACTGCCGAGCAGGTCCGGGCGATCAGCGACCCGCTGCGGACGACGATCCTCGGCCTGTTGCACGAGCGCGCCGCGACCGTGACCGAGCTGGCCACCGCGGTCAAACGCCCGAAGAGCACCGTGGCCCATCACGTGAAGGTGCTCGCGGACGCCGGGATCCTGAAGGTCGTCCGGACCCGGCGGGTCCGGGCCATCGAGGAGCGGTTCTACGGCCGGGCCGCGCGGATGTTCTACGTCGGCCTCGGCCGGCGGATGGACGGGGTCGAGTTGCCGCCGGACTTCAACGACTTCGAGGTCGCCGCCGAGGAGTCCAGAACGGCGTACGACGCGGGTCAGTTGCGGTCGTTCATCCGCCATGCCCGGATCCCGGAGGAGCGCGCGGCGGAGTTCTGGCGTGGGGTCGACCGGCTGATTCACAGCTTCGACAAACTGCCGCGCTCCGGCGACACCACCTATGGCTTCACCGTCGGCCTCTACCCCATCATCGATTACCCGACCCTCCCCCCACCGCCCGAGGACTGACATGCTCCGCCGCGTGATGCTCCTGGCCACAGCCGCCTGCCTGCTGACCAGTGGGTGTACGTCGGGAACGACCGACCACGCGACGATCCAGGTCGACCACGCGACCGCGTTGGCGGATCAGCCTGTCCATCTGACGATCAGCGGACTTTCGCCGCACGCCAGCGTGCAGGTCGGTGCGCAGGCTCCCGCTCGCGACGGCAAGACCTGGCGAGCCGAGGCGACGTTCACGGCCGACGACCACGGTTCGATCGATCTCGACCGGGCCGCCCCGACGGCCGGCAGCTATCAGGGCGTCGACGGGATGGGACTGTTCTGGTCGATGAACCCACCCGACGGCAATCCGGACGCCCAGGCCTACACCCCGCCGGCCGAGGACGGCCACCCGGTCGAGCACGTGGAGATCCGAGTCCTCCAGAAGGGCAAGACTCGTGCGAGCGCCCAGCTGACCAGGCAGTGGCTGGCCGCCGGTGTCACGACCAGGACCCTCACCCTGGCGGCCGACAAGGTGAGCGGGGTGTACGTCGCTCCACCACCCGATGCCTCCAAGCATCCCGCCGTCCTCGTGTTCGGTGGGTCCGAAGGCGGGCTGGGCGTCCAGTCCGTCGCGGCCCTGTTGGCCTCGCATGGGTATCCCACCCTCGCGATCGCGTACTTCCATGCACCGGGGTTGCCGCAGGACCTTCACGACATCCCGCTGGAGTACTTCGCGACCGCTGCCCGCTGGCTGGCCCGACAGCCCCGAGTGGACCCAGCACACCTGATCGCACTGAGCGCGTCCCGTGGCACCGAGGCGGCACTGTTGCTGAGCGAGCACTTCCCCGGCCTGGTGCACGGCGCAGTCCTCTATGCACCGACCGACGTGGTGGTCGGATCGTTCCCTGAGAGAGGCGGCGCAGCGTGGACCCTGGGTGGCAAAGAACTGCAGCGCGACGCCCGGATTCCGGTCGACCATGTCAGCGGCCCGGTGCTCGCGATCGCCGGCGCGGACGACCAGCTCTGGCCGTCGATGACGGCGGCGCCACGGATCGCGCAGGAGCTCGATGACGCCCACAACCGCTTCCCGCATCGCGCGTTGATCTACCCGCAGGCCGGTCACGGTGTCAGCGGAGCGCCGTACCTGCCGATAGGGACGAAAGAGGTGCATCCGGTGACGCGCACACTCATCTCGCTGGGCGGCACTCGCGTGGGCAACGAGGCCGCGCTCCGGAAAGGGTGGACCGCGGTCCTCGCCCTGCTCGAGTCACTGACACCATGAGGCCCGGTACGCCGTGGGGGTGGTGCCGGTGTGGTGGCGGAAGACCCGGGCGAAG
This sequence comes from Kribbella capetownensis, assembly GCF_004331485.1. Classification (GTDB taxonomy): domain Bacteria; phylum Actinomycetota; class Actinomycetes; order Propionibacteriales; family Kribbellaceae; genus Kribbella; species Kribbella capetownensis. The sequence continues at coordinate 171,182 of NZ_SJKD01000007.1, forward strand.
TGCTGGCTGGAGCTGAAGCCGAGGGTGAGGGCCAGCGCGGTGATGGTCAGGTCGCTGGATTCGAGGAGTTGCCGGGCGCGGTCGATGCGGCGTTCGTTGAGGTAGCGGTGCGGCGGCTGGCCGAGGTGGTCGGCGAACAGTTCGGCCAGGTACGACGGCGCGAGGCCGACCCGGTCAGCGAGTCGGCGGAGCGTCCAGTGTTCGTGGAACTCCTGCTCCAGCAGGCGTTTCACGGTCCGCACCGCCGGGTGCATCGCCAGTTGTGGTGCGGCGGTCGGCGCCATCGCCCGCGCGACCGACAGCACCAGGTGGTCGACCGCCAGCGCCAGCCCGGTGTCGTTGTACTCGTAGCGGGTGGTGAGTTCGCGGACGAGTTGCGCGAAGGCGTGCGCGACCTCTCCTGCCTCACGATGCGCGACGGCTGCGGGCCATTCCAGGGTCAGCGCGGGCTGGCGTCGTACGACGGGATCGAGGTCGATGGCAGCGAAATAGAAGTGGTGATTACCCGAACGACCAGCCAGGTGATGCACGAGACCCGGAGGTACGGCGAACAGGTGGCCGGGCTGGAGGAGGTAGCTCTGGTCACCCGCCACCCAGCGCGTCACGCCGTGCAACTGCAGGTAGATCTCCCACACCGGATGCTGATGCGGCTCGATCAGGAACTGCTCCGGGACCCACTGCTCACCGGCGTGCACGAGACCGCTGACAGGATCGTGTACGTCGGCGTGGAAGCCCGCGCGCAGCCCGTGAGGCTGGGTCAGAGACACCTGAAGATTGTGTCCAGTTGCCTGAACAACGGCAACGCGGCGAACAGCCCCGATTTCCTACGGTTCCGGCATGACAGAACTTCCCGGGCCTGACGACCTCGCCTTCTACCGTGAGCACGGCTACTGGATCTCGCCGGTGATCGTGCCGCCCGACGTACTCGATGCGGCCGAGCGCGGCATGGAGCGCTTCTACGCCGGCGACCACGACCACATCCTCCCCGACCTGCCGGCGACGCGTGGCTGGCAGCCGTCGGACGGCGACGTACTGCGGAAGAACGACTACTCCTCACTCCGCGTCGACGAACTCGCGGCGCTGGTCCGGCACCCGGCGATCGGTGCGACGGCCGCCGCGCTGTCCGGTGCGGACGGGATCCGGCTGTGGCACGACCAACTGCTCAGGAAGCCGGTGGGCGGCTCGGCTCGAGTCGGGTGGCACACAGACCGGCAGTACTGGCAGTCATGTACGTCGGACGACATGCTCACCGCGTGGGTCGGGTTCCACGACGTCGACGAGGTCAACGGAGGGGTGTCATTCCTGCCTGGCAGTCACCGCTGGGACATCACCGGCCTCGACTTCTTCTCTCAGGACGCCGATGCCCTTGAGGCCTCGATCGTCGCGCAGGGCTTTGACCTGACTCCCGTCGTACCCCGGATGCGCCGCGGCCAGGTCAGCTTCCACCACTGCCGCACGGTCCACGGCAGTTCCGCCAACCGCGGTACGTCGCCCCGCCGCTCGCTGGCCATCCACCTCCAACCCACCACCAACCGCTGGCGCCCCGGCGCAAGCCACCCGAACGACACCCTGGTCCCCAACAACCCCACCCCCGACTACACCGACCCCACAATCCAGCCGTTGCTCTGGCCAACCGATCAGCGATAGCCCCCAACGGCGGACCGGAGTTGTGCTGACCACGTCTGCGGACTTCGACGCGGAGGCGATCCGCACACTGTGGGCGTCGTCGGTGGCCGGCCGGACCACCGCGGCCGACGAGGTGGCGCTGCGGCAGCTCCTGTGGCGGGTCGTCTTCGACGACCACCTCCAGGAGCTCGGCCAGTACGTGACGCGACCGCCCGCCGCGCCGCGGGCTCCGGCTCCCGTTCGCAAGCCGGTCCGGCGCACGCTGCGGGCTAGGGTCAAGCAGCGTGTACGGCGCAATGCCGCCGTACGGCGTCTGGCCCGGTCACGCGCGTGGCGGACGATGAAGAATCGTGAGTGAGTTGTGTGACACCCCCAACGCCCGGCGGCCGCTATTCGTCTGGGCAGGTGACAGGACCGCGGGGAGGAAGGTGCCGATGGCCGACTGGGAACGCGTCTTCAGGGAACTGGTGGCGGTGCGAGGCGCATCACTACGCGCTTACGCGTACCTGCTGACGGGAGAGTCCGCCGCGGCGGCCGACCTCGTGCAGGACGCACTGCTGCGGGTCTTCAGCCGGCTGCGGGTCAGCGGTGACGTCGAGCAACTGGAGGGGTACGTGCGGCGCGCGATGCTCAACCAGTACGTCGACGGCCGCCGGCGCGCACGGCTGTGGCGGGCCAATCGACACCTGCTGGTGGACCCGGTCGAGCACCACGACGACGATCAGGCCGTCGCCGACGAAGTCCGCCAGGCGCTCGCCACTCTGTCCCCCAAGCAGCGCGCCTGTGTGGTGCTGCGGTACTACGAGGACCTGACCGTCCTCGAGATCGCGGACCAGCTCGACTGCGCCGAGGGCACGGTGAAGCGCCATCTCGCCGACGCCCGGGCCAAACTCGCCACCCAGCTCGCCGTACCCGAGGAGACGACGCGATGACCTCCGACGACCTGCGACACCTCTTCAAGACCGTGGCCGCCGAGGGCAGCGACAAGGTCCGGCTCGACGAGCACCGCCTGCTCCCCCGGATCCGTCAGCGGCGCCGCCGGCGGATGGCCGTCACCGGCCTGAGCGGCCTGGTCAGTGCCGCGGTGATCGCCGTGGGCGCGTACGCCGTACTGCCCGGTGGAAGCGGCCAGGCCCCGGTGGCCGGCTCGCCCTCGCCCTCGCCCTTGCCGACGAAGCCGACGGCAGCGGTGGGCGACGGACCCAAGTGCGGCGGGAAGATCGACGCGAGCTTCCCACTCGGCCGCAGCTCGGGGCGCGAAGGTCTGGTACTGCCGGACCAGACCATCCCGAAGTCCGCGGACGGCTGGGGCGGAGAACTGCGGCTCGAGGTCGGGGACCCGCGGCAGGTCGACCGGATCGACGCGTGGATCGGCGCGAAGTCGACGTTCGTCGTGACCCGGAACCACGTGGTGATCGGCGACGCGACCGTCACCGTCGAGAAGCCGGTGACGTCGCAAGCCCTGACGGCGTCCATCAGCCTTCGCCACTGCGGAGCGACTGTTCCCGCCGCCGGGCGCGTCGACCTGTACGGACAGCTGTTCCCGGGTCAGCATCCGATCACCTTCCTGTCCCTGCAGCTGTCCGATTGAGAAACGGACCATGGTCCGTTAGATTCGGGACATGGAACTGCAGGCGGGACTCGAGGTGGTCAAAGAGCTCGGTGGTCAGGATTACTGGCTGGCTGTGCTTGTCGTTCGTGGGCGGTCCGGGGAGCCGGCTGTTTCGGTGGTGAATGCCGGCGTACTGCCGCATCCGCTCACCGGGGAGCCGGTCGTCGCCCTCGTCGCGCGGGGCCGGACGGCCAAACTCACCTATCTGCGCCGGGATCCGAACGCGACGCTCGTGTTCCGGGCGGGCTGGCGGTGGATCGCCGTCAGCGGGCCGGTCGAGCTCGCCGGGCCCGATGACGCGCTGCCAGGTCTCGACGCGGAGCAGTTGCGGGTGCTGTTGCGCGACGTCTACCACGCGGCGGGTGGCCAGCATCCGGATCTCGACGAGTACGACCGCGAGATGGTCGCGGACCGGCGTACGGCGGTCCTGCTCAAGCCTGAGCGGTTCACCAACAACCCATCTGGTGCCGACCACGTGGAGGACGAATGATCGCGCCGGGGACAATCCAGGTCTGGTCGGATTTGCTGTGTCCGTTCGCGTTTGTAGCCGTTCATCGGCTCCGGGCGGCGCGGGAGCGGCTCGGTCTCGACGACCAGGTGCACATCGATCACCACACGTTCGCGCTCGAGTTGTTCAACGGACCGCACTCGAGGCCAGGCACCGACAGCGAGGCCGTCGGGCTCGGGCAGGTGGCGCCGGAGCTCGGGTTCCGGCTGTGGACGCAGCCTGAATGGACGTATCCGTCGACCGTGATGCTCGCGGCCGAGGCTGTGCACGCGGCGAAGGAGCAGGGTCTGCGCGAGTCGGAGGATCTCGACTACGCCTTGCGCTGCGCCTTCTGGCAGGAGTCGCTGTCGATCGGGCACCGCCAGGTGATCCTCGACGTCGCCAAGGGGGCCGGCTCGGTCGACGTGACCGCACTCGCCGAGGCCCTCGACGACGGTCGCGCCCGAGCCACCGTCATGGCCGACCACGCCGTCGCCATCACCGACGCCATCCAAGGCAGCCCTCACCTGTTCCTCCCCGACGGCACCAACATCCACAACCCCGGCATCACCGTCCACTGGGAGGGCCCGTACGCCTCCGGCTACCCCATCGCCCACAACACGGACCTCACGTGGCCCGACCAACTCCTCACCCAGGCCGTCGCCGCGTCTCGGGGTGAGTGACGTACTCGCGGAAGCGGCCGGCGGCTGGGGATGCGGCGGGGCCGGTGGGGAGGACCAGGTCTACTCGGCGGACGAGGTCCGGGCCGGCTAGCGGGACCAGGCGTACGGCAGAGGTGTCGAGGGCCAGCCCTTCGGGGATGAGGGCGATGCCGACGCCGGCCGAGACGAGGTCGAGGAGCATGGTCCACTCGTTCACCTCGCACACGACGTCCCGCTCGACGCCTGCCTCCTCGAAGGCGGCGTTGAGCACCTGACGGATCGCCCACTCGGGAGGCGTTTCGACGAAGCGCTCCGTGGCGAGATCGGTGAGCTTGACGGCGTCGGTTGAGCTGAGCAAATGAGTCGGCGTACAGGCGAGCACCAGCGGCTCGGCAACGAGCGGAACGACCTCGAGACCGGGGACCCGGTCCGACACCAGTGACACCAGCGCACAGTCAAGGTGGCCGTCGGCAACCATCTCCACCATCGCCAGCGCGGAAAGCTGCTGCACGCGGATCCGCACCGCCGGGTGATCGACGGCGAACGCGGCCAGCCAGGACGAGACCGGCAGCGTGTGCCCGGCAGTCTGCAGGGCGCCGATCCGCAATTCGCCGGCCAGCACGCCCTGCGTGTCCTGCACCGCTTGCCGCGCGTTGACCGCCGCCTCCAACGCCAGCCGCGCCGCCGGCAGCATCGCGAGTCCCTCGGCCGTCAGCCGGACCGGACGAGTGCCGCGCACGAAGAGCGGCGCACCGACTTCCTTCTCCAGCGCCCGGATCGACGTCGACAGACCGGACTGCACGATGTGCTCACGCTCCGCAGCCCGGGTGAAACTCCGCTCCTCCGCGAGCGCGACGAAGTGCCGCAGATGCCGAAACTCCATCCTCCGACTCCGCTGCGGACGTCGTACACGGTCTTCGGCGCATTGATGATCGTGCTGCTCCTGCTGGTCCTGTCGACGCCGGAGACGGTGGACATCGAGGCCCGAGGCAACGATCGGCCGGCCCGGTTCGCGCTGCGTCCCGGCGCGGGTGCGGCCTTCGGATCCGCTGCTGCCGTGGGGTTCTTCGCCTTCGCGGTGATGGGGTTGTTCTCGTCACTCGGCGCGATCATCGTCCGCGGTCAGCTCGGCATCACGTCGTACTTCGTCGCGGGGCTGGCTCCGTTCACGGCCTTCGCGGCCTCGGCCCTTGCGCAACTCGCCCTGCTCCGCGCGAGTCAGGCCGTCGCGCTCGTGACTGGCACCATCACTTTCCCGATCGGGCTCGCCCTCACCGCGGTCTCGCTCTACCACCCGATGCTCTGGCTGGCGCTCGTCGCGGCGGCCTTGAGCGGTGGCGGCGCCGGCCTGCTCTTCAAGAGCGCGGTCGCCGAAACCGTCGGTGCGGCCGCCCCGGCGTCACGCGCCGGCGTACTGGCGACGTTCTTCGTCATCGCCTACCTCGGCATGGGCCTCCCGTCGATCGCGTTCAGCATCGTGATCCGCCACGTCGCCCTGCAGCCCGCGATGATCGGCTTCGCCGCCGTCCTGTCCCTCGGGGCGATCGCCGCCGTCGTCACCGCACGCCGGCACAAGTGATCGCTTGACCTGGACCGCACTCCAGATCGGATGATGGACCGCATGACGTCATACGCACCGGCCGAGGCGTCCGAGCGCACCGGCCTCAGCCTGGACACCTTGCGCTACTACGAACGCCTCGGCCTCTTCGGCCCGGTACGGCGTACGACCGGGGGCAAGCGGATCTACAGCGACCACGACGTGGCCTGGCTGCGGCTGCTGATCTGCCTGCGCCAGGCCGGCCTGGGGATCACCGACCTGCAGCGGTTCATGGGCAGCCTGCGGAACCGCACAAACGGCAACGCGGGCGTGGTCGAGCTGCTCGAGAGTCACCGCGACCGGCTGCGCGAGGAGATCGCGAAGATGAACGTCGCGCTAGGTGTACTGGACGACAAGCTCGACTACTACCGTACGGCGGACGCTCGTGAAGCCACCGCGTCCGCTCAGAGGAAGTAGGGGTAGGGCAGCTCCGGCCGGCTGGCGGTGTCCAGCCGCTCCAGCTGTTCCGGCGTCAGCGACCATCCGACCGCGCCGAGGAGATCGTCGAGGTACTTCGGCAGCCGCGGACCGATGATGGGCGCGGTGACGCCGGGTTGCTGCAGCAGCCAGCGGACAGCCACCTGCGGCATCGTCCGTCCGGCGTCCTTCGCGACGGCTTCCAGCTCGTCGATCACACCCCAGGTGTGGTCGTTGGCGTACCGCTCCCAGGCATGCGTTCCAGGCCCCGCGGCCTTGCTGCCCGGGGGCGGCGCCGTCATGCCACGCCGGAAGGCGCCCGACAACCAGCCGGAACGCAGCGGGGACCAGGTGATCACACCGAGGCCCTCGTTCCGGCAGACCGGAAGCAGTTCCCACTCAGGACTCCGGTCGAGCAGGGTGTAGAGCGGCTGCAGACTGGCGAAGGACTCCCAGCCGTTCTGCCGGCAGAGCTCGATCGCCTTCTGCAGATGCCAGGCGTGGAAGTTGCTGGCGCCGAGGTAGCGGACCTTGCCGGATTTCACCAGAGTGTCGAGGGTCGACAGCGTCTCGGTGAGCGGCGTGCTGTCGTCCCATCGATGCAGCTGGTAGAGATCGATGTAGTCCGTCCCGAGACGGCGCAGGCTCGCGTCGACGGCATCGAGGATGTGCTTGCGGGACAGGCCGCGGTCGTTCGGCTGGGAGCCCATCGGGCCCCAGACCTTCGTCGCGATGACGAGGTCCTCCCGCCGCTGTGTCTTCAGCCAGCCGCCGAGCACTTCCTCCGACCGCCCGGCGCCGTACACATCGGCGGTGTCGATGAACGTTCCACCGGCGTCCGTGAACTTGTTCAGGACCTCCGCGCTGTCCTGCTCGTCCGTCTGGCCGCCGAACATCATCGCGCCGAGACACAGTTCACTGACCTTCAGCCCGGTTGCTCCGAGGTTTCTGTAATCCATGTCCCGACGCTAAGACCTGGAGTGCACACCAGCTCAAGTCCTTTTCTCCTCACATCGCTGGTGCCTGGCGGCGCCGGTACAGCCACATCCCGCCGAACGCGAGGCCGGCACCGGCGAGTGCGGAAGCGCCTGCTTGCACTGCCTCGGCGCCGCTGTCGTCCGACAGACTTGCAGCGGGCTGTGACGGCACGACAGGTGCCACCTCGGGGGCCGCACCGCACCTGGGGTGCGGCGGGTAGTAGCAGTCCGAAGTCGTTGTGGGTCCGGAGCCTGACCCCGGTTGCGGGTCTCGCACCAGTGCCGACACCTCGGTCGCGGTGAATGCCCCAGCGCCCACGGCGAGTGCGGATGCTGCGATGGCTGAGTACATGCGGTTCATGACATCTCCCCTGAAGACCGGCGGCCGGCTGGCCGCTCACTTCCACAGTCGTCGCGCGGGCGGGCCGCCACATCGACATCGCCCCCTCAGATCACCGGCTCAACCCCCTCAGATCCACCGATCGGGGGACGGCGGATCGGCCGGGTGATCGGCCGGTTGGTGGATCGTGGTGGCGGCCGGACGGGCGCACTGTTGCTTCATCGGGACGGATCAGCCGGACCAACAGCAGAAAGAAGAACCGAAATGCCCAGCACGACCGCAGCCGGCAGGCCGAAGGCCTGGATCATCGCTACCGTCGCCGCCAGCTGCCTCGCGGTGGCGGGTATCGCCACCGCCGCCGTCATCGGCTTCCAGGGCCCCGCGCAGGCAAGCGCCGCGACCCCGCCGGCCGGCTCCAGCTCGTCCGGCCAGTACCAGCCGGGCGCCGGCGACCACGGCCTGACGCCGGCGAACACCCCGAAGACCCCGACGACTCCGGTTGTGGTCCCGTCGGCTGCCGTGAAGTCACTGCAGCAGCAGCTCGCGCAGCTCAATTACTACGACGGGCCGATCACGGGGGTTGAGAACGCGAACACCGTGCACGCCATCCAGTACCTGCAGCGCGACGCGCACCTGTCCCAGACCGGCCAGCTGAACAGCGCGACCCGGGCCGCGCTGAACTCGATGCTGGTCCACGGCAACAACCAGATGGCCGGCAACTGACCACACCCAAAGACTTGCGGCCCGCACCAGGCGGGCCGCAAGTCTTTGCATCTGAAGAACTTCAACGCATTCAGATTCTGAGTGCCGTTCCAGCGCACCGAGGATGGCTTCGAGCTCACGTTCGGCACCAACCATCTCGGACCCGTCCACAGAAGGCGACGTAGGATCCAGCCGGTTGGCAGCAGTGAACCGAGGAGAGCCCATGACCGATCGACCGAGCACCGACGAGGACCGCAGTACGTCGTCCTTACCTGTGCCGGTGATCGACGCAGTGGCCTTCGACGCATCGGACCCGGACGCACTCAGCCGCTTCTGGCAGTCGCTCCTCGGCGGCGAACTGCGCCCGGCCGAGGACGGCGTCATCGAGCTGCACGGCGCCGCCGTCCGCCTCGACTTCGTCCAGGTCCCGGAGGCCAAGCAGGCGAAGAACCGCCAGCACCTGGACCTCTACGTCCCACCCGCCACCCGCAACCAGTCCATCGAGCACGCCGTGGCACTGGGCGCCTCCCGAGCCGACGACATCTACGACGGCGGCCTCTGGCAATGCCTACGAGACCCCGAAGGCAACGAATTCTGCCTCGTCTGGGGCGCAGGAACCCCCTCGACCAGCGACTAGAGGTCCTCGGCGGCGTAGCTGCGGAGTAGGGCGTGCATTTCGAAGTGGTTGGAGCCGTGGCTGATGAGGAGGTGTTCGTCGACGAGTCGGCGGAGGCTGCGGGCCGCGTCGGGCTCGTCGGTTCCCGCAAGTGCGGCGGCGGTGCGGACGCTGATGTCTGATCCGGTGTGTTGACCGAGCATCCGGAACAGTTGAGCGGTGTCGCTGTCGAGCGCGTGGTAGGACCAGGAGAAGACCGCTCGAAGGCTGGTAGTGGGGTCATCCGGTGAGTCGAACGCGTCGAGTCGGGGTCGACTGGCAGTGAGCTGGTCGATCAGGTCGCCGGTCGTCGCCCACGGCTGCCTTGCCAGCTGCTCACCTGCGATCGCGAGCGCCAACGGCAGGTGCCCACACAGCCGTGCGAGCTCAGCCAGGTCAGCTGCGCGCCGATGGTGCGGCGTCTCGCCGAGAGAGGCGGTCAGTACGTCGACCGCCTCCTTCGACGGCATCATGCCCAGCTCGATGGTTCGGTGACAGCCAAGGCGATTCAGGTCACGGAGGCGGTTGCGGCTGGTGATCAGGACCGGTGCGCGGACGCCGGCAAGCCCCGGGAGCAACGGACGAATCTGGTCGACGTCGCGGACGTTGTCCAGGACCACCAGGGTGCGTTTTCCGGACAGGCGGCCGTGCAGTGCGCGGGTGCGCGCCGTACCCGAACGGGGGATCTGGTCCGCGGTAAAGCCAAGGCTGTGCAGAAGTGCGTCCAGTGCCGCCATCGGCTCGAGGGGATCGGTCCTGCTGAAACCGCGGAGGTCCAGAAACAGCTGGCCGTCACTGAACTCATGACGGGCCCGATGTGCCCATCGCAGGGCCGTGGCCGTCTTGCCCACGCCAGCGCCGCCGACGATCGTTGCGCACACGACCTGACCGGCTGGCAGCAGTTCGTCGAGGGTGGCAAGCTCGGCACTGCGGCCGACGAACCTGCGAACGGTCTGCGGAAGCTGCTGGGGCACGAACTGCGGAGGATGGCGCTCAGCGTCGGCCTGCAGCAGGCCGCTGTAGATCCCTTGCAGCTCCGGTCCCGGCTCGATTCCGAGCTCAGTCGCCAGCAGACCTCGAACGTCGGCATAGGCGGACAACGCCTCCGTCGGCCGTCCGGCGGAGATGAGTGCCTTGAGCAACTGTCCCCAGCCGGCTTCGTGCAGCGGGTGTCTGCCGGTGAGAACACGAAGTTCTGCGATCGACTCGGCTTGGCGACCGGCCGCCAGGTCCAGCTCGATGCGACGGCCGATCGCGGCCAGATACCGCTCGGTCAGGCGCGGGGCCACCTGATCGAGAAGCCAACCGCACTCAACGCCCTCGAAGGGATCACCCCGCCACAAATCCAGTGCCGCCGCCAGCAGGTCCCGCTCCACCATCGGATCGTCCGCTCGAGCCGCTTCCGAGAGCAGGCTGTCGAAGTGGGCGATGTCGAGGTCTTCGACGTCGCAGCGCAGCCGGTACCCGCCTGGACCACTCTCGATGGCATCGAACGCGAGATCCTGCCGAAGCCGCACGACCAGGGTCTGAACCTTCTTCCGGGTGCCCGCTGGTGGCAGGTCCGGCCAGATCCGCCCGCCGAGTGTCTCCGCCAGCAGCGGCGCAGGTGCCGCCACGGCCAGGAGAGCGAGCAGGACTCGCCGACGGCCGCCGACGACCGCGATCGGCCGGCGACCGATCCGGACCTCCATCGGGCCCAGTAACCGAACACTCACCTCGTGCACGTTCAGGAACACTCCACGCCGATCGGCCGCCGACGGCTTGTCCACCTGCGGCACAGCATTGGCCATCCAAGCGCGCAACGCCTGCAATTCGCTGTCACATCTCGCCTGCCGCTGGAACCGCCCGGTCCTATGCTCAAGCTAAAGTCCGGCAACCGGAAGGGCGACGTGACGACTCTGGAGATCCGTGTCCTCGGCCCGTTCGAAGTTCTGAAAGACGGCCGGACGATCACACTGCCCCAAGGCCGGCTGCGCGCCATCGTCGCCACCTTGGCAGATGCGGCGGGCGAGGTCGTCTCGGTCGACACGCTGGCCACTGCGGTCTGGGGCGCAAGGCCACCCCTCGATGTCCGGGCGAGCTTGCAGACCTACATCGCCAGGCTGCGTCGGACGCTGGGACATCACCTCATCGTGACTGCGCCCCGTGGCTATCGACTGTGCGTTGAGCCGGACCAAGTCGACGCCTGGCTCTTCCTCCGGCTGTTGTCGGACCCCCCGCCCGCGCCGGAGACCGTGAAGACGCTCGACGACGCGTTGGCGCTCTGGCGAGGCACCCCCTTCACGGGCGTCGACTCACCCTGGCTCACGGAGACCCGGGCACCGCGTCTCACCGAGTGCTACCTGGGTGCCGTGGCAACGCGCGCTGATCTCAAGCTGGCCGCAGGTACGTCGTCAGACGTCGTGGCCGACCTGCGCGCGGTGACCCAGCAGTTCCCTCTGCACGAGCCGCTCTGGGCCCGACTGATCGCCGCTCTGCAGTCAACCGGTCAGACTGCGGCCGCCATCGCCTGCTACGAGGAGGTTCACGAGCGGATCGCGGCTGAGCTCGGCGTCGATCCGGGAACTGCGCTCCAGCAGGCGCGGGTGGGTTTGTCTGCTGACGGGACGACGGCTTCACGGATCCGACTGACCCGTGACACCGCGGACTTCGTCGGCAGGACTGAGGTGCTGGCAGCACTCGACGGACTGCTCCCTCAGGGAGCCGACGAGTCTCCAGTCGTCGTCCTTGACGGTGCACCAGGTGTCGGAAAGACGACCACCGCGATCCACTGGGCGCACAGCGTGGCCGAGCGGTTTCCAGATGGTCAGTTCTTCGTGGACCTTCGCGCCACCGGGCCCGGACCCGAACTCGAGCCGAGTACCGCCCTCGAGATGCTGCTGCGGGAGCTGGGCGTCGCACCGATGAACATCCCCGATGACGTGGATGCCCGCAGTGCCCTGTTGCGATCCTCGCTGGCCGACCGCCGCGTCCTTCTCCTGCTCGACAACGTTCGCAGCGCGGATCAGGTTCGTCCGTTGCTGCCGGGATCCGCGAGCATGGTCGTGGTCACCAGTCGCAACCAACTGCGCGGACTGGTCGCCAGAGACGGCGCGGATCGCCTTGGGCTGGAGGAGTTCAGCGCCGATGAGTCGATCACGTACCTCACTACGGCGTCGAAGCTGAGCCGGTCGCGATGGAACCTGCGGATGCTGTCCGACCTGGCCGACCTGTGCGGGCGACTCCCCCTTGCCTTGGCTGTCGCTGCCGAGCAACTGCAGCAGCGCATGGGCTACTGCGATCGCCGCCTGGTGGCGCAGCTCAGAGCGGCATCGCGTCGCATCGACGTACTGAGCAGCACCGGCGACGGCGGTCTCGACCGCGGCGTGCGTGCGGTGTTCCGCCGCTCGCTGGACTCACTCACACCGGAGCAGGCCAAGGCATTCGCGGTACTCGGTCTCCATCCAGGGCCTGATTTCAGCGTGGACTGTGCGGCGGCCATCGTCGGATCGACGGCCGGCCAGGTTCTGCCCGTCCTCGATCGACTAGTGGAGATTCACCTACTGGAACAGCGGCAGCCGCGACGGTACCAACTCCACGACCTGCTGCGCTTGTATGCGCACGAGCTCTCGGGCGAGGACCAGCCAGGTAGCGATGCTGCGCTGCATCGGTTGTTCGCCTGGTATGTCCACAGCGCCGCCAAGGCCCGGATGGTGATGGGCCAATGCACCCCGCTCGGAACGCTCGACGAACTGCCCGCGACAGTGATTCCCCGGGAGTTCGCGGACATCGAGGACGCACTCGCCTGGTTCGATGTCGAGCGGACCGCGTTGCTGGGCGCCGTCGAGGTGGCCACTGTTTCGGGGTACGACCCGTCCGTGTGGCAACTGGCTGACCAGCTGTCGAACTACCTCGCAGTACGAGCTGCCCACGACGATCTGACCCGAGTGCAACAGGTTGCGCTCCAGGCCGCACAGCGCCGCCGCGACATCGCCGCACAGGCCGTGGCGTGCAATGAACTCGGGTTGGCTTACAGCCTTGCCGACAAGCACGAGCGGGCTCGCGGCTACTTCAGGCAGGCCGCGCGCCTGTTCAGTTCGCTCGGCAACGACATCGGTCACGCGCGAGCGCTCGGCAGGCTTGGCGCCGCATTGCGCCGGTCGGGGCACATCGATCGGGCCATCGCCGTACAGCAATCCGCCGTCGAGATCTGCGACCGGGCCGGCGACACCGACGAATTGGTGCTCGCCCTCAACGAGCTGGCGCTCAGCTACCTGGCGGTGGACGATTTCGACCAGGCCGCGGTGGCTTGTCAGCAGGCCTTGAGCGCGCCGGAGACGAGTAACACACCTCATCTCCGGCCGTACGTCACGGACACGCTCGCCCAGGCGCTCACCGGCCTCGGGGAGATCGACGCTGCATTGCGTTGCTACCGACGTGCGATCGTGCAGGCCCGGGCGCAACGGGACAAGTGGTGTGAAACCGCGATCCTCAACAACCTCGGCCGGGCGCTGCGAACGGCCGGCCGAGGCGATGAGGCTCGAGCACACTGGCAGGAGGCACTCGAGAACATCGACACGATGGATCTCGTGCGTTCGAGAGAGGTCAGCCGTGAGGACCTGTTGACACAAATCCGGAGCCTCGGTGAACCACAGGCTGTGTCGACGTGACCGACGTCCGCGCGACCGCGGCGCCAGGGACGGGTTGTGGCAGGGGTGCACACGTCGTGTCTGCGCCACCGCCGGGCTTGCGCCGCGGCAGCGTGCCGTCCGTGAGATAGGCGGCCACCTGGTCGTCGAGGCAGGCGTTGCCGGACAGCGAACTGGCGTGGGAGGTGCCACCCGGCAGCGCGATCAGACTTGAGTGCGGGTACCTCCGACGTACCTCGAGGCTGCCTTCGAAGGGAGTCGGTGCATCGAGGGTCTGATCGATGAGCAGGACGCTGTCCACCTGGCTGCCGTCGATCTCGAGTGGCTTGTGCGCAGGGGCCGGCCAGAACAGGCACGGCGCGTTGTACCAGGCGTTCGCCCAGGTCTCGTACGGCGCCTTGGCGAAGGTCCTCCAGTTGTCGCGCTCCCAGGTCGACCACTTCTGCGGCCACTGCACGTCGGTGCACTGTACGGCGCTGTACACGGCGTAGAAGTTGTCGTTGCCGAGGCCGCCCGCACTCAGGTAGTGGTCGACCAGGTTCGACACGTCGCCGGCGTGCACATAGCGAGCGAACGTGTCACCCAGATCGGTCCAGGTCGACTGGAAGTACCCGGCGAGGAGGAAGATGTCGACCCACTCGTCGCCGCCGATCTTGCCGTCGGCCGGGTGGAACGTCAGCTTGGCCTCGGTCTCGTAGAACAGCCGCTCGACCGCCTTCTGCGTGCTGCCGAGGTGATACACGCTGTCGTACGTCGCCAGCCAGCCGAACCAGATCTTGATGTTCCGGTCGAAAGCCACGTCCTGGTTCAGGTTGGCCTGGTAGAAGACGTTGCGCGGGTCGACGTTGCTGTCGAGCACCATTCGCCGTACCCGCGCCGGGAACAGCGTGCTGTAGACCTGACCGAGGTAGGTGCCGTACGAGAAGCCGTAGTAGTTGATCCGATCCACGCCGAGGGCTGTCCGGATGCTGTCGATGTCCCTGGCGCTGTCGATCGTGGTCAGGTGCGACAGGATGGGACCGTTCGCCTTGCAGGCCTCCGCGTAGCCCTTCGCCCGGCCGAGCCAGGTCTGTACCGTGGACTTCAGCACCGGCAGATAGGTCGGCCGGTTGAAGCCGAAGTAGTTCGGGTCGCACGACAGCGCTGGTTGCGACGAGCCGACGCCCCGCGGATCGAACCCGATCCAGTCGTAGTAGCCGCCCGCTCCGTTCGGCACCGCTTGTCCCAGGGTGGACAAGGCCAGCCCGGATCCTCCCGGCCCGCCCGGGTTGACCAGCATGACGCCCTGGGCCTGTGCGTCCGGAACAGTGTGCTTGATCCGGGACACGGCGATCTTGATCTTCGCGCCGCCCGGTTTCGCGTAGTCGAGCGGCACGGGCACCAGAGCGCACTCGGCTCCGGTGTCTCGCAGTCCCGGGTTGTCGCAGGTCGTCCAGTCGATCGACGCCGCGGCTACGGCCGGCGGTGCCGTGGCAACCGGTGTGAGTCCTGCGGCGACAACCACCCCGGTCGCGAGCAGGCCCAACGCCCTCAGTCTTCTCATCGAGACCCCTCCAGTCCCTTCGCCGGCGGGCAGGAACGCCCGCCGCGCTTGCGTGGACCCGGCCGGCGTGACCGTTGGCTCACGACTCTGCAGTGACTATGGCAAGGGACCGTCTTCAAAACGCTGTCGGACGACCGCCGCGGCCGACGACCCGGCCTCAGGCGCGGGAGATGAGCAGCCAGGCGAGGTAGGCGACGTACGCGGCGACGAAGATGCCGCCCTCGGTTCGGGTGATGCGGCGGCCTGAGACGAGCACCGGTACGCAGGCGACCGCGGCGCCGACCATCAGCAGGAGATCGCTCTGCAGCACCTCGTCGGGCACCTCGACGACGCCGGGGGCCGCGAGGATGGTGACCCCGAGAATGATCGCGATGTTGTAGACGCTCGATCCGAGGAGGTTGCCCAGGGCAATGTCACGGTTCCCCCGGATCGTCGAGACGATCGTGGTCACCAGCTCGGGAGCCGACGTACCGATCGCGATGATCGTCAGTCCGATCACGGCATCGCTGACTCCGAACGCCTGCGCGGCGTCGACCGCACCGTCCACCAGCAGCGTCGCGCCGATCACGATGACCGCGATTCCCACCACCAGGCTCACCACAGCCACCCAGGGACGTGTCCTCGTCCCACCAGTATCGGCCTGGTACTCCGCCTGGACGGACGAGGACTCCTGGCGACTCGTGCGCAGAACCCCCACGGTGTAGCCGATCCCGAGCAGCAACAGCACGACACCATCCAGTGTGCCGAGGGTGCCGTCGAGCGCCACGACCAGCAGCACCACCGACACCGCGGCCATGCACGGAAGGTCGAACCGCACCGTCCGCGTGTCGAGCACGATGGGTGCGATCAGGGCACTCAGGCCGAGGATCAGCAGCAGGTTGACCAGGTTCGTGCCCACGATGTTGCCGGCCGCCAGACCGGCGCTGCCCTGCCGCGCGGCGTCGATGCCGATCGCCAACTCCGGCATGCTGGTGCCGAGCGACACCACCGTCACCCCGACGACGATCGGCGCGATCCCGAACCGCAGCGCCAGCCCGGTCCCGCCTCGAACCAGCAGCTCGGCGCCCCCCAACAGGCCGACGAGACCGCCGACGATCAGCAAGGCGCTCGACACCGCCCCACCGTCTCACGCCCCCACCACCCGGCCAACCATTGCCGCTGCGTGATTGTCGAGGGGTCAGCCGAGGCCCTTCAAAAGCTGGCGGGCCATGACGATGCGCTGGACCTGGTTGGTGCCTTCGTAGATCTGGGTGATCTTGGCGTCGCTTGCCGGCCAGATCGGCGCTCTCCGCCGATCTGCTCCCTGACCTGCACTTTCATGCTCATCGGCTGTCATCGCTGATCGAGGTTTGCCAGCGTCCGACGGAGCAGCGACGGAGCAGGCCAAACACTCAATGAGGCGAGTCTTCGACCCCGAACAGGTCGCCGGCCACGGACAAGCTCTTGTTGGTGAAACCTGCTGATTGTCTCGTCGGCGAGAGCCGGTGAGCGAGGCCCCCACAGCCCACGATTCAACCCATCCCTTGGAAGCACGGCGATGTCGATCTGGGGGAACGATTCAAGCGTTGGCGGCTGACACACACACTCAATGAGGCGGACGCCCCAGCCGACAAGGACACGGCGATGACCAGGCCGAAGGTGGCGATCGGCTCGGGATACATAGGACCGCCACCCAGCCGGCGGTACTTCCATCGGCACTCGTCATAGTCGTAGTACGTGTCTACGCCACCAACTGTGATCACGATCGTCTCCAGCAAAACGCGACCCGTCAGCACCGCTCGCTGCTGGACGGCGATACTTCGGTACTCGCTTTCAACCGAGCGCCTTGAGCACTGCGTCGGCGAACGCGGCCAGGTCGTCCGGGTTCCGGCTGGTGATCAGGTTGTCGTCGGTCACGACTTCCTGGTCGACCCAGGTCGCGCCGGCGTTGCGCAGATCGGTCTGCAGGCTGGGCCAGGACGTCACCGTGCGTCCGCGCACCACGTCGGCCTCGATCAGGGTCCACGGGGCGTGGCAGATCGCTGCCACCGGTTTGCCGGAGCCGGCGAAATCCTTGACGAAGGCAACGGCTTTCTCGTCGCGACGCAACGCGTCCGGATTGGCCACGCCACCTGGTAGGACGAGTGCGACGAAGTCGTCGACCGCGACGTCACCGACAACCTCGTCGACGGGCAACTTCTCAGCCGCCGTGAGGTGATCGAACGTCTGCACCTCACCGCTGCTCGGGCTCACCAGGACCGGCACGTGTCCGGCGTCTTTCACAGCCTTCCACGGCTCGGTCAACTCGACCCGCTCGATTCCCTCGGCGGCTACCAGAAATGCGATCCTGCCCATAATGTCCTCCTCCGATTCAGTTACTCCGTCGGCCAGTTACGAGCCCTGGGCCGGGTACTCCTGATCCCGCAACGGCTCCGAACTCGAGGCCGCCGGCGACTTCTTCAGCGAACAACTCAGTACCAGTGCCCGAAACGTCGACATCCGTGATTTCCTTCCGTTGCGGCACGACCCGGTGGTCATGGCCGCCCCGGTACCCGGCCGCACCGAACTCAGACCGAATCGGCCCGCCCGCCGGATGAATCGGAGCAGGCAATTCGAGCGCGATGGCCTAGCACAGCGGAGTCCAATCCGGTCACGGTCGGGTGATGCGCGACAAGCGGGTCGTCCTGCTCGATGGTGAAGGTGACTGTGAGCATCGGAGCCCGCAGGATCCGTTTCGTCGATTACCTGGTGAGCGACTGCTTCGTAGCGGGATTCCCCGCCCGCAGCGCGGGGTACTCGTGCACTAGGGAGTGGGCAACAGTCCACATGTCGTCAGCATCCACGACTTCGGACCGCGTACCAAGGCCTTCCATCTCGGGATGGAGTTGGTCGAAGGACACTCCCTGGCATCCGACGGCAGCGAACCGGAAGACTGGCGCGAGTACGGCACTACGTCTCGTCGCCGAAGCGCCGACGGTGTCGCCGCGCAGCCGCACTCGATCTCGCGCAATCGCCGTCAATCGTCCGGATTTCAGCGTGTCCGGCCGACGAGTCGGTGGTCAATGCTGTCTGCCGGCGCCGTGGTGCCGGGCCACGCGGGCACGGTTGCCGCAGGGCGGCCCGCACCAGGCCTGGTTGGTACGCCGCTGGAAGAACAACTGTCCACAACCGGGGGCGTCGCAGAGGGCGAGATCGGTCCGCGGAACCGCCAGGATCTCGCGTACCTCAACAGCGAGCCGTGCCAGCAGTACGGCGAACGGTCGTGGTGAGCCGATCATCTGGGATTCGACAACGCCGGGTTCCTCGCCCAGCACCGCGACCTCGGGACAGCTCAGCAAAGCATCGTTCACCACCCCCACATCCGCGCTCCGCCATTCATCGTGGCCTGCAGCGGACCGCAGCAGCCGCAGAGCCGGATCCCGGAGCAGGAGGAACGACTGCAGATCCTCGTCGGTCACCGCATCCGGCCGAGGCGCAGGCAGCGCCGCCGCATCGAGCCAGGACTCGAGATCGGCCACCGTCGTCACCAGCTCATGCTCGGTCCAGCCGCGCCGGATCACCGTGTTGGCGAAGTCGAGCGCCGGGTATCCCTCCAGCCACTCCCAGGTCGGTGTGCTGTCCACAGCTCCACCCTAGAGCAACCCGCTAACGGTTTGAACATACAAAACCGTTAATCTAGCGTCAAGGTATGGACACTCCACGCCGTCGGCTCATCGCCCTGTGCGCCGTGCAATTCGTCGACGTCATGGGCGTGACCGTCGTCGTCTCGGCCCTGCCGCGCATGATCGCCGACCTCGGCGGATCACCCGCGCAGGCAGGGCTCCTGGTGCCGGTGTACGCGGTCGGCTTCAGCAGCCTGCTGCTCCTGGCTGCAAGACTCGGCGACCAGTACGGGCACCGCCGGGGACTGATCGCCGGCCTGGTGCTCTTCGCAGCCGGCTCGGTCGTCGCCGCAGCCGCACCAGCCATGACCTTTCTGGTCACCGGACGAGCGCTCCAGGGCGTCGCCGCAGCCATCTCGGTACCGAACGCTCTCGTACTCCTCGCCAGGACTGCCGGCTCCGGAGCAGACCGCGACCGAGCACTGGGAATCTGGAACGCCACCGGCGGGCTGGCCGGCGCGGCCGGCCTTCTGATCGGTGGACTGACGACATCAGCGATGAGCTGGCGAGCCATCTTCTGGGGCAACCTTGTGCTGACCGCAATCCTGGTCGCGGCGCTCTTGGGTCTGGTGCAACGAGACGAGCCGCCGACGCGCACTTCGCCACGGATCGACCTACGCTCCGTCGTCCTCCAGGTGACAGCAGTGGCCGCGATCGTGGCTGCCGCCAACACATCAGCAAAGACCTGGCCGATCCCAACGGCCCTCGGACTGACCACAATCGTGACCACAGTCCTGCTGATACGTCGCGAGCGCCGTACGACACAGCCACTGGTCCCGGCCGACCTGTGGCGCCCTGGACTGGTTGCCGGACTGCTCGGATCGTTCGGCGTCACCGCAACTACCAGCTCGCTGGTAGTCATCGCGACGATCTATCTACAAGACACCGGCGGTTTCAGCCCGGCAGAAGCCGGTCTGATGATCCTGCCCTTCAGCGGAGCCGTCGCCATCGGGGCGGGTACGGCAGGACGGTTGATGTCTCGCAGACGTCCGCGCCAGCTCTTAGTGGGTGGGCTGTTGCTGATCCTCGCCGGTGCTGCCGTCGCGACAATCTGGTCGTCGACAGGCAGCCTGGCCACAGGCCTCGTGCTCGCCGGTCTGGGGAACGGCGCCGGCGCGGTAGCGGCCTACGGTCTCGGCACCGCGGTCCCTCCCGATCAGCAGGGCAGCGCGGCGGGTCTGCTGAACACCGCAGCACAGATCGGGACCGCGACGATGGTGGCAGCCACCGTTGCGATAGCCACCGTGACAGCGCAAGACCGCCGCCTCGACTACCGCTCCGGCTGGCTGACGGTCGTCGGCACGGCACTCGTCATCCTCCTCGCCGTCGTCGGCATCACCAGGACCGGTGGAGAGAAAGCGACTGCCGCGTCAGGCGATTCAGGTTGCGGGGGTCGGATACCGCGCCGGTGAGGAGGCTGCATGACCGACACAGTGCGCGTGGCGACCGTGAACATCTGGTGCCGGCATGGGGACTGGACAGCACGGCGCGAAGTACTGCGGGGAGGATTCCGGACCCTGCAGCCTGATCTCGTTGCCCTGCAGGAGACCGTGGTCACCGACGAGTCCAATCAGACCCTCGAGCTCTTCGGAGACGAGTACCACGTGCTGCACCAAGGCCGCCGTACTCCCGACGGCGTGGACTGCTCGATTTCGCCGGCCATCATGCACTCGGTTCCGGCCTGCGTGGCGAGCATGGCCTGGAGGGGAGGGAACTTCGCAGTGAAGTCCTTGCCGTTGCGCGACCACACCCCATCCCGGCGGCACACGGCCCCAACCCCGCTAGTTGACTGAACCCTTCGGCGCGCCATCGAAGCCATGTTCATCACACAGCGGCGGACCAATGAGGCGTTAGATTCCGTGCGAGTGCCCGTACTTGTGCTGTGGGGCAGCGACGATCCGCTGGTCGACCCCACGTCGCTCCTGCAGCACGCCAGGCGGCCGAACTGGACACCCCGACCCATCGACGACGTTGGCCACCTGCTTCCCGTCGAGGCGCCCGACCTCTGCGCGCAGGCAGTCGGCCAGTGGCTCGCCGGCATCGGAGCGTGAACGTCCCGTGGCGACAGTCTTGATACTCACGGAATCTGAACGTCCTGCAGCGCCCTTGCCAATTCTGCTGCGACCTAGGCGACAGCTTGACTAGTTCAGTGAATGAACCGTCGCACTTCAACTCGAAGCGCGCTCCGCCCTGCAGGCCCTGCGCACCGCAACTGCTCCACCGCCTTGGCCAGCTCCAGCCCAGTGGTCCGCTGAGGTCGGCCGACAGATCGCTACACCTCCAGTCTGATCCACTAGCGATCCGGCGCCGCCAGGGGGCATGTTCCACTGCGGCCCCGCTGCGTCCTGGAGTCGACGCCCGCAGTCGCGTTTCCCGTACAGCGACCGCCCACCGCAACTCCGAGCGGCTCCCTTGACATGTTAACTGAGTAGTCTCATTATTGAGTGAGCTCAGATTCAGGGATTCAGGACACATCAACGGAACGAGAAGGAAAGTGGCCATGCGAGGGTTCGTCGTCAGTCGCTACAAGGGGCCGCTGCAGGAGGCGGACGTCCCTGAGCCCGTGGTCGGAGAGCGCGACGTGCTCATCCAGGTCCAGGCTGCCGGGCTCAACATGCTCGACGAGAAGATCCGGGCGGGTGAGTTCAAGCAGATCCTTCCGTACAAGTTGCCGCAGATCCTCGGCAACGACGTCGCCGGAACGGTGATCGGCCTCGGCGCGAAGGTGCAGGGATTCCGGCTCGGCGACGAGGTGTTTGGCCGGCCCGACAAGGACCGTATCGGAACGTTCGCGGAGCGCATCGCGGTCGCCGAGGCCGACCTGGCGCTCAAGCCGGCATCGGTCAGCTTCGAGGAGGCGGCCTCGTTGCCGCTGGTGGCCTTGACGGCATGGCAGGCGCTCGTCGAGCGGGGCAACCTGCAGCCGGGGCAACGGGTTCTCATCCACGCCGGCGCGGGCGGAGTCGGGACAATCGCGATCCAGCTCGCCAAGCACCTTGGCGCCACGGTCGCCACCACGGTCAGCGCCGGCAACGTCGACTTCGTGCGCGAACTCGGGGCGGACCTCGTCGTCGACTACCGCAGCCAGGACTTCGGACAGCTCCTCGACGGGTACGACCTGGTCCTGGACAGCCTCGGCGGGAAGAACCTTGAGAAGTCGCTGCGCGTGCTGCGCCCCGGCGGCACGGCGATCGGGATTGCTGGCCCGCCTGACGCGGCGTTCGCTCGCGAGCTCGGTGCGAACCCGCTGCTCCGGCTGGTGATGACCGCCCTGAGCAGTCGCATCCGCCGCCTGGCCCGGCGCCTCGGCGTGACCTACGAGTTCCTCTTCATGCGCGCCAGCGGTGACCAGCTTCGCCAGATCACTGCGCTCATCGACGGCGGCGCGCTGCGGCCGATCGTCGGACGGGTCTTCGACTTCGACCAGACCGTGCAGGCAGTGCAGTCGCTGGCAAACGGCGGCATCCGCGGCAAGGCCGTCATCAGCAGGACCTGACAACCCACAGGCACCACCCACGAAACAGGAGAACACCATGAACACCAACAGCCACGCACAGGACGACGTCATCACCGCCTACAAAGATGCACCCGCCCGCACCGTCGACGCCGACGGCGTCACCTACGCGTACCGCGAGCTGGGACCGAAGGGCGGTATCCCTGTCGTCTTCTTCGTCCACCTCGCCGCAACCCTCGACAACTGGGACCCCCGGATCATCGACCCGATCGCGCAAGGCCGTCACGTCGTCGCCTTCGACAACCGCGGGGTCGGGGCGTCCACCGGCCAGGTTCCGGACAGTGTCGAGGCGATGGCCGACGACGCCTACATCTTCATCAAGGCGCTCGGCCTCGACAAGGTCGACATCTTCTCCTTCTCTCTCGGCGGCATGATCGCCCAGGCCCTCGTGGTGAAGCATCCCGAGCTGGTCCGCAAGCTCGTCCTCACTGGCACCGGACCTGCGGGTGGCAAGGACATCGACAAGGTCGCCGGCACCACCTACTACGACATCCTGCGCGCCACCCTGACCCGGTCGGACCCGAAGGAGTTCCTGTTCTTCAACCGCAGCGCTACCGGCAAGCCCGCCGCGCGCGCGTTCGTCAACCGGCTCAAAGAGCGCACCGCCGACCGCGACGCACCGATGAAGATCAAGGGGTTCCAGACGCAGCTCAAGGCGATCAAGAACTGGGGACGCTCCGCCCCCGCTGACCTGTCGAAGATCACCCAGCCCACCCTGATCGCCAACGGCGACAACGACCGCATGGTGCCCTCGATCCTCTCCGAGGATCTGCACCGGCGCATCAAGGACAGCCAGCTGATCATCTACCCCGACTCCGGTCATGGCGGCATCTTCCAGTTCCACGAGAAGTTCGCCCCCGTGGCGGTCGAGTTCCTCGCCCGATGACCACTCGTGGCCGTGGAAGAATGAACGGCGGCACATTCGAGCCCACAGCAGGAGCCCGGACAGCAGACAAGGACAGCAGCCATGCCACTCGCATCCCAACCAGTCGGACGGCGCGAGCGGAACAAGCAGCAGAAGCTCGACCGCATCACCGCCGCCGCCCGAGAGCTCTTCGCCGAGCGCGGCGTCGACGAGGTCACCACCCAGGAGATCGCCGACAAGGCCGACATCGGCGCGGGCACACTGTTTCTCTACGCCAAGACCAAGGGCGAGCTCCTCCTGCTCGTACAGAACTCCACCTACGCCGAAGCGCTCGCACAAGGCGCGTCGGCAGCCGAGAGCATCCCCGACATACTCGACGCGGTGATCGCGATCGTCCGCCCCGTCGTGGAGTGCAACCGCAAACAGATCGACAATGGGCGCACCTACCTGCGCGAGATCGTCTTCGGCGACCCCGAGGAGCCCCGCCACCGCGACGCGCTCGTCCTGACCGTCCAGACTGAAAAGGCGATCGCCGACGTGCTACAGCGAAACGAGCGGATCAACTCCGGCGACGCCGCGACGCTCGCGCACATCGTCTCCGCGATCATGTTTGTCAGCATGGCGGCGACAATCAACATCGCCAACCCGGTCGACGACATCGTGCAGGAGATCAGAGACCAGGTCCGGATTCTGCTGCCGAGGTAATTCCGAGGGGCCGCGGGGATGCGACCCCGGCAGACTGGCCCGCCCCTGCATTGAGGTCGGTACTCCGAGTTCCGGAAGGGTTCTCCGCCGTAGGGCCGTCAGATCGCTACGTGATTGCTACCGAGAGAGCCGTCGTCGGCCGACGTGAGTCTGTGCGGCAATTGCCGAAGGTTGTCCTCGACGTGGCGAAGAACATGCCCCTGGCAACCACTAGGCGTGCCACGGAGAATATCGAACACGAGGGCCGTCGCGAGCTCCGCGACTGATGCGTGGGTCTGATGAGCCCAGGCCGTCAGCAGGTGGGCCGCTTCGGATGCGGAGACGTCGAACCAGACCATGAGTACGTCGCGGGCCTGCTCGACGACTATCGGGGTATACACCTCATCCATCGCAGGGACATCCTCTGCAGGACAGCTGGCGGCTGGACACCGGCTGCTTCCCAACCGTCGGCCGTCTAATCTCGCGGCCATCGACAGTCCAGTACCCCACCCCAATCCCGCATCCCGCCAAGCAAACGGTGCCGGCTGATCCAGGTAGGCGCCGATCGGGGCCGGACGGGCTCGTCTCGCAGTTTGGCTCAGTCGGGAGGTTCGACCGGGCGGCCCTCATTTCCGTCGGTGACATCCTCGTCTTCAGGCGGACGTCGTACGTCGTTGCGCACGGGACCGGGCGCCTGCTGGCCTTCGTCGTGTTCGACGGTGTCGAAGTCCAGGCCGCCCTTGTCGAGTTCATCGTTCTCGAGGGCTTCGTTGAGTTCGGTGTCGCTGACGGTCTTGTGCTTGTCGTCGGGGTTGGGCCGGTCGAAGCTCATGGGTCGCCTCCAGATAGGTGGCCATCCAGTAACCCGGCCACCGCCTCCGCAATCATGGCCGTCAGTCGTGGACTGGTGTGGCGCGGCAGTGGTGTGCGGCGAGGATCTCGCGGCGGCGGTCGCCGCGCAGTGCCGGCGTCGTTCCGGTGGTAACAGTCTGTACGGGCTCGGCGTCTATGAGGCTCCTGTCTGAACCCGGCCTCGCGTTACCTCGTGACTCGCAGACCAAGCCACGCGGCGAGTCCAACGAGATCCTGGACCGACCCGCACTCGCTGAGAAGTGAGAGGCCGTTCGTTCACTGCAAGAACGCAGAGGACTTGCTCAGTCGGTGAGTATGAGGAGGGCGTTGCTGACGACCTCGGTGAGGGCAGGGTCGATCCAGTAGCCGCGCTTGGCCAGCGTCTGGGCGTCGATGCCGAGGGTCATCGCGATCACCAGTGGCTGGATTGGCGTCGCCGCCTGCGGGCCCCTCAGATGTGCGCCGAGCAGCTTGCCGCCGGAGGACGCGTCTGGAGACGGCGGCGGGACCAGGTAGTCGTCTTCGACCGAGGGCCGGAAGGGGTCCTCCCGGCGTATTCCCTCCGTCCATGGCGCCGCGAGACGTATCGGTGGCGTTCGTCGCATCCTTGCCGCCTGCCGCCAGTGCCCGTGTGAGGCGACCCGCCACAACGCCCGCCGCCGCCATCAGCAGGAACATGCCGGGCTTGCGCCGAGCGAACCTGCGGACCGGACCGCGTACCTGCGATCAATGCACTCGAGCGGTGCCAATCGGAATTTCCGGCCGTGGTGGCACAGGTGGTTCTTCGCCCAGCAGGAGAGCCGGCCGAACGGGTGAGTCGCGCGGATCCGGAGACCGGTGCGACGCCTGGACGACGAACTCACCCCAAGCGCTCAAGTCCACCACCACAAGCCGAACGCAACCCAGCAGCTCTGATACAGAAGACATGAAGAGGTCTAGGGCTGGTGGGGTGACTCAGGTGTGCCGCGGCCAGTGCGCGTCTGAAGTTCATCGATCAGACGCGAGGCCTCGGCCTTGCTCAAAGTGTCCGGGACGTCAACTCCCGCTTCTTGAGCAAGCGTGCCGAGGTACGACTGCTGCGGACCTGTCATCGGTTCGTCGCCGGTCGTCCACTTGTCGGGATCCTTCTCCGGCATCGGTTGCACAGTCATTGCCGCCTCCATACGCGAACATGCGATCGAATACAGGGCCCAGTACCCACTACCGCTACTCACATGCGTCCGCTGGAGGTCTTGGTCGATGTGGCCAGCGATGTCAGACGGGTGCGTATTCCTGATCCCGCAGCAGCCGGGCGAGATGGGCCGCTTTCGAGCACAGCCGTCCGCAGCGGATTCTGGAGGAAGCGATGACGAATGAGAGGTCAGGCGAGGTCGGCGATCTGCGGTTGGCGACAATCGTCGTCAACGCGCTCGACACGCACCGCGCCGCAGCGTTCTGGAGCAAGGCCGTCGAACTACCCGGCGGAGCACGACTTCATCGTGCTCCGCGACACCGAGGGCAACGAGTTCTGCGTCATCCATGTCGACTGAGAGCAGACTGCCAGGCTGGATGAAAGGTCACGGTTCAGCGCGGTACGTCGCCGCGCCAGGCGCCGGTCTCTTGACCTCGCTCTTCGATGAAAGTCTTGAACCGCTCCAGATCGCTCTTGACCCGCCCCTCGATCACGCCGAGCTTGTCACCTACCGTCTCCAGGAAACCGTCAGGGTCGATGTCCATCTGCGCTGTCACTCGGCTGGTCGTGTCACTCAGCTTGTGGAACGTGACAACACCGGCGTGCTCGGGGCCTGAATCTGACCTCCAGGCAACCCGCTCGTCGGGATGCTGCTCCGTGACCGTCGCGTCGAACTCACGGGTCGCTCCGCCGACCTTCACAACCCAGTGAATGTGCTTGTCATCGAGCTGCCGGATCTCCCGCACGCCCTCCATGAATCGCGGGAAGGACTCGAACTGGGTCCACTGGTTGTAGGCCACCGTGACTGGAACGTCGACGTCGATCGATTGCGTGAACGTACTCATTCGCTATACCTCCGGGGAATCCTGGACTCATGTTCGACGCCTCCAGTACCCAGGGAGCCAGACCTGACTCTGGAAACTCGTTCGGTGCTGCTGAGACTCCGGCGTCCTTGTTTCCCTCGATTGGCCGACATGCGATGACCTTCGTTGCGAGAGGTCACCGGGAGTTGTGGCGCGAGTTGCCGCCAGCACGGAATCGACAGCGGCCACCTGCATCGTTCCACTGGAAGCTGCCGCGGCACCGCTCGAGCAGTAAGACGTCGACCGTCCCCCGGACCTTCTGCGGGCGGACTAGTGGTCAGATGCGCCGCTCGGCAGCGAGACCTCCTCGTTGTCGGCCGGGAATTTGCCCGGGTCGCGAGTGATCGCCGCCCGCAGACCGCCGAGAAGACGGATGACTTTGCTGGCCGGGGCCGACCAGTATCGCCTGGCCTGCTAAGGAAACCAGACACACGAGACGCAGACACGGTGCCACGCTTTCGAGGCATAACGATGGGTACCTGCGCGGAATCACCACTAGGAACGAGGAGGAGCTGATGACTTCCATCGACGTGATCGACGTCCTGACCGCGGACCACAGAGAAGTCCAGGAACTTGCGAATCAGATCAGCGCAACTGCCTCCACGGACGAACGCAGGGAGTTGACCGACCAGCTGATCGCAGAACTGGTGCGGCACTCGGTCGCCGAGGAAATGTACGTCTACCCCGCGATGCGCGACCATCTTCCCGACGGCGAGAAGGCCGTCGAGCACGACACCGAGGAACACAAGGAGCTTGAGACTCTCATGAAGCAACTGGAGGGCGCGGACGCGGCGACGACGGCCTTCGAAGACACTCTCCGGAATTTGCAAGAGGTCCTGGTAGACCACGTGCAGGACGAGGAGACCGAGCAATTCCCGCAACTGCGGACGAGCATACCTGCCGCCAAGCTGATCGAACTGAAGGAGAAGGTCGAGACGGCGAAGAGGCTCGCACCCACCAGACCGCACCCGGCCGCACCGAACGCCGAACTCTTTCACAAGCTCGTCGGTCCCGGGGTGGGACTGGTCGATCGCCTCCGCGACAAACTCACCGGCCGCAACTCGTAGCGCCCTGCAGATCCTGCGGCCGGGAGAGCAACGTGCCCGCCTACCAAGTCCGTCGTACGGCTCGCCCGCACGCGGGTACCTGGTCACCAGTTCGGCGCAGGACGTTGCCGACAGCAACGCAACTGTGCGCCCGGAAGCCGTTGGCTACCGCGCCGATCGAGACAGGCCTGGTGGAAACGGTGATCTCGAGGGCGGGAGGAGTCCTCGTGCCTTCCGATCGGCTCGCCCTGGCCGAACTGCCAAGACGCCCATACGGACACCAGGAGATGACTGTGGCGGCCTCAACGTGACGGATTCCGGCAGGGTTGACGTGCGGTCGTCGGTGCTCGCGGCCGGGGTGATCGGCATCGCCGTGATGGCGGCGGTCGATGAGATCGTGTTCCACCAGGTGCTGGGATGGCATCACTTCTACGATCGGTCGACACTCACAATTGGCCTCTTGTCGGACGGCCTCCTCCACGCCGCCGAACTCGTTGCTCTGGTTGGTGGATTCGCCTGGTACGCCGATCTACGCCGCAGGCGTGTCATGGGCACAGTGGCCGGCTGGGGCGGGTTCTTGACGGGGGCAGGGCTGTTCCAACTGTTCGACGGTTTTGTCGATCACAAGATCCTGCGGCTGCATCAGGTCCGGTACGGCGTGAACCTGCTGATCTACGACGTGCTGTGGAACATCGCCGGCGGCCTGCTGGTGCTGGTCGGTCTGACGCTGGTATGGCGAGTACGGTCGCATGCACACTCTCGTGAGCCCTGACCACGTCGGCCGCGAGTCCGGCAGTCCAGGACTGGGTGTGTTCCCACTCGTCTTGGTCGGCCTTCTCGCCGTGGCATATCTCGTGGCCGCCGTACATGACAAGCGACGCTGGAGCCACCGCCGGACAGCGGCGTGGCTGGTCGGCTGCTGCTCACTGGCCGTCGCGGTGTCGCTGATGTTTGGCGACGGGACATCTGGCGTGCGCTTGCACATGACTCAGCATCTGCTGTTCGGCATGGTCGCTCCGCTTGGGCTGGTTCTGGGTGCCCCGGTGACCCTACTGTTGCGGATCTCCCCTCCGCGGGTACGGCGGACGATGTCGCGGCTGCTGCGGTCCCGGCCGTTGCACGTGCTGAGTCATCCCGCCGTGGCGGGATTGTTGAGTACCGGCACGCTGTATCTGATTCTCCTGACGCCGCTGTATTCAGCTGCCGAGAACCACCAACTTCTCCACCACAGCCTGCACTTGCACTACTTGGCCGCGGGCTATCTGTTCACCTGGTCCATCTGCGGACCTGATCCAGCGCCCCGTCGGCCCAGCGTGCGGGTGCGAACGACGGCGCTGATTCTGGCGGGCGCCGCTCACGCGGTGCTGGCGAAGCTGATGTATGCGCAGGCCGACGGTCGCGGCGCCGAACTTACCGGTGACGACGCCGCGGCGGTCCGGACCGCCGCGAAGTTGATGTACTACGGCGGCGACGTCGTAGAACTCCTCCTCGCGCTCGCCTTGTTCGTCACCTGGTATCACCACCGCAGCCGTCTCGCCGTGCCCGCTGTCGGGAAGGCACGCCCACGCGCTGGCAGCCGGTCGAAGGACCGTGAGCAACGCCGGCCGGGCCGTACGTCGCCGGCGCCCTACCACCCGCGTCGTCCACTCGGAGACGACCATTAAGGTTTGTGCGGTCTCGATAGGTCACCCACTGCAGAAGCCGCCATCAGCTCAGCGGGTACCGATCGGCCGATTCGCATGTCGTCAAACCTCGGGTGGCATCCGACTTGTCAACGATTCGGGGTGGAACGATGTTGATCCGCACTGCCCCGTTCCGGGAGCTCGACCGGCTCGCCCAACAGCTGACTAGCCAGGCATCACCAGGGACGTGGTCGCATCCGAGCCCAATGCCGATGGCCGACGAAGCGTTCGCGATCGCCGGCTGAGCCAAGGGCGTCCACCTCAGGAGCAGGCCGCCGACGCTGCCGTGTGGATCCGGGCCCGACTTGCCCAGCCAATGAGTCCGCACCCCAACGACTCGAGATTTTGCTGGCGCTCATCTCATCGCCACGCCACCTTCGGCTGAAGGATGGTGACGCAGGTCTCCACTGGACGAAATTCGCGCTTCAGGCGCTGAACTGCAGCTATCCGGCCTCCTGCTGCACGCTCGCGGATCCACGTCGGAGATCGCCGCGGTCACTGATGAGGTCGTAGCCGACGTGTACAACCTGCAGATCGACGCCGAGGCGGGTCCGCTGGTCGAGTGCTTCGGAACCCACGCCACAGTCCTGATCCGCGACACTACGACCGACGACCGCTGGCCAGCTTGGGCGGCGAAAGTGGCCGGCCTCGGGGTGGGCAGCGTGCTGGACGTCCCGTTGACAGTCAACGCCAGCAAGCAGTCAGTCGGCGTACTCGGCTTGTACAGCCCGCAGCCGGATGCGTTTGGCGACGACGAAGCGATCGCACACATTCTGGCCCGGCACGCGTCAGTCGCCGTCGCGACCGCGCGACGTGAAGTAACGATGGCCTGGGGTTCGCCGCCAGGGCCTCCACGAATCGCGGCGGCCCACGACCTTGGAAGGCTCTGCCGGTCATCGGACTGGTAACTCTCTCCGTCTACTACATCACTTATGACCCGTTCGAGACCGTGTGATGCCGCACTTCGTCAGCGAGCAGCTCGGCAGCGGCGTCAATGGCTACACGATCCTGTGGACCTCGTACGGCGCGGCCGCGTGGCTGACGCATGGCAGTCCGGCCTCAATGTCGGGTGGAAGTCCTGATCCAGCAGAGGCGCGACGTCGTTCTGCTGGCGTTTTGTACGCGGGTGTTGCGGACACTGGAGCGCTATGCCGACCGCGCTGCCTGTTGCCTCGCCGCTGGACACCGGACTCGCGCTGCAGGATGTCTTCCTGCCGCTTGTCGCCCAGGGCGCAATCCTCCGACGACCACGGCTCGGCACTCTCGCGGAGCAGTTGCATGCCGACGATCGAGCTCTCCGCCGCGTTCGGCACCTCCGACGTAAGTACGGCGAAGGCCCGGTGCTGTTCCGATTCCCGGGTCGCACGATCGCGCTGGTTCTCGCACCGGACGACGTCTGCCGACTGCTCGCCGAGACGCCCGAACCGTTCACGGCCGCGACAACGGATAAAGCCGGCGCGCTCCGGCACTTCCAGCCGCACTCGGTGCTCGTCAGCGATCCTCCGCTGCGCGCGCCTCGACGGGAGCTCAATGAGCAGGTGCTCGACACCCATCAGCCGGTGCACCGCCACGGCCACCGGATGCTCGAGGTGGTCCGCGAGGAGCTCGACACGATGACGGCGACCTTGAGCTGGGATGACTTCCGCGCCATCTGGTCACGCATTGCGCGGCGCATTGTTCTCGGCGACTCCGCGCGCGACGACACCGAGGTTTCCGCCCAGCTCGATCAGCTCCGCGCGGACGCCAACTGGGCCGGGTTCCACCGTCGCCGCGACGAGCTCAGGCACCACTTCCTGGCCGCGCTCGGGAGCTACGTCGACGAGGCCGAGCAGGGAAGTCTCGTCGAGATCGTCCATGACCTCGGCGCAGACCACGGCGGCGTTGACAGTGCGGACGCGAACCTGCGGCTCGGCGATCTCGATCCGGCCGGTCAGGTCCCACACTGGCTCTTCGCCTTCGACGCCGCGGGGATCGCACTCTGGCGACTGTTTGCCGTGCTCGCCACCCGCCCCGCCGCCCTGGAACAGATCGTCGCGGAAGGCAATCATCCCGAGGCCTCACCCCTGCTCGCCGAGGCCGGCGCAGCGGTCCAGGAGTCACTCCGGCTCTGGCCGACAACCCTCGTCGTACTGCGGGAGTCGGACGCCGACACCGAGTGGCGCGGTCGCATCGCACCCGCCGGCACAGAGTTCGCCATCGTCAGCTCGGTCTTTCACCGAGACGAGCAGGCGCTCGACTTCGCCCACAGGTTCGAGCCCATGATCTGGCTCGACGGCCGATCCGACGCCTCATGGCCGATCATTCCGTTCAGCGCCGGTCCGGCAGAGTGCCCCGGTCGCAACGTCGTACTCCTCACCACCAGCGCCGCGGTGAGCCACGTTTCCATGCGCTACAACCTCGACCTCGACCCAACCACACGCGCGAAGCTAGCCGGCCGAATGCCTACCACTCTCAACCACGCCACCATCCGCCTCGGCTTCTGGCGTCAAAACTGCACTGCGGAAGGAGATTCACCATGAGCACCACCCCCGTACCGCCCGTACCGCCCGTACCGCCGGTGCCACCCCTGCCCGACCCCACCGACCCCGACCGCTCGTTCCCCGGCCGAACCGACCCGGACCACGACACCACGCCGTACCCCGACCCACAACCAGACGAAGACCCCGACGAACAACTCCCACGCGACACCTCGTCTTCGACAAGGTGAAGAGGCTCTTCGGGCAACTCCCAGATCCCCGCGTGCTCGCGCCGCCAGTCGTCGCAGCATCGATTCGCGAGATCCGTCAGGACCTGTGCGGTGCCCGAGTCCAGCACGTGGCCTTAGGTCTCGCAGAGAGGTAGACGATCTGGAAGAGATCGCCATACGGCTCCAGATTGCCCGTCTCCGAGGCCGGATCAGGACGCGAGGGGCGCATACTCCAACTCGTCGCGTCCATCCGCTGGGGTGGCCGGATGATAGGTCAACGCGCCCTGTCTCCTTCACATTCGCCGGTCAGCGCCCACTGGTACCCGACGACTAACTCCCACAACGTCGGCCACCTCCGGTTTCGGCTATGCCGTTGTGGAGTCGTCGAGATCAGGTCGCTTCGTGGTGGTACGGGGGGACGACTGAGGGCGGTCCCGAGAGCGGGTGTCGTCGTTCTGCAGATCACACAGCACGGCCAGGTTGCCGTACGGTGTCAGGTCCCCTTCGCCAAGGCCTGCCAAACCGTACGACTCGAGGAATCGCAGCATGCCGTGCTCGAGGTGATCACCCAGCCGGGCGAGCCTGCGGGCGAGCTCCAGGTCACGCGACGTACCGCGCTGGGGATGATCGACCTCTTCGATAGCGGCCATCAACTGCCCACAGGTAGCGTGCGCACCCAACGGCGAGCCGCCGGCCCGGGTATTGACGATCAGCGCCAACGCGAAGGCCTCAGGAGTGATCACCCGGCTCCACCGCAGATCTTGGACGGCAATTCCGACCACGCTGCCGCGCAGGTCTGCTGCGAGGTCACGCATCAGCGCAATGCTGGGACCGTTCCACCACACGATCTGCCACCGTCTGGCAGGGTTGCCGCGAACGGGATTCCAGTGCGATCCGACCGCCACACCAGAGGCGACGGTCAACTGGTGAGCGAATCGTGCGACCAAGCGGCCCTCGCGACGCAGATGCTCGAGACGACAAGGCGTGGTGCCCATCAGGAGCTCCAACCAGGGAACCGCTGGCCACGCGAAGCCAACTGCCGGACCTCTTGCCAGCGGTGCATTGAACGGTACGCGAACACCATCGTTGGCTCAACCCGATCCGATCGAGCTGAGATATGAGTCTTGACGAACCTCTCACCGGAGGCATCCGGGTGAATTCCGTTGCTCCAGGCCCCATCTGGACCCCGCTCATCCCAGCCACGATGCCGGCCGAGAAGGTCGGCGACTTCGGTGCCGACACCCCGCTCGGGCGTGCCGGACAGCCCGCCGAGCTCGCGCCACTCTACGTGTTCCTCGCCTCCGGGCCTCAATCCGCAGATGGATGCCGTTCACTCGCACGGGTGATCCAGCGGCCGGCAACGACAGCGATGCTGACAGCATGACTGCCGTCCTGCCCACATCGGAACTCGACCGAGGCGCTCCACGCTGGATGACGTGGGTCCCGTGGCTGGCCGTCGTTTGGGCCGCAGGCTACGGATGCGTGCGGCTGTGGTTCGCCCTAGGCCACGAACCAACGTGGAAGCTGCCTACCGCAGACTTGCTGGTCCCGGGCTGGGTCTCGGTCATTGCTTGTGTGGTCAGCGCGCTCCTGGTCCTGACGCCGGCACGGACCCGCGCGCTCATGGTGCTGACGTACGCCATCGCCGTCGGATGGACAGCCGCCTGCGCCTTGGCGCTCCTGGACGTCGTCGCCGGGGTCTTGCCCGGACTGGGTATCCCCTTCGACCTGGCTGGCATGCTCAGCCGTCTCGGCGGCCTGACCGGCGCCGTACTCCTTGCCGGTACGGCGCTGTCGCGGCAGCGGCAACTCGACGGATCTTGCCTGGGATGCAGCAACCGTCGCCGCACGGCAACATCCACACCGAAGTGGGCGATCGCCGCTGCCTGGATTGCCATCGCCGGTTGTGCAACGCGACTGGCAGCGCAGGCGGCCATCGGCTTCGACGCCGTGTCCTACGCACCCGGCCTGCAGATGATCCTCTTCGAGGCAGGCTTCTTACTCGCTGGTCTCGCGCTGCCGCTGCTGCTGGTCTACCGCCCCGGCCGTGTGTTCCCGCGATGGATGCTGCTACTGCCCGGCATCGGACTCGGCACGGGTATCAGCGCGTACTTCGGGGTCGGCTTGATTCAGATGACCGCAGCCGCTCTCCAAGGCAAACCGGTCTATGCAGAGATCGGCCTACCGACCAGCTTCTTCTGGGTAGCGGTGCCCGCATACCTCCTCTGGGGCCTCGGACTCGCAGTCGCCACCTACGGCTATGCCCAACGCACCCGGAAACCCTGCAAGCTCTGCGGTAGGTGAGAGCCGAAAGACACGAAGCGTTCTCGTGGGCCGGCAACGCACATCTTTACGCATCCCAATCAGCGCAAGAAGATGGTCAGCGGCGGCAACCGGTGCCCCCTAAGTCCTTGCCAGTCAAGGTCCCGTACCAGCGCGGCCCTACTCCAGCCTGGCGAGGGACGCCGGGTCCGAGTCACTCCATCATCCACGCGTGCTCGCGATCAGGCGTTCGGCCACCAATCGCAACTTCACGTTGCCGTCCTGGGACAGCCGGGTCAGAAACGCGAAGGCGCGATCGTCGCGCAGCTTGTAACGCTCCATCACTATGCCGACCGCAGTACCGATCGTGCCTCGGGTCCGGACGGCTTCCTGCAGATTATGAATCTCCCGGGCGTAGTCGATCGCCATGGCTGCCTGGTGCCGGAACAGCTGACCAATCGCACCCAGGTCACTGAAAGCACCGGGCTCGTGAGCGTACAGATTCAAGGCCCCACGTGACTTCGGAGCATCGAACAGCCGGATCCCCGCCTGGGCGCCGATACCCGCGGCCACCGCGCTCGCCGCGTACCGCGGGAAGCGCTGGTCCCGGGCCAGATCGGGAGCCGCGATGTGAACAGTATCTGCCGCTGCGTGGTAGCAAGGGCCCTCACGCAGCTCGTACTGCGCGGCATCGATGCCCCACAGTAAGTCGTCGGTCGGAGCAATCGTCTCCAGTTGGCCGTCGCCATGGAGGATCGTGATGCTGGCGTAGTCGGTGTCGGGCAACGTTTCGACCGCAGCCACAGTGATGCGACTCAGCGTGTGATCGAGGTCCCCGGGCGTCAGCGTCCGCGCCATTCGCTGAGCCAGATCCAGAAGCCGGTCGTTGTTCACGGCGTGGCCGGTACCCCGCATTCTGGTCCGGATGCGCGCCGATAACCTGCAGATGAGCTTCACCAGAAGCATTCCGCCGCTCGCGCCACGCATCTTTCCATGCTGGCGAGCCAGCATCCGAGCAGCTTCTCCAGCCATGGCACTCATCCGCAGAGCCCTGACGCGCACGACGGCACCTGGAGGGCAACGCACTTGCGGCACTGACGGCATGCGGCGACGATTTTGGGGCACCACCAACTCAAGGCGACATCGGCGCTCGAGAGTTGGTGTCGTTTGAGGTCCCCGGTGTTGAAACAGGCAGCACCGTGGACCGCCCAACCGCCGCGGCGGTTGTGATGCCGCTGGGCGCATTGACCGCCGCATGCCACGCCGACACCTGTCAGACGATCATGACGCGCAAACTGACCCGCCTACGCCTGATCAGCCGGCCAGCGAACTGAGGCCGCGCGGTGATCACGTGTGTGTAGTGAACTGCTCGCACAGCAGCATGCGACCCGACTACTCCATCGCTACCGTCAGTTCTCCGATCTGGTCTCGAATCTGTGCCGGATCCGCAACCAGGCCGTACGTCAGCACCGCGGCGATGATGGCCGGAACACGGAGAGCAACGCGAGTTCGAGCCGTGCCGCCGATCAGGCCTCGGCGTCATCATGGCTTGGGAGACGAAGCCGATCAGGGATAGTCATCGTTGAGGTCGACCGATTGAGTCTGGGTGCTGGCGGGATCAGATCCTCCGAGCCCCGGCCTGACGAGCTGCACTGCCGAGGAGGTCAAATGTCCGGAAAGTCGGCGAACGTCAAGAACGAGAAGTAGTACGAGGCGCTCGAGGACAAGGGGACGTCGAAGGAGCGTGAGCGAAGACCACCACCGCGTCCAGTACGTCGATGTGCTCGATGCCGGCGTACTCAACGGCATCAGTGTCCGGCGGCTACGTGGCGTGCTGCGAGACGCGAGTTCGGGCGGCCATGGCGGCACGGCAAGCAACTGTTCGTTCCGGTGGTGGGCTCGCGCGGCGGCGCCGCCGTACTGCTGCACTTCGGCATGACCGGGTCATTGCACTGGGCAACCAGTCCGCACCGCCACGACCGGATCGTTTCGGTTTCGGTTTCGGTTTCGGTTTCGGTTTCGGTTTCGGCGATGGTGAACTGCGCTACCGCGACATGCGCAAGCTCCACGGACGCGGCTTCGCTCGCGATGAGAACGCCCTACAGCGCGAACTCGACCAACTCGGCCCGGATGCTGCAGACCTGTCAGCCACGGAGCTCAGGAGCCGGTTGAGCGGACTGCGCCGGCAGATCAAACCCGCACTCGTGGACCAGTCGGTGATCGCCGGCCTCGGCAATCTCCTGGCCGACGAGATCCTGTGGCGCGCTACATTCACC
Source organism: Kribbella capetownensis (assembly GCF_004331485.1). GTDB lineage: Bacteria > Actinomycetota > Actinomycetes > Propionibacteriales > Kribbellaceae > Kribbella > Kribbella capetownensis. Next base: position 207,970 of record NZ_SJKD01000007.1, read on the forward strand.
GGCGCCGATCATGCACCGATCTGCACGGCCAGGACTTCGCCCGCCTCCACGCCAGGATGCGCACCGTCCTACGGAAGTCCATCGAGCAAGGCCGCGTGCCACCGCGCAAGAGACTCGAAAGCCAGATTCTCGAGTGCCGAGCCTTGGTTGTGCAGCCCGTCACCGATCGTGACGCTGATCTCGACCGGAACAGGCTTCAAGAACCGGATGCGGTGTGCAAGTCACCCAGGCTTGTCCGTCGGTTCAGGCGTGACCGAGTACGGATCGGCGTCCCGGAACGCCTCGACCTGCTGCTGCAGCGAATCCAAGTGCGTGCCGGACGGAGCAGTCACGGAGCAGGAGCGACTCAGCGCTTCTTGAGCCCTCGCCGACCGAGTCGCTCAAGTCCGATTGGATGACCTGAAATGCTTCTGAGCAGCGGAAACAGAGTTAGCTGAGGCCCTTGAGCAACTGGCGGGCCATGACGATGCGCTGGACCTGGTTGGTGCCTTCGTAGATCTGGGTGATCTTCGCGTCGCGCATCATGCGTTCGACCGGGTAGTCGTGGGTGTAGCCGTAGCCGCCGAGGAGTTGGACGGCGTCGGTGGTGACGGCCATGGCTACGTCGGAGGCGAAGCACTTGGCGGCGGCACCGAAGTAGGTGAGGTCGGCGGCGTTGCGCTCGGAGCGGCCGGCCGCAGAGTACGTGAGCTGGCGGGCCGCCTCGATCTTCATGCCCATGTCGGCGAGCATGAACTGCAGGCCCTGGAACTCCGCGATCGCCTTGCCGAACTGCTTGCGCTCCTTGACGTATCCGAGCGCGTAGTCCAGCGCGCCCTGCGCAATCCCGAGCGCCTGCGCGGCGATCGTCACCCGGGTGTGGTCCAGCGTCGCCATCGCGGTGGCGAACCCGGTCCCCGGCTCGCCGATCATCCGGTCGGCGGGGATCCGGACGTTGTCGAGGTACACCTCACGCGTCGGCGACCCCTTGATGCCGAGCTTCTTCTCCGGCGCACCGAACGACACACCGTCGTCGGACTTCTCGACGACAAACGCCGAGATCCCGCGGGACCGCGCGTCCGCATCGGTCACCGCGAACACGGTGTAGTAGTCGCTGACCCCGGCGTTCGTGATCCACCGCTTCACGCCGTTCAGTACATACGAGTCACCGTCGAGCACCGCACGGGTCTTCATCGAGACGGCGTCCGATCCGGCCTCGGGCTCGGACAGGCAGTACGAGAACATCGCGTCGCCCGCGGCCACCGGCGGCAGGTAGCGCTGCTTGACCTGGTCCGACGCGGACAGCAGCAGCGGCAGCGAGCCGAGCTTGTTCACCGCCGGGATCAGTGAGGTCGAGGCGCAGGCCCGGGCGACCTCCTCGATCACGATCACCGTCGCGAGCGCGTCCGCCCCGGCGCCGCCGTACTCCTCCGGGATGTGCGGCGCGTGGAAGTCCGACGCCTTCAGCGCGTCGTACGACGCCTTCGGGAACTCGGCCAGCTCGTCCACGTCACCCGCGTGCGGGGCGACCTTGGCGTCGCAGACGTCGCGGACCGCGGCCCGGATCGCCTCGTGCTCCTCGGACAGCGCGTACAGGTCGAATGAGTTACTCACGAGTCACACAGTACGACGAACAACCCGCTCCGGGAGGGCGTCGTACGGGAAAGTGACCAACAGCGCACGGGCTGGACATGAGCCCGTCATCGCGCGATAACCACGATGGGTAGAGTCCCCGGCATGAGTGAAGCGACCTCCCGCCCCCTGCGGATCGCCGTGATCGGCACCAACTACCTCGGCGCGAACACCGCCGCCGGGATGGCCGAGTTCGGTTTCGACGTGATCGGGGTCGAGATCGACGAACACCGGCTGAAGCTGCTGAACGACGGCAAGGCGCCGCTGTACGAACCAGGGCTGGACCCGCTGCTGAAGAAGCACACCGAGTCCGGCCGGCTGCGGTTCACCAAGGACTACCAGCTGATCGCGGACTGGGCCGACGTCCACTTCATCTGCGTCGGTACGCCGCAACTCGAGGGCAGCGAGGCGGCCGACCTGGCGCAGGTGAACTCGGTCGTCGACATGCTGGCGCCGTTGCTCACCCGGCCGACCCTGGTGGTCGGGCGCTCGACCGTCCCGGTCGGTACGTCGAAGCTGGTCGAGCAACGCTTCCACGCCGAGTCCCCGGCCGGTACGGCGGTCGAGATCGCCTGGCAGCCCGAGTTCCTCCGGGAGGCGCACGGCGTCGACGACACGCTGCACCCGGACCGGCTGGTGTTCGGCGTCCAGTCCGCGACCGCGGAAGCCCGCCTGCGCGAGGTTTTCGCCACCCCGATCGGCGAGGGTACGCCGGTCGTGGTCTGCAACCTGCCGACCGCCGAGCTGGTGAAGGGCGGCGCGAACGCCTTCCTGGCCACGAAGATCTCGTTCATCAACGCGCTCGCCGAGCTGGCCGACGCGACCGGTGCCGACGTCACCCAGCTCGCCGACGCGCTCGGCCACGACAAGCGGATCGGCCGCGGCATGCTGAACGCCGGCCCCGGGTACGGCGGCGGCTGCCTGCCGAAGGACCTGCGCGCGTTCATGCACCGCGCCGGCGAGCTCGGCGTCGAAGAAGTGATCACGTTCCTGCGTGAGGTCGACGACATCAACCAGCACCGCCGGGCCCGGATCGTCGACGTCACCCACGAGCTGCTCGGCGGCGAGTGGGTCGGCCGGAACGTCACCGTCCTCGGCGCCGCGTTCAAGGCCGGGACTGACGACGTACGCGACTCGCCGGCCCTCGATGTGGCCGGGCGGATCCAACTGCACGGCGCGAACGTCACGGTCTACGACCCGGAGGCGATGGAGAACGCCCGCAAGGTCCGTCCGACCCTGCGGTACGCCGCCTCCGCCACCGAGGCGTGCGAGGGCGCTCACGCCGTACTGCACCTGACGGAGTGGCCCGAGTTCCGTGAGCTCGACCCGGCCGCCTTGCGGGGAGTCGTCACCGCGCCGGCGATCATCGACGCCCGCCTCCTCCTCGACGCGGCAAAGTGGCGCGCCGCGGGCTGGATCTACCGCGCGCCGGGCAAGCCGTAGCCGCTAGGTGACGGTGGCGGCGCGGAGGACGGGGCGGGTCAGTACGACGAGACCGGTGATGGCCGCGGCGATGGAGATGCCGAGGCAGACACCGTTGATGCCCACCGAGTCCAGGTCGGCGAGGCTGCCGAGCACCGGGTTCATCACCACGAGCGCGAGGCTCTGGCAGAGCACCACGACGGACTGCAGGCGGGACTGGTAGTCCCGCTCGACCGAGTTCATCAGCAGCGGCAGCACGTGGCCGGTGAACGTGCCGACGCCGATCCCGCTCAATACGCCGGCAGCGAAGGCCAGCGGCAACGGATCGAGGAACGAGAGGCCGAGCAGACCCGCGGCCGCCACCAGCAGTCCGAGTGCGGCGAAGATGCCCGGCCGGGGAAACGCGCCGCGCAACAGGATGCGCAACGCGATCACCCCCACTCCGAGACTCCGGCTCGCCACCAGCAGGCCCGCGGTCGCGGCGTCCCAGTCGTGCGACCGGGCCAGCAGCGGGAAGAGCAACGCGTCCAGCGGCATCAGCAGACCGGCCGCGACCGTCATCGTGATCAGCAGTGCACGGGTCAGCGGCCGGCCGAAGGCGACCTTGATCCCGTCCACGATTGACCGGAACATGCCGGTCTGCATCCGCCGGGGTGGGCTGATCGTGTTCCGGAGCAGCAGCAGTACGCCGATCATCACGCCGAAGGTGATGGCGTCGAACCCCGCCGCCGCGGTGAGCCCGGACCAGCGGACCAGGACACCGCCGACCGCCGTACCGGTCACGGCGAAGACCACGCCGGTGACCTGGAAGCTGGCCAGCGCGCGCGGCACCTGCTCCGGCGGGACGAGCAGCCGGGGCATCGAGCGCGACGACGGCAGGAAGAACGCGTCGATCACGCCGACGATCAGCGCCAGCCCGAGCAGCAGCCAGATCGGCTCGCCGACGGCCAGAGTGGCCGGCACCAGCGCCACCGTCAGCAGGAACATCGCGGCACAACTGGCCAGCAGCACGCGCGGGGCGCCGAACCGGTCGCCGACCGCACCGCCGACCAGCAGCAGGGCGGCCCGCGGCGCGGCGGCCAGGAGTAGGACAAGTCCGGCGATACGGCCACCGTGTTGGCTGGCCGACCATCCGATGGCGAACGTCATCGTCAGGTCGCCGAGGAGGGACACGGCAGCTCCGAACAGCCAGATCCAGTAACGGACCGGGATGCGCTGCGTATCCGGTTCAGCGGGCGGAGTCACGATCGACGACCTTAGACGACATGGGTTAGGATCTCACGATCTACCCTGCCCGACCTGTGGAAAACAATTACATCGTCAGGATTTACGGAGCTCTGTCGCCCCGTCACGCACCGTAGCGCCCTTGGCCCGGGCCAGGTCGGCCAGGGACTCCTGGAAGGCGATCATCCGGTCCCGCAACTTCTCGTCGGACGCGGCCAGGATCCGGACCGCCAGCAGGCCCGCGTTCCGGGCGTTCCCGATCGACACGGTCGCCACCGGGACTCCGGCCGGCATCTGCACGATCGACAGCAGCGAGTCCATCCCGTCCAGGTACTTGAGCGGCACCGGTACGCCGATCACCGGCAGCGGAGTCACCGACGCGAGCATGCCGGGCAGATGCGCGGCCCCGCCGGCGCCGGCGATCAGCACCTTCAGGCCGCGCTCGTGCGCTGACCGTCCGTAGTCGATCATCTCGGCCGGCATCCGGTGCGCCGACACGACGTCTGCCTCAAAGGGCACGTCGAATTCCGCGCAGACCTCGGCGGCGGCCTTCATCGTCGGCCAGTCCGAGTCCGACCCCATCACGATTCCCACGCTGCGCCTGATGATGGACTCGCTCCGCTCGTTCATGGTGCCGCAATCCCTTACTCGTCGATGGTTCCGGTCAGGTACGCCGCCGCGTGCCGGGCGCGCCCCCGGGTCTCCTCGAGGTCGTCGCCGTACGCCGTGACGTGGCCGACCTTGCGTCCGGGCTTCACCGACTTCCCGTAGAAGTGGACCTTCAGCCCGGGGTCGCGGGCCAGGCAATGCAGTAGCCCTCGGTGCATGTCCTCGACGTCGCCGCCGAGCACGTTGACCATCACGGTGTACCGCGCTCGTGCGGCGGGCGACCCGAGTGGCAGGTCCAGCACCGCGCGCAGGTGGTTCTCGAACTGGGAGGTGACCGCGCCGTCGATCGACCAGTGGCCGGTGTTGTGCGGGCGCATCGCCAACTCGTTGACCAGCAGGCGGCCGTCGCGGGCCTCGAACATCTCGACCGCGAGGATCCCGACCACGCCGAGCTCGCCGGCGATCTTCAGCGCGGTCTGCTGCGCCTGCGCGGCCTTGTCCGGCGCGAGACCGGGAGCGGGCGCGGTGACTTCGACACAGATGCCGTTCTTCTGCACCGACTCGACGATCGGGTAGGCGACCGCCTGGCCATGCGGCGAACGGGCGACGATCGCCGACAGTTCGCGGACGAAGTCCACCTTCTCCTCGGCCAGGATCGGTACGCCGCTGCCGAACGCGGCCGCGACCGCCTCGTCGTCCGGGCCGTCCACGAACCAGACGCCCTTGCCGTCGTAGCCGCCGCGGGTGGTCTTGAGGATGATCGGGAATCCGCCGACCCGCTTGGCGAAATCGGCGACGTCGGCCGGCGTCTCCACCACCTGGTGAGCCGGCGACGGCGCGTCGAAAGTGTCCAGCCGCCGGCGCATGACCGCCTTGTCCTGGGCGTGCACGAGAGCGTCCGGACCGGGGTGGACATCGACCCCGTCGGCCTCGAGCGTGTGCAGCAGATCCGTCGGCACGTGCTCGTGGTCGAACGTGACCACGTCACACTCCGCGGCGAACCGGCGTACCGTCTCGGGGTGCTTGTAGTCGCCGACGGGTGCGTCCGCGACCGCCTGGGCCGCCGACACCGTCGGGCCCTCGGCCAGCACCCGGAGCTGGATGCCGAGCGCGACCGCCGTCTCCTGCGTCATCCGGGCCAACTGTCCACCGCCGACCATGCCGACCACTGGTGTTCCGGCCGGGAGGTCCTTCCGATCGAACTTCACAGGTTGGAGCCTAATGTCCATACAACAGCTGCACGCAGGCGGCTACCGCGGCACGCGGGCGATTTCGGAACCGGACCGTTCGCCGGGTACCGTGGGAAGCTGCCCTCCCGTCGCGGTGTGATCACAGAAGGTTCCGGAGACCTTGAAGCTCGTCACCAAGCTCTACGGCCAGGTCGAGCACCTGGTCCACGAAGTGGCCAAGTTCGGTCTTGTCGGTCTGCTCGGTCTGGTCGTCGATCTGCCGATCTACAACTGGCTGGTCTTCAACAACCCGCTGGTTCTCGCCGACTCCGGCGAGGGCATGCTGCACCACAAGCCGCTGACCGCGAAGCTGATCTCGACCACGATGGCGACCGTCGCGACGTACTTCGGGAACCGGTACTGGACCTGGAAGCACCGCGAGCGCAGCGGGCTGCACCGCGAGTACGTGCTGTTCTTCGTGCTGAACGGGATCGGCCTGCTGATCGCGGCCGGCTGCCTGGCCTTCTCCCGCTACGTGCTCGACATGCACAGCTGGCTGTCCGACAACATCGCCGCGAACTTCGTCGGCCTCGGACTCGGCACGCTCTTCCGCTTCTGGTCGTACCGCAAGTTCGTCTTCCGCGAGGAGCTCGAACTCGACGAGGCCGACCACACCCCGGACTCCCCCGCCGAGCTCGACCCAGAAACCACCGGCGACCTACCAGCCGTCCGCTGATCTCGCGCACGAAAGGCCGTTGGTTCCGCCGGTCGCTCGTGTGAGGATGCGGACGTGACCGACTTTGACGTGCGGGCGGCTGTGGCCGGGGAGTACGACGACGTACAGGGCGTGTTCGGCGGGGCGATGATGTTTGATCCGTCGCCGGACGATGTGAGCCGGCGGCTGTTCGAGCCGGAGCGCGCGCTGGTCGCGACGGACGGGGCGGCCATCATCGGCACCACGAGAGCGCTGACCCGTGACCTGTCCGTGCCGGGTGCAGTGGTGCCGGCCGCACACGTCACCGGGGTCGGGGTGCGACCGATTCATCGGCGCCGGGGCGTGATGGCAGAGTTGATCGTTCGCCAACTGCGTGAGGTGCCGGAAGCGATCGCGGTGCTGTGGGCCAGCGAGCCTGGCATCTACGGACGGTTCGGGTACGGCGCTGCCGCCTGGGGTACGTCGTACGAGATCGACCTGCGCCGGGTCGGGCCGCCGGACGTCCGGATCCGTCCCGGCGAGATCACCGAGCTGACCGCGGACGATGCCATCAAGGAACTGGCGCCGATCCTGCGGAGCCTGCAGGAGCGGCGACCCGGTGTGTCCGGCCGGTCGGAGCTCCGCTGGGAGGGGCACCTCCAGGACAAGAAGGACGACCGCGACGGCCGGACGGCCCGGCAGATCGTGGTCCACCGCGACGAGACCGGCACCGTCGACGGGTACGCGCTGTGGCGCGGCAAGCTCGAGTGGAGCCACGCCGGTCCGGCCAACCAGGTGATGCTGGAGGAGCTCGTCTCGCTCACCCCAGCGGCGTACAAGGCGCTGTGGCATTACGTGCTGACGCTCGATCTGGCCGCCACGCTCGGGTACGGGTACGCCGCCATGGACGAGCCACTGCAGCAACTCGTCGTCACACCGACCGCGCTGAACCGGCGGGTGAACGAATCGCTGTGGGTGAGGGTGACGGACGTCGTCCGTGCCCTCGGGCAGCGCCGGTACGCCGTACCGGTGGACCTCGTGCTCGATGTGACCGACGAGCTGATGCCGGCGAACGCCGGACGCTTCCGGCTGACCGCTGACGGCCCGAAGGTGCTGTGCGAGCGGACCGAGGACGCTGCCGACCTGAGTCTGTCGGTGACCGAGCTCGGCGCGACGTACCTCGGCGGTCGTCCGCTCGCCGAATTCGCCGCGACCGGCCGAGTCACCGAGCAGACCCCGGGCGCGATCGACTCCGCGACCGCCGCGTTCGCCTGGCCAGTTCTCCCGGTCAGCCTCGAGATCTTCTGAACAGCGCCAAGGGCAGGTCTAGCGGTCGCCGTCGTCGGAGCTGAACAGCGTCTCGCCGTCGTCGGACTTCGACCGCTGGTCCTCCTGCTGCGGCCGGCGGCGCATGTGCTCGGGCGGATCCTCGTCGGACAGGATGCCGTCGCCGGGTCGGCCCTCCGGCCCGCCGAAGAGCAGGTCGGACATCTGCAGATGGACGTGCTCGACGTGCGGTACGTCCGGCAGCACCACCTGACCGCGCTCGCCGGCGGACTCGATGTGCAGCGTGCCGCAGCCGAGGATCCGGTCGACCAGACCGTGCTCGTACGAGACGTCGTTGATCCGCATCAGCGGGATGTCCCGGCCGGTCCGGGTCAGGATGCCGTGCCGGGTGATCAGCCGCCGGTTCGTCACCGTGTACGTCGAGAAGAACCAGTTCAGGAAGGGCTTCAGCGCGAACGCCACCAGGATCACCACGCCGACCGCGAGGATCGCGATCCGCCCCGGCGTCTGCAGCGACCCCGACGGCACGATCGCGGCCAGGAACCCGCCCGCACCCGCCACCACCAGCAGCAGGAACACCGGGAAGATCAGCGCCTTCCAGTGCGTCCGGGTGCTGACGACGACGTACTCGTCCTCACCCAACAACTTCGCCGAGATCGCCATGCTCCCAGTGTCACAGTTCCCGGGTTCGGTTGTCCCGCGCCGACACGATCGGGTGTGGAAGTGGTTTAACACTTCACAAAATGCATACAGTCAGCCAAGATGCGCGAGGGGTAACAACTGGGGGGCCGAGAGAAGGAGCCGTGATGGGCATCTTGTCGGTACTCGATCGGGAGCACACCGTCGCACCACCGGGATACAGCCGCTGGCTGATCCCGCCGGCTGCACTGGCGGTCCACCTGTGTATCGGCCAGGCGTACGCGACCAGCGTGTACAAGACGTCGATGGTCAAGCACTTCGACACCAGCCAGACCGCGGTCGGCGTGGTGTTCAGCATCGCGATCGTGATGCTGGGCCTGTCCGCGGCCGTCGGCGGCACCTGGGTGGAGCGCAATGGCCCACGCAAGGCGATGTTCGTCGCCGCCTGCTTCTGGGCCGCTGGGTTCCTGGTCGGCGCCCTCGGCATCGGCACCGGGCAACTCTGGCTGGTCTACCTCGGGTACGGCTTCATCGGCGGCATCGGACTCGGGATCGGGTACATCTCGCCGGTGTCCACGCTGATCAAGTGGTTCCCGGACCGCCCGGGATTGGCGACCGGCCTGGCGATCATGGGCTTCGGCGGCGGCGCGCTGGTCGCGAGCCCGCTGTCGCGTCAGTTGCTGAGCCTGTACGACTCGGGCTACGACCCGGACGTCAGTACGTCGGTCGCCGGTGGCGGCGCGCTGGTCGGGCTGTTCCTCACCCTCGGCATCGTCTACTTCGCGATCATGATGTTCGGCGTCTTCACCATCCGGGTGCCGGCCGAGGGCTGGGTCCCCGACGGCTTCGACCCGGCGACGGTCAAGCAGAAGACGATGGTGACCACCGCGAACGTGTCCGCCGCGAACGCGATCAAGACCCCGCAGTTCTGGCTGCTCTGGGTGGTCCTGTTCTGCAACGTCACCGCGGGCATCGGCATCCTCGAGCAGGCCAGCCCGATGATCCAGGACTTCTTCCGCGGTGACGACGGCAAGTCGAGCGTCGCGGTCGCCGCGGCGGCCGGCTTCGTCGGGCTGCTGTCGATCTTCAACATGGCCGGCCGGTTCGGCTGGTCGACCACGTCGGACGTGATCGGCCGCAAGCCCATCTACATGATGTATCTGGGCGTCGGCATCATCGCCTACTTCCTGCTGGCCACCGTCGGGCCGAACAGCACGGTGATCTTCGTCCTGCTGGCCGCGGTCATCATCTCCTTCTACGGCGGTGGTTTCGCGACCGTACCGGCGTACCTGCGGGATCTGTTCGGCACCTATCAGGTGGGCGCGATCCACGGCCGGCTGCTGACCGCGTGGTCGGCGGCGGGCATCGCCGGGCCGCTGATCATCAACGGCTTCCTGGACCGGGAGGGCAAGCCCGGCACGCTGACGGCCGAGGCGTACCGGCCGGCGCTGTTCACGATGGTCGGGGTCCTGGCCGTCGGGTTCGTCGCCAACCTGCTGATCCGCGCGGTCGCCGACAAGTACCACGAAAGCTCCGAGACGACCGTGGAGGCATCACGATGAACCAGACCCCACGCCTGGTGGTCTCCTGGCTGCTGGTCGCCGTGCTGCTCGGCTACGGCGTGATCGAGACCCTGATCACCGCAGTCAAGATCTTCACCAGCTGAAAACAGCGATTTCGATCAAGTACGACGGAGCGGGCGGCGGCACGATGGTGGCATGACCACTGACGTGTTCGCCGCCTTCGTCGACGTACTGGCCGAGGCGCTGGACGAGCCTGGGGCGAAGGCCTCCGACCTGGCTGCCCGAGTGCGGCTGTCGCGGTCGCACCTTGACCGGGTGGTGGCGACTGCGGCGGGCGAGCGGCCGGGGGCGTTCCGGCGCCGGATCCTGCTGGAGCGGGCGGCGTACCGGCTGCTGACCGGGCCGGGGCACATCCTCGACGTCGCGGTCGAGGCCGGGTACGGATCCCACGAGGCGTTCACGCGTGCCTTCGGCCGGGCGTACGGCGTCCCGCCGGCGGCCTGGCGTGGCCGCCCGGACCGGATCCGCATCGACGCGCCCAGTGGCATCCATTTCCATCCACCGAACGGCCTGCGGGTGCCGGCCAGGGACAAGGTGAGCTCCATGGATCTTCTCCGCACGATCGTCGACCACCACGTCTGGCTCCTGGGCAGGATGCTCGACGAGGCCGCGACGCTGACCGACGAGCAACTGGACACCAGGATCGAGATCTCGGTCGAGGGCATCGACGCCGATCCGACCCTCCGCTCCCTGCTCTCCCGGCTGATCGGTCAGCTCGGCATGTGGCACGCGGCGCTGGCCGGGCAGGAGTACGACTTCTCCGTCGAGCAGGGCGAGAGCGTGCAGAGCATGCGCCGCCGCCTCGACGAGGTCGGGCCGGCGTTCGCAGCCGAGATCGGCGAACTGTGTGCGCAGGACCGCCTGGACGAACTGATCGTCTGCCCCGGCGAGAACGTCGAGGTCTACACGGCCGGCGCGATGATCGCCCATGTCATCACGTTCGCGTCGTACCGCCGTACTCTCGTCGCCGGTGCCCTGCACGACGCCGGCCGCGACGACTTCGACGGCGGCGACCCGATCCGCTGGATCACCCAGGCACGCTGATGTCCGCGCGGCTCCTGGCGGTCAACGTCGTCCACGAACTCATCCGCGGTCCGACCCGCTGGACGGCGATCGACAAGCGCCCGGTCATCGGTCCGGTCGCAGTCACCGAACTCGGGCTGGCCGGGGACGAGCAGTGCGACACCAGGTACCACGGCGGCCCGGACAAGGCCCTCTACGCGTACGCCGAGGAGGACGCCGACTGGTGGTCCGTCGAGCTGGACCGCGAGATCCCACCAGGCCTGTTCGGCGAGAACCTCACCACCTCCGGCCTCGACATCACCGGCGCCCTGATCGGCGAACGCTGGCGCATCGGCGGCCCGAAGACCGGCATCCTCGTCGAGGTCCGGTCACCCCGCGACCCGTGCGGCAACCTGTCCGCCCGGATGGGAATCCCGAAGTTCCATCGCAGCTTCGTAGCCACCGGCCGCGTCGGCGCCTACCTCAAAGTGCTCTCCACCGGCACAGTCCGAGCCGGCAACCGCATCACCGTCGTCCACCGCCCGAGCAGTGGCCGAACGGTCGGCGAGGTCTCAACCCGCGCGTAGGTGGGTGACGTCGCCGGCGGCGAGTGGGCGCGGGCCGTCTGCTGTGTCGACGATGAGGCGGCCGTCGGCGGCGAGGTCGCGGGCGGTGCCTTCGAGGTGGGTGCCGTCGGGGAGTTCGACGCGGACGGACCGGCCCAGGGTGGCGGAGAGCTCGTGGTACTCCGGGAGGATCGTGTCCGGGTCGCCGTCCGCGGCGACCCACGCCTGGTAGCGCGTGGACAGCTCACGCAGTACGGCGGCCAGGACGGTAGCGCGATCGGTCGTCGCGGCGCCCTCAAGGGCAAGGGATGTCGCGGCCGGATGGGGCTTCTCGGCCTCGCGCAGGGTCACGTTGAGGCCGATGCCGACCACAGCGGCCGGGCCTTCGACTCGCTCGAGCAGGATGCCCGCAAGCTTCCGGTCCTCGACCAGTACGTCGTTCGGCCACTTCACCAGCGCCGGGACCTCGCCAACCCGTCGCACGGCGGCGGTCACGGCCAACGACACCAGCAGACCCAGCCAAGGCCAGCGTGCCGGGCTCACACCCGTTGGGCGCAGCAGAGCCGACATCAGCACCGCGGACCGGGCCGGAGTGGTCCACGTGCGCCCCAGCCGCCCGCGACCGGACGACTGGTGCTCGGCAGCGACCACGAGCCCCTCAGCGGCCCCCGCACTCGCAGCCGCCGCGACAACAGCGTTCGTCGACTCCGTCTCAGCCAGTACGTCGATCTGCGTCCAGAACGAGCCGGGTCGTACCAGCCGCCCACTCAGAAAGCGCGCATCGAGGGGCGGCCGATCCAGGTCGCTGAACATCAGCCGGTGTTCTGCAGGCCGGCGGCGACGCCCGAGACGGTCAGCAACAGCAGCCGCCTGGTGCGGACGATCTGGCCCTCGTCGAGCGAGTCATCGGTCCGCAGCGTCCGGAGCGCCCGCAACTGCAGGTAGCTGAGGGCGTCGACGTACGGGTTCCGCAGCTCGACCGCTCGGCCCAGCACGCGGCGTCCCGCCAGCAGACGGTCCTGGTCGAGCACTCGTAGCACCCACTCCGTGGTCAGCTCGTGCTCGTCCAGCATCAGCTGGGTCAGGTCGGGCCGGTCGCCCAGCTCCAGGTAGCGGCCGAGGATGCGCCGGTCGGTCTTCGCCAGCGACATCTCCGCGTTCTCCAGCATCACCTGGAACAGCGGCCAGTTCTGGTTCGCATCCCGCAGTACGGCGACGTCCCCGACGGCCGACAGCGCGGAGCCGAGGCCGTACCAACCCGGGGCGTTCACGCGCGCCTGCGACCAGGCGAACACCCACGGGATCGCTCGCAGGTCCTCCAGCGACGACACCGCCACGCCGCGACGGGCCGGACGCGAGCCGAGAGGCAGCTGACCGAGCTCCTCCAACGGAGTCACCCGGCCGAACCAGTCCGCGAAGCCATCCGCCTTCACCAGCCGGTGGTACGTCGTACGCGCCGCCTCGTCGAGCGTCTTCTCCATCACGGCGAACCGGTCCGCCGCCACAGCCGCCCGCTCCTCGACAGCAGGCGTGGACGCGAGCAGCGTCGCCGCGGTCACCTGCTCGATGTGCCGCTGCGCGATCGGAGCGTTGCCGTAGCGAGCCGGGATCGCCTCACCCTGCTCGGTGAGCTTGAACCGGCCGGCCACCGATCCAGGAGCCTGCGCCAGTACGGCGCGGTTGGCCGGACCGCCGCCACGGCCGAGTGCACCACCACGACCGTGGAACAGCGTCAGCCGGATCGCGTTGCGCTGCGCCCATGCGGTGATCCGAGCCTGGGCGTCGTACAGCGCCAGCGTCGCCGACACCGGTCCGACGTCCTTGGCGGAGTCGGAGTACCCGAGCATGACCTCGAAGCGCCGGTCGTTGGCGGTGAGCCGGTGCCGGACCCGGGTCAGCTGGATCGCGTTGTCCAGCACCTCCACCGAGTTCTGCAGGTCCTCACCGGTCTCGAACAGCGGTACGACGTCCAGCTCGATCGGGCGACCGTCCATCGCGGCGTCCGCAAGCTCGTAGACCGCTGCGAGGTCACCGGCGTTCCGGGTGAACGAGACGACGTACCGGCGGCAGGCCTCGGGGCCGAAGCGCTGCTGGATCTGACCGATCACCCGCAGCGTCGCCAGCACCTCCTCGGTCTGGTCGGACAGCTCGCCGCCACCCAGCACCTCCTCCAGGGCCTTGGTGTGGACCGACGAGTGCTGACGAACCTCCAGCTCGGCCAGGTGGAAGCCGAACGACGTCACCTGCCAGATCAGTTGCTGCAGATCGCCGTACGCCTGCCGCGGGGCGCCCGCGGTGACCAGCGAGTCCTGCAGCACCTTGAGCTCGTGCTGGAAGTCGGACGCCCGCGGGTAGCCGAAGTCCGCGTCGCGAGCGCGGGTCGCGGCCAGTCGGCGCGCAGCGAGAAGCAGAAGCTGCCGGTGAGGCTCGGCAGGTGAGCGCGTCTCGATGTCCGCGATCAGATCGGGGTTGACCGCCCGCGCGTCCTCCAGGATGCGGCGGACCGGAGCGGACGGCGGCGTGGTCGCTGCGTCGAGCGTCAGGGCCCGGCCGAGCTCGTCCGTGGCCTGCTCGAGCGCCCGAAGCACGTGGTCGGCCTGGATCTGCATCGCCTCGCGGGTGATCGCGGCGGTGACGTTCGGGTTGCCGTCGCGGTCGCCGCCGATCCACGAGCCGAGCCGGACGAACGGCGCGACCACCGGCGGTCTGGTCCCGGCCGAGTCGCCGGCCAGCGCGTCGTCGAGGCGGCGGTAGACGTTGCCCACGACATCGAACAGCGTCTCCTCGAACACCGCCATCGCGGACCGCACCTCGTCCAGCGGCGACGGCCGGCTGGTGCGCAGTTGCGACGTACGCCAGAGGATGTCGACCTGCTCGATCAGGCGACGCCGGTTCTCGGCCAGTTCGCTGTCGCCGGCGCGCGGGTCGCTCCGCTCCTCCAGCAACGACGAGATGCGCCGGATCGTCGCCAGTACGGCGCGGCGGCGGGCCTCGGTCGGGTGCGCGGTCAGCACCGGGCGGAACTCCAACCCGTTCAGCAACGCGCGGGCCTGCTGCTCACCGCTGTCCCGGGAGATCTGCTCCACTGCCTGGGCCAGCTCGGACACCGCCGGCCTGTCACTCGCGCGGTCGCGCTCGCGCAGGACGCGAGCCCGGTGCAGCTCCTCGCTCAGGTTGGTGAGGTGGAAGTAGCAGGTGAAGGCCCGCGCCACGTCCTCGGCCCGCTCGTGTGGCCAGGAGGCCACCAGCTGCTCGGCCGCGGCGCCGTCGCCGGCGATGGTGAGTTCGCGCAGCTTCTCCACGTCGTCGAGCAGCGGCTGCCCGGCGTACTCGACGAGAACACGTCCGAGCAGTTCGCCGAGCAGCCGTACGTCGGCACGCAGCTCCTCGGGGACTTCGAAACGTGCGCGGGTACGGGTGCGCGCGGTTGCCTGACTACCGGTCTCGGTCACGTTCGCCCACCCTATCGGCGGGCGCACGTCGGCGCCGCTCAGTCCAACAGCTGGAAGCCGATCGTGACCGACTGCTCAGCTACTTCACAGTAAGAGGATCAGACGTTACCGAAGCCGCCGCCGACGACCTGGGAGACCACCGTGGCCAGCTCGACCGGGGTCCGGTCGGTGCCGTCGACCACGAGCATCCGGGCGCAGGACTCGGTCATCGAGGCGAGCAGCTCGGCCAGGACGGGCAGGTTCGCATCCGGGTCGGTGACGCCTGGCAACGACTTCAGCAGGGTCAGCCGTAGGCCTTCGACCAGGAACGCCCGGGCAGCCCGGACTCGCTCCGACACCGCCGGGGCAGCGCCGTACTGGGCTCCGAAGACGATGCGCCAGGACTGCGGGTTCTTGGCGGCGGTGGTGAGGAAGCCGGTCAGGCCGTCGAGCACTTGCTCCTCAGGGGTGCCGATGCTCGGATCGGCCGGCAGTGCGCTGACGATCGAGATGACGAGGTGCTGCTCCTCGCGGGCGAGCAGGGCCAGCAGCAGTTCGTCGCGGTTGGCGAAGCAGTCGTAGACGACCGGCTTGGTCACACCGGCGGCATCCGCGACAGACTGCATCGTGGTCCCGGCGTAACCGTTCGCGGAGAACACCTCGAGGGCCGCGTCCAGGAGCATCGGGCGCCGCCGCTCCGGGCCCAGATGGGCCGCCCGCCGGCGTTTTTCCGTATCCCCTGATGTGTCCCCAACCACTTGACAAACCTACAGCATCGTAGGAAATTCCTACAGTCTGGTAGGAACTACCGGACAGGTCTGGCGAGAACTGCCGCGGGGGTGGTCGATGGCCGAGCGAGGCAGTGCCGGCTGGCTCGAGTCCGAGGGCCTCACCGCCCTGGACGCGAGTGAGCTGGCCCGGCTGGTCGACCGGACCTCGGAGCGGGAGCTTCGGCATCGGCTCATCGGGGGTGTGCGAGAGATCGCGTTGCGCGAGATCTTTCGCCGGATGCCGGAGTATCTCCGCCCCGCCCGGGCCGCCGGGTTCGATGCGATCGTCGCGTGGCAGATCACGGGGGCCGGCGGCGACGGTCGTCCCGACGGCGTGGACGTGTACTGGATCCGGGTCAGCGACGGCCGCTGCCGGCTGCTGTCCGAGCCGCCCGAGGCCGCCGACATCTCGATCCGGACCGACCCGGCCACCCTGCTGCGGGTTGTCACCGGCAACGAAGACCCGGTCCTGGCCGTGCTCAAGCAACGCCTCTCGGTCCGCGGTGACCTGGCGCTGGCGGCCCGGCTGACCAAGATCTTCGCCGTCGGCCCGGCCTGAGTACGGCGTACCCGGCAGCGTTGCGGCCGACGTCACAACACGTCACGGCGCGCTGCCGTTAGGCTGCCCGATTATGGGAGAGACCGTGAACATCCACACCACCGCCGGGAAGCTCGCGGACCTCGAGCACCGGCTCGACGAGGCGGTGCACGCCGGGTCGGAGCGCGCGGTGGAGAAGCAGCACGCCCGCGGCAAGAAGACTGCCCGCGAGCGGATCGCGTTGCTGCTGGACGAGGGTTCCTTCTCCGAGCTGGACGAGTTCGCCCGGCACCGCTCGACCTCCTTCGGCCTGGACGGCAACCGCCCGTACGGCGACGGCGTGGTGACCGGGTTCGGCACCATCGACGGCCGGCAGGTGTGCGTGTTCGCGCAGGACTTCACCGTCTTCGGCGGCAGCCTCGGTGAGGTCTTCGGCGAGAAGATCGTCAAGGTGATGGACCTGGCGATGAAGATCGGCTGCCCGCTGATCGGCATCAACGACTCCGGCGGCGCGCGGATCCAGGAGGGCGTGGTCAGCCTCGGCCTGTACGGCGAGATCTTCCGCCGCAACGTTCGTGCCTCCGGCGTCATCCCGCAGATCTCGCTGATCATGGGCCCGTGTGCCGGTGGTGCGGTCTACTCCCCCGCGGTCACCGACTTCACCGTGATGGTGGACGAATCGTCGTACATGTTCATCACCGGGCCGGACGTGATCAAGACCGTCACCGGCGAGGACGTCAGCCAGGAGGAGCTCGGCGGCGCCCGGACCCACAACACCAAGTCCGGCAACGCGCACTACCTCGGCAGCGACGAGGAGGACGCGATCGAGTGGGTGAAGGCGCTGGTCGGCCACCTGCCGCAGAACAACCTCGAGGACCCGCCGGCGTACGACGCCCCGGCCGACCTCGACGTGACCGAGACCGACCTGGCGCTGGACACGTTGATCCCGGACTCGCCGAACCAGCCGTACGACATGCACACCGCGATCGAGGCGGTGGTCGACGACGGCGACTTCCTCGAGGTACAGACGCTGTTCGCGCCGAACATGATCGTCGGGTTCGGCCGGGTGGAAGGCCGCCCGGTCGGCGTGGTCGCGAACCAGCCGATGCAGTTCGCCGGCACGCTCGACATCGACGCGTCCGAGAAGGCGGCCCGGTTCGTCCGCACCTGCGACGCTTTCAACCTGCCGATCCTGACCTTCGTCGACGTGCCCGGCTTCCTGCCCGGAACCGACCAGGAGTGGAACGGCATCATCCGCCGCGGCGCGAAGCTGATCTACGCGTACGCCGAGGCGACCGTGCCGATGATCACCGTGATCACTCGCAAGGCCTACGGCGGCGCGTACGACGTGATGGGCTCGAAGCACCTCGGCGCGGACATGAACATCGCCTGGCCGACCGCCCAGATCGCGGTGATGGGCGCCCAGGGTGCGGTGAACATCCTGTATCGCCGCGAACTGGCCGGCACCGATGATGCCGAGTCCCGTCGGCAGCAACTGATCACGGAGTACGAGGACCACCTGGCGAACCCGTACATCGCGGCCGAGCGCGGCTACATCGACGCGGTCATCAAGCCGAGCGAGACCCGCGCCGAGATCATCCGCGCCCTGCGCCTGCTGCGCACCAAGCGCGACACCCTGCCGCCCAAGAAGCATGGGAACATCCCGCTGTGACCGGCCTGGAAGTAGTCAGAGGCAATCCGACGCCGGAGGAGCTCGCGGCTCTGGTGGCTGTGATCGCGGCGCGCTCCACGGCGGCCGCCGTACCGGCTGAACCGGGTCGCGCGTCGGACTGGGCGGCGTACTGGCGCCACGCCCGCCGTCCGCTTCACCCCGGCCCGGGTCGTTGGCGCGCGTCCGCTCATCCGTGACACTGAGGGCATGGCCAGATACGAGGTCAACCCTGAAGCCGTCGAGTACGCGCGGAAGCTGATCGACGGACGGCAGTACGTGCTGGACAGTGACTGGGGTGAGGTGCAGCCGCGGGCGGACGACCAGAACGCCTTCCTCGACAAGCACAGCTGGGACGAGTACGGCGCCTGGCACCTCGGCCTGACCGATGGCGCGGGTGCCGAGACCAAGGCGCGGTACGCCTTCGTCATGGGCGACTTCCGGCGCATCCATCGGACCGGCCTGATCGCCTGCGTCTACCGCGCCTCGGAGTGGCGCCACAAGGCAGTCGAACTGGCCGCCCACGACCTTCTCCAGGAACTGGACGCGAAGGCCGGCCTGAAGGCTTAGGTACGCCGGAAGCGGACCAGGGGGTAGATCGGGGTCTGGTCGGTGTTGCGGGGTGGGCCGGGGAAGGTGGTCGCGCCGTCGAGGGTCAGTCCGTGGTGGGCTGCTCGGGCGACCAGGTGGGTGATGGCGTCCTGGGCGCGGGTGTCGTTGGGACCTCGGCCGTCGGCGTAGCGGCCGGCGTCGGACTTGTCGGTGGTGGTGACGAAGACGCCGTCGGGGCGCAGGACTCGCGCGATCTCGGCGAGTGCGGCGTCGCTGTCCTCCAGCAGGTGCAGAAACCAGACGGCAACCACCGCATCACAACGCCTGTCGGCGATCGGAAGCTTGGCGGCGTCGGCCGCGGCAACATGCCCAGGCAACCGAACCCGCGCCCGCCGAAGCATCGCACTCGACAGGTCGACGCCGTGCACCAAGTTGCCCAGAGCAACAAGCTCTGCACCGACGATCCCAGTACCTACGGCCAGTTCCAGCACCCTCCCGCCCTTCGGCAGGAGCGAGTGGACAGCGAGGGCCGCCGCCTTGGCACGTTCTGCGCCGCCTCGGGTGTCGTCGTAGCGGGCTGCTTCGGATTCGTCGTAGGCGAAGGGGGTGGCGGATCGCCAGAGCGCCGGCCAGGAGATGCCTACCTCGGCGAGCATGCGGCGAAGCAGCGGGAGCGAGACACCGACGACGTTGTGGTAGTCGCCCTGGATGCCGGTGACGAACGGGCCGCCGAGACCGTCGACCGTGAACGACCCCGCAACCACCAGCGGTTCCCCGGTGGCGACGTACGCGTCGATCTCCTCGTCGGTCAGGTCGGCGAAGTACACCTCGGTCGACTCCAGCTCCCGCAGTTCCTGCTTGGAGTTCGTGTCGATCAGGCAGTGCCCGGTGTGCAGTACGCCGCTCCGCCCGCGCATCGACCGCAGTCGTTCCCGTGCGACTTCCGGCGTACCGGGCTTGCCGTACGGCTCACCGTC
Organism: Kribbella capetownensis; assembly: GCF_004331485.1. Taxonomy (GTDB): domain Bacteria; phylum Actinomycetota; class Actinomycetes; order Propionibacteriales; family Kribbellaceae; genus Kribbella; species Kribbella capetownensis. The sequence goes on from NZ_SJKD01000007.1 coordinate 227,713, forward strand.
GAGCTCCAGCACCGAGTCGCAGCCGAGCACGGTCGCGTGCTCGGTCAGGCTCGCCACGACCGCTCGCGCCTTCAGCGTCGCCAGCAGCCGGGCGAGCTCACCCGGGCTCTCCGCGGTGATGTGGTCCTCGTCGACACCGGAGACGATCACCTCCGGCTCGACCCCGGCGCCACGCAACGTCTTCAGCCGCGCCGGCGACGCCGACGCGAGCACGAACCGCACGTTCACAGCTGAGTCGTTCACCGCTGGGTCGCTCACAGCTTGGCGAGCGCCCGGCGCAGCGGGTCCAGTCCGATCGAGCCCAGGTTCAGCGCGTCGGAGTGGAACGACCGCAGGTCGAACACGGCCCCCTTGCGCTGCTTGGCCTCCTCCCGCGCCTGCAGCCAGATCCGCTCGCCCACCTTGTACGACGGCGCCTGTCCCGGCCAGCCGAGGTAGCGGTTCAGCTCGGCCCGCAGGAACTCGCTCTCCATCCGGCAGTGCGCCCGCAGGAACTCGAACCCGAGCTCGGCGTTCCACCGCTCGCCCGGCCGCCAGCCGAACGGGTTGTCGCGCGGGATCTCCAGCTCCAGGTGCATGCCGATGTCGATGATCACCCGGGCCGCGCGGAAGCCCTGCGCGTCGAGCATGCCGAAGCGGGCACCCGGATCCTCGAGGTAGCCCAGCTCCTCCATCAGGCGTTCGGCGTACAGGGCCCAGCCCTCGCCGTGGCCCGACACCCAGCAGTCGAGCCGCTGCCACCGGTTGAGCAGGTCGGTGCGCAGCATGGTCTGCGCGCACTGGAGGTGATGCCCGGGCACGCCCTCGTGGTAGACCGTGGTGACCTCGCGCCAGGTGGCGAAGTCCTCGATGCCGGCTGGAACCGCCCACCACATCCGGCCCGGCCGCGTGGTCAGGTCCTCGCTCGGCTGCGTGTAGTAGATCGAGCCGTCCGAGGTCGGCGCGATCATGCACTCGAGCGTGCGGATCTCGTCCGGGATGTCGAAGTGCGTCGCGCCCAGCTCGGCCACGGCCGCGTTGGACATCTCCTGCATCCAGTCGCGGAAGGCTTCCTTGCCGTGGATCTTGCGGCCCGGGTCGTTGTCGAGCACGGAGGCGGCCGCCTCGATGCTGCGGTCGCCGCCGTTCAGGCCGGCCGCGATCGCCTGCATGTCCGCCTCGATCCGGGCCAGCTCCTGCCAGCCCCACGCGTACGTCTCCTCGAAGTCGATCGCGGCACCGAGGAAGCTGCGCGAGGCCAGCTCGTACACCTCCCGGCCGCACGCGTCCCGCTGCGGTGCACGCGGCGCGATCTCCGAAGTCAGCCAGGCGCCGAACTGCTCGTAGGCCTTCCGCGCCGAAGCGGACGCGGCCTCGACCTCCGACTTGACCGCGCCGTCGGGTGCCTGCGCGGCCAGGCCGGCGAAGAAGTCGTCGCCTTCGGCACCGGTCCAGCTGGCGATCCGGGCGGCCAGGTCGTTCACCTGACGCAGCGCCGACACACGTCCGAGCCCAGCCTGCTCCAGCAACGTCTCGCGGTACCCGTCCAGCGCCGTACCGACCTGGTTGAGCCGGATCGCGACGGTCTCCCAGTCCTGCTCGGTCGCGGTCGGCATCAGGTCGAACACCGAGCGGATCTCGGACGGGACCGAGGCGATCGCGTTCAGCTGATGCTGCGGGACGCCGGCGCGGTACCGCTCCAGCTCCAGTCCGAGCCGCTCGAGGAACGCGTCCTTGGCGACCTCCTCGCGCGGGCTGCTGGTCGCGGTGGCCTCGGCCTCGGCGACGGTCCGCTGCGTCAGTTCGGTCAGCGCCCCGAAACCGGACGGCGTGTAGTCCGGCAACTCGTGGTCGTGGCCGGTGATGCCCAGGTAGGTCGCGGAGATCGGCTGCAGGACGACGTACTGCTCCAGATACCGCTCGGAGAGCTGGTCGATCGGGCTGTCCGGTGTGGTGGCTTCGCTCACCTGGCCGACCCTACCCGCAGCTGAGCTCGGAGCTGACCTGATATTCCCGGTACTGTGGCGACCGCTATCCATGGCTCTCCGGCGAAAGGAACTAGGGTTGAGCCAGACACCGTACGGCGGGCCACCCGGCCAGAATCCGCCGTACCAGCCGCAGCCCGGCCCACCGCCGCAACCAGGTCCTTACGGACCGCCACCCGGCCAGTACGGCGGGCAGCCGCAGTACGGTCCGCCACCCGGCCAATACCCTGGGCAGCAGCAGTACGGGCAGCTCTATCCGCCGGTGTACGTGGCACCGCAGCAGGGCTTCGGCTGGGGACCCAACGCCGGCCCGCCGCGGAAGAAGTCCAAGGGCCCGGCGTTCCTGGTCCTGAGCCTGGTGGTGCTGGCCGTCGCCGGCGCGTGGATCTTCGGCATCGTCAAGAAGAACGCCGACAACAACTACACGCCACCGGTGAGCTCCGGCCGCCACACGCCGACGTCCGAGCCGACCGAGCAGCCCACCGAGGAACCGACCTCGAGTACGACGACGCAGCCGAACGGACCGTCCGACGCGGCGATCGTTGCCAAGAACAAGCTCTACACGGTCGGCCAGATGGCGCCGGTGAACTGCAAGGAGCCGAGCGTCCGGCCGAACACCGCCCGCAACGCGGAGGCGTACTGGGCCGCGATCAAGCCGTGCCTGGACAAGTCCTGGGCGCCGATGGTGGCCAAGGCCGGCTACACGTTCAAGGCTCCGCAGATGGTCTACTGGTCCGGCACGAGCGTGTCGAACCCGTGCTCCGGCGGCGCGGTCAACGTGCCGTTCTACTGCTCGGCGAACCACATGATGTACATGAAGGTCGACGTCTTCGTGAAGGCGTACAACGAGTACTCCGATCCGGAGGCGAAGGCCTACGCGCGGATGTGGTACACCCGGTCGATCGCGCACGAGTACGGCCACAGCGTCCAGAACGAGACCGGGATCCTGCAGGCCGCCAGCCGGATGCGGTACGACGCCCCGGACACCGCGAGCCAGATGCGGATGACGCGCCGGATGGAACTGCAGGCCAACTGCTTCGCCGGCGTCTTCCTGGCCGTGAACAAGCGCAGCTACCCGATCAACGGCCTGATGCTCAGCGTCTGGAACAAGTACGTCGTCACCGCCGGCGACCCGCCGGAGCAGGGCGACCACGGCAGCAAGGCCAGCCAGGCCCGCTTCATGGGCAGGTCGTTCCGCACCGGCAATCCGGCCACCTGCAACACGTTCTCGGCCTCGGCGGCCAACGTCAGCTGACGGTCAGCCCGGGTGGCGCGACCTGCCGCCAGGAGTCGGCCAGGATGTCGTGCAGTTCGCCGGCGTCCTCGAGCGCGGCGAGGCGGGCCCGAACCCAGTTCGAACCCGCCTCGTGCGGCGGAACCCAGAACTTCCCGGGTTCCGCCGCGATCAACTCTTCCCGCTCCAGCCGGGGACACCGGACCGCGAACGACGTCTGGTCGTCCGGCACCGTCACGAACATCCGCCCCGCGACGTCGAACGTCGGGTGCCCCCACCGCTGCTTCTCCACCGTCTCCGGGAAGGACAGCGCGATCCGTCGTACGTCGTCAGCGTCCAGCACGCTGACACATTAACGCTGCTTGCGGCCCGGCAGCAGGAGCGCGACGACCGCGCCGGCTGCGACGATCGCGGCACCGGTCCAGACTGCGGGAACCAGGCCGTCGGCGTACCGGACCGGCGACTCGTAGGAGCCGGCCGAAGCGAACACGGAGGCCAGTACGGCCACGCCCATCGCGACACCGACCTCACGGATGGTGTTGTTCGTCCCCGACGCCACACCGCGGTCTGCATCGGACGCGCTCGCCATCACGACGCTCGCGGCCGGTGCGAACGTCAGCCCCATCCCGACACCGGCCAGGATGAACGGCAACACCATCTCGCTGTACTGCGTCGACGCGGTGGTGATCAGAGCGAGCCAGCCGAGCGCCACCGCCAGGAAGACCTGCCCGGTCGTGATCAACGTGCGCGCACCGACCCGGTCCACGATCAGACCGGCGATCGGCGCGACCACCATCGGCGCCATCGTCCACGGCATCGTCCGTACGCCGGACTCCAGCGGGCTGTAGCCCTGCACGACCTGGAAGAACTGCGCCAGCAGGAACACGGACCCGAAGACACCGACCGAGAACGTGAACGACGTGATGTTGATGACGCTGAACGCCCGCACCGAGAACAACCGCAGTGGCAGCATCGGCGACGCGGTCCGCCGCTCCCACCCGACGAACGCGGCCAGCAATGCCACACCGGCGAACAACGAGCCCAGCACACCGGCAGAGGTCCAGCCGTCGTCAGCACCGTGCACAACGCCCCAGACGATGGACAGTACGCCGGCAGCAGCCAGGACCAACCCGAGCAGGTCGAGCCGCTTCACCGTACCCCTGGACTCGGTCAGGACGCGGGCGGCCAGCACCACTGCGACCACGCCGACCGGCACATTCAGCCAGAAGATCCATTGCCAGTTCAGACCGTCGACGACAGCTCCGCCGACGACCGGACCGACTGCGACTCCCAGTCCGGAGATGCCACCCCAGATGCCGATCGCGGCACTCCGCAACCGCTCCGGGACGGCGCCTGCCAGCAGGGTCAGCGACAACGGCATCACCGCGGCCGCACCGACGCCCTGAATCGCACGGGCACCGGTCAGCATCCACGGCTCGGTGGCCAGCGCACAGGCCGCCGAGGCGAGCGTGAAGAGGGCGATCCCGGCGAGGAAGATCCGCCGGCGCCCGAGGCGGTCGCCGATCGCGGCCGCGGTCAGCAGCAGCGCGGCGAAGGACAGCGTGTAGGCGTTCACGAACCACTGCAGGTCGGACAGTGACGCGCCGAGCTCCGACTTGATCACGGGCAGCGCGTTCGTCACGACCAGGTTGTCCAGCGTGACCATGAAGGTCGGGATCCCCACCGCGGCGAGGACCGCGCCCAGCCCGGCGCGACGGGCCCGCTGCGCGGGTGGTTCCAGCGTGGGTCCCAGCTCATCGAGAGCGGTCGACGTCATCTCGGTCTCCTAGTTGTAATTCACTGATAACAAGTTCGTGAGACCAAAGTATGCATTGACTGATAACATGTCAAGGGACGGTTGCCAGAGCGGGTGGGGTATCGACCCACCCGAGAGGAGAACCATGGCGAGCAAGATGCGACTGACCGCGGCTGAGCGAGGCGCGGAGGTGCTGGAGGCGGCTGTGCAGGCCTTCGGCGCGTCCGGGTACGAGGGGACCAAGACCGACGAGATCGCCCGGCTGGCCGGCGTCTCGCAGCCCTACGTGATCCGCCTGTTCGGCACCAAGCAGCAACTGTTCCTGGCCGCCGTACAGTCGGTCTGCGACCGGATCGAGCAGATCTTCCGCGAGGCGGCCGAGGAGTCACCCCAGCTCAGCACCCTCGGGCACAACTACGAACGGCTCCTGGCCGAGCCCGAACTGCTCCTCGTCCTGCTGCACGGCTTCTCGGCCAGCCGCGACCCGGCCATCGGCGACGCGGTCCGCGAGCGCTTCGGCCGCATCTACAGCCTCGTCCGCGAGCTGACCGGCGCCTCACCGACCGAGACCCGCGAGTTCCTCGCCACCGGCATGCTGCTCACGGTCATGTCAGCCATGCAGGTGATCGGTCCCGACGCGGCCGGCCTGCCCTGGGCCGAGGAGCTCAGGTCGACCCTGGGCGACGCGAAGTAGTCAGTCCCGGCCGAGCTTCTGCCCGGAGGCGAACCAGATCGCCACCGTCGACAGCACCAGCGCGCCCACGGTCACCAGCAACGAACCCCGCACGTCCGCTCCACGCACCACCGCGACCGCCACCGCAACCACCGGCCCGACCAGCACAGCAATTGCCCCAGGCAACAACCAGCGCCGGAGCGAGTCCGGGTGCACCCGCGCGTACGACGGGATCTGCGCGGTGAACGCGGTGGCCAGATGCACCACCAGCAAGGCGATCCCGGTCACGACCACGGTCCAGTCCACCTCGCTCGGCGCACGGAAGACCCAGCCGAGCGCGACCACGATGATGAAGACCAGCCCGGCCAGCGAGTCCGGCAGGATGACGGTTGCCACCAGCATCGGAATCGCGATCAGCGGAATCAGGTCCAGCTGATCCCACGGCTGCAGCCAAGAGATCAGCAGCGCCACGCCACCTGCGACAGCGATCACCAACCGGGCGAGGAATGCCGCCTCCCCGGCTGCCCGCAGCTGCACCAGCCACAGGCTGATCCTCTCGGCGGCGGTCATCGACGTCCTCGCTTCGCTCCGGGCGCCGATGAGACACGAGACGGACTGTGCTTGATGATGAACTCGCTCCGCTCGTTCATGACCGCATCCTCGGCGCCGCCGCGAGTCGCGAGGCGTCCCGCAGTACTTCGTCCAGCGTGCCGGCTCCATGCCACGGCACAGTCGGTACGCCGAGGTCGCCGAGCCGGTCGAGCTCGCGGCGACGCTCCAGCAACCGCAGTCGCCAGGCCAGCGGCCAGGTCCGCGCGTCGTGCTCCTCCAGGTCGATCACCGAGGCGACGTCCGGTGGCAGCGTGTCCACAGCGATCACTGTGCATCCCGAGTGCACCAGCGTCACGACGTAGCCGAGCACTGTCTGCCGGAGCAGCGGGCTGAGCACCAGCACGAGGCTGTCGGACCTGATCCGATGCCGTCTGGCCAGCTGCTGCTCGTCCTGCTGGCGGCCCTGCCGGTCGGCGTGGGTCAGTGCGTCGAGGATCCGGCGCAGGTGACCGCGACCGCTGCCGGACCGGACGCCGCGGACCGTGTTCCCGGTGTCGATCAGCCGGACGCGGTCGCCGTGGCGCAGGTAGTGCTCGGCGATCGAGGCCGCGGCACGGACTCCCGTGTCCAGGCTGCTCGACCGGCCGTCGATCCCTTCGCTGATGCCGATCTCGCCGCCGGTGTCGAGCAGGATCACCACCTCGGTGTCGCGATCGGACCAGGTCGACGTCACGTGCAGCTCGCGGGTCCGGGCCGAGACCGACCAGTTGATCCGCCGGAGCCGGTCACCGGTGCGGAACGGACGGACGCCGGCCAGTTCGGTCCCTTCACCCGGGCGCCGCGACCGGTGCAGCCCGACCAGACCGGCCGGACGCGGCATGGCGTCAACCGCTTCGAAGCCCTCGCGCAACGGCAACGTGGTCACGGACATCGCGCTGGCAGACACGACCGGGACGCGGTACGCACCCAGCATCGACGTCGCGATGACCGTCGGCCGCTCCAGCGCGCGAATCCCCCACCGCTTGGACCGCAGCCCGACCTCGAGGGTCACGGCACCTCCGGACACCGGCTCGGCGATCGCGGCCTGCGCGGGGTCGTACTGGAACCACTGCGACCGCGGCAGCGCCGCCACGATCAGGTCGATATCCGGATCGACCGTCCCGGCCACCTCCAGCCGGTACGTCGTCGCCTGACCCTCGAACAGCACGTCCGTGTCCAGTTCGGTACGCACCTCGGGGCGCTCCCGCGGACGGAAGTACCGGCCCCAGACCGCGACGAACGCCAGCGGCAAACCCAGCACGGCCGCATCCGGCCGTCGCGCCAGCACTGCGAGCACCAGCAACACCGCAGCCACGCTGACCGCGCGGATCTGCGCGTGCGTGGGCTTCCATCTCATCGGAGCGCTCCGCTCACTGCGAGGCACCCTGAGGTGCGTCCTGAGGTGCGCCGACCACGGTGGGCGGGGTCGCGACCGACCCCAGCACCGTGCGGACCACCGTCGCACCGGTCACCTCGTGCAGCCACAGCTCCGGACGAACCGTGATCCGGTGCGCGAGCGCCGGCACCGCGACCGCCTTCACATCCTCCGGTACGACGTAGTCCCGGCCCTGGATCACTGCGTACGACCGAGCGGTCAGCAGCAGCGCGAGAGAGCCACGCGGCGACGCACCGACGAGGACCTGGGAGTCGCGCCGGGTGGCAGCGGCCAGGTCGACGCAGTACTGCCCGACAGTGTCGTCAACGGTGACGGTCTCGATCGCCCGCTGCGCAGCGTGCAGACCGGCCGCGTCAGTGACTGCCTCAACGGTCTGGTCCTCCGTACGGCGGCTCATCCGGCGCCGCAGTACCTCCCACTCCTCCGCGGCGCTCGGATAGCCGAAGCCGATCCGCAGCATGAAGCGGTCGAGCTGGGCCTCGGGCAGTGGGTAGGTGCCTTCGTACTCGACCGGGTTCGCCGTCGCGAGCACGTGGAACGGGGTGGGCAGCGGGAAGGTCTGGCCCTCGACGGTGACCTGGTGTTCCTGCATCGACTCCAGCAGCGCGGCCTGCGTCTTCGGCGGGGTCCGGTTGATCTCGTCGGCGAGCAGCAACCCGGTGAAGATCGGGCCGGGCCGGAAGACGAACTCGGACTGCTTCTGGTCGTACACGAACGCACCGGTGACGTCCGAAGGCAGCAGGTCCGGAGTGAACTGCACGCGCCGGAACTCCAGTCCGAGCGCCTGCGCGAACGACCGCGCGGCCAGCGTCTTGGCGAGCCCCGGGTAGTCCTCCAGCAGCACGTGCCCACCGGCCAGGATGCCTGCGAGCACGAGCTCGAGCGCCTCGGCCTTGCCGACCACTGCCTGGCTCACCCGGTCCAGCACCTGGCGGCTCAGCTCGGACACCTCACCGAGCTTCAGCTCGCGATCAGTCACAGTTCCTCACAGGTTCTCGATGGTCTGGATCGCGTCCTCGATCTCCTCGAGGGACGCGGTGCGCTTGTCGTCGGCCGTGACCAGGGCCCACAGCCGTTCGCCGGTGATCGCGCGGGCGCGGTCCGGCTCCAGTGCGGGATCGACGCCATGACGGTGCACCAGCCGGTCGGTGGTCAGCTCGAGCAGCAGCGGGCGGATCCGGCGGGCGAAGGTCTGCGATCCCTCGCCGGCCCGGCGTTCGCGGCTCGACTCCTGCAGCCAGGTCGCCACGAACTGGGTCCGGTTGTCGGTGCTCCGGGTCCGCAGTGCGGCCAGCTTCTCGTCCTGCCGCGCCGGCCAGTTGGTCTCCAGCACCTGCGGAACGATCAGTCGCAGCGCCAGCGATCCGAACCCGATGGCCAGCGCCATCGCCACGAACCACAGCGGGCGCGGCGCCATCCCGGCCGCACTGAACGCACCGATCAGCAGCAGACTCGCCAGCACGGTGAACCCGACGTGCTGCACCAGCGCCTTGTCCAGCCGCATCGACCGAAGACGCCGTTTCTGCCCGCCACCTTGGTCACTGTTCCGTGGCGCGCTCTCGTCCAACGGAGTCCAGCGGTACGACGTCATCCGGGCACCACCTCGCCCGCCTCCTTGGCGGCCCGCGCAGATCGGACGGCGGCCAGTTCGTCACGCAGGCGCATCAGCGCAGCCCGCGCCTCGGCCCTGGCCTGCTCGGTCGACCCGTGCGTCGAGTAGCGGGCCTCGCGGTACAGCTCACCGAGCCGATTCAGCTGCGGTTCGGAGATGCCGCCGACACCCAATACCCGGACGGTGAACTCGGCCGGTGTCTCCGACTGCTCCCGAGCCAGTCCCGCGGACGCGGCCGCCTCCTCCAGAGCTACCCAGCAGGCGATGACAGCGTCGGTCGCCGTACCGGAGTCGATGCGCGCGAGGCCGGTGTCGACCGCCTCGGCCAGCCGGTCAGCCTTCATCCGCTCCCAGTCGGCGTCCGCGGTCTCGGCCTGCGGCAGCTCGACCTTGCGAAGGATCCGGTAGAGCAATCGGCCGAGTAGGAGCACGATGGCCGCGATCACCAGGTAGATCAGCGCCTGCCACAAGGCCTTCAGCCACTCGGGCATCGGCCGGTTGCCCTCGTCCTTCTTCTCCGGCGGGACGAACGGCGTGGGCGGCTGAGCCCGGTCCGTCGGAGTCAGCGTCGGCAACGGCCGGGGCGACGACCTCAGCGTGCTCTCGCTGATCGGCCGCACCGAACCACCGGCCGAGGCGAGCACCACGAATCCGGCCGCGGTGACCCCCAGGATCAGCACGACAGCCAGCGTCCACGCGCCCCGACGGTGGGTGTGCATCCAGGAAGGCTAACCGATCAGAAGCCCGTATCGAGCCACGGAAGCCGGCTCGTGGAAAACGCTTGCGCCGCGGCCTCGAGTGCACCGGCCGTGTGCTCCTGCGCCAGCCCGGCCGCACCGAGCCGGACCAACGACGGCTTGCCGAGGTAGACCGAGGCCAGATCGCGCACGTCGACGCTGAGATCGGCCGGCCGGGTCGTCGACTCGCAGGTCGCCCCGGCCGGACCGCCGGCGAGGTGCCACTTGCCCGCGTTCCAGGGCAGGAATCCGTCGGTCACCTCGAGGACGACGTCGATGTCGCGGGCGTACGTCCGGGCCGCAAGCGCCGGGGCCAGGTCGACGAATCGCAGCCAGAGACCGTCGCGGGTGATCGGCGACGGGGCCCGCTGGTCGACCAGCAGGTCCAGCAGCGGGTCGTCCGACGGCAGCGCCTCGTACCGCGTCTCGCTCAGCAGGTCCGGCTCCAGCAGGTACCGCCAGAGCGCGGCATGCGAGGCCAGGTCGACGGCATGCACACGCCGCACCTCCACGAACCCTTTCTCGGCGCGCTTGGTCCGGTAGTGCGCGAACCCGCTCAGCCCACCGCCACGCTCGGCCAGCACGCAGCGCAGCGCGGAGGCGTTGGCCGGATTGACCATCACGTTGTCGCTGACAACGAGCTCCTGCCATCGGTCGTCGTGCTCGAACATGCCGACCCGCTCGGTCGCCAGCTTGTTGCGCAGTGCCGCGGTCTCGGCCAGCGTGTCCCGCACATCGACGTACCTGATCCGGACGTCGTCGATGCCGGCCACCGGTCGAAGCTCGCGAGCAGGCTTCGGTACGACGATCTCCTGGTGGTCGCTGGCCAAGCCGTACCCGAACCGGCCGTAGATCACCGCTTCGCTCGCGGTCAGCCCGGCGAGCGGCTCGGTCCCGGCCTCGTGGATCTCGTTCAGCTGTGCCCGCATCAGGTCGCGCAGGATGCCGCGCCGGCGGTGGGTCGCGCGGACCCCGACCATGGTCACCCCGGCCATCGGCACCTGTGCGCCCGGCACCGTCATCCGGTGTGAGAACGCCGCAGTGTGCCCGACCAGTTGCTTCTCGTCGATCGCCACGATGCTCCGGTCCGGCTCCCAGACCCGCCGTTCCGCCTCGAGTTGCGCCGCACTCCACGGCGCCGAGAACGCCACGTCGATGAGCTCCAGGAGCTCGCCCCACTCACCCTCGAACCGCCCGATCTCGATCGCCATGCCCAACACCTACCAGACCCCACGAAGCACCGCCCCGCCTTTTGCCCGCGAAAAGACCGCAGGGCCAGGAATTCCCCGTGGTGACAGGAAAGTCGCGCGACTCCCGGTCTGGACTGATGAAAATCGTTTTCATATACTCAGGGCATGACCGCCCATTCGAAGACGCCGTTGTCCCTGCTGGCCGGGCTTTCCACGACACTGCGGGAACCTGTGCTGGACGCGATGCTGGACACCACCAGCGTGGCCGTGGTGGTCGACCAGGACGAGCTGTCCGGGCGGGGTGTGCTGTCCTGGCGCGTGCTGGACGCGTCCGGGCCGATCGACGCCGGCGAGTTCACCGTGGGGGACGACTGCGGGGCGTGTCAGCTGATCGAGTCGCTGCTGCCGTTGCTCGAGGCCCTGGTCGCACGGCAGCGCTGGGATCACGTCGTACTCGCGGCTCCGCCGGCGATGGAGGCACGGCCGCTCGCGGGCTCGCTCGTCGCGGCGTTGCCGGAGATCGTCGTCGACACGATCACCTGCGTGGTCGACGCCGTACTGCTGGTCGAGCAACTGTCCGGTGACGAACTCCTCGACGAGCGCGGTCTCGCACTCGGGCCGCCCGATCGCCGCAACGTCGCCGAGCTCACCGCGCGGCAGATCGAGTACGCCGACGTGTGCGTGCTCGCCAATCTGCACCGCAACGCGGCACCGGATCGGCTGTACAACCTGCTGCTGCACCTGAACCCGCGGACCACGGTGGTCGCGGCGGACCCGGCCGGCGTACCGGAAGGGCCGGTGGCGCGGACCGGGTTGTTCGAGTTCGACGCGGCCGAGGCGTGGGCCGGTGACCTGGCGTCGTCGGATCGTGTCCAGCCGAGTGGTGACGGCGTGACGACCGTGCTCTGGCGGTCCACGCGGCCGATGCATCCGTCGCGGTTGAACGACGCTCTGGAGGACATCGTGAGCGGCGTCGTCCGGAGCCGTGGCGTGGTGTGGCTGGCGAACCGTCCGACGCAGCGCGTGCGCTGGGAGTCCGCCGGGTTCAGCGCGTCGCTCGGCATGCTCGGCGAGTGGTCGGACAGCGAGCACCTGGCCGAGTGCACAGTGGTTGCGACCGGCATGGGTCTCGATCCGGCGCGGCTGCAGTCGATCCTCGACGCGTGCTTGCTGACCGAGTCCGAGCTCGCCAACCTGAACTGGAACGATCTCGACGACCCGTTCGCGGGTCTGCTGTAACTAACCCAGCAAGGGCAGGCGATCCGCGCGCGGGCCGAGCATGTCCAGGTCGTCCTCGCTCAGCGGCACCCGGCCGGTCGCCTTCAGCACGTACGTCGTCGTGTCCCAGCCGATCAGGTCCCACGCCTCCGGCCCGAACAGACCGTCCAGCGTCCGCGCAGTCACCTGCAGCGCCTCCGGATCGGGCTCGGGCGCGTCCGGCAGACCCACGGTCAGGTCGAGATGATGGACCGTTGCCTCCAGCACCAACGTGGCCACGAAGTCGGTCGCCCGCAGGACGTGACCCTGCGTCTCGATCCGCCGCCCCTTGTCCGCCAGCCCGGCCGCAGCCGCCCGGACGGCGGCCTCGGAGACTTCCCGCCAGTGCTGGACCAGCATCCCCGGCCGCCGGTACGACGCTGCGACGCCACGGACGAAGCTCGTGTCCGGATTGTCGCCGTCCATCCGCGGCGGAAAGTCCTGCCAGTACGTGACGAAATCCCGGTCCGGCCCGACCACGGCCGGGCTCGCGAACGCGATCAGCGCCCGCTCGGCGTCGTACAGCAGATGGACCAGCAGCGGCCCGACCGGCATCCCCGGGCATCTGGTCGCCAACCCGAAGTCGGCGTCACTCAGCCCCTGCACGACCTCCGTCAGCCGCCCGTACTCCCGGCCCAGCGTCGCCGCCAGCCCCAGCGGCAACGCCCCTCGCTCGGGTGCCTTCATCCCCGGCCTCCTCGGTGTGCTCCTTGAAGAAACCTAACCCGGGAGTACGCCGTGATGTTCCTACGACCGCGCGGTGTCGAGGTGCGCGGCGGCGCTGGCCTCGAGGTGACTGAGGTCCGACGCCACGGTCGCGAAGGTGTACCCCTGGCTCAGCCGGCGCCGGGCGGACTGCCCGTCCTGGGTGTGGATGCCCGCCGCGACGCCCGCCTCCTGTGCGGTCCGCGCGATCAGTGCGACCGCCTCCTCGAACGGCCCCTCGACCTCGGGGTCACCGGGGAAGCGAGCCCCGACCGACAGCCCGAGGTCCGACGGCCCGACGTAGATCCCGTCGAGGCCCGGCGTCGCGCAGATCTCGGCCACGTTCTTCAGCCCGAGCGGCGTCTCGATCATCGCCAGTACGACGGTCGCCGCGTCCGCGTCGGCCGGGACCGGCCCGATCCGCAGCGAGGCCCGCATCGGCCCGAACGACCGCACTCCGGTCGGCGGGTACTTCGCCGCCTGCACGGCCCGGGTGACGTCCTCGGAGTTGTCCACGAGCGGCACGATCACGCCGGTCGCACCCGCGTCCAGCGCCCGGCCGATCGGCGTCGGATGGTTCGCCTCGACCCGCACGATCCCAACCGTCCCGCCGCCACCAAGAGCAGCGCCCGCATCCACCGCGAGTAGTCCGTTCAAGAGCCCCTGGTACCCCAGCAGACCGTGCTGCCCATCCAGTACGACGTAGTCGTACCCGAGCCTCGCGATCCGCTCGGTGGCCACCGGTGCATCCATCACCACCCAGTAACCGATCAACTGCTCCCGGCCGCGAATCCTCTTGGCGAAATCGTTTGCGCTCACAGCTGCACCCTATCGGTCGCCTGCGCGCAAAATCGCTCGCCTGACCGATCTGTGGACGCGAGGATGGACGGCATGCCAGCCACAGAGCGCCTGCTCCACGACCTCGTCTCCGCGGCCGGACTGGCTCAGGTGCGCTCGGTCGAACCGATGCGGGGGCACGGGTTCGACCACGAGGTACTGCGCGCGACGCTGGCCGACGCACGGCAGGTCGTCCTGCGGCACCGGCAGGAGTCCCGTCCACTTCCCCTGGGCCGAGCCCGCTTCCTGGCCGACCATGACGTAGAGGCGCCGGCACTGCTCGGCGGCAACGACTTCGCAACGCTGTACGACTATGTCCCCGGCGACATGCTGTCCGCGGTGATCGACACGATGACCGACGCCAGTTGGAGATCAGTCGGTACGGCGTTCCGTCGCGTCCATGCAGTGCGCTTCCCCAGCGGTCTGTCCGGCGATTTCGGCCCCGACAGCCTGGTCCTCCGCCCGACCGATCCGGTCGAGGATCTCCACCGGCTGCTGGTCGACGCCGAGTCTCGACTCCGACCCAACCTCCCGTTCGTGCTCCCGCACCTCCCCCGCGTGCATGAGGTGATCGACGACCACGCCGAGCGGCTACGGCAGGCTCCGACCGCTCTGCTGCACGGCGATGTCTTCCTCGCCAACATCATCGTCGCCACGTCACAGACCACCCTGATCGACTGGGACCAGGCCCGCGTCGCCGATCCTGGCCAGGAGATCGCCGCCCTCGACGAGCGCATCCACCTGACCACCGGCGGCGAGCTCCCCGGCGCGTTCTTCGAGACGTACGGCCCGCGGCCGGACACCACAGCCCTGCATCGCGTGACCAACGCGATCGCCTGGTTCACGTACGGGCCGTTCGCCGGCTGGGAGATCGACCCCGACCTCGACGCCGACCGCACCCACCTGGTGACCGGCTGGCGCAACTCTCTCGTCGACTACCTCACCGGTCTCGGCGAGCGGCTGAAGGATTTCTAGACCGGCGGGACGCCGTGGCGGCGGGTGGAGAAGTGGCGATCCTTGGTCTGGGCCGCGGCGAGGCGGGCGATCAGGTCGGTGCGGAGGTCTTCCGGTTCCACGATCGCGTCGATGACGAGGTCGGCGGCGAGGCGCAGGATGTCGATGTCGGTCTCGTACTCCTCCCGCAGCCGGGACACGTACTCGACCCGTTCACCCTCGTCCGCGATCTCCTGGATCTTGTTGTAGTACACGGCGTTGATCGCCGCCTCCGGACCCATCACCGCGATCTTCGCCGTCGGCAGCGCGACGCACGCGTCCGGCGAGAAGCCGGGTCCGCACATCGCGTAGAGGCCGGCGCCGTACGCCTTGCGGACGATCACCGACACCGTCGGCACGGTCGCCTCCGACACCGCGGTGATCATCTTCGCGCCGTGCCGGATGATCCCGGCCCGCTCGACCTCGCTGCCGATCATGAACCCCGGTACGTCGCACAGGTACACCAGCGGCACGTTGAACGCATCGCACAGCCAGATGAACCGGGCAGCCTTGTCCGCCGAGTCGACGAACAGCACGCCACCCTTGACGGCCGGCTGGTTCGCCACGATCCCGACCACCTGCCCCGCCAGCAGCCCGAACCCCGTGACAAGCTCCGGCGCGTACGTCGGTTTGACCTCGAAGAAGGTGTCCGCGTCGACCAACGCGTCGATCACGTCGTGGATGTCGAACCCGACACTCTCCTCGGCCGGCACCAGGTCCCGGGTGAAGTCCCGGGCCGGCGGCGCCGCGTCGTACGACGGCGGCCGCGACTGCCAGGAACCGGGGAGGTAGGAGAAGTACGTGCGGGCCAGCTCGATCGCCTCGGTGTCGTCGGCGGCGAGCAGGTCGCCGCAACCCGAAACGCTGGTATGCATCCGGGCGCCGCCCATCTCCTCCAGCGTCACCTTCTCGCCGACCACCATCTCGGCCATCCGCGGCGAACCCAGATACATCGAGGCGTTGCCGTCGACCATGATCACCAGGTCGCAGAACGCCGGGATGTACGCACCGCCGGCCGCCGACGGGCCGAACAGGCAGCAGATCTGCGGCACCTTGCCGGACAGCGCGACCTGGTTGTGGAAGATCCGCCCGGCACCGCGACGGCCGGGGAACAGGTCCACCTGGTCGGTGATCCGCGCGCCGGCGGAGTCGATCAGCCAGAAGATCGGCAATTCGTCGCGGAGCGCGACCTCGGTGATCCGGACGATCTTCTCCACCGTCCGGGCACCCCATGACCCCGCCTTCACGGTCGGGTCGTTCGCGACGATCAGCGCCGGCCGTCCGTCGACCAGCGCGCGGCCGGTGACCACGCCGTCGGCGGGCAGGCCGGCGTTCAGGGCGTTGGCCAACTGCGCGTCCTCGACGAAGCTGCCCTCGTCGACGAGCAGCGCGATCCGGTCGCGGACGTAGAGCTTGTTCTGACTCGCGAGCTTGGCCGCGGCCTTGTCCGGCGGCGCCAGCGTCGCCTCGCGAGCGACCTTGACCTCAGTCCAGTGGTCATGCGTCATGCAGACATCATTCCACCGGGAGCCCGAGGCTCCGGGCGATCAGCATGCGCTGCACTTCCGACGTACCCTCGCCGATCTCGAGGATCTTGGCGTCGCGGTAGAAGCGGGTGACCGGGTACTCCTCCATGAAGCCGTAGCCGCCGAACACCTGGGTGGCGATCCGGGTCGCGGTCACCGCGGACTCGGTCGCGTACAGCTTCGCCACCGACGCGGCCTGCTTGAACTCCTGCACCGACGCGCCGGCGTCCTTCAACGCGGCCGCACGGTAGACGAGCAGCTCGGCCGCGTCCGCCATCACCTTGAGATCGGCGATCTGGAACGCGACGCCCTGCTTGCGCCCGATCGGCACCCCGAACGTCGTGCGCTCGCCGGCGTACCGGACCGACAGCTCCAGGCAGGCCCGGATGCAACCGAGTGCGACCGCCGCGATCGCCACCCGCCCGTCGTCGAGCGTCGCAAGGAACTGCGCGAACCCCTTGCCGCGCTCGCCCAGCAGGTTCGCCTCGGGGACCCGGCAGCCACTGAGCGACAGCGGATGCGTGTCACTCGCGTGCCAACCCAGCTTGTCGTACGCCGCCTCCGCGACGAAGCCCGGCGTACCACTCGGGACGATGATCGTGGAGATCTCCGGCTTGCCGTCCGCCTTCTCACCGGTCCGCGCGGTCACCGTCACGCAGGAGGTGATCGACGAGCCGGAGTTGGTGATGAACTGCTTCGAGCCGTCGATCACCCACTCGCCACCGTCGAGGACAGCCCGGGTCTTGGTCGCGCCGGCGTCCGAGCCGGAATCGGGCTCGGTCAGGCCGAACCCGGCCAGCTTCTGGCCGGCCACCAGCTCGGGCAGCCAGGTGGCCTTCTGCTCGTCGGTGCCGAAGGTGAGGATCGGGTTGATCCCGAGCCCGACCGCCGCCTCCAAGGTGATGCCCATCGACTGGTCGACGCGGGAGATCTCCTCGATCGCCACGCACAGGCTGGTGAAGTCACCGGCCGAGCCGCCGTACTCCTCCGGGGCGGTCAGCCCGAACAGGCCGAGCCGGCCCATCTTCTGCACGACCTCCACCGGGAAGTAGTGCTTGCGGTCCCACTCGGCCGCGTGCGGGGCGATCTCCGCCTCGGCGAAGTCGCGCACGCTGCGGCGGAACTCGCGATGCTCCTCGGACAGCTCGTACATGACGCACTCCTCTGTGCTTGACGCTTACGTAAACGTAAAGCACAGTGGGGTGCGTGCACAATAACCCGGTGCCCGCTCAGACCTGGTCGATCGCCGAACTGGCGGCCGAGTACGACGTCACCCTGCGCACGATCCGGTTCTACGAGGACCGCGGCCTGCTCACGCCCGAGCGCCGCGGCACGGTCCGCGTGTACCACTCCCGCGACAAGGTCCGCCTCGGCCTGATCCTGCGCGGCAAACGCCTCGGCTTCTCCCTCGACGAGATCGCCACCATCGTCGACATGTACGACGCCGAGCCCGGCGAGGAGGGCCAGCTCGTCTACCTCCTCGACCAGATCACCCACCGGCGCGCCGACCTCGAACAACGCCGCCGCGACATCGACGAAACACTCCAGGAACTGGCGGAAGTCGAAGCCCGCTGCCACTCCGACCTCAACTCCCTCCGCGGGCGAACCGCTCCCACTCACGAACGCCGCTGACACCCCCTCCCCTCACCCTTGCTCAGCACACCGCGCGACGGATCGAGCACGTTGGTGAGTGCTGGCGGTCCGGGTGGCCCAGCGCTGTCGATCCGGCCGGGGCGCATTCGTGTAGAGGGAGAAAGGACCTACACGAGGGAGGTAGTCATGGGTGAGACCACGGTGGTGTGCAGCGTGAGCCTGGATGGCGTGATGCAGGCTCCGGGCCGACCGGACGAGGACCCGCGCGACGGGTTCCGGTACGGCGGCTGGGCGACGCCGTACAGCCAGGACGCGATGGGTCGCGTGCTCGGTCGGGGCCGCCGGTTCGGTGGGATGCTGCTCGGGCGCCGCACGTACCACGACTTCGCCGGCTTCTGGCCGAACCAGCCGGACAACCCGTACACCGAGGCCCTCAACAACCAGCAGAAGTACGTCGTCTCGTCGACCCTGACGAACCCCGCCTGGGCCAACTCCCACGTCATCACCCTCGACGACATCCCCAAGCTGAAGACCGACCAGGACCTGATCGTCCTCGGCAGCGGCGCACTCGTCCGCTCCATCCCCGACCTGATCGACCACTACATCCTGCTCATCCACCCACTGACCCTCGGCTCAGGCCACCACCTCTTCGGCAACCACCACCAACCCCTGGTCCTGGAGAACTCCGAAACCACCACCACCGGCGTACTCATCAGCACCTACCGCCCGGCGGCGTGAGCCAGCACCTGGACTTCGTCGTACCTGCGCAGGGCCAGCGCGGCGAGACGGGGGTCGGCGCCGAGGGGTGGGCTGATGTGGTGGCCAGGAGCGCGGCGATGGAGCAGGCTGTTGAAGAAGCCGGGCGCCAGGAGGTACGTCGCTATGGCCGTGCGGGCTGGGGCTCGGGAGAGGACTGTGGTGAGGGGGTTGGCGGTGCCGGTGATGTAGGCGACGTCTACTGGGCGGTCGATGCGGGTGGACAGGAGCTTGGCTGTGGTTGAGCAGTCTTGGAGGGCTCGGGGGTCGGAGGACCCGGCTGCGGCCAGGACTACGTGGTCGATCCGGGAGAGGTCGCCCAGGCGGTCGGCGAGGATGCCGGCCAGGACGGGATCGGGGCCGAGGGCGGGCGCCGCGTGGACCCGGCCGGGATGGCGGTCCACCTCGGCCGCCACGTCGACGTACACGTGATAGCCGGAGCTGAGCAGCAGCGGCACCACGACCGCCTGATTGCTATCGGCAACAACCCGCCGGACCAGCGACGGCAGCGCCGGTACGTCGACGTCCACGAAACCCAGCGACAGCGGTACGCCGGGCCGCTGCCGCGCCATCATCCGGACCAGTTCGTGGACGACCCGGATGCCGCCCGGATCGGCGGTCCCGTGCGCGACCGCGACCAGGTCGATCACGACGGAACCCCGGCCGCCTCGACCGCCAGCCGATACCCGCGCCGGACCACCGTCCGCACCAGTTCCGGTTTCCCGATCGCCGTCCGGAGTCTGTTCACCGTGACCTCCACCGCATGCACGTCCTCAGCACCAGGGAGCACCGCGAGCAACTCCGGTCGCGACACCACATCACCTCCGGCCGCCACCAATGCGGCCAGCACAGCCCGCGGACCAGGACCGAGCGGCAGTACGACGCCGTCGAGGACCGCGGCCCCGCCACGGATCACCAACTGCCCGTGCTCGGTCTCGATCGACCGGGCGTTGTCGTCGGTGAGCCGATCCGTCACGATCCGGATCAAGGCACCCAGCCTGAAGCGGTCCGGCACCAGCGGCTCCAGACCCAGATTCACGAACGGCCCGGCGGTCACCGGACCCACACAGGCGTTCAGCACCCGGCCTGACTTCAGCGCCGCGATCAGAGCGTCGTACTGCCCGGTCAAGGCCGCCGAGTCGAGCATGGCCTGCGCACCGGGTGCGGACGTGTGCACGACCGCATCCACCGCACCCGTACCGATCTGACCGATCATCCGCTCCACCAGAGCGGGATCGGGCGCCGGGCCCCAGCGGTACACCTCCAACCCGCGCACTGACGCCCCGGCCGTGCGCAGCGAGTCCTGCAGCGCCGGATCCGACAACCCATGCAGTTGTACGACGATCTTCCGGCCGCTGACACCCTGGTCGCGGAGCCAGTCCACCACCTCGACGGTCGTCTCGGACCGCGCGGACCAGTGCTCGACCAGCCCGGCGGCCCGGATCGCGCCACGCGCTTTCGGCCCACGCGCCAGGATCCGCGACTGCTCCAGCGTGCCGAGCAGGTCCGCGGCCAGGCCGGCGCTGTCCGCGGCCTCGATCCAGCCGCGGAATCCGACCGCTGTGGTGACGACGACGTCGTCCGGCGGGTTCGCGATCACCCGCCGGGTCGCCTCGAGCAGCGCATGGTCGTCGGCGACCGGCACGATCTGCAGCGTCGGCGCGTGCAGCACCTTCGCACCGCGCCGCTCGAACGCCGCGATCAGGTCGTCCGCGCGGCGGTGCGCGGTGACCGCGATCGTGCAGCCACTGAGTGGCCCCGGCCTAGCCGTGCTCACTGAGATTCACCATCACCTGTCCGTCGACGATCTCGACCTCGTACACAGGCAGCGACACCGACGGATCGTCCAGGCATTCGCCGGTGCGCAGGTCGAAGACCTGCTTGAACATCGGCGACGCCACCGTCGGCACCTCGCCTCTGCTCCCCACGATGCCACGCGACATCACGTTCGCCCCACTGAACGGATCCTGGTTGCCCAGAGCAAACACCTCGCCGGCGTGGGTCCGGAACAGCGCGAGCTGCAGCTCCCCGGCCAACGCGGCGACACCACGCTCCGGCAGCAGCACGTCGTACTCACACACCACAAACGCGGTCGTGACGCTCATCGGCGTACCTCCAATCGGGGACCGGCCAGCAGCACCGGCTCCAGCTGTCCGCGTTCGGCCGGGGTGGCGGGCCGCGGCTGGTTGCGCTCGACCACGTACCGCAGATCGGCGTCCGGCTGGTCCGGCGCGTTCACGAAGGAGACGAACCGGGCCAGCTTGTCGGGGTCGTTGAGCGTCGCCTGCCACTCGTCGACGTACGAGTCGACATGCGCGGCCATCGCAGCGTCCAGGTCGGCGGCGATGCCGAGACTGTCGTTCAGTACGACGTCGCGGACGTGATCGAGACCGCCCTCGATGTCGTTGATCCACACCGCGGTTCGCTGCAGCCGGTCGCCGGTGCGGATGTAGTACATGAGGAACCGGTCGATCGCCCGGAAGAGCTCCTCGTCGGCCAGGTCGGACGCGAGCAGTTCCGCGTGCCGTGGCGTCATGCCGCCGTTGCCGCCGACGTACAGGTTCCAGCCCTTCTCGGTCGCGATCACGCCGACGTCCTTGCCACGCGCCTCGGCACACTCCCGCGCGCACCCCGACACCCCAAGCTTGAGCTTGTGCGGCGACCGCAGCCCGCGGTACCGCAGCTCCAGCGCGATCGCCATCCCGACAGAGTCCTGTACGCCGTACCTGCACCAGGTGGAGCCGACACACGACTTCACGGTCCGCAGCGCCTTGCCGTACGCGTGCCCGGACTCGAAGCCGGCGTCGACCAGCCGCTTCCAGATCGCCGGCAACTGCTCGATCCGCGCACCGAACAGGTCGACCCGCTGGCCACCGGTGATCTTCGTGTACAGGCCGAAGTCGCGGGCCACCTCGCCGATAGTGATCAGACCCTCAGGCGTGATCTCACCGCCGGGGATCCGCGGGACGACGGAGTATGTGCCGTCCTTCTGCATATTCGCCATCACGTGGTCGTTGGTGTCCTGCAGCGTCGCCCGCTCGCCGTCGAGAACGTGACCGGCGGGGTCCAGGCTGGCCAGGATCGACGCGACCACCGGCTTGCAGATGTCGCAACCGCGTCCGGCGCCGTGCCGCTCGACGATCTCGCTGAACGTCCGCAGCCCGGTCACCCGGACGACGTCGAACAGCTCGGCGCGGGACAACGCGAAGTGCTCGCAGAGCGCCTTGCTGACCTCGACACCGGCCTTGGTGAGTTCGGAGTTCAGCAGGTTCTTCACGATCGGCAGGCAGGAACCACAACTGGTCCCAGCCTTCGTCTTGCCGCACACCGACTTGATGTCGGTGCAGCCGTCGTCGCGGACCGAGCACCGGATCGCGCCGGCCGACACGTTGTTGCATGAGCACACCGGCGCGTCGTCCGGAAGCTCGAGCTTGACCGGCCCTGCACCCTCGGGCAGCAGGAATGCCGCCGGGTCCGCCCCGAGTTCACGGCCCACCATCGGGCGGAGTCCGGAGTACGCCGATGCGTCGCCGACCAGGATGCCGCCGAGCAACGTCCGGGCGTCGTCGGACAGGACGAGCTTCTTGTAGACACCGGCGACTGGGTCTGCGTACACGATGTCCAGCGCACCCTCGGTCGCGCCGAACGCGTCCCCAAAGCTGGCGACGTCGACACCGAGCAGCTTCAGCTTCGTCGAGGTGTCCGCTCCGGGGAATGTCGCGCCACCGCCGAGCAACCGGTCGGCGACGATCTCCGCCATCGTGTAGCCGGGAGCAACCAATCCCCAGACCCGGCCCTCGATGCAAGCGACCTCGCCGATCGCCCAGACGCCCGGCACCGACGTCCGGCAGCCTTCGTCGACCACGACACCGCCGCGTTCCCCGATCTCCAGACCGCCCACCCGGCCGAGCTCGTCCCGCGGCCGTACGCCGGTCGCGAACACCACCACGTCGGCCGGCAGATCAGGGCCGTCGGCAACGGCCATCGCCCGGGCCGCGCCTTGGGACGTCAGCTTCACCCGGTTGCACTGCGTCGACACCAGCACCTCGACGTCAAGTCCTTCGATCAACCGGGCGAGGGCAGCGCCGCCGCCCTCGTCGACCTGCAGCGGCATCAGCCGCGGCGCGAACTCGACCACCTTCGTCGCGGCACCCAGCGCCCGCAGCGCGCCGGCCGCCTCGAGCCCCAGCAGGCCACCGCCGACGACCACACCGCTGACCTGCCGGCCCTCCGACTTCAGCCGCTCGACGTAGACCCGGAGCGCGGCGACATCGTCGACGGTCCGGTAGACGAAGCAGCCCTGCGCGTCGTTGTTCTTCACCGGTGGGACGAACGCCGACGACCCAGTGGCCAGCACGAGTTCGTCGTACTTGACCTGCTCGCCGCGCGCGGTGGTCACGGTCTTGCCGGTAGTGTCGATCGCGGTGACCTGTACGCCCTTGCGGAGCGTCACCGCTGGGTCGTCCCAGAGGTCGGGTTCGCCGAGCGAGAGGTCGTGGGGGTCGCGGCCGGAGAAGTAGCTGGTCAGCGCGACCCGGTCGTACGGCAGCCGTGGTTCCTCGGCCAGCACGGTGATCCTCCACTGGATCTCGGTGTCGCGCGATCGCAGTGCCTCCACCAGCCGGTGCGCGACCATGCCGCCGCCCACCACAACCACGTGCCGGGCCTTCTTCAGCTCTGTCATCGTCGCCCTCCTGCTGGGAACTGGTTCGGTCTCGCCGCGCCGGAAGCGGTCGAGCAGTTCGCCGACGGCGCCGGTGCAACTACCGCACCCGGTCGTCGCCCGCGTCGTGGCGGCGATGCCGGCGACACTGTCGGCACCTCCACGCCAGGCCGCCTCGATCGCGGCCCTGGTGACCCCGTTGCAGCGGCAGACGGTGGTCACCTTCTTCTGCGGTACGACGGGATCCGCCAGCAGCCCGTCCGCCGCGACCGGCGTCCCGCGGTCCGCCAGCAGCACCAACTCAGCGGCCACCTCGGGCGCCCCGATCGCCACCGCGGAGCGGACCACGCCGTCGCGCAGCACGGCCCGCACATACCGTTCCCCGTCCTCGAGCCGCACCTCCTCGCCGTTCTCGTCTTTGTTGCCTAAGGCAAGTACATCGAGTCCACCGGTGGTCAGCCGCAGTACGTCGTACTCCGGGACACCGGCCGGCTCACTGTTCAGCTGCCGCGCCAGCGCCTCGGCCTGACCCCACGCGGACGCGACCGTCCCGCTGACCCAGCCATCGACCTCGGCACAGTCCCCGATCGCGTGCACTCGCGGATCGTCCGGGCTCGTCAACGTGCGGTCGACAACGATCCCGTCCCGCACCGTCAACCCGTCCGCCAACTCTGTCCGCGCGTGCACCCCACAAGCCACCACCAACAAGTCCCCGAACACCTGCCGCCCGCCACGCAGGGTCAGCGCCCGGAAATTCCCATCCCGCGAGGCAACCTGTTCAACCGTTGCGTTGAGCAACACCTCCACGCCCAACTCGCGAACCGCCCGCGTGACCCGCCGCCCTGCCGATCCTCGAACCGCCTTGTTCAGCAGCGTTTCGCCGTCATGCATCAGCGTGACCGGCACGCCACGTCCACGCAGAGCGCAGGCAGTCTCGACGCCAAGCACACCGCCACCAAGCACAACCACCCGTCGTACTCGACCAGCCGCGCCAACAAGAGCGCGGGCATCGGCAACGGAACGCAAGGTGTGAGCTCCGGCGGAACCAACAACCTCGGAAGGCACCGCGCCAGTCGCAAACACCAACCGGTCGTACGGCCACTCGCGTCCGGCGGAATCTGTTACTACGCGGCGGCTACGGTCCACGGCAACCGCTGTGGTGACTGGCTCATCGCCGAGGGAGGGCTCGGGCGCGCGGCCGGCGACGTACTCGGTGAGGCGGCTGCGGTTGTACGACGGCTCGTCGCCCAGCACCGTCACGTCGTACGATGCCAACAGCTCTGCCAACCGCCGACCGGCCATCCCACCGCCGATGATCACCACGCGCGGGTTCATGCGGAGACTCCGGTCACCGGGAGACTCGCGGCGCTCACCTCGACGGCACACGCCTTGAACTCGGGCATTCGCGACACCGGGTCGAGCGCATCGTTGGTCAGCTCGTTGACCGCCTCCGAACCACCGAAGTGGAACGGCACGAACACGGTGTCCGGACGCACATCCGCCGTCACCCGCGCCGGCAGCACCATCGACCCACGAGCGGTCCGCAACCGCATCGGCCGCCCGTCCGCGATCCCCAGCTGCGCAGCCACCCGCGGATGGATCTCCGCGAACACCTCCGGCTCCGCCGCCGCCAACTCCGGCACCCGCCGCGTCTGCGCCCCACTCTGGTAGTGCTGCAAGAGCCGGCCGGTCACGAGATACATCGGCGCTGCGGCGTGCAGATCATCCGCAACCGGCCGATGATCCACCGCCACCACGTGCGCCCGCCCATCCGGCGTACTGAATCCGTCCGCGAACAACCGCGGCGTCCCCGGATGCCCCGGAGAAGGAACAGGCCAGAACAACGCCTCCCCCGCGTCGATCCGCTCCCACGTGATCCCCGAGTAGTCAGCCTTCCCACCAGCACTCGCCAGCCGCAGTTCCTCGAACACCTCAGCCGGATCAGTCGAGAATGCGGCCCCACACCCCAGCCGCGAAGCCAATCCAGCAAAGACAGCCAGATCGCTCCGCACCTCACCAGGCGGCGCGATAGCGGCCTGCCGCCGCAGTACCCGCCCCTCGAGGGACGTCATGGTGCCCTCTTCCTCGGCCCACTGCGTCACCGGGAAGACGACATCCGCCAGCAGCGCGGTCTCGGACGGTACGACGTCCGCCACCACCAGCAAGTCCAATGCAGCAAGGCGTTCCCGCACTGATGCAAGCCGCGGTGCCGAGACCAGCAGATTGCTCCCGTGCACGAGCAGCGCCCGCGGACCACCCGCCGTACCCAGCGCGTTGATCAGCTCGACCGCGCTCTTGCCCGGACCAGGCAGGTCCTCAGGATCCACACCCCACACGCGTGCAACGTGAGCCCGCGCGGCCGGATCGGAGATGCTGCGGTACCCCGGCAACTGGTCCGCCTTCTGCCCATGCTCCCGACCGCCCTGACCGTTCCCCTGTCCGGTAATGCAGCCGTAGCCACTCCCCAGCCGCCCCGGCAGACCAAGTGCCAACGCAAGGTTGATGCACGCAGTCACCGTGTCCGTGCCCTTGCTGTGCTGCTCAGCGCCACGCCCGGTCAGAATGAACACTCCGTCGCCGCCGTGCACCGGTGCAGCAGCCGCAAGCACCCGGGCCGCCCGCCGGATCGTCGCAGCCGGCACGCCCGTCACCCGCTCGGCCCGCTCAGGCCACCAAGCCGCAGTCGAGCGGAACAACCCCTCCGGGTCGTCCGTCCGCTCACTCAGGTACGCCGTGTCCGCAAGCCCTTCCTGCAGTACGACGTGCGTCAGCGCGAGCACCAACGCCAGATCGGTCCCCGGAGTCGCCTGCAGATGGATTCCTGCGTCGTCTGCGGTCAGCCCGGCCGTCGCAGTACGACGCGGATCGACCACGAGCAGCCCGCCCGCGTCCCGTGCGCTCTGCAGATGAGCGACCGCCGGCGGCATCGTCTCGGCGAGGTTGCTGCCGACCAGCAGCACCACACCCGCACCACCGAGGTCGGCCAGCGGGAACGGCAGCCCGCGATCGATGCCGAAGGCGCGGTTCGTCGCGGCCGCCGCGGACGACATACAGAACCGTCCGTTGTAGTCGACGTTCGCGGTCCTGAGCGCGACCCGGGCGAACTTGCCCAGCGCGTACGCCTTCTCGTTGGTCAGCCCACCACCGCCGAAGACCGCAACGCTGTCAGAGCCGTACGACGCTTGGAGCGACCGGATGCGATCCGCGACGAAGTCCAGCGCCTCGTCCCAGCTCGCCGCCACCAAGTTCCCCGCGGCGTTCCGCATCAGCGGCGTCGTGAGCCGGTCCGGCACGGTGAGGACCTCCGGCGCCGTCCAGCCCTTCCGGCACAGCCCGCCGCGGTTGGTCGGGCCGCCCTCAAAGGCTTGAATGGCGCGGGGCTGCACCGACACCTGCACCCGGTCGACCGGGTGCAGGGTCGTCGCGCACTGCAGAGCGCAGTACGGGCAGTGAGTCGGAACAGCCGTCACACGCGCTCCCCACTCAGCGGGCCGCCCTTGCGCAGGTAGCAGAAGTACGTCACGGCCAGGCAGACCACGTAGAAGCCGCAGAAGACGTACAGCGCGGGAATCAGCGAGCCGAAGTGGCTCGTCGACATCGCGAAGCCGCGCGGGACCAGGAAGCCGCCGTACGCGCCGACCGCGGAGGCGATGCCGATGCAGGCCGCCGCCTCGCGCCGGGCCCGACCCGGATCGCCCGGTGTGGTCAGCCGGAACACCGCCGGGATCATCCGGTACGTCGATCCGTTCGCGGCGCCACTGGCGACGAACAGGACCAGGAAGCTGATCAGGAATCCGGCGAAGCTGCCCGCGTTCAGCGACACGATCGCGGCCAGGATGCCCAGGCCCATCACGACGAACGAACAGACCGTCACCCAGGCGCCGCCGACCAGGTCGGCCAGCTTGCCGCCGAACGGCCGCGCCACCGAGCCGACCAGCGCGCCGAGGAAGGCGATGCCGGCCCCGGTGACGTCGGGGAACGTGGTCTTGATCAGCAGCGGGAACGCGGCCGAGAACCCGATGAACGACCCGAAGGTGCCGATGTAGAGGAACGAGATGATCCAGGTGTGCGGTCGCTTCGCCGCCGTCACCGAGGTCCGGAACGACGAGGTCGCGACGGACAGGTTCGCCATCACCTTCCACGCCAGTACGGCGGCCAGCACGATCAGCGGGATCCACAGCAGGCCGGCCCGGTTCAGCGACAACCCGGCGCCGGCCACGATCACGATCGGCACCACCAGTTGGACCACAGCGACACCGAGGTTGCCGCCGGCCGCGTTGATGCCGAGTGCGAAGCCCTTCTCCTTCTCCGGGAAGAAGAACGAGATGTTCGTCATGCTGCTCGCGAAGTTGCCGCCGCCGACGCCGGCGGTGGCCGCGACCAGCGCCATCAGCCAGAACGGCGTGTCCGGCTGGGTCAGGAAGTAGGACAGCCCGGCGGTCGGCACCAGGAGGAGCAGCGCGGAGACGATGGTCCAGTTCCGGCCGCCGAACCGTGGGACCGCGAACGTGTACGGCAGCCGCAGCGTCGCGCCGACCAGGCTGGGCAGCGCGACCAGCCAGAACAGCTGGTCGGTGCTGTAGGTGAAGCCCGCCTTGGGCATCGACACCACGACGATGCTCCACAGCTGCCAGACGGAGAAGCCGAGAAACTCGGCGAAGATCGACGGCCACAGGTTGCGCCGCGCCACCCGGCGGCCGGTCCGCGCCCAGAACGTGCCGTCCTCGGGATCCCACACATCGATCCAGCGGCCGCGGCGCGGCGCCTCGACCGTTCCGACCGTCCCGGTCCGGTCGCGGTGAGTGACGACCTCCGGTCGTGCCTCCAGCGTCATCGTGCGTCTCCGATCATCCGGCCCGACTAGTAGGCCAGGACGCTATGACCGGGGTGTTTCCGAGCGGTCATCTCGTTGTTACGCCGCAGAAACGGCTCCCGCACACCCCGCGGTGGGTGGTGAGAGAAGACGTTGCCGGGCTGGGTACTGTGCCTACTCATG
The DNA here is from genome assembly GCF_004331485.1 of Kribbella capetownensis. GTDB lineage: Bacteria > Actinomycetota > Actinomycetes > Propionibacteriales > Kribbellaceae > Kribbella > Kribbella capetownensis. Next base: position 256,192 of record NZ_SJKD01000007.1, read on the forward strand.
GGCCGCACCGACGGCGAGGGGACAGCGGTGGAACACAACGAACAGCAGAGCCCTGACAGCGACAACCGGCCTCGTAAGAGCCGGGGCCGTTGGGCCTGGCGGGCGGCGATCGCGGCGGTCCTGATCGGGTGGCTGGTGCTCGGGTCACTCGGCGGTCCGACGGTCGGCAAGCTGAGCGAGGTCCAGGAGAACGACAACGCGAACTTCCTGCCGAAACAGGCCGAGTCGACCCTGGTCGCGAACGAGTCGGCCAAGTTCGTCGACTCCAAGGCCCTGCCGTACTTCGTCCTGATCGTGCGCGACTCCGGTATCACGCCGACGGACCTGGCCAACGCGAAAGCCTTTCTCGCCTCGGTCCCGGCGATGGACCTCGGCGACGGCACGACGATCGGCGACTACCTGGCCGCGCCGGCCACGACGATCGTCCCGTCGGAGGACAAGAAGGCGCTGCTGCTCACTGTCGAGATCGACGGCGACCGGGCCGACGAAGTGGTCAAGGACGGCGAGACCGTGCTGTTCGCGGTCGCCGACACGATGCGCACCGAGATCAAGCAGACTCTGACCCCGACCGGTCTCGATGTCTACGTCACCGGTCCGGGTGGTGTGTTCGCGGACTTCGTGGTGGCGTTCAGCGGCATCGACGGGATCCTGCTCGGTGTCGCACTCGCGGTCGTCTTCGTCATCCTGCTCATCGTCTATCGCAGCCCGGTCCTGCCGATCGCCGTCCTGCTCACCGCCGTCTTCGGTCTCGCCCTCGCCGCGCTGGTGGTGTATCCGCTGGCCAAGAGCGACGTACTCGAACTGAACGGGCAGAGTCAGGGCATCCTGTTCATCCTGGTGGTCGGGGCCGCGACCGACTACTCACTGTTGCTGGTGTCGCGGTACAAGGAAGAGCTGCACGACTACGCCGGCAAGTACCAGGCGATGCGGATCGCATGGCGGGCCGCCGTCGAGCCGATCGCGGCCAGCGCGGCGACCGTCATCCTCGGTCTGCTCTGCCTCCTGCTCTCCCAGCTCGGCAGCACGAAGGGTCTCGGCCCGGTCGGCGCGATCGGCATCGCCGGCGCTTTCATCTCCGCGATGACGTTCCTGCCCGCGATCCTGCTCGCGTTCGGGCGGCGGATCTTCTGGCCGTCGATCCCGCGGCTCGACCACGTGCACGCGCGCGATCAGGTCGGCGGACGCAAGCTCTGGGGCCGAGTCTCTGGACTCGTCGGCCGCCACCCGCGCCGGGTCTGGGTCATCACCGCGCTGGCTTTGCTCGGGTGCGCCGCGTTCCTGCCGACGTTCAAGGCAAGCGGTACGTCGCAGGAGGACCTGTTCCTGAACAAGGTCGAGTCCGTCACCGGCCAGGAGGTGCTCGGCCAGCACTTCGACGCCGGCGCCGGTACGCCGGTCCAGATCCTCACACCGGCAGATCGGGCCGACCAGGTGGTCCAGACCGCGTCGAAGGTGGACGGCGTCGCGACCGCGTCCGCCTCGGTGGCTCCCGGCGTACCGCCGAAGGTCGTCGACGGGAAGGTGCTGGTCCAGGCCACGCTGAAGGTCCCGGCCGACTCACCGGAGGCGACCAAGGTCGTCGAGCATCTGCGCACCGAGCTGGACACGGTCAGTCCGGACGTCCTGGTCGGCGGCAGTACGGCGATCAACCTCGACGTACTCGACGCCAGCAAACGCGATCTGCGCGTGATCATCCCGACCATCCTGACGGTGATCTTCGTCGTCCTGATGCTGTTGCTGCGCTCGATCGTCGCGGCCGTGCTGCTGGTGGTCGCGAACGTGCTCTCGTTCGGCGCGACCGTCGGGGTGAGCGCGATCGCGTTCAACCACATCTTCGAATTCCCCGGCGCGGACCCGAGCATCCCGCTCTACGCGTTCGTCTTCCTCGTTGCCCTGGGCATCGACTATTCGATCTTCCTGATGACCAGAGTGCGGGAGGAATCCCAGGAACAAGGGACCAGACCGGGCATCCTGGTCGGCCTCGCGGTCACCGGCGGCGTGATCACGTCGGCCGGCGTCGTGCTCGCGGCGACCTTCTCGGCGCTCGCGGTGCTGCCGATCCTGTTCCTGGTCCAGATCGCGTTCATGGTCGCGTTCGGCGTACTGCTGGACACGACCGTGGTCCGCTCACTGCTGGTGCCCTCGCTGGCCTATGACATCGGCAAGCGGGTCTGGTGGCCGAGCAAGCTCTCGTCCTAGGGTGCGAACCATGGAGACGTTCGAGGGCACGATCGTGGTGAACGACGGCGGCGGCGCCTGGGTGGAAGTGCCGGGCGAGGTGATCGCCGGGCTCGGTGGCGGCGGGCGGATCCCAGTGCAGGCGACGTTCGACGGCGTCGCGTACCGCGGCTCGATCGCGTCGATGGGTGGGTGCATGGCGCTCGGCATCCTGAAGAGCATCCGCACCGAGCTGGGCAAGGGTGCCGGCGATCCGGTCACCGTCACGTTGCAGCCAGACGCGGCCGAGCGGACCGTCGAGGTGCCGGCCGATCTCGCCGCGGCGCTAGAGGACGCCGGGCTGCGGAAGGCCTTCGACGCGTTGAGCTACAGCCATCGCCGCGAGCACGTGAACGCGATCAACGACGCGAAGAAGCCGGAGACCCGCACCCGCCGAATCGGCAAGACACTGGAGATGCTCAATCCCTCCTGAGCGGCGCCAACTCGGTCCGACTGGACACCAAGCGATTTGTCGACAAGCCGTGCGAACACCTCCAGTACGCCGGTATGTCCGCAGACCGCCTGGGCTGCGTCGAGGGTGAAGCCACCGGCGGAAGACCTGACGTTCGTCCGGTAGTTGAAGTGAGCTCGAAGATCCGCTGGGCTGAGCTGCCTGTGTCGGGTCGCTCGTGTCGACAGTATTCGTTAACCTGCGGAACAGGGGGTCGAGGAAGTGAGGAGCCCGATGGCCGACACCAGATCGACTGACCACGGCAGATTCGCACTGCCGACCAAGAACCTGCCCGCGCCGCAGGTGCGTGATCTACCCGAACCACCCAGCCAGACCTGGAAGATCGTCGGCCCCGGCATGGTCGGCGCCGGTGTCGGCCTGGCGTCCGGTGAGTTCATCCTCTGGCCGTACATCTCCAGTCAGGTCGGCCTGGTGTTCCTCTGGGGCGCCGTCGTCGGCGTGATCGTCCAGTGGTTCCTGAACATGGAGATCGAGCGGTACACGCTGGCCACTGGTGAGACAGCGTTGACCGGCTTCAACCGGTACGGCAAGCACTGGGGCCTGTTCTTCGCGATCATGACGTACTTCGCGAACATGTGGCCCGGCTGGGCGACCAGTTCGGCCTCGATGCTGACCTACCTGTTCGGCGCCGGCGATCCGCGCTGGATCGCGATCGGCATCCTGGTCGTCATCGGCGTGATCCTGACCCTGGCACCGGTCGTCTACGTGATGCTGGAGCGGCTGATCCTGGTCAAGATCCTCGCCGTCGCGGTGCTGGTGATCCTGGCGCTGGCCTTCGCGATCCGGGCGAAGACCTACCACGCGCTCGGCGACGCGGTCACCCACCCGGAGTTCCCGGCCGACCAGCTCGGCTTCGCCCTGATCATGGGTGCGATCGCGTACGCCGGAGCCGGCGGCGGCCAGAACCTGGTGCAGAGCAACTGGATCCGGGACAAGGGTTTCGGCATGGGTGTGCACGTGCCGCGGCTGACCTCGCCGATCACCGGCGAGACCGAGGCCGACCCAACCGCGAACGGCTACGTGTTCGAGCCCGACGAGGCGAACATGGCCCGCTGGCGGCGCTGGTGGAAGTTCGCCAACATCGAGCAACTCGCAACGTTCGTCGCGATCACTGTGCTCACGATCGTGTTCACCTCGATGCTGGCGCACGCGACCCTGTTCGGCGACGAGAACGTCAAGAACAGCATCAGCTTCCTGAAGATCGAGGGCACCACGCTGCAGTCCCTGGTCGGCGACTGGTTCGGCTACCTGTTCTGGGCGATCGGTGCATTCGCACTGTTCGCGGCCGCGGCCGGCATCGTCGACTACACCTCGCGGCTGGCCTCGGACATGATCAAGGCCCGCTACCTGCGCGAATCATCGGTCAGCGAATCCAAGCTGTACTTCTGGCTGGTCTGGGGACTGGTTGCCTTCGGCATCATCGTGCTGCTGGCCGGCCTGACCCAGCCGCTGGTGCTGCTGGTCATCTCCGCCTGCACCGCGGGCACGATGATGTTCGTGTACTCCGGTCTGCTCTGGTACATGAACTCCCGCGCCCTGCCGCAGGCCATCCGGATCAACCTGGTCCGCACGCTGGTGATGGTCTTCGCGTTCCTGGCCTTCGGGTTCCTCGCCGTGTTCACCGTCATCGACCAGATCAAGAACAACTTCTGACCCTGCGGCCCCGGGGTACGCCGTACCCCGGGGTCACTTGAAGTCGGTCAGGAACTCGGCAACGACCCGCTCGGCCTCGGTACGGCGTTCGACCGCGACGCCACTGCTGTCGCGGACCTTGCGGTACAGCTCGACCGACGCCTTCAACGCCCGCAGGCAATCGTCCCGGTCCGCCGTGGCCACGGTCTCCCGCAACTCCGGCACGAGCTCCGGCGCCAACGTCTCCAACCGCCGTACGCCGGAAGGCTTCGGGGTGCGACCGTGGACGGCGAGCGGTGCGATCGCGGCCGAACGCAGCGCCCCCAGGCCTTCGATCGCCTCGAACAACTCGCCCCGCGCGATCTTCACGCCGATGTAGTGGGTCCACCCCCAGAACCGGTCCTCGATCCACTGCGGATCCGGCTGCGGCCACTGGGCCGCGCCGGGAGTCGTGTCGAGGGTGTCGTCCCGCTGCCAGAGCACCAAGCCGTCCTCAACCCGGTGATGGAGGTCGTCGGGCGTGACGAACTTCAGGTCGAGATGCAGCAGCGGCGGTCCGTACAGCGCGATCAGCAGCCGCGGTTCGCCGACGTGTTCGCCGGTGAAGCTCGTCAGCAGGGTCCCCAACCGCCCGGCGAACGTCCGAGCGTCGGCCAGGCAGGCCGCCTGCCCCTCCGGAGTGCAGACCAGCACCAGATCCAGATCCGAGTACTCGTCGCTCGTTCCGGTCGCGATCGATCCGCCGGCGACGACGGCCAGCAGCCGCTCGTCGGCCTCGGCCTCGGCGACAACAGCCTGCGCGATCTCCCGAAGGTGCGCAGGAACCTGGTCGATGGGTGTGGTCACAACTACTCCTTGGGGTGCTTGGTCAGTGCGTGAGCATCAGGATCAGCCGGACGACGAACGACAGTGCCAGCACCGCGACACAGGCGATCCGCCACGGCGTCGTACTCGGTCGCAGCGGCAGGAACATGCCCAGCAGCAACGGGATCGACGCGATCGTCATCCAGGTGTACGAGTCGTCCATCACGTCGAGCGTGCGGTGACTGCACTCCAGGTACTCCGTGACGTCCGTCGGGCAACTGGCGTCCGCTCCGGCGTAGTGGACGATCTCGACCACGGCCAGCACGAGATTCGCGATCACGACCAGGAAGGCCGTTGCCCGCCACACCTGATCCTTCGTCCGTACGTCGTCCTGAACCCACACCGGAGTCACGGTACTGCTTGTCCGGCGCGTTCTCCTGGCAATTACCGGACCACCAGACCGCCCCAGCTCGGCGCGTACGACGGTACGACCGACTGGCAGTCGACGATCTGTGGAGCGTCGGCCGCGAAGCCCCAGATCCAGCCCAGGCGGTCGATCCGGCCGTCCTTCAGCGAGAACGAGACCGGCTTGCCGACCTTCGCCGGATCGTTCGAGGCGGTCACCACGCCGGTCGCGACTGCCACCGGGCCGCCGGCGACCAGGCAGTTGATCCGGCCCTCGACGTCCACTCCCGAGCCGCGTCGATCCGAGAAGTGGAAGTCCCCTTGAACCTCCGTCGGGTTGCCGCCGACCGGGACCCGAGCCGCCAACTGGAACCGCAGCGTCGAGTCACCGAGCAGCGCAGCGACTGTGGTCCCGGTCTCAGCCGCCTTCACCGCGACTGTCGGGCGAGTCCCCGGCGCCGGCCGTGCGCCGTGCACCTGGAAGCCGCCTTCGGTCAGCGGGAACGTCGGCGCGGTGCCCTGCAACAGGCTCACCGGAGCGCCGAAGAAGCCCCAGATCCAGCTGATCCGGTCCTGCCGGCCGCCGTCGTACACGGTCAGCGAGATGTTCTTCCCGACCATCTCCAGCGGCAGGCCCGGGTTGTCGGCCGCGTCGATCACCCCGGTGACCACCGCCACCTCGTCGACTGCCTTCAGGCTCGTGATCCGGCCGCTGAACTCCGCGAGCAACCGTCCGTCGGGCTTGCGGTGCACGACATGGAACGTGCCGGACGGATGCAGCGGATCGGTGGCCCGTCCGTCGATCTCGAATCGCACCGGATCCCCGGCGAAGTCTGCGCCCCACTCCGGTCCGAGCGTGCCACCACCCGCGCCCGCCACCCGCATGACGCCCGTCGCACCGTCACGGTCGTTGCCAGCAGCAACCGCCGACGGCACGGCACCGGCCGTCACCATCAACACCAGTGCTCCGGCGACCAACCGCCGTACGAATCTCCGGCTTCTCACGCGAACCCCTCCTCGGTCGGCCCGCCGCGTGCGGGCCACCGAGAAGACGTTTCCATCAAGGCAACGGCAAGGGATCCATCCCGAGAACCAACCGTCTCCCTCCGCCGAGGGAGATCAGCGCTGGTACGGCTGCGGTGCTCCGTTGACGGTGGTGAAGACCGAGTAGACCGAGGTCGTCGCGGTCACGAAGAGGCGGTTGCGCTTGGCGCCGCCGAAGGTGAGGTTGGACACCGTCTCGGGGACGAGCAGCTTGCCGAGCAACGTGCCGTCGGGGTGGTAGACGTGCACACCGTCCGCCGCCGACGCCCAGATGCGGCCCTCGGTGTCGAGGCGGATGCCGTCGAAGATCCCGTTGCCGCACTCGGCGAACAGGTCGCCACCGGACAGTTTGTCACCCTCAACAGTGAAGACCCGGATCGTCCCCTCCTCCGAATCGGTGATGTAGAGCAACGATTCGTCCAGCGAGAAGACCAGCCCGTTCGGCCGGTTGAAGTCGTCCGCGACCCGGGTCAGCACGCCGTCGGTCGAGACCCGGTAGACGTGACAGCCGCCAGTCTCGATCTGGCCCTTGTATCCCTCGTAGTCGCTGTCGATCCCGTACGCCGGGTCGGTGAACCAGACCGAGCCGTCCCGCTTCACGACGACGTCGTTCGGGCTGTTCAGCCGCTTCCCGTCGTACTCCGAGGCCAGGACCGTGATCGCGCCGTGGTGTGCGGTCCGGGTGACCCGGCGGTTCCCGTGCTCGCAGCTGACGAGGCGGCCCTCGGTGTCGAGCGTGTGCCCATTGGTGTTCCCGGCCGGCTGCCGGAACACCGACACCTGGTACGACGTTTCGTCCCAGCGCAGGATGCGGTCGTTCGGGATGTCGCTCCAGAGCAGGTAGCGGCCGGCCGGCGAGTACACCGGGCCCTCCACCCACCGGCCACCGGTCCACAACCGCTCGAGCAACTTGTCCCCACGGATGCCGGCGAACCGGTCGTCCAGCGATTCCCAGACGGCCGGGGCGGTTCCGGCCAACGGCTCGAGGATGGTCATCAGCACTCTCCAAGGGCTCGACTGTGCGTCAGCCGGAAAGCCTATTCCCTTGGAGCCGCCCATGGTTGCGGTGCGCCGGATGCGGTCAGCAGCCAGGACCAGACCGCGTTCGTCGCGGTGATGAACAGCCTGTTGCCCTTCGGTCCGCCGAAGGTCAGGTTGGAGACGACGTCGGGCAGCAGGAGCTTGCCGATCAGCGTTCCGTCGGGGTCGAAGCAGTGCACGCCCTCGTGTGTCGCGGCCCAGACCCGGCCTGCGTCGTCCAGCCTGATGCCGTCGAACATGCCCGCCTCGCAGGGCGCGAACACCTCGCCGCCGATCAGCTGGTCGCCGTCCACGTCGAACCGGCGGATGTGCTTGCCCGGGGTGTCGACGACGTACAACTGGGACTCGTCGAGCGAGAACGCCAGCCCGTTCGGCCGGATGAAGTCGTCCGCGACCACGGTCAGCGCGCCGTCCGGGGCGATCCGGTACACATGGCAGCCGTCGATCTCCTGCCCGGCCTTGTGTCCCTCGTAGTTCGAGGTGATCCCGTACGGCGGATCGGTGAACCAGATCGAGCCGTCCCGCCTGACGACCACGTCGTTCGGGCTGTTCAGCCGCCGCCCGTCCAGGTGTGACGCCAGCACCGTCCGCGTCCCGTCGTACTCGGTCCGGACGACCTGGCGCTCGCCCTGGGAACAGCTGACCAGGCGGCCCTCGCGGTCGATCGTGTTGCCGTTGACGTACCCGGACGGCTGGCGGAAGACGCTCACGTCACCGGAGACCTCATCCCAGCGCAGCAGCCGGTCGTTGGGGATGTCGCTGAAGATCAGGCAGCGCCAGGCCGGTGAGTACGCCGGGCCTTCCAGCCAGCGACCGCCGTCGTACAGGCACTCGACGTACTCGTCCCCCGCGATCTTGCCGAACCGCTCGTCGAGCACCTCGAGCTCGGCCCGGATCCGGGTCGGTGCGGCGGACAGCGTGATGGTCATGTCCCTCCTTTGTCGAATCTCATCCTGTTACAGTTCTAGATCACAGGATGAGGTTTGGTAAAGGGTGACAATGGCCATAGACGAGACGGACCGCAAGCTGCTCGCCGAACTCCAGCTGGACGCGACCCAGTCGTACGCCGCGCTCGGCCAGGTGGTCGGGATGTCGGCCGGAGCCACGCACGAGCGGGTCCGGAAGCTGAAGGCGGCCGGCGTGATCCGGCGGACCGCGGTCGAGGTCGACCCGGCCGCCGTCGGGCAGGGCGTACTGGCCTTCGTGATGCTGGACGCGGACGCCTGGATGGGCGACGAGCCGACACTCCGCGCGCTGGCGGAGATCCCGGCGGTCCAGGAGGCGCACATCATCGCCGGCCCGGCGTCGGTCCTGGTGAAGGTGCGGACGGCCACCACCGAGGACCTGCAGACGACCCTGCGCGCCCTGCACAAGGTGGACGGCGTCACCAGCACGCAGACCATCGTCGTGCTGGAGTCCTGCTTCGAGCGGCCGCCCGCGGTGATGTGAGTAACGCTCCTCCCCGCTGGAGGCCCGCTTGACCCTAGACTCAGGCTGGCCGAAGGGAGTCAGCTGTGTCCGACAGCAAGAAGATCACCAAGGTGCTGATCGCCAACCGTGGCGAGATCGCCGTCCGGGTCGTCCGGGCCGCCGCCGACGCGGGGCTCGGGAGCGTTGCCCTGTACGCCGACCAGGACCGCGACGCCCTGTTCGTCCGGCTCGCCGACGAGGCGTACGCGCTGGACGGGTCGACACCGGCCGACTCCTACCTGAACATCGCCAAGATCCTCGACGTCGCGGCTCGCTCCGGCGCCGACGCCGTCCATCCCGGCTACGGCTTCCTGGCCGAGAACGCCGACTTCGCGCAGGCCGTTCTGGACGCCGGACTGATCTGGATCGGCCCGCCGCCGTCGGCGATCGACTCCCTCGGCGACAAGGTCAAGGCCCGGCACATCGCCGAGAAGGTCGGCGCACCACAGGTCCCCGGTACGCCGGACCCGGTCGCGGATGCTTCCGAGGTGGTGGCGTTCGCGGAGGAGTACGGTCTGCCGATCGCGATCAAGGCGGCGTACGGCGGTGGCGGTCGGGGGATGAAGGTCGCCCGCAATCTGGAGGAAGTGCCTGAGCTGTTCGAGTCCGCCGTACGTGAGGCAACGAGCGCCTTCGGCCGGGGTGAGTGCTTCGTCGAGCGGTACCTGGACAAGCCGAGGCACGTCGAGACCCAGTGCCTGGCCGATGCCCACGGCAACGTTGTGGTCGTCTCCACCCGGGACTGCTCGCTGCAGCGCCGGTACCAGAAGCTGGTCGAGGAAGCGCCTGCGCCGTTCCTCACCTCATCGCAACTCGAGACGCTGTACACGTCCTCCAAGGCGATCCTGCGGGAAGCCGGGTACGTCGGCGCCGGCACCTGTGAGTTCCTGGTCGGTCAGGATGGGCTGATCTCGTTCCTCGAGGTGAACACGCGCCTGCAGGTCGAGCACCCGGTCAGCGAAGAGGTCACCGGCCTCGACCTGGTCCGGGAGATGTTCCGGATCGCTGACGGCGAGGAACTCGGGTACGACGATCCCGTCGTGTCCGGGCACTCGATCGAGTTCCGGATCAACGCCGAGGACGGCGGTCGCGGCTTCCTGCCCGCACCCGGCACACTGACCCGCTGGCACGCTCCGTCCGGCCCGGGCATCCGGCTCGACGGCGGCTACGACCAGGGCGAGACCGTGCCGGGCGCGTTCGACTCGCTGGTGGCGAAGCTGATCGTCACCGGCCGGGATCGCACCCAGGCGCTGCAGCGGTCGCGGCGCGCGCTGCGCGAGTTCGTCGTCGAGGGGATGCCGACGGTCATCCCGTTCCACTCCGCCGTGGTGTCGGACCCGGCCTTCGTCGGTGACGACGGCTTCAAGGTCCACACCCGCTGGATCGAGACCGAGTACGACAACCAACTCACGCCGTACGACGGACCCACCGCCGAGATCCCGGAACCGGCCGAACGCGAGAAGGTGACCGTCGAGGTCGGTGGCAAACGCCTCGAGGTCGTCCTGCCGGCCGGCCTGGGCGCGTCCGCTGTCTCGGCTGCCGGCGCTGGCACTGGCGGAAAGAAGAAGCCTGCGCGCCGCGCCGGCGGCTCAGGCAAGGCCTCAGCCGCGTCAGGCGACTCGCTGACCTCTCCGATGCAAGGCACCATCGTCAAGATCGCCGTAGAAGAAGGCGCAACGGTGGCCGAAGGCGACCTCATCGTCGTCCTCGAGGCCATGAAGATGGAACAACCCCTCAACGCCCACAAGTCCGGCACCATCACCGGCCTCTCAGCCGAGGTAGGCGCTACCGTCACCGCCGGCGCCACCCTCTGCGAAATCAAAGACTGATCAATCCCACCTGCAAGCCGCCCAGGACCAAGCCGAACCCAAACTCAAAGATGCCATCGCGTCCGCCAGGGCAACCAGCCGCGGCGGCCGCGTCCGGACAAATGCACCCCGACCTCTCGTAGACGGCCGGGGTCCGGTCGCCGTACCTCAGCTCCTCCTCGGCCGCACAGCTTGGTGCCGCCGACCCCAGCCGTCGCCCGAGGGCCCACATGTTCAGGCGCTCACTCCACCCGACCTCTGAGCGGGACCACACTTGTCGCAGTTGTTGCATTACGCAACATCCACAGGCCTGAGCAGCTGTGGACGAGATGTACCTGACCTGTGGATGACGAAATACCTTGAAAACAAGGGCTTCTGACGTTCAGAAACTGTCGGAGGCGAGGTTTAGGGTTGGCGGTATGGAACTTCTGGGCGAGCGACCGGTGTGGTCGATGAGTGGCGCGGAGAGACTCGCCACCCTCGACGCGCTGGAGGCCGAGCTCGCCCGCCTGCAGACGAACCGTCTCCAGCTGATCGCCGGCCTGGAAGAAATCGGCTACGCACAGGGGATCGGCGCCCACGACACCGTCCAACTGCTGGCCTTCCGCTACCGGATCGATCGCCCTGAAGCCAGGCGCGACGTACGCCTGGCCCTAGCCCTGTCCAAGTACGCCGAAGTAGGGGCCGCCCTCCCCGCAACCAACCACTCCGTCGATGCCGACCAGCCCGGCGATCCAACTCGGCTGGACGCCCCAACTCAGGCAGACGAGCCGGGCCTGCGCGACGACGAGACTGACGACCGGGACAGGGTGACTGATGTGTACCTGCGTACCGCCCGGGCCGAGGCGATCGTGTCCGCACTCGAGCGAGTCCCGAGCACCGTCCCCGCAGAGGACGTCACCGTCGCCGAGCAGCAACTCGTCAACCTCGCCCGCCACCTGGCTCCCGGCGAACTCCGCAAAGCCGGCCAGCGAATCCGCGACATCCTCGACACCGACGGCCCCGAGCCGGACGAACGAAAGGCCTACGACCGCGAGAGCCTGAGCCTGTTCACCGCCCCCAACGGAGTCAAGTTCCGCGGATATCTAGCCAACGAGAACGCCGAACTCCTCAGATCCCTCATCCACGCCGGCGCCCGCCCGAACCGCACCATCGACGGCCAACTCGACCCCCGCCCCCGCGACAAACGCCAAGCCGACGCTCTGACCACCACCCTCAGCATCGCAGCCACCGCCTACGACACCACCCCCACCCACCCCCGCAAGCCCTCCACCACACCAACCACCAACGCCGCCCAAAGCGTCGACACACCAGCCACCAAGACCAACTCGCGCGCCCACACAACACCTGCTGGCAAAGACACAACCGGCGAAGCGGGCCTTGACGCCAACCCCGGCAACGCAACAGGCTCCGATCCCAACCCAGCCGACGCCGCAGCAGATCCTGACCACAACCCAGGCAACGGCGCGGCAGGTGCTGACGGTACGTCGGGCGATCGGGCGGCGGGTGCTGTTCCTGGGTTTGGTGCGAAGGCGACGATCACGGTCACGATCGACCTGCAGGATCTGACATCCGCTGCCGCGGATGCGACCGGCGACCTGGTCTACGGCGATGGTCTGTCCGCCGCCGCGATCCGGCGACTCGCCTGCGACGCGAAGATCATCCCGCTCGTACTAGGTTCCAACTCCGAACCACTCGACGTAGGCCGCGCCGAACGCCTCGTCAACAGAGCAATGCGCCGCGCCCTGAACGCCCGCGACAAAGGCTGCGTGGTCTGCGGAGCCCCACCGATCCAATGCGACGCCCACCACGTCCGCTCCTGGATCGACGGCGGCCCCACCGCGGTCTCGAACCTGGCACTCCTCTGCCGCCGCCACCACATCGACCTCCACGCAGGCGACTGGAGCATCACGATCACGAACGGCGTAGTTCACGTCTCCCGCCCCACCTGGGCCGACCCGCCCCCACGCCCCACAACCAGACCACCCCACCAACCCATCGCCCACACCCCACCGCACTCGCATGCCCGCACCCCGCTTGTTCCACCCGCCCACGGCACACCGGGCTCGCCCGCCGACACCGAATCGGTCGTATCCGGCGCACCCGCCGACACCGAATCGGTCGTATCCGGCGCACCCGCCGACACCGAATCGGTCGTATCCGGCGCACCCGCCGACACCGAATCGGTCCCTTCCGGCTCGCCACCCGCGCCGGCCCCTCCATCTCGCACGCCCCAATCATCCGCCGCGAGCAGCCCGCTCCAACTCGTGCCCGAGACTCCAACTCCACCGGCCTTTCGCGGAGCTCCAATCGCTCCACTCGAGCCCGAGACTCCAGCCTCGCCGACGGCGGTGAGTACCACGAGCGCCCGCAGATCCCCAGATCGCATGGCGCCCGGAATCGGGCTCCTCTATCGACTGCTCCGCGCCGAGAGCGAGAACGCCGGAGGTACGACGCTGTCATCGCTCCGAGAGGCCGCAAGCCTCGCCATCTGGGGCGAACCCACGCAACCCGATCAGCCCGCGACCCCAGACAAACTCTCCCCCGACGATCAACCATCCGCTCTCCCCGACGACCACCCGTTCGACCCATGGCACCAGCCCACGCTCACCTCTAAACACGCGCCGTAGTCACTCCGGACGATCGCCGACCACGGCCTCACGTCCCTCTGCGCAATGTTCCACAAACGATCGGCCGTGGCCTGGCGCGGGCTTAAGGCCGCGACACCTGCGGCGGGGCGGGACCGCCGCGGACGGCACGGGCCCAGGCCCGCGGCGCCCTTGGCCTGGTCGGCCGCACCCGCGCCACCACTTGAGTGCTTCGACAGCCACGACCGGCCGCCCACTCACCCGAACCACCACTTGACCGATTCGACAGCCCCATCCGGCAGGCCGCCCGCTCAACCGACCCACCACCTCGCCTCTTCGATACCCGGCCGCACGCCTTGCCCACCCCACCCACCACCTGGCCGCTTCGACAGCCGCGGCTGGCCGTCTGTCCCCCCGAGCGACCGTCTGACCGCTTCGAGAGCCGGGGCTGGCGATCGGTTCACCCAGGCGCGCTGATGTTGATGGGGGATGCGGGGAAGCCGTTGTGTAGGAGGATTGTCAGGTGTGTGCCTAGGTCGGGCGGGAAGACTGGATCGGTGGTCGACACCAGGTCCTCGGCGGTCCACCAGTGGAAGCCGGTGAGGTAGGTCTGCTCTTCGGCGGTCAAGGCGTACGGCGACGGGGTGAAGTGCTCGGTTCGGGCGACGAACCAGCGCTCGTCCGTGTCGGTCTGCTTTCCTCGCCAGGAGTACGGATGCCGACGGTGCCAGACCTCTGGCCCGATCTCCACCTCGCGCAGGCCTGTCTCTTCCAGGATCTCCCGACGACCTGCGGCGATGGCGTCCTCACCGTCTTCGATGCCACCGCCCACTGGGTACCAGATCGGTTCCGACCCCGCCGATTCACGACCGCGCAGGAGGAGCAGACGGTCCGACTGGTCGAGGAGGAGGATCTTGACCGTCCGCCGAAGCGGCACGCCGTTCGTCGACGGCATCAGAGTTGGTTGACGTCGGAGCCGTCCGGAAGCAGCCACGGGACCGGGCTCGGACGCCCCTCGAACTCGATCAGCACCCAGACGTCCCGGTTGGTCGAGCGGGCCTCGATGAGATAAGTCATGGGCAAGTGTAGGTACAGCGGCCCTGAACGGAGTCCTTGTAGGTCAGGTTGTACTGTCGGCTGGTGTTTCGGGGGATTGACACACAGTTCTCAGGTTGACGCTGTAGGTTCCCTGCAGACATCTCGGTGAGGAGGGTTCTGCATGTCCAAGAAGACTCATCAGCAGCAGCTTGCGGCGCGGAAGGCGAAGCGGCAGGCCGAACGGGCGGCTGAGCACGCACGGCAGCGACGGAACCTGGCGATCACGATCACCGCGATCGTGGCGGTCGTCGTGGTCGTGGTCGGGGTCTTCGTGGTGATCGGGACCGGGAACGACGGGGACACACCCACGGCAGGGGCGTCCACGGCGCCGACCGAGCTGCCGGCGTCGGCGGGGCCGGACAACAAGCCCAAGAGCATTCCGACCGCGCTCGCGGCGGCGCCGAAGCGGGCGACTCCGCTGCCGGCGGAGGTCAGCTGCACGTACAAGAAGGGCGCCGAGCCGGCCAGCAAGAAGGTGAATCCGCCGGCCGACGGGAAGGTCAGGGCGTCGGGTACGTCGAACGTCAGCCTGAACACCTCGATCGGCGATCTGCAGGTGAAGCTGGACAGCTCGCTGGCGCCGTGCACGGTGAAGAACTTCCTCAGCCTGGTCGGGCAGAAGTACTTCGACGGGACGAAGTGTCACCGGCTCACGGTCGGCGAAGGGCTGCAGGTGCTGCAGTGTGGCGACCCGACCGGGAGCGGGGGCGGTGGGCCGGGGTACAGCTTCGCGGATGAGGTGTTCCCGACGTTGAAGTACGGCCGCGGCATGCTGGCGATGGCGAACTCGGGACCGAACACGAACGGGAGCCAGTTCTTCATCGTGTACGGCGATGCGTCCGGGCTGGGGCCGCAGTACACGGCCTTCGGGACCATCGACGAGCCAAGCCTGAAACTGATCGACAAGGTCGCGCAGGCAGGCGTCGCTCCCCAGCAGAGCCCGACCGACGGCACCCCCATCACCCCAGTAGAAATCAAAACAGCAACCTCAGCTGCCTGATCAAAAGCAAACCGCGCCGCCTGTCCCTCCGGGACAGGCGGCGCGGTGTATTTGAGGGCAACACCAGATGGTGGTCGGGCGGAGCCGGGTGGGTGGTGGGGCGGGGTGCTCCACTCACCACCCGGAGGTCAGGCGAGGAGGTTGTACTTTGAGCGGGGCCAGGAGAGTAGGGCTTGGATTTGGGTTATGCCTGCTTGTTCGAGCAGCTGCACGGGGCCTTCGGCGAAGTGGTAGAGGTTGGTGGCGGGGTCCCGGGCTTCGGTCCAGGCGCGATCGGCGTACGACTGCATGGTCTTCTTGTAGCGGTGGTCGGGGGCGACCGAGTCGAGGATCAGCAGGTTCTTGAAGTAGATCGAGTTGAAGCGCGTCGGCTGCTTCCACAGCCGGTCCTCAGCGCCGTAGAAGGCGAGTGACGCGTTCGCGACCGACTTCGCGTCGCGGAGGTACTGTCCGTCACCCGTTGCCTTGAACAACAACACGCCGGCGCCGAGCATGACGCCCTGGTTGTAGCTCCACTGGGTCTTCTCGACCGTGCCGGCCAGGTCGATGTGGTCCCAGTACAGGCCGTTCGGCGCCAGCATGCAGGTCTGCGCCCACTCGTACATCCGTTTCGCCCAGGTCAGGTACGACTTGTCCCGGGTGAGCAGGTACAGATGCGCACCGAGCTCAGCGCCCGGCCCGTTCGACACCGTGTTGCGGTCCTGGCTCCACGGCGCCTGGGTCCAGTACACCCCTCCGGCACACGGATGCGACGGATCGGTGTCCCAGCCGTGCACGACCAGCGCGAAGATCTCTCGCGCGCGCGCCAGCGCCGCGCGGTCCCCGGTCCGCTTGTAGTGCTGGACGAGGTTCAGCCCGATCCACTCGTTGTCGTCGTAGAACTTGTCACCACCCTGGCCGAGCGGCGGCCGCACGTACGAGTCGTAGCCCTTCGGCGTCGTCCCGGCGTTCCAGTACGGCTCGTACGCCGCGATCCGCCGATCGGCCTCCTCGGACGCCTTCCGGCCCGCGCCCGGCACGCCGGCGAGGTTCTCGGCCGCGATCGCCGCCTGCGAGTACGGCCAGACGTAGGAGTACGGGTTGGTCTGCGTGTTCGGGTACTCCTCGAGCAGGAGCCCTTGCTGCCCTGCGTCGAAGTACTTGTTCAGTGCCTCGTACGACGCCTTGGCGCGGGAGGCCGGACCGGTCACGGCGTCAGCCGCCGTGAGGTGAAGTGATCCGAGGACAGCGACCGCGAGCACACCCGCCGCGATCCGACTTGATATACCAAACTTCCTGGGCATCGACCTGCTCCTCCTGGGCGGTGGCGGTTGACATCGATGTCACGTTCTAACCGGCGGACCGACACCCCGTCAATGCCTCAGCGATCCAGCGTCATGGACGGATCGGTTGGTATATCAAGAGGATCGACCGGGAACGCGATCCAGCCGGACCGCAGATGCAGCCGGATCCGGAACTGGTCGGCGGTCAACGCCCGCTTTCCCTTCGACCCGACGGCCTCCACGGTGACCGCCCGCCCACCGGACGGCCCGACGCCGGTCCGCTTCACCACCCGCAGACTCTGGATCGTCCCGACAGCGAAGGCCGCCTCGATCTCCGCCGCCGTCCGCGTCACCGTCCAGGTCACGTTCGGATTCCCGTTGCCCGGGTACGCGTCCCAGCCGTCCGCCTTCATCACCTGGTACGGAATCGGGCCGGCCGCCGTCGCTCCGCCGTTCGACGACGAGAACTCCGCGATGATCGGCTTCCCCTTGTACCACCGCACCTGCCCGACGGTCGCGGCGATCGCGGTGTTCGTCGACGACTTCTCCGAGTCGTACCCGCCGTACACCTGGCAGGCCGTCGTGTCACACAGGTCGTACGCCTTCCGCGTCGCCCGGCTCCGATGGAAGACGGAGTAGGTGCGTGCGGCAATGGCCTGCGCCTGCAGTGCGGCCGGCTTCCAGCTGGACACGGCCTCCCGCGGTACGACGCCGCGCAGGTAGTACTCGAGTGACACGACGTTCACCGTGTCCAGATGCACTCCGGACACGTCGACCGCCCGCAGCGCACCGCGATACCGCCGTACGGCACCACTCGGCAGGATCAGCCCTATCACCGGTGCACCCTCGAACTGGGTGATACCTGTGAACGTCTTCCACAGCGTCCATGTGCGCGTCTTGCTGTTGAACGAGCTCACCTTGGTGCCGTGGTCGCCGTACGGATCGATCGACCACTGGTTCCGGGTCGATGCCCTGGGCAACTCGTAGACCTTGCGGGTGATGAGGTCGCGGACCTTCAGGTGGTTGACCACACCGACCCGGATGCCGTCGGTGGTGTCCGCGGTCACTCGGACCCGGATGCTGCCGGTCGCCTTGCCCGTGGTCGTTCCCGGGTAGTAGAAGTCGAGGATCTGCTTGACCGACTTCCCCGCGATCGCGGCGCCCTGAGCGCCGTACTGCGACATCCCCCGGCCGTGGCCGAAGCCGCGACCGCTGATGGTGGTGTCCGCGGCCGCGGTCGGGTCGATCTCCCGCGCCTGCGCGGTCGCGCTGATCAAGGTGGAGGACAAGACGATCGCGGCGACCGCGCGCTTGTTCATGGTGAGCTCCTGTACTGGACGGTGATCGTGCGCCGGCTCTGGTTGTAGTTCAGCCAGCCGTGCTGGTACCGCTGCCGCGAGCCGCCTGTCATCTTGTAGACCTCGGTGGTCGGCAGCCCGAGCCGCGACCGCTCGGCGCCGAGACTGCGGTACCGCGAGCGGAACATGCCGACCGTCGAATGGGGGCCAGTGGCAACGGAGTAGAAGATGTCGCGATGGGCGAAGTACGTCGCCCAGCCCGTCCGGGTCCGGTGCTCACCCCAGAACGGCGGGCCGACCGCACGCAGGCCGAGCTTCAGCGCGAACCGGTAGATGGGCGTCGCGACACTGCCACCCATCAGTACGTCGACCCGGTGCCTCAGCCACGGCAACTGCTTGTACAGCTGGGCGCCCGGGCACGCCGTCGCCTTCGTGTCGCGGTGCCCGGAGATGCTGAGCAGCTTGGTGCCGCCGAGCACCACCGTCGACTTCGGCGACCGGTAGTAGGCGTCGAACTTCCACGCGATCACGCGCGCCGTCTTCTCCAGCATCGCCTGCGTCGGCCCGGCCTTCTCGAAGTTGCCGATCAGCGCGATACCGAACGAGTTCGTGTTGAACGAGCCGGTGTGCGCACCGAGGACGGGCAACTGCGCACCGCCGTACCGGCCCTCGAAGACGCGGCCGAAGCGGTCGACGAGGAAGTTGTAGCCGACGTCGCACCAGCCGCGGCTCTTCACGTGGTACGCGTACATCCCGCGCACCATCGCGGCGACCTGCGTACGGCTGTAGTCGTTGCGATCCGCGGTGTGGTGAACGAACGCGGCCATCACGGTCTGCGTGTACTTCGGCCGCGCGCACGCCGCCCCGTTGTGACTACGCAACCGCTCGTCGGCACCCCACTGCTTGCGGCTCGCCATCGCCGGCATCGGGTACGGCGTACCACTCGCACTCGCCTGCGCATCGGGTGGTTCAAAAGAATCACCGGCCAATACACCCGGCTGAATCAGCACCACTTTTGCATCGGCGACCGATGTACCGTCGCTGGTCAATGCACTCGCCTGCACCCCGGTCGCATTACTGACCCACAACGGTTCGGTACCGGATCGCTCAATTCCTTCAGGAACCGATGGATCTGGACCGTGTTCATCTTCGACGGTCAGCGACTCCCAGTCGCTCCACTGACCGTTCTGCTGAACGCGGACCTTCGCCTGCACCGCCTGCACTCCAACAGGCCACGTGATACCGACCATTGCGAACGGTTTCGTCTCAACAGCAACAGAAGGTCCGTCGAGTGACAGTTCCTGGTACGACGGCTCGATCTCAGCGGCCTGGTGCTGCAGGGTGGGTAGGACCAATGAGACAACGGTGACACCGAGCGGGAGCAGTCGGGAGAACGTGCTCATGGGCCAGCCTTCCGGCGCAGGTACGACGGTCGCTGGGCGGCGCTCATCGATTATGCGCGCTGCGTGACCGCTTTCCCGGTATTGCGTGACCCTGCGTGGCGGCACGGTTTTGACGGATTGGATAGGCTCGGCGTAAAGCCGTCGAGGCTTGATCCCTACGTTTGAAGAGGCCCGGCATGGAACTCATCCTGATCATCGCGGTGGTGGTGATCGCGGTGCTGGCATATCGCTCGTACCGTCGGACCCAGCTGCAGAACAAGCAGCAGCACGAGATCACCGCCGCCGAACTGGAATCGGTGAAGCGGACCGCCGACGAGGACATCACCCGGTTCGGCGAGGAGCTGCAAGACCTCGACCTGGACATGGTGGGCAAGGATCTCGGCGACGGCGCCCGGCAGGACTACCAGCGCGCGCTGGACTCCTACGAGTCGGCCAAGCAGGCGGTCGGCCAGGTCACCGAGGCGGATCAGATCAAGCACGTGATCGAGATCCTCGAGGACGGCCGGTACGCGGCCGCCTGTGTGCGCGCCCGAGTGAAGGGCGAGCCGCTGCCGCAGCGCCGCCCGTCCTGCTTCTTCAACCCGCAGCACGGTCCGTCCGTGGTGGACGTGACCTGGGCGCCGCCAGGCGGTGCGCCGCGTGAGGTGCCGGCCTGCGCGGCCGACGCCGAGCGGGTCCGCGCCGGCGCAGAACCCGACGTCCGCAAGGTCATGGTCGGCCCGCAGCGGGTGCCGTACTGGGAGGCCGGCCCGGCCTACTCGCCGTACGCGCAGGGCATGTTCGGCGCGCTGGGCGGTGTGATGACCGGCATGTTCCTCGGCACGATGCTCGGCGGCATGTTCGCCGGCGGCGGCTACGGGGACTACGCAGCCGGGTACGACGCCGGGATGGCCGACGGTGGTGACGGCGGCGGCGATGGTGGCGGTGACGGCGGCGGCGACTTCAACATGGGCGACGGCGGCGGCGACTCCGGCGGCTGGGACTTCGGCGGCGGAGACTTCGGCGGCGACTTCTGACCGACCGCTCTACAAGGCCACCCGCGGACACCTGTCCGCGGGTGGCTTTTGTTGCTAGCAGCAACTGGCAGACACACGACTTGGCGGGTACAGGCCAGCGGGGACGTCTTGCCCGCGTGTCCTGCCGGTGGTGAGGATCACGGCGACGAACCATCTGGGGAGGATCCGTGAGGCGACACCTTCGGCGTACCGTGATCGGCGTACTGGCGGCGGGGCTGCTCGCCACGTCGGGGGTGAGTGCGCGAGCAGAAGAACGACCGGACAAGGTCGAGCCGGCGCTGGCGGCGCAGCTCGATGCGGGCCAGTCAGGCTTCTGGGTGCGCTTCGCCCGGCAGCCCGAGCTGAAGTCCGTGGCACGGATCACCGACTGGAAGGCGCGCGGCGAGGCCGTCGTCTCCGCTCTGCGCACCAAGGCGGACAGCGATCAGTCCAAGGCGGTCCGGCTACTGCGTGCCGCGAAGGCGGACTACGTCTCGCTCTACATCGACAACTCGATCTACGTCCGGAACGGCAGCCGTGAGCTCGCGGCGAAGCTCGAGACAGACCCGGACGTCGTGTCCCTGCAGGCTCCCAAGACGTACGCGTTGCCGAAGCTGTCGACGACACCGAAGGCCAACGCCACCGCAGGTCTCGAGTGGGGCGTCTCGGCCGTCCACGCCGACCAGGTCTGGAGCCGGTACGGCGCCACCGGTCAGGGCATCGTGGTCGGGAGCATCGACTCCGGTGCGCAGTACGACCATCCGGCGCTGGAGCAGCAGTACCGCGGCACCAACGCCGACGGCACATTCAGCCACGACTACAACTGGTACGACCCGGGCCGGGTCTGTCCGACCGAGGCGCCGTGCGACAACGTCGGGCACGGCAGCCACACGATCGGCACGATGGTCGGCGACGATCACGCCGGCCACCAGATCGGCGTCGCCCCCGGCGCCCGCTGGATCTCGGCGAAGGGCTGCGAGACCCCCGACGGCTGCACCGATGTGTCGCTGGCGCTGAGCGCACAGTGGATGCTGGCGCCGACCAAGCTGGACGGGTCGGACCCGGACCCGTCGAAGCGGCCGAACGTCATCAACAACTCGTGGTCCGGGTCGCCGAACGACCCGTGGTACCAGGACTGGGTCCGGCAGTGGGTTGCCGCCGGCATCTTCACGACCTTTGCCGCTGGCAACAACGGACCTGTTTGCGCGACC
This sequence comes from Kribbella capetownensis, assembly GCF_004331485.1. Classification (GTDB taxonomy): domain Bacteria; phylum Actinomycetota; class Actinomycetes; order Propionibacteriales; family Kribbellaceae; genus Kribbella; species Kribbella capetownensis. The sequence continues at coordinate 277,940 of NZ_SJKD01000007.1, forward strand.
GCGTCCTCGCCGGGTGACTATGCCGAGTCGTACGCCGTCGGTGCCGTCGACGAGCACGGTGCCGTGGCGAGCTTCTCCTCGCGCGGCAACCCGGCGTCCGGCACCATCAAGCCCGACATCGTCGCACCCGGTCAGATGATCCTGTCCAGCGTTCCCAACAACCGGTTCGGCTACTCCAGCGGTACGTCGATGGCCGCACCACACCTCAGCGGCGCTGTCGCACTGCTGCTGTCGGCCGCTCCGTCGCTGATCGGCGACGTACAAGCGACTCGGGCGATCCTGGACCGGTCCGCGCACGATCACGACGACACCAGTTGCGGCGGTACACCGGCCGACAACAACGTCTACGGCGAAGGCATGCTCGACGTCTACGAAGCCGTCAGCGACGCACCCCGCGCCAACGCGGGTCTGCTCACCGGAACCGTCACCGACGGCACCGGCGCACCGCTGCCCGGTGCCAGGCTCAGCACCCCCGACAGCAACGTCGTGACGACCGGCGCCGATGGGATGTACCAGCTGTACCTCGACGCAGGTGACCACGACGTGACCGTGCAGTCGTTCGGCTACGCCACGCAGACCTTCCACGTGCAGATCGGGGCGCAGACCACCACGACGAAGGACCTCCAGCTCAGTACGACGCCACGCTCGACGCTGAGCGGGCTCGTCCGCGACGGTTCCGGTCACGGCTGGCCGCTCTACGCCAAACTGACGATCGACGGCGTACCAGGTCAGTGGTACACCGATCCCCGCACCGGCCGGTACACGATCGACATGCCGGTGGGGACCACCCACAAACTGGTCGTCCAGCCCGTGTACGGCGGCTACACCACCACGAGCCTCGACGTCCTCCTGACCGACGACCTGGTCAAGGACGTCGCCGTTGAGATCGACACGAAGACCTGCACGGCACCGGGGTATGACGCCCAATGCCAGAAGGTGCGTGGCGGACTGGTGCAGGGCGTCGTCAAGGACGCGAACACCAACCAGCCGGTCAACGGCGCGACCATCACCCGCGCCGGCCAGTCGGCGACCACGGTCACCACAGCGGACGACCCCGCGCTGTCGGACGGGTTCTACTGGTTGTTCGCACCGGCCGGCACCGAGAAGGCTGCCGCGGCGATGCATGGGTATCAGCAGCAGAAGAAGGCCGTCACAGTCCAGACCGACTGGGTGCGGCCACTGAACTTCGCACTGAAGGCCGGTCGCCTCACAGTCGCGGAGTCGGGCGTCGATGCCACGCTCAGGCTCGGCAAGTCAACGCACAAGACACTCACCATCACCAACGACGGCACGGCGCCTGCGACGTACTCGATCGCGGACACCCAGCGCGGCTTCGAGCTGCAGCAGTCGCTCAAGGCCGCCGGAATCACGCCAGTACGCCGTACTCCGGCGCAGCCCCAGCCTGGACGCATCACGACTGGTGCCACTCAAGCAGCCGCTGCTCAGCCGGCCGCCGAATGGTGGCTTCCCGTGGCGAATTACCCCGTGCCGGTGAAGGACAACGCGGCAGCGGCGCATGACGGTCTGCTCTACTCGTTCGGCGGCGCACTGGCCGACGGCACGCCCACTCCGGTGTCGTTCGTGTACGACCCGCCGCAGCTGCAGTGGCGCCGGCTGGCTGACATGCCGGAGGCGCGGCAGAAGCCGGCCGCCGGGTTCGTGGACGGCAAGTTCTACGTGGTCAGCGGCTGGGGCCCGTCAGGTGCACCGGCGCCGAAGACGCTGATCTACGACCCGGCCGCGAACCGCTGGAGCTCAGGCGCCGCGAATCCCAAGCCTTGGGGTGCCGCAGGTTCGGCGGTTGTCGATGGCAAGGTCTACTCGGTCGGCGGGTGCGTCGACGAGTGTCAGGCGGCCACCACCGACGTGATGGCGTACGACGTGGCGCACAACAGGTTCGACGCGGTGGCGCCGTACCCGGAGCCGATCTCATGGGCGTCCTGTGGTGGCATGGAGGGCAAGCTGTACTGCGCCGGCGGTCTGGGCTCGGACGGCTCCCCGCGGCCGCAGAGCACCTCGCACAGCTACGTCTACGATCCGGCCACGAACAGTTGGGCACGGGTCGCAGACATCCCGCTGGATCTGTGGGCGAGCAGCTACGCCGTCGCCAACGGGCAGCTGGCCGTCACCGGCGGCGCGGCGATGGACTCGACCGTGCTGACCAACGAGGGCTTCGTCTACGACCCGGGCACCGACCGGTGGACCGGACTGCCGAACTCGGCCAACGGCATCTACCGGGGCGCGGCGGCGTGTGGCCTGTACCGGGTCGGTGGTCTGCAGGACGCCCGCGCCGTCCCGTACACCGAACAGCTCCCCGGCTACGGCACCTGCGACGACGCGGGGACCGACGCACCCTGGCTGTCCGAGTCGGTCACCACCGCCACGCTGGCCCCGAAGGCGAGCGTGACCATCACGCTGACGATGGACTCCGGGGCGCTGTCCCAGCCGGGCGTCTACCGATCCGCGGTATCGGTCCGAGAGAACACGCCGTACGCCGCACCGTCGGTCGACGTCACGCTGACCGCGCAGGCGCCGGCCAGTTGGGCTCGCCTCTCAGGCACCGTGATCGGCCGGACCTGTGACGGCGACACGGTTCCGCTGGCCGGTGCGACCGTTGCGATCGACCGCCGGGCCAGCTCATGGACCCTCGCCACCGCGAACGACGACGGCTACGCTCTCTGGCTGCCAGGCGGCGGCCCCAAGGCCCGGGTGGTGGTCGCCGCCCCCGACTACCGACCGGCCTCGGTCGACGTGGCCCTCCGCCAGGGGTCCGACACTCGTCTGCCCTTCACCTTGGAGCCGCTGTTCTGCTGACAGTCAGCTGCGCAGGTGGAGGCGGCGGGCGGCTTCGGCGATCGAGCCGGTGATGGAGGGGTAGACGGTGAACGACTGGGCGACCTGATCGACGGTGAGGCGGGTGCCGACGGCCAGTGAGATCGGGTGGATGAGCTCACTGGCCCGTGGGGCAACGACAACGCCGCCGACCACGATGCCGGTGTTCGGCAGGCAGAACAGCTTCACGAAGCCGTCCCTGACACCCTGCATCTTGGCCCGGGCGTTGTCGGCCAGCGGTACCTTCACGGCCATCGCCGTACTGCCGCCGGCGTCGACGACCGCCTGGGTCAGGCCGACCGTGGCGATCTCGGGCGCGGTGAAGACGTTCGACGACACGGTCGACTTGTCCAGCGGGGAGACCGCGTCGCCAAGCGCGTGCGACATGGCGATGCGGCCCTGCATCGCAGCGACCGAGGCCAGCATCAGTACGCCGGTGCAGTCGCCGGCCGCGTAGACGCCGCGTGCCGTGGTCCGGGAGACCCGGTCGACCGTGACGAAGCCGCCGTCGCCGAGCGACACGCCCGACTCGACCAGTCCCATGTCGTTGGTGTTCGGCAGCGATCCGACCGCGAGCAGCGCGTGCGAACCCTCCACCGTCCGGCCGTCGGTCAGTGTCACCACGACCCCGTCGCCCTGGCGCCTGACCGACTCGGCCCGGGACTTGCCCAGCACGGTCAGCCCGCGCCGCTTGAACACGTCCTCCAGTACGGCGGCCGCGTCGGCGTCCTCACCGGGGAGCACCCGGTCCCGCGACGACACCAGGACGACGTCGCTGCCGAGGGCGTCGTACCCGCTGGCGAACTCCGCCCCGGTCACACCGGAGCCGACCACGATCAGCCGCTCCGGCAGTTCCTCGAGCTCGTAGACCTGCTCCCAGGTCAGGATCCGCTCGCCGTCCGGTTCCGAGCCCTTGAGGATGCGCGGCCTTGCACCAGTGGCGATCAGGACGACATCCGCGTCCAGCCGCTCGTTGCCGACGACCACGGTCTCGGGGCCGTCCAGCCGGCCGCGGCCCTTGATCACCCGCACCTTGTCGCGCTCCAGCCGGCGCTCGATCCCCTGGCCCTGGGCCGTCGCCAGCGCCTTCACGCGCTGGTTGACGACGGACAGATCGACCCGCACGGAGTTCGCCGGGTCTGCATTGTCACTGGCACCGTCGCCTGTAACTCTGACGCCCAGCTCGCCGGCCTCCTCCACCTCGGTCATCACCTCGGCGGTGGCGATCAGGGTCTTGCTCGGGACAGCGTCGGTGAGCACGCCGGAACCGCCGATCCCGCCGGAATCGACAACCGTCACCTCCGCCCCGAGCTGGGCAGCCGCACTGGCCGCTTCGTACCCGCCGGGACCGCCTCCGATGATCACAACTCGCGCCACGGGAGGCCATTGTTCCGTATCCTGTGTCGTCGTGACCCTGTACGCCGCGTTTGCGTCGAATCTGGACCCGAACTTGATGGCCGAGCGGTGCCCGTACTCGCCCCTGCGTGGGACCGGCTGGATCACCGGCTGGCGCCTTACCTTCGGCGGCGAGGAGCTGGGCTGGGAGGGTGCCATGGCCACTGTCGTCGAGGACCCGGCCGACTCGGCCAACCAGGTCTTCGTGGCGCTGTACGACATCCATCCCAAGGACGTCGAGCGGCTGGACGAGTGGGAGGCGATCGACCAGGGCATCTACCGCAAGATCCAGGTCCGGGTGCAGACCCTGGACGGCGAGCAGCTGGCCTGGATGTACGTCCTGAACGCCTACGAGGGCGGCCTGCCGTCCGCCCGCTACCTGGGCATCCTCGCCGAGGCGGCCGAGGCCGCGGGCGCCCCGGACGACTACGTCGCCGACCTCCGCGCGCGGCCGTGCCAGTCGTCCGGCCACTAAGCGCCGTACGCCGGTTATCGTGCGGTGGTGACCGTCAACGATGACCTCAGGGCAGCCGCCGAAGCCTGGCTGAGCGAAGATCCCGACCCCGACACGCGCGCCGAGCTGCGGCAACTGCTGGCAGACGGCTCCGACGAGGCCGGCGACGAGCTGGCCGACCGCTTCGCCGGCACTCTCGAGTTCGGTACGGCGGGGCTCCGCGGCGCCGTCGCCGCCGGACCGAACCGGATGAACCGGGTCGTCGTGATCCGCGCCGCCGCCGGCCTCTGCGCCTATCTGAAGGACAAGGGCCACACCGACGGCCCGGTCCTGATCGGGTACGACGCCCGCCACAAGTCGGATGTGTTCGCACAGGACACAGCCGCTGTGGTCAGGGGTGCAGGTCTGGACGCGGTCCTGCTGGACCAGCACACCCCGACGCCGGTGATTGCCTTCGGAATCAAGCATCTCCAGGCCGTGGCCGGTGTCGTCGTCACCGCCTCGCACAACCCGCCGCAGGACAACGGGTACAAGGTCTACCTGGGTGACGGCTCGCAGATCGTGCCGCCCGCGGACGCGGAGATCGCGGCGGCCATCGCAGCGGTCGGCCATCTGGACTCGGTACCGCGCGGAGACGACTGGCAGACCATCGGTGACGAGCTCCTGAACGCCTACCTGGACCGCATCGCCCAGCTGGTACCGGCCGACGCACCCCGGCACCTCAAGGTCGCTTACACGCCACTCCACGGTGTCGGACGGACCCTGGCCGAGGACGCGATCGCCCGCGCCGGGTTCGCCGCACCGGCGGTGGTGGCGGCGCAGGCGGATCCGGATCCGGACTTCCCGACCGTCTCGTTCCCGAATCCAGAGGAGCCGGGCGCGATCGACGCGGCGCTGGAGCTGGCTCGGTCCGTGGACGCCGACATCGCGGTGGCCAACGATCCCGATGCCGACCGGTGTGCGGTCGCCGTACCCGATCCGGCGGCCGACGGCGGCTGGCGGATGCTGCGTGGGGACGAGCTCGGCGCCCTGCTCGGGGAGTTCCTGCTGTCGCCGCGGCCCGCTGGGGTCGCCGCGTGCTCGATCGTCTCGTCGTCGCTGCTCGGCAAGATCGCCGCGTCGTACGGCGTCCGCTACGTCGAGACGCTGACCGGGTTCAAGTGGATCGGGCGGGTCCCGGAGCTGGTGTTCGGCTACGAGGAGGCGCTCGGGTACTGCGTGGATCCGGCCGCCGTGAAGGACAAGGACGGTATCTCGACGCTGGTCCGGGTCCTGCAGATGGCCGCCGCGGCGAAGGCCGAGGGGCGCACTCTGCTGGATCTGCTGGACGATCTGGCGCTCAAGTACGGCCTGCACGCCACGGATCAGCTGTCCGTCCGGGTCGAGGACCTGTCGCTGATCGGTGCCGCGATGGAACGGCTGCGGGCCACACCGCCCACGTCGCTGGGCGAGTACACGGTCGAGCGGATCGACGACCTGAGCCAGGGCTCCGAGACGCTCCCGCCGACCGACGGTCTTCGCTACACACTGTCCGAGGGGGCTCGGGTGGTGGTGCGGCCGTCGGGCACGGAGCCGAAGCTGAAGTGCTACCTGGAAGTGGTCGTGCCGGTGGCGGACTCGGATGTCTCGAGCGCCCGGGGCCAGGCAGCGAAGAACCTGTCCGGCATCAAGCAGGCGCTCTCCACGGCACTGGGGCTGTAGACGCGTGAGTGGTCAGCCGCTGGAGCGGAGCTTCAGCGGCTGACGTCGGACCGGAACACCTGGCGGGTGGCTCCGGTCAGCGGGCGGCGGCCGCGGCGTCGGCCTCTTCGGCGCGCAGCGAGCTCTGCAGCGACGAGTGCAGGATCCGCAGCGTGCTGGTCGACTGCATCAGCGCGTCGCGCTCGTCCGGGTTCCGGTTGGCGAGGTTGGCGATCTCGTTGATGCTCGCCTCGATCCGGGCGATCCGGTCGGCGACCGAACCCTCCTGGCTACTGGCCTTGCGGATCGCGTCGGACGTGACCGTCCAGACGTCCTCCTTGTCGTTGGTCCGCCGGGACATGTCGACCATCTGGCTCAGGGCGGCCAGGTCGTGGTCGATCTGCGTCCGCTCCACCGGCACGGTGATCCCGGCGGTCGCCTGGCGCAGCCGGGTGACATGACCGGACAGCTCCGACCAGGTGCTCCTGCCGCTCTTGATCTTGTCCAGCACCTTGGCGTACTCGGTGTTGAACTCGTCGTAGTTCACTGTCCTTGACTCCTGCCGTGAGACTGCTCGACCAGAACTGTAAGGCGTGCGGACCCGAAACAAGTAACCACACGATCGCAGATCGTGCACGTCTCGGCAAAATGCAACAGCCGCCCGGTACGGCAACGCGCACCGGGCGGCTGAGTTACGTGCTATGGCGCATTTGAGTCAGGCTACTGCGCCGGAGGTCGCATTCCAGGTCTTGTCAACGGGCGAGTTTCTGGCCGAGGAAGCGCAACTGCTCGGGCAGCATCCGCCGCCAGTAGCCACCGGTGTGGGCCCCGGCCTGCCGGCCGCCGGCCGCGTGCAGCTCGCGGCGCAGCGCCCCGGCCGCGTCCGCGAACGGATCGTCCCGGCCACAATCGATGCGCACGGCAACATTCTCGAGCGGCCGGCCGAAGACCTGGTACCGCTCGAAATCGCCGGCCCCGTCGAACGCGCCGGCGGCCACGTTGTCGTCGTACCGGCGCCACAACGCGGGGCTCATCGCACCGATCGCGACCGCCGATCGTCCGCCCCACAACAAAGCGCCGTACCCACCCATGGACCAGCCGAGTACGCCGACCCGCTCGGTGCGCAGGCCGCGTTTCGCCAGCAGGGGCAGGAATTCCGCGGACAGCATCCGCAGTGGATCGTCGCCGGTGGCGCGCGGATGCCAGTAGCTGTCCGGTCCCCCGTCGACAGTCGCCACCGCGAACGGCGGCGTACCGGACTGCACTGCAGCGGTCAGGTAGCGGTCCATCCCGAGGTCGCCGATCGCGGACGTGTGATCCCCACCGCGCCCATGCAGCGCCAGTACGACGGGCAGCTCCGCGGACGAGTCGTGCGGGCGGATGATGCTGTAGCCGACCGTCGTACGCCGGGCAGCGGACTCGAACGTCCCAGACTCCACCGGACCAGGCCGCACATCGGGAACGACGCCGTCCGGGCCGCTCAGCCCGAGTACGTCGTGGATCTTCGAGCGGCCCGGGATCGCACCGGACTCGAGGCCCGCGACCGCGGCGACGCCGGCGATCGTGGCGGCGGCGCCGGTGCGCAGCAGGAGGCGGCGTGACAGCAACGGCATAGGAACGTCGGTGGTCAGCGGAAGAAGGCGGCCACGATGGCGACAGCTGCGAGCACACCGACGATGGTCAGCTCCGGCCGGGCCCAGCTGGTCACCACCTCGCCGTTCGACTGTTCGGAGTACTGCGTCATGTGGGTCTCGATCCGGCCGACCACGAAGTCGGCGCGGGAGATCGAACTGTCGGACGACAGCTTGCGCCCGCCGACCCGCTGCTTCCTGAGATCACGCATGACGAGTTGGACGCCGGGAGCACGGAACCGGTTGTCGGCAGTGTGCACGCGCAGGATGTCGGTGACATCGACACCGGTCACCCTCGCCCACGGGATCAGATGGTCGCGCAGGTGGTTACGCAGCAGCAGGTGCTCGGGGCTGAGGGTGACCGACGGCCGGATCAGACCGACGTACGCCAGCACGATCAGGATGCCGATCAGGCTGCCGACCAGCACGCCGGTGGCGGTCCGCCACTCCAGCACGATGTCGAGCAGGCCGACCGCGCCGATCACGATCACGATGACCCCGGTGATCCGGTTCGACGCGGACAGGTACTGCTCGCTCTCGGAGGACTTCGACTTCACCCGGACAAACTAACCGGCGACCGGTAGCAGGCATAGGACCAGTACGTCCGCTGACGGTCACGATCCGCACTAGACTGCCGAGGTGACCACACTCGACAGCGGCGTCGACTCCCTGGCCGACGTGACCTCGTCCGAGGACCGGCTGCGCCGGTTCCTGCTCGGCCTGCCGGGCGTCGACCAGGTCGGCGCCGAGGCCCGGGCCGCCACCCTGAGCACGCGGTCGATCAAGACCACCGCCAAAGCGTATGCGCTGGACCTGGCCATCCGGATGATCGACCTGACCACGCTGGAGGGCCAGGACACCCCTGGCAAGGTGCGGGCGCTGTGCGCGAAGGCGATGCGGCCGGACCCGGCCGACTCGACCGCTCCGCAGGTCGCCGCTGTCTGTGTCTACCCGGACCTGGTGGCCACGGCGAAGCACGAGCTGCGCGGCTCCGACGTCAAGGTGGCGAGTGTCGCGACCGCCTTCCCCAGTGGGCGTTCCAGCCTGGCGGTCAAGGTCCAGGACACCAAGGACGCGGTCGCGGCCGGCGCCGACCAGGTCGACATGGTGATCGACCGTGGCGCCTTCCTGTCCGGGCGGTACGGCCTGGTCTTCGACGAGATCGCCGCGATCCGTGAGGCGGCCGGCGACGCGCATCTGAAGGTCATCCTGGAGACCGGTGAGCTGGTCACCTACGACAACGTCCGGCGCGCGTCCTGGCTGGCGATGCTGGCCGGTGCGGACTTCATCAAGACCTCCACCGGGAAGGTGTCCCCCGCGGCGACTCTGCCGGTGACGCTGGTGATGCTGGAGGCGGTCCGCGACTACCACGAGTCCACCGGCCTGCACATCGGCGTCAAGCCTGCCGGCGGCATCCGGACCGCGAAGGACGCGATCAAGTACCTGGTCATGGTCAACGAGACCGCCGGACCGGACTGGCTGGACCCGGAGTTGTTCCGCTTCGGGGCGTCCAGCCTGCTGAACGACCTGCTGATGCAACGCACCAAGCTGGCCACCGGGCACTACCCCGGACCCGACTACTTCACGCTGGACTGAGGCATGAGCAGATTCGAGTACGCACCGGCCCCGGAGTCCCGGGCCATCGTCGACATCAAGTCGTCGTACGGGCTGTTCGTCAACGGCCAGTTCGTCGAGGCGACGGACGGCAAGCCGTTCAAGACCGTCAGCCCGTCGTCGGAGGAGGTGCTCGCGGAGATCAGCGAGGCCGGTCCGGCGGACGTCGACAAGGCGGTCAAGGCGGCCCGGAAGGCGTTCGAGAAGGTCTGGGGCCCGATGTCCGGACGGGACCGGGCGAAGTACCTGTTCCGGATCGCCCGGCTGATCCAGGAGCGCTCCCGCGAGCTGGCCGTGCTGGAGTCCCTGGACAACGGCAAGCCGATCCGCGAGTCGCGTGACGTCGACATCCCGCTGGTGGCCGCGCACTTCTTCTACTACGCGGGCTGGGCCGACAAGCTCGAGTACGCCGGCGTCGGCGAGGACCCGCAGCCGTGGGGTGTCGCCGGTCAGGTGATCCCGTGGAACTTCCCGATGCTGATGCTGGCGTGGAAGATCGCGCCGGCCCTGGCCGCGGGCAACACCGTCATCCTCAAGCCGGCCGAGACCACGCCGCTGACCGCACTCGCGTTCGCGGAGATCTGCCAGCAGGCCGACCTGCCGCCGGGCGTGGTGAACATCGTCACCGGTGCCGGCCGGACCGGTCAGACCCTGGTCGAGCACCCGGACGTCGACAAGGTCGCGTTCACGGGGTCGACCGAGGTCGGCCGCGCGATCGCCAAGTCGGTCGCCGGCTCGGACAAGGCGGTCACGCTGGAGCTCGGTGGCAAGGCGGCGAACATCGTCTTCGAGGACGCGCCGATCGACCAGACCATCGAGGGCATCGTCAACGGCATCTTCTTCAACCAGGGGCACGTCTGCTGCGCCGGTTCGCGGCTGCTGGTCCAGGAGAGCGTGTACGACGAGGTGCTGGCGCGACTCAAGCGCCGGATGGGCACACTGCGCGTCGGTGACCCGCTGGACAAGAACACCGACATCGGCGCGATCAACTCCGCGGCCCAGCTGGCCAGGATCCGCGAGCTGTCCCAGATCGGCGAGGACGAGGGCGCCGAGCGCTGGTCGCCGGAGTGCGAGCTGCCGGCCGAGGGGTACTGGTTCCCGCCGACCGTCTTCACCGGCGTGTCCCAGGCGCACCGGATCGCCCGCGAGGAGATCTTCGGGCCGGTGTTGTCGGTGCTGACGTTCCGCACCCCGGCCGAGGCCGTCGAGAAGGCGAACAACACCCCGTTCGGGCTGTCCGCCGGGATCTGGACCGACAAGGGCTCCCGGATCCTCTGGATGGCCAACCAGCTGCGCGCCGGCGTGGTCTGGGCCAACACGTTCAACCGCTTCGACCCGACCTCGCCGTTCGGCGGCTACAAGGAGTCGGGCTACGGCCGCGAGGGCGGCCGCCACGGTCTGGAGGCCTACCTTGCCCACTAAGGCTGCGTCCGATAAGCCTGGCACCCGTCTGGAAGTGCGCAAGACGTACAAGCTCTACATCGGCGGCGCCTTCCCCCGCAGCGAATCCGGCCGGTCGTACGTGGTGAACAATGCCAAGGGCAAGTTCCTGGCGAACGCCTCGCAGGCCTCCCGCAAGGACGCCCGGGACGCGGTCGTCGCGGCCCGCAAGGCGTTCGGTGGCTGGTCCGGCCGGACGGCGTACAACCGCGGGCAGGTGCTCTACCGGATCGCCGAGGTGATGGAGGGCCGGCACGAGCAGTTCAGCTCAGAGGTCGCGCTGTCGGAAGGCTTGTCGATCAGCAAGGCTCGCGCGGTCGTGGACGCCTCGATCGACCGCTGGGTCTGGTACGCCGGCTGGGCCGACAAGCTCGCCCAGGTGGTCGGCTCGAGCAACCCGGTGGCCGGTCCGTACTTCGACTTCTCGTTGCCCGAGGCAACCGGCGTGGTCGCGGTGCTGGCGCCGCAGGATTCCAGTCTGCTCGGCCTGACGAGTGTGATCGCGCCTGCGATCGTCTCCGGCAACACCGTGGTCGCGGTGTCGTCGTACGAGCGTCCGCTGCCGGCTGTGACACTGGGCGAGGTGATGGCGACGTCCGACGTACCGGGCGGCGTGGTCAACATCCTCACCGGGTCCGCCTCCGAGGTCGGCCCGTGGCTGGCGTCGCACCTGGACGTGAACGCGATCGACCTGTGCGGCATCGAGGACCCGGACGAGGCCCGCGACCTGGAGGCGGCGTCGGCCGAGAACCTCAAGCGGGTCCGGCGTCCGGCCGAGGAAGACTGGACCGAGTCCCCCGGGCTGTCGCGACTCACGCAGTACCTGGAACTGAAGACCGTCTGGCACCCGATCGGACTGTGATGCTGACCGCCGGCGACAAGGTCGCGATCGTCTCGCCGTCACGAGGACTACCGGAGATCTTCCCTGGTCCCTACGAGCTCGGCCTGCGGCGATTGCGCGACGACTTCAAGCTGATTCCGGTCGAGTACCCGACCACGCGGGTCCTCAGGGCCACCCCGCAGGAGCGGGCCGCCGATCTGCACGCGGCCTGGTCGGATCCGTCGATCCGCGCGGTGATTGCGACCATCGGCGGCGACGACCAGCTGACCGTGCTGAAGCACCTCGATCCCCTGGTGTTCCAGGCGGACCCGAAGCCGTTCTTCGGGTACAGCGACAACACGAACCTGCTCAACTTCCTGTATTCGTTGGGGTTGCCGGCCTTCCACGGCGGCAGTGTGATGGTGCAGCTCGGCCGCGGCGGTGCCATGCACCCGGACACGGAGCGCTCGCTGCGTGCCGCCCTCTTCGTCCCGGGCGAGTTCGAGCTGACCCCGGCCGAGGCCTGGACGGATCACGACCACGACTGGAGCGTTCCCGCCAATCTGGAGACCGAGCCACCGCTCTTCCCCGGCACCGGCTGGACCTGGCAGGGCTCGCAGGCCGTCAGCGGGCGGTTGTGGGGCGGCTGCCTCGAGATCCTCGACTGGCAGCTGGCCGTCAACCACTGGATGCTGCCCACGGACTCGTACGACGGCATTCTCTTCCTGGAGACCAGTGAGGAGATGCCGAGCTCCGAGACCGTCTACCGGATCCTTCGCAACTTCGGCGAACGCGGTCTGCTCCAGCGGTTCGACGCCGTCCTCTGGGGCCGCCCGAAGTCCTGGTCGCTCGAGAACCACCTCACGCCGGCGGAATCCGTCGCCTACGTCACCGGGCAGTACCTCGCGGTCGATCGCGCGCTGATGGAGTACAACCCGTCCGCGGTCGTGGTCAAGGGCCTCGACATCGGGCACACCGACCCGGCGCAGATCCTCCCGTACGGCGGCCAGGCGCGGGTCGACCCGGTCAACCAGCGAGTCACCGTCACCTACTAGCGCACCTCCGTGCGCGTCAGCGCCGGGTTGGGGTCGGGGTAGCAGGCAACAGGGGCTGTGATCGAGATGAACTTCCACTTGATCTTGGCCTGCAGGGTCAGGCCGGGGTCGTCGTAGCTCGTGCCCTTGAGCTTGGTCTCGATGACCGAGCCGGCGCTGCCGGCCTGCAGCCGGACCGCGAGGGCCGGCAACTGGTAGTTCGCCCCGCCTGAGATCGGGCCTGGGACCTTGACGACAGCGACGCGGCCGTCGAGCTGGACGGTCGGCGTCGAGTTCAGCCCGGACCCGCCGCTGAGCCGGGAACTGACGTACGACGAGTTGGCCGGGATCGGCACGCGCAGGGACAGATCACGCACCTCCTGGAGCTTGAAGCCTTTGACCTCACCCGGCAGCGAGCCGGGCTTGAGGTCGACAGTGATGGCGAAGCGAGTGTTCGGCCGGACCGTCGCCGGCGCCTTCGCGTCGACGCCCTGCCGCAACGACAGCAGATGCCGGCCGAACTTGGTGTCCGCCCGGCAGGCATAGCTGGCAGTCGGCGCCACCTCGGCGCCAGTGGCGACCAGCAACGGAAGTACGGCGACACCGAAGACCAGCAAACTGCGGTGAGTAGCCACACAACTACTCTAAGCAGTCAGAGCCTCTGACCGGACCCGTCGTCTCACTGACCGAACAGGAACCAGCCGCCCACTCCGGCCAGCACGAACACCACCGGCAGTGAGAGCAGGAACCACGCCCGGTTGCGACGACGGCGTCGCCGTACCGGCGGATCGGTCGCGACCGTCGTCGGCAGGGTGTCGTCGCCGGCGATACGGGTCCGCTCCATCGCCCGGATCGGCGCCTCCTGCTCGAGCCGGTACGCCTCCGCCTCCAGTCGCTCGGCGAGTGCGTCGGCACGCTCCCAGCGATCGGTGACCCGGTACGCCAGCGCACGCCCCAGGACGTCGTCGAGTTGGCCCACAGCGTCGTGCAGCAGCGATTGCAGGCTCGGCGGCGGCAGATCCGGATCGCGGTTGACCACCTCGCCGATCGAGGACGAAGAGAACGGCGGATGCCCGGTGATCAGTGCGTAGGTCACCGCACCGACCGCGTAGATGTCCGCCCGCTCGTCGAACCCGCCGTCCCCACGCCCTTGCTCCGGCGCCATGTACGACGGCGTACCGACGGCCTGGGTCAGCCCGGATGCCTCTGCCGCGCGCTTGGCCAGGCCGAGGTCGGCCAGCACGATGCGGTGCGTTCCACCGCCACCGGATTCGCCACTCTGGTTAGGCCGGAGCAGGAGGTTCGCCGGCGTGACATCGCGATGGACGACACCCTCGTTGTGCAGCGCGGCGACTGCGCGGGCCAGGTCAGCGCCCCACCACAAGGCATCGACAACCTCCAGCGGCCCGTGCCGCAGTACGTCGCCCAGTGAGCCACCGCCGACGTAGTCCATCACGAAGTACGGGCGTCCGTCCGGGAGCCGGCCGAGGTCGAAGACCCGGACCACCCGGTCGCTGGCGATCCGCCGCATCAGCCGTGCCTCGGACAGGAACCGCTCGCGTACGTCGGCCCGCGACGCCCAGTTGTCGGCGAGGACCTTGACGGCCACATCCACGTCGAGGTCGTCGTCGTACCCACGCCAGACGGTCGCGAACGCGCCCGCACCGATCTTGTCCTGCAGCCGGTACCTGCCGATGACATCCATCCCGGCTATTGTCGTGCACGGCTGCGTTGTCCGGCCAACACCACCCTGGGGGAGCATGAACGAGGATCTGGAACAACTCGCTGCGCGCGCCGCGGCCGGGGACCAGAGCGTGCTCCCGACCATCCTGGTGGCGATCCGCCCGCAGGTGGAGCGGCGGGTGGCCAAGTTCCTGCCGTACCACGAGGACGCCGAGGAGGCGGCCCAGGACACCTTGCTCCAGGTGGCCAACAAGATCCACACCTTCAAGGGCACCGGCAGCTTCGCCGGCTGGGTCACCGTCGTGGCCACCAACCAGGCCCGGCAGACCTACCGGTCGCTCAAGCGGCGCTCGGTCGAGCAGTCCGCCGAGGTCATGCCCGAGTCGGCCGATCCGCGCACCACCTCGGTGATCGCCGGCTCCCGGCTGGATCTGCTGGAAGCCCTCGAGTCCCTCGAGTCCAGCCACCCGCAACTCGTCCAGCCGCTGGTACTGCGCGACCTGGGCTCTTTGACGTACGCCGAGATCGCCGACGAACTCGACGTACCGCTGGGCACTGTCAAGGCCCGGATCCACCAAGCACGTAAGGCCGTCGCGGAGCACCTCACCGTCCGCTGACCAGCCAGCCCTGCAGGATCTTCGTCGCCTCGGTCCGCACTGCTGAGGGCAGTCCTGCGATCGTCGCGTTGTGGTTGCCCGCCAGGACCGTGAACCAGTGCGAGTCGCGCGTGCCCGGACCGGGCTCGAACTTCTCGGCGCTCCATGGGTCGTTCTCCCCGTAAATGAAGAGCATCCGGGTGGCTGAGGTCTTCACCCAACGGTCGATGTCGGCCATGGCGGCAGCGTCGTGTCTGGGCTCGATGCCGTCCGGGACCGAAGCCGGGGCAGCACCGGCCTCCCGATAGTGCAGCAAACCTTTGAGCCACGTCGTACCCGTAGCGACGTCGGGCCAGTTGAGCTGGGCGGTCGCCTGGTAGTAGTACGCGAGGTACGGCGCTGTGCCGGCGTCCGAGTAGGACGACCAGTCGGCGATCTGGCCGATGAAGTCGAACAGTTGCCGGTCGGTGGCCGTGCGGCCCGGAACCAGCAGGCAGTTTCCCTGGGTGCGGTACTGCCAGAACTTGAACGGTGTGTCGAGCACCGCGGCCTCGAAGGCGCGATCCGCCGAGCCGAAGGTCTGGTCGTACTTCAAGCCCAGCTTGACGAGCAGCGGCAGCAACGTCGCCCGGCGGTACAACGCGTTGCGTTGAACGGTCCGCAGGGCTTCGTTGCACTGCGCATCGGTGCCTGCGTGCTGGATGAAGTCGACGTACGAGTCCTGATCGTTGACCGTGTCCTGCGGCGCCACATAGGCGACGGTCGCGTCCACGTCCGCCGGGTAGAAACGACGGTGGTAGACCGAGGTCATCCCACCCTTGCTCGCGCCGGTCGACACCCACTTGCCGCCGTACAAGGCTTTGAAGGCCTGCACGATCCGGTGGTGATCGGTCGCCGCCTGCCAGATGTCGAGCTTGGTCCAGTCCTTGGTCGCAGGGGTCGATTGGCCGAAGTACCGCTCCTCGACGTCCAACTGGTTGCCGTCGACGAGGCGGGTCGGCTCAGCCGTGAACACCCCGGCGATCCCGGCGTACCCGGTCGTGTGCAGGACGGTGGGCCGGTCGAATCCCTTGTGCCACAAGGTGATCCGCTGCTCGAACTGCTCCCCCTCGGGATGATGCTGGTCCACCGGCTGGCGGAACCACAGCACGAAGAACGGTGTGCCGTTGATCAGTTGCCCGCTCTCGATCCGCATCCCGGCGATCGCCTCCAGGCGCGCCCGCACCGCCGCGACCGGATCCGCGGCGGTCGCGGGCGTGCCGAGACCGGCGAGGGTGGCGAGCACGAGGAGAAACCTGACGAGGCGCATTCGGTGACTCCTCGGGCTCGGGCCAACACTCTGCGTAGTCAGAGTACGCCGGGATCCCGCGCGGCCGAAAGGGTCAGCCGAAGGTACGCCGGACCGCGAGCGCTCGGCGCAGGTCGTCCAGGAAGTTGGCCGTCTGCCGCCGCACCGAAGACACCACGTTGTCGTCGGCGATCAACCGCTCGGCCGGCTCGACCAGGCTCTCGTCGATCGCGAACCGCGGCGCGATCCGGCGCGCGGTCAGTCCGATCACCATCCCGGCCCGGATGGCATCCGTGCCTGCGATGTCGGTGAAATAGCGCTGGACGTACGGCGCCGTGACCTCGGCCTGACCCGGATGCCAGAAACCGTCGGCCAGGGCGAGCAGTTCCTTCACGCCGATCGCCGGGTCCGTCATGATCCGCGTCCAGGCCGACTCCTTGCCGGCGGGCAGCGCGGCCCGGCAGCGGGCGGCCTGGTTGACGCCCTCGGTCGACGTGTCACGCGCCAGCTCGGCGTCGATCTCCGCGGCGCCGAACCCGTCCAGCTGGACGAGCCGCAGCACCAGGTCCCAGCGGAGATCCTGGTCGAGCTCCAGGCCGGCCGGAGTCGCGACGCCGTCCAGCCAGGACTTCAGCAGCTCGGCGTCGTCGGTGGTCGCGACGAAGCCGCGCACAGTCGCGAGCTGCAGGCTGCTGCCTGGCTCGACTGTTCCGAGCTTCGCGCCCAGGGCATCCGCGACGGGACCGCGCCAATCGTCGTACGGGAGGTAGACGCCGAGCACGTGCTCGGCCAGCCAGCGCACCAGCGAGCCGACGGCGATGTCGCTGTCCTCGTCCTTGATCGCGGTGACGAACAGGTCGAGTGCCTGCCGGGGATCGAGCTCGGCGTCGGCGGTGGCGTCGCGGATCGAGTTCCAGATCACCGCGCGAGTGGTACCGTCGGCGATCTTCGGCAGGACCGCCGGCAGGTTGGCCAGACTCCTCGCATCGAGGCGGATCTTCGCCCAGGTGTCGTCGTTCGCGTCCGGCACGATCACGGCGTACTCGTTGCTCAGTGCAACTTCCATGCTGTCCTGGTCGAGCATCACGTCCACGATCGTGGCCGCGCCACTGGCGTCGTACCCACCGACACTCAGCTTGTGCGGGCGGCGCGAACCGTCCGGGCTCTTGCGGTGCAGGACGACGCCGTCGGTGGTGCGCTCGATCGAGATGGTGTCCAGGCCGGACGTCCGCAGCCACTGGTCCGACCAGTTGGCCAGGTCCTGTGCGCCGGCCTCGGTCAGCTTCGCGATGAACTCGGCCAGGTCGGCGTTGCCGTACTCATGCGCGTCAAGGTGCGCGTTGACACCCTTCAGGAACACGTCGTCGCCGAGGTACTTCGCCAGTTGTTTGAGCACCGCGGCGCCCTTGGCGTACGAGATCCCGTCGAAGTCGTCGAGCGACTCCCGGGCGTCCTTCAGGCTGTCCGGCGCGACCGGGTGGGTCGAGCTGCTCTGGTCCGTGCGCAGGCCCCACCACTTGCGGACGAAGGCGAAGTCGGTCCAGTTGCCGCCGTGGCTGGTCGCGTCCTCCGCAACCCGGTGCGCCATGTACTCCGCGAACGACTCGTTCAGCCACATGTCGTTCCACCACTGCATGGTGACCAGGTCGCCGAACCACATGTGCGCCATCTCGTGGTCGACGATCCGGGCCCGGGTGCTGCGTTCCGCCTCAGTCACCGGGCCGCGGAAGACCAGGTGGTCGGCGAACGTCACGCAGCCCGGGTTCTCCATCGCGCCGAGGTTGAAGTCCGGCACGAACGCCTGCCAGTACTCACCGAACGGGTACCGCTGCCGGAACATCCGGTGGTACTCGTCGAACGCCTCGCCGGTGGTCCGGAACAGGTCCTCGGCCTCCCGGTCCAGGTGCTCCTTCAGCGACTGCCGGCAGGCCAGCCCGAGCGGGATCCCGTCGTGCTCGCTGCGGATCAGGTGGTACGGCCCGGCGAGGATCGTGACGAAGTACGTCGACAGCGGCTTCGTCTCGGCCAGCCGCCACTCTCCCGGACCGACCTGCGTCGCCGCACCGTTGCCCAGGACAACCCAGTCCTCGGGACATTTCACAGTGATCGTGTACGGCGCCTTGAGATCCGGCTGGTCGAAGCACGGGAAGTACCGTGGCGCCGACTCGAGCGACGACATGCCGTAGGTGTAGACCTTGCCGTCGGCGGCGTCGACGCTGCGCTGCAGGCCCTCGCCGTCCGCGGAGTACTTCAGCTCGGCCGTCACCACGAGCTCGTTCTCGTCCTGCAGATCCGTCAGCGGCAAGCGCCCCTCGGCCAGCAGGCCGACGTCCAGTGCCGTGCCGTTCAGCTCCACCGCGAGCAATCGCTCGGGCTTCACGTCGACCCAGCTCGTGCCGATCCCAGCCGCGAACTGGATCCGGCTGGTCGTCACGAAGGTGTCGCCGGGTCCGGTCAGGTCGAACTCGACCCGATACGACCGCACGGCAAGGTCTGTCGCCCGTTGGCGGGCCTCTTCCACTGTCAAAGCGCGCATGTGTGCACGCTATCCGAGAGCCGTTCTACGGACCCGTCAGTTTCTCCCGCACGAGCTTGGCCCGGCCCCGATCCCGCTCGTCGAGCGCCTGGTCGCCGGCCATCGTCTGGAGGACACGAAGCAGCCGCTCGGCCTTCGCATCAGCTGGTACGGCGGCCGCGGCGAGGAGCGCGGTCGCGCGGACGTCGGCGTCCGTGGTGTCTTCGAGGATCGTCGCGATCAGGTCGGCGTCGTCGGCCTCGGCCAAGCTGGTCAGGACGTTGAGCGCACTCAGGTGGTCGAAGGCTGCACGCAGTTCCTCATCGGCTTCCATGGGCGGCGCGGACAGGACGTTGCGCGCGACCTGACGGACGTCTTGGGCGAGCGGCTCGAGCGGATTCCCACCGCTCAACCGCGTGTAGGAGGCGGCCACCTGGTACATGTTCAGGGCTCTGCAGACTGTGGCGATGTTGTCGCTGTGCAGCAGCGCGCTGAACGCCTGCAGAGGGATACCAACCTCGTCCGTGCTCATCCACGTCCTCGCTTCGCTCCGGGCGCGGATGAGACACAACAGGCGCTGTGCTTGATGATGAACTCACTGCGTTCGTTCATGCCTGCACGCTAGCGGCCGCGTGCAGGTGGGTGGCCAGGAGGTGGGCGGAGCCGGGTGCGTCCGCGGCGTAGCAGAGCAGGTGCTGGCGGGTTGACCAGGAGTCCTGCAGCGGACAGATCTCGACGGCTGGGTTCGTGTCGACGGCCCGGCGAGGAACGATCGCGAGCCCGGCGCCGGCGGTGGCGAGCGTGATCAGGGTGTGCAGGGTCGGGACGAGAGTGCGGAAGCGCGGCGCCGGCGCGTGCGGACCGAGTCGGTCATCCATCCACTGAGTCAGCGGCGAACGCCGGTCCAGACCGACCAGCGGGTGCTCGGCGACTTCGGCGTACGCGATCGAGGCACGGCCGGAGAGGACGCCGCCGGCCTGGCCGATCACCACCAGAGAGTCGTCCGCGAGTGGCTCGGTGCGGAGCGGGGTGGGTTCGTCGTCCAGGATCACGCCGAGATCGGCCTCACCGGCGGCCAGCAAGCGCACGCTGCGGGTCGTACGGCGTTCGCTGACGTTGACGTCGTACTCGGGATGGTCGCGCAGGAAGGTGGCGAGCGCGGCGGGGACGAGTTGATGCATCGCGGAACCGCCGGCGACCAGGCGGATCGGGGCCGATCCGGAGACGGCGTACGACGCGACCGCGTTGTCCAGGCGGGTGGTCTCGGCCAGGACCTCGCGGGCGTGCCGGGCGAGTGTCGCGCCCGCCGGGGTGAGCCGGACACCGCGGCGCTCGCGGATGAGCAGCGGTACGCCGGCCTGCGATTCGAGGGCTCTGACCCGTGCGCTGGCCGAAGGCAGACTCAGGTGCATCAGTCGGGCTCCACCCGTGATCGAGCCTTCCGCTGCGACGTGCGTGAACAGTCGGAGGTCGTCCAAGTCGTACCGCATGACACCAGCCTACGTCTCAGCCTGAGGCTGACTACGGGGATCACGCATTGTGGAGTGCCCGCCGAGCCGTGATCCTCGAAGGGTGCTGATGATTCTCCTGGCCGGTGTCGCCGCCGGCGCGTTGAACGCCCTCGGCGGTGGTGGGAGCTTCGTGGCACTCTCCGCACTGGTCGCCACCGGCATGCCGCCGGTCACCGCGAACGCGACGACGACCGTCGCGTTGCTGCCCGGGAGCGCGAGCAGCGCCTGGGTCTACCGGCGGGACCTGGAGGCCTTCGCGCGGCCGTCCACGCTCGGGCTGACGCTGGCCAGCGTGCTCGGCGGGGCTGTTGGCGCCGGGTTGTTGCTACTGCTGCCGTCGGAGTCGTTCGATGCGGCGGTGCCGTGGCTGCTGGCCTTCGCGACCGTGGTGCTTGCGTTCGGCCGACGCCTCACCCGGGCGCTTCGTCTAGGCGCGCCGGGACCGGCCGCGATCCTGGCGGGCCAGTTCCTGCTGTCGATCTACGGCGGGTACTTCGGTGGCGCGGTCGGGCTGATGATGCTGGCGTTCTGGACCGCCACGACGACGCTCGACCCGGCTCGCGGAAACCCCCTGCGCGTCATCCAGGTCGCGGCCGTCTACCTCACCGCGACCGTCATCTTCCTCTTCGCCGCCGACGTCCTCGACCAGCCGCTGCGTCTGGTGGCCCTGCTGATCGGTGCCATCACCGGTGGGTACGGCGGCGCGCACCTGGTCCGGCGACTGCCCGCATCGTTGCTCAAGGCCCTCGTTCTCACGACCGCGGTGGCGATGACCGCGTTGTTCTTCGTGCGAGCGGCCCGATGAACCGGGCGCAGCTCGCGATGGCCTGCCAGGCGTGCGAAGTGGCCGATCTCGCCCGCTCGGCGGTCACTCTGACAAGCCCGGCAGAGGCTCGCGCTCAGGCTGAACTCGTGGTGGCGGCAGCTCAACGACTCTTGGCGGCCGCGTCCCGGTTGGCTGAGCCGGCGTCGTACCCTCCGGCCGACGCACTCCAGCTGTTCGCGTACGAGCATCCGGAGGAGGCCGCCGCGGACGTGGCGGACTGGCTGCGCTCCTCGGGCTGAGCTACCTCGTGCCCGGTTCGCGCCCGAGCTGGTCTGCCCGCCTTTGCTGGTCGCGCTCGCGGCCGAGGTAGAGACCCGTCGCCGTCGACACGCTCGTGAGCAGCCACACCGCGACTCCCGCATCGTCGGCCACACCAATGATCGGCAGCAACTCGGGAAGGATGTCGATCGGCGAGATCAGATACACCAACGCCAGCACCCACAAGGCCATCCGGCTCTTGGGCAAGTCGGCGTACGCCCCTGACCGCGCCGCCCGCAACAACCGCGGCAACGCAGCCGCCCGCTCGAACACATTCCCCACCGGCTCCGGCTCCCCCCGAGCCGCCCGCCGCCTCTTCAGCGCCCGGCGCCGTACCACTCCCAGCGCGGCCACCACCGCGCCGATAAGCACCAGGCCGACCCCAACCCCGACCGCGGACACCCCAACCACGTCGCCATCCCGAAAAACCACCGTGGCCAGCCCGATCAGCCCGAGGAGCCCGCCGAAATACACCATCTACCCAGGCTAGACGACGAGGGGGACCGCCAGGCCATCACAACCGTGGCGCCGCCGCGGCTTCACGCTTGGCGGCTGCCGGCCGGCGCCCTTGTGATGGGCTGGCGGTTCAGTCCACCAGGTCTTCGACGATTGTGGTCATGCGGTCTACGGGGATGGCGAAGCCGATGCCGATGTTGCCGGAGCGGCCGGCGCCGAGAGTGGCTATGGCGGTGTTGACGCCGACGACCTGGCCGGCGGCGTTGACGAGCGGGCCACCGGAGTTGCCGGGGTTGATGGCGGCGTCGGTCTGGATCGCCGACTGGCGGTTGCCGTTGTCGCCGAAGCGGGCCTGCCGGTCGACCGCGCTGACGATGCCCGCGGTCACCGTTCCTTCCAGGCCGAGCGGTGAACCGACGGCGAGCACCGGGTCGCCGACCCGCAGTTGTGCAGACCGGCCGAGCGTGAGCGCGCGCAGTCCCTCGGCATCGGCGGTCGAGACCTGGAGTACGGCGAGGTCGTTGTCCGCGTCGGAACCGATGACGTCGGCGTCGACCCGGCGGCCGTTCGACAGGACCAGGGATACATCGCTCGCTCCTTCCACCACATGCGCATTGGTGACCACGTGCCCCTGCTGGTCGATCGCGAACCCGGACCCGGTCGCCCGCCCGGCACGGACCGACACCACCCCAGGCAACACACTCGCCGCCGCGGCCGAGATCGACCCCTGCGCAGCTGCAGGTGGAGCCGCCGCCTGCGGCAGGTCGACAGCCGCCGGGTCCCGAGTGCCGGTCACCGCCCCGGCCAGCCCGCCCGCCACGATCGACATCGCAACGGTCGCAACCACGATCCCGGCGCGGCGTCCGGACCTAGGAGTAGAAGGATGGGCCGTCACCCCGGCCGGAGGTGCCGCCGCCTGGGCGGAGGCCGAGGTGACGGGGAAGATGGGCGGCGTGGCGGGTGGGGGGCCGAGGTAGTAGTGGGGGCCTCGGAAGGGGTGGCCTAGGTGTGGGGGCATGGTGGCTCCTCAGGGGAGGCGGGAGAACCAGAGGAGGGATGCCAGGGCGGCCAGGAGGGCCGCGGCCAGGGCGATTCCCGCCACCAGGTTGGTGATCTCGCGGGGTTCGGTGGTCCAGCCGATCGACGACTGGAGGTCGGAGTACACGTCGCGCAACTGCTCATCGCTCTCGGCGGCGTAGAACGACCCGCTCGTCGCATCAGCGAGCCCCTGCAACGACTCCGTGTCAGCAGGGACCGGGATGTCGCGCCCTTCAAGGTTCACAGTGCCCTCAGGCGTGCCGTACGCGATCGTCGACACCGGTACGCCGGCCTGCGCCGCAGCATCAGCCGCCTCTTCGATCGGCCGCCCAGCGGTGTTCCCGCCATCGGACAGCAGCACGATCCGGCTCGGCGGCGGGTCATCCGGGTCGATCGTTCGTACCGCCTGCAGGCTGGTCCGCACTGCCTCCCCGATCGCCGTACTGTCGCTCAACTCCAGACCGTTGATCGCATCAACGGTCGCCTTGTGGTTCGTACTCGGCGTCGCCACCACAGTCGCGGTCCGAGCAAACGACACCAGCCCGACGTTGAACTTCTCCGGCAGGTCCTGCACAAACTGCACCGCCGCCTGCTGAGCCACCTCGAACCGGTTAGGCGCGACATCAGTGGCCGCCATCGAGTTGGACACGTCCATCGCGACCAGCACCGTGGCCCGCTCCCGCGGCACCCGTACGTCGGCCACCGGACGCGCGATCGCGATCGTCAGCACAGTCAACGCAGCCAGGAATGCCACTGCCGGTGCATGCCGGCGCCAACCGGGCCGCACGGGCGCGACCTTCTCCAGCATCGGCAGCGTGGCGAACCGGACGGCGTACTTGCTGCGGCGGCGCTGGGCGATCAGGTAGGCGGCGATCAGGGCCGCCACCAGCACCAGCAGCCAGAGCCACAGCGGTTGCTCGAATCTCATCGGATACCGGTCCTCCCGGTCGGATGCCGCCGGATACTCGACCGGCGACGGGCGGTGGCGAAGGCGGCGACGTCACGGACCCAGTCGGTGTCGGTCCGCAGTACGAGGTGTGCGGCGCCGGCCGCCCGAATCGCCTGGGTGGTCTGAGTGCGGTGGGCGGTCATCGCATCGGCGTAGCGCCGGCGCAGTTTGCGGTTGCCGGTCTGGACTTCGCGCCGCCGGCCGGTCTCCGGATCGACCAGGGTGAGCAGTCCGACCTCGGGCAGTTCGAGCTCGCGCGGATCCAGTACCTCGACGGCGATCACCTCGTGCCGAGCCGACAGCCGCCGCAGCGGATCCGCCCAGCCGTCGTCGTGGAAGTCGGACACGACCACCCGCAGCCCAGGTCGAGGATGCTCGCGGTTCAGCCGGGTGATCGCGCGACCGAGATCGGTCCGTGGGAACTCCCCAGGCGTTGCTCTAGGCAACGACAGCAGCGATCGCAACGACCGGCGAAGCTGAACCGAACCGGCCGCCGCAGGGAGCCGGCCTATGTCGTTGCCGATCGCAACACGAACGCCGAGCCGGTTGCCGGGGCGGTCGGCCAGCAGCCCGACCGCCCCGACGATGGCGATCGCGAGGTCCCGCTTCTCGCTGAGCGCCGTACCGAAGTCCATGCTGGCCGACGCGTCCAGCAGTGCCCAGGTCTCCAGCTCACGTTCGGCCAGCGGCGCCCGGACGTGTGGTTCCAGCGATCGCGCGGTGACGTTCCAGTCCATCCGGCGTACGTCGTCCTGACCGGCTTGGTACGGCCTGGCCTCGTTGGGTTCGCTGCCGGGACCGCTGCGCAGACCGGTGATGTCGCCGTGCAGGAACCCTTCCAGCTTCCGCTTCACCGTCAGCTCCAGCGCCCGCAGCGCCCGCTCCCGCCCGGCGAGCAGATCAAGGCCGGACATCAGGCCGCCGCGTCATCGGCCGGCACCACGTGCGGCTGCTCGATGGTGTGCAGGATGCGCGACACGACCGCCCGCGGGTCCACCCCGTCGGCAAGGGCGTCGAAGGTGAGCACCAGCCGATGCGCCATCACGTCAAGCGCGACGTCGTACACATCGGCCGGCAGGACGTAGTCCCGCCCACGCAGCAACGCCAGCGCCCGACCGGCCGCGACCAGACCGAGCGTGGCCCGCGGGCTCGCCCCGAACTCCAGTACGCCGCCCAGGTCGTGGATCCCGTACTGCGCAGGCGCCCGCGTCGCATGCACCAGGCGTACGACGTACTCCGCCACGGCGTTGTGGACGAACACGTCTTGAGTTGCCTCCTGCAACTGTGCGACCTGCTCCGGGCTGAGCACCGCGGTGGCGTGCGGCCGGTGCGCACTCATCCGCTGCAGGATGGTGAGTTCCTCGAGCGGGCTCGGGTAGTCCACCGTGATCTTCAGCAGGAACCGGTCTCGCTGGGCCTCGGGCAGTGCGTAGACGCCGTCGGACTCGATCGGGTTCTGGGTGGCGAGGACCAGGAATGGTTCGGGCAGCCGGTAGCTGGTGCCGCCGATGCTGACCTGCTGCTCGGCCATCGCCTCCAGCAAGGCAGACTGCACCTTGGCCGGCGCACGGTTGATCTCGTCGGCGAGCACGAGGTTGGCGAACACCGGGCCGAGCTCGGTGTCGAAGCCCTCGGTCGACGGCCGCCAGATCCGCGTGCCCATGATGTCGCCGGGCACCAGATCCGGGGTGAACTGCAGCCGGGCGAACCGGCCGCCGATCACCTCCGCCAGCGTCCGCACCGCCAGCGTCTTCGCGACGCCCGGGACACCTTCCAGCAGGCAGTGCCCGCGGGCGAGCAACCCGACCAGCATCCGCTCGACCAGGTGGTCCTGCCCGACGACCACCTTCTTCACTTCGAACAGTGCGTGCTCGAGAACAGCCGTCGTCATGCGTTCCCAGCCGGGTTCTGCCCAGACTCCGAGGGCTGCTGCTCCTGCCCCTGACCGCCGCCGTTCTTCTCCGGGCAGTCCTCCCGCGTCCCGTTCTGCTGCGGCGACGGGGTGGTGGCGCCGTCCTCGACGGTCACATACCCCTGTTCAGGTGCAGGGTCGTTGCCGGCCGCGTACGCGATCCCGCCGACACCGAGTGCCGCCACGGCGACCGCCGTACCGAGGATGAGCCGTTTGCCAGGGATGTTCATGGAAACTCCTTCGCTCGATTGGCGTCCAGACCATCAAAGGAGTGCGAAAACGGCAGGAAAGGCGAGCGAAAGTCCGCCGAAAGAGCAGGGCGGACGATACGGGTGATCCGGATACCTTGGTTGCGTGCGACTACTGGTGGTGGAGGACGAGGAAGGCCTGGTCAGCGCGCTGCGCTCCGGACTCGGCCGGGCCGGCTATGCCGTCGACACGGCACTGACCGGTGCCGAAGCGACAGAGAAGCTCGCGACCACGGCGTACGACCTGGCGATCCTGGACATCACGCTGCCGGACACCAGCGGTCTCGACCTGTGCCACGCCGTACGCCGGGGTGACATCGAGGTGGCGTCCGGCCGGGAACTGCGGGTGCTCATGCTGACCGCGCGCGCCTCGCTGGCGGACCGGGTCCGCGGGCTCGACGAAGGCGCGGACGACTACCTGACCAAGCCGTTCGCCCTGGTCGAGCTGCTCGCGCGGATCCGCGCGCTGCTGCGCCGCGACGTCACCAACGGCAGCACCCAGCTGCACGTCGGCGATCTGGTGCTGGACTCCTCCCGCCATCTCGCCACCCGCTCCGGCCGCGAACTCCCACTGACGTTGAAGGAGTTCGGCGTACTGCGGTATCTGATGTCGCGACCCGGGCACGTGGTCTCGGCCGAAGAACTGCTCGAGCACGTCTGGGACGAGAACGCGGACCCGTTCACGCAGAGCGTCCGGGTGACGGTCGGAACGCTGCGCCGCAAGCTCACCCAGGACGGCGAGGAACCCGTACTGGAAACGGTGATCGGCCGGGGCTACCGGCTGCGAGGTGACGCATGAAGATCCCCCGCCCGGCCTGGACCCAGACGATCCGCTTCCGGCTGACGCTGACGTACTCCGCCGTACTGATCGCGCTCTCCGCACTGTTGCTCGGCGGCGTCTACCTGACGCTGTCGCGGATCCTGGATCCGAAGCCGCTGGACCAGATCCAGGTCAACAAGGTCTACAAAGATGCCGAAGGCAACCTCAAACTCAAGCAGGGCCAGGTGATCCAGGCCGCCGAGATCTCCAGCGTCGAGTCGGCCGTGAACTACCAGACCCTGCAGACGTTGCGGAACTACTCGGCCGCGGGCATGGGCGTGCTGTTCCTGGTCAGCCTCGGCACCGGCTGGTGGCTGTCCGGCCGGGCGCTACGGCCGGTACGGCGGATCACCACGACCGCACAGGAAATCTCGGCGACCGACCTGTCCCGCCGGATCGCGCTGGGCGGACCACACGACGAGCTGCGGAACCTGTCCGACACCGTCGACGACATGCTCGGCCGGCTGGAGTCGGCGTTCGTGGCGCAACGGCAACTGGTCGACGACGCGTCGCATGAGCTGCGCAATCCGCTCGCAGTGATCCAGGCGAACGTGGATGCGGTCCTCGCGCACGACGACACGCCACCGGAGGACCGGGCCCAGGCGACCGCGATCGTGAGCCGCGCGATCCAGCGGATGACTCGCCTGGTCGAGGACCTGCTCGCCTCGGCCCGCCGGTCCTCGCCCGCGTTCGTCGACGCGGACGTCGATCTCGCCGCGATCGCGGGCGAGGCGGCCGAGGAGTACGAACTGCTCGCGGCCGACCGCGAGCTTCACGTCGTACGCCGGTTGTCGCCCGGCCCGACCGCTGCCGGGGACGCGTCGGCGTTGCGGCGCGCGGTCGACAACCTGCTCTCGAACGCGGTCCGGCTGGCGCGCGGTGGCAGTGAACTCGTGCTCGCGGTGGGCAGCCGCAACGGCTGGGCCTGGATCGCCGTCCGCGACGAGGGTCCGGGGATCGCGGCGGACGACGCCGATCGCGTCTTCGACCGCTTCTTCCGCGGCGGCCAGCGGCAGCCGCCGGCGACCATTCCCTCGACCGGTCAACGCCGGGCCGGCCTCGGCCTGGCCATCGTCCGCCAGATCGCCGAGTCCCACGGTGGCACTGTCGCACTGCACTCCGAACTCGGCATCGGCAGCACATTCATCATCTGGCTGCCCGAACGATCCCTGACCAACAGCACCCGCCGTACCCCGGCCCCACCCGACGAGGACCCTCTCGGTCCCCGACCGGGCTCAGGCCAGTAGAGCGTGGTGCAGCGCGTCCGCGTGAGCGGTGAACCAGTGGTTGGTGCGCTGAGTGAGGGCTGCTTCGCCGGTGGTCCAGCGTTGATGGAACCAGGGGTGGCCGGCTTCGGCGCCGCGGCGGACGTAGTCCATGCACCAGACGTGATTGTCGGCGGCCGCCTCGACCAGGCGCAGCCGGTCGGCTTCGGACAGACCGTAGCTGTCGGCAAAGCGGCGGAAACGGGCGAACGTCCGGCCGCGGCGGGCGTCGTGGATGTCGGCGGCCGGCCGCAGCGGGCCCCACAGCCGGATCGCGGTGGCGACGTCCCACAGCACCGAGCCCGGACCGGCGAGATCGAAGTCGATCAGCGCGACCGCGATCCCGTCCCGGAACACGATGTTGTCCAGGTTCGGGTCGTTGTGGCTGACGATGTCCTCGACGTACGCCGGGGGCACCGGCTCGGACCAGCTGAAGTCGTCGGGCCGGAAGCCGGCGACCGCCTGGTGATACTCGCGCAGCAACGCGGCGACGCTGTCCAGCGCGGCATCGGTCATCGACCAGGCCGGGTACGGCGGCGTCACCGTCTCACCGGGCAGGTACGACAACACCTCCCGCCCCTGCCCGTCGATCCCGAGGATCGTCGGCGCACCCTCGAACCCGACGTCCTCCAGGTGCCGGAGCAGCGCATGGATCGCCTCACTGTTTCCGCGCAGCGGACGGCGTACGGTATCGCGGACACGCACCACCAGTCCGCGGTTGGCGGTACCACCGAGCAGCGGGGTCTCGACCTCGACCATCAGGTCAGGTTGTCTCGTCCAGCAGGGCTCTCGCAAGTGGAGTGTGTGTGACCAGGCCGTTCACGAGCCCGCTGCGGACCGCGGCGCGCACCGCGCCGACCTTGGCCAGGCCGTACGGGATCGCGATCACCTCGTCGATCGCGTCCATCTGCTCGGCGTTGATCGCGATCACCCGATCGGTCACTCGGCTCTGCACCGGTACGCCGTCCGTGTCGACGAACACCCCGGAGATGTCGGCGACCACACCGCGCCGGAGCAGCTGATCACATGCCTTCTCGTCCATCGCGTCGTACAGCGTGGACTGGTCGGCGGCCCAGGAGCCGAGCCCGACCACGGCCTTCGTGACCGAGTCGAAGTGGCTGATCGCCTCCGCGACCTCCGGCTGCTGCCGCAACGCCCGCGCGGTCGCGGCGTCCGGCACCACCAGCGGTGCATAGAAGAGGTACGCCGCTCCGCCGGACAACCGAGCCGTATGCCGGACCAGCTCCACCGAGTTCGCCTCGACATCCGGACGGGTCAGCGCGCCGGTCAGCTGGACGACGGGGACGGGTGCGAGTGAGGTCAGCTGCTCGGTCATCGCGGTGACCGCCCGGGCCCACGCGAGACCCAGCACGTCCTCCCCGGTGACGATCTCGGACAGCAGGTCCGCGGCGGCCTTGCCGAGCTGGAGTCGCAGCGCGGCCGGGTCCTCCTCGGGCGTGTCCACGACGATCGCGCGGCGCAGGCCCAGGGACTCCTGCAGGCGAGCGGACAGATCGAGGTCGATGGCGCCCGGATGGCTGATCTCGATCCGCACCAGGCCGCTGCTGCGCGCCTGGTCGAGCAGCCTCGCCACCTTGAAGCGGCTCAGCCGGAACTCGTCGGCGATCTCCACCTTGGACCGGCCGTCGACGTAGTACCGCCGCGCGATCGACGCGGTCAGCACCAGTTGTGCCGGTCCCCCCGCCATGGGCTCCATGATGCCTCCCGCTCATATGAGCATGACTGCGCACTAGTGTTGCACAGACTCTTGACAGGTCAAGCACGTTCCCGGTTCACTCGTCCTGTGAGCAGAGGCTTGCTCAAATGAGCGGACAGGCAAAGACCCACAACCAAAAACCACAGCACCGCCTCGCTTCGCTCGGCGGGGGTGTGGGGTGAAGGAGCGGCTCGTGCCCGGACGAAGGCTCATGACTGTCGGGGTCGCACTCCTGCTGAGTGCGGTCAGCGGCTGCGCCGGCTGGGGCGGCGGCGCCGGTGGCGGCGGGACCGACAGCATCAACGTGCTGATGGTGAACAACCCGCAGATGGTCGACCTGCAGCAACTCACGGCCGACAACTTCACCAAGGAGACCGGCATCAAGGTGAACTTCACCGTGCTGCCGGAGAACGACGTCCGGGACAAGATCAGCCAGGAGTTCTCCAGCCAGGCCGGTCAGTACGACGTGGCGTCGCTGAGCAACTTCGAGATCCCGATCTACGCCAAGAGCAAGTGGATCGCGCCGCTGTCGGACTACATCGCCAAGGACCCGTCGTTCGACCAGGACGACGTACTGAAGCCGATGACACTGTCGCTGTCGGCCGACGACGGCAAGGTGTACGGCGAACCGTTCTACGGCGAGTCGTCGTTCCTGATGTACCGCAAGGACGTGCTGGCCGCCAAGGGCGTCACGATGCCGGCCAAGCCGACCTGGCAGCAGGTCGCGGACATCGCGGCCAAGGTCGACAACGCCCAGCCGGGGATGCGCGGCATCTGCCTGCGCGGCCAGCCGGGCTGGGGCCAGATCTTCGCACCGCTCACCACCGTGGTGAACACCTTCGGCGGCACCTGGTTCACCCAGGACTGGCAGGCCCAGGTGAACTCGCCGGAGTTCACCGAGGCGACCAAGTTCTACGTCGACCTGGTCCGCGCGCACGGTGAACTCGGCGCACCGCAGGCCGGCTTCACCGAGTGCCTGAACAACCTGATCCAGGGCAACGTCGCGATGTGGTACGACGCGACGTCCGCGGCCGGATCACTGGAGGCGCCGAACTCGCCGGTCAAGGGCAAGATCGGCTACGTGCCGGCGCCGGTCGTGAAGACCGACAGCTCGGGCTGGCTGTACGCGTGGTCGTGGAGCATCCAGGAAGCCAGCAAGAAGAAGGACAACGCCTGGAAGTTCATCTCCTGGGCCTCCGGCAAGGACTACGAGACGCTGGTCGGCGAGAAGCTCGGCTGGTCCCGCGTCCCGGCCGGCAAGCGGGCCTCGACGTACGACAACCCGTCGTACCTGAAGGAGGCCGCGGCGTTCGCGACGCCGACCAAGGAAGCGATCGAGACCGCCGACCCGCGCAACCCGGGCACCCAGCCGCGGCCGGCGATCGGGATCCAGTTCGTCGACATCCCGGAGTTCCCGGACCTCGGCACGCAGGTCAGCCAGGACGTGAGCTCGGCGATCGCCGGGCGGATGAGTGTGGACGAAGCGCTGAAACGCGGGCAGGAGCTCGCCGACGACGTCGCGGAGCGGTACCGCTCCCGCGCAGCGAAGTGAGGAGTGGCTGTCATGTCTGTGGACGCGAAGCCTGACACCAAGACCCAGTCCAGCCGCCACGCGCCGCCGCCGGGATCCGAGGGCGCGATGATGCGCAGGGCCGGCGACTGGGCCCGGCGTGCACCGCTGATGCCGGCGCTGGTGTTCATGATCATCGTGACCCAGCTACCGTTCGTGGTCACCATCATCGTGTCCTTCATGGACTGGAACGCCTACTACCCCGACGAGCGCGGGTTCGCCGGCATCGACAACTTCCGCCGGGTGCTGACCGACTCGAACACCCGGCACGCGATCTGGGTGACGGTCATGCTCACGGCCGGCGTCGTCCTGCTCAGCCTGGTCCTCGGGCTGCTGATCGCGCTGCTGCTGGACCGGAAGTTCCGCGGCCGGGGTGCGGTCCGGACGATGATGATCACGCCGTTCCTGGTCGTACCGGTGGCCGCCGCGCTGCTGTGGAAGCACGCGCTCTACAACCCGACGTACGGCCTGTTCAACGGCGTGCTGAAGTGGATCTTCGGTGACAACGCGCCGCAACCGGACTGGATCAGCAACCAGCCGCTGTGGTCGATCATCTTCGCGCTGGTCTGGCAGTGGACGCCGTTCATGATGCTGATCCTGCTGGCCGGCCTGCAGAGCCGTCCGCTCGATGTGATCGAGGCGGCCGGGATCGACGGCGCGAACCAGTGGGAGATCTTCCGCTACATGACGCTGCCGCACCTGCGGCAGTACCTGGAACTGTCCGCGTTGCTCGGCTCGATCTACGTCGTCCAGAACTTCGACGCCGTCTTCACCATCACCTCGGGCGGCCTGGGGACGGCGAACCTGCCGTACACGATCTACCAGACCTTCTACACCGCGCACGACTACGGCCGGGCCTCGGCCGCAGGCGTGATCGTGGTGATCGGCACGATCATCATCGCGACCCTCGCGCTGCGGTCGGTGTCCACGCTGTTCCGAGAGGAGACCGGACGATGAGTGGGCAAGTGACGATCGTGACTGGCCGGAAGAACCGGGGCGGCGGATTCGTCCTGAGCGGGGTGGCCTGGATCGTCGGCATCCTGTTCGTGCTGCCGGTGCTGTGGATGCTGCTGACGTCGTTCCACTCCGAGGAGGATGCGGCGAAGAACCCGCCGGACATCGCCGCGCCGCTCACGCTGGACGGCTACCGGGCGTTCTTCGACACCGGCCCGTGGCCGTCGATCGCGAACTCGCTGACCGCGAGCATCCTGTCCACCGCGCTGGTCATTCTGCTCGCGTTCCCGGCGGCGTACGCGCTGTCGATCCGGCCGGTGAAGAAGTGGACCGACGTGATGTTCTTCTTCCTGTCCACCAAGATGCTGCCGGTGGTGGCCGGCCTGCTGCCGATCTACCTGTTCGCGCAGTCGGTCGGGTTCCTGGACAATATCTGGCTGCTGATCATCCTCTACACCTCGATGAACCTGCCGATCGCGGTCTGGATGCTGCGCAGCTTCCTGTCCGAGGTGCCGGTGGAGATCCTCGAGGCGGCCTCGGTCGACGGTGCGTCGCTGAGCCGGACGCTGCGGTCGGTGGTCGCGCCGGTGGTGACGCCGGGGATCGCGTCGGTGGCGCTGATCTGCTTCATCTTCAGCTGGAACGAGTTGCTCTTTGCCCGAGTGCTGACCGGCACAGTGGCGCAGACGGCTCCGGTGTTCTTGACTGGGTTCGTGACCAGCCAAGGATTGTTCCTCGCCAAAGTCTGTGCCGCGTCCATCGTGGTGTCGTTGCCGGTGCTGATCGCCGGGTTCGCCGCCCAGGACAAGCTCGTCCAGGGTCTGTCGCTGGGGGCGGTCAAGTGACGGCACTGACCACCGGCGCGTTGGATGTTCTGGGCAACGACGTCGCCACACCGGGCTACGACCGTACGGCGATCAAGCCGGGCATCGTGCACTTCGGCGTCGGCGGCTTCCACCGGGCCCACCAGGCGATGTACCTGGACCGGCTGATGAACGACGGGAAGGCCCTGGACTGGGGCATCGTCGGCGTCGGCGTCCTCCCCCAGGACAGGAGGATGTACGACGTCCTGTCCGCGCAGGACCACCTGTACACGTTGGTGATCAAGCACCCGGACGGGACGCTCGAGCCGCGGGTGATCGGGTCGATCGTCGGCTACCTGTTCGCGCCGGACGACCCGTCCGCCGTACTGGACCGGCTCGTCGATCCGGCGACGCGGATCGTGTCGCTGACGATCACCGAGGGCGGCTACAACGTGAACCAGGTGACCGGTGAACTGGACACCTCCGACCCCGCGCTGGCCGCGGACCTGGAGCCGGGTGCGACGCCGGGGAGCGTGTTCGGGTTCATCGTCGAGGCGCTGGCGCGCCGGCGGGCGGCCGGGGTGCCGCCGTTCACGGTGATGTCGTGCGACAACATCCCGGGCAACGGTCACGTCGCCCGGAAGATGCTCGCCTCCTTCGCTCGGCTGAAGGATCCGGAGATCGCGGAGTTCCTCGAGACCGAGGTGCGGTTCCCGAACTGCATGGTCGACCGGATCACGCCGGTGACCACGGATGCCGACCGGGCGGCGCTGGCCGAGCGGTTCGGAATCGAGGACGGCTGGCCGGTGGTGTGCGAGCCATTCACGCAGTGGGTGCTGGAGGACGACTTCGGTGGCGACCGGCCGCCGTACGAGGATGTCGGCGTACAGATCGTCGGGGACGTCGAGCCGTACGAGCTGATGAAGTTGCGGCTGCTGAACGCGAGTCACCAGGCGTTGTGCTACCTCGGCTACCTGGCCGGGTACCGGTACGCGCACGAGGTGTGCCAGGACAAGCTGTTCGTCGACTTCCTGCTCCGCTACATGAACGACGAGGGGACGCCGACGCTGCCGCCGGTGCCCGGGGTCGACCTGGACCGGTACAAGCACCAGTTGATCGAGCGGTTCGCGAACCCGGAGGTCCGCGACACCCTGGCCCGGTTGTGCGCGGAGAGCTCGGACCGGATCCCGAAGTGGCTGCTGCCGGTCGTCCGCGAGCAACTGGCGGCCGGGCGCAGCATCACGCGGTCCGTGCTGGTGGTCGCGTCCTGGGCGCGGTACGCCGAGGCGGTCGACGAGCAGGGCGAGCCGATCGAGGTGGTGGACCGGCTGCGCGACAAGCTGGTCGAGCGGGCGCAGCACAACCGCGAGGACCCGCTGGTGTTCATCTCGGACCCGGACCTGTTCGGTGAGCTGGCCTCGAACGACGTGTTCGTGACGCAGTACACCGCGGCCCTGAAGTCGCTCCACGAGATCGGCGCCCGCGCAACTCTCGAGGGCCTCTAGTCTTGACGTCATGACTGAGTCGAGGCTGGTTGCGGGTGTGGACTGTTCCACTCAGGCGACCAAGATCGTCGTGTGCGATGCCGCGACCGGCGCCGTACTGCGGGAAGGCCGGGCACCGCACCCGGACGGGACCCAGGTGGATCCGGCCGAGTGGTGGAAGGCCTGGGAGATCGCGTCGGACGGACTGCTCGACGGGGTCGAGGCGATCTCGGTCGGCGGCCAGCAGCACGGCATGGTGCTGCTGGACGAGGCCGGCGAGGTCGTCCACCCCGCCGTGCTGTGGAACGACACCAGTTCGGCCGACGCGACCGTCGAGCTCGTCGAGGAGCTCGGTGGGCCGGGTGCGTGGGCCGAAGCCGTCGGCTCGGTCCCGGTCCCTTCGTTCACCGTGACCAAGCTGCGCTGGGTGCGGGACGCCGACGCGACTGCTCCCGGCGACGCGGCACGGCGCGAGGCCGCCGCCCGTGCGGCGGCAGTCGTCCTGCCGCATGACTGGATGACGCATCGGCTGGCGGCCGATCGGCACGGCATCGAGGGCATCACCACCGATCGCGGGGACGCGTCCGGCACCGGATGGTGGTCGCCGGCGACGAACAGCTACCGGCCGGACCTGGTCGAGCTCGCCTTCGGCCGCTCGCTGAAGCTCCCTCGGGTGGCCGGTCCGGCGGAGATCGTGGGCCACACCGCGTCCGGCGCCGTACTGGCCGCCGGCACGGGCGACAACGCGGCAGCCGCGCTCGGCCTCGACCTCCAGCCGGGAGACGTCGCCGTCTCCCTCGGCACGAGCGGTACGGCGTTCGCCCGCTCGGCCCACCCGACCGCCGACCCGACCGCCCTGGTGGCCGGCTTCGCTGACGCGACCGGCGAGTACCTACCGCTTGTCTGCACGCTGAACGCCGCCCGCGTGCTGTCCGCGACCGCCGAACTCCTCAGCCTGGACCTGGACGCCTTCAACGAGGCCGCTCTGACGTCGTCCGGCAGCAACGGGCTCGTCCTGCTGCCGTTTCTGGACGGCGAGCGTACGCCGGACCTTCCGCACTCGACCGGTCTGATCTACGGCCTCACCCGCGCCACCGCTCAGCCCGCGACCATGGCCCGCGCCGCGGTCGAAGGCCTGCTGTGTGGCCTGGCCGACGCTGTCGACGCCCTCCGCGCTCAGGACCTCCCGGTCCACCGTGTGCTTCTGCTCGGCGGAGCCGCCCGGTCCCGTGCGGTCCAAGCACTCGCACCCGCGCTCCTCGGCGCCGAGGTGATCCTCCCGGAGCCGGCCGAGTACGTCGCCCTGGGCGCTGCCCGGCAGGCCGCCTGGGCGCTGTCCGGTGCCGATGCCCCACCGACCTGGCAGGTCCCGGTCGGCAAGCCCGAGCCGTCGGTGATGTCCGACGCCGAGGCGGCGCAGGTCCGTGCCCTCTACGGCCAGGTCCTGATCAACACCGTCCCGCTGCTGTCCACGCCGTACAACCGGTAGCTCCCCCGACCCTGGGCTGACCGGGGTGTAGCGGAGAATGTGGCGGTGAGTTCGCGTGTGGTGTTGCTGGCCGGGCCTTCCGGTGCAGGGAAGTCGCGGCTGGCCGAGCTGGTCGGGCTGCCGGTGGTACGGCTCGACGACTTCTACCGCGACGGCGACGACGAGGCGATGCCCCGCTCACCGCTGGGGATCGTGGACTGGGACGACCCACGCTCCTGGGACGGCGACCGCGCGGTCACAGCCCTCGAGCAGTTGTGTACGACGGGCTTCGCCGAACTGCCGATCTACGACATCGCCGCGGACGGCACGGTCGGTCACCGCCCGGTCAGCACCGAGGGATCGCCGCTGATCATTGCCGAAGGCATCTTCGCCGACCAGATCACCGGCCGGCTGCGGGATCGCGGTCTGCTCGCCGCCGCCATCTGCATCCGGCACCACCGGCTCGTCACCTTCGCCCGGCGGTTCCAGCGCGATCTGCGCGAACACCGCAAGCCGCCGTTCACGCTGCTCCGCCGCGGCCTGCTGCTGCTCCGCGACGATCCCCAGGTGGTCCGCCGCTGCATCGAAGCCGGCTGCGAACCCCTGCACCCGAAGGCCGCGAGACGCCGGATAGAGACCTTGCTCACCGAGTCGCGATCCCTCTGATTCGCAAGGCGTTCGCCCTTCGTTCACCTTGCTCTGATGACATCTGGCCCGGAGACCTTCTGAAGCTCTCGGGGGCGAGAAGCCGGACGGAGAAACACCGTGACGCGGACTACGCCAGGCGTTGCCGCTGTAGTGACCGCACTCCTGCTGGGGTTGACCGGCTGCGGGAGCGACGCCGGATCCACGGTCGGCTCCGTGCAGACCCCGGCTGCGAAGTCCGCGGGGGCCGCGGTGCAGAAGGCGCCGAAGAGCGCGCTGGCCGGGTTGGTCGTCCTGCCCCGCGGGTACGTCGCCGACCCGCGTAGCGCCGCCGGGCCGTTCACCGCGACCACGTTCCTGGCCAACTGGTCCGCCGTACCCGCCGTCGATCGTGCGCTGCTGCTCAACGCCGGCTTCGTCGACGGCTACCGCGCGTCCCGGATCAGCGCGGACAAGAAGAAGCACTTCACCGTGCAACTGTTCAAGGCGGCCTCCGTGGCCAAGGCGAAGACACTGCAGCAGGGCTTCTGGGACCAGGACACCCACGACCACTCGTTCGGTGTCCCGGGCGCGCTCAGCGACGCCAAGGTCCAGTACGACGGCGGGACCGGGCAGTCCGAGGCGATCGCGGTGGTGAGTTTCGTGGTGAACACTCTGGTCGTCCAGCTCAGCGTCCGCCAAGCCAGTGCCCTGGGCACCGATCCCAAGCCCGACACCGCCCTGCTCAAGACCATCGCCAAGCAACAACGAGCCCGGCTCACCACCAGCAAGAGCTGACCGCCGGCCCGGACCGGGCCGGCGTACTCGTCAGCCGGCGTGGCGGGAGCGGGGTGCCGTTGCGGGCAGGATGTCCTCGATCAGGGCCTCGGTCTCGGGGCTGAGGACCAGGCCGTACCGCTGGATGCGGTCGCCGAGGGCCTCGACGATCCGCTCGGCCGCCGCCGTACCGCCGTACCGGAACTCGGCGGTCAGGAGGTCACGCCACAGCAGGTCGGAGCTGTCGGCAAGCCGCAGACCAGCCTGTACGGCGCTGACCGCACCCGCCGCGTCGTCCGCGTTCATCGCCAGCTCCCACAGCCGATGCGAGGTGTCGACGACGACGTCCGGAACCAGCCGCTCGAGATGCACCCGGGCGATCCACGAGTAGCCACCACGTGGACGGCCGCTGAGGAACGCACCACGCACCAGATGCAGGCCGCGACGCAGCAACTCGCGCTCGTCCCGGACAGTTTGGGCGGTCCGGCTGCGCCGGGCCAGCTCGGTGAAGCAGTCCCAGTCCACAGCGACCTCCGGACCCAGCGCGAGCCGGCCCGAGGCGTCCTGGCGCAGGTGGTGACCGCCGACGGTGTCGGTGCCCAGCCACTGGCGCACCCGCTCCACGGCACCGTCCCGAACCTCGGGCGTGACGCCACGCGGCCAGACCGAGGCGCCGAGCACACTCGGGTGCACGCCGCCGGGGTGCAGGGCCAGGAACGCCACGATCTCGGTGGCGAGCGGGACCCGCTCCGCCTCCAGCCGGTTGGGCGCCCGGACGTCCAGCGGTCCGAGGACGCCGATCCGCACGGTCGCGGTCGACCAGCTCGAGTCGTCGCCGATGCGGCCACTGCTCGGGAGCCGGACCCGGCTCGGCCCGGTCGGCGTCGGGGTCGGAGTCCGCGCGGCACCCAGCAGCTCGGTCAGGGAGTCGACCGTCGGCTCGGACAGCCGGCTGGCCGACAGCGTCAGGCCGAGCGCGGGGATGCGCAACGTGCCCGATTCGTCCACCCGCAACTGCCACCGCGCGCCCGGCACAGCACCGGCGACCATCAGGCCGAACCCAGCCCGCGTCCGCGCCGCCAGGGCGCCCAGCCGGTTCGCGGTGTCCTCACGCGGAGGTGCACCGAGGACGACGTACTGCGGGGCTGCCTCGGCCGAGCGGCTCACCCGGCCGGCCAGCACCTCGGTCTCCACCGTGCCCCGCTCGAGGTCCGGGATGACCGCTTCGATGTCGTCGACCACGCGCAGGCGCTCGCCGAGCACGTCCTCGATCGCCTCCGGCAGGCCGGAGGTCGTCACGCGGAGCATGTCGGTCCACGGGTTGGTTGCCAGCTGCACCGCGACCGACGTGGCGACCTCACGGGCCACCACCGGGTCACCTTCCAGGCTCAGCGCGCCGCTGGCCGCCTCGAGGTCGACCAGAACGTCACGGTCGTACTCGTCCCGGCCCAGGCAGACCAGGGCGGGGAACGGCGCGGGACCGGAAAGGTCGGTCGGGATGTCGGTCCCGGAGATCCGCCAGCGCCGGCCGTTGTCGATGTCCTGCCACGGCGCGGGCGGGTTGCCCTGGGCCGGCGCGAGCAGCAGCTCCACGCCGTCGTCGTCGACCAGCGCACCGAACAGCGGCGGCAGGGGCTGTCCGGCTGCCTCGCACTGACGCACCAGCGCACGCATCACGCGGTCGAGTGCGTCGGAGCGCTCGGGGTCCGCACCGACCCGCAGCGCCACCTCGGCTGTCGTGGCCGTTGCCTCCGGGTCACGTCCGCGGCGCCGGTACCGCTCGATCAGCAGCAGGCCGAGCAGACCAGCGCCAACCAGTCCACCGCCCAGCAGGTCGGCGGGCAGCCGCCAGCGCGAGTCCTCCTGCGCGTCGCCGGCGTGGACCGCGTGGTGGTCACCCGCCGTCGTCGTACCGGCTTCTTCGCCTTGCTGGATGGTCGGGGTCTGTGCCCCTTGCTCGACTGTCGAACCGGACTCGGTCGTGGTGGGGTTGCCGGGCTGCTCGGTGTGCGTCGTCACCGTGGCCGGCGGGGTCGCGGTCTCCAGCGGCACCCGGCTGACGCCGACGGCGTCCTCGGGCATGATCAGGTCCCACCCCGGCATGATCAGCCGGGCCAGGTGCAGGTGACTGCCGTCGGGCTGGACCCGCTCCTTGTTGAGCTCGTAGATCTCCTTGTACCGGCGGCCGTCACCGAGGTGCTTCTCGGCGATGTCCCAGAGGCTGTCGTGGTGGTGCCCGACCGGTGCCTTGACCGTGTAGACCTTCTTGCCGGCCAGCGGATTGTTCTGGTTCGTGGCCACCGTCGTGGTCGGAGCCCCGCCGAAGCGGTTGTGGTCGACCTGCGCGTTCTCCTCCGGCGCAGGCTGCTGCTGCGTCGTCGCGCTGATGGTGACCTGGGACTTGGTCTCTGTCGGCGCACCGGAACTGTGCCCGGTGGCTGCCGCTGCCTGTCCGGCCGCGATACCGGTCAGCAACAGGGCGCTGACCAGGATTCGGGCGAGTCGCTGGCTGCCACCGCCCAGCGGGACTGCCACCGGGACACCACGGCCACGGACGGCACTGGCCATCTCGGCGATCACGCACACGACGAAGTGCAGCCAGGCGATCCACACCACGGCGCGCAGCACCGTGAGCAGTGCGTCCACACCGATCGGTGCGGTCAGGTCCTCGCGGCTCGGCCAGCCCGACGGCAACGGCGGCGGGCCGGTCAGGGCCCACAGGGCCAGCGGTACGCCGATCACGAGAAGCAGGAGTGCGAGCGCGGCGAGCGCGGTCTGGCCGGCCGAGCGCGGTTCCGGCGGCCGCTCCTGAGTGAAGCGCGACGGGTCGGGTGGGCTCGCCACGAATCGGCCGGCCTTCTGCTGAGTCATGGGTGTCTCCTAGCCGATTTCGGTCTCGGGCTCGGCGACAGCGGTGCCGTGCACATCGAACTTGTTGATGCCGACCAGACCGAGGATCGCGGTGTCGACGGTGGTGTCGGCGGATACGGTCACCTGGTTGCCGTTCACGGTGACCCGGATGTTGGTGTAGCCGCGTCCGGCGAGGAAGTTGGTGGCCACCGCGCGCGCCTGGCCGGAGTCGACCACCAGTTCGCCGCGGTCGCGCAGTGCGGCCACGTCGATCGCGTTGGCGCCGGCGCGGGCGGCCTGCTCGGCGTCGTCGGTCAGCCGGCTGCGCTGGTTCAGGGCCAGACCTCCGTCGACGACCAGCCCGGCGCCGACCAGCAGGACGGCGGCGAAGCCGAGCATGAAGACGGTGGCGGATCCACGCTCACCACGCTGTCGCCCGCGGGCGACAGCGTGGTGCAGCCGCCGCAGCAGCCTGTTCATCCGGTCCTCCGGTACAGATCGATCGGGGCCGAGCTCTCGATCGTGACGGTCTTCGACCCGGGCAGCCCGATCAGGCCCAGGCCGTCGTACGAGACCTGGCAGGTGATGCTGACGGTGATGGTCCCGCCGGACACGAAGTTCCCGCTCAGGGTGGCGTTCTGGCACTGACCGACGTCCTGCAACTGGGCGTCGGCGGTGTCGACGGCGGTGGCTTGGGCAGCCGCCTCCGTCCGCTCCAGGCTGGCCGCGCGGACCGCGTCCCGGCTGGCCGCCTCGATGTCGCCGCGGACCGCGACGTACCGGCCGCCGGCCACGACGAGCATCATGAAGGCCATCATCACCGGTGCGAGCAGCACGATCTCCACCGCCATCGAACCGCGGTCGGTCCGGCGACGGCGGCGACGACCGGAGACACGGCTAAGAGTTCTCGGACGCCCTCTCAGGTCAGTTGTCCGCACGGAACTCCTCCAGTGGGCCTTGCACGACCTGGGTGACGGTCGGTGGATCGAGGAACGGCGTGATCTTCTGCGCGTGCCCGGTGACCTCGACCCGCACCTGATCGGCGCCGACCGGTGTCACCGTCACCTGCGCGTCCTCCAGGATTCCCTGGCCGATGTGGTCGGTGTAGGCGCGGCCGGCTGCCTCCGCCTTGCCCCGGTCGAGCGAGGTCCGGGCCACCCGGGCCGCCTCCCGCGCCGCGGCCGAGGCCGCCTGGTTGCCCAGGTAGATCAGCGAGAACTGGATGGTCAGGAAGATCGCCAGCATCAGGATCGGCGCGTACAGAACCAGCTCGACGCTGCTCGCGCCGCGCTCGTCCCGCCGTGCACGGGTGCACCTGCCCCGGATCGCCCGGGCCCACCGCCGAACCGTCATCGCCGTCGGTCAGCCCAGGTCCAGGCTGTCGGCCTTTTTGGTCAGCTTGTCCAGGATGATCTTGCCGACGGCCAGCGCGACACCGATCAGCAGCGCCGAGATCAGCACCCACTCCAGCGCCGAGGCACCACCCTCGAGCCGGCGGGCACGCTGGATGCGCGCGGCGATGAAGACCCGCATGAACATGACGGTCGGGTTGTTGGGGTTGAACATCATCATTTTCCCTCCTCGGGACCGGTGGGACGGTTCACAGTCCGACCACCCGGGCAACAGCTGGATACGTCAGGAAGAGCAGGAAGCCGACACAGAGCAACATCTGGGCCATCAACATGGACTGGGACCGCGCCTGGGCACGGCCTTCGGTGTCGGCCAGTTCGCGCCGGCGCATCGACACAGCACGGGCGACCAGCGAGTCGCGCACCTTGGCGCCGTCCTCGGCGACCAGGGCGAGTGCGGCCGACAGGTCACGTAGTTCGTCGATCGCGAGTTCGTCACCGAGCTCGCCGAGTGCCGCCCACGGGGTGACCCCCTGCAGCCTGGCGGTCTCCAACGTGTCCCGGATCCGGACGAACGCCCAGCCGTCGCTGATCCCGGACGCCGACGACAACGCCTCCGGCACACCGCGGCCGCCGGCCAGGTTCATCGCGACCAGGTCGAGGAAGGCGCTGACCACATGGCGGAAGTCACGGCGCCGGTCCGCGGCCTTGGTCCGCAGCTGGAGTGTCGGCAGGATGGCACCGACCACCGCGCCGACGATCCCGAGCCAGATCGGCACGAAGCCCGGCAGGCCGGCGCCGACGATGCTCAGCGGAATCAGCATCACCGTCGGGGCGACGAAACCCACCACGGCGCCGACGAGGCTGGTGGCCAGATGCGTCTCCAGCGACCGGCCGGCGATGCCCAGATCGGCCGACAGCGACACCGGCACCCGGATGCCTCGCGCCTCGAGCGCGCGGCGCATGCCGGAGCCCAGCCGCCGCATCCGCAGCGACTCCTCCTGGTGCCGCCGGTCGGCCGTGAGGCTGACCTCGTTGCGGTACCGGCGCATGTCCGCGTCGAGTTGCAAGAGGCCGGCCGCACCGCTGGGCGCGGAGTTGCCGACCAGACGGATCAGGACCAGCACACCGAGTCCGGCCAGAGCGCCGCCGAGCATGACGAGCGTCATCCGCGACCACCTCCGTCCGGCACCCGGTCCCTGGCATGCAGGAAGCGTTGCGGTGTCTCGAAGCTGGCCAGCCGGCGCAGCCACAGGAAGCCGACCGCGAACAACCCGAGGATCGTCATCAGCACGAGCTGACCCAGTGCCGTCGAGTACGGCTCGACGTACTTGCGGTTGAACAGCGACAGGCCGAGCACGAACGCCACGGTCACGACCATGACGATCTGCACACTGCGCCGAGTACTACGGCGGCCGGCGTTGACCCGCTGCCGCATCTCGACGGCGGCACGGGCCGACTCCGACAACGAGCTCAGTACGTCGCGCAGGCCCGGGCCGCGCAGACGCGCGTTCAGGATCAGCGCGGCGACGATGAGGTCGACACTGGAGTCGTTCATCTCGTCGGCGAACCTTTGCAACGCCTGCGGTAGTGGCACACGCACCCTGAGACGGTCCGCGAGTGCGGTCAGTTCCGTCTGGATCGCGGGAGATGCCGCGTACGCCGTCGCCGGGATCGCCTGCTCGAGGCCGACGGCTCCGGCCACGGTGTCACGCAGGGACTCCGTCCAGGCCGCCAATCCCTCCAGCCGCGCGATCGCCTTCGACTCCGCCGCCGCGCCACCGAACAGGGCCGGCCAGGCGAACGCCAGCGCCCCGGTCGCCGCGGCGGCGACGGGCCACTGGGTCAGCAACAGCACCAGCAGCGCCGCACCGACCGCGATCGGGAGCCGCGTGCCCGCGGTCCGCAGATGGGTGACGATCGACGACGGCCCCCGCATCACCTCGGGTCCGGTCTGCGGGATCAGCGCCCAGACGAGCATCAGGATCGCGCCGCCGATGACCGCACCCAGCAGCACGATCAGCATCAGGTCCAGGGACGGGACGGTCACGACGCCCACCCAGCCGGAGCGCTCGCTTGGTACCCGGCCGCTTGGAGCTCGGCCAGGCAACTGATCGGCGCGGCCGGCTGGACCATGCCGTCGGGCCCGGCCTGGAAGATCTCGCTGGACAGCACCCGGCCGTCCACGCCGTTGACCTCGCGGACCGAGGTGATGATCCGGCGCAGCCCGCCACCGGAGGAGAAGTCGTTGCGTCGTTCAACGAACACGACGAAGTCGATCGCGCCCGCGATCAGCATCATGGTGGCATCGGCCGGCAGCCGCTCGGCCGACTGGATCGCGTAGGTGCAGATGCGGTTGAACACCTCGAGCGACGAGTTCGCGTGGATGGTCGACAGCGAGCCGTCGTTGCCCTGGCTCATCGCGTTCAGCATGGTGACGATCTCGTCGCCGAGCACCTCGCCGACGATCACCCGGCTCGGGTTCATTCGCAGCGAACGGCGGACCAGCTCGGCCATCACGATGGCGCCCTGGCCCTCGCTGTTCGGCAGCCGCTCCTCGGTCGCCAGCACGTTCGGGTGCAGGTCCTCGAACTCGCCGAGGCCCAGCTCCAGCGAGCGCTCGACCGTGATCAGGCGCTCGTCCGGCGGGATCTCGTTGGCCAGCGCCCGCAGCAGCGTCGTCTTCCCGGCGTTCGTGGCGCCCGCGATCATGATGTTCTTGCGGGCCGCGACGGCGGCGGACAGGAACGACGCCAGGTCCGGAGTCATCGTGCCGTACTCGATCAGCATCTCCAGCGACACCCGGGTCAGCCGGGCGCGACGGATCGAGACCGACGGGCGGGGGCAGACACCCATCAGCGCCGACAACCGGCTGCCGTCGGGCAGCCGCAGGTCGAGCTGCGGGTTGGCCGAGTCGAACGGCCGGCTGGCCAGGCCGGAGTACGCCGCCAGCGTCTGGATCAGCTCGACCAGCTCGTCGTCGGACTCGGCG
The DNA here is from genome assembly GCF_004331485.1 of Kribbella capetownensis. GTDB lineage: Bacteria > Actinomycetota > Actinomycetes > Propionibacteriales > Kribbellaceae > Kribbella > Kribbella capetownensis. Next base: position 322,793 of record NZ_SJKD01000007.1, read on the forward strand.
ACCGGATCGCCCAGCTCCTCACGGCCGTCGGCGAACCCGATGAAGACCCGGTCGCAGCCGTTGATGTCGATGTTCTCCACCATCGGGTCGTCGAGCAGCGGCTGCAGCCGGCCGACGCCGAACAGTGCGGCATGGATGCCGTCGGCAAGGTCATGCTCCTCGGACGCACCCGGTGGGGTCCGGCCGGCGGCGATCTCGGCCCGGGCGTGCGTCTCCAGCACCCGGCCGACAACCGCGCGCGCGAACTGGCGCTCGTCCTCCGCGGACATCTGCGGCAGGCCGTTGGCGGCGTCCTCGCGGCGCTGCCGGGCCAGGACCTCGGCGACCTCTTCGCGGAGGCGGCGTACCAGCGACTGGTCCATCAGGCGACACCCCATTCCGCGTTCTGTGGCGTCGGCGCCGGGCGGCCCAGCCGGTGCAGCCGCTCGGCCACCTCGGCACCCGACCGCACCAGCAGCGACTTGCGGGCCCGGTGGCCGTCGCCCAGCCGGATGGCCTCGGCGGCCTTCTCGTCCTCGGCGATGATGCCCAGCACGGAGACCGGCAACCGCGAGCGCTCCAGGATCGACTGCACGTCCCCGGTCACCCGGCCGTCGCGGTACGACGCGACCAGAGCGACGCCCACCGGGACCGCCTCGTACTGGCCGAACTGGAGCACGTCGGCGAAGCTGTGCAGCCGCTCCCGCAGGTGCGCGAGCCCCTCGACCGTCGGACGGGCCACGATCAGTACGGCGTCCGCGTTCTGCAGCACCGGCACGGTCGCGGAGCCCGGCATCAGCCGGCCGCAGTCCGCGATCACGTCGCGGCCCTCGGGGTCCGAGCGCAGCAGTCGGGCCAGGTGCAACCAGGCCGGGCCGAGGCCTTGCACCTGGCTCGGCGACGTCACGCCGGTCAGCACCTGCAGGCCGCCGGAGACGCGCTGCACGTGGTCGGTCAGCAGCGCCTCGCCGCTACCCCGGCGGACGCCGGCGCCCAGCGACAGCAGGCCCCGATCCGGGTCGAGCGGCGCACCCGCCTCGTCCCGGTACCGCAGTGCGACATCGCCTCCGGCCGGGTCGAGGTCCGCCAGCACCGGCTCCACCGGCCACGCGCCGGCCAGCACCACAGACGTCGTGGTCACCCCCGGCGAGCCCTTCGCCGAGGCGATGACGTACAAGCCCATCTACTTGTCTCCCAGTGACGTGCCGCTCTTCAGCAGCGCGACCGCGATCCGGTTGTTGCCTGAGGCATCGGTGATCTTCGTGACGTCGGCCCGGTCGACCAGCATCGTCGCGGTCTGCGCGTCGGCAGTGTCCTTGCCCAGGCCACTGCCCTCGTCGGCGGACTGCGGCGAGTCCAGCACGACGGCGTCGCCCAGCTCGGTCGCCGGCGTGTTGCCCTGGCCGATCTTGATCAGCCGGACCTCGTCGCCGGGCATCAGCCCGGTGGCCGGCACCCGGCCGTCGAGCAGCACGACGCCGACCGCGGCTTTGTCGTCGGAGATCGGGGAGGACCTGGTGGTCTGCAATCCGTCGAGCAACTGGCCCTTGACCAGGTTGACCTTGGCGTACCTGCCGAGGATCTTGTCGACGTCGTCGGCCGGGATCAGGTTCAGGTTGTCACCGGACACCCGGGTCTGGGCCAGGTCCTCCTTGGTGATCTTCGAGCCGACGCTGACGTCGCGCGCCACCTGCACCACCGCGACCCGTTCGTCCATCCGGACCGCGAGCACACCGGCGATCAGCGCGCCGCCGACGATCAGCAGAGCCGCGAGCGCTGCGAGCGTCGGCCGGCGCCGTTTGGACGCGGTCGGCAGTCTTCCGCCCGGACTACGGTTCGAGGCTCGGTTGGCACGCTGGCGCTGCCGGTCGACCATCTCGGTGCCGGTGGTGGACATCTGCCCTACTTCCTTCTGGATCCTTCGCGGGCCGTTCCGGCACCGGATTCGGCGCTAAGCCCTCGTCTGGCAGCCTCTGACCTTACCGTCTGTCCGGGGTCATCTCGCACCGGACCCGAGGTCCCGAAACGGGCACCCTCAGCACCCTTGATCTTACTCTCCGTCATCGATTTTCGGGGTCATCCGGACGGTGGACCCGCGCGATGATCGAATGGCCGGTATGGCGGATCGCGTGGAGCAACGCATCGCGGCGGGACGCGCTGCCCGCGCGGAGCTGCAGCCGCTGAGCGAGACGATCCACCGGCTGCAGCGCCGAATGGACAACCTGTACGGCGAGACCAGGCACTGGGACAAGAAAGTTGCCCACGGCTACGACCAGTTGGACCGGCTGGAACGGAAGACCGGATCCTGGCTCGGATCACTGTTCGGCCGCGGCCAGGAACAGCAACTCGAGGACCTCCGCGCGGAGCTCTACGAGGCCGAGGACCGGTACGACGACGCCCGCCGCCGGTTCGAGGAGACGCGCACCGAACTGGACGACGCGCGAGCCCGGCACGACGACCTGCAGCTGGTCGCCGACGACTACGTGGCCGCGCTGGACGACAAGGAATCCGGCCTACTCACGGCCGGGGACGACACCGCCGACCGCCTGCGTGTGATCGGCACCGAACTCGAGGACCTCGCCGTACGCCTGCGTGAGACCGACGACCTGCTCACCAGCGTCGGGTGGTCGGATCGCGCCCTGGACACCCTCGAGTTCCTGGTGGGCCGGGCGACGGTGGCGGCCGCGAGCGACCTGGCAGGCGGCGGAATCTTGTCCGGCAAGGCGAAGTTCGACGAACTGCAGGCTGTTGACGGCGCCGCGGCGTACGCCGATCGCTGCGTGCTGAAGCTGAGCGACGAGCTCCGGACGTACGGCGAACGCCGGCCACTGCGATCCGGGCAGCCGCTGGACGCCGGCGCTCGCCTGCTTGACGTCTGGCTGGATCGCCCTGGTCTCGACGTGAAGGCTTTCGTCCTCGTACTGCAGACGCGCAAGCAGATCCCCCGCACCCGAGACGTGGTGCGCCAGGTGGCCGACGACCTCGCGGTCCGCCGGACCGAGATCCTCGCCGAGACCGACGCGCTCACCGCCGAACGGACCGCCCTGCTGTCCGGCTGAACCCGCGCCCCCTGCACGGTCCTAGACTGCGGAGGTTCGAGAGGCCGATGAGGGAGCCCTGACAGTGCTGCTGTTCCTGACCGCCGTAGACGCCCGGACCGGTGTGGCCCGGGACCTCACCATCGACGCCGAGGACGACACCACCATCGGCGACCTGGCGGGAGCCCTGGCGAACAACTACGCCGGACCCACGCCCGACGCAGCGGACGCCTCCGTCCGGCTGCTGCGGAGCGCGCCGAGCATCACCGGCGAATCGGGTCCGGGGGCACCAGGTTTGTTCCTCCGCGGCGTACGCCTGCCGGACGACACCGTCCTGAAGTCCTCCGCGGTGCGGCACGGAGCAGTGATCGGCGTCGGCGGACCGGTCGCCGACCCCAGCATCGAGCCGGCCGGTGCGGTCGATCTGCGTTGCACCGGCGGCGAGGGATCCGGGCTCGTCCACCGCCTCAGCGTCGGCTCGTACCAACTCGGCCTGGAGCATTCGGCACTTCCGCTGGTCCCGGACTCTCCCGAGGTCGCCGTCTACCTCGACGTCGACGTGTACGGCGAAGTCCGGATCAGGCCTGCGGCGACCGACTTCGGCACCATCCCCGCACCGGAACGGCGGGTCCCACTGGACGGACCGATCATCGTCGGCGACCAGCTCCCGGAGCCGCCCAAGCGGCGCTGGTGGCAGCGCAAGAAGCAGTCGATGGAGAGCCTCAGCACGTCGCGGGACACGATCAGCCCGGAGGACCCGCTGCCGTACCTGCGCCTCGACCGCGAGCCGGTGACCGCCGAGGTCGGGTGGGAGCCCGGGATGGTGCTCGGCATCGGCCGGCAGTACTTCGAGCTCACCACGGTCACCGCACCGGACGCCTCCCTGGTGCCGTCGAGCGACGGCGCCACGATGGACTACAACCGGCCGCCGCGGCTGCTGCCCAAGGTCCGCAAGACGGAGTTCTCCCTGCCCGGGGTGCCACACCGGCCGGACAAGATGCCGATCCCGATCCTGGTGGTCTTCGCCCCACTGCTCATGAGTGGCGCGTCGTACCTGTTCACGCATTCGCCGTACACGCTGCTGTTCGCGGCGATGTCGCCGCTGATGATGATCGCGAACTTCACCAGTTCCCGGCGGATGCAGAAGACGCAGTACATCCGTCAGCTGGCCGAGTACCACGACCGCCTGCGCAAGGTGGAGCAGGACGCGTTCGACAGCCTGGTCGAGGAGCGCGGCGCCCGGCGCCGCGACTGCCCCGACCCGGCATCGCTGCTGCTGTTCGCGAACGGGCCGCGGGCGCGGCTCTGGGAGCGCCGGCCGCAGGACCCCGACTGGCTGGTGGTGCGGATCGGTACGGCCGACGTACCGAGCGCCGTGACCGTCAAGGATCCGTCCCGGATGCAGCACGAGGGACCGATGCACTGGACCGCTCCCGACGTACCGGCCGTCGTGCCGCTGGCCAAGACCGGTGTGGTCGGCATCGCCGGATCGGCCGACATGCGGCGGGCGGTGGCGCGATCGATCGTGATCCAGCTGGCCACCATGCACAGCCCGGCGAACCTGCGGATGGCGGTGATCACCACGCCGGGCCAGCGCGAGAACTGGACCTGGTCACCGTGGCTGCCGCACCTGCGCCGCCGCGACAGCACGCTTGGGCTCGCGTCGGTGGCGACCGACACCGAGACGGCCGGACGCCGGGTGAACGAGCTGCTGGCCGAGATCGAGCAGCGCAAGGCCCTGGAGGAGCAGCAGATCCCGTACGGCGACCAGATCGTCGTCGTTCTGGACGGTGCGAACGAGCTGCGCCGCAACGGCGGCGTCGTCACCTTGCTGCGGCAGGGACCCCGCTACGGAATCTTCCTGATCTGTCTCGACGAGGACCAGCGCCAACTCCCCGAGGAGTGCCGTGCGCTGGTGATCGGTACGACGGACGAGGTCAGCCTGGCCACCACCCAGGAGGCCACTCTGGAGGGCATCCAGCCCGACCTGGTGCCGATCAGCTGGTGCGACCGGCTGGCCCGCGCGCTGGCGCCGGTCCGCGACGCCACGGCCGACGGAGCCGCATCGTCGTTGCCGGATTCCTCCCGGCTGCTGGACGTCCTGCGGCTGAACGACCCGACCGGCGAGGACATCATCGGTCGCTGGGCGACCGGTGGCCGGACCACCCGTGCCGTGATCGGCGAGGGCATCGACGGGACCTTCAGCCTGGACATCCGCACCGACGGTCCGCACGGCCTGGTCGCCGGCACCACCGGTTCCGGTAAGTCCGAGCTGCTCCAGACCATCATCGCTTCGCTTGCCGTTGGCAACCGTCCGGACGAGTTCACCTTCGTCCTGGTGGACTACAAGGGTGGTGCGGCGTTCAAGGACTGCAAGCTGCTGCCGCACACCGTCGGTATGGTCACCGACCTCGACGGCCACCTGACCACCCGCGCGCTGGAGTCGCTCGGCGCCGAACTGCGCCGACGCGAGCATCAGCTCGCGGACGCCGACGCCAAGGACATCGACGACTACCTGGCCGCCAAGGAAGCCGGCGACGCGCCGATGCCGCGGCTGTTGCTGGTCATCGACGAGTTCGCCGCCATGGTGTCGGAGCTGCCCGACTTCGTCGACGGCCTGGTCGACATCGCCCGGCGAGGCCGGTCCCTCGGCGTCCACCTGATCCTGGCCACGCAGCGTCCGTCCGGCGTCGTCTCGGCCGAGATCAAGTCGAACACCAACCTGCGGATCGCGCTGCGGGTCACCGACCAGCAGGACTCGTCCGACGTCATCGACGCCTCCGACGCGGCGCACATCTCCAAGTCGACGCCGGGCCGCGCGCTGGCCCGCCTCGGCCACTCGTCCCTGATCCCGTTCCAGTCCGCCCGCGTCGGCGGCCGCCCCCGCGGCGAACAGGTCCGCAGCGACGTCAACGTCCAGGCGTTCGACGTCATGTCGGCGGCCCGGGGACAGGCGCTGGCCGTCGTCGACGACGAGGACGACATGAGTACGCCGACCGACCTGACCTCGCTGGTCCGCGCGATCGACAGTGCGACGAGCAAGCTGGCCATCCCACCGATCCCGTCGCCCTGGCTGCCGGCCCTGGGCGAGGAGATCACCTTGGACGACCTGGAACTGCCGAAGCGGGTCGAACGAGAGGTGCCGCCACTGCCGATCGGACTCGCCGACATCCCGCACCAGCAGAGCCAGCGCACCGAAACCTGGGATCTGCCGAAGTCGGGGCATCTGGTCATCGCGGGTGCCAACCGGATGGGGCGTTCGACGGCGCTGCGCTGCATCGCCGGTGCGGTCGGCAGGTTCTGCGATCCCCGCGACGTCCACCTGTTCGGCATCGACGCCGGCAACGGCGCGCTGCTGCCGATGCTATCGCTGCCGCACACCGGGGCCGTTGTCCAGCGCAACCAAGTCGACCGGATGTACCGGCTGCTCGGCCTGCTGAACGCGGAAGTCACGCGACGGCAGCAATTGCTTGCCCAGCAAGGGTTCGCGGACATCAACGAGCAGCGCAACGCTGTGGAACCCGCCGATCGGCTGCCCTACCTGGTCGTGCTGCTCGACCGGTTGGAGGGATATGTGGCCGCCTTCGAGTCTCTGGACGGCGGCGTACTCATCGACCAGGTCACCTCGCTGCTCCAGGAAGGCGCAGGCGTCGGCATCCGCGTCGTGGTCGCGTCGGACCGCAGCGGCGTGATGGGCCGGGTCTCCACTCTGATCGAGGACCGGATCATGCTCCGGATGCCGGACTCGGCCGACTTCGCCGTGATCGGCATGCGGAGCAAGGACGTACCCACCTCGATGCCGCCCGGTCGCGGCTTCCGCGCGGCGGAGCGCCCGCGGGAGGTGCAGCTCGCGTTGCTGGCCGAGGACCCAACGGGTGTCGCCCAGGTCGCGGCACTGCAACGGATCGGCCGCACAGCCACCGACGAGGCCGGTCAGCTGACCCTGGCGGAGCGGCCGATGCGGGTGGACGAACTGCCGCTCAGCATCAGCGTCCCGGCCGCACTCGAGCTGGCCGGGGACGAGCCGCTCGGCGAGAGCCAGGTGGCGGTCGGCGTCGGCGGCGACACGCTGGGGTTGCTGCGCTACGACCCCGCCCTCGACGGACCGGGCTTCATCGTGGCCGGGCCGCCGCGGTCGGGGAAGAGTTCGGCGCTGACGTTCATGGTCAAGGAGGCGACCCAACGCGGATGGCGGGTGATCTTGATCACACCACGCATCTCACCGCTGCGGTCGCCGCGGATCAAGCGCGGCGTCAACGCCCGCTTCACGGCCGACACCGATCCGGCCGAGATCGACAAGCTGCTGAAGTCGGTGTCGTCGCGCCACCTGGTGGTGCTGGACGACTTCGACGTACTGGGGCCGGACCACGCGATCTCGGACGTCGTCAACCAGCACTACGCCCGGCTGCGTGACACCGGCAACGCGGTGGTGGTCGCCTGCGGTCTCGACGAGGTCAGTGGCTACTACCGCGGTCTGACTTCGGAGGTGCGCAAGGGCCGGACCGGGTTGCTGCTGGCACCGCGCTCGTCCAGCGACGGCGATGTCATCAGCGTCCGGCTGCCGCGATCCGCGACGGCCGCCATGCCGGCCGGCCGGGGTGTGTTCGCCCGTCCCGGCGGCTGGGCCTGGACCCAGGTCCCCTTCGAGGAGTAGGCCGCAGGTCCGGGCCCTTGGTGGAACAGGGCCCGGACATGGATCGGTCCCGCTGCCCTGACAGGCAACGGGACCGACAGTCGCGCGACGTCAGCGCGGGGAGGTGACCTTCGGCAACTGCCGGTGCTGGCCCTCTTCCTTGGCGCCGATCTTGAAGTGCTCCTGCTGGAAGGCAACGTCGTTGCCCGCGGCAGCGAACGCCTGGCACATCTTCACCAGGCTCGACTTGAAGTCGACCCACGCGGTGTTGAAGTCCGTGGCGCCCTTCGAGGTCCACTCCTCGTTGGCCCGCGAGAGCGCGGTGTCCACGTCGCCGATGATCTGGTCGGACGAGTTCATGCTCGAGACCAGCTTGTCGTACAGGTTCTCGAGATCCTCGATGTTTGCCTTAGCCATGTCCCAACCTCCAAGTGTCCCGGTCCCCGCCCTGGAGACCTGCGGCCGATGAGCAGCACATTAGGACGACAGCGGGTCACCGGGGCACTCGGGGCTGCCCAGCGCCGGATTGGCCCCCTCGGCCAACTATTCTGATCGGCGCTGGTCACCCCTGGGAGGCGCGGAAATGGCAGACAAAGAGAACAACTTCTACAAGGACACGCTGCACACGTGCTACGTGACGACGATTCCGAACGCTCGGGACGCCGTCCACCACGGCCAGGGTCAGCCGGGCGACTCGATCTCCACGGCGATCTCCAGCGGCGGCTGGAAGTGCGCCAAGGCCACGGATTTCGTCACCGACTTCAGCGCCAAGGCCAAGCAGATCATGCCGGCCTTCGACGACGCCGTGACGACGGCCAAGTCCGCTCATGACAAGGAGCCGGACGAAGTACCCGCCAAGGACCCGCACGGGCTCGCCTGGCCGCGCACGTGGTCGATGCGCCACAAGATGATCTAGCTAGACGTATTCGTCCCGGCTCATGGTCGGGGCACGCACGGTGGTCATCGCCACCGCAATCTTGCCTTGACGGAGTCGGGAGGGCTTGGAACATGTCGGAGTCGGTCGAGATCGACAGCAAGAAACTGAAGGTCGCGTACGACGGCCTGGACACGCTGGTCACCACCGTGAAGGGCCAGGCGAAGATGGCCAGCGACAACACGCCGGTCTCGCTGCCCAGTCTCGAGGGCAGCACGTTCACCGGCTTGATGTCCTGGCTCGAGGACCAGAAGCCGGAGCTGAAGACCCGCCTGGACCTGGCCGTCCTGCTGGACACCAAGGGCACCGGGCACGTGACCTACTCGGTCGACAAGGACACGCTCGACAACACCAAGACGATGCTGGGCAACGCACTCGCCGACCGCGGCAAGGAGCTGATGCCCGGCGGCGATCCGAAGTTCGTCAAGGCGTACAACGAGATCCTGGCGTCGTACACCACCGACGGCAAAGTCATGTCGCCGATGTTCCAGAAGCTCGGCCCCGAGGGCACCCTGACGGTGCTGTCGAACGTCGGGCAGGCCAGCGTGCCGCCGATGTCGGAGGACGTCGAGGCCAAGAAGCGCCTGATGGACCTGTACCGCCAGGGTCTCGGCGCCGCCTCGAAGGAGCCCGGCTTCCCGCACGAGTCCTTCGCCGACGGCCTGGTCAAGGCCGCCACCAAGGACCCCGAGGACTACGTCGGCCGCGGTACGACGGGCTACGGCCTCACCTCGGCCCTCAGCGTGCTGATGTACAACGGCCACTTCAGCGACGCCTTCGCCACCGACCTGGCCACCGGTCTGGACAAGTACGAGCGCCTGGACCACAAGGGCACCGAGCACCTGTGGAGCGGCCGCCCCGACGCGATGGGCACCGACTTCCTCTGGGACCAGATGGTCCCCTACGAGGCCGGCAACATCACCGACGACCCGATGATCTCGATGAACTCGATGCTGGCCAACAGCCCGAACGCGGCTCTGGACTTCTACGACGACAACGAGCGGCAGAAGTACTACATCAAGGACCGCACCTGGCAGAACGACGGCTACCAGAGCCTCAGCCATGTCCTCGACGTCGCCACCACGGATCCCGACATCGTCAAGGGCCCGCACGCCAAGGACGCGGCCGAACTCGCCGGCGCCACGGTCAACCTGCTCAGCCAGCGTCGCGGCAGCGTCGAGGACATGCGGACGTTCATCGACGACATGCACGGTGACTCGGCGAAGAACTTCGCCCACATCCTCGGCACCTACATGGTCGGCGCCGACCAGGCGGTGAACGGGGGGACGTACGCGTACAAGGACGGCGTCGACCCGAGCCAGAGCACCAGCGTCACGATGGATGCCTTCGGCAACGTGGTGAACATCCCGCTGTTCGACAAGGATGCGCTGGCCAAGTTCGGCGTCGCCGCGATGAGCACGGAGGACGGCATGCTCGAGCTGCGCAACGCGACCAACCGCTACGAGTCGCAGAAGCTCGGTGGCCTGGCCAATCTCATCACCCACCCGAAGGACGGCGTCGACGGTGAAATGGCCCTGCAGAAGGGCATCAGCGAGAACGCGCACCTCGAGGGTCTGTTCCTGAAGGCGAACGGCGACGTCGCCATTGCCGAGGGCAAGGAGAAGGACGAGGCCATCGGCAAGTGGATCGACATGGGCGAGTCGGTCGTCGGCCTGGTGAAGATCCCCGGTGTCGAGGGCATGGCCGAGGGAACGGCGAAGGACATCGTCAACCTGGCCATCGACGAGGGCAAGTCGAGCGGTGTCGACACGCTCAAGGAGAAGCTCGCCCACTACGAGAAGGACGCGACGAAGAAGTCGAACGGCGATGTCGAGTCGGCGGTGGAGCAGCAGCAGTACAACACCGCTGTCTCGCTCTACGAGAGCGACCTGGCCAGTCATCCCGAGAAGCTCGAGAACTCGCCGCTGTTCAAGGACGGGCAGATGCTGAGCTACAACGAGTACAAGCAACTCAGCGACGGCGAGCAGTCCACGGTGCGCTCGAACCTGTACGGTGGGTTGAATGGAGTCGGTAACCACTGGGATCCGAACGAGTACAAAGAGGACCTCAAGAGTGATTTCCACGATTACTTCGGCTAGGAAGGTCGCGTTCGCGCTGGTCCTCGTCTGCGGTCTGTCGTTGCTGACGAGCTGCAAGGACGACGACGCCGATGCGTCGACGCCGGCACCGGTCGCGGGAATCGTGGAGGGTTCGGACCTGCCCGGCTCGCCGAGGCAGGAGAAGCTGGACGAGGACGGCATCCCGTTGAACGGGTGCCACCTCGACGGCTCGATGAGCCTTCAGGAGCGCGCGGACCACAAGCAGTCCGTCAAGTACACGCTCGGCGACACCGAGGTGAGCTCGTACCTCTACACGTACACCAACACCCGGAAGCTCAAGCAGGACTGGGACTTCCTGGTCAATGGCCAGAAGCGGTGCGTCGGCACGGGCGAGAAGGAACCGCAGGGCTCGTACAGCCTGCTGACGGATCTGCCCGCTGACACGACCGGGTACGACGCCATCCACCGCAGCGACAACCAGGTCGTCCACACCCAGCGCGCCTGGGCCCGCAAGGGCGACGGAACCGTCGTCTCCGTGATGGTCACCCGCACGGTCGACAAGGCGGGCGCCGAGCAGAGCCCGAGCCTGCCGGTCGATGCGAAGGCGCTGACGGTGAAGGCCGCCGCCGAATAGGACGCGTCCACCGATGTGAAGGGCCCGGCAGCTCAGGCTGCCGGGCCCTTCAGTTGTCTGATTCTGCTCATAGCCAACTCGTCATAATGCGGATGCGCTGTGACATGTCGCGTTTCTAGGCTCGTTCCGAGACATACTCGGGAGGCTTTGGAACGCATGCCGGAATCGGTCGAGATCGACAGCAAGAAACTGAAAGCGGCGTACGACGACCTGGACTCGCTGGTCAGGGTGGTGAAGGGCCGGGCCAAGGCGGCGCGCAACGAGACGCCGATCCCGCTGCCCAGCCTGGACGGGGACTTCAACGGGCTGGTGTCCTGGCTCGAGGACCAGAAGCCGGAGCTGAAGACCCGGCTGGACCTGGCCGTCCTGCTGGACACCAAGGGCACGGGACACGCGACGTACCAGGTCGACCAGGACACGCTGGACAACACCAAGACGCTGCTCGGCGACGCCCTGGCCGAGCGCGGCATGGACCTGCACGCTGGCGGCGACGCGAAGCAGGTGCGGGCCTACAACGAGATCCTGGCGACGTACGCCGGCGACGGCAAGGTCATGTCGCCGATGTTCCAGAAGCTCGGGCCGGAGAACACGCTGAGGGTCCTGTCGAACGTCGGCCAGGCCAGCGTGCCGCCGATGTCGGAGGACGTCGAGGCCAAGAAGCGCCTGATGGACCTGTACCGCCAGGGTCTCGGCGCCGCCTCGAAGGAGCCCGGCTTCCCGCACGAGTCCTTCGCCGACGGCCTGGTCAAGGCCGCCACCAAGGACCCCGAGGACTACGTCGGCCGCGGCACGACGGGCTACGGCCTCACCTCGGCCCTCAGCGTCCTGATGTACAACGCGCACTTCAGCGACAGCTTCGCCAAGGATCTCGCGCTCGGCCTGGACAAGTACGAACGGGTCGACCACAAGGGCCAGGACCACCTGTGGACCAACCGCCCCGACGCTATGGGCACCGACTTCCTCTGGGACCAGATGCTCCCGTCCGACGCCGCCCCCCAGGCAACCACCGACCCACTCATCGCAATGAACACCATGCTGGCGAACAGCCCTGAGGCAGCGCTCGACTTCTTCGACGACAACGAGCGGCAGAAGTACTACATCAAGGACCGCAGCTGGCAGGGCGACGGCTACCAGAGCCTCAGCCACGTCCTCGACGTCGCCAGCACCGACCCCGACATCATCAAGGGTCCGCACGCCAAGGACGCCGCCGAGCTCGCCGGCGCGACCGTCAACCTGCTCTCGCAGCGTCGCGGCAGCCTCACGGACATGAGCACGCTGATAGAGGACATGCGTGGCGACTCGGCGAAGAACTTCGCCCACATCCTCGGCACCTACATGGTCGGCGCCGACGTGGTGGTGAACGGTCTGGGCGGCATCGACGACGCCAAGGCCGGGGACGACCTGAGCGAGGCGGCAGACATCCCCTTGGACGCCTTCGGCAAGGTCGGCAACATCCCGTTGTTCGACAAGGCCGCGCTCGCCAAGTTCGGCGTGCTCGCCGTGAGCTCCGAGGACGGCATGCTCGAGCTGCGGAACGCGACGAATCGCTACGAGTCGCAGAAGCTCAGCAGCCTCGCGAACCTGATCAAGCACCCGCGTGACGGGTTCGATGCCAGGGAGGCCCTGCACGGAGCCATCGGCGAAAACGCGCACCTGGACGGCTTCTTCCTGAAAGCCAACGGCGACATGGCCATCGCCGAGGGCAAGGAGAAGGACGAGGCCGTCGGCAAGTGGATCGACATGGGCGAGACAGCGGTCGGCATGATCCCGGTCCCCGGCGTCGACAAGATGGCGGAAGGCGTCGGCAAGGAGATGATCAACATGGCCGTCGACGACGGCAAGTCAGCAGGTGTCGACGGCCTCAAGGAGAAGCTGGCGCACTACGAGAAGAACGCCGTCAAGAAGTCGAACAACGATGTCGACGACGCCGTCAGGCAGCAGCAGTTCCTGACGGCGACAACCCTCTACGAGAACGGCCTGGCGAACCACCCTGACCAGGTCGAGAAAAGCCCGCTGTTCAAGGATGGCCAGATGCTGACGTACGCCCAGTTCAGGCAACTCCATGACGCCCCGCAGGCCGAGGCCTTGGGGACTCTCTACGGTGGTCGTCAGGGAGTCGGCAACTACTGGGACGCGAATGACTACAAAGAAAGCCTCAAGAATGAGTTCGGTGACTACTTCGGGTAGAGCGCTCGCTCTGACGTTGGCTGTTGCCGGCGGGCTCACATCCTTGACCGCTTGCACAGACGACGACGCCGGGCCGCCGGCGCCGATTGCGGGCATCGTCGAGGCGGCAGACCTGCCTGGCTCGCCGGAGCAGGAACCGCTGGAAGACGACATCGTCGCGGCCAACGGTTGCACGCTCGGCGGCCCGAACCACCTGCAGGACAACGCGGATCACACCCATTTCGTCCAGTACACGCTGGGCGACACGGTGGTGAGGTCCTATCTCTACACCTACACCGTGCCTGCTGATTCGACCAAGGACTACGATTTCCTGGCCAATGGCAACAAACGCTGCGTCGGGCAGATGGCACCGCCGCCGGCGGGCGAGTACCACTTGCTCAAGGGCCTGCCTGCGACCATGACCGGCTGGGACGCCATTTCGCGTCGCGACTCCGAGGTCGTCCACTCCCAGCGTGTCTGGGCCAGACGCGACAAGGACACCATCGTCTCCGTCCTCGTCACCCGCACCGTCGACAAGGCCGGCGCCGAGCAGAGCCCGAGCCTCCCGGTCGATGCCATGGCCCTCGCGACGAAGGTCGCGGCCGAGTAGGGGTGACCGGGGAGTCCTCGGAGCGATAGGGTCGGTGCCTTCAGTCGACTGGGGTAACGAGTACTGGGGACATCCATGCGCAGGGCTGCAGGCTCGGTGATGCTCTTGGCCTGCGGGGCGATGTTGACGGCTTGTGGGCATGAACAAGCAGCACCGCCGCCGCTGGGACCGCCTGCGTCGATCGCGGGTCTGGTGAAGTCGAGTGATCTGCCGGGTGCGCCGCAGCAGGAACCTCTGGACGCGGATGGGGTTCCGCCGAACGGGTGCACGCTGGGTGGGGCGATGGGGCTTCAGGAGCATGCGGATCAGGCGCAGTTCGTCCAGTACGCCCTGGGCGGCGGGACCGTGGTGAAGTCGTTCGTCTACACCTACCAGGACGCGGCGTTGTTGACCAAGGACTGGAATCTCCTTGTCAGCGGCAACAAGAACTGCGTCGGCCGGATGACCGGTCCCCCGAACGGCGGCTACGGCCTGCTGGAGGACCTCCCGGCGACCCTGACGGGCTACGAGACCTTCCTGCGCACAACGACGCAGGTCACCCACTCAGAGCGCGCCTGGTCCCGCCGAGGCACCGACAGCATCGTCTCCGTCCTCGTCACCCACACCACCACCGACCTCGCCGCCGACCCGGTCGAAGCCCTCCCCGCCGACGCCAAGGCCCTCACCCAGAAGGCGGCCGCCGAGTAGACAGCAAAAGACCCGGCTCGGTGCCACCGAGCCGGGTCCCGTTGCCTGGATCAACGAGCGACGGCCTGAACCTCCAGCACGCCGATGTTGGTGGTGTTGCTCTGCGGCGCCGGCTGCTGCGGGATCGCGCCCATGTTGGTGCCCTGGTACGACCAGGTCGCGTGCCATGTGGTGGTCGCCGTGACCGGTGTTGTCCCGCCGAGCGGGCTGGCCTTGGTGAACTGGATCGTGCACGGGTTGGACGCGCCCGGGGCGTACGGCGTACCCGGGCCGTTGCACGTGGTCGATCCGGCGCTCGGGGCCGACACGGTCAGGCTGGACAGCGCGGCGTCGACGCGGGCGGTCAGCGCACCTGCGGCGCTGTTCGCGGTCGCCTCGACGTACAGGTCCTTCTGCTGGTCCTTCAGCCAGACCCAGGTGTCCATGTTGACCAGCGTGGACGCGTCGCCGGCCCGCTTCGGGTTCCAGTCGAGCACCGGCTCGGGGATCGTCATCTCATCGGCGGCGACGTCGCGCAGCAGCTCCGGCGGAACCGGCGGCGCCGGCGGGGCCTGGCCGGCCGGGACGTAGACCGACTTGTGAGCGGCGAACCACTTGTCGGCGTACTCGAAGAACGAATCCAGGTCGTCGCCGAACGTCTCCGAGGAACACGAGCCGCCGTACCAGTGGCCCTTGTCGTCGTCCTTGTGCTGCTCGTATCCCGGGTACGGCGTGAAGGGTCCGTCGAGGTCACCACCGGTGTGATGCCAGTCTGCGTTGGCCTTCCCGCTGCTGACCCACTCGTAGTACTCCTTGCCGGTCATCCCGGGCGACATGTAGCACGGCGAGGGCACCGACACGGTCCGCGAGGCGGCGTGCCCGGCGCTCCCGCCCTTGACCCCGGTCCCCGTCACCGTGACGGTGATGGTCCCGCCCTCGGTGTGCGTCGTCGTCGGCGTGTGGCCGTACGCGAAGGCCGTGACCGGCGCGGCCAGGGCGAATCCCGCACCGCATCCGGCGATCGCGATCAGTGTGCGTAGCCTCAACATGATCCCTCACTCAGCGTGTATTCGGTGACTCTCCAGGTGCCGCCGGTCGCGGAGACGGTCGCGCGGGCCAGCATGGTCGGCATCTGTTGGACAGTGGCATCGACGTACTTGGTTCCGTCCGGCCGGATCATCACGACCTTGCGTTGGTCGAAGCACCCCTCGACCACCGCGGTGCTGGCACCTGCCTCGGCCTTGACGACCCGGACCACCAACGTGCCGCCGCCGCGTTCCTTCTTCTGCCGCTGTGTCTTGAGCAGGTCGCCCAGGGTCTTGACCACGGCCGGCGACGCCGTCGTGGACAGATCCGACGGCGCATTCTTCCCGCCCGCCATCGCCCCGAACGCCGCGTGCAGCTTGAGGAACTTGGTGACCGCGGGCTCCGTCTTGGCGTTGATCGTGGCGGATCGGCGCAGTACGAGAGTGAGGTCTCGGTACTTCGCCGACGCCTGCGTCGGTGCACTGGTCGGCTTCGACGCCGGAGCGGTGGGCGTCCCGGACGGGGTCGCCGTCGGCGTCGTGCTGGCCGGTGCGGTTTCGGTGACGGTCGGCAGGCCGCTGGTGTCGTCTCCGCCTCCACAGGCTGCCGGGAGCACCGCGAGCGGGGCCAGCAGCAGTACGGCCAGACGCGAGCGGACCACAGAAACCTCCGTCGATAGGCACAGAGCCGGGAACACGGTACCCGCTCAACGGTTCACCACGACGTGGGGGTTCAGCGGGCCGAACAGCCTCAGCGGTTGGGGACCTGGACCTCGATGACGCGGATGTTGGTGGTGCCGGGGGCCGGGTCGAGTTGTTCGGGGGTGTCGCCCCGGGGACCGCCGGGGTTGGAGGACCAGGTGGTGTGCCAGTTGGTCTTCGCGGTCACGGGGCTGGTGCCACCGCCGGCACTGGCCTGGTGGAAGGTGATGGCGCACTGGCCGGTGGCGCCGGGCGCGTACGGTACGCCGGCGTTCGGGCACGTGACGGTGTCGGCGTTCGGGGCCGAGACGGTCATGCCGGTCAGGTCCGCGTCCACTCGGGCCGAGATCCGGCCGACCATCGAGTTGACCGAGGCCTCGACGTAGTAGTTGGTGGTGCGGTCCGCGAGCCAGACCCAGGTGTCGAGGTTGACGAGGGTCGCGGCATCGCCGCTGTGCTTCGGGTTCCAGTCCAGCCGCGGTGCCGGCACGGTCAGGGCGTCGAAGGCGACGTTGCGCAGGATCTCCGGCGGCACCGGCGGGATCGGGGGCGTGCCACCGGCCGGTACGTAGACGCCGCGGTGCTCGGCGAACCAGGCGTCGGAGTACTTGAAGAAGGCGTCCAGGTCGTCACCGAAGGACTCCGACGAGCACATGCCGCCGTACCAGTGGCCCTTGTCGTCGTCCTTGTACTTCTCGTACCCCGGGTACGGATCGATCGTGTCACCGTTGGGTCCGCGGCCCATGGTGCCGCCGTTCTTGACCCATTCGTAGTAACCCTTGCCGGTCAGGCTCTGGATGTACGTGCACGGGACCGGCGTCGACACCGTCTGTGTCCCGCCCTGTCCGCCCGAACCACTACGGACCCCGGTCCCGGTGATCGTGATGCTGATGGTGTTGCCGCCGGCACCCGGTGTCGGCGTCGTGCGGTCGGCGAAGGCCGGCTGCGCCGCGGTCGCCACGCCCGCCACTCCGAGTGCGGTCAGGATCGCCAGTCGTCGGATCAACATGGTTCCGCCTTGAGGTTGTACTCGGTCACCTTCCAGACACCGGCGATGTTGCCCAGGATCACGCTCGCGCTGAGCTTGGGATCCTTCTTGGCGCCAGGTCCCATGTACGTCGTCCCGTTGGCCCGGACCAGCAGCGACTTCGACTGGTCGTAGCAGGTGTCCAATGCTGCGGCGGCAGCGCTCGTCCTGACCACCTTGGTGGTGACAGTGATCGCGCCACCGGCGCGCACCTTCTGGGTCTTCTGGCTCTGCAGGATGCTCCGGATGTCCTGCAGCGCGGCAGCCGCGCCCCAGGTCGCCAGGGCCGGATCCTCGACGTTCGTCGCCTGGGTCTTGTGCGAGGCACGCTCGAAGGCGTCGTACGCCTGCAGCGCCTGGGCGGCGGCGGCCGGCGGGGCCGGCTTGTGGTTGATGACGAGGGTCAGTGCACCGTACTTCTGGGTGCTGGTGGTCGGCACCGGCGTGGGCGTCGCAGCCGAGGCCGGTGTCGTGGCCGGGGTACTGCTCGAGGGACCGCTCGAATCCGCGCCCGCCTCCGGCAGGCCACCTGTGTCGTCCGATCCACCACAGGCTGCGGGCAGCACCATCATCGGCACCAGCAGCAGGGCAGCAAGCCGTGCGCGAACCACAGACACCTCCGACTATCCGGTCGCTCCGGACACCTTACCGTCGGAGAGGGCCAGCTCACTCGCCGATGCGGTCGATCACCAGTGGGGGCCGGTCGTACGACGCTGCGACCTCGATCGCGTCCGTCAGGGACTCGAGGGCGCGGTCGAAGCGGGTCGGGTCGTCGGTGTGGAGGGTGAGGAGCGGCTGCCCCTCGGTCACCTGGTCGCCGGGTTTGGCGTGGAGTTCGACACCGGCGACCGGGGAGACGGGGTCCTCCTTGCGGGCGCGGCCGGCACCGAGGCGCCACGCGGCCACGCCGATGCCGAGGGCATCGAGTTTGGACAGTACGCCGGTGGCCGGAGCCGGTACGACGTGTTGCTCGGGGGCGACCGGGAGTACGGCGGACGGGTCGCCGCCCTGGGCCGCGATCATCGTGCGCCAGACGTCCATCGCCGTACCGTCGCGGAGCTTCTCGGCCGGGTCCACGTCCGTGACGCCGGCCGCCGCGAGCATCTCGGCCGCCAGCGCGATCGTCAGCTCGACCACGTCCGATGGTCCGCCACCGGCGAGGACCTCGACGGACTCGCGGACCTCCAGCGCGTTGCCCGCGGTCAATCCGAGCGGCACCGACATGTCGGTGATCAGGGCAACGGTCCTCACACCGGCGTCCGTGCCCAGGGCAACCATGGTCTCGGCCAGCTCGCGGGCGTCGGCGAGCTCTTTCATGAAAGCACCGGAGCCGACCTTCACGTCCAGCACCAACGCACCGGTGCCTTCGGCGATCTTCTTGCTCATGATCGAGCTGGCGATCAGCGGGATCGCCTCCACCGTGCCGGTCACGTCCCGCAGCGCATACAGCTTCTTGTCCGCGGGCGCGAGGCCGTCTCCGGCGGCGCAGATCACCGCACCGACCTCGTCCAGCTGGCGCATCAGTTCGTCGTTCGACAGGGCCGCACGCCAGCCCGGGATGGACTCGAGCTTGTCCAGGGTGCCGCCGGTGTGGCCGAGGCCACGGCCGGACAGCTGCGGTACGGCGACGCCACACGCGGCCACGACAGGTGCCAGCGGCAACGTGATCTTGTCGCCCACGCCACCGGTCGAGTGCTTGTCCGCGGTCGGCCGGGAGAGTTTGGCGAAGTCCATCCGCTCGCCGGAGGCGATCATCGCGGCGGTCCAGCGGGCGATCTCGCGGCGGTTCATGCCGTTCAGCAGGATCGCCATCGCCAGCGCCGACATCTGCTCGTCCGCGACGTCGCCCCGGGTGTAGGCGTCGATCACCCAGTCGATCTGGCCGTCGCTCAGCTCGCCCTTGTCCCGCTTGGTGCGGATGACATCCACCGCGTCGAAGCTCACTACTTCTCCAGGTCCTCGGGCCCGAACGCGTCGGGCAACAGCTCACGCAGCGGCCGCGGCCCGGTCGGCGTCTCCAGCAACAGGTCGGGCCCGCCGTTCTCGTGCAGCAACTGGCGGCACCGTCCGCACGGCGTCAGCAGGTCGCCGTGCTGGTCCACGCAGGTGAACGCGACCAGCCGGCCGCCGCCGGTGCGGTGCAGCTCGGACACCAGCCCGCATTCGGCGCACAGGGCCAGTCCGTACGACGCGTTCTCGACGTTGCACCCGGCAACGATGCGCCCGTCGTCGACGTACGCCGCCGCTCCGACCGCGAAGCCGGAGTACGGCGCATAGGCACGGCCCATCACCTCGACAGCGATCGCCCGCAGCGCCGGCCAGTCGACATCCCCCGGCACGGCGCTAACCTGCCTGCCCGCGTCGATATCTCAACCCGTCGGCGGCCGGCATCCGGAGCCGCTGGGCGGCCAGCCCGAGCACCAGCAGGGTCGTCACGTACGGCGTCATCCGGGTGAAGTCGGCCGGCACCGTGTCGGTGGTGAAGAACCAGACCGCGAAGCCGACCCCGATCACCAGCGAGGTGGTGGCGGCGATCTTGAGCCCACGCCGGAACTGCAGGATCGCCACACCCAGCAGGATGATCGCGACCAGGATCAGCAGCGCGTGCACGGCCTCGCCACCGGCCCGGAGCTGGAGGGCGTCGGTGTAGCCGAACAGCACCGAACCCATCACCAGACCCCCGGGCCGCCAGTTGCCGAAGATCATCGCGGCCAGGCCGATGTAGCCACGGCCACCGGTCTGCCCGTTCTGGTAGATCCCGGACGAGACGAGCGCGATGAACGCACCGCCGGCCCCGGCGATCGCACCCGACGTCAGGACGGCGATGACCTTGTACCGGTAGACGTTGACGCCCAGGCTCTCCGCCGCCACCGGGCTCTCACCGCAGGACCGCAGCCGCAGGCCGAACCCCGTCCGCCACAGCAGCAGCGCGCTGCCGACGATCAGGATCACCGCCAGCACCGTCATGCTCGACAGCTCGGTGGTGACGGCGGCCACGAGTGAGGCCAGGTCGGAAATGATGAACCAGTGCTTGTCCTGCAGCGTGATCATCGCATCGGAGATCCCGGGCAGCGTGATCGACAGCGGGGCGTCCAGTGGTGGTGACTGGGTCGGGCCACCGCCGCGCAGGCCGGAGAACCAGGTATCGGCGAGGAAGGCGGCCGCGCCGAGCGCGATGATGTTGATCGCCACGCCGGATACGATGTGGTCGACCCCGAAGTACACCGTCGCGAGCGCGTGCAGGGCGGCCCCGATCATGCCGAAGACCATCGCGCCGACGATCCCGGCCCACGGGCCGTACCAGTAGCCGAAGTACCCGGCGCCGATGGTGCCCAGGATCATCATGCCCTCGAGGCCGATGTTGACCACGCCCGCGCGTTCCGACCACAGACCGGCCAGCGCCGCGAGCGCGATCGGGACCGATGCGTTGACCGTCTCGCGCATGGTGCCGGCCGAGTCGACCTCATTGGCGCCGGTGAGGACGCGGACCGCGGAGATCAGGACCAGGCCGACGAGCAGCCAGACCCAGATGCTGATCCGCCGCCGCGGCACGAGGGCCGCGGACGGGGCTCCGGCGGGCCGGAGCTCTTCGGGAGCCATCGTCATCGGGTCGCCTCCGGGGTCGCCTCGGACGGAGCCGAGGTACTGAGTTCCGCTGCCACCTGCCGCTGTTCCAGCGCGTTGCGGTACCGGCGGACCACCTCGTAGGCGATGACGACGGCGAGCACGATGACGCCCTGGCTGATCGCGACGATGTCCGGCGAGACCTGCGCATTGATCTCGAGCAGGTTGCTCTGCTCGGTCAGGTAGGAGAACAGCAGTGCGCCGAACGCGATGCCGATCGGGTTGTTCCGGCCGAGCAGTGCGACCGCGATGCCGGCGAAGCCGATCCCGGCCTGGAACGTGGTGCCGTAGCTGTGCGAGTTGCCGAACAGCAGCGGCAGCCCGATCAGGCCGGCCACCGCGCCCGAGATCATCAGCGAGACGACCACCATCCGCCGTACGTCGATGCCGCTGGCAACCGCCGCGCTGGCCGACGTACCGGTGGCCCGGAGAGCGAAGCCGAACTTCGACCGGTTCAGCAGGATGGCGTAGCCGATCCCGCCGAGGACGGCCAGCAGGGACAGGCCGAGCAGCTCGTTCGGGGCCCCGGACAACAGCTTGATGCCGCCCACCCAGCTGTCCCGCGGGATCTCCTCGGTGGCCAGGTTGCTACCGGTCGACACCCCGACTTTTCGGAGCATGTACGCCGTCAGCGAGACGGCGATCGCATTCAGCATGATCGTCGAGATCACTTCGCTGACGCCCCGGGTGACCTTCAGGACACCGGCGATGGACGCCCAGATCGCGCCGACCAGCATCGCCAGGATGATGGAGACGATCACGTTGATCGGCCCCGGCAACCAGCCCTGGGCGGCGAACACGGCGGCGGTGAAGACCGCCATCTGGTACTGGCCCTCGACGCCGATGTTGAACAGGTTCATCCGGAAGCCGATCGCGGCGGCCAGGCCGGACAGGTACAGGATCGAGGCGTTGTTCAGGATGTTGATGACGTTGCGCTCGGCCGGCACCGAGAAGATCGTGCTGAGGAAGCCGGAGACCGAACTGCCGGCCGCCAGCAGGATCAGGCAGGTGATCACCAGCGCGACGACGATCGCGAGCACCGGCGCGGCCAGCGCCAACGCGATCCGGCGCAGATCGAGCTTGCCCATCACTCCTCTTCTCCGGCACCGGTCATGGCCGAGCCGAGCTGCTCCGGGGTGACCGTGTCAGGATCGAATTCGCCGACCAGCCGGCCGCGCAGGATGACCTGGATCTGGTCCGACAGGCCGATCAGCTCGTCCAGGTCGGCGGAGATCAGCAGCACGGCCAGCCCCAGCCGGCGGGCGTCGCGGATGTGGTCCCAGATCGCCGCCTGCGCGCCGACGTCCACGCCCCGGGTGGGATGGGACGCGATCAGCAGGACCGGGTCGCCACTCATCTCCCGGCCGACGATGAACTTCTGCTGGTTGCCGCCGGACAGCGCCCGGGCGGTGGTCTCGATCGACGGCGTCCGGACGTCGAACTGGTCGACGATGCGCTGGCTGTCCTTGCGTGCGCCGCTCTTGTTGATCCACGGTCCGCGCACGGTCGGCGGCCGGTCCTGGTGACCGAGGATCCGGTTCTCCCAGAGCGGGAAGTCGAGCAGCAGGCCGTGCCGGTGGCGGTCCTCGGGGATGTATCCGATGCCGGCGTTGCGGCGGGCCGCCGTGGACCAGGTGGTGATGTCCTCGGTCCCGAGCAGGACCCGGCCCGAGGTGGCCGGACGGATTCCCATCACCAGCTCGACCAGTTCGGTCTGGCCGTTGCCCTCGACACCGGCGATGCCGAGCACCTCGCCGCGGTGGATCCGCAACGACACGTCATCGAGCAGGTTCCGCTCGCCCGCTCCGGCCAGCGTCACGTTCTCGACCGAGAGCTCGACGTCGTCGGTGACGGTCGAGTCCTCGGTGCTGGGTGAGGGCAGCTCCGAACCCACCATCAGCTCGGCCAACTGGCGGGCGGTCACGTCCTTCGGCTGGACGGCGGCGACCGTCGTACCGCGCCGCATCACAGTGACGCCGTCGGCGACCGCGAGGACCTCGTCCAGCTTGTGCGAAATGAACAGCAGCGTGTAGCCCTGCGCCTTCAGCTCGCGCAGGTTGCCGAACAGCGACTCGACCTCCTGCGGGACGAGGACGGCGGTCGGCTCGTCCAGGATGATGATCTTCGCGCCGCGGTACAGGACCTTGAGGATCTCGATCCGTTGCCGCTGGCCCACACCGAGGTCCTCGACCATGTCGTCGGGCGACAGGCCGAAGCCGTACGAGTCGGACAGTTCCTTGATCTTGGCCCGGGCCTTGTCGCCGATCCCGTACAGCTTCTCGCCGCCGAGGACAACGTTCTCCAGGACGGTCAGGTTGTCGGCCAGCATGAAGTGCTGGAACACCATCCCAACGCCGTGCTGGATGGCGTCGGCCGGCGAGTGCAGCACGACCTGGTCGCCGGCGATCTCGATCGTGCCCTCGTCCGGCTTCTGCACGCCGTACAGGATCTTCATCAACGTCGACTTGCCGGCGCCGTTCTCGCCCACCAGGGCGTGCACCGTGCCGGACCGGACCTCGATGTCGACGTCGTGATTGGCCACCACACCGGGAAAACTCTTGCCGATTCCCCTCAGCCGGACGGCCATCGTCTGAGTCATGGTGTCGATGTCACACGCTCCCAGGTCTTGCGGCGACCTCGTTGTCGCCGGGACGAGCCTCGGGCCCGGGCCGCAACGCTACCGCGTCACCGGCCCGAGCCCGAGGGTTTGACTCGTCAGAGTTTCGACGGCGCCTTGAGGTCTCCGGAGACCAGCTTCGCCTTGTACTCGTCGATCTTGGACGTCACGTCGTCGAGGAAGCCACCACTGGTCGCGTAGCCGACACCGTCGCGCTTGATGTCGTACAGGTCGTAGCCGGGCTTGGTGGTGCCGTCCTTGAACGCCTTAGCGAAGTCGAAGACGGCCACGTCGACCTTCTTCAGCGACGACGTCAGGATGTGCTTCTGCTGCTCCGGCGTCGCGGTCTGGTACTGGTCGGAGTCGACACCGATCGCCCAGATGCCGTCGGGCTTGGTGCTGACGACGTCGAACAGGCCGCCGCCGGACAGTCCGGAGGCGTGGAAGACGATGTCCGCTCCGGCGTCGTACAGCGCGGTGGCAGCGGTCTTCGCCCCACTCGGGTTCGCGAACGCCTTGTCGTCGCCCTTGTCGGACAGCCACTTCATGTCGACCTTGATGCTCGGGTCGACCGCGGCCACACCGGCCTTGTAACCGGCCGCGAACGGGTCGATGATCGGTCCCCGGGCACCGCCGATGAAGCCGACGTGCTTCGCCTTGGTCTTGAGACCGGCGGCGACACCGACCAGGAACGAGCCCTGCTCGACCGAGAACACCAGGTTGGTGATGTTCGGGCCCTCGGCGAAGCCGTCGACGACCGCGAACTTCTTGTCCGGGTACTCCTTGGCGACCTTGTTCACCTCTTCGGTGTAGACGAAGCCCACCGCCACGATCGGGTTGAAGCCCGCCTCGGCCAGGGTGCGCAGCCGCTCCTCCTTCGCGGAGTCGGGCTCCTGTGCGGACGCCTCGGACTCCTCACAGGTGGCGTCCAACTCGTCCAGGGACTTCTTCACACCGGCCGCGGCCAGGTCGTTGAAGGAGTGGTCGCCGCGGCCGCCGATGTCATACGCCAGGCCGATCTTGGGTCCCGCCCCCGACTTGTCGGCGCACAGCTCGTCACTGGTGGCAGCACCGCCGGTGTCTTCCTTCTTCGCGCAGCCCGCCACCAACAGCGCCACGGTGACGGCGAGCGCCGCCAGCTTCGTCGTGTGCCGCAAGATGCCTCCTCGATCCCTGATCGCCCCGTGCAGGCGTTCGCAGCGAAACGATAGACCCGGCGAGACCCCCCAGCCACTGACGATGCGTCACTGAAATGCTCGTTACTCAATCGTAGTTTCGGCTGTGACGCTGAGCCAGAACGCCGACGCGGCGGGTGAGGTGACGCTGACCGGATCGGTCCGGTGTCCGAGCCCGGGCCGTTGTTCCGCCGCTGCGATGCGAGAATTCGCCAATGACCATTTCGCAGCAGCTGCTGCTCAGCGACCTGCAGAGCCGTGTTGCCGCCGTTCGGGACGAGATCGTGACCGTGCGTCGCGACCTGCACGCGCATCCCGAACTCGGCTGGCACGAGGTGCGGACCACTGAGCTGATCCGGCAGCGGCTGGTGGCGGCCGGGCTGTCCCCGCAGGTGCTGCCGACGGGCACCGGTCTGATCTGCGACATCGGCTCCGGCGACACCTGTGTGGCGCTCCGCGCCGATATCGACGCACTGCCGGTGACGGAGGGTGTCGATTCCCCTTTTCGGTCGACGTACGAAGGCGTGGCGCACGCCTGCGGTCATGACGTCCACACCGCGATCCTGATCGGCGCTGCCGAGGTGCTCGCGCGGATGGCCGCCGACGGACTGCTGCCGCACCGCGTCCGGCTGATCTTCCAGCCGGCCGAGGAGGTCATGCCTGGCGGCGCGCTCGGTGTGATCGCGGCCGGCGGTCTGGAAGGGGTACGACGGATCTACGGCCTGCACTGTGATCCCCGGCTGCAGGTCGGACAGGTCGGACTCAGGGTCGGTGCGCTGACGGCAGCGTCCGACCGGGTGCTGGTCCGGCTGACCGGCGACGGCGGCCACACCTCCCGCCCGCACCTCACCGGCGATCTGGTCTACGCCTTGTCCACCCTGGTCACCGAGCTACCGGCCGCGTTGTCGCGCCGCGTCGACCCGCGGGCCGGCCTGTCGTTGGTCTGGGGCCGCATCACCGCCGGCTCGGCCGCGAACGCCATACCGTCCCGCGGTGAGGCCGAAGGCACCGTGCGGTGCCTGGACGTCAGCGCCTGGAAGCTGGCCGCCGACCTCATCCCCATCCTGGCCGAGCAGTTGATCGCTCCGTACGGCGTCGAGGTCAGCACCGAGGTCACGCACGGCGTACCCCCGGTCATGAACGACGCGGAAGCGATCGCGGTGTTCCAGCGCGCGGTCAGCGAAGCGGTCACGCCCGACGCGGTGGCCGCGACCGATCAGAGCCTGGGCGGCGAGGACTTCGCGTGGTACCTCGAGCATGTTCCGGGCGCGATGGCCCGGCTGGGAGTCCGTCCCCTCGGGGTCGACACGGCCGCCGACCTGCACACACCTGGGTTCACCGCGGACGAGGACGCCATCACCGTCGGGATGACGGTGCTGGCGTCCTGCGCCCTCTTGGACTGAAGGGTCAGCGGTTCGGAACCTGCACCTCGACAACCGGCACGTTGACGGTGGTCGAGTGATAGACCTCCGGCAGCGCTGCGCCGGAGCCGTCGTTGCCGGACCAGGTGCCGCCCCAGGTCGTGCTGGCGGTCACCGGCCAGCCGGCGCTCGACCGGTCGAACGAGATCGTGCAGGCCGAGCCCTCCGAAGCGCCCGCGCCGTACGCGTACTTGGCCTGGTTGACCGAGCACGACGTGGACCCGGCCGGCGAGGTGAACGCGACACCGTTGCTCTGCGCGTCGAGCGTCACCGTCGTGTTCCCGGCGGTGGCGGTCAGGTGCAGCTTGCCGTCGTCGGCGAGCGCGGTCGCCGGGTTGGTCACCCAGAACCAGGTCGGCACGTTCACCAGCGTGGCGCCGCCGTTGCGGCTGACCTTCGGGTTGCGGTCGATCGCCGGGTCGGTCAGCCCCTGCTGGGCAACGTCCCACAGCGACGTGGCGAGGTCCTCCGGCGCGACGTAAGGCTCCGGCACCTCCCCATCGACGAAGGCGGCCCAGCCGATACCGATCTCGGTGCCGTAGTAGTTGCCGCCGGACTTGGTGTAGCCCTCCTTGACGCCGCTGACACCCTCCTTGCACTGCAGCTGGTACCAGCGGTACTTCGCGCCGCCCTTGGCGGCGTCGGCCACCCGCTTCACCTCATCGGCCGACGGCATCGACAGCCGGCCGGCCGCGGCGTGGCCGCTCAGCAGCGGGATCGACTCGTCGTAGAACTTCTGGAAGCCGTCGGGCGTGGTCGCGTCGTTGCCGCCGATGTCCGGGTTGTGCAGCCGCCACCAGCAGGTGGGCTGTACGGCGATCGACGTACCGCCGCTCGGCACCACGGCACCGGAGTCGCTGGTGATCGTGACGCTGACGGAGATCTTGTAGCCACCGTCACCGGACTGCTCGAGTCCACCGCCGGCATGCGCCGGCGCGGCCGTGACCGCCGCCGCAGCAAGTCCCGCCAGGGCGGTGGCGAATACTGTGCGCTTCATGGCAAAACTCTCCCCAGTTCTGGTGGTACCACGCTATCGAGACGTGGGTTCAGACGTTCTATGACGCGGTTCGGTTGCGTCAACGGCACGGGTTGTCGCCACCGAACTTGATGGTCTTGACCAGCCAGACCTTCCCGCCGCCCAGTTGGAGCGTGCTGGTGATGTTGTAGAAGGGCTTCGGCGCGCCGATCGGCTTGCCCTTCGCATCCACGTCGACCGTGGTGTTCACCATGCAGGAGGTCAGCGTCGCGGCCGACCCGCGCGCGGTCACCTTGGGGACGTCCACCCACACCTCGCCGACAGTGTGCTGGCCGCGGCTGCGCAGTCCCGCGACGTCGGAGCGAACGGCGTTCAGCGCGTCGCCAGTGGCCGTCTTGCCCAGCGCGTCGAGGTCGACCTGGACCTTGTGGTACGCCGTCAGCCGGACCTCGATGTACTTGATGAACGCGTCCGCGGCCGCCTTGTCCGAGGTCGACGCGGCCACGACCTTGCGCCGGTGCACCGCGATCGTGTTCGGCGGCCCGCCGGTGGAAGACCCTGCGGTCGGGGAAGCAGTCGTGTCTTCCGGGGTCGTGCTTGCGCTGGTCGGCTGCCCGCTCGACTCGGGCCCCAAGGTCGGCAACCCGCCACCCTCGTCGTCGCTGGGTCCACAACCGGCGGACACCAGCAGTCCCAGCACCACCCCGACGACCGCCATACCTCGACGCCCCATCCCCAACCCCTCTCGACCCGCAGGTCCACTCAACGCTAGCGTTCGAGCGGACCTTATCGGCTCGGGTCAGAAAGTGTCAGCGGGGACGTAGACACCCCACACATCCCTGAGGGTGTTGCAGACCTCGCCCACGGTCGCTCGTGCCTTGAGCGCCTGTTTCATCGGGTAAAGGCAGTTGGCCTTGCCTTCGGCCGCCGTCTTCAGCGCGGCCAGGGCCTCGTCGACGGCCGGCTGGTCGCGTTCGGCCCGGAGCTTGGCCAGGCGTTCGACCTGCTGGGCCTCGATCGCGGGGTCGACCCGGAGCGGTTCGTACGGCTCTTCCTCGGCGATCCGGAACTTGTTCATCCCGACGACGACACGCTCGGCCGAGTCGATCTCCTGTGCGATCGCGTACGCCGACCGCTCGATCTCCTGTTTCTGGAAGCCCTTCTCGATCGCGGCGACCGCACCGCCGTACTCCTCGACCTGATCCATCAACTCGACCGCGGCCGCCTCCACCTCGTCGGTGAGCGACTCGACGACGTACGAGCCGGCGAACGGGTCGACGGTGGCGGTCACGTCGGTCTCGTAGGCGAGCACCTGCTGGGTGCGCAGCGCGAGCCGGGCCGCCTTCTCGGTCGGCAGCGCGATCGCCTCGTCGTACGAATTGGTGTGCAGAGACTGCGTCCCACCGAGTACGGCGGCCAGCCCCTGGATCGCCACCCGGACGAGATTCACCTCCGGCTGCTGCGCGGTCAGCTGTACGCCGGCCGTCTGGGTGTGGAACCGCAGCATCAGCGACTTGGGATTCTTGGCACCAAAGGAATCGCGCATCACCCGGGCCCAGATCCGCCGGGCGGCGCGGAACTTCGCCACCTCCTCGAGCAGCGTGGTCCGGGCGACGAAGAAGAACGACAGCCGGGGCGCGAACTCGTCCACGTCGAGGCCCGACGCGACCGCGGCCCGGACGTACTCGATCCCGTCCGCCAGCGTGAAGCCGATCTCCTGCGCGGGCGTCGCGCCGGCCTCGGCCATGTGGTAGCCGGAGATCGAGATCGTGTTCCAGCGCGGCAGTTCCGCCTTGCAGTAGGCGAAGATGTCGCTGATCAGCCGCAGCGACTCCTTCGGCGGATAGATGTAGGTGCCGCGGGCGATGTACTCCTTCAGTACGTCGTTCTGGATCGTGCCGGTGAGCTTGTCACCGGCGACCCCCTGCTCCTCGGCGACGAGTTGGTACAGCAGCAGGAGCACCGAGCCGGGGGCGTTGATGGTCATCGAGGTGGACACCTGGTCCAGCGGGATCCGGTCGAACAGCACCCGCATGTCGTCGATCGAGTCGATCGCCACCCCGACCTTGCCGACCTCGCCGTGCGCGATCGGAGCGTCGGAGTCGTAGCCCATCTGAGTGGGCAGGTCGAACGCGACCGACAGGCCCATGGTGCCGTGGTCGATCAGCTGGTGGTACCGCTGGTTCGACTCCGCCGCGGTGCCGAACCCGGCGTACTGGCGCATGGTCCACGGCCGCTCGGTGTACATCGTCGGGTACACACCCCGGGTGAACGGGTACTTCCCCGGCTCCCCCAGCTTGCCGCCCGGCTCGAACCCGTCCAGCACCTCCGGCCCGTACACCGGCGCGAACTCGAACCCCGACTCGCTGCGATGACTCATGCCCCCCACGGTAGGCCGAACCACGCTCCCACTGGTATGCACCGCGTGGGTGACATCGAGCACGACCTGTGACGACTCCCACAGTTGGCCGGGGCCGCACCGAACACCGCCGGCCGTCAACCTGAAGGACACTTCAAATCCGCGAACGCGTCGACAGGGAATCGACGCGGTGTCACGAAGGTGTCGCCGAGGGTTCATGCGCGATGGGGAACCTCACAGCTGTGAGGATCGTGATGGTGGCTGAAACCTTCCTGCCGCAGATCAATGGCGTGGCGAACACGGCTCGCCACGTCGCCGATCGGCTGCGCGCCCGCGGGCACGAGCTGCTGATCATTGCCCCCGGCCCCGGTCCGGACAGTTACGCCGACGTGCCCGTGATCCGGGCCCGCAGCTTCCGGACGCCCGGGTACAAGGAGTTCCCGGTCGGGCTGCCCGATCCGTCGATCGAGCGGGCGATGGCCGACTTCGACCCGGACCTGGTCCACCTCGCCTCGCCGTTCATCATCGGCGCCTACGGGCTGCGCGCGGCGCGCCGGCTCGGGCTGCCGACGGTGGCGATCTTCCAGACCGACATCGCCGGGTTCGCCCGCCAGTACCCCTGGTTCGCCGCCGCGGATCGTGGGATCTGGCGCTGGGTACGGCGTACCCACTCGCGAGCCGATCGCACCCTGGCACCGTCCACCGCGTCGGTGGAGGCGCTGGTACAGGGCGGCGTACCGCGGGTCCATCTGTGGGGTCGCGGCGTGAACCTGGACCTCTTCGACCCCGGTCACCGCGACGACAACTGGCGCCGGGAGATCTCTCCGGACGGCAAGCCGATCGTCGGGTACGTCGGCCGGCTGGCCGCGGAGAAGAAGGTCCGCCGGCTCGCCGAACTGACCGACCTGGACTGCCGGATCGTCGTCGTCGGCGACGGACCGGACCGCGCGTCGCTGGAACACTCCTTGCCCAGCGCAACCTTCCTCGGGATGCGCCGGGGCGCCGACCTGGCCTCGATCTTCGCCGGGCTGGACGTCTTCGTGCACACGGGGGAACACGAGACGTTCTGCCAGACGATCCAGGAGGCGCAGGCCTCCGGGGTGGCCACCGTCGGCCCGGCCGCGGGCGGCCCGCTCGATCTGATCCACCCGGGCGAGAACGGCCTGTTGTTCGAGCCCGGCCGGCCCGGATCGCTGCGGCAGGCGGTCAAGACGCTGCTCGATCACCCGACGGCTCGCGGCCGGATGGCCGCCGGCGGCCTCGAACGCGTGCAGTCCCGGACCTGGCCGGCGGTGGTCGACGATCTGGTCGACCGGCACTACGCCGAGGTCCTGCGCGAGGCGGCAGCCGTACGGCGGGTCGCATGAGCTCGCTGCGGATCGCCCAGCTGGCCAACTTCGTCGGGCCGACGTCCGGTGGAATGCGGACCGCGATCGAGCATCTCGGTCAGGGGTACGTCGAGGCCGGCGCCGAGCGGATCGTGATCACCCCGGGCGAACGGGACGTGGCGATCGACACCGAGTTCGGCACCGTGGTCCGGACCAAGGCCCTGAAGATCGCCGGCGGGTACCGGCTCATCACCGACCCGTGGAAGGTGATCGAGACGCTCGAGCGGTTCCGGCCGACCAGCGTGGAGATCTCGGACAAATCCACGCTGCTGCCGGTCGCCCGCTGGGCCCGCAAGAACGACATCGGCTCGGTTCTGTTCAGCCACGAACGCCTGGACGCGATGCTGTCGCTGTACACCGCCCGGCCACGGCGGCTCGGCGGCGAAGGGGCGCAGTACCGCCAAGGCGTCATCGCCGGCGTCGGCGCGCTCTACAAGATCCTCAGCCGCACATACGACGCGGTCGTGGTGACGTCGCGGTACGCCGCGGCCGAGTTCGACGAGGTGACGACGCCGCTGGTCCGGATCCCGCTCGGAGTCGACCTGGACACGTTCCACCCGTCCTTGGCCGAGCCGGTGGACGACGGCGTACTCAAGCTGGTCCACGCCGGCCGGCTGTCCCGTGAGAAGAGCCCGCACCTGGCAGTCGCCACCGCGGCCGAGCTGCATCGCCGCGGGGTGGACCTACGCATGGACGTCTACGGCTCGGGACCCCACCTGGACGAGCTGGTCGCGATCGCCGGTGACGCCCCGGTCGTCTTCCACGGGTACGTCGACGGCCGCCGGCGCCTGGCGACGCACCTGGCCGCGGCGGACATCGCATTGTCGGTCTGCCCCGGCGAGACCTTCGGCCTGGCTGTGCTAGAAGCCCTCGCCGCCGGTACGCCGGTCGTCACGGCGAACACCGGTGGAGCGCGCGAACTGGTCGACGAGTCCTGCGGTCGCTGGGCCTCGGCGAACCCGGTCGCCCTGGCGGACGCCGTACTCGAACTGGCGAAGCTGCCCGGCCGCAGAGCCGCGGCCCGTCGCCGGGCCGAGCTCTACGACTGGGACTCCTGCATCCGCCACATGCTGGCCCTCCACACCCGGCTGGGCCAGGGGCGCCTGGCCGCTTAGGTCAGGTGGTCGTAGTCGCCGCGGACCCAGGCGGCGTGGCGATCGGCCGATCGGCGTACGACGGCCTTCGCGTCGACCGGGATCGACGCGCCGAAGTTGTTGTAGAGCCGGTCGTACTCGAACGGGTCGAGCGCGCGGGCGACCCGGTCCACGACCGCGCCCGACAGCGGGATCCGGTTCGGGTAGCTGCGCATGAAGCTGACCGAGGTCCGGTCCGGGTTGGCGAAGATCGTGTCCCCGGACAGGATCACACCCTTGCCCTCGGCACCTTCCGTCCAGTGCACCACCGCGCTGCCCGGGAAATGCCCGCCCGGCTGGATCACGGTCACCCCGGGCAACGGGTTCAGCTTGCCCGACCAGGTCCGGATCACCGGGTCCTGCCGGGCCACCCACTCAGCGTCGGCCTCGGACACGTACACCGGCACGTCACCGAGCCGGTGGCTCCACTCGACCTGGACGCCGTACATGTGCGGGTGACTCGCGATGATCCCGGCCACCTCGCCCCGTTCGCGGATCCGCCGGACCGCGTCGTCGTCGACGTACCCGATCGGGTCCCAGAGAAGGCTGCCGTCCGGCGTCACCACCAGCATCGACTGCTGGCCGATCCCGGCCGGCGGCTTCGAGCGGACGCCGTACAGGTTCGGCTCCACCTCCTCGATGGTCACCTCGGTGCAGGCCGCGGCCAGTTCCTCCAGCGTGGTCCACTGCTGGCCGTCGGCCGGTACCCACTGCCGCTCGTCGGCGCAGATCGCGCAGACCTCCACTTGTTCGGAGTGCTCCACCGCACAGGTCGCGCAGATCCAGAAACTCACCGTGTTCTCCCCTCAGTCGGCCGACGCGACCGATCTCACACGCATCGCGATCGATGTCACATCTGTCAGTACATTTCACCTCAGGGACCGGGTCTAGCATCAAGAAGACCTGGTGTTCGCGACAAGGAGGATCTGGTGCCCAGCAAACCAGCCGGCACGCTGTATCGCGGCCGGGAGGGCATGTGGTCGTGGGTGGCGCACCGGATCACCGGCGTGGGGATCTTCCTCTTCCTGCTGGTGCACGTGCTCGACACCGCGCTGGTGCGGGTCTCCCCGGAGGCCTACAACGAGGTCATCGGCACCTACAAGAACCCGATCGTCGGCCTGCTCGAGGTCGGTCTGGTGGCGGCGATCCTGTTCCACGCGTTCAACGGCATCCGGCTGATCCTGGTGGACTTCTGGGCCAAGGGCCCGCGCTACCAGCGGCAGCTGATGATCGGCGTCGGGGTGATCTGGGTGGTGCTGTTCGTGCCGTTCGTGATCCGGCACCTGACCCACGTGTTCGGAGGCTGAGATGTCGGAGATCGCCGCACCCCGGTCCAGCTCGCGCTCCCGCTCGCTGAAGGGCGGCGGCCGCAACCGCTCCGGTCAGACCAACTTCGAGCTGTACAGCTGGCTGTTCATGCGGCTGTCCGGCCTGGCCCTGGTCGTCCTCGTGCTCGGCCACCTGTTCGTGAACCTGATGCTCGGCGGCGGCATCACCGCGCTGGACTTCGGGTTCGTGGCCGGCAAGTGGGCCAACCCGCTGTGGCAGGTCTGGGACCTGCTGATGCTGTGGCTGGCGATGTTGCACGGCACCAACGGGCTGCGCACGATCATCAACGACTACGCCGAGAAGGACCAGACCCGGTTCTGGCTCAAGGCCTTGCTGATCACGGCGGCGATCGTCATCGTCGTCCTCGGCACCCTGGTGATCTTCACGTTCGACCCCTGCCTCGACCCCAGCAGCACGCTGTCGGTCTGTAAGTAAGGACGTTATGCAACAGCATCGGTACGACGTGATCATCGTCGGCGCGGGTGGAGCGGGCATGCGCGCCGCCCTGGAGTCCAGCAAGCGGACCCGGACCGCGGTGCTCACCAAGCTCTATCCGACCCGGTCGCACACCGGCGCGGCCCAGGGCGGCATGTGCGCCGCGCTGGCCAACGTCGAGGAGGACAACTGGGAGTGGCACACCTTCGACACGGTCAAGGGTGGCGACTTCCTGGTCGACCAGGACGCGGCCGAGGTGATGTGCCGCGAGGCGGTCGACGCCGTACTCGACCTGGAGAAGATGGGCCTGCCGTTCAACCGGACCGCCGAGGGCAAGATCGACCAGCGGTTCTTCGGCGGCCACACCCGCAACCACGGTGAGGCCGTCGTCCGCCGGTCCTGCTTCGCGGCGGACCGCACCGGCCACATGATCCTGCAGACGCTGTACCAGCAGTGCATCAAGCAGAACGTCGAATTCTTCAACGAGTACTACGTTCTCGACCTGCTGATGACCGACGGCAAGGCCAGCGGTGTGGTCGCCTACGAGCTGGCCACCGGCGAGCTGCACGTGTTCTCGGGCAAGTCGGTGATCTTCGCCTCCGGTGGCTTCGGCAAGGTGTTCCGGACCACGTCCAACGCGCACACGCTGACCGGCGACGGAATGGGCATCGTCTGGCGCAAGGGCCTGCCGCTGGAAGACATGGAGTTCTTCCAGTTCCACCCGACCGGCCTGGCCGGCCTCGGCGTACTGCTGTCCGAGGCTGCGCGTGGCGAGGGCGGGATCCTGCGGAACAAGGACAACGAGCGGTTCATGGAGCGGTACGCCCCGACCGTGAAGGACCTGGCCCCGCGGGACATGGTCGCCCGGGCGATGGCCAACGAGGTCCGCGAGGGCCGCGGCTGCGGTCCGGACGGCGCGTACGTGATGCTCGACCTGACCCACCTGGAGCCCGCGCACATCGACGCGAAGCTGCCCGACATCACGGAGTTCGCCCGGACGTACCTGGGCGTCGAGCCGTACACCGAGCAGATCCCGGTGTTCCCGACCGCGCACTACGCGATGGGCGGCATCCCGACCAACATCAAGGGCGAGGCGCTGGCCACCAACGACGACGTGATCCCGGGTCTGTACGCCGCGGGTGAGGTCGCCTGCGTGTCCGTGCACGGCGCGAACCGCCTGGGCACGAACTCGCTGCTCGACATCAACGTGTTCGGCCGGCGGGCGGGTATCGCGGCCGCGGAGTACGCCGCCACCGCCGTCTTCGAGGAGTTGCCGGACAGCCCCTCGGCGTACGTCGTCGAACTGGTCGAAGGGCTGCGCAACTCCACCGGCGAGGAGCGGATCGCGGCGATCCGGTCCGACCTGCAGGCGACGATGGACCTGAACGCGCAGGTGTACCGGACCGAGGGTTCGCTGAAGCAGGCGCTGGTCGACATCGAGGCGCTCAAGCTGCGGTTCGCCTCGGTCGGCGTGCAGGACAAGGGCAAGCGGTTCAACACCGACCTGCTCGAGGCGGTCGAGCTCGGCTTCCTGCTCGACCTGGCCGAGGTGCTGGTGGTGTCCGCGCTGGCCCGCAAGGAGTCCCGCGGCGGTCACTTCCGGGAGGACTACGCCACCCGCGACGACGTCAACTTCATGCGGCACACGATGGCCTACCGCGAGCTCGATGCCGAAGGCAACGTGAACATCCGGCTGGACTACAAGCCGGTCGTGCAGACCCGCTACAAGCCGATGGAGCGCAAGTACTGATGGACGTCAAGGTCAAGATCCTGCGGTACAACCCGGAGGTCGTCGACGAGGCCGAGTGGAAGACCTACTCGGTCACGCTGCAGCCGACCGACCGGGTGCTGGACGCGCTGCACAAGATCAAGTGGGAGCAGGACGGCACGCTGACCTTCCGGCGGTCCTGTGGGCACGGCGTCTGCGGCTCGGACGCGATGCGGATCAACGGCCGCAACCGGCTGGCCTGCAAGACGCTGATCAAGGACCTGAACCCGGAGAAGGAGATCACCGTCGAGCCGATCAAGGGCCTGCCGGTGCTGAAGGACCTGGTCGTCGACATGGAGCCGTTCTTCGACGCGTACCGCGCGGTGATGCCGTTCCTGGTCACCAGCGGCCACGAGCCGACCCGGGAGCGGATCCAGTCGCAGGCCGACCGGGACCGCTTCGACGACACCACCAAGTGCATCCTCTGCGCCGCCTGTACGACGTCCTGCCCGGTGTTCTGGTCCGACGGCCAGTACTTCGGCCCGCAGGCGATCGTCGGCGCGCACCGGTTCATCTTCGACAGCCGCGACGAGGGCACCGAGCAGCGGCTGGAGATCCTGAACGACAAGGAAGGCGTCTGGCGCTGCCGGACCACCTTCAACTGCACCGACGCCTGCCCGCGCGGCATCGAGGTCACCAAGGCGATCCAGGAGGTCAAGCGCGCGCTGATCTTCCGCCGGGTGTGAGCTAGCTCACATTCACCAACCAACCTCTGTCCCCCATCCGTCGTGCTAGCTCACGGGTGCATGTGGGCGCCCTTGAGGGTCTTGTCGACGGCGTTCTTCGGCCCGTAGAGGGCGATCCCGACCAGGTCGAGTTCCTCGGTCGCAACCGCCTTCACGGCCGCCCGGTTGTCCCGATCGTTGCCAGTAGCAAACAGTTCCTGAGTGAACACCGAATGCTCGATCCCACGCTGCAACGCCCGCCGGTGTGCGGTCGCCATGAACTCCTTGGACCCCTCGAACACCAACACCGGCTGCCGAAACATCGGCAAGTACTTCACCCCATCGGCATCCTCATAAGGCTCCCCCACCACCTCAGCCCGAGTCCCCGCAATCCCGCTCACCAGGAACGCGGCCACATTCAACCGCTGCCAGACCGCCAAATCCTCCCGCAACAACACCGCAATCTTCGTCTCGAACCTGATCGGCTCATTCGCACTGTCCACACCCCCACAGTCCCGCCCCACCCGTCCCCCGGTCTTGTACGTTCTTCACCTGTACGACCGGCCCTGGCGCACTCGGTACGGCGAGCACGGCGCACTTCAGGTGGATCTCCAACCCTTGGAGTTGTCACGTCCTGCTGTTGCGGACACTCGTTGCCTAACGTCGACACATGCGCTGGTTGTCCCCTCGCATCACCTCGGTCGTGTGGACAGAGGGGGATGCGCCGCCGGAGACGGTGTCCTTTCGCGGGTGGTCAGCAGTACGGGGGGTTGGAGGTTACTGCGGTGGCTACTCGGAGGAAGAGGTTGAAGAGGCGGTAGAGGGTGAGCATGTCGGCTTCGACTGTGACGGTGCGGTCGTCGCGCCGGGCCACGCCGGGGAGGCCGGTCAGGTGAGAGGCGACGGACGCGGACTGCCAGCGGACGGTCAGGCGGCGGGTTGGGGACGGTGCGGCGACGGTTGGGAGAGCACGGAGCGCCTCGGTGGTGGTGGATTCGATCGCGGCGCGGGCCTCGAGGACCGGGACCAGTTGGGCGGCGAAGCGGTCCTTGGCTTGTTTGACGGCGACCGTGCGTACGCCGGCATCCCAAGCACTCATCTCCGCGCAGGCAGTGTCGTCACCAGTCAGCATCGCGACCGGTACGCCGTACGCCGCAGCCCCGGCGTGGAAGAGGCCGATCTCACCGGTGACCTGATCGTCGAGCCAGATGTCCTCGATCTCGTGGCCCATGAAGCTGTGGCTGAGAACGCCGAGCACCCCGGCTCGCGCGTGATACCCGACGCAGAGGACAGCGTCGTACGCGCTGGTGAGGCCCTCCATCATGCCCATCGGCTTCGGGCGGCCCTTGATCAGCGTGGCGCGCGGGTCGAGCAGGTCCGGCAGCAGGTTGCGCATCGGGCCGTGGGCGTCGTTGACCAGTACGGCGGTCGCACCGGCGGCGTACGCACCACGGATGGCGGCATTCACGTCCTCGGTCATCATCACCCGGCCACGCTCGTAGTCCCGGCCCGGCGGCTGGACGTCCTCCGCGTCGACCAGTCCGGTGATGCCCTCCATGTCCGCGCTGATGTAAGCCTTCACGGGACGCAAGCGTATGTTCTTGACTGTGAGCGGTGGCGCCGAGGTCAAGGCGTGGCGGCCCGAGCTGAGCGGCGTCGTCGAGGTCCTGCACGCGCACTTCCCCTCCCATGCGTACCCGAGCCACACGCACGACGCGTGGACCGTGCTGATCGTGGACGAGGGCGTCGTGAGGTACGACCTGGACCACCGCGAGCACGGGCTGGCCCAGGCACAGGTCTCACTGCTGCCGCCGAACGTCCCGCACGACGGCCGCTCGGTCCGGCCCGAGGGCTTCCGCAAGCGCGTGCTGTACCTGAAGCCCGAGCGGCTCGGCCGCGACCTGATCGGTGCGGCCGTGGACCAGCCCGAGTACGTCGACCCGCTGCTGCGGCACCGTTTGCACCAGTTGCACGGCGTACTGCTGGACGGACGGGAGGACCTGGAGGCGCAGAGCCGGCTGACGCTGATCGAGGAGCGGCTGCGGCAGCACCTGCAGCGGAACGTGCTCGACCCACCCGATCAGCGGGATCCGGGGATCGCGGCGCGGCTCCGCGACGTACTGGACGCGAACGTGCCGGCCGGGATCACGCTGGACGACGCGTCGAAGTTGGTGCATGCACATCCGGCGCATCTGGTCCGGGCGTTCAGCCGGGAGTTCGGGATGCCACCGCATCGATACCTGACCGGGCGGCGGGTCGACCTGGCCCGGCGCTACCTGCTCGATGGGCATCCGCCCGCGGACGTGGCGACGCTGGCCGGGTTCTACGACCAGTCCCACCTGAACCGGCACTTCCGCAAGATGCTCGGAGTGACGCCGGCGAGCTTCGTCAGGCGTTGACCTTCTGCTCCGCGCGGGAGGCCTTGTAGGCGCGGACACCCCAGGTGCCGAGCAGGGCGGCGATCAGCAGGTTGACCACGATCAGGATGGTGTGGGCGACGTAGTACCCGGTCGGACGGCCCTCGGTGGCGGCCAGGTTCTTGATGAACGTCACGTAGGTGACGACGTTCCAGACCGCGATGCCGAGCAGGACCAGCGCGTGCTTGCGTTCGAGTTTCACCGGTCCATTGTCCCTGGTCGTCGACAGTCCCCGAAGTCCGCCTTCGGCGAAGCGGGGCGGCCGCGCCTCACTCGGCCGCCCCGCCCGAGGGGCGAGCTCCTGTCATCGACCTTGGTTCATGGCCGGCGCGGCGGCAAGCGATCCAACTTACCCACGGGTCACATCAAGGGTTTCCCTGCGGGAGGCGGACCTGGGGCACTCATCAACCCGCCGAGAAGAGCGCAGATCCCACCTCGCTGAGCGTGGAGCCTCCGATGTCGCGAGCGTTGGTGAGTGCTGCGCGTCCGGCCGTGGCAGGCGACCATGCGGAGGAGCTGAGCCGGGCGGGCGGACTCAGCCGTGCGGGCGGTCCACCATGCGGAGGAGTTGGGTGCGGTTGGCGACGCCGAATCGGCGGTAGAGGCGGGTCAGTTGGGACTCGACGGCCTTGACCGACAGGTAGAGCGCGGCGGCGATCTCGCGGTTGGTGGAGCCGTCGCGGACCATGGCGACGATCTGCTGCTCGTTGTCGGTGAGTTCGGACGGCTGGCGGCTGCGGCTCGGGACGTCGAGGCGGGCCAGCTCGGTCTCGGCCACCTCGCGCCACGCGGGGGCGCCGTACGCCTCGAACTGCTCGATCGCGTCCAGGAACGCCGTCCGCGCGACCGATCGCCGGCGCGCCTGCCGGGCCACCCGCCCGCGGGTGAGCTCACACCGGGCCAGGTCCAGCGGGTAGACGCGATCGCCCGCCGTACCGATCGTCTCCTCGAGCAGATCGAGCGCCGCCGCCGGATCGCCCTGCTTCGCGACCAGCAACGCCTCCGACCGCGCCAGGCCGACCCGGATCACCGCACGATCCAGCGTCTCGGCCCGCGCCCGGATGTCCGCGATCAGCGCCGCCGCATCGTCCAACCGGCCCGCCGCGACCAGCGCCTCGGCGTAGTCCGCGTGCCACGGGATCACCGCCGGGTCGAACGGCATCGCCGCCTCACCCGAGTCCGCGATCGCGTCGAACGCCTCCACCGCCCGCTGCGGATCACCCGTCAGTACGCCGATCAGCCCGAGACTGGCCAGCGCCGGCCCGGTCCATTCGTCGTTGCCGACCAGGCGG
Source organism: Kribbella capetownensis (assembly GCF_004331485.1). Lineage (GTDB taxonomy): Bacteria > Actinomycetota > Actinomycetes > Propionibacteriales > Kribbellaceae > Kribbella > Kribbella capetownensis. The sequence goes on from NZ_SJKD01000007.1 coordinate 362,866, forward strand.
ACACCTTCCAGCGCCGCCTCCGCGAGCTGTCGGCCCATGGCCGCCGTACCGCCGGCCCACTCCGCGCGGCTGGCGATGATCATGCCGACCTCGGCCTCTTCGCCGATGTCCTGCATCAGCTGGTAGCACTCGTGACCGGCCGCGAGCGCATCCGCTCCACGCCCGCTGCGCTCGTAGATCGCGGTGGCTGAGATCAGCACCGACGCCAGCCACCGAATCGCGCCGCCGTCGCGCACCTCGTCGACGAGCGAGCTGATCGCCGTGATCGCCTCGTCGGTGCGGCCGCAGAACAACTCCCGCATCGCCGCCATCTGCCGGGCATTCACCACGGTCTTGGTGAGCGGCAGGTCGAGGGCAAGCTCGGCGGCCTGCTGCAGTAAAGCGTCCGCGGTCTGCTTCGCGTCCCGCGACATCAGCACCGAACTGGCCGCGCTCAACGCGTCCACCAGCGCCTCGGTGTCGCCGCTCTCCCGCGCCAGGCCCTCCGCAACCCGTGCGTCCTCCTGTGCCTCGTCCAGCCGGCGGTCGAAGTACTTGCTGTGGCTGCGCATGATCCGCACCCGAGCCTCGAGCCGCTGGTCCCCGACCGAGGCCTCGAACGCCTCGGTGAGGATCTCGCCGCGCCGATCCGGATCAGGCCACGCGGCATCCACGAGCAGCAACAGCGCCGGCACCTTGGTCTCCGGCGCAGTAGCAACCTGTACGGCGATACGCGCCATCTCAGCCGACTCCGCGAGATGCCCGGCGGCCGCGGCATCATCAGCGGCCCGGGTCAGGCGGCGAGCACGCTCGTCCGGCAGGCTGGACGGCGTGCGCTCGGCCGCCAGTCGCCACAGCGTCGCGGCGGCTCCCGGCGCACCCCGACCGGCAGCGACGGCAGCGGCCTCTTCGATGGCACCAGCCAGCTCCGCGTCGGCCTCCTGGGTGGCCAGGGCGCGGTGGGTCGCGTTCTCGACCGGCTCGCCGACCACTGCGGCCAGCTGAGCGTGGGCCTGACGACGAGCTGCCGAGGTGGCTTCGGCGTACACGAACTCCCGCAGCAACGGGTGCGCGAACCGCAGTCGCTCGGAAGACACGTCGATCAGCCCGAGCGACTCGGCCTCTGCCAGCTCGGTGTCGATCGGCCGACCGAGGGACTGCGCCAGCTGAGCCGTGGTCGGCCGCGGCGACGAGGCCGCGTGCAGCAAGAGCTCGTGCGCGGAGGCAGTCAGGTCGGACAGCCGGTCGCCGAGCAGTGTCTTGAGCCGGCTCGACACCGGAAGCGGATCGTTCGGCGAGACGCCTTGCGGATGCCGCAGTACGGCCCGGCCGAGCTCCAGCGCCATGAACGGGTTGCCGGCGCTCGCGGTGAAGATGCGGCGAGCCGTACGCACAGGCAGCGGGCTGGAGAGCCTCTGACGCAGCAGACCGAGCACATCCGGCTCGGTCAGCGGCGGAACCTCCAGCTGGAGCACCGGCTCCGGACAGGCCTCGGCCATCATCGGCAGGTCGCCGTCGGCCACCTGCTCGGTGGCGAGCATGTGTACGCCCTCGGACAGCCGGCGGGCGCAGAACGTCAGCACCTCCAGGCTGGACGGGTCCACCCACTGGATGTCGTCGACGACCAGCAGCACGGGCCCATTGGCCGCGAGGCGGCGCAGCACATGCAGTACGGCGAGGCGCACGGCCAGCTCGTCACGAACCGTGTCGGGGGCGCTGGCCTTCAGCAGGGCGACCTCGAGCGGCTGGCGGAGGTGGTCGGGCAGCACAGTCCAGGCCAGCTCGAGCTGGTTGGACAGCAGGTCGAGGAGGGTGACGTACGGGAGCCCGGCTTCGCTCTGGGATGGGGCGGCGCTCAGGACACGGCACCCAGCGCGGGTGCGGTCGGCGACCAAAGCGCGGCCGAGGGCTGACTTGCCGATCCCGGTCGGGCCGTAGAGCAGCACGCTGCCGCTGGTCTCGAGCTGCTTCTTCGCACGCTCGACCAGCCCGGCGCGCCCGACCAGCTCGTCGTCAGTCATCGATCCCACATACTCCTCGAAGGATTACCCTCGCCGATTATCACAGTCAATGACCGGACGACACGGCGAGTGTCACATGAGGAAACCATCCCGTCACCATCCTGTCACCCGACGCTGCCCAGATCCGAGCAGTCAGGCGGCACGATGGTGCCGGGGCACGGATCGCCCACCCCGACGTTGTAGACAAAGGACACGCCTGCGGCTGAGTACCTGGTCCGGTACCCAGCCGCAGGCGTGTCCAGCCGACGATCAGATCGATTCGAGGTCGCGCTCGATGGCGGCGAGCTCCTCCTCGGTGCCCTGGACCTTCGGCCCGGTGAACCAGTGCCGGGCCGAGGCGAACCAGTAGATCGCGGCGAAACCGAGCACGACCAGGACTGCGATCGGCGTGTAGTTGAACGTGCTGCCGCTGACCGGACTGACCTGGGGCAGCATGAACAGGATCGTGATGAACGCGACCCAGACGATCGCGATGATGCCGATCGGCTTGCTCCAGCGGCCCAGCGTCCACGGCCCGGGCTGGAAGCGGTCGCCCTGCAGCAGCCGGAGCAGCGTGGGCAGCACGTACGCGATGTACAGACCGATCACGGCGATCGAGGTCACGGCGGCGTACGCCGTCGCGTTCCACAGGTACGGCAGCCCGAGCACGAAGGCGCCGCCGGCCGCGAGCCAGATCGCGTTCGTGGGTGTCCGGGTCCGGTGGTTGATCCGGTGCCAGAACCTCGACCCGGGCAGCGCGCCGTCGCGGGAGAACGCGTAGATCATCCGCGAGTTCGCGGTCACCGACGACATCCCGCAGAACAACTGCGCACCGATCACGACCAGCAGCAGGATCTTCCCGAGCACCACGCCGGCCGCGTCGATGAAGATCTGCGCGGGCGGTACGCCGGTGCTGCTGTCGAGCGCACCGTCATAGCTCTGGATCGCGAACGTCAGCCCGATCAGCAGCACCCACCCGGCCGCGAGCGACACCAGGATCGACATCACGATGCCGCGCGGACCCGACCGGGCCGCGTCGTGGGTCTCCTCGGTCATGTGCGCGGAGGCGTCGTACCCGGTGAAGGTGTACTGCGCCAGCAGCAGGCCGAGGATGGCGACGTAGAAGGTGGAACTCCAGCCGGTGTTGTTGACGAAATGACCGAACACGAAGCTGGCCGACTGGTGGTGGTCCGGCGCGATCGCCAGCGCGCCGACGATGAACAGCACGCCGACGATGTGCCACCAGACGCTGATGTCGTTCAACCGCGCGACCAGCCGTACGCCGAACGAGTTCAGCAGCCCGTGCACGAGCAGGATCAGGCCGAACAGCAGGATGGTGTGGCCGGGTGTCGCGCTGAAGCCGAACTGTAGGTCGAGGAACGCGTTCAGGAAGAAGGCCGCACCGAAGTCGATGCCGGCGGTCACCGCGACCTGGCCGAGGAAGTTGAACCAGCCGGTGAACCAGGACCAGGCCGGGCCGTTCGACGGCGCGAGCTTGGCGGCCCAGTAGTACAGCCCGCCGGCGGTCGGGTAACTCGAGCACACCTCCGCCATCGCCAGTCCGACGAACAGGGTCATCAGTCCGACGAACGGCCAGCCCCAGACGATCATCACCGGGCCGCCGGTGTTCATCCCGAACCCGTACAGGGTCAGGCAGCCGGACAGGATCGAGATGATCGTGAACGACACCGCGAAGTTGGAGAACCCGGACATGGTCCGGGACAGTTCCTGGGCGTAGCCCAGTTGGTGCAGGCGTTGCTCGTCGTCGGTCGTGCCGGCGGGCTCGGTCTTGTCCTGGCTCACGGGGTCCTCCTCGGCGACGCGGCGGGCAGAACTCGAGAGGGCTAATGGTCTTCCCCTGGACCTTTGCCCAAGGTGACATCGGCACCACCGGCTGTCAAGGAGTCAGGCGAGAAACGCGCGCAGCAAGGTGGCGGTGCCGGACAGGTGCTCCTGCATGGCCTGCCGGGCGGCCGGCGGGTCGCCGGCCAGGATGGCCGCGACGATCGCCTCGTGCTGTTCGTTGGAGTGCCGCAGATTGCGTTCCAGCAAAGGGATCGCGTCGAGCAACTCGTTCAGCCGCATCCGGACGTCCGCGGTCGCCGACGTCAGTGACGGCGAGCCGGAGACCTCCGCGATCGCGAGATGCAGCCGCGAGTCGAAGCGGCGGTAGTCGGACAACTTGGCGCCCGATGTCTCCGCAAGACAACGCCGGAGGTGCTCCTGCTCGGCCTCGCTCAACGCACGCTCCGCCGCCGCTTCCGCTGCCCCGGTCTCCAAGGCGGAGCGCAGTACCAGGGCGTCCTCCAGCCCGTCGCCCAGTTCGCGGGCGAGCCGTTTGGCCGGCGTACGACGGGGTTTCGGCAACTGTGCGTTGACGAACGTGCCGCCGTACCGTCCGCGCCGGGACTCGACGTACCCGGCCTCGGTGAGCGCGTGGATCGCCTCGCGCAGGGTGACCCGGCTGACGTTCAGCCGGGCGGCCAGGTCGCGCTCGGACGGGAGCCGGTCGCCAGGCACGACGACGCCGAGCTTGATTGCCTGTAGCAACCTCTCGACGGTCTCCTCGAACGGGTTGCCGGTCCGGACCGGCCGGAACACCGCGTCGTCTGCCTGGGCAACCATGAGCACACCCTAGAGCGGAGTGACGTAGGCGGCCGAGATTCCGCCGTCCACGAGGAACGTGTTGGCGGTGATGAACGAAGAGTCGTCGCTGGCCAGGAAGGCGACCGCGGCCGCGATCTCCTCCGGCTCACCGAACCGGCCCATCGGCACGTGCACCAACCGCCGCTGCGCCCGCTCCGGGTCCTTCGCGAACAACTCGGTCAGCAGCGGTGTGTTCACCGGCCCCGGGCAGAGCGCGTTGACCCGGATCCCCTGCCGCGCGAACTCGACCCCGAGCTCACGGCTCATCGCCAGTACGCCGCCCTTCGACGCGGAGTACGAGATCTGCGAGGTCGCCGCGCCCATCACGGCGACGAACGACGCGGTGTTGATGATCGAGCCGCGGCCCTGTCGTTGCATATAAGGGATCGCGGCCTTGCAGCACAGGTACGCCGAGGTCAGGTTGACCTCCTGCACCCTGCGCCACGCCTCCAGTCCGGTGTCCAGGATCGACGCGTCCTCGGGCGGCGAGATGCCCGCGTTGTTGAACGCGATGTCCACGCTGCCGTACGTGTCGTAGGCCTGGCGGAACAGGTTCTCGACCGCGACCTGGTCGGTCACGTCGGTGGCCACGAACAGCCCGCCGACCTCGTCCGCGGCGGCCTTCCCGGCGGCCGGGTCGACATCGCCGATCACGACCTTGGCCCCTTCGGCGGCAAGGCGTCGTACCGTGGCCAGGCCGATCCCGCTCGCACCGCCGGTGACCACCGCGACCCGGCCCTCCAGCCGGTGTGCCTTGACATCCATTCAGTCCTCCGTGGAGATGAAAATGTTCTTGGTCTCGGTGAACGCGTCGAGCGCGTCCGGGCCGAGCTCACGGCCGAGCCCGGACTGCTTGTAGCCGCCGAACGGTGTGGAGTACCGCACCGACGAGTTCGAGTTGATCGAGAGGTTGCCCGCCTCGACACCACGGCCGACGCGCAGCGCACGACCGGTGTCACGCGTCCAGATCGAGCCGGACAGTCCGTACTCCGAATCGTTCGCGATCCGCACCGCGTCGGCCTCGTCCTCGAACGGGATCACCGCCACCACCGGCCCGAAGATCTCCTCCCGCACGGCCCGATCACTCGCGGGCGCAAGAACAGTCGGCGGAAACCAGAACCCAGGCCCGGTCGGCGCGGTCCCCTGGATCGCAGGATTGTCGACGTACGACGCGACCTGCTCGAGCTGAGCCCTGGAGATCAAAGGCCCCATCTCTGTCTGTGGATCGCTGGGGTCACCGACGCGGAACCCCTTCACCGCCGGCTCCAGCAACTCCAGGAACCGGTCGTACGCCGACCGCTCGACCAGGATCCGCGATCGCGCGCAGCAGTCCTGGCCGGCGTTGTCGAACACGCCGTACGGCGCCTGGGCCGCGGCCTTGTCCAGATCCGCATCCGCGAACACGATGTTGGCCGACTTCCCGCCGAGCTCCAGCGTCACCCGCTTCACCTGGTCCGCACAGCCGGCCATGATCTGCTTGCCGACCACGGTCGACCCGGTGAAGACCACCTTGCGAACGGCGGGATGCGTGACGAACCGTTGCCCGACCACCGTTCCCTTGCCCGGCACGACTTCGAACACGCCCGGGGGCAGTCCCGCCTCGAGCGCGAGCTCGCCGAGCCGGATCGCGGTCAGCGGGGTCAGCTCGGCCGGCTTCAGTACGACGGTGTTTCCGGCGGCCAAGGCGGGAGCGAAACCCCAGCCGGCGATCGGCATCGGAAAGTTCCACGGCACGATCACGCCGACCACGCCGAGCGGTTCCTGGAAAGTGATATCGATGCCTCCGGCAACGGGAATCTGCTGGCCGAACAGGCGTTCCGGGGCTGCCGAGTAGTAGGTCAGCACGTCGCGGACGTTGCCCGCTTCCCAGCGGGCGTTGCCGATGGTGTGACCGGCGTTCTCGATCTCCAACGCGGCAAGGTTCTCCAGGTCGGCGTCCACCGCGTCGGCGAAGCGGCGCAGCAGCCGGCCGCGATCCGCCGGGGCGACGTTTCGCCAAGTGTGGAAGGCCTCCGCGGCTCTGGCGATCGCCGCGTCCGTCTCCTGCTCAGTGGCCAAGGCGATGGTGCGAACCACTTTCTCGGTGGCCGGGTTGATCACGTCGTACGTCATGAACGGCTCCTCGCGGCGGCGATCAGGGCGGCGAACAGCCGCAGGTCGTCGAGGTTCTCCTCCGGGTGCGACTGCACGCCGACGACGAAACTGTGGTCCGGCGCCTCGGCCGCTTCGACGGTTCCGTCGCCGGCGCGGGCCGTGGGCGTGAGGCTCGGCGCCAGTACGTCGATGGCCTGGTGGTGGTAGCAGCGGACCTCGGTCTGCTCGCCCAGGATGCCGGCGGTGAGAGTGTCAGGCTCGACCTTGACCTCGGTGGTGCCGAACACCGCCGCCTCCGGTCGATGCGCCTCGTGCGCGACGACGTCCGGCAGGTGCTGATGCAGCGTCCCACCCAGCGTGACATTGAGCATCTGCAGGCCGCGGCAGATCGCCAGCAGCGGCAGATCCCGGTCGAGTGCGGCCTGGATCAGGACACGCTCGTGCTCATCCCGGCCCGGCCTGGTGTCGACCGTCTCCGGATGCGGCGTGGCGTCGTACGAGGCAGGGTCGACGTCGCAGCCACCGGAGACGATCAGGCCGTCGAGAACGTCGAGGACGCTCGGGTCGGTACCGACCGGCGGCAACAGCAGCGGTACGCCTCCGGCCGCGACGACGCCGTCGAGGTAGGCGCGCGGGAGGAGGGCGGCTTCGCGCTGCCAGATCCCCCAGGCGGCAGGCTCGAGGTACGTCGTGATGCCGATGCGGGGTCGTGACCTACAGGCGTTCGAAGCCACGGATGCGCTCCCAGTCGGTGACGGCGGCGTCGTACGCGTCGAGCTCGACGCGAGCGGCGTTGGCGTAGTGGTCGACCATCTCCTCGCCGAACGCGTCGCGGGCGATCTTCGAGCCGGTGAACAGCGCGGCCGCCTCGCGCAACGTGGCCGGCACGTGCTGCTTGCCGGAGTCGTACGCGTTGCCCTCCAGCAAGGGCTCGAGCTCCAGTTCGTTCTCGATCCCGTGCAGGCCGGCGGCGATGATCGCGGCGACGGCCAGGTACGGGTTCACGTCGCCGCCGGGGAGGCGGTTCTCCACCCGGAGCGAGTCGCCGTGGCCGACCACGCGGAGCGAGCAGGTCCGGTTGTCCAGGCCCCAGGCGACCGCCGTCGGCGCGAAACTGCCACGGACGAAGCGCTTGTAGGAGTTGATGTTCGGCGCGAGCAGGTAGGTGAACTCGGACAGGCAGGCGAGCTGACCGGCGATGAAGCGCTCCATCAACTCGGAGAACCCGTGCTCCCGATCACCCGCCAGTACGGCGTCTCCCGCGGCGGACCGGAAGCTCAGGTGGATGTGGCACGAGTTGCCCTCGCGTTCGTCGTACTTCGCCATGAACGTGAGGCTTTTGCCGTGTTTCGCCGCGATCTCCTTCGCACCCGTCTTGTAGATCGAGTGGTTGTCGCAGGTGACGAGCGCCTCGTCGTACCGGAAGGCGATCTCGTGCTGGCCGAAGTTGCATTCGCCCTTGGCGGACTCGACGTACAGGCCGGCGCCGGTCATGCCGTTGCGGATGTCGCGCAGCAGCGGTTCGACCCGGGAGGTGCCGAGGAGGGAGTAGTCGACGTTGTACTGGTTGCCCGGGACCAGGTCGCGGTAGCGCTTGTCCCAGGCCGATTCGAAGGTGTCGTCGAAGACCATGAACTCGAGCTCGGTGCCGACGTACGCCTTGAGACCCATGGCGGCGAGGCGGTCGAGTTGCGCGCGGAGGACCTGGCGTGGTGATGCGACCACCGGAGTGCCGTCGAGCCATTGCACGTCGCAGAGGACCATCGCGGTCCCTTCCAGCCACGGGATGAGTCTCAGCGTGTCCAGGTCGGGAGCCATCATCAGGTCGCCGTACCCACGCTCCCAGGACGACATGGCGTACCCGTCCACGGTGTTCATGTCGACGTCGACCGCCAGCAGGTAGTTGCACCCCTCGGTCCCGTGCCTCAGCACCTCCTCCAGGAAGTACCGCGCGCCACAGCGCTTCCCCTGCAACCGCCCCTGCATGTCCGTGATCGCCACCAGCACCGTGTCGACCCGCCCGGACCCGACCAGGTCCCGCAACTCCTGCACCCGAATCCTGCCAGCAGCCACGTCCACTCCTCGGATCTATTGGTCTGCCCCCAGTCCATTGACTCAAGCCCATGCGATCCTGTCAATGCTGTGGCCTGGCTGCGGCGCGGTGGTGCCGTGACACTTCGGGGTCTGGGCAGATGGCAGGACCGTGCGGAAAATCGGGGAATTCGGCCGCACCGCCCAAGCGGCCCGATCCTGGAGGACCGCTATGCGATCTTCGATACCTTCCCTGCCCCACCGCCCCGGTCGGTTCGTCACCCGCCCCCGCGCCCTGGCCGTTCTGCTGGCCGGTACGGCGCTCGCGTTCAGCCCACTCGGAGGTCAGGCGACCGCCCAACTGCCGGTCGACCAGGTCGGCAACCCGTGTCTCACCCCGGCCGACGGTCCCGCGGCCCGTGGTGGGTTCGGTGCCGACCACCGCGACCTGTCCGCGGCCGAGCAGCAGTCGATCGAGGCCAAGACCGCGCAGATCCTGAAGGCCAAGGCCGCCCGCGGCCTGACGCCGAAGGCCGGCACCCTGGCCGCGGCGAGCGTTCCGGTCTACTTCCACGTGATGCGCAGCAGCACCGGCGCCGGCGACGTCACCGCGACCCAGATCAACCAGCAGATTGCCGAACTGAACCAGGACTTCGCCGGTGGCGAGTCGTCGCAGGCCGCGAACACCGGCTTCACGTTCTACCTGGCCGGCACCGACCGGTTCAACAACAACACCTGGCATCGCGACGGCCAGAGCACGACGTACCGGTCACAAACGCGCAAGGGTGGCAAGAACGCCCTGAACATCTGGCTGGTCGACTTCTCCTACCTCGGCATCGCGACGTTCCCGTGGGACTACCAGAGCAGCCCGTCGATCGACGGCATCCGGGTGCAGTACAGCTCGCTGCCGGGTGGTTCGGCGACGAACTTCAACCTCGGCAAGACCGCGTCGCACGAGGCGGGCCACTGGTTCGGGCTGTACCACACCTTCCAGGGCGGCTGCACGAGCACGAACGACTCGGTGTCCGACACGCCGGCCCAGAGCAGCGCCAGCAGCGGCTGCCCGACCGGCCGGAACTCGTGTTCGCTGCCCGGTCTCGACCCGATCCACAACTACATGGATTACTCCTACGACTCCTGCTACAACCAGTTCACTCCCGGCCAGAGCAGCCGCATCAGCACCATGTGGACGGCCTACCGGGCGTGACGCAGGGACCCCAAGCCGTCTAGAGTGCCGCCGATGCGTTTGCTTCTGTCGGCCTGCGCAACCACCGCACTGGTGGTCGCCGGACCTCTGACAGCGACCGCCGCCGGCCAGGGCCCACAAGCCCCGGTCGGCGGCGACCTGCTGACCGCGAAGCCGACGGTCGTCGCCGACGGGGCGGCACCGCCGGCTGTCCAGGCATCGGCGTACGTGGTGGCCGACATCGATACCGGCGACGTACTGGTCGCGAAGGCGCCGCACGCGAAGCTGCGGCCCGCGAGCACGCTGAAGACCCTCACCGCCCTGGTTCTGCTGCCGCGGCTGAAGAAGACCGATCCGGTCGTCGGCACGGATGCCGACGCGGGCATCATCGGCAGCAAGGTCGGCGTCTATCCCGGACTGCGCTACACGGTCGACCTGCTGTTCCAGGGCATGTTCCTGGCCTCCGGGAACGACGCCGTGCACGCGCTGGCCGCCCATGACCAGGGCGGCATCCCGGCGACGATCCAGCGGATGAACCAGAAGGCCAAGGAGATCGGCGCGGACGACACCCACGTGACCGACCCGACCGGTCTGGACGCGGACGGTCAGTTCTCCAGCGCGTACGACCTGGCCCTGTTCGCCCAGGCGGGCCTGGCCCGGCCGGACTTCGCCAAGTACGCCTCGACCAAGTACACGGCCTTCCCGAACGCCGGGAAGGGCGGCACATACCAGGTCGCGAACCAGAACAAACTGCTGTTCAGCTACGACGGCGCCCTGGGCGTCAAGACCGGCTACACGACGCTGGCCCGCAACACGTTCATCGGCGCGGCCCGCCGCAACGGCCACACGCTGGTGGTGACGCTGATGAACGCACCGCACGGCGTCACCGAGGACGCGAGCAACCTGCTCACCTGGACCTTCAGGAACTACACCAAGCTCAACCCGGTCGGCACGCTGGTCAAACCGGCCGCGGCGGTGCCTCCGAAGGCCGAGACCGGCACCACCGAGGGCAAGATCACCACAGGGACCAGTACGGCGCACCCGCCGCGCAGCCGGACCGTGCTCAACCCCGGCCAGGCGGTCCAGTCGATCGCCTTCCGCGTCCCGGCCTGGGTGTACGCCGCCCCGCCCGTTCTCCTGCTCGGCCTGTTCCTCAGACGCCCCAAAGCACTCCGCAGACGCCGACATTAGCTAGCGGCGAAGCGTACGGGCCGCCTTGGCGAGCTGACTCACCAGAGTCACCGCGGTAATGCCCAGCACGGCCCCTGCGGCGACAGAGACCGTGTCCGCCTTCTTCTGAGGCACTGGCACTACCTTGTAGCGCTTCCCAGGCGGTCCGGGCAGGAGAGGCTCCTGCACGGACACCTCAGGCGGCAGTGGCTCCTCGGCGATCCTGAGGCGGCCCTCCTCGGACACCTCCCTGGCAGCGATGTCGAGGGTGGCTTCCTTCGCCCACGCCGCGACGACCATCAGGGCCCGGGTCATCAGGTAGATCCACACCAACAGCGCCAGCGGCAACGCCAGAGCGCCGTACGCCGCGTTGGTGCCGATGACATGGGTGACGTAGAGGTTGCCGAGCTTCTGGGCGAGGTAGTACAGGATGCCGCCGGCCAGCGCCGCGATCAGAGCGACCTTGCGCGGCAGCAGGATGCGCGGCAGCGCGGTCTGCAGATAGAGGAACAGGACCGCGCCGGCTCCGATGCCGACCACGATGCTGACCCCGTCGATGCCCCAGCTCGCCAGCCAGGACCCCTCCAGACCGGCGGCGTCCACGATGCGCGCCGACAGTCCGGTCAGGATCGAGGACGCGCTGGTGCTGATCAGGCCGATCACGCCGAGGCCGACGAGCGCGCCGACGTCCGCGAGCTTCAGCTTGACGAAGTTGCCGGGCTGGTCGTCCAACTCGTGCATGGACCGGATCGAGGCGCGCAGCGAGTCGATCCAGCCGAGCCCGGTGAACAGCAGACCGACGGCCGAGATGAGACCGATGGTGCCGGCGTGCGAGATCAGGGCCTCGACGTCGATCCGGTCGGCGATCCCGGGCAGGCTGTGCTCGAGGGTGTTCTTCAGCGCCTCGATCGCCTTCGGGCCGAGGAACGAGCCGACGATCGCCCCGGCCAGCACGATCAGTGGGAACAGCGACAGGAACGCGAAGAAACTCGTTGCCCCCGCCAACCGGTTGCCCCGGCGGTCGCCGTACCGCTGCCAGGCCCGCCAGACCTGCGTCCGGCTGAACCAGCGCCAGGCCTTCTTGATGCCGCCCATACTTCTCCTGTACCCCGGTAACGGAGTCTCAGCCTGCCAGGGGGAACGACCGTTGCGGGCGCCACACGCCGTCCGCGCCGTGTTCATACCGGCTGAAGGCGTCCACGTCGAACGCACAGTCGTACTCCGCCAGAGCGTCGTACGCGCGGTCCAGTGCGTCCTTGTCCAGGTCATGCGCCACCGTGACGTGCGGGTGGTACGGGAACCGCAGGTCCACCTGCAACGGCCCGGACCGGACCTGCGACTGCAGCACCTCGCAGGACGAGATGCCCTCGGCCAGTGGGACGAACACGACCGGGGAGATCGGCCGGAACGTCGCCGTACCGCGGAGCCGGATCCGGAAGCTCGGGAACCGGGCCGCGACCTCGAGCAGGTGGTCGTCGATGAGGGCGAGATCGGCCGCTTCCACCTCGGTCGGCGGCAGCAGGGTCACATGGGTGGGGATCGACGCGGCCATCGGATCACCGAACTCGGCGCGGAACTTCTGCAGCTCCGTGCCGTACGGCTCCGCGATCGGGATCGCGACACCGATCGTCGCCATCCGTGGCCCTACCGGCCCGACTCGCGGAGTGCCGGTCCGGGCACGAAGCCCAGCCGGTCGTACACCCGCTGCAGGGTCGGCTCGGTGACGGCGCGCGCCCGCTCCGCCCCGGCGGCCAGGATCGCGTCCAGCTGCGCCTTGTCGTCGAGATAGCCGAGTGTCTTCTCCCGGAACGGGGTGACGAACTCGACCACCACCTCGGCCAGGTCCTTCTTGAAGTCGCCGTACCCGCGGCCGGAGTACTCGTCCTCGAGCTCGCTGATCTTGCGGCCGGTGAGGGCGGAGTAGATGGTCAGCAGGTTGGCCACGCCGGCCTTGTTCTCCGGGTCGAAGACCACGTCCCGGCCGGAGTCGGTGACCGCGGAGCGGATCTTCTTCGCGCTCACCTTGGGGTCGTCCAGCAGGTCGATGATGCCGGCCGCCGACGAGCTCGACTTGCTCATCTTCGCGGTCGGGTCCTGCAGGTCCGCGATCTTCGCGGTCTCCTTGACGATGTGCGGCTCGGGCAGCCGGAAGGTCTTGCCGAAGCGGTGGTTGAACCGCTGCGCCAGGTCCCGGGTCAGCTCCAGGTGCTGGCGCTGGTCCTCGCCGACCGGGACCCGGTCGGCCTGGTAGATCAGGATGTCCGCGGCCTGCAGGATCGGGTACGTGAACAGGCCGACGGTCGCGCGGTCGGCGCCGCCCTTGGCGGACTTGTCCTTGAACTGCGTCATCCGGCTGGCCTCACCGAATCCGGTGATGCAGCCCAGCACCCAGCTCAGCTGGGAGTGCTCGGGCACGTGTGACTGGACGAACAGCGTCGACCGCTCCGGGTCGATCCCGGCCGCCAGCAACTGGGCGACCGAGCGGCGGGTCCGCTCCCGCAGTTGCTTCGGGTCGTACTCCACCGTGATCGCGTGCAGGTCCACCACGCAGTAGAACGCGTCGTGGTCGTCCTGCAGGGCCACCCACTGCCGCAACGCCCCGAGGTAGTTGCCGAAATGGAAGGAGTCCGCCGTCGGCTGGATCCCGGACAGCACCCGAGGGCGACGCTGGGAACCGGCTGCGGAGGGGTCAGACGCAGCAACAGACATACCCACGATTCTGCCAGCGCCCTCAGTCCACCCGGCACCGGGGCGGGTCTGCGGACTCATATACTCGCGACTATGACTTCGCGCACAGTGGTCGTCCTGCCCGGCGGCCAGTTCGGTCCCGCCTCGCCCCTTCCCATGTACGCCGGCGACGCCGCCGAGCAGCGGGGCGCAGACGTGATCCGCGTGTGGTGGGACGAGCCTGATCGGACTTTGACGCTGACCGACGACGAGCGCGGGCCGTGGGTCCTGCCGCAGGCGACGCGGGCGCTGGAAGGCACCGAGGGTGAGGTCCTGCTGATCGGGAAGTCACTCGGCAGTTATGCCTGTCACCTAGCCGCCGAGCGCGCTCTTCCGGCGGTGTGGCTGACTCCGAACCTGGGCAGCCCCTGGATGGTCGACGGGTTGCGCCGGTCCACTGCGCCGTTCCTGCTGGTCGGCGGTACGGCGGACAAGCTGTGGGATCCCGTCCTCGCGCGCGAACTCACGCCGTACCTGCTGGAGGTGCCGGACGCGGACCACGGGATGTACGTCCCGGGCCGGCTCGCCGCATCGGCCGCCGTCCTCGGGCAGGTGGCGACGGCGGTGGAGGACTTCCTCGACCAGGTCGTCTGGCGCTAGCCGTACCCGGCCAGGAGGTTGGTGCGAACTATTCCGTGCCAGACCTGCATCACTGACCCGTCACCGCCGTAGACCCACGACGTTGTGCACCGGCCGGCCACCGGCCACCAGTTGTAGCGGTCGAGTCGCCCGCCACCGTGTTGTTGTGGTCGGTCCGTGCCCGAGGTCGCGGCGGCATGGTGGCTACCTGGCGTCGGGGGGTCGGGGCGTCGGGGGCGGGGCGTTGGGGCGGTGAACAGGATCTGGGGGCCGTGAACAGGGCACGACCTGTTCACTGTCACGACAAGCTGTTCACGGGCCCGCCCCGAACACGCAAACCCCGACCGCAGCCCGTCGCGTCACGGGCGGACCCGCAGCACTCACCAACCACCCGCGAGCCAAGATCGCCACACTCACCCGGGACATGGAGATCGCCCGACAGGCAGGTTGGTGAGTGCGCCACGTCCGCACCCCGGCGAGTTCGCGCACCTCCCCAACCAGACCATCCCCGCATCGACCTGGCGGTCCCTGCTACCAACCTCATAATCGAGTACAGCCAGCGCGTCACCAGGACCAGCCGCGCGAGGCCAGCTCCCGCTCCTCGAGCCAGCGCTTCTCCTCGCTGCGCTCCAGCTCTGCCTCCCCCTGCACGCCGGCCAGCCGGCAGGCCTCGTCGAGCAGGTCGTCGTACGCCGCTTCCGCGGCCTTCAACCGGTGGGCTCGCGCGTAGATCCGGGGCGCGGTCTCGATCCGCCTGATCTCGCCGGCCAGATGGCCGAGCCGGGTCTGCAACCACAAGGTGTCGAACGGGTCGGCCTCAACACACGGGGGACGGCGAAGACGCCCGATCAAGCGCTCGATCGACAGCTGCAGCCACCGCCGCAGGCGCGACGGCCGTGGGTGCGGCAGCAAGGCGTCGAGCAGCGCACACAGAAACAAGAACAAGAACAGAACAGCCAACCACTCCATCACCCTCACTCCCTCTTCGAGGCTACGGCGAGCCACCGACAAGGGCGAGAGCTTTTTTGGTAGCCATCCCGGCTTCTTCGGGCGGGCGCTCCTCGTCTTCGAGGAGCGCCGCCCGGTCAGCACCAGGGCTGTGACTACTTCACGCCTCCGGCGGTGACGGAGACCTGCAGTTGGCGCTGGAAGATGATGTAGACCACCAGAACCGGCGCCACCGTGATGACCACGGCCGCGAACAGGGCGCCGAAGTCCACCGCGTAACCGGCTTGCGATGCGAACGAGGCCATGCCCTGCGAGAGCACGTAGTTCTTCGAGTCGGTGTTCAGGGCCACGGGGAGCAGGAACTGGTTCCACAACCCCAGGAAGTTGAAGATGGCGACCGACGCCATCCCCGGCCGCGCCATCGGCAACATCACCGAGAAGAACGAGCGCCACTCACCTGCCCCGTCGATCTGCGCCGCCTCGTAGACCTCGCCCGGCAGCGCCTTGAAGAAGCTGTGCAGGAAGAAGACGGTGAACGGCAGCGCGAACGCGACGTAGGTGATGATCAACCCGGGCAGGGTGTTGAGCAGCGCGAAGTTCTTCAGCACGAAGAACAGCGGCACGATCGCCAGGAAGACCGGGAACGTCAGCCCGGCCAGCATGGAGTAGTAGATCAGCCGGTTGCCGGGGAACGAGAACCTGGCCAGCACGTACGCACACATGGCACCGAGGATCATCACCAGCACCAGCGCGCAGCCGACGACGACCACCGTGTTCAGGAAGTACCGACCGATGCCGGCCGTCGTCCAGGCGCTGGCGTAGTTGCCGAAGCGCAGCTTGCCCGGCAGCGACAGTGGGTTGCCCAGGATCTCCTGTGTCGACTTGAACGAGGACAGCAGCGTCCACAGCAGCGGCAGGATCACCAGCAGCGACCACAGGATCAGCGCGATGTGGGCGGTCGTGGCCACGCCCTTGCCCTCCCGCGACCGCTTGCCGGGCGCGCGGGACGCGGCGACGAACTCGGCGCGATCGGCGGTTGTGGTTGTCATCGGCGTACCTTCCGCTCACGTCCGCCGGTCAGGGTGTTCACCAGGAAGACCAGGAACGCGAAGAGCATCGTCACCACGGCCAGGATCACGCCCATCGCCGTCGAGTAACCGAACTGCCCCTTGGTGAAGGCTGTGGTGAACAGTTGCTGGGGCATGACCAGGGTCGAGTTCTGCGGGCCGCCGCCGGGGTTCAGCGCCTGCATGTAGACGAAGGCGTCGAGGGCGGCGATGCCGAGATAGATGTACGCCGTCTGCACGTTGTCCCGGATCAGCGGCAGGATCAGCGACACCGCCGTACGGAACCGGCCGGCGCCGTCGATCCGGGCCGCCTCGAACACCTCGGGGTCGATCCCCCGGATGGCGGCGATGAACAGCACCATGTAGAAACCGACGAAGCCCCAGATCATCACGAACATCGACGCCGGCATCGCTGTCCGCGCGTCACCGAGCCACGCGTAGTTCTCGAACTGGTGCAGCCCGATCTTCGACAGTACGGCGTCCAGGATGCCGGAGCCCGGCGTGAAGACCTGGGCCCAGATCAGGCCGATCACGATCGCGGGGATCACGTACGGGAAGAACGAGACGATCCGGTAGAAGCCGGAGTTGCGCAGGCCGCGGACGGTCCCGGTGCCGGCGCCGCCGACCGTCACCAGCGTGGCCAGCGTCAGCGCCAGCACAATCGTCACCAGCGGCACGACGATCGCGAGCTCGACGTTGTTGCGGACGGCCTTCAGGAAGATGTCGTCGTGAAACAGCTTGACGTAGTTGTCGAAGCCCACGAAGTTCATCCCCGAGGTGAACCCGGACCAGTCGGTCAGCGAGTACCACAGCGCCTGCACGAACGGGGAGACCACGAAGATCACGAAGACCGCCAGCGGCAGGCCGAGGAACACGACCATGAAGCTGACCCGGTCGAAGGTCAGCGGCCGGCGCCGCCGGGGGGCGGGCCGTTTGGGCCCGCCCTCCGTCACGACATCTTGTGTCACGGTCACTTCGTGACCGGGATCTTCTTGACGGAGCTGTCGTTGCGCACCTTGTCGGTGATCTGCTGCAGGGCCTTCGTCAGTCCGGCCGCGTCGAGCTTGCCGGACAGGAACGAGTTCCAGACGACCAGCTGGTCGGGGTTCGTGCCGTACAGGGTGATGAACTGGTAGTCGAAGACGTTGGTGCCGGCCGCGTCCAGCATTGCGGTCTGCGACTGCAGGGCGGTGGAACCGAAGCCGTCCGCGGGCACCAGGCCCTTGACGATCGTCGGCGCCAGCCGCGTCTTGGCGAAGTTGGTCGCCGCCTCCTTGGACAGCATGGCCCGCAGGAGCTCCTTGCCGCCCGCGACGTTCTTGCCCTTCGCCGGGACGATGAACGGCTCGCCGGCCGCGCTGCGCAGCGCCTCGTACGGCAGCTTCGAGTCGGCGCTCAGCGTGGGCTCCGGGATGCCCTTCATGTCAAAACCCGCCTTGGTGGCCTTCTTCATCTCGTTCTCGATCCACGAGCCCGACGGGTAGAGGACGGCCTGCTGGTCGTTGCTCCACTTCGCCTGCGCCGCGGTGAACTGGGTGCCGGCGCCGCCGGGGACGAAGTACCCGTTCTTCACCATGGTCTCCATGGCCTTGAAGACGCCCTGGACCTGCGGCTTCGACCAGCAGTCGCCCTCGAGGTTGCCCAGCGACAGCCGGACGTCGTCGCCACCTTCCTTGATCGCCGAGTCGATGGCCAGCGTCTGGTAGTAGGTCGCGGCCTCCTTGCCCCAGACGAACAGGTACTTGCCCTTCGCCTTGGCCTTGGCGCCGAGGTCGAGCAGCTCGTCGTACGTCTTCGGCGGCGTCCACCCGTTCGCCTTGAACAGGCTGTCGGAGTACCACAGGCCGTAGAGGGTGAGCACGTAGTTGATCGCGAGGAACTTGTCGCCGTAGGTGCCGGGGGTCTTGACGCCCGCGTACAGCGTGTCGGCGATCTTCGTGCCCTCGTAGTTGTTGGCCTCGAAGACGTCGTCCAGCGGCGCCAGCTGGTCCAGGATCGTGTTGAAGCCGATCTGGTTCGCGCCGGAGTTGTCGATCAGGTCCGGCGGGTTGCCACCGACGAAGCGCGGCTGCAGCTGCTGGGCGATCTGGGTGGACGGGGCGACCTTGACCGTCGAACCCGCGTGCTTCTGCTGCACGATGTTGGCCGCGAACGTCACATAGTCGTAGCCGTACCCACCGTTGAAGATCACCGCGTCAACGGTGGACTTGTCCGTCATACCGAACGGGTTGTCCGCGGTCTTGTCGGCGCTCCCACTGCCGGAACCGCTGTCGTCGCTGCCGCCGGTGGCACAGGCGGCCAGCAGCGTGCTGCCGCCGGTCGCCAGCAAGGTGCCCACCGCTGCGCGCTGCAGGAACAGTCGCCGCGACAGGTTGTTGGGAGTAGTCATTGTCCCGCCTTCCAAGGAGTGTTTCACGCAGTACGCCGGATACGACCGGCGTACCTTGCTTCAAGGGCGTGGTTGTGTTCGTCGCCGCCCGGGATGTTCGCCGACAGGTACACCGGTGGAGTCTCACCGGCGTCGGTGAGCCTACGGAGCACCTCGGCCACCAGCATCTGCGCAATCAGGGCGGCTGTGATGGAGGACACGGCGCAGACCTTGCCCCCACCGCCGGGAAGGTCGAGCACGGAGTCGCCGAACGGCGCGTGGTTGTCGAGCACCACGTCCGCGCAGTCGATCAGCTTCTGGCCGGACGGATGGCGCGAGTCCATCCCACCGGTGTGCTGCAGCGAGGTGATCGCGATCAGCGGGTGGCCCTTCTCCTTCACCACGGTGGCGAACTCGACGATCGAGCCGTTCACCCCCGAGTTGGAGGCGATCACGAACAGGTCGTCTGGGTGCGGCTCGGCCAGGTCGTAGAGGCGGCGCGCGATCGACGGATCGCGCTCCAGTTCGCCGCCGCGCAGGACCTCGATCGATTCGCCGCCGAGCAGGACCAGATCGCGCAGCGCGATCCGGTTGGTCGCGATCAGGCCACCGGCGCGGCCGGCGATCTCCATCGCGAGCGCTTCGGAGTGGCCGGAGCCGAAGGCCTGGATCACCCCGTTCGCGCGTAATGCCTTGGTCATCAGGTCCGCGGCCTGCTGGATCGGGCCGTCGATCTGCTCGGTGACCGCGGTCATGATCGGCGTCAGCGCGCGAACATAGTCCTGCGCGCTCACTCCGCCGGTCTCCCCCGGGTTACTGCTGGCCATCAGCGGCCCCACCCCTCCACTAATGTGTTCGCTGCGACACTCCGGATGCCGACAAGTGCGCAAGTTTGCGGTTTGCTGGACAGAACTTTTCTCAACTGGCAGCTAAAGTCAAGGCTCATCTCCGTCTTCTCCTCAGATCGGGACCGTTGCGTGACCTTGTTCTCTTGTGCTTGCTAAAGGGCTCTTTTGAGCAGTTTGGAGCATTGCGTATGTCGGTCGAACGCCCGCTGCCAGAACCTGCGGACTCGGTGGTCCTGATGCCAGCTTCGGCACTGGTCCTGGGCGGCGACCTCGGCGGCACCTCCACCCGCATCGTCATCGCTGACCATGATGGCAACGTAGTGGGAAGAGGGGCCGCGGCCGGCGGGAATCCGACCAGCCACCCCGCAAGTGCGGCGGCCAACTTCGGCCAGGCACTTCACGCGGCACTGTCCGGCCTGGATCCGACCGCGGTCAAGGCCGCAGTGGTCGGCGCGGCGGGCGGATCGGCGCTGGGACGCCCGGATGTGAAGGCGCAGTTCGACGCCGCCTGGTCCGGCGTGGGGCTGGTCGTGGAGCCGGACTTCATCGGCGACCTGGAGGTCGCGTTCGCCTCCGGTACGGCTGAGCCTGACGGCACCGTGCTGATCGTCGGCACCGGCAGCAACGCCGGTCTGGTCCGCGATCACCAACTGGTCCGCACCGCGGGCGGCCATGGCTGGCTGCTGGGTGATGAGGGGTCCGGATTCTGGCTGGGCCGGGAGGCTGTGCGCAGTGTGCTGCTCGCTCTCGATCTCGGCGAGCCGATCGGGCTGCTCGGCGAGGCTGTGGTCCGGGCGATCCTGCCGGACCGCGACGAACAAACGATCACCTTGCGTGAGGGGTACGACGTACTGCGTGACGACCTGATCAGGACGGTGAACAGCAGGCCACCCGTCCTGCTCGCTGAGTTGGCGCGGACCGTGGTGACGGCGTACGAACGCAATGACGACACCGCACGGGCTCTGGTGAAACGCGCAGCCGAATTGCTCATTGAAACAGTGAGCCGGCTCACGACAACGTCGGACAAAGGCCCGATGGTCCTCGCGGGAAGTGTGGCCGGAGAAACATCACCGGTCGGCAAATTGATCCGGGAAAACATCCATCGGCAGTTCTCGGGTGAGGTCCTGACCGCTCGGGACGGGGTCGGCGGCGCCACCTGGCTGGCCCTCGGCGCCCTCGACCCCGCTCTCGCGACCCGGGAGAACCACACCCGGCTGGTCAGCTAGGGCGTGTCTGATGGTCCCGCGCCGAGTGCCGCACAGTAGGCGGGGGACCATCAGACACGCCCTTTAGTCGAAGACCGACACCGGGCGGACCTCGACCGCGCAGAACTCGGCCTCCGGGATGGTGGCGGCGATCTCCTCGGCGCGTTCCGGCGTGGCCACGTCGACGAGGAAGACGCCGGCGAGCTGTTCCTTGGCCTCGGAGTAGGGCCCGTCGGTGGTGGCGCGGACGCCCTTGCGGACCCGGACCACCTTGGTGGTGGCCGGTGGGTCGAGCGGGACGGCGTTGACCAGCTCGCCGGACTTGCCGAGCTCCTCGAGGAGGTTCTCGAGCTGCGCGGCCAGCGCGTCGCGGGCCTTCTTCGGCAGCGCCCGGCCTTCCTCGGTGTGCAGGAAGGACGGGTGCCCCCAGGTGATCGGGTTGCTGTGAATCAGCAGCAGGTACTTCATGACGGTTCCTTTCGGAGTCTGGGTGGATCTTCGCAGCAGAGGTCGGAGGCGGCCCGGAAGACTCGACATTTCGCGTTCGGGGCAGAGTTGCTGCCCCGAAATGTCGAGTCCTCCCGCGGCCCTCCGACGTACCGCTCGCCAAACCTCCACGGATCTAAGGTGAGCGACATGGACGAGATGGACTTCCGGCTGGCCGACGGGCGCACGCTGCATGTGTATGACAGCGCGCCTGGCGACGACGCCCGGCTGGCGGTGTTCTGGCACCACGGCACGCCGAACCTCGGTGTCCCGCCGGCGCCGCTGGCCGAAGCGGGCGAGTGGCTCGGGATCCGGTGGATCTCGTTCGACCGGCCCGGGTACGGCGGTTCGACCGCTGCGCCAGGGCGGACGATGGCGTCGGTCACCGCCGACCTGACCGCGGTAGCGGACTCCCTCGGCATCGGGACTTTCGCGCTGATGGGCTACTCGGGCGGCGGTTCGTACGCCCTCGGTGCCGCCGCGATCCTCGGCGACCGGGTAGAGGCAGTCACCACATTCGCCGCCATCGCGCCGTACGACGCCGCCGGGCTCGACTGGTACGACGGGATGATCCCGTCCGGTCTGGCGTCACTCCATGCCGCGGCGGCCGGCCGGGACGCAAAGGTGCGGCACGAGGCTTCCGGAGTCGAGTACGACCCGGAGTTCACCGCCAAGGACCTCGCGATGTTCGAGGGACCGTGGGGCTGGCTGGGCTCGGTGGCCGGCGACAAGTCGATGCCCAACGGTCCCGACGGCCTGATCGACGATGACTGCTCTTATGTAGTGCCCTGGGGGTGCGACCCGACCACCATCAGCGCGCCCACGCTGCTCTTCCACGGCCAGACCGACGGCATCATCCCCAGCTCACACGGTGCCTGGCTGGCCCGGCACATCCGCCCGGCCGCCCTCCGTCTCCTCCCCGGCGACGGCCACGTCTCTGTCCTGGCCCAGGCTGAGACCGGCCTGGAGTGGATCCGCGAACAGACCGGCTGACCCAGCTATTCCAAGCAATGGCTTGACATCTCATTCAGCTCGGCGCATATTCCAAGCATGTCTTTGGAGAATGAGCCGCGGCGGACGCGGCTGCTCGACGATCCGCTGGCGATCCGGGCGATGGCGCACCCGGTGCGGCTGGATCTGCAGGGGTTGCTGGGCCGGGAGGGGCCGATGACCGCGGCCGACGCGGCCCGGCGGCTCGGAATCAGCCAGGCACTGGCCTCACACCACCTGCGGCAACTGGCGAAGTACGACTTCGTCGAGCCCGCTCCCGGCAAGGACAACCGGGAGCGGCCGTGGCGGCTGGTGTCGACGTCACAGTCATGGCGCGAGGCAGCCCAGACTCCGGAAGGCGCTGCGGCGGCCGACGTACTCGAGCAACTGCTGGCCGAGCGTGCGCTGGAGTCACTCAGCAGGTGGCAGCAGCAGCGGCCGGTCGAGGACCCGATCTGGCGCGACCACTCCGGCATCGGGCAGAGCGGTGTCTACCTGACCGGCGAGGAGTTGGCCGAGCTCGTCGAGCAGATCAACGCCCTCGTGCAGCGGTACATCGACGAGCGGCCGATCGACGACAAGTCCACCCGTCCGGCCGGGAGCCGGCACGTCGCCATCACCCAGATCGTCACGATCACCCCCGAACCGACCGGTTCCGAAGAGGAGTAGCGATGAAGGACCTGTGGGGCGTCCTCGCGCGGCAACGCGACTATCGGCTGATGCTGAGCGCCGGGCTGATCTCTCTCACCGGCGACTGGCTGCTCCGCACCGGCCTGTCGTTCCAGGTGTACGTGCTGACCGGATCCACGCTCGCATCCGGCGGCCTGCTGCTGGCGTCGTTCGTACCACCGGTCCTGCTCGGCTCGCTGGCCGGCGTCTTCGTCGACCGCTGGGACCGGCGTACGACGATGATCGTGACGAACATCCTGAACGCCGTGGTCCTGCTTCCGCTCCTCGCGGTCCGCGACGAGGGCGCGATCTGGATCGTGTACTGCGTCGTGCTCGCACAGAGTTGCCTGCAACAGTTCTTCACCCCGGCCGAGCAGTCCCTCGTCCCGGCCCTGGTCGAGTCAGAGCAACTCGTGACCGCGAATGCCCTGAACAATCAGATCCGTGACATCGCCCGGCTCGTCGGCGCCGCACTCGGCGGTGTGCTCGCGGCCGTCGGCGGCCTGCCCCTGCTGGCGATCGCGGACGCGGTGACCTTCCTGGTCGCGGTCGCTCTCGTCGCCGGCATTCGCCACCGCACCACACGCCATCAAGAAGAACAGTCCGCGGAGGAAGCCGCCGAAGGAGCGATCAAGCGGCTGAAAGCGGAATGGACCGAAGGGCTCCGGCTGTGCGTCGGCAGTGCGGGGATGCGGCTGCTGTTCGGCTTCTGCGTCGTCACCGGTGTCGGCGAAGGCGTGATGAGCACACTGTTCGCGCCGTTCGTCAGTGCCGAGCTGGGCGGCGACGGGAAGGCGTACGGCCTGATCGTCTCGTCGCAGGCGATCGGCGGCATCATCGGCGGCCTGGTCGCCGCATCGGTCGGCTCACGGTTGCCTGCAGCAACAATGCTCGGGATCGGATCGCTGCTGTTCGGCCTGATCGACCTGATCCTGTTCTGCTACCCGCTCGTCTCGGACAGCCTGATCCCGGCGTTCGTCTGCATGATCGTCGTCGGCGTACCTGGTGCGTTCGCGATCGCCGGCCTGATGACGGTGCTGCAACGCCTCACCGAGGACCGCATCCGCGGCCGGGTCTTCGGCGCGATCGCCGCCGCCGAAGGCGTCGCCGTACTGGTCGGCATCGTGGCCGCCGGTGTCCTCGGTGACGCGGTCGGCATCATCCCGGTCCTCGTCTTCCAGGGACTCGGGTACGTCGTCGGCGGTCTGGTGATCGTCAGTCGGCGGCGGACGCTGGCTCCGCATCCGGAACCGGCTCACCGTCTGTCGGCTTGATCAGGTGCACCCGGACCCGGGCGACCCGGCGTCCGTCCATCGCCATCACGATCAGGTTGTGGTCGCCAACCTGGACCTCCTCGCCCGCGGCCGGCACCTTGCCGAGCCGCGCGGCGAGGAAGCCACCGACCGTCTCGTACGGGCCGTCCGGGAGCTCGAGGCCGGTCTCGTCGGCGAAGTCGTCCAGGTTGAGCAGGCCGTCGACCTCGATGTCGCCGCTGCGCAACCGGGTCGTCTCGACGGACTCCTCGTCGTACTCGTCCCGGATGTCGCCGATCAGCTCCTCGACCAGGTCCTCCAGCGTGACGATGCCCGCCGTACCGCCGTACTCGTCCAGCACGATCGCCAGGTGAGTACTGCGGCGGCGCATCTCCGTCAGCGTGGGCAGCAGTTTCGCGGTGTCCGGCAGCATCAGCACCTCACGCGCCAGGTCGCCGACCCGGACCGAGCGGGACGCGACCGCGGGGTCGAACAGGTCCCGGACGTGGACGAACCCGACGATGTCGTCGGCGGACCCGTTCATCACCGGGTACCGCGAGTGCGGCCGCTCGGCCGCGAACTTCACCGCCTTGTACGCCGGCATCTCCGCGTCCACGAAGTCCACCTCGGTGCGCGGGAGCATCAGCTCGCGCAACTGCCGGCCGCCGGCCTCGAACACGTCGTCGACGATCCGGCGTTCCTCCTCGCCGAGTGACTCGTGCCCGGAGACCAGGTCGCGCAACTCCTCGTCGGACATCACCTCACGGTTCGCGTTCGGGTCGCCGCCGAGCGCGCGGACCACCAGGTCGGTGGACTTGGACAGCAGCCAGATCACCGGGCGGGCGATCGAGGCGATCCGGTCGACCAGCGGGGCGAGGCCGAGGGCGAACGTCTCCGCCCGCTGGAGCGCGAGCCGCTTGGCCGCGAGCTCGCCGAGCACGATCGAGACGTAGGAGATGGCGATGGTGATCAGCACCAGGGCGGCCGTGTTCGCGACCGACTCGGGCAGGCCCAGCTTCTGCAGGTGCGGGGAGAGTGAGTCGGCCAGCGTCGCGCCACCGAAGGCGGCGGACAGGAAGCCCATCAGGGTCACGCCGATCTGGACCGCGGACAGGAACCGGTTCGGATTGGCGGCCACCTTGGCCACGATCTCGCCGCGCCGGCCGCGGTGCGACAGCGACTTGAGCTGACTCTCGCGCAGGGAGACCAGGGCCATCTCGGCTGCGGCGAAGACCCCACCGATCAGCACGAAGACAAGAATCAGGACGATATTGAGCAGCGTGTCGTTCATGGGTGGGAGTTCCTAGCGCCCTCTCGTCAGCTGCCGAGAGGGCGTTCGTTGGGCGTAGTCGTCCATTTACCTACCCTAGGGCATAACCCTCCACCCCCTGCGTGCTGCGCGGCACCCGGTGGCGCACCTCGCTGCACTGGAGCAACGGCCATGATGGCACCACATCAACGCCTTCGCTCCAGCACACCGAGCTACACCACCGGGCACCTGCTCGCGACTGCAGGGAATGGAGGGTTATGCCCACCGGTGGCAGGTCCAACGATGCATGTTCGAGTTTGTTGGTTTACGATGATTCCTGGCTGACCAGTGTCGGGGCGGCCGGGAGGGTCAATCGATGAACACACCGCGTGGCGCGCGCCGGACGGACACCAAGCTGTCCGACGGACGCGAGCTCATCTACTACGACCCGGCCGATGCGCCGGTGCGGGTTCCGCTGGCGGACACCCGCGGGCTGCCGGCACCACAGCCCCAGGTCGAGATGCGGACCGACCCGTTGACCGGCGACGTGATCACGTACGCGACCCACCGCAACACCCGGACCTACCTGCCGCCGGCCGACCAGTGCCCGCTGTGCGCGAGCAAGCCGGGCAACCCGACCGAGATCCCGGACCACGACTACAACGTCGCGGTGTTCGAGAACCGGTTCCCGTCCTTCGCCGGCCCGGGCCGCACCGAGGTGGTCTGCTTCACCAGCGACCACAACCAGTCCTTCACCAACCTGTCCCAGGGCCAGGCCCGGCTGGTCGTCGACACCTGGGCCGACCGGACCGCCGAGCTCGGCGCCCGCGACGACGTCGAACTGGTCTTCCCGTTCGAGAACCGCGGCCGCGAGATCGGCGTGACGCTGAGCCACCCGCACGGCCAGATCTACGCCTACCCGTTCCTGCCGCCGCGGATGCGCACCCTGATGACGCAGGCCCGCCGCCACCAGGAAGTTGCCGGCAGCAACCTGTTCGCCGACGTCCTGGCGGCCGAGCGCAAGGAGGGCACCCGGGTCATCGCCGAGAACGGCAACTGGACCGCGTTCGTGCCCGAGGCGGCCCGCTGGCCGGTCGAGGTGCACCTGTACCCGCACCGCCAGGTGGCCGGGATCGACGAGCTGTCGGTCGGCGAGCGCGACGACTTCGCCGAGCTGTACCTCGACGTACTGAGCCGCCTCGACGGTCTGTACGGCGACCCGCTGCCCTACATCGCCGCGTGGCACCAGGCCCCGGTCCGGATCGACCGCGAGCTCGGCTACCTTCACCTCGAGCTGTTGTCGATCCGCCGGGCCGCGGACAAGATCAAGTACCTGGCCGGCTCGGAGTCCGGGATGGGCGCGTTCATCAGCGACACCCGGCCCGAGGACGTGGCCGAGACCCTGCGGAAGGTTGGTTCGTGAGCTCGTTCGAGGACGTCTTCGGCACCACGCCGGACGGAAGCTGGCGCGCGCCGGGCCGGGTCAACCTGATCGGCGAACACACCGACTACAACGACGGTCTGGTGCTGCCGATCGCCCTGCCGAACCGGATCCTGGTGACCGCGTCGAAACGCGACGACGGCCGGATCCGGGTCGCCTCCACCGGGCATCGCGGCGTGATCCAGTTCGCCGTCGACGAGCTGGGACCGGGCTCGGTCGGCGACTGGGCGGCGTACCCGGCGGGTGCTGCTTGGATCCTGCGGGAGTCCGGTTACGCGATCGGCGGCGCGAACCTGCTGGTCGACTCCGACCTCCCTTCGGGCGCCGGTCTCTCCTCCTCCGCGGCACTGCTGTGTGCGACATCCGTCGCGCTCCTCGGCTTGCGCGACATCGACGTCGACCCCGGCGAGGTCGCGCGGCTGGCACAACGCGCCGAGAACCAGTACGTCGGTGCGCCGGTCGGACTGATGGACCAAATGGCGTCGATGTGCTGCACGGCCGGTCATGCCCTGTACTTCGACATCCGCGCGATGTCGACCGAGCAGATCCCGTTCGACCCGGCCGCCGACGACCTCGCCCTGCTGGTCGTGGATGTGAAGGCACCGCATCGGCACGTCGACGGTGAGTACGCCGCCCGCCGGAAGAGCTGCGAGCAGGCCGCGGCAGAACTCGGCGTACCGGCGTTGCGATCGATCGCGTTCGAGGAGCTCGCTGCGGCACTCGATCGTTTGCCCGACGACGTCGTACGGCGCCGCGTACGCCACGTGGTCACGGAGATCCGCCGCGTCGAGGACGCGGTCGCGCTGATGCACGCCGGCCGGTTGCGCGACGTCGGACCGTTGTTCACCGCATCGCACGCGTCACTGCGGGACGACTTCGAGATCACCGTGCCTGAGTTGGACGTCGCGGTCGACACTGCTCTCGCGGCCGGTGCGCTCGGTGCGCGGATGACCGGCGGCGGTTTCGGCGGCTGCATCATCGCGCTGACCGAGGCCGGTACGGCCGACTCGGTCCTGGCCGCGATCGAGAAAGCCTTTGCGGAGCACGGTTTCAACACCCCCAACGCCCTCGCCGCGACACCGTCGGCGGGAGCCTCGCGGGTCGGCTGAGGTGCCCGTTCGGGCATAAGGGCTGGGCAGCCGCCGCCCCCAGGCGTACGTTCTCGATAAGGGGAAATACACAGGGGGAAGTGAGGTGGGGGCAATGGCTCAGCCTTTGCCTGCGGGGAAGCTCAAGGTGGGGACCGGATGGCGTTACTCCAAAGGCGGTAAGCACGCCGCGTTCGACTACCCGGTCCCGACCGGTACGTCGGTCACCGCGGTGGCCGACGGCGTCGTACTGGCCTGTCACGACGGCGCGTCGAACGTGCCGAGCAGCAAGGTCGGCGCGGAATCCAACTGGGTGCTGCTCGGGATCGTCCACGGCGGCCGGAAGGCGTCGGTGCTGTTCCAGCACCTGTCTCCGGGGATCAACGTGAAGAAAGGCCAGAAGATCAAGGCCGGCGACCTGCTCGGCAAGTCGGGCAGCTCGGGCCATGCGACCGGTCCGCATCTGCACGTGGCGGCGATGTGGGGTCACCGGACCGCCGCCACCAGATACGACTATCTCCAAGACATCGGCGCCAGGGAGAAGGAGCCGAAGGGTACGGCGGCCAACGGGATCTGCATCTACCCGCCGTCACAGGTCTACACAGCGAGTAAGGAGGGGCCGCTGGCCTCGGGCGAAGTGTTCGTGAGCAAGCTGCACTTCGGTACGACGAACTCCGACAGCGTCAAGCGGCTCCAGTTCGTGCTGAACAACATCAAGCTCAAGGACGGCAAGAACCTCGGGCTGTCCGGGAACTACGACCTGGCCACGAAGAACGAGGCGACCAAGTGGCAGATCCAGAAGGACGGATGCCTGCCCGGCAGCGCGGCCGCCGACGGGAACATCGGTCCGAAGCAGGCCGGCAAGCTGTTCGGCCCGAAGTACACCATCAAGGCGTAGCCGTCGCCGCTCGCACCTCGCGCCGGATCAACGGCGCGGAGACGGCAGTGGCCGCCAGTTGGATCAGACCCATCACCAGGTAAGGAGTGCGCAGGTCGGTGCGGTGGGCGAGGAACCCCGCACCGACCGCACCCAGCGGTGCCGCGCAGAACGCGACCATCCGATAGACCGCGGTCACCCGGCCGAGCAGTTCCGCCGGTACGATGCGCTGCCGCACAGTGATCGAGACGACGTTCCACCAACTGCTGCCGAAGCCGAGGGCGACCGCGGCCACGGCGACCGGGGCCAGGCCGGACAGGACGCCGAAGCACACGATCGCCACGCCGCTGAGGAACAACGCCCCGATCAGGCTGGCGGAGGTCGAGAGCCGGCGGGACAACCGCGGCGCGACGAACGCACCGAGCACACCGCCGATCGCGTAGATGGCGACCAGCCAGCCGAAGCCGGCCTGCGGCAGGTGCAGTACTTCCAGGACGTACAGCACCAGGATCGCGACGATGCCGGCGCCGACCGCGTTCACGATCGTGAGCACCAGGCACAGTGTTCGCAGCAACTTGTGCTGCCAGAGATAGACGAGTCCTTCCTTCAGTTCGCGGCCGAGGTGGCGGTCGGCGTCGATGACGCGAGCCGGCGCGGACTTCCGGATGATCCAGACGAGTACCGCCGCGCCGGCGAACGAGACGGCGTTCAGCAGGATCGGCAGCCCGCGGCTGAGCACGAACAACGCCGCGCCCAGCGGCGGACCGATCAGGCTCGAAAG
The DNA here is from genome assembly GCF_004331485.1 of Kribbella capetownensis. Lineage (GTDB taxonomy): Bacteria > Actinomycetota > Actinomycetes > Propionibacteriales > Kribbellaceae > Kribbella > Kribbella capetownensis. The sequence goes on from NZ_SJKD01000007.1 coordinate 392,548, forward strand.
CAGCACGAGCGAGGCCTGGCTGTAGCCGTTCGCCCGTTCGAGTGAGGCCGGTACGACGACGTCGGTCACCACCACCGACGCGGCGTTGTCGAAGAACGGTGCGAGCAGACCGAGCAGGAACGCGGTCAGCAGCAGGAGCGGGATCGTCCCGAGGTCGAGCAGTACCACGACCGCGAACGCGCCGGCGACCACCGCCCGGATCGCGTCGACGATCCACATCGTCGTTGTCCGCCGCCAGCGGTCCACCATCACGCCGGAGATCAGGCCGAGCAGCAGCCAGCCGACGTTCGTGACCGCCTCGGTGAGCGAGACGATGCGGGGATCGCGGGTGATCGATGCGGCCAGCAACGGCAGCGCGCCGAACATGATCCCGTCACCGGCGAACGAGACGGCGCCAGCGGTCCAGAGAACCCAGTACGGCCTACCGAGCGGAGCCTCTCGGCTCCTTCTCATGACCTCACGAGGCGATGACCAGATCGCAGCCTGTGTCGCGCATGGCTTTGCGGGCTGCGGTGGACAGGCCGGAGTCGGTGACGATGACGTCCAGGTCCGACCAGGTGGCGAACGTACTCAGGCCGACGGTCCCCCACTTGGTGTGGTCCGCGACCACGACCACCTCGCGGCTCGCGCCGATGAAGGAGCGGTTGGTCTCGGCCTCCATCAGGTTCGGCGTACTCAGACCGTGCTCCGCGTCGACGCCGTGCGCGCCGAGGAACAGCAGGTCGAGATGCAACGACGCCAGCGCCGCCGTCGCGATCGGTCCGACCAGCGCATCGGACGGCGTACGAATGCCGCCGATCAGTACGACGGTGCGGTCGGAGCGGCTGTTGCCATGGAACACATCCGCGATCCGCGCCGAGTTCGTCACGACTGTGAGGTTCTCCACCCGGAGCAACTGACGGGCCAGCGCGTACGTCGTCGTACCAGCACCGATGCCGATCGCACTGTCCGGCTGCACCCGGCCGGCTGCCTCGGCCGCGATCGCCTGCTTGGCCGCGGACTCCTGCGTCAGCTTGGCGTCGAACCCGGGCTCGTGTGCACTCCGCAGCCCCACCGAGGTGGCGCCGCCGTGCACCTTGTGCAGCAGACCGCTCGAGTCGAGTGCGTCCAGATCGCGCCGGATCGTCATGTCGGACACGCCGAACCGGTCCACCAGCTCGGCCACGGTGATCGCGCCACGACTGTTGACCTCGGCAACGATCGTGGCCTGTCGCTGGGCGGCCAGCTGCCCTCCCCGGCCCTTCGGAGCCTCTGTTCCAGCTGCGTTCACCCCCACAGACTAGACGGAGAACGTGCCGCTGTCAGGGAAATGGCATTGCCGCGGCGATGCCACCTTGTCACCCTGAAGTATGCGATTTCCCGAGGATGTTCCGGTCCTGACCGATGGCGTGGTGACCCTGCGCGCGCACACGGCCGACGACATCGACTCCGTCTATCAGATGTGCCAGGACCCGGTGATGCAGCGGTGGACCACGATCCCGGTCCCCTACCTGCGCGAGCACGCGGTCAACTTCCTGACCGAACTCATCCCGGACGGCTGGCGTGAGGGCACCATGTGGGCCTGGGCGATCGAGTACGACGGCCGGTACGCCGGGACGATCGACCTGCGCGACGGTGAGGGCGGGGTCGGCGAGGTCGGGTTCGGTGTGACACCGGAGGTCCGCGGCGCCGGGGTGATGACCCGGGCACTGAAGCTGACCGTCCGGCACGCGTTCGACGTGCTCGGCTGGGACCGGGTGATCTGGCGGGCGTTCACCGGCAACTGGGCCTCGCGCCGGGTCGCCTGGAAGGCCGGCTTCCACGGCGTGGTCGTCGTACCAGGCGGTGGGAGGTCGCGTGGTGTCCGCGAGAACGAGTGGATCGCCTCGGTCGGGCGCGACGACGCGCTGGAGCCGCACGGCACCTGGTGGGATGTCGCCGTACTCGAAGGCAACGGTCTGCGGTTGCGCCCGTTCCAGCCGACGGACGCCGAGCGGATCGTCGAGGCGTGCAGCGACGAGCGGACGCAGTACTGGCTGGCCGACCTGCCGTCGCCGTACACGCTCGGGGACGCCCACGGATTCATGCGGAACCGGCGGGACAACCTGGCGTCCGGCGACGGGATCTCGTGGGCGATCGCCGACCAGGAGACCGACGAACTGCTGGGTTGCGTCAGCATGTTCGGGATGAGCACCCGGATGGACAAGACCGTGGGCGAGATCGGGTACTGGATGCATCCGTCCGCGCGCGGACGGAAGGTGATGTCGACCGCGGTCGGATTGCTGATCGACCACGCCTTCAAGCCCGTGGCCGAAGGCGGTCTGGGCCGGCGACGGCTGGTCCTGTTGGCTGCCGAGGGCAACAGCGCGTCGGCGCACGTTGCCGAGGTCAACGGCTTCACCCAGTTCGGCCGGATGCGGGAGGCAGCGGCACGCCGGGACGGGACGTACGTCGACCACCTCGGCTTCGACCTGCTGGCGTCCGAGCGGCTGCCGGACTGACCGCCGTACGGCCGGAATCGGACGGACCCAGGACTTGCGGACTCACCAGTCCGGACGGTAGTGGTCACCGCCCGAAATCGGCGGAGTACGGCCAGTTGGTGCCAGACCACACCGTTTCCCCTCGCCGTCTCGGCATCTGGCTGGTTGAATCGACGGGTGAGAGATCGTGAGGAGCTGGTCCGCCGCTGGCAGGCCGGGTGGTCCGTCTCGCGGGGCTGGACCACAGTGGAGGACGACAACGACGGCATTTTGACCGTCCGTGCGGGTGAGGAGAACCGCGCGATGGAGTACGTCGTCCTGGATGCCGACGACAAACCGGAACGCGTCGAACGCGCGGCCGAGCTGGCTCTGGCCGAGGGCGGTGGTCGCGGGGCCGGCTGGATCACGCTGGCCACCGACGACAAAGAGGCCCGGATCGAGCAGCTGGAGGATCTCGGGCTCGAGGTCCAGCAGGACCAGGACTGGCTGATGACGATCCAGTTGTCGGAGCAGCCGGCGCTGAAGCTGCACGAACGCTATGCCCTGCACACCGAGCTCGAGTCCGACCTGATCATCACCCGCGCCACGCTGCACGGCGGCGTGGTGTCGAGCGGGCGGATGGCAGTGGTCGGCGAGGACGCGGTCGCGGACCGGATCGAGACGGATCCGGCGCATCGGCGGCGTGGTCTCGGCAGTGCGGTGATGGCGTCGCTGGTCGAGACGGCCGCGGCCCAGGGAGCCAAACGCGGCATCCTGATCGCGTCCATCGACGGTCTGCGGCTGTACCGCAGCCTGGGCTGGAAGGTCGTGGCGGACATCATCATCGCCCGCTCTCGCTGACGTCGCGTTCAAACGCATGAGTTTGTCAAAGCTTCGTGAAGTGCGGCTCGGGCGAGGAGTCATGCCGTCGTGCCGTGGGCAAGGCTGCACACCATGACGAACCACAAACGGTCACTCGGTAGCGGAGTGGTCGGTCCCGTCCTCGCGTCTCTGTCCGCCCTGGTCCTGCTGATGGGTATCGGGTGGTTCGTGCTGCGGGACACCGGTTCGGGCAGGCCGACCAGCCAGGAGCAGCCGATCACCTCGGTCACCGACGACGCCTCGTCGACGCCGATCAGCCCGAGCACTCCGGCGTACACCCCGAGTCCGACGCCGACACCGCCGAAAGCGACACCGACGCGGCCGAAGACCAAGAGCCCGACGCCGACGCCGACCCGGAAGAGTACGGCGCCCAGCCGCGACGCCACCCGGAAGCCGTCGCCGAAACCGAGCCACACCTCTACTCCGAGGCCGACCAAGACGACGACGAAGCCGCCGTCCGGTGGGTCGGGCACCGCCGAGGCACAGGTGCTGTCGCTCACGAACAACGAGCGGGCGAAGGCCGGCTGCGGACCGCTGCGGATGAACAGCGCGCTGACGAAGGCCGCCGAGGCACACGCGTCCGACATGGTCGACAAGCACTACTTCGCGCATGACAGCCTGGACGGCCGCAGCCCGTTCGACCGGATGAAGGCGGCCGGCTACAGCGGTGGCGCGATGGCCGAGAACATTGCCGTCGGCTACTCCAGCGCCTCGGCCGTGGTGGAGGGCTGGATGAACAGCCCCGGCCACCGGCAGAACATCCTCAACTGCACCTACAAGTGGCTCGGCGTCGGGTATGACTCCGGGCAGGTCAAACCGGACTGGTCCAACGGCTCCTGGGTACAGGATTTCGGCGGCTGATCCGCGCTGTTCACATCGTTGCCACCGGCCCGTGGGCGAGCCGGTGGTAAATCGGTTTCCGTCAACCTTCAGGAATCGTTAAGAGGGATCGCGGATCTGTAACGGTGACCTATCCCATCGGTTAAGGTCACTGCCTGACACCAGGGGGGACCTGGCTGGACCCGAGGGGAACGACGAAGTACTCGGTACGACGGAAAAACGAAGAGGACTCGCCCACCCATGACGGATTCGCCTCCCCCCCGGCGACACCGCGGAACCCGACGCGCGCCCCGGCGTAGTCGCGGCCTGATCGGCCCGATCGTCAGCGCCCTGTCGGTTCTGCTCGCGATCGGCCCGGTGGTCTGGCTGATGTCTCGCGACAACTCCACGGTCCAGGACGCGACGAAGGTTCTGAACGTCTCCGAGGACACCCGGCAGGACTCCACCGGCGACGACGCCCGGCCGAAGACGCCGGGTCCTACCGTGACGAAGACCCTGCCGAACGGCGCCACCACCATCGTCACCCCGACTCTCGGTGCGGCCGCGTCGACCACGACGTCGTCGGACACGCCGCAGACCAGCGGCACCCCGAGCACTACCCCCACGGACGGCCTCACCACGCCGGCCGACCCGGTCACGACGGTGACGGTGACCCCGGCACCACCGCGGACCACGGGCCGACCGAAGCCGCGGCCGAGCCGCAGTATTCCGACCAGGACAGTCACCAAGGACCCGACGCCGAGCGACCCGTCGCGGCCGCCGTCCGGAGGTGGCGGCACCAACTCGCAGGAGCGTGATGTGCTCGACCTGACCAACCAGATCCGGCAGCAGCAGGGCTGCGGTCCGCTCCGGCTGGACAGTGCACTGGTCGAGGCGGCCGGTCGGCACGCATCCGACATGGTTCGCCGGCACTACATGGACCACACCACCCCCGACGGCCAGGATCCGGGCGACCGGATGGCGGCCGCCGGGTACCGCGGTTCCAGCTGGGGCGAGAACATCGCGGCCGGCTACTCCACCGCACAGAAGGTCGTCGCTGCGTGGATGCAGAGCGACGGGCACCGCAAGAACATCCTGAACTGCCGGTTCACCTCGATCGGCATCGGCTACGACTCGGGTCAGGTCCGGTCCGACTGGGGCCCGGGCAGCTGGGTCCAGGACTTCGGCCGGAGCTGAGGATTGTCATTGTGTGGAAAACACCGAGTGTGACGGAGATGTTGTCTCACAGTCACAATGTCCGGCCGGTTCACGGCCGGTCACTGCGGGTAGGTCCGTCCTTGTCATATCGCCGGTCCGTCCTGGGGGGATCCGGTGAGACGACTGACGAGGCACGTCTTGGGGACGAGACAGTGAAGGGAACAACGACATAATGTCCGAGTCCGGCGACAGCGGCCGGTACAAGCCACGCAGGAAGGCGACCCGCGCCTCCTCGCGAGCAGCCCGGTCCAACCGGTCCACCCCGGCGGAGAACACCACCCCGCCGGCCCCTCCCGAACCACCGCGCTACGCACCACGCCCGACCGACGACGCACCACTGTGGTCGGGCCCCGACACCACCCCGCAGTACGCCCCGCGCTCCTCCGGCTTCAACTCGCCCGAGTCGGGTTTCGGCGGGTCGTCACAGTCGGGGTTCGGCGGGTCGGGTACGCGCGCGGCCGGCGGCTCGCCTTCGTGGGTCACCCAGTCGACGGCCGGTGCGCCGGAGGACGAGGCGGCCGAGAGTGGAGCGCGACGTGCGGCCCGGCGGCCGGCGTCCTCGGACTCCCCGCAGTACAACGCGCGCCGGGTGGCAGCCCCCAGGGCCTCGTCCGAATCCAGCGGACGCACGGCCGGGACCGCCGCATCCGCCTGGGACTTCACCGCACCGGCGGAGTCCCGCGACCGCGGACAAGCCTCGGGTACTCCGGCCTCGGCGTGGGACTTCGCGTCGCAGGCCGAAGCGCGCGCCTCCGAACCGCCCGCGAGCACGGCCGCGTCCGCCTGGGACTTCACCAACCCCCACGAAGACCGGTCCGGAGGAACCCCCGCATCTGCCTGGGACTTCACGTCCCTAGCGGACTCGGCCAGCCCGAAGCCCACCGGTTCCAACGACACGACTGGCACGGACCCCAACGCGTGGCCCAGCACGACCGGGACGGAGTACAGCTCCCGCACGGCCGAACCCGGGACGGAGTACGGCTCTCGTACTGCGGGTCCTACCGGGATCGGGAACGAGTTCGGGACGCTGACCGCGACCGGGACCGCTCACCTCGGCACCAGCCCGCGGACCGGCTCCACCGCACTCGGCGGGTCGCGGACCGGGGCGACCGGACTTGGCGGTGCTACTGGGACTGCGGACACCACGAGCCGGCTGGGAGCCGGCGAGTCTGCGGGCCTTGGTACGACGGGAGCTGAGCTCGGCGCTCAGAGTGCGGCGGGGAGCAAGCGGACCGCCGACCGGGACGCGAGTCGTTCCGGCAGCGGGCGTCGTCTCGGCGGCGCCGCTTCCGGTGGTTCCGGTGGCGGGCGCGGCGGATCGCGGAGTGCGGCTCGTGCGGCGGCGGCCGGAAAGGCTTCGCGAGGACGGCGTTCGTTGATCGCGGTCGCGTCCGTGATCCTGGTGATCACCCCGATCTCCTGGATCCTGCTGCACCAGCCGCAGAACGACCAGGCCGACGCCTCGATCCCGATCGTCACCCGGACCGACGACACCTACATCACACCGACAACCAAACCGGTCGTCGCACCACCCACCCCATCGGCCAAGCCAACGGTCCCGCCCTCCGCGACCCCCACTCCGACGGATTCGACGACCCCCAGCACCACGCCGTCGACTACCAAGCCCACCGACCGGCCGACCGCGAGCCCGACCGAGGGCCGTACAACCACGGACCCCACCGCCACCCCCGACGATCGCCCCACCACGACGTCCCCGTCCAGCCCGCCCACGTCGACCCCGCCGCCACCGCCGGCGGATGACGGCAGCATGACCTCGGACGAGCTGGCGCTGTTCACGATGATCGACAACGCCCGCCAGAACAACGGTTGTGCGCCGCTCAAGCGCGACAGCAACATCACCAGCGGCGCTCGGAACGACGCGGAGAACAACGCCGACTCGGGTTCGGTCAACGACAGCAGCGGCTCGAAGAGCGAGGCAGGCGGCGATCGGTGGAGCGTCCAGGACGCCTATAACCAGATGATGTCGCAGAGCTCGAACACGGTCCTGAACTGCGGTCACAAGACGCTGGGTGTCGGCTACGGCTCGTCGCCGCACTGCACCAGCTTGCTGTGCGCCATCACCGGCAAGACCCCCCGGAACGCCTGGGTGGCTGACTTCTCGTAAGACGTACGCGTGCTTCCTGGGTGGTTGGTGCGACCATGTAAGAACGACTCATGGTCCACCAACCCTGCGGGAGGCCGGATGTACGGGGAACGTGATGATCTGGACCCAGCCCGGCCCGCGCACTTCGGAATCCCGCCGGATGCGCTCGCGGACGAGCGCCCGGATCCGCGGCCCGAGGAGGCACGGCGGATGGGCCTGAGCCGGCACACCGAGGAAGGCGCCGTCCTCTACTTCGCCTCGTCGCTGGACCGTGACAAGCCCCGGCACCGGATGATCGCCTGGATCCTCCTCATCACCTTCGCCGCCCCCGCCCTCTACATGCTCCTCCTCATCCTCTAGCCCGTCCGTCCGCTCGCCGACAACACGACCGAGGCGCTCGCCCGCGGCGGCGACCCCCTGAACATTTGAGGGGATATCCACCGATGTTGCCCCTTCTCCAGCCGTAATACGACGGGAGAAGGGGCAACTACAGGGGTTGTCCGTTCAAATGATCGGCGCGCGGGCAGGGCGGTGGTGCGTGCGGGGCAGGCGGGACAAGGCGGGGCAAGGCCGCGGGAAGGCGGGGCGGGAGCGTGGTGTCAGGCGGCGAAGTCCTGGCGGTGACGTTGGGGGGTTGTGCCGAGGATGGTGTGGAAGTGGTGGCGGAGGGCCGCGCTGCTGCCGAAGCCGCTCTCGGTGGCGATTCGTTCGACCGGGTGATCCGTGGTCTCAAGCAACAACCTGGCCCGGTCCAGCCGCTGCCTCAGTAGCCACGCCTGCCCGGAGCTACCGGTCCGCGCCCGGAACTGCCTGGTGAAGGTACGCCGCGACAGCGCAACCGCACCGGCCCATTCATCCAGCGACACCGGCTGATCCAGCCGCGCGCGAGCCCACAGCATCGCCTTCTCGATCACGTCGTCGCTCGGATCCGGCGGCACCGGGACCGGGATGTACTGCGCCTGTGAACCACTCCGATGCGGCGCGACCACAATGCTCCGCGCCAACTGCTCGGCCAACTCGACACCGTGGTGGCTGCGCACGAGATGCAGGCAGCAGTCGAGCGACGCGGCCGTCCCCGCCGACGTCAGCAGATCCCCCAGATCCGACCACAACACATCCGCGCGCACCCTGATCCCCGGGTACCGCTCCTGCAGCCGATCCGCCCACCCCCAGTGCGTCACGATCTCCCGCCCGTCCGCGATCCCACTGGCCGCAACCAGGAACGCACCGATGCACAGCCCGACCACAGTCGCCCCCCGCGCGTGCGCCCGCCGGATGGAGTCGAGCAGTACGGCGGAAGGTTCGCGATCCGGATCCCAGCTCGGCAGGATCACTACATCCGCCCGATCCATCACCTCGAGCCCGCGATCGACGGTGACCCCGAAGCCCGCGTTGGTCCGCAGCGGCCCCGGCTCCTCAGCACAGACCAGTACGTCGTACTGACCCTTCGCACCGTGGCGATCGCCGAGGACCAGGCAGGGCACGGACAGGTGGAACGGGCTCATCCCGTCGTACGCGAGGACGGCGACTGTACGCATGGAACCAGTATGGCCCGATCTTCAGGAACTGTGGCTCTCGGGCCAATGGTGGACCAGGCCGCCCCGCCGGAAAATCGAGGTATGAAGATCACGCACGTCGGCGGCCCGACCGCCCTGATCAGCCTCGGCGGGCTGAACCTGCTGACCGATCCCGCCTTCGACGAGCCGCAGGACTACGAGCTGCCAGGCGGGCGAGTGATGACCAAGCTGACCGGTCCGGCGGTGCCGGCCGCGGAGCTCGGGACGATCGATGCGGTCCTGTTGTCGCACGACCAGCACAAGGACAACCTGGACGACGCCGGCCGCGCGTTGCTGCCGTCGATCCCCACGGTCCTGTCGACTCCGGGCGCGGCCACCCGGATCCCCGGTGTCCACGGTCTCGCGAACTGGGAGCCGTTCGACCTGCAGCGACCGGACGGCGGCGTGCTGACGGTGACCGGCGTACCCGCGTTGCACGGTCCCGAGGGCGCGGAAGCGGTCACGGGAGTCGTCACCGGCTTCGTGCTCAGCGGCGAGGGTCTGCCGACCGCCTACGTGTCCGGCGACAACGCCTCGGTGGACTTGGTGAAGCAGATCGCCGATCGCTTCGGCCCGTTCGACGTCGCCGTCCTCTTCGCCGGCGGAGCGCGTACGACGCTCCTGGATGGAGCACCCCTGACGCTGACGACGGAGGCCGCGGTCGAGGCCGCGCACCTCCTCGACCCTGCGGTCATCGTGCCGGTCCACACCGAGGGCTGGGCACACTTCTCCGAAGGCCCCGACACGGTGATCGCGGCGTTCGCGGCCGCGGGACTGACCGATCGTCTGCGCGTCCTGGACCACGGCGTCGCGACAGCACTAACCGACGGCGTGTGATCTCCAGAACGACGTCAGGTCGGTCGAACTGACGGCCTGCGCCGCAGCCTTGAACTCGGCCGGGGTCGACACTCCGAACCAATGGTCGCGCGCGTAGGTCGTCAGCAGCCGCGCCATCGCCGGCGCCCCGACCAGCCGCTCCAGCTCATGCAACATGCACGAGCCGTAGGTGTAGACATAGGTCGCGTACGACGACCGATGCGCTCCCCAATAGGCCATCGAGCTACTGATTGCCACCGGCAACGGTCCGGGCCAGCACCCGGCCTGCTGATCGCCCGCGTGCAGATCAGTCGCGTACGTCGCGAAAGCCTCGTCCAGCCAGGGATCCGCGTACTCGTTGTTGCCGACGATCCCGTACCACCACTGGTGCGCCACCTCATGCACCGCCGGACTCGCGGGCGAGATCAGGAACACGAACCCGGGGTACTCCATCCCGCTGAAGCTCGTCCAGTGGTCGTTCAGCACCAGGTCGATCTCGCCGTACGGATACTCGCCGAACCGGCGCCCGAAGTCGTCGATCGCCGCGACTGCTTCGGTCCGGGTCTCCGCCACCGCCTCAGGACTGAGCAAGTCCGTCGCCCACGTGCGCACCTTGATGCCGCCGGGCGAGGTGGCCTCAGCGGTCCGGAACGGCCCGGCCGCCCAGGCGAAATCCCTGACCTGCTTGGCGATCGCGACACCGTCAATCAGCTCGCCGGTCGACGGTACGCCCAGCTGCCCCGGGTGCAGCAGCCGGACCTCGAAGTCCGCCGCCACCGTGTAGAAGCTCTCACCGATCCCGACATCCGGATCGAGATGCCAGCCGTCAGCGTCGCGCACGGCAAGCACCGGCAGCGCGTTGCCGAAGAAGCTGTACGCGCCCGACCGGCCGAACCGATCCTCGCGGTCCGGCGCAGTCATGGTGACGTCGAATCCGATCGTCGTCCGCTTCCCCGGCGCCAACGGCTCGGCCGGAACCACCTTGACCACAGTGCAGTCGGTCGTCGCCGTACCGCCGGAGAAGTTGCTCACGACAACCGAAGAGCATCCCCCGGCATTGCCCCACAGCCGCAGGTAGATCTCGGCCATCGGATCCGCCGACGTGTTCGTGAAGGTGACGCTCTCCCGCCCGGACCACGTCCTGCCCTCGGCGTTGCTGGTCAGCTCCACCTGGTACGACGGCGTCCGCGGAACCTCGGCATTCGCCGGGACCAGCAACGAAGCAGGGGCCAACAGCAACAACAGGATCCGGTACACGACTCCCCCTCGGGTCGGGTGGAGTCTCGGACGCTACCGCTCGGTCTGCGCCGGGTCCGTGCCTGCCGGGATCCATTCGTGTACCAAGATCTCATCACCCACGTGAAGGGTGCCCTCGGCAAGCACCGCGGCCTTCATGCCGAAGCTGACGCCGCCACCGTAGTCGGGCTGCCGCCGGTACGACGCCAGCGTCCGGGTCGGCTCCGGCCCGCGCTTCTCGCCGGTCGCCTGGTCCACGGTCGGAACCGCGCACCGGATCGAGCGGGCCGAGTACCCGATCTCGACCGAGCCCGCCGACATCCGCAGCACCTTGTCCTCGGTGTGCGGTTCGGACCAGCCGGCCACCACGACGTTCGGGCGGAAGCGGTTCATCGGGATCGCGTCGCCACCGCGCTCGACGACCCGCGCGTTCAGGCCGTCGAGTGACGACAGCGAGGTGATCATCAGCGCGTGCGCATCGCCGAACCCGGTCTGCCCCTGATGCACACCCCAGCCCGGCCGCTCGTGTTCGGGCGTGACCCGGACCAGCGCCGCCGGCTTGCCGAGCCGTTCGGTGAACCACTTGTCCGCGGCCGGGTCCTGGACGACGCCCTGGCCGAACCACTTCCCGAACAGGCTGACGTCACGCCGCTTGCCGTCGTACCGGACCCGGATCTCGAGGTCCGGTACGCCCGGGCCGGACAACCGGAGCGCGTCACCGTCGCTCAGGATCTCGGCCCGCAGCGATGCCATCGCGGGCAGGCTGCGCTGACTCAGGAAGGTGCCATCCGGCTCGACCAGCATGAAGTTCCGGTCGTGCCGGAGCCCGGTCGGCCCCACCTCGGCGTGCTCCACCGGCACACCGGACAGACCCTTCACCGGGTAGTACGCCAGAGCGGCGACCTTCGCAACGGACATTGGCCAAGCCTACCTTGACCCCTGTCACTTGCTCTGTTTGTTCATGTTGGATTATGTTTGATCGCGAGGAGGTCGCAATGCAGGATGTGGAAGCCTTCGCCGCGGCACTGCAGCGGGTACGACGACATGCCGGGCTGACGTACCGCGAACTGGCCGAGCGAGCACACTACTCACACGCGCACCTGGTCCGCGCGTCCGGCGGCAAGCAGCTGCCGACCTGGGAGGTGACGGCCGCCTTCCTGACCGGCTGTGGCGTACCGCCCGACCTGATGCCCGTCTGGCGGCGTCACTGGGAGACCGCGTGCCGCGATCCGCAAGACGTCCTCGGTCTGCTGCAGCTCGCCACCACACTCGAGGAGTTGGGCAGCGCTCTGGCCACGCTGGCTCGGCCACGATCGCTGCGGACTCTGGCCCGACTGACCGGTATCCCGCGCACCACTATCCAGGGTTGGCTGCAAGGCACCCGCCTGGCCGGCCGCGATCGACTCGACCACCTGGTGCGCGTGATCGGCGCGACGCCCGCCGAGCGCGCGGCGGTCGCGCAGGCCCTCGACCGGATCAGCTCCGGAAGGTCCCCGGCGGTGCCGGCGGCGTGACGAACCCCTCGGCGTCGACGAGTAGCGCCGCCTTCCCGGCCAGCTCGCTCAGCGGCATCACGTCGTACGGCGGCTGAGCCTTCCGGCCGGCCGCGGTCAGATCGGGCACGGACTGCGGTGACGCGACCAGAATGACGTTGCCGAACCCCTTGCCCCGCAGGACTTTCCGCTCGGCGAGCACGACGCCGTCGCCGAGGACCCCGCGGACGGTCGCGACGACCCGGCGGATGAACGGCAGGCCGGCCGACCCGTCGATCAAGTTCGCGACCAGTACGCCGGTCGGCCGCAGCACGCGCGCACATTCGGTGAAGAACTCGCTGGTGACCAGGTTCGCCGGGACCGCTTCGCGTTCGAACGCGTCCAGGATCAGCAGGTCCATCGAATCGTCGTACAACTGGGTGATCCCGGCCCGGCCGGTGACGGCGCGCACCTTGATACCGGAGCGCTTGGGCAGCGGCAGCGCCTCCCGGACGAACTCGGTCAGATCCTCGTCGGGTTCGAGGACGATCTGCCGCGACCGCGCCCGGGTGCCGGCGACGTACCTCGGCAGGCTCAGCGCCGCCCCACCGATATGGACGACCGCGACCGGCTGGCGCCGTGGCGCGACGGCGTCGACCACGTCGCCGATCCGGCGCATGTACTCGAACGACAGGTTGGTGGGGTCCGCAAGGTCGACCTGCGACTGCAGCGACCCGTCGACCCGCAGCACGAACGTCCCATCGGCGTCCGCCTCGACGGTCGCAATCCCGGATCCAACCTTGCGCTCCACCCACCCACCTTTTCACCCGAATGTGAGGAAGTCGGTCCCGCCCCAGCGTTGGTACCGAGCGCGTGGCTTGCTAGCGTCCGAAGCACACAGTCAAATCAGTTCGAGGAGCGTGTCGTGAGCACTACACCGGTGAAGGTGGCCGTTACCGGAGCCGCCGGGAATATCGGCTACAGCCTGCTGTTCCGGATCGCGAGCGGCGCGCTGCTCGGGCCGGACACTCCGGTCGAGCTGCGGCTGCTGGAGATCACCCCGGCCCTGAAGGCGCTCGAGGGTGTGGTGATGGAGCTCGACGACTCGGCGTTCCCGACCCTGGCCGGCATCGAGATCGGCGACGACCCGAACGCCGTCTTCGACGGCGTCAACGTCGCGCTGCTGGTGGGCGCGCGACCGCGCACCAAGGGGATGGAGCGCGGTGACCTGCTGGAGGCCAACGGCGCGATCTTCACCGTCCAGGGCAAGGCCCTGAACGACCACGCCGCGGACGACATCCGGATCACCGTGACCGGCAACCCGGCCAACACCAACGCGCTGATCGCGAAGAGCAACGCGCCGGACATCCCGGCCGAGCGGTTCTCGGCGCTGACCCGGCTGGACCACAACCGCGCGCTGGCGCAGCTGGCGAAGAAGACCGGTGCGCACACCACCGACATCAAGAAGCTGACGATCTGGGGCAACCACTCCGCGACGCAGTACCCGGACATCTTCCACGCCGAGGTGAGCGGCAAGAACGCGGTCGAGGTCGTCAACGACCAGGCGTGGCTGGAGAACGACTTCATCCCGACCACGCAGAAGCGCGGTGCGGCGATCATCGAGGCCCGCGGCGCGTCCTCGGCGGCGTCAGCGGCGGCCGCCACCATCGATCACACCCGCGACTGGCTGCGCGGCTCGGCCGACGGCGACTGGCTGTCGATGGCGGTCGTGTCCGACGGCTCGTACGGCGTCCCCGAGGGCCTGATCTCGTCGTTCCCCGTGACCACCAAGGACGGCAACTGGGAGATCGTCCAGGGCCTGGAGATCAACGACTTCTCCCGCGCCCGGATCGACGCCAGCACCACCGAGCTGGCCGAAGAGCGCGACGCGGTCCAGGCGCTCAACCTGCTCGGCTGACCCCCAGCACACAGAAGGCCCCCGGGAGCACGCATCTCCCGGGGGCCTTCCGCTGTCGTCAGCGCAGCGGGTACGCGCCGATCACGGTCTGGTCCGTAACGTTGCCTCCGGCATCGACCACGTGTGCCTTCAGCGACACGGACTTCGCACCGGCCGGCGTCGCGAAGATCGCCTTGTAGGTGCCCTTCCCGGTCGGTACGACGCCGGTCTGCTGCCAGGTCTTGCCGTCGTCACCGGACACCTGCAGCTCCAGCCTGCGGATCCCCGGCAGGTTCGCGCCGGCCTGTGCGTCGACGACCACCGGCAGCACCGTCACCGGCCTGCGCTCGGCCACGTTGTGACTGTCGACCGTCGGCTGGTACCGCACTCCGATCAGCGGCAGCAGCGTCTCCTTGGTCGTCGCGGCCGAGGAGAACGTCCAGCTGAAGTCCATCCGGGTCGTGAAGGTGGACCACGTCTGCCGCGTCAGCGACGACTCCAGCGTGTACGTCGCCTTGCCCGCGGGCAATCCGGTCACCTCGGCCGAGCCGAAGTACTGCGACTCGGCAACGACCTGACCGTCCCGGGTCAGCTTGCTGGACTCGGTGTCCGTCCGGGTGGCGCCGTTGTTGCCGTCGGCATCGGCCAGCGAGTACGCCGCGACCACCAGGTCGTTCTCGAACCGGCCGGCGTACGACGGACTGGTCGAGAAGGCCGCCGAGTTCAACCGCTGCTGGTACGACTTGCCGGCCTTGTACTCCTTGGCCGGCGACGTCAGCCGGGTGACCGTGACCGGGAACGGGTCCTCCGGATCCGTGCTCGGCACGACCTCGCTGATCTCCGAGCTCCAACTGGAAGGCTTGTCGTCGAGCAGGAGCTTCGTCGTCGCCGGGCTGTCGTACGGCAGCACGACCGCCCAGCCCCCGCTCGAGTGCGGCGCCGTACCGAACACGGCCCGGTCGACTTCGCGATCACTGGTGGCGTTGAAGGACTGGTTGACCACGGCCAGGTCCTTCGCCTCGACCTTGCGATCCAGCCCGGTCGGGTATCCGCCCGGCGTCGTGTCCATCACGCCGTACATGTACGGCGACTTGGCGAACGACCCGTCCGCGGACGGCTTCGCCCATTGCGAGGACACGTGGCCCGTCATCTGCTCCGGCGGCAGCGATTCACCCACCTGCGCGGTGTGCACTCCGTTGAAGTCCAGCAGCAGCACCGACGAGAGGAGGCTGCGCACCCCGTCAGCAGCCGTCCGGTCGTACCCGATGTCGGCTACCGCAACGGCCGCATCCGCTTGCGGGACAGTGACCTTGATGTCCCTGGTCGTCCGGGCATCCAGCACAACCGTGGTGGCCTTGGTCAGCTGAACGCTCGGCTGGACGAGGGCGTAGTAGTCACCGGTGTCACCACCCGGCTTCGGGACGAACTGGTCGCCCTGCACCGCGTACTCGCCCTTCTGCAACCGGATCTTCGCCGTACCGCTCGCGTCGTCGAGGAAGGTGAAGACATCGGTCTCGAGCCCGAACACCAGTCCGCTGACCGGCGCCGGCTTGCCGTCCGGACCGATCGCGTTGACCGTCAGGTCGTAGCTCTCCTTCTCCTTGTTGACACCGATCGCGGACACGACCGAGCTGTCGCCGGCGGTCGCGGTGACCCGGCCGGAGTAGCCGCCGTCGGGGCCGCTGTGGTTCGTGTTCGAGGTGGCCTGGACCGACGCGGTGCCGCCGGCGGCCACGGTGACGCTGTCCGCGCTGAGCTCGAGCGCACTCGCCGGGGCCGGGCTCCCGTCCGGACCGACCAGGGTCGAGGTCAGGGCGAGGGTCACCGGCTTGTCACCGAGGTTGCGGTAGGTCAGCGTCTTGGTGACCGGGGAGTCGTCGTTGTGCGGCCAGACCGCCGTACCGAACGAGAGGCTGCCAGGCTCGGAGATCACGCTCTGCTTGATGCCCTTGGCAACATCGATCCGGCCCGCGCCCTGCTCGAACGCGGTCTGGTCGGCGGCCGGCTTCGCGGACGCCATCAGCGCGCCCTTGAGCTCGGCGGCCTTCCAGTCCGGGTGTTGCTGCGCCAGCAGTGCGGCCGCGCCCGCGGTGTGCGGGGTGGCCATCGACGTACCGTCGAGCATCAGGTACTGGTCGCCGACCGGCGTACCGATGATCGCCTTCTTCGCCTTCGCCGCGACGATCGCGACACCGGGCGCGGTGACGTCGGGCTTGACCGCGCCGTCTCCGACCCGCGGACCGCGGCTGGAGAACTCGGCCAACTTGTCCTGCTTGTCGACCGCTCCGACGGTCAGCGCGGCGTCCGCACTGCCCGGCGAACCGACCGTGCTCTCAGTGGGGCCTTCGTTGCCTGCGGCAATGACGAACAGACTGCCGGTCTGCGCGGTCAGCCGGTTCACGGCCTCCTCGAGCGGATCGATCTCCGGGGTGTCGGTGCCACCGAGGCTGAGGTTGACGATCTTCGCCTTCACCTCGGTCGCGGCCCACTCCATCCCGCCGATGATCGCGGACTCGGTACAGCCGCCCTGCTCGCAGACCTTGCCGTCGTACAGCTTGGCGTCCGGCGCGACGCCCTTGTACTTGCCCGCCGACGCGGCCGCCGTACCGGCGATCGTCGAGGCGACGTGGGTGCCGTGGCCGACCAGGTCCTCGGCGGGTTCCTCGGTGAAGTTCTTCGCGCCCGCGACCTGGGTGGCCAGGTCCGGGTGGGAGGTGTCGATGCCGGTGTCGAGGACGGCGACCGAGATGCCCTTGCCGGTGTAGCCGGCCTGCCATGCGGCCGGTGCGCCGATCTGCGGCACCGACTGGTCCAGGCTGATCTCGCGCTTGCCGTCCAGCCAGATCTTGTCGACGCCGGCCGTCGAGCGGGTCGAGGTGACACCGGCCAGGAACGCACCGGCCTTCGCCTTGTCCACCTTCAGCGCCGCGCCGTTGACGACCGGCAGCTGGCGGGTCACCGTCGCACCGGGTGCGGTCGATCGCGTCTTCGCCTCACCGGCGTACGTCACGACCAGCGGGATCGCGCCGGTGGACTTGTCGTCGTACCCAGCCTTGATCAGGCCGGTGACGTCGAACAGCCGGCGGTCCAGGTGCCCCTGGGCGATCCGCTCGCGGACGTCCGACGGTACGACGTACAGGTGGTCCTTCACGCGCTGTGTGGAGAAGACTATGCCGCGACGGCCGGCGCCCGGCTCGACCGAGGCGCGACCCGGATCGCCGCCGTGCAAGGTGATCCGGTCACCGGTGACCAGCGTGACGCGCTGATCCGGTGTGGTGCCCTTCGCATGGCCCTTCGCCTTGGCGACCAGGGGATGTGGTGGTGCTGGAGTGGCTGATGCTTGTGCTGGGCCGGACAGCCCGAGACCCAAGGCAGCGATCGAGGCGACGGCGGCAACGCCGATCCGCCTCGATCGTGGTGTGGATACCACGATGGAGACCCTCCCGTTCGGTTGTCCTCACGACGGACCGATCAACCACGCCTCACGAAGCGGAGCCGATCAGCCACACACCGTTAGATGTCCGGACCGTACCGGATGGTTTCGCGAATCGGCTGCCGTGGCATCAACCTGCACGGCCGGTGCCCGATCGGGCACCGAGCGTCAGGCGGGCGGAGCAACCGAGGCGTCGGGCTGTCCGGACCGAAGCAGGGAGTCGGTAACGAATCCGTTCGCCTTGAGGTCCTCGACCAGCTCGTGGAGGAAGGCAACGGTCTCCGGCCGGCGGTCCTTCCTGGTGCCGACGGCCTGCCGGATCTCCATGAATCGTTGGTCGATCAGCCGCACCTCGGGGTGGCCGGCAACGAACCGCGCGATCGGCTGCCGGATCCCGGCCGCGGCCTCCAGACCTTCGGCGAGGAACACGTCGACACCTTCGTTGCCGCGGACGACAGTTGCGTTCCGCAACTCCCGGGTCAGGTAGAGGTCGTACGCCGACCCCCGCTTAACCCCGATGCGGACGCCCGGACTGTCCACCTCGTCGACGGTCGTCAGGGCCGACTCCCGCGGTACGGCGAACACTCCCTCGATGACGACGTACGGCGCGGTGAACGCGACCTCCGTGGCCCGCGCCGGATCGACGGCGAGGAAGCAGATGTCCGCCTGGCCGGTCGCCATCGCCTCGAACGACTTCCGCGCGGCGTCGAAACAGACCAGCTCCACCGGCACCTCGAGCCGCCGCCCGATCTCGCGGGCGATGTCCACCGTGACCCCGCCCGGCTGCTCGGGAGTCCCCTGCGCCAGCACCGGGTTCCCCAGGTTGATCGAGGCCCGCAACGCACCCGTAGGCGCCAGCTCCGCACGCACATCCGTCATGCCCGCGACCCTACGTGAGGTCCTTGCGGAAGAAGACGCGGTGCCGGTCCTCGACGGTCTCCCGGCCGGTTTCGACGTACCCGTGGCGCGGGTAGTAGGCGATGTTCTCGGTCATCGCGGCGTTGGTGTAGAGGGTGATCCGGTCGAAGCCGCGAGCCCTCGCCTCGGCTTCGGTGAAGGCCAGCAGAGCGGCGCCGATGCCGCGGCCCTGGGCGTCCGGCGAAACGGCGAGCACGTCCAGCAGCAGCGAGTCCGGTTCGTCCTCCAGCAACACGAGACCGGCGATGGGGTCTCCGGCCACCCAGACCTTGCCGGCCGCGATGGCCGCGCGGTAGTCCATCACCATCGGGATCGGGGCCACGCCCATCCGCGGGATGTAGCCCTCGAACGCGGTCTTCACGATCGTCGTGACCGCGTCCGCGTCGTCGTCCGTCGCGGGTCTGATCATCGGGGAATTCTAGGTCAGAGATTTTTTGGTAGAGACATTGTGTAAATCGTCGGAACAGTCCTACTGTGAGCGCACTTTGTCCCTTGAACCGCCAGGTGGGGAGTCGAATGAGACGTCGGAGTGTGGCGTTGCTGGTGGCGGCCGGGGTCGGGATGGCGGGCGTTGCCGCCGTACCGGCCGAGGCGCACGACAGCAAGCGGGTAGTGGGGTACTACACCAACTGGAGCGGGTACGACCGGAACTTCCTGGTCAGCGATCTGGTCAAGAACGGGTCGGCCGCGCGGCTGACCCAGATCAACTACGCCTTCGGCTTCGTCGACGCTGCCGGGAACTGCCTGAGCAGCGACGCGTGGGCCGACTACCAACGGCCGTTCAGCGCCGAGCAGAGCGTCGACGGCAAGGCCGACGAACCGGAGCAGGTGCTCAACGGCAACCTCAACCAGTTCAAGAAGCTCAAGAAGAAGTACCCGAAGCTGCGGATCAGCATCTCGCTCGGTGGCTGGACCGGCTCGAAGTACTTCTCCGACGCCGCACTCACGCCGGCCTCGCGGGCCGCGCACGTGAAGTCCTGTGTGGACATGTGGCTCAAGGGCAACCTGCCCGGCCTGCCCGCGGGTGCCGCCAAGGGTGTCTTCGACGGGATCGACCTCGACTGGGAGTGGCCCGGCAGCGAAGGCAACCCGGGCAACGTGATCCGGCCCGAGGACAAGCAGAACTTCACCGCGCTGGTGCACGAGTACCGCACGCAACTCGATCGGTTGTCCTGGCCGTTCAAGGGCCGCTACAACCTGACCGCGTTCCTGCCGGCGAACCCGACCATGATCGACAACGGGTTCGAGGTTCGCAAGCTGTTCAAGGATCTGACCTTCGGTACGACGCAGGGGTACGACTACCACGGCCCGTGGGAGCAACTGACGAACCAGCAGTCCGCGATCGACGGACCGAAGGGTGACCCGACCACACCGGAGTTCAGCTCGCAGGTGACGATCGACTCCTACCTGGCGCGGGGCGCACCGCGGAGCCAGCTGGTCATGGGCGTGCCGTTCTACTCTCACGGCTGGACCGGCGTGACGGATGCGAACCACGGTCTGTTCCAGCCGTCGACAGGTGCCGCACCGGGCACGTTCGAGCCCGGCACGGACGACTACCGCTATCTCAAGGCGCAACTGTCCA
This sequence comes from Kribbella capetownensis, assembly GCF_004331485.1. Taxonomy (GTDB): domain Bacteria; phylum Actinomycetota; class Actinomycetes; order Propionibacteriales; family Kribbellaceae; genus Kribbella; species Kribbella capetownensis. Next base: position 412,919 of record NZ_SJKD01000007.1, read on the forward strand.
ACTACACCGTCTACCGCGACAACAAGGCCGGCTTCGCCTGGATCTTCGACGGGACGACGTTCTGGACCTGGGACGACCCGGTCGAGATGAAGCGCAAGGCGCAGTACATCTCGAAGCGCGATCTGGGTGGCGCGATGATCTGGTCGCTCGACGGTGACACCGGAAATGGGGAGCTGATCTCGACGTTGCATCGTAATCTGCACTAGGTGGATCTGAACGCTCTCGTGGATCGGTTCGGTGCCGTCGGCGCCGAACCGATCCACCTCGGCAACTCCGAGGCGGTCGTCGTCCGGCTCGACCGCGGCCGGGAACACCTGTTCTACAAGGCCGGCCCGGGCGTCGACGACGAGGCCGACCGGCTCGCCTGGCTCGGCACGACCGGCTTCCCTTGCCCGAAGGTCGTTGACCGGGGCAACAACTGGCTGCTGACCAGCGAACTCCCCGGTCGGGATGCGTCCCAGCCGTGGCGCGGCCGCGACCGGCCCGCCGTGCTCACTGCGATCGCCGACGGCATCCGGCAGTTGCATGAGCTGACCGACTGCCCGTTCCTGTCGCCGTTCCCGGGTGAGCGGGAGGTGGTCACGCATGGCGACTGCGCGGCGCCGAACGTGTTCATCGACCCCGAGACCCTGCGCTTCACCGGCATCCTCGACCTCGACGGGCTGGGCCTCGGCGACCGCTACGTCGACCTCGCCTTGATGTACAAGAGCCTGTCCGGCGAGCTCAATCCGCAGTACGGCGGTCCTCCCGCGGCCCGGCGTTTCGTCGAGGCGTACGGCGGCGACCCGGACGACCCACGCATCCGCTACTACATCGACCTCGACAACTCCGGGGACTTCTGAGCCCGAAAGGCCCGCCGGTAGGCACTGGGCGTCGTCCGGACGGCGGTGTGGAAGCGGCGGCGCAGGTTGGTGGCCGACGAGAGGCCGACGCGGGTCGCGATCGTCTCGATCGGGAGGTCGGTTTCCTCCAGCAGGGCACGGGTCCGGGCGATCCGTTGCGCCAGCAGCCACTGCCCCGGAGCCACTCCGAGCTCGATCGCGAAGCGACGGGCGAGTGTCCGCGGTGACACGTTGAGCTGCGCGGCCAGATCGTCCACGGTGATCGGCTCGGCGAGTCGCTCGCCGACCCAGTCCAGCAACGCGCCCAGAGCATCGGGTGACTGTGGCCGGTCGTCGGTCCGGTACTGGACCTGGCCGCCCTCGCGATGCGGCGGCATCACCATCGTCCGCGCGATCTGAGCGGCGTACGCGGCACCGTGGTCGTTGCGGACGAGGTGGAGACACAGGTCGATCCCCGTGCCGGAGCCGGCGCTCGTCGCGATGTCGCCGTGGTCGATGTACAGGACGTCCGGATCGACCTGGACCGCGGGGAACTGCTGCTGCAGTACGTCGCATTGCCGCCAATGCGTGGTGATGCGGCGACCGTCGAGCAGACCGGTCGCGGCCAGCGCGAACGCGCCCGAGCAGATGCTCACCAGCCGGGCCCCACGCCGGTGTGCCCGACGCAGTGCGCGCAGTACCGCGTCGGACGGCATCCGGCCGACCGGCAGCCACCCCGGCACGACGATCGTGTCGGCCCGATCGAGTGCCAGCAGCCCGGACGTCACCAGCAGGTCGAACCCTCCGAGCGTCCGGACCGCGCCCGGCTGCTCGGTACACACGCCGAACCGGTACCGGTCGTTGCCGAACACCACGGCCGCGCAGCCCAGCTCGAAGCTCCCCTGCGGTGCCGACACCAGCGCGACGACCCGATGCGGACTCATGACAGAAAAGTACCTGAACGAGACTATCCAGACACTGGGGATATCCCTGTGGATATCTCAGGATCGATGACATGCAGAACTACGAATGGGCGTCGGTCGACGACGCACCCGCGCGTGAAGTGTTCGCCGGCATCACGTTGCGATCGCTCTGGACCAACGGAACGGCAGCGGCGTACGTGCTCCAGATGGAGCCCGGGTCGCACTGGGAAGGCATCGACGTCCACGACCCAGGACCGGAGGAGGTCTTCGTCGTCGACGGTGTGTTCAACGACGGGATCCGCGACTACCCGGCCGGTTCGTTCATCCACGCCCCGGCCGGGTCGTCCCATGTGCCGCAGTCGGAAAAGGGCTGCACCCTGTTCCTCTTCTACCCGGAGGGCTGACCTCAGGGCTTCTTGATCTGCTGCCCCGGAAGATGTCACCCGTGCTGAGCGATCCGGCGTAGAACGTTGCCTAGGGCAATGCTATTCGGTACTGCGCAGCTCGGTCGGGGCGCCGTGCACGGCGGGAATGCTGCCGAGCTTGCCGGACTGGAAGTCCTCGAAGGCCTGGACGACCTCGGCGCGGGTGTTCATCACGAACGGGCCGGCCATCGCGATCGGTTCGCGGATCGGGCGGCCGCCGATGATCAGGACGTCCAGGTTCGGCTCCGCCTGCGGTTGCGTCGTACTCGCCGCGGTCCGGATGGTGTCGCCCGGGCCGAAGACCGCCAGCTGGCCCTTGCGGAACGGGCGGTGCTCGGCGCCGACCGTGCCCTGACCGGCCAGGACGTAGACGAGTGCGTTGTAGTCCGGCTGCCACGGCAGCACCAGTTCGGCGCCCGGGCTCACGGTCGCGTGCACCAGCGTGATCGGCGTGTGGGTGGAGCCGGGGCCGTCATGGCCGTCGACCGAGCCCGCGATCACGCGGATCAGCGCGCCGCCGTCCTCCGTGGACAGCAGAGCGGCGTCACCGCCGCGGATGTCCTGGTAGCGCGGCGGCGCCCACTTCTGCACCTTCGGCAGGTTCACCCACAGCTGGATGCCGTGGAACAGGCCGCCGCTCAGCACCAAGTGCTCCGGCGGGGTCTCGATGTGCAGCAGCCCGCTGCCGGCGGTCATCCACTGGGTGTCGCCGTTCGAGATGACACCGCCACCACCGTTGGAGTCCTGGTGCTCCATGATCCCGTCGAGCATGTAGGTGACGGTCTCGAAGCCTCGGTGCGGGTGCCACGGCGTACCCTTCGGCTCACCCGGCGCGTACTCGACCTCGCCCATCTGGTCCATGTGGATGAAGGGGTCCAGGTCGCGGAGGTCCACGCCGGCGAACGCACGCCGTACCGGGAATCCCTCACCCTCGAAGCCGCTCGGCGCGGACGTCACCGACTTCACCGCGCGCTCATGCGCGACGGCCGGATCCGGCTGGTGAACGCGGGGCAGCACAGTGATGTCGTTGACGGTCACGGCGGGCATGGTGGTCTCCTCGCTGCTCAGTAGTTCAAGACTAAACTATCTTGCTGAACACGGGCAAGGGGGTAAGTGTTCCCGGTCATCCGCATGGCAGACTCGTGCCTTGTGACGGCGCAGATTCTGGACGGTAAGGCCACCGCGGCGGCGATCAAGGACGAGCTGAAGGTCCGGGTCGCGAAGCTGGCCGAGCAGGGCGTGGTGCCCGGGCTCGGCACGATCCTGGTCGGGGACGACCCGGGCAGCCGCGCGTACGTGGCCGGCAAGCACCGCGACTGCGCGGCGGTCGGGATCGCGTCGATCCAGGTCGAACTGCCGGACACCGCGACCCAGGACGAGATCACCGCGAAGGTCCGCGAGCTGAACGAGAACCCCGACTGCACCGGCTTCATCGTCCAGCTCCCGCTGCCCAAGCACGTCGACACGAACACGATCCTCGGCCTCATCGACCCGGCCAAGGACGCCGATGGCCTGCACCCGGTCAGCCTCGGCAAGCTCGTCCTCGGCCAGGACGGCCCGCTGCCGTGCACCCCGAAGGGCTGCGTCGAACTCCTCCGCCGGTACGACGTTCCGATCGCGGGCGCACACGTGGTCGTGATCGGCCGGGGTGTGACCGCCGGCCGGCCGATGGGGCTGCTGTTCACCCGCCGGAGCGAGAACGCCACCGTGACCCAGTGCCATACCGGGACCACCGACCTGGCGTCCGTCGTACGCACCGGCGACATCGTGATCGCGGCGGCCGGGTCGGCCGGGCTGATCACGGCCGACATGGTGAAGCCGGGCGCCGTACTGCTGGACGTCGGCACCAGCCGGAGCGCCGAGGGCAAGATCGTCGGCGACATCGAGGCCGCGGCCCGCGAGCAGGCTTCCTGGATCGCGCCGATGCCGGGCGGGATCGGCCCGATGACCCGGGCGATGCTGCTGACCAACGTGGTCGAGGCCGCCGAAGCGAGCCTGGCGCAGTGATCCGGACGGGACGGAACGAGAAGAGCGTGACGTGCTGATGGCGGGCGAGGCTCAGCGCAGCAGCGAATGGCCGTTGGTGCTCTCGCTCCTGGTCGCCCTGACCGGCCTGGTCGTCCTCACCTTCTACGACTGGCGCAACGGCGTACTGATCTTCGCCGGCGCCGTCATCCTGGCCGGCCTGCTCCGCGCCACCCTCTCCGACACCGCCGCCGGCCTCCTCCACGTCCGCGGCCGCATGTTCGACACCACCTTCCTCATAGCCGTCGGCGCCGCCATAACCGCCCTAGGCCTGATCGTCCCCAACTAACAGACCCGATTAGGGTGGTCTGGGTGAGCATGCTGGTCCGGCCTGCGACCCCCGCGGACGCACCGCGGGTCGTCGAGATCTATGTCGACTCCTGGAATGCGGGATTCACCGGTCTGATGGCGCCCATCGAAGCCGATGCGGGCCGGATCCAACGCTGGGCCGCCGACCTGGCCAGCGACCGCACCAACTGGTGGGTCGCCGAAGCCGACGGCACGGTCGCGGGCCTGGTCGGCATCGGCCCCAGCCGCGATCCGCTAGACCCACGCTTGGGCGAACTCGACACGATTGCTATCGATCCGGCGTACTGGCGAACCGGCGTCGGCACCACCCTCATGCACACCGCTCTGGACGCACTACGCGCTGCCTACCCCCAAGCGATCCTCTGGACACTCGCCAACTACCCCCAGGGCCAACGCTTCTACGAATCAACAGGTTGGTACGCCGACGGCACCACCCGCGACAACGGCCACCAGGTGATGTTCCGCCACGACCTCGACGGTGGTTAGTGCGATAAGCCCTGCAACTCAAGGAAAGGCGGGCGGGAGCACGCGTGGGGGGACCGTGCTCAGTGGAAGAAGTGGCGGGTGCCGGTGAAGTACATGGTGATGCCGGCTTTTTCTGCGGCTTCGATGGCGGCTTCGTCGCGGATGGAGCCGCCGGGCTGGACTACTGCTTTGACGCCACCCTCGATCAGCACCTCGAGCCCGTCCGGGAACGGGAAGAACGCGTCGGAGGCAGCCACGGAGCCGGTGGCGCGCTCACCTGCGCGGGAGACGGCGAGCCGGCAGGAGTCGACGCGGTTGACCTGGCCCATGCCGACGCCGACCGAGGCGCCGTCGGCTGCGAGCAGGATCGCGTTGGACTTGACCGCGCGGCACGCCTTCCACGCGAACGCGAGGTCGGCCAGCACCTCAGGCGACGCCGCGGAACCAGCCGCCAGCGTCCACGCCGACGGGTCGTCACCAGCAGCCTGGAACCGATCGACGTGCTGCATCAGCAACCCACCGCTGACCGCGCGCATCTCGACTGCATCGCCATCAGTCGGTGCGTCCGCGACCAGCAGCCGGATGTTCTTCTTGCCCTGAAGGATCTCGACAGCGCCATCCTCGAACGCCGGCGCGACGAGCACCTCGGTGAAGATCTCCGCGACCTGCTTGGCCAGGTCCACCGAGACCGGCCGGTTGGTCGCGATCACACCGCCGTACGCCGAGACCGGGTCGCACTCGTGGGCGCGCCGGTGAGCCTCGGCGATGTCCTTGCCGACCGCGATGCCGCACGGGTTCGCGTGCTTGATGATCGCGACAGCCGGCTCGCCGAAGTCATACGCCGTACGCCGGGCCGCGTCAGCGTCGACGTAGTTGTTGTACGACATCTCCTTGCCGTGCAACTGCTCCGCGGACGCGAGACCGCCACGACCGTTGGTGTACAGCGCCGCCGGCTGATGCGGGTTCTCGCCGTACCGCAGTACGGCGGCCTTCTCCCAGGTCGCACCGGCCCAGGCCGGGAACCCACTGCCGTCCGACGTGTCGGTGAGCACGCTGCCCATCCACGACGCGACCGCGACGTCGTACGACGCCGTGTGCACAAATGCGTCGACGGCGAGCCGCTGCCGCTCCTCCAGGCTGAACCCTCCGGCAGCCAGCGCCGCAACGATCTCCGGGTAGCGGGACGGCGAGACCACGACGGCAACGTTGGCGTGGTTCTTGGCCGCGCCACGGACCATCGACGGCCCACCGATGTCGATCTGCTCGATGCACTCGTCCGTCGACGCACCGGACGCAACGGTCTCGGTGAACGGGTAGAGGTTGCTCACCAGCAGGTCGAACGGCTCGACCCGCATCTCGGCCAACTGCTCGACGTGATCGGTCTTGCGTACGTCGGCCAGCAGCCCCGCGTGCACCATCGGGTGCAGTGTCTTGACCCGCCCGTCCAGGCACTCCGGGAATCCGGTCAGCTCCTCGACCTTCGTCACCGGTACGCCGGCCGCCGCGATCCGGGCCGCGGTGGAACCGGTCGACACCAGCTGGACGCCGGCCGCGGACAGTGCTGTCGCGAGCTCCTCCAGACCGGTCTTGTCGTAGACGCTGATCAGCGCCCGGCGGATCGGCCTGCGGTCGGTGCTCACTTCAGTCGAACCTTTCGTCCGGTGATGGTCCAACCGTCGCGCACCAGCCGGCCGACCCACTCCACCAGCTGGCGGCGTTCGACCTCCTTGATCCGCTCGGTCAGGGTTTCTTCGGTGTCGTCGTCCTCGACGGCTACGACGACCTGCGCGATGATCGGCCCGGTGTCGACGCCGCCGTCCACGAAGAACAGGGTCGCGCCGGCCACTTTCACGCCGTACTCGAGCGCGTCCCGCGGCCCGTGGATGCCGGGGAACGCGGGCAGCAGCGCGTTGTGGGTGTTGATGTACCGGTCGCCGAACGCGGCCAAGAAGTCGTCGCCGACGAGCTTCAGGAAGCCGGCCGACACGACCAGGTCGGGTTTGTGCTCGGACACCGACGCGGTCAGCGCACGGTCCCACTCGACCCGCTCGGCGTAGTCCTTCACCTTGTGCACGAAGGTCGGCACCCCGGCGGACGCGGCCCGGTCCAGCCCGGCGATCCCGTCCCGGTCGGCACCGACGCCGACGACGCGGGCGCCGTACGCCGGGTCGGCGCAGGCGTCCAGCAGGGCCTGCAGATTCGATCCCGATCCGGACACCAGCACGACAAGGCGTGCAGGGTCAGGGGTAGGCGCAACCGGGTCTGTCACGCCGCAAACCTTATCCCGCGGCGTCCACCTCGACGTCAGCCGGTCGGCGGGAGGCGATGACCGCGGCGGTGATCGACGCCCCGATCGCCATCCCTGCGGCCAGTACGCCGGCCGCCGGCAACGCGGCCGGGATCCCCACGGCCGACATCCGCCCAGGGCCGGCCGAGCCGCCCGACAGCGCCATCAGCAGGTAGAGCATCACGCCCGCGATCAGCGCCGCGATACCACCGCGGAGCGCAAAGGCGTCCCAGCCGAGCGCCTGCGCCTCCTCGTCCACCAGACCGCGCCGCACCACGACCAGTCCGGCCACCACACCAGCGATCAGCGGGACCACAGCGGTCAGTGCGAGCAGGTACGTCGGTGTCGCGCCATCCTCAGGTACGGCGGCCAGCAGCGGGAGCGCAGGCAGATTGCCGACGTCCACTCCGGTCGGGGCGATCGTCGTCCCCACGCCCAGCTGGAATCCGGGTCCGGCCAGGAACGAGACGACGTACAAGATCATGTTCGGCACCAGCATCAGGCAGATGGCGAACAGCACCACCGACCCGATCACACCGGCATCCAGCAGCTCGAGCATCCCGGTGATGCGAGAGAAGTGGATCGCGAGCAGTACGCCGTACAGCACCGAAGCGATCGCGATCACGGTCAGGACCGCGGCCGCCGCGGCCGGCACGGTGTCGCGGAGACCGATCGGTGTCGCGTCGGCGATGTCCGAGGCCGCACCGGACTCGACCAGTACGCCGAGGGTCCCGGCGACGAAGGCGATCGTCGCGGCACCGAGGAACGCCGCCAGCGGGTGCACCTTCAGCGACCCGTCCGCTGTGAGCAGCGCCACGATGAGCCCACCGAGGCCGTAGACGACGGCGAACACTCCGGACAGCAGGATCAGGTCCCCGGTCCGGTCGGCCGCGCTGTTCCTGGCCGCTGACTTGCCACCGCGGTAGAGACACCAGGCGAAGAACAACGTCAGACCGAGCGGTGCGATCGTGAGAGACCCGCCGCCGAGCGTCACACCGGCCTTGTGGGCAACCAGCCAGGCGGATGCGCCGGCGCGGAGTGCGCCGGAGGCGCCGCCGAACGTCGCGGCCAGCCAGCCGATCACGGCCACCGCAGCACACGTGAGCAGACCAGTCAGCAGGCAGGCTCCGGCCGAGAGCATCGCCGACAGGATTACCGGCTTGGTCGGGGCGACGACGTCGGACGGGGCGGGCCCGGGCGTCTGGTGTGGTCCGCCGTCACGGGCGCCCGGGCGGCTCAGCATGTCGGTCATCTGACTCCCATCGTCACCCTGGCGCGAGATGCCACTCGTTCTGACACGCCGGATATGGAAGACTTCGGCGCGCTTGCTCACGCTCGGTTCACCCCCGCTGGCCGGCGGGTAGCTGACTGTGGGCGACCGGGATCCACCGGGTACTGTCGGGTGGAATCAGTCAGGAGGTCGAGCTTTGGCCGGTTCCCACCGCGCACCGCGCGGCGGCGGTCGTGCCGCTGCCCGGGAGGCGCGCCGGCAGAAGGCGCGTAAGCGGAACCAGACGATCGCGGCCGGAATCGCGGTCGTTCTTCTGGTCGGAGGCGGCGGTGTTGCCGCTCTGAACGCGTTCGGCGGCGACAACTCACCCAGCGCGAACGCCGGCAGCGGAGCCTCCGACGACAAGTCCGCAGACTCGAAGGTGCTGACCGACGACAAGGCCCTGCTCGACGGCGCCACCGCGAAGCCGCTGGGCGCGACCGGGGCGTGGACGATCACCAAGACCGCCGACGGCAGCAGCGCGCCGGACCGCGCGTTCGCGTGCCAGTCCCAGCGGTTCGCCGACCCGGCCGGACTGCGCACCTGGGTCCGCACGTTCCAGAACGCGGCCACCAAGCAGACCGCCGTCCAGTACGTCGAGGTCTCGAACGACGCGGCCGCGGCCGGCAAGGCGTACAACTCGATCGTCGGCTGGCTCGGCCAGTGCAACTCCGAGAAGCAGACCCGGCTGTCCGCCAGCTACCTGACCACGGGCGTCGGTGAGCGCGGCTGGATCGCCGTCTTCGGACAGCCGTCCGGGACCAAGACGAAGTACAAGACCATCGCCGTCGCGGTCGCCGGTCAGGCGACGATGGTGCTGGAGCACGACACGATCGCCGGGACGCCGCCCCCGCCGAACGCCGTACTGACGGCCGCGGCCGCGGCCGCGAAGCGGATCTGCGCGCAGTCCGGCGGCTGCAGCAAGGCGGCACCGGTGGCGAAGCCGAGTCTGCTGCCGAGCACTGAGGCGCCGGGGTTCATGGCGCCGGTCGACCTGCCGGTGCTGGCCGAGATCGACAAGCCGTGGGTGAGTACCCCGGCGAAGACCGGCCCCGGTACTCAATGCGAGAACTTCGACCCGAAGAAGGCGAAGGCGACCAAGTACGGCTCGCAGACGTATCTGACCCCGGACGCGAAGGTGCCGACCGAGTTCGGCCTGGACGACACGGTGGCCAAGTTCGCGACCGCGAAGGCGGCGAGCACCTTCGTCGCCCAGATCCGCAAGAACGTCGACGGCTGCGGGAAGACCGTCTCGAACGCGAAGGTGGAATCGACCGGCGAGATCGCGACCAGCGTGATGAAGGGCGAGACCTGGGAAGCGTCGTTCGACACCGGTAGCGGGAACAAGTTCACCTACCGGATCGGCGTCGCGGTCTCCGGTGATCGCGCGGTCTACTTGCTGTTCCCGGTGCTGAAGGGCCTCGACGTCACCGACAGCGGCTTCCGGGAGACGCTGATCCGCGCCACCGAGCGCTCCGCCGCCTACAAGTAAGTCCCTGCAAACAAGTAGGGCCCCGGCAAACAGTAACGGGACCCACGGCCGAGGCCGCAGGTCCCGCTCGCTACCGCTGATGCTTACTTGGTCAGGCCCTGCATGATCTCGCGCATCAGGTTGGCGGTCTCGGTCGGCGTCTTGCCGACCTTCACGCCGACGGCCTCGAGGGCCTCCTGCTTCGCGGCCGCCGTACCGGACGAGCCGGACACGATCGCGCCGGCGTGGCCCATCGTCTTGCCCTCCGGCGCGGTGAAGCCCGCGACGTAACCGACGACCGGCTTGGTCACGTTCGCCTTGATGAACGCGGCCGCCCGCTCCTCGGCGTCACCACCGATCTCACCGATCATCACGATCGCATCGGTGTCGGGGTCGTTCTGGAACGCCTGCAGCGCGTCGATGTGCGTGGTCCCGATGATCGGGTCACCACCGATACCGATCGCGGTCGAGAACCCGAAGTCCCGCAGTTCGTACATCATCTGGTACGTCAGCGTGCCCGACTTCGACACCAGACCGATCCGGCCGGGACCCGCGATGTCGGCGGGAATGATGCCGGCGTTCGACTCGCCCGGGGTGATGATGCCGGGGCAGTTCGGGCCGATGATCCGGGTGGTGCCGGACGCCTGCGCGGCGGCGAAGAACGCGGCGGTGTCGTGCACCGGCACGCCCTCGGTGATCACCACGACCAGCGGTACGGCGGCCTCGACGGCCTCCAGTACCGCATCCTTGGTGAACTTCGGCGGCACGAAGATGACCGACACGTCCGCGCCGGTCTCCTTGACGGCGTCCGCGACAGTCCCGAACACCGGCACCGACTTGCCGTCAAAGTCCTGGCTCTGCCCCGCCTTGCGCGGGTTCACGCCGCCGACGATGTTGGTGCCCGAGGCAAGCATCCGGGTGGTGTGCTTGGTGCCTTCCGAGCCGGTCATGCCCTGGACGATGACCTTGCTGTCCTTGGTCAGGAAGATAGACATGTTCAGCGATCCCTTACTTCGCAGCCAGCTCGGCGGCCCGCTTGGCGGCGCCGTCCATCGTGTCGACCCGCTCCAGACCGGCCAGGCCGGCCTCGTCGAGGATGCGGCGGCCCTCCTCGGCGTTGTTGCCGTCCAGCCGGACGACCAGCGGCTTGGTGACGGCCTCGCCGCGGCTCGCGAGCAGCTCGAACGCCTGCACGATGCCGTTCGCGACCTCGTCACACGCGGTGATGCCACCGAAGACGTTGACGAACACACTCTCCACCTGCGGGTCGGAGATGATGATCTCCAGCCCGTTCGCCATCACCTCGGCGCTCGCACCGCCACCGATGTCGAGGAAGTTGGCCGGCTTCTGGCCACCGAACTCCTCACCGGCGTACGCAACGACGTCGAGCGTGGACATGACCAGACCGGCGCCGTTGCCGATGATGCCGACCGAGCCGTCCAGCTTCACGTAGTTCAGGCCCTTGGCCTTGGCCGCCGCTTCCAGCGGGTCCGCCGCCGAGACGTCCTCGAACTCGGCGTGGTCCGGGTGCCGGAAGTCCGCGTTCTCGTCCAGGGTGACCTTGCCGTCCAGCGCCTCGACGGTGCCGTCGGCGAGCTTGACCAGCGGGTTCACCTCGACCAGCGAGGCGTCCTCGGCAATGAAGACGTCGTACAACTTGACGATCTCCGGTACGACGGCGTCGATCACGTCGGCGGGGTACTTGGCCGCCGTGGCGATCTCACGCGCCTTCGCCTCGTCCACGCCGGTGCCCGGGTCGATCGAGATCTGCGCCACCGCGTCGGGATTGGTGTGCGCGACCTCCTCGATCTCCATGCCGCCGGCGGCCGAGGCGATGCAGAGGTAGTTGCGGTTGGCCCGGTCGACCAGGAAGGAGAAGTAGTACTCCTCGGCGATCGCCGCGGCCGGCACGATGTTCAGGATCTTGACGACGTGGCCCTTGATGTCCAGCCCGAGGATCTCGCGGGCCTTCTCCTCCGCCTCGTCCGGTGAGGAGGCGAGCTTGACGCCACCGGCCTTCCCGCGGCCACCGGTCTTGACCTGGGCCTTCACGACCACTCGGCCACCGATCTCCTCGGCCGCCGCGCGGGCTTCCTCCGGAGTGGTCACGACCGCACCCACGGTCGTCCGCACTCCGTGCTTGGCGAAGACCGTCTTCGCCTGGTATTCCATCAAGTCCACGACTGTGGTCCCTCTCTCGCACCTGTTCGAGTAGGCCGCGGCAGGCGGGCTGAACCCAATGGAGGGGCACGGTCGCCGGCGCGTTCCGTCGGCCTGAGACTAGCCACCGTGCCGGGCACGGCAACAGCCGGGGTACACGCTGAGACGACCGTCACAGGATTCTTCCCGGGCCGTGCCAGGCTGGGACGCATGACCGATCCAGCAACCAGACCAGCTGACGACTGGTGGCGTAGCGCCGTCGTCTACCAGGTGTACCCGCGATCCTTCGCCGACGCCAACGGTGACGGGACGGGTGACGTCAACGGCATCCGCGCCCGGCTGCCGTACCTCGCCGATCTCGGCATCGATGCGATCTGGATCAGCCCGTGGTACCCGTCCCCGCTGCTCGACGGCGGGTACGACGTGTCCGACTACCGCGACATCAACCCCGACTTCGGCACGCTGGCGGACGCGGACGCGCTGATCGCCGAGGCGCACGCGCTCGGTCTGCGGATCCTGATCGACCTGGTGCCGAACCACTGCTCCTGGGAACACCCGTGGTTCAAGGCCGCACTCGCGGCGGGCAAGGGCTCGCCGGAGCGGGACCTGTTCTGGTTCCGCGACGGCAAGGACGGTGGTCTGCCGCCGACCAACTGGCCGGCCGCGTTCGGTGGCGGCGCCTGGCAGCAGATCGACGACGGACAGTGGTACCTGCACCTGTTCGACATCTCCCAGCCGGACTGGAACTGGGACAACCCGACGGTGATCGAGGAGTTCGACGCGATCCTGCGGTTCTGGTTCGACCGCGGCATCGACGGGTTCCGGATCGACGTGGCCGACTCGATGGCCAAGGACCCCGCGCTGCCCGACGTACCGCTGCACAACGGGGAACCGACACGGGAGAAGTACGTCGGCAACCCGTTCTACGACCAGCCCGGGGTCCACACGATCCACCAGCGCTGGCGCGCGATCGCCGACGAGTACGCCGATACGCCGCAAGGACCGCGGGTGTTCGTGGCCGAGGCATGGCTGTCGCCGGCCGAGCGGCTGGCGCAGTACGTGCGGTCCAACGAACTGCATTCCGCGTTCAACTTCGACGTACTGCGGTGTGCGTGGGACGCGAAGGAGTTGCGGGAGGTCATCGACCACACCACGGAGAACCTGTGGGCGGTCGGCGCACCGGCGACCTGGGTACTGAGCAACCACGACACCATCCGGCATCGCACGCGGTACGGCCGGGACCAGCGGGACGCGTTGGAAGGTGCGGGCGTCGTACCGACCGATCTGGAGCTCGGCCGCGGCCGGGCCCGTGCCGCGGCGCTGCTCGAGCTCGCGCTGCCGGGTGGCGCGTACGTCTACCAGGGCGACGAGCTCGCGCTGCCCGAGGTCGAGAATCTGCCCGAGGACGTTCTCGACGACCCGACGTGGGAACGCTCCGGCCACACGGTCCGCGGCCGCGACGGCTGCCGCGTCCCGATCCCGTGGAGCGGTTCGGGGCCACCCTTCGGCTTCGGCCCCGGCACCGACCAGCCTTGGCTTCCCCAACCAGCCAACTGGTCAGCTCTGACTGCCGAGACGCAGGCCAACGACCCCGACAGCCACCTCAACCTCTACAAGGCCGCGTTGCGTATCCGTCGGTCACACCCAGCCCTCGGCGAAGGCCGCCTCACCTGGGACGACGAAGCCCCCGCCGGTGTCCTCTCCTTCACCCGCGATTCGTTCCGCTGCCTGGTGAACCTCAGCGACGTCCCCATCCCGCTCCCGCCGCACCAGCAACTCCTGCTGTCCAGCGAGCCTCTGACCGGCAACCGCCTACCCGTCGACGCCACTGCCTGGCTGCAGCTCTGACCGCACCACCGGGGGCCGGAGCCGCGGGTGCGGCTCCGGCCTTCGTGGTTGTCGTGCGCCTACTTCACGCCACCTGCCGTCAGGCCGGCGACGATGCGGCGCTGGAAGATCAGCACCGCGATCACGAGCGGGATCGTGACGATGACACCGGCCGCCATCTGGCTGCCGAACGGTTGGTCACGGCCCGACGTACCGGTGAACTGGGAGATGATCACGTTCGCGGTCTGGATCTCCTTCTTATTCACCATGCTCAGCGCGATCAGGAACTCGTTCCAGGCCGCGATGAACGTGATGATCGCGGTCGTGAACACACCCGGTGCGGCCAGCGGAAGGATGATCTTGCGGAACGCCTGGGCCGGCGTACACCCGTCGACCATGGCGGCCTGCTCGAGTTCTCGCGGCATCTGCCGGAAGAACGCGGTCAGGTTCCACACCGCCAGGGGCAGCGCGAACGACAGGCTGGGCACGATCATCGCCTGGTAGGTGTTGATCCAGTCGATGTCGCTGAACAGCTTCTTCAGCGGGATCACCAGCGAGATGCCGGGGAACATCGAGGTGGTGATGATGATCGCCAGGACGACGTTCTTGAATTTGAAGTCCAGCCGGGCCAGCGTGTACGCCGCGACCAGGCCGATGAGCAGGGTCAGGATCGTCACCGTGCCGGCCACGATCAGGCTGTTCAGCAGGCCGCGCCCGAACCCGGTGCCGGGCTTGAACACGTCGGTGAAGTTGTCCAGCGACCAGGTGGTCGGAATGATCGTGTTCTCGAACTGGTCGGTCGGCCGGCGCAGCGCCGACACGAGCATCCAGTAGAAGGGCGCCAGGCAGTAGAGCACGATGATCGCGATACCGAGCAGTGGCAGCCACCGCCGGTACCAGGGCGCCTCCGCCGCCTTGACGTTGACGACTCTCCTCGGAGCCTTCTCAGCTACAGCCATCACTGACCTCCTGGGATGGACATGCTGGCGGCCCCGGTGACCTCCGACGGAGCCTCCTGGAGACGACGCCGGTTA
Source organism: Kribbella capetownensis (assembly GCF_004331485.1). Lineage (GTDB taxonomy): Bacteria > Actinomycetota > Actinomycetes > Propionibacteriales > Kribbellaceae > Kribbella > Kribbella capetownensis. The sequence goes on from NZ_SJKD01000007.1 coordinate 427,936, forward strand.
CCACGGCCGCCGCCGTTCTTCCGGGCCGCCCGCGCCTCGCCGATCACGTCCGCACCGAGCAGCCGCACGAACACGTACGCGACCACCGCGACGTAGATGAACAGCAGAGTCGCGTACGCCGCCGCAGGCCCGTAGCGGGTCTGGTTGGCTTCCAGGTACGCCAGGATCGACAGCGTCTCGACCGACTCCTTGTTCGGGCCGACCAGGACGAACGGCAGGTCGAAGATGCGCAGCGTGTCGAGGATGCGGAACAGCACCGCGACCAGCAGCGCCGGCTTCACCAGCGGCAACGTGATCCGAGTGAACGTCTTCCAGGCGCTGGCGCCGTCCACCTTCGCCGCCTCGTAGACCTCGTCCGGAATCGTCTGCAGACCCGCCAGTACGAGTAGCCCGATGAACGGCGCCGTCTTCCAGGTGTCGGCGATGATCACCGACAGGACTGACTGCCAGCCCTCGGTGGACCACAGGATCTGGGTGCCCAGCATGGCGTTGGCGATGCCGTCGGCCTGGAAGATCCACTTCCACAGCAGCGCCGACACGACGGTCGGGATCGCCCACGGGACCAGGATGCTGGCCCGGACGATACCGCGGCCCTTGAACGCCTTGTGCATCACCAGTGCCATCGCGACACCGATGATCGTCTCCAGGACCACACAGGTGACGGTGAAGAACGTGGTGTTGTAGAAGGCGTTCCAGAATCGGTCCGCGGTCTCGCCATGGAAGATCGCGGAGTAGTTCTTGAGCCCGACGAACTCGGACCCCTGGACGACGAATCCGCTCTCGTCGATCCGCTGACCGCTCGTGTACAGCGACTCGCGCAGCGCCGACAGGATCGGGTAGACGACCACCAGGAGCAGCACGATCAGGGTCGGCGACAGCAGCAGTGCGGCCAGCCGCCCGGTGCCTTCGTTGAACGAGCTCCGCCGCGGCTTCTTGGTGGTCTTCTGCTTCGGTCGCTCTGCGACCGGGGCGGATGTACTCACCTCTGCCTCCTTCTCTCCGTCCGCCTTCCGGCGGGCGGTGACAGGCCGGGGCCGGCACGCAGCGTTGCCACTACGCGCCGGCCCCGCGATGGGTCATTGCGTGATGAGCGTGCTCAACTTGGTCTGCAGTCCGGTCAACGCGTCCTTCGGTGGCATCGTGCCGGTCATCGCGCCGTACGCCGCCTCCTGGATCGCGGTCGTCACGTCGCCGTACTTGACCACCTTCGGCCGCGACTTCGCGGACTCGATGGAGGCCTTCAGCGGGGCCAGGTACGGGAACTGCTTGTTCAGCGCCGCGTCGTCGTACAGCGACGCCCAGGTCGGTGCCTGCGAGGTCTTCTCGATGTTCGCCTTCTGGCGCTCCTCGCTGGACATGAACTTGATGAAGTCCGCCGCGGTCGCCTTGTTCTTGGCGAACTCCGAGATGGCGTAGTTGTGGCCACCCAGGGTGGACACGCCCTGGCCGGACATGCCCGGCAGCGGCGCGACCGCGAACTTGCCGTTGATCTTCGACGAACCGTCGGTCTTCTCCGCCAGCGCGTACACGTACGGCCAGTTGCGGTGGAAGATCAGCGAGCCTTCCTGGAACGCCCGGCGGCCCGGCTCCTCGGTGTAGGTGATCGAGGCCTTCGGGAACTCACCCGACTTCAGGCCGTCGACGAGGAAGTTCAGGCCCTCCAGCGCCTCCGGGGTGTCGACGTTCGGCTTGCCGTCGTCACCGACAACGACACCGCCCGCACCGTTGACGGCCTCGGAGAAGTTCACCGTGAGGCCTTCGTACTTCTCGAACTGACCCGCGTAGCAGCTCATCGTCTTGGCCTCGGGCAGCGCCTTGATCTTCGTGCAGGCGTCCTTCATCTCGGCCCAGGTCTTCGGCGGCTGGACGCCGGCCTTGTCCAGCAGATCCTTGCGGTAGTACAGCAGGCCACCGTCGGACGTGACCGGTACGGCGTACAGCTTGTCGCGGTACTTCGCCGTGTCCAGCGTCGACGGGAGCAGCTTGCCCAGGTCGGGGAACTGGTCCTGCGGCAGCTCGGTCACCCAACGGTTCGCGGCGAACTCAGCGGTCCAGACCACGTCGAGGTTGAGCACGCTGAACGCGTCGGACTTGATCTGCGCGTTCTGGATCATCTGCGCGCGCTGCTGGTCCGCGGACTCGGGCAGCTCCGACACAGTGACCTTCTCGTCCGGGTGCTGCGAGTTCCACGCCGCGACCTGGTTCGTCAGGTTCCCGGAGGTGTCCTTGCCGGTGGCAAACGTGATCGGACCGCGGCCTTCGAGCGCTGCGCCCCCGGACGAGCCGCTGTCACCGCTGCTCCCGTCGTCACCGCCACCACACGCGGACGCGAGCAGCACCAGGCTGCTGGCGACGGCCACGAACGCGGCCTTGCGTGTATGTGATCGTTCAAACCTCATCGTCTACCTGCCCTCTCCCGATGGGATATCACTTGGTCCTGCGTCGAACGGGTCATCGGCCCCCACCGCACCGTGTCCCCGCCTGTCCGGACAGTAACCGACATCGAGGGCCCTGTGTTCTGTGCCACACAGCCCGCCGCTGAACAGTCCGGAACGGACAGCCGCATGGCTGTATGCGACCGCGATTCGACAGCCCGCACAACCGGGTGCTTCTTAACGATTCGGTATTACCGGTTAGTAACCTGACTGAACACGCCGTGACTGTTCAGAACGACTCCGGGCAGTCGTCATCACGCTCCGGAGCGGATCGCCCGGGTCAGGCCGTCGTGGCGGACGCGTCGCCGACGTTCGCACGGACCCACTCGACGATCTCGGTGGTAGTCGCGCCGGGGGTGAAGATCTTGTGCACGCCGAGTTCGGCCAGCGGCTGCAGGTCGGCGTCCGGGATGATGCCGCCGCCGAACACCACGATGTCGTCGGCATCCCGCTCGGTGAGCAGTTCGCGGACCCGCTTGAACAGGGTCATGTGCGCCCCGGACAGCACCGACAGGCCGATCGCGTCGGCATCCTCCGCGATCGCGGTCTCGACGATCTGCTCCGGGGTCTGGTGCAGGCCGGTGTAGATGACCTCCATGCCGGCGTCTCGCAGCGCCCGCGCGACCACCTTCGCGCCACGGTCGTGGCCGTCCAGGCCAGGCTTGGCGACAACGACCCGGAGAGGACTCGTAGCAGGCATGTTCGCAGGCTATCCGGTCCGATCATCGCGGATAAGACACGAACGTGTGTGTTCCCCGCCACGCCAGGTGGGAACCGGTTACCTTGGAAGAGATCGGACCAATCGGGGGGTCTGGTTGTGTGAGGAGTCGCCGATGAGTGCCTGGCAGGACGAGGTACGTGGCGCAGTGGACGGACTGCTGTACGGCGCCCGGTCCGCACTCTCACCGCGGGTACTCCAGGGCGCCGCCGTCGAGATCGGTTGGCTCACCACCCATCTGGCGATGTACCCACTCGGCCTGGTCGGCAGCTCGGGCTCCCGCACCGAGCGACTCACCTTGACCGGCCTGACTCCAGCCCAGCGCAGCCTGCTGGTCAGCGACGTCAGAGCCGCCGGTACGCCGATCCTGCTCGCGCACGGGATCATCGACAACCACACCATCTTCGCGCTGATGCGCCGCCAGCTCGTGCGTCGCGGGTTCAGCAGCATCCACACGTTCTCGTACTCACCACTGACCCTGGACGTCCGTCGTACCGCGGAACGGATGGGCGAGGAGATCGAGGCGATCTGCGAGGCGTCCGGGTCGGACCAGATCCACGTGATCGGGCACAGCCTCGGCGGGCTGATCGCGCGGTACTACGTCCAGCGGCTCGGCGGGGATCAGCGGGTGCACACCTGCGTCACGCTCGGGACGCCGCATCAGGGCACCGTGGCGGCGCGACTGCTGCCGTGGCCGTTGGTGAAGCAGGTGCGGCCGGACAGCGACCTGATGGCCGAACTGGCCGAGCCGGCGCCCGGCTGCCGGACCAGGTTCGTCGCGTTCTACAGCGACGTCGACCAACTGATCGTGCCGCAGCGGCGGGCCCGGATCCGGCACACCGACCTGGTCGCGAGTAATCTGCGGATTCGCGGCGTGGGCCACCTGTCCCTGCCGTTCCACGGCGAGGTCGTGCATCGGATCACCGAGATGCTGGCCCACCTGGACGAGCAGGACGCCGACGCCGCAGGAACTGCCTGACAAGGCAGCTTTCCGGGCACCGACGGCGAATGCACGTGCAGCCGCTCATGCAAAAGTTTCGTGAAGGACGGGCCCGAAAGGGGGTGGCGGGGTTTGTGGCCTCGTGACCCATCCGTTATGGTGCATGAGCCCGCCGGGGGAATAAAACCTCCCGGAGGGTGCACAGCTTCAAGCCCCTCCTAGCCCCACCCCTAGCCCCTCCCCTGTGACCGAAAGGCCACGTTGTGTCCCAGCACCGTGCCGCGGGAGACCGCGTCACGCCCGGCAACGCTGCGCGCAATCCCGGCGCAGGACGTCACAGTGCCAAGCATCGCGTCGCCAGGCGTACCACCCCCAGCAGTACCCAGATCGTCGGTCTGACCGCGGCCCTGGCTGCGGCGGCAGGAGCTGTGGGATTCAGCCACAGCACCCTTGCCTCGCCGACGCAAGCCAACTCCGCGGTGAACCTGGCCGCGCTCAGCCTGGACAACGGCTCGATGTCCGGCATCACCACGGCCCGCATCCAGGCGCGTCAGCTCGCCACCCGTGACTCCTCCCGGGTCCAGCTGGCCGGCAACGACACGAACAAGAAGCAGGCCGCGGCCGCTCAGCTGGCCAAGGCCCGGGCGGCGAAGCTCACCGCGACCCAGGCGCTGACCAGCAAGCGCGCCTCCGCCCTCGCCAAGGCCAAGGCCGCGGCCGACGCGGCGGAGAAGAAGGCCCGCGAGTCCGCCACCCGCTGCGAGATCATGATCTCCGGGTACCACATCACCGCGACCTTCGGTCAGGGTGGCACCCGCTGGGCCCGTAACCACACCGGCACCGACTTCGCCGCCCCGATCGGCACCTCCATCCACACCGTGATGAAGGGCGTGGTGATCTTCGCCGACTGGGCCGGCGCGTACGGCCGCCAGGTCCAGGTCCGGCACGAGGACGGCACGGTCACCTGGTACAACCACATGTCGAAGTTCAGCGTCTCGGTCGGCGAGACCTTGTACGCCGGTGACCAGGTCGGCGCGGTTGGCGTGACCGGCAACACCACCGGTCCGCACCTGCACTTCGAGGTCCACCCGCACGGCGGCGAAGCGATCGACCCGATGCCGTGGCTGCGCGACCACTGCGGCCTGAACCCGTAAACCCTCAGACCTGACGCGGCGATCTGACTAAGCTGCTGAGCATGCGCCCGGCAGCCGGTGAGGTCCTGCACTTCTCCGAAGATCCGACCATCGAGGTCTTCCGGCCGCACGTCGCCAAGACGACGCGAGAGGCCACACCGTACGTCTGGGCCGTCGGCTATGACCGCGCCCCCGACTACTGGTTCCCCCGGCAGTGCCCCCGCGCGATGGCGTGGGTCGGGCCTGACACCACCCCTGACGACCGTGACCGCATCATCGGCGTCGGCTCCGGGACTCGCGTGCACGCGGTCGAGTACGGCTGGCTGGACGCAATGCGCTCCGTCGAGCTGTACGCCTACCGCCTGCCGGCCAAGCAGTTCGACGAGTTCGACGCGGCGTTCGTCGCGACCACGGAGGTCCGGCCGCTCGGTCCACCCGAACGCGTCGGCGACCTCTTCGAGCTGCACGACGAGGCCGGCATCCAGCTGCGCGTGCTGCCCCGCCTGCACGACTTCTGGGCGGAGACCACCACCAGCACCCTCGAGTGGAGCGGCATCCGGCTCCGCAACGCCCGCCCATGACGCCGTACGGCGAACTGGGCGAAGCGGCCTGGAATTGGGTGCTCGAGCAGGTGCAGTGGGACGACGACGGGCTTCCTGGAGGCGGAGGACAGGTACTACCCGGGCGCTGTGGCCAACGACGTCACGCTCGGAACTGGGGCGGCACTGATGGCCGCTCTGTGGGCACACCGCCGTGGTGAGAACGGCCGCCCGCTGGCCAATCGGGCCGCCGACCTCCTGCTGGGTGAGAAGGAGGAGTTGGCCACGGGGCTGAACTGGCAGTTCGTGTCGCGACGGTTCAAGACCGAGGACCCGATCGAGATGCCGAACTTCTCGCACGGACTGGCGGGCATCGCAGCGGTGCTTACAGTCGCCGGGGTCGAGCTGGAGCGGCCGGAGTTTGTCGACGCGGGACGGCGGGAGCCGGCGACGCGTTCCTGGATGCCTGGCACCGCGACGGCGATCGGCTGGACCTGGAGTTCGCCGTCCGGCTCGCGGATGCCGTCGTCGGGCGGGCGATCCATGATGGCGGGTCGGCGTACTGGCGGTTTGTGGAGCACAAGAACGAGGATCCGCTGCTACCTCCAGGGGTCGGCTGGATGCAGGGTGCGGCCGGGATCGCGGCGTACCTTTTCCGGATCGAGCGGGTGCTGGGCGGCGGTCGGGACGCTGTGGAGCGGATGGACAACTGGTGGGCGCTCAGACGGTGATGACCACCTTGGCCCGGGCGTGGCCGGTCTCGACGTGGCGGATCGCGTCGGCCGCGGCTGCGAGCGGGTAGGTCCGGTCGACCACCGGCATGAGCTTGCCGGCCTCGGCGAAGTCGCGAAGCGTCGCCAGATTGCCCCGGCTCGGGACCGCGTTGAAGAGTGTCACTCGCTGCGACACGAAGGGTGCTGACAACTTCCCTCTGACCATCAGGCCGACCGGCCCGAAGAGGCTGCCGCCGGTGAACAGCCCGCCCCCGGACAGGAGGAGGGTGCCGCGGCGAACCAGCGCCCGGCGAAGAGCCGTCAGGGACCGATTCCCGACGAGGTCGAGCAAGACGTCGTACTGCTGACGGGTCCGGCTGAAGTCGGTCTGCCGATAGTCGACGACGTCATCGGCGCCGAGTGACCGGACCAGGTCGACGTTCCCGGTGCCGCACACGCCGGTCACCTCCGCGCCGAGGGCCTTGCCGATCTGGACCGCGAACGTCCCCACGCCGCCCGACGCGCCGTTGATCAGCAGGCGCTGGCCGGGCTGGAGCTTCGCCGTGTCGCGCAGGCCGATCAGGGCGGTGTTCGCGGCCAGCGGGATCGCCGCGGCCTGCTCGTGGGTGAGGTTCGCGGGTTTGGTCTCGAACGATTGCGCGCGGACGGCGACGTACTCCGCGAAGGCTCCGGGCGCTTCGCCGTACACCTCGTCGCCGATCTGCACCCCGGTCACCGCGGGGCCGACCGCTTCGACGGTGCCGGCGAAGTCGGTGCCGCGGATCGGGACGTTGGGCCGGCGCCAGCCGAGATCGGCGGACGGGCGGGCGACGTACGGATCGCCGCGCAGCACGTGCCAGTCGCGGGCGTTGACCGACGCCGCACAGACCTTGACCAGCACCTCGCGATCGGCCGGGACCGGCCGGTCGACGTCGGTGAACTCCAGAACATCCGGCGATCCGTACCGGCGTTGAACGATGGCTTTCATCGCACCCACCCCAATTTCTTACGTCGTAAGGCTGCCTTACGGCGTAAGAAAATGCAAGAGGTCGCGGCCGCGGCGAGCTACTTGAGCCGGTCCAGACCGTCGAGGATCAGATCGAGGGAGAACTCGAACTCGGCCTGGTCGTCACACCAGCCGAGCGTCGACTCCGGGTCGTCGTGGGCGATCTCGGACAGCATGCCGACCAGGTTCGGCAGCTGATCCGCCAGGTCCGCGAGCATCCGGTCGGATTGGGCGACCGCGCCGGCGGACGGGTCGAACAGCTCCTGGGAGAACCCGAGCGCCCGGCTGCCGAGCGCGTGCAGGGCGTGGTGGGCAAGGTCGTACGAGAAGCCGCCGGACCGCATCAGACCGACCAGACGATCGTGGTACAGCACCACTGCCGGGCGCATCGTCGTACGACTCTCGAGGAGCCTTGGCGCCCAGGGATGCCGCAGCATGATCTGCCGGGCGGTCAGGATCCGCCGCCGCATCGCGGCCTTCCAGTCGCCCGGCTCACCGTCGGCGCGGTCGACGCTCTCGTTGAGCTCGGCCATCAGTACGTCGACGATGCCGTCGAACAGATCGTTCTTGTTCGCGACGTGGTAGTACAGCGACATGGCCTCGGCGCTGAGTGCTTCGCCGATCCGGCGCATCGTGACGGACTCCAGCCCGTCGGAGTCGGCGATCGCGACCGCGGCCCGCAGGACCCGGTCCCGGCTCAACGGGATCCGGGGTTCGGAGTTCGCCTGCACGGCCACGCGGATCCCCTTCCTACGCTTGATTCGTACAGCGTAAGGCAGGGTTCAGCGCTGCCAGACCTCGGCGGTGGTGAGGAAGGCGGACGAGCCGGGCTTGTCGGGCGAGCCGTCGACCTGGACGAAGCCGGGCACGGACGCGCCGCCGATCGAGACCGTCGCCGACCGGACTGGGGCGATCACCAGGCTGAGGCTGTGGTTGCCCTCGGCGAGCGGGAAGTCGTCGGTGGCGAACAGCCGCCGGTCCAGTACGCCGCCCATCTCGATCTGGATGTCAGCCGCCTTGGCGCTGAGTCCGTCGGCCAGATTCATCCGCACCTGGACCAGGTCACGCTCGACTGCGGGCTCGTGCCACGGCAGGCCCTGCACCTCGATGAACGAGCGAACGAAGTACCGCTCCAGCCAGGAGGCCAGATCGACGTCCTCCGACACCACCCGGACGATCCCGTCGAACCAGAGCACGACCGCCGTACCGGAGCCGCGGATGGACCAGTCGACCATCCAGATCGAGGCGTACGCCGTCACCTTGCCGTTCTCGTCGAACAGCCGCAGCCCAGGGTTGGCCCCCGCCAGGATGATCCGGCGGTTGCTACCAGCCGACGACTTGGACATGGGAGGACGCTTCCGGGAGGGGGCCGAAGAAGCCTTGATTGTCTCAATCTCCGGCTGGGACGCAATGTAAACGTCCAAAAGCTTGACGGGGATATGCCCGGGGCCGCTCAGATCTTCTCTACCGGCGCGTAGCGCAGCAACAACCGCTTCACACCCTCGGACCCGAAGTCGATGTCGGCCTGTGCCTGCTGGCCGTCGCCGCGCACCACCACGACTGTGCCCATCCCGAAGCTGTCGTGGACCACCCGGTCCCCCGGGTTCAGGCTGATCACGGGCTTGTCGGACGCGGTACGACGGGCCGGCTCGTAGCGACTGGGGATGCCGCTGCCGGTCGACGTCCCGGTGCCGGACCAGCGGGTGATGGCCGACTCGTCCCGGCGCCAGTCGAGCAGTTCGGCGGGGATCTCCTCCAGGAACCGCGACGGCGGGTTGTGCTGCGGCGCGCCGTACGCCGAACGGACCGCGGCCCGGGAGATCGCGAGCCGCTGCCGGGCCCGGGTGATGCCGACGTACGCGAGCCGGCGCTCCTCCTCGAGCTCCTTCATGTCGGTCAGCGACCGGGAGTGCGGGAAGACGCCGTCCTCCATGCCGGTCAGGAACACCACCGGGAACTCCAGGCCCTTCGCGGTGTGCAGGGTCATCAGCGTGACCACGCCACCGTCGTCGGCCGCGTCCGGGATCTGATCCGCGTCGGCGACCAGGGCGACCCGCTCCAAGAACGCCTGCAGGTCGGCGGCCTCACCTGCGGCAGTGCGCTCCTCGACGAACTCGCGGGCCACCGAGATGAACTCGTCCAGGTTCTCCAGCCGGGTCTCGTCCTGCGGATCCGTCGACTTCTGCAGCTCCTCGTAGTACCCGGAGCGGTGCAGCGCGACGTCCAGGATGTCGTCCGGCGGCGCGCCCGAGTCGACCATCGCGGTCAGCTCGTCGAGGATGTCGACGAAGGCCTGCACGGCGTTCACCGACCGCGAAGCCATCGCCGGCGCGTCCTGGGCCCGGCGCATCGCCTGCGCGAACGAGATCCGGTCCCGCGCGGCCAGCGACTCGATCGCCGCCTCGGCCCGGTCGCCGATGCCGCGCTTGGGCACGTTCATGATCCGGCGCAGCGAGACGGTGTCCTCCGGGTTCACCAGCACGCGCAGGTACGCGAGCGCGTCGCGAACCTCCTTGCGCTCGTAGAACCGGACGCCGCCGACGACCTTGTACGGATGGCCGGTCCGGATGAACACCTCTTCGAACACTCGCGACTGGGCGTTGGTCCGGTAGAACACGGCCACGTCGGACGGCTTCACCCCGTCGGCGTCGGTGAGCCGGTCGATCTCGTCGGCGACGAACTGCGCCTCGTCGTGCTCGTTGTCGGCGACGTACACCGCGATCTGCTCGCCCTGGCCCTGGTCGGACCACAGGTTCTTCGCCTTGCGGCCCTCGTTGCGGCTGATCACCGCGTTCGCCGCGGTCAGGATCGTCTGGGTGGAGCGGTAGTTCTGCTCCAGCAGGATCGTCTCGGCGTTGGTGAAGTCCTCCTCGAAGGCGAGGATGTTGCGGATCGTCGCACCGCGGAACGCGTAGATCGACTGGTCCGCGTCGCCGACCACCATCAGCTCCGCCGGCGGCGCGGTCGGGCCCATCCGGCCCGGCTCGTCCTCGCCGCAGAGCTCGCGGATCAGCGTGTACTGCGCGTGGTTGGTGTCCTGGTACTCGTCGACGAGGACGTGGCGGAACCGGCGGCGGTAGTACTCCCGGACCTCCGGGAAGGCCTGCAGCAGGTTGACCGTGGTCATCAGCAGGTCGTCGAAGTCCAGCGCGTTCGCCTGGGCCAGCCGCTCCTGGTAGATCCGGTAGCACTCGGCGTAGGTCTCCTCCAGGTGGTTGGAGGTCTTCGCCGCGGCGGTCTCGTGGTCGATCAACTCGTTCTTCTGGGTGCTGATCCAGTTCAGCACGGCCCGCGGGTTGTACCGCTTCACGTCCAGGTCGAGCTCGCGGCAGACCAGCGTCATCAGCCGGCGCGAGTCGGTGTCGTCGTAGATCGAGAACGTCGAGTTGATCCCGAACCGCTTGATGTCGCGACGCAGGATCCGCACACAGGACGAGTGGAACGTCGAGACCCACATCAGCTTCGCCCGCGGACCGACCAGGTCCACCACCCGCTCGCGCATCTCGGCGGCGGCCTTGTTGGTGAACGTGATCGCCAGGATGGATCCCGGATGCGCGTCGCGGGCCGCCAGCAGGTAGGCGATCCGCCGGGTCAGCACCCGGGTCTTGCCCGAGCCGGCGCCGGCGACCACCAGCAGTGGCTTGCCACCATGCACGACGGCGGCGCGCTGCTGCGGATTGAGCCCCTCGAGCAGCGAGTCCGGATCGGTCCGATGCGTCTTCGGCTCCTCCAGCGGCACCGGGAGCTCATCAGGCGAGAACAGCGTAGTCATCACCCAACACCTTAGGCGCTCCCGCCGACAGTTACCGAACGCCGGTTCGAATCGGGGGTCGGCGTTCGTGGTTGACACCACCCCACGGATGGGCCTTGGGTGGCATCGATGAGTGAGCGGGGATCGCATCCGGTGTTCGCGCGGATCTACGCGCGGATCCGTCCGGGCCTGGACGAGCACGGCGTGGCCGGGCACCGCAAGCGCCTGCTGGACGGACTGGCCGGCGAGATCGTCGAGATCGGCGCGGGCGACGGCGGGAACTTCGCTCACTACCCGGCCGAGGTGACCCGCGTGATCGCGGTCGAACCGGAACCGTATCTGCGCGCGAAGGCCGAACGGCAGGCCGCGCTCGCACACATCCGTGTCGAGGTCGTCAACGGTACGGCGGAACGCCTGCCGCTCGCGGACGGCTCGGTCGATGCCGTGGTGACCTCCCTGGTGCTGTGCTCCGTCCGAAACCAGGCGGTCGCGCTGGCCGAAGCCTTCCGCGCGCTGCGTCCGGGCGGCGAACTGCGCTTCTACGAGCATGTCGCCGCCGCACCCGGCCGGATGGAGACCGTTCAGAGGGTCCTCGACGCGACCATCTATCCGCGGGTGTCGGGCGGCTGCCACCTGCATCGGGACACGGCTGCCGCCATCACTACCGCCGGCTTCGGCATCACCGAGCTCGACCACTTCAAGTTTCCGCCCACTGGTTCCAACCCGGCCGCCCCGCACATCCTCGGCCGCGCCATCCGACCGGAGGACTCCTGATGGACAGGTCGCGGTTCGACGCTCTGATCGATCGCATCGAGGTCCTCTACGACGAGGACCGCCTCCGCGACGCCATCGACCTGCTCGACGCCGGGAGCCCCGGCCTCGAAGCCTGGGCCGCGGATCTGGCCCACATCAAGGCGTGCCTGCTGGCCGTCTCCGGCGACCCGGACGCGGCACTGCGCGTCCTGCAGGACGCGAGTGCGGCTGGTGCGTGGTGGCATCCGTCGATCCTCACCGACGACGACCTGGCCGCGCTGCGGGAACGGCCCGAGTTCCACCAACTGGTGGAGGTGTCGAAGGGCCGGGTCGCGGCAGATCCGCGACCGCCTGTGGTCCTGCTGCCCGACGGAGCGCCGGTGGGTGTGGTCGTGGCGTTGCACGGCGCGGGCCTGACAGCGGCACACTCCGCCCGGGAGTGGGCCGGCGTGCTGCCGCTGGATCACGCGTTGGTCTGCCTCGAGTCGTCACAGCGGATGTCGCCGATGTACCGCACGTGGCCGGACCGGGACCACGCGGTCGCAGACATCGCCCGTGCGCTCGGACAATTGCCCACCGAGCTGGACGGCGTACCGCCGATCGCCGCAGGGTTCTCGGCCGGGGGCCGGGTGGCTCTGGACTGGGCGCTCACCGCTGACCCGGTCGAGGTCGCCGGCGTCATCGTGATGGCGCCGGCGCTGCGCGAGCTTCCCACGACCGCGGCCGGATCGTTGTCTCCGGCATCAATCCTGATCGGCGCGGACGACGGGCTGGTGGAAACCGTCGACCAGGCCGCGGACCGCCTGACCGGCTTCGGTTGCACGGTCGAGCGACTGCCCGGCCTGGGACACGGCTTCCCGGCAGACTTCGCCGACCGGTTGGCCGAGCTCCTGCGTTAGGACAGCTGGCGGGTCAGATGGAGTTCGACCGGGATGGCAGCGCCTAGCCAGAGCATCTTGGCGGTGTGGTCGTCGCATGAGGTGATGCGAAGGCCGGGGACGCCTTCGATCGTGCCCTCGTAGTCCTTGGCTGCGAGGTGGGCGACAACGTGGGCGAGCTCGGGGCCGTCCAGCCACTCGACGCGAGCCAGGTTGTGGCGCGCCTGCCACATGTCGACCCACCCGGCCGGGTCCTCGCCGAACAGCGTCGTACGCAGGATGTCCGAAACCGCGCCGAGGAGCGTGGCGGACGGGGTGGCCATCAGCTCCAGCAGGAGGCGTTCCTGATCGGACAGATCGTCGGCCACCAGGATCGCGTTGTCGCCCAGATTCACCCGCAGGAGCCTGCCACAGGAACGGCTTTGCTCTGAGCAGACTTGCCGTCAGCAGAAAAACTGGGGTGGGCCGGTTCGCCCGGTCACTGTTGAGGACATGGCTGAAGACAACAAACCTCCGCTGTTCAACGAGACCACGCGGCAACGGCTGCTCGCGCAGCGGATCGTCGTCCTGGACGGACAGCTCGACGACGACAACGGGACGCTGCTGGCGACCCAGATGCTGACGCTCGCGGCCGAGGACCCGAAGACCGACATCGCCTTGTGGATCCATTCGCTCGGCGGTTCGGTGCCGTCGATGCTGGCGATCCGGGATGTGATGCGGCTGGTGCCGTGCGACGTGTCCACGCTGGCAATCGGGCTGGCCTGCAGTGCGGGGCAGTTCCTGCTGTCGGCCGGTACGCCGGGGAAGCGGTACGCACTGCGGCACGCGCGCGTCCTGATGCACCAGGGCTCGGCCGGCATCGGCGGGTCCGCGGTGGAGATCGAGATCCAGGCCAACGATCTGCGGCACATCCGCGACACCGTGCTGGCCCTGATCGCCGAGGACACCGGACAGTCGTTCGACACCGTGCACGAGGACTCCCTGCACGACCACTGGTACACCGCCGAACAGGCCCGCACGTACGGCTTCATCGACCACATCGTCGAGACCTTCGACCAAGTCATGCCCCAAGCAAAGGCGGCCGCGTGATGAGCACCTACACGATTCCCAATGTGATCGCTCAGCATCCGCGGGGCGAGCGGATCATGGACGTCTACTCGCACCTGCTCAGCGAACGCATCATCTATCTCGGTACGGCGATCGACGCAGGCGTGGCGAACGCGCTGATCGCGCAACTGCTGCACCTCGAGGCGGACAAGCCGGACCAGGAGATCAACCTCTACATCAACTGCGAGGGCGGCGACATGACCGCGATGCTCGCGATCTACGACACCATGCAGTACATCCAGGCACCGATCTCGACGTTGTGCGTCGGGCAGGCGATCGCGGCCGGCGCGGTCCTGCTGGCCGCAGGCGAGCAGGGGCGCCGGGCTCTCCTGCCGCACGCCCGCGTGGTCCTGCACCAGCCGGCCGCCCACGGTCAGGGCACCATCCCGGACCTGATCCTGCAGGCCGACGAGGTGGTCCGGGTGCGCGGACAGGTGGAGTCGATCCTCGCCGAGCACACCGGTCAGTCCATCGAGCGGCTGCGGCACGACACCGACCGGGACCACGTGCTGACCGCCCAAGAGGCCAAGGAGTACGGCATCGTCGACCAGGTGATCCAGCACCGGGTGTCAGTGGCCGCCTTCGCCTGAGGCCGTGGTCCCGGGCGACGTGGAGTCGGCTGCGGCGAGGACCGCGTCGGCGACAGCGGCGTGGTGAGCCATGTCGGCCTTCGGGCGCCCGAGCCGGTCGGTGAGGTATGCGTAAGCGATCCGCCGGTCCGGGTCCGCCCAGCCGACGCAGCAGTTGCTGCCGTTGTGCCCGAACGCGCGCGGGCTGCTCGTCGCGCCGAGGGAGGAGATGGCGTCCGGCAGGAACCGCGGGCCGCCGAGCTGGAAGCCCTGCGACCACCGGATCGGTGCCCGCACGGTCCGGTCCAGCTCGCCCTCGCTGGTCGGCTCCACCGCCACGGCCAGTGACTCCGGCCGCAACACCCGCCCGGCCGGTCCGACCCCGCCGTTCAACAGGGCCACGTAGAACGCAGCCAGATCCCGTGCGGTGGTGGAGATCCCTGCCGCCGGTACGACGGCCTCACGGGTACTGCGCCGGTTCAGGACCGACTGGATGAACGGTCCGGCCGGTCCGGACACCCGGACCGGGACATGCCGGGACCACTGGTCGGCAGGCAGCCCGAGATAGGTGTCGGCGACGCCCAGTGGTTCGAGGACGGAGCGCCGTACCAGCTCGTCGATCGGGAGACCGCTGCACCGGTGCGCGACCTCGCCGAGGATGAAGCCGAAGGCCAGCGGGCTGTACGCGACGGTGCCGAGCGGCCAGCGCGGTCCGGCTTCCTCGATCCGCTCCAGTGAGCGGTCCCAGTCCGCCATCGAGCGCACGTCTCCGAGGTACGACTTGCCCACGGTCAGGCCGGAGCGGTGTTGCAGTACCTGGCGGACCGTGATGTCCCGCTTGCCGTTGTGCGCGAACCCGGGCCAGTACGCCGCCACCGCGTCGTCCAGGTGGAGACGCCCGGACTCGACCAGCTGGTGGATCACGACGGCGATGTAGGGCTTGCCTGCCGAGAACAGCCAGAACAGCGCGTCGGGGGGACAGCCGAACGACAGGTCGACGGCCACCCGGCCGTCCTTGATCACACACAGCTGCGCGACGCCAGGACGGCCTCGGACCAGCTGGACCGCCTCGCCCAGCCGGTCGGCGTCCAGACCGGCGTCGCGCGGTGCGCAGTCGCCGCCGAAATCCATCGTCTTCACCTCCCCCTGTCAACCAGCTTGCCGCGCAGGACAAGTTAGGGTCGATCAGGTGAGCGTGCCTGAGGCGAATCCGCGTCCGGACAACGAGATCGAGCGGGTGCTGGTGGTGGTCGCCCATCCGGACGACATCGACTTCGGCGGCGCCGGCACGGTGGCGCTGTGGACCAAGGCCGGCATCGAGGTGCAGTACTGCATCGTCACCGACGGCCAGGCGGGGGGCTTCGAACCGGATCGTGACCGTGCCGAGATTCCCGCCGTACGGCGAGCCGAGCAGACCGCTGCCGCGCAGCATGTCGGCGTCCGGGACCTGCACTTCCTCGGCTACGTCGACGGCGCGGTCGAGCCGACGCTCGAGCTGACCCGCGACATCAGCCGCGTGATCCGCAAGGTCCGTCCGCAGCGCCTGCTCACCCAGTCACCGGAGCGGGTGTGGTCGCGCCTGCAGGTCTCGCACCCCGACCACCTGGCCGCGGCGGAGGCCACGGTCCGGGCGTTCTACCCGGCGGCCGGCAACCCGTACGCGTACCCGGACGTCGCCGAGGAAGCCTGGGACGTCGACGAGCTCTGGATGATGGACCACCCGGAGATCAACCACTACGTCGACATCACCGATACCTTCGACCAGAAGCTGGCGGCGTTGATGTCCCACACCAGCCAGCACCGCGACCCCGACGGCCTCCGCACCGGGATCCGGGCCCACTTCGCCCAGGTCGCCACCGGCGCGGGCATGCCGCCGAACCACTACGCCGAGGACTTCACGGTCGTCCGGCTGCGCTAATTCCTTTGCAGGCACGTCGCCGAGAAGACAGGGTGCGGCCATGACGATCAATCATTGGGTGGTTGGAGCAGGGCCCGCTGTGCTGCTGGTGCACGCCGGGGTGGCGGATGCGCGGATGTGGAGGCGGCAGGTCGACGAGCTGCGTGCGGACCACCGGGTGATCACGGTGGATCTGCGCGGGTACGGCGAGACTCCGCTCGACGCAGGGGCGAAGTACTCCGACGCGGGCGATCTGCTCGCGGTGCTCGACGAGGTCGGCGCCGAGTCGGTGGCCGCCGTCGGATCGTCGTACGGCGGGTACGTCGTGCAGCAGGTGGCGAGCCGGCAGCCGGAGCGATTCGACCGGCTGGTGCTGCTCTGTGCACCGACTGATGACGTGCACCCGACGGACGACCTGCGCGCGGTGTGGGCCGAGGAGAACGAGCTGATCGAGGCCGGCGACGTCGACGGCGCCACGGACCTGATGGTGCGGAGCTGGATCGGGCCGGAGGCAGACGACGACGCGCGGGAGCTGCTCCGGGCGATGCAGAAGCGGGCGTACGAGCTTCAGATCCCGGCGGGTGATGTCGACAACGAGGAGTACGCCGTCGAGCCGGAGAAGCTGACCATGCCGGTGCGGCTGATCACCGGTGCACACGACTTCCAGTTCTTCGCGGACTGCGCGACGTACCTGGCCGAACGGCTGCCCAACGTCGAGCGCATCGACCTGCCGTGGGCCGGGCACCTGCCGACGCTGGAGAGCCCCGGCGAGGCCGGGGCGCTCATCAGCTAGTCACTAACTACTTCAGTCGGCCAGGGCGCCCATCGGGTCCCAGGCCGGGAGCACGATCGGCTCGTCGTCGAGACGCGCCTGCAGCTCGGCCGGCAGGGCGGAGCGGCGGACCGCGATCTCGAAGACGTGCTCGGCGTACCACGAGTCGTTCATGGTCCAGAAGCCGCTGTCGGCCTTCTCGTCGCCCCAGCTGTTCTCGACCCGCCAGCGGCGCGGCTTGCCGTCGACCACGTCGACACCGGTGAACAGCATCGCGTGCGTCATCAGCGTCTCGTGGTGCACCAGCCGCTCGGCCTTGTCGAGCGAGAACTCGGTGTCGTAGACGGAGCCGTAGTCGTACAGCTTGGCGTCCCAGAAGCCGAGGTCGCCGCTCATCTGCTTGCCGACGTCGCAGCCGAACCAGACCGGCTCGCCGCCGACGATCGCGTCCTGGGTGAGCTGCTTCATCAGGTCGATCTCGACGTTCAGGTACACCACCGGCGGCGCGTCGATGACGTTGCCGAGGTAGTCGACGGTGAAGGTCTTGCCGACCGGGCTGGACTCGCGCGGGTCGTGCACCAGGCAGACGTACTCGTCGACCGGCAGCTGCACGTACGCCGCGGCGAACTCGGCCGGCGTGGTCCAGCCGTCACGGTGGAAGCCCTTGTCGCTGTCCTTCCACTGCCACAGGAACTTCTGCGGCGGCGTACCGAGGTGGATGCTCAGCACCCGGTGCACGGTGGTCAGGATCTCCTGCTTGCGGGCCCGCTGTGCCTCCTGGCCGTCCAGCGCCCGCAGGTCGCGCGCGCCCTGGCGCAGCAGCTTGCGGAGGATGTCGTTCATCTGCGCCGTCGCCGACGAACTCTCGGTCTCCGGCATCGCCGTCTTCGGCACCAGGCCGTGCTTGCGAACGAGCGCGACGAACATGTTCCACTGGCCGCCGTCACCGATCGGGTCGGACAGCAGGTGCGCGACGGTCCGGTCGTCGGCGTCCCGCCCGGCCGTCTCGATGATCGCCTCGAGGAAGAAGTTCGAGCGCTCGAACTTGTCCCAGAACAGGACGTAGTTCTGGGAGAACTCGAAGTCCTTGACGCCCAGCTTGCCGGCCGCACCGGCGCGGAGCAGGTTGAGTCCGGCGAACAGCCAGCAACGGCCGCTCTTCTTCTGGTTGGTCACCTTCCAGTCGTCCAGCAAGTTCGACACCGAGTGGTCGATCGAGGTGACGACCTGGCGGTCCAGGGCGATGGTGTTGACCGGCGTCTGCGTGATGGCGTTCTGCATGACCCGGTACTGCGGGTTCGATGCGAACTCCTTCTCGAAGAGCGCGAGCTGTTCGGCTGTGAGATTCCGCTCCATAGTTGTCGACGGTATAACAGCGACCAAGCCGATAGCGCATCCGCCGGGGTGGCGAATCAATGCCCTGTCCACAACCCGCCACTCGCGAGGCCTCGCGTTATGCTAAATGAAAACGACATTCAAATAAGGAGGACCGCAGATGCCCCGACGCCCGGCCCCGACCGGCAAGCGCAAGCCGAAGCAGAATCCGCTCGACCGCGACGGCATCACCTACATCGACTACAAGGACACCGCGCTGCTGCGCAAGTTCATCTCCGACCGCGGCAAGATCCGCTCCCGCCGCGTCACCGGTCTGTCGGTGCAGCAGCAGAAGCAGGTCGCCCGCGCGATCAAGAACGCCCGGGAGATGGCGCTCCTGCCCTACACCTCGGCCAACCGCTGACCGTCACCAACTGCTTGCCCTCGGCAATTACACCAGGGGTCAGACCAGGCGGCGGTCGGTGGCCCAGCGGGTCAGCTCGTGGCGGTTCGACAACTGCAGCTTGCGCAGTACCGAGGAGACGTGCGTCTCGACCGTCTTGACCGAGATGTACAGCTCCCGGGCGACCTCCTTGTAGGCGTAGCCGCGGGCGATCAGGCGCAGTACTTCGCGCTCGCGCTGGGAGAGCCGGTCCAGGTCCTCGTCGACCGAGGCGATGTCGATGGCGCCGGAGAAGGCGTCCAGCACGAAGCCGGCCAGCCGCGGTGAGAACACCGCGTCACCGTCGGCGACCCGGCTGATCGCGTCGACCAGTTCGGCGCCGCTGATGTTCTTGGTGACATAGCCGCGGGCGCCGGCCCGGATCACGCCGATCACGTCCTCGGCGGCGTCCGACACCGACAGCGCGAGGAACTTGATCTCCGGGTGCCGCTGGTGCACCTGCTTCATCACCTCGGTGCCACCACCACCGGGCAGGTGGACGTCGAGCAGCACCACGTCCGGCTCGGTCCCGACGATCGCCTTCACCGCGGTGTCGACGTCGGATCCCTCCCCGACGATGTCGACCGAGGCGCCGATCTCGCTGCGCACCCCGGCCCTGAACATGTCGTGATCGTCGACGACGACAACGCGCCTGTTGCTCATCTGTCCATCTCCAGTCGCACTTCGGTGCCTGTCTCCGGATCGGACCGCACCGTTGCGCGGCCGCCGTGCCGTTCCATTCTGCCCATCACACTGTGCCGCAGGCCGAGCCGGTCGTCCGGCACGCCGTCGACGTCGAATCCCTTGCCACGGTCCCGGACGAACATCTCCGCCCGGTCGCCGTCCACCTCGACGAACACGTCGATCTTGGCCGCACCGGAGTGCTTGGCCGCGTTCACCATCGACTCGCGCGCGGCCCGGACCATCGCCGACAGCCCTTCGGTCAGGTCGCAGTCGCCGACCGTGACCACCTCGACCGGAACCCCGTGCGAGTCCTCGACCTCGGCAGCGGCCCGCTTGGCGGCTCCCGACAGCGTCTGGTCGGTGTTGTCCTCCTCGTCGTACAGCCAGGACCGCAGTTCACGCTCCTGCGACCGCGCCAGGGTGGTGACGGCGCGCGGGTCGTTCGCCTGCTTCTGGATCAGCGCCAGCGTCTGCAGCACCGAGTCGTGCAGGTGCGCGGCCATGTCGGCGCGCTCCTGGGAGCGGATCCGCTCGGCCCGCTCGGTGTTCAGGTCCCGGGTCAGCCGGTGCACCCACGGCCCGGCGATGACGCCGATGCCGACCACCGCGAGCAGCAGAGCGATCAGTACGTCGCCGACCATCGAGAGCCGGCCGTTCTGCACCAGGAACACGGTCACCGCGGTCCCGAGCAGGATGAGGCCGATGCCGATCCGGATCAGCGACTTCCAGCCGCCCTTGCCGAGCAGGATGCCGAGGAACGAGAAGCGCCCGTAGTCGCGGGTCCAGGCGGCCTTCTGGCTCTCGTCCGCCTGCCGCCAGATCAGCGCGAGACCGGTGACGGCGAACACCAGCGGCCAGAACATCTTCCCTGCGATCCCGAGGCCGGCCACCTGCAGCAGGAGCAGCAGGCCGACACCGATCGCGACCAGGGCCGTCACCTGGCTCTTGCTCTTCTCCCGCCGACGCGCTTTGGCCTCTGTCACCGGTGGCGGCGTCTCGTCGGACCGCAGTCCGCTTCGGGTGTGTGCGGCCAGCCCCGGCGCCGCCGGCATCCCCGGGGTCGCGAGCGGCATCAGGAACCACAGCGCGGCGTAGATCAGGACGCCGAACCCACCGAACACGGTGGTGGCGATCAGCACGAGGCGTACGACGGTGTCCGAGACCCCGAGGTGGTCCGCGATCCCACCGGCCACACCGGCGATGATCCGGCCCTCGGTACGGCGGTAGGCGCGGCGTACCGGTGGTGCGTCCGCCGTCGGGCGGCCCTGCTGGCCTGGCCCGGCTTGCGCGGCCCCGGTCGGACCGGCGTACGGGCCCTGGCCGGAGTACGGCGGGCCGGAGTACGGCGGGATCTGTCCGGCGTAGGCGGCGTACGGGCCTTGGTACTGTCCAGGTCCTTGCGGTCCCCAGCCTTTGTACTGCCATTGGCCGTCGTTCTGCTGACCGGTTCCGGGCGCAGGCGGCTGCTCGGGTGGGGTCCCGGAAGTGGAGGACCCGCCCGACGGCGCGGCTGCGGCTGGATGACTCATCCCCACGATCGTCACACGCCGGAAGGGCCGACACCAGCAGGCTTGTCCCGGGCCGGCTCCTCAGCGGCGGTCCGCCAGGCTCAGGGTCGGCTCGGGGAGAACCCCGAGCAGGTGCTCGACTCCTGGCGACTCCGGGGGTGCTCAGGGGGGATCCCCGATGTTGTACCGCCGCCGGGCGAGCCAGTATCGATGACATGGAGCAGAACTCGAGCGGGCCCGGTGGGTTCGACCGCAGCCGCCTGCAGGACGTGCAGACGTGGCAGCGTAGCCGGTCGGACCGGATGGTGGCCGGTGTCTGCGGCGGGATCGGCCGCGCGCTGAACATCGACCCGGTGCTGATCCGCGTGGTGATGGCGGTCCTCATCATCAGCGGACCGGGGATCATCTTCTACATCGCCGCCTGGGTGCTGATGCCCGACGAGGGCAGCCAGCGCTCCGCGGCCCAGAGTCTGCTCGGCGACCGGGTCCGGCCGGACCACCCGTGGCTGTGGCCGGTCATCATCGGCATCTGTGTGTTCGTCGCCATCGCGATGATGTCGTCGTTCAACATCGGCCGGTTCGTCCCCGGGCCGCTGATCGTGCTCGCCGTGATCTGGCTGGTCGCGCGGCACCGCCGCAGGGATCGGCGCAGCCGGCGCGCAGGCTGGACCGGCCCGGGCATGCAGTGGCAGGGCGGCCAGCCGACCGCACCGCGTCCGCAGGACTCCACTGCGGCCAACCAGCAGCCGACGACCGGCACCTCGGCGTCCATGCCTCCCCAGAACGGCCCGCCGGCTCCCCCGACGGGTCCGTCGTCCTCGGCCACACAGAGACCCCAGGACCGCACCGTCGAACCGGTCCAGGCTGTGTGGACCGAGGACGACCCCCTCGGCCTGTACGTCGACGAGCCGCCGGCCGGACCCCCGTCGGAGCCGGCCCGGTCCGCGAAGGCCGAGCCGCCCGCCAAGGGGATGCGCGGGGTCAAGTCGATCATCGTCGTGCTGACCGGTATCGCGATCGCGATCGCCGCGGCCGCCGGTGCCTCGACCGCCACGATGCTGATCGTCGGCCTGATCACGCTGGGCGGCGGCATGCTGGTCGGTGGCTTCGTCGGCAAGACCGTCGCGCTGCTGCCGCTGGGCATCCTGCTCGCCGTCGGCGCGATCGTCAGCACCGTGTTCACCGACGTACCGCGCAACTTCGCCGACACCAACTACGTCGCGCCGGCCGGGGACAAGATCGGGGCGACCGGGCAGTCCTACACCTTCGACGCCGGATCGGTGCACCTGGACCTGACCAGGGCCACCTTCACACCGGGTGCGAAGGTCGAGGTGCACGGCGGCGTCGGCGAGGTCGTGGTGAAACTGCCGGAAACCGTTGACATCGACGGCAACCTGACCACCAAGATGGGTGACGTGACCTGGCTGAACGAGCACCACGGCGGCCGGAACGCGGAACTGGACATCAAGGACCTCGGACCCGACGGCAAGGCCGGGCCGCAGCAGGTCACCCTCGACCTTGACCTGAAGCTCGGCAGCATCACAGTGGAGCGCGGATGAGGAAGACGAAACCGGACGTCCCGGGCGTCATCGCGGGCACCATCCTGTCCGGCGGCGCCACCGTCTGGATGCTGACCGACAACGGCGTCCTGCAGACCGACGACCTCGGCCTGACCGCAGCCCTCCTGCTCGTCGCGGCCGGAGTCATCGGCCTCGCCGCCTCCCACCGCGGCTGAATTCGATGGACCGCCGTCGCGGCGATCCCTAAACTCCCCGGCATGTCCAGCCCGGAGGCCAGCAGACCGTAACCACCGGCCGTTCGGTGGCACCCGAACCGCACCCGAACCGCCGGCGATGTCCCGGCAGGCGATCCGTCCTGCCGCCTTCATCGACGTGGTTGCGGAGTTCCTTCCATGCCTCTCGTGCTGTATCTGCTCGGCCTGGCCGTGTTCGCCCAGGCGACCTCCGAATTCATGCTCTCCGGGCTCGGCCCGGACATCGCCCAGGATCTGGGTGTCTCGATCCCGACGGCCGGCTGGCTCACCTCGGCCTTCGCGGCCGGGATGATCGTCGGCGCTCCGGCGATCGCCGTCCTGGGCGCCCGCTGGCCCCGCCGGCGCACCCTGCTCGTCACGCTGACCGTGTTCATGTTCGCCCACGTGATCGGCGCCGTCACCACCAGCTTCGCTGTCCTGCTAGTCACCCGCGTGCTCGCGGCGCTGGCCAACGCGGGCTTCCTGGCGATCGCGCTCGCCACCGCGACCAGCCTGGTTCGTCCCGACGCCAAGGGTCGCGCGACCTCCGTCCTCCTCGGCGGTACGACGCTCGCCTGCGTCGCCGGCGTACCCGGGGGTGCCGTCCTCGGTCAGCACCTCGGCTGGCGGTCCGCGTTCTGGGCGGTCGCGATCATCTCCGTCCCGGCGCTCATCGCGATCCTGTGGCGGGTCCCCGCCCGCACCCCAGGCCCGGTGACGCTCGGCGGATTGCGAGTACGGCGGCGTCTCGTCGTACTGCTGCTGCTCGGTGCGTTGGTGAACGGCGCGACGTTCTGCTCCTTCACCTACCTGGCACCGGTCCTCACCGAGGTGACCGGCTTGGCCGCGGGCTCGGTGCCGTTGCTGCTCGCCCTCTTCGGTCTCGGTTCGTTCGCCGGCGTCACCATCGCCGGGCGGTACGCCGACCGCGGCGGCAACCGACCGGTGTTCGTTGCCGGTGGCATCTTGCTGGCCGGATGGTGCGTGTTCGCCCTGACCGCGTCGACCCCGGTGCCGGCCGTCGTACTGGTGTTCGTCCAGGGCGCACTGTCGTTGGCCGTCGGCTCGTCCCTGATCTCGGCCGCCTTGTACGCCGGAGCCGAGTCACCGGTCCTGGCCGGAGGTCTTGCCACCGCCGCGCTCAATGTGGGCGCTGCACTGGGTCCGGTCTTGGGCGGTGTCGGCATCGATCTGGGCGGCTACCGGGCTCCACTCTGGGTCAGTGCCGCCATGGCCGGTACGGCACTGTGCGTGGCGATCACCGCACACCTGGCGGCTGTCCGGGGCCAGGGGCTCGGTTAGGCTTATGGACCGCTCATCGGCTTCGGCCTGGGCGAGTACCCGAGGGGCCCGGGTGAAGCGGGCCCCGTTGTCAAGGAGTTCCGATGGTGCGCGGCACCGTGAAGTGGTTCAACGCCGACAAGGGCTATGGCTTCCTTGCCGTCGACGGACAGGACGACGTCTTCGTCCACTGGAGCAAGATCGTCTCCGACGGCTACAAGACGCTGGAGGACGGTCAGCAGGTCGACTTCCAGATCGTCGACGGGCCGAAGGGCCGCGAGGCCGACACGGTCACTCCGGTCTGACCGCGCGAAGGTCCGACCGCGCAAAGCTGTTGCCCCCGGCCCACGCCGTTTCCCGGTTTCCGGACTGCACGGGGAGTCGTCAACCGATAACCTGACCACCTCACCTTGGGAGGGTCAGAGACGTGACAGAGCCGGTACCCGTCATCCGCAGGCTCGAGCAGGCGCTGGCCGACGACGACTTCGCCTGGTCGCTGCTGCTCGTCGGCGAGGACCAGACCGACAAACTGGCCACGCTCACCGGCGACCTGCGCGGACCGTTCTCCAAGACCGGCGACGGCAAACAGATCACCTCGGGCTTCTCCTACTGGGGTATCGGTCCCACGATCGCGTGGGCGAACGCCACCAACGACCCGTTCTACCTGGTGATGAAAGCCGGCACGGAGTCATTCCTGCGGCACTGGCGCAAGCTCCGGCCGCATGTCGAGAACGGCGGGTTCCACCTGGTCAGCCTCGGTGTCGGCACCGGCGTCAAGGACCGCACGATCCTCGGCGACATGCGCCGCCAGAACCCGGACATGTTCTACATCCCGGTGGACATGAGCTCGGAGATGCTCCGGCTGGGGACCGTCGAGCCGGTCCGCGGCGCCCACTTCCCGATGTCGCAGGTGCTGCCGGTGCAGCTCGACTTCTCGCTCGACGACAACATGGACGAGCTGGGCCAGATGCTCGCCCGGCTGGTCGGTGCCGACCCGATCCTGTTCACGCTGACCGGCAACACGCTGGCGAACTTCGAGAGCGACGAGGACGTCCTCAGCACCATCACCCGGGTCCTGCGCCCGCAGGACCGGCTGCTGCTCGAGGTGGCCAGCACCAGCAGTCTGGACCGGGACGCCGCGAAGGCGGCAGCCGACGAATACCACCAGACCCGGGCGTTCGCCGAGTTCGTGACCAGCGCGCTGCGGTACAACACCGACCTGAAGATCGACAACGACCGGATCGACTTCCGCGGCGAGGTCGAGAACGACGACGCCCTGCGGGTGAAGATCGTCTGGCAGAACAACACCGGCGAGCCGATCGTGATGGGTCTGCCGGACCACACCGAGGTGGTGCTGGACCCGGAGGACACCATCCTGCTGTACACCACCCGCAAGTTCTCCACCGAGCGGCTGAAGCGGCTCACCGCCGCCTGTGACCTGACGCCGATCGAGCACGCACACTCCGGCTTCCGGCACACCCGCCGGCCCAGCCCGTTCGGACTCGACCTGCTGCTGCTCGCCCCGGGCACTGTCGAAGGTCCGGCCGTCACCACCCTCGCCGACGACATCTGGTCGACATGATCCCTGCCAGTGCGCGCCGGACAGTGGTCACCGCACTGAGCTACGGACTTCTGGGCCTCGCGTTCTCACTGGGGGTGATCTGGTTCTTCTGGCCGGAGAACTCCCGGTGGGAGCCGGCGGTGAACTCGCTGACTCTGGTCGCCGGGCTGACCGGTATCTTCGTCGAGCGCCTGACTGCCGAAGCGGAGCGCCGTACCGAGGTACTCCGGGCGGTCGCGGACGAACTGCAGGAGAACCAGCGGCTGCTGAACGACGAGCGGTTCTCCCCGGCGACGCCGACGACCAGGCAGGTGTACCCGCGACTCGTGGTGTCCGCGGTGGACCTCGCGCTCGTCTCGGGAGCCCTCGGGTTGCACCGCGACTCCGAGCTGGTCGGCCTGCTGCACCGGTGGCGCGACACCGTGCACCTGTTCAACCGGCGGCTCGACCTGACCGAGATCAGCACCTTCTCCAACAGCATCTCGACCGAGGAGCTGGCCGCCTTCCACCGGGCCCTGCACCGGGAGAACAGCTACTTCGCCGCGACCCGGGACAAGCTCGAGACCCTGCTCACCCGGCTGCCCACCTCTTAACGGCTGAGGCCGTAAATGGACTGTGCACATTTGGCCCGAGCGGTTGACTTGGCCACATTCCCAGGGCTTCACTTTCGGACAGGACCGTAAATACGGCACCCCCGGAGGCCTTCGCATGCGATCAGCCCGCTCGCTCATCGCGGTGGCACTTGCCGCCGTCCTCGTGTCGACCCTGACCACTCCCGCCCAGGCGAACCACAATCCACCGACAGGCAAGCTCGTGTCACTCGGTATCCCGCTGTCCGACGTACTCCTGATCGGGGGCACCGTCGCCCCTGGCCCGAACGGCAAGACCGCGATCTGGAACGTGTCCACCGGCAGTCCGGCGTACCTGAACGCCGTCGACCCGGCCACCGGCGAGAGCCTGCTGTCCGCGGCCCTGCCCGGCGCCGACGGCAGCTACGCGGTCGCTGCGACCCCGGATGGCACGATCTACGTCGGCACGTACAACAACGGTCACCTCTATCGCCTGCGACCCGGCTCCGGGACCACGGTCGAGGACCTCGGCCGCCCGATCGCGTCCGAGACGTTCATCTGGCGCATCACCACCGACAACCAGGGCAATGTGTACGGCGGCACGTTCCCGAACGGCAAGGTGTTCCGGT
Organism: Kribbella capetownensis; assembly: GCF_004331485.1. Classification (GTDB taxonomy): domain Bacteria; phylum Actinomycetota; class Actinomycetes; order Propionibacteriales; family Kribbellaceae; genus Kribbella; species Kribbella capetownensis. The sequence continues at coordinate 454,888 of NZ_SJKD01000007.1, forward strand.
ACGACGACCAGACCGGCGCCGTCCGCGACTACGGCCAGATGAAGGCCGGCCAGCCGTACGTCAAGAGCATCGACTACGCCGACGGCAAGATCTACACCGGCTCGCTGCCCGACGCACACATCATGGAGCTCGACGTCGCCAGCGGCGCGATCACCGAACTGCCGTCCCCACCCGGGCTCGGCGACCCGACCGACAAGGTCGTGTACGACCTGAACGCCCGCGGCGGCCGCGTCTACGCCCGGATCAGCACCGCCTTCCCCGGCCCGCTGTACGTCTGGGACATCGCCTCCCGCACCTGGGTGGACGAGATCCCGAACGCGCACGGCCTGGACATCTCGCCGGTCGGCGGCGACGGCTCGCTGTACCTGATCCAGGCCAGTGAGCTGAAGAAGTACGACCCGGCGACCAAGACGCTGACCGGGACCGGCCTGACCTTCACCGGACGGATCCAGAACGCCCGCGCGATCGGGTACGCCGACCTCGGCCTGCCCGACTACCCGGGCACGAGCGTCGTCGGCACGCTCTGGCGCGGCGAGGAGTTCCGGTACAACCCGCAGACCGGGAAGTCGGAGATCTTCGAGACCAAGGTCCGCCGCGAGCCGATCGAGATCCTGTCCGTCGCCGGCGGCCAGTCCAAGGTGTACGCCGGTGGCTTCCTGAACGGCGGCGTCTCCGTGGTCGACCCGGCCACCGGCCAAGCGGCGTACAACCGGTTCTCCCAGACCGAGGCGCTGATGGAGAGCTCCGACGGCAAGCTGTGGATCGGCGCCTACCCGGAGGCCCGGCTGTACTCGTACGACCAGACCCAGCCGTGGAGCAGTCCGGAGTACTCCCCCGGACCGCCCGGTACACCGGACAACCCGACGCTGGCGGTCAACCTGCACTCCGAGCTGCAGACCCGCGCCCGCGCGCTGGCGGAGGTGAACGGCAAGATCGCGGTCGGCACCGTCCCCGACGGCGACCGGCTCGGCGGCGTACTGGCCATCTTCGACCCGAATACCGGGACCACCCAGTCCTTCCGCAACGTGGTCCAGGACGAGAGCATCTTCGGCCTGACCGCCCGCCGCGGCATCGTCTACGGCGGTACGTCGATCGTCGGCGGACTGTCCACCACCCCGCCGACCCGGGACGCGGGCACCGTGTTCGCCTGGGACGCGGCCAAGTCCCGCAAGCTGTGGGAGACCGTGCCGGTGCCCGGTGCGGCCACGGTCTCGTCCGTCACCATCGGCCCGGACGGGCTGCTGTACGGCGTGGCCGGCAAAACCGTGTTCGCGGTGGACCCCCGAGACGGCAAGCTGGTCAAGTCCTTCACGCTCGGGACCACCACGTCCAGCGGCGACATCGTCGCCACCAACGAGGCGGTGTACGTGAGCATCGACCTCACCAAGGTCTACCGGATCGCGCCGGGAAAGAAGCAGATCCCGACGCTGTTCGTCGAGCACGCCCACCGGCGGCTCGGGGTCCGGGGAGATCACCAGCTGCTGCTCACCAGCGGCTCCGAGCTGTTCCGAGTTGATATCAGCCGTTGACAGCCGAAATTCGACCCGGCTACTTTCGGTCCTGACCGTTATTCGGCGATCTACTTTCCGGCCCTGACTTCCGGACACCCTGGGGGTGCGATGTCTTCCACGCTTCACACGACCGTCCGCCGCATCGCGGCACCACTCACGGCGCTCGTACTGGCCGCCGCACTCTCCTCGTGCGGCGGCGACTCGGGCTCCTCGTCGACCGAGACCAAGAGCGTCACGCTCTGGATGTATCCGGTGATCGGCGACCAGGCGGCCAGCGACGCCTACTGGCAGAAGGTCGAGAAGGACTTCGAGGCCGCGAACTCCGGCATCGACCTGAAGCTGGAGATGCAGCCGTGGGCGAACCGGGAGGAGAAGGTCGCGGCGGCGTTCTCCGGCAAGAAGGGCCCGGACGTCCTGCTGATGATCCCCGACCAGATCCCGCAGTACGTCACCAACGGCTCGCTCGAGCCGGTCGACGACGTGGTGACACCGGACAAGGACAAGTTCCTGCCGGCCGCGATCCCGGGCCTGACCGTCGAGGGCAAGGTGTACGGCGCACCGATCTACCACACCGTCACCTCGACGATGTACAACAAGACGATCCTGACCAAGGCCGGCATCACCAAGCCGCCGGAGACCTGGGACGAGATCAAGGCCGCGGCGCCGAAGATCAAGGCGGCCGGGTTCTCGACGCTGGACTACTCCGCCTCGCCGGAGGCGTCGCTGAACCTGAACTTCTACCCGCTGCTGTGGCAGGCCGGCGGCAAGGTGTTCGCCGACGACGGCAAGTCGGTCGCCTTCAACCAGGCCCCGGGCCTGGCGGCGCTCACCTTCCTCAAGTCCCTGTGGGACGAGGGCGGCATCCCGAAGAGCGCACTGAGCAACGGCAACACCGTCGCCGACTCGCCGCTGGGCAAGGGCCAGGTCGCGATGGCCTTCACCAGCACGCCGGCCGACGCGGGCACCGTGGCGAAGACCTGGGGCGCGGCGAACATCGAGATCGGTACGCCGCTGACCGGCCAGAAGCAGGTCGGCTTCGGTCTGCCCGGCGGGCTCGTGCTGAACGCCGCCTCGGAGAACAAGGACGCCGCGAAGAAGTTCATGTCGTTCATGATCCAGCCGCCGCAACTGGAGGCGCTCAGCAAGGCGTCCGGCTTCTACACCCCGCGCACCGATGTGAAGGCGCCGGCCGCGGACGCGACGGCGGCGAAGTTCGCCGACGCGCTGCAGTACGCCTTCCCGGGTGAGCCGAACCCGGCCGCCCGGCAGGTGAACTCGCTGCTCGGCGTCGAGATCCAGGCCGTGCTGACCGGCAAGAAGCAGCCGCAGCAGGCGCTCGACGACGCCGCCAAGCAGGCCAACGACCTTCTGTCGAGACAGCGTTGACCGACACACTCCGGCAGCCCGCGTCGTCGCTGCGGCGGCGCGGGCCCCGCCGTAGGCCATGGGTCGGGCTGCTGTTCGTGGCCCCGATGCTCGCGTTGTTCCTGGTGTTCCGGTTCCTGCCGGTGGTCGGCGCGTTCCTGCTCTCGCTCACCGACTACCGGCTCAGCGGCCGCTGGACCTTCGTTGCCGTGGACAACTACACGCGGCTGCTCCAGGACGACCTGTTCCGGCAGAGCCTGGTGGTCACCCTCACCTACACGGTGATCTTCGTCCCGCTGACCGTGCTGCTGTCGCTGGGCACCGCGATCATGTTGCAGCAGGTGGTGTGGAACCGCGGTTTCTTCCGCAGCGTGTTCTTCCTGCCGTACGTGACCAGCATCGTGCTGGCCGCGGTCATCTGGAAGTGGATCTACGACGCCCAGGACGGCCTGCTGAACGCCGTCCTCGGGCTGGTGTCGGTCGGGCCGGTGGACTTCCTCGGCCAGTCCGGATCGGTGCTTGCGTCGATCGCGGTGACGTCGGCCTGGAAGGGCTTCGGCTACTCGATGCTGATCCTGCTGGCCGGACTCCAGGCGGTGCCGAAGTCGTACCTCGACGCGGCGATGATCGACGGCGCCGGCAGCTGGCAGCGGTTCCGCTACATCACCTTGCCGCAGCTGCGTCCGGTGCTGTTCTTCGTGCTGGTGATCGAGACCATCGGCGCGTTCCAGGTCTTCGACGCGATGTACGTGATGACCGGTGGCGGGCCGGTCCGTTCCAGCTACTCACTCGTCTATCTGCTCTACGACAGCGGCTTCAAGTACTTCGACTTCGGCTACGCCAGTGCGATCGGACTGGTGCTGTTCCTGATCGTGCTCATCGTCTCGCTCGTACAGCGACGACTCGTCGGGAGGGACGACTGATGGTGAACCTGCTCGAACGACCCAAGGTCCAGGACCGGACCGAGTCGCCGCGGGTCGACCGCCGCCCGGTCGCCCGGCTCACCCTGCCGACGCTGCTGGCGCTGACCGCGATCGTCACCGTCGTACCGTTCGCGGCCATGGTCCTGGTCGCGTTCGCGCCGCCGAGCGGCCGGACGTTCCCGGACGCACTCAACCCGGCCAACTTCACGTTCGAGAACTTCGAGCGGGTGCTGTCCAGCTCGGACATCCCCCGCTGGACGGTCAACTCGCTGCTGTACTCGCTGGTGTCGGTGGTCTGCGTACTGCTGTTCGCGTCGATGGCCGGCTACGCCTTCGCGAAGAAGCGGTTCCCCGGCCGGGACATCATGTTCTGGGCCTTCCTGGCCACTCTGATGGTGCCGTTCCAGGCGACGCTGATCCCGTCGTACATCCTGGTCTCGCGGCTGGACTGGGTGGACAGCTTCTGGGGGCTGATCGTGCCCACGCTGGCGAACTCGCAGGCGGTGTTCCTGCTGCGGCAGTTCATCAGCCAGTTGCCGGACGAATTGTTCGAGGCGGCCGAGATCGACGGTGCGCCGGAGTGGCGGATCTTCACCCAGATCGTGCTGCCGCTGATCCGGCCCGCGCTGGCCACGCTCGGCATCTTCGTGTTCCTGTGGCACTGGAACGACTTCCTCTGGCCGCTGGTGATCGGCCAGTCCGCCGAGATGCAGACGCTCACCGTCGGCCTGGCGACCCTGCAGACGCAGGCGGTGCCGATCAACCAGGTGATGGCCGGCGCGACCATCACCGTCGTACCGAGCCTGCTCGTGTTCGGCCTGCTGCAGCGCTACCTGACCGACAGCATCGCGATGTCCGGGCTCAAGGGCTGACCTCGTCCCGGCCCTCCCGGATGACGCGCATCTCGTCGCCGTGGACGGTCAGCGCCCAGATGACCAGGATGTCGACCGCGATCATGATCATCGACCAGAGCGGGTACGCCGCGAGGAACGCCACGTTGACCATGACACTGATCACCGCCAGGACCACGCCGACGATGCGCCCCCACAACCGGCCGTTCAGCAGCCCGATCCCGGCCGCGATGACGACCAGCCCCATGAACAGATGGATCCACCCCCAGCCCGTGTAGTTCAGGTGAATGGTGAGACCGCGCCGGCCGACCAGGTAGTAGTCGTCCTCGAACAGCGCGATGAACCCCTGGAACGCGTGGAACATGCCGAGCACGATCATCATCACGCCGGCGAACAGGATCCAGCCGACCCACCGGCTCGGCCACTCCGGGACCTCGACCTCACCCGGCCCCGGCGGTTGCCGGTGCCTCGCCGCGGCGGGGTTGGCATCAGTCTCCGACATCGTGACCTCCTACTCGTGGTGGCTGAGGTTCCACGACCTCCGGATGGGCGGCGCGGTAGTCGGCGACCGGCCGGTACCTGTCGTAGAGCATGGTCAGAATGCTCACCAGGAAGACGAAGAAGAAGGTGTCGGACAGCCGCAGATCACCGCCGCCGAAGCGCCGCAGCAGGAGGAGGTCGACGATGACCAGTCCGATGTTGACCGCGAAGACGACGGCGAAGGAGATCAGCGCGGAGTCCCACCCGTAGCCTCGCCGGGCCGACCAGAGCCCGATCGCGGAGTTCAGGATGACGAAGACGGCAATACCGAAGAACAGCTGCAGGTCGGTCGCTTCGACCCCCGGCAGCACCCGTCCGTAGATCACGCTGATCAGGCCGATCAGGAAGATCTTCTCCAGCGAGGCCAGGTCGAACACCTTGCGGTGCGAGGCCTGGTACGCGGCCCGCTCGCTGGCCTCGTCGATCTGGACCGGCAGCGGGTCGGCCGCCAGTCGCAGCGACCAGTCGGCCGGGCTGAGCCGGGGCCGGACCACGAACCAGAGGACCGCCGCGAGCGCGAGGATCGCGAGCACCAGGGCCGGTCCGAACCACGCGACGTCCCGGATGGTGTCGGTCAGGTCCAGCTGGGCGATGTGGATCCAGTACTCCTGCGGCAGCTTGATGAAGATCCAGATCCCGCCGGCCACCAGCACCCAGAACCTGAACGAGTAGCGCAGCGGATTGCGGCGGCTGCGCACCAGTTCGTAGGCGATGAAGAAGTACTCGAAGGTGTTCGGGAACACCATCAGCAGGAACCGGGCGCCGCTGAGTTCGAAGGCCACCACGCCGACCTGCCGGTAGAAGAACAGGAACCGGCTGATCTTGACCGCCCCCTGGTGGGTCCAGTTGCGCAGGCTGGCCAGATAGGCGACGGCCAGATAGAACACGTCCATCGCCTTGTCGTAGCTCTGGTAGTTCGGCGGGTCGAATCCGAAGGTCTGGAAGATCGTCTGGTCTACGCCGTCCAGCAACAGGCAGGCGACGATCGCGGGCAGCGGGTAGCGCGGGATGAGCAGCGGCAGGAGGAACCGCGCCAGCACCACCGTCCAGAAGACAACGTCGACGCCCATGGCCGGCCGGACCCGGTCAGCTGTGGATCGTTCTCGGCCGGGTCAGCGCCCAGATCACCCAGACATCGAGGGCGATCACCAGCAACGACCACACCGGCGCGTACGGAATGAAGAAGAAGTTGTCGATCGCGCTCAGGATCGTGAGGACCAGCGCGGTCACCCCGGCCCAGGTGGCCCGGTAGAACAGGCCGAAGCCCGCCGCCACCATGAGCAGTCCGAGCAGCAGGTGGATCCAGCCCCAGGCCGTCGTGTCGAGGTGGAAGGCGTACCCCTGGGCGGTCACGAAGTACCGGTCGTCGATGATGGCGGCGAGCCCGGTGATCACCTGGAACGCGCCGATCAGGACCATCATGGTCGCGGCGAACATGACACCGGTCATGGCGAACACGGACTGCTCTCGCCGGTCGTTGGTCTCTTCCTGGGTCATCTGCGCCCACCCTTCAGTGGTCGGCCACCCCGAATGGATGCCGAGTGCTCATCGACACTAAGCGCGCACGGGCGGTCAGAGGATCATCCGAGTTGGGTGATGTCGGCGCGGGGGATGCGAGCGATGTTCGAGGTCCGAACCCAGCCCGGGAGGGAGGCTTCGACGTGCCGGAATCCCCCGCCACGTCCGCGGACGACCCGCTACCCGCTCCAGCGGCCGCCGCACCGAAGGACCTGCTCCCGCGGGGGGTCGTCGTACTGCTCGGGATGGCCGGCGCGGTCATCACGGCCGCCGGGCTGCGCGGCTTCTCCGACATCGCCGGCCCGGTCTTTCTCGCGCTGGTCCTGACCGTCGCCATGAGTCCGCTGCGCCGCTTCCTGATCCGGCACGGCACCCGGAGATGGCTGGCCGGGCTGGTCTCGCTCGTGGCGGTGAACGCCCTTCTGCTGGGGCTGGCGGCGGCGCTGGCCTTTTCCATCGCCCGGCTGGCGACATTGTTGCCCAAGTACCAGGACACGTTCGCCGGCCTTGTCGACGATGTGCGGGGCTGGCTGGCCGACCGCGGGATCGGCGATCAGGAGATCCAGACCGCGCTCCAGGCGTTCGACTTCGGCACGCTCCTCAACCTCCTGGAGAGCTGGCTGACCAGCCTGCTCGGGGTCTTCTCCGACCTCGGCCTGATCGTGGTGCTGCTGTTCTTCATGGGCATCGACGCCATCCGGTTCACCGACCGGATGACCGAGACAAGGCGGGTCCGGCCCGGGCTGGCCGGCGCCCTGATCGGCTTCGCCCGCGATACGACGCGCTACCTGATCGTCTCGAGCGTGTTCGGACTGATCGTGGCGCTGGTGGACGTCGGAGTGCTGTACCTGCTCGACATCCCGCTGCCGTGGTTGTGGGGGCTGCTCGCGTTCATCACCAACTACATCCCGAACATCGGATTCTTCATCGGGCTCGTCCCGCCGGCCCTGCTCGGCCTGCTCGACAGCGGGTGGGAGACGATGATCTGGGTGATCGTCGCCTACAGCGTGATCAACTTCATCCTCCAGTCGATCATCCAGCCGAAGGTCGTCGGTGATGCGGTCGGGCTGTCCACCACGCTGACCTTCCTGTCCCTGATCTTCTGGGCCTGGGTCCTCGGCCCGCTGGGCGCCATCCTCGCCATCCCGCTGTCGCTGCTGATGAGGGCGCTGCTGGTGGACGCGGACCCCTCGACCGCCTGGCTCAGCGGGCTCATCTCCGGCAACGACCCGCAGGACGAGGAGGAGACGGTCGAGCCCGCCGCGGCGGAGCCGCCGGACGCCGAGGCGTCCGACTCCAAGACGTCGGAGGCCGAGGTTTAGTTGCTGAGCTCCCCGAACGCCTCGATCGAGCGGAGTACGTCGGCCTGCGGCATCCCCGGCGGCTGGATCCGCAGGATGATGCCGTCGGCCCCCATCTCCTCGTAGTGCGCCAGTCGCTCGGCGCACTCGGCCGGGGACCCGATCAGGCTGCGTGCGGCGATGTCGTCCCAGCCCTGCGTGTAGCGGCTCGCGTCCGTCGAGGTGCGCTTCCAGCCGGTGTAGGCGTCGTACAGGTCGCGCAGCGGCTCCTCCAGCGTCTGCCGGGCGTCCTGCGAGGTCGGGGCGCAGAAGCCCTCCCGGCAGAGGATCACCTCGGCCCCGAGCGTGCCCTCGCCGCGCGGGTACGACAGGTACTCGGCGATCTTGTCCGGCAGGTCGGAGTCCAGTTCGTTGAACGACGTGGTCCAGCCGTCGCACATCCGTGCGGTCCGCTCCAGTACGGCGGACACCCGGCCGCCGTTCCACAGCCGCGGTCGCGGGCTCTGCAGCGGGCGCGGTGAGAGATACGCCTCACGGATGCTGGTGAACTTGCCGTCGTAGGAGACCTCGTCCTCGGTCCACAACCGGGTGACGATCTCCAGGCACTCCTCGAACCGCGCGACCCGCTCCGGCTGCGTCACGCCGTACAGGGCGAACTCCTCCGGCCGGTAGCCGAGCACGAAGCCGGCGGTGACGCGGCCGCCGGACAGTACGTCGAGGTGCGCGAGCGTCTCGGCCAGGACGACGGGGTGGTAGAGCGGGGCAACGATCCCCGCGGTGGCGATCCCGATCCGCTCGGTCTTCGCCGCCAGCCAGGTCAGCGAGGTGAGGATCTCGTGGTACCCGGGCCGGTGCAGGTGCCGTTCCCCGAGCACGATCCACTCGAACCCGGCCTGTTCGGCCAGCCGCGCCTGCTCCACCGCGTCCGCCAGCAGGGGCCGCTCGCCGGGGGTGCCGTAGAGGTTCAGATAGAGACCCAGCCGCATCGGGGGTGCCACCTTCCGTTGACAGAGAGCGCTCGCGGTATTTACGGTCTTGACCGTAAATGCTTTCGCGTCAGATTGCGACCCTTAGGAGCCGGAATTGAGTGTTGCATCGCATCCGGTCGGGTTGCCCGCCGGGACCGGCTCGGGGCCGATCAGCGCCATCAAGACCCGAGTGGTGAGCGCGCGGTACCGCCGGCCGTTCCGGATCAGCAGCGGGACCAGCACCGAACTGGTCAGCCTGGTCGTCGAGGTGCACACCTCCGACGGTGCCATCGGCATCGGCGAGACCTCCCCGATGACGGCGTACACCGGGGAGACGCTGGCCGGGGTCACCGCCGCGATCGAGGAACATCTCGCCCCGGCCCTGATCGGCCACGACCCGCTCGACCGGGCCGGGGCGCATGTGGTGATGGACACAGTCCTCCGCGGCCAGCAGGTGGCCAAGTCCGGCCTCGACATCGCGCTGTTCGACCTGGCAGGCCGGATCAGCGGGTGGCCGGTGCACACACTGCTCGGTGGCAGCGTCCGCGACCGTGTGCAGACGACCTGGGTGGTCGGGCTGGGCACGCTCGACGAGATGGCGGCCGAGGCCGCGGAGTACTCCGCCAAGGGCTTCAGCCACCTGAAGGTCAAGGGCGGCCACGTGCCGGCCGACGACCTGGAACTCATCCGCGCGGTCCGCTCTGTCATCCCCGCCGACGCCGAGCTGTGTCTCGATGCCAACGAGGGGTACGACGCGACCGCGCTGCCGTACCTGGCGAAGATGGCGGACGCCGGTCTGACGCTGCTGGAGCAGCCTCTGCCGCGCTGGGACCTGGCCGGCCTGGTCCGGCTGCGGGAGCGCCTCGACGTACGGCTGATGGTCGACGAGAGCATGCACTCGCTGCACGACGCTCTCGAGATCGCCCGTCGCGGTGCGGCGGACGTACTGAACATCAAGATCCTCAAGGTCGGCGGACTGCACCGCGCCCTGCAGATCGCGAACGTGGCCGAGGCCGCCGGGCTGGCGGTGAAGGTAGGCTCCATGCCGGAGCTGGGCGTGGCCACACTGGCCGCGGTTCACCTGGCCGCCGCCGTACCGGGTGCCACTGTCGCGGCCGATCTGGTCGGTCCACTGATGGTGCACGAGGATCCACTCGCTCCGACCGTCTTCGCCGACTGTGACGGCTGGATCGACGTACCCAAGCGACCAGGCCTCGGCCACGACGTCTGAGAGGTCCCATGCACGCACTCGTCGCACGACTCCGCGGCACGCTGCTTCCCGCGGTCGTCACTCCGATGTCCACCGAGGGTGTCGTCGCGTACGACGTACTGGGGTCGTACGCCGGTGCTCTCGCTGCTCAGTCCATCGGTGGCCTGGCCGTCTGGGCTCACACCGGGCGAGGGCTCTACCTGACGGCGGCTGACCGGTCCAAGGTGCTGGAGACGTGGCGGCAGGCGACGGACCTCCCGATCGTCGCGGGGGTCGGCGTACCGCGGTCTGAATCGGCTCAGAGCCTGCAGGAGGCTTCTGACGCGACTGTGGCGGTGGCACAGCAGGCGGCCGCGGGTGGAGCCGATGCGGTGATGGTCTACCCGCTGGCTGCTCTCGGAGACCTGCCGGACGGGCATGCGCAGGCGGTGGCACTGCACGAGCGCGTGGCGGCCGAGAGTGGGCTGCCGCTGGTCGGCTTCTACCTGCACGGGGAGGCGGGCGGATACCCGTACTCGCCTGAGCTGATCCGCGACCTGCTGAGCCTTGACTCCATGCTCGGGGTCAAGACGGCGACTCTGGACCGCGCCATCGGCTGCCAGGACGCCATCTGGGCCGGACGCGGCACTGGGAAGCTCCTGATCACGGGCGAGGACCGGATGTACGGCCCGTCGTTCATGTGGGGCGCTGACACGGCTCTGGTCGGGATCGCCGCGGCTCAGGTCGAGCTGTCGGCCGCCGTACTGCGGACTTGGACGTCAGGCGACCACAGCGGCTTCCTGACGGCCTCAGACCGGCTGGACCGCTTCGCTGCGGCGACCTTCTACGCACCTATCGAGGGTTACGTGCAGCGGATGCTCTGGGCGGCGGTGTGGGAGGGCCTGATCCCTGAGGAGGCATCCCACGACCCGTACGGTCCGGACCTGCCGGCCGGTGAGCGCGACCTGGTGATCCGCTGCCTCGAGGAACTCAGCCACTATCCTGCGATTTAAGGGCCAGACCAGAAGTCTTCGAAGGAGTGCCGTGCAGATGAGCTCAGCCCCTGGCGCGGTGGCCTGATGGCCCTCACCGTCGGCGTCGTCGGCCCCGAGGACCTGGTCCAGCGCGTCATCGCCGTCGGTCCGCCGAGCGGCGCGAATCTGCTCCCGCTGCCCTACCGGCACGAGACCGAAGCGGTCGAACTGGTCGAGCAGGCACACGAGAAAGTCGACGCGCTGCTGTTCACCGGCGTCGTGCCGTACACGATCGCCACCGAGGCCGGCGTGATCGACCGGCCCGCGATGTACGTCTCGTACGACGGCGCCACCCTGCTGCGGGCGCTGGTCGAACTGCTCCGGCTCGGGCACAACGTCACCCAGTTCTCCATCGACACCCTGCGCCGCAGCGAGGTGATGGAGACGCTGATCGAGGCCAAGCTGCCGACCGATCAGATCCAGGTGCTGCCATACCGGCCCGGCCTCACCTCTGACGACATCGTCGAGTTCCACCGGACCGCGCGGGACAAGCACGACACCAAGGTCGCGATCAGCTGCCTCGGCTCTGCCTTCCACCTGCTCGAGAACGAGATGCCCTCGGTCCGGCTCGCGCCCTCGCGCTACTCGATCCGGTCGACACTGCAAGCCTTGGTGCTGACGACGACCGGCCAGCACGTCGGCGACGCGCAGGTCGCGCTCGGCGTCATCGACCTCCCCGAACCGGACGACGCCCTGGCCGCGGACCTGATCACACTCGGCGGCAGCCTGGCCGCGCTCCCCGACGGCCGGCACCTCGTCGTCACCACCCGCGGCCTGCTCGAGCAGGCGACCGAACAGTTCTCCCGGATGCCCCTCCTCGACCACCTCGCCGCAAGGCACAGCACGGCGTACGTCGGCTTCGGCGTCGGACGTACCGCGGCCGAAGCCGAAGCACTCGCCCGTCGCGCGGTCAGCCGGGCCGGCTCTATCGGCACGGTCGCCGGAGTGGTGTCGATGTCCGACGACGTGGAGATCGTGATCCAGCCGTCCGGCGACCACCCAGCCGCCGCCCGCGGCACCGAAAGCCTCCCGCTCCTGGCGCGACGCGTCGGCCTCAACACGCAAACCCTGGCCCGGATGCGCGAACTCACCGCCGCCCTCCCCGACGGCCTCACCACCCAAGACGTCGCCGACCACCTCGCCGTCCAACTCCGCACCGCCCGCCGAGTCCTCAAACGCCTGGAACGAGCCGGCCTGGCCGACCCCATAGGCAGCCAGCAACACGGCCGAACCGGCCGCCCACCCACCGTCTACCTGATCCGCCTGTAGAACAGCTGGGGTCTGCCCCGCCGCGTTGTGCCGGGCTCTCGCCCGGGCTGCACGGGCTGCCGCCCGGGGCGATCCGCGGGTCGGCGAGCGGTCGTCCGCGAGACGACTGGGCTCGTGGCAAGACAACCGGGCGGACCCGTAAGGCAAGGGTGAGCCCGGGACCTGGCCGGCCGCGGTGTGTGCAGGCTGCTGCTCTGGCCCTCCCGCATTGATGGGCTGACCCAACAGACGGCGGGTTTGCCCACCGGGTTCCGCTGGGCCAACCCACACACCCGTGGGTCAGCCAGGCAGAGGGGTCAGGGCTTGATGATGGTGACGCCGGCGGGGGTGCCGTTGGAGAGGGCTGCCAGGGCGGCGGGGGTTTGTTCCAGGGTGATGGTGCGGGTGATCAGGTCGGCAGGCTTGAGGTTGCCGGTGGCAACTAAGTTGAGCATCTCGGGGTAGGCGTGGGCGGGCATGCCGTGGCTGCCGAACCATTGGAGTTCCTGGCCGATGAGGCGGCCTACGTCCAGTTGCAGCCCCGACGGAAGGAGGCCGACCTGGAGGTGGCGGCCGCGCGGCTTCAATGCGAGCAGGGCCTGCTGGACGATGTCGTTGGAGCCGAGAGCGTCCATGGTCACGTGTGCGCCACCGAGATCCTGGATCTCCTCGACGGTGGTCGACGAGGCTTGCAGGGTGTCGGATGCGCCGTACTCGCGGGCGAGCTTCAACGCGTCGGGATTGGTGTCAACGGCGATCACCCGCGCACCGAGGGCCGCCGCGATCATGACGGCCGACAGCCCGACGCCTCCGCAACCGAAGATCACCACGTTCTCCCCGGCGACAACCTTGCCGACCTGGTGGATCGCGCGGAAGGACGTGGCGAAGCGGCAGCCCAGGCCAGCGGCGGTCGCGAAGCCCAGGTCGTCCGGCAGCCTGACGAGATTCACCTCGGCGTACGGCACCGCGACGTACTCCGCGAACGAGCCCCAGTAGTTGAACCCAGGCTGCAGCTGATTCGGACAGACCTGCTGGTTCCCGTCGCGGCACTGCTCACAAGCGCCACACGCACAGATGAAGGGCGTCGTCACCCGCTCCCCGACCTGCCAGCCCTGAACGCCGGCCCCGATCGCAGCGATCGTCCCGGCGAGCTCATGACCCGGCACATGCGGCAGCACGATGTCCGAGTCGTGTCCCATCCAGCCGTGCCAGTCGCTCCGGCACAACCCGGTCGCCTCGACCTTCAGAACGACCGAGCCATCCGCCGGCTCAGGCCGCGGAACCTCTTGTACGACGGGCAGTACGCCGTACTCCTCGACAACGACAGCGCGCATGGCGGCATCGTAGTCAGCCCACGCAGAACTCGTTGCCTTCGGGATCGAGCATCACGATGTGGCCGAGTTCGGGGCCGTAGAAGTCCTCGCGGACCTGGGTCGCGCCGAGGTCCACCAGCGCGGCGGCCTTCGTGCGCATGCGCTCCGCGGAGGCGGCGTCGCGCTCACCGGGGCCCGCGACGCGGATGTCGATGTGCAGCCGGTTCTTCGAGGTCTTGGGCTCGGGCACCCGGAGGAACCCGATCGCCGGTCCCACGTCATCGGGATCGACGATCGAGGCTCCGTCCGGGTCGTCGTACCCGGGCTCGAGAATGTAGCCGAGCGCAGCCGCCCAGAACTCTGCCAGTCGCTGCGGATCGGCCGCATCCGCGCCAATGGTCCAGTGAGTCGCCATGTAGGCGACGCTAGCGCCTGTTCCGGACAGTTCACGCCCGGAACATCAACTCAGCCGCCGGCGACCGCGGGGATGATCGAGACCTGACCGCCGTCCTTGATCGAGGTCTGCAGGCCGTCGGCGAACCGTACGTCGTCATCGTCGACGTACACGTTCACGAACCGGCGCAGCTCACCCGACTCGTCCAGCACCCGGCCCTTGATCCCGGGGTAGGAGCTGTCCAGCGAGTCGAGCACCTCGACCAGCGTCCCGCCCTCGGCGGACACCTCGGACGCGCCCTGGGTGTAGGGCCGCAGGATGGTCGGGACCCGTACGCTCACGCTCACTGCAGGCCTGCCTTCACGAAGGCGTCGTACGACGCGGGGATGGTCACCTTGGGGCCGACCCGGTCGGCCACGGCGTCGAGCGTCTTCAGCCCGTCGCCGGAGTTGATGATCACCGTCTCGGCTTCGGGGTCGAGCTGGCCGGTCTCGATCAGTTTCTTCAGCGTCGCGACCGTCACCCCGCCCGCGGTCTCGGTGAAGATGCCCTCGGTCCGGGCCAGCAACTGGATGCCCTCGACGACTTCCTCGTCGCTGACGTCCGCGATCGCGCCGCCGGTACGGCGGGCGACGTCCAGCACGTACGGACCGTCGGCCGGGTTGCCGATCGCCAGCGACTTCGCGATCGTCGACGGCTTCACCGGCTTGACCACGTCGTGGCCGTCGCGGAACGCCTGCGCGACGGGCGAGCAGCCGGTCGCCTGCGCGCCGTACACCTTGTAGTCGGTCGCGTCGACCAGGCCGAGCTTGCCGAGTTCGGTGAAGCCCTTGTCGATCTTGGTCAGCTGCGAGCCGGACGCGACCGGGATGACGATCTGCTGCGGCAGCCGCCAGCCGAGCTGCTCGGCGATCTCGAAGGCCAGCGTCTTGGAACCCTCGGAGTAGTACGGGCGGACGTTGACGTTGACGAACGCCCAGCCCTCCTCCTCGCCGGCGATCTCCGAGGCCAACTTGTTCACGTCGTCGTAGTTGCCCTCGACGGCGACCAGGGTGCCGCCGTACACGGCGGTGGTGATCACCTTCGGGCGCTCGAGGTCGTGCGGGATGAACACGACCGAGCGGATGCCGGCCCGGGCGGCGGCCGCGGCGACGGCGTTGGCCAGGTTGCCGGTGGAGGGGCAGGCGAAGACCTTCAGGCCGAGTTCGCGGGTGGCGCTCAGGGCGGAGGCGACCACGCGGTCCTTGAAGGAGTGGGTCGGGTTGCCCGAGTCGTCCTTGACCCACAGTTTGCGCAGGCCGAGTTCGCGGGCGAGGTTGCCGGCATCGATCAGCCGGGTGTAGCCCGGCTCGGTGTTCGGGAAGCTGGCCACGTCGACCGGGACGGGCAGCAGTGGCTGGTAGCGCCAGATGTTCTTGGGTCCGGCCTCGATCTGCTCGCGGGTGATGGTCGGGTAGTCGTACCCGACCTCGAGTGGACCGAAGCACTCCATACAGGCGTAGAACGGGCCGAGCGGCGACTTCGCCCCACAGGCGCGACAGCTCAGGTGCGTTCCGTTGCCGAAGGCACCTTCACGGATCGTGTGGGTGGCGGCGGTCAGGCTCATGAGTGAGGTTCCCCTCTCATCTTCCCCGGGAGCCGGATCTCGGCGCGGGACGGATTTGGCACCGGTCCGCCGCGAGGATCCCGGGAGTGGGGCCTCAACGGGGAGGGTTGCCGGGACGTCAACGGGCCGTTTCCCTCAGTCCCTCTGGATGAGCTCCCCCGAGATTACCCAATCGGGTCCATATTGTGTCTTCACTTCCCACCATTCGAGACGACCGATCTCAGTCCCGTACGGCCTGGCTCCGCTGTTCCAGGAACCGCATCACCGGCGTGGCGGCGATGCCGTGCAGTACGACGCTCAGGACCACCGTGAACCCGAGCGTCGCCCACAACCACGGCAGATCGGAGCGGAAGTGCGCGCCGACCGCTGCCAGGTAGTACACCGACGACACCCCTCGGACCCCGAAGGCGGCAGTCGCCCAGCGCTCCGACCGGTCCAGTTCCGTCCGCGCGAGTGACAGCCAGGCAACCAGTGGGCGCACCACCAGCACCAGCAGTACGCCGATCGCCACTCCGGCCGGGGTGAGCGGCCTGAGTAGACCGCAGGTGATCGCGACACCCAGGAGCAGCAGCACTCCCCAGGTCAGGATGTGTTCGAGCTCACCGATGAAGTCGTGCAACTCCTCGTGGAAGTCGTGACGACGCTCGGCCGACCGGAGCGTGAGCGCCGCGACGAACACCGCGATGAAGCCGTAGCCGTGCAGGACCTCAGTGAGTCCGTAGACGCCAAGGGTCATGGCCAGCGCCAGCACCGGCTCGCGAGAGTCCGCCAGCCGGAAGCTCCGCGCCGGGGCCGAGAAGGTCATCCTCCCCAGCAACCAACCCGCCCCGAAGCCGACGGCGACTCCGATGACCGACTTGCCGACCAGGTCCCAAGCCAGCCACTCGACCGGCGAGAAGCTTTTGGTGGCGATGAACACGGCGAGGTAGACGAGTGGAGCGGCCAGGCCGTCGTTCAGGCCAGCCTCGGAGGTCAGCGCGAACCGTACTTCGTCGTCCTCGTCGAGCTCGGCATCCTCCCCGGTGGTCGGCCCGCCGACCTGGACGTCGGAGGCCAGCACCGGATCGGTGGGCGCCAGTACGGCGGCGATGAGCAGCGCCGTCGCCGGCGCGAGGCCGAGCAGCCAGCCGACTCCGGTCAGTGCCGCGACCCCTGCGGGCATCGCAACGAACAGCAGTCGCCAGGTGACTCTCCACTGCAGCAAGCTGATCGGGCGGTCGATGGCAAGGCCGACGCCCATCAGGGCGACGATCACCGTCAGTTCGGCCAGGTGTTCGGTGATCTCCGGTTCGGCGAGCGGGCTGAGCTCCCGGTCGCCGACCGCCAGGCCGAGCAGCAGGCCGGCGCCGAGGAACGCGATCGGCGCGGAGACGGCGTACCGGCGGAGGAGGCGCGGGAGCACTGCGCCGAGCAGCAGGGCGAGCCCCGCCACCAGGTAGAGGCCGTCCCCGTCGATCGTCATGGTGGCACTCCAGTGCCCCGGCGACGGCTACCTCAAGCGATGGGTTGCTCCCGGGGTATGGGTGGGCAGTGACTGGCGTGGGCCGTGGCGGGGGTGGCGGATGCCGGCCAGCTCGAGCAGGCGCTGGACCCGGAACCGGTGGCCTCGGTACGGCTCGATCAGTTCGGCGCACCCTTCGTCGTCGAGTTCCTCGCCGATCAGCGCGTAGGACACGTCGCGGGACACGTGGTAGTCCGCGAACGAGAACGCGTCGGCGTCACCATGCGCCCGCTGCCGCACCTCGGCCGCGGTCCACACCCCGACGCCCGGCAGCGACCGCAGCCGCCGCTCGATCTCCTCCGAATCGGTCAGCTCGAGCGTCCGCTCCAGCGCCTTCGCCCGCGTCGCAGCCGTCAGCACAACCCGCGAACGCCGACCTTCGACCCCGGCCCGCAGCCACTGCCACGACGGGATCTGCCGCCACTCCTCCGGCGACGGCGGGACGATCAGCACGCGCCCATCCCGGGTGCTCGGACCCGGTGCGGGCTCGCCGTACTCACGCAGTAGCAGCCGCCACGCCCGGAACGCCTCTTTGCCGGTGACGACCTGCTCGATCCCCGCGGCCGCCATCGCTTCGAACACCGCCCGCGTCCGCGGCACCCGCACATGCGGGAAGCGCCGCGCCGCATCCACCAGCGCCTGATGCTCCGGCAGCGGCTCGAACCCGTCCCAACTGTCCGCCTCGCCGAGCAACTCCGGCACCCCGTCAAGCACCCAGGCCGCTCCCGGACCCCAGGCCTCCGCCTCGACTTCCCCGGCGTACGGCGCCAGTCGCAGCAGCACCGGCCCGTCCGGCGTCCGGGTCGCCCGCCAGACCGTACGACGGCCACTCTCGAAGTAGTACGCAGGGTCGCCAGGCCCCTTCCGCAACCCTCCGATCACCGAATGCGGATCAACCATCCGCCCAGCCCGCCAAACCCGCACCACCGAACTCACCCGCCAAGTCTTACTCACCCCACGGACATCCCGGCGACGGCATGCAGCTCGACAGGAGGTATCAGGCCGCTCGTAGTGCACCTGAGCGCAGGTCGCGTCCTGTGTACGGCGTCTCGCAGGTGCACCACCTGTCGAGCTGCACACCGCCCCACACCGTTGGCCTGGCAGGGGTTCCTGGTGTCCTAATGATTGAGACATCAGGACATCGGCTCGATACTGAGCCCCATGGGTGGGTGGCAGTGGGTGAAGGTGGTGGGGAACTTCCTGAATCTGTCGACTGTGGCGGGGTTGCTGGTCGGGGTGATCGGGCGGGCTCGGGTCAGTCGGGGGCCGCGGGGGTTGTTCTTCGCCAACGGGTACAGGATCAAGTTCCCATTGGCGGGCGCGTTCACGATCGGGAACGTGGTGCTGAGCAAGCACGAGCGGTCGTACTTCGACGACGAGGCGCTGGTGCGGCACGAGGAGCGGCACTCGTGGCAGTACTTCTGGCTGCTCGGGTTCCTGATGCTTCCGCTGTACGTCGTCGGCGTGATCGTCTCGTTCCTGCTCACCGGCGACCCGGCGTCACGCAACCCGTTCGAGCGGCTCGCCGGCCTGAAGGACGGCGGGTACGTCGAGCGGCCGATCCAGCCGATCGGTCAGACCCTGACGCAGGCGTTCAGCGGGCTGCGATCGCGTCCGAAAGGGCCGTGAGGACCGTCACCACGCCGGTCGGGTCGTCGACCACGATGTCTGCGGCCTCGATCAGTTCGGTCGCGCCCGATGACCGCGTGGCCAGCAGCACCGCCCGCAGTCCGGCTTTGCGGTGCTCGTCGATCGCCCGGAACGCCGCCAGGTCGCCAAGGTCGTCCCCGGCGTACAGAACCGACTGAGCGGCGGTCGACTCGATCAGACCGCGCAGTGCGACACCCTTGTCGATGCCGGGAGGCCGCAGCTCGAGCACCAGGTTCCCCGGCTCCAGCCGCAGCTCCGTGGCCGCGGCCAACTCGGTCAACGGCGTACGCAGTCGCTCCAGCGCGCCGACCGGATCGGGCAGCCGGCGGGTGTGCACCGCCAGCGAGCTCTCCTTGTCCTCGACGAAGGCCTCAGACAGACCAGCCTCCTGCAGCAACCCTGGCAGCCGCGAACGAGCCACAGCGACGCCCTCAGGCACCGGCTCACTGGTCACCCGGCCAGTTGACGCATCCCACCGCTCCAGACCGTAGTGCCCGAGTACGACGAGACTCCCCAAACCAGCGTGGCCGGTGACACCCGTGAGCTCGGTCGCCACCAGGGCAGGACGACCGGTGACGATCGCGACCTGCTTGACCGACCGGGCCAGCCGGGCCAGCGCGTCCAGCGCGCCGTCGACCGGACGAGCCCGCGCCGGGTCCTCGACCAGGGGCGACAGCACCCCGTCGAAGTCCGATGAGATGACGGCTCCGGCCGGGTCAGCGACGATCGCCTCCCAGCCCTCCTGACCTGCGTCCGTCTGGATGACCGGAGTACTCATCCGGTGTAGTCCGAGGTGAGGATCACGGTGAGGCGGTCCTTCTTCATGTTGTCCAGCGCGCCCTTGGTCCGGCTGATGCCGAGATCGCGGGCGAGCTGGTTGGCGGCGTCGAGCATCCCCGGCGGGTAGTACACGGTGCTCTCGGCGATCTTGCCGTGCCAGTTGTCGGCACCGGCGACGGTCCAGCCGGCCTGCCGCGCCCGGCCGGCGACCGAGTCGGCCAGGCCCTTGTGTCCAGTGTTGTTGTAGACCTCGACCGCGGGCCGCTCGGCCGGCGGGATCGCCAGCTCGGTCGCCGGTGGCGGCGCGGTCGTCGGCTCCGTGGCCGGCGGCGGCGTCGGCTCTTCGGTCGGCGCGCTGGTGGGCTCGGTAGGCGGCACCGGCGTCTCGGATTCACCAGGCTTCGGCACGCTCGCGACGATCGTCGACGGCCCGGTCGATGGCTTGGTGCTCGGCTTCGGGGTCGTCGCGGTGGCCGGCTGGTCCGCGGTGCTGTCGCCGCCGCGCGTGCCGAACAGCACCAGCAGGCCGGCGACGATCGCGACGACGGCGAGCACGGCGACGAGGGACGAGAGGACCTGGCCCCGTTCGTCCGTCGGGCGGGACATTCTCAGACCTCGATGCCCAGCCGGCGTGCGGAGCGGGCTCGCTGCCGGGCGGCGCGCAGGCGGCGCAGCCGTTTCACCAGCAGTGGATCGTGGGCGAGAGCCTCGGGCCGGTCGATCAGCGCGTTCAGGACCTGGTAGTACCGGGTGGCCGACATCTGGAACTGGTCCCGGATCGCCTGTTCCTTCGCACCGGCGTACTTCCACCAGTGCCGCTCGAAGGCGAGGATGGCGCCGTCACGCTCGGAGAGCCCGGCAACAGCCGGCGGCGCAGCCTCGGCAGGACCGGGAGAGCTGGCGTTGGCGCTGTCCATCTGTTGATGACTCCTGTGCGGTCGGTGATCGTCCGTCCGCGCTCCACTCTACGTGCTGAACAACAGCGATGTCATTCACCGGTGACCGACACGAAGCGTGTCGTTGAGCGGACAGCCAGACGTGGCCAACTCTGGCAGGATCGACGGTGTGAGCTCAACTCTCTCCGACCGGGGTGGTGGGGTGGGGAAGGAATTCCGGGCAGTGGAGCTGGTGGAAGAGCTGCAGGCCAGGAGCCGTGAGGTGGACCCGCTGGTCAACGCCATCTGCACGCCGAACACTGCCGCTCTCACCCATGCCGCCCAACTCGACACAGAGCGTGACGATGGGCATGTCCGCGGCCCGCTGCACGGCGTACCGATTCTGGTCAAGGACAACATCGACACCGCCGATCTGCCGACCACGGCCGGCTCGCTGGCGCTGGCCGATCAGCCGCCGCCACCCGAGGACGCCCCACTGGTACGCCGGCTGCGTGCGGCCGGTTGCGTCGTCCTGGGCAAGACCAACCTGAGCGAGTGGGCCAACTTCCGCGGGTCGTCGTCCTCCTCCGGCTGGAGCGCGTACGGCGGTCTCACGCGCAACCCTTACGCGCTGAACCGCTCGGCGGGCGGATCCTCGAGTGGATCCGGCGCAGCCGTGGCCGCAGGGCTCGCGGACTACGCCATCGGCACCGAGACCAACGGGTCGATCGTCTGCCCCGCCGCGCTCAACGGCATCGTCGGCCTGAAGCCCACCGTCGGCCTGGTCTCGCAGCAGGGCATCGTGCCGATCTCACACTCGCAGGACACGGCCGGTCCGATGACCAGGACCGTGCTCCAGGCCGCCGCCCTGCTGACCGTGTTGACCGGCGGTGACACCGACTACACAGAGCACTGCCGTGGTGACGATCTCAGTGACCTGCGGATCGGCGTACCGCGAGGACCGCTGTGGGGCTACTCGACCGGCCTCGACGAGGTCAGCGAGCGGGCTCTGGAGCTCCTCAGTCGCTGTGGCGCCACGCTGGTGGACCATTTGTCGCTACCGACGCCCGGTGGCGAGGAGGACCAGTTGCAGGTGCTGGCCCATGAGCTGAAGGTCGATCTGGCTGCCTACCTGTCCACCCGTGTGCCCGGCGGTCCACGCACGCTGGACGATCTGATCGCCTTCAACAAGGAGCATGCGGACGTCGAGCTCCAGTGGTTCGGTCAGGAGCTGTTCGAGCGGGCCGCTGAGACCGAGGGCCTGGGCTCCCCGATCTACGTCGCTTCCCGGCTGACCGCGCTGCGGGCCGGCCGGGACGGCATCGACAACCTGCTCCGGGACAACCAGCTCGACGCCCTGGTGTCGCCGTCGTACTCGCCGGCCTGGGCGATCGACCTGGTGAACGGCGACCACGTGCTCGGCAGCTCGTCCTCGCATGCCGCGCTGGCGGGCTATCCGCTGCTCTCGGTGCCGTCCGGAACGGTCTCCGGACTGCCGGTCGGGATCACCTTCAGCGGTACCGGCCGGAGTGACGCCACGCTCATTCGCTTGGCTCATGCGTTCGAAACGGCGAGAATCAAGGCAGACGGACCGTTTCCGACCCCGGAGTTCACACAGTGGTTGTAGATCGTGTCAGGTGGGCCGTTGTTGCTACTGGCAACATCTCCACGTCGTTCACGAGAGACCTGAAGCTACTCGCCGACGACGCCGTGGTGACCGCTGTCTCATCGCGGTCGCAGCAGAACGCGGACCGGTTCGCGGCCGAGTTCGGCATCGAGCACTCCTACGACGACTACCGCCGGCTGATCGAATCCGGCACGGTCGACGTGATCTACATCGGTACGCCGCACCCACAGCACTACGCGGTCGCCCGCGCCGCGCTGCAGGCCGGGATCGCGGTCCTGTGTGAGAAGCCGGTCACACTCACCGCCAAGCAGGCCCAGGACCTCATCGCCGTCGCCGCTGAGCACAACACGTTGTTCGCCGAGGCGATGTGGATGCGGACCAACCCGGTGATCCAGGCAATGTTCGCCGAGCTGCACAACGGCGTGATCGGCGAACCGCAGCAGGTCGTCGCGGACTTCGCGTTCCACAAGCCGTCGCTGCCCGCACGCCTGCTCGACCCGGCGCTCGGCGGCGGTTCGCTGATGGACGGCGGCATCTACCCGATGACGTTCGCCTACATGGCCCTCGGGCGACCCGCCGAAATCAAGGCAGTCGGCTCCCTCAACGACGACGGCGTCGATCTGAACGTCGCCATGGCCTGGCGGTACGACTCCGGTCCGGTGGCCGCGATCACCTGCGGCCTGCGCTCACAGAACCCCTGGACAGCCTCGGTGAGTGGCCCCGAGGGCAGCCTGCAACTCCCACACCGCTTCCACCACCCGGAGTACTACGTGCGCAGTACGGCGTCCGGAGCGGAGCGGATCGACGTACCGACGCATGGGCTTGGGTACCACTACGAAGCCGCCGCAGTGATGCAGGCGCTGCGCGACGGACTGGTTGAGGTCCCGTCGCTGCCGCATGCCGCCACGGTCGGGATCCTCGAACTCCTCGACGAGACACGGAGACAGATCGGGGTCCGTTACCCCGGTGACGACGACGACCTGAGTGGATGAACCGAATATGCCGAACGGACGAAGTTCCTTCGTAGTGGTGGCCAACCGGCTGCCGGTCGACCGGATCGAGATGCCCGACGGCAGTACGGCGTGGCGGCGCAGCCCGGGTGGTCTCGTCACCGCCCTGGCTCCGGTGATGCAGCGCGCCCACGGTGCGTGGATCGGCTGGACCGGGAGCGCCGACGAGAAGGTCGACCCGTTCGAGAACGACGGCATGCACCTGGTCCCGGTGATGCTGTCGGCCGAGGACGTTCAGCTGTACTACGAGGGTTTCTCGAACGCGACGCTCTGGCCGCTGTACCACGACGTGATCGTGGCGCCGGAGTTCCATCGTGAATGGTGGGAGTCGTACGTCGCGGTGAACCGTCGGTTCGCCGAGGCCGCGGCGGACGCGGCCGAGGACAACGCCGACGTCTGGGTGCACGACTACCAGCTGCAGCTGGTGCCGGCGATGCTGCGCCGGCTGCGTCCCGACGTCCGGATCGGCTTCTTCCTGCACATCCCGTTCCCGCCGACCGAGCTGTTCGCGCAGATGCCGTGGCGGCGTCAGATCCTGGACGGGCTGATGGGTGCGGACCTGGTCGGTTTCCAGCGACCAGGCGCGGCGTCGAACTTCGCCCGCCTGGCCCGCAACCGGATGGGTCTGCGCACCCGCGGCGACCGGATCCACCTGCCGGACGACCGGATCGTCCGGGCCAAGGCGTTCCCGATCTCGATCGACGTCGGCGAGCTGGAGGAGCTGGCCCGCCAGCCGGAGACCGATCAGCGCGCCCGCGAGATCCGCAAGGAGGTCGGCGACCCGGCGCACATCCTGCTCGGAGTGGACCGGCTCGACTACACCAAGGGCATCCGGCAGCGGCTGCGCGCGTTCGGCGAACTGCTGGACGAGAAGCGCATCTCCGTCGACGATGCCGTCTTCGTCCAGGTGGCGACCCCGTCGCGCGAGCGGGTCGAGCAGTACCGGGTGCTGCGCGACGAGATCGAGCTGCTGGTCGGCCGGATCAACGGCGAGCACGGCCGGATCGGTACTCCGGCGATCAACTACCAGCACACGTCGTACTCGCGGACCGAGATGGCCGCGCTGTTCCGGGCCGCCGATGTGGCCGTGGTGACGCCGCTGCGCGACGGCATGAACCTGGTCGCCAAGGAGTACGTCGCCTGCCGGTACGACGACACCGGTGCGCTGGTGCTGAGCGAGTTCGCCGGGGCCGCGGACGAGTTCCGGCAGGCCTTCCTGGTGAATCCGCACGACATCAACGGCATGAAGGACACCATCGTCGACGCGATGAACACCGACGACCGCCAGCTCGGCCGCCGGATGAAGGCGATGCGCAAGCACCTGGCCGCGCACGACGTGAACGTCTGGGCCCAGTCCTTCCTGAAGGCGCTGCATGACGACGACTGACGGCCGGGTGCTCGCGCTCGACCTCGGTACGTCGTCGTCGCGGGCCCTGGTACTGACGGCCGGCGATGCCGCGCCGGTCCCGGGCGCACTGGCCCGGCACAAGATCTCTCCCACCTACGGCACCGGCGGCTCGGCGACTATCGACCTGCACGAGTACGTCGAGGGCCTGCTCGGCTGCCTGGACGAGCTGCAGCAGAACGGGCACCTCGACGACATCGGTGCGATCGTGGTCTCGTCGCAGTGGCACTCGATCGTTGCCCTGGACAACAAAGGCGACGCGCTGACGCCGGTGGTCACCTGGGCGGACACACGGTCGGTCCACCTGGACCTCGGCTCGTCGTTCGACGAGCACGCCTTCCACGCCCGGACCGGATCCTGGCTGCACCGCCTCTACTGGACACGGCGGATCCCTTGGCTGCTGTCCGAAGGATCCCCAGCCGGCTTCGCCGGTCTGCCCGACCTGGTGATCGAGCGCTTGACCGGCGAGCGGGTCACGTCGGTGTCGATCGCCTCCGGCACCGGGACTCTCGACCTCGCCACCGGCGAGTACGACGACGAGGCGCTGGAAATCGCCGGAGTCAAGGCGGACCGGTTGCCGTCGATCGTGCCGACCGGCTGGGTCGCTCACTTGTCCGCCGAGTACGAACGCCGGTGGCCCGAGCTGGTCGGCGTACCGGTGCATCCGCCGACCGGTGACGGCGCCGCGTCGAACGTCGGAACCGGTGGGTACGACGAGACGACCGCGGCGGTGACCGTGGGGACGTCGGCCGCGGTGCGAGTGGTGCATCCGATCGACGGTGCACCGGAGCTGCCGTGGGAGTTGTGGCGGTACCGCGTGGACGAAAAGCGGGCGGTGACCGGGATGGCGTTCTCGGCCGCCGGGAACCTGCATGCGTGGCTGACCGGCGTACTGCAACTGACCTCGGACGAGCCGACCGGTGTGGAGATCGGAGGGTCTCGGGTGATCGCGATCCCGTTCCAGGCCGGGACCAGGCCGCCGGCGACGGTGCCGAGCGGATCCGGGGTGTATTTCGGCCTGTCGTTCGACGACACCGCTGCGGACCTGCTGGCCGCGTCGATGCAGGGCGCCTCGCTGGAGGTCGACCGCGGGCTGCGGATGCTGGACTCGCTGTTCGGGCGTGAGCTGTCCGTCGTCCTCGGTGGTGGCGGCATCGACGCCTCGGCCTGGTGGCGCCGCTGCCTCACCGCGACCTTCGCCCGGCCCACCACGGTCTGCGCCGAGGCCGAGGTCGGGGCACGCGGCGCCGCAGCCGTGGCCCTCGGCCTGTCACCACAGCCCGGCGGCGAACACCTCACACCGGCCAAGGCCGACGTCGACCGCGTCGCCGCGCTCCGACCGCGGTACGAAAGGTTGCGCGAACTCGCGGCGCAAGCAGCCGCAGTCTGAGGAGCGGACTTCCGCCACTCACCAACTCCGGTCGCCCCCGCGGGCGCACGCTCGGCCGGGCTCCCGGTTGCCGGATTCTGCGAGGTTGGTGAGTGCTGCAGGTCCGCCTACAGGTTCAGGATCTGCTCGGCCAGGTCGGCGTAGCTCCAGCCGTGCGCGGCGGCGGCTCGCGGGACGAGGCTGACCGGAGCCAAGCCAGGCAGAGCGTTCACCTCCAGGCAGTACGGATTGCCGGCCGCGTCACAGCGGAAGTCCGCCCGGGAGTACGCCGGAGCGCCGAGCGCATCGTGAGCGGTGCGGGCCAACTCCTGCAGCCGAGCAGCGAAGTCCGGCGTCACCTCGGCCGGGCAGATCTCCCGGGCGGCACCCGGCTGGTACTTCGTCTCGTAGTCGAAGATCGCCGTGGACAGCTCGATCTCGACGACCGGCAGGACCTGATCGCCGACGACGCCGACGGTGAACTCACGACCGGGCAGGAACGGCTCGACCAGGAGGTCGGTGCGCGGCGTGATCGCGGCCAGCTCCTGGAGGGTCCGGACCTGGCGGACGTCGACACTCGAGCCGTCCGCGATCGGCTTCACGACGACCGGGCCGGCATCCAGAAACTCCTTCACCCGATCCGGCAGTCCGCCGCCCGGCCGGAGTACGACTCGCTCCGCGACCGGAACGCCGTACGCGCCGAGGAGCGCCTGGCAGCGGTCCTTCTGCCAGCTGAGCGCACAGGTCGCACTGCCCGCGCCGGTGAACGAGATGCCGGCCATCTCCAGCAGCGCCTGGACGTGACCGTCCTCGCTCCAGCCACCGATCAGCCCCATGAAGACCCGGTCCGCCGCCCGCATCCGGCGCAGTACGTCGCCACCGGTCAGTGCGGAGTACATGCGTTCCCGCCAGAGCGGCTGCCCGTCCATCGCGGGCGGTGTCTTCGGGATCGGGTACGACGTTCCGTTCCCCTCCACCCTCTCCGCCAGCACCTGCTCGGCTGCCGCTGGGTCGATCACCGACACCTCGTGGCCGCGCTCGGTCAGCGCACCCGCCAACGCCCAGCCACCGGACAGCGAGACGTCTCGCTCCGAGCTCTCACCACCACACAGCATCACCACACGCATGAGCCGCCCTCCTCTGGGACAGTCTGACGCCCTGGACACCTCGGTAGTTGGGTGACCGCCGCCACTGACAGGATCCGGGCCTGCCTGGATCATGACGCGCATGCTGCGCGAGATGATGAAGTCGAAGGTCCACCGGGCCACGGTGACGCAGGCGGATCTGCACTACGTCGGGTCGTGCACGCTGGACGCGGACCTGATGGACGCGGCCGATCTGCTGGCCGGCGAGAAGGTCGACATCGTCGACATCACCAACGGTCAGCGGCTGTCGACGTACCTCATCGAGGGGCCGCGCGGGTCCGGGGTGGTGGGCATCAACGGGGCCGCGGCGCACCTGATCCATCCGGGCGATCTGGTCATCCTGATCGCCTACGGGATGTTCGACACCACCGAGGCCAAGGTCTTCGAACCGAGCGTAGTCTTCGTGGACGAGCACAATGCGATCACCCGCATCGGCTCGGACCCCGCCGAGGCCCTGCCTGACACGGGCACGCTCCGGGGCGACCAACTGCACACCGCGCGCTGAGACGAGGACTGGTCCAGGATGACCGAACCCACCGCTGACAGCTCCGCCACCACCACCGGCGAGGCCGCACCGAAGACCGCGTCGCACGACAACGAGCCGAACCCGAAGCTGCGCGCGTTCATGAACTCGGGCTGGGCCGACTCGGAGCGACACGATGTGACGCTCAGCGACGTCGGCGTGTGGGCGTCCAAGCGGCGGGACGCGCTGTCGCAGGCGTTCCCGGGTGAGCGACTGGTCATCCCGGCCGGCACCTACAAGGTCCGCTCGAACGACACCGACTTCGTCTTCCGGCCGCACACCGACTACGTCTGGCTGGCCGGCGACCAGACCTCCGACGCCGTACTGGTGCTGGAGCCGAACGGCACCAGCGGCCACGACTCGGTGCTGTACTTCCGGCCCCGCGCGGACCGCAGCGAGGGCGAGGAGTTCTGGCGCGACCGGATGTACGGCGAGCTGTGGGCCGGCCGGCGTCCGTCGCTGACCGAGACCGCCAAGGAGTTCGGGATCGAGACCCGGCACGTCGACCAGCTCGCCGACGCGCTCAAGGGCGACGTACCCACCCGGGTCCGGCGGGACGAGGACGAGTCGATCGCGTCGCTGCTGAGCGGCGCCCGGACCGACGACCTCAAGGACAACGAGCTGGCGGCCACGCTGTCCGAGCTGCGGCTGGTCAAGGATCCGTTCGAGCTCGAGCAGCTCCGGGACGCGGTCGCGATCACGCACCGCGGCTTCTCCGACGTCCTCGCCGAGATGGACAAGGTCCGCGAGTACGGCGAACGCTGGATCGAGGGCACCTTCTTCCGCCGGGCCCGGGCCGAGGGCAACGATCTCGGCTACAGCTCGATCGCCGCCTCCGGACCGCACGCGACCACGCTGCACTGGATCGAGAACGACGGAACGGTCGACAACGGCACGATGATGCTGCTCGACATGGGCGTCGAGAACCGGCAGCTGTACACCGCGGACATCACCCGGACGCTGCCGGTGAACGGCGAGTTCACCCCGCGCCAGCGCGAGCTCTACCAACTGGTGCTGGACGCGCAGAACGCCGGCATCGCGGCGGTCAAGCCCGGTGCACGGTTCCGCGCCGCGCACGAGGCGGCGATGGAGGTCATCGTCCACGGCCTCGACGCGATGGGCCTGCTGCCGGTCTCGGCCGAGGAGGCACTCGACCCGGAGAGCATGCTCTACCAGCGCTACACGCTGCACGGCGTCAGCCACATGCTCGGGCTCGACGTGCACGACTGCTCGGCGGCGCGGTCGGAGAAGTACCGCAAGGGCGAGCTGAAGACCGGCTACGTGCTGACGGTCGAGCCGGGTCTGTACTTCCAGGCCGACGACCTGACCGTGCCGGAGGACCTGCGCGGCATCGGCATCCGGATCGAGGACGACATCCTCGTCACCGACGACGGCGCCGAGAACCTGTCCGACGCGCTGCCTCGCGACGTCGAGGGCATCCACAACTGGATGGCTTCCTGAACAACAGCCGAAAGGGGCCGTACCAGGATCGGTGCGGCCCCTTTCGCTTGTCTGCTACCAGATCCGGACGCGCTCCTCCGGGGCCAGCCACATGCCGTCGCCTTCGGCGCTGTTGAAGGTCTGGTGGTACTGGTCGATGTTCTTCACCACCGCGTTGCAGCGGAACTCCGGCGGTGAGTGCGGGTCGATCGCGAGCCGCCGTGCCGCCTCTTCCGGCCGGGTCTTGGTCGACCAGGCGTGTGCCCAGGAGATGAAGAACCGCTGCCCGTCGGCCTCCGGCGGCTCGGCGCCGTCCAGCGACAACTGGTAGGCGACGTACGCGATCGACAGGCCGCCCAGGTCGCCGATGTTCTCGCCCAGGGTGAGCTTGCCGTTCACGTGCTGCCCGGGCGTCTCGGCCGGCTCGAGGACGTCGTACTGCGCGACCAGCTTGTCGGTGCGCTGCTCGAACGCGGCCCGGTCGTCGTCGGTCCACCAGTCGTTCAGGTTGCCGTCGCCGTCGTACCGCGAGCCCTGGTCGTCGAAACCGTGGCCGATCTCGTGCCCGATCACCGCGCCGATCGCGCCGTAGTTGACCGCGTCGTCGGCGTCGGCGTCGAAGAACGGCGGTTGCAGGATGCCGGCCGGGAACACGATCTCGTTCATCGGCGGGTTGTAGTAGGCGTTGACCGTCTGCGGCGTCATCTTCCACTCGGTCCGGTCCATCGGCTGACCCAGCTTCGCCAGATCACGCGCGGTCTCCACCGCGACCGACCGGCGGACGTTGCCGAACAGGTCGGCCGGGTCGATCTCGAGCGCGCTGTAGTCCTTCCACTTGTCCGGGTAGCCGATCTTCGGCATGAAGCTGCCGAGCTTGTCGAGCGCGCGCTGCCGGGTGTCCGCGCCCATCCAGTCAAGCGTTTCGATCCGCTGCCGGTACGCCTCGACCAGGTTCTGCACCAGCTCGACCATCCGGGCCTTCGCGGCCGGCGGGAAGTGCTCGGCGACGTACAGCTGGCCGAGCGCCTCGCCCAGCGCCTGCTCGACCACGCCGACGCCGCGCTTCCAACGCTCGCGCAGCTCCGGGGCACCGGTCAACGTCGTGCCGTAGAAGGCGAAGTTCTCGTCGACGAAGGCCCTGCTGAGCAGCGGCGCCGCGCTGTGCACGATCCGCCAGCTCAGCCACTCCTTCCAGCGGTCCAGCCCGGCGTCCTGAACGGCCGCGGCGGCTCCGGTGAAGAAGTCCGGCTCGCGAACGACGACCTGCTCGAAAGCACTCTCCGGTACGCCGGCACCCGCCAGCCACACCGACCAGTCGAAGTCCGGCGTCAGTGCCTCGAGGCCGGACCGGTCGACCTTGTTGTACGTCAGCGTGACGTCGCGGTTCTTCACCCGGTCCCAGTGGTGACCGGCGATCCGCGTCTCCAGGTCCATGATCCGCTCGGCGGACCCAGCCGGGTCGGGCAGTCCGGCCAGCTCCAGCATCCGTGCGACATGCGCGACGTACGCCGTCCGCTCGGCGGCGAAGTTGTCCTCGCGGTAGTAGGACTCGTCCGGGAGGCTGAGTCCGCCCTGCATCAGGTACACGACGTACTCGTCGGACTTCTTCGCGTCCGCGTCGACCCAGTAGTGGAACAGCCCCGGCACGCCCTGCAGCTCGAGCTGCCCGAGCGCCGACACCAGCCCGGGGACGTCCTCGATGGCACGGACCAGAGCCAGTTGCTCGGCGATCGGCTCGGCTCCGAGACGCTCGATCGTGTCCTCGTCCATGAAGCTGCCGTACAGGTCGCCGATCTTGCGCGCCTCGGTGCCGTCCGGATGCCCGGCCGCGGCGGTCTTCTCGACGATCGCGCGGACGTCCTGCTCGGCGGTGTCCCACAGCGCGTGGAAGGCGCCGTAGATGGCCTTGTCCGCCGGAATCTCGTGCTCGGCCAGCCATTGCCCGTTCGCGTGCCGGTACAGATCGTCCTGCGGGCGCACCGTGCCGGAACTGTCGATGCCTGCTGTCATCCCTGCCCCTTGTTGCCGAAGTCGAGTTGCTGCCAGTGACAGTACCCGCTGGCACGGACCAGTATTTGAACCATCCACAGGGATGCGCCGTTGTCCCTGTAAAGGACATCGGATCAGGAGGGCCCGCCCATGTCTAACCCTGTCCGCCGGCTCACCACAGTGCTGAGTGTGCCCGCTCTGCTACTGGGCCTGGTGAGTTCGCCGGCCGACGCCGCCCCAACCATGACCCAGACCACGACCCACGCCACGCCCCACGCCACGACGCAGACCACGACCAAGTTCCCGGCCCGGATCGACCTGCCGGACGGGTTCCAGCCGGAAGGCATCGCGATCGCCGGCGGCAAGGCGTTCTTCGGCTCTCGGGTGGACGGTGACATCTACCGGGCAGACCTGAGGACCGGCACCGGGGAGGTGTTCAGCCAGGGACCGGGCACCGCCTCCCTGGGGATGAAGGTGGACCGCTCCGGACGGCTGTGGGTGGCCGGCGCCGGCGGTGGCAACGGCCGCGTGATCGACACCCGGACCGGCCGCATCCTGGCCGGCTACACGTTCACCACCTCGACCACGACGTTCGTGAACGACGTGATCCTGGGCAAGGACGCGGCCTGGTTCACCGACTCGCAGCAGCCGGTGCTCTACAAGGTTCCGTTCGGCCGGCACGGCCGGCTGGCCGGGCAGTCCGCGGTGAAGACCGTTCCGCTCAGCGGCGACTACCAGCACACGGCCGGCGCCACCAACGCGAACGGCATCTCGCTGACCCCGGATGGCCGCGGCCTGATCATCGTGCAGTCGTCGACGGGCTTCTTGTTCCGGGTCGACCCGCGCACCGGCGTGACGAGGCGGGTCGACCTCGGCGCCGAGGTGATGACGAACGGCGACGGCCTCCTGCTGATCGACATGACCCTCTACGTCGTCCAGAACGTGCTGAACACGGTCGCGGTCGTCAGCCTGAACGACGGCGGCACCAAGGGGACGGTGGTCCAGCGCGTCACCAGCAAGGACTTCGACGTACCGACCACGGCGGCGGCGTTCGGGAACCGGCTCTACCTGCCGAACGCGCGGTTCACCACACCGCCTGAGCCGACCACGCAGTACTGGGCCGCGGCGCTCGAGCTCTCGCCGGTCAAGCACTCGGTCGACGACGGGCAGTGCGACCCGATCCGCTTCCTGAAGGGGTGATCGGGGGTCAGGAAACGGTCCGGAGGTCACCTCGTGCGGCAGCCTTGAGGCGGCTGCCGCACGAGAGGCGCACGGAGTAGCCGGCCGGGATCGCCAGCGGTTCGCCGGTCTGCGGGTTGCGGCCGGTGCGTGGTGCGCGCAGGACCCGCTCGATGCTCAGCAGACCGGTCAGCGACACCTTGTCGCCCTTGTGCACGGCCTCGGTGACGACGTCGCCCAGCGCGTCGAGGACCTTCTCGGCCTGGTTCCGCGGGATGCCCGCCTTCTGCGCCACCCCGGCGACCAGCTCGTTGCGGTTCACGGCTCTCCTCCGATTCGCTAACCCTTCGATCGGCACCGTAACCGAAATGATTGTCGTTAGCGAGAAGCGCCCGGAATCCGGTCGACTGCGCCGGAGCGGGAACTTCGCCGGCGAGGTCGGCGTCTTCAGATGCTCACAGTCCGTCCTGGTCGTGCCAGTGGTTCTGCCAGCGGCCGTCGATCGCATCGTCGGCCCGCTGGTAGCGAATGTCGGTGGACAGCCGCATGTCGGTGGACACGTTGTCGAGCGCCGCGTGGATGGTGTGGGCGGTGTGGATCACGACGTCTCCGGCGGCATAGTCGGTGACCAGCCAGTTGGCGTCGTACTCCTCGGCCAGGCCCGGCAGGTCGGCGGTCATGGAGGCGGCGGGTCGCTTGAGTCGTCCTGCGGCCTCGTCCGCGAGGACTCTGTGGTGGCTGCGTTCCAGATAGGTCAGGCCGCCGCGACTGACCGGGCATTCACCCAGTGGGATCCACGCCGACAGCACCTGATCGCTCCCCCCGCGCAGGTACACCAGGTCGTAGTGGGCCTGCGTCGCCGTACCGATGCCGTTCTCGCCCGGTGCAGTCTGCCGGATGATCTTCCGCTGGTGCAGGAACGGTTCACCACCCAGGAACCACTCGAACCACCCCTTCAGCGCCGGCTGCGCGCAAAAGGCCGCGTACTCCGTCCCCGGCACGATCTGACCGAACAGCACCTTCCGGTACGCCGCCCGCTCGGTCACCGACCCGATGAGCCCGAAGTAGTAGCGCCGGAACGCCAGCACGTCCTCGGGATCCAGCAGCCCGGTCAGGAACAGGTACCCGTCCCGCTGCAGCCTCTCCCGCAACCGCGGCCGGTCCCGACGCTCCCGCTCCGGTACAACGCTCAGCTCACCGAGCCGCCGCTCATCCAGCACATACCCGTTCGAAGTCAGCACACGTCCATTGCAGCCGGGCCGCGGCCGCACCGGAATGGACAGCCGGGATCCGATTCTTGGACTCTTGTGTCATGCCGAACTGGTCGATCTACCTGACCCCCGGCGCTCCCGAGCGTGAACTTGGACTCTTCTGCCTCGGCGCCGGCGAACAGGACCACCCGCCCGACGCACCTCCGGAGCGAGCCCTCGGCTGCCACGCTCTCGTCTGGATCAAGGAAGGCCGTGGGCAGTTGCTGCACGGTCCCGACCGCCGGTTGCACGAGGTGAAGGCACCGGCGATGCTCTGGCTCTATCCCGGCGTACTGCATGGCTATCGGCCGACGACTCGCTGGCGTCAGGCGTGGGCGCTGTTCAGCGGTCCGGCCACCGCGGCACTCACCACACTGGGCCATCTCAACCCGTCCGAGCCCGTACGACGGTATGCCGACGCGCGACCGGTCGACCGCGCGTTCACCCGGCTGCTGCGGGTCTGTACGACGCATGACGCCGTACAGACAGTGGCTGCGCTGTATGAGCTTCTCGCGGCCGCGGCACCGCCGCGTGCTGATGATGTGGCCGGGCGGTTGAGTGAGTTGGCGTGTACGCCGATGAGCATTCAGGACTACGCCACTGAGCTCGGGTTGACCGTGAAGGAGTTGCGCGAGGCAGTCCGTCGTACGACTGGCTCCACGCCGCAAGAACTGGTCCTGACCACAAGACTCAACACTGCAAAGGTTTTGCTCGCCGAGGAGGACCTGCCCGTCGCCGTGGTCGCCCGGCAGGTCGGGTACGACGATCCGGCGTACTTCACCCGCCTGTTCACCGCCCGGGTAGGGCTTTCGCCCGGCGGCTTCCGGCGTTCTGGTTCGGTTTCGGGCCTGATTTCGTCCTTCCGGAGGAGGCAGGATCGACTTTCCGACGTGTAAAACCGTTCAGTGGGGTGACGTGCGGCGGCACCCGGCACCGCTACGGTCGTGGGTATGAGTCAACCGCAGCCCAACGACCCACGTTACGTGAGCCGGCCGCCGCAGGCACGACCGAAGAAGCGGCGCAACTGGTTCCTCCGGACCGTCGGACTGATCGTCCTGCTGTTCATCCTCATGCTCGTCGCGGTCCCGCTCTACGCCTGGAGCCGGATCGACAAGATCGACGCGATGCCGACCGGCGACCGGCCGGCCGAAACCCCTGGAACGACGTACCTGATGGTCGGCTCGGACGCCCGCGAGGACCTGAGCCGTGCTGAGCGGGCCCGGCTGCACACCGGCTCCGACAGCGGTGCCCGGACCGACACGATCATGATCATGCACGTGCCCGACTCCGGACCGACGGCGCTGATCAGCGTCCCGCGCGACAGTGCTGTGACCATCCCGGGGATGAAGGGCAAGCACAAGATCAACGCTGCGTTCAACAAGGGCCCGGCGCTGCTGATCGAGACCCTCGAGAACGCGACCGGCCTGCGGATCGACCACTACGTCGAGGTCGGCTTCGGCGGCTTCGCCTCCGTCATCGACAGTGTCGGCGGCATCGAGATGTGTTTGCCCAAGGCAATGAAGGACAAGGACGCGCACATCGACCTGCCGGCCGGCTGCCAGGAACTCGACGGTGTGAACGCGCTCGGATACGTCCGGTCCCGCAAGGCCGACGGCAACAACGACTTCGGCCGGGTGGAGCGGCAGCGCGCGATGGTCGGCGCGGTGGCGAAGAAGGCCAGCTCGCCGTCGACGTTCCTCAACCCGGTGCGCTACTTCAACGTCGCCACCAAGGGTGTGGACGCGTTGACCGTCGACAACGACATGAGCCTGTTCGACTTCATCCGCTTCGCTCGCGGGATGCGCGCGGTCTCCGGCAGCGGCGGCGTCACCCTGACCGTCCCGATCAGCGACGACAACTACCGCCTGTCCGACGGCAGCGTGGCGGTGAGGTGGGACCAGAAGAAGGCGCTGGCGCTCTTCAACGCCCTCAAGCAGGACAGCACGAGCGGTCTCAAGAGCGCTTGACCGTCCTCGTCCATGCCGTGGTGAGCCTGGGCATGCTCGTCGTCGTACCCCTCGGCCTCACCCTCCTCCCGACGCGAACCACCAGCACTCGCTGGTGGTTCGCGTTCGCCATCCCCGGAGCGCTCGCCCTCTGGTTGCCGCGCGGCCCGGTCTCGATCACCTTCGCGTCGACCTACCTCGCCGGCACGCTCGTGCTCATCACGCTGGCCGGTCGGCATCTCCTGCAGCACAAGGCGATCCGCCCTCGCGAGATCGCGCTCTACACGGCATTGGCGACGCCGTCCATCGCCGCACTCGCGTTGGTCGCCGAGCGCTCGTCGTACGAACTGTTCGGTTTCAGCCTGACCGTTCTGACCCTGACCGTCGCCCACTTCCACTTCGCCGGTTTCGCGGCCGCCCTGATCGCCTATCTGGTCTCCGATCGTCCCGGTACGACGACCACGGTCGCCGCGATCAGCGTCCCGCTCGGCACCGGGATCGTCCTGCTCGGTTTCTTCGTCGGCGACGCGGTGGAACTCGCGGGTGCCGCCGTACTGACCGCAGGGATGTGGCTGGTCGGGTGGAACCTCTGGCGGAGGTCGCGCCAGGCCGGCCGTGCCACCGCCGCACTTCTGATCTCTTCTGCGTCGGTCCTCGTGGTGACCATGGTGCTGGCGTTGATTTGGGCCTTGGGGCATGTCATTGGTACGCCGTACCTACCGTTGGAGTGGATGGTTGCGACACACGGCCTGGCGAACGCGGTCGGGTTCGCGTTGTGCGGGGTACTGGCGTGGCGACGGCTGATGGAAGGGGTTCGATGAGGCTGGAGGATCTGGCCGGACTGCGGTTCAACTACGACGTGGTCGGGTCGACGCGGTACGACGAGACGCCACAGGGGTACCACCGGCTCGAGTACCGGGAGCAGATCGGCGTGGGTGACGAGGTCTTCCGGCGAGCCGGTGAGGCGCTGCTGGCATGGCGTATGCATCGGGCCGCCGGACTACCGATGACGGCGACCGACACCCCACCCGCGATCGGCACGAACAGTCTCGGCCGGATGGGCGCCGGCATGCTCGTCGGCCGCCTCCGCACCCTGTCCCCGGTCGGCCTGCTCGGCTTTCCTGTCCCCTGTCGCGTCGTCTGGACCGTCGACGAACCGGACCGCATCGGCTTCGCCTATGGCACCCTCGAAGGCCACCCAGCCTCCGGCGAGGAGTCCTTCGTCGTCACCCGCGACGCCGACGGCATCCACTTCACCGTCCGGGCCTACAGCCGCCCCGCCACCTGGTACACCCGCCTGGGCGGCCCCGCCACCCGCAAGGCCCAACACCTCGCCGCCCGCCGCTACACCCAAACCCTCCGCCGCCTCGCCACCCGCTGACGACAAGCAAAGGCCCCGCAAGCTCATACCTTTGCGGGGCCGGGTCCTTTGTACCGTGGTGGACGAGGCGGGGGGCTGACCAACACGCGAACAGGTGTCGACAACCCGAGGTGCGGGGGTGGGCGGCGTACTGCGAAACTGTGGCGGGTGAGCCCGAAGACGTTGACGGATTTGGTGGCGCCGGACTGGGCGGAAGCGCTGGCGCCGGTGGAAGAGACGGTCGCACGGATGGGCGAGTTCCTCCGGGCGGAGATCGCGGCCGGGCGGCCGTACCTGCCGGCCGGGGAGAACGTGCTGCGCGCGTTCAAGAGTCCGCTGCAGCAGGTCAAAGTACTGATCGTCGGCCAGGACCCGTACCCGACCCCTGGCCACCCGGTCGGGCTCAGCTTCTCAGTGGCGCCGGACGTCCGACCGATTCCGCGCAGCCTGGCCAACATCTACCGCGAGTTGATGGCGGACGTCGGCGTACCGGCTCCGTCGAACGGCGACCTGACGCCGTGGGCCGATCAGGGCGTCCTCATGCTCAACAGAGTGCTGACTGTGCAGCCGGGCAAGTCCGGCGCGCACCGCGGCAAGGGCTGGGAGACGGTCACCGAGCAGGCGATCCACGCGCTGGTGAACCGCGGCGGCCCGCTGGTCGCGATCCTGTGGGGCCGTGACGCCCAGACCCTGAAGCCGATGCTCGGCAGTACGCCGTACGTCGAGAGCGCGCACCCGAGCCCGATGTCGGCCGATCGCGGCTTCTTCGGCTCCCGCCCGTTCAGCCGCGTCAACGCCCTCCTGGTCGAGCAGGGCGCCACCCCGATCGACTGGCGCCTCCCCTAACGATCCAGTACGACGACAACGCGCCGGACCCACGCGGTCACGGCGCGTTTCATCATTCTCCGAAGAAACTTGTTCGAATGATGCATTGCAGGATCGTTCAACAATCTCTTATGGTGGCCGGACTCGCGTCAATCGATGCAACACCGTTCCGTCCCCGGGAGGAACCATGTGGGTTCTGCTCGCCATCGCGGTGGTCGTCGTCGGGTTCGCCCTTCGGCTGAACTCGATGCTGGTCGTGACCGCGGCCGGCATCGTGGCCGGCCTGATCGGCGGCCTGTCACCGGTCAAGATCCTGAACGCCTTCGGCGACGGCTTCGCCGGCAGCCGGTCCGTCACCGTCTTCATCGTCACGCTGCCCGTGATCGGGCTGATCGAGCGCTACGGCCTGCAACACCAGGCCCGCAAGCTGATCGGCAAGCTGAAAGTCATGACCACCGGCCGGCTGCTGGCCGTCTACCTGCTGATCAGGCAAGGTACGGCGGCCCTCGGCCTGACCAGCATCGGTGGTCCCGCCCAAGCGGTCCGGCCGCTCATCCATCCGATGGCCGCCGGCGCCGCGGAGCGCCGCTACGGCTCACTGTCGGAGCGGGTGCAGGAGAAGATCAAGGGCTTCGCCGCCAGCGCCGACACGGTCGGGCTGTTCTTCGGTGAGGACATCTTCGTCGCGATCGGCTCGATCCTGCTGATCACCGGCTTCGTCGACACGACGTACGGCCTGCACCTGGAGGCGATCGACATCGCGCTCTGGGCGATCCCGACCGGTATCTGCGCGCTGCTGATCCACGGCGTCCGGCTGTTCCTGCTGGATCGCCAGCTGGACAAGCTCGCTGCCGAGGACCAGGCGAACGCGAAGGAGGTGGCGCAGTGATCAAGGTCGAGTGGTTCTACTGGCTCTGCGGCATCTTCTTCGTCCTGATCGCGGCGCAGGTGATCAACGACCGCAGCAACCCGAAGCGGATCGGCTCCGCGGCGTTCTGGGGCATCCTCGGTCTCTCGTTCGGCTATGGCACATTCGTCGTGAACAAGCAGGCGCCGTCCTGGCTGCTCGGCATCGCGGTGATCGGACTGGCGCTGCTGGCCGGCGCCGGCTTCCCCGGCCGGGGCAAGGAGCGCACCACCAGTCCGGAGGAGCGGATGCGCTTCGCCGACCGATTCGGCAACAAGCTCTTCCTGCCGGCACTGGTGATCCCGGTGGTCGCGGCCATCTTCGGCGCCTGGCTCGCCAAGGTGCATGTGAGTGACGGCAAGCTCCTGCTGCAGTCCGGCTCCGCCACCATCATCGGCCTCGGTGTCGCGTCGCTGCTGGCGCTCGCGGTCGGCATGGTGCTGCTCAAGCCCAAGTCCCCTGCGGTCCCGATGCACGAGGGACGGCGGCTGCTAGAGCACATCGGCTGGACCGCGATCCTGCCACAGATGCTGGCGACGCTCGGCCTGCTCTTCAACGCCTCCGGGGTCGGTACGGCGGTCGGCCGAGTGACCGACCACCTGATCCCGAAAGGCTCGCTGATCGCCGCGGTGGCCCTGTACTGCATCGGGATGGCGGTGTTCACGATCATCATGGGCAACGCGTTCGCCGCGTTCCCGGTGATGACGGCGGCGGTCGGCTGGCCGCTGCTGGTGCAGCAGTTCGACGGTACGCCGGCGGTCGTCTTCGCGATCGGCATGCTGGCCGGCTTCTGCGGCACTCTGTGTACGCCGATGGCCGCCAACTTCAACCTGGTCCCGGCAGCGTTGCTCGAGATGAAGGACCAGTACGGCCCGATCAAGGCCCAGGTCCCGACCGCCGTTCCCCTGCTGGCCTGCAACATCGTCCTGATGTACGTCTTCGCGTTCTAGTGTCCTGTAAGCGATGTGGCTTGAGCGATAGCGGTGTCCAGGTGCGTGCATCGGGGTGCTTGAGCAGTGGCCTCGATGCGGAGCATCGTGGGCGCTGGGCAAGTGCCGCGAGGTGCGTGCCTGGGCGCCGATAGCGCCGAGCCACATCGCTTACAGGACACTGAAAGGAGTCCCATGAAGTACGCCGCCGCCTGGGCCGCCATCGCCTGTGAGGTGCTCGAAACCCCGTATCCGTACGGCTCCGCCCACGCGTCGGCGAGTCCGGACGACGTGGACGTGACGCCGGACCGGTTGCACCCGGCGTTCCACGGCTCGTACGACTGGCACTCCAGTGCACACATGCAGTGGTCCCTGGTCCGGTTGCTGACGCTGGCACCGGACCAGGCCGGTCACCGCCCGATCGAGGTGCTCGACCAACGACTGACCCCGGGGGCGATCGCGACCGAGGCGGCGTACCTGCGGGATCGGCCGTCGTACGAACGCCCGTACGGCTGGGCCTGGGCGGCGATGCTGGTCGCCGCCGCGCAGAAGTTGCCGCAGGCAAAGAACTGGGCGGACGCCCTGACCCCGCTAGGCGACACGATCGCCGAGCTCGTGCTCGAGTGGCTGCCGCGCCAGGCCTACCCGGTCCGGCACGGCGTCCACCTCAACAGCGCGTTCGCGCTCGCCTTGCTCCTCGAGGCGTACGACGACCTCGGTCGAGCCGATGTGGTCGATGCGATCCGGGCCCGCGCGATCGAGTGGTTCGGCGCGGACACGGCGTACGACACGCGCTTCGAGCCGTCCGGCACCGACTTCCTGTCACCCGCGCTGACTGAGGCCGAGCTGATGCGTCGCGTGCTGCCGGCCGATGAGTTCGCCACCTGGCTGACTGCCTTCCTGCCCGGCCTCGGCGGCGACGCCCACCAGCATCTGCTGGAGGTGCCGATCACCGACGACACTGGCGATGGACAACTCGCACACCTGTCCGGGCTGGCGTTGTCGCGAGCTTGGCAGCTCCGTACCATCGCACCGGCACTCCCTGACGTCGCCGAGGTGCTGCGCCAAGGAGCCGACCGTCAGCTCGAGGCGGTTCTGCCGACGGTGACCGATGGCGGCTTCATGTCGACACACTGGCTCGTGTCGTTCGCCCTGCTGGCGAGTCAGGCGTAGGCACTCCCGCCCAGCTGCGCCACAGCTGGGCGTACGACCCACCGTCGGCCAGCAGCGACTCCTGCGTACCGGACTCCACCACCCGCCCGTGATCCAGTACGACGATCCGATCCGCCTGCTCGGCCGGATTGATTGACACCTGCGTCGGTCCGTCGTACGGTCTCGCGTTAATAGGAAACTTTCCTAACAGTCTTGGAGATCAGCGAGCCGACCACACGGGAGCGGCGCAGGGAGGCAGGGTTAGCTCATGGCAACGACACCCGGAACTCCCCGCCTGCTGCGGGCGATGAACGACCGCGCCGCCCTGGACCTGCTGCTGTCCCAGGGACCGCTGTCCCGCACCACTCTCGGCAACCTCACCGGCCTGTCGAAGCCGACCGCGTCGCAGCTGCTCGCCCGGCTGGAAGCCGCCGGTCTGGTCCGCGCCAGCGGCACCAGCGCCGGCCGCCCGGGCCCGAACGCCCAGCTGTACGAGATCAACGGCGGCATCGCGTACGTCGCCGGCCTCGACGTCACACCGACCCGGATCCGCTCCGCGGTCGCTGACCTGACCGGCAAGGTCGTCGGCAGCTACGAGCTGCCCACCCCGGGCCGCAGCGCCAAGGGAACCGTCGAGCGTGTGCTCAAGGCGATCGACGGCGCCGCCGGCGAGGCCGGACTGACGCGCGAACGGATGCACCGCGTCGCGATCGGTACGCCGGGCGGGTTCGACCCGACCACCGGCCGGCTGCGGTACGCGACCCACCTGCCCGGCTGGCACGCCCCGCATCTGCTCGACGAGCTGGCTGCGGCGATCACCGCACCGCTGGAGGTCGAGAACGACGTCAACCTGGCCGCCGTCGCCGAGCAGCAGATCGGCCACGCCCGGGACACCGACAACTTCGTGCTGCTCTGGGGCGAGGAGGGTATCGGCGCGGCGGTCGTGATCAACGGCCGGCTGCACCGCGGCGCCACCGGCGGCGCCGGCGAGGTCGCCTTCCTCCCGCTGCCCGGTACGCCGCTGGTCCGCAACGTCGGCCGCAACAACGCGGGCGGTTTCCAGGAGCTCGCCGGTGGGGAACAGGTGCTGGAGCTGGCCCGCTCGCACGGCCTGAAAGCCCGGACGCCCGAGGCCGCGATCGCGGCTGCACTCGAGAGCGAAGGCGCCGGCGATGCAGTCCTGGCCGAGTTCGCCCACCGGCTCGCCGTCGGTCTGGCAGCGATCGTCGCGGTCGTCGACCCCGAGCTGATCGTCCTGGCAGGCGGTGTGATCACGGCCGGCGGCGAACGCCTGCGCGGCCTGGTCCAGGACGAGCTCGCGGATCTCGCCGTACCCCGCCCGCGCTTGCTGCTGACCGCGATCCACATCGACCCCGTGCTCTCCGGCGCGTTGCAGTCCGCCCTCAGCACCACCCGCGACGAAGTGTTCGACACCGCAGGTCCACCCATCCCGCAGGAGCCCGGATGAAACTCACAGTCGTAGGCGGCGGATCCACCTACACGCCCGAACTCGTCGACGGTTTCGCCCGCCTGACTGACTCGCTGCCGGTCTCCGAGCTGGTCCTGGTCGACCCCGACGCCGACCGGCTCGAGCTGGTCGGCGGACTGGCTCGCCGCATCTTCGCCAAACAAGGTCATCCCGGCCGGGTGATCACCACGTCCGACCTCGACGCCGGCATCGACGGTGCGGACGCCGTACTGCTGCAACTGCGGGTCGGCGGTCAGGCCGCCCGGAACGAAGACGAGACGTGGCCGCTGGAGTGCGGTTGCGTCGGCCAGGAGACGACCGGCGCCGGCGGCCTGGCGAAGGCCCTGCGGACAGTCCCCGTCGTCCTGGACATTGCAGCGCGCGTACGGCGTACCAATCCGGACGCGTGGATCATCGACTTCACCAACCCCGTGGGGATCGTGACACGGGCGCTGCTGTCACAGGGGCACAAGGCCGTCGGACTGTGCAATGTGGCGATCGGGTTCCAGCGGCGGTTCGCCGCGATGCTGGGTGTCACGCCGGACCAGGTGTCGCTGGACCACGTCGGACTCAACCACCTGACCTGGGAGCGCGCCGTCCGCGTGAACGGCGAGGACATGCTGCCGAAGCTGTTCGCCGAGCACATGAGTGAGCTCACCGACGATCTCTATCTGTCGGCTGAGGTGCTGCTGCAGCTGGGCGTCGTGCCGTCGTACTACCTGCGCTACTACTACGCGCACGACGAGGTCGTGCAGGAGTTGCTGACCAAGCCGTCACGCGCCGCCGAGGTCGCTGCCCTGGAGAAGCAACTCCTGGAGATGTACGCCGATCCGATGCTGGACGAGAAGCCCGCACTGCTCGAGCAGCGCGGTGGTGCGTACTACTCCGAGGCTGCGGTCGCGCTCGCATCGTCGCTGCTGAACAACATCGGCGACGTCCAGGTCGTCAACGCCCTCAACAACGGCACGCTGCCGTTCCTGCCGGACGACGCGGTGATCGAGGTGCCGGCAACGATCGGCGCCGAAGGCCCCACACCAGAACCGATCGCACCGCTTGAGCCCTTGTACGCCGGTTTGGTCGCGCATGTCACGGCGTACGAGGATTTGGCGTTGGAGGCCGCAATCAAAGGCGGTTCGGAGCGAGTGTTCGAGGCCTTGCTGGCGCATCCGCTGGTCGGGCAGATCTCCATCGCGCGCGAACTGACGGACCGGCTACTCGCGCACAACAAGGCGTTTCTGCCATGGGCGTGACGGTCCCCGGCGGCGTCCTCGCCTTCGACGCAGGCAACAGCAAGACGGATGTCGCGCTGGTCTCGGCCGACGGAACAGTCCTCGGTACGGCGCGGGGCGGCGGGTTCGAACCGCAGATAGTCGGACCGGACGCCGCCATAGCTGGGTTGGAGCCGTTGGTGCGGGCTGCCGCGACGAAGTCTGGGCTGACGCTCGGCGACGTACCACTGGTGCAGCAGATCTCCGCGTGCCTCGCGAATGCGGATCTCCCGATCGAGGAGGAGCGACTGGCTGCAGCCTTCGAGTCCTACGGTTGGGCGGAGTCGGTGTACGTCACCAACGACACCTTCGCGCTACTCCGCTCGGGCGTCGACGAGCCGCGCGGCGTCGCGGTGGTGTGCGGCGCCGGCATCAACTGCTCCGGCCTGTTGCCGGATGGACGCACCGCCCGGTTCCACGCGCTGGGCAAGCTGACCGGCGATTGGGGTGGTGGGCCGCAACTTGCCGAGGAGGCGTTCTGGTCGGCGGCCCGCGCGGAGGACGGCCGCGGTCCCGCGACCGCACTGTCGACCGCACTGCCGGCGCACTTCGGGCTGCCGACACTGAGTGCGGTGATCGAGGCGTTCCACTTCGGCGATCTGCCGGCAGAGCGCCAACTCGAGGCCGGACCGCTGCTGTTCCAGGTCGCCGCGGCCGGCGATGCCGTTGCCCTCGGGGTGGTGCAGCAACAGGCGGAAGAGATCGTCGCGATGGCGGTCAGCGTGCTGCGGCGACTCGACCTTC
This sequence comes from Kribbella capetownensis, assembly GCF_004331485.1. GTDB lineage: Bacteria > Actinomycetota > Actinomycetes > Propionibacteriales > Kribbellaceae > Kribbella > Kribbella capetownensis. The sequence goes on from NZ_SJKD01000007.1 coordinate 498,991, forward strand.
TCACCGAGCCGGTCACGGTCGTCCTCGGCGGCGGTGTGCTGACCGCCGGCCACGCTGTGCTGGTGGATCGCGTCGTACGTCTGCTGCCTGAGGTTGCGCCGAAAGCGGTGCCCAAGGTGGTCGACGTACCGCCGGTGGTCGGGGCGGCGCTGCTCGGGCTGGACCACACGGCCGCGTCCCCGGCTGCGCAGGCCAGGCTGCGGGCTGCGTTCGCACCGCCTCCGGCCGCTTGAAGGTCTCTTGATTGAGGTGTAATCATGATTACATGAGTACACAGACAGAGAGCGAACGGGTGAGAGGCTGGCTGACCGGACGGCTGCCGGCCGACTGGTTCGAGGGTGAGCCGGAACTGAGCATCGACCGGGACGAGATCCTGGTCGTCGGCCGGATCGCGGCGCCCGAGCAGAGTGACGACGTGAGCGCGGCGGAGCGGTCCGCCGCCGAAGAGGGCCGGATCAAGCAGTACCGGGAGGACACCCGGGAGCGCCGGATCGAGATCGCCCGCGAACTGGAGCACGCGACCCGCCGCAAGGTCGCCTGGGGTGTGCGGTGCGGCGAGACCAGGACGGTCTTCACGTCCCTGTCCGCGCCGGTGATGACCCGGCTCCGCCAGCCCGAGCGCCAGGTGCTCGACACTCTCGTCGACGCCGGCGTGGCCCGCTCCCGCAGCGACGCGCTCGGCTGGTGCGTGAAACTGGTCGCCCAGCACAGCGAATCCTGGCTCGCCGACCTGCGCGATGCCATGACCAAGGTCGAGGACGTCCGCCGCGCGGGTCCCGACACCGCGACCGACTGAGTACTCGGAGCAGCACCGACAACCTGAGATCTTGATCACCCGTCGCCACGGCGGCCGCACCCTCTGGGAGCGGCCGCCGTTGTCGTTGTGGGGAGATTTCAGGGACGTACCAGGTTCAACCTCTTGCCTACTTCGTGGGTCTATGTTCACATTGTGAGCCGGAAGATGCCCGCACCGTCCCCGCGATCCCCGTTCGAAGGACTTCTGCCCCCATGACTTCTGACGTCGGAGTACTGATCAACACCGCGGTGGCGATCCTCGCCATCGTGGTCCTCATCGTCCGGTTCCGGGTCAACCCGGTGATCTCGCTGGTGGTCGGGTCGCTCTATCTCGGCCTGGTCAGCAAGCTCGGGCTGGACAAGACGGTCGAGACCATCACCAAGGGCTTCGGCGACATCATGGCCGAGGTCGGCCTGCTGATCGCCTTCGGTGTCTTGATGGGCTCGATCCTGCAGGAGCTCGGCGCGATCGAGCGTCTGGTCAAGCACCTGCTCACACTGTTCGGCCCGAAGCGGCTGCCGTACTCGATGGCGCTCACCATCGCGACGCTGCTGCAGTCGATCTACCTCGACGTCCTGCTGGTGATCTCGGCTCCGCTGGCCCGCTCGGCGGCGAAGCGGATCGGCCCGCTGGGCAACGCCCGGATGGCGACCGCGCTGGCGATCGGCCTCGAGTGCGGCATCGTCCTGATGGTCCCCGGCGTCGGTGCGCTGGCGCTGTCCGCCCTGCTGCACGTCCCGCTCGGGAAGATGCTGCTCTGGGGTCTGGTGCTGATCATCCCGACCGTGCTGATCGCGATCACGATCATGTCGTTCCTGTTCCGCCGCGGCTTCTGGAACGAGGCCGTTGACGAGCAGCAGGCCGTCGCCGGCGAGGCGGTTGCGATCGACGAGGACGTGAAGGAGACCGTCACCGTCGGCGGGGGCAGCGGTTCGACGGACGTCCGTCGTACCGGATCGGTGGGTGGCACTGATTCGGCGAGCGGCACTGGTGATGTCGCCGACATGGACGAGACCGGCCAGCCGCCGCTGTTCCTGTTGTTCGTCCCGCTGCTGTCGGCCCTGGTGCTGATCGGTTTCGGCGCGATCGCCGAGGCCGCCGACTGGGAGAACAAGGTCGTCGCACTGATCTCGGACCCGGTCGTCGCGCTGCTGGTCGGTCTGATCGGCACCTGCCTGATCGGCCGGTACGCGATGGGACAACCGCGCGTCGAGAAGGCGATCGCCCGCGGGTTCAAGGAGAGCGGCCAGATCCTGATCCTGACCGCGGTCGGCGGTTCGCTCGCGGCGGTGGTCGCGGCCGGCGGACTCGGCGACATTCTGCGCGGCTACTTCAGTGCGAACACCGTCGCCCCGCTCCTGGTGGTCTGGGTGATGGCCGCCGCGCTGCACGTCGCCGTCGGCTCGGTCACGATCTCCGCGATCACCGCGGCCGGCATCCTCGCCCCGATCGCCCCGGCACTCGGCCTCGACCCGGTGCTGATCGCGCTGGCGGCCGGTGCAGGTTCGCTGTTCGCGGTGCATGTCACCAGCAACACCTTCTGGCTGCTGCAGGCACTGATGGGCCAGACCACCCGCGGCACGTTGAAGAGCTGCACGATCGGGGTGTCGGTCGCCTCGGTGGTCGCCATCCTCCTGCTGATGCCGATCAGCCTGCTGTTCTGACCCACCAACCCCTTGGAGAAGCACTGCTATGACGACGAGCGAGTCGCCGGCGCCACTGGCCGGAGTCCGGGTCCTGGAGCTGGGCAACTACATCGCCGCCCCGACGGCCGGACGCCTGCTGGCGGACTTCGGCGCCGAGGTGATCAAGGTCGAACGGCCCGGCACCGGTGACGAACTGCGCAACTGGCGGTTGTACGCCGGGACCACGTCGCTGCTCTTCCGCACGATCAACCGCAACAAGCAGTCGATCGAGCTGGACCTGCGCAGCGAGTTCGGCCGCCGGACGGTGCTCGAGCTGGTTCGGCACTGCGACGTCGTACTGGAGAACTTCCGGCCGGGCACGCTCGAGGCCTGGGGCCTTGGCCCCGAGGTCCTGAGCGCGGCGAACCCCGAGCTGGTGCTGACCCGGATCTCCGCCTTCGGGCAGACCGGGCCGATGTCGGACCGGCCGGGCTTCGCGGCGGTCGCCGAGGCGCACGGCGGCTTCCGCGAGCTCGTCGGTCACCCGGACCGGCCGCCGGCCCGGGTCGGCATCTCCATCGGCGACTCGATCGCCGGGTTGTACGCCGGCTTCGGTTCAGTGATGGCACTCTTCCAGCGCGATGTCCGGCGTACGGCGGGACTGCCGCCGGCGCCGCTGACGGAGCGGGTGATCGACGTCGCGCTGAACGAGTCGATGCTGTCGATGATGGAGTCGCTGATCCCCGACTACGAGGCGTACGACGTACTGCGGGAGCGGATCGGCGGCCGGATGGAAGGCATCGCACCGTCGAACGCCTACCTGTGCCAGGACGGCGACAGCATCATCGTGGCCGGCAACGGTGACCGGATCTTCCAGCGGCTGATGGATTTGATCGGTCGCGCAGATCTCGCCAATGACCCCGACCTGCGGTCGAACGCCGGCCGGTGGGCGCGTCGTGACGAGTTGGACGAGGCGATCGGTGCGTGGACGGCCGGTCGGCCGGCGGCGACCGCGATCGAGGAGCTGGAGGTGGCCGGCGTCCCGTGCGGGCCGATCTACACCGCGCGGGAGATCAGCCAGGACGAGCAGTACGCCGCTCGGGCGATGATCCAGCGCTTCGACGTCTCCAACGGTGCCGAGGTGCTGAAGGACGTCGGCTTCCCGGGTGTGGTCCCGGTGATCGGCAAGGAATCGCTGCCGATCCGCAGCCTTGGGCCGGACCTGGGCGAGCACACCGAACAGGTCCTCGGCGGGTTGCTCGGACTGACCGCGGCCGAGATCCGGCGCGGTACGCAAGACCTGGAGGAGGCGTCATGACCGTCGTACTGCGCGATGTCACACTGCGGGACGGTCTGCAACTCACTGGCAAGCCGTTGCCCGTGGCCCGTAAGGTCGAGATCGTCAGATCCCTGCTGACGTTGGGGGTTCCGGCTCTCGAGATCGGGTCGATGGCGCGGCCGGACCTGGTGCCGGCGATGGACGGAACGCTCGACGTGATCCGCGAGCTTACGCCCGCGGAGCTGGGCAAGTGCTGGATCTGGGTCGCGACGCCGCGGCACGTCTCGCGGGCGGCCGAGGCCGGCGCGCGGAACTTCCAGTACTGCCTGTCGGCGTCGGACACGCACAACCAGGCGAACCTCGGTCGCTCGACCGAGGACAGCCTGGCCGCACTGCCGGAGGCGCTCGAGCTCGCGGCGGACGTGTCGGGCGAGGTCCAGCTGTGTATCGCGACCGCATTCACCTGCCCGTTCGAGGGAGAGGTCCCGCCCGGCCGGGTCCTGGACATCGTCCTCGATCCGCGCACGGACGGGAGCAGTGACGTCGTACTCTGCGACACCCTCGGCCAGGCGATCCCCGAGCAGGTCCACCACCTAGTCGGCCGGACGGCCGCCGTCGACGACCGGCCTATCGTGTACCACGGCCACGACACCTGGGGGCTCGGCGTGGCGAACAGCCTGGCCGCGATCGATGCCGGCGCGACCACCGTGGACGGATCGCTCGGCGGACTGGGTGGTTGCCCGTTCGCGCCGGGTGCGGCGGGGAACACGGCGACCGAGGACCTGGTGTTCGCGCTTCGTCCGGACTGGCTGACCCCCGCGAAGTTCGGCGAGCTGGTTCGGCTGGCGGGCGGGCTGCTGGCCGAGCTCGGCGAGCCGAACCGTTCCCGCGCCGGTCAGGGCGCACAGGCCAGTACGACATCCTTCCCCTGGGCGTCGTGATCCGGAGTACTGAGCGAGGTATCGAGGGATGATCGGCGACAGATCGCTGCGACGGCAGGTCGCATACCCTGAGGCCATGGCGACTGCGGATCCGGTGGGTGGGAACGGTCAGCCCCTTCTGGTGCTGGGCAAGATCGGTGAGATTCTCGATGCGTTCTCGCTCGACCGGCCGTCGTTGACGCTCAGCGAGATCCGCGACGCCACCGGGTTCCCGACCTCCACCGTGCAGCGACTCGTCACCAACATGGTCGCGCTCGGCTTCCTCGACCGGCAGGGCGATCAGGTGCGGGTCGGCGTGAAGATGGCGTACTGGGCCGCGCCGGCGGTGAAGGGGGTCGACGTACTCGACCTGATCGTGCCGCTGCTCCGGCAACTGCGCGACGCCACCGGCGAGACGGCCGCGTTCTTCCGGGCCGAGCAGGGGCATCGGGTCTGCGTGGCGCTGGCCGAGACGAACCATGCACTGCGGCGGGAGATGCACGTCGGCAAGATCATGCCGCTGCACGCCGGGTCGGCCAGCCGCGTCCTGCTGGCGTGGGACGACGAGCTGGCCAAGTCGGTGCTGGCGCAACCGCTCGGGTCGATCACCGACAGCACGATCACCAGCGCGGACGAGCTCGCCGCGGTGATCAAGCAGACCCGCGCCGACGGCTACGCCATCACCATCGGCGAACGCGAGCAAGGCGCCTCCGGCCTGTCCACCCCCGTCTTCAAGGCCAACGGCGAACTAGCCGGCTGCCTCACCATCAGCGGCCCCACCATCCGCATGCCCCTGGCCCGCTGCCTCGACTGGCTCGACCTCCTGGTCGAATCCGCCGAACACGCCACCCGCCTCCTAGGCGGCCGCTTCCCCACCACGATGTAAACAAGCGCACGCCAACTGCCCCACAGGCCGCCACCCGCTCACACCCACACCCCGCGTGCCTCCGCACGGAGGCACGCGGGTATTTCTCAGGGTTGGTTGCCGCCTTGCCAGTTGCTGTTGGAGGGGGTGGAGCCGTTGGACCAGCCGCCGTTCTGGGGAGCGCCGTGGGTGGCTGGGTGCTGTTCACCCGGCTGACCTTGGTAGCCAGGCTGACCCTGGTAGCCGCCCTGACCCTCATAGCCAGCCTGCGTCTCATAACCGGCCTGAGGTTCATACCCGGCCTGCGGCTGGTGGCCGGACTGGGGCTGGTAGCCGGGCTGGGGCTCGTAGCCGCCGTCGGCCGGGTACGCCGTCGTACCGTTCGAACCGGTGGCCGGCTTCTTGATCATGTCCCGGTCGAAGAGATTGCTCAGTGCCCGGCCGGCCATCTCGCGGCCCCCGAGGCCGAAAGCGAGGCCGAGGGCGAGCGCCGCACCCGCGAGCACGATCAGCAGCGTGTTGCCGGTCAGCTGGACCGCGATCCCGAGCTGGGTCAGCGCGGCGAACGCGGCGTACACGAGGATCGCGTACTTGCCCACCTTGGCGAGCGTCTCGTTGCCGGTGGCACCCCGGATGATCGCGGCCAGGAAGTTCGCGAACAGCGCCGCCAGGCAGATGATCACGATCGCGGCGAAGATCCGCGGGATGTAGCCGAGCATGTCGCTCATGAAGTTCGAGATCTCCGGTACGCCGAGTGCGGAGGCGAACATCGTGAAGCTGATCAGGAACACGAACCAGAACACGACCTTGCCCAGCATCGCCGAAGCGGTCAGCCCCGTGCCGGACCGCTGCAGCACACCGGAGACACCGGCCCGCTCCATCCACTGGTCGAACCCGACCCGTCCGAGCAGCTTGCCGACGAGCTTCCCGAGCACCTTGGCGACGACATAGCCGATCACCAGGATGACGAGACCGCCGAGCAGGTTCGGGACGAATGAGAGAAGCTTGCTGAAGGCATCTTCGAACGGCTGCGTGAAGTCGATCGCTAACGCGGACATCGGACCAACCCTTTCCGGAACTAGGCCCGCATCCGCTGCCGCGCACACCGCACACGACCCCGGCACGGGCGGATGCAGTGGTGTCCAGTATCACTCGTACCCTTCGTTGCGCAGGGCAAACGGATGACACCGGCGTGTGCCGGCGAAAGGTCCTTGCATAAGGCAATCACCGTTTCGGTACTACGGACGTTACCCCGAATGCTGAACCGATTCAGCGATTTGAGATCCTGCCGGTATGAATGATCTGGTGATCCGCCGCGCCACCAGCGCCGACGTTGCCGGGATCGTCGCGATGATCGCCGACGACCAACTCGGCGCGACCCGCGATTCGACCGACGACCTGACGCCGTACCTGGAGGCGTTCGAGCGCATCGACATCGACCCGAACCAGCTGCTGATGGTCGCCGAACGCGACGACGAACTGGTCGGCACGCTGCAGCTCACGATCATCCCGGGCCTGTCCCGCCGCGGTTCCTCCCGCGGCCTGATCGAAGCCGTCCGCGTCGCCGTGCCCTTCCGCGGCTCCGGCCTGGGTACGACGCTGATCCAATGGGCCATCGAAGAGTCCCGCGCCAGAGGCTGCGCCCTGGTCCAGCTGACCTCCGACAAATCCCGTACCGCCGCGCACCGCTTCTACGACCGCCTCGGCTTCCTCAACACCCACGAAGGCTTCAAACTCAAGCTCAGGTGAACTTGACCTTCGTTCAGCGGCGCCCTGACCCTGTTCAGACACCCGACGAACGCACTGGCGTAACGGATCATCGCCCGCTCGGTCGCCAGCTTCGCGGTCGGCAACGACGAGCACTCGACCGCCGCCACCAGGACGGCCACGATCGCGAGGACCGCGGCCTTCGCCGTACCGGACATCAGCTGACTCTCTTCGCGGGGGCGACGAAGGTGTTGCAGGAGGACGGGTTCTTGGAGTCGAAGGCGCGCTGGCTCCAATAGCCGTGGTTCTTGCGAGAGCCGTGGTCGCGGATCTTCTGGGGGTTGTACTCGTCGCCGGTGTGGGCCACCTGGTACTCCCACATGTCGAGGCGCTGGCCGGTCAGCTTGAGTGATTGTTTGTGGGCGCCGAGGAAGGCCGCGCCGAGGCAGCTCGCCTGGAGTTCGAGGCGGCGTTCGTCTTCCAGCTGCACCGCGGCAGAGCCGCCGGCGTGGGCGAACTCGTACGTCGAGAGGATGTCGACGGTCTGCTGCAGATGGTGGCCGAATTCGTGTGCGACCACGGTCTGGAAGGCGATCAGGTTCCAGACCGGGTCCTCGCCATCGACGAACGAAGGCCACTCGAAACAGATCAGCCGGTTCGAGCTGAGGTAGTACGCGTCGGTGTTCCGCGGCGGGTTCCGGCACAGCGGTGTCGCGGCCGGCTTGTCGAGCGAGTACGCCTCGACGTCGGGAGCGTAGAGGAGGAAACCGGTCTTGAGCACCGCCGGCCGCCACGCCCGCTGCATACACCCGACCATCGTCCGCGCGTACGCGAGCATCCCCGCCCGCGTTTGCACCAAGGTCTTCGGCAACCGGCAGCTCACCGCCGGCACCCGTCCGGTCGTATAGAACCGCGTCTTGCTTGCCAGCGTCGTCGGGTCGGTCGGCGTCCAGGTCGGCTCCGGCGCCGCCCGCACCGAAGGTGCCGGCGCGGAGGGTACCGGCGCACCTGATGACACCGGCTCGGCGACCGCGGACTCCGTCGGCCGAGCACCGATCCCCGCGATCACGGCGACCGCCACCGCGAGAACCCCCAGCACAGCGGTCTTCGCCGCGGCGGCCACTCAGCTGACCTTGGCGGCGGGAGCGGTGAAGGTGTTACAAGAGGCCGGGCTGGCGGACTTGAAGGCGGGCTGGCCCCAGACCCAGTGGTTCTTGCGGGAGCCGTGGTCGCGGATCTTCTTCGGGTTGTACTCGTCGCCGCTGTGCTGGGTCTCGTACTCCCAGACCTCCAGCTTGGTGCCCTTCAGGCCGAGCGGCTTCTTGTTCGCGCCGAGGAACGCCGCGCCCAGGCAGCCCGCCTGGAGCTCGGTACGGCGGCTCCACTCGAGTTCCTCGGCCTTGGTCTTCGCCCAGCCTTCGCGCGACGACGCCGCGGTCAGCATCTCGGTCAGGTTCTGGACGTGGTGCCCGTACTCGTGCGCCATCGTGTCCAGCATCCAGACCCTGGCACCGAGCGCGTCGCTGCGGTAGTTCTTCAGATCGTTCTTCCAGCTGATGTTGATGCTCTCGTCGTACGGGCAGTAATACGCGACGTTCTCCTCGCCCGCGCACGACGACGCCACGATCGTGCCGCTCTGCAGTACGACCTTGGGCGCGCGGAACTCGTACCCGGCCTTCTTGATCACCGGGGCCCAGGCCTGGTTCAGGCAGGGCAGGAGAGCCTTGTAGTACTTGAGGATCGCCGACTGGGAGTTCGGTTTGATCGCGGGCTCTTTGCAGGCGACCGAGGCGACTTTGCCGGCCTTGTAGATCTCGTTCTTCTGGAGGCGGACGAGGTCCGGGACGACCGGGGCCGTGACGGTGACGGTGGGGTCCGGCGGGACCGGGAGGGGCGGCTCGGTGTTCTTGACCGACGGCCGCGCCAGCGGGTTGGCGACGGGGTTGTCGTAGGAGTCGATGAGTTTGAAGCCGCCGATCGTTGCGCCCGTGAGCATGATGACGACGAGGACGGACAGGGTGGTGATGATCGCCTTGGAGTAGTGCCGCGGGGGTTTGACCAACGGCGCGTCGGCGGAGAACTGGGCGCCCGAACGGGACGCCGGTGAGTGCCAGCCGACCGGTCGCGATCCGCCGGGGCGACGGGTACCGGTCAAAGGAGTCAGCGGAGCGCCGGCGAGCGGCGCAGGCGGAGGCGCGCCGTAGCCGCCCGCTGCGTCGGGATCGGTCGGGAGCGGCTGTGCCTTCCGGCGCGCAGCCGGGTTGACGGTGCCGTGGAGTTCGCGAGCCTTGCCGAGGCTGCCCGGCAGCCGGCGGCTCAGGGTGAGGGGACGCAGGCCCGCGCGGCTGCCGTCGGGCAAGGCGTCGCCGGCGCCGCCGGGCATGAAGTGCCCGGGCTCGGGCGCGCCGGCACCGTCAGGGTGCTCCTCAGGCATCGCTCGTCCCCCTCGTTCGTCCGTACGGTCAACTGACCTTCGCGGATGATGCCACGAAAGTGTTGCAGGTGCCCGGATCGGTGCTCGCGAACCCCTGGTTCATCCACAGCGCCAGGCTCTTGCCGGAGCCGTGATCGCGGACCTTGTCCTCGGCGTGCTCGTCACCGCCGTGCTGGATCAGCAGGGTCCACTGCCGCAGCAGCTCGCCACGCAGCGGGAAGCTGGCCTTGGCCGCGCCGAAGAAGGCCGCCGAGAAACAGCTCGCCTGCAGCGCCGCCCGCCGGTCCTGTTCCAGCTGGCCGGCCTTGTTCGCCGCGGTGTCGCGCAGGTTGCCGGACGCTTCGAAGATGCCGACCAGGTTCTGCAGGTGCGCGCCGTACACGAAGCCCATCGACTCAGCCATCTGGACCCGGGCCAGCGCCTTGTTCTTCGGGTACTCGTCCATCAGGTCCTGCCACGGCATCGTCACGCTGCCGCCCTGGTCGTCCTGGCAGTACGACGAGACGTCCTTCTGGAAGCCGCACGCCGTCTCGTCGCCCTCGTCGAAGACGATCAGCCGCGGTGACCGGAACTCGAACCCGGCCTTGGTGACGATCGGCTTCCACGCCTTGTCCATGCAGGCGATCAGGGCCTGGTAGTAGGAGTAGACGTTCTCCTTCGAGGTCGGCCGGTAGGCCGGCTCCTGGCACTTCACCGCCGGCAGCTTCCCGGCCGTGTAGAACGGGTTCTGCCTGACCACCTCGGCGTCCGGCTTCGGCTTGCCGGCCGGCACGACCGGGCCGTCGCTCGGCCGGACGGACGGCGTTCCCATCGGGTTGGCGACGAGGTCGTCGTACGACGAGAGCAGCTTGGTGGCGAGCGCGATACCGCCACCGGTGATCAGGACGGCGGCGATCACGATGCCCGCGACCATCATCTTGGACCGCTTCTTCGGGACGAACGGGAGCGGCTCGGGGTGGAAGACCGCCTGGTACGCCGCGGCTGCCGGGTCGTCCGGCGGCGGTGGGCCCAGCCGGCTGCCGGTCAGGGTCGTCCGCTTCGACTCGATCCGTGACCCGCGCAGAACCGGCGCCGCGTCCGGAGCGTCGCCGCTGAGCCGCGGCGTCGGCGCGGCCAGCGGGGTGGACCCACGCTGCGATTCACCGTCGGCCGGGGTGTTGCGCCCCTCGCCGCCGGGCAGAAAATGGCCAGGCTTAGGCGCCGGCTTGTCCGCCATGCTTCCCCGCTTCTCCCCAGTACCGGACTCCGCCGGTCCCACCCACTCGTCAGAAACGGCCGGAACACCCCCTGTCCCAGACCGACGAGCGATATTAAGCGCTGGACGACCGTCGCGGGAACCGGTTTGCAGCTTTTGACACCGTTTCGCGACCCGGTCCAGCAGGGAAACTTACTCCGGGTAACCATCGACAGAGGAGCGGCGCATGAACGTCCTGGACACCTTTGCCCTAACGGGCAAGCGGGCCCTGATCACCGGCGGGAACCGCGGTCTCGGGCGGGCCTTCGCGCTCGCCCTGGCCGAGGCCGGCGCCGACGTCGCGATCGCCGCCCGGGACGCCGAGCGGAACGCCGCGGTGGCCGGCGAGATCGAGGCCCGCGGCCGGCGTGGTCTCGCGATCCAGGCCGACATCACCGCTCCGGACGAGGTACGGCGCCTGGTCGCCGACGTGACCGCGGAACTGGGCGGGATCGACATCCTGGTCAACAACGCCGGAATCGCGATCCACCGGCCGGCCCTCGACATCCCGCCGGAGGAGTGGCAGCAGGTCATCGACCTCAACCTGACCGCACTGTGGAACTGCAGTACGGCGGTCGCCCCCGGCATGATCGAGGCCGGCGGCGGCGTGATCGTCAACGTCGGCAGCATGTCCGCCGGGATCGTGAACCGCCCGCAGTGGCAGGCGTCGTACAACGCGTCGAAGGCCGCCGTCCACCACCTGACCCGCAGCCTGGCCGCCGAGTGGGCACCGCACGGCATTCGCGTCAACGCGCTCGCCCCCGGCTATGTGAAGACCGACATGTCCCCGGTCGACCAGCCCGAGTTCCGCCAGAACTGGATCCTCGACGCCCCACTCCAGCGCTACGCCACGCCCGAGGAGATCGCTCCGTCCGTCGTCTACCTCGCCGGCCCCGCGTCCTCCTTCATGACCGGCAGCGTGCTGTTAATCGATGGCGGATATTCAGTCTTCTGATTGGGTGGACGGATGGTGGAACTGCAGCGAGAGGCCTATCCGCGGTCGAACAGGTACGACGCCGACTGGGTGCTGGGCGGGGACATGGGCCCGCATCCCCTGTGGTTGCTGGAGGATCTCGCGCGGGACCTCGAACTGCGGCCGGGGATGCGGGTGCTGGATCTCGGGTCCGGGAAGGGCACGACCTCGGTGTTCCTGGCGAGGGAGTACGACGTCGAGGTGTGGGCCGCGGACCTGTGGGTGGACCCGACCGAGGCGGCCGCGAACATCGCGTCCCAAGGCGCCGACGGGATCGTGACCGTGAAGGCCGAGGCGCACACGTTGCCGTTCGCACGGGAGTTCTTCGACGCGATCGTGTGCGTCGACGCCTACGAGTACTTCGGCACCGCGGACACCTACCTCGCCTACCTCACCAGCTTCCTCAAGCCCGGCGGCCAACTCGGCGTCGCCACACCCGCGCTGCGCAAGGAGATCCGCGACCTCGGCTTCATCCCCGACCACATCAAGAAGCTGATCGGCTCGGAGGCGCTCGCCTGGCACACCGCGGACTGGTGGCGGTTCCAGTGGGAGATCACCGAACTCGTCGAGGTCACCGCGGCGCGGCTGCAGGAGTCCGGCTGGGACGACTGGCTCGCCTGGTCCCGCGCGGTCTCGGCGTACCGGGGTGAGCGCGACGGCACCCTCGACATGCTCGAGGCCGACCAGGGCGAGTACCTCACCTTCGCGATCCTGGCTGCTCGCAAACTCTGAGACCGCCTGTCGCACCTGGGGCGTAGGTAGGGGATGCTGGGGGCATGAACGAGCGGAGCGAGTTCATCGTCAAATACAGCGTGATTTGTGCCTCATCCGCGCCCGGAGCGAAGCGAGGACGTGGATGAGCTGGGCTGTCTACGCGATGCGAGGGCCAGGAGGCGTACGTCGCCTCGACGACATTCCCGACGGCTATGAGCCACCATCTGTCGGTACGTCGGCCGACGTGGTGGCCGTTGTCCGTGAGGTGGTGCCCGACGTGGACGCGAGCAAGCCGTCCTGGCTGGCGCTGCGAAGTCCGGAGTACGACGTCGAGATGACGATCGGCAAGGGTGTCGAGGTCCGCGACATCACGTTCTACCTGAACGACGGCCCGCGCTCGATCCCGCTCGTGATGGAGATCAGCCGCCGACTCGGCGTCACGCCGTACGACACCGAGTCCGGCAACTTCCTCACCGAGGAGTCCCGGCCGCCGGTCCCGCCGCCGATGACGGCTGACGAGATCAAGATGAACAAGCCGAAGTGGTGGAAGTTCGGCCGCAGCTGACACCCCCGCGGTACACCGGCCGGTTTTCGCAGGTGTCAGAATCAGGGCGATCGTACAGAACGACCGTTCAGGGCAATCGACCAAGGAGGTCGGGATGGCATCCCCAGCGGCCACTCGCGGCACCGAGGTGCGGCAACGGCTGCTCGCCGCCGCTGCGGAGCTGATCCCGGAGCGCGGCTGGTCGGCGGTGAGCACGCGCATCCTCGCGGAGCGCGCCGGCGTGACGCCGAGTGTCGTGCACTACCACTTCCCGTCGGTGCAGGCCGTGCTGACCGAGTCAGCGATCATCGCAATGCGCCAGGTGCTGGCCGCGACCGACCAGCTCTTCACCGCGGCCGCCACTCCCGCGGACGCGGTCGACGCGATGCTCGCCTCGGTCGAGCACTACGACGGCACCGACCCGATGTCCCTGCTCTTCACCGAGGCCTACCTCGCCGCGACCCGCGACGAGCGGCTCCATGACCAGCTCGCGGCCCTCGTCACGGACTTCCGCACCCGGGTGACCGACTGGCTGGCGATCCATCAGGTCCCCGAACCGGCCGCGACCGCCGCCGTACTCGCCGCCACGATCGACGGCCTGCTGCTGCACCGCGGCCTCGGCCCGGGGAACGACCGTACGGCGATTGTTCTCAGAAGGTTGGTGAGTTGACTGATGCACGTGATCATCTGCGGTGCCGGCATCGCGGGTCTGGCCCTGGCCCATCGCCTGGCCTCGCTCGGCCAGGACGTGACTGTGCTCGAACGCACGCCGGGTCCCCGCGCACAGGGCTACATGATCGACTTCTTCGGCCCGGGGTACGACGCGATGCGGGCGATGGGACTGCTGCCCGCGCTCGAAGAGGTCGCCTACCACGTCAGCGAGGCCGTCCTGGTCGACGAACACGGCCGCCGGCGCGGCGGGATCAGCCTCGGCCAGTTCGCCGAAGGCACTCTCCTCAGCGTGATGCGCCCCGATCTCGAGCGAGTACTTCGGGAGCACCTGCCGACGGCGGTCGACCTCCGGTACGACGCGACTCTGACAAGCATCACGCCAAGTCCCGACGGCGTGCAGGTCGGGCTGGCCGACGGTACGTCGCTCGACGCGGACGTCCTGATAGGTGCCGACGGCATCCATTCCACCGTGCGCCGGCTGGTCTTCGGACCGGAGACGTCGTACCTGCGGCAGCTCGGATTCCACACCGCGGCGTACACGTTCGAGGCGCCGCGCATCCACGACGAGGTGAACGGGCGGTTCTGCCTGACCGACTCGATCGGCAGCCAGTTCGGTTTCTACTCGTTGCGGGATGGACGGGTGGCGTCGTTCGCCGTCCACCGGACGGCGGATCCGTCGCTGCCGAAGGACCCGCGCGCCGCGATCAGGTCGGCCTACGCCGGTCTCGGGTGGGTCGTGCCGGAGGCGCTGGCATTGTGCCCGGACGTGGACCAGATCTACTACGACCAGGTCGCGCAGATCGTGATGCCGAGCTGGAGCAAGGGACGCGTCGCACTGGTCGGCGACTCGGCGTACGCGGTCTCGCTGCTGGCAGGGCAAGGTGCGTCGCTGGGCATCGCGGGCGCGTTCGTCCTTGCGGAGAAGCTGATCGGCGCTGCGACGATCGAGGCCGGACTGGCGGAGTACGAACGGATCTGGCGGCCACTGGCCGAGGAGAAGCAGAAGGTCGGCCGCTCGGCGGCACGCTGGTTCCTGCCGGAGTCCAAGACACAGCTCGTGATGCGGCGGGGGCTGTTGCGAGTACTGCGGCTTCCGGTGATCAGCAAGCTGGCTCCGGCTGCGTTGGCGGGCAAGCCGACCACGCTGATCCAGGACCTGCAGCCGACCGGTTGATCACGCCTTGCGGGTGGCGACGAGAGTGCCGATCTTGTTGATGCGGTGCTCGGGGTTGCCGAGGTCGTCGGACCAGAAGTTGCCGGCGGCGTGGTCCTCCGGGGTGGCGCAGGTGGAGATCGTGATCATGGCGTGGGTCGGCTTGACGCCGGGGCGGCCCGGGACGGCGGCGTTCTGCTGAGCCTTCTCGGCCGGCTTCCGGAACGAGATCGTCATCGTCCGGTTCACCACGTAGTCGTACACCGTCCCGCCCACGGTGAGCAGGATGTGGTCGCCGTTCACCACCTCGGGCAACCGCGCGAACGGCTTCTCGTGGCTGGTCCGGTGCCCGGTCACGATGAAGTTGCCGATCTGCCCAGGGCCCACTCCACCCGCCGGCCCGCGTGGACTCGCCGCTGGGCCACGATCCTGGATCCGGGTCCCGGCGCGATCATCCGCCGTACCCGAGTAGGCGACGACCCGCACTCCCCGCACTCCGATCGCCGGAATCGCGAGGCCGACCACGCCGGAGACGGTCGGCTTCGGGGTCGGTGTCGGCTTCGGCGTCGGAGCTGGACTCTCGGCTGGGGTGGTGGGCGCGGCAGTAGGCCTGGCAGAGCGTGTCTGCGTAGGTGACGGCGCGCCGGTCGGCGCGACATCGCTGCACCCGACCAGCCCCGCGATCATCACCAGACCAACTGCCAGCCTCACCCTCTGACGGTAAGCGACCGCACCGAAAACCGCCCGAAAGTTCAGTCCAGCAACGTGAGCGTGGCAGGGCCGAGGCGGAGAATGCCGTCACTCAGCGGAGTAGTGCGAACCCCGCCGTGCCCGCGCAGAGCCTTCATAGCTCCAGGCGCCAGTACGACGTCCATCCACGCGCACGGATTGGCCGGCCGATAAGCCTGGAACTCCACCGCGCCCGCACCGGAGTCGATGCTGAACCGGCGACCCGGCGTGCCAGGGCGCGAGGCCAGGGTGTCGATTGGAAAGCCGCGCAGGACGATATTCCGGCGCATGAGGTGTGGGTCCGGCGGCTCCGGGAGCCCGAGGGTGCGGGCCAACTCGTCCAGCGAGGCCGCGTCCACGAAGGTGACCGCCGCGTTCCGGTGCACCTTCTGCCCGAAGTACCGGTCCCCCACGATGCCCAGCCCCGCGCGCACCTCGACCTCGGACCGGCTCACCGGCTCGGGATCCGGCCGCGGACCGTCCTGCGGCCGGCCTTCGAACGCATGCAGCCGCGAGACCACGAGTGCGATGATCTCGACCGGGATGCCCACCCGGTCAACAGTACGGCGGTCAGCCCCAGGTCAGCGGATCGAGCATCCGGTGGAACTCCAGCCGGCGCTGGTCGGGATCCGGCAGGCCGTACGACGCCAGGAACGGCGCGGGATCGGCCGACCACTCGTCGTGAATCTGGATGGTCGCGAGTGCCAGGTCGATGTACCGGTCGGAGATCCCGAGCCGGCCGAGGTCGATCAGCCCGGTGACCTCCAGCGTCGACGGATCGAAGATCACATTCGGCAGGCACAGGTCGCCGTGGCAAACGGCCAGCTCCTGCAGCGATTCGGCATAGGGGCGCTCGGCAACAACTCGCGCGAGCAACTCCGCCGGCTCGAGCTTGCGCCACTCGTCGGTCAGGAACGCCGGATTCACCGCACCCCGCCGTACGACGTCCTCCGCGAGCGCCACCACCGACGCGAGCGGACGCTCGAACGGGCAGTCGGTGAGCGAATGCAACTCCCGCACCGCTCGCCCGAGGCCGGCCATCGCGCCCGCGTGGTCCTCGACAGCCAGCGAGTCCCCCGGTACGCCGGGCACGGCAGTCGTCATCAGGCACGCGCCATCCGCCGACTCGACCCAGTCCACGACGGCCGCGCTGGGAATCGCCGTTCCCGCGAGCCACTCGGCCCGGTCCCGTTCATCCCGCAGCTCAGGCACACCCTCCGGCGGACAGCATTTGGCGAAGACGTCACCCCGCCGGTACAGCGAGGTGTCGGACTCTCCGCCCTTCAGCGGTTCCCAGCCCTTCAAGCAGGAGCCACCTTCGACGAATCGCGGACGATGAGCTGCCACGGGAAGTCGAAGACCTCGCCGGGCGCACCCTCACGATCGGTCAGCCGCCCGACGATGATCCGGGCCAACGCTTGGTTGAACCCGACCGGCCCGACGGTCGACAGCGACGGATCCAGATGCTCACCCTCCGGCGTGTTCCCGACCCCGACCACGGCCAGATCCCGCGGTACGTCGATCCGGAGCCGATGCGCCGCGCGGACGGCGGCGATCGCGGCGAAGTCCGTCGTGCAGTAGATCGCGGTCGGTCGATCCGGCTTGCTCAGCAGGGCCATCGCGGCACGGTAGGCGCCCTCCGGGTGACGTTCGAAGATCTCGATGTCGTCCTCGCGGATCGGTTTGCCGGCCGACCGCAGCGTGTTCAGGTACGCGTCGAAGCGAGCGAAGCCGGAGGTCCGCGAGGTGAGCGCGCCGACCCGGTCGTGGTGTTTCAGCAGGTGCTCGACGGCCAGGTGGCAGCGTGGCTCGGCGCCGGACCGGATCACGTCGAACCCGCGCGGTTCGAGCGTCTCGCTGAACGCCACGATCTGCACACCCTGCGCGGCGAACGCCTCCAGTTCGGCGATCTGCTCCGGGTCCGCGTTGACGTTGTCGATGAAGATCACGTCCGGTGTCCGGTTCGACAGCACGGTCCGCCAGTCGCCGTCGGCCACGATCAGCGCCGTCTTCCCGTACGGGCCGACCGCTGTACTGACCGTGGCCGCGACCGCCTGTGACCACGGGTCGGCGAGCACGCTCAGTGAGAGCAGGACCAGGTCCGACTTGCCGGTGCGGATCGCGCGGGCCGCGTCGTTGCGCCGGTAGCCGAGCCGGGTCGCGGCCTCCCGGACCCGGTCGGCGGTCGAGTCCTTGATGGTGTGGCTGCGATGCCGCCCGGACAGCACGTAGGACACGGTCGCGACCGAGACACCCGCTTCCTTCGCGACCATCCGCAGCGTCGGCCGGTCCTGCGTGCGCCCCATCGCCATGCGTTCGATTCTCGCAGACCGTCAGCCTTTGACGGCTCCGGTGATGACGCCCTTGGTGAAGTGTCGCTGCAGGAACGGGTACAGCAGCACGATCGGCACCAGTGCGACCACCACCACGGCCATCTGCAGCGACTGCGGCTGCGGCAGCGGTTCCACCCCGAGTTGGTCCGCCGACAGCGACTTGCCCTGCAGTACGTACGTCCGCAGGATCACCTGGACCGGCCACTTCGAGGTGTCGTTGAGATACAGCAGCGCGTTGAAGAAGGCGTTCCAGAAGCCGACCGCGTAGAACAGCCCGACCACCGCGATCACCGCCTTCGACAGCGGCATCACGATCCGGCGCAGGATGGTGAAGTCGCTGGCGCCGTCGATCCGCGCGCTCTCCAGCAGTTCGCCCGGCACGTTCATGAAGAAGGTCCGCAGCACAACGAAGTTGAACGCACCCAGCGCGCCGGGAAGGATCAGCGACCACAGGCTGTCCAGCAGTCCGAGTTGCTTCACCACCAGGAACATCGGGATGATCCCCGGCGCGAACAGCAGCGTGAACAGCACCATCAGCAGCACCGGCCGCCCGAACAGCACCGGCCGGGACGTCGCGTAGGCCAAGGCGATTGTGACCGCGACGGCGATCGCCGTACCGACGACCGTGACGAACACGCTGACCAGGATCGCCCGTCCCATCAGCCCGCCGCTGAACAAGGTCTGGTACGCCTTGATCGTCGGATGCGACGGCCACAGGACGTACCCGCCGGCGTCGATGATGTCCTGATCGCTGGCCAGCGACGTGGAGATCACCACCAGGATCGGGATCACGATCACCAGCGCGAAGCCACCCAGGACGAGTGCCTTGATCGCCTGGTAGCCCGGCGACGGATTCTCTTTCCACACAGGTCTCATGAGCGCCTCTGGAAGATCCCCGGCTCACCGAGCCGATGAGCGAGCGAGTTCGCACCCCACAAAAGCAACGCACCGACAACGCCCTTGGCCAGGCCGGCCGCGGCTCCGCTGCTCCAGTCACCCCCGACGACGCCCGCGTAGTACGTGAAGGTGTCCAGTACTTCGGCCGCACCCGGGCCGACCGAATCGCGTTGCAGGATGAACTGCTCGAAGCCGACGCTCAGGATGTCGCCGATCCGCAAGATCAGCAGCAGCACGATGACGGTTCGCAGCGAGGGCAGGGTGATGTGCCAGAGCCGGCGCCAACGGCCGGCCCCGTCGGCCGCGGCCGCCTCGTACAGCGAGACGTCCACGGTGGTCAGCGCGGCCAGGAAGATGATCATCGCCCAGCCGGCGTCCTTCCAGATCAGCTGCGCGACCACCAGCAGCGGGAAGGTGTCGGGGTTGGTCATGAACGGGATCGGATCCAGCCCGGCCTGGCGGAGCAGGTTGTTCAGGAACCCCGCTCCACCGAGCGACTGCTGGAACAGCGTCACGACCAGCACCCAGGACAGGAAGTGCGGCAGGTAGGCGATGGTCTGGAACCAGCGCCGGACCCGGTTGCTGACCAGCGAGTCCACGATCAGCGCCAGCCCGATCGGGACCGGGAAGAACAGCAGCAGTTGCACCGCGGCCAGCACGAGCGTGTTGCGCAGCGCGTCCCAGAAGTCCGGGTTGTCGTAAAGATTGACGAAGTTCTGCAGGCCGTTCCACTCGCTGTGCATGATGCCGAGGTACGGCTGGAAGTCCTGGAACGCCACCACGTTGCCGAGCACCGGCAGGTAGAAGAACACCAGCAGGAACAGAACCCCGGGGATCATCAGCAGCACCATCTGCCAGTCCCGCCGCCACTTCACCGCGAACGGCAGACCGCTCTTGACCCGCGTCGTCGAGGAGGCTCGTTTCAGCATCACTCAGGACCCGGTGACCGGCACGCTCGACGGCAGGACGGCGGCGAACTCGTCGCGCATCTTGTCGCCGCCGCCGTTCTTCCAGCGCTTGAGGGCTTCGTCGTACGCGTCCAGCGTCTGCCGGCCGGTGACGATGTCGACGATCGTGTCGCGGAACGCGGCGGTCAGCTTCGGTCCGACCTTGCTGCTGGTGTCGGAGTACGTGCCGGCGGTCGGGTTGCGCATCGCGTGCTCGAGCAGCTTCTGCTCGGTCGCGTAGATCTTCTTGGTGTCCTCGGGGAACGCCGGGTTGAAGATCACGCTCTCCGGCGCGGTCATGATCTGCAGCGCACTGACCAGGCCCGGCCCCTGCTGCGTCCCGGCCTTCGTCAGCACGGGATTCTTCTGGCCGTCCAGCTGGTACTGCTGTCCCTCGACACCGAAGTTCTTCTGCAGGTACTCCTTGGTGCCGAACGGCGCGGACAGGTAGTCCATCAGCGCGAGCAACTCGCGGATCCGGCCCTCGTCGGTCTTCTTGAACGGCGTGAACCCGACGGTGCCGTAGCCCATGTCGTAGACCGGCTTGGCCTTGCCGTCGTGACCGAACGGGATCATCGTGTCGACGAACAGCGTCGGGTCCATCGCCCGGAAGTCGGCGGTCGCCCGCGGGCCGACCGTCACCTGCGCGGCGATCTGGCCGTTCACGGTCTTCGGAGTCGCGTCGGCCAGGTTCAGGTCGGGGTAGAAGACCTTCGCGGCCCACAGCTTGGCGGCGTACTCGACCGCGGCCTTGTAGTTGTCGGTCTCGTACAGGTAGGTCAGCGAGCGATCCTGGTTCACCCGCCAGCCGTTCGGAGCGCCGAACCACTCGCCGAACATGTGCAGCATATTGATGATCGCGGGCTCGAGCGCGTAGTTCGTGCCGTTGGTGAGCTCCTTGCACTTGGCAAAGAACTCGTCCGCCGTGCTGCACTGCAGACCGCCGACCTTCTGCCACGTGCGCGGGTTGCCCATCATCACCTGGCCGAACGGCGTGGACGGGATCGGCGCGCCCCAGATCTTGCCGTTCACCACCGCGGTCCGCCACGACGCCGGCTTCAGCGCGGCGAGGTTCGGGTACTCCAGCACGGCGTCACCCGAGAGGTACGTCGTCAGGTCCTGGAACTTGGCCTCCAGCATCGGGCCGATGTTCGGGATGCCCTGGTTCGGCGGCAACCACATCAGGTCCGGCAGCGAGTCGCTGGCCAGCAGCGTGGCGAACTTCTCCGGGTAGCCCGGGTCGGTGCCGATGGTGAGCCGCAACTCGGCACCGAGTGCGGAATTCAGCGACTGCCACATCGGGTTGCTGCCCATCGGCGGCGGAGGCGTCGCGAACGTCTCGGTCAGCGCGGTCACCGCGTTCTTCAGCGGCGGCGCCTTCACACTCGCGGTCGCGTCCGACGGGAACCGCAGGAACCCGGGCTCGAGCCCCGACTCCGCGCCGGCCAGATCCGGCCGCACCCCCTCGAACGGCTTGTACGTCGGCAGTGCCAGGTCGCTCGAGGCCTTCGCACCACCGTTCGCCGTACCACCGTCACCACAGGCCGCGAGCGTGGGACCGGCGACAGCCGCCCCGACCACGGCACCGCCCAACTGCAGGAATCGCCGACGACTGACCATAGCTGCTCCAAGTTCTGAAGAAGTGCTCACTAATGCACACTTAAACGTTAACCTGGACCGTAAACCCGCGCCACCCATCGATGCAAGGCGTAAACCACGAAAAGACCGGCGACCGCGGGACTCGAGAACCCGCGGCCGCCGGCCGGATGTGACCTACCAGCTGATCAGCAGCGCACCATCAGGCTGGTCAGTGCCGTGCAGGTCCGGCTGGCCTCGTCGTTGCCGGCCGCCGGGTCGTCCGGCGAGCTCGCCGTCCGCTCGGCGGTGGCGACCAGCTTCCCGATCGTGAGCAGGCCTGCGTCGGCCGCGAACGTCCGGGTCACACTCGCGCCACTGGCCAGCGAGCCCACATCACAGTTCACAGTCCGCGTCGTCCCCACTCGCGTGCAGCTGCCACCGGCGTACAGCAGCCGGTTCGGATACGTGCCGACCACGCGGACGTCGGTCGCCGCGGACGGACCGTTGTTCTTGATCGTGACCGTGTAGGTGATCCGCGAGATGAGCAGCGTCCGCACCGACGCGGTCATGCTGACCGCGATGTCGGCGTTCGTCGCGGCCGGCTCGATCGTCAGCGACGGCCCGTCCAGGATCTCGAACGCGTAGTTCTCCCCGATGAACTGGTGCTGGAGCTGGATGGTCCCGGCCGGAGCGTCGTCCTTCACCCGGAACGTCCAGTGCAGCGTCACGGACTCGCCGGCCTTCACCTCGTGGAACCCGCCGCGGACGCTGCTGCCCAGCGTGTCGCAGGCGTACGCCTCCGGGCACGCCACGATGTCGATCAGGCTCGGCAGCGACGCCGGCTCCTTGGCGTACAGTCCTGCCTTCGCACCGATGATGTCGAAGTCGCGGTCGTTGTTCAGAGTCTGAGTGATCGTGAAGGTCTGCCCCGGAGCCACCGAGGTCGTACCGACCGAGATCTCACTCGACGGCGGCGCGGCCGCCGCCACCTGGGCGCCGGTCACCAGCCCCGCCCCCACCAGCGCCGTGACCAGCGCAGCACGAATCGTCCTCAAAGCACGCACAGTAAAGCCCCCCACTCCAATGAACCCCAGACATGCTTCTGCCCCCACAGAACCGCCGACGGCGGTGAGAAGAGTATGGAGTCCTTTCGGGGCCTCGCACAACCACTGAGCGCTACCATCCGTCCCGGACTCAGAGCCGGGCCAGCAGCTCCTCGACCCGCATCGACCGGCCGGCCCGGCGGTGGTCCTCCCACTCCGCCCGCGACATCACGCCGTTGATGAGGGCAACCGCCTCCTCGAGTTCCTCTTCCAGGTAGGGGTTCACGATCCCCAGCCGCTCGCCCATCGCCTCCTCGGCACCGAACAGGTGCGCGGCCCCGACCGGATCGCCTTCCCGGATCAGGATGTTCATCGCCGTGTTGGCGAACGCCAGGGTGAGACTCGGGCTTCCCATGGCGAGGATGGTCCTGGCCAGCTGACGGACCAGTTCGCCCGCCTCGGCGACACGGCCGGCGACCACCAGCAGGAAGGCCAGGTTCTGCCCCTGTACGGCGGCTTCGTACACGTCACCGAGCGTCTCGTAGAGCCCGATCGACTCGCGCAGCAGCGCCTCGGCGCGCTCGAGCCGGTCCAGTTCCTCCTCGATGCCACCCAAGTTGCCGAGAACCCGGGCCAGCCGGCTCTTGTCATCCAGGTGGCGATGCAACTCGAGCGCTTCCTCGAGAGTGCGTTCGGCCGCGTGCACCTCACCTTGCTGGCGTTGCGCCGTACCGACGAGGGTCAGGGCGAACGCGATGCCGGGACGGTCGTCCAGGGCTCTGGACATCTCGAGACTTCGCTGCGCGATCTCGTGGGCCTGATCGGTTTCGCCCTGGAGGAGAAGGAGATTGCCGAGGCCGCGCAGGCAGGCGGCGAGGTCCGCCGACGGATGGGCGGTCTGCGCGACGACCTGCTCGTGCCACCGCCGGCTCTCGGCGATGTAACCGGCCATCAGCCAGGCCCAGCCCAGGGCGGCGCAGAGGCGACGGCTCGTCGGAATGTCGGCCGAGGTCGACCAGGTCAGCGCGGCGCGGAAGTTGTCGAACTCGGACTCGGCCAGTTCGAGGGCCGTGTTGTGCCGGGATTCCCGCAGGGCTTGGAGATTCTCGGCGACGCCGGTGTAGTACGACGCGTGGGCCGCACGCACCGCATCGGCCTCGTCGGTGGCCTCCAGTTCGTCGCCGGCGTAGTGGCGGATCGTCTGCAGCAACTCGATCCGGCTGCGCCCCTCCGGACCTTCGGAGATCGTGATCAGGTTGGCGTCGTTGAGCTCCGCGACCGCGTCGAGCGGATCCTCGGCATCGCATGCGACGGCGGTGATCGCGGCGAGGTCGGCGCCGCCGGAGAAGACGGCGAGGCGGCGAAAGATGCGGCGATGCTCCGGACTGAGGAGCCCGTACGACCACGCGATCGTGTCCCGCAACGTCCGCTGCCGGTCCGGTGTGACGCTGCTCGTGGAGGCGATGTCGAGCCTCTGGTCGACACGACTGAGCAACTCGCTGACGCTGAGCACACGAACGCGCGGAGCACACAACTCAATGGCCAGCGGCAGCCCGTCGAGGTGACGGCAGATGGCCACCACGTCCCCGACATTGCCCGGGCCGAGAGTGAATCGGGGCTGAACCGCCTGCGCGCGTTGGACGAACAGCTGTACGGCGGGCGAATCCTCTGCGGCCGCGTCCAGCGGCATCACCGGATGCTGATGCTCGGCCATCAGTCCGAGCGGCCGCCGTGACGTCGCGATGACTTCGACCTGCGGCGCCCGTTCGATGATCTGGGCAACGACCGTGGCAGCGCCGTCCACCTGCTCCAGGTTGTCGAGGACCAGCAACAGCGAACGATGCGCCAGGTACGACGTCAGCCGCGCGGGACTGCGCTCGCGCGGGGGTACGTCGAGGACCTCGGCGATCGACGTCCACATCACCTGCTCCGACGTCACTGCGGCGAGCGGTACGAAGTACACGCCACCGGGGAACTGGTTCGTCAGCTCGGCGGCCACGGACATCGCGAGTCGCGTCTTGCCCGCACCGCCGGGTCCGGTGAGCGTGACCAGCCGGATCTCCGGTTGCCGGATCAGCCCGGTCAGGCGCGCGAGGTCGGGATCCCTTCCCAGCAAGGGATTCGCGGGCACCGGCAGGCTGCTCGCCATGCCGACAGTGCGCGGTGGTGGGAAGTCCTGGTCGAGGCCGGCGACCGTCACCTGGAAGAGGCGCTCGGGCTCGGGAATGTCCTTCAGGTGATGCCTGCCGAGATCCCGCAACGACGCACCCTGGGGAAGTTGCGCGATGTCGCCGGTCGCGGCGGAGATCACCACCTGACCGCCGTGCGCGGACCCCGCGATCCGCGCCGCCAGGTGGACGTCCATGCCCCAGTAGTCGTCCTCGTACACGCCCGGGGTCCCGGTGTGGATCCCCATCCGCACCCGTAACCGCTCCCCGCCCGGCCACCGGTTCCCCGCCAGCCGCCGCTGCCCCTCGACCGCCGCCCCGACCGCGCTGTCAGCCGTCGGGAAGACCACGAAGAAGCTGTCCCCCTCGGTGCCGAGCTCGATCCCGCCGTACTCGTCCCACACCCCGCGCAGGATCCGGCGATGCCCCTTCAACGCCTCGAGGTACTGCTCCCCCAACCGGCGCAGGAGCATGGTCGAGCCCTCGATGTCCGTGAACACCATCGAGACCGTCCCTGCCGGCAATCCCCCACCCACACCGCCAGTCTCGACCCCCGGGTCGCGCCACGTCGAGAACCATCGTGGCCTTCGTTTTGTGGATGGGCCCTTCGCCACCGTCGTTGCCGCCGTACCGTCCGGCGCGAGACGGTAGACAGGCACCGCCGGAAACCCCCCACTCCGGCATTGCATTGTGCTTGGCCGCACAATTCAGAAGAGCCCGTCGCATCCCCCCGCGGTCGGGCTCTTCGTCTGTCTCAGCGGTGCGCGGCGACGTACTCGCCCTGGCCCGGATACCGGAACTTGACCACGGCTCCCGGGATCGGTCCGGGCCACGGGGACAGTTCGACCCGACGGTAGGCGTAGAAGCCGTTCTTGACCGTCGCGACCCCGACATGACCGTCGTCCGTCTGGACAGTGACCTTCGGAGTGCCCTGGACGACGCCGAACACGGTCGTCACGCTGGCCGGTCCGGTGACTCCGCGCCCCTCGGCGGCGGACTTCCGCAGTACGACGCCCTGCACGGAGCCGCCGGGTACGACCGACTCGCCGGCGCCGTTGCCCCACTCGGTCGTGCAGAACGCGACGACCTTGGGGTCGGCCGGGGACCGGCGTACGACGGACATGCCGAACGTGTCCCGGACGTCGACCACGACCGGCCAGCTCCAGGCCGAGACAGTGTCGCCGTTGGACTTGGTGCAGAGTCCGGTGCTGCCGCCTGCAGGGACGACCAGCTTCGCCGGCCTCTGCCCCTGCGTCGTGGCAGGTGCCGCGGGCGGCGTGGACGAGCGTTCCCGGGCGTCGACGGCGACGGTGGTGGCGCCGGCGATGACGACGACCGCCGCGGCGGCGGCGATCGAGGCCATGATCCGGCGCTTGCGCACATCCCGGCGACCGGCGCGCAGCAGACCGTCCACGTTCGGGACGTACGGCGCCTCCCGGTCGGTTGCCTCGGTCATCAAGTCTTTGAGTTCGCTGGTCATATCAGCCTCCCGGTTCCGGCGAGGTTGAGGTCGGCCAGGGCTGGATGCACCCGGAGCTTGTCCAGGGCACGCATCGTCTGGCTCTTCACGGTCCCGGGGCGGCAGCCCAGGACTTCGGCGGTCTCGTCGACGGAGAGTTCGTCGAAGTACCGCAGGACGACGCAGGCCCGCTGCCGAGCGGGAAGCTCGGCCAGCGCCTGCATGATCATGATCCGGCTCTCGAGTACGTCGAGCGGATCGGCGGGATCGGCCTCGGCGGCGAAGTAGCCGTCGCCCCCGACGACCTCGGTGCTCGACCGGCGACGGAGTCCGTCCAGGGTGGTGCAGACCACCACCTTGCGGGCGTAGGCGCCGACGCCGCCCTTGCGCTGCAGCCGGGGCCACATCCGGTACATCCGGATCAGCGCCTCCTGCGTCGCGTCCTCGGCCCGGCGGCGGTCACCGCACAGCAGGTACGCCGTACGGCACAGAGCGTTCGCGTGATGGGTGACGAAGTCGACGTACTCGCTCTCGGCCTCGCTGTTCACGCTCACCTCCTGGCACGGTGCACTGTCCCGGTATCAACGCATCGGCGCCGGCATCGGGTTGCACGGCCGATCAGCGATTCGTGACCTCGAAGGCTACGACAGCCGCGGCGACCGCGACGTTCAGGGACTCGACACCGGCGTGCAGCGGGATCTGGAGGTCGGAGTCGGTCGACACGGTGATGCCGTTGGTCTCGCCGCCGAGGACGTAGACGGCGCGCGGCGCGAGCTCGGCCTTGAACAGGGAGTCGTGCGAGCGGGCGGACAGGCCGTACACGTGGTAGCCGGCCGTGCGCAGCAGGTCGACGGCCGCTTTCGCGGTCGAGGTGTTCACGATCGGGGCCTGGAACGCGATCCCGGCCGACGCCTTGATCACCAGCGGACCGACGTGCGGTGTCCCGGCGCGCGGCAGGATCACGCCGTCGAAGCCGGCGCCGGTCGCGGTCCGCAGGATCATCCCGACGTTGCCCGGGTTCGTGACGCCGTCCAGCAGGAAGACGTTCGTCGGGCGGCCGCCGCGCGCCCGGACGAACTCCTCCAGCGGCGTCATCCGCGGCGCGTCCACGTCCGCGACCACACCCTGGTCGTGCTTGCCGTTCCCGGCCAGCCACTTCACCCGGCTCGCCGTCGCGCGCTCGACCGGCGTCCCGTACTTGTCGGCCGCGCGCAGGATCTCCTGCAGCGAACCCCCGGTGGCGTTGTCCGCCACCACCACCTTCGCCACCGACAGCGCGGGATCGTGCAGCGCCTCGAGCACAGGCTTGCGCCCGTAGATCGTGATCCACTTGTCCCGCGGTGACCTCTTCGAATCCACCCGCTTACGGTACGCCGTTCAGCCGGCCGGGTTCGTCGCCTTCCCGTCCAGCCACAAGGTGTCCGACGGGTCCCGGTGGGTGCCCGAGCTGCCGACGTGCTTGTCGCTGATCCCCGGGCCGTTCTTGATCACGTGCACCAGCGCCATCGCGTGCCCGCGGCCGAGGTCGTAGTCGGCCTTCAGCCAGTCGCAGATCACGCCGGCCTTCACGCCCGGAGCGTCGTACCCGCGCTCCTTCGCCTGGTCGACCAGCGCCCGCGGGGTCTGGCCGGTCTTCTCCTCGATCTTGTCCAAGTACGCCTGGAACGACATCAGTGCAGCCTCCTCGTGACCGGCGCCTCCTGCGCCGTGCATCACTGCGTCGAGCGGCCGGGCCGGAAATCGACAGGGTCACTCGTCGGAGTTCAGGCCGTACTTGCGCAGCGTCTCGTTGAGCTTGCCCTTGTTCTGCGCCTCGACCAGCTCGAGGGACAGCTGCCGCAGCTTGACGTTGGTGTCCTGCGAACAGCGCTTGAGTACGTCGAACGCCACCGTCGCGGTGACGCCGTACCGGTGCATCAGAACACCCTGGGCCTGACCGATGACCGTCCGCGTGCCGAGCGCCGTCCGCAACTGCTCGATCAGCGTCCGGCTGTCGTTGAAGAGCTGCACGTTGTCGAACGCGACCCCGGCGTGCATCGCGAAGAGCAGCACGATGTCGTACGACGTACTGCCGAAGGCATCCGCCTTGTCCGAGAGCAGGCTGAACGCGGCTGCCGCGTCACCCGCGGCCGGCAGCGGAAGGAACACGCAGCTGCGGTAACCGGCGTTGATCGCGGCGGCGCTGAACTCGGGCCAGCGGTGATCGGCGGCCAGGTCGCCGATCCGGCGCGGCTCGCCGTACGTGAGGGCGTCGAACAGCGGGCCGCCGCCCTTGGTCAGCTGCTCGGCCAGCGTCGACCGGACCGGTTCGGCCATCGGGTCGGCGGTCTTGTGATGGCGCGCGACGATCTCGGCCGAGCCCTCCGCGAGCACCGTGATCACGGCCTCCTCGCAGTCCGGCACGGTCAGCACGACCCGGTGCACGAACCGGCCCAGCGTGGTCGGGACGTCATCGTCCTCGACCAGCCGGCTCACTTCGGCCAATTCCTGCGCCAGCTCGAGAATCCCCTCACCCATAGGACCATCATGCGCCTCCGTTTCTGGGTTCAGGACCCCAGAAGCGGCTAGTCTCGATGAGGTGGACGATGGACTGACCCCGAAGGGCCGGGCGACCCGGGCCCGGATCCTCGCCGCCACGGCCGAACTGGTCCGGCGCAAGGGCGTCACGCAGACCCAGCTGGACGACGTACGCCGGGCTGCCGGCGTGAGCGGATCGCAGCTGACGCACTACTTCCACGACAAGCGGACGCTGATCGACGACGTGATCGCTTGGCAGGCCGACGCCGTCGCGAACCACGAGCCGGCGCTCGACTCGTTCGCGGCCTGGCATCGCTGGGCCGACCAGATCGTCGCACGGCACACCGGGCGGAAGTTCCAGGGTGGCTGCGATTTCGGCTCACTCGCCGGGCAACTGGTGGAGTCGAGCCCGCGGACGCGTTCCCACCTCGCCGACGGGTACGGCCGCTGGCTCGACCGCTTTCGGCGCGACCTCGCTGCCATGCGTGACCAGGCGCTGCTTCGCGCCGACGCCGACCCGGATGCGCTGGCCCACACCATGCTTGCGGCGATGCAGGGCGGCGTACTGCTGGCTCAGACCCTCCGCCGGCCGGAGCCGCTCCGGGACTCGCTCGACGCCGCCCTCGCCCGGCTCGAGTCCTACGCGCGTTGAACTTGGTCTCGGCACTGCAGTACAGCCGCCGCCGAGCGGTCGATGTCGGACTCGTCGGTCGTCCAGTTGGAGACCGAGATCCGCATCGCCGCTTTGCCCTGCCAGGTGGTGCCCGACATCCAGCAGGTGCCTTCGTCCTGCACCGCGCGGACCACTCGCCGGGTCAGCTCGTCGTCGTCGTCGAAACGGACCAGCACCTGGTTGAGCACGACGTCGTTCAGTACGGCGACCCCATTGGCAGCCAACGTGTCCGCGAACCGCCGTGCCATCGCGTGACACCGATCGACGATCTCGGCGATCCCCGATCGCCCGAGGGCGCGGATGGCGGCGTACACGGCGAACCCGCGCGCCCGGCGGGAGAACTCCGGGTTGTAGTCCAGCGAGTCGCGTTCGCCGTTCTCGTCCTGGATCAGGTACGCCGCCCGGATGGACATGGCGGCGCGATGCGGCTCGGGGTGGGCGCAGAAGACGAGGCCGGAGTCGTACGGGACGTTCAGCCACTTGTGCGCGTCGGTCGCCCAGGAATCGGCGCGGTCGATGCCGTCGACGAGACTTCGCAGCGTCGGGCTCACTGTGGCCCAGATGCCGAAAGCACCGTCGACATGTACCCAGGCGCCTTTGTCGTGCGCGAGGTCGCAGATCGTCTTGACGGGATCGAAGGCGCCCGTGTTCACGTTGCCGGCTTGGGCGCAGACGATCTGCGGGCCGCCTTCTTGCAGCGCTTGGTGTAGTGCGTCGGCTCGCATCCGGCCCTGGTCGTCGACGGCGATCGGGACGATCGAACTCGTGCCCAGGCCGAGGAACCGCAGGGCGCGGTCGATCGTGTCGTGGCGCTCTGCCCCGGCCAGCACTCGGATCGGGGGTGCGCCGATCAGGCCGTCGCGCTCGACGTCCCAGCCGACCCGCCGCAGTACCTCGTGCCGGGCAGCGGCCAGGCCGGTGAAGTTGGCCATCTGCGCGCCGGTGACGAAGCCGACCGACGTACCTCTCGGCAGGCCGAACAGCTCGACCAGCCAGTCCGCCGTGACCTCCTCGACCACAGCCGCCGCGGGGGAGGCGGCGTACAGGCCGGCGTTCTGGTCCCAGGTCGTGGTGAGCCAGTCGGCGGCGAGCGACGCCGGGGTCGCGCCGCCGAACACGAAGCCGAAGAACCGGCCGCTGCCACTCGGCAACAGTCCGTCCTCGACTCCCTTCGCGAGGTGCGCGATCACGTCCCGAGGTTCGCTCGGTCCGGTCGGCAGTTCGCCGCCGAGTGCTTGCCGGAGCTCGGCCGCGGTCGCGCGCGGGCCTACCCGGCGCTCCGGCAGCCCGGCCAGGTACGTCGTCGCCCGCTCGTACGCCTCGCCGAGGGGCCCATCCCAATCCACCATGCCTCTTTTGTACTGCGGGATCGTGTGACAACGCGTGTGACGGCACTACAGTTCGGGCAGGTCTGAGGGTCTGGAGGGACGCGGATGGCGCGAGTGGTGACCGGGAGTCGCTGGGCGGCGATCGTCGGTTATTCCCTGGTCGGGGCGGCCACCCAGCTCGTCTGGCTCAACTTCGCGGGCGTGACCACCGTCGCGGCGGCGCACTACGGCGTCTCCGAGAGCGCGATCGGATGGCTCGCCCAGGTCTTCCCGCTGCTGTACGTCTTGCTGGCGCTCCCGTGCGGCCTGATCCTCGACCGGTGGTTCCGCTCTGGCCTGCTCTTGGGTGCTGCGCTGACCGCTCTTGGCGCCTGCCTGCGATTGATTGGGGACGACTTCGGCTGGCTGCTGGCCGGGCAGATCGTTGCCTCGATTGCCCAACCGCTCGTCCTGAACGCCGTCACCGGCATCACCGGCCGCTACCTCTCCCCCCGGCATCGTCCGACCGGTATTGCCGTGGGTACCGCCAGCATCTTCGCCGGCATGATGATCGCGTTCATCCTCGACGCCGTCTTCACCACCGGCGACTCCCTGTCGACCATGCTGACGGTGACCGCGATCTACTGTGTGGTCGCCGCCCTGATCCTAACCGTTGCCCTACGCAACGAAGGCCCACATGCCCCCGCGGCGGCTACCCCGTCGCCCGACCGGGGCGCTCTCGAGATCGCCTGGGGCGACCCTCTGATCCGCCGGCTCTGCGTCCTCGCGATCTTCCCGTTCGGCGTCTTCGTCGCCATGACCACCTTCGCCCAGGCCCTGCTGGAACCGGCTGGTGTCTCCGGCGGCACCGCCAGCACGATCCTCCTGATCACCGTCATCGCCGGCGTCCTCGGCAGCGCCATCATCCCGATCGTCGTGGTCCGGCGGAACGCCGAATCCGCGCTCCTCGTGCTGAGCCTGACCGTCACCTCCATCGCCTGCATCGTGCTGGCGTTCGCCCCCGGAGTACTGACCGGTTTCCTCGCCATCACGCTCATCGGCCTGCTCCTCCTGCCCGCTCTTCCGATCGTCCTCGAACTCGTCGAACGCCGTACCGGCGAAGCAGAAGGCACCGCCGCCGGCCTGATCTGGATGTCCGGCAACCTCGGCGGCCTCCTCGTCGCGACCGCCGTCGGTCTCCTCGTCGACCACCCGACTGCGGCCTTCCTCCTGATGGCGGTGATCCCGCTGATCGCCGTACCCGGTGCCCGTGCCCTGCGCCGGCCTATCGCCGAACTGCGAGCGCAGCCACAGCCGTAGCCGCCAGTCCACCGATGCCCGCGGCAACGAACGTGACCCGCGCGTCGGTGTGCTCGAGCAGCAGCCCGCCGAGGACGTACGACACCCCGGCGGCCAGGCCGATAGCGCCGTACAGGTTGCCGAAGACACGACTCCGCATGTGCGGCGGCACGATGCGCTGCAGATGAGTGTTGATCCCCACGTCAACGCCCGCGATCCCGAATCCCCGAATCACCTGCAGCGCCAACGCGGCCCACACCGCCCAGGCAAGACCCGTGACCAGGTTCCCCAGGCTGCTCACCGCGAACCCGAGCAGGATCAGCGTCGTCATCCGGAACCTGCTCGCGTACCGCGCCAGTACCGCGAACCCGAGGATGAGTCCGATGCCGACCCCGGCGTACAGCGCCGACGCCGCCGAATCGCTCGCGCCCAGCTCGTCCTTGGACAGGAATACCATCGCGACGTCGTCCACCCCGTTGAACGCCACCGTGGCGAAGAACGCGATCCCGATGACGCGCACAGCCTTCGTCTGCCAGATGTATGTCAGCCCGTCCCGCGCATCCTTGAGTACGCCGGTCCCCGCCCACCCTTCAGGTGCCATTCTCGGTAACCGGCTCAACAACACCGCCGACACCAGGAACGTCGCCGCATCGATCAACAAGATCCCGCGAACGTCCGTCACCAGGAACAACGCCGCAGCAATCAGCGGGCCGATCGCCTCGAGCCCATTGGTCCCAGCCCCCAGCGCGGAGTTCGCCGACTCCAGATCCTCATCCCGCACCAGCGCCGGCACCGCACTGCGCGAACTCGCCTGGAACACCTGCGCCACGACACTCCGTACGGCAACCATCACCAGCAACACCGGCAACGGCGGCAAGGTGACGGCCATCACGACCACCAGCGCACCCTGCAGTACGTCGCACGTCACCATCACCCGGCGCAGGTCGAACCGATCCCCCACCACCCCCGCGAACGCCCCGAACAACCCCGGCGTCAGATCCCCCGCCAGCAACAACAACGCCACCGCCAACGCCGCCCCCGTCGACGCCTCGACGTACAGCAACAACGCCACCAGCCCCAGCGAGTCCCCCAGAAACGACACCGCCCGAGCCACCCACAACACCCGAAACCCACGTGCCTCCCGCAGCACCCCCATAGCCCCACCTCCCATCCCCTA
The DNA here is from genome assembly GCF_004331485.1 of Kribbella capetownensis. Lineage (GTDB taxonomy): Bacteria > Actinomycetota > Actinomycetes > Propionibacteriales > Kribbellaceae > Kribbella > Kribbella capetownensis. The sequence goes on from NZ_SJKD01000007.1 coordinate 532,034, forward strand.
AGATGGTCCAGCAAACACCCGCCGGTGTGGCGCAACTGGCAGCGCACCGCTCTTGTAAAGCGGTGGTTAGGGGTTCGAGTCCCCTCACCGGCTCTCTGACCTGGGAAGATGCCTCGGAGGTCATGAACCAGAGACCTCCGGGCCATGGTTTACCCCATGGGTTTCCGCCTCCGAAGCACCCGGCATGACCTTGTCGAGCGCCTGGGCGGCCTCCGGGTTCCGGGCCTTGCGACCGAAGTACACGTCCTGTGTCATCGACGGGCGCGACTGCCCGAGTTGGTCGGCAACCTGCCGCGCGGTTTGGCCGGCCTCATCGAGGACGGTCGCTGTCGTCTTGCGGAAGACGTGTGAGGTGACCCACGCCAGTTCGTCGGCGACTGAGGGTTCACAGGCGCGTGCGACGAGGTCGAGGACGGACCCACGGACGGTGCGCGGTGTCCGGTAGAGATCCAGTAGCCGCTTCGCCTCCGATGGGTCGACTCGCACGCGGGCGGTCTCGACCAGGCTGACTCGGTTCTTCGACCATCCCAGCCGACGTGCGGCCTCCGTCTGAGTCATGCCAGCTTCGCGGCGGGCCTTCCGCAACTCCTGTCCGAGTTCGCGGCGGAGCTGGCTGCCGATGGGCTGTCGAGCTAGCCGAAGATCCTGCCGGACGTTGTTGGGGTCCCGGAAACCGGCCAAGGCATCGGGGAACACGGGGCTGTCCAGTCGAATCCCGACGCTGAACCGCCGTTCCAGCATGGCGATAGCCCAGGACGGCAAGCTGAGCACGCGGTTGCCCGCGCGAGACTTGGTGCGTCGTCGGACCAATCCCTGCCCTGGCACCCTGTTGATCTGCGATGTGATCGCGACCTCTTTGGAGTCGAGGTCCACGTCGGCCCAGAGGACGGCGAGGGACTCCGCAATTCGAACTCCGGTAGCGAGCAGGAAGAGCGAGAGGTCAGGGATATCTGCCCGCACGGCTCGTTCGTCCTTCGACACCATCGCAAACCATGCTTCCCGCTCGTGCGCAGTCAGTGCACGAGGTGCCTTCTTCGGTGCGGCCTCGATGGACTCAAGCTCACGGACGGGGTTCGAGCGGATCGCCCCATGACGAACGGCGAGCGACAGGATGCCCGAGAGGACGCTCTTGCACGTCTTGGCCGAGACCCCACCGACTTCGTCCTTGATGGCCGTGATGACCTTGTCCAGGAGCGGCGTTGTCGCCTCACCGAGTCGGACCTCACCGATGCGCGACAACAGATTGGTCTTGAACTGCTGCTGGTAGGTGTAGAGCGTCCCGGGTGACCGCTTGCCGTCCTTGACCATCGATTCGAGTTTCGCAAAGTACACATCGGCTGCCGCCGAGATCCGGGTCATCGATGTGAGCATGCCGGACCGTGCGAGTTGTGCTCGCTCCTTCAGCTTGTTCTGAAGGTTGTTCTCGGCCGCAGTCTTGGTCTTCCCGTTCGCCTCGACCTGCCGGGTGGTGCCGTCGAAGTCACGGAAGTACGCGACGGATCGGTAACTGTCCGCCTTACCCTTCTTGTCGACGTGGTCGACGTACGTGCGGATCTTGCCCCACGAACCGAGTTCAAGTGGTTTCCTTGGCATCGATCGATTCCCGTCTACGATGCCGACTTTTGCGCGTTGAACCAGGCAACTACTTCATCCGGGTCGTAACGCAGGTGCTTGCCGATACGAACCGCCGCAGGACCGTAGCCCTGGCAGCGCCACTTGTAGAGGGTCTTCACGGGCACACCCAGATAGACCGAGACATCGTCCACGGTCCATCGTCGTTCGAGACTTGCCACCATCATCACTTCCTCCTTTGACAGTTACGTGTCACGCGTTGTTGTTCTCGGCAAATAGTTCCTTGACGAGGCGTCGGTGTTCGCGGGCTTTGGCGGCGGCGGTGTTGGCGAGGAGTGCGTCGCCGATGGTCTTCCAGCCAGTGTTGGCGTAGGTGAAGTTGCCGACGATGAGGGTTGTCTCTACGTCGTCGGTGTGGTCGGCGGTGCGGTGGTGGTCGCGTCGCCAGTTGGCGCGGGCCTCGCGGAGGGCTTTGAGGGTGGTGGAGTACTGGCGGGACTTGGTGGAGAAGTGGCCGCCGAACCCGAGCATGTGTGCCCACTTCTGGAGTCGCCGGTAGGAGAGACGTCCGGAGTTCTTGGCGGCTTCTGCTTGGTCGAGGTCGGAGCCGGGGCGTCCGAGTCGCCAGCAGGCGTCGACCAATCGGCCGGCGTGGGTGTGTTGGGTGGCGTACCGGTTGACGGTGGCGTTGGTGAGGCGTGCGGATGAGTGGCCGGTGGCTTCGGCGCCTTTGGTGGCGTACTTGGCGAGGTAGCCCGCGACGGCGGTTTCGGTGATCGCTCCGTCGACGGCTTGCCGGACGGGGCGTACGTCGAGTTGGGTGCCCCACTCGATGAGCCAGCCGTTTGGGTTGTCGGGGTGCGGCAACGACCGGAAACGGACGCCAGCGGCAGCGCGGCGGATCGCGTCGGCGAGCATGGTGAAGGTCGCGGCGCACGCCGGGGGCTCGAGGACGGTCGGGTCGAGCGGGTTGACGCCGTCCAGTCGCATGAGCGCGTGGAAGTGCGCGACGCCGCGTGCCTGCATTTCGGCGACCTTGCCGTAGGACAGCTTGACGGCGATGCCGTGGTCGCGGCCCCAGGCGCGGAGGATGTCTTTGGCGCGGTCCATGGTGCGTCGCCACAGTTCGCCGGACAGGGCGTTCCAGACCACTTGGTGGTCGTGGTCGTAGCAGTCCAGGCACAGTGGCGTGCCGAGGATCTTCTCGCCGTCGCGGTGGGTCTGGTGGCAGCGCAGGTCGATGCCGTGCGGGCAGTGGTCGGGGTTGCGGCGGGGGCGGCAGGGCCGGTTGCGGAGTTGGCCGTCGCGGGTGCGGATGGTGCGGGTGCCGTGGACGGGGCCGAAGGTGGGGGCGGTGAAGGTGACGAACGCGGACGGATGCTGCACGACGGTGGTGGGGATGCCTTTGCCGCCGGTGAGGCCGGCGAGGACGAGTTGGTAGGTGTCGCCGCGGTAGGTCTTTGCGCAGGAGGGGCAGACGGCGGCGCGGCGGTTGCCGCAGGCTTTGTAGATGACGCCGTCGGGCATGTCGTCGGTGTGCCGGGTGGAGATGATCCGTCCGGTGCGGGTCGACACGATGTGGGACTCGCCGCGGAGCTGGATCGGCCGGACGCAGCCGCCGGCGGATCCGGTGTGTTCGAGCCAGGCGTCGTAGTCGGCCGTGGTGGCGGCGCGTTGGATGGCGTGTTCGAGGCCGGAGGCGGGGTTGTAGCGCTTGCCGGGGTCGACGGTGGGCCGATGGGTCTCGATCGTGACGAGCGGGTCTTGGAGGCCGCTCGGCGGCTGTATGGGGGTGGCGGTGACAGTCACGGGGCGGCTCCTCCTTCCCGGGTTGGTGATGTGGTGGTTTGACGCTTACGTGTCAGGCGACGGGTGCGGGCGCGGGTTCGAATTCGGGGGTGCCGAACATCTGATATCCGCAGCCCATGCAGTAGCGGCCGACGACGCGGTACGGGTCAGGGTTGGCGGCGGGGTTGATCTGGACGACGAGGGCGTACTCGTCGCCGGGTTCGAGGACGGTGGGGCACCAGTCGTGGTCGCCGTAGTGGTCGGAGGCAACCCAGTCGCAGAGGAACTGGTGGTCAGCGATAGCGCGGTAGGCCATCAGGTTGGCGTAGGCGTTGATGTCGACTGGACTCGCGGTCATGTCGGGTGCTCCGTTCGCTGAGTTGGGTGTTCGGTGTTCGCCCTCGTCTCCGGGACCCCGTGGATTCCGGAGAGGAGAGCCAGCAACGAACCGGGTGGCTATTCGTCGGGTTCGAAGGTGGAGTCGCAGATGCCGCAGGTGATCTCGCCTTCGGCGAGCACTGCTTTGGCGACGCGGATCCGGCGTGGGCATTGGCACGCGCAGGCGACGGCGTTGGTGTTCTTCTTGGCCTGTCCGCCGAGGGCTTCGGGGTGGCGGTAGGCGATGAGCGCCTTCTTCAGGTCGGCGAGGACGCTGTTGTAGATGGTGGCTGTCTCCTTGCGGAGGGTGCAGGGCGACCAGCCGATCTTGGGATCTTTGGTGGCGTCGAGGCCGAGCTCGGAGGCGAGGTCGGCGAACTTCTGGTTATGCCACCGCCCTTGCCGACTCGTGTCTTTGATCTCGCGGACATCGGCGAGAGCGTGTGCGGCTTCGTGCAGCAGGGTGGTGAAGACCTCGTCGACGGGTCGTTGGAGTCCTTCGCCGGAGATGAGGACTTCGGCCAGGCGTTGTTCGCCGTGCTGCCACCGGGTCGGCGCGAAGTGCCCGTACTTGGCGTGTTTGGTGGCGGTGCCGGAGCCGACGATGATCACGACGGCCGGGACGTCGGTGTGGTTGGCGCGGATGGCTGCCCACGCGGTTTCGAGGGCGAGGACCAGTTCCGCGGTGGTGTATTCGGTTTGACGCTTACGTGTCAGCCGCGCCGTGGGCGACCCGGTCCGGGTCCTCGGACTCGTGGTCTTCTTGGCCCGTTTGACGGTGACGGTGACGGCGGGATGGCTTGCTCCGGTGGAGCATTCGCGGAGCTTGTTGCGGACCGCAATCAGTGACGCGTAGCCGGTGGCCCGGCCGCCCTCGGTGGACCGGACGTGATCCATCCGCTTCTGCACGGCATCGAGCGCCGCCGTGGGGTTGCCCGAGTAGGTGGCGGTGGTCTTGGTGACCGTCCAGCCGGTGAGGCCCGTCAGGGCGGTGATGTTGTGTGGTGTCAGTCCGGTGAGCTTGGTCGTGGTGGCCGGCCGTTCCGAGCTGGCCGCTGTCACGGTGACTGGATTGATGGTTGTGGTGGACATCAGCCGTCTCCGATCCACTTCGAGCGAAGATCGGTCTGGACGCTGTTCTTGAGGTCGAAGACGAACCCGAACAGGTCGAGTGCTTCGGCGTAGGCCGGGTCGTCGACGATGATGTCCTCGTCGGTGGTGCCGAGGTGTTGCTCGGCCTCCTCGCAGATGGCGTCGCAGTAGTCGAGGACGTCGTTGAAGACGGCTTGCATGGCGTGGTCGAGTCGCCGGAAACGAGCTGCCCGCCGTTTGGTGACGGCAGTCTGCTCAGCGATCTGGGTGGTGTGGGTCATGGTTGTTCTCCGGTCCAGTCGTCGGGGACGTAGAGCGGCTCTTGGGTCCAGTGGTCTGTTTGGGTGGCGTGCCGGACCTGGTGCTCCTCGAGGAGTGCGCGGGCTTCGTAGAGCGCGTCGATCAGGTGGCTGAGTGCGGTGACGGAGCCGGTGATGAGTTCGATCTCGATGGGTGCGTTGCCCAGGTCGATCACGACTTTGGGTGTCTGGCCGTTGCAGGCGAGGTTGATGCCGGCCACTGAGTGGTCGGTGAAGTCGTAGCCGACGATGATGCGGTCTTCGCGTTCGCCGCCGGATGCGTCGTAGTAGGTCATGACGACACCTCGCGGGTGATGTAGGCGCGTTGCCAGGAGCCGTTGTGGGCTTGGCGGTTGCGGAGTGCGGACCAGCACACGCCGCAGCGGTGGGGTTGGCTGGGTGAGTAGACGAAGGCTCCGCAGTCGTGGAGCCATCCGGTGTTGCCGTCGTGGTCGCGGACGGTGGTGAAGACGTCGGCGGGGAAGGGTTTGACGGTGATCATGCGGCCCTCCGGAGGTGAGCGGCGCGACGGACGATCTGGTTGATCTGCTCGTCTTCGAGCAGCGCTGTCTTGATGCGGCGGGGGAATCCGCCTTCGGCGCGGAGCAGTCCGACGCCGAGGGCTTCGGGTTCGATGTCCACGGCGGTGTGACCTTGGGAGGCCCAGCCGGTGCCGAGGATGATGTCCGAGCTGGAGTCGGTGGCACAGCGGAACGCGAGCCGATAGCCGAACAGGTCCCGCAGTGAGGTCGGGACAATGTCAGCGCTCGGGCGCTGTGTGGATGCGATCGTGATGATGCCTGCGGCGCGGCCACGCGCGACGACGTCTCGCACGAGGATGCGGAACTCTTCTTGCTGGTCCTTGGTGCCTACGGTGACGGTGAAGTACGCCAGCTCATCGATGCACAGGAGCTTGGCGCGGAAGCCGTCGCCGGGGACGATCTTCTTACGGCCGGTGCGGGCCAGGTGCAGGTAGCGTTCATCCAGGTCGCCTTGAAGGTCCCGGAGGACGCGAAGCGCTTTGCGCATGTCGTTGCCGACGAACTCTTCGGCAACCGGTGCGTACGGCAACAGCTCGACAATCTTGCCGTCGATGAGGATGAGATCCACGTCGGTGCACAGGGCGGCGTGGGCGACGATGTTGCCTTGGGCTACGGATTTGCCCGCGCCGGGTTCACCACCGATGAGGATGTTGCGGTACGGCATGCCAACGCGTACGGGCTTGCCGCGAGTATCGAGGCCCAGGTAGGTCGGGTTGTAGATGGACAGTGCACTCTTGGGTGCGGGGGTGGCCCCCGGCGCGAGCCGGGGGAACACCTGGTTGGGTTTGAAGCTAGACATAGTCGGACACGTCTTCTCCGTTGGCGCCCAAGATCACCGTTTGGCTGTCGTTCACGGCAGCGGTGGTCTTGGTTCTGGTGGTTTTGGTGCGGGTCTCGCCCGAGGTGCCGGATTTGGCCGGCGGTTGGCGGGTGGACTCGTCGAGGACGGGGTCTGGCGTGATGAAGGCCAAGACGGCGTCGTCGGCGACTGCCGCTTCGGGCATGTCGCTGGTGTCGTTGAGCAGAGGTGAAACGATGTGCTTCTTCGACAGCGGGTCGCGGCGGTCGATGTCGATCCGCACGAGCGCGGCGTTGCGCTTGTGTCGTGCGATGACCGCTGAGCGTGCCCAGCACGCCGAGGCGAGGGTTTCGGACTTGTTGTCGAGGTCTTCGGCCGACAGGCCGGGGCGCATCCACAACCAGACGACCTGTCCGGTCTTGGTGGCGAAGCATCCGATGATGAATGGCAGGTTGCCGGACCAGTTGCGAGTGCGCATCTCGGTCAGGCAGGCCCGGACGCGGTGCCGGGTGATGACGCACCAGACCCGGTTACGGGCGAAGCGGCGAGCGGGGTTGTCGACCAGCAGCCAGCCAGCGGCCAGGATGATCAAGACGACGGTGAACCACACCGGCACGGTGTCGGTGAAGAAGCCGACGATCTGGTTGCCGTGAGCGGCGGTGACGTAGGCGATGGTGGCGAGGGTGAGAAGTTCCCAGCGCCAGCGCCAGATGCACAACGCGATGATGACCGGCAGGGTCTGCGACGGCCGGGTGATGGTTTCGACGGCACCCAGGGCGGTGCCACGACCACGGCGGCCTACTCGACCAGTTCCGCGGTTGCGGGTAGATTTGGGCATGACAAGATCTCCCGATCAGGAGGTTGAGTCAGGAAAGACACGAAGCCGGGAGAGGTTTCCTAGGCCAAAAGCCCGACTTCGTGTCCAGTTCCAGGGAGCGGCCCTTTCGAGGGCCGTTCTTGGGTTACAGGTGGTTCATCGGCGTTGACACGTAGGTGTCAGCCGCGGTGGCCTCCTTCGAAGCCGACTTCCAGACCGCGTACGCGTAGTCGCGTGCGGCGTACAGATCGAGGCGACGGTTGTGCGCCTCGCGGTACAGGTCCAGCAGTTGCCAGAACGCGTCGGATGCGTAGACGGCAACGGCATCGTTGCTGATCGCAACGACAGGTTCAGCCCGGTCCAGGCTGCTGGCGATGCTCTCGTCCAGGTAGACGAGCACCAGTTCGATCTCGACGATTTCGTTGCACTTGGCCACATACTCGGCCTGTGCCTGATTCGCGGTGACGGTTCGATCATCCATCGGTAGCGACATGACTACCCCTTAGCTGAGCAGTTGCACGAAATCACGGGACGAGTGGAGATCAGGCAGACTTGCCCGCGGTCTGCGGGGTGAGGGTCTTGGCCTTGTACGCGACACCGTTCCGCCCATTGGTGGCCCACGGCATGGCTTCGAGCTCGACCGGCACGACGACAGCGCCAACGTTGACCTTCGGCATGGCATTGCCCGCCAGAGTCACGTTGATCACCTCGCCGCCCGTCTCGTCGAGCGCCATCACCTGAACCTGCCAGAGCAGCTCGTTGGTGTTCCGGTCAGCCTTCTGCCGACCGTTCTGGTCCTTCTTCTCCTCCACCGCCTTGGTGACCGTGAACGTCTTGCCCGTGGTGTCGATGGCCAGCTTTATGAGGAATCGCCCTTTCTCGGCGGATACGCATCAGCTAGATGCGGTCGCACACCCTGTGTGTGCTTCGTGCGCGTGCCCGACTCGAACGGACAGAACCACCTCTGGTGACGCGCTAACCACGTAATGCAACATCTCTAGAGATGTCGCTATCTTCTCTAACGTCTCTAGAGATGTCAAGCACATTTGTGGGCCGATTTCGATGCACACGTCGCCCGCTAGTACCGTGGCCATGTGTCTAGAGAAGTAGGCGGCCGAGCGAAGTACCGCGTCATCGCGGACGAGCTGCGTGCTGCCATCAACTCGGGCACGTATGGGCCAGGTGATCGGCTGCCGGGGGAGAACACCCTGATGGAGCACTACGGGGTCGCGCGAATGACGGCGCGCCAGGCGTTGAGCGTGCTTCAGAACGAGGGCCTAACGACTACCCGAAAGGGCTCAGGCGTCTTCGTCCGAGACTTTCGGCCGATCGTGCGGCAGGGGATCGCACGGCTGTCACGCGAGGGATGGGGAACCGGCCGAGGCATCTGGGACAGCGACGATGACAACCGATCGCTGACGGTAGACAAGATCAGGGTTCGCGAGGTGACGGCCAGCGGCTATGTCGCGGACGTATTCGGTCTCGAGGAGGGCGAGCCTGTCGTCAGGCGAGACCGGCGCTACCTCCTCGATGGCCGGCCAGTTCTGCTGGCAGTGTCGTCGTTCCCGGCATCCGTTGTCCGCGGCACCCCTATCGCTGAGAAGAACACGGGTCCCGGTGGCGTGTATGCACGCCTAGCGGAGCTTGGACTCGCCCCAGGCCACTTCCGGGAAGATCTCCGATCCCGCATGCCATCCGACGACGAGGCATCCATCCTCGCCCTCAATCCGGGAACACCAGTGACCACGATCGTACGCACCGCCTACACCGACAACGGGACCCCAGTCGAGGTCAATGAGATGACCCTCGACGCGTCCGCCTACGTCCTCCGCTACGACTTTGATGCGTAGGCGTGACTCAGGTAGCCGACCGGTGACGCCGTAATCCACTATGGTTCAGCGAATCCGAACCAGGTGAGTTGCAGTGAAGGTGCGCCCGTCCCGCCACTCGACATCAAAGGAGGGTGAGATGCCCGGGCAGGCTGGCACGGAGTTCGACCGGAAGGCAGAGGTTGAGCGGCTCCTCGCGCAAGACGACACTGTCCTCGGTCGCCTTTGGCAGTACGACAACCAGGGACTCTCCCCGCAGGAGATGACCGATCGGGAAGGCGTTGCCGGCGTCGGGTGGGTGTCGAACTACCGGAGCCTGGTTCGAGTTCTCCGCGACGGTGAGATACCCAAGAGCCCGAGCATGAGTCTGCAGGGTGCGCGGCGCATCCGGTCTTGGCTCAAGAAGCTCGACCTGAGCCCAGGTCTGCGAGCGGCTCTTGTTGAACAAGAATCACTGCTCATGTCGCGGGCCGAGGACAAGCAGGCCCAGACCGAGGAGGTCGAAGAGGCGGTTGAGGCGAGCAAGGCTGCAGAGGCTGCTGGCACGCCGGGCATCTACGTCTACACGCTGCCGCACTACCTTCGTTACCCCTACGACCCCGAGACAGGTCGGACGCTGCTCAAGGTCGGCCACTCAAGTATCGACGCCCACTACCGTGCGTCGTCCCAGGGACGCCTCACCGCTCTACCCGAGGACCCGATTCTGCTGCGCATATACCCCGTGGAAGCGTCCGCCGATGCGGAGCGCGACTTCCATGCATGGCTTCGAGATGCCGACCATGCAGGCAGCAGGGCGCGTCGTGGCGGCTCGGAGTGGTACGTCACCTCAACTAAGTTCCTCGATCGCATCGCCCGCTCCAAGGGGCTCCAGGTCCAAGTCGTTACCGAGTTCGAGCCTGGCGAAGAATAGGCGAACGGGCACGATTCGGCACGAGGGCCGCCCCTCACCTGGCGTCTGCAGCTTGGTTGGAGGAGCGCCGTACGAGCTCCGCCAATTCCGGCAAGGTCGCAAGGCTCACCTTGACAACCGGGCGCCCCAACAACGTCGTCGTTGTCCTGGTTGAGTGTGATCCGACAACTGATCCGCGACACATGTCCGCCAACTGATGTGCGACATGTGGTCTAGGAAATTGAGGTAGCGGTCCGTGGCCGCTGGCCTTTGAT
>NZ_SJKD01000008.1 GCF_004331485.1 Kribbella capetownensis
ATTGGTTCGCACCGCCTCGGTCAGCCTGCCCCACGCCGGGTAGAGCCGGCGGTCCAGCATCTGCACCCAACCGCCGAAGTCGTACGCCTTGCCGGGAACAAGGAACTCATCGGCCAGCGCACTGTTCACGTAGCGCGCGTCCCGCCGCTCGAGCAACCCGATCGACGCACACGCGGTCACCAGCAACTCGACGGGCCGCAGATCAACCCCCAGCAGCTCGGCAAGTTCATCGATGGTGTGACCGTCGGTGCCGGACAGACGGCCGAAGAGATCCAGCTCCTGTGCAGTCGCGAGCGCCTTGAACGACCAGAAACCGATGGACAGCTCCATCAGCGGCAAGGGCGAGACCTGATCACGGGCGGTGTGCATGAACTCTCCTGCTCACGTCGTACGAAGCTCGGACTCCTTCACCCTCGTCCGAGCCGCTCTGTCGATCAACGCGAACCTGTGCAACGCTCGTGAAGTGTGCCTTAACGAAGGGATCGGAGAATGCTGGAGCGCTACGAGCTGGAGACGTTCCTGACGCTCGCCGAGGAACTTCATTTCGGTCGAACCGCCGAGCGGATGCACGTTTCCACGGCCCGGGTCAGCCAGACGATCAAGGGACTGGAGCGTCGCGTCGGCGCGCCGTTGTTCAACCGCACCAGTCGGCGCGTGGAGCTGACCCCGATCGGGCACAGGCTGGCCGAGGATCTGCGGCCCGCGCAAGAGCTGATCGCGGCCGGGGTCGAACGGGCGGTCCGGTCGGCCCGAGGCGTCACTGGCATCCTGCGCGTGGGCTTCGTCGGTGCGGCCGGAGGCCAACTGCTCCTTGACGCCGCCGAGCTGCTGCACTCTCGCGAGCCTGGCTGCGAGGTCGTGGTACGCGAGGTGCAGCTCGACGACGCCGTACCGCGGCTGCTCGACGGCGAGGTGGAGGTGCTGCTCACCTGCTTCCTCAGCGACCGGGACGACCTCGTCACCGGACCCGCGCTCGTGACCGAGGCACGGATGCTCGCAGTACCGTCCGCACACCCGTTTGCTGACCAGCAGTCCGTCTCGGTCGAGGAACTCGCCGGGGTGGCCGTACTGCCGGCGGCCGGGTCGTTCCAGGAGATCCTGACCCTCGTCGGTGCCGGCCGGGGAGTCTTCCCGATCGGCGCCCACATGAGGCGCTACTACATGCGCCCCGATGTCGCCTACGTTCTCTTCCGAGACGCACCGCCGGTGCAGTGGCGCCTGCTGTGGCGCACCGACGGTGCCACCGCCCGGATCCACGCGTTCGCCGCGGCCGCACAGGACCTGGTAATCCCAGCCGCGGCGGGTACCGGGGGCGCATGACGGACAGCGGCATGACCGAGACCACCTGCTTGATCCACGCCTCGACGGCGGACGTCTTCGCGATCCTGACCGACGGCTGGACGTACGCCGCCTGGGTTGTCGGCGCATCCCGGGTCCGCGACGTCGACGGCGGCTGGCCTCAGCCCGGCCACAGCATTCACCATTCGGTCGGCATCTGGCCGCTGGTCCTGAACGACACCACGACGGTCGCGCAGTACGAACCGAACCGCTTCCTCCAACTGAAGGTCCGCGCGTGGCCCACCGGTGCCGGCATCGTCGAGTTCGTGCTCACCGACCGCGACGGCGACTGTGACCTCCTGATGCGAGAACGCGCCGTCAGCGGCCCCCTCGCGCTCATCCCCCACCCACTCGTCGACCCGGTCCTCCGCCTTCGCAACCACGAAACCCTCCGCCGCCTCGCCCTCCTCGCCGAAAAGCACCACTGACCCCAGAAGACCGCGCAGCGCGCCTCTTCGACGAGCTGAAGGACAACCCGGATAACCGTTCGAACCCGTTACCGGTCCTCAGTAGCGGGCCATTTCCTCGTGGCGTTTCAGGTCGGCGCGGTGGGTGCCGGTGGTCACGGTGCCGTCGGTCAGATCGTCGACCTCGTTCCACGGCAGGTACCAGACCTCGCCGAGCCGGCGGTGGACCAGCCACCGCAACAACGCGGGTCCGACGTGACGCTCGTACCCGAACAGTCTCGTGGTGTGGTGCTCGACCACGATCAGGCCGTCGACCCGCAACGCACTCTGCATCGACGCCAGCACGGGTCCGTCCTGGACCAGGCGTACGTCGGCGACCCCGCCGATCGTCGTACCGGCGCCATCGATCACGCGCCAGCCGAGCAGATCATTCAGTCGCATCGCCGGCTCCTGGGATCTTGTCGATGATGTGCCGCTCGGTCCAGTCGTCGTGGTGCTCGAGATCCAGGCCCTGGTTGACGACCTTCACCGCGGTGTCGATCTCGGCGATCTGCTGGGCCGGTATCCGTTCCCGGCCCGAGAACAGCGCGGACACCACCGGCGGATCGCTGTCCAGGTCGAGCTCGACGTCGTCCACCTTGCCGAGCAGGTGACCGTCGGCCTGGTCGATCAACTGCCGGTCGAGCAGATGCAGCTGGGCGTGCAGCACGCGTCCGGCCATGGTCATTGCCCCGCTCTCGTCAGGATCATCAAGGGAATGGCGGCAACCGAGGCGACCACCAGGAGGCCGAGATAGATCAGCCCGAAGAAGTTCAGCACCCGCCCGTTCGTGTGCCGACCGACGTAGTCCGGGTCGTTCGCGACGATCAGGATCGGCAGGTAGGTCAAGGGCAGCGCCATCGCCGCGAACACCACGGAGTACTCCGTCACCTTCACCGGATCCACCGCTGTCAGCAACGTCAGGACCGCGATTGCCAGGCAGACGATCATGATCACGTGGAACCGCGAGGCCTCCCGCGGCCGGACGAACTTCCCCCACTGCCAGCCGCGGTACTGCGCAATCGTGTACCCGCAGGACAACACCGTCTCCAGCGCGGCGCCGAACGTTGCCGCGAACACGCCGATCAGCACGATCGCGAGCCCTATCTTGCCGAAGGCAACGGCCACCGGCAGTGTCACCTGTCCCAGCGTGCCCACCTGGATCCCGGCCGGGAGAAACAGCACCGCCGCACACCCGGCGATTGCCAGCGACAACAACCCGCCGAGCGGAAACCCGACGAACACGTTGGTGCGCGCCGTGACCAGATCGTCCCGGCTCCACTTCTCCTCGACCCCGCCCGAGGAGAAGAAGAACACCTCGTACGGCGTCATCGCGGCACCGAACAGCGCGATCGCGTAGTACGTGTACGTCGCCCAGCTCTCGTGCCCGACCGGATGCGGATTCGTCGCCTGATGCACCAGCTGGCCCCAGTCCGGGCCGAGCTTGAACAACGCCACCGCGAACACGATCAGCAGCAGCCCGAGCAGACCGAACACCTGTTCCAGCCGGGAGAACTTCACCCGCCAGATCACCAGCCAGACCGCCAGCGCGACCAACGGCATCCACAGCAGATAGTTCACGCCGCTAGCCAGCTCGAAGGCCAGCGCGACACCGCCGATCTCCGCGATCAGGGTCAGCAGGGTGACCAGGAACGACGCGACCAAAGTGACCAGCCCGGTCCGGCGACCCAGCCGCTCGCGAATCAGATCGAACACAGGTCGCCCGGACAACGCGACCACGCGGCCCGACATCTCCGCGTACAAACAGATCCCGATCACACCCACCACGACGACCCAGGCCATCCGCATCCCGAAGCGGGCGCCGACCAGGGCGTTCGTGACCAGGTCGCCGATGTCGACGAATCCACCGATCGCGGTGAGGATCCCGAGGGCGACACCGAGGACCTTCTTCACGTGGCCTGCTCCCCGATCCGATCCAGTTCGTCCGCCGATCGGCGCAGTACGTCGAACTGCCGCAAGGCCGCCGCGAGATCGTCGTTGCCCAAGGCAATTCGGGTCGCCGTGACCGCCTTCTGAGCGTTGTCGAGCGCCTCGCCAACCTGCTCGTACATCCGCCGGGACTCGTTCGTCGACGGCTGCTGACCGTCGAACGAACTGACCGCCTTCGCCACGGACTTCTCCGCGTCGGTGACCATGACGACCGCCGTACGCCGCCACAGATGACGTACCTGCAACTGCTCGACGACGAGGCGCGTCGTGTTGACCTCGGACTCCGCCTGCCGCGCCGACTGGGCCGCAGCATCAGTCAGCTGCTGATCGGCATTGCCACATCCGCCCAGCAGAAGCGCACAGAGCAGCCCGAAAACCACCCACCGCCCCATCACCCGAGCCACGTCAACCCCGCGGAGGCACCCATGGACCCCCGGTACCCAGCGCCGAACCGTTGCCTAAGGCTTGAGCTCGTACCGCAGGAGTACGACGCCGTCGTCGAAGGCGGTGGCCTCGGCGACCTTCAGGTTCTGTTGACCTTCGAAGAGGTGCGTTCCCTTGCCGCGGGTGGACGGGCAGACCAGCATCCGGACCTCGTCGACGGCGCCGGCCGCCAGCAGGGAGCGCATCAGTTTCAAGCTCCCCCACAGCCAGATGTCCTTACCACTCTGCTCCTTGAGCTCCCCGATGGTGGCAACCGGGTCGCGCGTCACGGTTGCGGCCGGAAAGTCGCCCCATGGCGCGTGATCCAATGATGACGAGGCAACGAACTTGGTCAGGTTGTTCAGCTTCCTGCCGTACTCACCCTGGTCCTCGGCGTACGGCCAATAGCCCTTGGACTGGTTGTAGGTGTTGGCGCCGAGAAGCAACGTGTCGACCGAGTCGATGAAACCCATCAAGCTGTTCTGGAAAGGGTTGTCGGTCACCGCGTCGTCGAACGGCTCCCCCGACACGAAGCTGAGGCCGCCGTCCTCCTCCGCCGCGATGTTGTCGACCGTGACCCACTGCTGAACTACGAGCTTCCGCATGGCTGACCTTCCCTGGGTGCGATGGTGCGGCCAGGGTGGCCGCATCTACCCCTGAGACGGAGCCGCCGCAGCGATCTCGACATCCCGCCCTCATCGGCCTAGTCGGCGTGTTGTTGGGTGGTGGCGGCGTCGAGGCGCTCCAGTGGGCCTGGGCCGTTGTGCGGCTTCGCTGGGGCGCCGAGGTGGCGGGTGCGGAGTTCGTCCATGAGGTCCTCGATGAACGCCGGGCCCTCGTCGCGCATGAGTTGCTGCCGGCTGCGGAGCTCGTCGGTGCCGGGGCGCCAGTCGAGGCCCCAGTTGCCGAGGGCGTAGATGATCGGAAGCGTCTGGATGCCGGCTTCGGTGAGGCTGTACTGCGCGCGCTGTCCCCGGGCGGCCGTGCCGCGGCTGAGGATCCCTGCCTCGACGAGCCGGACGAGGCGGTCGGCGAGGATGTTCGAGGCGATGCCCTCGATCGACCCGGTGAGCAGCCCCCGGAAGTAGCGTCGGTCGGCGAAGATGACGTCGCGCAGCACGAGCAGCGACCAGCGATCCCCGAGCACCTCGACGGCGGCGTTGATCGGACACCCGGACCGTGGTTCCACGACTCCTCCTTGACAGCTGTTTGCATCCCAATATAGTGATTGCAGAACGCAAGCACTATTGGGAAGAGGGGGATGATGGGCCGCTTCGTGTATTCGATGAACGTGTCCCTCGACCTGCGGATCGAGCAAGTTCCCGGGGACAACGGCGCGGGCGAGTGGCTGCGCATCGACGAAGAGCTGCACCGCGCGTTCAACGCCCACGCTCAGGCACTCGCGCTGATGGTCAACGGCCGGGTCATCTACGAGACGATGGAGGAGTACTGGCCGCGCGGGCGCGCGGACGCGTCGCTGCCGGACTTCATGCGTGAGTTCGCCGAGATCTGGACCGCCAAGCCCAAGGTGCTCGTCTCGCGCACCCGCCGCAGCGCCGACTACAACACCCGGATCATCGGCGGAGACGACGCGATCGACCAGCTCGCCGCGCTCCGGGCCGAGACCGACGGCATCATCGGGGTCGGCGGCGCGACGCTCGCGACGCAGCTGCTCCGCGCGGGACTGCTGGACGAGTTGCTGCTCGCCACCCACCCCACGATCCTCGGCTTCGGCCGGCCGTTGTTCGACGACTACGACCTGCCGATCGACCTCGAGCTGCTCGAGCAGCGATCGTTCAAGCAGGGCGTCACGATGCACCGCTACGCGATCCGCGATGTGAAGGAGGCCGGCTGATGCTGACGCAGGTTGCGGACGGTGTCCTGGTCCACCAGAGCGAGTTGATCCAGAACAACGCCGTTGTCGTGCAGGGCAGGGACGGCGTACTGCTCGTCGACCCCGGAATCACGGGCGGCGAAATGGCCTGTCTCGCGAGCGACCTTCGCGCAATGGGCCAGTCCGTGGTCGCAGGATTCGCGACGCATCCTGATTGGGATCACGTGCTCTGGCACTCCGAGTTCGGTGAAGTGCCCCGTTACGGCACTGCCCGCTGCGCTGCGTTCATGCGAGAGCTGCTGTCGAAGGCGGACTGGAAGGAACGCGCCGCCGGGGGGTTGCCGGAGGAAATCGCCGACGAGGTACCACTGGACCTGTTCGGCCGCATCACCGCTCTACCCGCCGGAACCACCCAGCTTCCTTGGGATGGCCCGAAGGTCAGGGTGATCGAGCATCAAGGACATGCCACCGGCCATGCGGCACTGCTGGTCGAGGATCAGGGCGTTCTCGTCGCCGGCGACATGCTGTCCGATGTCCTGGTTCCGATGCCCGACCTGTACGGCGCCGCCGCTGACCCGCTCGAGGACTACCTCGGCGGGCTGCGGCTCTTCGCGGCCGTCGCGGACGACGTCACTGTCGTCGTCCCGGGCCACGGGTCCGTCGGCGGAGCGGACGAGCTGCACGCACGGATCGACCAGGATCGGGCCTACGTGCAGGCCTTGCGCGACGGCCAGGACACCCGCGACCCGCGAGTCTCATCGCCCCAGGTGGGCTGGGAATGGGTGAGCGACGTACACGCAGGCCAACTCCAGCGCCTCGCCCAAAGAAGCGAGAGCAACGGGACGCAGGCCTAGCGGTCCAGCACCTGACGGCGTCGGTAGAGCAGGACTGCTCCGAGCGCGATGCCGGCACCGCCGAGGGCTGAGGCGCCGGCCTGTACGGCCTCGGAGGTGGTGTCGTCGACCGCGATCTCGACGGTCTTCGGTGATGGAGGATCGTGGGGAATCAGCGCACCCGACACCGTGCCGTTCTCGGCGGGGTGATTTGCCGCCGCGGTGGACGCTCCGAGTGCGGTCGCGCTCACGGCGAGCGCTGCGACTGAGATCGCTGTGCGTGTGTGGTTCATGACCAACCTCCTGGCGCAAGGTTCCGGGTTCGGATCCCGGATTCCTTTCGACGCTAGGTACGGCGGTCGGCGGGCTAGAATACGCGCTGTCGCGTATGGCACCCCGCGTGGCGGCGGCGTAGCGTCGCCAGTGGGAGGGCGTCATGGCCGACGGCATCAGCGGGCGGGACCTGAATGCGATGCGCGACCTGCTCACCTTGAAGGCGGACGATCCCGGCCCCGCATTGCCGTGGGAATTGATGGAGTGCCTGCGCGACCTGTTCCACAGCGACTCCATGAAGGTGTCCCGTGCCCGGCCCGCCCAGGAAGAGTTCCTCCTCGAACAAGCCCTCGGCGAGTCCCAGTACGTCGAGATCGGCAACGACCCTCCGGACCCGCACTACTGGGAGCTCGACAAGACCTCGGACGCCTGCAACTACGGGCAGCGCACCGGCGACATCGTCAGCGTGACCAAGCTGAGCGACTTCGTCTCCGACCGCCAGTGGCGGGCCAGCCCGATGGGCATCGACTACGGCGGCGGCCGGATGCGGGCGCTGATGGTCTACCTGCCCGACGAACCGGGACACAGCACCCGGCTGTATCTGTGGCGCGGCCCGGGCCGGGACTTCGACGAGCGGGACCGGCTGGTGCTCACGCTGCTGCGGCCGCACCTGATCGCGGCCTACCGAAGCGCCGAGCGGCGCCGGCGAGCACCCGCGCCACTCACTCCACGCCAGCTCGAGCTGCTCCAATACGTAGCCCAGGGCTACACCAACACCCAGATCGCCCGGCGAATGCAGCTGTCCGAGGGAACCGTACGCACGCATCTCAACCACATCTACGAACGCCTCGGAGTCACCAGCCGCACCGCCGCCGTGACAACCATGAGCACCGCCGGCCTGGAATGACCTAGCCGTCGCTGCCTGCTGCGCTGCCGAGAGTCAGGTCCGCGCTGAGCATCGCCCCATCGCGGACTCGGAGTTTGACGCCGTGTCCGTCCTCGAACCCCTCGGCCGACGGAGTCAGGGTGTACTTGCCGGCGCGGGCCTCGATCACGTAGCGGCCGTGGGCGTCGGTGGTTGTGCTGCCGGAACCGAAGCCGACGGCTGCACCGGGTACGGGGTGACCGTCCTGGGCCACGACCGTCCCGGTCAGCAGGCCGTTGCCGTCAGCGGGCCGGTACGACGACGGACCCACAGTGGGCCAGGATGACGTAGTCCCGATTCCACGGACCTTCTGCCGCGGTCGGCGTACCAGCCAGGGACGTCGCGGGCACGGCGACTGGTTCGGGAGTCGGTGCGCTTCGCTGTGGGCGGGTCGGGATGAGGTCGCGGAAGATCTCCTCGGCCAGCGGACAGGAATCCGAAGCCGCCTCCGCCGTGGCCTCGGACCGGTACGCCGTCCGCGCGCCAGCGCAAGTCCCAGGCGGTAGTCCGGGTCACTGTGTGGCGCCGCGTACATCTCGGCGAGGGGCGCGGGATCGATCAAGGACGCGCCACCGGTGAGATGGAACTGCAGATAGCCGCATGCGTCGTTGACGCTCGTGTACAGACCGCCGGCGGCAACCATCGGGACCCGCACCGGCAACCGCGCGTGGCCGGATGCCGAGGTTGGAGGACTGGTGATGGCGGCCGACGGGGAAGCGCAACCACGTGTCGGAGATGCTGTCGCAGTGCGCCTGGAAGGATTTACGGCCGACGAGATAGTTGGAGCCGACCGGCGCTTCGTGGGTGAATCCGGCGGTGTGACTGAGCAGGTGGCGCAGGGTGATCCGGCCTTCGGGACGATCCTCGAAGGAGCTGTTGACCCGGAGTGGTTCCGAACCCAGCCGACCACAACACGGCCCTCGAATCACAAACCCCGACCGCCACACTCGGAAGCTCGTGCTCGTGCAACAGAGCAGGAATGCGTGCCTGCAGTTCATCAGCCACACGCAACACCGCGCTGCCGCTCCCCGTTGGCCTCCCCAACGCCGACACACTCTCTTTCTACAGCCTGTGGGGTCGCGATCGACGTTCGTGCTGTTCCGGTCATTGGAAGGGGCGGACCTCGACCTTGCGGTTGCAGGCTTTGGAGGCCTCGGCGGCCAGCCTGTGTGCAGTGTCGAGGTCGGGCGCCTCGATGACCCAGAAGCCACCGAGGTACTCCTTCGACTCCAGGTACGGGCCGTCGGTGAACAGCGGCTTCCCATTCCGGTTGTCGATGACCGTGGCCGTGCCGGGCGCCGCGAGTCCGCCGACGAAGACCAGATGCCCCTCGGCCGCGAGCCGGCTGTTGTACGCAGCCGGGTCACCCGGGCTGGCAGAGCTCGTCTCGTCGTCGATCGCCGAAACCAGATACTGCATCTCGATCATCTCCTGTGGCTCAGACGGCGCCCCTCCTGGACATCCGCTCACCTCTACTACGAGCACGCCGTCCCAGATCCGACAGGCGCCAGCACAGCACGTTGACCGCGAAACTGGATCGACGTACTACCTCGAATCGAGTTAGTATGTGCTCATGGCTCATCGCCGGTGGAACGGGTTGCTCGGGGTGTGGGTGACGCTGACCTTGGGCGTTCCGTTCCTCTTGATCTCGGTTGCCGGGAGTGGTTTGCCGGCGGCCGTCGTGACGTGTCTGCGGTTCGGGCTCGCGTTCTCGACGCTGGTCACTGTGTCGACGGCCAGAACGGGCCTCGCGCGAGCGGTCAGGGGCGCCGGCGTACTGATCAGGGAGAAGCCGGTCGAGGTCATCGGTGTGGGAGTGTGCAGCGCGGCGTTGCCTTCGGTCCTGATCACCGTTGGCGAGCACCATGTGCAGACCGGTCTGTCGTCGCTGCTGTTGTCGACCACTCCCCTGTGGATCGCCGTGGGCAGCCACATCCTGCTGCCGTCCGAGCGCCTGCGGTGGCACCAGGCAGCCTGTCTGGTGCCCGCGTTGTGCGGTACGGCGTTGCTGGCCGGGAACGCCGGTCGCGCCGGCGGAGCGATGCCATGGGCGCTCCTTCCGCTGTTCGCGGCGGTGAGTTATGCGGTCGGAAACCTGCTCGTCCGTAGCCGGCTCCGCACGGCCGAGGCTTTGACGCTCACCTGTGTTCAGATGGGGGTCGCGACCATCGTGTCCGCGCCGTTCGCCGCGGCTCGGGTCGGCAGCGTCCGGTGGGAGGCCGGTCCCTGGGCGGCCGTGGCGGTCCTCGGAGTCGTGTGCTCCGGGCTAGGCTGGTTCGCCAACACCCTTCTGTTGCAGCGTGTCAGCGCGGTCCGTGCCTCGCTCGTGTCGTTCGCGGCACCTGTGGTGGCGGTTCTCCTGGGCGCGATCGTCCTGCGTGAACGCCTGTCGCACCTCCAGTTGGAAGCAGCCGGGGTCGTCCTGGTGTCTGTCGCGGCGTTCGTCGTCCTGACCCGCTCGACCGCCCGGCCCAGCCAGTCCCTGGAGGTACGCGCCATGCTCGAGCTTGCGATTCTCGGTTTCCTGGCCGAGCAGTCACTGCATGCCTATGAGCTGCGCAGGAGGCTCGCCGTACTGCTGGGACATGTGCGGCCTGTCAGCGACGGCGCACTGTACCCGGCGCTGAAGCGCCTCCAGCAAAAGCAGTTGGTGGTACGGCGCCCTGAGCCGGGGGCCGGGGGGCCGACCCGTCAGGTCCTCGAGCTCACCGGCGCCGGCCGCGCCGAACTCCAGCACCGATTGACCGAGCCCAGCGAACTGGACATCACCGACCGGAACAAGTACTTCGTGGTCCTGGCGTTCCTCCACCTCGTGCCCTCACGACAGGCGCAGGCCGAGATTCTTCGGCGTCGGCTGGACTTCCTGCAAGACCCTCAGCGCGGGTTCTTCGTCGACAACGACCGCGTGCTGCGCCGCGACGAACTCAGCTCCCCGTTCCGGGCCGGCATCCAGCAGATCGCCCGCGCGACCTCCTCGGCCGAGCAGAAGTGGCTCGCCAGCACCTTGGACGCGATGCGAACCGCCACCTAGCGCCCTGACCAAGATCTATAGAGAAGAGAATCCGATGCGGAACGCGACAGTGCGCCTTGACCTGGGGCGCATCCGGGCTGCGCAGCGATTGATCGACCCGGCCTTCCTGGACACCCCGCAGTACGAGTCTGCCCCTCTCAGTGCGGCGTTGGGGTGCTCCGTCGTACTGAAGGTCGAGACGCTGAACCCCGTCCGCAGCTTCAAAGGTCGAGGCACCGAGACCATCATGTCGACCCTTCTCGATCGGGCGTGCCACACGTCTGCGGTCTGCGCGAGCGCCGGGAACCTCGGACTGGCCCTGGCCTACAGCGGCGCTCGGCGTGGGATTCCGGTCACCGTCTTCGCGGCCGAGACGGCGAATCCTCTCAAGGTCGAAGCGATGAGATCGGCTGGGGCGACGGTGCACCTCGAGGGTGTCGACATCGAACGGCCTCGTGAGCTGGCACGCATCTCCGCAGATGCGACCGGGAGCTACCTCGTGGAGGACAGCCTCGACCTCGGCAGCTGTGAGGGCGCCGCCACGATCGGGCTCGAACTGGTCGACGGCGCGGCCACGCACCTCGACGTCGTCTTGGTTGCGCTTGGCGGCGGAGCGCTGGCAAGTGGTGTCGGCTTTGCTCTCCGCGAACTGTCACCTGGGACAGAGGTGATCGCAATCCAACCGACCGGCGCGCCGGCGATGGCGCTGTCGTGGCGCCAGGGCGCTGTGGTCACTACGGACACCATCGACACCATCGCCGATGGCGTGGCCGGCCGCTTTCCCATTCCAGAGGTGCTCGAGGACCTCCTCGAGGTCGTCGACGACGTCGTTCTGGTCAACGAGGACAGCATCAAACGCGGCATGCGCTACCTCTTCGACCACGCCGGCCTTCTGGTCGAGCCGTCAGCCGCGCTCGGCATCGCGGCGATCCTCGAGGACCGTGAGAGGTTCGCCGGGCGCAGCGTTGCGACGATCGTGTGCGGGAGCAACATCAGGACGGCCGATTTCCGGCGCTGGGTCCTCGCCGAAGGGCGGCGCTGACGTAGACCACCTCGCCCAGATGGATGTCGTCGTCGTTGACGGGCGGGAGGTTGTTGGCGGCGAGTAGATC
The DNA here is from genome assembly GCF_004331485.1 of Kribbella capetownensis. Classification (GTDB taxonomy): domain Bacteria; phylum Actinomycetota; class Actinomycetes; order Propionibacteriales; family Kribbellaceae; genus Kribbella; species Kribbella capetownensis. The sequence goes on from NZ_SJKD01000008.1 coordinate 12,145, forward strand.
CCGGATGGTGACTCCGTTCAGGATCCAGCCGTGGTCGGTGAGGTAGGGAGCAGCCTCGTTGCGCTCGCCGTAGTAGCGCACTCTCGCCATGCCGGGGTCGAAGTTGTTCTCGCGCCACTGGTCGGACATGCGGTCCAGGCGTTGCTTCGTCTTCTCCTCGTCGCCCGGTTGTGGGTTGGGCTTGCTCTCGGTCGCGACCCGGCTTGCCGGTGCGCTGAGCTCGGTGATCGTGTCCAGCAGGCGATCCTGCGCCTCGGGCGGCAGGTAGCCGAGCAGCCCTTCGGCGCTCCAGGCGGTCGGCCGGGCCGGGTCGAATCCGGCGGCGCGCAGTACGGCGGGCCAATCGTCGCGGAGATCGACCGCGGCCACTCTCCGGTCGGCGGTGGGCGCAGCGCCCAACTCGGCCAGGGTGCGGGTCTTGAACTCGATGACCTCCGGCTTGTCGAGCTCGTACACCACGGTCCCCGCCGGCCAGGGCAACCGGTACGCGCGGGAATCCAGCCCCGACGCCAGGATCACGACCTGTGTGATGCCCGCGCTCGTCGCAGCGAGGAAGAACTCGTCGTAGAACTTGGTACGCACCTTGGCGACGTCGATCCAGACTTGCTCGACCAGGTCGCCGGGAGGGACTTCGCCGGTCGCCAGCCCGGTCAGAAGGTCGATGCCGACCGCCCGGACGAGCGGTTCGGCGAACGGGTCGTCGATGAGCCGTCGATCCGTCCGGGTCGCGATCGCCCGGGCTGCCGCGGCCGCGGTGGCGGTCGTGCCGACGCTCGAGGCCAGGTCCCAGGTGTCTCCGTCGTACCTCGTGGAAGTCATGCGTGCACTCTAAAACGCACCTCCGACAATCGTTTGAACCCTCACACAGCGCACGTGGACGGGGATTCTGGGTACGGCGATAGTGTGACTGTCTGGAGGACGGCATGCTGAGAATCCTGTTCACCACGGACGACCTCGCGTCGACGCGGTTCCTGCCCGAGCCCACTCCGATCCTGGAGCTGAAGTTCGCGGCCGTCGGGCTGCGCCAGGGGATTCGCGCGCCGTGGGGAGAGCGGTGGCGCAACCGCGCACTGGCGGCGATCCCGCTGTCGGCGCGACCGACGGTGCGTCACGTCGGTGGGCACTTCTCCTGGGCGGTGTCACCCACGTTCGCCGCCAGCCCGGACCTCGACGAAGGGATGGAAACGTTCCTGAGTTTCGGCGCGGAGCGGTTGCGCGAGGAGATGGCGTTGTATTTCAGCGCCCCCAACTCGGGTGTAGCGATGTGGTCTGCCTTCGCGGGAGACCGCGACGCCGGACGGACGCTGGTGCACGGGACGAAGACCGCGTTCACGGCGACGGTGGAACCGTACTGGCCCGACATCCGCGCCAACCACCACAGCGAACTGGCGCAGCATGGGCGGCTGCTGGCATGCCGAGGGGTCAGGGACGCGCTGACCACGGTCATCCCCGGGGCGAGCTGGTACGACGATTGCCTGCAGATCGACAGTCCGCAGGACCGCACGGTCCGGTTGGCCGGACGCGGACTGGTAATCACCCCCACCGCCTTTTGGACCGGACCGCCGCTGGTAGGCGAGCTGCCCGACCAACCGGTCCTGCTGGCCTATCCCGCTCCGGCCGAGCTGAGCATCCGGGTCGGTGCCGAGTCCGACTCCCTCGCAGCGATCCTCGGGGTGACCCGGGCGGCGGTACTGCGATTGCTGTCCACCGAGCACACCACCGGTGACATCGCGCGGGAGCTCGGCATCAGTGCGGCATCGGCGTCCGAGCACAGTAGGTCGCTGCGGCAGGCCCGCCTGATCTCCAGCCGCCGCGACGGCAAGGCGGTGATCCACTGCGCGACTGTCCTGGGCCTGGATCTCACCAGACTCAACAGCTCGTAGTCGATTCAGCATGGCCCGAACCAGGCAGTCAGGGCCGCACGGAGCGCCTCCCGGTCGTGCTGATCTGGGTGAGGCGTGTCGGTCGCCCAAGCGACGTAGCAGTCCGGGCGCAGGAGCAGGCCAGTGGTCGAGGTGTCCTTGGTGTGGCCGATGACGGTGTCGATGCGGTCGCGCCACCCGTCCACCGCTGTCGAGAGCGACCCGTCGTCGGTGAGGTCGAGCAGCAGCGGCCGGGCGGTCGTGGTCAGGTCCGCGAGCCGGACAGGTTCGCTGCCGGTGTCGAGCATCAGGTCGGGAGCCCACTGGCCGATCAGATGGTGGGGATCGCGGGCTCCCATCTCGTAACGGATGTCCGCACCCGACATCATGCTCGCGATCTGGGCGACGGTCTGACGCTCGCGCAGTAGCTCGGTGAACAGCTCACGCAGTGCCGTGACCTCGCTGCCCGGCGCCAGAAGCGCGAGCTGGGCCTGGCTGAGCGTGGACACTCGCTCACCGACCGGCCGCCGCTCGGCGTCGTATGTGTCGAGCAGGCCCGATGGCGCCCAGCCGTGGATGGTCGCCGCGAGCTTCCAGCCGAGGTTGACCGCGTCCTGCAAACCGAGGTTGAGCCCTGGTCCGCCGATCACGAAGTGCACGTGGGCGGCGTCTCCGACCAGCAGGACCCGGCCGTCGCGATACCGGTCGGCCAGGCGGGTATTGACCCCGATCGACCGATCCAACCGATACTGTCCCCCGCCGTCCGGTGACCGCAGCGGCAGGTCAACGCCCATGACGCGGTCGATGCTGTCGTGAACTTCCTCGAGCGTCAGCGGCGCATCGGGATCGAGCCCGCCGGCCGTCCACTCGACGGTGAACACCAGATCCGGTCCGGACGCCAGCCGTGCGTAGGCGAAGACGCCCTGTTCGGTGCGGTGGTACATCGGTGGGATGTAGCCGTAGCCAGGCACGGTCAGCCCACCGGTGGCCGGGTCGACATACCCATCGGGTACGGCGACTTCCGCGATGCGGGTGACGATGTGATCGCTGGTCGCGCCGGGAAAGTCGATGCCGGCGAGTTTGCGCGTTGTACTGGACGCACCGTCCGCGCCGACGACGTACCGGCTGCTGATCTCGTAACTCCCGTCCGGGCCGGCGACCTCGACGGTGGCCGTGTCGGCGTTCTGGGACAGCCCGGTCAGTTCGTGGCCCCTGCGGACCTCGACACCCAGCTCGGCGGCACGTTCGGCCAGCACCTGCTCGATCCGGGTCTGCGGTACGGGCAGCAGATAGAACGGGTTGTCGTCGAGCACCTGCAGGTCCAGGGGCATGGCGCCGAAGAAGAACGCCGGCAGCGGTTGCGGTGGATCGGATTTCCCGGCCAACGGTTGATAAAGACCACGGCGATCGAGCATCCGGACCACCTGACCGACCAGGCCGTTGGCCCGGTTCTGCGGACGCGGCTCAGGCAGACGCTCCAGCACCACCGGGCGTACCCCGGCCAGCCTCAGCTCACACGCCAGCATCAACCCGTTCGGCCCCGCACCCGCAATCACAACATCGGCAACCATGCACGTCTCCTCAACGGCGAAATCGCTCCCGATCCTGCTGCGCCGCAACACCCCCACCAAACATTTCGGCCAAGCCCGAACGAAGGATGCGGTTACTCCGTCGGAGTTGGTGGGGTCAGAGCTGATTCCAGGTCGCCGGCCGCTGCGTCCAGGTCCTGCGACAGCGTTTCGGCGGTGCTGGAATCGCGGAGGGCTTCCATGCGGAGCCGCGCGGAGCGTACGGCGTCTCGGAGGGTGGCTGCTCGGGCTTGGGTGGAGTCGTCGGGTGCGGACGCCTCGAGGACAGTCAGGCGGTCCTCGACCGCGGTCACGCGACTTGCGGCGATGGTCCAGCCGCCGGCGGCTGCTTCGACTGAACCTGTCCGGCGTAGGTCGGGGATCAGCGACCGGGCGAACCACGCCACCTCCTCCTCCGCGGAGGCGAGGTCGTCCTGCCAGGCCCGGCGATGCCGGCTCCGGACCACAAGCGGTATCGCGACGGCAAGCGCAACCAGGAACGCGATCAGCACCCACCACAGCCAGGCCGGCGTATCGGATGTCTCGGCCGACGTGGGCGCTATCGGCGGCGAGGTCGGAGACGCGGGTTGAGACTGGGTCTGCGTTGAGGTCGGCGTGATGGTTTCGGTGCGAGTCTCTGTCTGGGTCGGCGCTGGAGGCGGCGCGGTGGTTTCGGTGCGGGTCACTGTCTCGGTGGGGTTCGGCTGGGTGTCATCCGGACTGGGGGCCGTGCTTTCGGGACGTGCCGGCGTCCGGGTTGTCTGCGTGTCCTCGGGACTTGGCGCGGTGGTTTCCGCACGGGCCGACCGCGTCGGGCTGGGAACCGACGCCGTCCCTTCCGGCCGCTCGCCCGGTGAGCGCGAAGGCGCGGCCGTCGGCGAACCAATGGAACCGCCGTCGCCGCACGAGCAGAGAACGAGAGCCGCCACGGCCAGAACGACCACCCGCATCACGCGCACCGACGACATCGTGCTCCCCCTCTGTCTCGCAGGGTCACCATCGTCGCGTCGTACGGCGACCGCGGCATCACCCCGCAGGGGCGAGACGCTGTCCCTCTTCCCAGGAGTGTTCGGTGGAAGATGTAGGCCAGCACCCCGCATGCCACCGAAGGGACACCATGAACGCCCTGCAGAAGTTCTCACTCGAGGGCAAGGTCGCTCTCGTCACCGGCGGCAGCCGGGGCCTGGGACGCGCGATGGCCGAAGCACTCGGCGATGCCGGTGCCGCGGTCGCGGTCACAGCGCGAACGCTCGCCTCGGCCCAGGCCGCCGCCGACGAACTGAGTGCGCTCGGGATTCGCGCGTACGGCGTACAGCTCGAGGTGTCCGATGTCGACGACGTCGAACGCGCGGTCGAACAGGTGAGCACCGAGTTCGGCGAGATCGACGTACTGCTCAACAACGCCGGCATCGGCGTCGCCGGGCGGGCCTTCGAAACCCCCGACTCCGCCTGGCATGAGGTGTTCTCCGTCAACGTCGACGGCATCTGGTACTGCAGTCGCGCGGTCGGGCGCCGGATGGCGGAGCGAGGTGGCGGCACGATCGTCAACGTCGGTTCGATGTCGGCCGAGATCGTCAACCAGCCCCGCTGGCAGGCGTCGTACCTCTCCTCCAAGGCCGCCGTCCATCAGTTGACCAAGGCGTTGGCGGCCGAGTGGGCGCCGCACGGAATCCGCGTGAACGCGATGGCGCCCGGGTATTTCCTCACCGAGATGTCGCCTGTCGACCAGCCGGAGTTCAAGGAATGGTGCGTCGATCCCGCCGCCATGAAGCGCTACGGGCTGCCGCCGGAGTTGGGGCCGGTGGCAATCTTCCTGGCCAGCGACGCGTCCAGCTTCATGACCGGCTCGATCGTGAAGGTCGACGGCGGCTTCACCCTGTTCTGATCCACTACGTTCCCTGAAGGGGCGCTCATGGTCACCATTGGCATCGTCGGCGCCGGGCTGCGCGGGAGGCTGTTCGCCGGAGCTCTCGAAGGACAGCCGGACGTCACCGTCGTCGGCCTGGCGGAGCCCTCGGCCACGGTGGCCGAGGAGGCGCGTGACGCTACTGGCCTTCCCGTCACCGCGTCGCACTCCGAGTTGCTCGAGAAGTTCGATCCGGATGCGGTGATCGTGGCGACCCCCGACTTCGCCCACCGCGAGATTGCCGTCGAGGTGGCCGAGGCCGGCAAGCATCTGCTGATCGAGAAGCCGGTCGCCACCACCTCGGATGACGCCCATGCCATTGCCGCGGCCGTTCACCGCGCGGGCGTTCGATGCCTCGTCGGCTTCGAGAACCGCTGGAACCCGCACGTCGTACAGGCCAAAGCAGCGATGGCGTCCGTCGGCGAACCGATCACGGCATCGGCCACCCTGAGCAACTCCTTCTTCGTGCCGACCACGATGCTGTCGTGGGCGGGCCAGTCGTCACCCGCTTGGTTTCTCATGCCACACACTGTCGACCTCCTCCTGTGGCTCACCGGCAGCAAGCCGGTGTCGGTGAGCGCGGTGGGATCTCGTGGCGTCCTCGCGAAGCGCGGTATCGACACGTGGGACGTCGTACATGCCCTGCTCACCTTCGACGACGGATCGACGGCGACGCTCTCGTCGGCGTGGACGCTCCCGGATGCCGGTGACGGCATCGTCGACTTCCGGTTCCAGGTGATCGGCACCGAGGGTTCGGTGACCGCGGACCTGTCGCACCAGGGCCTCACCGTGGTGAGCGACAAGTACCGATCGGCCTGGCCGGTCTCCGGCCGGATCGGACGGTCACAGGTCGGCCCAGCCGTGTGGATGGTCCAGGATTTCGCTGCGGGACTCGTGGACGGCGGCGACCTCGGGCCGGGCATCGATCACGGCGTACTGGTCACGGACATCATCTGCGCGATCGAGCAGGCGATCACCACCGGGCAGACGGTCAGACCTTTTCAAACGTGAAGGCTGCCCGTGGCGTTGGTGAACGTTCCCCCGCGCCTCGGGTGGCGGCGGCGCCAGCATGCTTTCGCGGTTGGAGCAGGCGACGAAGAACAAGCACGCCGTACCCGCCGACGCCTTCTCCCACGGCTCCACCACGTTCACCCTCGAACGCGGTCTCGGCAGCTACCTGCGCCTGGAGGTGTACGACGCCACCAACACCCTCATCGGCTTCGGCAACCCCCTCTGGCTCCTCTCCCCCCACGACAAGCTCAACATCCCCCACGCCCGCCGACTCAGCTACCCGAACCTGTGACCACGGACGCGGTGTCCAGTTCCTGACAGTGAGGTGGCGCCTCCAACGCCGACCGGCCAGGGTTGGAGGTAGTCGAGGGAACGGGAAGGGCGTATGACGAAGAGCAACGCCGACAAGGACCGTGAGGCGACCGGGTTTCAGGAGCAGGCGCCGTACGACGAATCGATCGATCTGCGGACCGACTTCGTGATGGTCTACGGGCTCAACGAGACCACGCCGGAGCGCATCGCGCGGTGGCGTGAGGCCGGGTATCGCGTGCATCTGATGACCGGTATTTCGTGGGGCAACTATCAGGACTATCTGGATGGGCGGTGGGACGGGTCCGACCACTGGGCCGACGCGCAGGCCGCGGGCGACGGGTCGGCGATCCTGCACGGCAGCAGCACCGACATCCCGTACATGGTCCCGACGTTCGGCTTCACCGAGTACCTGGTGCAGAAACTCCGCCCGATCATCGAGCTCGGTGTCGAAGGCATCCATCTCGAGGAGCCGGAGTTCTGGGCCCGCGCCGGGTATTCGGAATCGTTCAAGCGGGAGTGGCAGGCGTACTTCGGTGAGCCGTGGCAACCTCCGCACAGCACGCCCGAAGCGCATTTCCGCGCCGGGCAACTCAAGCAGCACTTGCTCTCCCGCAGCCTCGACCGGGTCACGTCCGTACTGCGCGACGAAGCCCTCCAGCAGGGTCGTCAGGTCCGCTTCTACGTCCCGACGCACAGCCTCCTGAACTACACCCAGTGGCAGATCATCAGCCCCGAATCACGCCTGCGGACGCTGCCCTCGATCGACGGCGCGATCGCGCAGGTGTGGACCGGGACCTCCCGGACGCCCAACGTGTACGCCGGAAAGGTCGCCGAGCGCACGTTCGAGACGGCGTACCTGGAGTACGGCATCGCGCAGGACCTCACCCGCGGGACCGACCGGCGGATGTGGTTCCTGCACGACCCGATCGAGGACCACCCGGACCGCACCTGGGAGGACTATCTGGCCAACTACCAGCGCACCCTCGTCGCGTCACTGCTGCACCCGGGCGTCTCGCGGTACGAGGTGGCGCCGTGGCCCAACCGGATCTTCAACCGCCCCTACCTGCGCGAGGGATCCACCGAACGGCAGCCGATTCCGCCGGACACCGCTACCAGCTACCTGATCGCCATGAACAGCCTGCGCGACCTGGACCAGCCCGACGTGCGCTGGCCCGGCGAGGGACCGCGGATCGGGATCGCGCTCTCGGACACCGCCATGTTCCAACGCTGGTCGCCCGGCGGCGAGAGCGGACACTACGACGGCCTGCAGGATGCGCTGGCACTCGAAGGCCGCGAGCAGTTGCACTTCTCCGACTTCTACGGCCTGGCGCTGCCACCGCTGTACGACGGGCAGCGAGTCAGCCCGGTCCAGCTGGAGAACGTGATCGATACACCTGATGCGCTGGACGATGTCGACGTACTCGTCCTGAGCTACGAATTCCAGAAGCCGCTTGCCCCCGGCATCCATTTCGCGCTGGCCGGATGGGTGAGCCGCGGCGGCAGCCTGCTGTACGTCGGCGACGGCGCCGACCCGTACCACGAGATCCGCTCCTGGTGGACCGGCCGCTACGACAGCTGCGCCGACCACCTGGCCGAGGCGCTCGGGGCGGACCGCAGCCGCGACGGCATCCAGCCGATCGGTCAGGGCCGGGTCCGCTTCCTTCCGTTCCGGCCCGCCGACTTCACCGAATCACCGGACCGCGCCGCCGAGCTGGTCGCGGCGATCCGCGAGCTGGCCGAAGCGGGCGGTCACCCCTGGAAGTCCACCAACTGGCTGTCCGTGCAGCGCGGTCCGTACCTCATCGGCGCCGTACTGGAAGAGGCCGGCGGCTCACACGTTGTCGAGGGCAAGTATCTCGACCTTCTCGACCCCCAACTGAGCATCGTCCGCCGACGCGAGCTAGGCCCAGGCCAACTGACCTGGCACCGCGACCTCACCTACGACGAAGAACCCGTCCTGGCCTCCGCCGGCCGAGTCGTCAACTGGCAACAGGACCAAACCACCATCCACTTCACCTGCGAGGCCCCAAGCGGCGTCCAGGTCATCACCGCCCTACGCGTCCCCGCCAACCCCACGACCGTTCAAGCCAACGACGCCAACCTCGCAGATTTCCGGTACGACGCCGGCGTCCTGTGGCTGCGGCACCCCGGCATCCCCACCGGCACCCACATCGAGATCAAGTTCTGAGGAGTTGTTCGCATGACTGCGTTGCGTGTCTTGTTCGTCGGTGGGACTGGGATCATCAGTTCGGCGTGTTCCTGGCGGGCGGTTGAGGCCGGGCTCGAGCTCACGGTGGTGAACCGTGGGAAGACCTCTGTCCGGCCGATACCGGCGGAGGTGCGGCAGATCACGGCTGATGTGAATGATCCGGCGGCGTTCGCGGAGGTTGCCGGGCAGGACTTCGATGTGGTGGTGGATTGGGTGGCCTTCACGCCGGATCAGGTGAAGGCTCGCACTGATGCGCTGCGCGGACATGTCGGCCAGTACGTGTTCATCAGCTCCGCTTCGGCGTACCAGACACCTCCGGCCCGGCTGCCGATCACCGAGTCGACGCCGTTGCGGAACCCGTTCTGGCAGTACTCGCGCAACAAGATCGCCTGCGAGGACCTCCTGACCACGCTGTATCGGGATGAGGGATTCCCGGTCACGATCGTCCGGCCGTCGCACACGTACGACCGCACCCTGGTCCCGTTCGACGGCGGCTGGACCATCGTCGAACGCATGCGTCGCGGCCAACCCGTCGTCGTCCACGGTGACGGCACCTCGCTGTGGACGCTGACGCACCACCGCGACTTCGCCCGCGGATTCGTCCCGCTGCTCGGCCACTCCCGCACAGTCGGCGAGGCGTTCCAGATCACCTCCGGCGACGTCCTCACCTGGGACCAGATCGCGCACGCACTCGCCACCGCGGCCGGGACGACGGCACAGATCGTCCACGTCCCTTCCGACGCCATCGCCGCCGTACATCCCTCCTGGGGCGACGGCCTGCTCGGCGACAAGGCCCACGCGGCGGTCTTCGACCTGACCAAACTCCGCCGCGTGGTCCCGGACTTCGTCGCCACCATCCCCTTCGAAGCAGGCGCCCGCGAGATCGTCGCCTGGCACGACGAGGACCCGGCCCGGCACCACATCGACCCCGCCATCAACGAAGCGATGGACACCCTCATCGCCCGCTACACGCCTTAGTCAGCCGAAGTCGATCACCAACTGGTAGACGTCACCGGCCCGCACCCCCGTTTCCAGCTCGATGGTGTACAGACCAACAGGTAGTGCACCGGCGATACACCGTACACAGGAACACACCCGCGCTCAGCTGCACTACGGTCGGCCCGGCACCTCCTGTCGAGCCGCACGCTGTGAGTCTCACCAGTTCGTCACGGAGCCGTCGGGGCGGTGGAGGCGGGGGATGGTGGCTGTCTCGGGCGGCACCGCCTGGGACAGGTCCGCTGTGATGCCGAGGCCTGGGGCGTCGGACGCGGTCAGGCGGCCTGGCTCGGCCACGATCGTTGAGGTGAAGGCGCCCAGCGGCGCGGTGGCACGGTGCGCCTGTTCCTGCACGCTCACGTTGGGCAGAGCGGTGTTGAACTGGGTCGACGCCGCCGTACAGAGCGCGCCGATCGAGTTGTGCAGCGCCAGCTGCACGTGGTGCGTCTCGCACAGGGCCGCGATCTTGCGCCCTTCGGTGAGCCCGGTGTGGCCGAGGTCGATCCGGGCGTGGTCGATCAGCTCGTCCTCGACCAGCTGCCGGAACTCCCACTTGGTGCAGAGCTGCTCCCCCGCCGCGATCGGTACGCCGACCCGGCTCCGGAGCGACTCGTACGCCGACAGATGCTCGCTACGCAGCGGGTCCTCGACGAAGAACGGCCGCATCGGCTCGAGCTCGCGGCACAGCTGCACCGCCTCGGCCAGGTCGAGCCGGGTGTGTACGTCGATCAGCAACTCGACGTCGTCCCCGAGTCCGGCCCGCAGCTCCCGCATCAGGTCGACCGACCAGCGCACCGCACGACGCGCGTCGTACTCCGGCTCCTGCGGGTCCCACGCCGTCAGCCGCAGGTGCTTCCACCCCTGACCGGCCAGGTCGGAGGCATGGTTGAGTACGTCGTCCATCGACCCACCGCGCACGTGCGCGTACGCCGGAACGTAGTCCCGCGACCGCCCGCCCAGCAGCTCGTGCACCGGTGCGCCGAGCGACTGCCCGCGGATGTCCCACAGCGCGATGTCGATCCCGGCCAGCACCGACGCGTGGTGGCGGTCGGAGGGAAAGAACACCGACCGGAAGCCCAGCTGCCAGATGTGCTCGATCCTGGTCGCGTCGACCCCGACGAGCAGCGGGCGCAGGTCCTCCACCAAACCTGCCGCGGCCCGCTCGCGGCCGCGCATCCCCACCTCGCCGAGGCCGGTCAGACCGTCGTCGGTCCTGACCACTGCCACCAGTGCCGGCCAGTCGTCGGCGGCCGGCAACGCCACCAGGTCGATCTCCTCGATCTTCATGCCCTCACCCCATCACAGGCGCCAACCAGGTCAGAAGTGGTCTAGGCGAGGTTGGGTACGGTCTTCGGTGGCCACCACGACGTCGATGAGCATTTCCTGTAGTCGGAGCCGGGTGGGGGCGTGGTCGGGGGTGTCCCAGAGGTTGTCCAGTTCTTGGGGGTCGGCTGCCAGGTCGTAGAGTTCGCCGGATCGGTCGCGGTCGGTGGACGGGCGGCCGTGGTAGACGACGAGCTTCCAGTGGTCGGTGCGCAGCATGGTGGTGTGTACGGCGGGGTCGTACGGGTGGCCGCTGTTGCGGTACTCGCAGAGGGCCCAGCCGCGGGTGACTGCGTCCCGATCGCCACGAGCCAGGGGCAGCAGGCTCGTGCCTTGACCGCGGGGTAGCGGTGCAGCACCGGCTGCTTCCAGGAACGTCGGCGCCAGGTCGATCCACTGCACGAGGTCGGACCGCCGCTCCCCCGCGGGCAGCTGCCCAGGCCACCGCACGATCAGCGGGACGCGTACGGCGCAGTCGTACATCATCGGGCCCTTGAGCATCAGCTGGTGGTCGCCGAGCATCTCGCCGTGGTCGCTGGTGAACACAACGATCGTGTTGTCCGCCAGCCCCTCCGCCTCCAACGCCGCCAGGATCCGGCCGACCTCGTCGTCGACCAGGCTGAGCATTGCCCAGTACGCCGCTTTGACCTGCTGCAGCTCGTCCTCGCTGTACGAGAGGTAGCCGCGCGCATGACCGCCGTACGACTCCTTCGACGCCTCGGTCAGGATCGGCGGCTTCTCGTCCAACTCCCCGGCCCGCGTCACCGGTCGCGGCAGCTCGTCCGGCTGGTATCGCTCGAGGTACTCCTTCGGCGCACCGAAGCCGTGGTGCGGGTCGAAGAAGTTGGCGACGAAGCAGAACGGCTTCGACCGGTCCCGCGAGGACTGGAGGAAGTCGATCGTCTCGTTGCCGATCCAGCGGCTGTAGTGCGCCTCGGTCGGCAGGTTGTCGAACCCGGATCGGTCGGGCTCCTGCGCCTCGGCGTACAGGTGCGGGAAGGCTGTCTTCAGCCAGCGGTGGTACTGGTTCTCCGACGAGCCCGGGTACGGGTCGTGCGCCCACCGGAACACGCGGAACCCGTCGTCGTGCCTCGGCTCCAGCCGGCCGCCCTTGCAGGCCGACAGGTGCAGCTTGCCGACGAGTCCGCAGTCATAGCCGTCGTCCGCGAGCGTCTTGGTGAAGAACTGCTCGTGATCGGGCAGCTGGACGCCGTTGGCCCACAAGCCGTGCGCGTGCGGATATCTCGAGGTCATCAGCGTTGCGCGCGACGGCGAGCAGACCGGATTCTGGACGTAGCAGTTCTCGAACAGAACACCGTCGGCGGCCAGCCGGTCCAGGTTCGGTGTCTGCACATGCTCGTTGCCGTAGGCCCCGATCGTGTCGTAGCGCTGCTGGTCCGTGCAGATCAGGAGAATGTTCGGGCGTTCGGATCTCATGACTTGATGGCTCCTGCGATTCCCTCGACGAAGTAGCGTTGGAGTACGACGAACAGCACGACCACCGGCAGCAGCGAGATCGAGGCGGCCGCGGCCATACCGGACCAGTCGGTCGAATTCTCCCCGACGAACGCCAGCATCCCGACACTCAGTGTGCGCAGATCCGGCCGCGAGAACGTGAACACCAGCGGCAGGAAGAACGCGTTCCAGGTGCCCAGGAACGTCAGCAGCGTGACGGTGGCGGTGACCGGATTGGCCAGCGGCAGCATGATCCGCCCGAAGATGCTGAGGAACCCGGCACCGTCGATGACGGCGGACTCCTCGAGTTCGCGCGGCAACTGCCGGAAGTAGCCGAGGTACAGCAGCACCGACGCCACGTGGGCACCGCCGGACAGGGCGAGCACCATCCCGGTCAGGGAGTTGAGCAGCCCGAGCCGCTGCGAGACCTCGACCACCGGAATGATCGTGTACCCCGTCGGCACGAACAACGTGGCGATCAGGATGCCCATCACGATCTTCCGGCCGAAGAACTGGTGCCTGGCCAGGACGTAGCCCGACATCGCACACCGCAGGACGACCAGCACCACCGTCGTCACCGTCACGATGACCGTGTTGACCAGGTACTTGCCGAACCCGGCGTCACCCCAGGCCCGGCTGTAGTTGCCCCACTCCGCGTGCTTCGGCAGCAGGGACAGACCAGATGTGAACACCTCGAGCGGGTCCTTCAACGACGCACCGAGCATCCACAGGAACGGATAGATCCAGAGCAGCCCGCCGATCCCGATCACGACGGCCGCTCCCCACCAGGGCAGTCTGCGCAGGATCCGGCCGGGACTCCACCGGTTGCCGCGCGTGCGGCCGATCAGGACGTCCGTCATCGCTCACTCCTCGCCTTGCGGGCGGCCCGGATCCCGAGCAGTTGCAGTACGCCGATCAGTCCGACGAACAACCCGAACACCACAGCAGCGGCCGAGGCGAAGCCCAACTGCGGAACCGTGGCCGCGAACGCCCACCGGTAGATGTAGATCTCCACCACCTCGGTGGCGTAGAACGGGCCGCCGTTGGTCATCGTGAGCATCAGGTCGAAGATCTTCAGAGTGCTCTCCAGCGTCAGCAACGTGATGATCACCGCGAACGGCTTCAGCAGCGGCAGCGTCACATGCCGGAGCAGGCCCCACGGTCCGGCACCGTCGATGGCGGCGGCCTCGTAGACCTCGTCGGGCACCGTCTGCAACGCCGCGAGCCAGTAGATCAACGTGACGCCGAACCACTTCCAGATGTAGACCCCGACCACCGTCCACAACGCCGCCTTCGGGTCACCCAGGAAGTTGATGCCGTCAGCAACAACACCGAGCTTGCGCAGTACGACGTTGACCGGACCGGACGCCGGGTCGAAGACGAACTGCATCACCACTCCGACGATCGCGGTCGTGGTCACCACCGGCAGGAAGAACGCGGTCCGGAACAACGTCCGCAGCGGCAGCTTCGGCGAGTTGAGCACCAGCGCCAGCAGCAACGTCAGCAGGACCTTCACCGGCACCACCGCGACCATGAACAGCACGGTGATCTTGAACGAGTTCCAGAACAGCGGATCGGCAACCACCGCGCGGTAGTTCGCCAGGCCCACCCAGGTCTTCGCGGCGTCGAAGCCGTTCCACTCCACGAACGAGTACCAGTAGCTCGCGACGACCGGGTAGATGGTGTAGACGCCGTACAGGACGATGGTCGGGGTGAGGAACAGCCACACCCACAGCCGGTTGCGGCCCAGTCGCGGACCGCTGCCGTTCATCGAGGTACGGCGCGCCGAGCCGCTGCGGCGTTCCGGCGGCGCGTCGGGGACAACGGTGACAGCCACAGGTTCTTCCCATCCTCACGACGTCTTGTACTTGTCCCGGCCGTAGTCCTGACCGGGGGTCCAGTTGTCGAATGCCCAGTCGCCGGCCGCGACCTTGACGCCCTTGGCCGCAACCGCCTTGATCGCTCGCTCGCGCTCCGCGGTCAGCTTGCGGTCGAGGTCCGTCAGCGCCTTGCGGGCATCCGGCAACTGACCGCTCAGCACGCCCTGGACGATCGAACCCAGGTCCGGCTGGATCTGCTTCATCTCCGCGACGACTTCGCTGATCCCCGGATTGCGGACCTCGGGCGCGGGCCGCAGCTTGATCTGGCGACCGAAGATCGCTGCCGCCGTCTTGTACGTCGGGTGGACGTTCGCCTTGTCCACCAGGGACAGATCGACCGGCATCCCGTCCATCTGCTCGGTCTCGGCGAGCATGACCTCCTTGGTGGTGAACAACTTCAGCAACTCCGCGGCCGCCTCGGGCTGCTTCGACGTGGCCGCGAAGCAGTAGTCGCCGGCCTTCGGCGGGGTATAGACGAAGATCGGCCGGCCCGCTTCGGACGACGGCATCGAGGTGACGCCGACCTTGTCCACGAACGGCTTGAACTGGTCCTTGACCACTCCGATGTTCCACGGGCCGTCGAAGAACAGGCCGGCCACTCCGGTCGACCAGCGCGCCCGCGCCGTCCGTGCGTCCAGCGACGACGAGGCCGGGAACAGCAGTCCGTCCTTCTTCAGCGAGACGAGGAACTCGATCGCGTGCACGTACGGGTCGGTCCCGTAGGAGTACTCGCCGGTGCGTGGGTCGGTGGCGCCGGAGCCACCGGCCGCCATGGCCAGATCGGTGACGTGCTCACCCATCCGCTCCGCGAACTGCAACGGAGCGATCCAGCCGGAGACGCCGTCGCCGCCGGCCGACTCCATCTTGGCGGCCGCCGCCCGGAACCCGTCCCAGGTGGCCAGGTCGCGGTCCGGGTCCAGCCCGGCCTTCTCCGCGAGTTCCACGTTGTACCAGGTCAGCGTCCCGTACTGCCGGAAACTCACCATCGGCAGCGAGTAGAGCTTGTCGTCGAAGTGCGTGAAGCCGTTCAGGAACGCGTCCTGCGGCATCGCGGCAAGGTCTTCCTTGCTGAGCTGGATCGGCGCGATCCAGCCGTCCTTGCGTAACCGGGCCTGCGGCAACTTCACGCCGGCCGTGGTGAAGATGTCCGGAAGTTGCTTGCTGCCGAACGCCAGCTGCAGCGCCTGGCCCTGCTGGTTCGGGTTGTAGACGGTGTATTCCACGGCGGTCCCGGACGATTTCTGGAAGTCTGCGAACAGCTTCTTGTGCAGGTCCTCGCGGGGCTGGAAGTGGTCCCAGACGCGCAGCGACTTCGCGCCGGCGGCCTGACCGCCGCCGCTCGGGGCGGTGCTGCACGCACTCGCGGCGAGCGCGCCGAGCACGCCGCCGGCGGATGCGCCGAGGAACCTTCGTCTGCTGATCATGAGTCCTCCTCGAGGAGCGGTGGGCGGTCGACCGCGCGGTACAACGTTGTACCAAGAACTGGGGCCAGCTGTACAGAGTCCGGTCGAGATCCGGCGGCGAGATGCGGGTCAGGGCGATCTAACGTTGTATCGTTCGATGCGACGATCCAGCGGGATGGGAGGTGCCGATGGCAGCGACACTGAGCGATGTCGCGGCGCGCGCCGGCGTCTCGATCAAGACGGTGTCGAACGTCGTCAACGGCACCGGCCGGGTCGGA
The DNA here is from genome assembly GCF_004331485.1 of Kribbella capetownensis. Taxonomy (GTDB): domain Bacteria; phylum Actinomycetota; class Actinomycetes; order Propionibacteriales; family Kribbellaceae; genus Kribbella; species Kribbella capetownensis. The sequence continues at coordinate 28,348 of NZ_SJKD01000008.1, forward strand.
GCCGAGACCAGGGACCGGGTCGAGCGGGTGATCGAGGAGCTCGGCTACCGTCCGAACGTCTCGGCGCGAAACCTGCGGCACGGCAGGTCAGGCGTGATCGCGCTCGCCGTACCGGAGATCGGGAACCCGTACTTCGCGGAGCTGGCCGAGCTGGTCGTGAAGGCCGCCGAGGGCTACGGCTGGACGGTTCTGATCGATCAGACCGACGCCGACCCGGATCGCGAACGCCTGGTGCTGCAGGGGATCCGGTCGCATCTGATCGACGGGTTGTTGTTCGTGCCCGGCCGGTTGAGCGCGGACGACTTCGCCGCCCGGACGGACACCACGCCGATGGTTCTGCTGGGTGAACGGCTGACGAGAGTCGCGGATCGGGTGGCCATCGACAGCTACGCGGCGGCCCGCGCCGCCACCGAGCACCTGATCGACCTCGGCCGGACCCGGATCGCCGCCGTCGGTGCCACCCCCAGCGGTGACGCCGTCTCCCGCGGCCGGTACGAGGGATACCACGACGCCCTCGTCGCCGCCGGTCACCGGCCGTCGGCCAGGCTCGTGGTGCCGCAGCGACGCTGGCGCCACGAGAGCGGCGTCGAGGCCGTCGGTCGTCTGCTCGCCCTGAGCCGGCCGCCCGACGCGCTGTTCTGCTCGAACGACCTGCTGGCCCTCGGCGCGCTCCGGGCGCTGCACGACCACGGCGTACGAGTGCCGGACGATGTCGCGGTGGTCGGCATCGACGACATCGCCGAGAGCCGGTTCAGCCGGCCCAGCCTCACCTCCGTCGCGCCGGACAAGCGGCACATCGCCGAAACCGCGGTCGGCCTGCTCGCCGACCGGCTGAAGGGGAGCTTCTCGTCCGCACCCCGCGAGTTCATCGCCGGGTTCCACCTCGAGGTCCGGGAGAGCACCGAAGGATGACCGACCCGACGCCCAGAGACATCGTCCTCGTGATGACAGACCAGCAGCGAGCGGACCTCACGGCGCGGGAAGGATTCCCCAGGGACTGCACCCCGACCCTCGACAGCCTGGCCGCCGGCGGCCGCTGGTTCGACCGCGCCTACACCACGACACCGCTCTGCGTCCCCGCCCGCATCAGTCTGCTGACCGGCCGGTTTCCCAGTGCACACGGAGTTCTCGGCAACAGCGGGTACGACGATCCGGCCCGCGGTGACGACCTGATCGACGTACTGGGCGCCGCCGGATTCCGTACTGCGCTCGTAGGCAAGAACCACTCCCACTTGACGCCCGAACGGCTGGATCACTGGGTCGAGTTCGGCCATTTCGGTCGCGTACCACCGTCGGCCGCCACGGGCACCGACCGCGAGTTCGACGACTGGCTACGCGCCCATCCTGGTACGACGACAACCCCGAGCCCGTTCCCGCTGGAGCACCAGTTGCCGGCACGCATCGTCGACGAGGCGATCACCTGGCTGGACACCGCCGGTCCGGACGACCGCTCCTTTCTCTGGTTGTCGATTCCCGAGCCGCACGTTCCCTATCAGGTGCCTGAGCCGTACTTCTCTACCTATGAGACCGTGCCGCCTGCAGCGACGACCGCTGACGCCCTTGCAGACCGCGACTTCAGTTGGCGCTACGCGGGCAAGCTCGCCGAGCAGAGCGGGGAGGCCGAGCCCGACGTCCTGGCCCGGGCGCGAGCGAACTACGTCGGCATGCTCCGGCTCGTCGACGACCAACTGGCGAGGCTCGTCGCCCACCTCGAGCGGACCGGTCGGCTCGCGACGACGCTGTTCGTGCACCTGGCCGACCACGGCGACTTCGCCGGCGAGTACGGCCTGATGCGGAAGGGCCCCGGACTTCCCGAAGTACTCGCCCGGATCCCGATGGTGTTCCACGGTCCGGGTATCCGTCCGGATCGCGGTCCCAGCCCGGCCCACGTATCGATCGCCGACATATTGCCAACGATCTGCGAACTCATCGGTACGCCCGTCCCGTCCGGTGTCCAAGGACGCAGCCTCGTTCCGCTGCTGCGCGATCCGGATCAGACGAGCGACTTCTCCAGCGTGTACGTCGAGCAGGGGTACGGTGCGCCGTACCGCGAGGAAGACCTCGGCGACCGGACACCCGGTGTACGACGGGGAGCGGACGGGCGGGTGGCGATCGACACCGTCAACGAGGTGACCCAAGCCGGCGTACGGCGGATGGTCCGGTCCGGCCGGTGGAAGCTGCTGGCCGGCGCAGCTGGCACCGTCCAGCTCTTCGACCTGTCGACCGATCCGTTCGAACTCATTGATCTGGCAGGTCGCCCGGAACATGCAGCGACCTGCCAGAATCTTCAGAGTGAACTGGAGTCCTGGCTCGTGTCACGCGACGTTCGCGCGTGACCGGTGCCTCGACCTCCAGGCATTGGCGCCCAGAGCAACGATGCCGACAACCAGCCCCGAGCCGATGCCGATCATCAAGGCGATGCCGGTGGTGTACCCGCGCAGCGCGAGGTCCTGCCAGCCTGCGCTGAAGTGGTCGGCGAAGGCGACCGCACCGGCGGGTGGGTTGTGGCCGAGCGAGGGCCCGACGTTCCACAGCACTTGGTGAACAAGCACCAGGGACAGTGCGTAGAGGACGCCGACCATCAGGAAATCCAGGAACGGGCGACCACTCCTGCGCACGACCGCCACGACCAGCCAGACCGCGAACGGCACCAACGCGAGGAAGTAGTAGAACAACGAGCCTTCCGGTTCGACGACGCCCAGGTCCTCCAGGACCGTCCGCGGCACCGCGAGCGCGACCAGCACAAGCATCAGCCACGTCGGCAGATCCGTGGCCGGGAAGCGCCGGCTGACGTGATGCTGACTCATGACCCTCCTCCTTTCCGGTGGCGACGCCGGACCGCGTCGCATCCATCCAAGAGTCCGTCGCACCACCGTGCCGCCGCATCGGCTCGGCGGCGGCACCCGGCGTACGCCCTATGACGTACATAGAGGCGCGGTTGTGGTCAGCTCGATGATCGAGTAGGAGCTTGGTGGCAGGACCAGGGCCAGGTCGTCGTCCAGCTTGACCTCGTCCGACCGCGGAGCCACGCGGTTCGGTTCGGCCAGGCTGTTGCGGTCCAGCGGATCCTCCGTGTGAAGCTGATGGACGCGCACCACGTTGGTCGCGAGCGGCTGCCCTAGCTCGACGGACAGGCGTACCGACTGGTCGCGGTCCCGGTTGACCACCGACAACCAGACGGTCGTTCCGGCCCGATCCGTCGAGGCGCTCACGTCGACGGCCGGTAGTTCGATCGCAGTACGTTCGAGCGACTCACCGGCGATGGTGGAGCAGATGGTGTCACCCGCAAGCGAGATCCCACCGCTGTACCGACGCTGCATCCACAGCGGCCAGTAGACCGTCTCGCGCACCAACTCGTCATCGGTGACGACCAGGGCCCCCACGACGTTGATGGTCTGGGCGAAGTTCGCCAGCGTGACGCTGTCGGCCTGCCGCTGCATGACGTTGAGGAACGATCCGACCGCGAGCGCATCGACCGTCCGGTAGCGCGTGTCGGTCGGGCGCCACTTCGGACTCATCTCGAACCGGGTCGCGTCCGCGCAGTTCCACTCGGTGAACGCCAGCTCCGGCTTCGGCGTACCAGGGTTCTCCCGCGCCACCAGGTCCACAAGTCCCTGGATCGCGACGATCGCGCTCTCCGTGCGGTAGGGACCGCTGAGGACCCGCGCGTAGTCGCCACCTTCAGCCTCGGGATCGAACGGCCAGTACGTGTGCAGTGTCAGGTAGTCGATGTGATCCCACGCCTCGCGCAGCAGGGCGAGATTCCAGTCGAGTGCCTGCGACGGCTCGAAACACCCGATCGCGAGCACCTTCAGCTCGGGGTTCAGTCGCTTGATCGCCTTGGCCCATTCGCGGCAGCGTACGGCGTTGTCCTGCGGACCCACCTGGCCGAGCTCCCACGACCCCCACTCCTCGTTGCCGATCTGCCAGTAGCGGACATCGAAGGGTTCGTCGTACCCGTGGGAGCGCCGCAGGTTGGCCCACACCGAGTCGCCGGTGCCGTTGCAGTACTCGATCCACGCGAGCGCCTCGCGCAAGGACCCGGTGCCGGTCGTCAGGTTGATCTGCGGCTCGGCACCGATCCGCCGGCAGTACGCGACGAACTCCGCCGTACCGAAGCCGTTGCCGACGTCGTACCCGAAGTGCCAGTCGACCGTCCGCGCGCGCTGCTCGCTCGGACCGACGCCGCGCTCCCACTCGTACGACGTTCCGGTGCAGCCACCCGGCCAGCGGACGACCGGTGCCCCGAGCTCGCCGATCGCGTCGACGACGGACCGTCGCAGGCCTGACTCGTCCGCGTCGGGATGACCGGGATTGTGCAGGGCCTCGTCGGCCACCCAGCGACGGCGAGACAGGAACTGCCCGTAGATCTCTGGCCGGATCGTCCCGTTGACAGTTCCCCGCAGCTTGAACGTCGCTGGTGTACTCACCGGCAGGAGTCCCTTCGTCGACTTATCTCTGCCTTGAAGATAAATATCCCGTGCCTGCGTGTCAACAGTTGGCCGAACCCCTCGGGCAGTGCTAGAACCGACGGCATGAAGGAGCTCATGCGTTCTGCCCAGCTCAGCGATGTCCGGCAGCAGAACTACTCGACGATCATGCGTGAGCTCATGCGGTCCGGACCGACAGCCCGGACGGATCTCGCGTCCGCGATCGGGATGTCCACGGGGTCGGTGACCAGGCTCACCGGTGCACTCGCCCGGGCGGGGCTCGTCAAGGAGGCGGCGGAGCCCGCTCCGCGTGGCATGGGCCGGCCGAAGGTCCCGGTCGCCATCGACGAGTCGACGTACGGCGTCATCGGCGTGCACTTCGGCCTGCACCGGATCAACACCTGCCTGATCGATCTGCGCGGACAGCTCGTCGCAGAGCTCCCGGCGACCGAGCGCACGACGAACCTCAAACCCTTGCTCCGGGGCGCAGCCCGATCGGTGCGGAAGATGATCGACAGCCACGGCCTGACTGTTCTCGGCGTCGGCGCGAGCACAGGTGGCTGGGTCGACAGCTCGAGCGGACAGGTGCACACCCAGCCAGTGCTGGGGTGGCAGGAGGCCCCGTTGGCGGAGGCGCTCCACGACCTGGTCGGCCTGCCGGTGCTCGTCGATTCGCAGGTGCGGGCGCTGGCGCTCGCCGAGCACTGGTTCGGCGCGGCGGCCGGCGTGGACAACTTCATCCACCTGTTCGTCGGCAACGTCGTCGGCGCGGGCTTCGTGTTCAACGGGTCGCCGTACCGGGGAGCGCACTCGGCCGCGGGCGGGCTGGATCACCTGCCGGTCACCGGCCGCTCCGGCCAGACCTGTGTCTGCGGCAGCCGGCGCTGCTTCGCGATGGTCGCCGGAGACCTCGAAACCGCCCGCCGGGCCCGCGCCGCCGGACTGATCACCGACGATCAGGAGGTGTACGACGTCTTCGCACTGGCGGTGGCCGGCAATCCGCAGGCGCGACGGCTGCTCCAGGATCGCGCCGGCGTGGTCGGGACGGCGACCGCCACCCTGATCGAGCTCCTCGATCCCGAGCTCGTCGTCATCGGTGGTGGGGTCAGCGCCCCGGTCGACCACGTCGCGGTCGTGCGGGACGCCGCGCAGGACAGGCTCGCGGCCAGCCGGGGCGGCGATGCCACAGCGCGGATCCTGGCGAGCGCGTTCGGACCACACGCTCTGGGCATCGCCGCCGGCGCGATCATGCTGGACGCCGTCTACCGCTCCCCTGAGGCCTTCGTGCCGGCGCTGACCGCCACCGCAAGTGACCCGGGGCACTAGCTGACTCACCGATACGTCAGCTCGATCAGGTTCGCCGAGTGCGGCGGCAGCTCGGCATCGACCTTCTGCCCCTTCGTATGCAGCGGCGTCGTCGTCCGCTGCACCGGCTGCGCCACGTCGTTGTTGTACGCCGTGATGTCGTCGTCGGTCACGGTGGTACGACGTGCCGACTTCACCGCCGGACCGCCGCCCGGATCGACCGTGATCGGGACTGTCTGGTCGAGGCTCCGGTTGACGACCAGCAGTTGAACGCCGTCGTTCGTCCGGGTCGCCGCGGCGACAACGGCCGAGTAGTCCTGGCCGGGCGGCACCGGATTGCCCGTCATCGTCACCTTCCGCGGCGCGGCGCCGATCATCGGCGCGGCGAGCGTAAGGGACAGCGCCCGTCCGGTGATGCCGAAGCCCGGCGGTGACGCCAGGATGTTGCCCCAGTCCCGTTTCGCCGGATCGGCGTTCGGCCCACCGTTCAGGTTCGAGTTGATCGACAGGCGTACGCCGTTGGTGAGCTGACCGATCAGCAACGCGGTTTCGTACACGTTGTGCATCTGCATCGCCGCGAAGTTGCCCGGCGTACTGACTCCGGTCGGACCGTTCTGGCTGATCGTGCCGTACTCCGTGACGGCAAGCGCGGGCCGCTTGCGGGGATCGGGGAAGTACTGGCCGAGTTGCTTGCGCAGATCGGTCAGCTCCTGGGTCGGGACGTCACTCACACTCATCAAGCGCTGATAGAGCTCGGTCGGCGTGTAGGCGCCGTCGGCGTCACCACCCTGCTGATCGGTGTAGGAGTGGATGCCCAGGCAGTCGTACGGACGGTTGCCCATGGCATCGACGAACTCCGCCTTGCCCCAGCCGGAGCAGACCGTGATCTTCGGATCGACCGCCTTCATCGCGCGGACGAAGTCGAGGAAGCCGTCCTGACGGCCGGTGGTGTACTCGATGCTCAGCTTGGCGTCCTTCGGCGGCACCGCACCGTGGACCCCGTCGCCGAAGCTGACGGTGCCGTCGGCCTCCCCGATGCTGTACACCTGCTCGCTCGGTCCGGCCGCCGCCAGAGAACCCACCCGAGTCCATTGCACGCCGTTCACGGTCAGCACCGGCTCCGCGATCGGGCCGGACTCAGCTGTCGCATCCGCAGGCAACGCGATCGGCCGGTAGCGCGTTCGGTAGGTCTGATCAGCCGCCCCCGTACCGGATCGCCGGTTCACCAGATCGCAGCCCGTGAACAGCCCGTCGTCGTTCTGGTAGGTCACCGACGCCGCTGTCTGCCGGCTCCATCCACCCTCGATGAATTGCTTCACCCGGACCTGCTGGTCCTCGTCGCGCCAGTAGCGCTGACCGTCGAGAAACGGCTCGTTGCCGTATTCCCAGGTCTTGATCCCGTACGGCGCCGGATGGCCGTTCGCAGCGCGTACTTCGGCCCAGTCGGTACCGCCGTTGGGATTGGTCGCCGTACCGTCGCTCGGTGAGTTCATGTACTCGACGTAGTCGGCCGCGTCCGCCGACGTCTGGTTGATCGACGGCACCATCACCATGGTCTTCGCGCCGATCGCCGAGACCAGGGTCTGCTCCTCGTCCGGCCCGAACCCGTTCCGCGCACCGGGAATCGCACCGAAGCGAACCGCCGCGAAGCCGCCTGAGGTCTGGCACCCGCGCTGCCCCACCGGCCCGATCGCCGACTTGAAGTCGAAGAAGTTCGCGACCGTTCCACCTGGGTAGCGGATCAGGTTGAGCTGCGCCGCCGCGGCCGCGTCGGGGAACCCAGCCGCCGGCGCTTGGGTCGCCGGATCCCAGGCACCGAGCTCGTCGTCGATCCACCGAGCATTGGCACCGAAGATCTCCGGCTCGATCTTCGGCGCGGGCATTCCGTCCGCCATCACCAGTGGCGCCCGATCGACCCGGATCTCCACCCGACTCGGCGGTCGGGCGGCAGCCTGGGTGAGTCCGGCGGCGACCAGTACGACGACGATCGCCCCTGTCGTTCTCCTCATGTCTGCACCTCCTTCAGGCGGGCTGGTTGGGCCTCGTCGCGCGGGCAGCGAGTACGTCGCCGTACGGGATGACTCCGACTGTGTTCGCCCAGCTCTGCCACCGGTCCGCCAGGTCCTTGACTCGTTCGGGCTGCGCGTCGGCGAGGTTGTTGCTCTCGCTCCGGTCGGCCGCCAGGTCGTACAGCTCCCACGGTCCTTCGTACTCGCGGACGAGCTTCCAGCGATCGGAGCGGATCGCCGCGTTGCCGATGTGTTCCCAGCAGAGGTCGTGTGCTTCGGCCTCGCCACCGCGGAGCAGATCGAGCATGCTGACGCCTGGCAGTGCGGGCATCGCGTGCCCGTCGCGCTCGGCAAGCGGCGGGACACCAGTTGCCTCCAGCAACGTCGGCGCGATGTCCGTCAGCTGGTGCGGCGCGTCGACCACGCCGTCGGACAAGCCACCGTCCGGCCAGGACACGATCAGCGGGGTCGAGATGCCGCCTTCGTGCACCCACCGCTTGTACAGGCGGAACGGCGTGTTGGAGAGATTCGCCCAGGCCTGTCCATAGCTGGTGTAGGTGTCCGCGGTTCCCGGGCTGATGTCCGGTGAGTTGCCCACGCGCATCGGCGTACCGTCGGGCGCGCTGGGCGGGATGATCAGGTGGTGCTGCCGGAACCGGGCCGCGCCCTCGGGATCGCTGCGGAGCTCTTCCGCGCAGCCTCCGTTGTCGGACAGGAAGAGCACGATCGAGTTGCCGGCCTGTCCGGTCTCGTCCAGCGCGGTGAGAATCGTGCCGACGGCTCGGTCCATGGCGCGCACCTGAGCGGCGTACGCCTCCATCCTCTCGAGCTGCCACTTCTGCTCCGGTTCGTCCGTCCACGCCGGAACGGCCGGATCGCGGCGGTCGAGCGTCGCGTCCTCCGTGCAGATGCCGGCGTCGAGCTGGCGCTGCCGACGGCGGGTCCGCAGGACGTCCCAGCCCTCGTCGAACAGGCCGCGGGTGTCGGCCAGATCGGATTCCTTCGCGTGCAGCGGCCAGTGCGGCGCGGTGAAGGCGACGTACCCGAAGAACGGTCGCTCGCCCTCGGCCGCGTCGCGGATCGCCGCCGCCGCGTGCGAACCGATCTCGTCGGTGTAGTAGAAGTCCGGCCCGAGCTCGGACAGCGGTACGGGCGTCTCGCCGTCGTGCAACGTGGTGGTCTGGAAGTAGCTGCCGGCGCCGCTGATCGTCCCCCAGAAGCGCTCGAACCCACGACGCGTCGGCCAGCTCTGATCCGGCTGCTCGCGTTCGTTGGACAGGTGCCACTTGCCCGTCATGTGCGTGTGGTACCCGGCGGCCCGGAAGGTCTCGGCCAACGTCGCGCACCGCTCGGTGAGGCTGCCCGGATAGCCACCAGGACCGTCGTTGTTCACCAGCTCGGCGACGCCGGTCTGGTGCGGGTGCAGGCCGGTCAGCAGCGACGCGCGCGACGGACTGCAGCGCGCGGTGTTGTAGAAGTTCGTCAGGCGGGCGCCGTTCGCGGCGAGCCGGTCGATGTTCGGCGTACCGATCTCGCCGCCGTAGCAGCCGATGTCGGAGTACCCCATGTCATCGACGAGGATGATGAGGACATTCGTTTCCATCGCAGATCCTCCAAGAGTTCAGGTGTTCGCATCAGGCCCACCGTGGCAAGGTGGCGAGCATTCCTCCGTCGACCGGCAGCGACACCCCTGTCACTCCTCGGGCGTACGGTCCGAGGAGGAAGGCAACGACCTGCGCCACGTCCTCGGCGGTGACGAAACGGCCGAGTGGATGCTCGGCCAGCAGACTTTCGGCAGCACTCGGATCGGACCACCGCTCCTTGTTCCGCTGCACCGGCACGAAGCCCGGGAGGACGGCGTTGCAGCGCATACCCTGCGGACCCCACTCCACCGCGCCGGCCCGGACGAGAGCGTCCAGAGCGGCCTTGCCCATCGCGTACGCCGCCATGCCAGGTGCTGCCCGCCGCGCGTGCACGCTCGAGATGTGGACGATCGATCCGTCGCCCGACGCCGCAGCGGCGACTGCCGTACTCCAGGCCCAGGCCGCGGCGACCTGCACGTCGTACACCTCCGCGAGGGCACGCCGGTCGAGGCTCTCGAGTGCACCCCGATGCTCGGTCAACGTCGCCGTCACCAAGCCACTCAACCGTCCCAAGCCAGCCGCCGACTCGACTGCACGGATCACGCTCGTCTCGTCGCGGACGTCACCGACAACCCACTCCACCGCATCCGCGGCATCGAGGCAGGCAGGCCGCTCGACCAGGTCGACGCCGACCACCGCCCAACCCCGGGCCGCGAGAGTCGAGGCGACCGCGGAGCCGATGCCGCCGCCGGCACCGGTCACCAGGGCGACGGATCTCATCCCTTCAGGCCCGAGGTGGCGACTCCGTCGACGATCCGCCGCTGGAACGTGATGAACAGCACGAGCGGCGGCAACAGGGCAACGGTGCTCATGGCAAGCATCGGCCCCCACGACGAGTCGCCGGTCGAGTCGAGGAACTGGCGCAGCCCCAGCGGCACGGTGAACAGCTCGACGTCGTTGAGGTAGATGAGCTGCTTGAAGAAGTCGTTGTACGTCCAGATGAACGTGAAGATGATGGTGGTGACCAAGGCCGGCCGCAGCAACGGGAACACGATGTAGCGGTACGTCTTCCAGGGATTGCAGCCGTCCAGCCGGGCGGCCTCGTCCAGCTCCCGCGGCAGCGACCGGATGAACTGCACCATCAACAGCACGAAGAACGCGTCGACGGCGAAGAAGTGCGGCACGAACAAGGGGTAGAACGTGTTCACCCAACCGAGCTTGTTGAACAAGATGTACTGCGGCACCAGCGTGACGTGGGTCGGCAGCATCAGCGTCACCAACATCGTCGCGTAGGCGATCCGCCGCCCGATGAAGTGGAGCCGCGCGAACGCGAACGCGGCGAGGCTGCACGAGATCACGTTGCCGACGATGGCGAACAGCGAGATCAGCAGAGAGTTCTCGATGAAGATGCTGAACGCGGTGGACACTCCCCGCCAGCCCTCGGCGTAGTTCGACGGCTGCAGGTGCCGCGGGATCAGGCCGGGCTGGGAGAAGATCTCGTCGGTCGGTTTGAAGGAACTCGCCACCATCCAGACCAGCGGATAGAGCATGACGAGTGTGACCACGATGAGCGCGAAGTGGGCGAGCAGGCGCCGTCCCGGCGCCCAGCGGCGGACGGCCGGACGGCTGTCGGCGTCGTCCCGGATCGCGGCGAGTCGTTCAGTCGCCATAGTGCACCCAGTACCGGCTGAAGATGAAGTTGACCGCGACGACCGCGCCGGCCAGCAGCACCAGCATCCAGGCCATCGCCGCCGCGTAGCCCATGTCGAAGTTCACGAACCCCTCCTGATAGAGGTAAAGGGAGTAGAAGAGCGTGGAGTCGGCCGGCCCGCCCGAACCGTCGCTGATGATGAACGCCGGCGCGAACGCCTGGAACGACCGGATCAGTTGCAGGGTGAGATTGAAGAACAGGATCGGGCTCAGCAACGGCATCGTGATGCTCCAGAACTGACGCCACCGGCTCGCACCGTCGACCTGGGCAGCCTCGTAGAACTCCCGCGGTATCTGCCGGAGCCCGGCCAGGAAGATCACCATCGGTGCACCGAACTGCCACACCTCGAGAGCGATCAACGTGCCCAGCGCGGTGTGTGGTTCGGAGATCCAGGACGGACCGTGGATCCCGACAAGGGCCAGCATCTGGTTGACCAGCCCGTCGCCGTTGAAGACCTTCCGCCACAGCACCGCGATCGCCACGCTCCCACCGAACAGCGACGGGAGGTAGATGGCCGAGCGATAGAAGTCGAGACCGCGCAGTCCCCGGTTGAGGACCACCGCGACCGCGAGGGCGAAGGTCAGACTGAGCGGCGTACCGACGAAGACATAGATCGCGGTCACCTTCAGGGACTGCAGGAAGAGCGGGTCGGCCCCGAACATCCGGCTGAAGTTGCCCGCGCCGATCCACTTCGGTGCCGACAACAGGTCGTAGTCGGTGAAGGCGAGATACAGCGACATCAGCATCGGACCAGCGGTGAACGCCAGGAAGCCCACCAGCCATGGTGCGAGGAAGGCCAGCGCCCAGCCGTTCTGATAGCGGGTACGACGTTTCCGCTCGCCGCGGATCGTCGGATAGGTGATTGCCATGGATCACTCCTTTCGGCGGGAACGGGGCCGGCAGCCGATGCCGGGGCCGGTCGGCCGGATGAATCCGTCGTTCACGGGTTCGGCAGGCTCGAGGAAGGCGGTGCGATCCGCTTCTCCCCACGCGTACTCGAGCCAGGTCGTCGTACCGGCCAGTCCGGCGAGATGAGCCGCGTGCGCGGTACCGACCGGGCCGCTCGGATTGTGGAAGGTCAACTGCGCAGCTCCAACCGCTTCGGCGATCCGTACGACGCCGACAGGTCCGCCGGCGTGCTTGGGATCGACCAGCCAGTACCGGAGCGCGCCACTGGCACACGCGGCCGCGGCGATCTCCGGATCCCAGATGTGTTCCCCCGCAGCCAGCGCGAGTCCGCCGGCCGCCGCGCTTTCCATCCCGGACCGGTCTCCGATCTGCACGAGGTCCTCGACCCAGTGCAGTCGCATCGGCGCCAGCTCCCGGACGACGACGTTCAGCAGATCGGCGGGGACCAAGTGGTGACAGTCGGCCATGAGCGGTACGCCGCTCGGAAGCGCGTCCCGGACGAGTGCGACCAGCTCGATGCCTGCATCAACCAACTGGGCACCGGTCATGCCGCGGGCGTGGTTGTCCAGGAACGGCGCGACCTTCACGGCGGCGAATCCGTTGCTCACGGCATCTGCTGCCGCCGCGAGGATCGCGTCCGGACCGTCGCCGCCGTACCGGCGGTTGAGGTTCGCGTACAGGCGCACGGGCTGCGGTTCGCCGAGGCCGAGGGACGTCGAGAGCGGTCTGCCCTCGAGGCGTGCCTGCAGGTCCGCGAAGGCAGCCTCGTAGCCACCGAGGACGGTGGACCACAGGAACGCGTTCTCACCGGCCGTCCTCAGCTTCTCCAGTTGCCGACGCAGGGTCGTCCGGGCCACGTCCAGCGGAAGCCCCATCACCACCGAGCTGACCGAGCACGCGGCGTTCACCAAGGCGTCCAGCGGCGCTCCGTCGGAAAGTTCGCCGACACCTCGGGTGCCGTCGGCAACTACTTCCACCAGCACCCACGTGCTGCGCCGCGACGCTTGGTGCGACCACACGTTCACCGAGTCGACGTCACCCATAGCGCAGCTCGAGCAGCCCGGGGACGAACTCCGCCGGTGCCGCGTAGATTCGATCAAGGATCACGCTCGCCGCCGAGACCGCGACGCCGTCCGTGCCGAACGCGCTCAGTCGCACCACCGAGTCGACATCCACCGGGCGCTTGTCCCGCAGGTAAGCGCGGGCTCCCCGCTGGACGGACTCGAGGTACTCCGGTGCATCGACCACGCCGCCGCTGACGACAACCACCTCTGGGTCGAGCATGTCGATCAACGTGCCAGCCGCAACACCCACCAGCTCCGCCCTCGCGACCAACAGACCATCAGCACGAATATCGCCGTCCCTTGCCGCCTGGACGAGACGCTCCAGCGTCCCCCGCGTCCCGATCAAGCCCTCCTTGCGGGCCCGCGCCAGTACGGCGAGATCGCTGGCCGCCACGTGCAGGCAGTCTCGCCGTCCACAGGAACAGGCCTCGTCGGCCGTCACACCTACCGACAGGTGATCGACAGTTCCCGCGGCTGCGCAGTACCCCGGGAACACCCGGCCGCCGAGCATGAACCCGGCACCCACGACGTTCCCGACGAACAGCCCGATCAGATCGTCCACACCCTGGGCGCCACCGAACCACCGCTCGGCCATGGCCAGCGCCCGGAAGCTGGAGTCGACCTCCGTAGGCAACCCCAGACCGCTCGCCAGCGCGTCTCGCAGCGGGGCGTCGTGCCACCGCAGTACTCGATGGTCACGCACCACACCGGCTTCACGATCGACCCAGCCGCCGGTGCTCGCTCCGACACCCAGAATCCTCCCAGGGGTTCGCGACGTCAGCTCCTGGATCCCCTCCACCGCCTGGGCGACCAGCGGTTCGAAGCCACGCCGGCGATGCGGGAGCCGTACCTCCGCCAGCAACGCGCCGCGCAGATCCAGCAGGCAGACGGTCGTACGGCGCAGTCCGAAATGTACGCCGACCACCCGATGATCCCGGTCGTCGACGACCATCGGGGTTCGCGGCCGGCCGAGCGCGCCCTGACCGGACTCGGCCGGCAACTCACGCAGCAGACCCGCCTCGGACAAGAGCCCGGTGAGCTTGGTCATCGTGCCCGTCGCCATCCCCGTGAGCCCGGAGAGCTCCGACCGTGCGATCGGGCCGTGCTGCATCACCGCACGCAGGATCGCCGAGTAGTTCTGCTGCCGGACGTCGAACGGCTGCGCCGACCGCAGCCGCCGGCCCTGGCAGGCAGTGCTCACTTGAGCGCGGCCTGAGCGTCCGCGAAGAACTTGGTCACCGCCTGCGCCACCGTGCTCTTGCCGAAGCCGACGACCTGGTTCGCGTTCGGCAGCGAGGTCTGCAGGAGCTTGCTCGCGCCGGGCGGGTACATCTGCAGTGCCGCCGGGCCCTTCGACGCGACGAGCGCGTAGTTCTCGAGCACCAGCTTGTTCAGGCCTGTCGCGGACTTCGCGATCGTGGCGCGGATGTCCTCGGGGATCGGGACGCCGCGGGCCAAGCCCATCGCGTTGGCCGCCTCCGGCTTGCTGGTGAGGAACTTCAGCATCGACACCGCGCCCTCGATGTTCTTGGACTTGGGCGAGATCGCGAACCAGCCGGCCGGGATGATGTTGGTGCCAGGTTGGGAGCCCGCACCACCGGACGGGAACGTCCCGAGGCTCAACGTGTCCTTCGTCAGGCTCTGCATCGACGGCAGGCCTCGCGACGTCGCCGTACCGGTGTACGCCGCCTTGCCGACCGTCACCGGGTCGTTCTGGAACCCGGTCGCCGCCGCCGTCAGAGCCATCGGGACAGCGGCTCCGTTGCCCCGCAGGTCCTGCCAGAGCTGCAGCCAGGCCGCCATGTCGTCCTGGCTGAACCCGAGCGAGCCGGCGTCACCGAACAGCGCCTTGCCGCGACCGCGCAGGAAGGACTCGAGGGCGATCGGGCTGCCGCCCTGATCCGCCGTACCGGCCAGCTTGTGACCGCTCTTGCCCCAGACCTCCGCCATCGTGGCCTTGTACTCGTCGAGCGTCCAGTCGGGGTTCGGCGCGGCCAGGCCGAGAGCTTTGAGCTTCGTGGTGTTGACGATGATGGCCGGCTGCGTCGCGGCGCCGAGCAGGGCGAAGTAGTACTTGTCATCGGCCTTGATCGTCGTCGACACGTAGTCCGGCATCGAGTCCAGGCCGAGGTCGTCCTTGTACTGGTCCAGCGGCTGCACCGCACCGCGCTTGACGTACTCCATCAGGTACGGCAGGTGGATCTGGAACACGTCCGGCGGGTTGCCGCCGGCAACTCGGGTGGCGAGCTTGTCGTAGTACCCCGAGAACCCGGAGTACTGCGGGTTGACCTTCGCCGCACCCTCGCTCTTCTGGTAGACGTCGAGGGCCTCGATCAGCTTCTTGTTCTGGTCGCCCTCGCCCCAGAACATCACCTCGAGCGCCGAACTGGATCCGCCGCCGCCCGACGAGGAACCACCGAGGCCGCGGGAGCAGGAGGAGACGGCGGCGACTCCGGCCGCCGCGGCACCCAGTTGCAGGAAGGTACGCCGGGACAGGTGTGTGCGGGTCATGATGTGGCCTTCGCTTTCGATGAGCCGGCGCGGACCAGGGCCGCGGCGTCGGGAAGTACGTCGGCCACCTCGTCCGCGAGGAGCTTGGCCAGCGACGCCGCCGTCGGTGCTCCTTCGGCCGTGGCCGCGATGTTGTGCTGCTCCCAGGGGTCGGCAGCCAGGTCGTACAGCTCGGCCTCGTCGTGAGACCGGAAGATGTAGCGATGATCGGCAGTGCGGACGGACAGGTTCAGACTGTCTCTCGGGTACTGCCAGTCGCTTGCATGGAACGGGTCTCCGTTTCCACCGGGACGACCGTCGTGCAGCATCGTCTCGGCGGTCACGTAGTCGCGCGTCGGTGCCGCGGAGTCGGTGCCGAGCATCGCCGCGAACGAACGCCCGTCGTGAACCTCGTGCCAGGGCACGCCGGCGACCTCGGTCAAGGTCGGTCCGATGTCGCACAGCGACACGAAGTTGGCGTTGCGGCTCTGCCGGCCGTCCGGGTGACGGACGATCAACGGCACCCGCAGGTCTTCCTCGTAGTGCAGCCAGTGGCCCTTCTCCATCAGCCGGTGTGCGCCCATCAGGTCGCCGTGGTCGGACGTGAAGACGACGACCGTCCGGTTCCACTCGCCCGCGTCCTCGAGGTATTGGCGGATCCGGCCGAACTGGCTGTCGACGAGAGCGCACAGCCCGAGGTAGTGGCTGGTGACCTCGATCCAGTCCTGTTCGGTGAGGTCTTCGAAGTCGCGGGCGAAGTGTGACTCCCGTACCTCGCGCGGCTTGGTCGCCGTACCCGTCGACCAACTCTCTGGGAGCCGCACCTGATCGCGATCGATGAGGTTGTCGTACGGGCTCGGCACCAGCATCGGGAAGTGCGGAGCGTTGAACGAACACACGGCCAGCCACGGCTTGTCCGAGGGACGCTGGTCGAGCGCGGCCAGGAACGTGTCGCACTGCCAGTTCTCGAGGAAGGACTCCAGCGGGACACTCGAGGTCGCGTACGGCCGCTCGGCGAGCGCCTCGAGGTCAGGCGCGGTCAGGTTCTCGATGTGGTCCGGGTCGAACGCATACCCTCGTTCGCCCGCCCAGGAGCGGTACTCCTCGATGTACCGGCCACGATCCTGACCACGCAGTACGGCGGGAATCGCACTGCTGTCCGCCCACCCCATCTGCTCCGGCGTCGTACCGGGAACGTGCCACTTGCCGTTGTAGTGCGTGTGATAGCCCGCGGCGGCGAACGCCTGCGCGACGCCCGCGGTACGCAACTGCGGCTCGATCGGCCGCCAGTTCCCCAGTACGCCGTGATGCCGTGGCATCAGGCCGGTCCACAGACTCGTCCGCGCCGGGCAGCACAGCGGGAACGGCGTGTAGCACGCGTCGAAGACGGTCGACTCCCCCGCCAGGTCGTCCAGGTACGGCGTCCGCGCCGCGGGGTTGCCGGTCCAGCCCATCGTGTTCCAGCTCTGCTCGTCAGCCATGACGACGAGCACGTTCAGACGGTCGGTCACACGTCTCACCTTGTCAGGGGGTCAGCGGCTTTACTTCCAGCTGAAGTTAATTCCCCGCACCGACCCTGTCAACCACTGGCGCCAAGGGTTGACATCCCTGCGGACCGGCATTAACTTCAACCGGAAGGAAAACCGTGTCATTTCCCCTTTGTTGCCTAGAACAACAAGATGGTCAGCGGGACAGCAGCTTGGCAACCCCTGGCAGGACCTGGTCGACCGGTCCGCTGAGGCCGCATTCCATCGCCAGCCAGCCGCTGTAGCCGATGGCTTCCAGAGCTTGCAGGGTTTCCGGCCAGTCGTAGTGACCGGCACCGGGCTCCAGGCGGTTGCTGTCGCCGAGCTGGACGTGGCCGATCCGCGAACCGGCCCGCCTGATCGACTCGCCGACGCGGGCTTCCTCGATCGACATGTGGAAGGTGTCCGCGGTGATCATGACTCCGGGCGATCCGACCTCCTCGACCACCGAGACCGCATCGGCCAACTGGTTGATCACGAAGTCCTCGAACCGGTTCAACGGTTCCAGGTAGACCTTGGCGCCGACGGACTCGGCGTGCTCACCCACTTCACGCAACGCCTCGACCAGTGCCGTCCGCGAGTCCTCCACCGAGCGCGGCGGGACGAACGGCGGCAACCGCCGGGAGAACAGACCGAAGGCGTGCGGCGACACGATGCCGGTGCCGCCCGCTGCCACGATCGTGCTCAACTGGATCTTGAGTTGCTCGATCGCATCACGGCGACGGTCGGCGTCGAAGTCGCCGATGAAGTGGTCCATGTGAACGACCGCGGTCGGCATCTGTACGCCGGCGTCACGGGCCCGTCGCAGTTCGTCGATCCGGGCTCCGAAGATCCCGTCGCCGCGGGCGGACAGTTCGATGCCGTCGAAGCCGACCGTCCGCACGAAGGCGAACTTCTCCTCCAGCGTCTCGCCGGGCAGCGTCAGCTCGGCGGCCGCGAGCCGGAAGCTCATGCGGTCACCTCCTGGTCGAAGCTGAGCACGACCTGCAACGCATCCTGTGGACGTTCATCGAGCATCTGGAAGGCCTCCGCGGCTTGAGCAATCGGGACAGTGTGGGTGATGAGGTCGGTCACGTTCAGCCGCTTGTCCGCGGCGAGCTGGATCGCGGTTCTTGCCAGTCGGTCGTAGTTCCAGCGGTGCTGCAACGCCGGCGCGACACCCGAGATCTGCGAGCCGATCAGTGACACTCGGTTGTGGTGGAACTCCTCGCCCAGCCGCAGGCCGGCGCCCTCGCCTTGCATGAAGCCGGCGACGCAGACCCGGGAGCTGTAGGCGACCGACCGGACCGCCTCGTGCAGGGCGTGGTAACTGCCCGACACCTCTAGGCACACATCGGCGCCGCGGCCTTCGGTCAGGTCACGGATCCGCTCGGCGACCCCACCATCCGCGGGATCGAGCACAGCATCGGCGCCGAGGTCCAGCGCCAGTTGACGGCGGGCCGGGAGTCCGTCGACCGCGATCACCCGGCCGCCGTTCAGCCGGGCCAGCTGAGCAGCCAGTTGCCCGGGTACGCCGAGGCCGAAGACCGCGATCGTCTCGCCGATGTGGATGTCGGCGTCGAGCACCAGGTTCAGCGCGATCCCACCGATCTGGCTGAAGATTCCGACTCGCGGATCAACAGTCGCGTCGAGAATCCGCTGCGCGGCCCAGGCCGCCTTCTTGACCGTATGGCTGCGATGTCCCCAGGTTCCCCAGATCACGTCGCCGACGCTGACGCCCTCAGCCGCAGCACCGAGCGAGACGACCTCGCCGACCTCCTCGTACCCCCAACCGTCGACGGGGTAGCTGACCGACGTGTCCCCCTCGACGAAGAGCCGGGAGTCGTCGTTCCATCGCTTGTTCAGGTACGGGTTGCTGCCGCGGTACGCCGTCAGTTCGGTGCCTGCGGAGATACCGGAGTACAGGGTGCGAATCAGGACCTCGTCCGGTTGCGGGGTGCGCTCGATGTCGGGCACGACCTCCGCGACGCGGGGTGAGCTGAATCTGACCAGGGATGGCATAGGTCTCCTTCGGAACTGCGTTGTGCGATGGGTCAGCCCTTGACGGCGCCGGACATGAATCCCTGCGTGACTTGGCGTTGGAGGACGACGAAGATCACGATCACCGGGACGATGGTGATCAAGGTGCCGGCCGCGAGCGGTCCGATGTCCATCGAGCGGCCGCCGGTGAAGTTGTACAGACCGGCCGTGAGGGGCCGGTACTTCCCGCTGGGCAGGTAGAGCAACGGCACCAGGAAGTTGTTCCAGTTGCTCAGGAACGTGAAGACCGCCAGCGCGGCGGCACCCGAGCTCACCATCGGCACCATCACCTGCGCGAAGATGCGGCTCTCGGAGGCGCCGTCGATCCGCGCCGCCTGCTCCAGTTCTTCGGGCAGATCGGAGAAGAAGGCCCGCATGAAGAACGTCCCGAACGACAGGTTGGTCGAGATCAGGACGAGATTGGCGCCGACCAGGCTGTCCAGCAGGCCCATCGACCGGAGCTGGAAGTACAGCGGGATCATGTAGGTGAAGAACGGCACCAGCAGCCCGAGTACGACGAGATAGAAGACGACCGTCCGTCCCGGGAAAGGCAGGCGGGCGAACGCGTAGCCGGCCATCGTCGAGATCACGATCACGACCGCCGTACTCGGCACGGTCAGCAGCACGCTGTCGAGCAGATAGCTGCTGAACCCCCCGACCGTCCAGGCCGAGCGCAGATTCTCCAGTGAGAACGAGGAGAACAATCCGAACGGATCGCTCCGTACGTCCTGCGGTGTCTTGAGTGCCGTGGAGATGATCAGCAGCACCGGGAACAGTGTCAGCGCCGCCATCGCGATCAGCGCCAGGTGACGGACCGCGAGATCCGTGGACCGGCGGACTGCATGCCGGCGGAACTCCACCTGCTCGCTGGATCGACTGCGGCGGGACACGGCGACAGGCAGATCGGCCATCAAGCCCCCAGCCCTTGCAGGGACAGCCGTCGCTGGAGGCGGTTCAGCATGATGGTGAACGGCACAGCCAGGACCGTGATCAGCAGCGCCAGCACAGTGCCGTAGCTGATCCGGTTGAGCTGGAACGCGCTCGAGTACGCGTACGTCCCGAGTACTTCGGTGGCATCGGCCGGTCCACCGCCGGTCATGATGAAGATGATGTCGAAGACGCTGAACCCGCCGACCAGCGTCAGGGTCAGAACCATCAGGAAGACCGGCATGATCTGCGGCAACAGGATGTGCCACAGCCGCTGGCCGGCGTTCGCACCGTCGATCCGGGCGGCGTCGACGAGTTCCACGTCGACGTTGCGCAGCGCGGACAGGATGATCATGATGACGAAGCCGCAGGTCGCCCAGATCGCGGTGGCGAGGACGGCGAAGATCGCGGTGTCCGGATCCCCGAGCCAGCCGCGGCTCCAACTGCCGAGACCGACGGCCCCGAGCACCCGGTTGATCCAGCCGTTGACCGGGTCGTAGATCCAGCCCCAGACGATGCCGATCGCCACCCCGGGCAGCATGAACGGCAGGAAGAACAGCAGCCGGTACGCCGCCCCGCCGCCGCGACTGGACCAGATCAGGACGGCCACCAGCAGCCCGATGATCATCGGCGCGGCGGTGCCGATCCCGATCCAGATCGCGTTGTTGCCCAGTGCGTGCCAGGTCGCGGAGTCGGTGAACATCTCGGTGAAGTTGTTCAGCCCGACGAACGGCGGGGTTGGATCGAGGCCGTCGAAGTCGACCACCGCGTAGTAGAGCGCGTTGACCATCGGGAACACGAAGAACACCGCGGTGATCACCGCCACCGGAAGCGCGAGCAGGATGCCGAGTCGCGCCTGGGCCCTGCGGGTGACCGGAGGAACGTTGCTGACGGCACCCATCCTATTTCGCCGACTTCTCGTACGCCGTCTGCAGCTGGGCGGCGACCTTCGCCGGCTCGGACTGGTCGCTCAGGATGCCCTGGATGCCCTTCCACATGGCGTTGTTGAACACGTCGGTGGTCAGGACGTCGATGTTGTACCCGAAGTCACCGGTGCCGTTGGCGATCTTGGCCGAGTCGTCCAGGACCTGCTTGAACAACGGCGACGCCTTCATGCCGGCGGTGTCGATGGGATAGGCCGGGATGTCCTGCAGCTTCTCGGCGGCCCAGCGGCCGTGTTCGGCGGTGAGCAGGTAGTCCAGGAACTTGATCGACGCGTCCGCTTTCTTCGTCGACGCGGAGACGAACGTGCCCGCCCCGAGACCACCGCTGAAGATGCCCGCTCCGTCCTGGGCCGGGAACGGAATGAAGCCGACGTCGAACTTGGCGTTCCGCTCGATGTCCAGAGCCAGCCAACTGCCGGTCGGGTCCATCGCGGCCTTGCCGGAGTAGAACAGCGCGTTCGCGTTGTCGTAGCTGACCGCTGCCGGTGAGGGAGTCAGCAGACCCTTGTCGTTCCACTGCTTCCAGACCGCCAGCGAATCCACCACCGGCTGGGTGTTCCACGACGTACGGCCGTTGAGCAGGTCGTCCATGCCCTTCGACCCGACCGCGCTGGACAGCGCCATGCTGAGCAGATGGCCGCCCTGCCAGCCTTCCTTGTCGCTGACGGCGAACGGGACGACGTTGTTCTGCTTGAGCTTCTCGGCCGCGGCGGTCAGGTCGGCGAGGTTCTGCGGCTGGGCGATCCCGTGCTTCGCGAACAGGGTCTTGTTGTAGAAGATGCCGACTTCCTCGATCTGGCTCGGCACCCCGACGATCTTGCCGTCGAAGGTGACGCGCTTCTTGGCGAAGTCGTAGATCGGCCACTTGTGCTCGGCGTACGCACCGGTCAGGTCGTACACCAGCCCTGCCTTGGCCAGGGCGCCGGCGAAGCCCGGTCCGGTGTCGTATCCGAAGACGTCAGGACCCTCACCGGAGCGCAGTTGGGTCTGCAGGACGGTCCGGACGTTCTCGCTCGGGATGACGTCGAGCTTCACCGTGATGCCCTGGTTCTTCGACTCGAACGTCTTCAGGTCGGACTTGATCAACTCCAGGTCCGCCGGATCCTCCGGCTGCCCGATCATGTACCGGATCTCCTGCCGGCTGCCGGTGTCCTGCTCGACGGTCCCGGACCCGGTGCCTGGCGCGCCGCCGGTACAGGCCGCGCTGGCGAAGAGTGCTCCGGTGGTCAGCATGATCGAGGCGACGTACGCGATCTTCTTCACGAGCCCACTTCCCTGTCGGCGGCGGCACTGCATCGGAAGCGTTTCTAACGTTAGAAGTTCTAACGTTAGAAGTATGCTGACCGGGCTCGTGGGCTCTGTCAAGATGTGGCTGATGTAGTCGAAGGGAGAACGATGACGCCTGAGAACGGCCTACCGGGTCGTCCGGCCCGGCTGAAGGACGTCGCGGAGCTGGCCGGGGTGTCGTTGAAGACGGTGACCAACGTGGTCCACGAGCGGCGGCACGTGAAGGCCGAGACCCGGGCCCGGGTCAAGGCCGCGATCGCCGAACTCGGCTACACCCCTTCACTGGTCGGCCGGCAACTGCAGAGCGGCCGCAGCAACATCGTCGCGCTCGCCGTACCGCGCATCGACGAGCCGTACCTGGGCGCCTTGGCGCACGCGTTGATCATGGCCGGGGAGCGGCACGGGTACGCCGTCTTCACCGACGAAACCGGGCGCAGCGACGAGCACGAACTGCGCGCCGCCGGCGGGTACCCCGGCCACAGCATCGACGGGGTGATCTACAGCCCGCTGGCCGTGGATCCGCAACGGATGGCAGACATGAGCCGATTCACCCCGATGGTGCTGCTCGGTGAGCACCTGAGTGAGGGCACCGCGGACTACGTCGCGATCGACAACGAGCAGTCCGCCCGGGACGTCGTCCGGCATCTGGCCGACGGCGGCCGGCGGCGGATCGCGTACGTCGGTGGCAATCCGTCCCGGCCGTCGAGCGTCGGCCAGTTACGACTCGAGGGTTACCGCGCCGCGGTGCGGGAGCTGGACCTGGAGAGCCGTGACGACTGGTTGCTCCGCTGCGACCGGTACAGCCGGGAGTCGGGTTCGGCGGTGGCCGAGCAGCTACTGCCCCGGATCGGCGAGATCGACGCGTTGGTCTGCGCCAGCGACCTGCTGGGGATCGGCGCCATCCGGACCTTCATCGAGCACCAGGTCCGGGTCCCCGACGACGTGGCCGTGATCGGCTGGGACAACATCATCGACGGACGCTACCTGTCCCCCAGTCTGAGCAGCGTCGCCACCGACCTGGATCTCCTTGCGGACAAGACGTTCGAGGCCTTGATCAGCAGAATCGAAGGCAACCGGGACCCCGCCCGCGTCTACACCGTCCCCCACGAGATCATCGTCCGCGAGTCGAGCCGCCCGACGACCCCGCCGGCCTGAGGATGTTGGTGCTACCTGCTGTAGTTCTTGCCGATGGGCCGGCCGGGGATGGGCTTGGCGATGAGGGCGACCGGGACGAACATGCCGAAGTGGCCGATGGCCATGGTGATGGTCCAGAGCTCCTCGTCGTCGTACAGGGCGGATGCCTTGGCGAACAGTTCGTCGGAGACTCGTTCGCCGAACGGGTTCGGAGTGGGGACTGCCTCGATGAGCTCGAGTGCGACTCGTTCGGCCCCGGTGAAGAACGGGGCGTCCTGCCAGGTCGCGACAGGTACGCGAACACGGGCAGCTTCACGAGTGCAACCTCCGTTGTTCAGAATGCTGAACCCAGCGCCGTTTATGGAACACATAGGCTGGGCGAGGGCCGCGCCGAGTGTCAAGGTCCTGTGGATTCAGGCGTGGCTGAAAGGTTGGCGGGGCCGTGAGAGGCCGCGGCAGGATCTGGGCATGCCTGAGATCTCGCTCGTGGCGGCGTACGTCGCGGCTGTCGCGGTGATCACGGTCGTCCCCGGACCGGGGCAGGCGGTGATGATCGCGAAGAGCGTCGGCGCGGGACGATCCGCGGCTTTTGCCACGGCGCTGGGGCTCGAGACCGGCACGATGGTGCACTGCCTGCTGGCGGCGTTCGGCCTGTCCGCTGTCCTGGCCCAGGTCCCGGTGGCGTTCGTTGTCGTCAAGGTCATCGGGGCGGCGTACCTGATCGGGATCGGGCTCCGATCCCTCTTCGGTCGATCGGCATCACATGGTTCTGGTGATGCGGCTCCGGACGCTGGGTGGGCGACGAACTATCGGCAGGCGGTGATGATCGGCGTACTCAACCCGAAGGTCGCGCTGTTCTTCCTCGCCTTCCTGCCCCAGTTCGTCCAGCCCGCACGTGGTCTGGTGATCGTGCAGTTCCTCGTCCTCGGTGTGGTGTTCTGCACGATCGGCCTGTGTTTCAACGTGATCATCACCTTCGCCGGCGACCTGCTCGGCCGCCGCATCCGCGGCAGCCCCCGCTGGCACACCTGGACCCGCCGCACCACCGGCACGGTCATGGTCCTACTAGGCATCAAACTCGCCGCCCAACGAGCCTGAGCTCAGGAAGGCCGCGAGTACGTCGGGGCGCACCGTTGGGTAAACGTGACGGAGCCGGGCTGCCCGTGGAGGACAGCCCGGCATCCGGGAGGTGGGATCAGCTGATGCTCACCGGCTCTCGGTTTTCGGTTTGCCGGGGCTTCTGGTGGGTGTCGCCGTGGCCCGGCCACCAGGCGCGGTGGCCGATCAGGGCGGTCAGCGCCGGGGTGAAGAACATCGCCATCACGAACGCCGCGATCGCGATGCCGACCGAGATGGCAAAGCCCATCTGCGCCAGCGTCGAGTTGCCTGCCAGCATCATCGAGGCGAAGGTGCCCGCCAGGATGACACCGGCCGCGGCGATGGTCGGCCCGGTGTGATGCAGAGCCAGGGCGGCGGATTCCCTGGGATTGCGGCCCTCCCGCGCCTCTTCCCGCAATCGGGCCACCATCAGGATGTTGTAGTCGGTGCCTAGGGCAACAACGAACAGGTACATGATCACCGGCAGGGTGAAGATGAGCCCGCTCTCACCGCGCAGATGCTGGAACACCATGACGGTCGCACCCAGCGTGGCCCCGAACCCCAGGAACACCGAGGCCATCAGGTACCACGGCGCCACCAGGCTCCGCAGCAACAGCGCCAGCACGATCATGATCAGGATCGCCGCCACCGGGAACACGACCGCGTAGTCGTGGTTCATCGCGTCCTGGAAGTCGACGAACACCGATGTCAGACCGCCTACCACCGCGGTGGTCCCGGGCGGTGCGGCCTCGTGGACCGCAGTACGGAGCGGTCCCCGGACAGTCTCGATCGCCTGGTCCGATTCGGGCGCGCTCTTCAGCGTGACCTGGAAGTGCGCGACCGTTGTGTCCCGCGACAGCGCGGGTTCCGAGACCTCGCCGACTCCGTCCACTCGGGTCAGCTCGGTGCGATAAGCGTCGAGCTGGGTCTTGTTCAGCGGGTTCGGCGACTGCAGCAGTACATCGGACGGCTGGGTGACGCCGGCCGGCATGCCCTTGAGCAGTTCCTTGCTGTACACCGTGGATTCGGAGGCGTTGGAGGTCGAGCCGGAGGTGAGGTCGAACGTCGGGTTGAACCCGATCGCGAACACACCCAGCACGATCAGCACGCCGCCAGACGCGGCCGCGAACACCGCCGGACGGCGGCCGAGCCCGCGGCCCAGTGCGGCGAACAAGGCACCCTTCGGCTCCACACGCCACGCCTTCGACGGCCAGAACACCTTGGTGCCCAAGAGGGAAACGATCGCCGGCACCAGAGTCAGGCCGGCCAGCAGCGCCACCGCCACAGCGATCGCCAGCGCCGGTCCAAGCGCGCGGAACAAGCCCAGGGTGGACAGCGTGAGCGCCATGAACGCGATGATCACCGCGCCGGCCGCGGACGTGATCGCCTCACCGACCCGAGTGACTGCGCTGACCATCGCGGTCTTCGGATCCTCCCCGGCCCGCAACCGTTCCCGGTAGCGGAACATCAGGAACAGGATGTAGTCGGTGCCGACCCCGAACAGCACCACCAGCAGGATCGTACTGACCGAACTGTCGATCTTCAGATCGAACGCCTTGCTCACCGTGGCGATCAGTCCGTTGACGACGGTCGAGATCGCGCCGATGACCACGATCGGCAACAGCGCGATCACCGGACTGCGGAAGATCAGAAGCAGCAGCACCAGAATCAGTGCAACGGTCGCGATCCCGATGATGGCCAGGCCCTTGGTCGACGACTCCTGCGCGTCGAGCGTCTGCGCGGCCGAACCGGTGATGCCGGCCTTCAGATCGGTGCCGTGCAGGTTGTCCTGCAACGCCGTACGCAGAGCCTTGACCGCGTCGTTCTGCCTGGTGTCACTGGGGTTCGTGACCTTGGTCATCTGTACCGCGGCGATCTGGATGAGCCGGTTCTCCGACGGCGGGACCGCCTGGATTCCGGTGACATCCTTCAGGTGTGCCTGGTTCAGCTGGTCGGCGATCGATCCGACCGCTGCCGTGTCGGGCGCGCTCAGCGGCGCGCCGTCGGTTCGTTCGAACACCACGATCGCGGCGGGCGCGGCGGCGTTCGGAAAGGCCTTCTCCTGCAGCTTGGCTGCCTGGATCGATTCGTAGTGCGAAGGGAGGAAATCGGATTGGTCGGTGGTCGCGGTCAGCGCCGGGGCCGTCGCGACCACCGCGACGATGATCACCACCCAGGCGCCGATCGTCCGCCACGGATGGCGAACGACCAGCGACCCCAGTCGTGCGAACATGCTCGGGTCCTTTCGGGAATTTGTTGCCTGCAAAGACGCATAGTTGTTGCGTACGACGATTGCCGACCGCCCTGACACGCGGCTGACACGCTCCAGACACCGACCAGTGAGGGTGTCTAGCTGATCTTGCGCCGGTACAGCGCGACCGCGAAGGCATAGGCGGCGAGCAGGAGACCGACGCACCACGCAAGGGCGATCCAGATGTCAGAGCCGACCGGTTGCTCGGCGAACAGCGCGCGGATCGTGTTGACGATCGACGTCACCGGCTGGTTCTCGGCGAAGGCGCGCACCGGACCGGGCATGGTCTCGGTGGGCACGAACGCCGAGCTGAGGAACGGCAGGAAGATCAGCGGGTACGAGAACGCGCTCGCGCCGTCCACCGACTTGGCGGACAGGCCCGCTACCACGGCCAGCCAGGTCACCGCGAGGGTGAAGAGGACCAGGATTCCGGCCACCGCCAGCCAGGCCGCCACTCCTGCGCCGGTGCGGAAGCCCATCAGCAGGGCTACGCCCACGACGATCACCAGTGAGATCAGGTTGGCGACCAGCGAGGTCAGCACGTGGCCCCACAACACGCCCGACCGCGCGATCGGCAGGGACTGGAAGCGCTCGAAGATCCCGCTCTGCAGATCCGTGAAGAGCCGGAAGGCGGTGTAGGCGACGCCGGAGGCGATCGTGATCAGCAGGATGCCGGGCAGCAGGTAGTTCACGTACGACGCCGACCCGGTGTCGATCGCGCCGCCGAAGACATAGACGAACAGCAGCATCATCGCGATCGGCATCAGTGCGGTGGTGATGATGGTGTCGGGGCTGCGGGTGATGTGCCGCAGGGACCGTCCGGTGAGTACGGCGGTGTCGCCGAAGAGATGTGTGGCCATGGTTTTCCCCTACTTGTCCGTGCCGACCAGGGTGAGGAAGACGTCCTCGAGGGTCGGCTGCTTCTCGACGTACTCGACCTTAGCCGGCGGCAGCAGTTGCTTCAGTTCGGCGAGGGTGCCGTTGACGATGATGTGCCCCTGGTGGAGGATCGCGATCCGGTCGGCGAGTTTCTCGGCCTCGTCCAGGTACTGCGTGGTGAGCAGCACCGTCGTGCCGTGCTCGGCGAGTTCCTTGACGCTGTTCCACACCTCGATCCGTGCCTGCGGGTCGAGTCCGGTGGTCGGCTCGTCGAGGAAGATGACCGGCGGATTCCCGATCAGGCTCATTGCGATGTCGAGGCGGCGGCGCATACCGCCCGAGTACGTCGCGACCCGGCGCCCGCCCGCCTCGGTCAACGAGAACCGAGCCAGCAGCTCGTCGGCGATCTTGCCCGGTTCGTCGAGGTGCCGCAGCTTGGCGACCAGGACGAGATTCTCCCGCCCGCTGAGAATCTCGTCGACGGCGGCGAACTGACCCGTCAGGCTGAACGACTCCCGCACCTTGTCCGGCTGGGTCGCGACGTCGAAGCCGTTCACCGTGGCCGTCCCCGCGTCGGCCCTGAGCAGCGTGGACAGGATCCGCACGACCGTCGTCTTGCCGGCGCCGTTCGAGCCGAGCAGGGCGAAGATGGTGCCGCGCCGCACGTCGAAGTCGACGCCCCGCAGTACCTTCAGTTCCTTGTACGACTTCTCCAGGCCCTGCACCTGAATAACGGACTGTGTCGTCATGGCCATTTCCTAGCGTCCTCCTTCGCGGAGCTGTTCGAGCCGTTCGGACAGGAAGCTCCATGTCCTCCAGAACTCGTCGAGATATTCCTGACCCTGAGCGTTGAGGGAATACACCTTGCGCGGCGGACCCTTTTCCGACGGGACCTTCTCCACGTCGACGAGACCTCGTCGCTCGAACCTGACCAGCAGCGCGTAGATGGTGCCTTCGGCGATGTCGGTGAAGCCCTGTTCCCGCAACCACGCGGTGATCTCGTAGCCGTACGCGGGCCGCCCGAGCAGCATCGCGAGCACGATCCCTTCCAGCGTGCCCTTCAGCATCTCCGTCATCTGCTTGACCACGGCTCACCTCTTCGCGCTACTCAGTGCTGCTGACTACCAGTAGATAGTAGCACTGACTAGTGCGGACACAACTGTGCCCCCGGCGGTCGACCGGGGGCACGAGTCAGCCGTCGCGGGAGACGATCAGCCAGCTGACTTGGATGTCCGGGGTGCGGGTCGGCGCGATGGAGACGGTGAGGTTGCCGTCGGCACCGACCGCGATCCCGCCGTACGACGCCGCCGTACCGGTGCCGGCGAACAGGCGCTGCTGGTCGACGATCGAACCGTTGACCGAGACCTGGGCGGCGCGGTTGGCCCACGGCCACGGATCGAAGTACCCGGCGTGGACCGTGTACGTTCCCGGCTCCAGGCCGCCGAAGGTGTAGACGAGCGCCTCATGATCCTTGGCGTAGCGCAAGGTGCTGTACAGGTCGCCACTCCCCGCGGGCGCACTCGACCCGGTGAAGCCCCAGGTCGTCCCGGTGACGGGATCGGTTCCCAATGGTTGCTCCGGGCCCGAATTCAGCAGTGCACCTTCACCAGCGGCGGTCTGCATCAACGCCTGCCAGTCCGGCGTCGCGGCACCGCCCGCGTTGACGGCGTACCGAGCATTATGCGGGACGACCATCACGGACCGCGTGAAAGTCCGCCCGTCCGACAGAGTGCCGCGGAGGCTGGCCGGCCCCGGCTGCGCGACAGTCGACGCATCCCAGGTGACCGCGACCTGCTGTGAGCCCGCCGCCGTCTTCACACGGATCGAGGCCGGCAACGTGCTCGTGTCGTTGAGCCAGACGTGATCCGGCAGCGCCGTCTCGACAGTCCAGCGCTGGTACGGCGCCAGGTCGCCGAGCGTCCACTCCTGGTCCGGGCCGATCGACAGACTGCCACCCTCGCCGAAGCTCATCGGCAACCACATGTAGGGCGCGTTGGCCAGATCATCCGGAGTCCACCGGTCGCCCATGAACGCGTACTTGTTCCGCGCCGGATCGACCGGGATCACCGACGTACTCTGCGACCGATAGGTGTCGGCCGCGCCGGCCCCACTGATCGGGCTGCCCTTGTCGGTCCACTGGCCGAGAATGCTCGTCGCCGTGGCGTACCGCGCCGGGTTCGGATCCCATCCCGTCGCACCGGAGGTGATCAGGTAGTAGGTGTCCTCGGATTTGAACATCGCCGGCGCCTCCCGCTGGTTGCACGCGAGCGTCCGCACGAAGTCCTTCCCCTGCACCGCCTTCTCGGGCGGCGCGGACAGGTAGGTGTACGACTTGTTCAGCTTCGAGATGTACATCGTCCGGTTCTCCTCGGAGGAGTAGACGATGTACGCCGTCCCGTCGTCGTCGACGAACAGGTTCATGTCCCGCGCCATGCCGCCGGCCGGGTCGAACGCGGACCCGGTCCCACACCACGGCACCGAGTCACTCGGTACGCGGTTCAGCCGGTACGAGTCGATCCACCGGAACGGCCCGGTCGGCGAATCCGCGATCGCCACGCCGGCCTCGGCCCGCGCGTACGTCGACGTACCGGTGGGCGACGACGGTCCGTCGGAGTGCACCCACATGATCCACTTGCCGGTGGCCTGGTTGTGGATCACCTTCGGGCGTTCGAGGATCGACGGACTGGCCCAGCCGTCGGTGCGGACGCTGTTGGTGGACAGGTCGCGCCAGACGATCTCCTTCTGCGCGGCGGTGTAGTGCTTGTACAACTTCGCGAAGTATTTGTCGTTCGTGAACTGATCCGGTGAACTCATCGACCGGAGAGCGAGTCCTTGGTCCTTCCAGTTGTACAAGTCGTACGACGCGTAGACGTGGACTCCGGGTGAGTCGAAGTACCCGTTGCTGCGGTCCTCGCCGTACCAGTACCAGATCCGCCGGCCGCGGTGGTCGGTCGACGGCACCACCTGGCCGCCGTGCGCCTGGATCACCTGGCCCGTGGTGTCGAGCCATTCGGCGCCGGGGCGGAACGAGTTGTAGGTCGTGGGTGCAGGTGGGGCGGGGGCCGCGATCGCGGCCGGGGCCAGCAGGGTGAGCGTTGCGCTCAGGACGGCGAGTCTGATCAGTCTCATCCGGGGTCCTTACGTCGGGGCGGACGGGCAGTAAGGATGTTGACGTCAACACGGCGGGAGACATCGATTACAGCCCGCGCTGGGACGTCGCGTCAAGGGCTCCCGAGCTGGCTTGTGGTGCGTTCGACGATGACGCCGGCCGCGTACCGCGTCGTACCCGGTTCGACGTCCGCCCAGTCGCCGGTGTACTTGCGGGCGATCGCCTGCTCCAGCGCGAGCTCCGGGTCGGGGCGCAACTCGTCGATCCGGCCGCGCAGTTCCAGGTAGTACGTCGGCCGGGCCGGGTCCACGATCACGACCGAGATCCGAGGGTCGCGTTGCAGGTTGCGCAACTTCTGGCGGCCCTCCACCAGGCTGATCCGCACTCGCTCGCCGTCCCAGAGGAACCACAGCGGCGTCACCTGTGGCTCACCACGTTTGCCGATCGTCCCAACGAACGCGACCGTTGTCGATGACAACAGTTCCTCGAACCCGCCCGGGATCTCCACTCTCGCCTCCTGCTGTAAGTCGGTCCTGGTCGACAAGACTGGCATCGCAGGGTCGCGCGCGTCGAGACTGTCGGTGGTCGGGTCGAGCATGGTGGTATGACCAATCAGCTGAGACTCGGCCTGGTGTTTCACCCGGCGCTGCCCCCGGAGTCGATCAGATCGTTGGCAAGGTCGGTGGACGCCGCCGGGCTGGACGACTTCTGGGTGTCGGAGGACTGTTTCAAGGAGAGTGCGGTCGCCAGCGCCGTGGTTGCGTTGGAAGCCACGTCGCGGGTGCGGGTCGGGATCGGCATACTGCCGGTGCCGTTGCGCTCTGTCGCCCAGGCGGCCATGGAGATCGCGACCATCGATCGGCTCTTTCCCGGCCGATTCGTGGCCGGAATCGGTCACGGCGTACAACCGTGGATGGAGCAAGCGGGAGTGCGAGCCGATGCGCCACTCACCCTGTTACGCGAGTACGCGACTGCACTACGCCAGTTGCTGGACGGCGAGCGAGTCACGGTGTCAGGCCGCTACGTGCGGCTGGACGACGTCGCGTTGACCTACCCGCCGCTTCAGCCCGTGCCGCTGCTGATCGGTGCTGCCGGTCCACGATCTCTGGCTGCAGCAGGGCGACTCGGCACCGGCACGATGCTCCCCCTCGGCCTGGACCTCGCCGAGCTGAAGCAGTCGACGGCAACCACCTTGGCCGACGCCGCGCCAGACCACGAGGTCGTCGCCACCCTGACCGTGGCCACCGGACCGGATGCTCACGCCCGGATAGAGGCAGAGCTGGCCAACTGGGACATTCCGGGCGGACCAGAGGTAGGCGCCGCCGGCAACGCCCGCACCATCGCCGACCGCATCCTGCAACTGGCCGACGCCGGAGTGACCACAGTCTCCATCCAACCGTGCCGAGACGAACCGGACCTCGACGCCTTCGTGCACTTCCTCGGCAAGGACCTCAAGCCCTTGCTGCACGTCTGAGGCGCCCGATCAGCGCGGCGGCGCCGAGCAATGCCGGTACGGCGATCGCCACCGGCAGGGCACCGCCGGTGTCGAGCGTCTGGCGAGGCGACACCGTGATGTGGACCGGTGGTCCGGCGACGAGAGCTCCGCTCCGCGGGATCAGGACGACGTACACCGCGAAGTGACCGGGATTGACAGCCTGGAACTCCCAGTCCAGTTGGGTTTCCCGGCCCGCCGGGACCGGTTGGGTGACGTCCTGGGTCCAGTCCTCCAGATCGACGTACACGCCGTCGAGGCTGACCACGTTGAGGTGCGCGATGGCCGGACCGGACTCACTGACGACGGACTCCACGGTGAGGGTCTGGCCGAGCTGCGCGGTCAGCTGGTCCTGATTCATCGTGATCGTCGGGCTGGCCATCACCACGGTGGCGATCAGGCTGAGCAGGTTCATCGCAGCCCCGCAGTCAGCCGGACGAGTCGAGGACCGGCCGCGATCAGGACGGCGACGACGACGAGTGCGACCACGACCGGCGCGGCCAGATAGCTGAGGTCGTTGGTCCAGCCGCGGCGGCCGACAAGGATCTGGGAGACGTAGTGCAGTGCCGACCCGATCGGGTTGATCCGGGTCAGTACCTGACCGAATCCGGTCCGCGGCAGCGCGGGCAGTTGGGTCGGCGCGAACAGTACGAGCAGTAGGAGCAAGCCGCCCGCCAGACTGGTCTTGTTGGAGTTCGTCCAACCGCTGAAGAGCATTCCGATGCCGCCGAGCCCGACCGCGACCAGCGTCCCGACGGTCAGGGCGAGGAGCGCCGCCTGGCCTGCGCCTGCCACCCCGCGGCCGAGCACCCACAGATAAGGGAGCGTGACGGCCAAACACGCCAGCCACATCGTCATGGCGGCTGCGAGCTTGCCGACGACGATCGCACGCCGGGACACCGGTGTGAGCAGGAGTGCCTCGAAGGTGCCGCGTTCGCGCTCGCCGCTGATCGCATCCGCACTGACCACGACCGTGAGCAGAACCCCGACTGCGAGCCCCACCTGGACCGTGAGGTTGACCGCCTCGCGTTGCTCGAGGAAGTTCATCGCCTGATTGGTCGCGGCCAGGTAGGTCATCGCGCTGAGCAGGACGCTGAATCCGAACACCAGCACTGGTCCGCGGCCGCCGATCCACAGGTCCCGGCTCTCCTGCTCGGCAACCACTGTCCACCTAGTCATGACCGCTCTCCCCGGTCAGGTCGAGGAACGCGGCACTCAGGCTGCCCGCTCCCGCCACGATGCCGGCGAGCGGCCCGGCCGCCCGAAGCCTGCCGTGGTCGAGGATGAGTACGCTGCCGGAGACCTGCTCGACCTCGGTCAGCGTGTGGGTCGACAGCACCACCGTCGCACCGCGTCGCTCGGCGATGGCCGCGATGGTGCTCAGGATCTCGCGCTGACCGGCCGGGTCCAGGCCGAGCGTCGGCTCGTCCAGGAACACGACCGCGGGGTCGTTGACCAACGCGCGGGCGATCCCGAGCCGCTGCTTCATTCCCCGGCTGTACGTCGAGATCCGTGCACCCGCTCGATCCCCGAGTCCGACGTCGGTCAGCAATCGACCGGCCACCGCGCGTGCATCGTGGCGACTCGATCCGAACAGCCGCGCCGCGTAACGCAGGTACTCCGCCCCTGTCTGCCGCGCCGGATAGCCGGCGCTCTCCGGCAGAACGCCGATGCGTCGCCTGATCCGGTGCGGCTGATCGCTCGGTACGCCGGCGACGGCGAAGGTCCCGCCGGTCGGCTCGAGGATCGTGGTGAGCAGGCGGATCGTGGTCGTCTTCCCGGCGCCGTTGGGTCCGAGCAGTCCGATCACCTCCCCCGCGTCCGCGGCGAAGGTGAGTCCGTCGAGGGCGTTGCGCGCGCCGTACCGCTTGCTCAGGCCGATCGCCTCGATGGTCGCCATGGGCCGACGGTAGGTCCGCACGGCTGAATCCCGGCTGAACGGTGCATTCAGCCGGGATTCAGCCAGAATGGAGGAGGATCGCCTGGAGGTGGGTGATGCGCGCGCTGGTGGTGGAGGACGAGCTCCGGCTGGCCACGGGCCTGCGGGCCGGCCTGGAGGCCGAGGGGTACGCCGTCGACGTCGCGCTGACCGGGACCGACGGACTCTGGCTCGCCCGCGAGTACGGGTACGACGTCGTCCTGCTGGATCTGATGCTGCCGGAGATCGACGGGTTCGAAATCTGTGCGACGCTTCGGGCCGAGCAGGTGTGGACGCCGATCCTGATGCTGACGGCGCGGGATGCGGACACCGACCAGGTCCGTGCGCTGGACACCGGCGCCGACGACTATCTCACCAAGCCTTTCTCGTACGCCGTCCTGATCGCGCGGCTCCGTGCCTTGGTACGACGGGGTGCGGCAGAACGACCGTGCGTCTTGGAAGCCGGTCACCTGCGGCTGGATCCCGCGGCCCGGAGAGCCTGGATCGGCGAGATCGAGCTGGCGCTGACCGCGCGCGAGCTGTCGTTGCTGGAGTTCCTCGTTCGCCGGCACGGTCAGGTGGTGTCGAAACGCACCATCCTCGATCACGTCTGGGACTACGACTTCGACGGCGACCCGAACATCATCGAGGTCTACATCCGACGACTCCGCACCAAGCTCGGCCAGGACTCGATCACGACCCTGCGCGGAGCCGGTTATCGACTCGCCGATTGACGATGGGAGGTCGTGCCATGCGGCTGCGGGTGACACTCACGGCGGTGCTGGTGCTCGGCGTCGCGCTCGTCGCGGGCGCCCTGGTGCTCGTCGCACTGCTCGGCTCCGTACTCACCGACCAGGTGTGCCAGGACGCGCGCGACCGCGTTACGCAACTGAGCTCGGTGACCGGTACGGACCGGCCGCAGTCGACAAGCAGCGAACTGATCCAGTGGACCGCAGTACCGGGCGGTGGCGAGACGCTCGCTTCTCCGCCTACCAACGGCTGCGTCTCGGTCGAGCCTCCCGGTTACCCGGAGGACTTCGTCTTCGCCGCGGCACCGCTCGCCACCGGTGGTGATGTGATCGTGGGCAAACCCTTGGTGGACGTGCTGGACTCAACCCGGTTCGTCCGTCGCGTCCTCGTGGTCGGGGTGCCGTTGATGATGCTGATCGTCGGCGGCGTGACCTGGGTGGTGACAGGGCGGATCCTGGCGCCGGTGACGGCGATCCGACGTGAGGTCGACGAGATCACCGCGAGCGAGCTCCACCGCCGGGTTCCCGCCGTACGCACCGACGAGATCGGCCGGCTGGGCAGGACGATGAACCGGATGCTCGACCGGCTGCAGCGGGCGCAGGAGAGCCGGCAACGGTTCGTCTCCGATGCTTCGCACGAGTTGCGGTCTCCGATCGCGGCCATCCGCCAGCACGCCGAGGTCGCACGGGCCCATCCCGGGCGCACGACCGTCACCGAGCTGGCGACGACGGTCCTCGACGAAGATGTGCGGATGCAAGGCCTGGTTGACGATCTGCTGTTACTGGCTCGCTCCGACGAGGACCACACGGAACCTCCGAACACCCCGGTCGACCTCGACGACCTCGTCCTCGCCGAGGCACAACGGTTGCGGTTGGCAACAAGCCTGACGATCGACACGGCCGGTGTGTCCGGCGGTCAGGTCCGCGGCGACGAGGCGGCGCTGTCCCGGATGATCCACAACCTCGCCGACAACGCCGCGCGGCACGCCCGGAGCCGGGTCGCCTTCACCCTCACGGAGTCCGCCGGCACGGTCGTCCTCGCCATCAGCGACGACGGTCCCGGCATCCCCCCAGCCGACCGGTCCCACGTCTTCGACCGGTTCGTCCGGTTGAACCCCTCCCGCTCCCGCGACGCCGGCGGCACCGGCCTCGGTCTGGCAATCGTTGCCACCATCATCGAACGCCACCACGGCACGATCACCGTCCACACCGCCGACACCGGCGGCGCCACCCTGGAAGCCAAGCTCCCACCGGCTGACTCCGACAGCGGCCGGCCCCGGGCGTCGACTGGTCCGCGAGCCCGCTAGGTTCAGCTGGGGTCGTTGCCTCTCAGCCCGTCGATGGCTTCGCGCAGCAGGTCGGCGTGGCCGGTGTGTTTGAGGTACTCCTCCAGCAGGTCGATCAGGAAACGGCGGCGAGTCTTGGCCCAGGCCGGCTCGGCGGTGTCGATCACCACGTCGAGGCCGCCGTCGGCGCACAGCTGCGCCCACGTGGCTTGGGAGCGCTTCGCGGCGGCGTACCACTCGGCGTAGAGCTGCTCCGGATCGTCCGTGACCGCGGACTCCCACCCCCACTCGTCGTTCTCGACCCAGCTCCGGGTGTCCCACGGCGGCCCGAGCGGTTGCTCCGCCGCCTGCGCGGTGAAGCCGTCCTCGACGAACGTCATATGCTTGACCAAGCCCGCCAGCGTCATCGTCGACGGCGGATGCGTACGGCGAAACTGCTCCGCGTCGAGATCACCGGTCTTCCAGGCGAACTGCTGCCGCACCCGATCGACCGCGAACTGCAGCATCTCCGCATCGGTGCCACGCAGACACTCGGACAGCTGAAGCTCTCGCCAGTCCATGGGGCCTCCTCGATCCTGGGAACGACGACATCCTGCCTCAGCGACGGACCTTCCCGGACCGGCCGCGATGACGGAAGTGGATCATCGCCCGGTGCAGTGTGTGGTTGATCGGTCCAGGAAGCGGTCGCTCCCATTCGCCGACGGTCTCGACAACCTCGCCGCCGGTGCCCAGCTTCCATCGCAGCAGCCCGTACGCAGCGTCGTCGGGATCCAGCGAAGCCGACACTCCGCGCATGTCGTACCGCTCGGCGCCGAGCTTCTGGGCGTCGGCCATCATCTTCCACTGCAGGATGTGGCTCGGCCTGACCTCGCGGCGGTGATCGGCCGACCCGCCCGCCTGGTACCAGACCCGGCGGCCGACGACGTTCATCGTGTGCGCGGCAAGTACTTCGTCCTGCCAGCTCGACAGATACAGCCGCATCTGGCCCGGCACCTCGCCGTTCATCACCCGGTACTGGCGTTGGTAGTACGCCAACGACCGGCCCGAACGGAACCCGTTGCGTCGCTCCGTGGTGCTCAAGAGCTCGTAGAACGTGGGCAGGTCGCGCTCGGCCCCGAGCCGTACGTCGACGCCCGACCTCATCGCCTTGCGGATGTTGCGCTGCCACTCCTTGCTGAAGCCGGCCACGAGATCGCGGCCGGCGATCGGGACCTGGAACAGGTACCGGGGCTGCGCATCGCCGGCCGACTCCTGCTCGCCGCATCGGCGCCATCCCAGGGTCCTCAACCGGTCGGCGATCGCGGACCCGACCGGCTCCACCACATCGGGCAGGACATGGTCGACCCGGCGGCCAGGAGCGACAGCCGACCTCAAGGTGGCCGCCTGCCAACGCCGCAAGGCCTTCGGCGGTCCCAGCCTGACCGCGAAAGCCTCCCGTCGCTCCAGATAGTCGAGCAAGGGATCGAGCCAGCGTTCCAGCCAGGGATCCGCCCAATCGATGTCCGGTCCCTCAGGCAGGTAGGCATACCACCGGGACAGACCTGGCACCTGGCGAAACAGCACCAGCGTCGTACCGACGACCCGTCCGTCGCCGTCTCGCCAGGCCAGTAGCTCGGAGGCCCAGCCGGTCTTGACCTGAGCCCAGGACGGGATCTGGAGAAAGCTTCTGTCATCGTGGAGATCGGCTACCGCTCGATAGTGCAGCGGCTCGATCTCACCGACCGTCAGTTGGTGCTGACGGATCGAAACCTCGGTGCGCACACGTCTCACCCCGCCCGCAATCGGCTGTCATGTCGTCGCGTCACCCTGTAAGACGCCTCGGCCACCGCAAAAAGTCACACCGTTCCACCAGAACGGACGAGCTTTACGGACCTGACCGAAACGCCAGTGCTGAGACACATGACGTGATCACAGGTAGTAGTGCGTGCGACAGCCGCCTCGTCCAAGACAGCTGGAACTGAGGCCCTACGCCGCCAACGCCGGTGACCCGACGCCGGGCGCCGGCACCGGTGACCTGAATCCCTTGGCAATCAACCAGATCGGCATAGCCACGGCCTCGAACAACCCGCCCGGAACCAGCAGCACAAGTCCAGCTCCAGCATTCATGTCGAGTACGCCGAGAAGGTCGAGGACGGCCCCGAGCGAGAGACAGGTGTAGCCAACCAGCCCGAGCACAGCGATCGCCCGAGGAACGATCCGGGAAACAAACAGCAGGTACGTGAGGATCAGACCACCAATACCCGTGGGGATGTACACCCAGAGCAGGTGATTGGGCACGACCTCCAGCTGGGTGAGCAGATAGATCCCGCACACGGTGGAGACGGTGAATTCGATGACTCTCATCACCGGATACCAGATCGCAAGCCGCTGGTTGACCTCCTTCAGCACCTGGTACATCAGCAGGCCGATCCCCACGACAGCGATCCCAGAACACATCATCAGCACGACGCCGACCGTCAACGGTGCGCGGTCGGTATCGCCGTTCTCGAAGCCATCGATCAGTGACGTCCCGACCATGGCGGTGACCATCTGGACCAAGAACAAGATGCCGACGGCGACCGCGATTCCCCTTCTGGACATGACTCTCCCTCGATCGAGCCTGAGCAAGGAGATGCGGTATCGCCCCCGACGACGGTCTCCCCCGGATGTGACGCCCGCTCCGCTCCAGGAGCCCTCCCCGGCAGACGTCTGTTCTCACAGTGCGCCTCCACCGCTCGGCTGTCCAGGGTGTGGGATCGCACTGAGACCGCGAATTGCGCGCTTTGATCAATGTTGTGCGCAAATACCTTGTTGGCTTGACGGAATGTGTTCGTCAGATTACGTTTCAGGACTCATCGCGCATATTTGCGCTGCGTCGGCTTTCACTCCTGAGGAGTTTTGGCATGACTCATATGAAGCGGCGAACCGTTCTGAAAATCGCCTTGGGAGGCGCGGGTCTGGCAGCGCTCCCGGCCGCGACCGCTGCTGCGGCAGGGCCGAAGGTCGTGGGTGTCGGCGATACCTCCATCACTGTTGACTTCGATGACCAGTTGCACAGCAGGGTCGCGCTCAACGGCTCGCAGTTGACGCAGTTCGACGCCGGTGAGGCGTTGCTCCTCGGCGACACGGCGATCGACACCTTCGCCTATCGGGAGCAGCGGACGCGGAGGACCTGGCATTCCCGCCATGGTGCAGGGGTGCAGGTGACCATCGAGGGTGACTCGAAGGAACGCGTACGAAAGACCGTCGAGCTCACTTGCTATCAGCGATTGAGTGGTATGGCCGTGATGCAGGTGACCTATACGAACCTGTCCGGCAAGTCGCTCGACATCACCGGCTGGCGGAATGGAGCTCACGAACTTCTGCAATCGCCAGGCGGCTTCTACACCTTCTCCGGCTCTACCCACGAGGACCGCCGCGACTGGGTGCAACCGGTGACCGACGACTTCGCCCAGGAGAACTCACTCGGCATGGATGCCTCCGACTACGGCGGCGGCACCCCGATGGCGACCGTCTGGCGTCGCACCGGCGGTCTCTCCGTCGGACACGTGGAGCCGAAGGCGCGGGTTCTGCGGATGCCGGTCCGCAAGTCGGAGCACGGTGCGAGCATCGCCATCGAGGGCGACACCCCGCGCACCCTGAAGCCGGGTCAACGGCTGACCACCGAAACCACCTTCGTGACGGTCCATTCGAGCGACCACTTCGTGCCGCTGCAGCGGTACCGCGACTACATGGGCGACCTCGGTCTACGCGCTCCCAAGGTCGCGAAGTCGGCGTACGCTCCGGTCTGGTGTGCTTGGGGATACGAGCGCGACTTCACTGTCGAGCAGGTGCTCGGGACGTTGCCCAAGGTCCGCGACGTCGGCTTCAAGTGGGCCGGCCTCGACGACGGCTGGCAGACCAACGAGGGCGACTGGGACATCAACCTGGCGAAGTTCCCCGGCGGCGACGCGGACATGCGAGCGTTCACCCGGGACATCCGGGACGCCGGTCTGCTGGCCCGGCTTTGGTGGGCGCCGCTGGCCGCGGACCCCGAGAGCAACTTGTTCAAGGAACGCCCCGACATGCTGCTGCTCGACCGCGACGGCAACAAGCAGAAGGTGACTTGGTGGGACGCGTGGACCCTGTGCCCGGCGTACCAGCCGGTGGTCGACTACTTCGCCGGACAGGCGCGGAAGTTCATCGGTGACTGGGGTTACGAGGGACTCAAGATCGACGGGCAGCATCTCAACGGCGTCACGCCCTGCTGCAACCCCGCTCACGGGCACGCCCGCCCGGAGGAGTCGACCGAGGGACTGGCTCAGTTCTGGAAGGCGATCCACGACGCCGCGCACGCCGAGAATCGCAACGCGGTCGTCGAACTCTGCCCATGCGGTACGGCGTTCGCCTTCCACAACCTGCCGTACGTCGACCAGTACCCCGGCTCGGACCCGACGTCGTCGTACCAGGTCCGGACCAAGGGCAAGTCGATGAAGGCGCTGATGGGGAACGGCAGCAGCTACGCCGGCGACCACGTCGAACTGAGTGACGGAGGCAACGACTTCGCCTCCAGCTACGGCGTCGGCGCCGTACTGTCGACCAAGTTCACCTACCCGAGCGACCCGCCGGGGACGAAGCCAGGCCGGGAGAAGGTACTGACTCCGGAGAAGGAGGCGCTCTGGCGCAAGTGGGTCGACCTCTACGAGAAGAACATGCTGCCCACCGGCGAGTACCGCGGGGAGCTGTACGACGTCGGCTTCGACCTGCCGGAGACACACGTCATCGCCAAGAACTCAACGCTGCACTACGCCTTCTACGCCGACCAATGGGACGGGGACGTGGAACTGCGTGGTCTCGGCAAGGGCAGGTACCGGTTGACCGATCCCTTCAACGGAACGTCCCTGGGCGCCGTCGACGCACGGCACAACACGATCAAGCTGACGTTCGAGAAGTTCCAGCTCGTCGTTGCCGAGCACCGCTGATCCCAGTCAGACTGCCGTCACCTGCACGCCGGCCCGCTGCAGCGCCTCGAGCTGGCCGGGCTGGGCGCCGCGATCGGTGACGACATCGGTGACGCCGGAGAGCATGCTGATCCGGGCGAAGGTCACGCGGCCGAGCTTGGAGCTGTCCGCGATCACAACACCGCGGTACGCCCGGCGCAGGAACGCCAGGTCGGTCTGCGCTTCCATCTCGTCGTACGTCGTACAGCCCTCCTCCGGCGTGAGTCCGTCCACGCCGATGAACGCGATGTCGAGGTGGTAGTTCGCGAGCATCGCCTCGGCGGCCGGGCCGACCAACTCGTAGGAGGAGCGGGCGATCCCACCGATCAGCACGAGCCGGACGCCGGCGTGACCGACAAGCTCGGAGGCGATGTTGATCGCGTTCGTCACCACCGTGATGCCTCGCCGCCGCGCAAGGGCACGAGACAACTCGAGGGCGGTGGTGCCGCCGGTCATGCCGACAACAGCGCCCTCCTCCACGAAGGAGGCAGCGGCTCTGCCGATGGCTCGCTTCTCCGCCTGCCGCAGCGCCGCTTTGACCCGGGTCGGCACTTCGTCGCCGGACTCGTTGGACATCGCTCCGCCGTGGGTGCGCACCAGCAACTGGTCGCGGCTCAGCGCTTGCAGGTCCCGGCGGATGGTCGCGCCCGAGACGCCGAGCGCGCGGGCCAGCGCGGCGACGTCCACGCTGCCGTGCTCGCCGACCTGATCGAGGATCGCACTCAACCGCTCTGACTTCCGCACATCGGGCACTGTACAAGATGCACATCTTTTGAGCATTTGCGCATTATTCTGCGCATGTAATCGAATGCCTTGACCGGTTGTTTTTCATTCAGCTACGTTCGCATCAAAATCGCGCGATCGAATGCGCAACTGTGCAGCGTCTCTCACTCGTACGCCGGCCGCTTCGGCCAGGGCCGGGA
This sequence comes from Kribbella capetownensis, assembly GCF_004331485.1. Taxonomy (GTDB): domain Bacteria; phylum Actinomycetota; class Actinomycetes; order Propionibacteriales; family Kribbellaceae; genus Kribbella; species Kribbella capetownensis. The sequence continues at coordinate 70,349 of NZ_SJKD01000008.1, forward strand.
TCACAACGGAGAAACCATGCTGAGGACCGGACGTCGGATGGGTACAGCGCGGTGGAACGCGGCACTGATGGCAGGGGTCACCAGCCTCGCCCTCGTGCTTGCGGGCTGCAGCGGATCGGGGCCGGGAGACAAGCAGAGCAGCGGGGGTTCGACCCAGACCAGCGGAGTGACGATCACCGTCGCGCTCGCCTCGGACCCACCACCGAAGGCCGCGCTGGCGGCGTTCACCAAGGACACCGGCATCACGGTCAACTGGGTGAACATCGACTGGGACAGCCTGCAGAGCAAGATCTCCGCCGCCGCGACCGCGAAGACGTACTTCGCCGACGCCACCAACGTGGACTGGTCCCGGGTCGGCCAACTCGGCAAGCTCAAGTGGTTCTACCCGATGGACACCTACATCGACACCAAGGCGATGGAGGCCGACGTACCGCAGCTCGCCTCGTTCACCGTCGACGGTCATGTGGTCGGCGTCCCGTACGACGCCTCGTTCATGGTGACGACCGTGAACACGGAGCTGTTCCAGAAGGCCGGCGCGAATCCGGCGCCGAAGACGATGGATGAGTACACCGAGGCACTCAAGACGATCAAGGCCAAGGGTGTCCTCGAGCATCCGCTCAACATCCCGTTCGCGGCCGCCGAGGGGTTGTCGACGTACTGGTACGAGACCACCGGCGCGTTCGGCGGGACGGTGCTCGACAAGGACGGCAAACCGCAGTTCACCAGCCCCGACTCGCCCGGCTACAAGGCGGCCCAGTGGATGGTGGACGCGCTGAAGACCGGTCTCGTCCCACCCGGCAACATCAACGTCACCGACTCGCAAGGCCAGCAGAACCTGATGGCCAAGGGGCAGGTGGCCAGCACCTTCTCCGACTACTCCGGCAACGTCGGCACGCTGTACAACATCAAGGCGTCGTCGTCGGTCGTCGGCAAGGTGAAGTACCTGCCGACGCCGGGTGCCTCGGGGCCCGCCGCGAACCTCAGCAACCCGGACGGCGTCGGCATCCCCAAGGAAGCCAAGTACCCGAACGCCGCCGCGAAGTTCATCGAGTGGTTCACGGCCACCGAGCAGCAGGCCGACTTCGCCGGGGTGAACGGTCCGGAGAAGACCTTCGCGACGTACCCGATTCCCTCGCACCTGTCCGCTGTCCAGCAGATGGTTGCTAAGGGCAATTTGGTCGGCGGCAAGGATCTCGAGCCGATGCTGAAGGGTTCCAAGCCGGTCTTCGAGGGTGGCGCACCGTCGTGGTACCCGAAGTTCTCGAACGCGGTCTACACCAACCTGCACGCCGCCGCGACCGGTTCGATGTCGGTCGAGCAGGCGATCAAGACGATCGGCGACACGGCGAACCAGCTCGCATCCGGGTCGTGACGGTGAGCTCTTCGACCACCGAACCGCTGGCGGCCGAGGGGGCAGCACCGCGTCCCCCGGCCGGCCCGACCAGCGTCGCACCGGTACGCCGTTCCCGCGTCGACCTGCTGCCGTACCTGCTGGTCGCGCCGGTGATGATCTTCATCGCCTGCCTGGCCCTGGTGCCGGCCGTGTTCACCGTGGTGCAGTCGTTCTTCAAGGTCGACGCCCTCGATCCGCCGACCCGGTTCGACGGGTTCGGCAACTTCACCCGGCTCTGGCATTCCCCGGCAGTCATCGGCAGCATCGGCAACACCGCGCTGTACGTCGTGATCGGCGTGACGCTGTCCACCGTCATCGGCATCGGCGCAGCAGTGGTCCTGCAGAAGCCGTTCCGCGGCCGCAGTCTGGTGATCGCCATCCTGATCCTGCCGTGGGCCATGCCCGGGGTGGTCGAGGGCATCCTGTGGACCGGGATCTTCGATCCCAACGCGGGTTTGATCAACAGCGTGTTGTCGTCACTCCATCTCAGCGACGGGAACGCCGTACTGCTCGGCCAGAACCGGCTGCTCACGATCACGCTCATCGAACTCGTCCAGGTCTGGCAGATCGCGCCACTCTCGGTGCTGCTGATCCTGGCCGTCCTGCAACTCATTCCGGGCGAGCTGTACGAGGCGGCCCAGATCGACGGCTGTACGTCGTGGTCGGCGTTCCGGCGGATCACGCTGCCACTGGCCCGGCCGGGTATCGCGGTCACCATGGTGCAGGCGGTCATTGCCACGCTCAACGTCTTCGATCAGCCGTACGTCCTGAACGGTGCGGCGAACACCGGTGCCTCGGTCACCATGCAGACGTATTTCATCAGCTTCCAGGATCTCGACTTCGGACAGGGGTACGCGTTGTCCCTGCTGATCACCATCGTCACGCTGCTGATCTCGCTGGTCGTGGTCCGCCTCGTCTACCGGAGGGTCGAGCTGTGAAACGACGTACCGGCGCTCGCGGTTTCGGGGTCGCGGCGATTCTGATCTGGTCCCTGGTGCCGATCTACTGGGCGATCAAGACCAGCCTGCAGACGGAGGCGGACGCACGGGCGAAGCCCGCGCACTACCTACCCACGAATGCCACGCTGGACAACTATGCAACGCTGCTGACCGGTGACAGTGACGTCCCGGCGCAGATCCGGCAGTCCGCGGTGAACATCGTGGTCGAGTGCGGCGCGGCGACCATCGTGACCGTTCTGCTCGCGACGCTGGCCGGGTACGCGTTCGCCCGGATGCGGTTCCGCGGCCGGAACGTCTTGTTCTACGCGGTTCTGGCGACGATGGCGTTCCCGGCGTACACGACGTTGATCCCGCTGTACCGGATCATGAGCACGTTCGGACTCGTGAACACCTATACCGGCATCGTGCTCGTCTACGTCTCGGGGTTCCTGCCGCTGGCGACGTGGATCCTGCACAACTACTTCGCCAGTCTGCCCGTCGGGATCGAGGAGGCCGGGCTGGTCGATGGCGCTCGCCGGCTCCAAGTGCTCTGGCACCTGCTGCTGCCGTTGGCGCGACCGGGCATCATCTCCACCGCCCTGATCACCTTCCTGTTCGCCTGGGGTCAGTTCCTCTTCCCGCTGGTGCTGTCCAGCGACCTGTCCACGCAGCCACTGACCGTCGTCATCGCCTCTCTCCAGGGACGGCACGTCGTACCGTCGACACTGCTGAACGCGGCCGGAGTACTGGCGATCATCGTCCCGGCGCTCCTGGCGCTGGCCTTCAACCGCTACATCGTCAACGGCCTGCTGGCCGGCAGCACCAAGTGATCGATCCACGCTCCCGAAGGAGAAGTCCTTGACCGAGAAGTCCTTCGTCCTGATCGGCGCGGGCAGCACCGTGTTCACCCCCGGCCTGATGACCGATCTCGCCTCGTCCCGCACCTTCGACGGCTGGACCGTCCATCTGGTCGACCTGAACGGCGAAGCCGCCGAGACCATGGCCAAAGTTGGTCGCCGGATCGCCGCCGAGCGAGGTGCCGAGCTCGAGTTCGTCCCGCACGTCGACCGCCGGGAAGCGTTGCCAGGTGCGCGATTCGTCACTACGACGATCGCCGTCGGAGCAGCCGCGGGCTGGCGCGCCGACATCGAGGTGCCGGCCCGCTACGGCATCGCCCAGACAGTGGGCGACAGCGTCGGGCCGGGCGGCGTACTGCGGGCGCTCCGGCACGTGCCCGAACTGGTGGCCATAGCAACCGATGTCGCCGAGCTGGCACCTCAGGCACAGCTGATCAACTACTCGAATCCGCTGACCGCCAACGTCCGCGCGATCACACTCCAGACCGGCGTGAAAGCCGTCGGCCTGTGCCACGGGACCATGCACACGCTGTCCAAGCTGGCCGCCGACCTCGACGTACCGCGTGGCGAGGTGAACGCCGTGTTCGCGGGCCTCAACCATCTGTGCTGGCTGCTCGACGTACGCAGGGGCACCGAGGATCTGTATCCCCTGCTGCGTCAGCGCGTGACTGAGCGTGCCGGCGGCGTGGACGCCCCCTCGACGCGGGAGGAAGGTGTTCATCTTCCGGTCTCGGCGGATCTCATGCGGACGTTCGGGCTCTATCCGGCGCCCGGTGATCGGCACGTCTCCGAGTTCTTCGGCTGGTACCTGCGGGCCGAGGACGGCAGCCCGGCCGACGCGACTCGCCTGCCCTGGGGATTGCAGGGTGGACGGGACGCGACGATGGAGTACATCGGCGAGAAGGACGATCTCTGGGAGCTCCTCCACGCCCAGGCCGACGGGAAGGCACCGCTGCCGCGGACCGACAATCAGGAGGCCGAGCGGCTGGTGGCGATCGCCGAAGCCATTGTCAGCGGCAACGAACACGTGGAGCTCGCGGTGAACCTGCCGAACGAGGGCAAGATTCCCAACCTGCCGCCGACCGCCGTCGTCGAGGTGCCGGCCGTGGTCGGCGCCGCAGGGATCACCGGGCTTGGCGTCGGAGCGTTGCCGGACGGGATCGCCGCCGTACTGACCGCACGGGCTCAGCAGCAGGAGATCACGGTTCGCGCCGCCGTGACCGGCGACCGGGCGCTCGCGCTGCAGGCGCTGGTACTCGATCCGCTCGTCGGACGGCTTGACGTCGCGACCGGGATCCTGGACGACGCCATCAAGGCACATGGGCCGCTGCTGGACCGATTCGCCGAGATGGAGTCGGCCAGGTGACCGGCGCACCGACCACTGCGGACGGGCTGGCCGCACTCACCACCTACCGCGAGATCGTCCAGCAGCCGGCGGTTTGGCGTCAGGCCGCTGAGACTCTGGCCGCCAGGTCGGACGAGGTCGCCGCGTTTCTCGAGCCACTGTTCGCGCTGCCTGACCTACGTATCGTGCTGACGGGCGCCGGGACGTCGGCGTTCGCCGGGGAGGTGCTGGCTCCCGCGCTGGCCCGGACGCTTCGGCGCCGGGTCGAGGCTGTGGCGACGACCGACATCGTGTCGAATCCGCGGGAGATGTTCGCCGAGGATGTGCCTACGCTCCTCGTCTCCTTCGCTCGCTCCGGCGACAGTCCGGAGAGTGTCGCGGCCACCCAGTTGGCCGCGACGTGCCTCACATCCGTGCACCAGTTGGTGATCACCTGCAACCCCGAGGGCCAGTTGGCCCGCGAGCACAGCGGGTCCGAATCCTCTCTGGGCCTGTTGATGCCGTCGGCAACCAATGACCGCGGTTTCGCGATGACGTCGAGCTTCACCTCGATGCTGTTGACCGCCTGGCTCGCACTGGCACCGGACCAGGATCCGCGGCTCGCCGAGCGGCTGGCCGCAGCGGCTGAGCAGGTTCTCGGCCGTCCGGACGAGCTGGCTGGGTTGACCGGTCGATCCTACGACCGGATCGTCTACCTCGGCAGCGGTTCGCTGGGCGGATTGGCCAGGGAATCGGCGTTGAAGCTTCTCGAACTCACCGCGGGCAAGGTGATCAGCTACTACGACACGCCACTCGGCTTCCGGCACGGGCCGAAGGCAGTCCTCAAGGACGGGACCCTTGCTGTCGTCTACCTTTCCAACGACGGCTATACCCGCCGGTACGACGAGGACATCGTCCAGGAACTCCGTGCAGCCATCGGAGCCGAGAACGTACTGGCCGTCAGCGCGCAGTCCGATGATGCAGAGTCCTGGCAGATCGATGGGGTGGCCGACGTCGACGACGCAGTACTGACGCTGCCGTTCGTGGTCATCGCTCAACTGCTCGCGTTGCGATTCTCCGTGGCACTCGGCCGGACACCGGACAATCCGTTCCCCGACGGCGAGGTCAACCGCGTCGTTCAGGGCGTGACCATCCACCCCCTGCGGCCGTGACGATCTTCTTGGGCGTCGACGGCGGCGGATCGGGGACGGCGCTGTGCCTGGTGACCGGTGATGGCGAAGTCCTGGCCACCGCCGACGCACCGAGTTGCTACTACCTCGACTCGGCCGAAGGAGAAGGCGTCTCGCTGGTGAAGCGGGTCCTGGCCGAGGCGGTCCCCCGGATCTGCGCCAGTGCCGGGATCGAGCCGGCGGCCATCACGTCAGCGTTCTTCGGACTGCCGGCGTACGGCGAGGTGAGCGCCGACGTACCGCTGCTCGACGCCGCACCGCGAACCGCTCTCGGACACGATCGCTACAGCTGTGGCAACGACATGGTCTGCGCCTGGGCCGGTTCGCTCGGACTTGCTGACGGCATCAACGTGATCAGCGGGACCGGGTCGATGACCTACGGCCGGTACGGCGGCAACGGGGTCCGCGTCGGTGGTTGGGGCGAACTGTTCGGCGACGAGGGTTCGGGCTACTGGATCGGCGTCCAGGGATTGCGCGCGTTCGCACAGATGAGTGACGGGAGACTGCCGCCGGGGCCGCTGCTCGCCGTACTGCGGGAGGAGCTCGAACTGACGTCCGATCTCGACCTACTCGACGTCGTACTCAATCGCTGGCGAGGCAGCCGGCGGAAAGTGGCCGCACTGTCCCGGCCGATCGTCCGGGCTGCCGGGCTGGGTGATGTGGAGGGCGCGCGAATCGTTGGTGACGCAGCAACCGAACTGGTGCGGCTCGTGGAAACTACGCGCTCACGCCTGGACTTCACTCCGGCGGAGACGGTCCCGGTCTCCTACTCAGGCGGCGTACTCACGGCGCCCGAGGTGCTGCAGCCGTTCGCGAATGCGCTGGCCGCACAGAGCCAGGCCTACGACCTGCGTACGCCGCTGTACTCCCCCGTGGTCGGCGCGGCACTCTACGCAGCAGCCCAGGCCGGAGAGTCGTTGAACGCGCACACGCTGATCGACAACTCCCGGCGTGCATCCGCCCCGGTCGATCGGGTACCGGAAGGCTAGAGGCACCCGGGCTTCTCGGGGGTCTGGTTGCTTCGAGGTCTGGGACCGTTCAGCCACGCAGCGGGCCCGGACCGTTCCCATGCGACACCACGACAACCTTCAAACGCTCGAATACGTAGGATTTCGGCACTTTGTAGTCCACAATCGGTACTAAGGGACGGTCGACTTCGTCTGCACGGTTGAGCCCCCCACACAGCTCCCGTTTTCCGGAGCCGGCCGTCTCGTGAACCTCTCGTCAGTCGAGAACGACGGCTGCCAGGTCGCGCGCGGCGCGACCGGGATGGTGACCGTCCTGGGTGGCCCCCACCACCAAGGTCCCCTCGATCAGCAGATGTAGTTGCTCTGCGGCGCGTTCCGGGTGGGCATGACCCATGGCCTCGAGTTCTCGCACGAGGAGGGCGTGAAGGCTCCGCCGGAAGGCGTCGGTCTCCGCATGGGCCGGGTGAGCGGGGTCCGCGAAGGAAAGGTCGGTCGCGAAGTACCGGCAGCCGCGGAAGTCCGGGGTCGCGACGAGTTCGTCGAGCCGATCGAAGAGCCCGAGCAGCCGGGCTCGCGGTTCGGTGGCGCCGGCCAACGCGTTCTCGTACCAGGCAAGGTCCTCCGCGGAGGCGCGGTGCAGAACCGCCGCGATCAAGCCGTCCTTGTCGCCGAAATGCTCGTAGAGCGACCTGCGGGCGACGTTCGCCTCCTTGAGCAGCGCATCCACTCCGACCGAGGCGCCTTGGGAGTAGAAGAGTTGCTGTCCGGCCGCGAGAAGTCGTTCCCGGGGTCCGGGCGAGGTCCTGGGCGTCATCTGCCGATCCTGATCCTGTCCTTGACGATAGACCATTCAGTCTACTACGGTTAGAAGTAGACCAACTGTTCTACTTTCCAGGAGGATGAGATGACCGGCACCGCTGACACCATTGACCGCTTCAACACTGCGTTCCGGCTCCGCGACAAGGACGCGATGGCCGCCCTCGTGCACGACGACTGCGTGATGGTCGCGGCCCAGCCCGCTCCCGACGGCGCGGCGTTCGTCGGGAAGGATGCGTGCGTGGCGTTCTGGGGCGAACTGATGGACGACGAGTCGACCACCTTCGAAGTCCAGCACGTGTTCTCGTCCGGCGATTGGGCGGCCGTGCGCTGGCGCTACCGCTTCGGCCCCACCGACGCCGAGTCCGTCCTCGGCGTGAACGTGACGCGGGTCAGCGACGGCCGCGTCATCGAACAACTCGGCTACACCAAAACCCCCGGCGGACTCCCCCTACCGGACTGAGAGCCCAAGCAGCTCTTCGCGGGGGTCTTGGATACTGTCCTCGATGGGTTCCCGACCGAGGAGGGCTGATGAGTAGCCGACCACCACTGCCGCCGTTCAGCGAGGAGACCGCGATCCAGAAGGTGCGGGCCGCGGAGAACGCCTGGAATCTGCGTAATCCCGAGGCCGTGTCGCTCGCGTACACCACCGACACGAGGTGGCGTAACCGGGACGTGTTCGTCAACGGGCGTGACGAGGTGGTCGGGTTCCTGACCCAGAAGTGGCAGCGCGAGCTCGACTACCGCCTGATCAAGGAACTGTGGGCGTACACCGGTCACCGGATCGCGGTGCGCTTCGTGTACGAGTGCCACAACGCCGACGGGCAGTGGTTCCGCAGCCACGGCAACGAGAACTGGGAGTTCGACGAGTTCGGCTTGATGCGAGTACGCCGGGCCAGCATCAACGACCAGGCCATCAACGAGTCCGACCGGCTCTTCCACTGGGACGCTCCGGGGCCTCGCCCCGACGACCACCCCGGGCTGACCGAGCTGGGACTCTAGCGCAGATCAACACCAGCACAGGCAGCGAGGACCAGAGCACCCGGCTGGTCGACCAGTCATCGCCTGCTGTGTAAGGAAAGATCGGTACGACGTTCGCGAACGGCCGGGCCAGGGCGATGCAGGTCGCGATCCCCACGATCGCGGCCGACACCGCTCGCGCCGGGCCGTCGGAACCGCGGGAACGCTGCCAGGTAACGAATCCGGCCGCGGCAACCACCAGCGCGATCCCCTGCCAGGCCACGTCCATCGCATGACCGAAGTACCCCACCCGAGTCTCTCGTACGGCGATCAGCCACAGCAGCACCACCGCGACCGCACCGGCCGAACGGGCCGTCGTACGCCAGAACAGACCCCGCGGCAACGTGTCGACAAGTGCCGCGGCCGGCTCCGGGTAGCACCAGACAACTGTTGCCGCGAGCAACCCAACGGCGATCCCCTGCAACGGCCACAACATGTACGGCCAGCGCTCCACCAGCAGGAGCAGCCCGATCATGAGGCCCGCGCCGGTTCCCTGGAGTCCCCAGGGAACGGCGCGGGCGGCGTACCGGATCATTGCCCTGACGGCAACGGGTTGATCATGGCTTCCTGCACTCCGGTGGTGATCGCGAGTACGGCGGTCACCACGGCCACCGCCACGATCACACCGAGGACCACGAAGAGCGGGCCGCGCGGACGCTCACGATCGTGCAGCAGCGCGAGTACGACGCCGAGCCCGCACAGCACCACCAGATACACGCAGTACCAGTACGGCGACCCGGTCAGGATCATGATCCGCATGTCGTCACCGGGGATGCCGTACGGACCGGTGAAGTAGGTCCACGGAGCAACCAACCGGAGGTAGCGCAGCGGCTCGAACAACCCTTGCATCACGATCGTTTCGGCGACGAGCACTACGGCGAACAGCGGCGCGGCACCGCGACGCGGCAACCACCGTCCGATCACCAGCCCGAGCACCGGTCCGCCGATGGACGGGATCAGGCCGAGCGCGACCAGGTTCGCCACGGCCCAGCCGTCGCTGACGCCGCCGAACGGTGCGCCGTTGGGCGGCGGCGGCCAGTGCTGGTACGCCCAGATCGCCCAGCCGAGCCAGCACAGACCGGCCGCGAACGGCACGATCAACGCGCAGACGAGGCCTAGCGTCCGAGTGCGCTCACCCACGACGACCGCACCGGCGGCCGACGCGATCTGGTCCGAGGACCGGGTCAGCGACGCCATCACGAGGAGTCCGATCACGCCCAATCCAGCGGCCGGCGCGATCACGTCGCCGAGGGAGGAGATGTTCCCGTCCGGCTTGCCGATCGAAGTCAGTACGACGAGTGCGGCACCGACCAGGAACAGCGGGTGCGCGGCGTACCGGGCGATCTCCTTGCGGGCGATCTGGCCGAGCATCGACGACGGTCTGGCGACGACCACGGCGGTACTCATCGCGGCTGTCCGATCAGGTTCGCGCTCCGAACGAGCAGGTACGCGTCCTCGACCGCGGGCTCGGCCGGACGACTGCCGGCCGCGGGCACGCCACCGAGCGAGCGAATCTCGCCGGTCCCGGTGCGCCAGGACGACAATGCGCCGGCGTTCACCTCGGAACCGATCCAGACCTGCCCGTCGGCCAGCCCGATCAGCGACGCCACCGATCCGTCGAACCGGATCCGCCCGTCGTCGAGGATGATCACCCGGTCGCACAACGCCGACACGTCCTCGGTCTGATGCGTCGCGAGCAGTACGGCGCCTCGATCGGCGTACGACGAGAGGATGCCGCGCAGCGAGGCCCGTTGCTCCGGGTCGAGACCGGTCGTCGGCTCGTCGAGCACGACCAGGTCGGGGTCGCCCATCAACGCCTGGGCGAGTGCGAGCCGCCGCCGTTGCCCACCCGACAGCGCCGACACGCGCTTGGTCCGGCGGTCCTCCAGCCCGACCAGGCCGAGGACACGGTTGACCTCGCGATGCCTGGCGCCGGTGTCCTTCCATTCCTTGAGTACGGCGATGTAGTCGAGGAAGGCGAAGCTGGTCATCCGGCGCGGGATGCCGACTTCCTGCGGTAGGTAGCTGAGCCGGCGACGGGCCGCCGTACGGTCGGGCGACCCGTCGGTCACCACGTGATCGCTGACGACGATCCGGCCGGAGGTCGGCGGCATGGCGGTGGCCAGCAGGCGGAGCATGGTCGACTTGCCGGCACCGTTCGGGCCGAGCAGTCCGATCACGCCCCGGTCGAAGCCGAGGTCGGTGCGGTGCAGTACTTCGGCACCGCCGTACGACTTGGTGACGCCGTCGAGGACGGCGATCTGGGGACTCATGCGTAGCCTCCTGGTGCGTGGTGTGTAGTGAGCCGGATGGCGAGAGCGGCCAGCGCCAGGAGGGCTGCGACAGCGAAGGCCAGTTGAGCGAAGGGGGTGTCGACCGCGCTGAGCTGCTGCGCGGACCGCAGGATCCCGACCACCGTCAGCCAGAGGACGGCGACGACCCAGGCCGTGACGGACGCGGTCCACCACGTCAGCAGAGTGAGCGCGAGCAAGGTGAGGGTCAGTGACGGAAGCAGCCAGGCGAAGGCGTCGGCGCCGACGAACGGCAAGGCGAGTCCGGCGAGCAGTACGACGGGCAGCGCGATCGCGACGACGGTTGCCGTTCGCAGCAAGGCGATTCGCAACTTGCTGAACGGCGTCGCCGCGGCGAGTTCACGGATCGGGTCGGTGGCGTCGTACGCGGCCGCGACAGTGATTGCCGGTAGCAACGGGGCGAACAGCAGGTAGAGGGAACGCTGCTCGGTGGCCGGCATCATGGTCCCGCCGACACCGATGACGAACGCGCCGACGAGCGACAGCAGCCACGGCCGGTAGAGCGAGCTGGACGCGCTGAGAATCACCGCATCGGTCTCGGCGAGGCCGAGCTTCCGCAGCAGTCGGAGCGGCCACGGCATCCGCGGCCGCGCGGTCGCGATCTGCACGCCTTGCCAGATGTCGGTCAGCAAGTCCTGCGGAGCCTTCGCCGACGTCAGCTGACGGCAGTCCGCGCAGGCAAGCAGGTGTGTCTCGACCGCGGACTGACGGGCGAGGTCCAGGTCGCCGTCGCTGTAGCGGTCCAGCAGTTCAGGACCGAGGTGCCAGGTCATGAGGTCCTCCCGGGCATCAACTGGTCCCGCAGCCGGCTCTTGGCCACGCGCAGCCGGCTCTTCACGGTTCCTTGGGGTATGCCGAGCAGCACGGCTGCCTCCTTGGTGGTCAGCCCGTCGATCACGGTCGCCTGCAGGGTGGCGCGGAGTTCGGGCGGGAGTGTCCGCAGTGCGCGGCCGACATCGCCGTACTCGACTCCGCGGAGCAACTCGTCCTCGGCGCTGTTGACGACCGGTACGGCGGCGCCGACGACGTCATCGCCGAGCGGATCCGCGGCCGGGTGACCGCGCAGCGCGGAGATCAGACGCCGGATCGAGATCCCCCAGAGCCAGGCCGCTACCTCACCCTCGCCGCGGAACCGTCCGGCCGACTGCCAGACCGCGACGAACGTGTCCTGCAACGCCCCGGCCACGAGATCCTGGCTGCCGCAGCGCCGGTTCAACCGCAGCAGCAACCAGCCGGCATGCCTTTCGTAGAGCTGCCGCAGCGCCGCCTCGTCACCCGCGGCGATGTTCCGCAGGAGCTCGGCGTCCGACAGCGTGCTCATATCCTTACTGTCGCAGCGCAAACTCCCGCCGGATCGACCTGATTTTCCGTGCAGCCCCGGCGACTGTCCGTGGCAGGCCAAGACATCGCCGGACCAGCCGCTGCCGCGAGATGATTCCGGCATGGCTGTCGACGTACTGACCGAGATCGTGATCGACCGGCCGCTCGAGCAGGTCGCGGCGTACGTCGGGGATCCGACCAACGCACCGCAGTGGTACACGAACATCGAGTCCGTCGAGTGGCGGACCGCACCGCCGGTCGCGGCCGGGTCCCGGATGGACTTTGTCGCCCATTTCCTTGGCCGGCGCCTCGCCTACACCTACGAGGTGGTGGAACTGGTGCCGCGCGAGCGCCTGGTGATGCGCACCGCACAGGGGCCGTTCCCGATGGAGACCAGTTACGAGTGGACGGCGGCCGGCGACGCTGCGACCCGGATGAGCCTCCGCAACCGCGGCGAACCTTCCGGGTTCGCGGGTGTCGCGGCTCCGTTCCTGTCCGCTGCCATGCGGCGTGCCAACCAGAAGGACCTCAAGCGCCTCAAGCGGCTCCTCGAGGCGTGATCGTCACAGGTGTGGGGCGAGGTTGCCTCGAGGTGTGACCGTGGTCTTCTCCAGGTCGAGCCAGGTGGCGAGGGTGTTGAGCTCGGTGGTCAGGTCGGCGGCGATCGTCTTGGGGTTGACCGAGGGTTCGGCGTACGCGCCGAGGACTCGTAGGGTGCCTTGGGTGCGGTCGGCGGACAGGTCGACTCGGGCGACCAGGTTGTCGCCCAGGAGGAACGGAAGGACGTAGTAGCCGTACTCGCGCTTGGCGGGCTTCACGTACAGCTCGAAGCTGTGCCGGAAACCGAAGAGCCGCTCGACCCGGCTCCGCTCCCACAGCAACGAATCGAACGGCGACAGCAGCGCCCGCGCCTCCACCGGACGCGTGTCAGCGCCCGGATCCAGATACGCCGGCTCATTCCAGCCGTGTACGGCGGCCGGCCGCAGCTCACCGCCGTCGACCAACTCGCGCAATCGAGCCCGCGTGACGACGGCCGGCAGCCGGAAGTAGTCGGCGACATCGCGTGCACTGGCGACGCCGAGCGCCCGTACGGCGTGCTGGACCAGGAACCGCTGCGCTTCCTCGACCGGCGGCGTCGGCAATGCCAGGATCTCCGCCGGGATGACCCGCTCGGTCAGGTCGAACAGCCGCTCGAAGCCGCGACGTCCGGCCGCGGACACCCGCCCGGCGTTGAACAACCCCTCGAGCACCGACTTGCCGTCCGAGAACCTCTCCCACAGCACGCTCGAAGCGGCGTACTTCGTGTCCGACCGATCGCGCCGGGCCGGATCGCTCAGCTCGCCGAACCGGATCGGCCCACGCTCGGCCACCTCCCGCTCGACCGCCGCGAGATAGCCGGGCCGTTCGCGCTCCACTCGCTCCCGGAACGCCAGCCAGTTCTTGTGCTCGGCGTACGACGTCATCCGCCAGCGCAACGCCGGTTGGAACTCGACCGGAAGCAGCGACGCCGCATGACCCCAGTACTCGAAGACCGCGCGATCTGGATCAAGCTGCTCATCCAGCAACCTGCGCGGATAAGGCCCGAGCCGCGAATACACCGTCAGATAGTGCGACCGCACCAACACATTGACCGCATCCAGCTGAACCGCGCCGAGCGAAGCCACCAGCTTCCGGACCCGCCGCCGATCCACCCGCGCCGGCCTGGCCACCCCAAACCCCTGAGCTCGCAACCCGATCCGCCGAGCATCACCATCGGACAATTCGACCCGGTCTGGCACAGCCGCCAGTCTCCCCATCTTCCAGGACCGCCTCAAGAGCACAGATGGGCTGTGATGATCCAGGCGCGGGAGTCGAACCAGACGCCGTCCGGGGTTTGGTGGGCGGCGAGGTCGGTCAGGACGCGTTGGCGGGCTTGTTCGGCTTGGGCTGGGTCGAGGCCTGCGACGAGGTCCTGCGTCATCCGCAGACTGCGCGCGGCTTCGTAGGCGGTCTCGGCGTCTTTGCCGTAGTAGACAGGTTCTCGTACGTCGGTGATGTCAACGTCGGTGAATCCGGCGGTAGTCAGGATGCGTTCCGCGGTCGCGGGGTCGGCGAGGGAGAACGCTCCGCCGGTGGCCGGCTCAGTGCGTTGGTCACCGCCGAACACGGCGTACCACTCCTGGTGTTCGCCGGCCTGCCAGACCAACTGCACGAGCCGCGAACCCGGACGCAGTGCGCGGGCGATGTTGGTGAACGCGACCTCAGGGTCGGTGAAGAACATCGTGCCGAACCGGCTGACCCCCAACGAGAAACGATCCGCCGGAAAGCCGTGGTCCTGAACGTCGGCCTGCTCGAAGGAGACGTTCCGCAGACCTTCCTGTTCGGCCAGCCGGCGAGCGGTCGCCACCCTCTGGGCGGAGATGTCCACGCCGACCGCGGAAGCCGCCCGCTTGGCGACGTCCCGGGTAGTCAGCCCAGTGCCGCAGCCGATGTCGAGCACGTGATCGTCAGGCCTGACATCAGCAGCCGTCTGCAGGCGCTCGTGATAGCGACGGAGCTCGGCGTCGTAGTCGAACGGTTGATCCATGCTTACGACGCTAAGCCGCCCAGCTGCATGGTGAAAAGCGATGGTTCTCGATCGATGTCATCGCGAAGCCCGATCCCCGCGGGTATCTTCGGATCATGGGCGAGGTTGAGTTGCGGCATCTGGCCACGATGGCCGCCGTCGCTGATGAGGGATCGTTCGGGCGTGCGGCGATGCGGCTCGGGTACACGCAATCGACGGTGAGCCAGCACATCGCGTCGCTCGAGAAGGCCGTCGGCGGCTCGGTGTTCGACCGGCCCGGCGGGCCGAAGCCAGTGCGGATCACGCCACTCGGCACAGTCGTGTTGTCCCACGGTCGGGACCTGTTGGAGCGGACCGAGGACCTGGCCGCCGCGGTCGACCGGTTCAAGGCCGGCGAAGGGCGCATCGACATCGGCACCTTCCAGAGCGTCTCGAACGTGCTCCTGCCGCACGTCATCCGCCGGTTGCGCGAGGAGCACCCTCGTTGCGACATCCGGCTGATCGAGGACGAGTCCGATCCACCACCGGTCAGCACGGTGGACCTGATGTTCCACGATCGCCGGGTGCCCGGCGAGATCGAACATCTCAAACTGCTCGACGATCCGTATGTCCTGGTCGCGCCGCGAGGTGCCTTCCCCGAAGGTCCGGTCCGCGTCACCAGTCTCGATCGGGCTCCGATGGTGGCGTGGCCACCCACCTGCGACCAGCGCGAGGTCGAGGCGATGTTCGCCCGCAGCGAGGTCCGGCCCCAGATCGTGTTCCGTGCCGTCGGCAACGAAGCCGTACTGGCGATGGTCCGGTCCGGACTGGGCTCCGCCGTACTCCCCTGGCTGGTTCTGACCGGCGCCGAGGTCGCGGACCCCGAACTCTCCATCCATGACCTGCACCCCGGGCCGTCACCCCGCGAGATCTACCTCCTCTGGCAAGCCGGCCGCACCCAGTCGCCGCTGACCAAACGAGCCATCGAAATCACCGTCGAAGTCGCCACCGAGTGGAAAGCGCAGGACCGCGGATCAGCCACCGCCGTTCGGTAGCTGGAAGGCTGCGACCAGGGTGGCGAGGTCGCGTTGCCGTGAGGTGGCCGGCCAGATAGCCCAGGTACGGCGGACGATGGGGTTCCCCTCGATCGGATGCCAGCGAATACCTTCGGGCAGGGTGGTCGCCCACCCCGGCGGCGCGAGCGTGAAGGAACGCCCAGCGCGTACGGCGGCGAACTTCACCTCAGCGGTGACCGGTGGATCGCCACCGGCCGCCGACACCTGATCGACGAGTCCGTGGGTCCTGAGGATGGCCGCCACCTCGTCGTACCAAGGCGGTGCGTCCGAGCGTGGGAACGCCAGCCAGTTCATCCCGGCCAGGCGATCCAGTGGCACACCGGACGGCTTGGCGAGAGACTCCGAATGCCGGGCATCCAGCAGTACGCCGATCGGCTCGCGGACGACGAGCATCGCGTCGAACCGGTCGCCGACGGGCCGATAGCGGACCAGAGCCAGGTCGAGCTCCCCGTTCTCGAGCGCCGCCACCTGTCCGGCGCTCGAGGCATGCCGGACCTCGACCTGAGTGGCCGGGTGCGCTGCCCGCAGCTCCGCCAGCGCCGACGGCAGTACGTCGAGCGGCAGCTCGAGCGGTACGCCGACACGGATGCTCCCGGCAACGACCGAGCCGCTGTCGCCCAACGCCGACAGCTCGGCCACCGCTTTGTCGTGGTCGGCCAGGATCGCGCGCGCCCGGCGTACCAATAACTCTCCCGCTGGGGTTGGCGTCGTACCGCTGTGACTGCGGGTCAGAAGTTGTACGCCGAGTTGCCGTTCGAGCGACTGCACGACCTGGGACAACGCCGACTGGCTGAGGTGCAGGCGCCGCGCTGCCGCCGACACGCCACCCTCCTCGGCGACGACCACGAACGCACGAAGCTCACGAATCTCCACACACCGATTCTGGCATCAGCAGCACTGATGACCCCCAGCGCCAAAGCCGATGGCACAACGGCATACGGGGTGACGGTCCCGTGGTTGAGCCCATCGATGCCAGTCCACACCACTCAAGGAGACATCGACATGACTGCACAGCTCGACGGCTCGACCGCCCTCGTGACCGGCGGCAACAGCGGTATCGGGCGTGCCATCGCGCTCGACCTCGCCAAGCACGGCGCGCACGTGATCGTGTCCGGCCGGGACGCGGCCCGGGCCGAGGAGGTCGTCGCCACCATCCGCGCGGCAGGCGGCAAGGCCGACTTCGTCGCCGCCGGCCTCAGCGACGAGGCCAGCGCGCGGGAGCTCGCCCGCCGCGCCACCGAACTCGGCGGCGGCCGCATCGACATCCTGGTCAACAACGCCGGGATCTACCCGTACGGGCCGACGGCCGAGACCACCCAGGACGTCTTCGAGAACGTCTACGACATCAACGTCAAGGCGCCGTACTTCCTGGTCGCCGCGCTGGCGCCGCAGATGGCCGAGCGAGGCAAGGGCGCGATCGTCAACATCGCGACCATGGTCGCGCACTACGGCGACGCCGGGTACGCGCTCTATGGTTCCAGCAAGGCCGCGCTGCTGCTGCTCACCAAGGCCTGGGCTGCCGAGTACGGCCCGTCCGGCGTCCGGGTGAACGCGGTCAGCCCGGGCCCGACCCGCACCGAGGGCACGTCCGGGTACGGCGACGCCCTCGACAAGCTCGCCGCCACGACTCCGCACGGCCGGCCCGGGCTGCCCGAGGAGATCGCGACCGCGGTGACCTTCCTCGTGAGCGACGACGCCCGCTACATCCACGGCGCCCAGCTCCCGGTCGACGGTGGCCGCATCGCCGTCTGATCCAGGGCAACGGCGGCGCCGGTTGCACGGCGCCGCCGTTGCCTACGGCTACTTTCCGGTCGTGTAGCGGATGACGTCGTTGCGCAGTACGTCGCCTGAGACCTTGACGATGCGCAGGGTGTGGTCACCGTTCTTCAGGCCGGTTCGGGTGAAGGCCGGGCGGGCGGTGGCGCGTGCATCGTTGGCGAGGTTCACCCGGCGTACGAGCTTGCCGTCGAGGTAGACGTCGGCATCGCCCTGGTCCGGACCGAGTGCGGTCAGCCACTCGACGCCGGTGCCGCGGAAGGCGAAGTCGATCCCCGCGCCATTCGCGGTGGCGTAGTGCACGTCGTCGTGATGGTCGCCGCGGAACCTGAAGTCGAGCACCGTGCTGCCGACGGGCTGGGCGGCGAGGTACTTCTTGCTGATCGTCACCGCCGTTCCGTCGACGGTGTAGTCGGTCCCCTTGACGAGGTCCTTGCCGCCCTTCGCGATACCGTCCAGTTCGTCGGGGTCGCGCCCGATCTGGACGCTGACATCGGCCTGCGCGGACGGGTTCTTGTCGAACGCCGCCGTATCCGGATTCAGCAGGCTCTCCTGCCGCACGTTCAGCTTGTCGAGCAGCATGAACTGTCCGGACTTCTTCACCCCGCGGATCGTGTGCGTTCCGTTCGGCAGGTCCGGGATGCTGTACACGACCTGCTGCGCACCGCGCCCCTCGGCCGGATCGCGATGAGTGTCGACCGTCGCCTTGAGCGCACCGTCGATGTAGATCTCGACGTCGCCTTGCGACTCGTGCGTCTCGGTCACGTAGTCGACGCCGGTGCCGACGAAGCTGTACGTGAAGGCGTCGCCGTTGGCCTCGGTGTACTGCACGTCGTCCTGATAGTCACCGAGCCCACGGCCCGTGCTCCGGCTCCATGAACCCGTGTAGACAATCTCCGGGTTGTCGTTGTTCACCGAGATCGTCCGTACGCCGGCATCGGTCGACTTCGCGGTCGCGCCGGACTTCGCTGCCGACGAGTCGGTCACCGCGACCGTCAACGGCTCGGAGACCGCGGGTACCTCGAAGTTGCCGTTGCGCTGCCAGGTTCCGTCGTACGAGACCCGCAGATCGTCGTCGTTGACGCTGACCTTCGCGTTCTTCTGCGGCGTAACGGTGAACAACCGGGTCCCGTGCGGCGGCACGGTCGCAGCGGTATAGCCGGACGCGAACTGGCCCAGATCCTTCTTCGCCCACAGGTCGCGAACCTTCGCGGACCCGTCCAGTCCGAGGTCGGCCCAGTTCACCGTCAGGTTGGCCTCGGTGGTCCCGAGGTTGAACAGGGCAACGGTGTACGAGCCGTCCGCGTTGAGCGAGTACCACGTCTGCCGGTTGGTCTTGGTGGACACCGGTTGGGCCGGCCGACCGGCCTGGTTGACCGCGATCACCTCGCGGTTGGTGAGCAGTTCGAGGCCGTACGAATCCAGCTTGGTCATGTCGTTGCCGATGTAGAACGGGGCCGCGGACACCGCCCACAGCGTTGCCGCCGTACGTCGCTCGTCCTTCGTCAGCCCGTCCATCGTGCCGTTGCCGACATCCAAGGAGTCGAGGTCGTTCCACCCGCCCGGTCCGCCATGGCGCCACCAGTCGGCCAGCTTGGGGAACAGTCGCGCGACGTTCTGCCAGGTGGTGAGCGCCTCACCAGGGCAGTAGCACTCGACGTCCCAATCGATCCGCCATCCGTTCGCGTACTGCTTCCAGTAGTCCGCGTAGTTGATGTCGAGAGCCCAGGACAGCTCGAGCCAGATTCCGTGGCGGGCGAGGGCCTGCGACCAGGCCTTGACCTCGTCGCGCGCGTCCATGGACAGGTCGCTGACCCCTGAGCCCGGGGTCACGCTGTCGAACTTCAGGAAGTTGACGCCCCAGCTCGCATAGAGATCGGCGATCGAGTTGATGTACTTCTGCGCACACGGCTTCGCGGCGTCGATCCGGTAGCCGAAGCCCCAGTAGTCGCCCTTCTGCAGTGGCTGCACCGCCAGGTCTCCCGTCGTACAGCCTGGAGCGCCGTACACCGGAAGGTTGGCGTCGAGCATCGCCTTCGAGATGCCCGGGATGCCGTAGAGCCCGATCTTCTGGCCGTTCGCGTGGACGTGGTCGATCACTGCCTGCAGGCCGTCGGGGTAGAGCGTCTTGCTCGGCACCGGCCGGCCGTAGTCGTCGATGCCGCCGTTCCAGCCCGCGTCGATGTTGATGTACTCGTACCCGTACGGCTGCAGCTTCTGGTGCATCGCATCCGACTGCGCCTCGATCTGGTCGGCGGTGATCCAGCCGCCACCGGTCGGCGAGTACACCTGCATGCTGTAACTGCTCCAGCCCATGTACGGCTGCCGCGCCTGCTCACCCGCCGGCGGGTACGTCGTACCGGCCGCCGCGGTGACCGTCTGCGGCGGCGCGGCACCGGCGGACGACGCGGCAGTCAGGCCGACCGGGAGGAGAGCGGCGACGGCGAGCGCCACGAGTGGTCCTCGGATCGCCTTGTTTCGAAGGAATCTGGTCATGAGCGGCTGACCTCTCTAGGGTCTCCGAAGACGCGAATCGGATAGGATGTCTGAACCCTGAGGCCTTTACTTACTTCTGTCAAGTATGTGACGTGGAAATGCCCCTGCCGCCGGTCAGGTCGCCGCGACGGTGATCAGGACCTTGCCGACCGCGTTGTTCTCGACGGCTGCGTGGGCGGCGGCTGTGTCCTCGAGTTGGTAGCGGTGCAGTGGGAGGCCGGCCTGCTCGCCGACCCGGTAGGCCTCGTCCTCGATGGCGTGGTTGATGTCCTCCGCGGCGGCCGTGATCCGGTCCCAGCCGACCGTGTAGAGCAGGACGAACTGATAGCGGGTGTTGAGGCCCATGTTCCGCCGTACGTCGAGCTCGAACGGCGCACCGCCGTCGTTGGCGTAGATCGAGATCGTCCCGCGCGGACGGAGGACGGCGAGGTCGAGCTCGGCGTTCGCACCCGCCGCGACCTCGACGACGAGGTCGACACCATCGGGAGCGATCCCTCTGATCGCGTCGGCCGCGTCCGCCTTGGTGTACTCGACGACATGGTGTGCGCCGGCGGCCGTCGCGAGGGTCGCCTTCGACTCCCGGCTGACCGTCGAGATCACGGTCGCGCCGGCCCAGCGGGCGAGCTGGATCGCGGCGTTGCCCACCGCACCGGCTCCCCCGGCGACCAGGATGGTCCGGCCGGACAGTGCGCCCGGCCGGAGCCGCGTCGCGCCGCCATCGCCGACCGTCAACGCGCGGTGTGCGGTGATGGCCGGGATGCCGGTACTCGCGCCGAGCTCGAAGTCCGCGTTCGCCGGCAAGGGAAAGACCCGGCCCGCGGGCACGACAGTGAACTCCTGGGCCGTGCCGCTTGCCGGGCGACCGTCGCCGGCCAAGGTGATCCAGACACGGTCGCCCACGCTCAGACCATCCACACCGGCACCGACCGCGTCGATCACGCCGGCGCCGTCGTGGTTGGGCACTGTCGCCTCCTCCGGCCCACCGCCGTAGGAGCCGGTCCGCGACTTCCAGTCCGTCGGATTCACCCCTGACACCACCACTCGGACCCGCACCTCGGCATCACCCGGCTCGGCGACCGGCCTCTCCCCGAGCTCGAGAACGGAAGGATCTCCGGAACGCGCATACGTGATAGCTCTCATGCCTTTCATCCTCCTCCCGTACGCCGGGAGCAGCGCACCGTCCTCCCCCGGGCGCTGATTGGCGACGGATCCCGCAGGCACCCCCGGCTGGTTGTGCAGCCTGCGGAACTCCGTCGCAACCACCCTGCGGTGGCCACGGGACCGTGGCGCTGAACTGGCGTCAACTCGCCACGTGCCCAGGCACGGCCGGGGTCAGAGCCAGCCGCGGCGAATCGCCTCGGCGCCGGCCTGGAAGCGGCTGTGCACGCCGAGGACCTTGAGCAACTCCGCGACCCGGCGGCTGTAAGTGCGCGGCGAGAGACCGAGCCGGGGCGCCGCGACCTCGTCGGGCGCGCCCGAAGCCAGCGCGGGCAGGATGACGGCGAGGTGCGGCGGAGGCAGGTCTCGATCGATGCCCTCCGGGTCGGTTCCGGCGTTCCACAGATGCTGGTGGACTGCCACGAGCGCGCCGACGACACTCGGGTCCTGGACGATCTGGAATCCGTCCGCCAGCACCGTCGAGTTCAACGGCAGCAGGACCGTGTGCCGATCGATGATCGAAACCTTGAGCGGCACCGCGTCCACCACCCGCGCCTCGCCGCCGGATCGGTAGACGATCGCCCCGAGCTGCTGGTCGGCGAGCAAGCCTGCTCGCGAGGTGACCTGACGCACTCTGGCACCGCGGCCGAGTGCCGCGCGGAGGGTCGCCGGGCCGCGCCGCTGGATCGGATCCGGTACGTCGTGGGCCAGCAGGTAGCTGGTGTCGTCGAAGCTGAGGATCTCGCGGCGTGCCTGAGCCCGTAGCTTGGTGATGGTGTCCCAGAGCGACGACTGTGACCCTCGTACGGTGTGAGCCGGTGCGGTCGCCCCTAGGCGGACCCGGCGCCTGCCCTGCTCCAGGGCATGCGTCACCTGCTCGACCGGCTCGGGCCTCCGTGTCATCCGTCCATTCTGGCCTCGACGGAGGGTCCACCTCCCCGGTGGCGAGTTCCTGCCACCGTGTGGGCGATCGCTGAGGTCGAGCAGATGCTGGCGCCATGCCTCAGTCGACCTCAGTGCCGAGTCCCGACCAGGTGACCGATCTGGTGACCCCTGTCGTCGTTCGGGTCGCGGTCACGATCGGCCTGCTCTCCACGGAACCGACTCCCATGAGCCAGCTGGCGATCGGCTTGGGGATCGACGACTCGGTCCTGCGGCGCCTGGTGCGATTCCTCGCCGCGCGCGGGATTCTCTCCGTGGACGCGAACGGCGTGGTGTCGTCGACCGAGCTCGGCCGGCGCATCTCGGACCGGACCGGATCGTATGCGGCCCGGTTGGACTGGAGTGGCGCGGCCGGACGGATGGACAGGTCCTTCGTGGAGGACTGTCTGGCGGCAGTGCTGGGCCGGCAGCGCAGACCGGATCCATGGGCAGTCTTCGACGACGATCCTGTGCTGTCGGGCTCGTTCGACACGCTGATGAGCGCCCGGGCAGCGGAGTGGGCGGACGAGCTCGTCGAGGATCCGCTGTGGGGGCGGCTGGGCAGCATCGCGGATCTGGGCGGAGGTCGAGGCCACCTCCTCTATCGCCTCCTGCAGGCTTGGCCGCAGCTGACCGGCGTACTCGTCGAACGCCCCGGTCCGGCTCGAGCCGCGCAGGAGGAGGCCGAACGGCTCGGCCTGGCCGACCGCGCGCAGGTAGTGACCGCCGACCTCCGCGGTCCGTTGCCCACCGGGTACGACGCGTATGTCCTGGCGCATGTCCTGCACGACTGGAACGACGAGGGCGCCGCCGTCATCCTTCGGCGGGCGGCGGAGGCGTGCGGACCCGGCGGTCGGGTTGTCGTCGTCGAACGCGAGCTGACCGATGATCAGGCAAGTTCCGCGGCGGAGCTGAACGCCACCGCGCAGGATCTCCGGCTGTTCGTCCTGTTCGGCGGAGGCGAACGCACCCACGACGACCTGCACGCACTGGCGGCATCGGTCGGCTTGTCGTTGGAAGAACGCCGGCGCCTGACTTCAGGCCGGTCCCTGCTCGTCTTCGCCCGAACTCCTAGTCCGTTGCGAAGGTGATCGGTGTTGCCTCGTTGCCGATCAGGGTGAGGAGCCGGGCCCCTTCGAGCTCGATCGCCTCCTGCTCATCGGTGGTCAGTGCGCGGTGAGACGTGATCCGCAGGCTCGCTTCTCGTGCTGATTCCTGGCCGCGGTGGTGACGCCAGTCGGCCTGGTAGTCGCCGTCGATGAGGAGCGTGCCCATCGCCGCGCCGTTCCCGGGCGGCAGCGGGATCGTCCGCCCGGACGGATTGACCCGCCGGCGATCTGCGTGCGAGAGGAGCAGATTGTCGTACTCCGGCAGGAACCGCACCGGCGCGGGCGTCTCCGGATCAGGCAGCGGCCCGTCCGGTACGTCGTACAGCTCTCGCCCCTCGTCATCGGCGTACACGCGCAGCTCGAGCCGATCCACGACCTCCCGCAGCTTGGTCAGCCCCGACCACGTCTGTACGTCGGCCACACTCGCGGGACCGAACGCCGCCAGATACCGCAGTACGAGCGAGTCGATCGGGCGATCGGCCACCGGCGACCGGCCGAGCCAGCTCTCGATCGTCTGCAGCGCGGCAGGGCCGTTCTCGCCCCAGAGCCCGCGCGGAGTGACGTGAACCGTGCCGGTCAGGTAGCTCACGGCGTACGCCATCGCTGTGGCGTCCCAGTCCGGCCAGCGCTCACCGAGCACCGCGCGCAAGCGACTGCGGGTGTACGGTTCCTGGCTCAGCAGCTCGGTGCCGTAGGCAACAACCGCGTCGACGTCGGCCCCGGCCAACTGCTTGCCGAAGGCACCCCGCAATCCTCGATCCGCGACCGGATGCAGGAGCTGCCACAACGACAGACAGTCCTCGGCGGTGACGAGATGAATCGTTGCTCTCATCAACGAGGAACGCACGAGCCGGCGCGACCTCAGCAGCTCGGACAGCTCGTCGGGGTCGAAGCCGTCGAGCCTCGACCACAGCGCGACGTACGGCGCCAACGGCGCTTGAGCCTGGAGCCCCACCAGCCGCTCGATCAACTCGGTCGCCGGGCCGCTGCCCCGATCCAGCAACTGCTGACGCTGGAGCAAGGCCCGATTCAAGGCACGACGGCTGAGCACCGTCCGCGGCACCGTTGCACTCATCGACCCAGCGTACGGAAGAACGACTCAGTAGCCGAGGTTGCCGCCCGACGAGGACGCCTGGGTGGTGATCTTCTGGCCGCTGGTCGAGTCCACCCACCAGGTGCCGTCGACGCCCTGGCCGTTCACGTCGCCGGCCTTGGAGTCGTTGGCGAAGTGGTAGAGCGGCCATCCGGCCAGCGTCACCTGCTTGGTGCCGTCGGTACGGGCCACCGTGCCCACCAGCGAAGGGTCGACCCCGCTGACCTGCGGCGTACCGGTGCCTGCCAGGAACGGCGGCCACAGCGCGGCGCAGCCGGTGTAGCAGTTGGACTTGGACGGCTTGGCGGTGTCCAGGTCGTACACGTACAGCGTGCGGCCGGTGCCGTCGACAACGATCTTGCCGAAGTTCCCGGCCGTGGCAGTGGACACCTTCGCCGGAGCGTTGGAGGCCGACGCGGCGGGCGTGCTCTGCGGCGCGGGCGCCGAGCTCGAGCCGTTGCCGCAGGCTGTCAGAGTGGCCAGCCCGAGCACAGCCGTACCGGCGAAGAGGGCGATGCGCTTCATTTTCAGATTTCTCCTTGCGCTGTTGATCATTCGACACTCCTCACACGGTCGGATCGAACGGACGGGTTCAGAGCGCGGAGCAGGTCTGCGGCTGGCACCCAGCTCGCCTTCCTGCTAGCCGGTAGAGGGGATGCCCGCAGGCCCTGACGACTCGGATGCCGGTTTCCCAGCAGGCTGGAACGGTCGGAACACCGCCAGATCCGAAGGGTCAGCCCATGAACGCCGTCGCGGACCTCGCCGAAGCCGTCACGGAGTCCGTGACCGCACCGTCGGGACGGCTGGTCGCCGGGCGGTACCGGCTTCGGTCACTGCTGGGACGCGGGGCCATGGGACGGGTCTGGCTGGCCGAGGACGAACTGTTGTGCCGGCCGGTCGCCATCAAGCAGCACCTGGCGAACGACACCGGTTCGGTGGGAGAGGCAAGGGCAGCGCGAGCCCGGTCGCTCAACGAGGCGCGGACCGCTGCCCGGGTGAGCCATGACGGCGTGGTCAGGATCCTGGATCTCGTCCGCGAAGGCAGCCTCCCCTGGATCGTGATGGAGCCGCTGTCCGGCCAGACGCTGGCCGAGGTGATCGCGACCGACGGACCTCTGTCGATCGACAGGGTGATCCGCCTCGCCCTGCGTCTGCTCGACGTACTGCGGAGTGTCCACGCCGCCGGCATCGTCCACCGCGACGTCAAACCGGGCAACGTGCAACTGTGCGCCGACGGCCGGGTGGTGCTGACCGACTTCGGCGTCGCCTGCAGGCACGACGAGGACTTCGACTGCCCGCATGGTGTGGTCGCCGGCAGCCCGGCGTTCATGTCCCCGGAGCAGCTCCGAGGCGACGAGCCCGCACCGCCGTCCGACCTGTTCTCACTGGGCGCGACGCTGTACGCCGCCGTCGAGGGCAGGACGCCGTTCGACCAGGGCGGCCTGTGGGCGACGCTGACCGCGGTTGCCGAGAATCCGCCCGGCCCCTGGCTGCGGGCGGGCCGGCTGCGCCCCGTCATCGCCGGCTTGCTGGCCAAGGACCCGTGCGAACGTCTGACCGTCGGCGCTGCCCGGGCTGCCCTCCTCGACCTCGCGCTAACCTGAGTTCAGGCGGCGTAGGGAGTGGAGATGAGCCGGACCCGAGTGGCGATCGCGGATGACGACGTCCTGCTCCGGGAAGGGCTCGCGAGCCTGCTGGAGCGCTCGGGATTCGAGGTCGTCGGGCAGGCCGGCAACGGCCCGGGACTGCTGGCGCTGGTCCGGCAACACCTCCCGGACCTGGTGATCATCGACATCCGGATGCCACCCGGCCATTCGACCGAGGGGCTGGACGTGGCGCAGGCGATCCGGCAGGAGCGCCCGCAGACCGCGATCCTGCTGCTCTCGGCGCATGTCGAGGTCGAGCACGCGATGCAGATCCTCGGCAGTGGACAAGGAGTCGGCTACCTCCTCAAGAGCCGCGTCACGGACGTTGACGAGTTCGTCGAGACGCTGGAGCGGGTCGCCCGGGGTGGCTCCGTGGTGGACCCGGCGCTGGTGAAGGAGCTCGTGGACTCTCGCCATCGGCACGATCCGCTCGCGGTGCTCACCGAGCGCGAGCGCGAGGTGCTGGCCCTGGTGGCCGAGGGCCGGTCGAACGCCGGCGTCGCGCGGCAGCTGTGGGTCACCGAAGGCACCGTGGAGAAGCACGTCCGCAGCATCCTCACCAAGCTCCAGCTGCCCGAGGCCGACGACGACCATCGCCGCGTCCTGGCGGTCCTCACCTACCTCGAGGGCCGCTGACCCCTGACAGCGCCCGGCGCAAGATTGCAGGCAACCGGTAGGTGGGTTGGCCGCTGTCGCTGAGGTCCGATCCTCGCTCGCCCGGAAGGGTTGAAGTACGGCCGAGAACGCGCGTGACCAGCGCGGACGCCGTCCACCCCCGAGGAGCGTCATGTCGAAGGTCCGCCTGGCCACCACGACGACCGCCGCCGCCGGAGCCGGCCAGCGGTTCCGTGTTCTCGCCCTGCTCGCGCTGGTCGTCCTGGTCGACCAGGCGACCAAGCGGTGGGCCTGGCAGCACGTCGACGGCTCGATCATCAACAGCGGAAGCGACCAGTTCGCGGGCCCGCGGATCGGCGACTGGTACGCCGACCCGTCCACGGGCACGCTCCTGGACCTCGCCGGGCTGGCCTTGCTGATCACGGCGTACGTCGTGCTGGTACGGCGCCGGCGCCCAGCGATCATCCTCGTCTCCACCGCGCTGGCGATCGGCGGCTGGGGCAGCAACCAACTCGACCGCGTCGGCCTGCACGCCTGGACCGCTCCGGGCAGTGTCCGCGGCGCGGTCGACTTCATTGCTGTCAGCCACTACCGCTACAACCTCGCGGACCTCGTCATCGGCGTTGCGACACTCGTCCTCGGAGTATCGCTAAGCTACCGATCCGGTACCGCGATCTATCGTCGCCTCCGGACGCGCCGGGGGATGCCGGTCCAGGCACGGACCGTGACCGGATCGATGTCCAGAGGTGCAGCTAGCCGGAATGCCACCGGTCTACTTCGCTGAAATGGTGGAATCATGGTTCGCTGCATCATCGTCGACGACAGCGCGCGCTTCCTCGAGGCCGCGCGGGCGGTGCTGGAGTACGACGGAATCCAGGTGGTGGGGACCGCCTCGACCAGCACGGAGGCCCTCGCCCTGGTGGCGCGGCTGCGGCCCGACGTGACGCTGGTCGACATCGACCTCGGTGCCGAGAGCGGACTGCGACTGGCCGCGCGGCTGGCGGAGCAGGCCAACGGGTCACCGGCGCCGTTGATCATGATCTCCGCCCACTCCGAGGAGGACTACGCTGACCTGATCGAGGCGAGCCCAGCGATCGGATTCCTGTCGAAGACGGCATTGTCCGGTGCCGCCGTCCGCGAGACGCTCGGCGAAGTCGGCGGGCCCTCGGGACGGTGAGCAGCGCGAGGCCCCGGGAGCACGGCGACCAACCGGAGGGGCGGATGAGGGGTCTCGGGCTGAGCGTCCGGATCATCACCGCCAGCGTTCTGCTCGCCGTGATCATCGCCGCCGCGTTCGCCGTACTGCTCTCCTCGGTGACCGAGCTGCGCAGCCTCGAGCGGCGGGCGCAGCAGTCCGAGGACGTGCTGGTGGCCGCCAACCGGCTGGAGCGGCTCATCGTCGAGATGGAGGACGGCCAGCGCGGGTTCCTGCTGACCGGATCCGAGCAGTTCCTGCAGCCGTGGGTGGAAGGTCGCGCGGAGTTCGCGCAGCAGGCCGCCGCCCTGGAGAACCTTGTCGCCGACAACGCCGAGCAGCACGCCCGGGCCGAGGCCCTCACCCGAGCCGGGACGTCGTACCTGAACGACTACTCCGTACCGCTCGTCGCCGCGGCCCGGCGGGACCGGACCTCGATCGACCTCCTGCCCGCGACCACAGAGGGCCGGCAACGGGTCGACGCGATGCGGACGCAGTTCGATCAACTGCTCGACGCCGAGAAGCAGCTGGCGATGACGCGCCAGGACAGTGCGCGCGACGCGGCCGGCCGTGCGATGTTCGCCGCAGCCGCCGGCCTGACCGGCTCGGTTCTGCTGGTGGCACTGTTCACCTGGTATCTGAACCGGAGCATCCTGCACCCGGTACGCCGTACCGCCGCCATGGCCGAGCGGCTCGCGGCCGGGGATCTGAGCGCCAGAGTGTCCGACCACGGTGTCGGCGAGATGGGCGTACTGCAGCGGACTTTCAACGCCATGGCCGCGGCCGTGCAGCAGGCACAGCGGGACCTCGCCGGTTCGCGTGCCCGCATCGTCGCGGCTGCCGATCGGGCCCGTCAGCGGATCGAACGCGACCTGCACGACGGCACCCAGCAGCGGCTGGTGGCCCTGGCGCTCCAGCTCCGCGCGGGCGAGGCCGCGGTGCCACCCGACCAGCCGGAGGTCCGCGCCCAGCTCGCCAACGCCGCACGCGAGCTCACCAATGCGACTGACGAACTGCGGGAGCTGTCCCGGGGAATCCACCCGGCGATCCTGACCGAGGGCGGCCTCGGTCCGGCCCTCAAGGCGCTCGCTCGCCGCAGTCCCGTGCCGTCGGAACTGACAGTGGACATTCCGGCCAGACTCCCCGAGCCGATCGAGGTCTGCGCGTACTACGTGGCGTCGGAAGCGCTGGCCAACACCGTCAAGCACGCCAACGCATCGGAGGTGTGGATCGACGCCCGGGTCAGCGAGGGCCGCCTGCACCTGTCGGTCCGCGACGACGGCACCGGTGGTGCGGTGCCTGATCAGGGAACGGGGCTGATCGGGCTGGCCGACCGGGTCGAGGCACTAGGTGGCACGATCTCGGTGGACAGCCCGGTCGGTGTGGGTACCACGCTGCTGGTGGACCTTCCGCTCGAGTCCGGCCTCGACTCCGGCACCGACAGCCAGCCGAGCTGGTCGCGTCCCGGCAACCGGATCCACCCATGATTCAGCCCTCGCTCAGCTGGCCCGCGCCCGGCGTACGACCGCGTCGAATCCGGCGGCCAGCAGCAGTACGGCGCCCGTGACGACCCACTCGTAGCCGGCCGAGTTCGCGCCCTGGATCAGGTCGCTCATGCCGTTGATGATGACCGCGACGACCAGTCCGCCGAGGACCGCGTCGATGACACGGCCATGCCCACCGAACAGCGACGTACCGCCGATGACCGCGGCACCGACCGCCAGCAACAGGGTGTTGCCGGCGCCCGCGTTCGACTGGACCGACTGCAGCAGCGAGGCAGCGATGACCCCGGAGACGGCGGCCATACCGGAACAGATGGCGAACACCGAGATCCGGATCCGCGACACCACGATGCCCGCGCGCCGCGACGCCTCCTCGTTCCCGCCGACGGCGTACAGATGCCGTCCGTACGGCGTCCGGCTGAGGATGAAGTGCCACGCGGCGAACAGGATCACCAGCAGCACGACGACCCACGGCATGCCCTCGGCCTTGTTGTTGAAGAAGGCGTTGGCGGACAGGTTGCGGTTGATCCCCATCTCGTACGTGAACGCCGCACCGAGCGCGGCCAGGACCACCACCTTCGCCGCGATCACGGTGAACGGCGGCCGGGACAGCCCCGAACGCTGGCGTCCGAGGGCGTCGTTGACCTTGACGGCGGCGTACCCGATCACGAACAACGCCCACAGGACCCAGCCCAGCCACAGCGGCACGAAGCTGTTCTCCAGCTTGATGATCGGCGAGCCGGCGGGCAGGGTCACCGCTCCTTGGCCGCCGATCAGAATCAGCGTGACGCCCTGGAACGCCAGGAACGTCGCCAGCGTGATCACGAACGACGGTACGCCGATCCGGGCGCGCAACCAGCCGATCCCGAGACCGATCAGGACGCCGACCCCCAGGCCGATCAGGAGTCCGAACCACCAGGACGCACCGTGCCGGATCATCAGCACGGCCATGATCGCCGAACACAGGCCGCCGGTCGTGCCGGCGGAGAGGTCGATCTCGCCGAGTAGCAGAACGAAGACCAGGCCCATCGCCATCACGATGATCGGCGCCGCCTGGATCACCAGAGCCTCGATGTTGTAGGCACTCAGGAAGCCCTGATGCACCACCGCGAACACGACGGTGATCACGATCAGGCCGACCATCGCGGGGATCGAGCCCAGCTCGCCGCCGCGGACCCGGCCGACATAGTCGCGGATGTAGGTGCTCAGTGCGCCGAGTCCCTCGACCGGCTCCGCGCTGTCCGGCTTGACGAGGTGATCTGTCTGGGCGCTCATATCGCCGCTCCGGTCGACTCTTCGCGGGACAGTCCCAGGTCACCCGAACGGCCGGCGGTGATCAGCTCGACCACCTGCGTCTGGGTCACGTCCTCGCGTCTCACCTGCGCCGCCATCCGGCCCAGGAACAGGACGCCGATCGAGTCGGCGACCTTCATCACGTCGTTCATGTTGTGTGACACCAGAATCACTGCCACGCCCTGCTCGGCGAGGCGGCGTACCAGGTCGAGCACCTGCTCGGTCTGCGCGACGCCCAGCGCGGCCGTCGGCTCGTCCAGGATGACGATCTTCGACTGCCACAGCACTGACTTGGCGATGGCGACCGTCTGCCGCTGGCCGCCGGACAGGCTCGCGACCCGCTGCCGTACCGACCGCACGGTCCGGACCGACAACGACGTCAACGCCTGTCGCGCCAGCTTCTCCATCGAGTTCTCGTCCAGCGTGTGCAGGCCGGTGACCTTCTCGCGGCCGAGGAACATGTTCTGGACGATGTCGAGGTTGTCGGCCAGCGCAAGGTCCTGGTAGACGATCTCGACACCGAGCTGGGCGGCGTCCCGCGGGCCGGTGACGACGTGCGGCGTACCGTCGAAGACCAGTTCTCCCGCGTCGATGCGGTGGATGCCGCCGATGCACTTGATCAGGGTCGACTTGCCGGCACCGTTGTCGCCGACAAGGGCGGTCACCTCACCGCTGAGCGCGGTGAGGTCGACCGATGACAACACGTGGACCGGTCCGAAGGACTTGTCGACGCCACGCAGTTCCAAAGTGGGGTGGGTGGCCATCACGGAGTCTTGATGCCGTTGGCCGCGCACAGCTGGACCAGCGCGGGGGTGGGGCAGACGGCCGCTGCCGTCACGTAGCCGTCGGTGACCGGCTTGGCCACGTTCGCCTTGGTGATGACGGTCGGGTCGGCCAGGTACGCCGGGACGGCGCGACCGTTCGTCGGGTCCTTGACGGTGGTCGGCGCGGTCGGCTTCTGGCCGGCGAGGATCTGACCCGCCAGCTTGATCGCCACGTCCGCCTCACCGGCGACGGGCTTGTAGATGGTGAAGGCCTGGGTTCCGGCCATCACGTTGTCGAGGCCACCGGCGGTGGAGTCCTGCCCGGACACCGCGACCTTGCCGGCGAGGCCCTGCGACTTCAGCACGTTGATGACCGACTGCGCCATGGTGTCGTTGGCAACCATCACCGCGTTGATGTCGGGGTGCTGGCCGAGCATCGTGGTGAACACGGTCTGCGCGGTGGCGGCATCCCAGTTACCGGTCTGGTCGGCGAGCTTGTTCCAGCCCGGCTGCTTCGACAGGACCGAGTTGTAGCCCTGGGCGAACTGGGTGGCGTTGTTGTCGGTCGGCGCACCGTCGATCTCGACGTAGTTGACCGCGGTCTTGTCCTTGACCTGCGGGGCCTGGGTCAGCGCCGTGCCCTGGTCCTCGCCGACCTTCACGTTGTCGTACGAGACGTAGTACGACGCCGTGCCACCGGAGGTGAGCCGGTCGTAGTCGATCGTGACGACGTTGTGCTGCTGGGCGAGAGCCTCGATCGCCTTGCCGGAGCCCGGGTCCAGGTTCACGACCAGGAGGACGCCGACGCCGGCGTTGATCAGAGCCTGCGCCTGCGACTGCTGCGTGGTCGCGCTGCCGTTGGCGTTGTCGATGAAACAGGTGAGCTTGTTGTCCGCGCACTGCGCCTTCAGCTCGTTCGGGTCCGCCGCGACCCAGCGCGGCGAGGACGCCGTGTCGGGCAGCAGGATGCCGACCTTCGTGTTCGCGGGCGGGGCACCGCCGGCCGAGGAGGTCTTGTTGTTTCCACAGGCGACCAGCCCGGCCGTCATCGCGGTCGCGACTCCGGTCACGGCCACGACGGTGCGGAGTGTTCTACGCATGTCCCAGGGAGCCTTCATACTGGCAACACTCCGCCCGGCCGCGCGACACAACATCCCGGCAAGCGCCCGACCCACCTACCGGCTAGCCACACTCCTCAGCTCCCGCTAACTGCAACGGTACGGTATGGGGATGTTCGAGCTCGGCACTGATGGTCCTCGGTCGATTCTGGTGGGGGTCGACGGGTCGGATACGTCGCTGCGGGCCGGGTCGTACGCCGCTGGATTGGCCAGGCGGCAAGGCGCGCAGGTGATCGTCCTGTTCGTCCACGTCCCGGCCGGAGGCGGCCTACTGAACCCGCAGCTGATGGAGTTGCAGCGCCAGTCCCAGGTGAGCGTCGTCGACGAACTGCGCGAAGAGGTGCACCGCAACGCGGAAGCCCTCGGCCTGCACGTCACGTTCCACGAACGCCACGGCAACCCGTACCTCGAACTGGTCCGCCTCGCCGACGAACTCCGCGTCGACGCGGTAGTCGTCGGCGCCTCCATGCAATCCGGCCACCGCCTCATCGGCTCTCTGGCCGCCCGCCTGGTCCGAGACGCCCGCTGGCCAGTCACCGTCGTCCCCTGAGGATGAAGCATGGTGGAAGAGGTCGTTGAGTATCGGTTCCGGCCGGCAACCAGCGATGACGATGCGTTCGTCTACGGACTGCATCGGGCCGCGATGGGTGCGGTTGTCGAGGCGACGTGGGGGCCTTGGGACGAGGCGGTGCAGCGCGGGTTCCATGAGCGGTCGTTCTCGCCGGAGCGGCTGCGGATCGTGCTGGTTGGCGACGTGGAGGCCGGTGTCGTCGATGCTGGGTTCGAAACGCCGACCGTCTTCTACATCGGGCGGATCGAGATTCTGCCGCGGTTCCAGGGGGTTGGACTCGGGTCGCGGATTCTGCGCGATCTGCTCGCGGCGGCTCGGAGGCGCGGAGCCGCCGCGGCAGAACTCCATGTTCTGAAGGCGAATCGGGCCAGGTCTCTCTACGAACGGCTCGGGTTCGTCGTCATCGCGGATGAGGATCCGAAGTTCCGGATGCGACTGGAGTTGCCGGACGCTGGTGACGCGGCAGCAGGGCGCTGACCACCGCGATGGCCACGCCGAGCGCGGCCGCTACGAGGAACACCAGGTCGTAACCCTCGGCGAAGGACGCGGGCCGACCGTCGGCTGTTGCGGCTCCGGCGGCCGTCGTGAGGATCGCGAGACCCACTGATCCACCCACCTGGCTGGCGGTGTTGGCGAGCCCGCCGACGATCCCGGCGTCGCCCTCGGGAACGTCAGCGGTCACCGCGGCCATCAGCGTCGGGAAGGTCAGCCCGATGCCGGCCGCGACGAGCAGCGTCGGCCAGAGGATGCCCGTGAAGTAGCCGCTATCGGCGCCCGCCTGGGCAAGCCACGCGAACCCGG
Organism: Kribbella capetownensis; assembly: GCF_004331485.1. Taxonomy (GTDB): domain Bacteria; phylum Actinomycetota; class Actinomycetes; order Propionibacteriales; family Kribbellaceae; genus Kribbella; species Kribbella capetownensis. The sequence goes on from NZ_SJKD01000008.1 coordinate 104,145, forward strand.
CCAGGAAGAAGGCGCTCCCGGCAAGGATCAACCGACGTACGCCGGTCCGCGGCAACAGAGCCGAAGCCAGTCGCGCGACCACGACGAACGTCACCGCCGCAGGAGTCTGCCCGAGGCCGGACCGCAGTGCGCTGTAGCCAAGGACGTTCTGCAGGAACAGCGACGTGAAGTACCACATCGCAATCGCGATCCCGCCGAACAGCAGCAGCATGCCATTGCCGACAGCGACCTTCCGGACACGGAACAACCGCAGCGGCATCATCGGCCGGGCGACGCGCGCCTCCACCAGCGTGAAGACAGCGAGCAGAAGCAGGCCTGCCACGATCGGTACGACGACCGGCACCGAGGTCCAGCCATGATCGGTGCTCTGCATGACGCCATAGATGAGCGCGGCCAGCCCTGCCGTGCCGGTGACCGCGCCGGTGAGGTCGAGCGATTCCCGCCGGCCGGTGCGTACGCCGGCGAGCGACGTCATCGCCACAACGATCAGCAGCGCACCGATCGGCACGTTGATCAGGAAGACCCATCGCCACGACAGGCCGGTCGTCAGCGCGCCGCCTGCGACCGCGCCGGCCATCCCACCCACACCACCCGATGCGGACCAGGCACCGAACGCCCGCGCACGTGCGTGTTCCGCGGTGAAGTGGGTGTTGATCACGGCCAGCGTCGCCGGCGCGAGCATGGCGGCACCCGTCCCTTGCACGATACGGGCCGCGACCAGGACTGCCGGGTCCGCGGCCAGACCGCCGACCAGGCTTGCCACGGAGAACAGCAACAACCCGGCGGCGAGCATCCGGCGGTGGCCGAACAGATCGGCGGCGCGACCGCCGAGCAGCATGAAACCGGCGAACGTGAGCAGGTAGCCGTTCACCACCCAGGCCAGGCCGGTCGAGCTGAAGCCGAGGTCTCGCTGGATCGAGGGCAGGGCGACGTTCACGATGGACGCGTCCAGGATCACCATGAACTGGCTGGCACACGCCAGCGCCAGGATCATCCACGCGGATCTCCTGATCGCGGGCTGCATTTCTACTGCGGGTTGCATAGCGAAACCTTCCCGGGGAGTTGTCAGGTGAGGGTCGGGTAGTCGGTGTAGCCGCGGTGGTCGCCGCCGTAGAAGGTGGTGCTGTCCGGCGTGTTGTACGGACCGCCGGCAGCGAGGCGGTCGGGCAGATCGGGGTTGGCCAGGAACAGCGCCCCGAAGGCGATCAGGTCGGCGGTGCCGTCCTCGATCAGGTCGAGGGCATCCGGACCGGTGGTCTCGGGAAGGGTCTGCGGGTTGAGGATGAACGTGCCAGGCCACTCCTTGCGCAGCCGGTAGGTCAGGTCGCGGTCCGGGCCTTCCATCAGATGCAGGTAGCTCAGACCTAGCGGGGAGAGCCGTGCGAGCAGAGCGCCGTACGTCTCGTAGGGATCGACCTCGACGATGTCGTTGTTCGGTACGCCGGGTGAGATCCGGAGACCGACGTTCTCGGCGCCGACCGCGTTAGCCACCGCTGAGGCCAGCGCGACGGGGAAGCGGATCCGTCGCTCGGCCGCGCCGCCCCAGCCATCGGTACGGCGGTTCGCGTTGGGCGCGAGGAACTGGTGGATCAGGTATCCGTTGCCGCCGTGCAGTTCCACCCCGTCGAACCCGGCGGCCATCGCGTTGCGCGCCGCCGCGACGAAATCGCCGATCGTGGCAGCGATGCCGGATTCGGTCAGCTCCTTCGGCGTGACGAAGTCCTGGGGCCCCTCGTGGGTGAAGACCTGTCCCTGCGCGGCCGTTGCGGACGGCGCGACCGGGTGCAGGCCGTCCGGCAGCAGGCTGGGGTGCCCGATGCGGCCGGTGTGCAGGAGTTGCGCGTAGATCACGCCGCCCGCGCGGTGCACGCCGTCCGTCACCGTTCGCCACGCTGCAACCTGTTCGGCGCTGTGCAGTCCCGGCGTATTGGGGTACCCCTGGCCGACCGGCGAGGGCTGGGTGCCCTCGGTGACGATCAGGCCGGCTCCCGCCCGCTGCGCGTAGTACTCCGCGGTCAGCGCGGTTGGACTCGCTCCCGGTCCGTAGGCGCGACTGCGGGTCATCGGAGACATCGCGATGCGGTTGGCCAGGCGCTTGCCACCCAGGTCGTACGGGTCGAAGGCCATCGACATGGTCGGACTCCCGTTCTCGAGGAGGGTCGCCGCCCTCCGCGGCAACCAATACCTGTTCGAACAGGTAATTCATCCAAACCATTTCCGCCCATCGTGTGACCTGCGTCACTCATCACTGTGACTGCGCAGGCCAGACCACCCAACGGTCGTCCGATCGACGTCCGGTACAGTGACAACTGGTTGAACAGCTAAATGATCCTGGTGAGAGGCTGATGAGTCCTTCAGAGCACGCGCCACTGCCGTCCATGCCGGCCCAGCCGCTGACCAACGCGATCGTCCGGGTGGCACGGCTGCACCGGATGATCGCCGGACACCTGCTGCGCCCGCTCGGTCTGCGCCTCGGTCAGGAGTTGGTGATGATGCAACTGTGGGACCGCGGCCCACAGAGCCAGACGGACCTCGTCCGCGTCCTCGGCTCCGACTCCGCGACCATGACCCGCACCGTGCGCCGCCTGGAGAACGCCGGCTTCGTGCGTATCCGGCCCAGCACCACCGACAAGCGCGCCACGATCGTCGAGGCCACGCCCGCCAGCCAGTCCGTACGCCGCGAGGTCGAACGCATCTGGGCCCATCTGGAAGAGAGCGCCACCGGCGACCTCACCCCCGCCGAGCAAGCCGACGCCCTGGCAATCCTCCAACGCATCGAATCCAGCCTCACCCGCGCCACTACTCCACCGAACTAGCCGTCGGCCCCGGCGTTATGTCCGGGCGTCGTGGGGGATGCCTGCGGCGGCGTAGGCGTCGGCCTCGTCGAGGGTTTCGTGCCGGAGTAGTTGCTCCGCGATGCCCTCGAGCCGATCGCGGTTGTCGCGCAGCAGTCGCCTGGCCTCCTGGTAGCACTCGTCGATCAGGCGCCGTACCTCGTCGTCGACGGTGTTCAGCAGCGAGTCGGAGGCGAAGGCCCGCGGGTCACCGTCGACCGGGAGCACGGACACCGGTCCGACCGCCGCCGACATACCCCACCGGCCGACCATCGAACGGGCGATCTGGGTGGCGGTCTGCAGGTCGCTCTCGGCTCCGGTGGTGACCACGCCGAGGATCTCCTGCTCGGCCGCCATTCCGCCGAGGGCTCCGATGATGCGGCCGCGCAGGTACTCCGCGTCGTAGCCGTACCGATCCATCTCGGGGGTCGACAGCGTGACCCCGAGCGCGCGACCGCGGGGGATGATCGACACCTTGCGGACCGGGTCGGCGCCGACCTGGATCATGCCGAGGAGTGCGTGCCCGCCCTCGTGGTACGCCGTACGGCGTCGCTCCTCCTCCGGCATCACGACGTTGCGGGCGGTACCCAACTGGATCTTCTCCAGCGCGTCGGTCAGGTCGCGGCGGCGGATCTCCGACCGGCCGTCGCGGGCAGCCGCCAGGGCTGCCTCGTTCAACAGGTTGGCCAGGTCGGCGCCGGTCATTCCCGGTGTCGACTTGGACACCGCGGTGAGGTCGACGTCCGCGGCGAGCGGTTTGCCCCGTGCGTGGACGCGAAGAATCGCCTCCCGGCCCTTCTGGTCCGGAGCGTGCACGGTGATCGTCCGGTCGAACCGCCCCGGCCGCAGCAGCGCCGCATCCAGTACGTCGGCCCGGTTCGTGGCCGCCAGCACCACCACACCCTCGGTCCCGGAGAAGCCGTCCATCTCGGTGAGGATCTGGTTCAGCGTCTGCTCGCCTTCGTCGTGACCGCCGAACGAGCGCGCGCCGCCGCGGGCCCGGCCGATCGTGTCGATCTCGTCGATGAAGATGATCGCCGGCGCGACCTTGCGGGCCTCGCTGAACAACTGGCGGACCCGGCTCGCCCCGACACCGACGATCGCTTCGATGAACTCCGAGGCGGCGGCCGAGAAGAACGGCACGCCGGCCTCGCCCGCGGTGGCCCGCGCGAGCAGTGTCTTTCCTGTCCCCGGCGCGCCCGAGAGCAGCACGCCCTTCGGCGCCCGGGCACCGAGCCGGCGGTACTTGTCCGGGTCCTTCAGATAGTCGACGATCTCGGAGATCTCGTCCTCGACCTCGTCGATGCCGGCGACGTCGGCGAAGGTGGTCCGCACGGTCTGCGGGTCGACCGGCTTCTTCTGGCCACCACCGAGCAGACCGCTCAGCCCTCCCCCGGCCGCGCGTTGCTGACGCCGGAACAGCCAGATGTAGAACCCGACCAGCAGCAGGATCGGGGCGAACGAGATCAGCAGGTTCCACAGTGCCCCGCGCTGCTGGACCACCGGAGTGGCCTTCACCGTGGTGCCGGCCTTCTGCAGGGCGCCGTACAGATCGTCGTTGGCGAACGTCGGCCGCTCGGTGGTGAACTTCGTGTACTTCGAGTCGCTCTTGCCCGGCACCGGGGCCTCGTTCTTGAGCTGGCCCTGGATCGTGTCACCCCGGGCGAAGATCTCGGAGACGTTGCCCTTCTGCACCTGTGCCGAGAACTCGGTGTAGGAGACCGTCTCCGCGCTGCCCGCCATCTGGTCCTGCATCGTGGTCAGCAGGAACAGCACCAGGTAACCGCCGGCGACGAACGCCACCCACCGCAGCCAGCGCGGCCGCCGCGGCTTGTCGCCTTGTTTGCCCGGCGGGAGCCCTTCGGTCCGCCACGGCTGGTCGGCGGGCCGCTGCGAACCGTTGGATCGGTCGTCCTGATCCGCCGGGGGCTGCTCACGCGGTCGCTTGTCCTGGTCGCTCATCGTCGGCTCCGTTGTCTCGGTTTGCCTCCATCATCGGGCCAGGCGACCGGCATCGCGCCAATGCGGGTCCCCGGTCCTGAGTCCAGGGACTCTCCCTGGTGCGACCCGGACGTCCGGCGAGCGAGCGTGAGGACAGCACCTGTCGAGGGAGGACCGAACTATGACAACCGAGTACGACGTGATCGTCCTGGGCGGCGGATCACCCGGCGAACACACCGCCGGAGCCCTGTCCGAGGGCGGCCTGCGGGTCGCCGTGGTCGAACGTGAGCTGGTCGGCGGAGAGTGCTCCTACTACGCCTGCATCCCGTCCAAGTCGTTGCTCCGTCCGGGCGAGGCCGTGCAGGGCGCGCGGGACGCCGGCGCCACCGCAGAGGTCGATGCCGAGGCGGTGTTCGCCTGGCGCAACTTCATGGTGTCGGACTACTCCGACGCCGGTCAGGAACAGTGGCTGGCCAAGAACGGCATCGATCTGCTCCGGGGCTCCGGCCGGCTCGCGGGACCGGGTGTCGTGGAGGTTGACGGCGTACGCCACACAGCCGACAACGTCGTACTCGCCAACGGCGCGGACGCCGTGATCCCGCCGATCCCGGGCCTGCGCGAACTCGAGGGCGTGTGGACGAGCCGCGAGGCGACCAGCATGAAAGCCGTCCCCCGCCATCTGCTCATCATCGGCGGCGGTCCGGCCGGCACCGAGCTGGCGCAGATCGTACGACGCCTCGGCGGTGAGGTGACGCTGGTCGACCAGCGTCAGCACCTGCTGTACCGGGAGCCGGCGGCGCTGGCCGAAGCGCTCGGCGAGGCACTCCGTCGGGAGGGGATCGACCTCGCCCTCGGGGTCGAGATCACCGGTGCCCGGCGCGAGGGCAACGACTACGTGCTGAACCTCAGTGACGGCCGGGAGTTGCGCGGCGACAAGCTCCTCGTGGCCACGGGCCGTCGCCCGCGCGTCGAGGGGATCGGGCTGGAGACCTTCGGCATCACACCCGACCGTCGCGGTGTTCCGGTCGACTCCCGGCTTCGCGCCGGTGAGCGACTCTGGGCTGTCGGCGACATCACCGGTCTGTGGCCGCTGACCCACGTCGGCAAGTACCAAGGTGAGGTCGTGGCCGCCAACATCCTCGGCACTCCGCGGGAGGCGAACTACGACGCGGTCCCCCGGGTCGTCTACACCGATCCACAGGCCGCATCGGTCGGAGCGATCGAAGCGCCGTACAGCGGGACGGCCGCGCTCTCCGGCGTCGCCAAGACGGCCACCTACACCCACGCGTACGCCGAGTCCAACGGCTTCCTCACCTTGCTCAGCGATGGGGAGAAGCTGACCGGCGCGTACGCCCTCGGGCCTGAGGCCGGCGAATGGCTGCAGCAGGCTGCTCTCGCGATCCGGGCCGCCGTACCCCTCGACGTACTGCGCGACGTGATCCAGCCCTTCCCGACCTTCTCCGAGATCTACGTCGAAGCCCTGAAAGCCTTGCGGACGTAGCTCACCTGCCGTCGGCTGCGCCAACCGTCGCCTCGGTGGTGACGGCGAGGGCGCAGCCGTGGTGCGGGGCCGGCGGAGCGAGGCGGGGAGCCTGAGCCCGCTCGTTCGACACGAAGACGGCGACCAGTACGGCGGCGATGGCACAGACGCCGGCGAGCACGAGCATCGCCGGGCGGTAGCCATCGGCGAGCGAGTCGGCGAGGCTGCTGCCCGCCGTCGCACCGATCAGGAGTGGCACGAGGGCGATCACGGCCAGCGCGCCGACCCGGGCGGCCGCGTCGTTGATCGCGGAGGCCTCGCCGAGATCGGCATCGCTGACGGCGGCGAGAACGGCGGCCGTCAGTGGCGCGACCATGACGCCCTGGCCGACGCCCAGTACCAGCGCCGCGGGCAGGATCGTGCCGACATAGCTCGAGCCGGGAGCCGCTTGGGCCAGCCAGACGTTAGCGCCCGCGATGATGAGGATTCCCGCGAACATCAGCCAGCGCGGCCCGAGACGAGACACGAGTGCGCCGCTGAACGGCGACAGGAGGAGGAACACGATCGACGCCGGGATCAGCGCCGCTCCGGCCTGCGCGGCCGTATATCCAAGGCTGAGTTGGCAGTTCACGACGAACAGGTAACCGCCTGCCGCGAGAGCGCCGTACACGAGGACCGTCACGACGTTGATCGCGTCGAACTGGCGTGACTCGAACAGCGAGAGGCGCAGCAGTGGCGCGCGTCGGCGGTTCTCGACCGGCAGCAGCGCGATCAGCGCAAGGGCTCCGATCACACCCGGGACCAGCACGCGTGCACTCGACCAACCTGCACTGGGCCCCTCGGTCAACGCATAGATCAGGCCGCCCAGCCCGACGACTCCGAGCACTGCACCAACCACGTCGACCGACAGCGCCGGCCGCTCACGGGTCGTCTCGGGCACATGCCGCAGTACGGCGAACACGGCCACGAACAACGGCAGCGGGAGCAGGAACACCCAGCGCCACGAGGCGTTGTCGATCAGCCAGCCGCCGCCGTACGGACCGATGGTGCTGAGGGCTGTAGACAGGCCCGCCCAGATCCCGATGCCTTTCGCACGATCGGCGACGCGCAGCGTGCCGTTCAGCAAGGCCAGGCTGATCGGTACGACGAGTGCAGCGCCGATGCCCTGGATGGCCCGGGCACCGATCAGCCAGCCGATCGATTGAGCGGCTGCGCAGAGGAACGATGCCGCGAGCATGACCAGTAGGCCGACCACGAGCACGCGCCGACGGCCGAACCGGTCGGCCAGTGCACCGGCCAGGAGCAGCAGCGACGCGACGGCCAGGAGATAGGCCGTGAGTGTCCACTGCACCGACGAGACACCGGCGGCGAAGTGCTTGCCGATCGCCGGCACCGCGACGTTGACGACGTACGCGTCGTACCAGGCGATCCCCGAGGCGAGCACGGTCGCCGCGACGATCGCGACGCCGGCCCGGCTGCGCAACGAGACAAGCGGGTGGTCGGTTGTCGGCATGGTCGGCTCCCGGGGTGGCGGCAGTGTTCACGTCCGACCTTCCTCCACGTCGCACGTAGGTCGCACCAGTGAGTCACCCTGGTGCGACGGAATAGTCGCGGCGCGAGGATCGTCTCTACAGGCAGACATCCATCCAGGAGGCACACATGAGCACCACCCAGGACTCGGCCGGAGTTGCGAGCGCCGACGGGCGGACCGGGAAGGTTCCGTTCAAGTTCGAGGCCACCGTCATCCCGGTGAGCGACGTCGACGCCGCGAAGGCGTTCTATGCGAACCTCGGCTGGCGCGAAGACGCGGACTTCGGGTTCGACAACGGCTTCCGGGTGGTCCAGTTCACCCCGCCGGGTTCGCCGGCCTCGGTCCAGTTCGGCGCCGGCATCACCTCGGCCACGCCGGGCTCGGCCCAGGGGCTCTACCTGATCGTGTCCGACATCCAGGCGGCTCGCGATGAGCTCGCCGGGCTCGGTGTCGAGGTCAGCGAGGTGTTCCACCCGGGCGCGCCGGGCGCGCAGTTCCACACCGACGGCAGCGATCGCGTCGGCGGGCGGGCCGAGGAGGGCGCCAGCTACAGCTCGTTCGCGACGTTCAGCGACCCGGACGGCAACGGCTGGCTGCTGCAGGAGATCACCAGCCGGCTCCCCGGCCGGATCGAGTCCGACGAGACGTCGTTCGCCTCCGTCGACGACCTGCGCGCTGCCCTGATCCGCGCGGCCACGGCCCACGGCGAACACGAGAAGCGCCACGGCGGCGAGTTCGACGAGAACTGGCCGGCCTGGTACGCCGAGTACATGGCTGCCGAACAGTCCGGCGCCGAGCTCCCGGAATGAAGCACAGGAGACGACGGAGCACGCTCTGTCATCTCCTGTGTGTCTTATGCTCCGGAGCATGACCGGCGAGGTCCAGCAGTTGTGTGCGGTGCTCGATGGGTTGCGGGCCGGCGTACTGAAGAAGCTGGCCGGGCTCAGTGAGGCGGATGCGCGGCGCAGTACGGTCGATTCCGGCACCAACCTCGCCGGCCTGATCCAGCACCTGACGTTCGTCGAGTCGCTGTGGTTCGAGGAGATCGTGGCCGGGCGTAAGGCGACCAGGGGGAAGCGGTCGATGCAGGTCGACCCCACGGTTTCGCTGAAGGACCTTCGCGCCGACTACCGCGCTGCCTGCGAGACCAGCAACGAGATCGTCGCCTCGATCGGCGACGCGGACGCACCGGTGACGCGCAACGGCAAGACCCACGACCTGCGCTGGGCGATCCTGGCCGTCATCGGCGAGACCTCCCGGCACGCCGGCCACGCCGACATCATCCGTGAACAGATCGACGGCACGACCGGCCGCTGACTCGCGGCCGGTGAATCCGGACTCCGCGTTCGGTCATCGGGAGCGCCGTTGCTTTCGGTGGCCGGCGACGACACAGTTGAAAGATGGACAGGTCCGAAGAGGATCGCGCGATCGCCGAAGCGGTCGTGCGCCTGCGCAAGCAGTTCCCTGATGTCCCGGCGGACGATGTCGCGGCCGCGGTCGAGGCCAGCCGGCCCGAGTTCGACCCCAACCCGATCCGGGATTTCGTGCCGCTGTTCGTCGAGCGCGGCGCCAAGGACAGACTCCGGGGCCGGGTGCCCAGCTGACTCCGCCCATCGCTGAGGTCCGTGGATGGTTGACTAGGGCGATGGATGACGCTCAGTACGGCCCGCACCGGTTCTCGGGTGGCGGCGAGGAGACGGATGCCTTTCGCGGTGCGGCGTTCCGGGTCGCGGACCTTCGCGGCGCCCGCTTCACCGACTGCGATCTGTCCGGGGTGAAGATCGTCGACGGCTGCCTGGTCGACGTCGACATCTCCGGGTACGTCGAGCGGCTGCTCGTCAACGGAGTCGACGTGACCGGGTACGTCGATGCCGAACTCGACCGCCGGCATCCAGAGCGCGTCCAGCTCCGCGAGATCCAGGACGCCGACGGCTTCCGCGCGATGTGGGACACGATCGAGAAGCTCTGGTCCGACGCCATCGCTCGCGCCGAGCGCCGGCCCGAGACCGCCCGGAACGAACGCGTCGACGGCGAATGGTCCTTCGCCGAAACCCTGCGCCACCTCGTCTTCATCGTCGACGCCTGGCTCAGCCGCCCGGTCCTCGACCAGGAGCACCCGTACCACCCGCTCGGCGTCGTCCAGTCCTGGTACGCCGACGAGGATGCGGTTGCCCTAGGCCTCGACCTTGCGGCGGTTCCGGCGTACGACGAGGTCCTGCGGGTCTTCGGCGACCGGATGGCGGTGGTACGCCGTGCTGTCGACGCTCTCACCAACTCCGACCTCGGCCGGATGAGCGACCGTACGCCGGCACCCGGATACCCCGAGGAACCTCGCGCGGTCGCCGAATGCCTCGCCGTCGTGATGGAGGAAGCCTGCGAACACTACCGCTTCGCCACCCGCGACCTCACAACCCTCGAAACCCGCTGACACACCGCGCCGCGGAGATGTGCGATGCCGGAGTCAACCGCGGTTAGGTCTTCTGACGCCTGCCGGCCGGCCGTTTGCGTCGTAGCGGCGGCGGAGGGTGAAGGCTTTGGGGGATGGGCCCCAGCGGCGCAGGTAGTCGAGGCGGGCCAGCGCGTCTTCGACGGTCGGGCGCTCGCCGGCCGGCAGCCACCAGAGTGCCGTCGACGGCTGCTGGACTTTCTCGAACCAGCGGCTACGTTTCAGCACGAAGCGGCCGTGCGCGCTGCGATAGACGAACGCATGCAGATCCTCGTACGACGACCACACCGACAGGTTCACCACATCCCGCGCACCACCGGGGCCGTGGGTCAGCACATGCCCCTCGGCCGCCGGGAGCCGCCAGACGAAGCCCGCGCTCTGGTCCGCCAACCTGTTGACGGGATCCAGCGCCGCGATGAACTCACCGACCACAGGCGACCGGGCCTCCGCGCGCATCCGCGCGACATTGACCTGAGCAAGGTTGAACTCCACCAGATCCCTTCCGCCGACCGGATCACCGATCATGCCAGCGGAAGTCGCAGATCACGGCTCGGTGGTCGGACGGGAAGACGCCGTCCACCGCATCCCCGGCGATCACGGCCGACTCGACGTTGACGAGCTGGTCCTCGTGCCCGGGCCGGTAGAAGATGTGGTCGATCCGCTGGTCGACCAACTCCGGGCCGGCTTCGAGCGGAGCAGAAGGATGCGACGAGGGCAGCGTGACCGCGTCGGATGCGCCATTGCCATCCGCCCAGGCATCGATCAGTACGTCGCGCAGCGGCCGCAGTACGGCGCTGTCGGGCGCGGCGTTCAGGTCGCCCATCACCAAGGACGGGCACGGTCCGTCGGTGCCGGGATCGGTCGCGAGGTCGGCCAGCAAGCCTGCTTGAGCCAGCCGGTCATCGCTGTACGTCGTCGCGTGCTCGAGGCAGGCGACCAGGATCGGAAGCGGGCCGGCGGGATGCGCGACGGAGACTCTCAGGACGACCGGATCCCACCCGCGATGGCGCGACGGCATCGCGATCACGTCCTGGTTCAGGATCGGCCATCGGCTGAGCAACGCCACCCCGAGCTCGACACCCTCGTGGTCGGGGAGCACCGGCGGATCCGGTGCGGCCGGGTACGAAGGCGCCGCGAAGGTCGAGTGGAAGCCGAGCTGCTGCGCGAGCTGCTCGGCTTGCGACGTACCGTCTGCGCTCCAGACCTCCTGCAGGGCCACGACATCGGGCGTGTACCGCTCGATCGTGGCGAGGATCCCGGGCTGCCGCTCACGCCACCGAGGTCCGAACCGCCACCAGATGTTCCAGGTCATCGCCCTGACCTGATGATCAACCACCAAGGGCTGCTGACTTGTGTGGCCGGTTGCGGGCTGCGAGCGACTTCTGGCCACCGCTTTGCTCGTGTTGTTCCGGAGACTTCGGCGCCGGGCACACCGGTCCGCGACGAATCGGTCCCCCGCCGAGTCTTCGGCTCTTCCACTGCTTCTCGTCGTAGTCGTAGTACGTATCGACGCCACCGACGGTCATCATTCCTCCAGCCACAACCCGAATCCCACTTCGGCTGCTGACTGCTCAACAGACCCACCCGGGGGCAAGCTTGCCACCATTCCGGTATACCGCACTAGTCCCCTGCGCCACTCAACCGGATGACAGACTCCGCTCGATGATTGTTGAACTATTTCGGTAGCTTGCGGGTGTCGACCAGGCGCTGGGCCACCTCGCGGAGCTTGGTGTTGGTGTCCTGCGAGTAGCGCTTGAGGATCGCGAACGCGCGATCACCGTCCACGCCGTACCGCTCCATCAGGATGCCCATCGCCTGCCCGACCAGCTTGCGCGCGTCGACCGCCTGAGCCAGGCTCGCCTCCTTGCGCGCGGTCGCCACCGCCACCGACGCATGCCTGGCCAGGATGTGCGCGACCGCCTCGTCGTCAGCGTCGAACGCATCCGGGGTCGCGCTGTACAGCCCGAGTACGCCGACTGTGCCGGCGGCTGTGGTCAGGGGAACGTCCAGAACGCTCCGGACACCCAGCGACAACACCGTCGCCGCCCAGTCCGGCCACCGCCCGTCCGTCGCGGTGTCTCGCACCAGCAGCGTGCTGTGCTCACGCATCGACACCGCCAGCGGACCTTCGCGACTCGCCATCTGCCACCGGTAGATCTCCTCGACCACCGGGTCCGTCACCGCCGGAACCTCAGGCCGCCCGCGAGCGGCCAACGCAACACCGGCATGCGAACAGCCCAGAGCCTGCAGCGCGAACTCCACCACGGCCTGCACCGTCTCCTCGACCCCCGCCGAGTCATGCAACTCCAGCGCCAGGCGCGCGAACACATCAGCCACCGCGTCCGTGTCCGGGGCGAGCCCAGATCGGGCAGGTCCCCGGTCGAGGACGCCGGCATCCGCCGCGTCTTCCAACTCACCGCGTTCCATGCCCCTATCTTGCCCCGCAACTCCTCAGACCGATACGAACCATTCCTGCGGTGCGCTGAGGTAACCGCCCCGCATCCGGCGACTGCTCCCGTGTGCTGCTCCCTTGAGAGCTGCGGGCTCCTCCGCATCGCCCCGGCTGCTACTGCATGTGCCGGGGCGCTGGCCGTACACCGCACGCACCCCGGCGGGGGTGTGAGTCTCCAAGCAACCGACTGCGGCCTGGACACCGTGGGTCCGTGACACGCAGTCAGTCTTTGAACGCGTCCTTCGCCTTCTCGCCGGCCTGCTTCAGGTCGGCCTTCGTCTTCTCCGCCTGCCCTTCGGCCTGCAGATCGCGATTGTCGGTCGCGTCCCCGGTCTTCTCCTTCATCTTGCCCTTGGCCGCCTCGGCGGCATTCTCCATCTTGTCTCCAACACCCATCGAACTCTCCTCCTAGAAGCTCCGGACGTTTGTCGCGCTCCGGGTGCCCCCGATCCGCCGATCCATGCACATCCAGCTGCGGATGATCTCCACCAATCCGCCAGGAGCGCGCCTTCCGCGGCGTGCCTCGCGGACGCGCCCACCCCGTCCGTCCAGCAGCCGGGTCGCTGGCTCTGGTGGGTTGGAAAACCTTTAGCGCCGCAGGCGCCTGACGAATACGCTCGCGCTCATGACCGACGGCGACTGGAGGGATGGTGGGTTCAGGCAGCGTCGGCCCTCCGCGGAGACTCTCGCCTGGGTTGCGGCGTCGATGGGTCGGGGCAGTCGCGTCGTTGGCTATCGCCGATTGACCGGTGGCGTTTCTTCCGCCGTGAATCGGCTGACTGTCGAGCGACGTGGAGTGCGAACGTTCGTCGTACTGCGTCAGTACCCGGGCGGGCTTGACCTGCAGGATGCCTTGGAGAAGGAGATCGCCAACCTTGGTGTGGTGGCGGGAAGCGGGCTCCCGGTTCCGGGCATCCTGGCTTCTGATGTTGCCGGTGCTTCGACGGGGGGCGCGCCATCGTTGCTGATGACACGGTTGCAGGGACGTGTTCACCTCAATCCGGCGGAACCTCGGTCGTGGCTGACGCGGATCGCCGAGATTGCTGTCTTGCTGCATTCCCTCGATCTCCCCGCGAAGAGGTTCAGACCTTGGACGGATTCCTGGATCGCTCCTCGAGACGGGTTTCAGGTGCCGGCGGGCGCACAGAAGCCGGCTGTGTGGAAGGCGGCGTTCGATGTCATGGCAGCGCCACCACCAAAGGACCCTGCCGTCTTTCTGCACGGCGATTTCCTGCCTGTCAACATGCTGTGGTCGCGCGGGAGGATTACTGGGCTGACCGACTGGAACTCCATCCATCGAGGAGCGCGCGCGATTGACGTCGGGCACTGTCGGCGATACTTGGCGGCGCTCTACTCGCCCGAGTGGTCGGAGCAGCTCCGGTCGCTCTATGAGTCGATCGCCGGGGTGACTCTCGATCCGTGGTGGGACCTGTACGCCCTGCTGCACCATGACGACAGCCAGCCGAAGTGGATCCGTGGTCAGGTCGCTGGGCGCCGTCCCGTCGATGGTTCCGGCATGACTTCCCGCGTCGAGGTCGCCATCGAGACAGCGCTACGACGCATCGGATAACCGCGGTTCCCTGCCGGTCGCCCTGAAGGGCCAGGTGCGGTAATGCGATGCCCGGAAACAAAGTGCCACCAGGCGACGACAAGTTTCCGGAAAGCATCCAGCTGTACTCCGCTCGGCCCACCCACGCCCCGGCAGTCGACCGCGGGATCACAGGATGTAGCGGTCGCCGGGGTGGATGATGCGGAGCCAGCGGGAGCCGTGGGGATCCACGTCGAGGCAGATCACGCCGTCCTCGCCGACGTCTGTGGTTCCGTCGCGGAGGAGATCGACCGCTCGTACGCCGACCCCCGCGCCGGCAACGGCCAGGGTGACGTGGGCGGGTTCGGCAGCGAAGTTGTGGAGGGCAACTATCGTGCCGTCTTCGTAGTCGGAGCGGTGTGCGAAGACCGACGGCGACTCGTGCTCGAGGATGGTGCACTCGCCCCAGGACAGCTCGGGACACTCCCGATACCGCCGGATGAGCAGCCGCATCCAGTTCAGCAACGAGTCCGGATCACGCCGCTGAGCAGCGACGTTGACGTGCTCAGGACCAAACTCCCCCTCGGTGACCGGAGCGGCCAGCACAGAAGGGTCAGCGGTCGAGAAGCCGCCGTTCATCCCGGTCGTCCACTGCATCGGTGTGCGTACGGCGTTGCGCCCTTCCGCGGCGAGGTTCTCCCCCATCCCGATCTCCTCGCCGTAGAACAACACCGGCGTACCAGGCAAGGAGAACAGCAGGCTGTACACCATCTTCAACCGGGCAGGGTCATTCCCCACCATCGGCGGCAGTCGCCGGCGCAGGCCGCGGCCGTACAACTGCATGTCTTCAGCCGGACCGAACGCGTCGAAGACTTCCTGGCGTTCCTCGTCGGACAGCTTGTCCAGGGTGAGTTCGTCGTGGTTGCGGACGAACGTGCCCCACTGCGCCTCCTCCGGCGGATCCGGACGCGACCGCAACGCCTGCACCAACTCAGCCGGGTCGTTGCGCGCCAGGGACAGATACATCCGCTGCATCCCGATGAAGTCGAAGCACATCGTCAGCTCGTCGCCGTCCTCGTCACCGAAGAAGCGCCGTACGTCGGGATAGGGCAGGTTGACCTCGCCGAGCAGCATCGACTGACCGCGCCGCCGATCCAGGAACGCCCGCAGGTCACGCAGATAGTCGTGCGGGTCCGGCAGGCCGGATGCATCGAGCGCGCCGGCGGTGTCGAGCAGGAACGGTACGGCGTCGACGCGGAACCCGGACATCCCCAGCTGGGACCAGAACCCGATCACCCGCTCGATCTCCTCGCGCACCTCCGCGTTCGCGATGTCGAGATCCGGCTGGTGCTTGTAGAACCGGTGCAGGTAGTACTGACCGGCTTCCTCGTCGTACTGCCACAGGCTGTCCTCCTGGTCCGGGAAGACGATGCCCTCGTCCGCGTCCGGCGGCGGCTCGTCCCGCCAGACGTACCAGCCCCGGTACGGCGATTGCCGCGACGCCCGCGCACTCTGGAACCACGGATGCTGGTCGGAGGTGTGGTTGACGACCAGATCGGCGATCACCCGGATCCCGCGATCCTGCGCGAGCGTCATCAGCTCGACCAGATCGCCGTGCGACCCCAGCCGTGCGTCGACCCCGTAGAAGTCGGTGATGTCGTAGCCGTCGTCGCGGTCCGGCGTCGGATAGAACGGCATCAGCCACAGGCAGGTGACACCAAGCTCGGCCAGATGATCGATCCGCTGACTCACGCCCTGCAGATCACCGCGCCCGTCACCGTCGGTGTCGAAGAACGTCTCGACATCGAGGCAGTACACCACCGCGTTCTTCCACCAAACGTCCGCAGTCTCGGTCAGCCGCATGCCTTCCCGTGCCCCGCTTCAAACCCTAAGGCGTGAGCAGCACCTTGATCGCGCCGTCACGCTTGTGCTGGAACAGCTCGTACGCCGCCGGGCCTTCGGACAACGGCAGGTGGTGGGTCGCGAAGTCGTCGACCTGGAACGGATCGTCGTCGCCGAGCAGCGGGAGAATGTCCTTGGTCCAGCGACGGACATTGGCCTGCCCCATCCGCAACTGGATCTGCTTGTCGAACATCGTCAGCATGGGCAGCGGATCCGCCATCCCGCCGTACACGCCGATCAGCGAGATCGTGCCACCGCGGCGGACGACGTCGATCGCGAGCAGCAGCGCGGCCATCCGGTCGATGCCTGCCTTCTGCATGACCGTGCGCTGGATCGGATCCGGGAGCAGCGCTGCGGCCTGCTGAGCGATCTTGGCCGTCGGCGAGCCGTGCGCTTCCATCCCGACCGCGTCGATGACCGAGTCCGGGCCGCGGCCGTCGGTCAGGTCCCGGATCGCGTCAGCCACATCGTCGGCGTACTCGAGCGTCTCGACACCGCGGACGCGCGCTCGCTCGAGCCGCTCCGCGACCAGGTCGACGCCGATCACCCGGTGTCCGCGGTGCAGCGCGACTCGGCACGCCATGTCGCCGATCGGGCCGAGCCCGAGGACGACGACCGTCCCGCCGGCCGGGATCCCGGCGTACTCGACCGCCTGCCAGGCCGTCGGGAGTACGTCGGACAGGTACACGAACCGGTCGTCCGGCGGCCCGTGCGGCACCTTGATCGGCCCGTACTGCGCCTGCGGGACGCGCAGGTATTCCGCCTGCCCGCCCGGCACCTGCCCGTAGAGCTTGGTGTAGCCGAAGAGCGCGGCGCCCATCCCCTGGTCACGCACCTGCGTGGTCTCGCACTGCGTCTGCAGGCCCTGTCCGCACATGAAGCAGGACCCGCAGGCGATCTGGAACGGTACGACGACTCGATCGCCGACCGACAGGTTGCTCACCCCGGTGCCGGTCTCCTCCACGAGCCCGATCACCTCGTGCCCGAGCACGTCACCCGCGTCCAGGAACGGACCCATGACCTCGTAAAGGTGCAGGTCGGACCCGCAGATCCCTGTCGACGTCACTCTGATCACCGCGTCGGTCGGTTCCTCGATCCGCGGGTCCGGTACGTCGGCGTACTCGATCGTCCGCTTGCCCTGCCAGGTCAGTGCCTTCACTGTGCCTCCTCCTTCGACGCCTGAGGAATTCCGGTGCCCGGCTGCATGCGGGGGTGAATCCGGTGGAGCGGATGGGGTACTGGTGGGCGGAGTTGGTTCGAGTCGAGGAGGTCGAGGGCGTGACGCAGGTGGTTGTGGTGACCGGGGCCAGTGGTGGGATCGGCCGCGCGAGTGCGATCGCGTTTGCCCGGCGGGGCGCCAAGGTCGCGTTGCTGGCACGGGGCGAGGAAGGTCTCGAGGGCGCCGCGCGCGAGGTGGAAGCGGCCGGCGGGACCGCGCTCACGATCCCGGTCGACGTCGCCGAGTACGAGCAGGTCGAGGCGGCCGCCCAGCGCGTCGAGGACGAACTCGGGCCGATCGATGTCTGGGCCAACGTCGCGTTCACCTCGGTGTTCGCGCCGTTCACGCAGATCGAGCCGACGGAGTTCAAGCGGGCGACCGAGGTGACGTACCTCGGCTATGTCTACGGCACCCGCGCCGCACTGGACCGGATGAAGCCGCGCGATCGCGGGTCGATCGTGCAGGTCGGGTCCGCGCTGGCGTACCGCGGTATCCCGCTGCAATCGGCGTACTGCGGTGCCAAGCACGCGATCCAGGGATTCCACGACTCGTTGCGGTGCGAACTGCTGCACGACAAGTCCAACGTGCACGTCACGATGGTGCAGATGCCCGCGGTGAACACCCCGCAGTTCTCCTGGGTCCTGTCGAAGCTGCCCAAGCATCCGCAGCCGGTGCCGCCGATCTTCCAGCCCGAGGTCGCGGCCGATGCGGTGGTGTTCGCCGCGGACCACCCACAGCGCCGCGAGTACTGGGTCGGTACGCCGACCGTCGCCACGCTGATCGCGAACAAGTTCGCCGCCGGACTCCTGGACCGCTACCTGGCCCGCACCGGCTACAAGTCCCAGCAGACCGACTCGGTCTCCGACCCTGACCAGGCCGCGAACCTGTGGCACCCGGCCGATCAGAAGGAAGGCACGGACTACGGGACGCATGGCGTCTTCGACGACCGGTCAACCCCGCACAGCTACCAACTCTGGGCGTCCCAGCATCGCGGTCTGGTCACCACCGCGCTCGCCACCTGCACAGCGGCCGCAACCGCAGTCCTCACCGCCCGACACTCTCGGAACCGCTGACAAGCTCACTCGGTTCCGTCGAGGGCGATCGCGTTGCCGGTCACCGTGATCTCACGCGTGACGTTGCCCGGCTGCACGTACAGAATCAGACTGGCTTCGCGAAGGCCACTCGCGGAAGGCCGGAACTCCACCCGCACCGAGCACCCGGTTCCCGGCTTCAGGGTCCCGTCGCACCGCTGGGTGATCACGAAGTCGTCAGCGTGAGCGCCGCTCATCTCCCCGGTGGCGATCTCGACCGTCTTGGTCCCGGCGTTCCCGACGCCGATCTGCTTGCACACCTTCACGTCGCCCACCGGGATCTCCGGACACTCCCGCTGGTCCGGCAGCTCGATCTCGGCGCCGGCCTGCGAAGGCCCCGACGGCTCGGGCGAGGACGAGGGCGAGGACGGCGGCTCCGATGGTTCAGGCACTGGCGCGGTTCTCGTTGCCTGGGCGGCTTGCGCAGGGGTCGGTGCCGGGCCCCGTTTGGTGTACACGAAGGTGCCGGCGCGGTCCGAGGTCAGTGATCCGTCGCCCGCGATCGCCTCGGGCAAAGTGAACCCACCGAGGCTGATCACGAAGGCGATGGCGGTTACCGACGCGATGCCGACAGTGCGGATCAACCCTGGTCCTCGCGTGGTGAACATCGCCACCAGCAACGGGCCCAGCGCAGCGCCGAGCACGGTCGCGATCCGCCCCGCGCCCAGCGCCGGAATGATCGCCGAGCACACGACGGACGACAGGACGCCGAAGAACAGCGACGTACCGCTGAACGCGTTCGTCTCTCGAAGTTGCCGTCTGATCCGATGGTTCTGCTGCATTTCCATGTCCGTCTCCCCTCGGACGTGGCCATGCCAACCGGAGGCAGAACCGCCGCACCTGATACCACCGCCCGCCCACGATTCCGGATGTATCCGGGCGCGGCCTCGCGACTCTGGTTCGGCAGGGGGAGAGAACGAACCGGAGGGATCCCGTGACCACCACAGCACGTCCTGCCACTGCACGGCCCGGCATCGCGCGGCCGCGGAACAAGGCCGCGATGAAGCCGATGACCCGGCGGATGATCGGCGCGATCAACTTCGCCGAGGCGATCATCACGCTGATCGGTCTGATCGCGGCGTACGGCATCGCCGAGCGGCTCGTGTCCGACCAGGAGATCACCGGGCCGACCGGCATCGCGACGCGCACTGTCCACTGGTGGGGCCCGGACTTCACGACCACGTTGAACATGTCGCTGCTGATCGTCGGAGCGGCAGCGGGCGCCGTCGGCAGCGTCATCCATCAGAGCATGGTCTTCGCCCAGCGTGCCGGTCTGGAGACGCTGGAGCGAGGGTTCGTCTGGTGGTACCTGCTGCGTCCGGTCTGGTCCGCTCTGCTGGGCTCGGTGGTCGTCGTCGCCGTCAACACCGGCCTGATCAGCATCGGCGACGACACGACCTCCTCCGCCGGCGTGACAGTGCTGATGATGACGGGCTGCCTGGCCGGTCTGTTCACCGATCAGGCGATGGTGCGGCTGCGTCCGCTGCTGGGCGTCACTCCGCCCGAGGACTCCCAGGTCCCGGACGAAGAGACGACCCCGAACGACGACCAGCGCTGAACCGACTACTCCGGCAGCAGCACGGCGCCGACACCGGGCTGTGCTGCCTGCCGGGCCTCGGCGATCAGTGCGGCCGCCGCGTCCCGTCCGTTCTCGCCGGTGCGTGACATCCGCGCCGCGATCAGCCCGGCGACGAGCGGCGTACTGAACGACGTACCGCTCCATTTCGCCATGCCGTAGAACTCCTCCTGCCGCGGTGGGCGTCCGGGACCTACGTGCGGCGGCTCGCGATAGGTGTAGTTCCCGACCGGGAAGGCGTTGACGAGGTCCTGCCCGGGCGCATAGACGTCGACCCAGCCGCCGTAATCGCTGAAGCCGGCCCTTCCATGCCAGTACGTGTTCAGCGCTCCGACGGACACGGTGTACGGCGCAGCCGCCGGCCAGAACGCCTTCCGATCGGCATAGTTGCCCGCAGCAACCACGAGGACGACACCCTTGTGGTGACTGAGGCGTCGTTCGTTGAAGATCCCGAAGGTGGGCAGGCCGGTCGCGTCGTGGCAGTACGTGCCCGCCGACATGCTGATGATGTCGGGGTCGTCCTTCTCGATGATCTCGTCCAGCTTCGCGACCAGGTCGGACTCCACCACCGTGCCCTCCGGGCCGAAGCCCTTCCGGACGCAGACCTCCGCGAGCGGGGCGACGGACCTGATGACTCCCGCGATGAACGTTCCGTGGCCGGCGTAGAACTCCAGAGTGTTGCCGACGATGCCGAGGTCCTTGTCCCCCTCCACACCTGTCAGCCAGTCGCTGCGGTCCGGCGCCGTCGCATCGAAGCCCGTGTCGACGACGACGATCTTGACGCCCTCTCCGGCGCATCGATCCGATGTGTACCCGGGATAGGGGGCGCTTCCGGCGGGCATCGGCTCAGGCTCGGTCGCCGGGCACCCGGCACCGTTGCCCCGGCCACCGGTGATGGAGACGAGATGATTCGGTGTCCCCACCCCCGGACCAAGCCCGGTGACGAGCACCGTCTGCGGCACCGTGCCCGGCGGCCGCTCCCCTTCCGCGGATCCCGCCCCTTCCGCGGATCCCGCCCCTTCCGCGGATCCCGCATCGTCCGCGGGCCGCTCGCCCTGCTCCGGACCGGAGCCTTCCGCCGGCGTGTCCACGTCGCCGGATTGGTCTGCCGGGCGGTTGATCGTGACTTCGCCGCCTTCCCGGAGCAACTTGAGTGTCTCGAGCGTGCCGAGTTGCGGATTGAGCTCGGGATTCAACCGAATCAGCCGGATACCTGCGATCACCGGCTGCGACACCGGCTCCCGGTCACCGCGGGGCAGCAGGTGCAACTGATCCAGAATCCTGCGCACATGCTCGAAATGTTCTTCCCGCACCAGAATCGTGCCGGCCTCGTAGAAGAAGTCCATCCCGGAATCCGTACCGGCCCCCCGCCCTGGCGCCAATTTCCGCGGATGCTCGGATTCGCGGTCGAAACGGCTGAGAATCAAGGCACGCTGGGCGTCCTCCGGTGATTCAGGAACCACCGCTGCTTCCTCAGTGCGACCTTCCGGACCCGTTGCGTCGTCTTCTGACATGACCCCTCCCGATTACGCAGTGAGTTTCTTAGACTCCTTGAATGTCAGCCGGTGACCGTCACGACGATCCCGACCGACTCCTGCCGCTGGCGGTGTCTCGCCCCTCCGAAGCCCTCGCGGCGGCCGCCACGGTGCTGGCGGATGCTCCGGACCCGAGGACCGCATCGATCGCTCGTCAGGCCCGGGCGATCGTCCTGCGCGACTCCGGCCATCAGACCGAAGCGGTCACCGAACTGCGTCGCGCGCTGCGCCTGGCCAAGAGCTCCACCGAGCCCGAACGCATCGCGGACGTCCAAGCAACCCTCGGCCTCACGCTCGGCCTCGGAGGCAAACACGTCGAGGCGCTCGCCCTGCTGGAACAGGCGATCGCGAACAGCAAGGGCGCCGCCGCGGGAAGGGCCTTGACCCGGCGCGGATACCTGCTCCGGGTCCTCGGACGGTACGACGAAGCGCTCGCGGACCTCCGTCAGGCCGTCATGCTCCTGCATCGCGGCGGCGACCAGGTCTGGGAGGCTCGCGCACGCACCCACCGATTCCTGGTGTACGCCGCCCTGGGACAGGCAGCCCATGCCGACCGGGACCTGGTGGTGGCCGAGCAACTGTCGGCTGCCAACGGCCAAGAGCTCGAGTCGGCCATGCTCGTACACAACCGCGCCGACGTGGCGTTCCAGGCAGGTGACCTGCCCGCGGCGCTCGGCTTCCTCGACGAGGCCGCGGCTCGGTACACGGCGCTTCAGACGGAGTGGCCGAGTCTCGCGATCGACCGCTGCGCCGTACTGCTCGCGGCCGGCCTCGCAACCGAAGCGGTCACCACGACCGAGCAGGTGCTGCGCGATCACCTGCGTCGCGACCCCGGAGGGACCGGGACGGCCGAACTGCTGTTCGCCGTGGCACAGGCCGCGCAGGCCGCCGAACGACCGGCTCTCGCTGAGGAACGTGCTGTCCAAGCCGGTCGCCTGTTCCGCCAGCAAGGCCGGAAGGGCTGGCTTGCGCGGACGACGTACCTCACGCTCCAGGCGCGGTACGACGCCGGTCACCGTGGCGATCGACTCTGCGCCGAGGCTCAGCGGCTCGCCGATCAACTCGATGAGTTCAGTTCCCCGGATGCACTTTCGGCGCACCTTCTGGCCGGCCGCCTCGCTGCTGACGAGGGACGCCAGGCCGACGCCGACCGCCATCTCGCCCTCGCGGCACGCTTCCGTCATCGCGGTCCGACGTTCGGACATGCGGCCGGCTGGCTCGCCCACGCGCTGCGGGCCGAGGGCCGCGGCGACACGGCCGCAACTCTCATCGCCTGCCGGCACGGCCTCGAAGCGGCGGCCGATCACCAACGCTCGTTGGCCGCGCCCGAGTTGCGTGCCCACGCCGCGGCATACGGCGTCGAGCTCGCCGCCCTGGCCGAGCGTCACGCCGTACGGCGGAACGACGCACGGATGCTGTTGCGGTGGAGCGAGCAGTGGCGCGCCGGTGCGTTGGCGTTGCCGCCGGTCCGCCCTCCCGACGATCCCGAACTCGCGGCCGAGCTCGCCGCTCTGCGCAACGTGGCTCGACG
Organism: Kribbella capetownensis; assembly: GCF_004331485.1. Classification (GTDB taxonomy): domain Bacteria; phylum Actinomycetota; class Actinomycetes; order Propionibacteriales; family Kribbellaceae; genus Kribbella; species Kribbella capetownensis. Next base: position 127,211 of record NZ_SJKD01000008.1, read on the forward strand.
CGTCGAGGCCGCTCAGCGGGCGGACGAGGACACCGAGCGGCTTCAGCTCGAACGGAGCCGGCTCGAGTCGTCCATCCGGGCCCGAACCAGGCGGCTCAGCAACCGTTCCGGCGCCTCGGTCGATCCGCGTCGCCGTGAGGACGCCGCTGACCTCGGCGCGTTGATCGAGAGCCTGGGAGAACATCGCCTGGTCGAGATCACCGCGCTCGACGGCGTGCTCCACGCGATCACGGTCATCGGCCGGCGAGTACGCATGTACCCGATCGGCCCGGTCGAGGTCGCCGTACGCGAACTCGATCTCGCACTGTTCATGCTGCGCCGGCTGGCGCACGGTCGCGCGCACTCCGGAGCTCTCGAACGCATGGACGCGGTCGGTCTCCGACTGCAAAAGGTCCTGCTGGGACCGTCGGCTGCCGAGCTCGGCGACGGGCCTGTCCTGATCGTGCCGCCGGCGGCTCTGCACGCGGTGCCCTGGGCGATGTTGCCGGCGTTGAGATCGGCCCCGGTCGTGGTCGCGCCGTCGGCGTCGATGTGGTTGCGGGCCGGCCGTCTGCACACGCCGCGGGAACGCCGCGTCACCCTCGTCGCAGGACCTGGACTCCGCGGCGGTGACAACGAACTGCGGCAGATCAGGGGCAACTATCCGAGTGCGGACGTCCTCGCCAACGGGCACGCCACTGCCGACAAGACCTTGGCCGCGTTGGACGGCGCCTGGACCGCCCACATCGCGGCCCACGGGCGCTTGCGCCGCGACAACCCGTTGTTCTCCGCGTTCGCTCTCGACGACGGGCCGCTGACTCTCTACGACCTCGGCCGGCTCCGCCGCGCGCCACTGCGGTTGGTCTTGTCCAGTTGCGAGTCCGGCGTCGCCGCTCCGATCGGCGCGGACGAGCTCCTCGGAGCGGTGTCCGCACTGGTCCCACTCGGTACGGCGAGCCTGCTGGCCAGCGTCGTACCGGTCAACGACACCGCGACCGCCGGGTTGATGGTTGACTTCCACCAGCACCTGCGCGCGGGCGATTCCTTCGGCGTCGCCCTCCAGAAAGCCCGCGCCGGCGTCGGCGACGACCCGATCGCGGTCGCGACTGCGTTGTCCTTCGTGGCTCTCGGCCGCTGACGGGGTCACAGGTTGACCCAGGAGGTGATCACCGGGCTGCCGTCGACCGACCGGCACCGGATCCGCACCGGTCCGCCCCGCCTCCGATCGACCAGGAAACGTCCGAGGTCATCCAATGGCAGGGCCTCGCGGCGGCCATCGCCGTACTCGAGCTCGCAGTCCTCCGGCGAGGCACCGATGACTTGCCCGATGACAGCCAGCTCACCGTCATCCGGCACGATCTCCAACTCGACCCGGACACCACCGCCTTCGAACGACAGCAGGCGGTCCGCGGCCTCTGTACGCCGTACCGCGTCGTACTCCTGGGTCACCCCGGCAGAGTCTGCGATCAGCTCGGCCAACTGCCCGTCGAGGTCGTGCAGGCCGATCGCTTCGTACGCGGCGGCGGTGATGTCGCCGGGCATCGGGTCCGCCTCTGCTGCGACTCGCTTCAACCACGCCAGCAGTGCGTCGTCATCGTGGTCGGCGTTCATCTCACTGATCACCGCCAGGTTCCGCGGCCGTGGACTCGAACGGGTACGGGTCGGCGGCCATGATCTCGCGGAGCGCCGCGAGACAACGCTTGCGGGTCGGGCCGATACTCCCGACGGGCATGTCCAGCGCCGACGCCACCTCGGTGTAGGCCGGCGGCGGATCGGTCATCAGCACCCGCAGCAATGTCTGGCAGCGCGGCTTCATCGAGCGGAACGCCCGCCACAACGCGGCATCCTGCTCTCTTCGCAGCAGCGCGTCGTCGAACGGATCGGCGTGGTCCGGCAGATCGTCGAAGATCTCCAGCACCACCACCTTGGACCGGCGCCGCAACGCCGCCAGGCATTCGTGGCGCATGGTGGTGGCCAGCCAGCTTCCGATCCTGTCCGGCTGCCGAACGGTGTCGACACGCTCCATCAGCCGGAGCCAGGTGGTCTGGATGGCGTCCGCGGCGTCCTCCTGGCTCAGCCGCATTCCGCGGGCGATATGCCACAGGAGATTGGTGTAGCGGTCCGTCAGCGTGCGCCAGGCGACCGGGTCGGCGGAACGCACCAAAGCGACGAGCGCCTGATTGTCGGCATGCCGTTGCTGGTCCATCGCCCGCCCCCCTCGGCATTCTCGCCGAGGTGGGCGACGCAGTCCACAGCCTGCACGCCTTTCGCGGTTCCTGCCTCGCGCCGGGAGTAAAGGGATTGCGACAGCCATCTCCGGCCTCCTTCCGATCGACGTGATGCCGACAAGAGCCCGGGGCCCGGATTCTGATACCGAAGGTATTTACCTCCGGTGGACCCGCCTCGACGTCTACGTCCACCAGGAAACCAATGGCCTCAGTCTCTCGCTGCAGTCCGCCGCCCCTGATGGGTGTGCTGGACTTTCGAGGGTGCGCGCAGTTCCCTTGGAGGGTGGATCGGGTCGATCGGGGGTTGCATCGGCGGCACGAGGAGTTCCTCGAGGGTGGGGAGCGGAACGTGCGGGGGCTGGTCGCGGCCTCCTGGGGGCGATCCATCGCGGCAGGACTGGATTCCGGTACGGCGGCGCCGTTCGCGTTCCGTGCGGACGAGTTGTCGGCGTACCGGGCCGAGCATCCACTCGCCGCGGTCTTCCCGATGCTGTACGACGTACTCGGCCGGGCCGCTGAGGACAGTGACAGCGTGATGGCGATCGGTGACAGTGACGGACGGCTGCTGTGGGTGTGCGGACGTCGCGATGTACTGCGCGCCGCGGACGGCATCCATTTCAGCGAAGGCGCGTGGTGGGCCGAACGCCAGGTCGGCACGAATGCCCTCGGTACGTCGTTGGAGGTCGCTGGACCGGTCCAGATCCGATCGGCAGAACACTTCACGCTGCTCGTGCAACCGTGGTCGTGCGCGGCCGCGCCCATCTACGACCCGGAGACGCAGCGAGTGCTCGGCGTCGTGGACGTGACCGGCGGCGCCGATGCCAGCTCACCCCAGTCGCTGGCTCTGGTACGCGCCGCCGCCCGCATGGCCGAGGCCGAGCTCGGCCGACTCACGATCCTTCGCAGGATCACCGGCGACTCGGGCCATCGAGTGCACATCTCTGCCCTGGGACGACCGGACGCCGAGGTACGCGTCGACGACCGCGATCTCCGGCTCAGCCGGCGGCACAGCGACATCCTTGTCCTGCTGGCCGAGCACCCCGAAGGACTCAGCGCGGAGGAGTTGTCGGACGCGCTCTACGGCGAAGCCGATCACCGGTCGTCGTTGCGAGGTGAGGTGACCCGACTCCGCGCACTCCTCGGCGCCGACATCGTCGAGTCGCGTCCGTACCGGCTGCGCCGCGACATCGCCGCGGACTGGCTCGAGACCGCCAACGACCTCGATTCGCATCTGCTGTCGTCGGCCCTGCGCCGGTACGTCGGCCCGTTGCTTCCGCAGTCCGACGCACCCGGAGTCGTTGCCGCCCGCAACCGTCTGGAGAACCGGATCCGGGCCGCCGTACTGCAGACACAGGACGTCGACCTCGTTGTGGCGTGGACTCGTTCGTACGCCGGGGTCAACGACCTGGCCGCGTGGGAACACCAACTGACGTTGCTGTCGCCGACCTCCCCGCTGTGGCCGGCCGCCCAGTCCGAGGTACGACGTCTCCGCAAGGACTACGGCCTGAACGCGGCGGGGACCGAGGGCTGACCCCGATCCCCTTGAACGTCAGAAGACCCGGATCGCGATCTCGGCCGGCGCCGACAGCAGACCGTCGATCTCGTCGTCCAGCTTGACCAAGGTGACCGACGCGCCGGCCATGTCGAGCGACGTGCAGTACTCCCCGACGTAGTTGCGCCGTACGTTGATGCCCTGGTCGGTGAGCACCTGGTGGGCGCGACCGTAGAGCAGGTACAGCTCGCTGATCGGCGTTCCGCCCAGCCCGTTGATCATCAGCGCGACGTTGTCGCCGGACTCGTACGGCAGATCGGACCGGACCGCCTCGAGCATTTGATCGATGATCTCGTTGGCCGACGCGAGTGTCTCGCGACTCCGCCCCGGCTCGCCGTGGATACCGACGCCCATCTCCATCTCGTCATCGCCGAGCTCGAAGAGCGGGGAGCCCTTCGCCGGCGGCGTACAGGCCGTGAGCGCCATCCCCATCGTCCGCGTGACCGAGTTGACATTCTCGCCGATCCGGACCAGCTCGTCCAGGTCCGCGCCCTGTTCGGACGCCGCACCCACCGCCTTCATTACGAAGAAGTTGCCGGCCACCCCACGCCGGCCGACCGTGTAGGTCGAGTCCTTCACCGAGACGTCGTCGTCGATGATCAACGTGCGGACATTCATACCATCGGCCGCACTCATCTCCTGCGACATGTCGAACGCCATCCGGTCGCCGGTGTAGTTGTTCACCAGCAGCAGCACGCCCTTCTGCGACGCGAGCAGCTTGGTGGTCTCGTACACGTACTCCATCGGCGGCGCCGCGAACACGTCCCCCGGACAGGCGGCGTCGAGCATGCCCTTGCCGACCGTCATCACGTGGGCGGGCTCGTGCCCGGACCCCGAGCCCTGGACGATCGAGACCTTGTCGTCGCGCGGCGCGTCGGTCCGCATGATCAGGTTGTACTCCGGGACGTACTTCAAGGTCTCGGGGTTGGCCAGCGCGATCCCCTGCAGCATCTCCGGCACGTAGTTCTTGGGATCGTTCACGAACTTCTTCATCGGGACTCCCTCCCCTTCCAGTTCTTCGCGATCTGCTCCATCAGTACGGCGACAGCGGTGGCTCCGGCGTCGACCGATCCACGGCTGCGCTCGCCGGTGTAGGCGGCGCGGCCGCGCTTCGCGACCAGGTCGATCGTCGCGTCGGCGGCTGACCGGGCGGCCGCCGCGGCCCGGTCGACGATCTCGTCACTGCTCGCTCCCGCGGCGAGCGCCTCCTCGATGGCGTCGGTCATCGGGACCAGCGCGTCGAGCAGTGTCTTCTCCCCCAATGCGGCCCCGCCGCGCGCCATGATGCCGGCGACCGCGGACCGCAGCATCGCCACGACGGTGGCGCCGTCAAGGGAGGTCGCCGTACCGGCGGTCATCCCCGCGCGCAGGAACCCGGTCCCCCAGATCGGGCCGGACGTCCCGCCGATCCGCGACGTCACCAGCATCCCGACCTTCTTCAGGAAGGTGCCGATGTCGGTCCGGTCCATTTCGGCGTACTGCGCCTGCAGCTTCTCGAAACCACGCGCCAGCGAGTACCCGAAGTCCCCGTCGCCGACCACCGAATCCAGGTCGCCGAAGTACTTCTCGTTGGCGAGGCAGGTGTCGATGATCGTCGTCATGACGAGGTCGACCTCGTTCCAGCTGTCCGTCATGTCCGCCCTCCTTGGGTCTCGTCGTGCGGTGACCGGCCGGCCAGGCGGGAGAGCTGGGTCAGGCTGAGCGCGTCGACCGGTTCGATGTCCCAGGGATCCGCGAGAACCTCGAGCCGCTCACCGCCCGGATCGCCCAGGCTCGTGACGACGAGGGCGGCGCCGGTGAAGTCCTCGTCCCGGGTGTAGCCGCTGACGGTCACGACCGTGGCCAGCCCGGCTCCGCTGGCAGCGAGCAGTCCGTTGTGTGAGTCCTCGACGACGAGGGTCTCGGCCGGGTCCAGCCCAAGCTCCTTGACGGTCAACTCGTAGACGGCCGGATCAGGCTTCTTCCGCGGTACGACGTCACCCGCGAACACCGGGATCGTCGCCGCAACCTCAGCACCGACAGCTCCGGAAAGGACAGCCCGAACCGACGGCTCAGCAGACGTCGACGCCACCGCAACCGTCCACCCGGCCTCCAACGCGCCAGTGATGATCCGCCGTACGCCAGGGCGCGGTGGGATGACTCCAGCGGCGACCAAGTCGGTGAACGCCTTCGTCTTGGCCCGGTGCCACGTCGCCACAACCTCGGCGCCCTCCTCAGGCGTCGCAGGCGATCCCGCCGCGGCCCACACCTCCGGGTCGTCCAGCACAGTGGCCAGCCGCTCCTTGCCACCGCCGATCCGCAGCAACCGGCCGTACTCCTCGACCGACCACCGCACCGGCAGTCCGAACTGCTCGAACGTCGCGTTGAACGCCGGCAGATGCCCGTCGCGTTCGGTATCACCCAGTACGCCGTCGCAGTCGAAGATGATCGCGGTCATGCCCGGCCGCCGCTGCCGAAGATCTCGATGTGCTCGGCGGCCATCGCCTTCACGGCCGCGTGGATGTGGACGAACAGGGACGGCGGGTCCCACTTGTTCGCGGCACGCGCCTGCTCGAGGTGCTCCAGCGACGATGTCATGTAGGCGACCTTGAGAGCCGTCGAGATGTTCACCTTCGAGCAGCCCCGGCCGATCAGATCCTGGAACTGCTCACAGCTCAGCCCCGAGCCACCGTGCAGCGCCATCGGGATCCCGGTCGCCGCCACCAGGTCGGTGATCCGCTGGTAGTCCAGGTCCGGCAACGAGTGATAGATGCCGTGGGCGTTGCCGATCGCCGGAGCGAACACGTCGACCTCGGTCGTTTCCACGAACCGGGTCGCGATCTCGAGGGACTGACGCGCCGACTCGGTGTCAGATCCGACCCCGTCCTCGACACCGGTGATCCCCTCGATCTCACCCTCGACATGAGCGCCGTACGCCCTGGCCTCGGCGACGACCTCCACGGTCTGGCGCTGGTTCTCCTCGACCGGGAGCGCCGACGCGTCGAACAGCACGGAGTTCCAGCCAGCCGCGAGGCACGAGCTGATCACCTCGCGGTCCGGGCAGTGGTCGAGGTGGAGAGACACCGGCACGGGCACCGGCGCGGCCGTCGCGTCGAACATCGCCTTGAGGACGTCGCGGCCGACCGATTTCACCGTCTTCACCGACGTCTGGACGATGAGCGGCGAGCGCAGTTCCACGGCGGCGTCGACGACGGCACGCAGGCTCAGCTCGTCCACCACGTTGATCGCGGGAACGGCGTACCCCTTGGCCAGAGCCTCGTCGACGAGTTCCTTCAGGGGCGCGACGGGCATGATCCCTCCTCTCCGCGGCAACCCCACCGCTCGATGCCAGCCTGCCTCGCCGAACGCTGCAGAAATGCTGCACAGCTAAGCGTGCGTACGGCGCTTGAGGCGGAGCTGGGCGATCAGGCTGACGAAGGCGAGGACCACAGTCAGGGCCGTGTACGACGTGACCGCCGCGACCGCACCGATGGGGCCGGTGAGCTGACCGGCGATGACCACGGGAATACCGAGCGCGAGGTAGGACACCAGGTAGATCGCGGCGACGACGCCGGCCCGCTGGTGTGGGGCCGCGAGCGGGAAGATGAGCTGGAGAGCGGCCGTGAACGCCGCGCCGAAACCGACACCTGCGATGGCCTGCCCGATGATCATCACGGCCAGGCTTCCGGCCAGGACGCCGGTGATGATGCCGACGGCTCCGACGATCGATGCGTAGATCCCCCACGTCATCGCCCGCCGCGAGTCGACGCGGGCGAACGCCAGCCCGACCACAGCGGAGGTCGCCGGCGCGACGAACCCGGCCACGCCATTGAGAAGACCACTGTTCAGATGGAAGACACTGCGCACCATGCTCGGCGCGAGCCCGCCGGACAGACCCGCGAGCATCCAGACCGCGGCGACCACCGGCGCGGCCGCGGCGAACTCTCGACGGGTTGCCGGTGGAAGGGCGATGCGTGGGACCAACGAATGCAACGCGCCAGGGACCCGGGTGGCGGTCTCGGGCGACAGGACCACCAGGACCGTTCCGAAGATCGTCACAACAGTCAGGACGACGAAGATGATCGAGTTCGCCGCGGGCGTGAGCTGGATGGCGAGGCCGGCCAGCAAGGAGCCGAACCCAAGGCCTCCGGTCAGTCCGACACTGCCCAGGATCGTGCCCAGCCGTTTGCGGTTCGGCGCCGCGAGTTCCACGAGCGCTGCGGTGAAGGCGGCTGTTGCCGCACCGCTGGCGACGCCTTGGATGATCCGGCCGGCGATCACCCACCCGACACCGGAAGCGGCGAGAAAGGTGAGGTTCGAGGCGATCTGGACAACCAGGGCGCCGATCAGCACCGGGCGCCGGCCGACATGGTCCGAGAGCGAACCAACAGTGAGTACGGCGGCGAGGAAGCCGACCGCGTACACAGCGAACGCGAGCGCCAGCAGAGACGGCGCGAAATCCCACTGCTCCTGGTAGAACACGAGCAACGGGGTCAGCGCCCCGGCCGCGAGATACAGCGCGGTGAAGGTGATCGCCGCACCGGCCATGGCGAGCCCGGCGGGGATGGTCGGCCGCCGGCGGACAACAGGCCGCTCAGCCACCACGTGAGAGGATGACATCGGAAACTCCTTGTAAAGGACGAGGTATGGCGATCACGTTCGAAGGGGTGCTGGCCGATCGGAGCACCTGGACGCTCGAGAACTGCTCGATCGCGATGACGATGGATCTGATCGGCACCCGGTCGTCGATGGTGATCCTGCGCGAGGCGTTCTACGGCACCACGCGGTTCGACGACTTCACCCGGCGTACCCGGCTGACCGACGCGATCGTGGCGGCCAGGCTCAGGGACCTGACCGAGATCGGTCTGTTCAGCAAGCAGCCGTACCGCGAGCCGGGCCAGCGGACCCGCTCCGAGTACCTGCTGACCGACAAAGGCCGGGAGCTGTTGCCCGCGGTCTTCGCGCTGATGCAGTGGGGCAACAAGTACGTGCAGGACGAGGAAGGCGGGCCGCTGAGCCTGGTCGAGCGAGGCACCGGCGAGCCGGTGATCATCGGCCCGCGGACCGCGTCCGGCAAGAACCTCGAGCTCGAGGACCTCGCGATCGTCGCGAACGGCGACTGGGCCGACCCGCAGGACAGCTGACGATCAGTCGGTGATGACGACGACGCCGCTCGGCTCGCGCAGCGCCCGCACAGTGAGCTCCGCGGCGCGGTCGATGTGCACTCGCGGCTCTGCGGGCAACTGCTTCTCGTTGTACGTGCCCGGCCCGTAGAACTGCCCATAGCTCAGGACGACGCCACCCTCGGCCAGAACCGATCGCTCCAGTTCGGCGACCGCCAAGGCATCGGGGCCGTCGGGGAGCTGCCAGGCGACGGTCTGGGCCAGGATCTTCGGCGACCCGGCCCGCCGCGCGGCCTCGATCAGGTTCTGGTTGCCCTCGGTCCGGATCCGCGCGTTCAGGTCCGCGTGCGCCCCGATCCGCGTCACGTCGTCCGGCAGGTCGGTCAGCTCGTTCAGGATCACGTCCGGCTTGAAGTCGCCGACCGCCTGGATCAGCGCGTCGCGATCGAACACATCGCACAGGATCGGCTCGGCCCCGAGTCCCTCCACCAGTTCGGTCTTCGCGACCGACCGGGTCATTCCTCCGACCACATGGCCGTCGGCCACCAGTCGCGGAATCAGCGCGCGCCCGATCACACCCGACGCCCCGGCAAGAAAGATCCTCATCGCTCCAGCTCCCATCTCTCATTGTTCTGGATGTTTTATATCCAGGATCTGTTCTTAACTCTAGAAGCTGACTATCGAATCGTCAAGCCAGCTGAGGGTGACGGGATTAACGTTGTTCAGTGGCTGCCGGCCTGCGCGCCGATCTCGATGGTGCGGTCGCGACCGGCCTCGGTGGCGACCATGACGGCGCCGCGGACTCCCGCCTTCTCGAGTTCGCGGATGGCGGTGATGGTGGTGCCTCCGGGGCTGCTCACAGCGGCGCGGAGCCGGACCGGATCCATGCCTGAGTCGCGCAGCATCACGGCCGCACCGACCGCAGTCTGGATCACCATCTCCTCCGACAACTCCCGGCTCAGTCCGAGCAGCACTCCGGAGTCGATCAAGGCCTCGGCGAAGTAGAAGAAGAACGCCGGACCGCTGCCGGAGAACGCTGTGATCGCGTTCATCTGCGTCTCCGGCACCTCCACCACCTTGCCCACCGAGCGCAGCAATGCACCGGCGCGTTCCAGATGCACGTCAGTGGCAAAGGATCCGGCGCAGATCGCCGTCATCCCTTCCCCGACGGACGCCGCCGTGTTCGGCATCGCCCGTACCACCGGCGTCTTCGGCACCAGCCCACGCTCGATCTGCGCCGTGCTGATCCCGCCGACCACCGAGATGACCAGCTGCTCGGCTGTGACGTGTTCGATCAACTGCGGCAGCAGCGCCTCGACGTGGTACGGCTTCACCATCAGCAGCACGACATCGGCTCCCCGCACCGCCTCCGCGAGATCAGGCGTCGAGATCCCGAACCGCTCCCGCAGGTACGCCGCCCTGTCCGGCAACCGCTCGACCACCGCGATCCGGTCCGGATCGTGGAGTACGACGTCCCCCTCGAGCAACCCTGACAGCAAGGCCGCACTGATGTTGCCGCCGCCAACGATCGCGAGACTGTCCTGACGTGCTGCTGTCATCGGGCTCATCATCCCTTCTCCTGCTCGCGGTCCGGACGACCGGCCCACGCTCCACGGACATGCTTGATATGCCGGCTCATCACGGTCGTCACCCCGGCCACATCCCCGGCGAGCAGGCGATCGAGGATCTCGACGTGCTCCTGCGCCGAGGCGATCAGGAGGTCGTGGTCGATGTCCGACATCCCGGTCAGCCGGCTGCGGGCCCGCAGATTGCCGACAATCTCCACCAGGGTCCGGTTCGCCGCGAGGTCGAGCAGCGACAGATGGAACTGCCGGTCGAGACCGACGAAGCCGACCAGGTCCCGCTGCCTGGTCAGCTCGACGAGTTGCCGCGCCGCAGGATAGAGCGCCTCGAGCTTGCGCCGCGACTCGTCGGTGAGGTTCGTCGCCAGGCCGGCGACGGTCGGAACCTCCAGCAGCAACCGGACCCCGGTGATGTCGTCGAGTTGCTTGTCGGACAGCTCGACGACCCGGAATCCCTTGTTTCGAACGGCTTCGACGAGTCCTTCGGCCGCAAGGTCGAGCATCGCCTCGCGGACGGGCGTCGGAGAGACCCCGAACTGCTGGGCGAGCGTCGGAGCGGAGTACACGACGCCCTTCCGCATCCGCCCGGCGATCACCGAGGCTCGCAGTACGTCGCCGATCTGCTGGCGGAGGTTCGGACCACCGCCGAGGTGTGGGATGCCGATCTGGTCGGTCACGACCTGGCTTTGAACGGTCATCGCAGCACGAATCCAGTGCCGAGCGGGTCGCGCGGATCCAGCGTGAAGGTGGCCTGGCCGGTCTCGTACGCCGCGCCGGTGACTTCGGTGACGACGGCCTGATGACCGTCGGCCTCGACGTGTTCGACGACCCGGCCGAGGAACGTCGTACCCACGATCGAGTCGTGCTCGAGAGTGCGGCCGATCGGCAGCCGGCCGTCCTCGGCCAGCAGCGCGATGCGTGCGGAAGTCCCGGAACCACAGGGTGATCGGTCCAGTTCACCGTCGGCGAAGATGGTGACGTTGCGCTGGTGCGGACCGCCCTCGGTCCCGCCGAGGTCGTCGTACAGGATGGTGCCGTAGATGCCGTCGAGGCGGCTGTCGGTCGGGTGCCGCGCCCACCGGGTGTCGTTCAGCGCCCACTTGACCTCGCGCCCGACGGAGATCAGGTCGGTGCTGTTCTTCGGCGTCACGTCGAGGCCGACCGAGGACGCGTCGACGGATGCGTAGAGGGCGCCGCCATAGCTGAGGTCCGCCCGGACCGTGCCGCGGCCGATCGCGACTTCGATGCCCCGGGCAACGACGTACGCCGGGATGTTGCGGAACGAGACCTGCTCGACCTCACCGCCCAGACAGGTGACCCGGGCCAGGACGCGGCCGGACGGTACGTCGATCACCACCTCGGTGTCGCCGTCCGGCGCGGCGGGGATCCGCCCGGTCCGGACAGCCCAGGCGCCCAGCGCGATGGTGCCGTGGCCGCACGCCGTCGAGTAGCCGTCCTTGTGCCAGAACAGAACGCCGAGGTCCGCACCGTCGTCATCGGGCGGCACCAGGAAGCCGCCGTACATGTCCGCATGTCCCCGCGGCTCGTTCACCAGAAGTTGCCGTACTGCGTCGACCTCAGGCGACGTCTGCGCGGACGACCGCCGTTCCAGGATCGTCTGTCCCGGTATGTCGGGAAGTCCGCCGGTCACGATCCGGAACGGCTCACCGGCCGTGTGGTAGTCCGTCACGCTGACTCGCATCCCAGCTCCAACCACCCGGCGGCATCTGTCACAGCACAGTAGCATGTAACATTTTACTGGTCGCGTCAGTCGCCGCGACCTCCCGGTGGTCGACCCCTTGGCGGGCAGGATGTGGGGGTTCGCGACGGAAGGGATGCGTGCGATGAAGGGCAAGTGGGCCGGGGTGCTGGCTTTGCTTGGGGCTGTGTGGATGCTGTTCTTGTTCTTCAACTCCGCCGATGTGAAGTACGACGACGGGTTCGATGGCGACCCGGTCTCCGTGAAGTGCCCGGCGCTGGGCCGGCTCAGCTCCGAGACGCAGGACCTGGACGAGCCGCTCAGTGATGACGAGTCGGCCGTGCTCTCGGCGTACATGGAGAAGGTTCGCGCGTCGGACGATCCTCCGGAGACTCAGCAGGAGAGGGCGGTCGATGCTCGGCAGACGATCCTCGCCGACTGCCAGCAAGCCCGCACCGACCGCGTCGCCCTCCTCATCCTGGTCGCCTTCGCCACCGGCCTTCTCATCTTCGCCCAGGTCCTGCGCTCCCGCCGCAAACCAGTCGACGAGTGACACCGCGGCGGACTCTGGCTACCGCCATGGTGACGAGGCGGCGGCTGGTTTCTCCTGCTGGTTCTGCCTGCCACACTGTGGCTGGCCTGGCGGGAGTCGGTGCGTGGAGCTACGCACGGCCAGCGACTGCGTGGGCTGATGGTGGTGTCGGCTCGAACCGGGCAGCGGGTGTCGTTCGGACAGGCGCTCGTTGTTCGCCCGCGTCTCGCCGTACGACATGATGGCCGGCACTCGCGTGAGCCTAATGCCTACTGATCAAGTCAATGGTTAGATTGAGCGCTTGTGATCCGCGTGCCTAATGCTTAGACTCCTACCATGTCCGTTATGCCGACGATCGACGCGATGCAGGATGCCGGGTTCCCGATGGGTGGGGAACCGCTCGCGGCGCTCGATCTGGTGGATACGGCGATCCTGGTCGTCGACCCGCCACGCGACCTGCTGTCGGAGCGGCCCGACGCCTGGTGGGACCTGCAGTCGCACCGGCTCCCGACCGGTCCCCGCCCACCCGAGGCCGCAGTACTGCGCCTTCGGTCCGCGATCCGCGACCTCTTCGACGCACACCTCGAAGGCCGCGACCCGCAGGCAACCTCGGTAGCCGACGTCAACGCGTACGCCTCCGCGGTCCCGACCAGCCGGCAACTCACGCTGGGGCCAGACGGACCGGCGGCGGAAACGCGCTGGCACACCGAACTCGGCGGGAACGCGATCCTCGCCGCGCTCGCCCAAGAGGCGATCGATCTGCTGTCGGATCCCGATCGGCTGGCAACGCTGCGGCGGTGCGCCTCGTCATCGTGCTCGATGCTGTTCCTCGCGGAGAACAAGCGCCGGATCTGGTGCTCGAGCGCCGGTTGCGGGAACCGCGCCCGCGCGGCACGGCACTACCACAAGACGCACCGCTCGGGAGATGTGCGATGACTGCCGCACCGAACACACCGAGCCAGACCACCGGATTCCACGAAGGCGAACTCGCGGTACAAACGCGTGCGGGACTGCGGGACGCGGCATCGCGTCTGGAAGGCATGCTCGCTCCGGTGTCGCTGACAGGCGGCCGGGCTGCGATCTTGGGGTTGCAGTCCTTCGCCGTCCTGGTCGCCCGTGACGAGCAGCACCGACTGTGGGCGTCCCCATTGGTCGCGCAGCCAGGGTTTCTCGCCGGTCATGGCCAACTCTTGCTGGTGAAGACCAAACCCGCACCGGCGGATGCATTGCACAACCTGGCGCCGGACCAGGCGGCCGGCGTACTTGCGATCGACCTCGAGCGTCGCCGGCGCGTCAGAGTCAACGGCTGGATCACGGACGTGGCCGAGAACGGCCTCACCCTCGATGTCCACGAGGCGTTCGGCAACTGTCCGTCGTACGTCCAGCCGCGACAGATCACGCAGGGGCCGTCGCGGCCGGTCAGCCCGACGCACTCAGCGCTGGCAGCGGGCGGCGGACTGACGGACGAGGCGCGCCGGATCATCACGACTGCGGACATGTTCTTCCTGGGGACGGAACACCCGACCCGTGGAGCGGATGCCTCGCACAAGGGAGGCTCCCCCGGATTCGTGCAGGTCGACGGCGCCGACGTGATCTGGCCGGACTACGCGGGCAACAACATGTTCAACAGCATGGGGAACCTCAACATCGATCCCACGGCTGCGCTCCTGTTCATCGACTTCGAGAGCGGCGACGTACTCCAGCTCACCGGGAGAGCAACTCTAGAGTGGAACTCCAACAATGCTGCAGGCAACGACTTCGCCACGGGTCGCTCGGTGCGTTTCCACGCGACCGCCGGTGCGCTGTGGGCGTCCGCCATCACCCAGCAGACTGCTTGACCGATTCGATCAGCGCGTACGACGTCTTGGCCGCGGCCTCCGGATCGCCGTCACGGATCGCGGCCAGCAAGGCGAAATGCGCATCGCGGACCTTGGTGTCCTCGGGGATCGTGGCGGTCTGGTGGATCGAGTCGGTCAGCACCTCCGCGAGAGCGTCGTACAGACGAAGCAGGAGCGGATTGCCGCTGGCCTCGACCACGCCTCGATGGAAGCCGGCATCCGCGGCAACGTAGCCAGCTAGATCGCCGGCTTCGTGAGCTGCGCTGCGTGCCTCGAGTGCTGCGTCCAGCCCAGCGACTCCATCGGGCAGCTGGGCAGCCAGCCGCGCGGCCGCGGCCTCGATGCCGGCCCGCGCATCGAGGACATGCGTCAGCGACGCCGACAACTCGTCGCGGACAAGAACACCGCTGATCTCATTGGTCGCACGCACATACGTGCCATCGCCGACCCGCGGCTCCAGCAGACCGGTCAGACTCAGCGACCGCAACGCCTCACGCACAGTTCCCCGGCTGACCCCCAGGTCGCCGGCGAGCTGGTTCTCGCCGGGAATCCTGCTCCCCACCGGCCACGTGCCGGACTCGATCAGCCCTCGGAACTGCTCCGAGACCTGAAGTACCAGCGGCACCTGACGCACCGGCCCACTCAGTGACACCGCGACGACCTCCGTTCTCACCCAGGCTACAGTGTAAATGTAGGACATCTAGTCAGGAGTGAGGATGTGCTGAAACCGCCGGCCGAGCCGCCGTCCGGACGACGGGCCGCCCTGCTGACCGCGACCGTCTTCCTGGTGGCCCTGTGCCTGCGTCCGGCGCTGACCGCGGTCGGCCCGGTGCTGCCGCAGATCGGTGCCGACGAGCAACTCGGCGAGGGAGCGCTCGGCCTGCTCGGCACGCTGCCGCTCATCGCCTTCGGACTGGCCTCGCCTCTCATCCATCGACTGTCCCGGCGGCACGGGATGGAGCGGGCCGTGTTCGTCTCGCTGCTCGTCCTCGCCGTCGCGACCGTCGCCCGGTCCTACACCGGGCTGCCTGGACTGTGGCTCGGCACGATCGTGGTCGGTGCAGCGATTGCGGTCGGCAACGTGCTGGTCCCCGTCATCCTCAAGCGTGACTACGCGGGCAACGTGTCCCGCGCGACCGGGGTGTACACGGCCTTCATCACCGGCGGCGCCGCGATCGCTTCGGTGTCAGCAGTGCCGATCGCAGACGCGGCCGACTGGCGGCTCGCGCTGGCAGTCTGGGGAGGTCTTGCCGCGGTCGTCGCCGTGATCTGGCTGCCGAGGCAGTCCGCGTCAGTGCCGATGCCGCCGCCGGACCCCGACGACGGCGCTCTCCCGGTCAGCGTCTGGCGGCAGCCGATGGCCTGGCTGATCACGGCGTTCATGGGCCTGCAGTCGACGAGCTTCTACCTTCTCGTCAACTGGCTGCCCACCATCGAGATCTCGACCGGTATCTCGGAGCGGACAGCCGGCGTACACCTGTTTCTGTTCCAGTGCTTCGGCCTCGTCGGCGGCCTGACGATTCCCCGGCTGCTGAAGCATCCGACCGATCAACGCGCCGGCACGATCACCGCCAGCGTTCCGATCCTCGTTGCGCTGCTCGGAATCCTGCTGGCGCCAGGTCTGGTGGTCGTCTGGGTCGTCCTCGCCGGACTGGGCCAGGGCGCCGCTCTGGTCGCCGCGCTCACCCTCATCAGCATCCGCGGCCGCAGCCACCACGAGGCGACCCAGCTGTCCGGTATGGCGCAGGCCGTCGGCTACCTCCTCGCCGCCACCGGTCCCGTCATCGCCGGCTCCCTCACCGAACTCACCGGCAATTGGGACGCGACGCTCACCCTGTTCGCGACCCTGGCCGCCGTACAGGTCGTGATCGGCATCATCGTGGGCCGCGACACCCGTACGGCGTGACGCTCGAAGGCCCGGGGCACGCGCCCGGGCCTTCGAGTCCGCCGGTCAGCGCACGGGGACCAGGTCGAGAACGGTCTGGTCGACCGAGTTGCCGGCCTTGTCCGTGATCGCGGCCCGGACGGACAACGTGTGCCCGGGCAGCAACGACCACGGCGCGATGATCGTCCGGTAGCCGTCCTTGGTACGGACCAGCGGCGCCGCCGTCCAGTGCTTACCGCGGTCCGACGAGATCCACAGCCGGGCCGACTTGACCGGCGCGGTCGCCGCACGGTCCTGGGCTCCGACCCGCAGGTCGAACACCATCGGCCGCCACGCCGGCGCACTGCCGTCCAGCGCAACGTACGGGTCGTAGTCCAGCCTCAGCATCGACGGCCGGACCGGATTCGCCCACTCCGCCGGTGGCGTGGCCGTGAACTCCCAGGTGGTCTTCGCCTCCGTGGAGGTCGAGAAATGGTCCGTCTTCCAGCTGTGCTCCAGCCGGTACCGCGCCGTACCACTGGGAACCTGGAAGAAGCCCGACGTGTTCTTCTGCTCGCCGAGCTTGACGCCGTTGCGATAGAGCGCGAGCCGTACGTCGTCGATCAGCGCGGTGTCGACAATGCCCAGGTGGCCTGGGTCGGCCAGTCCGACCTGGATGTTGAAGTCACCGTTGAAGATCTCGCCGATGTTGAGCTGCGGATGCATCGCCGTACCGAAGACCGAGCGCGCCTTCTCGCCGGGCTTGTAGGTCCGCTCCGGGTTGTCGCAGACTCCGGCGATGCCGGTGGCCGGGGAATCCAGACACTGCCACCATTCGATCCCCGGGCCCGCGGACAGCATCTCCACGCGGTGGGAGGGCGTCTCGACGGTCTGCCAGGTGCCGCCACCGAAGGTGGTCACCGCACTCCGGACGCCGCGACCGACGCCGGCCGTACCGCCTCCCCAGACGCTGCCGAAGGAGGTGTCGACCCGAGCCATGGCGCGGACAGCCTTGCGGTCCAGGTTCTTCGCCAACGGCACAGTGAACCGGTTCGCGCTCTGATAGACCTGGTACAGGTCCGCTGCGTTGTGGTCGGCCTTCTTCGTCGACTGCAACTGCCAGCGAGTGACGGCTTCGACGATCCCCTTCTTGGGCGCACCGGTGGGTTGCACATAGACCTTCCCGGCGGCGATGTCCTCGATGGTGGGGAAGAACTCCTCAGCCTGCCACTTGGCTGGATCTGAGGCGCGCAGGGCGGTGACCGCGCCCTCGGTCGCCTTCGTCGGCTGCCCCTCGACCACGGGCACGTCCAGGCGCACCGTCTTCCGGGCGTCCAGCGTGAAGTCGGCGTCCTTCGCGACCAGGAAGTCCGTACCGCCGGTCATCGCGACGGTGTCGCCGGTCGTCACGAAGGTCCACATGCTCCACTCGCCGGGCGAGATCCGGCGGGTACTGCGGCCCTGGTCGTCGAGCACGAACTGCATGAAGTCACCGTTGCTGCCGTTGAACGCGTTGACCCACCCGCCGGACACCGCCTGGCCGTCCCGGTCGAGCACCCGGACAGAGACGTCGTACGCCGGCGGCTCGTCGTAGGCGTTCAAGGCGAGACGGAGGAGCTCCTTGCCGTCGGCCCCGAGCAGGTCGACCGAACCTTGCCACATGGCGTCGTCGACGGTGGCCGGGTCCAGCGTGACGGTGAGGCTCGCCGTACCTCCGGCCGGAACCGTCAACGTGGCCGGGGACACGACGACGGCCGCGTCGGGTGCCGTCGTGGTGTTGCCAGACAGCACCTCGTGGTCGGCGGCCGTGACCGCCAGCGGCTCGCTGCCGGGATTGGTCAGCGTGACGGTGCGGGTCTGCACGGCGTCGTCGGGGTGACGGATCGCACCGAAGTCGACGACGCCGATGTCAGCGGACAGGCCGTTCGAGGTCGCGGTGGCGAGGTTCAGCCGCCCGCTGCCGGACCACGAGGTGTACGTGCCGGTGTCGTCCACGGCGCTGCTCAAGCGTGCCTTGAGCTGCTGCCAGGTCAGGTCGGGGTGCTGCTGGAGCAGCAGGGCCGCCGATCCGGTCACCTGCGGCGTCGCCTGGGACGTCCCGGAGTACGCGACGTACAGGTCACCGTCGCGGGCGCCGGCCCGGGCACCCAGGATGTTCACGCCTGGTGCGGACACCTCTGGCTTCTGCACGTACGACCAGGTCGGACCCTCGCTCGAGAACTGCGCCTTGTGGTCGGTGGCGTCGACCGCACCGACGGTGAGGGCGGACGCGGCGGTCCCCGGCGACTCGATCGAGAACGGAGTGGGGAGGAACGACCCGCTGTTGCCGGCCGCAATGACGAACAGAGCGCCGGTCTTGTCGGTCAGCCGGTTGACCGCATCGGCCATCAGGTCGTCGCCGACCCGCGGCGCGCGGCCGCCGAGGCTGAGGTTCACCAGGTCGGGGTGCTGGTCGGCCGCCCACTCCAGTCCGGCGATGACTCCCGACTCGGTGCCCTCGTTCGCGGCGTTGATGACCTTGCTGGAGACCAGTTCGACACCAGGTGCGACACCCTGCCGGGCGCCGTCCGATCCAGCGCCGTTCCCGGCGACGAGCGACGCCACATGCGTCCCGTGGCCGAGGTCGTCCTGGGTGCCCTCGCCGGTGAAGTCGGCGGTGGCCGTCACCTTCCCGGACAGGGCGGGGTGCTCGGCGTCGATGCCCGAGTCCACGATCGCGACCTTGACGCCACGCCCGTCGAGTCCACGGTCCCAGGCGGCTGGTGCGTTGATCTGGTCCAGGTAGCCGTCCCGCGGCGCGGCCTCGACCGCTGTCGTCGACTCGCCGTGCACGGCCGCGTCGAGCCAGATCTTGTCCGGCCGCGCCGCCTTGGTCGTGGTGAGCGATGCACCGAATGTCGTCGTACGGGACTTCTGGATCCGGCCGGCGGTCGCGTCCACGCTGGCCAGCTCGCGGGTCGCGGTGAACCCGTTGCTCGCCATCGTCCGCTCACCAGCACCCTGGCGCACGATCACCGGCAGGTCCGCGCGGTGCGCGTCGTCGTACTTCATCTCGACCAGACCGGTCACGTCGAACAGCGCAGGATCGAGTACGTCGGGAACCAGGGTGGCGACGTCATGCGGTACGACGCTGATCCGGCCGTGGTCGTTGCGGACGGAGAATCCGTTGGTCCCGCTCTTCCCGTCGCGAGACCGGACGTCGACGCGCGGCGTCCCGTTCTTGTCCGGGGTCAGGGTGACGCGGTCACCGGTCAGCAGCGTGACCGTGGCTGGGCCGGTCAGCGCCGGGGCCGCTGGTGCGGCTCCGGGCGGCGGCGGTTTGGCGGCGGACGCGAGGCCCGGGACGGTCACCGCGGACAGCAGCAGCGCGCCGGTGAGCAGCAGCGCCGTCCGGGTCGGAAGTGGTTTCGACAAGGCCACGAGGGCTCCATCCTTGCTCCAGGCACCGATCTGGTGCGTCCTGATGCACCTGTCGTATCCGATCGGTCACCACCCCGGCCACGGACCACCGTGACAAGTCCCGGACATGACGGAAACCGGTCAAGCCGTCGCAAGACCCGGCTGAGCGTCGATCCAGGCGCGGAGGCGGCGGGAGTGGCGGGCCATCAGGTCGGGCTGGGCGAGGGTGGAAGCGAGGACCGCGGCACCCTCGTACGCGGCGACCAGGTCGATGGCCAGGTCGCGGGCATCGCGGCGTACCAACTGCTGGAACTGTCGTTCGGCCCAGCTGATGAGGAGCTCCATCAGGTAGGTGGCGAGGGGGTTCGTGCCGTCGGGGCGCTTGGAGAGCTCGGTGGCGAGGGTGCCGTAGGGGCAGCCGTAGAGAGCGGTCTCATCGGCTCGGTCGGCGAGCATGTCGACGAGGGCCTTGAGTCGCGTCTTCGGGGTGCGGTGGCGGGTCTCCAACTCGGCCAGCGTCGCTTCCAGCCGCTCCGCGCGGGCCTGGCCGACGGCGGCGACGATGTCCTCCTTCGTCTTGAAGTAGTAGTACACGTTCCCCAGCGGTACGTCGGCCGCCTCCGCGATGTGCGCCAGCGTCGTCGGCGCCACTCCCTGGCGGTACACCATCTCCGCCGCGGCGGCCACCAGTCGCTCTCTTTTGCCCGGTCGCGTCTCGCTCATGGTCCCGAGTATAAGAAACTGTCGGAGCCGAGTTCTAGGTTAGTTACCTAACTAACTCGCCGGTCCACGAAGGGCCGGTCCGATCGAAGGAGACCACCATGCAACGCACCGCCGTCAACCCGTGGAACTGGTCCGTCGGCCTGGGCTTCGACCAGGCCCAGCTCGTCGAGAGCCGCCGCCGCGAGCTCATCTGCAGCGCCCAGGACTCCGTCGACGCCAACGGCAACGCGCAACATCCGGGCGACATGGCAGCCCAGCTCCGGCTCGCCCTCGACAACCTCGAAGCGGTCCTGGCCGGTGCCGATATGACCGTTGCCAACGTGGTCCGGCTCAACATCTACACCACCGACGTCGGCGAACTGCTCCAGCAGTTCGGCGTCCTGGCCGAGCGGTTCAGCGGCATCCCCGACCGCTTCGCCAGCACGGTCCTCGGCGTCGCGACCCTCGCCGGCCCGGACCTCCTCGTCGCCCTGGAAGCCACGGCCATGGACTAGAGGTCCAGGAGTTGCAGTACGCCGTTGACGTGAGCCTCGGCCCGGGCCCGTGAGGGCGGAGCATCCAGGCCGAGGAGGCGGCGGCGGTGCGGCTCTCCGAGGAGGAGTGTGAAGAGCTCCTCGGGGCACGGGACGAGATCACTCAAGGCGTCGATGTAGCGCTGCGGACCGGCCGCGTAGAAGCCCGTGGCGAGGTCCGGGAACTGGTGTGCCTCGGCGACCACCATCCGGTGCAGGCCGATCGCGACGTCCGAGTGCAGCGTGATGACGAGCCGTACGGCGAGTGCCTCGAGGGCGTTCGCACCGGGCGTCCGGGCCTGTCGGTCGACTGGCTCCGCTTCCGGCAGGACCTCGCGGTTCAACCGGGCGACCGCCGCGGTGAAGACCTCGGTCTTGTCGCCGACGTAGCCGTAGATCGTGCGTTTGGTGACCTTCGCCTCCGTCGCCAGCCGGTCCAGCGAGACACCGCCGTACCCGTGCCGGAGGAACAGCCGGACCGCCGCGTCCAGGATCTCCTCCCGCCGCTGCTCGCGTTCGGACTCGGTCGGCCGTCCACGTTTGCGCGGACCACCGTCGACAGCTCTGGTCATGGCGCTATCCTCCTTCATGACAGAATGACACGATCTAGTATCATTATCCTCGTGAGGAGAGCCGACACGATGTCCGCACCGCCCGGCCTGCTGGGCCACTACCGGCAGATGCTGCTGATCCGGCGCTTCGAGGAGCGGGCCGCCCGGGCCTACACCGAAGCCAAGATCGGCGGCTACTGCCATCTGAACCTCGGCGAGGAGGCAACGGTCGTCGGGTTGATGAGTGCACTCGACCCGAGCGACTACGTCTTCACGAACTACCGCGAGCACGGGTACGCCATCGCGCGCGGCATCGACCCCAGCCGCGTCATGGCCGAGCTCTACGGCCGGAGCGACGGCGTGTCCAAGGGCTGGGGTGGTTCCATGCATCTGTTCGACGCGCAGGCCCGGTTGCTCGGCGGGTACGGCATCGTCGGCGGCCAGTTGCCGCTGGCAACCGGGGCGGCGCTCGCGATCGCCTACCGCGGCGGTCCGGAGATCGTGATGTGCCACCTGGGCGACGGTACGACGAACATCGGCGCCTTCCACGAATCGCTCAACCTGGCCGCACTGTGGAAACTCCCCATCGTGTTCGCGGTGGTCAACAATCAGCTCGGCATGGGCACCACCGTCGAGATGTCGTCCGCTGAACCCGAGCTGCACAAGCGCGCCGCGGCGTACCGGATGTACGGCGAACGCGTCGACGGAAACGATGTCGTCGCCGTACAGGAGTCCGCCGTACGCGCGGTCGCGATGGCGCGTGAAGGGCGGCCGGTGCTGCTGGAGGCTGTCAGCGGGCGGCTGCGTGGGCATTCGGTGGTGGATCCGGCGGCGTACCGGACGAAGGAAGAAGTGGCCGAGCTCAGGGCCGCGGATCCCGTGCTCGCGTTGGGTGACCAGCTGCGGTTGAGCGCTGAGGACCTGGAACAGTTGGAGCAGTCTGTCGCGGCGGAGGTCGGTGCGGCGATCGCGTTCGCCGATGCCAGCGCAGCACCGGATGTCAAGACGTTGTTCGACTACAACTACGCGACGCCGGTGCCGAACGATCTCAACCGACTGCCGGGCCAGCCTCTCTTCGCGGTGGCCGGCGCATGACCGTGATGTCCTACCGGCAGGCGATCAACGAGACGCTGCGGGCCGAGATGCATCGCGACGATCGCGTGTTCCTGATCGGCGAGGAGATCGGCGTCTTCGAGGGGTCGTACAAGATCACCGCGGGGTTGCTCGCGGAGTTCGGCGAACGACGCGTGCGGGACACACCGATCTCGGAGGAAGGGTTCACCGGCGCCGCGATCGGTGCGGCGATGCTCGGGCTCCGGCCTGTGGTCGAGTTGATGACGATCAACTTCTCGCTGCTCGCACTCGATCAGATCGTCAACCATGCGGCGAAGATCCACGGCATGTTCGGCGGCCAGCGCAGCGTCCCGATGGTGATCCGGACGCCTGGTGGTGGCGGCCAGCAGCTCGGCGCCACCCATTCGCAGAACGTCGAGCTGTACTACGCCTTCGTACCGGGACTGAAGGTGGTTGCCCCTAGCAACCCCGCGGATGCCAAGGCGTTGCTGCTCGCGGCGATCCGGGACGACGATCCGGTGCTGTTTCTGGAAAATCTCGCGCTGTACAACACGAAAGGCGACGTACCGGACGACGACGTACCGGCCGAGATCGGGCGTGCGGCGGTGACCAGGGCCGGCAGCGACATCACCGTGATCGGCTACTCGCGGATGGCGTCGCTCGGTCTGGCCGTGGCGGAGGAGCTGGCTGCTCGGGAGGGAATTGATGCCGAGGTCCTCGATCTGCGCAGTCTGCGTCCGCTGGATCGGGAGACGATTGTCCGGTCGGTCCGCAAGACGCACGCGGCGGTGGTGCTGGAGGACGACTGGCTGACGTACGGCATCGGCGCGGAGATCGCGGCGACGATCTCGGACGGTGCGTTCGACCAGCTGGACGCGCCGGTACGCCGGGTCGCGATGGCTGAAGTACCGCTTCCCTATGCCAAGAGCCTGGAGAGCGCTGCCCTGCCCTCGGCGGGCGATGTCGAGACGGCGATCAGACAGACCCTGGCCGCGGTCGGCCGGCTGCGCTGAGAGGAGACACGATGAGCACGATTCTGATGCCACGGTTGTCGGACACGATGGAAACCGGCGTCGTGGTCACCTGGCACAAGCAGACCGGAGAGATGGTCGAGGCCGGCGAGATCCTGGCCGACATCGAGACCGACAAGGCCGTGATGGAGTACGAGGCCTACGAGTCCGGCGTCCTCGGCCGAATCCTGGTAGCCGAGGGCGAAGAAGCCGCCATCGGCCAACCAATCGCAGTCATCGGCGACGAAGAGGACGCCGACGACGCAGCCGCACCGGACGAGGCAGCTGAGTCTCAGGCGTCGGCGTCTCCACCGCCCGCGCAGTCAGGCACCGTCGACGATGCCGTGCAGACCTCCGTCGTGGTGCCTGCGATGGAGCGGATGCCGGCTTCTCCTTTGGCTCGGCGGGATGCGGCGGAGCTCGGGGTGGATCTGACGCAGGTTGTCGGGACCGGACCCGGTGAGCGGATCATCCGTGCGGATGTCCGTGCCGCCGCCCAAGCGACTCCTGCCGAGCCAGAGACACCGGTCGCCCAGGAACAGAACGACGGCGAGGAGGTCCCACTCAGCTTGCTGCGCAGGACGAGCGGAAAGCGGCTGGCCGACAGCGCCCGGACCGCACCGCACTTCTACCTGACCGCGAGCGCCGACCTCGAGAACCTCGTCGACCTGCGGTTCGAGCTCAACGCACAACTGACGGAGGCCGGACGCCAGAAGGTCAGCATCAACGACCTCGTCATCCGCGCGTGCGCACTGACGCTGCGCCAGCACCCGGACGTCAACTCGTCGCTGTCCGGCCACAACCTCCTGCGCCACCACGACATCAACATCGGCGTGGCAGTCGCGATCGACGACGGACTCCTGGTCCCCGTCATTCGCAACGCCGACCACAAGTCGGTCGGCGTGATCGCCGAGGAGTCCGCGGCCCTCGCCGTACGTGCAAGACAGCGCCAACTGACGACCGACGAGATGGCCGGCGGGACGTTCACCATCAGCAACCTCGGGATGTACGGCGTCGAGCAGTTCACCGCGATCATCAATCCCCCGCAGGCCGCGATCCTGGCCGTCGGCGCATCCCGCCGCGAGGCCGTAGTCCTCGACGACGGATCACTCGCCGCCCGCACCAGGATGCGCTACACGCTCTCGGCCGACCACCGCATCCTCAACGGCGCCGACGGAGCCCGCTTCCTGGCCGACCTGACCCATCTCCTGGAGCACCCCTGGCTCATCATCGCCTGACCCGCATCCGAACCACCGCCCAGACCTCGACCTGCGGCGGATTCTCAGCGGTGCCGGCCATACGCATCGAGCCAACGGACCTGGAGCGGCGCCCCGGAAGGCAGCGTCCCCACCAGGCCTCCACCCACATCACCCTAGCCCGCCCACCCGACGTACTGGATGGACCCGGCCACCAGCCTGGTCGTGGTGGGTTGTGAGCTGTGACCTGCCGATGCGGAGATCTCCGGAAGCCGGCTCACCTCCGCTTGAACAGGCTGTGGGAGGTTGGGACGGGAAATGATCTGTTCTGAGCCACCAGTTCCTGTTCCAGGCCTAACGCGGCGCAGGTCCGGCCCCAGGCGGCGCGCCCGCCTGGGGCCGGCTACTAACGCCGGGTGAGGATGTATTCGGTGAGGGGTGGGTGGGGTGGGAACGCGGTCCGGGTCTGGCGGCCGGTGGGGTGCCAGCCGAGCTTCTCGTAGAAGCGGCGGGCTCGGGCGTTCTCGGTGAAGACCCGGAGCCGCAGAGTCTCGAGCGTGGACGGGAAGGTGGCCAGCAGAGCGTCGTGCAGGTACGCCGCCAGCCCCGAGCCCCAGGTATCGACAGCGGTGCCGAAGTGGAAGACCTCGTCACCCCGGCGGGCCGCGAATCCGGTGATCCGATCGTGCTGATCACACGAGACGTAGACCGCGATCGACGGATCGGCGAGCTCGACCGCCCACCGGTCCAGGATGTCGGCGCGCGGAAACGGATGCGTCTCCTGCGGGAAGATATGCCCCAGTCCTTCCACCGCCCCGCGCTCCTGCAACTCCACCAACTCGGGCAGATCGGACTCGTGTGCCGACCGGAAGATCCAATCCATTCCGTCAGTGTCCCGGGCCGATGCCGGCGGTGCTTTCGCGGACCACCAACGTGAACGGCGCTTGGAAGCGGACGGGGTCCTGGCCCGGCTTCTGGTCGCGGAGGGCCTGCAGGGACAGGCGGGCGATGGCGACACGGTCCGGCGCGACGGTGGTCAGCGTCGGGAGGGTGGCGAGGTCGTACGGGATGTCGTCGAAGCCGACGACGGCGACCTGCTGTGGCACCTTCAGCCCGCGCAGCACCAAAGCCCGGATCGCGCCCATCGCCAACCAGTCGGTGCCCGCGAAGATCGCGTCCGGAGCGGGATTGCCGGCGTCCAGCCAGCGGCCGAGAGTCAGCTCGGCGTCCTCACCGCGGACCCCTCCGGCGGGGAGCACGATGTCCTCGTCGACGCCGATCCCCGCCGCCACCAGCGCATCGCGATACCCGTTGATCCGTTCGTCCGCGACCCCCGGCCCGGGCGCCAGCGCCATCACCCGGCGCCGGCCGAGCGACAGGAGGTGGTCGGTCGCTGCCCGCCCGGCTTCCCGGTTGTCGATCCCGACGTGGTCGGCCAGGTGTTCCTCACCGGCCTTCTCACCCAGCAGCACCAGCGGCAGCGCCGGATCACGCCGCTGCACATCCTCCGGACTCAGGTTCAGCGGGCTCATGATGATCCCGTCGAGACGGGCCGGATGCCGGTCCGTGAGCAGACCCAACTCAGCCTCGCGCCGGCCACCGGTCTGGTGGAACTGGACGATCCAGCCGAAGGTCTCCGCCTCGTCCAGCATCCGCGCCGCGAGCGAGGCGAAGTACGGGCGATCGAGCTGGGGCACCGCGAACGCGATCACTCCACTGCGCCCCTGGGCCAGGTTCCGGGCGGCGATGTTCGGCCGGTAGCCGAGCTTGTCGATCGCGGCGAGGACTCGCAGCCTGGTCGACTCCCGGACGTGTTCGGACCCGTTGACGACGTTCGACACCGTCTTCATCGACACGCCGGCCGCCTCGGCGACGTCGATCAAACGAGGCCTCATGGGTGGTAAATATGTCACTTCAAGCCGGTGTGTGCCATTCCGGCCAGGATCCGCCGTTGGAAGACCACGAACACCACCACGACCGGTACCAGCGTGACCACACTCATCGCGAACAGTGCTCCCCACTCCGAGCTGCCGGTCGCGTCGAGGAACCCGCGCAAGGCCACCGGAACCGTCAGTTTCGTCCGCGTCGACAGGTAGATCAGCTGGCTGAAGAAGTTGTTCCAGGTCCAGATGAAGGAGAAGATCGCGGTCGTCACCAGCGCCGGGGACAGCAGCGGCAGGATGATCCGCCGGTAGATGCCCCACGCCCCGCACCCGTCGATCCGCGCGGCGTCGTCCAGCTCGACCGGGATCGACCGGATGAACTGCACCATCAGGAACACGAAGAACGCGTCGGTGGCCAGGAAGCTCGGCACGATCATCGGCCAGAACGTGTCGATCCAGTTGAGGTTGCGGAAGATCGAGTACTGCGCGATCAGCGTGACGTGACCGGGCAGCATGATCGTGGCCAGCATCAGCGCGAACAGCGTCTTGCGCCCGACGAACTTGAGCCGGGCGAACGCGTACGCCGTGAGCGAGCAGGTCAGCACGTTCCCGATCACGACCGCGGTGCAGATGATCAGCGAGTTGGCGATGTACACCCCGAAGTTGACCCCGGTCGAGTGCCAGCCCAGCGCATAGTTGCCCAGCGTCGGATGCTCGGGCACCAGGCCGGCATCTGTGAAGATCTCGGTGTTCGGCCGCAGCGACGCGGTGATCATCCACAGCAGTGGATACAGCATGATCAACGCGCCGACGGTCAGGCCGACGTGTGCGAAGACACGGCGAGTTCTCATCGGCGGACCCCTTCGTCTCCGTAGAACACCCAGGTGCGGCCGAGGACGAAGTTCAGGCCGGTGAACACCGCGATGATCAGCAGCAGGACCCAGGCCATCGCTGCGGCGTACCCCATCCGGAAGTTGCCGAACGCCTGCTGGTACAGGTACAGCGTGTAGAACAGCGTCGAGTCCGACGGCCCGCCCTTACCGCCGCTGATGATGTACGCCGGGGTGAACGCCTGGAACGCACCGATGATCTGGAGTACCAGGTTGAAGAACACGACCGGCGACAGCAGCGGCAGCGTGACCCGCCAGAACCGTTGCCACTTGTTCGCGCCGTCCATCTCGGCGGCTTCCATCACGTCCTCCGGGATCTGCCGCAACCCGGCCAGGAAGATGACCATCGGAGCGCCGAACTGCCACACGCGCAGCACGATCAGCGTCCACAGCGCCGTACCCGGCTCCGAGATCCACCCATGTCCCTCGATGCCGAACAGGCTGAGGACGTGGTTGAGCAGACCGTCACTGCCGAAGATCTGCTGCCAGAGCAGGGCGATCGCGACACTGCCGCCGAGCAGACTCGGCACGTAGTACAGAGCGCGATAGACCGCGAGACCACGCAAACCACGGTTGAGCAGTACGGCGATCGCGAGAGCGAAGGTCATCTCCAGCGGCACCGACACCGCGACGTACAGGAACGTCACCCGAAGGGAATGCAGGTAGCGGGCGTCGTGGAACAGTGCGGTGTAGTTGTGCAGTCCGGTCCACGCCGGAGTGTTGAAGAGCGCGTAATCGGTGAACGAGTAATACAGCGACAACACCATCGGGCCGACGGTCAGACCGAGTACGCCGATCAACCAGGGCAACAGGAACAGGTAGCCCGGGACGCTTTGGCGCAGACGCGTTCCGAACGAGTCGGCGGCGGATCGACTCACTGGCCCAGCGTCTTCCCCGCCAGCTCGACGAACTCCGTCGCGCCGGAGGCGGGGGTGGCCTTGCCGAAACCGATGTTCTCGGCGATGCGCCCGAAGCCGGTGAGCAGTTCGCCGTACCCCTTCGGCCAGGGCTGCGGCGACGGACCGACCTTGCCGGCGATGTCCTCGACGTACGCGATGGCCCGGGCGCCGGCCGAGTCGGCCTCGGCCGAGACCACGTCACGCGCCTTCTTCGACGGCGGTACGCCGAGCAGGATGCCGATGGTCTTGATCGCGGTCTCGTCGTTGAGCAGGAACCCGATCAGCTTGGCCGCGTCCTCGGGGTGCTTGCTCGCGGCCGAGACGCACCACAGGTCGAGGGCCTTGATGAACTGCCCCTTGAGGTCGCCGGCCTTGTCCTGGGGCACCGGCAGTACGGTCAACGGGCTCTTGACCAGCGGCTGGTAGAAGGTGACCTGCTGTACCCAGCCGAACTGCAGCGGCGCCTTCCCGGTCGCCACCAGGGACTTCTCGATCGCCGTGGTCTCGCCGCTGACGTTCTGCGATGGCGCGGCCTTGGCCGTCCGCAGGTCCGCCCAGTACTGGAACCACTCCTGGATCGTGTCCTTGCTGGTCGTCAGCTTCCCACCGTCGTCGGAGAACATCTCGGTCCCGTGCTGACGGGCGAACACCTCGAACAGCTGGAAGTTGCCGGCCTGGTCGCTGGACCCGAAGGTGCCCTGCACCGATCCCGAATAGTCCTTCGCGAACTCGGCGAACGCGTCCCACGTCCACCCCTGCTTCGGGACGCTGCCGCCGGCCTTCTTCACCGCGGCCTCGTCGACGTACATGGCGTAGCTGATCGAGCTCTGCCCGATGCCGAAGTTCTTGCCGTCCGCGGTGCCGCTGCCGGCCACGTCCGGGTCCAGCCCGGAGGTGTCGATGCCCAGTGATCCCAAGTCCTTCAGGGCACCGCGGCCGGCGTAGTCGCTGAAGTAGCTCATCGACATCCGCAGTACGTCGGGCGCGTTGTTGCCCGAGGTCTGCGTGGCCAGCTTGTCCCAGTAGTCGTCGAAGGGCGCGCTCTCCGGGGCGAAGTCCGTGCCACCGTTGGACTTCCACGCGTCCAGCGCCTTGTTGATCGCCTTCGTCACGGGGTCGGGCCCGTACCACGCGACCCGCATCGGCCCCGACTTCGCGGAGCAGCCGGGCAGCATGGTGGCGGCGGCCGTGGCGGCACCGAGACCTAGCAGGGTACGGCGGCTGAAGGTGGACGGATTCATGTCAGTTCTCCCTGCTCGTTGGCGTGGTGGAGTGGGCCCAGCGCCAGTTGTGTTCAAGGCGAAGCGGGACGTAGACGCCGGTCGGCAGGTCGTCGGTGAGTCGTGCCTGCCATCGGACCAGTTGGTGCAGCAGCCGCGCGCGGACGGCCAGGTGGTGTTCGCTCTCGAAGAGGTTGTCCAGCTCGGCCGGATCGGCGTCGAGGTCGTACAGCTCGCCCGCGAGATCGGCGTGGACGATGAGCTTCCATTGGCCGCTGCGCAGCATCCGGGCCGATCCGGACTGGGTGACCGTGTTGAGTTCGTCGAACGTCTGGCCGTCGTACGAGAAGTGCAGCGGCGGTCGATCGGTGACATCGCGGGCACGTCCGCCGAATCCCTGCTCGGCGATGATGCTGCCGAACTCCGTCTCCGGCGCCTCCTCGCCCTGCGCGAGCGGCAGCAGACTCCGGCCTTGGACGCCTTCAGGCAGCGGCTGACCGACTGCCTCACAGATGGTCGGCAGAATGTCGACAATCGACACCGGCTCGTCGCGGCGCTGTGTGGCGACGCCGTCCCCGGCGATGACCAACGGGATCCGCATCAGGAACTCGGAGAGCCCGGCGCCCTTGCGCTGCAGGCCGTACTCGCCGACGTAGTCGCCGTGGTCGGCCAGCACGATCGTCAGCCGTGGTCGCGTTCGCTGGGCGAGACCTTCGTGCAGCCGCTCGATCTGGTCGTCCAGCAGTCGCAGCATGCCGAGGTAGTTGGCGGCGTACCGACGCCAGCCCGCGTCGTACCCGGGCCGCTTCTCCTCCTGCAGCCGGCGCAACCACGCGTAGCTGCCACCCTTGGCCTCGGCGCCTTCGGGGCCGGTGATCCGCTCCGGGACGTCGTCGGGCGCGACCATCGAGAAATAGGGCTCCGGCACCTGGTAGGGGTTGTGCGGCTCGGGATACGACACCCAGAAGAGCCCCGGCTTGTCCGGATCGGCAGCCTCCACAGCAGCGAGTGCGTCAGTGGTGATCCGGTACGGCAGTTGGCAGCGCAGCTCGTACGGCGTGGGCTCCTCGGAGACACCATGGTCGAGTCGCTCGAGCCAGCTGTCGAAGGCCTTCTCCTGCTCGTCGCGCTCCGGACCGTGGGTATGGAAGTAGGGGCCGTTGTAGCTGTCGAAGTCGTCGGCGCCCCGCGGCATGTGCGGCTTGCCGGCGAAGTGCAGCTGGTACTCCGCCGCCCGCAGTACGTCGAGGAGGTCGGCCTCGAACCGGGCGTGGGCCGGCGTGCTGTTCTGCCGGACCTGGTGGGCGCTGGGAAAGCGTCCGGTCAGCAGGCTGGTCCGGGCCGGGACGCAGGCGGGCGCCGAGGTGTAGGCCTGGGTGAAGTCGGTTCCGGCGGCCGCCAGCCGGTCGACGAAGGGCATGGTGTCGACCGGGTAGCCGCTCCGGCGGGTGAATCCGGCGCGCTGCTGGTCGGTCATCACGATGACGATGTCGGGACGCATTCCCTGGTCTCTCCTGGGGTCCGGCGGATTTGTACAGCGCTGTAATACAGCGCTGCAAAGATTGGCGCACACCGGCTGCCCGCGTCAAGGGCCGGCGCCGATGGCCACGATTCGGTAGGGAGGTTGCTTAACCGGTCGGCGCGATGGTCGACTAGCCGCGTGACGGCAACGGAAGGCCCGGCCCCGGGACTGCAGCAGGATGCCGGGTTGTCGTACCGGACCCTGATCTGGCTAGCGGTGGCGACGTTCTCGATGGGGATCGACGGCTACGTGCTGGCCGGGCTGCTGCCCGCCATCGCCGGCGATCTGGAGGTAAGCGCGGCAGCCGCTGGACAGCTGGTCTCGGTGTTCGCACTGACATCGGCCCTTGCCGCGCCCGTGCTCGGGACGATCACCAGCCGGTGGGAACGGCGTACGACGATCGCGCTGTCGCTGGCCGTGTTCGTGCTCGGCAACCTGGTCGTCGGGCTCGCGCCCAACTACGCGACCGCGCTCGGCGGCCGGGTGATGGCCGCGCTCGGTGGCGCGCTGCTCAACGCCGCGGTCACCGGGTACGTGATCGCACTCGCGCCACCGCAGCACCGCGGCAAGGCGCTGTCCTTCGTGCTCGGCGGCTGGATGACCGCGACCGCGCTCGGCGTACCGGTCGGACTCGCTCTCGGCCAGTCCAGCTGGCGGTTCCCGATGATCCTGGTCGCCGTGGTCGGCACGATCGCGCTGGCCGGAATCATGCTCAAGCTTCCGCGCTTGCACCTCCCGGCCGGGACATTGGCCGAGCGCCTGCGTCCGCTCGGCCAGCCGCGGCTCTTGGCGGGTCTGCTCGTCACGACCGGCATCCTCTGCAGCAGCTACACCTGCTTCACCTACGCCACGCTGATCTTCGCGCCGACCTTCCGGCTCGACTGGATGATCATCGTGATCATGTTCGGGTACGGCGTGGCCAGCATGCTCGGCAACGCAGTCACCGGCCGGCTGACCGACCGCTTCACACCGCTGCGCGTCCTCACCGTCGTACTGATCGGGCTGCTGCTGAACTCGGTGCTGGGAATGGTGGCGTTCCTGACCGTGCCGCTCGCGGTGACCACGGTCACCGGCCTGGTGTGGTTCTTCGCCGCGGGCGTCGGCAACGGCGGCGCCGCCGTACCTCAGCAGGCCCGCCTCGCGGCCCTCGCCCCGAACTCCGCCGCCATCGTGATGGCGTTGAACGGCAGCGCCATCTCACTCGGTTCCGCCCTCGGCAGCGGCCTCGGCGGCGTCTCGCTGGCCGCGGGCACCTCGCCGTACGGCCTCCTCGGCATCGCCGCCGTCATCCTCGCGATTACGCTGACCCTCCACGTGCTCGTCGCGAGGACCCGGACGTAGCCACAGCCGAGAAGGGACGGAGACGGCGCGATGTGGGAGGCGGTCGGTCTGTCGGATGTCGAGGGGCAGGTCTACGAGGCGCTGCTCGCGCGACCCCACGCCGAGGTCGACGACCTGTCGGCGGTGCTCGGTGCGGTGGCCGCGCTCGTGCCGCAGACGCTCGTCGAGCTCGTCCGGCGTGGGCTGGCCTTCCGGGTCCCGGGACAGCCGCCGAAGTACGCCGCGACGCCGCCCGCGCAGGTGGCCGAGGATCTGCTGGCTGAGCACGAACGCCGGCAGCGCCGTCTGCAGACCCACCTGCAGCAGTTGGCCGTCGCGTTCCCGGCGGGCGGGCGCCGGCACCCGGCCGAGCTGGTCGAGGTCCTCGAGGGAGCCGGCAACGTCCGCAACGCCTTCCGGCGGCTCCAGCGCGCCGCCCGGCGGGAGATCCGGGTGTTCGACCGGCCGCCGTACTTCAACTCCGGCGGGGCCGACTCGTTCGAGGCGAACGAGCTGGAGCTGGACGATCTCGATCAGTCCCGGCTGACGTACCGCGTCATCTACGACCGCGCCGTGCTGGACGTGCCCGGCCGGATGGCCGACATCTGGGCCGGCGTGCGCCAGGGCGAGCAGGCCCGGGTGGCGGCGAGGCTGCCGTTGAAGCTGGCACTGGCCGACGACGACCTGGCGCTGGTCAACTCGACCTCGGACTTCGACACCGCGACGGCGTACCTCGTCCATCCGTCGGCGTTCCTGGACGCGCTCGCCGAGGTGTTCGAGACCACCTGGACCCGGTCGGTCGCCCTCAACCGGCCGAACGGCGACAAGGCCGCGACGGATCCGGACGACGAGGCCCGCCGGACCCTGCTCGGCCTCCTGGCCGGCGGTGCGACCGACGAGGTCGTCGCCCGCGCCGTCGGCCTCAGCATCCGCACGGTCCAGCGGCACATCCACACCCTGATGAGCGAGGTCGGAGCCACCACCCGGCTGCAACTCGGCATGGAACTGGTACGCCGGGGCCTGGTCTGAGTCAGCGCAGCTCGACCAGGCCGTACTGCGTCTGGTCGACGGCGCTCCCGTCACTGTCAGCGACCCGAACGCGGACCCCGACCGCCGCCGCGCCGCGCAGCTCCTTGGCCGGCACGGTGACCGAGTAGCCGCCGTCGTGCCCCGTGTGGACCCGCGCCGCCTGCCACGACTGCCCGTCGTCGTTCGTCCACGACACCACGGGTACGCCGATTTGCGCCGTACTGGCCGATCCGTCGAAATGACGCACCTGCAGGTCGAGCCGGAGGTCATGCCGGCGGGACGCCGTACCGGATCCGTCGACGTCCGGTGCGTATGCGACGGTCAGGGCCGGCGGGACCCGACTGTACTGTGCGTCGTCGTCCGGAGCCGCCGAACTGAAGGTCCACTCCGTCATCGTGTCGGACCGGATCGTGCCCTCGTGCCGGCCGATCCGGCTGACGATCCGGAAGTCGGCACGCTCGTCCGGAACCTGGAAGAACCCGCTCGCGGTCTTGCCGGTCGCGATCTGTTCAGCGTTGCGGTAGAGGGTGGTGCGGACCGCGTCGAGGGAGTGGTCGTCGACGCGGCCGGCCAGCTCGCCGTCGCTCAGTCCCGTGGTCAGGACGAATCCTCCGCGAACCTGGTACGTCTGCGCCGGAACGAGATCCGCATGTAGCCCGCGCCCCTCGAACAGCTCGACGCGCTCGCCGGACCGATAGCTGCGTGGCGCGCTCCCACACAGCAACAAGGCCGCCTCGTTCGGCAGGCTTGCGCACTCCTGGTACGTAGCCCGCGGATCGCTGGTCACCAGCTCCGTCTCGGTCGAGCCGGACTCGACCTGCCGCCAGAACATCGAATCACCGGGGTTGTACCGCGTCATCGCCGTCGTCTGCAGCCAGATGGCGCCCGCCGAGGAGGCGTGGTAGTGATGCACGATCCGCGCCATCCGGTGCAGTTCGCCGATGGAGAGGATCTTCGGCCCGGCGGACACGCCGGCCTGGATGTCGAACACCCGGTAGGAATCCGGCGTCGACCTCCCCCGATGCCCCGTCGGTTCGAGCCGCCACAGACCCACTGTCTCCAGAACGCCGGTGGACGCCTTCGCCGCGGGCGTGATGTACACGTCGCCCGCGCGCACCTGCTCGACGCTCGCGTCCATCCGATGCTGCCAGCCGACCACCCCGGCATCGGTCCGGGAGACGATCATGGTGAAGGCCGTGACGTTGGTCGACTGGCCCTGGACGACGGGTGGCATCACCCTGCGGCCGGCCCGCGCGTCCAGCACCAGCGTCCGGTCGCCGCTGACCACGAAGTCCGGGTCGACCACCATCGTGATGGTCTCGCGACGGCCCGGCGCGGGCGGCGTCACGACGCGTACCAGAGCAGACCAGTGCCCGTTCGGCAGCGTCAGTACGCCGTGCCCGGCGTCGTCCGTGATCACCTCCGGAGACCCACCCGTGTCCGGGTTGACCAGCAGGACGTCGGTTCCGGGCACCGGCGCACCGGCCCGGTCGAGCACGGTGATCCGGACCGCGCTCGACGGCGCCTGATCGGCCCGGGCCGGGACGGCCGCGAACGCCAGCAGGAAGGCGGTCGTTGCCGCTGACAACCTCCAGAGGGAGGGACGTGCAAGCACGAAGAGTTCCTTTCGGGAGGCTGGACAGGTCACTTGCGGGTCAGCGTGACGGCAACCGGTGGGACGTCGTACGGCGTATCGGTCCCGAAGGCGAGCCGGGCGGCGTAGGCACCGGCCGCGGACGTGGCCGCGGGGTCGAACCGGACCCGAACCGTGACCGACCGGCCCGGCGGCACCACCAGCTGCGTGCGGTCCGTCGAGAGCCAGCCCACGTCGGTGCCGCTGACACAGGCGTCCTGACCGGGCAGGAACTCGGCGAACGGTGTCGCGGTGAACGAACCGATCGAGCCGCCGATCCGGCTGAGGCCGCAGGCCGCACCGCCGCGATACATGGTGTACGTCGCGTTCGGCAGCGCCGACCACGCACCGCTCACGGGATCGAACTCGATCGCCTGGTTGGTGATCGCGCCGCTGGTGATGCCACCGACGAGCTGGAGCTTGCCTCCGCTGCCCGAGTACGCCATCCCCCAGACGGGATAGGGCATGTCCGCGATTCTGGTCCAGCTGTCCGAGCCCGCGACGTACTGATAGGCACTGGCGACCGGGAACTCGTGCCACGGGTCGTCCGACGGCACCAGGCCACCGGCACAGATCAGTCCGTCGCCCGAGCCGGTGCAGCCGAGCATCACGACGTGCTCCGGGTACGCCGCCAGCAGCGTCCAGGCGTTGCGGCCGGAGTCATAGCGATAGGTGGGAGCCGTCTCCGCGCACGCCACGGTCTCGCAGCCGGCCACG
Organism: Kribbella capetownensis; assembly: GCF_004331485.1. Classification (GTDB taxonomy): domain Bacteria; phylum Actinomycetota; class Actinomycetes; order Propionibacteriales; family Kribbellaceae; genus Kribbella; species Kribbella capetownensis. Next base: position 163,166 of record NZ_SJKD01000008.1, read on the forward strand.
ACGTACAGGTTGCCTCCCGCAACGGTTCCTGCGGCCGCGCTGCTGGGCGCGGGCAGATCCGCTCCGCGCGACCACCGGTTCGTCGCCGGGTCGTAGACATAGGTCGTCGAGGTCAGGTCACCCTGGAGGTTCCAGCCGCCGGCGACGTACAGCTTCCCGCCGACGAAGCCGCCGACCGCGTTCTCCCGCGGCTCGGGCAGGTCGGCGATCCGCCGCCACGACCTGGCGGTCGCGTCGTACGCGTAGCCCGCTCCGGTCAGGCCGTTGTCGGTCGCTCCGGAGACCGAGTAGACGACGCCGTCGTTCGCGGCGACGACGTTGTCCATGATCGGTGTCGGGTAGTCCGGCAGATCGGACCAGGCCGGGTTCTCGGAGACATCGTGTGAGGGCACCTGCGAGGGTCCGCCGTGGTGCTGTCGCGCGAACGAGACCGGCGAGGCGTCCACCTTCTCCCGCCGCAGCGGTGCGCCCGGTGAGGTCGTCCGGAGCCGGCCACCCCTGGGCGTGAAACCACGGTCCTGCTCGAGGATCGTCACCTCGGCCGGCTCCGTGCCGTGGTTGGTGAACGTCACCGGACGCGACCCCACCGGCCCCTTGCCGGAGCTGACCGACATCTCGTGCGGGGTGACGGTCACGCGCCCCGCCCGCAGCGACCAGTCGTGCCGAGCCACCCGGTGCGCAGCGACGGTTGCCGTTCCGGTGCCCGCCGCGTAGTGACGCCCGGAGGCGGTCAGCGGAACACGCCCAGCCCGGCTGAAGAGCCAGTAGTAGCCGTCGCCGAGCTGCGCGTCGTCCGGCGTTGCCTGGCTGACGGCAGGCGTTCCGCCGGCGACCTGTACGCCGGTCAAGGCCGCGCCGGTGTTGTCGTCGCGCACGAAGCCGGCCACCAGCCCGCCGGCCGTGGGATCGCACATCCGCGTGCCGACGTAGACGTTGTCCAGCTCCCAGTAGTTGTCCGCGTCGCCGCTGAAGCGGAACCGCACCCGCACACCGTTCTTGTTCGCGGCCTGCGGAACCGGGACCTCGACATGCCCATGCACGAACGCATCCGGCGCCTGCCAGACGGTCTCCCAGGTCGATCCGCCGTCGAGACTGAGGTCGACGTACCCGTCCTGCCGGCCGAACCCGTAGTCGTAGTAGTAGGTGTCGAACCCGACGACCGGCGTCGACTGACCGGACAGATCCGCGGCCGGGCCGACCAGGCTGGTGTCGTTCGTGCCGACGGGCGACGCCCAGTTGTCGACGATCGCGAACTGGCCGCTGCCGCCGGTGAGGTTGCCCTTGGCACCGGGATCGCTGAACGTCCAGATCTTGCCGGTGCCCGCGTCATCGGTCACCTGCCAGCCGTCCTGGGGAGCGGACCAGCCCTCGAAGCCGGCACCGGCTCCCCGGTAGGAGTAGGCATACCCAGCGGCCGAGCAGGCAGCTCCGTCCACGGACAGTGCGACGTCACGTTCGAGCGGTCGCTTCCCGTTGCCAACGGCAACACTGCTGCTCGCCGGCAGGTAGCCGGGCATGTCCACCGCCTCGACCTGCAGCCGGTACGTCGTACCGACCGGGAGGTCGACGCTGTAGCGGCCGGTGAACGGATCGGTGTGGACGGCCCCGTTCGGGTACCCGCCGACGGAGATCTTGGCGTACACCGGCCAGCCTTGACCGGACCCGTCGGTGACGGTCCCGGTGACAGTGCGGCTGGCAAGGGCAGACAGTGTGAAGTTCCTGCTGGTCGCGGAGCCGGCGGCGACGGTGACGTGGTCGACGGCCGCATCGGCGTACCCGAACTTCGACGCGACGACCCGGTAGGTGCCCGCGGCAACGGCGAGGCTGTAGCGACCATGGTCGTCGGCCGTGGCGCGAGTGGTGTAGCCCCCGGCGTCGGTGAACGCGATGGTCGCACCAGCCAGGGTGCGCTTGTTCGTCCGCACCGAGCCGGTGACCTGCCCGTGAGCGCCGAGGGTCAGCGCCGAGACACCGTTGGGAGTGCCAACGCCGGTCGGACCGTCCCAGCCCGGGCCGGCCGTGCACCGGACGTCGCCACAGGTCCCGTCGGTCCCCTCGGTCACGTCGTTCATCGCGAGGTGCTGGCGATACAGGTACGTCGCCGGGTTGCTCCCAGGCACCGGTTTACCCGCGAGCGCGTACATCGCCGCGACCAGCGGCGAGGAGAGTGACGTACCGCCCCACTGTGCCCAGCCGTCCTGCCCGAGGGTGTTGTAGACGGCAAGCCCGGTCTCACTGTCGGCGTCGGCCGCGACGTCGGCGGTGGCCCGCGTGTCCGGGCAGCCGGTGTCGATCCCCTGCTGGTGCTCGGGCCGTGGCTCGTAGCGGGAGCAGCCGCTGCCGCCGTCGGCCCAGGCAGTCTCCCGCCAGCCGCGCGGAGACGACTTGTCCCGGCTGAGCGTCGTACCACCGACGGCGATCACATCGGGCGAGGTCGCTGGGTAGCTCTGGACGTTGCCGAGGTCGCCGGACGACACCGTGACGGCAACGCCGGGGTGGTCGTAGTAGTGGTCGTAGTACGACTCGAACGGGAGCTCTCCGTCGATGCCGTACGAGTTGGAGATGGCCACCGCGCCCAGGGCCGCGGCGGTGTCGACGGCCTGGCCCAGGCTCGGTGAGCTGTTGTTGTCGGCCTGGACGAGGAGGATGTGACAGGCCGGGCAGGCCGACGAGACCGCGTCGAGGTCGAGCGCGGTCTCGATGGACCAGTCGGGGTCCTGCGTCGGGTAGTCGGTGCCGCCGCGCTGGTCCACCTTGGTGAAGCAGCCGTTCGCCGTCGTACAGGGTGGGAGTCCGTAGTGCGCCCGGAAGACGGCGAGGTCGGACTCGGCGTTCTCGTAGCCGAAGGCATCGACGATCGCCACGATCCGGCCGTCACCGCCGTCCGGCAGCTTGTACGCGTCCTTGATCTGGGCGGGGCCCAACGAGGTCGGCAGCGGCTCGTCCTGCTGTTGCAGTAAGACCCCGGCCTTGTCGGCACGACCGACCGCGTAGCAACGGGCCATCGGTGCGGCGTCGTCGGCCGAGGCCTCGCCGGCGTTGCAGCCGGCCGGCACCGAGTAGCTGCCGTGCGACGGCGGTCCGGCTGTGCCTGCTGCCGGCACCACCGCCGCCATCGCGGTGCTCGCGGACGCGGTGGAGATCGCGAGCACGATGACCGCGACTGCCTGGAACCTTCGCCCGCCCAAGATCCTGCGTAGCACGCCGCCACCCCTCTGATCGCTGTCGTGACACGGCAAACCGCTGGATCGTGTCACCCGTACCCGAGCGTTGACAATGCTGTTCCACGCTCGTGTTCCTGCCACCTGTCACGTTCACGACGTCCGGCGCCGCGAGAGGGTCAGGTCTCGTCGGTGCCGGCGGTGTTCAGGCGGCGCATCGTCTCCTGGTCGAGCTGGAGGTCCACTGCGCCGAGCTGTTCGTCCAGTTGGGCGACCGTGCCGGCAGCACTGACCGGAATGATGACGGGATCGCTCTGCATCATCCAGGCGAGGACGATCTGGTTCGCGGTGGCCCCGGTCTCGGCAGCGACCTGGTTCAGGACCTCGAGGCGGGATGCGCTCGTGGGGTGGTCGTAGCCGCGTTCGAACGGCCGGTCAGCTCGGGTGTAAGCGCCGCGCAGCAAGGGCTTGTAACCCAGCAAGGTGAACTCCGGCTCCGACTTGGCATAGTCGATCAGCTCGGGCGTGATCACGTCGAACCCGGTCCGCTCGGGCCGCGGCCACAGGTACGTGTGAAGTTGCTGAACGCAACTGTATGCCGCAACGCCGGCCGCACGCGCCAGCTCGCGGGCACGCTCGATCCGCCACACCGGGGTGTTGCTGCACCCGATGGCACCGACCACGCCCTCCTTCACCAGAGCCCCGAACTCACCGACCGTGTCGGCCAGTTCCGGCTCGCGGTCGTCCCAGTGGGCGTAGTACAGGTCGATGCGGTCGACGCCGAGCCGCTCGAGGCTGCCCTGCACCGCACGACGTACGGCCTTGCCGGACAGGCCCTCCCAGTTCTCCATCGCCGGATCGCCGGGCACCTTCGTCGCGTGCGCGCCGGCCTTGGTCGCGACGACGACCTGGTCCCGCACTCCACGGCTGCGGATCCACCGGCCGATCACGATCTCGCTCTCGCCGCCGACACCGCTGTCGGCCCATTGGTCGTAGCTGTTGGCGGTGTCGATGAACGTCCCACCGGCCTCGAAGAACCGGTCCAGCAGCGCGAACGCCGTGTCCTCGTCCGTCCTGGTTCCGAACGGGATCGTCCCGAGGCAGAACTCGCTGACCTCCACCCGTCCGTCGCGGTCGCCCAGCCATCGTGTGCGCATCACAACTCCTGTGGCGGGGCGGGCCCTTCCCGCCACCGGCGCCCAACGTACGGCCGGATCGGCCGGGATCCGCGGCCAATCAGCGAGCGGATTCGCAGACCAATGCGCACACCCGGGCCAGGGATCGGACCGCGGCGTCGACATCGCCGTCGGCGAGGTTGCCGTATCCGAGGACGAGTCCGTCCCGATCCTCGCCGGCCCGGGCCCGGTACCCGCTCAGCGCGACGAGCCGGATCCCGGCACCGCGTGCGGCCGCCAGCACCGGAGCCGCCGCGAGCCCGTCCGGGAGCCGGGCGATCAGATGCAGCCCGGCCGCCGCGCCGTCGATCGACCAGCCGGGCAGCTCCCGGCGAACCGCTGCGACGACCTGCTCACGCCGGCTCTGATAGCGCCGGCGCAGCGCCCGCAACTGACGGTCGTAGGCACCGGAACGCAGCAGTGCCGCGAAGGTGGCCTGGTCGAACGTCGACGGACCCGGACCGATCGATCTGGTCAGCGACTTCCGCCACGGCCCGCGAACGACGTACCAGCCGAGGCCGATCGCAGGCGACAACGTCTTGCTGACGGAGCCGAGCAGCACGACCTGCTCGGGTGCCATCCCCTGCAAGGTGCTCACCGGACTGCGGTCGTACCGGAACTCGGCGTCGTAGTCGTCCTCGAGGATCAAGCCGTTCGTCCGCCGGGCCCAGTCGATCAGCTCCAGCCGCCGGGCCGGCGAGAGCACGACACCGGTCGGGAACTGATGGGCGGACGTCACCGCCACGGCCCGCAGGTCCTGCTGCCGCCCGAGCGCATCGACCCGAAGACCCTCGGAGTCGACCGGCACCGGCACGGCCTGTACGCCGGTCGACTCGATCACGTCACGAAGCCGGGTCCAACCGGGATCCTCGACCCCGATGCGGTCGACACCGGCAGCACGCAGACTCGTACAGAGATGCGCGACACCGGCCCGCACCCCGGTGCGGATCACCACGTCGCCGGCGCCGGCGACAGCTCCCCGGCTGCGTTGCAGATAGTCGGCCAGCAACTCGCGCAGCGGCGGGTACCCGGCCGCGTCCGGATAGCCGAGGTCGGCGGTCGGCAACGCGCGTGCGGCCTCGCTCGCCGCCTCGGCCCAGCGGGTGCGTGGGAACGCACGCAGATCGGGAATGCCGGGTGTCAGGTCGAAGCGGTAGGTGCTGCCCGGGGCGACCGGGCCTGTCGCCTGCACCGCTCCCGACGTACGACCTGACCAACTGACCCAGGTCCCCGAGCCGACCCGCGTGGACAGGTAGCCCTCGGCCACGAGCTGGCCGTAGGCCTGCGTGACAGCCCACCGGGAACAGCCCAGCTGGACGGCCAGCTCACGGCTCGGCGGCAACACCGAGCCGTGAATCAGACGCCCCGACCTGATGGCGCCGCGGAGGCCGCGCTCCACCTGCCGGTGCAGGGGGCCTTCCCCGTCAAGCATCAGCGCCGTCGTCCAAGCTGCGTGGGTTGTCACCGGCGTCAGCGGTCGAAGCCGGACAGCAGGTTGTAGGGATAGACGGACGGCTTCTCGCTGACCTCGGTCAGGCGGGCGAGTTGCTCGGCGTCGAGCGACCAGCCGGCCGCGCCGATGTTGTCGGTGTAGTGCTCGAGGGTGCGCGGACCGATGATCGGTGCGGTGACAGGCTCGGTCTGGATGAGCCAGCGCAGCGCGACCTGCGCGACGCTGCGACCGGTGTCCGCCGCGATGGCATGCAACGCGTCCAGGACGTTCCAGGTGCGGTCGTTGTCGTAGTAATCCCAGGCCTCGTAGAGCCCACGCTTGGCGGCCTCCGCGACCCGTGTTCCGTCCGGCGGCGCCTCCATGCCGCGGTGGAACCGGCCGGCCAGCCAGCCCGCGCGCAGCGGACTCCACGGCATCACACCGAGTCCCTCGTTGCGGCAGATGGCGAGCAACTCCCACTCGGCCTCGCGGTCGAGCAGGTTGTACAGCGGCTGCAGTGCGCTGTACCCATTGATCCCGGCCTGCTTCGCCACGTCCACAGCCTTCTGGAGCTGCCAGCCGGTGACGTTGCTGGCACCCAGGTAGCGAACCTTGCCAGACGACACCAGTACGTCGAGCGTCGACAGCGTCTCCTCGATCGGCGTGGCCGTGTCCCACACGTGGGTGTAGTACAGGTCGATGTAGTCGGTGCCCAGCCGGCGCAGGCTGGCGTCCACCCCGGCGAGGATGTGCTTGCGGCTGAGGCCGTCGTCGTTCGGGCCGTCGCCCATGCTGCCGTAGACCTTGGTGGCGATCACCAGCGAGTCGCGGTCGCGGGCCCTGAGCCAGCGGCCGAGCACGGCCTCGGATTCACCGGCGTTGTACACGTCGGCGGTGTCGATGAACGTGCCGCCGGCCTCGACGAACTCATCCAGGATGCGCACGCTGGTCTGCTCGTCCGCCGGCCCGCCGAAGTGCATCGCGCCCAGGCACACCTCGCTGACCTTGAGGCCGGTCCGGCCCAGATTGCGGTACTCCATCGTCGTGTCCCTTCGTTGCGGCAGCCGGATCGCTAGCCGTGATCGACGCTGACCACGATCTTGCCGACCTGGCTGTTGGATTCCATGTGCTCGTGGGCCTGAACGATCTGCTCCAGCGGGAACACTCGATCGACCACCGGGCGGAACGTGCCTGCAAGCAGGCCCGACGAAACAAAAGCTGTTGCCCGGAGCAACCGCTGCGGATCGCGGGTGATCTCGTGCACCGTGTAGGAGCGCAGATTGAGCGCCGGCATGCCCAGCTCGAACCCCGGGTACGGCGTCGGTTGCCCGCTCTGCGCGCCCCAGAGGAACAACGTACCGCCCGACGCCACCACGCGCGCGAGATTGACGACCTCCGGCCCGGCCACCGCATCGAACACGTACTCCGCGCCGCGGCCCGCGGTCAGGTCGAGAACACGCCCGGCGACGTCTTCCTCGTCCGAAACGATCACCTCGGCAGCGCCCTCGTCGAGTAGTCGCTGCCGCTTGGCGCGGGTCCGCGTGACGACCAACGGCCTGGCGCCGACCCGGTTCGCGGTCTGGATCGCCGCGAGACCGACACTGCTGGACGCCGCATTCAGTACGACGTTCTCCCCCGCACGCAGTCCGGCGATCTCGACCATGGCGCCGTACGCCGTGAGGTACGGCATCCAGACGGCCGCGCCCGCGATGGCATCGATGCCGTCAGGTCGATTCACCAATGCACTCGCGGGGACGACCGCCTGCTCGGCGTACACGCCGTAATCGTTCTGCGAGAAGGCCGGTATGACGCTGACGGCCTGGCCGGGCGCGAATCCGGTGACATCCGGGCCGATCGCCTCGACCACGCCCGCCGCCTCGGCACCGAGCCGGGACGGGAACTGCTTCACCGGCTCGATGTACTGGTCCCGGCGGAACAGCACCTCGGCCCGGTTGATCCCGATCGCGTCCACCCGGACCCGCACCTCACCTTGACCCGGCTCGCCCGGATCGAGGTCGTCCAGCCGCAGCACCTCCGGTCCGCCGGCCTGGTGGAACCGCACCGTCCTCGCCATGCCATTCCCTCCCGCTCGGATAAGTTTGATCAACGTCAAACTTGTTGATGATCATACTATTGATCCCATGGGACGTACGCCGCAGCACCCGGAGGTCTCCGACTTCGACGTCCAGCGGGTGCTGGAAGCCTTGGTCGACCCGGTCCGGCGCAGCATCGTGACGCAACTCGACGCGCTCGGCGCGGATATCAAGTGCGGCGGCTTCGACCTCCCGGTCGGCAAGGCGACCGCGACCCATCACTTCGGCGTGCTGCGCGAGGCCGGCCTGATCCGGCAGTACTACGTCGGCACCCTGCGGATGAACTCACTCCGCCGCGCCGACCTGGACCAGGCCTTCCCCGGCCTGCTCGACGCAATCCTGGCCGCCCAGAAACAGCCGGCCTGACCAGCTGATCACAGCCACCCCGCGCGGGCGGCGTAGAGCCCGGCCTGGAATCTCGTGTCGGCTCCCAGCGCCGCCATCAGCGTGGCGATCCGCCGCCTGGTGGTGCGATGGCTCCAGCCGAGGTGGTGCGCGATGGCCTCGTTCTTCAGCCCGCCGGCCAGCAGAGCCAGGACCCGCCGGTCGTTCTCACTCGGTTCGGCGGCGCCGTCCTGCTCGGTCGAGCGCAGCGGCTCCGCCGCGGTCAGCGGCGTGGCCTCCGCCCAGAGCTGGTCGAAGACGAACAGCAGGACGTCGAGCAGGCTGCACGGGTGCACCACGATCGCTCCCGCGATGTCCCGCTGCGCGATCGACTGCGGGATGAAGGCCACCTTGCGGTCGAAGGTGGCCAGCTTCAGTGGCAGCTCCGAGGTGACCCGGGCCTGCTCGCCGGCGGCGACGTACCGCAGGATCGCGGTGACCGCGTTCGGCGACTGTTCCAGTGCGGCCCGGGCGTAGATCGCCCGGCAGGTCACCCCTCTGGCCAGCACCTCGAACTCCGCGTCGTTCGTGATCGGCCCCGCGTCACCTGCGTACGGCGGGGTGTCGAGCACCTGCACCTCCTCCATCGCCCCGCGCTGCAGCTGGTCGAAGCGGCTCAGGACCGTGTCGGCCCCGGTGACCACCTCGATCAGCTCGGTCGGCGCGGCGTTGCCTCCGGAGCGGAACTCCGGGACCCAGGACGCGGCCAGCGCCCGGACCCGCTCCAGCTCGGACTCCTGCCGGCGGACCAGTGCCTCGATCGCGGCATCCGGTGCCACCGGCAACAATCGCGGCGTCGGCAGCGGTGACCGGGTGACCAGGCCCGACTGCTCGAGCACGGTCACCACGCGACGGACCCGGGCGGCCGGCGAACCGATTCGATCCGCCAGCCCGGTCACCGTGAGTCCCGGTGAGCGCAGCAGGATCCGGTAGGCCCGTTCCCCGAGCTCCCCGACGCCGAGGATGGCCAGGTTCGCCGCCGCGTCCTTCCATGGTGATTGCACGGTCCGGTGCCTACCCGCCCGGCAGGACCGAGCAAGGTCCTGCCTTGGCCAACCGGAGGTCTCCGGTTGTCGTCTGCTTCGGCCGCACCTTGACGACGTCCGCCGCTGGCAGCCAGCCGGGTGTCGCCGCACTCACCAGGACATGCTCGTCCGCCTTCAGCCAGTACGCGTACCGTCCGTCCTCGTCCGCGACGAGATGCACCGCGCTGTGTCTCGTGCCGAGCGTGACGGCTGCTCCAGGCAGGGCGGAGGTCTGTCCGGTGCACCGATCCTTACCGGTGACCGTGCCGGTGATCCGGCCCCAGTCGGGCCGCGCGACCGCATCCATCGTCACGGTCAGCGGTGCGTTCCGGAACGGCGTGTCCTCCATCAGCAGCAGCCGTGCGCTGACCTCGCGCGGCTGGCTCGTCGCAGGTGTCCCGGCGTCGAGAGTGATCCGGATTCGTGTCGACTGGCCCGGTGCGAGGGTGCCGACCGGCTTGTCGGCCTTCAGCCACGGCACGTCCCGGCCGCCGGGCGCACACTGGTCGTTGCCGGCGAGTTGCTCGACGTACGGCTTGGCACCGAGGATCCCCTCCGCTCCGCCCACCTTGAAGAATCCGCACGCGCCGGCGACCCGGGTCACCGCGAACTGCGAGTTCGGCAACGACCTCCAGGTGTCCGAGGCAGGGCTGTAGGCGAAGCCCAGGTTGCTTCGATAGCCGGCCACCGTCCCACCCGAGAGCAGGAGCTCACCGTTGGCAGCGGAGTACGCGGCACCCCAGACCGTTGTCGGCACATCGCTCAGGCGCAGCCACCGGTTCGTCACCGGGTTGTAGCTGTACGCCGTCCGGAGCCCTTGATCGATGCCCCCGTTCTGCCCTCCGGCGCAGTAGATGCGTGCACCGATGGCGCCGCAGTGCTGCCAGGACACCGGCTCCGGATAGTCCGCCGCCCGCGTCCACCGCTTCGAGGCCGGGTCGTAGACCATCACAGCGCGGCTTGCCGTGTCGTCGGCGTTCGTACGCCCGCCGATGACGTAGAGCTTGCCGCCCAGGACGGCGGATGCGGCCGCGGCCGTGCCGATCGGGGCGTCTGGTCCGGACGACCACTTGTCGGTCGCGGGGTCGTAGATCCTCAGCCCGGCGGCCGGGGCACCCCCACGCGGCCAGCCACCGACGACGTACAGCTTGTCGCCGACGAACCCACCGGCAGGCCGCTCGAGCGCATCGGTGGTCGGTGCGATCTCCTGCCAGGTCTTCGTCTTCAGGTCGTAGACGTAGTTGCGTTGTTCGGTGTGACTCAGGTCGGCGACGCCGCCGATCTTGTACAGCTTCCCGTCGTGGTATGCCGCCAGGGCGTCGAAATCGCCCTCCGGCAGGTTGGTCTCCTGCTGCCAGGGCGCGATCTTCGCACCCGCCGTCCGGGACGCCGCCGTTTGACCGGCCGCCTGCATCGGACCGCCGCCGTCCAGGCTCAGGTACCGCCGCTCCGCAACGGTGGAGACGGCTGCCGCCTTCGTGTCCGGCTTGTCCTCGAACGGCGTCAACTCGTACGTCGCCCGTCCGGTCCCGACGTTCTTCACCGTCAGCTCGATCGTCCGCCGGTCGCCGATCCGGACCGACTGGGTCAGGTCGCTCGCGGTCACCTTCAGCTCGGCCATACCGAGCGCGAAGTCGGCCCGCACCACCATGTCCGGTCGTACATCGACGGTCCGCGTCCTGGCCTCGTACTGCCCGGCGTCGTACTGCGCACTGAACCGCTGCCGACCGGCCGGTGCGAACATCCAGTAGAAGCCGTCGCCGAGGTTCGGATCGGCCGGAGTCCGTCGCGCGGTCGCGACATCGGCGGGACGGGAGAGATTCTGCACGGTCGCATCGTCGACCGCGCGGCCGAATCTGTCATCCGTCACGTTGCCGAGGACGAGACCGCCGGCGACCGGAGCGCACTTGGTCATCCCGATCACCACGTCGTCGAGCTGCAGCCAGCCGTTCCCGGAGACCTCGGTGCTGTACCGGAACCGGGCCCGAACCTTGTCGTGCCCAGCGGCCGCGGGGATCGGGACCTGGATCGGTCGCGGACCGCGCAGGCTCCCGTTCTGGTGCCATACGCTGGTCCAGGTCGCACCGTCGTCGACGGACAGGTCGACCTCGACCGCGGCCCGGCTGCCGAGCACATCGGTTCGGAACGCGATCACCGGCTGGTCCAGCGCACTCAGGTCGACGGCGGGCGAGATCAGCCGCGAGTCCTCCAGTCTCTTCCCCGAGCCGCTGTCGATGCTCGCGAAACCACCGGAGCCGCCGGTCAGGTTCGTGTTCTGACCCGGGTCGTCGAACTCCCAGCCGTCGCCGAGCACCAGGTCCTGCGTCCAGCCGGCCGGGATCGACGGACCGTCGAACGATTCGCCGAGGCCCTGGTGCTCGCCGCGGTAGCCGGGCGCCGTACACGGAGCCGCGATCACAGGTACGGCGAAGTCCACCGACTGATCACCCTGGACGACGACCTTGCGGGTCATCGCCTGGTAGCCGGCTGGATCCGGATCCAACTCGATGCGGTACGTCGACCGCACCGGCAACTGGAGGCGGTACGAACCGTCGACCGGTGACGTGTGGATCGGCGCGAGCGGCGTCCCGGCCACGGTGAGCGCGGCGTACAGCGGCCAGCCGTGACCGGAGCCGTCGGTGACCCTGCCGCTGACCGTTGCCATCGGCACCTGGGTGAGCGTGACATCGCGCACCGTCCGCTGGTCCTTCGCCACCACGGCGTCGTCCGCGGTCGCGTTCTCGAACCCGAAGGCTGAGACCGCCAGGTGATACGTCCCGGTGCTCACCCGGACCTCGAAGCTGCCATCGGTCGCGGTCGTCGTCCGTCGCTCGTACTCCGCGGCGGTGGCGGCCACCGTCGCGCCGGCCACGGGCTTCCCGGCACTGTCAGTGATCCGTCCGGCCAGTGTCCCGGTGTTGCCCCGCGGCGACGCCTCGACCGCCGCGAGGGCGTTGAGGCGGCCCTCTCCGAACGTGTTGTTCCGCTGGACGGTGCCGCCACAGGACAGGTCACCGGTGTCGATCGCGGTCTGGTTCAGCAGTTCACGCGTGCCGTCGATATCCCCGATCAGGGACGGCGCCGCGGACCACATCAGCGCGACCGTGCCCGAGAGGTGCGGCGAGGCCATCGACGTACCCGTGCCGGTGCCGAACGCGCCGCCCGGAACCGACGAGCCGACGGCGACCCCGGGGGCGGCGATGTCCGGCTTGATCCGGCCGGACGCACCCGGTCCACGGCCGGAGAAGTCACCGATCACGCCGGACTCGTCGTACCCGCCGACCGCGTACGTCGATCCGCCGTCGGCCGGCGAGGCTGTGGTGTCACAGCCGGCCCGGCCGTCGTTCCCGTTCGAGAAGACCGCGAAGATGCCGGAGGCGTTCCACGCCGCGATCACGTCGTCGTAGAACGGGTCCTCGACGTCACGGTTGTCGTCGCCCCACGAGTTGTTGAGGACATTCGGCCGCAGGTCGGCCCGCGGGTTGGCGCCCGAGAGGTCGGTCGGGGCGAGCATCCACTGGCCGGAGGCGAGTAGTGCGCTCAGGGAGCACCCACGCTCCTCATCCTCGCAGCCCTTCGCGGCGATCCACCGCGCGTCCGGCGCGACGCCGATCTTCCCGCGTGGGCCGTCACCGCCGACCATCGTGCCCATGGTGTGGGTGCCGTGCCAGATGTTGTCGCAGGGCGCGGCCGACGGGCAGACCTGGGACGGGTCGAACCAGTTGTAGTCGTGGTCGAAGACCCCCGGGCTCACCGTGCCGCGGTAGGAGTCCACCAGCGCCGGGTGATCGAACTGGACGCCGGTGTCGATACTGCCGACGACGATGCCCTGGCCACGATCGTCCAGTTCCGACCAGACCTTGTCCGCCTCGATGTCCGCCAGACCCCACTCGACCGCCGCCGCCGCCTTCGGCTCGGCGACCGGCGCCGGCTCGGTCAGGTCGTACGCCGGGGCCTCCTGCAGACCCACGACCTCGGGCCTGGCCGCCAGCGACTGCGCCAGCGCCGCGGAGCCGCCCTTCACCAACAGGGCGTCGGTGATCCAGAACGGCGTGTAGTCGTTGCCAGCGGCATCGAGCGCCGCACGGGCGTCGCGCTGCCCCTTGGCGGCGGCCTGTTGCAACTGCCGGACGACGTACTCGCCGCGTTGCTTCCAGTCCTTGATCGTGGCCGCCTTGCTCAGATCGGCACGGTCGGCGAACCGGACCATGAAGTCACTCGTCTGGCCGGCGACGAGTCCGGCCCGCAGGCCGGCCGACACCTTGTCCTGCCAGGGCACCGGTGGCGGTGCCGCGCCCGCCGTCCCGGCCGGCAGCATCAGCAGCCCGGCCAGCATGGCCAGGACGACGCCGGCCGCAGTCCGGCGTCGTCCGGATCCAGAGACCACAGGGTGCATGCGGAACCCTCCCCAGGATGGTGCGCCCCGGAATCCTCACCGTCCCGGCACGACGTCCAGCAGTGTTGTCAGCGCCGCGTGGGGGTGTCCAGCATGCTTCGTGGCCTGATCTGGCCACGGCCAGAACTGGCCGCGGCTACGAATTCCAGCGACGTACGGCGATCGAGGTCAGGACCGTGGTCGGCATCGCGATCAGCACGGCCCAGGCCAAGCGGCTCACCTGGCCGGCCTTGCAGGTTTCCACCGCGGTCGGATCGACGACGCCGTGAACCGGAATGGCATCCGTCGTCAGCGCCGACTTGCATTCGGTCCGCGGTCCGCCGCCGAGGCTGGCCCAGGTGTTCTCGCTGCCCGAGTCGGGCGCGCCGATCAGCAGCCAGAGAACGGCGGCCAGGCCGGCGACCGACAGGACCCACACAATCGCTCGTTTCATGGCCACGACCCTAGGTGAGACCGGCGGTCAGCTCGCAGTACGCCCCTTTGCCTGCGGCAACCATTCCTCACGTCCGGGCGGCGATGGCGCGCAGACCGTCGACCAGCGAGATGGTGGGCCGGCCGATCAGCTTGTGCAGCTCACCGGTCGCGTCTGCTGACACACCATTGGAGACGTCCTTGTCCAACTGAACCAGGAAACTGACGGTCTGCTCGTCGACACCGTTGGCTCGCAGCGCCTCAGCGTGCTCCTCCGAGGACAGGTCCTGATAGACGACAGGCTTGCCACTCACCTCCGCGATGGCCGCCGCCAGGTCGGGATAGCCCCATGCGGTGTCACCGGCCAGTTCGTAAGCCACGTTGTCGTGGCCCTCGGTGGTCAGCACGACCGCGGTCGCCTCGGCGTAGTCGAGGTGATCGGCACTGGCCACCCGGCCCTCGTGCACACTGCCGATCATCACGCCGGTCTCGGGCGCCGACGTCAGGAACGGGACGTAGTTCTCGTGGTACGAGTTCATCCGCAGCATCGTGTAGGTCAGACCGGACTCGCGGATCAACTGCTCGGTGGCCTTGTGCTCGGTCACGATGAACGTCGGGCTGGTGTCGGCGTGCGCCGCGCTCGTGTAGACGATCCGGGAGACGCCGGCCTGCTGGGCCGCACGGATCACGTTCTCGTGCTGGACCATCCGCTTGCCGAACTCGTTCCCCGAGATCAGCAGCGCGACGTCGACCCCGTCGAGGGCGGCGTCGACCGCTGCACGGTCGTCGTGGTCGGCGATCCGGACCTGGACGTTCTTCGCTTCCAGTGCGGCCGCCTTGGCCGGGTTCCTGGCGATGGCGACGATGCGCTCGGCCGGGACCCGGGCGAGCAGTTGATCAATGATCAGGGTGCCGAGCGCGCCGGTCGCGCCGGTGACAGCGATGAGATCGGACATGATGGATTTTCCTCACATGACGGCCGATGCGTGGACGCATCGAACTTGTTCGTAGTACGAACCATATTAGTTCGTACTACGAACTGCAACCCATCAGCGAGGAATTCAGGCTTGTTCCATGAAGACGACCGGCACTTCGTTGTCCAGCACGACGCGGCCGAGCAGGCCGGCGAGCGTCTCGCGCTCCGCGACGCTCAGGCCGTCCGGCAACCGGTCGATCCGCCGGCACGTCTCGGCGTAGAACTCTTCCGCAACGTCCTGGCCGCGTGGAGTCAGCGCGACACGGACGGCCCTGGTGTCACGTGGATCCGGCTCGCGGCGTACCAGGCCGTTGCGTACGGTGCGGTCGACCAGGCCGGTCATGCTGGACTTGGCCAGGCCGAGCATCGTGCCGAGCTCACCCATCCCGTACGGCTGGGCCATCAGGACGCAGAGCAGTTGCCCCTGCTGCGGGGTGAGGCCGCGTTCACGACTCGCCTCGGCGTACACCGCATTCACCAGGAACGCCGACCGGACGAGTCCGGCCACCACTCCGATCTTGCCGTCCTCATTCTTCGCCACGCTGCCAAGATAGCATTCGCGTCCACGGAAGTTCGTGCCGCGAACCATCAGTGACGCAGCAGGTCCTGGAGGATCTGATTGACCTCGGCCGGCCGCTCGAGCGGCGGCAGATGACCGGTGCCGGCGAGGTCGGCACGTCGTGCGCCAGGGATTCGATCACTGATCAGATCCGAGACGGCCTGGATCCAGGGCGGGTCTTCCAAGCCGTTGATCACGACGGTCGGCACCTGGATCTCACCCAGCCGCTCGCCCGGCGGAGGGTCGAGGGCCAACTCCGTGATCACCGGGCCGCGCCAACTCCGCTCGAACACACCCCGCAGCATCGACAGTGCGAACTCCCAGACCTGCGGATCAACAGCGGACGACGGCCGGTGGGGACCGGCGACGATGAACTCGGCCTGCGCCCGAGCCATCGCGTCGACGTCGTCAGGATCGACGTACTCGTTCCGGCCGCCGCGATACCGGGCGAGGCGCTCGGCCGGGACCGACGAGCGGACATGCGCCTTCACGTACTCGTTCATCTCCTCCGGCCACAGATGACCGGACAGCCCCGAACAGATCAACGTCAGCCCCGTGACTCGCGAAGGTTCAGCCAGCGCGACCTCGAGCGAGTACGACCCGCCCATCGACGAGCCGACCAGGGTCGCCTCCTCGACATCCAACGCGTCCATCAGGCCGAGCAGATCCTTGTAGGGCGCGAACGAACCCTCGGCATCGCCCGATTCGCCGTACCCACGCCAGTCGTAGGTGATCACCCGATGGGCAGCCGAAAACCGCTCCACCTGATGCATCCACATCCGCCGATCCGCGATCCCAGCATGCGAGAACACCACCGCCGGCCCACGTCCCACCTCGTCGTACTCGAGCCTGACCCCGTTGACCTCGATCGCCGTCATTGAACCGATTCTGTCTCTAGGGTGGGGCCATGGAGTTGAACGAGGTCGCGCGGGCGTTGATCGATGCGGACAATCCGGCTGTGCTGGCCACGACGAATCCGGATGGGAGTCCGCAGACGTCGGTGGTGTGGGTCGGCCGCGACGGTGACGACGTACTGATCTCGAGCGGACAAGGCCGCAAGAAGGACCGGAACGTACGGCGGGATCCGCGGGTGAGTGTGCTCGTCATCGACAAGGACGAGCCCCTGCGGTACGTCGAGATCCGCGGCTCCGCGGCCGTCTCGCCCGACGTCGACCGCGAACTCGCCCAGCAACTCGCCGAGAAGTACGAAGGCGAAGGCGCCGGCCAGGAGTACGTCGACCTGCCACCCGAGGTGATCCGCATCGTCATCCGCATCACCGCTGACAAGATCCACGTCCGCAACTGAGTCTCAGACGCCCTCTCCCTGCCAGCCGTTGCGCCCGGCTTGCAGACCGGCCTGGAACCGGCTGGTGGCGCCGAGCTGATCCTGAACCTGGGAGATCCGCCGCCGTAGCGTCCGCCCACTGACGCCCAACTGCCGCGCGATCGCCTCGTCCTTCATCCCGCTCGCGAGCAGGTTGATCAGGGTCGTGACCGGATCAGCGCCGGCGGACTCCGTCAGCCGCAACGGCGTCGCCTGTCCCCACAGCTGGTCGAACAGGACCTGCAGTGCGCTCGTCAGCGCCGAGTCCGTGACCACCACTGCCCGCGCCTGACCCGGCCGCGACGGTCCGTCGCCGGCGAGCGGCAGGATCGCGGTCGTCCCGTCCACGATCAGCAGCTTCACCGGCACCTGCGGAAGCACCCTGGACTGCTCACCCCGCTCGGCCATCGACCTCAACCGAGCGACCCAGCCGGGATGATCCAGTACCTCGGCCGCATAGATCGCGCGGAACTTCACACCACGCTCCAGCAACGCCAGCTCCGCACTGGACACCTGATGGCTACCGTCCGCGACGTACGGCGGGGTGTCGGTGCCGACCGCCTGCACGGTTGCCCCACGCAACATGTCGTCGATGCGCGCCTCGATCGCGTCCCGTCCGACGGCGATCTCGATCAGGCGGCTCGGCTCCGCCTGCAACTGCCCGGCGCTGAACTCGCGCGCCAACTGGTCGGTCATCGCCGCCACGCCGTCCAGCGCCGCCCGGCGTTCCCGCACCAGCATGCCGAGCCCGGACCGTGGATCGACCGGCGCCGGCGCGGCCTCTGAACCGCTGCGCACCAGCCCCGCCTCGGCCAGCCGGGCGACAGCCTCCTCGACAGTTGCCGGCGGCAGCTCCAAAGACTCGGCTAGTTGCCGCGCCGGGACGCCCGGATCCCGCAGCAACTGCCGATACACCTGTGCGTCGAACGCGGACAGCCCCACCGCTTCCCAATCGGCCACGGGCCGAGCGTAGTTCGACCGAGTTTGGCCGGGATGGGCAGATGGCCGGATCCGGCGCCCTGGCGGCCGAGTCTGGGCTTAGCGTGTGCCAGGAAGCTGTCGTCGTCCGAGGAGTGAACAGTGCGTCTGCATGCCGGTCGTTCCGCGATCGCCCTGATCGGGGCACTTGTCACCGCACTTCTCGTCGGCATCGGAGCGACCACGCCAGCAGCCGGGACCGCGGAAGGGGCCGCCGCGCCGGCGTTCGCGCCCCAGTCGATCGTCTGGCCGACCCCGACCGACGGCTATCTGCTCGGCGGCGTCGACTGCGGTACGGCGACCTGTCCAGCCGAGGTGCAGGCCACCCAGGACGGCGGCAAGACCTGGACCACAGTGGGACATACCCACAACGAGCTCGCCCGCAGTGGCGAGCCCGGCATCTCCAGCCTGCAGTTCCTGGACCGCAAGAACGGGTGGGCCTACGACCCGTACCTCGAGAACACCAGGGACGGCGGCCGGACCTGGACCAAGGTCGCGGTACCCGGCGGCGACGCGAGAGTGGTGCAGTTCCTCGCCTCGGCCGACGGGACGTACGTCGTTACCAGTGGCTGCCCGATCGGTAGCGGTGTCTGCGACGACCGGCCGCTCAAGGTCTGGCGGGCACCGGCCGGGAAGTCGACCGGCTGGCAGCTGATCGACGTACCGGTAGCGGCGGGCGACCACACCTGGCTCACGGCGAACGGCTCCACGGTCTACCTGCTGGCTTCGGCCGGCGCCGGGGTGGCGGGACGGCTGACCACCCTGCGGCAGGGCAAGGTCCGTGCGACCGACCCGGCCACCTGCGCGGACCAGGACGAGGCGACGATCACCGGCTTCACGTCCAACGGAGCCGATCGCGTCTTCGTGCTGTGCATGGCGTTCTACGGCCAGGGCCACTCGGTGAAGACGCTGATGTCCTCCGGTGACGGCGGCAGGACCTTCCGGTACGACGAACTTCCCGGAGACCGTGGCCTGGCCAACGAGCTCACTGTCGCGCCCGACGGCACCGTGATGGTGCCGACCCTCACCGCCAGTCAGGTGTACAGCCGCCCGGCCCTGTCGAAGTCGTGGCGGCTCGACACCACCTGGCTCGAGAACGGCGGCGAGGTCCTGCACAACCTGGTCTTCCAGAACCCGGCCACCGCCTGGATGATCGAGGGGCAGGCGATCTACGGTCAGCAGTCCCGGCTCTGGGTGACTCGCGATGCCGGCCAGTCCTGGCAGCAGGCGTCGCTGCCGGCAGCGAAGACGGTGACCAGCAAGAACGTCGAGGAGACGCCGGCGGTCGAGGCCAACTGCGACCAGAAGGTGGAGCCGGGGAGCTTCAGGTGCTTCGCGCAACGACGTACGGACCTCGGCTTCCGGTCGCGCTCGGCGACCGAGACGCCGGCCGGCTACAGTCCCGGCGACCTCCAGTCGGCGTACCGCTTGCCGACGGGCGCCGGGCAGGGGCAGCGGGTGTACATCGTCGACGCGTACGACAGCCCGACGGCGGAGTCCGACCTCGCTGTCTACCGGCAGCAGTACGGGCTGCCGCCCTGCACGACCGCGAACGGCTGCTTCCAGAAGCTCAATCAGGACGGCCGACCGAGCCCACTGCCGGCACCGTCGCACTCGTGGGCCGGTGAGATCTCGCTCGACCTCGACATGGTGTCCGCGGTCTGCCCGCAGTGCGCGATCACGCTGATCGAGGCGAACTCGCCGACCGACGACCTG
This sequence comes from Kribbella capetownensis, assembly GCF_004331485.1. Classification (GTDB taxonomy): domain Bacteria; phylum Actinomycetota; class Actinomycetes; order Propionibacteriales; family Kribbellaceae; genus Kribbella; species Kribbella capetownensis. Next base: position 182,796 of record NZ_SJKD01000008.1, read on the forward strand.
CTGACCGCGGTCCGGACCGCGGGGCAGCTCGGCGCGAAGTTCGTCTCACTGAGCTGGGGCGGATCGGAGACCGGCAACCTCGCCGACCTCGACCGGGAGTACTTCCGCCCGCACGGCGTCGTGTACGCGGCCTCGACCGGGGACAGCGACTACGAGGCCGGCACGTCGTACCCCGCGAGCTCGGCGTCGACCACAGCCGTCGGCGGTACGACGCTGGTCAAGGACGACTCGCCCCGCGGCTGGAGCGAGTCGGTGTGGAACAGCTTCCCGGGCGACGGCACCGGCTCGGGCTGCTCCGGCGAGGTGACCAAGCCCGCCTGGCAGTCCGTCATCCCGGCCGCGGTCTGCCCGAAGCGTGCGGTCGCGGATGTCTCCGCGATCGCCGACCCGTCGAACGGCGTCGCGGTCTACCAGACCACCGGCGGCGACGGCTGGGCCGTGTACGGCGGAACCAGCGCGGCTGCCCCGATCATCGCCGCGACGTACGCACTCGCCGGCGATCCGGCACCGGCCTCGTCCCCGGCGAGCTACCCGTACGCCCGGACCGGCAATCTCAACGACGTTGTCAAAGGCAACAACGGCGGGTGCGGGTCTGCACCGCTCTGTACGGCGCAGGCCGGCTGGGACGGCCCGACCGGACTCGGTACGCCGATCGGCACCCAGGCACTCACGTCACCGGCGAAGTCGAACCGGATCACGGTGAACACACCGGCGCAGCAGTCCAGCGCCGTCGGTGACCTCGTCCTGCTCCCGGTCCGGGCGACCGACTCCGGCCACCGGCTGGTCCACTTCGCCGCGACGGACCTGCCGCCGGGCCTGCACATCAACGCCACGACCGGCATCATCTACGGCCGTCCGACGCAACCACAGACCCACTCGGTGACCGTGACCGCGACCGACTCGACCGGTGCCCAAGGCAACACCGTGATCAACTGGGCGGTCAGCACCCGTGAGGGTTCGCGCGGCGTCGTCAACGGCGACCTCGAGTCCGGCACCGGCGGCTGGTCGCAGACCGCGGACGTGCTCCGGACCGACGGTCAGTACGCCGACGACGGTCTGGGCTACGCGTGGCTCGGCGGTTACGGCACGACCCACACCGACTCGCTGAGCCAGCGCATCACCGTCCCGTTCATCGGTCGGCCCAGGCTGCGGTTCGCACTGCGGGTCGACAGTGCCGACACCTCGAACCGCGACATCCTCCGATTGACCGTCGACGGCCATCCGGTCCGCACTTACACGGCTGCGCAGAGCGGTCCGAAGTACGTCGAGCAGTCCGTGGACCTCACGCCGTACCGCGGCCGGACCGTGACGCTGCAGTGGACCAGCACCGAGGATGACGCGGCCGCGACGAGCTTCCTGATCGATGGGATCAGCGTCTCGCGCTGACGAGTTGTCCCCAGGCGTCGCGGCCGAAGGACCAGCTGAGTGCGAGTAGGGCGATGGCTGGAAGGAGTGCGAGCCACCTGCTGGAGGTTACGCCGGCCAGCAGGACGCAGAGCACGAGGATGATCGCTTGGCTGAGCCCGATCACTCAACGTACCTGGCTGAACGGCAACGGTGCTCGGAGCGCAGGGAGGATCGCTGCCGCGAGCAGGTACAGGTAGCGGAGCAGGCCGATCAGGACGACCCACCAGCCGCCGAAGCTGCTGGTCTCACCGAGGCGCCGGGCGATGCGGCCGTCGGCTCCGTCGAGGATCAGGCAGATCGTGCCCACGACCGCGATGCAGATCGCGATCAGCCGGGTCGGCTCGGTGTCAGAGCGTTCGCGACTCCGAAGGCATGGTGACCAGAGTGGTAACGCATCCAGCCCACCATCACGACCGGCGCAGGACCGCGAGCAGGATGACGACGGCACCGACCAGGAGCGCGGCGCAGAGCGTAAGACCCAGCCCATAACCAGCGTTGAGAGTCTCCGGTGTGGCGATCGACCCGGTGCGGTCGTGGGCAGCCGTGCCGAGTGCGGCCAGTCCGAGTGACGCACCGATCTGGCGAGAGCTGTTCAGCAGGCCGGACGCCGTACCCAACTCCCCGGGATCGACGCCCGCGGTGGCGGTCGAGACCAGCGGAGCGAGGCAGAGCCCGAAGCCGGCGCTGGCAATGATCGACGGACCCAGTACGTCGGTCAGGAACGAGCCGTCCGCGCTGATCCTCCCGAACCACGCGAACCCGACGGCGGTCAGCAAGGCTCCGGCGACCAGCAGGTTCCGGGCGGGGAACCGGTAGCCGAGCTTGATGGCAAGCACCGAGCCGACGACCACTCCCAGCGCGAAGGGCAGGAACATCGCTCCGCTCGCGGCCGGTCCGTGTCCGAGCACCTGCTGGAGATACAGGGACATGAAGTAGAACGACGAGGCCATCGCCGCGCCGACCAGGAGGTTGAAGGCGTTCGCCCCACTGACCGAGCGGTGGGAGAACAGGCCGAGCCGGATCAGCGGCTCGCGACGAGTGGTCCGCTCGACCGCGATGAAGCCGGCCAGCAGGACGATCGCGATCGCCAGCGTGGTCACGGTGGTCGGCGAAGTCCACGGGTGCCGATCGGTGCGGACGACACCGAACACGAGCGCGACCATGCCCGCCGTCGCGAGGACGCCACCGAGTACGTCGGGACGACCGCCACGAGCAATCGGCTGCGTCGTCCTGACCCGCCAAGCCATGGCGAACGCGACGACCACCATCGGCACGTTGACGAACATCACCCAGCGCCAGCTGACGTACTGCGTCAGCAGACCGCCGATCAGGACGCCGAACGCGCCACCGGCGGCGTTCATCGCACTCCAGATCCCGAATGCCCGCACCCGCCGCCGGCCGCTCGGGAAGGTCGCGGTGAGAAGCGCGAGCGCGGACGGCGCCAGGGTCGCGGCACCGATGCCTTGCGCGGCGCGGGCGGCGATCAACTGGCCCGGATCCTGCGCGAAGCCGCCGGCCAGAGAGGCGAGACCGAACAGGGTGAGGCCGACCAGCAGGACGCGTTGCCGGCCGTAGCGGTCGGCGGCCTTGCCTCCCAGCAAGAGCAGTCCGCCGAAGGTGAGGGCGTACGCGTGGATCACCCACGCCAGGTTGACGGCACTGAACCCGAGGCCGTCGGCGATCTGCGGCAGACCGACGTTCACGACCGACAGGTCCAGCGACACCATGAACTGCACGACAGCTACCGCGGCGAGGGTGAGCGCAGGCCGCGTCTGTGCGGCTGGTGACTTTAGGAACATGTTCCGAAAGTAGCACCGCGACGCACCGGTTGTCGATGTCATTGCATGATGGGTCGGTGCCTCGACCCAAATCCGCGAACGGCCGGACCGGCCGGCCACCGGTCACGTCGCGCGCCCAGATCCTGGCCGCGGCCCGTCAGCTGATCGACCGGGACGGCTGGGAGAAGCTGACCGTCCGGCGGCTCGCCGCCGAGCTCGGGATCGGGCCGACAACCCTGTACCACCACGTGCGGGACAAGGAGGATCTACTGCTCCTCCTGCTCAACGAGTACGTCGGCCAGGTCCCGCCGCCCGAACTGCCGAGCGATCCGGCCGAGCGCATCGTCGTGTCCGCGACGACGATGCACGACGCCCTCTCCGCCTGGCCGTGGGCCTTGGAGATCCTCACGGTCGATGGTTTCCTCGGCCGTCTGGACGACTCGGCCCGGTGGATCGTCGAGCTCGTCCTGGCCGCTGCCGTGGACGCGGGCTGCACTCCCGAGCAAGCCGTTCACGTGTTCCGCAGCATCTGGTACTACACCGCCGGCGAGATCCTGGTCCGGGCCCACTCGGCCCACGTGCGAGGAGACGACGGCCAGCCCCTCGATCGCACTCTCCTGGCCAACCTCAAGGCGACCCAACTGCCGCACCTCGCGAGCGTCGCGAACAAGTGGTCCGTCCTCGCGGCCGAGGACAACTACGAACCAGCCCTCCGAGCCTTCGTCACCGGCCTCCTGGCCCAGCCGGGCCGCTGACCGACTACCGTCGCGTGAGCATCGTCGTCCACGCCAGGAAGGGTCGCCTGTGACCGAGTACCACGAGAGCAATCGCGGTCAGTTTCACTTCAGTCCTCGGCGTGGGTGGATGAACGACCCGAACGGGATGCTGCACTACCGCGGCACCTACCACTTCTACTTCCAGCACGCGCCGGACAGCCTCGTCTGGGACACCATGCACTGGGGTCATGCGACCAGTGCCGACATGGTCCATTGGGAGCAGCAACCGATCGCGCTCGATCCTGCCGTGCATCCGGGCGAGCTGTGGTCGGGCGGCGGCGTGGTCGACGGACGGAACACGTCCGGGCTGAAGGACGGGGACCACGATCCGATCGCGGTCTTCACCGGGACGCAGGGCGTGCGGATGTTCTACAGCCTGGACGGCGGGATGACGTTCGCGGCGTACGACGAGGGCCGGGTGATCGCGCAGCCGAGCGGTCACGAGAGCCGCGACCCGAAGGTCGTCTGGCACGAGCCGAGCCAGACCTGGGCGATGGTGGTCTGGTCCGACGACAACGGGAACGGCGCGGACTTCTTCGTGTCACCCGATCTGCGCACCTGGGAGCGGACCGATCGGTACGTCGCCGACTGGTTGTTCGAGTGTCCGGACTTCACGCCGATGATGCTGGACGGCGTCGTGACCTGGGTCCTGCGTGACGGCCGCGGATCGTATGTCGTCGGCGACTTCGACGGGCGCGAGTTCCGGACGGACTGGACGGAGCCGTGCACGATCACCGTGAATCCTGGCGGTGCGGGTGGTCCCTACTACGCGGCTCAGTCGTTCGACAACATGCCGGACGACCGCGTGGTGACGATGGCTTGGCAGGGATTGAATCGCGGCTCGGTCTGGACCGGCAACGCGAGTTTCCCGGTGCAGCAACGATTGGTCGCGACTCCGGACGGTCCCCGCGTGTTCAGCCTGCCGGTTGACGAGATCGCGTCGCTGCGCCGGTCGACAACGTCGTACGATGCTCAGCTCGTCACCCCCGGGGCGCCGCTCCTGACCGAGGTGGACGCCACGAGTTACGAGCTCGAGGCCACCTTCGACGTGTCCGGCGCCGTGGATGGTTCGTTCGTCTTCCGGCTGCGGGCCGGTGCCGACGGGTCGTCCGCTCGTGAGGTCACGTACGACGTCTCAGCCGGAACGCTGGACGGAGTGCCGGTGTCGCCGGACGCCGACGGCATACTCTCCGTCCGTCTCCTGGTCGACCGCGGCCAACTCGCGATCTTCGCCGCCGACGGCGTCTACTACGCCTGCTACAACGTCGACTTCGACACGACCTCGACGGGCAACGGGGTGCAGTTGACCACCACTGCTCCCCTGAGGCTGACATCGCTCACCCTCCACCACCTGTCCTCCATCTGGCCCACTTCGGAGTGACGGCCGGCGCAGTACGTAGAGTTGCGCGGGTGAGGATTTCGCATGTCGTATGGGACTGGAACGGCACTCTGCTCGATGACAACACCGCCGTACTGGCCGCGGTCAACGCGGTCTGCGTCGAGTTCGGCCGGGCGGATCTGACCTGGCCCGAGTGGCAGGCGGTCTACGCGCGGCCGATGCGGGTCTCGTACGAGCAGATCCTCCAGCGCGCCCTCGACGACGAGGAGTGGGCCCGCGTCGACAAGCTCTACCACGAGCGGTACGACGCTCTGTTGCACACGTGTGGCCTGGCAGCGGGAGTCCCCGACGAGCTGCGGCTGTGGGGCGAGAGCGGGCGGACCCAGTCGTTGCTGTCGATGTGGTTCCACGCACGGCTGACGCCGACCATCGACCAGTTCGGCCTGACGCAGTACTTCAGCCGGGTCGACGGTCTGGTCGGCGACGTCGGTGGCGGTTCGAAGGCTGAGAGTCTGATCCGCCATCTGGAGGCGCAGAACCTGGACCCGGCCGACGTCGTCCTCATCGGCGATGTCGTCGACGACGCCAACGCCGCGCAAGCGGCCGGCACCCAGTGCATCCTCGTCACCACCGGTGCCATGACCCGCGCCGCGTTGGAGACCACCGCCCTCCCGGTCACCAACTCCGTGACCGAAGCCCTGCGCCTGATCGAGTCCTGAGCCTCAGACGCGCTCTCAGAGCCCGACCGCGCCGTCGAGCTGCTCGCGGAGCAGGTCAGCGTGACCGTTGTGCCGTGCGTACTCCTCGAGCAGGTGCATCAGCACCCAGCGCAGTGAGACGGGACCCTCACCGGGCTCGTCGCCGATGACGTCGAGGTCCGGTGCCGCCTCGACGAGCTTGCTCGCGAACGCGACCTCGGCCCGCCACGCATCCCAGGCCTGATCGACCATCGCTGCGTCCGCACCCGTGACGTCGAAGGCGCCCGGTACGTCGAACAGCGGCGGGGCTTCCTCGCCTGCCATCACGCGGCGAAACCAGAACCGTTCACTCTCGGCTGCGTGCCGCACCAGCCCGAGCAGCGACAACCCGGAACGCCGTACCGCATGCTCCGCCAACTGCTCCGGCTGCAGATCGGCGCACTTGAGTTCCAGCGTCTCCCGATGCCACTGCAGGAACGCGAGCACCGTCTCACGTTCATCCGCACGCGGCGGACGTCTACTCCGCGAATTCACCACCTCCGGATCCTACGTGGTGGCTACTATCGGGCCATGCGTGATGGGGTTCGGATGTTGCTGGTGGCTACACCGTCGTTCCGGTCGATGGTGTTCTCGGACGAGAGCATCGCGCGGCTGGAGAAGCTCGGGGAGCTTGTGCTGCTTGATGATCCCGGTGACGCCGAGGCGCTGGTGGGCGCGTTGCCGGAGACCGACGTACTGATCCCGTCGTGGGGTGCGACGGCGCTGACTGCTGAGGTGCTCGCGCACGCACCGCGGTTGCGGTTGATCGCGTACAGCGCCTCGTCGGTGAAGCACTTCGTCACCGACGAGATGTTCCGGCGTGGCATCCGGCTCACGCAGGCCGGGCAGGCGATGGCGCGGCCGGTGGCCGAGGTCTCGCTGGCGTTCACACTCACGCTGCTGCACCGGATCCATCGGTTCGACCGCGCGATGCACAGTGGCGCGTCGTGGGTGAATGCGATCGACACGCCTCCGCAGCACGGCATCAGCGGCTCCCGGATCGGTGTTGTCGGCGCCTCCCGCACCGGCGTCGAGTACCTCTCGATGGTCGTTGCCCTCGGCGCCGATGTCGTTGTCTTCGACCCGTATCTGACCGACGAGCGCGCGATGGAGCTCGGCGTACGGCGGATGGACCTGGACGAACTGCTGCGGACCAGCCGGGTGGTTGCGCTGCACGCGCCGACGCTGCCGGAGACGCGCGGGATGATCGGTGCACGCGAGCTGGCGCTGATGCCCGACGGCTCGGGGCTGGTCAACACCGCCCGCTCCTGGCTGGTCGACTCGGACGCGTTGCTCGCCGAACTGCGGTCCGGCCGGATCGACGCTGCCCTCGACGTGTTCGACGAGGAACCGTTGCCGCTGGACAGCCCGCTCCGAGGACTGCCGAACGTCGTACTCACCCCGCACCGGGCTGCCGGAACGGTCGAGTGCTACCTCGAGATGGGCACGATCGTGGCGTCCGAGATCGAGCGGTACGTCGCCGGAGCCCCGTTGCAGTACGAACTCACCGAAGCGGCCCTCGCCCGGATGGCCTAAGGATTGCCCCAGCGCGCGAGCACCTCGTCGGCGACCTCGTCGATCGTGCGACCTCCGGTGCCGATCGAGTAGTCGCTGACGTCGTGAGCGGCGAGCTGGGCGGACAGCTCGACCGCACGGGCAACCAGCGTGGCGACACCGGCGCCATCCTCTCGACCGCGGCCGAGGATCCGCTGCGCCAGTTCGTCGTCCGGCGCATCGAGCCGGCAGATGACGACCGCGCCGCCCGTGGCCGCCTCCAACAGCTTCCGCTCGCCTCGGTCCTCGACGACCGCCGCGATGATCAGCCGGCGGCTGCCGGCGGCGCGATAGTTCGACCACACCGCCGCCAGGTTCGTCGCCTTCAGCCGCGCCTGATGCGGGTCGTCCGCCGGAGCGGGCCAGGCCGCACCCATCAGATCGAGATCCACGAACGCCGGATCCTGCCCGAGGTCGGTACACCGATCGAAGACCCGCCAGCCGACCATGGTCTTCCCGACCCCGGGCGGACCCGAGAGCACCAGAGCAGACACCAGCGTTATCCGCAGACCGCCGCGGTGCCGACGGCCAGAGCCTGCCGGTGGAGGCGGTCGAAGTGGTGCTCGATCGAACCGGTCGTCGTTGCTACCAGCAAGGAGATGTCGCAGGCCAGGCCGGTGTGCCGGACGTGGTCGACGCGGACCAGCTCGGTCAGCAGACCCGTGGTCAGCTCGTCGAGCTCCTGACGTACGGCGTCCAGGTCCGGGCCTGACGTCGGAGCGGATGAGGGATCGGCGGCCCACTTGGCCAGCAGCCCGCGCTGCACGACCTTGCTGGCCTCGATCTGCGCCCGGACGAAGTCGGCCGTCGAGTCCGGGTCGATCCCCAGCTGTACGGCGGACGCCCGGACCGAATCGATGATCTGCTGCTCCCGGACCGGGTCCTCGACCGGCTTCCCACTGAAGTACTTCGACGCGGCCACCTCGTCGCCGACCAAGATCCGGCGGATGACCAACTCGGTCAGACCGTCGAGCCGCACCGGCGCCTCGTGGAGCTCGGCCGTCTGCGTCGATCCCTGAGCCGGGACCGTTGCAGCCGGCGCAGCGAAGGCCGACGTTCCGGCCTGCGTCACCCCGACCACCCCGGCCACGATCACACCGCTGATCACCCTGCGAAGCACGTCGTCACACCCCTTCCCCGAGCACGCCCACCCCGAATGGCGATGCGCCGCCTCGATGTCGCTCGCTGACGTTACCCGCGCCGGGGTCCAGGCGATCTCAGGTGGCCAGTTGTCGCCACCGGCCCATCCGGGCGGCGGGCGTCACCGAAGCGGGTGCATGGGCACGTCGCGAGGTTGGCAAGCAGCAGGCGCGGTTGGTGGAGTCGTCGCGGCGGGTGCCGCCTTGTCGGTCGGCTACCTGGTGGCCACTGTCAGCGGCGGTCCGTGGCCGGTCGACGCGGTCGGCGTGCAGCTCATCGACTGGTCCCCCGGCCCGGTCAAAGACTTCGCCGTCCGAGAACTCGGCACCGCAGATCGTCAACTCCTCCGAGCCGGTATCTGCGTGGTCCTCGCACTCGTGGCCGCCGTTGCCGGCGTCATAGGCATGGGAAACACCCAGCGGCGGAAAGGCGTGGCGGTGGGGATCGCCGCGGGGCTTGGGGTTGTTGGGGTCGTGTTCGCGGCGTTCGGACGGTCGGCTGCGTCAGGGACCGCGGATCGGTTGCTGCCGGCAATTGTCACGTTGGTGGTGGCAGTGCTGGCCATGGCGCTGGTTGTTCGGTCGCCACGACCGGAGACCGAGGCGGAGCAGCCGGAGGGATTCGATCGGCGGCGGTTCCTGGTGACCGTGGCTGGTTTGGCGGTCGCTGGGGCTGCGGCCTGGTCCACGACGAGGGTCGCGTCGTTCGGGCCTGGTGACGCGGTACGCGCCAAGTTCCGCGTGCCGATCCCGGCGGATGCCGCAGGCCCACTCCCGGTCGGCGTGCAGGCCGACGTACCAGGGGTATCGCGGTTCGTGACGCCGAACGCCAAGTTCTATCGGGTCGACACCCTGCTCCAGGTCCCGCGGATCGACCCGGACGACTGGGAGCTGCGGATCCACGGCATGGTGAACAAGGAACTCCGGCTCTCGCTCGGCGACCTGGTCGAACGGCGGCTGATCGAGCGCGACATCACGCTGACCTGCGTGTCCAACGAGGTCGGCGGCCCGTACGTCAGCACCGCGCGCTGGATCGGCGTACCGATCGCCGGCATCCTCGCCGAGGCCGGTGTCCGCAACGGCGCTGACGCGGTGAAGTCCACCAGCATCGACGGATTGACCATCGGTACGCCGCTCGGCGCGCTCACCGACGGACGCGACGCGATCTTCGCGGTCGCCATGAACGGCGAACCGCTCCCGTTCGAGCACGGGTTCCCGGTGCGGATGGTGGTGCCGGGTCTGTACGGCTTCGTGTCGGCGACCAAGTGGATCGCCGACTTCGAGGTGACCCGGTTCCAGGACTTCAGCGCCTACTGGACCCACCGCGGCTGGGCCGTCGAGGCCCCGGTCAAGACCGCGTCGCGGATCGACGTACCCAAAGGGTTCGCGACCATCAAGGCAGGGCCGGCGGTGGCCGCCGGCGTCGCGTGGGCACAGCAACGTGGCGTTCGCAGGGTCGAGGTGCAGGTCGACAGCGGCCCGTGGCAGGAGGCGACGCTCGCGGCCGAGGACACCATCGACACCTGGCGGCAGTGGACCTTCCGCTGGGACGCGACCCCCGGCAACCACAAGCTCACCGTCCGGGCGACCGACGGCGACGGCAACCTGCAGACAGCGCAGCGGGCCGCACCGCGTCCGAACGGTTCCAGCGGCCTGCACAACACGGTCGTGATGGTCGAGTAATTCCCACCCATCCAGGGCCGCGGCGGCACCGAAGTACCGGTGTCAGCGTCCTGTCAGTGTCCCCTTCGAGAAAGCGAACCTGTCATGCCCAAGTACCTCGTCCGCGCCGGTCTCACCGCGTCCGCACTGGCTCTCGTCCTCGCGACGGCAGCGTGTGGTGGCAGCGACGACAACAGCAGCAACAACAGTTCCGCCGCCTCGTCAGCGAGCACGCCATCGGCCAGCAAGTCGATGGACAGCACCTCGGCCGGCCTGGTCGGCCCCGGTTGTGCCGACTACGCGAAGGCGAACCCGAGCGGTGCCGGCTCGATCGACGGCATGGCCGCCGCCCCGGTCGCGACCGCCGCGTCCGGCAACCCGCTGCTGACCACCCTGGTCTCGGCCGTGTCCGGGAAGCTCAACGCGAAGGTCGATCTGGTCTCGACGCTCAACGGCGGCGACTTCACGGTGTTCGCGCCGGTCGACGACGCGTTCAAGAAGATCCCGGCGGCCACCATCACCACGCTGAAGACGAACGACGCGCTGCTCACCAAGATCCTCACCTACCACGTGGTGCCCGGGCAGCTCGACCCGTCCGCGGTGGTGGGTACGCACGCCACCGTCGAGAAGCAGGACGTCACGGTCACCGGCTCCGGCGACAACCTCAAGGTCAACAACGCGTCCGTCATCTGTGGTGGGGTGAAGACGGCCAACGCTACGGTGTATCTGATCGACTCTGTCCTGATGCCACCGGCGAACTGACCGTGACCGAACCGACTGCACTGCCCTGGCCTGCCGGGCCGCACACGCGGCCCGGCGAGGTCAGCGACGGCGATCTCCTGGCCCGTGCCGCCGGCGGCGACACGGCCGCCTTCAGCACGCTGTACGACCGGGTCACGCCCTGGGTGTTCGGCCTGGTACGGCGGATCCTTCGCAACCCGGCCCAGTCGGAGGAGGTCACCCAGGAAGTGATGATCGACGTCTGGCGGACGGCCACCCGGTTCGACCCGCACCGCGGCTCCGCGCACGCGTGGATCCTGACCATCGCGCACCGCCGGGCCGTCGACCGGGTCCGGTCCGAGCAGGCGGCCGCCGACCGCACCGAGCTGATCGGCGCGCGGTCGGCCGAGGTCGACTTCGACCAGGTCGCCGATACTGTCACCACCCGGCTCGAGTCCGAGCAGGTACGGCGCTGCCTGGACACATTGACCGACCTGCAACGCGAGTCGATCACCCTGGCCTACTACAACGGCTACACCTATCCAGAGGTCGCCCAGCGGCTCGACGCCAAGCTGCCGACCATCAAGGCGAGAATGCGCGACGGCCTGATCCGTCTCCGCGACTGCCTCGGAACCACAAAGGGGCGTACGTCATGACCGAATCCGACGTGCACACTCTGACCGGCCCCTACGTCCTCGACGCGCTGCCCGAGGACGAGCGGACCTTGTTCGAGGCGCATCTGGCCGGCTGCACCTTCTGCGCCACCGAGGTCGCCGAGCTCCGCGAGGCCGCGGTCAAGCTCGCCACCCAGGTCGCGACCCCGCCGCCGCCCTCGCTCAAGCCGAACGTCCTGGCCGCCATCGACCACGTCCGCCAGGTACCTCCGCTGGTTGCCGGGCACCGCGGCGCGCCCGCGCGCAAGCGGTTCACACGTCGTTCCGTCCTCACTCTTGCCGCGGCCGCGCTCGCGGTCGCCGGTGTCGGCGGTGTCGCCGTCGACCAGTACCGCGAGAAGACCGACGCGGTTCAGGCCAACGACCAGATCACCGCCGTCCTGGCCCAGCCGGATGCGCGAACTGTCCGGGGGCCCGTCGCCGGCGGCGGTCAGGCCACCATCGTCATGTCTCCCAGCGCGGACGAGGCGGTCGTCGTACTGAACGACCTGCCCAGACTGCGCGCGGGCCGGACCTGGCAGCTGTGGATGATCGACCCGTCGAAGACGGCCCACTCGGTCGGCCTTGCCTCGGGTGATGTCACCCGGGTGCTGGACGGCTCGGTCACCGGCATGATCGCCTTCGGCCTCACCAACGAGCCCGACGGCGGCTCCGCCACACCGTCCCAGCCGGCCGCGGCGACGATCCCGATGACCTGACGGCGGGTACTGTCGCCGCATGGACGAGGCTTCGGCTGAGGTGCAGGGTCGGGTCAGGGACAGTTTCGAGCGGCAAGGGCTGATGCACCATCTCGGTGCACGCCTCGCAGTGATCGCTCCGGGGCGGGTGCATATCGTGCTGCCGAGCCGGCCCGAGGTCACGCAGCAGCACGGCTACTTCCATGCCGGAGCCACCAGCTCGATCGCAGACAGTGCCGGCGGGTACGCCGCTTTCACGCTCTTCCCGGAAGAGAGCTCGGTGCTTACGGTCGAGTACAAGATCAACCTGCTCGCCCCGGCCGAAGGCGACCACCTCGAAGCTGTCGGCACAGTGCTCAAGTCCGGCCGGACGCTCACCGTCTGCCAGCTCGAGGTGTTCTCGGTCCAGGGCAGCCGGCGGACGCTGGTCGCGACCGGCCAGCAGACGCTCATCCAGGTCGCGGCGCGCCCCGAACGCTGAGCGACGCTCAGAAATTCCTTCTGATCGGACCGATGAATCCGGCGGTCGCGCGCGGTCTACCCAGGTGACAGCAATTTCCCTGGAGGACCTGTGCGGACGACGACTCAACAACGATGGGTGCTGGGACTGGCCTCGATCGGCTCGGTCATGGTGGCCCTTGATGTCCTGGTGGTGGCGGCTGCGCTGACCACCATCCGGGCGGATCTCGGCGCCACGGCCGAGCAGCTCGAGTGGACCGTGAACGCGTACGGCCTGAGTTTCGCGATGCTTCTGATGACCGCCGCGGCGATCGGTGACCGCTGGGGGCGCCGGCGGACGTATGCCGGCGGTCTGGTGTTGTTCACGCTGGCATCGGTAGCGTGTGCGCTGGCCACCTCGCTGCCGTGGCTGATCGCGGCGCGCGCCATCCAAGGCGTCGGCGCGGCCGTGGTGATGCCGCTGGCGATGGGGCTGCTCGGTGCGGCGTTCCCACCCGAACGGCGCGGCTGGGCGACCGGCGTGTTCAGTGGAGTGACCGGCCTGGCCGTGCTCGGCGGTCCGATGATCGGTGGTGCGGTGACCGAAGGTCTCGCCTGGCAGTGGATCTTCTGGATCAATGTCCCGGTCGGCCTGATCGCGATCCCGCTGGTACTGCGGAACATCCCGGAGAGCAAGGGCCCGATGCGGCGACTCGACCTGACCGGCGCCGTGCTGATCAGCCTCGCGGTCCTCGGTCTGGTCTGGGGTGTGGTCCACGGTCAGGGCTCGGGCTGGTCGAGTGCCGAGGTGCTCGGGTCGTTCGCGGCCGGCGTCGTACTGCTCGCCGCCTTCGCCGTCCGGGAGAACCGGACGGCGCACCCGATGGTGCCGCTGACGTTCTTCCGCAACCGGACGTTCAGCGCAGCGAACTCGGCCGGATTCTTCCTCAGCGCCGCCCTGTTCAGTGCGGTGTTCTTCCTCTCGCAGTACATGCAGGTCGTGCTCGGCTCCGGGCCGTTCATGGCCGGGCTGAAGCTGCTGCCCTGGACCGCGACGCTGTTCATCGTCGGCCCGATCGCGGGTCGCCTGGTGGACCGCGTGGGTGAGCGGCCGCTGGTCGTGATCGGGCTTGGTCTGCAGGCCCTCGGGATGCTCTGGGTCAGCCAGATCAGCAAGGGTTCCGTGCAGTACTACGAACTGATCGTGCCGCTCGTGATCACGGGCTGCGGCGTCTCGCTCGCGATGCCGGCCACGCAGAACGCCAGCGTCGGATCGCTGCCACGCGAGTCGGTCGGAATCGCGGCCGGCATCTACAGCATGACCCGCCAACTCGGTGGCGCCGCCGGTGTCGCCGTACTCGGATCCGTGTTCGCATCCGCCGGTGGGTACGCCGGTCACGGCTTCACCCGGGCCCTCGCGGGCTGCGGCGTACTGTCGTTGCTCGGGGCACTGTCGGGCCTCGGCATCACCGCCCGCCGGCGGACCGCCGGACCGGTCGTGCCCAGGGCCATGGAGGAGGTGGGATGAACCTCGAGGAGGAGTTCGCGCAGCATCGGGCCGAGCTGGTCGCGCACTGCTACCGGATGCTCGGCTCGCTGCACGATGCCGAGGACGCGGTGCAGGAGACGTACCTGCGGGCCTGGCGCGGACACGCGGACTTCGAGGGCCGTTCGACGGTCCGGACCTGGCTCTACCGGATCGCGACCAACGTGTGCCTCAACCTCCTCCAGCACAGCAGCCGCCGCGTGGTGCCGTCCGCGCTCGGTGCCCCCGGCAACGACCCCGAGGAGCTGCATCCGTACGCACTCGAAGTGACCTGGCTCGAGCCGTTCCCGGACCTCCTGCTCGGGGCCGATCCGGCCACCGTGGTCGGCGACCGGGAGAGCCTGCGGCTGGCGATGGTCGCCGCGATGCAGCACCTGCCGCCGCGGCAGCGCGCCGTACTGATCTTGCGCGAGGTGCTGACCTGGCCGGCGGCCGAGGTCGCCACGCTGCTCGACACCACCACGGCCGCCGTCAACAGTTCACTGCAGCGCGCCCGAGCCGAACTGGCCCGGCTCCGGCCGATCGAGGAGGACCTCAGCGTGCCGGACGAGCCGCTCCGGCGCGCGCTGCTCGACCAGTTCGCCACGGCGATGGAGAACAAGGATCTGGTCGCGCTGGAGGCGCTGTTCACGGCGGACGCCCGGTGGGAGATGCCACCGATCCCGACCTGGTTCAGCGGACGGAACGACGTACTGCGGCTGCTGGACTCGAAGCTGCGGCCCGGTCCGGATCGACGGATCCTGGTCGAGACGTCGGCGAACGGGCAGCCCGCGTTCGCGCTCTACATCCGCGGTCACGACGGGCGCTATCACGCGCATTCGATCAAGGTCCTGACCCTCACCAAGGCCGGTATCGCGGCCGTTCTCGCCTTCCACCAGCCCGCGCTCTTTCCGGCGTTCGGGCTGTCCATCATCCGCTGACACGGAGACAACGATGACTTTGGCAACCACTCTCCGGGCGCTGCACGTGCCCGGCACACCCGTCGTCCTGCCCAACGCCTGGGACGCGGCCTCGGCCCGGATGGTGGAGGCGGCAGGCTTCCCAGCCGTCGCGACCAGCAGCTTCGCCACCGCGACGATCCTCGGGTACGACGACGGCGAACACGTCCCGGTCGAGGATGTCCTGGTCGCGACGACCCGGATCGCGCAGTCGATCGCGGTGCCGTTGACCGTCGACTTCGAGCGTGGCTACCGGCTCGCCCCGGCCGAGCTCGTCGAACGGTTCACCGCGACCGGTGCCGTCGGCCTCAACCTCGAGGACTCCGATCCCGCCACCGGCACCATGATCGATCCGGCCGAACAGGCGGACTTCCTGGCCGCGATCCGGGCCGAAGCCGGCACCGAACTGGTGATCAACGCCCGGATCGACGCGTTCGTGCGCCGCGCCGGTTCACCCGAGGAGCAGCTGCGGACCGCCCTCGACCGCGCCGCCCACTACCTCGCCGCCGGCGCCGACTGCGTCTACCCGATCGGGGTCGGCGACCTCGACCTGATCGCCAGGCTGACCAAGGAGATCGCCGGTCCGGTGAACGTCGGCTACGGCCAGGGCGCCAACTCCGTGGCCGACTACACCGCGGCCGGTGTCGCCCGGATCAGCTTCGGCCCCATGCTCCAGCGCCACCTCTACAGCAAACTGTCCGATTCGATGCTCCCTGCGCTCATCGCCGACTGGAATCCGTTTTCCGACCACACTCCGTGATCAGGTGTGTGGAATCGGGCCGATCGGGTACGGCGGGGATTTAGGTAGTGCCAGCAACCATCGACAGAACGGGGAAAGACGATGGGCATGTTCGACAACCTGAAGGACAAGGCGACCGAGGCCGTCGACGAGCACGGCGACAAGGTGAGCGAGGGCCTGGACAAGGCCGGCGAGTTCGCCAACGAGAAGACCGGTGGTGAGCACGGGGACAAGATCGACCAGGGCACCGACTTCGCCAAGGACCGGCTGGACGGGCTGGACGGTCAGAACGACGACATGCCGGACAACGAGTCCTGAGCCGAGACAACCTGAACTGAGCAGAGGCCGAGCGGCCGCGGACCCGGCGTCCGCGGCCGCTCGCGACTACCTGCTGTCAGTGCCAGATGACGGCATCGATCTCGCGGCGGCGTTCGGAGAAGAGGTCGTGGTCGGCGGCCCGGCGCAGCAGGCCGCGGAGATCGGCCTCGAAGGCCGGCCGGTCCGCGCCGAGCAGAGCCGGTGTGGAGCCGGACAGGGAGAAGACAGCGGCGACGAGGTCGTCCACGGTGCGCTCCTCGATCTCGCCACCACCCACGATGATCCGGGTCGGACCGTCGTACCCGGCGCTGCGCATGACGTCCTCCTCACCGCCGCGGTGCCGGTCGGCAGCGCACCCGGAAGGTGCCGAGCTCCGGCGAGATGTCCTCGGCCAGGAGCTTGCGCCACCGGATGTTGGTGATCCCGGCTCGCTCGGCCCGACGGGCCGCCACCGCGACCATGTCGCCGTCCGCGTCGACACCGACTGCTTCTTCGAACAGTGGCGCGAACAACAGCGTCAGCGGTCCCGGCCCGCATCCCACGTCGAGCAACCGGCCGCTGCCGTCGAGCCCGAGCTCATCGCGCACCGCCTCCGCAAGCCCAGCGGGGTAGGCCATCCGGCCGACTACGTAGTGCTCGGCACTCCCGGCGTACAGGCTCTCGTCCCAGGTCCAGTTCCACTCGCCGGCGCTCACCGCTCGAGACTAATCGAGGAGTTGTGACCACGCGACGTGATTTGGTGGGGCGATGGAGTTGACGGAGAAGCTCGAATGGAACGGACGGACGATCGCGTGGGGCCGGCGAGGTCGCGGTCCGGCGGTGGTGTTCTGCCACGGTACGCCGTTCTCGTCGCGGGTCTGGAGCGCCCACGCGGATGCCCTGAGCAACGAGTTCACGGTGTACCTGTGGGACATGCCGGGGTACGGCGAATCGTCCAAGCGAGCCGGGGACGCGGTTGACTTCGATGCTCAGGGCAAGGTGCTGGCTGCGCTCCTGCGGCACTGGGGCCTTGAGCGGCTGCACGTCATTGCCCATGACTACGGCGGTGCGGCGTCGTTGCGGGCGACGCTGTTCGAGCAGGCGACGTACACGTCGTTGCTGCTGGTCGACACGGTCGCGATCCCGCCGGCCGGGTCGCCGTTCTTCCGGTTCGTGCAGGACAACCCGACGACGCTCGACCAGCTGCCCGGTTACATCCACGAGGCGATCCTGCGCGCGTACATCCAGAACGCCACCCTCCACGGCCTGCGCGCGAACCAGCTTGACCAGCTCGTCTCCCCGTGGCTCGGCGAGGTCGGTCAGCCCGCGTTCTACCGTCAGATAGCGCAGTTCGACGAACGGTATCTCCAAGACATCGAGGACCATCTGGGCAAGCTCAGCATCCCGGTCAAGGTCCTGTGGGGTGCCGATGACGCCTGGCTCTCCCCCACCATCGGACGGCGTCTCGCCTCCCTCATCCCGCAAGCCACGTACACGGAGATCCCGTCATCCGGTCACTTGATGCAGTACGACGCACCGATCCCGCTCAGCCACCATCTCCACAGCTGGCTCGCTCAGGTGGTGTGAATCGGTACCGGACGGACTCCCAGCGAGCGGACCGAGTCGTCGAGCAGCTGGTTGCCTCGGGCATCGATGGTGCAGCGGGCCGGATCCGGGTTGCCGGACGGCACGTCCTTGACGCCGACGACGAGGTCGTCCACGAGGTTGGCCGGGAGCTGGTTCAGGTAGGTTGCCGCGGCGGCCACGCATTCGTCCGGTGTCGGCCGGTGGGTGCTTCCGGTGGCGACGTACTCACGTGAGTGCAGTTGTGAGCAGTTCACGGCGGACTGGGTCCGGCGATCGAAGCAGCGCCGCCAGCCGGCCGCCGTTCCGTTCTGCAGGACGTTGTGAGCCGATCCCATCACGTCCTCATCTGTCTGCACGGCGCACACTCCGCCCGGCGCCGCGGCGGCTTGCGCCGTGACGGCGTCGATCGCCGGCGAACCACCCAGGAACCGTACGACGGCGTCCTGATCGCAGTTCGTTGCCCCCAGCAACTCCTCGAATCGATGCTTCTCCCGGCAGTCGATCGCCTCCTTCGAAGCAGACCAGCACCGAGGCCCAGCCGCAGTCGTCGCCACCGGATTGCTCGGCTGTGCAGTGGTCGTCACAGACGACGATGGAGCGACGCTCGGCCCCGCGACCGGCCCCGATCCAGGCCCCGACGGGTGGGCGTTGCCCAGGATCATCACGACCACCGACAAGAAATAGCAGACGACTGCAGCTGCCGTCGGGACCTTCCGCAACCGCGGATGAGTGGACCAGATCCAGTACGCCAGCACGACTGCGGCCGCTCCCACCAGGATCAGGGCGGCGGCGGTGATCTGGGCCCAGATGGCGTCGGTCGCGTCGATCACCGACGGCACCGCGAACGCCAGCGGCAGCCCCAGCCCCAGGGGCAGCCCGGCGGACACGACGAAGGGCCAGAGCTTCGTCGTGCCGCCGGAGGTGGACTGCGTGTTCAGGACAGCACCATGTTCATCAGCACGGCCTCCACCTCACCGCTCCCACAGCCGTCGGAGTCCTTCAGCGACAAGCTGATCTTGAGCGCGTTCACCTTCTGTACCGGCAGGTCGAAGGCCGCGATCTGGTTCAGCTTCACGGTCTTCTGGTCGATGTACTGACTGTTGCCGTCGAGGCGAACCTGCAGGATCTGCTCGGAGCTCTCCGACGAGTTGCTCTCGCCGAACTCGAGCTTGATCTTGCTGAAGTTGTTCGCCAGCCGAAGCTCGAGGACCTGGCCGTAGGAGTCTCCGCACCCGTTGAGGGTGCCGCCGATCCCGGTCGCCTGTTTGCGGTCGGCAACGTCGTACCGGCCGTCGCGCCAACCGTCCGGGTACTTGAAGATGCTGCTCAGCGTCAGCGGGCGGTTGGCAGCCTCGGGTGGCAGCACGGCCGGCTTCTCGCTGTCTTCGGGTTCGCTCGGTTCCTCACTCGGTGAATCAACGGACGGTGTGTCCGTCGGGATCGTCTCGGTTGGGGTGGTCTCAGTAGCGGTCGGGCTCTCGGTTGGTGTCGGTGCGGTGGTCTGGGCCGCGACCGCGCCGGTGTTCGGCGCGTCGTCGCCGCAGCCGGTCGCGGCCAGGCCCAGGACCAGCACGGTGGCCAGGATGCGCAGCTTCATGGCCGCCTCCGGAAGGCGTCGGATCCGGTGGATTCGGTCATCCTGGGCAGGACGCCGGCCGCGTACGCGATCGCCAGCAGGATCCCGACCGGCAGGAACAACAGACCGAAGACGAGACCGCTGATCCAGTAGGCGCGGTTCCGGTCGGCCTCGACCCAGGCGTACGACGGACGTCGTATGGCGTCGATCACCGCGGCGATGGTGATCAGGTAGCAAACAACGATGATCGCTGTCAGCATCGGCGTCACACCGTCCGCGGGTAGGCGGTCGCGGGCTTGGCCTGCCAGGACGTCGGCATCGCGTAGACCGCGAACTTCTTCGGTTGCGGCCGGGCGAGCTCGGGTGACTCGGCGAGTTGCCGGAAGCCGGCGAGTTCGTCGTCGGTCAGCGTCTCGTGCGTCGTGCGGTACTGCACCGCACGCAGCATGATCGCGCGGGCGACGGCGCCTGAGTCGGTCTCCTTGGGCAGGTTGAGGTCGACCACGAGCAGCCTCGTCGGGTCCGCCGTACCGTCGCGAACGACCAGGCGCAGTACCTCCTCGTCGAGCCAGCCCTGCTTCGGGCTGAAGCCGACCGAGATCAGCCACGGGTAGCGGATGTGCCCGACCAGCGCGGTGCCGCGGCTGCGGCGCGCCGCCCTGAGCTTGCTGACCGCGTTGAGCATCAGCGCCGTACCGGGACTGCCGACCCAGCCGCCGCCCTTGTCGTACTTCGAGCACAGCAGGATCACTCGTGCGTCGGTGATGCACACCTCGGCCCGAATCTCCCGCACCTCGACAACGGTCCGCGCCTTCCCCCCACCCACATCCCGCACCGCGATCGCCCGAGCCACCAGTTGCTGCGCCGAATCCCCATCCAGCAACTCCTGGTTGACCTTCCCACCCCCATCCAACCCCGGGAACATCGTCTCGTCCCCACCGTCCCCCAACCCCTTCACACACAGCACATCAAACGTCATCCATCCCCCTCAGTACAACTCATTGCTTGCGGCATCGAAATTTGTGCGGAGCTCGTCCCCACCATCCATCGACTGCTGATCTTGCGCCGAGTCATCTCTCCCCTTGCAGCTGTGACTCGGCTGCCGTTCCCCCGCCTCGAACGGTACGAGCCGGCCGGTACGGCGAGGGACCTCCGAACGGAGGTCATTCCGTCGCTCTGTGTTGTTGACGGTCGCGATTCCGGCGGGCAAGGTATTGCTGCGGCAGGGAACCGCATGGGGGGATGTTGATCGACACAAACAGGCTTCTCGCTGATGCGAGAGCCTCAGTTTCACGCGCGCCGGTGCCGGAGGATCTGGCCTTGGAACGCGGCGCTCCTGATCGCGCACTGGATCGTTTCGCGGCTGTCTACGGCCTGGCGCTGCGGCTCGGGACCGTCGGCCTCGGCGCCATCGCGGCCGTCCTGAGTCTCGCGCCACCGGTCGCACCACTGTGGCTCGTGCCGGTCCTCGGCGGACTCGCCGTGTGGTGCCTGCTCTTCCTGTCGGTCGTGGTCCGGCACGGACTGACGCACCGCCTGGTCGTTGCCGACAGCCTCATCGTCTGCGCGATCCTTCTACTACAAGGCCATCTGGTCTCGGCCGCCGAGCTCCCGAACAGCTCCGCCTGGCTGCTGCCGATCGCCACCGCGGCGGTCCTCCTCGCGCAACTTCGACTCCGCCCGGCCGTCGGCGTGCCGATCGGCGTACTCATCAGCGCCGCCGACGCCCTGGGTCAATCACTTGCGACAAACTTCCAGCCGTCGATGCTGATCGGCGCCGGCATCCTGGTGATCCAGACCGGCCTGGCGGCCGCCACAGTCCAGCTGGTACGTCGTGCCGGACGCGCGGCTGAGCTCGAGTGCGAGCGCCAAGCCGAGCAGGACCGGGACGCACAAGTGGCAGCGGCCCGACGCGCCGACGAACGCGAACACTTCCGCCAGTTGCATGACACCGCACTCGCGACGTTGACGATGGTCGGCTCTGGCTCGGTCCGTTCGGGCTCCGCGATCCTGCACGCGCGGGCCGCATCAGACGCCGCGGCGTTGCGCGCGCTGTCGACCGGGCCGTCCCGGACCGATCGGCAGGAGCGCCTCGACGACAGGCTGCGTTCCGTCATCGAGACCGAAGCCGCCGACCTGGACATTGCCGCCGCGCTGCCCGTGGTGTCCGTCCGCGCGGACGTCGCCGCCGCGATCTCGGCGTGCGTCGGCGAGGCGCTGCGGAACGTCGTACGGCATTCCGGAGTCGACGCCGCCAGTGTCGGAGTCTCGGTCGACAGAGCGGGGCGGCTGCGCGTCGACATCCGCGATCGCGGCCGCGGCTTCGACGTACGGGCGATCGGCGCGCACAGTCGCGGGGTCCGGGAGTCGATCCTGGGACGGATGGCCGATGTCGGCGGAGTGGCCGAGGTCTTGTCGATGCCGGCCGGTGGCACCCAGGTCGTCCTGCGGTGGGGTGACGGTGACCGGCGAGGGTGATCAAGCGGCGAGGATCCGGTCCGGCCTCGCTCGCGCACTCGACATCAGCGTCGTGGTCATCGTCGGGGTCTGGCATGTCGTCTACGTGCTGCCGTCACTCGTCCTCAGCGCCGGGCTCTATCGCGCGACCGGCGCCGAGCTCGTCGCCTGGGCGTTGCTCGCGGCACTGTTGGTGCACGGCTCGATCAGATTGCTGACCGGCCGACCGGCCTTCGCTCACTGGTGGCGGTCGGCAGCGGCGGTCATCGCGGCGGGCGCTCTAGCGGTCTCGATGGTTCCCGGCGACCAGATCACCGGCGCCGCGAACTGGGCCTTCGGCGACGTCGTACTGATCGGTGTCCTGCTGATGCTGCGCGAGCGGCTGATCGCGTTCGCCGTGGTCTTCCTCGCGAACATCCTGCTGAACCTGTCGGTCCTGCTGCTCACCGACCACCACATCGACCTGACCGTGATCGCGCGCTTCCTGGTGATCGCCTGCGCGGGCGGCGTACTGGTCCCGTCGGCGGTGCTGCTCGCGGCTCGTGCGCTCGACGACGCGGCCGCGGTGGCGGGATTCGCGACGGCGCAGCGAGCCGAGTCAAGTGCTGACCGCGAGGTCGCCGACGCTCTGCACGAAGCCCGCCGGGAACGCTACGAGTCGCTCCGCGGCCAGGTCGCGCCACTGCTCGACGGCCTTGCGAACGGTTCGCTCGACCCGGACTCTCCCGACGTACAGCGCCGTTGCGCAATCGAGGCGGCCCGGCTCCGGCGACTGTTCGCCGAGTCCGACGACGTACCCGATCCGTTGCTGCACGAGGTGCGGGCCTGTGCGAACGTCGCCGAGCGCCGCGGCGTCTTGGTCGAGCTCGCGACGGCCGGCCCGTTGCCGGAGCTCCCGCTCGAGGCCCGCCGCATCCTCACCGAGCCGGCGATCGAAGCACTCGTCGCCTCGAGCACCTGGGCCCGCGTCACGGTGTACGGCGGCCCGGACGAAGTGATCGTGTCGGCGGTCGGCGATCAGGCCGGACGACCGGATCCCCTGTGGCTGGAGGCCAGATGGCAGCATCAGTGACGGTAGCCGTGGTCGACGATCATCCGGTGGTGATCGAAGGCGTCCGGACCTGGATCGGCCAGGACGCGGCCGCTCGGGTCCGGATCGTCTCGGCTGGGCCGGACCTCGACGCAGCGGTCCACGGCGCCGGTCGGCAGGCGGACGTGATCCTGCTCGATCTCGAACTCGAGGGCCGGTTGATGATCGACGCGATCGCCGGACTCGCCGACGGCGGACGCCGAGTCATCGTGTTCTCCCAGCACTCCGGCGAGGAGATGGTGCGAGCCGCCCTCGACGCCGGAGCCATTGCCTACGTCACCAAGCAGGAGGGACCGCGCCACCTGGTCGACGCGATCGTCGCGACCGCGCACGACCGGCCCGCAGTTCCTCCCGCGATGGCCGGTGTGATGGTCGCCGATCAGCGCCCCCGGCTCGCGCCGCAGGAACGGACGGCGTTGCTGCTGTGGTTCCAGAGCCGGTCGAAGGCCGCGGTGGCCGAGCGGATGGGAATCCGCGAGACGACCGTGAAGCAGTACATCGACCGAGCACGAATCAAGTACGGGCAGGTCGGCCGGCACGCCGCGGGCAAGGCGGCTCTGCTCGCTCGCGCGATCGAAGACGGTCTGGTTCGCCCGGACGAGATCGACGACCTCTAGCCCACCAGGCTCCGCAGGCCGGCGAGCTTGCCGGGGAACTCGGTGAGCAGCTTGGTAGCCGTCTGCTCGGGGTCGGTCATCCAGCGGGCTGGTGCGAGCTCGCCGAGGCAGACCAACACGTGCTCGAACAGGACATGGAGGTCGTGGCGGGACTCGCTCAAGAAGAGGTCTTCGCCGGGCCAGCTGACGTCGCCGCCTGCTGCCGTGTACGCCGTCAGGATGCTGGTGATCGGTTCTTGCTTGCCGGCCGCGAAGATGTAGGCGACGCGCGCGGCCTCCAGTGCAGCGCTGTCGACGCGGACACTGTCCCAGTCGACCAGGACCGGACCATCCGGCGTGTTCAAGAGGTTGTGGGTCTTGAAGTCGCCGTGCGTCACGACGCAGTCCGGAGCGAGCTCGCAGACGTTCCGGATGCGGTCGGTCAGATCGAGGATCAGGGGGAACCGGTCCCACGCCAGGTCTGCCCACTCCTTACCGCGCTCCTGCGCCGCGGTGAACCAATTCTCCCAGTCGGCGCGCGGGCCGAGCGCCGTACGCCACCAGTCCGGTAGGCCGGACGCGCCCACCGGTTGCAACTGGTGGACCTGGGCCAGGGTGCGGCCGAGCCACTCGGTGATGTCGTCGTCCGCGGCCAGCGGGCGGCTCTCGACCCAGCGGTAGACGCGGAAGAGACGCTCGTTGATGCGGGTGATCCAGCCGAGCACGGGATCGACCGGCGCGATCGGCTCGGCTTGGTCGATGCCCGCGGCCAGCGCCCGGTTCTCGAACGCCATCGCCACCTCGAGCTGATCGGTCAGGCCACCGGGCGTGAACTGCGCGGTCGAGGACCAGTAGCCCTTCACGAAGTAGCTGCCGGTCACCGTCTCGAGCCGCCACGTGTCGGTGTCGCCGCGTCGGACCAGGACCAGGTCGCCGAGTGGCTCACCGAGTGCGAAGGCTTCCGCAATCGCGGCGGCGGTCGGCGTGTACATGTCCTCGTTCACGGTTGACCCATCGTTCCCGGTCGGGTCACCGTCCGCAACTCCGGTTGAACGACGGGTTGCTCAGGACAGAAACCTGCCGGGAACGCTTCGATCCGGAGGGCATCGCGTCGTAGGCTGCGTGGCAGCGCACCGTCCGGGCGCCGCAGGGGGGAACTGCTATGAGTGAGTTTTGCCTGCCTTCGGGCGTGAAGCAATGAATCCGCTGGGGCGGATGCTGGTGTGGATCTCCGGTGCATCGGCCGGACTCGGGGCGGCGTTGGCGGCGACGATTCCGTTCGACGCGGATCTGGTCGACATCTCCCGGCGCGGCGGGACGCCGGGGGCGTTTCACGTGGCCGTGGATCTGGCCGATCCGGCGTCCTGGCCGGTGGTGGCCGACGACTTCGACCGGCGGCTGTCCACCTTCGACGGGGACACGGTGGTGTTCATCCACAACGCCGGCACACTGACCCCGCTGGGGTCGGCCGGTCGGGTCGACACCGAGGAGTACACGCGCAACGTGCTGCTCAACTCGGCCTCGGCGCAGGTCCTCGGGCAGGCCTTCCTGCAGGCGGTCGCCGGGAAGCCGTACCACCAGCACCTGATCATGGTGTCGTCGGGCGCGGCCAAGAACCCGCACGAAGGCGAGTCGAGCTACTGCGCCGGCAAGGCCGGGATCGATCAGTGGGTGCGAACGGTCGGGCTGGAGCAGGACCGCCGAAGTCCGTACTGCCGGGTGATCTCGGTGTCTCCCGGCGCAGTCGACACCGACATGCAGGCGGAGCTGCGCGCCAGTACCGAAGACCAGGTGCCGGACGCCCAGCACTTCCGTGAGCTGGACGCCCAGGGCCTGCTCGCCAAACCGGAGGATGTCGCCCGGTCCATCTGGTCGCTGCTCGACCGCGACCTACCCAACGGCACCGTGCTCCACATCAGCGACGTCACCTGACGACTCCACCGAGCGGGCCAGCCGGTGCACCTGACTGCGAGTCGCCGGGTACAGCTCGCCGTACGTCTGGAAGAGGCTGGCGTAGACGGACGCTGTCGATGGATCCGGCTGGATCGTGTGATCCAGCCGGGCCCAGTCCGTCTCCGGCGGCACCAGACCGACCCCGATCGCCGCAAGCAGTGCATCGCCGTACGACGCTCCGATCGTCTCTGCGGGCACTTGCTGGACCAGACCGCTCACATCACTCACGATCTGCGTCCACAGTCCGCCCTGCGTACCGCCGCCGACCGCGACGATGCGGGCCGGCCGGCCAGCCGCCTCCTCGAAGGACTCCACGATCTGCCGCACGCCACAAGCGATTCCCTCGTACGCCGCTCGCAGCAAATGGCCACGTCCGTGGCGCAGAGTCAGTCCGGCGATCACGCCACGCGCGAGCGGGTCGTAGATCGGCGTACGCTCCCCGCTGAAGTACGGCAGCATCACCAGCCCCTCGCTTCCCGCGGGAACGGCGGCTGCCTCGGAGACCAGTGTCTCGAACGGCACACCGCCGGTCAGGTCCTGCAGCCAGGTGGTGATCGTGCCGGACGTCGCCATACCGGCAGCCAAGGTGTGGGTTGACCGCTCGACCCCAGAGGTCGTCCAGAGCCCGCGCACACTCGTCGGCGTGGTCAGCACCTGCACGAAGAACATGGTGGAGCCGTACATCAGCATCAGGTCGCCAGGACGTCGTACACCGACGCTGAAGGCCTCGGCCCACGCGTCGACTGTGCCCGCGACGACCGGAGTCCCCTCGGCGAGTCCAGTCGCTGAAGCCGCGTCGGCATTGACCACACCGACCTGCTCCGAAGGCCACACCAGGCGTGGCAGGGCCAGACCCGGCAGCACCTGCTCGACCCAGTCGGTCGCCCAGCCCTGCGTGTGGATGTCGTAGAAGGGGTCGCACTGGCTGGCGGTGTGGTGGTCGAGCACCCACTCCCCGGTCAGCCGCGCGACGACGTACGTGTGCGCGCTGAACCACCGGTCCTGTGGTCGCCACGCCTCGCCGGCCTCCCGGCGCAACCACACCAGTTTCGGACCGATCGCTTGGCTGGACAGATCCTTACCGCAGCGTTGCAGGATCTCGTCCGCGCCGAGCTGTGCGGTGATCTCGTCGATCTCCACGGTCGCGCGGCTGTCGACGCCGTACAGGATGGCCGGCCGTCGCGGGTGGAGTTGTTCGTCGGTTTGGACGACGCATGGTCCGAGGCCGGAGACGCAGACGGCCGCGATCCGGTCGCCCGGATGCGTCGAGGTCAGCTCGTTCAGCACCTTTGCGACGTCACCCCACCAGTCGCGTTCGGCGTCCATCTCCGCCCAGCCTGGTCGCGGCAGGCTCGGCGCGTGGTCCCGCCGCGCAACGGCTAGCACTGTGCCGTCGGTGGTGGTGAGGACGGCCTTGGTACTGCCGGTGCCGATGTCGACTCCGATGACGAGGTTCACGCCCCCACCCTCCGTCGCGCCGGCGCCACGGTGCAAGACGGCACCTGGCGACCACCGGCCGACTCTGATCTTGTTGGCTCCATGAGTTCAGTGGAACTGGATGCCCGGGGCATCCGCATCGACGGCGAACCGCGGGTCGTGCTGTGTGCGTCCCTCTTCTACTTCCGGTTGCCCCGGGAGCAGTGGCGGGCGCGACTCGACCAGGTCCGGGCCTCGGGGTACACCTGCATCGACGTGTACCTGCCGTGGAACTTCCACGAGCTCGCGCCCGGCCGGTGGTCGTTCGAGGGCCGGCGCGATGTCGCCGCGTTCCTGGATCTCGCGTACGACGCCGGGCTGCACGTGATCGCCCGGCCCGGGCCGTACATCTGCTCGGAGTGGGACGGCGGCGCGCTCCCGGCCTGGCTCGGGCTCGATCCGTCGCTGCGGATCCGCGACAACCAGCCGGGCTTCCTGGCCGCCGTGACGGCCTGGTTCGACCAGGTGCTGGCGATCCTGGCCGCTCGCCAGCACGGCGCCGGCGGCTCCGTGATCATGGTCCAACTGGAGAACGAGCTGGACTTCTTCGACTGCGAGGACCGGCCCGGGTACGTCACCGCCCTGCGGGACCAGGCGGTTGCCCACGGCATCACCGTGCCGCTGATCGCCTGCGCCGGTCAGGGTGATGTCTTCGGTGCCACCGGCAACGTGGCGGACGTCGTACCTGCGTGCAACTTCTATCCGAACGACGACTCGCCGGACATCGAGCCCGAGGTACGCCGGTACGCCGATCTGCTCGCGGACCGCGGGCTGCCGTTGCTGATCACCGAG
This sequence comes from Kribbella capetownensis, assembly GCF_004331485.1. Taxonomy (GTDB): domain Bacteria; phylum Actinomycetota; class Actinomycetes; order Propionibacteriales; family Kribbellaceae; genus Kribbella; species Kribbella capetownensis. The sequence continues at coordinate 210,744 of NZ_SJKD01000008.1, forward strand.
ACGAACCGGCGGCACCGGACCCTGCGGCGGCTGCTGGCCAGTGGTGCGTCCCTGCTCGCGCCGTACCTGCAGGCGTCAGGCTGGGACTTCGGGTACACACCGTCGAGTGGGAACTGGGGTAAGCCGGGGAACTTCATGAGCCACAGCTACGACTTCGGCGGGTATGTGTCGTCGACGGGGGTAGAGCGGCCTGAGTACGCCGAGGCGCAGGTGCTCTCGTTGGTGCTCGATGCACTGGGATCGCGGCTGGCGCTTGCGACGCCTGGACCGTCTGTCGAGGTGACGGCCGACTTCTCGACGAGCTCGGCTCCGGGGGTCCTCGAACTGGATGGTGGTGGGCGGTTGGTCGCCGTACCGAATCTCGGCCGCAGCGACGGGCGCGCGGTGGTCAACGGGGTGTCGGTGGCGGTCGCGGCGGACTCGTGTCCGTTGATGCTGCTCGATCTGCCGTTGGGAGACAGGACGCTGACGTTGGCTTCGGCGGATGTGGTGGAGCTGGCGGACGACAGCCTGGTGTTCTGCTCGGCGGTGCCGGTGACTGTTGTCGTCGGCAACAGGTCTGCGGAGGTCGAGGCCGGGTCGACCGAGGTCGTCGACGGGCTCAGCATCACTGTGCAGTCGCGACCTGATGTCGCGCCTCCTGAGAGTCCTCTGTCGCAAGAGGTTTCCGAGGTACGACGACGGGCCGCGGCAGCACCGGAGATCCCAGCGGGCACGCATGAGCCGGCGCCCACGTTGGAGTCGCTCGGTGTCTATCGCGGCCGCGGGAGCTACACGACCACGGCGGAACTGACCGACGAGCTGCTGCTGGTGGGTGCGGCCGACATTGTCGACCTATCGATCGGCGGCAGGCTTCACACGTTCGCAGGATTCGGCGCCACCCGGCGGATCGACGTACGCGGACTCAGTGGCGACATCCGAGCCACTGTGGAGATCTGGGGTCACGCCAACTTCGACGACGCCCGGCTGCCGGCACTCCGGCTCGGTGCGCTCCGCGGTCTGGGCGGTCTCTGGACAGTCGTCGGGACCAAAGACATCTCAGCGTTGTGGACGGTCGAGGGCCACTGGGCGGGCGACCCTGCGCCGACGCGAGTTCTCACCGGCTGGAGCAGCACGCAGGTGGGTACGCCGGTCACCTACACGCGACCGATCGCCGCTGAAACCACTTCCGCTCTGCACCTGCACGGCGCCCACGTGCCGATCGCGGTGTCCGTGGACGACGGTGAGCCGACCACGGTCCACGCCGAGAATCCGTGGATGCTGCTACCGGCCGGGACCAAGCAGATCTCGGTGACCGTGCCGCATGACCCGAGTGGCGGGCGTCTCCGCGCCGAGCTGCTCAGTCTGGAGCCGGTCACGGGCTGGACGTGTGCTGTCCAGGACGACGAGTTGCTGACCGCCTTTGCCGGTCGCGGTGGGCCGGGACAGGACGTCGTACTGCCGCTGGTTTTGCGGCCGGGTGAGGAAGCGTGGCTGGACGTGGACTTGCCGGCTTCCGATACCGGCTATCTGCTCCGGCCGGAAGGTGTGCAGGTCCGGGTGACCGCGTGGGCGTCCGGCGAGTGCATCGGGCGGGTGTGGGCAGGCGAACGCCCGGCCTTCGCCGGCGGAGATCCTGACCTGCTGTGGATCCCACCGGGTTGGGCCGGGCTCGCGCTGCTCGTGACCGGAGTGGCCGGTCCGGCCGAGCCGGAACTCCGCCGGCTACGGCTGGAGACCGCGACCTAGGCGGCCTTGGTGAACTGGGTCGTGTAGAGCTCGGAGTAGAGCCCGCCTGCGGCGAGGAGCTGCTCGTGGGTGCCGCGTTCGCGGATCCGGCCCTCGTCCAGGACGAGGATGACGTCGGCGTTGCGGATCGTCGACAGCCGGTGCGCGATCACCAGCGACGTACGCCCGACCAGCGCGTTGGCGAGCGCGGCCTGGACCGCGGCCTCGGACTCGGAGTCGAGGTGGGCCGTCGCCTCGTCGAGGATGACGATCGACGGCGACTTGAGCAGCAGCCGGGCGATCGCGAGACGCTGACGTTCACCGCCGGACAGCCGGTACCCGCGATCGCCGACCACGGTGTCGAGGCCGTCGGGCAGGCTGTTCACCAGGGTCGCGATCTGCGCGGCCTCGAGGGCCGTCTGCAGCTCCGCCTCGGTTGCTTCCGGGCGGGCGAGCAAGAGGTTGGCGCGGATGGTGTCGTGGTACATGTGCGAGTCCTGGGTCACCACGCCGATGACGGATCGCAGTGAGCTCTGGGTCACCTCGCGGACGTCGCGCCCACCGACCAGGATCGCGCCGTCGGTGACGTCGTACATCCGGGAGACCAGCGACGACAGGGTGGTCTTGCCGGCGCCGGACGGGCCGACGACGGCTACCATCTGGCCGGGTTCGACGGTGAAGCTGACCTCCTTGAGGACCTCTTCGCCGGTCTCGGCGGACAGCGTGGCGACCGACTCCAGCGAGGCGAGTGACACCTCCGCGGCCGACGGGTAGTGGAACGAGACGTGGTCGAACTCGATCGACGGCTCGACCGTCGGCGGCAGTTCCTTCGCATCCTTGCGGTCGGCAACCATTGGCGGGAGGTCGAGCACCTCGAGCACGCGCTCGAAGCTGACCAGCGTGGTCATCACATCGACCTGGAGATTGGAGAGCGCGGTCAGCGGGCCGTACAGCCGGGTGAGGTAGGCGGTCAGGGCAACGACCGTGCCGATCCCGAGCGCCCCTTCTACCGCGAAGACTCCGCCGACGCCGTACACAAGGGCGACCGCGAGGGCCGCGACCAAGGTGAGCGAGACGCGGAAGACTCCGGCGTACATCGAGGTGGTGACGCCGATGTCGCGCACTTGCGCGGCCTTACCGGCGAAGTCACGGGAGGAGTCCTGGGTCCGGCCGAAGACCTTGGCCAGTACGGCGCCTGCGACGTTGAACCGCTCGGTCATCGTCTGGGCCATGGTCGCGTTCAGCCGGTAGGTCTCGGCGGTCGCCTCGCGCAACCGGCCGGCGATCAGCCGGGCGGGCAGTACGAACAGCGGCAGCAAGATGAGGGCGAGCAGAGTGATCTGCCACGACATGACGAACATGGCGCCGAGCACGAGAACGACGCTGAGCACGTTGCTGACCACGTTCGACAGAGTTGAGGTGAACGCCTGCTGGGCGCCGAGGACGTCGCCGTTCAGGCGCTGGATCAGTGCACCGGTCTGGGTGCGGCTGAAGAAGGCGACCGGCATCTGCTGGACGTGGTCGAACACGGCAGTGCGCAGGTCGTAGACGAGTCCTTCGCCGATCCGGGACGAGAACCAGCGCTCCGCCAGCGTGATCGCACTGTTGGCGATGGCGAGCAGCGCGACCACGAGGGACAGCCACACGACTACCTGGGCGTGGCCCGGGACGATGCCGCGGTCGATGATCGCGCGGAAGAGCAAGGGGGTGACGGCGCCGGTGCCGGCGTCGAAGGCGACGAGGACGAGGAACACGGCCAGATAGCCGCGGTAGGGACGGGCGAACGTCATGATGCGGCGCAGGGTGCCCGCAGTGAGCTTGTGGTGGCGGACGGAGGAGTCCTTCAGCAGCGATCGCATGGCGCGACCGCCGCCGGCTCCCGCGCCCGGAAGTCCGGAGATCTGTGACATCGGAGCCTTTCGGTCGGGGACGACATATACTGAGGTTAGCTCACTATGAGCTAAGCTCACAAATCCCGCACCTCCCGGCTCACCACTAGGCTCAGTTCGTGCACGCATCGGAAGACACCGCTGAACAGATCGCGGCGCTGCTCGAGGGCATCGTTCGCCGTCAGCGCCGCGCGACGAAGGACGGCGTCGGAGCCAGCGTCACCCACGGCCAGTTCCGGCTGCTGCGCACCCTCGACCAGGCCGACCGCGCCCTCCGGCTGAGCGAGCTCGCCACCCAACTCGGCATCGTCCCGCGCTCCGCGACCTCCGTCGTCGACGACCTGGAATCCGCCGGTCTGGTCGCCCGCCGGCCAGACCCGGGCGACCGCCGCGCCACCCTGGTCACCCTCACGCCCGCCGGCACCGAGGTCCTCACCACCATCCGCCGCACCCGCCGCGACGCCATGGTCACCCTCGTCGCCCGCCTCACCCCCGAAGAACAATCCACCCTCCACCACCTCCTCACCCGCCTCGCCCAGGACTGACCACCGACCGCCCGGAGGCGCTGAGGTGGATTGAGGATTTCGCTCAATCCACGCGAGGTACGGCGGATGTCCTGCTTGGCTGAGCGCATGCGTACACCGACAACATCGCCGGCCGAGGCCGCGCGGTTGATTCGTGCGGACCAGCGGTTGTTGCTGGAACGGATCGACGGACTGACCGAGACCGAACTGCGGGCGCCGTACCGAGTGACCGCTGGACCGCTAGGGCACTTCTGCGACTCACTGCACGACCTGACCGCGCACATCCTGATGTGGGACGAGATCAACCTCGCTGTGCTCTGCGAGGCCAAGGCAGGCCGGCTGCACTGGAGCCTCGACCCGCGCTGGGAGACGGCGGAGATCGGCAGCGCGCTCAATGTCGGCGGGGTCGAGGCGGGCCGGCACATCCCCTCCGATCTGCTCCTGCATCGCTTCCACAGCGTCGGCGCGGCGTTCCTCGGCGAGATCGAGCAGTACGACGAGGCGTCGTGGGCGGATGCTTCGACGGGCGGTGGGTTCGACGGGGGTATCGGTGCTTTGGCCGAGTATGTCTGCACCACCCCGGACGGCTTCCTGTTCTCCCATGCGGCTCGTCACCTCACACCGGCGGCGGTGCCGGCATGAACACCATTGCCGAGGGCATCGAAATCGTGGATCTGCCCGCATTCAACACCGAGACGGACGCACTGCTCGAGCGCTTCGCCGCCGAACCGGCCGGTCCGGACCTCGATCCGTACGAGACACTCCGGCTCGACCGGCAAGAGCTTCCCGACCCGGAGCTGGCCGGCGAGCAGGACCCACGCACCAGTGCCGAAGACCTGACCATCGACCTTCCGGGACGCACACTGCGTGCGCGGGTCTATCGGTTCGCGGCCGGGCCGAGGCCGGTGCTGTTGTGGTTGCACGGCGGCGGGTTCATCGGCGGCGACCTGCGCGACATCGAGTACGCGACCTCCGGGATCGCTGCCGCAGGCAACGTCATCGTTGTCTCACTCAACTATCGCCTCGCGCCTGAAGACCCTTACCCTGCAGGGCTCCACGACGTCCTCGACACCTTGGCCTGGTTGCGCGAGCACACGTCCGACCTCAACGGCGACGGCCGGATCGCAGTCGGTGGTCAGAGTGCCGGCGCCGCCCTCGCCGCTGGTGCCTGCGTGCTTGCGCGGGACGAAGGCCAGCCAGTCCCTGACCGACAGATCCTCTGCTATCCCACTCTGGACCACGACCAGGACACCGAGTCGGTGCGCCTCTTCGACGGCACGTTCCTCAGCATCGCCGCCGACCCGTGGTCGGCGGCGCAGTACTTCCCGGCCGGCGAGTTGCCCGCGACCGCCGTACCGCTGCGGGCCGAATCGCTGGCCGGTCTACCGCCGGCGCTCCTGCTCGCGGCCGGTCGTGATCCACTCCGGGACGACGCCCGCAACTACGCGAGTCGACTCGCTCGGGACGGCGTACCCAACCGGTTGGTCGAGTACGCCGACACCATGCACGCCTTCCTGAACTTCCCCGCCGTACTGTCCGCCGGGCGGCATGCGGTCGAGCTCATCGGAGCCGACCTGCGGACGGCGTTCAGTGCACGCCGCTCATGAGCCGCCGGATCGGCTTCACCGCGATCATCAGGGCAACCCCGAGCATGATCGCCACCGCACCGATGACACCGAAGTACGTCGACTCGTGGTCGGTGCTGTAGAACTTCGCCAGTACGCCGGACAGCGCCGTACCGAGGGCCACGGACAGGAAGAACAACGCCACCATCTGGGTCCGGAACGCCTCCGGCGCGAGCTTGGTCGACAGGGACAGGCCGACCGGCGAGATCAGTAGTTCGGCGATGGTGAAGACCAGCAGGATGCCGGCGAGTCCGAGCAGCGGCGCGCTGTTCGGACCGCCACCGGCCATCGTCAGGAACAGCAGGAACGCGATCCCCATCACCGCCAGACCGAGGCTGAACTTGACCGGCGTCGACGGCTGCCGCGGTCCGAGCTTCGTCCACAACGCGGCGAACGCGCCGGACAGCACGATGATCATCACCGGGTTGATGGATTGCACCCACGACACCGGCATCTCCCAGCCGAAGAGGTTGCGGTCCAGCCGCTGGTCGGAGTAGATCGTGACCACGGTGAACTGCTGCTGGTACAGCGACCAGAACGCAGCGCTCGCCACGAACAAGGGGATGAAGGCAACAACCCGGCTGCGCTCGACATCGGTCACCTGCCCGCTGCCGAGGATGACGGCGAAGTAGATGACCGCCGCGACCGCGCTGACGACCGCGACGGCGGTCGCGAACTTCGACGCCGGCAGGACTCCGGTCAGGAGGATCACCACGACGACCACCAGCACGATCCCGGCGCCGACGGCGACCCGCCGCGCTACGTCGGGCGTCAGCGGATTCGGCACCACTCGCGCGGCACCGCTCAGCCGCCGGCGGCCCGCGCCGTACTGGACGAGGCCGAGGAACATCCCGGCGGCGGCCAGCGCGAAGCCGTAGTGGAAGCCGGCGTTCTCCTGCAGCAGGCCGGTCAGCAATGGACCGGCGAGCGCACCGAGGTTGATGCCGAGGTAGAAGATCGAGAAGCCGGCGTCACGGCGATCGTCGTCCGGGGCGTACAGCGTGCCGACCAGCGAGGTGGCGTTGGCCTTCACCCCGCCGCTGCCGAGGGCGATCAGGACCAGGCCGACCGCGACGCCGACCAGGGCGGGGAGCAGCGACAGGGCGATGTGGCCGAGCATCACCACGACCGCGGCGTAGAACAGGGTTCGTTCCGGACCGAAGACCCGGTCCGCGAGCCAGGCCCCGAGGATCGTGGACAGGTAGACGAGGCCGCCGTACGCGCCGACGATGCTGGTGGCGGTCCCCTCGTCGATGCCGAGTCCACCCTGGTCGGCCGGGTAGTACAGGTAGATGAGCAGGATGCCCTGCATACCGTAGAAGGAGAACCGCTCCCAGAGTTCGACCCCGAAGAGGTTCGCGAGTACTGGCGGTTGCCCGAAGAACGTGCGCGTACTCCGGCCCTCGTCGGTGCTGGCCACTCAGCTCTCCCGTCTGCTGCTCCCCCAGGTGTGCGGTCAGTGTTCGGCGCGATGCGTGAAGAACCTGGCCGGATCGCCGGCCGCGCGCGGACCGGAGGCGAGCCAGGCGGCGAACGCCTCGGGCTGCCGTCGCTCGAGCTCGTCCAGATACGCCCGGCGGACGTCGGCCACCCCGAGTCGCAGCTCGCGCCCGGTCGAACTCTGCAGTTGCTTGAAGCTCCGCCGCCAGGCCAGGCAGAGTTCTTCGTCCGTCAGGTCGCGCAGCGTGGGCCGTACGACGTCCAGCTGAACGATCGTTCCCTCGTCGATCGACTCTACGTCGGGATGCCGGTCCGGTTCCGGTTCCCGCGCCGGTTTCGGCATCGGCCAGATGCGTACGATGATCGGCGGCGACGTCGCGATCAGGAGTGCGAGCAGGACCAGCGTCTCGGCTCCCACGGCCGCGCCGTACCCGCAGGCGGCCAGCACCAACAACCCACCGAGCCCGGCCCAGCGTGGCGCCGCGCGGATCAGCTCCGCGGGCGGCAGCTCGCGCGCCAGCCCGAAACTGAAGTACACCGCACCGACCGTGATGGCCGAGATCAGGAAGGCGACCAGATTGGACGCCGGTGACACGAAGACAAGGGACGCGATGACGCCGATGGCGGCCAGCAGCCCCGCGGCTGTCCGCCAGATCTGGCCGTACCGCAGCCCGACACGCTCCAGCATGTGCTTCCAGTGCCCATCACGCCGTGCTTCCAACCGGCTCCGGCGGCGTGACGTTGCGCAGTGCTTCGATGAAGGCCGTGGTGGCCGGCGGGTCCGGCGGATCGCCGTACGTCGCGAGATAGATCCGGCGTACGACGGGGAGCTCGGTGGCGTGCACGCCCTCGGCGAGATGAGACCGCAACGCCATGCCCGGCATGGTCGTGACCCCGAGCCCGGCGGCGACGAACGCCTGCTCCACGACGATGTCGTCGCTGGTGTAGGCGATCCGAGGCGTGAACCCCGCGTCGGCGCAGTGGGCGAGCAGCTCCCGCCGGCAGTTCACGCAGCCCGCGATCCAGGCGGAGTCCCGGTGGTCAGTGAGCGTCTCTCCGCTCCGCTGGCTCAGCAGGTACACCGGGTCGTCGAGGAGGTAGGTGTAGCGGATGCCGTCGTCCGGCGTGGCATCGTCGTAGCGGAAGACGATCGCGAGGTCGATCGCCCCCTCGCGCAACTGCTGGTGCGCGACGACGGGATGAGCGTCGGAGAGCTCCAGCTCGATGTTCGGGTACCGGCGGCCGATCTCGGCCGCCGCCGGTGGGACGAGCACGCTGAGCGCCGAACTGAACGAGCCCACTCGGACCTTGCCGGTCTGCAGTCCGATCCGTTCGGCCAGTTCGGCGTCGGCGGCATCGACCCGGCCGATGATCTCCGCGGCGCGACGGGCGAGCATTTCACCTTCGGGAGTGAGGCGGATGCCCCGTCCGGCCTTCTGGACCAGCTTCGCGCCGGTCGCGGCCTCCAGCCGGGAGAGGTGATGACTGACAGTGGGCTGGGTGTAGTGCAGTGCCTCGGCCGCCGCGGTGACCGAACCGTGCGCGGCGACCGCGGCCAGCACCCGCAGCCGGACGAGATCGAGCATAGATCGATCGTATCTATGATTCCGGGCGCGTATTGGCATTGGACGCATACTTCTCGACCCGGCAGGGTGGTGCGCAGCCGAAAGGAGATCACCATGACCGGCGCTGTTGTCTGGCACATGACCATGTCCCTCGACGGTTTCATCGGAGACCGCGCCGACAATCTCGACTGGAGCTTCGGCGAGACCGAGCCGTCCGAACTGGCGGCCGAGGTGATCGCCACGACCGGCGCGTTCCTGTGCGGCGGGCGGCTCATCGACCGCGTCGGCGAGAACCGGCCGTACGGCGGTGTGTGGAGCGGAGCGGTCCTCGTCTACACCCGCAAGGACCCGGCGACCAATCCGATCCCCGAGTTCACCTACGTGTCCGGTGACATCCGCGACGTGGTCGCCGACGGCCTGAAGGCGGCGAACGGCAAGAACCTGGTCGTGACCGGCGGAACCGTCCCCCGCCTGAGCCTCGACGCCGGACTCGTCGACGAGATCGTCCTTCACATCGTCCCCGTCCTGCTCGGCGAAGGCGTGCGCTTCTACGACAGCCCCGGCGTCGAGCCGACCAAACTCGAGGTCCTCACGCAGGAGCGCATGAACTTCCGCTTCAAGGTGCTCAAGTAGTGGCTGCGCGTGTCGTCGTCCTCGACGCCATGGGCGTGCTGTACCGGCACGGGAACGTAGTGAGCGGCGTACTGATCCCTTACCTTCGCGACCAAGGGTGCACGGTGGGCGAGCCCGAGATCCGGCAGGTGTACCGCGCCTGCACCCTTGGCGAGTTGTCGACGGAGGAGTTCTGGGCGGCTCTGGGTGTTGGCCAGTCGGCGTCCGATGCCGAGTACTGCGGCCGTCATCAATTGACCGACGGCACGGTCGACACGCTGCGGTCGCTCCGTGAGGCCGGTGTGACGGTGCTCGTGCTGACCAACGACGCAGGGCCGTGGTCCGCCCACCTGCGCAGGCGTTTCGGGCTCGAGCCGTACGTCGACCACTGGTTCGTCAGCTCCGAGATCGGTGCTCGCAAGCCCTCGGCGGCGGCGTACGAGGCCGTGCTCGCACATCCCGGGATCTCGGGGAGCACGGCTCTGGTGGACGATCGGCCGACCAACCTTGCCGCTGCCCATGCTGCCGGCTTCCGTCCGGTGTTGTTCCACAGCGAGGACACTGCCGCCAACACGGTTGCGGGCCTCGGTGTCGCGAGTGCGCGGAGTATGCCGGAGCTACTCGACGTACTGACTCACACCTCGGCGGTCTGATCCGTTCCATCGTCATGACGGACAAATATGCACAGCGAGTGGCCAAGGCGGACTGGGATGCGGTGACCGCCGGGGTGAACGATCTCGGGTGTGCGTTGCTGCCGCGGCTGCTGACGCCCACCGAGGCGAGCGGGATCGCGCGGCTGTACGACGACGTACAGCGGTTTCGGGCCACGATCGACATGGCTCGGCATCGGTTCGGTGAGGGACAGTACCGGTACTTCGATCGGCCGTTCCCCGAGGCGGTGGAGGCGTTGCGGCAGGCGCTGTATCCGCGGTTGTTGCCGATAGCAAGGGATTGGTACGCCAAGCTCGGCCGGGACGCGGAGTGGCCGGACACGTTGGACGAGTGGCTGGAGATGTGTCACCAGGCCGGACAGACGCGGCCTACGCCGATCCTGCTGCGGTACGGTCCGGGTGACTGGAACGCTTTGCATCGCGATCTGTACGGCGACAAGGTCTTCCCACTGCAGGTCGTGATCAACCTCAACGACCCTGGTGCCGACCACACCGGCGGCGAATTCCTCCTGGTCGAACAACGCCCGCGCGCCCAGTCCCGCGGTACGGCGACCCTCATCCCCCAAGGCCATGGCCTCGTCTTCACCACCCGCGACCGCCCGGTCCGCTCAACCCGAGGCTGGTCTGCCTCCCCCGTCCGCCACGGCGTCTCCCCCATCCACACCGGCCACCGCCACACCCTAGGCCTCGTCTTCCACGACGCGACCTGAACCACCCGGAGTGCGCAGCCCACCGGGCACCAGGTGGATGGCGGGTTGTGCGCCGGCTGGCGGGTTGTTGCGCGTCATCGGTCAAACAACCCGCCAGCGGCAGGTGTCTAGGTGCGGTCTGGGGTTTGGGGGGTGGGTTTGGGTGGGGGGGTGTAGAGGATCTCGCGGGCCTGTTCGGCGGCTCGGGCGATGCTTTCGCCGACGAAGTCGACGAAGCGGGCGATGTTTTCGAGGCGGCCGGCGGCGGGGGTGCCGGGGCCCAGGACGGTGACGCCCTGGCGTGCGGTCTCGGCGAGCCGGGCGTGGGAACGGGCGCTGGCGATCATCGACTGGTACCAGACGTCGGCGTCGACGACGTACCGCTCGCGGCGGCGTTCGTCGCGTTCCCGGCGGATCAGACCCTGGCTCTCGAGGAACGCGCTCGCCTTGGAGACGGACGCCGGGCTGACCTGGAGGCGCTGCGCGAGCTCGGACGCGGTGAGACTGCCCTCGTCCGCGATGGTCAGACTTGTCAGCACCCGCGACATCATCTTCGGCAGGCCCGACTGCATCACGAGGGTCGTGAACGCCTCCTCGTACTCGCGCACCGCCTCGGCATCACGTCCGTGCGCCTGCGGGAGCGCCTGCTGCCCGCGGGGAGCGGCCTGCCTACGCTGATGGGCGCGGCGTTCGGTGGCGCGGTGAGCCAGGTCGGCGCGGTACGCCGTGGGTCCGCCGTTCCGCATCACCTCACGCGTGATCGTCGAGGTCGGGCGGTCGAGCCGCCTGGCGATCTCGGCGTACGCGAGCCCGTCGGCCAGCCCCAGCGCGATCTGCTGGCGGTGTTGCTGCGTGAGCCTGCCTCCCGGCATCACGATCTCCCTTCAGGTTCACTGACGCCGGCACAATAGCGTTTACTTTCCTTCCAACGCAACGACTGCTCCAGCGGACGTTGCGTTAAAAACAGAACCGTTGCAACGATCATAGGCTTCTGACCTGCATAGATGTCGTTTTTGCGCAACGGTCGTGTTGCCAGATCTCCAAACGCAACGTAGCGTTTCCGATGTCAGAAACCACTGGGTCCAGGAGGACAGCACGATGCAGAAGTTCGACACCCCCAGCACGATCACCGCCGTCCTCGACATCCCCGCTGGACGCGTCCAGTTCATCGCCGCCGACCGTTCCGACACCACGGTCGACGTCCGGCCGGTGAACGCCTCGAAGAGCCGCGACGTGAAGCTCGCGGAGCAGACCACGGTCGAGTACGCCGACGGCGTACTGCGGATCGAGGCCCCGACGACCACCCAGATCCTCGGCAGCACCGGATCCATCGAGGTGACCGTCCAGCTCCCCGCCGGTTCCGGCGTCGAGGCCAAGGCCGCCAGCGCAGAGTTCCGCGGCGTCGGACGCCTCGGCGACGTCGCGTACGACAGCTCGCACGGCCCGATCAAGATCGACGAGGCCGCGAGCGTCCGCCTCACCACGCAAGCCGGTGACGTCTCGCTCGGCCGCCTCAACGGCCCCGCGGAGATCACCACCTCGAAGGGCGACATCACGATCGCCGAGGCCGTCCGCGGCGACGTCGTACTGCGCACCCAGGTCGGCAACGTGTCGGTCGGCACCGCCGCCGGAGTCTCCGCCTCCCTCGACGCCGGCACCACCGTCGGCCGGATCCAGAACTCGCTCAAGAACGCGGGCGACACGACCGGCCTGACCATCCACGCCACCACCACCCAGGGCGACATCACCGCCCACAGCCTCTGAACCGCACCGATCACCGACAAGGAACCCAGACAATGACCACCACGCAGGACTACCAGGCCGCGGAGCAGCTCCTCCGCCGGCCCGCCCGCCCCGGCGAGCTCGTCGTCGGCGACAAGGTCAGGCCGCAGTGGATCGACGGAGGCGCCCGGGTCTGGTACGCCGTGAGCAACGGCGCCGGCAAGCGGTTCGTCCTGGTCGACCCGGAGGCGGGCACTCGCGAACCGGCCTTCGACCACGCCCGCCTCGCCGCCGCACTGACCGCCGTCTCCGGGCAAGAGGTCGACCCTGAGTCCCTTCCGTTCATGGGCATCGCCCTCGCAGGGAACGCCGTTGAGTTCGACGCCTTCGGCGAGTACTGGCGCTGCAGCCTGGACACCTACACCTGCGAGCGGGCCGAGTTCACGCCGCCAGGCAACCCGCTGGAGGTGCCGTCGCCCGACAACAAGGTCGCGGTGTCCCGGCGGGGGCATGACCTGTGGGCGCGCTCGCTGTCCGACGGACGCGAGTGGGCGCTGACCACCGACGGCGAGCCCGACTACCAGTACGGCGCCGGCCCGGCCAGCACCGGCAACAGCACCCTGCTCCGCAAGATCGGTCTGCCGTACCTGCCGCCCGCGGTGGCCTGGTCGCCCGACTCGTCGAAGGTGCTGGCGCATCGGACCGATGAGCGCAACGTCCGGCAGACCCACCTCGTGGAGGCCAGGCCCGCTGATGGCAGCGCACCGGTCCTGCACACCCAGCGCTACGCGTACCCCGGCGACGAGCACATGCCGCTGGCGGAGCTGGTCGTACTGGACGTTGCCGAGGGCACCGTTGTTCGTGCACAGACCGAGCCGCTTCTGATGCCGCAGTTGTCCCCGATCATGGCCAAGTGGGCGTGGTGGGCTCCGGACGGCTCGGCGGTGTACTACCTCGACCGGCCCCGCGACCTCCGCACGCTCACCCTGTACCGGCTGGACCCCACCACCGGTGCGGTCACCACTGTGCTCAGTGAGACCGGAGACACCAGGGTCGAACCCAACCAGTGGTCGTTCGAGCCCCCAATCGTGCAGGTGCTGGGCGACGAGGTGCTGTGGTACTCGCAGCGGGACGGCTGGGGCCACCTGTACCGCTACGACCTGCACACCGGCGAACTGCTGGGGCAGGTCACCTCCGGGCAGTGGGCGGTGCGGCAGATCCTGCGCGTCGACGAGGCTGAGCGAGTGGTGTACTTCGTCGCGTCCGGGCTGGTCGACGATGACCCGTACCGGCGTACGGTGTGCCGCGTCGGACTGGACGGCACGGGCTTCGCCAAGGTCACCGACGACGAGCTGGACCACATCGTCACGCTGGCGGCCAACCCGGCGTACTTCATCGACTCTGCGTCGACGGTCGACATCGCTCCGGTGTCGCGTGTCCTTGACTGGACCGGACGGGTGGTGGTCGAACTGGAGCGCGCCGACAGCAGCAAGCTCACCGCAACCGGGTGGACGGCGCCGGAACGGTTCCGCGTGAAGGCGGCCGATGGGGTGACGGACATCTACGGCGTCCTGTACCGGCCGCGGGGGTTCGACGCCGCGCAGCGCTATCCGGTGGTGGACACGCTCTATCCAGGCCCGCAGGTCAACCGGGTCGCGCCGAGCTTCGACCCCGGCGGCATGGGTCTCGACGCGGAACCCCTTGCGGCGCTCGGCTTCGTGGTGATCGCGCTGGACGGCCGTGGCACTCCTGGGCGGAGCAAGTCCTTCCACGATGCGTCGTACGGCCACGTGGCCGACGCGGGCTCGCTGGCCGACCATGTCACGGCACTGCAGCAGCTGGCCGAAACCCGGCCGTGGATGGACCTGGACCGAGCAGGCGTGTTCGGTCACTCTGGCGGCGGGTTCGCGGCGGCGCGGGCGATGCTGGACTTCCCCGAGGTGTACAAGGCCGGAGTCGCCATGTCCGGCTCGCACGACCTCCGCTACTTCAACCTTGGTTTCGCGGAGATGTACGACGGTGCCGACAACCCCGAGGCCTGGGCCGCCGCCTCCAACGTCGACATCGCGGACCGGCTGGCGGGCAAGCTCCTGCTCATCCACGGCGAGATGGACGACCAGGTCCACCCACACCACACGCTCCGCCTCGCCGACCGACTCGTTGCCGCAGACAAGGACTTCGAACTACTCATCGTCCCCGGAGCCGAGCACACCCTGATCGACTGCCTGGCCTACGTCCGCAAGCGCTCCTGGGACTTCCTGGTCCGCGAACTGACCGGCACCGAGCCACCCACCTACCGCCCCGCCTCCATAACCCTCAGCCCAGAACTACTAGCCGAACTCTTCGCCTAACCGGGTGACGAGGACACCGCCTCCGGCGAGCAACCCCCCGACGGGTGCGGTGAGGGAGGAGATCTGCCCGATCGACTTCGTCTCCTCCGCAGCTCGACGCGGCACGAAACGACCTAGTCCGAAGGGTGCGCGTGTCAACGGATGAGGGCCCGGTCAGAGAAGGGCGGCGGCGAATTGGTCGTGGTGGGTGGTCCACCAGCGGCGCCGGCGGTCGAACTTCTCGATGCCTCCCCTCCGATTCATCATCGCGACGGTGTTCGGGCCGCCCGCATCGATGCTGCACCGCGCGGCTGCTTCGATGCGGGCGAGGGCATCGTTGATGGCGCTGAGCAGTTCTGCGCGGCCGTCCCGGTCCAGTCCGTAGGCGTCGGCGATGAGTCGTAGCCGTGCCGGCCGGTCGGCGGGCATCCAGCCGATCCGGTCCTGGTCGAAGTCGTCCTCGATCGGTACACAGAGGCGGGCGAGCTGGGCGAGATCGTAGACGGGGCGGCCAGGGGCGGCGAACTCGAAGTCGAGCAGCGCAACGGCGATGCCGTCACGGAAGACGACGTTCGAGAGCTCCACGTCGTTGTGGCACACCAGCGTCCCGCCCGCAGGGTCAGCCAGACCGTCGTTCCAGCTGAGACCCTGAGGGTCGAACTCGCGAGCAGCGTCGTGCAGCCCGCGCAGCAGCCTCGCGACGGACGCCAGCGCGGTGCCGGACTGGCTCCAGTCCGGATAGGGCGAAACCGGGACCTCGCCCTCGATGAACACGAGGCGCTCTCGGCCGTCCTCCTCGATGCCGACCGGAATCGGGGTACCCTCGAATCCGGCGTCTCGCACCGCTCGCAGGAAGGCGTGAATCGAACCCGAGTGCGGACTCGAAGGACGAAGAACATGCGGACCGACACGGACAACCTGGCCCGCGTTCGCGATCCCGCCATCGAGCTGCTGCTCGGCCATACCGGAAGTTTGACAGACGCAGTGCAGCCGCGGACAAGCCGTCGACAACCAGGCTTCCACATCGCGAGAACCGACCGGCGGCGTTCCTGAGACCAGACGAGAGTACGCCGCTTTGTGCATCAGCAGGGCCCGCCGACTATCTCCCCACCCCGCGTTGAGGCAGCACCTGTCGTCGCTGATCCGCTATCACAACTTCGGCTGTTTGAACATCGACCCCCAGACGACCCGAGAGGCCATCGCCGCTGAAGGCGATACCGAGTCGCCGGGATTCCGGGTGTTCCGCCGACCACGCCGCGACTGATATCGGTCCGCGGCACCCGCCGAGGGCGGTGTCCTTTCAGGCGAATTCTTCGGCGTCTACTCGGGTTCCGCGTTCGAAGGACGTTATGGCGGTTTGGGCTAGTTGGAGGGCTCGGCGGCCGGCGGTGGCGGGGATGGGTGGTGGGGCGCCGGTCTGGAGGGCGGTGATGATGTGGTCGACGTGACGATCGAAGGTGGAGTGGAACGAGCGGGCCTCGTCGTTGAAGTACCCCGCCTCCCACACGCTGGTCGTCTCGTCCCCGGCCCGCGACAGCGTGAACCGACGGACCGTGTCGTGGATCGTGAGACGCCCCGCCGTCCCGTTGACCTCGACCAGGTGCGTGTCGGGATAGGCGTACGACGAGTCGTAGCTGCCGAGAATGGTGCCGACGGCATCGTTCTCGAACCCGAGCGCCAACGCCACCGTGCTGTACGCCCCGTACGTCTTCCGAGTCATCTGCGCCGCGATCGACCGGATCGGCCCACCGAGATGCTCCAGCATGTCGAACCCATGGCACTGCGTCTCGATCAAGTTCGCGTGCGGCGACTCGCCGTAGTTCGCCTCGCCGCCGAACCGCCAGGTGAGGAAGAGCAGGTCGCCGAGCACGCCGTCCTGGATCGCCCGCTGCGCGCGGACGACGGGCTCGGCGTACCGGTGGTTGAAGTTGATCCCGAAGAAGATCCCGCGGTCCTCGGCCCGCCGCAGGAGCTCGTCGGCCTCGGTCAAATCAAAGACCAGCGGCTTCTCGACCAACAGGTTCGCCCCGGCCTCGATCAGCGAGAGCGTCGGCTCGAAGTGCCCCTCGTTGGGCAGGCAAAGCGTGACCAGATCCGGCCGCGTCTCCTTGAGCATCGCGCCGAGATCCGTGTACGGCGCCGTCCGGTACTCCGCCGCCCGTTCGGCCGCACTCGTCGGAGTTCGCGCCGCGATCGCGACCAGCTCACAATCAGATCGCCCGGAGAAGATCCGCGCGTGCTGCCGTCCCCAACCCCCGGCACCGACCACCGCCACGCGCACCGTCATTCGGCCTCCTGAGTGATGACGACCTTGCCGGTCTGGCCGGAGAAGAACAGCTCGAACGCGTTCCTCAACTCGCTCACCGGCAGGCGATGCGTGATCACCTTGCCGATGTAGTCCGCATGGGCTCGGAGGAGTTCGAGGTTCTCGGGCAGTTCGTCGTACCGGAAGTACTCGCTCCCCATGACTGCCCGCTCGGGCGCGATCAGGTCGCGCGACACGTCAAGCATCAACCCCTCGCCGTGACCGACGCAGATCAGTCCGCCGCGCCGCGTGCTCGCGGCGAGTGCAAGCTCGCGGGCCGCCTGCCTGCCAGAGGAGTCGAAGCACATGTCGGCACCCGCGGCGATGATGCCGTCCCGGTCGTCGGCCGCGAAGCTGACCGCGCCGAGGCTTTCGGCGAAGGTACGCCGCCAGTTGCTGACGTCGGAGATGAATACCGGGAAGTCCGCGCCGAGCCGGACCTTCGCCGTCACCAGCAGCCCGAGACCGATCGGGCCGGCTCCCGCGACGAAGATGCTCTCGATGTCCGGCCGGATCAGCCGGGCCCGGCCGAGCGCGTGCGAACTCGTCCCCATCACGTCGAGCAGCATGGTCGCAGTCGCGAGGTCGAGCTCGTCGCCGATCGGGAAGAAGTTGGTCTCGTGGACGACGGCGTACGGGCCATAGCCGCCGTCGGTGTTCTGGCCGACGTCGCCGCGCTTGGCGAAGCACTGGTTGGTCGCACCGACCTGGCAGCTGCGGCACTCGCCGCAGAAGTCCATCAGGTAGACGACACCGCAGGTGCCCGGCGCGGTCGTCGTACCGGGACCGGCGTCGGCCACGATGCCTGCGGCCTCATGGCCGGGGACGATCGGGCTGCCGTCGTAGTACTCGTGCCGGTCGGTGCCGCAGATGGCGTTCGCGGCGATCCGCAACCGCAACTCACCGGCGCCCGGTTCGCGGTACTCGTGGTCGGCCCACTCGATCTTCGCGTCACCCCGGAACCGGGGGACGACGGCGGGGATGGGCATGCCGGACTCCATTCCGTAGTCAGCCGGTTAGAGACTCGCAGATGTCCCAGGCGGATTGGCGAAGAAGCACGGCGGTGTCCGCGTCAAGACCCTTCACCGGCACGTCGATGCCCACCGGGTCCTCATTCAGCAGCGCGATCAGGAACACACAGGCCGCGAGGTAACTGCCCGCGAGTGCGGGGTGACTGTTGTCTGCGTCGTGTAGGGCGGGCTCGTCGTGGGTGCCGAGGAACCGTTCCCACACCATGCCGACCGGGACGAGAGTCGCGCCGAGCTCCAGCGCGCTTCCGGCGTACGCCGAGGTCAGGGCCTCCTGCGCTTCGGGGGCGTTCCGCCGCGCCCACGTCAGGTAGAGCGCGGTCCGCGACCCGGCCTCCTTGATCGCCGCGTCGAAGTCCCGCACGCTGTCCCGCATCCGCGCCGGACTCTTCACCGGTAACGTGCTCTGCTCCTGCAGTACGACGGTGTCGAACGAACCACCGGCGATCGCCTCGAGCGCCTTCCCGGCGTTCAGGTGTTGCCGCAACGACGCGCCACCGGCCGAGATCAGTTTGTGCTCGATGTCGATCCCCCGCGCCCCGGCCAGACCCTTCAGCAGTCCGGGCAGGTTGTTCCGCGACGTGAAGCTGTTCCCGACGAACAAGATGCGCACGAGAGGGACGCTACTACGCTGGGGCGATGGCTGAGCCGCGGATCGTGTCGGTGAGTGACGATGACACGCTGCTGGACTGGCAGCGGGTCCACAACGAGATCATCCCGACTGCACCGTTGTCGGTCGAGGACGTGCGGGGCCGGGTGACACGACACCTTCTCGAGGTGGCGTACGACGGCGACGTACTCGTGGGGAACTCCACGGTGCGACCACCATCGGAGGAGACGGCTGCCGCGACCGTGATCGCCCGAGTGCTCCCAGAGTACCGGCGGCGCGGGTTCGGCGAGGCGATCTACCAGCGCTGCCTCGAGCTGGCCGGTGAGCTGAGGAGCGACGGCATCGAGACGCACATCCTGGCCAGCAACGAGGAGGGGCTGCGGTTCGCCAAGGCGCGCGGATTCGTCGAGGTGGAGACGTACCTGCTGCCCGGCGACACCATTCCGTTCGTCGAACTACGCCTCGATGAGTGAGGATGCGATAGTGCGCTACTCGATCAACATTCCGAACTTCGGCGACTTCGCCGACGCCCACACCGTCGCCCGCGTGGCAGCCGCGGCCGAGGAGGCCGGCTGGGACGGCCTCTTCGTCTGGGACCACGTCGTCCACAGCAAGGAACGGCGGAAGGGTCAGGCCTTCGGCGACCCGTGGATGCTGCTGACCGCGGCCGCGCTGGCGACGTCGCGGATCAAGCTCGGTCCGCTGGTGACCCCGATCGCGCGACGACGGCCGGAGCAGTTGGCCCGCCAGGTCGCGACGCTGGACGGGATGAGCGGCGGCCGGGTGATCTTCGGCGCCGGCCTCGGCGGACCGATCGACGACGAGTTCGGCAGCTTCGGCGACGAGACCGATCCGAAGGTGCTGGCTGCCCGGCTCGACGAGGGCCTCGACGTACTCGCCCGGTACTGGTCCGGCGAAACCGTCAACCACCAGGGCGAGCACTACCGGGTCGATGACGTCACGTTGCTCCCGGCAACGGTTCAGACGCCGCGGCCGCCGGTCTGGCTGGCCGGGTACTGGCCGCGCAAGGCTCCGATGCGCCGAGCCGCCCGCTGGGACGGCGCCGTACCGCTGTTCCGCAGCGCCAACCACGGCGAGGCTCCCCCGGTCGAGGAGGTGCGCGAGCTGATGGCATTTCTCCGCGACAACGGCGCCGGTACGACGACGCCGTACGACGTGATCGTCGGCGGGATCAGCCCGGCGGACCCGGCGCAGTCACGTGCGCTGATCGAGCCGCTGGCCGAGGCCGGCGCGACCTGGTGGGACGAACGCCAACTGCTCGGCGGCACCGACTTCTACCGCCTGGACCCGGTCCTCCGGCGCATCGAGCAGGGCCCACCCAGCCTCGGCTGACCGCAGAAAGCGCTGTAAACCTATCCTTGCTGGTATGAGTGAGGAGCACCCGTCCTGTTGCGCGCCGTCCCGCCCGGTAGTGGGGATCTCGGCGCCGCCTCCCGTACCGGCCGCCGAGCCAGGGCGGCATGAGATCGAGCAGGTCGCGCTTGCGGGTGGTGAGTTCGCGATGGGTGACGGGACCGGCGACGGCAACACCGGTGACGGCGAGGTGCCGGTCCACCAGATCCGGCTCCAGCCGTTCAGCATCGATGCGACGAGTGTGACGAATCAGGACTTCGAGCGGTTCGTCGACGCGACCGGGTACCGGACGGAGGCCGAGACCTTCGGATTCTCGGCGGTGTTCCACCTGGCCCTGCAGGCCGAGCCGGCCGAGTTCATGGGCCCGGCCTCGGGTACGCCATGGTGGGCCGGGGTGCGCGGTGCCGACTGGCGGCATCCCGGCGGGTCGTTGTCGGATCTGGACGGCCTCGACGACCACCCGGTCGTCCACGTGAGCTGGAACGACGCGGTCGCATACTGCTCGTGGGCCGGGCGGCGGCTGCCGTCGGAGGCCGAGTGGGAGTACGCGTCCCGCGGCGGGCTGGAGGGCGCCCGGTACCCGTGGGGTGACGAACTGATCGGGCCTGACGGGGAGTGGCGCTGCAACATCTGGCAGGGCGTCTTCCCGGAGCGAAACGACCTCGAGGACGGCTACCTGACGACCGCGCCGGTCCGCACCTTCACGCCGAACGGCTACGGGCTGTGGCAGACGGTCGGGAACGTGTGGGAGTGGTGCGCGGATTGGTTCGGCCCGCGCTACTACAAGTTCACTCCTGGCGAGGACCCGCGCGGCCCATCCCTCGGCGCCGCCCGGGTGATGCGCGGGGGCTCTTACTTGTGCCACGACTCGTACTGCAACCGCTACCGCAACTCCGCCCGCTCGTCGAACACCCCGGAGTCGTCGATGGGAAACGCCGGCTTCCGCACCGTCGCACCGACCATCTAGTCGTGCATACGGACAGGAGGTGTGGACGGTAGCCAGACCACGTCGCGCTCGTGAAGGCGTGGGATCGACGCGTTGGGTCGACACCTCCTGTCGAGCTGCACAGGCCTAGCTGGTCAGCTCTTCCTCGGGTGCCGGGGCGCGGAGTCGCGGCGTCCTGACGGCCACGGCTGCGACGGCGGCGATGCACAGGAAGGCGCCGGACGCGAGGGACGCGACCGGCGACGTCAGTTGCGCGACCACACCGCCGCGGAGATTGCCCAGGTCTGGCCCGGCCTGACCGACGATCTGTTCCGCCGCGGTGACGCGACCGAGCAGTTCGTTCGGAGTGTGCAACTGGATGATCGTGCTGCGGGAGACGACAGACACCGTGTCGGCGGCACCTGCCAAGGCGAGGAAGACCAACGCGAGCCAGGGCGTCGGCGCGAACGCGAACAGCAGAAGGGCGATGCCCCAGACCGCGGAACCGGTCAGCATCACCACGCCGTGCCGCGGCAGCCGGGTGAACACGCCGGACAGCACCGACGCCGCCACGCCACCGACCGCGATCGCGGTCAGGAACAACCCGAGCGTCCGCGGATCGTTGCCGAACTTCTCCGCGTTGATCACCGGGAACAGGCTGACCGGCATCGCGAGAACCGTGGCGGCGAGATCAGTGATCAACGCGCCGCGGATTACCGGCGTCGCCACCAGGAACGCCAACCCGTCCTGCACCCCTCGCAGCCCGGCCCGCGCCACCGCCTCGACCCGCAGTCTCGGCAGACCGAGTACGCCGTACAGCGCGGCAAGGAAGCTGAGACAGTCGATCAGGTAGCAGACCCCGGTCCCCCAGGCACTCACTACGAGGCCGCCCACCGCAGGCCCGATCAGCATCGGCCCCTGGAAGGCGATCCGGTTCAGCGCGATGCCACTGGCGAGCAAGTCGCGCGGCAGCAACTGCGGCAGCACGGTCCGCGCCACCGGACCGCTCGCAGCACCGAACGACGCCTGCACGGCAACCAGCCCGAGCAGTACGCCGACCGGCACTGAACCGATGATCAACTGACTCGCCATCAGGCCCGCCGTGACCAGTTGCCCGGTCGTGGTGATCAGGTAGAACCGCCGCCGCTCGAACCGATCGACCGCCGCGCCGGCGAACAGCCCGAGCAGGATCATCGGCACGGCCTTCGACAGCCCGACCGCACCGGTCCACGCCGCACTCGAGGTCTCGTCCCACACCTGGATCATCACCGCGACGAACGCGAGCTGTCCGCCGAAGGTCGACAGCATCTGGCCGGTCCACAGCCGCCGGAACGCCGGCGAGACCCGCAGCGGACGCAGGTCGATGAACGCCCGCATCATTGCTTCGGCGAGGGATCGCCCTCGAAGCCCCGCAGCTTCTCCGCGATCCGGTCGTGGAAGCTCTTCCGCGCCAGCGCCTCCTCGACGTCACGGACGACCTGTGTCATCGGATACGGGATCTCCGCCTCCAGCTCGGTGATCGCCGCCTCCGTCGCCCGCCACTCGGCCGCGAGCAGCTCGACGATGGCCTTGGACTTGGCCGTCAGCGTCACCTTCTTGCTGCGGGCATCCGTCCCCGGCACCGTCCGGACCAGACCCGCGGTGCGCATCGCGGACACCTTCTGACTGAGGGCCGAATGCGTCCGGCCGACCGACTCGGCCAGCTCGGTGATCGTCATCGGCCCCTTGGCCTGCAGCCGCAGCAACTCCATCACGTACGTCGGCTTCAGGCCCTTGATCTGCCGCTCGGTGTAGATGCGCGCGATCTCGGCGTCCATCCGGGCCTGCAACTGCTGCAGGCCACGCCACTGACTCTGTTCGGTCGGATCGTCCATGCACTACATCGTAACAGTACTTATATAAGTCCTGTCAGATTTAGCTCGGCGGATCCAAACGACGGCGAGCCCGGCGGCCGCGAGGCTGCTGGCAGCGAGCGCGGCGAAGCCGTAGTGGGTGCTGGTGCGGTCCGTGATCGCGGACGTGACCAGCATGACGACGACCGTCGTGGCCAGACCGTAGCCGTTCGCGACACCGAACGCGCGGCCGACCTGGGACTCGTCCACCGACGTCATCAGCAGCAACCGCGTCGCGATCCGGGCCTGCCCGAACACGAACGCACCGACCAGCACAAGGCCCATCAGCGCACCAACCCCGAACAGCGGCTGCAACACGAGCAACGCGTTGCACGCGACGAACCCGATCAGCGCGACCCGCAGATCACCCAGCCGTACGGCGGAACGCCGATAGGCCACCGCGGCCAGCAAGAACCCGGCACCACCAAGGGCATCGACCACACCGACCACGGCCGCACCGCGATGCCACTCACCGACGATCAGGACGGGCAGCAACGCGTTGAACACCGTCACCACCACCAAGCCTTGGCCGTAGAGCAGCGCCAGCGCTCCGACCGGCAACCTCACCGCGACACGCTTGGTGACCGGCGGCGCTTCGGCCGGCGTCTCGATCCGCCGGCGAAGGGCGCCAACGGCAACGACCAGCACTGCCGAGGAAACGAATGTGATCCCGTTGAACACGAACAGTGGCGTGGAACCGAAGTACTGCAAGGCGAATCCACCGACCGATGCCGACAGCAACATCCCACTCTGCACAGCGATCTCGTAGTGCCCGTTGAAGCGGCGCAACTCCGGCGCCGGCACTCGTTCCCGCACCAGCGCGGCACTCACCGGCATGAACAGCGCGGCCACCACGGCCAGCGCGAAGTTGCTCGCGTAGACAACGGCCTGCTGCGGCGCGCCAACGGCCAGCCCGATCGGCAGACCCAACGCCGCGACCGCACTGACGACGTCACAACCGATCCACAGCAGCCGCCGGTCGAGCCGGTCCGCCAGCCGGCCGAAGTACGGCGACAACACCGCCTGCGGCACGGCGACGGCGATGAAGAGCCAGCCGACGTCGAGCATCGACCCCTGCGCCTGGACGAGCAGCAGCGCGGCGCCGATCAGCTGGATGTTGTTCCCCAGGGAGGTGATGAAGGCTGCGGGCAGCAGCAGTCTGTGCGTTCTGATCACCCACCCGACGGTGCCACCAATCACTGACAATCGATGTCAGTCTTGTTTTTCGATACCGCAGTAGCGAAAATAGATCCCATGGTGAGAGGACGACCGAGGGACGCCGGCGTCGAGGCACGGGTGATCGAGGCCGCCATGGCCGAGATGCAGGCGCGCGGGTACGACGGTCTGTCGGTCGATCGGGTCGCAGACCGGGCCGGCGTGGCGAAGACGACGCTCTACCGCCGCTGGCCGTCCAAGGCAGAGCTGGTGGTCGCGATGATCACCGGCCTGCGCGCCGCCGTGCCGTTCGACCCGAGCGGCGACCCGCGCCGCGACCTCACCGATCTGGTGACGGGCATCGCGACGACGCTGAGCGCCGTACCGACGACCCTGATCGCAGACTTGGCCGCGGCGGCGGCGCGGGAGCCGCGGGTCCGTGAGAGCGTGCGCGCTCTGTGGGGTGAGCGGCATGCGGCTGTCACCGCGGTCGTCGGGCAGGCACAGGCGGACGGTCTCGTCCCCGGGCACGCCTCCCCCGCCGTACTGGTCGACCAATTGGTCGGTCCGCTGTATTACCGGCTCCTCGTCACCGGCGAGCCGATCGATTCCGCCTATGTGAGGGAGCTGGTGCACAGCACCCTCGGTCCTGATCCGGAGAAGTCATGAAGAAGCGCCACAAGATCCTGGTTGCCCTCGGCACCCTGGTCGTCCTGGTCGCCGGATACAGCGTCTACACGATCGTCCGGCCGTTCGTGCTGCACACCGAGCTCGACATCGCCGCGCCACCGGAGCAGGTCTGGAAGGTGCTCGCGGACCGGTCGGCGTACCCGGAGTGGAACCCGTTCATCGTGTCCTCGACCGGCGAGCTGACAGCCGGCCAGACCATCACGAACGTCCTGCGCGACACCAACGGCAAGGAGACGACTTTCGCGCCCGAGCTGCTCGTGGTCGAGCCGGGCAAGGAACTGCGCTGGATCGGCAAGATCGGATTCGGCGGCATCTTCGACGGTGAGCACTCGTTTCGCCTCGAGACGCTGCCCAACGGTCACACCCGGCTGATCCAGGAGGAAACCTTCCGTGGCGTCGCCATCCCATTCACCCGCTCCATGCTGACCGGCACCATCGAGCCCCAGTTCGTCGCGATGAACCACGCGCTGGCCGCCCGCGCGACCGGCTACTGATCCATGCACTATCCGCATCAACAGTGTGGAAAAGATTCATTGGACCGATGAAGCGATCCTTGGTTGGGTCGGTGTCATGGATATGCGCAGGTTGGGACGAGTGGGGATCGAGGTCAGCCCGGTCGGGTTCGGGTGCTGGGCGATCGGCGGTCCGTTCAGCAATCCGGCCGGCGAACCGCTGGGCTGGGGTGAGGTGGACGACGAGGAGTCGGTGCGCGCGATCCAGCGGGCGATCGACCTCGGCGTGACGTTCTTCGACACCGCCGATGTGTACGGCGCCGGGCACAGCGAGCGCATTCTCGGCAAGGCCCTCGAGGGCCGGCGCGACGAGGTCGTGATCGCGACCAAGTGGGGCAACACCTTCGACGAGTCGACGCGGGTCATGCACCACCAGGACGGCTCGGTCGAGTACGTGCACAAGGCTGTCCGGGCGTCGCTCGACCGCCTCGGCACCGACCACATCGACCTGTACCAGTTGCACTTCGACACCACCGACGAGATCGCGCTGCCGTTGCGCGAGGCGTGCGAGGACCTGGTCCGCGAAGGACTGATCCGCAGCTATGCCTGGAGCACCGACACGCTGCACAGCGCGGAGCTCTTCGCCGAGGGCGAGCACTGCGCGGCTGTGCAGCACGAGGCGAGCGTCCTGCACGACGCGTCGGGCTTCTTCGCGCTCTGCGAACGGGCCGACCTCGCCAGCATCAACCGGACCCCGTTGGGCATGGGCATCCTCGGCCGCCGCGCCGCGGATCGGCCGGCCACCGGCGCGGACATCCGCACGCTGCCGCCGTCGTGGCTGCGCTTCTTCGACAAGGGCGGCGTACCGGCTGCGGAGTGGTGGGACAAGGTGTCGGCGATCCGCGACGTACTGGGGAGTGACGGCCGCACGCTGGCGCAGGGCGCGCTCGCGTGGCTGTGGGCGCGGAGCCCGCGGACCGTCCCGATTCCTGGTTTCCGCACCGTCGCGCAGGCCGAGGAGAACGCGGCTGCGATGTCGTTCGGTCCGCTCCGCGACGAGCAACTGGCGGACATCGAGAAGTTGCTGACGGAGTGAGCTGACCCGCTGGGCAGGACGACAAGTCTTGCCCAGCACGCCGTTTATCGATATACCTCCTGTAGCGACAGGAGGTCCACGTGCTGCTAGTCGACGGATTTGGTGGTGCCGCGCCGGATCAGGTGCGCCGGCACGATCAGTTCCTGCGGGTCGCGAGTCGGGCCGCCGTTGAGCTGGGCCAGCAGCAGCGCGGTGATCGCGTCGGCCATCTCCTCGTGCCCCGGGTTGACCGTGGACAACGACGGGACCAGGTACGGCGCTTCGTCGATGTCGTCGAAGCCGACGACCTGGACATCCTCCGGGACTCGCAGTCCGGCATCGGCCAGCGCACGCAACGCGCCGATCGCGACGAGATCGGTGAGCGCGAACACCGCATCGAAGTCGATCCCCCGCTCGAGCAGTCGCCGGACCTCGTCGTACCCGTCCTGGAGGCGGAACCTGCACCGGACGGCCAGGTCCGGGTCCATCGGTACGCCGGCCTGCGCGTGCGCGAGCGCGTAGCCCTCGGCACGCAGGGCCGGCATGTTCGCGGAACCGGCCGGGTCGCCACCGAGCATCGCAATCCGGCGGGCGCCGGTGGCGAGCAGTTGCGCGGTCGCCTGCCGGGCGCCGTCGACGTTGTCCATCATCACGTGGTCGAAGCCCGACGGCAGCGCCCGCTCACCGATCATCACCACCGGCGCGTCGGTGCGGATCTGGCCCAACTCGGCCGGATCGATGTCGACCACGCTGAGGATCAGGCCGTCGTACATCCGGAGCCGGGAGAACGCGACCGCGTCCATCTCGCCCTCGCGGCTGGCACCGGTCCGCTCCATCACGATTCGCAGGCCCTGCGCCTCGAAGCGATCCGCCAGCCGGCCGGCCAGTTGACCGAAGTACGGGCGCTCGAGCTCCGGAACGGCGAGGCCGACCACGCCGGTGCGGCCGGCGCGCAGGTGCCGGGCGGCGAGATTGACCTGGTAGCCGAGCTCGTTGATCGCGGCCAGGACCCGCTCCCGGGTCGCGGCACCGACGCGCGGCCGGCCGTTGATCACGTTCGAGACCGTCATCGTGGACACCCCTGCGGACCGCGCCACGTCGGCCATCGTCACCACGGTGGATGCCTTCTTCATGGCGACAACTGTAAGAGACCAAGGAGCTGAGTCATGTCGACTGCATCAGCAGCGCGCGTCGTGATCGATCTCGACGTACCCGGTCCGGCCATCAGCCGGCATCTCTACGGGCACTTCGCCGAGCATCTCGGCCGCTGTATCTACGGCGGTTTCTACGTCGGCGAGGACTCGGACCTGCCGAACGAGGGCGGCATCCGCCTGGATGTGGTCGAGGCGTTGCGGGCGCTGGACATCCCCAACCTGCGCTGGCCGGGCGGCTGCTTCGCGGACGAGTACCACTGGAAGGACGGGATCGGGCCGAAGGCGGACCGGCCGTCGATGATCAACACCCATTGGGGAAATGTTGAAGAGAGCAACCACTTCGGCACGCACGAGTTCATGGCCCTGTGCGAGTTGCTCGGCGCCGATGCGTACGTGAACGGCAACGTCGGCAGCGGGACCGTCCAGGAGATGAGCGAGTGGGTCGAGTACCTGACTCGCGACGGCGACAGCCCGATGGTCCGGCAGCGCAAGGCCAACGGCCGCGACGAGCCGTGGAAGGTTCCGTTCTGGGGCCTCGGCAACGAGGCCTGGGGCTGTGGCGGCAACCAGCGCGCCGAGGCGTACGCCGATCTCGCCCGCCGCTACGCCACGTTCTGCCGGGATCACGGCGACAACAAGCTCTACCGGATCGCCGCGGGGGCCTCCAACGACGACCTGGCCTGGACCGAGGCGTTGATGAAGGCGGTGAGCTGCCTCGGCTGTGGTCGCACGCCGCGCAACATCTTCCAGGCCGTCTCGATCCACTACTACACGGTGGCCGGGACCTGGGACAGCAAGGGCAGTGCGACCGACTTCGACGTCGAGGACTACTACCGCACGATCATCAAGGCGCAGGACATCGAGCGGATCATCCGCGGCCACAAGGCGGTGATGGACGCCTACGACCCGGACCGGGCGATCGGCCTGGTGCTCGACGAGTGGGGCACCTGGTGGGACGTCGAGCCGGGCACCAACCCAGGATTCCTGTACCAGCAGAACGCGATGCGCGACGCGCTGGTCGCGAGCCTGCATTTCGACGTGTTCCACCGGCATGCCGATCGGTTGACGATGGCAAACATCGCGCAGACCGTGAACGTGCTGCAGGCGATGCTGCTCACCGACGAGGACGGTGGTTTGATCCGCACCCCGACGTACCACGTGTTCGAGATGAACAAGGGTCACCAGGACGCGGTGTCGGTCCCGGTCCACGTGGTCGAGCGGCCGGCGCCGTACGAGCTGGACGGGAAGACGATGGAGTTGCTGTCGGTGTCGGCCAGCGTCAAGGACGGGCAGGCGCTGATCTCGGTCAGCAACCTGGATCCCGTTGCGCCGCTGGACGTCGTACTGGATCTGCGCGGCGGTGAGCTCCGCAGCCCGGCCGGACGGTTGCTCACGGCATCGAAGCCGCAGGACCACAACACGCCGAGTGACCCGCAGGCGGTCACGCCGGTCGCCCTGACCGGCTTGGAGCCTGACCCCCGCGGCCTGCGGGTCACCCTTCCGCCACACTCGTTCGCGACGG
Source organism: Kribbella capetownensis (assembly GCF_004331485.1). Lineage (GTDB taxonomy): Bacteria > Actinomycetota > Actinomycetes > Propionibacteriales > Kribbellaceae > Kribbella > Kribbella capetownensis. The sequence continues at coordinate 239,700 of NZ_SJKD01000008.1, forward strand.
TCAGCTCTGCTGTGTGACCGGGATCTGGAACTCGTGCACCCAGTTCGCCGGGTTCTCCGGGTCGAACTGGAGTGTGACCTCGCGGGCGTAGCCGTGGCTGCGGTAGCCGTTGTCCTCGATCCAGCGGGCCAGCGTCTGGGTACTGCGTTCGGCGTCCATCATGTCGCCCTGGTGCACGATGGTCGCGGCCTGCACGAGCTCGGGCAGTTCCACGATCTCGACGTCGGCGCCGGTGGCGCCGGCGTCGACGGGTACGGCGGCATGGACCAGGATCTGCTCGTTCTCGGCGTCCTCGTAGTACGCGACCGGCGAGCCGCACGGGTTGGTACCGGCCGCACAGAGGCGCTCGAACAGCTGACCGAACAGCGGCTGCAGGACGGGACCGATGTCCGCACCGTCGTAACTCGGCAACAGCGCGGACAGCTCGGCGACATGGGTGGCGGGGATGTGTTTCAGGACAACGTCGTCGGTAGGCATGTGACCTTCCTTCTCGATCAGGCGGAGCCTCGCCTCGACACTGACGAGTTGCGACGTACCGCGCGCGAGTTCGGCCTCCAGCTGCGCCTGGCGCAGCCGCAGCATGCCGCGAAGTTCCTCGGCGCTCAGCTTGGCGTCGACGATCTCCTGGACCTGCTGCAGGCTGAACCCGAGATCCTTCAGCGCGATGATCCGGTTCAGCCGGCTGAACTGGTCGGCCGAGTAGTAGCGATACCCGCTGACCGCGTCGACCACGGCCGGCCGGAGCAGCCCGATCGCGTCGTAGTGCCGAAGCATCCGGGGCGATACCTGCCCGAATGCCGCGAAGTCTCCGATGGTGAACATGTCCCCACCTTCCGGCTTGACACAGTGTGAAGGTCAACCCTGCCGTGCGATCTGAGTACGCCGGTACCGCCCCGGCGTGACTTCGGTGGCCTCCCGGAAGGCCCGGCTGAAGGCTGACTCCGAGTGGTAACCGACCCGGCCGGCGACGGCGGCGACCGTCAGCTCGGGGTCGGTCAGCAGGTCCGCGGCCACCATCATCCGCAGGCTGGTGACGAACGCCGCGACCGTCGTCCGCGTGTGCTTGCCGAAGTGCCGGACGAAAGTTGCCCTGGACATCGAGGCGGTCGCGGCCAGCCGGTCGAGTGTCCAGTCGGCGCCGGGATCGCCGAGGACGGCGTCGATGGTCGCGGCGATCCGCCGGTCGGCGACGGCGGTCCAGGGCGCGACGCCCGGCAGGTCACCACGACGCAGCATCATCGCGAGCAGCCCGGCACACAGTGCGTCGACGACGGCCGCCGTACCTGAGCCCTCGGCCAGCGCTTCGGCCCGTAGCAGTGCGGCGAGGGTCCGGACGGACTCGTCGGCGCCGAACGAGACGACCAACGGATCCGGCAGGCTCCGCAGCAGAAGTACGCCGGACCCCGACCCGACCGAGTAGTGACCGCAGAAGATGTCCGTCACCGCTTGCCCTGACGGACTGCGGATCGTGTCGAACGCGGTCCCCGGAGTCTCGACCGAGGAGCGGATCCGGCCCGGCCCGGCCGTTCGGATCAGATGCGGCGGGCTGCCGGCCAACAGCACGGCGTCACCACCGCGGAGCGGAACCTGCCGGTCCGGCAACTCCAGGACGCACTCGCCGTCCAGGACGAAGTGGAACGCGGCCTTGGCGTCGCCGTACGCGGGGACCTTCATCTCGGTCGTACCGGCGAGCAGGCAGCGCTTGTCGACGCTCGCCCGGAGCCGGGCGAGCCCGATCACGTAACTGATGGAATCCATGAGACATCTGCGCAGAAAAGTGAGCTGGAATCGGCTGTTCTGTCTCAAGGCTACCCCGGAGACTCAACCCATGACTGCTGCTGCGAAGAACACCCTGTGGGCCGACGTCGTCGTCATCGGGTTCGGCAAGGGCGGCAAGGTCGCCGCCGCCGCGCTCGGGCGGGCCGGCCGCCGGGTGATCCTGATCGAACGCTCGGACCAGATGTACGGCGGGACGTGCCCGAACGTCGGCTGTGTTCCGACCAAGGCGCTGGTGCACCACTCCGGCCGGCGCCGGCCGGAGGACTCCCCGCAGGAGTGGTTCGAGCAGGCGATCGGTGAGGTGCAGGCGCTCACGTCGACGTTCCGGGCCGGCAACTACGACGCGCTCAACGGCGCCGCGACGATCACCGTCCTGACCGGCACGGCCCACTTCGTGGACCTCCATACCGTTGCTGTCAGCAACGAGTCCGGCGAGGTCCGGGTGGTCGGCGAGACGATCCTGGTCAACACCGGCTCGGAGCCGGTCATCCCGGACATCCCCGGTCTGCGCGAGAGTCCGCGGACGGTGACGAACGTCGACCTGATCCACACCACCCACCTGCCCGGCCGGCTGGCCGTGATCGGCGGTGGATATCTGGGCATCGAGTTCGCGTCGATCTACCGGCGGTTCGGGACCGCGGTGACCGTGTTCGAGGCGTCGCCGCAGATCCTGGGCCGGGAGGACGACGACGTCGCGGCCGCCGCAGCGGAAGTCCTGGCCGGTGACGGCGTGGAGGTGGTGACCGGAGCCGAGGTGCTGGAGATCCGCGGCGAGGACACGGTCGTCTACCGCAAGGACGGCCGTGAGCACAGCCTCACGGTGGACGCGATTCTGGCCGCGACCGGCCGTACGCCGGCAACCGCCGAACTGCGGCTCGAGAACGCCGGCGTGAAGACGACGGACGGTGGTGCGATCGAGGTCGACGAGCACCTTCGGACCAGCCAGCCGCACATCTTCGCGCTGGGCGACGTCAACGGCGGACCGCAGTTCACCTACATCTCGCTCGACGACAGCCGGATCGTGCTCGACCAGCTCCTGGGTTCCGGGAAACGATCCACCGCCGATCGGATCGCCGTACCGCAGACGCTGTTCATGTCCCCGCCGCTGGCGACCGTCGGGCTGACCGAGAAGGCGGCGCATGCGGCCGGGCATGAGGTCAGGATCGGGATGCAGCGGGTGGCCGACATCGTGGCGATGCCGCGCGCGTACATCGTCGAGGAGACGCGCGGGGTGATGAAGTTCGTCATCGACGCAGCGTCCGACGAGATCCTCGGCGCGGCGCTGCTCAGCGTCGACGCGCAGGAGTTGATCAACACCGTCGCGCTGGCGATGCGGCACCGGATCACCGCGACCGAACTGCGCGAGTCGATCTACACCCACCCGTCCTCGACGGAGGCGTTCAACGACGTCCTCGGCACGATCGTCCGCGGCTGACTGGCTCCGCGACAGGGGTCAGGAGGAGATGACGCGGGCGCGGCGGTCGCGGACCGCGGCGACCGCGAAACCCGCCAGCAGGACGGCGACGCCGCCGGAGCCGAAGCCGATGACCAGGTCGCTGCGGGACTTGAGCCGCGCGTCGCACTGCATCGGCGTGACCCCGTTGCCCGGCTGGAAGACCGAACCACAGTTGAAGTCGTCGACGTGGATCGGACGGACGGCGAACACGACCCCGGCGATCAGCAGGACCACACCTACCGCGCCGAGTACCTTGCTCAGCACTGCCCGTCTCGCGGTGTGCAGGGAACAGCCGTGCGGTCCGACCACGCCTGCCTGGTCAGATCCCGCATACGGCGCTCACACTCCCTGGACGATCGTAGATTTGATCAAATCTAACGCAGCTAGCCCTCCACCCTGAAGTCCGGACCCCGCCCCCGGATCAATCTTCACTTAGTTCTAACGCTCAACAGGCCGGTCCGGTTCAGTCGGGCCGGACGGCGACCAGCGACCCCACGGCACGGCCGTGCGCGACGTCGGACAGAGCTCGGTCGACCGCGTCGAACGGGACCTCGGTGGTGTGCGCACGGACCGGCAGCCGCGAGACCAGACGGAACAGCTCCTCACCGTCGCGACGCGTGTTGGACGTGACGCTGCGCAGATCGCGCTCGTGGAAGAGGTGCCGCTCGTAGTTCAGCACCGGTACGTCGCTCAGATGGATCCCGGCGACCGCGACGGTGCCTCCCGGTTTGAGCGCTTCGAGTGCGTGCGGCACCACGTCACCGGCCGGGGCGAAGACGATGGCCGAGTCCAGCGGGACCGGCGGCCGGTCCGTGGTGTCGCCGGCGAACGCGGCGCCCAGCTCGCGGGCGAGTTCCTTGTTCTGTGCACCCCGGGTCATCACGAACAGCTCGGCACCCTGCGCGATCGCCAGCTGCGCGGTGAGGTGGGCGCTGGATCCGAACCCGTAGATCCCGAGGCGGCCACCGGGCGGCAGGTTCGCCCGCAGCAGCGAGCGGTAGCCGATGATCCCGGCGCAGAGGAACGGCGCCAGCTCCACCGCCGGGCGATCCGCCGGCAGCGCGTAGGCATAGTCCTGCGGTACGACGGCGTACTCGGCGAAGCCGCCATCCGCGTCCCAGCCGGTGTACGCCGACCGCGGGCAGAGGTTCTCCGAGCCCGACCGGCAGAACTCGCACGATCCGCACGTACGCCGCAGCCACGCGATCCCGGCACGGTCACCGATGGCGAACCGATCGGCTCCGGTACCGCGATCGACCACAGCGCCGACGACCTGGTGGCCCGGAACGACTCCCGGTCTGCGCGGCTCGAGGTCGCCTTCACACAGATGCAGGTCGGTCCGGCAGATACCGCACACCTCGACCCGGATCAGGACCTCACCCGGTCCGGGTGCGGGGACGGTACGACGTACTCGCTGCAACGGACCCTCATCGATCGGCCCAGGCCGGTCGACTGCCCACACGTCCATCAGATCGGCCATACTCCGACGATCTCAGACGCGGTTCAGTTGGGCATGGTGAACTCGACCTTCTGGGTGGACGGCTTGCCGGAGTGGTGCGCGGTCGCGATCGTGATCCGGCGCATGGTCGTGGAGAAGGTCTCCCAGTCGGGCGCGCAGTACCCGGTGCCGATCGGGAACCACAGCGCCGTGTCGTGACCGATCGACGTCGCCACCCCGGCCTCGACGGCCTTCGCCGCCTCCGGTCCCATCGCGGCCCGGCCGTCCTGACCGATCACCAGCGCGACCGGGTCGGCGACACCGGTGAATCGTGGCAGCAGGCAAGCATCCGCGGAGCCGCCGATCCCCAGCATGAACATCGAGACCACCTCGAACCGCTCCGCCAGTTCGCGAACGGCCGGGAAGAGGGCCTCGGGCAACGGCGTCTCCATGCCTTGGTAGCCGATGGCAATGGTTGCCGTCTCCTCCAATCCGGCCGGACGAACGTCGATGTCGATCACGCCGCTGGCCGCGCCTTCACCCGCCACCGTCAGCAGCGAGCTGCGCGGCGCCCAGCGGCGGCAGAACTGGGTGAGCTCCCGGATGTCCCAGGGCTGACTGACCGGTTCCTCGGTCCCCCAACCTGCCGGTGGTCCGCCGGCCAACTCACGGAACAGGAACTCCGTGGCGCCACCAACGACCGCCGACTCGACCGCGGCGTGCCGGACTCGCGCGACAATCTGCAGGTTCGCATGAATCTCGTCCGGTGGCGCCAGCCAGTGCTGGCTCGGCCGGGGCCGGCCCGCCTTCCCGGTCGGTACGAACAGTTCGCCGTCCCAAGTCAGCGGTACGCCGGTCAGACCGTCGTACGGACTGTCCGCTTGGACCACCCAGCGCGAGCCGCCGACGAGGAGTTGGGTCCGGACCGCGTGGGTCACTCTGGAGGTGGGAGGGGTGACGAACTGCAGTTCGCGGTTGGCCTTCTCCGCTGCCAGGGCAGCGTCGAGGAGCCAGGTCGACAGTCCGACGACCGCTCTGTCCTGCATGAGCACGACGGCCTTCTCGGTGACCAGGTCGGCGCCGGCGATGTAGTCGAGGAATCCGCTCATCGCCGGCTCTCCTCTCGGGCCGCGAGAACGGCACTCGCCAACGAGAGCTCGCTCGGGGCGAACGAGAACACGATGCCGTTGGCAACCAGGAAGAGGCGGTTCACGTTGCCGGGTGGCGTGAAGACGGTCCACTCCTCGGCGTGTGACGTGTGCCAGCCCTGCAGGGCCTCCGGTGTCCAGGTGTCGGGTGATACCGAATGCTGCGCCAGCCAGGCCGCCAGTACCGTCCTCGCTTCTGTCACTGACATCAGAAGTCTCCTGTTCTGCCGGTCCCGGTCACCACTCGGACTCCGGATCCGCGGACGAGCCGCCTTCCCAGTCGCCGTTCGGCTCGCGGATGGTGAACTCCAGCCGGTTCAGTTCGGTCCCGTACACGTGCGGCCACGGTTCGTCGATCGCGTCCGGCGCCGGTTGCGGGTCGATCGCGCGGATGTCGCCGTTGTGATCGACGTACGCCGCGAACCAGTGACCGCCGCCGTCGGCCCACCCGATGCAGATCGCCGCGACCGTGCCGGGCGGGCGGCCGCGGAGTCCGTCCTCGACCGACTTGTACGCCCTGTGGGTGAAATCGGTCAGGTCCGCGGCCGAGTTCGGGTGCCCAGGCAACGGCTGGAAGTCCATCCGGTGTCCCGGACCGCGGACGCCCATCCACTCGTAGCTGTCGTCGTAGTCGCCGGGGATCGGCGTACCCGGTGTGCCTTGATGGGGCGCGGGCGCCCTGCGGAAGTCACCGTCGGCCAGTCGCACCGCTCGGCCCTGGAGCAGGTCGACGGTGGCCCGCATCACGGCCGAGCAGTTGAACATGAACTCGACCCACTGCTTCTGGTAGTTCGGGTTGAGCAGGTTCTTCCACCGCGGCACGGTGTGCAACGGGACCGGGCCGGCCGCGTTCGCCAGGTTCTGCTGGTGGACCTGACCAGGGTCGTGCGGGTTGTAGCGGGCGCGGTCGCGATCGCCTCGGTGCACCCCGGGTTCGCCGTACGCCGGTGGTGGCTGGAGGTCGAGTTCCTGCTCCCACTGGTGTTCCTTCGGCCCGAACTTGTCGAAGATCGGATCGCCCGGCTGCACCCGAGCCCGCGGCGGACGCCCGCGCTCCTGCGGCACGTCGTACGAGATCCGCTGCGGGTCGACCATGTCCTTCCACTGCGGACTGTACGTCCCGATGTTGCTCGGATCCGGCTCCTGACTACTACGACCCAAAGGCTCCGTCGGCACCGGATCGCTGCCGTCAACCTCCCCCGGCTGATTCCGGTAAAGCCCCGCCTCCCGCCGCCGCCAAGCATCCACCCCACCCTGATCCTCCCGCCCCGACCACCCCTGCCCAGCCTGCTGCCCGCGCCCGGGCTGCCCCGACTGCCCGAAGCTTGGCTGCTTCCCGTGGCCAGGCTGCTGGCCGTGCCTCGGGTGCCCGGGTGCCTGTCCGGGCGCATCGGAACCCTCGGAACCCCTACCTCTTCCAGGCTGGTCGGGCGCATCCATACGACGCCCCCACGGATTCGAACTACTAGCCCGCGACCCCCGCAGACTCGCCTCCGGGTCACCAGCATCCCCACGCCCCGGCACCCGCCCACGCGGACCACGGTCCGGACCCGTCCCATCACGCCGCTCCCCCAGCCGCTCGCCCGGGACACCGTCCGCGCCCGGAGCATCGCCGCGCTCGCCCCGGACTCGGTCCGGATCTGATCCACCGCCGTGCTCGCCCGGAGCGCCGTCGTACTGCCGCATCTGCTCACGCGGGATGCGCTGCGTCGCGTCCGGATCTGGCGCATCGCCGCGCTCCCGCAGTTGCTCGCCCGGGAGGCGATCCGGATCCCGGACGACCTCACCAACGTCCTGCGGCGTGCGGCGTACGTCCGGGGTGTCGACGTGGCGAACGTCGGGGACGATCTCGGCGAAGAGGTGGATCTTGCCGTTGTGTGGGAACACTCGAGTGAACGTGATGGTCAGGCCGCGGCCGAGGACCAGTTCGCGTTCGCCTTCGCCGTGGGCCGAGTGGTGGCCGGTGTACAGCGCCGGCGTGCCCTTCGGGACCTTCAGGTGAATGATCCCGGGCCGGCTGGACGGGACCGCCTCACCCAACGAAGTCGACAGGAACGACGGGTCGCGGAACGTTTTGTTCACCAGCTGATCGATCGGCCCGTCGAAGTGGTCGATGTCGGTGACGCGGCGAACCACAACGTCCTCGGGGACCCGGCGCCCATCCAATACCTCGTCGAACTCGTCGATCAACGGATCGAGCCCAGGACGGTGTTCAATGCCGCGCAGGTGATCGCCGACCTGCTTGTACGAACCCTGCACGCTGTCGCCACCGCGGGTGAATCGCTCAACCACGTCCGCCTTCCGCGGGTCGAGGTCGCGGGTGTACTCACCCCAATGCCGCCGCCCCCACGCCGTAGCCTCGGCCTCGGACGCAAAGGTCCGCGCACCCCGCGAGATCTCAGCAGTCGCCTGCGCCAACCGCCCACCCGAATCCAGCCGATCCCACTCAGGATCCACCGGCCGCCCATCCTCCGGATGCCGCACCGGCCCGGCGTGGTCGTCCGGCACGTGCGCCGCCACATCCGGCCCATCCTCCCCCCGCAACCGCCGCGAGATGAGGTCGTCGCCTTCACCGTCGGCATCCCCATGCTTGCCTTCAGCAACCTTCTCGGGATGGTCCGGACCGCTCGTCCGAACGGGGTCATGACCACTACCCGCATGCGTACGCGGGTGATCCAGCTCGTCGCCTTCCACGCGATGACCTCCGACCCGATCCCCACCAACCCGGTCACCACTCACACGCTCAGGATCAAGCTCATCCGCAATAGACCGCTCACCCAGCCGACCAGCCCCCTCACCCACAGTCGGCCGGTCGCCCGGGGCTGACGTCCCACGGTCACCCGGAATCGGGTTCGGCCGGTCACCCGCGGTCGGGCGGCTGCCTGGGGTTGGCGTTCCGCGGTCGCCCGGAGTCCGGGTTGGGCGGTCGCCTGGGGTTGGGCGGGTGGCGGTGGGGTCGGGGCTGCGGACCGGGTCGCCTGGGGTGTGGGGTGGGATGAGCGGCTGGATCGGGGCGATGACTGGGTCCGCGTCGCGGTGGGTTGGGGACGCGGTTGGTTCGTTGGGGTGGGTCGGAGCGGGCTCCTTGGGCTCCGGGCCGGTCCGGGTGGGGTGCGGCTCCGGGCCGGTGCGCGTCGGGTGGGGTTCCGGGCCTGTGTGCGTTGGCTCCGGGCCTTCCGGGTGTTTGTTGGGGCCGGGGAGTTCGGAGTGGTCCGGCTTGTCGGGGCGGGTTGGCTGGTGCTGGGTGGGGTCGTCGTCGTCCCGCTTGGTACGGCGGTCTGTTGGCTCGGGCCGACCCGGTTCGCCGGTGCTGCCGTCACCCGGGCGCGTCGTGTGACCTGGCTGGCCAGTGGTCCCAGGGGTGTGCGTGCTGCCCAGCGTCCCCGGCAAGCCCGTACTGCCAGGAGTCCCGGTGCTGCCAGGAGTTCCGGGTGTTCCCGTGCTGCCAGGACTGCCAGGTGTTCCGGTGCTGCCGGGCGTACCGGGAGTCCCCGACGTGCCGGCACTGCCCGGGGTGCCAGGCGTGCTCGACGTACCAACTGTGCCGGGTGTGCCTGGGGTGGCGAGGTTGCCTGGGGTGTTGGGGATGATGGGGGTGTTGGGGATGACTGGCGGGATGGTGGTTGCCGGGTCGGCGGGGCGGGGGTGGCCGGGGTCCACCGTGTTGTCTGGACCTGGGGTGTTGCCGGGCGTTGTGTTGCCCGGCGTTGTGCTGCCGGGTGTTGTGCTGCCTGGTGTGGGGCCGGGGGTGTTGGCCGTCTGAGCTGGGGCGTCGATGGTGTTGCCGGGGGTGGTGGCTGGGTTGCCGGGGAGGTCGATTGGGTCGTTGGGGGTGTGTACGTCGGGTGCGTGGACCCGGGCCGCTGGGCCGTGGCTGGCGGGGACGGGGGTGCGGGGGAGGTCTATGCCGGACGGGACGTCGACCTTTGGGCTGCGGGTGAGGGGTACGCCGCGTTCCAGGCGGACTGATTCGCCGAGGAGGGGGATGTGGGAGTAGCCCTTCAGGACGGCGCCGACGCCGGGGACTTTCAGGCCGCCCTCGATCGCTGTGCTGCGGAGTTTGTTGCGCAGGTCGAGGAAGTTGTCGGCGGCGTGTGCGGCGACGCGGACCGGTGGGACCTTGTCGGCCAGCTTGCCCAGCTTGCCGAGTTTCGAGGCGACGCCGGCGAGCTTGCCGGGGCCGACCGGGATCAGGCCGACGGCGCCCATGATGGACGCGGCCTGGTTGCCGTTCGACCAGTCGTCGCCGATGGTGTCGATCGTGTCGTCCCAGCGCTGGTCGAGCTCTTCGCTCATGCCGTCGGGCAGCAGTCCGCCGACGCCGGGGACCTTGTTGGCCAGCATCATGATGTCGTCGGCGACGCCCTCCCAGGCGTCGAACATCTGGTGCATGTCGGACGGCGCGTGCCCGAACAGCTTCTCGAAGTTGTCCTTCCCCCAGTCCCAGCCGGACTCGCGGAGCGCCCACTGAAGTCCGAGGAGTGTGGTGAGGCCGTCGACGACACCGAGCGCGACGTCGGCGACGTCCGCGATCCACGGTGCGTCGTACACCTCCGGCGTACCCCACGGCGGCGGCTCCGGGTCCGTTTCGTTCCGGAGCACGCGGCCCTTGCCGGGGGTCTTGCGGTCCAGCGTGTCCGGCCACCAGCCGAGGCCGCCGATCAGTGCCTCGATCTCGTTCGCGGCGAGGACCTGGATGTCCATCATCTGCTGCAGCAGCTTGGCGGTGCCCTCGTGGTAGGAGTTCTCCTCCTGGACCCAGTTCTCCCAGCCCTGCCAGTCGTCGCCGTTCGCCTCGGCCTGCCTGCACTTCACGATGAAACCGCGAGCCCGCTCGAGCAGGTCCTGCAACCGGTCGTACGGCTCCTTCATGTCGTAGCCGAACTGCTCGATGATCCCGCCCATCGCCTCGACATCACTGCCGAAGTCGTAGGCCAGGATGTACGCCGGCCGCAGCGACGTGATCAGCGTCTCCGCCTCGGGGGCCTGGTAGCAGGTGGACAGCCCTTCGAACGAGCTGTTCACGTCGTACCCGGTGGACCTGATCCGGCCGCCGACCTTCTTCAGCTCGGCGCCGGTGAAGGCCAGTACGTCGGGACTGGTGCCGGGGAAGAAGTCCGGCACTCCGTCGGGATTGAACATGGCCGCCTCACTCGATGTTGTGGCGCTGGCGGGAGGCCTTCTGCGCGTTCGCCCGGGACTCGGCGGCGCGGCGCTTGCCGGGTGCGTCGGTCGCGTTCCGCTGCGCGTTCAGGGCCATCTCTTCCTGGCCGTTCACGTACGCGATGGTGGCGTCCTTGGCCCCGGTGAGGGACGCGTTGGTCTGGTCGACGATGTCCTGCCAGGCGTCCTGGTAGAACGCCAGTACGTCGGCCACCGCCTGACCGACGAGCGTCGCCTGAGCCTGCCGGACCGACCGTTCGGCGTAGTCGGCGTACCCCTTCGCCACCGCCTCGTACCCGGATGCCTTCTCGCCGGTGGTCTGCAGCACGTTCGCGACCGCGTCGACGTTGATGTCCCAGTCCATGCGTGACCCCTCGTGGTCCCAGCCTGCTGTCACGTCGACGCTAGGAGCAGGCCGGGGCCACCGACCTTTCAAAACGCTTTCAAGCCACCCGGCGCAGCGCCCGTTCCCGCCGCTCGGCGACCTTGGAGCCGGACTCCCGCCGAGCCATCCGCCGCAGTACGACGGGCGCCACCAGCAACCCGGCGACGGCCCACACCCCGAGTACGCCGACCGTCTCCAGGTGACGCCAGGAGTCGCCGATCTCGACCACGACCGTGCTGTCCGGGAGCAACGCCGACCGCATGCCGAGTCCCATCCAGTAGATCGGGAAGACCTGCCCGATCCACTCCAGCCAGTCGGGCAAGGCAGTGATCGGATAGAAGACGCCCGAGATCGCGATCAGACCGAGTACCGGCAGCTGGAGCAGCCCCTGCGACCGCGCGGTCGTGAACACCGACCCGAGGACCGCACCGATGGGCAGCGTCGCGACCATCCCGAGCGCCAGCACCCAGAGCAGCGTGAACCAGCCGCCGAAGGACCCGAGCGCAAGATTGTCGACAATCAACAACGCTGGAATGAGCAGAATCGCCAGGTCGGCAAGCAGCCCGCCGGCCACCGAGACGACCTTGCCGACGAGGTAGCCGAGCATCCCGTTCGGTGTCGCCTTCGCGCGCAGCAGCGTGCCGTCCTCACGATCCGCGGTGAGTTGCTGGCTCATGCTGACCATCCCCATCGCCGCATTCATTCCGAGAATGCCCGGCAGCGCGAACGTACCGAGCAACAATCCGGTCGAGCCGAAATCCCGATGCCGCAGAAAGAACAGCGCGACCAGCATCAGCACCGGCCAGAGGAAATGACTGAACAACTCAGGCCGGTTGGTGAACGACTGCCGCAACTCGATCCGTCCACGCCGCCATCCAGCGCGGACCGCCGCCATCCGAGGACTCACAACGCCACCTCCTGTCCGCGGACCAGCGCGAGATACGTGTCCTCGAGCGACGCCCGTCGTACTTCGAGATCGCGGACGGAGGCGCCGTACTGCGTGAAGAGGTCGCGGGCCAACCCGGTCGAGTCGGGCGTGGTCGTGTGGAAGTGTTGGCCGTCGACGCTCCAGCGCACCTCGTCCTCGCCCGCGATCAGCGCGGTCAGTTCGCCGGTCGTCCCGGCCGCGACGATCCGGCCGGCATTGAGGATGAGGATCCGGTGCGCCAGTTTGCTTGCCTCATCGAGGTCGTGGGTGGTGAGCAGAATCGTCGTCTCATGCTCAGCCGCGAGCCGCCGGACCAGGTTGTGGAACTCGTACCGCGCCTCAGGATCGAAGCCTGCGGTCGGCTCATCCAGAAACAGCACCTCCGGCCGGCCGACGATCCCGATCGCGACGTCGAGCCGGCGCCGCTGACCACCGGACAAGGTCTTGATCTTCTGCTCCGCATGGGAGCTGAGGCCAACCGCGGCGAGCAGTTCATCCGTGTCCCACGGACGCTCGATCGTGTTCGTGGCGTACGCCGCGTAGTACGTGCCGAGGTGGTGCAACAGTTCACGGATCCGCCAGTTCCCGTGGTCGCGCCACGACTGCAGCACGATGCCGAGCCGGGACCGCCAACGCTCGTCGCCGGCGGCCGGGTCGACACCGAGCACCTCGACAGTCCCGGCCGAGCGCAGCCGGAACCCCTCCAGGATCTCGATCGTGGTGCTCTTGCCCGCGCCGTTCGGGCCAAGCAGGACGACGACCTCGCCATGCCCGGCCGAGAACGAGACGTCATGCAGTACTTCGGCGTCGCCATAGCGCATCCGCAGCCCGTCGACCGCCAGAACCATCGTCCACCTCCTTCGGGAATTCCTGAAAGCTACGCATCGCGCCAGCCCTCCGGCAATCGCAGAAACCACCAGCCACCTGAAATCATCAAGAAAATATGGCAATCTGTGCAATGGGGCTGCCGCAGAACGCAATCCTGATCAGAGCGGCGTTGCAATGAGCTGACGTCGAACGCACCACGGAGGATCGATGCCCGGAGGCAGACTGACCCACGACGACCGGCGCGAGATCGCGACCGGCCTCCAGGCAGGACTCGGGTATGCCGAGATCGCGCGGCAACTGGACCGACCGACGTCGACCATCAGTCGCGAGGTCGCGCGCAACGGCGGCGCCCGCGGCTACCGAGCCGACCACGCGCACTACTCCACCGCATCGCGCGCCCGCCGCAGCCCGGGAAAGGCAACCAACCACGCCGAACTCCAGCCAGACGGCGACCAGCAGGTGCGGGACTTCGTCGAGCGGTTCGCGACGATGATGGTCGAAGGCGGCCTGCCCAGGATGGCGTCGCGCGTCCTGGCCCGGCTCTACACGGCCGACTCCCGCAGCCTGACCGCCGCCGACCTCGTCCGCGAGTTGTGCGTCAGCCCTGCATCGATCTCCACCGCGGTCGGCTACCTCGAGCAGGTCGGCATGGTCCACCGCGAGCCTGACCCCGAGCGCCGCCTGCAGCACTACGTCATCGCCGACGACGTCTGGCTGCAGGCCTGGAAGGTGAGTGCCCGCACCAACCTGAACTGGGCCGAGACCGCCACCGAAGGCGCCGCGCTGCTCGGACCCGGCACCCCGGCCGGCGAACGCCTGACGCACATGGCCGACTTCTTCCACCGGCTCGGCGAGGACATGTCCGGCGGCCCGGCGTTCGAACTCATCGACGACGCACTGACCGCACTCGCCGTCCTCCTGCACGCGGCTCGCCCGTTGTCTGCCAACCAACTCGCCGCAGCACTCGACTGGCCGCCGGAACGTCTTGCCGAGGCGCTCGGCAACGCGGCCAAGTACGTCGAATACACCGACCCGGTCGTCCTCCACCAGCCCAGCACCGGCACCTATCAGGCGATCCCCACGCCCGGCCGTCTCACCGCGACCCAGCGCGCCGCGGTCGCACCAACGCCCGCAACAACGGACGCGTGATCAACCCGTCGGCCAGTCCCAGCTCAACGAGATCGTCGAAGATCCGCTGATCGGCCGCCGCCGCACGAATCCCCGCGTCGAGCACGCGTCCCGACCGAGTCAGCTGCGCCGTGAGTGCGGTGTGCCGAAGGTGACGCCCGAGGAGCCGACCGACCTCCCGGCGGTACGTCGTACCCGCATCAGAACTGCCCGCCCTCAGAGCCTCGGCGACCGCACGACCCGCGAGCAGCCCGGTCGCGACCGCGTAGTAGATGCCCTCGCCCGTCATCGGGTTGATCAGTCCGGCCGCGTCACCGACGAGCATCACCGGACCCGGCTGCGGTCGCCACGACCAGCCCGCCAACGGCAGATGATGACCCCACCACGACGTCCCCTCATTGGTTGCCCCCGGCAACAGCTTCTCCAGCTGGGCGGTCAGGTCCGCGCGGGTCGGTCGCGGTCGTGCGGACGTGAGCTGCTCGCCGTACCCGACGTTCGACCAGCCGTCGCCACGATCGAACGACCACGCGTACGACGGCTGCCGCCCCGGACCGTACGCGATCACCTGACTGGCCGCCCGCCCGGCCGGTGTCGGCGCGTACCCCCGGATCGCCAGCGCCACCGGCCCCGGCGCCACCCGGAGCTCCCGCCGTACGACGGAATGGGCGCCATCCGCACCGACGACGAAACGCCCGTGCAGCTCACCGTCGACGCCGATCGACCCACCGCTCCGCTGCAATCCCCGCACACGCCGGCGCAGGAGCTGCGCACCGGCCGCCTGTGCAGCCTCCGCCAGGCGCTGGTCGAACACGGTCCGCGGCACCACCCAGTTCGGTCGAGCCATGAACCGGTCGACCCCGACGTCTCCCTTGGTCAGAACAAACCGTCCGACCGGGGTCCAGTCGTCGAGAATCCCGGTCACGCCCACTTCGGCCAGCAGATCGAGTACGTGCGGCGCGATGCCGTCCCCGCACGCCTTGTCCCGCGGGAAGTCATGCCGGTCGAGCATCACCACCGACAGACTGGGATCAGCCGCGAGCGCCCCCAGCGCGGCTGACGCTCCAGCCGGTCCGGCTCCAACGATCACCAGATCCCACACAGGCACCTCCCGAGAAGCCTTCCCAGTGTGTCAGCCCGGGTGATGTCCCCAACCGGCGCGTCGGTCAGGTGCCCGGGCGCCGGCCCGGTTTGTTCGTACGGCGGGACACCACGCGCCGTGGACGCGGGGTGAGCCGGTCGGCGTGGCCGCTGGAGATCGGAGCCGACGAGACCGGACGGGCCTCGTCGAGATCGACCACACGCGGCGGTGGTGGGACGAAAACGGGGATGGTCTCCTCGTCGTCCGGTGCCGGCGGTGGAGGGGGTGGCGGTGCGTGCACGGGCTTGGCCCGAGCGGCCGACTCCTTGCTCACCCGGGGCGCCGCCACCGCGGCCGCGGCGATCGGGATCCGGACCGGGCGACGACGCCGCAGCTTCGTCCGCATCTCGATGCCCAGCGCATCGATCAGCTTGTGAGTGGCAACGATCGCCAAGGCCACCGCGAACACCGTGCAGCCGGCGAACAGTACCGCCTGCCCACCGGCTCCCCAGTTCGACGGATCGGTTCGCCGCATCGCCGCGAGCATCGCCACCACGATCGAGTTGGTGATGCCCAGGGCAACAGCGAGGCCGACGGTCCGCAGCAGCACCCGCCGTTCCAGCCCGACGTCGTCGGCCGCGGCCACCAGCCCGGCGATCAACCCGGCGAGCACCGGCACCGTATAGACCAGCGCGAGTGTCAGTCCGGGGCTCGCGACCAGATAGAAGACGTCGAAGACCAGGGCTGTCCCGGTGAGTGCGGCCGCGAAGCAGATCACCATCGGCGGGTACGCGCGCACGATGGCGACCGCGTCCGCGGGCACCGTTCGAATCATCCGGAACGCCAAGACCAACGACTCCATCCATCCCCTTGCTCTCCCCCATTGTGCAATCACTGCGCGCAATGGGTAACAACCAACGCCAGGCGAGTCGAAACCAGCCTGGTGGAATGGATGGCTTTTGCCGCTGGCAAAGAACTAGGCAGCAGCCTGGAGCGGGGTGAGCTTGCCGCGCAGGTCGTCGAGGATCTTGCGCAGGACCCGGGACACCTGCATCTGGCTGACGCCGATGTCGCGACCGATCTCGGACTGGGTCCAGCCCTCGATGAACCGCAAGTGCAGGATCCGCCGTTCGCGCTCGCCGAGATCCGACAGCACCGGCTGCAGCATCTCGACCGTTTCCAGCTGGTCGATGCTGCCGTCCTCTTCATCCGCGACGACGTCGGCCAGAGTCAGATCCGCGTCGGCTTCGGCCGGCCGATCCAGCGACAGCACATTGAAACAACCCTTTGCGGCCAGCGCCTGCTCGACCTCGTCGACCTCGACCGCGAGGTGTTCGGCGATCTCGGCCGGCGTCGGCTCCCGGTTGAGCTTCTGCTCGAGCAGCGGAAGCTTCGCGGCGATCGTGCCTTGCATCTCTTGCAGCCGGCGCGGGATCCGCACCGTCCAGGCGCAGTCGCGGAAGTACCGCTTCACCTCGCCCCGGATGGTCGGGACCGCGAACCCGATGAACGGTGTGTCCTCGTCGAGCCGGTAATGGTGGGCAGCTTTCACCAGCCCCAGATACGCGACCTGCTCCAGGTCGTCGGCCTCGGCGCCGCGGCCGCGAAACCGGCGCGCGATCCCCCGGGCCATTTCGAGGTTGAGTTCGACGACCTCTTCGAGCAGTCGCTGCCGCTCGAATTCGTCGGTGCTGGCATCCCGGCGTTCCATCAGATTCCGGGTGGCCGCCTCGCGGGCGGCCCGGTCAACAGTAGTGGAGCTCGTCATGGGTATGACCTCGCGACTGTCGTCACGGCGTGGCACTTCGCTGAACCACGGTCATGCCTGCGAGAACCCAGTACCCGCCGACCGCCTTCCGCATGCATCCATGCGAAAGGCGCGCATCCCGTGGGATGCGCGCCTTCGTCTCGCAGTGGCCGGTCAGGCCTTCTTGGCCAGGCCCGCCATCAGGATCCGCTGGTACGGCTCCAGGTCCTCCGTGGCCGGCACGTCTCCGTCGGGGTCCTCCGGGAACCACCGGGCCAGGAAGTCGAGACCCGGCGGGACGAGCGGCATGCCGAGGAAGTGCTGCTCGATCCGCTCCGGGGTCCGGATCCACCCGTTGCCGAGGCTCTCCAGGCCGGCCCGCTCCATCCCCTTCTGCAGCGGCTCACCGGTGTCGACGAAGTCGGTGATGAACAAGTAGCTGCCGGGGGCCAGCCTGTCCATGATGGTGCGCACCCACTCGTCGGGCTTCTCGTCGTCGTGGAAGTGCATGTGGATGCCGACGATCATCAGCGCCATCGGACGGCTGAAGTCCAGGTGCGTCTTGATCTCCTCGTTGTTGAGGATGCCCTGCGGCTCACGCAGGTCGGCGGTGACCACGATCGTGCTGTTGTTGGTCGCCAGCAACGCGCGGCCGTGCGCCAGCACGATCGGGTCGTTGTCGACGTACGCGACCCGCGCGTTCGGATTGATCTCCTGGGCCGCCTCGTGGGTGTTCTTCTGCGTCGGCAGACCGCTGCCGATGTCGAGGAACTGGTCGATCCCCGCTTCGCGGACGAGGTAGTGAACGCCCTTGACCAGGGCCTCGCGGTTCTCGATCGCACAACGACCGGCGTCCGGAACGTACTTCAGGTACAGAGCCGCGCCTTCGCGGTCGGCAGCGAAGTTGTCCTTGCCACCGAGCAGAGCGTCGTAGACGCGAGCGATGGTCGGTTGGGAAGTGTCGAAGCCCGGATTCGAATCCGGACCGTCGGGAGTCGCCATCGGCGCAGCCTTCGTGTCGGGGGAATTGTGCTTGCCATCGTAGGACAGGTGCGGACCTGCCGGTACGCCGGACCGGCGCTGCGCGCATCGTGATCCCGAAATCGCCCCGACTCCTTGATTCGTCAATAAGAGAAGGCCTTTCGGATCATCCCTACGTCCGGACAAACTCACCACCGAAGCGCCGCGTTCACCTCAGGGCCGAGCCGGATCGAAGCGCCCGCGACAGCCGGCGCTCACCACTACTACCGCGCCTCCTACTGAGCCACTGCCACTTACTAGTACTGCGCCGCGACGACTCACTTCTGCTTCGAAGGAGCCGTGTCGCTGAACTTGGTCACCGATCGCGACCAAACCGGGGTCCCAACGGGTGTTTGAGGGCGACACGGTGACAGGACGTAAGGGGGCGGACACACGAGCCCGGAGCGTGTACGATGCAAATGCAAGGCCAAATGCACGTGCATATGCCAAGGACGTACGGAAGGTGCAGCTGATGACTGCTGTCTACAACGGCATGCCCGGCGACGCGAACAGCGAGCTGATCTGGCGGAAGAGTCAGCGGAGTGGCCCGAACGGCAACTGCGTAGAGGTGGCGAAGCTCCAGGGTGGTGCGGTGGCGATGCGGAACTCGCGTCACACCGACGGCCCGGCGCTCGTGTTCACGAAGGCCGAGATCGAGGCATTCCTCGGCGGCGTTCACGACGGTGAGTTCGACGACCTCGTCTAACCGTCACACGGAAGCAGAGGCCCCTTCGCCAGGCGAGTGACGAAGGGGCCTCTTCCTGTCTGCGGAGAGTCCGCGGACGACGCTGTACGGCGATCTGAGCCGCCTTCGGGCGTCGAGGTATCCACGAGTCCGCCGACCCGCACAAGCGGCGTACGGCGGCAGCGAACGACGAAGGCCGGCCCCTCGACGAGGAGCCGGCCTTCGGTGCTGTTGGGGGTGGTGGGCCTACTGGACGGTGAGCGGCCAGAGCTGCTCGCTGCGCGGCAACTCGGAGGCCGCGCCGCCGGCCGCATTGTCAACGGTGATTCGCAATCCGGTGAACTTCGGCGTCATCACGCGCTGGTACCGCGAGGCGCGGTCCGGCTCCGCGGTGTACTCGGCGATCAGGTGGTCGCCCAGCCAGATCCGCACCATCTTCCGTCCTCCTGCTGCTCGCTCGGTGTTCATGGGGCCAGGCTCACGATCGGGTCGCCGTCGAGATGGCGCACGCCGCGCAGCCAGCCCTCGAAGGCCCAGCGCTGTTGCTCAGGGCAACGCGCGACCAGTTCCTGGATCTCCCGCTCCGTCAGCTCGTCGGGAGCGCGGCCACCGGCGATGTCGGCGGTGTACTCGGCTGCCTCACTGTCGTCGTCGTTCATCGACTCGGGTTCCCCAACCAGTCATGCCAACGGGGGGCCGTTGGCGGCCTGTAGGACCGGCCTGCTGCATCACGCGATGTCACTTTTCGCGAGATCCAGCTCACCTTCTGTGCATGAATCAATCATGGCGTCGGCACGCTGCGAATGCAAGCGCCCGATGCACGTGCATCCGCACGTTTTCCGATTCGATACCCAAATCGGCCCTTCACCCGCCTGTCAGCCCCCTGAATCGGCACATTTCGAACGGTGTTCGTCGCCGATTTTGGCGCAACTTTGTCCTGACAAAAAGATCTTGAGTTACCAGACAATTACTACTCTGCGTGACGAGTCGCTCCGGATCGGCGGGACTTATGTAAGAACTCCGGCAGATCGCCTCGCGAGCGTGCGATGATGTGCACCTGCGGGCGAGTTGTCGCTGGTGAGAGCTGCTGGGGCGTGGAGGTGGGTGTGACAAAGTCGGGCGCGCACAGCGGGCCGACCGCGCTTCGAATCATCCTCGGAGCGCACCTGCGGAGGATGCGGGACGCAGCAGGGATCAGCCGCTCCGACGCGGGGTGGGAGATCCGCTCGTCGGAGTCGAAGGTCAGCCGGATGGAGCTGGGCCGCGTCGGCTTCAAGGAACGCGACGTCAGCGACCTGCTCAGTCTCTACGGGCTGGACGACAGCGAGGAGCGCGAGCGGCTGCTGGCGCTGGCCCGCGATGCGAACAACCCGGGCTGGTGGCACCGCTTCGGCGATGTGCTCCCCAGCTGGTTCCACTCCTACCTCGATCTCGAAGCCGTCGCCCAGCTGATCCGTAGTTACGAGCTCCAGTTCGTACCAGGCCTGCTGCAGACGCCGGAGTACGTGCGTGCCGTCGTGCAGCTCGGCCGCGGCCTGATCCCGGCCGAGGAGATCGAGCGCCGCGTCTCGCTGCGGGTGAACCGTCAGCAGGTCCTCACCCGGCCCGACCCGGTGCGTTTGTGGGCCGTCATCGACGAGTCCGTACTGCGCCGGCCGATCGGCGGGAAGAAGGCGATGCAGGCGCAGTTGGAGTACCTGCTCGAGGCGAGCCACATGCCGAACGTCACGCTGCAGGTGGTGGAGTTCGGCTCAGGTGGCCACCCCGCGACCGGCGGCGCGTACAGCATCCTCCGGTTCCCGGAGCAGGACCTGCCGGACATCGTCTACATCGAGCACCTCACCAGCGCGCTGTACCTGGACAAGCCCGAGGATCTCGACACCTACACAGGCACCATGGAAGCCCTGTGCGTCGCGGCTCCGCCGCCGAACCAGACCCGCGACATCCTGGCCAAGGCGCTCAAGGAGTACGACGCCTGACGCTCCGGCGAGCGACGCACTCAGGAGTTGTCGGACAGCCACGTGAGTAGCGGTCTGGTCGCCTTCCAGTCCGCGCGGATCAACGCGGCCAGCTCCGGCGTGTGGATGACCGGCTCGAACCCGTAGGACTTGCTGACCGTCAGGGACTTGTGCCGGAGCAGGTCGATCCGCGGGTGCTCCGGGTCGTAGCCGCGCGGACTCGTCTTCAGCTTGTCGCCGCCGACCGTCCAACCGGTCGCGGTCAGCTTGGCCAGTAGCTTCTCCAGCTGCTTGCCCCGCCGGTCGTCGTCGATCGCGGCGCGAACCCGCGCCAGCCGTTCCGAACTCGCCTCGTAGAAGCCGGCCGCGACCCGCACACCCGGAGCCGCCACCTGGATGTACCAGCCGGTCGACGGAGCCACGTCGATGAACGCACCCTGGTGCGTCTTGTACGGCGACTTGTCCCGCGCGAACCGGACGTCGCGGTACGGCCGGAACAACTTCGCCGGACCGAACTCCGGCTCGAGCTCCGCGAGCAACGCGGACATCGGCGCTTTCACCGACTCCTCGTAGACGTGCTTGTGCGCCGTCCAGTAGGTCTTGCTGTTGTCCATCTCGAGGTCGTCGTAGAAGTCCAGCGCCGCCGCCGGGAACCCGGTGAAACTCATGCGGTAACGATAGTTCGGCTCACTTCAGCATCTGGAAGAAGGCCCGGATGTCGGCGACAAGGACGTCCGGCTGCTCGAGGGCGGCGAAGTGGCCGCCGTGCGGGTGACTGGTCCAGCGGACCACGTTGTCAGTGCGGGCGACCTTGTGCCGGAGCGGGATGAAGTTGTCGTAGGCCAGGTCGAGCAGGGCGGTCGGGGTGGTGGACGGTTCGGCCGGCTGACCCCAGTACGGCGCGTGGCCTCGTTCGTAGTAGATCCGGCCGGAGGATCCCGCCGTACGGGTGAGCCAGTAGAGCATGACGTTCGTCAGCAGGAGATCGCGGTCGATCGTGCTGGCGGGGTCGGACCACGCTTCGAACTTCTCGACGATCCACGCCAGCTGCCCGACGGGTGAGTCGGTCAGCGCGTAGGCGACGGTCTGCGGGCGCGTCATCTGCAGGTCGGCGTACCCTTGCAGTTCCTTCGTCCAATGCTGGAACCGTCGCCAGGACGCCCAGGTACGTTCGCGCTCTTCCGCGTCGAGCGGCTCCAGTTCCGCCGGCGTCGGCTCGGAGGTCGCACCGCCTCCCGGGATGAGATTGAGGTGTACGCCGATCACCTCGTCGGCGTGGATCCGCCCGAGCTCCCGCGAGATCCCGCCACCCCAGTCACCACCCTGTACGCCGTACCGGTCGTAGCCTAGCCGGGACATCAGGGCGGACCAGGCGTTGGCAACGCGGAGCAGTTCCCAGCCGGTCTCCCGGGTCGGTCCGGACAGCCCGAAGCCCGGGATGCTCGGGATGACGAGGTGGAACGCATCCGCCGGGTCGCCGCCGTACGCGCGCGGGTTGGACAACGGCCCGGCGACCTCGGTGAACTCGACGATCGAACCCGGCCAGCCGTGGGTGATGATCAGCGGCGTCGCGTCCGGCTCCGGCGAGCGGAGGTGGGCGAAGTGCACGTTGGCGCCGTCGATCGTGGTGGTGAACTGCGGCCACTCGTTCAGCCGGGCCTCGGCCCGGCGCCAGTCGTACTCATGCCGCCAGTACTCGACGAGTTCCTGCAGATGAGCCAGCGGTACGCCGTACTCCCAGCCGGTGCCAGGCAACTGGTCCGGCCATCGGACCAGGTCCAGTCGTGCGCGCAGGTCCGCCAGTTCGGTCTCCGGCACGTCCAACCGGAATGCTTCGACAGTCACGGCCGCAGTCTGTCGCGACCACCTGCTGGCTGCACCTGAATTCAGGCGTTCACCTTGGCGCGGACGACCCTGGCGAGGATGACCCGGACCGTGACCGCCGCGATCAGGCACAGCACGCCGGCGCTGAGCACGATCGTGACCAAGGTGCCCGCGCTGTTCAGGGCACCGTCGCACGCCATCGGCGTGACCCCACCGGCCGGCTGGAAAGCCGAACCGCAGTCCGTGCCGCCGGCCGAGACCGACCGGAAGCCGAGCGCCAGCCCGCCGAGGACCAGCACGGTCCCGGCGATGGCGAGAATCTTGTTCAGTGTCGTCACGACGACCCCGGCACAGTTGGTTTCGGGCACGCCGACGGCGTACCCCGTGAACCCCGTTGCACTTCGTTCACTCCTGACTTCGACTGACCACCCGGACCGAACTTACGGTCCGGCGCCGGATGATCCCCACCCGTGCAGGCCGTCAGGACTGATTCTTCACACAGTCCTTACTCAGGACATGACCGCCCGTGACCACGGTCTCAACGGGGCTGTGGCGCCGGTCACGCGCCGGAGGCTAATCGGTTCAGCCGAGCCGTTCCTGCAGGTGAACGGTGATCTCGTCGCCCGGCTCCTTGCCCAGCCGGTCCCGCAGGTCACCCTTCACCGGCAGCTTGTGGGTGCCGTCACCGAGCGCCATGAACGAGCTCTCGAACGGCTGGCCGTCCATCGTGCCGCGGACCTTGACCAGCCCGCGGGTGCCGAAGTACTCCGCCGAGCCGGGCATCTGCAGGTAGGTCCAGCCGCCTTTGGCCGGGCTCTTCTGCAGCGGCGCGGTGAACGTCTTGTCCAGTTTCTCGCTCATCGTGAGCTCCTCTCTACACACCTAGGTAGAGGCCGGTGGACGGGTTTCGACATGGTCTGCCGAACTATTCTGAGTTTCGTGCAGATCTCCATCCGCCGCGCGGGGCGGGACGACGTACCGGCGGTGCTCGCACTGCTTGATGGGGCGACCGAGTGGCTGGTCGCTCGTGGACGGACGGATCAGTGGGGCACGGAGGCGCACTCGACCAATCCGCGCCGGGTCGCGCAGATCACCGGGTTCGCCGACGACGGGCTGTGGGTTGCCGAGGCGGACGGCCGGGTGGTCGGCGCTCTGGCGGTCGGGCCGGCGATGTCGTACGTACCAACCGTGGACGAGCCGGAGCTGTACGTCCGGCTACTGGTGACCGATCGGGCGTCCGCGGGCCATGGCATCGGTGGCGAACTGCTCGACCACGCGCGTGGGTTGGCGCGCGAGGCCGGCGTCAGCCTGATCCGGGTGGACTGTTTCGCGGGCGGGGACGGCGCCCTGGTGCGGTACTACGAGAAGCAGGGATTCGTGCGGGACGTGGAGTTCACCGTGCCGGTCAATGATTGGGAATGGCCGGGTCAGGTCCTGTCCCAGCGGCTGTGATCGAGCGGTGCACGGTACCGTGCGCGTCGCTGCAGTGCGCGTCGCGATCGTTGCCGGAGGCATGGTCTACCTGGAGCGTCGAGTGGGTCAGCTGATGGCGCTCGGCCAGTAGCCCCTCGATCTTGACCCGGATCTGGTGGCAGTCGAGACCTTGCGCGACCAGGATGTGCGCGGATGCGGCCGGTTCGCCGGACGTGATCTCCCAGACGTGCAGGTCGTGCACCTCGACCACGCCCTCGACCGCACACAGTTCTGTGCCGAGGGCCTGCGGGTCGATCCGGGCCGGCGCTGCCTCGAGGAAGATCCGGCCGGAGTCGCGGACCAGCGAGACGCCCGCCTTCAGCATCAGCGCGGCGACCACCAGCGCGGCGATCGCGTCGGCGCGGGCGAAGCCGGTGAGCAGGACGACGAGACCGGCGATGGCCGTCGCGATGAACGCGAAGAGGTCGTTGAGGATGTGCTGGAACGCGCCCTCGACGTTCAGGCTGGAGCGGTTCGCCTTGCTGATCAGATAGGTGGCCAGCAGGTTGACCGCGATGCCGACGACACCGGTGATCAGCACCAGGGCGCCCTTCACCTCGGGCGGGTCGATCATCCGGTTGACCGCTTCATAGACGAAGTACGCCGCCAGCAGGAGCAGCGTGATCCCATTGGCCTGGGCGGACAGGATCTCGACCCGCTTGAAGCCGTACGTGAACCCGCCGGCCGGCGGACGGGCGGCCAGCCGGATCGCGATCAGCGCGAGGATGATTGCGATCGCGTCGGTGAGCATGTGCGCCGCGTCGGTGATCAAGGCCAGCGATCCGGCCGCGAGACCGACTACAACCTCGGCCACCATGAAGCCGACGATCAGTGCGAGCGCACCGCTGAGCAGCTTCCGGTCCGCTTCCGCACTCACCCCATGGCCGTGCCCGTGGCCGTGTGCCTCGGCGGTCATGCCCCGGACCTCTCCGGGTGGATCGCGTCGGTGTGCTCGGTGTGCGCGACGGCGAGGTCGACCAGCATCCGCACGTGTGCGTCGTCCAGGCGGTAGTACGCCATCCGGCCGTCCCGCCGTACGGCGACCACGCGGTGGGCACGCAGCAGCCGGAGCGCGTGCGAGGTCGCGGACTCGCTGAGGCCGGTCACCGCGGCGAGGTCGCAGACGCACAGTTCGCCGTCGAGCAGCGCCACCAGCAGCTTCAGCCGGCGCGGATCGCCGAGCAGGCTGAAGACATCGGCGGTGTCGACGATGTCGTCCTCCCCCGGCATCCTGGCATTGACGCTCGCCACCCGTTCCGGGTCCACGACCCGGACGTTGCAGGCGTCGATCGCCGCGCTGCCCTGCACATCTGCAGAACTCTTCATATGTCGACGGTAGTGCAGCGGTCACCGCCAGGCAACAATCAGGCCAGGCCGAGGCGGTAGGCGTACGCGACGGCTTGGGCGCGGTCGCGGAGGTTGGCCTTGGCGAAGAGGTGGTTGATGTGCGTCTTGACCGTGGCCTCGCTGACGACCAGGCGACGGGCGATCTCCGTGTTCGACAGTCCGTCGGCGATCAGGCGCAGTACCTCGATCTCGCGGGGTGTGAGGCCCGAGCCGGCGAGGTCAGCGGGCTTTGGGGTTGCGGCGCCTTCGATCAGGCGGCGCTGGACCTCGGCGTCGAGGATGGATTGCCCGGCCGCGGCCGCTTGCAAGGCCCGCCCGATCGACTCGGCATCCGCGTCCTTGGTGAGGAACCCACGTGCACCGGCGCGCAACGCGGACAGCACCGATTCGTCGTCGCTATAGGTCGTGAGTACGACGACCTCCGTGCCGGGGTGGTCCGCGCGGACCCGCCGGGTTGCTTCCACGCCGTCGCACTTCGGCATCCGCAGGTCCACGAGCAGGACGTCGGGGTTGTGCTCGGCAACCAATCGCACGGCTTCCTCGCCGTCGGAGGCGGCCGCGACGACGTCGATCCCGGGCAGCAGCTTGAGCAACGTGACCAGGCCGTCGCGAACCACAGTCTGATCGTCGGCGACCACCACGCGCACTGCACTCATACCGGAATCCTCAGTTCTACCCGCCAGCCCTCGGACGTCGGACCGGCCTCGACCGATCCGCCGACGAGGTCGGCCCGTTCCTTCATCCCGAGCAGACCATAGCCGCCGGGCGTCGGCTGCGCCGGACGCTTCCCCGGCCTGTCCTCGACGGTCAGCCGGACATCATCGGCGTACCGGAGCCGTACGTCGACCGGTGCGCCCGGCGCGTGCTTGCGGGTGTTCGCCAGCGCCTCCTGCAGCGTCCGGTACAGCGTGCTCATCACGTCGGCGGACAACTCCCGCGCCTCCCCCTCCACCTCGAAGTCCGCCGCTGCCCCACTCTCCAGCCGGTACGACGTGACCAGATCGCCGAGCGCCCGTACGTCGGGAACCGCGTCTTCCCGCAGCGCGGCTACGGCACGCCTCGCCTCGGCCAAACCTTCGACCGCCAGCCCCTGCGCTCGCGTCACCTGCTCGACCGCCTCGGGCGATGCGCCGTCCCGGATCAGCATCAGCCGCGCGCCTTGCAGACTCAACGACAGTCCGGCCAGCGAATGCGCCAGTACGTCGTGCACGTCGCGGGCAATCCGAGCGCGTTCGGCCAGGGCGGCGGCGCGGCCGTGTTCCTCGATCGCCGCCTGCTTCCGGGCCAGCGAGACTTCCAGGTCCTCGAGCTGGGACTCCCGGTTCCGGCGGTTGATCGAAGCCAGTACCAGGGCCACCAACCCGAAGGCCGGTCCAACCGCCCCCGCCACCGAACCGGCCGTGACGTAGAGCGGCACCGAGGCACCCACCACACCGATGACGACCACCGCGATCTCGCGCGGCCCGGCCCGGTGATATCGGACCGCCGCTCTCGACACCCAGAACGGCAGCAGGATCAACGGACTCTGCGGCAACGCGAACCACAGCAGCGATCCGGCGACCGCGAACACCAGCAACCCGTAGGTGGCGTCGCCCAACGGCTCGCCGTACCGGAGCCCGAAGAGCGAGAAGTTGCTGATGACAACAAGTACCGCGAGGACGAGGATCACCGGGTACGGCAGCCGGTGCGGGTCCCCGCCGCCCGCGAAGACCAGCGTTCCGATCGTCAGTACGCCGGGGAACGCACGGATCAGGAGCCCGGGCGCGCTGGCGGCCCGCACCCGGCTCCTGAGCGTCGACGTCATACCGTCATCATGCCCGTTCGACCGCGAGCGGGATGTGCATGCTCAGCGCCCGGCGGTAGATCATCGCGTTCTGTGCGGCGATGGTGAGACCGATGGTCAGCGCGAGCGTCGCGTGGTTCAGCGTGCCGTGCGGCCAGATCGCCGGCGCGGTGAACGCGGCGCCGATCCGGATCCCGAGCGTCGCGATCCAGAGCGCGAGCGTGGCACCCGTCCCCTTCTGGTACAGCCCGTCCTCGCGCTGCGTGAGGTGCAGACTCGCACCGCGGGACAGGCCGAGTCCGACCAGTACGACGCAGTCCAGCATCAGGAACGCGATCTCGCCGGTCGACGCCGTACCGAGCGCCGCCGGTAGCGGCAGCAAGCCGATGATGAGCAGGATCGCCGGCATCAGCATCAGCGACCGCTGCGTGACCAGCGACCCGGTGATCTGCCGGCCGACGACCCGGAACAGCACCCACAGCCCTACCAAGATCCCCACCACTACTCCGGCCGACATCTGTCAGTTCCTTTCCGAGGAGGTTGTTCGTTGCTGGTGACAACACTCCCCGGATCCGGTCCCCTGAACGTCAGCCCGCGGTTCGCACCCGGGTGGATCCCGGATCTCAACCCCAGGGTTGACCCCGCCCAGCCCACGTCTGCTGGGCTGGCCCACGAGATGGTGGGTTGGCCCACCGGAATCCGGTTGGCCAACCCACCCGGGGCTGGGTCAGCCCATCAGACGGGTGGGGACGGGGTCAGGCGAGGGAGACCAGGTCGAGGTAGTCGTCGGACCAGAGGTCCTCGCTGGCGTCCGGGAGGATCAGCACCCGGTCCGGCTGCAGGGCCTCGATGGCACCCTCGTCGTGGGTGACCATGACGATCGCGCCCGGGTAGCTGCCGACCGCGCCCAGCACCTCGTCCCGGGAGGCCGGGTCCAGGTTGTTGGTCGGCTCGTCCAGCAGCAGCACGTTGGCGCCGGAGTGGACCAGCCCGGCGAGCGCCAGTCGGGTCTTCTCCCCACCGGACAGCACGTGGGCCGGCTTGTCCGCGTCGTCACCGCTGAACAGGAACGAACCGAGCACGTTCCGGACCTCGCCGTCGGTCAGGCCGGGCGCGACCGACGCCAGGTTCTGCCGGACGGTGCCGGCCAGGTCCAGGGTGTCGTGCTCCTGGGCGAAATACCCGAGGCGCAGCCCGTGACCTGGCACGACGCGGCCTTCGTCCGGCTCCTCCCGGCCCGCGAGCAGCCGGAGCAGGGTGGTCTTGCCCGCGCCGTTCAGCCCGAGAACGACGACCCGGCTGCCCCGGTCGATGGCGAGGTCCACGCCGTTCAGCACCTGGAGTCCGCCGTACGCCTTCTTGAGGCCGACGGCGGTCAGCGGTGTCTTCCCGGACGGGGCCGGAGCGGGCAGCCGGATGCGGGCTACCCGCGCGGCCCGGCGTACCGGCTCGAGGTCGGAGAGCAACTTGTCGGCCCGCCGCGCCATGTTGCGCGCGGCAACGGCCTTGGTCGCGCTCGCCTGCATCTTCTGCGCCTGGGTGTGCAGGACCGCGGCCTTGCGTTCGGCCGTGTTGCGCTCCCGGGTACGGCGGCGCTCGTCGGTCTCCAGCTGTTCGAGGTACTTCGTCCAGCCGGTGTTGTGGATGTCGATCGTGACCCGCAGCGGATCCAGGTGGAAGACCCGGTTGACCGTTGCCTTGAGCAACTCGCGGTCGTGGCTGATCACGATCAGGCCGCCGGGGTACGACAGCAGGAACGAACGCAGCCACACCACCGAGTCCGCGTCGAGGTGGTTGGTCGGCTCGTCGAGCAGCAGCGTGTCGTGCTGCGCGAACAGGATCCGGGCCAGCTCGACGCGACGCCGCTGACCGCCGGACAGCTCGCCGACGGGCTGCTCGAGGGCGCGGTTCGGCAGACCGACGCCGGCTGCGAGCCGGGCCGCCTCCGCCTCGGCCGCGTACCCGCCGCCGGCCTGAAACTGCGCCTCGGCCCGTGCGTACGCCGCCATCGCGCGCTCCTGCGCGTCGCCGGTGGCGGTGCTCATGGCGGCCTCGGCCTCGCGCAGCTTGCGGACGGCGACGTCCAGGCCGCGGGCGGACAGGATCCGGTCCGTGACCGTGACGGCGGGGTCGGCGGCGCGCGGGTCCTGCGGCAGGTAGCCGATGGAGCCAGACACGGTGATGGAGCCGGTGGCTGGGCGGTCCTCGCCTGCCAGCGTCTTCAGCAGAGTGGTCTTGCCGGCGCCGTTACGGCCGACGAGCCCGACGCGATCGCCGGGGCTGACGTGGAACGACAGGTCGGACAGCAGCAGCTGGGCGCCGACGCGAATATCTACACCGTTGACGGTGATCATGATGGTTACTCTCCGTGATAGCCAAGGGACGCACTTCGGGTACGGAAGCGGGTCCCGCAGCTAGACACAGAGGCAAGTAGCCATAAATCCAAGTTACCGACTACCTCAAGGTCCCGTCACTCGAATTACTACTCAGGGGGTTTTGGCGGGGAGTTCTACTACGAAGCGGGCGCCGCCGGAGGGGCGGGTGGTGACGTGGATGGTGCCGTGGTGCCATTGGACGTGGCGGGCGACGATGGCCAGTCCCAGGCCGACACCGCGACCTCGGCCACTGGTTTCGCCGCGGCCGAAGCGCTGGAAGATGCGCTCGCGATCCTCCGGCGCGATCCCGGGACCGGCGTCGTCGACGGTGATGATCACGCCGAGCCCACCGGCCTCGACGCCGACACCCTTGCAACCCCCGGCGTGGTCCTCGGCGTTCTCGACCAGGTTCGCGATCACCCGCTCGAGCCGGCGCTTGTCCGCCTGCAGCGTCAGCCCCTCGGCCTCCGGCGCGACCGTCGTCACCTCACGTCCGGCCGTCGCGTCGGCCGCAGCCCGGACCAGGTCAGCGATCCGCACGATCTCCCGGCTGCCCTGATCACCACCGTCGTCCCGCGAGATCTCCAGCAGATCGATCACCAGCCGCCGGAACCGATCCAGGTCGTCACCGAGCAACTCGACCGGCTCCCGCACTGCGCTGGGAAGCTCAGTCCGATGGTTCTGGATCAACTGCATCGAGTTGAGCATCGTCATCAACGGCGTACGCAACTCATGACTCACGTCACTCGCGAACCGCGCGTCCGCCGCCACCCGCCGTTCCAGATTCGCCGCGGTCTGGTTGAACGATCGGGCCAGCCCGCCGAGGTCCCGGTCGTTCTCCGCCTCCAGCCGCGCATCCAGCCGCCCGCGCGCCACCGCGTCCGCCACCTTGGTCAGCGCCGCCAGCGGCCGCAGCGCCAGCGTGCTCGCCAGCCGTCCGACCGCCAGGCCGATCATCGCGGTCACGATCGCCGCGGCGACGAGCGTGATCTTCAGCGTCCGCAGCGTCCCGTCGAGACTCGCCAGCGGGTGCCATTCGAAGAACGCGGTACCCGGCTGCTTCATCGGTACGCCGACCGCCAGCACGTGCTGCCCGCCCACGGTGAGACTTCGATTCGCCGCCGTACCGTTCCGGACTGTGGTGACCAGGTCGGTCGGCAGGTCGGACGGCTTCCCGGTCAGGGAGTACCAGGTGTTGTCGTAGTAGACCATCGAGGCGGCCGCATCCGTGGACGGCAGGCTGGTCAGCAGATCCGTCACGCCGACGTCCGGGTCCGGCGTCAGACTGCCGCACTCGGCCTGCTGACGCACCGGCCGGCACGGCTGTGGTGCGCCGAACAGCCCGTAGTGGAACGCCGCCGCGTTGTCGGCCGTCTCGACCATCGCCGAGGACTCGCGCTGCTCGGTGAGGTAGTCGGACACGACACCCCAGGTGACCAACGCCAGCACGGACGACAGTCCGAGCGCGAGCAGGCCGTAGGCCACCATCACACGCCCGCGCAGGCCGGGCTTGAGGCCCGTCCTGCCCCATCGCAGCCCCAGTCGCCGCCCCAGTCGCCGTCGCCGCAACGTCAGCTCACCAGTCGATAGCCCAGGCCGCGGGCGGTGACGAGATGCTTCGGACTGGCCGGGTCGTGCTCGATCTTCAGCCGCAGCCGGCGGATGTGTACGTCGACGATCCGGCTGTCACCGAAGTACCCGTAGCCCCAGACCTTGGACAGCAGTTGCTCACGGCTCAGTACCTTGCCCTCGGCCCCGGCCAGCTCGGCGAGCAGCTTGAACTCGGTCCGGGTCAGCGGCAGCACGGAATCGCCGCGGGTCACCTCGGCCCCGGGAACGTCGATCGTGAGGTCACCGACCACGAGTACGTCGGGTTGCCGCGCGTTGGCCGGCTCGACCCGGCGCAGCAGGGCGCGGATCCGGGCCGACAACTCCTTGGCAACGAGTGGTTTCGTCACGTAGTCGTCGGCACCCGCCTCCAGCCCGGCGACCACGTCGTGACTGTCGGTGCGCGCGGTCACCATGATGACCGGTACGTCGCTGGCGCGGCGGATCTCGCGGCAGACCGTGAATCCGTCCCGGTCCGGCAGCATCAGATCCAGCAGCACCACGTCCGGTGGTTCCCGGCGCAGCGCGGCCAGAGCGTCGTACCCGTTGGCCGCCTCGGCGACCTGGTACCCCTCGTCCTCCAAGGCGAGCCGGAGCACCCGACGGATGCGTGGCTCGTCGTCGACCAGTAACAGGCTGTGTGGCACGCATCCAGTGTCCCGCACCACCGGAGCGGGCGGCGGTTACGGCTGTCATGAATCCGTCATGTTCGCGCCGGGCCGAAGGTGACAACCTCTTGACGCTTCGGTGACCCGGGCGGACGGCGCG
Source organism: Kribbella capetownensis (assembly GCF_004331485.1). Taxonomy (GTDB): domain Bacteria; phylum Actinomycetota; class Actinomycetes; order Propionibacteriales; family Kribbellaceae; genus Kribbella; species Kribbella capetownensis. Next base: position 271,619 of record NZ_SJKD01000008.1, read on the forward strand.
CGGAAGGGTCCTAATTTCGGCGCTATCGAGTCCCGGAGGAGGACCAATGGCCAGAAGACGGCTGGCGGCAGTATCCCTTGCCGCCGTGGCGGCGCTCGTCGCGCTCGCCGCATGCAGTAACGGTGGCACGACACCAACCGGATCCGGAGGTGACAGCGCCACTCCCGTGAAGGGCGGAACCCTGAACATGCTCGGGGCCGGCGACGTCGACTACATGGATCCCAACATCAGCTACTACTCGGTCGGCTACCTGGGTCTGCGGCTGTGGAGCCGGCAGTTGTTCACGTACCCGGCCGAACCGGGGGGCAAGAACACCTCGCCGGTCGCGGACCTGGCCATGGACACCCCGACCACCGCGAACGGCGGGCTGAGCGCCGACGGCAAGACGTACACGATCAAGATCCGCCCGGGAGCGAAGTGGGGTACCTCCCCCGCCCGCCAGGTGACGGCGGCCGACGTGGTCCGCGGCGTGAAGCGCACCGCGAACCCGGTCCAGCCTTTCGGCGGCATCCCGGACTTCGCCAACCTGCTCGTCGGGTACAAGGCGTTCGCCGACGGGTTCGCCAAGGCCCCGAAGACGGTCGCGGGCCTGAAGGACTACATCGAGAAGACCCCGCTGCCCGGGGTGGAGGCCAAGGACGACGCGACCGTCGTCTTCCACCTGACCCAGAAGGCGACGTACTTCGTCGACATGCTGACGCTGTCCGCCTTCTCGCCGGCTCCGATCGAGTCGCTGAACTACCTGCCGGCCAGCACGGAGCTGGGCAACCACTTCCCGTCCGACGGGCCGTACAAGATCGACTCGTGGGTGCCGACCAAGTCGATCAACTTCTCCCGCAACCCGGCCTGGGACCCGGCCAGTGACCCGGTCCGCAAGGCGTACGTCGACAAGATCGTGGTGAACGAGACCGTCACCCAGGACTCGGTCCAGCAACAGCTGCAGACCGGTACGCCGACCGCCGACATGGAATGGGACGTCGCACCGCCGCCGTCGCAACTGGCCGGCCTGCAGGCGAAGAAGGACCCGAATCTCAACATCGGCGACACCGCGAGCACGAACCCGTACGTCGTCTACAACACCGCCTCGCCGAACAACAACAAGGCGCTGGCGAACCCGAAGGTGCGGCAGGCGATCAGCTACGCGATCAACCGGGACCACATCATCCAGGTGCTCGGCGGCAAGACGCTGAACCCGCCGCTCACCCATGTCCTGCCGGACGTGATCCTCGGATCGAAGCCGAACGACCCCTATCCGTACAACCCGGACAAGGCCAAGCAGTTGCTCGCCGAGGCCGGCTACCCGAACCTCACGCTGAAGTTCCTCTACCGCAACGCGAGCGAGGGCAGCAGCAAGACGTTCCAGACGATCCAGCAGGACCTGACCAAGGCCGGCATCACGGTGACCGGCGTACCGTCGCCGAACGCGGACTTCTACGTGAAGTACCTGCAGGTGCCGGACGTGGCCAAGCGCGGGGTCTGGGACCTGTCCCTGGCCAGCTGGGGCGCGGACTGGTACGGCAACGCGGCGCTGTCGTTCTTCAACCCGCTGTTCTCGGGTGAGCCGTCGTTCCCGCCGGTGGGCAGCAACTTCGGTCTCTACAACGACCCGCAGACCAACGACCTGATCGACCAGGCGATCGCCGCGCCGACGACGGACGCCGCCGCGGAGCTGTGGGCCAAGGCCGACGCCCGGGTGATGGAGCAGGCCGCCTTCTACCCGGTGACCAACAACAAGCAGTCGAGCTACCACGCCACGCAGGTGCACAACGCCATCTACGTTCCGTCCCTGCAGAACTTCGACCCGGCGAACGTCTGGCTGTCCCAGGACAAGCAGGGCGGCTGAACCTCATGGCCCTGCTTGAAGTAAGAGATCTTCGGGTCTCCTTCGACACCCCGGACGGCACCGTCCGCGCCGTCCGGGGCCTGTCGTTCGACGTCGAGGCCGGACAGACGTTGGCGGTGGTCGGCGAGTCCGGGTCGGGCAAGAGCGTCTCCACCCAGACCATCACCGGTCTGACCCGCGGCGCCCAGGTGTCCGGTACGGCGTTCTTCGACGGGACGGATCTCATCAGCGCGGACCAGTCGACCCTGCGCAGGTTGCGCGGGGCGCAGATCGGGATGATCTTCCAGGACCCGCTGTCCAGCCTGCACCCGCACTACCGGATCGGCTGGCAGATCGTCGAGATGATCCGGGCGCACGACACCGTGATCAGCAAGCAGGCGGCCCGGCAACGGGCCGCCGAGCTGCTCACCCTGGTCGGCATCCCGCGGGCGTCGGAGCGGATCGACGACTACCCGCACCAGTTCTCCGGCGGGATGCGGCAGCGGGTGATGATCGCGATGGCGATGGCGCTCGACCCGGCGCTGCTGATCGCGGACGAGCCGACGACCGCGCTCGACGTGACCGTGCAGGCCCAGGTGCTGAACGTGATGCGCCGCCTGCAGGAGCAGTTCGGTACGGCGATCATCCTGATCACCCACGACCTCGGCGTGGTGGCGGAGATGGCCGACGAGGTGGTCGTCATGTACGCCGGCGCGGTGATGGAACGGGCACCACGCCGCGACATCTTCTATCGCAACCACCACCCGTACACCCAAGGTCTGCTGGCATCACTGCCGGCCCGCAGCGGCGACCGGCTGACCCCGATCGCCGGCAGTCCGCCGAGTCTGATCAGCCTGCCCGCGGGATGTCCGTTCGCCGCCCGCTGCCCGCACGTGTTCGACAAGTGCCGCACGGAGGCGCCGCCGCTGAGCGACGTCGGTGGCGACCCACGACACCAGTCGGCCTGCTGGCTGCCCCACACCGTGAGCGAGGCGATCGCGTCATGAACGACGTACTACTCAAAGTCGACGACGTTCGTAAGGAGTTCCCGACCCATTCGAAGGAGGTGGTCCATGCGGTCGACGGGGTCTCTCTCGAGGTGCACAAGGGCGAGACGCTCGGGCTGGTCGGCGAGACCGGCTGCGGCAAGTCGACGCTGGCCCGCTGCATGGCCCATCTGTACGACGTGACCTCGGGCTCGGTCTGGTTCGACGGGAAGGAGATCAGCACGCTGTCGCGGCGGGCGATGCGGCCGGTCCGCCGCGAGGTCCAGGTGATCTTCCAGGACCCGTACGGCTCGCTGAACCCGCGCCGCCGGGTCGGCTCGATCATCGGCGACCCGTTCGCCATCCACGGCATCGCGTCCGGGCTGGAACGCAAGAAGAAGGTCCAGGAACTGATGGAGCTGGTCGGGCTGAATCCCGAGCACTACAACCGGTTCCCGGCCGAGTTCTCCGGTGGCCAGCGGCAACGAATCGGCGTCGCGCGGGCGCTGGCGCTGCGGCCGAAGCTGGTGATCTGCGACGAGCCGGTGTCGGCGCTGGACGTGTCGATCCAGGCGCAGATCATCAACCTGCTGGCCGATCTGCAGAAGGAGTTCGACCTGACCTATGTGTTCATCTCGCACGACTTGTCCGTGGTCCGGCACGTGAGTGACCGGATCGCGGTGATGTACCTGGGCAAGATCGTCGAACTGGCGCCGACGCACGAGTTGTTCGGGCAGACACGTCACCCCTACACGCGGGCGCTGCTGTCCGCGTTGCCGGTGGCGGATCCGGACACGGCGGACAGCCGCGAGCAGATCATCCTCGGTGGCGACATCCCGGCCGCGACGAACCCGCCGGAGGGGTGCAGGTTCCACACGCGGTGCCCGAAGGCGCGCGCCGACTGCGCCGCGGGTGAGCCACCGCTGATCTCCGTGCTCGACGACCAGCAGGACCACCGGACCGCCTGCTTCCATCCGCTGACGATCGGCGAAGACATGTCGACCGCCGTACCGGACCTGAAGGCATCATGACCGCGGCCATCGAAATGGTCGACGTTGTCGACGAGCCCAAGGCGATCGAGGGCCGCAGTCCGTTCGTGCTGGCGTTGCGGCGGCTGCGCAAGGACAAGGTCGCGATGATCTCGCTGGCCGTGATCGTGCTGATCGTGCTGATGGCGATCTTCGCGCCGGTGTTCGCGGCGATCACCGGGCATCCGCCGAACGAGCAGTACCGCGACATCGGGCTGACCCCGGACGGGTTGCCGCGCGGGCCGAACGGGACGTTCTGGCTCGGCACGGACGACCTCGGCCGGGACATCCTGGTCCGGATCGCGTACGGCGCCCGCGTCTCGCTGCTGGTCGGGGTCATCGCGACCGCGATCACCGTCGCGATCGGCGTCGTCCTCGGGCTCGCGGCCGGGTTCCTCGGCGGGGTCGTCGACACGGTGCTCGCGCGGCTGATCGACGTCGTACTGTCCGTGCCGTTCCTGCTGGTGGCGATCGCGCTGGTGTCCGTCACCGGACCGAGCCTGACGGTGACCGTGCTGGTGATCGGGTTCTTCAGTTGGGCGTCGGTGGCCAGGATCGTGCGTGGGCAGGTGCTGTCGCTGCGCGAACGCGAGTTCGTCGAGGCCGCCCGGTCCCTGGGCGCCGGCGATCGGCGGATCATGTTCGTCGATGTCCTGCCGAACGTGCTGGCGCCGGTGATCGTCTACACCACGCTGCTGATCCCGGTGGTGATCGTGACCCAGGCGACGTTGTCGTTCCTCGGGCTCGGGCTACCGCCGCCAACGGCCGACTGGGGCGGAATGATCAGCGCCTCGCAGAACTACTACACGACCGCCTGGTGGTTCATCCTCTTCCCCGGCCTGGCGCTGCTGATCACGACGCTCGCGTTCAACCTGTTCGGTGACGGGGTCCGCGACGCCTTCGACCCCCGCGCAGATCGGACCTAGTGATGGCACTCTTCCTGATCCGCCGGCTGGGCCACGGACTCCTGGTCCTCTGGCTCATCACGGTGGCCGTGTTCGCTCTGTTCTTCGTTGCCCCGAGCAACGTCGCGCAGACGCTGGCCGGCCGGCAGGCGACGCCGGAGACCGTTGACCTGATCAAGCACCGGCTCGGGCTGGACCTGCCGGTGTGGAAGCAGTACCTGCACTTCGTCGAGAACGCGCTGCACGGCAACCTCGGGTACGACTACTACCACCAGGTGCCGGTGACCACGATCATCGGGACGGCGCTGCCGATCACGGTCTCGCTGGCGCTCGGAGCCGCCGTACTGTGGTTGCTGCTGGGTATCTTCAACGGGGTCATCTCCGCGGTGCATCCACGGTCGTTGGCCGATCGCGGGCTGACGCTGTTCTCGTTGTTCTTCTACTCGTTCCCGTCGTTCCTGCTCGGGTTGCTGCTGCTGTACTTCCTGTACTTCCGGCTCACGCTGGCCGGGTTCCACTGGTTCCCGGCAGGTGGATACTCTCCACTGACCGCCGGCGCCGGTGCCTGGTTCCAGCACCTGCTGCTGCCGTGGGTAGCACTGGCTTTGTTGCTTGCGGCCACCTATACCCGGTTGACCCGAGGCTCGATGCTCGACGTACTCGGCGAGGACTACATCCGGACTGCCCGGTCGAAGGGCATCCGGGAGAGCCGGGTGATCGTCCGGCACGGTCTGCGCAGCGCACTGACTCCGGTGGTCACGCAGTTCGGCATCGATCTGGGTCAGCTGATCGGTGGTGTCGTCGTCACCGAGACCGTGTTCAGCCTGCCCGGCCTCGGGCAGACCGCGGTGACGGCGATCAACCAGCAGGATCTCCCGGTCATCATCGGGATCGTCCTGTTCGCCTCCGCCGCGGTGGTGGTCGCGAACATCCTGGTCGACATCGCGTACGCCTTCCTGGATCCGCGGGTTCGACTCCACTAGTTGTACCGAAGGACAGGAGGTAGTGGCCGGCTGGTTGGCCCCTCAGGGGTGGGCCAAGCGGAGCCGCGCCGGTCAGCACTGACTACCTCCTGTCCTTCGGTACGGTGGTGCCGTGTCGATCGTGGTGTACGGCGCGGGTGGGATCGGGTGCTACGTGGGCGGACGACTGCTCGCGGGCGGGGCCGACGTGGCGTTCGTCGGGCGGGAACGGATGGCGGCCGAGGTCGCGACCCATGGATTACGCCTGACCGACTACCTCGGTGCTGATCTCCGGGTTGCCGAGGTTCGGTACGAGACCTCGCCCGAGGCGGCCGGGGCGGCGGATCTGGTCCTGCTGACGGTCAAGTCGGCCGCGACCGAGGCCGCAGCCGACGAGTTGGCCGGTGTGGTCAAGCCGGGCACTGTCGTGGTCAGCTTCCAGAACGGCATCCGCAATGGTGACGTCCTGCGGGAGCGGCTGACGGACCAGGTCGTGGTGCCCGGGATGGTCCCGTTCAACGTCCTGAACCGTGGCCAGGGAGTCTTCCACCAGGGCACCGCCGGCGCGCTCGATGTCCAAGAGCATTCAGGTCTGGCGCCGTACGTCGGGGGCTTCGCAAAGGCCGGCCTTCCGTTGAAGCAGCACGACGACATCCTGCCGGTGCAGTGGTCGAAGCTCCTGCTCAACCTCAACAACGCGATCAACGCACTGTCGGATCTCCCGTTGCGCGACGAGCTGTCCCAGCGCACGTACCGCCGCTGCCTCGCCGCCGCGCAGGCCGAGTCACTCGCGCTCCTTGCTGCTCACGGCATCGAACCGGCCCGGATCCTGGCCGTGCCGATGCGCCTCTTCCCAGCAGTCCTCCGCCTGCCCGACTTCCTGTTCTCCCGCTTCGCGGGCTCGGTCCTCGCGATCGACCCGCTCGCCCGGACCTCCATGTGGGAAGACCTCAAAGCCGGCCGCCCCACCGAGATCGACTACCTGAACGGCGAGGTCGTCCGCCTGGCCGAAGCCCTCGGCCGCAAAGCTCCGGTCAACGCCAAACTGATCGAGTTGATCCACAAGGCCGAGACCAACCACCACCCCTGGCCCGGCCCCGAGCTACTCCGCGAACTGCAGCGGTAGCTCCGCGCGAACATCGACGCTCACGATGCCGTAGGTGAAGCCGAGGTGCTCGTTCAGCCGGCGCATGTTCTCGTTGCCGCGCTGGGTCCACGTGTAGATCTCGGTGATCCCGTGCTCGGCCGCCCAAGCCATGCTCGTTCGCTTCAAGGTCGCGGCGACGCTCTTGCCGCGCCAGTCCGGATGGACGGCGGTGTAGGCGACCTCGGCCCGCTCCGGTTGGTCCGTGTCGAGCATCAACCCGGCGACCCCGATCACGTCGTCACCGACGACGGCCATGAACATCGCTGCCGGGTCGTTGATCCACTCGGTCTCCCACTCCTCGGCCGAGACGTCCATCGGTGCCGGCACATCCAGGTCGGGAAGAGTCGGCACCGCCACCTGCTCGTACGCCTTCGCCCAGAGCTCGGGCCGCTCGGCCACGGTCACGATCCGGTACGCCGTCGGCTGCTCCGGCCACCGCTCGGTGCCTATCGGGCGGAGCTGCTCGACCTGGCGGTTCGTCTCGGTGAAACCGAAACGCTCGGCGAACGCACGTGACTCCTCGTCGTCGACCGAGCAGCCCGCGAACTGGTAGCCCTCGGCAACGGCATGCTCGGTCAGCGCACGCAGCAACTCGGTGCCGGCCCCTTGCCGCCGGGCCTCGGGGCGGACCCGCGGCTTGACGGCCGCACGACCTGCCTCGCTGGAGTGATCCGACATCCCATTGCCCACGACCGCGCCGTCCATCACGGCCAGCACCAGGAGCCGTCCCGGCTTCGCCAGCTTCTGCAGCTCGGCCACACTCGGGCAGCGCTCGTACGGCTGCACATCGAGCCGGACCGCTCGCCAGTCCTCGTAGTCCTGCTCCGACTCGACCGGCCGGATCACGATCTCACCCATGGCCCCACCTTGCCCTACCCGGACCTGGTGCGCACTCGATTTCACTGTCTCAATATATGAGCAAGTTCTTCTCGAATTGTGGATGTAACGGCACGATGGCGCTGTGATCGACGCAGCGGTGATCGGTGGAAGTGTGGCGGGCCTGCAGGCGGCGCTGACGTTGGGACGGGCTCGGCGCCGCGTGGTGCTGTTCGACGACAGGAAGGCGCGGAACCGGGCGGCCGAGCACGTCCACAACTTCCTCGGAGTCGAGGACACCGCACCGGGCGAACTGCTCGCGCTCGGGCGTCGGCAGCTGCGGGAGTACGACGTCGAGGTACGGGACTCCCGGGTCGAGGACGTGACCGCTGACGGCGACAGTTTCGTCGTCGAGGGTGAGCAGGTGCGGTCCGTCGTACTGGCGACCGGGCTGCGGGACGAGCTTCCGGATGTGCCGGGTGTGTGGGACGCGTGGGGTCGGTCGGTTGTTGCCTGTCCGCACTGCCATGGTTGGGAGGTGCGTGACGAGCCGCTCGTACAGCTCGGGATGCGCGGTCTGCCGGATCGCTCGGTTGTCCGGGCGCTGCTCCTCAGCAGGTGGAGCCATGACGTCGTCCTGTGCACCGATGGCGACGAACTCAACGGAGATCAGCTGGCCAAGCTCGACAAGGCCGGTGTGACGATTCGCACCGAGAGAGTCGAGGCCGTCGAGCCGTCCGATGACGACGTACGCGTGCTGCTGAAGGGTGGTGACACGTTGCTTCCGCGGGCCGTGTTCGTGGTCGTCCGGCAGCATCAGCAGAGTGATCTCGCGACCGAGCTCGGCTGCGAGATGGCGGATGGCGCGGTCGCCGTCGACAGTTCCGGCCGGACCAACGTCCCTGGGGTTTACGCAGTCGGTACGACGGCCGTCCCCGCCCTGTTCGCGATCGGTGCTGCTGGGCACGCGAGCACGGCCGCCGTTGCGCTGCACGCGGACTTGCTCGACCGCGACCTCAGCTCATGACCGCGCGGCAGGCGGCAGAAGCTCAGGGTCCCCGACCGTCCACTCCCCTGGCGCTCCGCTGAGCTCGTCCAACTGCAGCAGGCACCACGGCGACAGGCCTGGTACGTCGCGCATCTCCGACCATTCGACCCAGCGGTACGACGCCACTTCCGCGGGATCGGGCGTGGGCTCGCCGGACCAACGGACCCGGTAGACCGGGCAGATCTCGTTCTCCACCACGCCGGTCGGCATCTCGGCGCGATAGCGGAACTCAGGCAGCACCAGTTCGACGCCGTCCGCGACGATCCCCAGTTCGTCGGCGAGCCGGCGCCGTACCGCGTCCGGGACCGGCTCACCGGGAAGTGGATGCCCACAGCAACTGTTGGTCCAGACCCCGGGCCAGGTCGGCTTGGTCAGGGCGCGCTGGGTCAGCAACACCCGGCCTGCGTCGTCGACCACGTAGCTCGAGAACGCCAGGTGCAGCGGGGTCGCGGAGTGGTGCACCGTTGCCTTGGCCTGGGTCCCGATCGCCCGGCCGGCGTCATCCAGCAGCACCACTCGCTCCTCCGTCACCCCCCGAGGGTAGGCGGATACCTGGCTGCGAGCCCAATGGGGCGGTGCTACTCTGACGCCGTGATGAAGCGACGCGTGGCATATCGACCGGCTCTGGGAGGGGCCGGCATTCGGTAGTCCCCACAACTCGCTCCACCCAGAGCCTCCGAGGCAGGAACCGACCGGGTTCCTGCCTCTTTCCGTTGCCGGAGGCGCTGTCGTGGCGAGGGTGCCTCCAGACCTGCTGAGAGGATCCCATGAACGACCCGACCACGGTGATCGATCGATTACGCCGTACCACCGACTCCATCGTCGGCGAGGCCGACCTGCGGGAACGACTGGCGGCCGGGCGGCCGTTGCGGATCAAGTACGGCGTCGACTGCACCGCGCCGGATCTGCATCTCGGCCACGCGGTCAACCTGTGGATGATGCGGCAACTGCAGGACCTCGGCCACCAGGTCGTGTTCCTGCTCGGCGACCTGACCACTCGCGTCGGCGACCCGACCGGCCGGTCCGAGACCAGGCCGGTGCTGACGCCGGAGGAGATCGACGCGAACGCAACGTCGTTCCTGGAGCAGGTGTCGCTGGTGCTGCGCACGGATCCCGCGGTGTTCGAGGTACGGCGGAACTCCGAGTGGTACGACGGGATGCAGGTCGCGGAGCTGCTCGGTCTGTTCGCGCAGGTCACGCATGCACAGCTGATCGCGCGGGACATGTTCCGGGAGCGGGTGGCTGCCGGGCGGGAGATCGCGGTGCATGAACTGGTGTACCCGGTGCTGCAGGGCTACGACAGTTTCGCGATGCAGAGCGATCTGACCATCGTCGGCACGGACCAGCTGTTCAACGAGCAGCTCGGGCGGCACTTCCAGCAGCGCTTGGGCGCGCCACCGCAGGTCGTGATCACGACCACGATCACGCCGGGCCTCGACGGACGGGCGAAGCAGTCGAAGTCGCTGAACAACTACGTCGGGCTGACGGACCCGCCGCGGGAGAAGTTCGGCAAGCTGATGAGCATCCCGGACGACCTGGTCGAGCCGTACGCCCGCGTCTACACCGAACTCCCTCTGGACACCGTCGCTGCAGTCGGCGCCGCGGCCGCGCACGGTGGTCCACAGGCTCGCGACGCCAAGCTCCGCCTGGCCGCTGCCGTGGTGACGCGCAACCACGGTGCGGGTACGGCGAAGGCCGAACTGGAGTCGTTCCGGCGCACGTTCTCTGACCGCAATCAGCCAGAGGACATTCCGGAGATCGTGGTCGACCGGACCGTGAGGACTGCGCTCGATCTCCTCCGCGCGGTCCGGCCCGGCGACAGCAACTCCGAGCTCCGCCGGCTGATCCGGCAGGGCGCTGTCACCATCGACGGCACCCGGGCAGACGACCCGACGGAGACCGTCGACCTGGGCAACGGTGTTGTGATCAAATCCGGTGCACGTACTTGGCACCGGGTCAGACGACACTGATCACGTGGAGACGAAGACGGTTGCCCTGCGGCCGGAGCACCTGGTGGATGAAGTGTCCCGGCTGCTGACCATCGTCGCGCTGCCCGGCGACGATGCACTCGCCGTTGAGGAGCTGGTGGCGAAGCTGCCCGGCATCCTGTCCGAACTGGACGCGTCTGGTCTGCCGATCACGCTCGTACACGGCGACTTCCATCCGGGCAACTGGCGTTCGGACGGCACCAACCGGGCGATCGTCGACTGGGCGGACAGCTTCGTCGGCCATCCGGCCACCGACATCCAGCGGCTCCGCGGATGGATGCCGCAGGCAAAGGGTGATCACGCGGTCGAGGTCTGGTCGGCGGCCTGGAAGCGCCGGATCCTGGACAGCGAACCGTTCCGGGCACTGCAGCCGATGACGGTGCTCGGACGCCTGGTCGGCGCGGTCATGTACCAGCGATTCCTCGAGAACATCGAGCCGGACGAACGCATCTATCACGCGGACGACGCGCAGACCGAACTCCAGGCAGCGGTCGAGGCTATGCGGGCTTGCGGGTGGTGACCAGCCAGGCAGCCGACCGGTAGTCGACGCCCGGACCGACCTGGATGAGTTCCTGCAGGGACTCGCATTCGGGCGTGTGGAAGCCCGCGCTGGTGAGGATGTGCGCTACCCGCGCCGGGTCGGCGAACGCGAACGCACCGGGTACGTCGAGCGACGGCGTGGCGCCGGTGGTGAGTTCGGCGTACCACGGGTTCCGGCTGGGTGCTTGCCAGACCAGGAGCGCGACGCGCCCACCCGGACGCAGCGCCCGCGCGAGATTGGTGAAGGCCGCGATCGGGTCGGTGAAGTCCGTGCAGCCGGTGCGGCTGAGGAGGACATCAAAGGTTTCGGTCTCGAAGGCGTGCACCTGGGCGTCGGCCGGCACGAAGGTCGCGGTGACAGCGCCGGTCTCCTCCGCACGACGAGTCGCCTCCGCCAGCGTCTGTTCCGAGAGGTCCACCCCAACGGCCGCGCCGGAGCCCGCGAGCCAGGCGGCGGCGCGCGTCGTACCGCCGGTTCCGCAACCGATGTCGAGGACGTGATCACCGTCCCGAATGGCGGCCGCCCGCAGCAGCCAGTCGTCGTACCGATACAGGCTGTTCTCGGTCAGCCCGGTGCTGCATGCGAGGTCGGTGCCGCTCATCCTGGTCCCCTTTCCTTGCCCTGCAGTACGGATCAGGGGGTGATCCGGTTCATGTGACAGGCTGGCGCCTCGAGCCGAAGGGGTGGTGTGCATGACAGTCCTGGTGACCGGCGCGAGCGGCAACGCGGGTGGTGCGGTGGTGCAGTCGCTGGCAAGTGCGGGGATCGCGGGCCGGGCGCTGATCCGGTCCGACACACCCCTGCCGGGCGGGATCGAGCCCGTGTACGGCGATCTGAACAAGCCGGACTCGTTCGCACTCGACGGGGTGACGGGGATTTTCCTGCTCAGCGGTTACGACCGGGCCGAGGAACTGCTCGCGAACGCGGTCCGGGCGGGAGTGCGGAAGGTCGTGCTGCTGTCGAGCAGTTCGCTGGCCGCGAGCGATACGTCGAACGCGATCGCCGCGTATCACCAGGCGGCCGAGGAGGCGGTGAAGGCATCCGGGCTGGAGTGGACGTTCCTGCGGCCGAACTCGTTCATGTCCAACACGCTCCGTTGGCTTGATCAAATCCGCGCGGGTGACGTGGTGCGGGTTCAGTTCCCCGATGTGCCGATCGCGACGATCCATCCGCGAGACATCGGGGATGTGGCCGTGCGTGCGTTCACTGAGGACGACCGGGCCGGCGCCATCCTGCGCCTCACGGGTCCGATCGCGCTCACGCCTCCGCAGCAGGTGGAGATCTTGGCGGAGGCAATCGGCCGGGGGTTGACGGCGTACCCGATGAGCCGGGCGGAGACGCACGAGGACCTGCAGGCCTCGATGCCGGCGCCGTACGCCGAGGCGATCGAAGGGTTCTTCGGGGACGGGACGGTCGACGAGACGACGGTCAACGACACGGTCCAGACGGTGACTGGGCGGGCGCCGCGCACGTTGCAGGACTGGGTCGGTGAGAACGCAGGGCTGTTCGCGTAGGTGCACCGTCGCGCCGCGATGTACGGCGCCCTGCCAGGAGCCGCCGAGCAGAGGTCGTAACGCAGGGTCCTAGGCCGGGCTGAGGGCTGCGACGTACTCGGTCCCGGTGCAGACCGTGCCCAGGCGCGGGAACACGTAGGACACCGCGAACTCGTGCGCCTGCTGGTCGAGGCCGGTCATCGCGTCGGTGAGATAGACGGTGTTGTAGCCGAGATCGTCCGCGGCCCGGCCGGTGGACTCGACGCCGAAGTTCGTCGCGATCCCGGCCAGCACCACAGTGTCGATCCCGCGCGCCTGCAGTTCGTTGTCCAGGCTCGTCCGGCCGAAGGCTCCGATCGTCCGCTTCACGATCTCCAGATCGCCGGGCTGCGGGGCGAGTTCTGGTGCGAGCTCACTCCCTTCCGGCTGTGCATCCAGTCCCGGCCGCTCGACCCGCACGTTGACGACCAGCCCGCCGACCGACCGCGTCGCCTTCGCCAGCGCCACGCATCGCTCGAGCACCATCGGTCCGGCCAGCGGTGCCGTGTCGAGCGCGATGATCCGCGGCATCAGGTCGATGAGGACGAGGGCAGTACTGCGGGGATCCAGACTGAGCGTGGTCACATACCGACACTAGCGGCCAGGGAATCCGCGAAGGCCACGTCCCGCTCGGTGCCGGAGAAGCCGAGTCGCCAGCGACCGCCGTCGTACTTGCCTGGTGGGAGCGCGCGTCCACCCGGTTGCCAAAGTGGCTGCCAGGCGACTGCGCCGTTCGACGGGTCGTACCAGTGGTTGTCCTCGGACCAGGCCGAGCCCGGCCGGTACGCCGTCACCACGCTGAGGCCGGGGCCTGTCGCCATCGACCATTGGGGCAGGCCCGCGACGTCGCCGTCGCGTCCGAAGCCGCCGGGGTCACCTTGGTCGGGCAGCGCGGAGTCGACGTTCAGCGCGACCTCCCAGACGGGTGCGTTCATTGGTGCCTTCACCGTCCAGGCGAGGCGCGTGTCGAACGTGGTCGGGCCGAAGTCGAACGTCCAGTCCGCGGCGACGGGCTCATCGCCGAAGGAGATGCCGCGGAGGGTCAACGACGAGCGGCGCGCATCTATGTGGGCGGCTGGGCCGCTGAGGTCGGTGGCGCCGAAGTTCCCGACCGCGAGGTACGGCGCTGTTGAGCGTCCGGTCGAGTCGAGCGCAGGGCGGTAGTTTCGGTGACCGGCTGGGTCGACGTCCAGACTGGTGAGTGCTGCTCGGGGACTGGTCTCGATGGTCGCTCGGTAGTGGTTGGTGGTCACCACGCGGCCCTTCGTCACCTGCAGTTTGGCGAAGTCGAGCGGTGCGATGAACAGGCCGCCCTTCCCCCAGCCGGCTCCGGTGACGTACCAGTCCTGGCCGTCCTGCACGACCTCAGCCGCGTGTGCGGGGATCGTCCCGGCGAGCTGATCGATGCTGAAGTGCAGCGGATCCTTGCTCTGGTAGACCTTTGTCGACTCGTAGCCACCGTCGCAGCAGACGAACAGGTACCAATCCGTTCCGCGTTGCACGACGAACGGCGACTCGGTCGGGCCACCGAACGTCCCGGTCGACGGATGCAGGAACGCTGTCTGGCGGTCGCTCCAGTGCTTGAGGTCGGTACTGGTGCGGTAGGCAACGATGTGGTTCCCGCCGGCCGGCGTCGAGTTGGCGGTGTAGTACATCACCCACTGGTCGCCGACCTTGCGGACCATCGGGTCACGCCCGTCGAAGCCGTCGGTGAACAGCGGGTTGGCCGCATCGCGGGTCCAGTGCACGAGATCGGTCGACGTCGCCAGATGCATCCGGTACGCCGTGTGGTCCGGCGTACCGGCGGCGTAGAACATGTAGTAGGTGCCGGCGTCGTACATGACGTACGGCGCCCAGATGTGGCTCTCGCCTGCGGCCGGGTCGGCGATCAGTGCCGGCGGTTGCTTCGTCCACGGGCCGTTCGGCGTCGGTGCTGTCGCGTGGCCGAAGCTCTTCTCGTCGAGCGGGTTGGCCGGCTCTGCGTGTGTGATCGCGTAGACGTGCCAGGTGCCGGTCGAGCGGTCCTGCACCAGGGTGTGGTCGTTGTAGTACCACGGCTCTGTCTCGCCGACGCTCGGGTCGTAGACCTTGGCGAATTGGCCGGCCGCTACGACCTTGTCGACCTTCACGTACGGCGTGATTCGTACACGCTCGGGTGACGCGGCGGCCTGCAGCGGTACGGCGAGGACAGTCGCGCCGATCAGCGCGGCGAGGACTTTGCGGATCATGAGTTGAGCTCCAGGTCGAGCAGGTCGACTCCGACGAGGAACCCGGTGGCGGCCGGGTTCTTGCCGGTCAAAGTGATGACGAGTTGGTGGTTACCGGCAGTAAGTTGCGCGCTGCCCAGGTCGAGCTGCTGCGTGCTGACTCCGGCGGCGGAGTAGCCGTCGAAGCTGACGGCCGCTGCTGCGTCGACCTGTACGTCGGCGATGCCGTAGTCGCCCGCCTTGGTCAGCACTGTCGAGAGCTTGTAGGAGCCGGTCGTCGGGACCGTGAAGCCCAGCACGACCTTGTCACCGGCCTTGGTGGCGTGGATCCAGGCCTGTGATCCGCCCGACCAGCTCACGCCGCAGCAGTTGCCCTGCGGGTCGACCGGCACTGTCGACGAGACCGGCGGCAGCATCGACTCGGCCTCGAGTCGCATCGTGTTGCCTGTGGATCCTTGCGCGGCGGCGGACTTGCCGCTCACGTGACCCGCGAGGTCGACCGCCGCGACCCGGTAGGACCAGGTCTCGTTCAGCCCGAGGTTGCGGTGCACGAACCCGGGCAGCGGGCTGGTGCCGATCAGCTTCTCGGCAGCTCCCGCCTTCGCGCCGTAGATGTTGTAGTGCGCGATCCCACTGTCGTCACTCGTGTCCGACCAGGTCAGGCTGATCGCGTTGTCGGCCCGGCCGGTGGCGGCGAGTCCTGTCGCCTGCGCCGGGCCGCGCTTGTCGTCGTACGGGAGGACCAGCGATTGGACGACGTACGACGATGCGGTCCAGCTCGGGCCGGCGGGCTTCAGTTCGATGTCGAGCTTGGTCCGGCCGAAGGTGAGTGCCGTGGGCAGCTGGAAGTTGTCGTCCAGCCAGCGTTGGTGGTCGTTGCCGAGCGGCTGCAACCAGGTGCCGGCGACCTTGCCGTTGACGAACACCTGGGCCGACTGACCCGCGACGTTCTGATCGCTGGTCCGGCGCAGCGTCACGCCGCGGTTGACCGGGTCGGTCTTGACGCTGAAGCGGATCGGCTGGGTGGTGGCGCGGACCTGGTCGGTCAGGGTTGTGTCGTCGTGATCGCCTTCGTACACCGAGCTCACGTCGTACGTCTGCGCGCCGGTGTCGGCGTACCCGTGCTGCTGGAGGCTGGACGCGGAGCCGGTGTCGATGCGGTCGGTCTCGCGAGCGCCGAACTTGGCTGCCTTGTAGAGGAACGCAGTCGATCCGTAGATCGCAGGGTGGTCGTCCTGCTGGCCGTGCTCGATGCCGAAGTCGAGTTGGTTCTGGAAGGCGACGGAGTCGGTGATGTGCAGTCGCCAAGCGCCGTCGCACTCGTTGGTGCAGAAGCCGACCCGGACCTCGTGGGCGGAGTTGCCGTGGAACGGGGTCGAGTAGGTGCCGGCGTTGAAGTACCAGCCGGACTCGTAGTAGTCCTCGGTTCCGGTGCCGTGGAGCGCCGGCGTCCGCTCGCCGTCGACGTACACCCGCTCGTCGCCCTCGAGGTAGCCGCGAGTGTTGCCGTCGGCAAGTAGTCCCTCCATGGTCTGGGAGACGCCGACGAACTTGCCGCGGCCGGTGACGTCGGCGA
Organism: Kribbella capetownensis; assembly: GCF_004331485.1. GTDB lineage: Bacteria > Actinomycetota > Actinomycetes > Propionibacteriales > Kribbellaceae > Kribbella > Kribbella capetownensis. Next base: position 288,177 of record NZ_SJKD01000008.1, read on the forward strand.
AGTTCCAGTCGCTGCCCTGGGTGGTCTCGCCGCGCTGCGAGATCGCGGTGAAATAGCCGGTCTTGCCGGTCACCAGGTCGACCGCCTTGCGCGCGTCCTTACTCGAAGTAACTTCGGCCTGACCGTTCAGCGGGTACGCCGAGGTGTTGACCAGGCTGACCGTGGCGCGGGCGGCGTAGGGCATCGGCCACCAGGACGAGTACCAGCCGTCGGGGTCCATGCCGAAGAACAGCGAGCGGACCGGGTTCTCGCCGAGGCCTGAGCCGAAGAACTCGCCGATCGGGGCGTCGACCCGCTTCTCGCCGTCGATCGTCACCTGGACGCGGACGCCGGCCAGCAGCGAGTCCGATGGCTTCACCCGGGCCGCGTCCTCCTCGGTGGCGGCGTACGCCATCGCGTGCGAACCGCTCCAGTTCTGCTGGGTGATCTCGTAGCCGTGCGCCTTCTCGTCCGCGACGTGGTCCGGACCGACGTCGAGGGTGTCGGTGCGCTTCGCCGTACCGCCGACGGTCGAGTCGGCCCAGTAGGTGAACTCGTTGAAGTCGAGGTCGGACGAGATGAACTGGTTGGTGATGGTGATCTCGGACTTACCGGCAGTAAGTTCGGCCGGCAGGTCGACGGTTTGATCCTTCCACTGCGCACCCTCGGCCTTCAGCGGCGCCCATTCGGCCGCCTCGACGCCGTCGACGAGCACCTTCGCGCGCTGGTTGCCGATCCGCAGATCCATCCGGCGGATCAGCTTCACACCGCTGTTCGCGGGATCGATCTTCATCGTGAACTTGCTGCCGCCGACGAACGCACGACCGTCGTCCGCGAACGACTGCAGATCCAGTCCCTCGATCTCGGGCAGTTTGAGCCGGAGCGCGCTGACCTCACCCGGGCCGCGGTTGTCGGCCAGCGTGATTCGCTTGCCGGGGGCAAGCTTCACCGGGGTTGCGGAGGTCTTGCTGTTCGGCTGGACCGGCTTGGGGTCCTTGGTGCCGGCCGCCTTCAGCAGGGCGACGACATCCTCGGCCTTGTCTTTCGGGTCGAACGTGCTGATGCCGTTCGCGTCAGGGAACTGGCGGTAGTCGACGTGGTAGAAGAACGGGTTGGTCTGGGTGGTGATCCGCATCGAGGAGCGGTACGGCATCGGCACCCGGATGTAGACGCCGCCGCTGGTCTCGACCCCGTTCGCCACCAGCGGGAACGTGAACGGCGCGCCCAGCTTGCCGTCGACCACGTCCTGCAGCGATGCGTGCAGGACCTGCTTGCCGTCGAGCTCGACAGTGATCGTGCCGGTCTTGCTGACGTTGCCCTCGTCGCGGGTGAACCAGATCGACGCGACCTCACCAGGGCCGCTGTCCTCCGCGATCACGCAGCCGTCCGAGGTGGTGCGCAGACAGGAGTACTTGCCGTCGAAGCCATCGTTGTTGGTGCCGTCCCGGCCGAAGCTGGAGAACTGTTTGGTCCGGACACCGGTCTGCAGCTCGGGCAGCCGGTCCAGGTTGCGGTACACCTGCCAGCCGACCGGTCCGTTGTCGTTCCCGGCGTACGTCGTACCTGATGCCGTCGAGGCGTTCACGGCGGAGAGAGCGAGCAAGGCGCTGACAGCGAGCGCGGCAACACGACGGAACATGGGCGGCCTTCCGGCGAGGTGTCGGAAATCGATTTCTCAGATGTCTACCATCGATGCACAGCGGTTGAGAAGGGCTCGGCCACGTCGAATTGCCCCGTCCACCGTTCGGGCCCGCCGACGACGAGCCTTGCCGGGCGCGCCAGACTGGGTCCGCACACACCTTGACCAGCGGGAGATTCGATGAGTTCTGCTCCAGCCCAGATCGCCGTCACCGGCCTCGCCGTGATGGGCCGCAACCTGGCCCGGAACCTCGCGCGCAACGGGTTCCGCGTCGCCGTCCACAACCGGTCGAAGGGCCGCACCGACGCCCTGATCCAGGAGTTCGGTCACGAGGGCGAGTTCGTGCCCGCGGACGACCTGCCCGCGCTGGTCGCGTCGCTGGAGCGGCCGCGCAAGATCATCATCATGGTCCAGGCCGGTCCGGCCACCGACGCGGTCATCGACGAACTCGTCCCGCTGCTGGACGAGGGCGACATCGTCGTCGACGCCGGCAACGCGCACTTCCTCGACACCCGACGCCGGCAGGACGCACTGCAGGCGTCGGGCCTGCACTTCGTCGGCAGCGGTGTGTCCGGCGGTGAAGAGGGCGCGCTGAACGGTCCGAGCATCATGCCGGGCGGTTCGGTCGAGTCGTACGCCGCACTGGAACCGATGCTGACCAAGATCGCGGCCCAGGTCGGCGACCAGCCCTGCTGCGTGCATGTCGGCCCGGACGGCGCCGGCCACTTCGTGAAGATGCTGCACAACGGCATCGAGTACGCCGACATGCAGCTGATCGCGGAGGCGTACGACCTGCTCCGGCACGTCCTCGGACTGTCGCCGGCCGAGCTGGCCGATGTGTTCCGGGACTGGAACACCGGCGACCTCGAGTCGTTCCTGATCGAGATCACCGCCGACGTACTCAGCCAGACCGACCCGACCGCCGGCGGTGCGTTCGTGGACATCGTCCTGGACCAGGCCGAGCAGAAGGGCACCGGCCGTTGGACCGTGCAGTCCACGCTCGACCTGGGCATCCCGGTGAGCGGCATGGCGGAGGCCGTGTTCGCGCGTTCCCTGTCCGGTGACGTCGTACGACGATCCGCGGCGGCCGGCGTTCTCCCGGGGCCGGCTTCGGAGAAGGCCGACGTGGATCGGGACGCGTTCATCGACGACGTACGGCATGCGCTGTACTCGTCGAAGCTCGTGGCGTACGCGCAGGGGTTCGACGCGATCCGGGCGGCCAGCGAGCAGTACGACTGGGACATCGACCTCGGCGCGATGGCGACGATCTGGCGCGGCGGCTGCATCATCCGCGCACGCTTCCTGGACCGCATCAAGGAGGCGTACGACCGGAACCCCGCGCTGCCTTCGCTGCTGGTGGACGACTACTTCAAGGAAGCCGTCGCCAACGGCCAGGAAGCCTGGCGCCGTGTCGTCGCAACCGCAGCACAGGTCGGCGTACCCGCACCCGGCTTCTCCGCCGCCCTCTCCTACTACGACGGCCTCCGCGCCGAACGGTTGCCGGCAGCCCTGATCCAGGGCCTCCGAGACCTCTTCGGAGCCCACACCTACAAACGAGTAGACCAAGAAGGCACCTACCACCTGGAGTGGTCCGGCGACCGCTCAGAAACCCGGTCCTGAGCTCGACAGCCAGCACGCCGTCACGCCGTGCGCGGCGCCTGATCGCCGCGCATTCCACCCCGCCCCCGAGAGAAGCGAGGGGGCGGGTTCTGGCGCGGTCCGCGGGGTCTGCCGTTGCCGAAGTAGGTCGTGCCGGGCTAGATTCATGCGAAGCGCGAGATTGATCTCTAGTCTGGGGCGCAACGGCGCAAGACGCCGAAAGGGCAAGGCCCACCTACTCCAGCTCACCCCTGGGAGGGACGCCATGCCAACGCTCGAAACGTACAAGAAGCAAGCCAAGCAGCTCGTCCGCTGGCACCGCGACCGCGACTACTCGGTCGGTGGCCGCATCCGCCAGCTGCCGCGATACCGCGATGTGACGGATCACGAATCGTTCGCGCTGAACTTCAAGCTTGCGGAGGCGCAGGAGATCATTGCGCTCGAGGCGGGCTACGACAGTTGGGCCGCGCTGAGGGCGGCCGTCGAGGATGCCTGGCCACGACCACCCGAGGCTCCGAAGGCCGTCCTGCTCGACGCCGCGCGGCCGGTCCTGTTCGTTCGCGACGTACGGGCGGCCGCCGAGTTCTATCGCGATCGCCTCGGGTTCCGTGTCGACTTTCTGCACGGGCATCCGCCGTTCTATGGCTCGGTGTCGCGCGACGACGCTACCTTGCACTTGCGGTTCGTGCATGCGCCGGTGCTCATTCCAGACACCGCGCGCGATGAAGGGCTCATCATGGCCTACATCGAAGCTCGAAACGTCAAGGATTTGTACGCGGAGTATCTCGCGGCGGGCGTGGAGCCGGCCCAGAAGCTCACCAAACAAGCCTGGGGCGGCACGGACTTCATCGTGCGCGACCTGGACGGCAACACAGTCGCCTTCGTCGGCTGAACGAAAGCCGCAAGCCGGGTCGGTTGGCTGACACCGGCATCGCCGCGACCCGGCGATCCCGTTCGTTGAATGCGACCGGCGCCGGCACTCGGAGCAGTCAAGATCCAGCCGGCTTGGAGAAGCACAGTATGGCTCTGACAAAGGACGGGCATCCGACGCAGGAGCTGCACACGCTGATTGCGTCGGCACTAGGCAAAGAGCCGATTGACTGGCATCGGCCGCACACCGGACGCTCGGCCGCGTCCTTCGTCGTTGGCTTTGCGGACGGCTCGAGCGCCTTCGTGAAGGCCGCGGTCGATGACCAGGGAGCGGAAGGGCTCCGTACAGAGCATGAGATCGTCTCCAGTGTCGAGAGCGACCTTGTCGCTCGGGAGCTGGTGCAGCGAGGCCTGGTTCAGCGCCGCGCTGGATGGACTGGTGGAAGCGGAGGGCAACGTCCCAGTCGGGGGTGATGCGCTGGTGCACAACGACGTCCGGAGCGACAATCTGTGTTTCGTCGGTCGACGCGTGGTGCTGGTGGACTGGGCCCAGGCCATTCGTGGGAATCCGCAGCAGGACCTCGCTTCGGCACTCTCTACGTTGCCCCTCGAAGGCGGCCCGGATCCGTTCGACGTACCACCTGACGGAGGGCCTTGGGCGGCCCACATCGCCGGTCAATGCGCTCGCCGCGCCGCTCACGAGACGCAGGCTCCGCAGTGGCTCCGCATGGTCTTTCAACGCATCGCCGTGAGCTGCCTCAACTGGGCATCCCGCTCGCTCGACCTGCCACCCTGGACCGGCCCCCACTGGAGCGAGATCCGCTGACCATGGCAGCTGATCACACACCGGTCAACAAGGTCACCCTGCGACCTGACACTTTTGCTTCGCGTGTCACGTCGCAAGACATCGGTGACGGTTCTGTCGCAAGACATCGGTGACGGTTCGGGCGATGTTGGTGGTGACACTTCCGTAGCCCGCCCGGCCCGGCTCCTGTTGACCCGCTCGATCCGAAACCGGGTTGACAGCGGACGGCCCGGCCGTTCCGATGAGGCTCGTGAGTCCCCGCAAGGTCCACGCCGATCAGGCCGACATCGACACACCGCTCGTCCGCGAGCTGGTGGCCGTTCAGTTCCCGCAGTGGGCCGCGTTGCCGCTGGAGCCGGTCGAGTCCGGCGGATTGGTGAACGCGATCTACCGCCTCGGTTCCGACCTGTCCGTACGGCTGCCGCTCCGGCCCTCGATCACCGACATGGTGCAACGGGAGCAGGCGAAACTCGCGGCACTTGCGCCGTTCCTGCCTGTGGCCATCCCCTCTGTCGAGGCGATCGGCTCACCCACCGACGCGTTCCCGGGCGAGTGGTCCGTCCACCGCTGGTTCACCGGTAGACACCCCTCCCACGACGTGCTCGCCGACCCACGCGGGCTGGCGACGGACCTCGCGGCGTTCGTCGACGCGTTCCGGCGGATCGACCTGCCAGACCGGCCGCCGGCGTATCCGGGCGAGCGCCGCACGCGCGCTCCGATGGTCGAGATCGACTCCTCGACGCGGAAGGCGATCGGCGAGCTTGACGGCCTGATCGACACTCGCGCAGCGCTGGCGTCGTGGGAGGAGTCGCTCGCGGCGCCATCCGACGGGTGCGAGGTGTGGGTGCACTCGGACCTGACGCCGAGCAACCTGCTCGTGTCGGCGGAGGGCCGACTGACCGCGGTGCTCGACTTCGAGACATGCGGTGTCGGCGATCCGGCGTGCGACCTGTTCCCCGTGTGGCATCTACTGCCAGTGAACGTCCGCGACGAGTTCCGTGCGGCGCTGGACGTGGACGACGCGACGTGGCTCCGCGGACGCGGGCGCGTGCTGTCCCAGGCCCTGATCGTGTGGGCGTACCAAAAGGACACCAACCCGGCGATGGGGAACTATGCGCGGCACGTCATCGGCGAGGTCCTCGCGGCTCCTCGATGAGGTCTCTGAGCTGGCGATCGACGCGCCAACTCCCGTATCTCCCAGCCCCGATAGACGTTCCACCAGCTCGGTCAGCCGCGTGAGCCTGACCAAGTTCATCGAGGACACCCAACCGGCGCCCGGCGTGACTTACCTCGGCAACGGCCGACCTCCCGGACAGCGCCCAAGACCGGCTGAACCGTCTCCGATGTCCTGCGACATCACAATCTTTCTTCGCGGATTGGCTTGCGTCTCGAACATATGTTCTAATAGACGCTCAGCGCCAGCCCGCTCACGGCGGGCGATGTTCACAAGGAGATCGCCGCAACGATGACTGTAGACACTCTGGCAGTAGAAGCGCCGTCGGACGTCGCCGACACTCCCGACACCCTCACCCCGACGGACGCCACCCCGAACGCCGCCGCCTCGGCCGCCACCACCTCGACGCCCGACGCGCCTGAGGCGGACAAGCCGAAGAAGGCTCCGGCGAAGAAGGCCGCGAGCAAGAAGACCAAGACCCTCGAGCTGACGCTGACCGTCACCGGTACGGCGGACGGCGAGTGGCACGCCGAGCTCAAGCAGGGCAGCACGTACCTGGCCCGCAACCTCGCCGTCGCGGCCGCCGCCGTCTCCCGCGCCGCCAAGGAACTCCACGAGGACCTCTCGACCCCGATCGACGAGGTCATCGAAGCCGCCCGCGAACAGCAGGCCGCCAAGGTAGCCGCCCTCGAGGCCGAACTCGAAGCCGCCCGCAAAGCCCTCGCCGACCTCGCAGACTGACCCCACCGGCTGACGCCGTCGGCAACCACCCCGGACCTCAGCCAAGAACAACTGCTTGAACCACAGGCGGCTTGAACGACAAGCGGTTGTTACGACAGCGGCTTGAGCGGCAGTTGCTTCAGCGGCAACTGCTGAAGCTTCAACGACAAGTGGCCGTACGACGGCTTCAACGACAACGGGCTGTTCGACTGCGGCTTGCACGGCAATTGCTTCAGGGACAACTGCTGACGTTTGGTGCTTCCCACCCGTCCACCGACGGATCCTGTGGGCACCACCCGCACAAGGGTGGGAAGTACCAAACGGCAGCTACTCGCAGACACCGCCGCGGCCGCGGCAGCGGCACCAGCTCGCAGTCCCGGCAACAAAATGTGACGAACCCGGCGCGCCGCACCTCTGGGCGCGGTCGTGATCGAGGCCTTACCGTAATTCCCTGGGCCGATCCTCCTGGGCCCTGGCCGCTCCCGAAGTGAAGGGGTCAGATGAGCGCCTTTCAGGACATGGGATCGCTGCTGCTGGTCCGCGGCGCGGACGAACTCGAGCACGCGGGTGGAAGCCTGTACGTTCACCTCCACCGCGTAGCCAAGCGCCTCACCACCCTCGGCGCCTCCGACACGCTCGTCCTGGCCGGCCTCGCCCACGCCGCCTACGGGACCGACGGTTTCCCCACCCACCTGTTCGACTGGCAGAACGAACGCCCGGTTCTGGAGGCCGTCATCGGCACCGAAGCCGAGCAGATCGTGTACCGCTACGGAGCCTGCGATCGCGAAACCACCTGGCGTGACCTGGCCGAACATCGCACCGTGACCGACCGCTTCACCGGTACGTCGGAGGAGCTGTCCACCGCGGATCTCCGCGACTTCGTCGACCTGACGATCGTCAACGAACTGGACGTCCTTGACCACGCTCCAGACCTGGCGCCGAAACTCCACCAGTTCCTGCAGGAGCAGCTCCCGCGCTGGCAGTCCCTGGCATCCCCCGCCGTCCTGACCGAGGCCAACCGCGTCGTCCAACTCTGACCACCAAGGCCACCGGGTCGTTCAGCTCTGACCACCGAGGACAACCGGGTCGCCGCCCAGCCCTGACCACCCGGCCTCCAACGACCACGTGCCCTTGCCGGCGGCCGGCATACCTGGAAAACGGGTGCGCGCCGACGCATGATCGGTACATGGCCAGGTATGAAGTGGTTGCTCGCGCAAAGACCAATCGACTGTCCAACGCCGACTACATCGACCGAGCGCTCGGGTCGTACGCCCTGGACGCCGGCATGCGCTTGTGCCGGGTCGAGGACCTGCCCGACGGGGCGATCGCGATCGTCCTCCAGCACAAGCTCTCGCCGCGCAAGCACGACTCTGCCTGCGCGATGGCCAATCGCAGCCTGGCTCAGCTAGGCATCCCGGCGAATCAGGTCGAGCAGATCGACCTCCACCGTCTCTCCCGCAAGGGCCGCACCCTCGTACGCTCCTGGTCCGGCCCCGGCAACCCGCCCGGCCCAGACCCCTCCGGCGACCGCGAACCCCGCAACCCCAAGCCCACACCGCCCCACCTGTCCATCCACTTGGACCTGCCCAAGAACTGACCGCCCGGGGCCTTGAAATCCCGGCCTTTCTGATCGTTCGTCGTACGACGATGGTCCGACACCCGCTGCCCGCGACGCCGGGCGAGCATCGAACCATGAACCCTCACAAGCACAACGAAGCCCCGAACCAAGACCACCTCCCGTCCCGGCGCCGACACCTCGCCCGCGCCAGCACCGCGCTCATCACCCTCGCCACCGCAACCGCCCTCGTCGCGGGCGGCACAGCAGCCTGGTCAGCCACCCACACCCCCGACAACAACGCCCGCTCCCACAAGCCCCAAACCACTCAACCCACCGACAACCACGGCGACCGCGGGAACGCCGGACTGCCTGAACCCGGCGACGACCACGGCGGCCGACCCTCGAACGTGTCACGGGGTGATCGCGAAGCGGGGGGCGTAGCGGGTGGCTAGGCGGTCGCGGCGGGGTGGGATTCGAGGGGTCGGTCAGGTTCTGGCCGACCCCTTGAACGCGTTAGGGGGTGATTACTTCGAAGCGGGTGGCGTAGCGGGTGCCTAGGAGGGTGCCGGCGGGGCGGGAGACGCCTTCCAGGAATTCGGTGGGGTCGAAGTGGGGCCAGTTCAGGCCGTCGATGTAGGCCTTGTGGGCGTTCAGGGACTGGACGCCGATGTCGAACGTGTCGGTGGTGTCGACGGCGTGCTTCGCGTTCGGTGAGCCCGCTGCCCAGACCTGCCGTACGCCGCCCCAGCGCTCACCCACATCGGGGAAGATCCACCGGTTGGCGGCGTCGCGGACCGCATCGATCGTGGCGCGACCGGTGTTGATGTGGTCGGCCTGGTTGAGGTTTTCGCCGCCCCACGTGTCGCGGAAGTTGTTCGTGATCACGATCTCCGGCTGGTGCCGCCGGATCACCTCGGCGATCACGCGCCGGAGCGGGACGCCGTACTCGATGGTCCCGTCCGGCTGGCCGAGGAACTCGACTTGCGAGACGCCGACGATCCGCGACGACTCGAGTTGTTCGGCCTCGCGCAAGGGTCCCGACTTCTCCGGCGGGATTCCGTCGATGCCGGCCTCGCCGGACGTCAGGAGGCAGTACACGACCTCCTTCCCCTGCGCCGTCCATCGCGCCACGGCAGCCGCCGACCCGAACTCCATGTCGTCCGGGTGAGCGATCACCGCCAACGCCTTGTGCCAGTCCTCGTCGACAGGCTGCAGCCCCTCCACGTCAGTCATGCCCGCAGGCTACCCGCGCCGCGTCACCTCGAACACCACCTCGCGCGCGAGCCGGTCAGCCGAAGACCTGGCGGGTGTAGGGATTGGTGAAGGTGTGGCTCGGGTCCAGACGAGCGCGGACGGCGAGGTAGTCCTCGAAGTGCGGGTAGCGGATGCGGAGGTCCGCAGCGGTGAGGGTGTGCAGTTTGCCCCAGTGCGGGCGGGCGTTGTAGTCGGCGACGATGCGTTCGAACGCGTCGAAGTAGGCAGTGTGCGCGAGTCGGTGGTACTGGTGGATCGCGACGTACGCCGTGTCGCGGCCCTGCGCGGTGGACAGCCAGATTTCGTCCGCGGCGGCGACGCGGACCTCGATCGGGAACGGGATCCGGGCGCCCGAAGCATCGATCCACTCGCGCAGCCGGCGGATCACCTCGACCACATTCTCCCGAGGTACGGCGTACTCCGACTCGCGGAAGACCACGTTGCGCTCGGAACAGAACACCTTGTACGACGCGTCGACGTACTCACGGGCCGACAACGCGCGGGACGCGATCCGGTTGATGCGGGGAACCAGGCCGGGCTGCTTGACCGCGACGCGGTTGGTGAATTCGAAAACCTTGTTGGACAGGAGTTCGTCGTCGATCCAGCCGCGGACCCGGCCGACCGGGGATGGGCCGACGCCGGCGGCGACCCGGTTGTTCCGCTTGGTCAACGCGACGTCGGTGTGCGGGAACCAGTAGAACTCGAAGTGATCGTTGCCATCGGCAAGCTCATCGAAGCCGTCGAGAACCTCCGTGAGCGGCAGCGGCATCTCCTGGGCACGCAACAGGAACGCCGGGACGGTCTGCAGCGTGAGTGAGCTGATGACGCCGAGCGCGCCGACCGAGACGCGGGCCGCGGCGAAGACGTCCGGGTTCTCCTCGGCCGAACAGTGCAGCACGGACCCGTCCGCGGTGACGAGGTCGAGCGCGACGACCTGGGTGGCGAGGCCGCCGAGACGCGCGCCGGTGCCGTGGGTGCCGGTGGAGATGGCGCCGGAGATGGTCTGCTTGTCGATGTCCCCGAGGTTCGCCATCGCGAGGTCGAAGGCGGCGAGGCCGGCGTTCAGCTTGCGCAGGCCGGTGCCGGCGCCGACGGTGACGCGTCCGGATTCCTTGTCTGCGTTGACGATCGAGGACAGTCTGTCCATCCGGATCATCACCTGCTCGGGCACGGAGCAGCCTGTGAACGAGTGCCCCGCGCCGACTGCTTTGAGCTTCTTGCCCTGCTCGGAGGCGGACTTCACCATCGCGGCGAGCTCGTCGGTCGAGGACGGCCGGAGGATCTCCACACCGGTGGCCGACTCGGTGCCGGCCCAGTTCCGCCAGGTGCTCATCCGAAGTTCTTCCCCTCGCCCCGGTACGTGACGAGCTCGCTCAATGCGTCACCGTCGATCGCGTGCACGACCTCGAACCGCTCCAGCATTTCGCCCGCCTTCGCATAGCGCATCCAGACCCGGTCTCCAAGATGCAACCCTTCGGCGGCCCTGCCAAGGACCGGAGTCTGCACTTCTCCGGCACCTTCTGTGCCCAGCAGCTTCAGCCCAGCCGGCCAGGTCGGCGATGGCAGCCGCGACTTCTTGGCCGGTCCGGACGCGACATATCCGCCGCCGAAGAGCGTGGCGAATCGCGGGGCAGGACGCCGTACGACGTCCAGGGCGTAGGCGACCGCGTGCTCGGGCTTGAAGACGTCGTACTTGTCGAAGAGCGTCGGGCCGTAGAGGCCTGAGCCTGCGGTGACCTCGGTGACGACGGGGTCGGCGCTGCTGATCTCGACGCTGCCGGTGCCGCCGCTGTTGACCAGGCGCAGCGGAGCGATCTGCTTGACGGCGTCGACTACAGCGCCGCGGCGGTCTGCGAGCTCGGCGGCCGAGCGGCGCTTGACCCAGCGGACGGCTGGTGAGGTGTCGGGGAGGCCGGCGATCTGCGCCTCGTAGAACATCACGCCGGTGAGTTCGAAGGCGTCATCCGCGGCGACCGTGCGGGCGAGGGCGGCGACGTCTGCGGGGGTGCGAAGGGGCGAACGACGTACGCCGAGGTGCTGGCCGAAGATGCGCAGGGAGGCGTCGACGTCCAGGCAGACCTGGATGCGGGCGTTGCCAGTCGCAACGGTCTTGATGAACGCGAGGTGCTCGGGTGAGTCGACCATCAGTGTGATCCGGGCGGCGGCCTCGGGGTCTTCGGAGAGCGTGTGCAGAGCCGTGCGGTGCACGGTCGGGTAGCCGATCAGGATGTCGTCGATGCCGTTGTGCGCCAGCCAGAGGGCTTCCGGGAGGGCATAGCTCATCACGCCGTGGAAGCCGGGTCGCTCGAGCGCCGCGGAGATCAGCGCGCGACAGCGGACCGACTTGGACGCGATCCGGATCGGCGTGCCCGCGGCGCGGCGGACCAGGTCGTCCGCGTTCCGGCGGAACGCGGCGAGGTCGACCACCGCGAACGGCGCGTCGAGACCCGCGGTCAGGCGGGCATACCGGTCGAAGTCACCCATACCGCGAGTGTAAGACAACAAATACTGAAAGGTAATACAACTTCTGTTCCAGTTGAGTGGCGCGTGCTGGGTTCCAAGCGGGGTGGGTCAGGGGGTGTCGATTGTGGATTGGAGGGTGGGGGTGACTGTGTGGGACCAGGTGGATTGGGTGGGGGGCGGGGTGGTGGCGGTGGCGGCTAGGAGGGCGACTGTGCGGCCTTGGACTACTGAGATGTCTGTGTAGGACTCGGCGCCGGCGTACTGGCGGGTGGCTGCTGTCGCGGCGTCCTCGGTCCAGAGCTGGGTGACGGAGAGGTCGCCGCCGTTGCCGCAGGCGGTCATGCGGGAGTGGTAGCCGTTGTAGTACGTGGCAGCCTCCTCGGCGCCGGTGAAGCGTAGGAGCAGAGCGGTTGCGGGCAGGCCTGCGGCGGTGCGGTACGTCGCTTGCAGGGCGTACTGCGGCACCGGGAGCGAGCCGGACGGCAGCTGACCCGCACAGCCGACCGGGAGCGCTTCGAACGCGGCCTGGTGTGGCTCGCGCTGGCGGGTCCAGGTCTTGTTGCCGAGGAACCCCGCCTCGGAACCACCAGGGTCGACGTACGTCTTCCACCCGGCACCGAGCTTGGCAGGTGCCGGGAGGTTGCGGGCACTGAGCGGACCGGCCGAGGCGGGTGGTGGTGCGGTCGCCTCCTCCGGTAGCTCCGGCGGTACAGCGGCATCTGTCGGCTTCACCGTGCTCAGTGTGTTCGTAGGCACCGGCACCGTGCCACCACCCGTCGGCGGAGGCGTAGGTGCCGGCGTGGGCGTGCTGGCAGGCGGCGTCCCAGCAGCCTGCGGCGGCGGGTCGGCACTGCACCCCACCAGCACCACAGCAAGCACCACCGCACCACCGCACACCACCGCACGACCGAGCACCACAGCGCCAGCTAGCGCCGCGGCACGAGGGAGTGGTTTCACTTTGGTTCGAAGTGTTGGTAGTCGGGTTTGCTCCAGCGGGCGCCCCAGAAGTAGCCCTGCCCGATCAGCGACTTGGTCGGTGTGCTGGTGGCGAAGAGCATGCCCGGCCGCGACACCGACCGGTTCCGGTACGCGCTCCCGTTGGACGGGTACCAGACGTTGTTCGCCGCCAGGTAGGGGTTCTCGACGGTATTGATGTCGATCGCCCAGCCGTACGAGTGCGGCGACAACGCATACGGGTTCCCGGTGACCCGACGGCAGTTGAACGCCGACGTGTTGTCGGCCGCCATCGACTTGATGTCGCTGCCGCCGAACCGGTCCACCCGCCGCATCTGCCGGATCGGGAACTTGGCCGCGAACGTCGCCGTCCACGCCGTGATCATCTTCTGTACGGCGGCATCCCGGACGATCAGCTCACCGCGGTGCACCGTGTGGTCGAAACCCCAGTAGTTCAGCTGGAGCAGCCGCAGCGACGACGGCCCGACCGGACAGCCGGCCCGATAGGTGTTCGGCAACGATGCAGCGGTGACTGTGTAGATCTTGGGGTTCATGTGCGCCTTGACCACGATCTTGACCGAGGCGGAGTACTCCATCGCCGGCTGGCTGACCCACCGGCTCAGCACCCGCACGGTCCGGGTCGCCGGCACGTTGTCGGGCACGCGGAAGAGGTACTTGCCCCACGAATCCGTCTTGGTGATGCCAAGTGCGAGCCACTTGCCGCCGACCAACTGCTGCACCCCGAGTTCCTTGCGCGGCTCGGGCGGCCAGGTCCGCCCGCTGACGGACGCACCGGTCAGCGTCGCGTACCAGGGAGCCGGGGTGTTGACCACGATCTTCCGGTCCTGGATCGGCACGGTCCGGGCTGCCGAGATCGCCAGCGACGTGGTGTCCTTCGCTCCGATGATGGTGCGGAACGCCCAGGTCCCGGGGTACGGCGAGGTGAAGCTGAACTTGTAGACCCCGCCGGTCGTGGTCCGGGTCGCCCCACGCAGGACCCACGTGGTCGAGACGCGCTGCCACAGCGTGATGTAGGAACCGGTGATCGGTTTGCTGATCTTGCCGGTGAACACGATCGGCCGGTCCTCCCACGAGGCAGCCGGCTGGTTCAGCGTGATCGACCACTCCGGCGCCGCCGCGGTCGTCGGAGTCGGTGTAGGCGTCGGTTGCTCCGCCGCAGCCGAAGGCGGCGGCTCACTCGGCGGTGGAGTGTCAGCCTGCGTCTCGACCGGCGGCGTGACCGCAGGAGTTGTTCCCGTCACCTCAGGCGTCGGCTCGTCGGCCGCCTGTGCTCCGGCCGGGAGCAACCCCAGCACCAGCACGACAGCAGTCCCCGCCACCCCGACAGATCGCCACATCTTCATGTGCACGTCCCCTCCCCAGGGAATCATCTACCCATTGAAGAGGACGTCGCACAAGACGTGGAAGTTCTGTTATTCCTGGAGTCTCTTCACCGCGGCGTCGATCCGCTCGTCCGTGCCGGTCAGTGCGACCCGCACGTGCCGCTCCCCCGCCGTACCGTAGAAGGCGCCCGGAGCGACCAGAATGCCGCGGTCCGCGAGCGTTCCGACGGAGCCGTAAGCGTCGTACGACGGGTGCTCGGCCCACAGGTATAGGCCACCGTTGGACAGCGTGATCGCCCAGCCCGCATCGGTCAGCGCGTCCTGCAGCACCGACCGCCGACGCAGGTACCGAGCCCGCTGCTCCTCCACGTGCACGTCGTCGGCAAACGCAGCCGCCATCGCAGCCTGGATCGGCGACGGCACCATCAGCCCAGCGTGCTTGCGTACGGCAAGCAGTTCGGTGACCACCGTCTCGTCGCCGGCCACGAAGCCACCGCGATACCCGGCCAGGTTGGACCGCTTGGACAGCGAGTGCACCGCGAGCAGATTGTCGAAGCTGCCGCCGCAGACGTCCGGGTGCAGCACGGACAGCGGCCGCTCGTCCCAGCCGAACTCGAGGTAGCACTCGTCGCTGACCAGCAGTACGTCGTTCGCCCGCGCCCACTCGACGGCACGGCGAAGGTCGTCGACGGAGGTGATCTCGCCGGTCGGGTTCCGCGGCGAGTTCAAGTACGCGACCCGGACCGGTCCGTCGTACGTCGTCGGATCGCTGACCGGCACGCTGGTCGCGCGGGCGAGCGCAGCACCGGCCTCGTACGTCGGGTAGGCGAGATCCGGGATGAGGACGGTGTCACCGGCGCCGATGCCGAGCAGCGTCGGCAGCAGCATGATCAGCTCCTTGGTGCCGATCACGGGCAGTACGCCGGTCTGCGGATCCACTCCGGTGACCTCGAGACGCCGGGCCATCCAGTCCACCGCAGCCTGCCGCGCAGTCGACGTACCGATGGTGGTCGGGTACGACGGGGCGTCGGCCGCGTCCGCGAGTGCCTTCTTCACCAGGTCCGGCACCGGGTCCACCGGGCTGCCGATGGACAGGTCGACGATGCCGTCGGGATGCTCGGCCGCCTTCTGCTTGTAGGGGGCGAGCTTGTCCCACGGGAAGTCTGGCAGCCTGCTGGAGGTCTCGAAGATCACTCCCACATCATCTCTCGCCCACCGCCCGCGCCGCCGCCGGGCGCCCGCTCCGCGAGAAAGCCGACCGCCTGCTTCACCAGGTCCGGGTCTCGCAACACGCGCCGATGCCCGAGTCCCTCGGAGGTCTCCAGTCGCGCGCCCGGCCAGTCCCCGACCAGGTCGGCACTGCCCTGGTACGGCGTCTCCGCGTCGGAGCGATCGTGGATCAGAAGCATTGGCGGCAGCGCACGGCCGGCAGCGATCTCGGCGACGATCGCCACCATCCGGAACGAGCTCATCGGCCCGAAGCGCGCCTCGAACCGGCGCTCGAACCCACGCCGGATCCGCCGCCCGAAGCCGAGGACCGCCTGCATTTGATCAAGTGTCACAGCGAAGTCGGTCGCCGCCGCGACGAACACAAGCCGCTCCACCTCCAACCCGTCCCGCAGCGCCAGAGCAGTGGCCGTCGCACCGGCCGAGTGCGCGATCACCCCGTACGCCGGTCCCTGCGCGGCGATGACCGCGGTGAGCGCGTCGGCGATCTCGAGGAGGGTCGACGACGAACTGCCCTCCGGCCCGGGACCCGAGTCGCCGTGGCTCGGAGCGTCGTACGTGATCACTCGAAAACCCTGGTCAACCAACGGCTGGATGTACGCCGCCAACTGCAGGCCCCAACCACCCCAGCCGTGGACGAGGTAGACCGCCGGCCCTTCGCCGTACGACTGCCCACGCAGCGTCCCGACCTCGAACGGCGTCGGCGCGGGCAACTCGCCCCGCGGCCGCCGCGCCTTCTCCGGAACGGCGGGGATGCGGAACCAGATCCGGTTGAGCAAGGCTGTGCCGACCGGTGGCGCGAGGCGCTCGGACAGCCCGAAGACGAGATTCAGCAACCGAACGTTCGTGCTTTTCTTGGCCACGAGAACTCACTCCACAACGTCGGATCGGGCGGCCCGGAGGAGCGCCTCGAAGGCGGCGCGCGCTCGGTCCTCGGCCTTGGGGTCGGCCAGGAGCCGGCTGGCGTGGTGGTACGCGAGCAGCACGCCCTTGATGTCGTACGCGTACTGCTCGGGATCCGCGTCCTCGCGGAAATGCCCCTCGGTGATGCCGGTCCGGAAGACGTTCGCGAGCAGCTCACCATGGTCGCGTTCGGCGCTGACCACCAGATCGCGGACCGGGCCGGCCGGTGCGTCGTCGAGCTCGGCCGAGACGCTGGCGAAGAAGCAACCACCCGGCAGGGCGAGATCACCGTCGTCCCAGCGGAGCTTGCGGTCGAACAGTGCCCGCAGTCGCGGCTCACCGCGCGGAGCCTTGAGCGCCGGCCGGATCACGCGCTCGGCGTACAGCTCGACTGCGCGTTCGACGACCGCGACCTGCAACTGCTCCTTGGATCGGAAGTGGGCGAACAGGCCGCTCTTGGACAGCTGCATCCGATCGGCCAGCAGACCGATCGTCAGACCGCTCAAGCCGCTTGCACTGACCACACGCGCAGCCTCGTCCAGCACCGCAGCGCGGGTCTCCTCGCCCTTGCCCATCTGACGATAAAAGCACGATCGTTCGCTCCTCGGCAAGGGGATTTCAGCAGGCCTTGCCGCGGTCCATCTTCGCGAGGATCTGGTCGGCGATCGTCTTGAGCTCGGCGAGCTGCTCCGGCGTGAGGGTGTCGACGACATACTCCCGGACCGTCGCGACATGACCGGGAGCGGCCGCGACCAGGACCTCGTAGCCGGCGTCGGTGATGGTCGCCACCGTGATCCGGCCGTCGTCCTCGGCCGGGCGGCGCGTCACGAAGCCCCGCTGCTCCAGGCGCTTCACCACATGCGACAGGCGGGACAGGGGTCCTGGCCGCCTTGTTCCTGGTTGCCTTCTTCCTGGCCGCCGGCGCGAACAAGCTCGGCCAGTCGCGCCGCAAGCTGCTCGCGAGCCCGAACATGCAGTGGGTCGAGGACTTCTCGGCCGGCACGCTGAAGCTCATCGGCACCGCCGAGGTGCTCGGGGCGCTCGGCCTGATCCTGCCCGGCGCCCTCGACATCGCGCCGATCCTGGTCCCGCTGGCCGCGGTCGGGCTGGCCGTGATCATGGCCGGCGCGATCGTCATCCACGCCCGCCGCAAGGAGTTCAAGGTGCTCCCGATCAACGTGGTCGTCCTGATCCTGGCCGTCCTGCTCGCCGCCTTCCGCTTCGGACCCAACAGCTTCTAGGAAGATGGGACCCAACCGGACGACGGACGCCGGTTGGAGGGGTGAGGGATGACGTACGACGTAGCGGTGGTGGGGGCCGGGGCGATGGGGTCGGCAGCGGCTCGGGCGTTGGCGGCGGCCGGGCGGGAGGTCGTCGTACTGGAGCAGTTCACGCTCGGGCACGACCGCGGCGGGTCGCACGGTGGTACGCGACTGTTCCGGCCCGCTGCCGACAACGCCGACCTCGCGCGACTGACGGAGCAGGCGCGGCCGCTCTGGCGTGAGTTGGAGGCGGAGTCCGGCGAGACGCTGTTCGAGGTCACCGGTGGGATCGACTTCGGCGTGGACGACACGACCGTCGACACGTTCCGGTCGTTGCATGCGGCAACCGGCGAGGTGCTGACAGCGGAGGCCGCGACCGAACGCTGGCCGGGGTTCCGGTTCGAGACACCGGTCCTCCACCAGCCGGGCTCCGGACGCTTGTACGCCGACCGCACCGTCAAGGCACTGCAGACGGTCGCAAGTCGGCACGGTGCAGAGTTCCGCGTGCAGTCGCCGGTCCACGCGCTGCGCGTGCACGACGGTTTTGTGGAGCTCGAGGTACCAGGTGGGGCGCTGCGGGCGCAGCACGTTGTGGTGACGGCCGGTCCGTGGGCTCCGAGGTTGCTGACCGGACTCGCGCCGTTGCCGCCGATCACCTGCACGCAGGAGCAGCCGCGGTTCTTCGCACCGAAAGCAGACGGCTTGGACTGGACGAGCTTCCTGAACCACAACGGCAACAGCTATGGGCTGTTCGAGCCCGGAACCGGAGTGAAGGTCGGACTGCACGGCTCCGGTCCAGTGGTCGACCCCGACACGCGGGACTTCGAGCCGGAGCCGACGCGGGACGCCGAGCTGATCCGGCACGTCGAGCAGTGGTTCCCGGGACTCGACACAGCGCGGTCCACGACGATCAGCTGCCTCTACGACAACACTCCGTCGGACACATTCGTCATCGACCGGGCCGGTCCGATCACGGTCGCTGTCGGGTTCAGCGGGCAGGGCTTGAAGTTCGTCCCGCTGGTCGGTGAGTTCGTGCGCGGCCTGGTCACCGGTGCGGCCGCCGTACCTTCACGGTTCCGGATGGCGAGCCACAATGTCCCTCGCTGACCACATCGCCGACCTGTCGCTGGTGGACCACCACGTCCACGGCGCGTTCAAGGGCCGGCTCGACCGGACCGCCTTCGAGCAGCTGATCACCGAGTCGGACCGGCCGGTCCCGCCGTGGCTGTCGACGTTCGATTCCCAGCTGGGCTTGGCGATCCGCCGGTACTGCGCTCCGCTGCTCGGACTGCAGCCGCACGCGTCGCCCGACGACTACCTCGCGGCCCGCGCGCAGCAAGACCCGAACACGCTGCTCCTCAACGCCGCAGGTGTGAGCGACTACCTCGTCGACACGGGCTACCAAGCCGACGCGGTGACCGGTGTGGACGAGTTGGCGGCGTTGAGCGGCTCGCGGGCACATGAGGTCGTCCGGCTGGAGTCCGAGCTGGAGTACGTCGCCGCACACGAGTCCACCGTGGCCGCCGTACCGCACGCGTTGCTCCAGCGGCTGGAAGAGCGGACTGCTGGTGCTGTGGGGTTGAAGAGCATCGTCGCGTATCGGCACGGGTTCGACTTCGATCCCGCCGAGCCAAGCACCAGAGAGGTCTTGGCCGCACTCGACCGCTGGTACTCCGCCGGCGCTGACCGCGTCACTGATCCGGTCCTGCTGCGCTGGCTGCTGTGGATCGGTGCACGCCGGGGTCTGCCGCTGCAGCTACACGTCGGCTTCGGTGACACCGACCTGAACCTGCGGACCGCCGACCCACTGCTGCTGACCGAGTGGCTGCGCCAGGTGGAGCCACTCGGTACGCAGGTCGCCCTGCTGCACTGCTACCCGTTCCACCGCGAGGTCGGATACCTCGCACACGTCTTCCCCCACGTGTACTTCGATCTAGGCCTGACGACCATGTACGTCGGAGCGCGAGCGGCCGCTGTGATCGCCGAAGGACTGGAGCTGGCGCCGTTCGGCAAGCTGCTCTATTCCTCGGACGCGTTCGGCCCGGCAGAGCTGCACTACCTCGGCGCCGTCCTGTGGCGGCGGGCCGTGACGTCAGTGCTCGGCGGCTTCGTCGAGCAGGACGACTGGTCCGCCGAGGACGCCGTACGCGTAGCCACTCTCTGGGGTCGCGATAACGCCCGGCGGCTCTACCGGCTGCCCTCTTAGAGGTAGAGGCCGGTCTGGCCGTCCTCCAGACGGCCGGCCGCGACCGCGTGCAGATCGCGCTCGCGAAGCAGGATGTAGTCGTCACCGCGGACCTCGACCTCGGCCCGGTCCTCCGGGTCGAACAGGACCCGGTCGTCGACCTCGACGGTGCGAACGTTGGCCCCGATGGCGACCACCTTCGCCCAGGCGAGCCGGCGGCCCATCTGCGCGGTGGCCGGGATCAGGATGCCGGCCGACGACTTGCGCTCGCCCTCCTGCTCGACGGAGACCAGGACGCGGTCGTGCAGCATCCGGATCGGCAGCTTGTCGTCGGAGAGCTTCTTGCGAGGAGTCACCGGCGACCCACCAGCCGCCGGATCAGCAGCAGGACGGCGAGTACGCCGACCGCGGCACCACCGACCGCGACGATCTTCTGGGTCCGCAACTGGCCACGCTCGTCGAAGACCTGCGCCTTCGCCTGCTCGACCTGGCGCTTGGCCATGTTCTTCGGGTGCGCCCGGTCGACCAACTCGTCCACGGTGGAGGCCAACCGCGCCCGGGTGGCGGCGATGTCCGCCTCGATCTGCTCGGCAGTCCGAGCCTTCGCCTTCGTGTCCGACACCTGTCGGCGCTCCCTTCATTCGACGGGCCAGCCCCGGGATGGCCGGGCCTGCCCTGCGTACCTCCCATCCTCGCAGGTCACGCCTGCAAGTCCACGACCACCTTGATGTCATCCGCCTCGCGGACCAGCGCGCTCGGCCAGTCCGACAGCGGCACGGTCCGGGTGATCAGCCGCTCCAGCCAGGTCCGGTCCGCGGTGAGCAGCACGTCGACGGCATCCGCGTAGTGCCGCTTGCCCGCGTTCACCGAACCCACCAGCGCGGCATTGCGGACCACCAACTGCCGGATCAGGGCATCCAGCTGTACGTCGATCGACGCGGGACCGGGCGAGATCCCGATCAGGCACATCACCCCGGCCGGCGCGAGCAGCTTCGCGCAGTCGAACACCACTTGTCCGACCCCGGTCGCCTCGATCACCACATCCGGTACGACGCTCAGGTCGGCGAGGTCGGTCAGATAGGTGCCACCGAGTGCTCGCACCAGCTCCGGCTTCGGCCCATCCGGCACGCGGTCCAGGACGTGGACGTCGTACCCACGCTGTCTCGCGATCAGGGCGGACAGCAGTCCGATCGGCCCAGCTCCGGTGACCAGCACATGCTGCGGCCCGAACCACGACCGCCGGCCGGCCAGATCCACCTGCTCCCAGGCCTTGGTGATCACACTGGCCGGCTCCACGAGTACGCCGAGGTGGCCGAGCTCTGCCGGGATCGGTACGGCGAAGAACGGGTCGACTCGCCACCGTTCGGCGCCGTACCCGTCCATCTCCTTGATGCCGCGCTCGGTGTACAAGCCGTTGCGGCAGAAGTCCCACTCACCACGTGCACACGCCGGACAGGGCTCTGGGTCGGGACGGCGGACCACACCGGCCACCAGATCGCCTGTGGCGAAGCCGGAACCCGCCGGAGCCTCCAGTACCCGCCCCAGTGACTCATGGCCGATCACCAGGTGGTCCGCGCCGGGCCGCCCGCTACCGAACGCTCCCGAGACCAGCTCGATGTCCGTCCCGCAGATGCCGGTCAGCAGCCCCTCGACCAGCACCGAACCGTCGGAGCCGGGCGGGTCTCCGACCTCTCCGAGCTTGGCAGAGTCGGCTTTCCCCGGTGTGACTGTCATGGCCCGCATGCGCCCACTCCACCCTGCGGCCCCTGCCCGCGCAAGTCGCCACTCAGGGGCCCCGCCCACGTACGATTGCGAGCAGTTCACCCCGTTCCCCTGGAGGGCCTGATGTCCGAACGTCTGTCCGTCGGCGATGTCGCACCTGACTTCACCCTGCCCGATGCCGATGGCAACGAGGTCGCGCTGAAGGACCTGCGCGGGAAGAACGTGATCGTCTACTTCTACCCGGCCGCGATGACGCCCGGCTGCACCAAGCAGGCCTGCGACTTCCGCGACTCGCTGGACTCGCTGCAGGCCGCCGGGTACGCCGTCCTCGGCATCTCACCGGACAAGCCCGCGAAGCTGGCCAAGTTCCGCGAGCGCGACGGCGTGACGTTCCCGCTGCTGAGCGACCCGGACAAGCAGGTGCTCACCGCGTACGGCGCCTTCGGCGAGAAGACGATGTACGGCAAGAAGGTCACCGGCGTGATCCGCTCCACCTTCGTGGTGGACCCCGAGGGCAAGGTCTCGGTGGCGCAGTACAACGTCAAGGCCACCGGGCACGTCGCCAAGCTCCGCCGCGATCTCGGCCTCTGATCCGGGCCGGTCCAGACCACTCCGCGCAGGGAAACCTTCGACCGTTTCATGGGGATGGTCCATGGAACGGTCGTTTGAGGAAAGTCTCTGGTGTGATTTGGATCACACCCCGATCTCACCGGATCGGAGTGGTAGGACTACCGTCGGTGACTTTTTGAGTGTTCTTACGAAAGAGCGGTACTCCCAGGACCACCGGCGTTCGGTTGCGGTCCACCCCCGGGTGTGTCAAGAAGTACTCCGACCTTGGCCCTGACCAGCCGAAAGCGGGTAATCTGCGCGCGCAGTCAGCCTCTGGGAGGGAGGGACCTGCCGCGATGGGAAAACATTCCTCTGCGGTGACGCGAAGTAACAACAACCGTCGTTCGGTGTACATCACTGCGGTCGGGCTATTGGTGGTGTCGTTGGGCGCCGTCTTTGTGGTCCGCTCCTTCGGATCGCAGTCGGGCGCCGACGGGTTCCTCGGCGGGAAGTCGTGTGACGACCCGACCCAGGTCTCGTTGAGCACCACACCCGAGATGCAGCCCTCGCTGGAGGCCGCGGCCAAGTCGCTGGCCGGCAAGGGCGGCGACGACGGAACTCCGTGTCTGCAGTTCACCATCAGCGGGGCTCCCTCGGCCAAGGTGGCCCGGGACATCGCCAGCGGCAGCGACAACCGGCCCGACCTGTGGGTGCCGGACTCGTCCCTGTGGGTGGCGCAAGCCGACGACGGCCAGAGCGTCCCGAGCATCGCCGTACCGTCCGTCGCGACCTCGCCGCTGGTGCTGGTCGGGCGGAGCGCCAACTTCGCCGACACCTCGTCCTGGCTACGCGCCCTTGGCGCGGCGGATCCGGCTCTGCTGGACCCGCTGAACACCTCACCCGGTGCGCTCGCGCTGCTCGCGGTGCAGTCCGAGCGGCAGAAGACCTCCGCCTCCGACACCCAGGTGTCGCAGGTGATCGTGCCGCTGGCGCAGCGACTCGGTTCGATGGCCAAGCCGTACACCGACGTGAACGCACTGTTCGGCCGGGCCGACCAGGACGCCAGCAAGGTCGTCGTACCGGCCTCGGAGCAGAGCTTCGTGAAGTACCAGGAGGATCACCCGGACGCCCAGCTCAAGGCGATCATGCCGGCCACCGGCACGCTGACGCTGGACTACCCGATGGTGGTCACCGCCAAGGACGACGCCGAGACGATCAGCGACGCCGGAAAGGCGCTGGCGGCGGAGCTGCTGACCGACGCGTCCAGCCAGGCCCGCGACCAGGCCGGTTTCCGGGACGCACTGTTCAGCCCGCTCAGTGGCGGCCGTGGGGTCGGCGACCTGACCCAGCTGACCAAGCCGACCGGTGAGGCGATCGAGAAGGCGCTGCAGAACTGGACCCGGCTGTCGCTGTCCACTCACTCGCTGGCGGTCATCGACGTGTCCGGCTCGATGGCGGAGACGGTCGGCAACAAGACCCGGATGCAGCTGACCATCGAGGCGGCGAGCGGCGGCCTGTCGCTGTTCCCGAACAGCGCCTCGCTGGGCCTGTGGACCTTCTCGACCCGGATCGGCTCGGACGGCGGCGACTACAAGGAACTCGTTCCGATCGCGCCGCTGTCGTCGGGCCAGCGGACCAAGATCCTGGCCAACCTGAAGATCCAGCACGCGGTGCCCAACGGCGGCACGGGTCTGTACGACACCGCGATCGCGGCGGTTCGCGCGGTCCGGAACCAGTACGACTCGAGCGCGGTCAACTCGATCCTGCTGTTCACCGACGGCAAGAACGACGACCCGGGCAGCCCGACCCTGGAGAAGACCATCCAGACCCTGGAAGGCCTCCGCGACCCGGCCCGCCCGGTCCGCATCATCGCACTCGGTATGGGCCCGGACGCGGACGCCGAGGAGCTCCGCAAGCTCGCCCAGGCCACCGGTGGACAGTCGTACGTCGCCCGCAACCCCGGCGACCTGCGCACGGTGTTCATCGACGCCCTGCAAAGCCGCTGAGCGTCCGCTGCTCCCCTAGGATGTCTGTCCTAGGGGAGCAGCGTGCTCACCCGAGCCAGAGTGGTGGAACGGCAGACACGCCGGCTTTAGGTGCCGGTGCCCCCGGGCGTGCGGGTTCGAGTCCCGCCTCTGGCACCTCAGGCGGCGTACTCGGCCGGCGTACTGCGCAGTGGTGAGTCGCCCGGGCGGAGGTTGAAGGCGGAGGCCGCCGAGCCGCCGCGGATGACGAGTTCGACGAAGTCCGTGCCGGAGCTGCCGACGACGAGGCCTGCGGCTCCGAGGGGTACGTCGGTCAGGTGGCGGTAGCAGGTGACCTCGGTCAGGGTGATCGAGCCGTCCTGGGTCCGGCCGGCGACCGGAATCGACGTACCGATGCTGAAGCCGATCGCGGCGGCGCCGCAGTCGAGTTTGCAGTTGCCGAAGTTGTCGACCACGCTCACGGTCGGCTCGGTGTCGTCCAGCTCGGGTACGGCGGTCAGCGTCGACGGGACCGCGTGGCCGTCGGTGAGCCACTTCGCCAGCAGCGGCAGATACCACAGACTGCGGAACTGGGTGTCGGCGATCCTGTCGAGTTCGTCGGCACTGAACGACGCCCAGTCCCGGGCCGCGTCGACGACCTCGCGGATGTCCGTCACGTGGACCCGATCGATCCCGAGCTCGCGGCGTACCAGGGACAGCGTGCGCGCGTCGAAGGTGCTCGCGACCAGGTGCTTGCCGTAGGTGAAGAAGCAGAACGGAGCGCCGTTCGGCCACTCGCCGTCGCGGGGTGCGATGTTGACGAGCGTGATGGTCGGATGGCCGTCCTCGCCCAAGGACTCGGTCGATCTCAGACAGTCGAGCAGGGTGAGCGCGGCGAACGACTCCGGATCAGGCCCGTCGGCGGCCACGATCGTCGGCGACTGGCCGAACAGGGCGCCGATCCGGATGCTGAGTCTGGCGCGGGCGTTGCCGCCGAAACAGTCGGTGACATAGGTGATCGGGTACATCGAATCTCTCCATGGATGTGCAGGCAGCTGGGACAAAAAGAGAGAGGCCCCCGACACAGGGGGCCTCTCGCTGCAAGCACATGCGCCTACGCCGCTAGAGTCCTCCGCATCGAGGGCTCAGCATTCGCATGGCGGCGTACCAGGTCACGACCACGAGCTTAGCTCACCGCGTTTGGCCGTTGTCGAAATACCTGACCAGGGTCGGGTCCAGCGGCGGGACGTCGACCGGGGTGCCGTCCGAGCGCAGTGACGTGGTGGCGGCGTACCCGGCGGCAACCGCGGCCCGCGCGGCGACCGGGGACGTGAGCGTCTCGCCGCCGTCGCGGACGAAGCGGATGAACTCGCCCACCAGCAAGGGATCCGCGCCACCGTGGTGGTCCGAGCTGCCCGGGATCTCGACGACCTGGTCGGCGTCCTCGCGGTACCCGGACCGGCGGCTGTTCCAGACCTTCACCACACCGCCGTACGTGTCACCGAAGTTCTCCAGCCGGCCGTGCGTGCCGATGACGGTGTAGTTGCGCCAGTAGTCCGGCGTGTAGTGGCACTGCTCGTAGGTGAGGAAGACGCCGTTGTCGAGCCGGAGGTTCGCCATCGAGATGTCCTCGACGTCGATCACCGGCGCCAGGCCCTTCTGCTCCAGCGGCGGCCAGTTGTCGTCGCTGACGAAGTCGCCGAACCGCTGCTCCGACCGGTCCTGCCGGTCCTCGATCCCGCCGTACACGGTCAGCGCGCCCATCGCGTTCACCCGGGTCGTGTAGCCGCCGGCCAGCCAGTGCATCACGTCGATGTCGTGGGCACCCTTCTGCAGCAGCAGGCCGGTGGACCGACGGCGGTCCGCGTGCCAGTCCTTGAAGTAGAAGTCGCCACCGTGGCCGACGAAGTGCCGGCACCAGATCGCCTTCACGTCACCGATCGCGCCGGACCGGATCAGTTCCCGCATCGTCAGTACGACGGGCATGTGCCGCATGTTGTGCCCGACGTACAGCCGTGCGCCGCTCTCGTACGCCGCCTGCAGGACCCGGTCGCAGCCCTCGGTCGTGATGGCCAGCGGCTTCTCCACGAACACCGAGACACCGGCCCGGAGGAAGTCGATCGCCGGGCCCTCGTGCAGGTCGTCGGGCGTGGTCAGGAAGACGCCGTCGAGCTTCTGGTCGAGCAACTCGTGGTGGTCCGCGTGCGCCGTCGCGCCGGGGAACCGCTCGAGTGCCGTGTCCCGCTGTGCGGCGGCCGGATCGGCAACCGCCACGATCGCTGTCCCTTCACCGGGCGTGTGCGCGTACAGCCCGATCCGGCTCCGGGCGCCGAGTCCCACCAGGCCAAACCGAAGATCAGTCATCAGCAAGCAGCTCCTGCACATAGTTGTTTGAAGCACAGTAACTCCGAGCAGTTGCGTCCTTCAATCACCCGTCCTCCAGCTGGAATTGACGCGTTGGTCATCCAGGAAACACCGACGTCTCGCTCCGTGCCGTCACCATGGCGGAATGTGAGCCTCCACTACGTGGCACTGGGGGACTCGACCACCGTAGGTGTCGGGGACCCGATGAACGGCAGCAGTACGACCGACCTGTCCGGTGCCGGTGCGCGCCCGGGTGAAGGGTGGCGGGGCTGGGCCTCGCTGCTTGCCGACTCCCTGGCCAGTTCCCACCGTGTGACGTTCTCCAACTTCGCGACCAGCGGCGCCACCGTGCACCTGGTCGCGACCGAGCAACTGCCCGAAGCCGTAACGACCGGTCCGATCGACATCGCCTCGCTCATCGTCGGGGTCAACGACACCCTGCGGTCCAACTTCGACTCCGGCCGGATCCGCGCGTGCCTGGATCAGTGTGCCGAGCAACTCACCGCCCGTGGCGCCCTGCTGCTCACGGTCCGGTTCCACGACCACGGCCAGGTGTTCGGTCTGCCGGCCTGGCTGCGCCGCCCGCTGTGGCAGCGGATCGAGCAGGTCAACCAGGTGTACGACGACCTGCACGCGAAGTTCGGCGGGATCCGGCTGGACCTGGCCGACTACCCGGAGGTGTACCGCCGGGACTTCTGGAGCATCGACCGGCTGCACCCGGGTGAGCGCGGTCACCGGCGGCTGGCCCGGGCGTTCGCCGACGAACTGGCCCAGCGCGGCCTGCCGATCGACGTACGTCCGGATCTGGACTGTGTCGGCGTCGCGCCGAGCCGGTGGGCGGACACGCTCTGGCTGGTCAAGGAAGGCGTCCCGTGGCTTGGCCGGCGGGCCAACGACCTGCTGCCGTGGGCTGCCCGGATG
The DNA here is from genome assembly GCF_004331485.1 of Kribbella capetownensis. GTDB lineage: Bacteria > Actinomycetota > Actinomycetes > Propionibacteriales > Kribbellaceae > Kribbella > Kribbella capetownensis. Next base: position 315,632 of record NZ_SJKD01000008.1, read on the forward strand.
GCCGTCACCCAGGTTCGTCCGTCCAGTGGACTGCGCCCACCCGTTTCGTCCGGTGCCCTGCGGACGTCCAATGCGGAGGTCCAGCGCCTGGAGGCATAGGGTCGGACGCATGGCGCGTATCGATGGACGTACCCCGGATCAGCTGCGGCCCGTCACCCTGACCCGGAAGTGGCTCGACCACGCCGAAGGCTCGGTGCTGGTCGAGTTCGGCCGGACCCGAGTGCTGTGTGCGGCGAGTGTGACCGAGGGTGTGCCGCGCTGGCGCAAGGGTTCCGGTCTCGGCTGGGTCAGCGCGGAGTACGCGATGCTGCCGCGGGCCACCAACACCCGCTCGGACCGCGAGTCGGTGAAGGGCAAGATCGGCGGCCGGACGCACGAGATCTCCCGGCTGATCGGGCGGTCGCTCCGAGCCGTGATCGACTACAAGGCACTCGGCGAGAACACGATCCTGCTCGACTGCGACGTACTGCAGGCCGACGGCGGGACTCGGACCGCCGCGATCACCGGCGCGTACGTCGCTCTAGCGGACGCGGTGTCGTACCTGCGTGAGCGCAAACTGCTGAAGAGCGAGCCGCTGACCGGTTCGGTGTCAGCGGTCTCGGTCGGCATCATCGACGGGGCCCCGATGCTCGACCTCTGCTACGAGGAGGACGTCCGGGCCGAGACGGACATGAACCTGGTGCTGACCGGCGACGGCAAGTTCATCGAGGTGCAGGGCACGGCCGAGGGTGCGCCGTTCGACCGCGCCGAGCTGGACAGCCTGCTGCAGCTCGGGACGGCGGGCTGCGCGGAGCTGACCAAGCTGCAGCTGGAGGCCCTCGCGTGAACGAGCGAAGCGAGTTCACCATCAAGCGCTGTGCAACTCGTGCCTCGTCCGCGCCCGGAGCGAAGCGAGGACGTGGATGAGTCGGGTGCTATTGGCGTCGAACAACAAGAAGAAGCTCGAGGAACTGCGGCGCATCCTGACCCCGATCGTGCCCGGGATCGAGGTGCTCGGGCTGGGCGACGTACCGGCGTACGACGAGCCGGCCGAGACGGAGCCGACGTTCGAGGGCAACGCGCTGCTGAAGGCGCACGCCGCGCTGGCCGCGACTGGGTTGCCATCGATCGCTGACGACAGCGGCATCTGCGTCGACGCGCTGAACGGCATGCCCGGCGTACTGTCGGCGCGCTGGTCGGGACCGGCGAAGGACAACCACAGGAACAACCTGCTGCTGCTCGGCCAGCTGGAGGATGTGCCGGACGAGCGGCGTGGTGCGTCGTTCGTCGCCGCAGTCGCGTTCGTCCAGCCCGACGAGGCGGACGAGTTGGTGCTCGGCGAGATGCGCGGGTCGGTCATCCGCGAACTGCGCGGAACGGGCGGGTTCGGGTACGACGTTCTGTTCCAGGCCGAGGGGTACGACCGGACGACGGCGGAACTGTCGATCGAGGAGAAGGACGCGATCAGCCATCGGGGCAAGGCGTTGCGTGCCTTGGCCCCGATCGTCGCGAAGGCGTTGGGAGGGTAGAACCATGTTGTTCGCCGGATCGGACCGGGATGGGGTCGCGGACGGGAAGATCACCGCGGCGTACCGGCGGTGGGCTGAGCCCCGGGTGGTGGAGGGGCGGATCTACCGCACCAACGCCGGCCGGATCGAGATCGACAGCGTCCGCCAGGTGAACCCGGAGCTGATCGCCGACACCGACGCCGACGTGGCGGACGCGGACCGGCGCAACGCGAAGGACGTCCGCCGGCGGCTGCGCGGGAACGACGAGTGGCCGACGTTCCTGATCAAGTTCCACCTGGTCGAGGGGCCGGATCCGCGCGAGGAGCTCGCGTCCCAGTCCGAGCTGACCGCCGAGGACCTCACCGATCTCCAGAACCGGCTGGCCCGCTTCGACGAGCTCAGCCACCACGGCGCCTGGACCACCCAGACCCTCCGGCTGATCCAGTCCAAGCCCGCCACCCGAGCCGCCGACCTGGCCGCCTCCCTCAACCGCGAAACCGCCCCCTTCAAACTGGACGTCCGCAAACTCAAAAACCTAGGCCTAACCCACAGCCTCGAAGTCGGCTACCAACTAAGCCCCCGAGGCACCGCGTACCTGAACGCCCTGGACACCTAACAAGCAGGGCTGTCGGTGGAGGCTGTTAGACAGCGGGTATGGCGCGGATGCTTGAGATCGACTACCTGCGGGCTGTGCGGTATCGGTTGATGGTTAACCGGCTGGGGGGCCGGTTGGCTGGTGGGGAGTATGTGCGGGCGGCTCGGTTTGGGTTGCAGGATACGGCTCCTCGGGATGCGTTGGTTGGGTTGCATGCGCGGGTGGAGGGGTGTGAGCCGTCGGCGTGGGAGGCGCCGGGGTTGGTTCAGACGTACAGTCCGCGGGCGGCGGTGTATGTGTTGCCGGAGCGGGACTTCGGGGTGTTCACGATCGGGCGGATGCCGCTCGATCAAGAGAAGCGGCGGGAGATCGAAGGCCAGGCCGACCGGATCTGCCGGGAGCTGGGTGGGGCCGAGCATCGCGGCGGCCGGGGTCCTGAGCTGCGGAGTGCTTGCTGGACTGGGCGGCTGGCGTTGCGGTGGACGACCAGTGCGCTGTACGTGCGTGAGGTTCCAGCGCCCGAGATCGACTTCCAGGACGCGCACGCCGAGCTGTGCCGACGACACGTGCAGGCATTCGGGCCGACCACCGTGGAGGCCTTCAGTTGGTGGTCCGGGTTGTCGAGACCTGACGCGAGAGAAGTCTGGAAGCTGCTGGACCGCGAGCTCCTCCCGGTCGAGCTGGAAGGCCGCGAAGGGTGGATCCTCGCGGCGGACGAGCAGGCCGTCCGGTCAGCGCCGGTTCCGACCGGCGCACGATTCCTGGTGGCGTCCGACTTGAGGCTGTTCGGGCAGGACCGGCACGGTCTGTTCGCCGGACCAGGGCAGAAGCCGCGGATTCACCTGCATGACTGGTACCACCCGCACGGGCTGATGCTGAACGGCGAGATCCGCGGCGCCTGGGGACGCAAGGGCGGGAAGGTCGACCTCCGCACTGCCGGCCCGCTGTCCGATCAGGACCGGGCCGCGATCGAGGCCGAGGCGTTGTCGATGCCGATCCCGGGCGCGACGATGACCCTCGCCCTCGCCGAAATGAGGCCGTAGGCAGCTACTTGCCGAGCGGCAGGCCGGCCTCGAGGTGGGCGAACGCACGGTCGATGATCTCGAAGTAGTCCTTCATCTTGGCGTGGCCGGTGACCTGGTACGTCGCCATCACCACGCCGACCACCGCACCGGCCCAGGCCCGAACGGCGAAGTCGTCGGCGGACCGGCCGACTCGCTCGGCCGCCAGGGCGGCCAGCAGATCGATGCCGGCGTACAGCTGGTCGAGCATCCGGGCGCGCAGCTCCGGGGCGTTGAGGACCAACTGCTGACGCTGGGACTCCAGCTCCCACTCCTCCTCGGTCAGCGCCCGCATGCTGTCCTTGAGCGTCGCCCGCAACGCGTCGGTCGGGTTCATCTCGGCCGGCTGCGCGCGGAACACGTCGATCAGCACCGGGTCGAGCCGGTCGAAGACGACCGTGTCCTCCTTGGTCGGGAAGTACCGGAAGAAGGTGGCCGGCGACACCTCCGCCGCGGCCGCGATCTCCTGCACGGTCGTCTCGGCGTACCCCTGGTCGCGGAACAGCCGCAGCGCGTGCTCCTGGATCGCCGCCCGGGTCTTCGCCTTCTTGCGCTCGCGCAGCCCGGGCGGCTTCTCCATCGTCATACCTCGATTGTGACAACTTCCACGGACTCCGGCTCGACTGACCCACGGGTGCTGGGCAGGAAGGCCAGCGCTACCACGAAGCCCAGAGCTGCGATCCCGCTGCACGTCCACAGGGTCGCGCTCATGCCGTGCACGAACGCCTCACGGGCCGATTCCGCCAGCGCCGGCGCATTGGTGTGGGCCGCGATCGCGACCGCCCCGGACGCGCTGTCGCGGGCCGCGTCGGCGACCGCGGGCGGCAGACCGCCGACGTTCAGGTGATCGCGGTACGCCGAGTTGAGCACCGTACCGAGGATCGCGACCCCGATCGTGCCGCCGACCTGGCGGAGCGCCTGGATCAGGCCCGACCCGGATCCGCTGCGCTCGACGGTCAACGCACCAATCGCCAGATCCATCACCGGCGGCAGCGTGAACCCGATGCTCACGCCGACGATGCTGACCCAGATCGCCGTGAAACCGTAGCCGGCGTCGACGCTGGTGAACGCGCCCATCACGAGGCCGGCCAGCATCAGCACGAACCCGAACGCCACAGTCAGCCGCGGCCCGGCGGTGGCGGAGAGACGCTCGGCGACCTTGGCACCGATCAGGAGTCCACCGATGATCGGCAGCAGCCGCAGACCGGTGTTCAACGCGTCCGCGCCCTGCACGGCCTGGAAGAGCTGCGGCAGCACGAACAGCAGACCCATCAACGCGAACGACGCCAGCGTCGCGAGCACCGTCCCCCACGCGAACCGCGCCGACCGGAACAACGCCAGGTCGACCAGCGCATCCGTCGTACGCCGCTGCCACGACCAGAACACCGCCAGCAGTACGACGCCAACGACCAGACTGACCAGCGTCACCGCGTCACCCCACCCGCGCTCGCCGGCCGCGACGAACCCGTAGGTCACCGCCACCAGCCCCGCCCCGGACAACGCAATCCCGGGTACGTCGATCCGACCGGACCGGTGCCCGCGAGTCGCCGGAATGAGCAGCGCGACCGCGACCAGGCCAACGGCGACCAACGGCAGGTTGATCAGGAAGACCGAGCCCCAGCGGTAGTGGTCCAGCAGCCAGCCGCCGAGCACCGGCCCGAGCGGGATGCCGAGCGAGTTGGCCATCACCCAGATCGTCATCGCCCGAGCCCGCTCCCCCGGCTCGAACAGCACGTTGAGCAACGACATCGACAGCGGGATCAGGAACGCCGCCCCGACCCCGAGCACCGCGCGAGCCGCGATCAACTGCCCCGCGGAAGAGGCGAACGCGCACGCCGCCGAAGCTCCGCCGAACACCACGAGGGCCCCGATCAGCAGATGCTTCTGGCCGAATCTGTCACCCAGCAGCCCGGCGGGCAGCAGCAGCGCCGCGAGCACCAACGTGTACGCGTTGGCGAACCACTGCAGCTGACTGGTCGACGCCTCCAGCTCGGTCGCCAGCGTCGGCAGCGCGACGTTCAGCACGGTCAGATCCAGCCCGACCACGATCAGGCTGACCGACATGGCGCCCAACGCCCACCACCGCCGCGGGTCACGACTCACAGCACCCATCGCACACTCCTTCTGAGATCAACTCTAATTTGAGAGTAGATCTCAGAATTCGTTTCAGCAACCCTGCACGGCCTCCCGCAGCACCTCCCGGAAGAGCTCCGGCCGCTCCAGCCACGGGGAGTGACCGGCGTCGGGGATGAGGTGGAAGGTGTGGCGAGGAGTGTGCGACGCCAGGTCACGGACATTGACCACCGACCGGGGATCACCCGCTCCATGGACGAACGTGACCGGCGCGCTGAGCCCAGCGGCGAGTCCGGCCAGGTAGCCCTCGGGCCACCTGCTGACGTCCTGGCCGAGCTCGCGGTTGGCGGCGAAGTTGATCGGCAGCTCCACCGCCGCACTCCGCCGCGCCCAGGTCATCGCCATCGACTGGTCGGCATAGTCGGGGAACCACGCCAGCACGCGGAACTCGAGCTCCTCCTCCGCGGTCCGGCCACGCTTCTCCCCCAGCTCGTCCAGCCGTGCGACCTGGGCCGGTGTCATCCGCCGCGCACGCTCCGCGCGTTCCGGCGTACGCCAGTCACCGATCCCGACACCGCCGACATACACGACACCCGCGGTCCGGTCGCCGTGCCACCCGGCGTAGGCCAGCGCGAGCGTTGCCCCGAACGAATGCCCGAGTACGACGATCCGCTCATGCCCGAAGTACTCGCGGAGCTCGTCGATGTCCTGCGCCGTCCGCCGGACCGACTGCAACTCCGACGGACCCGATCGCCCGCACCCACGCTGGTCGAAGCGATGCACGACGGTCAGATCGTCCAGCATCTCCGCGAGTACGGCGTAGTCGTCCCACAGGCCGGGGCCGCCGTGGAGGATGACGACGGGCGGCAACGAACTCGCGCTGCCGGTCGTTGTCGTCCACAACGCGGCGCCGTCAGATGTCGAAAACGGCATGGGGGGTGGCGATCTCGATCGGGCCGGGGTACGTGCGGGCGGCGGCTTGTGCCTGGGTCTCGCGGCGGTACCAGGGTGGGACGTGGGTGATGATCAGCCGTTTGACCCCCGCCTTCTTGGCGTGTTCGCCGGCGTCGGCGGGAGTGAGGTGAAGGTCGGTCGGGTTGTGCGGATCGTTGTCCTGCAAGGCGGCCTCGGACAGCAGGACGTCGGCACCACGGGCGAGCTCGATCAGTGCGTCGTTCGGGCCGGTGTCGCCGGTGTAGACGAGCGACTTGTTGCCGTGCTCAACCCGGATCGCGTACGCGGGCACCGGGTGCACCATCCGCGCGGTGCGCACTGTGAACGGGCCGATCTGCTGAACCGCCTGCCAGGTGTGGAATTCGATCTCCTCCTCCATCCCGGGATCGGTCGGCAGGTCGTACGCCGACGCCATCCGGCCGGAGGTCCCGGGCGGTCCGTAGACCGGGATCCGCGGGATCGGCGTACCGGGTCCGTACTTCGCCGCGACGTACAGCCCGCACAGGTCCATGCAGTGGTCAGGATGCAAGTGGGACAGGCCGATCGCGCCGATCTCCGGGACCGCGACGTGCCGCTGCAGCGAGCCGAGCGCGCCACTGCCGAGGTCGAGGATCAGGTGGAAACCCTCGGCGGTGAGCAGATAGCTCGAGGCGGCCGAGTCGGGGCCGGGGACGGACCCGGAGCAGCCGATCACGGTGAGCTTCATAGCTGGAACATTACCGGCGGGTTGCCGGCTTCGCAGGATCGCGAGTCGCGTCGGGGATCATCGGATCCAGTTGCCTGGCAGTGATTTCGCGCACATCACGCCGTGATCCGGTGCCCTGGACAACAGACCCGCTAGCGGACCCACGCGAACTGGTCGACCGCGGACAGCACCGGCCCGAGGAAGCGAGAGCCAATGGCGGCGAACTCGGCCGGGCTGCCGGTGGTGACGAAGCGGTGCCGCGGCTCGGGCAGGTTGTCCGCGCGGAGCAGTCCGGTCTTGGTGAGTACGCCGTACACGTCCTTGGCGCACTCCTCGGCGCTGCTCACCAGCGTGACGTTGTCGCCCATCACGTACGAGATCACGCCCGTGAGCAACGGATAGTGCGTGCAGCCGAGGATCAGCGTGTCGACGCCGGCTTCGACCAGCGGATCGAGGTACTCGTGCGCGGCCTCGAGAAGCTCAGGCCCGGACGTCACTCCGGACTCGACGAAGTCGACGAAATCCGGGCAGGCACGGGTGAACAGCTCCACCTGCGGCGCGGCCGCGAACCCGTCCTCGTAGGCGAGCGACGCCGCCGTCGCCCGGGTGCAGATCACGCCGACGCGTTGGTTCCGGGTCGCGGCCACGGCCCGGCGCGCGGCCGGCAGGATCACTTCCACGACGGGTACGTCGTACCGTTCGCGGGCGTCGCGCAGCATCGCGGCACTGGCCGAGTTGCAGGCGATGACGAGCATCTTCACACCGGCCTCGACCAGGTGATCGAGGCACTCCAGCGCATACTCGCGGACCTCGGCGATCGGCTTCGGGCCGTACGGCTGCCGGGCGGTGTCGCCGAGGTACAGGATCGGCTCGTGCGGCAACTGGTCGAGCACCGCGCGGGCGACGGTGAGACCGCCGAAGCCTGAATCGAAGATCCCCACCGGTGCGTCAGCCACAGGCAGAGCTTATACAGGTCTGATCGCGGGCAGTTCGGAAGCCAGCCTTACCTAACCAAGCGATCCGACACGCCGGAGTTATCCACATCTTTACTCTGCGGAATTGCCTTTTCACGTGATGGGCGCCACTCTGGAGCGATGTTTGCTCGACCGCCCTTCGTGATGCCATGACACTGGCGCACCAGATCGCGGTGGTGCTGGTCACCACCGCCGCACCGAATCCGCAACCCAACGAGGCCACGGCGGGCCAGGCTGCGGACACGCACAGCACCACCGGGGACATCGTGGCGGCCCTCGGGCCGACCGGGATGCTGGTGGTGCTGGCCATGGCGGCGTTCGTCTTGTACGTCGTCTCGCTGTCGCTGCACCCGAACGCCAAATGCAACCGTTGCAAAGGCGCCGGACGGCACCGCGGCGCACTCTTCAGCTACGCCCAACGCCCCTGCAACAGCTGCAAGGGCCGCGGCGTTCATCCCCGGCTGGGACGCAAGGTCCTCTTCAAGCAACCGTAGGCGGACATGACCTAGTCACGATCAAGTGCCGGCAGCAACAACACCCGGCACACCCCTGAGTCCCGGCCCTCCGCCCGCCGGTGCTCAGCTCCACCTCAGGCCCAGAGCTGACCCTCGAGGCGGTCCTCCGCCTCGTCGATCGTGCCCTCGTAGGCACCGGTGGACAGGTACTTCCAGCCACCGTCCGCGACCACGAACGCGATATCCGCGGTCTCGCCCTCGCGGACGCATTTCGCTGCCTGGCCGAGCGCCGCGTGCAGGATCGCGCCGGTGGAGATCCCCGCGAAGATCCCCTCGTTGTCCAGCAGCTCACGGACCCGGCGTACGGCGTCGCGCGGGCCGACCGAGAACCGGGCGTCGATCAACGTCTCGTCGTACAGCTCGGGCACGAACCCCTCGTCCAGATTGCGCAGTCCGTAGACGAGTTCGCCGTACCGCGGCTCGGCCGCGACGATACGCACCTCGGGCTTGTGCTCGCGGAAGAAGCGGCCCGCGCCCATCAGCGTGCCGGTGGTGCCGAGGCCGGCCACGAAGTGGGTGACGGACGGCAGATCGGCGAGGATCTCGCGCGCGGTGCCGTCGTAGTGCGCGGCGGCGTTGGACGGGTTGCCGTACTGGTAGAGCATCACCCAGTCCGGGTGCTCCTCGGCGACCTGCTTGGCCACCCGGACCGCCTCGTTCGACCCACCCGCGGCCGGGGAGGAGATGATCTCGACCCCCCACATCCGCAGGATCTGGCGGCGTTCCTCGGAGGTGTTCTCCGGCATCACGCAGACCATCCGGTAGCCGCGCAGCTTGGCCGCCATCGCCAGCGAGATGCCGGTGTTGCCCGACGTCGGTTCGAGGATCGTGGTGCCGGGCCGCAGCCGGCCGTCCTTCTCGGCGTCCAGCAGCATCCGCAGCGCCGCCCGGTCCTTGATCGAACCGGTCGGGTTGTGGTCCTCCAGCTTGGCCCACAACCGGACGTCCGCCGACGGCGACAGCCGGGGCAGACCGACCAGCGGTGTGCCCCCGACCGAGTCGAGCAGACTGTCGAAACGCATGCTCAGCCGCCGGCCACCGCGGGCAGTACGACGACCACGTCGCCGTCCTTCACGCCGGTCTTCAGGCCGCCGGTGAACCGGACGTCCTCGTCGTTGACGTAGACGTTCACGAACCGGCGCAGCTCCTCCGGCTCGCCCTCGACGATGCGCTCCTTCAGGCCCGGGTGGGCACCGTTCACGTTGTCGATGAACTCGGCCAGCGTGGCGCCGTCCCCGTTCACCGCCTTCTCGCCGCCGGTGTACGTGCGCAAGATCGTCGGCACGCGCAGCTCGATCGCCATATCAGTTGTCTCCTTTTGTTTCCTCATAAGAACCCACCACGCGTACTTCTTCTTCCACGACCTCGCCGTCGATGATCCGGTACGACCGGAACTCGACCGGCCCGTCGTACGCCGGGGAATCGGCGCCGTCCCGGGTCGACACCAGCACGTAGTGGGCGCCGGGCTCCTGGGCCAGGGTGATGTCGGTGCGTGACGGGTACGCCTCGGTGGCGGTGTGCGAGTGGTAGATCACGACCGGCTCCTCGTCCCGCTCGTCCATCTCCTTGTAGAGCCGGAGCAGATCGCCCGAGTCGAACTCGTAGAACGTCGGCGACATCGCCGCGTTGAGCATCGGCACCAACCGCACCGCCCGGTCCGACCCGGCCGGCCCCGCGACCACGCCACAGGCCTCGTCCGGGTGGTCCCGGCGGGCATGCTCGACGATCGCGTCGTACGTGGGCTTCTCGATGATCAACACGAGACCACGGTACGGCGACCGCCGGACCCGGCCCGCCAACCCGGGAGTCGGTCCATTATGCGGACAGAGCGCTACCAGCGGTGGTGGATTTGTGGCCGGATCAGCTCGTCGTACGTCGCCTGGACGGCGGCCGACTGGTCCGCGGTGAGCGGGGAAAGGCTTGCCGCGGCCAGGTTGCCGGCCACCTGGGCCGGGTTGCGGGCGCCGGGGATGACGACGCTCACACCTGGCTGGTCGAGGATCCAGCGGAGCGCGAACTGGGCCATCGTGACGCCGGCGGGCAGCCAGGGCATCAGGCGGCGGACGGCCTCCAGACCGGTGCCGAAGTCGACGCCGGAGAAGGTCTCGCCGACGTCGAAGGCCTCGCCGTGGCGGTTGTAGGTGCGATGGTCGTCGGCCGAGAACGTGGTGTTCTCGTCGTACTTGCCGGACAGCAGCCCGCTCGCCAGCGGGACACGAGCGATGATGCCGACGCCGGCCGCTTGCGCCGCAGGCAGCACCTCGTCGAGGGGCTTCAGCCGGAACGCGTTCAGGATGATCTGCACCGACGCCACGTTCGGCCGCGCGATCGCGGTGAGCGCCTCGGCGCAGGTCTCGACGCTCACGCCGTACGACGTCATCCTGCCCTCGTCCACCATCGAGTCGAGCGCGTCGAACACCTCGTCGGTCGAGTACACCGGCGCCGGCGGGCAGTGCAGCTGCACCAGGTCGATGGTGTCGACGCCCAGGTTCTGCCGGGACCGGTCGTTCCAGGCGCGGAAGTTCTCCAGCGTGTAGTTCGACGGCACCTGCTCGACGCGACGTCCCATCTTGGTCGCGACGGTCAGGCCGTCGTACTCCTTGAAGACCTGACCGACCAGCCGTTCGCTACGGCCGTCGCCGTACACGTCCGCGGTGTCGATGAACGTGACACCGCCCTCGATCGCGGCCCGCAGTACCGCGAGCGCATCGCTCTCGTCGACCGAGCCCCAGTCGGCGCCCAACTGCCAGGCGCCGAGCCCGACCACACCCACGTCCCGACCGGTCCGACCAAGCCTGCGCGTCTCCATAGCCCTCACCCTAGGCAGTGACCGCGACCTGGAGTTCGGGACCCGCCGCGACGTCCAGCTCAGTCGCGAGGGTCTCGGCCATGATCAGCTCGCGATGCGCCTCGACGGCCCGCATGGTCCGAGCGTCGGCCGTCACCGACAAGCGCATCCGATCGGTCACCTGCAGGCCTGCGTCCCGCCGCGCCTGCTGCACCGAGCGGATCACGTCGCGAGCCGTGCCCTCGGCCTCCAGCTCAGGCGTGATCGTCGTGTCGAGTACGACGAAGCCGCCGCCGGAGAGCAGGCCGCTCGCCGTACCGCCCTCGGCCAGCGTGGTCTCCAGGGTGTACTCGCCCTCGGCCAACTCGATGCCCCCGGCAACGACCACGCCGTCCGCGGAGACCGACCAGTCGCCGCTCTTCGACGCCTTGATCACCGTCTGGACATCACGCCCCAGCCGCGGCCCGGCCGCCCGCGCGTTGACCGTCAACCGCTGCGACACCGGCGCGTCCACCGCATCCGCCGACGTCAGCACGACCCCACGGACGTTGACCTCGTCCTCGATCAACGGCACCAACGCCCTCAGCGCCTCTGCGTGGGCCGTCGCGACCGTCAGCGACTGCAACGGCTGCCGGCCGCGGATGCCCGCCGCCTTCCGGATCGACGACGCGACCGAGCACACCTCGCGCACCCGTTCCATCCGCGCGACCAGCTCGGGATCGTCCGGGAGCTCGTCGGCCGACGGCCAGTCGGTCAGGTGCACCGACCGCTCGCCGGTCAGCCCGCGCCAGACCTGCTCGACCGTGAGCGGCAGCAGTGGCGCAGCCGTCCGGCACACGACCTCGAGCGCGGTGTAGAGCGTGTTCACCGCGTCCTGGAACGTCTCCCCCGACTCGTCCCAGAAACGATCCCGGGACCGGCGGATGTACCAGTTCGTCAACACCTCGAGGTAGCTGAGCACAGCGTCGCAGGCCGAGGCGACGTCGTACCGGTCCAGCTTCTCCTCGACGTCCGCGACGAACACTCGCAGCCGGGCCAGCACGTACCGGTCCAGCAGCACCTCGGAGCTGGTCGACCAGGTCGCAGTCGCCCCGGCGGCGTTCGCGTAGAGCGCGAAGAAGTACCAGGCGTTCCACAGCGGGATCATCACCTGGCGGACGCCGTCCCGGATGCCTTCCTCGGTGACGACCAGGTTCCCGCCGCGCAGGATCGGGCTGGACATCAGGAACCAGCGCATCGCGTCGGCGCCGTCGCGGTCGAACACCTCGGACACGTCCGGGTAGTTCCGCAGCGACTTGCTCATCTTCTGGCCGTCGTTCCCGAGCACGATGCCGTGACTCAGGCAGGACGAGAACGCCGGCCGGTCGAACAGCGCCGTGGACAGGATGTGCAGGGTGTAGAACCAGCCGCGGGTCTGGCCGATGTACTCGACGATGAAGTCGCCCGGGAAGTGGTGCTCGAACCACTCGGTGTTCTCGAACGGGTAGTGCACCTGCGCGAAACTCATCGACCCCGAGTCGAACCACACATCGAGTACGTCGGACACGCGGCGCATCGTGGACCGCCCGGTCGGGTCGTCCGGATTCGGCCGGGTCAGCTGGTCGACGTACGGGCGGTGCAGATCGGGGACGGCGACACCGAAGTCGCGCTCCAGCTCCTCGATCGAGCCGTAGACGTCGATCCGCGGGTACGCCGGATCGTCCGAACGCCAGACCGGGATCGGGCTGCCCCAGAACCGGTTCCGGCTGATCGACCAGTCCCGGGCGTTCGACAGCCACTTCCCGAACTGCCCGTGCTTCACATGCTCCGGCACCCAGGTGATCTGCTCGTTCAGCTCGACCATCCGGTCCCGGATCCGGGTCACCTCGACGAACCAGCTCGACACCGCCTTGTAGATCAGCGGGTTCCGGCACCGCCAGCAGTGCGGGTAGCTGTGCACGTAGCTGTCCTCGCGCACCAGTGCCCCGGCCGCCCGCAGGTCCCGGATGATCGGCCGGTTCGCCTCGAACACGTGCATCCCCTGGTACGGCGGGACCACGGACGTGAACCGGGCTCCTTCGTCGACGGTCAGCACGGTGGGGATCCCTGCCGCCTCGCAGGCCACCTGGTCCTCCTCGCCGTACGCGGGAGCCATGTGCACGACGCCGGTGCCCTCGTCGGTGGTGACGTGCTCGGCCGAGATGACCTTGTACGCCTCGCCCGTCCCGAAGACCTCGGCGTTCGCGAGGAACGGGAACAGCGGGGTGTAGCGCAGGCCGATCAGCTCGGACCCCTTGAGCCGCCGGAGCACCTCGTCACCGAGGCCGGCGAAGTCGCCGTGCGTCCCGGCGTACGCCGCCAATCGCGCCTCGGCGAGGATCGTCGGACGGCCCTCGGCATCGTTCACCACCACGTAGTCGACGTCCGGGCCGACGGCCATGGCGAGGTTGCTCGGGAGGGTCCAGGGCGTGGTGGTCCAGGCGAGCAGACGCTCACCGGTCTCCAGCTCCACCGCGATCGTCACCGACGGGTCCTGGCGCTGCTGGTAGACGTCGTCGTCCATCCGCAGCTCGTGGTTGGACAGCGGAGTCTCGTCGTTCCAGCAGTACGGCAGCACCCGCAGGCCCTCATACACCAGGCCCTTGTCGTACAGCGTCTTGAACGCCCAGATCACCGACTCCATGTAGTCGCGATTGAGCGTTTTGTAATCGTGGTCGAAGTCGACCCAACGCGCCTGCCGGGTGACGTAGCTGCGCCATTCACCGGTGTACTTCAGCACCGACGCCCGGCACGCCTCGTTGAACTTCTCGATCCCGAGCTCGAGGATGTCCGCCTTCGTCCTCAGCCCCAGCACCCGCTGGGCCTCTAGCTCGGCCGGCAACCCATGCGTATCCCACCCGAACCGCCGCTCCACCCGACGTCCCCGCATCGTCTGGTACCGCGGTACGACGTCCTTCACATATCCCGTCAGCAGATGCCCGTAATGCGGCAACCCGTTGGCGAACGGAGGCCCGTCATAAAAGACAAACTCGTTGGCCCCGTCCTCCCCCGCCGCCCGCTGCTCCACCGAGGCCAGGAACGTCCCATCCTTGTCCCAGTACTCAAGCACCTCCCGCTCAACCCGCGGAAAGTCAGGACTAGCACTCAGCTCAGCATCGCCACTCATCGGATAACCCACCCGCCGATCCTAAACGGGCCCCCGACACCGCCTCCCACGGCAGCTGACAAAGGACACCGCCGGCAAGAACAACCTGCTCACGAGCAGATGGACGCCATGGCGTCGTTCGGACTTCAGCTCTGGACGCCCAAGGCGTCTCGGCGGTGTCCTTCAGGTCCACCGCGAATGCTCCAGGCGCCGTGACGTGGCCCGCATGGCGACCCACCCGCAATGAGGTTTGTCTCGCCGATCATGCTCAGTCCGGATCAGGGCCCGCGCGCCATCAATCAGCCGCCACCGAAGGGCGGTGTCCTTTCGCGCGCCGGAGGGGGTGTCAGCGCATGTTGTGGAGGAGCGCGGACTGGAGATAACCCAGCCAGTCGTACAGGTCGTACGTCAGGCGGCGCGGATCGTCGTCCGGGAGCTTTTCCCAGGTGGAGTAGTCGTCTTCTTCCTTGATGTCCAGGCGGGTGCCGATGGCCAGGCGGAGGTCGTTCAGCGCGCGCAGCCAGGACAGCTGCTCGTCGGGCTCCAGTGCGATCTCGTCCGCGCCGGACTCCTCGAGCGCGGACAGCACCCGCTTCGCGTCGCTGATCTTGCCGTCGCGCAGACCGCGCTCCGTGAACCGCCGGAACTCACCCGACGCCTGGTCGTCCTCCTTGTACGCATCCGGCAGCAGCCGCTGGAGTACGACGTCCTCCGGCGGCGAGGTCGGCCCGTCGCTGTCCAGGAGCGCGGCCAGCGGGTCCGAGGACTCGGTGGCGCGCGGCGGCAGGCCGTCGTACAGGAGTTCGACCAGGTTGCGGAGCAGGTTCGCCAGGATGTCCGCCTCGTGCTCGGCGAAACTGACGACGACGGTCTTGCGGCGCTTGCGGAACCGGGTCACGACTTCTCGCAGGTGGCCCACAGGCCGTAGGAGTGCATCGCTTCCACGTCGCGTTCCATCGCCTCGCGGTTGCCGTTCGAGACCGCCGACTTGCCCTCCTGGTGCACCTGCAGCATCAGCTTCTCCGCCTTGTGTTTGGAGTAGCCGAAGTAGGTCTGGAAGACGAAGGTGACGTAGTCCATCAGGTTGACCGGATCGTTCCAGACGATCGTCACCCACGGTGGGCTCAGCTCGATCGCCTCGTCGACCTCGGGGCTCTCGAGTTCGCTTGGTGCGGTGCTCACCAGTCCATTCTCTCCATCATCGAGTCACGGTTCGCAATAGGCTGCCCCTGTGACGCACTCGACCGCGCTCCTCACGGACCACTACGAGCTCACCATGCTGCAGGCCAGCCTGGCCGACGGCACGGCGCAGCGCCGCTCGGTCTTCGAGCTGTTCGCCCGCCGGCTGCCCGACGGGCGCCGCTACGGCGTGGTCGCCGGCGTGAACCGGCTGCTGGACGCGCTGGAGCGGTTCCGCTTCGACGAGCGGGCGATCGGATTCCTGGCCGACCGGGGTGTCGTCGACCAGGCTACCCGGGACTGGCTGGCCGGCTACCGGTTCACCGGCGACATCTCCGGTTACGCCGACGGGGAGATCTTCTTCCCCGGCTCGCCGGTGCTGGTGGTGGAGGCCAGTTTCGCCGAGGCGGTGCTGCTGGAAACCGTGTTCCTGTCCATCCTGAACCACGATTCCGCGGTCGCCTCGGCGGCATCGAGGATGACCTGGTGGGCCGGTGGCCGGCCGTGTATCGAGATGGGCTCGCGCCGGACCCACGAGGAGTCCGCGGTCGCCGCCGCGCTGTCGGCGTACATCGCAGGCTTCGCCACCACCTCGAACCTGGAGGCCGCGCGCCGGTACGGCATCCCGAGCGCGGGTACGGCGGCACACTCGTTCACCCTGCTGCACGACACCGAGCGGGACGCGTTCACCTCCCAGATCGATGCCCTCGGCAAGGGGACGACCCTGCTGGTGGACACGTACGACGTGGCCGAGGCGGTCCGGACCGCGATCAGCATCACCGGCCCAGAGCTCGGCGCGGTCCGGCTCGACTCCGGCGATCTGCCGTCCCTGGCCGGGCAGGTCCGCGAGCAACTGGACGCTCTCGGGGCGACCAAGACCCGGATCATCGTCACCAGCGACCTGGACGAGTTCCAGATCGCAGCGCTCGCCCCGGCTCCGGTCGACGGATACGGCGTGGGTACGTCGCTCGTGACCGGCAGCGGCCACCCGACCTGCGGGTTCGTGTACAAGCTGGTCGCGCGGGAGACCGCGGACGGAGTGCTTGTGCCGGTGGCGAAGAAGAGCCCGGACAAGATCTCCATCGGCGGCCGGAAGTACGCGCTGCGGCGCCGGTCAGCCAGCGGGGTCGCGGAGGTCGAGCTGATCGGCGTCGGCGAGCCAGCGGTCGACGACGGTGACGACCGCGAGTTGCTCAAACCGCTGGTCGAAGCCGGCAAGATCGTCGGCCGCACCACGCCGGAGGAGTCCCAGGCGCACCACCTCAGGGTGCGGGACGAGCTGCCCCGCTACGCCAGCCAGCTGAGCCGCGGTGAGCCCGCGATCCCGACCGAGTACAGCGGCGACTACGACGCCCGCAACCCGTTCCTACCACGGAGCCACATGTGAGCACCGATCAAACCGAATGGCCTCCGGAAGTACCAGCCAGTGAAGCTGATGTCTTGATCGCGCTGCGGTTCGCCGACCGCGCCGCCCGGAAGGCGGTCGCCGAAGAACTGGCCGGCACCGGACTGCACACCGGCCAGGAGCTAGTCCTTGCCAAGCTCCTGCATCTGGGCTCGCTCCCGGTGGCTCAACTGGCCAAGGTCCTGGACGTCGAGGTGCCGACAGCAACGAAAACCACCCAGCGGATGGAAGCTGCCGGCCTCGTCCGCCGGGTCAGGAACAGTACCGACGCCCGCCAGGTCGCGATCGAACTCACCGACCGCGGCGTCGAGCTGGCCCACACGGTCCAGGAGGTCTACGACCGCGCCGGCCGCCGGGCCCTCGCCCAGCTCGGCCCCGAGGACCGTCGCGTGCTCCGCAACCTCCTCTGGACCATCACCACCACCATCGACCCCTGATGTGCACGCCGACAGGAAGTGTCGGGCGTTCTACTCATCGCAGACGCTCCCCTGAGCGTGGCGAGCGCCTGCCGGCCCCGGCACCTCCTGTCGAGCTGCACTCAGATCGGGATGCCCGGGAGGTCCGGTGACTTCTTGAGGTCCCGGCGTACCGCGACAGTCAGCCAGGCAGCGCCGGCGCAGAAGACGGCCGCGAACACCACGAAGTTCTCGCCCATGCTCGGCGGCAGGAAGTCGTCGAGAACAAACATCACGACCGCGGAGGCGAGTCCTACGAGGAGCACTCCGATACTCAGGACGAAAGTGGCTTCCATGGCGGGGGTCGAGGCGGAGCGACGGCGTCGCAGCCGCCAGGCGCAGGCGACCATCACGAGCACACCGCTGGTCGCCAGGACCAGCGCAAGGATGTCCGCTCCGACCCCGTCGCCCGGAGCGTCTCCGGTCTGGGTGGCACCTTTGGCCGCGATCTCGATCAGCTCGCCGCGCCAGATCGTGCCGGTCACCCGGTCGCCCTCGTCGAGTTGACCCAGGACAGGGCGGCCGGGCAGCGCGGCGCGGCCTCGTAGGCGTGTAGCTCGTTGGCGTGGTCCGGCGCGACCACTGCGGCGAGGTCGGTAGCGACACCGACCAGGGCAACCCCTGCCAGGAGAACGAATGTCGTCGTGACAGTTTTGTCGAGGATCCCCACAGGCCAATGATGGGCTCGACAGGGTTTGAGGTTGGGTCCCCTTGATGTGATGCGCGCGACACGCCCTACCGCGCGTCGAAGACCTTTGCGAGCAGGCTCAGAGCCTCGCGGAGAAGCTCGGGCGGCATCACGAGCGGCGGCAGGAAGCGCAGTACGTTGCCGTAGGTTCCCGCGGTCAGCACGACCATCCCCTCCGCGTGACACGCTCGCGCGATCTCCCCGGTCGCGATCGGATCCGGCTCACCGGACGCCGTGACCAGTTCGATGGCGATCATCGCGCCCCGCCCGCGGACATCGCCGATGATCGGGTGTCGCGCCGCCAGATCGCGCAACGCGGGCAGCATGATCTCGCCGATCTCCCGCGCCCGGGCCGGCAGGTCCTCGGCTTCCATCATCGAGATCGCCGCCAGCGACGCGGCACATGCCACCGGGTTCCCGCCGTACGTGCCGCCGAGACCACTCACGTGCGGCGCATCCATGATCTCCGCGCGCCCAGTCACGGCTGCCAGCGGCAGACCGCCCGCGATGCCCTTCGCCAGTGTGATCAGATCAGGTACGACGCCCTCGTGCGAGCACGCGAACAGGTCGCCGGTCCGCCCGAACCCGGTCTGGATCTCGTCCGCGACGAACACCACCCCAGCCGAACGGCACCACTCGGCCACCGCCGGCAAGAACCCGGGAGCAGGTACGACGAACCCGCCCTCGCCGTGGATCGGTTCGATCACCACACACGCGACGTTCGACGCACCGACGTACTTCTCGATCGACGCCACCGCCCGGGCCGCGGCCTCCGGTCCACTCAGGCCGTCCCGATACGGGTACGACGTCGGCACCCGGTACACCTCCGGCGCGAACGGGCCGAACCCGTCCTTGTACGGCGCGTTCTTCGCCGTCATCGCCATGGTCAGGTTGGTCCGCCCGTGATACCCGTGGTCGAACACCACCACCGCGTTCCGCCGGGTGTGCGAGCGCGCGATCTTCACCGCGTTCTCGACCGCCTCGGCACCGGAGTTCAGCAGCACCGACCGCTTCTCGTGGTCCCCGGGCGTGATCCGGTTCAGCGCCTCGCACACCTCGAGGTAGCCGGCATACGGCGTGACCATGAAGCAGGTGTGGGTGAACCGCGCCACCTGCTCCTGCACCGCGCTCACCACCTGCGGTGCCGCGTTGCCGACGTTCGTCACCGCGATCCCAGAGCCGAGATCGATCAGCTGGTTGCCATCGGCATCCACCACGATCCCGCCACCGGCCTCGGTGACGAACACTGGCAGCGCGATCCCGATCCCCCGCGCGACGGACCGCCGTACCCGTGCCATCAACTCGACCGAGCGCGGTCCGGGGATCTCCGTGACCAGCTTGCGTTCCTGCCCCACCGTCATCGTCCTGCTCCTAGTGATTCCGCGTCGCCCGAGAGTTTCTGTGCCAGCCAGACCGGGATGACCGAGAACACGATCAGCGCGGCCGCGACCACGTTGACGATCGGCGCCTGGTTCGGCCGGAACAGGTTGTTGAAGATCCAGATCGGCAGCGTCTGCTGGTTCGCGCCGGCCGTGAACGTGGTCACGATGATCTCGTCGAACGACAGCGCGAACGCGAGCAGCCCGCCGGCCAGCAGCGCCGACCGGATCAGCGGGAACGTGACCAGGCGGAAGGTCGTGAACCCGGACGCACCGAGGTCGGCCGATGCCTGCTCCAGATGTACGCCGGTGCGCCGCAGCCGCGCGATCACGTTGTTGAAGACCGTCACGATGCAGAACGTCGCGTGCGCGATCACGATCGTGCCGAACCCGAGTTCGAACCCGAAGATGGTCCGGAACGCGTTGTTCAGGGCGATCCCGGTGACGATGCCAGGCAGCGCGATCGGCAGGATCACCAGCAGCGATACCGAGTCGCGCCCGTAGAAGCTGAACCGCTGCAGCGCGAACGC
The DNA here is from genome assembly GCF_004331485.1 of Kribbella capetownensis. Taxonomy (GTDB): domain Bacteria; phylum Actinomycetota; class Actinomycetes; order Propionibacteriales; family Kribbellaceae; genus Kribbella; species Kribbella capetownensis. Next base: position 335,524 of record NZ_SJKD01000008.1, read on the forward strand.
GATCATCGTCCCCAGCACCAGCGCGATCACTGTCGCCACCAGCCCGACCCGCACACTCACCCAGAGCGCATCCAGCGCACCCTGGCTCTCGGCCGCGCGCCGCCACCACTCCAGCGTGAAGTCCCGCGGCGGCCACGCGAACGTCTTGTTCACGTTGAACGAGTTCACCAGCACCAACAGCAACGGGATGTAGATGATCGCGAGGATCACGATGGTGAGGATCCTCAACACCATCCGCGTCGGTCCGGAGATCGTCATCACAGACTCTCCATCGCTCCGGTACGACGTACCGCGGCCAGGTACCCCAGCATCACCACGACCGGGATGGTGGCGACCGCGGCCGCGAACGGCAGGTTGTTGGCCGCACCCACGTTGTCGTACACAACGTTGCCCAGCAACTGATTGGTGCCGCCGACGATCCGGACGGCGATGTAGTCGCCCAGCGTCAGGCTGAAGGTGAAGATCGACCCGGCCACCATGGCCGGCACCACCACCGGCAGGATCACCCGCCGGATCGTCTGCGGGGTCTTCGCACCGAGATCGGCCGAGGCCTCCAGCAACGAATCCGGCAGCCGTTCGAGGCCGGCGTAGATCGGCAGGATCATGTACGGCAGCCATAGGTAGGCCAGCGTGACCACCGTCGCGGTCAGGCCGAACCCTGGCGACTTCAGCCCGACCGCCTCGAACATCGACGACACCAGGCCGCCTTCGGCGAACATCCCACGCCACGCGTACGCCTTGACCAGATAGCTGGCCCACAACGGCATCAGCACCGCCACCAGCAGGAACCGGCGCAGCCCCGGACGCGCCACCTTCGACATGTACAGCGCGATCGGGAACGCGACCACCGCATCGATCAAGGTCACCAGAAGGGCGACCCCGATCGTGCGCAAGGCGATGGTCCGGTACACCTCGACTGTGAACAGCGTCCGGAAGCTGTCCAGCGTCCACTCCCGCTCGATCACCCCGGTAAAGCTGTTCTGCGACCAGAGGGCGGTGACGAACAACGCCGCCAACGCCCCCAGGTACGCAACCCCAAGCCACAAGATCGGCGGACCCAGCAACAACCCCAACCGAACCCGCGGATGGCGATGAAGACTGCTCATCATCCCTTGATCTGGGTCCAGGCTTGGGTCCAGCGGCTGTAGTCGGTGCACTTGACGTCGGTCCGGCCGTCCAGGCATTGCTCGATCGGGGTGGTCCAGTACCAGATCTTCTGCGAGTAGGCCTCGTCACCGGCGTGGAACGTGGTGCAGTGGTTCTTGTCCGCGGTTTGCGCACAAGCCTTCGCGTTCGCCGGGGACTCGCCGAAGTACTCGGCCACAGCCGCGTTCGCCTCCGGGCTGACGATGTGGTTCATCCACAGGTAGCCGCAGTTCTTGTTCTTCGAGGTCGCGCTCAGCATCCAGGTGTCGGACCAGCCGGTCACGCCCTCGGTCGGGACCGTCACCTGCACCGGGACCTTCTCGCCGGTCGCCACGTTCGCGATCACCTGCCAGGTGGTGCCGACCACCGAGTTGCCGCTGGTGAACGCCTGCACCTCCTTGAGGTAGTCCGACCAGTACTCCGACACCAGCGCCTTCTGCTGCTTGAGCAGATCCACGGTCGCGGTGAACTGCTTCTCGTCCAGCGCGTACGGGTTCTTGATCCCCAGGTCAGGCTTCGTCGCCATCAGGTACATCGCGGCGTCGGCGATGTAGATCGGCGAGTCGTACGCCGTCACCGCACCCTTGTACGGCGAGTTGGCGTCGAAGACCACGCCCCACGACGTCGGCGCCGGCGTCACCTTGTCCGTCCGCCACATCAGCAGGTTCGCGCCGTACCCGTGCGGTACGCCGTACATCTGGCCCTTCACCGAGTTCCACGGCCGGTCCTTCAGGAACGGGTAGACGTCGGCGTAGTTCGGGATCAGGTCGGTGTTCACGGGCTCCACCTGTCCGCCCGCGATCAGCCGCAACGACGCGTCGCCGGAGGCCGACACCACGTCGTACTGCCCGGTCTTCATCAGGCTGACGGCCTCGTCCGACGTACCGAACGTCTTCACCGTGACTTGGCAGCCGGTCTCCTTCTCGAACGACGAGACCCAGTCCACCTTCGGGTCGTTCGAGCCGTCCTCGGCGTACCCGGGCCAGGCGAGCACGCTGAGCTTGCCCTCCCCGGCTCCGAGCGTGTCGAGCTTCTTCAGGTCCGGCGGGGTGAACCCGCTCGTCCCGGCCGCCCCGTCATCAGAGCTGTCGTCGGAACCACCGGACGTGCCGCACGCTGCCACGATCAGAGCGAGCACTGCCAGGCTCGCCGCCGCACTGAGTCTCTTCATCGAAAGCTCCTTGCCAAAGGGTTGGGGCGGTGGGACTTGCTAGGCGGAACCGCCGATCTCGACGGTGTGTTCGCGGCGCCAGGTGAGGCGGACCTGCGCACCCCGATGCGCGAGCTGGTCCTGCACGGAACGGTTCTGCTGCAGGACGATCAGCGAGCCACCGGCGTCCAGGTCGACCACGGCCTGCGTGGCCGAGCCGAGGTACACCACTTCGCGGACCACACCGGTGGCGGTACAGCTCCCCGGGCCGGCGGCGGCGTCCCGGGTGTGCATGTCGATCTTCTCGGGCCGGACGGTGAACAGGCCCGGCGTACCGAGGACGGCCGCTGCGACGTCGCCCTCGAGCAGGTTGGAGGTACCGACGAACCCGGCGACGAACGCGCTCGCCGGATGCTCGTACAGCTCGGCCGGACCGGCCAGCTGCTCGATCCGGCCGCCGTTGAACACGGCGATCCGGTCGCTCATCGTCAGCGCCTCCTCCTGGTCGTGGGTGACGAACACGAAGGTGATGCCGACATCACGCTGCAACGCCTTGAGCTCGAGCTGCATCTCCCGGCGCAGCTTCAGGTCGAGGGCCCCGAGCGGCTCGTCCAGCAACAGCAGCTTCGGGCGGTTCACCAAGGCCCGGGCCAGCGCCACTCGTTGCCGCTGGCCACCGGACAGCTGGCTCGGCCGGCGGTCCCCGAACCCCTCCAGCCGGACCGTCTCCAGCGCCTCGAGAGCCCTGGTACGGCGCGACCGCCGGTCGACACCCTTCACCCGTAACCCGTACTCGACGTTCTGCAACACACTCATGTGCGGGAACAGCGCGTAGTCCTGGAAGACCGTGTTCACATCCCGCGCGTACGGCGGCCGCTCGGTGACGTCGACGCCCCCGAGCAGGATCCGGCCGGCGGTGGGCTCCTCGAAGCCGGCGATCATCCGCAGCACCGTGGTCTTGCCGGAGCCGGACGGGCCGAGCATCGAGAAGAACTCGCCCTCGGCCAGGTCGAGGTCGACACCGTCGACCGCGGCGACCTCGCCGAACGTCTTCCGCAGGCCGCGCAGGCTGACCGCCGCCGCCGTGTCCGGCGGCGTCTGGGTCGTCACCTGCTCACCCAAGCTCGTCATCCGATCGCCGACATCACGTGCTTGACCCGGGTGTAGTCCTCGACGCCGTACAGGGACAGGTCCTTGCCGTGCCCGGAGTGCTTGAAGCCGCCGTGCGGCATCTCGGCCACGAGCGGGATGTGCGTGTTGATCCAGACGCAGCCGAAGTCGAGGGCCGCGGACATCCGCAGTGCCCGCGAGTGGTCGGTGGTGAACACACTCGACGCGAGACCGAAGCGCACGCCGTTGGCCATCCGCAGGGCCTCGTCCTCGTCGCTGAACGACTGCACAGTGATGACCGGACCGAACACCTCGTCCTGGATCATCTCGTCGTCCTGCCGCAGCCCAGTGACGACGGTCGCGTCCAGGAAGTAGCCGTCGGCAAGGGCTCCTCCGGATCGCTCGCCACCCAATGCGATCGAGCCGTGCTCGGGCATGCGGGCCAGGAAGCCGTGGACCCGGTCCAGCTGCAGGCTGCTGTTCAGCGGCCCGAACAGCGCGTCGCCGTCGTTCGCGAGCCCCGGGCGCGCGTTCGACCGCGCCCAGTCGACCAGCGTCTGCACGAACTCGTCATGCACCGAGGCGTCGACGATCACCCGGCAGGCCGCCGTACAGTCCTGGCCGGCGTTGAAGTAGCCACCGACCCCGATCGCCTCGACCGCCGCGGCGAGGTCCGCGTCCGCGAAGACGACAGCCGGTGCTTTGCCGCCGAGTTCGAGGTGCGTGCGCTTGAGATCGAGAGCCGCCGTACTGGCGACCTCGGAACCGGCCCGGGTCGAGCCGGTGATGCTGACCTGGCCTGGGACCGGATGCGCAACCACGGCCTGCCCGGTCGCACGGTCACCACAGACGACGTTGAACACGCCAGGCGGCAGCACCTCGGCCGCGAGCTCCGCGAGCATCACCGTCGTCACCGGGGTGGTCTCGGCCGGCTTCAGGACCACGGTGTTGCCCGCGGCAAGGGCCGGACCGAACTTCCAGACCGCCATCATCATCGGGTAGTTCCACGGCGTGATCTGGCCGACGACACCGATCGGCTCACGGCGGACCCAGGACGTGTGACCGGCCAGGTACTCACCCGCGGACTTGCCTTCGAGGAGCCGCGCTGCGCCCGCGAAGAAGCGCAACTGGTCGACCATGACGTCGAGTTCCTCGGTGCGGGTCAGCTCGAGCAGCTTGCCGGTGTTCTCCGACTCGGCGGCGACCAGGGCCTCCGCCTCCGCCTCGACCCTGTCGGCGAACCGCAGCAGTGCGCGTTGCCGCTCGCTCGGAGTCGCCCTGGCCCAGCCCGGCGCAGCGGCGTCCGCCGCCCGGTACGCCGCGTCCACGTCCTCGTCGCCGGACAGTGGCGCCGTACCGAAGACCTTGCCGGTGGCCGGATCGACGAGCTCGCTGGTGGCGCCGCTGAGCGCGTCTCGCGGGGTTCCGTTGATCAGATTCCGCACAGTTCGCATCGCGCACACTCCCGTGGCCGGGGACTGTCTCTGGTGGCCGTAAACATATGAAATCAGATGTTAAAGTTCAAGAGATCGGTGCGAATGTTCCGGAGTTGTGTCCGGGTGACCGAGAAAGGCAGGGGCGGGATGGCGCTGCGGTTCTACGGCAGTGGCGCGGCGGCGGTGTTCGCACCGCTGGAGACGCTGAGCCGCTCGGAACTGGTCGAGCGCCGCCTGACCGACGCGATCGCGCTGGGCCTGCTCCCGGACTCGGAGCAACTGCCGGGCGAGTCCGACCTGGCCGGCATCTTCGGCGTCTCCACCACCACGGTGCGCGAGGCCCTGTCGTCACTGCGGTTGCGCGGCCTGATCCACACCCGGCGCGGGCGGGGCGGTGGCAGCTTCGTCCGGGCCCAGGAGGAGATGTCCGCCGCGATCGTCCGGGACCGGCTGGAGGAGTTGAGCCTCGCGCAGCTTCGCGATCTCGGCGACCACTACAGCGCCATCGCGGGTACGGCGGCCAGACTCGCGGCCGAGCGGGCGACGCCGGACGACGTACAGCGCCTCGGCGTGGTGTGCGACAGCCTGGAGAACGCCGAGGGTCTCGGCGCCCGTCGCCGCGCGGATGCGCAGTTCCACATCGAAGTGGCCGCGACCGCGCAGTCCACCCGGCTCTACCGCGCCGAGGTGAGTCTGCAGGCCGAGGTCGGCACGCTGCTCTGGCTGGCGTTCGGCGACGACGAGAGCCACCGCCGGACCGTGCAGAGCTGCCGGGATGTCGTCGCGGCGATCGAGCGAACCAACGGCGATGCCGCACGGACGGCCGCGGAAGAGCGCGTCGCAGACTCGACGGCGCGGCTGATCGACCTCAGACTGGCCCTGGAGGACTGATGAGCACGGACCTTGCACCAGATGCTGGAGTCGACGCCGTCCTGGAGCAGGTCGGGGTGGTGGTCGGCGCGGCCTTCGGGCTCGCGGACCGGATCGCCGCGGACGTCGGTGCCGTGTTCACCGATCAGCCGACGGTCCGGCGCGGCGACCTGGGCGCGGTCACGACGCTCGTCGGCCCGGCGCTCGAGGATCCGGACGGCCTGATCCAGGGCGCGGGATTCGTCGCGGCCGTCGACACGTTGGCCGACTCCCGCTGGTGGCTGGAGTGGTTCATGCTGAGCAACGGTTCGGCCGAGCGCCTGATCGTCGACACCGATCCGCGCGGTGAGAACTTCTACGACTACGGCTCTCTGCCCTGGTACGACGTACCGCGGACCACCGGCCGTCGCCACATCACCGGCCCGTACGTCGACTACCTCTGCACCGACGACTACACCCTGACCTTCACCGTGCCCGTCGTGGTCGACGACCGGTTCGTCGGCGTGGCCGGCGCGGACGTCCGGGTGTTCACCTTCGAGAAGGCGATCCTGCCGTGCCTACGGGCGACCCACCGGAAGGTTGCCATCGTCAACGACCAGGGCCGGGTCGTGCTGAGCAACAGCGCCCACCACGTGAGCGGGACCCTCCTGCGCGCACCGTCACCGTCGTACCGGATCGAGGATCTGCCGCTGTCGGTGGTCGAGCTACACCACTCACGGGACACTGGGTAGATACGTGTCCAGGTAGGGATTGCGGAACTTGCCGGCGGGGTCGTACTTCGCCGCGAGTGCGATGAAGTCGGGCACCCTGGGATAACGCGCCCGGAGCAAGGCGGCGTCGGCGGCGAAGACCTTGCCCCAGTGCGGCCGCACGTCCAGCGAGTCCAGCGCCTCCTCGAGCGCGGCCACGACCGGCCGTACGGCGTCCTCGTCCTGGATCCAGGTGAAATGGAGCGCAACCGTGTCCCGGCCCTGGCTCGGACTCAACCACAGCTCGTCGGCCGCGATCGTTCGTACCTCGGACACCTGGAGGACCGGCGTGAATTGGTTGCCCAGGGCCCGCAGTACGTCGAACGCCTCGGCCGCCCGCTCCCGCGGGACGAAGTACTCGGACTGCAGTTCGTCTCCGTTGCTCGGGGTGAACTCGAGCCGGAAGTGCGGCAGCCGCTCGTTCCACGGACCCGGTACGCCGCCCTGCTGGGTGGCGTAGTCGGCCGGCATCACCTTGATCGGGTGACGGGGGCCGTCGGCGACCTTCGCGCCCAGCCACTCCGCCTCGATCGGGGCGTCGCCACGCCGCTTGCGCCACACCATCACGTCCGGATCGACCCAGTCCGTGAAGGCGCTGACGCTGTACGCGCTGCCCATCACCGCGGCGAAGTCCGAGGCCAGCCGCTCCACCGGCAGACCGTCGTACACGACCTGACTGATCTGGTACGACGGCTGGACGTCGAGCGTGAGGCTGACAGTGACACCGAGCGCGCCGAGCGAGACCACCGCGCCGGCGAAGTCCGGGTCGTCACGGGTCAGCGTGACGAGCTCGCCAGACGCGTCGACGAACGTGATCGCGTTGACCGCATCCGCGAGCGGACCGTTCGTGTCGCCCGAGCCATGGGTGCCGGTGGAGCAGGCACCGGCCACCGAGATGTGCGGCAGCGAACCGAGGTTGTGCAGCGCGAGCCCTCGGGCCTCGAGAGCCGCCGTGATCTCGCCGTACCGGAGTCCGGCCGAGACCGTCACCCCACGCTCGCCGACCTCGATCACCTGCGACAGGTCCGCGACGCTGACCAATGTGCCGGTGGTGTCGGCGATCCGGTTGAACGAGTGCCCGGTGCCGAGCACGCGCACCTTCTCGCTCGACGCCACGATCTCCTGCAGTTCGCCCACCGACCCCGGCCGCCGCAGCGCGCTCGCGAAGCTGACGTTCCCCGCCCAGTTCGTGACATTTGTCATGAAGTACACCTTCCTCACGCGCCGGTCCCGCCACGACTCTCGCACATCACGAAGGGTCGGAGGCGCCCTGTCCACCGGCACCGCGATCACCCACCTGCACAAGGCCTCGATCTCGTCACTGACCAGCCTGGCGTGAGCGATCGGGCGCCATCAGATGGTTTGATGGCGCCCGATGCTCATCTCGTTCGGAATCGCCGGGTTCTGGTTCCTCGTCTTCGCGCTCAGCTTCCTGCACGACCGGCGGCTGTTCCGCAACGGGATCTTCCTGGTCCTGACGCTGATGTTCGCCGGGCTCGGGGTGATCTTCGCGCTCGACTCCGTCAGCGGCACCGCCGCGCGCTGGCTGGTGCTGGCGATCGTGGTCGCCATCCCGGTGGCGATCGTGGTGCTCGCGATCTTCCTCGTGATCAACGGCGTCACGATGCTGCGCCGGGAGGGCCGCCGGCCGGCCACCCTGCTGTCGCTGCTCGCCGGTCTCGGCATCATCGGGCTGGTCATCTTCGGCATCGCGGTCCAGCAGCTCAGCTGGGAACCATTCGATGCGGTCCGGTCGATCCTGGTCGGGGTGCTGACCTACATCTCGTTCCTGTTCGTCTGTTTCCTCGCCTACGCGTTCGTCTACAGCCGGGTGCGCTCGTCCCGGAAGGTCGACTTCGTCGTCGTTCTCGGGTCCGGGCTGCGCGGCTCACGCGTCCCGCCACTGCTGGCGAGCCGGCTGGACCGGGCCAAGCAGGTGTACGGGCGGGCTGTCCGCAAGGGCCGCTCGCCGATGATCATCACGTCGGGCGGACAGGGGCCCGACGAGGACGTGCCCGAGTCGCACGCGATGGCGTCGTACCTGATCGATGGGGGTGTGCCTGCGGACCGGATCCTGCGTGAGGACCGGTCGACGAGTACGACGGAGAACCTGACCTTCAGCCGGGAACTGATGGTGAGCCGGGTGCCGGCGTACCGCTGCCTGATCGTGACGAACAACTTCCACGCCTTCCGGGCCGCACTCACCGCGCGGAAGGCGAAGGTGAACGGGCAGGTGGTCGGCTCCCCGACCGCGGCGTACTACTGGCCGACGGCAACGATCCGCGAGTTCGTCGCGATCCTGTACTCACACAAGTACATCAACGGCGGCATCTGCCTACTGATCACCGCCGGCGCGATCCTGCAGCACGTCTAGGACCAGAGTTCGAACGGCTCGTCGATCTCGTCCCCGGCCAGGAACGACGTCAGCAGCCCCGGCAGGTTGCCCGGGTAGAACACGTCCTGACTCGCCACCACGTCGGCGATGGGCCACCAGCGGAAGCCGAAGTAGTCCTCTTTCTCGTAGTCGAACCGCTCGGTCTCGTCGACGTCCGGTCCCGGCCCGTCGAGCCTCACCTCGCACACCACCTCGTGCTGGAGGTGCCGTACGTCGCGATGGCGGAACGACGCCGTACGTCGCCAGGTCGGCGTACTCACCTGGTCGGGGGTCGCCTTGATCCCGGTCTCCTCGCGCAGCTCGCGGAGCGCGGCGTCCAGCGGGGTCTCGCCCTCGTCGATGCCGCCGCCGGGCAGCTCCCACCACTCGCCCAGCTCGGGCGCGGTCACCTCACGCGTGTGGAAGAGCAGGATGCGGTCCTTGCTGTCACGAACGACGAGACGGACGGCGTCGCGCTCGAGGATCGGCAGATCGTTCGGCAGTTCGGTGATTGGGCACCTCCGTTGTCAGCGCAGCATCAGGACCGCGGCAGTGATTCCGGCCAGCACGATCAAAGCACGCAGCAGTCCGCTCGGGAGGCGGCGGCCGATGTGTGAGCCGACGTACCCACCGACAACAGAGCCTGCGGCCAGGAGGGCGGCGGCGGTCAGGTTGAGGTCGGCGACGAAGACGAAGATCACGCTGGCAACAAGGTTCGCGGCCAGCAGGGCCAGGGTCTTGAGGGCATTGACGATCCGCAGTTCCAGGTCGAGGCCCAGGCCGAGCACCGCCATCATCATCACGCCGGCGCCGGCACCGAAGTACCCGCCGTACACGCCGGTCAGCGCGGCGAAGAAGGTGGTCGCCGGCGACATCCTCGTCCGCTCCCCGGCCGGCTGCTCGTGCCGCGATCGCAGCCAGGTCGAGATCCACGGCTGTACGCCGACGATCAAGCAGGTGAAGAGGATCAGCCACGGCGCCGCCGCTGCGAACACCTCCGCCGGCAACGCCAGCAGCAGCGCGGCACCCCCGATCGCCCCGATCGCGCAGGTCAGGACGACGGCGATCGTGTGCGGTCGCGGCACCTCGCGGAGCTCGCGGCGATAGCCGAACGATCCGCTCAGCGCACCCGGCAGCAGTCCGACCGTGTTCGACGCGTTGGCGACAACCGGCGGGATCCCGAGCGCGATCAGGACCGGGAAGCTAATCAGGGAAGCGACTCCGACCGTCGAGGTGAGCACCCCCGCCCCGAGTCCCGCGGCCACCACCGCCAGGTGCTCTGGGCCGGTCACGCGCTCACCGTCATCTCGTCCATCACCCGCCAGCCAACCACGATCGCGACCAACAACCCGGCAAAATCTCACCGCGAGCGGCATCCGAGACGAGCATCACGCGGTCCGCCGGCGCCCGATCAGCCGATGAGACAATCGATTGCTGGGTGCTCCTGTCGCAAGGCAGACTGCGGTGGGTGAACGTTCCGCTACGGATCGAGCTGCTGGGGCCGCTGCAGATCCCGTGGCAAGGACGGCTCAGCCTGGGTGACAGCTTGCTGGCGAACGGCGACCTGGACGAGGGTGCCGGCCTGTTCAACGAGGTCCTGCACGCCGCGATGGCCGACAAGCACCACCAGTACCTGATGCACGGCTGGAAAGCCTGGCCGATCACGCGGCGGCGACCGGGGAGCCCGAGCGGAGCGCCGATGACCTGCGGCAGGCCCTCGCCATGGCCGGAGAGTTCCTGCCGGTCCACTCGGCCGGGCTTCGCGACCGACTCGCCGCGCTCGACGCGGCGGCGCAGCTCAGAGGTCGGCGGCGAAACGCTCGATCCGGCTGACGAGTTGCGCGAGCGGTTCGGTGCCGTCCAGCTCCAGGTCGGCTGTTGCTCGCAGCAACGGTTCTACCGAGTCCTTGAAATCGAGGCTGCGGGCGAGTTCCGCCGGATCCTTTCCGTACGCGTTCGTCGTCCGGTGGGTGAGCCGTTCGGCCATCAGTTCCGCTGGAATGCTGAGCAGGACGACACCGGTGAAGCGGTCGCGGAAGATACCCATGTTCGCCGCACACCCACTGACGAACAGTACGCCGTCACTGTCGTCCGCCAGCAGCTTCCGGACCCGGTCCTCCCGCCACTGCCAGTCCTTGCCCGACTGCGACGGAGTCGGTCCGGAACCGTCCGCGCTGTCGACCCATTCCGACCACTCCGGCGAATCGAGATCCACGGCGTGGTGACCCAGCTCGGCCAGGCGCGCCACGACGGTGGACTTCCCGACGCCGGACACTCCGGTCACCAAGATCCGCTTCATCGCGCCAGGCTAGTCCCCAGCCGAGCCAGTGGAGACAGGCTCAGGGCCAACGGCGAGAGGAACATGCCCGCGGTCGCGAGCAGAAGCGCGATCCGGATGCCGAAGGCGCCGGCCACGGCACCGCCCAGCAGCGCGCCTAGTGGCGTCAGGCCCATGCCGAGGAAGTTGATCGTGGCGACGACCCGGCCCTGGATCGGCAGCGGGGTGATGGCCTGGCGGATCGCCGTCACGGCGACATCGACGGTCTGACTGAAGACGCCGTACAGGACGTTGATCGCGATCAGGGCGGCGACGGTCGCCGGTCCGGAGCCGTGCAGACCGGAGGTGCACAGCATGACGACATCGGAGATGAGGGCGGCGAACACCACGACCCGGCCGTAGCCGAACCACCTGGGCAGCCATCCGGACAGGAGTGAGCCGATCAGGACGCCCGGTCCGAACGCGGCGAGAACCAGACCCACGACGGCACTCGGCAGCTCGAGGGTGCGCGCCAGGAAGAGCAGGTAGACGGTAGTCAGCGCCGTGAAGGAGAACTGGTAGATGCAGGTCGCAATCGCCACCGCCCGCAGCGAACCGTCGCGGATGACGATCCGAAGACCTTCCCTGATCTGCCGGCCGAGACGAACTCGATCGGCCGAGGGTGTGCTCGTCAGACCACGGATGCGTCCGATCGACAGGCTGGAGACCACGAAGAAGGCGGCGCTGGCCAGCACGGCGATCGGGGCGGTGAGCAACGAGGCCAGCCCACCGCCGAGGGCCGGTCCGCAGATCTGCGCGGCCGATCGGGTGGTCTCCAGCATGCTGTTGCCCTGAGCAAGCTGATCGCGGTCGACCAGCCGCGGGAACGACGCCTGTAACGCCACGTCGAAGCAGACCGTGAACACGCCGACGGCGAACGCCACGACGTACAGGAACGGCATCCCCAGCATCCAGCCGAGCGGGACCGCCGCGAGGGCGAGCGCGCGGCCGAGGTCGGCGTACACCATCACGGCGCGGGATCGCCAGCGGTCGACCAGGACGCCGACGAACAGCGAGATCAGCAGGATCGGCACCTGTTGCACGGCCCGGAGCGCGCCGAGATGCGCGGCGCTCGCCCCGAGCGAGGTCACCGCCACCAGCGGCAGCGTCACCTGACTGGCGAAGGCGCCGAACTGTGAGGCGGACTGGCCGAGCCAGAGCCGGAGGAAGTCACGATCGGCCCACAGCGTGGGCGCACGGAAAGACAGCGGCACGAGAAGGAGTCCCTTGAGACACCCGGGTACGGCGACACCCGGGCAGGCGAAGGCTCGCTGTGCCGCTCGGTGGAAGCAGCACGCGATGACGGCTGAGGTCAACGCGTGCGAGATCTGCCGACCATGTCCCAACTCCTCGAGGTCGCGCCGAGCCTACCCCGAGCCCGCCGCGCAGGTCAGCGGATTTTTACCGCCACGGCCGCACTCTTGCTCAGGTTGCGGCCGTCGCCGACCTCGACGTGGTAGCTGACGGTCTGGCCGCTGCGCACCGCGGTGTCGGTGAAGGTCTGCACGGTCGGCTGGGTCCAGGAGTACGAGCTGCGCGACCAGCTGGCGACCTTCGTCGTGCCGCGGTACAGGACGTAGCTCAGCGCGATGTTGTCTGCATCGACCACTGTCGTGAAGCTGACGGAACTCTGGTTGGCTCGGGTGCTGGCGACCTTCGGCGCCGCGGGCACGGCCGGCTTGGCACCGCCGGGTGCGTTGTCGAACCGCGTGAGGCCCTGCTGCGGCTTGCCGTTCACCGTGGTGAAGTCACCGCCGACCCACAGGTCGTTGCCGCCGGACGCGAAGGCCAGCGGTCCGACCAGGGTCTCGCCGCCCGCGTCGGTGTTCGGGTACCAGGGGCCGAGCTTGCCGTTGATCACGCTCTCCACCAGCAGGTGGTGCATGCCGGTCTTGTCCGGGAAGCCACCGTCCTTGCTGCAGTCGTGCGCGTGCGAGCCCTTGTAGAGCCAGTTGCCGATGACCTTGATCGCCTCGGTCGCACCCAGGCACTGGCTCTGCCACAGCAGCTTGCCGGTCGTCTCGTCGGCAGCCAGGACGCCGTCGTAGCAGCCGATCCCGCTGCCGGCGTTGGCGACGAAGACTCGGCCATCGGCCGTGTCGATGTCCCTGACCCGGCTCATGCAGTCCGGCGACGGTTCGGGGATGGCATCCGCGGCGGGCATGTCGAAGACGGCACCGGTCGTCGGGTTCACCATCGCCAGGGCCCAGTGGTGATCGCCGTTCAGCTCGCTGAAGCCACCGCCCACGAAGATGCGGGTGCCGTCGTCGGACGACTTGAGCGCGTACACGTCGTTGTCCGCGTCCGGATCCCACGGCAGCAGCGCGCCGGTGCTCAGCGCGACCGCTGCCACCCGGTTGCGCACCGCTTTGTCGACCCGCTGGAACGAGCCACCCAGGTAGACGGAGGTGCCCTGGATCGCCAGCGCCGCGACCCGGTAGCTCACCGCCGGATCCCAGCCGGCCACCAGCTTGCCGGTGGCAACGCTGAACATCGCGATGTGCTGTCTGGCCACGCCGTCGACGGTGGTGAAGTCACCGCCGACCACGACCCACTTGCCATCCAGGGAGCTGGCGATGCTCCAGACCGCGCCGTTGAGCTTCGGCGCGAAGACGGTCGGCGTACCGGTGGTCCGATCGAAGGCGGCCAGGTAGGTGCGGGCCGCTTCCCCCTGCCCTTCCACCTTGCCGGGCTGCCGGATCCGGGTGAACAGACCCCCGGCGTACACCGTGTCACCCGCAACGGCGAGCGCGTTCACGCTGTCGTTGGTCTGCCACGTCACCTTCCCGACCGCGGACACGGCCGACCCGAACCCCGACATCGCCGCCGCAACCGGCGGCCCCGACGGAACCAGTGCCGCGGCGACCACAGCCGCACCCGCGACAACTGCCAGAACTGCCTTCTTCATCGACGCCCTCAGCCCCCTGAAACCGGCGAGCCTCTCCGGGCCCGTGACTTTCTGCCACGACACGATAACTGTCAGCTCAGGCCACCCTGACAGCGCCTCCGCCGAACGGCGGCTTGCGCGTGGATAGTTAGTTGGCTAAGTTTTGTGATTAGCCGACTAACTATTGCAGGAGGAGCGGGTCATGGAACTGGGGCTGAACGACGCGGCGGTGTTGGTGACCGGTGGGTCTTCGGGGATCGGGCGGGCGACCGCGGTGGCGTACGGGCGGGAGGGGGCGCGGGTTGCGATCACCTACAACTCGCGGAAGGACGCTGCGGAAGGGGTCGCGGAGGAGATCGAGGCGGCCGGCGGTACGGCGTACGTCGTACCGATGGATCTGAGCGAGCCGGAGACGATCGCGGCTGCAGTCGAGGCGACGGTCGGGCAGTGGGGTGGGCTGGATGCGGTCGTGGGGAACGCAGTCGACTGGGGCAGCGCGGGGTTTCACGATCGGCCGACGAAGGTCGAGGATGCCAAGCCCGACTGGTGGATCCCGGTCATGCGGGCGAATCTCGAGGGGAACTTCCACCTCGTGCAGCAGGTCGCACCGGCCTTGCGCCGGTCGGAGCACGGGCGGCTGGTGCTGATCTCCACGGACCTGGCCGAGCGGGGTATGGCCGGCGCCTGGCCGTACAGCGCCGCGAAGGCAGGGCTGCACGGACTGGTCGCGAGCCTGCAGCACGATCTCGGTCAGGACGGTGTCCTGGTCAACGTCGTGATGCCCGGCATCACCTTGGAGAACGGCCGGCACCGGGCCCTGCCGAAGCCCGCGGTGGATCAGTTCGCCAGCAGGTTCAGCGCCCGGCGGCTGCCCGAGACCACTGACCTGGCCGACGCGATCGTGTTCCTCACGTCGCCGCGGACCCGGGCGATCCAGGGCGAGATCCTGCGTGTCACGGGCGGTTCGCTGCTGCCGGAGTAGCGCGGCGCGGCGCGCGCTGGGCACCGAGCGGCGTTCACGCTTGTACCGTGGCCTCAGGGACACCTGGAAAAGGAGCGTCGCGATGGCCCGGGCACTGATCGTGGTGGATGTGCAGAACGACTTCTGCGAGGGCGGGAGCCTGGCCGTGAGCGGTGGAGCCGATGTCGCGTTCCGGATCGGCGAACTGCTGCACAAGTGGCACGAGGCCGAGCCGAGGGACCGTCAGTACGCATACGTCGTGGCCACCCGGGACCACCACATCGACCCGGGCGACCACTTCTCCGACGACCCCGACTTCGTCCACTCCTGGCCGCGGCACTGTGTGGCCGGCACCGATGGCGTGAGCTTCCATCCGAACCTCGACCCCCAGCCGTTCGACGCGATCTTCGACAAGGGCGAGTACGCGGCCGCCTACTCGGGCTTCGAGGGGAAGTCCCACGAGGGCGGCCACGCACTCGCCGACTGGCTTCGGACCAAGGGCGTGACCGACGTCGACGTCTGCGGGATCGCGACCGACTACTGCGTCCGGGCGACCGCGCTCGACGCCCGCAAAGAGGGCTTCGGTACGACGGTTCTCACCACCCTGACCGCGGGCGTGGCGCCGGGTAGCACGCAGCAGGCCTTGACCGATCTCCGCACCGCCGGCGTCAACGTCACCTGACCGGGGCCCCCGGACCGAGCGGGATCCCGAGCGCCCACCAGGCCAGGAACAGCAGGGTCCAGGCGACCGTCATCGCGATCGCCAGCGGCACCGTGTACGACGCCAGCGTGCCGACGCCGGCGTCCTTGCGGTACCGCTGCAGGAACCCGAGCGCCATCACGAAGTACGGGCTCATCGGTGTGATCGCGGTCGATCCCGAGTCGGCGATCCGGAACAGCGCCTGCGTGGTCTCGGCCGGCACACTCAGCAGCAGCATCATCGGCACCAGGATCGGCGCGGTCAGCGACCACATCGCCGATCCGCTCGTCACCAGCACGTTGATCACCGTCAGCAGCACCAGGATGCCGAGGAAGATCACCACCTTCGGTGCGCCGAGATCACCGAGCACCCGCGCCGACTCCGCGGACAGCAGATCGCCGATGTTGCTCCAGTCGAAGTACGCCAGGAACTGCGCGATCGCGAAGAACAGCACCAGTACCGGCGCCATCTGTTTGATGCCCTCGGCCATCAGTTTCGGTACGTCGGCCGCCCGCTCGATCGCCTTCACCGTCACGCCGTACGTGATGCCGACGATGCCGAACAGCACGGCGACGACCATCGCGATCCCGTCCAGGAACGGCGACTCGACGATGCTTCCGTTCTCACCTCGGAGTGGTGAGTCGTGCGGCACCAGTACGGCGACGATCGCGACGGCCGCGAGCAGGAAGACGATCCCGGCCCGGCGCAGACCGGTGCGTTCGGCAACGGACACCTTGAGCTGGTCCGGATCGTCACCAGGCGCATCCGGGTCGGCCTCGAGATCGGTCCGCTTGCTCAGTACCAGCCGGGTGACCAGCGTGATCACCAACGCCAGCAGGACGGAGGATGCGATGTTGAAGAACCAGTTCGACAGCGGCGAAATGTAGGCGTTCGGGTCCACTGTCTTTGCCGCCGCCGTGGTGATGCCGGCGAAGATCGCGTCGTTCGGGGTGGGGATCGGGCTGGCGTCGTACCCGGAGGCGATCGCGGTGTACGCCACCACGATGCCGAGGATCGGCGACCGGCCGACCGCGCGGAACGCGAGTCCGCCGAGCGGCACCAGGATGATGTACGCCGCGGCCGACGCCACGTGCGCCATCGTGCCGGCGAACGCCACCGCGAACACCACCATCGACTGCGGCACCCGGGACACGCTGACCCGCATCAGCGCCTGCAGGAACCCGGTCCGCTCGGCCAGCGCGACGCCCATGATCACTACCACGATGGTCGCCATCGGCGGGAACTCGGCGAAGTTCGAGATCGCCGTCGACACCGCCATCTGCAGGCCGTCGCCGGACAGCAGGTTCTGCACCGCAACGGTCTTGCCGTCCTTCGGCGACACCACCGAGATGTCGAACCCGGCCAGGATCGCGCTCACCACCGCGAGGATCCCGGACAGGATCCAGAACAACCAGAACGGATGCGGCAGCGCGTTCCCGGCCCGCTCGATCACCGCCATCGCCCGGACCAGGCGTGGCAACTGCTCCCTTGTGTCGGTCGTCGTACTCATGTCAGTGCCTCAGCTTGTGCGTCGTGAAGAAGGCGCCGATCAGCTCGTGCGCCTCGAACGTCTGGGTGACGTAGCCCGGTCCCGAGGTCGAGTCCGACCCCGGCCAGGAGTGCCCGCCATCCGTGACGGCGACGTGGACGACATCGGCCTTGCATCCCTTGTGGGTGAACTTCAGTACGTCGTCGCCCTGCTGGGACATCCGCGGGTCCTGGTCGCAGTGGTCGCGAACGGACCAGTCACGAACCCAGGTCTGAACGCTCGGCAGGTCGCGCTGGCCGTCGCCGCCGTACGGGATCGTGGTGTCGCCGGTGCCGTGGATGTCGAGCACCGGAACCGGGCGGCTGGGCGCGCAGCGCTTGCCCTCGATGTAGAAGGCGCCGGAGACCGGAGCGATCGCGGCGATCCGGTCGGCCATCTGGCAGGCCAGGATGCCGGTGAAGCCGGCGCCGTTCGACTTGCCGGTCGCGTAGACGGCGTCGGTGTCGACGCAGAGCTCGCCTTCCAGCTTGTCCAGCAGGTCGGCGGTGAACTTGACGTCGTCGACGCCCTGGGCCGAGTACGGCGCGCCTTGCCAGGCCTGCTTGTCCTCGTCACCGATCACACCGTTGGGGTAGGCAACGATCGCGTCGAGCTTGGACAGGTCGGAGAAGGCCTCCGTCTGCGCGCCGGTCTTGCCGCGGCCGTGGTAGACGACGATCAACGGAGACGCCTTGCTGGAGTTGTACTTCGCCGGGACATGCAGGCGGTACGTCCGGGTGAGTCCACCGCTGACGACCTCGTAGTCGCCGGTGGAGACTGCTTGCTTGCCGCAACCGGTACTCCGGGAGTCTGTGGCGGCAGTTGCCGATGGCAACCCGATCGTCAGCAGGCCGGCGGCGATCAGGAGCGCGCCGAGCGTTTTGGGGCGTGAAAGGTTCATCAGGGGTGCCTCCTCGGGCAGGCGAGCGGGCAGGCTCGCGCCTGGACCACCTGAGCCGGGGTCCAGTGAGCGGGGGTCTTTGGGGTCAGGCCGAGAGCAGTTCGTCGGCGAAGGCGGCTATGCGGTCGGCGGCCGTCTCGACCAGGAGACGGCCGTCCTCGGCAGTGGCGCGACGGGGATCTCCCAGCACGCCACGCTTGTGGTACACGTCGAACCCGACGGACAGACGCGGTCCGTGCGCCTGCCGGGACAGCCGGGCCGGGGTGGTCAACTCGTCGAGCGTGGTGGCACCAGGCTCCAGGCGGTCGGCCTGGACGAGGTCGGGGGCGAGGTACAGCATCTGCGCGGTCTCGGCTTCACCGGAGTGACCGTGGACCTCGCTGACATCGACGATCAGGTCGGACACCACGGAGGTGATCGGTGTCCACGCGAAGGTGAGGTCCTGGCGGACGTACTCCTGTGCCAGGACAGACAGTGCAGCATTGTTCCCGCCGTGGCCGGTGATGACGAGAAACTGCCGCCAGCCGTGGTCCTGCAGACTCGCGATCACATCCCGCAGCACCTGCATGAAGGTTGCCGGGGACAACGACACGGTCCCGGCAAAGGCCATGTGGTGCGGCGAAATGCCGTACGGAACGACCGGGGCGATCACGGCGCGACCGGCCAGCCGTTCGGCCACCCGATCCGCGACGCCGACGGCCCGCACGGTGTCGGTGGCCATCGCCATGCCGCCGCCGTGCTGCTCCTGCGCTCCGACCGGGATGATGACGAGCGGAGAACGGCGTACCGCTTCGGCCGCCTCGTCGGTCGTCAACTCTGCCAGTCTTCGGAAACTTCTCGCCGCCTGGTGACGCTTTTCTTCCGGAAAGCCGCCGGTCATGACAGCTCCGGCGCGGCTCGGACCGCCGTGCGGATGTTGGCGAGATGCTGCCGGGTCAGCTCCTGCGCCGCCTCCGCGTCATGCTTCCGGACCGCGTCGGCGATCGCGCGGTGCTCCTCGTGATCGCGCTGACGGTTGTCGTACAGCTGCCGGATCTGCTGTTGCTCGCGCACCCTGACCTTCAGCAGCGAGGTCAGCACCTCGGCGAGCAGCGGGTTGCCGGCCGCGGCGGCCAGCTCGACGTGGAAGTTCAGCGCGAACGCCGGGCCGCCCGGTGGGACGAGGGCGTTGGTGACAGCAGCCTCGAGCCGCTCGACGTTCTCCGGCCGGGCGGCGAGCGCGGACTCCCAGGCGATCGCCGGCTCGATCACCAGCCGGGCGCTGATCAGCTGCAGGACCGACTCCTTGGTGATCGGCGGACGGTGCGGGTTGGCGAGGATCAGGTTGTTGATCGTCGGGCCGACGTACGTCCCGGACCCGTGCCGGAACTCCACCGCACCGGTCGCCTCCAGCTTCCGCAGCGCCTCGCGCACCGTCGGCGTCGTGATCGCGAACTTCTTCGCCAGCTCACGCGCGGACGGAATCGGGTCGCCAGGGCTCAGACGACGCTCCCAGATGATCTGCAGGATCGACTCCGTCAGTCGATCGGACAGACTGGGCGGCACCTCGGCTGCTGAGTAAGTCACAAACTGACTAAATCACTTAGCCTTTGCCGAGGTCAAGACCTCGGAGCTCGGGCAGCGTGCGTACGCCGTTCACCCGGACACCGGTGACCGTCGAAGGGGTTCCTGATCAGCCGGACGTCAGTCTGTGGTCGGGACAGGGGTCATTCCGAGGTCTTAGGCCAGGCCCGCGTCGTGGACGACGATGGCGAGTCGGCCCTGCCCTGACCCCGGACGGGCCGTCGTCTGCAGTTGCGTCATACCCGGTCTCTGTCCGGCCGGGGCGTGGACTTACAGGTGCAGTCCAGAATCTCTCACGTGTGGTCCGGCAGCGCACCGGAATTGACACCGCGCGCACAGTCGGCCGCCGCTCGTTGACCGGCCGGGGTACGGCGCACCTACGGTCGCGGAAGACACCGCAGCGAGAGAGGCAGGACGGATGACCGACATCGGTGAGCGCAGCTACGTGCTCGGGCAAGGGCTCCGGGCAACCATTCTCACCACCGGAGAGGAGACGGGCGGGAGGCACGATCTCAGCAACACCTGGCAGCCGGCCGGCGAGATGACGCCGCTGCACCTGCACACCCGGTACGAGGAGCGGTTGTGGGTGGTGTCGGGTGGCCTGAGCGTGTGGGCGGGTGACGACTTCGTCGAGCTCCGGTCGGGTGACTTCCTCCGGATCCCGATGAACGTCCCGCACGCGATCCGTAGTGGACCGATGGGCTGCCACGCCCTCCACATCTCCACGCCGGCCGGATTCGCCGAGCTGATCGCGCGCTCCGCCACTCCGGCCCGCCTCGCGACGCCCGACACCGAGATGGACCTGGACCTGTTCATGGCTGTCACCACCGAGCTCGGTGACGTCGTCCTCGGTCCACCCGGCACCCTCCCCACCGATCAGCCCGCATGATCGCCGGACAGCTCCTGCTCGACGACGTCGGCTGCTTGTTCGGGGCCATTCTCGGTTCGCAGGAGATCGCCGTACGCACGGGATCTGGCGGCGTACGTCGGATCGAGAACCTGGGTGAGGCAACTGGCCAGGCGGGAGCGATTCAGCGAACGGAAGGGGAGGCTCACGCCGAGGCCCAGGCTGCTCAAACGCCAACCCCAGAAGGGCTGGTCGAGGAAGACGCTGACGACGACCGACGGAATGCCCGCGCGCGTCACGGCGGCGGTGGTACCCGAGCCGCCGTGGTGGACCGCCGCCACACATCGCGGGAGAATCTCGTCATGGTTCAGGTCCGACCCGGTGAGGAACACGTGATCCGGCAGCTCAGCGGAATCGACGCCGTAGTCGGTCCATCCAGCAGCAACTAAGCCTCGTACGCCGAGTTGCTCGGAGATCGCCATGATGTCGTCCAGCAACTGCCGCGGCTTCGGCACCGGCATGCTGCCGAAGCCGAAGTACACCGGAGGTTCGCCAGCGGCCAGCCACCCGCGCAGGTCGGCAGGCAGCTCCGCCTCGCCCAGCGCCGATCGCAGGGTTCCCGAGGCGAGCGCAGGTCCGACCAGATGTTGCCCTGGGCCCCAATCGGATGGACGTGGGACCAATCTGGGACTGTAGGCGTGCAGAGCCGGCAGCTCTCCGATCCGTAGCCGCCGGTCGATCGGCGCGACGCCCAACTGCCGGCAGAGCCTGTCGATGCTCGGTTTGGTCTGCCGCCAGAGCAGGTTGTCGAACGCCGCGAAGGTGAGACGGTTCACCCGGCCGACGCGGAAGTCGCGCACCGGACCGGCCAGACTGGCCCACTCCGCGGTCGGCGTCATCGGCGCGCACAACAGGCTGGCCGCCGGCCGCCCCGTCACCTCGTGCAGGGCGGCACCACGCAACGCCATCCCGAGGGTCGACAGCATCAGATCGGCGCCGTGCGCCACCTCGACGGCAGCGTTGGCGATGGACGCGTCGGCCCTGCGCTCGTCGGCGGTGACCCGTCGTACCAGCGTGGAGATCTTGCCGTGGGCAAGGATCTCGCGGGCCTCCTCGGAGTTCAGGAACCGACCGACGTCGAGGTCGGTCGACGTCACCGCCAGTCCTGAGCGGGCCGCCCACTCAGCCAGGTCGGCGTTCACGCACAGCTGGACCGAGTGGCCGCGGTCGCGCAGCACCGATCCGATCGCCAGAGCGGGCTGGATGTCTCCGCGGGTGCCGTGGGCAAGCATTGCGATCTTCATGCGCCCAGCGTCGGCGCATCCGGGCCGGGCGGTCGTTGCCCTACAGTGCCAGGCGATTGCCGTCCCACGCACCGTGGACGGTGCGATACTCGGCCGGCGGCAGCCCGAACTGCAGCTTGAAGACCCGGTTGAAGTGGGCCGGACTGGTCAGCCCCCAGCGCGCGCCGATCGCCGCGACGGGCCGGTCCTGCAGGCTGGGATCGAGCAGGTCGCGCCGGCACCGGTCCAGCCGCCGCGACCGGATCAGCGCGGCGACGCTCTCACCGGTCGGCTCGAACAACCGGTGCAGGTAGCGCAGCGAGATGTGGTGGGCGGCGGCGACCGCGGCCGGCGTGAGAGCCGTGTCCGCCAGATGGCTCTCAATGAAGCCACGGCATCGATGCAGGAGGGCACGCGTGCGGGTCTCGACAGGCAGTGTGCGCTCTTGGTCCAGCCGGGCTGCCAGGCCGACGTTCACCAGGTCGAGAATGGCGGTGCCGATCCGCGCTCCGCTTGCGCCATCGTCGGCGTCGAGGTGCTCCGGCAGCTGCCGGACCAGGCCGGAGACCAGCGCCGCCGTACCGTCCGAGCCTGGGATGCCGACGCCGGTCAGGTCCGCCACCCGGTGTTCCGGCAGCGGGCTCAGGGCCTTGGGATAGGAGAGCATGACCGCCCGGCGCTCGGAGTACGCGCAGTGCAGCGGCCGGGAGAGATCGCAGATCCCGATGTCCCCCGGGGCGAAGCGGGCAACACGACCGTCCTGCTCACTGACCGTGAGGCCCTCGGCCTGCACGAACAACGCGTAGCGCCCGGGGTCCTCCCTGCGCGCGTGCGCCGCGGTCCGGGTCGCCTCGCCCGGGCCGGATCGGGACACGGCCACCTGGAGCGGACCGACCGTCCCGATCAACAGCTCGTCCCGGTCGTCCGGTCCGTCGTCCAGCCGCAGATCCAGCCCGCCGAGACACCCGGCCACGACCTCGTTCCAGTACGCCGCCCGCGTCGCCCTGGGCTCGGCGACCGCCCTCAGCAGAGTCCGCATCCCCGCAGTTTGTGCACACGGACGGCGTACCTGCAACCGTGTTCCCCGAAAACCGGACGTCAGGCGGTGACCACGATCGGGGCGCCGTTCGAGGTCAGCGACCAGTCGGTGGTGTGGAAGGTGGCGGGGTCGACGGTGCCGGTCGAGGTCACGTAGTCGATCATCAGCTGGCGGATCTCGACCTGGCGGTTGTAGACGACCGGCGCGGTCGAGACGTGCGGGAAGTTGCCGCCACCGGACTGCCGGTAGTTGTTGACCGCGACAACGAACTGCTGATCGGCGGCCACCGCGGTCCCGTCGTACGCGAGGTCGGTGATCCGGGAACCGACCGGCTTCGCGATGTCGATCTTGTACGTGAGCGGCTTCGTCAGGCCGCCCATCACGTCGTAGTTGTAGTCCGGCGTCCCGCCCGGCGCGGTCGGGGTCGGCGCGTTGGTGACCTGGTCGGACGGGAACGGCCCGGCGCCGGTCACCTGCTTGAAGTACTGCGCGGAGAACTCGAGGTAGGCCTGGATCTGCGCACCGGTCATCGTCACCGCGAGGAGCGTGTTGTCGAAGATGTAGAGCCCGGCCAGGTCCCGCACCGACACGTCACCGGCCGGGATGGCTGCTTCCCGGTTGAACGGTGCCGCGATGGCCAGCACCGGCAGGTCGGCCTGCGGCGTACCGACGAGCGCCTTCGACACCGCGTCGGCCTGGATGAAGTTCACGAAATCGAGCGCGGCGGTGTCCTCCCACGGCGCGGTCGCCGCGGACATCGCCGCCGTGCAGGTGCCGATCTTCGAGTTGACGTACTCGATGACCTTGTCGTGGTCCTTCTGCAGTACGGCGACCACCTCCGGGTCGGCGTCGACGGTGTTGGCGTTCAGCACCTGGCTGTGCCGGCCGACGACCTTCCAGCGGCCGCGCACCTTCTGCAGGTCCAGGTCGAACAGCGACAGTCGCATGCCCCACTTGAGCGGCTCGCTCAGCACGACCTGCTCGCCGGTCGTCTTGTTGGTCACCAGCCGCTCGGGGATCTCCAGATGCGCGTGGCCGACCAGTACGGCGTCGATGCCCGGGACCGTCTCGGCCATCAGGGCCGACGCGTTCTCCGGCACCGGCAGGGCGTCGCCGTACGACGAGGACAGGTCCATGCCGGAGTGCGCGGACACGATCACCACGTCGGCGCCGGCCTTGCGGACGCGCGGCACCCAGATCTTCGCCAGCTCGACGATGCCGCCGAACTTGACCTTGTTCTCGACGTTCGCCTTGTCCCAGATCGCGATGCCCGGGTTCGTCAGGCCGAGGATGCCGACAGTGATCGGCTTCTCGCCCGGCACGTGCACCCGCTTGAGCGCGTACGGCGGGAACACCGGCAGCCCCGTGGACCAGTCCTGGGCGTTCGCGCCGAGCAGCGGGAAGCTCAGTTGCCGCTGGAACTTGCGCAGGATGTCGAGGCCGTAGTTGAACTCGTGATTGCCCAGCGCGGCGGCGTCGTACCCGATCTCGTTCATCGCGGCGGCCATCGGGTGGGTGTGCCCGCCGGTGATGGGCTCGATCTTGGCGAAGTAGTACGCCAGCGGAGTGCCCTGGATGGTGTCGCCGGCGTCCAGCAGCAGCGGGCGCGGCGCCCGGCGCTCGGCGGCGACCCGGTCCCGGACCGCGGTGACCAGGGTGGAGATCTTGGCCAGGCCGATGTCGTTGTGCGCGGCGTCGTCGTACTCGGCGTTCTTGAAATAGTCCCAGTTGAAGACGTTGCCGTGCAGGTCGGTGGTGCCCATCACGGTCAGCCGGACCGTCTTGGGATCGTGACCCGCGTACGCCGGTACCGCCTGGAACCCGGCCGCCGCCAGCGCCGCGGCGCCTCCGATCACCGTTCGCCTCGTCATCGTCGTCCGCTCGCCGCTGTCCGTCATCGTCCGCCTCACCTGTCGCCGTGTCTGCTGGCAGTCTCGCCGTCGCCGGGGTCTCCGGCCCGGGGCACACGATACGGCGACACGCCGCGACCCGATTTCGGGCTGAACCTGACGGCACGAGAAGATGCCGGACATGACCAAGCCGCCCGGCAAGCTCCTGCCGTTGGTCGCCGCCCTCCTCTGCGGTGCCGTCCTCGCCCAAGCCGCCAAACCGTCCGACCAATCGGTGACCAGTGCCGCGCCTGCCGTCCAGACGGCCGCGCACGCACCGCTGAACGTCCCGGTCAAGGCGCGGCCGACGCCTCCGCCGAGCCAGCCCGGGCCGAAGAAGCACCAGTCGCGGGAGCAGCAGCGGACCACGGCTCCGGCGGACGACTGGAACCTGACCGGTCACGGCAAGGTGCTCTACCTGACCTTCGACGACGGCCCGCAGCCCGAGTGGACGCCGAAGGTCCTGCAGGTACTGCGCAAGCACAACGCGAAGGCGACCTTCTTCGTGCTCGGCATCCAGGTCGCGCAGTTTCCCGAGCTGGTCACGCTCGAACGCGCGGCCGGTCACCACGTCGGCAACCACACCTGGGACCACAAGACCCTGACCCTGCTGCCGGACGCGAAGATGCGGCAGGAGATCACGTCCGGGGTGAAGTCGAAGTGCCTGCGCCCGCCGACCGGCGCGACGAACGCCAAGATCGAGGCGACCGCGGCGGCGGTGCACCAGCGCCAGGTGCTGTGGGACGTCGACACCAAGGACTGGACCAAGCCAGGCGTCGCAAAGATCGAGCACGCACTGCTGGCCGGTGCGCGGCCGGGCGCCGTCATCCTCATGCACGACGGCGGCGGCAACCGCTCCGAAACCGTCGCCGCCCTGGACCAGGCGCTGACCAAACTCACCAAGCAGGGCTACACCTACCGCTCCCTGCCCTGCTAGTTGGAGCGGTTGACTCTGGTGGTGCCGCCGGAGAAGTGCTGGAGGGCCTGGTCGATGACGTGGACCGGCTGATCGAGGGCCTTGACCAGGAACAGGCCGGTCGGTCGGAGCAGCGGGTTCGGTTTGACCACGGTCCGCACTGACGGCTGGTCCAGCCCGCGGACGCCGGCTGTGGTGGCGCCCACGCCCGGCGCCAGGTCGAGCTCGAGCGTGTACTGCCCGAACAGTTTCTCCTGACGGAAGCCGCGCACCGTCGCCCACGGCAGGACGACCGGGTACGACGCTCCTTCGCAGGCCAGCTCGAGCGCGCGCGGAGTCATCCGCATCGCGATCGGCTGCACGTCGTTGGCGGCGTACCAGCGTTGCCGTTCGGCGATCAGCCGGAGCGCGAGGACCGTGCTCAGCACCAGCGGGATCATGGCCACGATCAACAGCAGCGCGAACGGCCACAGCCCCGATCCACGGAAGGCGATCAGCGCGACCAGCGCGGCAAGGATGCCGACGGCACCGATCGCCAGCGTCACCCAGGCACCGCGGCGCTGCACCTTCCGGACCAGCGCACGCCGTTCCCGCACCGCCTCCCGATCGATGCCGACGACGAAGGCCTGCGCATCCTCCCGGTGCTCGCTCATGCCCCAACACTCCCATCCCGGCGGGCCGCCGCCGACACGGGTCTCAGGACTTACGCCGGCCGGCCCAGCTCCACGCGTAGACGCCGTCGTCCACGGCCGTACCGCCCTCGCCCAGCTCGAGCGGACGGAAGGTGTCGACCATCACCGCGAGCTCCTCGAACCGCTCCGCGCCGAGCGACGCCTCGATCGCGGACGGCTGCGGCCCGTGGGCGTACCCGCCAGGGTGCAGCGAGATCGAGCCGAGGCCGATCCCCGAACCCTTCCGGGCCTCGTAGTCGCCGCCGCAGTAGAACATCACCTCGTCGGAGTCGACGTTGGAGTGGTAGTACGGCACCGGCACCGACAGCGGGTGGTAGTCGACCTTGCGGGGCACGAAGTTGCAGACCACGAAGTTGTTGCCCTCGAACACCTGGTGCACCGGTGGCGGCTGGTGGATCCGCCCGGTGATCGGCTCGTAGTCGCTCACGTTGAACGTGTACGGGTACAGGCAGCCGTCCCAGCCGACCACGTCGAACGGGTGCGTCGCGTACGTCATCCGGCTGCCGACGATCCCGCCCGGGCCGCTGCCGCGATGCTTCACCAGCACCTCGACATCCGTGTCCTCGACGACGAGCGGCTCGCCCGCCGCGTGCAGATCGCGTTCGCAGTACGGCGAGTGCTCGAGGAACTGCCCGTAGCGGGACAGGTAGCGCTTCGGCGGGGCGATGTGGCTGTTCGCCTCGATGCAGTACGCGTACACACCGTCCGGCCCGGGCAGCCAGCGGTGCGTAGTCGCCCGCGGGATGATCACGTAGTCGCCCTCGACCGCGTTAAGGACGCCGAACACCGTCTCAACGGTGGCCGAGCCCTTCTCGACGTACACACACTCGTCCCCGATGGCGTTGCGGTAGTACGGCGACGGCTGCTCGGCGACGGCGTACGAGATCCGGACGTCACCGTTGCCGAGCACGAGCCGGCGGTCCTCGACGGCGTTCGACTTCGAGGTCTCGGCGAACAGGTCGTGCAGTTTCAGGTGCCGGGGCGTGAGCGGATGGTTCGGGACGGTGGCCAGGTCGGGCAGGTCCCACACCTGCGAGTCCACGATCGCGGACGGTACGCCGGCGTGGTACAGCAGCGACGAGTCAGACGAGAACCCCTCCTCCCCCATCAGCTCCTCGTAGTACAGCCCACCGTCCGGTTTCCGGAACTGCGTGTGCCGTTTCGGCGGAACCTGCCCGACCTGCCGGTAGAACGTCATTTCTCCCGCTCCCGTGTACGTTAATCGAACGCATGCGTCCGCTTACCGAAAGCATCCGTTAGGCTTCGAGCCATGTCAACCGTCCCTGCCCTGTTCCGGCACCTGGTCGACGACGCCGCGATGTTCCCGCCCGGGGACCTGCCGCTGACCGAGGCTGTCGAGGCGCACCGGGCCCACCTCACCGCGCCGTACGCCGATCTGGTCGGGCCCTTCGTGTGCACCGACGACGATTTGATGAAGGTCGCCGCCGAGGCCGCCCGCACCGGCCGCGAGCCGCTGCGGGTCGCGGTGGTGATCACCGGCGGCGCCGGCGGGATCGAGCCCGCGGTCCGGTACGGCGACCGCTCCACCGACGTCGAGGTCACCGCGATCGAGGTCCGGCTGCGCAACGAGGACGACCTGTCCCGGAACGCACTGCGCGTGGTCCGGGCCTGTGACGACTGCCTCGACGAGGAGACGGCGTACGTCGAGATCGGCCTGGACGGAGCGTGGGAGCGCGCTCTCGACGTGGTCGCCGACGCGGGGTACGCGGCCAAGCTGCGTACCGGCGGGCTCGATGCCTCGTTGTTCCCGTCAGAGGGTCAGATCGCGGCGTTCATCACTGCCTGCCTGGATCGCGAGGTCGCGTTCAAGTGCACGGCCGGGTTGCACAATGCGGTCCGGCATACCGCTGCGGACACCGGGTTCGAGCATCACGGCTTCCTGAACGTGCTGCTCGCCACCCGGGCGTCGCTCGACGGAGCCTCGCTGGACGAGGTGGCCGCCGTGCTGGCTTCTCGTGACGGCGATGCGCTGGCCGCCCGGGCACGCGAGATGTCCGAGCAGCAGGCTGCCGGGACCCGCCGGTGGTTCACGTCGTTCGGCTCGTGCAGCATCGAGGAGCCTCGCCACGACCTGACCGCCTTGAGCCTGCTGGAGGGCCTGTGAGCTGGATCGACATCCCCGCGGATTCGCCGTTCGGGCCGGACAACCTGCCGCTCGGCGTGTTCCGGCTCGGCGACGAGGAGCCGCGGGTGGGCGCCGCGATCGGCGACCAGATCATCGATCTCGCGCCGGTCGCGTCCGCGCAGATGCTGGACGGCTCGCAACTGTTCGCGCAGCCGTCGCTGAACGACTTCCTTGCCCTCGGCCGCCCGGCCTGGCGCGCGACCCGCGGCTGGCTGCTCGAACTCGTGCGCAACACCAATGATCGCGACACCGTCGAGCCGCATCTGATCCCGCAGTCGGCGGTGACCATGCAACTGCCGTTCGAGGTCGCGGACTACGTCGACTTCTACGCCTCCGAGCAGCATGCGACCAACCTCGGTCGGCTGTTCCGGCCAGACTCCGAACCGCTGCTGCCGAACTGGAAGCACCTCCCGGTCGGCTATCACGGTCGCGCCGGGACCGTCGTACCGAGCGGGACCGACATCGTCCGGCCGTCGGGCCAACGGAAGGCACCGGACGCGGCCGCGCCGACGTACGGACCGTCGCAGCGGCTCGACATCGAGGTGGAGCTCGGGTACGTCGTCGGGGCGCCCTCTCAACTGGGCCGGCCGGTGTCCGTCGACGAGTTCGAGGAGCACGTGTACGGCGTCGTACTCGTGAACGACTGGTCCGCGCGGGACCTGCAGGCGTGGGAGTACGTACCGCTCGGCCCGTTCCTGGGCAAGTCGTTCGCCACCTCGATCTCGCCGTGGGTGGTGTCGCTGGAGGCCCTCTCGCCGGCCGCCGTCCCGCTTCCGCCGCAGGATCCGCCCGTGCTGCCGTACCTGTCAGGCAACAACCTGAACAACTACGACATCACCTTCCAGGTGTTCCTGAACGGGCATCTGGTGAGCAGCCCGCCGTACCGAGACATCTACTGGTCACCCGCCCAGATGCTCGCCCACCTGACCGTCAACGGAGCCTCCGTCCGCACCGGCGACCTCTACGCCTCCGGCACCATCAGCGGCCCCGACCAAACCCAACGAGGCTCCTTCATAGAACTGACCTGGGGCGGCCGCGACCCCCTGGTCATCGACGGCAAAGAACACACGTTCCTGCAGGACGGCGACCAGGTAACCATCACCGCCACAGCCACCACCCCCACCGGCACACCCCTCGGCCTAGGCGAGGTCACTGGAACGATCATCTCTGGCTAATCCTGTTCATAACTGTTCGTTTCTCTTGACGAACTAGCGGTTGCGTGCGAACTTTCTCCGCATGAAACGTTCAGTGGGGATCTGTGTGCTGGCCGTGACCATGGCCGCCGGTGTCCTGAGCGTGCCCGCGGGCGCGCAGGCCGCCGGCGATCTGACGCTTCGATCGAACGACCTGACGGTCACCGCCGGAGCCGACTTCCCGCGGGTGATCAGGTACGTCGACAACGCCTCCGGCCAAGCCCTCGGCGGCCAACCGGACTCCATCTCGACCGTCACCATCGACGGCGTCGCCCGTACGGCGCACCTCACCGCGCCGCCCGCAGTCGACCGCGGCCGGGCGTCGTACAAGCTCGCCTTCGACGCGCTCCCCGGCGTGGAGCTCGACGCGAGCCTCAGCCTCACCGGCCGCGTGACGACCTTCGCGATCGACGCCATCCGCGACACCGAAGCCTCCCGGGTGCACACGATCGACATCCCGGACCACGACCTCGTCTCCGTCGCGAGCACGGACGCCGGCGCGACCACCGCGTTCACCACCCTCGACCCGGACTCCACCCGCACCGCCGACAGGATCACCCCGATCACCGCCGCCACCCCGGCCGAAGCATCCGCCACCGGAGCGACGTACGCGTTCGTGAACACCAGCGCCCTGGCCGCCGGGATCGAGTCGAACTCCGTCTACGACAAGCCGTCCGGCCAGTCCGTCGACGACGGCGCCCGGTTCTGGCACCGCGCCCGCAAGGCCGCCGACGGCAGCACCCGCGTCGGCGTGTGGAGCGGCCAGTGGACCTACCGCGCCGACACCTCGCCGTACACCGAACCGTTGCCCTGGGCCAAGATCGTGATCACCCCGGACGCGAACAAGGACAAGACCGTCGACTGGCAGGACGGCGCGATCGCGTTCCGCTCGATCATGACCGAGCCGAAGGGCGCCGACCTGGTCAAGGACCGCGTCGTCACGCACATCCCGTTCAACTTCGCCAGCCAGGCGACGCACCCGTTCCTGCGCACCCTGGACGACGTCAAGCGGATCTCGCTGTCCACCGACGGACTCGGCCAGCTGGCCCTGCTGAAGGGGTACGGCGCCGAAGGCCACGACTCGGCCCACCCGGACTACGGCGGCAACTACAACACCCGCGCCGGCGGCCTGACCGACCTGAACAGCCTGCTGAAGAAGGGCAAGGACTGGAACGCGGCGTTCGGCGTCCACGTGAACGCGACCGAGTCCTACCCGGAGGCGAACGCGTTCAACGAGGACCTGGTGGACAAGAGCTCCAAGGGCTGGAACTGGCTGAACCAGAGCTACTACATCAAGCAGCGCCCTGACCTTGCCACCGGCAACATCGTGAAGCGGTTCCAGCAACTGCGCGACGAGACCGACAAGAACCTGCAGGAGCTGTACATCGACGTCTACTACCAGTCCGGCTGGCTCGCCGACGGCCTGACCCGGCAGCTCGCCGACCAGGGCTGGCAGATCGCCACCGAGTGGGCCGACCGGCACGAGCGCACCTCGCTGTGGTCGCACTGGGCCAACGACCTCGACTATGGCGGCCCGACCAACAAGGGGCTGAACTCCCAGATCATCCGGTTCGTCCGCAACGACGAGAAGGATGTCTGGAACAACGACCCGATCCTCGGTCAGGCCAGCCTGGTCGAGTTCGAGGGCTGGACCGGCGAGACCGACTGGAACGCGTTCTACCGCAACATCTGGCAGCAGAACCTGCCTGCCAAGTTCCTCCAGCAGCAGAAGATCACCGACTGGAACAGCAGCGACATCACCTTCACCGGCGGCGTCCGCGGCGCGGTCGCGGACGGCAAGCGGACCGTGTACGTCGGCGACGCCAAGGTGCTCGACGGCGACAAGTACCTGCTCCCCTGGGACGGCAACAAGAAGCTTTACCACTACAACCCAGCCGGCGGCCGCACCACCTGGAAGGTGCCGCCCGCCCTGGACCACGCACCAAACTTCGCCGTCTACAAACTCACCGACACCGGACGCGTGAAGGTCGCCACAGTTCCGGTACGACGGGGAGCCGTCACGCTCGACGCGATCGCGGGCCAGCCGTACGTGCTGTATCCGATCAGCGCACCGGCACCACGCCCGGCGAACTGGGGCGATGGCACGCACCTGAAGGACCCCGGCTTCAACGCCGGCAACCTTGCCGCCTGGAAGGCCACCGGCGGCGCGACGATCGACAGCCTCGAGAACGGCCAGCAGGCCGCGTCCCTCGGCTCCAAGGCGTCGACGCTGAAGCAGCGCATCATCGGCCTCACCCCCGGCCGTACCTACAGCGCGTCGGCCTGGGTCGAGGTCGAACCAGGCAAGTCCCGTCCGACCACCCTGACGGTCGACGGCGTGCGGAACACGATCATTCGGTCCACGGCCCAGAACATGGTCGCCTCGGACGACAAGCATGACGCCTACTACCAACGCGTGCGCGTGGTCTTCGATGCCAGAGGCAACAGTGCCGACCTGGCCATCAGTGCGGTCGCTGGCGCAACCAAGGTCCGGATCGACGACGTCCGAGTGGTCGAGACGAAGCGGTCCGGTGGCGGCTTGGTCGAGGACTTCGAGAACGTCGACCAGGGCTGGGGCCCGTTCGTGAAGGGTGATTCCGGTGGCGTCACCGACCCACGGACCAGCATGGCTCGCAAGCACGCGCCGTACACGCAGGCCGGCTGGAACGGGAAGCTCGTCGACGACGTTCTGGATGGCGACTGGTCGCTCAAGTCACACGAGGAGAACGAGGGCGTCGTCTACCGGACCATTCCTTCGACAGTGAACTCCCAGCCCGGGCACAAGTACAAGGTGAGCTTCGATTACGCCAGCGGCCGCGCCGGTCAGTACGCCTGGGTGCAGGGAGTCGACCGGCCCGACTCGGTCGAGGTCAAGTCGACGCCGATCGGTGAGCAGCGGACCAAGGCGACGTTCAGCCAGGAGTTCGTGGCCGGCTGCGGCGGCGACTACTGGGTCGGCCTGCGCAAGCTGTCCGGCGGTGGCGACCAGGCCGACTTCATCATGGACGACTTTGCCGTCACCGATCTCGGTACGACGTCCGAGCCGGCCGACTGTACGTCGATCGCGGTGTCAGGCGCGACCGGCCTCGTCTCCGGTGAGGCGAACACGGTCGTTACGACCTTCACCAACAACGATGTCGTTGCCGCGAACCACATCACGCTCGGCCTGACCGGGCCGGACGGCTGGACCGTCACTCCGGCCACTCCGGCGACACATGCGACCGTTGCCCCAGGCGCCAGTGTGACAACCAGCTGGGACGTCACTCCGCCGGCTGGGACACCGGAAGGAAAGTACGTGCTGACGGCAACGGGTGGCCGAGCGACGACGACCACCGAGGCAACGGTGTTGCCGCCGGGCATCGTGCCGCAGTCGCGGATCAAGGTGGCGGACGTCAGCAGTGAGGACGTCGGAACAGGTGGAGCAGCCATCGAGGCACTGGACGGAAACCCCAGCACCATCTGGCATTCCGCCTGGTCGGAGGTGCCCACTCCGGCGACGTACCCGCATCACATCACGCTCGACCTCGGAGCGACGTACCAGGTGGACGGGTTCAGCTACCTGCCTCGGCAGAGCGGGACGAACGGGATGTTCAAGGGCTACGAGATCTACGTCAGCACCGACGGACAGACCTGGGGTACGCCGGTCGCTACCGGTGAGTTCCCGAATTCGATCGCCGCCCAGCGGGTGAACTTCACCGCGACGCCCGGACGGTTCGTGAAGTTCGTCGGGACCAGTTCGCTCAACGGCGCGGTGTTCGGATCGGCCGCGGAACTCAACGTCTACGGCACCCGCTGACGGACCCCCGACACAGGAAGCGGGGGCCTTGAACAGGTTATTGCCTGTTCAAGGCCCCCGCTTGTTGTTCATCCCCAGCCGACCTACTTAATGATGCTGACGTTCACCGAGGCGCTGGCCGTCTTCGCGGACACGACGCGGAACTTTCCCCTCGTTTTATTGGGCTTCTTGGGCGAGCCCGACGCAAGAGGAGACGCGATGCCGGCGTGAATAGTTGTGTCAAGACTGCGTCTCAGTCGCAGGGAGGACCAATCGGGCCAGCGCACCGCCACCCGGTGCTGACCCGAAGGTCAGCTCGGCGCCGAGCACCTTCGCGTGACCGGCCGCGATGGTCAGGCCGAGACCGTGCCCGACGCCACGCTCCGCCATCCCGGACCGGAACCGACGCGGGCCCTCGGCAATCAGTTCCTCCGGATAGCCGTTGCCGTGGTCAACCACCTCGACGGTCCGGCCGCTGACCGTGACCTCGACCGGCGGCTGACCGTGCCGCAGCCCGTTGACGATCAGGTTGGCCAGGATCCGCTCGATCCGGCGCGAGTCGGTCGACACCGTCTCGTCCGGTCCGATCTGGTGGACGATCACACTGTCCGGCGCGAGCGCCTGCTGCATCCGCAGGCGACCGACCGCGGAGCCGACGAACGCTCCCAGCCCGACCAACTCCAGGTCCGCCTGCTCCACACCGGAGTCGAACCGGGCGATTTCGAGCAGGTCCTCGACCAGGCGGCGCAGCACCTTCGCCCGGTCCCGGACGAGCTCGCTCGGCCGGCCGGGTGGCAGCAGCTCGGCTGCGGTGGTCAGGCCGGTGACCGGCGTACGCAGATCATGGGCTACATCCGCGGTGAACCGGCGCTCGGCCTCCAGCTGGCCACGCAGCGACGTTGCCATCGTGTCCAGCGCGGTGGCCAGCGACTGCACCTCGTCCTTGCCTTTGCCAACCGTGTCGGCCGCCGACGCGTCCAGATCGCCGGCCGCGATCCGGCGCGCCGTCCCCGCGACCGCGACGATCCGTTTCGACAGGCTGCCGGCCAGGATCACGCTGACCAGGGCGACCAGTGCGACCGTTCCGATCCCGCCGAAGATCAGCGCCTGCTGCAGCGCCTCCATCGAGTCGTCACTGGTGTCGTAGTCCTGCACGATCGAGAGGATCCTGCCGTCCTTGACCCCGACCGCGGCCCACATCTTCGCGTTCGGCGACCCGGTCTTGAAGGTCGCCCGCTTACCCTCCAGCACCGCCTCCCGCAACTGCGGCGGCAGCTCGGGATCGTCCAGCTTGGACCCGAACACCGGGACCTCGTCGTGGTCGTAGCTCTGCGACGCCAGCAGGATCCGCTCGTCCGCGAAGCTGCGGGTCCGGTCCAGCCGGGCCGACTGCGCCTGGGTGTAGACCGCGACGCACAGGACCAGGATCGCCAGCGAGGAGACCAGCAGGAAGATGAGACCGAGCTTGCCGCGCAGTCCCACGTCAGGCCCGCAGCTTGTACCCGAATCCGCGGACCGTCTCGATCCGGTCCGCGCCGATCTTGGTCCGCAACCGCTGCAGGTGGACGTCGACCAGGCGGCCGTCGCCACCCCACTCGTAGTCCCAGACCCGCTGCAGCAGCGTGGACCGACTGAGCACCACACCGGGGTTGTTCGCGAACTCGATCAGGAGCTTGAGCTCGGTCGGCGTGAGCTGGACGGTGCTCCCACCCCGCCGTACCTCGAGCGCCTCCCGGTCCAGCTCCAGGTCGCCGAACGACTCCACGCCGGAGCCGGCCGACGGCGCCGGGCGCTCCGGGTCGGACACCGCCCGCCGCATCACCGCCCGCAGCCGGGCCACCAGCACCTGGGTGTCGAAGGGCTTGGTCACGTAGTCGTCGGCGCCGGCCTCCAGCCCGAGGACGACGTCGAGCGCGTCACCACGAGCGGACACCATCACGATCGGGACCGTGCTGCTCTCCCGGATCCGGCGGCACACCGAGATCCCGTCCAGGCCGGGCAGCATGATGTCGAGCATCACGACGTCCGGATGGATCTTCTCGAAGCGTTCGATCGCCTCCAGGCCGTCCTCGGCCGTGGTCACGTCGTACCCGTGGCGTTCGAGGGTCAGTTGGGTCGCCTCACGGATCACCGCGTCGTCCTCGACCATGAGGATGCGCGCTGCCGGTTCTTCCGGTACCACCGAAGTTCAGTCTCCCTACTGGTCCGTCGAGCTCACCTTGGTCATCTGCCGACCGGCCCAACGGTAAACCTCGACCCGCCGTCCGGACGGGCAGCAGGGCGGGTCGTCGATCGTGAAGATCTCGGACTCGACCACCAAGTCACCCTTCGGGCTGGCCGTGATCGTCGGCTGATCCACCTTCTGGCTCCAGATCGATCGCAGGCCCGAGGGCTCCACGGCGATCACGAAGTAGCCGAAGACGAACATGTCCACGGTGTGGATCAAGACGATCTGCTGGGGCGTACCGCTGTGCATAACATCAACGGTCTTACCCCGGCTGAGGCAACGCTCAATCTTGGTGCAATTCGCGAGCACCTTCCGCGAGTACGCCGGCAGCGCCCTGTCCGCGAGCAGTTTCACCCGGACCTGGCGCAGATCGACGGCCGCGACGGGGGTGCTCCGCGGGGCCGGCCCGGTGGTGCCGAAGGCGAGAGTCGGAGACGGGCTCGGCGGGGGTGGCTCGGCGCCCTCGACCCGCAGGCCGCTGCCGTTCGCGCAGGCGGACAGTGCGGTCAGGGCGACAACGGCCGCGACGGCAGGCAGCACGGTACGGCGGAGTACGCCCGGCAGCGGCGGGGCGGCGCGCCCGATTCGCCACGTGCGCATAGGGCGCCTCCTACCCTGCCTCATCGATTCCCCCGGAGATTCAGTCAACTACCTTCCATAGTGCTGGCCGGACGTCACATTCGACGGCCATGGACGTCGAATGGCCCCACCAGTTCCATTGCGGTTCAGTCACAGCCCCGCCGTTCGCTGCCCCGGCAACCTCTCGCCTGCTCGGCTCCTTACTCGGCGACGACCTTGCCCGGGTTCAGGATGTTCTTCGGGTCCATCGCCTGCTTGATCGCGCGGTGTACGTCGAGCGCGACCGGGCCGATCTCCTCGGCCAGCCAGGTCCGCTTGAGTACGCCGACGCCGTGCTCGCCGGTGATCGTGCCGCCGAGCTGGAGCCCGACCTCCATCACCTTGTCGAACGCCTGCTGCGCCCGCTCGGCCTGGGCCGGATCGGTCTGGTCGAAGACCACCGTCGGGTGCATGTTGCCGTCACCGGCATGCCCGAGAACGCCGATCGTGATGTCGAGGTCCTTCGCGATCTCCTCGCACAGGCCGATGAACTCGGCCAGTCGCGACCGCGGAACGGCGACGTCGTCGATCATCGTCGTACCGAGCTCGTCGAGCGCGATCAGCGCCGCCCGCCGGGCCTCCAGCAGCAGCTCGCCCTCGGCCGGGTCGTCCGCCTCGATGCACTCGATCGCACCATTGTCGCGGCACAGCTTCGCCACCATCGCGATGTCGGCCGCGCCGGCCTCACCGCCCGCGTCGGACTGGGCGATCAGCATCGCCGCGGCCTCTTCCGGCAGGTCCATCCGCTTGTACGCGTTCACCGCGCGGATGGTGGTCTGGTCCATGATCTCCAGCAGGCTGAGCGAAACGCCGCTGCGGATGATCTCGAGGATCGCCTCGCCCGCTGCGGGTCCGGAGTCGAACAGCGCGGCCATGGTCCGCGGCTGGGCCGCCTGCGGACGCAGCGCCAGGGTCGCCTCGGTGATGATGCCGAGCGTCCCCTCGCTGCCGACGATCAGCTTGGCCAGGTCGTACCCGGCCACACCTTTGACCGTCTTCCGACCGGTCCGCAGTACGCGGCCGTCCGCGAGCACGACCTCCAGGCCGAGCACGTAGTCCGTGGTCACGCCGTACTTCACGCAGCACAGGCCGCCCGAGTTGGTGGACAGGTTCCCGCCGATCGAGCAGAACTCCCAGCTGGACGGGTCCGGCGGGTAGAACAGCCCGTGTTCGGCGACCGCGCGGGACAGTACGGCGTTGTATACGCCCGGCTGGGTGACGACGTACCGGTCGATCGGCTCGATCGCCAGCACCTTGTCCATCTTCTCCAGCGAGATCACGATGCAGCCGTCCAGCGCGTTCGCCGCCCCGGACAGCCCGGAGCGAGCGCCCTGCGGCACCACCGGCACCCCGGCCTCGGCCGCGATCTTCACCGCCGCCTGCACATGCGCCGTCTCGCGCGCCAGCACCACGGCCAGCGGCATCCCCGCCGGGCAGAACATCGCCCGGTCGTACCGGTAACTCTCCATCCGATCCGGATCAGTCACCAACGCCTCACGCGGCAACACCTGCGCCAGCAACTCCACCACATCACTCATACCGCGAGCCTAGTAGCACCCCCCGACCTGACGCTCGAGTAACCATGTCCAGTTCTGGACCAGGCGTGAGTTAGCGGGTGCGGGCGGTGGCGTTTTCGGAGATTTCTTCGTAGCCGCCGCCGTAGTTGTGGTACTCGCGGCCGATGGCGGTGAAGGTGATGCTGCCGGCGGTGGCCTTGACCTTGGGTGTGCGGCAGGTGCGCTGGCCCTGGATCACCGAGCCGTTGCCGCCGCTGCTGTCACAGCTGAGCACGCGACCGCTGTTGGCTCCGCCGTACTGGACCAGGAAGGCGTTGGCCTTCGCGTTGGCCGGCATCTTGGACACCATGGTGACCTCGGCCCAGTACTGGTAACAACTGTCCCGGACCAGGCGGATCGTGCCCCAACTGGGCGGCTTGTGATCACGCAGCATCGGTGCCGACGAGATGGACCTCGCACCCGAGCAGGTGGCGGCTTCGGCCGCCTGGGCCGGGGTCGCGGCGAGGGCGATCGCACCCACTCCGGCCAGGCCCGCGGTGCTGAGCAGAATGCTCAGTGTCTTCATGACGAAACCCTTCCTGAACGAACGCCCCGACGCCCATTCACCGGGCACACTACGCGAACAGCCCCTGCCCCGACAGTCATTCCGGTAATCGGACGGCGACACACCGTGTCCAGTTGCTCCCGGCAATCTTTACCCCACCAGGTAACCGGTTTACCGCCACCCCACCCCCACCAACACTTCGACGGACAACCGCTGGGGTTGCCGGTTGTTCCCTCGAAATCTGAGCAGACAACCGACAACCAGGAGGGATATCCGTCGAAATGCCGGCGGGGATCAGAGGTTGCCGCGTCGCTCTTGTTCGCGCTCGATCGCCTCGAACAGTGCCTTGAAGTTGCCCTTGCCGAAGCCGAGCGAACCGTGCCGCTCGATCAGCTCGTAGAACACCGTCGGCCGGTCGCCGATCGGTGCGGTGAAGATCTGCAGCAGGTACCCGTCCTCGTCGCGGTCGACCAGGATCCCGCGCGACTGCAGCTCCTCGATCGGCACCCGCACCTCGCCGATCCGGGCCCGCAGCTCCGCGTCCTCGTAGTACGAGTCCGGCGTGTTCAGGAACTCGACGCCGTTGGCCCGCATGATGTCCACGGTCCGCAGGATGTCATTGGTGGCCAGCGCGATGTGCTGCGCGCCGGCGCCGTCGTAGAACTCCAGGAACTCGTCGATCTGCGACTTCTTCTTCGCGACGGCCGGCTCGTTCAGCGGGAACTTGACCCGGTGGTTGCCGTTGGCGACCACCTTGCTCATCAGCGCGGAGTAGTCGGTGGCGATGTCGTCGCCGACGAACTCCGCCATGTTCACGAAGCCCATCACCTTGTTGTAGAACCCGACCCACTCGTCCATCTTGCCGAGCTCGACGTTGCCGACGACGTGGTCGACCGCCTGGAACAGCCGCTTCGGGTGACCCTCGGCCCGGGTCACCTGGGTGCTCGCCGCAACGAACCCGGGCAGGTACGGACCGTCGTACCGGCTGCGGTCGATCAGGGTGTGCCGGGTGTCGCCGTACGCCGCGATCGCAGCGCGACGGATCGTGCCGTGCTCGTCGGTGACGTCGTTCGGCTCCTCGAGTACGACGGCACCACACGCGCGGGCGTGCTCGATGCACTTGTCCACGTCGGGCACCTCGAGGGCGATGTCGGCCACGCCGTCGCCGTGCTTGCGGTGATGGTCGAGCAGCGTGCTCTTCGGGCTGACGCCGCCGCTGACGACGAAGCGGGCCGAGCCGGCCCTGAGCACGAATTCCTTGTTGTCCTTGTTGCCCGTCTCGGGCCCGGAGTACGCGACCAGGTCCATCCCGAAGGCGAGCTGGTAGTACTTCGCGGTCTGGGTCGCGTTGCCGACCACGAACACCACGGCGTCCATCGCGGTGACCGGGAACGGGTCGGTGCTCTCGTCGTACGGCACCAGGCCGACGAGCTGCTTGAGCTGGTCGAGGTCGAGATCGGCGTCGAGCTCTGCGGGGGTGAGGTCGGTGCTGGTCATCGTGATCCTCCCAGGTTGGATTCGTGGCCTGAGCCTGGTGGTGAGGACACAGGTTGCGCAACACATCGTTGTTTTGCTGCGCAGGTTGTTCAGTATGCTGGCAACCCTGCTGGACTATTTGGTCAGTCTGACCACTACGGGAGGCGCGGTATGTCGGTCGATGCGCTGGACGCCCGGATCCTCGGGCTGTTCGCGGCCGAACCACGGGTCGGCGTCCTCGAGGCGTCGCGTCGGCTGGGGGTCGCGCGGGGAACTGTGCAGGCGCGACTCGACCGGCTGCAGCGGGACGGAGTCGTCCGCGGCTGGGGCCCGGACATCGACACGACCGCGATCGGCTACCCGGTCACGGCGTTCGCGACTTTGCAGATCGAGCAGGGGTCGGGGCATACGACGGTCGC
This sequence comes from Kribbella capetownensis, assembly GCF_004331485.1. Lineage (GTDB taxonomy): Bacteria > Actinomycetota > Actinomycetes > Propionibacteriales > Kribbellaceae > Kribbella > Kribbella capetownensis. Next base: position 375,797 of record NZ_SJKD01000008.1, read on the forward strand.
GGCGGCGCTGGCGCGGATCCCGGAGGTGCTCGAGGTCCACACGATCACCGGCGCCGAGGACCTGTGGTGCCGGATCGTCGCTCGCTCGAACGCCGACCTGCAGAGGGTGATCGACCAGGTGGTGATCGTCCAGGGCATCCAGCGGGCATCCACGGTGATCGCCCTCGCAGAGCAGATCCCGCACCGCGTGCTCCCCCTGGTCGAGGCAGCAACCCGGACGTCCAGCACTCACTAACCCGGCCGAGCGGCGCCCGACAGCACCTCATCAGGCGTGAGCTCCTCGGGGCGCACGGGGTTGGTGAGTGCGGGAGGTCCGCTCAGGCCAGGCGTTTGGCTACTTCGACGGCGGCCCGCGCAACGCGCGGGCCGACGAATTCGCGGTCGAGCTTGCCGAGTACGACGACCCCGATGGAGGCCTCCACTCCGGGCACGCCGAGTACCGGCGACGACACACCCTGGGCACCTGCCTGCAACTCGCCGGAGGTGACCACGAACGGTCGCCCAGCCGGATCCGGCTTCCGGCGACCGGCCAGGATCGCCTTGCCGGCGGCGCCCTGGTCGAGCGCGTGCCGCGACCCCATCCGGTAGGAGACGTGGTAATCGGTCCAGCTCGGCTCGATCACCGCGATCGCGAGCGCCTCCTCGCCATCCGCGACGGTCAGGTGGGCCGTCGCGCCGGTGTCCTCGGCGAGTGAGCGCAGTACCGGAAGCGCGGCGTCACGCAGCGTGGGCTGAACGCGACGGCTGTAGTGCAGCACGGCCAGGCCGAGCCGGGCCCGTCCTTCGGAGTCGCGCCGGACCAGCCGGTGCAGCTCCAGGGTGTTCACCAACCGGTAGACCACGGTCCGGCTGACCCCCAATGCGGCGGCCAGCTCGGTGATCGACAGACCGTCCGGGGCGTCCGCGAGCAGTTCGAGGACAGTGAGTCCCCGGTCGAGCGTCTGCGAGGTCTCTGCGGGCACGTTCGAAGAGTATCCGTTTTTCGGGCGCGGCCCGATGGCCCCGTATCTTGCTGCCGTGCGAAATTACTGGGCGCTCCTCCCCGCCATCGCCATCGTGATCGGGCTGACGCTGCTCTACGCGATCCCGACGCTGATCAATCCGCAGTGGACGAGCTCGGTGCTGGCGCTGTTCCGGCAGGTCCCGGAACAGCCGGATCCGGCTGTGGACCCGGCCCAGGACCCAGCGCTGCAGCCCGCCGAGGCGCGGCGCGCGGCCGGGATTCTCGGCCCGCAGCAGATCAAGTCGAGGCGCATGCTCGCCGTCCTGCTGGTGGTCGGGGTGGTCGCCCTGATCGGGTTCAACATCTCGCTGAACCGGGAGCGGAACGGCTGCTACAAGGCCGCCGAGGCCTGGGGCGCGATCCCCGGGAAGGCCGACCGGGACCCGTGCATCAACAAGATCTTCGGCAGCTTCTTCGGCGACCCGACCGGCTTCAAGCCGCTGGAGGCGAAGCCGCAGCCGATCGAGACCTACCAGCTCATCCACAAGAAGCACCCGAAGTACCTGAAGTGGATGCAGAACGGCCCGAGCTACGACGACGTGGACCTGCTGATCGGCTCGGGCAGCAACTGCTCGCTGGACCTGAAGGTCGTCGAGGAGGACGACAAGGTGATGGTCCTGCTCGACTCGGACACGCCGTGCCCGCCGGAGGACGCGATCTCACTCAGCTCGGTCAAGCTGAAGAAGCCACTGGGCGATCGGAAGGTCGTCACCGTCGACGACAAGCCGATGCGCGAGATCAACCCCGACGCCGACTCCTGGCCGACCGTGCTGAAGAAGCTGGTCACCGGGGGCTGATCAGCTCAGCGCCCGGGTCTTGGAGTCGTACTCGCGGAACGGGCGGTTGCGGGCCAGCAGGATCAGCAGGCCGACGATGCAGACGGTCGCCCCGCCGAGCAGCGCGATCGTCGGGGTCGTCAGCGAGGCCGACGTACCCACGACGAAGTCGCCCAGGCGCGGTCCGCCGGCCACGACCACGGTGAACACACCCTGCAGCCGGCCACGCATGGCATCCGGCGCGGCGGACTGCAGCACGGTGTTCCGGTACGCCGAACTCACCATGTCAGCCGCCCCCGACAACGCGAGCAACGCGACACCCAGCCAAATCGTGCGGGACAACCCGAACAGGCCGACCGCTGCCGCGTAGACCGTGATCGCGACGACGATCGCCACTCCCTGTCTTCGCACCCGGCTCACCCAGCCGGAGAACACCACGCCGATCAGCGCACCGATCGCCGGCGCCGCCTGCAGCAGGCCGACGGTCCGGACGCCACCGGCGAAGAACGAGCCCGCCACGGCCGGGAACAGGGCGCGGGGTTGCGCGAACACCATCGCGAGGATGTCGGCCAGGAACGTCGCCAGCAGCGCCGGCGCCGCCCGCAGGAACGTGAACCCCTCGAGCACCGACTGCAGACCGGCCCGCCGGACCAGCCCGGTCGGCGGCACGGCCGGTAGCCGGAACAGCGCGTAGAGCGCCGCGGTGAACGTGATCACGTCGACCAGGTACGCCGCCGCGAACCCGTGCCAGGCGATCACCGCCGCACCGACCAACGGCCCGACGGTGAAGCCCAGGTTGAACGCGGCCTGGCTGAGCGTGTTCGCGGCCGGCAGCAGTTCCGGCCGGATCAGCCGCGGGATGATCGCGGACCGGGCCGGGCCGTTCACCGCGAAGCACGCCGACTGGCAGGCGACGACGGCGTACAGGATCCACACCTGGCCCCAGTTCAGCTGCGACTGCAGCACCAGGATCATCGAGAGCACCCAGAGCCCGGTCGACGAGACGAGCGCGAGGATCCGCCGGTCGATCGCGTCGGCCATCGCCCCGCCGTACAGCCCGAACACGACCAACGGCACCAGCGCGCACAACCCGACCAGCCCGACCGCGAACGTCGACCGGGTCAGCGCGTACACCTGGATCGAGACCGTCACCGCGGTCATCTGCGTCCCGAGCTGCGAAACCGTCGACCCGACCCACAACCGGCGGAAGTCCGGCGATTCCTTCAGGGGGCGGATGTCAGTCAGCAGGGGCACAGTGACAACTTATGTCACGACGTGAAGGATCAGACGCGTGGGAACAGCTCGTGGTCAAGCGCTTCACCGACCGTCAGCCCGAGCCCGTCAGTGACCACGTGCCCGGCACCGGAGTACGTCGCCTCGGCGTCGACGTAGATCGCGACGTGGGCGATCCGCGGATCGTCGGTCAGGTTCGGGGTCGCGGAGTGGGCCAGGTAGGCGTTGTGGAAGGTGCAGTCGCCGGCCCGCAGCGGGATGGTCAGCCGCTCCTCCCAGCGCAGGTCGGGGGCGGCCCGGAACATGTCGTCCCGATCGGCCAGGTCCTGCCGGCGCAGGTCCTGGTGATCGTGCGAGCCGGGGATGAACGTCATGCACCCGCGCTCCACGGGGACGTCGACCAGCGCGACCCAGGCGGACAGCGAGTGCCGCGACCCGGCATGCGGCCAGTACGGTGCGTCCTGGTGGAACTCGGTGGCCGCGCCGTTGTGCGGCGGTTTGATCAAAAGCTGGTCGTGCCAGATCCGCAGCGGCACCCCGGCCAGCGCAGTCGCCGCGGCGGCCAGCCGAGGATCGAGCGTGAGCTCACGCAGTACGTCGTCCTGCCGCCAGACGTTGACGTACTGGTTGAAGATCGCCGAGCCCTTCGAGTAGTCGTCGGCGCCCGCGGTGGCGGCGACCGCTGCGTCGCGGAACCGGGCCGCCTCGTCGGCGCCGATGATGTTCCGGATCCGGACCACCCCGGCGCGGCGATAGGCGGAAATGGTCTCTTCATCGAGTACGGCGGGTGCCGTAGGGTCGGTCGTGGTCATCGGGCCACTCCTTGGAATCCGTTGGCGGGAAGGTCTTTCCAGCCTCGCCTGGATCCGTGCGCGGCGACAGGCCTCCCTTGACCGATACTTGACTGATCCTGACCTCCTGGAGGCGGTCGTGCACCAGATCCTGAGCAGTGAGGTGTTCCCCGACCAACGGCTTCCGGTCGCCGGCGAGCGCCTCGAGCTGGTGGCCGACGTCGCACCGCACAGCCACGCGTTCTTCGAGATCGCCGTCGTGCTCGCCGGGCGGGGCACGCACGTTTCGGCCGCCGGTGAGGTCCTGTTGCAGCGCGACTCGGTCGTCGTCCTCCGGCCGGGCGACTGGCACGGGTACACCGGCTGCGACGGGCTCGTAGTACGCAACGCCTATCTCGGCGCCGACATCTTCAGCCTGCTGTCCGCGGCGCTGATCCCGAGTGACGGGCCGCCGACCCTCGCGCACCCGGCCGTGCAGCACGCGATGCGCTTGCTGGAGGCAAGCATCGACGAGCCGTGGACACTGGATCGGCTCGCCACGTCGGTAAACCTCGCGCCCGGCTACCTGGTCCGGCTGTTCGGGCGGACCGCCGGTGTCTCCCCGATGGCCTACCTGAACCGGCTCCGGGCCGAGCGGGCGGCCGGGCTGCTGATCGAGTCCGACCTGCCGGTCGCGACCGTCGGGGCGATGGTCGGCTGGCACGACCCGAGCCACGCCAGCCGCCGCTTCCGCGCCTGCTTCGGCCTCAGTCCCTCCCGGTACCGAGCCGCTTTCAGACCGTAGGCGCGGGACCACCAGACGCCGCCTTAAGCAAAGATGTCTCCATGACGTCTGTTCGTACGCCTGACCCGAACCCCGGCTGGCTCTCCGACATCGCGCTGCAAGAGACCCGCTCCCGGGTGCCGATCCTGTACGTCGAGGCCGTGCCGGCCCGCGTCGACGCCGCCGGCCAGATCGAGCATGTCGGGGTTCTGCTGCGCGGGGCGGCCGAGACCGGGCAGATCATCCGGACCTTGGTGTCCGGCCGGGTCATGCACGGCGAGTCGATCCGCGACGCCCTGCAGCGCAACATCGAGAAGGACCTCGGCCCGGCCGCGTTCCCGCGGCTGCCAACGAGTCCGGTGCCGTTCACGGTCGCGGAGTACTTCCCGCTGCCCGGTGTCACGCCGCTGCACGATCCGCGCCAGCACGCGGTCGCGCTGGTGTACGTCGTACCGGTGACCGGCGACTGTAATCCGCGGCAGGACGCGCTCGACCTGACCTGGCTGACGCCGAAGGAAGCGCTCGAGCCGGCCTTCCTGACCGACCTCGAAGGCGGCCGCGGGCATCTGATCAAACAAGCCCTCGCCTGGTCCGGCGCACTCGTCTGACCTCAGCGCGGGTTCACCACGCTAGGCGGCCCGCCTCGGCGTGGACCTCGCCGGTCGGGCCGTCGGCGCCGAGCATTGCCAACCGGACCGCGACGGACGCGCCCTGCGCAGGCGTCCGCGCCGCGTCCCATCCACCCATGTCCGTCGCGCAGTTGCCCGGGTCGGCCGCGTTCACCAGGATCCCGCTGCCGCGCAGTTCGTTGGCGAGCATCACTGTGACCATGTTCACCGCCGCCTTCGACGAGTTGTAGCCGAGAGTCAGCACGGTCGACATCCGCGACTCCGGATCGCCCACCTGGCTGAACGAGGCCAGCGACGTCGACAGGTTCACGATCCGCGCACTCTCCGCCTTCCGCAGCAACGGCAGCATCGCCCGAGTCGTCCCGACCAGCCCGATCACATTGGTCTCGAACGCCTCCCGCAGTACGTCGCTCTCCACCCGCGACACCGCGTCGTCGCCGACCGGGATGATTGCCGCATTGTTGACAATCACGTCGAGCCGGCCGTACTTACGCTCGATCATCTCCGCCGCCGCCTGGACCGACCGCTCATCGGTCACCTCCAACTGAACCGCGGCCGCATCGAGGCCCTCGGCAACCAGTTCCTTCGCCGCGGCCTCGCCACGCGCCAGGTCCCGCGACCCGACCAGCACGACGAACCCCGCCTCCCCGAGCTGCCGTGCGATCTCCTTGCCGATGCCCTTGTTGGCGCCCGTGACGAGCGCGATCTTCTTCTCGGTCATGCCCTCCAGACTGGTGAGCCGCGGCGTCGCGAGGCAGAGCGAGCTCACCCTGGGATCGGCAGTCCCTGGTTGGCGTCACCGCCCGGCTGCGATGCTGGACAGGTGGATCGGGGTCAGTTGGCGGAGTTCCTGCGAGTACGGCGGGAGCGGCTGACCCCTGCCGACGTCGGGCTACCGGCCGGGCTGCGCCGACGTACGCCCGGCCTCCGGCGCGAGGAGGTCGCCAGTCTCGCGACCATGTCGACCGACTACTACACCCGGCTCGAGCAGGGCCGCGGGCCACGGCCATCACGCCCGGTGCTGACCGGACTCGCGCGGGCCCTCCGGCTGAACGAGGACGAGCGCGACCACCTGTTCCGGCTGGCCGGCGAGCAGCCGGGTCCTCCCCCGGGTCCGCCGTCGGACGTGCGGGACGGCGTACTGCGGATGCTCGGGCGGCTCGACGTACCAGGGATCGTGCTGGACGCGAAGTACGACGTACTCGCGTGGAACCGGCAGGCGGCGGCCCTGATGACGGACTTCTCCGCCCTGCCGGTGAAGGAACGGAACCTGCTGCGGTTGCGGTTCCTGCACGGCGATCGGCAGGCGGAGCGGTACGGGATGGACGCGACCCAGGCGTTCGCGCGCGAGGCGGCGGCGGACCTGCGGGCCGCGACCGGGACCTACCCGGACGACCCGGCGATCGCGCAACTGGTGTCCGATCTGCTCGCCGGGAGTCCGGAGTTCGCCGAGCTCTGGGCAAGGCACGAGGTCGCGCGGCAGCAGAGCCTGTGCCAGACGATCCTCCATCCCGAGGTCGGCCGGATCGACGTGATCTGCGAGGTCCTGGTCATCCCCGAACGCGACCAGCGGGTGGTCATCTACACCGCTGAGCCCGGCTCGCCGTCGGACCACGCGCTCCGCCTTCTCGACGTGATCGGCACCCAGACGCTGTCCCACGGCTGAGCCCCCGCACCTCGGGGTAGCGTGCGAGGGCTCGTGGGCTGGGCCCGGCTATTGGCCGCTGAACATGAAGGTCGATCCGGGCTCCTTCACGATGTCGCCGTCGCGGGAGTTGGTGACCACGACATTGCTGAGGGTGGCACTGCCCCGGGCACCGCCCATGGCGAGGATGCCGGAGCCGTTGTTCGACTTGTCGATCCGCAGATTGGTGAGCGCGACGTTCGGCATCTCACCGCCACCGGTCTTGAACTGCAGCCCGTCGTACGTCGAGTCGTAGATCTCGGTGTCGCGGATCGTGACGCCGGGGATCGGCAGGTTCGCCGGGAACAGCGTGATCGCACCGAACTCCTGGTCCTCGTTCCAGAACACACCGCCACAGCGGTAGAGCGCGTTGTTGGCGATCAGCGTCTGGCCCGAGAACGGCAGCGGGTCGTGGTCGGTCGCCAGCATGATGCCGGGGTAGTTCATGGTGTCGTAGATCAGGTTGTTCTCGATCTTGTTGCCGTAGCCGCCGTAGATCGCGATGCCGTTCGCCCGCCACGGCAACTGGACGGTGTTGTTGGTGAACGCGTTGTCGTGGCCGATGTCGACCGACTGGTCCTTGACGTACTTGCTCGCCCAGACCGCCAGCGCGTCGTCGCCGGTGGTCCGGAACGACGAGTTGAACACCTTCGAGTTGCGGGTGCCGTTGGCGAAGTTGATGCCGTCGGCGTAGGTGTCGCGGATCCGCATCCCGCTGAACTCCAGGGCGTCTGCCGGACCCCACAGTTCGGGGATGTTGTCGTAGTCGCGGCCGACCCAGACTCCGACGTTCGAGTGCTCGATCCAGACGTTGCTGATCTTGGTCCCGATGCCGAACCGGCCGTTCAGCGCGACACCACCCTCGGCGTTGCCGTCACCGCCGCGGATCCGGCCGGACCCGAAGATCGCGATGTCCGACAACTGCACGTTCTTGTCGATGTCGAAGCCGAAGTTGCCTTCGTGCGGATGGTTGATGCCGCCGGCGTTCTGCGGCTCGATGGTCGAGTAGAGCTGCGAGTACCACATCCCCGCGCCGCGGATCGTGGTGTTGCTGATCCCGACCTGGTTGTACTGACCCCGGTCCAGCGGGTCGTCGGTCAGGATCTTCTTCTCCTGCCGCCATTGCCCGGCAGGGATCCAAACGCAGCTGATGACACCGTTCTGGTCGTCGGTGACGGCCCGCTGGATCGCATCCGCGTCATCGACCCCGTCGTTCGGTACGGCGCCGTACTGCGTGATCGACGTACAGCCGGCCGGCTGGGTGAGCGCCGGCGCGACCTGCTCCAGGTCGACCATGTCGATGATGTAGAACGACGCGTTGTCGCCGGAGTCGCGCTGCAGCTTGAACTTCGTGCCGACCGGGTACGACGTACCGAGCAGGGCATGCGATTCGTCGAAGAGGCGGCGCGCGTCACCACCCGGTGTGTTGGTCAGCGACTCCGGTCCGTCGCTGTTTCCGTAGAGCCAGCTGTTGTGCGACGACAGAGTCAGCTTCTGCTTGAAGGTGCCGTTGACGTACAGACTGATGGTTGCCTCGAGCCCCTGCCCGTTGGCCGAGTCGGGAATCGAGTTGCGGACCACGATCGAGTTGGCCGGCACCGTCGCGGTGAACTCGACGAACTGACCGGTCGAGTTCAGCCGGACCGACTGGCGGCCGGACGACTCGGTGGCGAAGTTCGTGTGACCGAAGGTGCGCTCCGCATCCGAGGTGAGCAGCGTGCCGGTGTAGTCGCCCGATTCCGCCTCGTACGACGTGTACGGTACGGCGGCACCGCGGCCGACCACGATCGACCTGGACAGGGTGTTGTTGGTTTCGTTGGTCTCGGCAACTGTGTTGGTCGCGTCGGCGGTTGCGGTCAGAGTGGCGCCGCCGTTGGTGGCCGTCCAGGTGCCGGTCATCGCGACGTTCGCGGTCGCACCGGCCGCGATCGCCGCCGTGTTGGTGTTGAGGGTCGTGCCGCCGATCGTGAGCCGGGTGACCGCGGCACCGGACGCCGTCGTACCGCGGTTGTTCACCGCAACTGTGAAGGAGACCTGGGCACCGGGGGCCGGATTGGCTGGGTTGGAAGTGATGCCGGTGACTTGCAGGTCCGGCCCGGCCGCTTGGCCGACGGTGAGTTGGGTGGGTGATTGGAAGGTGTTGTTGCTGTCGTTCTGCTCGACGACGGTGTTGGTGGCATCGGCCACCGCGGCGAGCGTGTAGTTGCCTTGGGCACGGGTTCCGGCGTTGGCGGTGACCGTGGATGAGGCTCCGGCGGCGAGAGCGCCGACGGATGCTGTGCCGGCGACCGAGCCGCCGAGCAGGAAGTTCAGGCTGCTGGCCGACGCCGCGGCTGTGCCGGAGTTCTTGACCGTGGCCGACAGAGTGATCGGGGTGGTTTCGGTTGGGTTCTGCGGGCTCCACGTGGCGGAGGTGACGACCAAGTCAGGGTTCGGGGCCGCCGTACCGAAGACCTGGAACTCGGCGACCTGGCCGCCCGGCGCGCCCGTGTTGGTGAAGACCTGGAGCCGTACGTCGGCGTACCGGCCGGTGACGGGGATCGTGATCGAGTTCTGGTTGCCGGACGCGCTGAACTGGTAGTCGGTGCGGTCGACGAGCGAGGTGAAGCCGGTGGCTGCCTGCTCCCGGCCGAGCACCTGGATGCTCTGCGTCCGCGGACCCCAGACGGGGTCGGGGTTGAGCTTCACCACGACTGAACTGAGGTCGGCGTTCGAACCGAGCTTGACGGTCAGCGTCGCTGGGTAGCCGTTGGACTCCCAGTACGTGCCGAGGTTGTTGTCGTTCGCGTTCGTCGCGACGAAGTTGAAGGCCGAGGAGGATGCCTCGATGGGCTTGCTTGCGGCGAGGTCCGTCCCGGTCGGTGGTTCGATCGGCCCGCCACCAGGGCCGGCCACGGCGAACTCCGACAGTTGCGCGGCCGCCCAGCCACTGTTCGCCGTCACCGTCAGCCGGACGTAGCGCGCGGACGTGGTGGCGAAGTTGATGGTGACGGTGTTGTTCGCCGTCGGCGCGAAGGAGTACGCCGTACTGCCGACGACGGTGCTCAGCGACGCAGCGTTGGTGCCGGCCTGGACGGTGATGGTCTGGGAGCGGGCGCCCCAGGACGCGGGGAGCCTCAGCGTCACCTGATTGACGTCAGTGGTGGAGCCGAGATCGGCCTGGATCCACTGCGGGAACGCACTGTTCGCGCTCTCCCAGTAGGTGTTCTGGTTGCCGTCGCCGGCGTTGGTGCTCGGATACTCCCCGAGCGAACTGCTGGCGGACAGGGTCTTGGAGAGGTCGGCGGTGACGGCCGCGGTCGCGGTCGCGGTGAGGGGCAGCAGCCCGGCCGCGATCAGGACAAGCGCGAGCAGGAGCCGTCGAACGTTCTGCTGAGACATCGAGTGGTCCTCCGTCGTGGGCGGTGGGAAGGACGAGAAATTTCGTAGATTTGCTGATTTCTTGCAGGACAGGGAGTCGAATGTTGCAGCAGCGCTCGCGGTACGTCAACACTTCGGCACAGCGCGCGCAACCATCGGTCCGGGCCACGCATCGAGTGGACGTGAGGTTGTTCGCTGGCAAGAGCACCGTGCGGAAGCTGACGCCGCCGGCGCACGTCACGAGGATCACCGCCAGCGCTCTCAACAACCGGGGCGACGTCGTCGGGTATGGCGTGGACGCTGTGAGCGGAAAGGGAATCGGTGTCGTCTGGCCGGCCGGGAGCAGGCCGCAGCGCCTGCGCGCGAGCGGCTCGGCGTACCCCGTCGACATCAACGACGCCGGTGTCGTGATCGGCAACACCACGAACTCGCAGCTCGAGGCCGGCCTGATCTGGAAGCTCTGGGACGCGAAGGGCGTGCTGGTCACCGGCCAGGACGGGGCGAACGTCTCGCTGCGGGAGATCCGCGGCAGCTGGTTCATCGGCCTCCAGACCGCTGCGAACGGCAGCTTCAGCGGCGGACTCTGGAACACGCGGAGCGGGCAGGTTGTCAGCTTCCCGGGGAAGATCCTGGACGCGGTGAACAGTTCCGGAGACGTCGCGTACGCCACCGACGACGGCAAGGCGGAGGTGGCTCGCCCGGACGGGACGACGGTCGCCATCGACGCCGAGGGGTACAACACGGTGACCTACCTCTTCGACCGCGGCCAGGCGTACGACGCAGCCGGCGACCGAGACAACGGCTTCAGCCGCCCAATCCTCTGGTCCAACTGCTCCCACTGACCAACCGCCGACCCGCCGACCCCAACCCACCGGCGCGGCCGGCCTCGCCCTCTCTCCCCACCTCCCCCGGCGAAGCCCAGCCACACCCCACCACCCCGGCGAAGCCGGGCGCTCTTTCCCCGGCGAAGCCGGGTGTTTTAGGCGCGGCGTTGGGTGGCCCAGCCACTCCCCACCACCCCCGGCGGAGCCGGGTGTTTTTAGGCTCGGCGTTGGGTGGCCCAGCCACCCCCCACCACCCCCGGCGAAGCCGGGTGCTTTACGCCCGGCGTTGGGTGGCCCAGTCGCGGATTAGTTCTATGCGTTCCTTGAGTTGGATGGAGGAGGCGTGGGCCGCGGCTGGGCCGCCGAGCTTTCGGCGGAGGTCGTTGTGGATGACGCCGTGCGGTTGACCGGTGCGGTGGTGCCAGGCGGCGACCAGACCGTTCAACTCGCGGCGCAGCAACGCGACCTGCTCGTGCGTCGCCAGCTCGGTCGGCGTCGGGTCCTCTCGCTCGGACGACCCCGGCCGCTGCGACCGCTTCTGCGCAGCGATCGACTTCGCCTGCCGCTTGCGCAGCAGCTCCCGCACCTGATCCGGCTCCAGCAACCCGGGCAACCCGAGAAAGTCCAGCTCCTCATCGGAGGCCTGGTCCCCACCGGTCCCGTAGTCGCCACCGTCGAACACGACCCGGTCGAAGCTCGCATCCGACCCGAGCGCCTCGAACTTCGCCTCCAGGTCGTCGCTGGCCCCCTCTGCCTGGTTCGCCTTCGCCAGCAGATCGTCCTCGAGCGCGAAGATGTCGCCATCGTCGTTCGTGTTCTTCCGCCCGAGCACGTGGTCCCGCTCGACCTCCATCTCAGCGGCGAAGCTGAGCAGCCGAGTCACCGACGGCACGAACACCGACGCCGTCTCACCCCGCTTGCGGGCCCGGACGAACCGCCCGACCGCCTGCGCGAAGAACAGCGGCGTCGACGTTGGCGTCGCATACACCCCGACGGCCAGCCGCGGTACGTCGACACCCTCCGACACCATCCGGACCGCGACCATCCAGCGCGACTCGTCGGCGGAGAACTTCGCGATCTTCTTGCTCGCGGCCTTCTCGTCCGACAGCACCACGGTCGGCGCCTCGCCGGTGATCTCGCGCAGCGTCTTCGCGTACGCACGGGCCGTGTTCTGATCGCCGGAGATGACCAGACCGCCCGCGTCCGGCATGTGCCGGCGGACCTCGGTCAGCCGCTTGTCCGCGGCCGCCAGCACCGCCGGCATCCACTCGCCGGCCGGGTCGAGCGCCGTACGCAGAGCCTGCGCGGTCAGGTCCTTCGTGAGCGGTTCGCCCAGCCGCGCCGCGACCTCGTCACCGGCCTTGGTGCGCCACCGCATCTCGCCGGAGTACGACATGAAGATCACCGGGCGTACGACGTGGTCCTGCAGCGCGTGCCCGTAGCCGTAGGTGTAGTCCGCCTTGCTCCGGGCGACCCCGTCGTGGGCCGTCTCGTAGGTCACGAACGGGATCGGGTTGTCGTCGCTGCGGAACGGCGTACCGGTCAGGCAGAGCCGGCGGGCCGCGGGCTCGAACGCCTCCCGCACGCCCTCACCCCAGCTGAGCGCGTCACCACCGTGGTGCACCTCGTCCAGGATCACCAGCGTCTTGAACCGCTCGGTCCGGACCCGGAAGGCGAGCGGGTTCACCGCGACCCCGGCGTACGTCACCGCGACGCCCTGGAAGTCCTTGTTGGTCTTGCCGCGCCGGCCGGCGAACGCCGGGTCGATCGCGATCCCGGCCTTGTCGGCCGCCTCGGCCCACTGGACCTTGAGATGCTCGGTCGGCGTCACCACGGTCACCCGCTCGATCAGCCGCCGATGCAGCAACTCGGCGGCCACGGTGAGGGCGAAAGTGGTCTTACCTGCTCCGGGCGTCGCCACGGCCAGGAAGTCTCGCGGCTGGCTGTCGAAGTAATGCTTGAGTGCCTCTGCCTGCCAGGCCCGCAGCTTGCTGGCGGTACCCCACGCGGCGCGATCCGGATACGCCGGCGGAAGCACGGCTGGTCCAGCTGGCACGCTCGAATCCACGGACGGCATACTCCCCCGTTAGTCGACTGTCGGCCGTGCAGGAACGTTACCTGACTTCGCCGACAAACCCCGACCGGCGTGTCGCAGTACGACCGGTCTGTGGAGAAAGTTCCCGGGTCGACTGGTGTGTCGGCCTACACTCGGGGGCATGAGTACTCAGCTGAGCCCGGGGGCCGAGACGGTCGTCGACGAGCGGACGCAGCCGGCGCCGGCAGAGCCCGGCGATCACGAGCGGTTCTCGCACTACGTGCCGAAGGACAAGCTGACCGAGGCGATGGTGATGGGGACGCCGGTCGTCGCCCTGTGCGGCAAGGTGTGGGTGCCGAGCCGGGACCCGCAGCGCTTCCCCGTCTGCCCGGAGTGCAAGGAGATCTGGGACTCGCTGAACCCAGGCGACGACGAGGGCGGCGAGTAGGGCCCGCCCAGGCGAGAGGCCGCGCCGAGCCGCGCGGCCTCGACCCGAAGTGCGCGCGCCTCAGTTCTGCGTGGGGTCGTCCGGGTACGTCGCCAGATACGCCATCTGATCGTTCTGGCGGCGCAGGACCCGGCGCCAGAGCGTGTCCGGGTGCAGGCTGAACACGTCGTCGGGTTCGGACTCGACGACGTACCAGGCGCCCTCGGTGATCTCGCCCTCGAGTTGCCCGCTGGACCAGCCGGCGTACCCGGCGAAGATGCGCATCCGCTGGATCGCCCCCTCCAGCAGCGCCGGCGGTACGTCGAGGTCGATCAACCCGATCCGGCCGAAGCACTCACGCCAGCCGGGTGGGTCGGCCGTCTCGATCACCTCGGCGACGGCCAGCGCGCTGTCGGTGCCGACAGGGCCGCCCATGAACAGCACCCCGGGTTCGTTCACCGTGGTGGACCAGTCCGGCAGCACCCGGTCCACGGCCAGGTCGGCGGCACGGTTCACCACCACCCCGAGTGCGCCGTCGTCGTCGTGATCCAGCAGCAGGATCACCGACCGGCGGAAGGGCGGCTCGTCGAGCAACGGGGTCGCCACCAGCAGCGAACCGGTCAGAGTCGAGGCCGTCATACCCCCATCATGTCGTGCGCGACGCCCGTGGACCACGGAACACTCGGAACCCGAGCCAGGCGCCGAGCGCGACGCCGATCAGATCCGCGAGTACGTCGAACGGGTCGCCGTCGCGCTGGGGCAGCAGGAAGTACTGCGCCAGTTCGCTGACGACCGCGTTCGCGACCAGTGCCCCCAGCAACCAGCGCGCCGGGATCCGCAGCTTCAGCCCGAGGAACGCGACCGACCCGAACAGGAACATGTGCGCGAACTTGTCCGCCATCGGGATCCCGACGTGCGGACCTGCCTCCCGTGGCGCGTAGACGCCGTACAGCTGCAGCAGGCAGGCCGCCACGAACGCGACCCGCCACGCCCACACCGCCACCCGCGAGCCGGTGTCCCGAGTCACCGTTGCCGTCACTACAGCCCCGGGGAGTCGTCCGGGAAGTTCTCGTGCGCGGGGGCCTTGCCGCCGGCCGCGTCGCGGACGGCGTGCGCCACCATGTTGTGCACCTCCGGGTGGAAGACGCTCGGCACGATGTACGTCGCGTTCAGCTCCTCGTCGGTGACGACCCCGGCCAGCGCCTTCGCGGCGGCCAGCTCCATCTGGATCGAGACCTTCGACGACTGCGCGTCGAGCAGGCCGCGGAAGACACCCGGGAAGACCAGCACGTTGTTGATCTGGTTCGGGAAGTCGCTCCGCCCGGTGGCCACCACCGCCGCGTGCTCGCCCGCCTCCGCGGGGTCGACCTCGGGCACGGGGTTGGCCAGCGCGAACACGATCGCGTCGTCGTTCATCGTGGCGATGTCCGCACCGGTCAGGATGTTCGGCGCCGACACCCCGATGAACACGTCCGCTCCGGCCAGCGCGCCCTTCAGGTCGCCGCTGTACTTGGCCGCGTTGGTGTTCTCCGCGATCCAGCGCAGCTCCGGCGACAGACCGTCGCGCTCCGGGTGGATCACGCCACCGATGTCCGCCACGCAGGTGTCCTTGACCCCGGCCGCGAGCAGCAGCTTCAGGATCGCCGTACCGGCGGCGCCCGCACCGGACATCACGACCCGCACGTTGCTGATGTCCTTGCCGACGACGCGCAGCGCGTTGTACAGCGCGCCCAGTACGACGACCGCCGTACCATGCTGGTCGTCGTGGAAGACCGGGATGTCGAGTTCTTCGCGCAGCCGGGCCTCGATCTCGAAGCAGCGCGGCGCGGAGATGTCCTCCAGGTTGATGCCGGCGAACCCCGGCGCGATCGCCTTCACGATCGACACGATCTCGTCCGGGTCCTGGGTGTCCAGGCACAGCGGCCAGGCATCGATCCCGGCGAACCGCTTGAACAGCGCCGCCTTGCCCTCCATCACCGGCAGCGCGGCCTTCGGGCCGATGTTGCCGAGGCCGAGGACGGCCGATCCGTCGGTGACGACCGCGACGCTGTTGCGCTTGATCGTCAGCCGGCGCGCGTCCTCGGGGTTGTTCGCGATCGCCAGGCAGACCCGCGCGACACCCGGCGTGTAGATCATCGACAGGTCGTCACGGTTGCGGATCGGATGCTTGGCCTCCATCGAGATCTTGCCGCCGAGGTGCATCAGGAACGTCCGGTCCGACACCCGGGCGATCTCGACGCCCGGTACGGCGCGCATCGCCTCGACCAAGCGCCCGGCGTGCTCGGTGTCGGCGGCGGCGCAGGTGACGTCGATCCGCAGCCGCTCGTGGCCGGAGGCCGTCACGTCGAGCGCGGTGACCAGACCGCCGGCCTGCTCGACCGCGGTCGTCAGCTTGCTCACCGTCGAGCCACCCGCGGGCACCTCGAGGCGAACGGTGATGGAATACGAAACACTCGGCAAGGCAGTCACGCCGGTGATCCTCTCACGTCACTGGTAAGGCTCCGAGGTTCCGTACGTTAAGTGCATGAGAGAACGCTGGGTAATCCTTTACTCGGGCGGCTAGTCTTCCCCTCAGCGAAGGGAGGATCGGTGCCGACGATCAGTGATGTGGCGGCTCGGGCCGGGGTGT
Source organism: Kribbella capetownensis (assembly GCF_004331485.1). Lineage (GTDB taxonomy): Bacteria > Actinomycetota > Actinomycetes > Propionibacteriales > Kribbellaceae > Kribbella > Kribbella capetownensis. The sequence continues at coordinate 391,951 of NZ_SJKD01000008.1, forward strand.
CCACGGCCACCGTGTCCCGGGCGCTGAACGGCAAGGCCACGGTCGACCCGGACCTGGCCGCGCGGGTCCGGACGGCCGCCACCGAGCTCGGGTACCAGCCGAACGGCCCGGCTCGCGCGCTGCGCCGCCAGGAGGCGGCCGTGGTCGCGCTGATCATCTCCGATGTGGAGAACCCGTTCTTCACCGCGCTCGCCCGCGGCGTCGAGGACGTCGCGCACGAGGTCGGCTACTCGGTCGTGCTGTGCAATTCCGACGAGAACGCCGACAAGGAGAACCGCTACATCGACGTCGCGATCCAGGAACGGGTCGCCGGCGTCATCCTGTCCCCCAGCGGTACGGCGACCAGCGTCGCCAAGCTGGCAAGCCGGGGTACGGCGTACGTCGCGGTGGACCGCCCGCTGCCCGAGCAGGACAGCGACGCGGTGCTGGTCGACACCCGGCAGGCCGCGAAGCAGGCGACCGCACATTTGGTTGCCCAAGGCTACGAGCGGATCGGCTGCATCACCGGACCCGCCGGCGTACGGACGGCCGACGACCGGCTGGCCGGCTACCGCGATGGCTTGAAGGCCGCCAAACGCCGAAGCACCACTCGACTCGTACGTCGCAGCGAATACAAGGCAGCCGGAGCACATCGTGCCGCGCTCGAGCTACTTTCTCAGGCCGAGCCGCCGGACGCGCTGCTGATCGCGAACAGCGCGATGGCGGTCGGCGTACTGCAGGCGCTTCAGGAACGCGGCATCCGGGCCGGCCGCGAGGTCGGACTCGTCGCGTTCGACGACGCACCGTGGGCTGAGCTGGTGGATCCACCGCTGTCCGTCGTCGCACAACCGGCGTACGAGATCGGCACGGTGGCGGCGCGGCTGCTGCTGGCCCGGATCGCCGACAACAGCCGGCCGCCAACCACCACCACTCTCGGCGCCCGTTTGATCGAACGGGCGAGCAGCGTACAGCTCAACAGGAGATAGGCCGGCCGCGCCGGCCGTTCCCGCGTGTCCGGCCGCCGAACGGCTGGCTGAAGCGGGTACCTCCTGTCGAGCTGCACACCTATCAGCCGTTGGGGTTCTCCTCGGCGTAGATCTTGGCCGCGTTGGAGGCGTCGATCAGACGCGTGGGCAGGGTCTGCGACTTCTCGATCGTGCCGCAGTCGACCAGGATCTTCTTCGCCGCGGCGATCGCTTCCTTGCCGTTGGTCGGGTAGGTGAAGGTGGCGCTCAGCCGGCCCTGCTCGACCGCCTTGATCCCACCGGACGGGATCGGCAACGCGTCGATGCCGGTGAACTTCATCTCCTTCTCCCGGCCGACCGCCTTCGCGGCCAGGTACGCGCCCTCGGCCATCGGGTCGTTGTGGGAGTAGACCACGTCGATCTTCGGGTTCGCCTTCAACAGCGCGTCCATCTGCGCCTGGCCCTTCTCCCGCAGCCAGTCGCCGCTGGCGGCGGCGATCACCTTGACCTTCGGGTTGCCCTTGATGCCGGCCAGGAAGCCCTCGTGCCGCTCAGCCTGCGGGGTGGCACCGGCCAGCCCCGTCAGCTCGACCACGTTGCCGCCGTCCGGCAGCAACTTCTCGGCGATGTACTTGCCGGCCTCGGTGCCGATCTGGACGTTGTCGCCGCCGATGAAGCCGGTGTACGCGTCACCCTCGACCTTGCGGTCCAGCACGATCACGGGGATGCCCTTGTCGTAGGCCTTCTTCACCACCGCGGTCAGCGGCTTGGCCTCGTTCGGGCTGATGATCAGCAGGTCGATCTGCTGGGTGATGTAGTTCTCCACGTCGGCGACCTGCTTGGCGTTGTCCTGCGCCGCGTCGGCGAACTTCACCTCGAACTGCGGCACCGTCGCGGCGGCTGCCTTGATGTCGTCGTCCATCCGCTGCCGGTACGGCTCGGCCACGTTCGCCTGGCTCATCCCGATCGTGTACTTGCCGTCGGCCCCCTTGCAGGACTTCGACGCACCCGCCTGCGGGCTGTCCGACGTCCGTTCGTTGGTCGTGCCACAGCCGGCCAGTACCAGGGCGGCGATCGCCGCGGCGGCCAGCGGAATCTTCACAGAGCGCATGGGAACCTTCCTCACGAGGTGGGGCGGAGTCGTTGCAGCGCGGCCGCGGCCACGATGACGAGTCCCTTGATCAGGAGCTGGATGTTGGAGTCGATGTTGTTCAGGGCAAGGATGTTGTTGAGTACGCCGAGCAGCAGCGCGCCCGCGACCGTGCCGGCCACCGATCCACGGCCACCGGCCAGACTGGTCCCGCCGATCACCACCGCGGCGATCGCGTCCAGTTCGTAGCCGATCCCGTCGTTCGGGCTGCCCTGATTGAGTTGGACCGCGTGCACGATGCCGGCCAGCGACGCGAGCAGACCGCAGATCGCGAAGACCGCGATCTTCACCCGCACCACCGGTACGCCGGACAGTCGCGCGGCCTTCTCGTTGCCGCCGACGGCGTACAGATGGCGGGAGAACGCACTGACCCGCAGGAACACGACGGCGGCGATCGCGACCACCGCGAAGATCAGCACCGGGATGGGGACCAGGCCGCCGAACGTCCGCTCGCCGAGGATCGCGAACGAGTCCGGCGCCTCGTGCGGCCCATCGCCGTACGCGATCGCGACGCCCTGCCCGCCGGACCAGATCCTGGCCAGACCTCGGGCTATCTGCAGACCGGCGAGTGTGACGATGAAGGACTGGATTCCGATCATCGCGGTCGCGACGCCTTGCAGTGCACCGAAGACCAGGCCGATCGCGAGCACGAGAACGACGGACGGCAGGAATCCCCAGTCGTTCTCGACCATCAGGACCGCGGACCCGACCGCGGCCAGCCCGAGCACCGCGCCGACGGACAGATCGATGCCGCCGATCAGGATCACGAACGTCATCCCGACCGCGATGATGCCGATCTCGGACACCGCGCGGACCACATTCGCGAGGTTGTCCGCGCTGATGAACAGGATCTCGCCATCCTTGCGGGGCGAGAAGATGATCGCCGCGATGAACACGGCCAGCAGCCCGAAGACACTCTGGAACCGGAACAGCGTGGCGACCACTCCGCCGGAGCTCTGCTCCACCGGCGTCGCCGCGGCTGTCTCGTCCTGTACGGTCACTGGGCTCCTCCCACTTCTTCGAACACTTCGCCCTGTCCCATGGCGGCGGCGAGCAGGTCGCCTTCGCCGGAGTCCGCCGTACTGAACGACGCCACGTCGCGCCCGTCCCGCAGTACGACGACCCGATCGCAGACGCCGACCAACTCCGGCAGCTCGGACGAGGCCAGCAGTACGCCGATGCCCTGGCCGGCCAGCTCGCCGAGCAGGCGGTAGATCTCGGACTTCGCGCCGACGTCGACGCCGCGGGTGGGTTCGTCGAGCAGCAGCAACTTCGGCTCGGTCAACAGCATCCGGCCGAACACGACCTTCTGCTGGTTACCGCCGGACAGCGTGCCGACCTCGTCCTGCAGGCGGCCGAACTTCAGCCGCAACCGGTCCGCCATCCGCACCGACGCGGCCCGCTCCATCCGCCGGGCGATCACCCCCAGCCGCCCGTACGACGGAAGGCTCGAGACGACCGTGTTCGCAAGGATCGAGTGGAACAGGACCAGACCGGACGCGCGTCGGTCCTCGGGAACGAAACCGATGCCGTGGGCAAGTGCCTGGCGTGGTCGGCGCGGGTGGATCTCCTGGCCCTGCAAGAGGATCCGGCCGGACCGCGTGCCCGCCGGGGCGACGCCGTACAAGGTCTCGAGCAGTTCGGTGCGGCCGGCGCCGAGCAGGCCGGCCAAGCCGACGATCTCGCCGGAACGGACGGTCAGCGAGATGCCGTTGGGGTCGCGGCGGCCGGGTCTCGGCCGGCGGGCTCTCAGGGCGAGGTTGTCGACGCGGAGAAGTTCGTCGCCGGTGTCGGTGTCGGGAGTGGTGAACATGGTCTGCACCGGGCGGCCGACCATCGCCTCGACGACCTCAGCGGTGCTCAACTTGCGGGGGTCGAAGCTGCTGACGATCTGGCCGTTGCGGAGGACGGTCGCGCGGTCGGCGACCTGGGCGATCTCCTCCATCCGGTGCGAGATGTAGACGATGCCGACGCCGGACCTGCGGAGTTCGCGGATGACCTCGAAGAGGCGCTCGACCTCGGCGGTGGTCAGCGCGGAGGTCGGCTCGTCCATGATCAGGACGCGCGCATCGAGCGAGATCGCCTTCGCGATCGTGACGAGTTGCTGCTCGCCGACGCGCAGTTCACCGACCGGGCGGCGCGGGTCGAGCTTGACGCCACTGCGTTCCAGCAGCGTGCGGGCCTCGCGCTCCATCCGGCGGCGGTCGACCGTCTTCAGCGCGGTACGGAGTTCGCGGCCGAGGAAGATGTTGTCGGCGACGGACAGGCCCGGGACCAGGTCGAGTTCCTGGTGGATCATCGCGATCCCGGCCGACTGCGCGTCGGTGGGTCCGCCGAAGCTGACCTGCTGACCGTTGATCTCGATCGTGCCGTCATAGTCGGTGACGTCGCCGGACAGGATCTTCATCAGCGTGCTCTTGCCGGCGCCGTTCTCGCCGAGCAGCGCGTGCACCTCGCCCGCGCCCAGGGTGAAGTCGACCTCGCGGCAGGCCTGCACACCGCCGTACCGCTTCCCGATCCGGACCATCCGGACCAGGGCAGCGCCGTCGGCCATGACACCTCCGCGACCCGGTGAGTAATCGATTTCCCGGACGCTAGACCGCCCCCTCCCAGCCCGTCAACCCCTCACCGACTGTCCGCACCAATCCGTAACCCAGCTTCGGCTCCCACGGCACCTTTTCCACCAGGGTCGAAAGGTGGCGGACCGCCGGCACTCAACAACGTCCACCGCGAACGCGAACCGCCGCCCGCGTGAGCGTGAACTCGCGCGGACGGCGATCGTTGCTGAGTGCCTGGCGTCCGCTAGCTCCCCGACACACTGACCTTCGTGAACAGCGGGCGGCCGCTCGGGGGCATCACGAAGTTCTGGACCCGGGAGCGGTGGGCGGAGTTGGAGGCCAGGTCGGCGGGGAAGATGCCGACCGCGTCGGTCCACAGCATCTGGCCGGCTTGCTCGTACAGCTTCGGGCGTTGCGCCTGGTCGACGGACGAGCGGGCGTCGAGCAGCAGCTTGTCGACGGCGGGGTTGCAGTAGCCGTTGCGCTTGGCCGAGCAGACGTAGAGCCGGGCCAGGGTGTAGTCCGCGTCGCCGGTGCCGGTGACGTTGGTCTGCAGGTTCATGTCCCAGTTGAGCTTGCCGAAGTCCTCCAGCCACTGGGCCCGTTCCTTCTCCAGCGGCTTGACCGTGACGCCGATCTTGGCCCAATCCGAGATCATCGCCTGCGCCAGCGCCCGGATGTTCGGACCACCTTCCAGCGGCCACTGCATCGACGTACTGAACCCGTTCGGGTACCCCGCCTCGGTCAGCAACTGCTTCGCCTTCGCCGGGTCGTACTTGTACGGCGCCAGCTTCGGCGCACCGATGACCCCCTGGGCCAGCGGCGCCTGCGCCACCGACGCCAAGTCACCGAACAGGTCCTTGACCGTGCCCTCGAGGTTCAGCCCGTACCACATCGCCTGGCGGACCCGCTTGTCGTTGAACGGCTTCCGGTTCGAGTTGAACCAGTCGAAGTAGTAGGTCCAGCTCGGCGTCGTCTCGTAGCTGATCCCACTGCTCCCCTTCACCTCCCCGACCTGGTCCGGCGGGATCTGCGTGAGTACGTCGACCTCGCCGTTCTCCAGCGCCGTGATCCGGCCGGCGACCTCCGGGATGTTCACGAACTCCAGCTTGTTCAGCTTCGGCGCCCCGTCCCAGTACGTCGGGTTGGCCGCCAGCTCGAGCTTCTCGTCGGGCTGGAACGCCGTGACCGAGAACGGGCCGGTCCCGATCGGCTTGTTGAAGAACCCGTCGGTGTTGATCTTGTCCGCCGGCCCGATGAACAGCAGCGTGAGCGAACTCAGCAATGTGCCCAGCGGCTTGCTCGTCTTCACCGTCACCGTCTGGTCGTCGGTCGCCGCGAACGACGTCACCGTCGCATAGAGCGGAACCAGCGGACCATCGAGCTTCTTGTGCCGCTCGTACGACGCCACCACGTCCTTGGCCGTGAACGGCGTACCGTCGGAGAACTTCACGCCGGACCGGAGTTTGAACACCCACGTGTCCGGGTCCGGGTTCTGCCAGGAGGTCGCCAGGACCGGGACGATCTTGCCGTCCTCGACCCGGACCAGCGGCTCCATGATCTGCTGGATCGCGGTCTGCACGGCCTCCTCACCGGCGAACTTGTGGGTGTCCAGCGACACCGGGAACATGGCCGGCGCGTAGCGCAGGATCTGCTCGCCGCCACCGTCGGCGCTCGGCTCGCTCGCCGGCGAGCATGCACTCAGTGCGGCCAGTGCGGCGACGGCCACCGCCGCCACGATTCGCTTCCTCAACACGGGGTTCTCCTTTGCAGGGCAGGGGTCACGAGGCGGTGTCGATGGGAGGCCGCGTGAAGGTGTAGGTGGCGACGACCGGGTAGTGGTCGGAGGGCGCGCGGCCGTCGTGGAAGAAGTCGACGACCTCACTGGTGCGGGCGGCGAGCGGGCCGCGGGCGAAGATCCAATCGATCGCCTTTGGTGGTGAAGCGAGCGGTGACAGCCGGGTCCCGATCGGACCGGTGGCCACCGTCGGCACGACCGGGTGGGTCACCGGTGAGTGCCGGCCGAGTGCGGTGAAGCTGTCCAGGAACCCGGCGTTCGCGAGTTCCCACTGCGGTGGGCCGATGTCGTTGATGTCGACGGTGAACACGCAGGCGCCGTCGCCGGCCAGGCGCTCCAGTGCCTCCGCGATGGCTCGGGCCTGGGTGACACGGCGGTTGCGGTGGTCGGTCCGTTCGTCCGGGTGCCCGGGCCAGGTCAGGTGCGCCGTACTGAAGATCAGCTCGGGGCCGTCGGTCGGGCGCAGCCGGACCCAGAACAGGCGGGCGTCCGGCGACAGGATGCCGACGTCCTCGGCGCCGTACTCGATGGCGGTGAAGAGGTCGCGGCGCCACCAGAGGTTGCTCTGGGTCTCCCAGCCGGCCGCTCCGTCGACGCGTTCATGTCCGGGCAGTACGTCGTCGATCAGCTTGCGGGTGGACGGGCGGAGCTCTTGTACGGCGAGCAGGTCCGGCGGGCGGGTCGTGAACAGCGCGGTCAACGCGTCCTGCCGCTGCTCGAGATGGAACTCCGCCCACAGGTTGTAGGTCATCGTCACGAAGCTGAAGTTGCTCAAAGCAATCGTCATGCCGGTTGCTCCTCGGTCGAGGCGGTTCCCGAGGTCGGGACGTTGTACGCCGTCAGCGTTGTTACTGCGAGTAGGTCGTCGACCTGGATGGTTGTCAGCGAGCAGTTCACCGGTGGATCCAGCAACACCTCGCCGCCCGGCGGCAGCCGCAACGTCGACGCGGTCGCGACCCTGATCGGCCCGCCATGCGTCACCACAAGAACCCGCCCTGCACCCGAGCCGGCGATCTCCCGAATCGCATCCCAAACCCGTTCCCTCAACTGAGCGAACGTCTCCCCACCACCCCGCGCCACGTCCTCCCCCCGCCCAAACGCCTCAACCACCCCAGGCTCCGCCGCATACACATCAGCGAACGTCCGCCCACCCCAAGACCCCACATCAATCTCCCGCCACCGCCGATCGACCCGCACCGCCGGCAGGTCACCGCTGTCCAGGTAGGGCTGGAGGGTTTCGGTCACGCGCTGCAGGTCGCTGGCGACGATCTGATCGAAGTCCGCGGCCCGCAGGTACTCCGCGGCTTCCTTCGCTTGCTGCTGGCCGAACGCACTGAGGCCGGTGCCCATCTGGCCCTGGTAGCGGTCCTCGGCGTTCCAGAGGGATTCGCCGTGGCGAAGCAGGACAAGTTCAGTACGGCTCATCGGGTGGCTCCGGCTAGGTCGGTGGCGAAGTGGCAGGCGGTGGGGTGGCGGTCGAGCCTGGTCTCGAGGACGGGTTCTTGCTCGGCGCAGATGTCCTCGGCCTTCCAGCAGCGGGTGCGGAAGCGGCAGCAGGACGGTGGATCGGCGGGTGAGGGTACGTCGCCGCCGATGATGATCGGTTCGCGTTCGGGCTTGGTCCACGGCTTCGGGTCCGGGACCGCGGACAGCAGCGCCTGGGTGTACGGGTGCAGCGGTCGCTGGAACAACTCGTCCTGGGTCGCGGTCTCCACCACCCGCCCGAGGTACATCACCGCGACTTGATCAGAGATGTGACGTACGACGGACAGGTCGTGGGCGATGAACAGGTACGCGAGTCCGAGATCGCGGCGGAGGTCCGCCAGCAGGTTGAGCACCTGGGCTTGCACGGAAACGTCCAGCGCGGAGACGGCCTCGTCGCAGATGACGAGCTTCGGACGGAGCGCGAGTGCGCGAGCGATGCCGATCCGCTGCCGCTGGCCGCCGGAGAACTGGTGCGGGTAGCGCTTGGCGTGATCGGGGTTGAGGCCGACGCGTTCGAGCAGGTCGCGAACCTCGGCGCGATGGCGGTTACGAGGTACGACGTCGGGGTGGATCTCCCAGGCTTCGCTGATGATCTGTTCGACGGTGGCGCGCGGGTTGAGCGAGGCGTACGGGTCCTGGAAGATCATCTGCAACTGCCGCCGGACCCGGCGCATGGATGCCTTGGGCAACGAGGTGAGCTCCTCGCCCTCGAACACGATGCTGCCGGACCGCGCCTTCTCCAGCCCGATGATCGTCCGCGCCACCGTCGACTTCCCCGACCCGGACTCCCCCACCAACCCCAACGTCCCACCGGCCGGAATATCAAACGACACCCCCGCCACCGCCTGAATCTCTCCCACCACCCGCCGCAACAACGCCGACCGCAACGGAAAAGAAGTCTGCAAGTCCCGCACCGACAACAAAGGTGCTGCCCCCGCCGACTCCGCCGGCGGGATGAGGGAAGAGATGGAGGACACAGGAGCGGAGGGCGCCGTGGGAGTCGGATTAGGGGGCATGGTTGAGGACTCCTTCCGGGTGGTGGCAGGCGGCTTGGTGTTGGGGGGGGGGGGTGGGGAGGGGGCGGAGGTTTGGTTGGTCGGTGGTGCAGAGGGGGTCGGCGTAGTGGCAGCGGGGGTGGAAGGAGCAGCCGGTGGGGAGGGACAGGAGATCTGGTGGGGAGCCTTGGATGGGCGTGAGGCGGTCTCGCGCTCCGTCGAGGACGGGGACCGAGCCCATCAGGCCGGCGGTGTACGGGTGTCCGCTGTGTTCGTAGACCTCGCGGATCGGTCCCGTCTCCACGACGCGACCGGCGTACATCAGGACCACGCGGTCGGCGACGTCGGCGACGACTCCGAGGTCGTGCGTGATGAGGACGAGTGACATGCCCTCCTCGGCCTGGAGCCGGGCGAGCAGGTCCATGATCTGCGCCTGCACGGTGACGTCGAGCGCGGTGGTCGGTTCGTCGGCGATCAGCAGCCGCGGCGACAACGCGAGCGCCATCGCGATCATCACCCGCTGCCGCATCCCGCCGGAGAACTGATGCGGATAGTCGTCCAGCCGCTTCGACGCCGCCGGGATCCCGACCCGCTTCATCAACTCCAGCGCGGCCGCCCGCGCCTCACGACGCGACGCCCCGCGATGCCGCCGGAACATCTCCCCGATCTGCGCGCCCACCCGGAAGACCGGGTTGAGCGAACTCAACGGATCCTGGAACACCATCGCGATCTCACGCCCGCGCAAGCCCTTCGCGGCACCGGGCGTCAGCAGATCGCGCCCGTCGTACGTGATCGACCCACCGGCGATCCGCCCGGCCGGCTTGGGCACGATGCCCATCACGGCCTGCGCGGTCACACTCTTCCCGCTGCCCGATTCACCCAGCAGCGCAACGGTCTCGCCAGCAGCAACCTCGAACGACGCGCCATCGACAGCAGTCACCACACCACCCGACGTGTCGAACTCGACGCGCAACTCACGCACTCTCATCAAGGCCGTCATCACAGGCTCCTCAGCCGCGGGTCGTACCGGTCCCGCAGCGCATCACCGAGTACGCCGAGTGAGACCACCAGGAAGGCCAGCGCGATTCCCGGAATCGTCGAGATCCACCACGCATCGGCCAGATAGTTGCGCCCGTTCGCGATCGTCACGCCCCAACTCGGCGTACTGGCCGGCGTGCCGAGACCGAGGAAACTGAGCGACGCCTCGGCCAGAATCACGTGCCCGATCTCAACTGTCGCCACCACCAGCACGGGCGCGACGCAGGCCGGCAACACCGACCGCGAAATCAACCGCCACGTCCCCGCACCCAACGTCCGCGACGCGTCGACGAACTCACGCCGCCGTGTCGCCAGCGCCTGTCCTCGCGCGACCCGAGCGAACGTCACCCAGTTGGACACCGCCAGCACGATCACGACGTTCACCACCGACGGTCCGAGCAGCGCCGCGATGAAGATCGCCAGCAAGATCGAGGGAAACGCGAGCTGAATGTCGGCCAATCGCATCAGTACGCCGTCCAGCCAGCCACCGAAGTACCCGGCGGACAGCCCGATCGTCACCCCGATCGTCCCGGCGAGGACCAGCGTCGCCAGCCCGACCGCGATCGAGATCCTTGCCCCCTGCAACATCTGCGCGAACAGATCCTGCCCCACCTGGTCGGTCCCGAAGATCGCGTACGACCCATCGGACAACCGGCTGAACGGCGGCCGCAGCCGGTCCGCGGTCCGCGTGTCGACCGGGTTGTACCGAACCAGCCAAGGCCCGAAGATCGCGGCCACCACATACACCGTGATCACCACGAAGCCGAAGCGGATCCGGGCCGATCCGGCCCGTCCGCGCCGTTTGCTCTTCACCAGCGGCGCGGTCGCGGTGGTGAGGTCGAGTTCGGTCGAGGTCACGTCAGTCACCAGCCAGACGGACCCGCGGGTCCAGGAAGCCGTAGAGGAGGTCGACAAGCAGATTGATCACCACAAAGATCGTTGCCACCAGCAAGATCGAGGCCTGGACGACGCCGTAGTCGCGGCGCCCGATCGAGTCGATCAGCAGCCGGCCGACGCCGGGCCAGGCGAACACGGTCTCGACGATCACGGTGCCGCCGAGCAGTGCGCCGAACTGCAGCCCGACCACGGTGACGATCGGGATCAGCGCGTTCCGCAACGCGTGGACGAGGATCACGATCCCCTCGCCGAGACCTTTCGCCCGAGCGGTCTGCACATAGCCCTCGTGCACCACCTCGAGCAGACCGCTGCGCGTCAACCGCACCAGGATCGCCAGGAACGGCAGCGCGAGCGTGATCGTCGGCAGGACAAGATGCGACCACGTCCCCGAACCCGCGCTCGGCAACACCTTCAGACCGCGCGCGAACACCAGGATCAGCACGATCCCGAGCCAGAACGACGGCGTCGACTGCCCCATCAGCGAGAACACCGAGATGGTCCGGTCCACCCAGCTGTGCGCCCGCAATGCCGCGATCACCCCGAGCGGCAACCCGATCAGCAACGACAGCAGCAGAGCGGTCGTCGCCAGCTGGATCGTGGCCGGAACCCGTTGCATCACAAGGCTCATCGAGTCCGCGTTCAGCCGGAACGACTGCCCGAAGTCCAGATGTACGACGTTCGCCAGGTACGTCGCGTACTGCTGGATCAGCGAGTGGTCGAGCCCGAGCTGAGCCCGCAGCGCGTCCACCTGCGCCTGGTCCGCATCCGGCCCGAGCATGATGTACGCCGGGTCGCCGGGAACCAGCCGCAGCACGACGAAGATGATCGTCACCGCGCCCCACAACACGAACAGCGAGAACACCAACCGCCGGACGACGTACGCCCCCATCAGACGCCGCTCCGCAGTACCGACACCACGCGCCGTACCTCCTCGATCGAACCCGCCTGAATCAGTTCGGCGCCCAACGCCCCGGCGCACCGCCCGTCGTTGTCCCGCACCGGTACGGCGACCATCCGCGGAAGTGAGGCGACCGGCCGGGAGTTGTGCGCGAACCCGGACACCCGGATGCGCTGCAGCGTGACGAGCAGATCCGGCGTACCCGTCACCTGGTCGGCAGGAAGAGCGGACAGATACGCGCGGCCGAGCGCACTGCGATGCAGCGACACCGCATGACCCGGCTCGACGGGCGCGGCACTCGCACTGCCCGCCACCGCGGACACCTGCAACACCCGACCGGCCATCTTCGGCAACGGCTTCGCCAGCACAACCAGCCGGCCGAGCCGATCACCGAGATCAGCCAGGGCCCGCTCCGGCCCCCTCCGCCCGTCGGTCGTACGACGCAGGGCCGCGAGCCCATCGAGAGCGGTGTAGCGGTGGTCGTCGACCCGGCTCGCCAGACCGTGCTCGCAGAAGGTCACCAGGATCCGGTGCACGGTGCTCTTGTGCAGGCCGACGGTGCCGGCCAGTTCGGTCACGCCGTACGGCCGATCCTCACGGTTCAGCTCCGCCAGCACGGTCAGGGCGCGGCTCAGCGACTGCATGGTGTCTCGATTCCGTGAACGTTAACGGTAGCGTTAATGCACCGTAGAAGCGTGTTATTTACGTGTCAATAGACCACCGTTGCTCAGGGCGAAACGGCCCGTTGACGGTCGATTCCCGTGAACGTTAACTTCACTGACCATCCACCTGATCCATCCTCTGGGAGGCACTGCGTGACGACATCCGATGTCCGGAGCGCGCTGCTGGCCGCCGATCCCCGTCTGTCCAAGTTCTCGCCGTTGCCGCGCATCCTGGCCTTCGACGAGTTCGACAGCGGGACGCACGGCTGGTGCGAGCTGCTCGGCAACTACAACGGCCGCGGCGACCTGAGCACGGTCGACGACCACATGCGGGACTTCCGGCCGCCGCAGTTGTCGGCCTGCAACTTCTTCGACATCGGCACCCACGGCGCGCTCAGCGGGACCTACGCGCTCAAGCTCGCCACCCGGCCGCACAAGGGCCACACCGCGGTCGCGATCCGCCGGCTCACCATGAGCGGCCGCGGGCTCGTGCAACTGGAGACGTACTTCGCCTTCAAGTCCGAGGCGACGCTCGGCGGAGGCTCGGAGCTCGACACCTTCGGCGACGTGCAGTGGGACGGCAATACGCATCCGTCCGAGGCGCAGTTCGGTGCCTTCACCGTCGCCACGGATCTGTGTGGCGACGGCGGCCTGCGCTATCACACGGTCGCGCGGTACCAGAACACCGACATGGACAACCACTTCACCCGGCGCTGGATGGCTCCGACCGTCCCGGAGCCGACGCCGCGCGAGCACTTCGAGGGCAAGGTGAAACTGGAGTACGCCGCCGACTTCACCGCGCCCAACCCGGAGGACTGGCAGCAGTTCGGCGAGCCGCAGGAGCTCTGCTACAACGAGGTCCCGACCAAGGTGAACTGGCACTACCTGCGCTGGGTGGTTGACACCGAGAAGCGGCGCAACGTCGAACTCCAGGTCAACGACCGGGTGATGGACATGAGCGACGTCCCGGTCCCGCCGTACGAGGAGCGCTACGAGACGCTGGAGAACCTGCTGAACTTCTACTTCTCGGTCCGCACCCACAGCAACGTCAGGAACTTCCTGTTCCTCGACTCCGTCCTCATCTCGGTTGATTGGTAGGCCCATGCGACAGTCCATGACGGCGGTGCTGGAACGCGACACCACGTTCGACACCCGCTTCGCCACTGAGCCGTACGAGGTCGCCTGGGCCGGTGAGGCGCGCTGGTTCGTCCACCACGTCGGCGGCGACGGCACCGCGACGTACCTGACCCAGGTCTCACCCGACGGCATCACGTGGTGCGATCTCGACGCGACCGAGCACCGGGTCGGGCCGGGACAGCTGATCAGCTGGCCGGTCAGCGGTTTCGGCCACTGGTTGCGGCTGCGCGCCAAGGTCGACGGTTCGGTCCAGGTGCGGATCCACCTGGCTGTGAAGGCTTAAGCTGCCCGAGGGGGTGAAGATGACGGAGGCACGGCGCCCGACGTTGCGGGACATCGCGGCAGCTCTCGGGCTGTCGGTGAACACCGTCTCGCGTGCGCTCGGCGACAAGGACAGCGTCAGTCCGAAGACACGCGCGGCCGTGCAGGCCGAGGCGGCCCGGATCGGCTATGTGCCGAACACGCTGGCGCGGTCGCTCGTGCTCGGCTCGGCGATGACGCTGGGCCTCGTCATCACCAACCCGTCCAACCCCTTCTACGCCCAACTGATCAGCAGCATCGAGCTCCGGGTCCGCGCCCAGGGGTACTCGTTGCTGCTGCTGGTCACCGACGAGAGCGCGGAGAACGAGCAGCGCGCCACCGAGGCGTTGCTGCGGTCCGCGGTCGACGGCGCAGTGGTCGTGCCGGTCCAGGCCGAGTGGGACCACTGGCGCCGCGTCCGTGACGCCGGCATCCCGTTGGTGTTCGTCAACCGTGATGTGCCCGAGCTCGACTGCGACATGGTCGGGGTCGACAACGAACGCGGGACGTACGAAGCGACCAGCCACCTGATCGCCGGCGGTGCGCGCCGCCTGCTGGTGCTGGAAGAAGATCTGCCGATCACGACAACCGCTGACCGTGTCGCCGGCTTCCGCCGAGCGATGTCGGACGCGGGTCTGAAGGTCAAGGACGACACGATCCGCGCCGTACCGACCAAGCGCTACGACTCTCTCGCCCTGCCGTGGCAGCCGGAGGAGGCGTACCGCTTCGCGCAGACGCTGCTGCGCGACCGTCATCCGGATGCGATCGTGACCGGGAACGACTACTTCGCCCTGGGCTTGCTGCGCGTGCTCGCCGAGTTGGGTCTGGCCGTTCCCGACGACGTCGCGATCACCGGGTACGGCGACCACCCCTATGCGGCGTACCTGCAGACGCCCCTCACCACAGTCCGTCTCCCCGCCGCCGAGGTCGGTACGACGGCCGTCGACCTGCTCATGCAGCGACTCAAGAGCGGCGGGAGCGAGCGCCCGAGGAAGACCTTGATCCGTCCCGAACTCGTCGTTCGCGCCTCTACTGCGAGTCCAGCCAGGCTCTGACCGACTCGTTGTGCTCGCCCAGCTGTGGCGGCGGCAGGTTGCTCTCGCGTGCCCCGGCGTACGGCTGGTCGTCGAAACGCAGCGGCGGTCCGGGGAGCTGGATCCGGCCGAGCGTCGGGTGCTCGACATCGATCAGCAGACCCTGTGACAGCGTCTGCTCCCATTCGTACACCTGCTGGAAGTCGCGCACCTTGCCAGCCGGAATCCCCTTCTCCGCAAGGCGTTCCAGCCACACATCCGCCGACTCGTGGGCGAACGCCTCCTCGATCGCAGCGGTCAGTTCGTTGCGGTGGGCAACCCGTTGCGAGTTGACCGCGAACCGCTCGTCGTCCGGATCCAGTCCGACGATCGGTGCGAACGTCCGCCACTGCCCCTGGCTGCCGACCGCGACCTGGACGATGTCGTCCGCCGTCGAGTACATCCCGTACGGCGCGATCTGCGCGTGGTGGTTGCCGACACGCTCGGGCAGCTCACCCGCGACCGTCCACTTCGTCCCGTGGAACGCATGCACGCCGATCACCGACGCCAGCAAACTCGTCCGCACCACGCGCCCCTTACCGGTGATCGATCGCTCGTGCAGCGCCGCCAGCGCACCATAGGCGCCGTACATCCCGGCCAGCAGGTCCGCGATCGGTACGCCGATCTTCGTCGGCTCGACCGCTCCGGTGATGCTCATCAGACCGCCCTCGCCCTGCGCGATCTGGTCGTACCCGGCCCGCCCGCCGTCCGGCCCGTCGTGCCCGAAGCCGGTGATCGACAGGATCACCAGCCCCGGGTTGAGCTCGTGCAGTCGCTCGACGGCGAACCCGAGCCGGTCCAGCACTCCCGGCCGGAAGTTCTCGATCAGTACGTCGGCCCGCTGCACCAGCTTGGTCAGGAACTCGCGACCGCCCTCGGACTTGAGGTCGGCCGTCACCGACTCCTTGTTCCGGTTCGCGGACAGGAAGTACGTCGATTCGCCCTCGACGAACGGCGGCCCCCAGCCCCGGCTGTCGTCCCCACCACCGGGCGCCTCCACCTTGATCACGCGAGCGCCGAGATCCCCCAGCATCATCGCCGCATGCGGCCCGGCCAGCGCTCGAGTCAGATCGACGACAACGACATCGGAGAGAAGGTTCTGCACGACGACGAGACTAGGCGGTGACCTTGCGGGCCAGCGAGGCCAGGCGGTGGGTGACGTCGCGGGGACGCTCCTGCATGAGCATGTGACCGGCGCCTGGATACATCCAGAGCCGGGCGGTGGGAAGCTCGGCGGCCATCCGGTTGGCGTGGCGGGGTGGCAGCAGCCGGTCGCGGGTGCCGTGCATGATCTCGACCGGCAGCCGGTCCAGCACCTTGAGTGCCTGATCGCGCTCGTGCTGGAGGATCGCTTCGAAGAACCCGCCGTACGACGGAGCCGGCAGGCTGGCGAGGTCCGCGAGGAACAGATCGACCTCGGCCGGGTCGGTCTTCTTCCCGAACACCAGTTGCCGCAGGGCGGGCCGGCGTACCCGGACCGACAGCGGCCGCGGTCCTCGGAGCGCACGTCGTTCGAGCCGCGTGCTGAGCAGGTTCATCGCGCGCGGAGCGACCACGGCCGCCGCCGAGTCAAACCGCCTGGGGAGGCCGAAGGCGCCCTCCGCGATGTGGCCGGACGACGTACTGACCAGCGCCGCCGCCGCGATCCGGGAGCCGAACAGGTCGGGTCGCTGGTCCGCGAGCGCCATCAGCGTCATCCCGCCCATCGAGTGACCGGCGTACACAACCGGACCGTCGCCGACGACCCTGTCCAGCACGGTCTCGAGGTCGTCGGCCAGTTGCTCGATCCGCATCGACCCGGCCGGGGCGGCCTCCGACCGACCGTGACCACGGTGGTCGTACGTGACCACGCGGACGCCGTTGTTCCCCAGGATCCGCGGCAGATCCTCGACCTGGTTGTGCCACGACCGCGTCGAGCAGGTCCAGCCGTGCACCAGCAGGACAGTCACCGGCGCATCCGGTGATCCGGCCGTCTCGACATTCAGCCGTACGCCGTCCGTCGTGGTCACACCGGACCGTTCCGCCTGGATCGTCACGCACTCTCCCGTTCCCGTTCGCCGGCGTCCAGATGGGCGGCACGCAGGCGCCCACCACGGGCGCCACGCCCGACCAGCCAGGCGATGCCGGCGATCTCGAGCAGACCGACCACACCGAGCAGGGCGTAGCCGCCGTTCCACATCCATCGTGGCACGTCGGTCCGCTCCTCCCGCCGCAGCACCTGCTGCTCGTTGACGAAATCGACCGTCTGCCCGTTCGACACCTGGACGGCCGGCTTCTCGATCGCCAGGTCCTCCGGCGCGTACACCCACATCGCCACCAGGTCGCGCTGCCCCTGGTGCAGCCGGATCATCGACTTCCACTTGCCGAACATCGGCAGCGCGTCCGCCGACCGATAGGTGCCGTCGGCCACCTTCACCATCGGGTGCGTCACCAGCCCACCACCCTGCCAGGCCATCGCCTCGAACCACCGCGCCCCCTCGGCCGCGTCGCCCGGCTGCAGCTTGACCGTGACGTACGCCGTCGGCTCGGCCCCCGTGGCCACCCGCTCCAACGACACCGTCCCGGTCACGCCCGGCTCGGCCGATCGCGGCACGCAGAAGAACACGGTCGCCGTGACTGCGACCAGTCCGACCGCGCCCAGTTGATGGGTGCGGCGTACCGCCTGCGACCGCGCGTTCCGGATGCCGATCGCACGCCGCTCTCCCGCGACCTCGGCGTACCGGGTCGCCAGCCAGGCTCCGACGAGTCCGGCTCCAATCCCGGTGACAACGCCGTACCCGAGAGCCGACGGGAGCATGGACGACGGCCACGCGATCGGCATCCAGCTGTGGCTCCAGGCGTACTCCGCGACCACGCCGACGGTCCCGATCAGCGCGCCGGCGACCGCACCGAGGCGGAAGCGATTCTTGTTGCCGAGGGCAAACGCCACCAGCTCGACCAGCACCGCCTCGAGGATGAGCAGCGGGAAGTGCCCGAGGATCTCGCCCAGCGGCTGGTCGACTGCCCAGGCGATGCCGCCGCGGATCACCAGGTACACGGCCAGCGCGGCGAACGCCGTACCCGGACCACGTCGAGCCCGCAGCACCGTGAACGCCAGCGCGGCACCGAAGACGATCAGGATCGGCTGCAGTATCAAGGGGAACTGCGGGACGCCGTAGTTGAACTCGGTGCTGAACAGATCCCAGGCAATCAGCAATGCGCCGACCGACACGATCTCCTGGAACAGGCGGCGCTTGTTGATGCCGAGCAGCTGCTCCACCTCGGCGAGCGCCAGCAGCCGCGCGAAGATCGAGAAGACCACGCCGCCGATCATCAGCAGGTGGGTCGGGCCCCAGAGCGTGACGTCCTCACCGAACAGGCGGTGCCAGAGGTCGTCCAGCGGGAAGCCGACCAGCGCGAATGTGCCGCACACCGTGACGAGCGCGGCGCTGCACGGGATCCGCCAGCCGTTGGTGAGCTTGAGCGTGCGGGCCGGCAGTGGCTTGCGGGCCAGGGCGATCGGCAGGACGCCGGAGATGATCACACCGAGGATGCCGAAGAAGATCGGGTAGTGCGCCGGCGTACCGAACGGGCCGGTGTCGCGGCCGCGGTCGATGTGCACGGCGATGTCCCACCAGACGCCGAAGGCGCAGGCGAGCAGCGAGACCGCGTGCAGGTACGGCGTCAGCGCGGCCCATCGGGGGACTCCGTCCAGTCTCCCGATGGTGTCCGCAAGCCGTCCTACCAGCGTGACGCGTCCGGTCCGTTCCCGCCACAGGAGTACGGCGAGTGCGACGTACATCAGTCCGACCAGGCCGGTGACGATCGCGATCTGGTCGAACGTCGCGGTTCCGGTGGTGGCCAGCGGGATCGCCATTCGACGGACTCCTCCATCGCTCATGCGCCATGACTGATGTTACATCTTCTATGTAACGTCGGATCTGGAAGACTGTCAACCGTGGAAGCACACGACGAGGAGCTCACCGTCGACCAGCTCGCCGCCAAGGTGGGCATGACGGTCCGCAACGTGCGCGCGTACGCCGGGCGCGGCCTGATCCCGCCGCCACGCCTGGTCGGGCGGACCGGGTACTACGGCCACGACCACGTCGCCCGGTTGAAGCTGGTCCAGGAGCTGCTGAGCAAGGGCTACACGCTGGCCGCGGTCGAGCGGATGATGGGCGAACTGCCGGACGGCGCGATGGCGCTCGGCGTCTTCGAGACCCTGGTGAACCCGTGGACCCCGTCCGAGCCGGAGGTGCTGGACGAGTTCCAGCTGGCCGAGCGGGCCGGCGTACCGCACGATCCGGCGGTGATCACGCGGCTGGTCGAGCTGGGGATCGCGGAGCGGCAGGACGACGGCCGGCTCCGGATCCCGAACCCGGACCTGCTCCGGACCGGGCTCGAGGTGATCAAGCTCGGCGTACCCATGCAGGCGATCTTCGAGATGCTGCCCAAGCTGTTCGCCCAGGCCGACGCGGTGGCCAAGACGTACGTCGAGCTGTTCCGCAGCACGGTGTGGCGCGAGTTCAGCGACGCCGGATTGCCGGCCGAGGGGTGGCCGGAAATCCAGCGCACGCTGGAGAACATCATTCCGCTGGCCGGGCAGGCGCTTGTCGCGGCGTTCCGGGAAGCGATGGCGCGCGAGATCGAGATCGTCGCCTACGAAGAGCTCGGCCTCGACCCGAAGGCCCTCCCCTCGCCCGGCTAACGCTCCGCGGTCAGCCCGGGCTCGAGGTCGGAAACCTCAGTTCAGGGTGAAGCCGCCGGTCCAGTCGATCTTCTCGCCGACGGCCAGACTGAGCTGGACGAAGCCGATGGCCTCGAGCTCACGGGCCCGCGACAGCGAGCCGGCGTCGATCGCGCGCAGACCGCCGCCGGTGATCACGCCGGCCAGCTCGGCCTTCGCGTCGGCGTCGTCACCCGCGATCAGGACCGTAGTCGTGCCGTCGCCGACCTTGCCGGACGAGACCGTAGCGGCGAAGTTCGTGTTGAAGGCCTTCAGCACCTTCGAGTCGGGCAGTGTGGCCGCGATCCCGGCTGCCGCGGAGGAGTCCGCCGGTACGACGAGGGAGTCGAACGTCTCGAAGTTCAGCGGGTTGGTGATGTCGACGACCGTCTTGCCTGCCAGCTGGTCGCCGCGCTCGGCGAGCACCTGCTTGACCTCCGGGTACGGAACCGCGAGGACGACGATGTCGCCCGCGACCTTGTCCTGGTCGTTGCGGCCGAGCAGCTGGACCGCGTGCCCGCCCTTGCCCGCCAGTCCGGCGATCGCCTGACCCATGGTGCCGGTGCCGATGATGCTGATGTGTGCCATGACCTTCTCCTGGATGAGTGTTCAACAGTTGTTGCGACAACCATAGACCTCTGACAGTTGTTTCTACAACCATTGGCTGGGAGAATGTTTCCGTGACGACGAAATGGCTCGATCAGCCGGAGCTCGCGGCCTGGATCCGGCTGGCCTCGGTGCTCGAGCTGCTGCCGGGCGCCCTCGACTCCCAGCTCCGCCGCGACAACGGGCTCACCCACTTCGAGTACTTCGTGCTCGCGATGCTGTCCGAGGCGCCGGACCGGACGCTGCGGATGACCGCCCTCGCCCAGCACACCAGCGCCACCCTCCCCCGCCTGTCCCACGTCGTACGACGGCTCGAGGACCGTGGACTGATCGAGCGCTTCCCCTGCCCGACCGACGCCCGCGCCACGAACGCCCGTCTGACCGACGCCGGCTGGGACAAGATCCGCGAGGCCGCCCCGGGTCACGTCGCCACCGTCCGCGAGCACGTGATCGACGCGCTGACCCCCGAGCAGGTCACTCAGCTGACCGCGATCACCGACGCGATCCTTACTCGCCTGGACCCCGAGGGGCGGATGTCGGACGTCTACCACCGCCACGACTCCGGCATCTAGGGCGTGCCTCTTAACTCCGCGCAGTAGGCGGGGAGTTAAGAGGCACGCCCTAGGACCCCGGCCTCCTCCCTTAGACGCCCTGAGGGTCTGCCTAAGGGCTGTCTGGGTGGCGATCTCGGTAGTTCTCCGCATGTGCGCGAACGTCTGGGTTGGGACTGTGTATCTACCAGACGTCCTCAGTCCTCAGGAGTGCATGATGCGCCAGATTCAGATCCAGATCCGCCGGAAGCCGAGCCGACGGACGACCACCCGCCGTACCACCACGACGCTGCTGGACCTCCGTACGCCGTCCGGCCGCCCGCTACCGTTCTGATCCAGCTGTCCCGCCCGGAAACGTCCACGATCATGAAGCTCAGACTGCACGTCCACCACGCCTTCACCGGCGGTTGGTGCGCCGACATCGACGACGACCTCGACCGTCAGCCCGACGACCCGTTCTGGTGCGTCGACCAGTGGCCGACCCTGCAAGAGGCGCTGGCCGCCGGCTGCGCCCGCCTCGCCGAGCTCGCCGCCCACCCGAACCCGCCCCGTCTGAGCGCCCTCACCCTCGCCGCCTGATCATCAGGAAGGCGGCCTGATCGTCAGGGTCTCCGATCCCTCGCTGACCTCCGCGGGTTCCGCCGACGCTGTCGGTTCGGCCGGAAGATCGCCGAGATCCGGGTCCCAGTCGTCGTACTCGTCGTCCGGGCCTTCGGCCTCGTGGCGGCGGGCGATCCGGATGAAGGCGGCGATCAGCAGCAGCGGACCGAGCACCATCGCGGTCTCGGGGATACCGCCCATGTGCAGTGCGATCATGACGCCGTCACCAGCGCGATCCCGCCCGCGGAGAAGGCGACCATGGCCGCCAGCATCGGGTACTGCGCCCGTCGCAACTGCCGGCGGCGGAACAACTCCGCAGCGCGATCGTGTGCGGACACCACCCCGAGTACGTGTCCGAGCACGATCGCACCGATCTGGACCCCCGCGATCAGCCCGGTGCCGAGGAACGCGTAGTCGACCCGCATCCCGCTGGTCCCGAGCAGGTCCCAACCCCGCCCGAACGGATCCGTGGCGAGCAGCAGACCCTCCTGGCCCTGGAACATCGCGAACGAAAAATAGTGCGCGACGGCGTACCCGATCGCGATCGGCACCAGCGAGTGCACGAACGCTCCCGGCAACCCGGCTCGCCCGACCACGCCCGGCCGGATCCGCGCCGCGCCGGTCGTCCGCGATGCCAGCAGGAACAAGCCGGTGACGATCGCGACCGCGACCATCAGGCCGAGCGTGTGTACGGCGATGTGCTGCGTACGGCTGAGGTCGCCGGTCAATCGCGTCCAGGCAGACCAGCGCGAGATCCCGTCGAAGGCCGTTGATCCGAGCAACAGACACAGAAGTCCAACGATCCCCGGCTGCTGGGGCATGGTGGCCAGGCCGGCCAGCGGATTCCGCAGTTCCAGGCGACCGTCCGCACCACGGCCGAGCGGACTCAGTCGTGCGAGGACTTCGGCGTACACCTCGAAGCTGTCGCCGATGCTGAACCAGGCCGGCCCGTAGACGATGCCCGCGGCAACATTTGCGGCGGCGTACATCGTCGCGAAGATCGCGACGACGATCGGCTCGGAGCCGTCCGGATACGCCAGCTCGAGCCAGAGGAACCCGGCCAGCCCTGCGACCGCCGGCCAGTAGGCGATCCCCTCGGGCAACTTCCGGTACGACGTCCTGCGCGCGAGGCCCGCGATCGTGCGCAACGGGTTGGCCAGGCGCCAGATCGGGCCGAAGACCAGCGAGAGCGGGATGATGCCGACCCAGATCCAGACATACAGCCAGGTCGGCGCCGGGTTCAGAGCCGGCTCGCTGCTGCCGAACCAGGCGGAGCCGAGCATCAGCGCGAGTGCTGCCAGCCCGACGAGCTTGAGTATCCAGCGCGTCGGCCTCGCGTCGACCAGCCGGGTGAGGTGGTCGAGTGACTTACCGGCAGTAACTTCGAAGCGCGGCCGCGACCAGAACGCGGCGAGGGCGAAGAACGAGACCGCCACCGCCGCGCCGGCGGAGTAGATCGCCAGCCACAGCGGCACCGGCAGGTCGCCTCGCCCGCCGATCCCGTGCAGCGGCAGCAAGAGCTCCAGCACGGGATCGCCCTCCGATCAGCACAGCTATCTGACTGATCGAATGTAACACGATCGATGTCACATAGCGAGAGTTCGATACTCGGCCGGATCGAAGCGGCGGGTCAACTGGCGGAACCGGAAGGTGAACGACGGCCAGAGCGTGGTGTTGCGCCCCTCGGAGTCGAGGTACCAACTGGTGCAGCCGCCGCGGGTCCACACCGTGTTGCGCATCGAGGACCGGACGCCGTCGACGAAGGCGCGCTGCACGTCCGGCCGCACCTCGACCCGCTGCAGGCCCTCGCTGTCCATCGTCTTCAGCGCGTCCAGGATGTAAGCGATCTGCGACTCGATCATGAACACCATCGAGCTGTGGCCGAGGCCGGTGTTCGGTCCGATCAGCAGGAAGAAGTTCGGGAAGCCGGAGACCGCCGTACCGAGGTGTGCCTCCATGCCGCCCGACCACGCGTCACGCAGCGACAGGCCGTCGCGGCCGTGCACCATGTCCATCACCGGCAGGTCGGTCACCCGGAAGCCGGTGCCGTAGATGATCGTGTCGACCTCGTGCTTCACACCGTCCGCGGTGACGATCCCGGTCGGGGTGACCTCGGCGACCCCGTCGGTGACGACCTCGACATTCGGCTTCGTGATCGCCGGGTAGTAGTCGTCGGAGATCAGCACCCGCTTGCAGCCGAGGGTGAAGTCCGGCGTCAGCTTCGCGCGCAGCAGCGGGTCGCGGACCTGGTGCTCGAGGTGCTTCTCGGCGACCTTCTGCGCCTGCTTCATGATCGACGGCAGCTTCGCGAACCCGAGCACCATCGACTCGCGACCCCAGTAGATCCCGGCCCGGACCGCCTTCTGCACCAGGGGGAACCGGCGGAACACGGCCTTCTCGGCCTCGGTGATCCTGCGGTCCGGCCGCGGCAGCACCCACGGCGGCGTGCGCTGGAACAGGTGCAGTTCCTCGACCTCCGGCTGGATCGCCGGCACGAACTGGATCGCCGACGCGCCGGTCCCGATCACCGCGACCTTGCGGCCACTGAGGTCGAGGTCATGATCCCACTGCGCCGAGTGGAAGACCTCTCCCTCGAACGACTCGATCCCCGGAAGCGTCGGCACCGACGGCTCGGCGAGCGGACCCATCCCGGACAGCAGCAACTGGGCGGTGAACTCACCCTGACTGGTCCGGATCCGCCACTGACCGTCCTGCCAGGACGCCGCCTCGACGGCATGACCGAAGCGGATGTGCCGGCGGACGCCGAACCGGTCGGTGACCTTGCGCAGGTAGTCCTCGATCTCGGGCTGCGGCGAGAACGTCGACGACCAGTCCGGGTTCGGCGCGAAGGAGAACGAGTAGAGATGCGAGGGCACGTCACACCGGCAGCCCGGATAGGTGTTGTCCCGCCAGGTGCCTCCGACGTCGTCCGCACGCTCCAGTACGACGAAGTCGTCGTACCCGGCCTGCTTGAGCCGGACGGCCATCCCGATCCCGGCGAATCCGGTCCCGATCACCACGATCCGGTGATGCCTGGTCTCCCGCGTGACCTCGTCCGCCATCGAGCCCTCCAGCCTCCGGACAACAACTTACTCCCAGTAAGTTACTCGGAGTCAGTTAGAGTGTGCAAGTGACGTCCCCCACGCCCAAGCCATCCCCTCAGGCAGTCAGCACCGCCCCAAAATCCGGCGCTGAGTCGGGCGCAGAACGCGCCGTGGAGAGTGGGGTGGTGGAGGGTGTCGAGCCGCCGAAGCGGCGCCGGAATCGGGCTGCGCGAGAGCGCGAGATGCTGGAGGCCGCCGAGCGGATCTTCGGCGAGCGCGGCTACCAGGGCACGTCGATGGACGACGTCGCGGCCGAGGTCGGGGTCTCGAAGCCCCTGATCTACCAGTACTACGGCTCCAAGGACGGCCTGTTCCTCGCCTGCCTCGCCCGCCTCCGGGCCCAACTCCTGGAGACCGTGTCCGACGCGGTGATGGCTGCCACCGACGCAGAGGACGCGCTGTACGCCGGCTTCGTCGCCTGGTTCCAGTTCCTCGACGACCACCCGCAGGCCTGGTCCGTCCTGATCGACGAAGGCATGCTCAGCACCAACCCCGCCGCCGGCCCCGCAGCGGCCGCCACCGACGAGGTCCGCGCCGCCTTCATCGAACTGATCTCCGCGATGGTCCGGATGAACCTCCCACCCGGCCGCACCGCCGACAACGACGAGATCGAGATCATCGCGCAAAGCATCTCCGGCGCCACCGAACGCCTGGCCATCTGGCGCAGCCGGGTCCCCGCCCCACCCACTCCGGAGAAGGTGGCCCGGACCCTCCAAGATCTCCTCTGGCAAGGTCTGCAAACCCTCAGCACCGCCTGAGCAGCGGTACCGTACCGCGGTGGATCTGTTCGCGGAGTCATGGGCAGCGTTGCGTACGGCGGTCGCGGAGACGCCGGAGGAGGACTTCGGGAAGCCGTCCGGCTGTGCAGGATGGTTGGTCCGGGACCTCGTGTGTCACCTGGTCATCGACGCGCAGGATGTGCTGATCACCCTGGCCACACCCGCCGAGTCCGAGCCGACGCGCAACGCGGCGACGTACTGGAAGGTGTCGCACACACCGCCGACCGGTGACGATCCGCTGGATGCGTTGATCCCTCGACTGGCTGCCGCGTACGGCGATCCAGGGCTGCTGACGTTCCACCTGGACGACCTCGGGTCTGCCGCGGGACGGGCCGCCGTACTCGCTGATCGGGGTGCGCGCGTCAGTACGAAGGAACAGGTGCTGACCGTCGGCGACTACCTGTCGGCGTACGTGCTCGAGTGGACGTTGCACCACCTCGACCTGATCGCCCATCGGCCGTCAGCCGACGCGCCACCGGCCGAGACGCTCGCGGCAGCGCGTGCCCTGCTCGAGGAGATCGCGGAGGCATCCTTCCCCACAGAGTTCTCCGACACGGATGTCCTGCTGATGGGGACCGGTCGACGTACGCCGACCGACGCGGAGGAAACCACCTTGGGCGATCTGACCGCGCGCCTCCCGCTCATCCTCAGCTGAGGTGGACGGCCGGCCTTCGCTCTTCCTCAGCTGACTTGGACCGGCGGCCTTCGCTCCTTGTCAGCTCGACAACTAGTCGTTGGTGAAGTCGGCCAGGAGTTCGTCGACGAAGTCGTGAACGCCGGCTACGGCGTCAGGGTTGCGGGTCCGGTAGTACGGGGTCGCGATGATCGTCAACGACAGGACCCAGGCGCGGGCCCGGGCCCAGGTGTCGTGGTCGACCTCCATCGCCTCGCGGAATGCGCGTCGCGAGTCGCCTCTGAAGGTGTACCACGCGGCGAGCAGATCGGCCGCCGGATCGGCGGCCCAGGCGGTGCCGAAGTCGATCACCGCCGACAGCTTGCCATCGGCAACCAGTAGGTTGCCGGGCATCAGATCACCGTGGATCCACCGCGGTGAACCGTCCCAGGTGTCCGCCGCCAGCGACTCCTCCCAGGCCGCGAGCAGGACTCCGGTGTCGAACTCGTCCCGCAACTCCTCGACCGCTTCGCGGAACAGCTTGTCCCGCGGGGCCAGCGGCGTACCCCGGCTGAACGGATCGTCCGGCGGAACCGGGGCACCGGTCGTGTCGACCTCCTGCAAGGCGTGAACGAATCCGGCGAGATCCCTCGCGGCGGTCACCGGGTCGGCGAGCCGGTCCAGTTGGAAGGCTTCACCCTCCAGCCACCGGTACACGCCCCAGGTGAAGGGGTAATCCGCTCCCGGCTTCCCGAGCGCCAGCGGTGCCGGTACAGCGAGCGGCAGATGCGGAGCCAGCCTCGGCATCCAGGTCAGATCCTTCTCGACCTGCCCCTGCGTCGACGCGGTCCGCGGCAGCCGCACCGCCAGGTCATCACCGACCCGGAACGTCACGTTGTCCGTGCCCGACGATTCGACCACGCGGATCGGAAGGCCGGCCCAGCTCGGGAACTGCTCCGTCAGCAGACGCGCCACCAACGACGCGTCGATATCGACCTCGTCGTCGTGCAACTTGCGAACCTTGGACACGGCACCGGAGCCTCACAGCCCTGCTCCCACAGGTCAACCCAATTCCATCGGAGTCGAAATGTTCAACCATGAGCCGCCCAACTACGACTGCCCGTTCTGCCGCCTGGCCGCCGGAGGCGGGGACGCCCTCACCACCCAGGACGACGTCGTACTGCGAACGGACCGCGCACTCGCCTTCGTAGCCTCCCGCTGGTGGCCCAACAATCGCGGTCACGTGTTGGTCGTCCCGACCGCGCACCACGAGAACCTCTACGACCTCCCGGCGCCCGACGGCCACGCCGTACATGATGTTGTGCGCGAGATGGCCATCGCGATTCGTCACACCTACGACTGCGAAGGCGTTTCCACCCGGCAACACAACGAGCCGGCCGGCTACCAGGACGCCTGGCACTACCACGTCCACGTCTTCCCGCGGTATCCCGGCGACAACCTCTACAACACCCGCCACCTCGCCGAGCCCGCAAGTGCCGAGGATCGGTTGCCTTACGTGCGTCGGCTCGGTGCGTATCTGGCCGGGGTGCGGGAGGACCCTGAGGAACGACCCTGAGACCCGGCTGACGGATGTCATGGGTGGGTCGTGACGAGCGATCCAGGGGCGGAACGGCGTACTCGCGGAAGCTTTCAGGTATGACGACAACGACTGCGGTCAGCCTGACGGGCGTGACCAAGAAATACGGGCCGGTGCAGGCGGTCGCCGGGGTGGATCTGTCCATCCGGGCCGGCGAAGTGGTCGCGCTGCTGGGGCCGAACGGGGCCGGAAAGTCCACGACGATCGAGATGCTGCTCGGGCTGGTACGGCCGGACCAGGGCAGCGTGCAAGTGTACGGCGGTACGCCGACCGACGCGATCGCGAAGGGCCAGGTCGGGGTGATGCTGCAGAGCGGCGGCATCATCGAGGACGCCAAGGTCGGCGAACTCCTGAACCTGGTCGCGGGCCTGCACACGAACCCGATGCCGGTGCGGGAAGCACTCGAGAGTGCCGGCATCGCGGACCTGACCGACCGGAAGATGAAGGGCCTGTCGGGCGGTCAGAAGCAGCGGGTGCGGTTCGCGATGGCGATCCTGCCGCAGCCGGACCTGATCGTGCTGGACGAGCCGACGACCGGGATGGACGTCGAGTCGCGGCGCGACTTCTGGGCGTCGATGCACGCCGAGACCGCACGCGGCCGGACCGTGCTGTTCGCGACCCACTACCTGGAAGAGGCCGACTCGTACGCCGACCGCGTCGTACTGATGCGCAACGGCAAGGTCGTTGCCGACGGCACCTCGGCGCAGATCAAGGCGAGCGTCTCCGGCCGGACCATCCGCGCGACCGTGCCTGGCGCCGATCTTGCGGCGTTCGCATCGCTGCCGGGTGTCCGCAACGTCGAGACCCGCGGCGACGTCGTCCTGCTGCAGTGCGCGGACTCCGACGACACCCTGCGCTACCTGCTGAACAACACCCCCGCCCACGACATCGAAGTGACTTCCGCGGATCTCGAGGACGCCGTCCTGGCGATCAGCGCAGACAGTGCCTACCAGGAACGGGAGAGCCTCGCATGAACCGCGACTACCTGATGTTCGACATCCGCCGCACGCTGCGGAACCGGCGGGTGCTGATCTTCTCGATCCTGATGCCCCTGGTGCTGTTCATGATCTTCGGCCTGACGCTGCCGGACGACGCGAACGAGGGCGGGATCTCGGCGATCGCCTACGTGATGGTGAGTATGGCGATGTTCGGCTCGATGTCGGCCGCGATGAGCAGCGGCGGCGTGATCGCGGCCGAGCGCGACGGTGGCTGGAACCGCACCCTGCGGCTCACCCCGCTGAAGCCGCAGGCGTATGTGACCACGAAGGTGATCCTGTCGCTGCTGCTGGCGATCCCGCCGCTGCTGGTCGTGTTCCTGTTCGGCCTGATCGTCGGGCACGTGCACCTGGACGCCGGGCAGTGGGTGACGGTCGCGCTGGTGTCGTGGCTGGGCGCCCTGCCGTTCGCCGCGATCGGCCTGGTCATCGGGTACGTCGCCAAGCCGGACAGCGTGCAGCCGATCACCGGTCTGGCCACGATGCTGATCGCGGCCTTCGGCGGACTGTGGCTGCCGGTGGACTCGATGCCGTCGCTGATGAAGCACATCGCACAGCTGACTCCGGCGTACTGGACCGGTCTGAGCTCCCGGAGCGCGTTGACGGACAGCGGCCTGGACATGCAGGCACTGCTGGTGGTGCTGGGCTGGACCGTCGTACTCGGCTTCATCGGCCTGCGCCGGTACCAGGCCGACACCGCGCGGGCCTGAGGGACGCGAGCCGGAGCCAGGGCATACCGTGACCACCATGAGCCGGACGCCAACCCTGCTGGAAGCGCTGGCCGAGCGCGGAGACCGCTCCGGCCCGGGCCGGTGGGGTTGGCTGGCGGCCGGAATCTGGCTGTTCTACCTGGCCCAGCCGTTCCAGGAGATCGCGACCACCCAGCAGGGCGCGATGCGGGTGTTCGGCCTGGCCACGGTGATCCTCTTCGCGATCGCGTACCTCGGATTCTTCGGCTGGATGCGCCGAGTCGGCCTCGGGACCAACGCCATCCCGATGTGGCAGCGGCTCGTGTACCTGGCCGGGATGCTGGCACTGACGTTCCTGATGCTCCCGACGGCCGGCCAGAAGGCACTCACCTGCCTGGTCTACATCGCGGCGATCGCGATGATCGCCCTCGACGTGAGGGTTGCGGTGGCGCTCGTGGCCGTGTTGCTCGGCGGCGCGGAGCTGTCGATGCGACTGGTGCCGGGCTGGAGCGACGACGGGAGCTATGGGTTCGCGATCTTCCTCGGCGCGCTGGCCGTGTTCGGGATGCGACGGGCGATCCAGCGCAGTATCGAGCTGACCGCGACTCGCCAGGACATGGCCAGGCTGGCCGTCC
Source organism: Kribbella capetownensis (assembly GCF_004331485.1). Lineage (GTDB taxonomy): Bacteria > Actinomycetota > Actinomycetes > Propionibacteriales > Kribbellaceae > Kribbella > Kribbella capetownensis. The sequence goes on from NZ_SJKD01000008.1 coordinate 421,760, forward strand.
AGGAGGAACGGAACCGGTTCGCCCGGGACCTGCACGACATCCTCGGCCACTCGCTGACCGTGATCACGGTCAAGGCCGAGCTGGCCGGCCGGTTGATCGAGGCGAACCCGGAGCGGGCCGCGGCCGAGGTAGCGGATGTGGAGAGCCTCGCCAGGGCGGCGCTGGCCGACGTACGAGCGGCTGTTGCCGGGTACAGGGAGCTCAGCCTCGCCGGTGAGCTGGTGTCGGCGCGGGCCGCGTTGCAGGCGGCCGAGATCAAGGCGGACCTGCCGACCACGATCGACGAGGTGCCCGAGGAGAACCGCGAGCTGTTCGCGTGGGTGGTCCGGGAGGGCGTCACGAACGTCGTACGCCACTCCGGTGCGAAGCGTTGCACGATCCGGATCACCGCCAACCAGATCGAAGTACTGGACGACGGGAAGGGGCCGACGCCCGGCGGCGGCGCGTCCGGTCACGGGCTCGTCGGGCTGCGGGAACGGGCCGACGAGGCCGGTGCGAGTGTGCAGGTCGGCCAGGCGGCTGGAAGCGGATTCCGGCTGGCTGTCAGAGTTGGCCCGTGAGTATCCGACTGCTGATCGCGGACGACCAGGCGCTGGTCCGTGGAGCCCTGGCCGCGCTGCTGGACCTCGAACCCGATCTGGATGTGGTGTCCGAGGTCGGTCGCGGCGACGAGGTGATCGCAGCCGCGAAGGCGACCACGCCGGACGTCGCTCTGCTCGACGTCGAGATGCCCGGGCTGGACGGTATCGAGGCCGCCGCCGCGCTGCGGACCGCCGTACCGGGTGTGCGGGTGCTCATGGTGACCACGTTCGGCCGGCCAGGGTACCTGCGCCGCGCGATGGAGGCTGGTGCGGCCGGTTTCGTCGTCAAGGACACTCCCGCCGCCCAACTCGCGGACGCCGTACGTCGGGTGCACCAGGGGCTGCGCGTCGTCGATCCGTCACTCGCCGCCGAAACGCTCGTCGCCGGGACGAGCCCGCTCACCGGCCGGGAGTCCGACGTACTGCGGGCCGCCCGCGAGGGAGGCACCGTCGCCGACATCGCCAAGGATCTGCACCTGTCCGAGGGCACCGTCCGGAACCACCTCTCGGCCGCGATCGGCAAGACCGGCGCCCGGACCCGGGCCGAAGCCGCCCGCATCGCCCTGGACAACGGCTGGTTGTAACAGGTCGAGACCTCTAGGGTTGGCCCTAGGGGAGGGATCTGCATGTCAGTCGAGCAATTCAGTGTGCGGGGGCGGTTGGCGGACACCGGTGAGGGGATCACCGGTGACGAGTTGCAGCTCGCGGCACGTAATCACGGGATGCCCATGGAGGCGTTGCGGTACGACGTGACGCCGGCCGGACTGCACTACGTGCTGGTGCACTACGACATCCCGATGACGAACGCGTCCAACTGGCGGCTCACCGTCGACGGCTGTGTCGAGCAGCCGTTGTCGTTCGGCCTGACCGAGTTGCGCGCGATGGGTCGCCGTACCGTCCGGGTGACGTTGGAGTGCGCGGGCAACGGACGGGCGACGTTGCAGCCGCGGCCGATCAGCCAGCCGTGGCTGACCGAGGCCGTCGGTACGGCGGAGTGGACCGGGGTGCTGCTGTCCGATCTGTTGCGGGCGGCCGGGATCCGTTCCGATGCCGTGGATGTCGTGTTCACCGGAGCGGACCACGGGGTCGAGCGCGGGATCGAGCAGGACTATCAGCGTGGGCTGACTCTCACCGAGGCGGTCGACTCCGGCGCGATCATCGCCTGGGAGATGAACGGGCAGCCGTTGCCGCCGCAACACGGTTATCCGCTGCGCCTCGTCGTCCCCGGCTGGTACGGGATGGCGAGCGTCAAGTGGCTCCGGTCGATCGAGCTGATCGACCACGCGTTCGGGGGTTTCCAGAACGCGGTCGCGTACCGGTTCCGCACCGGACAAGACGATGCGGGCGCGCCGGTGAGCCGGATCGAGCCGCGCGCGTTGCTGGTCCCGCCTGGCTTCCCGGACTTCATGAGCCGGCACCGGTTCGTTGCCGAAGGCACCATCACGCTGGAGGGCCGGGCCTGGTCCGGCTGGGCGCCGATCGAGCGGGTCGAGATCAGCACCGACGCCGGCGTCACCTGGCAGACCGTCAAACTGGATGCCCCCGGCAACGACGAGTACGCCTGGCGGGCCTTCACCCACGACTGGGATGCCACACCCGGCGAGCATGTCCTCACTGTCCGCGCGTACGACGCCAGCGGCCGCGAGCAGCCGATCGAGGCCCCGTGGAACCGCGGTGGTTTCGCCAACAACTCGGCCCAGCGGATCAGCGTTCTGGTGACCTGATCACTCCGCGTGTCGCTGGCCGATTCCGCGGTTCGCCCGTTCCATGCTGGAGACGTACACGGTCTCACTCCAGGGAGTGGTGCGGTGAACGAGCTGGGCACGGAGATCCACTTGCACGCGCGGGTGTTTCGCACCGCGGGCGCGTGGTACGCCGACATCGAGGACGAACTGGACCCACAGCCGGACAACCCGCTCTGGTACGGCTCCTACGACTCCCAGCGCGCCGCGATCGACGCGGCGTGCGCGCGGATCGCGGCGATGCATCTGGCCCAGCACTCCGAGCAGTCACTCGGGCTCGTTGGCTGACTTCCCGCCGATCCGGTACGGCGTGCTGACGCCCTCGTACATGAGGTGGGTCATCAGGCCCTGGGAGGCGTGCGGGAGGTTGTGGCAATGGTCCATCCAGACGCCGGGATTGTCGGCGACGAACGCGATCTCGTAGGTCTCGTCGTTGCCGACCTCGAGGGTGTCGATCCACCAGGGTGAGCCGGTGGTCTTGACACCGTTGCGGGACAACACAACCGCGTGGTGACCGTGCAGGTGCATCGGATGCGCCTGACCGCTGCTGTTGGAGATCTTCATCCGTACAACGTCGCCCTCGGCAACCATGTACATCGGTACGTCGGGGTACTTGTGGCCGTTGATCGTCCACCACAGCCCTGGCACCCCGTCGAGGAACCCGGGCCGCCGTCCGATCCGGTACTCGAAGTTCCGGTCGGCCTTCCCCGGGTCGAACCCGAGCGCGGCCGGCGTCCCGTACTTCAGCAGATCGACCGTCTTCGCCGGCAACTCGGCCGACGGCGGCTCAGTGCCTGCCGGACCGATCCCGACCGACACGTTGGCCGCGCCCGCTACCAGCCGCATCCCACCCGCGGGCACCACGGCCTCGAGGTCGACCCGAGCACCGGCCGCCAGCGGGTACGCCGCTGTGACGGCTGTCGGACCGTGGATGTCGCGACCGTCCACGGCGACCACCTTGTACGGCGTACCGATCAGACCGACGCGCAGGATCGAGTTGTCCGTGTTCACAACTCGCACCCGGGCCGTCGTACCGGCAGGCAGGTCGATGTGTTGTGAGCCAGTCCGACCGTTGATCGTCCGCTTCCCGTCGTAGGTGTGGATCGCGGCCACAACCTCGCCGGGCTCCTTGGGCGCGATCACGATCGTGCCGAAGAGGCCGCCCTTCACCTCGTCGGCGGAGACCTGGTGGGAGTGGTACCAGTACGTCCCGGCCTGCTCGGCGCGGAAGCGGTAGACGTGGTTGCCACCGACCGGTACGGCGTCCTGCGTCACGCCGGCGACACCGTCTTCGGCGTTGGGTACGTCGATCCCGTGCCAGTGCAGCGTCGCGCCGTCCTTGACGGATTCGTTCACCAGCGTGACCTGGACCAGATCGCCGACCTTCGCCCGGATCAGCGGACCCGGCGAGGTCCCGTTGAGCGTGTAGCCCTCGACCGTCTCACCGCTCGCGAGCTGGAACTTCTGCTTCCGCGCCGTCAGCGTCACCGCGACATCCGGCGTACCGGTCCGCGGGCCGGTGAGGTCGGCGACGTTCATGCCGTGGTGGTGTTCGTGCCCGCCGGACTCCGGTCCGCCGCCGAAGTCGGCGTACCCCATCTCGGTCGGGGAATACTCGCCGGGGACCAGGCTGGTCGCCCAGAGATACCCCAGCGGTACGAGTACCGCCAGAGCGATCCCCAGAGCGATCAACCGGGCCCGCAAGCGGCGCGGTTTCGCGTCAGCCACTGGTCACAGTCTGGCTGGGTACGGCGGCGCGTCGGGCGGCAGCACCCGCCACTCCGGCGATCGCCAGACCGTTGATGCCGTGCAGGATGCCGAGCGCCGGTACCCCGAAGGACACCACCGCGAGGACGAACTGCAGTGCGACCAGGCCGACCACGATCCCGGCCAGGGTCCGGCCGCGCGGGACGTCGGTCAGGAACGACACGATCAGGAAGATCAGCGCGAGCAGACCGATGGCCGTACCGGCGATGCTGTGGTAGCTCTGCCCGAAGTTGCTGTAGTCCGCCCCGATCGTGGTTCCGTCGTCGGCATCCTTGGCGATGGTGAAGCCGGCCAGCGCGATCGCTGCCACCTGCAGCACCACCGCGATCGCGATCAGCAGACCGAGGGTCCGGTACGTCGCCCTCATGCGCGGCGCTCCTGCCGGCGCTTACGGATCACGATGACCGCGGCCACGATCAGTCCGAACAGCAGGATCGGCGGATGCCCGCCGCCCACGGTGCACCCGATCGACGCGATCAGCCCGATCACGCCGAGCACGATCAGCACCGGCAACGGGATCTTGCCCAACGGTCCCCGAGCAGCCCACTCCGGCCGTCTGCGTCCGCCCTTGCCTCGTCCGCCCTTGCCTTGACCACCAGGCCCGCGTCCACCCGGCCCGGTCGCGCCGGCGGCGTTCTCCGGCGACGTCCACGGCGGCCGCTGCCAGCCCCACGGACCGGTCCAACCCTCCTGGCTCTCGCTCGCACCACCCTGGTGCTCACCCGGAAGGTCCGCGAACAGCCCGGCCAGGTCGGCCTCGGTCTTCGCTTCCAGTGCCTGACCGACGCGCTCGGTGTGCTCCTCCGCGCTGAGCCGGCCGGCTTCGTAGTGCTCGCCCAGACGCCTGATCGCGTCCTCGCGTTCGCTGTCGCCGATACGGATCGGTCCGCCCGGCCTCTCGTCGTTCATGACACTCCTCGGTGCTCGACTTCTGCGATTGCACCAAGCGTGTCTTTCAATCCCCTGTCACCGCGTCGCCTCAGCGGCGACACCTCACCTACCCCCGCAGGAGCACCCTGCGCCCACCGACGCAGTACGACGTACTCCCCCGGGCGTACACCCCTCCCGGGCAAACCCCGACCCCAACCCCCGGCCCAGCCCGCCGAGGCCCGCGGCCGGGCCCCGGCGGACGCCACGTCAGGTGGTGGTGGAGAGGATTTGGTTGACGTCGTTGTTGGCTTTGGTGAGGGAGCTGGGTTCGGCTTCGAAGGACATGACTGCGTCCATCGCGGGGGTCATGACCGCGGTCACGTCAGCAGCGTTGGGGTTGGCGGGATAGGGGAAGACGTCGCCGGCCTCCACCGTCTCGAGGAACGGTGTCACGTCCCAGCCGTCGGCGGCGTACGCTGCCTTGGCCGCGGGCAGGCTGGCCGAGACCGCGGGGAAGACCACGCCGGCCTTGGCGACGATGTCCTGGGCGGTTTGCGAGCCGAGGAACTTCACCCAGGCCCAGGACGCCTCGCGCCGGGTGGTCCCGGCCCAGATGGTGTCCGCGAGGCCGTTCATCATCGACATCCGCTTCCCGATCGGGCCGATCGGGAGCCGGGCCAGCTTGGTCTTCACCTGCTTCAGGCCGGCGTACGTCGCCAGCATCCACGACCCGTTCGGGGTCATCCCGTACTTGCCCGCACCGAAGCTCGTGGTCACGTCGACCCCGGACTTCGCCTGCGCGTACGTCGGCATGTACCCCTTGGTGATGAGGCCGCGCCACCAGCCGATCGTCTCGGTGAACTTCGGGTCGCCGTAGAAGAACTTCGTCCCCCACGGTTCGCCCTCGGAGTACTTCCAGCCGTTGATCGCGGTGTACCAGCTCCAACTGGTCTGCCCGTCGGCGCCGCCGGCATCGGCGTACCCGAGGCCGTAGACCTTCACGTTGTCCTTGTCGAACCCCGGCTGGTCGCCGCGACGGTCCTTGGAGTCCACGGTGAGCCGGCGGACGATCTGCTCGAAGGTGCCGCCGTCCTGCGGGTTCCAGGTCATCGAGTTCAGCTGCTCGGTGCTGATCCCGGCCGCCTCGGTGAACGCGCTGTTGTAGAAGTACACCTCGGTGTCGAAGTCCTTCGGCAGTCCGTACCGCTTGCCGTCGGCACCGATCCAGCGATCGGCCAGACCCTTCTGGTAGATGCTCAGATCAACGTTGTCCTTCGCAACATAGTCGTCGATCGCCAGCACCTGGCCCTTGTCCGCGAAGAGCGGGTACTTCGACGAGTGTCCGGTGAACACGTCCGGCGCGGTGTCGGAGATGAACCCGGTGACCAGCTTCGGCCAGTAGTCGTTCCAGCCGTACTGCTCGATCTTCACGCTGTACTGCGGGTTCTGCTCGTGGAACACCTTGGCGCACTCGGTGTACATCGGCAGCTGGGCGGAGTCCCAGAGCCAGTAGATGACTTCGCCTTCGCCGCGCGAGGCGGCACCGTTGTTGCAGCCGGCCACCGCGGAGGCGGCGAGGCCCGCCAGTCCTGCCTTCAGCAGGGTCCTTCTGGAGAGAAGTGTCATCATTTGATCCCAGAGAAGCCGATGGAGTTGGTGATCCGCTTGGCGAAGGCCAGGAACAGCACGATCATCGGCAGCGCCGCGACGAGCGTCGCCGCCATCAGCCCGGCCCAGTCCGGTCCACCCTGCGGGGTCTGCGACCGGAACACACCGAGCGCGACCGTGAGCACGCGGACGTTCTCCTGCTGACCGACCAGCAACGGCCAGAAGTAGTCGTTCCAGGAGTTGATGTAGGTCAGGATCGCCAGCGTCGCGATCGGCGCCGCACTCATCGGGATGATCATCCCGAAGAAGATCTTGCGGTGCCCGGCGCCGTCGATCATCGCCGCCTCCTCCAGCTCCCGGCTGATGCCGAGGAAGAACTGGCGCAGGAAGAAGATCGCGAACGGCGTCATGAACGCGCCCGGCAGGATGATGCCGGCGAAGCTGTTCAGCAGCCCGAGGTTCTTGATCAGCACGAAGTTCGGCAGCGTGGTGAAGATCGGCGGCACCATCAGCGCGGCCAGGAACAGCGCGAACACCTTGTCCCGCCCGGGCCAGCGCAGCCGGGCGAACGCGTACGCCGCCATCGCGCTGAAGAACACCTGGCACGCGGTCGTGACCGTTGCCACGACCAACGAGTTGCGCAGGTACAGCCAAAAGTTGACCGAGGCACCTGAACCGCCCTGTGCCTGCGCCTCCTCGATGGTCGACAACCCGAGCACTCGCTTGAACGCGCCCAGGGTGGTCTCCACCGGGAGCAGCGAATTCGGGTGGCCGGCGAGCTGGGTGTTGTTGGACAACGCCGTACGCAACATCCAGTAGAACGGGAAGATCGTGAGGATCAGGAGCAGGACCAACAGGACCCACGCGACGATCCGGCCCAGATTCAGTGGCTTTCTCATGCGAGGTCACTCTCCCTTGCCCGGAGCAACCGAAGCTGCAGCAACGAGACCACCGCGAGGATGGCGAACAGCACCAGCGCCATCGCCGAGGCGTACCCGAAGTCGAACCGGGTGAACGCCCGCTCGTAGATGTAGTAGTAGATGACCCGGGTCGCGTTGATCGGACCGCCCTGCGTCGTCACCGCGACGGTGTCGAAGATCTGGAACGACCCGATCATGGTGACCACCAGGACCATCACCAGAACGGGCCGCAGCAGCGGCAGCGTGATCCGCCAGAACGACTTCCACTCGCTCGCCCCGTCCACCTCGGCCGCCTCATAGACGTACGACGGGATCGTCTGCAGCCCGGCGAACACCAGCAGCGCGGTGTAGCCCATGTGCCGCCAGACGTTGATGCCGGCGATGGTCGGGATCGCCCAGTGCGAGTCGCCGAAGAACGCGACCGGATCGATCCCGATCCAGGTGAGGCCCTGGTTCACGATGCCGACCTGGAAGTCGAGCATCCAGTACCAGACCAGCGCGACGACCACGTTCGCGACCAGGTACGGCAGCAGGATCGCCGCGCGGACCGTGATCGACTTGGTCAGCCGGTACATCAGCATCGCGATGCCGACCGCCAGGACGGTCTGGACGCCGATGTTGATCACGACGTACTCGACCGTGACCACGAGCGCGTTCCAGAAGAAGCTGTCGTGGATCATCCGCCGGTAGTTGTCCAGCCCGTTGAACTGCGGCGCCGTCAGCAGGCTGTACTCGGTGAAGCTCAGGTACGCACCGCGCAGGGTCGGCCAGATGTAGAACACGACGAAGCCGAGGGTGGCCGGGGCCAGGAAGATCATCGCGACCTTCAGGTCACCCAGGTTTCGCCGCCGAGCAGGCGGCGCCTGGGTATCCCCGCGACTGTGTTGTCTGTCAGGTGGAGCATTGGTTGTCACGGTCACGGGGATCTCCTTTTCAGTCGCCGATCGACTGGGGGTCAGTCGATCGCAGTCACATCCAGCAAGATCGCGTTCTCAGGCCACTGCGCGGGAAGGTGTACGCCGACCGCCACCAGCGCTGCGCCGTTCAGCTCTACCTGTCCACCGTCGGCCGACCATGCCGCCGCGCGCGACTCGGGCCCGGGTGTCACGGTCTTGTGGACCCGATAGGTTCGCTGCGGGTCGAGGCCGGGCAGCCGGACCCGGCCGACGGCCGAGGTCACCGATTGCGTCAGCTGTACGGCGGCGTACACGGCGCGCGAACCGTCCTGCGCGACCACGCCGTGCAGCAGGAAGTCGTCCGGACCGCGGTCGGCACGGACCACCTTGCCGGTGTGCAGCAGCGGCCGCAGCTCCTTGTGCAAGGCAACCCAGCCCGCCAACTCCTGGCGCTCCTCCGGCGAGGCGGACGCGATGTCCCACTCGATGCCGAAGTGGCCGAACAGCGCGGTGATCGCTCTGAACGACAGCGTCTGCGTGCGGCCGGTGGTGTGCGCCCTCGGCGGCCCGACGTGGCAGCCGATCAGCTCCGGCGGCAGCAGCAGCTCGGTGTAGCGCTGGATCGTCTGGCGTTCGAGCGCGTCGTTGCTGTCACTGCCCCAGACCCGATCGGTGCGCTCGAGGATGCCGAGATCGACCCGGGCACCGCCGGACGAGCAGGACTCGATCTCGAGCCCGGGGTGCCGGCGCTTCAACTCGTCGATCAGCCGGTACAGCGCGAGCGTCTGCTCGTGGATGCCGGCCGTCCCGGTCAGCTGGTTGCCGCCGTCAACGAAGTCGCGGTTGTGGTCCCACTTCAGATAGGCGATGTCGTACTCGGTCAGAAGCGAGTCGAGCCGCTCGAGGATGTAGTCGTACGCCGCCGGTACGCCGAGGTTCAGGCCCTGCTGGTGCCGCGCGGTCGGTGGCATCCGGTGGCCGGTGGCAAGGATCCAGTCCGGGTGCTCGCGGGCCAGATCCGAGTCCGGGTTCACCATCTCCGGCTCGACCCAGAGGCCGAACTGCAGGCCGAGACCCTTGACGTGGTCGACCAGCGGGTGCAGGCCCTTCGGCCAGATCCCTTCGTCGACGTACCAGTCGCCAAGACCGGCGTGGTCGTCACGGCGGCCGCGGAACCACCCGTCGTCCAGCACGAACCGCTCTGCCCCGACCTCGGCGGCCGCGTCAGCGAGCGCCTTCAGCTTGTCCAGGTCGAGGTCGAAGTACACGGCCTCCCAGGTGTTCAGTACGACGGGACGCTCGCTCCGCGGGTGGACAGATCGGGACCGCAGGTGCTCGTGGAAGCGGGCCGACACCTGGTCGAGGCCAACGCCGTACGAGCCGTAGAGCCATGGCGTGCTGTAGGTGCCCTGCGGTTGCACGCGTCCCTCGCCTGGGAGCAGCAGTTCGCCTCCGCCGATGACGGCGTACCCGCTCATGCCGCGCTCGGCGTACGACCGGTGGTTGCCGCTCCAGGCGGTGTGCACGGCCCAGATCTCGCCGTCGCGGAAGCCGAAGCCTTTGGTGCCGGTCATCAGCAGCAGGGTTGCGTCGGCGCCGGTGCGGCCGCGGCGGTTGTCGCGGACGTGAGCGCCCTGCGTGAACGCGTGCCGCTGCGGGTGCCGCTCGCCGATGTGCCGGCCGGTCAGGTCGAGCAGTTCGGTCGCCTCGGTCGGAACCGGCAGCGCGAGCACCAGCCCGTCCACCGTGTACGGCGTCCCGCCGGTGTTGGTGAGGTCCGCCTTGGCCCGCACCAGGCCGCAGTCGGTCAGCTCGATGGTGAGGCGGAGTTTGAGCGCCGCGTCGGCGTCCTCGGCGTCGATCTGCACGGTGTTGTCGGTCTGCGCGACGCTGGCCAGCCGGAAGCTCGCGGAGAAGTTCTGCCCGTCACGGTGGCCGCTCAGTCCCGGCAGACCGAACCAGCCCGCCGAGTACTCCGGCAGGATCGCGACCGGAAGGTTGTCGTCGAGACCGCTGCCGTCCTGCACGGCGCCGGCCCCACGCCTCAGTTCCAGCAGAGCCCGCTCGTCCAGCTCACCCAGGTCCGCACCCCAGTGCAGCACGGACGGAAGCGTGGGACCCGAGCAGTCCAGCACCAAGCTGACCCCGGCAGCGCGAAGCTGCAGCACCTCGATGTTCGACACTGTTGATTCACTCCGCTTTCTGATTGATTTCAGGACGGAACTATTTACCCCGCCAGCCCAGATGTCAATGCTTCACGAAGTTAAGTAAATACCCTAGGGCTCCGCCCCGGCTCTTTACAACGAAGGAAGACCCCGCAGGTCAGATGCTGAGCGGGGCGTCAGCTCGACGTCGGAGTTGCGAGACTCCTCTTCCGGACCGAGCGGAGCCAGGCGTCGATGCGGGCGACGTCGGGGGTGGCCGGCAGAACCGTTCGCTGCAGGGCCTTGTCGAGCTCTTCGTGCAAGGTGAGGCGCCACTGCTCGACCTCGGCCCAAGGCACGTCGCCACGCCTGATCGCCAGCAGCCGATCCCGATACGGGCCGGCGTCGACGACGAGCTTTGCCTCCAACAACAGAGTGCGGGCCAGCAACAACCAGATCAGGTGCATCACATGCTTCCACTTCGGCGCACCGTCGCGGCGGATGTCCGTCTCCAGCTTCTTGAACTGACTCAGCACATAACCGGAGTACGTCTGATACACGAGCTGCGAGAGAAAGGCGCCGCGGAGCTCGAGCATCTCCTCCCCCAACGGTGTCTGCTGGACCACGAGCGGCGAATGGATCACCTCGAGGACATTCGGGTTGGCCTTCAGTGCCAGCTCACAGAACCGTTCGACCTCCCAGGAGAACCACTCCTCCTCGGGTCCGTCGACGTGCGTCGGCGGTTTGGCCAGCGACCAGAACGACTCGGTCGGCGCGACATAGACCCCGCGGCTGTCCGTGTCCGACGTCTCGATCTGCAGCCCGTACGCCCTCGAACCGATGACCGCCGCGTAGATCGTGTGCTCCAGCACCAGCCGGTGGCCGTCCGGCTGGTCCAATTCGATCGCCTCGTCCTGGTACGCCGTACGCAGACTCAACTCGTCGCGGCGCGCGAGCGTCTCCCGGCCGTCGGCGAGCCGCACCGTGTAGCGGCCGTCCGGGGTGATGCCGGCGACGCGGCCGGTGGCCCCGCGTTGCGCCGTGCCGCCGTGGTCGTCGGGTGCCGCGACCCGGATCACCACCTACGTCCCCACCGGCAACTGCGGCCCGACCAACCCCATGCCGCTCATCGTTTCATCAGCGCAGTTCACTCTATTGACAAATTTTTCTGTCAAGGAGAGATTGGGCGCATGCTGGGATACGTCGAGGAGCCGGAGAAGCTGCGCGTGGCACTGTCGCCGATCCGGCGGCGGCTGCTCGAACTGCTCCGCGAGCCGTCCTCGGCGACCCAGCTCGCCGCTGCGCTGGAGCTGCCCCGGCAGCGGGTGAACTACCACCTGCGCGAGCTGGAGAAGGCCGGGCTGATCGCGCTCGTCGAGGAGCGGCAGCGGCGTGGATTCATCGAGCGGATCCTGCGCGCGAAGGCCGCGACGCTGGTGGTCGATCCGGCCGTGATGGGTCACGCGTTCACCGATATCCAGGACCAGTACGCCGCCGAGCACCTGGTGGACGTGGCCGCCGGCACGGTCCGGGACGTGGCCCGGATGCAGAGCGCGGCCGACGCCGACGGCAAACGGCTGCTCACGTTCACGCTGGAGGCCGAGGTGCGGTTCGCCGAACCGGGCGACGTACACCGCTTCACCGATGCCCTGACCGAGGCAGTGCGGCGGACCATCGAACAGTTCGACACTGAGAATGGGCGGCCCTATCGCCTGATCGCCGGCGGCCACCCGGCATCACGACGTACCGAAGGAGAACAAGGATGAGCGAGGAGACACCGCGGATCGTGGTGACCGTGGCCGCGCCGGCCGAGGCGGTCTGGGACGCACTGCGGAACAAGGACAAGATCCGGCACTGGCACGGCTGGGAGTACGAAGGCACCCAGGGCGGGCTGGAGGAGGAGATCGACCTGATCTACTTCACCAAGGTCGACGACAGCCAGGTCGGGACACTGGTCCTCGGGGACGGCGACCGGTTCGTGGTCGAACCGGTCGAGGGCGGGTCGCGGATCACGCTGACCCGGTCGCCGCGCGGCGCGAATCCCGACTGGGAGGCGTACTACGACGACATCACCGAGGGCTGGACGACGTTCGTCAACCAGCTGAAGTTCGCGCTGGAGCAGCACCCGGACGACGAGCGGCGGACGCTGTTCTACGTCGGCACCGGCGCCGCCTCGCTGACCGATGAGCTGGGTGTCGACATCCGGCCGGCCGGTACATCGTACGAGCTTGACCTGGTCGGCGAAGCGGTGAAGGGCGAGGTCCTGTACACCTCGGAGCACCAGGTCGGCCTGACAGTCGATGCCTGGGGCAACGGTCTGCTCGTGCTCAGCTACATCCCGCCGGGCGAGCTCAAGCCGGAAGGCTCCGCGATGGCGATCCTCAGCCTGTACGGCGACGTCGACCGGGACGCACTGGACGCGCGCTGGAAGACCTGGTGGGAGACGCACTACGTGCCGGCCAGCCTGCCCGGTACGTAACGACAGGAGGTATCCCGACCGTCGCCGAGTCGTCAGGCGTGTTCGGCGGCGGAAACTAGCGAGAAATGGCGGCACCTCCTGTCGTTACGTCCCTGACACGGCGGTGACAGGGCGCAAACGTGCCAGCACTCTCGGTCTGTCTCTCGCGGTTACTTCTGAGTACCTTTCTTGCCACGGCAGTCGCCGCCCCGCGGCCGCCCTCCGGCGAGAGAGGTCCTCCGGTGAACATTCCGTCCCGCTCACTCGTGCGTCGAGTGTCCACGTTCCTCGTGCTCTCCATGACCGGGCTCTGCCTGGTCGCCACCCCCGCCCGGGCCGACGGTCCCGGCACCGGGACGCCGTACGTCGTCACCCTCGGCGACTCCTACATCTCGGGCGAGGCAGGCCGCTGGGCCGGCAGCTCGAACAACTCCGAAGCACCGGCCGACGCGCTCGGTGCGCACGCCTACCACGACAACGCGAGTCGCACCGCCGAGCAGATCCCACGGTGCCACCGCAGCAGTTCCGCCGAGGCGTTCATCGGCGGCGGTGTCGGCGGACTGAACCTGGCCTGCTCCGGCGCCAGCACCGCGACCAGCTCTGGTGACGAGTTCAAGCCAGGCATCGACTTCTACGACGACGGCGCAGGGCATCTCGGGCAGGCGAAAATGCTGCAGCAGTTCGCGGCCGGCCACAACGTGCGGCAGGTGGTCGTCTCGATCGGCGGCAACGACTTCAAGTTCGCGTCGATCGTCACGCAGTGTGTGACCGACTTCCTGCTGTCGCCGTCCTGGTTCCCGGACTACTGCAAGGACGACTCCTCGGTCGTCGCCAACTTCACCTCGGCCAACGTCACCGCCGTACGCGGGAGGATCGCGACCGCCTTCCAGAACGTGCGCACCGCGATGCGGAACGCCGGGTACGGCGACAACGCGTGGACGCTGCTGGTGCAGACGTACCCGTCGCCGATTCCGGGTGGGAGTGGGTTCCGGTACGGGCAGAGCGGCTACACGCGGCAGAGCGTGGGCGGCTGCGGATTCTGGAATGCGGACGCCGACTGGGCAAACAACACCGCGCTCGTCACCATCAACAACACGGTCCGCGCGGCGATCGGGCAGTCCGGGCTCGGGAACGTCCGCCTGCTCGAGCTCCAGTCAGCCTTCAACGGCCGCCGGCTGTGCGAGAGCTCGGTCGGTCTCTACGAGGAGGTCGGGCTGAGCTCGTGGACCCAGCCCACAGCAGTCGACAAGACCGAGTGGATCAACCAGATCCGCACCGTCACCACGGTCGGCTCCAACTACTACATCCAGGAGAGCCTGCACCCGAACTATTGGGCCCAGCTCGCGCTTCGCTCCTGCGTCCGCCAGACCTACACCCAGAACCGCGGCGGCACCTGCACCATCTCCGGCACCGGCCTGCTCAACGGTGAGCCCCGGATGACGCTTGGGTAGTGCCGTCCGTCACCCAGTACGGCGGCCCCGTCGGGGTCGCCGTACCGGCGGTTGATTAGGCTCGGTGCGTTGTTGGTGCTCTGGACCAGGTGAGGGTGGTACAGGCAGAATCGCGCAGACGAGTCGGCTGCTTCGTGGGGTGTTAGGGCGTAGTGGAAATGGAACATGCGCTGTCGCTGGGCGGTCAGCGCTGGGATCTGTCGGACGGTAGCGACTCGATCACCATCGGGCGCGCCTCCAACGCCGACATCCGGCTGACCGCGGACGACCAGATCTCCCGCATCCACGCCCGCCTCACGCGCTCGGGCAGCACCTGGACCCTCATCGACGAGTCCCGCAACGGCACCGCCCTCAACGGCCGCCGCCTGGCCGCCCCCACCCCCCTCACCAACAACGACCAAATCCACATCGGCCGCTCAGTCCTAACCTTCCACGAAACCCCCACCCAAGCCGCCCCACCCCCAGAAGCCCCACCCACCTCCTTAACCCCCGCGGAAACCCCGCCCGCCTCCTTCACACAGGCAGAGGCGCCGCCCGGCTCCTTCGCTTCACCCGCGGACGCTCAACCGGCCTCGTTCTCTCCGCCTCAGCCCCCTCCAGCGGCCGCGTATCCCCCACCTGCCGACTTCCCGCACCCCGCCGACGCCTACCCCGCCCCGGCGAACGAGCAGTACGCCGCGCCCGCGGACGACCAGTACGCCGAGCCCGCGGAGCAGTACTCCGCGCCGGCAGAGGACCCGTACCGCGCGCCTGCGGAGGACGCGTTCTCAGGACAGGCAGACCGTGCATACGCCGCGCCCGACGAGGCGTCGTACCGAGAGCCGGACGCCTCAGCGCACCACCCCGACTCAGGCGAGCCTCCTGCGGCGACACCTTCCGGATCCGCAGAGCGGCCCCAGGTTGCCGACCGGTTCTCCCTCGCGGAGCCCCTCGCGCTCGGCGACCCAGCCGCGTACGCCCCGGTCACTCCTCCAACCAGCCGCGCGGACCAAGGCCAAAACCCCTTCGCCCCGCCCGAGTCCGAACCCAACCCGAGCCCGTACGCACCCACCGCCCACCAGCAACAGCCGACGCCACCTGATCCCGACCAGGACGCAAGCGCGTTCACCCCGCCCAACCCCGCCGACCGAGGCCCCAGCCTCGCCGACCGCGGCCCGAGACCAGTCGCCCCACCCAACAGCCACCAGGAACCAAGCCCCTCCACCCCACCCGACCCCAACCAGCACGCAAACCCGCACACACCACCCGAGACCGACCGAGCCACAAACCCCTTCGCCCCACCCCAACCCGAGCAAGCCGCAAGCCCATTCGCCCCACCAGAGAGCGAGCCCAGCGGCTTCGCACCGCGTGAAGGCGAGCCGGGCAGCTTCGCGCCACCCGAGAGCGAGCACCGCGCGAACCCGTTCGCCCCGGCCGAGGGCGAGCCAGGCAGCTTCCCGCCAGCCCAGGCTGAGCCGGGGGGCTTCGCCCCACCCGGAGACGAGCGGGGCGCTAGCCCGTTCGGCCCGGGTGGGGGTGAGCCGGGCGGCTTCGGGTCGGGTGAGGGTGGCCAGGGTTCGAGCCCGTTCGCGCCTGCTGGGGCTGAGGAGGGTGTGGGTCCGTTTGGTCCTGCCGATGGGGAGTTTGGGGCGGCGGGTGGGGAGCGGGGTGATGAGGGGCTTGGTGGGGTTGTGGGTGAGGGGGTTGCGGTTGGGGCTGGGGACTGGGGGGCTTATCCGTCGGCGGACAATCCGGAGCCGGCTCGGTCGCCGTGGGCTGCTGGGATGACTGTGCCGGTGCAGTTCGACCGGTCGCAGGCCGGCCGGAACGAGTCGGCCGGCTGGCCCGAGACCGGTCGGGCCGAGGACCAAGCAAGCGTCGCCCCAGCCGGCGGGCCGCAGACATCACGCGGTGCAGCCGGCGCCCGGCCGACATCGCGTACAGGGCAGGCGCGCACGGCGGAGGCGCGCGCCGCGAAAGCCAAGACGCGACGGTCCGCAGACGCGGATGAGGTCGGCCAGGTCAGGCTCGGCCGTGTGCTCGCAGTAGCAGGCGCATTACTCGCACTCGGCCTCTTCATCAACCTCATCATCACCTTCCTCTCCTCCGGCCCCGGCGGGCCGCTCCGCTGGCTGGTACCGCCGGTCATCGCACTCATCACCGCGATGGTCGTCGCCCTGATGGACGCACTCAGCCCGCAGGAACGCGCCCCCGGCCGTCTCAACGTCTCCGTAGTCGTCGCGATCGTCGTCGTACTGCTCGGCGTCGGCGTCGGCGGGTTCGCGCTCACCGCCGCAGCCCAGTACGCCGCCGGCTACGTCACCGGTAAGGAGTCCGGCGAGGCCCGCCTGGTCAAGCCGGTCGGGAAGGCATTCGAAGGGCTGACCGTCACCGTCGAGAACGTGACGTACACGAGCCACTTCACCCGCGTGCAGCTTGCGGTCAAGAACGCCGGCGATCAGTCGGTCGCCCTGCCGCTCGACAGCAACGTCGCCCTCACCGGCCCGGAGGGCAACGCGATCCGCGCCGACGACTCCCGTAGCCAGTGGCCGGGCAAGTTCCCGTCCGGCGGTACCGAGCACGGCACGATCACCTTCACGGGCCATCTGCCGGACAATCTGACGACCGCGACCGTCACCCTCAGGTCCGGTGAGAACCCGGTCGCCGTCGGTATTGCCCTCAGCAACTGACACCTGCGGAAACCGTTGCTCCAGGCAACTCGAAGAAATTCGCGTGCGGACTTACATCGATTATTGATACGGTTCCGGCATGGCGGCAGAGGTGGATGTCGAGCGGCTGACCACAGCCATCGAGGACTTCAACCCGATCTTCATCCGGTTGCCCGCGGTGCGCAGGTTCAACTTCTCGACGCTGTCGGTCCTGCACACGTTGTCGCGCAGCGGCACACTCCGGTTGACCGATCTGCTGGCGACCGAGCAGCTCAAGCAGCCGGCACTCACCAGCCTGGTCACGAAGCTCGAGCAGGACGGCCTCCTGCAACGCCGCCCCGACCCGACCGACGGCCGCGCGATGCTGCTGTCGCTGACGCGCGCCGGCCGGCAGGTCGTACGGTCCCGCCATACCGAACGGGTCACCAAGCTTTCCCGCCTGGTCGACCGGCTGACGCCCGAGGAGCGCGACGTACTCGCGAGCTCCATCGACGTGCTGACCCGGCTGACCGAGATCGCCGCTGAGGAGCGACTATGACCAGCTTTCCCTTGGAACCAAGCCCGATCCACGTCCCGGACGACGTCCTCGACGACCTGCGCCGCCGGCTCACCGCCACCAAGTGGCCGCTCGACGCCGGGAACGACGACGGTTTCTACGGCGTACGTCGTACTCAACTGCAGGCACTGGTGGAGTACTGGGCCGACGGGTTCGACTGGCGTGCCGCCGAGCGGGCGATCAACGCCTTCGAGCATTACCGTGTCGACGTGAACGGAGTACCTGTCCACTTCATGCGCAAGCCCGGTGTCGGGCCGGCACCGATTCCGCTGATCCTGAGCCACGGCTGGCCGTGGACGTTCTGGCACTGGTCGAAGGTGATCGGTCCGCTCGCGGATCCAGCGGCGTACGGCGGTGATCCGGCCGACGCGTTCGACGTGATCGTGCCGTCGCTGCCCGGGTTCGGGTTCTCGACACCGCTGACGAACCAGCCGGACATGAACTTCTGGAAGATCGCGGACGTCTGGCACGACCTGATGACCGGCGTCCTCGGGTACCCGAAGTACGCCGCCGCCGGGTGCGACGTCGGCGCGCTCGTCACCGGGCAACTCGGCCACAAGTACGCCGATGAGCTCTACGCGATCCACATCGGCTCGGGCCTGAAACTCACGTTCTTCAACGGCGACCGCGGCTGGGACCTGAGCGGTGGCAACCCGATCCCGCCGAACCTGCCGCCCGCGATCCACGACCGGATCATCGAGCTGGAACGGCGGTTCGCGGCCCACCTGGCCACGCATGTCCTGGACCCGAGCACCCTCGGTTTCGGCCTCGCCGACTCACCGGCCGGCATGCTCGCGTGGATCCTCGAGCGGTGGCTGAGCTGGTCCGGCGGCGACAAGGCGTTCAGCGACGACGACCTGCTGACGAACGCCACGATCTACTGGGCCGGCAACGCGATCGACACCTCGATCCGCACCTACGCCAACAACAACCGCTACCCGTGGACGCCGTCGCACGACCGTACGCCGGCCATCGAAGCACCCACAGGCATCACGTTCGTCGGCCACGAGGACCCGCCCGGCGTCAGCACCCCCGAGGAACGCGTCCAGAACTTCCTGAACAGCGACCGCGCCGAGTGGTACAACCACGTCAACCTGACCGCCCACCCAGGCGGCGGCCACTTCATCCCGTGGGAACTCCCCACCGAGTGGACCGACGACCTCCGCCGTACATTCCGCGACTATCGCTGAGAGGCGCGGAAGAACTGAGCCGTCCGGGCGCGGAGATTCAGAACGGCATGGTCTAGGAGTTGGCCGGCGGGTTCGGCCGGCGAAGGAGCAGTACGCCGAGTACTAGTAGCCAGATTGCCCACAGGTAGCTGCCGAGGAGGCCGCCGAGGTCCCAGACCGGGAAACTGGGGATCGCGGTGGCGAGAATGTCGCCTTGGTTGGTGAAGTACAGCACGCTGGCGAGCAGCCCCAGCCAGCCTGCCCATCTCGGCATCACCTTGGTTCGCAGGATGATGATGCTGACGGTGACCGACCACGCGATGCCCAGGAGTTGTCCCAGGTGCTCACCCAGTAGCGCGCCGCCGTACTGATGCTGCGCGGTCCACGCCGCGGCGACCGCCGTACGCGTAGCCGTGTCGCCGTTGACGTACGTGTCGGCAAGCGGCGGTACTACGAAAACCCAGCGCAGGAATCCGATCAGCGCCAGCAGCACAGACGCCGCGCCCGCCCAGGTCGCGACCCGCAGAGCCGCGTCGTCCCGGCGCTTCAGCGCAGTCGGCAGCAACAGGATCGGTACGGCGAGGATCGCGTACGTCCAGGCGACCGCGAACCACGTCCAGACCAGGCTCGTGCCGCCGTCGACGTACTCGGGCAACACCACATCCGCCGGTTGACGCAGGATGTCGGGCCAGTCGAACGTCATCGACAGCACCGTCGCGGCCACCATGAAGGCCACGGTCGCCACGATGAAGACGATCCCGGTGAACTTCGCCGCTGTGATATTTGATCGAACTGCCGGAGCCTGCGCGATGTCGATCTGTTCGACGTCCTCGTTGCGTTGATGACCTCGTTCGGCTCTGTCCATGCCAATCGCCCCCTTGGCGCGGTCATGGCTCCGGTTTGCCCGGGCCCCCCGACCCCACCGCTTTCAGGATGCGCGCCGGTTCCAGCACTGTCCATGGCCGCTCGATCCATGAGGGTTGTCCGGTTTCGCTGCGTGGTGTGTGGGCGTAGCTTCGGAGGAAGTCCTCGTGGAGGTTGACAACGTGACGGCAGCCGACGGCACCCGAATTGGTGGTGTCGTACGAGGTTTCATGCTCGGCGAGGGGTCGGACGCCGTCGTGGACGCCTTGGATGCCATCTTTCCTTCCGCCAGTCCGCGAGTCGCCGGCGGCCAGCCGTCCACCGGGGCAGTGACGATCGAGACGACGCAGTGCGGACCGTTGGGCTCCGATCGATGGCATATCGGCCTGGGCTTCGCGGTGGACACGGAGCCGTACAAGGAACCGCTCGTTGTCTGGTTCTCGCGACCGGCCGTCGCGACCGTCCCGAGCGGGGAGTTGCGGGTCCCAGCCGGCGGCTCGCTGATGCGTGCGCCGGACGACCCGATGACGCTCGACTTTCCGCCGTTCGACTCGATCGGGACGCGGGTCAGCTACGGCGATCTCGAGGAGGCCGCCGAGTCGGCGCACGGCGTACCGCCCAGTGACTTCTGGCTGGGCACCGGGCTGCCGCTCAACGCCCGGCTCAGCGGGTACTGGCAGTCGGTGAGCCACTACGTCCACCGCGTCCTGACCGACGCACCGTCGTCCGCGGACAGTCCGTTGGTCGCCCAGCAACTGCACACGCACGTCATCGCGTCGATGCTCGCGGTCTTCCCGAACGCGACGCTGCGGGTCGCGTACGCCCCCTCACCCGGGTGGGTGACGCCGGCGTCCGTACAACGAGCCGTGGATTACATCGACGCGCATGCCGCCGAACCGATCGGCGTCAACGACATCGCGGCGGCCGTCGGTACGAGCGCCCGTGCACTCCAGTACGCCTTCCGCCGGCATCTGGAATGTACGCCGTTCGAGTACCTACGACAGATCCGGCTTGAACACGCGCACCACGACCTGCAGACGACCGACCCCGCCAGCGGCGTCACTGTCGGCACGATCGCTTTCCGGTGGGGCTTTTCCGTCCCCCGATTCACCGCCTCGTACCACGCCGCCTACGGTCGCAGCCCAGGCCGGACCCTCCAGGAGGGTTGCTGAGCTGCGATGGCTGTCGTCTTCGAGAGCACCACGATCGACGAGATCGAGGCCTTTCTGTCCGAGACATACACGCGGGTGAACCTGTCCGGCCTCAACGGCGTACCGACCCGGACCCGGATCGTCCGAACCTTCCTCCCCGGGCTGACCAGCGACGAGTTCCAGCTCGGGGCCGATCTGTCCTACCGTGCCGATCCGCTCGACCACTACATTCTGTGCAGCCTTCGTTCCGGTGGAGTTGAGATCCCGGAGTACTCCGCTGGACCGGGCGACGTACTGCTCCTGCCGCCTGGAGAGCGTGGGCTCACGGGCAGGCTGCGGCACCCGCGCGAGCTCCTCCTCATGCTCGACCCCACCGTCCTGCAACGGGTTGCCGCGACCGCACTCGAGGGGCGAAGGCCCGCGGCGCTCAGCTTCCACAGCCACCGCCCCGCCACGACCGCGGCCCGGCGGCAATTGCGGGACGCGATCGACTACGTGCACACGCAGACACTCACCAACCCGGCTCTCGTCTCCGAACCCCTCATCTCCACGACCATCACGCAGTTCCTCGCCGCCATGGTCCTGGCCACGGTCCCCAACAACACCCGCACCGACCGCACCGCCGAGAACCGCCGCGACGCCCACCCCGCCACCCTCCGCCGAGCGATCAGCTACATCGAGGCGAACCCCCAGCGCGACCTCACCATCGCCGATATCGCCACCGCCGCCGGCGTCACCAACCGAGCCATCCAACTCGCGTTCCGGAGGCATCTCGACACGACCCCACTGGCCTACCTCCGCCAAGTCCGCCTGGCCCAAGCCCACGCCGACCTCCAAGCCGCCGACCCCACCCAAACCACCGTCACCGCCATCGCCGCCCACTGGGGCTTCCACCACCCAGGCCGCTTCGCCAACCAATACCGAACCGCCTACGGCCAATCCCCCAGCACCACCCTCAACACCTAAGCCCCGACGCGCTCCCGTGATTGCCGGCTGGTGGTTCACCCCGACGCGTCCGCTACGCCGGCTCCTGCCGTCGCGTGCTCGCAGCCGCTCCCACCCGCCCCTTCCTTGCTCTGCGCGGACTCCTGCGTCGCCCGCTTGTGAGAGCACCGTGGAGTCGCCAAGACGTGCTTCCTCGGTCGACTAGGGACCGGAGTGCTGTGGCCGAGAGGGTGGTCGGTGGTGTTGGGGCCGTCGTCCGTTCATCCCGGATCGGTGCGGCCCCAATCGAGTCGTCACAGCCAATCATCGTGGGACGAGACCCCATGGCAGTCGCAAGCCGGGCGACGAAGGAGTCCGGCGCAAGCAAGGAAAGGGGGCGGGTGGAAGCGGCCGCGAGCACGCGACGGTAGGAGCGCGCGTAGCGGTCGCGTGGGGGGAACCTGCACGCAAGAAGGCCGGTCCCAAGGGGACCGGCCTTCTTGTACTCACAGGGGTGGAGGTGGCGGGAATCGAACCCGCGTCCTTCGGCGGTGTTTCAAGGCTTCTCCGGGCGCAGTCTGTTAGGCGTTTTCTCAGCCCCAGCGCTCTCACAGACACGTCGCTGACAGGCTCAGTCACTGTAAATGTCCCACACCAGCCCCGTGACCGGGCTAGTGCAGCAAGCTCCCTAAATGAGGCCAGGAGCCGGGGCGGGAGCATCCCCGGGCTGACCGCTTCTTTAAGTGCTCAGGCCGTCAGGCGGCGAGAGCGAAGCTACTGCGCTGGTTATTGGCAGTTATTGGTTTCCAGAGATCGTTAACGAGATAACCCTGGATCCTCGGCCCGCTTCCCTTGGAACAGACGTCCAAAGTCGAAACCGTTCACCCCCTGTTGAGTTGTCAAACTCCCACCGGTCCCGCAGGGCGGTGGAAGATCCACACTACCAAGTCCAACAGGCGACCCGCACCCGACATTCCCGTTACACACGGTCAGCGGCCGGCGACGCCTCGGGCGCGCGGAGGAAGATGACCGCGGCGCCCGCGACCATCAGCCCGGCCAGAGCGATCACCCACCCGGTGGTCCATCGGAGCAGCAACGCCCCCACCGCCGCACCGACCAGCATCGCGGCGATCGACCCCAGCCGGCGGTGAGGTTTCACGGAGCGACCGTTGCCGAGGACGCTGTCCGCTGCCAGCCCGGTCAGCGTCAGCGTGAGCACCGTCGTCGTCATATCCCGCGGCGCGACATGCCGGACGGTCGCGTTCTGCAGCCCGAAGCAAGCTGCCAGCGCCACGATCAGCACGTACGACGTCCCGCCCGACTCCTCGAGTACGCCGACCCCGACCAGCAACGCGCACAGCCACAACAAGATCGTCTGCGCCCCGAAGGCCGACGCCAGCCACCGCCGAGGCCGCGACTCCATCGCCCGCGCGGCTCGCCCGCCGGCGAGCGAGCCGAGCACGAACCCGAGTACGGCCGCGATCGGCGGACCAAGCCGGAACCCCGACTCCGGCGACACCGCGAAGCCGAGGAAGACGACGTTCCCGGTCATGTTCGCGACGAAGGTATGTCCGAACTTCAGGTAGCTGACCGCGTCGATCAACCCGGTGGCCGCGGTCAGGCTTAGGAACGCCGTGACTTCCCACCGCGCCCCGACAGGAACAGCCATGCCTGCCAGGGTAGAGGCACTACTTGATCAGACGCAGCGTGAACGGGTAGCGGAAGTTCGTGCCGACCGCGGTGGCGAGGCCGCCGATCCCGGTCAGGATGAACCACAGGATGCCGAGGATCGGGAACAGGAACCCGGTGAAGCCCTCCGTCACCCCTGTCATGATCCCCAGCAGCGCGAACGCCCCGAACGCGCTCAGCTGGAAGTTCAGCGCCTCCACCGCGTGCCTGCGGACGGCAGGGTTCTTCTGGCCCGAGGTCGCCACCACGATGGCCGGGCCGACGAAGAACGTCGGGTACCCGAGCCAGTGCGCGACGGTCCCCATCCCCCGGCCGTCGCCGGAGTACTGCTGCACCGGGGCCGGCCGGGTGAAGGCGGCGGGTGCGTACGTCGGGACTGGCCGGGACACGAGTCCGTCGAAGGTGCTGTTGAGTTCGGCACGGGTGCGGGCCTTCAGAGCCAGCTCCAACCGGGTGTCGAACTCGGCGTGGTCCAGCCGGCCGTCGGCGTACATTTCTTTCAGGATCTCGACGGCGCGGTCCCGTTGGGCCGGCGTCACCAGCAGGTCTGAAGTGGACATGCATCCACTCTGCGCGCCGGAGGGCGTCCGCCCCATCGGGTGCAGCCCCCAGCCACCCCTGAGCCGACCCCAGGCAGCCCTCAGCCCTGCCTACCCAGGCCCCTCAGTCGCGGCGGCGGGTGCGCTCCGAGAGGGCGCGCCGGGCCTCGCGGTCGGCCTGGCGCTCGGCCAGCGCGTGCCGCTTGTCGTAGTCCTTCTTGCCTCGCCCGGTGGCGAGCTCGACCTTGGCGTACCCGTCCTTGAAGTACAGCGACAGCGGGATCAGCGAGACGCCCTGCTGCTCGACGGCCCGGATCAGCTTCTGCACCTCGTCCTTGTGCAGCAGCAGCTTGCGGGTCCGGCGCGGCTCGTGGTTGGTCCAGGTCCCGTGCTTGTACTCCGGAATGTGCATGCCCTGTAGCCACAACTCGCTACCGCGGACAGCGGCGAACGCGTCGACGAGGGAGGCCCGGCCTTGCCGCAGGGACTTCACCTCGGTCCCGGTCAGCACCAGCCCGGCCTCCACCACGTCCTCGATGTGGTAGTCGTGTCGCGCCTTCCGGTTCTGCGCGATCGGCTTCTGCTGGCCGGTCTGTTTCACCATCCGACCAGTATCTCAGACTGCTCAGAGCCACTTCATCGGATTAACCACCCGGCCGTCCTGGTAGACCATGAAGTGCAGATGGCAGCCCGTGGAGTACCCCGTGGTCCCGGCGTACCCGATGATCTCGCCCTTGCTGACGTGCTCGCCGACGCGTGCCTTGTACCGCGACAAGTGGTTGTAGACCGTGGTGATGGAGCTGCCGTCGATCACTCCGTGCGACACGAACAGCCGGTTGCCGTAACCACCGTTGTAGTACTTGTCCGTCACTCGCCCGCTCGCCGCCGCGCGGATCGGCGTACCGCAGGGGGCGCGGAAGTCCGTGCCGTCGTGCAGCTTCCAGTAGTGCAGCACGGGGTGGAACCGCATTCCGTACGGCGACGTGATGTAGCTGCTGACCGGGTAGCTCAGCCCGCCGCCTCCGGGGTCGTCCGGAATGTTCCGCGGCGGCCGCCCTTCCTTGCGAGCCTTCTCCCGCTCGGCCTTCTCCCGGGCCGCCTTCTTGCGTGCGGCCGCGGCCTTCTCGGCCTTCGCGCGGGCGATCAGGATCTGCTCGACCCGGCTCCGCTCGGCGACGAGGGCGTTGTACTGCGCCTGTTCGGTGTTCTTCTCGCGCTCCGCGGCCTTGAACGCGACCAGCTTCACCTGGGCGACCGCGGCGGCCTCAGCCTTGTCGGCCGCGACCTGCTTGGTCAGCGCCGTGACCTGCTTGACCGTACGAGCCGCTTCGGCCCGGGCAGCGGCCGCGGTCTTCTCGGCCAGGGCGACCTTGGCCCGCTTGTTCGCGAGCTGCGCCTGCGCGTTGTTCAGGTTGGTGATCGCGTTGCCCTGGATGCCGAACACGTTGCGCTGCACCTGCATCCCGGTGGCGATGTCGGCCGGCGACGCACCGCGCAGCGCGATCGTCAGCCCGACCAGGCCGGTCTGCTGCTGGTACGCCGATCTGACCGCGCGACCGGCGACGGCCCGCTTCTCGATGATCTGCTGCTCGCCCGCCGCGACGTCGGCCACCGCCGACGTCAGCGCCTGCTCGGCGGCCTGGAGCTTGCTCGCGGCAACCACATCGGCGGCTTTCGCGGCCGCCAGTTGGCCCTGTGCGGCGGCGTACTTGACCTGGACGACCTTGTACTTCGCCTCGGCCTGGTTGTACGCGGCAACGGATTTGCCGAGCTGGTCGGACGCCTCGGCGAGATCGGCCTTCTGCGCACCGATCTGCGAGTCGAGTTGTTTCTTCTTGGCGGCTGGATCGGGCGGGTCCGCCTGGGCAGACGGAACCGCCGCCAGGACTCCGGCGGACAGGGACAGGACAAGGCAGCATGCGGCAACGACCGTCTGCCGTCCCGGCGGTCTGCTACGTGATCGCTGGTACGGCGTGGCGGTGGTGCCGGTGCTGTCGTCTCGCTTGATGCTCCCCCGCTGACGCGGGTTCGCACCGGGGAAGTGCGGGACCACAGGTCGACCCCTTGCTCTGGGTTGAGTTGTCGTGCGGTGATGCTGCTATTGCACGATAAGTCACCCGGGTCAGACTTTGAGGTATTTCCGGGTTGTCAGGAATGTCGGGACGACGGCGAGGATCAGTCCGACCACCACCATGATCAGCGTCGCCCGGAAGGTTTCCGCGGCGCCGACCCATTGCCAGACCCGGAACGTCTCCTCGGCCCGTTGCATCACGACGACGTACACGAACACCCACAAGGTGCCGCAGGCAAGGACCGCGCCGATCAAGGCGGCCAGCACCGCCTCCAGCAAGAACGGTAGCTGGATATAGAAGTTCGAGGCGCCGACCAGGCGCATGATGCCGATCTCCCGTCTCCGGGCGTACGCCGCCAAGCGGATCGTGTTCGAGATCTGCATCAAAGCGGCCACCAGCAGCAATCCCGCCGCGACCAGCGCGCCGACTTGCAACCCGTTGAGTGCCTTGAACAACGGATCGAGGTACTGCCTGAGATCTTGCACCGTGTCGACGCCGGGTAAGCCACTGACCGCGCTGACCAGGTTCTGATAGCGCTGTGGATCCTTCAGTTTGACCCGGAAGGACTCCTGCATCTGGTCCTCGGTGACCGTGCTGACGATCGGCGAGTCCTTGTACAGCTTCTTGAACGACTCGAACGCTTCCTTCTTCGACTCGCCGAACACGCCGTCCGGCGCGGTGTCCGGGTTCGACTCGATCACCTGGCGGATCCGGTTCTTCTGCTCCTGGGTCACCTCGGCGCCGGCGCAGCCACGGCCGCCGGAGTCCTTGGTGCACATGAAGACCGAGATCTGGATCTTGTCGTACCAGTTCCCCTTCATCAGGTCGACCTGCTCGCGGGCGAGCAGCGCGCTGCCGAACAGCGACAGCGAGACCCAGATGGTGACGACGACCGCGATGGTCATCGAGAGGTTCCGCTTCAGGCCGATGCCGAGGTCGGAGAGGATGTAGTTCAAGCGCATTCTTCAGTCAGTCCCTGTACTCAGGCAGCGGTCTCAGTGCTGGTAGCCGTAGACGCCGCGCGACTCGTCACGGACGACATGACCGTTCTCCAGCTCGATCACGCGCTTGCGCATCTGGTCGACGATCGACACGTCATGGGTGGCCATCACGACCGTGGTACCGGTCCGGTTGATCCGGTCGAGCAGCTTCATGATGCCGACCGACGTCCCGGGGTCGAGGTTTCCGGTCGGCTCGTCGGCGATCAGGATCATCGGCCGGTTCACGAACGCGCGGGCGATCGCGACCCGCTGCTGCTCACCGCCGGACAGCTCGTCGGGCAGCCGGTCCTCCTTGCCGTCCAGGCCGACCAGCTCGAGCACCTCGGGGACCGTCTTGCGGATGTGCGACCGGGGCTTGCCGATCACCTGCAGCGCGAACGCGACGTTCTCCGCGACGGTCTTGTTCGGCAGCAGCCGGAAGTCCTGGAAGACGGTGCCGATCTGGCGGCGCATCTGCGGGATCCGCCAGCTGGCCAGCCGGTTCAGGTCCTTGCCGGCCACCATGATGTGACCGCGGGTCGTCCGATGCTCACGCAGGACCAGACGAAGGAACGTCGACTTGCCGGACCCGGAGGTGCCGACCAGGAAGACGAACTCGCCTTTCTCGATCTCGACGTTGACGTTCAGCAGAGCGGCCTTGGACTGGCCCTCGTACGTCTTGGACACATTCTCGAAGCGGATCACGGGTCTATCCGGCCGTGGTCGGGAACAGGGAGCGACGCAACGGTAACCACCATGGCACCGTACGCCACCGGAGCGGCCGCGAATCAGTGTAGGTGGTCAACGGCGTGGCGCCGACCAGACGTGCCGCTCCGAACACCTACGTCCGATACCCGGTGCACCACCCGGCGCCGGCCTCGCCCCTGTCCTTCCTGCTTGAGCGTATCCGTCCCACCGGATTTGGCGGGGGACTTATCCACAGGTCAGGCGGGGGCGGGGGAGGCTCCGTTGCCGTTGTCGGGGCGGGCGCCTGCTATGCGGGCCACCCCGGGCTCGGGTTTCCGGCCGGCTTTGCGCGCGGCCTCCACGTGCAGGCGGGCCAACTCGACGGCCTGACGGGAGACCCTCACGGTCTTCTTCTCAGCCATGCTCCTCGTCTCCCTCGACGACCTCGATATCAGCATCCGCAATATCAGCGTACGCGGCCGGACCGACCCGGTCGATCGCTACGGACGCGGTCAGCGCGGCGACCAGGTCGTAGTCCTCGGCCTGTAACAGTTCCGACCGCATCAGTGAACGCAGGGTCACGACGCCGGCGTCCGTCCCCGCCTCGTCGCCCTCGAGGATCTGCTCGACCGCCCACCGGACCATCCGCATCGTCTCCTCGCGGTGCCGCCAGACATCGAGCTCACGATCCGACTTCCGGGTCAGGTACGAGCCCAGGAACACACCACCGAGCGCCAGCAGCGGGCTCAGCACGGTCATCACCACACCCACGACCGAGATCCAGGTCGGAATCATGGACACGCCCCGCCACTCACAAACGTCCTCCCAAACCCGTGGTGATGACCGGTCGATGATGCTACGAAGGAGCATTCCACCCGGCACCGACAGAACCGCCCGGCACCAAGCAACCGGGCAACCAGCAACCAGCGACCAGCGACCAGCGACCAGCGACCAGCGACCGACCAAGGATGACAAGGAGCAGTGTCACCGTGACCGACGAACCCGACGCGTACGACGTGTTCGTGCAAGGCACGGTGTTCCTCGACATCGTGCTCACCGGCCTGGAGTCCGCGCCGACCACCGGGACCGAGATCTTCGCCGAGGGCATGGGCTCCTGCCCGGGTGGGGTGGCGAACTTCGCCATCGCGGCCGCCCGCCTCGGCCTGAAGAGCGGTCTCGCGGCCGTCTTCGGCGACGACGTGTACGCCGACTTCTGCTGGCGCACCCTGGCCGACCAGGAGGGTGTTGATCTGTCCCACTCCCGCCGGATCGGCCACTGGCACTCCCCAGTCACCGTCTCGATGTCGATCGACCGCGACCGCGCGATGGTCACCCACGCCCACGAGGCCCCGGGTGACCCGAGCAAGCTGGTTGGCCCGGGCCTGAACACTCGGTCCGCGATCGTGCCGGTCGCCGACGAACTGCCCGGCTGGACCGTCGAGGCGCGAGAGTCCGGTGCGCTGCTGTTCGGCGACGTCGGCTGGGACCCGACCGACGAGTGGTCCCCCGCAGTACTCGACGTACTGGAAGGCTTCCACGCGTTCACGCCGAACGCGGGTGAGGCGATGGCCTACACCCGCACCGACACACCCAAGGCCGCGCTGCACAAGTTGGCCGATCGGGTCCCGCTCGCGGTGGTCACCAACGGCGCGGACGGCGTACTCGCGATCGACTCCGCTACGGGCGAGGAGGAGCAGGTCCCCGCCCTACCGGTCCGGTCGTACGACCCGACCGGTGCGGGCGACGTCTTCCTGGCGTCACTGGTCCTCGGCACCCTCCGCGGCTGGCCGCTGGCCCACCGCCTCGCCTTCGGCAACCTGTGCGCGGGCCTGTCGGTCCAGCACTTCGGCGGATCGCTCGCGGCCCCCGGTTGGGGCGACATCATCGACTGGGTCCGCGACCACAGCCGGCACCGTCCCGGAGGCGTCGACCCCGACATCCTGAAGCACTACACGTTCATCGGCGACGTTCTCCCCGAGGGCCCGGTCCCGATCGTCCGCCGGGCGTCGGCCACCATCGCCCGCCTGTCCGACGCCTGACCGCCACACCGTCACTGCGACGACCGCCAGCAGTACGCCGCCGGCCAGGAACCCGTGGGTCGGCGACGCCCGGTCGATCGCCAGCCCGGCAAGCACTGAGCCGGCCGAGCTGCCGAGGTTGTTGGCCGTGTTGATCCACGTACTCGCCTCGGTGCGCTGGTGCGCCGGCGTGACGTCGTCTGCGGCCAGGTAGGCGACCACGAACAGCGGTGCCACGGCGAGACCGGCGACCGCCATCACGACCCCGAGCACGACCAGGTTAGGCGCAAGCGACGCGGCCGACAGTCCGATGGCGAGTACGCCGATCAGTCCGGCGAGGTGGATCGGCCAGGACCGCGTGTGTTTCCGGCGGGCCCAAAGGAGTCCGCCGACGACACTGCCGAGACCGATGCCTGCCTCGACGTACCCGGCCGCGCCGGGGTTGCCGGCACGCTGGGCGACACCGGCCACGCACAAGTAAGCGATGCTGACGCCGGACGCGGTGACCATGATGACGAGCAGGATCCGCCGCAACGGCCGGATCGTGAGCGGCCCCAACGGGTGGCGGTCGGGCGGCGCAGCGGTCGTATGGGTTGTGATCGGGCTCGTGACCATGAGGATGGTCCCGGCGAGCATGAGGACGGCGCAACAGGTGAGCGCCGACCGGGCGGATGCGACGCTGATCAGTACGCCGGCGAGCAGCGGACCGCCCAGATACAGCGATTCCTCGCAGACTGCGTCCAGCGCGTAGGCCCGTTCCTTCAGGCCGGTGCCGTCGGTGAGCAGCCGCCAGTTCGACCGCATCGACGGTCCCAACGGTGGTGCGAGGATTCCCGCCGTACCGACCAGCAGCAGTACCACGCTGTCCGCCGTACGAGTCGATGCGACCAGAGCGACGGATGAGCCGGCGGCCAGCAGCGGAAGGACGCGACGCTGGCTGAAACGGTCGACGAGGCGGGCTTTGTAGGGCATCGACAACGATGCGAGGCCGAACAACGCGACAGCCGTCCCGGCGGTCGCGAACGAATCGGTGGAATGCTGGACAGTGAACAGCAAGGACAACGGGAGCAGACCGTACGCCAACCGCCCGAACAACGCCGGCACAAACGTGCGCAACGCCAACGGCAGCAGCAAAACATCACGGTAGCTCCCGGCACGAGAAGTGCCGGACATGATTTCGCTCCTAGAGATCCACAAGGACAGGGCTCAACCGCGCCAACCAGCGCAGGAGCCATCTCTAGTCACGGGAAGAAAACATGCCGCGAGCGTACCTCAGTCGAGCGTTCCTCGCGGGGACACCCACAGGTGAGGCTGGCCGGTGACAGCGGAGATGTGTTCGAAGTCGGCGTCGTAGTGCAGGATCACGGCGCCGTGCTGCTCGGCGACGGCCGCGGTCAGGAGGTCGACCACTCCAGCGGCACGGTGATGGCCGCGGGCAGCCATCCGGACCTGCACCTCGCGGGCACGCTCGGCGATCGCCTCGCTGATCGGCAGATTGACGTACAGCGATCGCCGGCGCTCGCTGATCGTCTTCACGCCGGAGTGATCACGTCCCGAGTAGCCGGCTTCGAGATCGACGGTGACACAGGTCGCCGCTGCCCGGTCGACGATCAGCCCTGCGATGATCGATCGCACCGCCGGATGCCGGGCACGCGCCTGCGCCGAGGTATCGATCAGGTAGAGCTTGCCGACCGACGCAACCGTGGTCAACGACGCGCCTCACGCCTGATGTCGGGGTCGTCGATGTCCGGCCCGGCACCGAGCGCGAACGGGTCGTCCAGGAGCGCCTCGATCCGTTCTCGTCGTCTGGCCACGAACTCAAGTGCGGCGTTGACCGTGTCCTTCTTCGTCACTGTCCCCAACTCCTTCGCGGCCAGCGCCAACGCCTCGTCGTCCAGATCGATCATCGTCTTCATATATACGACGGTATGTGTCCGTATATATATCTGGATATCCTCTGGATCACAAAGTCATCAGATCGTTGCGGGGTGGAATTGCCCCTTCCCGACCCAATCCCGGCCGTAGGGTCTTCTGTGGTGCGCGGGCTGTGGGACTGCGCGGATGGAGGACTGTGATGGTGGGTGCTGGGATCAGTAGGCGGAGGGTGCTGGCGGCTGGTGGTGGGCTGGCGGCTTTGGCGGTGGCTGGGTGCGGGTCGGACAGCGGTCGGCCTTCGGGTGGTGGCGGTGGGGACAAGCCGGCTCTTCAGCAGTGGTATCACCAGTACGGCGAGGCCGGGACGCAGCAGGCGGTGGAGAAGTACGCGAAGGAGTACCCGGACGCGACGGTCGGCATCCAGTGGTCGCCGGGCGACTACGACAAGAAGACCGCTACCGCGCTCCTGACCGACCAGGGTCCGGACGTGTTCGAGTACGTCAACGGTCCGACGATCGACATGATCAAGGCGGGTCAGGTGGTCGAGCTGACCGATCTGCCCGGCGACACCAAGGACGACTTCACGCCGTCGCTGATCGCCCGGATGTCCTACCAGGACAAGCTTTACGCGATCCCGCAGGTCACCGACATGCAGCTGCTCGTCTACCGTAAGAGCCTGCTCAGCGCGGCCGGCATTCAGCCGCCGCAGACAGTCGACGAGCTGCAGGCCGCCGCCAAGGCGCTGACGACGGACAAGGTGAAGGGCCTGTTCGTCGGCAACGATGGCGGCGTCGGAGTGCTCGGCGGACCGGCGCTCTGGTCGGCCGGCCTGGACTACCTGACCGACGACAACCAGTTCGGCTTCGACGACCCGGCCGCCGTCGAGTCGCTGCACAAGCTGCGCGAGTTGTTCACCTCGAAGACTCTGTTGCTCGGGGCACCAACCGACTGGTCCGACCCGTCCGCGTTCACCCAGGGGCTGACCGCGATGCAGTTCACCGGCCTGTGGACACTACCGGTGATCGAGAAGGCGTTCCCCAACGACTACGGCGTACTGCCGTGGCCGAAGCTGAACGCGACCACCGGCAAGCCGAGCGTCCCGGTCGGCGCCTACGGTTCCTGCGTCAACGCGAAGTCGAAGAACGTCGACGCGGCGAAGAAGTTCGTCCAATGGCTGTGGGTCGGCCAGACCGACAAGCAGCTCGACTTCGCCCAGTCGTACGGCTTCCACATCCCGGCCCGCAAGAGCCTGGCCGCGAAGGCGGAGAAGCTGAAGTCCGGCCCGGCCGCCGACGCGGTCACGTTCGTCAACGAGAACGGCCACGCCCAGACCCCGATCCTGTGGTCGCCCAAGTCCAGTTCGGCGTACTCCGACGCGCTCAACCGGATCATCCGCAGCGGATCGGATCCGGCCACCGAGATCAAGACGGTCAAGTCTGTCGTGGACGCGGAACTCAAGCGCATCGCCGGCTGACCGGATGGCAGAGTGGGTGCATGATCACCGTGCACCCACTCACCGATGACGACCGCGAACTGATCGAACTGGCCGGCCGGACCGTGGACGCGAACACCGACGGACCGGACGGCGTCTACACGATGGGCGCCGCGGTGCGCGGTGTGGACGGACGGATGTACGCCGGCATCAACCTGTACCACTTCACCGGCGGCCCGTGCGCCGAGTTGGTGGCGCTCGGCCGAGCCCGGGCGGAAGGTGCGCGCGAGCTCACCACAATCGTGGCCGTAGGCAACGAAGGCCGCGGCGTCGTCGGCCCCTGCGGACGCGACCGCCAGGTCCTCGTCGACTACCAC
Organism: Kribbella capetownensis; assembly: GCF_004331485.1. GTDB lineage: Bacteria > Actinomycetota > Actinomycetes > Propionibacteriales > Kribbellaceae > Kribbella > Kribbella capetownensis. Next base: position 455,178 of record NZ_SJKD01000008.1, read on the forward strand.
CCGGGCATCCGCGTCATCCTGCCCACCGCCGAGGGCATCGGCTCCGTCCTGGCCACCGACCTCCTCCCAGGCGCCTACCGCTGGACCCCGAACCCCTGACGACGGATGACCCCGGGCTCCGGGGCCATCCGTCGCGCGGTCAGTGCCGCACGGTGTACGCCTGGTCGAGCGTGTTGCCGTGACTGTCGGCGACGGTGGTTCGCACCGACACCGTTTTCCCGTCCGCCGGGGCGGTGACCTCGGCGACGTACCGGTTGGGGCCGGTCCGGCGGACCTTGGCCGGTTGCCAGGTCGCGCCGTCGTCGGTCGACGTCTGCAGGCCGACGGCGGTGAGCGTGCCGACCTTTGCTCCGAGCAACGGCTTGAGCTCGAACGGCAGCACCTTCGGCGTACCTCTCCCGTACTTGACCGTCCACAACGGCAGGGCCGTCTTGGTGGCCGTCGTACCTGACGTGAACCGCCACGAGCTGATGGTCCTGGTGGACACACCGAGCGGCGACCCCATGGTCACCAGATCCAGCTTGTACGTCGCCTCGTCCGGCGAGACGTCGACCGCCGCAGTCCCGTCGTTCGGGACCTTGACGTGGGTGCCTCCGTCGGGGCTCAGCGTGAACGTACCGGTCCTGCTCGCGATGTGTCCGGACCCGTCGGTGCCCGCAGCGGAGAGCGTGAGGACGTCACCCGCACGCGACAGGTCAGTGTGGTTCACGGCGTCGAGGGACTGGAACTCCAGCAGGCGGGCGTCAGCTACGACCGGCGTCACGACAGTGTCGCCCCACTGACTGGCACAAGTCCGGCCGGCCCGGCAGTCGACCGCGGACTGAGTGAATCCGGCCCGAGCGGTGTCACTCAGGTACTGCACCCGAGGCTGCCAGCGGAAGTCGTCGGCCACGGTCATCCGGACGATCGGAGTGGCGGGAAGCTTGGTGTACTTGTAGGCCTCGAGAAAGTCGATGCCGACTCTGGGCGACACCCGCAGGGCCGACCACACTGCCGTCGTCTGCTCGGCGCCGGCGGTGATCGTCGGCTGAAGTGTCGCCAGTTGGCTGTCCCGAACGGCCTTGGTGAATCCGTCGAAGGTCCCGTCGAGCTTCCCCCAGTGCAAGTGGTACACCACCGGGCTGTCGGTGTACCCGCCTTCCGGATCGGGCGCGCCGACGGCGAACTCGCTGTGGATGTTGCTGGTCAGGCCGGGCACCGACGCACCCACCTGGCCGGTGAACAGGACCGGATCGCCGAAGCCACCGACTCCGCCACCGTACGTGAACAGCGGCGTCACCAACTCGTAGGAAGCCAAGGTGAAGTCGTTGCCGGCGCGCTGGTCGGGGACCGAGATCTTGACCGGCTTCGCCTGCCGGGCGTCGAGTGTGATCGTTCGATCTGCCGTCATGTCGAGCTGCGGCAGGACCAGGTCCGTCGATTCCTTGCGGTCGGTCTCGGTGCCGAACCAGGACTCCAGCAGGTAGCGGCCCTTGGGAACCCGCAACTGGTACTCGCTGCCGTCACCCCCCAGGAAGAGCTGAGAGCCGTCGTGCTCCTCGGTCGCGTCGCGATCTACGAGGAAGTCGTAGTAGTCCGACGTCTCCGTGCCGGTCCGGTCGAGGTGACGGACGGTCAGGTCGTAGCTCTCCACCTCGCGCTGTACGGCGAGAGTGGTGGTGAGTGTGTCACCGGAGGCGAGTCGCGCCGTCAGTCTGCCGGTGTACAGCCCGTCAGGCCCGGCGTGGTTGGTGTTCGAGGTGACGACGACCTGAGCGGTGCCATGGGCCGGAACGGTCAGCGACGACGCGCTCAAGCTCACCGCGGACGCGGGTGCCGGTTTGCCGTCGGGCGCCGTCAGTACGGCCTCGAGTTCGAGCTGGACCGGTTCCTCACCGTCGTTGGTGTAGGTGACGGTCTTGTCCTGCGGCTTGTCGTCGGTGTGCGGCCAGCGCTGCTCGTCGTACTCGATCGACTCGGTGCTCGGCACCACCGGCAACTTGACGGATGAGCCACCGGGCGGCGCGGCGTGTCCGTCGTCGAGCCAGATCTTGCTGACGGGCACCGCGGGCCGGCGGGTGCCGGCCAGTTCGGCGTACAGGTCGGCGGCCTTGGCCTTCGGGACCCGGACAGACGTCGGCCTGGAGGACGTGACGACCAGCGGAAGGCTGTCGTCGTCGCTGACCATCTGGCGAAGGTCGAACAGCCGCCGGTCGAGCCGGTCGTCGGCGATCAACCGGCCGGCGTCGGACGGTACGACGAAGACGGCGCCAGGCGTCCGGTGGATCGAGAAGCGAACGTTCCGGCGGCCCGGGCCGGGGACGAACCGGACCTGGCGCAGATCCGGGGAGGTCTGCACCTGGTCACCTGTGATCAGGGTGACCGTGCGATCGAGCCCGGCCGGCTGAACGGCCGGAGGCGGCGCGGCAGCGGATGGGGAGGACAGACCGATGGCTGTGACGAACAACGTCACAGCCATCGGCAGGAGTGATCGGCGGAAAGCTCTCATGTCCAGCTTCTGTCCGAAGCGGCCCGATCATTACAGCCCTCGGCACGCTCAGCTGGGATTCAGCTGGACCTCACCCTCGCAGAACCACCAGGTGACAGCCACAGGCCAGCGCCTGGCCCAAGCAGCGGAACGGCTTCAGAACGCCGGGATGACGTCCTTGCCGTAGGCCGCGAGCGTCTCTTCCTTCCCGTCGTGCTGCAGGTAGACCGCGAACTGGTCGACGCCGAGCGCGTTCAGCTCGTTCAGCCGGGCGATGTGCTGGTCGACCGGGCCGAGGATGCAGAAGCGATCGACCACCTCGTCCGGGACGAAGGCGGTGTGGGTGTTTCCGGCCCGCCCATGCTCGGCATAGTCGTAGCCCTTCCGGCCCTCGATGTAATCGGTCAGCGCCTTCGGCACCGCGCCCGACGTACCGTAACGACCGACGATGTCGGCCACGTGGTTGCCAACCATCCCACCGAACCAGCGGGTCTGTTCGCGTTGGTGCTCCAGGTCGTCCCCGACGTACGCCGGTGCCGCGACGCAGAACTTGATGGCCGCGGGATCACGGCCGGTCTCCTCGGCAGAACGACGTACCGCTGTGATCATCCACGCCGCGATGTCAGGGTCCGCGAGTTGCAGGATGTAGCCGTCGCCGACCTCACCGGTCGCGGCCAGCGCCCTCGGCCCGTACGCCGCGACCCACACGTCCAGGGCGCCCTTGTCGACCCAGGCGAACTTGAGTTGCTGGCCTCGATACTCGACCGTCTCGCCGCGGGCCAGCGCGCGGACCACGTGGACGCATTCCTTCATCTGGTCGATCGTGCCGGGCTTCGCGCCGAGCGTGCGCAGGGCGGAGTCGCCGCGGCCGATCCCGCAGATCGTCCGGTTGCCGAACATCTCGTTCAGCGTGGCGAACTGGGACGCGATCACCGTCCAGTCGCGGGTGCCCGGGTTCGTCACCATCGGGCCGACGATCACTCGCTGCGTGGCGGCGAGGATCTGGCTGTAGATGACGAACGGCTCCTGCCAGAGCAGGTGCGAGTCGAACGTCCAGACGTAGTCGAACCCCGCGTCCTCCGCCTTCCGCGCCAGCTCCACGACCGCGGACGCCGGCGGATCACACTGGAACACCACTCCGAAGTCCACGGTCTTCCCCCTCGTTCTACTGCAGGTACGACGACAGGCCGCGCCGCAGGAACTTCCCCCGGCCCTTCCGGCCATGGTAGTTGCCGTCGGCCACGATCACCTCGCCGCGCGAGATCACCGTGCCCACCCGGCCCTGGATTTCGACCCCTTCGTACGCCGAGTAGTCCATGTTCATGTGGTGCGCGTCGACGCTGATCCGGGTGGTCGCGTTCGGGTCGTAGACGACCAGATCAGCATCCGAGCCGGGCGCGACGATCCCCTTCTGCGGATACAACCCGAACATCCGGGCCGGCGTCGTCGCGATCGTCTCGACCCAGCGCTCCAGCGACAGCTGACCGTCCACCACACCTTGGTAGATCAGGTCGACCCGGTGCTCGACGCCGCCGATCCCGTTCGGGATCTTGGAGAAGTCGCCGAGGCCGAGCTCCTTCTGGTCCTTCATGCAGAACGGGCAGTGGTCGGTCGAGACGATCGCCAGATCGTTGCTTCGCAACCCTTTCCACAGGTCCGTCGCGTGCGACTCGTGCTTGCTGCGCAGCGGGGTCGAGCAGACCCACTTCGCACCCTCGAACCCGGGCGCGCCGAGTTGGTCCTCGAGAGTGAGATACAGGTACTGCGGGCAGGTCTCGGCGAACACGTTGCGGCCCAGGTCCCGGGCCTCCGCTACGTGTTCGAGCGCCTGGCTCGCGGACAGGTGGACGATGTAGAGCGGGCAGTCCCGGGCGACCTCGGCCAGGGCGATCGCGCGGTTCGTCGCCTCCGCCTCGAGCGCGGCCGGGCGGGTGATGCCGTGGTAGATCGGGTCGGTCTCGCCGCGGGCCACCGCCTGCTGGACCAGGACGTCGATCGCGATGCCGTTCTCCGCGTGCATCATGATCAGCGCGCCGTTCTCCCGCGCGGTCTGCATCGCCCGCAGGATCTGGCCGTCGTCGGAGTAGAACACCCCGGGGTAGGCCATGAACAGCTTGAAACTGGTGATGCCCTCGTCAGCGACCAGTTGGTCCATCGCCTTCAGCGCGTCGGTGTCGACCCCGCCGAGGATCATGTGGAACGCGTAGTCGATGTGACAGTTGCCCTCGGTCTTGGCATGCCAGGCGGCCAGCCCGTCCTGCACGACCTCACCGGTCCGCTGGATCGCGAAGTCGATGATGGTCGTCGTACCGCCCCAGGCCGCCGCCCGGGTCCCGGTGTCGAACGTGTCGCTCGCCGACGTGCCGCCGAACGGCATCTCCATGTGCGTGTGCGCGTCGATCCCGCCCGGGATCACGTACTTGCCCGCGGCATCGATCACCTCGTCCGGAGTGATCGACTGGCTGAACGACGGATCCAGCAGGGCGACGATCTTCTCGCCCTGGACCAGGACGTCCGCAACCTGCGTCCCGGTCGGCCCGACGACGGTCCCACCCTTGACCAGCAACGTCATGCCGTATTCCCCTTCGAGACGGTTCGTCCTACGGTTTGGTCAGGTCGCCGTACGCGTCCGGGCGGCGGTCGCGGTAGAACTGCCAGCGGTCGCGGACCGTGTCCAGCAGGCTCAGGTCCAGGTCCCGGACGATGAGTTCCGGATCGTGGTCGTGCCCGACGTCCCCGACGAACTTGCCCTCGGGGTCGACGAAGTACGACGTACCGTAGAAGTCGTTGTCGCCGAAGTCGGACTCGATGCCGACCCGGTTGATCGCGCCGATGAAGTACTCGTTGGCCACCGCGCTCGCCGGCTGCTCGAGCTTCCACAGGTACGCCGACAGCCCCCGGCTGGTCGCGGACGGGTTGAACACGATCTTCGCCCCGGCCAGCCCGAGCGCACGCCAGCCCTCCGGGAAGTGCCGGTCGTAGCAGATGTACACGCCGATCCGGCCGACCGCGGTGTCGAAGATCGGGTAGCCGAGGTTGCCGGGCCGGAAGTAGAACTTCTCCCAGAACCCCTTCACCTGCGGGATGTGGTTCTTCCGGTACTTGCCCAGGTATTTGCCGTCGGCATCGATCACGGCCGCCGTGTTGTACAGCACCCCCGGCTGCTCCTGCTCGTAGACCGGCAGCACCATCACCATGCCGAGTTCCTTGGCCAGCGCGGCGAAGCGCTCGGTCGTCGGCCCCGGCACGGACTCGGCGTACTCGTAGAACTTGGGATCCTGCAACTGGCAGAAGTACGGCCCGTAGAACAACTCCTGGAAGCACAACACCCGGACTCCGGCCGCAGCCGCCTGCCGCGCGTAGTCCTCGTGGGCCTTGATCATGGACTCCTTGTCACCGGTCCACGACGCCTGCACCAACCCAGCCCTGACAACCTCCGCCACCAGAACCTCCCCAACTAGCCGAGCACCCATGCTCCATCCGCGCCCCCACAACCGTCAACGGATGCGGAAATCCCCGCCCGAACAGGCGCTCAGATCGTGACGGTGCGGGAGGCTTCGGCGACGACCTGCCCGGCGACTGTGGCGTGGCCGGGCGGGAGGTGAGTGGTGTAGAGGTGGGAGCCTCCGCCCTGGATGATGTGGAGGTCGCGGGCCAGGTGGGCGGTCAGTTGAGTCACGGCTGAGCCTGTTGCCTCGTCCTCCCGGACGCCCATGGCGGGCGCGAAGGCGCGGGCGCGGATCAAGCCGCGAGATTCGTCCAGCCAGGCCCAGAGATACGAGTGACCGGCGGTGTAGGACGCTGGGTCGGCGGCCAGGACGGCCTCGGCGGACTCGAGTTCCTGCCAGTCCCAGTCGCTGCCCCAGGCGGTGTCCGCTCGTACGGCGAACAGGTCGCCCTGCCGCGTGACCGGGATGTCACCGACAGGCACTCGCAGCGTGTCGACGGGGTGGCCCTGGGAGTGGAGCCACCAGGAGACGCCGACGGTCGGGTGGCCCGCGAAGGGCATTTCGGTGGTGGCGGAGAAGATGCGGATCGTGCCGGACGCGGCGTCGTCGACGTACACGGTCTCGCTGTACCCCAGTTCGGCGGCCACCCGCAGCCGGTCCGCGGGCGGTACGAGGGCACCGTCGATGATGCCGAGCGGGTTGCCGAAGCGTCCGTCGGGGTCGGTGAAGACCCGGACGACGTCGACCGGGATCAGGGTCAAAGGACTCAGAAGACGGCGATCGCGGCGATGACCGCGATCAGCACCACGGCGGCACCGACGACGGCCAGCACCCGGCCGTTCACCTTCGGTTCGGTGGTGGCCTCGGCCTGGCCCTCGTTCACGAAGGCGCGGAACATCTGGGTGTTCGCGCCCGGGTCCTGCTCGTTCTCGACGTTCTGCGGGACGTTCTGGTCAGCCATGGCCCCAGACCCTACCTGGCGCCGGTGAAGCCACCGCAGACGCCCGGCAAAGCCTGACGAGGACCTGATGTACCATTTGGTACATGCGATTCGATCATTCCATCACGGTCCAGGCTCCGCAGGAGCGGGTCTGGCAGGTGTACAGCGACGTCGAGCGGTGGCCCGAGTGGACGCCGACCATGGACTCTGTCGAGCGGCTCGATGCCGGCCGCATCCACATCGGCGCGAAGACCCGGATCCGGCAGCCGAAGCTCCCGGTCGCGGTCTGGGAGGTGACCGACCTCAAGGAGGGCGAGTACTTCGAGTGGGTCTCGAAGGCTCCGGGCATCAAGACGATCGGCGGTCACCGCGTCGTCGGGACACCCGACGGCACGGTGGTGACGGCGACGATCATCCACGAGGGCCCGATCGGCTGGCTCTTCGGCAAGCTCTACGCCCGCCTCACCAAGAGCTACGTCGAGACAGAGGCAGTGAAGCTCAAAGAGGTGAGCGAACAGGCGTGAGTCGACAGACCCTGCTGGCCGGCGCCGTCGAGCACTTCGCGAAGAACGGGATCGGCGACGCCAGTCTGCGCAGCATCGCCGGCTCGATCGGCACCAGCCACCGGATGCTGATCTACCACTTCGGCTCCCGCGAGGGGCTGCTCGCCGAAGTGGTCCGGACCGTCGAGCAACAGCAGCGCGACCTGCTGGCCGAGGTGCTGGCGACAGATCTGCCGGTGGAGGAGCAGAACGACCTGTTCTGGCGCCGCGTCACCGAGGCGGCGCTGATCTACGGTCCGCTGTTCTTCGAGCTGAGCGCTCACGCGATGCAGAATCGCCCGCACACCGAGGCGCTCAAGGCTGATTTGATCAACGTCTGGCTCCCGCCGGTGATCGAGCTGTGCATCCGTGCGGGCATCCCGCCCGAGGATGCGCCGGCGTACGCGCGGCTCGGTCTCGCGGCGTCTCGCGGTCTGCTGTTCGACCTGCTGCTCACCGGCGACCAGGTGGGCGTGGACGAGGCGTCCGCGCTGCTGAACCGCCTGTTCAGTCTCCGGGCTCTGTAGGCGTTGCGATCCAGCCGGCGACGATCGGCAGCCGCGACTCCCGCAGTACTGCGGTGAAGGCGAACGGCTGGTCCAACGCGACCTCGAGTCGGCGGGCCTGGCGGGTCGGCATCGAGGCGCGGACCATCGCCATCGAGGTGACCGCAGCCGCCTCGAACCCGGTCGCGAAGAACCGTGCCAGCACCTTCTGCTTGGCCTGCCCGACGGCGAGCGGCACCGGACTGATCGCACTGAAGTGGCCGTGGTCCCCGGGATCCGCAGTGACCGTGGTCAGCCCGAACAGCTCACGCAACTCGAGCAGGTCATGCTCGGCCTCCACAGTGAACGACGGCAGCGTCAGCCTCAGATCCGGCCGCGGTGCGGTGGTCTGCCCGACCCTCAAGCCTGCAGCGAGCTCCGCACCGGGCTCCCCCTGATCGATCAGCGCACTCCCAGGTACGCCGTCACCCGGGCGCGCCGCGGCACCGAGAAGGCCCGCGAGCATCTCCGGCTGCGAACCCGATCCGACTCCGAGCAGTACGTCGACATCCGCGTCGCCGCGAACCGTGATCACGGTCAGGTCGTCGTACCGCCGTACTGCGTCGAGATCGCTGTCGACGCGCTCCAGCCAATGCCACCGGCCGCCCGCCCACGGGCCGGCCTGGACGTTCTTGATCTGCTCCGTGAACGGGCGGACCCAGGTGGTGCGCAGCGACAGCGCCGAGGCGAGGACGAGCATGACGTCGGGGTTGATCTCGACCGGCATCTCGCGGATCAAGTCGTTGGTGTGCTCGGCGGCCCAGGCGTCCAGCTTGGGCTTGTCGATGGCGGCGCGACCGGTGAGCGTGCCCATCAGTGGTGCCGGCACGACGCTGTCGAACGACTCCGCGAGCTTGAGTTGCTCATGCACCCAGACGCCCAGCGCCGCGTGCAGATCGGCCGAGTCCTCGATTGCCCGAACCAGCGCCAGCGCATCGGACGATCCTTCGGCGGCCTCGACCCCCGCGGCAGCAGCCAGCTCGGCGCGACCGGGCTCATCGGCAGCGGTGGCCAGGATCGCGAGCAGCGGCCACAGACCGAGCCCGGATACGACGGTGTTCCCCGCCGGAAGCGTGCGGGCCCAGCGAGCGGTGAGGTCATTGACTGCGCGCACCACGTCGGCATCCATACCCTCCACACTGCCACATCGAGATTGCTGACAACGACACTGGTTTTCATTTCCGCCACACTGTGTGCCACGATGCCGCGCGTGACCGATACCGCCGAGAAGAAAGCGTCCGGGTCCCCGATCGCGTTCACTGCGACGCTCGTCCTGCTGGTCGGGCTGGCACTGTTCGGGCGGCGGATCTTCACCGGGGTGTTCACCGGTGACGGGATCCGGACCTGGGCGACGATGTTCGTCGGCGTCACGATCCAGGCCATGCCGTTCCTCGTCCTAGGCGTGCTGCTGTCCGTACTGATCCTCGGACTGCTCGCCGTACTGCTGGCGATCTGCTCCGAAGCGGACGCATTCGTCGCGGCCAGCCTCACCCAGTTCAGCCTGACCGCGCGGCTCGCGTTCATGGTGGTCGGACCGATCGTCGACGTGAAGCTGATCGCCCTGCAGACCGGGACGTTCGGTCCCCGCTTCGCCGTCCGATTCGCGCCGGCCACATTCGTGATCGCCATCCTCGCCAGCCTGGTCGTCGGATGGCGGTTACTGTGAAGCGGAATGTCGCCGGCCTGGTCATGGTGTTCGTCGGGGCCGCGGTGGTCCAGCTCGCGACCTCGAACACCTACCTGCGCTACGTCAAACCCGGTATGCGCTGGATGCTCCTCGCCGCGGGACTGATCCTCATCGCC
>NZ_SJKD01000009.1 GCF_004331485.1 Kribbella capetownensis
AGCAGAAGACCATCCGAAGCCCATGAACGGGGATAATGCATCTTTCGGCATTGACTTTCGGCACGCTGTTGAGTTCTCAAAAATCGGGCGCACACCGCGCTTCAAACTTTCGTTTGAAGCTCCGGGGCAACTCGCCAAACTTTACTGTTTCGTCCGCGGCCGGTCAAATCGGCCTCTTTCGTCCCAGTCCCCCTGCGTGACTCAGTGTCCGAAACCCGCCGAGGCGTGTTTCGGCTTCCGAGACCTTCAGGGAGTTTGTCGGAGGACCGGCCGCTTTCGCGTCCTGCGCCTCGCTCCAACAAGAAGAACATTACTGACATTCGCGGTGCGGATGCAAATCGGGGTCCTGGACCCCTCCGATGCCCGCCGGCCGCGGCCTTCTCGTCCCTCTGTTCCCATCCGCCACTCACGTCTCCGCGAGCGGTGGAACCTCCATCATCCACCCCCGGTCAAGGGGCGGCAGGTGGATCGGGTGGGAGACGATCGCTCGTCCCCCACCCGAGGTACCGCGACTGTCCGGCAGACGCCTCTCGGCGAGTGGCCGCTCGAAGCGGCGGAGGTTGAGGCCCGGGGTCATACATCGGACAGTCGAGAGGTGTAACCCCGGTGCTCGCACACCTATTCCCGGGTGTGCGTCGCTCAGGTGATGCGCGTGCAGGGGATCTCCTCGTCGTTCTGGATGAAGACCAGGTCGCCGTCGCGGAGCTCGAGCTCGGTGTCTGCGGTGGAGGCTGCGAACCTGGTCGCGGAGCGCCCGCTGAAGTGCAACGGGTTCTGCTTCTCGAACGTCACCTCGAGTCCACTCCCCCGCAGTACGACATCGAACGCCGGGCCGCCGTCCAGCCGGTACGCACCGGCCAGTTCAGCTGGAGCCTGTGACGGGAGATCCGGCAGCTCGACGTCCATCGGGTAGCCCTCCCAGCCGTACGCCGCGGCTGCCGCAGCGAAAGCGCGCAGGACGAGCCACATGCCGTTGTCGCTGTTGGTCATCACCGCCGCGCCCTGTCCGCTGTCCCGGTAGGCCAGCAGATGGCACTTGAATCCTTCGTTGCCTCCGCTGTGGCCGAAGCGCTGACCGGCGTCGTCGAGGAACAGTCCCAGTCCGAGATGGCTCAGGCCACCGATCCGCTCGCTGGCAGAGATCTGGGGCGTGAGCATCTCGCGGGCGAGGTCTGGCGACAACACCGCACCATCCACGCCTGCGTAGGCCTGATGGATGCCGATGGCGAACTTGGCGAGATCGGTCGGGGTTGTCCACAATCCTGCCGCGGCCAACTCCGGGTAGGCATGCCAGCGTCCGTCGATGGGCCGGCCTACCTCGTCGTGAGCTGTCGCTGCGGTGGCGTACAGCTCTGGCGGTAGCGGTTGGGCGTAGTCGCTGGCTGACATGTTGAGTGGTTCGAGAACCAGTTCCCGGGCGAGTTGCCGGAACGGTGTGCCCGTCACGTCCTCGAGAAGCTGTTGCAGGACGATTGTGCCGCCGCCGGCGTACCGGAACTGGGTCCCGGGGACGGTGTCGACGCGTACGCCGAAGGTGTTGGTCGGGCTGACGCCGTCGAGGATCTGCCTGGTAGTCGGGAGCGTGGCCTCATGGTGGTACCCAGGGAATCCGTGCACCGTGAGGCCCGCACTGTGGCTGGCCAACTGCCGCAACGTGACGACCGGCTGCCAATCTCCAGTGGGCGGCACTTGCCACGACGTCAGCCGTTTGTTCACATCCTCATCGAGATCCAGCAGGCCGCGATCGACCAGCCGGAGCATCGCGAGGACCGCGACCGGCTTGCTGATCGAGCACGCCTGGAACAAGGTGCCCGGTCCCACCGGCGCAGACTCGCCTGCCTGCATCACGCCGGCGGTCCCGGTGTACCTGATCTCGCCACCCTCGATCACCGCCCAGCTCGCGCCGGGCACCCGGAACTTCTCGAGATCGGCCTCGATCCCCTCGCGCAGAACGTCCACGTTCCCTCCCCTCGGCTCCAACCGGCTCGGAGCCTCGTGGAGGGAACGCTACGACGCGAACGGTGCTACCTCGACGGTTGCGGCGCGCTGCAGTCGATCTTCGGGTTCGCGCCGATGTAGTTCAGTGGACCGGCGACGATGGTGACCAGCGTCGTACCCACCTTGGCGCACGTCGCGTCCGAACCCGCGAAGTAGTTCCGCTGGACCGCGGCCGCGAGGCCGATCAGCAACCAGACGAGAACGATGATCGTGATGGCTCGGGAACCGGTCGTAGACGCTCTACGTGTGCGCATGTCCACCTCCTGGCTGGGCGCACCCCCGTGTGGAACTCCCTTCCGGTGCCCGCTGCGTGACCGCCGGAAACGCAGAGTCAGACTTCGCGACAGTCGTAGTACGGCTTGATGTGCTTGTTCACGTAGGCGCCGATGCTCGGTGCGGCGAGCAGAGCGGCGTACGTCGGCTGCGGGACTTCGTCGTACTGGTAGACGTACCCGTTGACGTACTCGAGCTCGAGCGTGCCGTCGGACCAGCCGACCGACTTGATGCTCGACGAGTTCACCGGCCGCCGTCTCATGCCTCACTCCTTCTGTACGCCGCCACAGGTCAGTGTGCCGGTGATCGCTCCGGCTCGGGCGACTCCAGGCGCGCCACGGCGCGGGCGAGGTCGCCGATGGCTGTGTTGAGCTGGTCGAGCACGGCGTGGTCGAGCGGGATCCGTCGCTCGTCCAGGCCGAGATTGGCCTCGAACCGGACCAAGGCATCAGGCGGCGCGTTCTTGAGTGAGGTGTCGAGTGCCTCCTGTAAGTACGGACTGGGCACGATCTCGGGTCTCTCCCGCCACTTCGTGACCGTGCGAGGCGCAATGCCGAGGTGCTCGGCGAAGGCTTCGTTCGTCAGCCGCAGCGCCGTCCGCAAGGCGTGCGCGTGCCGGCCGGTCCATTCTTCGATGACTGTCATCGGGTTCGCTCCTTGGGCGTCGATCACTCCTTGCAATCAGATTACGGCGATTGGGTGACCGTCGGAGTGCACAATTTGTGCCCTGTGGATACCGGTTGGGTTCATGGTGCGGACCGGCTCCGGCGCGTTGACTTCAGGCATGAACGAGATCGGCGGAAGAACCCCGACGCTGCTGCGGACGATCCCGCGCCGGCGTCATCTGAAGGTCGCGAACAAGTCCGGGCCACGCTGCTTCCAGCTGGTCCGTCATGTCGACGTCTCCGGCATCAGCGGTACGGGCGTCGTCGCCGAAGGGGTCGAGTGGAGCGACGGGACGGTGGCCCTGCACTGGGGAGGCCGCTATCCCACCACCACGGTCTGGCCGGACGGCGTGCACGCACTGCTCACCGTCCACGGCCACAACGGTGCGACCACGATTCGCTGGCTGGACGAGTAGCCATGTGGACCCGATCTCGGTGGGGCGGGCCTCCCCTGCAGCCGGCCCGCCTCACCGACCTACTCCGAGAAGAACTGCTCGCGGTACTCGGCCGGCGTCTCCGTGCTCGATCGGGGTGCAGAGCCGTTCAGTCCCGGAGACGTGGTGGGCGTCGCGCTCGGCTTGTCGACCTCGCTTGGGGGCTGCGTGCCGGCGTCAGGCGGGGCCGGCTGCTGGTGCGATTCGTCCGGTTCCACCAGAGTGTCGACCGCGGCGTTGAAGGCGAGTTCGGCCCGGGTCGGCTTGGTGTGCTCGATGGCGTCGGCGGACGCACGCCGTGCCGGGAGGTCGTTGGCGGCCGCGGACAGTTCGGCGAGGGTGTCGAGCAGACCGAGGGCCGTCTCGACCTCGCCGGGGTGATTGACCAGCCACCAGACCGCAGCCGAGCCAGGCGTAGCAAAGACGTCGTCCTTCAGGTATGCGCGTTTGTCCTGCTCCATCCGGCGTTCGAGCAGAGTCGTCTGCTCCCGGCGGTGCAGAGCCGCGAGATGCTGGAGATGCTTCTGGTCCGCGTCGGGCAGCCGCAGCCGGATCTCGGTCGCCCAGCAGCGCACCTGTCCCTTCTCGTCCAACGCGGGCTCACCAAGGGTCGCGGCGAGGCGGTGCTGGTTGAGCGACTCCTCGGTGACCTGTTGGGTCGCGGTCAGAGCTCTGGCCCGCTCGAGCAAGGCGTGGACGGCGACCGCACCGAGGTCCGCGTGGCGCGAGCCCGACAGCACGGTGGACCACTGCACCACCGCCGAGAAGCTGAACTGGAAGTCGGGCGACGCGGACGGCAGCCGGATGTCGGCCACCGTGCGCGACGGCGGTCCGGAGAAGACGGGGTCCGGATCGGGCAAGACGACGGATGGTGCCGGCGTCTGCCTGGCGATCACGGGACGCGGTTCGTCGGGCTGCTTCCAGACCACCGCCAGCAGGATGAGCAGCACCACCGTGAGTACAACGGCAGCCCAGGCCGGGAGGCCGACGACGAGCGATACGACGTAGAGGACCAGGACAATCGCGGCAGCAGTCAGGAGGGAATTCCGGTGGAGCTTCATGGTGGCGTTCCTTCACCGCGTCGGGCGGACGTCAGTAGGTCGGCGAATGCATACCGGACGGCTTCCCCGTCCTCCGCCACCCAGGTCACCGGCAACCCAGACCACGGATCCCGCCACTCAGCGAGACCACAAAAAGTCTCACATGCGCCACCGAAAGTAGCCGCCCGGAGCGTGTCGGTAGCCGAGCGTGAGTCAGCCGGTGAGGGAGCGGAGGGCTCGGCGGGACGGGGTGAGCACCACGGGCTTGTACGGGCAGCGGGCGTCGGTGAGAGTTTCGTAGGCGCGGATGGCTCGGTTGGCGGCGTCCCAGCCCTGCTCGGCGGGGGTGCGGCCGAGGCCGCGATTGCGGACCAAGGCGCCGTAGAAGGCGGAGCAGAAGACGGTCGCCTCGTACCAGCCGATGACCGTGCTGGTCCCGATGTAGGTGATGTCGTCCTGGAGACAGTCGCGGATGGCCCGCTGCCATTTGCCGATGCCGGTCTTGCAGCCGTCGGCGATGACGACACCACTCGCAATGCCCCACTGCCGGTCGAGGAACCACTCCGCGAGCGAGCGCAGCGAGACCTGGGTCTTCCCGTCGGTCGAGAGGAACGACGGCTCCTCGCTGTGGTCACCGTGTGCCATCACGTGCAGGACGGTCGACGGGGTGGTCAGGGCCGAGAACGCGGTCTCGTGGTCGCGGGTGCGGACGAAGTTCACATCGATCACCGGCTGGTCCCAGCCGGCGTTGATGTTGCCGGTGATGCCCTGGACGAAGCTCATCGAGGCGTCGAACGAACTGTCCAGACCGAGATCCACCAGGGTGATCAGCCGGTTCTTCATTCGCCCATCCCTCCCAAGCGTTTCCTTCCCCGCCGCACCATGATGAACCACGGATCCGACAGTTCGCGCCCCTGTTTATCTGGGCTGAGACGGCCCGCTCGGGTCCGGGCCGGACCGTACGACGTACGGCGGTCGGGCGCCGGTGGAGGACGCGGGAGCGGACCGTGAGCGGCGGTACGGTGGCGGGGCAGCGGCTGCCGAAGGAGGACAGGATGAGTCAGGTTCCGAGTGTCACGCTGAGTCATGGATCGGTGATGCCACGGGTCGGTCTGGGAACGTCACCGATGAACGACGCGGACGCGGAACGGGCAGTCAGTCAGGCGCTCGAGGTTGGATATCGGCTGTTCGACACGGCGGAGAACTACCGCAACGAGGTCGGGGTCGGACGGGCGCTGCGTGGTGCGCCGCGCGACCAGGTGTTCGTCACGTCGAAGTTCAACAAGCGGTGGCACAGCGTCGACGGGGCGCGGACCGCATTCGAGGCCAGCGCGGAGAAGCTAGGCCTCGAGTACCTCGACCTGCTGCTGATTCATTGGCCTAACCCGGAGCAGGACCGGTACGTCGACGCGTGGCGCGGGCTGATCGAGTTGCGGGAGGCGGGGTTGGTGCGGGCGATCGGTACGTCGAACTTCAAGCCTGCTCACCTGTCGCGGCTCATCGACGAGACCGGGGTGGCGCCTGAGGTCAATCAAGTGCAGCTGAGTCCGGTGTGGGCGAAGGCCGCGGAGCGGGAGTTCCATGCGCAGCACGGGATCGTCACCGAGGCGTGGAGTCCGTTGGGTAAGGGGACCGATCTGCTGAGCCATCCGGCTGTGCAGGAGATTGCCAAGGCCCATGGGCGGTCGCCGGGTCAGGTGGTTCTGCGTTGGGAGACCCAGCAGGACGTCGTACCGATTCCCAAGTCAGCCAACCCAGGCCGGCTCGCCGACAACCTGGATATCTTCGACTTCGACCTGACGCCCGCCCAGCTGTCCGCCCTAGCAGCCCTCGACGGCACCAGCCGCCCCGCCGCCAACTCAGACCACTCCGGCCACTAACCACCACCCCCGGACCTCCCCGGACCGGCGCAGAACGGGCGGCTGCTCGTTTGAGCGGGGTTAGGGCTTGTGGGCTAGGTAGTAGGCGTTGAAGGCGTCTGCTTCTACTTGGGCGATGTCTATGGAGGCGAAGCCGGCGTTGGTGAGCATTTCGTGGGCCTTCTGATGGCCCCAGACGGTGCCGAGGCCGGTGCCGCCGGCGGACAGGGAGACGGTCATGCAGTGCATGGTCGAGACGCCGTACAGGAAGGTCGCGAACGGGTTGTCCAGGTTGTCTTCGAGGTTGCTCGACGCCTGGATGTCGACCATCAGGAACACACCGCCTGGGCGCAGCGACGCCGCGATTCCGGCGAGCACCGCCGCCGGCTGTGCCTGGTCGTGGATCGCGTCGAAGGCGGTGACGAGGTCGAATCGTTCGTACTCCCCCAGGTCAGCAACATCGCGAACCACGAACTCCGCGTTCCCCAGACCGTCCGCCTCGGCACGACCGGCCGCGATGCCTTCCGTGGAGATGTCGTAGCCGACGCACCGACTCCGCGGATAGGCCGCGGCGATCAGGTTGATGGCGTGCCCGCTGCCACAACCGATGTCCGCAACGTCGATGCCGTCGACGAGCCGCTCCGGCAGTCCAGGGACCAGCGGCAGGATCGAGTCGAGTAGTGCCGCATCGAAGAGGGCACCACTGTCTTCGGCCATCAGCCGGTGGAACTCGGTGTACTCCGCGTACGGAACACCGCCACCGTGGCGGAAGCACTCGATCAACCGCGACTCCACTCCCGCAAGCAATGCGATGAACTGCGTCGCGCCCGCGAGGTTGTCCGGCCCGGCAGCGCGGGTCAGGAGAGCGGCGTGTTCCCGCGGTAACCAGTAGGTCCGGCGCTCGGCGTCGTACTCCACCATCCGCGCGACCGTCATCCCGCCCAGCCACTCCCGCACGTACCGCTCCTGCAGGCCCGCGGCTCCCGCGAGCTCATGACTCGTGACGGGCGGCAGTTCCGCCATCGTGTCGAATAGGCCCACCTGATGTCCGATGCTCATGAGCAGCGTGAGCACCCCATGGTTGAGCACCTCACCCATCTGCGCGCCGAAAGCCTCGACGCGTGGAGTGTCCAAAAGCATTGTCCGCACCTCCCACAGGCAGCATCACCCCGGAAGATCGCGCGCAGCATCGGTGAACTCGCCTATTCCTCCAGGCGGGTGAGGTACGCGGCCGCCTCGGTCCGGTTACGGACTCCGAGCTTGGACAAGATGCTGGCCACGTGATGCTCGACGGTACGGCGGCTGATGTACAGCCGGGCCGCGATCTCCGGATTGGGCAGCCCGTCGGCCAGCACCGCGAGTACGTCCCGCTCCCGTTTCGTCAGCAAACCAAGGCCCCTGGGACCGGACCGAGCCGCGGACACACCAGCTGCCCGTAGCCACGCAGCCGCCGCATCCGCATCGCGCGAGGCACCGACGTCCTCGAACACCGTGAGCGCCATCCGCGCCTCAGCCACAGCGGGCGCCGAGCCGCCCTCGGCACAGAGCGCCTCGGCCAGCAGCATCCGGGTCCGCGCGACCTCGACCGGCATCTCCAGCAGACCGAACCACGTCAGCGCCGCCGACAACCGGCGTACCGCCACATCAGCCTCTGCCTGGGCCAGCAATACTCGCCCACACAACCGGGCAGCCCGTGCCGCGATCAGTCCGCTGTCGGTCGTCGTACCCAGAGCAGACAGGTGTTCGGCCTCCACAGCAGCGCCCGCAGCGTCGCCGCGAGCGAGACAGGCCTCGCCAAGCACCTCACGGAGTCGGGCCGCCTCCAGCGGATTCGCATCGACGAGCTGACGCCGCACGAGCGACTCAGCCATCGCCGCGTCCCCGGCCGCGAGGTGGACGGCCGCCAGCACCGGCCGTACGACGGGGCGATCCTCGAAGCCGGCGAGGAGCTGCCGAGCCTCGGCAACCCGGCCCTGGCCAAGCCGGAGCTCGGCCAGGAGGGCAGCCGCCTCTGCCTGGACGGCAGGCAACGAGTTACGCGCCAACGCGGCCGCGGCGGTCAGCTCGTTCTCCGCGCGTGGCCAATCGCCGGTCGACACCAGGACAGCGCCGTACGCCGCTCGGCAGGTCGAGTGGAGGTACGGACAGCCGTAGCGATCGATGAACTCGTCCAGCGAACGCATCCACTGCACAACGCGCAGGAAGTCCGCACCGCGCACGCACGACCGCATCAGCAGACAGCTGGTGAGGACGACCGTGTCAGGTCGAGCCCCCTCGCCACCCAGCGCGCCGGCCAGAGCCTCGTCCAGCAACGCGGTGCCTTCCAGCACCTGCCCGAGGTCGATCAGGGCCGCACCCCAGATGCTCAGCGCGCACAGCTCGAGGTCGCGATCCTCCGCCACCGCAGCAACGTCGTACGCCGCTTCCGACCAGGCTGCGGCGAGCTCGGGATCGTCGCCGGACGACGCCCGGGCCAGCGACGCCCACGCCACCAGTACGGGCTCGGCGACCTCCGAGGCGATGCGGACTGCCCGTGCTGCCCATCCCTGTGCTGCGGCGCGATCCCCGAAGTTCGCGTCGTACGAGAGGCTGAGGCCAAGGGCCACGAAGACGGCGTCTGCAGGATCGGACTGACGGTAGAGCGCGTAGGCGCGTTCCCAGCAGGAGAAGGCGGCGGGTACGTCGCCCAGCCACCACTGGGCGTCACCCAGCCCAGCCAGACCTCGAGCCGTTGCCGAGATCCCGACTGCTTCCGCGAACACCGCGCGCGCCGCGCTCCAGTCTCCCTCGCCGAGTGCCTTCGCCCCGGTCGCGAGGAGACCGTCGATCCCCTCCACAGCTTCGACGGTAAACGCGCCGCGGTCCCCGGGAAATAGGCAATTCCGTGTTCGGCCCCATCTACGCGGTGGCTCGCTGCGAAGGCCCGGGCATTCGACCCCGACACTCGGAAGGACAGGACATGACTCTGCGCAATCGCGCCACGATCGTGGCCCTCGCCGCGGTGCTGGCGGCGGGCTCGCCGGCTGCGGCCGGCAATCATCACGCGACAGAAGGCCCGTCATCGTTGGGTCCGGTGTTCGTCCTGGACGGAGGTCGTTACAGCGCCTTCGACCCGCCCGACGGCATCAGCGCCAACGAGTTCGTCGACCTCAACGACCGCGGACAGGTCGCCGGAACGTACGTCGACGCCGACACCGGAGCCAGCCACGGGTTCCTCCGCGAGAAGCGCGGCCGGTTCACCCGCTTCGACGCTCCGGGCGCGATCGACACCTACGTCGCTGAGATCAACGACCGCGGCCAGATCGTTGGCACCGCCTGCGACTCCGAACCGTGCACGCAGTACGGCTTCCTGCGCGACGCACGCCGCTTCGCCACGATCCGCAAGCCGGGCGCCGTCGCCACCCAGGCGTTCGGCCTGGACGACCGCGGTCGGATCGCCGGCGACTACCTCGACAAGGGCGGCAAGTATCACGGCTACCTGTGGGCGAACCGGAAGTTCACCACCATCGACGTCCGCGGCGCCGCCGGGACAACGCTGATGGGCGTCAACGACCGCGGTGACACGGTCGGGCTGTACTTCGAGTCCGACGGATCCATCCACGCGTTCTTCCGCGACGCCCGCGGCCGGGTCACCACGATCGACGCGCCGGACGCGAAGCTGACCTTCCCCGCCGACATCAACGACCGCGGCCAGATCGCCGGTTTCACCACGGATGCGCTGCCGTTGCCCACGGCCACCAATATTCAAGGATTCGTGCTGAGGAACGGACCCACCGGCCCCGTCACTCGGATCGACTACCCCGGCGCGTCGCGAACGATCGTGTTCGGCCTCAACGACCACGGCAGCATCACCGGCGTCTACGAGAACCCGACCCCAGCCGGCGGCGCCCCGCCCAAGGAGGACCGATGAAGACCCGCGCCCTGGCAGGCATATCCGCCGTCGCGCTCGCCACACTCGCCGTACTTCCCGCAGCAGCCGACCCACCGCCGACCGCCGTGGGGAACACAATCCACGGGTTCGTGGTCGCGGACGGCCGACCGCGCACGGTCGACCACCCCCGGGCCACGACCACTCCCGCCACATCAGACGGGTACGCCGGGACCGGCACGCTCGGGATCAACGACCGCGGCGACATTCTCGGTGTGTACGTGGATCGACGCGGCGGCATCATCCGTCACTTCGTCCTCGACCGGAAGGGTCGCTACCGCGAGATCGCACCACCCCGCCAACGCCCACCCGGCCTGTCCGACGAACTGGTCGACATCAACAACCGCGGCGAGATCGTGGGCTTCTACGACGACGACCAGGGGTTCACGACCACGTCGTTCCTCCGCACCAGGAGCGGCCGGTACGTCGGCATCCGCTACCCCGGCTCGCAGGTGACCGGCGTACTGAAGATCAACGACCGGCGTCAGGCCGTCGGCATCTACGCCGACAGCACCGGGGTCCACGGCATGCTCTGGGACAACGGTCGCTACCGGACCGTCGACGTCCCGGATGCCACTGCCACGCTGCTGACCGGGATCAACAACAGAGGTCAGATCGTCGGGTCGTACGTCGACAAGGACGGTGCGTACCACGGCTTCCGCCGGGACCCGGCCGGCGACATCGCGACTCTTCCCGAGGCTCCCGGCGCCGACCCCACCAGCGGAGGGACGCAGCCGGCCTCGATCAACGAACGCGGTCAGATCGTCGGACTCGCGTACGACGCCAACGGCGGATCCCGAGCGTTCCGGTTCCAGCGCAGCCGCTACACGATGTTCGACGGCCCGGATGCGACGTACACCCGCGCGCTCGACCTCAACAACCGCGGCCAGATCGTCGGCGACTACGGCACCAACCCGCCCCGCTCGAGCCCATAGGTAGACGCGCTGCGGCCCCCGGGGAATGTGGGAAGTTCCCGGGGGCCGTGGCGCTATCAGCTGGGGTGGTGCGGCGGCGGACAGCACACCCGCCGCCGCACCCCGTTGGTGTCAGCTGCAGCCGGAGGTGCTGCCGCAGCCTTCGCAGACGTAGCAGGAGCCGCTCGGACGCATCTTCGTGCCGCAGGTGAAGCACAGTGGTGCGTCGACCGACGTACCCGTGATGAGCTCGAACATCTCGGCGGTCGTGCGGACCTCAGAGGTGTCGAGCGGCTTGGCCGCGGCCGCTTCCGCCACGACCGGCTTGTCGGCGCTCTCGGCGGCCGGCTCGACCGACTTCAACGACTCGGCCTCGGAGACCTCGACCGGGGCCGGCTCGTAGGAACCGGTGTCGAGCTGCCGGGACCGCTCGTCCGCGGAGTAGATGCCCAGGGCGGCCCGGTCGTCGAACGGCAGGTAGTCCAGGGCCAGGCGCCGGAAGATGTAGTCCATGATCGACTGCGCCATCCGCACGTCCGGGTCGTCGGTCAGACCGGCCGGCTCGAACTTCAGGTTGGTGAACTTCTGGACGTAGGTCTCCAGCGGTACGCCGTGCTGCAGCGCGATCGAGATCGCGATCGAGAAGGCGTCCATCACCCCGGCCAGGGTCGAACCCTGCTTGCCCATCTTCAGGAAGACCTCGCCCAGACCGTCGTCCGGGTAGGAGCCGGCGGTCATGTACCCCTCGGCGCCGCCGACGCTGAACGACGTGGTCCGCGAGGGCCGCGACTTCGGCAGGCGCTTGCGGGTCGGCCGGTACTCGATGATCTTCTCGACGACCTTCTCCGCGACCGCATCGGTGTCCGCCGAGGCCGATGCCGCGGCGGCCTCGGAGGCCTTCTTCGCCTTGGCGTCGGCCAGCGGCTGACCGACCTTGCAGTTGTCGCGATAGACCGCGAGCGCCTTCAGGCCGAGCTTCCAGCCCTGGAAGTAGACGTCGGCGATCTCCTCGACCGTCGCGGTCTCCGGCAGGTTCACCGTCTTGGAGATCGCGCCGGACAGGAACGGCTGCGCGGCCGCCATCATCCGGACGTGGCCCATCGGCTTGATCGACCGCTCACCCATCGCGGTGTCGAAGATCTCGTAGTGCTCCGGCTTCAGGCCGGGAGCGTCGACCACGTGACCGTGCTCGGCGATGTACTCGACGATCGCCTCGATCGTCTCCTCGGTGTAGCTGTACTGACGCAGCGCCCGCGGCACGGTCTGGTTGACGATCTGCATCGAGCCGCCGCCGACCAGCTTCTTGAACTTGACCAGCGAGAAGTCCGGCTCGATC
Source organism: Kribbella capetownensis (assembly GCF_004331485.1). GTDB lineage: Bacteria > Actinomycetota > Actinomycetes > Propionibacteriales > Kribbellaceae > Kribbella > Kribbella capetownensis. Next base: position 12,448 of record NZ_SJKD01000009.1, read on the forward strand.
CCGGTGGTGTCGCAGTCCATCATGAAGCCGATGGTGCCGGTCGGTGCGAGCACCGAGGCCTGCGCGTTCCGCCAGCCGTTCTTGCCGCCGACCTTCAGTACGGCGTCCCACGCGGCCGTGGCGTGCGTGTGCACGTCCTTGTCGATCTCGTGCAGCGTCCGGATCGCGTCGTTGGCCGCGGCGTGCTTGCGCATCACCCGGGTGTGCGCGTCCTTGTTCCGCTCGAAACCGTCGTACGGGCCGACGACGCCGGCCAGCTCGGCCGAGCGCTTGTACGACGTACCCGTCATCAGCGAGGTGATAGCGCCCGCCAGTGCGCGACCACCGTCGGAGTCGTAGGCGTGACCCGTTGCCATCAGCAACGCACCGAGGTTCGCGTAGCCGATGCCGAGCTGCCGGTACGCGCGGGTGGTGTCGCCGATCGCCTCGGTCGGGAAGTCGGCGAAGCAGATCGAGATGTCCATCGCGGTGATGATCAGCTCGACGGCCTTGACGAACTTCTCCGAGTCGAACAGGTCGTCGTCGCGGAGGAACTTCATCAGGTTCAGCGACGCCAGGTTGCAGGACGAGTTGTCCAGGTGCATGTACTCCGAGCACGGGTTGGACGCGGTGATCCGGCCCGTCTCCGGCGTGGTGTGCCAGTCGTTGATGGTGTCGTCGTACTGCAGACCCGGGTCGGCACAGGCCCACGCGGCCTGGGCGATCTTGTCGAACAGCGACCGCGCGTCGACGGTCTCGATCACCGAGTTGTCCAGCCGCGCCCGCAGCCCGAACTCGCCCTTGTCCTCGACCGCGCGCATGAACTCGTCGGTGACCCGGACCGAGTTGTTGGCGTTCTGGTACTGCACCGAGGTGATGTCGCGACCGCCGAGGTCCATGTCGAAGCCCGCGTCGCGCAGGACCCGGATCTTCTCCTCCTCGCGCATCTTGGTGTCGACGAACTCCTCGATGTCGGGGTGGTCGACGTCGAGCACGACCATCTTGGCCGCGCGCCGGGTGGCGCCGCCGGACTTGATCGTCCCGGCGCTCGCGTCCGCGCCGCGCATGAAGCTGACCGGGCCGGACGCCGTACCGCCGCTGGACTGCAGCAGCTCCTTCGACGAACGGATCCGGGACAGGTTCAGACCGGCGCCGGAGCCGCCCTTGAAGATCAGGCCCTCTTCCTTGTACCAGTTCAGGATCGAGTCCATCGAGTCGTCGACGGCGAGGATGAAGCAGGCCGACACCTGCTGCGGCGACGAGGTCCCGACGTTGAACCAGACCGGCGAGTTGAAGCTGAAGTACTGGTGCAGGAGCATCCAGGTGAGCTCGTGCTCGAACACTTCGGCGTCGGCCGGGGTGGCGAAGTACCCGTGCTCCTCGCCGGCCTTGCGGTAGGTCTTCACGACCCGGTCGAGCAACTGCCGCAGGCTCCACTCGCGGTTGTCGTGACCGACCGCGCCGCGGAAGTACTTCGTGGTGACGATGGTGGACGCGTTCACGCTCCAGTAGTCGGGGAACTCGACCCCGCGCTGCTCGAAGACGGTCTCACCGGTCTTCCAGTTCTGCTGTACGACGTCGCGGCGCTCCCACGTCACCTCGTCGTACGGGTGCGCGCCCTCGGTGGTGAAGATGCGCTCGATGGTGAGTCCCGCGGGCGCGTTCTTGCGCCCACGGAACCCGGCCGCCGACCTCTTGGTCGACCCCGAGTGGCCGGTCACCGTCTCTGTCATGGTTGCTCCTCGCCGTGTGTCTGCACTGCCGCGGTCTGTCGGGACCGCCCCGTTGAGTAACGCCAGGTGTTGCAGATGGTGGTGCTGAATCCCCGATTTATGTCTGCTGGGTCGGCTTCAGCGGGCGCGGCTCGGTGCCCTCAGGCTCCTTCTCCGCCCGCAGCAGCGCGATCTCCGTCTCGAAGTCGTCGGCCGACTCGAACTGCCGGTAGACGCTCGCGAACCGCAGGTAGGCGACCTCGTCGAGCTCCCGCAGCGGCCCGAGGATCGCGAGTCCGACCTCGTGCGCGGGCACCTCCGGCGAGCCGCTCGCCTTGAGCGCGTCCTCGACCTTCTGGCCCAGCCGGGCCAGCGCGTCCACGTCGACCGGCCGGCCCTTGCAGGCCTTGCCGACGCCGTTGATGACCTTCTCCCGGCTGAACGGCTCGGTCGCGCCGGAGCGCTTCACGACCGTAAGCTGCATCTGCTCGACGGTGGTGAACCGCTTCTCGCACACCGGGCACTGCCGGCGGCGGCGGATCGCTCCGCCGTCCTCGGCCACCCTGCTGTCGACGACCCGGGAGTCGACGTGCCGGCAATACGGACAGTGCACGACGAATCACTCCTCCCGTGAGGCCGCCCGTGGGCGTCCTGTGGATCTTTCTGGGGACAACTTGTGTATGACGTGTGCGTAACCGACCACTACCTGTGGAAAATTACACCCGTGTAACCACTACATCTAGCGATCCTAGATCGCTGCTCCGACAGTTTGCAAGAACGCCGGAATCTCGCGCGCGTCTCTTTGTTCCAACACCCGCGCGGCCTGGTGTACTCCCGCGTGGCGCCGCCGGAACGGGCCCGCGGAGGAGCAAACTACGGCCCGCCGAGAGGGTCAGGAGCCGGGCAGGCAGAAGTCGAAATCGCAGCCCTGGTCCGCTCCCAGAACGTGGTCGCGGAACAACTTTCGGTAGCCGGTGACCATCGGCGGGGCGGACACCGGGAGATCGGCTCGGCGCTTGTCCAACTCGTCCGGCGGGACCAGCAGGTCGAGCCGGCCCTCGGACACGGACAGCCGGATCTGATCGCCCGTACGGACCAGAGCGAGCGGACCGCCCAGGGCGGCTTCCGGCGAGACGTGCAGGACGATCGTTCCGTACGCCGTGCCGCTCATGCGCGCGTCGGAGATCCTGACCATGTCACGGACACCGCTCCGGGCGAGCTTGGCCGGGATCGGCAGATAGCCGGCCTCGGGCATACCTGCTCCGAGTGGACCGGCGTTCTGCAGGACCAGTACGTCGGACGGCTCCACATCCAGCGCGGGATCGTCGATCCGGGCTGCCAAGTCCTCCAACGAGCTGAACACGACAGCACGCCCAGTCGTCTCGAAGAGCTCTGGGTCGGCGGCGGACCGCTTGATCAGCGCACCGGACGGCGCCAGAGACCCGCTCAGCCAGACCAGACCGCCCTTGTCCCGGCTCGGATCGCTCATCGGCCGCACGACATCCCGGTCCACCCAGGGCGGTCCGTCACCCAGCCGCTCCCCCAGCGTCTCCCCGGTCACCGTCAACGCAGACAGATCCAGCAAGTCCCGCAGCTCATGCAGTACGGCGGGCAATCCGCCGGAGGCATGTAGATCCTCCATGTAGTGAGCACCGGTCGGCTTCAGCTCGACCAGCACCGGTGTGGTGTCACTCAGCTCTTTCAGCTCGTCCGGATCGATCCTGAGCCCGAGCCGTCCGGCGATCGCAGTCAGGTGGATCAAGGCATTTGTCGACCCACCGATCGCCAACAGCACTCGTAACGCGTTGCGTACCGAGGCTGCGGTGACGACCTGGTCCGGCGTACGGCCGGCCACGGCGATCGACACTGCGGCGGCGCCTGTGGCTTCCCCGATCCGCAGCCGGTCAGCGTGCACCGCGGGAGCCGCAGCGCTGTCCGGCAGAGCCATGCCGAGAGCCTCGACGATGCAGGCCATCGTCGACGCAGTGCCCATGACCGCACAGGTGCCGGCTGTCGTCGCCAGGTTGCGCTCCACCCGCCCGATCTCTTCTTCCGACACCTCACCGGCTCGGTAGCTCGCCCAGAAGCGGCGGCAGTCGGTGCACGCACCCAACCGCTCGCCCTGGTACCGCCCGGTCGACATCGGGCCGGTGACGAGCTGGATCGCCGGGCGCCCAGCGGACAACGCTCCCATCAGCTGCGCCGGAACGGTCTTGTCGCAGCCGCCGACGAGGACGACACCGTCCATCGGCTGGGCCCGGACGAGCTCCTCGACGTCCATCGCCATCAGGTTGCGGTAGACCATCGAGGTCGGCTCGAGGAAGCTCTCCCCCAGCGAGACAGTCGGGAACTCCATCGGCAGTCCACCGGCCGCGATGATGCCGCGGGCCACCGACTTCACCAGCTCCGGCTGTTGCCGGTGGCAAGGGTTGTAGTCGCTGGCCGAGGTGGCGATACCGATCACCGGACGGTCCAGCGACTCCGGTGACCGGCCGCTGGCGTGCAGGAATGCCCGCCGCAGGAATCGCGAGAACTCCGGATCCCCGTAGCTGACCAGCCCCCGGTAGATGCCCTTCGTCATAGTGCTCCTGGGGTCCGACGCAGGTGCTCCTCCAGCAACCGCAGCATGCTCTGCGGTGGTACGGCGGCCGGCGCGCGAACGGCGTCGTAGGTGATCAGCCCGCGCAGGACGAGACTGCGCTTGCGCAGGCCGAGCGCGATCCCGGCCTGGAACTCGAAGTTGACCAGCGGCAGGTAGTCCCGCCAGACCTCCCGCGCCGCCTCGAAGCCACCGGATCGGTACGCCGCCACGCACGCGAGCAGCCCCTCCGGGACGGAGAAGCCGGTCATCGCGCCCGCGGCGCCGACCGCCAGTTCGTCGAGCAGGCAGGTGCCGCCGAGCCCGCCGAAGATCGGTACGTCGAGTCCGGCCGCCAACTCGGCCACCGCGGGCGGGCTCGGCGACGACTCGGACTTCACGGCCACAGCAGACGGCACGGCGCGTACGGCGGCGACCAGATCGGCGGTGGCGATCGAGATACCGGTGATCACCGGGTAGTCCTGGACCACGAGCGGGCGTTCGGTGCGCTCGGCAACCTCGTTCAGATGCTTGCTCAGGGCATCCGGATCGCTGGAGTTCACTTGAACCATGAGTCCGGCCAGGCGAGATCCGACCGCCGGCAACACGTTGGCGGCCTCGGCCACCACCTCGTCGAGCTTCAGTGCGCTGATGCCGATGACGAGCGGCAGCCGAGCCGAGGAGGCAACGACCGTCTCCACCACCGTCCGCCGCTCCGCGGGCGTCAGCCGAGCCGCTTCGCCGAAGACACCGAGCACGGTCAACCCGGTCGCCCCGATGGACTCGTAATGCCGGACCTGCCGCGCCAGCGACTCGGTGTCGACCGCGGATCCGTCCGCCGTCAGTGGCGTCGCCAGCACGCCCCACACCCCGGGATCCAACGTCATGGAACTCCTCTCGTCGTCACCGCGGCGGCCGGTGCCACCCTCTCTGCCCTATCCGGACAGCTTTACCCCACCGGACGGCGAGGAATCAGACCGCCCTGGTCAGAACGAGGAGGCTCAGCGACGGAAGCGGAAGATCGAGGGTGAGAGAGAGCGATCCGTCGACCGTGACCGCGGCGTCCGCCGCGAACCGCTCGAGTCCCTGGCGATCGGTGATCGTCGCGAGCTGCTCAGGCGTCGGATCCTGTGGTTCACCGAGGTCCTGCCAGACCGTGTGGCTGTTGCTGTGGCTGTGGTCGATCCGGTAGTGCTGCACGGTCCAGTCGCCGGAGTCCAGTCCGTTCACCTCGAGGTCCACCCGAGCTGTCGTGGTGTCAGCGGCGTACTGATCGTCGGTGTGCCGCCAGACGAGGACGGCGACGCTGCCGTCGGCCGAGGCGCGGCTCGCGAGCACGTCGACCTCCTCGGCCAGGCCGTTGCCCAAGGCACTGATGTCGGAGATGTCGGCGGAACTGTCGGACGACGCTGCGATCCGGCGGTCGCCGAGCAGCGCGAAAGCCCGGTAGGCGTTCATCAGCGGCTTCTCGACCCCGGCCGCCGTGACGAAACTCCGGGTGCCCTCGAAGTACCGCTCGCCTTCGATCTGGAAGCTCCAGGTGGTTGCCTCGTGCACCTTCGCGGTGTGCTGCTCGTTGAGGTCGAGGACCTTCTTCATCAGCTTGGCCTGGAAGACCGGGTAGTACTCGTTGTTGCGGTAGGCGAAGTTCGAGTTGTCGTAGATCCCCCAGTGCGCGGGCACCGACGCGTCGCACTCGTCCACGATCACCGGCTGACCGGCGTACCGCTGGAACTCTTCGATGACGGCCAGTGCGCGGTCGATCTCGCGGAGCATCTTCGGGGTCGACGGCGACTGCTGCAAGGACGCCGGCGCACCGATCGGGCCGTAGGTGCGCCACGGGGTGAAGTGCGAGCCCTTGGTGTGGAAGGAGACGAAGTCGACGGGCAGGTCGCGGTCTGCGCAGGCCTGCAGGAAGCCGCGGAGGAACTCGGCACCACGGTCGCCACCGGTGACAGCGGGTCCGCCGACCTTCGCCTCGGGGTAGACCTCGCGGATCGACTTGACCGTGACGTCGTACAACTCGTGGAACTGTTCGGGCGTGCCCTTCCAGTACGAGATGTCCGGCTCGTTCCACAGCTCCCACAGCCAGTGCTGCACCTCGTCGGCGCCGTACCGCTCCAGGGCGTGCTCGACGAGTGCGGCGACCAGGCCGCCCCACTTCGCGTAGTCCTTCGGCGGGTAGGTCCACCAGCCGGCCTCGTACCCGCTGTACTGGCTGGGGCTGTCGCCGAACGGGAAGTCGGTCCTCGCCTCCTCCGGGACGAGCGCGAGCGGCGTGAACGCGAGCTCGACCAGGGGATGGTGACCGGCCTCGACGATCGCGTCGTAGGTCAGATCGGCGATGGTGAAGTCGTAGAACGGCTTCCCGTCCGCGTCCTCGTGGTAGACGTTGCCGCTCCCCCAGTGCGGCAGGCCGAAGCCGGTGCCGCTGTTGAAGATGTTGTGCGGCCGGACGTGGTACGGCGTCTCCGCGAACCCACCGATCGTCCGCAGGGTCCGGCGTCCCTGCGGCGTGTAGGTCCAGTTGATCTCGTCGTACCCGAGGCTGGCCCACGGGCGGTCGAGCGCGCCGAGCTCCTGCGCCGCGTCGACGGTCACGTGCACCTGCTGCAGCCGCGGCGCGTCGGGGTCGGACGGGGCATACGGGAGTTGCTGAACCGCGCTGGGAGAGCTGTTCTCGGTCATGTCAGCCTTTCAGTCCGGTTGTATCGATAAACACGCTGCTGCACCAAGGCGCGACCTCTTCCCGTGGCGAGTCTGCGAGTTAGCCTGGTGGGGACATTGTTAAATGTCAATGGTTAACAATCAACGGTTTACATCGATGGAGGAACCAACCGTGGCGGGACCGCTGGATCAGCTCGCTCGGCAGGCCGAGCGCAGTCCTGCCCTGTGGGCGACCGTCGTACCGGCTCTGCGGCAGATGATCGTCAGCGGTGCCCTCGCACCAGGCGCACACCTCCCCGAGGGCGAGCTCGCGGCCGCGCTGGAGATGAGCCGTGGCCCGATCCGGGAGGCGCTGATCGAGCTCGAGCGCGAGGGTCTCGTCGTACTGCGCCGGCATCGCGGCGCGCAGGTGATCGCGCTGACCGATGAGGACATCGAGGAGATCTACACGCTCCGGCTGAGCCTCGAACAACTGGCGATCACCCGAGCACTCCCCCGGTTGACCGACGAGCACCTGGCGACGATGGACGACGTACTCGAGCAGATGCGGGCGCTCGGGCCGGACTACGAGCCGCAGACCGCCCTGGATCTGGACTTCGCGTTCCACGACGTGCTCTACCAGGCCGCCGCGCATTCGCGGCTCGACCGGGCCTGGCAGCAGATCCGCAGCCAGGTCGCGATGCTCCTCCACTCACGGCACGTCGCCCGCCGCGACTTCCACGAGATCGCGTACGCCGAGCACAAAGCCATCCGCGACATCATCACCAGCGGTGACACCACCGCCGCCACCGAAGCCATCAACCACCACCTCACCGGCGCCTATCACCGCCTCATCACGGCGCGCCACTGACCTGCTCCGTGGATGCGTGAGGATGGCGGTATGAGGCCGGTGATTCTTGATGTTGATACGGGGTTGGATGATGCGTGTGCGCTGCTGCTGGCGGCGCGGCATCCTGAGCTCGACCTGAAGGCCGTGACATGTGTTGGCGGGAACGTCGGGCTCGACGACGTGGTGATCAACACGCTGACGGTTCTGGAGGCTGCGGGTCGGACTGACGTGCCTGTGGCTCGGGGAGCCGCGGTGCCGTTGCTCCAGCCGGTTCGCGCGGCGCCGCACGTCCATGGCACGGACGGGCTGGGCGACCTGGACTGGCCGCGGTCGACTCGTACGACGGATGGGCGGCATGCGGTCGAGTTGCTCCGCGACGTACTGCGTGAGGCCGCGGCGACCGGTGAACTCGTGACGCTGATCCCGTTGGCTCCGATGACGAACATCGCGCTGCTGCTCCGGACGTACCCCGAGGCGGCGGCCGGGCTCCACGAGATCGTGTTCATGGGCGGCGCGGCCGGGATCGGGAATGCGACGGCGTCGGCGGAGTTCAACATCTGGACGGATCCAGAGGCGGCTGCGGTCGTCCTCACCGCGGCCGGCGAGCTCGGCGTACCGGTGACGATGTACGGCCTGGATGTGTTCTACGACGTGGTGATCACGATGGAGCAGGCGCGCGGGCTGGGTGGATCGCCGTCGGCGGACCTCGCTCGGCGGTTGATCGAGAAGCGGAGCGAGCTCTACAAGTCGGATGGCGCCAGCATCGGCGACGGCGGCGCAGTGTGTGCGGTGATCGATCCGGATGGGCTGACGACGCAGCCCTTCCCCCTGCGGGTCGAGTTGTCCGGAAGTTGGTCGCGCGGTCGGACGATCGTCGACACCCGTGATTGGGCGGCCGACCTGAGCAGCGATCCCCATGGCCCGTCGCCGACCGTCGTACAGGTCGCGACCGCGGTGGATGGCGCGCGGTACGCCGAGCTCTGGTTGAGTACGGTCAAGTAGCCAGCCCCTGGAGACGGGCGCGCAGTCCGTCCATGAACAGCTCGAGGCCATCGCCGAAGAGATCGGGGCTGCCGTTGGACTCAGCGACCACGGCCGCGAGAGTCCAACGGGCACTGACCTCGAACAGGTGACGCGCCTGCGCTTCGGGTACGCCGAGGTCGACGAGGGATTCGATCTGTGTGCGGACCAGCTCAGCCCGCGAACCCTCACCCCGATCGCGGTCCGGCGTCGCCTTCGCCTGGATCAGGCCGGCCAGGCCGGGATGGTCGGCGTAGAACGCCCGCAGTTCCAACGCCCCCGCCTTGGTGACGGCAATCCACTCGTCGACACTGCGCAGCCCCTGGTACGCCGTGTTGTCGCCGGTGAACTGATCGAACGCGTTCCGTGCGACCAGGTCGAGGAGCTCGTCCTTGTTGTGGACGTGGTGGTAGAGCGACGGCGCCCGGACATTCAGGCGCTCGGCGACGGATCGCATGGTGAGTGCGTCGACCCCGTTGCCGCGGATGACCGCCAGGGCGGCGTCGGCGATCGCGCTGACGGAGATCCCCGCGGCGGCATGGGAGGACGGGTCGCGTCTGGTCACGAAAACCTCGTTGTCGGGTCGGGTCCCGGGCGGTTAAATTGCTGTCTAACGACATTAGACAGCCTACCCGAGGACGGCATCGTGCCTGGACTGCACCCGGACTATCCGTTGCGCACCGAGCGACTCGACCTGCGGCCGCACCGGATGGACGACCTGGACGATCTGTACGCGTTCCACTCGCGGCCCGAGGTGGTGCGGTACACGCCGTGGCCGGTGCGGGACCGGGAGCAGACGCGGGTCGCGCTCGAGACCAAGCTGTCGCAGGGCGAGCTGACCGAACCGGGTCAGTGGCTGGTGCTCGCGATCGAGCTCCGCGAGACGGGGACAGTGATCGGCGAAGTCCTGCTGAAGTGGGCCAGCGAGACGGATCGGCAGGGTGAGATCGGGTTCGCGCTGCACACCGACTACCAGGGCAAGGGCCTGGCCGCGGAGGCTGCACGCGAGGTCCTACGATTGGGTTTCGAGGACCTCGGGCTGCACCGGATCGTCGCGATCCTGGACGACCGCAACACGGCGTCCGCGCAGTTGCTGGAGCGCCTCGGGATGCGGCGCGAGGCACACCACATCCACGCCCTGCTCTTCAAGGGCGAATGGGCGAACGAGTACGTCTACGCTCTCCTCGAGGAGGACTGGCGCGCGACGACCTCCTAGGAGGTTGCGGTGGGGATCGACAACCAGATCTACGACCGGATCGGCGGCGGGTGGTGGGACGAGGCCAATCCGCTGAACATGCTGAACGGGAGCTTCACGCCCGGCCGGTTCGCCTACTTCCGTGGCGTACTCGCTCGCCGTGGACTCGACCCGGCCGGTCTGCGCGCCGTCGATATCGGGTGCGGGGGCGGGTTCATGGCCGAGCAGTTCGCCGAACTCGGGTGCCGGGTCGCGGGCGTCGATCCGTCGGAGGTCTCGGTCAGGACCGCTCGGGAACACGCTGCTTCGTCGAGTCTCACCGTCGGCTATGCGGTCGCATCCGGCGAGCGGCTGCCCTTCGACACCGAGAGCGTTGAGCTCGCGTATTGCTGCGACGTACTCGAGCATGTGTCTGACCTGGAGCGGGTGATCGGGGAGACCGCGCGTGTGCTGAAACCTGGCGGGATCTACTTCTTCGACACGATCAACCGGACGCTCGCCTCGAAAGTCTTGGTGATCAAGGTGGTTCAGGACTGGCGGCCGACGAAGGTCATCGACACCGACGTGCACTCGTGGAACATGTTCATCAAGCCGACGGAACTCGAAGAGACCCTGCGCCGGCACGGGCTGCGCCTGGGCGAGCTCACCGGCCTCGGACCTCGCGCGAACAAACTCGTCGTACTGCGGAGCTACCTGCAAGCCCGCCGCGGGCGCATCACCTTCGGCCGGCTCAGCGAACGCATGGACGTCGGCGAGGTGAAGACCACTGGCGTCTCCTACATGGGCTACGCCATCAAGAACGACTGATCACCGGTCAGCGGGCGATCGGGACCTGGAGAGTCTGACCGGGGACCAGGTCTGCCGGGCCGGACAGCTTGTTGAGGTCGGCGATCTTCTCGACGACAGTCGCCGGGTCCTCCGCCGGGTTGGTGTCCTGGGCGATCGACCACAACGTCTGGCCGGGCGCCACCTGGACCGGCACCGTGTGGGTGAAGTCAGGACCGGGCTCGAGTACGCCGCTGATCCGCAGGCCGAGCACGACGATCGCCGAGCCGAAGACCAGCACGGACAGAGCCGTCATCAGCATCCGGCCGCGCCGGGTCAGCCGCAGCGCCGGCGCCTCGGCCTCCGCGGTCCGCCGGACGCGGGCGGAGTCTGCATGCTGCCGAACGCGGGTCTGCTCGGTCGTGTGCCGGCCGAGCACCTCGCCGGAGCAGGCACGGACCGGCAGTGGCTCCGTCGTCGTACCGGCGATCCTCGGGCGGCGGCGGGGCACGCTGTTCGGAGACGGCGCAACCTCGGGCGCCTGGCGTCCTGCCAGTGCGCCGGCCGCGAGAGCCGCTGTGCTCATCGGATCCTCCAGACCTCGGTCAGTCCACGTCCTGCGGTGTCGATCTCCTGTCTACCGGCCGCCTCCGACAGTTTCTGAGAAGCGGCCTGTTCGACCGGCCCGAACACCTGTTCGATCGAACGCCTGTACGAATGATTAACCGACAGGCACCCGTCGCGCAACCACTTCCAACCACGACACGCCCGGGAAATTCCCTGCCCTGCCAGCGCCTTATAACCCGACACACGAACAAACGTACGAACCGACACGCCTTCGAACAGATGTTTGAAGAATCTCAGGATTCGGTCTACGGTCATGTCAGTCGAGCAAGCTTGGCCGGTGCGCGAGCGGCGGCCCGACCCGAGGAGCAACGACCGATGGCCAGGACGCCGAGCGGTTCCAGTAAGGGCGAGCGCAGCGGTGCGGACGAGGTCGCGGACCGGACCGTGACCGAGCTGCCGGACGGCCCCGCCGACGCCACCGGCCTGACGCCGCGCCAGCGTCGCGTTCTGGACGTCATCCGCGACTCGGTCGACAGCCGTGGATACCCGCCGTCGATGCGCGAGATCGGTGAGCGGGTCGGTCTGACCAGCTCGTCGTCGGTGTCGCACCAGCTCCGTGTGCTGGAGCAGAAGGGCCTGCTCCGCCGCGACCCGAACCGCCCGCGGGCCATCGAGGTCCGCTACCCCGGCGAGGTCGACGCCGCCGCCCGCAGGTCGGCGCTCGGCTCGGTGCGGCAGACGTCGTACGACGAGACCGGAGCCGGCGACGCGCACCCGGACGCGGCGTACGTGCCGGTCGTCGGGCGGATCGCAGCCGGTGGCCCGATCCTGGCCGAGCAGGAGATCGAGGAGATCTTCCCGTTGCCGAAGGCAATGGTCGGCGAGGGCACGCTGTTCATGCTGCGGGTCAAAGGTGAGTCGATGATCGACGCGGCGATCTGCGACGGCGACTGGGTCGTGGTCCGGCAGCAGCCGAACGCCGAGAACGGCGACATCGTGGCCGCGATGATCGACGGCGAGGCGACGGTCAAGACGTTCAAGAAGACCAAGACCGAGATCCTGCTGCTACCACACAACCCGGCCTTCGAGCCGATCGACGGCAAAGATGCCATCATTCTCGGAAAGGTCGTAACAGTTCTGCGCCGTGTCTGACATCTCAGACGGCGAGCGAAGTCGGGCGTGTCGTGTCAGCATTGAACCATGACGACTGTCTATGACTTCAGCGCGCGCCGGATCGAAGGCAATGAACAGTCTCTTGCCGAATTCCGCGACCAGGTGCTCCTGGTGGTGAACACGGCGTCGCAGTGTGCCCAGACTCCGCAGTACACGGGGTTGCAGAAGCTCTACAAGGCTTACCGTAGACAAGGCTTCTCGGTACTGGGTTTCCCCTGCGACCAGTTCGGCCACCAGGAGCCTGGTGACGAGACCGAGATCGCGAACTTCTGCTCGACGATCTATCACGTCACGTTCCCCATGTTCGCCAAGATCGATGTGAACGGGTCCAAGACGCTTCCGCTGTTCAACTGGCTCAAGCGTGAGCAGGGAGGCCTGCTCGGCGGGCGGATCAAGTGGAACTTCACCAAGTTCCTGATCGGCCGTGACGGCGGCGTGATCGCCCGCTACGCCCCGACCCACGCACCGGAGAAACTCGCCGACAAGATCGAGGCGGCACTGGCGATTCCCGCACCGTCCCGGGAATCGAACGACTGAACCATCCGGCGCGGTTCCCGGGGGGAATCGTCGCCGCAGGCAACGGTCGTTGACGTGAAGAGCACTGAAGTTCCTTCCGCCGTTGCCGAAATGTCGTTGCGGAATGAGACACCTGAACATCGACCGTCTCAGCGCAACGCAAATCTCTCCGAATTCCGGACAGTGTCGGCAGCGACCGGCCCGGCGCAATTCAGCGGTCGACGAGAACCGCGTCGGCGTTGATGTCCAGCCGCAGACCGCGCCAGACCGGATGACGCAGGCGGGAGTCCGCAGCCCACCCGGAGTAGGTCACCTCCGCGACCAGGACTGGGTCCAGCCAGTGCGCGATGCGGCGGTCGTGGGTCGGGATCGTCGAGGGGTCGAACGGCGGAGCGCCGATCTCGAGGCCGGCCAGCTCCGCGCTGAACATGTCGAGCGTGGCGAAGTCGAGGCCCGAGCCGACCTTCCCGATCAGGACCAGGTCACCACCCGGCTCGGAGTACGCACCGCAGTAGAACGACCCGATCTTGCCCTCGCGATTGCCTTCGCCCGGGTGCCAGCCGCAGAGGATGACGTCGCGGGTCAGCACCGGCTTGATCTTGATCCAGTCCGAACTGCGCCGGCCGGACAGGTAGCGCGACTTCCGGCGCTTCGCCACCACGCCTTCGAGCCCGGTCGACATCGCCACGTCCAGCGCCGCTCCCCCGTCGTCGAACGCCGGCGGCGTCTCCCAGAACGGGTCGCCGATGTCGAGCGAGTCCAGCAGCCCGCGGCGGTCGTCGTACGTTGCCTCCAGCAACCACTTGCCGTCGAAGCGGAGGACGTCGAACAGCCGGACCGAGACCGGCACCTGGGTGATCAAGTGCCGCAGCTGGCGCGGGTCCCGCACGTGCATCCGCCGTTGCAGCAGGCCGAACGACGGTGCGCCGTTCTCGTCCAGGGTGACGATCTCACCATCGAGTACGGCGGGGAGTCGCAGGCCCGGGGCGTCGGCGAGACCGATCAGCTCGGGATAGCCGGCCGAGACATCGCGGCTGTTGCGCGACCACAGCCGGCAGACGCCGTCGTCCACCTCCGCGATCACGCGGATGCCGTCCCATTTCAGTTCGTACGACCAGCCCGCGCCGGATGGCATCTCCCCCAGGGAGGCCATCATCGGCAGCACCGGAGGACTGGTCGCGGGACTCATGTCGACTGCAACCGCTTCAAGGCGCCGAGCACTTTCTCACGATCGGCGGTCGGCCACATCGGAGGCAAGGAGGCGCGCAGATACGCGCCGTACCGCTGGGTGATGATGCGGGGGTCCAGGATCGCGACCACGCCACGGTCACTGCTGCGGCGGATCAGCCGGCCGGTCCCCTGCGCGAGCAGCAGTGCGGCATGGGTCGCGGCGACGGCCATGAAGCCGTTGCCGCCCGCCTCGTCGACGGCGCGCTGGCGGGCCGCCATCAGTGGCTCGTCCGGGCGCGGGAACGGGACGCGGTCGATGATCACCAGGTTGCAGGTCGAGCCTGGTACGTCGATGCCCTGCCACAGGGACAGCGTGCCGAACAGGGACGTCTCCGGGTCGTCGACGAACTCGCGGGCCAACTCGCCCAGTTGCGCGTCTCCCTGGCAGAGCACCTTCAGGTCGGTCGCCTCGCGGACCGCGGCCGTCGCCGCCTCGGCCGCGCGGCGCGACGAGAACAGGCCGAGGGTCCGGCCACCGGCGGCCGTGATCAGGTCGATGATCTCGTCGAACTGCTTCTGCCCCAGTCCGTCGCGATGCGGTGGCGGCAGGTGCTTGGCGACGTACAGGATCGCCTGCTTCTCGTACTCGAACGGGGAGCCGACGTCGAGGCCGCGCCAGGGCAGCGGGCCGGTCTCGGAGCTCTCGCCGAGCTCCGGCATCTCGTCGTCGTCATCGAGTTTGTCCGCCGGGCGCAGGCCGACCTGGCGGGCGATCGCGTCGAAGTCGCCGCCGAGGGTGAGGGTCGCGGAGGTGAGTACGGCGGTCCGGTCCTTGAGCACGAGCTCGCGGAGCAGGCCGGCGACGGTGAGCGGCGCGATCCGGAGCTCGCGGCCGAAGCGGTCTCGGTCGGTCATCCAGACCACGTCGGCGTCGCTGAGCGCCGCGACGCGCTCGGAGACGTCGAAGATCTCCTTGACCGCGCCCTTCGACTGCCGCTTCGCGCCGTCGGGGTCGTCGTCCTTGTCGTCGGACTTCTTGTTCAGGTCGGAGTACAGCGAGCGGGCGGCGTCGCGGACCAGGGCGGCGGCCTCCAGCACCGCGGCGTTCGACGGCTCGATGCGGCCTTCGCGGGTGCTGTCGAGAGCGGCGCGGAGGGCGTCGGAGGCGTCGATCAGGTCGTCGGCCTTGTCGTCGTCGACGAAGCGGCGGGATCGTTTCGCGGCGCGCTCGACCATCTGCGGGGAGAGCTCGTCGCCGGCCGCGCCGGTGACGCGGGCGGGCAGCTCGTGCGCCTCGTCGACGATGATGACGTCGTGCTCGGGCAGCACGGTGCGGTTCTCGAACGCGTCGATCGAGAGCAGGGCGTGGTTCGTGATCACGATGTCGGCCTTGCGGGCCTGGTCCTTGGCCTTCTCCGCGAAGCATTCCTCGCCGTACGGGCATTTCTGCGCGCCGAGGCACTCGCGAGCGGCGATGGCGACCTGCTGCCAGGCTTGGTACTGGTGTGAGGGTGCGTGGTCGCGGTCGCCGGCCTTGCCGTCGAGCAGTTGCTGCTCCGCCCAGTCGCGCAGCTCGAGCACCTGCTGACCGATCTGGCCGGGCGGCGGGACGTCGATGAGCATCCCGTCGTCGTCCGGCGCACCCTCGCGGATCCGGTGCAGGCAGGCGTAGTTGTTGCGGCCCTTCTGGATCGCGTACGACGGTCTGCGCGGGAGGAGCTTCTCGGTCGCGTCCAGGAGCGCGGGGACGTCGCGGTCGACGAGCTGTGACTGGAGCGCGAGGGTCGCGGTGGACACGACGACGCGGCGGTCCTCGATCGCGTGCAGGAGCGCTGGGACGAGGTAGCCGAGCGACTTGCCGGTGCCGGTGCCGGCTTGCACCAGGAGATGTGAACCGTCGTGCATCGAGGTGTCGACGGCCTGCGCCATCTCCACCTGACCGGGCCTGGTCTGCCCGTTGATCCCCGACACAGCAGCCTCGAGCAGTTCCCGCACATCAACACCCACCGCCACACCCTAGCCCGCCCGACGGACAGATTTCTGTTCGGAGGGCGCGGGTGTGGATAACGCTGGACGGCTAAACGACGGCGCCTCGGTCGGGTTGGGTGTCTCGGTCTACTTGGGGGCGTTTGGGGCGTGGGGGTGGGGCTGGGTAGCGGCGTTCCAGCTCCAGCAGTAAGGGGGCTGCGGTGAGGTTGGAGGAGTAGGTGCCGACGAGGATGCCCAGGAGCAGGGCGAGGGCGAAGTCGGCCAGGGAGTCGCCGCCCAGGAAGAGGAGGGCGCTGAGGATGAAGAGGGTGGAGATACCGGTGTTGATGGTCCGGGGCAGGACATTGACGATGGCGGTGTCGATGACCGGGCCGAGGTTCTCGGTGGAGCGGGCGTTGCGGGTCTCGCGGATGCGGTCGAAGACGACCACCGAGTCGTTCACCGTGTAGCCGATGATCGTGAGGATCGCGGCCAGGAAGATCCCGTCGACCGGTTTGCCGGTCCACGCGAACACGCCGACCACGACCGCGACGTTCTGCAGCAACGCCAGCACCGCGCCGGCACCGAACGTCCATCGGAACCGCGCGGCGAGATAGATCAACTGCGCTAGCAGCGCGATCCCGAGGGCGATCAGGCCCTTGTTCCGCAGTTCCTCACCCAGCGAAGGCCCGATGCTCTCGTTGCGCACCAGTTCCGTACCGCCACCGATCTCGGCGATCGACTCGCGGATCTTCTCCGCCTCGTCGTCGCTGATCGTGCCGGTCCGCACGGTGATGTCGTCGGCGCCGGACGCCTGCACCACCGCGTTCGGGTACCCCGCGTCGGCGACCGCGGCCCGCGCCTGGTCCGGCGTGATGCGCTGCGCCGTGCTCACCTCGAGCAGCCGTCCACCGGTGAACTCGATGCCGAGATTCAGCCCGCGTACGGCGACCCCCGCGAGACTCACGATGATGGCGACAGCCGTGATCAGCAGCCAGCGACGGCTGTGCTTCATCAACGACGGACGCCGCGCCTCCAGCCAGGTCCGGACCCGCCCGTGCCCCGCGATCCCACTGATCCGCGGGTGCCGCACCACAAACCCCCGCGACACCGCGAACTCCGCCAGCACGCGAGTCACGACCAGTGCGGACAACATCGAGGCCACCACACCGATGCTCAGCGTGACACCGAACCCGCGGACCGGCCCGGCAGCCAGGAAGAACAACAGCCCAGCAGCCAGCAAGGTGGTGATGTTCGAGTCGGCGATCGCGGACAGCGCGTTCTGGAACCCACTCCGCAGCGACCGTCGCAGCCCGTCCGTCCGCCCCGCGATGTAGTCCTCACGCGCCCGTTCGAACACCAGCACGTTCGCATCGACCGCCATACCGATGGCCAGCACGAAACCGGCCAATCCGGGCAACGTGAGCGTCGCCCCGAGCGCGGTCAGGGCCGCGTACGACATCCCGGCGTACCCGATCAGGCCGAAGACCGCCATCAGGCCGACCAGGCGGTAGACCATCACGATGAACAGCGCGGTGAGTGCCAGACCGATGACGGCGGCCAGCGCGCTCGCCTGGATCGCGTCCTGTCCGAGCGACGGGCCGACCGTGCGCTGGTCGATGACCTCGACCGGCACCGGCAGCGCCCCGCCGGAAATCAGCGCGGCCAGGTCCTTCGCCTGCTCCTCGTTGAACGAGCCCGAGATCGTCGTGCTGCCGCCGCCGATGCCGACGTTGCACAGCTGGCTGCCGCCGTTCGGGTCCACCTGCGGCGCACTGATGATCTCGTTGTCGAGCACGATCGCGATCAGCCGCTGCGGCGTGTTCAGCGGCTGGCAGGCGGCCTGGCCGGTGATCGCGGCCCAGGTCTTGCCACCGTCGCCCTTGAAGTTCATCTCGACGAACCAGCCCATGGCGGCCTGCTGCGGGTCGAGCCGGCCCTCGGCGCCGCTGACCATCTCGCCCGTCATCGCGGGCTTGGCCAGCCGGAGGAACCCCTGCCCGGTGTCGCTGGGCAGATAGACCTCTCCGGCGGCCGGTTTGGCCGGCTTCGTCGCGACCTGGTCGAGCACCTCGTGGAAGGTGAGCTGTGCGGTCTTGCCGATCACCTGCGCGGCCTCGCGCGGATCCTGGACGCCGGGCAGCTCGACGATGATCCGGTTCTCGCCCTGGCGCGTCACGTTCGGCTCGCTGACGCCGAGCGCGTCGATCCGCCGGTGCAGCACCTGGGTGGCCTTGTCGGTGGTGTTCTTGTCCGCCTTGACCGTCGGCGAATCCTTCGCCTCCAGCACGATCTGCGTTCCGCCGCGCAGGTCCAGGCCGAGCTGCGGCTTGGCCGTCAGCACGACGTACGTCGAGGCTGCCAGCACGAAGAACGCCAGCAGCGCGCGGACGAGGGACGACCGGTTCACAACAGCCTCCGGAGGCTCTCGGCGAGGAGCGCTCAGTGTACGGAGCGGCCGCAAAAGTCCATTCGGCTCCGAACTATTCCGGTGCGTCGATCCCGTGTTCGATCGCGTAGCGGACCAGCTCGGCCCGGTTGTGCAGCTGCAGCTTCCGCAGTGTGTTCTGCACGTGATTCTCCACCGTCCGGTGCGACAGGACGAGCCTGGTCGCGATCTGGCGAGCAGTCAGGCCGCGGGCAACCAGACGGAGCACCTCTGTCTCCCGCTCGGTCAGATGCGGCACCTCCGGCCCCGCACCGAGGCGTCGGTACTCCCCCAGCAACAGTCCGGCCAGTCCGGCGCTGAACACCGCATCGCCTTCCGCAGTACGCCGTACTGCGTCGTCGAACTCGTCCAATGACGCCGACTTCACCAGATAGCCGGAGGCTCCGTTCTTCACGGCGTCCAGTACGTCGCTCTGCTCGGCGCTGGCCGACAGCACCAGCACCCGGGTGTCCGGCAGCGCTGCCGTGATCTCACGGGTCGCGTCAACGCCGGACCCGTCGCCGAGCTGCAAATCCATCACCACGACGTCCGGCCGGGTAGCCAGCGCGATCTTCACCGCACCCGACACGTCCGAGGCCGTCGCGCACACGTCGTACCCGCGGCTGCCCAGGTCCCGCGCCACGCCCTCGCGCCACATCGGATGGTCGTCGACGATCATCACGCGTGTCATGTAGCCACCTTCAGTTCCCACTCGGTTCCCTCGCCCGGGGCGGTCCGGACCATGACTGTGCCACCCAGATCGGCGATCCGGCCGCGGATCGACTGGCTGACGCCCAGGTGCCCGTCGACGCGGGCCTGCTCCAGCCGGGCAGGCGTCGTACCGATCCCGTCGTCGCGGATCGACACGACCACCTCCTCGCCAAGGTCCTCGACCACCAACCAGGACCGGGCATCCGGTCCGGCGTGCTTGTCCACGTTGCTCAGCGCTTCGTTGACCGCGGCCACCAGTTCGGCGGCGGTTGCGGCCGGCAACAGGACCGGCGCGGCAGGTACGACGACGTCCACCCGGGTGGTGGCCAGCGGCAACAACAGCCCGCACAGATCGACGCTGCCGCCCTCGCCGAGGGTCGGACGGGACGACATCAGGGTGCGCAGGGCAACTTCCTGCTCGGCAGCCAGCTCTGCCAGCTCCAGCGCCTCACCACCGATCGCCGTACCACGACGCTGTACCTGGGCGAGCACCTGCAGTACGCCGTCGTGGATGGACCGGCTGAGCCGGAGCCGCTCGGCGGTCGCGCTCTCCGTAGCGATCGCCTCGCGCAGACGCGCTCCCGCCTGCCTCATGGTCGAGGCGGCGTACCCGACGACCAGACCGGCGACCAGGAGCAGTTGCACATTGCCGAGAATCTTCGGCATGTGGTCGACACCGCGTAGCGACAGCAGCGCCAAGCTCACGATCACGGCGCCGAGCAGACCGCCGTCCCGCCCGCGGGCGATGGCCAGCGCGAGCACCGGTCCGGCCGCCCACACCGAGGTCAGCACGGAGGCGCCCGCGCGGATGTCCAGTAGCGGCTGCGCGAGCAGGGTCGCGTACATGCAACCGACCGTGATGACCAGGTCGACGAACGCCAGCCGGGTGTTGCGGCGTCCCCAGCGACGGCTGTAGCCGATCGAGGAGACGACGGTCCAGGCACCCATGACGGCCAGCTGCAGCACCGCCCCGGACGGCCGGACGATCCCGTCCCACCGGGTCCAGACGCCGAAGCACGCGGACCCGAAGGCGATCACGCGGAAGGCGACCAGGGCACGCCACAACGGCTGCAGGAGGTCGACGGGGTCGGAGTTCACCGGGACAGTCTGCCAATCGACCGGCCCGCCGCGGCTGAGGCGTCGTACCGGACTGGTCAGGTAGCTCTACTCATGGCGCAGGATCCCCGCAGGTTTCCCGGATTCTCCGCCATCCACTTCAGCTCTGCCGGTTTTCGCCGTACTCTCGCGCAAACACGCTCGGGGGAGCTTCGATCACGCCGCGTCACCATGCACTGGTGGCGCGGCGGCAGCGACCAAGCATGGAGGGGAATCGTGCGCAAGCTACCCGCCGGGTTGTTCAGCCTGGCCCTTGCGGCGACGTTCGGACTGAGTATGGCCTCGTCCGGCGCCGCCGCCCCGCCCTCAGGGGCTCCCGGAGCCACGAGCGCCAGTGAGCCGGTCCAGACGTCCGACGAGCTGTCGAGCCCGCTCGAGGACCAGCGTCGCGAACTGCGCCAGGAAGCACTGACCAAGGTCCTGAACGGCACCGCCAAGGCTGAGAAACGCGGCGCCAGCACGGTCGTGAAGGTCGGCACCAAGTCGGCCGCGGCCAAGGGCCAGACCGGTCCCAAGGCCAAGCAGAAGGTCGACCAGTACGTCGAGCTGAGCCGGGAGAAGACCGACCGGATCTTCGTGATCCTGGCCGAGTTCGGCAACGAGCGGCACCCGAGCTACCCGGACAAGGACCAGGCCCCGAGCATCCCCGGCCCGGCGACGTTCGAGGGACCGCTGCACCGGCCGACCTGAACGCGTGGGACAAGCTGCAGCTGGGCTGGCTGGACTACGAGATCGTCAACTCCGGCCAGAAGCGGACCGTCGAACTCGGCCCGCACGAGTACAACTCGAAGAAGGCCCAGGGGTTGGTGGTGACGCTGCCGAAGAAGGCGCGCGTCAACGAACTCGTGCCACCGGCGGCCGGGACCAAGTCGTGGTGGAGCGGCTCCGGCGACAACTTCACCCACACGATGAACCGCCAGGTCACGCTCCCGGCCGGAGCAGCGGCCAGCCTCACGTTCCAGGCCAACTGGGACATCGAGGACTGCGGTACGACGGCGTGTGACTACGCCTACGTCGAGGTGAACGACGGCACCGGCTACAAGCCGATCCCCGGCAGCATCGCGAACGCGGCCGAGGGCAACGGCATCGACGGCAAGAGCAACGGCTGGCAGCCGGCGACCTTCGACCTGTCCGCCTACGCGGGCAAGACGGTCGGCCTGCAGTTCCGCTACACCACCGACCCGAACACCGGCGGCAAGGGCTTCTTCGCCGACGAGATCACCGTGACGTCCGGGACCACCACGGTGCTGACGTCGGGCGCGGAGACCTCGCCGGACGGCTGGACGCTGAACGGCTTCAGCGCCCAGGGAGCCAGCTTCACCAGCATGCACGACAACTACTACCTGGCGTCGCACATCAACTACGTCGCCCAGGATCAGTACCTGAAGACCGGTCCGTACAACTTCGGCTGGCTGAACACCCTGCCGGACAAGGTCGAGCACTTCCCGTACCAGGACGGTCTGCTGGTCTGGTACTGGGACACCTCGTTCAACGACAACAACACCAACACCCACCCCGGCGGCGGACTGATCCTGCCGGTCGACTCGCACCCGACCCCGATCAACCGGATCGACGGTCAGGTCTGGCGGCCGCGGGTCAGCGCGTACGACGCGCCGTTCGGTCTGGAGAAGGCGGACTCGTTCACCCTGCACATCAACGGGCAGGCGAGCTACGTCCGCGGTCAGGACGCCGTACCGACGTTCAACGACAGCAAGCAGTACTGGTCGGCGGACCTGCCGACGAGCAGCGTGAAGGTCCCGAACAACGGGGTCAACATCAAGGTCGTGTCCCGCAGCGGGACGACCATGAAGGTCCAGGTGTCGAAGCGCAGCTGACCTGCTGAGCACAAGAGGACGGCCCCGGGAGGATTCCTCCCGGGGCCGTCCTCTGTGGCCTTACTGAGCCGTTGCCACCTGGTACGGCGTCAGGTCGCCGGCCAGATCCGGGTGAACCCGGGCGGTGACGCGAGTGCCGTCCGCGGTGTGCTCCAACTGGTCGACCGAGCCCTCGGAGTGGATCCGGGAGACCAGGTCGCCACGCTCGTACGGGAGCAGCAGGTCGAGCGCCACGTCCGGCTGCGGCAGCGACGCCTCGACCAGCGCCTTCAGCTTGTCGATGCCCTCGCCGGTGCGGGCCGACACGACGATCGCCCGCGGCTCGCGGTGCAGGATCGGGGCCAGCGCCATCGGGTCGGCCAGGTCGGCCTTGTTGATGACGATGATCTCCGGGACGTCCGCGGCGCCGATCTCACTCAGCACCTCGCGGACCGCCTGGATCTGCGCGAACGGGTCGGCGTGCGATCCGTCGACGACGTGCAGCAGCAGGTCCGCGTCCGCGACCTCCTCCAGCGTGGACCGGAACGCCTCGACGATGTCGTGCGGCAGGTGCCGGACGAACCCGACCGTGTCGGTGAACGTGTACACGCGCCCGTCGGACGTCGTCGTACGCCGGGTGGTCGGGTCCAGGGTCGCGAACAGGGCGTTCTCGACCAGGACACCGGCACCGGTGATCTTGTTCAGCAGCGAGGACTTGCCGGCGTTGGTGTAGCCCGCGATCGCGACCGACGGGATCGAGTGCCGGCGGCGCTCCTGGCGCATCGTCGACCGCGTGCCCTTCATGCCCTTCAGCTCACGCCGCAGCTTGGAGATCTTGGTGTTGATCCGGCGCCGGTCGGTCTCGATCTTGGTCTCACCGGGACCACGGCCACCGATACCGCCACCGGCCGCACCGACGCGTCCACCGGCCTGCCGGGACAGGTTGCCACCCCAACCACGCAGGCGCTGCTTCATGTACTGCAGCTGGGCGAGCTCGACCTGGGCCTTGCCTTCCTTGCTCTTCGCGTGCTGCGCGAAGATGTCCAGGATCAGCGCGGTCCGGTCGACCACCTTGACCTTGAGCTTGTCCTCCAGGTTGCGCAGCTGCGCGGGCGCCAGCTCGCCGTCCGCGATCACCGTGTCCGCGCCGAGCGACGCGACCAGGTTGCGCAGGTCGGCCACCTTGCCGGAACCGATGAAGGTCGCCGGGTCCGGCTTCTTCCGCCGCTGGATCACGCCGTCCAGTACCTCGGAACCGGCGGTCTCGGCGAGCAGCTTCAGCTCGGCCAGCGAGTTCTCCGCGTCCTCGGCGCTGCCCTCGGTCCAGACTCCGACCAGCAGCACCCGCTCCAGCAGCAGCTTGCGGTACTCGACCTCGCTGATGTCGGTCAGCTCGGTCGACATGCCGACTACACGGCGTAGCGCCTGGCGCTCCTCGAGCTCAAGGCCCTCGGTGCTCAGTTCTTGTTCGAAGTCGTCCTGACCCGTCAACGAGTCGCCTGAGTCATCGCCCTGGATCAGGTCGAGTTCGACATCGGTGGTGTCGTCGTATGAATGCGAATGGGTCGTCATATACCTTCCATCGTGGCACGGGCCACCAGTACAAGCGACCCGATTAACGGTAGTCAACGCCCCACGCGGTACCTGAATTCCCCGTCAGGCAGGCAGCCAGGCCCGATCGAACTCCCCGCGAGCGTGCAGAACGGCCGGTCCGGTCAGCTCCAGGTGGTTGTCCGCACGCCACGTCACGGTGACCTCACCACCCGGGACGCCGACGCGGTACGTGACCGGCAACTCCTCCCGGGCCGCCCGTGCGGCCGCCACCGCGACAGCACAAGTGCCCGTCCCGCAGGACCGCGTCTCGCCCGCTCCGCGTTCGTGCACCCGCATCTCGACGTCCCGTGGACCACGCCGTACGACGAACTCCAGGTTGACGCCGGCGGGGAACGCTTCCTGAGGCGACCAGGTCGGCTGGTCGCACAGGTTGCCCGGCTCGCGCAGGTCGTCGACGAAAGCCACGGCGTGCGGGTTGCCCATGTCCACGTGGACAGCGGGCCACTGGTGGCCGTTCGCCTCCACGACGATGCCCGCCGGACCGGGCAGCACGGGCTCGCCCATGTCCACGGTCAGGGTGCCGTCGTCGTTCTGCACGACTTCCTTGACCCCGGCGCGGGTCCCGACCCGGACCGGCTTGTCCCCGGTCAATCCAGCCTCGGCGAGATACCGAGCGAACACCCGTACGCCGTTCCCGCACATCTCCGCGATCGAGCCGTCGGAGTTGCGGTAGTCCATGAACCAGTCGCCGCCGTCCTCGACGTACGACTGCTTGCCGCCCTCGATCACCCGCAGTACGCCGTCCGCCCCGAGACCGGCGTGCCGGTCGCAGAGGAAGCGCACCAACTCCGCGTCCAGGTCTCCATGGACCGAACCGTCGGGGTCGGGCAGGATCACGAAGTCGTTCTCCGTGCCATGCCCCTTCAGCCAGGCAAACGTGCTCATACCGAAGATCGTACGGTGTCCCTCATGGAGCTGATCGCCTACTTCTGGGAGCAGGAGGACGCCGAAGCGGCCGCCGAACGGCTGGACGGCCAGGTCCGGCGCGGGCGCTTCCACGGCGAGGACGACGACGAGGACCACCCGTGGCTCGTCGTACTGCACGAGGTGGACAAGGCCGAGGTGGACGAGGTCGTGGCGGAGTACGACGGGTGGCTCGAGACCGCGGCCGAGGACGAGCCCACCGCACCTCCCCCACTGCCCACAGCGCCCAAGCGTTTCAAGAAAGCGTGAGCACCCGGCCCGGCCGCACGTCGGTCGGTACGCCGTCCGTCAGCACCGGTCGGCCCGCGACGAGCATGTGCTCGATGCCGACCGACAGTTGCCACGGATCGTCGTACGTCGACCGATCGGCGACCTGAGCCGGATCGAGTACGACGAGGTCCGCGACGGCACCGGCTCTGACCACACCGCGGTCGTCGAAACCCAAGCGGGAGGCCGGGAGCGACGTCATCCGCCGGATTGCCTCGGGCAACGTGAGGACGCCGAGGTCGCGGGCGTAGCGGCCGAGGACGCGGGGGAACGTGCCGAAGTTGCGGGGATGCGGGTGGCCGGAGCCGGTGGCATCGAGGATCCAGCCGTCGCTCGCAACGCTCGTGCAGGGGTGCTGCAGCACGGTGACGACGTCGTCCTCGTTCACCGCGTGGTTGACCACGCCGACGGCGGCGCGGTGGTGTTCGAGCACGCGCAGGGCGGCTTCGGCCGCGTCCACCTCGTCGCGGCGGGCGATCTCGGCCAGGCTGAGACCCCGGCAGTCCTCGTATCGGCCAGGTGGCAGCGAGGCGATGACGACGGCGTTCCCATCGAGCAGGTCGCGGGTCCGGATGGCCTCCGCGATGCGCTCGCGTTCGGTCCGGTCGGCGAGCCTGGCCAGGAGGGCATGCGGGCCGCCGTCCATCGCCCACGTGGGTAGCCGGGCCGTGAGCGTCGTGCTGGAGGCTGTGTAGGGGTAGACGTCCCAAGCCACGTCGACTCCGTCTGCGCGCTCTTGGTCGAGGAGCTCGAGTGCGGCGGTGACGAGGCCGTAGTTGGCCTTGCCCACTGCCTTCAGGTGGGAGACCTCGAGCCTCGCCCCGGCGGCCCTCGCAGCGGCGATCGCCTCGTCCAGCGCCTTCAACAGGTCTGCGCCTTCGTTGCGGATGTGCGTCGAGTAGAGCAGTCCGCACTCGGCCGCGGTCGCCACCAGGGCAGCCACCTCGGACGACTCGGCGTACGCGCCCGGTGCGTAGATCAACCCGGTCGAGAAGCCGACAGCACCTTGGTCCGCAGCCTTGCGCAGCAGGTCCTGCATCGTCCGCAGTTCGTCCGGTGACGGCGCCCGCTCGGCGCTGCCCATGGCGGCGATCCGCAGCGACGAGTGCCCGACCTGCAGCGCGAGGTTCACGGCGGGTTCCAAGGGTGCGGCGAACTCGCTCGTGTCCCGCCACGACCAGTCGTGCTGCGGGTCGAGGAACGCCGTACCGGCCTTCATGGACTCCAGGTCGGTGATCGGGAACGGCGACCAGCCGCAGTTCCCGGTGACCAGCGTGGTGACGCCCTGATGCAGCTGCGTGGTCGCGTCCGGCGACGTGCGCACGCTGAAGTCCGCGTGCGAGTGCAGGTCGATGAACCCCGGTGCCACGATGTTGCCCGCGGCATCGATCACCTCGGCGTCGGCCGGTGCGGAGTCAGGCGGCAGTACGTCGGCGATCCGCCCGCCGTCGATCAGTACCGTTGCAGCTACGGCATCCGCACCGCTGCCGTCCAGGACGAGGCCACCCGTGATCGCGATCATGTTGTCACCAGCAATATCACGGCGTACATCACGCAGGCGGGCACCAGCATCATCCACCCGGTGATCAGCATGCTCTTCAGGTCGGACGATCGAGCCAGGCCCATCGCTCCGACCATGTTCGCGTTCGGGAACGGACCGTACGTGTCAGCCTTCGACGCGAACAGCAGCACCACGACCCAGGCGCCCGGTCCGACCCCGGCGCTCGCCGCAAGCGTCCCGAACACCTTGTCCAGCAGGACGACCTGGGCAGCGGTCGCACCCGGTACGCCGACCCAACCGAGCAGGGCGATCGCGATCGCCACCCCGAAGCCGGACACCGTCGCGAGCTCCGGGCCGAGCTGGTCGAGGATGACCTTGAACGGAGCGAGCTGGTCGATCAGCGCGAAGAGGGCCGCCAGCAACCAGAACAGGAGCAGGATGCTGATCAGCTTCGCTCCACCGCGGTACATGTGCTCGGCGATGTCCTTCGCGGACAGCCGTCCGGCCAACCCCGTGACGATGCCCAGCACCGGCAGCGCGAGCAGCGGGAAGTTGGTGCCGGCCTCGGTCACCGTCGCGTAGACGACGCTGCCGAGCAGGACGACGAGGAAGGTGGCAGTCGCGGCGCGTGGCGCCCGAGCGGTCGTCGCACTGTCGTCCGAGACGAGTTCCGCCAGGTCGTATTCGTCGCCGGTGCGCGCGGTCCGGCGCTGAATGTAGGCCACCACGAACGGCCCGACCACCAGCGAGAGCAGGGCCAGCGGGCCGGCGCCGTACCCGAGGTAGGTCAGGTAGTTGACGTCGGCCGCGGTCATGATCGCCACGTTCGAACCGGCGAAGGGCGCGATCGTGAGGCCGGCGCAGCCGCCGATGAAGATCATCGACGCGGTCGCGGCGCGGGTGTAGCCCAGCCGCGCGGTGATCGGCAGCACGATCGGCGCCGCGATGGCCAGCGCACCGGCCAGCGTGCCGAGACTGGCGACGAGGATCAGGCACGCGATCATCACGCCGAGCACGACCGCGACCTTGCTGCGGTTGCCGGCCACCCGCATCACGCCGGACACGATCGTCGTGGCCACGCCGGTGACTCTGAGGACCTCGCCGACACCGGCGCCGAGCACGATGATCAGGCCGATCGCGGTGACCGAGTCGGCCAGCGACTTGCCCAGCAACGTGCCGGTCTCGATCGGGCTCAGTCCCGCGATCAGTACGCCGGACAGCACCGCGACAACGGTGCCGACGACGATGTCCATGCCGAGCAGGCACAGGACGGCGTACAGCACGATCGGCAGCAGGCCCCACAGCGTCGGGCCGTCGGTGAGCAGGCCGGCGACGATCGAGACGACCAGCCCGGCCGCGGCCAGCGCGTTCACCAGCCGACGGCGCCCGGGCGCGACTTCGACCTGGTAGGCGTTCGCGGACGTGGTCGTGCTCTTCTGGTCCTGGCTCATCAAGAGTCCTGTTCGTTTCAGAGGGACAGCGTGGCCACGGTGTTCGCGGCGATCAACTCCGCGTCGACCGTGTGCCCGAGACCGGTTCCCGTCGGCACCTGGACGACACCCCGGGCGGCAGTCACCGCAGGTGTGATCACGTCCTGGGCGTAGTACTTCTCCGAGGCGGAGACGTCCGAGGGGAGGGAGAAACCGGGCAGGCTGGAGATGGCGACATTGGCGGCGCGGCCGATGCCGAACTCGTGCATGCCGCCGCACCAGACCGGGATGCCGGCCTGCTGGGCGCGGTCGTGCGCGGCGCGGGCGGCGGTCAGGCCACCCATCCGCGAGACCTTGATGTTGAGCACCTTCAGGGCCTCGACGGCCAGAGCCGTCTCCAGGTCGTCGAGGGTCTCGATGCTCTC
Organism: Kribbella capetownensis; assembly: GCF_004331485.1. GTDB lineage: Bacteria > Actinomycetota > Actinomycetes > Propionibacteriales > Kribbellaceae > Kribbella > Kribbella capetownensis. The sequence continues at coordinate 40,817 of NZ_SJKD01000009.1, forward strand.
GTCCAGACAGATCGGTGTCGTCATCGCCTGCTGCAGGCGGGCGTGGGCGAGCAGGTCCCGCGGCGCGAACGGCTGCTCGACCATCGTCAGGCCGAACTCGTCCAGCGCACGCAGCCGGTCCGACTGCTCCGCGGAATAGATGCCGTTGGCATCGACATGGAGATCCAGCTGCGGGTACGCCGCTCGCACCGCACGCACCGGCTCGACGTCCCAGCCGGGCGCGATCTTCAGCTTGACCCGCGGATAGCCGGCCGCCACCTGGCGCTCGACCTCGGCCAGCAGATCGTCGATGGTCGGCTCGATCCCGAGCGACACCCCGGCGATCACCTCGGTCCGCGTTCCGCCGAGTGCCTCGGCCAGCGGCACACCTCGCACGCTCGACCACAACACCCAGGCGGCGACGTCCACGCCCGCCTTGGCGAACTGGTTGCCGCGAACCTTGGCCCACAGCTGCGGAACCTGCTCGGGCCGCTCCCAGGTCTGCCCGAGCACGGCCGGAAGGAGGTAGTGCTCGGCAATCTGCCAGCACGTCTCGACAGTCTCCGGCGCGTAGTACGGATCCGACGGCGACGCGATCTCGCCCCAGCCGACGGCTCCCGACGCGTCTTCCAACTCGACCAGGATGTGATCGAGGTGGGTCTTGCGGTGCGAGCTGGTGCGGAACGCGTGCACCAGCGGCATCCGGACCCGGTGCAGCCGGGCCGCGGTGATCTTCAGATCAGTTGACATACAGGCCCAGCTCCGTGTTCAACCGGTCGCGCTCCCCCAGCCGCCGGCGCGCACCCTTCGCGCTCGCGGTGGTCAGGGTCGCCAGCACGTGCAGCACGCACGCCACCACCGTCGGCGAATCGACGTACGACGCACTGCCGGTGGCGACGTAGATGGACTGGTCCGCGATCTTGGCCAGCGGCGCGTCCTCGAAGTCCGTGACGGCAACGAGTTCGCCACCGGCCTCGACGAATCTGCGGGCGATCTCGACTGTGTCGCGGCGATACCGGCGCAGCGAGAACGCGACCATCAGATCACTCGAGCGGACATCGGACAGTACGTCGACGCCGCGCACGACGGTGCCGTCGATCAGGGTCACCTGGGACAGGCCGGCACTCAGGTCGAAGGCGAGCAGCGAGGCGTACGAGAACGACTTCGCGGAGCCGATGATGAACCGGCGGCGGGCGGCGACGATGCGGGCGGCCGCCTGGGCGATCGAGTCGTCGGCCAGGATCTCGTCGAGCGCCTGCTCGATCGAGGCCCGCTCCTGCTCGACCACGCGTCGCTGCAACATCGTCGACGACCGGCGCTGGAGACGGGCGTCGTACCGCTCCTGTGGGCTGGTCAGTTCGCGGTTCCGCAGATCGTCAGACATCGTCCACCGGTCCGAAGTAGTAGACGGCGTTCCCGTCCGGAAGCCGGCGGCAGGACACGGCCGCGAGACCCTTGGCGAACAACTCCTCGAACGCCGCTCGCACCTCGTGCCGGTCCTTGTCCGTTGACTCGGCCGGCATCACCAGCTCGGTCAGCTCCTGGTCCGGAACAGCCTTGGGTTGGTCGGTCAGGTCCCACTCGACGACGACGCGGTCCGTGCCAGGGCCGTACATGTCCGGGGCGAACCAGCGACCGCGGGCGCCGAGCACATCGAAGTTGAAGTGCCCGTTTCGGATCTGGAACGGATCGTAGGTCCAGCGCATCCGGGTCATGCCCGAGCCGAGCGCCACCTCTCGCTGTGCGTACTTCAGCTGCCGGCCGAGGCCGCGTCCCTGATGCCCCGCGGCGACGACGGCCGACTGCGAGTAGTGGTAGAAGCCGCGCTTGTCGGTCCCGCAGAAGCCGTACGCGAAGGCGACGAGCCGATCGCTCTCGTCCAGTACGCCGACCACCGATCCGCCGTTGCTCGCCAGTGCACCGAGCAGCCGCGGGTTCAGCCCGTAGTCGGGGTGCTGGTAGCCGAAGACCTCGCGATACAGCACCGCGGCCTCGGCGTACCGGTCCTGGGTAGTGAGCGAGACGGATCTGAAGCTGTCCTGCACCGGCCCACTCCTCTCAAAGATACGTAACAGATCCTGAGTAAATCCCCTGGACAACAAGGGAGTCAATCGGTGACCAAATGATGATACGTTGCATATCTATGATGATCGATCGACTCCGGGAGTACGTCGCGCACGAGACGCCGACCGGTGACGCCCAGGCCCTGAACGCCTTCGCCGACCGGCTCCTCGACCGGTACGCCGAGCTCGGCGGGACTGCCCGTCGCGTCGCCGCGCCGACCGGCGACCACGTCGTTGCCGACTTTCCGGGCCGCGGTCCGCTCGCCGCTGAGGCGCCACTGCTCTTCATCGGTCACCACGACACGGTCTGGCCGATCGGGCAACTGCGCGACGTGATGCCCTGGCGTGAGCAGGACGGGCTGCTGCACGGTCCCGGCGTCTTCGACATGAAGGGCGGGCTGGTCGTCCTCGAGGCGGCGCTCGAGCAGATCGCGGATCGCGATCATCGCCCGGTGCGCGTCGTTGTGGTCGCGGACGAGGAGGTCGGCTCGCCGACCGCCCGCGAGCTTGTCGCCGCCGAATCGTCCGGCGTGGTCGCCGCCTTCGGTTTCGAATCGCCGCTGCCGAACGGCGACCTCAAGACCGCGCGCCGCGGCAGCAGCCGGGTCCGCATCGAGGTCACCGGCCGCGAGGCGCACGCCGCCCTCGACCCCGGCCGCGGGGTCTCCGCGATCGACGAGCTCATCGACCAACTGATCGCCGTCCGCGCCCTGGTCGCGTCGTATGCCGACGTGCTGTGCAACGTCGGCACGATCACGGGAGGCGGACGGACGAACGTAGTACCCGGAGCGGCCGCTGCCGACGTCGGGTTCCGGTTCATCGACCCGGAGACCGAGCGGGCGGTGTTGGACGCCGTGACCGGTCTCGAGCCGATCCGGCCCGACGCTCAGCTGCAGGTGTCGGTGATGTCGAACCGGCCCGCCTGGCAACCGTCGGCGGCGACCGATGCGCTGCTGCACAAGGTGCAGGCAGCCGCGCAATCGGTCGGTCAGGAGATCGGTGGTGCGCCGGCGTCAGGCGCCGCCGACACGAACCTGACCGGCTGGCTGGGCATCCCGACGCTGGACGGCCTGGGGCCCCGGGGCAAGGGCGCCCACGCCGTCCACGAGCAGGTGATCGCGGCGAGCCTGGCCGAACGGGCCGACCTGGTCGCCGCCATCATCATGACGATCTAGCATCACGACTATCTAGGCCACAGCTGTTTGACCGTTCCCGCCGCTCCCCCACCACGACGTGTCGGCTCAGCGGCAGCCAGGATCCCACCGCCCGGCAGGAACTCCAGCGCAGCAACGGCACCGATCTCCGCGGCCGACGTGAACGCGTCGCCCGACGCTACCAGCGTGTGGCCGTAGGGCTTGAGGACTGCGTCGTACGCGTCGATGAACGGCGGCTCGGCCGTCACGGTCGCGGTGTTGCGCTGCGACGCCCGCGGTGCCGCGATTGCCTCCGGCAACGTCATGTCGCGGTCGAGCCGGTTCGTCAGCGTCTGCAGGACGGTGGTGATGATGGTCGAGCCACCCGGCGAACCCAGCGCCAGGAACGGCCTGCCGCCGCGCAGCACGATCGTCGGCGACATCGACGACCGCGGCCGCTTACCCGGCTGGATCCGGTTCGGGTCGGCCTCGTCGTAGACCGCGGAGAAGTCGGTCAGCTCGTTGTTCAGCAGGAACCCGCGACCCGGCACCGTGATGCCGCTGCCGCCGGTCTGCTCGATCGTCAGCGTGTACGAGACGACGTTGCCCCACTTGTCGGCGGCCACCAGATGTGTCGTCGACAGGCCCTCGGTGTCCGGCCGTTGCGTGGTCGCTACGCCCTTGCCGCACTGCGAGTACTTCCCGTCGGGCGAGCCGGCCTTCACCGGCTTGGTCGCGGCATGGTCCGGGTCGATCGCACAGGACCGCTCGGCGCCGAAGCCGCGTGACAACAGCTCCTTCGTCGGTACGTCGACGTACGCCGGATCACCGACGTACGCGGCGCGATCCGCGAAGGCGAGGGCGGATGCCTCGAGGTAGGTGTGCAAGGCCTGCGGGGTGTCCATCTTGTCCAGATGCAGTGGCTGGAGGATGTTCAGCGCCTCGCCGACCGTGGTCCCACCGGATGACGACGGCGGCATGCCGTACACGTCCAGGCCGTCGTACCGGACCTTCGTCGGGTCCCGGTTGATCGTCTTGTACTTCGAGAGGTCGCTGGTCGTGAGGTACCCGGGCATCAGGGGCAACGTCGCGCCCGCGGCCTTGGGTGGCGTCTTCACGACTGCCTCGATCTCGGCCGCGAGCGGGCCACGGTAGAAGGCCGACGTACCCTCCTTGCCGAGCATCCGGTAGGTGTCGGCGAGCTCCGGGTTCTTGAACAGCGAGCCGACCTTCGGTGCGTCCCCGCCGGGGAGGAACAGCTTGGCCGTCGGCACGATCTGGCTGAACCGGGCCTTGTTGTCCAAGGTCTGGCCGCGGAACGTGTCGTCCACGACGAAGCCGCGATCGGCCAGCTCGGCGGCCGGCTTGAGCGCCTTGCCCAGCGACAGCGAACCCCATTGCCGCAGCGCCGAGTCCCAGGTCGCCAAGGTGCCCGGGATACCGACCGAGACGCCCGACGTCACCAGCTCCGGGGTGAAGCGGTACGGCTCACCGGTCGCCGGGTCGATGAACGCGTTGTTCGGCATCGTGGCGGGCGCGGTCTCGCGACCATCGATCGTGAACACCTTGTGTTTCTTGGCGTTGTAGAAGACGAAGTACCCGCCTCCGCCGACTCCGGCGGAGTACGGCTCGGTGACACCGAGCGCGGCGGCGGTGGCTACCGCGGCGTCGACCGCGTTGCCGCCACGGCGCAGTACGCCGAGGCCGACGTTCGTGGCTTCGGGGTCGACCGAGGCGACCGCACCACCGAACCCGATGGCGGTCGGATGCTTGGCCGGCGGCTGCGGCGTGCTCGCGGCCGCGCCGCTCGCACTCAGGCCGGACAAGACGAGGGCACCTGCAGACAGGGATGCGACCAGCTTCTTCACCAGTTCTCCCGCGGGGCGTCGGCATACAGGGACATTCAGGGACAAGCCCTTGCCTATCCCGAACCGGGGCCGCGCGCCAGTTGTGGCGCGGCTGGATCCCGCTAGTTCACCGTGCAGGAGTCCAGGAAGCGGCGGAGCAGCTCGGGGTTCCAGTCCTTGTCGCCGGCCGGGAGCTCGACCAGGAGCCACTGGTCGGGCAGCTTGACCTGACCCGCGACGCGGCCGTCGAGCCGGCCGATGTGGAACGTCTTGCCGGCCGACCGGGTGACCTGGACCGACGCGAGCGTGCGCGCCTCCGGAGCCGCCTGCAGGACTACCTTGGTGTCGGTGTCCGCGGTCCGCATCGTCGGCTGGGACAGGATGACGCGGTCCTGCGGGATCGGGGTCTCGGCGCTCCAGCCCTTCGGGGCGAGGGTGCAGCCGATCGTGTTCCAGGACTGCTGGTTGGCGACCAGCTCGACCACCGACGCGCCGAACATCGACATCGTCTCGCCGCCTTCGGCCGGCGCGGGTGACGAGGACGACGGCGCTGCCTGCGCGGTCTCACTGTCGGACGGTCCACCGGCGACCTCGGTCCCCGGGTTGCCCCACCACTTCACCTGGTTGCCGATCGCGAGCACGGCCGCCGACACCGCGGCCACGCACAGCACACCGGTCACCCGGCGACGCCGCTTGATCCGGCGCAACGCCCGGCGCCCACGCGCGACGTCCGCGTCGATATCCGCCGTCGGCAGCCCATCGGCGGCCTCGTCGGCGAACCCCTCCAGCAACCTCTTGACCTCGTCCACTTCTCCTCAACTACTCCCGGTCGCCTGATCCGACGGTTCATCGGTCATCAAGTCCTTCAGTCTCTTCAGCGCCTTCGCGGTCTGGCTCTTCACGGTCCCCTCGGTGCATTGCAGGATCCGCGCACAGGTCGCCACGTCGAGATCCTGGAAATACCGCAGAACCAGGACCGCCCGCTGCCGCGGCGCCAGATCCAGCAGCGCCCGCCGGACGGCCAGCGTGTCCACCGGGTCCGCCTCGTCGGTCAGCCGCGGCTCGAGCGTCTCCGCGGTCACCACCTCGGGGTGGCGGCCGGCCCGGCGGCGCTCGTCCAGGAAGGCGTTGACCAGGATGCGGTGCGCATACGGTCCGGCGCCTTCGTGCTTGATCCGGTGCCAGTGCACGTACACACGGGTGCAGGCGGTCTGGACCAGATCTTCGGCGGTGTGCACATCCCCCGCGGTGAGCAGCAACGCCGTACGCATCAGTCGGGTGCGGTCCGCGAGCAGGTACTCGCGGAACTCGGCCTCACGGTCACCCCCTCGCATCGACGGACCCCCGGCCATGGGCTGGGCCCTCTTCCACCCCGACTACGCCGCCGGTCCCCCTTCGGTTGCCTTCGGCTATCACGTTCAGTGCCTTCTCCACCAGGTCGGGGTCGTCGTACGGGAGCCACCTAATGCGCTGGTCCTTACGGAACCACGAGTCCTGCCGCCGCGCGAACCGGCGGGTGGATTGGGCGGTCCGCTCCCGCGCCTCCGGCTCACTGATCTCACCGTCGAGCAACGCGATCACCTGCGAGTAGCCGAGGGCACGGTTGGCCGTCTTCCCCTCAAGCAAACCCTTGTTCAGCAGATCTCGCACCTCGTCCACGAAACCCGCGTCGAACATCCGGTCCACCCGCCGGCCGATCCGTTCGTCCAGCTCCGGCCGCGGTACGTCGAGACCGAGCTGCACCGCACCCGGATAGACATAGTGATGTTCGGGCAACGTCGCGACGTACGGCCCGCCGGTGATCTCGATGACCTCCAGCGCCCGGACGATCCGCCGCCCGTTGCTCGGCAGGATCTGCCCGGCCGCCTTCGGATCCACCGCGGCAAGCTTCTGGTGCAGCGCTCCGGACCCGATGCGTTCGAGTTCGGCTTCCAGCCGTTCGCGGACGGCGGCGTCCGTACCGGGGAATTCGAAGTCGTCGAGGATCGCGCGCACGTACAACGCGGAACCGCCGGCCAGCACCGGCACCACACCGCGGCTGACACAGTCATCGATCGCTGCCCGCGCCAACTGCTGGAACTCGGCCACCGTCGCGGTCTCGGTGACGTCGAGGATGTCGAGCAGATGATGCGGTACGCCGGCACGCTCGGCCGCAGTGATCTTCGCCGTACCGACGTCCATGCCGCGGTACACCTGCATCGCGTCCGCGTTCACCACCTCGCCACCCAGGCGTTTGCACAGGGCAACGGACAGGTCGGACTTGCCGGCCGCGGTGGGGCCGACGACCGCGACGACGAGTGATTCGGCCATCACTCCAGTGTGTCAGTGTCCCTGCCGTCCCCGCTCCACCGGGCTGAACAGTGCGCCAACTGGGTCGCACTGGGCTTGTGGTTGACCCGGAAAGTTCGGTAGGACTCATCATGATGATCGCAACACCGATACGGGAGGAATGACGCTGTGACGAATCCGTTCGAGGAAGAGTCTGACGCGGCGAAGGACGCGCTGGACCTGGGGGGCGACAGCAAGGAGGACCTTGCTGCCGCAAAGCGCAGTGGTGGGGACGTCGAGTTGAAGCGCAGTGGTGGCGACGTCGAGTTCAGCGGCGGTGACGTCGAGTCCGACTCCGGCGGCGACGTCGAGTCCGAACCCGACAGCAGCGGTGGTGACGTCGAGTCCAGGCCCGGCGGCGACAGCTAATTCCTGTCACGACGGCGGCGGTGCAGGTCCCACAGTTCGGGGCCGGGAGATGCGAAGATCACCGCTAGCTGTCCGTAAGCAGTTCACTACGCAGGAATGGGAGCCCGACGATGGGCATCTTCGACAAGTTCAAGGGCAAGGCCGAGGACCTGAAGGACAAGGCCGGCGACCTGGTCGACCAGCACGGCGACAAGGTAGGCCAGGGTCTGGACAAGGCCGGTGACTTCGTCGACGAGAAGACCGGCGGTAAGTACGGCGACAAGATCGACCAGGGTGTCGAGAAAGCCAAGGAGGGCCTGGACGGCCTCGACGGCCAAAACGACGACATCCCCGACACGAACCGCCCCGCCTGACCGCACCACCCGAAGGGCCGCGAGCTGTTCTCGCGGCCCTTCGGCCTGTCAAGGACACGCCTGCGGCGCGGCGGATCTTCTGGCCGCCTCCGGCGACGCGGGAATCGCAGCGGCAGATGCTGTAGGAGCTCCGGCGCCATCCCCGGTCATTGCCTAAGACAGGAACTGGGTGGGTGGCACAGGGTATTTCCTGTCCAGAGCTACGAGAAAGTGTTCTAGCTCCGCGTGGTGGACCAGCACCGCACCCGGACGCGGCCATAGGCGGAGGCGGTTACCTGTCCGCGAGCGTCGGGCGCTCGGTCAGTCCGTTGCGTGAACGGCCGCGTCAACGTGGTGTCAGGGTGGTGTCAGCGGGTTCGTTGATGGTGGGGGCATGACGACGAACAGCATTCCCTCGAACAGCTCTGAGTGGGCCGGCATGGTGGCGGTTGATGACACGGCTCTGGCGGTTACCGATACCGGCGGGTCTGGCATTCCTGTGGTTTACCTCAATGGGCAGTTTGCGACTCAGGGGTATTGGCGGCGGGTGATCTCCGAACTTGGGTCGGGGTGGCGGCACATCACGTACGACGAACGGGCTCGGGGCAAGAAGTCGAAGCTATCCGCGGACTATTCGTTCGAGGCCGCCGTACGGGATGTCGATGCTGTGCTCGCGGCGCGGGGTGTGGACCGGGCGCTGGTGGTGGGCTGGTCGTACGGAGCGTTCGTCGGGGCGCACTGGGCCAGCCGGAATCCGGAGCGTGCCATCGGCGCGGTCTTGGTTGACGGTGCGGAGCCGTACGACTGGCTGGACGACGCCATGGAGCAGCGGATCCGGAAGCTGTTCCGGCGGATGGGGTGGTTCACGCCGCTCCTGCGCCCGACTGGTCTGGTACCGCGGATGAGCGCCGCGCAGCAGGCCGAGAGCAACATCGAGCTCGGCAAGATCTCCCGGGAGAGCGAGCTCGGCCCGGTGCTGGACAAGATCAGCGTCCCGGTGCGGTACGTGCTCGCTTCGGGGTCGTCGTTCGGGAGCAAGGGCGATGAGCAGGAACGAGTTCGGGCGAGCCTCGATCCGGTCTTCGAGCGCAACCCGAACCTCAAGCTCAGCGCGAAGGTCGCCAGCAACCACGGCTCGATCCTGAAGAAGGACTTCCGCGCCATCGCCGACGCCGTACGGGAGGTCAATGCACTCGATCGCGCCGATCACTGAGGAGGTCGGCCGACGCTCAGGCCGTGGTTACGCCTCGGGGGCCTTGCGGCGAGTGAATCTCGAGCGGAACTTAGAGTCGTACTCTAGTCGCACGTACCCCGAGGAATGCACTCCCATCGCGACGAACCCGACAGCCAGGAACACGATCCCCGCGATCATCGACATGTGCCAGAACGCCGCCGTGATGCCGACGAACGCCGAGCCTTGTGCGACTGCCTTGGCCAGTCCGACCAACGGTGACTTGCTCGCCCGACGACGAAACTCCTCCTGCCGATTCAGCACCAGCAGCGCAGCAAGCAACGGGATCGACACGGCGAACGCAGTGACGCACACCGTCGCCGATGGGTCGAGCGAGGGTTCGGTCAGGAACGGCTGCACGACCACGAGGCCGGCGGCACCCAATCCGCCGTAGATGAGGTTGGACTGGCGGATCCACTCCTGTTGAGCCGCCGGGTCGGCGGTGGTGTCCTCGGCCTCCTGCCGGATCCGTTCGGCATCGGCTTCGGCTTGCGCTTCGGCCTGGGCTTCGGCGAGCTGCGCCTGCTCAACCAGGAAGTCCTTGTCCTCGTTCATGGGCACATCCTCCCCGAAGCCTCGTTGGTCGCGTCCCTCCGCGGCCGGTCGAGGCGGCGGGCTAGGCGAGCGTCTTGCGCAGGACGGTGATCATCGTTTCGTACCGCGTGACAGTGCCATCCGGTGCCTGGCGGTTCCAGCCGCCGGGTTCGCGGCCGACAACGACGTACCCGAGACGTTCGTAGAGCGCACGCGGCCGCGGCCAGTTCTCGTCGATCCCCAGCTCGGCCGAGGTGAGACCCCGTCCGCGGATCCGCTCCTCCAGCGCTTGGATCAGGATCGAGCCGATGCCACAGGAACGCAGCGGCGCATCGACCTCCAACTGCCACAGCACAGGCACACCCGACGGCTTGGCGTAGTCAACCCCGCCGGTCGCCACCGGAATCCCAGACGGCGGACAGACCGCGAGAAAGTCCACTTCCCCGCGCTTCGCCCGCTCGAGCGCCTCGAGGGTCCCCGCAAGATGCGTATCCGTCCAGCCGGCGAATCCCGGGTACAGATCCTCAGCAACCAGATCCCGCACCGTCAACGGCACCACGACGTCCGCCATACGCGCCACCCTGTCACCAGCCCACCAACCACCGCCACACAATTCCTGACTAGCTGTATCCGGTCAGGAGGTTGGTGCCAACCACGATCGCGCCGACCGGCATCACGGACCCGCGACGAGCCTGCTGAACCCGCAGGATGCGCGCGGGCCGCCCACCTCACACCCACGACCTTGTGCACCGGCCAACCACCCGCCGCCAGCTGACATGGTCGACCCGAGCACAAGGTCGCCGCCCGGCCCCGGTGACTACCCCGGCCGGATCACGGTCCGCACCGGTGGCCGGCCGCCACGGGCGGACCCGCAGCACTCACCAACCATCCGCAGACCGAGGCCGCCGCGCTCACCTCAGGCCTGCAGGTCGCCCGACAGAAACGTTGATGAGTGCTGCACGTCCACACCACCATCACCCGGGATATCGTGCGCCTCCCCACCAGACGCGCTACATCGACCCAGTGATCCCAACCGCAACCAACCCCCTGGCCGGGTACAACTAGCGCAACTGCTCGAGCCGACAGAAGAGCTTGCTACTGCTCGGCTCGACGCCACGCCGATCACCTCCGATCCGGGTCACCCGGATGCACGCCTCCGGAAGCGGCCAGAAGAGCAGCCGCCGTCGAAGGCGGTGTCCTTCCTACGAGCACACCCATCGGCAGGTCAGCCGCCGATCACCCCGGCCCGTGTCAACGGGTGCGCGCCGCCGGAAGTGCAGCCGCCGCCGGAGGCGATGTCGTTGGGTTGTCGGTGGGGGTGATTAGGGTGCTGGTATGGATCGGTTTCGGGTGGTTCCGGCGGCTTATGTGGTGTTGCGGCGGGGGGATGAGGTGTTGATGTTGCTGCGGGCCAACACCGGTTACATGGATGGGTACTGGGCGGTGCCGGCGGGGCATGTGGAGAAGGGTGAGTCGGTTCTCGAGGCGGCGGTGCGGGAGGTTCGGGAAGAGGTCGGGGTGGAGATCGATCCGGCCGATCTCGTGCCGGTGACCGCGATGCATCGGACCGGCGGCAACGGGGACCCGGTCGATGAGCGGGTCGACTTCTTTTTCACGACGTCGCGGTGGAGCGGCGAGCCTCGATTGATGGAGTCCGAGAAGGCTGCGGGCCTCGACTGGTACTCGCTGGACAAGCTTCCCGACCCGGTCGTCCCGCACGAGGCGCGGGTGCTGGCCGGTCTGGCCGGTGACGGCCTTCCCGCGGTGATCGCCCACGGTTTCGCCTGAGTTCACCAACGCTTGGATCGCCTCGCCCTAGAGTTCGCTGCGATGTCAGCGAGCTTCGGAGGCGGGCGATGGACGAGCGGTACGACGGGACGAGCCGGCGGCGACTGTTGCAGGCGGGGGCCCTCGGCGCGGGCGCGGTGCTCGCATCGGGCACGCTGAACACCGGAGGCGCCTCAGCGACGCCGACCAAAGCGACCCAGGCGAGCAAGCCATCGAGTGGGCGGATCGACACCGAGCACCCGAGGTTCACGGTCGCCGTCGTACCGGACACGCAGTACCAGTTCGACCTGGACCGAGGCGACCCGGCGCCGCTGGCCGCGAGCTTGGAGTACCTGATCGACCAGCGGTCGACCGAGAACATCGTGTTCACCGCGCACCTCGGTGACGTGGTCGAGAACGCGCAGGCGTCCGAGTTCGCCCAGGCGGACCCGGTGTTCAAGATTCTCGACCGCGCCCGGATGCCGTACTCGAGGCGTTCGTGAAGCTGGCCGACGATGGCGCCGACCACGCGTGGGTGGGACTGCTCAGCCGGATGGGCACCGGCGCGGATGCGGGCAAGACCGGCAGCGATCCGTCGGAGCCGGTGGTCAACCTCGCGTTCTCCGGCGGGCGTCAGCTGCAGTGGGCCGTGTACCCGCTGGACCGCAACGACACGTTCACCAACTGGGGCCACGAACAGGTCGCGGGCCAGTGGTTCCACCTCGCGGTGGTCAACGACGGAAGGCACAGCACCTTGTACGTCGACTCGTCGCCGCTGCTCCGCAATCCGGCCACCGCGTCCAACGGACTCGCCACCGCCGGCAAGCCCTGGCTCCTGGGTGCGAACCACTACGCCAACATCATCGAGCAATCCTTCGCCGGCCACATCGGCGAGCTCCGCATCGTCACCCGCGCCCTGAAACCATCAGCGTTCCTGAACGCATAGAGCGAACGCTCAGAGATGCTCGCGGATCAGCGCTTCCTGGGCTGGGAGGAGGGCTAGCTCCTCGGGTGTCAGCGTCGGGTTGTTGCCGCGGACCTCGAGAGCGGCGGCGAGGCCGGGAGTCGGGTCGATGGAGTTCGCGAGGTAACTGGCGAGGGCTTCGCGCACGAGCGGGGTAAGCGCCTCGAAGGACGGGTCGAGCGCGACCTGGGCGCAGATGATCGCGGTCATCGCGATGTCGAACTCTGGCGGACCTTCCTCGGCGTTGCGCCAATCGATGACGACCGGGCCGTCGTCGGTCGCGATCACGTTGAGCGGATGCAGATCGCCGTGCACCACGACCACGCCCGGCCTGCCGCTCGGGGCCGGGATCGTATGCAGGCGACGGTGCAGATCGGCGTGGATCTCGCCGAGTTCGGTCCCGCTGAGGTCACCGGCGATCGCCGCGTCGCCGAGGGTCGGACCGGTCAGTCGCTGGATCACCATGTCCGGCCCCGCGATCTCACGGACCGCCGGCACCGGGTAGTCGTACTTCGCGACGTGACGCATGAAGTCCGCCTCGTCCCGCACCGGGTGGCCGTTGCGGTAGCGCCGCAGCACCCAGGAGTCATCCAGCGAGTAGATATCCGCATCCCGACCGGCCGCGAACGGTACGGCGTCGGGCGGGAGGAGGGACGGACGGTCAGCCGCGGAGCTGGTCATCCGGCCTGGCACCCGCCGACCGCGGGCTCCAACGGCTTGGCGCCGATCGTGGGCATCCCGAGCATCACTCCAGGTGTCGAGGCCGGCGCGTCCTGACCTCGCTCCCAGGCGTCGCCGGCGCGAGTACGTCGTACTGCACCGAAGACATCCGCGACGAGGTGGTGTGGTGCGGCGTACGTGACCTCGACCGTTGCCATGTCACCTGGTCGCGGAGTATCGACGCCCTCCGGCAGCGCGAAGTGCACGAGCCGGTTGTCCCGCGCGCGGCCGCTGAGCCGGTGGGTGGCGGCGTCCTTGCGCCCCTCCCCCTCGGCGACGAGCACCTCGAGGGACCGGCCGACGACCTTCTTGTTCTCGTCCCACGCCATGTCGTCCTGCAGCGCGACCAGCCGCTCGTACCGATCCTGCACGACGTCGCGCGGGACCTGGTCCTCCATCGACTCGGCCGGCGTCCCGGGACGCTTCGAGTACTGGAAGGTGAACGCCCCCGCGAACCGGGCCTGCCGGACCACGTCGAGCGTGCCCTGGAAGTCCTCTTCGGTCTCACCGGGGAAGCCGACGATGATGTCGGTGGTGATCGCGGCGTCAGGCATCGCGGCCCGCACGTCCTCGATGATCTTCAGGTACCGATCGCGACGGTACGAGCGCCGCATGGCCTTCAGAACCCGATCCGAGCCGGACTGCAGCGGCATGTGCAGCGAGGGCATCACGTTCGGCGTCTCGGCCATCGCCTCGATGACGTCCGCGGTGAAGTCACGCGGATGAGGCGAGGTGAACCGGACCCGCTCCAGACCGTCGATCGCACCGCAGGCGCGGAGCAGTTTGCCGAAGGCGTAGCGGTCGCCGAACTCCACGCCGTACGAGTTCACGTTCTGGCCGAGCAGCGTCACCTCGAGCACACCCTCGGCGACCAGTGCCTCGACCTCGGCGAGTACGTCGCCCGGCCGGCGGTCCTTCTCCCGGCCGCGCAGCGACGGAACGATGCAGAACGTGCAGGTGTTGTTGCAACCGACGCTGACCGACACCCAGGCCGAGTACGGCGACTCGCGGCGGGTCGGCAGCGTGGACGGGAAGACCTCGAGCGCCTCGAGGATCTCGACCTGCGAATCCTGCTCCACCCGGGCGCGCTCCAGCAACGCCGGCAGCGATCCGATGTTGTGGGTGCCGAAGACAACGTCCACCCACGGGGCCTTCTTGGTGATGGTGGCCTTGTCCTTCTGCGCCAGGCAGCCGCCGACGGCGATCTGCATGCCCGGCGTCTTGGCCTTCACCGGCGCGAGGTGGCCGAGGTTGCCGTACAGCTTGTTGTCGGCGTTCTCCCGGACCGCGCAGGTGTTGAAGACGACCACGTCGGCCTGGTCGCCCTCGGACGCACGGACGTAGCCCGCGTCCTCCAGCAGCCCGCGCAGCCGCTCGGAGTCGTGAACATTCATCTGGCACCCGTAGGTGCGGACCTCATAAGTACGCATGACAGCCACCTAGAGTACGTGCCGCGGTACACATTTCCCCACCTGGCCTTGAGTCCTCGTAACCCCTGACCGGCCGCGGCGATTGCTGCAAGTCACTGTTGCGGAACGGGGGTTAATGGACACTGAAGCGCAGATCATGCGGGCTGTGACCAGCCGGTCACAGCCCGCTCCGCTTTGTTGCAGATCGTTACCACCGTGGAACCGGGGGGTCGTTTGTCCGTGCCCCCCGCTCCAGTAGGTTCTGGCCATGAGCGATTCCGGAACCTTGACGAAAACCGGTCTGGTCGCCCTGACCGACGTCAACAAACATTTCGGTGAACTGCACGTCCTGAAGGACATCAATCTGTCCCTCGCCAAGGGCGAGGTCGTCGTGGTGATCGGTCCGTCCGGATCCGGCAAATCGACGCTGTGCCGCGCGATCAACCGGCTGGAGCCGATCGACTCCGGCACGATCACGCTGGACGGCCAGCCGCTGCCCAGCGAGGGCAAGGCCCTGGCCCGGCTCCGCGCCGACGTCGGCATGGTGTTCCAGTCGTTCAACCTGTTCGCGCACAAGACGATCCTGCAGAACGTCACCCTCGGCCCGAGCAAGGTGCGTGGCCAGTCCAAGTCCGTGGCCGAGGAGAAGGCCCGGGGGCTCTTGGAGCGGGTCGGCGTCACCGCCCAGGCCGACAAGTACCCGGCCCAACTGTCCGGCGGTCAGCAGCAGCGGGTGGCGATCGCCCGCGCGCTGGCCATGGATCCCAAGGTGATGCTGTTCGACGAGCCGACCTCGGCCCTGGACCCGGAGATGATCAAAGAGGTCCTGGACGTGATGGTCGACCTGGCCAGGCAGAGTATGACGATGATCGTCGTCACGCACGAGATGGGCTTCGCCCGCCGCGCGGCGAACCGGGTCGTGTTCATGGCCGACGGCCAGATCGTCGAGGAGGCCGAGCCGGAGCGGTTCTTCACCGATCCGCAGACCAAGCGGGCCCAGGACTTCCTGTCGAAGATCCTGACCCACTGACCGTCCACAACGCCGTCCCAGCGCAGTACTGATCAACGGAGGAAAAGACAATGCGACAGCGAATCATCGCTGCCCTCGGCATCGCGGGCCTGGCGGCGACCGGACTGGTTGCCTGTGGCGACGACACTGACGCCGGCTCCGGTTCCGGCTCCAGCGGTGGCGAGAAGGTCACCATCGGCATCAAGTTCGACCAGCCGGGTCTGGGCCTGAAGGAAGGCGCGGACTACACCGGCATGGACGTCGACGTCGCGAAGTACGTCGCCAAGGAGCTCGGATACGGCGACATCACGTTCAAGGAGTCCCCGTCGGCCCAGCGCGAGACGCTGCTGGCCAACGGTCAGGTCAAGATGATCTTCGCGACCTACTCCATCACCGACGCCCGCAAGGAGAAGGTCTCCTTCGGCGGTCCGTACATGGTGGCCGGCCAGGACCTGCTGGTCCGCGCCGACAACACCGACATCACCGGACCGGAGTCGCTGGGCGGCAAGAAGCTGTGCTCGGTGACCGGCTCCACCTCGGCGCAGAAGGTCAAGGACCAGTTCGCCGACACGGTGCAGCTGCAGGAGTACGACACCTACTCCAAGTGTGTCGAGGCCCTCGGCGCCGGCGCGATCGACGCGCTCACCACCGACAACACCATCCTGGCCGGCTACGCCGCGCAGGAAGCCAACAAGGGCAAGTTCAAGGTGGTCGGCAAGACCTTCTCGACCGAGCGCTACGGCGTCGGCCTGAAGAAGGGCGACACCGAGACCTGCACCAAGGTCAACGACGCGCTGAAGAAGATGGTCGACTCCGGCGAGTGGCAGAAGGCCTTCGACAAGAACCTCGGCCAGGCCGGTCTGAAGCTGGACACGGCCACCAACCCGCCGAAGACTTTCGACGCCTGCGCCTGACCTAGCATGCTCCGGGGAGGGACCGTCCGCGGTCCCTCCCCGGAGTGCTGGTCTCCGCCTCGTTCCCCAGCAGGAGAATCATGGACGTGATATCGGAGTTCTTCTCCGAGTACGACGGTCTGCAAGCGTTCCGGACGACCATCTACCTCACGCTGCTGTCGGCGGTGTTCGCACTGCTGATCGGCACCGTGGTGGCGGTGATGCGGGTCTCCCCGGTCCGGGTACTGCAGATCCTCGGCGCCGCCTACGTGAACATCGTCCGCAGCACACCGCTGACGCTGGTCATCGTGTTCTGCAACCTCGGGCTGTTCCTGCAACTCGGCCTCTCGCTGGCGAACAAGGACTCGAACACCTTCATCGTCGACAACAACTTCCGGCTGGCCGTCCTCGGCCTGTCGGTCTACCACGCGTCCTTCGTGGCCGAGGCGATCCGCAGCGGCGTGAACACCGTCCCGCTCGGCCAGGCCGAGGCGGCCCGGGCGATCGGCCTGCCGTTCCTGAAGACGTTGCGGTACGTCGTTCTGCCGCAGGCGTTCCGCGGTGCCATCACACCGCTCGGCAACGTGCTGATCGCACTGACCAAGAACTCGACGGTTGCCTCGGTCATCGGTGTGACCGAAGCGTCGGCCGTGATGAAGGTGATGATGGAGGATCGTCCGGACGTGCTGTTCATCGTGTTCGGCATCTTCGCGATCGGCTTCGTGATCCTGACCCTGCCGATCGGCATCCTGTTCACCTCGATGTCTAAGCGGCTGGCGGTGAAGCGATGAGCGGCAGCGTTCTGTTCGACGCGCCCGGCCCGCGCACCAAGCGCCTGTACGCCGCGGTCGGCGTCGCCAGCGTCATCCTCGTGCTGCTGGCGCTGTGGTTCGTGATCGACAAGCTGAACGAGAAGGGTCAGCTCACCGCGGCGAAGTGGAAGCCGTTCCTGACCGGCGAGATCTGGACCGAGTACCTGATCCCCGGTCTGATCGGCACGCTGATCGCGGCCGCGATCTCGGTCGTCTTCGCGATGGTCCTCGGCATCCTGCTCGGTGTCGGCCGGTTGTCCACCAAGGCGTGGATCCGGTGGCCCTGCGGCATCGTCGTCGAGTTCTTCCGCGCCGTACCGGTGCTGCTGATGATGCTGTTCACCTTCGCCCTGTACGCGAACTACAACCTGTTCCCGCCGGATCGACTCGCGCTGGCCGCCGTCGTCACCGGTCTGACCCTGTACAACGGTTCGGTGGTCGCCGAACTGGTCCGCTCCGGGGTGTACTCCCTGCCGAAGGGGCAGAGCGAGGCCGGGATGGCGATCGGGCTCACCACGGGGAAGTCGATGCGGATGATCCTGTTGCCGCAGGCAATCACCGCGATGATGCCGGCCATCGTCGGCCAACTGGTGGTGATCCTGAAGGACACCGCGCTCGGCTACATCATCACCTACGAGGAACTGCTGCGGAAAGCCGAACAGATCGGCAACTTCACGTCGAACCTGCTCCCGGCACTGATCGTCGTGGGCGTGATCTTCGTGATCATGAACTACGGGGTGACTGTGCTCGCGCACCGGGTCGAACGCCTGATGCGCCGCCGCGGCCGTTCCGCCGGCGGTCCGCTGACCGCCGAGCCGCTGGACCAGTCCGCGGTCGGCGCCAGCGAGGTGCTGACCGCGGGCGACAGGCCGCCCGCTGCCAACTGATCACGAGAAAGGGTCCCGGGGAGCCACTCCCCGGGACCCTTTCGCTTGCTCCTCAGCGCAGGGTGTTGAAGGAGTCGCGGATGATCTCGAGGGCTTCGGTGGTCTCTTCCTCGGTCAACGTCATCGGTGGCGCCATCCGGAGAACGTTGCCGTACAGGCCGCCCTTGCCGACCAGCAGACCGCGGTTCTTGGTCTCCTGCTGGAGTTTGGCGGTGGCCGCCGGGTCGGGGCTGTTGTCGTCCGGCTTGACGATCTCGGCGGCCAGCATCAGGCCCTTGCCGCGGACATCGCCGAGCTCGAGGAACTCCTCCGAGATACCCCGCAGGCCGTCGACCAGTTGCGAGCCGCGCTTGGCGGCGTTCGCCTGCAGATCGTGGTCGAGCAGGTAGTCCAGCGTCGCCTTCGCCGCACTGGTGGAGATCGGGTTGCCGCCGAACGTCGACAGCGAGTTGGCGCTCAGGCTGTCCATCAACTCCGGCGTGGAGACCACGCCGCCGATCGCGAACCCGTTGCCGAGGCCCTTGGCGAACGTCATCGCGTCCGGCACCATGTCGTGCGCCTGGATCCCCCAGAAGTGGTCGCCGGTGCGGCCCCAGCCGGTCTGCACCTCGTCGGAGATGAACAGGATGCCGTACTCGTCCAGCACCTCCTTGAAGGCGGCGTACAGGCCGTCAGGCCCGGACGAGAAGCCGCCGACGCCCTGGATCGGCTCGGCGATCAGGCAGGCGACGTCGCCCGCGGTCGTGGTCTCGATGACGTTGCGCAGATCGTCGACGCAGACCTTGATGTAGTCGGCGTCGGGCAGATCCCGGAACGGGCTGCGGTACCGGTAGGCACCCTGGACGTACTGCACGTTGACCGGTGACAGGCTGCTGGCGGACCAGCCACGGTTGCCGGTGATGGCGACGGTGCCGAAGCCGCGGCCGTGGTACGAGTTGCGCATCGCCAGCACCTGGTTGGACCGGCGCCGCTGGGTGGCCAGCATCAGGGCGGCCTCGTTCGCCTCGGTGCCGGAGTTGGTGAAGAACACCTTGGCGTTCGGAATGCCGGACAGCTGCGCGATCTGCTCGGCCAGCTCGATCTGCTTGCGGATCAGGTAGACCGTCGAGGTGTGCGCGATACCGGTGGCCAGTTGCTCACGCACCGCGTCGGAGATCTCCGCGATGTCGTAACCGATCGCGTTGGTCAGGATGCCGGCGAAGAAGTCGAGATAGGTGGTGCCGTGGCCGTCGGTCACCCGGCGGCCTGATCCTTGCACGATCTCGATCGGCTCCTCGTAGTACAACGCGAGCCAGTCCGGCATGACGGCCTTGTGACGCTCCCAGAGCTCCGCATGTGTCATGCCTAAGCATTACCTCATCGCGTCGCTTGCTCATAGTGGGCATCTATCGCAGTTAAGGTGCTCTCCGTGACATTGCCGAGCATCCCGCACGTGGACATCGAGTCCCTGCAGCATTTCGACCGGATCGTGGCGGCGGGCGCCACTTCGATGGCGGGCTGGCGGGTGCAGTCGGTCGACCTGACCGGCCGGACGGCGGAACTGCTCGGACTGCGCCCGATGGGCGCCCTGTTCCTCGGCTGCGTGCTGGAGGAGAAGTCCGACGCCTGGATCCGTGACGGCGGCGGGCTCGTGTTCCCCGCGATCCCGTCCCTGCCCTTCGACGCCTACCGCGGCACGCTGTACGACGCCGAGGAGCTCTACGCCGGCCTCGAGGACGGGTACGACGCCACACCGGACGCTCGGATCTACGCGTGGTCCCGGCAGCACGACGAGAAGGGCGACACCAGTCGGACTCTCGCGGCCGCCCTGCACGACCATTCCATCGCCGACGCACTCCACGAGCTGCCCACCGACCAGCCGTGGATCGGTGTCATGGGCGGACACGGTGTCGCCCGCGGGAGTACGTCGTACCGGTCTGCTGTCATGCTCGGGCGCAGCCTCGCCCAGACGGGCCGCACCGTCGTCACCGGCGGTGGTCCGGGCGCCATGGAAGCGGCGAACCTCGGTGCGTCTCTGTCCGGGTACGACGAGTCGGCCGTCGACACCGCACTGGCTGCGCTGGCCGCCGTACCGTCGTTCAAGCCCTCGGTGGCCGAGTGGGCCGCCGCAGGGCTCCGTGTACGGCGTGAGCTCCCCGGCGCCGGCGGGGTGTCGATCCCGACCTGGTTCTACGGGCACGAGCCGCCGAACGTGTTCGCGTCGTCGATCGCGAAGTACTTCTCCAACGCTCAGCGGGAGGACGTGCTGCTCAGCCGGGCGAAGGGCGGGATCGTCTACCTGCCCGGCGCGGCCGGAACCGTGCAGGAGGTCTTCCAGGCGGTCACACCGAACTACTACGGCGATCCGGCCACCCAGATCCCGCTGATCCTCGTCGACATCGAGCACTGGACCGTCAAGCTGCCGGTCTGGCCGCTGCTGCAGTCCCTGGCCGCGGACCGACCGATGGCGAGGTCACTCCACCTGGTCGACACCATCGACGAGGCGACCGCTCTGGTCAGCTGAGGACCCTGGTCAGCTTCACGTCCTCCTCCTCGAAGCCGAGGCTGCGGTAGAAGCCGCGCGCGGACGTGTTGGCGGTGCCGGTGTCGAGAGTGATCGTGGTGACGCCCAGCCGACGTGCGTCGTCGGTCACGGTGTCTATCAAAGCGCGGCCGACGCCTTCGCCCTCGTGATCCGTGGATACCACCAGCTCACCGACGTACAGCTCCTGGTCGCCGGACCAGTGCGTCCGCTCCTCGCCGGAGACGAAGCCGGCGACCACACCGTCCACCTCCGCGACGTACACGAACCGGCCTGGTTCGGCGGCTCGCTCGACTGCCTCGACGACCCAGCCGGTGACGGCCGCACGCACTCCGTCCGGTGAGCGCCAGCGCGCCACTCCCTCCATCAGTCGCGGCGCCAGGTCGAGCACCGCCTCCCGGTCCTTCTCCTCGTACCGACGTACCTCACCACGCATGACCCAAGTCTGTCGGAGGCTTGGTCTACCGTGCCCGGCATGACGAACTTCGTGTTGGTGCCAGGGGCGTGGCTCGGTGCGTGGGCGTGGGACGAGGTGGCGGCCGGGCTGCGCGCGGAGGGGCACGAGGTCTATCCGGTGACGCTGAGCGGGCTGGCCGAGCGGCACGGTCCCGATTCCGCGCGGGTCGGACAGCAGCAACACGTCGACGACATCGTGGCGGTGATCGAGAGCCGCGATCTGCGAGACGTCGTCCTCGTCGGGCACAGCTACTCGGGGATTCCAGTCGGCCAGGCCGCCGGGCGGATCGGCGACCGGCTGCGTCGGGTGGTGTACGTCGACTCGAACATCCCGGCCGACGGGAGGTCGTTCGTCGACGGCTGGTCTGCTGAAGGACGCGCGTGGGTCGAGGGGCAGCTGGCCGAGTCCGGTGGGTTCTGGCCACCGCTCACCGCCGAGGACTACGTCGACCAGGACCTGTCCGACGAGGCGATCACGCTGATCGTCGCCCGGAGTACGCCGCACCCCGGCCGGGCGATCTCGGAGCCGGCCAAGCTGACCCGGCCCATCGGCGAGCTCCCCACGACGTACCTCAAATGCCTGCTGGACGGCGCCACACCCTCGGCAGACGTCGTCGAGCAACTGAAGAGCCCGTCCTGGGAGCTGCTCGAGCTACCCACGGGCCACTGGCCGATGTTCTCGCAACCCACAGCCCTCACCAAGCTGTTGAGCGAGCTGGGTTAGGCGTGGCTGGTAATCGCGGGATTACCAGACATGACCTAAGCCCTGTCGGCGGCGGCGAGTTGGCCGCAGGCTCCGTCGATCTCCTGGCCGCGGGTGTCGCGGACCGTGGTCGGGATGCCGCCGGCCTGGAGGCGGCGGACGAACTCGCGCTCGTCAGCGGGGTCCGACGCGGTCCACTTCGAGCCCGGGGTCGGGTTGAGTGGGATCAGGTTGACGTGCACCCAGCCCCAGTCGCCGCGGGCGGCCAGCTTCTCCGCCAGCAGGTCCGCGCGCCAGGCGTGGTCGTTGATGTCGCGGATCATCGCGTACTCGATCGAGACCCGGCGCTTCGTCTGCCGCGCGTACCCCCACGCGGCGTCGAGCACCTCGTCGACCTTCCAGCGGTTGTTGATCGGCACGAGCTCGTCGCGCAGTTCGTCGTCCGGCGCGTGCAGCGACAGCGCGAGCGTCACCGGGATGCCCTCGGTGGAGAGCTGGTTGATCCGCGGCACCAGGCCGACCGTCGACACGGTCACACCACGCGCCGAGATCCCGAGGCCCTCCGGCGACGGGTCGGTGAACCGGCGGACCGCGCCGATCACGGCCTTGTAGTTGGCCATCGGCTCGCCCATGCCCATGAACACGATGTTGCTGACCCGGCCCGGCCCGCCGGCGATCTCACCGCGGGACAGCGCCCGGGCACCGTCGACGACCTGCTCCACGATCTCCGCGGTCGTCATGTTCCGGGTCAGCCCGGCCTGACCGGTAGCGCAGAACGGGCACGCCATCCCACAGCCGGCCTGCGACGACACGCACATCGTGGTCCGGTCCGTGTAGCGCATCAGGACGGACTCGACCAGCGAACCGTCCAGCAGCTTCCACAGCGTCTTGCGGGTCTGCCCGTTGTCGCACTCCAGGTCGCGCACGCGGGTCAGCAGCGGCGGCATCAGCTCGGCCACCAGCTTGTCCCGGGTCGCGGCCGGCAGATCGGTCATCTCGGCCGGGTCGGACACCAGCCGGGAGAAGTAGTGGTTCGACAACTGCTTGGCCCGGAACGCGGGCTCGCCCAGCGCGGCTACCGCCGTACGCCGTTCCTCCCCGGTGAGATCGGCCAGATGCCGCGGCGGCTTCTTGGCACGGCGCGGCTCATCGAAAACAAGGGGAAGGGAGGTAGTCATAACCGACCTATTGTCGCCCGCCGCCCCAACCGTTCACAAATTCACATCCCATGACCCCTGTCACCCCTCAGCCGGCGGTGGTGAGCTGACCGGACTCCGCCAGCTCAATCACCACATCCCGAACGGCGGGCAGGATCGGCGACGGGTTGGCCGGCAACCACACCATCTCCGTCGAGACCGTCTGCCCGGCCAAGGGCACGAAGACCACCCCAGTACGACGGAGGCTCTGCGCCGACCGGGCCAGCTTGGTCACCCCGACACCGGCGGCCACCATTCCGAGCAGCACCTGGACGCTCGGGTCGCGGTGTACGACGTTCGGGGTGAACCCGGCCACCCGGAACTCCTCGTCGTAGAACTCGTGCCACGGTCCCCATGAGCTCCGCGGAGTCAGTAGCCACGGGTCACCAGCCAATTCACTGAGCTTCAGTTCGCTGCGGCCAGCCAGCGGATGCCCCTCCGGCAGAACCGCACAGACTTCCTCAGTGATCAGCGTCCGGGTCGCCAGCGCGTCAACCAGCGGTGGTCGCGAGAACGCGACGTCGTACCGGCCGCTGGTGATGCCCTCGACCAGCTGACTGATCGTGGTCTCCTCGGTCGACAGCCGAAGCTCGGGCAGGCGCTCACGGACGGCCCGGACCACCGGTGGCAGCAAGTAGTTCGCCGTCGTCGCCAGGAATGCCAGTCGCAACTGCCCGGCCTCACCACGAACTGCCTGGCCGACGACGCTCATCGCCACGTTTGCTCGCGCCAGCACCGCTCGCGCTTCGGGCAGGAAGACCGCGCCGACCTCGGTCAGCGCCGTGCCCCGGCTGTCGCGGTCGAAGAGTTTCGCACCGACCATCCGCTCCAGCAACGTGATCTGCTGCGACAGGGACTGCTGCGCGATGGTCAGCCGTGCCGCGGCCCGGGTGAAGCTCGACTCCTCCGCCACCGCGACGAAGTACCGCAACTGCCGGAGCTCTGGGGTCACAGGCCCAGGCTACTGCCGCGCCAGGCAGCCGATGTTGGCCCCGGACGCGGTCAGCGACGAAGACTCGAAGGGTGAACAACCCACTGGAAACACACGACGGACAAGGCCGGGTCTGGCTGATCACCGGCTGCTCCACCGGCTTCGGACGGGAGCTCGTCCTGGCTGCCCTCGCGGCCGGCGACCGGGTGATGGCCACGGCCCGGCGCCCCGAAACCCTGGCCGACCTGACCCACGCGCGATTGAGTACGACGGCTCTGGACGTCACCGACTCTGCCTCGATCGAGGCCGCGGTTCAGGCGACGATCGCGGTCTTCGGCCGGATCGACGTACTGGTGAACAACGCCGGCTCGATGGTGCTGGGCGCCGTCGAGGAGGTGTCGATGGCCGATCTGCGCGAACAGCTCGACGTCGTCTTCTTCGGTGCCGCCGAGGTGACGAAGGCCGTCCTGCCGGTGTTCCACTCCCAGGGCTCGGGCACGATCGTGCAGATGAGCTCACTCGGAGGGCTCAAGACGTACCCCGGCTACGGCGCGTACCACGCGGCGAAGTACGCGCTGGAAGGTCTGTCCGAAGCGCTGGCGACCGAGGTCGCACCACTCGGCATCCGCGTCCTGCTGGTGGAGCCTGGCGCGTTCCGGACCGAGTTCAACCGCAACAAGCGAGCCACCGCCGAGCTGGACATCTACCGCGACACTGCAGGCGCGACTCGGGAAGCCACCAGGAGACTGCTCGACTCCGAGCCGAACGACCCGGTCAAGGGTGTCGCGGCGATCATGAAGGCGCTGGACAGCGACAACCCGCCACTGCGCCTGCTGCTCGGCAATGACGCGGTCGACGGACTCCGCGCACACCATGAGGCCCTCCTGGCCGAGGTGACCGAGTGGGAGCAGCTCAGCCGATCCACTGCCGTCGAGTAGCGGGCTGGAGCGCTCGCACTCCAGCCCGCTGGACCATCAGGCCGAGTAACCCTTCGGCGGAATCAGCGTCGCGAGCTGGTTGAAGGTCAGCCAGTACGTCGCTGTCGGGGCGAAGCCGGCCGGGTCAGCGATCAGCACGGTCATGTCGCTGGAGTCGTACCCGATCACCGTGAAGTAGTGGTAGATCGTGTAGTTCGGGTAGCCCGGCGGGTGGTTGCTGGCCGGGGCGACGATGTTGGCGACGATCGGGTAGTTGTTGTCGATGTCGAGGGTGACGTCACGCCAGAGCAGGTCGCGCTGCGCCTGGGTGGGAGGGTCGTTCGGCATCTCCTTGGTCTCGTACCAGCCGGTGCCGAGGTGGTTGTTGAGCACCCGGGTCACCTGCCCGATCCAGTCCGTACCGTTCGTGGTGGTGGGCAGTTCGTTGGCCAACTGCTGTTGGCTCGGCGGTGCGATCCGGGCCGACAGGGCGATCCGGGTCGCCGCCGGGCCACACCAGTAGCCGGTCTGCTGGTACTGGAAGTCGATGGTCAGCGTCCTGACGGCCTGCGTCGAGTAGCCGAGCGTCGGCACCGGCTTGGCTGCCGCCGCGGCCTCGGCGGAGACGGCGGGCACCGTCGGCACAGCGGTCGCCGGAGTGGATGCCATCGGCAACGCTGCTGCCGCGATCAGGGTCAGACCGCCGAGTGCGGCCTTGAGTTTCGTCGTCGTCTGCCTCATGTCAGCTCCTCAGCCTCACAGGGACGCCCGGGGCGTGGTCGTCCCATCACTGAGTGCATTCCTGCCTCCACCGCTTGTAAACCCCCTCCAGCTCCCGTCCCGACACCGGCGCGGTTGACGTTTTCCCAGGTCAGAAGCGGTTTCCAGTCATGCCAGAGAGCCGTGAAAAAATAACCAACCCTTTCCACCCAGCTCGAAAGGTCAGGCTGCGGAGGTCTCCTCGAGCACCGGATCGATGATCTCCCGGACCAGCCACCGGGCCGCCCGCTCCGGGTACGGGCGGGTCAGCGACAGCACGATGTGGTCGAACCCCAGCTCCGCCGCGCGGCGGATGGTCGCTCGAGTCGCGGCCGGATCGTCGTACGAGACGAGTTGTTGCAGCGAGCGGCTGACCGTGGCCGGATCGCGTCCGATGCGGGCGCACTCTGCGTCGAGTCGACGGATCCGGTCGGTGAGGACGTCGAAGTCGGTGTGCGGCGGGCCGCTGATGTTCCAGATGTCGGCGTACTCGGCGATCAGCCGCATCATCCGGTTGCCCCAGCCTCCGATCAGGAGCGGCGGGCCAGGTCGCTGGATCGGCTTCGGCTCGTTCCGGTTCTGCTCGAGCGTGTAGTACCTGCCGTGGAAGTCGAAGACGTCCTGCGTCCACATGCCGCGCAGGATCTCGATGGTCTCGCGGAGCCGGTCCACCCCCTCCCCCGGCGGGACCAGCGTCAGCCCGTACGCCTCGTACTCCGCGATAGCCGGATTGGGGCCGGCGATGCCGCCGGCACCAGCCGGCTGATGCGTGCCGCCGGCACCGAGCCCCATGGTGAGTCGGCCTCCCGAGATCACGTCCAGCGTGCTGGCGATCTTGCCGAGCACCGCCGGTGGGCGGATGCGATTGCTGGTGACGAGCAGACCGAAACGAAGCCGGTTCGTCTGCGCGGCGAGCGCGGTGAGCAGCGTCCAGCCTTCCAGTACATCGCCGTCCTTGCGCCCGACGAGCGGCAGGAAGTGGTCCCAGAGCCACGCGTCGCGGAACTGCGGGAACTCGTCGGCCTCGAGCCAGACGCGCTGGATGTCGGCGTACGGGACATGCATCGGGGTGGTCTTCAAGCCGAAGGTCAGAGTCATAATCGTCAGCATAACTGATGATCAGCGATCCTGACGATCAGTGAAGCGGTAGATTCAACCCATGATGTCCGACCGGCTGGGGTATCTGCTCAAACATGTCCTCGCACTGTTGACCGACGAGCAGGCCAAAGCGCTCGCGCCGTACGGGCTGAACGGCCGGGACCTCGCAGTACTGTCCGCAGTGGTGGCTGGTGAGCCGCTGTCGCAGCTAGAGGTCGCTTCGAGGCTCCGGGTCGACCGGACCTCGATCGGCGACCTGCTGGACAGCCTGGAGGAGCGCGGCCTGGTCGAGCGCCGGCGCAGTCCGGAGGACCGGCGGCGAAATGTCGTCGTGCTCACCGCCAAGGGCGAGTCGACGTTCGAGGAGGCGGAGCGGGTCAGACTGCAGGTCGAGCGCGAGTTCCTGGCCTCGCTACCGGATGCCGACCGCTTCCGCGAGGATCTGCAGCTGCTGCTGGGGGAATGACCGCTGGGCAGCCGCCGTTGGAAATTACGTTATGGCTGCTCTCACTGGGGTTCCGCTCTCCGTCCTGGACCGCTCGCGAACGCGGGCAGGTGAGACGGAAGCGGAGACGCTGCGTGCCACCGTCGAGCTCGCGCGGCAGGTGGAAGAGCTTGGCTACAAGCGTTTCTGGGTCTCAGAGCACCACAGCGTGCCCGGAGTGGTCGGGTCGGCTCCCACAGTGCTGGCAGCCGCGATAGCGGCCCGTACGAGCCGGATCCGCGTCGGCACCGGCGGTGTAATGCTGCCGAACCATCAGCCGCTGGTGGTGGCCGAGCAGTTC
Source organism: Kribbella capetownensis (assembly GCF_004331485.1). Taxonomy (GTDB): domain Bacteria; phylum Actinomycetota; class Actinomycetes; order Propionibacteriales; family Kribbellaceae; genus Kribbella; species Kribbella capetownensis. The sequence continues at coordinate 68,460 of NZ_SJKD01000009.1, forward strand.
GGAGTGCTGGAGTCGCTGTACCCGGGCCGCATCGACATGGGCCTCGGGCGATCGGTCGGCTTCACCAACGGCATCCGTCGCGCCCTGGGCGTCGAGAAGGACGCAGCCGAAGACTTCGCCGCACAAGTCCAGGAGCTACTGGGCTACTTCACCGGCACGCTGCAGAACCAGGTCCACGCGCGCCCCGGAGAAGGTCTGCGCATCCCACCGTTCATCCTCGCTGTCGGCGAAGGCGCTCACCTTGCCGCATCGCTCGGACTCCCCCTGGTCATCGCCGGTCGGGATGAGTCGACACTGCTCCAGCTGGTCGACGGCTACCGCGCCGAGTTCCAGCCGTCCACATGGGCTCCGCGTCCGTACGTCGTACTCGCGGTGACTGCTGCTGTTGCGGAGACGACGGAGGACGCCAGGCAGTTGCTGCTGCCGGAGGCATGGGCGAGTGCGTACTCGCGGACGCGCGGAGTCTTCCCGCCGCTGGAGCCTTCGGTGCCTGGCGAGCTGACAGTCAAGGAGCGCGAGCTCTTCGAGCAGTCGCTCCGCGGCCAGATCTACGGCACCCCTGCCGAGGTCGACGAGGCGCTTGGCGGCCTGGTACGTCGTACCGCCGCCGACGAAGTGCTGATCACCACGAACACCTACGACCGGGCCAACCTGCTCGCGTCGTACGCCGCTCTCGCCGAGTTGGCGGGCACTCGCCGTACTGTCAGCGGTTGATCCGGTCCTCGAGCCGCTTGCGGACCTCAGGCCACTCATCGGCGAGGATCGAGAACACCACGGTGTCGCGGAACGATCCGTCCGCCAGCCGCTTGTGCCGGCGCAGCACACCCTCGCGGGTCGCACCCAGTTTGGCGATCGCCGCCTGCGAGCGGGTGTTCGTGGAGCCGGTCTGGATCTTCACCCGGCCGAATCCGCAGTCCTCGAAGGCGTGCTGAAGCAGCAGCAGCTTGGTGGCAGGGTTGACCGCCGTACCCCAGACGGACGGCGCGTAGCCGGTCCAGCCGAGGTGGATCGATTCGTTGGGTACGTCGACGTCGCCGAGGCTCGACGTACCGACGAGGGTGCCGTCGGCAACCAAACGGACGGCGTACGCAAAGCGCTGCTCCGATGACGGGAACCATTGCGCCCGCATGGCTTCGACATCGGCCGGCATGCCGGCGATCCCACCGCCGAAGCCGCTCGAGTACACCTGCTCGTTGCCGATGGCGGCGTACAACTCCTCGATGTCGCTGACCTGCAGCCGGTCCAGCCGGACGACGTCGCCCACCAGCGACCGCCCGTCGGGCGCGGCCGTCACCCCTTCACCAGAAGGTGCAATAGCAACCAGACCGCAGGGGCCGTAGCCAGCAACGAGTCCAGCCGGTCCATCACACCGCCGTGTCCCGGCAGCAGGTTGGACATGTCCTTGATACCGAGGTCGCGCTTGATCATCGACTCGCCGAGATCGCCCACGGTGGCAGTCAGCACAGCGACCGCGCCGACGATTGCACCGGCCCACCAGTCCCCGTCGAGCAACCACACGACCGAACCGATGCCGGCACCGATACACGCGAGGGTCGAGCCCGCGAAGCCCTCCCAGGACTTCTTCGGGCTGATCGTCGGAGCCATCGGGTGCTTGCCGAACAGCACACCGGCCGCGTAGCCGCCGACGTCACTGGCGACGACGACCAGGAAGAACGTCAGAACACGCTGCGGGCCGTCCGATTCCGGCTGCACCAGCAGGATCGCGAAACCGGCCAGCAGTGGCACGTAGCCGATCAGGAACACCCCGGCGCTCGCGTCCCGGACGAACCCGACCGACCCGCCCGGCATCCGCCACCAGATCGTCGCCAGCACCGTGAGCGCGAGCGCGATCAGCAGCGCCATCGGTCCCCAGAAGTACGCCGCCAGCAGCATCGCCGTCGTACCGGCGAACAGCGGGATCCTCGGGATCACCGCGCCACCCGCGCGCAGGGCCTTGACCATCTCGTCGACCGCCACCAGCACGGTCGCCAGCACCAGTACGGCGAACAGGACCTTCTGCCAGAACAGCGATCCGAGGATCAGTGCGCCGAGACCGACACCGACCGCGATCGCCGCAGGCAGATTCCGCCCGGCGCGGCTCGGACTCGACGCGGGCGTGCTGTCGACGCCCATCACACCTCGAGCAGTTCGGCTTCCTTGTGCTTGAGCAGATCGTCGATCGAGTCGACGTACTTCTTCGTCAACCCGTCGAGCCGCTTCTCAGCACTCTTGCCCTCGTCCTCGCCCGCGTCGCCGTCCTTGACCGTCTTGTGCACCTGGTCCATGGCGTGCCGGCGAATGTTGCGGACCGAGACCCGGGCCTCCTCGGCCTTGGTCTTGGCGACCTTGATGTACTCCTTGCGCCGCTCCTCGGTCAACTGCGGCATCACCACGCGGATCACCGCACCGTCGTTGCCCGGGTTCACCCCGAGGTCGGAGTCGCGGATCGCCTTCTCGATCGCCGTCATCGCACCTTTGTCGTACGGCGAGATCAGCACGGTCCGGGGCTCCGGGACCTGGAAACCGGCCAGTTGCTGCAGCGGCGTCGGGCTGCCGTAGTAGTCGGCCAGGATGCCCGCGAACATCTGCGGGTGGGCCCGGCCGGTGCGGATCGCGGCGAAGTCGTCCTTCGCGACCTCCACAGCCTTCGCCATCTTCTGCTCGGCTTCGCGGAGAGCTTGGTCGATCACGACATTCCTCGCTTCCTCAGGGCCGCTTCGGCGCGGCCACTCCATACCCTACGAACGCAGGTCTACCAGATAACGGACATCCACCCGTGTCGAACGATCCTAGTGGTACGCCGCGGTACCGGCTGCGGCCGGGGGACTACTGACCGGGAGAAACGATGGTCCCGATCTTCTCGCCGTGCACGACCCGGGCGATGTTGCCCTCCTCGAGGCCGAAGATCACGATCGGTAGCGCGTTGTCGCGGGCCAGGCTGATCGCGGTGGCGTCGGCCACTCGCAAGCCGCGCGCGAGGAAGTCGTCGTACGACAACTGGTCGAACTTCACCGCGTCCGGGTTCTTCTTCGGATCGGAGTCGTACACCCCGTCCACACCCTGCTTGCCCATCAGCAGCGCCTCGGCGCCGATCTCCAGGGCCCGCTGCGCGGCGACCGTGTCGGTGGAGAAGTACGGCATGCCGGAGCCGGCGCCGAAGATCACCACGCGGCCCTTCTCCAGGTGCCGCTCGGCCTTGCGCGGAATGTAGGGCTCGGCGACCTGGCCCATCGTGATCGCGGTCTGGACCCGGGTCTCGATGCCGAGCTTCTCCAGGAAGTCCTGCAGCGCCAGGCAGTTCATCACCGTGCCGAGCATGCCCATGTAGTCGGCCCGGTTGCGCTCCATCCCGCGCTGCTGCAACTCGGCGCCGCGGAAGAAGTTCCCTCCGCCGACCACCACGGCGACCTGGACGCCGGCCCGGGCCACCCCCGCGATCTGCTTGGCGATGGAGTTCACCACGTCGGGGTCGACGCCGAGCTTGCCGCCGCCGAACACCTCACCCGACAGCTTCAGCAGCACCCGGTGATAGGCCGGCGCGAACGGCGAAGAGGCCGGACTCGTCTCGGTACCCAGGGTTTCCGTCACGATTCCGGCCTCCTCGATCGTTGCTGTCTTGCTGATCCTTCGAAGATCCCGAAGCTCAGGCGCCGACCTCGAAGCGGGCGAACCGCTTCACGGTCACGCCGGCCTCGTCGAGCACGGCCTTCACGGTCTTCTTGCTCTCCTGGACCGACGCCTGCTCGAGCAGGACGACGTCCTTGAAGAAGCCGTTCACCCGGCCCTCGACGATCTTCGGCAGAGCCTGCTCCGCCTTGCCCTCCTCGCGGGCGGTCGCCTCGGCGATCCGCTTCTCGTTCTCGACCGTGTCGGCCGGGACCTCGTCGCGGGTGGTGTACAGCGGGCGCATCGCGGCGGCCTGCATGGCGGCGCCACGAGCGGCCTCGACGTTGTCGCCCTCGAACTCGACCAGCACGCCGACCTGAGCCGGCAGGTCCGCGGCACGCTTGTGCATGTACGCCGTCACCTTGCCGTCGAACACGGCGACCCTGCCCAGCTCGAGCTTCTCGCCGATGACCGAGGCCAGTGCCTCGATGTTCTCGGCGACGCTCTTGCCGTCGGACAGCTTCTCGCTCAGCAGGCCCTCGACGTCGGCGACCTTGCTGGCGGCGGCGTGCGCGACGATGTCGGCGGCCAGCTGCTGGAACTGCTCGTTCTTGGCGACGAAGTCGGTCTCGCAGTTCAGCTGGACCAGCGCGTTCTCCGCCGCGGCCACCAGGCCGTTGGTGGCGGAGCGCTCGGCGCCCCGCTTGGCGGCCTTGGCCGCGCCGTGGATGCGCAGCTCCTCGATCGCCTTCTCGAAGTCGCCGTCGGTGGTCTCGAGCGCCTTCTTCGCGTCCATCATGCCCGCGCCGGTGGCGTCGCGGAGCTTCTTCACGTCAGCGGCGGTGTAGTTCGCCATTCCTCGTTCTCTCGTCTTGTCGATGCGGCTGGATGGGCGACCTCGAGTGCCGCCCGGTCTGGACCGGGCGGCGACTCAGGGCTGTCAGGCCTCGTCGGCCTTCACGGCGTCGGCAGCCGGGGTCTCCTCGGCAGCGGCCGGGGTCTCCTCGGCAGCAGCCGGGGCTTCCTCGGCAGCAGCCGGGGTCTCCTCGACAGCGGCCGGGGCTTCCTCGACAGCGGCGGCCGGCGCCTCGGCGGCGGCATCCTTCGGCGCCTCGGCGGCCTTCGCGGCGTCGCCCTCGGCGGTCTTGGCCTCGGAGGTGCCGTTCTGGCTCTCCAGCAGCTCGCGCTCCCAGGCGGCCAGCGGCTCCTCGGCGCCCAGCTCCTCACCGGCAGCGGCGGCGCCCTGACCCGAACGGGCCATCAGGCCGTCGGCGACGGCGTCGGCGACCACGCGGGTCAGCAGGCCGACCGAGCGAATCGCGTCGTCGTTGCCCGGGATCGGGAAGTCGACCTCGTCCGGGTCGCAGTTGGTGTCCAGGATGCCGATGATCGGCAGCTTCAGCTTGCGCGCCTCGTCGACGGCGAGGTGCTCCTTCTTGGTGTCCACGATCCACACGGCGGCCGGAACCCGGGCCATGTCGCGGATACCGCCGAGGGTCTTCAGCAGCTTGTCGTGCTCGCGCCGCTTCTGCAGCAGCTCCTTCTTGGTGACGCCCGAGGCCGCCACGTCGTCGAAGTCGAGCAGTTCCAGCTCCTTGAGCCGCTGCAGCCGCTTGTTCACGGTCTGGAAGTTGGTGAGCATGCCGCCCAGCCAGCGCTGGTTCACGTACGGCATGCCGACCCGGGTCGCCTGCTCGGCGATCGCTTCCTGGGCCTGCTTCTTGGTGCCGACGAACAGGATCGCCCCGCCCGAGGCGACCGTGCTGCGGACGAACTCGTAGGCGCGGTCGATGTACGACAGCGACTGCTGCAGGTCGATGATGTAGATGCCGTTGCGCTCGGTGAGGATGTAGCGCTTCATCTTGGGGTTCCAGCGCCGGGTCTGGTGCCCGAAGTGCACGCCGCTCTCGAGGAGCTGCTTCATGGTCACGACGGCCATGAGGGTGTTGCCTCCTGTCGCGCGTTCCCGGGTTCGCTCGGTCCGGTCGGCGCAGTCTCGGTTGTCTCGCGGCGGACCGGGGTGGCCCGCCGTGCCTGATGCCCGTCGGCACGCAACCCACCCGGGAGGTCCCGGGACCGAGGGAGGCGCGCTGTTGTGCGGGCATGCGTAGTCGTCCCACTCACATGGGACGCCACCGGAAGTGTACGGGACCACCCCGGCCCAAAGCGAACCGGGCCCGGTTGTCCACAGCCTCGAACTCACCGCCGGAAATCAGGCGTTTCGACGGCATGTTCCAGGCATGAACCTCGTCCTTCTCGCCCTCACGCTCGCCGCCGCAGGCCCGGACCCTGCGAACTGGCCTCTCCAACCCCGTCCCGAGGTCGTCCGCGGCTTCGAACTGCCCGCCAAACCCTGGCTCCCGGGCCACCGCGGCGTCGACCTGACCGGCTCCCCCGGCCAACCCGTCCGCGCCGCAACGTCCGGCACAGTCACGTACGCCGGTCTGCTCGCCGGCCGCGGCGTGGTCGCGGTGTCACACGGAGCGCGCCGGACCACCTACGAGCCGGTCGTCCCGGCCGTCACTGTGGGCACTCCCGTCACCACGAGCACGGTCATCGGCCACCTCTCGGGCGCCGGCTCACACTGCTCACCCGCGACCTGCCTCCACTGGGGCCTGATCGAGGGCAAGCGGTACCTCAATCCGCTCAGCCTGTTGCCGGATCGCCCGGTCCGCCTACTCCCCCTCAGCTCCACGCCCGCCACGGCCGGGGCGCAGTCGATCAGGACGCAGGCGGTTCACAGCACCGCGCCGCCACCGCCGCAGCCGGTGCGTTCGACCGCGTCACCGCCTGCTTCAAGCTCCAACCGCACAGGTGCGATCGTGGTCGCCAGTACGGCGGCCCTGGCTCTGGCCGGCGGCCTCCTGCTCAAGCGCCACTAGGCCAGGTTGAGCTGCCAGGAGATCCCGAACCGGTCGCCGACCCACCCGAACCTCCGGCTCCAGCCGTACTCCCCCAGCGGCATCATCACCTTGCCCTTCTCGGACAAGACGGCGAACAGGCGGTCGATCTCAGCCTCGTCCGCACAGTCCACCCAGAGCGAGATCGATGGTGTGAAGTCGAACCCGTGCTGCACCGGGCTGTCGCTGCACATGTATTGCTGACCCGCCAACGTGAAGATCGCATGCATCACCGAGCCCTCGGCACCGGGTCCCTCCGACCCGTAGCGAGTGATCGAGACGACCTCCGCGTTGTCGAAGAGCGACAGGTAGAAGTTCATCGCCTCCTCAGCCCTGCCGTCCTGGAACATCAGGAACGTGGTGGTCTTCTGCTCAGCCATCTGTCCTCCTGTAGTCACGGCTTATATAAGGCCACACTGTAACAGTCGGATCGGCGTCCCGGGAGAGGATCAGCTACCAGGAACGCGCGCTTGCCAGGCGTCCTCGTCGCGGGAGCGACGCTCCACGCCGGCGGGGAGCTTGTTCTTGGCGAGATCGATGAGCGTGGTGTGTTCGAGCACGTCCCGCAGACTCGCGCGGGCGGCGATCCAGACCCGTTGCAGTACGACGGCCCGCTCGTTGTACGCGACGCTCTCGGGCCGCACCCCGGAGATGCTCACGATCGGTCCGTCCACCGCACGCATCACGTCGGCGACAGAGATCTCGTTCGGGTCCACGGCGAGTTTCCAGCCGCCGGACTGCCCCCGCTGACTGGCCAGGATCCCCGCACGCCGGAGGTCGGCCAAGATCCCCTGGAGGAACCCATGCGGAATGCCCTGCGCACGGCTGAGCTCCTCGGCCGACACGACCGAGGGGTCGTTGGCCACCCATCGTTGGGTGATCTCGATCAGCGCCCGCAACGCATAGTCAGACTTCGCCGAAACCCGCATGAACCGCAGTCTGCCCCATCCCCGCATCCGTTCGCCGCATCCACCCGCGGACAGGTCGGCAGGTCAGGCCCGAGGGTGGGCCTGTTCGTAGGCCTTGCGCAGGCGGTCGGTGGAGATGTGGGTGTAGATCTGGGTGGTCGCCAGCGATGCGTGGCCGAGCAGTTCCTGGACGCTGCGAAGGTCGGCACCACCTTCGAGCAGGTGAGTTGCCGCCGTGTGGCGCAGACCGTGGGGCGACAGGTCGGGAGCGTCGACGACTCCGATCCGCTCGTGGACAAGGCGTCGTACCGCTCGCTGGTCGATCCGGCCGCCGCGAGCACCCAGGAAGACCGCCGGCCCACTCCCCTGCCGCGCCAACTGCGGGCGGGCCTCGTCGAGCCAGCGCCGCAGTGCGTCGGAGGCCGGGACGCCGTACGGGACAGAGCGTTCCTTGCGGCCCTTGCCGAAGACGCGGACGACCCGGCGCGAGGTGTCGATGTCGTCGATGTCGAGGGCACAGAGTTCGCCGACGCGGATACCGGTCGCGTAGAGCAGTTCCATGATCGCGAGGTCACGCAGGCCGATCGGGCTACCGTCGTCCGCTGCCACGGCCGCGGCGTCGAGCACGGCACGCGTGTCGGACTGCCCCAAGACTCCCGGCAGGCTCTTGTGCGGCCTCGGACTCGCCAGCAACGCACCCGGATCCGTGCTGATCCGGCCGGTCCGTTGCGCCCAGGCGGTGAAGACACGCGCGGCCGTCGCGCGGCGCGACATCGTGCTGCGCGACTTCCCGAGGCTTTGCTGCTTGGCCAGCCAGGACCTCAGCCCCCGGATATCCAGGCTTTCCAGATCATCGTGACCAAGACGAATCAAATGTTCGAGTAAATCCGCGACGTCTCCACGGTACGCTCTGATCGAATGTCTGCTGAGGTCCCTCTCCGCCGCCAGATGCCGTTCGTAGTCAGCCAGTAACGCAGTGAAACCTTCCGGCCAGGAAGGGTTCGCGCTGACATCGTCCGGCGTCATGCCTCGACGATGCGGGAGCCGACGCGGCATCGCAAGGCACCGCGCGGGGGCCGAGGAGAGGAGGTCTGGTCGATAGCCCGACGGTCGACTACTGTTCGGCCCGATTGCCCTAGTAGCAACGGAGGCACCCCTGACCATGGCCCCCTCAGCGAACGGACAGACCGTAGGCCGGCGCCTGCCGGTCGAGTCGGCGTTCACTCGAGTCGAGGACGCACGGCACCGTCTGCCGCGCTTGTTCGGTCGTCGCGATCTGGTCGTACTCGGCCTGGGCGTGATGATCGGGTCCGGCATATTCAGCATCAGCGGCAACCAGGCGGCCAAAGTCGCCGGTCCGGCCGTGATTTTGTCGTTCGTCATCGCGGCGATCGTCTGTGTGCTGGCCGCGGCCTGTTACGCCGAGCTGTCGTCCACGATTCCTGTATCGGGTAGCGCGTACACCTTCAGCTATGTGACCTTCGGCGAGATGTGGGCCTGGCTGGTCGGCTGGGCGCTCGTGCTGGAACTCGTCACCGCGGCAGCGATCGTCGCCCGCGTCTGGTCGGCGTACTTCCTGGCCACACTGGACGGGTTCGGACTGACACTGCCCGACGGCGTGGCGAAGTTCTTCGGCCCGGATGCGAAGGTCAACCTGGTCGCGCCGCTGCTGCTGCTGATCCTGACCGCGCTGATCGTGACCGGCACGAAGCTGTCCGCCCGGGTTCTGACCGTGGTGGTGATCGCGAAGGTCGCCGTGATCGTGCTGGTCGTGGTGGTCGGCGCGGCGCACATCAACATGGACAACTACCACCCGTTCGTGCCGATGGCCCGGGCCGCGCCGGCAACTGCCAGTCCAACCCTGCTGGGCTGGATCCTGGACTCGTCGTTCGGTTCGTTCGGGATGATGGGCATCTTCACGGCCGCGAGCTCGATCGTGTTCGCCTACATCGGGTTCGACCTGATCGCCACTGCTTCCGAGGACGCGCGCAGCCCGCGCAAGACGGTCCCGCAGGGCATGCTGCTCGGCGTCGGCGCCGTCACGATCCTCTACATCGCGATGGCCGTCGTCCTGGTCGGAATGCGCCCGTACGGCGAACTGGGCGGCAGCGCACCGGTCTCCGAGGCGTTGGCCGCGACAGGGGTCGGATGGGCCGCGAAGGTGGTCAATCTGGGCGCATTGCTCGCGCTGATGACAGTGATCATGGTGGTGCTGATCGCTCAGAGCCGTGTGTTGTTCAACATGGGCCGCGATGGTCTGCTGCCGAAGAGCCTCGGACGGGTCAGCCGGGTGTACTCCTCCCCTGCTCGCGCCGCGGCCGCTGCCGGCTTCGCGGCACTGGCGCTGACGCTCTACCCGAAGGTGCTGGAGCTCGAAGAACTGCTGGTCATCGGTGCGTTGTTCTGCTTCGCGTTCTGTGCGATCGGCGTACTCACCCTGCGTCGCTCCGAGCCCAACCTCGAGCGTGGCTTCCGGGTGCCGATGGTGCCGCTGATTCCGCTGCTGTCGCTGGCCGCGACGGTGTGGCTGATGCTGAACCTGAAGACGAGCACGTGGACGAAGTTCGGTGTCTGGATGGTCATCGGCCTGGCGATCTACGGGCTGTACGGGCGCTGGCACAGCCGGCTGGCCAACGAGGACAGCTGGGACTACGACATCGGCGACACCGACCCTGGGACAGGCGGTCTGCAGGCGATCCGCACCGAGCAGCCGGGCGAACGGGCGAACGAGCTGCGTGCTGTCCGCACGCCGCCGCAGAAGCCGACGCGCGGCAAGCACATGCGCAACTGACGTTGTCCACAAGCTGTTGTCCACAGGAGAAAAGTAGGTCTGAAATCGAGGGCTGATCCCGGCATGTTCTCTGCCGGAGGTGGTCATCGATGCGGACCAAGAACGCCGTCGGACGGTACGGCGAAGACCTCGCCGCCAGGTATCTGGCCGGAGAGGGCTTCGCCATCCTCGAGCGCAACTGGCGCTGCGAGCTGGGCGAGATCGACATCGTCGCGCGCGAGGGCGACGCGCTGGTCATCTGTGAAGTGAAGACCCGCCGCGGGCTGAACTACGGCAGCCCGCTGGAGTCGATCACGTACCGGAAGCTGACCACGCTGCGGAAGCTGGCGGGTCGCTGGTTGCAGACCCACCAGCTCAAACCGGGTGCGATCCGAATCGACATCGTCGCCGTGCTCTTCGACCAGAACACGGCGCCGCAGGTCGACCACTTGCGAGGTGCGGCCTGATGCCGCTCGCACAGACATGGTCCGTCGCGCTGGTCGGCCTCGAAGGCCACCTGGTCGAGGTCGAGGCCGACATCGCGCAGGGCTTGCCGAAGACAACGCTCATCGGACTGCCGGACGCATCGTTGTCCGAGGCCCGTGATCGGGTCCGTGCCGCGGTGGTGAACAGCGGGGAGCGATTCCCGGATCGCAAGGTCACCATCGGCCTCTCACCGGCCACTCTGCCGAAGACCGGTTCGCACTACGACGTTGCCATCGCGCTCGCCTTGCTCTCGGCCGCCGGTGTCATCGACGCCAAGTCGCTGCGGCAGACCGCGATCATCGGTGAGCTCGGCCTGGACGGCCGGATCCGCGAGGTCCGCGGCGCGCTCGCAATGACCCTGGCCGCGGCCCGTTCCAGCTTCGAGCGCATCGTCGTACCAGAGCTGAACTCGGGCGAGGCACGCCTCGTGCCCGGCATCGAGGTGTACGGCGTGCGCTCGCTTCGGCAGGTGCTTGCCCTGTTGCGGGGCACCGAGATCCCAGACGAGGCACCACCACGGGCCGAGCCCCGGTTGTTGTCAGAGTCCCTGACTCGGGTTCCAGAGGTCGATCTGGATGATGTCATCGGTCAACGCGAGGGACGACGAGCGATCGAGGCCGCGGCGGCGGGTGGCCATCACCTGTTCCTGCATGGGCCGCCCGGGTCGGGCAAGACGATGCTGGCTGAGCGGCTGGCCGGATTGATGCCGGACTTGAGCACGGACGACTCGCTCGAAGTTTCCGCCGTGCACTCGCTGGCCGGGCTGCTGACGAACGATGCCGAGCTGGTTGTGCGTCCGCCGTTCATCGCGCCGCACCACACTGCGTCGCTGTCCAGCCTGGTCGGTGGTGGCTCGGGCATGCCGCGGCCGGGCGCGATCAGCTGTGCGCATCGCGGGATCCTGTTCATCGACGAGGCGCCTGAGATGCATCCGCTGACGCTCGACACGCTGCGGCAGCCGTTGGAGTCCGGGTACATCGAGGTCCATCGCTCGGCGGCTGTGGCGAAGTTCCCGGCCCGCTTCATGCTCGTGCTCGCGGCCAATCCGTGTCCCTGCGGGATGTCCGGCGCCGGGAATGCGATCTGCAACTGCACTCCGCAGGTGCTGGCGCGGTATCGGCAGCGGATCAGTGGGCCGATCAAGGATCGCCTCGACATCCAGCGCCAGATCCTGCCGGCCGCCCGAGGGGCCGCCGACCGCGAGGCCCCCGAGTCGACCGCAGCTGTCGCCGAGCGCGTGAAGGCAGCTCGTGACCGGCAGGCGTACCGCTACCGAGAGACCGGCTGGATCCTCAACAGCGAGGTCCCCGGCCCGGTGCTGCGCCGCGAGTTCCCGTTGGATGCCGCCAGCCACAAACTCCTCGAGGACCTGTACACGGCCGGCCGCCTCACCGCCCGCGGCTTCGACCGCGTAGTCCGCGTCGCCTGGACTCTCGCAGACCTCCAGGGCCTCGACCAACCAACCGTCGCCCTCACCCACGAAGCCTTCCAACTCCGCACCGGCGAACCCCTGACCGACCTATCCGACACCCGCCCCCTCAAAGGACTCCTCGCATGACCCTCAACTGCATAACGGCTCCAAGGAACCTGGCTTCGCATGAACCGGCCTCTGCCCTCACCTCAAGCATTCAGTTGCCAGCACCCCCATCCCGCCTCAGTCCGGGTATGTCCTCTCGCCCGATCACGTTGCCTCGGGCATCAACCAACGCCGCGGCTGAGGCGCGTGTCTCGGTGGCGGTTGCGGACGGGGCGGTGGGTGGAGCTGAGGTCGCGGATGGCTTGGCGGTGGATGGAGTTGGCGGGACAGGCGGTGGCGGGACCGCGGGGGTTGGTGGACGTGGGGATGAGGAACGGTTGGTTCGGGTTGGGTTGTCTCGGGTGGTGGAGCCCGGGGATCTCGCGGCGTTGAAGGCGTTCGCAGGGATGGAAGTGCTGGAGATCTGGGAGCTCCTGCGGGGGAAGGCGCCAGGGACCGAGCGGTGGTCCACGCGGCTCGATGCGGCTCAGCCCGAGCGAGACCTGGAGCGGGCCGCTGCCGCGGGAGCGCGTTTCGTGATCCCTGGGGACGACGAGTGGCCCGAGCAGGTCGAAGTACTGGCCGAGGCCGGGCAGCTGACTCGCCGGGCCGGGGTGCCGTTCGGGCTGTGGGTCCGAGGGCCGGCGCATCTGCGCAAGACGCTGGCGCGATCCGTCGCGATGGTGGGTGCTCGCGCGTGTTCGTCGTACGGCGAGCATGTCGCAGCGGAGCTCGCGGGCGGGCTTGCGGACAACGGGATCACGGTGGTGTCGGGCGGGGCGTACGGGATCGACGCGGCGGCTCATCGGGGTGTGCTGGCTGGTTCCGGGGTGACGGTCGCCGTGCTGGCGTCTGGGGTGGATACGAGCTATCCGAAGAGCAACTCTGCGATGTTCAGCCGGATCGTGGAGGACGGGTTGGTGGTGAGCGAGCTGCCACCGGGATGTTCACCGACCAAGCTGAGGTTTCTGGCGCGCAACCGGCTGATCGCGGCGGGCACGCTCGGGACGGTCGTCATCGAGGCAGCGGTCCGGAGTGGAGCGCTGAACAGCGCAGGCTGGGCCGAGCAGTGCGGTCGTGCAGTCCTCGCGGTGCCGGGGCCAATCACGTCGCGCATGTCCGCAGGCAGCCACCTCCTGGTCCGCGAGCGAGACGCCGTACTCGTCACGAGCGTCGCCGAGATCATCGAGGCCGTCTCCCCGTTCGGCACCGGCCTCGCACCGCACCCACAAGCCCCCAAGAACCCCAGCGACGACCTGCCCCACGACGTACGCCGAACCCTAGACGCCGTCCCAGTCATCAACCCAGCCCCCGCCACGCGAATAGCCACCACCGCAGGCCTGGACCTCCCAACCACCCAGTCCTGCCTGGAAACCCTCGCCGCCCTCGCCCTGATCCAACCCACCCCAACCGGCTGGCGCCTAACCCCACCGCCCGCCCCCTGACGCGAGCCCGCACATCAGCCAGCCGACGTCAGCGCCCGAACCACCCCACCCGGCAGGCGCGTCACACCGGCTATCCCACCCTGATGTGGGGTGGGGTAGAAGCGGCGGGGTCAGCGGCCGAAGTCGGAGTCTTTGGGGACTTCGAGGTCGGACTTGGCCAGTTCTTCGATGTTGACGTCGCGGAAGGTGACGACCTTGGCGTTCTTGACGAAGCGGGCGGAACGGTAGACATCCCAGACCCACGCGTCGGCCATCGTCACCTCGAAGTACACGTCGCCGCCCTCGGTGCGGACCTTCAGGTCGACCGCGTTGCACAGGTAGAAGCGCCGTTCGGTCTCCACGACGTACTTGAAGATCCCGACGACGTCCTTGTACTCCCGATAGAGCTGCAGCTCCATATCGGTTTCGTACTTCTCGAGGTCGTCAGCGCTCATACCTCCACCTCGCAACGCTCGGTTCCGGCATGAGCGCTGAGAGCGCTGTGCTTGGTTGGGCGCTCGCTGCGCTCGCTCATCGGCTCTCCACTCCGGTGGGACTGGTCACATTCTGTCCCATATCGGGCCGCAGACTGCGGCGGACATTCTCGAACCGCCGTCGATGTTGTGGGCACGGGCCGTATTCGTCCAGCGCCGCCTGGTGTTCGGGCGTGCAGTAGCCCTTGTGGATCCCGAAACCGTACTGCGGGTACACCTTGTCCCAGTGCTCCATCACCCGGTCCCGCGTCACCTTCGCGATGATTGACGCGGCAGCGATACAGGCGGCCACACGATCACCCTTCCAGATCGCGAGGCCAGGTACGCCCAGCCCGTCGACGCCGAACCCGTCGGTCAGCACGTACGCCGGGCGCACGTCGAGCCGGAAGAGCGCACGGCGGAGCGCCTCCACGTTGGCGACGTGCATGCCGAGGCGATCGCACTCGGTGGACTCGATGGCGACAACCGACCAGGCCAGGGCGCGCTTGCGGATCTCGTCGTAGCAGCGGTCACGGGCCTTGGCGGTCAGCAGCTTGGAGTCGGCGAGCTCCGGGATCTGGCCGCGCTTGCCCTCCGGGAGGATCACCGCAGCCGCGACCAGCGGTCCCGCGCACGGTCCGCGGCCCGCCTCGTCCACGCCGGCGATCGGGTCCAGGCCGACGCGGCGCAGGGCCCGTTCGTACCCGTACAGCCCGGCATCGCGCCGTACCGTGCTCCCGCGCGGCAACACGCTCATGCAGCCCTCCGCATCACAGCTCCCACCCTAGGTCCGACCACCCTAGGCACGATCACCGACGTCCCCGCTGAGCGGGGTCTCGTCATTTGGGCGGTGGGGTGAGGGATATCGAAGGTTTGTCCGGCGCCGGCCCAGGTGCCGGGACGGCTTTGAAGGTGTCGGGGACGCCGAGTTTGCCCCAGCGACCCGCGGGCCACACGATCATGATGGCGCGGCCGGTGACCTTGTCCATCGAGACGAAGGCGGCATCGCCGGGATTGTTGCCGTTGGCGTCCACGTCGCTCAGATGGACGCGGGAGTCGCCCGAGGCAGACCTGTGGTCACCCATCACGAAAACGCGCCCGGCCGGGACGGTGACCTGGAACTCCATCTGGGACGGGGCGTCGCCCGGGTACAGATAACTGGTCTCGTCCAGAGGCTGGCCGTTCACCAGCAGCCGGCCCTTCTCGTCGCAGCAGGCGACTTTGTCGCCCGGCATGCCGATCAGGCGCTTGATCAAGTGGCCGTGGCTGGAGTCCGGCAGCAGGCCGACGATCTCGAAGAACCGGCCGATCGACCCACGCTTCTGGCCGCTCTCCTCCGGGCCGAGCCAGCCGCCCGGGTCCTCGAACACGACCACGTCGCCGCGCTTGACGTCGGTGAGCTTCTCCACCACGACGCGGTCGCCGACCAGCAGGGTGTTCTCCATCGACTCGCTGGGGATGATGAACATCTGCCCGACGAACGCCCGCAGGATCGACGAGACGATGAGCGCCCCGACCACGATCAGCACGAACTCGCGAGCGGCGGCCGCGAAGCCCGATCGGTGTGCGGGTTTCTCGTCCGTCTTCGTCGGTGTATCGGTCACTTCTTCAGCCCCGGCTTCTTGAAGGTTTCCGGAGGACGCAGCATCGTCATCCGGTCAGACGGCCAGATTACGCAACAGGCCCGGCCAACCACGTTCTCGACCGGCACGAACCCACCACCGGGGCCGCCCATATGGGCGCGGGAGTCGGCGGATTCGGCGCGATTGTCCCCCATCACCCACAGGTGGCCTGGCGGCACCACCACGCTGAAGGGCAGCTCGGACGGCTTCGCATCCTTGAGCAGGTACTCGCGTTCGTCCAGCGGGATGCCGTTCACGGTGATCCGGCCCGAGCGGTCGCAGCAGATCACCTTGTCGCCGCCGACACCGATCACCCGCTTGACCAGGTGCCCCTCGCCGCTGCGCGGCAGGATGCCAACGAACTCGCCGACCCGGCGGAACGGGCCGGGCTCGGTCTGCGCCTCGTTCAGCCAGTTGGCGGGGTCCTTGAACACGATGATGTCGCCGCGGTCCACGTCCCGGTGCATGTAGCTGATCTTCTCGGCCAGGATGCGGTCGTTCGTGGTCAGCGTGTCGTACATCGACTCCGACGGTACGTAGAACGCTTCCGCCACGAACAGCCGCAGTACCACCGTGATGACGAGGGCGAGCACCGTGACGGTGCTCATCTCGATGAGCAGGCTGAGCAGCGGGTTGCGCTGCTTCAGCCTGCGGTGACGTCCCTTACTGCGACGTGCCCTCCGGGCGACCGGGCGAGGGCGAGCGCGAGTCGCAGTGCTCGGCGCCATAGGTGACCGTCGTCGCTACGACGTTCAGGAGGCCGGGACGTCCCGCTTCTCCTTGATCTTGGCTGCCTTGCCGCGCAGCTCACGCAGGTAGTACAGCTTGGCGCGACGGACGTCGCCGCGGGTCACGACCTCGACCTTCTCGACGATCGGGGTGTGCAGCGGGAAGGTCCGCTCGACGCCGACACCGAAGCTGACCTTGCGGACCGTGAAGGTCTCCTGCAGGCCACCACCCTGGCGCCGGATCACGACACCCTGGAACACCTGGACGCGGGACCGGTTGCCCTCGACGACCTTGACGTGCACCTTGACGGTGTCGCCGGGACGGAAGGCGGGGATGTCGTCGCGCTTGCTCGCGTTGTCGAGCTCGTTCAGGATGTTGCTCATCGGGTGTCTCTTCCTCGCGCGTGCCACAGGTCACCCACGAATCTCGGTGGTGATGAAGTCATTCAAAGCTGCTGGTCGGTGGTCACCCCCTGTGGCAGGAGCACCGAAGGGCAGCAACGAGCAATCTTGCCACACCGGCCCAGCGGAACCGAAATCAGCGCCGCCTGCGACGCTTGGTCAAGACCACCAGTTCGACCTTCGCGGTCTGCTGCTCGCGTCGTGTCTCACGGTAACCGGCTTTCCGGTACAGCCCGAGGTTGCGCTCACTCTCCGCACCGGTGTTCAGCTCGTACGACGTGACCTCGGCCGGCGCGAGCTTCTCCGCGACCCGCAGTAGCCGGAGCCCCAGACCGCGCCCCTGCCAGTCCGGCGCGACGATCAGCCGCTCGATCCGGCCCACCTCACCGTCCACGCTCAGCTGGACCGACCCGACGATCCTGGTGCCGGCCACAGCCTTGAGTACGCCGCCCTGCTTGAGCCGCTCGACACTCGCGGCCGGCTCCTCCGCGAGCGGCGGGATTGTCACGTCGTCGTAGATCCGCCCCTCCGAGAGGAACGCGGCCAACTGGAGTGTGTGGATCTCCCCCGCGTCCGCCTCCGTGGCAGGCAGCAGCTGTACCTCCGACGCCGGATCGTCCTTCCCCGCGACCGCATCGCCCCACGCCGCGAGCAGATCAGGCCGGCGCTCCGCAGTACGTCGTATCGACTCGTCGTGATGCCACTCCGCGATCAGACGGTGGTTGCCGGACAACAGCACCTCGGGTACGTCGTACCCGTGCCAGGTCGGAGGCTTCGTGTAGACCGGGTACTCCAGCAGGCCATCGCCCGAGTGGGACTCCTCAGCGAGCGACTCCGGGTTGCCGATGACACCGGGCAGCAGACGGGCCACTGCCTCGACCATGACGAGTACGGCGACCTCCCCGCCGTTCAGCACGTAGTCGCCGATGGAGACCTCGTCGACGCGCATCCGCTCCGCCGCGTACGACGCCACCCGCGCGTCAATGCCCTCGTAGCGGCCACAGGCGAACGCGAGCCATGGCTCGGCGGCGAGCTCGTACGCGAGCTCCTGGGTGAACGGGCGACCAGCCGGCGTCGGCACGATCAGGCGGGGCTGCGCAGCGCCGTCCGGGGGTGCGACGGCGTCCAGCGCCTCCCCCCAAGGCTCCGGCCGCATCACCATGCCCGCACCGCCGCCGTACGGGGTGTCGTCGACGGTCCGGTGCCGGTCGTGGGTCCAGTCGCGTAGATCGTGCAGGCGGATGTCCAGGAGACCGCTCTTAGCCGCCTTGCCGACCAGGGACACGTCGAGCGCGGCCAGGTACTCCGGGAAGATCGTGAGGACGTCCAGCCTCATCAGTCGGCGCCCGGCTCGGTCGGAACCTCGTCAGCGCCCTCCGGGTCCAGCAGACCCGGCCGGTCGGCCACGACGACGTACTGCTTGTCCAGATTGATCTCGGGCACGAGCTCCTCGACCAGCGGCACCAGTACGGCGTTGCCCGCGGGACGCCGGATCTCCAGCAGGTCCTGCGACGGCAGGTGGACGACGTCGATCACCTCGCCGGCCTCGGCACCGTCCGCGGTCCGGACGGCCAGGCCGACCAGTTCGCGGTCGTAGTACTCCTCCGGGTCCTCCGGACGGGCGTCCTCGGCCACCTCGGCCTGCACGAACAGGTTGCGCAGCTGCTCGGCGGCGGTCCGGTCGGCCACCTCGGCGAACTTCACCAGCAGCCGCCCGCTGTGCCACCGGCTCGCGGCGACGGTCAGCGTGCGCGGGACCCTCGAGTCCGTCACCAAGGTCGCACCGTCGGCGAACCGCAGGTCCGGCTCGTCCGTCCGGACGTCCACGCCGACCTCGCCCTTGATCCCATGCGCCCGGCCGAGCCGTCCGACAGTCACCAACACCCGCACAAACCTCTCTCTACAAACACGATGGACCCGAGGATATGGCGAAGGGCCGCACCGGTGCGGTGCGGCCCTTCGGGGAACTGCTGCGAGTCAGCGGCGCGGACGCCGGTTGAACTCGTCGACGAAGTCGATCCGGATCGACGACTCGGAGCTCAGCGCACCGACCACGGTGCGGATCGCGGTGGCGGTCCGGCCGTTGCGGCCGATCACCTTGCCGATGTCGTCGGGGTGGACGTGCACCTCGAGGGTGCGGCCACGCCGCAGGTTCCGGGCCCGGACGTTGACCTCGTCGGGGTTGTCCACGATGCCACGGACCAGGTGCTCGAGCGCCTCGGTCTCCATCATGGTCAGGCCTTGGCGTCGTCGGCCGGCGCGGCCTCAGCCGGGGCCTCGGCGGCCTCAGCCTTGGGAGCGTCGGCCTTGGGAGCGTCGGCCTTGGGAGCGTCGGCCTTCGGAGCGTCAGCCTTGGCGGCCTCGTCCTTCGGCGCGTCGTCCTTCTTGTCCGCCTTCTTCGCCGCCGACTTCTTGGCGGTGGTGGCCTCGGTCTTCAGCGTGCCGTGGGCCTCGGCCAGCGCCTCGTTGAAGATCTCCTGCTTGTCCCGCTTGGGCTCCTTGACCCGCAGCGGCGCCGGAGCGGCCTCACCCTTGAACTTCTGCCAGTCGCCGGAGGCCTTGAAGATCGCCTCGACGGCCTCGGTCGGCTGCGCGCCGACGCTCAGCCAGTACTGCGCCCGGTCCGACTCGACGTGGATGAACGACGGCTCGGTCTTCGGGTTGTACTTCCCGATCTCCTCGATGGCGCGACCGTCACGCTTGGTCCGGGCGTCCATCACGACGATACGGTAGTGCGGCGCACGCTTCTTGCCGATGCGCTTCAAACGGATCTTGACTGCCACGTTTGTGGGGTCTCCCTCGGAGTACATGTCTGGGTGAGCAGCACAGCGTCGTGGGGACAACGGGTGACAACTCGAATGGGCCGACCGGGCAGTGGAGTTAGAGGGCTGCACGAACCTGGACGGACTCAGCAGGCCATTGTGCCAGATTCCGCTCCCACCAACCAATCCGCCGCCTCTGGCTGAGGAGGGAACAGGGCAAGGGAGGGAGGCAGACCCCAACCAATCCGCCGTCTGTGGCTGAGGAGGGAGCGGAGTGTCCGGTGTCAGGCTCGGAAGCGGGTTAGGTCTGGCAGTTGCTGAGCGTACGACTCCAGTAGCTTGCCGGCTGCGGTGACGGAGTCGACCAGGGGGTGCCAGGCGAAGGCGCGCAGCGCGGCGGACCGGGAGCCAGTGACAGCAGCCTCGATCGTCGAGCGTTCGACCGCCTTGACCGAGCAGATCAGCCCGGCCTGGTGGTCGGTCAACTGCGACACCGTGACCGGCAGAGCGCCGTTCGCGTCGACCGTGCACGGGATCTCCACCACCGCGTCGTCGTCCAGGTGATGCAGCACCCCGCGGTTGCGCACGTTGAGGATCAGCGAGGCGCGCTCGTTGTGGGCGATCGCCCGCATCAGCGACAGCGCCACCTGCTCGTACCCACCCGCGGCCATGTCCCGCTCGTCGCGCTCACCGGCGTCCGCGACCTCACGGCTCTCCACCATGTACGTCGACTCACGCTCGGCCCGCGTCTTCTGCCACAACTCCAGCGCCCGCTCGGGGTGCCGGGTCGTCTCCGCATAGAACGCGGACTGCTGCTCCAGCAGGAACTTCCCCCGCGTCTGCTGCACAGCCTGTACGGCGGCCAGTGTCTCGCGGGCGAAGTAGTAGTAATGCAGGTACTCGTTCGGAATCGCCCCCAGCGACCGCAACCAGTCCGCCCCGAACAGCCGCCCTTCCTCAAACGACGACAACGCCTCGGAGGACTCCAGCAGCGCCGGCAACCGATCGACTCCACCGGACCGCAAGCCCCGCAGCCAGCCCAGGTGATTCAGCCCCGCGTAGTCGTAGAACGCCGTCGCTGGGTCGACTCCGAGCGCCAGCGCGGCCCGACGCCCCAGTCCGGACGGGGAGTCACAGATCCCGATCACCCGGTCGCCCAGATACGGGATCATCGCCTCGGTCACCATCCCGGCCGGGTTGGTGAAGTTGATGACCCACGCCTCGGGCGCCACCGCCGCGATCCGCTGGGCGATCCCCACCGCGACCGGCACGGTGCGCAGTCCGTAGGCGATCCCACCGGCCCCGACCGTCTCCTGACCCAGTACGCCGAGGTCCAGCGCGACCCGCTCGTCGACGGTCCGCCCTTCCAGACCGCCCACGCGGATCGCGGAGAACACGAAGTCCGCACCCCGCAGCGCCTCGTCCAGATCGGTCGTCTCGGTCACCACCGGCGCGTCCGCGACTCCCGCAGCCTGCTGCCCCAACACCGCCGCGATCGACGTCAACCGAGTCCGATCGGTGTCGAACAGCGCCACCGACGTGATCCGGCCCGTACCCCGGTCCCCGAGCAACGCCTGATACACCAGCGCCACCCGGAATCCCCCACCGCCAAGGATTGTCAGTCTCACGCAAGCACCACCTGTACGCCCGCCTCTGTCAGTTGGGCCCGGGTCACCTCGTCGGCGCCGGGCTCGGTCACCACCATGAACAGTTCCCCCGGATCGCAGACCCGGCCGACACCGTGGCCGGGGAACTTCGTCGCGTCCGCCAGCAGCACCACGCGGTCGGCGGCCTGGATCATCGCGCGCTTGACCGGAACCTCGATCATCGTGCTGTCCATCACCCGCCCGTCCGGCCGCACTCCGCTGGTGCCGAGGAACAGCCAGTCGACGTGGATCTGCCGCAGACTCTCCTCGGTCAGATACCCGACCAGCGACCGGTAGCTCCGCCGGACGAACCCGCCGAGCACGATCAGCTCGATCTGCTCGTCGTTCTCCAACTCCTCCAGTACTGCGAGATTGCTGGTGACCACCGTCAACGACCGGCCGTGCAGATGCTGTGCGACGCGCAACGCCGTCGTACCGATGTCGAGCAGCAACGACTCACCGTCGTTCACCAGCTCAGCAGCCCGCCGCGCGATCCGGTCCTTCTCCGCAGCATGTACGGCGTTGACGTCCGCGAAGGGCTCGTCACCACCGTCAACCGCGAGTGCACCACCGTAGACGCGGGTCAGCCGGCCCTCCGCGTGCAGTTGCTCGAGGTCGCGGCGGATCGTCGCCTCACTGACCCCGAGTCGCGTGGCCAGCACTTTGACGCCCCCGGCCCCGTCGGCCCGGAGCGCGCGGATGATCTGGTCCTGTCGCTGCTTCGGCAACACACCCAGACCGTATCACGCAAACTCCGTCATTTTCAGTCAAATTTATGATCAGGTATTGCGCATCCTGAGCAAGCGTTTCAAGATTCATGCACGAGTTTGATCGACCCTGCAGAAGTGTGGTGGAGCGTAGATGAATTCGCTGGACGTGGTCGTGTCCGGCCTGGTCTTCCAGGACCTGGTGCTCGGCCTGCCCACTCCACCGCGGCCCGGCACCGAGGTGTGGGCCACGGACTCACAGGAAAGCCCGGGCGGCATCGCGAACTTCGCTGTCGCACTGGCTCGGCTCGGTCTGCACACCGGCCTGGCCGCGGCCTTCGGCGCTGACCCTGACGGCGACAGCGTCTGGGATCGGCTGACTGAAGAGGGCATCGATCTGACTCTCTCCCGCAAGCTCGCCGGCTGGCGGACCCCACTGACGGTGGCCCTTGCCTATGACAACGATCGGGCACTGGTCACCCGGGGCACCCCTCCCCTGCTGTCGGCCGACGAGCTGATCACTGCGCCACCGGCCGCTCGAGCTGTCGCCGCCCACATCGGCCCCTGGCCGAACGAGTGGCTGGCGAAGGCGAAGGCGGCCGGTTGCGTGGTGTTCGCCGATGTCGGGTGGGACCCGTCGGAGCAGTGGGATCCCGCAGTACTCGACCAGCTCGAGCACTGCGACGTGTTCCTGCCGAACGCTGACGAGGCGATGAACTACACGCGGACGAGCAGTCCAGAGCAGGCGCTCGACCGGCTGGCCGAGCTGGTGCCACAGGTCGTTGTGTCGAACGGCGCGGCCGGTGCCTTGGCGATCGACGCCGGCACCGGCGAGCGGGTCGCCGTACCGGCCTATCCAGTGCAGGCGGCGGACACCACCGGGGCGGGTGATGTGTTCGCCGCCGGCTTCATCGCGGCCACGCTGTGGGACCTGCCGCTGGAGCTGCGGGTGCGGTTCGCCGCGCTCACCGCGGCGCTGTCGGTGACCCGGCTCGGCGGTGCCGACGCGGCGCCCCGCTGGGAGGACCTGGCGGCCTGGCAGGCCGCGCATCCCGAAGACCACCTCCAAGCGCTGATCAGCGCCCACTCAGGAAGGTAAGAACCATGGAGCTCTCACGTCGGACGCTGCTCGCTGGGGGCTTCGCAGCCATGCTCGGCGGTTCCCTTGTCGGCTGCTCGTCCGGGATGGACGCCGCGTCGACGAAGAAGAATGCCTCGGGCAACATCGCGCTGTGGTGCTGGCCGGGCGGTCTGGGCAAGACCGTGCTGGACGACACCATCGCGCACTTCCCGGACCAGCACATCAAGTACTCCGAGATCGGCGACGACTTCAAGCAGAAGCTGCTGACGACGTTCAACGGCGGCACCAACATCCCCGACATCACCGGGCTCAAGGGCGAGGACATCGCCGCCTGGCTACCGCAGGCGGACCGGTTCGTCGACCTGAACACCGTCGGCGCGAAGGACATCCTCGGTGACTACCTGGAGTGGAAGGTCAAGCAGGCCACCACGCTGGACGGCAAGCTGCTCGGTATCCCGATCGACATCGGCCCGACCGCGCTGTTCTACCGCGAGGACGTCTTCACCGCCGGCGGACTGCCCGGCAAGCCGGACGAAGTGGCCGCGCAACTGAAGACCTGGGACGACCTGCTGGCCGCCGGCCTGGAACTGAAGGCGAAGAACCCGAAGGCGCTGATCGTGTCCGACGCGACCGACCTGTACGGGATCATCGTCAGCCAGGGCACCGAGCGCTACATCGACAAGGACAACAAGTTCATCGGCGACCAGGACCACATCCGCCGCGCCTGGGACCTGGCGGTGAAGGCGATCAACACCAAGGTCGACGCGAAGACCCTCGGCGGTACGCCGGACTGGAACGCGGGACTCGACCAGGGCACGGTGCCGGCGCTGTCCGGAGCGGCGTGGGTCGCGTTGGACGTGAAGGCGGCCTGCAAGACCAGCGTGGGCAAGTGGCGGCTGGCGCCGACCCCGAGTGGCCCGGCGAACTTCGGTGGCTCGTTCCTAGGGATCACCAAGAACGCCGCCGACCCGTCCGCCGCGTTCGAGGTGATCAAGTACATGCTCAGCGCGGACAACCAGGCCAAGGCGTTCGCCGACGCCCAGATCTTCCCGGCGGCCCCGAAGGCGTACGACATGCCGCAACTGAAGGCAGCCGATCCGTTCTTCGGCGGCCAGGTCCCGATCGACGTGTTCGGCCCGGCCGCCAAGGCGATCCCGATCGCGTACGAGGCACCGCTCGACTCCGCGGTCGGAGCGCCGTACGGGACCCAACTGAAGACCGTGCAGTCCGGCAGCAAATCGTCGGAGCAGGCCTGGAAGGACGCGGTCGCGCAGGCGAAGCAGATCGGCAAACGTCAGGGCGTGCAGTGACCCTGACCGCCACGGCGCCCCGCAGCGACGTCGGTACGACGGGATCCGGGCGGAAACGTCCGGTCCGGTCGTACTGGCGGTTCTATCTGGCCCTGTCGCCGTTCTACATTCTGTTCGTCGTCTTCGGGCTGTATCCGGTCGCGTCCACGATCCTGCTCGCGTTCCAGAAGTGGGACGGGCTCGGGGCGCGGCAGATGGTCGGGCTGCAGAACTTCAAGTTCCTGATCGAGGACAACACGTTCTGGCTGTCGCTGTGGAACACGCTGGTGCTGTTCGTGATGTCGACCGCACCGACGTTGTGCCTGGCGCTGCTGCTGGCGGTGATGCTGCATTCGGCGGTGCGGTTCAGCAGCGTGTACCGGTTCGCGTACTTCGTCCCCAACATCACCTCGCTGGTCGCGGCGGCGATCTTCTTCGGCGCGATCTTCAGTACGAACTTCGGTCTGATCAACGCCGGCCTGCGGTCGCTGGGACTGCCGACCGAGGACTGGCTCGGGCAGCCGTGGGGCATCAAGATCGCGATCTCGACGATGATCGTGTGGCAGTGGACCGGGTACAACACGATCATCTACCTGGCCGGATTGCAGGCGATACCGACCGAGCAGTACGAGGCGGCCAAGGTGGACGGCGCCGGACCGGTCCGGACGTTCTTCTCGATCACGCTGCCGCAACTGCGGCCGGTGGTGCTGTTCACGGTGATCATGTCGACGATCGGCGGGCTGCAGACGTTCACCGAACCGCAGGTGATGGTCGGCACCAGCGGTGGCGCGGGCCAGAGCGGTCTGACCGCGGTGATGTACTTCTACACCCAGGCGTTCGTCGCCAACGACTACGGCTATGCGGCGGCCGTTGCCTTGAGCATCTTCATGCTGGTGCTTCTCGTCACGGCGATCAACTGGCGGCTGTTCCGGGGCAGGAGTGAGTCATGATCAGGCGACGCGGACGGATCCTGCTGCACGTCGGCCTGGCGGTGACGGCACTGATCTCGCTGTTCCCGTTCTACTGGTCGTTGGTGATGGCAACCAACACCACGGCCGACATCTACCGGTTCCCGCCGAAGTTCACCTTCGGCTCGCAGCTCGACGACAACATCCATCACGTGCTGACGAACATCGCGTTCTTCCAGTCGATGGGCAACTCGGCGATCGTTGCGGTCTCGGGAACGGTGCTGGTGCTGTTCTTCGACTCGCTGGCCGCGTTCACGTTCGCGAAGTTCCGCTTCCCGGGCCGGAACGCCTTGTTCGTCATCCTGCTCGCGACGATGCTGCTGCCGGCCCAATTGGCCACCATTCCGCAGTTCCAGACGATGGTCGCGCTGGGTTGGGTCGGCTCGCTGAAGGCACTGATCATCCCGGGTGCGGCGAACGCGTTCGGCATCTTCTGGATGCGCCAGTACTTCCAGCGCTCGATCCACGACGAGTTGGTCGAGGCGGCGACGCTGGACGGTTGCGGTTTCATGGGGACGTACTGGCACGTGGCGCTCCCGTCGGCCCGGCCGGCGCTGGCGTTCCTGGGCATCTTCACCTTCGTCGCGTCCTGGAACGACTACCTCTGGCCGCTGATCGTGCTCACCAACCCCGACCACCTCACGCTCCAGGTGGCGTTGTCCCAGCTGAACCGATCGCACGGCGTCGACTACAGCATGGTGATGACCGGGGCGCTACTGGCGATGATCCCGCTGATCATCGTGTTCGCCCTCTTCGCCCGCCAGTTCATCAAGGGCGCGACCGAAGGCGCCATTCGCGGATGAGTACGCCGGCCACGACCAGCGCGTTGCCGGCCAGCGCAGTGCGGAAAGCGGCCGGTGAGTCGCCCAGGGTCGCGGCGGGTACGGCGGCGATGCTGCTGACCACGGCGTACGTTGTCACGGCCGTACTGAGCCAGATCCGGCTTGGCCTCGCCGTTGCCGCCACGGCGAGCCAGGCCAGCCCAACCGTGACGACAGGCTCGAGCAGGGCCAGCTTCGTGACTCTGAACCACGAGATCCCGTCGGGGTGTTCGATCAGCGCGCTCACCAGCAGCAAGAGGCCGCCGGCAACGATCAGCGCCGCGATCGCCGGCAAGACCGGCCAGAACCGCAACCTGATGGGACGGAGCACGATCACCAGTACGGCGATCATCACGGCGGCGACTGCCGTCGAGGCGATCCACGGGCCGGTTTCGTCCGCCGAGATGCCGGCGCCGAGGATCAGCACACCGTCCTCGAGCACCGAGGCAGCACATCCGGCGACAACACCGATCGCGATCGGTCCCGACCACCGGGCGACCAGGCTCGCCACCAGTGCGCCGAGCGAGGACAGAATCACCGGGTCGCCCCAGCCGCGGTAGACGTACCATCCGGTGTCGTCGTGGTCGTTCCAGACGTAGTGCGCGTACTGGGGACCGGGCCAGTTCAGGTAGACGAGTGCCACCCCACCGAGGGCCAGTACGGCAATCGCCCACCATGGAGGCGCGGATCCAGGCTCAGGTTGCGCGGAGGGCGGAGGCTGAGGCGCAGGTTTGGGTATCGGCTCGGGTTCCATCTCGGCAACAGGTGCTGGTTTGGACGCGGCAACCGGCTCAGACACAGAGGCAGGCTCGGCAACAGGTGCTGCCTTGAACGCAGCAACCGTCTCAGGCTGCGGGTCGGACACCGGCGCTGCTTTGGAGGCGGCAGCCGCCTCGGGCTGGGGGTCGGACGCGGGTGCCAGCTCCGGTTCGGGTTCCGGAGGAGGTGGCTCGGGCTTGGTTTCGGGGAGGGTCAGGTGGACTGGGACTGTGCATTCGCCGGTTGGGCCCGCGACGATGAGGGAGGACTCGTGGTTGCCGGGGTCGGCGGGGTCGGCGGTTACTCGGACAGTTGTGCCTTCCTGCTCGACCCGGACCCACGCGGCACCCGGCGACGCAACGGCGGTCTGCGCGATCGGCGGTCCCGAGACCTGGAGTTCAACGCTCGGCACATCCTCGCCGAGTGCGACCTCGCCAGGCGTCACCCGCGGGACGGCAGCAGCGATCGCCTCCCCGGCGGCCTCGGACACCTTGCGGCTGTCGTCGGTGACCATCCGGTGCAGCGCCTGCCAAGCGGC
Organism: Kribbella capetownensis; assembly: GCF_004331485.1. Classification (GTDB taxonomy): domain Bacteria; phylum Actinomycetota; class Actinomycetes; order Propionibacteriales; family Kribbellaceae; genus Kribbella; species Kribbella capetownensis. The sequence goes on from NZ_SJKD01000009.1 coordinate 95,866, forward strand.
GTAAGCCTGCCCGAGATCGTCGCCGTCCAGCCGTTCGCGCAGGTAGTCGACCACGCCGAACCTTGCCGCCGGCAACGGACTCTCCATCGCCTCGAGCAAAGCCGGCGCAAGCGGCGTAGGCGTGATCCGGCGGACCCGGCTGCGCGCGATCAGCAACTCGCCCTGCGATCCGAACGTCCACATCTGCGGGTTCTGATTCGGTGTCACCCGATGGACCCGGTCGGTCACGAACCCGACCAACTCGGTCAGCCCAACCCACCCGTCGCCGTCCCGATCCGCCTCACCGGTCGTCAATCCGTCCACGACCGCGCTGGTGAACACCGACGGCGTCGGAGTGGCAGCGTCGGTCGCCAACTGTCCGCCCTCAAAGGCGTACTCCATCGCGCTGGAGGCCGTCACAACCACCCGTCCGCGACCACCGCCCACCTCTTCCTGACCGACGAAAGCGTCGCGCACCTGCGCCTCACCGGATGCGCGCACGACCATGCCTCGCGGGAACGCGCCGCCGTAGCAACAATCGAGGAACAGTGCGATCCGCTGTGCGCGACTGTCCGCCATCTGCCGGTTGACGAAGTCCGCGGCCAGCGCGGTCGACGCGAGCCGGGTCGGCTTGGTGTCCGCGACGGCCAGGAACAACTCTCCTGCGGAGTTCTTCAGACCGTGGCAGGAGAAATGCAGCAACAGCAGGTCTTCCGGCGCGCGATCGGCGAAGAAGTCCTCGACCGCGAACCGGATCTCCTGGGCGGACTCGTTGTGCAGGACCCGAACTTCGAACCCACCGACCGACGGATCGGCCAGCACCTCCGCCAGTGCGGCCGCGTCCTGTGCCGGTGCGACCAGCCTGCGCAGACCGGGATCGTCGTACTGGTCGTTGGCGATGACGAGCGCGACCCTCGAGCCGTCCATCTCACCCGTCCGCCATGGAGTGCCGTCGGACGAACGCGTCCACCAGTTGCTGCTGGGCCTGGTCGCTGGCGCCGGTCAGCTCGATCACGTCGCCGTCGATCGTGAGCTTCACCGTCCGCTCGTTGCCGGACCGGCGCAACCAGCCGCGGACCACCGCCACGATCGCACCGACCGCCTGCACCCCTGGCGCCACCGAGACGCTCAGCATGCCGGCGATCGCGGCCAGAGCACTGCGCGATCCCTCCGGTGCATCGCCTTCGTGGTACGGCTCGACCGACCGTACGTCGAGCGTCAGCAACTCCTGCCGCAGCAGCAGCGCCAGTTCCTCCAGGCGTGCGTCGTCCGACCCCTCTTCGACGACCCCCAGCCGTACCTCCGCGCCCATGACCCCTCCCCGCCCCCAGGCCGCGTCGATGCCTCCACCATGCGCCTGCGGGCGTCCGCGCCACAAGGCGTTAAGCTGCGGAACCCAGAGCAGCCGCGGTACGTCGGAGGGGCGTCATGGTAGGCAAACGGGGGCGCGTGATCGGGCGGATCGCACCTGGGATCGTCGGCGAGGTGATGCTGCCGGTCCGCGGTGCCACCGAGGCCTTCTACGCTTACCCCGCGATCGACGAGGTGATCGAGGTGGGCACCCAGGTGGTGGTCGTGGACTACGACCCACCGCGCACTGTCTACGTCGCTCGCGCCATCTGATTCATCGTTCCGTTCCCTGGAGGGGAAATGCTCTGGACGTACGTGATCATCGCCGCGGTGGCGGTGGTCGTCCTTCTGATCGTGTTCCGGATGGTCTGGCGGGTGGCGGAGCCGAACGAGGCGCTGATCATCTCCGGTCTCGGCGCGCACTCGAGCTCCGAGCAGGTCAACGAGACCCTCGGCTTCAAGATCGTCGTCGGCCGCGGTGCCGCGGTCCTGCCGGGATTCCAGACCGTACGGCGGTTGCCGCTGGACATCCGGGCGACGCCGCTGACCGTCACCTGCGTGTCCAGCCAGGGCATCCCGCTGCACATCAAGGGCGTGACGGCGTACAAGGTCGGTGACGACTACGGCTCGATCGCGAACGCGGCCCGGCGGTTCCTGGAGCAGAGCGACGAGCAGGTGATGAGCACGATCCACGAGCTGTTCGCGGGTCACCTGCGGGCGATCGTCGGATCCACCACGGTCGAGGAGATGCTGCACGACCGGGAGACGCTGACCACGAACATCCGTGGCTCGCTGGCCGGCGACATGGAGAAGCTCGGCCTGGTGGTCGACTCGCTGCAGATCCAGGAGATCGACGACGAGTCCGGCTACATCAAGAACCTCGGCCGCCCGCAGGCCGCCGCGGTCGAGGCCGCGGCCAGGATCGCGCAGGCCGAGCGGGACCGGGAGGCGACCGAACGCGAGCAGGCTGCGGCGGCGAAGAAGGCGGCGGCGGTGCGGGAGAGCTCGATCGCTCAGGCCGGTTACCAGGCCGAGGTCGACCAAGCGAACTCGAAGGCGTCGCAGTCCGGTCCGCTGGCCGAGGCGCTGGCCCGGCAGGAGGTCGTCGTCGCCGAGACGGAGACCGCGAAGCTGAACGCCTCGCTGGCCGAGAAGCAACTGGAGTCGTCGGTGCTGAAGCCGGCCGACGCCGAGGCGTACCGGCAGCGCACGCTGGCGCAGGCTGCCCGCGACGCGCAGATCGCGGCCGCCGAGGCGAACGCCCGTGAGGTCCAGCTCCGCGGTGAGGCCGAGGCGACGGCGACCGAGCTGACCGGTAAGGCCGAGGCCGCCGCCGTGCAGGCGAAGGCGATGGCTGAGGCAGCCGGTATCAAGGCTCGGGCCGAGGCGCTGGCCACCAACACCGACGCGGTCGTCGCGCAGCAGCTGGCCGAGGCGTACCCGGAGATCGTCGCCGCGGCGGCGGGCTCGTTCGAGAAGGTCGGCAACATGGTCGTGCTGAACGGTGCCCAGGGCATCGAGGACACCCTGGTCAAGACGATCACGATGGGTGGTTCCGGTTTCGCGCTGGCCAAGCAGCTGATCGAGTCGCTCAGTACGCCGAAGGACGAGAAGCCGGCGCTCGAGTCGGTGCCCGACCAGCCGGCCTGATCGGCTGGGTCAAAGTCCGAGGTAGGCGAGGACCGCGAGGACTCGGCGGTGGCCGGCATCCGTCGGCGGCAGGTCGAGCTTGAGGAAGACGTTGCCGACGTGCTTGTGGACGGCGCCTTCGGTGACGACCAGGCGGTCCGCGATCGCCGTGTTGCCGAGTCCTTGCGCCATCAGTGCGAGTACCTCGCGTTCCCGAGGGGTGAGCCGGTCCAGCGGGCTACTCCGCTTGACCATCAGTTGGCTCACCACCTCGGGGTCCAGCACGGTTCCTCCGGCGGCGACCCGGCGTACCGCTTCGAGGAACTCGTCGACGCGGGAGACGCGGTCCTTGAGCAGGTACCCGACACCCTCGCTACCGGCGGCGAGCAGTTCGGCCGCGTAGACCTCCTCGACGTACTGCGAGAACACCAGCACGGGCAGGCCGGGCCGAACGCGGCGGGCCTCGATCGCGGCCCGCAACCCTTCGTCGGTGAAGGTGGGCGGCAGCCGTACGTCGACCACCGCGATGTCCACCTCGTGCTCGGCGATCGCCTTGGCGAACCCGTCGGCATCGGCGGCGACCGCGGCCACCTCGAAGCCGGAGTTGCCCAGCAGCAGACCGAGACCCTCGGCAAGGATCGGGTTGTCCTCGAGGATCATCACCCGCACGGGAGGATCACCTCGACGGTGGTCGGCCCACCGATCGGGCTCTGCAGTTCCAGCTGACCGTCGATCGCCTGCACCCGGTGGAGCATGCCATGCAGACCGCTCCCCCGGCCGAGCAGGTCGGACTGCTCGTTGATCCGCGCGCCCCCGATCCCGTCATCGGTGATGACCAGGTACAGCTCCGCAGCACGCCGTTCCATCAGTACGTCGACATGTCCGGCGGCGGAGTGCTTGGTGATGTTGGTCAGCGACTCAGCGACGACGAAGTACGCCGCTGCCTCAACGGGCGCGGGCACCTGGCCGAGCTCACCCAGCCGAAGGTCGACCGGCAGCGGGCAGCGGGCGCACAGCGCGGACACTGCGCCGGCGAGACCACGGTCGGCGAGGATCGGCGGGTACATGGTCCGCAGTACGCCGCGCAGCTCGTGCATGGCCTGCTCCGCGCCGTCGCGGGCGTCATCGAGCAGCTTGGCCGCCTTCTCCGGGTCGTCTGCCATTGTCTGCTTGGCGATCCCGATCCGCATCGCCAGCGACACCAACTGCGCCTGAGTACCGTCATGCAGGTCCCGCTCGATCCGGCGCAGCTCAGCACCATGCGAATCCACCGCACCAGCCCGGCTCTTGGTCAGCTCCTCCACCCGCTGTTCCAATCTGGCCGTCCCCAACTGGGACTCGCTAGGCGCCAGCAGGTGGAGCGCTGCCTTCGCGTGGCCGTGCGCCAGGGCCGGCGCTACCCACCAGAGGAAGCCCAAACTGACCAGCACTTGCAGCGGACCGAGGGTCAACGCCGTGGTCCAGCTGTTGACATCGAGCCCCATCAGGCTGGCGCCGTTGTTGACCTTCCACGTTGCCATGCTGATGAGTGCCGAGGGCGCTCCGGCCACCGAGACGACCGCAACCACCAGTTCGGGGATCATCGCCAGCGGCATCAGCAGACACCGCAGACTGCGCTTGAACGACTTGTCCTCGAACAGCGTGACGACGTCGCCCGGCCGGCGGCGCGCCGCCCGTGGCAGCAGCTCCGGCTGCGGCACACCGAGGTACCACGCGGCGCGGTACCGCTCGATGTTGGCCAGCCGCACCAGACCCGCGGTGACGTCCGGGATGATCCAGCCCACCAACAGGCCGATCGGCAGTGCGGGGAGCAGCACCAGCGATTTCAGGAACCGGACCATCAGATAGCCGCTGGCCGGCATGCCTCGAGACAGGATCTTGGTCAACATGCCTCAATCGTGCGCCAACCGAAGGCCGTAGTCGGTACAGCAGACTCTACTGTTCGGGCTCCAGCACACGAGAAGGCCCGGGGGTGATCCCCCCTGGGCCTCCTGTCGTGGTCAGCACTCAGGGACGCCGGGGAGTTTCGGGTTGGGGTCCTGGATGTAGATGTTGCTCATGTAGCCGCCCTGGTCGCGGAGTCTGGCCCACCAGTCGTTGGTGGTGCCTTCGGCCGTGACCGGGTCGCCCTGGACCTGGCAGGTGACGAACACCTGGGTCGGGCCGGGCAGCTCGGTGATGATGGGGGCGGTCAGGCTGGGGGCGGAGCGGACGCGGACGCCGCTGCCGTAGGTGGTGAAGTTGTATTCCGGCGGGTTCGGGTTCCCGCCGTTCACCAGCTCCATGTAGTAGTCCCAGTTCCAGTTCGGACCCGGGTCGGTGTGGGTCTGGTTCGGCATCTCGACGTGCCCCTTGATGTGGGCCCGGTCCTTCGGGATGCCCCGGCGGTCCGCGATGTTGCGGGTCAGCGCGGCCGACGAGCGGTACATCGCATCGGTGAACCAGGACGGCTCGTCGACGAAGCCCTCGTGCTCGATGCCGATCGTGTAGCCGTTCTCGGAGCCGACGTGCCAGGCGGTGTCCTTCTCGGCCACCATCTGGGTGACCTGACCGTCGCTGGACCGGATCACGTAGTGCGAGCTGACCTGCGCCGACGGGTTCTTGAACCAGCTGATCGTGCCGGCGTACGACCCTTGCGTCACGTGGATGACGATGGTGGAGATCGCCGCGTTCCGGCCGACCCGGTAGTTACTGGTGCTGGCCGCGTTCCAGATCGCGCCCGGGTAGTCGACCGCCGCGACCGAGGTCGGTGTGCGGGTGCCGAGCGGGGCGACCTTGGCGTAGGAGCCGAGCACCGGCGTGACCTTCTTCGGCTCGGTGGTGACACCTGCGGCATGGACACCGGCGCCGATGATCCGGTAGACCTCGTCGGTGTACAGGCGCGCGGTCGGCCCGTCGGCGGAGTGCGAGTACTTCGCGACCACGCCGTACCACTTGCCGAGGTTGGACCGATCGGTCAGGCCGGCCGGGTCGGCGTACGAGTCCAGGACGGCGGCGGCGCCGAGGATGTTCGACGCGTTGTCCTTGGACAACTGCGCGACCGGCAGACCGGTCAGCTTGGTTGCCTCGGACATCGTCTGGTTCTTGTCGTTGCTGACCAGGTGCATCACGCCGTAGCCTCCTGCCTGGCTGGGTTGGCCGTTGTGGCCGTCGAGGTGCGATTCGGCGTACCCGACGCCGACGAGCAGTTCACGCGGTACGTCGTACTTCGCGGCGGCGGTGTCGAACGCGGACGAGAGGCCCGCGGAGCCGGAGGGTTGCGTCGGTTCGGCCGCGTTGCTCGGCACTGCGCTGAGGGCGAGTGCGCCGGCGGCCGCGACGGCCAGGAGAGTTGTGGACACGTGTCTGGGTACTCGGGCGGGTTTCCCCATCGGGCGGTTCCTTCCCATGGTCGGTCCGCCGAGGGGCGTCAGCGGTCCCGGGCTCACGCTAGGCCAATATCTTCCGCCGAGACCAGAGTTCAGGTGAACTTTTTTCCGTCACGGCGTGAATTCGGCCGATCACGCGATCAGCTCACCACCCGGCCGCGCAGAACGATCAGCCGGGGATGGGTCAGCACCGCCGGGTCGGCCCGCGGGTCCTCGTCGTACACCACCAGGTCGGCCGGATCGCCGGGCTGAAAGGTGCTCGGGGCCCCCAACCACTCACGGGCCGCCCACGAACCAGCGGCCAGCGCCTGCTCCCCCGACATCCCGATCTCGGTCAGCGCCTGGATCTCCTGCGCCACCAGGCCGTGCCCGAGAACGCCGCCCGCGTCGGTCCCGGCATACACAGGTACGCCGGCCTCGAAGGCGTCCCGGAGTCGCTCGAGCCGGCGGTCGTACAGGTCGCGCATGTGGGCCGAGTACACCGGGAACTTGGCGGCGGCCTGATCGGCGTACTCCGGGAAGTTCTCCAGCTGAATGAGCGTCGGCACCACCGCGACACCGTGCGCGGCCATCTGGTCGAGCATGTCCGGCAGTACGCCGGTGCCGTGCTCGATGCAGTCGATGCCGGCGGCAAACAGATCCGGCAACGCGTGCTCGCCGAATACATGCGCGGTGACGCGCGCGCCGAGCTGGTGGGCGCGGGCGATCGCCGCGTCGAGCGCCTCGGCCGGCCAGCAGGCGGTGAGGTCACCGGCGTCCCGGTCGATCCAGTCGCCGACGAGCTTCACCCAGCCGTCGGCCCGGCGGGCCTCCTGCTCGACGTACGTGACCAGCTCGTCCGGCTCGATCTCCCAGCCGTAGTTGCGGATGTACCGCTTCGAGCGGGCGATGTGGCGGCCGGCCCGGATGATCTTCGGCAGGTCCTCGCGCTCGTCGATCCAGCGGGTGTCCGCGGCCGAGCCGGCGTCACGGACCAGCAGCGCACCGGCGGCACGGTCGGCGATCGCCTGCTCCTCCTGCGTCTCCTTGTCGACCGCACCGCGTTGGTCGAGGCCGATGTGGCAGTGGGCGTCGACCAGACCGGGCACGATCCAGCCACCGGTGTGCACGGTGGTGACATCGGCAGCGGTGGGCCGGTCGACGACCAGCCCACCGCTGAGATGGAGCTCTTGCTGTTCGCCGGCCGGCAGCACCGTGCCGACGATTCTGAGGACGCCGGAGTCGGTCATACGCCGACCGTATCCGGGCTGGTGCCCCTTCAGCGATGTGGCTCGAGGCACATCGCCTACGGGGCACTCACTCAGCCGTGCGAGCCGCCGCCCGGGGTGCAGCTCGGCGTGGTCGGCTCAGCCGTGCAGGGCGTCCCGCTCGGAGTGTCCGTCGGCGTCTGCGTCGGGGTGTCGGTCGGCGTCTGGGTCGGCGTACCGGTCGGCGTCGGCGTCTTGGTAGGCGTCTTCGTCGGGGTCTTGGTCGGAGTCTTCGTCGGCGTCTGCGTCGGCCGGGTCGGCTTGTGCGTCGGCGTCTCGATCGGATCCGGCAACGTCGGCTGGCCGACCGGTGTGGACGGTTGCTGCGTCGGCGAGGTCGTCTTGTCGTCCGGGACGTCCGGGACCTGGCGCGGGTCGACCTTCCGCTCCGCGTTCCCGGTGGACTTCGCCGTCGACAGGCCGCCCTTCTCGTTCGGGATCAGGACGGCGTTCTTGCTGTAGACCCGCATCCACCGCAGCACCGTGGAGACGAAGTCCTTGGAGTGCTGGTACCGCAGCAGGGAGGCGACCAGGTCGCGGGGCGCCTTCAGGTCGTCGCCTTCGGAGCACAGGTAGACCGCGACCGTGGTGACGGCGTCGTACACGTTGTTCGGGTTGCGGAAGCCGTCACCGTTGCCGTCGGCGCCGAACTCGTCCCACACCTGCGGGATGATCTGCATCGGCCCGACCGCACGGTCCCAGGTCAGGTCGCCGTCGAACCGGCCCTTGTCGGAGTCAGTGACCCGGCCGTTGCCGCCACGGCCGTTCAGCACCGGGCCGAGGATCTTGCCCTTGGTGGTGCCGGCCACGTCGACCCGGCCGCCGCTGGCATGGTCGGACTCGACCTTGCCGATCCCGGCGAGCAACGGCCAGGTGAGCCCACAGTTCGGCCGGACCACGGCGAGATTCGCGGTGGCGCGGCGGTAGGCGGGAAACACCCCGCGCGGAATGCCGTTGACGGCGTCCGGGCTGCCCGGACGGACCACCGAACGGCCGTCGGTCGCCCCCTGCACGGGGACGTCGGCGCGGGCGGGTTTGTCGGATCCGAGCCGGCCGTCCACTCCGGGACGCTGCGGCACGACCATCGTCAGTTCGTCGAACTCACCGCTGTTGAGCCCGGCCCCAGGCGATGGGGCGACCGGGCTGTCCGCCGCGAGCTGACCGGAGGCACCGGCCCCGCCCGAAGCGACTGTCACGATGGCCCCGACCAGGAGCGGGGCTGTGCACAGTGAAGCGATGATGATTTTGACCCGACGGTTACCACTACGGGTTAGGCGCATGATCCCCTCAACGATCCATACGCCAGAAAGTTACATCAAGACGACGCAAAGTTACCGGACCCGCCAACACGGCCGAAAACAGGCACCAGGTAATGCGTGAGGCTACGTTGCCAGCGGCCTCCAGAGCCCCGGATCGCGGGTCGTTGCTCAGTTACCCGGCTTGGGCGCCTCGCCCGGAGTCGCGGCCGTGCTCTCGTCCGACCCGGGTGCGTTCGTGTCGCACGGCGTGGGAGTCGGGCTCGGGGTCTCCGTCGGAGTTGCCGTCGGCGACTCCGTCGGGGTGGGCGTCGGCGTACAGGTCGTCGGCGGCGGATCCGAGGTCGGCGGCGTCGTCGGCGGAGTGGTCGTCGGCGGGGTCGTCGTCGGTGGCGGGGTCGTCGTCGGCGGGGTCGTGGTCGTCGGCGGGGTTGTCGTCGTCGGCGGCTTCGTCGTCGACGTCGGCGGCGTGTTCGGCACCTGGGTGGTCGGCTTGCTCGACGGCGGCTTGCTCGTCGTCCGGCTCACGGTCGGCGTCGGCGTGGACGGCTGCGCCGTCGGCGTCGGCGTGGGAGTCGTGGTGCCGCCCTCGCGGGTCGGGTCGTTACTCTGGTCGACGTTCCCGTTGTCGTCCAGCGGCGGGGTGATGACGCCCGATGTGTCCGGGATCGTCACGGTCTCCTTGCTGTACGACTGCATCCACCGGAGCACAGTCGACACGTAGTCCATCGAGTGGTTGTAGCGAAGGACCGCCTGCACGAGCCCCTGCGGGTCGGCCAGGTTCGCGCCGCCGGAGCACAGGTAGCCGCCGGCCGCCCGGGCCGCGTCGAAGACGTTGTGCGGGTCCTTGACGCCGTCACCGTTGCCGTCCGCCCCGAAGACCTTCCATGTGCCCGGGATGAACTGCATCGGGCCGACGGCGCGGTCCCACTGCGAGTTCCCGTCGTACACGCCCTGGTCGGTGTCGGCGATCGCGGCCATCCCAGGGCCACCGTCGAGCACCGGTCCGAGGATCTTGCCGCGGGTGTTCCCGTTCGCCTCGACCTTGCCGCCGCTGGCGTGCGCGGACTCGACCTTGCCGATGCCGGCCAGCAGTGGCCAGGTGATGTGGCAACCCGGCGTCGCCACCGCGAGGTCGTTGGCCGCCTTCTGGTACGCCGCCAGCACGGTGCCAGGAATGCCCGAGGCGTCACCGGAGATGCCGGGGATCGGCTGCACCGTGCCGTCGACGGCTCCGGTCACCGGCACCGAGATCTGGGACTTCTCCTGGGTCGGCAGGCTGCCGTCCGCACCCGGCTGACTTGGGACGTTGTTGGCCAGGTCGTCGAACTGCGCGTCCTGGCGCGGCTGGGCCAGCGCGTGCGCGTCGACGATGAACGTGTTCGAGGTGAGGCCGCCGGCGACGAACACGGCGACCATCGCGGTGGGAGGAGCCAAGCAGACCCAGGTGGCGGTCAGCTTCCCCCGCCACGTATCCAGGTTCTTGAACTGCTGCCTCATCCGCGTCCCTCGACGTTTCCGCAGTACTGAGTCTTGCCGGGCGTAGGCACGATCTTAGCCGTCACAGGGTCGCGGGCAACCGGTAACGGTGCGCCACTTCATGCAGTAACCGGCTGCCGAACCGGCGTCCACTGCCCCGTCACCGAGCGTTCACCGGCCCGGTGTCACTTCTTGTCGTCGTCACCCAGCATCTTGCGCAGGTCGTCGGGCAGCTGGAAGTCGCCGGCGTCCTGGCCGCCACCGCCGAAGGCGGCGGGCAGCTGGCCCGGCTGCGGCGGAGCCGGCTGGGTGTTGCCCTGGTTCGCCCGCTTGGCCGGGTTGCCGGAGCCACGCTTCTTGCCCTTCTTCTGCTGCTGCTTGGCCTTCCGCGCGCCACCGCCGCCCATGCCCGGCATCCCTGGCATGCCGGGCATCCCCGGCATTCCCTTGCCCGACGCCATCGCGGCCATCATCTTGCGGGCCTCGAAGAACCGCTCGACCAGGCCACTGACAGTGGCGACCTCGGTCCCGGAGCCCTTCGCGATCCGGGCCCGGCGGGAGCCGTTGATGATGTTGGGATCGGTCCGCTCGGCCGGGGTCATCGAGTGGATGACCGCCTCGATCCGGTCGATCTCGCGCTCGTCGAAGTTCTCCAGCTGGTCCTTGAACTGGTTCGCCCCCGGCAGCATGCCGAAGATCTTGGTCAGCGGGCCCATCTTGCGGACCGACTGCATCTGGGCGAGGAAGTCGTCCAGGGTGAAGTCCTTGCCGCCACGCTTCTGCAGCTTGGCGGCCGTCTTGGCGGCCTCCTCGGCGTCGAACGACTTCTCCGCCTGCTCGATCAGGCTCATCACGTCGCCCATGCCGAGGATGCGCGACGCCATCCGGTCGGGGTGGAAGACGTCGAAGTCCTCGAGCTTCTCGCCGTTGGAGGCGAACATCACCTGGCGGCCGGTGACCTGCGCGATCGACAGCGCGGCACCACCGCGGGCGTCACCGTCGAGCTTGGACAGCACGACGCCGTCGAAGCCGACGCCGTCGAGGAAGGCCTGGGCGGTGGTGACCGCGTCCTGACCGATCATCGCGTCGACCACGAACAGGATCTCGTCCGGCGTGACCGCGTCGCGGATGTCGGCGGCCTGCTTCATCAGCACCTCGTCGACCCCCAGCCGGCCGGCCGTGTCGACGATGACCACGCTGTGCTGCTTGCTCCGCGCCTCGTCCATCGCCTTGCGGGCCACGTCGACCGGGTCGCCGACGCCGTTGCCGGGCTCGGGCGCGAACACCGGCACGCCGGCGCGGTCGCCGACCACCTGCAGCTGGGTCACCGCGTTCGGGCGCTGGAGGTCGGCCGCGACCAGCATCGGCGTCTGGTGCTTGGCCTCCTTCAGCCACTTGGCCAGCTTGCCGGCCAGGGTGGTCTTACCAGCACCCTGCAGACCGGCGAGCATGATCACCGTCGGCGGCCGCTTGGCCATCCGCAGCTCGCGGGTCTCGCCGCCGAGGATGTTGACCAGTTCCTCGTTGACGATCTTGATCACCTGCTGCGCAGGGTTCAGCCCGCCGCGCACCTCGGCGCCGCTGGCGCGGTCCCGGACCGCGGCGATGAACTCCTTCACCACCGGCAGCGCGACATCGGCCTCGAGCAGCGCGATCCGGATCTCCCGCGTCGTCGCGTCGATGTCGGCGTCGGTCAGCTTGCCTTTGCCGCGCAGATTCTTGAACGCCGTGGACAGACGATCGGAAAGCGTGTCGAACACCAGGAACAGTCCGTTCTTCAGAAAACCCAGCTCACCCAGACAACTCCCCGAGTCTACCGGGCGCGGTTGACAACCGGAGGGTCAGGCCGCAAGGCTCTAACCGGTCAATCGACGCAGATCGGTTAGGGGCTCGGGTGGGCAAGCAGCGGGTAGTGCTGGACGGACCATCGAACCTGGGGTTGCGGCCGCCGGTCAAGGGCGCGGTGCCGGGCTGTTACAAGCTGGCCGGAGCGTTGCGCGACCAGGGATTGCTGCAGCGGATCAACGCTTCCGACGCCGGGTGTGTCACCCCACCGAGGTACGACCGGGAGGGGTGGAAGCCCGGCGACGGGGTGTTCAACGCTGAGGCGATAGCGTCGTACACGGTGCGGCTGGCTGATCGGTTGACGAAATTGTTCGACGACCAGCGGTTCGTGGTGTTGCTCGGAGGTGAGTGCAGCAACCTGCTGGGTCCGGCGTTGGCGTTGAAGCGGCGCGGCCGGTACGCCGTGGTCTACCTGGACGGCCACTCCGACTTCCGGACCATCGACAACTCGCCGTACGTCGGTGCAGCCGGCGGTGAAGCGCTCGCACTGGTGACCGGACGCGGTCAGGCGGACCTCACTGATCTCGAGGGACTGTCGCCGTACGTCCAGGACACCGACGCTGCCCTATTGGGCATTCGGGAGGACGACGAGTACGTCGGTGACGTCGAGGCGGCCGAGATACCGGTGTGGTCTGCACTCAGGATCATGGCGGAGCCGGCTGCGGACGGCGTACTGCAGCATCTCGAGCGGGAGGAACTCGACGGGTTCTGGGTGCATCTGGATGTGGACATCCTCGACGCCGAGGTGATGCCGGCGGTCGACAGTCCCGACCCGGGCGGAATCGACCACTCCCAGCTCCGAGCCCTCCTTCGCCCGCTGCTCGCGTCGCCGGCCTGCAGGGGGATCGATATCGGCATCTTCGACCCTGACCTCGATCCCGACGGGGTCCATGCGGCCGAGCTCACCGACACGCTGGTCGCGTCACTCACCTGACCAGACGAGACCTTGACCGTGTGGTTCGGCTCGGCCGAGGGTCCGCCGTTCGCCACCAGGCCACGTTTGCAACTCGAGCCGCACAGCTCGCGGCAACGGTTCGAGGCGGAGACGGGCCAGCGGGGTCGACTCTGTGGCCTGGGCGCCGAGATCGGCCAGGTGGTCGTCTACAGCGGCGCGGTCCTCGCGGCTCAGGTACTGCCACATGATGGAGTGCCACACCACCGTCACGTGCCCCTCCGACAGTTCGAGGCCGCGCACGAACGAGACAGCGTCCTCCCGTCGTACGTCGGCCGGCACCTGCCGCGCGATCTCCACCGCACCGCGCAACCGCTCCAGCCGCTGCGACATGTCCGGCCACACGTACGACGTCAGCGTGCGAGCGCCTTCCGCAGTCAGTGGGTTCACCGGAGCGATGTCGCTCCCGACCCGCTCGGCGATCCGCAGCACCGCCGGCTTCAGCGACTGCCCGGACCAGGCGTCCTCGAACACCACAGGACTGTCAGCCGGACCGTACGACGTCCCGTCCGCGGTGTAGTGGAAGTGATCCGCCCGCAGGTTGAGCCCAGCGCTCGCACCGATCTCGAACAACCGGACCGGCAACGGCACGGCCTCGACCAACTGCAGTAGACCACCGTAGAGCGCGGCAGCCCGGCCGACCTCGTTCGTCTGTGGCGGCTGGGTCAGCAACGCCCGCAGCTCGGCGGGCCGCGACTGCAGGGTCTGCTCGAACGCCTCCCAGCCCAGCACCGGGTCCCAGGTCCCACCGACGCTCGGATAGAACGCCGCCAGCTCGGGCACCTCGCCAGCCAGCACCTGGCCGTGCACCGCCGCCAGCAAGCGCAGAGCGATCGCGTCACCGAACGGACGATCCTCATAGCCGGCCAGTACGCCGGTCGACACACCTCCGACCTCGTAGTCGTCCACGATCAGCCGAAGCAGTTCGGCGTACATCGGGGACCCGAGGTCCTCACAGGCAACCGCTTGATGCTGGAACGCCGCTACGACATGCACACCACAGAGACTAAGAGGTCAAGCGATCCAGGATCGTCTTGGCCGTCGTACGCGCGTCCTCCTCGTCGAGTGGAGCGCCCTGCGGATCGGTGAGGTAGAAGACGTCGACACACTCTGCACCCAGTGTGCTGACGTGGGCTGACCGGATGTCCGCTCCGGTGAACGCAATGGCCGCAGTGACGTCGTACAGCAGGCCCGGGCGGTCATGGGCTCGCACTTGCAGCACTGTGGCCGTCTCTGAAGCTCCGGGCAGGAGGTCGACCCGACTGTCGAGCCGGTGCTTCACCGCGGACGAGTCGCGCGCGGCCAAGCGCCGTACCAAGTCAGTGCTGTCGCGGAGCGCCACGGCGAGCCGGTCACGCAACCGGACCGGATCGGGCAGCGAGCCGGCCACCGTCCACTGCGAGATGCCTAGGCCCTCAACGGATGTGATGACAGCGGACCGCACTGCGAGCCGCTCCACCGCCAGCACGGCGGCAACGGTCGACAGCGTGCCCACTTGATCGGGTACGGCGACATTGATGCGCAAGTCACCGTGATGGTCGGCCACGGATACGCCCAGCCGCCCTATGCCTACCACCTGATGCAGTGTGGGCACGGGAACCGGCGGAGCATCGGTCCACATGCCCTCCCCTCCCCCGGACAGCTCACCACGCACCCGACGGCAGAGCTCACCGACCAGCCGCATCCGCCATGGTGACGCTGCCGCCGGACCGGCCGCGCGCGCGTCGGCGTACGTGAGTGCCTCGAGCAGGTCCAGCGTCTCGGTGGTGCGGACGATGCCCACGACCAGATCGACAGTCATCGGGTCGTCCAGGTCCCGGCGAGTAGCGACCTGCGCAAGCATGAGGTGCTGCCGGACCAGCAGCGCGATGGTGTCGGCGTCTGCGTCGGTGAATCCGATGCGGCGAGCAACAGTCCCGGCGATCACGGCTCCGGTGACGCTGTGGTCGCCGTCGACCGCTTTACCCAAGTCATGCAGCAATGCGGAGACGAGCAGCAGGTCAGGACGCCGTACGTCCCGCACCATCTTGGACGCCTCGACACACGTCTCCAGCAGATGCCGGTCGACGGTGAAGCGGTGGACCGCAGACTGCGGCGGCCGGAACCGGACCGTGTCCCACTCCGGCAGGATCCGCGAGATGTAGCCGGCCTGGTCCAGCGCCTCCCACACCTCGAGCAGTCCGCTGCCGGCACCCAGCAGGGCGCACAGCAACCGCCGCGCCTCACCCGGCCACGGCTCGGGCAACGCCATGGCACTCCTGGCGAGCCGACCACACACAGCAGGCGACAGCACGAGCTCACGATCCGCAGCAACAGCGGCAGCGCGCAGCCCAAGTACGGCGTCCCGCTCCGGCCGCGCATCCGGCATCAGTACGACTTCACCCTCGTGCTGACCGACACCGTCATCCAACGCCAGCAGCAGAGGTCCGCCAGTCCGCTGCCGGCGCCTGGACCGCGGCGGCCGGGTCATCAGGCTCTCCACCCGTCGCCACGACACATCGCACACGTGCGCGAGCGTCCGGCCGGTCGCGTACACGTGCCGCAGCAGTTCGTCCCGCCCGTCCAGACCCAGGCCGGCTGCGACCTCACCGGCCAGGTCCGCCACCAGTCGGTCGGTGGAACGACCCGCAACGTTGTGCAGTTCGTCCCGGATGTCCAGCAGGTCCAGCCGCGCCCGCTCCACCACTGGATGCGGTACGTCGACCAACCAGGAAGCCACCAACGAACGCAGTACGACGGCATCCCGCAGACCGCCGTACGCCTCCTTCAGATCCGGCTCGGCGAGATGGGCCAGCTCACCAACCGACGTCGCACGGTCCCGACAGGCCTGTGCCAACGCAGGAAGCCGCGTCCGCGCCGTACGACGCCAGTCCGCCATCAGCACCGAGCGCAGCTGCAGTGTGAGGTGCGAGTCTCCCGCGACATGTCGTGCGTCCAGCAGCCCCAGGGCCACGCGGACATCGTCGGCTGCCGCCTGCCTGGCCTCCGCCAACGTCCGGACGCTGTGATCCAGCTTGGTCCGCGAATCCCACAGCGGATACCAGATCTGTGCCGCCAGCTCGTCCACACGCGGGTACCCCTCGGCGTGCACGAGCATCACGTCGAGATCGCTGTAGGGCGACAGCTCCTCACGGCCGTAGCCGCCGACCGCGACCAGGGCGACGCCCTCGGTGGGCACACCGAGGGCGTCACAGGCCTTGCCGAGAAGCAGGTACAGCAGCGCGTCGGCCTCCTCGGCACGAGCGCGCCGCTGTGCTGCTCGGTTCACCATCTAGAGCGCGTCTCCATCCAGCTCGCCGGTGCGGACCCGGACGATGGTCTCGACCGGCGTGACCCAGACCTTGCCGTCTCCGATCTTGCCGGTCTGCGCGGCCTTCACGATGACGTCCACCACGTCCGAGCTGTCGCCGTCCTCGACGACGACCTCGAGCCGGACCTTCGGGACCAGGTCCACCTCGTACTCCGCGCCGCGGTACACCTCGGTGTGGCCCTTCTGCCGGCCGTACCCGCTCGCCTCGGTCACCGTCATGCCGGTGACCCCGAACGTCTCCAGCGCGGCCCGGACGTCCTCCAGCTTGTGCGGCTTGACCACCGCGGTGATCAGCTTCATGCGTTCGCACCTTCCTTCTCGGACGTCTCGGTGGACTCATTCTCCGGGTCGGCGGCCGGCGCCGGCGGGCGGGCCAGGGCGTTGTGCCCGCGCAGGCCGGCCGCACCGAGGAAGTCGTACGCCGTCTCGGCGTGCTCGGCCTGGTCGACACCGGCGACCTCGTCCTCTTCCTTGAGCCGGAAGCCGATGGTCAGGTCGATCACCTTGGCGAGGATGAACGCGATCGTGAAGGAGTACACACCGACGACGAGGTTGGCCAGCGCCTGCCTGCCCAGCTGCGAGGCGCCACCGCCGTAGAACAGGCCGTTGACGGCCGACGGCGCCGCGGCCGAACCGAGGAAGCCGATCGCCAGCGAGCCGAACAGACCGCCGACCAGGTGCACACCGACCACGTCGAGCGAGTCGTCGAAGCCCAGCTTGTACTTCAGCGAGACCGCGAAGGCGCAGATCCCACCGGCCAGCAGGCCAAGGAAGATCGCGCCGACCGGGGTGACCGCGCCACACGACGGCGTGATCGCGACCAGGCCGGCGACCGCACCGGAGGCCATGCCCAGCGTGGTGGCCTTGCCGTGCCGGATCCGCTCGACGATCAGCCAGCCGATCACCGCGGCGGCGGTGGCGACCTGGGTGTTCACGAACGTGACGGCGGCGGTGGTGCCGGCACTCAGCGCCGAGCCCGCGTTGAAGCCGAACCAGCCGAACCACAGCAGACCGGCGCCGAGGATGACCAGCGGCAGGCTGTGCGGCCTCATCGGGTCCTTCTTCCAGCCGATCCGCCGGCCGAGCACGATCGCCAGCGCGAGTGCGGCCGCACCGGCATTCACGTGCACCGCCGTACCGCCGGCGAAGTCGATCGCCTTCAGTTTGTCGCCGATCCAGCCGCCGTTGCCGTCGTCGAGGAACCAGACCGAGTGCGCGACCGGGAAGTACACCAGCAGCGTCCAGCCGACCACGAACGCGATCCAGCCACGGAACGTGGCCCGGTCGGCGATCGCGCCGGAGATCAGCGCCGGCGTGATGATCGCGAACATCAGCTGGAAGGCGACGAAGGCGAGCGTCGGCGTGGTCCCGCTCACCGCCTCCGGCGCCATCAGGCCCTTCAGGCCGACCTCGGAGAAGTCACCGATCACGTGCCCGGTGTCACCGGCGAACGTCAGAGAGTAGCCGACCACCACCCACAGAATCGTGACGACGGCGATGGTGATGAAGCTCATCATCATCATGTTCAGCACGCTCTTCACGCGCACCATGCCGCCGTAGAAGAAAGCCAGGCCCGGTGTCATCAGCATCACCAGGGCGGCGCTTGCCAGGACCCAGGCGGTATCGCCGGGCACAGTCGTCATGAGCGTCGTCCTTCCATCGTTCCGGACGTGACCGGCGTCCCTCAATCAGGTTGCTCCACAACGCCGGGGAGCCCGCCCGCCAGCCACACCGACACGGTGTCGGCGCGCGGTTTCAGCCGATCGGTCCGTTTGTTTCAGGCATGTGACAAAGAGGGCGATCAGGTGACATCGAGGTGACATCGGCCAAGGTGTGGCACTCTGGCCTGGACCACACGGGTACGCAGCCGCGCCACTGCGCCCGTCCGACCTGGGGAAACGAAATGGGGATCAACCACGGGGTGAGGCCGCGCCGCGGCAGGCCGCGAGACCCGGACGCAGAGCCGAGGATCCGCAGGTACGCCGTGCAGCTGCTGCTCGAGCGTGGATTCGACGGAATGACGGTCGACGACGTCGCCGAGGCGGCGGGCGTCGGCAAAGCCACCATCTACCGGCGCTGGGCCAGCAAGGAACTGCTGGCCAACGACGCGATGGCGGAGCTGTTCGACATCCAGATACCGGACGCGGACACCGGCTCGATCGCCGGCGACCTGCGCCAGGTCTACGCCGACGCACTGGCGTTCGTGAACAGCGAGAACGGCCTGGCACTGATCCGCCTGGCGGTCACGGAGGCGAACCGCGACGAGCGGTCCGCACGGATCTACCGTGAGTTCCTGGACCACCGGATCGGGCTGACCCGGGACGCGCTGGAACGGGCCCGCAAGCGCGGTGAGCCGATCCGGAGCACGGCGGACCCGGTGCTGATGGTGCAGTGGCTGGCGGGCGTGTTCGTCATCCGCGCGCTGACCGGGGAGCCGATGCCGGCACCGGAGGACGCGGACCGGCTGGTGGAGTTCACGCTGCGCTGCATCATGGACAGGGGGTCAGGGGTGAATCCCGGGGCCAATGGCCAGGCCGGCCACGGCCAGTTCGGTGACCCGGCGGACCCGGCCTGAGTTCAGGTCCCAGGCGAGCACCCAGCCGCGGACCTGGAACAGCGGCGTGTTGTGGTCGTACCAGCCCAGTACGGCGCAGCAGCCAGGCTCCCGCACGTAAGGCCGATCCATCGGGGTCGAGGACATCACGGTGGGTTCGCCGAGTATCAGCAGGCGGCTCGGCTCTGCCCGCAGGGTCGAGATGGCCGCCACCACCTGTGGCTGTGAGGAGTTGGTCCGCACCTCGGGCAGATTGTCCGCGATGAAGAGCCTGGCAGCAGTGCTGTCCACGGAGAAGGTCTGCCCGACCCATGCGCGCACCGGCAACTGCAACTGCAGAGCGCTGTCGACGGTCCACTGGCCACCGGCCATGTACCGGAGCACGGCACCCTTGTCCAGCCGGAACGGCGCTGTGACTGCCGACGGATCCGCGGCACCCGCGATCGCCACCAGCGGCTCGTCGCCACTGCTGCTCTCCCCCACCAGCACCCGGTACGCGACGCCCGGACCGCTGACGAGAACGCGCTGGGCATCCGGCAGCCAGGAGACGCTGCGGATGTCCTGGACCGGCATCTTGATGCGGAACACCTCTGCCGTCGCGACGTCAACGGTGACCAGCTCGCCCGGCTGCGGGAAGGCGGCGATCCGCCCATCCGGCGACACCGCTCCGGAGCTCAGCGGCGTACCGGTGCGGATCGGGAGCAGCTCCACGTCGGCTCGCGCCCAGGAGGAGTCGGAGCCCAGCAGGAGCGGCACGTAGCGGTCGCCGCGGTCATCGAGCACCACCGCGGCGATGCGGTCCAGCGGCCGGTCCGCGAGCGGTTCGACGTTGTCCGGTTGTTGCAGGCGATCGCCGAGCGGTGTCTCGAGCCGATCGAGGAACCGTTCGCTTCCGGACGGCGGAGCGACCCAGAAGTCGATCCCGTTGATCTGTCCGTCCGGGGCCAGGTAGTTCGTGTTGCTGGGCGGTGTGATCGGTGGGATGAACTGGGAGTTGTCGTCACCGCTGAGGCTCACTCCGATCGCGGCGATCACCGCAATGAGCACAGCGGCAATCAGACCGATGAGGACGCTGCGCCGGCGGCGGCGCTTGGTTTCCACTCCGGCAGCCCAGGCTGCGTCGGCCAGGTCCGGTTCGGGCAGCCGGTCCGACGCCTTGGCGAGCATGGGCTGGACGTCCTCGCGCCTCATCGCTGGTCGCCCCCACCGATATCGCGAGCCCTGTCGCGGGCGCTGTCGCGGGGGCTGTCACGCCAGTCGCCCCCGCCGAGCGCCGTACGGAACCGGCTGAAGGCGGACATGCCGTGCCCGTGCACGGTCTGGTGGGACATGTTGAGCATGTCGGCCACCTCGAACTCCGTGAGCTCCTCCAGGTGGAGCAGCACGAACACCGTGCGCTGTGCCGGCGTCAGCTCGGCCAGCGCCAGCTTGACCGGGTCGTCCTCGTCCGGGAACGCCTTCACCCGGCTCCACCGGTTCAGAGCAGGCTGGTACAGCAGCCGCTGAACGAAGACGTCCGGATCGTCGACCCTGGTCCAGCGCAGTGCGAGCCGGGTGAAGGCGTGCAGCAGCGCATCCTCGGCACGCTCAGGATCGCCGTACACCAGGTACGCCGTTCGGAGCCATCTGCCCTGCCGCGCATCGACATACGAGGCGAAATCCGGGTCGACCGTTTCGTGCATCCACCCTCCCGCCTCTATTCAACTCCTCAACTACTGCGGGCGGCCACTGCCAGCCGGGTCTCTTCACCGATCAGGTCGAAGTTGATACCACCCGCAGCCATCAGCCCGGCGGCTGCAGCGGAGACGACCTGCGCCCTCGGATCGGCTACATTGCCGGCCGCGAAGACGCCTGGGACCTGGGTGGCACCCATCGCGTCGACCTGAACGGCGGTGCCCAGGACGATCCCATTGGCCTCCAGCTCGGTCGTCTCCAACCCCAGATCGGTCAGGAAGCCCGCACGCGCCCGCATGGCGCTCTGCACCGCCAGCGCCTGCCGTGGGATGACCCTGCCGCCCTCCAGCCGGACACCGGTGAGCCTGCCGTCCTCCACCTCGAGCTGCTCGACCTTGCCTTCCACTACTGAGATGCCGCGGGCCGCGAGCTCCTCCCACTGCTCGTCGGTCGGCTCCGGCGCGGTGTGCAGGAACAGCGTCACGTCGTCACTCAGCTGCCGGAACAGCTGGACCTGGTGCAGCGCCATCACACTGGTCGCCAGGACGCCGATCGCCTGGTCGCGCACCTCCCAGCCGTGGCAGTACGGGCAGTGCAGCACGTCCTTGCCCCACCGCTCGGCCAGCCCGGGTACGTCGGGCAGCACGTCCGTCAGCCCGGTCGTCACCAGCAGCCGCCGTCCCTGGTACGTCGTACCGTCCGCAAGCTCGACCGTGAAGTCACCGTCCCGGCGGGCCGTGGTCACGGTGCCGGTGACGACCTCACCGCCGTACCCGATGACCTCCTGGCGGCCGAGCGCATACAGCTCGGCCGGTGGGACGCCGTCGCGGGTCAGGTAGTTGTGCACATGCTCCGCCTGCGCGTTGCGCGGCGTACCGTCGTCGATCACCAGCACCGACCGGCGCGATCGAACCAGCGCCAGCGCTCCACTCAGTCCGGCGGCGCCTCCGCCGATCACGATCACGTCGTACTTCTTCATCTCCGGCTCCTCTCGGTTGTCTCGAGAGTGCGTGATGATTCTCGTTTTCGACAACTTTGTTTGCCAGAATGGCAACATGGAGTCCTACGACGACGTACTCGAAGCGGTCGGATCCCGGCTGCGCAGTCTCCGCTCCGAGCGAGGTACGACGCTGTCCCAGCTCTCCGAGGAGACCGGGATCTCGGTGAGCACGCTGTCCCGGCTGGAGTCCGGGCAGCGCCGGCCGACTCTGGAGCTCCTGCTGCCGCTGGCGCGGGCACATCAGGTCCAGCTGGACGAACTGGTGGACGCGCCACCGACCGGCGACCCGCGGATCTACGCGAAGCCGATCAAGCGCCACGGCACGGTGCACATCCCGCTGAGCAGGCGGCCGGGCGGTCTGCAGGCCTTCAAGCAGATCCTGCCGGAGGGCTACCCCGGCAACGACGTACGACAGAAGACGCACGAGGGCTACGACTGGATCTATGTGCTCTCCGGACGGGTCCGGCTCAAGCTCGGCGACCAGGACTTCGTCCTGAAGGAGGGTGAGGTCGCGGAGTTCGACACGCGGGTGCCGCACTGGTTCGGCAACCCCGGTCCGGGTCCGACGGAGGTCCTGTGCCTGTACGGGCCGCAGGGCGAACGCATGCACGTCAGGGCGCGCACCAAGTAGCCAGTAGGCTGCGGCGGTCTGTCAGGCGATCCGTGTGACTGAGGAGGAACTGGTAGTGAGCATCGCGTTGTTCACCCTGGGCGGCACCATCGGGATGGCCGGCAAACACCGACTGACCGGCGAGGACCTGGCCGCCGCGGTCCCCGGACTGTCGGAGCTCGGCCGACCGGTCGAGATCCAGGACATCGAGGCAGTGCCCAGCGCCAACCTCACCGCCGCGAAGATGCTCGAGGTCGTCGACGCCGCCTCGAAGGCCGTGTCCGCCGGTGCCGGCGGGGTCGTGGTCACGCAAGGCACGGACACGCTGGAGGAGACTGCGTTCCTGGTCGACCAGGTCTGGCCACATCCGCAGCCGTTCGTGCTCACGGGCGCCATGCGCAACCCCACGCTGGCCGGACCGGACGGCCCTGCGAACCTCCTGGCCGCTCTCCGCGTCGCCTGCTCCCCCGCAGCCCGCGATCTCGGCGCACTGGTCGTGTTCAAGGAGGAGATCCACGCGGCCCGCTGGGTCCGCAAGACGCACAGCACGAGTACGGCGACCTTCGTGTCACCCAACACCGGACCGATCGGGCACGTGGTCGAGGACCGTGTCCGGGTCCTCACGCGCCCGATGCGCCTCGACGGCGTACAGGGCAGCGCAGAGCCGGCAGAGCTCGACGCGACGCGGGTGGCGCTCTACACCGTCACGATGGACGACGACGGCCTGCTGTTGCAGGGGCTGGCGGACACTCACCAGGGTCTGGTGGTGGCCGGCTTCGGCGTCGGACATGCGCCGGCCGCGCTTGCTCCTGTGCTCGGAGAACTGGCCGCGAGGATACCAGTGGTGCTGACCTCGCGGACCGGCGCCGGATCGATCGTACGGAACACCTACCGGTCGGTCGGGTCGGAGTGGGATCTGCTCCAGCGCGGCCTGATCGACGGCGGCTTCCTGGACCCGTACAAGGCCCGGGTGCTCCTTCGGTTGCTCTTGGCAACAGATGACGACATCGCGGCTGCGTTCGGGCAATACGTTTGATTATTGCCTTAGGCAACCTTCCGGGGTTCGGGCGCACCGCCAGCAGCGCCTCCTACCCACTCATCGAGGCTGTCAACCAATCGCCACAAACATCGGACAAATCGTGGCAATTCCGTCGCCTGATCTTGACCTCGACGCCGGACAGTGCTCGGATCGTCACCGCTCGGGGATCGATTTCGAGGATTGGGAGATGGTTGCGCCGTGGTCGAACAGACACAGGGCAGCACAGCGGGGGACAGCGATTACCAAGCGGTCGGCGGTGGTCCGGCGATCGCCTCGGTGGTGGATCTCTTCTACCGCAACGTGCTTGCGGATCCGCAGCTGGCGGGCTACTTCGCCGACAGCGACCTGGCCAAGCTGAAACGGCACCAGGTGCAACTGGTTTCGCAGGTCATGGGCGGCCCGGTCTCGTACGACGGTCTCGCGCTGGCCGAGGCGCACAAGGGCCGCGGCATCACCGGTGACGACTTCGGCAAGGTGGTGGTGCACCTGGTCGCCGCGCTGGAGGCGCACGACGTACCGGCCGACATCATCGGTCGGGTGGTGACAGCGCTGGGGGCCACCCAGGACGACATCGTCGGGGCGCACTGACGCGGATGGACCCGGCTGCTCTGAAGAACAGCTGGGCACTGGTCGCCAAATCCGGTGACGAGGTGCCGCTGTTCTTCTACTCCCATCTGTTCCTTTCCCATCCTGAGGTCCGGGAGATGTTCCCGGTCTCGATGGCCGCCCAACGCGACAAGCTCGTCGGCGCTCTCGGCGCCGTGGTCAGCAACGCCGCACAAATCGACGAGGTGGTGCCGTTCCTGCAACAACTCGGCCGCGACCACCGGCGCTTCTCGGTCGTCGCCGAGCACTACTCCGCGGTCGGCGCGTCCCTGCTCGCGACGCTGCAGCACTTCCTGGGTGCTGCGTGGACGTCCGAGCTGGCCGCCGACTGGGCTGAGGCGTACGGCCTGGTCGCGACCGTGATGGTCCAGTCCGCCGAGGAGTCGGCCGAGGACTACCCCGCCTGGTGGTCCGGTGAGGTGCTCGGCGTGGACCGTCGCACGATGGACGTGACCATCGTGCAGATCCACCCGGAGCGACCGCTGGAGTACCGGCCGGGTCAGTCGGTGGCGGTCGAGATTCCCTACCGGCCGCGGCGGTGGCGCTACTACAGTCCGGCCAACGCACCGCGCAGCGACGGTTCGTTCGAGCTGCACATCGGCCTGGTCCCCGGCGGCCAGGTCAGTGGGCCTGCCGTCCGGTCGCTCAAGCGCGGTGACCCGGTCCGCATCGGCGCACCGGTCGGCGACTCCCTCAAGCTCCCGGAGGAGGACGGCCGGGATCTCGTGATGATCGCCGGCGGCACCGGACTGGCGCCGTTCCGGGCGATGCTCGAGCAGCTCGACCGGCGGACCCAGTCGAGCCAGGTCCCGCGCGTGCATCTGTTCCACGGAGCCCGGATGCCGTGGAATCTGTACGAGCACAAGCAGCTGACCAGCCTCACCCAGCGGCCCTGGTTCAGCTACACCCCGGTCGTGTCCGACGACTCGTCGTACCCCGGGGAACGTGGGCAGGTCGGCGCAGTGGCCGCTGCCCGCGGGCCGTGGACGGACCGCACCGCCCTGGTGTGCGGCTCGCCCGCCATGGTCCGGCACACGGTCGCCCATCTCACCGAAGCCGGTGTGCCGACCACCGCCATCCACACCGAATCCTTGGGGATCACGACCTCGGCAGGGAGTCAGCAGTGACGCGCCAAGATCCGTTCGCCGGCCGACCGGCTCAATCGCCGTACACGATCCGGCACAAGACCTTCGGCACCCGCCGCAAGGGCCTGGACCAGAACGAAGTCACGGCGTACCTGGGCGACCTGGCGGACCAGATCGAGTACGCCGACGCGGACCGGGCGGAGCTGCGGGCGGAGGTCGAGCGGCTCCGCAGCAGTACGCCGGACGCGGACCAGCGTGCCCACATCACCGCCCACGCGGTCGGACTGCTCAGCCAGGCGCAGCAGATCGCGGACAACCTGGTGGCCGAGGCGGAGCAGTACGCAAAGGATCTGGTGGAGACCGCTCGCACCCAGCAGCGGGACGCACTGGCGCAGGCTCGCGACTCGGTGGAGTCGGCTGTGAAGCACTTCCCGGCGAGTGATGCTCCGGTCGCCGACCTGGAGTACGTGCGGACGTTCACCCGGGTCGCACATGTGCAACTCCGGTCCGTCCTCGACGCGTTGGCGGAGCAGGTCGAGCGGCTGGGTCACCTACCGCAGGTACCGGCCGAGGCGACTCCCCCTCCCCCGGACGCCGAGGTGCTGTGGTGGAACGACCTGTCCGCCGGCCCGGACGGGGGCGGCGTTCAGGAAACGCCGACGGTGGCCGGCCACCGTCGGCCTATCTGAGCGCTGCCGCTTTGTTGGTCAGGTAGTCGCGCTCGGGGATGCTCGTCGTACCGTGGGCCGCCGCGCGGAAGTGTCGCGCGGCGGTCTCGTGGTCGCCCTTCATCTCGTACAGATGCCCGCGTACGGCGTCCAGACGGTAGTGGCCGGGGAGTTCCTCGTCGAGTGGCTCGAGGAGGATCAGACCGGCGTCAGGCCCATCCACCATCGCGGCGGCGATGGCCCGGTTGAGCTTCACC
Source organism: Kribbella capetownensis (assembly GCF_004331485.1). Taxonomy (GTDB): domain Bacteria; phylum Actinomycetota; class Actinomycetes; order Propionibacteriales; family Kribbellaceae; genus Kribbella; species Kribbella capetownensis. The sequence goes on from NZ_SJKD01000009.1 coordinate 121,774, forward strand.
ATCGGGTTGCCGGACAGGTCCTCCAGCAGGCCGTACAGCGCGAGGATCTGCGGCCAGTCGGTGTCCTCCGCCCGGTCCACTTCGTCGTGCAGCGCTGCGATCGCGGCCTGCAGTTGGTACTCCCCTAATGGCGGCGTGTCGAAGGCTTGCACGGCCAGTGCGACGCCTTCGGTGATGTGGTCCTTGTTCCAGAGCGTGCGGTCCTGGTCCGCGAGCGGGATGAGCTCTCCGGCGGTGCCGGTGCGGGCGGGGCGGCGAGCGTCGCTGAGGAGCATCAGCGCGAGCAGTCCGGTGACCTGTCCGTCGTCCGGCAGGAGTGCGTGCACGCTCCGCGTCAGACGGATCGCTTCCGTCGACAGATCGCTGCGCTGCAACTCCGGACCGCTGGTACTGGTGTAGCCCTCGTTGAACATCAGGTACAGCACGTGCAGCACGTTGCGGAGTCGCTCCTCGCCGGTGTCCAGCTCGAAGGCGACGCCCTTGAGCCGCTGCTTCGCCCGGCTGATCCGCTGCGCCATCGTTGCCTCAGGCACCAAGTAGGCGTGCGCGATCTCGGCGGTCGTCAGGCCGCCGACCGCCCGCAACGTGAGCGCGATGGCTGATGCAGGCGTCAGCTTCGGGTGGCAGCACAGGAACAGCAGCCGCAGCGCGTCGTCCTGCTCCTCGACATCCTCCGGCGGTACGTCGCGCAGCGCGGCCTTCTCCTCGCGGCGTCGCCGGGCCTGCTCCTGCCGGACCTCGTCGATCAGCCGCCGCGACGCTGCCTGGATCAGCCACGCCTTCGGGTTGTCCGGCGTACCGTCTCGCGGCCAGGTGGTCGCAGCGGCCAGCAGTGCCTCCTGGACGGCGTCCTCCGCCGCCGCGAAGTCGCCGGACCAGCGGACGACCGCACCGACGACCTGCGGCGTCAGCTCACGCAGCAGGTCCTCGAGGCGACGGTCATTCGTAGAGGTCGGCATCCGACTCCATCACGCGGCGGACCTCAATCGGCTGCTCGACCGGGACACCGCCCGGGCCGGGCGCGGCGGACTGCACGGCCGCGATCTCCAGTGCGCGTTCCTCCGACTCCACGTCGACCATCGTGTAGCCGGCCAGCACCTCCTTGGACTCGGCGTACGGACCGTCCGTCAGCACCGGCGCACTCACGCTGGCAGCCCGGACCACCTTGGCGTGCTGGGGCCAGGTCAGGGCCTGCGCCTCCACCAGCTCACCGCTCTCCCGCAGCCGCTCCAGGTGGTCGGTCAGGTACTGCAGGTGCGCCTTCATGTCGGGCTCGTCCCACTCCAGCATCGGGGTGTCGACGTTGCCGCCGTCGTAGTGCATCAGCAGCAAGAACTTGGTCATCTCGTCTCCTCCTTCGGCCCACCTCAGTGGGGGCGGACCCGCTCCGGACTCGCGGTCTCCAGCGGTACGTCGGCCGCGGGGATGACACCGAGCTGCGTGGTCTGCCGGTGCAGTGTCGCATCGAACAGCCACTCGGTCGCCGTACGGACGCGGTTGCCCGGCATGGAGATCAGATGGTAGCCACGAGTCACCGCCTTGGCGGGGAGACCGGCCAGCGGGACCTGCAGCGGGTTGGCCGCCGCCTGCTTGCCGCCCAGATCCACCACGAAGCCGAGGTCCTTGTGGACGTACGGCTTCCGCTCACCGGTCCCGAAGCTGGCAGCCACGTTCTTGGCAGCCCGCCGCCCCTGCCGCTCGGCATGTTGCGCGGTCATCGGTGTGACCTCGCCAGGCCGCGTCAGGTCAGGTACGGCGGCCGCGTCGCCGCAGGCGAACACCTCTGGGCGGTCGGGCACGTTCAGGTACTCGTCGACCAGCAGACGCCCCTTCTCCGTCTTCAGACCGAGCGCCTCGACCACAGGGTCCGGGCGGACGCCGACACACCAGATCAGCGAGTGCGTCGGCACCTCGGACTGGTCGGTGAGTCGGACACCGTCGTGCATGGCCTCTTCGACCGACGTACCCATCAGGACCTCGACACCACGCTCGCGCAGGACTCTGTCGGCCGTACGTGACAGGCGCTCGTCCAGCTCGGGCAGGACGCGGCCGGCGATGTCCAGCAGCATCCAGCGCATCCGCTGGTCGCGCAGGCGCGGTCTGCGCTTCTTGAGCAGCTCGGTGTACAGGACGCCGTGCGCGGCCACCTCCGTGCCCGTGTAGCCCGCTCCGACGACGACGAACGTGCAGAGTGCGTCCCGCGCGGCCACATCGTCGGTGGCGTCGGCGAGCTCGATCTGCTGGGTCAGGTGGTCCCGCAGGAAGACCGCTTCGGGGATGCCACGGAAGCCGTGCGCGTACTCCGTCACGCCGGGGATGGGCAGCAGCTTGTTCACACTGCCCGCGGCGATGATCAGCCGGTCGTACTCGATCTCGTCGCGCCGGTCGAGCGGATCGGCGTACTGCACCGTGCGCCGGTCCAGGTCGAGTCCCTCGACTTCTCCGAGCACCAGGCGGACGTCCGGCAGCGCGTCCGCGATCGACACCGTGATGTGCCGGGGCTCCAGGATGCCGGTCGCGACCTCCGGAAGCAGTGGAACATACAGGAAATAGTCCGTCGGGTTGATCACCACGACCTCGGCCCGGCCCTTGGCCAGCCGGCACAGCGTCTTGGCCGCGTGGAATCCGGCGAATCCGGCACCGATGATCACGACTCTTGGCAGCGTCATGCCACCTGAGTACCAGATCAACCCGGCCGGCAAACAGCCTCAGTCCAAAGCGGGCGTCAGTCCAGCGTCGTGTCGGTCCAGCGGCGTGTCAGTCCAGCGGCGTGTCAGTCCAGCAGGGCGTCGACGAACTGCTCGGCGTCGAACGGCGCCATGTCGTCGGCGCCCTCGCCCAGGCCGACCAGTTTGACCGGTACGCCGAGCTCTCGCTGGACGGCGATCACGATGCCGCCCTTCGCCGTACCGTCGAGCTTGGTCAGGACCAGTCCGGTGACGTCGATGACCTCGGCGAAGACGCGGGCCTGGGTGAGGCCGTTCTGGCCGGTGGTGGCGTCGATGACGAGCAGCACCTCGTCCACCTCGGCGGTCTTCTCGATCACCCGCTTCACCTTGCCCAACTCGTCCATCAGGCCGGTCTTGGTGTGCAGCCGTCCGGCCGTGTCGACCAGGACCGCGTCGGCCTCCTCCTCGATGCCCTGCTTGACCGAGTCGAACGCGACGCTGGCCGGGTCGCCGCCCTCGGGGCCGCGCACGGTCCGGACCCCGACCCGGTCACCCCAGGTCTGCAGCTGGTCCGCTGCCGCGGCCCGGAACGTGTCGGCCGCACCGAGTACGACGTGCTTGTCCTCCGCGACCAGAACCCGCGCGAGCTTGCCGACCGTGGTGGTCTTGCCGGTTCCGTTCACGCCCACGACCATCACGACCGCCGGCTGCATCTCCTTGCGGCTCACCTTCAGCGTCCGGTCCAGCGACGGGTCGACCAGCGCGATCAGCTCCTCGCGGAGGATGTCGCGGGCCTGTGCGCCGCCGACGCCTTCCACCCGCATCCGGGTCCGCAGCTTCTCGACCAGCTCCTGTGTGGGCGCCACACCGACGTCCGCCGTGATCAGCGTGGTCTCGATGTCCTCCCACGCCTCCTCGTCCAGCTTGTCCCGCGACAGCAGTGCGAGCAGGCCCTTGCCCAGCGACCCCTGCGACCGCGCCAGCCGCGCGCGCAGCCGGACCAGCCGTCCCTGCGCGGACTCCGGCTTCTCGATCGTCGCGGCCGGGGACTCCGCCGGTAGCTCGGTGTCCTCCAGCGTCCGGGTCGGCGTGTCCCGCGGCTCTTCGGCGTCCTCACCGACCGTGGGCTCAGCGGTGTCGAGCCGCGCCGGCTGAGTGGCCTGCGGGAGCTGGGACCTCCGCCGCCGGGACACGACGAGTCCGGCGGTACCGGCGACCAGGACAGCCGCGATCACGACGATGATCGCGATCAGGGCCTGGTCCGAGAGCAGAGTGACAAGCTGTGGAGTCAACACGGTTCCCCATCTTGACAGACACCCGGCCCGCCCTTCGCATCCATCACGTCAGGCGCACCAGCTGTCGCGGTACGTGAGGCGGCACCAGCTCGGGGCGATGGGTGAGCAACACCACGGTCCGGTGCCCGGCCGCGGCGAACAGGTCCTCCAGCAACGCCCGTCCGGTCTCCTCGTCCAGGTGCTCGGTCGGCTCGTCCAGCACGAGTATGTCGCGGTCGGCCAGCAGCAGCCGGGCGAACGCGAGCCGCTGCCGCTCACCGCCCGACAGCCGGGCACCGTGCTCGCCGACCATCGTGTCGAGCCCGTCCGGCAGCGTCTCGACGAAGATCCCGAGGCGAGCGCGGTAGAGCGCCTTCCAGAGCTGCAGGTCACTGACGCCGGGCTTGGCGAGCAGCAGGTTCTCCCGGATGCTCGTGTCGAACACGTGGCTCTCCTGGGTCAGCAAGCCGACCACGGACCGGACCTGGTCGCCCTCGAGCTTGGCCAGGTCGACACCGTCCAGCAGTACCTCGCCGTCGCGTGGCTCCAGGAAACGCAGCAGGACCGCTGCGAGGGTGCTCTTGCCTGAGCCACTCGGGCCGGTGATCACCACTCGGCTGCCGGCCGGCATGTCCAGGCTCAACTCGTTGAGTACGTCGCCGTGGTCGGCGTACCCGACTCGGAGGTGCTTCACCTCGAGGTCGCGTCCGTGCGGCAGGGGTAGCGGGGTCTCGGGTTCGGTGACTGGCTCTGGGGTGTCCAGGAGCTCTTGGACCCGGTCGAGCGATGCCCGGACGCGGATCGCGAGTTGTGCGGCGGCTGGGATGCCGCCGAGAACGTCGGCGAGTGCGAGTGGGGTCAGGACGAGTACGGCGAACACTGCGCCGGTGATGTTCGCCGTACTGCCGAGCACGAGGCCGGCCAGGCTCGCACCGCCGACACACAGCACGAGAAGCGCTGCGCCCAGCCCAGCGCTCCAGGCTGAGCGGCGCTCGGCCGCGGCCAGGCGGGAGTCGCTGGTGCTGAACGAGTCCAGCACGTTGTCGATCGCGTTGAACGCGACGATGTCGCCTGCGGTGAGCAGCGTCTCGGTGGCCGAAGCCGCTACCTCGCCGCGTGCACCTGCCAGCTTCCGCTCGGCCCGTGCGGCGGTCTTCGCGGTCAGCCACGGTACGACGGTGCACGCGATCAGGACCGCCAACGCGACGGCTACACCCGCGGTGGGCAGCAGCAGAGCTATGAGGACCACCGTGGCGGTGGCCGTCACCGCTGCGACCGCTACCGGCAACAGCACGCGCAACCACAGATCCAGCACCGCGTCCACATCCAGCACGAGTCGCGCCAGCAGGTCACCCTTCCGCTGCGAACTCAGTCCGCCCGGCGCCAGCCTCTCCAACCGCCCAGTGATCTGCGCCCGCGTCTCCCCCAGCACCCGGTACGCCGCGTCATGCCCGACCAACCGCTCGACGTACCGGAACAGACCGCGTCCCACCCCGAACGCCCGTACCGCCACGATCGCCACCATCAAGATCAACACCGGCGGCTGAGCGGCAGCAGTAGTAATCAACCAAGCCGAAGTAGCCAACAACCCCACAGCACACCCAGCCGCCGCCAACCCAGCCGCAAGCGCCACCCCCAACCGCCACCACACGCCCCGCCCCGGCAAAACCAGTTCCATCGGAAACCGCCCCGGAGCCGACCCAACCCCGCCGACCCGGCCGGCCCCGCCCGTGACCGGCGTCGCTGGATGCTGCCTTGGGGTGCTCATGCGTTGACCAGCTCTCGGGTGCCTACGGTGACTGTTCGGTCGGCAGCGGCTATGAGGGCTGGTCTGTGGGCGACCATCAGGACAGTGCGACCGCTGGCACGGAGGCCGGCGATGACTGCTGCCTCGGCGTCGGGGTCCAGACCTGCTGTTGGCTCGTCCAGGAGGAGGACTGGAGCGTCGGTGATCAGCGCTCGGGCCAGTGCCACTCGGCGTTGCTGACCGCCGGACAGCAGCTGCCCTTGCTCCCCGACGGCTTTGTCGAGCTCTAGCTCACTGGCGCCTGCTGCGATCAGCGCCAACCGAACCTCGTCGTCGGAGGCATCCGGCCGACCCAGCCGCACGTTGTCGGCCACAGTGCCCATCCGCAGCCCAGGCCGCTGCGGCACCCAGCCGAACTGCCGCCTCCACACCGTCGGCTCGAACTCGTCCGCCGCACTCCCACCCGCAACCACCACACCGCGCTCCAGCTCCACAAACCCGAGCAGCACAGCCAGCACAGTCGACTTCCCGGCCCCGCTCGGCCCGGTGAGCGCAACCACCTCCCCCGGACGCACGTCCAGGTCGAACCCATCCAGCGCAGCCTCGTCGCGACCCGGGTACCGCACCGTCACGTCGTACAGCTGCAGCCGACTCACCCGCAGATCCGGTACGTCGGTCCGATCACCGCGCTCCGGCAATGGCGTCTCCAGGATCCGGAACACCTCTTCGCTCGCAGCGACCCCGTCCGCGCTGGCGTGGAACTGCATGCCGACCTGACGCAACGGCAGGTACGCCTCGGGCGCCAGGATCAACACCATCAACGCTGTCTCGAGCCCCAGCTTGCCGTCGACCAGCCGCAGACCGACTCCGACGGCGACCAGCGCCACCGAGATGCTCGCCAGCAACTCGAGGGCGAACGACGACAGGAACGCCAGCCGCAGACTGCTCATCGACGCCACCCGATGCTTGTCGGTCACCCGACGTACGGCGGACTCCTGCGCCTTGGCGCGGCCGAACAGCTTCAGTGTGGGCAAACCAGACACGACATCGGCGAAGTGATGCGCGAGGACGGACAGGGCGTGCTGGCGGCGCCGGCTGTGGGCTTGGGTCGCCCACCCGATCAGCGCCATGAAGATCGGGATCAGCGGGAGCGTGACCACCACGGTGCCCGCCGCGATCAGGTCGCCTGTCGCCATCCAGCCGATCACGCCGGCCGGGACAGTCGCGGCAAGTACGAGCTGCGGCAGGTATCGCGCGAAGTATGGATCCAGGTCGTCGAGACCCTTGGTCAGCAGGGTCGTCAATGCGCTACTGCGTTCACCACTCAGCCACACCGGCCCGAGCTTCAGTGAGTGCTCGAGCACCTGTCGACGCAGCGTCGACTTCACCGCAGCCGCCGCCCGCTGCGCCACCACCTCCTGCATCCACACCAACAACGCCCGCCCCACCACGACAGCGCCCAGCCCGAGCGCCACGGCCGCCAGCCCACCACCCAGCAGCTCCTCACCCGGCAGCCCCTCACCCGGCAAGACACCGCCGAGGAGGCCACCGCCCAGCACGCCACCGCCGGCCTCGCCGCCACCCGCGTCTCCCCGGAGTACGCCGGTGCCTCCGTCTGCGACCGGCACCATGCCCGCGATGCCGCGCGCCAGCAGGACCGCCTGGACGACAATCAACAATCCGCTGGCGATCCCGATCAGCACCGACGCGGCGAGGAAGACCCGGGCACCCCGGGCTCTCCGCAGCAGCCGCGGATCGACGGGCTTCACGACGCGGCCTCCGAGACCGCGACCGGCTCGACGGTGATGCGCTTGCGGAACACCCAGTACGTCCACCCCTGGTACAGCATCACCAACGGCAGGGAGATCCCGGTAATGACCGTCAACACCTTCAACGTGTACGGCGTTGACGCGGCATCAACTGTTGTCAATGTTGATTGCGGATCAAGTGTTGACGGCATCACGGCCGGGAACATCGCCGCGAACAACGACGCCACGGCCAACCCGACGGCGAGCGCCGTACCGAGGAAGGCCCAGCCCTCACGCCGGATCCGGTTCGCAACCAGGCCACCGGCGAACGCGACCACCGCAACAGCCGCGACGATCCATGAGCCGGTGTCACCGCGGATCGCCTGCGCCCAGGCAAGGAACGCGATCACCAGCACTGCCGCCACCAATCCGGCACGCGAGGCCAACCGATTGGCCCGCGCGCGCAGATCATCCGTCGTCCGCAAGGCAAGGAAGATCGCGCCATGGGTAACGAACACCGCGGTGAACGCGACGGCACCGAGCAGAGCAAACGGACTCAGCAGATCACCGAAGCTCCCGACGTATTCGAACGAAGCGTCCAGCGGCACCCCACGCACCAGGTTGGCGAACGTGAGACCCCACAGCAGCGCAGGCAGCACCGACCCGATCGTGATCATGCTGTCCATCCGGCCACGCCAAATCAGGTCGTCGCGCTTCCCGCGGTACTCCAACGCCACCCCGCGCAGGATCAACGAAACCAGGATCGCGAACAGCGGCAGGTAGAACCCACTGAACAACGTCGCGTACCACTCCGGAAAGGCCGCGAACGTCGCCCCGCCGGCCACGATCAGCCACACCTCGTTGCCGTCCCAGACCGGCCCGATCGTGGTGATCACTGCCCGTCGCTCCGGCTCGTTCCGCCCGAGCACCCGCAGCAGCGTGCCGACGCCGAAGTCGAATCCCTCCAGCACGAAGTACCCGATCCACAACCCCGCGATGGCGAGGAACCAAACGGTGGTGAGTTCCATGGCCAGCCCCTCAGTAGGCGAACGACAACGGTTTGGCGGCGTCGTCCGGTGCGTCGTCCGGCGAATCGGGCGCAGGCCCGTCCGTCCCGGCCAACCCGCCGCGGATGGTGCGCAACATCAGCTTCGCCTCGACCACCGCGAGTACGCCGTACAGCACGGTGAAGCCGGCCAGCGACGTGATCACTTCCCCACTGGTGGTGCCCGGCGACACACCCGATGCCGTCGGCAACAATCCGAACACCAGCCAGGGTTGTCGTCCGGTCTCGGTGAAGATCCAGCCGAAGGTGTTCGCCAGCAGAGGCAGCAACGGCAGCGGGGCCGCGAGCCAGATCAGCCACCGAGCAGGCGCCCGGCCCCGCCGGGTCGTCCACAGCAACCACGCCGCCACCGCCACGGACGCCATCCCGACCCCGATCATCAGCCGGAAGGTCCAATAGGTCAGCGGGATGTTCGGCTTGTACGACCCCGGCCCGTACAACTGCTCGTACGCGGCCTGCAGCGAGTTGATCCCCTTCACCTCGCCGTTGAAGTTCCCGGTGGCCAGGAACGACAGCAGATGCGGCAGCTTGACCGAGAAGATCTCCCGCGACCCGTCCAGCGTCCCGACAGTGAAGACCGAGAACGACGCCGGCTTCTCCGTCGCGTACAGCGCCTCGGCCGCGGCCATCTTCATCGGCTGGACCTCGGTCATCACCTTGCCCTGCTGGTCACCGCTGAGCGCGACCCCGGCACCGGCCGCGATCACGATCACGGCCCCGAGCTTGAGCGCCGTACGGAACACGTCGTGGTCCACCGAAGGCCGCCGGATCAGGTGCCACAGCGCCACCCCGGCGACGAACGCGCCGCCGACCATGAACGCGGCGAAGATCGTGTGCGGGTAGGTGACCAGGACGACCTTGTTCGTCAGCACCGCCCAGACATCGGTCAGCTCCGCGCGGCCACGGGAGGCGTTGTAGCGGAAGCCGACCGGGTTCTGCATCCACGAGTTGGCCGCCAGGATGAAGTACGCCGACAGTTGCGTCCCGAGCACGACCATCCAGATGCACCCGAGGTGGACCAGCCGCGGCAACCGCTCCCACCCGAAGATCCACAGCCCGATGAACGTCGACTCCAGGAAGAACGCGAGCAGCCCCTCCAGCGCCAGCGGTGCGCCGAACACGTCGCCGACGAAGCGCGAGTAGTCGCTCCAGTTCATCCCGAACTGGAACTCCTGCACCAGGCCGGTGACCACGCCCATCGCGATGTTGATCAAGAACAGCTTCCCGTAGAACTTGGTCAGCCGCAGGTACTTCTCCTTGCCGGTCCGGTACCACGCCGTCTGCAGCCCGGCGGTGATCGCGACCAGAGAGATCGTCACCGGGACGAAGAAGAAGTGGTACACGGTGGTGATGGCGAACTGCCATCGAGCCAGATCCAGGGTGTCCACGCGCCGGCCTCCGCAACCATCTACGACGTTACGTAGTAGATGCTAGCGCGGATCTACTACAACGTGTAGTTATACTGGTCACGTGGCGAGTGAGGAGAAGGCCCCGCGCCCCCTGGGTGACCTGGAGCGGCTGGTCATGGAGCGATTGTGGGCGGCGCCGGCGGCGCTGACCGTGCGCGAGGTGCACGAGCAACTGGCGGACACCCGTGAGCTCGCCTACACGACCGTGATGACTGTGCTCGACCGGCTGGCCAAGAAGAAGCTGACCGAGCGAGAGCGCGACGGCAAGGCCTGGCGCTACCGCGCCGCCTCGCCCCGCGAGGAGCTCGCGGCCGACCTGATGCGGGACGCCCTCGACCGTGCCGGCGATCGCCGCGAGGCGTTGGTCCGCTTCGTCGGACAGGTCAGCGACGAGGAAGCCGCACTGCTCCGTGAAGCCCTTGGCCGGCTGGAGGACCACGCGGAGAGCGAGGAGCGGGCGGGGTGATCACTCCCGTCCTGCTCGCCGCACTCGCCCTGGTGCTGACGGGGCCGGCACCGGCGCTGCTGGCACGTTCCAGCTGGCCCTACCGGATCCCTCGCGCTGCCGTCGCGCTCTGGCAGGCGATCTCGCTCGCCGCCGTACTGGCCGCGCTGGGCGCCGGCATCGCGCTCTCCTACTCCACAGCGGGCGAGCCGGGCCGGCCACGCTTCGACCCATCGTCGGCCCGGGACCTGCTGGCGGCCGTCATCCTTGCCATGACCGCACTGGTTCTGGTGAGACTCCTCTGGGCAGCCGGCCGAGTCGCAGTGGGCACCAGGGCTCGCCGCAAGCGGCACCGCGACCTGGTCGACGTACTGGCGACGCCCGACGGTCTGATCCCGGGGCTGCGCGTCCTGGCCGAAGAGACACCGCTGGCCTACTGCCTCCCAGCTCTCCGCGGCGCCCGCGTGGTCGTGTCGGTCGGAGCTCTGGACAGGCTCGACGACAACGAGCTGCGAGCCGTGCTCGCCCACGAGCAGGCGCACCTCCGCGCCCGGCACGATCTTGTCCTCGAGGCGTTCACCGCACTGCACATGGCATTCCCGCGCTGGGTCCGCAGCGACGTAGCACTCGAGCAGGCACGCACGCTGGTCGAGCTGCTGGCCGACGACGACGCCCGCCGCCGCAACGGCCCACGCCCACTCGCCCGTGCGCTGGTCGCCCTGGCAGGTGCGCCGGCGCCGGAGGCAGGACTGGCCGCTGCCAAGTCGTCGACCGTACTGCGGGTCCAGCGCCTCGCCGACCCCGAGCCGAGCAACACCTGGCTCGCCGCCTGCACCTACGCCGTGGCGGCCGCCCTCCTGATCCTCCCGACGATCACCGTCGCCGCCCCACTCGTCAAAGCGATCGTCAGCGCGGTGAGTTAGCCGGCTGGTAGCGGAGCAGTACGCCGCCCTTAGCCCACGGCTTGGCCTCGATCAGGTCGAGGTCGACCGGCTGGCCGCCGACCGGGAACGCACTCTTCCCCGCGCCCAGCAGGATCGGGCAGATCCGCAACTGCACCTCGTCGACCAGACCGGCGTGCAGCAGCGAGTGGAACAGCGTGATGCTGCCCCACAGGATCAGGTCCTTGCCGTCCTGCTCGGCCTTGATCGCCCGCACCGCGTCGAGGTCGCGGACCACCAGGCCGGGCTCGTACGCCCCCCACGGCGCGCTCTCGAGCGTCGTGGACACGACCACCAGGTGCAAGGCGTTGAGCTTCTGCGCGATCAGCTCACCGGCCGACGCGGCCGTCGGCCAGAACGCGGCGAACAACCGGTACGTCTCGGCGCCGAGCACCATCGTGTCGACGTTGTCGAGCAAAGCGAGATTGTCGGTGTCCGACTGCCCCGCGATCGTGTCGAAGAACTCCAGCCCACCGTCCGGTCCGGCGGCGTACCCGTCGAGGGTGACGTACTCCTGAAAGATCAGTCGCCTCATCCAGCGAGGCTACCCGAAATGTTTCCCCTCACCCCGGGCCACGGCCAGCAGCACGAGCCCCGACAGAACCAGCAGAACGACCATGGTGACGACGAATGTCAGCACTTCTCTCCCCGTATCCCCAACCCAACAATCACACTGACGACCTCAGTGCCGCAAAAGTTCCCCGAACGCCTTGGCGACTTCGTCGACCTGCCAGTCCAGCGTATGTGGAGCGACCACCAACTCGATCCACGACCATCCGGGGACGTCGGCAGGCTGCCAGCGACCGCAGATCGCCTCGCGCGTCGTCTCCATCCGCTGCACCGCGGCGGTCTCGATCGTATCGGCTGCCTGCGGTGCGTAGACCCGGAACGAGTTCGTGTGCGGCGGCTCCGGGAACACCCGGAAACCCTCGCTCTGCAAGGCCATCGAGAGCTCGACCGCCCGCTGGTACAGGTCCCCCATCAGCGGCAGGACGGTCCGCAGTCCCTCCCGAGCAGACACGGCGTACGGGAACAGCGTATAGAGGTTGCCGCCCAGCCGCCGCTGCCAGCGCCGTACCTCGGCGATCACGTCCTCCGGCCCGGCCAGCGCCGCACCGCTCAAGCCACCTAGCACCTTGTAGAACGACACGTACACCGTCGACGCGAGCGCCGCGATCTCAGCCAGGCTGTGGCCCAGGTACGGCGTGCTCTCCCACAAGCGAGCGCCATCCAGATGAAGCGGTACGCCGCGCTCGCGACAGGACTCGGCGAACACGACCAGCTCGTCCCACGTCGGCAGGACGAAGCCACCATCGCGCAGCGGCAGCTCCACCGTCACCGCGGCCAGCTTCCCCGGAATCGCGGCCAGCTCGTCCGGCCGGGGCTGCCGCGGCTCCGAGGTCATCCGCTCGATCCGGAGCCGGTGCACCTCTTCCAGTGCGTTCAGCTCGTGCACGAGCAGGTGGGACAACCCGTGCACCGCGACCCGATCGGTCCCGGCGCGGTCGGCGTACACGCGCAGGACGCTCTGCTGGGCCATGATCCCGGTCGGCATGAAGACCGCCGCCGGCTTCCCCAGGAGGTCGGCGACCTCCTGCTCGAGCGCGGCGACGTCTCCATCGTTGCCGTAGACGTCGGCCGAGTCCTCGCACGCGACCTCTGTGAGCTGCCGCAACCTGTCCTGCACAGGCACCCGTGGGTGTGACAGCCAGCGTTCGCAGTTCTCGGCCGCGGCCTTCCGGCGGGCCCTGAGGTCGTCAGAGGTAGTAGCCACGCCCCTATCCTCTCGTGCCCCGCAACCCGTTTGGGCTCAGATCTTGGCAGTGACCACGTGCTCGCCCTGGAGCGTCCTGATCTCCACCGACCGCACCTGGTTCAGCGGCACCAGCACGCCGCCGCCGAACTTGCTGCCCTCCTGCGCGGCCTTCGCCGACACCACCCAACTGCCCGCGATCCAGGTCTTGCCCGACTTGTCGGTCACGACCATCTGGCACTCGGCACCGGCCTTCAGGCCGGTGATCTGCACCATGACCCAGCTCCACCCGGCCCGCGGCTCCACCGTCGTCGCCATCGTCGTGCCGGTCGCGACGTCCGAGGAGTTGACGTGCTTGGACCCGGCGACAGGAACCTCGGCCGGCTCGGAAGTCTGCCGTCCGATGGCCACGCCGCCACCGAGTGCACCGGCCACCACCAGCACCGCTGCGGCTGCCAGCAACCACGTGCGGGTCCGCTTCCGGGCGGGCGGGGCCTGAACCGGCGCCGGCTCGACGGCGGTCTGCCGCACCTCCCGCAGCGTGCGCTGCAGCAGGAGTTCGCCACCGTCGGGCGGACCGTCCAGGAACGCCTCCGGCGGCACCTCGCCCAGGAAGTACTTCATCTCCTCCAACTCGGCCACCTCGGTGCGGCACTCGGCACAGGTGGCCAGGTGCTCGTCGACCTCGCGGACCTCGTCGGGCTCGAGCGCGCCCAAGGCGTAGGCGCCCAGCTGCGAGCGATCGTGCTCAGTCATCGGGCCACCTCCGCTTCTGTTCCGGCCATCACCGCGCGCAGAGCTCGGAGGGCGTAATACGATCTCGATTTCACGGTACCGGGCGGGACGCCGAGTTCCTTGGCGGCCTCTGCGACCGAGCGGCCCCGGTAGTACAACTGCACCAGCACCTCGCGATGTTCCGGCGACACCTGGTCGAGTGCGTCCATCACGATCATGGTGTTCACCACGGACTCGGAATGGTCGCCCTCGACCGGGGGCCGGATCTCTACGTCGGCGACCTCGGCCGGTCGCGCCGCTCGGGCCCTGGCCCGGTCGGTGACGATGTTGCGTGCCACCGTCAGCAACCATCCGCGCACGGATCCCTTGCCCGCGGTCAGGTCGCCGGCGTGTTTCCACGCCCGCACCAGAGTCTCCTGTACGACGTCCTCCGCGGCCGCACGGTCGCCGGTCAGCCGGGTCGCATAAGCCAGCAGGCTGCGGCCGTGTTCGGCGTACAGCGATCGGATCAGCGTCTCGGCAGCCTCCGGCCCCGGGTAGTCACCCACCGTCCGTACGATAGGGGATTCACCGGCCACCGCAATGGCTGGGCTCAACCGCGGCCGGAACTCAGTAACCTGAGTTGCCATTACTGGACGGCTGGGTCGTGATCTTCTTGCCGTCCGCGCCGACGACCCACCAGACTCCACCGACCGCCTGGCCTTTGGCGTCGCCCGCCTTCGTGTCACTGGCGAACAGGTAGATGGGGAGCCCACCGACCGCCAACTGCTTGCTGCCGTCGGACCGGGTCACCGTGCTGACCAGCGAGGCGTCGATTCCGTCGAGCTGCGGCGTACCGTCGCCGGCGGCTACGACCGGCCACTTGGCCAGGCAGTCGCCCTCACAGTTCGACTTGCCGGACGCGTCCTTGTCGAACACGTACACCGTTCGCCCGTTGCCGTCGACAATGACCTTGCCGAAGCTGCCGACATCGGCCGTCGCGAGCTTCGCGCCGGCCGCGGCCGGTGCGCTCGAGCTGCTGCTGGATGTCCCACCGCTGGCGGAGTCGCCGTCGTCACCGCAGGCGGTCAAGCCGGCGAGGCCCAGCGCGCACACACCGATCACAATTCCCAGACGCTTCATCAGGTCCTCCTCGGGTCACCGTTGAACACCTGCCATACGTCCGGAATCCGTGACCGGTTCAAACCGGAGAGATATCGTTTCGGGCATGGTTTCAGGCATGGATGAGATCCCCGCCGCGATCCAGCGTGCACTCACCGCGATCGACGAGCAGGACAACGACGCGTTCGTGGCGGCCTTCGCCGCCGACGGCTACGTCGACGACTGGGGCCGCCAGTTCCGGGGACACGACCGGATCCGGTCCTGGAGCGACAACGAGCTGATCGGCAAGCGGGCCACCTTCACCGGCACCCAGGTGTCCACTCCTGGTAACCCGCTGACGATCGTCACCCAGGTCGGCGGCGACGGCTTCAACGGCCCGTCCCACTTCACCTTCGACGTCCAGGGCGACCAGCTCGCGTCGATGACCATCACCGCCTGACCTCTTGCATAGTTGCCGGAGGCAAGGACAGCGTCAGGCGCTCGTGATCCGAGCCTCGACAGCACCCTTCGGCATCTACAGTTCGGTCATGAGAATGTCAGCGCGCCGGTACCTGCGGCTGCCGAAGGTCGAGAACCCTCCGGAGTTGTCGGTCGCCGAAGCTGCGCTGCTCGTGTTTGCCGAGGTCGGCCCGGCAGCGACTGGTGGCACGGTGCTCGAACTGGCGCAGGTCGGAGCCGTGCGGGTCGACGAGGGCAGCACTGAACACTCGCCGCAGACAGTCGTCCTGGTCGATCCCGGGGCAACCGCGGGCGAGCACCATCGGGTCCTGCTCCGGGGGATGTTCCCATCGCTCAAGCCGGGCGACAGCCGGATGATGCGGCGCGGGCGGAAGGACAATCTGCGGATGCTCGGCGCGCACCAAAAGTTCCGGACCGCGGTCGACGAGCGGGTTGCCGAGCGCGGTTGGTTCCACCGGTCACCGGCGTCCGGTCGTGCCGGGGCGATGCTCCGCCGTACGCGGCTGGCGGGTTGGGGCAGTCTGACGCCCGCCGGTCACGAGATGGTGGCCGAGGTGCTCGGCTTCCGGCGGTACTTCGCCACCCTCGAGGCCGGCGACGTACGGCGTGCCGACCTGATCCGGTTCCTCCCTTGGGCGCTCGCCCTGGGACTGCACCACCGCTGGGAGCAACTGTCGACGGGCCTGGACACCGACGATGACGAGCCGGTGAGCTGGTGGAGCGCCACAAGCATGTTCCGCCTCGGCCCGTTCCGCCGCGGCCTCGCCGCCTTCGCTGACGCCGCCACGCTACGAGCCGCTCAGGACACCAAGTACGCCTACGGCCTGTACGACTACGACGCCGGCGACGACTTCACCTTCGACTCCGGTCCCTCCACCGGCAGCGACTCCGACTTCGGCGACGCCACCCCCAGCGACAACAACTGGTAACCCACCAACCTCAGACCGCGCGGACGGTCAGCACGTCGTCGAGTCCCTCGAAGTCCGCTGCGTTGCGCGTGTACAGCGGCAGACCCCGGCTCGAGGCGATGGCCGCGATCATCAGGTCCATCCGCCGAGACCGGGGATCTCGGCCGGCCGAGATCACCAGCGCCACCAGCGTGCCGTAGCGAGCCGCGGCATCGCCGTCGAACGGCAACGGATCGAAGTCGGTCACGGCAGCTCCGAGCACCTCGGTCCGCGCGGCTCTGGTCGCCGCGTCCCTCGCCATCGCGACGCCCTGATGCAGTTCGGCCAGCGTCACGGCCGTGAGTTCGGGGTACTCCGGCAGTGCTTCGGCCTCGATCAGACCGCGATCGATGCACGCACGGGTGTCCAGAACGCCGGAAGCCGACGGATCACTCACCGCCGCGCTCCCAGGGGTCGTCCTCGCCGACTCTGTCCTCGGCGCCGACGAACTCGTCCGCATCCTGTCGCATCAGCGCGGCATCCACCCGAGGCAGCCGGTGGTGCCGCTCCACCAGCTCCTGCGCGCTCGGGCGTCGCCGCTCGTTCAGCGGGCGCAGCTCGGCGACCTCGGTGCCGTTCCGAGTGATGTGGTAGATCACCCCGGCCTCAACAGCATCCATCACAGCCGCAGAGTGATTGCGGAACTCCCGCTGGGTGATGATCTTCATACCCCAGCGCAGCTCCGTGAGACACGGCTCGCTACACCGCTTCGGGTTCGCGGATTCGTTGGGAGATGACCGAGGAGACGCCGTCGCCGCGCATGGTGACGCCGTACAGGGCGTCGGCGACCTCCATGGTGCGCTTCTGGTGGGTGATGACGAGGAGCTGGCTGTTCTCCCGCAGCTCTTCGTAGAGCTCCAGCAGGCGGCCGAGGTTCGTGTCGTCCAGCGCCGCCTCGACCTCGTCGAGGATGTAGAACGGCGACGGCCGGGCCTTGAACAGGGCGACCAGGAAGGCGACCGCGACCAGCGAGCGCTCACCACCGGACAGCAGCGACAGCCGCTTCACCTTCTTGCCCGGCGGACGCGCCTCGACGTCGATCCCGGTGGCCAGCATGTCGTCCGGATCGGTCAGCACCAGCCGGCCCTCACCGCCGGGGAACAACCGGGCGAAGACGTGCTCGAAGGCGACCTCGACGTCGCGGTAGGCCTGGGTGAAGACCTGCTCGACCCGCTCGTCGACCTCCTTGACGATGTCCATCAGGTCGCGGCGGGACTTCTTCAAATCGTCCAGCTGCTCGGACAGGAACCGGTGCCGCTCCTCCATCGCGTCGAACTCCTCCAGCGCGAGCGGGTTGATCCGCCCCAGCTGGTTGAGCGCGCGCTCGGCCTGCTTGAGCCGCTTCTCGACCTTCGTCCGGTCGAACGGCTCGCCCTCGAGCTCGAGGGTGTTGTCGTCGCCGTCCTTCGGCAGTGGCGGCACCAGCTGATCCGGCCCGTACTCCGCGACGAGCGCCTCGACCTCAACTCCGAGCTCGCCGAGCGACTTCTCGTACAGCTGCTCCAGTCGCATCTTCTGCTCGGCCCGGGCCAGCGCGTCGCGGTGGACGGTGTTGGTCAGCTGCTCGAGGTCGGAGCTCAGGCCACGCGTCGCGGACCGGGACTGGGCCAGCGCCTGCTCACGGTCCGCCCGCTGCGCCTGGATCGCCGCCCGCTCGGACGCTGCCAGCTGCAACGAGGTCTCCAGCCGGGCCAGCACGTGACCAGCAGCCAGGTGCACAGCCTGTGCGGCCTCTGCCTGCCGAGCCCGGCGCGCCGCCCGAGCGATCGCCCGCGCTCGCGCCTCGCGCTCCTGCCGCGCCGCCCGCTCCAACGAGTCCGCCCGGCCGGACAGCGCCCGGGCCCGCTCCTCGGTGGTACGCAGCGCCAGCCGCGCCTCCATCTCGGCCGCGCGACCGCCCTTGGCCGCCTCGGCGAGCCGGTCGCGCTCGGCGGTGTCCGGCTCGTCACCGTCGTCGTCGAACTGCTCGGCGTCGGTGAGACGCTCCTCCAGCTCGGCCAGGCCGGACAGGTTCTTGTCGCGCTCCTCCTCGGCCGCAGCGATCGCCTCGGCCATCCGCTGCGCCTCGCCGCGGGACGCCTTCGCCAGCGACCCGAAGTGCGCCAACTGCTCGGCCACGGCCGCCATCGCGGCGTCCGACTCGTGCAGCCGGGCCAGCGTGATCTCGACAGATTCCTTCTGCCGCGAGCGCTCGTCCTCCAGCGCCGCCAGCTCGAACCGCAGCCGCTCGCTCCGTGCCGTGGCCTCGGTCAGCTTCTCCGTCGCCTCGTCGACCGCGGACTGCACCTCGATCAGGCTGGGCGCCGCGTCCGAACCGCCGTACGCGAAGTGCGCCCCGAGTACGTCGCCACCGCGCGTGGTGCACGTGACGTCGGGCAGGTTCCGCACCAGCATCCGGGCGGCCGCCACGTCGTCCACCACGGCGACCTTGCGCAGCAACCGCCGCAACGCGGGCCGCAGGGTCTCCGGGCAATCCACGACATCCACGGCGTACGACGCTCCGTACGGCAGCGACGGCCACGTGGCGTAGTCATCCGACGGCGCGTCGCCCAGCAGCAGGCCGGCCCGGCCCAGATCGTGCTGCTTGAGGTGGCCGACGGCGTGCAGGGCAGCGTCGGTGTGGGTGACCGCTACGGCGTCGGCAGCCTCACCGAGGGCCGCTGCGATCGCAGTCTCATACCCGCTCCGCACGCTCAGCAGAGCAGCCACGGAGCCCATCAGGCCGTTCACCTGCTCGGAGGCAGCCAGCAGAGCGCCGGCACCATCCTTGCGGTTCAGGCCGAGCTCCAGCGCTTCCTTGCGAGCCGACAAGCCGGTGCGCTCGCGCTCGGCGTCGCGCTCCTCGGCCCGGACCTTCGCCAGGCGCTCGTCCATCTCGTCGAGGACGGCCTGCGCCGCCTCGTACTGGTCGTCGAGCCCCTTCTCACCGGCGTCCAGTCCGGCAACCTGAGTCTCCAGCGCGGTGAAGTCGTGCTGCGCCTTGGCAGCGCGTGCCTCGGCCTCCCGCATGTTGCTGGCGAGACGGCCGATCTCGGACTCGGCGGCGGAGGCGCGGCTCTTCAGCGCGTTCACCTGACCGGTCAGCCGGGCCAGGCCCTCGCGGCGGTCGGCGGCGGCCCGGATCAGCGCCGAGATCCGGCGCTCCTCCTCAGCTTCCTGCGACTCGAGCTGCTGGCGGCGTTCGACCGCCTCGGCGAGCAGCTCCGAGTGGGCTTCGACCTCGGCCTCGATCTGCGCCTCGGTCTCGCGAACCCGCGCGGCCTCCAGCTCCAGCTCGTCGGGGTCCCGCCCGGCCCGCGGCTCCTCGGCCTCGTCGTTCAGCGATCGGATCCGGTCCGCCGCGATCCGTGCCGTGCCCTTGATCTTCTCACCGAAGCCGGACAGCTGGTACCAGGTGTCCTGGGCCGCCTGCAGGGCCGGCGCGTCCTCGCGCAGCGCGTCCTCGAGCTCGGCCTCCAGCTCACGGGCCTCGCGCAGCTTGGCCTCGGTCTCGGTCCGGCGCTGGGTCAGCGCGGCCTCGTCGCGCAGCTCGGCCTCGAGCGCGGACTGGGCCTGGACGATGTCGTCGGCGAGCAGCCGGGCGCGGCCGTCGCGGACCTCCGCCTGGATCGTCACCGCCCGGCGCGCCACCTCCGCCTGGCGCCCGAGCGGCTTGAGCTGGCGGCGGATCTCGGTGATCAGGTCCCCGAGGCGGTGCAGGTTGCCCTCGGTGGCCTCCAGCTTCCGGATCGCCTTTTCCTTGCGTTTGCGGTGCTTCAGGACACCGGCCGCCTCCTCGACGAACCCGCGCCGGCCCTCCGGGGTGGCGCGCAGGATCGAGTCGAGCTGGCCCTGGCCGACGATGACGTGCATCTCGCGGCCGATGCCGGAGTCGCTGAGCAGTTCCTGGACGTCGAGCAGCCGGCAGTTCTGGCCGTTGATCTGGTAGTCCGACCCGCCGTTGCGGAACATCGTCCGGGAGATCGTCACCTCGGCGTACTCGATCGGCAGTGCGCCGTCGGTGTTGTCGATGGTGAGCACCACTTCGGCGCGGCCCAGCGGGGCGCGCCCGGAGGTGCCGGCGAAGATGACGTCTTCCATCTTGCCGCCACGCAGCGACTTGGCGCCCTGCTCGCCCATCACCCAGGCGAGGGCGTCGACCACATTGGACTTGCCGGAGCCGTTCGGACCGACGATGCAGGTGATCCCCGGTTCGAAGTTCATCGTCGTGGCCGACGCGAACGACTTGAAGCCTCGGAGCGTCATGCTCTTCAGGTACAAAGCGATGCTCTCCAACCCGTGAAAGGACAGACGATACCCAAGGAACCGTCATAACTGCACGTAACGCTGCCGCTACCCGGGGGAAGTAGTTCCGCTTCGCAGTCTACAAACACCTGCGGACGTTCCTGCGGAGGCCAGCCGATCAGAATGGCGGGCAAAGGATCTGGGAGCACAACATTCGATGAACAGACAACCGGCGGGGGCCCGGACGGGGGCCACCGCCGTGGGTAGTGCGGACGGTAGAGATGGAACTCTCGTTGTCGCGGCTCGGGTCCTCAGACCGAAGCGGGGGCGCGCAGAGCCTCGTCGACGGTAAGCAGCCGGCCCTCGTGGACCTGTGCGACGAGGTGGTCGTTCTCTGCCTGCAGGCGCATCACGTGCGCCTCCAGATCGGCGACACGCCGGTTGAGCAGACGAACCTGCTCGAGCATGCGCGGGTCAGTGCCTCCAAGGTGCCCTAGAAGAGCCTTGGCCATTGTGCTGTCCTCCGGAAGGGTTCTGGCCGGGTGCGCTCCTGGGGTCAACGACGTGGAGCGCGGAAAATGTGTGCCGTCTTTCAGGGTGACACCGGCGGGGCCGACGGTCAACCTGGGCCACGTTTATTAACGATACCTCGCTCACCAGCGGACATGGCGAGGGATCGGCTGACATTTCGGGCACCGGTACGACGAACGGTTCATGAACGGCTCGCGACGGATCGGCCGCCCGTCGCGCGGACACGGCGAACCCTCTTGCCCGTAGACGTTCAGGCCACGCTCGAAGTACCCGGATTCCCCGTTCACATTGACGTAGAGGGCATCGAAGCTGGTCCCGCCGACGTCCAGCGCCTCGGCCATCACCTCCTGGGCGTGCCGCAGGATCTCCCTTGTTTGCAAGGGTTTCAGCGTTTCCGTCGCCCGGGCGTAGTGCATTCTTGACCGCCACAACGCTTCATCTGCGTAGATATTGCCCACTCCGCTGATGACGGTCTGGTCCAGCAAGGCCCGTTTGAGGCCGGTCTTGCGGCGCCGGACCGCGGCCACGAACACGTCCGGATCGAACAGAGGATCGAACGGGTCGCGGGCGATGTGGGCGATTTCCGGCGGCAGTTCCGCACCACCCTCGGAATACGACAGACCACCGAACATCCGCTGGTCCACAAACCGGACCTCTCCGCCGTCGTCGGCGAACCGGAACCGGACCCGCAGATGGGCCTCGTCGGGCGCGCCGACCGGCTGTACCCGGAACTGCCCGCTCATCCCGAGATGGGTCAGCACCGCGTCCCCGGACTCCAGCGGCAGCCACAGGTACTTGCCGCGCCGGGCCGGCTCGGTGAACACCTGCCCCTTCAGCCGGGCGACGAAATCGTCCGGCCCGGCGGCATGACGCCGTACCGGGCGGGGATGCAGGACCTCGACGGCGTCGATGGTCCGGCCGGTGGTGAACTCCGCCAGACCCCGGCGTACGACCTCTACCTCAGGAAGCTCAGGCACCTCAGGGCTGCTGGGAGGGGTCTGTGCTGTCGGGGTGGGCGGCCCGGAGTGCCTTCCAGGCGGTCTCCGCGGCCTGCTGCTCGGCTTCCTTCTTGCTCCGGCCGATGCCGTGACCGTACGTGTCGGAGCCGATCCGGACCCGTGCCTCGAACGTCTTGGCGTGGTCCGGGCCAGACTCGGCGATCACGTACTCCGGCACGCCGACGCCCAACTGAGCGACCAGTTCCTGCAGCGAGGTCTTCCAGTCCAGGCCGGCGCCGAGGCGGGCCGAGGACTCCATCAGGTCGTCGAACAGCCTGTGCACGACCTGTCCGGCGGTCTCGAAGCCGCGGTCCAGAAAGACGGCACCGATCAGCGCCTCGACACAGTCGGCCAGGATCGACGACTTGTCCCGGCCGCCGGTCGCTTCCTCGCCGCGGCCGAGCCGCAGGTACTTGCCCAGCTTGAGCTCGCGGGCGACACCCGCGAGCGCGCGCATGTTCACCACCGCGGCGCGCAGCTTGGCCAGCCTGCCCTCGGACAGGTCCGGGTGATTGCGGAACAGCGACTCCGTGACGATGACGCCGAGCACGGAGTCCCCGAGGAACTCCAGCCGCTCGTTCGTCGGCAGCCCACCGTTCTCGTACGCGAACGAGCGGTGGGTGAAGGCGTGCTCCAGTAGTTCGTCAGCCAGCGATACGCCGAGCCGCTGGTTCAGCTCGGCGTAGAGCCCCGTCTCGTTGACCGAATTCACTGGGTGAGGTGTCGCTTAGCTCTCGACGACCTGGCGGCGCTCGCCCTTGGCGCCGTACTGGCCGCAGGTGGGGCAAACGGTGTGCTGCAGGTGCTTCGCGCGGCAGGCGGGGTTCACGCAGGTGACCAGCGACGGGGCAGTGGTCTTCCACTGAGCCCGGCGGTTGCGGGTGTTGCTGCGCGACATCTTCCGCTTCGGAACGGCCACGGTTATGACTCCTCGGTTCGGCCGGGGGCTTGTGGACCCGGCCGGCTGGTGTGCGTGTATTCGGTCTTCAGTTGTCTTGCTGGTCGTTCTGGAGCAATCCGCCGAGGGCCGCCCAGCGTGGGTCGGTACCGTCCTCGTGCTTGTGGCCGGGCTCGTCCGCCAGGCGTACCCCACACTCGGGGCACAGACCCGGACAGTCGTCCGTACACAAGGGCTGGAACGGCAGTGCGAGCACCACCTGGTCCCTCAGCACCGGCTCGAGGTCGATCAGATCGCCCTCCATCCGGCTGGCCTCGTCCGGTTCGGCTTCGCTTTCCGGGTAGACGTACAGCTCCTGGACGTCAGCGAGGAACTCCTCCTCGATATCGACCAGGCACCGCGCGCACTCCCCGACCAGCCGGCCGCGGGCCGTCCCGGTGACGAGAACCCCTTCGACGACCGATTCCAGCCGTAGATCGAACTGGATCGGGTCGCCCTCGGGGACGCCGATCACGTCGATTCCGAGATCCGCCGGAGCCGGTGCCGTGAAGGTGACCTCGCGCTGGGACCCGGCGCGGCGCGTCAGCTCGTGCGTGTCGATCACGAGTGGGGACCGCGGGTCCAAGACGCTCAGAACATTCCTCTCAGGCGTGGGCAAGGCAAAATCTCGGTCTCGTCGAGGCCGGTTGTCTAGATTACCAACTCCGCGGCCAGTCGCCCAATTCGGGGTACATCTAGAGTTTCTTCAGTAACCGGGAGTGAACAGCCGGTGTGACGAAGGAGCTGACGTCCCCACCGAGGCGGGCGATCTCCTTGACCCAGCTGGAGGAGATGAAAGCGTTCTCCGCCCGGGTCGGCAGGAACACCGTGTCCACCCCGGTCATCGCGCGGTTGAGCTGGGCCATCTGCAGTTCGTAGTCGTAGTCGGCCGCCGACCGCAGGCCCTTCACGATCACGCCGGCGTCCTCGGCCCGGCAGTAGTCGACCAGCAGCCCCTCGAAGGTCCCGATCCGTACGTTGCCGAACGGCGCGGCGAGCTCGGTCAGCATCTCCACCCGCTCGTCGGGGCTGAACAGCCGGTTCTTGGACTGGTTCACGCCGGCCGCGACGATCACCTCGTCGAAGGCGGCGGCCGCCCGGGTGACGATGTCCAGATGCCCGACCGTCGGCGGGTCGAAGGTGCCGGGGAAGACCGCCCTACTCATGGCGGTGACCGTACCAAAGCCGGGCCTCGCCGTACTTGCGGTCCCGCAGCGCGGCGAATCCTTCCGGCCACTCCCACGGCTCCCGCTTGCCGCGCTCGACCACGACGACCGCGTCGTCGGCCAGCCACCCGTTCGCGGCCAGGCCGGTCAGCACGTCCTGCAACTCCTCCGTCTCGAGCTTGTACGGCGGATCCGCGAACACCAGATCGAAGACCGCGGGACTCTCCCCCGCCGTCACTTTCTCCACCGGCCGTGTCAGCACGGATGCGCCGGGCAGGCCCACGACCTTGATGTTGGCCGCGATCACCTCGGCCGCCCTCCGGTCCGACTCCACCAGGACCGCGCGCGCCGCTCCCCGGGACAGCGCCTCGAGCCCGATCGCGCCGGATCCGGCGTACAGGTCGAGCACCGCGAGCCCGTGAAGGCTGCCGAACTCGGACTCCAGCGACGAGAACAGCGCCTCCCGGACCCGATCCGCTGTCGGCCGCGTCCCGCTCCCTGGTGGTACGGCGATCCGCCGCCCACCGGCCGCTCCCCCGACGATCCGACTCACGTCTTCTCCAGATACTCGGTCGTCTCCGACTCCAGGGCGCTCCGCACGAACGACCGCAGCGCCGGGTACTCGGCCAGTTCGGCGTCCACCGAGACGATCGAGTTCGCGACGTGCCGGGCGGCGAAGATGATGTCCTCGTCCCGCAGCACGCTCAGCAGCTTCAGACTGCTCCGCCGACCCGACTGCGCGACTCCGAGCACGTCACCTTCACGCCGGGTCTCGAGGTCGATCCGCGAGAGCTCGAACCCGTCCGTCGTCGATGCGACCGCGTCCAAACGCCCGTACGACTTCGAGCCCGCCCACAGATCCGTCACCAGCAGGCACAGTCCCGGCACCCGGCCCCGACCGACCCGCCCGCGCAACTGGTGCAGCTGCGAGATGCCGAACCGGTCGGCGTCCATGATCACCATCGTCGACGCGTTCGGTACGTCGACCCCGACCTCGATCACCGTGGTCGCGATCAGTACGTCGACCTCACCGGCCGCGAACCGCGACATCACCGCGTCCTTCTCCTCGGCCGGCAGCCGGCCGTGCAGGATCTCCACCCGCAGGTCGTGCAGGATCTCGGCCAGCGCCTCGGCGACCTGCATGACCGAGATCGGCGGCCGGGCCTGCTGCTTCTTCCCGCCGGCCTTCTCCTCCTCGCCCGCGACGAACTCGCCTTCCTCGTCGGCCGCGTTCTTCACGTCGTCCCCGATCCGCGGGCACACGACGTACGCCTGATGGCCCTTGCCGACCTCCTCGCGGACCCGGGCCCAGGCCCGCTGCAGCCAGTCCGGCTTCTCCTTCGCCGGGACCACGGACGACTGGATCGGCGAGCGTCCGGCCGGGAGCTCGGTCAGCGTCGAGACGGACAGGTCGCCGAACACCGTCATCGCCACGGTCCGCGGGATCGGCGTCGCCGTCATCACCAGCACGTGCGGAGTGTTCTCGCCGGACTTCTGACTCAGCGCCGCCCGTTGCTCGACCCCGAACCGGTGCTGCTCGTCGACCACCACGAGCCCGAGATCCGCGAACTGCACCTTGTCCTCGAGCAGCGCGTGCGTCCCGACCACGATCCCCGCAGCGCCACTGGCCGCGTCGAGCATCGCCGTACGTCGGGCTGCCGCGCCCAGCGAGCCGGTCAGCAGCCCCACCCGGGTGGCCCGCTCCGCACCACCGAGCATGCCCTCCTCGGCCAGATCGCCGAGCATCTTGGTCAGCGTCTTGTGGTGCTGGGTGGCGAGCACCTCGGTCGGAGCCAGCAGCACCGCCTGTCCGCCGGAGTCGACGACGGACAGCATCGCCCGCAGCGCGACCACGGTCTTGCCCGAACCGACCTCGCCCTGCAGCAGGCGGTGCATCGGGTGCGGCCGGGCCAGATCGGCGAAGATCTCCTCGCCCACCTCCGCCTGGCCGGCGGTGAGCTCGAACGGCAGCCGCTGGTCGAACTCGTCCAGCATCCCACCCTCGGTCCGTGGCCGCGGGATCGCGTTCAGCGCGTCGGTGACGGCCCGGCGCTGGGCCAGGATCGTCTGCATCACCAGGGCTTCCTCGAACCGGAACCGGTGCTGCGCGTCACGGATGTCCTTCTCGGTGTCCGGCAGATGCACCTTCTGCAGGGCCTCGCGCAGGCTGAGCAGCTTCTCGTTGCGCAGGATCAGGTCTGGGATCGGGTCCTCGAGACCCTCGTCCAGGCTGTCCAGGACAATCTTCACGCTCCGCTCGATCGTTGCGGTCGGCAACTTCGCGGTCGCCGGGTAGAGCGGCCGGAACGGCCGGGCCCGGCGTTCGATCTCGGCCTCCGACAGATCCTCCTCGTCGAGGATCTCGGTGCCCGGGCTCTTCAGCTGCATGATGTCGCGGAACATCGTGACCTCGCCCCAGAACAGGGCTGCCGTCCCCGGCGTCAGCTTGGTCGCCAGCCAGGGCTGGTTGAAGAACGCCAGCTCCAGGTCGCGCCGGCCGTCGGTGACGACGACCTTGGTCAGCGTCTTGCGCCGGGCCCACTTCTGCACGTCGGTGAGCGGAATCTCGGCCTTGGTGTCCAGCGACCGCACGGTGACCTTCTTGACCCGGCCGTTGACGGTCGCCTGGTCGCCGACCTCGAGCTCGTCGAACGGGGTCAGCTCACCCTTCTTCAGGTATCGGCGCGGGTAGTGCCGCAGCAGGTCGCCGACGGTCTCGATGGCGAGCACGTCCGCGAAGATCTTCGCCGTCCTGGCACCGAGGAAGTCGCGGACCTTCCTGTCCATATCCGTCTTCATTCCACCCCGATCAGCAGCGGGTACCTGTCCTGCCCTCCGTCGTACACCACGACGTCGACATCTTTGCGGTTCCGCCGCACGTGCCGCTCCAGTGCCGCCGCCAGAGCGGGGTCCGCGTCCCGGCCGGTGACGATGGTGAGCAACTCGCCTCCGCCGCCGAGCAGCCGGTCGACCACGCCGAACGCCGCCTCCTGGAGATCCTCGGTGATCAGTGCGAAATCGCCGTCGACCACGCCCAGCGCGTCGCCGATCCGGCACCTGCCGGCCATCGTCCAGGCGTCCTTCACCGCGATCGTGACGGCGCCGTGGCGGGTCTGTCCGGCCGCCGCCGAGAGGTGTACGACGTCGTCGTCGAAACTGCGCTCGGGGTCGTGGACGGCGATCGCTGCCAGCCCCTGGACCTGCGCGCGGGTCGGGATCACGGCCACCCGGATCCCGTCCTGGCGGGCCGCGGTCGCGGCGGCCTCGGCGACCGCGAGCGAGTCGCTGTCGTTGGGCAGCAGCACGATCTCGGGCGCCTTCGACTTCTCCATCGCGCGGAGCAGTTCCCCGGTCGAGCACCGGCGCCCTGGGCCGCCGATGATGACCTGTGCCCCGGCTTCTTGGAACAGGTCCGCGAGTCCTTCACCGGCGACGACCGCGATCACGGCGCGGCCCGGCGGCGGCTCGTGATGGGCCTGGTCGGCGAAGTGAATGACCCGGATCCGGTGCGGCCGGCCGATGTCGATGCCGTGCTCGATCGCGGCGCCCACGTCGTCGGTGTGGACGTGCACGTTCCACAGCCCGTCGCCGCCGACCACGACGACCGAGTCGCCGAGACCGGCCAGGATCTGCCGGAAGTCAGCGACCTTGTCGTCCGGCGCGTCCAGCAGGTACATCACCTCATACGCCGGTCCGTCCTGACTCTCGGCGTTCTCACCCTGAGGCTCGACCCGGGCCGGTACGTCGACCCGCACGATCTGCCCGGTGAGCACCGACTCCATCGCGCCCAGGATCACCACCAGGCCCGCTCCCCCGGCGTCCACGACGCCCGCGCGCCGCAGTACGTCGAGCTGCTCGGTGGTCTTGGTGAGCGCCTGCCGGGCGGAGGCGACGGCGGCCAGGCACACGTCCGCCAGGCTCTTCCCGTCGTTCGCGGCCGTGGTCGCACCAGTCGCAGCAGCCCGGGCGACGGTCAGCATGGTGCCTTCGACCGGTTGTGCGACCGCGCCGTACGCGGCGTCGGCGGCGTACTTGAGGGCGTCCGCGAACGCGGCCGACTCGCTCATCCGGAGGTCGGCGTTGTCGTCCGCGCCCTGGTCACGCGGGAGGTTCTCGGCGAGCCGGAGGCCGCAGGCGCGGATCAGCTGGGAGGTGATGACGCCGGAGTTCCCGCGAGCGCCGAGCAACGCGCCGCGGCCGAACGTCTGAATGGCTTCGGCAAAGGTCAGCTCCCCCGCGGGCAGCGCGTCGCACGCGGCCTCCCAGGTCAGGTAGAGGTTCGTGCCCGTGTCGCCGTCCGGCACCGGGTACACGTTCAGCTCGTCGATCTCGGTCCGCGCGCGCCCCAACTCGACCAACGCCGTCCGAGCCCAGGCCCGCAGCACCTCCACCGTCAATTCCTCCACGCCCGGAAGGCTATCTGGGGCGTAAGGACAGGAGGTAGTGCGGCCGGACCAGCCAGCCTGAGCGTGCCCACTCGGCGCCCGAAGCGCCTGACGCCCACTACCTCCTGTCGTTAGGTACGCGGCCAGTAGGGTCGGTGCGGCGGCGAGAGGCGGGAGAGGCAGTGAGTGGCGGTAGGAGCGTGTTGTTCTCGGTTGCTGCCGACAGTTATGAGTGGGCGGTGCGGGAGATCCGGGGCGAGTTCGGCCGTGAGGTGCGGATCGAGCGGGTCAGCGGTGATCTGGGGCGCATCGTCGACGGTGGTCCGGCCGTGGGTGACCTCGCCGCGGCGTGCGACGCCGGGCGGATCGTGTTCATCCGGCATCTGACCACCGAGATCGCCGGCTTCGAGGAGCTGCCCCCGGACTACGAGTTGGCCGACCTGGTGCTGAGCGCCTTGCCTGACTATCCGAAGGCGCTCGCAGTCCAGGCCTGGACCGATGGCGCGGGGACCGGCGGGTCGTACTACCACCGGCTCGAGCAAGCACTCACCGAGCGCGGGGTGAGTGTGACCCGCTCCGGGCAGGAGGTCGTCGTCTCGTGCTTCGTGGGCCGGCGGGCGGTCCTGCTCGGGCTGAACCGGCGCGCGGACAGCCTGTCTGACTGGCCCGGTGGGCGGATGCGGTTGGCTCGGGCTGAGGAGCGGGTGTCGCGGTCGGAGTTCAAGTTGGAGGAGGCGATCGCGACCTTCGGGCTGGAGTTGCCGCCGGGTGGGAAGGCGGTCGACCTGGGCGCGTCGCCGGGCGGGTGGACGCGGATCCTGCGGCAGCACGGGCAGGAGGTGTGGTCGGTGGACCCGGGCTCGCTGGATGAGCGGCTGCGGCGGGATCGCGGGATCCATCACGCTGCCACGACGGCCGGGCGGTTCTTCGCGGAGAACCGGGTGCGGTTCGACGTGGTGGTGAACGACATGCGGATGGATCAGGTGATGAGCGCCCGGATGATGGTCGACGCGGCGGCGCACCTGCGCCGCGGCGGACTCGCGATCGTCACGCTGAAGGGTGGCGGGAAGAACCCGCTCGACGGCGCCCGGCGCGGCATCGACGTGCTGCGGCAGCAGTACGACGTACTCCACGCCCGGCAACTGCACCACAACCGGAACGAGATCACCGTCGTCGCCCGCAAGGTGTGAGAAGACGCGAAAGAGGCGCCCGGGTGATCCCGGGCGCCTGTTTCAGGCCCTACAACGGAGAAAGCTGGGGGTCAGCCGACGACGCGCTGGACCTTGCCGGCCTTGATGCAGGACGTGCAGACCTTCAGGCGGGTCGGGGTGCCCTTGATGAGCGCCCGGACCGGCTGGATGTTGGGGTTGAACCGCCGCGGCGTACGAGCCTTGACCCGACGGATCATCGCGCCCTTACCCAGGCGGGCAACGTTGTTGCCGAACGTCGGCTGCTTGCCGCAGACATCGCACTTCTTAGACATGATTCTCCGTGTTCAGGGTCGTGACACCGACAGACCATGTTACATGCGGCCTGACGCACGACCAATTCGGTCCACACTCGCCGATCAGGCAGTGAGGTAGGCCACTTCCTCGTCCGTCAGAGTGACCGACAGCCCCGGTGTCGAGGTCCGGGTCTCGCTGACGTGCCGCGGCCCGATCAGCGGGAACACCGGGTACGGCTGGTGCAGCAACCAGGCCAGCGCGATCGCCGTCGGCTCGACTCCCTTGGCGGCCGCCAGCTCGCGGGCCCGGTCGAGCCTACGGAAGTTCTCGTCGGAGTAGAAACAGCGCACCAGTTCCTCGTCCGACCGGTCCTCCGGCGTGGCCCGCCCGGTGAAGAACCCGCGCGCCTGGCTCGACCACGGGAACAGCGCGACCTGCCGCTCCCGCAGCCACGCCTGCGACTCGTCGTCGGAGACGTGCCGGCAGCCCTTCCACGGTACGTCGTACGCCCGCGCGAGGCTGAGGTGGTTGCTGAGCAGCGTGAACGGCTGCTTGCCGTTGGCCTCGGCGTACGCATTGGCCTCGTCGAAGCGCGGCAGCGACCAGTTGGAGCCGCCGTACGCCTTGATCCGGCCGGCCTTGAAGTGCTCGTCGAGGACGTCGACGAACTCCGCGACCGGGATCTCCTCGTTGTCGCGGTGCATCATGTAGAGGTCGACGTGGTCGGTCTGCAGCCGCTCGAGGCTCTCGTGCAGCTGCCGGGTGATCGACTCCGGATCGCAGTGCGGCGTGTGCGCGCCCTTGCCGATGACAACGATCTCGTCGCGGTTGCCACGGGACGTGATCCACTGGCCGAGCAGCTTCTCGCCCCGGCCGCCGCCGTAGATGTAGGCGGTGTCGAACGTCGTCCCGCCGCGCTCGACGAAGTCGTCGAAGACCACCGCCGCGTGCGGCAGCGTCTGCTGGTTGTCGACGCCCATCACGAGCCGGGAGACCGGCTTGTCGAGCCCGGGCACCTTGCCGTAGGTCATCGGGGCATCGGCGCGCTTGGCCAGCGGGCGGCCGGTGGCAGTCGGGATCTTGGCGTCGTCCCGCTCACTCGCGTACTGCTGCCCGATCGCCGCCCGCCACGCGTCCTGGACGGTCAGGTTGCCGAGCGTGTCGGCCCAGGTCATCTCCGGTGCCTGCCGCTGCTCGATCGCCCGCGCGACCGCCTCGGCCTCGGCCGCATAGATGAGGGCGGGGTCCGCGGAGATGTCCCGCGGCTCCTCCCCCACTTTGTGCAGGGTGACGTGGGTCGGCTTGCCGTCGCCGCCGAACCACGGGTCCTCGACGACCAGGTAGCCCTTGCTGCCGAAGATGCGGACCTGGTTCTGGTCGCGGAGCCGGACGCCGGTGCTCACCTGGGCGGTCACGCCGCCCTCGAAGAACAGCGTCGCCACAGACCATTCGTCGGCCCCGGTCTCGCCGACCGTGCCGACCGCGGTCACCGCGGCCGGGTCGGCGAACGGCTGCCCGGTCGCAGCACCGGCGATGAGCCGGGCCATCGAGACCGGGTAGCCGCCGACGTCGAGGATGCCGCCACCGGCCAGCTCGTCGGCGAAGATCCGCGACTCCGGCCGGAACGCCGACGCGAATGCGAACGTGGCCTGGATCTGGTGGACGGTACCGAGCTCGCCGTCGCGGACCAGTTGGGCGATCAGCTTGGTCTGCGGCAGGCACCGGTACATGTACGCCTCCATCAGGAAGACGTCGTTGCGTACCGCGGCCTCGATCATCGCCTCGGCCCAGGCCTTGTTGATCGCCAGCGGCTTCTCGCACAGCACGTGCTTGCCGGCCTCGGCGGCCTTGATCGCCCACTCGACGTGCATCGGGTGCGGCGTCGCGATGTACACCGCGTCCACGGTCTCGTCGGCGAGCAGGTCGCCGTACGACGCGTGCCGGTTGGCGATGTCCCACTTGTCGGCGAAGGCGTTGGCGGAGTCGATCGACCGGCTGCCGACGGCGACGACCGCGTTCGTCGGTGAGGTCGGCACCTGGCTGGCGAACCGGGACGCGATGTTCCCGGTGCCGAGGATGC
This sequence comes from Kribbella capetownensis, assembly GCF_004331485.1. Taxonomy (GTDB): domain Bacteria; phylum Actinomycetota; class Actinomycetes; order Propionibacteriales; family Kribbellaceae; genus Kribbella; species Kribbella capetownensis. Next base: position 153,834 of record NZ_SJKD01000009.1, read on the forward strand.
CCCAGCGGAGCTTGGTGTCAGTCAAGAGGTGTCCCGTTTTCGTTGTCGGTGTGGATCAGAATTTCATGGCGCCGGCGGCCAGGTCGGAGATGAAGTGCCGCCCGCCGATCAGGAAGACCCCGATCAACGGTATGACGCTCATCAGTGCGCCGGCCATGACCATGGAGTAGTCAGTGCCGTAGATGCCGTTGAGTTGGTCGAGGGCGACCTGCAGAGTGAGCCGGTTCGGGTCCGTCATCACGATCAGCGGCCAGAGGTAGTCGTTCCAGACGTTGATGAAGGTGAAGATGCCGAGGAACGCCAGGCCGGGCCGCAGTACCGGCAGGCCGACGGTCAGGTACTGCCGGAAGAAGCCGGCCCCGTCGACCTTCGCGGCCGAGATGAGTTCGTCCGGGATCGCGCCGGCGGCGTACTGGCGCATCCAGAAGATGCCGAACGCGTTCGCCGCGCCCGGGATGATGAGTGCCTTCAGTGATCCGATCCAGCCGAACTCCGCGAGGGTGACGAACTGCGGCACCAGCGACAGCTGGGTCGGGATCATGAAGGTCGCCAGCAGCAACCCGAAGAGAAAGTTGCGGCCGGGGAACTCGTACTTCGCGAACGCGAACGCGGCCAGCGAGTCGAAGAACAGGATCAGGACGGTGACGCCGAGGGAGGCGATCAGGGTGAGCAGCATCGCTCCGAAGAAGTCGATGTTGTCGAGCACCTTGCCCATGTTCTCGAACAGGTGGGAGCCGATCACCAGCTTCGGTGGGTAGCTGAAGATGTCCGGTGTGGTGTTCGAGGCCATCACCAGCATCCAGTAGAACGGGAAGATCGAGACCACGACGCCGAGCATCAAGACGATGTGCCCGACCGTGGTGCGGATGCGCTCAATGGACATCGGCGGCCTCCTTCGTGGTCTGCTCCGCATCCTCTTGCTGTGCGGCCTTCTGGGCGGCGATGTTGCGTTCGGCCCGGCGGGCGGCGCGACGGGCGATCCGTTCGTTGTCGCGGCCGCCGATCAGCCGCCAGTTGATGATCGAGAACAGCACGATGAGGATGAACAGCGCCCAGCCGATCGCGGCGCCGTACCCGAACTGGTTGTTGATGAACGCGCTCTGGTACAGGTACGACACGATCGTCATACCGGCGTTGCCGGGGCCGCCGATGTTGTTGGTGTCACCGAACAGAACCCGGGATTCGGTGAAGATCTGCAGTCCGCCGATGGTCGAGGTGACCGCGGTGAACAGGATCACCGGGCGCAGCATCGGCACCGTGATCCGCCAGAACACCTGCCGCGAACTGGCGCCGTCGACCTTGGCCGCCTCATACACGTCGGCGGAGATCGCCTGCAGGCCGGCCAGGTAGATGATCGCGTTGTAGCCGACCCACCGCCAGGTGACGATGGTGGCGATCGCGATCTTGATCCCCCACGGCTGGGTCAGCCATTCGACCTTGCCCAGGCCGACCGACTGCAGGAACGCGTTCAGCAGTCCGAAGTTGTTGCTGAAGATCGACCCGAACACCAAGGTGACGGCGACGACCGAGGTGACGTTGGGGATGAAGTAGGCGATCCGGTAGAAGCTGCGGAACCGGGTGGCGTTGTGCAGCGCGTTGGCGATCACCAGCGCGAGCAGCAGCATCGGCACGGTCGACAGCACCCAGATGATCAGCGTGTTGCCGATCGCCTGCCAGAACTTCGGATCGCCGAGCAGGTAGCTGTACTGCTGCAGGCCGACCCAGGTCATCGAGCCGATGCCGTCCCAGTCGTGGAACGAGATCCAGATCGAGAACAGCACCGGGAACGCGCCGAAGATGGCGAACAGGATGAAGAACGGCGCGACGGCGGCGTACTGCGGGAACGCCTGGCGGTACTTGCCCGGCGGCTTGGCAGTGGTGTCGGTGCTGCGGACGGTCGCGGGAAGTGCCTTGGTCACAGTCATCTCAGATCGCCCCCGCCCGGGTGAGTTCACGTTCGACCTGGTGCTGTGCGTCGTTCCAGGCCTGGTCCGGTGATTTGCCGGCCACTTCGACGTTCACGAGTTCGGCGCTGATCGGCGCACCGATGATCGAGTCGTACGGCGAGAAGTAGGCGCCGGGGTACTTCGTCGCCGACTCCGCGAACACCTCGACGATCTTCTGGCCGCCGAAGAACGGATCCGGAGCGGCCAGCCGGGAGTCGGTGTAGCTGGCCGGCGTGGACGGGAACAGCACCGGGTCGAGGAACGCCTGGGCCTGGTTCTTCGCCGACTCCAGCCAGCTGATGAACGCGAACGCCGCCTCGGGGTTCTTGCAGTACTTCGTGATGCCCAGGAAGGACCCGCCACGGTTGCCGGCGCCACCAGGAGCCGCCGTCACCCGCCAGAGTCCCTTCGTCTTGGGAGCCGCGTTCTTCGGGCCGAGCTGGGCCCACCAGACGGCGGCGTTGAAGGCAACCAGCTTGCCGTTCGTCACGACCGCATCCGCGTCGGTCGAACCGTCCTGCGCGTTGGCGGACAGTCCTTCCTTGACCACGCGGATGGCCAGGTCGAACGCTTCGCGGACGTGGTCCTGGTCGCCGATGTACTGACCGTCCACGGTCATGTACCGCTTCGGCTGCTGGGCCATCCGGTAGCTGAAGATGCTGTTGATGTTGTCGGTGATCGACGAACCGGGGACGGCCTGCTTCACCTTCTTGCCGAGCGCGATGTAGGTGTCCCAGTCCGGCGCGAGCTGCGCGACCGCGGCGGGATCGATGTCGATGCCGGCCTTGCTGAACACGTCGGTGCGGTAGAACAGCGCCGTCGGACCGGTGTCCATCGGGTAGGCCATCATTTTGTTGTCCGGCGTGACGCCGAGCTTCCACTTCCAGGGCAGGAACTCGCTCTCACGCTCCTTGGCGCCGAGTTCGAACAGGTCGTGGAACTGGTCGGCGTTCGGGAAGTACGTCGCCACGTCGTCGTTGATCGCGACGATGTCGGGGACCAGCGACTTGCCGGCCAGCGAGGTCAGCACCTTGGTCTTGTAGTTGCTGCCGATCCGGGTCATCGACAGCCGCAGGCCGTCGTGGCCCGGAATCGCCTTCTCCGCTTGGCCGATCAGGTCGTCGTTCACTGACCCGACCCAGGTCCACATGCTCAGCTCGTCCGATCCGCCGAGCGAACTTCGGGAGCCACATCCACTCAGACCGGTGCTCGCGGCCGCGGCGCCGGCACCGAACGCGAGGAACTTCCTTCTGCTCAGACTCATACGCCTCACCTGGCGCTTTCTGTTGTTTTTCGCCGGAAGGTGTCCAGATATGTTTACGTAGCCATAAGGTAAGCGCATACCGACTGAACCGGTCAAGGCCCCGGGCTGACAGGATGGATTCATGCCGACGACCTCTGTCACCGCCGTCCTGTTCGACGCCGACGGCGTGCTCCAGCGCCCGACCATCGACTGGTGGTCGCGCCTGAATTCGCTCGTCCCGACCGACAGCGAGACCTTCGTGGCCGAGGTGATGGCGGCCGAGAAGCCCAGTCTCGTGGGCAAGGGCGACTTCCGGGACGCGCTGGCCGAGGTCCTGCAGCGCTGGAATTCCACCGCGACGGTGGAGGAGGCGCTGGAGCCGTGGCAGTGGTTCGCGGCCGAGCCGGCCGTGGTGTCGTTGATCCAGGGACTGCGCGCCGCCGGGATCGGGTGTCACCTCGCCACCAACCAGCAGGCGTACCGGCGGTCGCTCATGCACGACGAGCGCGGGTACGGCGAGTGGTTCGACCAGAGCTTCTACTCGTGCGATCTCGGGTTGGCCAAGCCTGATCCGGCGTACTTCCGGGCGATCCTGGCCGCGATCGACGTACCGGCGTCGTCGGTGCTGTTCATCGACGACAACGAAGCCAATGTGGCGGGCGCTTTGAGCGTCGGGCTGCATGCGGAGGTATACGACCTGTCGACCGGGGTGGACACGTTGGAAGGGCTGCTGCGCCGTTATGGATTGCCGATTCCGGCCTGACCTCTTGTGAGGCGGTGACGGCTTGTGGCATGGTCTCGGGGCAGATGACAACGTAGGACAGTCCACCAGCCGCTCCCTGGAGGCACCGCATGTCCGATCGACGACGTCTCACCCGCCGGCACGCTCTCGGCCTGACCGCGGGGCTGGGCCTGGCGTCCCTTGCTCCTTCGCTCTCTGCGCCTTCCGTCGCCGCCGCCGCTTCCGCCGCCGGTGCTGGGGCGTACCCGAAGGGGCAGCGGCCGCGGCTGGTGAACGTGCTGACCGAGGACTCGCTGAGTTCTGCTGAGCGGACGCTCGCGACCACGCTGCAGGGTCTGCTTGCCCGCCGCAGTGGCGAATCGCTGTATCTGAACATCCCGTCGCTCGGCTACCAGATCTGGCTCGACGACCTTGTCTCCCGGTACGGCGTTCGCCCGCGTTCCGGTGACCTGTGGACAACCGTCACCCGGTCCGGCGTCGACGGATACGTTCTCTTCCGAACGGGCACCCCGTCGGTCAACGTCGCGACCACGCTCTCCGGACTGACCGGTGCGGTGGCCGTCGAGGAAAGCCTGGAGGCGCTCGCCATCCAGCACGGCCTGCGCAAGGTGCTGGACGTGCGGGACAAGGACGACCGCTGGGTGCTGGACAACTACTGGCCGCGGTTGCGGCATGACGTCGCGATCGAGCAGAAGGGAGACTGGCCGGAGCGACTGCGGGACTACGTGACGATGGCGGGGACGCTCGCCTTCTTCGACGGCAACTCGGACTTCCGCGCCGAGGTGGTCGACGCGCTCGACGACGACGCCACCGTGATCGGCTGGGGCGACGCGTCGAACGGCGAAGACGCCTTCATCGGCGTGAACTCGAGCGCCGGCGTCAAGGCGCTGCCCGCCGACCACGCCCGCAACCTGTCAGTGCTGTCTGGCATCCGCGAAGACCGACTGTCTCAACGAGTGCCTGACAAACTCCCAGCCCCGGACCCGAACTCCCACTACGTCACCTTCCTGATCACCGATGGGGACAACATTCAGTGGATGCTCGGGGATTTTCCGACCGACCCGCGGTGGTTCGGGAGTCCTCGGCGCGGGGAGATCGACCTGGGTTGGGGCATCTCGCCGTCGCTGATCGATCTGGCTCCCTCGGTCATGCGCTGGTACTACGACCAGTCGCGCAAGGACCGTTGGGTCGTCGGACCGTCGGGCGGCGGCTACATGTACCCGAGCCGCTACCCTGCCGCCGCGCTGGACAAGCACACCGCTTCACTGGCCAAGGCGATGGGCCGTTCAGACCTCTCGGTCGCGCAGATCATCGACTTCGACGCGTTCGAGAACACCAGCCTGTGGTCGTCGTACCTCAAGCGTCGTGAGATCGACGGACTCATCTACCTCGAGTACTCCCGCTACGACGGCCTGAAGGGCAAGGTCGTCTGGTCCGAGGGCAAGCCGGTCATCTCAGCCCGCACGATGCTCTGGGACGGACTCGACGGCGCCGATGAGGCCTCGGTGACCGCCGAGCTCAACGCAGCCACGCGGAACCCGCACTCGACGGCCGGCTACTCAGTCGTTGTGTGGCACGCGTGGAGCAAGTCCGTCGACAACGTACTGGCTGTCGTCGACGGACTCGACCCCCACGTGAAGGTCGTCCCACCGGACACCTTGGTGAAGATGGTCGGGCAGTACGCCCAGCCGTAGGCACGCGCAGCCGGGAGGTCCGGACAGGATCTGGGGACTGCGGACAGGAAGTAACCTGTGCGCAGTCACCAGAAGGTGTTCACGGCCGTACCTGCCGACCTACAGAGTGCGGTAGTAGACGGCGACGGGGAGTTTGACGCAGCCGAGGCATTCGTAGAAGCCTCGGGCGGGGGCGTGGAAGTCGTCGCCACCGGTGCCGATCTTGACGACTTCCGCGCCCAGGCTTCGCATTCCGTCGAAGGCGTGCTCACACAGAGCGGTGCCGATGTTCGCCCGGCGGTGCTGAGCCGCGACGGCGAGGATGGTCACCTCGCCATGCCGCCGGTCGGGCTCGACTGCCCAAGCCACATACCCGGCGAGTACGCCGCTCTCCTCGGCGATCGCAACGTACTTGTGCTGGTCCGGATCATGCAGCCCGGCGACCTGCTTGTGGTAGTCGTCGCGCCAGTTGCCGTGCTGGATGCCGAAGATCGTCTCGCCGACGAGCGGACGGAACGACTCCTCGTAGAACGGGCCGAACGTCTCGATGGTGAACTCGATGAGCCGGGCCAGATCAGAGTGGACGTACGAACGAATGAACATGAAGTGTGCCTCTCGCACTGAAGGGAATCGGGCGCGCGTGACCCACCTCGCAGCTCGCGCTGCGACGGGTCGACCTTCAGCGGCGAGTACGTCCCGCGGCGAAACACTCCATGCACGTCATGCTACGTGCTCCGAGCCCAGCGTCGCCGATGCGTGCTGATGCCGAGAGCGTCTCGGCCGGCGGCTCAGGACGAAGAGGGTTGCGAGCAGCGGGAGGGTGACGAGGTACGCCGTACGGAGGTCGAGAACTCGAGCCAGTACGGCGAGGACAGCGGGGGCGATCAGGATGGCGACGCCGGAGGCGAGGGCTCCGACGGCGGCGAGGCGTGCGGGGCTGAGACCTGGTGTCGCGACCAGCGCGGCGAGGGTGACCGGGTAGAGCGGCGCGATGCCGAAGCCGGCCACCCCCAGTCCAAGCGCCACTGTCACGGGCGAGTCGAACAGACTGACGAGCAACGTGCCCGCGACCGCCAGCAGCCCACTGGGGACGACGGGCGACCACGCGCGCCAGTGGATCGGGCCGATCGCCCGGCCGACCGCCATGCCGATGGGGAAGGCACTCCCCAGCAGGGCAGCCGTTGCCGTCGGCAACCCCGTGGAGACCAAGCGGGCCACCGCCCAGACCACGAAGCAGAACTCGACCGAGACGGCCAGCACGATCCGCAGCCAGCCGCGACCGACGTCCAGAACCACCGCCCGCCCCAACTGGCGAGGCACCAGACCCTTGAGACCGCGTCCGGTCCACCGCTTGCCGAGGCCGACTGCCGGCGCCGAGTCGATGAGCACGGGTACGGGCGCCTTCCTGACCGGAGGCGATGGTGCGGCCGAGCGCCAGGTGAGAACAGCTAGCAGGAGTAGGGGTGGAACAGCGGCCAGGATGGCGAGGCGGCCAGTGGGGCCTAGTGAGTCGAGGGCGCCGATGGCGAGTGGGGCGAGGATGCCGGTGCCGCTGGCGACCGCATTGACCCGGCTGAGGCGGGCGGCCGCTGTGGGACCGTTCAGCATCAGTGGGGCGACCAGGACGAGCAGTGCGCCGCCCAGGCCGATACACAGCCCGCCTGCGACCGCCACGGCGTACACGGGGGCCAGTGCGAGGAGCACGATGCCGGCGGAGCAGACGACCGAGCCGAGTGCGAGGACGGTGGGGATCGGCCAGGTGCGTAGCAGCCGCGGGCCGACCAGCGCGACGATCAGAAGGCCGATCGCGAAACCCGACGACAGCAGAGCCAACCGACTGGTTGGTTCGTCGAGATCGCGCGCCAGGATCGCGATGCAGGCTCCCAGTCCGGCCAGCACGAACCCCATCGACGACAGTCCGATTCCGATCTGGACCTCATCCTGGCGGATCCGTACGGCAGACATCTCTGCGCTCATTCGACTGCTGCGGTGAACAGCGTGACGAGGCGGTGCAGGTCGGGCAGCTCGATGTCGGCGGTCGTACCCTTCAGACCGGCCGTGACCGCGCCGGCCGCGCGTCCGGCGGCCAGTCCGACCTCGGTGTCCTCGACCACCAGGCACTGTTCAGCAGGTACGCCGACCAGCTCGGCGGCCCGCAGATACCCCTCCGGATCCGGCTTGCCGCGGCTGACGTCGTCGACGGTGACCAAGATCGACGGCGAGATCCCGGTAGCGCCGAGTCGGACCTTCGCCAGCCGGGTGGACGCACTCGTGAAGACTGCCCACGGCAGACCGAGCCGTTCCAGTACCTCGATCAACTCATGGGCACCAGGTGCAGGCACGACGTCGGTCAGGTCCTCACACTCCAGATCCAGCAGACGCGCCGCGGCCGCGGACACCTCCGCCGGACCGAGATCGGGCCGCAGCCGAGCGATCGTCGCCTCGGACGGGCTGCCGTGAGCGATCGCCAGTGCGTCAGCCGGCGGTACGCCGTACTCCTCCGCCCAGAGCGTCCAGGTCCGGTCGACCGCGCCGTCGGAGTCGACCAGGGTGCCGTCCATGTCGAACAGCACCGCGCGGATGTCGGGAAGCCCCATCACCCCTCCAATTAAACTCGTCCCACGAGCATAAGGTAGAAGGGTGCTATGACTCCAGTGCGCCGGGGACAGTGGCAGACGGCTTCCGACGTACTGATGCGGGTGAGCCGGCAGCCCGGGATCACGCGCGCCGCGGTAGCGCGGGAGCTGCGGCTGAGCACGAGTTCGGCCACTGAGGTGACCGCTCGGCTACGCGACGTACGGCTGCTCACCGAGGCACCGGCGCCCAGTCAGGGGCGTGGACGGCCGACGACGGTACTGCGGGCGCATCCAAAAGGGCCTGTGGCGCTCGGACTGGACCTGCGGCAGGGCAGTTGGCGGAGTGCTGTGGTCGCGCTCGACGGGTCGTTCGTGGAGCAGCAGTCCAGGCGGCACCGCAGTCGGCGCTCACAGGTCGTGCTCAGCAACCTGCAGAAAGAGGTGGAGCGCGCACACCGGCAGTACGGCGCTCGGTTGCGCGTCGTGAGCCTGGCAGCGCCGGGCACCATCCGGGACAACCGTTTGATGCAGGCGCCGACGCTGGACTGGGCCGAGCTTGACCTCGAGACAGTCACAGCCCGCACCGGCATTCCGCTACTCGCCGGCAACGACGCGACGCTGAGCGGTGTAGCCGAAGCGCGCACGGGCGCGGCCGCGGGAGCCGGTACGGCGTTGCACCTCATCGTGGAGGTGGGTCTCGGCGGCACGCTGATCATCGACGGCGTGCCGGCCCAGGGAGCGTCGGGTGCAGGCGGTGAGTACGGACATGTCCCGTTCGGGGATCGCACCCGTTTCTGCCCGTGTGGTGCACGCGGCTGCTGGGACCTAGACATCGACGGGCGTGCCCTGGCCAGGCATCTCAAGGAGGCTGCACCGGACGATCCGTACGCCTACGCCGAGGCTGTGCTCCGCCGCACAGACCGTGCGGCGGCCCGCGCAGTCGCCAAGGTGGTCACAGCGTTGGGCACCGGAATCGCCGGTCTGGTCAACGCACACGACCCCGACGTGGTCACGCTGGGCGGTCTGGCCATCCCACTCCGCGCTGCCGCCGAGACCTCGTTCGAGCAGGCCTACCTAGCCGGCCTGATGACCTTCCACCGCAGCACTCCCCCACCGGTCCTGTCAGCCACGCACCAACCAGACGGCCCGCTCCGCGGTGCGGCAGCGCTGGCACTCGACCACCTCACCAGCGAGCCCTCCATCGCGACTTGGGCCGCTAGTCAGTAGTGGTCTCCTCCACTGCGGGAGGCGGCTCAGGCTTCGCCTTGGAGACGATCGGCGGCTCCACCTGCGCGAGGATGGTGATGAGGTCGAGCCGGTGGTGCTGGATCTCGTGGGCAGTGTGGCGAATGATCCAGCCCAGCGTGCGCGGCGCACGCACCGGGTAGTTGTAGAGGCCGAGCTTGCCCAGCTGCGGCGGAGTCAGCACCCGTGCAGCCGCACCGAACTCTCGGGCGAACCGCACCAGCGCGGCCGCCACCTCCATCGGGTCCTGGTCCTCGTACTTCTGCTGCTTCACCCGACCGGTCCGGTCCATCGGCGCGTACACCGGCCGGTCCTCCGCCAGGCACTGCGCGATCCGGAATCGCTGCACCTCCAGTACGTCGCGGACGTGGCAGGCGTACTCGATGGCCGACCAGACGTCGGGCTCCGGCCGCAGCCGTACGACGCTCGGATCCGGACCGGCCGCAGCCTTGGTCAGAGCCATGCTGCAGTCCGCCGCTTGCCGGATGAGCAGGGTCACCGTGCCCTGCAGGTCACCCGTGTCGTAGTTGAAGCCGCACTGCTCGCAGTACCCGTCCACCGGGGGCTGCTGCTTCGTCAACTGCCACTCCCTCGAAATCTCCACGCGTGATCGACCGGACCGATTCCACCACCGAGTGCGAACCCGGCTCCGATCGCCCCGGTCACGTACTCCTTCGCAGCACCGACTGCACTCGGTACGTCGTACCCACGCGCCAGGTACGACGCGATGGCGCTGGCCAGGGTGCATCCGGTGCCGTGGGTATGCCGGTTGTCTGCCCGGACCGCGCTGTAGGACCGTCGTACCCCTGGACCGTGCAGCACGTCCACTGCCGCCGTACCGACGTCGTGGCCGCCCTTCACCAGGACCCACGTGGCTCCGGCGTCCATGAGCAGCTTGGCGGCGAGCTCACGGTCCTCGATGGTCTCCAACTCGATTCCGGCGACCGGTCCGAGCTCGGTCAGGTTCGGCGTCAGGACGGTTGCCAGCGGCACGATCTCGGTCCGTACGGCGTCCATCGCGTCAGCGGCCAGCAACGCATCACCGTGCTTGGACACCGATACCGGGTCGACCACCACCGGCACGGCCGGCGGCAGCGTCCGTAGCAGGGACGCGACCACGCCGACCATCCGCGCAGAGGCCAGCATGCCGGTCTTGACCGCATCCACACCGATGTCGTCCACCACACTGTGGAACTGGGCGCGGACCTGCTCCTCCGGCAGCTCCCACGCACCCTGCACGCCGAGACTGTTCTGCGCTGTGATCGCGGTCAGCACGCTCATGCCGTGCACACCGTTGGCCAGCATGGACTTGAGGTCGGCCTGGATCCCCGCTCCGCCGCCGGAGTCCGAACCGGCAATCGTGAGCACCCTGGGCAATCGACTCATCTCAGCTCCTGAAGTGGGCGTGACCGGACTCCTCGGCGTACGCCGCGCCGTCCACGGTGACCGTTCCGGCCGGCCGTTCCTCGTTGCCCTCAGCAACCGAACCGATGACGGTCCAGCCCTCGGGCACGTCCGCGGGCTCGAAGGTGCCGACCAGTGCGTGGTCCTCACCACCGGTCAGTACGAACTTCAGCGCGTCCACACCTGTCGCGGCCGCCACCGCCTGCAGCGGCTCCGGCACGGCCAGCGCGTGCGAGTGTACGTCGATGACCACCTGACTCCGGGTCGCGATGTGGCCGAGGTCTGAGAGCAGTCCGTCGCTCACATCACACAGGGACGACGCACCGGCCAGTGCGGCCCGCGGACCCTCGGCGTACGGCGGCTGCGGGCGGCGGTGCGCTTCCACCACGGACCGGGGCGAACGGAAGCCGCGGGTCAGGACCGTATAGCCGGCCTCGGCCCAGCCCAACCGGCCGATGTAGGCGACCTCGTCACCTGGGCGCGCACCGGAGCGCAGCACGGGTGCGCGGCCGTCGAGCGACCCGAAGGCTGTCACCGAAACCACGATCTTGTCCGACTGGACGGTGTCGCCGCCGACGATGTGCACATCGACCAGTTCGCACTCGTCCACCAGGCCCTGGTTGAGCTCCAGTGCCCAGGCGGTCGCCAGGTCGGGCGGTGCGCCGAAGCCGACCACCATGGAGGTCGGCCGCGCGCCCATCGCCACCACATCGGCCAGGTTCTGCGCAGCGGCCTTGCGGCCCACGTCGTACGCCGACGACCAGTCCCGGCGGAAGTGCCGGCCCTCCACCAGCAGGTCGGTCGTGATCACCATCCGCCCGTCCGGCACCGCCACCACAGCCGCGTCGTCACCAGGCCCGACCAGGACGTCCTCACTTGTGGACAGCCCCTTGGTGACGGCCTCGATCAGGCCGAACTCACCCGTGCTCCCCAACGTCTCTGTCACGTCAGCAGACCTCCCATATCGCCAGTGGGAGTCTAGGCGGTACCGTGACCGGGCAACGAAGAGTACGCCCGGCCGTCGCGCAGTACCCCTGCAGCCAGCGCGGCCGGAGCCAGCTGAGGACGACTGAGTGGAGAACGACGTGGTGGTCCAGGCCTACATCCTGATCCAGACCGAGGTCGGCCGGGCGGCCGACGTCGCCGCACAGATCGCCGAGGTCCAGGGTGTCACCCTGGCCGAGGACGTCACCGGTCCGTACGACGTGATCGTCCGCGCGGAAGCCCGCAACGTCGACGAACTGGGCAAGCTGGTGGTTGCCCGGGTCCAGAACGTGCCTGGCATCACCCGCACCCTGACCTGTCCCGTCGTTCACATCTGAGCTGGTTGCCCGAGGTCCCGCCGTCCTTCAGCATGCCCAAGGTCCTGTTCGCTGCACTCGGTCTGACCGGTCTGGTCGTCCTGGCCGCGTGCAGTCCAGGCGCCGTGCCCGTCGCCGTACCGTCTCCAGCGCCCGAGGTCGCTGCGGTCTGTGAGCCGCTGGTGGCGGCGCTGCCCGGCAAGGTGCTGGACGCCGACCGCCGCAAGACCAAGCCGCCCAGCCCGCTGACCACCGCGTACGGCGATCCGCCGATCGAGGTCACTTGTGGAGTCGCCCCGCCGGCGGGGATGGCCGAGGCGCAGTCGCAGTGCTTCGAGGTGAACGGCGTCGGCTGGTTCGCCAAGCAGGCCGGCAACGGGGTCATCTTCACGACCATCGGCCGCAAGGTCTATGTCGAGGTCGCGGTCCCGGCCAAGTACAGCCCGGAGGCGAACGCACTGACCGACGTTTCGGACGCTATCCACAGGTTCGACAAAGTCATCACTCCCTGTACCTGACGACGGCATACTCCCTGTCGAGAAGGAAATTCGTCCGCACTCGGTGTCCGGTTCGGTCCGGCGGGGGCGACGTATCGGCTGAGAGGCGCCCACGATGGGTGCCCGGACGACGGGAGATTCCGATGAAGTACATGATCCTGACCTACGCGTCGCAGCAGGACTACGACGGGATGTCCGGCAAGGACACGGGCAAGCCGGCCTGGACTGCCGAGGACTTCGCCGCGATGGGCGCGTTCATGGACAAGTTCAACGCGGACCTGGCCGAGTCCGGTGAGCTGGTCGAGACCCGCGCGCTGGCCGCGCCGGTGCTCACCAGGCGGCTCGGCTCGAAGGACGGAGCCTCGGTGGTGACGGACGGTCCGTACGCCGAGACCCAGGAGGTGCTCGCCGGGTACTGGATCGTCGAGTGCGAGTCCTTCGACCGGGCGACCGAGATCGCCTCCAGGCTCGCCGACACTCCGGCGCCCGAGTTCGTCCGCGCGACCGCGTACGCCGACATCCGGCCCCTGGTCGAGGGCCAAGACGAACTGCTGGACTGATCGTCATGCCGGCAGCTCTGGAGGACCTGCTGCGTGAACTGGCGCCGCAGGTGCTCGGGGCGCTGGTCCGGCGGTACGGGCATTTCGGCACCGCGGAGGACGCGGTGCAGGAGGCACTGCTCGCCGCGGCGCAGCAGTGGCCGGAGGACGGCGTACCGGACAGTCCGCGCGGGTGGCTCATTTCGGTGGCCTCGCGCCGGCTGACGGATCTGCTCCGCCGGGAGCAGGCTCGGCGGCGGCGCGAGGACCGGGTGGCGCAGTGGGCCTCCGGTCCGAGCGAGCCAATCGCGGACACGGACGACACGCTGATCCTGCTGTTCATGTGCTGCCACCCGTCGCTGTCGCCGGCGTCGCAGATCGCGTTGACGTTGCGGGCGGTCGGCGGTCTGACCACCGCGGAGATCGCTCGCGCGTTCCTGGTGCCGGAGGCAACGATGACGCGGCGGATCACCCGGGCGAAGGCGAGTGTGAGCGACAGCGGTGCGCGGTTCGCCCTGCCGGCGGATCGGGACGAGCGGCTCGGCGCGGTACTGAAGGTCGTGTACCTGATCTTCAACGAGGGCTACGCGAGTACGACGGGGCCGAGTCTGCAACGGGTCGAGTTGTCGGCGGAGGGGATCCGGCTGGGGCGGATGCTGCACCGGTTGCTGCCGGACGACAGCGAGGTGACTGGGTTGCTCGCGCTGATGCTGCTGACGGACGCGCGTCGGCCGGCGCGGACGGGACCGTTGGGTGAGTTGGTTCCGATGAACGAGCAGGACCGGACGCTGTGGATCTCTGAGTTGATCGAGGAAGGAGTGGGGCTGATCACCACAGCGCTGCCGCGAGGTCCGGCGGGTCCATATCAGCTGCAGGCTGCGATCGCCGCCGTACACGATGAGGCTGCGTCGGCCGAGGAGACCGACTGGCCGCAGATCCTTGCGCTGTACGAGGTCCTGCTCCAACTGACCGACAACCCGATGGTCGCGCTCAACCACGTCGTCGCGGTCGCGATGACGCGCGGCCCGGACGAAGGTCTGAAGCAACTAAGCACCATCGAAGACGACGACCTCCTCGCCAACGATCACCGCCTGTCAGCCGTCCGCGCCCACCTGTTGGAAATGTCCGGCGACACCGCAGCAGCCCGAGCCGCCTACGAAGAAGCAGCAACCAAAACCACCAGCCTCCCCCAACAGCGCTACCTCCACACCCGAGCCAAGCGCCTCTGACCGCGGTGGGGAATCGACCGGCGGTGGCTATGGCTGTGGGGTGGGGGTGAGTATCTGGTAGCGGATGTGGGTGGCTTGGGGGTGTCTGTTGCGCGGATGATCTTTGGTTCGGTTTCGGTGGGGAGGAGGTCGAAGAGGCGGTGGCCTCGGCCCAGGAGGACTGGGATCTGGTGGATCTGGATCTCGTCGAGGACGCCGGCCTCGAGGGCGCGTTGGCCGGTGTAGCCGCCGCGGACCTGGACGTCGCGGTCGCCGGCGGCTGCTTTGGCCTGTTTCATCGCGCTCACGATCCCGTCGGAGACGTACGTCACCAGCGGGTCAACCCCACGCCCGCGACCGTAGGCCGGCCGGCTTTCAGGCCCCTTTCACGCCCAGAAGAACGAGGGCGGCCCTGAAAGACGAGTCACGCCCTGGTGGGCGAGAGGCGCTCTGGACGGCTGGGAAGGGAGTTAGCGGAGGCCGGTGGGGCGGGTTCGGGCCAGGGTGAGGAGGCGGTTGACGAGGGTTGGGTAGTCGATGCCGGATTCGGCCCACAGGCGGGGGAACATGCTCGTGGGGGTGAAGCCGGGCATCGTGTTGATCTCGTTGATCACGACCCGCCCGTCGGCGTCGAGGAAGAAGTCGACCCGGGCCAGACCCTCGGCCTCGATCGCGTCGAAGGCTGTCAGAGCCTTCGCGCGGATGTCCGCGGCAACCTCCGCCGGGAGGTCGGCCGGCACCGAGAGCGCGAGGTATTCCTCACCCTCCGGCAGGTACTTCGTCTCGAAGTCGTAGAAGTCGTGCCCACCACCGGAGACCGCGACCTCGCCGCAGACACTGACCTCCGGCAGAGCACCGTCCAAGCCGCCCAGGACGCCGACCTCGATCTCGCGCGGGTCGTTCGCCGACGCCTCGACGATCACCTTCGGATCGTGGGCGCGGGCCTCGACGATCGCGTCGTCGAGTTCGTCGCGGCTGTTGACCTTGCTGATGCCCAGGCTCGACCCGCCGCGGGCCGGCTTCACGAACACCGGGTATCCGAGCTCGTCCACCGCGTTGCGGCAGGCCTCCGCGTCGCGCATCCAGTCGCGGTCGCGGATCACGACGTACGGGCCGACCTCGAGGCCGGCGGCCTGGAAGACGACCTTCATGTAGTGCTTGTCCATGCCGACCGCGCTGGACAGTACGCCGGAGCCGACGTAGCGGATGTCTGACATCTCGAGGAGGCCCTGGATGGTGCCGTCCTCGCCCCACGGACCGTGCAGGAGTGGGAACACCACGTCGACCTCGCCGAGCGTGCTCGGCACTGTGCCGGGTTCGCTCACCACGAGCTCGCGGTTCGCGCCGAACAGCACCGGCATCGCGGTGACGTCGACCTCCGGGAGCTTGCCGTCGGTGATCGACAGCCGCTCCGGATCACCGCTTTCCAGCACCCAGTGACCGCTGGTACTGATGCCGACCGGGACCACGTCGTAGACGTCGCGGTCGATCGCCTGCAGCACGTTGGCCGCGGTCACACAGGAGATGGCGTGCTCGCTCGACCGTCCGCCGAAGACCACAGCGACGCGGGGCTTGCGTTGTTCCCTCGAGTACTCACTCACCGGCTCGACTGTAGCGGCCCGGCGATCAGGTTCCGATCTGGGTTCGGTTAAGAGCTGTTCAGATTTCGGACGGTAGCGGCGCGTCCCAGGTGACCGGGAGCGCGGTCACGCCGTACACCAAGGTGTTGTCCTTGAACTCGAGTTCCTCGAACGGTACGGCGAGTCGCAGCGTCGGGATCCGCCGGTACAACCGGGTGAACACCTCCAGCAGTTCGACCCGGGCCAGCTGTTGTCCGAGGCACTGGTGTGGACCGAAACCGAACGCCACATGGCCAGCCGCCTTGCGAGTCAGCTCGAGCCGATCAGGGTCGGGGAACGCCCGCTCGTCGCGGTTGGCCGACGACAGCGCCGCGACCAGGAACCCACCCGCCTCGATCGTCTGACAGCCGGCCGGGAGGTCTTCCGTCACGTGCCGGAACACGCCGAACTGAACGACCGACAGGTACCGTAGCAGCTCCTCGACAGCGGACGACGCCAGCGACGGATCCGCGCGCAGAGCCTTGAGCTGCTGCGGATTGCGCAACAGCGCAAGGGTGCTGAGGGCAATCATGTTCGCCGTCGTCTCGTGACCGGCGATCAGCAGAGTGATGCCGATCGACACCAGCTCGGGCACTGTCAGCGGCTCGCCCTGTTCCTCGGCGCGGGTGATCAGGCGGGACAGCAGGTCGTCCTCACGCTCGGCCCGCTTGGCGAGCACGAGACCGACGATGTACTGGTTCAGTTCGCCGCTGACACGCATCATCTCGTCCGGATCCCGGTCGATCGCGACCAGCACCGCGCTCCGCTGCTGGAACTCGTCCCGATCCGCGTACGGCACGCCGAGCAGTTCGCAGATGACCAGCGACGGGATCGGCAGCGCGAACGCCTGCACCAGGTCGATCGGCCCGCCCGCCGCGAGCATCGCATCCAAGTGGTCCTCGATCATCTGCACGATCCGCGGCCGCAGCGCCTCCATCCGCTTCACCGCGAACTCGGTCGCCAGCAACCGGCGCAAGCGTCGGTGCGCCATGCCGTCGTTGTGCAGGACCGAGCCCGAGTCGACCTGCCGATCGAGGTCGGCGTCCACCCGGACGTGGTCCGACGGCGCCGACCGCGAACTCAGCCGGTCGTCACGCAGCACCGTGCGTACGTCGTCGTACCGGCTGAAGACCCAGGCGTCGACGCCGGCCGGGGTGGAGACCTTCGACGGTCCCTCGGTACGGCGGAGTGCGGCGTACTCGCTCGCGGGGTCGAACGGGCACCCGGACGGGCGGTTGACGGGGAACGTGTCGGTCATCGGCACCCTTTCGGCAGATTCTGGTAGCGACTACCATATGACTGAGACTGCCGACTGGGAATCGTACTGGCGAGTCGGCCAACCGATACTCTGCCCGCGGAGGTGGAGATGGGACTGCGCGAACTCAAGCGGGAGCGGACCCGCCGGCTGATCGCGGACAAGGCGTTCGAGCTGTTCACCGACCACGGCTTCGGCCGGACCACGGTGGAACAGATCGCCGCCGCCGCGGAGGTTGGTCCGAGCACCCTGTACCGGTACTTCCCGACCAAGGAGACGCTCGTCCTCGAGTTCGTCGAGGACTGCCTGATGGACGCTGTCGGCTGGTTCCGCGGGCAGCCGGTGGTCATCGCCCTGCCCGACGGCCTGCAGTCGGTGATCGAGCGGGTGCTGGAGCGGCTCGAGAGCAACCCGCAGCGGGTGCGCGCGGTGTTCGACCTGGCCGGACAGACCGCGTCGGTGAGTGCCCACCTGAACGAGCTGATCTGGCGGTTCCGCAACGACCTCACCGACGAACTGGTCCGCCGCCTCTCCGGCCCGCCCCGCCAACGCGCCGAGGCCGGTCTGGACCGCCAACGGGTCGGCATCGGTCCGGATCCGCAGCAGGTCGAGTTCACCGCGGCGCTGTCGGCCGGGATCGCGATGAACATCATCGAGACGGTGGTCCGGATCTGGGTCGAGAACCCGGACGACACCGAGGTCAAGGTGCTGGCCCGTCGCGCGATGAGCCTGCTCCGCAGCGGCGGCATCCCCCTCCCCGCCGCGGGTCCGCAGCTGCCCGGCCCGCTCCCGTCCTCCCCCGCCCGGAGCGACGCGGACGGCGGGCGGAACAATTCGCCGTATGGCCTCTGATCTCGATCCCTTCACTGTCGTCGTCCACGCCGGCCGCCCCGAGCGCGTGCCGAACGCGCCGGTCGGCGACTCGCCGGTGTTCAGCTCGACGTACGTCGCGGGCGGCGACCGCGGCTACGGACGGTTCGGCAACGACGCCTGGACCGCACTCGAGGAGACCCTCGGCGCCCTTGAAGGCGGGCGCGGACTGACCTTCGCCTCCGGAATGGCTGCGGTCGCGGCAGTCTGCGATCTCGTCCCCGTCGGCGGCCGGATCGTCGCACCACAGCACGCGTACTCCGGTGTCCTCGCGCTCCTCGACCAGCACGCAGCATCCGGCCGCCTGCACGTCGACAAGGTCAACATCGCGGACACCGACGCCGTCATCCAAGCGGTCGCGGGCGCCGACATGCTCTGGATCGAGTCGCCGACCAACCCGGCGATGGAGGTCGCGGACATCCCCGCGCTCTCGGCCGCCGGTCACGCGGCCGGCGCAACCGTCGTCGTCGACAACACGTTCGCGACCCCGCTCCTGCAGCAGCCGCTCAAGCTCGGCGCGGACGTCGTGATGCACTCGGCAACCAAGTTCATCGCCGGCCACTCCGACGTCATCCTCGGCGCGGTCGTCACCGCCGACGAGGACCTCTGGGCCGCGATCGAGCTCCGCCGCCGCGGCAGCGGCGCGATCCCCGGTCCGATGGAAGCCTGGCTAGGCCTCCGC
Organism: Kribbella capetownensis; assembly: GCF_004331485.1. Classification (GTDB taxonomy): domain Bacteria; phylum Actinomycetota; class Actinomycetes; order Propionibacteriales; family Kribbellaceae; genus Kribbella; species Kribbella capetownensis. The sequence continues at coordinate 172,634 of NZ_SJKD01000009.1, forward strand.
GGCCTGCGAACACTCGCGCTGCGGCTCGAGCGCGCACAGTCCAACGCCGCGTTCCTGGCCGAGCGTCTCCTTCAGCACCCACGCGTGAGCCGCGTGCGGTACCCGGGCCTGCCGGATGACCCCGGCCACGCCCGCGCCGCCGCGCAGATGTCCGGCTTCGGCGCGATCCTGTCCATCGAGCTCGGCGGCGATGCTGAGTACGCCCAGCGGGTCTGTGAGAGCACCGAGCTGTGGGTTCACGCGACCAGCCTCGGTGGCGTGGAGTCGATGCTCGAACGCCGTCGCCGCTGGGCGATGGAGGTCGAGACGATCCCGGTGGACCTGATCCGGCTGGCCGTCGGGATCGAGCACCCCGACGACCTCTGGGCCGATCTGGCGCACGCGCTCAAGACCGCGACTTGAGCACCGGCCCACCGAGGAACGTCAGCACGCAGAGCACCAGCGGCAGGATGAACGCGATGTTCAGCGGCATCCAGTGCGCGAGCCCACCGATCAGCGCCGGGCCGGCGAGCAGGCCGACGTACCCGAGTCCGACGACGCGGGCCATCAGGGCGCCGGCGGCGCGCGGGTCGAGGTTGCCGGCGGCGGTGAAGAGTTGCGGTACGCCGCCGGCCAGGCCGAGACCGAACAACGCCCAGCCGAAGAGGGCGACGGGCACCCACGGAACGACGATCACGATGGTCAGACCGACCGCGGCCATCGCGGCACCCCACCGGACGATCGCCGCCGGCCCGACGACCGCGGCGACCCGGTCGGTGAGGAACCGGCCGACGGTCATCGCCACCGCGAAGGCGCCGTACGCGTAGGCCGCCGTGCTGACCGACGTACCGAGGATGTCGCGGAAATGCAGCGCGGCCCAGTCGTTGGCCACGCCCTCCGCGAGCATCAGGCCGAACGCGAGCCCGCCGAGCGCCCAGACCAGCTTGCCGGGCGGCTTCGCCCGCTCCTCCGCCGGCTCGTCGTTCTCGTCGGTGGTTGCCTCGATCAAAAACCGGCTGGCGGCAAGGGCGATCACGATGCACAGCGCCCCCGCCACGCCGAGGGTGACCTCGATCGGTACGCCGGCTCGCAGCGTGGCGGCACCGATCAGCGCTGCGATGGCGCCGCCGATCGACCACATCGCGTGGAAGGCGGCCATGATCGGGCGCGGGTAGCCGCGCTCCACCACCACCGCCTGAGCGTTCATCCCGACGTCGATCGAGCCGTTGCCGAAGCCGATGAGAATCAGCGTCAGGCCGAGCGTCCACCAGTTCGTCGCCAGGCCGGGACCAGCGAGGGCGATGCCGAGCAGTACACCGGCCGCAGGCACAAGCCGTCGCTGGCCGAGGCGGTCCACCAGCGGACCGGCCACCTGCATGCCGGTGAACGCGGCGCCACCGAGGACCAGCAGCAGAAGCCCGAGCGTGGGGTGCGAGATGCCGGCGGCGTGCTCGATGCTGGGGATGTGGACGACCCACATGCCGACGGCGAACCCATTCAGGCCGAAGTACAGCCAGGTGGCGACGCGAGCGGCTCTTGGCGGTGCGGTCTGCGAACGCAGATCGGTGGCGGTCAAGAAACGTCCTCCAAAGCGGCCACCTCGATCAGTACGCCGCGTTGGGCCAGCAGCGTGCGCTGTTCCTCCGGCGCGGTCGGGTCGGTGATGATCAGGTCCGGGTAGTCGGCCGGACAGACGTAGGCCAGCGCGGCGCGATCCCACTTCGCGCCGTCGGCCAGCACCATCGAGCGAGCGGCGACGGCCATTGCCTCCTGCTTGACCTCGGCGTCGCCCAGGTCGAACGCAGTCAGTCCCGCGTCGAGGCTGAACGCACAAGGGCTCAGCACGGCGAGGTCGAAACGCAACGCGCGCAGCGAGGCGACCGTGAGCGGACCGACCAGCGCAAGCTCGCCGCGGCGCGCCTCTCCCCCGGGCATCAGCAGCCGGATCCGCGGCGCGTCCGCCAACTCGTGCGCGACGTGCAGCGACAGCGGCATGACCGTCACCGCGCGATCGTGCAGAAGCTTGGCCACCTCGAGCGCCGTCGTACCGCTGTCGAGGACGATCGTCTCGCCGTCGTGGATGTGCTCGACCGCGGCGCGCGCGATCGCACGCTTGGCGGCGACGGCGGCCTGCGCCCGCAGCGAGTACGGCGGCTCGACGCCCGAGGCCATCGCCGGGACGGCACCGCCGTGGACCCGCTTGAGGACACCCTGGGCGGCCAGGAAGTCGAGGTCGCGGCGAATCGTCATGTCCGACGACTCGGTAGCCTCGACCAGTTCCTGGACCGAGACTCGGTCAACGCCCCGAAGTCGTTCTACGATCACTTGATGCCGTTCTGCACTCCTCACGCGCAGAAATCTACCATCCGCCTGATCGTTCAAACAGATTGTCTGTTCGCTTGTGACTGATGACACCACGCTGGTCAGGCGGTCGCGGTACGCCGTGGCCGCGGTCTTCTGCGTGCACGGCTCGGTGACGGGATCGTTCGCGACCCGGGTGCCGTGGATCCAGGAGCACGCCGGACTATCAGCCGGGCAGCTCGGGATCGCGCTCGCCTTCCCCGCGCTGGGTGCGGCGTTGATGATGCCGATGGCCGCCCGGGTCACCCACCGCTTCGGGACGCGGAACGCATTGCGGGGTCTGCTGGCGTTGTGGACGCTCGCGCTGATCCTGCCGTCGTTCGCTCCGAACCTGCTGCTGCTGTGCGCCGCCCTCTTCGTGTACGGGGGGACGTCGGGGATGGCCGATGTAGCGATGAACGCCCTCGGGGTCGAGGTGGAGCATCGGCTGAACAAATCGATCATGTCCGGCCTGCACGGGATGTGGAGTCTCGGTGCGCTGTTCGGGGCCGCGGTCGGCACCGTGGCGGCGCACTCTGAGCTCAGTGCGCAGGTCCATCATGTGGCGGCGGCCATCGTCCTGACGGTGATCGGCGCTGTGGTGTGCCAGTTCGTGCTGAACATTCACCCGGACGACGACGAGGAGCCGCCGGCGCGGTTCGCGCTGCCGCCGAGGTCGGCGTTGCTGATCGGTGCGGTCGGGTTCTGCGCGGTGTTCGCGGAGGGCGCGAGCCTGGACTGGTCGGCGGTCTACCTGCGCGACGTCCTCGACAGCACGGCCGGGGTCGCCGCGGGTGCGACGACGGGCTTCGCGTTGACGATGGCGATCGCACGGATCACCGGTGACGCGGTGGTCGACCGCTTCGGCGCCGTACGGACGGTGCGCTGGAGTGGCGTGATCGCGACGGCGGGCGGCGTACTGGTCGTCATCGCGCCTGTCCCGGCCGTCGCGATGCTGGGGTTCGGACTGGTCGGGATCGGGATCGCGGTCGTCGTACCGCTCGCGTTCGCCGCGGCCGGACGGACCGGCACCAACGCGAGTCAGGCCATCGCGGGCGTCGCCACGATCACGTACGCCTCCGGCCTGGTCGCGCCGTCGATCATCGGCGGCATCGCCCAGGCCAGCAACCTGACCGTCTCGTTCATGGTCGTCACCCTCCTCACCGTCGCCCTGGCTGTCTTCGCCCCAGTCCTCCGCACCAAGCCCCGCGTCCGCGCCTAGTCGAGCAGGCGGTTGAGCACCTCCCCCGCCTCCTCGTAGCCGGCGTCGCTGATCCGCTGCAGCTCCAGCAGATGCTTCGCGGCAGCCGCACGCCGCGTGAGGTGCTCCCCCGCCCGCTCATTCCCCTCGTCCAGCAACTCGTTCAGAACGTCCAGCTCAGACCGCCCATCCGCCAGATCGGCGAGCCGGTCCATCGCCTTCTCGTTCCCCTCGTCGGCGAGCGCGCGCAGGGTGTCCCAGTCACTCATGGATCGATGATGCGACCTTGCCCCTAGGGCAAGGTCAACAATGGCCGTGTGCTCACGATCGGACAGCTGGCCAAGTACGTCGGGGTGTCGACCAAGACCATCCGCGTCTACCACGCCAAGGGCCTACTGCCCGAGCCCGACCGCGACTCGTCCGGCTACCGGCGGTACGGCGCGGAGGCGGTGGTCGACCTGCTCCGGATCCGGACGCTCGCCGAGGCCGGTGTTCCGCTGGCGACAATCCGCAACCTGGGTGCAGGTCAGGAACTGGCCGCGGCCCTGCAGCAGATCGACGACGATCTGACCGACCGGATCCGTGGCCTGGAAGCGACCCAAGCCCGACTACGCGAGCTTGCCTCAGGCGACGTACAGCTGCTCCCGGCCGAGGTCGACGTACACCTGCGGGGTCTGGCTGAGCTGGGCTTCAGTGCGCAGTGGGTGGCGATGGAGCGCGATCTGTGGATCATCGTGTTCGCCACCTACCCGGAGACCGGGGACGAGCTCTTCAGGGATCAGGCCGGCGCTCTGGCCGAGCCGGCACTGCGCGAGCTCTACCTCGAGTACGACCGCGCCCGCGACCTGGAACCGGACGACCCAACACTGGTCGATCTCGCCGACCGGATCGTCGCAGCGAGCATCGAGCGCTACGGCTCGGATCTCCCGGGCCAGGCGATCGACCCCAACCTCCCCCAACTCCTGCAGAACACGGTCAACGCCTCCTCGCCCGCCTGGCAACGCCTCGACCAACTGATCCGCCGCCGCCTCGGCTAGGGCGCGCCTCCTCATTGCCTGCAGCGCAGCGAGGAGACACGCCCAGCGCAACTACTTGTCGGTGGCGAAGGCTGCGTCGAAGGCGGCTTCGGGCTTGTCGAAGGCGAGTTTGCGGATGACGTTGACCGCTTCGGCGGCGCCGACCTTGCGCTCCATGCCGGCGTCCTCCCACTCGACCGAGATCGGGCCGTCGTAGCCGATCGCGTTCAGGACACGGAAGCAGTCCTCCCACTGCACGTCGCCGTGGCCGGTGGAGTAGAAGTCCCAGCCGCGGCGCGGGTCGCCCCACGGCAGGTGCGAGCCGAGCCGGCCGTTGCGGCCGCCGCCGACGCGCATCCGGGTGTCCTTGCAGTCGACGTGGTAGATGCGGTCCTTGAAGTCCCACAGGAACGCGACCGGGTCGATGTCCTGCCACACCATGTGCGACGGATCCCAGTTCAGGCCGAACGCCTCACGGTGCCCGATCGCCTCGAGAGTCAGCGTGGTGGTCCAGTAGTCGTACGCGATCTCCGACGGGTGCACCTCGTGCGCGAACCGCACACCCTCCTGGTCGAACACGTCCAGGATCGGGTTCCACCGGTCCGCGAAGTCCTGGTACCCGGCATCGATCCGCTCGGCCGGCACCGGTGGGAACATCGCGACGTACTGCCAGATCGACGACCCGGTGAAGCCGATGACGGTGTTCACGCCGAGCTTGGCGGCCGCGCGGGCGGTGTTCTTCAGGTCCTCGGCGGCGCGCTGCCGGACGCCTTCGGGATCGCCGTCGCCCCAGATCCGCGACGGCACGATCGCCTGGTGCCGGAAGTCGATCGGGTTGTCGCAGACGGCCTGGCCGACCAGGTGGTTCGAGATCGCGAACACCTGCAGGTTGTACTTGGCCAGGATGTCCTTGCGGCCCTGGACGTACGAGTCGTCGTCGACCGCCTGCTGGACGTCGAAGTGGTCACCCGAGCAGGCGATCTCGACGCCGTCGTACCCGGCCTCGGAGGCGAACTGACAGACCTCCTCGAACGGCAGGTCGGCCCACTGACCGGTGAACAACGTGATCGGACGTGGCATCTGACTGACTCCTCAGCGATTAAGAGTTCTCGACGGTGGTCCAGGCGCTGTCGTCCGCGGCCGACCGCAGTACGGCGTCGACCAGCCGGGCGGACCGGGCACCGGCGGCGAAATCGGGCAGACCGTCCGGGCGATCACCCAGTACGGCGGCATAGCTGTCGGCAACGAACGAGTCGAACGCGTCCTGGTACCCCTGCGCATGCCCGGCCGGCAGCCGGTTCACACGGGCCGCAGGCGGGCTGAGCGTCTCCGGGTCCCGGGTCAGCAACTGCGAGGCGGCACGACGGCCGACCCAGAGGCGATCCGGGTCCTCCTGGTCGAAGCCGAAGCTCGACTCGGTCCCCGAGACCTCCAGATACAGGCGGTTCTTCCGGCCCGCGGCGACCTGGCTGACGACGATCGTGCCGACCACTCCGGCCTCGGTGCGGAACTGCGCGGTCGCCAGATCCTCGGTGCGCACCTGCACGCCACCACGCTCGCCCCGGACGGTTCGCAGCTGCGCGCTGATCGCCGCGATCCGGTCACCGGTGACGAACTCGGTCAGGTCACACCAGTGCGACCCGATGTCGGCGAACGTCCGGGACGGACCGCCGGTCTGGTCGTCCACCCGCCAGTTCTGGTCGTCCACACCGGCCAGCCAGTCCTGCAGGTACGACCCGTGCAGGCTGGTGATCACTCCGGCCTCGCCGGCAGCGATCCGGGTCCGCAGCTCGCGGACCATCGGGTGGTAGCGGTAGACGAAGGGCACGGCTCCAACGCGCTCGGCGTCGACAGCGGCTGCCTGCAGACCGGCCGCGTCCTGCGCCGAAGTCGCCAGCGGCTTCTCGCAGATCACGTGCTTGCCGGCCTCGAGTGCCTGCAGCGTCACCGGGAGGTGCGTGTTGTTCGGCGTACAGACGTGGACGACGTCGATGTCGGCGGCAAGCAGCTCGTCCAGAGTCGCGAAGCCGCGCTCGGCGCCGGTCGCCTCGGCCGCCGCCTCCGCGCGAGCCGGGCTGGATCCGATCGCACCGACCACCTGGGCTCCGGCCACCAGGGCCGACCTGCCGTGAACGCGGCCCATGAAGCCGCCGCCGACGATCCCGACCCGGAGCTTGCGCGCACTGGTGGACACGTCGAAGGACGCTATGTGACACTTTTGAACCCTGTCAAGCAAAAGTCCATCGGTCCAACGACGGAAGTGCTGCGATGAGCGATCTGGGTACGGCGGGCACCGGTGCCGTGCTGCGGTTGCTCCTGGACGGGCAGCCCCGGACCCGCGCCGAACTCATCGACCTCAGCGGCCTGGCCCGGTCCACGGTGACCGGCCGGATCGAGGAATTGCTGACGGCGGGGCTCGTCGTACCGTCCGGTGAGGCAGCGTCGACCGGTGGTCGCCCGCCGGCGCGGTTCCGGTTCAACCCGACCGCGCGGCTGATCCTGGCCGCGGACGTCGGCGCGACGCATCTGTCCGTCGCGCTCACCGACCTGACCGGCGAGATCCTCGATCGGTCGACCACGCCGCTCAACATCGCCGAAGGACCCGAGGTGGTCCTGACTGCCATCGCGCAGACCGGACGGTCGTTGCTGAAGGCCGCGCGGCGTTCGGTCAAGGACCTTGCCGGCACCGGAGTCGGACTGCCTGGACCGGTCGAGCACAGCACCGGCCGCCCGAACCATCCGCCGATCATGCCGGGCTGGGACTCCTACGACGTGGTCGGCCGGCTCGAACACGAACTGAAGGCGCCGGTCCTGGTCGACAACGACGTGAACATCATGGCCCTCGGCGAACACGCCACCGAGTACGCCGACGTCGAGCATCTCCTGTTCGTCAAGGTCGCCACCGGCATCGGCGCCGGTGTCATCAGCGGCGGCCGGCTGCATCGTGGCGCCAACGGCGCGGCCGGCGACATCGGGCACGTCCAGGCACCAGGTCGCACCGAGCTCTGCCGCTGCGGCAACACCGGCTGTCTCGAGGCGGTCGCGTCGGCCGCAGCCATCGCCGCCCAACTGCACGTCGGTGGCAGTCACGACATCGTCGACCTCGTCCGCGCCGGCAACACCGCCGCAACCGCAGCGGTCCGGCAAGCAGGCCGCGAGATCGGCACTGTCCTGGCCGCGGCCGTCAGCCTGCTGAACCCGTCGGTCATCGTCATCGGTGGCTCACTGTCCCAGTCCGGCGACAGCCTGCTGGCCGGGATCCGGGAAGCGATCTACGCCAGATCGTTGCCCCTGGCCACCACCGACCTGCACGTGACCACCAGCCGGTCAGGTCAGGACGCCGCCTTGTGTGGCGCCGCAACCCTCGTACTCCAGCACGCCCTCGCCGTTTAGCCGGGATCACCAAGACCAGCGGAGCGAGCCCGGATGATCGCCTCGGCCCGGCCGGCCACCTGCAGTTTCGCGAAGATACTGGTGATGTGGTTGCCGACGGTCGCGTTCGCGACGCCGAGCCTGGCAGCGATCGCAGCGTTGCCGAGTCCACCCGCGATCAGGTTCAGCACGTCGCGTTCGCGCGGCGTCAACTCCGCAAACGCGGGCTCGTCCGGCCGGGGCCCGGACAGGTAGGCGAGCGCCCGGCGAGCGACCCCCGGTCCGAAGATCGCCTCGCCGGCGGCGACCGCGGCGATGGCCCGAATCACGTTGTCCGGTGCCGCACCCTTCAGCACATATCCGCGGGCACCGGCGCGCATCGCGGCGAACACCGACTCGTCGTCGTCGAACATCGTCAGCATCACCACGGCCACGTCCGGCGCGACCCGACCGATCTCGCGGGTTGCGTCGATCCCGGACATTCCCGGCATCTGGATGTCCATCACCAACACGTCGGGCCGGAGCGTCACAGCCGAACGAACCGCCTCTGCCCCGTCGGCCGCCGTACCGACCAACTCGTATCCGTCGTGCGCGGACAGCAGGGCGCCAAGGCCTTCCCGGACGATGCCGTGGTCGTCGGCCACCACGATCCGCACCGTCATGCCCGCACCTCCAGGACGGACGGCCCCAACGGGAGTACGACGCTGACCGTGCACCCGGTCCGGTCGTACCGGATGTCGCACTCGCCACCGAGCTCGGCCGCCCGCTCGGTGATCGACGTGAGCCCGACCCCGGGTTGCCACTCCGGCCCGTCGTTCACACCGTTGTCCCGCACCTCCATCGACAGCCGCCTGTTCTGCACCGACAGCCGGACCCCGGCCGACGTCGCGTTCGAGTGCCTGATCACATTCGTCAACGCCTCGGTGACGATCCGGTACGTCGCGACCTCCACCGCCGCGGGCAGTTCGCCCACCTCAGGCGGCGCGTCCACCGTGATGCCGAGTGGGCCGCCGTCACTGCGCCGGCCCGCGGTCACGGCGTACTCCCGAAGCGCACCGAGCAGACCCAGTCCGTCCAGCGCGGGCGGCCGCAACTGGTCCACCAACCGGCGGATCTCCTCGACCGCCCCGATCGTCAGGTCGCGCAGACTCACCAGCAGGACCGAACTCCGCTCGCGATCCCGGTCGAGCAGGCGCAACGCCGCGTCGGCGTTCAGCACCACCGCGGTCAGCACCGGACCGAGCCCGTCGTGCAGATCGCGGCGGATCCGCCGGCGCTCCTCCTCACGGCCGGAGATGACCCGTTCCCGGGAGTCCCGCAACTGATCGGCCAGCCGCCTCGCCTGCACCGCGACCGCAAGCGGAGCCGCCAGCAGCGTGAGGACTCGCTCGTCTGCCGGAGCGAGCCGCTGTTCACCCGAACGCAGGCCGACGACGAGTTCACCAAGCCGCTCGCTTCCGGACCTGAGCTCGATCGCGTGCCGGACGGCGGGCAACTCGCTGTGCGCCGACACCTGGTTGCCGTCGACGACCACAGCGGCCGCCGGGAAGCGCATGACCCGGCACAGCGCCTCCAGTACGCCGTCCAGCCCGGAGCCGGCCGCCGTACCGAGCCGGGCGCCGACCTCGGCCATCGCCCGCACCGGATCCTTCCGTGCGCCGTAGAACGCCCGATGAATCAACCGCTGCAACCAGACCCGCACGGGGTTGAAGGCGAGCGCGATCACCAGGGTGGCGAGAACCGACGAGTTGAGCGAGACCTGGTGGCGCACTGTCCGGTCCAGCAGGAGGACGAGTGCCAGATAGCCGGCCACGACTCCGCCGGTGAGCAGCAGGTACAGCAGCGATCGCGAGACCACGAGCCGGATGTCGAGCAACTGGTACCGCAGGATGGCGATCGCGATGGCCACCGGGACGAGCAGGATCGGCAGCACCCCGATGAGCAGCGACTCCGATCCGGCCGCGCTCGCGACCACGAAACAGCCGACCATCAGGATCGTTGCCAGCAGCAACCAGAGGATCTGCCGGCGGGTCTGCTCGGAGCCGCGCCGGTAGCGGACGACGACCGCGGCCGGCGCCGACAGGTAGCCGACCGCGAGCCCGATCGAGCTGGCGTTCTGCAGCCAGACGATCTGCCCGAACCCGGACCAGGCCGGATAGCCCGGGATGCCCAGCTCGCTCGTCAGTCCGCCCTTCGGATCCAGCACCGCCGACGCTGTCCACGTGACTCCGGTGACCACGAGCACCACGACGACCCAACGCCAGCGACGACTTGGCAACCGCCCGTCCGGAAAAAGCACGAGTGACAACGGCAGGAACGTCGCCAAGGTCCAGGTCCAGCCGCCGTTCGTCAGCGTGGCGAACCAACGCCAGAACGTGCTGGACTCTCCCAGCCACGCGAGCACGCTGGTCCCGCACGCGGTCGAACCGTAGAACAAGCCACCGGCAAGCAGCGACCAGCCCACCAGGTTGCGCGGATGGCGGTTCGCGATCGGCCAGCCCGTCGACGCCAGACAGATCCCGATCAGGGCATTGGTCACTACGAAGAGATCGATCAGCCGGGTCCAGCTCAGTCCCGAAGCCGCTGCCCCGACCACGGTGATGACGGTTTGCGCCCACGCCACAGCGAGCACCGCGAGGGCTACCGACCGCAACCGGCGGTCGGCCAGGCCCGTCCTCGCCGAGGTGGTGCTCACTGGCTCATCATCAGTCCGCGAACCCACAGGCGGATAGGGGCACGCCCCCATGGCACCCAGGAGGATCTCCGGATCAGGACGTGAGCCGTGCACCTGCCGGCTGGGGCCGGTCCGGCCCGACGCTGAGGTGTCCAGCGCTGACGGCAGCGCATTCTCGAAGGAGTTGCTCATGTCCACCACAGCTTCGAAGGCCGCGAAGACCGAACGGAAACCCCGTGATGTGCGCGGCTTCTGGCGGGTCCTGCTCGCCGTCCTCGCCCCGGTGCCGATGCTGCTGCAGGGCATCGTCTACCTGACCAACCCGGTCGGCGGCAACGCGCCGTTCGACCAGGCGCTCGCCGCGATCGCCGCCGACCAGGGCCGGTTCGAACTCATACAGTGGCTGCAGGTGCCGTTCTTCTTGCTGATCCCGGCGACCTTCGCCGTCGCCTGGGTGACGCGCCGGCAGGTGCCGCGGCTGTCGACCGCCGGAGCCATCGTCTGTCTCGGCGGTCTGGGCGCCGGAATGTTCCTGCTTGGTGGTCCGGTGACACCGGACTACATGACAGTCCATGCAGGGCTGGACCCGGCGGTGATGGAGAAGTTCTCCGCCGCGATGGAAGACCAGCCCATCCTCGCCCTCGGCAGCCTGCTGTTCATTCTCGCCATCACCGTCGGCCTGTTGCTGCAAGGTCTCGCCCTCTGGCGCAGCCGGGTGGCGCCCGCCTGGATGGGCATCGCCCTGGCAGTGGGCGGCTTCACCCACCCGTTCATGCCGACCCATGTGGTCGCCGGCATCGGACTCCTGGTCGCAGCAGTCGGCTTCGCCGGAGCTAGCGTGGCTCTGCTCCGCACCTCGAACGACGCCTTCGACCTGCCACCTCTCGGTTGACCCGTACGTACGTCAGCACCAGCTGATGGCCCAGTGATCCACCAAGGCGAGCATCCGGTCGAGGAGCGGGCCGCCTCGTGCCCGCCCGAAGCCGCGGCGCCTGCCATGAAAGGCGGCCTGCACGACCTGGAGATGTGCCCACCTCCGGACCCGCTCCGGCTCCAGCTCCGCGGCGTCGGAGAAGACGTCGAGCTCGTGCAGCAGCGCCTTCATCACATCCTCGGACTCCATCAGCGCCAAGGCGCGCGGCTTGAGCAAGGTGGCACCGTCGTACGCCGGATCCCCGACGTACCCCTTGGGATCGACGGCCAGCCACGGTTCGCGGTCGGCGCGAAGGATGTTGCGGGGATGGAAGTCGCCGTGGACGACGAGGTCCGGCTGATCCCGGCCCAGTTCGTCGATCACCGCGCGTGCGGAGTCGACCACCGCAACGGGCAGGGCGCCCGCGAACTCCGCGGCGTCCTTGCGAAGCTCCTCGTCCCAACTGTCGGCCTGATCCGCCAGTCGCGGTAGCCCCGCCGATGCTGGGATCGACAACCGGCGACTGAGCCGGCCGGCCAGGGTGGCGATCTCGTCGCCGTCACCGAGCTCGGTCAGCGTCGAAGGTTGTGCTCGCTCGAGCAGCATGGCGAAGCGATCGTCGTCGCGCTCGTACAAGTGCACCGCACCGCGGCCATCCCAGGCAGCGAAGGCATCGGGCTCGTGCACGTTGCCGGGATGCGGGAAAGACACCTTGAGCACAGCCGGTCCGCCGGACCGCCGGACCGGCGCAATCACTCCGACCTGACCGTGCCCGAGCGGACCGTCCAAAGTGCAGTCCCAGCTCGCCAGCACGTCCTCGATGATCGTCGGCAGTTCGGACAGCCAGGCCTGCCCTGCCTCGCCTTCGCGGTCGACCGTCGATTGCGCGAAGGCGGAAGGGATCATCCCCAGCGCTCCGACTTCGCCGACCGGGACACCAGGCTGAACAGCATGTCCTTGGGGGTCATCTCGCCGGCCACGACCTTGGTGACGTGCTCGGCGATCGGCATCTCGACATCGTGGTGGTGAGCCAGGTCGGTGATCGACGAGCAGGACTTCACACCCTCGGCGACCTGGCGAGTGCCGCCGGCGATCTCGGCCACGGTCATGCCCTGGCCGAGCTTCTCACCGAACGTCCGGTTCCGCGACAGCGGTGACGAGCAGGTCGCGACCAGGTCACCCAAGCCGGCCAGCCCCGAGAACGTGTGCTCCTGCGCGCCCAGCGCCCTACCCAGGCGGGCTGTCTCGACCAGACCGCGGGTGATGACAGAGGCCCTGGCGTTGTCGCCGAAGCCGAGGCCGACCGCCATCCCCACGGCCAGCGCGATCACGTTCTTGGTCGCGCCACCGAGCTCGCAGCCGATCACGTCGTTGTTCGTGTACGGGCGGAACGTCGGCGAATGGCACAGCTTCTGCAGCCGCGTCGCAGTCCCTTCGTCGGCACACGCGACGACGGACGCAGCCGGTTGTCCTTCGGCGATCTCCCGCGCCAGGTTGGGTCCCGACACCACAGCGATCCGCTCCGGTCCGGCGCCGGTGACCTCCGCGATCACCTCGCTCATCCGCTTCGTCGTACCGACCTCGACGCCCTTCATCAGGCTGACCAGGGGTACGGCGTTCGGCAGTACGTCGGCCCAGTCCTTCAGGTTCTCCCGCAACGACTGACTCGGGACCGCCAGTACGACGGCCTCCGCGCCGTCGGCGGCCGCGGCCGGATCGTGGGTCGCGGTGATCGTGTCCGGGAGTCGCAGTCCAGGCAGGTAGTCGGGGTTCTCGTGCTGGGTGTTGATCACTTCGCACAGGGACTCACGCCGTCCCCAGACGGACACCTGGTTCCCCGCGTTCGCCAGCACCGTGGCGAACGCCGTACCCCAGGATCCGGCTCCGAACACCGCTACCTTCGTCATGCCGTCTCCTCACCATCGTCGGCTGCACGGGCCTTGCGCAGGTCGTAGAGCTCCTTCGGCGGGGTCTCACCGCGCAGCTCGCCCAGAGTGGCAGCGACCTCGGCCATGATCACCTCGGTTGCCTGGTGCAACAGCGAGTTGGTGATCGGCTTGCCCTGGAACGCGCTCAGGTCGACCGGCTTGCCGGCCCGCACCAGCAGCGTCTTGCGCGGCAGCAGCCGGATCCGCACGCCGCGGCCGGTGTAGGACTTGATGACCTCCTGGGCGCCCCAGTTGGCGATCGGGACCACCGGACAGCCGGTCATCAAGGCGATCCGGGCGGCGCCGGTCTTGCCGGTCATCGGCCACATCGCCGGGTCACGGGTGATCGTGCCCTCGGGGTAGACGCCGACGCACTCGCCCCGCTCGACCGCCGCGACCGCGTCCCGGAACGCGTCCGCGGCCTGGGTGGAGTCCCGATAGACCGGGATCTGGCCGGCGCTGGTGATGATCCGGCCGAGCACCGGCAGCTTGAACAGCGACGCCTTGCCCAGGAACCGCGGGATCCGCCGGCACTCCCAGATGAAGTACCCGAGCACGACCGGGTCGAAATGCGAGATGTGGTTCGGCACGTAGACCACGCCGCCGGAGCGGGGCATGTTCTCCCGGCCGGTGAACGTGCACTTGGTGAACACCAGCATGAACGGTTTCACGATCGCCACGATCAGGCCGAACCAGAAGCCCCGGGGTGGCCGGGGATCTTTCCGCTGCCCGTCCACTGCTGCCTCCTGGTGCTCGTGCCTGCCATCCGTCATGGGAGAATCCTGCCTGATGGCAGACCTACAGGTCGCTCCCTGGACCCTGGTGATCCCGGTGAAGCGTACGGCGATCGCGAAGAGCCGGCTCGCTGCCGCCTACCCACAGCACCGTCCGGAGCTCGCGCGCGCCTTCGCCGTCGACACTACTGCGGCGGCCCTCACCTCTGCTCTCGTCCATGCTGTCCTGGTCGTGACCGACGATCCGGTGGTGTCCGCGGACGTCACCGCCGTCGGCGCGCGGGTGGTGCCGGACCTCCCGGCCGCGGGCCTCAACGAAGCCTTGCTGCATGGCGCCACTGTCGCCGCCGCGGAGTTCCCGGAGCACGGGGTCGTTGCCCTCTCCGCGGATCTGCCCGCGTTGCGGCCCGCCGAGCTGACCGCCGTACTGGCTGCTTGTGTGGCTCCGCGGTCGTTCGTCATCGACCGGCCCGGCACCGGTACGACGCTCCTCGCGGCACAGCCCGGGGTCGCGCTGGACCCGCGGTTCGGTGTGGGTTCCGCACTAGCCCACCAAGCGTCCGGGGCGATGCCGATCGAGTTGACCGGCATCGAGTCGGTACGCCGCGACGTCGACACGGCAGCCGATCTGGCTCACGCCGTACAACTGGGCGTCGGTGAAGCGACCGCGGACGTGATGTCGCTCGTACTCGGCGCCGCGACGGGAACCGAGAGCCTCGCGGGCTGACTGACCGGGGTGGTGGGGTGGGCGACGAATCAACACTGCTTTAGGTTGAGGGCATGCAGGCAACTGTGAGCCGCTATGACACCGAGACGTTCTCCGGCGCGGTGCTGACCGACACCGGGATCGAGCTGCCCTTCACCGTGCACGCGGTCGCGAACACTCCGGTCCGCCATCTGCGCGTAGGCCAGCGGGTCCGGATCGAGACCACCGGCTCGGGCGCGGATCTCAGCGTGACCAGGGTGGATTTCGGCACCGTGCTGTAGAAGGTTGCCAAAGGCATCGTGACACGGCGCTGTGCACACGGCGAAGGCCGGTCGCCCCTGGAGTGGGGTGACCGGCCTTCGCTGTAGTGCGTACTGCGGTGCTGCAGTGCTGAAGGTCAGCGAGACGATGCGCGCTTCGCCGGAGCCTTCTTGGCGGGGGCCTTCTTGGCCGGCGCCTTCTTGGCCACGGTCGCCTTCTTCGCCGGAGCCTTCTTGGCCACGGTCTTGGCCGGGGCCTTCTTGGCCACGGTCTTGGCCGGCGCCTTCTTGGCAACCGTCTTGGTGGCCGTCGCCCTCTTGGCGGCGGTCTTGGTCGCCGCGGCCTTGGCCGGAGCGGCCTTCTTCGCCGGGGCGGCCGCCTTGGTGGCGGTCGCGGCCGGCTTCGGCACGACGAGCTTCGGCAGCTTCTTCGCGCCGGAGACAACGGCCTTCAGCTCCGCACCCGCGCGGAACTTCGGAACCACGGTCTTCTTGGCACGCTTGGTCTCACCGGTCCGCGGGTTGCGCACGATGCGCGCCCCACGCTCGATGGCCTCGAAGGCACCGAAACCGGTGATGGCGACCTTGCCACCCTTTTTGGTCAGCTCGCGCTCCACGGTGTCGATCACCGATTCCAGTGCGTGCTGGGCCTGGCGGCGGTTTCCGTCGAAGTGCACTGCGAGCGCTTCGACCAACTGGCTCTTGTTCACTGCTTCCCTCCGTGAACACTAGGCGTCGAGCACAGCGCTCGATCTCACGTGAACGTTATGGACTCAAGTGCCAGTTCACAAACACCAACGCGGCAATTCGGCCTTGTTTTGGGCGATTCGTGCCACAATTTGGCCCGATCCGGCCCTTACGGGCCTTCAGAATCCCTGCTGAGCAACGATCCGATGCCCATCCGTGACCGGGTGGAAGCCGCCTTCACAACCAGCCGCGGCGCTTGAAGATCTGGTGCAGACCCCCGCAGACCAACGCCATCAGGCCGATCGCGAAGGGGTAGCCGAACTGCCAGTGCAGCTCGGGCATGCTGTCGAAGTTCATCCCGTAGACGGTGCCGATCAGCGTCGGTGCGAACAGGATCGCCGCCCACGCGGAGATCCGCTTCACCTCTTCGTTCTGCTCGCTGCTGGCGATCGCGAGACTCTTCATCTCCTCGTTCTGCTGCTGGGCCACCAGGGTCGCGTTCACGGTCAGGATGTCGCGCAGCAGTTCGCGGAATCCGTCGACCTTCTCCACCACCTCGGTGACGTGGTCAGCGACATCGCGCAGCGAACGCTGCAGCTCCTCGTCGATGCCGTACTTCTCGAATCCGCCGCGCAACGCCTCGAGGATCGCGACCAGCGGCCGGGTCGCGCGCTGGAACTCGATCACCTCGCGGGACAGTTCGTAGATGCGCCGCGACACCTTCGGATCGCCGCGGAACACCTCGGTCTCGATCTCGTCGATGTCGTTCTCGAGGCCGGCCACCACCGGTGCGTACCCGTCGACGACCTTGTCCATGATCGCGTAGAGCACGGCCTCGGTGCCGCGGTCGAGCAACTCGGGGTCGCGTTCGACCCGGCGCCGTACCGCGGCCAGGTTGGGCGCCTCGGCATGCCGGACCGTCACCACGAAGTCCGGGCCGACGAACACGTGCACCTCGCCGAACTCGACCTCCTCGGTCGCGTCCCGGTAGCGGGCTGCCTTCAGTACGACGAACAACGTGTCGCCGTAACGCTCCAGTTTCGGCCGCTGATGGGCCTGGATGGCGTCCTCGATGGCCAACTCGTGCAGGTCGAACTCCTGGGCCAGGGACGCGAGTTCGCGCCGGTCCGGCCGGTACAGGCCGATCCAGGCCAGGCTCTTGGGCGCCTTGTGCAGCACGCGATAGGTCTCGGCCAGCGAACCCGGCGACGCGACCCGGCGGCCGTCGCAGTAGATCGCACTGTCGACGACGCTGTGTCCCTTGGGCTTCGGCTGGTCGCGCGGCTTCTCGGCCGGCTCGACGACCGGAGCAAGGGCATGCTTGCGGGCGGCGGTACGAAGCGACGGGGTGCGGCCGAAGGCGCGCAGCGTGCGCAGACGCAGGTCGGACATGAGTCCTCCAGGTGCGGTGAGGCAAGCGAGTGATGGGCACGCGTCTGCCCGACCCCCACGGCACTCAAGCCGCAACTACCAGAGGATTCCGCCTCTCAAGGTCGAGCGAGACCGGTATGTCTGGAGGGATCGCTGGTCATCAGCGCCTCACCTCCTCGGTCTCGCAAGCCTTGTTCTGACAACCCGGTAAGGGTAACACCAGAGTTATCGCCGCCGATGTGCTGCGCGTTACGGCGGCGACAACTCCAGATGTCTCAGGCCTTCGCCGGCAGCGTGGCCGGCTTGAAGGCGGGCCGGGTCGCCTCGTACGCGGCGATGTCGGCCTCGTGGGACAAGGTGATGCCGACGTCGTCGAGCCCGTTCAGCAACCGGTAGCGGGTGTAGTCGTCGATCTCGAACGGCGCCGAGACGTCACCGGCGGAGATCGTCTTGTGCTCCAGGTCGACGGTCACCTTGGTGCCCGGGTCGGCCTCGATCGTGGTCCACAGCCGCTCCACGACGTCCTGCTCGACCAGGGCCGCGAGCAGCCCGGCCTTGCCCGAGTTGCCGCGGAAGATGTCGCCGAACCGCGACGACACCACGACCCGGAACCCGTAGTCGAGCAGGGCCCAGACCGCGTGCTCGCGCGACGATCCGGTGCCGAAGTCCGGTCCGGCCACGAGCACCGAGACACCGCCGTACTCGGGCTGGTTCAAGACGAACTCGGGGTCGTTGCGCCAGGCCGCGAACAGCCCGTCCTCGAAGCCGGTCCGGGTGACCCGCTTCAGGTAGACCGCCGGGATGATCTGGTCGGTGTCGACGTTGCTGCGGCGCAGCGGGGCCGCCGTACCGATGTGCTGGGTGAAGGCTTCCATTCTTCCTCTGCTCCTCAGACGTTCTCGGGTACGGCGACATCGACCGGCGGCAGGTCCGCCGGGGCGGCGAGCGTCCCGGTGACCGCAGTCGCGGCGGCAACCAGCGGGGACACCAAGTGGGTCCGGCCGCCCTTGCCCTGACGTCCTTCGAAGTTCCGGTTCGAGGTGGAGGCGCTGCGCTCCCCCGGGGCCAACTGGTCCGGGTTCATGCCCAGGCACATCGAGCATCCGGCCCCACGCCATTCGGCGCCGGCGTCCTTGAAGATCGCGTCCAGGCCCTCGGCCTCGGCCTGCAACCGGACCCGGCCCGATCCCGGCACGACGAGCATCCGGGTGCCCTCGGCAACCTTCCGGCCGGCCAGCACTCCGGCTGCGGCGCGCAGGTCCTCGATCCGGCCGTTGGTGCAGGAGCCCAGGAACACTGTGTCCACGTGGATCTCGCGCATCGGCGTACCGGCGGTCAGGCCCATGTACTCCAGCGCCCGCTCGGCGGCGCGCTTGTCGTTCTCGTTGGCGAAGGCGTCCGGCGACGGGACGGACTCCGACAGCGGAATGCCCTGGCCGGGGTTGGTGCCCCAGGTGACGAACGGCGTGATGTCCTCGGCGCGCAGTACGACCTCACGGTCGAAGGTCGCGTCCGCGTCGGTGGCCAGGCTCTTCCAGTACTCGACCGCGGCTTCCCAGTCGACGCCCTGCGGCGCGTGCGGCTTGTCCTGCAGGTAGGAGAACGTGGTCTCGTCCGGCGCGATCATGCCGGCCTTCGCGCCCCACTCGATCGACATGTTGCAGATCGTCATCCGGGCTTCCATGCTCAGCGCGCGGATCGCCTCACCGCGGTACTCGACGATGTAGCCCTGGCCGCCGCCGGTGCCGACCTGCGCGATCAGCGCGAGCACCAGGTCCTTCGCCGAGACGCCGTCGGGCAGTACGCCGTCGACCGTGACAGCCATCGTCTTCGGCCGGGCCTGCATCAGCGTCTGGGTGGCCAGCACGTGCTCGACCTCGCTGGTGCCGATGCCGAAGGCAATCGCGCCGAACGCGCCGTGCGTGCTGGTGTGGCTGTCGCCGCAGACCACGGTCATGCCGGGCTGGGTCAGTCCGAGCTGCGGGCCGATCACGTGGACGACGCCCTGGTCCGGGTCGCCGAGGGTGTGGATCCGGATGCCGAACTCCTCGGCGTTCTTGCGCAGCGTGTCGACCTGGGTGCGCGACACCGGGTCGGCGATCGGCTTGTCCACGTCGTACGTCGGGACGTTGTGATCCTCGGTGGCGATGGTCAGGTCCGGGCGCCGGACCTGCCGGCCGCCCAGCCGGAGGCCGTCGAACGCCTGCGGACTGGTCACCTCGTGAACCAGGTGGAGGTCGATGTAGAGGAGGTCGGGTTCCCCGTCGGCATGGCGCACGACGTGCGCATCCCACACCTTTTCCGACAACGTCCTACCCATCAGACTTCTCCTCCTTGGATACTTTTTCCCAACCCCACCGCCCCGGTCGAGGCGTCTGGTGAGGTGCTGTATCGCTCACAGTGCTCTCGATCGGGTCACGGAAGCGACTTGCGTTCCACGATTCGAGACGGCAATATCGTCTCATGGACAACTCTAGCGGAGTCGGCGTTCTCGACAAAGCAGCCCTCGTTCTGTCCGCCCTCGAGTCCGGGCCGGCGACCCTGGCCGGCCTGGTGGCGGCCACGGGGCTGGCCCGTCCGACGGCACACCGGCTGGCGGTGGCGCTGGAGCACCACCGGCTGGTCGGGCGCGACATGCAGGGCCGGTTCGTGCTCGGCCCGCGGCTCAGCGAGTTGGCCTCGGCCGCCGGTGAGGACCGGCTGCTCGCGACCGCCGGCCCGGTGCTGGCGCGGCTGCGGGACATCACCGGTGAGTCGGCGCAGTTGTTCCGCCGCCAGGGTGAGTACCGCGTGTGCGTCGCGGCCGCCGAGCGCCCGTCTGGCCTGCGGGACACTGTGCCGGTCGGCAGTCAGTTGACCATGGCGGCCGGCTCCGCGGCCCAGATCCTGCTGGCCTGGGAGGACCCGGAGCGGATGCACCGCGGTCTGCACAACGCCACCTTCAACGCGGCCGCCCTGGCCGGCGTACGGCGCCGCGGCTGGGCCCACTCGGTCGGCGAACGCGAGCAGGGTGTCGCGTCGGTCTCCGCTCCGGTGCGTTCCCCGTCCGGCAAGGTGATCGCGGCCGTGTCCGTCTCCGGCCCGATCGAGCGCTTGTCCCGCCAGCCCGGCCGGATGCACGCCCCCGCGGTGATGGCCGCCGCCGAACGGCTCTCGGAGGCCCTGCGCCGCGCCTCGGAGTAGTCGAACGCCTGCGATCGAGCTGCCCCGCCGGCGTTCAGCCCCCGTACGGCACCGTGAGGATCTCGAGGTTGTGCCCGTCGGGATCGTCCCAGTAGAGGCCACGTCCGCCGTCGTTGGTGTTGATCTCACCGTCGCGGCGATGGAACGGGTCGGCCCAGTAGGTCAGTCCGCGCTCGACGATCCGGGCGTGGATCTGGTCGAACTCCTCCTCGCTGACGAGGAAGGCGTAGTGCTGCCGGTGTGGCTGCCCGTGGTCGTCGGCGAAGTCCAGCGTCGTGCCGTTCCCGAGTTGCACCACCGCGAACGGCCCGTAGCTGGTCGGATCGCCGAGTCCGAGGATCCCGGCCAGGAAGCGCGCCGACGCCTCCTTGTCAGTGCAGTTCACGATGGTGTGGTTGAACTCGACGGTCATGACCTCAGCGTAGGCCGATCTGGTCTCTTCAGGGTCGCTCTCCGCACCCGTTGTGCATTCGGGTGAGCGGGGTGACCATGAAGCTTGAGTGCTCTGGGAGCTCAAGGAGGTCTGGCCATGGATCGGGATTGGCTCACACTCGGTTGGAAGATGCTGCTCGTCCGCGGGGCGATCGGCATCGTCTTCGGGATTCTCGCGATCATCTGGCCGATCGAAACGGCCATCGCGCTGGCAGTGCTGTGGGGTGTCTGGGCCCTTGCGGACGGCATCGGTTCGATCGTGCAGGCGTTCCAGCCGGAATCGAAAGGCAACCGGATCTGGCTCGTGGTGCTCGGCGTCATCGCCCTGCTCGCGGCGTTCTTCGCGATCGTCCATCCGGGAATGGCCGCGAAGACACTGACATGGATCCTCGGCATCTGGCTGATCGTCCGCGGTCTGTTCGAACTGTTCGGTGCCTTCACCAACAACCACGTCATGCCCCGCTGGCTGCTCGTCGTGAGCGGTGCCCTGTCGATCCTGATCGGCGTCCTCTTCGTCACGAACCCGGGTGCGTCCGCGGTCGGCATCGCCGTACTCCTCGGGGTGACCGCCCTGGTCTGGGGTGTCGTCCTGATCGCCGTCGGCCTCAGCGTCCGCCGCGACCTGAGCCACCCACCCCAGGCCACCACGCCGTCCCCGGCGTGACGGCATTCAGTCCTCGACGACGGTGAGCGTCTCGATGAGCCGATCGATGTGACTGGACAGCGCTCGACCGGCCGGCACGAGGTCCGGTGTCGAGTGCGCCAGTTGCGCGTGACCGAGGAAGGCGGCGTACGCCAGTAGGCCACGGTCGCGAGCCCGGGCCTGGGAGAGACCGAGCTCGGCGAACAGCGAGGTGAGGTAGGCCAGCCGGCGCTCGGTCACGCGCGCCAGCGTAGGCGCGACCAGCGGATGCGTCGCGGTGGCCTGCAGGGCCAGCTCGACGGATCCGGCACCGGCCCCGGGGTCGCCGACCACCGCGGTGAACACCAGGCGGAGGAGCTTGCGCAGACGCGTCGCGACGTCCGGCGTCCGGTCGACCGCCGCGATCACCCGGTCGGTGTCGCGTTGCTCCCAGCGCTCGAGCGCGGCCGCGATGAGTGCGTTCCGATCGGTGAAGTGCCAGTAGAAGCTGCCCTTCGTGGTCCCGAGGGACTTGGCCAGCGGCTCGACCGCGACCGCCCCGAGGCCGCCCCGGGCGAGCGCGTCGAGCGCTGCCGAGGTCCAGTCGTTCGCCGTCAATGATTCGCGCTTCCCAATGGCCATGTCCATACGCTACCGTATGGTCAATCCTCCATACGGAGGCGTATGGAAGGGGGATGTCATGAACGCACAGACCATCGAGGCCGAGCCCGCCGCCCGACGCATCGCCGAGCAGCACAAGCCCCGGGGCCCGATCGGTGTGATCCGGCGCTACCCGATCATCAGCTTCGTCGTGCTGGCCTGCTTCTTCGGCTGGCTGCGCTACATCACCGCCTACTTCGGGCTCGGATCGAATCCGGAGAACAATCCGCTCGGTCCACTCGCGGCCGCACTCGTCGTCACCGCCTGCCAGGGCCGTGCGGAGCTGCGCGCCTGGGGCCGGAGGCTGCGCAACTGGAGAGCCGCCCCGAAGTGGTACCTGCTGGCCATCCTGGCCCCGGTGGTGGTGCACATCGTCAACGTGCTGGTGAACCATCTGCTCGGTGCGCCGTTGCTCACCTCGGCGCAGCTCGCGGGCTGGCCCGAGGTACTGCCGTCGTTCCTTGTGCTGGTCGTGCTGATCGGCGTCGGCGAGGAGGCGGGCTGGATGGCGTTCGCGGCACCGATCCTGCTGCGCCGGCACGGCTTCCTGGCCGCCTGGGCGCTCGCAGCGGCGATGCGGATCCTCTGGCATCTGCCGCTGATGATCACCGGCGACCTGCCGTGGGTGGTCGGGATCGTGGGCAACGCGGCCTTCACGATGGTGATGCTGCGGGTCTTGGTCGCCAGCGGCGGACGCTGGACCCTGGCGGCGGTCTGGCACGCGGGCCTGAACGCCGTCGGCAGCGGTTTCTTCTTCCTGATGGTGACCGGCGAGGACAAGGCGAGGCTCGGATACCTGCTGGCCGCCGCGTACACCGTCATCGCCACCGTCGTGTACTTCGCCGGACGGCGCTCGGTGACCTGATCCGTCCGGAACCAGAAAAGCCTCCCACCAGTTGGTGGGAGGCTTTCTCTGGTAGCCCCGACGGGATTCGAACCCGCGCTACCGCCTTGAGAGGGCGGCGTGCTAGGCCGCTACACAACGGGGCCAGAGGGTTGTCGTCCGGTCCTCACGGGCCGGGCAACGAGGTTGAACCTTACCGATTTCCGTCGGTGCGGTCCAATCCGCTGGGGTACTAGGACTCGAACCTAGACTAACTGAACCAGAATCAGACGGGCTGCCAATTACCCCATACCCCAAAGGCATTTCACTGCCGTTGTGAGACCGTCTCCGCCCTCACAACCTGGCTCGAAGAGAGTACCCGAGCAATGGCTCGGACACCAAAACGGGGGTGCCGGTGGCGGGTTGTCACTCCCGTCACACCAGCCTCGTGCCCGGGTGCGGCGCCGGCGTCAGCGGCAGGTCGCACACCGTCGCCAGCTTCATCCGCCGGGCCAGCCACAGCGCGACCGCACCGAACAGCGCGAACTTCACCACATCCACCGTCACCAGCGACCAGGGCGCGTCCTTCGCGCCGAGGCTGGCACCCACGCTGTTCGTCAACGCCGCGAACACGAACGTCACCACGTTGTTGGCCGCGTGCGCCGCGATCGACGCCTCCAGCCCACCGGTCCGTACGACGAGGAAGCCCGCGACCAACCCGAACGCGAACCGATCCAGGAACAGCGCCGGGCTCTCCCACGGCCAGATCCCGTGAGCCATGGTGAACAGCACGGTGGTGACGAGGATCGCGATCACCGAACTCCGGACCAGCGCGCCGACGGCCTGCAACAGGTAGCCGCGGAAGAAGTACTCCTCCCCCGCCGCCTGGAACGTCGATGTGAGCAGCGTGACCGCAATCACGCCGGCCGCATCCGGCGCGATCCCACTGCCACCATCGCCGCCGATGAGCTCGACGCCGCCGACCTGGATCACACCGAGCATGACCAACTCGGTCGCGACCGCAGCCACCGCGAACCACGCCAGCGGCCGCCACCGCAGCCGGCCGATGACCGAGGACAACAGTCCCGGCGCCTGCCGGTTGAGCGCCCGCGCGACCAGCATGCTCAGCGGGATCAGCACGATCAGCGACAGGTTCGTCGCCAGCAACCCGAGCCACGAGACCGTACCCTCGGGATCCTTCCGAATGCCCTGCTGGATCCCGAGCACGACCACGCTCGTGATCATCCAGCCGACCAGGATCGCCAAGGCGCCGAGTACGACGTACCCGCGCGGTGCCTCCGGGTTCACCAGCAGCCGCTGGTACGGCGGTGGCCCCGCATCGGACCTGTCCGTCGCCGGCGTCACGTCCTGCGGCATCTAGTCCGCCAGGAGGGAGGCACGCGCCTGCTCGAGCCGGTGCAGAGCCTTCTCCCGGCCGAGCAGCTCGAGCGACTCGAACAGCGGTGGCGAGATCCGGCGTCCGGAGATCGCCACCCGGACCGGGCCGAACGCGTTCTTCGGCTTCAGGCCGAGCCCCTCGATCAGCGAGGTCCGCAGCGACGCCTCGATCGCCTCAGTGGTCCAGTCCACGTCGGCCAGCGCCTTCACCGACGCCTCGAGGACCGCGCCCGCGTCACCGGTCAGCACCTTCGCGGCGGCATCCGGGTCGACACTGAACGCCGCATCGTCGACGAACAGGAAGCCGAGCATGTCGACCGACTCCGACAGCGTGTTCATCCGCTCCTGCACCAGCGGTACGGCGGCCTGCAGGACAGCCCGCTGGTCCGCCGACGGCTCGGCCGGCAGCAAGCCCGCCTTGGCCAGGAACGGGACCATCCGGGACCCGAACTCCTCCGGCGCCAGCATCCGCATGTGCGCGGCGTTGATCGCCTCGCACTTCTTCGGGTCGAACCGGGCCGCGTTCGAGTTCACCTTGCGGATGTCGAACGCCTCGATCATCTCCGCCGTCGTGAACACGTCGCGGTCGTCGGCGATCGACCAGCCCAGCAGGGCCAGGTAGTTCAGCAGGCCCTCGGGCAGGAAGCCGCGCTGCATGTACTCGCCGAGGCCGGAGCCCGGGTCGCGCTTGGACAGCTTCTTGTTGCCCTCCCCCATCACGAACGGCAGGTGCCCGAACCGCGGCGTCCGGCCGCTGCCGACGCCGATCTCGGCCAGCGCCTCGTAGAGCGCGACCTGCCGCGGTGTGGACGGCAGCAGGTCCTCGCCGCGGAGCACGTGGGTGATCTCCATCAGCGCGTCGTCGACCGGGTTCACCAGTGGGTAGAGCGGGTAGCCGTTCGCCCGGACCAGCACGTAGTCGCTCAGGTTCTCGGGCAGGAAGGTGATCTCGCCGCGGACCAGGTCGTCGAACACGATCGGCCGGTCCGGCATCCGCAGCCGGACCACGGGCCGGCGGCCCTCGTCGGCGTACGCCTTGACCTGCTCCTCGGTGAGCGTGCGGCAGTGGCCGTCGTACCCGCTGTGCTGGCCGGCGGTGCGCGCGGCCTCACGACGCTGCTCGAGCTCCTCCTGCGAGCAGTAGCAGTGGTACGCCCGGCCGGCCGCCAGCAGCTTGGCGACGACATCGGCGTAGATGTCCATCCGCTCGGTCTGCTGGTACGGACCGAAGTCGCCGCCCTTCTCCGGGCCCTCGTCCCAGTCGATGCCCAGCCAGCGCAGCGACTCCAGGGTGAAGCTCAGCCCGTCCGGCGTGTTGCGGGCGACGTCGGTGTCCTCGATCCGCAGGACCAGCTTGCCGCCGTAGTGGCGGGCGAAGGCCCAGGCGAACAGCGCCGTCCGGATGTTGCCGACGTGCAGGTAACCCGTCGGGGAGGGCGCGAAGCGCAGCCGCACCTGGTTCGGTTCGAGGCCACCCAGAACATCGTCGTCAGTGGGGGCTGGCCGGTCAGTCACGCACGATCACCTTGTTCGTCAGAGTTCCGATTCCTTCGACGCTGATCGCGACCTCGTCGCCGGGCAGCATCGGGCCGACACCCGCGGGAGTGCCGGTGAGCACCACGTCGCCGGGCAGCAGCGTGGTGAAGGAGGTGATGTAGGCCAGCACCTCCGGGATGCCGAAGATGAACTGCGACGTCCGTCCGTCCTGCTTCGGCTCGCCGTTCACCTGCGTGCTGACCCGCAGGTCGGACACGTCGAGCTCGGTGGTGATCCACGGGCCGAGCGGGCAGAACGTGTCGTAGCCCTTGGCCCGGGCCCACTGCCCGTCGAGCTTCTGCAGGTCGCGCGCGGTGACGTCGTTGGCGATCGTGTACCCGAAGATCACCTCGTTCACCCGCTCCTTGGGCAGGTCGCGGCAGATCCGCCCGATCACGATCGCCAGCTCGCCCTCGAAGTGCAGGTTGTTGGTCTGCTCGGGGTAGACGATGCCGTCCCGCGGCCCGATCACCGAGGTGTTCGGCTTCAGGAAGATCAGCGGCTCGGCCGGTACGTCGTTGCCGAGCTCCTCGGCGTGCGCCGCGTAGTTGCGGCCGACGCAGACGACCTTGCTGCGCGGGATCACCGGCGCAAGCAGCCGGACGTCGGCCAGTTGCAGTTTCTCCCCGGTGAACTGGACCGGCCGGTAGAGCGGGTCCGAGTCGAGCACGGACACGGTGCCGGTGAGCCCTTCGGGGTCATCGGTCTCGACGACGCCGTACCTCGGCTCGTCGTCCACGGAGAATCTGGCGATACGCACGGCCCGAGCCTACCGTCGCGACGGAATGAGACAGTTATCCGGTGACGATCGAGATCCGGCCGGCCCTTCCATCCGAGTACGACGCCGTCGGCGAACTGACGGTGGAGGCGTACTCGCATGACGGTTACGTCCGGGGCGACTACGCGAGGACGCTGCGGGCGGCGGCGGATCGGGCGGCCAAGGCGGAGCTGTGGGTCGCGGCGGACGAGACCGGACTGCTCGGCTCTGTTACTTACTGTCCGGCAGGCTCTGTGTACCGAGAGATCGGGCTGGACGACGAGGGCGAGTTCCGGATGCTCGGAGTGGTCGGCCGAGCGCGCGGACTGGGTGTCGGGACCGCGCTGACCGAGCGCTGCATCGAGCGCACCCGCGAGCTGGGCCTCAGCCGGATCGTGATGAGCAGTGCAACGTACATGACGACGGCCCACCGCATCTACCAGCGGCTCGGCTTCGTCCGCCTCCCCGACCGCGACTGGTCCCCAATCGCCGGCGTCGATCTGTGGGCCTTCGCCCTGGACCTGTGACCGTCACCCTCACCCCCGCCGAGTGGACGTCGTACGAGACAGCCCATCGGAACCGCGTCGACGCCTTGGTCGCCGGGCACCTTGAGCGGCGACGCCGTCGGCAGGCGCATCCGGTCGAGGACTTCCTCTTCACCTACTACCCCACCCGACCGAACCAGCTCCGCGTCTGGCACCCCGGGCCTGGCGTCCGGTTGCTCGGAGCCACGCAGTACGACGGACGCCGCGGCTACAGGTACGTCGGCGGTGCGGCGAGTGTGGATCCGGCGGAGGTGGAGCGGCGGGCGGACAGCATTCGATGGATCCGGCGGCTGCTGGGGTCGACGCTGGATCGCCAACCGCAGTTCGGTTGTTTCGGTTTGCACGAGTGGGCGATGGTCTACCGGACGTCCGACGTACGGCATGAGTCGTGGCCGTTGCGGCTGGGATCCGAGGGGACGGATCAGGTGGTCGAGTCGCACAAGATCGCCTGCTCGCATTTCGACGCGTTCCGGTTCTTCACGGATCCAGCGCGGCCGCGGAACGTGCTGCAACCGACGCGGGAGTCGCAACCACAGCTCGAGCAGGGCGGCTGCCTGCACGCCAACATGGACCTCTACAAGTGGGCGTCGAAGCTGATGCCGTTCGCTCCGAGTTCCTTGGTGCTGGACTGCTTCGAGCTCGCCCGCGACATCCGCACACTCGACATGCGCGCCTCGCCGTACGACCTCTCCGCTCTCGGCTACTCCCCCGTGCCGATCGAAACCACAGCAGGCAAAGGCGAGTACGCCGCCGCCCAACGCACCTTCGCCGAACGCGCCCGGCCACTCCGCGGCCGACTCGTCGACCTCTGCGACGAGTTGCTCGGCTAGAGACCTGCACTAGGCTCCTCGGCATGGGGAAGATCGTCGCCATCGCGCTCGGTGCACTGCTGCTTGCCATCGGCGCGGTCTGGACGCTCCAGGGCCTCGGCTACCTCAAGGGCAGCTCGATGACCGGCAGCTCGTTCTGGGCGATCGTCGGCCCGATCGTCGCGGCCGCCGGCGTCTCGCTCATCTACGTCGCGTTCCGCGGTCCGCGGAAACGGTGACGACCGCCCACTGGTAGTGCATGGAGCCACCGTCGTCCCAGGTCTCCCATTCGTCGACGCTGCCGTAGCGCTGCAATGTCCGTCGCAGTACGTCGTCCGTGCGGATGCTGAAGAAGCGCCCCGGGCCGAAGCCGCTCTCGTCCTGCCAGACCCGCTCGCCGCCGGTGGCACCACCCCAGAGGCCGATTGCCAGCGGTGCACGTGGACGCAGCACTCGCACGATCTCGCTCAGCGCCTGATCGACGTCCTCGTCCGCAACGTGCAGGAGGGTGCTCATCGTCCAGCCGGCGTCGAACGTCTCGTCCTCGAACGGCAACTCCAGGACTGAAGCAACCTGCGCCTGCAGACCGAGTGAGCGACAGGTCTCAACGCTGGCGGGCGCGAGATCCACACCCACGTAGGCGAACCCGGCATCCGCAATCGCCTGCCCGTCGCGCCCGGGACCACACCCGATCTCGAGGACAGACCGCCGTCCCTCACTCGCCAGTCGCCCGAGGTACGCCGTACGCCGAGCGACCCTGGCATCAGGCAGCTCACGCCCGACCCGCGCCCCGACCTCATTGGTGTAGTAGGCAATCAAGTCACTCTCACGCTGCGCCCGGCCGCCGTTCGTCATGGTCCGATCCTAGAGACGAGCGACTGGCCCAGCCTCTCCGCCGCCGATTGGCCCATTCCACTGGGCATTTCAGGCCTTAGCGTTGCACTCGTGAAGGTGATGATTGCCGGCGCGACCGGAGCGATCGGACGACGGCTGGTCCCCCTCCTGATCGAGGCCGGGCATCAGGTGACCGGGACGACCCGCTCCGATGCGGGACTCGAACAACTGCGGGCGGCCGGGGCTCACGGCGTACGGCTCGATGTGTACGACGCGGATGCGGTCAAGGCCACGGTCGCGGCTGCTGCGCCCGACGTGATCATGCATCAATTGACCGACCTCAGCAGCGGCGCACCGGGCGGCAACGGCCGGATCCGGCGCATCGGCACCCGCAACCTCGTCGACGCTGTCCGCCAGGCCGCCGTACCCAAGATGATCGCGCAGTCGATCGCCTGGGCCTACGAAGCCGGAGTCGGGCCGGCCGTGGAGACCACTCCGCTGGACGAGTCGGCCCCGGATCCGCGCGGTACGACGGTGTCCGCGATCCGCGCGCTGGAGGACGGCGCAGCCGAACTCCCGGAGTACGTCGTCCTGCGGTACGGACTGCTCTACGGCCCTGGCACCTGGCTCCGACGCGGTGGGTTGGCGGACGACGTACTGCGGAGCGAGCGTCCGACCGAGCACCCGGGTGCCGCGTTCTTCGGAGGCCTGACCGAGGGCGATGGTGTCTTCTCGTTCCTCCACGTCGACGACGCAGCACGGGCTGCCGTCGACGCCCTGAGCTGGCCGAGCGGCGCCGTCAACGTGGTCGATGACGAGCCGGCACCGACGCGCGAATGGCTCCCCGTGTTCGCAGCGTCCGTCGGGGCACCGACTCCGGCTCTGGTGTCGGGTCGCAGATCGTGGGAGCGCGGCGCCGACAACGCCCTGGCCCGCTCGCTTGGCTGGACGCCCCTTCATCCCAGTTGGCGCACCGGCTTCAGCGCGGAATGACTGCCTTCAGGGCGAAGAGGAGCGGAATGCGTGGCGCGTCGTCGGGGAGGCGCCACCAGCCCTCGGCGGTCTGCTTCATGCTGGGCCAGCGGGGCCACTGAAGAACCTCGGATTCACGCAGGCTGGTGATGTGGAAGCCGGTGGCCGCGAGAGTGCTGACCACCTCGCCCAGCCCGTGCATCCATTCGTAGCTGGTTTGACGGCCGGGCACCGCGTCGCCGGTGTAGGTGAGGGTCGAGTCGTGGGCGATCGGTCCGCGGCCTTCGAGGTAGTCGGCGCGGATGATCAGGTCGTCGGACTCGCCTGGCAGCGACACCGGCCGCATCGCGTTCAGTAGTGGGTGAAACTCGACGACGTACAAGGCGCCGCCAGGCTTGAGGAGATCACGGACCACACGCGCCCAGTGCTCCAGATCGGGCAGGTAGCAGAGCGCGCCCTTGCCCGTGTAGACGACGTCGAACCGGCGACCTTGCACCGCGTCCACGGCCTCGTACACATTCGCGTGGACGTAGTCGACCTCGACCTCTGCATCAGCAGCGAGCTGCCGCGCCTCCTCGAGCGACTTGGCTGACAGGTCCAACCCGGTCGTCCGCGCCCCGCGCCGAGCGAACGCGATGGTCTCTGTCCCCAGATGGCACTGCAGATGCAGTACGTCGCGACCCTCGAGCGGACCGAGATCCTCCCACTCGTAGTCGGCGAACCAGAACTCCGCCGGCTGACTGTAGAAGCGGCTCGCCGCATGCAGCGGCGCCCGCGCATCCCAGTCCGCCTCGTTGGCGGCCACCATCTGCAGTGTCTGCGCGTCCAGTCGCATAAGCGTCCTCAGGCGTCGGAGTCGTCTGGCAGTCGACCGTAGGACAGATCCTTGGCGCGGTCGAACGTATTGCCGTCCGGGTGATGCGCGTGCGGCAGCGCCGAGTCGGTGTCCAGGTCGAAGCCGACCGCCTCCTCCGAGGCGGTGACGTCGTCCGTCTCCGGATGGTGGTGATGGTGCGGCAGGTGCTTGCCGAGAGAGTGCAGCAGACCGTGGTGCTCGTCCTGCGGCTCGGTCTCCGGCTCGGTCTCCGTCATTGCCGGGCTCCTTCGATAGTCGCCCTGCGACGCCGGGCGGAGGGACTGATCGTGACGCGTTCGGGTGGCCGGCGGGTGAACGCCGCCAGCTTGACCGCAGCATACTCTTGTTCAAGGTTGTGAAATAAGCTTGAATAAGAGGTATGGCACGGGTGGAGTTGCATCGGTGGCCTGGGCATCCGGACGGGTTCACCCGGGCCGAGCGGTTGGGCGGGTCGTACGAGCTGTACTTCCCGGACCCGCTGGTCGGGCGCGAGTTCGACCTGAGCGACGACGTCCTCGCGGCATTGGAGGACGCTGCCGGCGATCTGGCCCGTCTGGACGCGACTGCCGCCGTACTGACGAACAGTGAAGCCCTGGCCCGCCTCCTGCTGCGCGCAGAGGCTGTCGGGTCGTCGCAGATCGAGGGGCTGGTGGTCGGCGCGCGTCGCTTGCTCAAGGCTGACGTACTGCGGGACCGGCAGCGCGACGTCACCGCCGAGGAGGTGCTCGGCGCGGTCGACGCGATGACCTGGGCGACCGAGTCGGTCCAGGCCGGCGACAAACTCGAGGTCGACCACCTGCTCGAGGCGCACCGCCGGTTGATGGCCCGGTCCCCCACACCCGAGTTCGGCGGCGAGGTCCGCTTCCTGCAGAACTGGATCGGCGGCCGCTCCCCCGCCGAGGCGTACTACGTCCCGCCGCCGGCACACCTCGTGCCCGATCTGCTGGCGGATCTGATGACCTTCGTCCGGGAGTCCCGGCTGCCGGTGCTGGCGAAGACCGCGATCGCGCATGCGCAGTTCGAGACCATCCATCCATTTGCCGACGGCAACGGTCGGACGGGGCGCGCGCTGATCCACCTGATCCTGCGGGCCGACGGACTGGTCACACGGACCGTGCCGCCGGTGTCGCTGTCGCTCGCCACGCACGCGATGCAGTACGTCGACGCGCTGACGGCGTTCCGGCATGTCGGTCGCGCGACCACCGCGAAGGCTCGGTCGGCGGCGAATCCGTGGCTGCGGATGTTCGCGATGGCCTGCAGCCACGCGACGGCGGAGGCCGCTCGCTTCGAGCAGACCGCGGCTGAACTGAAGTCGGCGTGGCGCGAGCGAGCCGCGCCCGTCCGCGGCGGCTCGGCCGCCGACCTGCTCATCGAGGCGCTGCCCGCCGCGCCGGTCCTCACGCTCGCGGCGGCCGCGCAACTTGTCGACCGCTCCCAGCAGGCGACCAACCAGGGTCTGGCGAGGCTCGTCGAGACCGGCATCCTGCGCGAGATCACCGACGGCCGACGCAACCGCGTCTACGAGGCGCCCGAACTGATCGACGCGTTCACCCTGCTCGAACGGCGCTTCGCCAGCCCGGCCGCGGACACCCGGATCGAGCCACCTAGCAGACCAGTTCCATCGAGGCCAGCACCAACACGCCACGCACATTGACTTTCTTCTCCCGAGCGAGCGAGAATTCGAACATATGTTCGATCGTACAGGGAGACATGATGCCAGAGCCGTTCGACTGGGACATCCTGCACCGGCCATCGGCGATGGCGATGGTCCGGGGCCAACTCGGCTTCAGCTGGATGGTGCTGTCCGGCCGGCTCGCGCAGTTGACCGACGACCAGTACTTCTGGCGGCCGAGCAGCGAGGCGCTGACCGTCGTACGCCGCCACTACACCGGGCGGTTCCGATCACTCGGGTCCGGCGAGTGGGTCGCGCAGTGGCCCGACGAGCCGGACCATCGCGGGCCGCGCACGATCGCCTGGCTGATCGCGCATCTGACCGAGACGTTCTTCGAGCGCTGGGAGTGGACCTTCGGGGCGAGCCAGCAGGGACGGGCGGACATCAACCTGCACGGCAACGCACGGGACGCGGTCGCGTGGCTGACACATTGGGTCGAGGCCTGGCAGGACGCGATCGCCACCCTGGACGAGGAGCAGGTGATGACGGTCGGCCTCAGCCAGGCGACCGAGTTGGACGCCGGCGAGCCGTTCGGTCACGTCGTACTGCGGCTGAATCGCGAGCTGATCCATCACGGCTCGGAGATCATGACACTCCAGGATCTCTACGCGGTCGCGGCGTGAGATTCGGGCGAGAACCACAACATGTGCGACACGCGGCGTGGCGCTACCACAAGATCTAGGGGCGGCGACCTAGCATCACTACTGCTGGTGGTTCGGGGTGGTCGGCACCACAAGATGTGGGTCACTCCGAGGCAACAGGGGAATCCGGTGCGAGTCCGGAGCTGCCCCGCAACGGTGAGCGGAAGCCTTCCGCGAGTCCGGATACCTGCCACCGGCGCGTGCACCGCCGGTGCACGTGGTCCGAGACCTCGCGGGTGGGTCGCAGGGCGTGGCGGCAGTGTTCCCGGCCGGTGCTGCCGGCCCCGTCGTGCGCCCCTCCGCGTGGCTCCGGTCCTCCGAACTCGTTTGGAGACAACACCTGTGACGATTGCTTCCTCATCCCGGGCGGCCACAGCCGACCAGTCGATCCAGCTGACCGTCGTACGCCGCGACGGCGGCCACACCGGTTTCGACCAGACCAAGATCTCGGTCGCCATGACCAAGGCGTTCCTCGCCGTCGAGGGCGCCGAGGCGGCCGCCACCCACCGGGTCCGTGACCTGGTGACCGACCTGACCGGCCGGGTCGTCGAGGCCCTGACCAGCCGCGGCCTCCGCCACCATCATGCCCGTCGCAGCGTGCAGGTCGAGGACATCCAGGACCAGGTCGAGCTGGCGCTGATGCGCGCCGGCGAGCACCAGGTCGCCCGTGCGTACGTCCTCTACCGCGAGGAGCGCACCAAGGCCCGCACCCCGGCCGATCCATCCGGCATCACCGACAAGCCCGCGCTCACCGTCCGCGCGGCCGACGGCAGCACGGCGCCACTCGACGTCGACCGGCTGCGCGTGATCGTCGCGGAGGCGGCCGCGGGTCTGGACGCGGTCGACCCCGAGCTGATCCTCGACGAGACCCTCGGCTCCTGCTACGACGGAATCGCGCAGCACGAGGTCGAGCTCGCGCTGGTGATGGCCGCCAGGTCGTACGTCGAGGCCGAGCCGCAGTACAGCTTCGCGGCGTCCCGGCTGCTGCTCGACCAGATCCGTCGCGAGGCGCTCGGCCGGGTCCACGGTGAGCCGCGGCAGGCCAGCCAGGCCGACATGACCGACGCGTACGCGGACTACTTCCCGCGCTACATCCAGCTCGGCATCGAGGCGGGACAACTCGACCCGGAGCTGGCCAACTTCGACCTCGACCGGCTCGCCGCCGCGATCCGGCCCGAGCGCGACCTGGACTTCACCTTCCTCGCCCTGCAGACCCTCTACGACCGCTACCTGCTGCACATCGACAAGGTGCGGTTCGAGCTGCCGCAGGCGTTCTTCCTGCGGGTCGCGATGGGGATGGCGCTGCGCGAGGACGACCGCGAGGCGCGGGCGCTGCAGTTCTACGAGCTGCTCAGCGCGTTCCGGTTCATGTCGTCCACCCCGACGCTGTTCAACTCCGGCACCACCCGGCCGCAGCTGTCGTCCTGCTTCCTGACCACGGTCGAGGACGACCTGGCCGGCATCTTCCACGGCATCCGCAACAACGCCATGCTGGCGAAGTACTCCGGCGGCCTCGGCAACGACTGGACCCCGGTGCGCGGCATCGGCGCCAAGATCCGCGGGACCAACGGCGAATCGCAAGGCGTCGTCCCCTTCCTGAAGATCGCCAACGACACCGCGGTAGCTGTGAATCAAGGAGGAAAACGCAAGGGCGCGGTGTGCGCGTACCTGGAGACCTGGCACGTTGACATCGAGGAGTTCCTCGACCTGCGGAAGAACACCGGCGACGAGCGCCGGCGTACGCACGACATGAACACGGCGAACTGGGTGCCGGACCTGTTCCTGCAGCGGGTCGAGGCAGGCGGCGAGTGGACGCTGTTCTCGCCCGACGAGGTGCCCGACCTGCACGATCTGTACGGCGCGGAGTTCGCCGAGGCGTACAGCAGGTACGAGGCGGCGGCCGATCGTGGTGAGCTCCGGGTGTTCAAGCGGGTCAAGGCGGTCGACCTGTGGCGGCGGATGCTGACCGTGCTGTTCGAGACCGGTCATCCGTGGATCACCTTCAAGGACGCGTGCAACCTGCGCTCGCCGCAGCAGCACGACGGCGTCGTCCACTCGTCGAACCTGTGCACTGAGATCACCCTGAACACGACCGTCGACGAGACCGCGGTCTGCAACCTCGGTTCGGTCAACCTGGTCGCGCACCTGACCGAGGACGGGCTGGACGCCGACCTGCTCCGCGAGACGGTGAAGACCGCGGTCCGGATGCTCGACAACGTCATCGACGTGAACTTCTACACCACCGCGGAGTCGGAGCGGGCCAACCAGCGGCACCGCCCTGTCGGCCTCGGGCTGATGGGGTTCGCCGACGCACTGTTCGCGCTGCGGATCCCCTACTCCTCCGACGCCGCCGTGGCCTTCGCCGACAGGTCGATGGAGCAAATCAGCTACCACGCGATCGAGGCGTCCAGCGACCTCGCGGCCGAGCGCGGCCGCTACTCGTCGTACGACGGTTCGCTGTGGAGCCAGGGAATCCTGCCGATCGACTCGCTCGAGCTGCTCAAGACTGCGCGCGACGGCGACCTGATCGTTGACCAGAGCAAGCAACTCGACTGGGACGCGCTCCGCCAGAAGGTGCTGCGGGACGGCCTGCGGAACTCGAACGTGATGGCGATCGCGCCGACCGCGACGATCTCCAACATCTGCGGGGTGAGCCAGTCGATCGAGCCGACGTACAGCAACCTGTTCGTGAAGTCGAACATGTCGGGTGAGTTCACCGTCGCGAACCCGTACCTCGTGGCCGACCTGAAGGCGCGCGGGCTGTGGGACCAGGTGATGGTGTCCGACCTCAAGTACCACGACGGCATCCTGGCGGGGATCGAGCGGATCCCGGCCGACCTGCGCGAGTTGTACGCGACGGCCTTCGAGATCGACCCGATGTGGCTGGTCAAGGCGGCGTCGCGGCGGCAGAAGTGGATCGACCAGTCGCAGTCGCTCAACCTCTACATGGCCGCGCCGTCGGGCCGCGCGCTGGACGAGCTCTACAGGTCGACATGGCGGTATGGACTCAAGACGACCTATTACCTGCGTTCCCAGTCAGCGACCCATGTGGAGAAGTCCACACTGCAAGGGACGGACGGCCGGCTGAACGCCGTACCGGTTGCGCTTCCCGAACCCAGCGGAGCTGTCTGCGCGATCGACGACCCGGACTGCGAGGCCTGCCAGTGACGACCGGATTGGGAGAGATCGCCGTCGGGGCGTCCCGGGTCGAGGTCGCCGACAAGGCGATGATCAACGCCCGGGCGGACGTGAACCAGTTGCTGCCGCTGAAGTACCGGTGGGCCTGGGAGAAGTACCTTGCCGCCTGCAACAACCACTGGATGCCGACCGAGGTGTCCATGCAGGCCGACATCTCGTTGTGGAAGTCGAAAGACGGCCTGACCGAGGACGAGCGGATGATGCTGAAGCGCAACCTCGGCTTCTTCGCCACCGCGGAGTCTCTGGTCGCGAACAACATCGTCCTGGCCGTGTACCGGCAGCTGACGAACCCCGAATGCCGGCAGTACCTGCTGCGCCAGGCGTTCGAGGAGGCCGTGCACACGCACACCTTCCAGTACATCTGTACGTCGCTCGGCCTGGACGAGGGCGAGCTGTTCAACATGTACCGCGAGGTGCCGTCGATCTCGGACAAGGACGCCTGGGCGCTGAAGTACACCCAGCACCTGGAGGACCCGGACTTCCGGACCGGAACGCCGGAGACCGATACGGCGTTCCTGCGCGACCTGATCGCGTTCTACGTGGTGTTCGAGGGGATGTGGTTCTACACCGGGTTCGCGCAGATCCTGTCGCTGGGCCGGCGGAACAAGATGGTCGGCATCGCCGAGCAGTACCAGTACATCCTGCGCGACGAGTCGATCCACCTGAACTTCGGCATCGACTGCATCAACCAGATCAAGCAGGAGAACCCGCACCTGTGGACGGCGCGGTTCCAGGCCGAGGTGCGGCAGATGCTCACCGAAGCGTGTGAGCTGGAGGTCGCCTACGGCCGCGCGACGATGCCGAACGGCATGCTCGGCCTGACCGCGGAGCTCTGCGAGCAGTACATGCACTTCGTCACCGACCGCCGCGCTGAGCAGATCGGCCTCGCCCCCATCTTCGGCGAGACCCGCAACCCGTTCGGCTGGATGTCAGAAGTCATGGACCTGAAGAAGGAGAAGAACTTCTTCGAAACCCGCGTCATCGAGTACCAGTCCTCGAGCGGACTGAGCTGGGACTGACCCCGGGTACGACGCGAGCCGGGCAGCGCAACGGCTGCCCGGCTCGCGTGTCCTACCCGCGGTCTACGCGGGGCTCGCGTGTCCTGCCTTCGGTCTAGGCGGGGAGCTTGGCGAGGATGTCGGCGGTGGTGCCGGTCTCGCCGAGGCGGGGGAAGATGTAGGTGGTGGCGTGGAGGTGGGAGTCGGCGCTGAGGTCCGTCATCGCGTCGGTGGCGAGGGTGACGTGGTAGCCGTGCTCATGGGCGGCGCGGGCGGTCGACTCGACACCGAAGCTGGTGGCCACGCCAGTCAGGACGATCTGGGTGATGCCGCGGCGGCCCAGGTGGACGTCGAGGTCGGTGCCGTGGAAGGCGCCCCAGTTCCGCTTGGTCACCACGGTGTCCTCGGGGTGACCGGCCAACTGCGGGACGATCTGGTCGGCGTCGGCGGGCGGCGTACCGGTCGCGCGGGTCGGTTGCTCGGTCCGGCCTGGTATCCGGTCCGCACCGTCCGCGCGGAAGCTGGCGCGGACCAGGAACACCGGGAGGCCGCGCTTGCGGAAGGCGTCGGCAAGCTCCGCCGTCCGGGTGATGACGTCGGCGGTCGGGTACGGCGCACCGGGGATCGCGGTGATGCCGTTCTGCAGGTCGATCACAACGAGGGCGGTGTTCGGGTCAAAAGTGGTGACGGGCACGACGGGCCTCTCAGTTGGGTTGTGGACGACCGATCCGCGCGAGGGACCGGTCCAGGAGTGTCACCAGCACGAGCAGGCCGGCGACAACGAGCAGAAACAGGGCCAGCTCGTGCAGACCTGTGGTGGTCGCGCCATGCTGGAAGAAGCGGGCGTTGGCCGCCGCGGCGACGAGGGCGCCGAGGTACCCGCCGGTGCGCAGCAGGCCGGCCGACGATCCGATCCGGGCCGGATCGGCTTGGTGATACAGGGCGTTCTGGTTCGCGAGACCGGTGAGACCCGAGGACAAGCCGGCCAGGACGCCGACGAGCGCCAGCAGAGCCAGCGCAGTGTGCGCGCCGACGAACCGCGGTGCGGTCGCGGCCGCGACCAGGAAGATGCTTCCGGCAATAAGTTTGCCGCGGACCCGCGCGCGCCGGCCGGTGATCACGATGATCAGTACGGCGGTGACGGACAGCGGGAGCATGAGCAGACCGGCGGCCGCGGCGTCCAGACCGTGCCCCTCCTCGAGCCACTGCGGGAAGGCGTACAGGAAGGAGTACGAACCAACCATCGCCAGCACCTGCCTGATGTAGGTCGAGATCAGCGGACGATTGCCACCGAGCACGTGCAGATCGATGAACGGCTCGACCACGCGCAACTGCACCTGTACGAACGCCAGACCGACGGCAACCGCGAACACCACCAGATACCAGCGCGAGACCCGCGGCTGCATCAGGAACAGCATCAGCGAAACGAGAGTGGCGCTGAACAGCACGATGCCCGGGTAGTCCAGGCGGCCGGAGGCGTTTCGGGTCCGCGGGCGGCTCGGCAACCACACCACGCCGAGGATCACGCAGATCACCGACAGCGGGACGTTGATGGTGAAGATCAGGTGCCAGCCGCCGAGGCCGATCAGCGCACCGCCGAGCGTCGGGCCGATCACCGAGATGACCTGGTTGGCGATCGACAGGATGCTCAGAATCCCCGCCGGCGTACTCATGCCGGTCCGGTCGGCCTCGCTCCGGATCAGCGACATCGAGGCCGGGTACGCCGCCGACGTCCCGAAACCGAGGAGGACGCGGGACAGGATCAGCACCCCGAGCGTCGGCGCCAGCGCACCGAGCAGACCGGCGAGGCCGACGACCGCCGTACCGATCAGATAGAGCGGACGCGGGCCGTAGAGGTCGACCAACCGGCCGGCCACGGGCTGCCCGACGGCTGTCGCCAGGTAGAGGCCGGTGATCAGCCAGGCGGTCTGGGACGGAGGTACGCCGAACGTCGCGCCGATCGGGATCAGCGCGACCGCGAGCATCGACGAGTTGATCGGGTTGAGGATGCCGCCGATCACCATCGGCGCGATGAACCGCCGGTCGAATCCGGCAGGGTTTGCGGGCACAGCAGAGGTCACCGGGTGATCGCCGCCGGAGCAGATTCGAGGGCGTTGTCGAGCAGTTCCAGCGCCTTGAGGATGAGCCGGCGGTCGGCCTCGGTGCAGCGCTCCTGCAGAGTCTGGGCGAGCCACTCCTGGCGAACCCGCCGGTCGCCTTGGAGCCGGTGGCGGCCGGTCGTGGTCAGGGAGACGACCTGACGGCGACCGTCCTCGGGATCGGGATGGCGCTCGATCAGGTCAGTCTCGCGGAGGGCGGCCAGGATCGCGGCCATCGACTGCGGGCGGACCCGCTCGGCGGCCGCGAGCTCGCTGGCCGACGCCGGCCCGTCCTTGTCGAGCCGGCTCAGCACCGACGACTGGGACGGCGTCAGGTCATCCTGATCGGCCAGATCCTTCAGCCGCCGCTTGACCCGCCCGAACACCACCCGCACCTGACTGGCCGCCTGCACCGCCGACGCTGAGAGCATGCCTCCAGCGTAGTTCCTCAGTCCAAACTGTCCAGTTGGAACTGAGCAGTTTGTCCTGTCTACTTCGTCACTCCACGGCGCAGTCCGGGGAGCAGGTCGAGCGCGTTCTGCCGGCTGATGCGACGATGCCCCCGAAGGTCGTCGTACTGACCACGTTCGATCTGGATGAGTACGTCGAGACCGCGCTCCGCAACGGGGCAGTCGGGGTCCTGCTGAAGGACGCGACCGCGGAACAGATGGCGCTGGCAGTCCGCAGCGCGGCGGGCGGGGACGCGATGCTGTCGCCGCAGGTGACGAGGCGACTGCTGCACCGGTTCACCGGCTCGCCGGATCCGCGCCGGGAGGACGCCGTACGACGGCTGTCGGCACTGACCGGCAAGGAGCGCGAGGTACTGGCCGCCGTCGGGGACGGGCACGCCAACAGCGCCATCGCCGAGCGGCTGTACCTGAGTGAGGCAACGGTGAAGACCCACGTCAGCCGGATCCTCGCCAAGCTCCAGCTCACCAACCGGGTCCAGGCCGCCATCCTCGCCCATCACGCCGGACTCAGCTGATCACGACGTCCATGACTCCGATGACCTTTCCGAGCCGGGCGGCCACGCGGCCGGCGTCGAAGCCGTTGCCTTCGACGGTGATGGTCAGGGTGCCTTCGTCGAGGGAGAGGGCGAGTTCGCGAACGTCGTACGGGTTCAGCATGACGGCGATCCGGGCCAGCATGCCTTCGGTTTCGACGACGCGTGCAGTGAAGACGGTGACCGTTCGTTCGACTGCGAGCAGGGTCATCGCACGACCTCCTTGTGACGCAGCAGACCGAACGTGACGCCGTCGACGAGCGCCTCCCAGGACGCCTCGACGATGTTGTGGCCGACTCCGACCGTCACCCACGAGCCCTCGCCGTCCGCGGTCTCGATGAGAACTCTGATTACCGCGTCCGTGCCATGGCCTTGGTCGAGGATCCGGACCTTGTAGTCGACCAGCTCGAACTTGTTCACCACCGGGTACGCGCGCTCGATCGCAGTCCGCAGCGCATGGTCGAGGGCGTTGACCGGGCCGTTGCCTTCCCCGGTGACGATCTCCCGCTCGCCGCCCGCGACCAGCTTCACGGTCGATTCCGACACCGCCTCGCCGTCGGCGCGCGACTCGGTGATCACCCGCCACGACTCGACGTCGAAGAAGGACGCCCGCTTCCCGGTGACCTCCTCGGTGAGCAGCAGTTCGAACGACGCGTCGGCCGCCTCGAACGTGTACCCGCGGGCCTCCATCTCCTTCACCCGCTCGGTCACCCGGCTGACCAGTTCGCGGTCGTTGCCGAGGTCGAACCCGAGCTCGCGCCCCTTCAGCTCCACGCTGGCCCGGCCGGCCATCTCGGACACGAGCATCCGCATGTCGTTGCCCACCCGGGCCGGATCCGTGTGCTGGTAGAGATCGGGATCCACCTTGATGGCACTGGCGTGCAGCCCCGCCTTGTGGGCGAAGGCGGACACACCGACGTACGGCTGCCGGGTCGACGGCGGCACGTTCGTCACTTCGGCGATCGCGTGCGCGATCCGGAACGACTCAGCCAGCTTGCCGGCCGGGAGCAGATCCAGGCCGCGCTTCAGTTCGAGGTTGGCGACGATCGCGAGCAGGTCGGCGTTGCCGGTGCGTTCGCCGTACCCGTTGATGGTGCCCTGGACGTGGGTGACGCCGGCCTCGACGGCGGCGATCGTGTTCGCCACCGCGCAGCCGGCGTCGTTGTGACAGTGGATGCCGAGGCGCGCACCGGTCGAGTCGAGGACGTCGCGGACGATGTCCTGCAACTCCCGCGGCAACGTGCCGCCGTTGGTGTCGCACAACGCCACCACGTCGGCGCCGGCCTCGGCGGCTACCCGCACGACCTCCAGGGCGTAGGCGCGGTTGGCGCGGTAGCCGTCGAAGAAGTGCTCGGTGTCGAGGAAGACCCGCTGCCCGTTCTCGCGCAGGTGGCGGACCGTGTCCGCGACCATCCGGAGGTTCTCGTCCAGCGTCGTACGCAAAGCCCGCTCGACGTGTGCATCGTGGCTCTTGGCAACGAGTGTGACGACGCCGGCGCCGGAGTCGCGCAGGGCCGCCACCTGCTGGTCGTCCGCCACCGCGGTCGCGGGCTTGCGGGTCGCGCCGAAGGCCGCGAACGTCGCGTTCCGCAGCTGCAACTCGGTCCGGGCCTGCTCGAAGAACTCGGTGTCCTTGGGCACCGCGCCCGGCCAGCCGCCCTCGATGAATCCCACGCCCAGGTCGTCCAGGTGCCGCGCGATGGCGATCTTGTCGGCCACGGACAGCGCCAGCCCCTCCTGCTGCGCACCGTCGCGCAGAGTGGTGTCGTAGACGTGGAACTCGTCCGAGATACTCATGATCGGCCTTCCGGTGGGGGCTGGCGGGCAAACAAAAAACCTCCCGCAAGGTGCGAGAGGTCTGCGCGCTCAGGTAGTGCTGGCTGAGCGCGCCTAGATAATGATGACCCGGTAGTTCTTCATGACATTTCGCAGTCTGCCACACAATGTCCACACCGTGGCGGGACCGTCTCGAATCACGAACATTCAGTACGCCGACCAGTACTACGGCGCACGCGGGAGTTCAGGCGGTCAGGGAAGATCAGGCTGTCAGTGAGGTGAGGGACCAGCCCGGGTCGTCCCAGGCGCTGTAGAAGTCCTCGCGGCTGAGCGGGCGCAGGCCCCACTCGTCACGGTCCAGGGCCTTGTCGGTGAGCATGCCCTCGTCGTCCTCGAGCCGCTGCCACCAGTACCTGGTGATGGTGCCGTCCTCGGCCGCGCCGATCTGGCGAACCACGACCCACTCCCGCTCGTGCCACACGGCCTCGTACAGCCAGTCCGTGCCTTCCTCGTCGGCCACCGCGCCGTACGTGCGGGTCGCCGTACCGCGGTCGAGGTCGCGGATCAGCTCGACGGTCGACCGGATCGCGGTGACGGTCTCCGGCGACCAGTCACGTCGCCCGGCGAGCTCCGCGTAATAGGCCTCGACATCGTCGGGGAAGCTACTCATGCCGCCCGACCCTATCGAACCCATCCTGTGGACAGCGACCGCGCCGCAGACCCCAAGCCTGAGAAGATGCTGTGAAACAGCTGCTTGAAAGGACCGCCGTGCCTGAGCCAGACGACCGCGATTCGCTGGACATCCTCAAAGCGCCGCTGCGCCGGCTGCCCGAGCTCAAAGAGCTGCAATTCCGGCTGGCGGGCTTCGCCGTCGGGCTGGCGTTGCTCGTCACGCTGGCGCCGACCTGGCTCACCCGGGACTACGGCGACGGCCAGCTGATCTACAGCGGGATCGGCATGATCCATTTCACCGACCACTCGCCCAAGTCGCCGATGGGCGGCCTGGGCACCTTCCTGTTCCTGCTCTACCTCGTGCTGGCGCTGGCCGCGCTGCTGCCCCCGACCGAGACGATCTTCGCGCTGGTCAGGGGCGGCGCGGGGCTCGTGGTCACGATCCTGATCCTGGTGAGCAAGCCGGACCACCCGACGCTGGGGTGGACGGGCGCGCCGGTCGTTGCCCTCGGCCTGTGGTTGCTGGCCGTCGTCGTCGCGGGCGTGGCCCGGACGACGACGCGTGGCTAGCAGATCCTGGTCATCCAGCCGTGCGGGTCGGCGGCGCGGCCGTACTGGACGTCGAGCAGGGCGCTGCGGACCGCGGCGGTGACCGGGCCACCGTTGCCGTCGGCCACCTGCACCTCGCCGTCCTTCCACTTCAGCGACGCGACCGGGGTGATCACCG
This sequence comes from Kribbella capetownensis, assembly GCF_004331485.1. GTDB lineage: Bacteria > Actinomycetota > Actinomycetes > Propionibacteriales > Kribbellaceae > Kribbella > Kribbella capetownensis. The sequence continues at coordinate 216,028 of NZ_SJKD01000009.1, forward strand.
CGGCCGTGCCGCAGGCGAACACCTCGCGGATCTTGCCCGACGCCGCACCGTCGCGCCACTCGTCGATCGAGATCTTCCGCTCGGTGACGGTGTGGCCGAGGTCGGTCACCAGCTTCAGGATCGAGTCCCGGGTGACGCCCTCGAGGATGGTGCCGGACAGCTCCGGCGTGACGACCGAGTTGTCGTCGAGGACGAAGTACAGGTTCATCCCGCCGAGCTCCTCGACCCACTTCTTCTCGACCGCGTCGAGGAAGGCGACCTGGTCACAGCCCTGCTCGATGGCTTCGGCCTGCGCAATCAGCGACGAGGCGTAGTTGCCACCCGTCTTGGCCGCGCCGGTGCCACCGGGGGCCGCCCGGGTGTACTCCTCGCTCAGCCAGATCCGCACCGGCTTGACGCCGTTGGCGAAGTACGAGCCGGCCGGCGACGTGATCACGCAGTACGTGACTTCCGCGGACGGGCGTACGCCGAGGAACGGGTCGGAGCCGAACATGAACGGCCGCAGGTAGAGCGACGTCTCGCCGCCGCCGGGGACCCAGGCCTTGTCCAGCTCGACCAGCTTGCGCAGCGAGTCCAGGAAGGCGGCCTCGGGCAGCTCGGGCAGCGCGAGCCGGCGTGCCGACTTCGCGAACCGGGCCGCATTGGCTTCGGGGCGGAACATGTGGATCGAGTCGTCGGGATGCCGGTAGGCCTTCATCCCCTCGAAGATGGTCTGGGCGTAGTGGAACACCGCGGTGGCCGGAGACAGCTCCAGCGGTCCGAAGGCGGTGATCCTCGCGTCGTGCCAGCCGTTCTCCTTGGTCCAGGTGGCGATCGCCATGTGGTCGGAGAAGTACTGCCCGAATCCCGGGTTCGCCAGGATCGTGGCGCGCTGGTCGTCGCTGGCCGCATGGGTGGTTGGCTCAACGGTGAATCGCAGATCGGCGCTCATACCTACACCTCGCTGTCGCTCGGTTGCGGCATGAGCGCGATGGCGACAGTGCTCTTTGTTCGCTCGCTCATAAGCCGCACCGTACCTCTTGGCCGACTGGTCATGCGAGCGTCAGCCGATCGCGCGCTTGGTGATGGCGTCACCGATCTCCGCGGTGCTCCGGACGGCGCCGGTACGCTCCGCGATATCGGCCGTGACAGCCGCCTCGATCGCGGCCGCGGCCTCGGTCAGGCCGAGGTGGTCGCACAGCAGCGACGCGGACAGGATCGCCGCGGTCGGGTCGGCTTTCTGCTGGCCGGCGATGTCCGGCGCGGAGCCGTGCACCGGCTCGAACATGCTCGGCGCGGTCCGGTCCGGGTTGATGTTGCCGCTCGCGGCCAGCCCGATGCCACCGCTGATCGCGGCCGCCAGGTCGGTGATGATGTCGCCGAACAGGTTGTCGGTGACGATCACGTCGAACCGGGCCGGGTCGGTAACCAGGAAGATGGTCGCCGCGTCCACGTGCAGGTAGTCGACGGCGATCTCAGGGAAGTCCGCGGCGACCTTGTCGACGGTCCGCTTCCACAGGTGGCCGGCGTGCACGAGCACGTTGTTCTTGTGCACCAGCGTGAGCTTCTTGCGCGGCCGCGCCTGCGCCCGGGCGAAGGCGTCCCGGACCACGCGCTCGACGCCGTACGCCGTGTTGACCGACACCTCGGTGGCGATCTCGGCCGGCGTACCGACGCGGAGCGCTCCTCCGTTGCCGACGTACGGGCCTTCGGTGCCTTCGCGGATGACGACGAAGTCGACCTCGCCCGGGTCTGCCAGCGGGGAGCCGACGGACGGGTAGATCTTCGACGGGCGGAGGTTCACGTAGTGGTCGAGGGTGAACCGGAGCTTCAGCAGCAGGCCGCGCTCGAGCACGCCGGACGGGACCGACGGGTCGCCGACCGCGCCGAGCAGGATCGCGTCGTGCTTGCGAATCTCCTCGAGCTCCGCGTCCGGCAGCGTCTCGCCGGTCGCGTGCCAGCGCCGCGCGCCGAGGTCGTACTCGGTCCGCTCGAACGTCACGCCGTGCTGCGCGGCTACCGCGTCCAGCACCTTCAGCGCCTCGGTGGTCACCTCCGGACCGATACCGTCACCGGGGACCACGGCCAGCGTGAAGTTCTTCTTGTCGCTCACTTCTCGGGTTCTCCCCCATTGTCGCGGCGGTTCATAGCCTCTTGGACGGCCCTGGCCTCGGCCGCGGTCACGCTCCCCGGGCGCGCCGGACGGCGACGGCGGGTCGCCTTCCGTTCCCGGGCGTCGATCGCGGGCCAGTTGGCCGGATACATGTCGTACATGCTGCTCCTCCCCAGACAGGATGCGGGCGGCAGGATGGCGACGAATTTACTCTGACGTCCGACTATTTCACCACTATGCGGGCACGATGTCCCGGAATGTGAGATGCCGGTGCAGGCGCTGGACCAGAGCTGTGCAACTCTCAACCGGTGAGTGCTCCTCCAGAACTGCCGCCGCTGGTTTCAGCGGCCCTCAGCCTGTCCGGCCGGCGTGGATTCGTCAGCTCCACCAGGAACGAGACCGGCCGGCTGCTGGCGACTCTCGCCGCGTCGAGGACCGGTCTGCTCGGCGAGCTCGGGACCGGCTGTGGCGTGGGCTCCGCGTGGTTGCGCAGCGGCGCCGGAGAGAGCACCCGCATCGTCACCGCGGAGAGCGACCCGCAACTGGCGCAGGCGGTGGCGGAACTGTTCGCCGCCGACGAGCGGATCGAGGTCGTCTCCGCCGACTGGACCGCCCTGATCGAGCGCGGCCCGTTCGCGCTGCTGTTCGTGGACGCCCGCGAGGCGAAGCTGTCGGCCCGCGACATCATCGCGGACGTGGTCGAGCCGGGCGGCTTCGTCGTCCTGGACGACTTCACGCCGTCGGCCGTCTGGCCGCCGATGTACGAGGGCCGGGTCGACACGCTGCGGCAGGAATGGCTGATGGACAAGCGGTTCACCACCGTCGAGGTGATGGTCGCCCCGGACGCCGCCGTACTCCTCGCCACCCGGCACTGAAACAACCGGGAACGAAGGCGGGCCCGAGCCATAGGTGGCTCGGGCCCTTGTCGGCCGCCATGCGCCTGCGGGCGGCTGACCGCTTCCAGTAAATCAGTCGTTCGCCTGAATTACGCCTCCAGGTCCACAGTGCGAGCCGTATCGGCCTGCACCGCACCGGCGATGTCGTCCAGTACGCCGGTCGCGATCGCCGAGTCGACTGCCAGCGCGACCAGCGCCTTGCCGCCCTTGCGGTCCCGGCTCACCTGCATGCCGGCGATGTTGACCTCCGCGTCGCCGAGGATGCGGCCGATCTGGCCGACGATGCCCGGCCGGTCCTCGTAGGTGAGGAAAGCCAGGTGCGCGGACAGCTCGATCTCGACGTCGAACCCGTCGATCTCCACCAGCCGCTCCGACTGCCGGACCCCGACCAGCGTGCCGGACACCGACACCTGGATGCCGTCGGCAAGGGTCCCGCGCAGGGTGATCAGGTTGCGGTGCTCGGGGCTGTCGTGGTCGGTGACGAGCCGGACCTCGAGGCCCCGCTCGGCCGCCAGCAGCGGCGCGTTCACGTACGACACGTTGTCCTCGACCACGTCGGCGAACACGCCCTTGAGCGCGGCGAGCTCGAGCACCTTCACGTCGTACTGCGTGATCTCGCCGCGGACCTCGACGTCGAGCTGCTGCGCGACGCCACCGGCCAGTGCGGTGAAGATCCGGCCCAGCTTCTCGGTCAGACCGATCCCCGGCCGGACGTCCTCGGCGATCACGCCGCCCTGGACGTTGACCGCGTCCGGCACCAGCTCGCCCGACAGTGCCAGCCGGACCGACTTGGCCACGGCGATGCCGGCCTTCTCCTGTGCCTCGTCGGTCGACGCGCCCAGGTGCGGGGTGGCGATCACGTTCTCGAGCTCGAACAGAGGCGAGTCGGTGCACGGCTCGGACGCGAACACGTCCAGACCGGCGCCGGCCACTCGGCCCTCCTTGAGCGCGGTGAAGAGCGCCTGCTCGTCGACGATGCCGCCGCGGGCCGCGTTCACCACGATGACCTCGGGCTTGACCTTGTGCAGCTCCTCGTCGCCGATCAGACCGATGGTCTCCGGAGTCTTCGGAAGGTGCACCGAGATGAAGTCGCTGGCCGCGAGCAGCTCGTCCAGGGACGCGAGCCGCACGCCCATCTGAGCGGCCCGGCCGGCCTGCACGTACGGGTCGTAGGCGATCACGCTCATGCCGAACGCGGCCAGCCGCTGCGCGACCAGAACGCCGATCTTGCCGAGGCCGACGATGCCGACGGTCTTCTCGAACAGCTCGACGCCGGAGTACTTGCTGCGCTTCCACTCGCCGTTCTTCAGCGACTGGTCGGCGGCCGGGACCCGGCGCGCGGTGGCCAGCAGCAGCGCGACCGCGAGCTCGGCGGCGCTGACGATGTTGGAGGTCGGCGCGTTGACCACCATCACGCCGGCCTGGGTGGCGGCCTTCACGTCCACGTTGTCCAGGCCGACACCGGCCCGGGCGACGACCTTCAGGCGCTTGGCCGCGGCCAGTGCCTCGGCGTCCACCTTGGTGGCGCTGCGGATCAGGATGGCGTCGACGTCGGCGATGGCCGGGAGCAGCTGGGCGCGGTCGGCGCCATTGGTGTGCCGGATCTCGAAATCGGGGCCGAGGGCCTCGACGGTGGCCGGGCTCAGCTCTTCGGCGATCAGGACGACGGGCCGGGTTACGTCAGTCATGGGAGAAGTCTCCTGCAGAAGCGGTAGGGGCTCGAAAGTCAGAGCACCGCGCTGTGCCCGCTGATGCGATGGTACCTCGTCGCCGGTAAGACCCGCCGGGCGACCCGAATGACGGTCAGTCGGTGTCGCAGCTCTGTGCGACGTTCACCGAACTGCCCTGGTCGACCTTGAGCCGGTTGCCTTCCCGGACCAGACGGTAGCGGACGTCCAGCCGGTTGCAGGTCTGGCCCTTCGCTCCGCTCGCGTTCGGCGAGAACAGCACGGTGAACATCATCCGGGCGTTCACGCCCTGGGCGTTGGTGGTCACCTCGGTGATCCTGGCGCCGAAGAAGTACGTCGTCTGGTGGCTGTCGCGGTCCCGTTCCTCCGACAGCGCACCGAGCAGCCGCTTGGAGTAGTACGCCGTCCGCAGGCCGCCGAAGTCGTGCTGGTTCATCAGCGTCAAGTAGGTGCCGAGCAGTCGCTGCGCCTCCATCGCCAGCTTGGTCTTCGAGACCAGCAACTCCGGGACGATCGGGGTCTGCGGGCCGAGCGACCGCACACACGTGCCACCCGGTTCGGGCGTGAGCGCCGGCGCATTCGGTACGACGTACTCGCGCAGCCGGGCGACCGGGACGATTGAGGCGGTCTTGGCGGTGTCACCGACGACCAGGCCGACGAGCTGGCCGGACTTGTCGACGACAGGGCCGCCGAGCTTGGCCGTGTTCATGATCTCGGTCAGCGTCCGCGGGCGGTCCGTCGTACCGACCTTCTGGACGGCCTGCCTCCCGGCCGCGGTGTAGCCGATGTGCGCACGCTCGGCCTTCCGGTCCGGGTCCGTGGGCGCCAGCGGCACCGGGTCCTCGTCGAGCCGCCCGATCATGCGCAGTACGGCGACTCCGTCCGGACTGGTCCCGAGCAGGTTGGCCCGGCGGATCCGGCCGTCAGGGGTCACGATCGCCATCGACAGCGACTGCCTCATCGCGGACGCCGCGGTCAGGACCAGCCCGTCACCGATCACGACCCCGCTCGCCTCGCCGTCCCCCGCACACGTCGTGGCCAGCACGCGTACGACGCCTGGGCCGGCCAGGTCCAGGACCTTCGCCGTGTCGATCTTGAGGCTCTGCGCGCGGATCAGCCAGCCGGCCGAAGCACCGGCGCCGAGAATCAGCAGGACGACCAGGAGGCCGGCCAGGAACCGGCCGAACTTCCACGGCGGCCGCGGCCCTCGTCGCGGGGTTCGTGGCACCGGGGTCTGCAGCTGGGTGAGGACGCCGGCGCCCACGGGCACACGCCGAGGCGGCCGCGGCAGCGCCTGCCTGCCGTCCTCCACCAAGGCTCACCTCCCCCAACCATCACCAGTCCAGACCACAATCGTCACTGATTGTGCCAAACGACAAGGCCCGGACCATCCACCTGGATGGTCCGGGCCTATCACAACGTCGTGTCAGCGGGCCGCGGTGCCCTCCACGTAGTCCTCGTCGTGGGACTTGACCCAAGCCATCAGGCCGCGCAGTTCCTTGCCGACCGCCTCGATCGGGTGCGACTCGCTCTGCTTGCGGAACTCGGCGAACTCCGGCGCGCCGGCGTCCTGGTCGGCGATGAAGCGGGCCGCGAAGGTGCCGTCGGTGATGTCGCCGAGGACCTCCTTCATCCGCTGCTTGACCGACGCGTCGATGATGCGGGGGCCGGACACGTAGTCGCCGTACTCGGCGGTGTCGGAGACCGACCAGCGCTGCTTGGCGATGCCGCCTTCGTAGATCAGGTCGACGATCAGCTTGAGCTCGTGCAGGCACTCGAAGTACGCGACCTCGGGCTGGTAGCCGGCCTCTGTCAGTACCTCGAAGCCGTTCTGGATCAGCGCGGACACACCACCGCAGAGGACGGCCTGCTCACCGAACAGGTCGGTCTCGGTCTCCTCGGTGAAGGTGGTCTTGATCCCGCCGGCCCGCAGGCCGCCGATGCCCTTGGCGTACGACAGCGCGAGGTCCCACGCCTTGGCGGTGGCGTCCTGCTCGACCGCTACCAGCACGGGTACGCCGCGGCCCTCGGTGTACTCCCGGCGGACCAGGTGACCCGGGCCCTTCGGGGCGACCATGAACACGTCCACGCCGGCCGGCGGCTTGATGTAGCCGAACCGGATGTTGAAGCCGTGACCGAAGACGAGCGCGTCGCCGTCGACCAGGTTCGGCTCGATGGCCTCCTTGTAGAGCTTGCGCTGGGCCGGGTCCGGAGCGAGGACGACGATCACGTCGGCCTCCTCCACCGCCTCGGCCGGGCTGAGTACGCGCAGGCCCTGGGCCTCGGCCTTGGCCCGGCTCTTCGAGCCCTCGGGCAGGCCCACCCGGACGTCGACGCCGGAGTCGCGCAGGGACAGCGCGTGCGCGTGGCCCTGGGAGCCGTAGCCGAGAACGGCCACGTGGCGGCCCTGGATCACCGACAGGTCGGCGTTGTCGTCGTAGAACATTTCAGCAGCCACTGTGGCGCTCTTCTCCTCTGTAGATATTCGGTACGGCGCTTTGTTGTCGGCTCAGCCCTGGCGGGCCGGGGCCACAGGTCGGCCCGGCGGCGGCGCCGGCACCGGGTGATGGGGTCGATCGGCGGGTTGCGCCTGCAGGTTCGGGGGGCCCGACGCGACGTGCGGCGGCGGCACCGGGACCGGCCGCAGTGTGCGGTCGGAGATGGAGCGACTGCCCCGGCCGATCGCCACCATGCCGGACTGCACCAGCTCGCGGACGCCGAAGGGTTCCAGCACCCGGAGCATGGCCTCGAGCTTCTCGGGATTGCCGGTCGCCTCGATCGTGATCGCGTCCGGAGCCACGTCGACCACCTTCGCACGGAACAGCTGGACGGTCTCCAGCACCTGTCCCCTGGTCAGGGTGTCCGCCTTGACCTTCACCAGCAGCAGCTCACGCTGCACGGTCTGGCTGGGCTCGAGTTCGACGATCTTGATCACGTTCACCAGCTTGTTCAGCTGCTTGGTGATCTGCTCCAGAGGCTGCTCGTCCACGCTGACCGCGATGGTCATCCGGGACACCTCCGGGTGCTCGGTCGGACCGACCGCGAGGGAGTCGATGTTGAACCCCCGGCGGGAGATCAGCGCGGCCACCCGGGCCAGCACACCGTGCTTGTTCTCCACCAGGATGCTCAAAGTGTGCTTGCTCATCGACGTCCTCGCTTCGCTCCGGGCGCCGCTGAGCGATGCTCGCTCTGTTGAATGGTTCCTTCGCTTCGCTCAGTCACTAGAGCTCCTCGGTGTCCCAGGCCGGCGCCATGTCGCGGGCGATCTGGATGTCGTCGTTGCTGGTGCCGGCCGCGACCATCGGCCAGACCATCGCATCGCGGTGCACGACGAAGTCGACCACGACCGGCGCGTCGGTGACCGCCATCGCCTTCTCGATCGTGGCGTCGACCGAGTCGCGGTCGGAGCAGCGCAGCCCGACGCCGCCCATCGCCTCGGACAGCTTGGCGAAGTCGGGGATCCGGGCCGAGTGCAGGTCGGTGTTGGAGTAGCGCTTGTCGTAGAACAGCGTCTGCCACTGCCGGACCATGCCCAGCGACTGGTTGTTGATCACGGCAACCTTGATCGGGATGCCCTCCAGCGCGCAGGTGACCAGCTCCTGGTTGGTCATCTGGAAGCAGCCGTCGCCGTCGATGGCCCACACGGTCTTGTCCGGCCGGGCGACCTTGGCTCCCATCGCGGCCGGAACGGCGTACCCCATGGTGCCGAGACCGCCGGAGTTCAGCCAATGGCGGGGCTTCTCGAACGGGAGGTAGTGCGCGGCCCACATCTGGTGCTGGCCGACGCCCGCGGTGTAGACGGCGTCCGGGCCCGCGATCTGGCCGATCCGCTCGATCACGTACTGCGGGGACAGGCTGCCGTCCTCGGGTTCGTCGTACGCGACTGGGTATTTGGCCCGCACGGCCTCGAGCTGGTGCCGCCAGGTGTCGTACGACGGGGTCCTGCCGGCGTTCGCGATCTCGGTCTGGAGCGCGGCGATGAGGTCGGTGATGACCTCCTTGCAGTCACCCACGATCGGCACGTCGGCGGCCCGGTTCTTCCCGATCTCGGCCGGGTCGATGTCGGCGTGGATGACCTTCGCCTCGGGGGCGAACGAGTCGAGCTTGCCGGTGACCCGGTCGTCGAAGCGGGCACCCAGGCAGATCAGCAGATCGGAGCGCTGGAGCGCGCCGACGGCGGACACCGAGCCGTGCATGCCCGGCATGCCGAAGTGCAGGTCGTGGGTGTCCGGCAGCGCGCCGCGGGCCATCAGCGTGGTCACCACCGGGATGCCGAGGAGCTCCGCGAGTTCCTTCAGCTCGGCGTGAGCCTGGGCCCGGATCACGCCACCGCCGACGTACAGGACCGGCTTCTCGGCGGCGGCGATCAGGCGGGCCGCCTCGCGCACCTGCTTGGGGTGCGGCCGCGTCACCGGCCGGTAGCCGGGCAGCGAGAGTTCGGTCGGCCACTGGAAGTCGACCCGCGCCTGCATCGCGTCCTTGGTCACGTCGACCAGCACCGGGCCGGGGCGGCCGGTCGAGGCGATGTGGAACGCCTCGGCCACCGTGGTGGCGATGTCGTTCGGGTCGTTGACCAGGAAGTTGTGCTTGGTGATCGGCATCGTGATGCCGCGGATGTCGGCCTCCTGGAAGGCGTCCGTGCCGATCGCCGCGCTGGCCACCTGACCGGTGATCGCGACCATCGGGACGGAGTCCATGTACGCGTCGGCGATCGGCGTCACCAGGTTGGTCGCGCCCGGCCCGGAGGTCGCCATGCACACGCCGGTCTTGCCGGACGCGGAGGCGTACCCCTGGGCGGCGTGGCCGGCGCCCTGCTCGTGACGTACCAGGATGTGGCGGATCTGGGTCGAGTCGAGCATGGGGTCGTACGCCGGGAGGATCGCGCCACCCGGGATGCCGAAGACGGTGTCCACCCCGGCATGTTCCAGTGCACGGATCAGAGCCTGTGCCCCGGTCAGCTGCTCACTCATGAGTGCCTTCCTTGTCCTGTCACGTTATGGCTTGTCGCGACCGACCCATCCTCGCTTGTGGTTGTCGCTTCGCGACATCTGGGTCTCAGATAGTCGCCCTGGCAACAAAAAACCCCTTCCGCCGGGTTGGCTGAAGGGGCGCGCTCGACTCAGTGGTCGCGTCAGTCGGCGCGCCGCACAAGTACGAGGAGAATCGATCGCATGTAGGCATTATTCGCCTGCGGACCGCGACGCGGTCAAGCTGGACAGCGTGACGTCTCATTCTCTGAGATGACAGTCTTTAGATACAGACGGCTCCCTCGGAGGCCGAGCGGACCAGGCGGGTGTACTTGCCGAGCACGCCCTTGGTGATCGCGGGCGTGTTCGGAGTCCAGCCCTCCTTGCGGCGTTCGAGTTCGCCGGGGCTGATGTGCAGGTCGAGGGTGCGGTTCTTGACGTCGAGGGTGATCCGGTCGCCGTCGCGGACGAACGCGATCGGGCCGCCGTCGACGGCCTCCGGTGCGACATGGCCGACGCAGAGTCCCGTCGTACCGCCGGAGAACCGGCCGTCGGTGAGCAGCAGGACCTCCTTGCCGAGACCCGCGCCCTTGATCGCGCCGGTGACCGCGAGCATCTCGCGCATGCCGGGGCCGCCCTTCGGGCCTTCGTAGCGGATCACCACGACGTCGCCGGGGTTGAGTTCGGCGACCGCGTCCATGGCGGAGCGTTCGCCGTCGAAGACTCGCGCCGTACCTTCGAAGACGTCGGAGTCGAAGCCGGCGCTCTTCACCACCGCGCCCTCGGGCGCGAGCGAGCCGTGCAGGATCGTGATGCCGCCGGTGCCGTGGATCGGCTTGTCCAGCGCGCGGATGATCGTGCCGTCGACGTCCGGCGGGGCGATGTCGGCGAGGTTCTCGGCCATTGTCTTGCCAGTGACGGTCAGGCAGTCGCCGTGCAGCAGACCGGCGTCGAGGAGCGACCGCATGACGACCGGGATGCCGCCGACGCGGTCCACGTCCGTCATCACGTGCCGCCCGAACGGCTTGAGGTCGCCCAGGTGCGGGACCCGGTCGCCGATCCGGTTGAAGTCGGCCAGTGTCAGGTCGACGTCGGCTTCGCGCGCGATCGCGAGCAGATGCAGTACGGCGTTCGTCGAGCCACCGAGCGCCATCACGACGGCGATGGCGTTCTCGAAGGCTTCCTTCGTGAGGATCTGGCGGGCCGTGATCCCCTTCTGCAGAAGGCCGACCGCGGCCTCACCGGACTTGCGCGCGTAGCCGTCGCGGCGGCGATCGACCGCGGGCGGTGCGGCCGAGCCGGGGAGCGACATACCGAGCGCTTCGGCGGACGCGGCCATGGTGTTCGCGGTGTACATGCCGCCGCAGGCGCCTTCGCCCGGGCAGATGGCGCGCTCGACCGCGTCCACCTCGTCCTGCGTGATCAGGCCACGAAGGCAGGCACCGACCGCCTCGAACGCGTCGATGATCGTGACGTCCTTGTCGCCGAGCTTGCCGGGCATGATCGAACCGGCGTACAGGAACACACTCGCCAGATCGAGACGCGCGGCGGCCATCAGCATGCCGGGCAGAGACTTGTCGCAGCCGGCCAGCAGGACGGACCCGTCCAGCCGCTCGGCCTCCATCACGGTCTCGACCGAGTCGGCGATGATCTCGCGACTGACGAGCGAGTAGTGCATGCCGACGTGACCCATCGAGATGCCGTCGGAGACGCTGATCGTGCCGAACTCCAGCGGGTAGCCGCCGGCCGCGTGCACACCCTCCTTGACCGCCTTCGCGAGCCGGTCCAGGGACAGGTTGCACGGAGTGATCTCGTTCCAGCTCGACGCGACCCCGACCTGTGGCTTGGCCCAGTCGTCGTCGCCCATCCCGACCGCGCGAAGCATCCCGCGCGACGCGGTCGCCTCCAGTCCGTCGGTGACCGTCCGGCTGCGTGGCTTCACATCGACCATGCGGCTCACTCTATTCCTTGGTGAATCAACAACGCCTTCATGACTCTGCAAGGTTGGTTAGTTGCCTCCTCTCAGTGCGGGCCGGGGGTTGGGGCGTGCAGATCGACAGGAGGTGTCGGACCGTTCATAGTTCAGTCGAGCGCGCCGAGGGTGCTGCGTACGGTGTATCGCAGGTGCACTACCTGTCGGCCTGTACACCGCCTAGGCGCCTGCGAGTCCGTCGTAATCAGGACATCTGGCGTGCCACCGCGGTGGCGAAGGCGGTGAGGGGGTCGGGGTCGTTGGTATAACCCCAGGGCAGGCTCTCGATCCGGCCTGTGGTCAGTGCGGCGTGCTCCATCGCCGCGGCTTTGGCACCGACCGCCTTCAGCGCGAACGCCATCGCGCCGTGGGCGGAGATGTCCTCCGGCTGCTGCTCGCGTCCGGGAATCCACCATTTGTCCCGCGCAGCCAGCAGTTCTTCGCGCCGGTTCGAGACCTCGCGCGTGAAACGGGCACCCCGCTGCAGCCGGGAGAGCTCGGTGTCGCCGAGTACGTCGACCCACACCTCGTTGAGCACCTGCGCGGCGACGACACAGAGCGCGCTACCCGGCTGTGCGTTCGCCACCACCTGATGACCGAAGTGCACGAGCTGGGCGAGATCCAGGCCGGACCACTTCGGGGCCAGCACCTGCACCCGCCCGCTGTGCGCGGCGTAGCTGTCGGCATGCCGCTCCACCGCCGACCGAAAGACGTTGTCCTTGACCTCCATCGACGACTGCAGTCCGACCGTGACCCACTGCAGCACCTCCCAAGGTGCCGCATCGTCGGGCGCCGCATCGATCGCATGATCCAGTACTGCGCCCGCGATCCCGAGGACGTCATGGAACGTGGCGAACTGCTGCTCCGAGACGTACCTTGCGCGGCTCCCGGTCCGCACCTGCCACGCCTCGAACACCAACGTCTGCCCGAACCACAGCATCAGATCCGGGTCGCCGGGCAACGCCTCCAGTCGCAACTCCAACTGCTCACTGTGCCCGACCGCCGCCTGCCCCAGCCCCACCACCCGCACCGACCGCAGCCCGGTATTCGCCGGTGTCGCCTTCAACAACGCCATCCCCGTCGACAGATCGCCGGCGCGCACAGCGGCGTACGCCCGATCGAGCTCGGCATCGGCCCACGCCTGATCAAGCCGAAGCCTGGAGACATCCACCGCCTTGCGAGACAAGATCCCCATGGTCGGATCGTACGTGTGCGGGTTGCCCGAATAGACTGCCGAACGACCGCGACTGGCGAGGGTGGAGCACCACCGGGGAGCGGTCAGCCGGCAAGCAAGGCGTCGTCCGCCTGGGCGCCTCCGATGCCCTCTCAGATCTCGGAGGTCGCTGGATGCGTTACGGAATGAACCCACACCAGTCCGCCACGATGACGCCCGTGTCCGATCGGGCGCCGTTCGCGGTTGTCAGCGGGAGTCCGTCGTACATCAATGTTCTGGATGCACTCACCGGTTGGCAGCTCGTGCGGGAGGCGGCCGCGGCGCTCGGGGTGGTCGCGGCTGCGTCGTACAAGCACGTCTCCCCTGCCGGTGCTGCGCTGGCGGATTCGGTGAGCGCCGCGTATGTGCGAGCTCGTGATGCCGATCCGAAGTCGTCGTACGGCGATTTCGTTGCGGTGTCGCATCCGGTCGACGCCGAGCTTGCGGCGGTGCTCAAGCGGGTCGTGAGCGACGGGATCATTGCGCCTGGGTACGACGAGGGCGTCGTCGGGACGTTGGCTGGGAAGAAGCGTGGGACCTTTCTCGTCCTCGAAGCCGATGCGTCGTTCGAGCCGCCGGATGTCGAGGTGCGCGAGGTGCACGGGCTACGGCTGACGCAGCAGCGGGATGATCTGCCGCTGACTCGTGAGCTGCTGGATACGCGAGTACCGGATGCGGCGGCCCGGGATCTGTTGCTCGGGATGATCGTGGCGCGGTACACGCAGTCGAACACCGTCGCGATGGTGAAGGACGGCACCACAATCGGCATCGGCGCCGGCCAACAGTCAAGAGTCGACTGCGTCCGCCTAGCCGGCGAGAAGGCCGACGAGTGGTGGTCGCGTCGCTCGTCTGCACCGCTGACCGGAGTCGCAATGGTCTCCGACGGCGCCATCCCCTTCACCGACAACATCGAAGAAGCCCACCGCCACGGCGTAACCCACATAGCCGAACCCGGCGGCTCAATCCGCTCCAACGAGGTAGCCGCCGCGTGCGCGACTCGTGGGATCACGTTGTCATGGACCGGGGTGCGGCTGTTTCGTCACTGAGCGGCGGGTTCGTCGACCTTGGGGGCTGCCTGGGGAGTTGGTGGAGGTGGCGTGGGGCCGCCTTCCAGTTGGATGTCGGGGACGATGCGGTCGAGCCACCGCGGCAGCCACCACGCGCGGTCGCCGAGGAGCGTCATCACGGCAGGCACCAGCACCATCCGGACGATGCTGGCGTCGATGAGTACGGCGACCGCCATGCCGACCGCGAGCATCTTGACCGTCGGGTCGTCGTCGAGGACGAAGCTGAGGAAGACCACGATCATGATCGCGGCCGCGGTGGTGATCACCCGGGCCGTCGCGCCGATGCCGATCGCGACGGCGCGGTGACTGTCCTTGGTCGCGATCCACGCCTCGTGCACCCGCGACAGCAGGAAGACCTCGTAGTCCATCGACAACCCGAACACGATCGCGAACATCAGCATCGGCACGAACGACGGGATCGGCACCTTCTCGTCGATCCCGACCAGCGAGGATCCCCAGCCCCACTGGAACACCGCGACGATCACGCCGTACGCCGCTCCGACCGACAGCAGGTTGAGGATCGCGGCCTTGACCCCGATCAGCAGCGATCGGAACGCGACCGTGAGCAGCAGGAACGCCAGCAGTACCACGGCCCCGATCAGCCACAGCATCCGCCCGGCAACCTTCTCGGTGAAGTCGACGTACCCGGCAGTCGTGCCCACGACGTACGTCGGCTCCTGCTGCCCGGCCAGTACGTCGTCACGGATCCGGTTGACCAGGTCCTCGGTCTCCGCCGCGGATGGCGACGTGGTCGGGATGACGTTGATGATCGCCGTCGTACCGGAGCTGTTCAGGCTCGGCGGCTGTACGGCGGCCACGCCGGAAGTCTTCTGCAGCGTCGACGCGAGACCGTTCAGCAGGGTCTGCTTGTCGGTCGAGCTCTCGGTCGGGAGCTGTACGACGACCGTCAGCGGACCGTTGGCGCCCGGGCCGAAGCCTTGCGCAACCAGGTCGTACGCCTTCCGGCTCGAGTCCTGCTCCGGATCCGTGCCGGCATCGAGCTGGCCGAGGTTCATCGACAGCAGCGGGATCGCCAGCACGAGCAGCACCAGCGTGGCGACGATGCCGTACGGCCACGGCCGGTCGCTGACCTTGCGTCCCCAGCGGGCGAAGGCGCTCTGCTCGTGCTTGATGTCGCGCCGTTCGCGCTCCTCGGCCCGGTGTTCGGCCACGGCCACGTCGTTGTCGAGGCCGGCCTCGAGCTCCCGTTCCTCCGCCAGGTGCTGCCGGTCCTTGCGGTTCAGGACCAGGAACTTCGCCAGACCGAGCATGGCCGGGATCAGCGTCAGGGCGGCAAGTACGGTGACAGCGACCACGATCGCCGACGACAGACCGAGCGCGCCGACGAACGGTACGCCGGACACGTACAGGCCGAGGATCGCGATGACGACCGTCCCACCGGCGACGAGGATGGCTGCGCCGGAGGTCGATTCCGTCCGACCGACCGATTCCTCGATCCCCATGCCGTCGTCCAGCTGTTCTCGATGGCGCGACACCATGAAGAGGCCGTAGTCGATCGCGACACCGAGTCCGAGCAGGGTGGCGACGGTCGGCGCCGAGACCGGGAAGTCCTTCACAGCCGCGAGCAGCCCGAGTACGGCGAGCCCACCGCCGACGCTGAAGACCGCGGCCACCAACGGCAGCGCGGACGCGGTGATGGACCGGAACATCAGGAACAGCAACAGCAGAGCGAGCGCCAGACCGATCGCCTCCGACAACGCATCGTCGGCCTGCTTGCCGATCTGCCCCGCGCCACCGCCGTACTCGACCTCGAGCCCGGCGGCCCGAGCCGGCTGGACGGCCGCGTCCAGCTTGTCGAGGTAGGTGCTGTCGAGCGACGCCGGCACCACCGAGAACGACACCGGAGCGTTGACGACGCTCCCGTCCTTCGAGATGTACGTCGTCGATGACGTCGCCAGCGGATCGACGGCCGACACGACGTCAGGCAGCTTGCCGACCGCCGCCATCGACGTCTTGACCGCGTCGGACTGCTCGGAGACCGTCCCGGACTTCGCATGGAAGACGATCGATCCGGAGTACCCGCCGGCTGTGGAGAAGTCCTTGTTCAGGATCGTCAGTCCAGCAGACGACTCACTGCCCGGAACCGTGTAGTTGTTGACGTACGTGCCGCCGAACGCCGCCCGCAGAACGAACAACCCGGCCACGACGACCACCCAGCCGAGGATCACGAACCAGTGAAATCGTGCGGCCCCCCGGCCGAGCCGATCCAGAAACGCATGCATAGGGCGCCCCCTCCCCCAGGCGCCCCCAGGCCGCGGCCCCGCCGCGCGCCCCTTCGCCGACAGTAAGCCGCGCTGGACCGTGCGACAACCCCTTGGTCACTGTACGCAGCTCTACGCCACCAGCGAATCGCTCTCCGTCGTCATCCGACCAAACGGAAGCGTTCGGAGGAGACCGCACGCCGTACTTCGTCTGCCGTCCGCTGCGGGTCGAACTCGCTGGTGTCGATCGCATGCGACTCGAACTCACCCAGGCCGGCGAACATCTCGTGCAGCCCGGTGATCGCCGCGGCATCCTTGAGCGAGTCGCCGCCCCGGTCCTGGGCCCGGCCCAGCGTGGTGTCGAGATCCGGCCGGAGTACGACGTACGACAGCACCAGGCCGGCCCGCTCCGCGGCGGCGCGGAACGGTGGCACGTAATGGAGGCCGACGACCCCGTCCACCACGACGTCGTACCCACCTCGTGCGTACGTCGTGGCTGCCCCGACCATCACGTCGACGACCACATCGTTCTGGTCCCCCGCCCCGGGCAGGTACGGCGGCACGAAGCCGGTGCGGATGGCCGTGTAGAACTGATCGGTCAGCAGGTGCACGGTCAGCCGTTCCGCGTCGGTGGCAACCAACTCGGCCACGGTCGACTTGCCTGCGCCAGGCGGTCCGGTCAGCACGATGAGCTCGCCGTTCATGTCGCCAGACGCTAGCCAACCGGCCCGGCGAACGGCAGTCATTTAACCGCCGGCGACGCTGGGCAGGATGAGGAGCTCGGCTTCGTCGGGCAGCTTGGTGTCCAAACCGTCCAGGTCGCGGATGTTGTCGTTGCCGAGGTACACGTTCACGTGCCGGCGGATCGCACCCTGCTCGTCGGTCAGGCGCCGGCGGAGCGCCGGGTGCTGAGCCTCGAGGGCGGCGAACACCGAGGCGACGGTCGGCTCGCCGCCGGCCTCGATCTCGACCCGCTCGGCTCCGTCCGCGAACGGTCTGAGCACCGTCGGCAGCCTGACCGCGACCATCATCAGCCCAGCACCGCGGCGCGCACGGTGAGCACGTCCGGCAGGTGACTCGCCACCTCGACCCACGTGTCGCCGGCATCCGCGCTCGCGTATACGCACCCGTCGCGTGTGCCGACGTAGACGCCCGCCGGGTCGGCCGCGTCGGTCGTCATCGCATCGCGCAGGACCGGCACGAACGAGACGTCGGGCAGTCCGGTGGACAACGGCTCCCAGGTCGCTCCGGCGTCGCGGGACCGGTAGACGCGACAGTTGGCCTCGGTCGGGATCCGGTTCGCGTCCGCGACCAGCGGGAAGACGTACACCGTGTCGGGCTCGTGCGGATGCACGACGATCGGGAATCCGAAGTCCGACGGCAGTCCGTCCGCGATCGACTTCCAGATCGCGCCACCGTCGTCGGACCGGTAGACACCGTGGTGGTTCTGCGCGAACATCCGGTCCGGTACGTCGGGATGCCCGGCCAGCTTGTGCACACACTGACCGAACTCGGGGTACGGGTCGGGGAAGAACTTCGCCTGAATGCCCTGGTTAGCCGGCGACCAGGACGCACCGCCGTCGGCGGTCCGGTAGACGCCGCCGGTCGACATCGCGACACTGACCCGCTCGGGGTCGGTCGGGTGCGGCAGCACGGTGTGCACCGCCTGACCGCCGAAGCCGGCGCCCCACTCCTTGCGGTGCGGGTGGTCCCACAGGCCGCGGACCAGCTCGAACGTCACTCCCCCATCGGTCGACTTCCACAGCGCCGACGGCTGCGTCCCGGCGTACACCACGCCGGGCTGCGATTCGGGCGCAGGCTGGATCTGCCAGACCCGCTCGAGCGACGCCTCGGCGTCGTCGGGGAACCCGATCGAGCCCTGCGGCGGCTCGGCCCACGTCGTCCCGAGGTCGTCGGAGTGGAACACGGCGGGACCCCAGTGCTCGCTGGTCCCGCCGACGAACAGCCGAGGCCGGTCGTCACGCGTGTCGATGCCGACCGCATACACGCTCTGCATCTCGAACTCCGGCACCGGACCGTCCAGCGTCCAGCTCCGGCGCGCGGCGTCGCTCCGGCCGATCCAGAGCCCCTTCTTGGTCCCGATCAGCAGTACGGCCTCGGACATCGTTGTCCTCCTTTAGCGTGGCGGCCCCGCCACCACATTGATGAGTGCTTCCCCGTTCGCGTAGCGCTCCAGCTGGGCGCGCACCAAGCGGGCGACTCGCGGCTCGAAGGCCGTCGACGCGCCGCCACGGTGCGGGTTGATCAGAACGTTCGGAGCTGACCACAGTGGATGCCCGGCGGGCAACGGCTCAGGATGGGTCACGTCGAGCGCAGCGCTGATCCGCTCCGTGGTGAGCTCCGCCAGCAACGCGTCCGTGTCCACGACGACACCGCGGGCGACGTTCACCAGCAGTGCGCCGTCCTTCAGCTGGGCCAGGAACTTCGCGTCCACCATCCCCCGCGTCTCGGCGGTCGCCGGCGTCAGCACGACGACCACGTCCGCGCGAGGCAGCAGCTCAGGCAGGTCGATGATCGGGTGCACACCCTCCCGCGGCCGCCGGGCGACCCGGATGATCTCGCACTCGAACCCGGTCAGCCGCCGCTCCAGCGCCTCACCGATCGACCCGTACCCGAGGATCATCACCGTCCGGTCCGCGAGCGAGTCGTCCAGCTCGGTGTACGACGACGGCCAGACCTCCTGCTCCTGGTTGCGGACGGCTCGCGGCAGGCGCCGGTACGACGCCAGGATCAGGCCGACCGCCAGCTCCGCCGTGGACGCGTCATGGACGCCGCGGGCATTGCACAAGGTGACGCCTTCGGCCAGGTGTGGCACAACATGCTCGAACCCGGCCGTCTGGGTCTGCACGACCTTGAGGTTCGGCATGTCCCGGACGACCTGGATCACCCGGTCACCGCCCATGTACCCCGGCACGTAGAACTCCACCTCGGCGAGCGACGCCGGCCGCTCGTCACCGTCGAAGAAGTCCACGTCGAACCCCGCGGGCAGCCCACCGAGGAAGGTGTCGGGGTCCTCCCAGGGCAGCCATGCCTTCACCACATCAGCCATGCCCACGAACCTACTCGGCCGCTCCGACAGTGTGAACTCCCGTGCCAGCCGCGAGCCGTCGTCGTACTCTGGATCGGTGCCTTCGACATCGGATCCGGTTCGGACTCTCGATCACGATCAGGCGGTAGGACAGCTGCGGGCGTCGTACGAACGGATCCCCGCAGGCAGTCCTGTCCGGCTGGCGAAGCGCAGTTCCAACCTGTTCCGGCCGAGAACCGAGCTCGACCGGCCCGGCCTCGACGTGTCCGGACTGACCGGCGTGATCGAGGTCGATCCGGTGGCGCGGACGGCCGACGTCCAGGGCATGTGCACGTACGAGGACCTGGTCGCGGCGACGCTGCCGCACGGCCTCACCCCGATGGTCGTCCCGCAGCTGAAGACCATCACCCTCGGCGGCGCGGTCACCGGGCTCGGCATCGAGTCGTCGTCGTTCCGGGCCGGGCTGCCGCACGAGTCGGTGCTCGAGCTCGACATCCTCACCGGCGCCGGTCAGCTCGTCACGGCCCGGCCCGAGGGCGAGCACGCGGAGCTGTTCCGCACCTTCCCGAACTCCTACGGCACGCTCGGCTACGCGACCCGGCTGCGGATCGAGCTCGACCGCATCTCGCCGTACGTCGCGCTCCGGCATGTGCGGACCGAGCTGGACCGGCTGGGTCCGGTGATCGAGGAGATCGTTGCCTCCGGCATGTACGAGGGCGAGCCGGTGCACTTCGTCGACGGAGTGGCGTTCACTCCGTCGGAGGCGTACCTGACGCTCGGCCGCAACAGCGACGCGGCGGTGCGGACCAGTGACTACACCGGCCAGCAGATCTACTACCGCTCGATCCAGCAGCGGCCGACCGACTTCCTCACCGCGCACGACTACCTGTGGCGCTGGGACACCGACTGGTTCTGGTGCTCGGCCGCGTTCGGTGCGCAGAACCCCTGGGTACGGCGGGTGTGGCCGCGGCGCTGGCGGCGTAGCGACGTGTTCCACAAGATCGTCGGCTTCGAGAACCGGCACCACGTCGCCGCGCGCCTCAATCGCCGGCGCGGCCACGCCGACCGCGAACGTGTGGTCCAGGACGTCGAGATCCCGGCGTCGCAGCTGGCCGGGTTCCTGCGCTGGTTCGACGCCGAGGTGGGGATGCGGCCGGTGTGGCTGTGCCCGTTGCGGCTGCGCGGGTCCACCGATTGGCCGCTGTATCCGCTGAAGCCCGGCGAGCCGTACGTGAACGTTGGCTTCTGGGGCACCGTGGCCGTGGCCGACGGTGCCGCCGACGGTGACGTGAACCGGGCGATCGAGGACGCCGTCGCGCGCTTCGACGGCCACAAGTCGCTGTACTCCGACGCGTACTACGACCGCGACACGTTCGACGGCCTCTACAACGTTCCGGCCCTGAACGCGGTGAAGAAACGCTACGACCCCGACGCCCGGCTCACCGGGCTCTACGAGAAGGCGGTGACGCGCCGATGACGACGCTTGCGACCCAGGTTTCGATTGCCGATGCACTCACGACGGTGACCCCGGACGGTCTCCCGTTCCGGTTCACGGCGTACGACGGCAGCGCGACCGGCCCGGAGGATTCGCCGATCCACATGCACCTCGCCTCCGAGCGTGGCCTGTCCTACGTACTCACGGCGCCCGGCGACCTCGGCCTGGTCCGCGCCTACGTGATGGGTGACCTGGAGATCACCGGCATCCACCCGGCCAATCCGTACGAGCTGATGCGGATGATGCTCAACCAGTTGCACTTCGAGCGGCCGACGACGGCGGAGGCGCTGCGGATCGTCCGCGGTCTCGGCTGGAGCCACCTGAAACCACCGCCGCCCCCGCCGCAGGAGCACCTGCCGAAGTGGCGCCGTGCGTTCGAGGGACTGCGCCACTCGCGGACCCGGGACAAGGCGGCGATCCACCACCACTACGACGTGTCGAACACGTTCTACGAGTGGATCCTCGGGCCGTCGATGACGTACACATGCGCGGTCTACCCGTCCGCGGACGCGACGCTGGAGCAGGCGCAGTACGAGAAGTACGACCTGGTTGCGCGCAAGCTCGATCTGAAGGCGGGGCAGCGGCTGCTCGACGTCGGGTGCGGGTGGGGCGGCATGGTCCGGCACGCGGCCCGCGAGTACGGCGTCCGCGCGCTGGGGGTCACGTTGTCGTCGGCGCAGGCGGAGTGGGCGTCGGAGGCGATCAAACGCGAGGGGCTGGAGGATCTGGCCGAAGTACGGTTCCTCGACTACCGCGATGTGCCGGAGCGCGACTTCGACGCGA
This sequence comes from Kribbella capetownensis, assembly GCF_004331485.1. GTDB lineage: Bacteria > Actinomycetota > Actinomycetes > Propionibacteriales > Kribbellaceae > Kribbella > Kribbella capetownensis. Next base: position 237,472 of record NZ_SJKD01000009.1, read on the forward strand.
TCAGCTCGATCGGTCTGACCGAGCACATCGGCGTACGGAACTATCCGTCGTACTTCGGCTTCCTGCTCGACCGGCTCAAGCCCGGCGGCCGGCTGCTGAACCACTGCATCACCCGGCCGGACAACCGCTTCCGCTCCACTGGCGCGTTCATCGACCGCTACATCTTCCCCGACGGCGAACTGATCGGCTCCGGCCGCATCATCGCCGAAGCCCAGGACGCCGGCTTCGAGGTCCGCCACTCCGAAAACCTCCGTGAGCACTACGCCCTCACCCTGGCCGCCTGGTCCGACAACCTCCAGACCCACTGGGACGAAGCCGTCGCCGAAGTAGGCCACCCCATCGCCAAGATCTGGGGCCTCTACCTAGCCGCCTGCCGAGTCGGCTTCGAACGCAACAACACCCAACTCCACCAATTCCTGGCCGTAAAGCTAGACCCCAACCACAACGCCCACTTTCCCCTCCGCCCCACCTGGCTCACCTGACCCGAGCGTTCCAGCCCGCCGGCGGTACCAGCGCTGGAGTCCTCTGCGTCACCTGCACCCGGGTGGCCAGCATCAGCGACTCGTCCGCGAGCCGGAGCGTCACGGAGAACCGGCGGTCGGGATAGGCCGACGCGAGCCGCGCCGACCAGGTCTCGACCAACACACTGCCGAGCTGCTGCACAACGTCCTCCTGCACGTTCGCAGTCGCTGGCCGGACGCCGAACAGATACTCCAACTCGAAGAAATTGAAGCTGTCGACCGCCTCGGCCCACGACCCGCGCGGCTCGTCGCGGCTCGCAGCAATCGCAGCTGCGAGCCGTTCGGCAATGTACGCCTCGTCGTCTCCGTTGAGGGCTAGGAATACCGCCCCGTGCTGCTCCACCAGCTTCGGCCAGTACAGCCATCCGTACACCAGCGCGTCGACCGCCGAACCGATCTCCCCGAAGTACTCGACCGGATCCTCGGACTCCACCTCAGGAAACGAAACCTGGAAGAGCCTGCGCACAGCCGCGGCGTCCATCTAATCTCCATCTAGATAACCCGGCGGAATTCGATCCGGGATTTGCGCCCCCGGGATGGCCTTACCTCTGCCCTTAGGGTAGTAGAGCGGCGGATTCATCCCGGAGTGCGGCCCACCTGTACCGCGGAAGCGCGGGCCTGGCTGCCAACCCGCCGGGTGACGATCGTTCTTGATCCAGGTCTGGTACCTGGTCACAACGCCGTTCGCGTCCCGCTCGAACACAGTATGGTCGCCTGTTGCGTTCTCATCCGGAGACAGTCCCTGCGCGCGACTACGCTTGGCAGCCTCCGCCACTTCGTCCTCGCCGCCACAGTTGTGGACGAGCACCGGCGTCGCGCCGGCCATCACGTAGTAGGTATGCGGGCCTGCCACCGTCAGGTTGTGGACTCGGGCGACAGCCTCGTACCGGGTCTGCGCCACAACCCGTGCCGGCGCCGAGGATTCAAGGCTCGACAGTTCGTCACCCGAGACGAGGCCGGCCGCAGCGACCCACTGCTGCGGGCCAGGCAGATAGAACGGATGCCCATCGGTCGCCACGAGGTGCTGCACTCGCTGCGAATCAGCACCCTTCGCCGAGACCGCGATATCGACGAGTTCCTTGGTGCCCTGGCCGATGATGGTAGCGACGACCGGATGCGGTGCAACTCCTCCGGTGCTGGGGTCTGACGCCAGGACCGCGTCACCGACTTCGATTTTCTCGATCGGTTTGGTCTTCCCGTTCGCGAGGAGCACCAAGGTCCCGGGTTTGAACGAGTTACATCGTGCGACGGCTTTGAGTTCGTCTTCGGCTTTGTGGACTCCCTTGATGCCGTCGATGGCTTCGCCGGCGAGGTCTTTGATGCGGCCTACGAGTTTCCAGGCTTTTTTGAGGCGCCAGGCGTATTTGGTGATGAGTTTGCCGGCTATGCCGCCGGCGAAGGAGGACAAGACGGTGACGCCGGTGGAGATGCAGGCGCCGATGTCGCCGTTGGTGAAGCAGTTGAGGGCGTCGGTGATGCCCAGTTCGTCGGCGACGATCTTGACCAGGTCCTTGATGACCTTCTTGACGTGCTCCTTGGCCTCCTTGACCTTCTGCGTGTGGTGGGAGATCTCGGTCTCCGCCGCACTGCTCGTCCCCTTGGCGTCGTTGTCCTTGCTGGAGACGGTGGGTGTCGTCTTGGTCGGCTTGGTGTCCTGCGGCCCAGGGACGTGCGAACCCGGTCCCCTGGTCTCGAAGCCGTCGGCGCCCTTGCCGCCGACGAACATCATTCCGTCGGGGTCGCTGAAGGTCGCCGGGCTGTTGTTCGAGTAGGCGTAGGCGTTCAGCGTCTGCGGGTCCGAGATGTCGACCAGCGGGTCCACACTGATGAACCGGCCGAGCTTGGCGTCGTACTCGCGTGCACCGAGATGAGTGAGCCCGGTCGATGGATCATCGACACCGTTGACGAAGCCGTGCGAGTTCGGCTCCCAGGTCGGCGACGGCGTACCGCGTGAGTTGCCGAACGGGTCCATGAAGCGTCGCGAGACGGTCGTCGACAGGCCGTCCACGGAGACCGACGCCGTGCCGTGCGGATCCGACATCAGGTACTCGACCGAGGAGCTGTTGTTGCGCATGGCAATCGTCGCGCCGTTGAAGTCGTAGTACCGGGTGGAGCTGGCCACGTCCGTGGCCTTGTCCCAGCGGACCTCGGCCGAGGCGAGGTAGAGCGTCGCACCCTGAGGATCGTGGCGGATCAACCGGCTGCCGTCCGCGTCGTACACGAAGCTGGTGTCGCCGCCCGGGCCGCTGACGGACGCCAGGTGGCCTTCCGCGTCCCAGCTGAAGGTGTCCGTGTCACCGCCGACCGTCCGGGTCGACATGTTGCCGGCCGCGTCATACCCGTAGGTGTCAGCCGACGTCCCGCCAGGCCCGGCGGTCGACACACCTGTCACGGCATGCGGCCGGACCGCGGTCGCCCCCGGATACGCGTACGTCGACGTCGTGTCCCCCGCCACCTTGTGGTCAACCAACCCAGTCCGGTTGCCCGAGGCATCGTACGAGTACGACTGCCAGTACGGCGCAGGCCCGCCCAACGTCGACGCAGACCGCGCCGTCGCGCACGAACTGGCCGGCGTCCAGGCCTCACTCGTCCGCTGTAGGTAGTCCGTCGCGAAGCACTGCAGATCCGTCGACGTCGCGAACTGGTGCGAGATCGACGTGACGTTCGACGCGTCGTCGTACCCGTAGACGAAGGTGTCGTCGGTCTGCAGGACGCTCTCGCGGTCGACCTTCATCTTGGCCAGCCGCCGCGTCCCCTGCTCGTACTCGAAGGACTGGTACACGGACTTGCCGGTCTGCTGACCGAGGTTGTACTGCAGCGGATCGCCGTACTCGCCGTACTTGGTCGCGCTGACGTACGCCTGCCAGCCACCCATCTTGGCGACGTTGCCGGCCGCGTCGTAGGACAGATCGACCGTCTCGTCCGGCAGGCCCGGCGTGGTCGGCAGCTTCGCCTTCTTGACGCTGCCGTCCGGGTTGTACTGCGTCGTACTCGTGTACGTCCCGGCCAGCTTCCCCTCGGACGCCGGAATGACGACCTGGGTCCCCACCGGGCGATCCATCGTGTCGTACCCGGTGATCGCCGACACGTAGTTGTTGCCGCTGATCGTCCGCGTCGACGAGGTCAGCAGTCCCTTGCCGAGCGTGTCGTACACCCAGCTGGACAGCACCGGCCCGGTCGCCGATCCGTTGCGTACGGCGGTCTTGCGGTCGAGCTCGTCGTAGGAGAAGAACAGCTCCTGACCTCGCGCGTCCTTGGTGGACGTCACCCGATCCGCCGCGTCGTACGCCGAGGTCGTGGTCCCCTTGTCCGGGTCCTCGGCCCGGATCTGACGCCCGCGCAGGTCGTACCCGTACCGCCACACGCTGCCCGCCGGGTTGGTCACCGTCTCCAGCTGGTCGTCCGGTGTGTAGGTGTACTTCGTCGAGTCGTAGTCACCACCCGCCGCACGCCCATGGAACTGCCGCAGCTCCGTCACCTTGCCCCGGGCATCGATCATGTTGATCGAGGTGGTCGCGCCGGCCGGTGGAATCGTCGCCACTGCGTTCCCGCCGTAGATCGTCTCCGTCCGCCACTGCTCGGCGTTCTGGACGACGAACTGGGACGAGACGAGCCTGTTCGCGCCGTCGTAGGTGTTGAGCGTCCGCGCCGGCAGATTCGGCTCATTGGCGTCGAACAGGACGTTCGACGGCGCCGCCGTGTCGTAGTACGGCCCGTCCTGGCTTGCGACGTTGCCGCGCTCGTCGTACCTCGTGTCGATCAGCACCCGGCCGACGCCGGTGGCCGCCGGGGTCTGCACCTGCCGCTGGCGCAAGAGGCCGTCGAACAGCGTGCGCGTCGTCTTGTACGTGCCGTCGGGCTTGAGTTCCTGCGTTGCGACAACGGTCGGCGCAGTCTTGGACACCGAGTAGCTGAAGATCATCGAGGCGGTCGCACCACCGGACTTCGACCGGTTCGGCAGCCAGACCCCGGTCAGTCGACCGAGGGCGTCGTACTCGAGATCGGTGCGGCGCAGGTTCGGGTCGACCTCGGCCAGGGTCGCTCCCCAGGCCGGCGAGATCGAGGTGGTGCTGACGAAGCCCTTGGCATCCGTCGTCGACCTGGCCGTCACCGGACCGCCGGTCGCGGGTGTGAACGCGACCTTGCTCGTACGCCGGCCCAGGCCGTCGTACGTCTCGATGATCCGGCCGAGCGTGTCGTAGACCGTCCGCGACCGCTGCTCGTACACCGGGCCGGACGTCCACCCGCTCATGGTCTCGACCTTGGACACGAGACCGCGCACGGGCGCGTCCGTGAGGCCGGCGTTGCCGTCGTAGTAGCTGCGCTGGTCCGAGATGACCTGGGCCGGCCGGCTCGGTGTCGTGCCGCATGCGACCGACACCTTCTCCTCCCGGCTCACCGGGCTGAGCAACCACAGGCCGGTGTTCCGGTTGTAGGTGTACCGGATGCAACGGTCGTCAGAGGTGGTGGACAGATCGCCCAGATCGTCGACCTGGGTGGGCAGACCGACCGAGTCGAACGTGGTCACTGTTCCCGCCGTGCGGTAGCTCCCACTGCTCAACCGAGTCCGTGTCACCGAGGACTTCGTCCGCAGGATCATGGCCGTCTCGCCATCCACGGATCCGGTCGCCACCACCCACGGCGTGGAGATGGTTCCCTCGACCTCTGCCCCGCCGGCGCCGTTGTAGGTGATCTGCTCACGGACGAAACCGTTGTACCGGTTGGCGTCCTCGACCGTGCCGCCCTGGCTGTCGGTCACGATGACCGTCTTCTTCGTCGTACCGGCCGCGTCGAGACGGTCGTCGTGCATACCCCGGAAGAAGAGGTACTGCGTCTGTGTCTGGTCAGCCGGTGGGCCGGACTTCACGTTGACCTTGGAGTACCCGCGCCAGTCACCCCAGCTGCGGTACTTCAGCAGCGTCAACTCGTTGTCGTCGAAGTGCCAGGCCGGTGTGCCGAGATACTCGTACGACGTCAACTGGTCCGGAGCATCCGTGGAGTTGTCGTCGACCGCGATCGACCTGACCACGTACTTGTTGAACCACTGCAGTGTCGGCGCGGCGCCGCCTTCGATCGTCCAGTAGACCGGGAAACACAGTCTGGTGCTGGTCGCGGGACTGGCCGGCTTGGAGGTCGGCGTGCAGTCCGCGTCGCTGTAGTTGACGTTGGTGATCTGGCCGGACTCCGACTGGATCGACGACACCCGGTACTTGACCATCGCCGGGGCACCGTCACCGATCGCGTCGACCCGGTTCGGCTTGTCGATTCCCGTGAACGTCACGCTGGGGTTGGTCAACGCCGTGCCGACTCGGCCCTGGTGCGTGATCGAGCGCAGGAACAACGACGGAGCCACATCGGTCGCCGGATAGTCCTGGGTCAGGGTCCAGGTGTCGATCGGGTTGTACCTGTTGTTGCTGCCGAGGACCTCGGTGTTGATGGTGGTCAGCCGCTTGCGGGTGAAGAACGACGGCGACGTGCGGTTGGGGCACGTCGTGGCCGACGTACAGAGCTGGTCGAACGGCGTGTCCGGCCAGCGGGACGCGGTGGCCGCGGTCAGCTGGGCCGGATCACACGCCAGCGCGGCGTCGGGCAGGCACCGCTCCGAGACCCCGAACCACACCCGTGCCGGCGCGGCCGTGGTCGTCTCGGTGCTTCCTGCAACCTTCCCGTAGTCGATGATCCACGGATAGCTGGCGCGCTGGTAGATCGAGACGCCGGTGTTGTTGTTGCGGCCGTAGTAGTTGCTCTCCTGGATGTAGCGGTAGCTCATCAGGTTGTTGCTGAGGTCAACGACCCGGTCGACGTTCCAGCGCCACGCCTGGGTGCAGTACGACGCGGCGAACGTGGTCTGGTGGCAGGGTTCGCCGGCCTGGTTGCCGAAGACCGGAACCGTGCTGACCGAGTCGGCGCGGGCGTCGCCCGGAACCTGCGGGTTGAGACCGAACGAGTACTTGGACCCGTCGGTCGTCGTGACCTGCCAGTACTCGCCGTCCTTGGCGCCGTTGGTGGCACCGTACAAACGCTGGACCAGGGTTCCGTCGTCGTTCTTCAGCCGGAACGTGTCGACCCGCGGCGTCGTGGTGCTGCTGATCTTCAGCAGCTCACCGGTGTGACTGCCCAGGGAAAGGACCGCGTTGTCGGTCTTCCAGCACAGGTCGCCGGTCTTGACCGTGGTGTTGCTACCGGTCATGTCGTCGGCGCACGACACGTACTTGCGTTCGATGTAGCCGGGCTCTAGAGAGTGCCCCTGGCCAATCCACGAGGTCTGGTTGTTGGTCGATGCGACCTGCCCGTCGACCGACCCCGAGCTGTAGCTGATCGACAGCTCAGGCTTCGGGCCCGCGGTGCCCGGCGGCACCCGCAACGGGTAGCTCCAGGTGAAGTCGCCGGTCTGAGCGCCGACGTTCCACATCGAGGACGGAGAGAGCGTCGTCGCGGCGTACGAGCCGGCCGGGCCGGAGGCGCCGGCGGTCACGGCGAAGGTCGAGGCCTGCTTGCCGGTCAGTTCGACCTCACCGGAGACGACCTTCGTGTCGACGTCGTTCTTCGCCCCGGCGACCTCCTGCTCCTGGGTGCAGGTGGTCGCGCAGCTCAGTCGCACCAGACGCAGCCGGGACGACCAGTCACCGCCGTAGGCGTCGGCGAACTTCGAATAGTCGACCTGCACCTTCACCTTCGCGGGCGCGGCGGCCTGGGCATCGGTCCGGGACAACCGCATCGCGATTCCCGCGACGCCGAGGTCCTTGCCAGCGGCCTGGCTGAGCACCTCCAGCCGAGCGGTCGGCGCCGCCGTGCTCCGGGCCGTCGAGTTGACGGCCGCGGAGACCGGCGACGTGGCCGCGACCTTGCTCTGCAGCGAGGTCCCGATGGTCGAGACCGAAGCCACCGGCCAGACCGGTGCCGACGTCTTGGCTGCTACGGCCCGGTCGACCGGCCGCTTCGCTGCGGGCACGAAGGCCTTGCCCGGAGTGGGCTTCTCCTGCTGCACCGCCGGCGCCGGCCGGTTGGGTGTCTTGGCCTGGGCCTCGGGGACGTACGACCCCACACCAGCGACCAGGCTGATGCCGAGCAGAGTGACCAACGCGGCCGTGCTGCGCCGCTTGGAGTGAAGAGATCGCATGCAGGTTCCTCAGTTGGTCGGGGCGGAGTCGTACAGGTCCTTGTAGACCGCGGCGTCGTCGATCGGCCCGGCATACATGCGAACGTCGTCGGCCTGTCCGTCGATCGGACTGGCAACGCCGGCAACCATGCCGGTACCAACTCGCAGCAGCCCAGGTGCGTCCGCCGTCGGAGCGACGTCTGATTTCGCCGCCACCGCCTCCTCGCCGACGAACAGGGTCAACGTGTGCTCGCCGGAGTCGTAGACGCCGGTGAGATAGACCCAGTCACCGGCCAGGTACGACGTGGGCGGCGACACGACCGAGATGTCGCCGGATCCCTTCGGATTGGCGATCGAGAAAGACCACACGGCCTTGGGATCGCCCGGATCGGAGAGGTTCTGGCTCAGGACTCCCAGGGTGAAGCCGCTGGTGCCGGCGCGATCCTCGCTCAGGGCGATCTGACGCCCGGGCGTGTTGCCCAGCTTGACTCGCACGCTGGCGCTGAAGCTCCGGCTGGTGTCGACGATGTCGCTCGCCGGCGACCCCATCGTGGCGCCGCCGGTCAGCCCGACCGACCAGTCCTGATTCGGCACGGATGGATCCCACCGGTCGCCCTGCGCCCAGGTCGCGGTCGTGGCCAGGTTGAGCCGACGCCCGTGGCCGCTCGAGTCCGCTGTCGTGATTCCCGAACCCTCGTCCATCCTCCAGATGCCGACCGGGTCACCGGTCTTCACCTTGACGACTGCTTCGCCGTAGTCGACGCTGCGGTTCCCGACCCGGTCGTAGGCCCAGGCCCTGATCACCGTCGGGCCGGTCCTGGTGGCTGTGAAGGTGAAGGTTCCGGGACTGACCGGGATGTTCGGGCTGGTGGGCTCTTCGGTGTCGATGGTGTAGCGGAAGTAGTTCTGGTCGACGGCGGTCGCGCCGATCTTGACGCTGATCTGCTCCCCGAGCGAGTAGATCTTGTCGTCGCCCGACAGGATCGTGACCTCGGGTGGCGCGGGTTTGGACGTATCGATCGTGAACCAGCACATCGGCGACCAGGCCGAGTAGTCGACGCCGTCCCAGGCCCGAACCCGCCAGCCGATCAGCTTGTTCGGCAGCAGCGGAGCGACGTCGCCCTGGGGCGTGAAGTCCACCGTGCTGGTGGCCACCTTGGTGACGCTGGTCAGGCGCTGCGTCGCCGCCTGCTGGCCGTTGTACCAGAACTCGAAGCCGGCGCTGGCCGGCAGCTGGTCACCGTCCAGGATCTTGACGTGCGGGACCGGGCTGGTCTGGTTCACCCGCGCCGGGTTCTGATAGTCGGTCGAGCAACCCATGGTCGGATCCGTCGTACGCATCGCGGAGACCACCGGGAGCCGGTTGAAGGTGATGACGAGCGTCACCACCTTGTCGAAGCGCTTCCACGCCATCGAGTCGGTCTCACTGGCGGCGCGCAGTCCGAGGTGGACCCAGGCGCTGCGCGCGGCGGCCTGCTCAGCGACCGCGGTCAGCACGTCGAACTCGAGCAACTTCCCGCCCGGAGTGCATTCGTCGCGACCGACCGCATCGGTGACCGAGGCCAGCTTCTTGAGCCAGACGTTGGATCCCGAGCCATTGCTCCAGTCGACCTCGGTGTTGATCGCGGCGACCTTCCAGGCCTGAACCTCCTTCTTGTCACAGCTCGCGGCCCACGTCTCTTTCGCGCTGAACTTCGCGGTGAGGATGTGCGTGCCGGCCAGGCCCGACAGGCCCATCTTGTAGATGAGCCGCTTGCGGCTCCAGGGTTCGAACGACTGGTAACCCACGCCCTCCGGGCCCGCCCAGTTCCACGAGGCCGTGGTCGGGTAGTGCTCGTTCATCATCGCGCGACCGGACTGCCCCGCGTTGAAGGTCGGGTCGATGTGCAGCGGGTACTTCGTCGCGGCGTCGTTGACGAGCGCGGGCGCCGGACTCATGGTCAGCGAGTTCCGCGTCACCTTGACCGGGAGTTGCGCGACCTTGTCGCCTTCCAGCGGAGCCTCGGAGCGGTCGTCGTCGGTCGGTGCCGCCGCCCGGCCACGGGAGTCCCACATGACTGGTTGCGCCCCGCTGAACACCACCTTGCCGAGGTTGTCCTTCGCCTCGATCACGCCTCCCGGCGCCTTCGCGACGGTCAGCCCGGGAGCGTCGATCTTCAGGTCCAGGGCCTGGAGTTGCGGCAGGCGGGCAGCCACGGGCGTCTTGACGACCAGGACCTCGGTGTACGAGTCCGCCAGCGCCGTGATCTTCAGATCGACGTCCGGGAACACGCCCGGGTACGTGACGTTGTCACCGGCAACGACCGGCGCGGGCAGCGGGCCCGGCCAGCCGAGCGCGAGCTTGCGGTTGCCGGCGTTCATCACGATGAGCGGACCGGTGCCGCCGCCGGAGAACGTCATGTCGAGCGCGGTCGCCTTCGGCCGTACCCGTCCGTCAGCGCTCCTCTCGAGCGTCGTGTCGATGTCGACCCACTCGTTGCCACGCTTGACGCGCGCGGGAATGTTGGTCTGCTCCAGCGTGAACGTGCCGTCCGGGTTGGCGAACGTCTGCTCGGTCTCGGTGCGCTTCTCCGGCACCTCGACCCGTTTCCCGGTCGCCTTCGCACGCTTGGCCGGCGAGTCGGCGGCGGCCGCGTTCACCGCCGCCGGATGAGCCTCGGCGGGCGTCACGACCACTGCTCCGAACAACCCCACAGCCAGCGCGCAGGAACCTGCCACCGCACGCCGCGAACCAGTCTTCCGCCCCTTGGGCAGACCCCACCGATACATCGCGCCCCACCGCTCTCGACTCCCCCGAGCCATAGATGCGGAACGGATCCTAAGGAACGCACCCAGTGATCAACAGGTACAACCCATACAGTTCACCCATACAAACCGCACCGCTCCCTGCGCCCGGGATCCCCATCGGCGGATGCATGGATTCGGGGGGTGGTTGGCATTGGACGAGGGTTGGTGGGGCGGGGGACGGTGGTGGGGTGGATGTTGAGTTCGGGGTTTTGGTGGATGTCCGGGAGGAGGGGGCGGGGTACTCGGCGGAACGGGTCGACGAGGTGGTGGTTGCCGACCGGCTCGGGTTCGTGGGGGCCTGGTTGTCGGAGCATCATCTGGCCGCGGATGGCGTGTTGCCGTCGCCCTTGGTGATGGCGGGACTGCTCGCGGGACGGACGACGCGGATCCGGATCGGGACGAACGTGTTGGTGTTGCCGCTGCACCATCCGTTGCGGGTCGCGGAGGACGCGGCCGTGCTCGACCTGGTCTCGGGTGGACGGTTCGTGCTGGGGGTCGGTCAGGGGTACGCCGAGCGCGAGTTCGCCGCGTTCGGAGCCGATCGACGACGGCGCGGGGCACTGCTCGAAGAAGGCGTCGAGACGATCCGGCGGGCGTGGGCGGGCGAGCTGGCGGTGACACCGCGGCCTGGCCATCGGATCCCGATCTACGCCGCTGGAGTGACGGCACCGGGGCTGCGGCGGGCGGCGCGAGTCGGCGACGGGGTGATCATCTACTGCGCCACCCCGGCGGATCTGATCGCCCGGCGGGAACTGCTGGACGAGGTCGTCGATCAACCTCCGCCGTTGATCTGCACCGGGATCATGCACGTCGACGAGGACGCGGATCGCGCCTGGGCCGACGCGTCGCCCGGGATCGCTTACCTGGAAGGGGAAATCGCGTCGTACGGCGGGACCGAGCCACCGGCGCTGCGGCGGGAGGACTATCTGATCGGTACGCCGGAGGATGTCGCCGAGCGGCTGATCGAGTTGCACGCGGCGACCCGGTTCGTCCAGTTCGCGCACTGGTTGCGGCTTCCAACCATGTCGCACGAGGCGGCGCTGCGGTCTCTCGAATTGGTTGCAGCTCGGGTGATTCCCGCCGTACGGGCTGGTGCTGGAGGCTAGCTTGGGTGCAGGACGACCTGAGGAGACGGCGTGGGCGGGACGAGGGTCAGGCAGCGGGGACGGGCCGTGGTGGTTTTGACCGCGCTGGCGTTGGCGGCGGGGTGCTCCGATGACGGTGGAGCGACGACGGCGGGTCCCGGCACCTCCGCACCCAGTACGACGCCCGCACCGAGCAGCACCGGTACGACGTCCAGCGTGGCGCCGAGCACCAGTCAGCAAGGGCCGGTGAAGCTGACGGTGGCGTCGACGGTGGCGACCGGGATCGACGTACCGTGGGGGCTCGCGTTCCTGCCGGACCAGAGTGCGCTCGTGGCGGAGCGGGATTCGGCCAAGATCAAGCGGATCGCCGGCGGGCAGGTGAACGAGGTCGGCGAGGTGGACGACGTCGACCCGTCGTCCGAGGGTGGACTGCTCGGGCTGGCCGTGGATCCGGGGTACCCGGCTAAGCCGTACATCTACGCCTACTACTCCGCCGGCGACGACAACCGGATCGCCCGGATCACGTACCAGAACAACAAACTGTCCGACCAGCAGGTGATCCTCGACGGGATCCCACAGTCGGCGGTCCACAACGGCGGGCGACTGCGGTTCGGCCCGGACGGGTACCTGTACGCCGGCACCGGTGACGGGTCCGACCGGCCGAACTCCCAGGACGACGGGTCGCTGGGAGGGAAGATCCTGCGCATCACCACCGACGGCAAGGCAGCGCCCGGGAATCCGGACGGCCGGCTCTGGTTCACCAAGGGCCACCGCAACGTGCAAGGCCTCGCCTTCGACGGCAAGCAGTTGTACGCCGCGGAGTTCGGACAGAACACCTGGGATGAGCTCAACGTGATCACCGCGGGCACGAACTACGGCTGGCCGGCCGCGGAGGGCGTGAGCGGACTCGACGGCATGGCGGACCCGATCGCGCAGTGGCACACCAGCGACGCGTCGCCGAGCGGGATCGCGTTCGCGCAGGGACACATCTTCATGGCCTCGCTCCGCGGCGAGCGGTTGTGGGCCATACCAGTTGCCGACGGCAAGCGAACCGGTGAACCGCAGGCGTTCTTCACCAACCAGTTCGGGCGGCTGCGCACGGTCGAGGCCGCGCCGGACGGCTCGCTGTGGCTGACCACCTCCAACACCGACGGCCGCGGCGGCACCCGCGACGGCGACGACAGAATTCTCCGGATCACCATCAGCCGTTGACCGACAACCGTTTCAAGGCTTTGCGCGTCTGGTACTAGTGGGGGGAAGCCTTACAGCACAGCCGGTTGAGGGAGGAGTTGGTGATGCGGCCCGACCAGGTGTCCGTTGTCCCTAGCAGTGTGGTCGCTTCGGTGAGCACCTTCGAGGATGCTCAGCAGACGGTCAGCTATCTGCGCAGTTACGGGATGGAAGCGGGCAGCCTGGAGGTGGTCGGATCAGACCTGAGACAGGCGCGGAGAAAGCGCGTCGTCCCGGTCGCCAAGCTGACCGGCCTCGGCGCCTTACAAGGCGCGCTGCTCGGCATCCTCGCCGCCGTCTTCATCACCCTCGTCGCCGAGACGACCCTGACCGGCCTTGCCGTCGTCGTCTGGGGCTTCGTGTACGGCGCACTGATCGGTGCGCTGTGGGGATTGTTCCGGGGACTCGTGCGGAACCGGCCGGACGCGGTGACGACCGAGGTCGTGCCGACGCGCTTCGAGGTGCGCTGTCCGTCCGGGGAACTGTCGGTCGCGCGGACGCTGCTCGCGGACGCCACGGACGCCGACGACGACGGCCGGGTCGAACGCGAGGTCATCGCGAACGCACCCCACAAGGACAAGAAAGCAGCCTGAAACCGCGTCGGACCCCCGCAGGTGATACCCGCGGGGGTCCGGCGACCGGGCCTAGATGCCGAGCTTGGCGTTCAGCAACTCGCGGACCTTGGCAGCGTCCGCTTGACCGCGCATGTCCTTCATGACCGCGCCGATCAGGGCACCGGCCGCGGCCGGCTTGCCGGAGTTGACCTTCTCGACCACGTCCGGGTTGGCCGCGATCGCACGGTCGATGGCCTCGATCAGAGCCGAGTCGTCAGAGACCAGAGCAAGGCCGCGGGCCGCAATGATCTCGTCGATCGTGCCTTCACCCTTGAGCAGACCGTCGAAGACCTGACGGGCCAGCTTGTCGTTCAGCTCGCCCTTGTCGACCCGAGCCTGGACGTTGGAGACATCAGTCGGACTGATGCCCAGCTCACCCAGGTCCTTGCCACTCTCGTTCGCGGCGCGTGCGAGCTCACCCAGCCACCACTTCTTGGCGGCGGCGGGGCTCACGCCGAGGTCCACGGTCGTGACGATCAACTCGAGCGCGTTGCCGTTGATGACGTCGCGCATCTCGAGATCGGTGAAGCCCCACTCCTCCTGCAGCCGGACCCGGCGCAGTGAAGGTGCCTCCGGCAACGAGGCGCGGATCTCCTCGACCCACTCGCGCGACGGCGCGACCGGGACCAGGTCGGGCTCCGGGAAGTACCGGTAGTCCTCGGCGTCGGACTTCTCCCGGCCGGAGGTGGTGATGCCGGTGTCCTCGTGCCAGTGCCGGGTCTCCTGCAGGACCTTGCCGCCGGCGGACAGCACCGCCGCCTGCCGGGTGATCTCGTACGTCACCGCGCGCTCGACCGAGCGGAAAGAGTTCACGTTCTTCGTCTCGGTCCGGGTGCCGAGAACAGTCGAGCCGGAAGGCTTCAGCGAGACGTTCGCGTCACAACGCAGCGAGCCCTGGTCCATCCGGACGTCGGAGACGCCGAGCGCGAGCAGCAGGTCGCGCAGCATGCTCACGTACGCGCGCGCCACCGCGGCGGCCTTCTCCCCCGGCACCTCGATCGTCTTGGTGACGATCTCGATCAGCGGGATGCCGGCCCGGTTGTAGTCGACCAGCGAGTGCGAGGCCCCGTGGATCCGGCCGGTCGCGCCACCGACGTGGGTGGACTTGCCGGTGTCCTCCTCCATGTGGGCGCGCTCGATCTCGATCCGGTACGTCTCACCGTCGACGACCACTTCGGTCCACCCGTTGTACGCGATCGGCTCGTCGTACTGGGAGGTCTGGAAGTTCTTCGGCATGTCCGGGTAGAAGTAGTTCTTCCGGGCGAACCGGCACCACTCGGCGATCTCGCAGTTCAGCGCCAGGCCGATCTTGATCGCGGACTCGACGCCACGCCGGTTCACCACCGGCAGCGCGCCGGGCAGGCCGAGGCAGACTGGGCAGGTCTGCGTGTTCGGCGGCGCGCCGAACTCGGTCGGGCAGCCGCAGAACATCTTCGACTTCGTGTTCAGCTCGACGTGGACCTCGAGGCCCATCACCGGGTCGTACTGCGCCAGTGCGTCGTCGATCTCGAGGACGTCGGCGGTCATCGGGTCACCTCCAGCTCCGGAGCCTTGGTCATCAGTACGCCGCCCCACTGCTCGGCCAGCGCGGACTCCAGCGCGGCGCCGACGGTGTAGCACAGGTCGTCGCGCAGCACCGGCGCCATCACGTGGAAGCCGACCGGCATGTTGTCCTCGTCGGCCAGGCCACACGGGAACGACGCGGCCGCGTTGCCGGCCAGGTTGGACGGGATCGTGCAGAGGTCGTTCTTGTACATCGCGATCGGGTCGTCGATCCGGTCGCCGATCGCGAACGCCGTCGTCGGCGTCGCCGGCGAGACGAGGACGTCGACCTGGTGGTAGGCGTTCTCGAAGTCGCGGGCGATCAGCGTCCGCACCTTCTGCGCCTGGCCGTAGTACGCGTCGTAGTACCCACTCGACAACGCGTGCGTGCCGAGCATGATCCGGCGCTTCACCTCGGCGCCGAAGCCGGCCTCACGGGTCAGGTTCATCACCTTCTCCGCGCTGTTCGTACCGTCGTCGCCGACCCGCAACCCGTACCGCATCGCGTCGAACTTGGCCAGGTTGGACGACGCCTCGCTCGGCAGGATCAGGTAGTACGCCGGCAGCGCGTACTGGAAGTGCGGGCAGGAGACCTCGACCACCTCGGCGCCGAGCTTGGTGAGCAGCTCGACCGCCTCGTGGAAACGCGCCTCGACACCCGGCTGGTATCCCTCGCCGCCGAGCTCCTTGACCACGCCGACGCGCAGGCCTGCCACGTCACCGTTGCGGGCCGCCGCGACGACGGCCGGGACCGGCTGGTCGATCGAGGTCGAGTCCATCGGGTCGTAGCCGGCGATCGCCTCGTGCAGCAGCGCCGCGTCGAGCGTCGTCCGAGCACACGGTCCAGGCGTGTCGAGCGAAGACGCCAGCGCGATCAGCCCGTACCGCGAGGTCCCGCCGTACGTCGGCTTGACCCCGACCGTCCCGGTGAACGCGCCGGGCTGCCGGATCGAGCCGCCGGTGTCGGTGCCGATCGCGAGCGGTGCCTCGTACGCCGCGAGCGCGGCCGACGACCCACCGCCGGAACCACCCGGGATCCGGCCGAGGTCCCACGGGTTGTGGGTCGTGCCGTACGCCGAGTTCTCCGTCGAGGAGCCCATCGCGAACTCGTCCATGTTGGTCTTGCCGAGGATGACGATGCCGGCCGCCTTCAGCCGCTTCACCATCGTCGAGTCGTACGGCGGCTTCCAGCCCTCGAGGATCTTCGAGCCGGCCGTGGTCGGAATGCCCTCTTGGGTGAGCACGTCCTTCAGCGCCAGCGGGACACCGGCCAGCGGCGCGAGCTCCTCGCCCGCCGCCCGGCGCGTGTCCACTGCGGCGGCCTGCGCCAGCGCGCCCTCGGTGTCAATATGCAGGAACGCGTGCACGTCAGCGTCGACGGCGGCGATCCGGTCCAGATGCGCCTGGGTGATCTCCACCGAGCTGGCCTGGCCGGACGTCATCAGCTCCGCGAGCTCTGCCGCGGTCTTGCGGATCAGGTCACTCATGTCAGTCCTCCTCCAGGATCCGCGGCACCCGGAATCGCTGCTCCTCGGCGGCCGGCGCACCGGACAGCGCCTGCTCGGGTGTGAGGCACGGCACGTTCTCGTCCGCGCGCATCACGTTGGTGAGCGGGAGGGCATGCGAGGTCGGCGGGATGTCGTCCGCGGCCACCTGGCTGACCTGCCCGACCCAGGTGATGATCTGGTCGAGCTGCGGTGCGAGGTGGTCGAGCTCGTCGTCGGTGAGCTCGATCCGCGCCAGTCGCGCCAGGTGCGCGACCTCTTCGCGGGTAATCGATGGCATGAACTGATCCAATGGTTTCTTGAGGATTGACCGGGGTGAATTCGGCCCGGACCCGGCCATCCTAGTGGGCTCGTGTATCGGCTGCGTTTCCTTGTCCCCCGGGCTGTGGACAACGCTGCGTGTTCGATCGCCGAGAGGGCCGGGCGTGTCTTCGGGTTCCGCTCTGTAACATGGGCCACGACAGGGCGTTACGCGCAAGGTGATCGGCTGGGAGATGATCGTTCGGTGTTCCTGCTGCGCTTGATCATCCCGGACCGGCCCGGTTCGCTCGGCACCGTGGCCACCGCCCTCGGTGAGGTGAACGCCGACATCCACGCGATCGAGATCGTCGAGCACCGCCGTGAGAACGGCACCGCCGTCGACGACATCGTCGTGGACGTGCCGACCGGCGTACTGCCGGACCGACTCGTCTCCGCGTGCAACAGCGTCGCGGACGTCGAGGTCATCTGGTTCTCCCGGTACGGCGCCGGCGGCGGACTGCACATGGACCTCGAGGCCGTCGAGCAGATGACGTCTGCTCCGGCCGACGCGATCGACATCCTGGTCGAGCAGTCACCGGCCGTGCTGCACGCCGACTGGGCCGCGCTGCTCGACGGCACGGGCAGTGAGGTGAAGGTCGCGCTCGAGACCAGCGCCACCCCGGAGTTCGGTGACGTGGCCGCGACGTGGCTGCCGCTGAAGAAGGCGACCACGATGGCGTCTCCGCTGGAGCACAAGGGTCTGGCGGAGTCGGTCTTGGTGGCGGCGCCGCTGGAGTCCGACCTCCGCATGCTGGTCATCGGGCGTCGTGGCGGGCCGGAGTTCCTGGCCTCCGAGGTGGCCCGGCTCAGCTACCTGGCGTCGTTGGCCGTCACCATCCGCGCCACGGCCTGACCGCCCAAGCGCACAGCGTCGTACGACTCGCCGTCGTTCGGCTCGCCTACGTGAACTTGAAGTAGGCGAGCGTCCACAGCCCTGCGATCACCAGCAGGACGACGACCCCGACCAGGGCCACGATCAGGATCGCCTGGCTGTTGCTGCCGGTGCGCTCCGGGAGGTCGAACTGGGTAGGCCCCCAGGGCCCACCGCCGTCGACCCGCTGGGATGCCTCGGGCGGCGGTTTGACCACCGCCCGGGCATCCCGCTTCTCGCGGGGGAACTTCATCCGGCCTCCGTTGTGCGCTTGCTCAGACGTAGAAGGTCTCGTAGCTGACCGAGATCCGCTGCGAGGCGTAGTCGTCCTCGCTGTTGCCGGTGATCTCGACCCGCCATCCGGCCACATAAGCAGCGTACGACTTGCCGTCACTGTGCTTGTCGACGTACTCCTTCACCGCGGCCACGTCCTCGCCCTTCAGCGCGCCGAACGCGTCGTTCACCGCGGCCGGGAACGCCGTCTTCACGTCCGCCGGATCGCCGGACGCGCTCACCTCGAGCGACCGGATGCCCTCGCCCTTGCCGGCGTAGGAGTAGACCCGCTGCGAACCGTACTTGCCGACCTGCTTGCTGCAGGAGCTCGTGCAGACGTACTTCTTCGTCTTCAGCGCGGCGACCAGCTGCGGCTCGGTCGTGTCGAACGCCTTTCGCGGCAGGTCGAGCGAGTCGGCGCCGGACTTGCCGCCGGACAGCTGCAGGTCGTCGCCGTCGTTGCGCAGTTCGAACTCGCCCCAGCTGCTGCCGACCTTCTGCGACTTCTGGCCGGTCTTGACCGCGTCCTGGATCTTCTTGACCTCGCCGCCGCCGAACGTGTCGTTGCCGATCGCCTGCAGCGCGGCGTCGAAGGTGACGCCGGCGTTGTTGACGTTGTCCTCGTTCTGCGACCGCAGCAGGACGCCGAGGATGGTGCCGTCCTTCTGGAACTGGAAGACCGCCTCGGCCTCGGTGGCGCCGTCGTACTTGAAGCAGCCGCGGTGTGCACCCTGGTCGGTGTTGAACAGGTCGCTGCACCGGAACCCGATGCCCTGCAGCTTCTCGGTCGCGGTCTTCGCCTGACCGGTCGACTCGCCGAGCGAACCGTCGTCCTCGCCGTTGCTCTGGTTGCCGGTCGGCTGCGACTGCCCGTTGGTGGGACCCGCCTCGGGCTTGTCGTCACCGCCGAGGGCGCGGACACCGAGGAAGATCAGCAGTCCGATCAGCACGATGCCGACGACACCGCCACCGATCACCAGCGGCATCTTGTCCTTGCTGATGCCACCGGGACCCTTGCCGGAACCGCCCTGCTGCCACTGCTGCTGGCCGGACTGACCGCCTTGCTGCTGGTGCCAACCGCCCTGCTGCTGGCCCTGCTGACCCCACGGCTGCTGCTGGTAGGAGCCGCCGCCTTGCTGCTGCTGCGGGGAGCGCTGACCCCAACCGCCCTGGCCCTGGCCCGGTTGATCCTGCTGACCCTGACCGGGCTGGCCCTGCTGAGGCGGCTGCTGTGCCCACCCGCCACCCTGCTGCGGGGGCTGCCCTTGCTGCGGAGGCTGCCCTTGCGGGGGCTGCCCCTGCTGCGGCGGCTGGCCTTGCTGCGGGGGCCCTTGGCGTGGGGGCTGACCCTGTTGCGGCGGCTGCTGCGGGCGCTGCCCCCAACCGCCACCACCCTGGCCCGGCGGCTGTTGTCCCCAGCCGCCTTGACCTCCCTGTCCCCCTTGCTGCCCGCCCGGCTGGCCCCCCGGCTGCCCAGGACCCCACGGTCCCTGCGGCGGCGTCGTCATATTCGCTCCTTCTGAACCCACGTGTAGACGTGCAAAGTTAACAGTCCGACGGCTCAGTCCGGCCGCCGGATCCGTGGAATCCGGTGCGTTATGCGTCTCCGGGTTCGGGGGTGGTCGCAACCGCGGCGGCAGCGTCCGCGCCTTCGTCCAGCAGGACGCGGAAACCGGGGGCATCGAGGATCGGTACGCCGAGCTGGACGGCCTTGTCGTACTTCGAACCCGGCGAGTCACCGACCACCACGAACGACGTCTTCTTCGAGACCGAACTGGCCACCTTGCCACCCCGGGACACGATCGCCTCGGTCGCCTCGTCGCGGCTGAACCCCTCGACGGTCCCGGTGACCACGATCGACAGACCGGTCAGCGTCTGCTCGACGGTCGGACCGGTCCGCTCCTGCCGCAGCTCGACGCCGGCCGCCTTCCACTTGTCCACGATCGCCTGGTGCCAGTCGACGTCGAACCACTCGATCACCGCGTGCGCGATGGTCGGTCCGACGCCCTCGATCTCGGACAGCTCTTCCTCGCTCGCCGCCCGCACCGCGTCGATGTCGTCGTACACCGCGGCCAGGGCCTGGGCCGCAGTCGGCCCGACGTGGCGGATCGACAACGCGACCAGGCCGCGGGACAGCGGCTGGGTTTTGGCCTGCTCCAGATTCGCGATCAGGCGCTGGGCGTTCGCCGACAGCGCCCCGGCCTTGGTGGTGAAGAACGGACTCCGGGCCAGGTCCTCCTCGGTCAAGGCGAAGAGGTCGCCTTCGTCCGTGATCAGGCCGCCACTGATCAGTGCGTCCGCGCCCTTGAACCCGAGCACCTCGATGTCGAACGCGGACCGCCCGGCCAGGTGGAACAGCCGCTCCCGCAACTGCGCCGGGCAGGACTTGTTGTTCGGGCAGCGGATGTCGACGTCGCCTTCCTTCATCGGGCGCAGCGTCGTACCGCAGGAGGGGCACTCGGTCGGCATGACGAACTCGTGCGCGTCGTCGGGCCGCAGGTCGATCACGGGGCCGAGGATCTCCGGGATCACGTCGCCGGCCTTGCGCAGTACGACGGTGTCGCCGATCCAGACGCCCTTGCGCTTGACCTCCTGCGCGTTGTGCAGGGTCGCGAACTCCACCGTCGACCCGGCCACCCGGACCGGCTCCATCTTCCCGTACGGCGTGACGCGGCCGGTGCGGCCGACGTTCACCTCGATGTCGAGGAGCTTGGTGGTGACCTCCTCCGGCGGGTACTTGTACGCGATCGCCCAGCGCGGCGCGCTCGAGGTGGAGCCGAGCGCGCGCTGCAGGTCGACCTCGTCCACCTTCACCACGACGCCGTCGATCTCGTGGTCGACCGAGTGCCGGTTCTCGCCGTAGTACGCGATGAACTCGTTCACCTGGTCGAGCGTCTCGACCTTGCGGGCGCGGTCACTGACCGGCAGGCCCCACGCCTTCAACTGGTCGTACGCCGACGACAGCCGCGCGACGTGGTACCCGTCGACGCGGCCGAGGCCGTGGACGACGAAGCGCAGCGGGCGGTTCGCGGACACCCGTGGATCCTTCTGCCGCAGCGAACCGGCGGCGCTGTTGCGCGGGTTCGAGAACGGGTCCTTGCCGGCCTCGACGAGTTGGGCGTTCAGCTCCTCGAAGTCCTCGACCCGGAAGTAGACCTCGCCGCGGACCTCGAGGAAGGCCGGGTGGTCGTTGCCTTCCAACTCGTTCGGGATGCTCTTGATGGTGTGGACGTTCGGCGTGACGTCCTCACCGGTGCGGCCGTCGCCGCGGGTGGCGCCGGTGACCAGGCGCCCGTTCTCGTAGACCAGGTCGAGGGCGAGGCCGTCCACCTTCAGCTCACACAAGAAGCCGCTGTCGTGGATCTGCTGGACGGTGACCTCCCGCTCCAGCCGCTTCGCCCAGGCCTCCATCTGCTCGGCGGAGAAGGCGTTGCCCAGGCTCTCCATCCGGGTCGGATGCCGCACCGGGGTGAACAGGGTGGAGATCGGTACGCCGACCTTCTGCGTCGGTGAGTCGGGTGTGCGGAGCTCGGGGTACTGCTCCTCGATCGCCTGCAACTCGTGCATCAGCGCGTCGAAGTCCGCGTCCGAGATCGTCGAGGTGGCCAGGTAGTACCGCACCCGGTGGTCCTCGATCTCCTTGCTCAAATCGGCATGCCGCTCCCGCACCTCAGCCGGCGCAGCAGGAATCTCCGTGCTCATGTGCAGAACTTACAGGGACCTACCGACGTTTCAGCTGTTCTCCGCGGCTTCGGCGACGGCATCCGCGGTACGCCGCAGGAGTTCGAGGCGGGACCGCGCATCGGCTGGAGACGGGGAGGCAGCCAGTCCACACGCGGGTGTGATGACGACCTTCTTGAGCAGCTCAGGGTCGAGACCGAGTTCACGCCAGCGACGGACCAGCGGGCCGGCAGCCTGCTCCTCGTTCGGCAGAGCGCCGGTCGTCGGGATCAGGCCTGCGTACAGGGTCGTTCCGGCCTCGGCCGCGATGGCGATCTGATCCCAGGCAGCGTTGTTGAGCAGCGAGATGTCCACGGCGACCCCGGCTGCACCGGACTTGGTGAAGACCTCGATCGGCGGTCGCGCAGCGCAGCAATGGATCACTGTCGGTGCCTGCGTGGTCACGAGACTGAGCAGCTCGACGGCACCCGGACCATCCACAGACCGGTGCTTGCTCCAGCCACTAGCGGTAGGAACGGCTCCAGCCAGCACAGCAGGCAGCCCCGGCTCATCGATCTGTACGACGACCTCCGCACCCGGCACACGACGTCGTACCTCGGCCACATGGTCACTCAGGCCCAACGCCAGCGTCTGAGCGAGGTCCCGGCGGGCACCGTGGTCCGCCAGCACCTTGTCACCGCGCGGCAACTCCACTGTGGATGCCAGGGTCCACGGACCGGTGAGCTGCAGCTTCAGTGGCCCGGTGTAACCGTCGGCCAACTCTTCGAGCGCATCCAGGTCCTCAGCCAGCAGCGAGCGCGCCCGCCGCTGGTCCAGGCTGGCCCGCGGATCGCCACCTCCGGTGAGCCGCCAGCCGGCCGGCTGCAGGTCGGCAGCGAGCTCATTCAGTACGGCGACCGCACGGCTGAGCATGTCGCCGTACGGCCGGGACGGCAACTCGGCGAGGAAGGGGATGTCGACAGCCTCGAGCAGCACCTTCGTCCACTCGCGAATCTCATCGCCCGGGAGCGACCCCAGGCCGGTTGTGCTCATCCACGTCCTCGCTTCGCTCCGGGCGCGGATGAGACACGAGGTCGGCCGTGCTTGATGATGAACTCACTGCGTTCGTTCATGCGTGCTGCGCCGCCACGCGCGAGACCGTGTCGATCGTGGCCGACCCGATCACGCGTGTCCCGTCGTACAGCACGACAGCCTGACCGGGCGCGACAGCGGACGTCGGCTCGTCGAAGGAGACCTGCACCTGCTCACCCTCGAGACGGGCGGTGACGGCGACCTCCTCACCATGCGCGCGCAGCTGAGCCTTGACGTGCAGCTCGGAGTCCGGCGCGGGTCCGCACCACCGCGGCTTCGAGGCGGTCAGGTGTGAGACGGCCAGCTCCTCGCGCGAGCCGACCGTGACGGTGCGATCCACCGGGCTGATGTCCAGCACGAACCGCGGCTTGCCGTCGGCGGCCGGCGTACCGATCCGCAGGCCCTTGCGCTGGCCGACGGTGAAGCCGTGCGTGCCCTTGTGCTCGCCGAGCTTGTTGCCCTGCGCATCGACGATGTCGCCGGGCGCCTGGCCCAGGTGCTGATCGAGGAACCCCGGGGTGTTGCCATCGGCAATGAAGCAGATGTCGTGGCTGTCCGGCTTGGCCGCCACCGACAGCCCGAGCCGCTCGGCCTCGGCCCGCACCTCGGTCTTGACCGTGTCACCGAGCGGGAAGAACGCGTGCGCGAGCTGCTGCTGGGTGAGTACGCCGAGCACGTAGGACTGGTCCTTGGCCGGATCCACCGCCCGGTGCAACTCGCGGGCGCCGTCCGGGGTGTCCACGATCCGCGCGTAATGCCCGGTCGCGACCGCGTCGAAGTCGAGCGCCAGCGCCCGCTCGAGGACGGCGCTGAACTTCACCTTCTCGTTGCAGCGCAGGCACGGGTTCGGAGTCCGGCCGGCGGCGTACTCGCTGACGAAGTCCTCGACCACGTCGGCGTGGAACCGCTCGGCCAGGTCCCAGATGTAGAACGGGATGCCGATCACGTCCGCGGCCCGGCGGGCGTCGCGGGAGTCCTCGATAGTGCAGCAGCCGCGCGCGCCACTGCGGTACGACTGCGGGTTGCGGCTCAGTGCCAGGTGCACTCCGACCACGTCGTGCCCGGCCTCGGCCATCCGCGCCGCCGCGACGGCGGAGTCGACCCCGCCGCTCATGGCTGCGAGTACCCGCATCAGGTGTTCCTTCCCACGTTCTGCAATCCGGCGGACTTCGCCCGCTCCACCACCGGTCCGATGTTGTCCAGTACGGCGTCGATGTCGGCGCGGGTGCTGGTGTGGCCGAGGGTGAACCGCAGCGATCCGCGCGCCCGCTGGTCGTCGTACCCCATGGCCAGCAGGACATGGCTCGGCTCGGCGACCCCGGCGTTGCACGCGGAGCCGGTGGAGACCTCGATCCCGCGTGCGTCGAGCAGCAGCAGGAGGGAATCGCCCTCGCAGCCGCTGAAGGACAAGTGTGCGTTACCGGGCAAACGGTTCGCGGGGTCCCCCGACAACTTGGCGCCCTCGACCGTGGTGACCACACCGCTGATCAGCGCGTCCCGCAGCTCGGTCAGCCGCCGCGCCTCGTCCGCCTGGTGCTTCACCGCGTGCTCCACCGCGACCGCGAAGCCGGCCGTCGCAGGAGCGTCCAGAGTGCCGGAGCGTACGTCGCGCTCCTGCCCGCCGCCGTGCAGGATCGGCGTCAGCTTCGTCTCCTTGTGGACGACCAGCGCACCTATCCCATAAGGACCACCGAGCTTGTGGGCGGACACGGTCATCGCGTCGACGCCCAACTCGGCGAAGTCGACCGGCACCTGCCCGACCGCCTGGACGGCGTCGGTGTGCACGGGGACGCCGTACTCCTTGGCGATCTCCGCGATCTCACGCACCGGCTGCAGGGTGCCGACCTCGTTGTTCGCCATCATCAACGTGACGAACGACACGGACTCCGGGTCCTGCTCGATCGCCCGCCGTACGTCGTCCGGCCGCACCCGGCCGAGCTCGTCGACCGGCAGCCACTCGATCTCGGCGTGCTCGTGCTCGGCCAGCCAGACGGCCGGATCGAGTACGGCGTGGTGCTCGATCCCGCTCAGCAGGATCCGGCGCCGGCGCGGATCCTCGGCCAGCCGGGCCCACCACAGCCCCTTCAGGGCCAGGTTGTCCGACTCGGTCCCGCCAGAGGTGAACACGACCTCGCTCGGCTGGGCCCCGAGCGCCGCGGCGATCGTCTCGCGCGACTCCTCGACGGTTCGCCGGGCGCAGCGGCCGGAGCCGTGCAGGGACGACGCGTTGCCGGTGCGCGCGAGGTGGAAGGTCATCGCCTCGATCGCTGCCGGCAACATCGGGGTCGTCGCCGCGTGGTCCAGGTACACCGGGCGGCGGTCGGAAGCAGTCATATCGGTTTCAAGGGTATGTCCGCTGCCGTTGTTCCCGCTCATCCGGGCCGATTCACAGCTCCAGCGTGACCTTCTGCTCGAATCGGGCCCCGATCCGCTCGAACGCGGCCGCTGCCTGGGTCATCGCCGCCGGGTCGCCGGTCTGCCGGGCCCTGATCCGGAGTACGACGGCGTCCGACCACAGATTCTCGGCAGCCGCGGCCAGCTCGACGTAGCGCTCGGCGTCGGCCAGTCCGGCGACCACAGCCAGCTCGGCGCCGGCGGCGTGGGCGTACGGGCCCCACCAGGGCTCAGGGAAGTCCGCGAAGGCTCCTCGGACCACCGCCCCGGCGGCTCTGGTGTCGTTGCGGTGGAGGGCCAGGCGCGCGGCGACGAACGCGGACGCGGCCTGCAGGTCCGGAGCCGTGGCCGGAGTGCGGACGTGAGCCATCTCCAGTGCCCGAGCGTGCCAGACCGGTTCCCGTTCCGTGCCGAGCAGACCGTGCGCGAGCGCGGCAAGACATGCGGCCGACGACATCCAGGCGTGCTGCGGGCGGCCGGCGGACTGCCAACTGCTCCACATTTCGTCGGCGCTTCGGATCGCCTCGTCGAACAGGCCGCCCAGGGTGAAGGCACGAACCTGGCGTGGGCCGACGATGAACGGATGCCCGTGCATGGGGTCATCGGTCAGCCGCGCCAGCCGGACCGCCTCGACCACGTCGCCGACCGCGACAGCGGTCGCCGAGGCGACGTGGAAGGCGTCCACGATCTCCGCGCACGCCCGCGGGTCGTGCTCCGGCAGGGTCGCGGCCAGTTCGAGCCGCTCGACCGCTGCCCGGCGCGCGTCACGCAGGCGGCCGGCAGTGCAAAGGGCTGCGCTGTACGCGTCGAGCGCGTTCATCACGGCCAGTGGGTCCTTCGACCGCCGGGCCGCCGCGACGGCAGTCTCGGCAGGCTCCAGCTCGAGGCGCGCCGCCCAGGCCCGCGCGATGTCGACCTGAACCGTGTCCGCAGCGGCCGCGATCAGGCCGGCACCACGGTCGGCCGGGAGCGGAGGCTGGACCTCGTAGCGGTTCATCATCATGACGACGTACGCGAGGGCTTCCTGCTGAAGCTCAGGGTTGCCTTCGGCGGCGGCGTGGTCCGCCGCGCGCAGCATCAGGTGATACGCCTGCGTGCCGTCGGCAACAGTCAGCGTCGCGTCGGCCGCATCCCTGAGGTCGTCGTACAGCTCTGCGGCATCGGTCGCGTGGGCGGCGGCAGTGAGGTAGTGGTCATGCGCCTCGACGAACCGCTTGCGGGCGAAGGTCAGGTGAGCCAGGCGCCGAGCCAACCGGCGTACGTCGGCCTCCGGGTGACTGACCGCTGCCCGGAGATCAGCGGTGACCTGGTCGAACTCGGCCTGCCACTCCTCCCCCGCTTCGAGCCGCTTCTCTAGGTCCCCGGCCGCGGCATCGGCCCAGGCAAGGTGCAGTACGGCGACCTCGTCGTACTCACCGGATCGGTTGAGCTCTTCGAGTGCGTAGACGCGGACTGTCTCCAGCATGCGCCACCTGCTCGCGCCTGCGTGCTGGCTGCGATGCAGGAGGCTCTTGTCGGTCAGACGACCCAGCAGGTCACTCAGCTCGCCGCGGGAGCTTGCGGGCGCCACTCCGCTCACAGTTGCCAGGTCGAACCCGCCGACGAACACTCCGAGCCGCCGGAACAGTGCGCGCTCGTCGTCGTAGAGCAGGTCGTAGCTCCAGCCGATGACCTGAGCCAGCGAGTGGTGCCGCTCGTTCGGCCCGCGTCCTCCGGCCAGGAGCCGCAGACGATCGTCCAGCGCGGCCAGCAGCCCGTCCGGCCCCAGCGAGCCCGCCCGTGCGGCGGCCAACTCGATAGCTAGCGGTATTCCGTCGACTCCGGCACACACTTGCGCCGCGACGTCTGTGGGCTCAGCTGCCGTGAACTCCGGTGCGACGAGCGCGGCCCGGTCCCGGAAGAGTTGCTCGGCCTCGGATCCCTCCAGCGGTCCCAGCCGCAACGGCCGCTCCCCCGCCACACCGATCCGCTCCCGACTGGTCGCCAGTACGACGGTCTCGGACGCCTCGGTGAGGATGCGGGCCACCAGATCGCCCACGTCCTCCACCACGTGTTCGCAGTTGTCGAGCACCAGCAGGGTCCGGCCCTGAGTAAGTCGTCCCATTACTGCGTCGGTGAGCGTCTGCGGTGGTTGCTCTCGCACCTGGAGTGCTTCCGCCACGGCTGCGACGACGAACCCAGGTCGCACCGGGACCAGGTCGACGACCGCTCCGCCATACGAGTAGTTCTCGCCGACCTCGGCGGCGACCCGCAGGGCCAGACGGGTCTTGCCGACGCCGCCTGGACCGAGGAGGCTCACCAGCCGGTTGGTGTCGAGGGCGGTGAGGAGTTCGGCGCGGTCCTGCTCGCGGCCGACGAAGCTGGTGCCTGGACCGGTCGGTGCAGTGAACCCGTGCGCTCGGGCCGGGCCCACGCCTTCCAGTTCGGCCAGTCTGGCCAGTTCACGGCGGTCCGATACGCCGTACTTGCGCAGCAGTGACGAGACGTGGCTCTCGACCGTGCGGACGCTGATGTGCAGGTGCCGCGCGATCTGGGCGTTCGAGCGGTCGCCGGCCAGCGCGGACAGGACCTCGGCCTCCCGCGCGGACACCTCTCTCGGACCAGCCACCGCCCCATCATGCCCTGGCCATGGTGCGTTCGGTGGCGGTTCCGTGGCCGCTACTGAGGACAATGCGTGGGGTCCGATGCGACGGTGAAACCATGACTCAGGAAATCCTCGACCGGCGCGCGGCGGCGGTCATCGAAGCGAACAAGTACATGACGCTGGGGACGGTCGACCCCGACGGCCGGCCGTGGGTGACCCCGGTCTACTTCACCCCGGACGGTCACGCCACCTTCTACTGGGCCTCGTCGACCGCGGCCGCGCACTCGGTGAACATCGCGGCCAACCCGGACGTGAGCATCGCGATCTTCGACTCCAGCGTCCCGATCGGCGGCGCCTCGGCCGTCTACTTCCGCGCCCGGGCCGAACGCGTCCCCGACGACGAGCTCGAACACTGCGCGGCCCTCTACACGTCGCGCTACCCGGAGCTGCGCAAGTACGGCGCCGAGGAGCTCCGCGAGCCCGAGGAGCTCCGCCTCTACCGAGCTCACGCGACCGACCACTGGATCCTGGTCCGCGGCGGCGACCCGGACTACGGCACCGGGATCGACTCCCGCCGCTCGGTGTGGTCGTGACGTGACCCCGGGTCACGGCTCAGGCTCTGACGGTCTCGATCCAGGCGTGGCCGGGGTGTAGGTGGTCGATCATGTCGGCCAGCCAGGTACGACGCTCATCGGTCAGCAACGGGAGCGTCGCGGCCAGATCCTGCTCGTCCTTCGGGCGTGCCTGCTTCGCCTTGTAGGCGAGCACGATCTCGGGGTTCAGGTAGCGGATGCCGTCGGGCGCGACCCAGCTGATGTCGTGGAGGACGTAGTCGAGCTCCGGGTCGCGGCGGAACACCCACCGCCCGTCGCGGTCCGGATTCACCACCAGGTCGAACTCCCAGGGCGACAAAGCGTGCTTCCGCAACCAGATCTGGTCCGCTTCAGCGGGCTGCTCCGGCCGCTCGTCAGTCAGCGGCTTGAGCCGTCCACCCCCATTCGACCACAGGTCGTACTTGCCCTTCAGGTGCAGCCGCAGCCTCTCGATGTCCCGCCGCCACAACGACACGTCGACGTCCTCGTGCTCCCGCCGTACGCCGGTGAAGGCCTCGATCGCCCATCCGCCGGCGATCCACCACTCCCCGTCGTACCCGTCGAGCACCTCGCGTGCCTCCGCGGGCGTCGACTGCTTCCACGGCCCGTACAGCCGCTGCCACGCGAGTTCTTCCGCGTCCAGTCCGTCCGGATACCAGGTGCGCTCCATGGTCAACGGTCCCTCCAACGGCTCTCATGGGTCCAGCCGATGATCTCGACGGCACGGCGGCAGTCGTACGTCGAGGTGGTGCCGGGGAGGTCTCCGCGGATCGCGGTATCCGGCGAGTAGCGGGCGAGCAGTTCGGTGGTCGGCTGCTCCATGCCGGTGTCCTCTGCGGCGATCAGCAGGGTCTCGAACCGTTGGGCCGCGGGTCGGGGTTTGAGGGAGAGCACGCACGCTCGGGCTGCCTCGGCGAGGTCGACGTACCCCCAGAGGTTGCGCCGGTTCTCCTCGGGCGGTGCTTCGGCGATGTAGCCGCGTACTTCGGTGGGCGTGAGGATCCAGTGGAAGCGCAGAGCGGTGACTTGCATGCCGCGGCGCGCGTACATCTCACCGGTGCGCTCCAGCAGGTCTTTGGTCAGCGCGTACGGGTCGACGTACCGCAGCTCGGTGTCCTCGTCGATTGGCACCTCGGCGACGGTGAGCTCCTCCGGTGACCAGGCCGTGCCATAGATCGAGCCGCTCGACGCGAGGACGGCTGTGCGGATGCCTTGTGTCCAGGCTTCCTCGAGGGCGTTGAACGTGGTGAGGGCGTTGATCTCCACCAACCGCACCGGCGTGATGTTCTCCGGGCTGGGGATCGCGGCGCAGTGCACGATCGCGTCCACCCCACGGAGCGACCGGGCAACCGCCTCACGATCACTCAGGTCAACAGGCGCCGGGCCAGTCAGGTCGGCCTCAACCACCTCATGCCCGTCACCGACCAACTGCCGACAGACCTCACTCCCCAACTTCCCCCTGGCCCCACTAACCCAGATCCGCACTCGCCGCATCGTAACCAGCCCACCGGTCACAATCACCTGTCAGCGCGAAGATCTGGTGCGGTGGGGTGGGGGTGGTACGGGCCGGCTCGGGAGGGGGCGGGCCGGGGCGCGGGTGGCTGGGGGCGGAGGGGGCGCCCCCAGCCGGGTGGGTTATGACTTGCGCTTGGTGACTTCCTCGGTGGCGGCGGGGAGGACCTTGTGGAGGTCGCCGACTACGCCGAAGTCGACCAGCTCGAAGATCGGGGCTTCCTCGTCCTTGTTGACCGCGACGATCGTCTTCGAGGTCTGCATCCCGGCCCGGTGCTGGATCGCGCCGGAGATCCCGGCCGCGACGTACAGCTGCGGCGAGACCGTCTTGCCGGTCTGGCCGACCTGGTAGGCGTGCGGGTACCAGCCCGAGTCGACCGCCGCACGGGATGCGCCGACCGCCGCGCCCAGGGAGTCGGCGAACGCCTCGATCGGACCGAAGTCACCACCGGTACCGCGACCACCGGACACGATGATCGCGGCCTCGGTCAGCTCCGGACGACCGGTGGCCTCCCGCGGCTTGGACTCGGTGATCCGCGCGGTCTTCGCGGCGTCGGAGACCGTCACGTCGAACTCCTCCACCTCCGGCGAGGTCTCCGCGGCCTCCGGGGTCGCTGCGTTCGGCTTCACCGTGATGATCGGCGTGCCATGGGTGACCTTCGCCTGCACCGTGTAGTTGCCCGCGAACACCGACTGCGTGGTGACCGGGCCACCGTCACCGGCGGTGACGTCGACCGCGTCAGTGATCAGGCCGGAGTCGAGCTTGACCGCCAGCCGGGCGGCGACCTCCTTGCCCTCCGTGCTCGACGAGATCAGGATCGCGGCCGGCTCGACCTTCGCCGCGACCTGCTGCAACGCCTCCGCCTTCGGCGCCACCAAGTACTGCGTGAGGTCGGCATTCGTCAGCGCGATCACCTTGGTCGCGCCGTACTGACCCAGGACCGGCAGCGCGTCGGAAACGCCGTCACCGATGAACACCGCGACCGGCTCGCCCAGGCGCCGCGCGATCGTGAGGAGCTCCGCGGTGGTCTTGCGGACCTTGCCCGCGGTGTGGTCAACGAGAACCAGAACGTTCGACATGAACTGATCGCCCCTCAGAGGAACTTGTTGGTGGACAGGAACTCGACGAGCTCGGCAGCACCGCTGCCGTTGTCATCGGTGACGATCGTGCCGGCGCTGCGCGGCGGACGGGCGGTCACCTCGACCACCTCGGTCCACGCGCTGGCGCCACCCACCTGGTCCGGCGCGATCTCCAGGTCGGCCAGCGACCAGGTCTCCACCGGCTTCTTCTTCGCCGCCATGATGCCCTTGAACGACGGGTACCGCGGCTCGTTCGCCTGATCCGACACCGACAACACCAACGGCAGGGTGCCCTCGATCGTGTCGCTGGCGGTGTCGCCGTCGCGGCGGATCCGCACGGTCTGCCCCTCGACGGTGACCTCCGAGCCCAGCGTCACGGCCGGCAGCCCAAGCCGCTCCGACACCATCGCCGGGACGACACCCATACCACCGTCGGTCGAACCCATCCCGAACACGACCAGGTCGGCCTCGAGCTTGGCCAGCGCCTTCGACAGGATCAGCGACGTCGCGACCGCGTCCGAGCCATGGATCGCGTCGTCGAGCACGTGGACACCCGCGTCGGCGCCCATCTGCAGACCCTTCTTCACCGCGTCGGCCGCCTGCTCCGGTCCGACCGTGAGGATGGTCACCTCAGCATCCCCGGCCTCTTTCACGGTCAGCGCGGTCTCGACGGCGTACTCGTCCAGCTCGGACAACAGCCCGTCGACACCGGCCCGGTCCACCGTGCTGTCCTCCGGGCGGAACCGGCGGTCCGCCGTGGCATCCGGCACGAACTTCGCGCAGACGACGATCTTCATAGCGTGTGGGACCCCTTCTGGTTAACGGTCTCTCCCAAGCCTGCCACGGATGTTACTCGCGAGAAACATGAGTCCCGTGCGAGTCCCATCACAGTCCGGCGCAGCACTAGTCTGAGCCTGGTGACCGAGACGTTACCGCTGACCGGCGAGAGAACCGCGCCCGGGATCTGGCACGAGAACTACTGGTTCGCGCGCCACGACGCCGCCTATCGCTGGATCACGGCCAATCTGGACCTCGGGACCGGCCGGGTCCTCGACGCCGGCTGCGGCGAGGGCTACGGCGCGGAGTTGCTCCGCCTGGCCGGCGCGGCCTCCGTGACCGGTCTCGACTATGAACATACGACGTTGGGCCACGTCCGCCGGGTTTATCCACAGGTCAATGTGGTGCGTGGCAATCTCGTCCAGACCGGGTTCGCCGACGACAGCTTCGACTTCGTCACGTCACTGCAGACCATCGAGCACCTGTGGGAGCAGCCGCGGTTCGTCACCGAGTGCGCGCGCATCCTCGACACGACCGGCACCCTCGTGCTGAGCACGCCGAACCGCCTGACCTTCCCGAGCGGCAACTGGTACCACACCCGCGAGCTGACCCCCGCCGAGTTCACCGATCTCCTCGAGCGCGAGTTCGAGATCACCCACACACTCGGACTCCACCACGGCGAACGGCTCACACGATGGGAAGCGCAGTACGGGTCGTGTGTGGATGCTCAGTTGGCCGCCGGCCACGACCGGTGGAACGAGGAGCTGGTCGAACTCGTGACGAGCACCAAACACCAGGACTTCGAGATTCGCCCAGGCGACCTGGACGAATCTCTCGACCTCATCCTCGTGGCCCGACCACGCAGCTAGGGCCGGACGAACCGCTCGACGATCTTGCCGACGATCAGGTAGACCAGCGCCGCGATCCCCCAGTTCACCAGCAGGGTGTTCTTAGCGGTCTCCAGCCGGAACAGATCCTTGAACGGACCGACCAGATCCTGACCGCGCTCCAGCACCCAGCGCACGATCTCGTTGCTCTGGTTGGTCTGGTCGAGCGCGGTGAACAGCGCACCGAGCGCAAGCACCGCCGCAGCCAGTACGGCGACCAGCCAGATCAGCGACGCCAGCAGATTGCGCAGCCGCTTGACTCCGGAGCCGACCGTGCCCAGCGCCTGCTTGCCCTTACCGGACGTTCCGACCGCGGTCCGGCCCGTCGGCGGTTTGTTGCCCGAGGCACCAGCACTGGTGGCCGGCACCTTGCTCACCGGCGTCGTCACCGAGGTCTCGGCCGGATCCTTGCCCGCGGCATCCTTACCGGTCCCCGTTGCGGCGTCCTCCGAGCCGGCCGCACCAGTTCCGGCCGCCGCGGCCGGAGCCTCGGCAGCTGCCCTCTCCCGGGCCCGCTGCTCCGCGACGATCTCCGCCGCGGTCTTCGGCCGGGCCGGCTTCGTCGCCGTCGCGGTCGCGCGGCCGCTGTCGGGTGAATCCGTGTCCTTCGAGGCCGTCACCGCCTTGTCGGCTTCGGCGGCCGCCGCCTTGTCGTCGTGCGTACCCACGTCGTCCATCTCCTCAGCCGGGGTCGGTTCCTCATCCGTCGCCGGTGCCGGCGCTGTGGCCGGCGGTCTCCTCCGCCGGCTGACCGGGACCGGGCGCGGCGACAGCCTGCGCCGGGCGCCCGCGAGCGGGGCCGGTGGGGCTGTCCTGCCGTCCACTGTCTGCACTTCTGGGTCCAACCTTCGGTTCACGCCCACTTCCGTTCCCGCCGCCGGCGAGCCAGCGCTCTTTTCAAGCACTGATTCCAACGTAGCGCCCCCGGGTTCCGTCACGATCGGAACCGGATCGACCGCGCGCGTCCGCGCCTGCGTGATCGAGTCGTCGGCCGCGGCCTGGTCGAGCGGCGACCGGTCGGTCGCGGACTCGGCCCCGGTCTGGTCAGCCACGCTGCGTCTCCTCTCCGACGATCGACCGATCGGGTGGGACATCCAACCGCTCGTGCGGGACATAGTGCCGGACTGATGAGTAACTTGAGAACCCCTCGCCGCCGGTCTCGTCCTCACCAGGTGCTCTTACCCCGTCACTCCCGGTTTCTCCCGGATCAGTTTCCGACCGGACAGGTTCGGGCCGGACAGGTTCGGCCCGGACGGTTTCCGGCTGAACAGTCTCCGGAGGTGGCGGTGCTCCCTCGTGCAGTCGGGCCGTCGTACGGGCGTTTGCCTCGGCCAGACCGGCCAGGTAGGCGCGGCGGGCGGCGTCGGCGGCATAGCGGGTGGTGCGGTCGGCCACCACCACGGCCGGAACCCCGACCGCGACGGCGTACGACGGAATGTTGCCACGGGCAACGCTGTTCGCACCGATCACCACGCCGCGGCCGATGTCGGTTCCACGGGTGACGGTCACCTTCGTGGCCAGCCAGCAGTCCGGACCGATCCGGACGGGAGACTTCACCAGGCCCTGGTCCTTGATCGGCAGGTCCAGGTCGTCGGTCTTGTGGTCGAAGTCGCAGATATAGGTCCAGTCCGCGATCAACGTGGACGCGCCGATCTCGATGTCCAGGTAGCAGTTGACCGTGACGTCGCGGGCGAACACCACCTTGTCGCCGATCCGCAGCGTCCCCTCGTGCGCGCGCAGCCGGGTCTCGTCACCCAGGTGCACCCACTTGCCGAGGATGATCCGGCCGTGCCCGGGCCGCGCCACGATCTCGAGATGCTTGCCCAGGAAGACGAATCCCTCGGTGATCACCTGCCGGTGGCGCAGCTTGAACCAGGCGAACCGCCAATAGCGCTTCAGGTAGTACGGCGTCCAGGCCCGATGGCGCACCACCCAGCTCAGATTCGCCGCGGTCAGCAACCGCATCCGGACACCCTACTGCGCAGGAGGCGCGACACCAGTGATCGAGACGTTGTAGTACAGCTCGTCGGGCACCACGGCCGACAGAACCTTGTCCACCTTGGACAACTGCAGCCACGACTTGTACGCGAACATCCGCCAGCCGAAGCCCAGCTTCTGCTCCGGTACGGCGGCCTCGAACGTCCGGATCGGCCAGCCGACCCATGCGGCCAGCAGCTCTTCCGTCACCGTCTTCACGTTCGTCGCACCGGCACGCGAAGCCATCCGGGCCAGCGTGTCGGGGTCGAACGTGTGCAGGTCGACGACAGCCTCCAGCGCGGCGGCCCGCGAGGACTCGTCGAGCTCCTCCTGCGGACGGCGCCAGTGCGAGAGCGCAGGCAACTTGGTCACGTTGGTGGTCGCCCACCAAGTGAACCGGGACAGTCGGCGGGCAACGTAATCGCCATACCGGGTGGGTTCGCCGCAGATGACGAAGCGGCCGCCCGGCTTGAGCACGCGCAGCATCTCGCGGAACGCGAGCTCGACGTCGGGGATGTGGTGGATCACCGCGTGCCCGATGACGAGGTCGAACGTGTCGTCGTCGTACGGCAGCTTCTCGGCGTCGGCGACCCGGCCCTCGACCGCGAAGCCGAGGGTCTTCGCGTTCTTCTCGGCCGCCTCCACCATGCCTGGCGAGAGATCGGTGACGTGCGCCTCGGCGAGAACCCCGGCCAGCTTGAGGTTCAGGGTGAAGAAGCCGGTGCCCGCGCCGATCTCCAACGACTTGCCGTAGGGCCGGCCGTTCGATCCGGCGATCGCATCGAAGCGGTCCCGGGCGTAGTTGACGCAGCGTTCGTCGTACGAGATCGACCACTTCTCGTCGTACGTCGACGCCTCCCAGTCGTGGTAGAGCACCTGGGCGAGCTTGTTGTCGTTCCAGGCCGCCTCGACCTCTTCGGCGGTCGCGGCCGGCTTCGCGGTTGCAGACATCAGATTCCCTTGAACTCGGCCTTGCCCGGGCCGTTCTCGACGAAGGACTTCATCCCGATCGCCCGGTCCTCGGTGGCGAACAGGGCGGCGAACTGTTGCCGCTCGATCTCCAGGCCGGTGGACAGATCCACGCCGAGCCCGGAGTCGATCGCCTCCTTGGCGGCCCGCAGCGCCAGCGCGGCGCCGCCCGCGAACTGCCCGGCCCACGCGACCGCAGCGTCGTACACCTCAGCTGCGGGCACGACCTTGTCGACCAGACCGATGGCCAGCGACTCGGCTGCGTCCACGAAGCGACCGGTGTAGATCAGGTCCTTCGCCTTGGACGGGCCGATCAGCCGGGACAGCCGCTGCGTGCCGCCAGCACCGGGGATGATGCCGAGCAGAATCTCCGGCTGGCCGAGCTTGGCGTCGTCGGCGGCGATCCGGTAGTCAGCGCACAGGGCCAGCTCGCAGCCACCGCCCAGCGCGTACCCGGTGACAGCGGCAACGGTCGGCTTCGGGATTGCGGCGACCGCAGACAGCGAGGACTGCAGCGGACCGGAGCGCTTGACCATGTCGGCGTACGACATGTCGGCCATCTCCTTGATGTCCGCGCCGGCCGCGAACACCCTCTCGCCGCCGTAGATCACCACCGCACGTACGTCGTCGTTCGCGGTCGCCTCCAGCGCGGCGGCCCGGATCTCTTCCTGGACCTGGACATTCAGCGCGTTCATCTTCGGCCGATCCAATCGGATCGTGCCGATCCCATCACTGACGGTGAGATTGACGAACTCGCCCATCGCGGTGCTCCTTATGGTCCCGGGGTCCTACCCGTCGGTCACATCCCCGGCACCGTACCGGACCCGGATCCGCAGCACTCAGCAAACCCCCTGCAACCGGCCCGGAAGGCCGCGCCCGAGCGTGGGCTACAGCCTTCCGGACTAGTTGGTGAGTGTCACAGGTCCACAGGCTGGCCGGAGGTTGCCGAGCGGCGGGCGGCGTCGACTATGCGGAGTGTGCGGACGCCGACGGCGCCATCTGGCTGCGGTACGGCGGCCGGAGGCTGGCCTGCCACGGCCGGACCGGACTCGCGGACGGCCCGGAGGAACGTGGCGAGCATCGAGGCGTCGAAGTTCTCGCCGATCCCCAGGTACACCTCCCCGTCGGGGTCGGTGCCGTTGATACGCGGCAGGAACGGCTCGATCTCCACCGATCCGTTGGTGCCGGTCACCTGCAGCGTGACGCCACCCCAGGTCGGACCGTTGTCGGGAACGCTCCACGAGCAGTCGATGGTTGCCAGCAGCCCGTTGTCGTAGTTGACCGTCACCAGACCGCCGGTCTCGACCTCGACGCCCTTGTCTTGGTGCAGTACGCGGTTGGCCGCGGCGTACACGCGCTGCGGCGCCGCACCACCGGTGAGGCCGTCGATCAGGTCAGCACAGTGCACGGTGTGGTCGACCAGCGCGCCACCGCCGGCGAGCTTGGGGTCGGTGAACCATTGCCGCCCACCGATCGGGATCTTGCCGTTGTTGGTGCCGAGGACCGCGAACACGTCGCCGAGCAACCCGGCCTCGACGGATGCACGCAGTCGCAGGTACTG
Organism: Kribbella capetownensis; assembly: GCF_004331485.1. Classification (GTDB taxonomy): domain Bacteria; phylum Actinomycetota; class Actinomycetes; order Propionibacteriales; family Kribbellaceae; genus Kribbella; species Kribbella capetownensis. The sequence goes on from NZ_SJKD01000009.1 coordinate 274,385, forward strand.
CGGCGAGAACCGGACTGGGTAGGCGACCATCAGGATCGCACCGGCAGCCTCGCAAGCCGCCAGCATGGCCTCGCCGTCCTCGACTTCGGTGGCGAGCGGCTTCTCGCAGAGCACATGTGCACCCGCGGCCGCGGCCCGCTCGACCAGACCGCGGTGCAGTGCGTTCTCACTCGTCACGACGACCGCGTCCGGGCCCCACGCGAACAGTTCGTCGTAGCTGTCGACGTACGGGACGCCGAGCTGTGCGGCGAGCTCGGCACCACGCGGGCCCGGGTCCGGCGCGCTCGCGCCGTCGGGGTCGGCGGACAGCACCTCGACATCGGGCAGCTGGTTGAGCAGGTCCGCGTACGACATCGCGTGCCCGTGCGCGAACGACGCGATCGCCACCTTGAGGGTCATGCCGCCGCTCCCGTCGGGTCGAAGGTCACCATGTCGATCACACGGCCGGTCTCCATCGAGGCGCGCGCCGCCTCGGCCAGATACACGGCGGCCGCGCCGTCCGGCGCCAGAACCCGCGGCTCCGGACCACCGCGCAGTGCGAGAGCGAACTCGCGCAGCTGAGTCAGGTAGGGGCTCTCCCCCAAGGTGTTGGCCGGGATGAGCAGGTCGGCAGCCGCGCCGCCGTCCTGCAGTTCCTCGGCATAGCCGGTGTCCGCGGCGGACGTGTACTTCAGTACGCCGGTGGAGCCCGCGATGTTGTAGCCGGACTGGAACGCGGACCCGGCCGCAGCCCAGGTCGCGCGGCAGTGGCTGATCGCACCGGAGGCGTGGGTGAGCGTCACGTGCGCGGCCACCGTCAGCGGGCTGATCCCCTCCACGGTCGGCGGGTTCTGGACGGCGTACACCTTGGTGACGTCTCCACACATCCAGCGAGCCTGGTCGAGGTCGTGCACCATCAGGTCCATGATGACGCCGCCGGAGCGGGCCACATCGCCGTACCAGCCGCCGGCCGGGGACGATGCCTGGCGGAAGAACCGCGCCACCGCGACGTCGCCGATGCGCCCGGCCTGGATGGCGGAGTGCGCGGCGACGTACGCCGGGAAGAACCGGACCACGTGCGCCGGGTAGATCCGGACGCCGGCGGCCGCGGCGGCCGCGATCACCTCGTGCGAGTCGGCGGCGGTCAGGGTCAGCGGCTTCTCGCAGATCACGTTCCGGCCGGCCTTGATCGCGGCCAGCGTGACTTCCTTGTGGGTCGCCGACGGGGTGACGACGTCGACGAACTCCGCCTCGGCCAGGCAGCCGTCCAGCGATGCCGCGACCTCGAGGCCGTACTGTTCGGCCATCGTCTCGGCGCCCTCGAGTGAGTGCACCAGGATGCGCGCGCCGAGCGCCTTCCACGCGGCGACATGCAAGTGGGCGATGTTGCCCGCGCCGATCAGACCAACGGTCAGACCGGCCAACTCTTCCGACATGTGATCCCCTACTCCGCCCAGTTGGGAGTCCGGTAAATTAGTAACGGTCCTTGCGTATCATTGCGCACAGGCGTCCGCAACTACCGTCTCATGAACACAAGCACCTCCGTTATCGAGAAGCGATGGCTAACTGTGCAGAATGTGCCGGTGACCGAAGCGACCGCCGCCCCGAGTGCTCTCGGCCCGACCGCCGCTACCGGGCCGCGGCTCGGAGCAGTGGTCCAGACCGATGGGACGACCTTCACCCTGTGGGCTCCGGCCGCCGAGCGGGTCGAGCTCGCGCTGATCGCCGCCGACGGCAGCCAGCGGAACCTGGACCTCGCCCACGCCGGAGAGTTCTGGACCGGATTCGTCGCGGGTGTGGGCCACGGGCAACGGTACGGCTACCGCGTGCACGGTCCGTTCGATCCGTCGCACGGTCTCCGCTTCAACCCGTCCAAGCTGCTGCTCGACCCGTACGCCCGAGCCATCGATGGCTCGTTGGACTTCTCCAGCCCGCTCATCTACGACTCGTCCGACGGCGACTCGGCCGGGCATGTGCCAGTCGGCGTCGTGGTCGCCGAGTCGGAGCCGCCACCGCCGATCAGCCGGCCGGTGCACTGGGGCGAGACGGTCATCTACGAGTTGCACACCAAGGGCTTCACCAAGCTGCATCCCGACGTACCCGAGCATCAACGCGGGACGTACGCCGGGCTCACGCATCCGTCAGTGATCGACTATCTGACCGAGCTCGGCGTCACGTCGGTGGAGTTGTTGCCGATCCACCACTTCCTCACCGAGCCCTCGATCGCCGCCCGCGGCCTGCCGAACTACTGGGGGTACAACACCCTCGGGTACTTCGCTCCGCACGCGCCGTACTCGTCGTCGGGGTCGGACGGTCAGCAGGTGGCGGAGTTCAAGGCGATGGTCGCCGCGTTCCATGCCGCCGGCATCGAAGTGATCCTCGACGTGGTCTACAACCACACCGCCGAGGGCGGCTTCGACGGGCCGACGCTGAGCTTCCGCGGCATCGACAACCGCGCGTACTACCGGCTGTCGCACGGCGGCACGATGTACGACGTCACCGGGACCGGGAACTCGGTCGACACCTCGCACCCGCAGGTCCGCCGGCTGCTGATGGACTCGCTGCGCTACTGGGTCGAGGAGATGGGCGTCGACGGGTTCCGATTCGATCTGGCCGTGACGCTGGTTCGCAACGAGCGGCACGAGGTCGACATCCCCGACCATCCGTTCCTGGCCGAGGTCGCGGCCGACCCGGTCCTAGGCCGGGTCAAGCTGATCGCCGAACCGTGGGACGTCGGCCCGTTCGGGTACCAGGTCGGCAACTTCGGCCCGCCGTGGTCGGAGTGGAACGGTAAATTCCGCGACAGCGTCCGCGAGGTCTGGCGGAACACCTCCGACGGCGTCAAGGACCTCGCCTACCGGCTCTCCGGATCCAGCGACCTGTACGGCGACGACGGCCGCTACCCGTACGCGTCGATCAACTTCCTCACCGCGCACGACGGATTCACGCTGCGCGACCTGGTCAGCTACGACCACAAGCACAACGAGGCGAACCACGAGGACAACCGCGACGGCACCGACGACAACCGGTCCTGGAACTGCGGCGTCGAGGGCGAGACCGACGACCGGCGCGTGGTCGCGCTGCGCAAACGCCAGATGGCGAACCTGATGTCCACACTGATCCTGTCCACCGGCGTACCGATGATCACGGCCGGGGACGAGTGCGGACGGACGCAGCACGGCAACAACAACGCCTACTGCCAGGACAGCGAGATGTCCTGGTTCGACTGGTCACTACCGGGCGCGTGGTCCGATCACCTGGCGTTGACGAAGAAGCTGATCGCCTTGCGGGCCGCGCACCCTGTTCTCCGGCAGTGGCACTACTTCTCCGGGGAGCCGGTCGTCGCGGGCGGGCGCAAGGACCTCTCCTGGATCGCACCGCACGGCGGCGAGATGACCGACGCCGACTGGTACGACGGCAACCTCCGGACCATCGGCATGTTCCTGGCCGGCGACGCCCTCCGCGCAACCGATGCCCAAGGCAACGCCCTCACCGACAGCTCCTTCCTGATGGCCCTCAACGCCACCCCCGAAACCCGCCAGGTCCGCGTCCCCGACCCCTCGTGGGCCCCCGCCTACGAAGTAGTCCTGGACACCAGCAACAGCATGGTCACCGAAGTAGAAGCAGGCGCCACCGTCCCCCTGGCCCCCCGCTGCCTGGTCCTCCTCCGAGCCCTCTAACAAGTCTTCACATAAGGCCGATCCCCAAAATTCTCCCGCCACTCCGCCACCGTCAGATCCCGCCCCGCCATCCGGCACGCAGTCGCGATCGCATGCTCCAACCGGGTGTCCCAGTGGTAGACCCCGTCGTCGTACGACGCGATGGCAACGGTGTGCCCGTCGGTCATGAAATCGGCGGTCACCAGTTGCTGGTTCGGTGTCGCGATCGACCCCAGCAACCCCGCGGTCTTTCCGTCGAAGAGACTCACCACGCCGTCCCAGCCGGCCGTGACCAGCAGCGAACTGTCCGGTGAGAACGCGATCCCGTTGATCCACCCCTGGTTGGCAACCTGCGGTGCCGCGACGGCCTGGCCGGTGACGGGATCCACGATCTGTACTTCTCCCTTCTCGGTACCTACACCGACTCGCGTCCCGTCCGGGGCGAAAGTGACGATGCTGGGATACCTCATCGGCACGGTGCCGCGCCGGACCACCTCACCTGCCAGCAGATCGACCAGCGCCCAACTCGTCGAGGGCACGTCCAGCCGGTCGGAGATATGACGGCCTCCGACCACCACGAAGGCGGACCGGTTGTCCGGGCTCGTCGTCAACCACGCGATGGGACCGCCGACCTGAACGGACCTGCCGACCTCGCGCAGCGTGGCTGCGTCGAGGAGCATGGCCCGTCCGGACGCGTCACCGACGACCAATCGGCTGCCGTCGAGTCCGCTGTAGTCAAGGTCCGCGATCGTGGCGGCCGCGACCTTCCTCGCGGTCAGTAGTCGACCGGTTCTGGCATCCAGGACGAAGACTTCGCCGTCGTCGTTGCCGAGCGCGAACCTGTCGCCGTTCGGATGCCAGGTGCCGCAGCTGCTCGTCGTTTCGCCCAGGTGGCTCGCGTCGAAGCGGACGACCTTCCCGCTCGAGCTGTCGACGAAGCCCCCGGCCGGCACTACTGGATCCAGAAAGGCGGCGTCGTAGGCGAGCAGCCGGAAGTAGCTTCCCCCACCAGGAGCGATGAAGCGGCAGCCCCAGTCGAAGTTGGGCGGCTTCCGCAGTCTGGCGACATAGCGGCGATTCCCTATCAGGTCCCAGCTGCGTAAGGCGCTGTCACCCGCCGAGGTGTAGAGGGTGTCGTCATCTGGGCTGAACGCGGCCGTCAGCGTGTCGTTCTCGGAAATCGGGATCTCCTCAGACGCAGCGCCGCTCGCGACGTCCCACACCACCACACGCTGGTCGGCCCCGGTCGACACGATCGACCTCCCGTCGTGGGAGAACCGCGCGGCGAAGGCTCGGTTCGTGTGCTTCTCCAGGCGATGCACAGTGGCCCCGCTCGACGCGTCGACCAGCAGCACGTCGTCGAAGTCGGCGCCGGCGGTGTCCTTGGCCTCGGAGGCGAGCGCGAGCATTTTCCCGTCGGGACTCAGGTCCGCCTCGACGAAGGCGAGTTCGGCCCGCTCCCACAGTCGTTTGCCGCTGGCAACGTCATACGCGGCCACCGGCTTGGTCAGGTAGAACCGATCGCCCGCGGGAGCGAGTACGACCCCTTGGACGGCGACCGTCGGCAACCGCACCACCTTGCGCAGGGATGCCGGGCCGCCGGGGACGAGGTTCCAGAAGAACACGGCACCGCTGCTGAAGTCACTCGTCATGCCGTTGCCGTAGTACTGGATCATCGCGACCAGCGAGCGTCCGTCACGGCTGTACCGGACATGGGTGGCTCGGGCGGGCGTCTTGGTGAACCCGGGCAGGTGGCGACCAGTCGGCCGCAGCCTCAGTGGATCGAGCAGCACGACCGGTTCGGAGGTCGGCGGCGGCATTCCCACCGCGAGCTCGCGGCCTTCAGGGCTCAGAGACAGCGGGCCCAGCCCGTCGAGATGGACTGCGCCCGATGTCCTGTTCGCGGGTCGGTGGGCCGCCATCAGCCGTCCGGTGCTGAGCCCGTAGCGCAGGACGGTGCCGTTCGCGTCGTACACGAAGGCGCCCGTGCCGTCTTCGCTCACCTCCAAACCGTAGGAGTCCAACCGCTCCGTCCCGAAGGATCTGACCAGCTGTGGATGCTTGGCCAATGCGGCCAGCAGATTCGCACGGGACTCCGACGACGGGTTCAGCCGGGCAGCGGCCGCCGCCAGCAGCAGGGAGGTGTCGAGGTCGCTTTGGACGAGGGCCTTTGCGCCGGCGCGGCCGGAGTCTGCGACTACGGCTGCTTGTTCGGCGGCTAGGGCTTGACGGTCGGCTTCTTGGGCTTGGCCTACGGCTAGGAAGCCGGCTATCAGGGCTCCTACGAGGAGGAAGGCAGCGGTGCCCAGGGCGGTGCGGAGGCGGCGGTTGACTCGGGTTTGGTGGCGGGCTCGGTCTTCGGCGGCGCGGAGTTCGGCGACTGAGAGGCGTTCGCTGGCGGCTAGGAACTCGCGTTCGGTGTCGTTGAGGACTGGGGCGGCTGTCTGCTGCCATTGGAGTGCTTTGGCTAGGCGGACTCCTCGGTAGAGCTCGCTTTCAGGGCGGTCCAGGGAGTTCCAGGAGTCGGCTACCTGGGTGAGGTGGTGGAGGATCTGCTGGCCTTCCAGGTCGTCCTCGAGCCAGCCGCGCAGGCGGGGCCACGCTCTGGCAAGGGCTTCATGGGCCAGTTCGACGACGCCGTCGTCGCTGGTGACCAGGCGGGAGCTGATCAGGAGGTCGATGAGTGCTTCAGACTCCGGGCCGGTGATGACTGTCCGTCTGGGCAGTCTGCTGCGGACTGGTTGACCATCCGGCCCAGGTGTGACGAGGCGCAACAGCAACGCACGCAGCAGCGGCCGCTGCTCCGGAGTGACCTGCGCGTAGACCTGCTCGGCGGACTGCGCGACGGCACCTTGGACGCCGCCGGACGCGCGGTAGCCGGCGACGGTCAGCGTGCGACCTTCGCGACGTTGCCAGGTCTCGGCCAGGACGTGGGACATCAGCGGCAGGGCTCCCGGCTGACCCGCGACCTCACCGACCAGCAGGTCGACCAGCCCGGGCTCGACGACCAGTGCGGCCAGCCGTGCGGGCTCGGTGATCGCAGCGCGGAGTTCGTCTTCGGTCATGCCGGTGAGCAGGTGCAGGCCGTCCTCCATGGCCCGGGCGAACCCGGGATGGGAGGCGATGTCCGCGAGCCGGTCGGCACGGAACGACAAGATGAGGGGCGCTTGGGCGACATGATCGGTCACCCGGGCCAGGAACGCCTTGCGTTCGGGCACGTCCTGGCACAGCGAGAAGACCTCCTCGCATTGATCGACGACCACCGTCGGCAACGGTCCGGTGCCGGGCAGTGCGTCGGTCAGTGCCTTCATCGGATGACGTCCGGGCGTGATGGTGACGACGCGGCCGCCGTCCTGTCGCAGGGTCGCGGCGATGCCGGCCCGGATCAGCGAGGACTTGCCGCACCCCGACGGCCCGACGACCGCGAGGATCGAGTGGTCGGACAGTCTCCTCAGTCCGGCGGCGACCTCGGCATCGCGGCCGAAGAACAGTTCGGCGTCGTCCACGTCGTACGGCTTCAGGCCCTGGTACGGACAGACCGCGCTCGGCTCTGGCAACGCGCTCGTTCCCAGCAACGCCGGATCCTGACGCAGGATCGCCTGCTCGAGCGCATCGATCTCCGGGCTCGGATCGAGCCCGAGCTCACGATCAAGCACGACCCGCAGCCGTCGGAGCGTCTCCAGCGCCTCCCCCTGGCGGCCGGCCTGGTACTGCGCGGTGGCCAGTAGGGCCCACCGCCGCTCACGCAACGGCGCCTCGGCGGTCAGAGCCTCGGCCTTGGCCAGCACCCCCGCGTGACCACCGGACCGCAGCGCGGATTCGACGTACAGCTCCTGCGCGAGTTGCCGGAGTTCGGTCAGCCGGCCGAACTCGATCCGCGCCGGATCCCAGTCCGCGACCTCGTCGAACGGTCGCCCACGCCACAGCGTCAGTACGTCGGCCAGCACCACCGACGCTCGTTCCGCCTCACCCGCCTCGAGCAGTACGCCGGCCCGGCCGACCGCTCGCTCGAAGCGCTGACTGTCGATCTGATCGTGCGGAATCGTCAGCCGATAACCGTCTGGCGACGTCTCGACCGCGTGGCTGCCGAGCAGCTTCCGCAGCCGGACGACGCAGCCTTGGACCACCTTGCCTGCTGAGGCCGGTGGCCGTTCTCCCCACAGCACGTCAGCGAGTACCCCAGCGCTGACAACCTCCCCCGGATGCACCGCGAGTGCGACCAGGACGACGCGGTCACGTCGTGCGAGGTTCTTCCACTCCCCCTCGATGGTTAGTGGGCCGAGTACGGCGATACCCACCCTTCGACTGTCGCCCCCTACCGACGCTCCGTCAAGGTCGTTGATACCGAGCCGATACCGGCGTCCGCCGGGTCGATACCACCAGCGGCGAGAACGGTTCCAAGACCTCGAGGCGCAACCGGACAACCGATCACGGAAGTCCCGCCGGAAGAGGAGAGGAAGCCATGAACAACGCCGTACACACGAAGCAGTCCATGACCACCCGGCTCTGCCGGCTGGCCGCGGGTGCCGCAGTCAGCGTCGCCCTGATGACAGTCGCCGCCCCTGCAATGGCCCAGGAGTATCCCGAACCGAACTACGGAACCTACGAACGAAACTCGGATCCACCGCAAGAACCGGCGTCCGTTGGGGCCGGCGAGGTGGACCGGAGCTCCGTCGCGCTCGGCGCCCTGTGCGGTATCGCGCTGGGCGGCGTGGGGGCGGGAATCGTGCTGGACATCCAGCGACGGCGGGACCGTTCCGCCGAGGATTCAGCCTGAGCCGCAGCATCGAACCGTCCCCCGGAGAGCCCCGTCCGGACGCTCTCCGGGGGACCGCTGTGCGCTGCCGGGATTCGTTAACCTTCCTGCAGTACATTCGGCGGTCACCTTCTGTTCATCTGTGGGGGGACCGATGTTTTTGGTGCGGCGTGGGGTGCGCGAGCGTACGACGCCGATCGGTGCGTTGCACCGGGCGGTGATGCGTTGGGGCGAGGCGGAGCGGACGAATTCACGCCTGGCGTTCCGGCGTTGGGTCGACGGTGTCGCGTACGTCGACGTCCAGGCGAAGACGTACGCCGACTTCTGGACCCGGCAGAACGAGAAGGCCCTCACCGCGGACGGACCGCTGTGGGTGGTCCTCGGCGACTCGACCGCACAGGGGCTCGGCGCATCGTCGCCGCTGCATGGGTACGTCGGCCAGGTGCTCAACGCGCTCCGCAGGTCGGGACGTCCGTGGCGGGTGCTCAACCTGTCCCGCTCCGGCGCACAGACCCGGCACGTGCTGGACGACCAACTGCCGTTGCTCGACGGTCTGACCCCCGATCTGGTCACCTGCGGCGTCGGCAACAACGACATCCTCGCCACGCCGCCGAAGCGGTTCCGCGACCATCTCCGCCAGGTGATCGAGCGGCTGCCGTCCTCGTCGGTCGTAATGGACCTGACCGTCCCCGACCGTTTCTGGCGCGTCGGTGGCGCGGTCAGCCCGTACGTGACCAGCATCAATCAACTGATCAGCACCACCGCCACATCCCGCGGCATACCAGTCGCCGAGGTCTCCCGCCACGCCCGCCCCCCCCCGTGGCGCGGCCTCCTCGCCCCCGACGCCTTCCACCCCAACAACCTCGGCTACCGCCGCCACGCCGACGCCCTCCTGGCCGCCCTCTCAGCAACGGCCCGCCAGTTGCCCGGGACCTAACAGGTCTTCCTATACGGCCGATCACCGAAGGCCTGGGTCCACTCGTCGGTGGTGAGGTTTCGGCCGGCCATCTTGCAGGCGAAGTCAAGTGCCGGCCCGACGCGCACGTCCCAGCGGTAGGTCTGTCCGTCGAACGCCGCGACCGTCACGACGTCAGGTCCGTCGGTGAACCTCGGGGAGACGGCCACCTTCCTGCTCCCGGCCGAGGTGGCGACGGAGCCGAGCAACTCGAGGTTGCGCGCGTCCCAGAGGCTCAAGGTTCCGTCCTCAGCCCCCGACACCAGACGAGACCCGTCTGCCGAGAACCGGACGAAGAGGCCCGCACCACTGTGCCCGGTTGTCGGCGCAGGGCGGGGTTGAGTCGAGGGCAAATCGATGAGCACCACCTCACCGCTGCTCCCGGTGACCGCGATGCTTCGGCCGTCGGGCGAGAACGCCGAAGAGTTCACACGGAGATTCAGGTCGCCCTCCGCGAGCACCGTGCCGGTCGACGTGCGGACTACCCGCCAGTGCTCTGCGGCGTTGTCCGGCGAGTCTTCGAAGAGGACCGCTGTCTCGGCGTCCGGGGCCGCCGAGATGCAGCAACTGCTGGACAGATTGAGGTTTCCATCACTCCTGGGTCGCAGGGTGCGCGCGTCGAAGTACATGGTGTGGCGCCGGGAGTCGCCGACCACGATGCGGTTTCCACTCTCGACGTACGCCATCGAGGAGATCTCCGGCTCGACGACCCGGCGCCGCACGACGACCTTGCCGGTCCGGGAGTCGAGAACCGTGATCACACCCGCGAGGTCGAAGACGGCGAGGTGCCGGCCATTCGGATGCCAGGCAGCAGGCGTCCGGGGGCCCGGTCTCACCTCACCGTGCAGTCGCACGGGTGCGGTGGTCGCACCGGTCGCCGAATCCGCGAACATCAGCCAGGAGTCCGTGGCGTCCCGCCACACATAGGCCGTGCTTCTGCCGTCGCCAGATGCCAACGCGTGCAGGTAGTCGCGCGCGGGGACGCCCTGCGCCCGGCGCACGTACAACTTTTGCCCGGAGAGGTCGTAGGCCCGCAGGATGCCCTCATCGCCGCCGGTGTACAGCGTTCGATTGTCCGGGCTGAAGCCGACGCCCCACGAGATCTCGAAGGTCTTGATCCGTTCGCGCGGAGTGCCAGTGGCCACGTTCCAGACGATGACTTCCCCGTCCTGCGAGGCGGAGCCGAGGAGGGTGCCGTCGCGGGAGAAGGTCATGTCGCGCGGTTCGCCGTTGTGACCGCGCAGCATCCTGATGGTCTTGCCCGTCTGCGCGTCGACCAGTGCGATCTCGTTGCTGTTCGTCTCGGCGGAGCGCCGGAGCGCCAGCAGGTTGCCGTCCAGGGTGATGTCGATGGTTCTGTCACCCGCAAGATCGTCGCGTCGCCACTGCCGGTCTCCGGTGGCGACGTCGTAGGCCCTCAGCGGCAGCTGCGTGTAGATGGTGCGGCCATCGGGGCTGAGGGCCAGACCCTGAGGTCCGGCTGGGAGGGTGACCTTGACCGGCCTACGGTCACGCGCGCGGAGATCCCAGACGAGCGCGAAAGCAGGGTCGCCGAACGACGACTCACCCGACGCTGGGTTCAGGATCACCTGAACGCTCGCAGCGAGGTGCTGCGCGTCGGCACTGAACACGAGGTCGCGGTAGCGGAGGTTCCCCTGGGTCGGCAAGGCGAGCGGAACCACGTCGAGGGTGTCGGGGGTGAGCAACCGAACCGACCTGGCGCGCGAGCCCTCGGGCTCGTCGGAGGTGTAGGAGGTGATCGCCGCCGCGTACCGACCGTCCGAGCTGAAGACCGGATGACAGAACTCCCGACCCGCGACCCCGATCCCTCCACCCTCCCTCCTGATATTCGTATCGGGGTCCGCCACGAACGCGTACCTGGCGATCACTCGGCCCGACTCGGTGTCGTACAGATGGCACGCCGCCTTCTTCCCGCCCGCGACGATGCGGGTTCCGTCCGGCGAGAGCGAGAAGGCCCCGAGATCCCCGGGCACGGCAGCTGGGAACGACCGGATCAGGAGTGGGCGCTTGTTCAGCGCCGCCAACAGGTTGACCCGTGTCTCCGGGGAGTCGTCCAGCCGCACCCCTTGCGTCGCGAGTAGCAGCGAGTGACTGATGCCTTCGGCCAGGACCGCTCGTGCCCCGACGCGGCGCGCAAGTTCTCTGACGGCCGACTGCTCAGCAGCGGCTGCCTGCTGGTCGGCCTGCTCCGCCTGCCGAACGGCTACGAAGCCGGCTACCAGCGCCCCGGCCAGCAACAGGGCCGCCGTGGTCAGAGCTCCTCGGAGGCGTCGGTTGACGCGGACCTGGTACCGGGCCTGCCTCTCGGCGGCGCGAAGCTCAGCCTCCGACAGGTGTTTGCTGGCAACGAGGAACTCGTTCTCGGTCTCCGTCAGCGCCACCGTCGCGTGCTCCCGCCATTCCAGAGCTCTGGCGAGGCGCAAGCCACGGTAAAGCTCGCTGTCGGGTCGGCCGAGTGAGTCCCACGAGTCGGCGACGATCGTCAAGTGGTGCCGGATCTGCTGGCCCTCGAGGTCGTCGTCCAGCCAATGCCGCAGCCTCGGCCAGGCTCGGGCGAGAGCCTCGTGTGCGAGCTCGACGACGCCATCGTCGCTGGTGACCAGGCGCGACCCGACCAGCAGGTCGAGCATGGCTTCCGACTCGGGAGCCGTCACGACGAGCCGCCGGGGCAGGCGGCTGCGCACGGGCTCACCGTCAGGCCCCGGGGTGACCAGACGCAGCAACAACTCACGCAGCATCGTCTGCTGGTTCGGCGGCACCTTCGCGTACACGTCCTCCGCGGACTGGGCCACGGCGCCCTGGATCCCACCAGAGGCGAGGTAGGCCGCGACGGTGAGGGTTCTGCCTTCACGGCGTTGCCAGGTCTCGGCCAGTGCGTGCGACATCAGGGGCAGCGCACCAGGCTGACCGGCTACGTCGTTGACCAGGAGATCGACAAGGCCCGGTTCGGCGACCAGGGCGGCCAACCGGGCCGGCTCCTCGATGGCTGTCCGCAGCCCCGCCTCCGACATGCCGGTCAACAGGTGCAAACCTTGTTCGACGACTCGGGCGAAGCCCTCGTGGGATGCGAGGTCGGCGAGCCGATCGGCGCGGTACGACAAGATGAGCGGCGCGATCGAGCTGTGTGCTGCCAGGGCGGTCAGGAACGCTTCGCGCTCGGCGAGGTCCTGACACACCGAGAAGACTTCCTCGCATTGGTCGACGAGCAGCGTCGGCTTCGGGCCTTTGCCCGGCATGGCATCCGTCAGCGCAGCAAGCGGGTGCGCCCCGGGGGTGATGACCACGACCTTTCGGCCGTCCTTGCGCAGCGTCGCCGCAACACCGGCTCGCACCAGCGAAGACTTGCCACAGCCGGACGGACCGACCACGGCGAGGACCGAGGTTTCGGCCAGCTTCCGCAGTCCCGCTGTCACGTCGGCCTCCCGGCCGAAGAAGACATCCGCATCGTCCAGGTCGTAGCTTTTCAGGCCTTGGTAGGGACATTCCGGGCTCGGCTCCGGGAGTGCCTGGGTGACACCCAGCGAGGGATCCTGCCGGAGGATCGCCTCTTCCAGTTCGTCGATCTGCTGGCTCGGATCCAGGCCGAGCTCGCGAGCCAGTACCGTGCGGAGCCGACTGATGGTGGCCAGCGCGTCGGCCTGGCGGCCGGACTGGTATTGCGCTGTGGCGAGGAGAGCCCATCTTCGCTCGCGCAGTGGCGCCTCGGCGACGAAGGCCTCGGCTTTGGCGAGGACGCTGCCGTGGCGGCCCGATCGCAGCGCGGCCTCGACGTACGTCTCCTGCGCCAACTGCCGCAACTCCTCCAGCCGGGCCACCTCGATCCGGGCGGTGTCCCAACCCTCCAGGTCGGCCAGCGGCTTGCCGCGCCAGAGCAGCAGTGCGTCGGTGAGCAGCACGACCGTGCGCTCCGCATCGTCTGCCGCGAGCAGAGCTCCGGCACGCCCGATGGCTCGTTCGAAGCGCTGCGTGTCTATCTCATCGAGCGGGACACGCAATCGATAGCCATCAGACGACGTCTCTATCGCGTGGAGGCCGAGGATCTTGCGGAGTCGGACCACGCAGCCTTGGACGATCTTGGCCCAGGAGGCCGGTAGGTCGTCGCCCCACAGGACGTCGGCGAGTGTCTCGGCACGGACAACGTCCCCCGGGTGCACCACAAGTGCAGCCAACACAACGCGATCACGCCGCCCGAGACTGCTGCGCTCCCCCTCGATCGTGAGCGGGCCGAGTACGGCGATACCCACCCTTCGACTGTCGACCGGGCCAGACCTCCCGTCAAGGCCGGTGATACCGCGCCGATACCGGACGGGGCTGGATCGAAACCACCCGGCGGCAGAACTGGCTCAGCACCTCGAGGCGACATCGGAGGACCGACAGCGGCCATCCCGTCTAGCGAGGTCAGGAGCCGCGGAGATGAGTACCACAGCAGGACCGACGTCAGCGCCACGAATCAAGCGATCGATCAAGACCAGGCTGATCATGCTGGCCACCGGGGCGGCAGCGAGCGTGGCGCTCCTGACCGTCGTCACACCGGCCATGGCTCAGGAGTACCCGAGCCCGGAGGGCGCCTCGTCCGGCGTGTCAACGGCAGCCGCCCCGGTCCCGGGCGAGGGTCTGGACGCGGACTCGGTGGTTGTCGGCGCACTGGCCGGAATCGCGCTGGGCGCAGCAGGTCTGGGGATCACCCTGGGCGTGCAGCGGCGCCGGGATCGCGCCGCGATGCCGATCGCCTAACAGATCCACCGAGGAGGCCGCCGCTCGCCGACGGCCTCCTCGCCGCCCTCCCCACAAACGTCAGATAGCGCTTTACTTTGCCCCCGGGGCAGGGGGTTTGATGTTCGCGTGTTGACGATCAGCGAGTTCGGGCGGCGTACTGGGCTCTCGCACAAGGCGCTACGCCTGTACGACGTGTCCGGGCTGCTCCCGCCCGCACAGGTGGACCCGGCCAACGGGTACCGGCTGTACGACGAGGAGCAGCTCGAGCGGGCCCGGCGGATCAGCGTGCTGCGGCAGCTGGACATGCCGTTGACCACGATCGCCGAGGTCCTCGCGGGCTCCGACGAAGAGGGGTTGATCCGGCTGGATCGGTGGTGGGCCGCCCAGGAGGCGACCACCGCGGCCCGTCGGGCGACCCTGCAGTACCTGCGGGACCGGTTCTCGCGGTCCGGATCGACGGGACTGGCGCCGCGGCCGGTGCTGACCCGCGACGTACCGGAGACGAAGATCGCGTCGATCCGGTCCGACACCGATCAGCAGAATCTGATCGGGATCATCGTGACCGCGACCGACGAGATCCGCACGTACCTCCAGGCCGCCGGCGCGACCCTGCCCGGCGAGTCGTGGGTGATCTACCACGGCCCGGTGACACCGGAGGCCGAGGCGACTGTCGAGGTGTGCGTGCCGTTCCAGGGGCTGGTGGATCCGTCCGGACCGATCGCGATCCGGGTCGAGCCGGCCCACCACGAGGCGTACTGCACGATCACGATGGACGAGTGCGCGTACCCGCGCATCATGCTCGCCTACGACCTGGTCGACGACTTCGTCCGTACCGCGGGCAGCACGATCACCGGGCCGCCGCGTGAGGTCTACCGGGCGAACTGCCACCTGATGCCGCGCGACCAGCCGGCCGTCGACATCGCCCAGCCGATTTCTCGCTCAGCCATTCTAGAAGGGAAGCCCTGATGGACTACGCGGTGCAGACCGAGTACAGCGACCCAGGTGCGTACGCCGGGTTGTACGACGCATTGCCGGACGACATCCCCGGTGTCGGGGCGGTGGTTCGCAACCTGCTGATCCACTACCGCGGCGGCGGGATCGAATTCACCGGCGACCGCCTGGCCGAGATCGACCATCGGTGGGTCTCGTCGATGCTGGCCACCGACCAGCGGCGCAACGGTACGCCGCTCGCCGTGCCGAGGGAGCCGGTCGACCGGATCGTCGGATGCTGCCGGGACTACACACTGATGTTCGTCTCGATGCTTCGCCACCAGGGCATTCCGGTCCGCAGCCGGATCGGCTTCGCGGCGTACTTCGCCAGCGGTTTCAATCACGATCACGTGGTCGCGGAGTACTGGAACGGCGACCGGTGGGTGATGATCGACGCCCAGCTCGACCCGGCCGGCGACCATCCGTTCAACTCGCTCGACATGCCCGCCGGCCAGTTCCTGTCCGCGGCCGAGGTCTGGCTGGACGTCCGCGCCGGCACGCGCGACCCGGAGCTGTTCGGCATCGACCCGGGGTCGCCGATCGGCGGGAGCTGGTTCATCCGCAACTACGTCTACCTGCAACTCGCCCACCTGCACGGCGACGAACTCCTGCTCTGGGACAACTGGGGCGAGATGTCCGCATCCCTCGACGGCGCCGACCTCACCCTGACCGACCGCATCGCCGGCCTGTTGGTTGCCTCCGACAACGGAGACGACACGGCAACAAAGGAGCTCGCGGACCTCTACCCGTCGCTGAAGCCGGCCGGACGCTCGTACCTCACCTCCCCCGCGGGCGGAGGTCAGTTCGTCTGGGTGGACCTGGTACGCCCGTCGGCCTAGGAGTACCTCCGTTGGTGTAGGTGGAGTGTCTCCGTCCAGACGACGCGCGGTGTGGGTGTCGTCGCTGAGGATCGTAGCTACGTGATCCGAGTGGACGGAGAGGGTAATGAGTGGCGCGGCACTGGACGTGGCGGCGGTGAAGCCGTGGCGGTTGGGGGCCAGGACCCGGAAGGCCGTTCTGGTGCTGCACCTGGCGTCGGTGGGTTCGTGGCTGGGGATCGACGTGGTGATGGCGGTGTTGACGTTCACCGCGATCGGTACGGACGACCAGAGCACCAAGGCGCTGTGCTTCCGTGTGCTCGAACTGGTGACGATCTGGCCGATGACGGTCTCCGGCCTGACCTGTTTGCTCACGGGTGTCCTGCTCGGCCTGGGCAGCAAGTACGGCCTGACGAAGTACTGGTGGGTGGTCCTGAAACTGGTCATCAACCTGCTGCTGAGCACGCTGGTCCTGCTCGCCCTTCGGCCCGGTGTCGCCGAGCTCGCCGACCGCGGCGAGGCCAACGACCTGGCGGTCCCGTTGAACGACATGATCTTCCCGCCGATCGTCTCGCCGACGTTGCTGACGGTCGCGGTGGTCCTGTCGGTCTTCAAGCCGTGGGGCCTGCTCCGCAAACAGAAGCCGGCTAGTCGAGCTTGAGGCACATGTCGTAGTTGGGCAGGTTCTCGCCCCGGATCCAGTTGTCCGGATTGGCCCGCTCGACCTCGAACCCGAACCGCTTGAACGCCGGCATCGCCGTACGACTCGCGTGCGTGCGGAGCTGAGCCAGCCCCAACTCACGAGCCTTGGCGACCACCGCGCCGACCAGCGCCCGCGCGACCCCACTGCCGCCGGCATCCGAGTGCACGAACAGCATGTCGAGCAGGCCGTCATCCGTCACGTCGCTGAACCCGGCGACTCGACCCTCGATCGTCGCCACAAAGGTATGAGCCGCCGACCGACGCTCGTTCCACTGCACGAGATCAACCGTCTCGGGAGCCCACGCGGCAACCTGTTCCGGCGAGTAGTCCTTCGACGCCGTATCCCGAATCGCCCGGAAGTACGCCTCCCAGGTCCCCTCGGCATCCTCGGGCCCATACCCACGCACGACAACACTCACCGGGGCACGATAGAACACCCGACCCCGCCGGCTGACGCGGGCGGGGTCGGCTTCAGGGACAGGGGCCTCAGAACTCTGAGCCGGCGGGGAGGTCGGGGGCGGAGGGGTCGTCGGGGTCGGACGGGCCGGCGGCCAGGCCGAGTTCAGCGGGGCTGGCGAGGCCGGCGTGGCTTGGGACTACTCGGACGGTGTAGCCGAAGGGGCCGGTCCGGTCGAGCTTGAGTTCGCCTTCGTAGCGGTGCCGATTGCCCTCGTAGGTTTCCGCCATCGCCAGCGTCGCGCGGACCGGGTCGGTGATCTCGTCGTTCGTGTCGACACGCCCGTGCAGCACCTCGACACAGATGTCCGAGGGCTCGAGATCCCCAAGCGCCGCGAAAGCACGGATCCCAACAGTGGTCCCGAGCTGCGGTACGTCGCCCAGACCCTGCAGCTCCACGTGGTCGACGCGGATCTGCGGCCAGGCCGTCCGGACCTTCTTCTTCCATGCGGCCAGCTCACGCGCGCCGTCGTACGTCGCGTTCAGAGAGCGCGACGACTTGGCGGCCGGGACGTACAGCTGCTCGACATAGTCGCGGACCATCCGGGTGGCGAGCACCTTCGGGCCCAGCTCCTTGATGGTGTGCCGGAGCATCTCGATCCAGCGGCCCGGCACTTCGCCGTCGTAGAAGCGCGGCGCGACCTGCTTCTCGATCAGGTCGTACAGTGCGTGCGCCTCGAGGTCGTCACGCCGGTCGGTGTCCTCGATCCCTTCGGCGGACGGGATCGCCCAGCCGAACTCGTCGTCGTACCACTCGTCCCACCAGCCGTCGCGGATCGACAGGTTCAACGCACCGTTGAGAGCAGCCTTCATGCCCGAGGTACCGCACGCCTCATACGGACGCAGCGGGTTGTTCAGCCACACATCGCACCCCGGGTACATCGGCTGTGCCAAAGCGATGTCGTAGTCGGGCACGAACACGATCCGGTGCCGCACCTCGGGGTCGTCGGCGAAGCGGACCATCTCCTGGATGAGCTTCTTGCCGCCCTCGTCGTGCGGGTGCGCCTTGCCGGCGATGACGATCTGGACCGGCCGCTGCGGGTGCAGCAGCAGTGCCTTGAGCCGGGCCGGGTCGCGCAGCATCAGCGTGAGCCGCTTGTACGACGGGACGCGGCGGGCGAAGCCCATGGTCAGGACGTCCGGGTCGAGGATGGAGTCGACCCAGCCGAGCTCGGCGTCGCTGGCGCCGCGGTTGATCCAGGACTGCCGGACCCGGGCCCGGGTGTCGTCGATGAACCGCTGCCGCAGCGTCCGCTTGGTCTCCCAGATCTGCGCGTCGGAGGTCTTGTCGAGCCCGTCGAAGACGCCGTCGCTCTCGGCCGTGTCGGTCGCGGCGTACGTGAGCCCGTGGATCTCCCGCGCTACCCAGGTCGGCGCGTGGACGCCGTTGGTGATCGAGGTGATCGGTACGTCGACCGGGTCGAAGCTCGGCCACAGTCCGGCGAACATGCCGCGGCTGACCACGCCGTGCAGCTTGGACACGCCGTTGGCCCGCTGAGCGAGCCGCAGACCCATGATCGCCATGTTGAAGACGCCCGGGTCGCCGCCCTCGAAGTCCTCGGCGCCGAGCTCGAGGATCCGATCGATCGGCACGCCCTCGCCGTACGCGTCGGGCGAGAAGTGCTGCTGGATCAGCTCGACCGGGAACCGGTCGATGCCGGCCGGGACCGGCGTGTGGGTGGTGAACACGGTGCCGCCGCGGGCGACCTCGAGCGCGGTGTCGAAGTCCAGCGCCTGGTCGGTGGCCAGCTCACGGATCCGCTCGATGCCGAGGAAGCCGGCGTGGCCTTCGTTGGTGTGGAACACCTCGGGCGCCGAGTGCCCGGTGATGCGGCAGAACGTGCGGACCGCGCGGACACCACCGACGCCGAGCAGCAGTTCCTGGAGCAGCCGGTGCTCGGTAGAACCGCCGTACAGCCGGTCGGTCACCTCGCGCTCGGCGGGGTCGTTCTCCTCCATGTCGGAGTCGAGCATCAGCAGCGGCACCCGGCCGACCTGGGCGACCCAGATCTGCGCGTGCAGCTGCCGGTTGCCGGGCAGCGTCAGGGTCACGGTCGCGGGGGCCCCGTTGGATTCAGGGCCGTCGCGGAGCAGGCTGATCGGCAGCCCGTCCGGGTCCACCAGGGGGTAGCGCTCCTGCTGCCAGCCCTCGGCGTTCAGCGACTGCGCGAAGTAGCCGTGCCGGTACAGCAGACCGACGCCGATCAGCGGTACGCCGAGGTCGCTGGCCGCCTTCAGGTGGTCACCGGCCAGGATGCCCAGACCACCCGAGTACTGCGGGAGGACATAGGTGATGCCGAACTCCGGGGAGAAGTACGCCACCGAGCTCACCGGGGAGCCGGCGTCGGTCTGGAACCACCGGTCGCCGGACACGTAGGCGTTCAGGTCGGTCACGGCCAGTTCGAGCCGGCGCAGGAAGACATCGTCGTGGGCCAGCTCGTCGAGCCGGGCCGCCGGGACCTCGCCGAGGAGCTTGACCGGGTCACCGCCGGTGCTCCGCCACAGCTGCGGGTCGACCGCTTCGAAGACGTCCTGCGTCTCCGGGTGCCAGGACCAGCGGAGGTTGTTCACCAGGGTGCCCAGGCCGGTCAACGGCTCGGGCAGGACAGGGCGGACGGAGAATCGTCGTATCGCTCGCACCGGGACACCGTACCGGCCTCGGGTTCAGGAGACACCTTCGGCATGCATCGATCTTGCAACGCTGGCAAGATTTTGCAGACGCCGTGCCGGGGTCTGTCACTGATGTTCCATCGCGTGGACCGAAATGTGACCCCTGACCGGGGCGGTGGGGTGGGATCGAATCGGCACTGCATGTCACGGTCTACGGCTGGGAACCGATAACGTCAGTGCTGTAGTCCCGACGTTCATACCCCTCGGCCGGATCCGCAATCGGAAAGCGAAGGTTCGTCTACGCCATGACTGGGCGCATCCCGATCACCGACGTCACCCCGACCGTCGACGCCGGAGCGTATCCGGCCAAGGCCTCGGTCGGCGAGACCTTCACCATCGCGGCCACGGTGTTCCGCGAGGGCCACGACGCGGTGAACGCGAACGTCGTACTGACCTCGCCGACCGGGCAGACCAGACGGATGCTGATGACACCGGTCGGGCAGGGCAGCGACCGGTGGACGGTCGACGTGACGCTGCAGGAGCAGGGTGCGTGGACGTTCGCGGTCGAGGGCTGGAGCGACCCGTACGGCACCTGGCGGCACAACGCCGAGATCAAGGTCCCGGCCGGCCTCGACGTGGACCTGATGTTCGCCGAGGGCGCAGCGTTCTTCGACCGCGCCGCCGCCGGCGTACCGCCCGCCGTTCGTGCCGATCGGGCCACGCTGAGCGATGCCGCGCACGCGCTGGCTAACGGCGCGCTGCCGCCGGAGGCCCGGCTGGCCGCGGGCATCTCGCCGCAGGTCCGGGCAGCGCTCGGGCGCTACCCGGTGCGTGAGCTGATCACGTCATCGGAGACCTACCCGGTGTGGGTCGACCGGACGCTCGCGCTGTACGGCAGTTGGTACGAGTTCTTCCCGCGGTCCGAGGGAGCGACGTACGACGACGAGTCCGGGCAGTGGAAGTCCGGGACGTTCCGTACGGCGGCCAAGCGGCTGGACGCCGTGGCCGGGATGGGCTTCGACATCCTGTACGTGCCGCCGATCCACCCGATCGGTCACGCGTTCCGCAAGGGCCCGAACAACACCCTCGACCCGAAGCCCGGTGACCCGGGATCGCCGTGGGCGATCGGCTCGGACGAGGGCGGGCACGACGCGATCCACCCCGAGCTCGGCACCTTCGAGGACTTCGAGTATTTCGTCGGCCGGGCCCGCGAACTGGGCCTCGAGGTCGCCATCGACCTGGCCCTGCAGGCGTCGCCGGACCATCCCTGGGTCAAGGAGCACCCGAAGTGGTTCTCGATCCGCGCCGACGGCTCGATCGCGTACGCCGAGAACCCGCCGAAGAAGTACCAGGACATCTACCCGATCAACTTCGACAACGATCCCGAGGGGATCTACGCCGAGGTACTGCGGATCGTCCGGCTGTGGATCGACCACGGTGTGACCGTGTTCCGGGTCGACAATCCGCACACGAAGCCGGTCAACTTCTGGGAGTACCTGCTCGGCGAGATCCGCAAGACCGACCCGGACGTGGTGTTCCTGTCCGAGGCGTTCACCCGGCGGCCGATGATGCGCGAGCTGGCCAAGGTCGGCTTCCACCAGTCGTACACGTACTTCACCTGGCGCAACGAGAAGTGGGAGCTGGAGGAGTACCTGCAGGAGCTGACCAAGGAGACCGGGCACTTCCTGCGGCCGAACTTCTTCGTCAACACGCCGGACATCCTGACCGCTTACCTGCAGTACGGCGGGCCGGGCGCGTTCAAGATCCGCGCCGCGATCGCGTCAACCGCGTCGCCGGCTTGGGGTGTGTACGCCGGGTTCGAGTTGTTCGAGCATGTGGCGCTCCGGCCTGGCTCGGAGGAGTACCTCGACACCGAGAAGTTCCAGTTGCGTCCGCGTGACTGGGATGCCGCGGCCGCCGAGGGCCGCACGCTGGCGCCGTACCTGACCCTGCTGAACAACATCCGCCGCCGGCACCCGGCCCTGCAGCAGCTGCGCAACCTGTCGCTGCACTCGGTCGAGGACGAGGCGATCATGTGCTACTCCAAGCGCACGACCGCCCCCGACGGCCACAGCGACACCGTCATCGTCGTGGTGAACACCGACCCGCACTCGGTCCGCGAAACCATGGTCCACCTGGACATGGCCGCGCTCGGCATGCGCCCCGAGGACACCTTCACCGTGTACGACGAGATCACCGGCGCCACCTGGCGCTGGGGGCAGCAGAACTACGTCAAGCTCGACCCCAACGGCGAACCAGCCCACATCCTCGCCGTACGCCGCGGCCAGGCCTAACCGACCCACGCGGCTGGACTACAGCGGGACGGTCTCCGGGTACTTGAGGCCCGCGCCGGTGTTCAAGGCAACGACTTGTTCGTCGGCGTGGATCCAGCCGGACTCGCGGAGCTGGCGGACGGCGGCGAAGTTCGCTGCGCCCTCCGGGCAGATGAACGATCCTTCGAGCTGGGCGACCTTGTGCTGCTCGGCCAGCAGATCCTCGTCGTCGACAGCAACGGCACACCCGTCGGTCTCCGCGATCGCCTGCAGAACAAGGAAATCGCCGAGTGCTTTGGGCACAGTGATGCCGAAGGCAACGGTCTGCGCGTCCGGCCAGGGCTCGCTCTCCGGCAAGCCTTTCTCCCACGCCCGGACGATCGGCGCACAACCACTCGACTGTACGGCGACCAGTCGCGGCAGCGGACCGTCGATCCAGCCGAGCTCGCGCAACTCGACCAGCGCTTTCCAGATGCCGATGATTCCGACGCCGCCACCGGTCGGGTACAGGATGACGTCGGGCAGCTGCCAACCGAGCTGCTCGGCGATCTCTAGTCCCATCGTCTTCTTGCCTTCGATCCGGTACGGCTCCTTCAGTGTCGACACATCCAGGTAGCCGTCCCGCTTCTCCAGTTCCGCGCGGATGAACGCGCCGGCGTCACCGATCAGCCCGTCGATCAGGTGCAGCTCGGCACCGACCACCTTGACCTCGCGACGGCAGATCTCGGGTGCGGCGATCGGCATCGCGATCAACGCTTCCATCCCCGCACGAGCGGCGTACGCAGCCCAGGCCGAGCCGGCGTTGCCGTTGGTCGGCATCGCGATCTTGCGGACACCGACCTCGTACGCCCGGGATACGCCGACAGCGGCGCCGCGCGCCTTGAAGGTGCCGGTCGGGATGAGCCCCTCGTCCTTCATCAGCAGCCGTTCGACGCCGAGCTCATGCCCGTACCGCGGCAACGGCAGCAGCGGCGTCATCCCCTCCCCCAGCGTCACCACGTTCTCCGGCGACCGGACGGGCAGCAGCTCGTGATACCGCCACAGGTCCGGCGGCCGGGTCGCCAGCTCGTCCTTGGTCAGCATGATCGCCTGTACGTCGTACCGGGCCAGCAGAGGCGAGCCGCACGAACACAGTCCGATGACCTGGTCCGGGGAGTAGGTGAGGCCGCACTTCGGGCAGTCGAGGTGACTCAAAGCGGAGAAGGGCACGAATGCTGACGGTACTCCAGTGCCGATCAGGCGACCTCGACGGGGAGCTCGACGTGCAGCGTCGTTCCCTCGCCGACCGGGCTGGTGATCGAGATCCGCCCGCCGAGCGCCTCGACCCGGTCGGTCAGTCCGATCAGGCCGGAGCCCCGGGCCGGATCGGCTCCGCCCACGCCGTCGTCGCGAATGCTCAGCTCGAGGACGTCGTCGTGGATCGCGACCTGGATCTCGACGAGCCTGGCGTCGGCGTACTTCGCCGTGTTCGTGAGCGCCTCCGAGACGACGTAGTACGCCGCAACCTCGACCCGCTCCGCGAGTCGTTCGCCGACGTTCACGTCCAGCTTCACCGGTACGGCCGAACGCCGTCCGAGCGCCCGCAGCGCGGGGTCGAGACCGCCCTCGGAGAGGATCGCCGGGTGGATGCCGCGGGAGAGTTCGCGGAGGTCGTTGAACACATCGTCCAGTCCGCTGCCGATCTGAGTGAGCCGGGCCCGCAGCTCGGGTGTTGCGGCCGCCTCGACTCCCCGCAGTTCGAGGCCCAGTGAGACAAGCCGCTGCTGGGCTCCGTCGTGCAGATCGCGCTCGAACCGGCGGCGGGCCAGGTCGGTGGTCTCGACGATCCGGGCGCGGGACGCCTCGAGGTCGGCGTGCGCCTTGAGGTTCGAGATCGCCGTCGCCAGCAGCTCGGTGAACTCGCCGATCTTGGACTCGGTGTCCGGTGGGAACGGCGCATCGCCCGTCGTCGACGCCGCGATCACGCCCCACAGGCGGCCCTGGACGATGACCGGACAGCCGACCGACGACCGGATCCCGAGCCCCTGCGCCTCTTGTGCGATCGCGCCCGAGGCGCCGGCGAAGCTGTCCACCCGCATCGGGCGTCTGGTCTGTCGTACCAGCGCCGCGATGCTCGGCCCCTGGAGCACGAAGCGAGTGCCGCTGGACAGTTGGTGGTCGACGTCCCGGCTCCACACGCCGACCCCGGTCACCGTTCCATCCGTCTCGTAGCGCTCCAGCCGGGCCAGGTCCGCGCCAGAGAGAACCCCGACCTCACGGATGACCGTCTCGACGACCTCGGCCGAACGCCCACCACGAGCGACCAGCGTCGCGACCCGCCGCAGCGCGGCCTGTTCGTCCAGCAGCCGTTCGACCTGCCGTCGTGACTCCAGGTTGGCGATCGCCGTGGCCGCGAGCTCGGTGAAGTCGATCAGCCGCGACTCCGTGTCCGGCGGCAGCGCATCGGCGACGGACCAGACGATCATCACTCCCCACAACTCGCCCGCGACGATGATCGGCGCTCCGACCACGGACTTGATCCCCAGCCCGCGGGTGACCTTCAGCCGGTGCTCGATGTCGTCGTAGTTGTCGATCCGGGCGACGCGGCCGGTACGCCGTACATCGCCGGCCACGCTCCTGCCCTCGAGCCTGGTGCGCTCGTAGGGTGCGGGATGGTAGCCGGGCCTGCTCCAGGCAGTCAGGTTCACGATCTCCTCATCGCCCTCGTAGCGGATGATGCGGGTCGCGTCCACGGCGAGCAACGCGCCGACCTCCTCGGCCACAGCTGCCAGTAGCTTCTGCGCGGGCACCCCCTCGGCGACCCCTGTCGCCACCCGTCGCAAGGCCGCCTGCTCGTCGGCGAGCTCGGCTCGCGCCACCTCGGCGGTCTGGGCCTTACGAGTCGCGTGCGCGGCCAGCTCGCCGATCAGGACCGACACCGCCAGATAGACGAGCAGATCCACCAGGTTCGACCAGGTCGGGAACCCGAGCGGATGGGTCGGGGCCAGGTGGTACCAGTCGTAGGCGAGCATGCCGGCCATCGCGATCGGAACGGCGTACGCGATGCCGATCAACTTGGTCACCAGGACGACGGTGGTGACGAGCGGAACGGCCAGGATCACGATCAGCGCATCCGAGCTGATCCAGGCGGCGAGTACTGCCACCACGACGAACGTCCCGGCACCGGCAAGGAAGGCCAGGACGATCTCCGCGACTCGAGGGACCTGTCGCGGGTGCGGCAGCGTACTCATCCGATGAGGTTAGCCCCGGCGAACAGAGAGCAGACCCCGGGAAACCCCGGGGCAGACCACGGGTGTGTCAGCCGGCCCGCAACCCCATGATCGCGGGACGCTGGTGATCGGTGAGCCGGAAGCCGGTGCCGCGAACCGCGTCGATGGTGACCGTGGTGCCCAACTCGTCGAGCTTGCGACGCAGCCGCTTCACCACTGAGTGGACGTCGGCGGTCCCCCGCAGGTCCCGGTTGCGCCACACCGCCTGGTGCAGGGCGTCGTACGTCCAGACACGCAGCGGTGCCGTCATCAGCCGGGTGAGCAGGTCGTGCTCGAGCTCGGTGAGCTGGACCTCGCGACCGCGCCACCGGGCGACCGAGCGGGACCGGTCGATCGTCAGTACGTCGGCATCGGGATCCTCGGCCGTCTTCGCAACGACCGCCTTGACCGCCTCGGGCTCGGGCGGCTCGGGGTGCTCGGGCGGGGCCGGCGGGGACTGCTGGGCGGGTGCCAGCAGTTTGCGCAGTTCCTCGAGGCTGGACACGAGGAGCAGCGGAGCGACGTCGTCGACGAGCTCGGCGAGCCGGACACGATCCTCTGGGGAGGCGGCGACCGCGATCAGCAGCGGAAACGATTCCCGGTCGGTCGTGGTCAGGTCGACGTCCTCGGGGCCGGGGACACGGGCGGTGACCATCTGATCACGATGTCAACCTCTGCCTCGGATCGTCAACGGACTGCCAATCTTTGACCAGGTTGCTTCGATTCAGGGCGACGGCTAGTCACATCTTGCTCACCATGTGTGCTTGTTCCCCCTCTGATCTGACACATAGGGTCCTCGTCAGGCTCGCGGCGTCACATGTCGCGACCTGGGGGGCACGGAGCGTTCGCCACGGGACTCGAAATCCGCCCACGCGAGGACCCTTGCACCTCTGCACCAAATGACTCGGGGGAGTCGACTCGGGGTCGTTTCAAGTGAGGGGCTGCAGAGATGTCAGACATGAGACGAAGGGGGCTCGCCAGAACTTTGGTGGGCGCCCTGGCGACGGTAGCCGTCGTCGCGACCGGGCTGGCAGGCGCCGGCCAGGCGCAGGCGTCACCGCCCACCAAGCCCGAGGCCACTCCGGCGAGCAAGATCAAGCCGGAGCTGATGGCCCAACTGGACGGCAAGGACGCCAAGGAGGCGTCCGACTACTGGGTCCGGTTCGCCGCCAAGGCCGACCTGACCGCCGCCGGCAAGATCACCAACTGGAACGAGCGCGGCACCGCCGTCGCCGCAGCGCTGCGCAAGACCGCCGCGCAGAGCCAGGCGAAGATCCGCGCCGAGCTGGACGCGCAGCACGTCAAGTACCAGGCCTTCTGGGGCACGAACGCGATCCGGATCAACAGCGGATCGCTCGCCCTGGCCCAGAACCTGGCCACCCACGCCGAGGTCGAGGGGCTGTACGCCCCGATGAAGATCGAGGTGCCCAAGGTCACCCAGGGCACGACCGAGCACGAGATCAACGCGGTCGAGTGGGGCATCGCCAACATCAACGCCGACGACGTCTGGTCGCAGTTCGGCGACAAGGGCGAAGGCATCACCATCGCCAGCATCGACACCGGGGTCCAGTACGACCACCCGGCGCTGGTCAAGCAGTACCGCGGCAACAACGGCGACGGCACGTTCGACCACAACTACAACTGGTTCGACGCGGCCGGCACCTGCGGCAACGCACCGTGCGACGGCAACGGTCACGGCACCCACACGATGGGCACCATGGCCGGTGACGACGGCGCCGGCAACCAGATCGGCGTCGCGCCGGGAGTCAAGTGGATCGCCGCGAACGGCTGCTGCCCGACCGACGACGCACTGATCGCCTCGGGTCAGTGGATGCTCGAGCCGACCGACCTGGCCGGGAACAACCCGGACGCGAGCAAGCGGCCGGACATCATCAACAACTCCTGGGGCTCGCAGCTGCCGTCGAACGACCCGTTCATGGAGGACATCACCCTCAACTGGGCGGCATCGGGCATCTTCGGTGCGTTCGCCAACGGCAACAGCGGTGAGCTCGGCTGCAACAGCAGCGGGTCGCCGGGCAGCCTGACCAGCAACTACTCGGCGGGCGCCTACGACATCAACAACAACATCGCGTCGTTCTCCGGCCGCGGTGTCGGCCAGGACGGCACGATCAAGCCGAACATCTCGGCCCCCGGCGTCAACGTCCGGTCCAGCCTCCCCGGCAACACCTACGGCGCCTTCAACGGCACGTCGATGGCCACCCCACACCTCGCGGGCACTGTCGCGTTGCTGTGGGCCGCCTCGCCGGCCCTGAAGGGTCACGTCGACGCCACCCGCACGCTGCTGAACCAGACCGCGATCGACACGCCGAACAGCCAGTGCGGCGGAACCGACGCCAACAACAACGTGTTCGGCCAGGGCCGTCTGGACGCACTCGCCCTGCTGAACGCCGCGCCGATCGGCGACACCGGCACCCTGTCCGGCACGGTCACCGCCGCCACCGGTGGTGCCCCGCTCGCCGGCGCCAGCGTGACGGTGAAGCAGGCCGGCCAGCCCGACCGCGTGCTGACCACCACCAGCACCGGCGCGTTCTCGTCCGTCCTTCCGGCCGGGAGCTACGACCTGACCGCGGCATCGTTCGGGTACCAGACCCAGACCGCCACGGTCGCCATCACCACCGGGAACACCAGCACCCAGAACTTCGCTCTGGTGAGCTCGCCGCAGGTGAACGTCGGCGGCAGCATCACCGACGGCTCCGGCCACGGCTGGCCGCTGTACGCGAAGGTCAGCGTCGAGGGTCCGGGTGGCGTGTTCGACTACACCACCCCGACCAACGGCCGCTTCAGCCTGAAGGTTCCGGCCGGCGCGTCGTACTCGCTCAAGGTGGAGTCGCAGTTCCCGGGCTACCAGACGGTCAGCGAGCCGATCACGGTCGGCTCCGGCAACCTGACCAAGAACATCGCTGTCCCGGTCCGTGCCGACGCCTGCACCACGGCGCCGGGCTACCGGTACGGCTCCGACGGCACCTACCAGACGTTCGACTCCGGTAGCACCCCGAGCGGCTGGTCCGTCGTCGACAACAAGGGCAACGGGCAGGTCTGGCAGTTCAACGACCCGGGTGCCCGTGGCAACCTGGCCGGCGGTACCGGCGGTACCGCGATCATCGACAGCGACAAGTACGGTCCGGGCGGTTCGCAGGACACCTCGCTGGTCAGCCCGGTCGTGGACCTGACCGCGGTCACCGCTCCGGTGATCCGGTTCAACCAGGACCTCAACTGGCTCGGCGGCGAGAAGGCCGACGTGGACCTGTCGATCGACGGCGGTGCCACCTGGGCCAACGTACTGACCCAGGCCGCCGACATCCGTGGGCTCAAGGACATCGCGATCCCGCAGGCGGCCGGCAAGTCCGCTGTGCAGGTCCGCTTCCACTACTACGACGCGCAGTACGAGTGGTGGTGGCAGGTCGACAACGTGCTGATCGGCAGCCAGGTCACCTGTGAGCCTGCTGGTGGCGGCATCGTCGTCGGCAACGTCAAGGACGCCAACACGAACGGTTTCGTGAACGGTGCGGTCGTCACCCGTGACGGCAACCCGGCCGAGACCGCGACCACCGTGGCGACGCCCGAGGACACCGGTCTGAACGACGGCTTCTACTGGCTGTACTCCTCGGAGTCCGGCGACCAGGGCTTCACCGCCAAGGCCGGCAACTACGTCACGGCGCAGCAGACCGTGGGCGTCGAGGCCGACTGGGTCACCGCGGCCGACTACTCGCTGGCCGCGGGCCGGCTGAGCGTCACCCCGGGGAGCATCTCGGGCAACCTGAAGCTGCCGTCGGGCAAGGTGACCAAGTCGTTCACCGTCACCAACACCGGCGGTGCCGACGCCGACGTCAAGTTCGGCGAGCGGGACAACGGCTTCGTGCTGCAGAACGCGAACGGCTCCACCACCAGCAAGACGCAGGTGCTCACCGGCACCGGCGCCCCGCTGCAGCGACTGCAGGTGCCGACCTCGTTCGGCAAGGTGATGTCGGGCAAGACGGCCGTCAAGACCGCGGCCGCGAACCCGTTGGCCGCACCGTGGGCCGACATCGCCGACTACCCGGCGACCGTGATGGACAACCGGGTGGTCAACCTGGACGGCAAGATCTACTCGATTGCCGGTGGCAACGGTAGCGTCTCGTCCGCGAACAGCTACGTGTACGACCCGGCGACGCTGGCGTGGACCGCCATCGCTCCGCTGCCGGCTGCTCGCAACGCCATCACCGTCGGTGTCGTGGGTGGCAAGATCATTGCCAGCTCCGGCTGGGCCGACGCCGGTCCGGACCCGGCGACCTGGGCGTACGACCCGGCCGCCAACGCCTGGAGCGCGCTCGCCGCGAACCCGGCACCGCGGGCCGCGGCAGGTCAGGCGGTTCTCGACGGCAAGCTGTACGCCGTCGGCGGCTGCACGACCTCGGGCTGTCTCCCGATGAGCAACACGGTGGTCCGCTACGACGCGGCCGCCAACAGCTGGGAGACGCTGGCGAACTACCCGCAGTCGGTCGCGTTCGCATCCTGCGGCGCCATCGACGGCAAGCTGTACTGCGCCGGCGGTAACGACGGCGTGAACTCGCTGAAGTCGGCCTACGTCTACGACCCGGGTGCGAACTCGTGGACCCCGATCCCGGACGCTCCGGCCGACCACTGGGCGGCGTCGTACGCCGTCGCCAGCGGCAAGCTGCTGGTCGTCGGCGGTGTCCAGGCCGGTGCCGTCACCAACGCCGGGTTCGCCTACGACCCGGCGGCCGACAGCTGGTCCGCCCTGCCGAACTCCAACCTGCCGCGGTACCGCGGTGGCGCGGCGTGCGGCTTCTACAAGATCGGTGGCTCGTCCGGTGGCTTCACCGCCACGGTGGACAGCGAGGCCCTGCCGGGTCTCGAGGGCTGCTCGGAGTCGTCGGCGGACGTGAGCTGGATGTCCATCGACAAGACCGAGTCGACGCTGGCTCCCGGCCAGTCGACCACCGTCAAGGTCACGCTCAACGCGAACGTCGACCAGCCCGGCAAGTACAGCGGACAGGTCACGATCGGCGAGAACACCCCCTACTCCGTTCCCGCGGTGGACGTGACGATGAACGTCACCCCGCCGAACACCTGGAGCAAGTTGCAGGGCACCGTCACGGGCGTCAGCTCGTCCGGCGCCGGCGCGCCGCTCCCGGGGGCGATCGTGGAGGTGGACTCGTGGGCGCAGTCCTACACCTTCATCACCGACAAGGACGGCAACTACGCCTACTGGCTGGACCGTCGCAACAACCCGCTCACCCTGATCGCCGCGAAGGACGGCTACAAGCCCCAGACCCGGACCACCCGGCTCGTCGCCGGTGAACCGGTCACCGAGGACTTCGCGCTGAAGTCCATCAAGTAGCTGAAATCCATCAAGTAGCAGTGAAGTAGCAGTCACGCAGTCAGGGCCGGCCCCACTCGGATCTTCCGGGTGGGGCCGGTCCCGTTTCACAACCGCGGGAAGATCTTTCCGAAGAACTCCCGGTCGCCCGCGAAGATCGGCTCCAACGCAAGGAACTGTGCGG
The DNA here is from genome assembly GCF_004331485.1 of Kribbella capetownensis. Lineage (GTDB taxonomy): Bacteria > Actinomycetota > Actinomycetes > Propionibacteriales > Kribbellaceae > Kribbella > Kribbella capetownensis. The sequence continues at coordinate 305,093 of NZ_SJKD01000009.1, forward strand.
GAGTGACCCAGCGGGTCTCGCTCACCTCACGCGGATCCGCCGTCACCTCGCCGGGTGACGCCGCCGCGGTCCACCAGTGGAGAAGGTAGTCGCCTCGGGCGGTGGCCGATTCCCAGACCTTGGCGAGTGGGGTGACCGCCAGGCCGATCTCCTCCTGGACCTCGCGGACGAGGGCCTCCTGCTGGCTCTCGCCGGGTTCGAGGGTTCCGCTGAGAGGCGCCCAGTAACCGGGCATGCAGGCCCCCGGGCCGCGGCGGATGACGAGTACCTGGTCGGCTTGTCGCAGTACGGCGACTATCGCTTCGTGCTGAGGCATTCGGCGCCATTCGTCAGAGTGGTGTGGACGATGAGTGCGGTGGAGAGTGCGGCCGGGTCGTGAGTGCGGATGTAGTCCGCGCCTTGGGTGGTGGCGTGGAGTTCGGCGGCGAGCGTGGCGGGGCCGATGTCGGACAGCGCCGTGTTCGTGAGCGTGCGCAGGAAGGACTTGCGGGACGGGGAGACGAGGACCGGTAGGTCGTAGCGGCTCTTGAGGCGGCTGAGGTTGGCCAGGACGGTGAGCGACGGTTCCGGAGTACTGCCCAGGAAGTAGCCGAGGCCGGGGTCCAGGATCAGGCGGTCGCGGGCGAGGCCGGCTGATTCGAGGGCCGTGACGCGGGCGTCGAAGAATTGCTCGATGGCCGGCCAGATCGTCTGTGGTTCGGTCCGGACCTTGGTGGCCGGCCCGAGGCGCTGGACCGAGTGCATCACCACCAACTGACACGTCATCGCGGCCAGTTCGTCGTACCTACTTGGGTCCGGGAAGCCTTGGATGTCGTTCAGGTACGTCGCTCCGTGCTCGGCGGCGTACCGCTGCGTGGCCGGATGGTAGGAGTCGACGGCCAGCGGTAGATCCGCCAGTGCGTCCAGCACCGGAGCCAGCCGGGCGATCTCCTGCTCGGGCGTCACCTTGGCGGCATCCGGATGGCTGGACGCCGGGCCGAGTTCGATGATGTCGGCGCCGCCGGCGTGCAACCGGTGCGCATGGGAGATCGCGTTGTCGGCCGCAAGGTAGCGACCGCCGTCGGAGAACGAGTCCTCGGTGATGTTGACGATGCCGACCAGGCGGGGCTGACCGTCGTACCCGGGCTGGAGCATGGTGAGGCTGAACGCTACCTCAGGTCAGTTGGTGGGGAGCAGGTGGAAGCCCACCCCGCGGACCGCGTGGATGGTGACGGTGGCGCCGAGGTTGGCGAGCTTCTGGCGGAGCCGCTTCACCACGGAATGGATGTGCGAACCGTGGCCGAGGTGCTCGTTGCCCCAGACCGCGTGGTGCAGGCGCTGGTACGTCCAGACCCGGCCGGGCTCCTCCACCAAGCAGTGCAGGAAGTCGTGCTCGAGTCGCGTCAGCGGGACCTCGCGGTCCTTCCAGCGCACCACCCGCCGGTCGACGTCCAGGAACAGCTCCTCCTCCTGCACCGGCTCGGGCTCAGCGGTCGGCACTGCCATGATCTGGGCAGGCTGCTCTGTAGTGGGCAGCACGGTCGGGGTCAGCACCACCGGTCCGGACGACGACGTCACCCCGGTCAGCGCAAGGAACGTACGGGCCTGCTCCGCACTGGACACCAGCAACAATGCATCCGCACCAGCCAGCAACCGCGCGAGCCGCACCCGCTCGGCCCTGGACGTGGCCACCCCGATGATCAACGACGAATCCGACGGCCTCTCCATATGCGCCCCTCCCCTTCAACGCCGGCCCGCACTAAGTACGGTTTACGGCGCGAAGTAAGTCAAGGGATTCCCTGCGCGCGGACCTGGCACAAATGCGAATTGTCCAAGACAGGACAAGACCACTGACCCGAGGAACCGCCGGCCGGCCCAGGACGGTGGGCGCGGCCGGCGGTCCGGTGGGCGGTTCGGTCGGGGTCAGCCGATCGACTTGACCGCGCTGATCAGCGTCCCGTCGGAGGTGTCGCCGGACAGCTCCCAGAAGAACGCCCCGCCGAGTCCCTGGCTGTTCGCGTACGACATCTTTCCGCGGATCGTGTCGGGGGTGTCGTACCCCCACCACTGCCCGTTGCAGAACGCGTACGCCGTACCGCCGACGGTCCCGGTCGACGGGCACCGGGTCGAGATCAGCTTGTAGTCCTCGATCCCGGCCTCGTACTTCCCTGGCGCCGCACCGGTGGCGGTGCCACCCGGAGCAGCCTGCGTGACGCCGGTCCAGCCACGGCCGTAGAACCCGACGCCGAGCAGCAGCTTCGACGCCGGGATGCCCTTCGCCTTCAGCTTCTGGATCGCCGCGTCGCTGTAGAAGCCGGGAGTGGGGATCCCGGAGTACGACGTGAGCGGCGAATGCGGTGCGGTCGGGCCCTGAGCACTGAACGCACCGAAGTAGTCGTACGTCATCGGCATCAGCCAGTCGAGCTTGCCGGCCGCGGCCGCGTAGTCCGCCGCGTCGATCTTGCCGCCGTCGGTGCCGTCAGCGGTGATCGCGGCGGTGACGAGAGCAGACGAGCCGAACTTGTTGCGCAGCGCCGTGATCACGTTGTTGAACGCACCGGGTCCGGACGTGTCGCAGCTGAGGCCGCACGCGTTCGGGTACTCCCAGTCGATGTCGATCCCGTCGAACACATCGGCCCAGCGCGGGTCCTTGACCACGCTGTAGCAGGAGTCGGCGAACGCGGCCGGGTTCTTCGCGGCCTCGGTGAAGCCGCCGGACCAGGTCCAGCCACCGAACGACCAGACCACCTTGAGGTCGGGGAACTCCTTCTTCAGCTTGCGCAACTGGTTGAAGTTGCCGCGCAGCGCGCCGGTGTCCCAGGTGTCGGCCACGCCGTCGACCGACGACGCCGCGTCGTAGAACTTGTCGTACGCCGCGTAGGAGTCACCGACCGCACAACGGCCGCCGGCGGTGTTGCCGAACGCGTAGACGATCGTGGACAGCTTCGCCGCCGAGCCACTCGTCTTGATGTTCTTCACGTGGTAGTTGCGGTCGTACACACCCCACTCGGTGAAGTAGCCGACGACTCGCTGGCCGGCTGTCACCGTTGGGGTCTGGGTCGGCTCCGAGGCCGATGCGGCTGGTACGACGGCCGCGCCGAGCAGAGCCATGGCCGCAGTGGCGACCAGCAATCGGATTCGCATGTCGTTACCTCCTGGGGGCGGTGAGGGAACTGTCCGCACCCTACCGAGTACTCCAGGTTAAGAAAAGAAGACATTCGAATAAAAATGATCCCGTGATCATCGCGACGCTCCCGTCGCTGCTGTGCAGTCGGGGCGCCAAGCGGAGTAATGTCCACGCGCACGGTCACTTCTTTGACCGCACCCGACGGAGGAACAGTGCCCGGATTCGTTCGGCGGCCGGTCGTCGTCTGGCTGCTGGCAGCCCTCGCCGTACCCGTGCTGCTGACCGCTGTGCTGATCCCGTCGATCGCGGACACCGAGGACGACGAATCCGCACCCGCAGCGCAGACCTCCAGCAGTACGCCGTCCCCGACCGAGGCACGCACCGAGTCGTCGATGCCGCCGTTCGAGGTGGGCCGGACGGACAACTCGATCCGGGTCCGCACCGTGGTGAAGGACCAGGCGGTCAAGGACGCGATCGCCACCGACGTCGACCAGGTGCTCGGCCCGGACCGCGAGTTCGACAACCGGATCACGGTCGACGCCGCGACCGGCCTGGCCGACGCCGCCGTACTCTCCTCGCTCCTGCACGCCCTCGCGATCGGGACCGGCGACGCCTCGGTCCGGTACGACGGGACCACGGTGACACTGACGGGCGAGGTGCCGGAGCAGGCGACCAAGGCCACCGTGGCCCGCGCGGCGGCGAAGGCGGTCCCGGGTGCGGTGATCGCGGACCAGATGCAGGTCCCGGCGCAGAAGCCGGAAGTCAGTGAGCCGTGCCGGACGTTCCAAAGCCGGCTGTCGGAGTTCACCCGGCAGCACACGATCATCTTCCTGTCCGGGACGTCGATCGTGAACAACGCCTCGAAGCCGTCGGTCGCCCGGGCCGCGACGCTGCTCAAGTCGTGTCCGACCGTGCGGGCCGAGTTGGCCGGTCACACCGACAACCTCGGTTCCGCGGCATCCAGCCTGCCGCTGTCCGAGCAGCGGGCCGCCGCGGTCAAGCGCGAACTGGTCCGGCTCGGCATCGCCTCCGACCGGATGGTCGCCAACGGCTACGGCGAATCCTTCCCGGCCGCGAGCAACGGCACGCCCGCCGGCCGGATCGCGAACCGCCGCGTCGAGATCCGCGTCCTGTAGCGCCCGACCCAGCCTGCCCGCTGGTGCTATCCGCAGGCTCTATCCGCTACCGTCGTCGGGATCCGTGGTCCGTAGATTCTCTAGGGGACTCCATGAGTTGGCTGATCGCACAGGTCTGGATCTTGCTGCTGGTCTCGTTCGTGCTCGGCAGCGCGGCGGCCTGGCTGGTGTACCGCCTCCGGCCGTCGAAGGGCGCGCACTGATGAGCTCGCTGCTGCGGAACAACTGGTTGTGGTCCCTGCTGGCGTTCGTGCTCGGCGCGGCGATCACCTGGGTCCTGCTCGACCGGCGCGTAGCCGTCGCTGTCCCGGAGCCTGTGCCCGTCGAGGAAGAACCGGTCGAGGAGAAGGAACCGGTCCTGGTCGGGGCCGGCGCGGCCGAGGCCGAGACCGCACCCGAGCCGGTGTTCTCCCGGTTGATGGCACCGGGCCGGCCCGAAGAGCTGATGCTGTTCGACACGGATCCCGACACGGATCCCGACACAAACGCGACCGAGCCGCAGGTGCACGACGACGTACCGCCGGGACGGTACGGTGTGGGCTCGGCCGATGCGGTACCGCACCAGGGTCCGCCGGACGGGTTCACCATCAAGGGCAACGCCCAGTCGATGCTGTTCCACACCCCTGACTCGCCGTACTACGGCCGGACCAAACCCGAGGTCTGGTTCCGCAGCGAAGCCGACGCCGAACGCGCCGGTTTCACCAAGTACACCCGCCGCCCGCGCAAGTCGGCGAACCCGGGGAACACTGCCGGATAGGGCGTCGAGGCCCCTATTTGCCTGTACTGGCAAAAGACCGTCAGACTGACCTGCAACGCCCTCCCGGAACCGTCCGTCCGACGGCGTCACCACATCACCGGTCTCCCCCGGATCCATCGCGCTGCCCCCTCTCCGGACCCGTCCGCCGGAGTACGAACCCCGCAACGGGGTACGTGAACCAGTGCATGTCCGGGCGAGCCCACCACACACACCGCCACCTGCCGTGGCGGCAGGCCGCTGTACCGCTAGGTTTGGAGACACCCGATGGAGGTGAGCGTGACCGACATGCTGCCGGAGCAGCACCACGGACTGACGAAGAGTGACCCGCTGTGGTTCAAGCGGGCCGTCTTCTACGAGGTCCTCGTGCGGTCGTTCAAGGACTCGAACGCCGACGGCATCGGCGATCTGCAAGGCCTGACCGAGAAACTCGACTACCTCGAGTGGCTCGGCGTGGATTGCCTCTGGTTACCCCCGTTCCAGCCCTCACCTCTGCGTGACGGCGGGTACGACATCTCGGACTACACGGGCGTGATGACCGAGGTCGGCACGATCGCCGACTTCGCCGCGCTGATGGAGGCCGCGCACGCGCGCGGGATCCGGATCATCGTCGACTTCGTGATGAACCACACCTCGGACCAGCACCCCTGGTTCCAGGCGTCCCGATCGGACCCGGACGGACCGTACGGCGACTTCTACGTCTGGTCCGACACCGACGACAAGTACGCCGACGCGCGCATCATCTTCGTCGACACCGAGACCTCGAACTGGACCTGGGACCCGGTCCGCGGCCAGTACTTCTGGCACCGGTTCTACTCCAACCAGCCGGACCTGAACTTCGAGAACCCGGCCGTCGGAGACGCGATTGTCGAGGCGCTGAAGTTCTGGCTCGACCTCGGCGTGGACGGCTTCCGGCTGGACGCGGTGCCGTACCTGTTCGAGACCGAGAGCACCAACTGCGAGAACCTGCCGCGCACCCACGAGTTCCTCAAGCGGGTCCGCAAGGAGGTGGACGCGAACTACACCGACCGCGTCCTGCTCTGCGAGGCGAACCAGTGGCCGGCCGACGTGGTCGAGTACTTCGGCGACCGCAAGTCCGGCGGCGACGAGTGCCAGATGGCGTTCCACTTCCCGGTGATGCCGCGCATCTTCATGAGCGTACGGCGCGAATCGCGGTTCCCGATCTCGGAGATCCTCGCGCAGACCCCGGAGATCCCGGAGACCTGCCAGTGGGGCATCTTCCTGCGCAACCACGACGAGTTGACGCTCGAGATGGTCAGCGACGAGGACCGCGACTACATGTGGGGCGAGTACGCCCAGGACCCGCGGATGAAGGCCAACATCGGCATCCGCCGCCGGCTGGCACCGCTGCTGGACAACGACGTGAACAAGATGGAGTTGTTCACCGCGCTGCTGCTCAGCCTGCCCGGCTCCCCGATCCTGTACTACGGCGACGAGATCGGCATGGGCGACAACATCTGGCTCGGCGACCGCGACGGCGTCCGGACCCCGATGCAGTGGTCGCCGGACCGCAACGCCTCGTTCTCCACCGCCACGCCGGGCAAGCTCGGCCTCCCGGTGATCATGGACCCGGTCTACGGCTTCCAGGCGGTCAACGTCGAGGCCGAGATGGAGAACGCCTCGTCGCTGCTGCACTGGACCCGGCGGATGATCCAGGTCCGCAAGCAGCACCCGTGTTTCGGCATGGGCACCTTCACCGACCTGGGGGGTTCGAACCCGAGCGTGCTGTCGTACGTGCGCCAGTTCGGTGACGACGTGGTGCTGTGCGTGAACAACCTGTCGCGCTTCCCGCAGCCGATCGAGCTGGACCTGCGGCAGTGGCAAGGGGTGGAGCCGATCGAACTGCTCGGCGGGGTGCACTTCCCGACCATCGGGGAGCTGCCCTACCTCCTGACGCTCGGCTCCCACGGTTTCTACTGGTTCCGGCTTCCGGTCGCGAAGCCGGCTGACCATGAGGAGAGCAATTCGTGACTTCCCATCTGGACCAGGTCCAGTCCTTCTGCGCGAGCCAGCGGTGGTTCGGTGAGAAGGGACACGACGTCCATGTCGACGCGATGGCCACCTCGGTGTGGCTGTCCGGGGACGGCGTCTGGCCGGCGGTCCGGATCGGGTTCGTCTACTGCGCCGGTCCGCCCGGATCGGAAACCCCGATCCGGGTGTACCAGCTGCCGCTCAGCTACCACCAGGCACCGGTCGAGAACCTCGGCCACGCCCTGGTCGGTGACTGGGAGGAGCCGGATCTGGACGGCGGCCAGGTCTGGGTGTACGACGCGTTGCACGACAAGGAAGCGACGCCGTACTGGCTGGATGGGCTGACCCAGGGACGAAAGTTGGACGGGGTGGAGTTCCACCCGGTCCACTCACCCGACCGGAGCACCGTCGTACCGGAGGACGCGCAGTCGCTGGTGCTCACGGTGGAGCAGAGCAACACGTCCCTGGTGTTCTCGGACGTGGCGCTGCTGAAGGTGTTCCGTCGGCTCGAGCCCGGGAGCAACCCCGGGGTCGAGATCGAGTCGGCGCTCACCGAGGCCGGGTCGGAGCTGGTTCCTGAGGTGCTCGGATCGGCGCGCGGCTCGTGGCCGCGGGCCGGCGGCGGCACCGACAGCGGTGAGCTGGCGATGATGACGGCGTTCCAGAAGAACGCCACCGACGGCTGGTCGTTCGCGACCTCGTCGGTGCGGGACCTGTACGCCGAGGCCGACCTGCACGCCGAGGAGGTCGGCGGGGACTTCGCGGCCGAGTCACACCGGCTCGGCGCGAGCACCGCGCAGGTCCACTCCGAGCTGGCCAAGGCGCTCGGCACGGACATCTGGGAGCCGTCGAAGCTGGTCGAGCACTCCGCGGCGATGCGCCGCCGCCTCGACCTCGCCGCGATGGCCATCCCCGAGCTCATGCCGTACGCCGACGGCCTCGCCCGCGCGTTCGACGCGCTGGCGGCGCTCGACCAGCCGGTGACGGTGCAGCGGATCCACGGCGACTTCCACCTGGGTCAGGTGCTGCGGACCATCGACGGCTGGAAGCTGATCGACTTCGAGGGCGAGCCGGCCAAGTCGCTGATCGAGCGACGAGCGCTGGACACTCCGGTGAAGGACATCGCCGGGATGCTGCGGTCGTTCGACTACGCGGCCCGCTCGCTGCTGGCCGACCACGAGGGCGACCAGCAGATCGCCTACCGCGCGGCCGAGTGGGCGAGCCGGAACCAGCGCGCCTTCTGCGACGGGTACGCCGAGGTCGCGGGCACCGACCCGCGCGAGCAGGACGTCCTGCTGAGCGCGTTCCTGGCCGACAAGGTGATCTACGAAGTGCTCTACGAGGCCCGGAACCGGCCGACCTGGCTGCAGATCCCACTCTCCGCAGCGGCCCACCTGGCCGAGAAGTAGGCTCGCCGTCCCCGGCCTTTGTGTACGTCCGGACTCGGCGGGTACGGAGTGCGGTGAATGCAGACTCGATCGGGCAGGATGGGGTTCATGGGAGCGAGCGAGCACGACGCCATGGAGGTGCCGGCCGTACCGGCGGAGAAGCCTGTGGTGACAGCGGTTCCGGTGGACCGGACGGTGCTGGAGCGGCTGGTCGGTGGGACGTACCACGACCCGCATCAGGTTCTCGGGCCGCATCTCGGCGAGCACGGCGTCACGGTTCGCGTGCTGCGCCCGTTCGCCCAGTCGGTGACCGTGCTGTACGACGGCCAGCGGCTCGAGCTGCGGCACGAGTTCGAGGGTGTCTGGGTCGGCGTACTGGTGGACATCGACAAGGTGCCCGACTACCGCCTCGAGATCACCTACACCGACGGTCCGGCGCTCGAGCTGGACGACCCGTACCGCTACCTCCCGTCGCTCGGTGAGGTCGACCTGCACCTGATCGGCGAAGGCCGGCACGAGCAGTTGTGGACCGTGCTCGGTGCCCACGTCCGCCGCTACGACGGTCCGACCGGGGCGGTGACAGGGACGTCGTTCGCAGTCTGGGCTCCGGGCGCGCAGGGCATCCGGCTGACCGCCGACTTCAACTTCTGGGATGGTCGCGCGCACCCGCTGCGCTCGCTGGGCTCGTCTGGCGTCTGGGAGCTGTTCGTCCCCGGCGTCGGCCCGGGTACGCGGTACAAGTTCGACATCTGCGGCCGCGACGGCGTCTGGCGGCAGAAGGCCGACCCGATGGCCAACCTGGCCGAGACTCCCCCGGCGAACGCTTCCGTCGTACACGAGTCGTCGTACGAGTGGAACGACGCGGCCTGGCTGGACCGGCGGGCGGCGGCACAGCCGTACGCCGAGCCGATGAGCGTGTACGAGGTGCACCTCGGCTCCTGGCGGAAGGGGAAGTCGTACCGCGAGCTGGCCGACGAGCTTGTTGCCTACGTCAACGAGATGGGCTTCACCCACGTCGAGCTGATGCCGGTGATGGAGCACCCGTTCGGCGGCTCGTGGGGCTACCAGGTGACGTCGTACTTCGCGCCGACCTCGCGCTTCGGTGACCCGGACGACTTCCGGCACCTCGTCGACGCGCTGCACCAGGCCGGCATCGGTGTGATCGTCGACTGGGTGCCCGCCCACTTCCCGAAGGACGCCTGGGCGCTGGCCCGCTTCGACGGCACGCCGCTGTACGAGCACCCGGATCCGCGCCGCGGCGAGCAGCCGGACTGGGGCACGCTCGTGTTCGACTTCGGCCGGCCGCAGGTGCGCAACTTCCTGGTCGCGAACGCGATCTACTGGGCCGAGGAGTACCACATCGACGGGCTGCGGGTGGATGCCGTCGCCTCGATGCTCTACCTGGACTACTCCCGCGCCGAGGGCCAATGGGTGCCGAACCAGTACGGCGGCCGGGAGAACCTGGAGGCCGTCTCGTTCCTGCAGGAGATGAACGCCACCCTCTACAAGCGGGTCCCCGGCGTCATCACCGTCGCCGAGGAGTCGACCTCGTGGCCGGGCGTCACCCGGGCGACGCATCTGGGCGGGCTCGGGTTCGGCTTCAAGTGGAACATGGGCTGGATGAACGACTCGCTCCGCTACCTGGAGCACGAGCCGGTCCACCGGCAGTACCACCACCACGAGCTGACGTTCTCGATGATGTACGCGTATTCGGAGAACTTCGTTCTGCCGCTGTCCCACGACGAGGTTGTGCACGGCAAGGGCTCGCTGCTGCGCAAGATGCCGGGCGATCGCTGGCAGCAGCTGGCTACGCTCCGCGCGTACCTGGCGATGATGTGGGCGCACCCGGGCAAGCAGCTGCTGTTCATGGGCTCGGAGTTCGGCCAGGAGTCGGAGTGGTCCGAGAAGGGCGAGCTCGACTGGTGGCTGCTGGACCACTCGGACCACCGTGGTCTGCAGCAGCTGGTCCGCGACCTGAACGGCGTCTACCGCGACACCGCCGCACTGTGGCGGACCGACCACGCGCCGGAGAAGTTCACTTGGATCGACGCCAACGACGCGAGCAACAACATCTTCTCCTTCGTCCGGTACGGCGACGACGGCGAACCGACCATCGCATGCGTCGCGAACTTCTCCGCCTTACCGCACCACGGTTACCGCCTCGGCCTCCCGTACGCCGGCGAGTGGATGGAGGCGGTCAACACCGACGCCGACACGTACGGCGGTTCGGGCGTCGGCAACTTCGGCTCGGTCCAGGCGGACGGACCGGAGTGGCACGGCATGTCGACCAGCGCCGAGCTGTCCGTCCCACCCCTGGCGACGCTGTACCTGCGGTACACCGGGTAGCGTTCACGGGGTGACCGCCGAACCTCCGCTGACCGATGGTGAGCTGACGCTGCGATTGACGCAGCAGGACGAGCAGGTGGTGACCTTCACGGTGTCCGGATCTCTCGGCACTGTGGAGGTACGGCGAACCTCTCCCGGTGCCGGCTTGCTCTCGTGGGCGGTCGACGGTGGACCCGGGGTCGCGCAGCGTGCTGTCCGGCTGGTGACGGAGTACGCCTTCAGCGAGCTGGGGCTGGAGCGGCTGCAGGTCGAGGTGGATCCGGAGCTGCGTGCGTCTGCCCGAGTGGCGATCCGGTCCGGTTTCCGGCGCGAGGGCGTACTGCGTGGCGGGGTCTTGGTGGACGGCGAGCGCCGCGACGTGGCGGTGTACGGGATGCGCAGCGACGACCCGCGCCCGGACACGTTGCTGGGCTGGACCTCCTTGATGGACTCGGCGCTGCCGAAGAAGCGCGTCATCGCGCATGTGGTCGTGCGGGACACCTCCGGCCGGGTGCTGCTGTGCCAGGTCAGCTACAAGAAGGATCTCGAGCTACCGGGTGGCGTGGTCGAGCCGGACGAGGACCCGGCGACGGGTGCGTCCCGTGAGATGGAAGAGGAACTCGGGGTCGCACTGCCACTGCTCGGCGTCCTCGCGATCGACTGGCTGCCGCGATGGGAAGGCTGGGGCGACGCGATCGAGATCCTGTACGACGGCGGCGTTCACGACCCGTCGCTGCTCGACTCGCTGAGCCCGGACGGCTTCGAGATCCTCGGCCTGTCCTGGCACGCCCCGGACGCGCTGGAGGGGCTGGTGTCGCCGCTGAACGCACGCCGGTTGCCGCAGGTCCTGAAAGAACCGTCGATGCTGCACAATCTGCGCGACGGTGCGCCGATCAGACTGGCAGGCGATTGAGGTCGGCCACGCACCAGGCGTAGTGGCCATCCTGCGCGTCCGCGTCGTAGATCGTAGCGGTGGTGATCGCGTAGGCCGCGCGGTACAGGTGCATGCGCTCGCGGTCGTGTCCTAGCTTCTCGAAGCGATCGAGCAGCAGGGTGTCGAGGCGTCGCGCCTGCGGTCCGTACATGTCGAAGAACCCGGCGGCCAGTGCGGCGTCGAAGGTGTTGTCGCCGGCGGTGGAGTAGAAGCCCCAATCCAGGACGGCTGCGGTCCGCTCGCTATCCATCAGCAGGTTGGGTGGGCAGATGTCGCCGTGGACGACGCTCAGGTGGTCCAGCTCGATCTGCTCGAGTGCTGCAGTGAGTCTCGCGAGCAGAGTGGTGAAGTCGGCGACGTCGCGTTCGAGGTGCGGCGCGGACTCCGCGGCACGGCGTCGTACCAGGGCTGCCAAGGCCTCCCCCCAGGACAGTCCGTCGCGCCAGAACGGCTGGTTGAGTACCAGCAGTTCCTTGCTCGCGGGTCCGGCCGTGGTCGTGCCGAGCGCCTCGACCACGCCGACGAACGCATCGAGCGCGTCTTCCTCGGGCAGGTTCGCCTCGTGCATCGGCGTACCGGTCAGCTTGTCCTCGACGCTGACGGCCAATCCGTTGCCGTCCGCATGGATCTCGCGGATCCGCGGCGTCCGGAACGGGAGCGGCGGCAACTCGTCCAGGAACGCCTGCATCGGGCGTACGTCGTCCGGCCGCCGGTCGAACCAGATCTTGCGCACCCGGCCGTCACCGACGTCGTAGACGGCGCCTTCCATGCCCTGACCGATCAGCTCCACCCGCGGAAGTCTGCCTGGATCGGGGCGGTCGATCCAAGTGGATTACTTCACGAAGCGGATGGTCAGTGGGTAGCGGTACTCGCTGCCGCCCGCGGCCGCGACGGTCGCCACGACGATGACGACCAGCGCCGCCACCGCGCCGATCAGGATCAGCGGAACGATGATCAGGACGCCGAGGCCGAACGTGATCAGGATCAGGATCACCGCCACCGCGGTGTAGATCAGCAGCGAGAGCTGGAAGTTGAGCGACTCCAGTGCGTGCTGCCGGACGTAGTCCGACCGGTAGCGGTAGATCAGCCAGATCACCAACGGGCACAGGAATCCCATCGCGAACCAGGCCGCGACCAGAACCCCGATGTGGGCCACCATCGCCCACGTCCGCTCCTCCGAGGCCGACAGCGGCGGCCCGACGTTCGGCGCACTCATACTCCAGTCAAGCACGCCCGGCACGCTCCGGCACCGATTCCTTTTCGCTCGGCTCTGGTCTGTATCTGTGCAAAGTCAGCCGAGAGAGGACAGCAGTTATGGCGAGCAAGCAGTCGGAAGCGGTCAGGGCGCACTGGGCGGCGGCCCGGGCCGGGAGTCAGTCGGCCGTCGACCAGGAGGCCTCCGACCATGGATGGGCGGTGCTGACGACCGAGCCACCTGGAGTCGACTACCTGTCGGTCGAGGAGCTTCCCGCGGTGTGGGTCGTGCCTCATGACGCCGCATCGGATCGGGTGTTGTTGTGCCTGCACGGTGGTGGGTTCATCAGCGGGTCGATGTACTCGCACCGGAAGATGTTCGCTCACCTCGCGAAGGCGGCCGGTGTGCGGGCGCTGGTCGTGGACTACCGGTTGGCGCCGGCGCACACGCATCCGGCACCAGTCGATGACACGACAGCGGCGTACCAGTGGCTGCTCGATCAGGGATTCGCTGCTACGAGGATCGCCATCACCGGGGACTCGGTCGGCGGTGCGCTCGCGATCACGACACAGTTGCGCGCCCGGGAGCGCGGCCTGCCACTGCCGGCCGCGGCCATGCCGTTCTCACCGGCGGTGGATTTCGAGGCTACCGGGACGTCGTACGACACCAATCGGGACCGGGACGCCTTCTTCCACCGGGATCTCGTGCGCGGGCTCGCCGGGATGTTCCTCGGGCCGGACGGTGATCCGCGCGACCCACTGGTGAACCCGCTGTACGGCGACCTGACCGGATTCGGGCCGATCTACATCCAGGTCGGCGGGGACGAAGTACTGCTGGACGACGCTCGTCAACTCGCCGCGGCGGCCGAGAAGGCCGGGGTCGAGGTGCGGCTCGATGTCTTCCCGGACATGCAGCACACCTTCCAGATGGCCGCGGGCCGCGCACCCGAGGCCGACGACGCGATCGAGCGGATGGCGGCCTGGGTCCGCCCGCACCTCGGGCTGCCAGACCTCGAACCGACGGACCTCGGGGCGACGGACCTCGGGCTGACACACTGATGCCCGACGTCGACGTACAGGGAGCCGCGATGACGGGCGAGGCCGAGTTTGCTCGTCGTACCGAACCGTTCCGGAAGGAACTGCTGGCGCACTGCTATCGCCTGACGGCGTCGGTGGACGAGGCCGAGGATCTCGTCCAGGAGACGTACCTGCGGGCATGGCGATCCTTCTCGACGTTCGAAGGCCGCTCGTCGCTGCGGGTGTGGCTCTATCGGATCGCCACCAACGCATGCCTGACCGCGCTCGAACAGCGTGGCCGGCGAGCGCTGCCCTCCGGTCTTGGCGCTCCTAGTGAAGACCTGTCCGGTGCTGTGCCTTCGCTGCCTGACGGGGTGACCTGGGTGGAGCCGATCCCGGATGCGTTGGTGATCTCCTCCACTGCCGATCCGGCCAGCATCGTGACCACTCGCGAGAGTCTGCGGTTGGCGCTGATCGCGGCGCTGCAACACCTTCCGCCGAAGCAGCGCGCCGTACTGATCCTCCGTGAGGTGCTCGCGTTCCCGGCTGCCGAGGTGGCGACGATGCTCGACACCTCGGTGGCCGCGGTCAAGAGCACGCTGCAACGGGCGCGCGCCCGCCTGGACGAGACCGCACCGGCGCGTGGCGAGGTGATCGAACCGAGCGATCCGCAGGCTCAGGCGCTGCTTGCCGAGTACATCGCCGGCTTCGAGAACGCCGACACGGCCGCACTCGAACGTGCCCTGCGCACCGATGCCGCGATCGAAATGGTCGGGAGCGCTGCCTGGTTCAACGGCCGGGTCATGTGCCTGCGCGTCCTCGCGGCGTCGGTCGGCAAGCCAGGCGATTGGCACATGCAGCCAACGATGGCCAACGGCCAACCGGCTGTCGTCGCCTATGTCCGCTCATCGGTCGACGCCCCGCACGAGGCCCTCGGCGTCGCTCTGCTGACGCCGACGGCCTCCGGGCTGACCCACATCCACGTCTTCAGCATCCCTGAGTTCGCTCGCCGGTTCGGCTGCCCGCTCACGTATCCGGCGAGCTGATCAGCGTGGTCTCGGCCCAGCGGCTGGTGCTGATCAGTGCCAGCAACAGGATGCCGAGACCGAGCCCGAGGACCGGCCACCACAGGACGTGTTCGGCGCGCGTGAACGCTTCGGGGTTGAGGGCTGTCGTCGATCCGACGATCGTGCCGGCGATGGCCACCCCCAGCGTCGTACCGGTCTGGCGGGCCGCCGAGGCCACAGAGGCTGCCAGGCCGGCCATCGAGGTTGGCATGCCGGAGACGGCAGTATTCGTGATCGGCGGGTTGACCATGCCGAGGAAGAGGCCGAACAGCAGATAGATCGCGAGTACGACGGGCAGCGGCGTGTCCACGCCGATCGCCTGCGACGCCGCCGCTCCGAGGGCCAGCGCGCTGCCGGCGATCACCAACGGCAGGCGCGGTCCCCTGCTCCCGACGATCCGGCCGGTGTACGGCGAGAGCACCAGGATCAATCCACCGACGGGTAGCAACGACAGGCCGGCGTTGACGGCCGAGAGTCCTCGGATGTTCTGCAGGTACAGGGTTGTGACGAACAGGAAGGCGCCGAATCCGCAGAGCGCGAACAAGGCCATCAGGATCGCCGAACTGAACGGCACGCTCCGGAACAGCCTCAGCTCCAGCAGTGGCTGCTGCCTCCGGCGCTCGTAGGTCAGCAGGCCGATCGCCGCCAGTACAGCCATCACGAGCAGGCCGAGGATCAGCGGTGAGGTCCAGCCGAGCTTCTCCGATTCGATGATCGCGTACACGAGTCCGCCGAGCATCAGGACCACCAACAGCTGTCCGATCGGGTCGAAGCGCCGTACCCTCGCGGCCCGGGACTCCGGAACGAACAGGCCGGTGCAGATCACCGCCGCAACCACGATCGGCACGTTCACCCAGAAGATCGACTGCCAGCCGAGGCCCTCGACCAGTACTCCGCCCAGGATCGGTCCCAGCGCCAACGACAAGCCGGACATCGAACCAAAAACGCCGATCGCCCTGGCCCGCTCGGCCCGATCCGGGAACGTGGTCGCGACGATCGCCATCGCGACCGGGTTGAGCATCGTCCCGCCGACCGCCTGCACCGCCCGGGCACCGATCAACCACCCGACGCTCGGCGCCAGACTGCACAGCAGCGAACCGATCCCGAACACCACCAGCCCGATCTGAAAGATGCGTTTACGCCCGAGCCGATCGGCCGTGGAACCGGCCAGCAACAGGAAGCTCGCCAGCACCAGCGTGTACGCGTCGACCGTCCACTGCAGGTCCGCCACCGAGGCGCCGAGGTCGGTCCGGATCGACGGCAGGGCGACGTTGACGATGGAAATGTCCATCACCACGACGATGATGCTGGCACAACACACCGCCAGCACCGCCAACCGCCGCCCACGACTCAGCTCGGTCGAGACCTCGTTCGCAACCGTTGAGACACTCATACCAACGACGCTAGGATTTAGAGCGTGCTCGAAGTCAACAACCAATCCCCCGAGCCCGAAGCACACCCGCCGAAGCCACCCAGGCCAACAACCAAGACCACCGAGCCTACGACCAAGGCAGGCGATCCGACGGCTCAGGCCAGCGCGTCATCCACCCAGACAGACGACTCAATGACTGAGACGGACGCCCGATGACTGAGACCGGCAGGCCGACCGCCAAGGCAGACCCGCCGACCGCTGAGGCAGGCGGTCCGACGGCTGAGGCGGGCATCAGCATTGCTGAGGCTGCCCGTCGTACCGGCGTGAGCGTCCACACCCTGCGCTACTACGAACGCGCCGGCCTGGTCGTCACCACCGTCGACCGCACCGCCGGCGGCCGCCGCCGCTACCACCAGATCGACCTGGACTGGATCAAGATCTGCACCCGCCTCCGCGCCACCGGCATGCCGATCCGAACCATCCGCGAGTACGCCGAACTCGTCACCGCCGGCCGCGGCAACGAGAAGGAACGCCTGGCCCTCCTCGAATCCCACCGCGCCGAGGTACTCGCCAAGCTGGCCGACCTCCAGGACAACCTGGAACTCATCGACCACAAGATCGACGTCTACCGAGGCCGCCTCGAAGCCGGCACCGCCGACCACCTCTGGGCCCCCACCCCCAACAACTAACAACACCCCCAGCCAACCGGCCTCAGCCACCCAGCCGCGCTCAACCCCCACAACCGACCGGCCCCAGCCACACAGCCGACGTAAGTGCCGCCGACCTCAGCCGCCCCGCGCACCTGAGTCCCGCCGACCATGGCCTCGACGTACGCCGGGACCGCCTGGCGCGCGCTGCCGACGCCTGGCCTGCTCACGCAGCTGACCTCAGTCGCGCGGCTGACCTCGGCCGCACAGCTGGCCGGCCCCAGTCGCTCAGCTGGCCTCAGTCATGCAGCTGATCTCGGTAGCGCAGGCGAGCGGACTCGGGCGCACTGGCGTACTCAGGCGCATAGGCCGGCGCGGCGGTGGGTGAGGAAGCGGCGTTCGGTCTCGTTGGCGGTGAGTGTGATGGCGGCGTCGTAGGCGTCGGCTGCTTCGTCGACGCGACCCAGGCGCGCGAGCACATCAGCTCGAGCAGCCGGCAGGTAGGCGTACGCCTTCAGGGCCGGTTCGTTGCTCAAGGCGTCCATCTCGGCAAGGACTGCTTCAAGGTCCGCCCCAGGCACCAGGCTGTGCGCGGCCGCCCGGTTCAGCGCGACGATCGGAGTCGGCCAACTGACCATCATCGCGTCGTACATCCGAACCACCTGGGTCCAATTCGTCTTCTCCCACGACGGCGCGGTCACGTGCAGCCCAGCAACCGCCGCCTGCAACACGAACCGTCCCTGACCACGATCCAGCGCAGCCGTCGCCCGCGACACTCCCTCCGCCAGCATCCGCACATCCCACCGCGAACGGTCCTGGTCGGCCAGCAGCACCAACTCCCCGTCCTCGCTCAACCGCGCATCGCCCCGCGCCTCGGTCATCAGCAGCAGACCGAGCAACGCCTGCGGCTCCGTCTCCGTCGGCATCAACCGCACGAGCAGTCGCGCGAGTTCAACTGCCCGCCCAGTCAGCTCCGTACGCGTCAGGTCAGGCCCAGCTGCCACGTGCCCGGCCGTGTAGACCAGGTGCACCACCGTCAGCACCGCATCCAGACGCTTGGACAGCTCATGGTCTGCCGGGATCCGGTACGGGATCCCGGCCGCCGCGATCTTCTTCTTCGCCCGGGTGATCCGCGCGGCCGCCGTCGCCTCGCTGATCAGCAGACCCGCCGCCACCTCCCGCGTCGTCAGTCCGCAGATCAGCCGCAACGTCAGCGCCACCTGCGAGTCCCGCGCCAGGGCGGGGTGGCAGCAGGTGAACACCAGCCGCAGTGGATCCGTTGGCTGCTCGACGTCCCCCGGAGCGACCGGGTCCTCTACCAGCAGCGGAAGCTTCCGCCGCAGCGTGGTCTCCCGCCGCAGCCGGTCGAGCGCCAGCCGTCGTGCGACCGTGGTCAGCCAGCCGCCCGGGTTCGACGGGATGCCGTCCGGCCACGTGCGCAGCGCCTGCACGAACGCATCCTGCGTACAGTCCTCCGCCAGATCCAGATCCCGCGTCAGCCGCACGACCGAAGCCAGCACCGTGGACCAACTCTCCCGGTGCACCCGGTCCACCACCCGAGCGACCTCCACCGCCACGACCTCACTCACCCCATCTCACTCCCACCACACGCTGCAGACAGTCCACCGGGCAACCAACCACCGCGACCGCGCACGCACCACGAACCGGTGTACGCCGAGCGCGCATGCACCGCGAACCGGCGTGCACCGGGAGCCGGCGTGTACCGCGAACGGGCGTGGACCGGGAGCTGGCGGGCAGGCGGGTACGGCGGGTGGAGGGGTCCGCGTACCCGGCTGCGTGCCATGTCTCAGGCCGGGGCTGAGCCTGCTGAGGTGTCCATGACAGGGCGGACCTCGACGTTGCCTGATGGGCAGAGCTTGGCCAGCTCCAGGGCCTGGTCGAGGTCGCGTGCCTCGATCACGTAGAAGCCGCCCAGACCCTCCTTGGTTTCGATGAACGGGCCGTCGGTGACCAACGGCTCGGCACCCTCGCGATTCTTGACCGTACTCGCGGTGCTGGAGCGCTCGAGCGCCTCGCCACCGAGAATCCGGGCGCCGGCCTTCTCGACCGCCTCGGCGAACGCACCGTGCAGCTTCATCGCCTGCTGCCAATCCTCCGCGGTGACGTTGTCGTACCACTCTTCGCTGTCGAACAGCAGGAACATGTACTGCGCCATCTCCGGCTCCCTTGTCTCGGGCTTGTACTGGACATCTTGCTGACGAACGGCCCCGGGCGGAATCGACAGCGCCGATCACGAATCTCTCGGTCATGATTCGACTCACCTCACCGTGACGTGCCGGATACGGACAGCACCATCCTGGCGACCTCGCCTACCGTTGACCATGCACCGAACATGCACTCAGTAGGAACTGGCCCGGCATTCTGGAGGAACTTGATGGAGCACCTCGACGTCCTGATCGTCGGCGCGGGGCTGTCCGGCATCGGTGCGGCCTATCGCCTCCAGACCCAGAGCCCGGACCGCTCGTACGCCGTACTCGAGGCGCGCGACAGCATGGGCGGCACCTGGGACCTGTTCCGCTACCCGGGGATCCGGTCGGACTCCGACATGTTCACGCTCGGCTTCCCCTTCCACCCGTGGAAGGCGGCGAAGGCGATCGCGGACGGCCCGGCGATCATGGAGTACCTCCGCGAGACCGCGAGCACCTACGGCATCGACCGCCGGATCCGCTACGGGCAGCGCGTCCTCAAGGCGTCCTGGTCGTCCGAGGACGCGCAGTGGACCGTGGAGACGACCAAGGCGACGTACACCTGCTCGTTCCTGTATGTGTGCAGCGGCTACTACGACTACGACTCGGGCTATGTGGTCGACTTCCCCGGGCAGAGCGAGTTCCAGGGTCGGATCGTGCATCCGCAGCAGTGGCCGGACGACCTGGACTACAGCGGTCAACGAGTTGTTGTCATCGGCAGCGGCGCGACGGCGGTGACACTGGTGCCGGCCATGGCGAGTACGGCGGAACACGTGACGATGCTGCAGCGGTCTCCGAGCTATGTGGCGTCCCGGCCGGCCCATGACGCGTTCTCCGACCGTCTGCGCGCCGTACTGCCCGAGAAGCTCGCACACCGACTGATCCGGGGTAAGAACGTTGCCCTGAGCACAGCGCTCTACAGTGCGTTCCGGAAGTGGCCGGCGCATGCAGCGTGGCTTCTGAACAGTGCGGCGGCCAAGCAGCTACCGGAGTCCATCCCGGCGGATCCGCACTTCACGCCCCGGTACAAGCCCTGGGACCAGCGCCTATGTCTGGTGCCGGATGCGGACCTGTTCAAGGCTCTGCGCAATGGTTCGGCCTCGGTGGTGACGGACGAGATCGAGACCTTCACACCGACCGGTCTGCGCCTGCAGTCCGGACGAGAACTGCAGGCCGACCTGGTGATCGCCGCGACCGGACTCCGGATGGTTGTCCTCGGCAAGATCCAGCTCACGGTGGACGGACGGTCGGTGGCGCCGCACGACACCTTCGTCTACAAGGGCATGATGCTGAGCGCCGTACCGAACCTGGCCTGGTGCATCGGCTACACCAACAACTCCTGGACGCTGCGCTCCGACCTGACGTCGCAGTACGTGTGCAGGCTGCTCAACCACCTCACCGAGACCGGCACCAGCATCTGCGTCCCGGAGATCGATCCAGCGGAGTACGACGCTCCGCCGCGTCCGGTGGTCGACCTGTCTTCCGGCTACATCCGACGGGCCGCAGCGATCCTGCCGCGCCAGGGCTCCACCGGCCCCTGGCGCCTTCGACAGAACTACCCGCGCGATCTCCTGTCGCTGCGCTTCAAGCCGGTGGAGGACGGCACCATGCAGTTCAAGGACCGGGCTACGGGATCGGTGCGGGCGGCTGAGGACCGACGTACGTCGCGATCGGGCGGATGATCTTCGGATCGGTGGCCTGCTCGAGGATGTTGGCGGACCAGCCGATCACGCGACTCACGGCGAACGTCGGCGTGAACATGGCACGCGGGATGCCACAGAGCTCCATCACCACTCCGGCGTAGAACTCCACGTTGGCGTACAGATTGCGACCGGGCTTGAGCTCGGCCAGTACGTCGACGATGCGCTGCTCCACCGTGGTCGCGAACTCCACCAGGTCTCCCCCGATGCCGCGAGCGATGTCACGCAGCATCAGCGAACGCGGATCCTCGGTCCGGTAGACCGCGTGCCCGAAGCCCATGATGCGGTCGCCGGCCGACACCTTCTCCCGCACCCACGAGTCGATGCGGTCCGGCGTACCGATCTCGTCGAGACTGGCCAGCGCCCGGTCCGGTGCGCCGCCGTGTAGCGGACCGGAGAATGCGCCGATCGCTCCAGCGATGGCGGAGACCACGTCCGCACCGGTCGACGCGATCACGCGCGCGGTGAACGTCGATGCGTTGAACCCGTGATCCAGAGTGGAGATCAGGTAGTGCTCGATCGCCGTTGCGTCGACCGCGCTCGGCTCATTGCCGGTCACGAGGTACAGCCAGTTGGCCGCGGCAGTGAGATCGGCCCGTGGCTCCAATGGCTCGAGCCCCTCGCGCAGCCGGTAGAGCGCGGCCAGGATCGTCGGTGTCACCGCGCACACCAGCATCGCGTCCGCCTTCTGGCGTACCGGATCCGCGTCCCACAACGGCGGGAGACGGCGTACGGCGGCTAGGAGTGACAAGGCGGTGCGGAGACCGGCAAGCGGGTTGAACACCGGTCCCGCGATCGCGATCGCGGGCAGGACCGCGCGAACCTCGTCGGGGAGCACGCGCAGCGGCGCCACTTCGGCGATGAAGCGCTCCCGCTCGTCAGCGGTCGGGAGATGCCCCTCGAACATCAGGAACCAGACGTCTTCGAGCGTCTTCGACTTGGCGAGGTCGATCGCCGAGTACTGCCGATAGTGGTAGAAACCTTCCTCACCGCGAACGTCGCCGAGGGTCGTCTCGGTGACCACGACATTGCGAAGGCCCGGCGGAACATTGATCGTTGTTGACATACCTTCAGAGTTGACAGGCGATCAATGATTGTCAATATTGATCCAGTCAATGTAACCGCCCACAGGAGCGGGATCGACGCTCGGAGGAGCGGGGAATGACCCAGCAGAGTGACGAGAATTACCTGACCACGGCCGAGGTTGCGCGCCGGCTGAAGGTCAAGCCGGAGACGATCTACGCCTATGTGAGCCGTGGCCTGCTGACCAGCGTCCGGGCGCGGGGGCGACGCGGGAGCCTCTTCGCGATCGCCGATGTCGAGCGGTTGGCGAGTAGGTCGGTCGAGCACTCGGGGGTGGTCGAGCAGATCGAGTCCGCGCTGACGTTGCTGGAGGATGACGAGCTGTACTACCGCGGTCATTCCGTGCGCGACCTTGCGATCAACTCATCGGTCGAGTCGGTCGCGCATCTGCTGTGGACCGGCGAGCTGACCGCTCAACAGCCCTTCCCCGCGCCGCGCGAATCCGTCCAGCTCGCGCGTGCTGCGATGAACGTGCTGCCGGGTTCGGCGCGCTTGACCGACGAACTGCGGGTTGCTGTCGCCGCGCTGGGTGCCGCGGATCCGATGCGATTCGACCTGTCACCGCGGTCGGTGACCAACGTGGCCGAGAAGCTGATCGGCACGTTGATCGCCGCTCTGCCTGGTCCGTCCGTGACGTCGCGGGCGACGCTGGGCGCGCGGCTCTGGCCGAAACTGTCGCCGCACGCGCCGCGCCCCGAGGTGCTGGAGGCCGCCCTGATCCTGCTGGCCGATCACGGCCTGGCGGTGTCGACCGTGGCTGCTCGCGTCGCGGCTAGCGCGCGGGCGAATCTGTACGCCGTGGTGTCTGCGGGGCTTGGGGCGTTGGACGGGCAGTACCACGGTGCTGCGCCGACGCTGGCGTACGAGTTCCTGGGGCGGGCTCAGCAGGATCCGCTCGCCGCTCTCTCCGACAGGCTGCGATCCGGTGAGCCAGTGCCCGGGTTCGGGCACCGGATTTACCACGAGCGTGATCCACGTGCCGAGGTACTGGGCGAACTGCTTGGCGATCATCCGATCACGGAAACCGTGAGTGTGCTGGCCGCACGCCTTCCGTCGTTCCCGAACAGCGATCTGGCTGTGGCGGCGATGATGCATGCCTTCGACTTCCGCCGCGACGCCGGCGACGCCCTGTTCGCCCTCGCCCGCATCATCGGCTGGACTGCCCACGCCCTGGAGGAGTACGCCGCCCCACCCCTCCGCTACCGAGCCCAAGGCATCTACACCGGCCTACCAAGCTGAACCCACAGGCCTCGATGCAGGGGCGGGAGGCTTGGTCGGCGCCGGGCTTGGGGGGTGGGCTCAGCGCCGACCGGGGGGCCTACTTGGATGTGAGTTTGATCAGGGTGGCTGCGCCGGGTGGGAGGTCGACTGGGGTTGGGGTGGTGGGGCGCGGGGTGTAGGACTGGGTGGCGGGCTGGAAGACACCTACCGTGCTGACGGTTTGGGGGTTTGGGGTTAGGACGGCGCGGGAGCGGGTGGTGTGGGAGCGGTTGGCGACTAGGAGCCAGCGGTCGGTGGAGGCGGTGTCTCGGGAGTGGAAGGTGCCGATGACGACCGGGTCGCCGGTGACGGCGGTGACGAGGTTTGTGGGGGTGAAGCCGATTGTGCCGTTGGGTAGTGGGGTTTCGTTAGCGTGGACAACGGTTTCGGAGACGAGTGGCTTGAGTTCGCGGCCGACTTGATGAAGCCAGGTGGTGTTGATCTTGCGCGCCGCGGCGTACCGGGGTGTACGACGGCCGTCAACAGTGATCAATGCGGGACCGAAGCCTTCACCGCGGGCGGCCTCGGGCGTCCAGTAGGTGAAGTACTGGATGCCCTTCGCGCCGTACGCGAGGCTGATGTTGACCTGCCAGAGCAGTTCGGCGGCGGTCGGTTCGCGGTGACCGTTGTACGCGAGGGTCTGGATGAACACCCAGGACGGGATGTCGCCGTGCAGGGCGGCGTCGCGGACGATCGCCCAGTTGTGGAAGTAGTTCGCGTCCTCGCGGCCCTCGGACAGGAGCGGGTACCGGTCGAAGGAGATCAGCGACGGCTTCACGACGTCGACGAAGCTGCGGTAGTACGCGGCGTCGTCGGACGGGAAGAGGTTGATGTACGGCAGCAGTTGCGGGGCCAGTTCGCGTGAGATCGCGACAGCCTGAGCCAAACTGCCGAACCAGCCGGCGCCCGGCTCGTCGTACAGGTTGAAGCCGGCCAGGGATGAGAACGGGCCGTAGGCGTCGCGGGCGCGGGTGTAGAGGGCGCGGGCCTCGTCGGGAGTGACGCTGAGGAAGTCGGCTGTGTTGTCGGAGATCGAGAACCAGCGGGACATGTTGCGGATCTGGATGTCGTCGGAGATCAGCATCTGCAGGCCGGCGGTGCGGGCCAGGTCTAGCTGGTACTGGAAGATGTTGCCGTCACCGGCGTAGTTGCCGGAGATGACGAAGTCGAAACCGGCGTCCTTGATCTCGGTGAACCGTTCGGCGGTGCTCGCGTACGGGTGCGGCGGCCAGAACAAGCCGACCGGGAACTCCGGTCCACCCGTCAGCGGCAGGTCGTCCGGCGACGGGATAGCCGCGGAGGCCGAGACAGCGGCCGACCCAGTAGCGGCGGCGGACCCAGCAGCGGCGGCGGACCCAGCAGCGGCGGCGGCAGGAAGAGCGGAAGCAGGAAGGGCCGACGCGGACGCGGCGGTGAGGGCTGTCGCGCCGGCCCCGAACAGGAGGGTGCGGCGCGACGGGGCGAAAGCGCGATGAGGGCTGTCCATGGTGCTCCTTCAAGGGCGGTTGACGGAGGGCGGAAATCAGGGGCGGCGGCGATGGGTGGAGACGGCTTCGCTCGTGGCGTCGAAGGCTTGTTCGGCCAGCGGGTAGTCGCGTTGAGCGACGCCGAGATAGAGGGCGTCGAGAACGATCATCTGAGCGTGCCGGCCGGAGAGACCGCCGCTGCGGAAGGTGACGTCTCGGGCGGACGTGACGAGAACGATGTCGGCGGTCCGGGCCAGCGGTGAGCGCGGATAGTTGGTGATGGCAACGGTGGTGGCGCCCTGGCGGCCGGCTCGTTCGAGCGGCTCGAGCACCTCGATCGTCTCGCCGCTGTGCGAGATGCCCACGGCAACATCCCCGGCTCCGAGCAGCGCCGCGCTGGTGAGTGCGTTGTGTACGTCGCTCCAGGTGTTGGCGCCACGCCCGATCCGATGCAACCGAAGCCGCAGATCCTCAGCCACGGACGCTGACCCGGACACGGCGTACATGTCGATCCGCCGCGCATTGGAGATCGCCGACACTGCACGCCCGAGCGCGTCGATGTCGAGCGAGGCGACCGTGTCCTCGAGTGCACGAGTGTCAGCCCGCAACAGCGTCCGCAGTACGTCGTCCAGCGAGTCATCCGGCCCGACCTCGGCACCGGTCCCCCGCTCCCAACTCAGACTGCTCCGCCCACTCTCAGCCGCGAGCGCCAGCCGCAGCTCGGCGTACCCGGACAAGCCAAGCGCAAGGCAGAACCGCGTGACGCTCGGCAGCGACGTACCGCACCGGGCCGCGAGCTGCCCGATCGTCGACGACGCCACGGCTGCCGGATCCCGGAGTACCTCGGTCGCGATCCGCGCCTGCGCCGGACTGAGCGCGGGCAGCAGTCCGTGGATCCGGGCCTCGAGGCTCGGCGGTGGCGTCGCGGCGACAGCGCTGGTCATGTGAATTATTCTCAGAGCATCGAACGCAGAATTGCAAGAGTTCACACCGTTGCAAAAGACAAGACCCCCTCAGCCACGAGGGCCGAGGGGGTCTGTCAACAAGCAGGGATCAGAACAACGCAGCCATCAACCGCCGCCGCGCCTTGATCACCCGGTCGTCGTCGGCACCCACGACCTCGAAGAGCTCCAGCAGGTGCAACCGCACCGCGTTCCGCTCGTCACCAGAGGTCGCCTGGACAGTGCTGATCAGCCGGTTGAACGCGTCGTCGACATGCCCGCCCATCAGATCGACATCGGCCACCAACTGCTGCGCCTCGATGTCCGTGGGGTTGTCAGCCGCGCGCGTCCGCAGATCGGCGGGCACGTCCTGGGTGCGCTTGACGAGCTGCACCCGAGCCAGGCCCGACTTCGCCTCGGCGTCGGCCGGCGTCTCCTTCAACAACTCCTCGTACGCCGCGATCGCGCCATCCAGGTCACCCGCGCCGACCGCGTTCTCAGCCTTCTCGTACCGCGGATTCGGCGGCGGCTCCTCCTCGTCCTCCACCGAAGGCGCCGCGGGCCCGACGGGATCGGCCCGCCCGGTGATGCCGTTCGCGACCGCCACCGTGAGCAGCTGATCGAGGTACCCACGCACCTCCGGCTCACCCAGCGTGCCCTGGAACAGCGGGACCACCTGACCCCGCAGTACGGCGATCACCAGCGGCACCGACTGCACGCCGACCGCCTGGGCCAGCTGTGGGTTCGCATCGACGTCGATCCGGGCCAGCAGGAACTTGCCGGCGTACTCGGTCGACAGCTGGGCCAGCACCGGGCCGAGCGCGGTCGACGCCTCCGACCGCGGCGACCAGAACTCGACCACCACCGGCGACTGGATGGACCGCTCGATCACATCGGACTGGAAGGTCGCCTCGCTGACGTTCAGCACATAAGAGCCCGACGCTCCGCCACCGGCCGCCGGTGCGCCACCACCGGAGCCGGGCGGCGGGGCCGCGGGCTTGCGCAGGGACGACAGATCGATCGCCCCGGGACGGGAGAAGTTCGACTGACTCACCACTGCCCTCGCATTCCGGTCGCGCCCAGTTGGCGCTCACTGCGTACGTTCACAGGGTCCATCCTCTATGAGAGCGCCCTCCGCCGGAAATCCGGCGGAGGGCGCTAGGCCGAACCGTGCCGTGCTCGGGTCGCCAGGAGCAGTCTGGCCAGGCCGCTCCGGGTGCCCGCCACGGCGAGCCGGTCACCGCCTCGGAGCAGTTTGCCGGACGCCGGATTCCAGTCCCACGGACCATCGTCCTGGCGAGCGAGCACCCGCAATCCGCCTTCCTCGTCCAGTTCGCCCAGGCGCAGCCCGACGGCGACCGAGCCCGGCTCGACGGTGACCTCGGTGAGCAGCAGAACCCGGCGACCTGCCGGCACCGTCACCTGACTGCGCCGGTTCGCGGCGGCCGCGGCGATCGCCGGGGCGACCAGCATCGACACCGAGCGGCTGTGGCCGAGCCCGAGCCGGCGCTCGACGCGCTGGGCCAGGTCGTGGTCGAACATCCGCATCGTGATCCGGGCATCCGGGTTCAGGTCGCGCACGACCATTGCCGACTCCAGATTCGTGATGTCGCCGTCGGTGAGCGCGAGCACGGACAGACATCGCTGCACCCCGGCCGACCGCAGCGTCTCCTCGTTGCTGCTGTCGCCGATGACCACCGGGATCCGCAACCGATGCGCGGTCTGTACGCCGGGCGCGTCCTCGTCATGCTCGACGCCGACCACCGCGACACCGCGCTCCGCCAGGATCTCCAGCACTCGCGCGCCGACAGTCCCGAGGCCGCAGACGACCACATGGTTGCGAGGCCGCCCGCGGACGCCGCCGATCACCCGCGACAGTCGCGCACCGATCAGCGAGTCGACGATGACCGCGGTCAGCAGCGCCACCAACACGATCCCCGTCAACTGGACCACGACGGCCGCGACCTTCGCCCACGGCGCCGCCTCGGAGAACGTGTCGTCCTCGATCCCCGCCGACGTCACCGCTCCGGCCGCGAGATAGACAGCCCGCAGCCATTCGACCTTCGCGATGAAGTGCGTGAGCACGGTCCCGGCCAGCACGAGCAACGCCATCACCGCGGCGATCCGCCGTACCCGCCGGTCGAAGATGTCGCCGGCCGCCATCAGCCAACCGGCCCGCCGTACGTCTCTGGTCCGCCAGACGCTGCGGATGCCGGTGCCGAGCACGATGTCACCACTCGGGTCGTCACTCGAGCTCGGCAAGAGTTCGGGTGTCGCGGACGACGTCGTGTCGGCGAGCACGGTCAGATGCGGCTGCCTGATCAGGTCGGCCTGACCGGCGACCAGGCGCCGGCCACCGATCTCGAGCCAGGTGAGCTCGTCGTCCTCGAGCGCGTCGGAGACGAACGCGGGCGCGGCCAGCGACGGTCCGGAGATCACCACGCAGTCGCCGAGCAGACTGTGCAACTGCTTGCCCAGTCGCGGGTTCACCATCTGCACGATGATGCGCAGATCGGGATCCATGTCGCGAGCGGTCAACGCGGTGTGCACGTTGTGAACGTCGTCGGTGTCGAGCAGCACCAGAGCCCGCGCGGTCGACCCGATGCCGTCCTGGGCGTCGACCCCGGCCCGGCGCAGCAGCGACTCACTGATGACCCGGACACCCATCACCTGGGCGCCGAGCTCACTGATCCGGTCGTAGTGCCGCGACGCCGGGTTGACGACTGCGATCACCCGCTCGCCGGAGCTCACCAACTCGGTGACGACCCGCAGCATGGTGCGATCCGAACCGCAGACGACCACGCCGCGGCCGTCCGCCGGGCCGATCGCCTCCCGGGCCTGCGATCCCAATCCACTGGGTTCGGCCGGGCCTCCGTCGGAGGAGGAACTCTCGTCAGAAGCGGGCGGGCTCTCGGTATTCGCCCCACTCGTCCCGAAGAACGTGACAGATTTCCCCCATCGTGGCCTCCGCACGCGCCGCCTCCAGCATGGGCTCGATCAGGTTGCCAGTACTCCTGGCCGCCTCCACCAGAGCCGTTAGCGTACGCCGGACCCGGTCCTCGTCACGGTGCGACTTGCGTTCCGCGAGCACCCGGCACTGCTCGACCTCGACCTCGTGGCTGACCCGGAGGATCTCCAGCTCGCCGGAGACGGTGTCGGTCAGCGTGTTCACGCCGACGATCTTCTTCTCGCCCTTCTCCAGCTTCTGCTGGTACTCGAAGGCGGCGTCGGCGATCTCGCCCATGAACCAGCCGTCCTCGATCCCGCGCAGGATGCCGCCGGTCATCGAGCCGTCCGGGCTCATCTCCTTGATCCGCGCGAAGATCTCCTCGGCCTCGGCCTCGATCTTGTCGGTGAGCGCCTCGACGAACCAGGATCCGCCGAGCGGGTCGGCGACGTTGGTCACGCCGACCTCCTCCATCAGCACCGACTGGGTGCGCAGTGCGATCTCGGCCGACTCCTCGCTCGGCAGCGCGAGCGTCTCGTCGAGCGCGTTCGTGTGCAGCGAGTTCGTCCCGCCGAGGATGGCGGCCAGCGCCTCGACAGCCGTCCGTACGACGTTGTTGTACGGCTGCTGGGCGGTCAGCGACACCCCAGCGGTCTGGGTGTGGAATCGCAACGACTGGGCCTTGTCCGTGCGAGCGCCGTACACATCGCGCAGCCAGCGCGCCCAGATCCGGCGGGCCGCGCGGAACTTCGCGATCTCCTCGAAGAAGTCCAGGTGGCTGTCGAAGAAGAACGACAGACCCGGCGCGAACACGTCGATGTCGAGACCGCGGTTGAGCCCGAGCTCGACGTACCCGAACCCGTCGGCCAGTGTGTACGCCAACTCCTGCCCAGCCGTCGAACCGGCCTCGCGGATGTGATAGCCGGAGACGCTGAGCGGCTTGTACGCCGGGATGCGTTCGGCGCAGTACTCCATCAGGTCACCGATCAGGCGCAGGTGCGGTTCCGGTGGGAACAGCCACTCCTTCTGCGCGATGTACTCCTTGAAGATGTCGGTCTGCAGCGTCCCGTTGAGCTTGGTGATGTCCGCGCCCTGCCGCTCGGCGGAGACCAGGTACATCACGAACGCCGGTACGGCGGGACCGGAGATCGTCATCGAGGTCGTGACGTCCTGCAGCGGGATGTCCTTGAACAGCCGGTCCATGTCGGCGGCCGAGTCGATCGCGACCCCGCAGTGGCCGACCTCGCCGAGCGCCTTCGGGTCGTCGGAGTCGCGGCCCATCAGCGTCGGCATGTCGAACGCGACGGACAGGCCGCCGCCCCCGCCGTTCAGGATCATCTTGTACCGCTCGTTGGTCTGCTCGGCGTTGCCGAAGCCGGCGAACTGGCGGATCGTCCAGGTGCGGCCGCGGTAGCCGGTCGGATACAGCCCGCGGGTGAACGGGAACTCCCCCGGCCAGCCGATCCGCTCCATCCGCGGGTCGTCCACACCTTCGGGAGGTCCGTACACCGGCGCGACCTCGGTGCCGGACAGCGTGGTGAAGTCCGCCTCCCGCTTGCGCGCCGCGTCGTACCGCTGCTGCCACCGGCTCCGGCCGGCCGCGATCTGCTCGGCATCCATCACTCAGACCTCCTAGGGGACTGGTCCCAAAATACTAGGACGTCCAACTATTTCCAATTCCCGGACTGACCCCGATCCGGCGAGATGATGCGCGGCAATACCTGGGGAGGAGATTCCGTGCGGACTTTGACGACCGGACCGGTCGGGGTGCACTACGGCCAGTTGTATGTCCAGAGCCACGAGTTCGTGTCGGACCTGGGCGCGTCCTACGCCGGCCAGCAGAACGGACTGTGTGGTGCGGCGGTGCCCGGAGCGCTGTTCCTGATCACCGGCCTGCACACCGGCGACGTCGGCTTCTCGACCGAACTGCACGACTCCGAACCACCGGTCGACGACACCTGGGAGGAGATCGTCGAGGCGTCGTTCACGCCGGTCGGCGCGACCACCGCGCTCGTCGGCTGGGCCGGCGAGTGGCAGGAGCCGCTGGACCTGGCCGAGACCGATTACCGGGTGCGGTACTGCGGGATCGGCATGGACTCCGGCCACGAGACCGACAACACGCTCGACGGCGAGCCGCTCGTCGACCACTACCTGCTGCAGTTCTGGCCGGCGCCGCCCGAACCGGACCGGGTCATCAAGGTGACGAGCGGTACGGCGGCGTACTGGCACGACTACGCGCGACAGCAAGCTCCTCCACCGACGGCGGAGGAGCGAGCTGAGACCGAGCGGCAAGCGGTGCTGGAGCACGAGCGCAGACAGGTCGAGGCCCGGCTGGCGGTGGAGACCCGAGACTGGGGCGGCAAGCTGCCGAGTGAACCGCTTCGTGCCTTGGGCTGGGCCGCGATTCCGGTGGCGCTTCTGGACCGCGCCGCGGCGGAGGCGATCGCCCGGGCCGACGCCGGGTCGCAGCGAGGGATCGCACGGTGGGCCGCTCGGCGCGCGTACGAGGAAGCCCAACTGACCGAGCATGACTGGATCGCGGCAGCACTCGCCGCGATGGACCGGGGCGAGGAACTGCCGGAACCGTTCGACACCACCAGCAAGGCGTTCGACCGAGCTTGGGGCGATCCGGGCGTGGCGAAGACGCTGATCACCACCCGCGACGGCCGGTACGACAACTTCTCACAGCAGGCGATGGCCATCCCGGCGATCTTCGAGGCGTGCGCCGACGATCCACTGGCCGCCGCGATCGGGGCGGTGCGAGTCTCCGTCGACACCTTCGGCTTCGGGCGGGAGCAGGAGTTCCTCGCGGAGCTGCGGCAGGCCTTCCCCGTGCTAGCCGACCAGCCGTAGCGAGCGGCGGTGAGCCTGTTCGCGGGGATCCGGGACGGGCGCCGCCGCCAGCAAACGGATCGTGTACGGGTCCTGGGGTGCGCGCAGCACGGCTTCGCGTGTGCCCTGTTCGACCAGCTTGCCGTGGCTCATCACGGCGACGCGGTCGCAGACCTGGTCGACCACCGCGAGGTCGTGGCTGATGAACAGGCAGGCGAAATGCAGCCGGTCCTGCAGCGACCGGAGCAACTCGAGCACCGTCGCCTGCACGGACACGTCCAGCGCTGATGTGGGCTCGTCCGCGATCAGCAGTCCGGGATCGAGCGAGATCGCCCGCGCGATCGACACCCGCTGCCGCTGACCGCCGGACAACTCGTGCGGATACCGCCCGGCCCAGCCACGCGGCAGCTCGACGCTGTCCAGCAGCTCCTCGACCCGTCCACGCAACTCTCCACCCCGTACGCCGCGATGTACGGCGAGCGGTTCGCCGATGGACTGACCGATCGTGGCACGCGGGTTCAGTGAGCCGGCCGGGTTCTGGAACACCACGCCGATCCGGGACCGGGTCCGCCGCACGACCGAGGACGACGCCGTGGTCAGCGCCCGACCGTCGACCCGGACCTCGCCTGAGGTGATCGGTGCGAGGCCGAGTACGGACTTCCCGATGGTCGACTTCCCCGACCCGGACTCCCCGACCAGACCGGTGATCTCGCCGGGGTTGAGCGCCAGGTTCACGTGATCCACCGCGAGGACCGTCTTACCGCGCCGGCCGCGGTACTCCACCACGAGATCCTCGACCGACAGAGCCGGCGTACCTTCCGTCGGGCCGGAGGGTTTGTCGTCGCGAAGACCGCCACGCGGCACCGCGTCGAGCAGCGCCTGGGTGTACGGCTGGGTCGGCCGGTCGAACAGCTCGTGGACGTCGGCCGTCTCGACCACCGATCCCTTGCGCATGACAACGACCCGGTCGGCCACGTCCGCGACCACCCCCATGTCGTGCGTGATGATCATGATCGCGCCGGAGATCTCCGACCGCATCGCGAGCAGTACGTCGAGCACCTCCTGCTGCACCGTCACATCGAGCGCGGTGGTCGGCTCGTCGGCGATCAGCAGCTCGGGGTCACAGGCGACCGCGACCGCGATCATGACGCGCTGGCACTGACCGCCGGACAGCTGATGCGGGTAGTACTTCAGCCGCGATTCGGGCTCGGGGATCTCGACCATCCGCAGCAGCTCGATCGCCCGCTCGCGGGCCTGCCCACGAGACAGCGCCGGCTGATGCGCGCGGATCATCTCGATCAGCTGCGACCCGATCGTGAACACCGGGTCCAGCGCGCCGACCGGGTCCTGGAAGATCATCGCGATCCGCCGGCCGCGCAGCGTCGTCAGCTCGGCCCGCGACATCGACAGGACGTCCTCGCCGCCGAAGCTGATCCGCCCGCCGACAGTCGCGTTGGACGGCAGCAGCCCGAGCGCCGCCAACGACGTGACACTCTTGCCCGATCCGGACTCCCCGACGACCGCGAGCACCTCACCCGGCCGGACCGCGAAGCTCACGTTGTCCACCGCGCGATGCGTCGTACCGCCGACGGTGAAGTCGACGGTGAGGTCCTCGAACCGCAGGATGTCGTCCTTCACTCACCCTCCCCTTGATCGGACACAGCGTCGAGTTTGTCCTTGTACTCCTGCCAGTCGACCAGCATTTTGCGGTGGTACGTCGCCAGCCACTCGAAATAGTTGCGCGCGTTCCGCAGCCGCTTCCGCGGACCGGTCATCCCTTCGGGCAGATCGGCCAGCATGTCCTCGAAGACCTGCCGTTGCTTGCCGAGGGACCTGCGCTCGCCGGCGAGGAAGCTTCCCCAGACGTCGTCCTCGACCTTGAAGTAGTGACTGCG
Organism: Kribbella capetownensis; assembly: GCF_004331485.1. GTDB lineage: Bacteria > Actinomycetota > Actinomycetes > Propionibacteriales > Kribbellaceae > Kribbella > Kribbella capetownensis. Next base: position 338,356 of record NZ_SJKD01000009.1, read on the forward strand.
ATCCCCCGGTACGGCGTGCCGCGCGATGAACCCGAGGTCGATCAGCCGCCGGGTGGTACTCGAGATCGAGCCCGCACTCGCGGACAGCGCCCGGGCCAGCTCGGCCGAGGAGACGAACGGCTTGTTGCTCACCATCAGATAGCCGAGCACCCGGCCCTCCATCCGCGGCGAGCCGGCCAGCTCTCTGAGCAGGGCGAACTGCTCGACGAACTCCGCGCGGCGCGGGTCCTCCTCCCAGGCCTCGTCGTCGACCGGCTTGTCATCCGCCATTACGACCTCCTGGCCAAAGCATGCACCTCGGCGTCCGCGATCTGCGCCGACCGCCGTGCCCGGAACACCTCGACCGGCCACCGCGAGCTCCCGCCGTACCGGACGACCTCGGGCTGACCGTCCGAGTCCCAGGTGAACTCCACCTTCTCGCCGATCGACCCGAACCCGGCAGCCGGTACGACGGCCAGCGTGTTCTCGTCGATGACCTGGAGCTCCTCGTAGCTGTCGACCGGGTCCGGCGCGGCCGGGAAGAACGCGACCAGCCGGTCGCCGAGCAGTGCGATGCTCATCACGCCCATCAGGTTCGCGAAGTCGCCGCAGAACCGGCGCCCGTCGATGTCGCTCGGCACCGCGGAGCCGGCCGGAGCATTGGCAGCCAGGTTGAGCAGCTTGACCACGCCGGTCGCGAGGATGCCGGCCGGGCCGCCGATGCAGTTGGTGAGCACCGACACGACGATCTGGTCGACCGGGTCGATGAAGGTCCGGGTGATGTGGCCCGGGTAGCCACCGCTGTGGCCGACCAGTCGGCGGTCGCCGACCTTCACGATGTCCAGACCCAGCCCGTACCGGCCGATCTCGCGCCCGTGCGCGTTGACCAGGCTCTCATCGCGCTGCAGCAGCCGCTTGCTCGCGTCGGTCAGCAGCTGGCCCGCTCCGAAGAAGTGCGCGGCGCCGTACGTCGTGAGGTCCTCGGCGGTCGAGTAGAAGCCGGTGGCCGCGGCCATCGCCCGGGTGTCGACGTGCGGGATGGTCTCGCGTACGTCGGAGCCGTCCAGCAGCCCGGTGTGGCCACCGGCGTACTCACCCGCCCGCTCCGGATCCCACTCGGCGCCGGTGTTCGCCAGGCCGAGGCGGGCGGTGATGTTGGCGGCGACGTAATCGCCGTACGAGAGCCCGCTCGCGGACTCGATCACCAGGCCGAGCAGCGAGTAGCCGATGTTCGTGTACTTGAAGTGCTCGTTCGGCTCGAAGACCTGGCCGTGGCTGAGGCACAGCTCCACCAGCGCCTTGCGGTCCGGGAACGGATCCATCAGCTGCCAGTAGTCCTTGTCGACGCCGTCGCGGATGACGCCGCCCTGATGGCCGAGCAGCTCGCGCACGGTGACCGGCGCCAGCGCGCTGCCGGCCAACTCGGGAACATGCGCCTCGATCGGGTCGTCGAGGCGGACCTTGCCCTGCTCGACCAGCTGCAGGATCGAGGTCGCCGTGAAAGTCTTCGAGTGCGACGCGATCCGGAACAGATGGTCGGTCCGCAGCGGCGTACCGGTCACCTCGTCACTGGTGCCCAGGGCGGTCGACAGGACGAGCTCGTCACCGACCCGGATCGCCGCTTGGACTCCCGGCGTCCGCAGGTAGCGGCGCTGGTACTCCAGCCAGCTCTGGATCGCGGGTGCGGCTTCACGAGCGGTGGTGAGGTCGTACGAGGACAAGGCGGCGTCCGTTCTGTCGTGGGTGGTCATTCAGGAGCGTCCCTTCGGGTTGACCGCGTCGCGGAGTACGTCGCCGAGGGTGATCAGGCTCAGTACGGTCGCGGCGAGGAAGATGCCCGGGTAGATCAGGGTGTGCGGTGCCTGCTGGAACCTGGACTGCGCGGTGGCGAGTTGCAGGCCCCACGAGATCGACGGCGCCCGCAGGCCGAGGCCGAGGAACGTCAGTGTCGACTCCGCGACGATCACGCCTCCGACGGTCAGGGTGGCGACCGCAAGCACCGGGCCGATCGAGTTCGGCAACACATAGTGACTGAGAATGCGGGTGGTCGGGAACCCCATGGCCTTCGCCGCTTGCACATACTCCGCGTCCCGGGTCGCGCGAACCGTCGTACGGACCATCCGGGCGAGCGCAGGCCAGGAGAACAACGCGAGCACGAGGGCGACCGACAGGACCGACCGCTTGCCGAGACTGTTCAGTACGACGATCGCCCCGAGCAGGAACGGGAAGCCGAGGAACACATCGGTCAGCCGGGCCAGCACCGAGTCCGCCCAACCACCGACGTACCCGGCGATGGTGCCGACTCCGACGGCGATGACGAGCGCGACCAGTGTGCACATCAGTCCGACCGCGAGCGACGCGCGAGCGCCGTGAACGACGTTCGCGTACACATCGCAGCCCTGCAGGTCCTGCCCGAACGGATGCCCGTGCGACGACGGACGGGCACTCGCCGAGATGTCGCACGCGCGCGGATCCGGGTTGCCGAACCAGCCGCCGACCCACCCCGGGAACAGAGCGAGCAGCAGGAGTACGGCGAGCACGGTCAGCGGCACCCAGAACAGCACGCGGCGGCGGACGGTCGCCCAGACCCCGCGCCCGGCCAGGGTGTCCTCCTCGATCGGCTGCACCAGCACCTGGTCAGTCATGGCGGATCCTCGGGTCGAGCAGCGAGTTGAGCAGATCGACGACCACGCTGGTCAGCAGGAAGATCAGGATCAGCGCGGTCGCGATGCCGACCACGGTCGGACCCTCGTGCACCCGGATCGACTGGAACAGCAACTGACCGACACCGGGCAGGTTGAAGATGCCCTCGGTCACCACGGCACCGCCGAGCAACGCGCCCAGGTCGATCGCCAGATAGGTCAGCACCGGGATCGACGAGTTCCGCAGTACATGGATGCCGACCACTCGCCGCCGGGTCAGACCCTTGGCCCACAACGCCCGGACGAAGTCCGAACTCATCGTGTCGACCACGCTTCCCCGGGTCAGCCGCGCCACCGCAGCCAGCCCATACAGCGCCAGCACCGTCGCCGGCAGCAGATACGACAACGGCCAGCCGTCGGTCACGCCCGCGATCGGCAGCAGCGACAGCTTCACACCGAACACCAGTTGCGCGGTCACAGCCATGACGAAGATCGGCACCGAGGTGATCAGGATCGTCAGGATCAGTACGCCGCGGTCGATCCAGGTGTTCTTCCGCAACCCGGCGATCAGGCCGAGACCGACCCCGATCACGACCTGGATCACCCACGCGGTCAACGCCAACCGGATCGTCACGGGCCATCGCGTCGCGAGCCGCTCCGCCACCGACCGGCCGCGGAAGTCGACGCCGAGGTCGCCGGTCAGCAGATGGCCGAGATAGCGCAGGTACTGCGACCAGAGCGGGTCGTTCAGGTGGTAGAGCTCCCGGATCCGCTCGACCACCGCCGGGGACAGCGGCTGATCGCCACCCAGGCTGGAGATCGGGTCGCCAGGCAGCGCGAACACGGCCGCGTAGATGGCGAACGTGACGCCGAAGAACACCAGGACGAGTTCGATCACCCGCCGGATGGTAAAGCGCAGCATCAGCCCGCCTCTCGCCGGACGGCGTTCAGCAGCGCGAGGGTGGCGGCGTACTGGACTCCGACCAGGTCCTTGATCGGGACGGTCCGCAGTTCCTGGTCGAGTGCAGCGGCCTCCTCCTGCCACTCGCTGTAGAGCTCACGCATCCGCCGACTCAGTGGGTGCAGTGCGGCGGCCGCACTCCCCCGCGCGATCTCGCCCTCGAGCGAGCGCAGCAGCATGCCGCCGAACCGCAGCCGGAACGACCGGTGCACATCGGTCAGCCCGAAGGCCTCCGCGACCGTCGCCACCCGCGCGGGGTCCTCCTTCTCGGCTCGGAGCCGGTCGCGTTCCGGCCGCTTGGCCAGGTACGGGAGGAAGGCGTCGGTCGCCCGGACCAGCTGCGAATCGTCGGACAGGTACGCACGGGCGGCGTCGAAGATCTCGATCATCGCGTCGAGATCCTTGCCCAGGGCATCGGCCATCCGGGCCAGCACGTCGCGGTACGGCACGTCGCTCGGCGTCTGGTCGTCGTTCGCGGGATGCGTCCAGTACGGCAGCTCGGCGACCAGACTGACCGTCCCGTGCCGCTCGGCGTACTCCGACGATGATCCACCTGACGACGAGTACGGCGTCAGCCCCAGACTCTCGGTGTAGTCGTACGTCGCCTTGGCCGAGATCATCTCGTAGACCGCGGGACCGAGCGGCCGCGCGACCGGGCTCTCGGGCTCGCCCAGGTCGAGCGGCAGACCGAACGACGCGGTGATCGCGTGCAACTCGTCGACGAAACCACCGAGCTCACGGCTGACGTAGTAGTACACGCCGCCGACCTCGGTGTTGTGCAACGAGACGGCGACCACCGGCTTGAGCTCGTCGATCACCCGCATCAGCGCGAACGTCTCGGGCATCACCTGGTCGAAGTACGCGCTCTTGTACTGGAACGGGAACGACCACTCGACCTGCTCGGCCGGGGCCGGGCGGTAGAAGTGCTCGAGACAGTTCACCCGGTTGAACGGACCGTCGAACCAGCCTTCGTTCAGGCGGGTGCCGTCCGGGTCGATGCAGCCGATGATGTTCCAGCGGCAGCCGCCGCGGAGGTCCTCGTCGGCACACAGGTCCTCGGCCAGCCGGATCGCGGTCCAGAAGCCGATCGGTTCGTTCGGGTGCACGCCGGCGTACACGAGCGCTTCGTCGGGGCCGGTGCCGATCGAGTACATCGTGATCGGGTCGCCGAGGCGCGACGTACCGATCCGTCGCCTGGTGACCAGGTCCGGATAGCGGCCGGCCAGTTCGTCGAGGCGCTCGGTGATCTCGTCGACGCCTGGGAAGTGGTCGAGGCCGGGCACGCGGTGGGCCCGCTCCAGGATGTCCTGGAGCGGGCCGCCGTTGGTTGCCGCCATCAACTATCCGCCAGGGTGGTGTTCTCGAGCTCCAGGCTGCCCGCGCCTTCGGCCAGCTTCGCGATCCGGTCCGAGGTCGCGTAGGTGTACTTCTCGAAGAACATCGGCGGCGCCGGGAAGTCCTTGATGATCGCCTTCTGGACCTCGACGTACCCCTCGATCGCCTTCTGCGGATCGACCTGCGCGTCCGCCTTGGCCAGCAACTGCTCGACCTGCGGGGTGTAGTAGGGAATGCAGTTCACGCAGCCGCCGGCCTTGGTGTAGAAGGACCGCAGCGTGTTCTGCTGGCTGGCGTAGAGGGCGCCCCAGCGGGAGAAGTACGGACCGCTCAGCTTCTTCTCGTTGCGCAGCTTCTGGAACTCCGGGAAGTCGGTGGTCGGCGTCGCGGTGACGTCCTTGATACCGAGGTTCTGCCGGAGCTGGTTGGCGTAGGCGTTGTACAGGTCGTCGAGACCGGAACCGCCCGGGTAGCGGATCTCCATCTTGCCGCTGAAGCCACCTGCCTCGGCCAGCAACTGCTTGGCCTTGGTCGGGTTGAACGTGCACAGCTCACCGCACAGGTCCTTCGGCGTACCCGGCTCACCCGGTGGGGTCAGTGCGGTGGCGGGCGTCCAGATCCCGCCGTAGATCACGTTGCTGACGGCCTGGCGGTCGATCGCCATCGAGATCGCTTCGCGGACCCGGACGTCCTGGTAGCGCTTGTCCCACAGCGGCAGGCCGAGGTAGTTCATGCCGAGGCCCTCGAAGACGTACGCACGGTCGCCGAAGTCCTTCTTCACCTGCGCCATCCGGGCCGCCGGCACGAAGATGATGTCGGTGTTGCCGGCCTGGACGTCGGTGTAGGCGGTGGTCATGTCGGTGTACGGCTTGAAGACGATCTCGTCGATGCTCGGCTTCGGGCCATGGTAGTTCGCGAAGGCCTTGACCGTCATCGGCTCGTTCTCGGTGTAGCTGCCGTCCATCTCGAACGGCCCGTTGCCGATCGGCTTCTTGCCGTACCCGTCGAGGTCCTTGTACGCCGCCTCAGGCATCGGGAAGAACCCGGTCTGCGCCTGCGACAGCTGGGTCGGGAACTGCCCGTCGGGGCTCTTCAGCGTGACCGTGAAGGTGAGCTCGTCGACGACCTTCAGGCCGGACAGCTCCTTGGTCTTCGGCGTGCCCTTGGCCGGGTTGAGAGCGTCGTACCCGGCGATGTTGACCAGTTGGCCGCTGTTCTCCCAGGCGTTCGGGCCGTACGCGACCGTGCTCCACGCCTTCACATAGCTCTCCGCGGTGACCTTCTCGCCGTTGTGGAAGGTCCAGCCCGGGCGCAGCTTGACGGTCCAGTGCACGGCGTCGGTCGACTTGACCGACTCGGCGTTCAGGTAGGTCAGGCTGCCGTCGCTCTTCACGTAGGTGAGCGCGGAGAACAGCGCCTTGTCCTGCGCGAAGGCGATGGTCTGACGGCCCGGGTTCAGCGTGACCGGGTCGTCGACGGCAAACGAGATCGACCGCACCCCGTCGGCCGGGGAGGCGGAGCCGCCGCCGGAACAGCCTGACAGCGTGAGGGCGCCGGCGAGCAGGACGGCGGTCACCCGGACAGCACGGCGTTTCATGGGTCCTCCAGCTACTTCCGCGGCCGCAGGGCGGGCCGACTGTGTTCCCCCGATCCTGGATGCCCTGAGCTTGTAGCGCAATAGGGAAACTTGGGAAGTTTCAGTAGGAAATGAACTCTTAGCGCGGGCGTAACAGTTGGAGACGCACTCATCAGGCTTGGATCAGCTGAAGTCGCCGGCGTTGTGGCGGAGCGGTTCGAGCACCGACCAGAGCATCTTCAGCTGCTCGTCGGTGAGGCCGCTGAGCGCGAAATCGGCGGCCACCAGGTCGGCCGTGGCGCGCTCGACCAGCTCCCGTCCGTCCTGGGTGATCTCGCACAGGACTGCCCGGCCGTCGTCCGGATGCGGGGTCCGGGTCACCAGCCCGGCCGCCTCCAGCCGCCGCACGATCGAGGTCACCGACGTCGGGTGCACCTGCAGCCGCTCGCCCATCTTCCCCAGCGGCAGCGACCCGCGTCGCGAGAACGTGAGCAGCACCAGCGCCTCGAACCGTGCGAAGGTCAACCCGTGCTTGCGAAGGATGTCGTCCAGTTCCCCGATGACGATCTGCTGGGCCCGCATCAGCGACGTGACGGCCCGCATCTGCTCGACCGCACCCCACCGCCGCCCCCACTGCCGCGACGCCTCGTCGATCGGATCGAACGGCAACGCCCTCTTCCTCGCCATGAGCCGAAGATTAGCTGGAGACTAGGCACACCATGGCCAGACTCAGAGATTCGGACTTCCCGGCGCTCGGCACCGACCCGCCCGCGGAGCAGTATCAGCCTCCGCTTCCGCTGGGATCACCACCAGGCCAACCAGGCGATCCGGACGCTGTTCGCGTTCAAGGATTCCTATCCGACCTATCGCCGGACCGCCGAGGACCTGCGGAACGAAGCCTGGTTGTACGTCCAGCGGGCCGGCCGGTACACATCCACCGAGGATCCGGCCAAGCTGCTGACCGAGCGCGTGGTGGAGATCAGCCACACCGAGACCGCCGACTGGGAAGAAGCACTCAAGCAGCGGAGCGTCTGAAAGTGTCTGTGGGGTCTGGGAGGGTCCGGGTATGACGTTGTCGACGGAGCAGGCCGAGTTCTACTTGGGGCACGTGCGGAGTGAGGGTGCTCGGCTGGGTGAAGTCGGGCGGATGGGGCTGGATGCGGCAGTGCCGAGTTGTCCGGGGTGGACCGTGGAGTCGGTACTGCGGCATGTGGCGCTGGTGTATGTGCACAAGGTGGAGGTGCTGCGGCTCGGCGCGCTGCCCGATCCGTGGCCGCCAGACTTCGACGCACGGGACACGTTCGAGTGGTACGACGAGGCGCTCGCGGCGATCGTGGCCGCGTTGGAGAAGGCCGGTACGTCGCTGGAGACCTGGACGTTCAATCCGGACGACGCCACCTCGGGCTTCTGGTACCGGCGGATGGCGCTGGAGAGTGTCGTGCACCGAATAGACGTCGAGCAGGCGCACGACGTGGTCACACCGATCGCCGCCGAACTGGCGCTCGACGGCATCGACGAGTTGCTGTTCCCGAACCTCGGTGGACCGTGGTGGGAGGAGGGCGACACCGATCACCCCCTCGACGCGACCGTGCGCATCACGTCCGAGGGCCGCACGTGGACCGTCACCGCGGACAGCACCATCGTCACCGTGCAGCAGGGCGCCGAGGGCGACGCGGCCGCCGAGATCTTCGGATCACCCGACGCGGTGTTCCTCTGGTTGTGGGGCCGCACGGACGCTTCCGCGATCCAGACGGCCGGCGACGCGAGCGTCGTGCAGGAGTTCCGTGCGCGGGTCGCGGAGGCCACTCGCTGACGGATGTCCTGTTCGCGGGTTGCTGTTCGTTCACTTGCCGAGGGACCAGAGTGGATCCTGAAGCACGGAAAGGAGTGGGCTGATGGCGCAGTACCTGGCGCTCGTTTACAGCGCGGACGTGGACTGGTTCGCACCTGAGCAGGCCGAGGAGCTCGCGGAGTACCGGCGGTTCCAGGACGACAACGCCGGCCTGATCACCGCCAGCGCGGTGCTCCACCCGACCAGTACGGCGACCGTCGTACGGGTGGAAGGCGCTCGCGGCGGGAAGGTCGTCACCACCGACGGGCCGTACGCGGAGACGAAGGAAGCCCTGACCGGCTACTACCTGGTCGAGGCCGAGGACCTGGAGGCGGCGATCGCGATCGCCCAGCAGATCCCGTCGGCCTGGAACGGCGCGGTCGAGGTCCGCCCGGTGATCCGGGCCCGCTGAAGACTCCGACGATGGAGCCAGGGCACGACGCGGTGGCCGAGACGGTCCGGGTCGAGGGGACTCGCATCCTCGCGACGCTGATCCGGACCGTCGGCGACGTGCAACTCGCCGAGGACGCCGTCCAGGAGGCCACCCTGGCGGCCCTCGGCGCCTGGCCGGTGACCGGCGTACCGCCCGAGCCGCGCGCCTGGATGACCGTGACTGCCCGGCGCAAGGCGATCGACATCATCCGGCGCGAGCGGGCCCGAGCCGACAAGGAACGTGACAGCACCCGGCTGATCGAGCTCGGCCGCACCGACATCGTCCCGGCCGCGGTCGTCCAGGACGACCTGCTGCGGCTGATCTTCACGTGTTGCCACCCGGCGCTGTCGCCGCCAACCAGGGTCGCGTTGGCCTTGCGCACCTTGTGCGGACTGTCTCCCACGCAGATCGCCGGCGTCATGCTGACCACCGAGGCCGCGACCGCGAAGCGCCTCACCCGGGCACGGCAGAAGATCGCCGCCGCCCGCATCCCGTACCGGGTGCCGCCCGAGGCCGAACTCCCCGAGCGCCTGCCCGCCGTCTGCGGCGTGGTCCACAGCCTCTACACCTCCGGCCATGCTCCGGTCGAAGGACAGACGGCGTACGACGTCGATGTCTGCGCGGAGGCCATCCGACTGGCGGAGCTCCTGCACGAACTGCTGCCCGAGCAGCAGATGCCGACCGCCGTACTCGCACTGCTGCTGCTCACCGAGGCGCGCCGGCCCGCCCGACTGGACGCCGACGGTGACGTCGTCACGCTCGACCAGCAAGACCGCAGCCGCTGGGACAACGCCGCGATCGCCCGCGGGATCGACCTTCTCAACGACTCGCTCCTGCGATCGAACCAGCAGGCCGACGCCTATCAACTCCAGGCCGCCATCGCGGCCGAGCACGCCCGCGCAGCCACTTACGACACGACGGACTGGACCGAGATCCTCCGCCTGTACGAGCTCCTGGTGTCGGTAGCGCCCAGCCCAGCAGCCGACCTGGGGCTCGCGGTCGCGGCCGCCGAAGCAAAAGACACCACAGCGGGACTCGCGTTGCTCAGCGAGCTCACGCCCAGTCCACGCTGGCACGCCGTCCGCGCCGAGCTACTGGCCCGCGATCACCGGTACGACGAAGCCGTCGGGGAACTCACCAAGGCGCTGGAAGGTCCGTCGACCGACGCCGAACGACGCCATCGCGAGCGCCGTCTCGAGCTCTTCCGAGCCGCGGCGGACTGAGCTCAGTCCTCGTCGGTCCAGTTGCCGCGTTCGCTGTTGAAGATCGACTTCGACGCCGGACCCGAGGATGGTGGTGGGCCACCGCGACGCGCCGGCGCGGGTGCGGGCACCGTGGTGGTGATCTCCTGCGCGGAGTCCATCCCGATTGGACCGGTGCCGTCGTCATCGGAGTCGTCGTCGCCCTCCACCACGTCGACGCTGGCCGACGCGCGCAGACCGGTGCGCTGGATCACTCGCTGGATGGTCAGGTCACGGTCGTCGGGACGGCTGACCCACTTGATCTCGCGGAAGCCCTGGTCCTGGGCCGCGGACTCGAAGACGAAGTGGCCGTAGCCGAAGATCCGGCCGACGATCGGCTTCTGCAGGGTGATGTCCAGGACTCGCGCGATCGGTGTGGTCGCGACGGTCTGGGAGAAGACGCCGCGGATCCGCATGACCCGCATGTTGGTGACCACGAACCGGTCCCGGTGGTGGGTGAGGAACTGCCAGAAGGCATGCGCGAGCAGCACCAGCACGAGCGCCAGGACGACGGGCTGGCCGCCGATCGGAGTGGTCACCATCGCGATCAGCAGGGCCGTCGCCAGCGCGACCTCGAGCATCGGCACCGAATAGACCACCCAGTGCTGCCGGACCTCGTCGATGACGACCTCGCCCTCGTCCGAGATCAGGTGCCGCCGGACCTTCGGGTCGAAGATCCGGAACAGGCCTATGCCGGCCATCCACTCACTCCCCTACCACCCTCTCCGGCCATCGCAGCGGGCTGCTCCGCGGTCCATACAGCCAAGTGTCCCGCACGATTGCTCGTAACGGGACACTCAGACGGCAGATCAGCTGAACAGCGCGCTCAAGAAGGTGATCACACTCTCGAACGCGTCACCGACGGCCGAGAACGCGCCTCCCACCGCATCGGCAGCGTTCGCCGGCTGAGTGAACAGATAGAAGCCGGCAAAGGCGATGACCGACCAGATCAACAGCTTCTTCGGCATGTCACCACTCCTCGTTCGCAACCACTCGGTCGACTGTGTTTGATTTTGTATCACGGACCGTCACCAATTGTCACTGACTGAACACAGCCCACCGCACAATGCTCACCAGCTACAAGGTCCATTCTGTAACGGATTCGGGGGCATGGCAGCCACCGGCGCGCCGCCGTGAGACGTCCATCGCGCCGTACTCTGGAAATCTCGCGGAGTTTGCCCGATTTCGGAACAACCATTGGGTGAACGCCAGGGAAAGACACAATGTGACAGTCCGTGGTCGCGTGTTGCAGCTGAGATCGATCAGAGCGCCGCGATCAACTCGTCCGCGGCAGTGTACGGGTCGGTGTTTCCCTCGGCGACCTTGGCGGCCAGTACGTCGAGCCGCGCATCGCCGTGCAGGTGCGCGAACCGGGACCGCAACGAGGTCATCGCGATCGCCTCGATCTCGTCCCGGGCCCGGCTCCGGCGCCGTTCGTCCAGGACGCCGTTGGACCGCATCCAGGCCAGCCGCTCCTCGATCGCCGCCACCACCTCGTCGACCCCTTCGTTGCGCGAGGCAACTGTCTTCAGGATCGGCGGCGACCAGGCGCCTTCGGGCCGTTCGGCCAGCGCGAGCATGTGCCGCAGATCGCGGGTGACGTTCTGCACGCCGTCCCGATCGGCCTTGTTCACAACGTAGATGTCGCCGACCTCGAGGATGCCGGCCTTCGCGGCCTGGATCCCGTCACCCATCCCCGGCGCCAGCAGGATGAGGGTCGTGTCCGCCATCCCGGCGATCTCCACCTCGGACTGGCCGACGCCGACGGTCTCGACCAGGACGACGTCGTACCCGGCCGCGTCGAGCACCCGCAGCGCCTGCGGGGTCGACCAGGCAAGTCCGCCGAGATGCCCACGCGACGCCATCGACCGGATGAACACGCCGGAGTCCGTCGCGTGGTCCTGCATCCGCACCCGGTCCCCAAGCAGCGCACCGCCGGAGAACGGCGACGACGGGTCGACCGCGAGCACCCCGACCCGCTTCCCGGTCGCCCGGTACGCCGTGACGAGCGCCGACGTCGACGTGGATTTCCCGACGCCGGGTGAGCCCGTGATGCCGACGATGTGCGCATGACCGGCGTACGGCGACAGGGCCGCCATCACCTCACGCAGCAAGGGCGATTCGTCCTCGACCAGTGAGATCAGCCGGGCGACGGCCCGGGAGTCACCCTCCCGGGCCCGCTCGACCAGCTCCGAGACCGGTGCGGTCCGGCGCGGCATCAGCTCTTCGGGACCCGGACGATGAGCGCGTCGCCCTGGCCACCGCCACCGCAGAGCGCGGCCGCGCCGACGCCGCCACCGCGCCGGCCCAGCTCGAGCGCGAGGTGCAGGACCAGGCGGGCACCGGACATCCCGATCGGGTGTCCGACGGCGATCGCGCCACCGTTCACGTTGACCTTGTCGGCGTCGACCTTCAGCTCCCGCGTGGAGGCGATCCCGACCGACGCGAACGCCTCGTTGATCTCGATCAGGTCGAGTGCGGTGGGCTCGATGCCTTCCTTCTCGCAGGCCTTCGCGATCGCGTGCGCGGGCTGGCTCTGCAGCGTCGAGTCCGGCCCGGCCACCGAGCTGTGGGCGCCGATCTCGGCGATCCAGCTCAACCCGAGCTCCTCGGCCTTCGCCTTGCTCATCACGACTACCGCGCAGCCGCCGTCGGAGATCGGCGACGACGACCCGGCCGTGATCGTGCCGTCCTTGCCGAAGGCCGGACGCAGCCTGGCCAGCGCCTCGACGGAGGTGTCACTGCGGACGCCTTCGTCGCTGTCGACCACGATCGGGTCGCCCTTGCGCTGCGGCACCTCGACCGGGATCACCTCGTCGGCGAACAGACCGTTCTTCCAGCCCTCGGCGGCCCGCTGGTGCGAGCGCACGGCGAACTCGTCCTGCTCCTCGCGGCTGAGCTTCAGACCCTCGTTGTTGGCCCGGTCGGTGAGCGCGCCCATCGGCTGGTCGGTGAACGCGTCCCACAACCCGTCGTACGCCATCGAGTCGACCAGGGTGGTGTCGCCGTACTTGAAGCCCTCGCGGGACTTGGGCAGCAGGTGCGGCGCGTTCGTCATCGACTCCATCCCGCCGGCGACGACGATGTCGTGCTCACCGGCGCGGATCAGCTGGCTGGCGAGCGCGATCGCGTTCAGGCCGGACAGGCAGACCTTGTTGATGGTGATGGCCGGGACGCTCATCGGGAGGCCGGCCTTGACGGCGGCCTGCCGGGCGGCGATCTGACCCGCGCCGGCCTGCAGCACCTGGCCCATGATCACGTACTCGACCTGGTCCGGCGCGACGCCGGCCTTCTCCAGTGCGCCCTTGATCGCGAATCCGCCGAGCTCGGCGCCGGTGAAGCCCTTGAGGCCACCCAGCAGCCGCCCGATCGGGGTCCGCGCGCCGGCGACTATGACAGTGGTGTTCGCTGAACTACGGGTGGCGTCAGACATGTTGTCACGATACCTGCGACCGCACTGGTACGCCGCTGTCGATCAAGTCACACACGTCGTGTCAGCTCTGCCACTTTCCATGGATTCCGGCGGCCGGCTGCGCCACTCTGGCGCTATGAAGAGCACCGTCACCGGGACCTTGTTCGACGCGATCGACCACGTGGGCGTTGCCGTGGCCGACTTCGACGAGGCGGTCCGGTTCTACGCCGAGGTGTTCGGCATGACGGTCGCGCACGAGGAGATCAACGAGGAGCAGGGCGTCCGCGAGGCCATGCTGTCGGTCGGCGACTCGGGTTCGTCGATCCAGCTGCTCGCACCGCTGTCGGACTCCTCGCCGATCGCGAAATTCCTGGTCCAGCGCGGGCCTGGCATCCAGCAACTCGCCTACCGGGTCAGCGACCTCGACGCGGTCTCGGCGACCCTGCGCGAGCGCGGCGCCGAACTCCTGTACGACGAGCCGCGCCGTGGCACCGCCGGTTCGCGGGTAAACTTCATCCATCCGCGCTCGGCCGGCGGCGTACTGGTCGAGCTCGTCGAGCCGGCCTGAACCCGGCCTTCACGACCGGTCTGTCACGCCTCTCGAACACCGGGTGACGGCGCGCCCCGACGCGCTGCCCGGTAGCGATCGCCGGACTAGGCTGTTCGGGTGCTGAAGGACAGCGCCACCGATTCTCTGGGCGGTGCGCACGCGGGGTTCCGGCATGACGCCTTCGTCTACACCTGTAGCGACGAGTTCGTGCATTCCGCGGCGCCGTACGTCCGTGACGGCCTGGCTGCCGGTGAGAAGGTCGTGGTCGCACTGCCCCCGGAACGGATTGCCGAGCTGCGCCAGGCGCTCGGTGCGGCGGCCGCCCAGGTCCGTTTTATCGATATGACAGTCGCCGGCCACAACCCGGCCCGGATCATTCCGTTCTGGCGTGAGGTCCTCGATGAGCACCCGGGCCGAGCGGTTCGCGGACTCGGCGAACCGGCGTACGCCGGCCGGACGCCAGCGGAGTACGAGGAAGCCTTGCTGCACGAGGCTCTGCTGTCGGTGGCCTTCGCCGATGCCATGGGTTTCCGCTTGCGCTGTCCGTACGACGCGGCCGTCGGGATCGACCCGACGGTGACCCATTCGGTGCCGGAAGGCCTTGCGGAGAAGACATTCCGGACCGCGCTGCCCGCCGTACCGGATCGGGCCGAGCGGTGGGAGTTCGTGCGCGGAGAGCTCGCGCAGATCCGGCAATGGGTCAACGCGCAGGCGTCGTCGCACGGGGTGTCGCGGCATCGGATGGACGACCTGGAGCTGGCGCTGCACGAGGTCTGCACGAACAGCATCCGGTTCGGCGGTGGCTCCGGGACGCTGTCGGTCTGGATCGAGGACGGCTCGCTGGTCTGTGACGTCGCGGACCAAGGCCGGATCCACGATCAGCTGGTCGGACGCGTGCTGCCGCCACTCGACGGACTCGGCGGGCGGGGCGTCTGGCTGGCGAACCAGCTGTGCGATCTGGTGCAGCTGCGGTCGGGCGACGACTTCACCCAGGTACGGCTGTACACGCGCCTGCGCTGAATAAGACCACTGACAACGGTGGACTACAAAAGTGACGGTCGTCTCACCGGCCCCCGCCTGTGTTACAAGGCACAGCCAGACGTGCATACTCAGCGGTAAGTTCCGCTCACCCAGACCCCGCTGTTGGAGGTACGACGTGAAGCAGATCCTCGAAGCGATTCTGTCCGGTGACACCACGGCCGTTGGCGAGCTCGACGTACCGGACCACTACCGCGGCATCACCGTGCACGCCGACGAGGCGACGATGTTCGAGGGTCTGGGCAGCAAGGAGAAGGATCCGCGCAAGAGCCTGCACCTGGACGACGTACCGACGCCCGAGCTCGGGCCGGGTGAGGCGCTGGTCGCGGTGATGGCGAGCGCGATCAACTACAACACCGTGTGGACGTCGATCTTCGAGCCGGTCTCGACGTTCGCGTTCCTGAGGCGGTACGGGAAGCTGTCGCCGCTGACCGCCCGCCACGACCTGCCGTATCACGTGGTCGGCTCCGACCTGGCCGGCGTCGTACTGCGGACCGGGCCTGGCGTGAACGCGTGGAAGCCCGGCGACGAGGTGGTCGCGCACTGCCTGTCCGTCGAGCTCGAGTCGCCCGACGGGCACAACGACACGATGCTCGACTCCGAGCAGCGGATCTGGGGCTTCGAGACGAACTTCGGCGGCCTGGCCGAGCTCGCGCTGGTGAAGTCGAACCAGCTGATGCCGAAGCCGGAGCACCTCACCTGGGAGGAGGCCGCGTCGCCGGGTCTGGTGAACAGTACGGCGTACCGGCAGCTCGTCTCCGCGAACGGCGCAGACATGAAGCAGGGCGACGTCGTACTGATCTGGGGAGCGTCCGGTGGGCTGGGTTCCTACGCGACGCAGTTCGCGCTGAACGGCGGGGCGATCCCGGTGTGCGTGGTGTCGTCGCCGGAGAAGGCGGAGATCTGCCGGGCGATGGGGGCGTCGCTGATCATCGACCGGTCGGCCGAGGGGTACAAGTTCTGGGCCGACGAGACGACGCAGGACCAGAAGGAATGGAAGCGGTTCGGGGCCCGGATCCGCGAGCTCACCGGTGGCGACGACCCCGACATCGTGTTCGAGCATCCGGGGCGGGAGACGTTCGGGGCGTCGGTGTACGTCGCCCGGCGCGGCGGGACGATCGTGACGTGCGCGTCGACGTCCGGCTTCATGCACGAGTACGACAACCGGTATCTGTGGATGAACCTGAAGCGGATCATCGGCTCTCACTTCGCCAACTACCGGGAGGCCTGGGAGGCGAACCGGTTGATTGCCAAGGGCATGGTCCACCCGACGGTCAGCAAGGTCTACCCGCTCGAGGACACCGCTCAGGCGGCGTACGACGTCCACCGCAACCTGCACCAGGGCAAGGTCGGCGTCCTCACCCTGGCGCCGAGTGAGGGCCTCGGCGTTCGCAATCCGTCGCTGCGGGCTCAGCACGAGGACGCGATCAACCGCTTCCGTAACAGGTAACGGTTGGGTCGGGTCGTCCCAGCGGCCCGATTGGCTGGTTACGCCCGAGTTCTGACAGGCTTAAGGTGGGGGATTCAGTGAGCCGCCAGAAGGGAATCTCGGGAATGCCTGACGAGTCGAGCCTGCCATTTTTCGACCGTACGGCGACAGCGGCCGGGGGTTTCCCGGTCAGTCGACGTGGGTACGACAAGCAGGCCGTGGACGACTATGTCCGCGCGCTGGAGATGCAACTCGTCGAAGCCCGGAACAGAGCCGACGAGCTCCAGGGCAGCGTCGCGCCGATGCAGCGGCAACTGGAGGAGACCCGGCGTCAGCTCGACGCGAGCGCCAACCCGTCGTACGCCGGACTCGGCGACCGGGCCGCGCAGATCCTCCGGCTCGCCCAGGACCAGGCGTCCGAGGCGCTCGAGGAGGCCCGCCGCGAAGCCGAGGAGCTGCGCAGCACGGCCGCCAAGGAGGCCGCGGCGGCCCGGGCGACCGGTGACCGCGAGGCCGAGGACATCCGCTCGGTCGCGCTGAACGAGGCCGACAGCCTGCGCCGGACCGCTGAGGGCGACGCCGCCGAGCTGCGTCGTACCGCGGAGACCGAGGGATCCGAGGTCCTGCAGGCCGCCCGGCGCAAGGCCGAGCAGTTGCAGCTGACCGCCGAGTCGCAGGCCAGCACGCTGAAGAACGGTGCCCTGCACGAGGCGGAGAAGATCCGTACGGCGATCCAGCGCGAGTCCGCGGCGCTGCGGGCCAGGCTCGCCGACGAGCGTGAGCAGCAGGCCAAGGAGCTCGCCGACAAGCACCAGCAGATCGCTGCCGACACGGAGAACCTCACCACCCAGATGCGCGAGGCCGCCGAGGCCTCCGAGCGCCGGGTGGCCGAGGCGACCGAGCAGGCCCGCAAGATCCGCGCCGAGGCCGAGGAGTCGGCCGAGCGGACCATCACCCGGGCGCGGCGCGAGGCCGAGCAACTGCTGACCACCGCACGGACCCGCTCCGAGTCGGAGCTCGCGAACGCCGCGGACGAGGCGGAGCGGTCCCGCACGATCGTCGCCCGGGAGACCGAGCGGCTAGCGAAGCGTCGTGACGGCATCCTGACCCAGATCGCGGGTCTGAACGAGATCGCCAGCAACATCGCCCGCCAGGCCGCCGAACTCGACTCCGAGACCGCGGCCCCGGCGTACGTCAGCCCCTTCAACCGCCAGCAGGCGGAGTCGCCGAACCCGCTGAGCGGGCCGTCGAGCAACCCGCTGTCCGGGCCGCAGAATGCGCCGGCGCCCAGCCCGTTCGCGGCACCGCCGGAGGCATCCGCACCGAGCCCGTTCGACGCACCTGCCGCCAGCTCCGACTCCGCTGACGCACTGGGCGACGCTTCCGCTGATTCCGGAGCGGCTGCGGACGGGGGCGCGTCCGCCGGATCCGCCGCATCGGCTGCCCGGCCGTTCGCGCCGAAGGATGACAGCCCGTTTGCGCCGAAGGACGACAACCCGTTCGCCGCGGCCACGCCGGTGCCGGCTGAGTCGTCGTACGACGAGGGTGAAGAGGGACCGTTCACCGGGGCGAGCCCGTTCGTCGGGCTGGGTGCGGGTGACGCGCGGGTCGACGAGACGCGCATCGACACCGCTCTGCGGGTCGACCCGAAGGACACCGACGACCTGGTGAGCAAAACCGCCGGCGGCCCGGCCGACGAGTCCGACTCCCCCACGTCCACCTCGGCGTCGAGCACTCCTGACGCGTCTGGCTCTGCTGCGTCGAACTCGGGGTCGTCGAGCTCGGCCGCGTCGATGTCTGGCGCGAGTACCTCTCGCGCGTCCTCCCGGTCTGCCTCGTCCAAGGCGTCCACGTCCGCGTCGCCGGCCGACGACTCGAAGGCCGCTGGCTCGAAGGCTGCCGCTTCGAAGACTGCCGATTCGAAGACTGCCGCTTCGAAGACTGCCGATTCGAAGGCGGACGACTCGAAGGGCGACGACGACGAGCCGGCGGACTCGACGAAGATCGACGAGTTCCGGCTGGATGACCTCGTGTCGGAGGAGACTCAGGCGCAGGCCCGGCCGAACGGCTCGGTCGACGAGAAGAAGACCGACGAGGCCAAGGCGGGCTCGCGATCCCCGAAGGACAAGACGACGTGACGCCAGCCGGCGACGACACCTCCACCACGATCCCCGACCGGGACCTCGCCGAGGCAACCCGCGAAGCGCAGGAGGCCGCCGCCGACGCAGAACAGGCCGCGGACAAGGCGGACCACTCCGCCGACGCGGCGGCAAAGTCCGCCCAGCAGGCCGACGGATCGGCCGACGAAGCCGACAAGTCGGCAGACAAAGCGGATGAGTCCGCGGACCTAGCCGACGAGTCCGCGGACAAGTCCGACGAGTCCGCCGAGAAGGCGGATGAGTCCGCTGACAAGGCCGGTGAGTCGGCTGGGGCGGCTGAGGTGTCGGCGGAGGATGCCAAGGCTTCGGCGGAGAAGGCGGACGACGATCTTGCCAGCGAACTGCTGATCGAGGAGCGGCATCCGGACGTCGGCATGGGCCTGCCCGGTCCGCCGCTGCGGCGCTCGAGCCCGTTCATGTTCGGCTTCTTCGCGGCCCTCGGCGTACTGGTCGCCTGGGGTTTGTGGAACGCGGCCGGCCAGGCCCGCTCGGTGCTGATCCTGCTGCTGGTCTCGATGTTCATCGCGGTCGGCCTGAATCCGCTGGTCGAGTGGTTCATGCGCCGCGGCCTGAAACGCGGCCTGTCCGTCGGCGTCGTGTTCCTGCTGATGATCCTCGCCGTGGCCGGCGTCGGGTTCGCGATCGTGCCGGTGGTCACCGACCAGATCGACAGCCTGATCCGGAACGCACCCCAGTGGCTCGACCTGGTACAGAAGTCGAAGACGCTGGACGAACTCGACGACCGCTACCACTACGTCCAGAAGGCCAAGGACTACATCCAGGACCCGGCCCTGGCGCAGCGCGCGTTCGGCGGCATCCTCGGTGTCGGCAAGGTGGTCGCGAACGCGTTGTTCAACACGTTCACGATCCTGATCCTGACCCTGTACTTCCTCGCCTCGCTCCCGTCGGTCAAGCGTGCGGCGTACAGCCTGGTCCCGCGGACCCGGCGTACCCGCGTCTCGATCCTCGGCGACGAGGTGCTGGCCCGGGTCGGCGGCTACGTCAGCGGCCAGTTCATGGTCGCCCTGTGCGCGGGCTTCTTCATGTTCGTGTTCCTGGAGATCGTCGGCCTGCGCGAGTACGCCGTGGCGCTGGCGATCGTGGTCATGTTCACCGCGTTCATCCCGATGGTCGGCGGCCTGATCGGCGTCGTCCTCGTCTCGCTGATCGGCTTCACCGACGGCCTGTGGACCGGCGTCGCCTGTCTCGCGTACGGGGTCATCTACCAGCAGATCGAGAACTACGTCGTCGCCCCGCGCATCATGCGCCGAGCCGTCGACATCCCCGGCGCCGTCACCGTCATCGCCGCCCTCCTCGGCGGCGCCCTCCTCGGCGTCGTCGGCGCCCTCCTGGCCATCCCCTGCGCCGCCGCCCTGCTCCTCATCATCCGAGAGGTCTGGGTCCGCAAAGCCGACGAATCCTAACCGCCGGAGGCCACGTCTCCGACCGCCCCGTCGAGCGCACGCCGCTCACATCCGCCGTCGACGAGTGCTGCGAAAGCAACCGCCACCTTGTCCGACGGCGAGTACGACGTACCCAATGGTCCCCTCCAGAGCCCGCTCAACCTGCCGGAAGGCAGTCCGCGAGCAGGGTCTGGACAGATAGATATCGGGTATATATTCTCGCTATCTATGCGGTCGTTGTTTCTTGCGTTGCTGGCCGACGAGAGCCGGCACGGGTACGAGATCAAGCAGGCCCTCGAGCAGGAGTTCGGGGACCAGCTGCCGGCCTTGAACGCCGGCCAGATCTACTCGACCCTGGCGCGGCTCGAGCGAGACGGGCTGGTGGTCGGGCAGAGCATCGAGGGCGACAACCGGCGCAAGCGGGTGTACGAGCTCACCGAGGCCGGCCGCGCAGCGCTGACGGGATGGATCGAGACGCCGGTGCCGGGCACGCGACTGAAGGACGAGTTCTTCATGAAGCTGGTGATTCTCGCGTCGGCCGGGCTGGCCGAGCCGAAGGCGTTGATCGCCGGGCAACGACGCGAGTACCTACAGTCCCTGCGCGACCTCGACGCGATGGTGTCGGCCGATGGGTCGCGGCCCGCCGCCGAGCTGCTGGCCGAAGGCGCGATCCTGCACCTGAAAGCCGACCTGGAGTGGCTCGACCTGATCGAGCAGCGACTGCCGATGCAACGGGAGCCGGCATGACACCGGTGCTCGAGACACGAAGGCTCGCGAAGACGTACGACACCGGGGGCACGCAGGTCCTGGCCGTCCGCGGGATCGACCTCACGATCAGCAGAGGTGAGTTCGTCGCGATCGTGGGACCGAGTGGGTGCGGGAAGTCAACCCTGCTCAACCTGATGGCGGGGCTCGATCGGGTGACCGCCGGCGAGGTCTGGCTCGGCGGCCGGCGGATCGACCAGTTGAGCGAGACCGCGCTGGCGCGGATGCGCCGGCAGAAGGTCGGGTTCGTGTTCCAGTTCTTCAACCTGATGCCGACCCTGTCCGCGATCGAGAACGTCGAACTGCCCCTCCTCCTGGTCGGACGTCACCGGAAGGAAGCCCGGGACGCCGCGAGCAGACTGCTGGACGACCTCGGTCTTGAAGACAAGTACGACGCGGCGCCGTCCCAACTGTCCGGTGGAGAGCAACAGCGGGTCGCTCTTGCCCGTGCCCTGGCGAACACCCCGGACATCCTGCTCGGCGACGAACCGACCGGGAACCTCGACTCGGCCTCGTCCCGCGAGGTGCTCGCCCTCCTCCGCGCCGCCCGCGACCGAGGCCAGACACTGTTGCTCGTAACCCATGACACCCGTGTCGCCGCCGCAGCGGATCGGGTCGTCACCCTTCGCGACGGACTGGTGAACGACGACACCGAGCTGCAGGCGGCCCGGCCGGTCACGCTCCCCCTCGACGCCGGTGGACCGGTATGACGCTCACGCTGGTCAGGCTCGCGTTCGCAGGACTCCGCTCGCGGCTCCTGGCGAGCGCGCTGACGGTCCTGCTCTGCAGTGCCGCGGCGGCAACCATCGTGCTCGCGCTCGAGGTCGGGGCAACCGTCCGCGATCCGTGGCAGCGGACCTTCGCCGAAGCAAACGGCGCACATGTCCTGGCGAACGTCGCCTCCGCAGCGGATGCGGACAAGATCGCGAGTCTCCCCGGCGTCGCCGAACGAGACAAGCCCATCCCGAACGCGAACGCTGACGTACTGGGCACGACCGACCGATTGCAACTGGCCGGCCAGGCCACCGCGCCACACGTCAACACGGCGATCCCGATCGAAGGCGGAGGCCAACCGGCGGCCGGGATCGTCCTCGAGCGCAGCTTCGCCGAAGCCCTCGGTCTCACCGTCGGTACGACGTTGCGCCTGGCAACGACCGGCGACCCGGTGGAGCTGACCGTCGTCGGTACTGCGGTGTCGCCCAGCCAGCCGCGCTATCCCCGCCGGAACCCCGGTCTCGCCTGGGTCTCACGCGCGACGCTGGAGCGGGTCCAGCCGGACACCGATCGCTGGCGCTGGACCGAGGCCATCCGTCTGTCCGATCCGGCTGCCGCACCGGACTTCGCCGTACGGGCTGCTGGGGCCGTGCCGCCGAGCAGCGCCTCGTTCGAGACGTGGCAGGACCAGCGTGAGAGTGCGTTGCAAGAGGCAGCTCCCACTCGGCTCGTGCTGACGACGTACACGATCGTCTTGCTTGCGGTGGTCTTCGCGGTGGTGGCGATCCTGGTCACGGCCCGCGCCGGCGCACAGCACCGTGAGATCGGACTGCTGAAGGCTGTCGGCGTGACGCCACGCCAGATCACCGTGGTGTTCGCGCTCGAGTCCGCCGTACTCGGCCTGGTCGCGGTGGTGTCCGGCTTCGCGATCGGGGTAGTGCTCGCGCCACGGCTGGCCGCGTCGAGTATCGCGACAATGGTGGGAGCGCCAACGATTGCGATGAACCCGTGGCATCTCCTGGTCGCCGCGTGCCCTGTGTTGATCGTGCTGATCGGCAGCGCCGCGTCGTCGGCCCGCCGTGGCACCGGGTTCAGTGTTCTGCAGGCGATCCAGTCCGGTTCCGCCGCACCGGCGTCGCGGTCACGCCTCGGACGGCTGATCGGCCGGGCGGCCCTTCCCCTCGTGCTGTCACTCGGGCTCAAGGACCTTGTCACCAGGCGACACCGAGCCACCCGGCTGGCCGGTGCCATCGTGGTCACCGGCGCGGCCGTCGTCTTCGCACTCTCGATGCAGGCGAACCTCGATGCCCAGGCCGCCGACGAGGTCAGCGACGTACCGCGTGAGCTGCCCGTCCTCGTCTACACCCTCGACGCCGTGCTCCTCCTGATCACCGTCACGACCCTGATCGCGGTCGCCCTCCTCTCGGTGCGCGAGCGCGTCCGCGAGTACGGCGTACTGAAGTCCGTCGGCCTCACACCCCGGCAGATCGCGTCCAGCCTGATCAGCGCCCACGTCGCACTCGCCACCGTCGCAGTCATCGTGTCGATCCCGGTAGGCATCGTCCTCTACCTCACCGTCTACGGTATCGCCGGCGGAAGCCCTGAGGACCGAGTGATCGCCTCATGGTGGTCACTGGCCCTTGTGCCGATCGGGACCGTCGTCCTGGTCGTCCTCGCCACCACCGTCCCCGCCCGCCTAGCCACCCAGATCCCCACCGCCGAAGCCCTTCGCTACGAGTAAGGCCTACGGGCCGGCGAGTTTGGTGATTTCGGGGGTGGGGTTGGTGTGGAAGGCGCAGGCTCGCGGGTAGCCGGCGAGGCAGCCTCGGGTGGTCATGAGGGCGGTGTAGTAGTCGATGTAGCGGAAGCCGTAGGTCTCGCCGCGGGCGAAGGCCTGGTGGCGGATGGCGGAGACCCAGAGGTAGAAGGCCTCGTCGGGGATGGGGACGTACATCGACGGCTGGAAGCCCTCCATGTCCTCCCAGTTCTCGGCGTGCAGGATCGAGCGGACGCCGTGCCGCGGGAGAGCGGCGAGCTTGCCCACGGCGCCTTCCATGCCGTCGATCTCCGGGTCCGACGGGAGGCCGGCCAGGAACCGGGCCCGTTCGACCAGGCTCGACGCATGTTCGTGGTCGCGGTGGATGCTGTGTTTCCAGTGCGCGATGAGCGTGTCGGGCTGCTTGTCGCGGATGATCGTGGCGAGTTCGAGCGCGACGTCGTCGGAGTCGGCGAGGAAGCCGTCGCTGTGGTCGAGGACCATGAAGTCGGCGCCGATCGCGGCGGCGAAGGCCTCGCCCTCGGCGATCTTCTGCTTCTTGTACTCCGAAGGAGTCATCCGCGGGTGGCCCCGCTCCCCCGGGGTGAGCGCGACGATGGTGGCGCTCGCGCCTTCCAGGACGAGCTTCGCCAGGGTCGGTCCGGCGGTCAGGTCCATGTCGCCGATGTGCGCCCCGACAGCGAGCACTGATTTGGTCACAAGGGTCTCCTCACTTCAGGCCACTCAGTACGACGCCTCGGACGTAGTACTTCTGGAACAGCAGGAACACAACGAGCACCGGCAGGGTGCTGAGCACCAGGCCGGCCATCACGATCGGCATCGTGCGGTCGGGGTCGAGGAAGCTCTGCAGCAACTGGATCCCGACCGGGAGGGTCTGCAGGGACGGGTCGGACGACGAGATCAACAGCGTCCAGATGTACTCGTTCCACTGGCCGATGAACGTGATCAGACCGAGCGTGATCGCGACCGGTTTGGTCTGCGGCAGGACGATGAGGCGCCAGGTCTGCCACTGGTTCGCCCCGTCGATCTTGGCCGCCTCGAGCATCTCGTCCGGCAGCGACACCATGAACTGGCGCATCAGGAAGATGCCGAACCCGCTCACCGTGAACGGCAGGATCAGCGCGATCAGGCTCGTGGTGAGCCCGCCGTCGCCGCCGCGTCCGAGGATGTCGTTGCCGCCGGCCAACGGCCAGTTCAGCATGATCAGGAACGTCGGGATCAGCAGCAGGAAGGGCGGCAGCATCATCGTGGCCAGGATGAACCGGAAGATCACCGCGCGGCCGCGGAACCGCAGCTTGGCCAGTGCGTATCCCGCCATCGACGACGTGACCAGCACACTGACGGTCACACTCACCGTGACGATCACGCTGTTGCGGAACAGCCGCCCGAGCTCGAGCTGGTCGAACGCCGCCTTGTAGTTGTCCAGCCCGAAGGACTTCGGCAGGAACTGGTACGGGATCACGCCGTACTCCCCCGCGCCCTTGAACGAGCTCATCAGCATGTCGAGGAACGGCATCACCATCGCGACACCGCCCAGGATCACCACCAGGTACGAGAACCACGGGAACCGACGGCGCCTCATGAGGTCTCCTCCCCGCGCCGCCGGGCGATCCACAGCTGCAGCAGTGTGATCACGAAGATGACCACGAACAGCACCATCGCCATCGCGCTGGCCGTCCCCCAGGCGCCGAACTTGAACGCCTGCTGGTACATCTCGAAGGCCGCAACGTTCGTCGCATTGACCGGTCCACCATCACCGGTCATGACAATGATCAATGCGAACGACTGCAGTCCGGCAATGAACTGTGTGATCAACACGAACAACAGTGAGGGCCGCAGCAACGGCAGCGTGATCTGCCAGAACATGTGCCAGCTGTTCGCACCGTCCACCTCGGCGGCCTCGTAGTACATGCCCGGGATCGCCTTCAGTCCCGCGGTGAGGATCAGTACGGCGCCCCCGATCGAGGCCCAGGCGTGAACGACGGTCACCGACGGCAAGGCGTACGACGCGTCGGACAGGAAGCCGATGCTGTTCACGCCGAGCTTGTTCAGGATGCCGTTGATCAGCCCGGCCGGCTGGTACATCATCTTCCACACGTTGCCGATGGCCACCACCGTCGCGACGACCGGCAGGAAGTACAGCACCCGCCAGAACCCCTGGAAGCTCAGCCGATCGATGCAGTAGGCGACGAGCACCGACCCCACCGTGGCCATCACCACCGAACCGAAGGCGAACAGCAGCGTGTTCACCAGGATCGGCTTCACGAACGTGCCGTCGAAGCTGAGTACGTCGGAGAAGTTCTTGATCCCGGCGAACTTGATCGTGCCGAGGTCGAACCCGCCCCAGTCGGAGAAGGCCAGCACGACGGCGAAGATGAACGGCAGGATCAGGAACACACAGAAGAACAGCAGGGACGGCGCCAGGAACAGGTACGCCGCCCGTCCCTCGCGATGCAGGGCAGGTCGCTTGGCCACGGTCACCGGGGCCGTGCGGACCTGAACAGCGGTCGTCATTGCGGCTTGACTGCCTTGGCCGCCTGCGCCAGCGCCTCGTCAGGACTCTTGCCATTGGCAAGCACGGTCATGATCGCATTGTGCAAAGCCGTCTTCGCCTCGTAGGCACCCGCCTGGTTCGGCTCCGGCATCGCGTACTCCGCGGCCGCGTAGATCGGCTTGAAGTTCGCGTCGGTCAGAGTCTTCTGGTACGTCGCAGCGTCCGCGGCGCGCGGCGGGATCAGGCCCTGGTCGGCCAGCCACTTGCCCATCTCGGTGACGCCGCCCTCGGTCTGGTGCTCGTTCAGCCAGCTGAGGAACTTCCACGCCTCGTCGGAGTGCTTGCTGCGCTGGTTCACGCCCATGAAGAAGCCGTACGCGAGCGATCCCTTGCTGCCCGCGGTCGGTCCCGGGATCGGGGCGACACCGACGTCGGAGTACTTGTCCTTCATCTGGGTCTTCAGGCTGCCCAGCCACCAGCCGGCCTGGATCGCCATCGCGACGCCGCCGCTGCGGAACTGCTTGGTCGGCGAGATCGACGGGTTGGTCGCCTTCGCCGCAGCCAGGTCGGCCTCGACCTGCAGCGCGGACTTGCCGGCGTCGTTGTTGAACTGCGGTGAGCCGTCCTTGCCGAGGAACGTTCCGCCGGCCGAGTCGAGCAGGGACAGGAATGGGTGCGCCGACTTGTTGTCGCCATCCTGAATCAGGCTCAGGCCCTCGACCTGGACGTTGCCGTTGGCATCGCGCTTGACGACCTTCTTCGCCACGTCCTCGAGCTCGGCCCAGGTCGCCGGCGGCTTGCTGACGCCGGCCGCGGCGAGGATCTTCTTGTTGTAGAAGAGCGCGTACGTGTTGAACTCGGTCGGGTACCCGAGCAGCGTGTCCCCGGTCGTGACCGCGCCGAGCGCCGCCGGGCTGTAGCTCGCCTTGATCTTCTGGGCGATCTCGTCGGGCACCTTCGCCACCACGTTCGCCTTCTCGAGTTGGCCGCCCCACAGTCCGTAGGCGCTGACGATGTCCGCACCGCGGCCACCGGTCTGCCGGACGGTCAGCGTGGTCAGGAGGTCGTCGAACTTGACCACCTCGGACTTCACCTGGATGTCTGGATTCTCCTTGTTCCACTGCGCGATCATCTTGTCCAGCCCACTCTTGGCCGGATCCGACGCGTAGTGGCTGAGCAGCGTGAGCTGCACGTTGCCGCCACCACCGCCCGAACCGTCCCCGCCGCCGCAGGCCGCGCCGGTGGCCATGAGTCCGAGTGCCGCGATCAGGGCCGGGATGCCCTTTCTGATACGCATATCAGTCCTTCCCGTCGGACCGGACCAAACGAGCCCGGAGGATGGTGAACGTGCGGGTGATGGTGAAGCCGGTCTTCAGATAGAGCTGCCCGGCCGCCGACTTCTCGCCGGTCCAGAGGAACCACGCGCTGTGCGCGCCGAGGCCGGCCATCCGCTCCAGCGTCAGATGCAGGAGCACCTTGCCGAGCCCGGTGCCACGGCTCGCCGGGAGTACGCCGAACGGCCCGAAGCGATCGATCACACCTTCGTAGGTGCCGTGCATCGCCCAGCCGAGGATCCCGCGGCCGGGATCGCGCGCGACCACGATCCGGTCCAGCGGCATGCCCGCCACCACGGCCTCGCGGATCGCTCGCGCCCAGTCCGGATTGAAATCAACCCCGGCAATGTTGATCAATGCGGTCAACTCATCACCGGTCGGTGTTCCGAACGTGTATCCATCATTGATCAACATGTTGATCCGGTCGCGGACCTCAGCCGGGATCTCGTACCCGACCAGGCTGCGGTCCATCGCGACCGCGTCGTACTGCGGCTCGAATCCGAGGGCTGTGGTCAGTCGCTGAGCGGCTGGATAGCGGGCGCTGTCGAGGCCGGGCAGGAAGTAGTTCGGGGTGTACGACGAGAAGAAGACTTCCGAGCGCCCTTGGTCGCGCAGCCAGTCCATGGCTGCGGTCAACAGTTCCGTGCCGATCCCTTGGCCGCGGTGGTCCGGGTGGACGAAGAAGAACGGGATCCATCCGCTGGCCGGTTCGAGGTCGTCGCCTGCCGCCGCGATCAGCCGTCGGACGGCGTACGCCGCCCCGACCACCTGGTCGTTGTGCACGGCAACCTTGAGGCCGGCCGGATCGAAGTTGCGGTCCAGCAGGAACTGGTCGCGGAAGCGCAGGTAGCCGATCGGGTCCGCCGGCGCAGCGGCGGTCCACACGGAGGCGAGCGCCGGCCCGTCCCCGACCTCGAACGAGCGGATCACTTGGCCGTCCCTTCGTAGAGCAGTGCGTCTGGCCGCGCCCAGTCGAGGGTTGTCGAGGGCAACAGGGCTACCGGGTCTTCTCCTGCCTCAAAAGCCTTGCGCAGCGAGTCGGAGCCCCAGAGCTTGTCCAGCGACGGGAGCAGACCGAAGTCGGAGGGGTAGAGCTCGTTCAGCACCCGCAACATGACCAGCGCGGTCCGCACCGGCTGGTACGCCGCCCGATCCACGACATGCACCTGGACCCCGGGCACCGCCTGACCGGCGTACTTGCTGAAGACCGGTTCGAACCAGGTACGGCGGAACACGACGCCGGGAAGCTCGCACTCGCGCAGCGCCGGGACGAACCGGGCGTCGACGAACGGCGCCCCGATGGTCTCGAACGGCCGCGTCGTGCCGCGGCCCTCGCTGAGGTTCGTGCCCTCGAAGAGCCCGGTACCCGGATAGACGAGCGCGGTGTCGAGGGTCGGCATGTTCGGCGACGGCGGCACCCAGGTCATCCCGGTCCCCCATGAGTCGCGAGTCCAGCCGTCCATCGTGATGACTGTTGCCTCACCCAACTGACGGGCCAGCTCACCGACGGTCAGACCGTGCCGGAGCGGGATCGGGGCGCGGCCGACAAAGCTCTCGAAGCCCGGCTGGAGCGCCGGACCTTCCACCTGGACGCCGCCGAGCGGGTTCGGGCGGTCGAGGACGACGAACGGCTTGCCGAGGCGTTCGGCCGCCTTCAGGCAGTCGTACATCGTCCAGACGTAGGTGTAGAACCGGGTGCCGATGTCCTGGATGTCGAACAGGAGCACGTCGACACCGGAGAACAGGTCGTCGAGTCCGCGACCGTGCCGGAGATAGGTGTCGAAGACAGGCAGCCCGGTGTCCGGGTCGACGCCTTCCGCCTCGCTCTCGCCGGCTTGCGCCGTACCGCGCAGACCATGCTCGGGGCCGAAGAGCGCGGTCAGGGGAAGACCGGCCTCCAGCAGCGCGACCGAGGTCGGTCGCAGATCCGGCAGTACGCCGGTGAAGTTCGTGATCAATCCGAGGCGGCCGTCGTCCACCAGCCCCGGTTCCCCGGCCAGACGCTCCGCGCCGGTCCGGACTGCCATCGTCAACCACCAACCCAGATCGTGGATCCTGCAGGAACTGGGTTGAAAACTTACCGATGGCTTCAGGCAAAGGTCAATGGATTACGGACAAACGTTTACCAACGAGCCGTCAGGACTGCAGCGAGGCCAGATACTCTATCGCCCGGGCGTTGATTTCCTCCGGTGGGACGTCCCGGGTCCGCAACTCTTCCATCCACGCGGCGTACACGGCGTTCGACGCGCTGAACTCGAGGGCGATGTTGTCCGATCACGGAAGTTCAGGTGGGAGGCGAACGCCTCGTCCCGGATCGGCGTCTAGGTCACGCCGAACTCGTCGACCGGCGTTCCCACTCGACCAGTTCGTCCCGGCTGGACGCCGCCATCCCGAGGTGGTCGAGTCCGGTGGTGAGCTCGGTGACCGACAGGCACACGTGGTCGACTCCAGCAAAGGCCGGCATGGGCTCCCCCTTTCCCCCGCTGCGGAATGTAGCTCCCCACCTCGGGCAGGAGGAAGGGACCGGCAAGCCCACAGATCAAGAGCCGGGAGCGTGTCAGGGCCGGAAGGGCGTCAGGGCAGGAAGGGAGTGAGCGCTGCGAGGAAGTCGTCGAGGCGCTCGGCGTGGACCCAGTGGCCGGCCTCGGGGACTTCGGCGTATTCGACCTGAGGGAAGTACGACGCGATCGTCGCGCGGTGGTCCTGCTGGACGTACTCCGACTTGCCGCCGTAGATGAACAGGGTCGGGCCGTCGTACCGCAGGCCCTCGACGTCGGAAGGCCAGCCAGAAATGGCCGGCAGCGCCGCCTCGATCACCGGCAGGTTGGGCCGCCAGCGAGCACCAGCCTCGTCGAGGATCAGATTCTGCAGCAGGAAGGCCCGGGTCCCAGGAGTCGGTACGGCGGCAACCAGTTGGGCGTCGACATCAGCCCGTCGCTGGACCGACGACAAGTCCGCACGCCGCA
This sequence comes from Kribbella capetownensis, assembly GCF_004331485.1. Classification (GTDB taxonomy): domain Bacteria; phylum Actinomycetota; class Actinomycetes; order Propionibacteriales; family Kribbellaceae; genus Kribbella; species Kribbella capetownensis. Next base: position 368,395 of record NZ_SJKD01000009.1, read on the forward strand.
TCGCTTGCGCGTACTCGACGAACGCCGGCGGATAAGCGATCGGCGCAGCATCAACCACGACCAGGCGCTCCACGACCTGCGGGTACCGCAGCGCGGTGAGCATCGCGGTCTTGCCACCCATTGAATGTCCGACCAGAGCGACCGACCCGACCCCGAGAGACTCGATCGTCTCCCGAACGTCGTCGGCCATCTCCGGGTAGCTCATCGTGTCGGTGTGCGGCGACGTGCCGTGGTTACGCAGGTCGAAGGCGAACACCCGATGCGCACTCGCGAGCCGCCGGGCCGCGGTCATCCAGTTCCGGCCGGACCCGAACAGTCCGTGCATGACCACGACCGGCGTACCGGAATCGCCGTACGACGCAACCGGAAGTTTCATGCAGGAGCCTTTCAGCGATGGCGCTGCCAGCAGGCGGTGTGCCAGTGGCGGCGTTCGTCGAGGGACTGGGCGCCGCCGATCGCGGCGAGCAGGCTGGGGTTCTCCGGCCACACCACGACGTGCGGCGTGCCGGGCGCGATCTGCTGGTCGCACCCCGGGCAGCGGTACGACTTCCCGGACGCGGTACCGGACACCCGGCGGACGATCCACCCGCCGTCGGCGCGTTCCTCCCGGAGTTGGCTGCCACCGAGCAACGGCCGGTCGCTGACGGGCCGCTGCCACTTCGACGGTTTCCTGCTCCGGGGTGACATAGCCCTGCAAGGCTATCCGTATGAGCCACGTCACCCCGGCCCAGTCAGGCTCAGCTGCGGGCGACGGCGTACGCCGCGCAGCCGATCAGCTCCATCGAGACCTGCAGACGCTCCAGGCTGACGTTCTTCGCGATGGTGTCCTCGGGCGAGTGGTACGGCGGTTCGAGGTACGCCGGTGAGATCTCACCACGCCAGGAGAAGTTGGCAGCCGCGATCCCGACCTCCTGGAACGACTGGTGATCGGACGCACCACGCTGCACCGGTCCGACCAGCTGCGGGTCGTACCCGAGCCGCTGACCGGCGGCCCGGACCGCGTCCGTCGCGGTGTTGGCGAGGCCGGTGAAGGACAGCAGCCAGTACGTGATCGCCGGATCCCAACTCGTCGCGACCATGTCGTTCTGGAACACCGCCGCATGCCGGTCGCGCTGGTCCTGCGCCAACTGCGCGACGTGGTACCGCGACCCGATCAGCCCCTGCTCCTCCGAGCCCCACAACGCGAACCGCAGCGTCGCCTCCGTGGAGATCTTGGTGAACACTCGCGCCAGCTCCATCGTGAGCACGGTCCCGGAGCCGTCGTCGTTGGCTCCCGGCGCGCCGATCACCGAATCGTAGTGACCGCAGACCATCACGATCGGCGAGTTCGCGCCGCCACGACCACGGCGTTCACCGATCACGTTGTTCGACACCAGGCCACGATGGGACGTCGTACTCATCCGCAGCGGCAGCGAGTTCACCACCGCGAGCGCCTCCCGGATCAGCCGCTTCTGCACCTGAGCCACCCCGAGCACTGGGATCGGCGCGTCGGTCAGACCGGACGGCGAGAATGCCGACGCGCGACGCGGGAACACCTGGTCGGCAGGCAGCAGGATCACACCCACTGCTCCACGCGCCGCCGCCTCCGCGACGAACACCGGACGCGCGGCCGAGGTGTCATCCGCGATCACGATCGACCCGGCGACGTCGGCCGGCCAGACCGGAGCCGTCGCCGCGCCGACGTCGCGAACCGGTCCTTCGACCGTGACGTCCAGCTTGCCGCCGGGTGCGGCGCCCGCCTGCCAGCTCAGGTCATCGGGCAGGATGCCCCGGACATCGAAGATCTGGGCCGTGAACTTGTCGGCGACCGGGAACGGCTCCAGCCGGGTCCGGTAGCCGAAGTCGTCGAGCTGGCCCGCGATGTAGTCGGCCGCTCGCTTCTCGCTCGTGGTCCCGCCGATCCGCGGGCCGATGTGTCCGGACAGCACCTGCAGGTGGCGCAGCGCGCGCTCCGAGGACAGGCCGGAGACGACCTGACGGTCGTACTTGTCCAGCTTCGGGCGGCTCACCGCACCGGGTCGCTGGTCGTCCGCGGCCCAGGCGGGGGCGGCGGGAAGAGCCGTGGCGGCGGTGACTCCGGCGACGGCGCCGAGCAGGCCGCGACGACTCAATCCGGACGATTCGGTCATCCAAGGTCTCCTCACAAGGTGGGCGGCCCCGAGACCAGTGACCGTAACCGATCTGCGACTGGGTCGCTCCCCCTCGTGACGGATTTTCTTGCAGGACAGGGAAATCCCGCGGTTCAGGCGTGCTGTTCGCGCAGTTCTCGGCCCACTTCGTGCATATGGCGCAACCCCATCCGGTACGAATCGATCAGGCCGGTGGTGACGTACGGCATCCCGATCCGTTGGCAGTACTCCTGCACGATCGGCTGGGCGAAGCGCAGGTTGGCGCGCGGCATGCTCGGGAACAGATGGTGCTCGATCTGGTAGTTCAGGCCGCCCATCATCCAGTCGATGACGAGGCCGCCGTCGACGTTGCGCGACGTCAGTACCTGCTTGTCCAGGTGACCCCACTGGGTGTCGCCGTCAGGCATCTCCATGCCCTTGTGGTTCGGCGCGAACACGCTGCCGAGGTGCAGTCCGAACACCATGTGGTGGATCAGTGCGAACAGCACCGCCTGGCCGGGCGACATGATCAGGAACAGTGCGCTGAAGTACAGCACCAGGTGCGCGGCCATCAGGCCGAGTTCCAGCCGGGCCTCGCGGCGCGGGCGGCCGAGCAGGAAGCGGATGCTGGAGACCTTGAGGTTGAAGCCCTCCAGGGTCAGCAGCGGGAAGAAGATCAGCGCCTGGTTGCGGGACAGCCAGCCGTGCAGGCCGGTGCGGCCCTCGGCCTGCTCGAGCGTCCAGACCAGCACGCCCTCGCCGACGTCGGGGTCCTTGTCGGTGTGGTTGGGATTCGCGTGGTGCCGGTTGTGCTTGTCGTTCCACCAGCCGTAGCTCATCCCGAGCAGCAGGTTGCCGTGCACCAGGCCGATCCAGTCGTGCAGCTTGCGGGATCCGGCGATCTGCTGGTGTCCGGCGTCGTGCCCGAAGAACGCCGCCCGGGTGGTCAGAATGCCGAGCGGAATCGCCAGCAGCAGCACCCACCAGGTGCTACCGAGAACCGCCGCGCCGGCCCAGGTCAGGCCCATCAGCACCACGTTGATCCCGATCGCCATCGCGTACGCCGCAGTACGGCGTTCGAGCAAGCCGGCCGACTTGATCTCGCGGAGCAGCGGGGAGAAGTCGCTGCCGCGGGTAGGAGGGGATAACGCAATTGGCTGAGCCATCAGGTCCTCGTCTCAGAAGCGGGGGGAGGCCTAGGCGTACAGCCGCGGCCAGCGTACGTCATCAAGCCTCATCGCCCTAACGGCCGAACACACGAGTGCTACGACCCGGATGTCCGGGGGAGGCAGCGCCAGCGCGGAAGTGGACCTAACACCACTGAGCGGGCCCGCACGCTCAGTCATGATGGGTGTATGACCACCATCGCCACCCAGGCACCGCCGATGCGGTACCCGAAGCTCGCCCAGCCGTGGATCGCGCTGGCCCTGTCGATCCTGGCCGAGCTCGGGATCGCGTTGTTCGTGCTCAACGTGGTGGCCGTTCCGCTGATCGCGGTCTGGGTCGGGATCCCGCTGCTGCTCGCGTTCGTTCCGGCCGCGCGGTGGTTCGCGAACTGCCACCGCACGATGCTGGCCGGCTTCCTCGGTGAGCGCATTCCACGCCCGTACAAGAAGCCACCGATGCCCGGCATCCTGATGTGGCTGCGGACCACGCTGACCGACCCGGCCACCTGGCGTGACATCATCTGGCTGCTGGTGAACGCGGTGATCGGCTTCACTCTGTGTCTGCTCAGCGCCGTTCTGTTCCTGGCGTCGCTGTTCTACCTGGTCTACCCGCTGCTCGTCGGCGTGACCCCGGAGGGCGTCTTCACCGAGCCGTTCGGCGGTCTGGTCACGGTGAACTTCTGGACCAGCTTCCTGGTGACGCCGGTGGCCCTGGTCGCCTTCATGATCTGGTACGCCGCCGGCGAGCGGCTGCTGAAGGCGAACGCGTTCATGGCGCGCTCCCTGCTCGGCCCGACCGAGAGCGCCAAGCTGGCGCTGCGGGTCCGCGAGCTGGCCGAGTCCCGGGCCGAGACCGTCGACACCCAGGCGGCCGAGCTGCGCCGGATCGAGCGGGACCTGCACGACGGCGCCCAGGCCCGGCTGGCCGCGCTCAGCATGAACCTGGGCATGGCCGAGGAGATGGTCGCCCGCGACCCGGCCCAGGCGGCAGCCCTGCTCACCGAGGCCCGGGAGTCGGCCAGTACGGCGCTGTCCGAGCTGCGCGACCTGGTCCGCGGGATCCACCCGCCGGTGCTGGCCGACCGCGGCCTGGAAGGTGCGGTCAAGGCGCTCGCACTGTCCTGTCCCTTCAAGGTGGACGTCACCTTCGACGTCCCCGGCCGCCCGCCCGCGCCGGTCGAGTCGGCGGCGTACTTCGCGGTGGCCGAATGCCTCGCGAACGCGGTCAAGTACTCCGCCGCGACGAACGCCTGGATCCAGATCACGCACGAGGAGGAGAAGCTGCACATGATCGTCGGTGACGACGGCGTCGGAGGTGCGGTGATCCGGCCCGGAGGCGGTCTGTACGGTATCGAACGGCGGCTGGCCGCCTTCGACGGTACGTTGACCGTGGTGAGCCCGAGCGCCGGGCCGACCACCGTGATCATGGAGCTGCCTTGCGAGTCCTCATCGCTGAAGACCACGCCCTCCTCCGGGACGGACTGATCCGCCTGCTGGAGGCGCACGACTTCGAGGTCGTCGAGGCAGTCGACAACGGTCCCCGGCTGGTGCCCGCCCTGGTGGAGCACCGGCCAGATGTGGCCGTTGTCGACGTACGGCTCCCGCCGACCTTCACCGACGAGGGCCTGAAGGCCGCGATCGAGGCCCGCCGCCAGGTCCCCGGCCTGCCGATCCTGGTGCTCTCGCAGTATGTCGAGCAACTGTACGCGCGGGAACTGCTGACCGGCGGCGGAGGCGCGGTCGGCTACCTGCTCAAGGACCGCGTCTCGAACGTGGCCGAGTTCCTCGATTCGGTACGACGGGTGGCCGCCGGCGGCACCGCGATGGACCCGGACGTGATCGGTCAGCTGCTGGCCCGCAACACGCGCGACGAACCGATCGGCCGGCTGACGCCACGCGAGGCCGAAGTGCTCGGCCTGATGGCCGAGGGCCGCTCGAACGCCGCCATCGCCAGCGCCCTCTTCGTCACCGAGAAGGCCGTCAGCAAACACACCAACAACATCTTCTCCAAGCTCGACCTCCCGCCCTCGGAGGACGACAACCGCCGAGTGATGGCAGTTCTCACCTACCTGTCGTCGCGCTGACGGTAGGTCGTCGGGCTGCTGCCGGTGTGGTGGCGGAAGCGGGTGGAGAAGTAGAGCGGGTCGAGATAGCCGACCTGCGCGGCCACTGACGCGACCGAACGGCTGGTCAGCTCGAGGAGGTTGCAGGCCGCGTCGAGGCGGCGGCGTTCGACGAACTGCTGCGGGCTGACGCCGAGCTGCGCACGGAACAGATGCGCGAAGCGGGACACCGAGAGATTCGCCGCGCGGGCCAGCCGGGGTACGTCGAGGTTCGCGGTCAGATCCTGGTCGATCAGCTCGATCGCGCGCAGCAGGCGGTCGTCGATCTGCACCGCCTTCGGGTTCTGGGTGTCGCACCACAGCAGGGCCGCCTCGAGGGAGTTGGCGCTCAGCTGTTCGGCCTGTGGGAGGACGCTGCTCTGGTGCCGGACGGCGTCGCGCAGGTGGTCGGCGATCCGGTCGGCGGCCGACCCGGCCGGGCGGAGCTGAACGATGCCGGCGGCAACTTCCGGCCAGTCCAGCAGCGGGAGCCAGTCGGGCTTCGGGTTGAGGTGGGCGTAGAGGAAGTGCCACCGCTCCCCCACGGTGCCGTAGTCGTGCATGGTGCGCGGCCGGACGAGAGTGACCGTGCCGGGGTCGGCGACCACGTCGCCGGTGGGTGCGCCGAAACGCCCTCGACCGTCCAGGGTCTGCGCCAGCAGCCAGTCCGTCGTGCCGCGCCGGCGGAAGGTCGCGTAATCGGAATCCTCGTCGAACTCGCCAGTGAGCAGCCGCCTGACGATCGGGGCCGGCGAATCACGAGTAGCAGGATCTCGAAGGTTCACAGCTTGATAGGCTATCGTCCCGGCTGCCCCGGGCCGCCGATCCTGGAGGCATGACCGACGTACTGGCCGAGATCTATCGCGACGAGGGGATCGTTCAGGTCCCGCAGGTGCTCTCCACCGCCGAGGTCGAGCGGATCAGGACCGTGTTCATGGAACAGGTTGCCGCGGACCACTCGCTCGCGATCGACGACGGCGTACCGGGCGACGACCCGCTGGCGCGCTATCCGCGGTTCGTGCATCCGCACCGGCGACCCGAGGTCGAGGCCGGCAAGATCTCGCTGGAGCTGATGCTGGACAGCCGGATCCTCGATGTCGTCACCACTCTGATCGGGCCGGCGCTGGGCGCCCAGTCGATGTTCTACTTCAAGCCGCCGGGCGCGCGCGGCCAGGCGTTGCACCAGGACAACACGTTCCTGCGGGCCGATCCCGAGACCTGCCTGGCGGCGTGGATCGCGATCGACGACGTGGATGCGGAGAACGGCGGGCTCGCGGTGGTCCCCGGTTCACACCAGACCGAGCTGGTCTGTCCCGAGCCGGCCGACCTGGCCGAGTCGTTCACCAATGCGGAGGTCCCGATCCCGGACGGTCTGCGGAAGGTGCAGACGAAGATGAAGGCCGGTGACGTGCTGTTCTTCCACGGCAGCGTCGTGCACGGCTCCCGCCCCAACTCGAGCCCGGACCGCTTCCGGCGCGCGCTGATCTTCCACTACATCCCGGAGGACAGCACGGAGATCGCCGCCTTCTACAACCCGCTCGTCCGGCCGGACCGGCGTACGGCGGTCCTGCCCGAAGCCATCGGCGGCGGTCCCTGCGGCGACTACGCGGACGCCGAGCCCTGAGTGATCTGACTCACTGGTGTCACATCCGCTGAGCACGCGGTGTCTTTAAGGCCATCTCTGAGACGAAGGAGTGGCCATGACCGAGAAGACCGATGTCATCGTGATCGGCGGCGGATACGCCGGCGTGATGGCTGCGAACCGCCTGACACAGCGTGACGACGTCTGCGTGAGACTGATCAACCCACGTCCGGCCTTCGTCGAACGGATCCGGCTGCACCAGCTCGTCGGCGGGTCAAACGACGCGCTGGTGGACTACCAGAGCATCCTGGCCGGTGGCGTCGAACTCGTGGTCGACACGGTCACCCAGATCGACGCGCCCGGACGTCGTGTGATTCTGGCGAGCGGCGGTGACCTCACCTACGACTACCTGATCTATGCGGTCGGCAGCGGTAGCGGTGAGCCAACCGTAAGTCGCGCGGCGGAGAACGCCTATCCGATCTCCACTCTGGAACAGGCACGGCGCCTCCAGCCGGTCGTCGACGCTGCGCCGGCATCAGCCGCGCTGATGGTGGTGGGCGCCGGACCGACCGGCCTGGAAACCGCGTCCGAACTGGCGGAGCAGGGCCGCAAAGTCACCCTTGTGTGCGGACAGATGCTCGGGCCGTACCTGCATCCGCGGGCCCGGCGCTCGGTCGCCCGGCGGCTCGCCAAGCTCGGTGTGACCGTGCTCGAAGGCGACGGCACGACGGTGACGGGCGTGACGGCTGACGCGGTCCGGCTCGCCGACGGCCGCGAGCTGCACAGCGACGTGACGATCTGGACCGCGGGGTTCAGCGCGCCGGATCTGGCCACCCGCAGCGGGCTGAGCACGGACTCCCTCGGGCGGTTGCTCACCGACGAGACCCTCACCAGCGTGGACAATGTACGCATCATCGCGGCCGGGGACGCGGGAGCCCCATCGAACCTGCCGGTGCGGATGAGTTGTCAGTCCGCGATGCAGCTGGGCCCGCAGGCTGCCGAGACGGTGCTGAGCCGGATCGCGAGCAAGGAGCCCGCCAGGTTCGATGTCGGGTTCTTCGGCGAGTGCATCAGCCTCGGACGCCGCGCCGGCGTGGTCCAGTACGCCAAGCGTGACGACACCCCGACCAGCGTGTTCCATCTGGGCAACCGATCGATGGCGATGCTCAAGGAAGGTGTCTGCAAGAGCACCATCTGGCAGCTGCGGCAGGAGGCGCGCCGACCCGGCAGGCTCGATCTCTGGTTCAAGGATCGCCAACGCCGGAAGGTAGTGAACGCCAAGGCCGCGCCCGTGGATTCGGGCCGGCCGGCCTGAGGAGAGCTGCCCAGATGAGCGAGCAGTCCAGTGACCCGGCGACGAACGCCTTCATCGCCCACCGGAACCTGCTGTTCACCGTCGCCTACGAGATCCTCGGATCGGCGGTCGACGCGGAGGATGTACTGCAGGAGACCTGGCTGCGGTGGAGCAAGGTCGAGCTGGATCAGGTCCGCGATCAGCGCGCGTACCTGATCCGGATCACCACCCGCCAGTCGCTCAACCGCCTGCGCACGATGCAGCGGCGCCGGGAGGCGTACGTCGGTCCCTGGCTGCCCGAACCGCTGCTCACCGCTCCGGACGCGGCCGAGGACGTCGAGCTGGCGGAGAGCGTGTCGATGGCGATGATGCTGGTCCTGGAAACGCTCACTCCGACCGAGCGGGCCGTGTTCGTCCTGCGCGAGGCGTTCAGTCTCAGCTACGACGACATCGCGGCGGCCGTCGACAAGAACGCTGCGGCCGTCCGCCAGATCGCGCACCGCGCCCGGCAGCACGTCGACGCCCGCCGCCCCCGCGCGGTGGTCTCCCCGAACGAAGGACGGGCGGCCTTCGAGGCCTTCCAGCGAGCGGTCGAGGCCAGCGACCTGCAGGCCCTGCTCAACGTACTCGCACCCGACGTGGTGCTTGTCAGCGACGGCGGCGGCCTCAAATTCACTGCACTGCGGCCGATCGTCGGAGCGGAGAAGGCGATCCGCATGTTCGTCGGCAGCGTGCAGAAGGTCGGCGGCACGCTGACCACCGAGCCGACCATGATCAACGGCAACCCGGCACTGCTGTTGCGCTTCGACGGGAAGCTCGACGGCGTCGTCGCGCTGCGGATCGAGGACGCCCACGTCACCGGCATCTACTACGTCCGCAACCCGCAGAAGCTGTCCCACCTCGAGTCGGAAACCGCACTGACGCTGCGCTGAGGCGGACGTGCGACACTCACCAACTGCGCGATGCCGGCGCTGATCACGCTCGGTCGGTCACTGTGCCAGAGCTCGTGCGGGGGTTGGTGAGTGGTGCAGGTCCGGAGTGCCACGCCATCACGATCGCGGCGCTCGGCTTCGCCAGGCGGGGACCGCAGCTGGAACGTCAGTTGTCATGGCCTGGGCGTCCGCCGCCTAGGTCCGGATGCGGCGGAGGAACTCCTGGGTGCGGGGCTGGCTGGGGTTGTCCAGGACCTGCGCGGGTGGGCCGCTTTCGAGCAGGCGGCCCTGGTGCAGGAAGCAGACCTGGTCGGCAATCTCGCGGGCGAACGCCATCTCGTGGGTGCAGATCAGCATCGTCATCCCCTCCGACCGCAGGTCGCGGAGCAGATCGAGAACTTCACCAACCAGTTCGGGGTCGAGCGCCGAGGTGATCTCGTCGAGCAGCATCAGGGTGGGTGAGTTGACCAGCGCCCGGGCGATCGCGGCGCGCTGCTGCTGACCGCCGGACAGGTCGTCCGGCCGCGCGTCCGCCTTGTCACGCAGGCCGACCCGGTCCAGCATCTCCAGCGCCCGCCGCCGCGCCTCGTCGCGCGGAACCCCATGCACCCGGATCGGGGCCAGCGTCGCGTTGTCGAGCACGGACAGGTGCGGGAACAGGTTGTACGACTGGAAGACGATCCCGATCGTGGACCGGATCTTGTCCGCGTCGGCCCGCGGGTCGGTGATGTCGGTGCCGGCCAGTTCGATCACGCCGTCGTCGACGACCTCGAGCAGGTTGATGCACCGCAGCAGCGTCGACTTCCCGGAGCCGGACGCGCCGATCAGCACCACGCACTCGCCCTCCGAAACCTCCAGGCCGAAGTCGTCGAGCACCACGTTGTCGCCGTACGCCTTCCGCACTCCCCGCAACGACAGCAGGCTCACACCGGTCCACCTCCCCCGCCGTACCAGCCTTGGCGGCGTGCGACGTAGTCGGTCAGCCGGGTCAGCGGGATCGTCAAGGCGACGAACAGCAGCCCGGCCACGACGTACGGCGTGAAGTTGAAGTCGATCGCCGTCTCCAACTGCGCCGCACGGATCGCGTCAATCACTCCGAGTACGGCGATCAGCCCCGAATCCTTCTGCAGGCTGACGAAGTCGTTCAGCAGCGGCGGCATGACCCGACGGACGGCCTGCGGCAGTACGACGAAACGCAGGGTCTGCCGGTACGACAACCCGAGCGAACGGGCGGCCGCGCGCTGCGACGGATGCACCGACTCGATCCCGGCCCGGAACACCTCGGCGACGTACGACGAATAGGTCAGCACCAGCGCGGCGCCACCCCAGATGACCGCGGCGTTCGGCACGCCCTGGAGCCGCAGAGCCGGTACGCCGAAGCCGAGCAGGAAGATCACCAGCAGCAGCGGGAGCCCGCGGAAGACATCCGTGTACGCCGCGGCGAAGACGCGGAGCGGGAAGAAGATCGGGCCGCGCAGGGTCCGCAGGATCGCCAGCGCCATCCCGATCACGACGATCAGGACCGCACAGATCAGCATCACCCGGATGTTCAGCCACAACCCCTCGGCGACGACCGGCAACGCCTCCCAGGCGCGCTGGGGGTCGAAGAACGTTGCCCGCACCCGCGGCCAGCCCGGTGTCGATCCGATGCCGATGGCAACCAGTACCAGCAGCACCACCGAGCTGACCACCGCGATCAAGGTCGAGCGCCGCGCTCGTCGCTGCCGGTACGCGATCCGTTCCAGCTGCAGCGCGGACGGCTGCCAGTCCGTCACGACAGTTCCGGCGCGCCCTGCGTCGTGAGGTACTCCTTCTGCAGATTGGCGAGCGTCCCGTCGCTCTTCAGCGCGTCCACGGCCTGGGACAGACACCCCGTCAGCCCGGACCCCTTCTCCAGCACGAAGCCGAACTGCTCGACCTGGCCCGACGACGCCGGCAGCTGACCGACGATCTTGCCGTCGTCGAGCTGTGCCGCGGTCATGTAGAACCCGGTCGGCAGGTCCACGACGATCCCGTCCAGCTGCTTGTTCTTCAGCGCCTGGACGGCCAGGTCGTTGGTGTCGTACGGCGCCATCTTCTGCTTCGGCTTGATCAGTTCCTCCGCCGTCGTGTAGCTGGTCGTACCGACCTGGGCGCCGAGCTTCGCGTCGGCCAGCTCCGCGACCGACTTCGCGTTCGCGATCTTGCTGCCCGCGGTCGTGATCACGGCCTGCCGGACGTCGTAGTACCCCGACGAGAAGTCCACCGCCTTGCGGCGGTCCTCGGAGATCGACACCTGGTTCACGTCGAAGTCGAACTTCTTCGGCCCGGGCGCGAACGCCGAGTTGAACGGCACCGTCTGCCACTTCACCTCGGCGGTCTCGAAGCCGAGCTTCTTCGCCACCGCGTAGGTGACGGCCGACTCGTACCCCTTGCCGTTGGCCGGATCGTCGTTGGAGAACCACGGCTCGTACGCCGGCTTGTCGGTGCCGACCGCGAGCGTGCCGGCCGTCTTCACCGCCAGCTTGTCCTTCGCGCAGGCGTCGGCGCCGGACGGCGTCGACGTACTGCTGGACTCATCCTCCGGAGCACACGCGCCGAGCCCGAGGACCAGCGCCACCCCCACCGCCGCCACTGCACGAGATCTCATGCGCAGCAGCGTAGATCAGCGACGCACCGCTGTGCAGTTAGTTGCTGTAGTCGCGGAATCCACGGCCGGTCTTGCGGCCGAGGTAGCCGGCAGTGACGAGGTGCTCGAGCAGCGGGGCCGGGGCGAATCCGGGCTCGCGGAACTCGAGGTAGAGAGTCCGCTGGATCGCCAGCGAGATGTCCAGTCCGACCACGTCGAGCAGCTCGAACGGACCCATCGGGAGCCGGCAGCCGAGCTTCATCGCGGCGTCGATGTCGTCGACCCCGGCGTAGTGCGCCTCGAGCATCCGGACCGCGTCGTTCAGGTACGGGAACAGCAGCGCGTTCACGATGAAGCCGGCCCGGTCGCCGCACCGGACCGGGTGCTTGCCAGCGGCAACCGCCAGCGCCGCGACCGTGTCGGCCACGTCCGGCAACGTGCTGACCGTGCTCACGACCTCGACCAGCTTCATCACCGGCGCCGGGTTGAAGAAGTGCAGCCCGACCACGTCGGCCGGCCGCTTGGTCGCCATCGCGAGATCGATCACCGGCAGACTCGAGGTGGTCGTCGCCAGGATCGCGCCCGGCTTGCAGATCTCGTCGAACGTCTCGAACAGCGCCTGCTTGACGCTCAACTCCTCGACCACGGCCTCGACCACCAGGTCGACGCTCGCGAGGTCGTCGAGCTTGGCCGTCCCGGTGGTCCGGCGCAGTGTCGCGTCCCGCTCCTCCGAGGACAGCTTGCCGCGCTGAACGCCCTTCTCCAGCGACCGTTCGAGGCCTGCGCGGACCCGGTCCACCTTCTCGGTACCGCGGGCGACGTACAGAACGTCGTACCCGGCCTTGGCGCAGACCTCGATGATGCCGACAGCCATCGTCCCGGAGCCGACCACGCCGACCTGCTTGACCGGGCGTACGGCGATCTCCGCGCCGTCCGACGGAGGCGTGTGCTCGTCGTCGACCACGAGCGGGGAGTCCGGCGCCTCGTAGGTGTAGAAGCCGCGACCGGTCTTGCGGCCGAGCAGTCCGGCCGTGACCATCTGCTTGAGGATCGGGGCCGGCGCGTGCAGCCGGTTGCGACCCTGCTTGTACATCGTGTCGAGGATCTCGTACGCAGTGTCGAGGCCGATCAGATCGAGTAGCGCGAGTGGGCCCATCGGGTAGCCGCAGCCGAGTCGCATCGCCGCGTCCACGTCCTCGCGGGTCGCGTAGCGCGACTCCACCATCGAGACCGCGTGGTTCAGGTAGCCGAACAGCAACGCGTTCGCGATGAAGCCGGCCCGGTCGGCCGCCACCACCGGGACCTTGTCGAGGCGGCGGGCCAGCGCGAGCACGTCCTCGACCACGTCCGGCTCGGTGACCACGGTCCGGATCACCTCGACGAACTCCTGCACCGGCGCCGGGTTGAAGAAGTGCATGCCGACGACGCGGCGCGGGCGCTGGGTGGCCACGGAGATCTCGGTGACCGACAGGGACGAGGTGTTGGTGGCCAGGATGGCGTCCTCGCGGACGACCTTGTCCAGCGCCGAGAAGATCTCGCGCTTGAGCTCGAGCCGCTCGATCACGGCCTCGATGACCAGGTCACAGTCCGCCAGCGCCTCGATCGAGGTGGCGAAGGTGACCCGGTCGAACAGCGCCTGCTGGTCCTCGACCGACAGCTTGCCGCGCTTCACCGCCCGGTCGGTGGAGTGCTGGATGTGCCCGCGGCCGCGCTCGGCCGCCTCGTCGTCACGCTCGACGCCGACCACCGTCAGCCCGTTGCGCGCGAACACCTCGGCGATCCCGGCACCCATCGTGCCCAGACCGACCACACCCACCGTCTTCAATTCCCGAGCCATGGCCCGAACTATGCCAGTCCCACTACTGGTCCGCCCATGAGCTGAGTCACCCGGGAGGCCAACCTCACACCTCGTCGAACACCACCGGCGACTCGAGCCATCCGTCCAGCAGCCAGGCCGGATCCGGCGCGCTGTCGAGCATCGACGCGACCGGTTTCGGCTTGAGGTCGCGCCCGAGAAGGTCCCCGACCGGCAGCCACACCGCCCGATAACTCCCGGCCTCCGACTCCGCAGTACTTCCCATCTCCGGGCCGTCCCCGGCGCCGAACTCGCCACCGATCGACTCCGCCAGGAAGTAGTGCTGAGTGCTGGTGCCGAAGTTCACCACGGCGACCAGCCCGCGGATCTTCACCAGCACACCCAGTTCCTCGTGGGTCTCACGCCGCGCCGCCTCCGCCAGACTCTCGCCCTCCTCGACCTGGCCGCCCGGCAGGACGTGGTACGTCCGGCCGTCGCGCACCCGCTCGATCGCGGCCACTCCGTGCCGGGAGAGCAAGACGATCCCCGCGCGGATCATGCGCGGGTCGCCAGGACGCTGAACCAGAACCCGATCCGCGACTCACTGCGCCGGACCTGCTCGACGTTCCAGCCGGTCGCGGTCAGCAGTTCGCGCAACGGTTCCTCCTGCCACATCACGAAATGCCGGGGCAGGTCGAGGTTCCGGTTCGACCACTCCTCGCCCTTGCCTTCTCTGGTCGCGAAGGCGAGCACCGGCGCGGCCCGCAACGCCTTCCGGAGTACGCCGGCCAGCTGGGCACGGTCGAAGTGCAGGAACACCGCGTCGGCGAACACAGCGTCGTACGGGCCGCCGAAGTCGTCCGTGATCGCGTTCAGCCGATCGGCGTCGTACCCGTCGGCCCACATCATCTCGAGGAAGGCCTGGGTCGCGTCGGTACGCCGTACGACGAAACCGCGGCGCTCCAACTCGAGCGCGTCGCGGCCGGTCCCGCTGCCGAGCTCGAGCACGCGGGCGCCGGGGGCGACTCCCTCGGCGAGCAGATCGATGAGCAGTTCGTTGGGCTCCTTGGGGATCGATTCCCGGAACTTCTCGGAGGCCTGCTCGTACGTCGACAGCGTCACCTCGTTGTCCGTCGGCACCCGGGTCCACCCGTCGCCGGTGTGCTCGACGATCGCCGGCAGCTTGAGCCCGAGATCGGCGCCGAGCACGACCACGGTCTCGCCGCGGTGCAGGTCCGCGATCGCCTGCAGCTCGTCGTCGGGACGCTGCGCGAGCTCGGGTACGACGGTCAGCCGGACGCCGAGGTGCTCGGCCAGCCGAGTGCCGGCTGCCGCCTCGAACGGGCCGGCGTACACCTGGGCGATCCTGTCCCCGACCACCGGATCCTGAACATCCCCAGGCAGCAACAGGATCCTCGCGGGGCACATGAGATTCATCCGGCGACGTACTCCAGTGCCTCGGCGGCGTAGTCCGGCCAGACCGCGGACTGTGCCAGCGGGATCACCACCCACTCCTTCATCGGCCGGCCCATGCCCGGGTCGAACGCGTCGACTCCCGGCAGTGCGAGCGCCTTCTCCCGCGGCTCCGGCGGGAGCTTGAACGTCATGGCATCGCCGAACATCCCGGCGAGCACCTTCTTGCCGATCTTGAGACAGGGCATGCCGAACATGCTTCCCCGCACCACGCCGGCCGACTCCAGTCCGGCCGCGACCGCGTCGTACTCGGCGATCGCCTGTTCGCTCACCTTCGGCATCATGTTCACCACCCTGCCACTCCGGACGGCCAGGCGACATGGGTTCCAGCCCGGTTGTGGACTACGGTGCTTTCTCGTGCGCTTGGTGATTGCTACCTGTTCTGTGGACTACTCCGGCCGGCTGACGGCTCATCTGCCGATGGCGCCGCGGTTGCTGATGGTGAAGGCGGACGGGTCGGTGCTGATCCACGCCGACGGCGGTTCGTACAAGCCGCTCAACTGGATGTCGCCGCCGTGCAAGCTGACCGAGGACGGCGACGTGTGGAGCGTCACCAACAAGGCGGGCGAGGAACTGCGGATCACCATCGAGGAGGTGCACAGCGACACCGCCTACGAGCTCGGTACCGACCCCGGTCTGATCAAGGACGGCGTCGAGGCGCACCTGCAGGAACTGCTGGCCGAGCACGTGCACACGTTCGGCGAGGGCTGGACCCTGGTACGCCGTGAGTATCCGACCGCGATCGGCCCGGTCGACCTGCTCTGCCGGGATGCCGACGGCAAGCATGTGGCGGTCGAGATCAAGCGCCGCGGCGAGATCGACGGCGTCGAGCAGCTCACCCGGTACGTCGAACTCCTCAACCGCGACCCGATGCTGGCCCCGGTCCGCGGCATCTTCGCCGCCCAACTCATCAAGCCCCAGGCCAAGGTCCTCGCCACCGACCGCGGCCTCGAGTGCCTCACCGTCGACTACGACGCCCTCCGAGGCATGGAGTCCGACGTACTGCGCCTGTTCTGAGCTCACCGAGGTGTTGACAGGCGTTCGCCGCAGGCAGTTACTTAGCAATATGGCTAAGGAAACGGTGATCTGTACCTATCGGGTCCGGGCGGCGGATGAGGATCGGTTCCGGGAGGTGCTCGGCGGGCATTGGGCGACGCTGCGGGGGCTCGGGTTCGTGACCGAGGAGCGGGCGACGGTGTTCCGGTCGGTGGACGAGCCGACGTACGTCGAGATCTTCACCTGGGTGGACGGTGGATTCGCCCGGGCACACGAGCACCCGGACGTACTCACGCTCTGGGAGCGGATGGACCCGCTGCTCGAGGAGCGGGACGGGCAGCCGAAGTGGGACTTCCCGCACTACCTGCCCCAGGATCTGGCCCAGGATCTGCCGGCTTGACCGCCGGCTCCCGCGGCGGGCGGGACCTGGACGACCTCGACCGGGTGTTCACCGCCCTCGCGCACCACTCCCGCCGTACCATCCTGCTGGTCCTGCACCTGCGCGGCGGCGAGATGACCTCGGGCGAGATCGCGGGCCGCTTCGACCATTCCTGGCCGACGATCACCCGCCACCTGGGTGTCCTCGAGCAAGCCGGACTTGTTCATGTCACCCTGAGAGGCCGCGAGCGGATCTACCGCCTCGACACCGGCCCACTGTTCGCCGTCGGCGTCCCGTGGCTGCACCGATTCGAGACTTCCTCCTGACAAGTCAGGAAATTTGCCCGATTTCGGGCAGATCCTTTGCGCTGACCTCGAAAACGCTGCAAGGTTGACGGGTGATCAGTGAGGCGACGGTGGGGCCCGTGGACGAGCTGGCCGAACAGGTCAGCCGGACCACCGGGCTGTCGGCGGACGACGCGCGGCGCGTCGTCGCCGACGTACTGGCCTATTTCACCGAGACCACCGAGGAGTACGTCCGGCGCCGGCATCGGGAGTTGCAGACCTACGGCGCCCGCAACGACGAGATCTTCGCCCGGCTCGGGACCGAGCTCCGGCACTGGCCGGTGCGCTCCCCCGAACTCTCAGCCCGCCAGCTGCGACGGATCGTCTACGGCTGAGCGGTGAGCAACCAACCTTCGAAAGGCACCAACACATGTGCGGAATCGTCGGGTACGTCGGCACCAAGCCGGCCGCGCCCATCCTGGTGGACGGACTGGCGCGGCTGGAGTACCGCGGCTACGACTCGGCAGGTGTCGCGGTCCTGGGATCCAGCGAGCTGAAGGTGCACAAGGACGCGGGTCGCGTCCGTGAGCTGGAGGCGTCGCTGCCGAAGCGGTTCGGCGGCAAGCTCGGCATCGGCCACACCCGGTGGGCCACGCACGGCGGCCCGAGCAAGGACAACGCGCACCCGCATGCCAGCGGCAACGAACGGATCGCCGTCGTCCACAACGGCATCTTCGACAACGCCGGCGTGCTGCGGGCCCAGTTGGAGGAAGCCGGCGTCAAGCTGCGCTCGGAGACCGACACCGAGGTGCTCGCCCACCTGATCGAGCAGTCCGAGGGCGGCACCCTCGAGGACAAGGTGATGGCCGCCCTGCGCCGGATCGAGGGTACCTACGGCATCGCCGTGATCGACCTGGACTTCCCGGACCGGATCGTGGTCGCCCGCAACGGCAGCCCGCTGATCCTCGGCATCGGCGACGGCGAGATGCACGTCGCCTCCGACGCGGCCGCGCTGATCCGCTACACCCGCCAGGTCGTCTACTTGGACGACGGCGAGCTGGCCACCGTCCGCGCCGACGGCTACCGCACCTTCACCCAGGACGCGGCGCCCACCACCAAGACCGCGAAGACGGTCGAGTGGGAGGCCGACGAGTACGAGCGCGGCCTGCACGAGCACTTCATGATGAAGGAGATCCACGAGCAGCCGGACGCGGTCGGCCGGGCCATCCGCGGCCGCCTGGACGAGCGCTTCCACACCGTCCACCTGGGCGGCCTGAACATGGACGCCCGCGAGGCCCGGGAGATCAAGCGGGTCAAGATCCTCGGCTGCGGCTCGGCGTACTACGCCGGCCAGATGGGCGCGCAGTTCATCGAGGAGGTCGCCCGGATCCCCGCCGACGCCGAGCCGGCCTCGGAGTTCCGTTACCGCAACCCGGTGGTCGAGCGGGACACGCTGTACATCGCGGTCAGCCAGTCCGGCGAAACGCTGGACACCCTCGTCGCCGTGCAAGAGCTGAAGCGCAAGGGCGGCCGGGTGATCGGCTTGGTCAACGCAGTTGGTTCCAGCATCGCCCGTGAGGTTGACGGTGGTGTCTACCTGCACGCCGGCCCGGAGGTCTCGGTCGCCTCGACCAAGGCGCTGACCAACATGGCAGTCGCGTTCGCGATGCTCGGCATCCACCTGGGCCGGATCCGCGACGTCTCCCCCGCCGACGGCCGCCGGCTGATCGAGGGCCTGAAGAAGCTGCCCGAGCACATCCAGTCGATCGTCGCCCAGGAGGAGGAGCTGGCCAAGATCGCCGGCCGGCTCGCCCAGCACGAGAGCCTGTTCTTCGTCGGCCGGACCCGCGGTTACCCGGTCGCGCGCGAGGGTGCGCAGAAGCTGAAGGAGATCTCCTACCGGCATGCCGAGGCGTACCAGACCTCCGAGCTCAAGCACGGCCCGCTCGCACTGATCTCGCCGGACGTCCCGAGCGTCGCGATCGTGCCGGACGACGAGCTGGTCGACCGCAACATCGGCGCGCTGCACGAGATCGCCGCCCGGTCCGGTCCGCTGTACGTCGTCACGCACCCGAGCGTCGACGTACCGGACGGGGTCGCCGCCAAGATCGTCGTACCGAAGAACGAGCCGGAGCTGGACCCGATCCTGCTCACCATCCCGCTGCAGATCCTCGCGTACTACGCGGCGGTCGCGCTCGGCCACGACGTCGACAAGCCGCGCAACCTGGCGAAGTCCGTCACGGTCGAGTAGTCACTCGTCGTACAAGTCGTGCACTTGTACGATGACTGGATGCCGAGCGATCAGATCCGCCACGTTCGCCTGTCGTCCGTCGTTCTGCCGCTGGACCGCCCGATCAGCGACGCCAAGGTGCTGACCGGGCGGCAGCGGCCGATGACCGAGATCGTGTTCCTGTTCGCGGAGATCGCGACCGCGCAGGACCAGCACGGGATCGGGTTCAGCTACTCCAAGCGGGCCGGCGGACCGGCGCAGTACGCGCACGCCCGGGAGATCGCGGCGAACCTGATCGGCGAGGACCCGTCGGACATCGGCAAGGTGTACGACAAGTTGCTCTGGGCCGGCGCCTCGGTCGGGCGGTCCGGGGTGGCGACGCAGGCGATCGCGGCGATCGACATCGCGCTGTGGGACCTGAAGGCCAAGCGGGCGGGGCTCCCACTGGCCAAGCTGCTCGGTGCCCACCGCGATTCGGTCCGGGCGTACAACACCTCCGGCGGGTTCTTGCACGCACCGATCGAGGAGGTCAAGGAGCGCGCGTCGAAATCCCTGGCGGACGGGATCGGCGGGATCAAGCTCAAGGTCGGCCAGCCGGACACCCGGATCGATCTCGACCGCGTCCGCGCCGTCCGTGAGCACCTCGGCGACGGCGTACCCCTGATGGTGGACGCGAACCAGCAGTGGGACCGGCCGACGGCACTTCGGTTCGGGCGGGTGCTCGAGCAGTTCGACCTGGTCTGGATCGAGGAGCCGCTCGACGCGTACGACGCCGAGGGACATGCTGAGTTGGCCGCGGCGCTGGACACGCCGATCGCCACCGGGGAGATGCTGTCCAGCGTGGGCGAACATGTCCGGCTGATCGAGGCGCGGGCGGCCGACATCATCCAGCCGGACGCGCCGCGAATCGGCGGCATCACGCCGTTCCTCAAGCTGGCCACGCTTGCGGATCATCACGGCCTCCAACTGGCGCCGCACTTCGCGATGGAGATCCACCTCCACCTGGCCGCCGCCTACCCGCGCGAGCCGTGGGTCGAGCACTTCGAGTGGCTGAATCCGTTGTTCAACGAGCGTCTGGAGACCTTGGACGGTCGCATGCTGGTCCCCGATCGGCCCGGTCTGGGCTTCACCACCAGCGAGCAGTGCGCCGCCTGGACAGTCGACAGCTGCGAGTTCGGCACGCGATGAGCGGGCGGGGACTGGCCTATGAGCTGGTCGAAGAGCTCAAGCGCCGGATCCTCGGCGGGGAGATCGCGCCCGGCGAGAAGCTGCCGGGCGAGAGCGCGCTGACGGAGGAGTTCGGGGTCAGCCGGACGGTGGTGCGTGAGGCGATCTCGCGGCTGCAGGCGGCCGGACTGGTGGAGACGTTCCAGGGGCGAGGGTCGTTCGTCCTGGAGGTGCCGACGGGTGAGTTCGGGTTGCGGGAGGTGCGGTCGCATCAGGACGTGCTGGAGTTGCTCGACTTCCGGATCGGGGTCGAGAGCGAGGCGGCCTGGCTGGCGGCGGTACGGCGTACCGAGCGTCAACTGAAGGCGATCGAGCGGGCGCTGAACGACTTCCGGCGGATCGGGGACGACCCGAGCCGGTCGGTCGAGGCGGACTTCGCGTTCCACCTCAAGGTCGCGGCGGCGTCGGGCAATCGGTTCTATCGCGAGCTGATCGGCTCGCTCGGTCCGATGATGATCATGCTGCCGCGGACGCGCCTCGATCCGGCGTACGAGATGTCGGATGCCACGCACGTGACGCGGGTCGTCTACGAGCACGAGAACATCTACGCCGCGATCGCCCGGTCCGATCCCGAGGCGGCGCGGGCTGCGGCGCGAGTGCATTTGGCCAACACCCGGCACCGGCTGGTGATGCCTGGGCGAGGCTGATACCGCACTCGGTGATACCTTCCGGGAATCATGTTCTCGCTCGACCAACTGAGCGCCTTCGTCGCCGTCGCCGAGGAACTGCACTTCGGCCGCGCTGCCGAGCGGCTGAACATGACCCAGCCACCGCTGAGCCGCCAGGTGCAGAAGCTGGAGCGTGCCGTCGGCGTGCGGCTGCTCGAGCGGGACAACCGCCGGGTCGAGCTCACCGAGGCCGGGCAGGCGTTCCTGACCGAGGCCCGCCGACTGCTGGCACTGGTCGAGACCGCCGGTGATCTGGCCCGCCGGGTCGACCAGGGTGCGGCCGGCACGCTGCGCCTCGGTTTCACCGCTGTCTCGGCGATCCGCACGCTCGGCCCGTTCCTGCGCCGGATGTCCGAGGAACTGCCGGACGTCGACGTGATCCTGCACGAGCGCGTCACCCCGGCCCAGCTCGACGGCCTGCTGCGCGGCGAACTGGATCTCGGCCTCGGCCGGCCGCCCGTCGACACCCGCCTGCTCAATTCCAGGGTCGTGTTCCGCGAGCCACTGTGTGCCGTTGTGCCGAGCAACCATCGGCTCGCGTCCCTGGATCGGCCGCTGGTCCCGGCCGACTTCGCCGACGAGCCGGTGATCAGCTACTCCCCCACCCAGGCCCGCTACTTCCACGAACTGACGGTCCGGTTCCTCGCCGACTCCCATCCCCGGATCGAGCAGCGGGTCCAGCAGATCCTCACCGTCGTCCTCTTGGTGGCGGCGGGTCGTGGCGTCGCGCTGGTCCCCGCTTCGGCGCGCGGCCTCGGGGTCGAGGGCGTGACGTACTGCGAGGTCGGCGTACCGGGTGAGCCGGTCGAACTGCATGCGATCTGGAACCGCGACTCGACCAGCCCGGTGCTGCAGCGGGTGCTCACGATGCTCCCAGAGCATCGATAGATCCAACATCGATCTTGGACAGGTATCCACACCGGTTCCTAGGCTGACAGGCATGACCCCTGCCGAACTCGCGGCCCAGCTCAAGACCGGACTGCTGTCCTTCCCGGTGACGCACTTCAACCCGGATCTCAGCTTCAACGAATCCGGTTATCGCGAGCACCTGTCCTGGCTGAGCCAGTACGACGTCGCCGGGTTGTTCGCGGCCGGCGGCACCGGTGAGGGCTTCTCGCTGACGCCCGCCGAGATCGACACGGTCGTCCGTGCGGCGGTGTCCGAGGTGAACGGCAAGCTCCCGGTGATCGCGCCCGCGACCGGCGGTACGGCGTCCGCGATCGCCCAGGCCCAGGCTGCGGAGGCCGCCGGGGCTGATGGGGTCCTGCTGCTGCCGCCGTACCTGACCGAGGCTGGTCAGCACGGGCTGATCGAGCATGTGTCGGCGGTCTGCCGCAGTACGAGTCTCGGCGTCACCGTCTACAGCCGGGCGAACGCGATCCTGACCGACGTCTCCGTCGCGGAGCTTGCCGACCGCAACGAAAACCTGGTCTGCCTGAAGGACGGCGTCGGCAGCATCGAGATGATGACCCGCACGTACGCCCGGGTCGGCGACCGGCTCACCTATATCGGCGGACTGCCGACGGCCGAGACGTTCGCGCTGCCGCTGCTGCAACTCGGCGTCAGCACCTACTCGTCGGCGATCTTCAACTTCGTACCCGAGTTCGCGCTCGGCTTCTACGCCGACGTCCTGGCGCAGGACCGCGAGAGCGTCTACCGCAAACTGAACGAGTTCATCCTGCCGTACCTGGACATCCGGGACCGGATGAAGGGGTACGCCGTCTCGATCGTCAAGGCCGGCGTGACCGCGATCGGGCGGTCCGCGGGACCGGTGCGACCACCGCTGCAGGACCTGAGCGAGGACGAGTTGGCCCAGCTCACCGAGCTGATCGGCAGGATCAAGTGACGCCGACCATCACGTCCGTCGAGGTCGTTCCCGTCGCCGGCTACGACAGCATGCTGCTGAATCTGAGCGGCGCGCACGGACCGTTCTTCACTCGCAACGTCGTGATCGTGACCGACAGCTCGGGCAACACCGGCCTCGGCGAGGTTCCCGGTGGCGACAAGATCGCGTCGACGATCCGCGCGGCCGCGGAGTTCGCGGTCGGTCAGGAACTCGCGCAGTATCGCCAACTCCTCCGACGTGTCGCCCAGACCTTTGCGGACCGAGATGCTGGTGGCCGAGGGCAACAGACTTACGACCTCCGGACGACGGTCCATGCGGTGACGGGACTGGAGTCCGCGCTGCTCGACCTGCTTGGGCGGCATCTCGGCGTACCCGTGGCCGAACTGCTGGGTGATGGGCAGCAGCGTTCTGCCGTGCCGGTTCTTGGTTACCTCTTCTATGTCGGCGACACCGGACGAACCGATCTTCCGTACCTGACCGACTCGGGCGAGGATCGGTGGTCGAAGGTACGGCGGCAGCCGGCGTTGACTCCGGACGCGATCGTCGCGTTGGCCGAGGCGGCGCAGGAGCGGTACGGGTTCGCGGACTTCAAGCTGAAGGGCGGTGTGTTCGACGGGCCTGTTGAGCTCGAGGCCGTGCGCGCGTTGGCCGGACGGTTCCCGTCGGCCCGGATCACCATCGACCCGAACGGTGCCTGGCCGGTGCGGGATGCGATCGCGTGGTGTTCGGGCCTGGACGACGTACTGGCGTATGTCGAGGATCCGGTCGGCGCGGAGCCGGGGTTCTCGGGGCGCGAGACGATGGCGGAGTTCAAGCGCGCGACCGGGCTGCGGACCGCGACGAACATGATCGCGACCGACTGGCGCGAGCTTGCGCACGCCATCCGGGTCGATGCGGTCGACATTCCACTGGCCGATCCGCACTTCTGGACGATGGCCGGGTCGGTGCGGGTCGCGCAGTTGTGCGCGGACTTCGGGCTGACCTGGGGGTCGCACTCGAACAACCACTTCGACATCTCGCTGGCGATGTTCACGCAGGTCGGCGCGGCGGCACCGGGCGACATCACGGCCCTGGACACGCATTGGATCTGGCAGGACGGGCAGGCGCTGACCAAGGAGCCGCTGCGGATCGCCGGCGGCGAGATCGCGGTACCGACGCGTCCTGGTCTCGGTGTCGAGCTGGATCGCGAGGCGCTCGCCGCCGCGCACGAGTTGTATCAACAGCATGGCCTCGGAGCACGCGACGACGCGATCGCGATGCAGTACCTGGTCGAGGACTGGAGGTTCGATCCGAAGCGCCCCTGTCTGGTGCGGTGATGTTCACCTGATGTTGTGCGCGATAGGTTTCGATCGGTGCTGATGTCTCGATCAAGGAGCCTTGAAATGCGCTGGCAGAAGTCACTCGCCGCAGCAGTTGTCCTGACCGCCCTGACTACGACGCTGACCGCGTCGGCGACACCGGGCAAACATCCCGGCGGTGGTGGTTCCTGCTCACCGGACGCGCAGTTCCTCGGTTTCAGCGATGCGCTGGACAAGACGACGTTCGACGGCCAGCCGGTCGCCGGCCTGTCGGCGCTGAACGTGACCGGCCCGCACAGCGCGACCGCTCTGGTGGACAACGTCGGGACCACGCCGGCCCGGGTGTTTCAGCTCAGGACCAACAGCCAGCCGACCACGGTGAGCGTCGACGGGATGACGATCCTGCGCCGCCCGGACGGTACGCCGTACACGGGTGCGGACTTCGACGGCGAGGGCCTGGTCGTCGAGCGGGGTGACCGGACCATCCTGGCCACCTCGGAGCGCGAGCCGTCGATCCGCCGCTTCCGGCTGTCCGACGGCAAGGAGATCGCCTCGCTGCCGGTGCCGGCGCGCTTCCAGGTCGCGCCGGCCGGTGAGGCGACGAGCAACGCGACGTTCGAGTCGCTCGCGGTCAGCCGTGACGGGCTGTCGCTGTTCGCCGGCATGGAGGGCCCGCTGGCGTCCGACGGCACCGATGCCGACGGGCGTACGCGCAACCGCGTCCTGCGGTACGCCGGGTTCCCGGGCCACGACTACCGGGTCGCCGCGCAGTACGCCTACAAGCCGGACCCGGGGCTCGCGTTGGTCGAGCTCGCCTGGGTGAACCGGGATGAACTGGTGTCGATGGAGCGCACGTTCACGCCCGGTGTCGGCAACACGATCCGGGTCTTCACGGTGTCGCTGCGCCGCGCCGTCGACGTGTCGAAGACGGCATCGCTGGCGGATGCGCCGGAGAAGGTCTTCCTGCAGAAGAAGCTGCTGTTCGACCTGGTGAACTGCCCGCCGTCCGGCGCGGTCGCCAAGCAGCCGCAGCCGAACCCGCTGCTGGACAACGTCGAGGCGCTCGCCCTCGGCGGCGACCTGCCTGGCGGGCGTCGGCAGCTGTACCTGCTGTCCGATGACAACAACGGCGCCACCCAGATCACCCGGTTCTACTCGCTGGCGGTCGACCTGCACTGAGGCCACTGGCACAAGATGGCGTGATGCGTACGCGCGGGTCACAATGTGTGAATGCGCGTGATCGTGGTGGGTGCGGGCGTGATCGGGCTGACCTGTGCCGTCCGGCTCGCCGAGGGTGGGTACGACGTGGCCGTGTTCGCCCGCGATCTGCCGCTGGAGACGACCTCGGCGGTGGCTGCGGCGATCTGGTACCCGTACCTGTCGGCTCCCGAGGACCGCGTCGCCGCCTGGTCCAGGACGGCGTACGAGGAGTTCTCCAAGCTGGCCGAGCTCGAGGCGTCGGTGCGGATGCGGCGCGGGCGCGAGTTCCTGGTCGAGCGGAAGCCGGATCCGCGCTGGGCCGACGTCCTGCCTGACCTGACCCGGGTGTCGCCGCCGGCCGGGTTCGAGGACGGTTGGTCGTTCACGACGGCGGTGATCGAGATGCCGGCGTACCTGCAGTCGCTCGTCAAGCGGCTGGACCAGGCGGGCGGCACACTCACCCGCGCTGCGTTGCCCGCGTTGCCGACGACCGCCGACGTGGTGATCAACTGTGCCGGCCTCGGGGCTCGACTCACCGCGAGCGACCCGACCGTGACGCCGGTGCGGGGCCAGGTGATGACGGTCGAGCAGTGCGGTCTGACCGAGTGGCTCGTCGCCGATCGGTCGCCGTCGGAGTTGACGTACGTCGTACCGCGCGAACATGACGTGGTGGTCGGCGGGACCAGCCAGCCGAACGACTGGAACCTCACGGTCGATCAGGCGACCGCGGATCAGATGCTGGAGCGGGCGGCCGAGTTGGTCCCTCAGTTGCGCAAGGCAAAGATCATCCGCCATCGGGTCGGTCTGCGGCCGGCTCGTCCGGCGATCCGGTGCGAGCTGATCCGGACACGGACGGGTGAACCGGTGATCCACTGCTACGGACATGGTGGATCCGGGGTGACGCTGTCCTGGGGCTGCGCGGACGAGGTCTTCGAGCTTGTCCAGGGAATCTGAGCGGCCGATCATCCTGGACGGCGGTCTGTCGAACGCCCTGGAAGATCGTGGCCACGATCTGTCGGACGCGTTGTGGTCGGCGCGGTTGCTGAAGGACGCGCCCGACGAGATCGCGGCGGTGCATCACGCGTACTACGACGCCGGTGCGATGGTGGCGACGACGGCCAGCTATCAAGCCAGCGTGGTCGGCTTCGAACGCGCCGGCGTGCCGCGCGCCGAGGCCGAGCGACTGATTGCGAGCAGTGTGCGGATCGCCCGCGACGTGCGCGACTCGTTCACCGACGGACGGCGCCGGTTGGTCGCTGCATCGGTCGGGCCGTACGGCGCGATGCTCGCGGACGGATCGGAGTACCGCGGCCGGTACGGCGTGAGTGCGGCGACCCTCCGCGATTTCCACGGGCCGCGGTTGGAGTTGCTGGTCAGTGCTGAGCCTGACCTGCTGGCGGTGGAGACCATCCCGGACGCCGACGAAGCCGAGGTGCTCGTCGGGCTGCTGGCCGAGCTGGACTTCCCGGCGTGGTTCTCCTACTCGATCTCCGGGGCCTACACCCGCGCCGGCCAACCTCTCACGGACGCCTTCGCGATCCCTGTGATCGACCAGGTGATTGCTGTAGGCATCAACTGCTGCACGCCCGACGATGTGCAGGCCGCGGTCGAGACAGCCATCGCGGTGACCGGCAAGCCGGCCGTTGCGTATCCCAACTCCGGCGAGTCCTGGGACGCCACCGCCCGCCACTGGATCGGTCCCCGCATCACCCCGGCCTCCGCCGGTGCTGCCGCTCCTCTTGCCTCCGACTGGTTCTCAGCCGGGGCGGCGTACATCGGTGGATGCTGCCGAGTCGGCCCCGACGACATCCGCGCACTCGCGAAGGCGCTGAGCTAGTTGTACTGCCCAGGGAGGTTGGTTAAGCGGGTGATGGGTGGGGTTTTGCCGATGGCGGTGTGGGGTCGGTGGTGGTTGTAGTGGTGGAGCCAGCCGGGTA